>NZ_BDDE01000001.1 GCF_008327685.1 Actinomadura sp. K4S16
ATGCTGAACGGAAAATCGAACCTTCGCCGGGCAGGCGGCAGCGTCCGTTGCGCGGAGCGGAACGGGCATTGGTGACAGCGGAGGCTGTGGTCAGGCTGCGGGTGCGAGGGTGACTTGGTGGCCGAGGGCCTGGAGTTGGCGGACGAGGTCTCGGGTCCTGCGGGTGGTGTTCAGGTGGTGCTGGTGCCAATCGGCGCCGAGATCTTGGTAGCGGGCGTCGGCGTCGTTGATCAGATGCCAGGCGATGACGAGGATGGTGCGAGCGACCGCGACCAGTGCTTTGGCGTGGCCTCGACGTTTGACGATGCGTCTGTAGCGTGCGCCGAGAAAGGTGTCGGTGCGGGCGGCGGCGCTGGCCGCTTCGCCCAAGGCACCCTTGAGCCATGGGTTGCCCTGGCCAGCCGGACCGGCGGTGTTCTTGGTCCCGGACTGGATGGTCCGGGGGCAGAGCTTCGCCCAGGAGACCAGGTGGTCCGCAGTGGGGAAGCGGCTCATGTCCAAGCCGATCTCGGCGAGAACGATCTGCGCGGTCGTCTCGCCGACACCGGGAATGGCGTCGAGGCACTGGATGAGATCGTGGCCGGGTCTTCCGGAGGCATCGGCCGCGGCCGATGCCTCGGCGCCGTCGCTGGGCGGGGCTGTCATCGTGTGGAGGAGCGCGTTGATCCGCCGGTCGAGCTCGTTGATCTGCGCGGTGAAGTGGTCGATGGTGTCCAGCAGGATCCGCAGAAGGTGGCCGTGGTGGTCTTCGAACTGCCCGGTGAGCGCCTCGATGAGCGCATCGTGCTTCTTGATCAGACTCCCGCGGGCCAGATCGGCCAGCGTGCGGGGGTTGCGCTCGCCGGCCACCAGGGCGTCCAACATCGCCCGCCCGGAGACTCCGAAGAGGTCGGAGACAACGGTGGACAGCTTGATCTGGGCGTCTTCAAGTGCCTTCTCGACGCGGTGCTTGTGCCGGGTGCGGTCCTGGGTGAACGCGATGCGGGTGCGGGTGAGATCTCTCAGCCGTCGCACCGGTTTCGGCGGGACGAAGGAGGCGCGGACCATGCCGCGTTCGGCGAGCTTGGCCAGCCAGACGGCGTCGAGCTTGTCGGTCTTGGGACGGCCCGGGACGTTCTTCACCTCGCGGGCGTTGACCAGCCAGCACTCCAGGCCGCGAGCCTCGAGCAGGTAGAAGAATGCCTTCCAGTAGGTGCCGGTGGCCTCCATGACCACCCGCTGAACACCCTGGCAGACGAGGCGGTCACCGAGTTCGGTGATCGCGTTGGTGGTGGAGGCCACCGTCCAGACCTGCTGCACCCGCCGGCCCTCGATCCGCTCGTGCGGCAGGCGCATGCACACCACACCGGACGCCTTGGCGATGTCGATCGCAGCGACCCTGGCCACGGTTCCGTCGGCTTGGTCCTCCCTGATCTCTTCCATGGTCATCGGCCCTCCCTTGCCGTCGTGCTCCAGGACGGGGCCGCCCGGGGAGCCGGAGGGAGGCGGAGAAGCTGAACGTCGTGCTCAAGGCGACAGGGCGTGGTCCCTCGGCTGGCCCCCTCACCAGACTCCTATGCGGGCTCGAAGCCCAAACATCATGCGGCGTCAGCGGGCGACCCTCGCGCCGATTTTCACGCCCGCGGGGCGTCGCCGCAGGCGAACGGCTGACTCCTATGGATGTCAAGCGGCGAGTTCAAGATCGCTTGATGTGATGATCTGGTAGAGCTCGCGGGCGATGTAGCGCTTGAGGCATCGGATGATCTCTTTCTTGGACAGGCCTTCGGTGGTGCGTCGTTCGGCGTAGGCGCGGGTGCGGGGGTCCCAGCGCAGGCGGCACAGCACCACGCGGTAGAGGGCGGCGTTGGCCTGCCGGTC
>NZ_BDDE01000002.1 GCF_008327685.1 Actinomadura sp. K4S16
GAAGCGCCCCGGGTCGGATGGAGGCTCGATTCCCTGAGAGGATCGAGTCATGGCACGTCAGTCCCCCTATCCGCCTGAGCTGCGCAGGCGGGCGGTTCGGATGGTCGCCGAGGTGCGTCCGGACTATCCGAGCGAGTGGTCGGCGATGAAGGCCGTCGCGACCAAGCTGGGCGTCAAGCACGCTGAGACGGTGCGGTCCTGGGTGCGTCGGGCCGAGGTTGACGCCGGTGCCCGGCCGGGGATCACGACCGAGGAGTCGGCGGAGCTCAAGCGGCTCAAGCGCGAGAACGCCGAGCTGCGCCGGGCGAACGAGATCCTGAAGGCCGCGGCGGGTTTCTTCGCGGCCGAGCTCGACCGGCCACACAGGTACTGATCGCGTTCATCGACGCATTCAAGAAGGTGTTCGGAGTCGAGCCGATCTGCCGGGTGTTGTCCGAGCACGGCACCAAGATCGCCCCGTCCACCTACTACGCCACCAAGTCACGTCCAGCTTCCACTCGGGCCGTGCGTGACGAGTGGCTCAAACCCGAGATCACCCGCATCTACGAGGACAACTACCGGGTGTATGGCGCTCGAAAGGTTTGGCGGCAGCTTCAGCGCGAGGGCCATGCCGTGGCGCGCTGCACGGTCGAGAGGCTGATGCGCGAGCTCGGCCTGCACGGTGCCCGCCGCGGCCGCAAGGTCCGCACCACCATCCGCGACGACCGGCATGAGCGGGCCACCGATCTGCTGCGCCGCGACTTCACCGCCGGCAGCCCGAACCGCCGCTGGGTCGCCGACTTCACCCACGTGACCACCTGGGCCGGCGTCGTCTACGTCGCGTTCGTGGTCGACATCTTCTCCCGCGCCGTCGTCGGCTGGGCAGCGGCGACCAACAAGCGGACCCGGCTGGTGCTGGACGCCCTCGACATGGCGCTGTGGCGACGCGATCGAGCCGGACGACCCGTTGGGCCCGGCCTGGTCCATCACAGTGACGCCGGGTCCCAATACACCTCTTTTCGGTTCACCACGCATCTGGTCGACGCTGGGATCGACGCCTCCATCGGCACCGTCGGCGACGCGCTGGACAACGCGTTGATGGAGTCGGCGATCGGGCTCTACAAAACCGAGCTGATCAAACCTGGTGGACCGTGGAAGAACCTGACCGGCGTCGAGCTGGCCACCGCCGAGTGGGTCGACTGGTACAACACCACCCGACTGCACAGTGAGATCGGCCATATCCCACCCGACGAATACGAAGCGCTCTACTACTCCCAAAACCACACAGAGCTGCAGGTCACAGCCACAGCCTAGAGCCTCCATCGAAACCGGGGCGCTTCA
>NZ_BDDE01000003.1 GCF_008327685.1 Actinomadura sp. K4S16
ACGGTGGCGCAGGCGCTGGTGCGTTTCCTGGCGGTGCAGTACAGCGAGCGTGATGGGGTGCGGCGGCGGTTCTTCGCCGGGTGTTTCGGGATTTTCGGGCACGGCAATGTGGCGGGGATGGGGCAGGCGCTGCTGGAGCACGGTGATGGGCTGCCGTACTTCATGGCGCGTAATGAGCAGGCGATGGTGCATTCGGCGGCGGGGTTCGCGCGGATGAGTGACCGGTTGTCGACGTTGGCGTGCACGACGTCGATCGGGCCGGGTGCGACGAACATGGTGACGGGTGCGGCGCTGGCCACGATCAACCGGTTGCCGGTGCTGCTGCTGCCCGGTGATGTGTTCGCCACGCGTCCGGCGAACCCGGTGCTGCAGGAGCTGGAGGACACTCGCTCCTACGACGTGTCGGTGAACGACTGCTTGAGGCCGGTGTCGAAGTTCTGGGATCGGATCAATCGGGCGGAGCAGTTGCCGGGGGCGTTGCTGGCGGCGATGCGGGTGCTGACCGATCCGGCCGAGACCGGGGCGGTGACGTTGGCGCTGCCGCAGGACGTGCAGGCCGAGGCGTTCGAGTGGCCGGAGGAGTTGTTCGCCGAGCGGGTGTGGCGGGTTGCGCGTCCGGTGCCCGAGCCGGCCGTGCTGGCGGAGGCGGCGGCGCTGGTGCGGGCGGCGGAGCGTCCGCTGATCGTGGCGGGGGGCGGGGTGATCTACTCCGGCGCGACGCAGGAGTTGCGGGCGCTGGCCGAGCGGACGGGTGTTCCGGTGGCCGAGACCCAGGCGGGCAAGGGCGCGCTGGCGTGGGACCACTCCTGTTCGGTGGGTGCGGTCGGTGCGACCGGGACCGCGGCGGCCAACGCGCTGGCGCGCCGGGCCGATGTGGTGGTGGGGATCGGGACCCGTTACAGCGATTTCACCACCGCCTCCCACAGCCTGTTCGCCGACCCGGCCGTCAAGTTCGTCAACATCAACGTGGCCCGCCCCGACGCGATGAAGCTCGGGGGAGTGTCGGTCGTGGCCGATGCCCGGGAAGGGATCCGCGCCCTGGACGGAGCGCTCGGCGGCTGGTCGGTGCCGGAGTCGT
>NZ_BDDE01000004.1 GCF_008327685.1 Actinomadura sp. K4S16
CTAGATCGTTGATGGGGGTTTGTTGAACTGCTGCGGGCATGACGAAGGGCGCCCATGATCAGTGTGTGAAGACAAACCTGGACGCCCTTCTGACCGCACTCTATGTCCATCTGGACGATCACGTCCTGCGGTCGGCCGACCGGCCGCGGCGACGCGGCCCCGACCGGGTGCTCAACGACGCCGAGCTGGTGTGCGTGGCCGTGGCCCAGGTCCTGCTCGGCTGCGATTCCGAGCGGCGGTGGCTGCGGACGGCGCCGGGCAGGATCGGGCACCTGTTCCCGCGGCTGCCCGGCCAGTCCGAGTACAACCGGCACCTGCGCGATGCCGCGCCCGCCCTGTTCGCCGCTTCGATGTGGCTGGTGCGCGGGGTTCCGTCCTGGCACGACCGACTACGGCTGATGGACGGCACCCCGGTGCGCTGCGGGGCCTCGCGCACCACCGTGGACCGCTCGGCCCTGGGCGAGATCGCCGGCTACGGGATGGACAAGTCCCACCACGCCTTCTACTGGGGAGCCAAGCTGATGCTGGTCACCACCGCCGAGGGCGCGGTGTGCGCCTTCAGCCTGGCCCACCCCAAGGAGCTGGACGAACGCAAGCAGGCGATCCACCTGCTGCACGTCCAATCGCACGCGCCGGGACCGTGCCCGATCGTGTGCGACAAGGGGTTCGCCGGGGCCGGGGTGGAAAAGGCCGCCGCCGACCTGGGCCACGTCCTGATCCGACCCGTCCGCCAAGACGAGCCCCAACCGACCGCCGCGGTGTTCCCCGGCTGGCTGCGCCAGCGCATCGAGGCGGTCATCTGGACACTGAAGAACCAACTCGGACTGGAACGCCACGCCGCACGCACCACCGAGGGCCTCTGGACACGCCTGTGCCAGCGCATCTGCGCACTCAACGCCGCCATCTGGCACAACTGGCTCATCGGCGCCCCGATCAAGCGATCACTGACCGCCTACGACCACTGACCGCCACACCCAACAACCCCCATCAACGATCTA
>NZ_BDDE01000005.1 GCF_008327685.1 Actinomadura sp. K4S16
CTTGATCTCGCTGTTGAGGACGGTGATGATCGCGACCAGCGACCTCACCGTGGCAGCGTAGGCGGTCGTGACCAACGGTGCTTGCCCGAGGTACTCGGCGCGCAGGACGTCCTGGATCGCCGTGGCTTTGCCCTCGATGTCGCGGCGGCCCTTCAGGCAGGCCGCGATCTGGGAGATCGTCAGCTTCGCCGCGGCCTCGGGCGTGGGCGCCTTGACCAGCAGCCTCAGCACCGCGTCGCTGGTGAGGTCCAAGGGCTTGTAGGCGGCCAGAGCGGCGGGGAAATAGTCCCGCAACGCCACCCGAAGGCGGAGCATGTGGCGGGTCCGTTCCCAGATCAGTGTCTGATGCGCCCTGGTGACGACCTTGACCGCCTCGGCGGTCTCGGAGTCGGCGGCGACCTCGCGCAACTGGTGACGACGGGTGCGGATCATGTCGGCCAGGGCATGGGCGTCACCCCTGTCGCTCTTGGCCCCCGAGCTGCCCAGGACCTCCCGGTGCCGGGCCGCCTGCTTGGGATCGACGCCGAACACCCGGTACCCGGCCGCGACCAGCGCCCGCACCCACGGACCCCGATCGACCTCGATGCACACCAGCACCTCCGAAGGCTCGGCGTCGTCGGCGACGAACCGGCCGACCAGGTCGTGGAACCGGGCGATCCCGGCCATACCCTCGGCCAGCCGGGCCCGCTTGACCACCTTGCCGGCCTCGTCCTGGACCTCGATGTCGTGATGATCCTCAGCCCAGTCATCCCCGACGAACAGCACCCAGACCTCCAACCTCGACAACGGGACACAAGCAGCCCGCAGGAGCGCGTCGGCGACCTAATGGACCAGTGCTCACCCCAA
>NZ_BDDE01000006.1 GCF_008327685.1 Actinomadura sp. K4S16
GCCGAACGGGCCGTCGGGATCGGTGCGGGAGGCCTGGAACCAGGGGTGCTGGTCTGAGGTGTGGTTCATCACCAGATCGGCGATCACACGAATGCCCCGCGCATGGGCTTCTTCGATGAGTTCCACGAAATCGCCCAGCTCACCGAAGTCAGGCAGGATTTTCGTGTACTCGGCGATGTCGTAGCCGCCGTCCTTGAGCGGGGACTGGTAGATGGGCAGCAGCCACAGGCAGTCCACGCCGAGCCATTGCAGGTGGTCCAGCCTGGAGATCAGCCCGCGCAGGTCCCCGTAGCCGTCGTTGTTGGAATCGGCGAAGCCCCGGACCGACACCTCGTAGAACACCGCCGTCTTGAACCAGTGCGGGTCGCGCGGCGTCTCCGGGTCGAACGCGTCCGGCAAGGGGCCGGAGGACGCCGGAATGGCGTCCGGCGGGATCTCGCTGAGGGGTTCGTCCCTGGGAATCGGGCCAGGAGGGGATTCCGGCGCGTCGGCCGGCGACTGGGGTTCGAGGGGTCCGCTCAACTCTCACTGCTCCCGAACGTCAGGACGTGTGCGGGTCGGACTTGGGGATCGAGGTGGACGTAGTTCGATCCG
>NZ_BDDE01000007.1 GCF_008327685.1 Actinomadura sp. K4S16
AGTATGGCCCGGGGGATCCGTTAGCTATCGTTCGCGAGAAAGTTAGTAGACACACAGGACCCAGGCGTGCAAGTCAATTTCAGCTGACTACACCGATTCTGGTTAAAAGAGCCTATGGCCACCCTTATTTTAGAGAAAAAAAACCACACCTCTAATGTGTTGGGCACTAGAAAAAGCTAACTACCTAGTCCGTTTCTGGACGACTTCATTGGGAATAACATACCCCCCACTGTGATTAAGACTGGCACTGTCCTAATGCTTTCTTCAATAGGTTTGGCTCATGTGTGATTCCCTCTGGCAAACTTATAGAGGACAAGCAGAATAAACCAATTCAAGGTCGTTGTAGCTGAAGGCCTGGCCTGCCTGACAGTTAATTATGAGCATGTCTTGCCCTTCATGGTGGATATTCACAGCTGAAAGTGGTATTGGCATTTTTTTCTGAGGACACAACGAGGAAATCTGATAAATACGGCCACCTGAAGTCTAGCTCGGAGTTAACAATTTACCACGTTTAGAGCGGCCGCGATATCCTGCAGATGCATCCAGTAC
>NZ_BDDE01000008.1 GCF_008327685.1 Actinomadura sp. K4S16
AAGCGGACGACCGCAAGACCGGTGGCCACTGGGAAGGCGATCTGGTCATGGGAACCCGGCCCTCAGCCATCGCCACGCTGGTCGAACGCACCAGCCGCCGTGTCTGCCTCGTCGCGCTCCCCGACGGGATCAAAGCCCACCAGGTCCGGCCGCATCTCACCCGCGCCGCTCTGCAGATCGAACCCCACCTGCGGCGAACGCTGACCTGGGACCGCGGCCGCGAAATGGCCGAACACGCCCGCTTCACCGCCGACACCGCCATGCCCGTCTACTTCTGCAAACGTCGCAGCCCCTGGCAGAGAGGAACCAACGAAAACACCAACGGCCTCCTGCGCCAGTACCTGCCCAAGAACCGCGACCTGCGCACATTCACCCAAGCAGACCTGGACGCCATCGCCGCCGACCTCAACCACCGGCCTCGCAAAATCCACGGCTACCGAACACCCAACGAGGTTTACGCTGACCTTTGCGGCCAGGTCGATGCATTGATCCACTGAGACCGCCATCG
>NZ_BDDE01000009.1 GCF_008327685.1 Actinomadura sp. K4S16
CGCCGACAGAGCCAGGAAGGCGGCCACGGCGAAGCCGGTCGGCAGGCTGAACAGCACCACCGGGTTCTGTGGAGCCGTTCCCGGCGGCCCGGCCAGATAGGCCGCGGTGACCGGCAAGGAGAAATCGGTGGCCAGCACGCCGATCAACACCGCCTGGACGGCGTGCAGCACGGCGGCCGCCGCGTTCCCGCGCCGCAGGCTCCGTCGCTGACGTCGATCCATGCCTGCTCCTGGGAGAGTGTCGTCGCGCCGTGTCACTACCCGCTGGATGCCAAGGGACGCTCACTACCGGCTCCAGGAGAGGGCTGGACCGGTTCAGCTCAACTCCAGTACGCCCTTGCCGACCGTGATGGCGGCTCCTGTGAGCGCCAGCGCGATGACGCCTTGGCGGGCGCGGGTCGCCGGCACCCGGTCGGCGATCCGGTTGCCGGCGATGATTCCGATGGCCAGCCCGAACGCGGTCACCGCCCAACCGGCGGTGCTGAGTGATGGCAGCCGGCCCTTGGCCAGCAGTGAAGCGACGCCGATGACCGCGAAGATCAACTGGGCCGTGGCGGCGAAGGACCGGTGCGGCCAGCCGGTCGAGACCGCGTAGACAGTGATCGCCGGGCCGCCCACCCCGGCCGTGACGTTCATGAATCCGGAGCCGGCGCCGGCGATCAGGGCGCCGGGGCGGCCTCGGAGCACGCGTGCCTTCTCGCTGGTCAGCACGGCGACCAGCGCCACGAGGACGAGCCCCCCGATGAGGATCGCCAACAGGGGGGCGGGAAGGCGCCTGGCGGCCCAGGCGCCTGGAATCACGGCGGGGACGGCGGGCGCGAGCAGCACGGCCGCCTGCCGGAAGTCGACGTCGCGCCAGACCTGGGTGAGTACCAGTGAGGCAGTGATCACACCACAGGCGTTGACCAGGAGCACGCCGTCGAAGGGTCCCAGCAGCAACACGAGGAAGGGGGCTGCGACCAGCGCGAACCCGAGGCCGGTGATTCGCTGCACACCGGCGCCGGCCAGCACGGCGATCCCGAGACCGGCCAGGTGCATTCAGGGCCGCCAGGCCAGGTAACGGACGTCCTGGAACTCGGTGAGCCCGGCGGCGGCGCCCTCTCGTCCCAGTCCGGACTGCTTCACGCCCCCCATCGGGGCGAACGCCACGGACGGCAGAGGGTCGTTGGCTCCTACGATGCCCACCTGGAGGTGGTCGGCGAGCCGCCAGACGCGTCCTGCGTCGGCGGTGTAGACGAAGGCGGCAAGTCCCACCTCGCTCGCGTTCGCGCGGTCGAGGGCCTCCGCCTCGTCGCGGAAGCGGGAGACGGCGGCGGCCGGACCGAACACCTCCTCGCGTGCGAGGGCGACATGGTCTGGTACGTCACAGAGCAGTTGGGGGGCGAGGTAACTGCCCCTGGAGGGGACCGGGCGCTCCGCTGTGAGCCGGCGCGCGCCTGCGGCGAGCGCCTCGTCGACCAGCGAGGTGACCGCCGCGACGCGCTGGCCGTCGATGACCGGACCCAGGTCGGGGCACGGATCGTCCAGCCCGTTGCCGATGTGCATGGCGTCCAACCGTGCGGCGAGTCGAGCGGTGAACTCTTCGTACACGTTCTCCTGGACGAGGAACCGGTTGGCCGCTACGCAGGACTGGCCGGTGTTGCGCGTCTTGGCCAGCACCGCTCCCTCGACCGCGGCGTCGAGGTCGGCGTCTTCGAACACGATGAAGGGGGCGTCGCCGCCGAGTTCGAGAAGCGGCCGCACGATGCGCCGCGCGGCCAAGGCCATGATCTTCTTGCCGACCTCGGTGGAGCCGGTGAACGTGACGATCCTGACAGCGGGATGCGCGAGCAGCGCGTCGGTGACCTCTGGGGCCGGACCGTGGACGAGGTTGACCACGCCCGGAGGTATCCCGGCGTCGGTGAGCGTCCGGATCAGTTCCGTCGCGGCGAGCGGCGCTTTCTCTGAGACGCGGGCGACGACGGTGCAGCCGGACACCAGTGCGGGTGCGAGCTTTCGCGCTTGGATGGAGCAGGGAAAGTTCCAGGGAGTCAGACTGGCGACCACGCCGGCGGGCCGGTGGAAGGTGAGCTGCCTGCGCCCGCTCTGCTCGGGGGTGAGGATCTCGCCCTGCGGGCGGCGGATCTCCTCGGCGAACCAGCGGAGGTATTCGGCGCTGAAGCGGACTTCGGCGACCGCCTCGGGAAGCCGTTTGCCCGCCTCGCGGGCGAGGAGGGAGCCGATCTCCTCGCGCCTGCGGTCCACCAGTTCGGCGGCGGCCAGGAGGATGTCGGCTCGGTCTCGCGGTGGCATGCCGGCCCACGCCGGGAAGGCCTTCGCCGCGGCATCGGCCGCCTCCACCGCTTCCGCGGCGCTGCCCCAGGCGACCGCGCCGATCACGCTGCCGTCGGCCGGGTCGATCACGTCCAGGGTGCGCTCGAGCGAGCGCCAGTTCCCGTTGATCAGCAAGGTGCCCTGATCGGTCACTGATTTCGTCTCCTTCAAACGGTGAGCAGGTCGGGACGCCGCCGTCCGGCGACGGTGAGGGTGGGCCAGTGCCCGTCGTCGACGAGCGGGCGGAGCCCCTCGCGGCTGATCAGGCAGGTGTCCTCGACCTTCCAGCTATCCGCGCTCGGATTCCACGCGACGACGCTGTGTTCGGTGATGACGTCGTCGCTGCCTTCGTGGGCGAGGTATTCACGGGGGTGCCAGCCGCTGAACCCGCCCTGGTGGTGGCGGTGCCACTCGGTGGCGTCGAAACCGTGTTCGGCATAGGCGGCGGTGCCGGCGGTGAAGGCGTCACCGAGTCGTGTCCCCGGGCGCGATGCGTTGAGGAACGCCGCCTCGACGTCGAGGAGCCGCCGGTAGGCGCTCTGCTCCGCGGCGGACGGCGGCCTGAAGCAGCGGATCCGCGTGACGCTCGAGACCAGCCCGCTGCGGCGCGCGCAGCAGACCAGCATCACGCGTTCACCGATGATGGTCATCGTGGGAAGCGGATGGCGATGCACGGCCGCGCGGCGGTCGGCGGCGACGAACAGGGCGATCGGATCGAGCCCGCGCGACAGCAGTTCGTCGGTGAGCGTAGCCGCCGCCGCGTACTCGGTCATGCCGGGGCGGACCCGAAGGGCCGCCGCCGTCGTGGCTTCGGCGGCGTCAGCGCAGACACCGCCCAGTAGTCCTGCCTGGTAAGGGGTGAGCTCTCGGCGCAGGGCCGCGAGATCGCCGCTCAGGTTCACACTCGCGGCTCCCGGACGGTCGGAGCCGACGGTGCGGCCGACGGGCAGAGAACCGGTGCGGTCTTCCCACCAGGGAACGGTGGTCCAGGCCAGTGGTAGATCGGCGAACTCGGTGTCCCGCAAACGCGGAGCCTCGATGGCGTTGACCACCACCATGGCCGCCGGCTCACCGCGGACGTCGACGATGATGTCCGCGCAGGAGGTGTCCAGGGTCTGGGGCACGTGTGAGCGGCCGCCGGTGAGCCAGCTGATCGTCGCCGGCTCGCGCAGTACGAGGGTGTCGACCCCGCGCCGGGCGGCGAGGTGCTTCAGCCTCCGGAGTCTCTCGGCGAAGTCGGGATCAGGTGCCATGGCGGACCACGATCCGGTGGACGGGTTGCGTGCCGTCCGTTTCGGCGTGCTCCCCGCGCACTCGCGAGCGGACGGCGTCACCGTCGAAGCCGATGAGGTCGACGTCCTGGTCGTCGGTGCCGAACACATGCAGCGCCCACGGAAGCCCGATCAGGTCATCGGAACGCCGCAGGCCCGCCGGTACCTCGACCATCGGGACGACGGCCCCGTGACGGACGAGAAGCGGCATGTGTTCCAGGGGCACCTTCTCCCGCCGCCACGCCGGGCCGGTGACCGTCTGTCCGCTGCGCAGGTCCGTCCAGCGCCCCTCCGGGACGTAGTAGCGGCGGGTCACCGGCTGTTCCCTGTCGTCGAACACCGGCACCACGAGCAGGTCGGCACCGAGGAGGAACTGTCCGTCCAGGCCTGTGGCGACCGGGTCGTCCGGGTAGTGCAGCGCGACTGGGCGCATCATCGGCAGGCCCTTTTCGGAAGATTCCGTCGCGACCTGCCACAGGTACGGCAGCAATGAGTAGCGAAGCCGGATCCAGTCCCGGCTGATGGCCAGTGCGCGCTCGCCGAATTCCCATGGTTCGCGTGGCCTCAGTCCGTGTGCGCGCATCAGCGGTGACAGCGCGCCGAGCTGGGTCCAGCGCACGTAGAGGCCCGGGGTGAGCTCCGGGCCGAAGAACCCTCCGATGTCGTGGCTCCAGAAGCCGGGTGCGGAAAGGGCGTACGACAGCCCTCCGCGCACGGTCGCCCGCATGCCGGCCACCGTCGACTCGGCGTCGCCGCCCCACTGGCCGGGGTACCGCTGCGAGCCGGCCCAGCCCGACCGGCCCCACACCAGCGGTGCGCGCCCGGTCCGTTCGGCGATCGCGTCGCTGACCGCGCCGTTGTAGCGCAGCGGGTAGAGGTTGTGGGCGTGCTGGGAGGGCGTGCCGTCGGCCAAGGCGGCGTCATCGGGCAGCCCTTCCCCGAAGTCGGTCTTGAAGACGGCGACGCCGTCGTCCAGGAAGGGCCCGTGCATGTCCTGCCACCAGCGCCGCGCCTCGGGGTTCGTGAAGTCGATCAATGCGCGCGGGCGGCCGTCGGGTGTCGGCGTGCCGCGGACGGAGGCGACGGTCCCGTCCGTCCGGCGGACGAGGTGGCCCGCCGCTTCTGCCTCGGCGTACCGGGGGGAGGCGGGATCGAGGTAGGGCAGCTCCCAGACGGAGAGCCGGCTACCGAGCCGGTCGAGGGAGCGGACGAAGTCGCGGCGGTCGCCGAAGCGGTCGGTGTTCCAGATGAAGTCGGTGTTGAGCCGGTCGACGACCAGCCAGTCGGGATCCAGGTGGAGCACGTCACAGGGCACGTCGTGGGCGGCCATCCCCGCGGCGACCTGCTCCATCTCGTCTCGCGAATGGTAGCGGCAGCGGCCCATCCAGTAGCCGAACGCCCACAGCGGAGGACGGGGCGCCCGGCCGGTCAGGCGCGTGTGGTCGCCGAGCCGGATCGCGGGGTCGTTCCCGACGCCCACGTAGAGGTCGAGGGCCTCGTCGGCCACGCCGAGCGCCAGCACGCTCGGCCGGTCGTGCGCGACGTCGGCCGTGACGGTCGCGCCGGTGTTGAGGAATCCCGTGTACCCCGCGGTGGAATGCCAGACGGGCACGGGTTTGTAGGACAAGCCGGTGCCGGTGCCAAGGGCGTCTTCGACTCGTAGGACGAGCCGCTGTCCGTTCTTGACCAGACGGCCGAACTGCTCCCCGAAGCCGGTGATCTCCTCGTCCGGGCCGAGTTCGCAGTGCAGGGTCACACCGTCGGCGGCGGCCAGGACCGGGGGAGCGGTCGGCAGCCCGGCGACCTGACGCAGCCGCTGCCCCGTCCGCAGCACGGTCTCGCCGCCGGGTCCGGTGACGGTGAGGGCGAAGGGGTACCGGTCGACGTGGACGGCGATTTCACCGGCCCGGACCGTGACCTGCTCGGGGCTCTCGGTCAGTCGCGCCTCGACCGGTTCGAAGCGGGGATCGGTGACGATGCCCAGCCAGGTCGCCTCCTCTTCCAGCATGCGCGCCCCGGCGGGGGCGATGACGATGCGCGCCGTCCGCGGCCCGGCGAAGCCGATGCGGACCTGCCACGGCCGGCTCTCCAGCGGCGGCAGGGCCAGCTCCGGCAGGTTGGGCATGGTGACCTCGACGCCCTGGTCCGCGACCGGTTCGCCGGTCAGCCATCCTGATGCGCCGGAATGGTGCACGGCGGGGTGGGCGGCGACGTGGAGCACCGCTTCGTCGCCGTCGCGGTGCACGTCCTGGACACGGCGCAGGATCTCTGCGCTCGGCGGAAGGTCGCGCGGCACGGCGGTCATCCCTTCACCGCGCCGGCCGTGATGCCGGCGACGAAGTAGCGCTGCAGGAAGACGTATCCGACGACCACCGGCAGGGAGGACAGCACGACCCCGGTGAACAGCAGCGGGTAGTCGGTCTGGAACTCTCCTTGGAAGCTCAGCAGTGCGAGCGGCAGCGTCCGCTTCTCCGGGGACTGGACGAAAAGCAGGGGGTAGAGCAACTCGTTCCAGTGCATGACGAACAGGAAGATCGCGGTGGCGGCGAGTGAGGGCATCGAGAGCGGCATCACGATGGACCAGTAGGTGCGCCAGGTGCCGGCACCGTCGATCTCGCCGGCCTCGAAGAGGGTCTTCGGGAGCGTGCGCATGAAACCGCCGAGGATGAACACCGCGACCGGCAGCGTCACCACGATGTTGATCAGTACCAGCCCGATCCGGCTGTCGAGCAGTCCCAGCTGCTTGAACAGCACGTATTGCGGGATCATGTTCGCCTGCGCGGGCACCGACATGCCCAGCACCAGGAACCCGAAGATGGTCCAGCCGCGCCATCCGGGTATCCGGGCCACGCCGTAGGCCGCGAGGCTGCCGATGAACAGGGTCAGCGTCACCGATGCCAGGGTGACCGCCGCGCTGTTGACGAAGGCGGTGCCGAGGTGCTCCCCGACGAGGACCTCCTTGTAGTTGTGCGGTGAGAGCGACCGCGGCGGTGTGAACGGGTTGGCGAACAGTGCGGGGGTCGTCTTGAACGTGCCGAAGACGATGACGGTGAGCGGCACGATGATCAGTACGGCGTAGATCGCGAGGATCGTGCGCCGGCCGAGCGTGTGGAGCATGGTCTCAACCCCCTGCCCGTGTCAGCCGCAGAGCGCGCCGCTGGGCGAAGGTGACCAGACCGATCAGCAGCATGAACAGCAGCGACTCCGCGGCGGCGTAGCCGAAGTGGGAATTGGCGTAGGTGGTGTAGATGCGGGTGGACAGGATGTCGAGGGAGGGTTTGGGGGGATTGCCGCCGAGGCCGAGGATCAGGTCGAACGCCTTGAACGACTGGATGGTCGTGTAGGCGACCACGATGCCGGTGGCGGGAGCGACCATGGGCCAGGTGATGTAACGGAACCGCGCCCATCGGCCCGCGCCGTCGATCTCGGCCGCCTCGTACAGCTCCGCCGGGATGGCGTGCAGGCCCGCGACGAAGACGACCATCATCTGGCCGGTGTGGAACCAGATCTGGGTGAGGGCCAGCCAGTAGATCGCCGCCTGGTCGTCGCCGAGGAAGGACGAGCGGAGCGAGTCCAGCCCGACCGCGCCCAAGGTCCGGTTGATCAGCCCGAAGTTGGGGTCGTAGACGAACTTCCAGATGAAGGCCACCGACACCGAGGAGATGATCGTGGGGAAGAAGT
This sequence comes from Actinomadura sp. K4S16, assembly GCF_008327685.1. Taxonomy (GTDB): domain Bacteria; phylum Actinomycetota; class Actinomycetes; order Streptosporangiales; family Streptosporangiaceae; genus Spirillospora. The sequence goes on from NZ_BDDE01000009.1 coordinate 7,266, forward strand.
ACAGCGCCCGGAGGAAGACGTTCGCTCGCGAGTTCCTGGCGACCAGGACGGCCAGGAACAGGGACAGGGCGGTCTGCGCGGCGACGACGACCACCATGAACTTCAGGTTGTTCGTCAGGGCGTTGCGGAAGAGGTCGTCGTTGCCGAGCGCGCGGGTGAAGTTGCCGAGCCCCACGTTGTCATAGGTCGCGCTGAACCCGTCCCAGTCCGTGATGGCGTACTGGACCGCCTGGACGGTCGGGACGGCGAAGAACACGGCCAGCAGCAGGACGGCCGGGAGCGGGAACAGGTAGAGGGTCGGCCGGACCCGGGCGGTCGGCCCGCGCCGTCTCCTCGACTCGGGGACAGTCCGGCGCACCGAGCGCGCGGGACTTTTGACAGCGGCCACGTCATCCCTCCTCGCGGGGTCGTCGGGAATGGAGCCCCACGCTCGTCACCGGCGCTGGTCGACGACCCGCTGGGCGGCTTCGGCCGCCTTCTCCGGCTGCGCCCCGCCGACGACCTTGGCGCAGGCGCCTTCGACCGCGTTGCGGATGTCCAGATCGAGGAACTGGTAGCGGGGCGCCAGGAGCGTCTTGCGGCTCAGCCACGGCGCGAGCTTCTTCAGATCCGGGTTGGTGTACTCGACGTTCTTGACGGTGACGTGCTGGGCCGTGGCGTTCGCGTAGGTCCCCGCGTTCGCCGGGTCGCTGAGGAACCTGATCCATTCCAGTGCGGCCGGCTGCAGCTCGGAGGCGGCGTTGACGCCGAGGATGAAGGTGCTGTTCGACACTCCCTTGTTGCGGGCCTTGTCGGCGGTCGTCGTGATCGGCGCGATCAGATCGATCGGGAACTTCGCGCCGAGCTTCCGTACGGCGGCGATGTTGTAGCTCCCGGTCGCCAGCATGGCCGCCTTCCCGGTGGCGAACATCTGCTGGGCCGGCTCCACCGCGGTCCCCGTCGGATTGCTCTGGAAGTACGGGCGCAGCTGCGCGTACTGCTTCAGAGTCGTGATGAACCAGTCGTCGGTGCACTTGTACTCGCCGGACTGGATCTTGCTGCACATGTCGTCGGTGGGCGCGTTGTTCGAGACCATGGAGTTGAACAGCTGGCCCGCGTTCCCGGGTTCGCCGCCCGGCCAGGCGATGGGAGTGATCCCCTTGCCCTTCAGCTTGTCGCACAGGGCGAGGAACCCGTCCCAGTCGGAAGGGAGCCCGCCCGCATCGGCCTTGGCGAACAGGTCCTCGTTGTAGATCGGCATCGGGAAGACGACCTGGTACGGCAGGCCGTACTGCTTGCCGTTCTGGGCGCCGGGTGTGATCAGGCCGCTCTCGTAGCCGGAGGCCAGGCCGGTGCCGGAGAGGTCGGCGTAGATGCCTGCCTTGACGAAGTCCTCGAACTGGGAGCCGCGGAAGGTGGTGAACGCGTCGCCCACCTTGCCGCCGCGCAACCGCTGCAGCGCTTGCGCGTTGTAGTCGTTGGAGGGGGCGACGTCCTGGCTCACCTGGACGTCGGGATGCTTCTTGGCGAACTGGCCGATCAGCTGCTGGAACACGTCCTTGTCCTCGCCCCGCCAGTGGGCGAAGGAGATCTTGCCGGTGGCCTTGCCGGTCTTGACCCCGCCGGCCTTGGCGGAGGTGCCGGAACCGGGACCGGCGCAGGCCGCCGCGGTGACGGCCAGTCCGGAGGCGCCCAGCAGGCGGAGCATCTGCCGCCGGTCGATCGTCTTGAAAGGCTGCTCGGTCATGGCTGCCTCTCCTTTTCTCAGGGGTGGGTTGTGGAGATCGAGAAGGGCGTCACCATTCGATGACGGGGATGTCGAGCAGGTCGGCGGCGGTGCGCAGCGCCGGCCGGACGTCGGTCCAGGCGAGCACGGTGTGATGCGGGAAACCGCCGGTGACGAGGCCGTGGACGAAGGCGGTGGCATCGGCTTCGAGGCGGACGGCGGCGGTGTTCCCCTGGAATCGGTTGTCAGCGGGGAGCGACTCTCCGGCCGTGAGCAGCAGCCGCAGTCCGCCGCTGGCGTTCTCGGTCAGTCTGGCCATCACGACGGGGCCGGTCCGGAGCGGGAAGTCACCGGCAACGCCGATCCGACGGTTGCAGTGCACGCTCTGCGTCGCCGCGCCGGGGTCGGCGGCGAGGCTGGTGGCGGCCGAGCCGCAGTGCCAGAGCCGCACGAGGTTGGCGTCGGCGTCCAGGTCGACGGTGTCGACGAGATAGGTGGTGCCCGCTCCCAGCGCTTCGAGCAGCAGCATGGTGACCGCCCCGTAGACGTCCCGTTCGCACACCGTCGGGGTGCCCTCGTCGGCGAGCCGGGACAGCGACGAGCACGGGCACACGCCCATCCGGACGGGGAACTCCGGCCAGCAGCGCACCGCGACCGCGGCCAGGGAGTCGCCCGCGGCCCACTGCCGGAGCGCGCTGGTGACGGCGGCGTGCCTGCCGACCTCCGCGGGGTCCAGGCCGGCCAGGCTGGGACGGGCGGCGGTGACCGCTGCGAGTTCGCGGGCGCGGTCACCCTCGTCGACCTTGTCGATCCTCTCGAACGCGTCGTCCACGGTGAGGTCGGCGGCCTCGAGTCCGAACCGGCTGCGCAGGAGGGCGGGGTCGTACTCGCTGGGCGTGAATCCGGCGGGTGCCTCGCCGAGGACGCCGATGCGTCTTCCGCGCAGGCTGTCGAGCGCGCGCCGTGCCTGGTCGGCGGGGCCGCGTTCCCCGTGCCGGGCGGGTGGAGGGGCGACCTGCGGGAGCCGACCCGCCAGAGCTTCCCGGAGGGTCTCGCGCACGGCCGGCTCGTCCGGATCGCCATGGATCAGGCACACCCGGCCACCGGACCGCACAAGGGCGTGGCCGAAGAGGTTGGCGCCGCACAGCGAATTGAGCCAGAGCCTGTCGCCCACCGGTCCCGGTTCGCGGAAGGACCACAGCACGACGGGGCGGTCGAGGTCCCGGTAGAGAGCGAGCGCGGGCGTCGCGTCGGAGAATGACGCGCAGACGTTGATGACCAGGTCGGCGTCCGCGGTGAGATGGCGGTCGGCCTCAGGGAGGTCGTCGGGGGACATCACCAGGCCGGTGGGACCGGCAACGGTGGCGCCGAGTTCCTCCAAGAGCGCACGGGCCTGTTCCGCGCGCCGCTGCGCGGTCTCCACGGCGAAGGTCGGGCGGGCGGTCGGAATCACGACCACGTGTGGCATGCGGGTCACCTCTCTTCGATCTCGGCGTCCACGACATCGCACAAATGGCGCAGCCGGGCGGTCGCACGCTCCACCAGGTCGGCCTCCACATCCGGTGCGCCGAGGCAGGAAGCCCACACGGCACGCCCCGCGAGAAAACCGGAGGCGCCCTCACGGCACGCCAGCCGGACGGCTTCGGGGAAGACGTCCTGCGGTACTCCAGAGGAGAGCACCACCCAGGGGCCGTCGATCGATTCGTTGAGCCGTGCGCAGCGCCGGCGGATCTCCGCCGGGTCGCCCTGGCCGCGCATCGGCACCTCGGCCTTGTAAAGGTCGGCGCCGCGGGAGCCCAGTTCGGCGGCCGCGGCCAGCACCCCTTCGTCCCAGTCCCAGGGGGAGCCGTCCAGCGGCTTGCGGGACACCGGTTCGATGATGCTGAGCAGATTCGCCTGCCGGCACCGGTCGACGAACGCTTCGACCATTTCGATCCGTTCCGCGGATGCGATGTCGGGGCGGAAGAGGACGAGCAGTTTCAGCGCGACCGCACCTTGCTTCCGGACGACTTCAGGGACCACGTCCGGGTCGACGTCGACCTCACCGACGAGCTCGCCGTGTGCGCTGGTGAACCGGTCGGCGGCGGCGATGAGTCCGCACCCCGGTGCTACCGCCTGTTCCTCGACGACCCGGTCGAAGGCGAACTGGCGGTCCACCAGGACTCCGGAGGCGTACGGGGTGAGGATGCGGGTCGCGGCCAGCTTGAAAGCGGTCAGGCGTTCGTCGCCGACCGGGCCGTCCTGGTGGTCGGCGAACATGGCCCGCAACGCCTCGCGCTGGTCGACGGCGAGCATGGCGAACGCTCCCGACGGCCGGCGCAGTGCGGACAGGTCCGGCGTGGATGGCGTGGCTTGGGGCACGCGTGCTCCTCGGCTCAGTGGTCGTGGACGTCCATGGCGGACATCACTTCGGAATGGGTCGGGATCGCCGAACGGCCGTCCACGCCCCGGCAGGACAGGGCGGCGGCGATGTTCGCGTAGCGCAGGCAGACGGGCAGCGGCATCTGCCGGACCAGCGCGGCCAGCAGTGCCCCGTGGAAGACGTCGCCTGCTCCGAGGGTGCTGACCACGTCGGTGGCCAGTCCAGGCGCACGGACGACGGGGTGCCGGTGCGTGGCCGCGACGGCGCCTGCGGCACCGCAGGTGGCCACCACGGAATCCGCGCCGTCGTCCAGGGCGCGGACGAGTAGTTCCTCGATCGGCAGGGGGCCGTACACCGCCTCCAGCGCTTCGGCCGTCGGCACGTAGAGGTCCACTCCGCGTGCTCGGAAGCCGGGGATCGGGTTGCCCGCGTCAACGGACAGGCGCGGTCGAGCCGTGCCTTCCCGGGCGGCCAGCGACTGGGCGGTCCGCCAGCCATGATGATCGACGTGCAGCCATTCGGCTCCTTCGAGGAGCCGCAGGAGGGCGGGGTCGGCGCCGAGGTCCAGTGGGCAGGCCTCGCGGGTGCAGATGGCGCGTGTCCCGCGAGAGCGATCGATGAGGACGACACTGGCTTGCGAAGGGCTGCCGGGCACGGTGCGGACGGCGGAGACGTCGACGCCCTCGGCACGCAGACCGCCGATGATCCGGTCGCCCTCGTCGTCGTCGCCGACGGTCCCCGCGAAGGCGGCCGCCACCCCGAGACGCGCGGCGGCGACGGCGGCCGTCGCGGCCGGCCCCCCGCCCGCGTACAGCACGGAGTCCGCGACGAGCCGCTCGTTCGGCTCCGGAAACCGGTCGACGACGCTGATCGCGTCCAGGGTCGCGGCGCCTACGAAGACGATCGGAGCCGACCGGTAACCGGACATGAAGGCCTCCCAGGCGCGATCTCGGCTATATCGTCGCGGCGAAAGCCCTGGTGGCGCCGCTCACCCTGGCTTGAGTGTTAAGAAGAAAACATAGAGGTGTTAGAAAGTCAACACTCTGGACTAGACTCCACCCTGTGGTGATGTGTCGGGCTTGTCGCTCGCGAACCGGCGGTCAGCCGCATCCCCTGGCCGTAGGGTTTGCCGCGGGACACCTTGAGGCCGGCCGATCGCCAGCGCACCGGCCGTTTGGGAAAGGCCGTGCCCGTCGGGCTGCCGCGGCCACGACGAGGGAGGAGCCGGGCATTGGTCATGGAAGACCGGCCGCAGACAGCGGTGTCGGCAAGGAGGGAAGCGATCCTGCGGCGGCTGCACACCGCGGGCTTCGCCTCCATCGCAGACCTGAGCGACATGCTCGGCGTGTCCGACATGACGATCCGCCGGGATCTGAGGCGGCTCTCCGAGGCCGGTGAGCTGCGCATCGTGCACGGCGGTGCGAGCCTGCCGCACGGGACGCTGCGCACGGCCGGATTCGCCCGCCGGGCCGGACAGCAGGCGCGGAGCAAGCGCCGGATCGCCGAATGCGCAGTGGATTTGATCGACATCGGTTCGACCGTGGCGGTCGATGCCGGGACCACGGCGTACGAACTGGCGACGCACCTGCCGGCCGGATTCAGCGGCTCGCTGATCACCCACTCGGTGCCGGTGCTGCAGCACATGCTCGGCCGGCCCGCGGCCCGGGTCGTCGCCTTGGGGGGTGAACTCCTCGCCGACAGCCAGGCGCTCGTGGGAGACATCACCATCCGGTCGCTGGCAGGGCTCCGCGCCGACGTTTTCTTCCTGGCGGCGACTGCGGTCGGGCCCGGTGGCGTCTATGTCGCCGCGAACGTGGAACGCCCCACCAAGCAGGCCTTCATCGAGGCATGTGACCGGGTGGTCCTGCTCGCCGACCACACGAAGTTCGCAGCCTCGGCGCCGATCCTGCTGACCGCGTTCGACGCCGTGCACGTTCTGGTCACCGACGCGGCACCCCCTGACGAGGTGGCTCGGGCACTGAGGAAGGCCGACGTGGAGCTCATCGTCTGCGGCGATTGAGCTCTCGCGCACCGGAGCTGCCGCTCGGGCGTCCCGTGCGCGTGCGGAAGCCCGAGAGTGCGGTCTCGGGCCTGGTGGTGCGCTCCGACCTGGCGCTGCGCGACGGCGTCGCGAATCTCCTCGCCGAGGGTGGAGAGCCGACATCCTCCGAATCGTTACATGTGTTACATCTAGCCAGTTTGCTGGCAAAGATGTAATTTCTGCTTCACGTCGCCTCGGTATCCGAGGCCGTGGAAGGAGAAATCCATGACCAGACTCGGAATCGGAGCAGGGGCCCGCCTGGCGGCGGGCATCGCCTCGCTGATGGTGCTGGCGGTCGGGTGCGGTTCGGGCGGCGGCCAGGAAGGTGGCGGTTCGGCGGCCGGCAAGCCGGTCACGGTGGCGGGCGTGACGGTCGGCAAGGACTCCGGGCTCCACGACCTGCTGCCCGCGGAGATCAAGGACGCGGGGACGGTCCGGGTCGCCACCGACGTGCCGTATCCGCCCTTCGAGATGTACACCTCGGAGGGCAGCCGCCAGATGACCGGTCTGGACTACGACCTCGGGCAGGCGATCGGCGCCAAGCTCGGCGTCAGGTTCGCTTTCTCAGCGCAGAAGTTCGAGGGCCTCCTCCCCGCGGTGCAGGCGGGCAAGTTCGACGTGGTGATGTCGGCGATGACCGACACCAAGGAGCGACAGGCCGTGCTCACCTTCGTGGACTACTCCGCGTCCGGGTCCGGGATCCTGGTCGCCAAGGGGAACCCGAAGAACATCACCACGCTCACCGACCTGTGCGGCCAACCGGTCGCGGTGCAGAGCGGTACCAAGCAGGCCAAGATGCTGAAGGACGCGAACAATCCCTGCGTCCAGGCTGGCAAGCCCCCGGTGAAGCTGTCGGTCTTCCCCAAGGACACCGATGGCCAGCTGGCCATCAAGGCCGGCAAGGTCGTCGCGGACTTCATGGACAAGCCGGCGGCCGGATACACCGCCAAGACCGCGGACGGCGGCGCCGCGTTCCAGGTGGTCGATGATCCCCAGTACCCCAACGGCGTCGACTCGACCCCGAACGGCATCGGCGTCACGAAGAAGAACCCGCAGCTTGCCCGCGCTATCCAGCAGGCGTTGCAGGCGCTGATGGACGACGGCACCTACACCAAGATCCTTGAGCTTTACGGCCAGAAGGGCATCGGGATCCCCAAGGCGACCATGAACGCGGGGGTGGGATGAGCCGTGTCCGCCGAATCGACATCCCTCACCGGTTCGCGATCCGGCCCGGCGTCGCCGCCCAAGGCCATCACGGCGACCCCCGTCCGTCACTACGGCCGATGGGCCGCTGCCCTCGTGGTGCTCGTCGCGGCGGGTGGCACGCTCTGGTCCATCGGGAAGAACCCCAACATCGACTGGCCGACCGTCGGTGACTACCTGTTCAGGCCCCTGGTCTTCCGCGGCCTCTGGGTGACCCTGTGGCTGACCGTCGCCGCGATGGTGATCGGCGTCGCGGGCGGAACGATCGTGGCGATCATGCGCCTGTCGCGCAACGTCGTCCTGTCCTCGACGGCGGCGGTCTTCGTCTGGTTGTTCCGCGGCACACCCCTGATCGTCCAACTCATCTTCTGGGGCAATCTCGGGGCGCTCTATCCGCGGATCATGCTGGGCGTCCCGTTCACGCACATCACGGTGTTCTCCACCCCGACCAGTTCGCTGATCGGCGCCTCGGCCGCCGCGCTCCTGGCACTCGGACTGAACGAGATCGCCTACGCCTCGGAGATCGTCCGGGCGGGCCTCCTGTCGGTCGACCGCGGACAGACCGAGGCGGCGCACTCGCTCGGCATGTCGCCGGCCCTGACCATGCGCCGGATCGTGCTGCCGCAGGCGATGCGCGTCATCGTCCCGCCTATGGGCAACGAGACGATCACCATGCTCAAGTCCACCGCGCTGGTATCGGTGATCGCCGGACACGATCTCCTCACCAACCTGACCGACGTCTACTCCCAGAACTACAAGGTCATTCCGCTGCTGGTCGTCGGCAGTATCTGGTACCTCGCCCTCACCTCGCTGCTGTCGGTCCCGCAGTCATGGCTCGAACGCCGGTACGGGCGCGGGCAGAGCGGCCGACCTGAGCCCGGCCCGTTCCAGCGGCTGCTCGGAGTCGGTGTGCTCGTGCGCGGGAACGGATCGCGATCGAACAGGGAAGGCGCGGCATGAGCGCACCGATGGTCCTCGCCGAGGACGTGCACAAGAGCTTCGGGCGTCTGCGGGTGCTGAACGGCATTACCCTCCGGGTCGAGGCCGGCCAGGTCATGTGCCTGCTCGGGCCGTCGGGATCGGGAAAGTCCACCTTCCTGCGGTGCATCAACCACCTTGAGAAGATCGACGCCGGCCGGCTGTCGGTCGACGGACGGCTGGTCGGGTACGCCCAGAGCGGGCAGCGGCTGCGCGAGCTCGGCGAGAAGGAGGTCGCCCGGCAGCGCCGTGACGTCGGGATGGTCTTCCAGCGGTTCAACCTGTTCCCGCACATGACGGCGTTGGAGAACGTGATCGAAGCGCCTGTCCGCGTGCGGGGACGGGACCGGCGGACGGCGAGGACGGACGGAGTGCGGTTGCTGGAGCGGGTGGGCCTGGCGGACAAGCGGGACTGCTATCCCGCCCAGTTGTCGGGCGGCCAGCAGCAGCGCGTCGCGATCGCTCGGGCGCTGGCCATGGAGCCGAAACTGATGCTGTTCGACGAACCGACCTCGGCCCTGGACCCGGAACTGGTCGGCGAGGTCCTGGACGTCATGCGGCAACTCGCGCGGGACGGTATGACCATGGTGGTGGTCACCCATGAGATCGGCTTCGCCCGCGAGGTGGGCGACCTGGCCGTGTTCATGGACGGCGGTGTGGTGGTCGAGAGCGGTGACCCCCAGCGGGTCCTGGTGCACCCTGAACACGAACGCACCCGGGCATTCCTGGCCAAGGTCCTGTGAGCGGGCCCGAGGCGAGGCCGATGCCCGCCACCCTGCTCGAAAAGCTCGTCACCGCCAGGTACGAGGGCTTCCTGAGGGACCTGGAGCTGCTCGTCAACACCGATTGCGGATCATGGGACGCCGCAGGTGTCAACAAGGTCGCCGACTATTGCGCACGCCGACTGGTGGAACTCGGTTGCACCGTCGACCGCGTTCCCGTCGGCCCGTCGGACGGACGAGCGCTCGGAGACGTGGTCGTCGGCCGCCGTCAGGGCGGCCTCCTCAACGGACGGCGCATCCTGCTGCTGAGCCACATGGACACAGTCTTCGAGGACGGCACTGCCGCGGCCCGGCCGTTCCACATCAGGAACGGCCGGGCTCACGGGCCGGGCGTAACCGACGACAAGGCCGGTCTGCTGGCCGGGCTGACCGCTTTGGAGACGCTGATCGCTGCCGGTGCCGAGACCTACCGCGAGGTCGTCGCGGTGTTCAGCCCGGACGAGGAGATAGGCGCACCCGGCAGCCGGGGACTGATCGAGCAACTGTCCAGTGAGGCCGATGTCGCCCTCTGCCTGGAGTGCGCCCGCGAGGACGGGGCCATCGTCAAGGCCCGCAAGGGCATCGCCGACGTGCACGTGGACATCCGCGGCAGGCCCGCGCACGCCGGCATCGAACCGGAGCGCGGCGCCAGCGCCGCGCTCGCGGCGGCGGGCCTGGTCATCGAGTTGGAGCGGCTCAACGGAGGCCGGCCCGGGGTGAGCGTGAACGTCGGCGTGATCCGCGCCGGGTCGAGAGCCAACATCGTCTGTCCGCAGGCCCACCTGGAAGCCGAGGTGCGCGCCACCACGCGCGCCGACCTCGCGGACACGCTCACCGAGATCGACCGGCTGGCGGCACGGCTCCCCGTACCCGGTACGGCCGCCCTGACCCGCCGGCGCGCCGTACTGCCGCCCATGGAGGCCGACGGCGGCCTGGTCGATGCGGCCGTCGCGATCGCGGCCGAACTCGGTCTGGAACTGCGGGCCGTCGGGACGGGCGGCGTGGCCGACGCGAACATCGCCGCGGCCTGCGGCACGCCGACGCTGGACGGTCTCGGCCCGGTCGGTGGCGGAGACCATACTCCCGATGAATGGCTCGACCTCTCCAGCGTCGTTCCGCGGACGACCGTGCTCGCCGCACTGATCGCCCGCCTTGGCGCAGAGGTGTCCGGGTACCTCCCGTGACCAGGGCAATGGCGACGCCCCCCGGCTCGCTGTGCGAACCGGCTGATCGGCCCAGGGGAGCTCCGCCTTTCCGATTCGCCATGGGGCCTCCTTCTGAGTCACGTCCACGGCCGGTTCCACCGACGATCCACGAATGTCTTTCCCGTCCGGCCCGGGACGGGCATTCACGTCCCTCGCCGGTACCCTCCGGCTGAGGAACACGGAAGGTGGCGAGCACATGAGCGAGGCAAGCCTCGCCGATACCATTCGGCAGCGCTTGGGCGAATGCAGCCCGGCGGAGCGCAAGGTCGCGCGCGCCTTGCTGGCCGCCTATCCCGCCGCGGGACTCGACACTGTCGCCAAGCTGGCGGAACGTGCCGGGACGAGCGCGCCCACCGTGATTCGCTTCACCGTGCGGATGGGATTCACCGGCTATCCGGACTTCCAGTCGGCGCTGCGCGACGAACTCGAACAGCGTGATGCCTCCCCGCTGACCCTCTACCAGCGGCCGGCCGAACCCGGATCCGAGAACGACATCCTCGAGCGAGGCGCGCACGTGTTCACGGCGGCCGTCCAGAGCAGTCTCAGTGCGCTGCCGCCTGACGATCTCCGGTCGGCCGTCCGACTGCTGGCGGACCACGGCCGCCGCGTCCATGTGCTGGGCGGGCGCTTCACGCACCTCATCGCCCACTACCTGCTTCTCCACCTCGCCCAGTTGCGCGGCAACGTGCAGATGTTCCCGGTGTTGCCGGTGGAACAGGCGGCTGCACTGGCAGGCAGCGGGCGCAAGGACGTCTTCGTCATCTTCGATTACCGCCGGTACGAACCCCGGGCGATGAAGGTCGCCCAACGGGCGAAGGAACGCGGCGGCCGCATCGTCCTTTTCACCGATACGTGGTTGTCCCCCGTCGCCTCCATCGCGGATGTGGTGTTGCCCAGCCACGTGGACGCGCCTTCCCCTTACGACAGCCTGGTCCCCTCTCTGGCCCTTGTCGAGACCACCGTGGCCGCGGTGCTCGCCGCCTTGGGGGAGGAGGGGCGCGAGCACATGCTGGCCTGCGAGGAGGCCGCCAGGGACGCGGACCTGTACTGAACTCGGTGGATCGGCGGGCGGCGAGCCGTGACCACCCCCCGGAGGCGCACAGTTGTTCAGTTCAGTGCGATGGGCGGGACGGCGCCAGGGCCGGGTGTGGGCCAGGGCGGCGGCCCGTTTTGATTGCTTCAGCAGGGGCGCCTGAGGAGCGGTACGAACCCGAGGTTCTTCATAGAGCCTGACCCGCGGTCGGCGTGGAGCGCAACATGGAGTTGGTATCTGCGGCTGGAGATCACCACGTCCCTGCGGGAAGCGTCGGCGGGCATGTCGGGGACAAATACCGTAACCGCAAAGCGGGAGAGGGAGACGGGAGCCAGTTTCGGGAGCCACCGCAATCAGGCTCCCATCGACTCAGCACGACGTAGTCAGGGCGTTCGTGCAGGTGAGAGGCTCCCCGTTCGACTCGGATCGACCTAGATCGACTCGCCTGCTTTGCTTCACGCCGAAGAGGTCACTGGTTCGAACCCAGTATCGCCCACCCCAAGTTTTCGCAGGTCAGAGCGTCGACCACGGCGCGATCTCGTGTGTTCCAATGAGCGCTTCGCAGTCTCGGGAGCCAGTTTCGGGAGCCACCGTACGCTTCGCAGATTCCCGAAGCGCTCACCCAGACGGTTGATCATCCTGAGTGCGCCATCCGGGGCCGCTCGAGGGCGGTGGCGAAAGCCATGCTGGCGGCCTTGAGAATCTTACGGCCCGTGGGGTCGGCGTTCTCCGCTGGGGGACGCCGACATGGTCGGCAGACCGTACGCGATGTGGGGTGAGCCGGGCATCGCGCCCGGGTAGATGCGGGGCGGCCGGCTACGTCTTGCGCAGGCACGGCAACCCGCGGACCCTGGCCAGCGCGTGCCACGGCGCTGGCCGCCGAGTGCCGCGCGGCGCGGCGTCCCGCGCGGGCGACACCAAACTCGACGCGTTCCTCATGCATCGCTTCCGCTGTCTGCGCTTGGTCGAGTGGCGTCCACGGCTCTAGTACGCGCTAGAGAAGTCGATCAGGGTCGTTGTGGCTGCGTGATGTCGTGCGCTGGTTCGTGCAGGGGGGTGGCGATGGCTCGGACGTCGTGTTACCCCGGGTCTGACCGGCGATGAGTGGGCGCTGGTGGAGTAGTTGCTTCCCTGCGCCTGGCAGCGGGTGCCGTCCGGAGGAGGACTCGCGGCGTGAGGTCGTGGGGGCGGTGTACGTGGTGCGCACCGGCTGCGCTTGGCGGCAGCTGCCTGCTGGCTCCCTGCCTGGCGGGCGGCGGTGCTGGTACTTCGTGCGGTGGGGCATAGCAGCGGGCTATGCTGCGGATGCTGGAGGTGCTGCGGCAGCAGGTCCGGCAGGCCGAGGGCCGGGGTGCCGAGTCCAGCGTGGGCATCATCGACTCCCAGAGCGGCAAGGCAGCCGACAACGTCGGCCGGGACACGCGCGGGTATGACGTGGGCGAGAAGGTGGCCGGATGCAAAGCGCTTCATCGTCACCGACCCCTTCGGCCCGCTCATCACGGTGAGCGTTTGAGCCGCGAAACCTGCTGCGGTGCGACTTGACCGCGAGTCCGTACCGCCGCTTCCCGGCCGAGCATTGGATCCGTCTGCGCACCACCAACCCGATCGAGAGCAAGGGACCCGGCTCGCGGCGGCCGGGTCGGGCCATGGCGTTCAAACTCATCGAGTCCGCGGACGCGGCCGGCTTGTCGAGCGTCCCGAAGGAGCGGCCGCGTGAGCAGTCCCGTTGACGGCCCTGCCGAGCCGGACGAGCACCGCCGCTACGCCTGCCACCTGCGGGCCCTGGCCGCCGTGGGCGCCGACGATGAGCCCACGTTAGTGAACGAGATCCTGCAGGATCCCGACCAGGCGATGGCACAGTCCGCAGTGGCCCGCCACATCGAAGACCGGGCACGCCTCCTGCTGACCGACGAACGGTTTCCCGGCTGGGTCCACACCATGACCGGCGTCATCGGCGAGCGGGACTTCCTCACCCGCCGCCTGACCGAATGGACGCTGCTGGCTGCTATCGCCCAGGACAAGCTCTGGGCACCTGCCCAAGTCACCGCGGCATCCGACTGGTTCCAGCGAAAGGCCGTCGAAGTCCTGACATCACCCGATGCCCTTGCCCTCCTTGCCAGCCAAGGAAGGACACGACGAGTTCGGGCGGCAGCCGGCCAACGGCTCCAGCAAGGTCACCAACACGGCTGACTTGATCCACTAGCCCCCACGCGCTGAAGTCGCTCACCGAATCCGACGGGACCACCGAGACCACCGACCTGTTCACCTACGCCATGAAGCGCCCCGGCTCGGGTGGAGGCTCGTTTCCCTGAGAGGATCGAGTCATTGCACGTCCGTCCCCATATCCCTGAGCTGCGCAGGCGCGCGGTCCGCATGGTGGCCCAGGTCCACCCGGACTACCACTAGTGAGTGGTTGGCGATGGAGGGCCGTCGCAGCCAAGCTGGAGTCACCTCGACCGAGACGGTGCGCAGCTGGGTACGTCGGGCCGAGGTCGCGCGGCGTGAGGCAGGACTAGGAGGCTGTCTGCGCCGCTCCGACCCGCGATTATCGCAATGGCGGAACCGAGGGCGTCAACGCCAAGATCGTTATGTGGAATCAGGTGCTGCCAAACCTTGCAGGTCAGCCGCTCGCGCCTCACATGCCGGTGGCTCCGTCAATGCGCTCGCGCAGGAGGTCGGCGTGACCGTTGTGCCTGGCATATTCAGCGATCATGTCCACCATGATCCTGCGCAGTGAGACCAGCTCGCCGGTCCGTCTCCGGGTCCCCGTCTCTTCCAGCGACGCCGCAGTGGCCACGATCTGTCTTGATCGGCGACACTCGGCCCGCCAGGTGTCGAGGGCGTGGTGGACGTCGCCGTCCAGGGTGTCGAAGTCCTGGTCGGGATCGTCGTCGGAGTAGTAGAGCAGCGGAACGTCCTCGTTGGCGAACTGGATGCGGAACCACCAGCGCTCGGCGGCGGCCAGATGGCGTAGCAGACCGTGCAGGGACAGCGAAGAGGGCGGCACGGCCCTGTCAGACAGTCGCTGTGGTGGGATGCCGCTGCACTTGAGTTCGAAGGTCTCTCGCTGCCAGTCCAGGACTGAACTCAAGATCTCCCGCTCGTCACCGACGTCCGGTGGAGTGGTGCGGGTGTCGTCATTCCATCGAGGTGAGAACTGTCTGGGCGTGGATGTCTCGGCCATGGGTCGAGCGTGTCAGGCGCCGCTGACACTCGAGCCGTTTGATGCCTGCCCTCATTGCCTGACGTCGATGATGGGCAGGAGCGTTGCGGCCGCCGGAGCGCTGATCCGGCGAGGAGCGGGCCCCACAGGGCACCTCGACCGTCACCTACGACTTCCTCGACCAGGTCAGCATCGCCAAGGACGCGCGCGACACCATGCTCGGCTACACCTACGACAACCTCGGCCGTCCCCTGGAGATCGAGGACGGCGACACTGTCAGACATGTCGAAGCCGGAAACATGGCGACGCGGGCTATTTTGATCGTTCATGGGGCCATGGCGGGTGACAGCGGTCGGGCTGCCCGACGGCCGGCCGGTCGAGGGCGGGATCGACCAGGACGGGTGCTGGACCGATACACCGCCTGCGGGCGGCGAACGGCTGCCGGGACGTTACGCGCTGGCCGGGCTGGTCGATGCGCACTGCCACTTGAGCATCGCGGTCGACGACGGCGCACCCGCCGGATGGCGCCCGCTCAGCGTGTCCCGGGCCCGGCGAAACCTGCAGGCCGCACGGCAGGCCGGGATCACGCTGGTGCGCGACCTGGGCAGCCCCATGGTCGGCTCCGGCGCCGTCACATTGCGGCTGCCCACCGCGCGCGACGGTGCGGGGCTGCTGGCGGCCGGACGTTTCCTGGCCCCGCCCGGCGGCTATCTGGCCGGACTGTTCGAGCCGGTGACCGCCGATGACCTCCTCCACGCCGCCCACGCCCAGATCGCCGCGGGAACGCGGTGGGTGAAGCTGATCGGTGACTTCCCCGCCATCGACCAGGGCGTGACCCGCCCCGACCAGGCGACGCCGACCTACCCGATCCAAACCGTCCGGCGACTGGTGCGAGCAGTGCACGCCGACGGCGCCCGCGTCGCCGCCCACACCACCACCGCCTGGGCCGGCGACCTGGTCGCAGCCGGAGTGGACTCCATCGAGCACGGCGACGCCCTCACCGGCGACGACCTGCGCGCACTGGCCGCACGCGGCGGCGCCTGGACGCCCACTCTCTGCGCGGCCCTGGCCCCGGCGCTCGTCGACGACCCCGGCCGCCGACGGCGCCTGGCCCAACGCCGCGAACGCCTCACCCACCTGCTGGCCGAGGCCGTCCGCCATCAGGTCACCGTCCTGGCCGGCACGGACGTCGTCGGCAACCTGCCCCAGGAGGTCCGCCTCCTGACCGACCTGGGCCTCACCCCACAGGACGCACTCGCCGCCGCAAGCAGCAACGCCCGTCGATACCTACTGGCCAACGACACCCACGGCGACTTCGTCCCCGGCCGGCCCGCGAACCTGGTCACCTACCACCACGACCCCCGCAACGATCCCGACGTCCTCCGCCACCCCGCCGCGACCTTCGCCGCGGGCCACCGGATCCAATGAACGACCTCTGAGCGACGCCGCAGAAACCGACCGGCCACAGTCAGGGACTGTCTGAAAGAAAAAGGAATCGGCTTTGTCGAGCTTGTAACTCGACTGGGGGGCGCGGGAAGATCGTTTCTTTTGCCGGAAAAAGTGGAGATTTGAAAGTTGCTGAGAGAGGTGGAGAGAATGTCGTTGACTATACTTTCCGTCATATCTATATGTATGGGCGCTACGCCTAAGATCCGCGATTGAGTCAAATACCTATTCCGTGGGTGAGTATATGTGTGCAATGCGAGGAGGCAATCCTGATGGTATCCGTGGAGGGACAGCCCGGCTTTGCGGGGTCGCGTGATAACTTCCGGTGAAGTGTTGAGGATCTTGAGAATATTGGGCACCGTCGAGTGGGGCCGATTCTCGGTCGGCCGGCACCCCTTGGATAGGTTGTATCAACCGCCCATGATGGTCTGGCGATTCTCTTCTCCCGAGGACTGGGTGAAGGAGTCAATGATGGCGGTCGTTGCTTCCATGGAAGGTCCTATTAAGTGGGATGGTGATTTTGCTCGGAAAAATTGGAGCGTGATGCCTGTAAGGTTGCGTGAAGCATTTCAAATGCACATGAAAGACTCTCGCCTTGGGGTGGTATCTGATCTCAAGAATTTGGATCAAGAGTTTTGTAGATTGGCCAATTTGGACTTGGGGCTAATGATGTACAAGCTGGAGGAGGTCGCCTTCTCTGGCCCCTCGAATAGGGTATGATTTCCCTTTCATCGCTATCGGCGCAAGTGTCTTGTCTTCGGTGTCTCATGTAATCTGTTTGGCGATCTTCTTGTGGCAGGTTACGGCGGCTGTGAGAACGAGAAAAACGTTGAACAGTCGCCGTAGCGTTTGTAGCGGATGGTCAGGTGCTGTAGCCGAACAGCCGGGCCAGCAGCCGTTCGATCACCCAGCCGGCGTCCTCGAGAAGTTCGAATCCCGCTTCCACCTGATGGCCGGGGGTGCGCAATCGCGGCGAACCGACAGCCTGCCGGACGCTATGGCTGACGACTGGTGGGTGTCGGGAGCGTCCGGTCGATCGCCGACCACCCGGGCTGGTCGCCACGAGCAGGACTGGCATCGGCCCACGGCGGGACCATACGTCGCGACTCCCGCTGCCGGATTCGATCGCCCGGAGTCCCGCGTGCGGACGAGTCGACGCTCAAGCGTGCGACCAGCTTGTTGAATGTGGGAGAGCGCAACGGGCTCGAGTGAGGAGCGTCGTGGTACGCCGAAGGATACTGCCTGACCTACGGCGGACCTGGGAGACGGCTTGCCACGGCCTTGATCGACCGGTTTCACAACGTACGGTTCCCAGAGAACGTGCAGGGTTGCGACCAGGAGGCCACGGGAGCCGATTTTGGGAGCCACCGCAGTCAGGCCCTCCTCGACTCAACTCGACGTAGTCAGACCGTTTCTGCAGGTGAGAGGCTCCCCGTTCGACTCGGATCGACCTAGATCGACTTGCCTGCTTTGCTTCACACCGAAGAGGCCACTGGTTCGAACCCAGTATCGCCCACCCCAAGTATCCGCAGGTCAGAGTGTTGCCAGTGGCGCGATCTTGCGTGTCCCGATGAGCGCTTCGCAGTATCGGGAGCCAGTTTCGGGAGCCACGTACGCTTCGCAGATTCCCGAAGCGCTCACACAGACGAAGAGCATGGTGACGGTGTCGTCCCAGGCGGCGGCGTCTGGGGACGAAAGCTGCACCGGCCGTCTTGAGAACCTTGCGCTTGACCGGGGACCGTGATGACGGTCATAGGCATCGCGGCCGCTGGCATCGTCGGACCCGGCCTCGATGGTCGCTGTCCGGACCGCGCCCTACGGGCCCGCAGAGTTTGTCGAGGTGATGTGCATGGCTGGCGGGGTGCACGACACCGCTACCGTCCGCGAACCGAATACGCCAGCTGGCTCGACAGGCCCGGGGCTTCAGGTAGCGGTCGATACGCTGAGGTTCTCCGTGTCAGTGGGGATGGGCGCCGTCTCCGCGCGGCCCGGGCATGTTCTGGTCCGCTGACGCCTGGCTGACGACCCGGCGGAGATACCGATGAACGCACCCACGTGGGCCGCGTTACTGAAGCGGCTTATGGCGGGGGAAGACCTGGCGGCCACCAAGACTGCTTGGGCGATGCGGCAGATCATGGCTGACGAGTTCGAGCCCGCTGTTCTCGCCGCGTTCTTGGTGGGGCTGCGCGCGAAGGGCGGGACCGCGCAGGAGATGGCCGGGCTGATCGAGGCCGTCTTGTCCGCGGCGGTCCCACTGCCACTGAGCTACGACGCCGTCGACGTGGTCGGCATTGGCGGGGACCACGCCCACTGTGCTTCCCCTCGTAGCGTGGAGACCTGAGGTGTTACCACCTGCGCCACTTGTCAGTGATCTCGTGGCGGGTCAGGCCGTGGCGTCCTGCGAAGGCGTCAACGTTGATGCCGGTCTCGGCGAGCGACTCTTCGATGTATTCACAGAGCTGTTCGCGTTCATCGGTCTCATATGCGGCGTCGTCGCAGTCGTCGTTGACCTTGTTGAGGGCAAGCACCACGCGTTCGATGGCGGCGAAGATTTCGTCGTCGGTGGGATTGGTCAGGGTTGCGATCTCGCGCTCGAAGGGCTGAAGGACCTCGTCCGTGCGGATTAGCACGGCTTCTGGGAAGAGCTCTGCCGAGAACGCGCAGTCGTCGTCAAGCTCGCCCGAGGCGATCTGTCGGGCTTCTTCGGCGACGGATCGGCGCCAGTGTTCAGTGGGGCGAGTGGCCATGTGTCGGACCGTAGCGAACCTCTCCGTCATTCCGGTCTGTGATGACTTCTGGGGCTGGTGGTAGTTGGCATGCCGAGGTCGACCGCCGAGTTGGGCGAGCGCCGGTCAATCTGGGTGATCTTGTCTCGGGTGCCGGTGAGGCTGACTTTGAGGCCTTCGACTTCGCCGAGCCAGCCCTCGCGTTCAGCTTCGGCGATCCGGGCGATGAGGTTGTTGCGGATCTCCACCAGCCGGTCGCGTTGGGTCAGGTCGGGCCAGAGCATCGGGCAGCGGACGCAGGCTTCTCTGAACTAGGTTTCTCAGCTCAGTGAGCATCCCACGGGTCGGCGCGTCGACCCGTGGCCTCGATGTCTGCCTCCTCGCAGGCAACCGTGCGTTGGTATCCGTCGATCTTGAGAACGTAGTACGGGGGGTCACCGCGTTCGCTGATCCCAACCACCACGGCGTTGCGTCCTGCGAAGTCGCCCACCCTGCCAGGCGCGCCTTCCTTCACGCGGACGATGTCATATTCCTGGAACGCAGCGCTCATGGGGTCGTTACTCACAGACCACATGGGAGATCTCGCCGCCAGGTGTCACGTTGAGATGTGTAATGTTTTTCTTTCTCTCTCGCTCGCACAGCCAGCGGTACCGCCGCTGGTTCTCCTTGGTCAGCTGCACGTCCCACTCGTAGGTCGCGCCCTCGGACAGGGACTTTTGGCTGCGTGCTGGCCCCCTGACCCAGACGTTCTCGTGCGCATCACGGAAGCCGGTTCGCCCGTTTAGCGTCCCCTTCGGCAGCCCTTTCGCTTTCGCCATGTTGTACGAGGTGCCCTCCGGTGGTACGTAGCGTACTTTTCCTCTGGTCGGCAGTTCCTGGTCCTTGAGTAACCCCTTGAGGCCGCACCGCTCCTGGTCACCGGGCGGTCGGACCACGACGACAGCGGGGCCGGCCTCCACAGACGCGCGTGACGAGAGGTAGGGCGCTGAGGTAACACCGCCGCCATACGTGCCACCGGCGAAGCTGGCTGGCATGAAGCTGGTCGGCAGATCGCAGTTGGCCGGGCTGTCTTGGATCTCCTCCTTCAGGTCGGTCGCCATCTTCTGGATGTCGGCGCTGACGACCGCCCGCGCGACGGCCTGGGCTTGAGCGGTGACCTGGTGGTTCTGGTCGGTTCGCGCGTAGTAGGAAACGTTGCAAGACACCCCTGCGCTGCCATTCGGCGCCATGGAGATCGTGCGCGAGCAGGAACCGGCTGGCCCGCCGTCCAACTGGAAGTTGATCGTAACCTCGGCGGTGACCCGTTGCTTCACCCCAAGGTACGGGTTGCTGGACGAAACGAAGTTGCTGATCCGGACGTTCGCCGTGCACCCATAGTTGTTGCACGGCTCTAGGTTGCCGGTACCGCTCGCGGTGAAGTTCACCTGCGAGTCGACGGAACTCTTCAGATCCTGGACCTTGCTCTGGAGGTCGTTAATGAACTTCTTCGCCTGCTCCTGCGTAAGCCCCGTCAGGTCGAGCTGGAACCCGCCGCTCGAAGCTGGCCGCAGCGGCGACACAGCGGGCTGGAACGTGAGCTCGTCACCGGTGCCCATTGCGCCGGGCGTCGCAGAACCTCCAGAGCCGGAGCCGCCGCTCGTGCCCGACGATGTCGCTTCGATGCGGACGATGCGCTGTGGGGCGGCGGCCGTCACGTATACCGTGCCGGCTGGCACGGTGACCTGTCGTGCCTGCACGCCGTCGACAGTCGTCACCGGGCCAGCCGTGATCTGGTGGTCGCGCACCGCAGCTCTCACCTGCTGGGCCAGCTTCGTCGGCGCAAGCGCCGCCGATAAGTCGAAGCCCAACTTGCTGATCGGCACCCTGACCCAGCGCTTGGCGTACTTTTTCAGCGAGCTATTCGGCGCACCATTAGCCACCCAATAGCTCTCACCGGCCTTCAGGAACGTCTTCGCATCAACGGCCATCAGCTGGATCTCGGCGCCGTCGACCGTCAACGTGCCGTACGTCGAGCCCTTGTATGTCATCTTGATGTCAATATGGATCTGCTCGCCCGAGGCCCCCGTAAGCGTGCCCTCGTAATGCGCCGCCGGCAGGTTCGACAGGTGGGTTGCGGCCCTGCTGAGCTGCGTCGCAGCTACGTCGACCGCGTCCGTCTTCTTCGTGGTCGGCTTCGGCTTATCGGAGCCTCCGGGGTTCACCAGCACCAAGGCAAGGACGACGATGCTGAGAACCACACCCACCGCGATCCCACCGAGCACGATAGCTCGACGCCGGGGGCTGCCGGGCATGCCGAGGAGAGAGGGGGCACCGGGAGTCGGCTCGTACGGACCATACGGCGGTGGTCCAACGGGCGGCGGACTGCCCGGCGGTGGCGGACCGGGCCGCGGTGGACCGCTCGGCGGAGGCGGTATCGGTATCGGCGGCCCGGAACCGGGTGGCCGCGCATCGCCGGCCTGTCGCGGCGGGGGTGGCGCCGATCCAGCTGGTCGCGAGGTCTCGTCCGGCCCCTCACTCATCGAGCTACCCACCTCGCCGCCACCCTTCCCCAGACCCTTCCGTCCCCGAATTTCTCCATTGGGACGGTACGACGCAGACTGGCGTTCCAACCCGACACTACAGCTGATCGCCACTAGTCGCTTACTTACCGCTACGGCCGTACGGTATTACCTACGGCGAGGCACATCCGTGAGGGTTGTCTGTAGCGGCGGGCGGGGTGGCGACGGAGCGGCCCGCGATTTCGGGGAAGGCGGGTATGCCGAGCTGGACCGCTTCGCCCTGGCGTCGCAGGGTCGCCTCGATCTGGGCGAGCTTGTCCTTGGTGCCGGCGAGGCTGACCATCAGGCTCTCGATTTCGCCGAGCCAGCCTTGTTGTTCGGCTTCGGCGATGCGGTCGTGCAGGTTGGCGCGGATCTCTTCCAGCCGACCGCGCTGGGCGGGGTCCGGCCTCAGAAGTGAGCACCTGACACAAGCGTGCTCATGGACGCAGGGCGAAGCGAACGCGCGGGCGCAGGTGCCCCACGGACACCTTCCGCTTCTCGAAGTGCGCCAAGAACGCGTCCCACTCTTCGTCGGTCGGCGTACGGTATTCCTCGCTGGGCCGGGTGGCGCGGCGGCGGGCGATGAACGCCCGGTGTGCCTCGATCGCTTCGGCGGGGTAAACGGCCTTGTATCTGATCGTGGTCTCGATGTTCTTGTGGCCGCAGATGATCTGGGCGATGTGCGGTGGCAGGCCGTTCATGATGGCGTCAGTTACAAAGATCCTGCGGAAGTCGTGTGGCGAGAACATGAGCGGGTCGCCGGCGGCGTCGGTCAGCCCGGTCGCGGCCGCGTCGTACTCCTCGACCATCCGCAACTTGTAGGCGGCACTGAAGGTCCGCCGTTTGGGCCGGCCGGTCCGCGGCCCGTCACCGGAAGGAAGATCGTGGCTGGTCATCGTCACTCTGCTCAGTACCCGTTCTCGCCCTGTCTACATCAGTTAGGGAACTTCATCCCCTCGTGTCCCATCTGAGCCTGACACGGAGGGATCCCGCGCGCACCACCACCTACACCTACAACGTCCAAAGCCTCCCCGAGACCGTCACCGACGCTGAAGGCGGCCAGCAGACCTACGGCTACGACGACACCGGCGCGCGAACGAGCCTCACCGACGAACGCGGCACCAAGTACACCTTCGGCTACACCCTCCGAGGCGAGCTGGCCACCCGCACCCTCAAGGACTGGACGGGCAACCCCAACAACCCCACCCCCGCCACCGACGTCGTCCTGGACTCCTACGCCTACGACCCCGGCGGACGCCTCGCCTCCCGCACCGACGCGATGGGCCGCACCCTGGCCTACACCTACTACGGCGACGACCGCCTCGCACAGATCACCGCGCAAGGCGCCAAGCTCAACGATTCCACGACACCCCAGGATGTCCCCCTGGAGTCGCGCGTCTACGACGGCGCAGGACACCTCACATCCCAGGTCATCGGCGGAACCCAACGCACCGACCATGAATACGACGAGACCGGGCAACTCGTCGCCACGATCGTGGACCCGGACGGCGCCGCCCGCCGAACCGACTACGGCTTCGACCCGGACAACAACATCGTCCGAACCGTCCGCACCGGTGCCGACTCCGAACGCACCGAGACCACCACCTACGCCTACGACCCGATGAACCTGCCCGTCCGGATGACGGTCCAGAACGGCGACACCGACCTGGTCACCACCTACAAGCGCGACCAGCGAGGCATGGTCACCGAGGTCGTGGAACCGCGCGGCAACGCCGAAGGCGCCACACCGGCCGACTACACCACCACCCTCGGCTACGACGCCGGCGGACGCCTGACCCAGATGCAGCAGCCCCCGGTGCAAGTGGAGCAGAACGGCCAGACCGCGACCACTGCCCGCCCGGCCGTGCACTACGGCTACAACAACGCAGGCGAACAGACCCAGGTCACCGACCCCCTCGGGCGCACCACCACGACCGCCTACGACAAGGCCGGGCGGCCGACTTCGATCACCAGCCCCGCCTACACCCCGCCCACCGGGACCCAGGTCACCCCGGCCACCACCATGCACTACAACGCAGCCGGGCAGCTCACCGAGACGACCGACGCCCGCAACAACACCACCCGGCTGCGCTACGACGCCCTCGGAAACGCCGTCCGGCTCGAAGAACCCCAGCTCAGCACCGAAAACCAGCCCGGCACCTGGCTGGCCGAGTACGACCTGGCCGGTGAGCAACTCGCGGTCACCAACCCGGTCGGCGCCCGAACCGAGTCGACCTACGACGACCTCGGACGCCAGATCACCGCCACCGAGATCGACCGCTACCCCGCCCCCGCCGCCTACACCACCAAGTACGCCTATGACCCGGCCGGGAACCTGACTTCCCGAACCCGCCCCGCAGGCGACACCACCACCTACACACCCAACGGCGCCGGCGATATCACCGCCATCACCGACCCGGCGCAGCACACCACCACCCTCGACTACGACCTTGCGGGCCGCATCACCAAGGTCACCGACCCCCGCGGCGCGAGCACCCTCGCCGAGTTCGACCCCGCCGGCCGGATGACCCAAACCAAGGACCTCGACCCGTCCGGCACCGTCCTGCGGACCTTCGGCTTCGGCTACGACGCCGCCGACAACCGCACCAGCGAAACCACACCCGAAGGCCACACCACACACCGCACCTACGACGCAGCCGGACGCCTGACCCAACTCACCGAACCGACCTCGGCCACCAGCACCATCGAAACGACCTTCGGATACGACGCAGCCGGACAGCAGACCCGACTCACCGACGGCCGCGGCAACGCCACCATCACCACCTACAACACCCTCGACCTCCCCGAAAAGGTCATCGAGCCACGCACCTCCGCGCACAACGACGACGCCGACCGCACCTGGACCACCAGCTACGACGCGGTCGGCAACCCCGTCCAGGTCGCCAAGCCCGGCGGCGTCACCCTCACCCGGACCTTCGACGAACTCGGCCGGCTCACCAAACAGACCGGAGCAGGCGCCGAGACGTCCACCCCCGATACCCGCTTCGGATACGACCTCGCAGGCAACCGGCTCCGCGTCTCGGCGCCCGGCAACGACACCCTGTTCACCTACAACGACCGCGGCCTGCCCCTGACCAGCATCAGCGCAGGCGACAAGACCACACAGTTCGGCTACGACCCCAACGGCAGGCTCACCCAGCGCACCGACCCGGCCGGCACCACCACGACCACCTGGAACGGCCAGGACCAGATAGCCACCACCACCGACACCATCACCGGCGGCACCGACACCCGCACCTACGACGACGCCGGACGTCTCACCGACATCGCCACCCAATACGGGACCACCACCGCACACCGCACCTACGGCTACGACGACCTGGACCGCCTCACCACCGACCAGCTCAAGTCACCCGACGGCGCCCTCCTGGCCTCCATCGCCTACGGCTACGACCTCGACGACCACCTGACCAGCAAAACCACCACCGGCACCGCCGGCGCAGGCAACAACACCTACGGCTACGACGACGCCGGACGCCTTACGTCCTGGACAGACCCCCAAGGCCAGCAGACCGAATACGGCTGGGACGCCGCCGGCAACCGGACCAAGGCCGGCCCCACCACCTACACCTACGACGAACGCAACCGCCTCACCTCCGACGGCACCCACACCTACACCTACACCGCCCGAGGCACCCTCACTTCCGACGGCACCTCCACTCCCGTGTGGGACGCCTTCGACCGCCTCACCGCAGACGGCGCAGCCAGCTACGGCTACGACGGCCTCGACCGCGTCGCGACCCGAACTCAGGGCTCGGCCACCAGCACTTTCCTGTACGCCACCGACCAGAACGACCTCACCGCGATTCTCGACGGATCAGGCGCCCTGACCTCCGGCTACCAGCGCACCCCCGACGGCGACCTGCTCGGCCTCCGCCAGAACAGCCAGTCCTACCGCGCCTACTCCGATCGACACGACGACCTCACCGCCCTATACGACCAGGGCACCACCACCCTGAACGGCTCCACCGCCTACGATCCCGCCGGCCAGCCCACCGCCACCAGCGGCACCACCAGCCTCATCGGCTACCAAGGCGAA
Organism: Actinomadura sp. K4S16; assembly: GCF_008327685.1. GTDB lineage: Bacteria > Actinomycetota > Actinomycetes > Streptosporangiales > Streptosporangiaceae > Spirillospora. Next base: position 32,489 of record NZ_BDDE01000009.1, read on the forward strand.
TACACCGAACCGGGTAGCGGCCGCGTCAACATGGCCGCCCGCTGGTACACCCCCGGCACCGCCAACTTCGCCAGCCGCGACGACTGGACCCTCAACCCCGACCCCAGCGTCCAAGCCAACCGCTACACCTACGCCAACGCAGCACCCCTCGACGCCACCGACCCCACCGGCCACCTGCAATGCTCCAGATCGAGTTCGCTTGCGGCCAACCTGATCGCTTGCCCTGTAGATTACGGAACAAAAGGCGCGAAAAAGGGTATAAAATTCGGTTTGCGCCGCAATGGAGTGGTCCTGGCGGGCACAATTTTCTGGAGCATCCTCTCATCGGGGAGACTCGCCTCTGACGACACGATCTGCGGCAAACCTCATTGTCCCAACTCGCCCTGGATCGGGCCCCCGGACGGGGAAACGTGGACGCCAATCAATTATTCGGGAAACCGCGGAACCGGTGCACCCGTGCGAGCGGCGCCGCCGCGTCCGACGCCGGCGCAGATCCAGAAAAAGCAGGCCGAATGGGCGCGCGACCACCCTAAACCCCGACCGCCGATGGTCAACACAGTCACCCAGGAACAGTTGGATGCGATACGGGACCGCGTAGAGGGCAAGGTTGAGATCAAAGTCGCGGTCAACGACCCGACTCCGATCCTGTCGCCCATCGACAGGAACAGACCGAGTCAGAACGCGAGACCGCAAACCCAGACGAGTTCCCCCGGCTCTTCTTCGCCGTCCGGATTCGACAATGATGAGGACGGATGCGTTCCGGTCAAGGATTACGGTCCTCCGGTCACAGCGGATCCCATCGGTCGACCCCAAGGAATCCATGCTAGATTCTGTAGTAAAGCTGACCTTAAGGGAGGCGAGCCTGCAGACAAGCGCATTTTCCCGCCGGGTTGGCCTGAGAAAAATGGGCGCAGCGCTAATCCAAAGGATGGGAAGGCCTATCGTTACTCAAGATGCCATCTGTTGGCTGACCAACTCGGCGGCGATGGCCGACTGCACGAAAACCTCTTCACGTGTATTCATTCTCCATTGAACGACCCGAATATGAAGAAGCTGGAGAATCAGGTCGCGGCAGCTGTAAAGCGCGGAGAAATCGTGGACTACACTGTCACACCTATCTATCGCCGTGGCCAGGCGATGCCAAGCATGATCCGGATGACCGCGCGAGGGCGAACGAAGGACAACCTGCCGGGCCTCAGTTTTGATAGATGCTTGGGAAATAGTCGGAAAGGATGGGTCACTAATGGCGGAGTTTGCCGACCTTGAGGCCCTCATCGGGCCGCCTGAATTCTCTCCTCCTCGCGTGCAGTGGGATCGACTCGAATCTGAACTCGGGATCGCCTTTCCTGCCGATTTCAAGCGGCTGGCGAATATGTATCCCTCGCTCAAATTCGACGACTTTCTCGGATTGTTCAACCCGGGCTTTCCGAGTGACCCAAGCATGGCGGCCAGAGAATTCATGGATGTGTTGAAGCCTCTTCGCCTCCGGCTTGAGGGGGAGCAGTGGATAGATGTGGTTGATTCCTCTGGAAATCGATCAACCATGCCACCCTATCCAATATATCCGCAACATCGCGGCGTCCTGCAATGGGGCATGACAGATAATGGGGATCGATGTCTATGGCTAACGCGAGGCGAGCCTGATGACTGGACGATAATTATTGAGCGAGGTTTGTGGTGGCATTTTCCGGGTGGGCTTGTTGATTTCTTGGTCGGAATTCTTCGACGTCAAATTAGATGCCCGCTCTTTCCGGAGGATTTTCCTGAGAGTGTGAGCGTGATACAGAGTCTCGATTAACTTCTAAGGTGACTGGTCAGCAGGTCTGGGGCGCGTGTCCGATTTGATCTTGATGGCTTGACTGTCGATCATGGTGGGATGTCTCCCGGGCCGCCGTCGTATGAGGAGCTTGCGGCGCTGGTGGTGGAGCTGTCGGCTCGGCTGGCCGAAGCGGACGCCCGGATCGCTGAGCTTGAGGCGCAGTTGGGGAAGAACTCTTCGAACTCCTCCAAGCCGCCCTCGTCGGACGGGCTGGTCAAGCCGTCGCCGAAGTCATTGCGGGGCCGCAGTGGCCGTCGTCCGGGCGGGCAGGCCGGGCATCGCGGGCAGACGCTGTGCCAGGTCGCCGATCCTGACCGGCGCCGGCGTCACGTGCCGGCGCGGTGCCGGGGGTGCGGCGCGGGACTGGCGGGTGCGGCCGAGGCGGGATCCGAGCGGCGGCAGGTGTTCGACATCCCGCCGATCAAGGTGCGGGTGACCGGGCATGAGCTGGTCCGCCGCCGGTGCGGGTGCGTCACTACCGCCGACGCCCCGGAAGGGGTGGACGCGCCGGTGCAGTACGGCCCGAACGTGGCCGCGATCGTCGTCTACTTGTATGTGGGGCAGTTCCTGTCCAAGGACCGTACCGCCAAAGCGCTGGCCGAGCTGTTCGGTACTGCGTTGTCGGCCGGGACGGTCGCGGCGATGACCGCACGCGCCGCCGCCGGGCTGGCTGCCGGGGGCGGGTTCGCCGAGCGGGTCCGTGATCGGCTCACCCAGGCGCAGGTGGCGCACTTCGACGAGACCGCGCTGCGGGTCGATCGGCGGCTGCGGTGGGTGCACTCGGCTTCCACCGGCAAATACGTGCTGATCACGGTGCACGACCGGCGTGGGGTCGAGGCGATGGACGCCGCCGGTGTCCTGCCCCGCTTCAACGGGATCGCGGTGCACGACGGGTGGGCGCCCTATGACACCTGCGACCAGGCCACACACGCTCGCTGCAACGCTCACGTCCTGCGTGAGCTGCAGGCCGTACTCGACCACCACGAGCGAACCGGCCACGCGGGCACCTGGTGCTGGGCGGCCCAAGCCGCCGACGCCCTGCGCACCATGAAACGCCTGGTCGACGCCTCGCTCGCCCGCGACGGCACCCTGAACGGCGTCGACGAGACCAAGATGACCACGGCCAAGCACGCCTTCCGCTCGGCCGCTCGCCTGGGCATCAAAGCAACCGCGGCCCGCGCCGACAACCTGGAGAAAGACCACAACGCACTGGCCCGCCGGCTGCTGGAACACCATGACGATCACCTGCGGTTCACCGTGGACGCGCGGGTGCCGTTCGACAACAACGCGGCCGAGCGCGAGATCAGGATGATCAAGATCCGGCAGAAGGTGTCGGGCTGCCTGCGCACCCTGGCCGGAGCCCAGCAGTTCTGCCTCATCCGCTCCTACCCGGCCACCACCGCCAAGCAGGGGCTCGGCCTGCTGGACGCGCTCACCCGCCTCACCAACCGGCGCCCCTGGGTGCCTTCCGCAGCCTGAAATTCAGCTCACGCGCTCCCAAGCAGCTGACCAGTCACGATCGCTCTAGCAATGCGCAACAGAAAAGTCACGAGGGCGACGGTGATTATTAACAACCCGAAGGGAGTCTGCTCAGGTCCCTATTCTTGCTCGACCGCAGTGCCATCGATTCTTCCTAGCGGGTCTAGCCTGACCATCTGGTGGAGAAATAGTGATGGGTGGAACGGAGTGACCCTTCTTGGAGGAGGCCAGTCCGCTTGTTGGACGAGTTGAGGGGCGTATTATGCTTGCGCTGCATGCATTCTTTCGGGGGCAGGTCCAGTATCATCTGGCAGATACGAGACTGTCGTCTCTAATAGACGATGTGCTCGGCACGGCTGACGGAAGGGGCCTACCTTCGGGTGCCGGTCCGAATGATGTCCGCGCAACCTTTATTCTTGCTGCTCCGCATCGAAACCCAGCCAAGGTGGACCTGGAGTTCGATAGTTATCTCCAGGTCATGACGAATGTTCATAGAATGCATGGAGCGCTAAAGTGGCTTCTTCCTGTTGGTTCTGTGGTTTCTGTGGAAGAATACTTGGCGAGCAATATTTGGCTTTCTGACAATCCGGAACCGCTCGCTGTGGATCCACTAATTGTTGCTGATATGGATGACGGTCAGACTCTGGATATTCGTTGCGCCTTGCCAATCTCCAAGGTGCGTATGGTTGTAGAAGAATTTTGTAGGATGAGAACGGGAAACCGCCCTGAGTCCATTAGTTGGGTTCCGGGTGATTTTAGAGGGCGCCGACTCGGCGGCGAGCAAGCCGTAGTTGGGCCAACGTACTGTGAGGATCCATGGTGCCAAGTTTCTGGCTCGCTGCATCATAGCCATTAGTGATCTGATCAAGCGAGGAGTATGCGACAGGTCCGTCCTGCAGATGCCGAGAATATCGTCCACATAGGTGAGAGCTCATGCGGCTGTTGTACAAGCGCCGGGTGCGGTGGTACTGGTTGTTCCCCTCCGAACGTCCGTGAACTGCGGTCACTGGGGGACACTGATGGTGGCGGTCATCATTCGGGCGCTGGCGGGGCATTCTCGGATGCGCCAGTGAACTGACACGCCAACGAGCAAGCCGGTCACCGGAGCAGCTTTCCGGTAGTCCGAACGGGCCTGATACTTCCGGCTACCGTGGGTCAGCGCGGTCACCGGCGGCGGGGCGTTAATTCCGGGAGATCGCAACGGACTTAATCCTCCCTGAGGTGCGCTGTGGTGGATCGAAAGATGCCGTCTGACCTGCGGCGTTGTTGAATGGCAGCTTCTCGTGAGCTCGATTGATCGTGTTCACACCGAAGAGGCCACTGGTTCGAACCCAGTATCGCCCACGTTTTGCCAGGTCAGAGGCTTGCTCGGAGGAAGAGCAGGCCTCTTTGGCGTTGTCGCAGCACCGAAGAGGTCACGGGTTTCGCGCCGGCGGCGCATGCCCTCGCCTTCCACAGGGCCTTCTCCGCCCCCGGGGCAGGCCACCGGTAGTCCAGTGGGAGGAAATTGGGAGATCATCTTTCTCCCACCGTGAACGTGGCCACGAGAAGACCGCGCTGCCGGTCACTCTGCGTGGTCGAAGGCGAAGTTGTTTGCTCGCCGCATACTCGTTCACTGCCGCGAGCCAGGTCGGCGTGTCGCCTGCCTTGGGCGCCGTCGGCAGGTCACCTGGATCGACTGGAGGGTCACCGCTGCCACGTCGAACTGTCCGATGGCCCTGGGATGGCCCGCTGGTGGGGGACGCCTTCACGGGTTCTGGCATCGTTCTCACCCGCGTTGCCGCTGCTCTTCACAGGTAGCGAAGCCAGAGGTACGGCACCGACAGCGCCACCGTGACGGTGGTGACGATCAGGCCGTACTTGGTGAATTGCCAGAAGCTGATCGGTGTGCCGTTGCGGGCGGCGATGCCGAGGACGACGACGTTGGCGCTGGCGCCGATCGCGGTGGCGTTGCCGCCGAGGTCGGCGCCGAGGGCGAGTGCCCACCACAGGACGGTGCCGTCCCCGGCGGGTTGCTGTTGGACGAGGTCGGAGACGATCGGGCTCATGGTGGCGACGTAGGGGATGTTGTCCACGATGGCCGACAGAACGGCCGAGGCCCACAGCAGGAGCATGGTCGCGAGCCCGAGCCGGCCGTCGGTGGCGTCGGTGGCGGCGCGGGAGATGTCGCCGATGACGCCGGTCTCGACCAGGCCGCCGACCATGACGAACAGGCCGGCGAAGAAGACGAGCGTCAGCCACTCGACTTCTTCCAGCGCCTGTTCGGTGGTGACCTTGGTGGCGGCGACCAGCAGTCCGGCGCCCAGCAGGGCCACCACGGACGGCTCGTAATGGAGTACCGGGTGCAGGACGAAGGCGATGATCACCAGTCCGAGCACGGCAAGGCTCTGCCAGAGCAGCCGCCGGTCGGTGATGGCCTCCTTCTCCTGCAGGGCCATGACGGCGGCGGCGCGGTCTTCGTCGTAGACGAACGCGCTGCGGAACAGCCAGCGGCACAGCAGGCAGAAGACCACCATCAGCACCACGATCAGCGGGGCCAGGTTGACCAGGAAGTCGTTGAACGACAGGTCACCGCGGCTGGCGATGATGATGTTGGGCGGGTCGCCGACCAGCGTGGCGGCACCGCCGATGTTGGAGGCCATCACCTCGGCGATCAGGTACGGGACGACCTTGAGCCCGAGTCGTTCGCAGACCAGGAACGTGACCGGGGCGATCAGCAGCACGGTGGTGACGTTGTCCAGCAGCGCCGAGGCCAGCGCGGTGATGACGGCGAGCATCACCATCAGCCGGTAGGGCTTGCCGCGGGCGCGCTTGGCGGCCCAGATCGCCACGAACTCGAACACACCGGTCTGCCGCAGCACCGAGACGATCACCATCATGCCCAGCAGCAGGAAGATGACGTTCCAGTCGATGCCCGACTCGGTGGAGAAGAACGCCTTCTGCGCATCGGTGATGTGGAAGAGCAGCATCAGCCCCGCGCCGCCGAGTGCGACGGCGGTGCGGTGGATCTTCTCCGACGCGATCAGGATGTAGGCGACGACGAAAACGACGATGGCGGCGATTGCCAAGAAGGCTCCTGGTCATTGCGGGCGGTCACGGGAATGATCTTCAGATCGCGCTGGTGGGGAGGCTTCGTCCTGCGCCTTGCCGGCGGCTCCGGGACGCCGGATGCGGGTGCGGGTGCGCTCGAACCAGGCCGGTACTTCGCGTTCCTCGTCGAAGCCGCGTGCGACGACGATGTCGGTGGAGGAGTGCGCGAGGATCGACAGGGTGATGGTGACGCCGACGAGGTGGAAGATCTTCTCGCCGGCGGGGATGCCCGACTCCAGGACGAGCAGCCCGTAGACGACCGAGGCGAAGCCCTTGGGCCCGAACCACATCACCGCGGCCTGTTCGCGGGCGGTGAGTCCGGAGCGCAGGAAGGACACCCAGATCGCCACCGGGCGCGCGACCACGAGGGCGAGGACGGCGAAGGCCCAGCCGGTCCAGCCGACGTCGCCGAGGAAGGCGGGGGACAGCAGCGCGCCGAACACCAGCAGGGCGGCGAGTTTGAGCAGTTCGGCGACCAGCTCGCCGAACTGCTCGAACGTCTCGCGGTGGCGGTGCCCGACGGTCGCGACGGTGACGCCGGCGGCGAACGCGGCCAGGAACAGGTTGCCGTGCGTGGCCTGGGCGGTGGCCAGGACGAGCAGCCCGATGGCGACGGCGTTCAGCGGCTCGTACTTGGGCGCGATCGCGAACCACCGGGTCCGCACCAGCATGATCGCGGCCCACGGGATCGCCACGCCGATGGCCACCCCGCCGGCCAGCTCGGCGCCCAGCTCACCCAGATGCAGGCTCTCCTCGCCCCGCGCGATCGCCAGGAACAGCACTACGAACGGCAGGACGAGCCCGTCGTTGACGCCCGACTCGACGTTGAGCAGATGGCGCAGCCGCGGCGGCACCTTGTCGTTGCCGACCAGCGCGGCGGCGAACACCGGGTCGGTCGGGGTGAGGATCGCCGCGATCAGCAGCGACTCCACCCAGCCGAGCCCGACGACGTAGTGCGCGAAGAGCGCGGTGACCAGCAGCGTGAGAGGCAGTCCCCAGCCGAGGGCGCGGCCGGGCAGCCGCCAGGCGCTGCGCAGGTCCTGCCAGCCCGCGTGCATGCCGTCGGTGAACAGCACGGCGAACAGCGCCAGCTCCGCCAGCTCGGACACCAGCGTGTCGCCCGGCTTCAGAGTGACAACGCCGGTGACGCCGTCGCCAAGCAGGAACCCGCCGACCAGGAACAGCGCCGCCGTCGACAGCACGGTGCGGTGGGCGAGGTTGGACACCAGCACCGCCAGCAGCAGCATGGCGGCGAAGGCGAGCAGGAGGTTGGTCATACCGGGGCTCTTTCGGGAAGGGCGGACGCAGTGCCGACCAGACTTCCCGGCTCACCAGCCAATGACCCTAACGGATCCGAGCGCGCTTATCTGCACGGCGCCCACCGGGAGCGCCCTCGCCCCGCGCCGTCGGTTACGTTGGGGCGATGCGCGCACGAGACCTCGCCGTCGACTACCCGACCGTCTCGCCGGACAGCAGTGCGCTGGACGCGGCCCGGCTGGTGGCCGAGCACCGGCTCGCGGGCCTTATCGTCGTCGACTCCGACCGCCGTCCCATCGCGGTGATCCCGGGGTCGCAACTCCTGCGGTACATCATTCCGGCGCACGTCCGTGACGACCCCGCCTTGGCCCGTGTCTACGACGAACGCCACGCCGACCTGCTGTGCGCGGAGCTCGCCGGGAAGACCGTCGCCGACCTGCTGGCAGAGGAGCGGACGGCGTTGCCCGCCGTCGACGCCCAGGCCACCGCCATGGAGATCGCCAGCGTGATGGCGGCCGACCGCAGCCCCGTCGTCGCGGTCAGCGGCGAACCCGACCGGACCGATGCCCCGATGATCGGTGTCATCACTGTCGCGCACCTCCTCGACCGGCTCCTGCCCGGGCCCATCACGGACTAGAAGGCGCCGCCGTACGATCTCGGCCGTCGGTCAGCCGAGGTTGGCCTGCGGGGCCGCAGGCCACGGCATCCGGGCCCTGACCACCGAGCGGGAGCAGCTCATGGAGCGAGCCACGACGTTGATCGACCTTCCGGCCGGGCCGGTGGAGTACCGGCTGGAGGAGCGCGGCCCGCGCGTGGTGCTGATGCTGCACGGCGGGCACATGCGTGCGGGGCTGCCACTGGGCGAGGAGGTGTTCGCCGATGCCGGTTGCACCGTGTTGGCAGTCTCCCGCCCGGGCTACGGCCGTACACCGCTGGCCACCGGCGCCATACCCGATCAGTTCGCCGCTGTGATCGGCGATCTGTGCCGCAGGCTCGGCATCGACTCGCTGAGCGCCGTCGTCGGCCAGTCGGCCGGCGGCCCTACCGCGGTGACGGTGGCGGCCTTCCTCCCCGACCTGGTCGAACGCGTCATCCTGGAAAGCGCGGTCGGGCTGCTGCCCTGGCCCGATCGACGCACCCGAGTGGGCGCGAGCATCGTGTTCCACCCCGGGGCCGAACCGGTCACCTGGGCGCTGCTCCATACTCTGATGCACCGCGCTCCCGGGCTGGGCCTGAAGATGCTGCTGCACGACCTGACGCGACGCCCGATCAACGAACTGCTGGCCGCTCTCACCACCGCTCAGCGCGCCGCGTTGCTGGAGTTGTTCGGTCGGATGCGCTCAGGCGCCGGATTCGTCAACGACATCCGCACCATGACCGCACCGCGCCATCTCGACACCCTGGCCGCGTATGCCGCCCGGCTGCGCCAACCCACTCTCGTGATCGCCGCCCGGGACGACGGGGCGGTCCCCTACGCTCACGCCGAGACCCTGGCGCGCACCATCCCCGGCGCCCGCCTGATCACCAGTGCCGCCCCCAGCCACATGATCTGGCTCGGCGACGACTACCCCGCCATCACCGCCGCCATCACCGCCTTCCTGGCAGGCTGACTCGTCCCCTCCATCCGCTTGTCAGGCATCGCGCGAGCCGAGTCTCCACCGCCTTGCGTCCCCAATCGATCATGCGGACCGGGTAGTCGGACTTTGCGGGCTCCTCAGAGTCGTTCGGTGAATCGTTCGGCCTTGGCGATGGGGCCGGCGACGATGATGACGTCGCCGTACTGCAGGATGGTGTCGGCGGTGGCGTAGGTGAACTGCTCGCCGACCGACTTCACGCAGACCACGGTCACGCCGTGTTTGGAGCGCAGGCGGGTCTCTCCCAGCGGGACACCGACGATGTCGCGGGGCGGGTGAGTCTTGACCAGGGCGAAGTCCTCGTCCACTTCGATGTAGTCGAGCATGCGGCCGCTGACCAGATGAGCGACCCGCTCGCCCATGTCGTTCTCGGGCAGGACGATGTGGTGGGCGCCGATCCGTTCCAGGATGCGCTTGTGCTGATGGGTGACGGCCTTGGCCCAGATGTCGTCGACCTCCAGTTCGGTCAGCAGGGAGGTCGTCAGGATGCTGGCCTCCAGATCACCGCCGATGGCGACCACCGCGCGATGGAATTCCGCGACGCCCAGTTCACGCAGCGCCTCCAGATCCGTGGCGTCGGCCGTGACGACATGCGTGAGCTGCCCCGACAGGGCTTGGACGATCTTGGGGCGGTGGTCGATGGCCAGCACCTCCGAACCGCGTCTGGCCAGTTCCAAAGCCAGCGCGGTGCCGAAGCGTCCCAACCCGATCACCACGACGGGGTCGTTCCTGTGGTCAGCCAACGATGGGTCGCTCCTCCGGTAGTTCGTAGCGTTGCGCGCGCTCGCGCAGCGCGAGCGCGGTGGCGAATGTCAGCGGCCCGATCCGGCCGAGGAACATCAGCCCGATCAGCAGGAGCTGCCCGCCGCCTGGAAGCTCGGCGGTGATCCCGGTGGACAGGCCGACGGTGCCGAACGCCGAGGTCACCTCGAACAGCACCCGGTCCAGCGAATGGGGGGTCAGCGTCAGCAACGTGAACGTCACCGCGGTGATCATTCCGATGCTCAGCAGCACGATCGCCGTCGCCTGCCGCTGGGTCCCTGCGGGCAGCCGCCGGTGACCGACGTTGACCTGGGTTTCTCCGCGCATCTCGGCCCACAGAACGAACCCCAGCAGCCCGAAAGTGGTGACCTTGATCCCGCCCGCGGTGCCCGCGCTGCCGCCGCCGATGAACATCAGGACGTCGGTGGCCATCCAGCTCTCCGGCCGCATCTGGGCGATGTCGATGGTGTTGAAGCCGGCGGTGCGCGGCATGACCGCCGCCGTGAACCCCGCCAGCAACCGCGCCGGCGTCGGCAGCCCGCCGAGCGTCCCGGGGTTGTTCCACTCGGCCGATGTCAGTACGAGCGTGCCGCCGGTCAGCAGCAGCGCGGTCATGCCCAGCGTGACCCGGGTCAAGACCGTCCATGTGCCAGGGCGCCGCCAGTTGCGGGCCAGATCGAACACCACCGGGAAGCCGAGCCCGCCGATGAGGATCGCCGCGCAGATCGTCAGATTGATCCACGGGTCCGCCGCGAACCGGACGAGGCTGTCAGGCCATAGCGCGAACCCGGCGTTGTTGAACGCCGACACCGCATGGAACATCCCCAAATAGAGGGCACGGCCGATGGGTTCGCCGTAGCCCTGGACCAGCCGGACGGTCAACACTGCCGCGACCAGCGCCTCCGACACCAGGCTGAACACCACCACCTGCCGGACGACGCGCCGCACATCGGTCATCCGCATGGTCTTGGTCTCGGCCTGGGCCACCATCCGGGCCCGCAGCCCCAAGCGGCGCGACAGCAGGATCGCGAACAGGGTGGCGAGCGTCATCAGGCCAAGACCGCCCACCTGGATGAGCCCCAGGATGACGACCTCACCGAACGTCGACCAGTACGAGCCGGTATCGACGGTGACCAGGCCGGTCACGCAGACCGCCGACGTCGCGGTGAAGAACGCGTCCCGCCAGTGCGCCGCATCGCCGCTCTCGGTCGCCTGCGGCAAGGCCAGTAGCAGCGTCCCGGCCGCGATCACGACCGCGAACCCGCTGACCACCACCTGCGCCGGGTGCTGGAACCGTTCCAGCAGCGCCGACCCGCGCGGCCTCCGGGCCAGCGCCAGACGATTCCCTCCGAACAGGACGGCCCCCCATCAGCCTCACTTGCGCATCGCCCACATACCACCACATCCCACGCTGAACCCAGCAGCCGACCGCTCCTCCGCCGCCACGCACGCCTGGTCCCATGGACAGCGGCGTGTGACCGGGCGTGGACGCGCCACGGGCGCTTCAGACGATGTAGTCGCGGCGGCGGAACGCGGCGAGGCCGATGACGACGAGTGCGGCGGTGAGGGTGAGCAGCCACACCAGAGGCGAGGCGGAAGCGTCTCCGCCCGGTAGCTTCGGGATGTGGGTGAAGGGCGACAGGTCGAGCACGCGCTGGCTCATTCCCACCAGGGCGCCGAACTGCCCCAGGAAGAGGAGGATCATCAGGGCTCCCCAGCCGACGGCGGCGGTGAGGCGGGGAGCAGGCCGAAGGCCGCCTCAGTGATCGCGGCCAGCGGAGCGATCAGCCAGGACATCTACACCCGGACTGCTACGCGACCACCGCGGACCCGCGCCCGACCCGCGAGGCGGCGATGAAGCGGCAGTTCGCGGAGCTGGTGACGGGCATCGCGCTGTGGGAGCCGGTGGTGAACGCCGTGCTGTCCGCGGTCGGCTACGAGCCCGGCAACAAAGCGGGAGCTTCGGGCGTGCTCAGAACAGGCCGCGCGCAATCAACATATAGAGGCTCCAGACCGACAGGATGGAGATAAAAGCGATTTCTCGCCAGGCCAGTCCGGGCTGGGCCTGGATGGCGTACGACAGCAGCTTCACGGGGGGCGTCGGCATCTGCGGCGTCTTGTCCTCGGGCAGGACGTGGATGAAGCGGTGGAAGAAGACCTGGATACAGATCATGCCGACGATGAAGCCGCTGATGAAGCTGAGGTACTCCACGCCGGTGAGGAATGCCAGCAGGACGATGACGATCCCGAGCCCGAGCGTCACCGTGTCATAGACGGTGATGAATCGATGCTTCTTGTCGTAGTAAGTCGCCATCCGCTTGATCCGGGAGCTATATGGCACGGTGAACCAGGCGACGAACTTGGCCAGGGCCTGGAGGGTGAGCAGCGTGAGAAGCACAACCAGGATGATCTTCATCGACTCTCCGTTTTGAGTTGTTCGGCGCCGAACCGGGGGAATCCCCGGTCGACAGGCGTGCTGGGCCGTAGGCCGACGGTCGGTCCATTAAACCGCCGGCCTGGGAGTTAAGCGGGCGTTCAGCGGCTCGGAGCAAGGTGGTCGGGCAATGGGCGGGACGGTCGCCGGCCGGATCCCGGCTCCCAGTCTCAACCACGGAGGTGAGACCAATGGAGGACGCTTCGAAGATCTACGATGTCGCCGTGCTCGGAGCCGGCATCGCCGGCTCCACGCTCGCCACGGTCCTGGCCCGCAACGGCGCCCGGACCCTGATCGTCGATGGCGGAAGCCATCCCAAGTTCGCCGTCGGCGAGTCGACCGTCGCGCACACGCTGGTCTTCTTCCGCGCGATCGCGGCCCGCTACGACGTCCCGGAGATCAACCACATCGCCTCCGTCGAGGCCGTCACCAAGCACATCGCCCCGACCTCGGGCATCAAGCGGGGCTTCGGCTTCATGTTCCACCAGGAGGGGCGACCGCAAGACCCCTCCGAGGTCAGCATGTTCAGCGCCTCGCCCGGACTGCACAACTGGGTGCACATGTACCGGCAGGACGTGGACGCCTACCTGTTCCGGACGGCGATCAAATACGGTGCGACGGGCAGGCAGAACTTCCCCGTATCCCACATCGACTTCGACGACTCCGGCGTGACGATCACTGGGCCGCGGGACGAGCAATACCGGGCGCGCTATGTGGTGGACGCCACCGGCGCCCCGTCCCCGCTGGCCAGGCAGCTCGGCATGCGCGAGGACCCGTGCCGGTTCAAGCACCATTCGCGGTCGATGTGGACACACGTGCTCAACGTCCCGCGTACCGACGACCTGTTCCCCCGCAAAGGCGCCGACGCCCCGCCCAAACCCTGGTATTCGTGCACGATGCATCACCTCTTCGAGCGCGGATGGTTCTGGCTGATTCCCTTCAACAACTACGAGCCGTCGCTGAACCCGCAATGCAGCGTGGGCCTGACAATGGACCCGCGCCGGTATCCGCTCGATCCGTCGGTGTCACCGGAAGAGGACTTCTACAGGGTGGCCTCGCGCTATCCCGACATAGCGCGCCAGTTCGACGGAGTGAGGCCCGTCCGCGAGTGGACGCGGGTGCCGCGCCTGCAGTACTCGTCCAGGCAGACCGTGGGGGATCGGTGGTGCCTGCTGGCCCACGCCGCGGGTTTCATCGACCCGCTCTTTTCACGCGGTATCTCCACGACCGCCGAATGCATTCTCGCACTCGGGTGGCGGCTGCTGGACGCCATCAAGGACGACGACTTCTCCGCCGACCGCTTCGAGTACATGGAGCGGCTCCAGCAGGGCCTGTTCAACCGCAACGACGACCTGGTCAACTCGGCGTTCATCTCCTTCGCCGACCACGACCTCTGGACCTCGCTGTACCAGCTGTGGGTCTGGGGCCAGACCATGGGCGCGTTCCGGCTCGCGGAGGGACTGGACAAGTACCAGTCGACCGGCGACCCGCGGGCCCTGACCGACCTGGAGGAGTGCCCGTACCTGGGGCACTACTGGCCCGACCACGAGGGGTACGGCAAGCTCTTCGACGTACTGGTGGACCGCTGCGAGCAGTTCGAGGCGGGCAACCTCCCGGTCCGGGACGCCGCGGACGAGATGTTCGAGCTGATCTCCGCCGCGGACTTCATGCCGAAGGGGTTCGGCGTCGCCGAGCGCAGGCAGCGGTACCTGGACCGGACGCTCGCCGCCGGCGTGCGCGCCTTCCGGTGGGCGCGCAGCGACGCCGACCCGGAGGTCGCCCGGATGATGAAGCAGATGTGGGTCCAGGCGAACAAGAAGCGCATGCGCCGCCAGCGGTTGTTCTGACTGATCCGATCCTGGAAGGCTCAATGGACGACTGGTCCGTTCCCTTTCGCACCACGATCCGGATGCCCGAACCCGGCGTGGCGAGGGAGCAGTTTCGCGGCGTGATGAGGATGTTCCCGAGCGCCGTGTCGGTGGTCACCGCGCTAGACGCCCGCGCCGTACCGCGCGGGCTGACGTGCAGCGCGGTGACGAGCCTGTCGATGGATCCGCCAACGATGCTGGTCTGCGTCAACCAGGCAAACGGAAGCCTGTCCGCGATCCGTGGGAGCGGCGGATTCGTCGTCAATCTCCTGCGGGCGGGCAGCGAGGCCGTCTCGGACGTGTTCGCGTCCGCCTCCGCCGACAAGTTCGGTGCGCTCGCCTGGCGGCCCAGTCCCGGTTCGGGCCTTCCCTGGCTGGCCGAGGATGCCCTGGCGTTCGTCGACTGCCGGCTCATCGCCGACGTCGCGGCCGGCTCGCATGCGATCCTGGTCGGGCTGGTCACTCACGGCGACCTCACCTCGGCCACGGAGGACGGCCCGATGGTTTATTGGGGACAGCAATACGGCTGCTGGCATGCGAACCACCTCGGCCCCGATGTCGCCACCTGAAGACAACTCGCTCCCCATGGGTTCACAGTTCTCTGCAGCGGATGAGGATTGTCCGACATGCTCCGTTCTTGATAGAGCGGAGCCGCCGCTGAGCGAACCGTGCGCGGTCCGGGGCGTGCGGGCTTCCGCGACACCGGAGTCGCCTCGGTGCGGCCAGAGGACGGGGAGGCAACGGAAACCTTGCGTGGCCGACCTGCTGGATCATAATGAGAGTCGGGGGACGGAGACGTCTCCGAGAACGAACCCCGCGAGAGGACCTCGCGGCTGGAACGTCGCGGCGGGGTGCGGTGTCTCCGGGGCGGGTGGGGGCGGTGACGCGAACCCGGTCGCCGGGTGCCGGCAATCCCGGGGGAGGACGGCGATGACGCTGGTGTCCGAATCGATCACCGTGGTGGTCGTCGACGACCACGACCTGTTCCGCGAGGGGCTGAAGGAGATCCTCCACGCCAGCGGTGACATCGAGGTCGTGGGTGAGGCGGGGGACAGCGCGTCGGCCGTCGCGGTGGTCGGCCAGCGGCGTCCCCAGGTGGTCCTGCTCGACATCGAGATCCCGGGGGAGGAGGTCACCCAAACCGTCCGGCGGATGCACGAGGCGTCCCCGGAGAGCCAGGTGATCATCCTGAGCATGTACGAGGGCCCGCACTTCCTGCGCAGCCTGCTGCGCGCGGGCATCCGGGGATACCTGCTCAAGAGCGTCAGCCGGGAGGAGCTGATCTCCATGGTGCGCGGTGCGCGGACCGGGGACGACCGCGTCCTGCTCTCGGTGTCACGGGCCAGCCTGGCGCAGTTGGAGGGCGACACCGCCCCGGGGGTGCTCTCGCAGCGCGAGTGGGAGGTGCTCAAGCTCGCGGCCGAGGCGCACAGCAACACCCAGATCGCCAGGCGTCTCGGCCTCACCGAGGGAACGGTGAAGCGGCACCTGAGCAATATCTACGGCAAGCTCGGGGCCGTTTCGCGGTTGGACGCGGTGAACAAGGCGTCGGCCGCGGCCCTCATCAGCGTCCCCAAACCGGGGCCCGGCTGATCGGTGTACGCGCCGATCCCTCAGGGCTCGTGCCGCAAGGGCACGAGCAGTTCGACACGGGTGCCCTGCCCGGGGGCGCTGTCGGTCTTCAGGAGGCCGCCGAGCATTTCGATCCGTTCCCGCATTGACGCGAGACCATTCGCGGTCCGGGAGGAACTTGACGGGTCGAAGCCGGTGCCGTCGTCCTCGACCGCCGCCTGGACCTGGTCCGAAGTGATGGACACGGTGATCGAAATATGGGACGGTGCGGCGTGCCGAAAGGAATTGCGGGCGGCTTCGCGTATGACGAGAAAGAGTTGCTCGCAGGCATGGCCGTTGATCCGGCTCTCGTCGCCGTTGAATTCCAGCGAGGTCGCGACCTCGTGTTCCTCGACCGAATCCAGATAATCTGCGAGGGCACGTTCCAATCCCTGCGCCGTTTCGGTGAGGCGGAGCCCGGAAAGAAGGAACTGCAGCCGCTCCAGGATGCCGCGGACGTCCCTGCGTGCGCGCTCCACGACAACGGCGGACCTGGCCGGATTGCTCTCCCGATAGATGTCGAAGAGGTCGAGCTGTCGGTAGACGCCCGAAATTCCATTGCCGATGTGATCGTGCAGTTCCCGGGCGATGCGCGTCCGCTCGGCCAGATTCTCCGCGTGCACGGCGTCCATGAGCGCCTCGACGTAGGTGACGGCCTCCAGCCGCAGGTCGTCGACGACCGCGCGCACGAGCCGGCGCGCCGTCAGCGACATGATCCGGGCGGTCTCCGCGGGGTCGGTGTCCGCGTCCACGGTCGCCCTAGTCACAGCGCCGATGACGCAGTCGAACAGCTCGATGGCCTCGTTGTCCTCCGGCGTCCGCAAAGGGGGCCGGGACGCCGGTTCCGCGTCGTCCTCGGGCGTCCCGGCGTGGACGGCCGCCGCCACTTGCGAGAGCAGCCCGCCAGCCCGCCCATGCCACCGTCTTGAGTCGGCGGACCTGTCGGTCAGGTCATTTCTCGTTACGCCGGCATGCTCGAGCGAAGGGCGGCCGCCCTTCTTGTGCTGCCGTTCCAGATAGAAGACGATAGGCTCGGTTTGGCGTTCTTTGCCGTCGGGAGTCATCGGCCCTTCTAACGGTTCGCTTCGAGAATAACTCGACAGGTCACGGCAAGTCTAACTGAGATCGCACCATTATCCAGTGGTGCGATGCGGGTTCCGGTATGTCATCCTGAGTGAGGCGCTGATCACGTTGGGTCATTATCGGGATACCCTCCGTTTGTGGCGGTGCCGGCCCGGCTCTTTGCCCGGCCGGCCGAAGGAGAGGGCCCATGCGTTCTGAGCCTCTGCGGGGCGGGACGAGAGGGCAAGGGCGGCGAACCAAAGATGTAGTGCATTTCAACTTTCGCATCGCCCCCCTTGAAAGTCGATCTTGATAGCTCCTAGCATCGCCGGGTGCCGCCGGCACGGCGCGGGCGTGCTCCCGCGCAATGAACGATGTTCGATACAGCGATCTACCTCGAAAGCTCTCAGGTGCAAAGGGTAGTCATGACATTGGTCGAACTGGATGATGAAATCGTTCACCTGCTGGAAATGCTTCGTTCCGCGCGGCGCGGGCGCGGCGGCGTCGTGCTGGTCACCGGCCCCGTCGCGACCGGCAAGACCGCGGTGCTGACCGCCCTCGGTGAGCGGGCCGGTGCCGCGGGAGCCCTCCTGCTGAGGGCCGCCTGTGCGCCCGTGGAGCGCGGCACCCCTTATGGCGTCGCCGACCAGCTCCTCGACCTTCCCGGGTCGGCGCAGACAGCGGCGGGACCGGACGGACGGCCCGGCGAGGGCGGGAGAGCCCCGGGCGGCTCGTGCGCCGCACTGCTCCGGCTGGCCGAGCACCGCCCCGTTGTCGTCTGCGTGGACGATGCCCAGCACGCGGACGCCGAGTCGCTGGAACTGCTCGCCCGGCTCGCCCGGCGTGCGTCGTCGGCGCACCTCCTGATCGCCCTTGCCGTCGGCGAGGAACATATCGCCCAACCGTGGTGCGCCGAGCTGACCAGGCTGCCGCACTCCCGCACCACGCGCGTCCGTCCGCTGACGCCGGAGGGGGTGGCCGGGCTCGTGCGCCACCGGCTCGGCGGCGACGCCGGCATCGTGGGCCTCACCACCGAGATCCACCGGCTCAGCGGCGGTAACCCCTGGCTCGTGAACGCCCTCCTGGACGATCATCGGGCCGCGGAACGGCTGGCGGCCGGGGCACCTGAGGGCGCCCCGCCCGCCGGGGCCGTGATCGGCGACTCCTATCTGCAGGCCGTACTGGCCTGCCTGCGACGCGGCGAACCCCACACGGCCGACGTCGCGCGCTGTCTGGCCTTGCTGGGGGAGTCTCCGTCGTCAGAGGTGGGGCAGGCGGTCCTCGGACTGCCCGCCGACGTCATCGACCGGCGGCTGGCCGGGCTGCACCGCGCCGGGGTGCTGGAGGCGGGCGGCTTCCGGCACCCAGGCGTCCGCGAGTGCGTGCTCTCCGAGATCGATCCGCCGGAGCGCGCCCGCCTGCACCTCCGGGCAGCGCGGGCCCTGCACAACGCGGGGCGCGACGTCACCGAGGTCGCGCTGCACCTGGCCGCGGGCGGGGCAGGGGGCGGCGGCCCCTGGGCGGGGAATGTGCTGCGGCTGGCAGCGGACCGCGCACTCGGTGAGGGCCGGACCGGGCGCGCCGTCCGTTTCCTGCGGGCGGCCCACCGGCTGAGCGGTGACGATGCGGAGAAGGCGGTCGCCAAGGCCCTGCTCGCCCGGGCGGAATGGCATGAGGACCCCGCGCAGGCTCTCGTCCACCTAGGTGAAGTGGAGCCGGCGGCCCGGCGCGGCCTGCCGGTCGCGCCCGCCCTGGCCGCGGCGCGCTGCCTCCTGTGGCATGGCGACATCGGAGGGGTCTACGATCTGCTCACCGCGCTCGAACGGGACACAGCCGGCCCCGGTCCGGGGCCCGGTTCAGGCCTGCTGAGGATGTGGCTGCCCTCCTTGTGGCCGGCCTTGTTCCAGGCGGCCGAGCCGACGGACCTGGCCGGGCCGAGCCGGACCAGCCCGGAGGTCATCGCGGCCGACGCGCTGCGCGCGGTCCTCACCCGCGGCCCCGGCGACGAGGCCGCGGCCGCCGCGGAGCAGGTGCTCCAGCGTTTCCGGCAGCACGACGCCTCGGCCGGAAGCGCGGCCGCGGCCCTGATCGCCCTCGTCTTCGCCGACCGGCTGCCCGCGGCCGCGCGCTGGTGCACCCGTCTGCTCGGCGCCGGCGCCGTCGCCGCGCCCAGGACCTGGAGCAGCGTCTTCACCGTGATCCGCGCGGAGATCGCCTTGCGCAGCGGGGACCTGCGGGCGGCGGCCGACCAGGGCGGCGCCGCGCTGGCCGGCCTCGGCGAGGCGGGCTGGGGCGTGGCGATCGGGGCGCCTCTGGCCACGGTCCTGCACGCGCGGACCGCGATGGGCGACCTGGACGCGGCAGGAGAGCTACTCGGTGCCCGGATACCCGGGACCATGTTCCAGACCCCGGTCGGGCTGCACTACCTGGAGGCGCGGGGGCGGTACTACCTGGCCGCCGACCGCGTGGAGGCCGCGCTCGCGGACTTCCGCGCCTGCGGCGACCTCATGCGCGGATGGGGGATGGACAGCCCCGCCGTCGTGCCCTGGCGGGCGGCCTGCGCGGCCGCGCTGCTGAAGCTCCGGCGCCCCGAAGAGGCCATGGAGATGGTCGAGGAGCAACTCGGCCTGGTCGACCCGGGCGCTGCCCCGCGGGTGCACGGGTCGTCCCTTCGCTTGCTGGCAGCGACCGCCGACGCGGGGCGCGGCCTGTCGCTGTTGCAGGAGTCGGTGAATGTGCTGGAAGCGTGCGGGGATCGCCTGGAGCTCGCCCGCGCGGTCGCCGACCTCGGCCACGCCCACCGGCGGCTCGGGGATGTCGGAACCGCCAAGGCGATGACCCGCCGGGCCGTGCACCTGGCGACCGAGTGCGGGGCGGGTCCGCTGCGCAGGGCCCTGCAGCCACGCCGCAGGCCGGTGCGCCGGTCGGGCGGCGAGGGCGGCGGGAGCGAGTCCGGTCTCAGCGCGGCCGAGCGCCGCGTGGCCGTCCTGGCGGCTCAGGGCTTCACCAACAACGAGATCTCCAAGCGCCTGTACATCACGGTCAGCACGGTCGAGCAGCACCTCACCCGGGTCTACCGCAAGCTGAACGTGCGGCGCCGCGTCGAGCTGTCGGCCAGCCTCCGGGCCGCCGCGAAGAGCGGCTGACAGGACGAGGAATCAGCGTCCGGCTCCGCCGTGCGGATGGAATCCGCGCCCGCTCTTGCGTCCCAGCAGGCCGGCTGAGACGAGCGTGCGCAGGTCCCGGGCCGGGGCGTCGGCCGGACGGCCGGACGCGCCGTGCAGGCTCCGCTGGATGGCGAGGGAGACGTCGAGGCCGATGGTGTCGAGCAGCCTGAGCGGGCCCATCGGGTACCCCCAGCCCCGGGACATCACCAGGTCGACGGCGTCGGCGCTCGCGTACCCGTCGGCGAGCAGCTGGGCGGCCTGGTTGAGATAGGGGAACAGCAGTGCGTTGACGATGAAGCCCGTCCGGTCCGTGCAGCCGACGACCTGCTTGCCGAGCGCGGCGCAGAACGCGCGAGCTCGGTGCGCGGCCTCGTCGGAGGTGCGGACCGTCCGGACGACCTCGACGAGCCGCATGCGGGGGGCGGGGTTGAAGAAGTGCAGGCCGACGACCTGTTCCGGGCGTCCGGTGGCCATGGCGCAGCCGATCACGGGCAGGCTGGAGGTGGTCGTGCCGAGGAGCGCCCCAGGGCGGCATACGCGGTCCAGTGAGGCGAAGACCTCCCTCTTGATCGCCGCGTCCTCGGTGACGGCCTCGATGACGACGTCGCACGCGGTGAGCGCCGAAGCGTCCGCCGCCCCGCTGAGCCGCGCGACCGCCGCCTCGACCTCGCCGGGCTTCGCGAGGCCCCGCGAGGCGGCGCGGTGCATCGACTGCTCCACCGCGGCGACCGCCTCCTTGGCCCGGACCTCGGTCCGGCCGACCAGGACCGTGGAATGCCCGGCACGTGCGCACACCTCCGCGATCCCGGTCGCCATGGTCCCGGTGCCGAGTATTCCCACGGCGGAGGTCGCGGGCGGGACGACTGGATCCGGGTGCGCGACGGGGCCGCGGTCCGGGGCGGCGCCGACGAGGAAGCCCCGGCCGGACTTCTCGCCGAGCATCTCCGCGGCGACCATCTGGCGGAGCAGCGGGGCCGGCGCGTAGCGGCTCTCGCCCGTCCTGTCGTGAAGTTCCGTGAGCGCGTCGAGCGCCGTGTCCAGGCCGATGCGGTCCAGTTCGGCGAGCGGTCCGCGCGGCAGCCCGCAGCCGAGCATCATCGCGGTCTCGATGTCGCGCGGAGAGGCGTACCGGCGCTCCCGCATCCGGACGGCCGCGTTGAGGTAGGCCAACACCAGGCCGCCTCCGATGTGGCCGGGCCGGTCGCCGACCATGACCCGGTCCATGCCGAGCGCCTCCGCCATCGCCTCCGCCCACGCGCGCACCGCCGCATCGGTGAAGGGCGTGTGGACGATCTCCAGCAGGGCGGGAAGCGCAGCGGTCCCGGCGGGCCGGATGCCGATCAGGCGGTCCACGCGTCCCGAGACGGAGGCGAGCCGGGTGACCGATGCCCCGGTCGCCGTGGTGGCCAGGACGGCCTCGGCGGCGCAGGCCGCCCCGAGCCGGACGAGCGCCCGGTCCTTCAGGCCGTCCCGCTCCGGGAGGGCCTCGACCACCAGCTCGCACGCGGTCGCGCGGCCGGGATCGGTGGTGAACTCGACCCTGCGGGCCGCCTCGGCCTCGCCGCCGAGCCGCGTCAGGACGCGGCGGCGCCCACGCGCCGCGGCGGCCTCGTCGCGCGCGACCGCGACGACGTCGAGCCCTCCGGCGGCGAACGCCGCGATCAGTGCGGAGCCCGCCGTACCGGGGCCGATCACGGCGGCGGAGGTGAGGGGCTGGGTCATCGCGGACTTCCTTTCAGGGACGGGGCGCGTTCCAGCGCAGCAGAGCGGTGCCGAGGGACATGCCGCCTCCGAAACCGGCGAGCATCACCAGGTCGCCGTGGCCGAGCTCGCCCGCCCGGTTCGCGAGGTCCAACGCCACCGGAATCGACGCCGCCCCGGTGTTGCCGTGCGCGGCGACCGGCCGGTGCATCCGTGCGCGACGCAGCCCGAGGGACGGGAACACCTCGCCGAGCAGGACGTCGTTGGCCTGGTGGGGGATGAGATGGTCGATCTCCTCGGGCGCGATCTCCAGATCGGCGACCAGGGCGCGAATCGCGGCAGGCAGTTCGTCGGCGATGAATCTGCGGACGGCACGCCCGTCCATCCGAAATCGGTGGCGGTCGCCGGCCACCGTTTCGGAGCTGGCAGGAGTCCGGCTGCCGCCCGCCTCGACGCCGATCATGGCGTGGTGCTCGCCGTGGCTGTCCAGGCGCCAGCCGAGCAGGCCCCGGCCCGGTGGGACCTGTCCGATGACCGCGGCGCCCGCGCCGTCGCCGAACAGGACGGCCGTGCGCCGGTCGGCCGGATCGATGATGCGCGAGTAGACGTCCACGCCGATGACCAGGGCGCGGCCCGCACGCGGGTCGGCCGCCAGCAGGGCGGCCGCGGCGACGAGCGCGTAGACGAAGCCGCTGCACACCGAGTTGAGGTCGAACGCGGCCGCGGCGCGCGCCCCGAGCCGGTCCTGCACCAGGCACGCCGTGGCCGGCTGCGGATGGTCGGGAGTGGAGGTCGCGACCACGATCAGGCCGATCCCGCCGGGGCCGGTCCGGGCGTCGGCGAGCGCCGCCGCGCCCGCCCGGACCGCCAGGTCGGAGGACGCCTCGTGTGCGGCGGCGTAGTGGCGGCCGGTGATGCCGGTCTTGCGGAGGATCCATTCCTCGCTCGCGCCGCACAGGGCGCCGACGTCGCTGTTCGACACGGCCTCGCCCGGCAGGTACGAACCGGTCCCGATTATTCCGATGTCCCGCGGACCCGCGGGCGGGTTTATCGCCACCCCACCACGCTAAGCCGGAAAATGCGGCAACCGGGAAATGCTGACCTGAATAGGGGACTAGAAAGGCGGATTAGGGGCTGTGCCGCCCGCATAGGGGTGTCTATCATCTTCTTTGACTCCTTTCCCGGCGCCCTGGTGCGCGAATATCCGGACTCGTTGGCGATAAAGAATGGACGCAATTATGGACCAGTCGGTCGCCGTCGTCGGAATGGCCTGCCGGTTGCCCGACGCGGCCGATCCGGAGGCGTTCTGGCGGATGCTGGCGGAGAGCCGGGACGCCGTCCGGGACGTCCCGCCCGGGCGCTGGGCGAGCGAGGAGCGGCACCCGGATCTGCCGCGCCGGGCGTGCTTCCTGGACGGGGTGGACGAGTTCGACGCGGCCTTCTTCGGCATCGCGCCCCGCGAGGCCGCCGCCATGGACCCGCAGCAGCGGCTCGCGCTGGAGCTGAGCTGGGAGGCACTGGAGGACGCGGGGATCGTCCCGGGACGGCTGGCCGGCCGCCCGGTGGCGGTGCACCTCGGCGCCATCTGGGACGACTACGCCGCGCTGACCCGCCGGGGCGGCCTCGGCGCCGTCACCGCGCACACCGTCACCGGCCTGCACCGCAGCATGATCGCCAACAGGGTGTCGTACCTGCTGCGGCTGCGCGGCCCGAGCCTCACGCTCGACTCGGGGCAGTCGTCGTCGCTCGTGGCGGTGCGGACCGCCTGCGACAGCCTGCGCCGCGGGGAGTCGGAGCTCGCGCTGGCCGGAGGCGTCAACCTCAACCTCGCCGCCGACAGCGCCCTCGGCACGGCCCGGTTCGGGGCCCTGTCGCCCGACGGCCGATGCCACGTCTTCGACGCGCGCGCCAACGGCTACGTGCGTGGGGAGGGCGGCGGGGTCGTGGTGCTCAAGCCGCTGGAACGCGCGGTCGCCGACGGAGACCGGGTGTACTGCGTGATTCGCGGTGGCGCGGTCAACAACGATGGCGGCGGCGACGGGCTGACGGTGCCCGACCAGTCCGCGCAGGAAGAGGTGCTGGCCGCCGCCTACGCGGCCGCAGGCGTGGATCCGGCGGACGTGCAGTACGTCGAGCTGCACGGGACCGGCACCCGGCTCGGCGACCCGGTCGAGGCGGCGGCACTGGGCGCGGTCATAGGGCGGTCCAGGCGGGCGGACCGGCCGCTGGCGGTCGGGTCGGCCAAGACCAACGTCGGTCACCTGGAGGGCGCGGCCGGAGTGACCGGACTGATCAAGGCGGCACTGGCGCTGTGGCACCGGCGCATTCCGGCCAGCCTCAACTACGCCGAGCCGCATCCGCGGATCCCCATGGACGAGCTGAACCTGCGGGTGGTCGGCGAGTGGCAGGACTGGCCCGACACGTACCGGCCGCTCATCGCGGGCGTCAGCTCCTTCGGCATGGGGGGCACCAACTGCCACCTGGTGCTGGAGGAAGGGCCGCGTCCACCGGAGCCCGGACCCGGCCCTCAGGAGCCGGTCCTGTTGCCGTACCTGCTGTCGGCGCGCACGTCGCAGGCACTCCGCGAGCAGGCGGCGAGGCTCGGCCGGCGGATCGAAACGATGCCTGCGGGGGAGCACGCGCTCGACCTCGCGCTCGCGCTGGCCACGACGCGGACGGCCTTCGAGCATCGTGCCGTGGTCCTCGCGCCCGCACCCGAGGTGGCCGCGGCGGGGCTGGCGGCGCTGGCGGCGGGCGAGCCCTCGGCCGCGCTCGTCGAGGGGGACCGTCCGGTTCGCGACGGCCTGAACGGGCCGGGGCCGGTCTTCCTGTTCGCGGGCCAAGGCAGCCAGCGGCCCGGAATGGGCGGCGGCCTGCGTGCGGCCTTCCCGGTCTTCGCCGCAGCCTTCGACGCGGCGTGCGGGGAACTGGACCGGCACCTTGAGCGCCCGCTCAGCGAGATCGTCCTCGCCGGCGAGGGTACCCCCGAGTCGGCGCTGCTCGACCAGACCATGTACACCCAGGCGGCCTTGTTCGCCCTGGAGACCGCCCTGTTCCGGCTGGTCGAGGACTGGGGCGTACGTCCCGCCCGGCTGCTCGGGCACTCGATCGGCGAACTCTCCGCGGCACACGCGGCGGGCGTCCTCGGCCTGCCGGACGCCGCCGTCCTCGTCGCGGCACGCGGACGGCTGATGCAGGCCCTGCCCGAGGGCGGTGCCATGGCCTCGCTGGACGGCGGTGAGGAGGAGGTGGCCGCCCTGATCGAGCCGCACCGGGGACAGGTGGACATTGCCGCGCTGAACGGCCCGGCGGCCACCGTCGTTTCCGGTGACGCGCCCGCCGTCGAAGAGATCGCGCGCCGCTGGCGGGAGGCGGGGGGCAAGGCCAAGCGGTTGCGTGTGAGCCACGCCTTCCACTCCGTCCACATGGACGCGATGCTCGGCGAGTTCGAAGCGATCGCGGCCGGGCTGGAGTTCCGGGCACCTCGGATCCCGATCGTCTCCGACGTGACCGGCGATCTGCTTCCGGCCGAGACGCTCGGTTCACCCGCGTACTGGGTCCGCCACGCCCGGGAGACCGTGCGGTTCGCGAGCGGAGTGCGCCGCCTCCTCGACGAGGGCGCCACCACCTTCCTGGAACTCGGGCCCGACGGAGTGCTCTCAGGCATGGCACGGGACTGCGCCTCCGGTGCCGAGGCCGCGTTCGTTCCCATGCTGCGCCCAGGACGCCCCGAACGAGACGAGGTCCTGCGGGCCGCGTCCGCGCTGCACGTGCGCGGTGTCGAGCCGACCTGGACGGCCGTCCTAGGCGCCGAGCCGAGCCGTCCGGTCCCGCTGCCGACCTACGCCTTCCAGCGCCGGCGCCACTGGCTCGACAACGTTCCCCAGATGCTCGGGTCAGGGGAGCCGGCTCCCGTCGAGGCCCCGGCCGGCCGGCCCGAGGCGCCGGTCACCGACGGTCGCCCCGGCGGCTGGTCCGAGAAGCTCAAGGGGCGGACGGGCGAGGAGCGCGCCCGGACGGTGCTCACCTGGGTGCGTACGCACGCCGCGGCTGTGCTCGGGCACTCGGGCGCGGACGACGTCGATCCGGTCATCTCCTTCCGCGAACTCGGCTTCGACTCCCTCAGCGGAGTCGAACTGCGCGACCGCATCGCCTCGGCGAGCGGCCTCGCGCTTCCCGCGACGCTCCTCTACGAACACCCCACGCCCCATCGGGTCGCCGACTTCATCAAGGGACAACTGGAGGACACCGGCCGGGACGGCGCTCGCGCGGATGCCGCCGTGGGCACGCCGGCGGCCGGCGAATCGCTTGCCATCATCGGCATGGCCTGCCGCTTCCCGGGGGGCGTCGGATCTCCCGAAGACCTGTGGCACATCGTCTCCAACGAGATCGACGCGATCTCCGAATTCCCCTCTGACCGGGGATGGGACCTGGAGGAACTGTTCTCGGACGACGAGGACTCGCGAGCACGCAGCTATGTGCGCCAGGGCGGCTTCCTGTACGACGCGGGGGAGTTCGACGCGGGGTTGTTCGGGATCTCGCCCCGTGAGGCGCTGGCGATGGATCCGCAGCAGCGGCTGGTGTTGGAGACGTCGTGGGAAGCCCTGGAGCGGGCGGGGATCGATCCGCTGTCGCTGCGCGGCTCGTCCACCGGCGTCTACGTCGGCACCACCTTCCAGGACTACGGCCCTCGTCTCCACGAAGGCGGTGAAGGAGTCGAAGGGCATCTGCTGACCGGCAGCACACCAAGCGTCGTGTCCGGTCGGGTGGCGTTCACGTTCGGTCTGGAGGGGCCTGCGCTGACGGTGGACACGGCGTGTTCGTCGTCGTTGGTGGCGATGCACCTGGCGGGGCGTGCGCTGCGGTCGGGCGAGTGCTCGCTGGCTCTGGCAGGCGGCGTCACCGTGATGGCGACCCCAGGGATGTTCGTCGAGTTGAGCCGTCAGGGGGCCCTGTCCCCTGACGGCCGCTGCAAGGCGTTCGGTGCCGGGGCGGACGGTGCGGGGTGGTCCGAGGGTGTGGGGATGGTGGTGCTGGAGCGCCTGGAGGACGCCCGGCGCCACGGTCACCATGTGCTCGCGGTGGTACGCGGGTCGGCGACCAACCAAGATGGCGCCAGCAACGGCCTCAGCGCCCCCAGCGGCCCCGCGCAGGAGACCGTGATCGCCCATGCGCTGGCCGACGCGGGAGTGGCCCCTGACGAGGTGGATGCGGTGGAAGCGCACGGGACGGGTACGCGGCTCGGCGATCCCATCGAGGCACGCGCCCTGCTTGCGGCCTATGGGCGCGATCGCGCGGCGGAACGGCCGCTGTGGCTGGGGTCGGTGAAGTCCAATATCGGGCACACGCAGGCCGCCGCCGGCGTCGCGGGCGTCATCAAGATGGTGCAGGCACTGCGCCATCGGATGCTGCCGCGGACCCTGCACGCGGCCGAACCGACACCCCACGTGGACTGGTCGTCCGGCGCCGTGCGACCCCTGTCAGAACGAATGCCGTGGCCGGACGACGCGCGCCCGCGCCGCGTGGGGGTCTCGTCGTTCGGAATCAGCGGGACCAACGCGCACCTCATTCTCGAACAGGCACCCGACATCCCCGGACAGGCACCCGACGCCGAGGCCGGCGAGGCAGGGCGGCCGTCCGTGCGGCCCGGTGGCGGCGTCTCGAACAGGCCCGCAAAGGTGGTGCCCTGGGTGATCTCGGGCCGCGACGGGGCCGCGGTCCGCGCCCAGGCGGCGCGTCTGGCCGGGACGGCCGCGTCACTCGACATCGGCGACGCGGCGTGGTCACTGGCCCGCACCCGTGCCCTGCTGCCCGCCCGCGCCGTCGTCCTCGGGGCCGGAGCCGAGGAACTGACCGCCGGACTCCGCGCTCTCGCCAATGGCGACACGAGCGCCGAAGTGGTCTCGGGTACGGCCGTGGAGGTGGGTCGTCCGGTTCTGGTGTTTCCGGGGCAGGGGTCGCAGTGGGTGGGGATGGGGCGTGAGCTGCTGGATTCGTCGGAGGTGTTCGGGGGGTGGGTGGAGGAGTGCGAGCTCGTTCTGTCGCGGTATGTGGATTGGTCGTTGCGGGAGGTGCTGGAGCGGGCTGATGAGGCGGATCTGGCGCGTATCGAGGTTCTCCAGCCGCTGTTGTTCGCCGTGATGGTCGGAATCGCCCGAATCTGGGCTTCCCTCGGCGTCCTCCCGGGTGCGGTGGTGGGGCATTCGCAGGGTGAGGTGGCCGCCGCGTACGTCGCCGGCGCGCTTTCGCTCGACGACGCCGTACGGGTCGTGGTGTTGCGCTCGCGATTGTTCGCTCGCGCGCTTGTCGGCCACGGAGCGGTCGCCGCCATCGCGGCCGGGCGGTCCGCGGTCGAGGAGTTGATCGGGCGGTGGGGCGGGACGCTGTCGTTGGCGGGTGCCAACGGGCCGGGCGCCACGATGGTGGCGGGTCCGGAGGACCTGCTGGATGAGCTGGTGGTGCTGTGCGGGGAGCGGGGGATCCGTGCGCGTGTCGTGGCGGGGACGGTCGCTTCGCACAGCGCGCAGGTCGATCCACTACGCGGGGAACTGCTCGACCTCCTGGAACCAGTAGCCC
This sequence comes from Actinomadura sp. K4S16, assembly GCF_008327685.1. Taxonomy (GTDB): domain Bacteria; phylum Actinomycetota; class Actinomycetes; order Streptosporangiales; family Streptosporangiaceae; genus Spirillospora. The sequence goes on from NZ_BDDE01000009.1 coordinate 60,949, forward strand.
CGGCCGCGGGGCAGGTTCCGTTCTGCTCAACCGTCACGGGCGGGGTCATGGACACCTCGGCGCTGGGCGCGGAGTACTGGTTCGACAACGCGCGCCGTCCGGTGGATTTCGCCGGGGCGATCGGCGGCCTGCTCGGCGAGGGCCATCGGGCCTTCATCGAGTGCAGCCCGCACCCCATCCTGGTCCCCAACATCGCCGAGATCGCCGACGAGGCCGATGTCCCGGTCGTGGCCACCGGTTCGCTGCGCCGCGAGGAGGGCGGCCTCGCCCGGCTGCTGCGCTCGGCCGCCGAGGGCTTCGTGCGGGGCGTCGCGGTGGACTGGGCGGCGCTCGTGCCCGGCGGTGCGGCCACGGACCTGCCGACCTACGCGTTCCAGCGCCGGCGCTACTGGCTCGCGCCGGGCGGGCGCCCGCTGCGCGACGCGCCCGGAGAGGGCGTCGAGGTGGCGGGTCATCCGCTGCTCGGCCTGGTGATCAGGCAGGCGGGAAACGGCCCGGTCACCCTCACGGGGCGGCTGTCGCTCACCTCCCATCCCTGGCTGGCCGACCACGCCGTCCACGGAACGGTCCTGCTGCCGGGCGCCGCCTACGTCGAGCTGGCCGTCCGGGCGGCGGACGCGGTGGGGCTCTGCGAGATCGCCGACCTGGTCCTGGAATCGCCGCTGGAGATGCCGGCAGGGCAGGACGCGTACGTGCAGGTGGTGGTCGAGGCACAGGACGAAGCGGGCTGCCGGGAGGTGCGAGTCCACTCCCGGACCTCGCCCGACGCGCCGTGGACACGGCATGCGACCGCCGTCCTCACGGGAGCGCCGTCGGAGCCCGCGGGACGCGAGCCCGGGGCGTGGCCGCCGCCGAACGCCGCACCGATCGACCTCGACGGCTTCTACGACGGGCTCGCCGAGATCGGCTACGAGTACGGCGCGGCGTTCCAGGGGCTGCGCGCGGCATGGCGGGCCGGCCGCGACGTCTTCGCCGAAGTGGCCCTTCCGGCGGACGTGCGCTCTGACGCGGGACGGTTCGCCCTCCATCCCGCCCTCCTCGACGCCGGGCTGCATGCCGTCGTCGGGCTGAGCGACGTCGCGGCCGACCACCGGGTCTGGCTGCCGTTCGCCTGGGAGGGCGTGTCGCTCAGCGCCGACGGCGCGGCGGCGCTACGGGTGCACGTGGCCCCGGCCGGCGACGACGGGGTGTCCCTGGCGATGTCCGACGAGGAAGGACGGCCTGTCGCGCGCGTGGCCGCGCTGCGGCTGAGGCCGATGCCGCGGTCCGGCCCTTCCGCCGCCCAGGCGCCGGCCCGGCGCGACCTCTACACGCTCGCCTGGTCGCCGCTGCACCTGACCGCGTCCGGCGGCACCGGACCGAGGACCGTCCTGGTGAGCGAGCCCGGTGAGGACGCGGATGCCGCGGCTGTTGCGCGCGCCGTGCGTACGGCGACCGCTCGCGTGCTGTCCGCCCTCACCGAGCCGCCGCCCGCCGGAGACCCCGGGACGGTCGTCGTGATCACCACGGGCGGTGTGCCGGGTGCCGCGGCCGGGGGCCTCGTCGCCTCGGCCCAGGCCGAGGATCCCGGCCGGTTCGTCCTGGTGGACACCGACGACCCCGGCTCGGCCGGGCCGCTGCTGCCGGCGATCCTCGCCACCGGTGAGCCGCGGGTGCGCGTTCGCGGCGGTGCGGTCTCGGTGCCCCGGCTGGTCCGCGCCGAGCCCGCGGCCGGGCCGCCTCCGGAACTCGGCCCCGACGACGCCGTCCTCATCACGGGCGGGACGGGGACCCTCGGCGCCGCCGTCGCCCGACACCTCGTGGCCCGCCACGGTGTGCGGCGGGTGCTGCTGGCGAGTCGCCGGGGCATCGACGCGCCCGGCGCGCGCGAGCTCGCCGCGGAGCTGACCGGCCTGGGCGCCCGGCCCTGGATCACGGCCTGCGACGTGAGCGACCGCGCGGCGCTCGCGCGGCTCGTCGCCGAGATCGAGCAGGACGGTCCGCTGCGCGGTGTGGTGCACGCCGCGGGCGCACTCGACGACGGGCTGATCGGGTCCTTGACCCCCGGGCGCCTCGACCGCGTCCTGCGTCCCAAAGTGGAAGCCGCCCTTCACCTGGACGAACTGACCAGGGACCTCGACCTGTCGATGTTCGTGCTCTTCTCCTCGGTCGCGGGTGTGCTCGGGAACCCGGGCCAGGGCAACTACGCCGCCGCCAACGCAGCCCTCGACGCGATCGCCGAGCGGCGCCGTGCGCGCGGCCTGCCCGCCACTTCGCTGGCCTGGGGCCTGTGGGAGGAGCGCAGCGGCATGACCGGGCACCTTGCCGACAGGGACCTGTCCTGGCTGGGACGCGCGGGAGTCCTCCCGCTGCCCACCGGCGACGGTCTGCGGCTGCTGGACGCCGCCCTCGCCCGCGACGACGCGTTCCTGGTCGCGGCGCGACTGAGCACCGCCGCGGTACGCGCCCGCGTCGCCGACGGTACGGTCGCGGCACCCCTGCGGGACCTGGCGGGGGCGCCCGCCCGCCGCCGGGCCGCCACCGCGGCCGCCGACCTGCCCGGCACCGCACCGGACTCGCCGCTCGCCCGCCTCGCGAACCTTCCGCCGCGCGAGCGGGAGCGGGAGCTGGCCGACCTGGTGCGGTCCTTGACCGCCGAGGTCCTCGGGCACGAGTCCTCCGACGCCGTCCCGGACGAGCACGCCTTCAAGGAACTCGGATTCGACTCGCTCACCGGAGTGGAACTCCGTAACCGCCTGTCGGCCGCGACCGGTGTCAGGCTGCCGGTGACGCTGGTGTTCGACCACCCGACGCCGAAGGCGGTGGCCCGGCTCCTCCACGCGACACTGGACGGCGCGCCCGGCGATGCCGGAGTCCCGGCGGCCGCCGGCCTCGCCCCGCGTCCGCCGTCCGCCGAGCCGATCGCCGTCATCGGGATGGCGTGCCGCTATCCCGGCGGGGTGTGCTCGCCGGAGGATCTGTGGGACCTGGTCGCCGCGGGCCGCGACGCCGTGTCCGCCTTCCCCGGCGACCGTGGATGGGATCTCGACGCCCTCTACCACCCCGACCCCGACCATCCGGGCACCAGTTACGCCAGAGAGGGCGGCTTCCTTGACGGCGCGGCGGACTTCGATCCCGGCTTCTTCGGCATCCCGCCCCGCGAGGCGCTCGCGATCGACCCTCAGCAGCGGCTCCTGCTGGAGACGTCGTGGGAGGCGATAGAGCGGGCCGGGATCGACCCTCGCTCTCTCGCGGGAAGCAGGACCGGGGTGTTCGCCGGGCTGATGTACCACGACTACGTCTCGCGCCTCGGTGAGGTGCCCGGTGCCGTCGAGGGCTACTTGACCACCGGCGCCCAGGGCAGCGTGGTGTCGGGCCGGGTCGCATACACCCTGGGCCTGGAGGGGCCCGCGGTCACGCTCGACACCGCCTGCTCGTCCTCCCTGGTGGCACTGCACCTGGCCGGCCAGGCTCTGCGCTCCGGAGAGTGCTCACTGGCCCTCGCGGGCGGGGTCACCGTCATGGCCACCCCCGGAATGTTCGTCCAGTTCAGCCGGCAGCGCGGGCTCGCGCCCGACGGGCGCTGCAAGTCGTTCGCCGCCGCCGCGGACGGCGCGGGCTGGTCCGAGGGCGCCGGGATCGTCCTCGTCGAACGTCTCTCCGATGCCCTCCGCAACGACCACCCGGTGCTTGCGGTCATCCGCGGCTCGGCGACCAACCAGGACGGGGCCAGCAACGGCATCAGCGCCCCGAGCGGCCCTTCGCAGCGGCGGGTCATCCAGCAGGCGCTCGCCGCGGCCGGGCTCGCCTCCGCCGACATCGACGCGGTCGAGGCGCACGGCACCGGCACCACCCTCGGGGACCCGATCGAGGCGCAGGCCGTCCTGGACGTCTACGGCCCGGACCGGCCGCGGGACCGGCCGCTGTGGCTGGGCTCGGTGAAGTCCAACCTCGGCCACCCGCAGGCCGCGGCCGGGATCGCGGGCGTGATCAAGATGGTGATGGCGCTGCGCCGCGGACTGCTTCCGCGGACCATCCATGTGGACCGGCCGACCCCGCATGTGGACTGGTCGTCGGGCGCTGTGCGGCTGCTGACCGAACCGGTGCCCTGGGAACCCGGCGTACGGACGCGCCGGGCGGGCGTGTCCTCCTTCGGCATCAGCGGTACCAACGCCCACGTCGTCTTGGAGGAGGCGCCCGAAGCCCGCCCTGCGGACAACGCCGGCGACGCCGACGACGCCGCCTCGGGCCCGTCGCTGGTGCCCTGGACCATCTCGGGACAGGACGTCGGCGGGCTGCGGGCGCAGGCCGGCCGCCTCGGCGAATTCCTCCAGGCCGGGGGCGTGGACGCCTCCTTGGCCGACGTCGGCAAGGCACTCGCGACGGGCCGGGCCGCCCTGACGCACCGCGCGGTCATCCTCGCCGAGGACCGCACCGCGGCCGAGACCGCGCTCGCGGCGCTCGCCGCGGGGCGGCCCGGCCCGGACGTCGTCACCGGCAACGCTCGTACGCACGGACGGCTCGCGTACCTGTTCTCCGGCCAAGGATCCCAGCGGCAGGGCATGGGACGCGAATGGCACCGGGAGCACCCCGTCTTCGCGGCCGCGTTCGACGAGGTGTGCGCGGGCGTCTCCGAACGGCTCGGCCAGAACGTCAAGGACGTCGTGTTCGACACCGACGACGAGACCGGGCTGCTGGACCGGACCGTCTTCACCCAGGCGGGGCTGTTCGCGCTGGAGGTCGCGCTCCACCGGTTCCTGGAAAGCGCGGGCCTGGTCCCCGACGCGGTGACCGGACACTCCATCGGCGAGGTCGCCGCCGCGCACGTCGCGGGAGTCCTGAGCCTGGAGGACGCGTGCGCCTTGGTCGCGGCGCGGGGACGGCTCATGCAGGAGCTGCCGCCCGGCGGTGCGATGGTCTCCCTGCGGATGAGCGAGCGGGATGTGCTGGACCTGATCGGGGAGCGCTCCGGGCGTGTGTCGATCGCCGCGGTGAACGGCCCGTCCGCGGTCGTGGTGTCCGGGGAGGAGGACGCCGTCGCCGAGGTCGAGGCCGAAGCGGCCGCCTCCGGCCGCAAGACCAGGAGGCTGCGCGTCGGCCACGCCTTCCACTCCCACCGCATGGAACCCATGCTGGAGCGGTTCGCCGAGGTGGCCGCCTCCTTGAGCTACGGCGACCCTGCCATCCCCATCGTCACAACGTCCGACGGCGACGTCCGCGACCCCGGGTACTGGGTGCGCCAGGTGCGCGCGCCGGTGCGGTTCGCCGACGCAATGCGCGCCCTAGAAGCCCGAGGCGTCCGGGAGTATCTGGAGTTGGGACCCGACGCGGTGCTGAGTGCGCTCGGGCCGGACTGCCTGCTGCGACCGGAGGAGGCCGTCCTCTTCCCGACCGGGCGTGCCGACCGGCCGGCCGACCGCACCCTGGCGTCCGCCGTGGCCGCCGCCCATGTCCGAGGCCACGACGTCGACTGGGCCGCGTTCCTGCCCGCAGGGCCGGTGCGGCGGGTCGACCTCCCCACCTATGCCTTCCAGCGGCGGCGCCTCTGGCTGGAGGCGGCACCCGGCGCGGACCGCGGCGGGCCGGGCGAACGGATCGACGGGCACGCTCTGCTGGCCTCGCGGATGACGCATGCCGGCTCGGGCGAGACGGTGATCACTGGCGGCCTGTCCGTCCGGGAGCACCCTTGGCTCTCCGACCATGCCGTGCTCGGGACCGTCCTGGTCCCAGGCGCGGCGCTGGCCGACCTGGCCCGGCGTGCCGGGGAGGAGACCGGGCGCCCACGCCTTGCCGAACTGGTCCTCGAACACCCGTTGACGCTCCCGGGGGGCCGAGGGATCCGGCTCCAGATCGTCGTCGGCGAGGAGGACGAGTCCGGCGACGCCCCGATCGCCGTCTACGGACGTCCGGCCGATGGCGACGCCGCGTGGACGCGCCATGCCCAGGGCATGGTGGGGCGCGATGAGGGCGCCCTGCCGGAGCGGCTCGACGACTGGCCTCCGGCCGACGCCGAGCCATTGAACCTGGACGGGTTCTACGAGGAGGCGGCCGCCGCCGGATACGACTACGGCCCGGCGTTCCGCGGGCTCACCGCCGCGTGGCGCCACGGCGACGACCTGTACGCCGAGGCTGCCCTGCCAGGCGATCAGGATCCCGGAGGTTTCGGCGTGCACCCGGCGCTCTTGGACGCCTCCCTGCATCTGCTCGTGCGTGCCGAACCAGGAACGGCGCCCCGACTCCCGTTCGCCTGGCACGGCCTGACGCTGCACGCGCTGGGGGCGACGGCGCTGCGCGTGCGCCTGACGCGCACGGGCCCGGACAGCGTCCGGGTACTGCTGACCGATCCGGCCGGCGAGCCGGTTCTCGCCGTGGAGTCCCTCTCGCTTCGGGAGGCCCCGCCCGGCGAGTTCGCGGCCACATCGACGGGTGAGGGCGCGGCGCTGTTCCGCGAGGAGTGGGCTCTGCTGCCGCCGGCGCCGGCAGAGAAGGCAGAGACGGCGGAGCGTGGGACCGCGTTCGGGCCTGATGAGTGGCCCGACCCGGCGGAACTGGCGGGCGATATCGGTGGGAGCGCCGGCACCGGCGTCGCGGTACTGCTCGCCGATCGCGCCGGAGCCTCGGACCTTCCCGAGGCCGTACAGGCGACCACGGCCGAGGTCCTTGCGCTGCTGCAGGGATGGCTGGCGGAGGACCGGTTGTCCGGGGTCCCTCTGACGCTGGTCTCCCGCCGGGCCGTCGCCACCGGGCCGCAAGAGCCCGCCGAGGACCTGGCCGCCGCGGCGGCCTGGGGACTGGTGAAGTCCGCCCAGGCCGAGAACCCCGGACGCTTCGTCCTGGTCGACAGCGGCGAACGGGACGAGGCCGCCGCCCTCGCCGATGCCGCGCGCGCGGCCTCCCATCCCGGCGAACCCTGCCTCGCGGTCCGCGAAGGCGGCGTGCGGGCGCCGCGTCTCATCCGCGCCGAAACAGGGGAGCGGCTCGAACTGCCCCGGGACACGGGCTGGCACCTGGCACCGGTCGAGCCGGGCTCACCGTCCGGCGTGCGTCCGACGGTGTCGGAGCGCACCGGCCGACCGCTCGGGCCCGGCGAGGTGCGAGTGGCCGTCCGCGCGGCCGGTCTGAACTTCCGCGATGTCATGATCGCCCTGGGGGTCTACCCGGGCTCCGCCGCGCTCGGCAGCGAGGGCGCCGGAACAGTGGTGGACGTCGGTGCCGGCGTGACCGGGCTCGCCCCGGGCGACCGCGTCATGGGTCTGCTGGACGAGGGGTTCGCGCCCGTCGCGGTGACCGACCACCGGCTGCTCGTGCCCATCCCGGACGGCTGGTCGTTCGAGCGGGCCGCCGCGGTGCCCGTGGCGTTCATGACCGCCTACTACGGCCTGCGCGATCTGGGGGGCCTGCATGAGGGAGAGCGCGTCCTGGTGCACGCCGCCGCCGGCGGGGTGGGGACGGCCGCCGTCCGGCTCGCCCGGCATTGGGGGGCCGAGGTGTACGGCACAGCAGGCCCGGGCAAGCAGGGGGTTCTCGCCGGGCTCGGCCTGGACGCCGCGCACCGCGCGTCCTCCCGCGACCTGTCCTTCGCGCGGGAGTTCGCCCCGGCGGACATGGACGTAGTGCTCAACTCTCTCGCGGGCGAGTTCGTGGACGCCTCGATGGGACTGCTCGGGCCCGGGGGCCGGTTCGTGGAGATGGGCAAGACCGATCTGCGCGACCCGTCCGAAGCGGCCGCATTCCGCCCGGATGCGACCTACCGCGCCTTCGACCTGCGCGATGCGTCTCCGGAACGACTCGGCGAGATCCTGGCCGAGGTCGTGGATCTGCTGGAGCGGGGGACGCTGCGCCCGCCTCCCGTCGAGGTCCACGACCTGCGTGCCGCACCGGAGGTGATGCGGCACATGGGACGCGGCGGACACGTAGGCAAGATCGTGTTCACCGTGCCGCGGCGGCCCGATCCCGCGGGCACGGTCCTGATCACCGGCGGCACCGGCGCCCTCGGCGGCCGGGTCGCCCGCCACCTGGTGACACGGTACGGTGCGCGCAACCTCCTGCTCGCCGGCCGGCGCGGGCCGGACGCCGAGGGCGCGGTGGAACTGGCGGACGCCCTGCGGGCCCTCGGTGCCTCGGTGACGGTGCGGGCCTGCGACGTCGGAGACCGCGACGCCCTGGCCGGGCTGTTGTCGGAGATTCCCGGAGACCGCCCGCTCACCGCGGTCGTCCATGCGGCGGGCGTCCTCGACGACGGGGTGGTGGCCTCCCTCACCCCGCCGCGCCTGGCCCGGGTGCTCGGCCCGAAGGCCGGTGCGGCGCTGCATCTGGACGCGCTGACCCGCGGGCTGGACCTCACCGCCTTCGTGGTGTTCTCCTCCGTCGCCGGCGTGCTGGGAACACCAGGCCAGGGCAACTACGCGGCGGCCAACCGCGTGCTCGACGCCCTCGCCACGCGCCGCCGTGCCGAGGGGCTCCCGGCGGTCTCTCTGGCATGGGGGCTATGGGAGCACGGCAGCGGGATGACCGCCGACCTCGACCACGCCGACCGTGACCGGATGGGGCGACTGGGCATCCGGCCGATGCCGTCGGCCGAGGCGCTCGCCCTGTTCGATCATGCCCTGGAACGGGAGGACGCCGTCCTCGTCCCAGCGCACCTCGCGCCCTGGCGGGCAGGTGAGGGGACGCAGGCTCCCCTCCGCCGTGCCGCCGGCGGCTCGGTGCGAAGTAGCGCGTCCGGGTCCCTTGCCCGGCGGTTGGCGGACCTTCCGCCCCAGCGGATGCGGGAGGTCATGGTGCGGGAGGTCCGGGAGTGCCTTGCCGCCGTTCTCGGTCACGCGTCCGCGGATGCCGTCGACGCCGAGGCCAGCTTCAAGGAGCTGGGCGTGGACTCCCTCGGCGCGGTCGAGCTGCGCAACGCGCTGAGCGCCGCGGCGGGCACCCGGCTGCCCGCGACGCTGGTGTTCGACCATCCGACCGCGACCGCGCTGGCCGAACACCTTTGCCAGACGCTGGCGCCGAGCGCCCCGTCCGCGGCCGACGCGGTCCTCAGCGGCCTGGACCGGCTGGCGGAGGCGATGGCGCGCGCCGGTTCCAGGGCCGCGGAGGAGGAGCGCGCCATGATCTCGGCCCGGCTGGAGCGGCTGCTGGAGGAATGGCGGGCGCGGTCCGCACCCGAGGGCGCCGCGGAGGTTCACGACGACGGCGTAGGGGAGCGGCTCGCGGCCGCCTCCTCCACCGAAGTGCTGGATTTCGTCCGCAACGAACTCGGCCTGTAAGCGGGCCGAGGGCGGTGCTCCGTGCCCCCAGTTCTCGGCGTGCCGCCCCCTATAAACCCAGTGGCGCCTTGCCCTGTTTCAGGCCCGATGCGACCTTCGACCGTAACGACCGTGCACCATTCTCAGGGACGGAAAATGCGGGAGATTCTGCAAGCGATCGAACAGCGTGCTCCAGCCCTGGAATGGGAGGGCATCGCGGTGCCCGACTCCTATCGCGCGCTGACCGTGCACAAGAGCGAGGTCGGAGTCTTCGAGGGGATCCCGGTCGAAGACCGGGACCCGCGCGATTCATTGCACGTGCACGACGTCGACGTCCCGGAACTGGGGATCGGCGAGGCGTTGATCGCCGTCATGGCGAGCTCGGTCAACTACAACACCGTGTGGTCCGCCCTCTTCGAGCCCATTCCGACGTTCGAGTTCCTGCAGCGATACGGCCGCCGCTCCCCGCTCGCCGCCCGTCACGACCTGCCTTACCACGTGCTCGGCTCGGACCTGTCGGGGGTCGTCCTGCGGGTCGGCCCCGGTGTCACCCGCTGGCGTCCGGGGGACCGGGTCGTGGCGCACTGCCTGTCGGTCGAGCTGGAGGAGCCCGAGGGGCACGACGACGCGATGCTCGACCCCGAGCAGCGGATCTGGGGCTTCGAGACCAACTTCGGCGGACTCGCCGAACTGGCCCTGGTCCGGGCCAACCAGCTCATGCCCAAGGCGGAGCACCTGACGTGGGAGGAGGCAGCGGCCCCGGGGCTGGTGCACTCCACCGCCTACCGGCAACTGGTCTCGCGCAACGGCGCGGATATGAAGCAGGGCGACGTCGTGCTGGTCTGGGGGGCCTGCGGCGGACTCGGCTCCTACGCCACCCAGCTCGCCCTGCGGGGCGGCGCGGATCCCGTCTGCGTGGTCTCCTCGCCGGAGAAGCGCGACATCTGCCTGTCGATGGGCGCCGAGCTGGTGCTGGATCGGTCGGCCGAGGGATTCCAGTTCTGGCAGGATCGCGGGGTCCCCAACCGCAAGGAGTGGCGGCGTTTCGGCGGCGCCATCCGGGAGCTGACCGGCGGTCTGGACCCCGACGTGGTGTTCGAGCATCCGGGGCGGGAGACCTTCGCAGCGAGCGTGTACGTCGCCCGCCGGGGCGGGACGATCGTGACCTGCGCCTCAACGAGCGGCTACGACCACTACTTCGACAACCGCTATCTCTGGATGAACCTCAAGCGGATCATCGGGTCGCACTTCGCCAACTACCAGGAGGCGTGGCGGGCCAACGAGCTGGTCCGTCGGGGGCGGGTGCACCCGACCCTGTCACGCAGCTACCCGCTCGCCGATGCCGCCCAGGCCGTGCGCGACGTGCAGCGCAACACCCACCAGGGAAAGATCGGCATTCTCTGCCTCGCCCCGCGGGAGGGGCTCGGCGTGACCGACCCGGAAATGCGGGAGAGGCATGCCGCCAAGATCGACCTCTTCCGCTGACCGCGCGGAGCCCTCCGTCCGCCGAAGGTGGTGGCAGCCATGAGCACGTCCGCAGAGGTGGCGGACCGCTGGTTCCGGCGGTTCCCCGCGTCCCCCGCACCCGCTGTGCCCGCGCGCCCCCGGCTCGTCTGCTTCCCACACGCCGGCGGCTCGGCGAGCTTCTACCACCCGTTCGCCCGCGAGCTCGCCGGCGCCTGCGAGGTCGTCGCCGTCCAGTACCCGGGACGCCAGGACCGGCGGGCCGAGGCCCCGTGCACGGACCTGGAGTCCCTCGCCGGGCTCGTCCACGAGGTGCTGCCGCGGGAACCGGGACGGCCGCTGGCGCTGTTCGGGCACAGCATGGGCGCCGTGCTCGCCTATGAGGTGGCACGGAGGCTCGAAGGGGAGGGGACGGATCCGGCCGTGCTCATCGTCTCCGGGCGCCGGGCGCCGTCCACGCACCGCCACGAAGACGTGCACCGCCGCTCCGACGACGCGCTGCTCGCCGAGGTGGCCGGGCTGAGCGGGACCAGTGCCGCCCTGCTGGAGGACGAGGAACTGCGGCGCATGATCCTTCCCGCGCTGCGCGCCGACTACCGGGCGATCGAGACCTACCGGCACCGTCCCGGCCCGCCGCTGGCCTGCCCGGTGAGCGTGCTGACGGGTGACCGCGACCCCCGCGTCTCCACCGCGGAGGCCGAAGCATGGCGCGCCCACACCGGCGGCGGCTTCCGGATGCGCACCCTGCCCGGCGGCCACTTCTACCTGAGCGAGCGCCGCGCCGAGGTCGCCGCCGCCATCGCCGCCGATCTGGCGGGCTTCGCGGCCGACCACTGAGCCGGCCGGCGGCGGTTCGCCCCTGAGCACCTGGCCAGAATGCTGGACGAGTGTATAGGGATCTAGTACGTTGATATGGACAACTGATCATGTGTTAAGGAAGCTGTATATGAGTTCAGTCCCGCCCGCGGAACGTCCTGCCGATGCCGACCTGACCGCGCGGGCGCGGATCAGGGACGCCGCGCTGCTGCAGTTCGCCGAGCGCGGCGCCAAAGAGGCGACGATCAGGGACATCGCCGAGGCCGCGGGCGTGTCGTCCGGACTCGTCCAGTACCACTACAAGAGCAAGGAGGCGTTGCGGGAGGCGTGCGACGAGTACGCCTTCGACTTCTTCCGGAGGACCAAGGACGAGGCCCACGCCAAAGGCCAGTTCGCGGACCCCAACTTCCTGTCCATCGCCTTCCGGACCAGCATGCCGGTGCTGCGCTACCTGGCCCGTGCGCTGGTCGACGACTCCCCGTCCTCAGCGCAGCTCTTCGACGAGCTGGTCGACTACACCAAGGACGCGCTCTGGGCGGGCATGCCCGGCGTCATCGCTCCCCCGGACCATGACCGCGAGGGCCTTTCGGCCGTGCTGACCGCCATGCAGCTCGGCGTCATCGTCCTGCACACCCACCTGTCGCGCACGCTGGGCACCGAGACCTTCAGCCCCGAGACCTACCCCCGCCTGGTCCTGGCGTTGCTCGACATCCACTCGCACGCGCTCGTCAGCCCGGAGACGGCCGCCGAGGCCCGCGCCGGACTCGAACGTTTCCTAGCAGGTCCCCCCACCGCAGAGGAGTAACGGCAATGAGCGACGCGATCCACATCGAGGGTCTCGTCAAGGCGTACGGCCGCACCCGGGCTCTGGACGAGCTGCGGCTGCAGGTCCGCACCGGCGAGGTCCACGGGTTCCTCGGACCGAACGGGGCCGGCAAGACCACCACCATCCGCATCCTGCTCGGCCTGCTGCGGGCCGACGCCGGCGAGGTCCGGCTCCTCGGCGGCGACCCGTGGGAAGAGGCCACCGCGCTGCACCGGAGGCTGGCCTACGTCCCCGGCGACGTCACGCTCTGGCCGGGGCTCTCGGGCGGCGAGGTCATCGACCTGCTCGGCCGGCTGCGCGGGGGGCTCAACAAGAACCGCAGGGCCGAACTGCTCGACCGGTTCGACCTGGACCCCCGCAAGAAGGCGCGCTCCTACTCCAAGGGCAACCGGCAGAAGGTGGCGCTGGTGGCCGCGCTCGCGTCCGACGTCGAGCTGCTCATCCTCGACGAGCCCACCTCGGGACTGGACCCGCTGATGGAGGCGGCCTTCCGCGAGTGCATCGACGAGGAGCGCAGCAGCGGCCGCACCGTCCTGCTGGCCAGCCACATCCTCGCCGAGGTCGAGGCGCTGTGCGACCGCGTCAGCATCATCCGCGACGGCCGGACCGTGGAGACGGGCACCCTCGCCGATCTGCGGCACTTCACCCGGATCTCCATCCAGGCCGAGCTGGCCGGGCCGCACGAGGGCCTCGGCTCCCAGCCGGGGGTGCACCACCTGGAGGAGCAGCCCGGTGGGCGGCTGACCTGCGAGGTCGACTCCGACCGGCTCGACGAGGTGCTGCAGGTGCTCTCCAAGGCCGGTGTCCGGTCCCTCATCAGCCGGCCTCCGACGCTGGAGGAGCTGTTCCTGCGCCACTACCAGAAGGAACCGGCCGGTGCCGGGGGGCAGGGCGCCCGGAACGGCCGGGTCGCCTGATGGGCGCGCTGACGGGGACGCGCGGGCTCGTCCGGCTCATCCTGCGCCGCGACCGGTTCCTGATGCCGATCTGGGTCATCTACCTGGGCGTGGTGCCGTCCGCGTTCGCCTCCAGTACCGCCGACCTGTACCCGACCGTCGCCGACCGCCATGAGTACGCCCAGGTCAGCGGAAACAACCCGGCCTTCATCGCGCTGTTCGGGCCGCTCTACGACGAGGGCGTCGGCGGCATCGTGACCCAGCGGCTCGGGCTGATCCCGCTCGTCGTCGGGCTGCTCAGCCTGCTCACGGTCATCCGGCACACCCGCACCGACGAGGAGGCCGGGCGCCGGGAGCTGCTGGGCTCGGCGGCCGTGAGCCGCCACGCCGGCCTGGCCGCCGCGCTCATCGTGACGATCGGCGCCAACCTCGTCCTCGCGCTCATCATGATGGCGGGACTCAACAAGCAGGATCTGCCGGCCGCGGGCGGTGTCGCGCTCGGGCTGGAGTTCGCCGCCGCCGGCTGCATCTTCGCGGCGGTCGGCGCGCTGGCCGCCCAGCTCACCACGAGCGCCGGCGGCGCGCGAGCCATCGCCATCGGCGTGCTCGGCGCCTCCCTTCTGCTGCGGATCGCCGGTGACAGCGGGGGAGCGACCTGGCTTTCGTGGCTGTCGCCGATCGGATGGGTCCACCGCATCCGGCCGTACGCGGACGAGCGCTGGTGGGTGCTCGGGATCGTCGTCGTCGCCATCGCCGGCCTCGTCGCCGCGAGCGTTGCCCTGTCGGCACGCCGCGACGTCGGCGCCGGTGTGCTGCCGCCGCGTCTCGGTCCGGCCGAGGCGGCGGGACGGCTGCGCAGCCCCCTGGCCCTCGCCTGGCGGCTGCACCGGGCGCCGTTGCTGGGCTGGACGGCGGGCTTCGCCGTGATCGGCGTGGTGCTGGGCGGAGTGGCCAAGGGCGTCGCCGACATGATGCGCGACAACGAGAGCCTGCACGACGTCTTCACCCGGATGGGCGGTGCCTCGGGCTTCAGTGACGCCTTCCTCAGCTCGATGATGGGCCTGTTCGGGCTCATCGCGGCGGCCTACGCGATTCAGGCGGCGCTGCGGATGCGTGCCGAGGAGGACGGGCTGAGAGCCGACCCCGTGCTCGCCACCTCCGTCGGGAGGCTCCAGTGGGCGGGAGGGCACCTGCTGTTCTCGCTGCTCGGCCCGGCCGTCGTGCTGACGGTCGCGGGCCTCGCCGCGGGGCTGACGCATGGCATCAACACCGGCGACCCCGGGCACGAGGTGCCCCGCGTGCTCGGCGGGGCCCTCGTCCAGCTCCCCGCCGTGTGGGTGCTCGCGGGACTCACCATCGCGCTGTTCGGTATCCTGCCGCAGTTCACGCTGGCGAGCTGGGGCGCGCTCGCGGTGTTCGTCCTGCTCGGGCAGATCGGATCGGCGATGCAGCTCAGCCAGAAGGCGCTGGACGTCTCCCCGTTCACCCACATTCCCAAGCTGCCGGGAGGAGAGGTCGCGGTGCAGCCGCTGGTCTGGCTGGCCGCCATCGCGGCCGTCCTCACCGTCGCGGGCCTGTTGCGGTTCCGCACCCGCGACGTCAAGTCGGTCGCCTGACCGGCTGGGCGGCACGGCCACACTGCGCGGCACCGGTGCCGCCCGCCGGGGATCGAGTCCGGCGGGCGGCCCGTCGCCTCCTCGACGAAGGAGACGTGGCTTGCACACAGTGGAGCGCGACCAAGAACTGCAGCGGCTGGACGCCCTGCTGGCCGACTGCCGGCACGGCGCGGGGGGAGCGGCGCTGGTGAGCGGCGCGGTGGCGTCCGGCAAGACCGAGCTGCTGCACGCCTTCACCGAGCGCGCCGTCGCGGCGGGAGCGTTGTACTTCGAGGCCGGGACCCCTCTCGGCGAACCCGGCGATCCCGCCGACCTCACCGAGGGCCTGCTACAAGGCATGGAGCTGTTCGCCGAGGAGACCGGGAGGCCGAGACCCGGCGCGCCGACTCCCGCGGGGCCGCGCGGAGGCGGCCTGCCCTCCGACGAGACTGCGCGGCGGCTGCACGCCCTGCTGCTCGCCTTAGCCGAGCGCGATCCGGTCGTGGTGGGCGTGGACGACACGCACCGGGTCACCCTCTCCTCGCTGAGGGACCTGCTCGGCGTGGTCCGCGGCCTGCGCGGCGCGCGCGTCATGATGATCTTCACCGACGCCGGGGTGGCCCACCCCGGACGCGGGGTGCTGCGCGAGGAGCTGTCCCGGCTGCCCGGCACACCGCTGCTGCGGATGCGCCCGCTGTCGCGCGAGGGCGCGGCCCGCATGTTCGCCTCCCGGCTCGGCGCCGCCCGCGCCGAGCGCCTCGCCGCGGGCGCCCTGGCCATCACCGGCGGCAGCCCGCTGCTGCTGCGCGGCCTGCTGGAGGACCAGCGGGACGCCGCCACGGGGAACGCCGGCCGGCTGGTGGTCGGGCCCGGTTTCGAGCGCGCGGTACTGGACTGCCTTCGGCGCGGGGACGAGGACACCCGGCGGCTGGCCGAGGCCGTGGCCGTGCTCGGCGACATGGCCGTCCCGCGCACGGTGGCCGACCTGCTCGGCTGGGCGGAACCGGACCTGGGCGGGCCGCTGAACGCCCTCGGCACGGCCGGACTGCTTGACTCGGTGCGGTTCCGGCACGAGGCCGCTCGCTTGGCCGTCCTGGCCGGCATGGAACCCGCGCGGCGCAGCGATCTGCACATGCGCTCGGCCCGCCTCCTCTACCGGAAAGGCGCGAAAGCAGATGACGTGGCCCATCACGTCGTGGCCGCCAGCCAATGGGTGACGCTGGAATATCTGGCCCGGGGGCGTGACGCGAATGGAATCGGAAAAGCGCGGAGCGCCGGTGCCGAATAGGGGTCCGGTAGGGGTTATCCCGCCCGGGAGCGCGGAACTACCGTCGCTCCAGACGTTCCCCGGGAGGCGCCCATGGCCCAGCAGACGATCTGCGAGACGGCACCGTCCGCCGCGGACGGCGGCTCTGACCTGATCGCGTGGGCGCACCGGATGCAGGACGAGTGCCCGGTCGGACGGGACGCGCAGGGCGTATGGAACGTCGTTCGCGCCGCGGAGGCGCAGCGCGTGCTGTCGGAACCGTCGTCCTTCTCCAGCGATCCCTCGCACGCCTTCCCCGCCGCCGGCCGCTTCCGGGGGAACATGCTCTGGCTGGATCCGCCCGAGCACCGCAAGCTGCGCACCATCGTCAGCCGGGTCTTCGTCCCCAAGGCGGTCTCGGCGCTGGAGCCCGAGATCCGGAAGGTTGCCGCCGGCCTGCTGGACGCGGCGGGCGGCGCGGACGAGATCGAGCTCGTCTCTCAGTTCACCCAGCCGCTGCCCGTGATCGTCATCGCCGAGCTGCTCGGCATCCCGAGCCTGGACCTCGCCCAGTTCAAGGCCTGGGCGGACCGGATGCTGGGCGCCGTCGTGCTCGACCCGCTCGCGAACGAGGACGCGCGGCGGGAGATCGCGATGGGCACGATGGAGATGAACGCCTACCTGCTGGAGCACGTGCGGCGCAGGCGGGCGGCCCCGCGCGAGGACCTGCTCAGCCGGCTGGTGGCCACGCAGGTCGGCGGCGACCGGCTCGACGACCAGGAGGTCGTGAACTTCAGCCGCGTCCTGCTGGAGGCAGGGCATGTCACCACGACGATGATGCTCAGCAACGCGATCTGGTGCTTCGAGGAGGATCCGGGGCTGGCCGCCCGGCTGAGGGCGGACCGCTCGCTCCTGCCGAGCGCGATCGAGGAGCTGCTGCGGTACCGGCCCCCGGTGCTGATGGTGCTGCGCTACACCCGGACCGACGTCGAGCTTGCGGACACCCGCATCCCGGCGGGTTCGGTGGTGAAGGTGTGGATCGTCGCGGCGAACCGGGACCCGCGCCAGTTCGACCGCCCGGACGTCTTCGACCTCGGCCGGCACCCCAACGGCCACCTGGCCTTCGGGAAGGGCATCCACTACTGCCTGGGGTCCCAGCTCGCCCGGCTGGAGGGCGAACTCGGGCTGAACCTGTTGTTCGACCGCTTCCCGGACCTGCGCATCACCCCGGGAGCGGACCTCGAGTTCTATCCCCAGAACTTCTTCGGGATGAAGCGGCTGCCCGTCACGGTGTCCCGGTCCGGCCGGTAGCCGGCTCCTCGTCCACCAGCGTCACATCGGAGGCGCTCCAGAACACCCGGACGTCCTCAATGAGACCGTCGTCGCCGACGCCGAGCAGGCCGATCAGGGTGTACCGGACCCGCTTGCCGCGAGGCACGGACGGGTCCGACACGGTGACGGTCGCCGGCAGCAGCACGTGCCGGCCGTCCATGGCGGCCACCGGCGTACCCGGCTCCTCGCTCACCCGTCCGGCGATGGCCCGGGCGAGGTGCTCGCGCAGGGCTCTGGGGGAGCCGACCGGATCCTCGAAGACGGCATCGTCGCGGAACAGCGCGAGGACCCCTTCGAGGTCTCCCGCGTTCATCCGGGCGCAGTACTCCAGAGCGATCCTCTTGCGGGCCATTTCGCCGGCCATGAAATCCTCCGCCGCTCGGCTAAGGGGATTCTATGGGCGGCTCGCCCGCATTCAATTCAGCGCGGATGAATCAGGGGCGATGGCGGCCGGAAATAGGGGGTCGGTTTTCTTGCCGGTCCCGTATCGCGCTGCGAGCGTGAGGGAAACGAGGTTGAGGAGACGCCCGAGATGACCAGACGGACCCATGCCGTCGTGCTGGGCGGCAGTGTGGCGGGGATGCTGGCGGCCGCGGCCCTGGCACGTCACCTGGACGCCGTGACCGTCGTGGAGCGCGACGTCCTCCCCGGCGGGCCGGACCATCGGCGCGGGCTGCCGCAGGCGCGCCACGCGCATCTGCTGTGGTCCGGGGGAGCCAGGGTGATCGACAAGCTGCTCCCGGGCACGATGGAGCGGCTGTACCGGGCCGGTGCGCGCAAGATCAGCATGTATCAGGACATGGTGTCGCTCACGTCGCACGGGTGGCAGCATCGGTTCCCCACCGAGCACTTCATGATCGCCTGTTCGCGTCCGCTGCTGGACTGGACCGTCCGGGACCAGGTCGGAGCCGGGGGCTCCGTCACGGTGCTCGGCGGGACGGAGGCGACCGGGCTCCTGGGCGACGCCGAGCGGGTGCGCGGCGTCCGCCTGCGCGGGACGGCGGAGGGGACCGTCACCGACCTGGAGGCGGACCTGGTGGTGGACGCGACCGGGCGAGGTTCCCCGCTGCGGCGCTGGCTGGCCGGGCTCGGGCTCCCGGAGGTGCCCGAAGAGGTCGTGGACTCCGGCATCGCCTACGCCACGAGGATATTCCGCGCGCCGGCGGAGCCCTTCCCGGTGGTGTCGCACTACGCCGACCACCGCACGGGACGGCCGGGGCACAACGTGGTGCTGCTGCCCATCGAGGACGGGCAGTGGATCGTGACGGTGTCGGGCACCCGGGGCGGCGAGCCGCCGGCCGGCGAGGAAGGGTTCGCCGAGTTCGTGCGCGCCGCGCGGCACCCCCTGGTGTCGGAGTTTCTCGCCGGGGCCGATCCGCTCACGGAGGTGCGCGGCACGCGCAGCACGTCCAATCGCCGGCTCCGCTACGAGGGACTGAACCGTTGGCCCGACGGACTGGCCGTTCTCGGGGACGCGCTGGTGGCCTTCAACCCGGTGTACGGGCACGGCATGGGGGCGGCGGCTCTCAGCGCGGCCGCGCTCGGCGAGGAGATCTCGCGCGACGGCGTCGGCGGCGGCGCGGCGCGTCGTGCGCAGAAGTCGATCGGGGCCGTGGTGGACGGCCCGTGGTCGCTGGCGGTCTCCCAGGACATCTTCTACCCGGGCTGCCGGGTGGACGTCGCCGACGCCCGCTGGATCGCGGTGCTGAGGAGACAGCGGGCCTTCGCCGACCTCGTCACCGAGACCGCGATCCGGGATCCTCGCGTGGGCGCGGCGGTCGCGGGCGTGACCAGCCTGTCGGCCCCGTTGAACAGCCTGGAGCATCCCGACGTGATCGCCGCGCTGCGGCGCGGGCCGACCCGTCCGCCGCTCAGCCGCCCGCAGCTCACACCCGCGGAGCTGGCCGTTCGCGGCACGGTTCGGACGGCCCGCTAGTCGGGCCCCCGGCGGTGGACCGGGTGGTGGGCCGGGCGGGCATGGTCAGGACATCTCGTTCGTCGACGACGGTCACGTCGGTGCGGCCCCAATAGGCGCGCATCACGGCGATGAGGCCGCTCCCGTCCACCTCGATCACCATCACGTAGTGGATCTGGAGCCGTTTGCCTGGGCCGGCGGGTTTCCCGTCCCAATCCATGAAGCCCTGGGAGGACAGAAGGGGCGCCGTCGTGCGGAAGTCCAGGTGCGCGGTCACCGGCACCGCGGCTTGCTTTCCGTTCAGTGCGCCGACCGGATCGTGCGCGTATTCATGGACGCCGCAATGAATGGCGCCCATGGCGTGCTGCCGGAGTTCCGCGTGCCCGCGCCGAATACCCGACCCGACGGGGTCTTCGAAACGCACGCCGGGTGAGTAGAGGCGCAGGAGGCCGGTGACGTCGCGCGCGTTGACCCTCCTGCAGTGCTCGACCACTAGATCCTTGCAAGCCCGGTCATCGAGCATGGACATCTCCTCAAGGTGCTTGCGGCCGGCCATGTCGCACCACCCATTCTGGCCTCCCCTAGCGGTTCTCGTTGACCCCTAAAAGAGGATGTCGTCCCCCTGTGCTGAGGGGCTGAAAAATAGGGTCAAGGGAACTGCCTGGACATTATCGCGGCGTGTGCATGAAGGTTTGCCCACCGTGTTCTTGAAGGGCCGGAACCGCTGTGTAAAAGTCGCGAATCACAGACCCCGAATTAGTGGAGTCGGGCACCGATGGCGGACGATGGCAAGCTGCTGGAGACCCTCAAGCGTGTCGCCGCGGACCTGCACGAGACCCGGCGCAGGCTGGCCGAGGCCGAACGGCGCGACCGCCACCCGATCGCCATCGTCGGCATGGCCTGCCGCTTTCCCGGCGGTGTCCGCGACCCCGAGGGCCTCTGGGAGACGGTCGTCTCCGGACGGGACGCGATCTCCGAGTTCCCGACCGACCGCGGCTGGGATCTCGGGGACCTGCTGGGCTCCGACGCGACCCGCCCCGGGCGCAGTGTCGCCCGCGAGGGCGGTTTCCTTTACGACGCGGGGGAGTTCGACGCGGGGTTGTTCGGGATCTCGCCGCGTGAGGCGCTGGCGATGGATCCGCAGCAGCGGCTGGTGTTGGAGACGTCGTGGGAAGCCCTGGAGCGGGCGGGGATCGATCCCCTGTCGCTGCGCGGCAGCTCGGCAGGCGTGTTCGTCGGCGCCGGCAATTTCGGCTACCTCGTGGGGATGCAGCAGGCGGCCGATGACGCGCACGGCTATGCCCTCGTCGGCAACATCGGCAGCGTCATCTCGGGCCGGGTGGCGTTCACGTTCGGTCTGGAGGGGCCTGCGCTGACGGTGGACACGGCGTGTTCGTCGTCGTTGGTGGCGATGCACCTGGCGGGGCGTGCGCTGCGGTCGGGCGAGTGCTCGCTGGCGCTCGCGGGCGGTGTCACGATCATGCCCAACCCCAGCGAGTTCGTGGAGTTCAGCCGGCAGGGCGCTCTCTCGCCCAGCGGCCGCTGCAAGGCGTTCGGTGCCGGGGCGGACGGTGCGGGGTGGTCCGAGGGCGTCGGGATGGTGGTGCTGGAGCGTCTTGAGGACGCCCGGCGCAATGGCCACCGGGTGCTCGCGTTGGTGCGGGGATCGGCGGTCAACCAGGACGGGGCGAGCAACGGGCTGACCGCCCCCAACGGGCCGTCGCAGCGGCGCGTCATCCGGCAGGCCCTCGCGAACGCCGGTCTGGGCCCCCACGAGGTGGACGCGGTCGAGGCACACGGGACGGGCACGCGGCTCGGCGACCCCATCGAGGCCCAGGCTCTGATGGCGATCTACGGACGTGACCGTCATGTCGAGCTGCCGCTGTGGCTGGGGTCGGTGAAGTCCAATATCGGGCACACGCAGGCCGCCGCCGGCATCGCCGGCGTCATCAAGATGGTTCACGCGCTGGACGAGGGCGTCCTGCCTCCCACCCTGCACGCGGACGAGCCCAGCGACGAGATCGACTGGTCCGCGCGCACGGTCCGACTGCTGACCGCCCCGAAAGACTGGCCGGACACGGGGCGCCCGCGCCGTGCGGGGGTGTCGTCGTTCGGGATCAGCGGAACCAACGCGCACCTGATCCTGGAGCAGGCCCCCGTGGAGGCCGCCGAGGCCGAGACCGGGGCCCCGAATGCCGCCGGCGCGGTGCTCAGCACGATCCCCTGGACGCTCTCAGGGGCGAATGCGACCGCGCTGCGCGCACAGGCCGAACGGCTCCGCGATTGGCTCGACGCTCACCCGGACACCCGACCTGCCGACGTGGCGCGAACCCTGGCCACCTCACGGGCCGCTCTTACCCACCGAGCCGTAGTCCTTGGCAGTGAGCTCCTCCGCCTGCGCGACGCGCTGGGTGCGTTCGCCTCAGGCGAGTCCGCTCCCGCCATCGTGACCGGCACGGCTCTGGAGGTGGGCCGTCCGGTTCTGGTGTTTCCGGGGCAGGGGTCGCAGTGGGTGGGGATGGGGCGTGAGCTGCTGGATTCGTCGGAGGTGTTCGGGGGGTGGGTGGAGGAGTGCGAGGTCGTTCTGTCGCGGTATGTGGATTGGTCGTTGCGGGAGGTGCTGGAGCGGGCTGATGAGGCGGATCTGGCGCGTATCGAGGTTCTCCAGCCGCTGTTGTTCGCCGTGATGGTCGGAATCGCCCGGATCTGGGGAAGCTGGGGAGTGGTGCCCGGTGCTGTCGTGGGTCATTCGCAGGGTGAGGTCGCTGCGGCGTACGTCGCCGGCGCGCTGTCCTTGGATCACGCCGTACGGGTCGTGGTGCTGCGGTCGCGATTGTTCGCTCGCGCGCTCGTGGGACACGGAGCCGTTGCCGCGCTGGCCGCGGGACGCGCCGTAGCCGAGGAGCTGATCGGGCGGTGGGGCGGGGCGCTGTCGCTGGCGGGTGCCAACGGGCCGGGCGCCACGATGGTGGCGGGTCCGGAGGACCTGCTGGATGAGCTGGTGGTGCTGTGCGGGGAGCGGGGGATCCGTGCGCGTGTCGTGGCGGGGACGGTCGCTTCGCACAGCGCGCAGGTCGATCCACTACGCGGGGAACTCCTGGAACTCCTGGAGCCCGTGAGTCCGGTGGCCACCGACGTGACCTTCTGCTCGACGGTGACCGGCGCCCCGGTGGACACCTCGGCGCTGGGCGCGGAGTACTGGTTCGACAACGCGCGCCGTCCGGTGGATTTCGCCGGGGCGATCGGCGGCCTGCTCGCCGAGGGCCATCGGGCCTTCATCGAGTGCAGCCCGCACCCCATCCTGGTCCCCAACATCGCCGAGATCGCCGCGGAACGAGACGCGGAGGTCGTCGCGGTCGGATCGCTGCGCCGCGACCAGGGATCCGCGGACCGCCTGCTGCGCTCGGCCGCCGAGGCGCACAGCGGCGGCATCACGGTGGACTGGACGGCGCTGTTCGGCCGGGGACCCCGCCCCGATCTGCCGACCTACGCATTCCAGCGCCGGCGCTACTGGCTGGAGGCGGCCGGACGCCCCCTCTCGGGAACCGCCTCGGCCGGAGTCGAACGCGTCGAGCATCCCCTGCTCGACGCGCTGCTGCGGCTCGCCGACGCCGACACCGCCGTCATCACCGGACGCCTTTCGGCGTCGTCCCCTGGCTGGCTGGCCGATCACACGGTCAACGGCATGGTCGTCGTTCCGGGCGCGGCCCTGGTGGAATTGGCCATCCAGGCGGGCGACAAGATGGGATGCGCCGGGGTCGAGGAACTGGTCCTGGAACAACCGCTCGTCCTCCCGGGCCACGACGAGACCGAGATCCAGGTCGCGGTCGGAGCAGCCGACGCCGCTGGGCGGCGGGGGCTCACCGTGCACGCCAGGCCCGCCCGGTCACAGACGGAGGCGGCCTGGACCCGGCATGCGACCGGGACGCTCGTCCCCACCATTCCCGGAGACCATCCGGAACCGGTTCTCCTGCCCGTTCGCCCCGCAGACGCCGCACCCGCCGACGACCTCTACGCCCGCCTGAACGACCGAGGTCACGGATACGGACCCGCCTTCCGCGGCGTGCGGGCCGTCTGGCGGGACGGCGAGGATGTCGTCGCCGATGTGGCCCTGCCCGAAGAACATCGCGAGGAGACCGGCCCCTTCGCCATCCACCCGGCCCTCCTGGACGCGGCGCTGCACGCAGTGGCGGAGTTGCCGGATCCTTCCCGGGAGCGGCCCGGGCCACGGCTGCCGTTCGCGTGGTCGGACGTCTCCCTGGAGATCGAAGGTGCCACGGAGCTGCTCGTACGCATCAGCCCGGAGCGTGACGGGGCAGTCTCGGTGGACCTCTTCACCCCCGGCGGCGAGAGAGTCGGCCGGATCGGCTCCCTGACCGTGCGCCCCGCACCCGAGGGCGCGCTCGCGCACGGCGCCGGCGACTCCCTTTACCGCCTCGATTGGACGGCACTGCCCGCAAAGCCCGTCTGGGAGGCTTCGTCCATCCGGTACGCCGTACTCGGTGACGACGTCCACGATCTCGCCGGACGGTTGGGCACCGTCGAGCACCCGGTCGAGAACCACGTGGACCTGGCCGCTCTCGTCCACACCGTCCGCGAGGGCGCGCCCGGACCCGACCTGCTGCTGTTCTCCCCGGACGCGCCGTCCGGCGGCGGCTTCACGGCCACTGCGCGTGCGGAACTGGGCGCCGCGCTGGCCGTGCTGAAGGAGTGGATCGCGACCGGTGACGTCCTCGCGGGAACGCGACTGGCCCTCGTCACCCGGAACGCCGCCGGCATCGAAGGGGAGACTCCGGATCTCGCCGCTGCCGCGGTGTGGGGTCTGACCCGCTCGGCGCAATCGGAGAACCCGGGCCGCATCGCACTGATCGACCTGGACCCCGCCGCCGAACCGGGTTCCGCCACACGCTCGGCCTGCGCGGCCGCCGCCCGCGAAGAGGACTTGCAGGCGGCAGTGCGCGGGGAGACGGTCCTGATCCCCCGGTTGGCCCGTGTTGCCCGGCCCGCGGCGCCCGCCGACCCGGGCTGGGATCCCGACGGCACGGTCCTCGTGACCGGAGGCACGGGTGCGCTCGGCTCCGCCGTCGCGCGCCATCTCGCCGCAGCGCACGGCGTCCGGTCGCTGCTGCTGGTGAGCCGCCGTGGTCCGGACGCCGCGGGCGCCGGGGAACTCGTGGCCTCGCTGGCCGGGCTCGGCGCGGAGGCCACGGTCGCCGCATGCGACGTCGCCGATCGGGACGCGGTGGCGCGCCTCGTGGCGGAGCTTCCTGCCGACCGTCCCCTCACCGGCGTCGTCCACACCGCCGGCACGCTGGACGACGGGACGATCGGGTCCCTCGACGCGGACCGCGTGGACCGTGTCCTGCGACCCAAGCTCGACGCCGCGCTCCACCTGCACGAACTCACCGCGGATCTGCCGGTCACCCGTTTCGTGCTCTTCTCCTCGGCCGCCGGGGTCCTCGGCAATCCAGGCCAGGGGAACTACGCCGCCGCGAACGCCGCCCTCGACGCCCTGGCGCACCTCCGCCGCGCGGCCGGCCTGCCCGCGACCTCTCTGGCCTGGGGGCCGTGGGCGCTGCACAGCGGAATGACCGAGCACCTTTCCGGCGCCGCACCCACGGGACCGACCGGAGCCGGAACGGTCGCGCTCGACCGGGGCGAAGCCCTCGGTCTTCTTGACGCCGCACTGGCGAGTGGGCACCCGGCCCTCTTGCCGGTCCGCCTCGACCTGCCGGGGCTCCGCGACCGTGCCGCCCTCGGGTTGGTGCCCGCACCCTTGCGTCCACTCGTCCCGGCTAGTCCGTCCCGCCGCCGGCTTGAGGGCCGGGACGTGAGCGGCGAGCAGACGGACGAAGCGGTCGAGCGGCTGTCGGCGTTGCCCCGGGAAGAAAGGGAGCGCGAACTCCTCACCGTGGTCATGAGCCATACCGCGAGCGTCCTCGGTCACGATTCGCCCGACGACCTAGACCCCGGCCGCGCCTTCAAAGAGGTCGGGTTCGACTCGATGACAGGGGTGGAACTGCGCAACCGGCTCGCCGGCGCGACCGGGCTCCGGCTGCCGATCACGCTCGTCTTCGACCACCCCACGCCCGCCGCCGTCGCCCGGACCCTCGCCGCCCTCGCCGGTGCGGGCGGCGAGCCCGCCGCCCTCGCGAGGCCGCACGTCGCGGCTCGGCCCGTGCCCGCGTCGGCGGAGCCGATCGCCATCGTCGGGATGGCGTGCCGTTTCCCGGGCGGGGTGTCTTCGCCCGAGGCATTGTGGGACCTGGTGGCCACCGGCGGGGAGGTCCTGTCGGAGTTCCCGGCAGATCGTGGGTGGGATCTCGCCGCGCTGTACGACCCCGACCCGGACGCGCCCGGGGCCACCTACGTACGCGTGGGCGGCTTCCTGGACGACGCGGCCTGCTTCGACGCCGGGTTCTTCGGGATCTCCCCGCGCGAGGCCGCGGTGATGGACCCGCAGCAGCGAGTGCTCCTTGAGGTGACGTGGGAGGCGCTGGAACGCGCCGGGATCGACCCGGACTCGCTGCGCGGCACCGCCACCGGGGTGTTCGCCGGGGCCATCCACCAAGACTACGCGGGCGGCGCGCCTCCGGACCAGGCCGAGGGCTACCTGCTCAGCGGCACCTCGACCAGCGTGGTGTCCGGGCGGATCGCCTACGCGCTGGGGCTGGAGGGCCCCGCGATGACGGTGGACACCGCCTGCTCGTCCTCGGTGGTGGCGCTGCATCTCGCCGCACAGGCGCTGCGGGCGGGGGAGTGCGGCATCGCGCTCGCCGGCGGCGTCACCGTCATGCCGGCCCCGGTGCTGTTCACCGAGTTCAGCCGGCAGCGCGGCCTCGCCCCCGACGGCCGCTGCAAGCCGTTCGCGGCCGCCGCCGACGGGACGGGATGGTCCGAGGGCGCGGGCGTTCTGGTGTTGGAGCGGCTGTCGGACGCACGGCACCGCGGCCATCGCGTCCTGGCCGTCGTCCGCGGGTCCGCGGTCAACCAGGA
This sequence comes from Actinomadura sp. K4S16, assembly GCF_008327685.1. Lineage (GTDB taxonomy): Bacteria > Actinomycetota > Actinomycetes > Streptosporangiales > Streptosporangiaceae > Spirillospora. Next base: position 87,256 of record NZ_BDDE01000009.1, read on the forward strand.
CGGTGCCAGCAACGGCCTTACCGCTCCCAACGGCGCCGCCCAGCGCCGCGTCATCGCGCAGGCGCTCGACGCGGCCGGACTCGCCCCCGCCGACGTCGACGCGGTCGAGGCGCACGGCACCGGCACCACCCTCGGCGACCCGATCGAGGCGCAGGCCGTCCAGGAGGCGTACGGCGCAGGCCGGCCGGACGAACGGCCCCTGTGGCTGGGCTCGGTGAAGTCCAACCTCGGGCACACCCAGGCCGCCGCGGGAATGGCCGGGATCATCAAGATGGTCCAGGCCATGCGGCACGCGGTGCTGCCCCGCACCCTGCACGTCGACGCACCGACCCCGCACGTGGACTGGTCCGCCGCGGACGTGCGGCTGCTCACCGAGCCGGTGCCGTGGCCGTCCGGCGGGCGGCCGCGTCGCGCGGGCGTGTCGTCCTTCGGCGCGAGCGGCACCAACGCCCACCTCATCCTGGAGGAGCCGCCGCCCGGGGAGCAGGGTCCGCAAGGCCCGCCCGCACCCGCGGCGGACCTGGCGCTCGTCCCGCTCGTCCTGTCGGCCCGAGACCCGGACGCGCTGGCGGACCAGGCCGGGCGGCTGGCCCGGTTCGTCGAGGCGAACCCCTCCCTCGACCTGCGCGACCTGGGCAGGACGTTGATCACCTCGCGCGCCCTGCACCCGTACCGCGCCGTGCTGGACGCCCACGACGGCGACGACGCCGCGGCGCTCCTCACGACGCTGGCCACCGAAGGCGCGCGCGGCACCGGCCCTGCCCGCTCCGGCAAGACCGTGGTCCTCTTCTCCGGTCAGGGCGCGCAGTATCCCGGCATGGGCCGCGGCCTGTACGAGGCGATACCGGAGTTCGCCGCCGCGCTCGACGACCTGTGCGCACGGTTCGACCGCCTCCTCGGCGGAAGTCTGCGGGACGTGGTGTTCGGTGAGACAGGCGAGGACATCCTGCACGAGACCCGCTGGACCCAGCCCGCGCTGTTCGCCGTCGAGGTCGCGCTGTTCCGGACCCTCGTCGCATGGGGCCTGCGTCCCGACCTGCTGGCCGGTCATTCCATCGGTGCGCTGGCCGCGGCGCACGCCGCGAGCGTCCTGACCGCCGACGACGCCGCCGAGCTGGTCGCCGCACGCGGGCGCCTGATGCAGGCGCTCCCGTCCGGGGGAGCCATGGCCGCCTTCGAGGCGGCCGAAGAGGAGATCGTCCCCCTTCTGCGGGACGGAGTCGTGATCGCCGCCGTCAACGGTCCCGCCGCGACGGTCGTGTCCGGCGACGAGGACGCGGTGGACCGCCTGGTCGCGCACTGGTCCGGTCTCGGCGGCAAGGCCCGCCGCCTGCGAGTCAGCCACGCCTTCCACTCGCCGCGCATGGATCCCATGCTGGACGAGTTCCGCCGCGTCGCGGAGGGGCTCGCATGGCACCCGCCGCAGATCCCGATCATCTCCGACCGCACTGGACGTCCCGCCGGCGAAGGCGAGCTGACTTCGCCCGCGTACTGGACCGAGCACGTCCGCGAGCCGATCCGTTTCCTGGACGCCCTGCGCTCCGCCGCCGATGCCGGCGGCCGGTTCTTCGTCGAGTCGGGCCCGGGTGGCGGCCTCGCGGCCGCCGCCAGTGAGGCGTGCGGCGACGCCGCCCCGATCACCGCGGCGACGCTGCGCCGGGACAAGGACGAGGCCACCACCCTGCGCGCCGCCCGTGCGCGGGTCTTCGAGGGCGGCGCGGACGTCCGCTGGGACGCGGTCCTCGGAGCCGGGACCGGAGCGCTTCTCGATCTGCCCACCTATCCGTTCCAGCGCCGCCGGTACTGGCTGGAGAGCGGCCGCGCCGCGACCGGCGCGTCCGGTCTCGGCCTGACCGACGCCGGGCACCCGCTCGTCCCGGCGGCGGTGGACCTCGCCGGTGGCGAGGAGCTCCTGCTCACCGGACGGCTCTCCCCGTCCGTCCACCCCTGGCTCGCGGACCACCGGATCGGCGGGACCGCGGTCCTCCCCGCCTCGGCCATCGCCGAGCTGGTCGTGCGGGCCGGTGATGAGGCCGGCCTCGACCGGATCGCCGAGCTGGTCCTGGAGTCCCCGCTGGTGTTCCCCGACGGCACCGGCTTCGCCCTCCAGGTCCGGGTCGCGCCATCCGAGGAGTCGGGGCGGCGCCGGGTGAGTGTGCACGCCCGCCCCGACGGCGCGACGGCGGACACCCCCTGGGTTCGGCACGCAGGCGCGGTGCTCGCCTCCGGCACCGCGCCTGCCGGCTCGCCCCCGGTGGCCGCCGCGTCGCTCCCGTGGCCGCCGCCCGGTGCCCGGCCGGTGGACGTCCGCGGCCTCCACGAGGACCTGGCGGCTCGCGGCATCGGATACGGCCCGGCGTTCCGGGGACTCCGCGAGGCTTGGCGGCTCGATGACACCGTCTTCACCGACGTGCTGCTTCCGCCCGAGGAACACGACCGTGCCGCCAGGTTCGGCGCCCACCCCGCTCTGCTCGACGCGGTGCTCCAGGCAGGGCTGTTGCTGGACGGGCCGGACTCCCCGCTTCGCCTTCCGTTCGCGCTGGACGACCTCACCCTGCACGCCTCCGGGGCGACGGCGCTGCGCGTCCGAGTGGAGCGGACAGGCCCCGACACGTTCGCCGTTCGCGCCCACGATCCCGGCGGCGCGCCCGTCGTCACCATCTCCTCCGTGGCCGTGCGGCCGATCTCCGCCGACGCCCTGAGCCGGATGCGGGCCGGAACCGCGCCGGCCGCCCACACCCTCGCCTGGACACCCCTCGGCTCGGCCACCTCGCCGGCCGCCGCCCGCTCCGGCTGCGCTGTGATCGGCGCCGCGCCCGCCGACCTCGGACTGCCGGGCGAAGTGCCCGCGCATCCCGACGTGCCCTCGCTGCTGGACGCCCCCGGCCCGGTCCCGGACCTGGTCTTCCTCGCGCCGGTGACCGAGGAGGGAGGCGAGCCGGCCATGACGGTGCGGGTGCGCGTGCACGCCACCCTCGACGCAGTCCGGTCCTGGACCGGCGATGAACGGATACCGGGCGGCTCCCGACTCGTCGTCGTCACCACCGGCGGCGTGACCACCGGGGACGAGCCGGTTCCCGGCGACCCCGCGGAAGCCGCCCGCTGCGGTCTGGTGCGCGCCGTGCAGGCCGAACGGCCAGGCCGCCTCCTCCTTCTGGACACCGACGGAACCGACGAGTCCCGTGCCGCCCTGGGAGGTGCGGCCGCCACGGCGGTGCGGGCGGGCGAACCAGAGATCGCCGTGCGAGACGGCGCCGCCTTCGCCGGCCGCCTCGTCCCCGTGGAAAACGCGCTCACACCGCCCGCGGGCCCTTGGCGGCTCGACGTCAGCGACGGCGGCACGCTCACCGACCTCGCCGCCGTGGCCGCCCCCGAAGCGACCGCCCCTCTTGAGGCGGGGCAGATCCGGGTCGCCGTCCGCGCGGCCGGACTCAACTTCCGCGACGTCCTCATCGCCCTCGGCATGTATCCCGGCACGGGTTCCATGGGCACCGAAGCGGCCGGGATCGTCACCGAGACCGGCCCCGGGGTGTCCGGCGTCGCCGTCGGCGACCGGGTCATGGGGTTGATCGACCATGCGTTCGGACCGGTCGCCGTGACCGACCACCGCACGGTCGTCCCGCTACCCCCCGGCTGGTCGTTCACCGAGGCCGCCGCCGTGCCCGCCGCGTTCGTGACGGCACGGCACGGCCTGGTAGAGCTCGCCCGGCTCCAGCCGGGCGAGACAGTACTGGTACACGCCGCCGCGGGCGGCGTCGGGATGGCCGCGGTGCAGGTGGCGCTCGGGCTGGGCGCCGAGGTCTACGCCACCGCCTCGCCGGGCAAGCATCACGTCCTGCGAGGCATGGGGCTGGACGACGCGCACATCGCGTCCTCTCGCGACCTCGGCTTCGAGGACCGCTTCCGTGCCGCGACCGGTGGGCGCGGCGTCGACGTCGTGCTGAACTCGCTCGCCCGAGAGTTCGTGGACGCCTCCCTTCGGCTGCTGGCGCCGGGAGGGCGGTTCATCGAGATGGGCAAGACCGACCTGCGGGCCGCGCAGGACGTCGCCGCCCGCGACCCCGGTTTCGCCTACATGCCCTTCGACCTCGCAGACCTCGGACCGGACCGGCTCGGAGCGCTGCTCGCCGAGGTCACCGGGGCCCTCGCCCGCGGCGAGCTGGCGCCGCCCCCGGTTCGCGCGTTCGACGTGCGCCGCGCTCCCGAGGCGTTCCGCTTCATGAGCCGCGCCCGGCACCTGGGGAAGATCGTCCTGACCGTCCCCCCGGACCGCGACCCCGCCGGCACCGTCCTCGTCACCGGAGCGACCGGTACGCTCGGCGGCCTCGTCGCCCGGCACCTGGTCACCCGGCACGGCGTCCGGCATCTGGTGCTGGCGGGACGCCGCGGCGCCGCCGACCCGGGAACCACCGCCCTCGCCGCCGAACTGACCGCCCTCGGAGCCGAAGTGGTCCTCGTGGCCTGCGACGTCGCCGACCGTGCCGCGGTGGACCGACTTCTCGACGCCGTGCCCGCCGGGCATCCCATCACCGCCGTCGTGCACGCCGCAGGTGTCGTCGACGACGGCTTGGCCGACACCCTGACCCAGGACCAAGTCGAGCGTGTCCTCCGCCCCAAGGTCGACGGGACGCTCGTACTTGACGAGGCGACCCGGCAGCTGGACCTGTCGGCCTTCGTGGTGTTCTCCTCCGTCGCGGGCGTCCTCGGCTCCGCGGGCCAAGCCGGCTATGCGGCCGCCAATGCCTTCGCTGACGGATGGGCGCATGCACGGCGGGCCGGAGGCCGTCCCGCCGTGTCCATCGCCTGGGGCATCTGGGAGGAGGCCAGCGGCATGACCGCCGACCTGGACGCCGCCACCCGCGCGCGCCTCTCCCGTACCGGGCTGCGACCCCTGCCGACCGAACATGCCCTTGCCCTCCTCGATCACGCCATGACCGGACCTGACCCCGTGCGGATCGCGGCCGCACTGGACCCCGCCGCCCTCCGCTCCGCCGCCGCGGACGGCACGCTCCAGCCCCGGCTGAGCGGGCTGGTCCGGGGCCCGTCCCGCCGCACCGCCGGTCCGGCCCCCACCGAGATCCCGCTGGGCGACACCCTCGCCGCGCTCCCTGAGGACCAGCGGGCCGACCGGCTCTTGGAGCTGGTCCGAGTACAGGCCGCCGCCGTGCTCGGGCACGCCACCCCGGCGGCGATCGACGCCGAGCGCGGTTTCCTCGACCTCGGCTTCGACTCCCTCACCGCCGTCGAGCTCCGCAACACCCTGACCCGGCTCAGCGGGCTCGAACTGCCCGCCACGCTGCTGTTCGACCAGCCCAGCCCGGCCGCCGTCGCCGCCTACCTCGAAGCCAGGCTGGCGGCCAACGGGTCCGTCCCGACCGGGCCGCCATCGGTGCTGCGCCATCTTGAGGCACTCGAAGGTCTTCTTCGCGACCCGTCCCTCGACTCCGGGCTCGGCCGCGACGTCGCCGAACGTCTGCGCGCTTTGGCATGGGAGCTGGAGGACACCGGCCCGGACGACGCCGACGCCGTGGCGCCCGGCGCGTTCGACGCCGAGACCGATGACGAGATGTTCGCCCTGATCGACCGGGAGCTCGGACATGACTGACCGCGACGCCGACCGGCGCGTCGGCGAAGGAGGCGACATGGACGGCGGGGACGACAGGCTTCGCGAGTACCTCAGGCGGGTCACGGCCGAACTGCGGCAGACGCGCCGCCGTCTCGGTGCCGCCGAGGGCCGTGCGGGCGAGCCGATCGCCGTCGTGGGGGCGGCCTGCCGCTATCCCGGCGGTGTCACCTCGCCCGAGGAGCTGTGGGACCTCGTCGAGTCCGGCCGTGACGCGATCACCGGCTTCCCCGTCGACCGCGGCTGGGACGTCGCCGCCCTCCACGACCCCGACGGGCGGCGCCCCGGGACCAGCTACGTCGACCACGGCGGATTCGTGCACGATGCCGCGGACTTCGACGCGGAGTTCTTCGGCATCTCGCCGCGCGAGGCCCTGGCCATGGACCCGCAGCAGCGGCTCTTCCTGGAGGTCGCCTGGGAGGCGCTGGAACGCACCGGGCTCGACCCGCACACATTGCGCGGCTCCAGGACCGGCGTCTTCGTCGGCGCGGGCAACCCCGGCTACCTCGGCGGTGTCCAGCAGATCCCCGAGGAGGTCGAGGGCTACTCCCTCACCGGCAACGTGGGCAGCGTGGTGTCGGGGCGGGTGTCTTACACGCTGGGTTTGGAGGGCCCGGCGGTGACGCTGGACACCGCGTGCTCGTCGTCGCTGGTGGCGATCCACCTCGCCTGCCAGGAACTCCGCACGGGAGAGAGCACGCTTACCCTCGCCGGCGGAGTCACCGTGCTCACGACGCCCTGGCTGTTCGTGGAGTTCAGCCGCCAGAACGGCCTCGCACCCGACGGCCGATGCAAGGCGTTCGCCGAGGCCGCCGACGGCACCATCTGGGGCGAGGGCGCCGGGGTGCTGGTGTTGGAGCGGTTGTCGGACGCGGTGCGTCATGGGCGGCGGGTGTGGGGGGTGATCCGCGGTTCGGCGATGAACCAGGACGGCGCCAGCAGCGGACTGGCGGCGCCGAACGGTCCTTCGCAGCAGCGGGTGATCCGGCGTGCGCTGGCCAATGCGCGGTTGTCGGGTGCGGACGTGGACGTGGTGGAGGCCCATGGGACCGGCACCTCGCTGGGCGACCCGATCGAAGCCCAGGCGTTGCTGGCGACCTACGGCCAGGACCGTCCAGAGGACCGTCCGCTCTGGCTGGGTTCGGTGAAGTCGAACATCGGCCACACCGCCGCCGCGGCTGGAGTAGCCGGTGTGATCAAGATGCTGACCGCGTTCCAGCATCCCGAACTACCGCGGACGTTGCATGTGGACGAGCCGTCGCGGGCGGTGGACTGGTCGGCCGGTGCGGTGCGGCTGCTGACCGAGGCCACCGAGTGGCCGCGGGTGGACCGGCCGCGCCGGGCCGGGGTGTCCTCGTTCGGGATCAGCGGCACCAACGCCCACCTCATCTTGGAACAAGCCCCCCAACCCGAGCCCGTGGCCGAGTCCGCCGAGTCCGCGGCTGAGCCGCGCGCCGAGTCTGCCGAGTCCGCCGAGTCTGCCGGCTGGGATGGTCCGGTGGTGTGGGTGGTGTCGGGTCGCGGCCAGGGCGCGGTGCGCGACCAGGCCCGCCGGCTGGCCGCCTGGACCCGCACCAACGCCCCCACCGCCGGCACCGGTACCGGTTTCGCGGTTCGGACCGCGCGCGCGCTGCGGTCGGGCCGGACCCTGTTCGACCACCGCGCGGTCATCATCGGCACCAGCACCAGCGAACTACTGGACGGGCTGGACGCGATCGCCGCCGGCCGCGACACCGGCCCCCGCGGCACCGGCCCCCGCGGCACCGGCGCCCGCGGCACCGGCGGGGTGGTGACCGGTCAGGCCCGCCCGGCCGGCAAGACGGTGTTCGTGTTCCCCGGCCAGGGATCGCAGTGGCCGGGCATGGGCGCGGCCCTGCTGCAGCAGTCCCCGGTGTTCGCCGCATCCATGGCCGAATGCGAGCAGGCACTGGCACCACACCTGGACTGGTCCCTGACCCAGACCCTCACCCAACCCCCCGACAGCCCGGTATGGGACCGCACCGAGGTAATCCAACCCGCCCTGTTCGCGATCATGGTGTCACTGGCCCGGCTCTGGCAAGCCCACGGCGTCCACCCCGACACCGTCATCGGCCACTCCCAAGGCGAAATCGCCGCCGCCCACATCGCCGGCGCCCTCACCCTGCACGACGCCGCCCGCATCAGCGCCCTGCGCTCCCAAGCCCTCACCCGCCTGCACCACACCGGCGGCATGGCCCACATCGCCGCCCACCCCCACACCCTCGACCAGTTGGACGGCCTGGAAGAGATATCGATCGCCGCGGTCAACGGACCCGACTCCACCACCGTCTCAGGACCCGACACCGCCCTGACCCGCCTCCTGGAGCACTGCACCCGCAACGGCATCCGCAGCAAACGCCTCCCCGTCAACTACCCCTCCCACCACCCCGCCATCGACACCCTCCAAACCCACATCCTCACCGCCCTGACCGGCATCACCCCCCAACCACCCACCATCACCTGGATCTCCACCTGCACCGGCCAAACCAACCCCCACCCCGACCCCGCCTACTGGCACACCAACCTGCGCCACACCGTCCAACTCCACCAAACCACCACACACCTCCACCACACCGGCCACACCACCTACCTCGAAATCAGCCCCCACCCCATCCTCACCACCGACCTCACCCACACCCTCACCCACACCCACACCCCAGACACCACAAACAACCCGCCCGCAGAACCCCTCGTCCACCACACCCTCACCCGCGACCACCACACCTACACCCACTACCTCCACAACCTCGCCCACCTACACACCCACACCCACCACCCCATCACCTACACACCCACCCAACCCAACCAACCCGAACCCCCCGAACCACCCGAACCACCCGAACCCGACCACACCGCCACCCACCTGCCCACCTACCCCTTCCAACACCACCACTACTGGGTCAGCGTCGGAGCCGGGGCGGGCGCGAGGGTGACGGGTCCGTCGTCGGACGCATGGCGGTACGAGACCGTGTGGCGGCCCAGTCCGGCAGGCGCACGTGCGCTGAGCGGGCACTGGCTCATCGTGGCTCCTCCAGGACATCCGTTCGCCGGCCCGGTCGCCGAGACACTGGCGGGGCTCGGGGCCGAAACGCATGTGGCGGCCGCGGACGGCGCCCGCGAGCTGCGTTCGGAGTTGGAGATCGCCGGAGTGGTCTCGCTCCTGGCACTGGCGGAGGACGACGGCGACCGGAGCCGCGTGGTTCCCGCAGGGCTTGCCGCGACCTTGGAGCTGGTGCGGTGGCACGCGCAGGCGCCCGAGGGCGTGCCGCTGTGGTGCGTGACGCGCGCGGCGGTCCGGGCCGGTGCGGAGGATCCGCCACCGGACCCGCGCCAGGCGATGGTGTGGGGACTCGGCAGGGTGGCCGCGCTGGAGCATCCGCGGCACTGGGGTGGGCTGATCGACCTGCCCGGCGAACCGGACGAGCGAACCTGGGTGCGGCTGAGCGAGGCCATCAGCAACGCGGACGGGGAGGACCAGCTGGCCGTCCGGTCCTCGGGACTGCGTGCGCGCCGGCTCGTGCGGGCCCGCCTCGGAGGGCCCGCCGCGGCTCGGACGTGGCGGCCGGAGGGGACGACGCTCGTCACCGGCGGCACCGGTGCGCTCGGCGTGCTCCTGGCTCGGGCGATGGCCGAACGGGGCGCGGAGCATCTGCTGCTCGTGTCCCGCCGTGGCGCGGAGGCGCCCGGAGCCGATCGCGTCGCCGCGGAACTGGCGGCGCTCGGTACGCGAGTGACTTTCGCGGCGTGCGACGTCACCGACCGGGAGGCGGTGGAGGGACTGGCGCTGAGGTGTGAGGACGAGGGCGCGCCGGTCCGTTCGGTGGTCCACGCCGCCGTCGTCGGCGAACTCGCCCCGCTCACGAGCCTCGGCACGGTGGACCTGGCCGCGGCGCTGGCCGCCAAGGTCGGGGGAGCGCGGGTCCTGGACGAGGTGTTCGCCGACAGGGACCTGGACTCCTTCGTCCTGTTCTCCTCCATCACGGCCGTGTGGGGGAGTGGCGAGCATGGCGCGTACGCCGCGGCCAACGCCTATCTCGACGCGCTCGCCGAGCGCCGCCGGGCGGAGGGGCGTCCCGTGACGTCGGTCGCCTGGGGGATCTGGGCGGCGCCCGGCGAGGAGGACGAGGACCGACGCCTGGAGCTGACCGACCGTGCGCACCGCCAGGGGCTCGTGCCGCTCGACCCGGCGTCCGCCTTCGCGGCGCTCTGGGAGGTGCTGGACCGTGGCGACGCCGCACCGGTGGTCGCGGACGTGGACTGGGACCGGTTCCTGCCCATGTTCACCCTGGCGCGGCCGAGTCGCCTCTTCGCCGAGATCGCGCCGGCCGGGCCGGGCACGGCGGGGGGCGTCGCCGGCGCGGACGAGGAGAAGGCCGCGGCCTGGCGCGAGCGGTTCGCGGGGCTGCCCGCCGCCGAGCACGAGCGGGCACTGGTCGAGCTGGTCCGGGCGGACGTCGCGCACGTCCTCGGCCACGGGTCTCCCGAGGCCGTCGATCCCAGGCGTGCCTTCAACGAGATCGGTTTCGACTCACTGACAGCGGTGGAACTTCGCAACCGCCTCACCCGCGCGACGGGACTGCCGCTGCCCGCGACGCTGGCGTTCGACCATCCGACCGTCGTGGAGGTCGCGCGGCGCCTCGCCGCCGAGCTGACCGGCGACGCCGCGGTCGCGCCGGCCGCGACGGCGGTGGCGCGCGCGGACGACGACCCATTGGTCATCGTGGGCATGGCGTGCCGGTTCCCGGGCGGGGTGCGTTCCCCGGAGGACCTGTGGGAGCTGGTGCTGTCCGGCACCGACGCCATCTCCGACTTCCCCACCGACCGCGGCTGGGACCTACAGGCGCTGTTCGATCAGGACCCGGACCGTCCGCGGACCACCTACACGCGGCGGGGCGGGTTCCTGTACGACGCGGCGGACTTCGACGCCGAGCCTTTCGGCATCTCGCCGCGTGAGGCGCTCGCGATGGACCCGCAGCAGCGGATCCTGCTGGAGACCGCCTGGGAGCTGTTCGAACGCACGGGCATCGACCCCGGTTCGCTACGAGGTTCCTCGACCGGTGTGTTCGTGGGCTGCAACCTGCCCCAGTACGGCGGGGGCATCCAACGGGTGCCCGGCGACCTGGAGGGGCACTTGCTGACGGGCTCGAACTCCAGTGTGGTGTCGGGGCGGTTGGCCTACACCTTCGGGCTGGAAGGCCCGGCCGTGACCGTGGACACCGCCTGCTCCTCCTCCCTCGTCGCCCTCCACCTGGCCGCCCAGGCCGTCCGCAACGGGGAGTGTTCCCAGGCGGTGACGGGCGGGGTCGGGATCCTGACCAGTCCCGATCCGTTCGTGGGCTTCAGCCGTCAACGCGTGCTGTCACCGGACGGGCGGTGCAAGGCGTTCGGGGCCGGTGCCGACGGCATCGGCCTGGCCGAAGGCGCCGGCCTCGTCCTCATCGAACCCCTCACCCAAGCCCAACAAAACCACCACCCCATCCTGGCCACCATCCGCGGCACCGCCACCAACCAAGACGGCGCCAGCAACGGCCTGTCGGCCCCCAACGGACCCTCCCAGCAACGCGTCATCCACCAAGCCCTCACCAACGCCCACCTCACCCCCCACGACATCGACACCGTCGAAACCCACGGCACCGGCACCACCCTCGGCGACCCCATCGAAGCCCAAGCCCTCCACAGCACCTACGGACACCACCGCGACCCCGCACACCCCCTCTGGATCGGATCCATCAAATCCAACATCGGGCACCCCGCCGCCGCCGCCGGGATCGCCGGCGTCATCAAAACCGTCCAAGCGCTCCGCCACGGCGTACTGCCCCCGACCCTGCACGCCGACGAACCCTCCCCCCACGTCGACTGGTCCACCGGCACCGTCCGGCTCCTGACCGGACCCGTCCAATGGCCCGAGACAGGCAGACCCCGCCGCGCCGGAGTGTCCTCCTTCGGCATCAGCGGCACCAACGCCCACCTCATCCTCGAACAAGCACCCCCAACCGACCCCGAACCCACCCAAGACCACAACACAGACACCACCCCGCTCCCATGGATCCTGTCCGGAGCAACGGACACCGCACTACGGGCTCAAGCCGCCCGGCTCCATGAGTGGACCGTCGGCGCCACCGATGGCCTCGGCGCCGTGGCGCGCGCCCTGGCGACGACGCGCGCGGCCCTTGCTCATCGAGCCGTCGTCCTCGGGAGCGATCTGGAGGAGCTGCGCTCCGGTCTGGCCGCCGTCGCGTCCGGTACGGCGACTGCGAACACCGTGACGGGAACCGCGGCCGCCCAGGAACGGCCGGTCCTCGTCTTCCCCGGCCAGGGCTCACAGTGGACGGGAATGGGACGCGACCTGCTGGCGCGGTCCCCGGTCTTCGCCGACTGGATCGCCGAATGCGAGGAGGCCCTCCGCCGCTACGTGGACTGGTCGCTGCGCGAGGCCCTGGAGTCCGACGAGGGAAGCCTGGACCGGATCGACCGGCTGCAGCCGGTCCTGTTCGCCGTCATGGTCGGATTGGCGCGCGTCTGGCGGTCCTGGGGGGTCGAGCCCGGTGCCGTCGTCGGCCACTCGCAGGGCGAAGTCGCCGCCGCCTACGTGGCGGGCGCGTTGTCGCTGGACGACGCGCTGCGCGTCGTGGTCTTGAGGTCGCGGCTGTTCGCCCGCGATCTCACCGGGCGCGGCGCGGTCGCGGCCGTCGGCGCGGGCGTCGAACGGGTGCGCGGCCTGCTGGCGCCCTGGGACGGCGAACTCGCCGTCGCGGGCGTCAACGGGCCGGCCGCGGTGATGGTCGCCGGGCCCGAGGACCTGCTCGGCGAGCTCGTTAAGGAGTGCGGTCGACAGGACGTCCGGGCCCGGGTGGTGCCGGTCACGGTCGCTTCGCATTGCTCCCAGGTCGACCCACTGCGCGAGGAACTGCTGGAGCTGCTCGCGGCAGTCGCCCCGCGCACCGGCAAGGTGCCCTTCTGGTCGACGGTCACCGGCGGTCCGCTGGACACCGCCGCGCTCGGACCGGACTACTGGTTCGAGAACGCACGGCGACCGGTCGATTTCGCGGGGGCGGTCGGCGCGCTGCTGGCGTCCGGGCATCGGGCGTTCGTCGAGTGCAGTCCCCACCCCATCCTGGTCCCGAACGTGGAGGAGATCGCCGACGAGCGCGAGGCCAGGGTGGCCGCAATCGGCTCCCTGCGCCGCGGCGAGGGCGGCGCGGACCGCCTGCTCCGCTCGGCGGGAGAGGCGTCCGTCCAGGGCGTCGGGGTCGACTGGTCCGCGATCCTCGGACCAGGACGCCGAGCCGACCTGCCCACCTACGCCTTCCAGCGCCGCCGCTACTGGCTCGATTCCACCAACGGTCCCACCGGCGCTGAGGTGACGGACCCCGAAGAGGCACGGTTCTGGACGTCGGTCGAACGCAGCGACCTCGGGGCTCTCGCCGAAGAGCTCAGGCTCGACGAGACGGCCCTTGCCGAGGTGCTTCCAGCGCTGTCGGACTGGCATCGGACCCGGCGGGAACGCACGGCGACCGGGGCCTGGCGCTACGACGTCGCCTGGCGCGCCGCGCCCAGCGGGGCCGGAGCGCTGTCCGGTACCTGGCTGGTGGTGCTCCCGGAGGAGCCCGGGACCTGGGCCGACTCGGTCGCGGGGGCGCTGGAGGAGACGGGCCTGGACACCGTCCGGCTGCGTGCGGGAGACCTGTACGCGGGCGGGAACGGGTCCTCTCCGGCGGCCGGGCTGCGCGCGGCCCTGGCCGAGGGCCGGTTCGCCGGGGTGCTGTCGCTCCTCGCCGCGGACGCGACCCCTCACCTGGCGCACCCGGCGGTGCCGCGCGGTGTCGCGAACACCCTCGCGCTCCTCCACGCGCTCGCCGGGACCGAGCCCGACGTGCCGCTGTGGTGCGTGACCCGCGGCGCGGTGTCCACGGGCCCGGGCGACCCGGTCGGCGACCCGTCGCAGGCACAGCTGTGGGGGCTGGGGCGGGTCGCCGCACTGGAGCATCCACGGCTGTGGGGAGGGCTGGTCGACCTGCCGGCCGAGCCCGTGCCGGACGAGGCCCGGCACCTGTGCGCGGCCCTGGCCCGCACGGACGGCGAGGACCAGCTCGCGGTCCGCGAATCCGCCGTGTCGGTCCGCCGTCTCGTCCGCGCCGCCGCGCCCGCGACCGTCCGGGACTGGCGGCCGCGTGACGCGACGCTCATCACCGGGGGCGGCGGCCCCGCCGATGGCCGGATCGCTCGCTGGCTGGTGGGCCGCGGCGCCCGGCACCTGGTGCTGACCCACCCGGACGGAGACGCCGCGCCCGGTGTCCAGGACCTCGCCGCCGAGCTGGCCGAGCACGGCACGCGGATCACCCTGGCCCGCTGCGACGTCACGGACCGGGGCGCGCTGCGCGCCCTCGCTCGCGGCCTGGCCGCCGACGGCACCCCGGTCCGGACGGTGCTGCACACTGCCGCCACCGGCGAGCTGGCGGCGATCGCCGACACCGGGCTGCCGGAGTACGCCGCCGCCGTCTCCGCCAAGGTCGACAGTGCCCGCAACCTCGCCGATGTCTTCGACGAGATCGGCGAGCCCCTGGACGCGCTGGTGTTCTTCTCCTCGATCGCCGGGGTCTGGGGCAGCGGCGACCACGGCGCGTACGCGGCGGCCAACGCCCACGTGGACGCGCTCGCGCAGTGGCTGCGCGCCCGCGGCCTGCCGGCGACGTCCGTGGCCTGGGGGGTGTGGGACGTCTTCGAAGACCCCGCCGACCGTGCGATCGTCGAGGAGCGCTCGGCCAGGCACGGCCTGCCGCTGATGGACCCGGCCATCGCGCTGGCCGCGCTCGGCGGCGCGCTGGACCGCGATGACGTCCATACGACGGTCGCCGACGTGGACTGGCCGGTTTTCCTGCCGCTGTTCTCCGTCGCGCGGCCCACGCGCCTCGCGGACGAGATCCCCGAGGCCGCGGAACGGGCGGCCGCGGGAACCGTAGCGGAGGCGCCGGGTGAGGCGGCGGCCCTGCGCACCCGGCTCCTCGATCTGGACGAGCCGGGCCGCGACCGCCTGCTCTTGGAGCTGGTGCGGCAGCAGGCCGCGGCCGTCCTCGGCCACGGCACATCGCAGGCGATCGAGCCGGACCGGGCGTTCCGCGAGATGGGGCTGGACTCGATCACCGCCGTGGAGCTGCGCAACCGGCTCGGGGCCGCCACCGGCCTTCGCCTTCCGGCGACGCTGGTGTTCGACCATCCGAGCGCCGACGACGTCGCCGCGCACCTGCGGTCGGCACTGCTGCCCGAGGACGGCGCCGGACGCTCGCCCGCCCTGGACGGCCTGCGCTCCCTGGAGGAGGCGTGCGCGGCCCTCGAACCCGGGGACCGGGCCCTGGACGAGATCGGTGCGCGGCTGCAGGCCCTGCTGTGGCGGCTGACCGACCGGGACGCCGCGCCGGGGCCGGCGGAGTCCGCGTCCGACATCGACACGGCGACCGCGCACGAGATGTTCGAACTGATCGACAAGGAGCTTGGGCCGTGACGGCACCGAACCCGAACGGGGGCGCGTGATGCGATACGAGATCCTGGGACGGATAAGGACCGTCGACGGCGCCGGGCCGGCGGAGCTGAGCGCGCCGAAGACCAACCTCCTGCTGGCCCTGCTGCTCTCCCGCGCCGGCCGGGTCGTCACCCCCGAGCAGATCGTCGCGGAGCTGTGGGGCGGGACCGAGCCGCGGCGCGCCCAGGCGGCGATCCACGTCTACATCTACAAGATCCGCAGGTTCCTGGCGCGCCCGGACCGGCAGGGCTGCCCCGTCTCCACCCATCCGCACGGCTACCTGCTGACCCTCGGCCCGGACGAACTGGACCTGGACCAGTTCCTCGGACTGCTGGACGACGGCCGGGAACGCGCCCGCGCGGACCGTTTCGAGGAGGCGTCGGCCACGCTCCGGGCGGGGCTGGCGATGTGGCGCGGCCCGGCGTTCGAGGGACTGGCCTGGGGGTCCGCCGTCAGCACCTTCGCCGCGTGGGCCGAGGAGAGCCGGCTGGAGTGCCTGGAACTGCTGGTGGAGTGCGACCTGATGATGGGCCTGCACCGGGAACAGGTCAGGCCGCTGTACGAGCTGACCGAGGCGCATCCGCTCCGCGAGGGCTTCTACCGGCAGCTCATGCTCGCGCTCTACCGGTCGCACCGGCAGGCGGACGCCCTGGAGGTGTACCAGCGTGCGCGGGCCACGCTGAAGAAGGAGCTCGGACTGGAGCCCTGCCGGGCTCTGCGGGATCTGCAGCAGGCGATTCTGTCGGCGGACCACTGGCTGCTCAGGATCCCCGCCCACGCCGAACTGCGCGCGGTCTCCTGACCGCCGCACCGGACCCTCCCCGAAGGCTGGTGACGAGATGGCGGACGACACGAGGATCGTCGAGTACCTGAAGTGGGTCACCGACGAGCTCCAGCGGGCCCGCGGACGCATCCTCGAGCTGGAGAGCGGGCGGCAGGAGCCCATCGCCATCGTCGGCATGGGCTGCCGCTACCCGGGCGGGGTCACCTCGCCCGAGGACCTCTGGCGGCTGGTCGCGGACGGCACCGACGCGATCGCGCCCTTCCCCGCCGACCGCGGGTGGGCGGTCGAGGACCTCTACGACCCGGACCCGTCCAAGCCCGGCAAGGTGTACGCCCGCGAGGGCGGTTTCGTCTACGACGCCGGCGACTTCGACCCGCGCTTCTTCGGGATGAGCCCGCGCGAGGCCGTGGCGACCGACCCGCAGCAGCGGCTGCTGCTCGAGGTGGCGTGGGAGACGTTCGAACGCGCCGGCATCGACCCGATGTCGGTACGCGGTTCCCGGACCGGGGTGTTCACCGGCGTCATGTACTACGACTACCACACGCGCCTGCCCAAGGCCCCGGACGAGCTGGAGGGGTTCCTGGGCAACGGCAACGCCGGCAGTGTCGTGTCGGGGCGGGTGGCGTACACCTTCGGGCTCGAAGGCCCGGCGGTCTCCCTGGACACGGCGTGCTCGTCGTCGCTCGTGGCGCTGCACCTGGCGTGCCAGGCACTGCGGGCGGGGGAGTGCTCCCTCGCCCTCGCCGGCGGCGTCACGATCCTTGCGACGCCCGGCGTCTTCATCGAGTTCAGTCGTCAGCGGGGGTTGGCGGTGGATGGGCGGTGTAAGGCGTTCGGGGCGTCGGCGGATGGGACGGGGTGGTCGGAGGGGGTGGGTCTGGTGTTGGTGGAGCGGTTGTCGGATGCGGTTCGTCATGGTCGGCGGGTGTTGGCGGTGGTGCGTGGTTCGGCGGTGAATCAGGACGGTGCCAGTAATGGTCTGACGGCTCCGAATGGTCCCTCGCAGCGGCGGGTGATCGGGCAGGCGCTGGGTGCGGCGGGGTTGGCGGCCTCGGATGTGGATGCGGTGGAGGCGCATGGGACGGGGACGGCGCTGGGTGATCCGATCGAGGCGCAGGCGTTGCTGGCGACGTATGGGCGGGATCGGGTGGCGGGTCGTCCGTTGTGGTTGGGGTCGGTGAAGTCCAATATCGGGCATGCGCAGGCCGCGGCGGGGGTGGCGGGTGTGATCAAGATGGTGATGGCGTTGCGGGAGGGGGTGTTGCCGCCGACGTTGCATGCCGATGAGCCCTCGCCGCATGTGGATTGGTCCTCGGGTGGGGTGGAGTTGCTGACCGAGGCGGTGGCGTGGCCGGAGACGGGGCGTGCGCGGCGTGCGGGGGTGTCCTCGTTCGGGATCAGTGGCACCAACGCCCACGTCATCCTCGAACAGGCACCGCCCCCGGGCGCCGGGGACTCCGCCGGTCCACCGGAAGCGCTGGCCGACGACGCACGGGAGACAGGGCCGTCCAAGCCTCGCTTGCCCCTCCATGCCTGGCCCGTCTCCGGCCGTGGGACGCCCGCCTTGCGCGCCCAAGCCGAGCGCCTGCACGCCCACGTGGCCGCCCACCCCGACGTCGACGCCGCGGGCATCGCCGCCGCGCTGATCGGCACCCGTGCCGCGCTCGAAGACCGCGCCGTCGTGCTGGGCGAGAATGTCGGCGCCCTGTCCGAAGGCCTCCGTGCCCTCGCGGCGGGTGTCCCGCACCCGGCGGTCGTGGCCGGACGCACTGGAGCCAAGCGGGGCAAGGTGGCGGTGCTGTTCTCGGGTCAGGGGTCGCAGCGGGTGGGGATGGGCCGGGAGCTGTACGAGGCGTTCCCGGTGTTCGCGGGCGTGTTCGACGAGGTGTGCGGGCTGCTGGATCCGCTGCTGGGGTGCTCGCTGCGGGAGGTGGTGTTCGAGGGGGACGCGCAGGTCCTGGAGCGGACGGTGTTCGCCCAGGCGGGGCTGTTCGCGGTCGAGGCGGCGCTGTTCCGGCTGCTGGAATGGCTGGGCCTGCGCCCCGACTTCGTCGCCGGCCACTCGGTCGGCGAGGTCACCGCCGCGCACGTGGCCGGGGTGCTGTCCCTGGCCGACGCCTGCACCCTGGTCGCCGCCCGCGGCACCCTGATGCAAAGCCTCCCGCCGGGCGGAGCCATGACCGCGATCGGGGTTGGCGCCGACCAGGTCCTGCCGCTGCTCGCCGAGCATCCGGGGGTGGCGCTGGCCGCCGTGAACGGCCCCGACCAGGTCGTCATCTCCGGTGACGAGGAAGCCGTCGCCGAGATCGCCGGTTTCTGGGAGATCTGGGGACGCAAGGTCCGGCCACTGCGGGTGAGCCATGCGTTCCACTCACCCCGCATGGACCCGATCCTGGACGACTTCCACCAGGCCATCGCCCACCTGGACTACCGGCCCCCCACCACACCACTCATCACCAACCTCACCGGCGCCACCGCCGACCCCGACACCCTCACCACAGCCCAGCACTGGACCCAGCACATCCGCCACACCGTCCACTTCGCCGACACCATCGCCACACTCCATGAACACGGAACCACCGCCTACCTCGAAATCGGACCGCACCCGACGCTGACACCCCTGCTCCCGTCGATCCTCGACGCGTCCGAGTCGGTGTCCGAGTCGGTGTCCGAGTCGGTGGCTGTGTCGGCGGGTGTCCCGGCACGTCTCGTCACCACGCTGCGCGAAGACCGCCCCGAAGCCGAGGCTGTGCTCACGGCCGCCGCCCACCTCTTCAGCCAGGGCCACGACGTCGAATGGTCCCGGCTGGCACCGGACGCTCCCGCCGCCGCGCTGCCGACCTACGCCTTCCAGCGCCGCCGCTACTGGCTGGGCCTGCCCGGCGAGGAGACACCTGAGCATGTTCCCGACGTCCCGGCCGGGACCGGCGGCGCCGACGGCGTCCTCTGGGAGGCGATCGAGCGCGGCGACCTTGACGACGTGGCCGGCAAGCTCCAACTGGCCGCGGCGGAACGCGATGCGCTCGGCACGATCCTGCCCGCGCTGTCGGCCTGGCGCCGCAGCCGTACATGGTCCTACCGAATCGGGTGGCGCCCGGTCGCCGACACGTCAGCCGGACGCCTGCATGGCACCTGGCTCGCGGTCGTTCCCGCCGCGCCGGCCGCGGACGGCCCGCTGGCCGCGGTGCTGAACGCCCTGGCGGCGGGCGGCGCGACGGTGACACGGGCGAGCATTCCGGACGGTGCCACAACCCCCGGGCAGGTGCGCTCCGCCCTCGCCCAGGCGATCGGGGACGGCGGACCGCCACCCGAGGGGGTCGTGTCGCTCCTCGCCTTCGGCGCCGAGGAGGCCGAGGCCGCCACGCTCTGCCTCGTCGCGGCCCTCGCCGAACTCGGTGTCGAGGCGCCGCCATGGATCATCACGGCCGGTGCGGTCGGCGCGCTTCCGTCCGACCCTCCCGCCGACCCGCACGCGGCCCGCCTCTGGGGGGTGGACGCCGCCGCGAGGCTCATCGACCTGCCTCCGTCGCTCGGTTCCGCCGAGGAGGCTCGGCTTCGCGTCGTCCTCTCCGGCGCCACCGGCGAGGACGACGTGGCCCTGCGAGGGTCGGGCCTGTTCGCCCGGCGCCTCGTGCGCGCGGCCGCGGGGCGGAACGACGGAGCACCGTCCTGGCGTGCGGACGGCACCGTCCTCGTGAGCGGCGCGGACACCGGGACCGGCCGGCACCTCGCACGATGGCTGGCGGGCACCGGACCGGACGAGGTCGACCTCCTGCTCGCGGTCGCCGACGAATCCGGCGCCGCCGCGGCCGAGGCCCTCGCCGCCGAGGTGCGCGCGCTGGGCGCCGCCGCCCGAGCACTGGTCTTCGACCCGGCCCGCCCCGATGAGGCCGCGGCCCTACCTGCCGTCGGCGCGGTCGCGCACGTCGTCGGTGATATGGAGCACCCGGCCGCCGAGGCGGCGGCGTCCACCCTGGCCGGACTCGCCCGCGACCGGAACCTGGCGGCCGTCCTGCTGTGCGCGGAGCCGGCCGGTGATCACCTCCCGGCGTTGACCGAGCGCACGTCCGGAACCGCGTTCCTGGCGGCCTTCGCCCGCGCCCGGCGCGCCGAGGGGGTGCCGATGACGTTCGCGGTGGCGGGCCCCTGGCCTGAGCCCGGGGCGCCGCCCGCGGACCCGCCGGGCCGCCTGCGGCCGCTGCCCCCGCTCCAGGCCATCGGACTGCTGGCCGAAGCCGCCGTGCGCGGTGAGCCGTCCGTTCTGATCGCCGACGTCGACTGGGAGAAGACCGCCGGGGACGCGCCACCGCGCGTGCTGGCCACGCTGCTGCGCGGCACGGAGGCGGAGGCTGAGCAGGAGGAGGACGCGCCGGACGCGGTGGCGTCGCGGCGCCGCGAGCTGCTCGACGCCGATCCGGCGGAGCGCTCGCGCCTGCTCCGGACGGTGGTCCGTGACGCCGTCGCAGAGATCCTCGGCTATGCCGAGCCCGAAGCCGTCGGTTCCGACGACAGCGTGGTCGAGCTCGGGATGTCGTCGTTCGCCGCGCTCGAGCTGGCCACCCGCCTCACCGCGGCGATCGGCGCGACGGTGCGGCCCGCCGCCGTCTTCGACCACCCGACCCCGGACGGGCTCGCGGAGCACCTGAGCACCGTTCTGGACGGCGAGGAGGGCCTGGAAGACGACCGTCCGCCCGCGGGCCCTGAACAGGTGCCGGCTGAGCGGACGGCCGTGGAAACCGTCAACTGAGGGCGGCTCAACCGGCCAGATCGCGTCGCCGGAAGGCCAGCAGCCCGACCGCCGTGAACGCGCACGCGGCCGCCAGCAGCCCGAGCACCGGCACGACTCCGACCGGTCCCGCCGGCACCTCGTGGACGTGCGTGAACGGCGAGACGTCGAGGAGCGGCTGGGGCAGGTCTCCGAACATCGCCAGCGGGCCGAGGACCACCGCCACCACGAACACCAGCCACATCGGCACCCGTGCCCGGGGCCCCGCCAGCCCGAACACCGCGATGGCCGCGCCGCCGACCACGAACTCGGCCGGGATGCGCGCTGCGGCACCGCCCAGGATCGCGCCCAGCTCACCTGTCGCGTCACCGGACGCCGCACCGTAAGCCGCCGCCGCGCTCAGTGCGATGAGCAGCAGCAGCCCGACCGTCCCGGCCGCGACCCACAGGACGTGCGCGAGGAGCCAGCGGCTCCGGCCGACCCCCGCTGTCAGCAGCGGGCCGAGCCGCCCTGCCGCCTCCTCGGCCCGCATCTTCTGCAGCGCCTGCACGGTGAACCGCGCGGTCAGGATCGCCGCCGTGAGCCCCATGTGGAAGGTGAACCACACCTGTACCGGTTCGGCGCCGCCGAGCCGGTCGGCGAACGTGGTGAGCTGGTCGCTCGTCCGCACGATCTCCTCGGCCTCGGCACCGATCCCGCCGAACGTGGCCCCCAGTGCCACGAACGCGATCGCCCATCCGAGCAGGTGGGCCCGCTGGATGCGCCAGGCCAGCCCGATCGGGCCGCGCAGGGAGCGCGGCGCGCCCTCCGCGGCCTCGCGCGCGGGCAGGACCCCGGCGCCGATCTCGCGGTGCGCCGCCAGCCGGAAGGCGAGCGCGGCCGCGGCGCCGCTGAACACCGCGAACAGCGCGAGCACCCACCAGCGCTCGCCCGCGTAGGGGGACAGCTTCTGGCACCAGCCGATCGGCGACAGCCAGGACGGCCAGGCGCCCTCCACCGACACGCCGCCCGGGCCGACATGGCCCATCACGTCGCCGACGGCGCGCACCAGGAACGCGGCCGCGACCAGCGCCACGGCCAGCAGGTTCGCGCCGCGGGCCGTCGCGGTGAGCTGCGCCGCGACGGCGGCCATGGCCCCGCAGGCCACGCCGACGCCGCCCAGCCCGGCCGCCGCGGCGAACGACCCGGCGGCGGGCAGCCCGTTGACGATGAGCGCCCCGGCCGCCGGCGGCACCAGCAGGACATTGGCGCCGAGCACGCGGAGCAGCGCCGCCGCCGGGGCCGCGCAGCGCCCCACGGCACCCGCGCCGACCAGGTCGGCGCGCCCCGCCTCCTCATGGGCGCGGGTAAGCCGGACGACCGCGAACGTGCTGATCAGCCCGACCGCCGCGGCCGCCGAGATCAGCACCTCGGCCATCACGAGGGAGCCGATCCCGGTGCCCGACACCGCGCCGTCCACCGCACGGGCGGCGGCGCTGCGCGCGAACACCCTGGCCTGGCCCATCCGGTCTTGCGCGGTCGGGTAGGAGGCCACGACCGAGGTCACCCACAGGCACAGAATGGCCGCGGTCCCGAGCGTCCAGGCAGGCAGCCGCACCCGGTCGTAGCGCACCGCGAGCCTGGTCAGGGCGATGGTGCCGGCGAAGGCCGTCGGTCGGCGCTCTCGCGCGCGTGAGCGGCGGGGTGCCGAGGGCGCCCTCTCGGCGCCGCGCGTCCGCGCGTCCTCTCGCGCGCGGCCGACGGTCCGAGGATGCATCATGGGGCGCTCCTAGGAGAGGGCGCGGGCGGGCGCGCGACTGCCCCGCCCCGGCGCTCCCACGATCATCCGTCCCCCGCGCCGCCCGGCCCACCCCTATTACCGGTGCCGCCCGCCCCTAGGCCCCGCGATCGCGCGGGAAAGCGCCGTCCAAGCCCCGCTTCCTAGCCTGATCCGGCAGGCGTCATGGGCGCGGCCGCGCCCGCCGGCGACCACGCCCGACCGCGGAGAGGAATCCCATGGCTGCTCCGGACATCAGCGTCCGCTCGGTACGGACCGCCCTGCCCGGCCCACCGGTCGACAACGCGACGCTGGCCCGGCGGTTCGGCATGGGGGAGGCGTGGCAGAGCTGGGTGGACACCTTCGTCGGCACCGCCAACCGGCATTACGCCGTCGACCTGGAGACCGGCGAGACCCGCTGCACGCTCGCCGACCTCGGTGCGGAGGTCGGCGCGGAGGCGCTGGCGGCCGCGGGCGTCGACCCGTCCGAGGTGGACCTGATCGTGCTCGGGACCGCCTCGCCCGACGAGCTGATGCCCGCCACCGTGAACGTGATCGCCGACCGGCTCGGCGTGGACGGTGTACCGAGCTTCCAGCTCCAGTCCGGCTGCACCGGCGCCGTGCAGGCGCTCATGGTGGCGCAGCAGGCGCTGCTGGCCGGAACGGCGCGCACCGCCCTGGTCCTCGGCGGGGACGTCTCCTACAAGCACCTGGACCCGAGCGCGGACATCTCGGCGGCGCTTCCGGCCCAGCTCGTCAACCTGGTGCTGTTCGGCGACGGGATGGGCGCCGCCGTGCTGTCCACCGCTCCGTCCCCCGACGGAGTCCTGCTGCGCCGGCTGCTGCTGCGGCTGTCGGGCCTCGGCCGCCCGCCGGGTCAGACCGTCGCCTGGTACGGGGCGAGCCGGCGCGCCGAGGGCCCGGCCGCCAGCGAGGACTACAAGGCGATCGAGGCGTCCGTGCCGGAGATGGCGGCGGAGACCATGTACGAGCTCCTGGGCCAGGTGAACTGGAAGGCCGACGAGCTGTCCTACCTGCTCCCCCCGCAGCTCTCCGGCCGGATGACCGCCCGGATCGCCGAGCGGATGGCCGTCCCCGGGCCGGAGGAGCTGTCCTGCGTCCGCGAGATCGGCAACAACGGCAACGGCCTGCTGTTCTTCCAGCTCGAACGCCTGATGGAGCGGATCGGGCCGGGGGAGCGGGCGCTCGCCGTCGCCATCGAGGCCAGCAAGTGGATCAGGGGCGGGCTGGCCCTGGAGAGGGCCTGAGGTGCCGCGCCGCCCCGTCCCCGCCGTGAAGGGACCCGGACGGCTCACCGAGCTGGCCGCGGCCGGCCGGCTCGCCGCCGAGTACCCGCGTGTCCGGGCCCTGCTGCTCGGCGCCTCCGACGCCGAACTGGCCAGGGCAGGGAGGCTGCTGGCCCGGCTCGACCCCGACGAGGTCGCGCGGACCCATCCCGGCGTGCCGGCGTGCACCGTCGCGATCACCGGGCACGGCACCGTCGCCGGGCTGGTGCCCGCGCTGACCGCCGAGCTGGCCCGGCACGGGATCCTCACGCGTCCCCACCTGGCTCCGTTCGGCACGTACGTGAGCGAGTTGCTCGACCCCGCGAGCGCCCTGTACGCCGCCGAGCCCGACCTGACGCTGTGCGTCCTCGACGCCGGAGTGGTATTCGACGAGGTCCCCCCGTCTTGGCGGCCCGGCGACGTCGAGCGAGCCGCTCGGGAGAAGGCCGCCCTGCTGCGAAAGCTGGCCGTCGCGTTCACCTCCGCCGGCCGGGGCACGCTGGTGCTCAACACCGTTCCGCTTGAGCACGGGCACGCCGCCCAGCTCGTGGACCACCGCTCCAGGGCGCGGCTCGGCATCGTCTGGCGGGAGTTCAACACCGCGCTCCTGGAACTGGCGGCCGAACACCCCGATGTCGTCGTCCTGGACCTCGACCCCCTCGTCGGCGCAGCCGGAGCGGTCGAGGACCCGCGGCCCTCGGTCTACGCCAAGGCGCACCTGAACGCGGAGGTCCTCGCGGCCTACGCCCGGGAGGCCGGGCACCTCGCACGGCACCTGGCCGGGCGCACACGCAAGTGCCTGGTCCTGGACCTCGACGGCACGCTGTGGGGCGGAACACTCGGGGACGACGGACCGGAGGGCGTCACCGTCGGCGAAGGCCTGCGCGGGGAGGCGTTCGCGAGCTTCCAGCGTGTGGTCGGCCAACTCGCCTCGCAGGGGATCCTCCTCGCCGTCGTCAGCAAGAACGACGCCGACCTGGTCCGGACCGCGTTCCGGGACCATCCGGGCATGGTGCTGCGCGAGGAGGACTTCGTCCGGATCGTCGCGAACTGGGGGCCCAAGCCCGACAACCTCGTCGAACTGGCCGCCGATCTCGGCCTGGGCGTCGAGAGCCTCGTCTTCGTGGACGACAGCCCCTACGAGCGCGACCTGGTCGCGCACCGCCTCCCGGAGGTCGCCGTCGTCGCGGTGGACGAAGAGCCGGCCTGGCACGCGCCGCGCCTGCTGCGCGACGGCTGGTTCGACGTGGTCGAGCTGACCCGGGAGGACGCCGCGCGTCCGGCCCGCTACCGCGCCGAGCTGGACCGGCGGGACTTCTCCGCCGGGTTCGACTCCCTGGCCGACTACCTCCGGGAACTGGACGTCAGCGTGGACGTCGCCCCCGCCCGGGAGCGCGACATTCCGCGCGTCTCCCAGATCACGCTGCGCACCAACCAGTTCAACCTCACCACGCGGCGCCTCTCACAGGGCGAGGTCGCCGCCATGGCCACGGATCCGGACACCTCCGTGCTGACCGTCCGCGCCGCCGACCGCTTCGGCGACAACGGGACGGTGGGCGCGGTGTTCCTGCGCCGCCGCGGCGATGAGCTGCACATCGACAACTTCCTGCTGAGCTGCCGGGTCTTCGCCCGAGGCATCGAACAGGCGTGCATGTCCGCCGTCCTCCTGCACGCGCGCGCCACAGGGGCCAGCGCGGTGGTGGGCACGTACGTGCCGACGCCCCGCAACGCGGGGGCCCGGGACTTCTACCCGCGGCAGGGCTTCCGGCGCGACGGCGGAGCGGACGGCCCGGACGGCGCGCGCACCTTCCGCCACGACCTGCGCCACATCGCCCCGGCACCCGGCCACATCAGGCTCACCGCCGGATTCGCGGCATCCGAAGGGACGCAACAGTGAACACGATCGACGACCTCGTCGCGCTCGTCCGCGACGAACTCGGCCTGCCGGTGACGGTCGAGACCGCCGGCCTGGAGTTCGACAGCCTCCCCGGCTGGGACTCGGTCCACCTGCTGTGGCTGCTCACCGTGCTGGAGGAGCGGACCGGCCGCAGCCTGTCCATGCCGGACCTGCTCGAGGCGGCCAGCCTGGAGAGCGTCTACGCCCTCGTCGCCGCGCCATGAGGACCGCACCCGTCGCCCACGAGCGGCGCCACACCCTGCACTTCCTGGAGGAGCTGCGGCCGTTCGCGCCGGTCTTCCTGGACACCGAGGTCGACATGTCCCGCGTGCTGGCGCACCGCGCCGCGAGCCGCGCCGGCGGCGGGCACTACTCGATCGTCTCCTACGTGCTGCACGTCGCGGGCCGGGCCCTCGTCCGCCACCCGGAGGCCAACGCCGCCATCCGCGGCCGGGTCCGGCCCACGGTGGCCCGCTACCCGGCGGCACACGGCAAGGTCACCCTGGACAAGACCCTGAACGGCCGGCGGGTGGTCCTCGCCGCCGTCGTCCCGGACACCGACCGCGCCTCGCTGGAGGAGGTGCAGCGCCGCATCGACCACCTCCGTGACGGTGACCCGGCCGCGATGCCCGAGTTCTCCGGGGTCCGGGTGCTGCATCGACTGCCATGGCCGCTGCGCCCGCTGGCCTACCGGCTGGGGTCCCGGCCGCTTGCGCGTCGTGCCGAGGTGCTGGGGACGTTCGCGGTCACCTCCCTCGGCCACCGTCCGGTGGACGGTTTCCACTCGGTCGGCGGCACCACCGTCACGCTCGGGATCGGCCGCGTGCTGGAGCGGCCCGTCGTCCGCGACGGGGCGGTCGCCATCGCGCCGATCATGCGGCTCAACCTGGCCTTCGACCACCGCGTGATCGACGGTGCCGAGGCCGCGGACCTGCTGGCCGACGTCAAGGACGGCCTGGAGGGCTTCGCCGAGCACCTCCCGGCCCTGTCGGGAGAGGGCGCCGATGAACGACGTTGAGGAACTGAAGACCTTCGCCGCCGTGCACGCCCGCACCCAGCGGATGTCGCCGCGGCATTGCGCGGAGATCCTGCGCCGGATCACCGGCGACGAGGA
Organism: Actinomadura sp. K4S16; assembly: GCF_008327685.1. Lineage (GTDB taxonomy): Bacteria > Actinomycetota > Actinomycetes > Streptosporangiales > Streptosporangiaceae > Spirillospora. The sequence continues at coordinate 113,977 of NZ_BDDE01000009.1, forward strand.
AGGGGCGCGCGGCTCCTGGGCACGCGTCTGGTGCGAGGCCGCCGAGGAGTTCGAGCGCCGCGGGCGTCCGCTGGAGGCAGGCAGGCACTACGCCATGGCCCGGTTCCCCTATGTGGACGGCCCGGCCCGCGCGCACGCGCACAAGAAATGCGTGGAGATGTTCGGCGAATGGCGGCGCGGGCTCCGCGGGGTCGAGCGCCTCGACATCGAGGCCGCCGGCGGGCGATTCGGCTGCTACGCCGCCGGCCTGTCGTCCCGGAAACCGCTGCCGCTGCTGATCGTCACGGGGGGCATCGTCAGCGTGAAGGAGCAATGGGCGCCGACGCTTCGGCAGTCCGCCCGGCTCGGCATGGCGTGCGTGGTGACAGAGATGCCGGGCGTGGGGGAGAACGGCGTCCCGTACACCGCACGGGCGCACGAGATGCTGTCGGCGCTGATGGACGCGGTCGGCTCCCGGGCCGACACCGCCCGCACCTACGCGCTCGCGCTCAGCTTCAGCGGACACCTGGCACTGCGCTGCGCCGCCGAGGACTCGCGGCTGCGCGGCATCGCGACGACCGGTGCCCCGGTCGGCCCGTTCTTCACCGACGCGTCCTGGCGCCGCGGGGTCCCGCGCATCACCATGGACACGATCGCGCATCTCGCCGGGGTCGCACGCGCGGATCTGGACGGGATCCTGCCCGGGTACGCGTTGGATTCCGCCGAACTGGCGCGCGTCCGGGCGCCCGTCCGGTACGTCTCCAGCCTGCGCGACGAGATCATCCCGCGTGCGGACGTCGCCCGCCTCCGCGCGCACCTGCGCGACCTGAAGGTCCTGGAACTGGACGATGTGCACGCTTCGCCGCACCATCTGGCCGAGTCGAGCCTGTGGACGGCGCGGTCGCTGCTGGAGATGAGAGGCCGGGGCGGCGTCCAGGCCGCGCTCCTCGGCGGGGTGCTGGCGGCGTTGCGGGCCCGTCGCGGCCTGACCGCCCTCCGGAGCCGCTGATCCGTCAGGCCGGCACGACGGTCAGCGGCAGGCGCTTGACCCCGAAGAAGTTCTGCGGGTGGTGCTCCAGTGCCGCACCGGGCGTGACCCGGATGTCCGAGTAGCGGTCCAGCAGGAGGTTCAGGGCGATCTCCCCCTCCAGGCGGGCCAGTTGCGCGCCCAGGCAGTAGTGGATTCCCTTGCCGAAGGCGATGTGGGGGTTCGGGCGGCGCCGCAGGTCGAACTCGTCGGGGCGGGCGAACTGCCGCTCGTCCCGGTTGGCGGAGGCCAGCCATGCCTTGACCAGCGAGCGCGGGGGGATCGTCGCCCCCGCGATCTCGACGGCGCCGCGGGTGTAGCGGGGGATCATCAGGATCGGGGGCCGGTACCGCAGCGTCTCGTCGAACGCCGCGGGGACCAGCGACCGGTCGGCGCGCACCTCGGCCGCGACGCCCGGGTGCCGGTCCAGGCACTCCACCGTGTTGGTGATCATCATGGTGGTGGTGATGAGCGCGGCCTCCAGCAGTACGCGGCCGAAGTTCATCGCCTCCCGATCGGTCAGCCGGTGCCCGTCCACGTCTGCCGTCACCAGCCGGCTCAGCAGGTCCCCGGCCGGTTCGGCGCGCCGCCGCCGGCAGTGCTCCAGCAGGTAGGCGTTCACCTCGCCGGACCCGGCCCCGACCCGCTTCATCGCGTCGGGGTCGGTGACCGGGTCCAGGACGAGGGCGGCCACCATCCGCGCGGCCCACATCTCGAACCGGCCGCGGTCGGACGTGGGGATGCCGAGGATCTCGGCGATGACGGTGATGGGCAGCGGCAGCGCCAGGTCCCGCACCAGCTCCAGTTCCGTGCGTCCCGCGGCCGCGTCCAGCAGCTCCACCGCGGTGCGGCGCACGCGCGGCTCCAGCTCGGCCACCGCCTTCGGGGTGAAGATCCTGCTGATCACGCGCCGCACCTTCTGGTGTTCGGGCGGGTCCAGCCACAGCATGCTGCCTCGGAACCGGGCCGTGCCCGGCAGCACCGGGGCCGGGTCGCTGGAGAACACGGCGTGGTCGGACACGACCCGCTGCACGTCGGCGTAGCGCAGCACGTGCCAGATGCCGTCCGGATCGCGCGCCACAGGCCGCTCGTCGCGCATCCGGCGCGCCCAGCCGAACAAGTCCGCACCCCCGTCCGACAGCCGGGGCGGTGCGACGGGCAAGGTCCGCGGGTCGGTGGTCACTGTGCCTCCTCACGGGCCGGCGCCGGACGCCGGCGACCACGGGACGGGTGGTCCTAGGCGGGCAGGTGGGCGGTCACGACGAGGTAGCCCCCGTAGCCGCCTTGGGCGACGATCTCGTCCCGGAAGGGCAGCACGTCGCGCTGCGCCTGCATGACCCGGGCCAGGTCAGGCGGGAACTCGGGGTCCTCGTCCAGGCCGGCGCGCATGCGCTCCATCAAGTGCGCCTGGGTCTTCTGGATGTTGACGCTGACATCGACGACCTCGTCGAGTTCCAGGCCCGCGCCGCGGACCAGCGGAGGGTAGTCCTCGATCGGGATGAGCGGCGAGCCGCCCATCCAGGCATCGAACACGGCGCGCGCGGCCCGCTCCGCCTCGGGGGACAGGGTCGCCTTGCGAAACGCCTCGCAGAAGGCGAGCCGGCCCCCCGGCCTCAGCACCCGCGCGATCTCGGCGAGCACCCGGGCCCGGTCGGGCATGTGCCCCATGGATTCCAGCGCGAGCACCGCGTCGAAGGAGTCCGTCGGAAACGGCGGGGCCATCGCGTCGGCGACCTCGAACCGGACCCGTTCGGCGAGCCCGGCCGCCGCCGCGCGCGCGGTGGCCGTCCGCACGTCCTCGGCGCTGACCGAGATGCCGATCACCTCGGCGCCGGTCGTCCGGGCCACCCGGATGGCGGGCTCGCCGGTACCGCATCCGAGGTCGAGGATCCGTCCCCCCGCCACGCCGAGCTTCTCGGCCATCAGGTCGGTGAAGCGCTCGGACGCCTCCTCCAGGCTGCTGTCGTCGTCGGGCCCGGTCCAGTAGCCGTAGTGCATGGCGCCGCCGAAGAAGCGGGTGAGGTGGCGTCCGGTCCGGTCGTAGAAGTGGCCGATCTCGCCCGGCGAGGGGAAGGCGGTGCTCGTCGTCTCTCCAGAGGCCATGGTGTCTCCATTGGGTCGCGGCGGGTTGCCGGTGGCGGGTGGTCAGTCGAGGTTGCGGCCGAGTTCCTTGTCGATGAAGTCCATGACCTCGTCGGCCGTGGTGGCCGCCTGCACTCCGGCGCCGTCCGGGGTCCCGGCGGTCCCGGCGTCCCTGGCCCAGCGGCCCAGCAGCGACTGCATCCGCAGCATCACGCGGGCGCGGTCGCCGTCCGGCAGGCCGGCCACGGACTCCTCCAGCCGGTCCAGGTCGCCGAAGACCGTCTCTGCCGGTTCGGGTTGCGGGCCGGTGAGCTGCTCGCGCACGTGGTCGGCGAGGGCGAGCGGGGTCGGGTAGTCGAACAGGACGGTCGCGGGCAGTTGCAGGCCGGTGGCGCCGTTCAACCGGTTGCGCAGCTCGATGCTGGTCAGAGAGTCGAACCCGAGCTCGTTGAACGGCCGGGCGGCGCCGACGCCGTCGGGGTCGGAATGCCCGAGGACGGTGGCGGCCTGCGCCTGTACCAGCTCCACGAGCCGCTGCCGCTGCTCGGGCTCGTCCAGCCCGTCCAACTGCGGCGCCACGGCCGTCCCGGCGTCGGGTCCGGCCGCGGCGGCCGGTCCCGCGTCCGGCAGGAGCCGGCGCAGCAGCGGCGAGGACGCCCCCGCGTTGCGCAGGGCGGCCAGGTCCAGACGGGCGGGCACCAGGTGGGCGTGCGGCAGGCCGAGCGCCATGTCGAGCATGTCCATCCCGTCCTCGGTGGAGATCGGGAGGGTGCCCGAGCGCGCCACCCGGGCCCGGTCCTGCCGGCCGAGCCCGCCGGTCATCCCCGTCTCCACCTCCCACAGCCCCCACGCGAGGCTGACCGCGGCCAAGCCCCGGGCGCGCCGGTGCTGCGCCAGGGCGTCGAGGAAGGCGTTGGCGGCGGCATAGTTCCCTTGGCCGAGGCCGCCGAGGCTGCCCGCCGACGAGGAGAACATCACGAGGGCCGCGCCGGTGTCCTCGGTGAGCCTGTGCAGGTTCCATGCGGCCGTCACCTTCGGCGCGAACACCTCGTCGATGTGCAGGCCGCTTTGCGAGGTGAGCACGGCGTCGTCGAGGACGCCCGCGGCGTGCACGACCGCCGTGAGAGGACTGTCGGCGGGCAGGTCCGCCACGAGCCGCCCCAGCGCGTCCGCGTCGGAGACGTCGCAGGACTCGATTCGGGGGTGCGCGCCCAGCTCGGTCAGCCGGGCGGCGAGGCCGTCGGCGCCCGGGGCGCCGGGACCACGGCGGCTGACCAGAACCAGGTCCCGGACGCCGTGCCGGGCCGCGAGGTGCTCCGCCACCAGACCGCCGAGGGTGCCGGTGCCGCCGGTCACCAGGACGGTCCCGCGGCCGTAGGGGGCGGGAGGCGCGTCCGCCGCGGCGCCGGTCGCCGTCCGCACCAGACGGGGCGCGCGGGCCGTGCCGGCGCGGAGCGCGAGCTGGGGTTCGTCCAGGGCGAGAGCGGTGGGCACCGCGTGCAGGGAGGCCGCGTGCCCGTCGAGGTCGATCAGCCCGAACCGTCCCGGGTGCTCGGCCCCGGCGGTGCGGACCAGGCCCCACAGCGTGCTGTGCGGGAGGTCGGCCACGGACTCTCCGGGTACCGCGGACACCGTCCCGGACGTGACGAAGGTGAGGCGCCCCTCGCCGCCGTCGGCGATCCGGCGCTGCATCGCCGACAGGGCACGATAGGCGGCGGCATGGGCGAGCGCCGCCGCGTCCTCGTTCTCCGGAGAGGTGACGGGGACAGAGGTGACGGGTACCAGGACATGGCCCTCGTTCTCGGAGCCGGGCAGCCCCAGGTCGTCGAGGTCCTCGACGGAGTCGCAGGGCAGGCCGGTCTCACGCAGGGCGTCCAGGACCGCAGCCGCGAGAGCGGGGGAGTGGCCGGTGACCACGGTGCACCGCCCGGCGGGCGGGGCGTCCGGCAGCGGCACCGGGTCCCACTCCAGGTGGAACAGGGCGTTGTGGTGGCGGCCGGCGGCCACGACGGCCGGGTCGAGGGGCCGCGACACCAGGCCGCCGACGGTGAGCAGCGGGGTCCCGTCCTCGGTGGTGATCCGGATCGTCACCGGGCCACCGTCCTCGGCCGACAGCACCACCCGCGCCGCCGCCCCGTCCGCCGGGTGCGGAAGACCCGCGTGGACCACGACATCGGTCCACGCGAACGGCACTCGCACGGACTCGCCGGGCTCCGCGTTCTCGCCGGTCTCGCCGCCGGTCGCGCCGGCGAGCATCAGCGGATGCAGGGCCGCGTCCAGGAAGGCCGGGTGCACCGTGTGGCCGGAGGCGTCGAGCCCTGCGGGCGGCCGGAGTTCGCCGTACAGGGTGCCCGAGGCGGTGTCGCGCCACGCGGCGGTGAGCGCCTGGAAGCGCGGGCCGTAGGTGATCCCCTCCTCCTCCAATCGGCTGTAGAGGTTCTCGGTGGGGAGCGGTTCGGCCTCGGGCGGCGGCCACGGCGCACCGGGACCGGCATCGGCTGCCCCGGCGCCGGCGGTCCCGGAGTCCGCCGTCAGCTCCCCGGTCGCATGGGTGGTCCACGGTTCGCCGGGTGCCGCCGGCTCCGGACGGGCGTGGATGCCGAACCCGCGCCGCCCCCGCTCGTCCGGCGCCTGGATCGAGACCTGGATCTCCATGGCGCCGTCGGAGGGCAGGCGAAGTGGCGCGACGATGGTCAACTCGTGCACGGCGGGCAGGCCGACGTGACGGCCGGCATGCAGCGCCAGGTCGGCGAATGCCGCGCCCGGCAGGAGGACGGCGCCGCCCACGGTGTGCTCGGCCAGCCACGGATGCGCGGCGGCATCGAGGCGTCCGGTGAGCAGCGGCGCGTCTCGGTCGGCGGGCGTGACGGCGGCGGTGAGCAGCGGGTGGCCCGTGGACGCGAGCCCGGTGCCGGTGAGCGCGGCGCGCGCCGGCCGGCGCTCCAGCCAGTAGCGGCGGTGCTGGAAGGCGTAGGTCGGCAGCGGCACCGTCGCGCCGTCCGGCACTAGCGCGGCCCAATCGGCGGTGTGCCCGCGGACGTGCAGGTGCGCGAGGGCGGTGAGGACCGCGTGCACCTCGGGCTCGCCGTCGCGCAGCGTCGGAACCGCCGCGGCCGCGGCGCCGTCGGGCAGTTCGCCGAGGACGCCGCGCGCGGCCGTGGTCAAGGCCGGGTGCGGTCCGATTTCGAGGTAGGTGGTGGTTCCGTGTTCATGGAGTGTGGCGATGGTGTCGGCGAAGTGGACGGTGTGGCGGATGTGCTGGGTCCAGTGCTGGGCTGTGGTGAGGGTGTCGGGGTCGGCGGTGGCGCCGGTGAGGTTGGTGATGAGTGGTGTGGTGGGGGGCCGGTAGTCCAGGTGGGCGATGGCCTGGTGGAAGTCGTCCAGGATCGGGTCCATGCGGGGTGAGTGGAATGCATGGCTCACCTTCAGCCGCTTGACCCGACGCCCCTCGGACCGCCACTGCTCGGCGCAGGTGGTCACCGCCTCCTCGTCGCCGGAGATGACGATCTGGTCGGGGGAGTTGACCGCCGCGACGACGACACCGGAGGCACCGTCGAGGCGGTCGCGGGCCTCCCCGGCGGTCGCCTGCACGGAGTACATGGCTCCGCCCGGCGGGAGGCTTTGCATCAGGGTGCCGCGGGCGGCGACCAGGGTGCAGGCGTGGGCCAGGGACAGCACCCCGGCCACGTGCGCGGCGGTGACCTCGCCGACCGAGTGGCCGGCGACGAAGTCGGGGCGCAGGCCCAGCCATTCCAGCAGCCGAAACAGTGCCGCCTCGACCGCGAACAGCCCCGCCTGGGCGAACACCGTCCGCTCCAGGACCTGCGCGTCCCCCTCGAACACCACCTCCCGCAGCGAGCACCCCAGCAGCGGATCCAGCAGCCCGCACACCTCGTCGAACACGCCCGCGAACACCGGGAACGCCTCGTACAGCTCCCGGCCCATCCCCACCCGCTGCGACCCCTGACCCGAGAACAGCACCGCCACCTTGCCCTCGGTCGCGGTGCCGACGACGGTGCCGGAGTGGTCCTCGCCGCGGGCGAGAGCGCGCAGCGCGTCCTGGAAGTCCTCGGGGGTGGAGCCGAGGACGACGGCGCGGTCCTCCAGGGAGCCGCGCGTCTTGACGAGTGATGCGGCCACGTCCGTGACCGATATGGGGGAGGAGTCCGCGATGTGGTTGCGGAGCCGCTCGGCCTGGGCGCGCAGCGCGCGATCGCCGCGCGCGGACAAGGCCCAGGCGGCGGTGCCGCCGACGGGGCGGCCGGTGGTGCCCCCGGCTTGCGCGGACGGCGTGTCCGCGGGCTCGGGCTCGGGTTCGGGTGCCTGTTCGAGGATGACGTGGGCGTTGGTGCCACTGATCCCGAACGAGGACACCCCCGCACGCCGCGCACGCCCCGTCTCCGGCCACGCCACCGCCTCGGTCAGCAACTCCACCCCACCCGAGGACCAATCCACATGCGGCGAGGGCTCATCGGCATGCAACGTCGGCGGCAACACCCCCTCCCGCAACGCCATCACCATCTTGATCACACCCGCCACCCCCGCCGCGGCCTGCGCATGCCCGATATTGGACTTCACCGACCCCAACCACAACGGACGACCCGCCACCCGATCCCGCCCATACGTCGCCAGCAACGCCTGCGCCTCGATCGGATCACCCAGCGCCGTCCCCGTCCCATGCGCCTCCACCGCATCCACATCCGAGGCCGCCAACCCCGCCGCACCCAGCGCCTGCCCGATCACCCGCCGCTGCGAGGGACCATTCGGAGCCGTCAGACCATTACTGGCACCGTCCTGATTCACCGCCGAACCACGCACCACCGCCAACACCCGCCGACCATGACGAACCGCATCCGACAACCGCTCCACCAACACCAGACCCACCCCCTCCGACCACCCCGTCCCATCCGCCGACGCCCCGAACGCCTTACACCGCCCATCCACCGCCAACCCCCGCTGACGACTGAAGACCACGAACGGCGACGGCGCGGCCATCACCGCCACGCCGCCCGCCAGGGCGAGCGAGCATTCGCCCGACCGCAGCGCCTGGCAGGCGAGGTGCAGAGCCACCAGGGAGGAGGAGCAGGCGGTGTCGACGGTGACGGCGGGGCCTTCCAGGCCGAAGGTGTAGGCGACCCGCCCGGACACGACGGCGCCTGAGCTGCCGGTGGTGAAGAAGCCTTCGAGCTCGTCGGGGGCCTCGGAGAGGTACTCGCCGGGTGAGGCGCCGGTGAACACCGCGGTCTGGGTGCCGCGCAGGGAGGCGGGGTCGATGCCGGCGCGTTCGAACGCCTCCCATGCCGCCTCCAGCAGCAGTCGCTGCTGCGGGTCGGTCGCCAGGGCCTCGCGCGGGCTCATGTTGAACAGCGCGGGGTCGAAGTCGCCCGCGTCGTAGACGAAGCCGCCCTCGCGGGCGTAACTGGTGCCGGCGTCGTCGGCCGTGCCGAACAGGCGGTCCAGGTCCCAGCCGCGGTCCTGCGGGAACGTGGAGATGGCGTCGGTGCCGTCGGCGACGAGCCGCCACAGGGCCTCGGGGGTCCGCGCGCCGCCCGGGTAGCGGCAGCTCATCGCCACGATGGCGATCGGCTCGTCGGCCGGGGCGGCGGCCGTGCCGCCGCTGGCCTGTGCCGGTTCCTCGGCTTCGCCGAGCAGGAGGGTGTGCAGGTGTCCGGCGAGGATCTCCGGGGTCGGGTGGTCGAACAGCAGCGTGGCCGGGAGCTGGAGCCCCGTGGCCGTGTTCAGCCGGTTGCGCAGCTCGATGCTGGTGAGGGAGTCGAACCCGGTCTCGTTGAACGGCCGGGCGGCGCTGATCGCGTCGGGGCCGTCATGGCCGAGGACGGTGGCGGCGTGCGCGCGGACGAGGACGAGGAGCCGTTCGAGGCGCTCGGCTCGCCCGAGCGAGGCCAGTTCCCCGGCCGGCCCGCCGGCCGGCGCGGGCCCGCGTGCCGCGGTGGCCGCGGCACGGCGGGAAGCCGGCAGCAGGCGCTTGAGCAGCGGCGGGGTCGGACGCATCTCCCGTAGCGCCGCCAGGTCGAGCCGGGCGGGCACCAGGTGCGGGTAGGGGTGGACGAGCGTGGCGTCCAGGAGCGCCAGGCCCTCCTCGGTACTGATCGGGATCATCCCCGCGCGGGCGAAGCGGGCCCGGTCGCCGTCGGTGAGGCCCCCGGTCAGGCCGCTCTCCTCGGCCCAGTAACCCCAGGCCAGGCTGGTGGCGGGCAGGCCGTCCGCGCGGCGCCGGTGGGCGAGGGCGTCCAGGTAGGCGTTGGCGGCGGCGTAGTTGGCCTGGCCGAGGCCGCCGAGCGTGCCGGCGGCGGAGGAGAACAGGACGAACGCGGCCAGGTCCATCCCGGCGGTGAGACGGTGCAGATTCCAGGCGGCGTCGGCCTTGGCGGCGAAGACGGCGTCGATCCGCTCGGCCGACTGCGCCGCGAGCGTCGCGTCGTCCAATGTCCCGGCGGCGTGCAGGACGGCGGTCAGCGGACGATCCTGGGGAATCGAGGCCACCAGGTCCCGCAGCGCCCCCTCGTCGGAGACGTCGCACGCGGCGATGACCGGTTCGGCGCCCAGCTCCGCCAGCTCGGCGGCCAGTTCGGCGGCGCCGGGGGCGTCCGGGCCGCGCCGGCCGGCCAGCAGCAGGTGCCGGACCCCGTGCCGGGCGGCCAGGTGCCGCGCCGCCAGGCCGCCCAGCGTGCCGGTGCCGCCGGTGATCAGGACGGTGCCGTCCGGGTCGAGTGGCGCCGGCAGTGTCAGCACGACCTTTCCGATGTTGTGGCCCTGGCTCAGGTGCCGGAACGCCTCGGGGGAGCGGCGCACGTCCCAGGCGGCGAGCGGCAGGGGGCGCAGCGTGCCCTGCTCGAAGAGTGCCAGCAGTTCGGTGAGGATTTCGTGGATGCGGTCCGGCCCGGCCTCTTCCAGGTCGAACGCCCGGTACAGCACGCCCGGGTGCAGCGCGGCCACCTCGTCAGGGTCGCGACGATCGGTCTTGCCCATCTCCAGGAACCGCCCGCCTCCCGGCAGCAGCCGCAGAGAGGCGTCGACGAACTCGTGTGCGAGCGCGTTGAGGACGATGTCGACGCCGCGGCCTCCGGTGGCGTCCAGGAACTTCTCCTCGAATCCCAGGGTCCGGGAGGAGGCGATGCGTTCTTCGGGCAGGCCCGCGGCACGCAGCGTCGCGTGCTTGCCGGGGCCGGCCGTCCCGTAGACCTCCAGGCCGAGGTGCCGGGCGAGCTGCAGCGCGGCGGAGCCGACGCCGCCGGCGGCCGCGTGCACCAGCAGCCGTTCGCCGGCCCTGGCCCCGGCGAGGTCCACCAGACCGAAGTAGGCGGTGAGGAACACGCTGGGCACGGACGCGGCCTCGGCGAAGGTCCAGCCGTCGGGCACCCGCGCGACCAGCCGCCGGTCGGCGGTGGTGACGGGTCCGGTCCCGGCGGTGAACAGGCCCATGACGCGGTCTCCGGGGGCCAGGTCGGTGACGGCGGAGCCCACGGCGGTGACGATGCCCGCTCCCTCTCCGCCGATCGGCCGCGGGTCGTCGAGCATCCCGAGGGCGACGACGACGTCCCGGAAGTTGACGCCGCCGGCGCGCAGGTCGACCTGGACGTCGCCAGGTGCCAGGCCGGAGGGCGCGGGAACCTCGGCCAGCGTCAGGTCCTCCAGTGTGCCGGTGGCCGCGGCGGCGAGCCGCCATGCGCCGCCCGCGGGTTCCGGCAGCAGCGTGTCGTCGCCCGCGGTGCGGGTCAGCCGCGGCGCGAGCGCCGTGCCCGCGCGGAAGGCGATCTGCGGTTCGCCCGCGGCGAGGGCCGCCGGGAGCGCGCGTCCGGACGCCGGATCGCCGTCCAGGTCGACGAGGGTGAACCGGGCGGGATGCTCGGACTGCGCGGACCGCACCAGACCCCAGACGGCGCTGTGCGCCGGCCCGGAGAGCGGATCGCCGGGCCCGGTCGCGATCGCACCGCACGTGACGACGGTGAGGTGGCTCGTCCCGTCGGGATCAGCGGTCAGATGCTCCTGGAGGAAGTGCAGGGCCTCCGCCGCGGCGGCACGAGCCTCCGCGGGCGTGTTCCGCTCGGGTGGAGCGAGGACGACGACGTTCTGTGCTCCTGGGGACCCCGTGATGAGCGCGCCGCCGGTCTGCACGAAGTGACCGGCGTCTTGCAGCGCGTCGGCCAGGAGCGGGTCCCCGGCGCCCAGGATGGAGAAGTCACCTGACGGCACGTCCTCGGGCAGGGCGATCGGTGCCCAGTCCACGTGGAAGAGCGAGTCGCGATGAGGCGCGCCAGGTGCCGCGAAGTCCGTGGACAGCGGGCGCGACACCAGGCCGTCGGCGGTCAGGACCGGTTCGCCGGCCGGATCGGTCAACACCACCGAGGCATGGTCGCCGTCGACGGTGAGGGTGGCGCGGACCTCGGTGGCGCCCGTCGCGTGGAGCGTGACGCCCGTCCACGCGAAGGGGAGCCGCACCGGCGCGTCGGGCTCGGTGTCCTCCATCGCCGTCAGCAGCAGCGGGTGGAGTGCGGCGTCCAGCAACGCCGGGTGGATGCCGTACCCGTCGGCCCCGATGTCCTCTGGGAGCCGGATGTCGCCGTGCACCTGGCCGCTGGCCCCTCGCCAGGCGCCGGCGAGGCCCTGGAAGGTAGGACCGTACAGGTAGCCGTGCTCGGCCAACTGCTCGTACAGGCCGCTGATGGCGAGTGGCTCCGAGCCCTCGGGCGGCCAGGCCGCCGGGTCGGCCGCGGCGGGTGCGGCCTGCGGCGCCTCGGTCAACTCCCCGGTCGCGTGCCGGGTCCACGGCGGCTCGTGCTCGTCGGTGTCCGGACGTGAGTGCACCGTGACCTGGCGGCTGCCCCGCTCGTCCGGCGGCTGCACCGCCACCTGCAGTTGGACGGCGTGGCCGTCGTCCAGGACGAGCGGCGTGTGCAGGGTCAGCTCGCGCACGTGCGACAGGCCGGTGTAATGCCCGGCGTGCAACGCCAGGTCCAGGAACGCGGTGCCGGGGAGCAGCACCGTCCCGGTGACGGTGTGCTCGGCCGTCCACGGATGGGTGCGCGCCGACAGCCGCCCGGTGAGCAGCACGGTGTCCTGGTCGGCGACGGTGACCGCCGCGGTCAGGACGGGGTGACCCCCCGGCGCCAGGCCACCGGCTCGCGCCCCGGCTGTGCCGGGGCCGGGCGCCAGCCAGTAGCGGCGGCGCTGGAACGCGTACGTCGGCAGGTCGACGGGCCGTCCGCCCGGAATCGCCGCCCCCCAGTCCACGGCTCGCCCATGGATCCATGCTTGCGCCGCCGACGTCAGGAACCGCGCCTGCCCGCCGTCGTCGCGGCGCAGGGTGCCGAGGGCCAGGGCGCCGCGGAAGCGGTCCGCGCCCGCGTCGAGGGTCTGCTGTACCGCGACGGTCAGCACCGGATGCGGGCTGACCTCGATGAAGGTACGGTGGCCGTCCTCGTGCAGCGCCGCGGTCGACCGTTCGAGCTCGACAGTGTGGCGCAGGTTGCGGTACCAGTACGAGGCGTCCAGTTCCGAACCGTCGATCCGGGCGCCGGTGACCGTCGAATAGAAGGCGGTATCGCAGGAGCGGGGGACGATGCCCGACAAGGCGGCGACCAGGTCGTCGCGGATCGACTCCACCTGGGCCGTGTGCGAGGCGTAGTCCACCGCGATCCGGCGTGCCTGCACGCCGTCGGCGGCGCAGGCGGCGAGCAGCTCCTCCAGCGCGCCGGGCTCTCCGGCGACGACGGTGGCCTCGGGCCCGTTGACCGCCGCGACGTCGACGCGTCCCGGCCAGTCCGTGATGCGCTCCCGGACGCGCGCGGCCGGAAGGGGCACCGACACCATCCCGCCGGCGCCGGCGAGAGCGCGGAGTGCGCGGCTGCGCAGGGCGACGACCATGGCGGCGTTGTCGAGTGTGAGTGCGCCGGCCGCCCAGGCCGCGACGATCTCGCCCTGGGAGTGGCCGAGCACCGCATCAGGGGCGACGCCCAAGGATCGCCACTGCTCGGTCAGGGCGACCATGACGGAGAACAGCGCCGGCTGGACGACGTCCACCTGGTCCAGGCCGGTGCCGGACCTCAGTGTCTCGGACAGGGACCAGTCCACGTGCGGAGCGAGCGCCTGCCCGCACCGTTCGATGGCCCGCGCGAACACCGGTGAGGCGTCCATCAACTCCACGCCCATGCCCGTCCACTGCGAGCCCTGGCCGGGATAGACGAAGACCGTCCGTCCCGGGTCGCCCGGCGTTCCGGTCACCACCGAGGGCGACGGAGCGCCCTCAGTGAGCGCCGCCAGGCCGGTCAGCGCGCTTGGCCGGTCCTCCGCGACCACCACCGCGCGGACGGGGAGCTGTGCCCGCGTGTTCGCGAGCGAGAACGCAGCGTCCGCAGGGGCCAGATCCGGTTGCTCTTCGGCGAACTCATGGAGCCGGGCGGCTTGAGCCCGTAGTGCGGTGTCCGTTGCTCCGGACAGGATCCATGGGATCGGGGTGGTGTCTGTGTTGTGGTCTTGGGTGGGTTCGGGTTCGGGTTCGGGGTCGGTTGGGGGTGCTTGTTCGAGGATGAGGTGGGCGTTGGTGCCGCTGATGCCGAAGGAGGACACTCCGGCGCGGCGGGGTCTGCCTGTCTCGGGCCATTGGACGGGTCCGGTCAGGAGCCGGACGGTGCCGGTGGACCAGTCGACGTGGGGGGAGGGTTCGTCGGCGTGCAGGGTCGGGGGCAGTACGCCGTGGCGGAGCGCTTGGACGGTTTTGATGACGCCGGCGATCCCGGCGGCGGCGGCGGGGTGCCCGATGTTGGATTTGATGGATCCGATCCAGAGGGGGTGTGCGGGGTCGCGGTGGTGTCCGTAGGTGGTGTGGAGGGCTTGGGCTTCGATGGGGTCGCCGAGGGTGGTGCCGGTGCCGTGGGTTTCGACGGTGTCGATGTCGTGGGGGGTGAGGTGGGCGTTGGTGAGGGCTTGGTGGATGACGCGTTGCTGGGAGGGTCCGTTGGGGGCCGACAGGCCGTTGCTGGCGCCGTCTTGGTTGGTGGCGGTGCCGCGGATGGTGGCCAGGATGGGGTGGTGGTTTTGTTGGGCTTGGGTGAGGGGTTCGATGAGGACGAGGCCGGCGCCTTCGGCCAGGCCGATGCCGTCGGCACCGGCCCCGAACGCCTTGCACCGCCCGTCGCGCGCGAGGCCGCGCTGGCGGCTGAACCCGAGGAACGGGTCCGCCGTCGCGAGGATCCCGACACCGCCGGCGAGGGCGAGCGTGCATTCGCCGTTGCGGATGGCCTGGGCGGCCAGGTGGAGGGCGACGAGGGAGGAGGAGCAGGCGGTGTCCACGGTCACGGCCGGGCCTTCCAGCCCGAAGGTGTAGGCCACCCGCCCCGACACCACGCTCGCGTTCGTTCCGGTGAGGAGGTGTCCTTCCAAGCCCGGAGGCACTCGGTCCAGGCCGCCTCCGTACTGCGGCTGGTTGCAGCCGACGAAGGTCCCGGTCGCGCTGCCGCGCAGCGACGCGGGATCGATCCGCGCGTTCTCGATCGCCTCCCAGGCGGTCTCCAGCAGGATCCGCTGCTGCGGGTCCATCGCGAGCGCCTCACGCGGCGAGATGCCGAAGAACCCCGCATCGAAGTCGCCCACGTCGTACAGGAACCCGCCGTGCTGGACGTAGCTCGTGCCGGGCCGGTCAGGATCCGGATCGAAGAGGCCCTCAAGGTCCCAGCCGCGGTCGGTGGGGAAGTCGGCGATGGCGTCGGTGCCGGACAGCACCAGCTCCCACAGCTCTTCCGGAGAACGGACCCCGCCCGGGAACCGGCACGCCATGCCGATGATCGCGAGCGGTTCGTCCGGTGCGGCCACGTGGGTGACCGTTGCCGTTGCGCCACCGGTGTCCGGGGCGTCCTCCAGCTCGGCGGCCAGCAGCCGTGCGATGCGCGTCGCCGTCGGGTGGTCGAACACCAGCGTCGCCGGCAGCCTCAACCCCGTCAGCGCGGCGAGCCGGTTTCGGAGTTCGACCGCCGTCAGCGAGTCGAAGCCGAGGTCGGTCAGGGCCCGTCCGGCGTCGATGGTGTCCGCCGATTGATGACCCAGCACGCCCGCGATGTTCGTGCGGACCAGCTCGGTCAGGGCGTCCGTCCGCTCCTGGCCGGCCAGCCCGCCCAGCCGCCGGCGGAGGCTGCTCGCTTCGTCGTCCGGTCGCTCGGCTCGCGCCTCGGCCAGCTTCCTGATCTCGGGAAGATCCTGCAGCAGCGCGCTCGGCCGCTCGGACGCGAAGATCGGTGAGAAGCGGTCCCACCTGATGTCGGCGATGAGCCGGAACGTCTCGTCGTGGTCGAGTACCTGCTGGAGCGCGGCGGTCGCCTCATCCGGGGCCATCTCGAACAGGCCGTGCGAGCGGGCGCGTTCGCCGACGCGCCCCTCGGCCATCCCGCCGCCCGCCCAGCTTCCCCACGCGATCGACGTGGCGGGCAGCCCTGCCGCGCGCCGCCGCGCCGCCAGCGCGTCCAGGAAGGCGTTGCCGGGCGCGTAGTTCGCGAGCCCGGGCGACCCGAACGTCGCGGAGAACGACGAGAACAGCACGAACGCCGACAGCTCCAGGCCCTCGGTCAGCTCGTGCAGATTCAGCGCGCCCTGCGCCTTCACCGCCAGCACGGGATCCATCCGCTCCGGCGACAGCGCGTCCACGACGCAGTCGTCCAGCACGGCCGCCGTGTGCACCACGGCGGACAGCGGATGCCCGTCCGGGATGGCCCGCAGCACCTCCGCCAGGGCCTCCCGGTCGGAGATGTCACACCGTGCGAAGGTCACGTCCGCGCCGTGGGCGGCCAATTCGTCCCGTAGGTCTTCGGCGCCTGGCGCCTCGCCACCCCGGCGGCTCACCAGCAGAAGGTGCGGAGCGCCGTGGGAGGCGAGGTACCGGGCCACGTGCGCGCCGAGCGTCCCGGTCCCGCCGGTGATGAGAACCGTGCCCTCCGGCCGCCATGTTCGTGAGGCTGGACGGCCGTGAAGTGGGGCATGCGACAGCCGGCGCACCCGGACCCCGGTCGGCCGGATGGCGAGCTGGTCCTCCGGCCCCGGATCGGCGAGGATGCCGCACAGCCGTTCCCAGGTCCGGTCGTCCGGTTCGCCTTCGCCGGGCAGGTCGATCAGCCCGCCCCACATGCCCGGGTGCTCCAACGCGGCCACCAGGCCCAATCCCCAGGTCACGGCCTGGAACGGGTCCGGCGGAGCGTCGTCCTCGCCGGTGCGGACGGCCCCGCGGGTGAGCGTCCAGAGCCTTCCCGTGAAGCCCGTGTCAAGGGCCGCCTGCACGAGGGCCGCCGATCCCGCCGCACCGGCCGGAACATGAGGTTCGCCGGGCACCCTGTCGCCGTCCAGCGAGAGCAGGGAGACGATCCCGTCGAACTCGCCGTCCTCCACCGCTTGCCGCAGCGCCTCGGCGAGGTCCGACCTGCCGTAGGCGGCGGCCTCCGCCACTCGTACTTCGGCGCCGTGTCCCGCTAGCGCGTCCGCGACCGCCCGCACCTCCGTGCTCTCGGGGCGGGTCAGGACGAGCCAGCGTCCCGGCACCCGGTCCGAACCCGGGGTGTACGGCTTCCAAACGATCTTGTAGCGCCGCTCGTCCAGGGCGCCGTCGCGCCGCAGGTTCTTGCGCCAGGTTGCCAGCGCGGGGACGACGTCGGTCAGCGCCTCCTGGCCCAGGTTCAGGGTCGCCGCGAGGGCCTGGAGATCGCCCTCGTCCACCGCATTCCAGAGACGGGTCTCCCCGGGTGCGTGCCTGTGCCCGTTCCCGTTTCCGTTGCCCGTGTGCGTGGGCGTGTCGAGCCAGTAGTGGTGGTGTTGGAAGGGGTAGGTGGGCAGGTGGGTGGCGGTGTGGTCGGGTTCGGGTGGTTCGGGGGGTTCGGGTTGGTTGGGTTGGGTGGGTGTGTAGGTGATGGGGTGGTGGGTGTGGGTGTGTAGGTGGGCGAGGTTGTGGAGGTAGTGGGTGTAGGTGTGGTGGTCGCGGGTGAGGGTGTGGTGGACGAGGGGTTCTGCGGGCGGGTTGTTTGTGGTGTCTGGGGTGTGGGTGTGGGTGTGGGTGTGGGTGAGGGTGTGGGTGAGGTCGGTGGTGAGGATGGGGTGGGGGCTGATTTCGAGGTAGGTGGTGTGGCCGGTGTGGTGGAGGTGTGTGGTGGTTTGGTGGAGTTGGACGGTGTGGCGGAGGTTGGTGTGCCAGTAGGCGGGGTCGGGGTGGGGGTTGGTTTGGCCGGTGCAGGTGGAGATCCAGGTGATGGTGGGTGGTTGGGGGGTGATGCCGGTCAGGGCGGTGAGGATGTGGGTTTGGAGGGTGTCGATGGCGGGGTGGTGGGAGGGGTAGTTGACGGGGAGGCGTTTGCTGCGGATGCCGTTGCGGGTGCAGTGCTCCAGGAGGCGGGTCAGGGCGGTGTCGGGTCCTGAGACGGTGGTGGAGTCGGGTCCGTTGACCGCGGCGATCGATATCTCTTCCAGGCCGTCCAACTCGTCGAGGGTGTGGGGGTGGGCGGCGATGTGGGCCATGCCGCCGGTGTGGTGCAGGCGGGTGAGGGCTTGGGAGCGCAGGGCGCTGATGCGGGCGGCGTCGTGCAGGGTGAGGGCGCCGGCGATGTGGGCGGCGGCGATTTCGCCTTGGGAGTGGCCGATGACGGTGTCGGGGTGGACGCCGTGGGCTTGCCAGAGCCGGGCCAGTGACACCATGATCGCGAACAGGGCGGGTTGGATTACCTCGGTGCGGTCCCATACCGGGCTGTCGGGGGGTTGGGTGAGGGTCTGGGTCAGGGACCAGTCCAGGTGTGGTGCCAGTGCCTGCTCGCATTCGGCCATGGATGCGGCGAACACCGGGGACTGCTGCAGCAGGGCCGCGCCCATGCCCGGCCACTGCGATCCCTGGCCGGGGAACACGAACACCGTCTTGCCGGCCGGGCGGGCCTGACCGGTCACCACCCCGCCGGTGTCGCGGCCGGCGGCGATCGCGTCCAGCCCGTCCAGTAGTTCGCTGGTGCTGGTGCCGATGATGACCGCGCGGTGGTCGAACAGGGTCCGGCCCGACCGCAGCGCGCGCGCGGTCCGAACCGCGAAACCAGTACCGGGATCGGTGCCGGTGCCGGTGCCGGTGCCGGTGTCGGTGGCGGGGTGGTTGGTGCGGGTCCAGGCGGCCAGCCGGCGGGCCTGGTCGCGCACCGCGCCCTGGCCGCGACCCGACACCACCCACACCACCGGACCATCCGAGCCGGCGGACTCGGCGCGCGGATCAGCCGCGGGCTCGGATTGGGAGGCCTGCTCCAAGATCACGTGGGCATTCGTGCCGCTTGCGCCGAAGGCCGAGACCGCCGCGCGCCGCGGCCGGTCCACCCGCGGCCACTCGGTGGCCTCGGTCAGCAGCCGCACCGCACCGGCCGACCAGTCCACCGCCCGCGACGGCTCGTCCACATGCAACGTCCGCGGCAATATGCCCTCTTGCAGCGCCATGATCGCCTTGATGACCCCGGCGACCCCGGCCGCCGCCTGGGCGTGGCCGATGTTCGACTTCACCGAACCCAGCCAGAGCGGACGATCGTGGGGACGGCTGCGCCCGTACGTGGCGAGGAGCGCCTGGGCTTCGATCGGGTCGCCCAGCGAGGTGCCGGTCCCATGGGCCTCCACCACGTCCACGTCCGCACCCGACAACCGCGCATTGGCCAGGGCCTGCTCGATGACGCGCTGCTGAGACAGCCCGTTGGGCGCCGTAAGGCCGTTGCTCGCGCCGTCCTGGTTGATCGCCGAACTGCGCATCACCGCCAGGACGCGGTGGCCGTTGCGTTCGGCGTCCGAGAGCCGCTCCAGCAGGAGGATGCCGACGCCCTCCGACCAGCCGGTCCCGTCGGCCGAGTCGGAGAACGCCTTGCAGCGGCCGTCCGGGGCCAGGCCGCCCTGCCGACTGAACTCGACGAAGGCTCCCGGTGTCGCGATCGCCACCGCGCCGCCGGCCAGGGCCAGGCCGCATTCGCCGCGGCGGAGCGCTTCTCCCGCGAGGTGCATCGCCACCAGAGAGGACGAGCACATGGTGTCCAGAGTGATCGCGGGACCGTGCAGGCCGAGTATGTAGGCGATGCGACCGGAGGCGATGGCGGGGGAGGCGCCTGTGAGCACATGGCCCTCGACGTTCTGCGGGGCCGCGTACACGCCGGGCCCGTAGCCCGCGTAGGCGGCGCCGACGAACACGCCGGTCTGCGTGCCGCGCAGGGAACCGGGCGCGATGCCCGCCCGCTCGATCGCCTCCCAGGACGTCTCCAGCAGGAGCCGCTGCTGCGGGTCCATGGCCAGGGCCTCGCGCGGCGAGATGCCGAAGAACTCCGCGTCGAAGCCCGGCATGTCGTCCAGGAATCCGCCGCGCTGTGTGGAGGACGTATGCGAGCCGTTGCCGTCCTTGCCGAAGAGCGCGTCCAGGTCCCAGCCGCGGTCGGCGGGGAAGTCACCGATGGCGTCGGTGCCGTCGATGACCAGCCGCCACAAGTCCTCGGGACTGCGCACGCCGCCGGGGTAACGGCATGCCATGCCGACGACCGCGATCGGCTCGTCCGCCTGCGCCTCCACCTCGCGCAGCCGCTCCCGCGCCTGGCGCAGCTCCGCGGTGACCCACTTCAGGTTGTCGAGCAGCTTCTGTTCCGTGGCCATGGCCGCAATGGCTCCTTCGGCTGAGGCGGTGGGGTCGGATGGACGGTCAGGACTTGCCGAGCTCTTCGCGGATGAGGTCGAGGACTTCGTCGGCGGACGCCGATTCCAGGTCCTGGTGGTGGTCGGCCGTGTTGCCGTGCCCGTTGGTGTCGCCCCACTTGGCGAGGAGCACCTGGAGGCGTCCGGCGACCTTGCGGCGGGTGGCGGCGTCGGGGGACAGGCCGGTCAGTTCGGCGTCCAGCCGGTCGAGTCCGGCGAGTACCGAGCCTTCGGTGACCGCCCCGTCCGCCATCAGTTCGGGCCGGAGCAGCTCGGCGATCGCGCGCGGTGTCGGGTAGTCGAAGGCGAGCGTCGCCGGCAGCCTTACCCCGGTCGCCGCGGTCAGGCGGTTGCGCAGGTCGACCGCGATCAGTGAATCGAAACCGAGATCCTTGAACGGCAGGTCCGGCTCGACCGCGTCGGGTGAGCCGTGCCCCAGGGCGACCGCCGCATGGGAGCGGACCACGCTCATGAGCTCGGCGAGCTGGTCGGCATCGGGAAGCGTGGCGAGCCTGGCGCGCAGCTCGTCGGCCGCTCCGGCGCCATCGATCGCGCCGATGTCCGCGGCCGGGTCTGTGGCGCGGAGGTCCGGCAGATCCGAGATGAGGGGGCTAGGGCGAGCCGTGGTGAACGCGGCGGCGAAGGTCTCCCACTCCACGTTGGCGATGGACACGGAGGTCTCGTCGTGGTCGAGCGTCTGCCACAGCGCCTCGAAGGCGGACTCGGGGGCCATCGGCAGTTGGCCGCGCCGCCGCAGGTACTCGGCCACCTCGTCCTCGGCGGCCAGTCCCGCGTCGCCCCAGGCGCCCCAGGACACTGACGTCGCCGTCCTCCCCTGCGCTCGCCGCTCCTCGGCCAGCGCGTCGAGGTAGGCGTTCGCCGCCGCGTAGGCGGCCTGGCCTCCGCTTCCCCAGGTCCCGGAGTTGGAGGAGAAGAGGACGAACGCCGCCAGGTCCAGATCGCGGGTGAGGTCGTCCAGCAGCGTGGCTCCAACGGTCTTCGACCGGATCACCGTGTCCAGCCGTTCGGTCGTGATCTCGTCGAATGGTTCGTAGTCGACGACTCCGGCGAGGTGGAAGACGGCGGACAGCGGCGCATCCCCGGGGACCTCGTCCAGCACGGACAGCAGCGCATCCCTGTCGGTGATGTCGCAGCCGGCGATCGTGACGCGGCTGCCGAGCGCGCCGAGCTGTTCGGCCAGATCCGCCGCGTCCGGTGCGTCTGGGCCCTGGCGGCTGACCAGAACGAGGTGCTCGGCGCCGCGGGCGGCCAGCTCCGTGGCCAGAAGACGCCCGAGTGCGCCCGTCCCGCCGGTGATCAGGGTCGTCCCGTCCGGTGTCCACTTCCGGCGGGGCGACCGTCCGACCAGGGGAGCCCGGACGAGCCTGCGTGTCAGCACCCCCGACGGCCGCAAGGCCAGTTGGTCCTCGCCAGAAGCGTTCGTCAAAGCCTGGCAGAGCTGGTCCCAGGTGCGTTCGTCCGGGACCGCGGGCAGGTCGATCAGTCCGCCCCAGCGCGCCGGATGCTCCAGTGCCGCGACCCGGCCCATACCCCACACGTGCGCCTGGAGCGGACGCGTAGGCGGGGCGCCCGGCCCCGTACCGACCGCTCCCTGTGTCAGGCACCAGATCGGCGCGGACGTCTCGCGCTGGGCCAGATGGAAAGACTTCGCCAGGCCGCTCGGGACCGCGTGATGGTTCTCGTCAGGGGTTTCGTCCATGGCCAGCAGCGACAGGATGCCTTCGGCCGCCTCGTCGGACATCTCCTCAACGGACTGGACGATCCGCGCATCCACTCCACGCCGGACCAGCGCGGTGGTCAGCTCGACCGTGAGCGCATCGTCCTCGTCGCCGACGACGAACCAGAGGCCGGACGGAGCGAAATCACCGTCCGTCTTGAGCGGAGGCCAAGCCACCCGGTACCGCCAGCCGTCCGCCGCCGCTTGTCGTCGCTGCCCGATCCGCCAGCTTGCGAGCGCCGGCACGACCTCCGCGAGCGCCTCTTGACGGACGTCCAATACGGCGGCCACGGCGGGAACGTCACCGTTATCGACCGCCTCCCACAAGGCGTCGTTCCCTGAGTCTTCGCCGCCGCTACTCGTCGGCGTGTCGAGCCAGTAGTGGTGGTGTTGGAAGGGGTAGGTGGGCAGGTGGGTGGCGGTGTGGTCGGGGTCGGGTGGTTCGGGGGGTTCGGGTTGGTTGGGTTGGGTGGGTGTGTAGGTGATGGGGTG
This sequence comes from Actinomadura sp. K4S16, assembly GCF_008327685.1. GTDB lineage: Bacteria > Actinomycetota > Actinomycetes > Streptosporangiales > Streptosporangiaceae > Spirillospora. Next base: position 135,972 of record NZ_BDDE01000009.1, read on the forward strand.
GTGGGTGTGGGTGTGTAGGTGGGCGAGGTTGTGGAGGTAGTGGGTGTAGGTGTGGTGGTCGCGGGTGAGGGTGTGGTGGACGAGGGGTTCTGCGGGCGGGTTGTTTGTGGTGTCTGGGGTGTGGGTGTGGGTGTGGGTGTGGGTGAGGGTGTGGGTGAGGTCGGTGGTGAGGATGGGGTGGGGGCTGATTTCGAGGTAGGTGGTGTGGCCGGTGTGTTGGAGGTGTGTGGTGGTTTGGTGGAGTTGGACGGTGTGGCGGAGGTTGGTGTGCCAGTAGGCGGGGTCGGGGTGGGGGTTGGTTTGGCCGGTGCAGGTGGAGATCCAGGTGATGGTGGGTGGTTGGGGGGTGATGCCGGTCAGGGCGGTGAGGATGTGGGTTTGGAGGGTGTCGATGGCGGGGTGGTGGGAGGGGTAGTTGACGGGGAGGCGTTTGCTGCGGATGCCGTTGCGGGTGCAGTGCTCCAGGAGGCGGGTCAGGGCGGTGTCGGGTCCTGAGACGGTGGTGGAGTCGGGTCCGTTGACCGCGGCGATCGATATCTCTTCCAGGCCGTCCAACTCGTCGAGGGTGTGGGGGTGGGCGGCGATGTGGGCCATGCCGCCGGTGTGGTGCAGGCGGGTGAGGGCTTGGGAGCGCAGGGCGCTGATGCGGGCGGCGTCGTGCAGGGTGAGGGCGCCGGCGATGTGGGCGGCGGCGATTTCGCCTTGGGAGTGGCCGATGACGGTGTCGGGGTGGACGCCGTGGGCTTGCCAGAGCCGGGCCAGTGACACCATGATCGCGAACAGGGCGGGTTGGATTACCTCGGTGCGGTCCCATACCGGGCTGTCGGGGGGTTGGGTGAGGGTCTGGGTCAGGGACCAGTCCAGGTGTGGTGCCAGTGCCTGCTCGCATTCGGCCATGGATGCGGCGAACACCGGGGACTGCTGCAGCAGGGCCGCGCCCATGCCCGGCCACTGCGATCCCTGGCCGGGGAACACGAACACCGTCTTGCCGGCCGGGCGGGCCTGACCGGTCACCACCCCGCCGGTGTCGCGGCCGGCGGCGATCGCGTCCAGCCCGTCCAGTAGTTCGCTGGTGCTGGTGCCGATGATGACCGCGCGGTGGTCGAACAGGGTCCGGCCCGACCGCAGCGCGCGCGCGGTCCGAACCGCGAAACCAGTACCGGGATCGGTGCCGGTGCCGGTGCCGGTGCCGGTGTCGGTGGCGGGGTGGTTGGTGCGGGTCCAGGCGGCCAGCCGGCGGGCCTGGTCGCGCACCGCGCCCTGGCCGCGACCCGACACCACCCACACCACCGGACCATCCGAGCCGGCGGACTCGGCGGACTCGGCGGACTCGGCGGACTCGGTGCGCGGCTCACCCGCGGGCTCGGCGTGCGGCTCGGGTTGGGGGGCTTGTTCCAGGATGAGGTGGGCGTTGGTGCCGCTGATCCCGAACGAGGACACCCCGGCCCGGCGCGGCCGGTCCACCCGCGGCCACTCGGTGGCCTCGGTCAGCAGCCGCACCGCACCGGCCGACCAGTCCACCGCCCGCGACGGCTCGTCCACATGCAACGTCCGCGGCAATATGCCCTCTTGCAGCGCCATGATCGCCTTGATGACCCCGGCGACCCCGGCCGCCGTCTGCGCGTGGCCGATGTTCGACTTCACCGAACCCAGCCAGAGCGGACGGTCCTCTGGACGGTCCTGGCCGTAGGTCGCCAGCAACGCCTGGGCTTCGATCGGGTCGCCCAGCGAGGTGCCGGTCCCATGGGCCTCCACCACGTCCACGTCCGCACCCGACAACCGCGCATTGGCCAGCGCACGCCGGATCACCCGCTGCTGCGAAGGACCGTTCGGCGCCGCCATGCCGTTGCTCGCGCCGTCCTGGTTCATCGCCGAACCGCGGATCACCCCCCACACCCGCCGCCCATGACGCACCGCGTCCGACAACCGCTCCAACACCAGCACCCCGGCGCCCTCGGAGAGGGACATGCCGTCCGCCGCGGAGGCGAAGGGCTTGCAGCGTCCGTTCGCGGCGAGGGCGCGCTGCCCCGCGAAGCCGATGAAGGTGATGGGCGTGGCCATGACGGCGACGCCGCCGGCCAGGGCGAGGGAGCATTCCCCGGTGCGCAGTTCCTGGCAGGCGAGGTGGATCGCCACCAGCGACGACGAGCACGCGGTGTCCAGCGTCACCGCCGGGCCCTCCAAACCCAGCGTGTAAGACACCCGCCCCGACACCACGCTGGCCGTACTTCCTGTCGTGAAGTGGCCCTCCAGGCCTTCGGGCACTCGGTCGAGAGTGGTGCAGTAGTCCAGCAAATTGCAGCCGATGTAGTTGCCGACTGCCGTCCCCTTGAGCGAGCGCGGGTCGATTCCCGCCCGTTCGAAGCCCTCCCACGAGACCTCGAGCATGAGCCGCTGCTGCGGGGCCATGGCCAGCGCCTCACGGGGAGAGATCCCGAAGAACCCAGGGTCGAAATCCCCGGCCACTTCGAGGAAGCCCCCCTGCCGCACATAGGTCTTGCCGGGCTTGCCGGGCTCGGGGTCGTACAGGTCGGCGGCGTCCCAGCCCCGGTCCTCCGGAAACCCGGAAATGATGTCGGCGCCACCTGCGACCAGGTTCCACAGGTCCTCGGGAGACCGCACACCACCCGGATAACGGCAGGCCATCCCGACCACTGCGATCGGCTCGTGATGCTTCTCCTCGGCCCGCTTCAGCCTCGTGCGCGTCTGCCGCAGGTCAGCGGTGACGCGCTTCAGGTAGGCGAGAAGTCTTTCTTCAGAGGTCGCCATGGGTCGCCGTTCTCCTTGCAGGACGGGTTGGGGGACCATGGGAGAGGCCCGGTCGAGCGGCGGAGGTTCTGAGCTGGGCGTGGCCGCCGCCGCGTAAAGACGTTCCTCGGCCGCGTCGCCGGCGCGCGCCATCGCGAACGCCAGGACGGGCGGGGCCATCACCGACGTGATCACAGCGACGAGCACGACGATGGTGTAGGTGTCGGTGCTGAGAATGCCCAGCCGCAGCCCCACCATCGCCACGATCACTTCGATGACGCCGCGCGCGTTCATCCCCGCGCCGATCCCCAGGGCCTCCCAGCGGTTCAAGCCACCGCCTACGGCGCCCAAGGACGCGCCGAGGAACTTCCCGATCACGGCGATCGCCAGAATCGCCACGGCCGTCCAGAGGACGGTCGGGTCTGCGAGGCCGGTCAGGTCGATGCGCAGTCCCGCGGTAGCGAAGAAGAGCGGTGCCAGGAACGACAGCACGACCGTTCGCAGAGCCGAAAGGTCCTCGGGCGATACGGCCCCTGAGGCGCGCAGGACGATCCCGCAGAGGAACGCGCCGAACACGGCCTCCAGCGACATCGCGTGAGTACCGGCGGCGGCCAGCAGGATCAACACGACCACCGTGCCCACGATCGGTCGGTCGCGGTCCCGGCCCGCCGTTGCCGTCACGAACACCCTGGCCAACAGAGGTCCGGCCAGTGCGGCGAACAGCACCGTGCCGGCCAGGGAAGCCAGGGCGAGGGTGACGTTTCCCGCCCGGATTCCGGATGTCGCCATCGCTGAGAGGAGGGAGAGCAGGAACCAGCCCACGATGTCGTCGATGACGCCCGCGGTCAGGATCAGCTGGCCGACATTGCGATGCTGGAGCCGCATGTCGATGAGCGTCTTGGCGATGACCGGGATGGCGCTCACGCTCATCGCCAGCCCCAGGAAGAGCGCGAAAACCGTGGGATCAGCCGAATCGGGGACGACCTGCTCTGGCAGCAGGAAACCCGCCGCCACGCCGAGCGCCAAGGGGACCGCGAACCCGGCCAAGCTGATCTGGGCCGCCACCCGGCCACGACGGCGGAGCTTCCCGAGCTCGATCTCCATGCCGGTGAGCCCGACCAGCAGCACGAGGCCGAGCTGTCCGGCGGCGTCCAAGAGGTGCATCTGATTCGGGCCGCGGGGGAAGAGCCACGTGGAGAGGCCCGGGAGCAGGTGCGCCAGGACCGAAGGACCGAGAAGGATGCCCGTCGCCAACTCACCGACGATCGCCGGGAGGCCGGCCCGCCGCGCCAGGCGCCCGAGCAGGACCGCGACACCCAGCAGGATCGAGATCTGGAGCATGAAGATCTCAAGCTGGTGAGGCGGCAGAGGCGCGATCGGCGCCTGGGCGGGCATACGCACTCCCGGAGGTCCACGGGTACGGAGGGCGCTCGCGCGGCGCCCCTTCAGCGATGCAACCCGCCAACCCCCGGAGACGTCGCCCCCTAACCTCCGTGCACTGCCCCTAGAGGACGCCGCTGAGCACTGAGGCGAGCGGGCTCAGCGGTCATTGCTGAAAAAGGTGCGCCGGGAAGTCTGGTCGGCGTGGTTCCGCCCTTCCTGGGGACGCGCTTCACGCCGCACTGTTCTGACGTCCGCCGAGGTCGTCGCGACAGGTGTCCGGCGCAGACGCGGCCTGTGTTCCGGCCCGGCCACCAGCGGCCGCCGACCCCCTCTCGCGAATTCGTCTCCGTGGAGCACTCCCATGCCCGCATCCTCATCCGCTCAAGGGCCTGCCTCGCCCTTCGCCGGCCCTGACCAGGAAGCCAGAATCGACCTACTCAGGCTGCTCGCCGACTGCGCCGTCCAAGGAACCAACTGGTACGCCCCGCCGGACGATCGGTTCGCCGCCGTGATCGCCCGCATCGCCTCAAGCGACATCCTGTGGCTCCTGCGCTGTATCGGCTGGTTACGCAACACCCGCAATCTAGCTCCCGCGGCGATCGTCGCGTCCGCCGAATTGGTTCGGTTCCGAGTGTGCAACGGGGGACACCGGGAATCGCGGGATCATCAGTATGGTCCTGCGAAGCCCTGACGAACCCGGTGCCCTGCTCGGCTATTGGGTCACACAACACGGAAGGCTCGTGCCCAAGCCTGTCCAGCGCGGCGTCGCCGACGCGGTCAGGAAGCTGCAATCAACCCCTATTTCGACGGCAGACAGGTCAATGAAGAAAGAGGTGAATGTTCACCTGTCGCCTCATGTCGCCTCTGATCTGGTGTAATAAATTCCATTCTCTTCGATTACGTAATTTGAGGCCGGGAGGGCGTGCGCTTTCCTAGCTGACCAAACTTGCCGGATTTGTCGGACTCGCCGCCCTGGTCTTGTCGGTGCCGGCATCCGCCACTGAGGTGGCGGCGCCGGATGAGCGTCCGCTGGGATTCTGCTGACCAACGACGACGACTCCTACCGGGGGTGGTTCCACTGCACACCCGCCGGCGGCGACGTCTACAAGATCGAAGGGGACTGCCCGCAGACCCCTGAGCCGGTGCGCAATGCCGACAACACCGCGCTGAAGGCCGACTACGTCTCTGTCACTCCAATGGACGCGGATTGGTCGACCGCGACTCGCCTGGACTTCCTGACTGACTGAACGAGCCCGCATCGCAAAGCGCACGTCCCCGGATGCCGCACGATGCCGCTGATTCTCTACTCGGCGATTCGCGTGCGCATCGTCCAGCGGAAGATCCGCTGAGGCCGGGTGGCCGGGGTGGGGGAACCGTCGTCGAGTTCGAAGTGCTCGTACCCGCCCCGGTGCATGATCTTGATGATGCGGTCGGTGGATTCGGCCTGGCGTGTCCGGGCCGATTTCGGAAGGTCGTCCGGCCCTCCAATGAGCACGGCGTCCACACGAGATTTTGTCGAGTGACCCCTGGCGGCATCGTTCATCGAGTCGCTCTCCTTCATGGCCTCCTCTTGAGGATGAAGCTTCCCGGGAGAGGGCGACACCCCTAATCTGACCCCTACAAACGAAGGAACCCGGTGTCGCGACCGACACCGGACCGCCTGGGCGCTGGTGCCAGGTGTCGACCGCAGACGGTAAGCCAACCGCCTCGCGTCCATGCCGCTGCTCTCCCCGAACCGCTATAAGAGGTCATAACAAAATGTGCATGTGATGCGACATGGTGTGATGTCCGGGTGTGATGTAGGCGGGTGCGTAAGGGCGAGCAACCCCCATGGATCGTGCCCGACAGCCTGTGGGAGCGGATCGAGCCGCTGCTGCCGAAGGTCGAGCGCCGCAAGCACCACCCTGGGCGTAAGCGGTTGGACGACCGCAAGGTGCTGTGCGGGATCTTGTTCGTGCTGCACACCGGGATCCGGTGGGAGTTCCTGCCGCAGGAGCTGGGGTTCGGTTCGGGTATGACGTGCTGGCGGCGGCTGGCCGAGTGGCACCAGGCGGGCGTGTGGGAGCGGCTGCACCGGCTGCTGCTGGAGGAGTTGCACGCCGCCGGGCAGCTGGACTGGTCCAGGGCGCTGATCGACAGCTCGCATGTCCGCGCGCTCAAGGGCGGCCCAAAACCGGTCTGAGCCCGGTCGACCGCAGTCGGCCGGGCTCCAAGCACCATGTGTTGACCGAGGGGCGCGGCATCCCGCTCGCCCTGTCGCCGACCGGCGGAAACCGTAACGACGTCACCCAGTTGATGCCGCTGCTGGACAAGGTGCCGTCCGTCCGGGGCCGGGTCGGACGCCCTCGCAGCCGGCCCGAGCGGCTGCTGGCCGACCGCGGCTACGACCACGACAAATACCGCCGGCTGGTGTGGGCCAAGGGCATCAAGCCGGTTATCGCCCGCCGCGGCAGCCCCCACGGCTCCGGGCTGGGCGTCCACCGCTACGTCGTCGAGCGCACCATCGGCCTGCTGCACTGGTTCCGCCGCTTACGCATCCGCTGGGAGACCCGCGACGACATCCATGAAGCGTTCATGACCCTCGCCGCAGCCATCATCTGCTGGCGACGCCTCGTCCGCTGATTCTGTTACGACCTCTTAGCGCGGACTGGAAGTGGCTGACTCGGTGGTCAAGAGTGCGGTCTGCTGCGCCGCCCATTGGGCGGCGGCGTCAGCGACTGGAATCGTCGGGTTGACCAGCCACGCCGCCTCGAGGCCGTAGCAGAATGCGATGATCTCCATGGCTTTCAGCCGCGGGTCCACGTCGTCGCGCATCTCACCCCGCTTCTGGGCGGACCGCAACGTGGCCGCGACGCGGTCGATCGTCGTCCGGTAGCCCTCGGCCAGGCGGGGATGGAGGTCGGTGTCCTTGCCGACGTTCTCCGCGAGCACCACCGTGTTCAGGCCGATCAGGCTGTACACGCTGTCGTCATGCGGCTGGCTCGGCCAGTCGGCCATGTGCCTTGCGATGATCCACAGGATTTCGAGGCCGGGGTCGGGTCCGTCGCCCCACAGCCACTGCTCGGTGAACTCCAGGTAGCGATCGAGCACGGCATTGAGCAGCGCCTCCTTGCTGCCGAAGTGATACAGCAGCCCGGCCTGCGACACGCCTGCTTCGGCCGCGATGTCGCTGAGGCTGGTGCCCCGTGCTCCGTTGCGCGCGATGAACCGCACGGCGACCTCGACGATGCGCTCCCGAGTCTCGATGCCCTTGGCCGACGAAGTCTTTGGCCTGGGGGAAGGGGGCACGGCTGGTTCTCCCTCGCGCTGACGAAAGGTCGGCCCCAAGTATAGACAACTGACTGAGTACTCAGTAACCTCCCGGAAACAGACTGAGCGATCAGTCAGTATTGAGTCGACGCAGATGGGGGACCGAGTGAGCGCAGAGTTCGGGCAGCAGCGGCCGGACGTCCACGATGGGGAAGCGCCGCCTCAGCCGCACGAGCAGGTCCTCGGGTTTCTGGCGCGAGCGGCGCCGTCGCCCGACCCCTGGGCCGCCGACCTCGCCGCTCTGCGCAAGGACGCGCGGGAGCGTGTCCTGGCGGTGACGGGCGATCCACAACCCGTGGTGTCCGTCGAGGCGATCGACGCGGACGGAGTCGGGGGCCGGCTGTACCGGCCCACCGGTACGGAGCGGGCAGTGCTCATCTGGGCCCACGGAGGCGGCTGGATCCACGGCGACCTGGACACCGCCGACGGGGTCGCTCGGGCTCTCGCGAACCAGGGGGGCTGCGCCGTGCTCTCCGTCGACTACCGACTTGCGCCCGAGCATCCGTTTCCCGCCGGCTTCGACGACGTGTGGACCGCCGTCGATTGGGCGCGGCGCCTCTTCGACGGTGTCGCCGTCGGCGGGGACAGTTCAGGCGGCAACCTCGCGGCGGCCGTGGCCCTCAAGGCTCGTGACGACGGGGTCGAGATCGCGGCTCAGATGCTCGTGTACCCGGTGCTCGACAGCACGGAGGACACCGACTACAAGGTCGCGTTCAGGCGGCGATACGTCCGCTTCGCCGGTCAGCCGGGCTTCGGTCCCAACACCTACCGGCGCCTCAAACACATCTGGGGGGCCTACGTCCCCGACCCGGCGCTGCGGGCCTGTCCGTACGCGTCGCCGCTTCACGCACCGTCATTGGCAGGCATTGCACCCGCAGTGATCATCACCGCCGAACACGACTTTCTCCGCGGCGAGGCCGAGGACTACGCCGGGCGGCTGCAGGCCGAGGGCGTGCCCGTCGAGCTGCGCGAGTACGTCGGCCAGATCCACGGCTTCTTCGAGATGTTCAGCGTGATGACCGACTCGCACCACGCCGTCGGCGTCGCCGGGAATGCCCTGCGTCGCGCCTTTCGGCACCTAGACCCCATCTAGCCGCGAAGGAATTCCAGTGCGATCACTGACCCGCTACCGCAAGGCCGTCCGGATGGCCGCCGCCACGGCGGCCGGAGCGCTGCTCGTCTCCGCGTGCGCACCGGGCGCGACGTCCGAGGCGGACAAGTCGTCGAAGCCGGTGAGCACAGACATCGGCGCCAAGCCCGTCACGTTGAACCTGCTCGTCACAAGCGGCACGGACGTGCCGTTCTTCACGGCACTCGGCAAGCTGTTCCACGCCGAGCACGCCAACGTCACCGTCAAGGTGACCAGCCAGGACTACGGTGCGCTGACCACCAACATCGCGCACATCCTCTCCGGCAGCGACGTGCCCGACCTGGTCCGGGTCCCCCAGTTCGGCAACCTGATCAACAATCGCCTCCTGGCGAACCTCGACCCCTACGCGAAGGCCTACGGCTGGGCCGGCTGGCCCCAATCGCAGTTCGCCTCGACTCGTGTCGCGGCAGACGGCAGAAAGCGCGGAACGGGGTCGCTGTACGGCGCCGGCCCGGGCTTCGGCCTGACCGGCGTGTACTACGACAAGGCGCTCGCGCAGCGCATCGGGATGTCCCGGTCGCCGGCGACCGTGGCCGAGTTCGAGGAGCTCCTCGCCAAGGCCAAGAGTGCCGGGCTGCAGCCGATCATGATCAACGGCAAGGACGGGGGCACCGTGTACCCGTTGCAGAACCTGCAGATGGCCTATGCGGGCAACGCGCAGGGCGTCCAGGACTGGAACTTCGCCAAGCCCGGCGCGAACATCGACACGCCGGCCACGGTGAAGGCCGCCACCACGCTGCACCGGTGGGCGCAGGCGGGGTACCTGCCGACCGACGTGAACGCCATCGACCAGACGAAGGCGCCCGCCGAATTCATGAAGGGCAAGGCCGTCTTCTTCCCCAGCGGGAACTGGCAGGCCCCCGGACTGGACAAGGCCGGTCCGGGCAAGTTCGGCTTCTTCCTGTTTCCGCCCGGCGAAGCCGGCGGTCCCTCCTGGGCGATGACCGCCGCCGACACCCTGGGGATTCCGACGAAGTCGCCCCATGCCGACGTCGCGGCGGCATTCCTCGACTTCGTCCAGACCGACCCGCAGGCCCGGCAGGACACGGTGACACTGGGCGGCCTCGTCCCGGCCGGGCCGGCTGATGCCACCGTGCCTACCGCGCCGGCCGGATCGGCCGTCGCCGCGACCGTCGCGGCGTTCCAGATCCTGCTGAAGAGCGACGGGCTTGTGGGGTTCATGGCCGATGCCACCGCGTCGATCAACGTGAACACCCTGGTGCCGCAGACGCAGCTTCTTCTCAGCGGCAAGACGTCTCCGAAGGCGTTCGCGGCCAAGGTCCAGGACGACTATGAACGCGATCTCGGGCGCTGACGCCGCCCCTGGTGATCTGGTTCGGTCCCTGACGGGAGGCCCAATGTCGACGATCTCCAATCCGCTCGGGACGGGCGGGGCTTCGGTCGCGCCGGTTTCGCGGAGCACGACAGATGCCGACGAACATCCCGCACCCGGTGAGTCGGGTCGGCGTCCCCGGCGGGTCCGGGTCCGGCAGTGGAGCGCACTGCTCTGGGTGGCGCCGGGGTTCGGAATGTATGCGGTGTTCGTGCTGTACCCGATGGCCCAGTCGGTGCAGTACTCCTTCTACGACTGGGACGGCGTCGGCGCGGCCACGCCGGCGGGGCTGGACAACTGGAAGGCGCTCATCACCCAGTCGGAGCTTCTGCACTCCGTCGAGCACGCCTTCGTCCTAATCGTGTTTTACACGGTGCTCCCGGTCGGACTCGGTCTGGTCGCGGCGACGCTCATCCGGGAGCTCAAGCCGGGCCCGTTCAACACCGTCGCCCGGGTGGTGCTCTTCATTCCCCAGGTGTTGCCGCTCGTCGCGGCCGGCATCGCGTGGACGTGGATGTACTCCTCGGACGGGCTCGTCAATCAGGTCCTGCGGGCGTTCGGCCTCGGTGCGCACACACGGGCCTGGCTCGGTGACTTCACGTTCGCCCTCCCGGCCGTCGGCGTGATCGGCGTCTGGGTGATGCTCGGCTTCTGCACGGTCCTGATGCTCGCCGGCATCGGCAAGATCGACCCGTCCCTGTACGAGGCCGCCCGGTTGGACGGTGCGGGACGGTTCCGCGAGTTCTTCGCCGTGACGCTGCCCGGGCTGCGTCAGGAACTCGTCGTCTGCACGACCTTCACCATGATCGCCGCCCTGGCCAGCTTCGACGTGATCCAGATCTCGACCCAGGGAGGGCCCGGTTACCAGACCATGGTGCCCGGCGTGGAGATCTACCGGCTCACGTTCCTCCAGCAGCACGTCGGCCAGGCATCCGCGCTGGCGGTGTTCCTGGCGGTCCTCGTCCTCGTCGTCATCTGGCCGATCCAGCGTCTGGGGAGGGAAAAGTGAGGACGTCCGCCGCACAGCGACTCACCCGCACCGGCATCCTGCTCGCGCTGATGCTGTTCGCCGTCGTGCCGCTGCTCAGCATGTTCACCACCGCCCTTGCGGCACCGGGCAGCTCTCCGCAGGGACTCAGCTGGCCGGCGCATCCGCACTGGCACAACTTCGTCGACGCGTGGAGCTCCGCCAACTTCGTCGCCCTGTTCCGTTCCAGCGCATTGATCGTGCTGGGCGTCGTCCCGGCCACCGTGGCGATGGCCACCGCCGCCGGCTACGCACTCGCCCAGCTGAGAGTGCCCGGTGGAAAGGCGATATACGCCATATTGATCGTGGGTCTCACCTTGCCGATCGAGGCACTCATCACCCCGCTCTACTACAACATCCAGGGCATGGGCTTGCTGGGGACGCGGCTGGCGATCGTCCTGCCGCTGATCGGGCTGCTGATGCCGTTCGGCATCTTCTGGATGCGGGCTCACTTCCTCGGCGCCGAGACGGCGCTCACGGAGGCGGCGAAGATCGACGGCGCCGGCACCTGGCAGACCTTCCGCCGTATCCATCTGCCGCTGGCCACTCCGGCCCTGTCCGCGCTCTCGGTCTTGTTCTTCCTCGCCACGTGGAACCAGTACCTGCTGCCGCTCGTCCTCGTCGACGATGCGACGAAACGCACGGTGGCCGGGGGGCTCGGCGCCTTCCAGGGCCAGTACGGCACCGACACCGTGCTGCTCTGCGCCGGATCACTGCTGATCATCCTGCCCTCGCTGGTGATCTTCCTGTTCTTCCAGCGCAACTTCGTCAAGGCACTGCTGCAAGGGGCCGTCAAGTGATGGGGTCGGTCCCCTCTGGATGACAAGCCGTCGTCGGCTCCGGCGCGAAGTCGTCAACGCCCACGTCCGGGCCTGCAATCGTTCTCGCCGAGGCGACCCGGGCCGCGCTGCGTCTGATGGCCGCCGGCCGCCTGAGCGTCGCGCCGTTGCTCCGTGTACGCCCGCAATGGCCTACCAAGCCTCGACTCCATACCGCACGGTTTCGCGAAAGCCGCAGTCACTCTCTAGCATCCCCAGCGCTTCCTGAAGGTGGCTTGGACCTCCATTCACCTCTGCAGGAATTTCCTCCTGCACCCCATTCCCCATTGCGTCCTTCAGCTCTGTTCACCCTATTCGCATGACACCATCCGGAGGCAGCGCCGTATGAGCGCAACCTTGGACCCGAGGGGTCCCCACCACCCGCGTCTGCGGGAGCCGAGTGCGGTCGAGGACGGCCTGCGCGACCACGATCTGGCGTCCGCCGTGCATCGCGTCGCGCGCGTGCCGCGACTGCTGGTGGCCTGCACCTATGACGGCGTCCTCAGCAGCCCCGGCACCGATCAGGGCCAAGCCGTCGCGACCCCCGAGGCCGTCGCTGTCCTGCGGGAACTCGCGGCGCTGCCGGACACCTCGGTCGCGGTGTTGTCAGGCAGACCGCTGGGTGAGCTGGCCGCGCTGTCGCGGCTGCCCGCCGAGGTGCATCTCATCGCCGGCCACGGCGTCGAGCACACCCTCGGACCCGCACTGATCACTACGGACGCCGTCAGCGCGGTGGACGCCCTGCGCACCCGGACCTCGGCAGGGGCGGTGCTGTTCATCGGCGACGGCCAAGCCGACGCGCAGGTGTTCGCCCGGCTGAACGGCCCGGACCTGGGCATCGACACCGTCTTCGCCCCCGGTGAGCCCGCCGCCACGGCGGCCATCGCGCTGGCGCTGCTCGAGCGGACCCGCCGTCGGTGGCTGTACGGAGAGCCGACCGTCCCCATCGAACGTCACTCCCTGCTGTCCGACCAGCGTACGGTCGCACTTCTCACCCCCGACGCCACCGTCACATGGCTGTGCCATCCCCGCCCTGACTCGCCCACTCTGTTCGGGCACCTGATCGGCGGTGCCGCCGCCGGACGGCTGACCACGAGCCCCTACCGCGGCGGCCTGCCTCTGGGTCAGCGCTACCGGACCGGCACGATGACCCTGGAGACCCGGTGGCCCGGACTGACCGTCACCGACTGGCTGGAGTCCGGTGCCCCGACCGGCCCGGACAGTTCGGGCGGACACCCCGATGCGAGGGCCCCGCTCGCCGGCACCTCCACCCTTGTCCGGGTGCTGTCGGGCACGGGCACGGCCCAGCTGGAGTTCGCTCCGCGTCCGGAGTTCGGCCAGGTCGAGGTCCGGCTCGCGCCCCGTCCCGGCGGGCTGCTGGTGGCCGGTTCCGGCGAGCGGGCGGCCCTGTACTCGCCGCAGGTGGAATGGACCGTGCGGTCCGATGAGGACGGCCACGACACCGCGCGCGCGATCGTCGACCTCGCGGCGTGCGGTGGCGCCGTCACCCTCGAACTGCGCCTGGGCACACACGATCTCCACCACCCCCCGACCGACGTCGGGAGCCGGCAGGCGCTGGCCGAGCGGCCGTGGCGGGACTGGGCGGCGGGGTTGCGGCTGCCGACCTTCGCGCGCGCCGACGTGCTGCGCAGCGCCCTGACGCTGCGCGGGCTGTGCCACGCGCCGACCGGAGCCATCCTGGCCGCCGCCACCAGCTCCCTTCCAGAGGAGATCGGAGGAGTCCGCAACTGGGACTACCGGTACTGCTGGCTGCGCGACGCCGCGATGACGGCCCGCACCCTGGTCGACCTGGGAAGCCTCCACGAGGCCGAGGACCTGCTGCACTGGATCGGCGGCCTGGTCGCGGCCACCGGCGGCCACCCCGAACGCCTGCACCCGCTCTACACCCTGGACGGTCGGCACCTCGGCCCCGAAGCCGTCATCGACACCCTGCCCGGCTACGCCGGCTCACGGCCCGTCCGCGTCGGGAACCTCGCCGACCGCCAAGTGCAACTCGACATCTTCGGGCCCGTGACCGACCTGATCGCCGCGGTCGCCGATGCCCGCGGCGGCATCGGCGACGAGGAGTTCGGCATCGTCGAGGCGGCGGTCCAGGCCGTCCACCGACGCTGGCGCGAGCCCGACCACGGACTGTGGGAGGCCCGGCTGCCCCGGCGCCACCACGTCTACTCCAAAGTGATGTGCTGGCTGGCAGTGGACCGCGCCCTCCACATCGCGGCACAGCATCGCGGCCAGGACCGGCCCGAGTGGCGACGGTTGCGCGACCAGATCGCCTCCGACGTCACCGAACACGGCTGGCATCTCGACGCGAACGCCTACACCGTCGCCTACGGCCATCCTGACCTGGACGCTTCCTCGCTATGGGTCGGGCTGTCCGGCCTGCTCGCCCCCGACGACCCCCGGTTCCTGGCCACCGTCGAAAAAGTCGAAGCCGAACTGCGCAGCGGCCCCGTCGTCTACCGCTACCGCTGGGACGACGGCCTGCCAGGCCGAGAAGGCGGCTTCCACCTGTGCACCGCCTGGCTCATCGAGGCCTACCTGCGCACCGGCCGCCGAGACGACGCCGAAGAACTGTTCACCCAGATGCTCAACACCGCCGGCCCCACCGGCCTGCTCCCAGAGCAATACGACCCCCTCACCGAACGCGGCCTCGGCAACCACCCCCAGGCCTACACCCACCTCGGCCTCATCCGCTGCGCACTCCTGCTGAACACCTGACACACGACCACCACTCCCCACCCCGCACACCTGGCAGCAGCCCCCGCCACGACCGCGAACGCACGACGGCGGGGGCCGTGGGTCTACTCGGAGTGCGCGCTCACAGCCGCGATGCAGGCGAGCACATCCGGAGCAGGCTCGGTCTCTTCCTTCCCGGAAGAACTCAAGCCCCCCGGCGGGAGCGGCGAGAAACACATGTCGGTGGCCGGTTAACATCCTCACAATCGGCTCGCGGAAAGACATGGGTTTCTCGTGTGCAGTCAGGGAGCCACGGGAGCCAGTTTCGGGAGCCACCGTACGCTTCGCAGATTCCCGAAGCGCTCACCCAGACGGTCGATCATCATGAGGGTGCGGTTCTGCTCGGCCGAGTTCGGTGACGGAAGCTGCATTGGCCTTCTTGAGAACCTCGTTGGCCCGCTTGGAGTCGGCGTTCTCGGTGCGTAGCCGTCAGCTGCTGGCGCTTGACCGAGGAGCGTGATGACGGTCATGGGAGCACGGCCGCTGACATCGTCGGACCCGGTCTCGATGGTCATTGTCAGGGCCGACAGTTGCGAGCCTCACAGAGTTCGTCGCGCTTGACGATGCCCTCCGCGGCGAGCGTGCGCGCCCCCGGTCGAAACGCCCGTGACGGGCTGTGCCCGCGCTCCCGGCCGAATGGGTGTACGCGCAGGTCCAGGTAAGGGCTGTTGTGCCGCTGCGCGGCCCGGGTCGCCAGCATGGGGCATCCGAGGGTCGGGCTTTGCATCGAAAAGCTGCTGGCGTGTTGTGCTGCCGTCGAGTGCAGGGGTTGCGAACGTTTGCCGAGGTCGCGTCGCCTGGTCGGCCGTTACCGGCGGCTGCTAACGTATCAGTCTGTGGTGATGTCAGTCGGAACTGATGTGCTCAGGTTGTTGGCCGACCCGTTGCGCGCCCGGATCGTGTCGCTGCCGGCAGCGGAGGCGCTGTGCAACTGCCACCTCGTGGAGGAGACCGGCGCCAAGCAGACCAATATCTCCAACCACCTGCGGGTGCTGCGTGAAGCCGGCCTGGTGGACACCGAACCGTGCGGGCGTTTCACCTACTACCGGCTGCGCCCCGAGGCGCTGGAGCAGTTGGCCGCCGAACTCGGCGAGCTGGCCGCCGCCGCCCGCGAGGTCCAGACCCACCAGCGAAAGAGGCCCTGCGCGTGACCACCACGCAAGACTCCGGCACCGACCCCCGTCCCCCGGAGGACGGGGTGGTCGCCGGGCTGTCGATGCTCGACCGGTTCCTGCCCGTGTGGATCATCGCGGCCATGGTGCTCGGTCTCGGGCTGGGACGCGCAGTTCCAGGACTGGACGACGCCCTGGCCAAGGTCGAGGCGGGCGGGATCTCGTTGCCGATCGCTCTCGGCCTGCTGGTGATGATGTACCCGGTGCTGGCCAAGGTCCGTTACGACCGGCTGGACACCGTCACCGGGGACCGCCGGCTGATGGTCGCCTCGCTGCTGCTGAACTGGGTGATCGGCCCGGCGGTGATGTTCGCGCTGGCCTGGATGTTCCTGCCCGACCTGCCCGAGTACCGCACGGGGCTGATCATCGTCGGCCTGGCCCGGTGCATCGCGATGGTCATCATCTGGAACGACCTCGCCTGCGGTGACCGCGAGGCCGCGGCCGTCCTGGTCGCTCTCAACTCCGTCTTCCAGGTCATCGCGTTCGGTGCGCTCGGCTGGTTCTACCTCCAGGTCCTGCCCGGTTGGCTGGGACTGGCTACCGACGAGGCGGACTTCTCGATCGGCAAGATCGTGGTGAACGTGCTGGTGTTCCTGGGCATCCCGCTGGCGGCCGGATACCTCACTCGCCGCCTCGGTGAACGCGCCCGTGGCCGCGCGTGGTACGAGGAGCGGTTCCTGCCCCGGATCGGTCCCGTGGCGCTGTACGGGCTGCTGTTCACCGTCGTCATCCTGTTCGCCCTGCAAGGCGACACCATCACCAACCAGCCCGCTGACGTCGCCCGCATCGCCCTCCCGCTGCTGGCCTACTTCGCGGTGATGTGGGGTGGGGCCTTCGCCCTCGGCCGCGCCGTCCGGCTGTCCTATCCGCGCACCGCGACACTGGCGTTCACTGCTGCCGGGAACAACTTCGAGCTGGCCATCGCCGTGGCGATCGGAACCTTCGGCGTCACCTCCGGGCAGGCGCTGTCGGGCGTGGTCGGCCCGCTGATCGAGGTTCCGGTCCTCGTGGGGCTGGTGTACGTGTCGCTGTGGCTGCGTCGCCGATATCAGGTCGGCGGCGGTGACAGGAGATGACCAGCGCGGTTCCAGAGATCTGCCACGGAGGTCCGCAGTGATCACGACACCCGGAGAGGCGTTGTTCGATCGCATCGCCGCGCGGCTGGCCGGACGGTTCCACGGGCTGGTCTCCCCCGAGACCGCCCGCCGTCTGGTCGTCGACTCCTACGGGCAGCTGCGGGCCGCCTCCAATGTCGGCGCCCATCTGGTGGTGCTGGCCGAACGGTTCGCAGCCGAGCGGCTCACCGCGCTCGCCCAGGCCGAAGGACGGCTCGACAAGCCGGTCCCCGAGGTGCTGTTCGTCTGCGACGCCAACGCCGGCCGGTCCCAGATGGCCGCCGCGCTGGCCATTGCGCGTGGGCGCGGGCGGCTGCACGCCCGCTCGGCCGGCACCTCGCCGGCGGCCGAACTGGAGCTGGCCGTCGTCGAGGTCATGGCCGAGATCGGGGTGGACCTGTCGGCCGAGTTCCCCAAGCCGCTGACCGACGAACTCGTCGCCGCCGCCGACCTGGTGATCACCCTGGGCTGCGGCGGTGCCTGCCCGCTCCTGCCGCAGACCCGGTATCTGGACTGGGCCGTCCCCGACCCGGCCCACCAGCCGCTGAGCGAGATCCGCCGCATCCGCGACGAGCTCGACCTGCTCGTCACCGACCTGCTCGCCGCCCTCGGCCATCCCGGCCTCGACCAGCAACGGACCCCCGATGTCTGATCAGACTCTCTCCGGCAAGCCCAGCGTCCTGTTCGTCTGCGTTCACAACGCCGGACGCTCCCAGATGGCCGCCGCCTACCTCACCCACCTGGCCGGCGAAGAGATCGAAGTCCGCTCGGCGGGGTCGGCACCGGCCGACCAGGTCAACCCCGCGGTGGTGGCGGCGATGGCCGAGGAGGGCATCGACATCTCCGCCGAGATCCCCAAGGTCCTGACAGTCGACGCCGTCCAGGCCTCCGACGTCGTCATCACCATGGGCTGCGGGGACACCTGCCCGGTCTTCCCCGGCAAGCGCTACCTGGACTGGGCCCTCGACGACCCCGCCGGGCAGGGCGTCGACGGCGTGCGGCCGATCCGCGACGAGATCCGCAAGCGCGTCGAGAACCTTGTGAGCGAGCTGCGGCCGCAGGAGTGAGAACGCGGGGGCCGGAGCCGACGGTGCGGTGTCCTCGAACTTCCGCGCCGGTGTGCGGCACCGTCCTCGCTCTCCGGCTCCTGTCCTGCCCCTGGTCGATCCGCGGCCGTTTGCCGGGCACGGTAGGAGGGGCGAGCCAGGGCGGCGGGTTCAGTCCGCGGGCGGGCAGCAGGTGTGCAGGTAGTCGCGCAGTTCGGTGAGCGACCGGTCGATCGCGGCGGAATCGATGCGGTAGAGGACCTGCTTGCCGTCCCTGCGTGAGGTGAGCAGGCCGCCCCGCCGCAGCAGCGCGAGTTGCTGCGAGGCGTTGGACTGGCCGACGCCCAGACGCTCGGCGACGGCGCCGACGCTGAGTTCGATGCCGCCGGCGAACAGTTCGAGCATCTGCTGCCGCTGCTCGCTGGCCAGCGCCTTGAGGAACTCGTGTGCTCCGGCGCCGAGCGGAGCGGCCGGCGTCCCCTCGCAGCCTCCGCCGGGCGACCTCGTGGCCGTCCCGTCAACCGGTCCTTCCATCGACATCGACTGGCTGGTCACCGGCTCGGCCATCGCTGCTTGCTCCTCCATGGGACGGGCTTCCATCCTAGGTCACATATCAACACTTGGACATTTTATGAAATGTTGATATGTTCCCCGCATGCTCACCACCGCACCGCTGGTCGTCATCGGCGGCGGGCAGGCCGGTCTGGCCACCGCCCACACCGCTCGATCCCTCGGCTTGGCACCCATCGTCCTGGAGGCGGCCAAGCAGTCGGCCGGGTCCTGGCCGCACTACTACGACAGCCTCACCCTTTTCTCTCCGGCCCGCCGCAGCGCTCTGCCCGGGACGGTGTTCCCCGGTGATCCGGACGGCTACCCCGCGCGGGACGAGGTCGTGGCCTACCTGACCGACTACGCCGCCCGTCTGGACGCCGACATCCGCACCGGTCACCGGGTCACGGAGGTCGTGGCCGCGCAGGACGGTTCGCGAGGCGGATTCGAGGTGGTCACGGCGGGCGGCGAGGTCTTCGCCGCACCGCTGGTGATCGCCGCGACGGGCGGCTTCAGTCGCCCCTACCGCCCGGATCTGCCGGGTCTGGACGCCTTCCCCGGCGCGGTGCTGCACTCCTCCGACTACCGGCGCCCCGACCCGTTCACGGGCCGGCGAGTGGTGATCGTGGGCGGGGGGAACTCGGCGGTGCAGATCGCGATCGAGCTCGCCGGGGTCGCCGACGTCACGCTGGCCACCCGGCATCCCCTCCGCTTCATGGCGCAGCGCCTTCTGGGCGTCGACATGCACATCTGGTTGCAGCGCAGCGGGCTGGACACCGCGGGCTGGGCCCGCCCGCTGCTGACCGGCGGCAAGGGGACGCCGGTGATGGACACCGGCACTTACCGCGACGCCATCGCCACCGGCAACCCCGACCGCCGCCCGATGTTCACCCGCCTGGAGGGAGACCAGGTTGTGTGGAGCGATGGGACGCGCGAACACGTCGACGTGGTGTTGCTGGCCACCGGGTATCGGCCGGGCGTGGACTATCTCGCCGGGTTCGGTGCGCTGGACCAGGACGGGCAGCCGCGCCACCGCGGCGGTGCCTCGCTCACCCACCCAGGACTGGGGTACGTGGGGCTGGAATGGCAGCGCTCGTTCGCCTCGGCCACCCTGCGCGGGGTCGCCGCCGACGCCCGGCACGTCCTCACCCGGTTGCGCAAGCAGAGACGCACCACCGACCGTGCGTTGACGTCGTCCAAATGATGACGGCGTAGGGCCCCGCTGGAGACGCCGCCGCTCGCCCGAGGACCTGACGGGCGCGCCACATCCGAGGCGATCAGGATGGCGTCGCGGCCGGCGGGCCTGCGACGACACTGCCCTGCACCTCGCAGGTGGCGGCGAGGGTGTTGTAGACGGTGCCGTAGCGGCGCAGGTTGCGGTGCAGCAGATCGACCCGGTGTTCGGGTTCGTCGGTGTCCAGCCGCAGTTCATAGGTGAAGCGTGTGAAGGCCGGTGGGGAGTCTTGACGGTGGGCGGTCACCACGGCCTCGGCATGCCGGTACCGGAAGGGGAGGATCTGCCCGCACCGTTCGACGTTCTTGAGCAGGCAGGCGGCGAGCGCCGCGGCGAGAAGTTCGGCGGGGCCGGGCAGCCCGGACGGTGCGCTCGCCCAGGCGGTGTCGAGGGTGATCGCCTCGCTGCCGACGCTGACCAGGGCTCGGCCGGCCGAGGTGGTGGAAGCGGTGACCTGGTAGCTGGTGGGGGCCGGCTGGGTGATGGTGTCGTTCATAGCGGGCTCCGGGTGGAGTGCGGCGCTGCGAGAGCACAGCGACCGCGGGTAGGCCGTGCATGCATCGAAAGGACTGACGCTTTGATGCTCCACCGGGGACCCGCCCGTAAGGCAGGGGCCAAGGTCCCAAGGCGCCCGTCGGTCGGCCCGAGGCGGCGAGTCCGCACACCATGCCTGTCTGGTCGGGGCGTGGGGGACAGGGCGCGGGTCAGGCCGGTGCCAGGGCCGGCAGGGCGAACAGGCCTGACAGGCGGGTCAGCCTGTCCGGCACCACCCGGTAGTACACCCACGTGCCGCGCCGTTCACCCTCGATGAGCCCGGCCTGGCGCAACACCTTCAGGTGGTGGGAGATGGTCGGCGCGGTGAGCTCGAACGGGCCGGTCAGGTCGCACACGCACGCCTCGCCGCCCTCGACCGAGGCGATCAGGTTCAGCAGGCGCAACCGCACCGGGTCGGACAGCGCCTTGAACACCTTGGCCAGCCCGGCCGCCTCCGCCTCGCTCAACGTCGGCCCGCTCAACGGTGCGCAGCAGACGGGGTCGGTCACGTCCTCGAGCTCCAGCAACTTAGACATGTCTCTAATTTGACATCCATCTATCCAGCGATGCAAACTGGCGTCTGCTTAGACAAGCATCTAAACAGGGAGTCCGAGATGAGGACGTTGCTCTCCAAGATCACTGGCCGTCGCGTCAAGGCCGTCGCCTTCTGCGAGACCTGCGACCAGGTGTGCACGCCCACATGCCGCTCGTCCGCACACGTCGACCGCGTCACCACCGCCGCCTACCGCGCCCGCCTCTGAGCAGCTTCCCCGGCGCCGTCACCCATTACCGAACGGACAAGGAGTCATCGTGAACGACGAGACCGGACGACCCGAGCCTGCCGCGTCCCCGAACGCCTCCACCGGTGCGAGCAGCTGCTGTGGTGTCAGCGCCTGCTGCGCCGAGGCAGAGCAGAGCGTGAACCCGGACGTCACCGTCCAGCAGGCCAAGACCGACGCCGGCTGCGGCTGCGTCGAGGACGGGAACCCCGGCGGCCTTCCCGTCGTGGTGATCGGCGCGGGACCGGTCGGGCTCGCCGCCGCCGCCCACATCGCCGAACGCGACCAGGACTTCCTCGTCGTGGAGGCCGGGGGAGAAGTGGGCGCGGCGATCTCGGAGTGGGGGCACGTCCGGCTGTTCTCGCCCTGGCGGTACGACACCGACGCCGCCGCCCGGCGGCTGCTGGAGCCGACCGGGTGGCGTCTGCCCGACCCCGAGGCGCTGCCGACGGGCGCAGAACTCGTCCGCGACTACCTGGCTCCGCTCGCGGCGGTGCCCGCGCTGGCCGACCGGATCCGCACCGGCACCCGCGTGGTGGCGGTGACCCGGCAGGGAGCGGACGTGACCCGCACGGTCGGCCGCGAGGAGCGTCCGCTGCTGGTCCGCGCAGTGGGTCCTGACGGCGCAGTAGAGGACATCGCCGCCCGCGCGGTCATCGACGCGTCCGGTACCTGGGGCCGCGGCAACCCGCTCGGCCACTCGGGCCTGCCCGCCCCTGGCGAGGACCAGGCCGCCGATCACATCACGGGCCCGCTGCCGGACGTGCTGGGCCGCGACCGTGTCCGCTTCGCGGGCCGCCACACCCTGGTGGTCGGGATGGGGCACTCGGCGGCCAACACCCTGCTCGCCCTGGCCGAACTCGCCAAGAACGAGCAGGGCACCCGCGTCACCTGGGCGGTGCGCGGCGCATCGGTGGCCCGGCTCTACGGCGGCGGCGACGCCGACGGCCTCCCGGCCCGCGGCGCGCTCGGTACCCGCCTGAAGGCGGCCGTGGACAACGGTGAGATCGACCTGGTCCGCAGCTTCACCATCACCGGCCTGGCGATGCGGGACGATCGAGCCTCCGCCGGAGCTGTGCAGGTCACAGGCCAGACCCCGGACGGCGCTCGCGTCCTCCCGGCCGACATCGTGGTCGCCGCGACCGGATTCCGGCCCGACCTGGACATGCTGCGCGAGGTGAGGGTCGAGCTCGACCCCGCGACCGAGGCCCCGGTGAAGCTCGCCCCGATGATCGACCCGAACTTCCACAGCTGCGGGACCGTCCCACCCCACGGTGAACGCGACCTCGCCCACCCCGAGCCCGGCTTCTACCTGGCCGGGATGAAGAGCTACGGCCGCGCGCCCACGTTCCTGATGGCCACCGGGTACGAGCAGGTCCGCTCCATCGTCGCCGCGCTCGCCGGCGACCGCGAAGCCGCCGACTCCGTCCAGCTTGACCTTCCCGAGACCGGTGTCTGCTCCACAAACCTGGTCACCGAAGACCTGCTGCCTGCCGCCGCCGACCAGGACGGCGGCTGCGGGACGTCGTGCTCCACCGACGCCACGCCCGCCCCTGCCGCCCAGTCAGAATCCGTCGGCGGCTCGTGCTGCGGGCCCACGGCCCCGGAACCGGTCAGCATCGGCATCGGCGCACCCGCCGGCCTGGGGTTCGCGACCGGGCGCGTGCACGGCTACTCCGGCGAATCCGAACACGGCGACGCCTGACGGGGCACCGACGACCTGATGAGCCGTGGCATTCCCGCTCCGGTGCCGTCGGCGGACACCTCCGCCGCCGGCACCGCGGCGTCCCGCGTCCCGCTGCTCGCCCTCTGCGTCACCGAGATCACCAGCTGGGGCGTGCTCTACTACGCCTTCCCCGTCCTGGCGCAGGCCGTCACCCGCGACACCGGCTGGTCCATCGCGGCCATCACCGCCGCGTTCTCCGCTTCGCTGATCGCGGCCGCGCCGGGCGGCATCCCGGTCGGCCGTGCGCTGGGCCGGCACGGCCCCCGCGTCCTGATGACCGGCGGCTCGGTGCTGGCCGTGCTCGCCGTCCTGGCCGTGGCCGCCGCCCCGAACCTGTGGGCGTTCGCCGCAGCCTGGCTGCTGGCCGGCGTCGCGATGTACGCGGTGGTGATCAACCTCATCCCGCTGCTCACCTCCCGGGGCGCCGCCAGCGCCACTGCCGCCTGGGCGCTCGGGCTCGGCGGGATCGGCCAGGTCACCGGACGCCTCGGCTACCGGACGCTGGTCCACCGCACCAGCGTCCGCGCACGGACCGTCTGGATCCTCGCGCTGTCGGCCGCCACCACCGCGGCCCTCGCCGTCATCCCCGGCCCCGTGGCGCTGCTCATCGCCGTCGCCTTCCCGGCGGGGACGACCCACGGGATCGCCGCTCTCCTCCAGGCGACCGCCGTCTCCGACCGCTGGGGCACCGCGTCCTACGGCGCCCTGTCCGGAATCCTCGCCGCTCCCATCACCGTCGCCACCGCACCGGCCCCCACCACCGCACGCCACCGATCGGCCGCCCTGCCGGCAAGGCCCGCTGCGCGCCTGGCGCCGCGCAAAGACGAGGAGTAACCCATGAGTGCCGATGTTCTGGACGTCGCCGTCATCGGCGGCGGTCAGGCGGGTCTGGCGGCCGGCTTCTACCTGCGCCGCAGCGGCGCGGAGTTCGCCATCTTCGACGCCCAGGACGAGCCGGGCGGGGCCTGGCCGCACACGTGGGCGTCCCTCCGACTGTTCTCACCCGCCCGCTACAGCTCCCTGCCAGGCTGGCCTATGCCGCCATGGAACCGCGGCTACCCACCCGCCGCGCACGTCGTCGACTACCTGACCGCCTACGAGAAACGCTACGACCTGCCGATACACCGTCCGGTGCGCATCGAGGCGGTCCACCGCGACGGCGAACTGCTCCGCCTGGACAGCGCAACCGCGTCCTGGCGGGCCCGCCACGTCATCAGCGCGACGGGCACCTGGTGGCGCCCCTACCTGCCCTACTATCCCGGCCGCGGCGACTACCAAGGCCGCCAACTGCACACCGTGCAGTACCGCACGCCCGAGGACTTCCACGGGCAGCGGGTCGTCGTGGTGGGCACGGGCAACTCCGCCGCCCAGATCACGGCAGACCTGGCCTCGCAGGCGACGACGATCTGGACGACCCTGCGCCCGCCGCGATTCCTGCCCGACGACCTCGACGGGCGCGCCCTGTTCGAGCTGGCCACCCGCCGTATCCGCCGGCTCCGCGACGGGCACGCCGACTCCGGCGGCATCGGCGGGCTGGGCGACATCGTCGCCGTGCCCGCGGTACGCGACGCCCGGGACCGAGGCCTCCTGCGCGCACAGCCGATGTTCAACCGCCTCACTACCACCGGCGTGGCCTGGCCCGACGGCAGAACCGAGGACTGCGACGCGATCATCTGGTGCACCGGCTTCCGGCCGGCGCTGAGCCACCTCACGCCGCTCGGCCTGCGTGACGGGACGGGATACATACCGACCGGCGGCGGAACCCGGGCACTGGCCGAACCCCGGCTGCACCTGCTCGGCTACGGCGACTGGACCGGCCCCGGATCAGCCACCCTGGTCGGCGCAGGCAGAACCGCAAGAGACGCCGTCCGCGACATCACCGCCCAACTCGCCCCCGAGTAGACGCTGTCGCAGCTCGTACGCCAGGTTCCGTGTGGCTCCAGAATGTCGGCGACAGTTCACAATTACACAAGACAGTGTCATAGTGGAGTTGTGGAGGACGAGACACCCGAGTGTTGCCCCTCGGTACTGGAACCGGGACCCGCGCTGACCCTGCCGGCGCGGGCGGGCAAGCCGCCGCTGGCCGAACGGCCGCTGCTCGACCAACTCCAGGCGTCGCAGCTCGTGGTGTTGTTCAAGGTGCTGGGCAACGACACCCGCCTGAGATTGCTGCACGCGCTCCATCGCGACGGCGAGGTGCCGGTGGGGGAACTGGCCGAGCAGGTGGGGATGCGGCCGCAGGCGATCTCCAATCAACTGCAGCGACTGACCGACCGAGGCATGGTGGCGGCTCGCCGGGACGGCAACCGGATCTTCTATTCGATCGCCGACCCCTGCATCCCCGCCGTGCTGGACCTGGCCTTGTGCCTGACCGAGGAGACGGCGGTGGCCGGTGATGACCCGACATGAGCGGAACGGTCTGACCGGGCGGCGTCCCGCGGGGCCGAGGACATGGACATCCCGCCCCTCTGAGCCGAGCGACTGCGCCGCGACGTCGCCGGCAAGCGCGGGCACCCCGAATGCCTGGTGATCGTGCCGGGCGCCGACCATCTGCTGATGGAGAACTGCCCGCTCTGCTCGCCGGCCTGCTGGCCGTGTTCCTCACCGCGCGACCCGAAGGGTGAGACCCATGCTGCTGGACAGCGTGATCGTTGTGCACATTGCGGCCGGCCTTACCGCCGTCGTCACCGGGATCGTTGCGATGCGCGTGCCGAAAAGACCGGGTCGGCACCCGCGCAGCGGCCGGGTCTACCTCGGCGCCCTGGTCGTCGTCGCGGTCACCGCGTCCGGCATCGCCGCCGTCCGGCCCCGCACCACCTACCTGCTGATCTTCGGAGCCCTGGCGCTCACCTCCGCAGGCGCGGGGTACGCGGCCCGCCGGATGCGGTGGCACGGATGGCCGCGCCACCACATGGCCGCCATGGCGATCTCCTACATCACCTTGCTGACCGCCTTCTACGTTGACAACGGCCCCCGGCTCCCGCTCTGGAAGCTGCTGCCTCCGATCACCTTCTGGTTCCTGCCCACCGGGATCGGCCTGCCGCTGCTGCTACGGGCACTCCACCGGTACCCCTCATCGACTAGACCGGATCCCACCTTCCGTGAGGAGGCCGCCCCATGATCGATCCAGATGACACCGACATGGCCGCTCCGTCCGGATCAAAGGACGACAGCCAGGTGCGTGACCAGGTCCGAGCCCACTACGCTGCCGTCGCCCGAGCGGTCACCGCCCAAACCGGCGGCTGCTGCTCCGACTCGTCCCAGGGTGACGACTGCTGTACCGTCCCCACCGGACTGGACGAACAGGGGTTCGGGGCCGCCCGATACACCGAACACGACCGCTCACATCTGCCCAGAGAAGCGCTGGCCGCCAGTCTCGGTTGCGGAAATCCGCTCATGGTCGCCGAACTGGCCGACGGCGACACTGTCCTGGACCTGGGGTCGGGCGGCGGAATCGACGTCCTGCTGTCGGCCCGCCGGGTCGGTCCCGGCGGCAAGGTCTACGGCCTGGACATGACCGAGGAGATGCTCGAACTGGCCAGGCGCAACGCGCGCGAGGCCGGCGCCGCCAATGTGGAATTCCTCAAAGGCCACATGGAAGAGATACCGCTCCCCGACGACCACGTCGATGTGGTCATCTCCAATTGCGTGGTGAATCTGTCCACCGACAAGCCCGCGGTCTTTGCCGAAACCCATCGGGTCCTGCGGCCTGGCGGCCGTCTCGGCATCAGCGACGTCGTCGCCGAGAACCACCTGACTCCGGACGACCGTGCTGCGCGCGGCGGCCACACCGCCTGCATCGCGGGAGCCCTCACCTTCGCCGAGTACCGTGATCATCTGATCGCCGCCGGCTTCACCGATGTCACGATCACCCCCACACGGCAGCTCATCGACGGAACGCACTCGGCGATCGTTCAAGCCGCCAAACCCGAGAACTGACCTGCGTCTGGACCGAGGCCCGCTGACCGGGTGTCAACTTAACGGCTGGTCTTGGTTGGCAGCGGATGGGTGAGGTAAGGCGGCTCTCGAAGGCGATCTGAAACGCGTTCAGGGATGCCTTCCAGCTGGTCCATTGCTCGCGGAACGACACGGGTTCCTCTCCTGCAGCCAGGAAGCCACGGGAGCCGGTTTCGGGAGCCACCGTACGCTTCGCAGATTCCCGATGCGCTCACACGGGCGGTCGATCATCGTGAGTGCCCCGATCAAGGGGCGGTCGAGGTCGGTGGCGAACTGCAATTGGGCCGTTGCAGACCCGTCTGGTTGCCCGTGGAGGTCGCCGATCTCGTGGTGCTGCTGGTGTCGGGCCGGGCGAAACTGACAGGCGCTGTCTCCAGAATCGACGGCGGCAGGGTGTCGACGTGGTAGGGGGTCGCACCCGGCACGCCCGCCGTCTGATCCCGTCACGGCGGTGTGGCCAGTTCGGCCCGCCGAAGGGCAGCGCGGATCTCGGTTCCCTGCGGGTCGCTCTGGCGGACGAAGGCGGCGGGTGTGCCAAGCGGTGCGGGCACGATGAGTTGCACGGCCCGATCGCGGTCACCGTAGGCACGCCCGGTGAAGACGTTGATCCAGCGCCCCGCCGGCAGATGGACCGGTACCGTCGACGCGCCTGGCTTCAGGACGGGCGCCACCAGCAGGGCGGAGCCGAAGAAGAACTGGTCATCGGCTGCGGCGGCCGGGCTGCCGGGATGGACGAGCCAGGTGTGCCGGAGAGCGGGCAGTCCCCGGGTGGCGGCTTCGCGTTCCACGGTCGCGCGGTAGTCGGCGAGGGCTGCGTAGATGCGGCTGGCCCGGGCGAACGCGGCACGGCTCTGCTCCGTGTCGTAGACCTGCGCGTTCTTGGCGGGCTGGTTGCCCTCGTGCGTGCGGAAGAAGACTCCGAAGGCCGCCAGCTCGGCCCACCGTTGCAGGAGTTCCGCGGAACGGTGGTAGTTCCCGAGCGGAGTGTCCACGCCGGTGTAGCCGCCGATGTCGCTGTGGGTCAACGTCATGCCGGAAACCCCTCCCGACAGCATTCCGCGCAGGGCTGAGGCCAGGCCGTCCTGGGCATCCCAGTCGACGAGTTGGTCACCTGCCCAGAACAGCGGGGCCTGCCCGGCCGAGCCGGTATAGGCCGAGCGCATGAAGTAGACGCAGTCGGGCCGGTCAGCCAGCTCGCACGCGCGCCGGTTGACCTTCGCCCACTCCATCGGCCACCGGTTGTGCAGCTCGGCCGGGTCGCCGGAGTACAGCTTGGCGTCGAACGGCAGACCCTCGCCGAAATCGGCCATCCAGCCGTCCACTCCGGCCCCGGCGACCTCGGTGGCGATGGCCCGCGCGTACCAGAGGCGCGCGTGCGGATTGGTGAAGTCGACCAGCGCGGCCGAGAAACCGCCCTGATCGAGCATGTACGGAGATCCATCGGCCCTGGCGACCAGGTAACCGCGGTCCCGGGCCTCGGCGAGCAGGTTCCTTGGCGCGGCGCCTGATCCGCCGGGCGGGTCGACGAGGAACGGGTTGACGTAGGTCAGCACCTTGATGCCGCGTTCGTGCAGGTCCTTGACCAGGTCGTCCCACCCGGGATAGCGGTTCTTGTCGAGCTGCCAGGTCCACCACAGCCTGTCACCGAATGACGTCGTGCGCTGTCCGGACCAGTCCTGCAGCCAGACTGCGGCGATCTTGGTGCCGGACGCCGACATCTCGTCCACGATGCGGCGGACCCTGGCGGTACCGCCTTGCAGGCCGAGGACGGCGCCGTCCCGCGTCCATGCGGGAAGGGCGCCCATCCGTCCGGTCGAGGCGGTATGCGCGGCAAGCACCTCGGCGGGGGAGGCGCCGGCGTACAACTCGGCGCCCTGGCGTGGGCCCCAGGTCTGGGCGACCGCCAGGCCTGGCCGAGACAGGTCGAGCACCGAGTAACGGCCGCCGGTCAGCGCGAACCCACGGTTGGAGCTGGTCGCATAGAAGGGGATAGGGGCGTAGGTGGTGTCCCATGAACCGCCCTGGCCTGAGACCAGGTCCACCATCGCCGTCAGCGGCTGACGGCCCCGGCCGATGCCCTGTTCCCGGACGATGACCGGGATCCGCCGGCCGGCCAGGTCGAACGACGTGAACTGCTCGCCGAACCCGTGGAACCGCTCGCCGCTTCCCCGTTCGGAGGCCAGCGCCACCACATCGGGCCGGCGGTGCACTCCGGAGCCGGTCACCGTGCCGACCTCCAGGTGCATAGCGAGGCGCCCCTGCCCGGCAGCGGAGACACGCCACTGGTAGGGGGCCTTCAGAGGGCCGCCTGTGAGCGTTCCCCCGACCACCACGTCCCCACCTGAGCGGCCGACGCGGTCGATGCTCTGGTCGGCCAGCGTCCAGGCGATCAGCTCACTCGGCGTGAACATGCCGGTCCGATCGCGCCACGACAGCCGCCCCAGCCCAGCTGCGGCGAACGCTCGTCCGGGGACACCGGCCCAGACGGTGCGGCCGCCCGAGGTCACCGCCAGCCGAGCCTGCCCGCCGGGACGGCTCACCGTCACTCGGAACCCGCCTGCCGCGAGGCTTCCCGTAGTACCGGGCGCGAGTGTGAGCGAACCCGGCGACAGGGTGTCCAGTACGCCCGCCTCGGCCGTGGACGCCGTCAGCGGGAGAACAACGATCGGCAGCAGCAGGCCGGCCAGCCATCTGGAGCGCAACATCATCTCGATTCACCTTCCCGGCCGCCAGGCGCGAGGTAGCGGTCCAGCAGGTCGTGGAGCTGGTCGTCGAGCTCCGCCACCGTGACGCCGTCGGCCATCGTCGCCGCCGACAACACGAATGACTGCGCGGTGAGCAGCACCGTCCGGGCCATCACACCTGACGGCAGTCCCCGCACGGTTCCACCTCGGCGGCCCTCGGCAAGCATCGACTCGATCCGGTCGAGCATCACGTCCTGGCTGACGCCGCGCCGGTCGAACAGGTAAGGAACCAGCAACTCGGGATCGACCTCCACGATCCGCCTCAGAAGTGGATCGGAACGAAGCCCGGCGGCCACCGCGACCAGGACGTCCACGATCTCCGCACGGGCACCCGGGCGGTCACCGCCGTCCAGGACGGCGTCCACCACGGCCAGCCACTGTCCGGTCATGACCTCCGCCACCAGCGTCTGGACATCGGGCCAGCGGCGGTAGATCGTCTGCCGTGACGTCCCCGCCCGGCGTGCGATGTCGGCCATGGTGGTGCGGCGCATCCCGACGGTCAGCAGGCACTCGCGCGCCGCCTCCAGAACCGCTTTGTCACTGACCGGCCGCCGCGACCGGTTCTGCGACCCCGACCTCACCGGCTCATCTCCGCGAACACGAAGCGGACACTTTCACGTTGATTGTCACACCGTCAAGGATCTGTGGCCGACGGGCCGGCATCCCCGCGTCCGTCGATGAGGTCGCCCGCTCATCAAGGGGCCGTGCCGGTTCAGCCAACTCCAGCGACCCCTTGCCGACTGTGATGACGGCCGCTGCGATCGCCGGCCCGATGGCGCCCCGGCGGGCGCGACTCGCCGGCACCCGGTCGGTGATCCGGTCGCGGGCGAGGATCCCGATGACCGGCCCGACTGCGGTCACACGGCCCCGGCCGTGCTGAGCGGCGGCGAGCAGGTGGTTCGTGGCGGAGGCGATCGACAAGGTCCGGTGATGACGGTGAGGGGGCCGACGTGCCCGGCCAGCGGAGTGACGGCGCCGAAGCCAGCAAGACAGTGCAGGAAAACTGCAACTTTATGCTTGATTGACGGGCTTACCGTACACAAACCCCCAATCTGCCCGACGCTCCCTTGCCGTCTGAGCGATTGTGTTCTAAAGTGCCGCGCAACCTGCACAATCGAGCACGATCATCTGGAGGCGATCATGAGGCAGTCGAGCGGCCGCCGCATCACCGCGCTGTTCACCGGGGTCGTCCTCCTGGCCGGGTCCGGCTCGGGCTGCGGTTCCGGCGGCGAAAGCGCACACAAGATCACGTTCTGGCACGGGTACACCGACGCCCAGGCGGCCGCGATCACCAAGCTGGTCGGCGAGTGGAACGCCGCGCACCCCGGCCGGAAGGTGGAGCCGGTCTTCAGCAACAACGACAACACCCTGCAGAAGACGCTGGCGTCGTTCGTGTCCGGCAAGGCGCCGTCGGTCGCCTACCAGTACGGCTCGTCGATCACCGCGCTCACCGGCCGCCGGCAGACCCAGGACCTGACGCCGCTGGTCAACGGCAGCCCGGACTTCGCCTGGAACGACTTCTTCCCGGCGGCCCGTCAGGGGGCGACCGCGTCCGGCAAGATCTACGGGATCCCCGCCCTGGTGGACAACCTCGGCCTCGTCTACAACAAGAAGATGTTCGACGCGGCCGGCGTCGACTACCCCAAGCCTTCCTGGACCTGGGACGACTTCCGGGAGGCGGCCAGGAAGCTCTCCGGGGGGAACAAGTACGGCTGGGCCTACGTCAACGACGGTACCGAGGACACCGTGTGGCGGTTCCTGGCCCTGCTGTGGCAGGCGGGCGGCGACCTGCTCGACGCCGGGAACAAGAAGGCCGCGTTCGACTCCCCGGCCGGGCGGCAGGCGATGCGACTGCTGGCCGACATGGCGGTGACCGACAAGTCCGTGTACCTCGACACCGGCGACCAGCAGTACCTCAACCTGTTCAACTCTGGACGGATCGCCATGCTCTGGACCGGGCCGTGGGACCTCGGCTCGATCAACGAGGACGTCTCCTACGGCGTCCAGTACCTGCCGGGCAAGGTCACCCACGCCACCATCTCCGGCCCCGACAACTACATGGTGTTCGACAAGAAGGCCAAGGACGCCGCCTGGCCGTTCCTGAAGTGGCTGACCTCTCCGCAGGTCCACCTGCGGTACGCGGTGCAGACGGGAGACCTGCCGCTGCGCGCCTCGGAGCAGCGGCTGCCCGAGTACAAGGCCTACCTGGCGAAGTATCCGGACAACAAGGTCTTCATCGACAACCTCGAAAAGAACGTCACCAAGTCCCGTCCGAACATCGCCCAGTACCCGCAGATCTCGCAGGTTCTCGGGACGGCCGTCCAGGCGGTGCTGCTGGGCAAGAAGCAGCCGGAGGCGGCCCTGCGGGACGCGGCAGCCGAGGTCGACCGGATCCTGGCGGGCTCCTGATGGCGGCCACCACCCTGCCCGCGCACACCGCGCGAGAGGGACGCCCGCGCCGGGCTCGGCGGCGGCTGGGCGACCACCTGGCCGGCTGGGGGTTCGTCTCCCCGGCGATCCTGCTGATCGGGCTCTTCGGCATGCTGCCGGTGCTGTGGTCGTTCTGGCTGTCGTTCCAGGACACCGACCTGACCTCGCCGGGGACCTTCGCGGGCGGCGCCAAGTACGCGGAACTGGTGAAGGATCCGCTGATGTGGCAGGCCGCCAAGCGGTCGGCGGTCTACACCGTGCTGTTCGTGCCGCTGACGATGGCGCTGGCGCTGCCCATCGCGGTGCTGCTCAACCAGCGGATCCGCGGGATCACGCTGTACCGGATGGCGGTGTTCGTGCCGCTGGTCACCTCCACCGTCGCCACCGGGATCATCTTCAACTGGCTGCTCAACCCGCAGTTCGGCCCGGTCAACGCCGCGCTCGCCAAGGCCGGGATGCCGAAGCAGGGCTTCTTCCAGAGTCCAGGGGAGGCCCTGTACGCGCTGCTGGCCATGACGGTGTGGGGGTGGCTGGGCTTCGCGGTCATCATCTACCTCGCCGCGCTGCAGACCGTCCCGAAGGACCTGATGGAGGCGGCGTCGCTGGACGGCTGCGGCCGGCTGCGCGCGTTCCGGCACGTCGAGCTGCCGCTGCTGGCGCCCGCGTCCGGATTCCTGCTGGTCTGGCTGACGATCAACTCGCTGCAGCTGTTCGACGAGGTGTACGTCACGACGAAGGGCGGGCCGCTGCGCGCGACCACGGTCGTGGTCTACCACCTGTACAACAAGGCGTTCGTCGACTTCGACGGCGGCTACGCCGCGGCGGTCGGCTGCGTGCTGTTCCTGGTGATCCTCGCGGTGACCTTGCTGCAGCTCGCGATCAACCGCCGCTTCTCCCTCACTGAGGCCCGATGAGCATCACGACGATGGATCCCGCGAGGACGGGCGCCGCGACGGCGCGCCCGTCCGCGAAGTCCCGGTCGCGGCGGCCGAGCCCGCTGCACCTGGTCCTGCTGCCGCTCTCGCTGGTCATGGTGTCGCCGCTGCTGTGGATGGTGCTGCTGTCGATCTCCACCAGGGCCGAGACGCGGCGGTTCCCGCCCGGGCTGCCCTCGGGCGTGCGGTGGCAGAACTACACGGCGGCGCTGCGGGACGCCCCGCTGGAGCACTGGCTCGGCAACAGCGCGCTGGTGTCGGTCAGCTGCGTGGCCGGCAACCTGGTCTTCTGCTCGCTGGCCGGGTACGCCTTCGCGCGCATCCGGTTCCTCGGGAGCCGGGCCCTGTTCGTGGCGGTGCTGGCCACGCTGATGGTGCCGTTCCAGATCGTCATGCTGCCGATGCTGATCATGGTGCGGGCGGTCGGGCTCACCGACACGCTCGGCGCCCTGATCGTGCCCAACCTGGCGACCGCGTTCGGCGTCTTCCTGCTGCGGCAGTTCTTCACGACGGTGCCGCGGGAACTTGAGGAGGCGGCGCGGATCGACGGAGCGGGACGGCTGCGGATCCTGTTCCAGGTGATGCTGCCGCTGATGCGCCCCACCCTCGCGACGCTGGCGGTCCTGACGTTCCTGCAGACGTGGAACGACTTCCTCTGGCCGCTGATCGCGGTGCAGAGTCCCGAGCACATGACCGTCCAGCTCGGACTGCAGACCTTCCAGGGCGCGCACGCGACGGACTGGCCGCGGCTGATGGCCGGGACGGTGATCAGCCAGTTGCCGGTCTTCGTGCTGTTCTTCGTGGCCCAGCGCTTCTTCGTCCGGTCGGTGGCGACCGCGGGCCTGAAGTAGGAGCCGGAGGTGACCGCGGCTCAGGCCACGGTCACCTCGACGCCGGCCGCCTGGATCCGGTCGAGCTCCGCCCGATCGGCCCCGGAGTCAGTGATCAGCATGTCGACCTCCTCGATCGGGGCGATCCGGGAGAACGCGCGGTGTCCGATCTTGGAACCGTCGGCGAGGACCACGACCCGGCGGGTGGCGCGCATCAGGCAGTGGTCGGTGCGCGCCTCGATCTCGTCGTGGGTACTGATCCCGGCCTCGGCGTCGATGCCGTCCACGCCGAGGAAGACCAGGTCGAGGCTGATGTCGGCCAGGGTCTTGTCGGCGATCGGCCCGACCAGCTCGTACGACTCGGGCCGGACGCCGCCGCCGGTGACGACGAGGTCGATGGCGGGCCGCACCGACAGGTCGGCGGCGATGTTGAGGGCGTTGGTCACGACCTTGAGCGTCCGGCCGGTGGACAGCAGCCGGGCCAGCTCGGTGATGGTGGTGCCGCCGTTGAAGCCGACCGAGTGCACCGAGCCGTCGACGAGCCGCACCGCGGCCTGCGCGATGCGGCGCTTCTCCTCCTGGGAGCGGCCGCCGCGGTAGCGCATCGGCAGCTCGTAGATCACCTCGGCCGCCATCGCGCCGCCGTGCGTGCGCTTGAGGAGCTGCTGCTCCTCGAGGAGTTGCAGGTCGCGGCGGATGGAGGCGGGCGATGCCTCCAGCTCGGCCGCCAGGTCGACAACACTCACCGAGCCGTGCTGGGCGAGCTTGTCCAGGATGAGGGGCAGGCGGTTCTGCTGACGCATCCGATCATTTTAGAGTAGAAATGATGCGCGCAAATAAGTGTTTGACCGGAAAACGGTCACGCCATCTGTGCGAGTGCCTCGGGCAGGGTCGGCTGGCCGGCGGTTCCCCCGGCCGCCCGGGTGGACAGCGCCCCGCACGCCGCGCCGAGCCGCAGCGCGTGGCGCAGCTCCCCCCGGTCGAGCCAGCCCGCGAGGAAACCGGCGTCGAAGCTGTCCCCCGCCCCGACGGTGTCGACCGGCTCTGCGGCCGGAGCGTCCACGTGGACGGCCGTGCCGTCCCGCATCGCGACGGCGCCCATCGCGCCCCGCTTGACGACCGGGACGCAGCCGTCGCCCCCCAGCGAGGCGAGCGCCCCGGCCAGGTCGTCCGCACCGCTCAGCGCGAGCGCCTCCGCCTCGTTCGGCAGCAGGAAGGTGCACTCGGCGACCAGGCCGGGGGCCAGCTCCCACAGCCCCGCCGGATCGTCGTTCGTGTCCAGCGAGGTCGTCGCGCCGACCGCGCGGCGCTCCCGCAGCAGCGCCGGCAGCGCCCGCGCGAGCCTCGGCTGCAGGAAGTAGGACGCCGCGTGCACATGCCGGACCGCGAGGTCCGCGACGTCCGGGACGTGCTCGGGACCGTGCTCGACCAGGCACCCCGGGGCGGTGAGGATGGCCCGGTCGCCCCCGGGCCGGTTGAGGCACACGGTCAGCGCGGTCGGCAGCGCCGCGTGCCGGACGACGCAGGAGACGTCGACGCCCGCCGTGCTCAGCGCGTCCAGAACGAAGTCGCCCGCGGCGTCCCGGCCGACCAGCCCGGCGAAGGCGGTGGCCAGCCCGAGCCGGGCCGCGCCGTGCGCCGCGATCGCCGCGGACCCGCCGAGGGCGAGAACGCCGCCCCCGACGAGTGTCTCGGCCTGCCCGTACGGCGGCACCTCAGGCGCGCCGTGCACGAGGACGTCCGGGTTGGCGTCGCCGATGACCAGCAGGTCGAGCATCACGTCCTCCGCAGCGGGGCGGGCAGCGCGTCGCCGTGCGCGTCGGTGAGCGCGTCGCACAGCTCCCCGATGCGCTCGACGGGCAGCGCCGCGGCGGTCGCCGGGTCGCACATGGCGGCGTGCCGGACGTGCGCCGGGTCGCCCTCGACGGCGGCGGCGACGGTCAGTTCCACCACGTTGAGGAAGCTGCGGTTCAACGCCGCCAGCTGCGGGGGCAGCGCGCCGACGTGGTGGGGGTGGACGCCCATCCGGTCCACCGTAGCGGGGACCTCGACGGCCGCGCCCGCGGGCAGGTTGGTGATCAGGCCGGTGTTGGCGGTGGTGACCTGGATCGTCCGGCGCTCGCCGGTGGCGAGGCTGTGGATCACCTGCGGCGCGTACTCGACGGCGTCCTCGTCCTCGCGCGGCGCCGGGCGCTCACCGCGGGCCAGGCAGTCGCGGACCCGGGCGTACTCGGCCAGGTTCCCCGCGCTGATCCGGACGTACTCGCCGACCGGGATGCGCAGCCGCTCTATCTCGGCGTCGTCGCGCAGGTACCACGGGACGTACTCGGACGAGTGCTCGCTCGTCTCGGTCGGGTAGCGGCCGAGCCGCCGGTACATGTCGACGCGCACCCGCCTGGCGAGTCCGGGGTCGGCGGCGATCGCGGCGTCCAGCGCCGGGTACAGGTCCCGGCCCCGGTGCCGCCATTCCAGCACCCACGCCTGGTGGTTGACGCCCGCCGAGCGGAAGTCGACCTCCTCGAACGGCACCCCGACAAGCTCGGACAGGTCGCGGACCGTCCAGTACACGGAGTGGCACAGGCCGGCCGCCCTGACCTTCGGCGCGACGGCTGCGAGGTACTGCAGGTTCATCGCCATCGGGTTGGCGTAGTTGAGCAGCCAGGCGTCCGGGCAGACCGCGAGGATGTCGGCGGCCAGCCCGTCCAGCAGCGGGAAGGTGCGCAGCGCCCGGAAGATCCCACCGACGCCGAGAGTGTCGCCGATGGTCTGCCGGACGCCGAATCCGGCCGCGACCTCGAAGTCCTTCACCGTCGCGGCGTGCCCGCCGACCGCGACCATGTTGACGACGACGTCGGCGCCGTCCAGCGCGCGGCGGCGGTCCAGGGACGCGGTGATGGCGGGCGCGGCGCCGTGCTCCTCGGCGGTCAGCCTCGCCAGCCCCTCCGCCACCGCCAGCCGCTCGGGGTCGATGTCGTGCAGGGCGAGCCGGACGCCGCCGAGCTCCGGGAAGGACAGGATGTCGCGCAGCAGCTGCCGGGTGAACTCCACCGAGCCCGCGCCGACGAAGGCGATGTTCAGCATGCAGGGTGTCCAATGCTCTCGGAAGGACGGGACGAGACGACCTCCAGCAGGTGCGCCGCCTGGTCCCGCATGGCGTCGCGGGCGGGCGCGAGGTACCGGCGCGGGTCGACCTGCCCGTCCAGGGACGCGCGCACCGCCCCGGTGAACGCGATGTTGAGCGCCGTACCGATGTTGATCTTCAACATGCCGTGCCGCACCGCGCGGCGCAGCTCGTCGTCCCCGACCCCCGACGAGCCGTGCAGCACCAGCGGCACCGGCACGGCGTCGCGCAGCCGGGCGATCAGGTCGTGGTCGAGGACGGCGGTGCGCTCCGTCATGGCGTGCGAGCTGCCGACCGCGACCGCGAGGGCGTCCACACCGGTGGCGGCGGCGAACGCGGCGGCCTCGCCGGGATCGGTCCGGACGCCCGGCGCGTGCGCGCCGTCCTTGCCGCCGACCTCGCCGAGCTCGGCCTCCACCCACAGGCCCCGCTCGTGGGCCCAGGCGACGGCGGCGACGGTGCGCGCGACGTTCTCGCCGTAGTCGTGCTCGGACCCGTCGTACATCACCGATCCGAAGCCGTGGTCGGCGGCCTGCCGGAGCAGGTCGTCATCGGTCACGTGGTCGAGGTGCAGCGCCACCCTGGCGGTGGAGCCCTCGGCCACGGCTGCCGTGCCGGCCGCGATCGGGCCGAGTCGGCCGCCGTGGAACCGCACCGCGTTCTGGCTGATCTGGCAGATGACCGGCCGTCCGGTCCGCTCGGCCGCCGCGACGATCGCCTCGGCGTGCTCCAGCGTGATCACGTTGAACGCGGCGACGCCGCGGCCGGGCCCCACGAGCTCGGCCGTCCTCACCAGGGGCATGGTGTCTCCCTAACCTTCGGGGCCCGGCGCTGCCGCCGGAGAACGTCGGGGTCGAACTCGCCGGCGGCGGGCGCCGCGACCGCGGCGGCCGCCAGGGCGACGGCCTCGCCGAGCGCTCGCGGCCAGGGCAGCCGCTCGCGCAGGGCCACGGCCAGCGCCGCCGCGGCCGCGTCCCCCGCGCCGGTCGGGTTCCCGGCGACGATTTGGGACGGGACCGCCTCGAAGCAGCCCTCGGGCGTGACGGCGATCATCCCGTCGGCGCCGCGCGACACGACGAGCGAGCCGGCGGGCGAGCCGTCCGCCGGAAGACGGTCCAGGTCCGCCGCCGCCATCTCGGCGGCATTTGGCTTGAGCACGTCCGGACCGGCCGCTGCGGCGGCGCGCAGCGCGGCGCCGCCCGCGTCGACCAGCACCCGAGCCCCCGCCGCCCGCGCCAGGCGGGTCAGGACGGCGTAGGCGTCCTCCGGCACGCCCGGCGGAAGGCTCCCGGACATCACCACCACCGCGGCCTCGGCGGCCTGCGCGCCGAACGACTCCTGAAAGGCCGTCCACTCGTCCGGGTGGACTTCGGGGCCGGGCTCGTTGAAGACGGTGGCGTCGGTGTCCACGACGGTGACGGTCCGGCGCGTCTCCCCGGAGATCGCGACGAAGTCGTGCGGGACGTCCAGCGCGGCCTCCACCATGGCGCCGGTGGCGCCGCCCGCCAGGCCCGTCGCCATGGTCCGCTCGCCCAGGGCGTGCAGGACGCGGGCGACGTTCAGCCCCTTGCCGCCCGGACGCTGCAACGTCGCGCCGACGCGGTGGGACCCGTGCCGCGTCAGCCGGGGGACCCGGTAGGTCACGTCCCACGCCGGGTTCAGGGTGACCGTGAGGATCATCAGGACAGGATGATCGACCGGGTCAGGTTGCGCGGCCGGTCCGGGTCCAGGCCCCCGGCCCCGGCCAGCGCGACCGCGAGCCGCTGGACGCGGACCAGGTCGGCCAGGGCGTCCGCCCCGGACGCCTCGACCTGCGCGCCGGTGCCCCGCACCTGCTCGGCCAGCCCTGCCGGCGGCGTGCCGAAGAACCAGACGAGGCTGCGCTCGTCGGTCACGCTGATCGGCCCGTGCCGGTACTCCATCGCCGGGTACGACTCGGTCCACGCGCTCGCCGCCTCCCGGACCTTCAACGCCGCCTCGTTGGCGATCCCGTTCGTCCAGCCTGCCCCGAGGAAGGTGAATTGGCCGCGTCCGGTGGCCCCGGCGGGCAGCGGCGCGTCGACCGCGGCGCGGCACTGGTCGACCAGATCGGCGGGGAACAGGCCCAGGTGCGCGCGCAGCAGCGCCAGCGTCGTCGTGGCGAACCGGGTCTGTACCACCGACCGCTCGTCGGCGAAGTCGAGCACGGCGGTCGCGCCGGCGGCGTCCACGATGGGCGTCCGCGGGTCGCCGATCACGGCGACGGTGGGCAGCGCGGTGGTCCGCAGCAGCTCCAGCACCTCCGTCGTGGTTCCCGACCGGCAGATCACCACGACCCGGTCGTACTCCCGCGCATGGGGGAACTCCGACGCCGGGAAGGCGTCGCTCTCGCCCGCCCCGGCCGCCTCCCGCAGGCCCGCGTACGCCTGGGCGATGAACAACGAGGTGCCGCATCCGACGACCGCGACGCGCTCGCCCCGCGCAGGCAGGCCGCGCACGCCGTCCGCCATCTCGGCGGCGCGCTGCCAGCAGCTCGGCTGCGAAGCGATCTCCTCACTAACGAACGACACCGAAGCTCTCCTCTGCTCATTTGTGCGCTTTATAGGCCTATAACGTACAAGAGCGCGCACATCACCGGCAAGGACCCCGCGCGGCAACGCCCCCATCACTCCGGAGAGCGATGAGGGCGTCGGGCGGACGAGGGCTCCGTGGCGCGGCTGCGCGCCGGGGAGCCGGGGGCTCAGGGGCGGCCGGCGATCGACTGCTTGTTGCGGGCATCGCCGGCCGGGTCGGCTCGGTCTTCGCTGACCGGCAACGGCACCCGACCGAGTTGGCGTGTGCCAGAGCGGCAGAGGTTCCTCACTTGCAGTCAGGGTCTACGGGAGTTCAGGTGAACCCGGTACGGCTCATCTCGCTCTGCTAGGAAGGCGCGGGAGCCAGTTTCGGGAGCCACCGCAGTCAGGCTCCGATCGACACAATGCGACTTGGACAGGGCGTTTGTACAGGTGAGAGGCTCCCCGTTCGACTCCGATCGACCTAGATCGACTTGCCTGCTTTGCTGCGCGCTAGAGAAGTTGATCAGGGTCGCTGTGGCTGCGTGATGTTGTGCGCTGGTTCGTGCAGGGTGGCGATGGCTCGGACGTCGTGTTGCCCCGGGCCTGACCGGCGATGAGTGGGCGCTGGTGGAGCAGTTGCTTTCCCGCGCCTGGCAGCGGGCGCCGTCCGGGGGAGCACTGGCGGCGCGAGGTCGTGGGAGTGGTGTACGTGGTGCGCACCGGCTGCGCTTGGCGGCGGCTGCCTGCTGGCTCCCTGCCTGGCGGGCGGTGTGTTGGTACTTCGTGCGGTGGGGGAGAGCAGCGGGCTATCCAGCGGATGCTGGACGTGCTGCGGCAGCAGGTCCAGCGGGACAAGGGCCAGGGCGCCGCGCCCAGCGTGAGCCCCCATGGGTGCCCGAGATCGTTCCGGTTCCGATGGACGACGGCTCAGGCAGGTACATCCTGGTCATTCGTGTGGTCCCCGGCGTCGGGCCGCGGCCGCTGGTGGCGACTGCAGCATTCGCAAGTTCCACCGCCGCGGACACAACCGGTCCCGCACAATCAGGCTCCAGTGGCAGGGACTACCCCCGGGCCGGTGCTGGTGCACAACGACAACGAAGTTCCTGGGTGGGCTGCAAGCGAGATTGCCAGGATTAAGGCCGGGCAGGGGACCCCGCGCACGGTAAGCCCCACAGATCCTACTCAAAAGCTTTATCAATGGCGCGAATCGGCGAGGCGCGCGGCCAAGTGGGGTCCTCACGCGGAGTCGGGTTTCCAGGGCTCGCCCGAATGGGAGGTTCCCGGGAAGGGCGATACGTACAGGATCGTCGGTCCGAACCGCTTTGGGGAGTATGGCTAGACGGACCCGAAAGTCAGGTCCATGGAGATCTCCGTTGTCTCCTGTTGATTCGACGTGTTCCCAGTGGAAGGTGGGCGACGTTGTCAGTGAAGTATTCTGTCCGGTTCGAGGAAAGTGACACATTCGTATTTGCCTGCGATCTGGAAGGGTTATTTGTCGGGCGCTACAGCGGCGACGACTTTGGCGCGTTGCTCGACACCGAGAACGCCCGAGTCGCCTTCAGGCTTGTGCGGCCGACCCTATACGCGCCGATCGAGACGCTCAGGGGGACATCGAGGTACTTGTCCTCGACGCCGAAGGTCGGCCCATGGGGCGCTACGTGCTGTGGGCCGCCAAGCTAGTAGCCGGGGATACGCCGGAATATCTAGTCGTCACGGCACGAACGGGTTTGGCTCCGCATGCCGAGGCCCGCAGGTTGTGGGACAGGTTCCGCGTTTCCCGGCCGCAGCGCGGTGAATGGTGCACGCTTCAGGTCGGAGCCCGTGAAGCGTGGCTGGAAGTAGCCGGTCTTAGGTACGCCGAATCCCCTTCTGAGGGGGAGCATTCGGTTCCCCCTCGAGAGTTCGTTATGGAGGGTGATGAAATCAAGGATGTCGCGAGTTTCTTCTGTGCGATTGGCGAGGCTTTCCGTGGCCCA
This sequence comes from Actinomadura sp. K4S16, assembly GCF_008327685.1. Classification (GTDB taxonomy): domain Bacteria; phylum Actinomycetota; class Actinomycetes; order Streptosporangiales; family Streptosporangiaceae; genus Spirillospora. The sequence goes on from NZ_BDDE01000009.1 coordinate 177,179, forward strand.
GGAGGGTATATCGGGTGTAGTTTTACCGAATTGGACGAGTCCCTTGAGGATTATCTCCAAGGCGCTCCGGTTCGGCTGATTTGGCGGAACATTTCCGTTGCGCGCTCGTCCTTGTCTGCAGTGATGGATATTGCTGGCGGGCCGATTTCCAAATTCGACCTGCTTCTTAGTATTCTGTCGCAGAATAATGTTGAAGTCATTCTTGACGGGCCATAGTCTGAATGTTCGAAGTGCTGAATCTGGGGCGACGGCTCGAATTCAGCATGATGGTGTAAATGTGTGGTCATGCCGAGAAGGCATCGGCAGCATGAGAGTCTTCCGATCCAAGGAGCTCTAGCCTCAGGATTTGCGATGGCCCGCAGGTCCGCGGGTACGTTCTGTCGGCGGGAAGCAAGAACGTCAACGTCGGCTACGACTACGACCCGGCGGCGCTCAGCATGACCCTGTCCCTGCCGAAAACTGGTGTGCCCGCTCAAGACCGCGCAGCACCCGGATGATCGCGCTGGACCGCACCACCATCGCGGCGCTGCGCGTGCACCGCTCCCGGCAGCAGGCCGAGGTGGCGGCCTATGGTGAGGGGTACCGCGACAGCGGGTATGCGTTCACCAACCTCAACGGTGACCCGGTCGCCCCGGGCCGGCTCACCCACGTGTTCCAGAAACTGATCGCCGAGCACGATGTGCCGCAGATCCGGCTCCACGACCTGCGCCACGGCGCCGCCACTTTGGCGCTTGCGGCCGGGGTGCAGTTGAAGGTGGGACAGGAGATGCTCGGGCATTCCAGCATCGTGCTGACCGCCGACACCTACACCTCCGTCCTGCCCGAGGTCGCGCACACGGCCGCAAAGAAGACCGCCGCCTACCTGCTTCACGCGGCTGGGTGGTGCCTGGCACCACCCAGCGCCGGGCCGTGCTCCGGCTCGCCGTCGACGGCCGGCGGCGAACCGTACCCGGGCGGGCCTGGTGCGGCGCCGGTCGATCGCCCCGCTCCCCGAACCGGCGTGGTTGCCGCGACGCGAGGCGCGTGTCTCCCCTGCCACCGTCTACGCCCAGTGCGGAGGCAAGGAGGGGCTGCTCCAGACCTTGATGGACATATGGACGACGAGCCCGACGGTGGGACGGATCATCACCGACGCGGCGGCGGCGCCGACGGGCCGGACCAAGCTGGAGGTTCTGGCCGCCGGTTACGCCGCGCACGCCGCGGAGGCGGGTGACATCATGCGCATCGTCGAACGCGTCGCCCCGAGCTCCCCGGCCGCCCAGGAATTCCTCGACGTGGCCGACCGGCGCCACATCGAGGCGCTGGAGATGACGACCTCACGCAGGCCCTCCTCGCGCGGCTCGGCATCGATCGGTACTGCCTGTTCGTCCACGACCACGGCGCGGCGATCGGGTGGCGGCTTGCCCTGAGGGCACCGGAGGCGGTCACGGCGATCGTCACCCAGAACGGGAACGCGTACGCGGAGGGACTGCGGCCGGAGTTCTTCACCGCCGTGGGCGACTACTGGCGAGAGCAGACCCCCCGGACCGAGGCCGGGATCCGACAGGCGCTCACCCTTGAGCTGACCCGCTGGCGGTACCTCGCGGGCGTGACGGACGAGACCCTGGTGGACCCCGTCACCTGGACTCACGATCACGACCTGCTGTCGCGGCCCGGCAACGACGAGGTGCAGCTGGCGCTGTTCCAGGACTACGCCAGCAACCTGGCCATGTACCCCGAGGTGCACAGATACTTCCGCGAGCGGCAGGTTCCGCTGCTCGCCGTCTGGGGGAGGAGCGACCCGATCTTCGGACCCGCCGGGGCGCTCGCCTTCGCCACCGACCTGCCGGACGCCGAGGTCCACCTTGTGGACGGCGGCCACTTCCTGCTCGAGAGCGCTCTCGACGAGGTCATGCCTCTCATCCGTGCCTTTCTCGACAAGCACCTCTGACGCGCCACTTCCCGGGCGCGATCCACAAACCGGTCACTGGAAGTCCACCGCGGCTCCCTAGCGTCGGAGGCGATGGCAGGGGCTCCCGAGGAGCATCCGACATCTCACGGACGTGCCGGACGGCGCGTTCCCACTGCCGCCACCGGCGGTCCACCGAAGGAGATCCCATGTCCGACACGTCCACCGTGGTCCTGGTCCACGGAGCCTTCGCCGACGCGTCGAGCTACGCCCGCGTCGCCGCCGAACTGCTCGCCGACGGCACCCGGGTGCTGGTTCCGGCCGTGCCCAACCGCGGCCTGGCCGGCGACGCGGCGTACGTCGCCTCCGTCGTCCGGCAGATCGAGGGCCCCGTCCTTCTCGTCGGCCACTCCTACGGCGGCGCGGTGATCACCGTCGCCGGCCGTGAGGACAACGTGGTGGGGCTGGTGTACCTGGCCGCCTACGTCCTCGACCAGGGCGAGAGTCTCGGGGAACTGCAGAGCCGCTTCCCCGACTCGCCGCTGGCCGAGGCCCTCGTCTTCACGCCCTACCCCGTCGAGGGCTCCGACGAGCCGGGCACCGACGTGTCGGTGGACGTCTCCAGGTTCCCGGAGATCTTCGCCGCGGATGTGGACACCGCCCTCACGCGTGTCCTGGCCGTCTCGCAGCGGCCTCTCGCCGCGGCCGCCTTCGGCGAGCCGGCCGGCGCGGCCGCCTGGAAGGACCTGCCCGCGTGGGGGATCGTCGCGGCCGCCGACCAGGCCATCAACCCCGACGTCCAGCGGTTCGGCTACGAGCGCGCCCAGGCCAAGGTCACCGAGGTCGACTCCTCGCACCTGGTGATGCACGCCCACCCGGCGGAGGTCGTCAGGGTGATCCGCGAGGCACTCGCTTCCGCGGCCATGTGACAACACCCGGAGCAGGTCAAGGCAGCGTCGCGGGCCCGACCCGTGAGGCTGAGCCACGACCCTCCACACAGCGAGCGCCAGCGGCACTCGAACCTCTCGATCCCATGAACTCATCAGGAGTCACAGTGGAAATTTCCCGAGCGCGGCGGCTGCACAAGGCCGGCCTTCTCGCCCTCATCGGGATGCTGGTTCTGACCGGCATCTCCGCGACCCAGGCGTCCGCGACGAGCACGGCGCTTTCAGGTAAGCCCAAACCCACGGTGGTGCTCGTCCACGGAGCCTGGGCGGACTCCTCGGGTTGGGCGAAGGTCACCCGTGGCCTGCAAGCCAAGGGCTACCAGGTCCTCGCTCCGCCGACCCCGCTCCGCGGGCTGCGCGAGGACTCGGACTACCTCGCCGCATTCCTCCGTGACCGGACCACCGGCCCGGTCGTCCTCGTCGGCCACTCCTACGGAGGAGCCGTCATCACGAACGCCGCCAGGTCGGACAAGGACGTCGAGGCCCTCGTCTACATCAACGCGTTCGTTCCCGACGAGGGCGACAGCATCCTCGGGTTGCTGGACCCGAACCACGAACTCGACCCGGCCGATCTGTTCGACTTCGTGCAGTACCCGGGCGCTCCGGCCGGCGACAACGACCTCTACCTGAAGCAGAACGTCTTCCCGGACGCCATCGCGAACGGGATCCCGGCACGGGACGCGGCTGCGATGGCCGCCGCCCAGCGGCCCGTCACCCTCAGTGCGCTCACGGCTGGGTCCGGCGCGCCGGCCTGGAAGTCGCTGCCGAGCTTCTACCTGCTCGGGACCCAGGACCACATCGTCCCTCCCGCCTTGCAGAGCACGATGGCCGGGAACGCAGGGGCCAAGATCACCAGAGTCAGGGCGGGGCACCTCCCGCTGATCACCAACCCGCACACCGTCGAGGCGCTGATCGTCCAGGCCGACCGGTCGACGCCGGCAAGGTAGGCGACGCGGTCTCGGGCCACCGGGCCGCCTGCGCCCCGCGCAGGCGGCCTGTGAGTGGTCATAGGACGTCTCATCCCAGCAGTCGCTCGCTCCACGAGGGGGACAGGTGAGCCGCAACTACCATTCGATCGCCTTCACCGAGCCGGTCCTGGAGGCACAGGACCAGTACGGAAGCCGACCCGCTATCGACCGCGCGGACCGGCGCCTCTCCAGCCCGAGGCGTCCGGGCATCGGGGCGGCGGACGGGAGCGGCTCGGCTCCGAACACCGAGGCCGCGGAGACCGACGGACTCGAGCAGATCAAGGACCCCTTGGGCCGCGCTGAACGAGACTTCATCGCCGGGCGGGACGGCTTCTATCTGGCGACGGTCGCCGTCGGCGGGTGGCCGTACGTCCAGTTCCGCGGCGGCCCACCGGGATTCGTGACAGTGCCCGACGAGCACACCCTGGCCTGGGCCGACTTCCGAGGCAATCGTCAGTACATCAGCACCGGCAACGTGGCGCACGACCCGCGCATGTCCATCATCTTCATGGACTACGCCCGCCGGCTGCGCCTCAAGATCTTCGGAGTCGCGACCATCAACGACGTACGCCACCAGGGACCGTCGCCGAGTGCGTCCGCGATACCGGGGTACCGGGCGATCGTCGAACGTGAGGTGCGCGTCGAGGTCAAAGCCTTCGACTGGAACTGCCCTCAGCACATCACTCCGCGCTACACGGCCGAGGAAGTGGCGCCCATGCTGCGACCGCTTCGACAGCGCGTTGACGTTCTCGAGGCCGAGAACGACCTACTTCGTCTTCGGGTCGCATCACCCCTGGCGGACCCCGAGAATCGTCCGTCCCAGCCACAACGGCCGGAGGACCAGTGAGCGACGACAACATCCTGGACCGGATAAGCGCACTGGTCGATCGTGAGCACGCGTTGCGCAGCCATCGGGCAGACGGGTCCCTGGACGAGCGGACCGAACACCGCGAACTGCAGGCAATCGAGGTGGAACTCGATCAGTGCTGGGACCTCCTCCGGCAACGTCGCGCGAAGCGGGACATCGGCGGAGACCCTGATGAGGCCGTCCCCAGGTCCGCTTCAGTAGTCGAGAGCTACTGGCAATAGGTCGGCGGCAGGCCCCGCCGCTCCCGCCGCCAGTGACGAGACCTGCCCACCTCCACCACAGAAGGCAGCCATCCCCGATCGGAGTATGGGAGGCAAGAACAGGCGCCCTAAGAGTTGGCCTGGTCGGTGAACGTGTCGGCTACCCAGTCGGCGATGAAGGTGCTGACGTGGGGGAGGTGGTCCAGGCCGATGTGCTCGGTCGCGCCTTCTTCGGGGCTGAAGATCCGGAGTTCGCGTTTGGGGGAATTGACGGCCTGGTCGTAGGAACGGTGCGCGTATTCGAGGGGGATCTGCCGGTCGTTCGCGCCGTGCGCGATGAGGAACGGCGCGGTGATGCGTTCGACGACGCCGTCGAGGTGGACGTCGTCGGCGAAGCCGATGAAATCTTGGAGGTCGGTGTGGCCCCACACCCACAGGACGTGCTCCCAGTAGTGGGGGACCGGTCGCTCGCCTTCGCGTTCGAGGCGGCGGCGCTGGACGGCTCCCCAGTTGTGGTTGGCGCCCCAGGCGACGACGAGGGCGTAGCGCTTCTCGAAGGCGGCGACCCGCGGGGCGTAGTAGCCGCCGAGCGACCAGCCGACGATGCCGATGCGGGCTGGGTCGACGTCGGTGCGGGTGTGGAGGTAGTCGATGGCGGCCGAGCCCCAGGCCTCCGCGTCGATCCGAGCGGTCAGCCCCTGCATGCGTAGCGCTTCACCGGTTCCGGGCTGGTCGAGCATGAGGCAGGAGATGCCGCGGGCGGCCAGCTCTTCCCAGTGCCCGGAGGAGTACTGGTGCTCCTTGGTGGAGTCCAGGCCGTTGACGAGGACGACGGCCGGTGCGGGACCGTGTGCGGTGGCCGGCGCGGCGCTGAAGTACCCCGGCAGCGTGGTGCCCTCGTAGGGGACGGCTACACGGGTCACGTGCCCGTGGTCCTTGAGGTCGAAGGCCTTCTGCTGCAGGTCGAGCACCCGCCGGTAGGCGGGGAGGCGGTCGGGGTCGGAGTTGGACAGCATCCGTTCGGCCTGGCAGAGGTAGTTGGTCGCTCGCGCGTATAGCTGTCCTGCGGTGCGCGTGTGCCCGGCCTTCTCGGCGGCTTCCGCCTGGCCGGCGAGCTGGTCGGTGAGTGCGGTCCAGGCGCGCAGGAAGTCCGGTGTGCCGGCGTCCTCGCCGTCGGCGGCGGCCTGCCGGATCGGGCGGCAGGCGCGGTCGACCTCGTCGATGAGGCCGCCGGAGTTCAGCGCGGCGACCACGCCCAGGTTCCAGACGTAGTTGCCGGGGAAGTACTCGAACACATTGATCCTTTCGCGGTGATGAGGTCAGCGGACCGGCCGCCGTCGGCCACGGCGCCGGTGACGGTGGCGATCATGTCGGCGGCCCGTGCTCTCACGCTTGACGCTTCCGGGCTCGGGGGCGCGGCCGGGCCGCGCGGACCGGCGGCAGATCGCGGCCGGGCACGACGCGGTTGCGGAGGGTGCCGATGCCTTCCACGGTCATCTCGACGACGTCGCCGGGCCGCAGCGGCGGCGGGTCGAGTTCGCCTCGGCGGCCCCACAGCTCGGCGAGGCAGCCCCCGTTGCCGCAGGTGCCGGACCCGATGGCGTCGCCGGCGCGGACCAGGGTGCCGCGCGAGGCGTAGGCGATGAGTTCCTCGAAGGGCCAGCCCATGTTGCTCAGCAGGTCCTGGCCGACCTCGACGCCGTTGACCGCGACCCGCATCTCGAGCGCGAGGAAGCCGTCGTCGTCGCGGTGGCCGTCGAGCTCGTCCGCGGTGACCAGCCATGGGCCGAGTGTCGTCGCGGAGTCCTTTCCCTTGGCCGGTCCGAGGTTGACCTTCATTTCCCGTGCCTGCAGGTCGCGGGCCGACCAGTCGTTCATGACGGTGTAGCCGAAGATGCACTCGCGGGCCTGTTCGGGAGCGAGCGAGGCGCCGTCACGGCCGAGGACGGCGGCGACTTCGAGCTCGAAGTCGAAGCGCTGCGAACCCGGTGGCACCGGCACGTCGTCGTACGGGCCGACCACGGCGTAGGGGTTGGTGAAGTAGAACGTCGGAGCCTCGTACCACTCCGGTGGAACCCCGCCCACGCCGTCGATGCTCTTGCGGACTCCTTCGACGTGTTCTTCGAACGCGACATAGTCCCGCAGCGTCGGGGGTGCCAGCGGGGCCAGGAGCCGGATCCGTTCGTCGCGGGGTACGGCGGGCCCGTCCAGTGCGTCGGCTCCGGCCTGCAGCGCCGCGGGCAGCCCCGCGCGGACGAGTTCGAGCACGGTGGTGCCGCCAGGAAGCGGGTGCAAGCCGGCGTCGCCGACGACGCCCGTCCGGACGCGTCCGTCGGCCTCCCAGGTGGCGAACCTCATGGGATGGGCTCCGATCAGACCGGCGGGGCCACGAACAGGCCCTTGTCCGGGTCGTTGAAGGACCTCTGGGCGACGAACTCGTTCATCGCGTTGGCCGTGCCCCACTGGTCGGAGACCTCGGGCCGGGAGAAGTCGTAGAGGTGGGGGTGCCAGGTGTCCTCGTCGACCAGTTCCAGCTCGGTGGTGTACTCCATCGTGTTGCCGGACGGGTCGAGGAAGTAGCTGAAGGTGTTGTCGCCGGCCAGGTGGCGGCCCGGACCCCAGATCTTCTCCACGCCGGCGCGCAGCACCCGGCCGGTGCCGCGCATGTACTCGTCCAGACCGCGCAGCTCGAAGCTGGCGTGGTGCAGCGACGGGTGCGGGCAGCGCGCGATCGCCAGGCTGTGGTGCCAGGCGTTGACGCGCAGGAACCACATCATCTCGCCCATGCGCGGGTGCATGAGGGTGTCCGACAGCGCGAAGGCCAGGTGCTTCTCGTAGAACGCGCGGGTGCTCTCGGGATCGGCGGAGTTGACGACCACGTGCGAGAGGCGGACCGGGACGGACTCGCCCTCCTCGATCGTCCGGTGCCGCCGGACGGCGACGTCGCAGGAGACCTCGACGGTGCGGCCCTCGTTGTCGAAGAACCGGAAGCCGTAGCCGCCGCCGGGGGTCTGCAGGACGTCCGGTTCGCTGACCAGCCGCACCCCGTCCGCGGCCAGGCGCGCGGCCAGAGTGTCGACGTCGGCGGCGGTGGCGGCGCCGAAGGAGATGAGGTCGATGCGCTTGTCGTCGGATTCGCGCAGCCGCACGACGTACTGTTCGGGGCTGCCCTCGGCGGTGAGGAAGGCCAGGCCGGTGTCGCTGTGCTCGGCCCTCAGGCCCCAGGTGCCGGTGTAGAAGTCGAGTTGCCGGCGGTAGTCGGGCACGGCCAGGGCGACGTGCCGCAGGTGGGTGATCAGTCGGTCGGGCATGGATCTCTCCTGAGCGGGACGTGGGGTCAGGCGGGTCGGCCGACGAGTTCGGCGATGCGGTGCATCAGGGCCGGGACGTCGCCGGGCTGATGCGTGAGCTGCCATTCGGCGAGCCGGTTGGACGCGTCGACGACGGCCCGCGCCCTGGGCAGGCGCCGGGCGTGGAAGGCGTCCCAGAGGTCCTGGTCGACGGCCTGCCGGTCGGCCAGCAGTTCGGTGAGCACGGTGGCGTCTTCGAGGGCTTGGGCGCCCCCTTGAGCCAGGGTGGGCGGGCAGGTGTGCGCGGCGTCGCCGATCAGGACCACGCGGCCGCGGTTCCACGGCGCCGGCAGCACGTGCGTCTCGAACCAGGTGTAGTTGACCCGGCCGGGATCGGTGAGGGTCTCGCGGATGTCGTCCCAGGGGCCGTGATAGGCGGCGGCCAGTTCTTTGAGGACGGCCAACTGCTCGTCGGGTGACAGCGTGGAGCGGTCCTGCGCCGGTTCCACGATGTACGCGTAGAGCGAGTCCTCCCCGGTCGGGCAGTAGCCGGCGATGAAGGAGGGGCCGCCGTAGTAGAGGTCGGTGCGGGTGACGGCGGCGGGCCTTGGTCCGAACGCACGCCAGATGCCCATCCCGACCGGTTTGGTCTCCAGGTCGATGCCCAGGGCGCGGCGGGTCCACGAGCGGACGCCGTCGGCGCCGACCACCAGGTCGTAGCGGCCGGTCGAGCCGTCGGAGAACGTCACGTCCACACCTGTGCCGTCCTGCCGGAGGTCGGTGTGGGTGATGCCGAAGCGGATCCGGGCGCCGGCGTCGGTGGCGCGGTCGAGCAGGATGCGCGCCAGGTCCGGGCGTGGCATCCCCAGTACCGCGGGCAGGTCCGGGCCGCCGGTCCGGGCGTCGGGGATCTCGGCGATGACGGTGCCGTCGGCGTCGGGCGCGCGGATGCCGGTGACGTCGAAGGCGTATCCGTGCTTCTGGACGTCCTCCCAGACGCCGAGCGTGCGGAGTTCGCGCAGGGCGTTGCCCTGCAGGGTGATCCCGGAGCCGAGGGCGGCCGCCTGCGGCTTGATCTCGATCAGGTCGACGGCGACGCCTCGGGCGGCGAGGCGGATGGCGGCGGCGGTCCCGGCGAGGCCGCCGCCGACGACGAGGACGCTGTTCACGGCGGGCATGGAGGGCTCCTTCGTCTGGAGCGTCATTTGACGGCGATGGGGTTGACCGGGGCGCCGACGGCACCGGTCACCGGCAGGGGAGCGGCGGTGAGGAAGAACTCGTAGACGCCGTCGGCGGCGCAGTCGGCGGCGAGGGCGTCGAGGTCCCACATCTCGCCGATGAACAGCCCCATGTTGGGGATGCACACCTGGTGGAGGGGCTGGAACGCGTCGTCGAACTCGTTGGGCCGAACCTCGAACCCCCAGGTGTCGGTGGCGATGCCGGCGATCTCGGTGCGGTGCAGCCAGTCCGCGGTGGTGAACGACAGCCCCGGGGAGGGGCCGCCGGCGTAGTCGCCCCAGCCGTCCCGGCGCGCGCGGGCCAGCCGGCCGGTGCGCACGCAGACGAGGTCGCCTCGCCCGACTCGGGCGGTGTCTCCCTGGGCGGCGATCGTCGCGTCCAGGTGCTCGGTTGTGATCGCGAAGCCGTCGGGCAGTTCGCCGCCGGCGCCGATCACCGCGCCGACGTCCAGCAGGACGCCCCGGCCCGCCGGGTGCGCCGCCGCGGTCTCGATGCCGGTGACCCGGTCGCCGTCGCTGGTGACCACCTCGCCGGCGCGGCGGCCGTTCCAGGCCCGGCCGTGATCGAAGATGTGGCCGAGGCCGTCCCACTGCGTGGAGGCCTGGAGCGGCATGAAGACCACGTCGTCGGCGCCGCCCAGCCCGTGGGGGAAGCCCTGGGCGCCGCGCTCGGCGTCCGTGCCGGTGTCCAGCATCGTGTGCACCGGGTTGGTGCGCCGCCGCCAGCCCCTCTGCGGGCCGTTCATGTCGAACGACTGGGCCAGCGAGAAGCTCGCGCCCCGCCGCACGAGCGCGGCTCCTTCGCGGCGCTTGGCCGCGTCCAGGAAGTTCAGCGTTCCCAGCACGTCGTCGGGGCCCCAGCGGCCCCAGTTCGAGCACCGTGCGGCGGCCGCGGCGATCGCGCCCTCCGGGTCGGTCCGGTCGAGTTCGAAGCCGGGCGCGGCGGCGCCGGTCCCGGACGTGCCGGCGGTCGGTCGTTCGGTCATGCGGCCCGCTCCCTTCGCTGATGCTCGAGCGCGCCGGGCCGCCGCGAAGGGGGCCGCGGGTCGACCCGCCTGACCAGTACAGGCGGAGCGTCGAGTCGCGGCCATTCTCACGAGGGGCATGGCCATCAGGAAGATCAATTTATTGATGTGGTCTATAGACGGGTCCTATAGTGACCGCGTGGCAGTCGATCGTCTGCTGGTCAATCTCGATCTGAACCTGCTCGTCACGCTGGACGTGCTGCTGCGCGAGCGCAACGTCACCCGGGCGGCGGAGCAGCTCGGATGCAGCCAGCCCACCGTGAGCAACGCGCTGGCGCGGCTGCGCCGGTACTTCGACGACGAGCTGCTGCACCGGGCGGGCAACCGCTACGAGCTGACCCCGCTGGCCGTCCAGCTGGCGGCGCGGACGCCTCCGGCCGTGGCGGGCGTCCGCCGCGTCTTCGACGTCCGGGAGGAGTTCGACCCGGCCACGGTCGAGCGGGAGTTCACGATCATCACCTCGGACTACGCGACGGCGGTCCTCGGTCCGATCGTCGCGCGGCTGGTGGCCGAGCGGGCGCCGGGCGTCCGGCTGCGGATCCAGCAGGCCACTCCCGATGCGGTCGACCATGCGCCCGAATCGCTGCGCACGGTCGACGGCGTCATCCTGCCCCATGGCTTCCTCACCAACGTGCCCCGCACCGAGCTCTACGAAGACCGCTGGGTGTGCATCGTCGACCGGGACAATCCGGCGGTCGGTGCGCGGCTCAGCCTGGCGCGGCTGGAAGAGATGCCGTGGGTCGTGCTGTTCGACCGGCCGACGGCCTTCGCCCCCGCAGCGCAGCAGTTGCGCATGATCGGGGTCGAGCCGCGCGTCGAGATCGTGGTCGACGGCTTCCTGCAGATGCCGTTCCTCGTCGCCGGCAGCGACCGGGTCGCCCTGGTGCAGGAGCGGCTGGCCTGGAGAATCGCGGACGCCGCCGGTGTTCGCGTCCTGGAGTGCCCCTTCGATGCGGTGCCGCTCGCCGAGGCGTTCTGGTGGCATCCCATGTACCGCAGCGACGTCGCGCACGCCTGGCTCCGCGAACTCCTTGTGGAAGCCGCCGGGCAACTCGCCGCCACCTGAGCCCGCAGGCTCAACGGGCGGCGGGCGTCCCGGCGCCGCCGCCGGCCACGCGCGGCGAGCCCCCGGCCAGCCAGGTCTCCAGGTTGGCGGGGGAGAAGACCTCGTCGAGGGCGAGATGCACCGCCCCCGTCACGCCCGAGACCTCCTCGCGGAGGGTCGCGACGTCGATCCGCAGGGTCCGGGTGGCCAGGGACAGCGCTCTGCGGTGGATGACCTCCCGGATGGTGGGGAGGACATGCGCCTTGGCCCGGACGATGCCTCCGCCGAGCACCAGCAGCGCGGGGTTGTAGAAGCTGACCAGCGTGGCCAGAGTGCCGCCGAGCAGGGTGGAGGTGCGCTGCAGCAGTGCCTGGGCGGCCCGGTCGCCCTGGTCGGCCGCCTCAGTGACATCGAGCGCGCGGACCTCCCGGGATGCGGCGAGGACGGCGGCCAGGGCCGGGCTGTGTCCGGTCTCGGCGAGCATGCGGCCCTCACGGGCGAGTGCGGTCCCGCCGGCCACCGCCTCCAGGCAGCCGATGTTGCCGCAACGGCAGATGATGTTGCCGCCCTCCGGGACGGCCACGTGGCCGATGTCGCCGGCCGAGCCGTTGGCACCGCGGTAGAGCCCGCCGTCCACGACGATGGCGGCGCCGATGCCGACGCCGGCGCGGACATAGAGCATGTGCCGGGCCTCCGAGGCCCGGGGGTCGGAGCGCAACTCGCCCAGCGCCATCACGTTGACGTCGTTGTCGACCCAGACCGGGGCCCCGTAGCGGGCGGCGAAGCGGTCCCTGATCGGGTAGCGGTCCCAGCCCGGCATGATGGGCGGTACCACCGGCAGCCCGCTGCCGAACTCCACCGGGCCGGGCACGCCGACCCCGATCGCCCAGATCGACGCCGTGTCATCGCCGATCAGCTCGTCGGCGAGCCTTTCCGCCAGGGACAGCACGACCTCCGGCCCGGCGGCGACGTCGATGGACTCCTGGCGGGTGGCGAGCAGGCCGCCGCTGAGGTCGGCGAGCCCGACGACCAGCTCGGTGGCGGCGACGTCCACCGCGAGAACCCGGCCCCGCTCCGCCCGCAACCGCAGCCGCCGGGGGGCCCGGCCGCCCGATGACGGGCCGAGCCCGGCGCCCTCGATGAGGCCCGCGGTCTCCAGTTCCGCGACGCGTTGGGCGATCACGCTGCGGCCGAGTCCGACGCGCTCGACCAGGGCCGGCTGGGTCACCCGCGCGTCGGCGCGCACGGCGGCGAGGACGGCGGCGAGGCCGTTGATGCGATCGCTGGGCACACCCCAACCCTAACCGAGTTCTTCCGGAGATCGGTAAAAGACGAGGTCCTGCGGGGTGAAAGATCCGCGGTCCGGGACCACTATCGGCGGGATCTATACATGTCATCACCCTTTTTCGTTGCAGTAACGATTGACTTTGTCCGTTAACAGAAAGAAGTATCGGCGCATTCAGTTACCCAGCTCACAGAGGAGGAAGCGTGGGCGACGCGGTCCGCGCCGGGGTCATCGGCGTCGGCTTCATGGGAGCGGTGCACGCCCGGGCGATCCGGCGCAGCGGCGCGACCCTGTCACGGGTCGCCGGCTCGACCCGGGAGTCGTCCCGCGCGGGCGCCGATCGTTTCGGCGCCGTCCACCCGGGCGACACGGCCGAGGCGCTGCTGGCCGCCGACGACATCGACGTCGTCCACGTCTGCACGCCGAACGCGGCACACGGCCCGCTGGTCCGCGCCGCGATCGCCAACGGCAAGCACGTCGTCTGCGAGAAACCGCTCGGAGTCAGCCTGCCCGAGGCCGGTGACCTGGCCGCGCTCGCAGAGGCGGCCGGGGTGACCGCGACGGTCCCGTTCGTCTACCGGTTCTATCCGACCGTCCGCCTGGCGCGAGCGCGGATCGCCGCCGGAACCGCCGGGGCACTGCGGCTCCTCCACGGTTCCTACCTGCAGGACTGGCTGGCCGACGAACACGGCGACGACTGGCGGGTCGACCCCGCCTCCGGCGGACCCTCGCGGGCGTTCGCCGACATCGGAGTCCACTGGTGCGACCTGGTCGAGTTCGTGACCGGGCACCGCATCGTCCGTCTCGCGGCCCGCACCACGGTGGCCGTCCCGGCGCGCGGTGGCCGTCCGGTCCATACCGAGGACGCGGCAGTGCTTCTGTTCGAGACCTCCCACGGCGCCCTGGGGAACCTGACCGTCAGCCAGGTCAGCCCGGGACGCAAGAACCGGCTCTGGTTCTCCGTGGACGGCGCCGCGGAGAGCCTGTCCTTCGACCAGGAGGCGCCGGAGACGCTCTGGGTCGGTGCGCGCGCCGCCAACCAGCAACTGCTGCGGGCCGCCGGCGACACCACACGCTACGACGCTCTGCCGGCCGGACACCCGCAGGGCTACCAGGACTGCTTCGACGCGTTCGTGGCCGACACCTACTCCGCCCTGTCGGGCGCGGCGCCGGACGGTCTGCCCACCTTCACGGACGGACTGCGCGCGGCGCGGCTCACCGCGGCGGTGCTGCGGTCCGCCGAACGCGGCACCTGGGTCGACGTCAACGACTAGAGAAAGGCCCATCGATGGCTTCGAAACTCCGGCTCGGTGCCGCGCTGCTCGCGGGGAGCCTGCCCCTCGCCGCGTGCAACGCCGCCGAGGGATCCGGCGGCGACACGATCACCGTCGGCATGTTCGCCACCACCAGCGCCGCCACGTCGGCCGCGTTCGTGAACACCTGGTCGGTGGACGGCGTCCAGGCCGGCCTCAAGGTGATCAACGACGCCGGCGGCGTGGACGGCAAGAAGATCCGGCTCAAGGTCTGCGACAACGCCGGCGACCCCAACCGGGACGCCGCCTGCGCCCGCCGGGCCGTGCAGGAGAAGTGGGTCGCGGTGCTCGGCGGGTTCGACCCGTACGCGCCGAGCCAGACCCTGCCCGTCCTGGAGGCCGGCGACATCCCCTACATCGGTTACCTGCAGGGGACCCCGACCGAGTACCAGAGCAAGGTGTCCTTCCCGGTCGCGATCGGAACGGTCGGCGGGTACGTCGGCACGTTCAGCCAGATGGTGCAGGACGGCTGCAAGAGGCCGGTCTTCATCGGCGCCAGCGACGCCGGCAGCGACGTCACCTACGCGCAGGCCAAGGACGTTCTCGGCGGCGCGCCCGGGGTCGCCTTCAAGGGCGCGATCAAGTTCACCACCGGCACCACCGACGTGACCCCGACCGTGGCCGACGCCCTGGCGCAGAGCCCGGACTGCCTCGCCTTCGGAGGCGGGGGCAACGACGCGGCGAAGATCTTCGCCGCCGTCCGCAAGGCCGGGAACAAGGCGACCCTGTACGCCCCGCCCGGCGTCCTGCAGCCGCAGGTCATCTCGGCGCTCGGAAAGGCCGCCGAGGGGATCAAGGGCGCGTCGGACACCCCGCTGCCGAACAGCTCGGACCCCTCGGTGCGCACGTTCCTGTCCGATCTCAGGAGCTACAGCCCGAAGGCGGTGCCCAACGGGTTCGCGCTGATCGGCTACTCCTCGACGATCCTGCTCCGGCAGGGGCTGACCGGCCTCGACGACGTCACGGCGAAGAGCCTGCTGAAGAGGCTCGGCGGGATGCGCGGCGTCAAGGTCATGAACTTCCCCCCGCTCGACTTCACCAAGACCCGGGCCAGCGAGCAGTACCCGCGGATGTTCAACAGCGGCGTCTGGTACGGCGTCGTCAAGGACGGCCAGTGGACCAGCAGCGGCTCGGAGTCCCCGACCGACATCGGCCAGTACATCAAGTGATCCCGCCGGGGCCGGCCGCGGCCGGCCCCGGCGCACCGGAGTGAGGCCAAGTCATGAATCTGTTCCTGCAGTTGTTCGCGCTCGGCTGCGCGACCGGCGGCATCTACGCGATCAGCGCCATGGGCGTCGTCGCCGTCTTCCGCAGCTCGGGCGTCATCAACTTCGCGCACGGTGCGGTCGCGATGGCCGGCGGCTACGTGATGTACTCCGTGGCCGACACCGCCGGGCTCAGCCACCTGATCGCCGTGCCCGCCGGGGTCCTCGCCTCCGCGTTGATCGGCTGGCTCGTGTACGTCCTGGTGATCCGCCCGCTCGCGGAGACCTCGACGCTGACCCGGGTGATCGCCACCCTGGGCGTGTTCGTCGTCCTCCAGCAGGGCGTCGTGCTGGTCTACGGCAGCGCCCTGAAGATCCCAGAACCGTACCTGCCGACCGGGGCCGTCCGCGCCGGGCCGATCGCCGTCGGCGCCGACCAGCTCATCCTGTTCGTCTTCTCGGCCGGGTTGACCGCCGTCCTGTGGGCCGTGTTCAAGCACACCCGCTTCGGCCTCGCCACCTCGGCGGTCGCCGAGAGCCCGCGGTCGCTCGCCGCGCTCGGCTGGCGGGTCGGCCGGCTGCGCGGCGCCAACTGGGCACTCGGCGGAGCCCTCGCCGGGGTGGCCGGGATCGCGTTGGCACCGGGCCTCCAGCTCCAGCCCAACAGCTTCGCCCTGCTGATCATCCCCACCCTGGCCAGCGCCATGCTGGGCGGCCTGCGCTCGTTCCCGCTCACCCTGCTCGGGGGTATCGCGCTAGGCGTCCTGCAGGCGCTGTGCGCGCACTACCTCGACCTGCCCGGCGTCGGCGACGCGGTGCCGTTCCTGGTGATCATCGGGGTGCTGATGCTGATGGGCCGCGCGCTGCCGCTGCGCAGCCACGTCAACGAGCGGCTGCCCAGGGTGGGCGGCGGCAGGGTGCGTCCGGTCCGCCTCGTCGTCGCGGTGGCCCTGGCCGCGGTGGCCGCGCAGACCCTGCTCGGAGTGCAGCTCCTGGACGGCCTCACCGTCACCCTGGTCACCTCGATCATCCTGCTGTCCCAGGTCGTCGTCACCGGCTACGCCGGCCAGCTCTCCCTGGCGCAGGTGCCGATCGCCGGGGTCGGCGCCATCATCGCCGGGCGGGTCCTGGCCGCCACCGGCATCCCGTTCGCGCTGGCGATCCTCGTGGGCGGCGCGGCGGCGATACCGGTCGCGCTCGCCGTGGGCCTGCCCGCGCTGCGCGCCCGGGGCGTCAGCCTGGCCATCGCCACCCTGGGCTTCGGCGTGGCGATCAATGCGGTCATCCTGCGCAACAGCGATCTCAACGGCGGCGCCGGCGGGCTGCAGGTCGGCTTCCAGTCGGTCTTCGGCATCGACGTCGGCTCGATCGTCTACCCGGCCCGCTACGCGATCCTGTGCGGCCTGGTCTTCGTCCTGCTGGCGCTGATGACGGCGAACGTGCGCCGCGGCCGGGTGGGCCGCCGGATGCTCGCGGTGCGCACCAACGAGCGCGCCGCGGCGGCACTCGGCGTCGACGTCGCCTCCACCAAGCTGTACGCGTTCGTGCTCGCCGGCATGATCGCCGGGATCGGCGGCGTGCTCAGCGCGTTCCGCAACCCGACACTGACCTTCGCCTCCTACGACCCGCTCACCTCCGTCAACGGGCTGATCCAGTCGGTGATCGGCGGCATCGGCTACATCCCCGGCGCGCTGTTCGGCGGTATCGGGCAGAACGGCGGCCTGGCCACCGCGATCGCCAACACCTGGCTGTTCGACATCGCCCGGTACCTCGTGCTGATCCTCGGCATCGGCCTGATCGTCCAGGTGATCGTGCAGCCCAACGGCATCGCCGACGTGATCGCCCACCCCCCGCGCGAGCGGAGGCCGCGCCTGCGGACGCTGCGGGCCCGGCTGCCGCAGCCGCCGAACCCCCTCGCCCGCCGGCGCGCCGCGGCGGTGGACGCGCAGATCGCGGCCGCCCGGCAAACGGCCGGCCGCCCGTCAGGCGGCCGCCTCGAGGCGCGCGGGGTGACCGTCCGCTTCGGCAGCGTCGTGGCCGTGGACGACGTGTCCCTGGAGGTCCGGCCAGGAGAGGTCGTCGCGGTGATCGGCCCGAACGGCGCCGGCAAGACCACGCTGATGGACGCCCTCTCCGGGTTCGTCCCCGCCTCCGGCACCGTGGCCCTGGACGGCCGGCCGATCTCCGGGCTTCCGGCGTTCCGCCGCACCCGGGCCGGCCTGACCCGCTCCTTCCAGTCGCTGGAACTGCTGGAGGACATGACGGTGCTGGACAACCTGCGCTGCGCCGGCGACCCGGCCGACGCCGCCTCCTACCTGATCGACCTCGTCCGGCCCGACCGCGGGCGGATCAGCGGGGCGACGGTCGCCGCCATCGACACCTTCCGGCTCGCCGGGCACCTGCACCAGCTCCCCACCGAACTGCCCTACGGAACCCGCCACCTGGTCGCGATCGCCCGCGCCGTCGCCGCCGCGCCGAAGGTGCTGATGCTCGACGAACCGGCGGCCGGCCTCTCCGAGGTCGAGCGCGCCGAGGTCGGCGGCCTCATCCGGCACCTGGCCGACGACTGGGGCATCGCGGTCCTGCTCGTCGAGCACGACGTGGAGCTCGTCCGGCGCGTCTCGGACCGGGCGATCGCCCTCGACTTCGGCGAGCAGATCGCCGCGGGCACACCGGACGAGGTCCTCGCCGATCCGCGCGTCGTCGACGCCTACCTCGGTGGAGCGCAGCCCGCGCTCTCCACCGCGACCGCGCCCGCGAAGGAGCGATCATGACCGCGGCCCTGCGCACCACCGGCCTGAGGGCCGGATACGGCGAGGTCGCCGTCGTGCACGACCTCGACCTGGAGGTCCGGCCCGGAGAGATCGTGGCGCTGATGGGCGCCAACGGCGCCGGCAAGACCACCGCCCTGCTCACCGCCGCGGGAGCGCTGCGCCCGCTCGGCGGCGACCTGGAGGTGCTCGGCTCCGCCGACCCCCGCGAGGGCCTGCGCGCCCGCGCGGCGCGCGGCCTGGCGCTGCTCACCGACGACCGGTCGGTCTTCCGCGGCCTCACCACCCGGGAGAACCTGCGCCTCGGTCGCGGCCCGATGGACCTCGCGCTGGCCGCGTTCCCCGAGTTGGAACGCCTCCTCGACCGCCCCGCGGGCCTCCTGTCCGGGGGAGAGCAGCAGATGCTCGGCCTCGGCCGGGTGCTCGCCGCACGGCCGAAACTGCTCCTCGCCGACGAGCTGTCGCTCGGCCTGGCGCCGATCGTCGTGCACCGGCTCCTCGCCGCGGTGCGCGACCTCGCCGCTTCCGGTTGCGCGGTGCTGCTCGTCGAACAGCAGGTCCGCCTGGTGCTCGAGGTCGCCGACCGCGGATACGTCCTGCAGCGCGGCCGGGTGGCACTCTCCGGCACCGGCGAGGAACTGCGGCGCAACCGTGCCGACATCGAACGCTCCTACCTGTCCGTGACCGTCGAGAAGGAGGACGGCTGATCGTGCTCGACCGCGACATCATCCAGAACCGCGGCTTCCGCAACGTGCCCGGCGGCTTCGAGTTCCGCCTGCGCAACCCCAACTACCGCGGTGTGGCGGGCAGCCTGCTCGACGGCGTCGAGGTGGTGGTGGACGGGCGGAAGCGGGACCACGACGCCCCCCGGATCACCCTGCAGGGCCGTACCTTCACCCTCGACGAGCTGCGCGCGAGCACCGACGTGCGGTGGCAGCTGGACGAGACCGCGACGGTGACCGTGCCGCAGCCCGGCGGTCTGGCACCCGGTGTGCACGACATCGAGGTCGCCGTCTATCTCCGCCGGCCGTACTTCCCGCCGTTCGTCGCCCGCTCGGTGTTCCGGGCCGCTGGGAAACGGGTGATCGTTCCGGAGGTCCCGGCCGGCGGCCTGCGCTACTGCGTCTCGCTCTACAGCTACTCCGGCGACATGTACACCGCCATGACGCTGGAGGACGCCATGGCCGACATCGCCGACCTCGGCGCCACCGGCATCGAGATCCTCGGCGAAGGCAACGTCCCGGGCTACCCCTCCCCGGCCGCCGAGTGGATCGACCACTGGCACCGGCTGCTCGGCGAACACGGGCTCACCGCGACGAACTACGGCTCGTGGGTGGACACCGCGATGTGGCGCGACCGCGACCTGACCGCCAGGGAGGCGGCCGACCAGATCCGGCTGGACCTGCGGCTCGCCGCACGGCTCGGATTCTCCTCGATCCGCCCCAAGTTCGGGGTCGTCTCCGCAGAACTGGACCCGCACCCGGTCTGGCGGGAGGCGGTCGAACGCAGCCTCGACCTGGCCCAGGAGCTGGACGTCGTCCTCTGCCCGGAGATCCACAGCCCGACTCCGATCCGGCACCCGGTGACCCAGGCGTACCTGGACTTCATCGAGAAGACCGGCACCGACCACTTCAAGCTTCTGATCGACACCGGCATCTTCCAGACCGCGCCGGTTGACGACGGGCACGAGGGCATCGAGGGCAAGAAGCGGCCGGCGTTCCTGGAACCCTTGGCCGTGCCGATGGACGACCTCGTCGAGATCCTCCCGCATGTCCACTTCATCCAGGCCAAGTTCTTCGAGATCGACGACGCCCTCACCGACCTGCACGTGCCCTGGTCGCCGATCGTCGGCACGCTGCTGCGGCACGGCTGGAGCGGTTGGCTGTCCAGCGAGTACGAGGGCCGGCGAGAGCCGTACCGCGGCCGCGACCAGGTCCGCCGCCAGCATGCCCTGCTCCGCGCACTCCAGGCCTCCGAGAGCGCGCCCGGCGACGAGGAAGAAGGACGCTGATGGGCCCCCTCGACGATCAGGTTCTGCGCGACGACGCGCTCACCGCCACCCCGGACGGCCTCGACATCGCCGTCCACACGCACTGGTACCGCGCCCTGCCGCTGTCGTGCGTGGTCCGACTCGACGTGACCGTGGACGGCGCGCCGGTCGTCCCGCAGGTGACGGTCAACGGCGTGCGCCGCGCCTGGGAGGAGCTCACCGGCCTGACCCATGAGTACTGGTTCACCACCGACCCGCTGATCCTGCACGTTCCCGGGGATGCGGGCGAGCACCGCATCGGGCTCGAACTGGGCCTGTCCATCCCCTACATCCTCACCGGCCCCGACCGGCAGCCGCTGCTGTCCACCAGCCGCACCGACCGCACCCTCGCAGCGAGGCGACCGTGACCGACACCGCCATCGGGCTTCCCCGCCTCGGCACCACCCTCTTCAGCCTCACACTGGAACAGCGGCGGCCCGGCACGGACGTGATCACGCTGATCCGCGACGTCGCGGCCCGCGGGCTGGGCCCCGGGCTGGAGATCGTCGCCTTCCAGAGCCTGCGCGGCTGGCCGCGTCCCGACGAGGAACTCGTCCGCACGGTACGCGGCGCGCTCGACGACACCGGGCTCGTCCCGTCCTGCCTGGCGATCAATCTGGATCTCGCGCTCCGCCCCGGCCGACTGCTCGGCGACGACGAGGCGTACGACTACCTCGCCGTGCAACTGCGCGGCGCCGCGGCGCTGGGGTTCCCTGTGGTCCGCGTCGGCGCCGAATGCGGTCCGGCTGTGCTCGCCCGGCTCCTGCCACTGGCGGAGAAGCTGCGGATCCGGATCGGCGTGGAGATCCACAGCCCGCTCACCCTGGACGCGCCTCCGGTCGCGGCCCTCAAGGAGTTCTTCACCCGCCTCGAGACCGAATGGCTCGGGTTCATCCCGGACTTCAGCGCCAGCATGCGCGCCCTCCCCGACGCGGTGGCCGACGCCCACCGGGAGGCCGGCATCGCACCGGCGCTGACCGGACTGGCCGAGCAGGCGTGGGCCGAAGCGGGGCCGGCCATCGCCAAGTTCGGTGACCTGGAGCAGCGCGCCGCCGCCCTCGGCGCCCGCCCCGACCAGGTCGGCCACCTGAAGATGCTGCTCACCATGCACGGCCGGATGCAGCCGGACCGATGGGCGGACTTCTTCCCGCACGTCGTCCATGTGCACGGCAAGTTCTACGGCATCACCGACGGCGAGGATCCGTCGATCGACTACCCGGCCGTGCTCGCGGTGCTGCGCGAGCAGCGGTACACCGGCTTCATCTCCAGCGAATACGAGGCCCACGCCTATACCGCCCGCCACAACGCCTTCGACCAGGTCGCCGCCCACCAGCGGATGTGCAAGAGCATTCTGGAGGCGCTGTGAGCGGCTACGACGTCGTGATCGTCGGCTCCGGACCGGTCGGCACCGCCATCGCGCGAGAGCTCACCGACCTGGAGCCGTCGCTGCGGTTGCTCGTGTTGGACGCCGGCCCGGTGCTCGGGCCCGAGGCCGGCGGGCACGTCAAGAACATCGCGGACCCCTCGACCCGCGCGTCGGCGGTGGCCGCGGTGACGGGAAGGCGCACTCCGGCAGGTGCGACGCCACCGCGGCCCGGCACCGCCTTGATCGGCACGCCCGCCATGCCGAACGCGGCCGTCTCCACCAACGTCGGCGGGATGGGCGCGCACTGGACCTGCGCGTGCCCCCGCCCCGGCGACGACGAGATCCCCGACTTCCTGGACCCGGCCGCGTTCGACGCCGCCCTCGCCCGCGCCGAGCAGCTCCTGCACGTCACGACGCACGCCTTCGACCGGGCACCGCTGACCCCGATGGTGCAGAAGGTGCTCGGCGAGCGGCTCGACCGGCCCGGCGTCCGCCCGGTCGGCCCCATGCCGATGGCGGTGACCGTGGGCGCCGACGGTTCGCCGCACTGGACCGGTCCCGCCGTCATCGCCGGCGACCTGTGGCGGCGCCCCGGGGTGACGCTGGCCCCCGGGACGCTGGCACGGCGGGTGCTGGTCGAGGACCGCCGCCGCGCCACCGGCGTCCAGACGGTCGACATCGCCACCGGCTCCGTGCGGCGGGTCACGGCACGGGCGGTCGTCGTGGCCGGCGATGCTCTGCGCACTCCGCGGCTGTTGTGGGCCTCCGGCATCCGTCCCGCCGCACTCGGCCGCTACCTGAACGACCAGCCGCAGGTCATGGCAGCCGCGCTACTGGACAAACCCGGCATCCTCCAGACCTCGGCTCCTGGCACGGCCATCGTCCCCCTCTCGGGGGTCTCCTGGGTGCCCTACGCCGCCGACCGGCCGTTCCACGGGCAGGTCATGCAGCTCGACGCCTCACCGGTGCCCCTCGACCCCGGTACCACCGTCCGGCCCGGGCAGGTCGTCGGCCTCGGCTGGTTCTGCCGCAAGGAACTCTCCGCCGACGACCGGGTCTGGTTCGACGAAGGTGAGCTCGACGAGCACGGCATGCCCGCTATCCGCATCGAGTACCGCCTGACGGCTGCCGACCGCTCCGCCGTCGCGGCGGCCACCGCCGAGATCAAAGCGGCCGCGAAGGCGCTCGGCCGGCCGCTCGACGATCCGTTCGTCATGCCCGCGGGCAGTTCCCTGCACTACCAGGGGACCACGCGAATGGGACCGGCGGACGACGGCACCAGCGTCTGCGACGCCACCGGCCGGGTCTGGGGCACGGACAACCTCTACGTCGGAGGCAACAACGTCATCCCCACCGCCACCGCGTGCAACCCGACCTTGACCGCTGTCGCGTTCGGCGTACTGAGCGCCCGCGCGCTTCAGGCCGGGCTCCGTGCCAAGGAGGAGAACGCGTGACGAGAGTCCTCATCGTGGGCAGCGGACCCACCGGTGCCGCCTACGCCCGCGTGCTGACCGAGGCGCTGCCGTCCATCCAGGTGGTCATGGTGGACGCCGGGCCGATCCTGACCGACCCGCCCGGCATGAACATCAAGAACATTCCCGAGCCCGGCGGGCAGGCCGCGGCGCGCGACGCCTCCCAGGGGACCGCGGGCCTGCCCGGCGTGGCAGGCGTGCCCGGCGGCACCGTCGCCGAAGGGACCGTCACCGCCAGGCATGGAACGCACCTCATCGGGCGCCCGGCGAAAGGCTCCGGCGGCATGCCCGCGGCTGCCGTCTCCACCTGCGTGGGCGGGCAGGGCGCACACTGGACCTGCGCCACTCCCCGGCCCACCGGTACCGAGCGCGTCGCCTTCATAGATCCCGCCGAGTGGGAGGAGCACGTCGCCGACGCCGAGCGGCTGCTGCACACCACCCACTCCGCGTTCACCGAATCACCGCAGGCCGACGCCGCGCTCGCGCTACTCGCGGACGCGTTTCCGGACGTTCCGGTAAGGCGTCTGCCGATCGCGGCGGATCCGAAGCCCGACGGCATGCTGCGGTGGGCCGGCACCGACGTGGTGCTTCCCCGCCCGGGCCGATTCCTTCTCCGCCCGCGGACCCTGTGCACGCGGCTGCTGGTGTCGGGCAACCGGGTGACCGGCGCTGTCCTGCGCGACCAGGAGACCGGTGCCTCGGAACGGCTGGAGGCGGACGCCGTGGTGGTCGCCGCCGACGCTCTCCGCACCCCGCAACTGCTGTGGGCTTCGGGCATCCGTCCCCCCGCGCTGGGCCGCTACCTCACCGAGCATCCGCTGCTCTTCGGCGTGGTCGCGGTGCGGCCCGGAACCCTGCCCGCCGTGCGGGCCCGGTCCCTCGACCCGATCACCACGGCAGTCAACCTCGGGTACAGCGACACCGCCCATCCGTTCCACGCCCAGCTGATGTTCACACCGACCTGTCCGGTGCCACTCCCACCCGACCACCCGCAGGCCGACAATCCGGCGGGCTACATCGGCATGGGCTGGGGCGTGCGCAAGTGGCCCCGGTCATCCGACCGCGTCACCTTCGACGACGGCGCACCGGACGACACCGGCCTGCCCGCCATCCGCATCGCCTACGAACTCACCGAACGAGAGGAAGCGGAGCTGGACCGGGCGCGGTCCGTCGCGCTCCGTGCCGCGGCGCTCTTCGGCGACTTCCTGCCGGGAATGCCGCGTGCGATGCCTGCGGGCAGTTCGCTCCATTACATGGGGACGTTCAGGATGGGCCCTGCCGACGACGGAACCAGCGTCTGCGACACCTACTCGCGCCTCTGGGGCACGGACGGCCTGGTCCTTGCCGGCAACGGTCTGATCCCCACCGCCAACGCCTGCAACCCCACCCTGACCAGCGTCGCCCTGGCCGCCAGAGGTGCGGCGGCGCTTGCCGCCCGCCTTCGTATGGGGACCCCGATCCGTCCGTAAGCCGATACGCGGGTCAGTGGGGACTTCTGAGGGTTCAGCATGAGGACGGCACGGCCACCGCGGATCGGAGGTCCTGGAGACCCAGGTGATCACAGCGGTGGCCGCCCGTCGTCAGGGCTCGCCGGGGGCCTGTCCCAGGCGATGGCGAAGCGCTATGAGGTCGGTTCGAAGACTATCCGGCGGTAGTCGCTGAGGTTGTGCTCGCCGTTGTCCTTCACCTCCAGGATCACGTGGAAGATCTTTCCGGCGGAATCGGACGGCACGTTGATCGTGGCGGTGCTTGAAGAGCTGTTGGAGATGTTGACCGTTCCGGGGTAGGTGCCGGCGTCGGACTGGATCCACCAGCTGTAGGTGAGGTTGTTCCCGTCAGGGTCGGTCGTCTTGGAGGCGTCCAGCGTGACCGCGGTGCCCTGGCGGGGAGTCTTCTTCAGGACGCTGACGCCGTTGTCGCCGTCAAGGACGATGACGGGGTTCCGGTTGCCGGAACCGGACTGCGCCCAGTCCATCCGCGCCGCGAAGTTGTTGTAGGAGGCCGAGTAGAAGCGGTTGTTGTACGTCCCGCAGGTACTGGAATCCGTCCAGACGTTGTTCGAGTCTCCCTTGTACGTTCCGCCCCAGCTGGCCTGGTTGGGATGGTCCGGGTCGTTGAGGCCGGTGGGCGTGACGTAGAGGAAGGACGGGGTGTCGCCCTCTACGCCGTAGACGTACTTGGGGTATTGCCTGCCGAGGTTTCCGTGGCCCTGGATATCGGTCGCGTACTGGTTCCAGTTCGCTTTGCCGGTTCCGTTCTGGAACTTCCAGGCGCATTCGTCCCAGATGAAGAGGAGGTTGCCTCCCGAGACGCTGCGCATCCACTGGTGCGAGCTGTAGCTGAGCGGCTGGGAGGAGTCCCTGTCCTGGTCGGTGATGGTGTACACGCGGAGCTTGCGGAGGAACGCGTCCAGTTGCGCCTGCGTCCGGTCCTGCTTCACGCGCCAGATGGACTGGGCGACCGTGTTCCCGCCGCCCCAGACGGTGACGTAGAGCGGACGGGCGTCGTTCTCGTCCGCCAGCTTGATGATCTCGTTGCTGCCGGGGGAGTCGTTGGAGGCGCCCAGGAACTGGACACCCCGGTTCCGGCTTCCGGTCATGACCCGGCTCCTCAGGTACTGGGCGCTCGGCCAGTACCCGATCTCCTGCCTGCTCTCGTCGGCTGCGAAGCCCACCTGGTTCGAGCGCTTCATCAGGTTGGGCAGGTCCTTCTCGTACGCGTTGATCGTGTCGTTGATGATGCTGATGAAGCCGCTCTTGGTGGGGTCGTTGAGGGTGTCGATGCTCCAGCCGGTCGTCAGGACGATGCTCTCGATCTCATACATGTCCGCATGGGCGAGGAGCCGCGTCAGCGACTCGTGGTCATCCGGCTCCCAGGTGGAGATGTCCGTCAGCACGACCACGCGCGGCTTGAGGGACGTCGCCTTGCTGACGGAGATCGTCTTTTTGGCGGAGCCGGTGTGGCCGTCGTTGTCGGTGACGGTCACCGTGACGGTGTAGCTGCCTTCGCCGGCGTACTTGTGGGTGGCGGTCCGGGTACCGGCGGTGGCGCCGTCCCCGAAGTCGATCTTGTAGGCGCTGATGGTGCCGTCGGGGTCGAAGGAGCCGGACGCATCGACGGTGACGGTCTCTCCGGGCTTGGGGAACTCGGGGGAGACGGTGAACGCGGAGACGGGGTCGCCGGAGTAGACCTTGACCGTCTGGCTCTGGCTTCCGCTCTTGCCGTCGTTGTCGGTGACGGTCAGTGTGACCTTGTAGTCGCCGGCGGCGGTGTAGGTGTGGGTGGCCTTCTGCCCGGTGCCGGTGGTGCCGTCTCCGAAGTTCCAGGCGTAGGCGGTGATGGTGCCGTCAGCGTCGCTGGAGGTCGAACCGTCGAAGGTGACGGTCTCGTGCGGGACGGGCTTGGCGGGGGTGTAGGTGAAGGCTGCCGCCGGCCCGGCGAGAGACACCTTGATGGCGTTGACTTTGGCGTTCTCGACGTTGGAGATGAATTTGAGGTCGAGTGCTCCGTCGGTGACGGTGACGGGGGTTTGGGTGGTGTAGGCGGTGTTGGCTCCTGCTTTGGCGTAGATGTCGAGGTCGGTGATGCGTTCGGTGCCCTCCATTTGGACGTCGAAGCTGCGTTTTCCTGTTTGTGTGTGGTAGGTCTCGGCGAAGTAGAGGGTGACCAGGTATGCGGCGTTGGGGACGGTGGCTTTGTAGGTGAAGTTTCCGTATCTTTCGGTTTGGTAGAGGGGGTCGTCGGTGGTTGCGGCGATGGGGTTGGTGGTGGTGTAGGTGGTTCCTCCGGTGAAGCCGGTGTCGGCGGTGAATGTGGTGCCGTCGGAGGCGGTGTAGGCGTTTCCGCCGGCGTTGACGGCGAAGACGGTGCCGTCGTTGTGCGGGGGTGTGGAGGTTCCGGAGAAGGTGAGCCAGTCGAGGTTGAGGTTGCCGTTGACGAAGACGAGTTTGACGTCCTGGACGCCGTTTTGGGCGGGCAGGGTGAGGGATTTGGTCTGGTAGGTGTCCCAGCCTCCGGTGCCGCCGATGGTGAGGGTGGCGGTGTTGGTTCCGCCGATCCAGACCTGGACTTTGGTGTCGCCGCCGCCGTTGGCGGCGTTCAGTTGGACGGTGTCGGTGCCGGTGTGCAGGTCCACGCCGTTGTACTGGACCCAGGCGTTGGCTCCGACATAGCACAGCACCCCGTTGCAGGTCTGCAGCGAGCCACCCGAACCGGTGTAGCTCTCCGCCTCGATCCTCGTCCACCCATCTATGGTGGCCGCGGCCGAGGCCCGCGGAACGGAACTGACACATTGCAGCAGCAGGAGCATCGTTGTCACGGCTGCAGTGCACAGGACCATGAACGGCCTATGCCTTCTTGACGACATTAGAATCCTTTCCTCTTTGAGGACGAGAAACTCGAAACCGCTCTAGCTATGGAGCGGACCTGCCGATATGGCCGCCTCCCGTCACGGGAAGGGCCTGAAGGCGTCGCCTTTCAACGCCTTCAGGCCCCCGGATCTGGTGGAACTACGCCCTTGTGTCAGCCCACACTCATGGGAGGTTCCAGTCCGCGCGTTCGGCGAAGGACGACTGGAAGTCGGCGCGCCACCTGGAGATGGTTCCTCCGCCGGGCCCGTCGACCCAGTGGTTGGTCGATCCGTCGCGCTTGTACTGGCCGCCCCAGCTGGGCTGCGTGGGGTCTTCGGGGTTGTTGATCCCGCGGTTCGCGCTGAGCAGGTGAAGGAACGACGGCGAATCGCCCTCCTGGACCCCTGTGATGCAGCATCCTCTCGGCGGGTACACGGCCCCGAGAGGCCCGTGGTTGTTGCGGATGTTCGCGTCGAGCCACGCCAGGTTGCACAGCGAGGTGTCGCCGCTGTTGCAGAACATCCCGCCGTAGGTGGTGTTCGAGTGGATGATGAACAGGTTCGGGAAGTTCTGCTTCATCCAGTCGATCGTGTCGTCCTGGTGCGCGATGGCGAAAATGCGCATCTTGCTGAGGAAGCGGTCCAACTCGGCCTGGCTGCGCGTGTTCTTCACCTTCCAGATCGCCTGCGCCACCTGGCTGTTGTCGCCCCAGATGGAGAACCACACCGGCCGCGAATCGGCCTTGTCGACGATGCTGATGACCGCGTCCGAGGCGTCGCTGTCCTTGCCGGCCCCGATGTTGTTGCCGGTCGATCCGCCCCAGGTGCCGTTGCGGCCCTGGTGGACGATCGAACGCAGGTAGTCGGGGCTGGGGTAGTCGGGGTCGTGCTTCTTGAGGTTCTGGTACACCAGGGCGTACTTGTCGATCGCGGCCAGCATGTTCTGCTTGTTGGCGACGTTGCGCGTGGTGGCGGCCGTGGCCAGCATTCCCTCGATGTCGAACTCGTTGCTGTACATGAGGAAGCGGACCATCGACTGGACGTCGTCCGGGTCGCTGTTCGCTCCGTCCAGCGTCGGGAAGTCCGACGAGACGACGATCCGGTACTTCTGCTTCTGGGATACGGAGATCGTCTTCTTGGCGGTGCTGGTGCGGCCGTCGTTGTCGGTGACGGTCACCGTGACGGTGTAGCCGCCTTCGCCGGTGTACTTGTGGGTGGCGGTCGCGGTGTTCGCGGTGGCGCCGTCCCCGAAGTCGATCTTGTAGGCGGTGATGGTGCCGTTGGGGTCGAAGGAGCCGGACGCGTCGACGGTGACGGTCTCTCCGGGCTTGGGCCGTTCGGGGGAGACGGTGAAGGCGGCGACGGGGTCCTCGGCGGGTCCGGCCGTGGTCACCTTGATGGCGTTGACCTTGGCGTTCTCGACGTTGGAGATGAATTTGAGGTCGAGTGCTCCGTCGGTGACGGTGACGGGGGTTTGGGTGGTGTAGGCGGTGTTGGCTCCTGCTTTGGCGTAGATGTCGAGGTCGGTGATGCGTTCGGTGCCCTCCATTTGGACGTCGAAGCTGCGTTTTCCTGTTTGTGTGTGGTAGGTCTCGGCGAAGTAGAGGGTGACCAGGTATGCGGTGTTGGGGACGGTGGCTTTGTAGGTGAAGTTTCCGTATCTTTCGGTTTGGTAGAGGGGGTCGTCGGTGGTTGCGGCGATGGGGTTGGTGGTGGTGTAGGTGGTTCCTCCGGTGAAGCCGGTGTCGGCGGTGAATGTGGTGCCGTCGGAGGCGGTGTAGGCGTTTCCGCCGGCGTTGACGGCGAAGACGGTGCCGTCGTTGTGCGGGGGTGTGGAGGTTCCGGAGAAGGTGAGCCAGTCGAGGTTGAGGTTGCCGTTGACGAAGACGAGTTTGACGTCCTGGACGCCGTTTTGGGCGGGCAGGGTGAGGGATTTGGTCTGGTAGGTGTCCCAGCCTCCGGTGCCGCCGATGGTGAGGGTGGCGGTGTTGGTTCCGCCGATCCAGACCTGGACTTTGGTGTCGCCGCCGCCGTTGGCGGCGTTCAGTTGGATGGTGTCGGTGCCGGTGTGCAGGTCCACGCCGTTGTACTGGACCCAGGCGTTGGCTCCGACGTAGCACAGCACCCCGTTGCAGGTCTGCAGCGAGCCACCCGAACTCGTGTAGCTCTCCGCCTCGATCCTCGACCAGCCGTCCGTGGAGGCCGCCGCCTCCACAGCTCCCATGCCTTGCAGCAGCAGAAGCAGTGCTGTGGCGACCGCGGTGCACAGCACCGCGAACGGCCTATGCCTCGTTGACAACATTCGAACCCTTTCCTCGCACTCCAGACGGCACACGTGATGCGACTCAGCCTGCGATCGGCATCCGCACACCATCCGGCGATTGAACCCTTGGAAGTAACCCTTTCGACGGATGCGGCCGCTGAAGGACAGCGCTTCCTATATCGATTGCAGGCTTTATTGCCATGGTCGTTGTAAAGCGAGTGACGCGCCGCAGGACGCCGCGCCTGCTCACCGGATGTCTCGGCGGGCCGACTATCTCCAGTTGGCTGGATTGCCCGTGATGATTACACAGGCGACTGGTGTCGACAAGTTGTATTCAGCCTTGAATATACATTCACTCAACTTTCGCGACGAGCTCGTTCCGCGATGTACCTCTCGTCTACTGTGGTCCCGCGCAGCGGCTGACGATGCCGGGGACGTCGGCCGCGGTGTCCGGCTTGTAGCTGTACGGAGGGTCGGTGAACGGGGTGACGCCCCCTCCGGTGCCGCCGGCTCCGCTGTCCCGCTTGCCGCTGGTGTTGTCGTAGGCGTTGCCGCGGGCCGTGATGTACGACGGGCGGTCGTACATGAACTGGTGGGGGTTGTGCGTGCCCTTGAAGTAGTTGTTCTCGATCAGGACCGAAGCGAGCGCGCCCACGCCGACGGCGTACGTGTTGCCGGTGGCCGTGTAGTAGTTGTTGTAGACGTGCCCCTTGCCGAAGAGCATCCGCGGCATTCGCTGGTCGACCAGGTCGGCGAACCAGTTGTGGTGGAAGGTGGCGTTCTCCTTGCCCGCGTCCGTGGAGTCGTGGTCGGCGCCGGCGCTGATCAGGCTGGCGAAGCGGTGCGAGTTGTTGCGGTCGGTGTACCAGAACTTCACCCAGGACACCGTGAGGAAGTCCGAGCCCTTGGTGAGGTCCAGGAGGCCGTCGCCCGCGTCCTGGACGTTCAGGTGGTCGAACCAGAGGTGGTCCGAGCCGCGCGCCGCGAGCGTGTCGGCGGGGTAGCGGCCGTACCCGGCGCCGCGGATGTTCAGGTTGCGGACGATGATGTTGCCGTTGCCGGACTCGATGTTGAGCCCGCCCTGGATGGTGGCGTTCTTGTCGGCGCCGACCAGGGTCTTGTTGCTCGCGATGTTCACGGCGCTGGTGCCGGTGTTGATCGTTCCGGAGATCCGGAGGACGCGTGCCGTGGAGTCTCCCGCGTACTTCTGCAGGTCCCCCAGCGTTGTGATGGTCTGCGGGGTCGCGTCGCCTCCGCCGGTCGTCGTGTTGCGGCCGGCCCCCGCGACGGCCGCCCAGCCGTGGAGGGCGGTGTCGCAGGTACCTGAGCCGGGGGGCGGGGTGTCGGTCGGCGTGGGAGTGGGGGAGCCGGGGGCGGTGGATCCGGTGCAGGCCGTGCCGTTGAGGGTGAAGGACGAGGGCTTGGGGTTCGGGCCGGACGAGAGGCCGTTGAATCCGATCTCGACGGAGCCGCCGGAGGCGATCGCGGCGTTCCAGTCCATGCTCTTGGCGGTGACGTTCCGCCCGCTCTGGCTCCAGGCGGCAGACCAGCCGTTGCTCACCTTCTGGCCGGAATCGGGGAAGGTGAAGCCCAGCGTCCATCCGTTGACCGCGTCACCGAGATTCTTGATGCTGACGCCGGCGGTGAAGCCGCCGTCCCAGTCGCTGGTCGTGTAGGTCACCGCGCAGCCGGCGGCCGCCTGCGCCTGGATCGCGGACACTCCGGTGACGAGGCCGCCTGCGATCAGCGGTACTGCGGCGAGGGCGACGCGGCGCTGCCGGGAGCGAGCGGCTCCAGGCCGGACGAGTCTCATGAGACCTGCTCCTTCCCGCCACGGCCGTGGGGTGGCTCGTGACTTGCCTGCCCGCCTCGGGGGAGGCGCTCAGTGCCTGGTCCCAGGAGGGGACCGCCGAGATCGTCCCTCCGGGAAATGCCTGCCGCAATGGCCTCTTTCATAATGTTTCACATATGAATATTCATTCAAGCATCATGGGCGCGGGACACCGTTCGTCACGCCCACTCAGGCGTGAATGGACATTCAGCTAGCATGAGATCGCGGGTGTTGTCCGGCGCCCCGCCCCCGGTCCGCAGAGGAGTCTCGTGCCCAGCGATCGCAGGCGAGAGCCCGCCATCGGCGGTGTGGCGACCACGCAGCTACGACTGCTGACCAAGGTCGCCCGCATGTACCACGAACACGGCATGCGGCAGCCCCGGATAGCCGAGCAGCTGCACATCTCCCAGCCCCGCGTCTCGCGGCTGCTGAAGCAGGCCGCGGAGCTGGGCATCGTCCGCACCACGGTGGTCACCCCGGCCGGCGTCCACGCCGAGCTGGAGGAGCAGATCGAGCAGCGCTTCGGCCTGCGCGACGTGGTCGTGGCCGACCCCGGCCAGTCCTCGCCCAGCGAACGCTCCACGCTGCAGGCCATCGGCGCCGCCGCCGCCGTGTACCTGGAGACGACGCTGACCGGCGGCGACCGCATCGGCATCTCGTCGTGGAGCTCGACGCTGCTGGCCACCGTCGACGCCATGCACCCCCGGCCGACCCCGGTCGCCGAGCAGGTGGTCCAGGTCATCGGGGGAGTCGGCAACAGCACCTCGCAGGTCTACGCCACCCGGCTCGCCGACCGGCTGGCCATCCTCACCGGGGCCGAGGCGGTCTTCCTGCCCGCCCCCGGCCTGGCCTCCTCGCTGGAGGCCCGTGACGTGCTGATGGCCGACCCGCACATCAGCGAGGTCCTCGCCACGTACGGCGGCCTGACGACGCTGCTCGCCGGCGTGGGCAGCCTCGAACCCTCGCCGCTCCTGGTGGAGAGCGGGAACGCCATCGCCGACGCCGAGCAGGACGCGCTGCGCGAGCTCGGCGCGGTCGGCGACATCTGCCTGCGCTTCTTCGACGAGGAGGGCGAGGTCGTCAAGTCCGAGCTGGACGACCGGGTCCTGGGCATCGACGCCGCCACGCTGCGCTCGATCCCGCGCGTGGTCGCGATCGCCGGAGGCGCCCGCAAGTACACGGCGATCCGCGCCGCGCTGCGCGGCGGCTGGGTGGACGTCCTGGTGACCGACCTGGACGTCGCGCGACGCCTCGCCCAGGAGCCTGCCGGTCAGTAGCCGCGCTCCGGCCCCTCGGTCTGGGCGCTCAGGAGCGCGCGCTTTGCGATCCGCTGGGCGGCGAGGGCGTCCTGCCGGGCCTGGGCTTCGGCGAGGGCCTCGGTGTCGAGGACCTGCAAGGCGCGCCAGATCGTGCGCATCATCTCGATGCCCGCGCGGGCGGCCTCCACGGCGTTCTCCCGGAACGGGAACTGGTCGAGCTGCCACACGCCCTGCCAGTCGGCCTGGGTGAGGGCGTGGAAGAACTCGAGCGTTTCGACGAGGTGGACGGAGCCGACGACCATGTCGTCGTCCCAGCCGCGGAAGTTGTCGTTGACGTCGATGGCGTAGAGCCGGTCCCGCGCCATGATCATCTGGGCGGCCTCGGCGGGCGACTCCAGCCCGTACAGCGAGTGGCCGAAGTCCAGCAGGATCCCGACGTTGGGCACGTCCATCTCCTCGATCGCCAGCAGTGTCCGGGCGGCGGAGGAGAAGGTCATGCGATTGCGGGGTTCGCGGGGCTTGTACTCGATCGCGAAGCGTAGGTCGGGGTGGCGCTGGGCGAGCTCGCGGACCGCGTCGATCGACATGGCCCACAGCGCCTTGTAGTCGGCCTGGAACGGGTAGTCCCAGCCGTCCTGGCCCGGCCAGAGCTTGACGTAGTCGCCGCCGAGCCGGCGGGTGAGGTCGGCAGCGTCGCTGACCAGCTCGATGGCCTGGCGGCGGACCTCCGGGTCGGGGTTGGTGAAGCCGCCCCGGCAGAACGTCCGCGTGTAGATCTCCGGGGTCAGGGCGATGGCGCGCAGGCCGTTGGCCTTGAGCGCGTCCTCGACGGCGGCGATGTCCAGCTCGGCGGGGTTGAACGGGTAGTTGATGTCGACGACCGAGAGGTCTCCGACGTCCCCCGCCCGGTCGATGGCCTCCAGGGTGGAGACGGGCGGCCCGTACCCGTCGGTGGCGTAGCGGTCGCGGAACTGCCCGAAGTGCCAGAGGCCGGCGCCGTAGAGGGGTTCGGGCTTCGGCTGGTTCGTCATTGAGAGCCTCCTGAGGGTGGGACGTCGGCGTCCGCCGACGGAGCGGTGGCGCGTGCGCGGGACACCGCCTGGTGCCATGCGGAGCGCATGCGCCGGCGATCATCGGCCCCGGTACGGGGGGAGAAGACGCGGGCGGGTCGGTCGATTTCCTCCAGCCGGCCTCGGGTCCACAGGCCGCAGGCGAGACCGGCCATGTGCGCCGCCCCGATCGGCGAGAGGTCGCTGACCAGGGACTGGTGGACCTGCCGTCCGCCGATGTCGGCCTGGATCTGCATGAGGGTCGCATTGGCGGCGGCGCCGCCGTCGGCCAGGAGGGTCTCGTGCGGGCCGGCCGCGGCGACGACGTCCTCGACCTGGAACGCGGTCGACTCCAGGGCGGCGCGGGCGAGCTGGGGGAGCCCGGTCGCCAGCGTCATGCCGACCAGCGTGGCCTGGGCGGTGGAGTCCCACCAGGGGGCGGCCAGGCCGCCGAACGCGGGGACGAGATGCACGCCGTCGCTGCTCGCCCCGTCGGCGAGGTCGGCGAGTTCCGCGGGCGTGCGGCCGACGGTGTCGGCGAGCCACCGCAGCGTGGCCCCGGTCGAGAGGATGTTGCCCTCCACCGCGTGCGCGATCGTGCCCTCGCCGGGACCGGAGCCGAGACCGGTGGACCAGGCGATGGTGAGGCACAGCCCGGCGCCGACGGCGGTGGTGTCGGAGTGCAGGGCCATCACCGACGAGCCGGTGCCGTAGGTCGCCTTGACCCGGCCGGGCAGCCAGCCGGCGTGGGCGAACAGGGCGGCGTGGGAGTCGCCGAGGACGGCGGCCACCGGGACGCCGTCCGGCAGGGGCGGCAGGCCGCGGGCGGAGGGGAACGGTCCGGTGGACGCGACGAGGCGGGGCAGCACCTCCGGCGGGATGTCGAAGAGCTCCAGCAGCCGCTGGTCCCACCGTCCGGTGCGGACGTCGAGCAGCTGCGTGCGCGACGCGTTGCCGATCTCTATGACGTGCTCGCCGCCGAACCGGCTCAGCAGCCAGGAGTCGATGGTGCCGAGGCACAGGTCGCCGCGCAGGGAGCGGCTCCGGTCGGGGTCGGCGTGGTCGAGCAGCCAGGCCCCCTTGGTCGCGGAGAACATCGGGTCCAAGGGCAGCCCGGTGACCTCCCAGACCTTCTCCCCATATCCGGCGGTGAGCAGGTTCGCGCAGCGTGCCGCGGTGCGCCGGTCCTGCCAGCTGAGGACGGGGGTGACCGGGTCGCCGGTGTGCCGGTCCCACAGCAGCATCGACTCGCGCTGGTTGCTGATGCCGACCGCGGCGACGCGGGCGGGATCGTACCCGTCCAGGCAGCGGCGGGTCGCGGTCCGCACGCTGGTCCAGATCTCGTCCGGTGACTGCTCGACCCAGCCCGGACGGGGATGACTCCGCCCCAGCGGATGGGACGCGCGGGCCAGCACGCGGCCCTGCCGGTCGACCAGGAGCGCCTTGGTGGAGCTCGTCCCCTGGTCGAGGGCGAGGATCACCTCATCGCCGCTCATCGCCGGCCAGCTGCCGGGCCGCGGCGGCGATCCCGTCCGCGGTGAGGCCGAAGTGGGTCAGCAGGAACTCGGTGCTCCCGGTCGGTGCGAAGGTGCGCGGCACGCCGAGGATCTTCATCGGGGTGGGCCGCCGCTGGCTGAGCAGGCCGGACACCGCGGCGCCCAGGCCGCCGGTCACGGTGGCCTCCTCGACCGTGATGACCCCGCGGGTCTCCGCGGCGGCCCGCAGCACCGCCGCCTCGTCGAGCGGTTCGATCGAGGCCATGTTGATCACGCGCACCGCGATCCCCTCCTCCTTCAGCCGCGCCGCCGCGTCGAGCGCCCGCGACACCATCGTCCCCACGGCGATGACCGTCAGATCGTCGCCGTCGGCGAGCTGCCGCGACAAGCCCGGTGAGAAGCTGATGGTGTCCGGGTGCACGGCGGGGACGGCGAACCGGCCGATCCGCAGGAAACTGGGGCCCTCGTGGGAGGCCGCCCAGCGCAGCGCGGCGCGGGTCTCGGCGGGGTCGGCCGGGACGATCACCGGCAGGTCGGCGACCGCCCGGATCCATGACAGGTCCTCGATGGAGTGGTGTGTGGGCCCCAGCTCCCCGTACGCCATCCCAGGGCTCTGCCCGCACAGCACGACCCGGGCCCGGCTGTAGGCGATGTCGGCCTTGATCTGCTCCAGCGCGCGGCCGGTCAGGAACGGCGCGGCCGCGCTGACGAAGGGCAGCATGCCGCCGTTGGCGAGACCGGCGGCGACGCCGACGAGGTCCTGCTCGGCGATGCCGACGTTGATCAGCCGGTCGGGGAACTCCTCGCGGAACCGCACCAGGTTGCTGGAGCCGACCGAGTCGTTGCAGACCACGACGACGCGCTCGTCGCCCGCGGCCAGTTCGGCGAGCTCATCGGCGAAGGCCTTCCTGCAGTCGAACAGCGGCGCCGCGGCGACGGTGTCGGTCATCGCGCGAGCTCCTCGAACGCCGAGGCGGCCTGCTCCGCCGAGGGGACCTTGTGATGCCATTCGACGCGGTCTTCCATGAATGACACGCCTTTGCCTTTCGTGGTGTGGGCGATGACGCAGACCGGCCGGTCGCCTGCGGGCTCGGTGAAGGCGGCCAGCAGGCGGCCGTGGTCGTGGCCGTCGCATTCGCGGACGTCCCAGCCGAAGCTGCGCCACTTGTCGGCCAGCGGTTCGAGCTGCTTGGTCTCCTCGGTGCGGGCGCCCTGCTGGAGCCTGTTGCGGTCCACGACGGCGGTGAGGGCCGACAGCCCGTGGTGGCCGGCGGTCATCGCCGCCTCCCAGTTGCTGCCCTCCTGCAGTTCGCCGTCGCCCAGAACCACGAAGGTCCGGCTGCGGGAACCGCGAAGCCTGTGCGCCAGCGCCACGCCGACCGCGACCGGGAAGCCGTGGCCGAGGGGACCGGTGTTGGTCTCCACGCCCGGCACCTTGGTGCGGTTGGGATGGCCGTTGAGCGGCGACAGCGGTCCTGCGAAGGTCTCCAGGGCCGACCGGGGGAAGAACCCGAACTGGGCCAGGACCGCGTAGAGCGCTCCGGCGGTGTGCCCCTTGCTGAGGATGAGCCGGTCCCGGTCGGGGGCGAGCGGAGCGCGCGGATCGACCGACAGCACGGCCCCGTAGAGCGTGACCAGGATGTCGATGACCGAGAAGTCGCTGCCGATGTGGCCGAGCCCCGCCCGGCGGATCATGGCGAGGTCGGTCCGGCGGACCTCGCGGGCGATGTCGGCGAGCGCCGCCGCCGCGTCGGCCGCGCTGCCTTCGGCGAGCCGCCGCCGCAGCCGCAGGTAGTGGTCGGCTTGGGGGTCGTCGGTGGTCAGCATGTGGTCCCTTTCCCACCCGTTCAGGCACCGCGCCGGAGGGAGCCCCGTGGAGCCGCTCTCAAGCCCCGGGGCCGGCGCTCTCAGCGAGCTCGGGCACCTGCTCCTCGATGAGGAGGAATATTTATTCGTAAGCGATTAGCAATACCGTATGGGGGGCTGATCGGGCGTGTCAATGGCGGCGGCCAGCCACAGGGCGGTCTGGTAGTCGGTGATCAGGACGTTGACCCAGCCGCCCAGGAGGGCGGCCCTGATCGCGGTGCGCTTGCGTTCCCCGCCCGCCAGGCCGATCCGGCGCGGCACCCGGCGCAGTGTGCCGGGGGCGATCCCGAGGATCCGCTCGTCGAGGCTCGTCCGCAGGTGCCTGCCGTGCTCGTCGAAGAACCGCAGGCAGACGTCGCCGACGGCGCCGGCCGCGCGGAGCTCGGGCAGCTCGCTCTCGGCGAAGGCGTTGCCGCTGTCGCGCAGCAGCGGCGAAGGAGTGAGGCTCCCGATGCCCACCAGGGCCATGGTGAGGTCGTCGCAGGCCGCCAGCGCCGACTCGATGTTGGGATCGGTGACGATCACCTGCCGCATGGATCCGGACCCCAGCAGGCCCGGGGCGGGCAGGAACACCGGATCCGCACCGGTCAGCTGGGCCAGCCGCCCGGTGATCCGGGTGGCCCGCGCCTGCGCGGTGACGTTGCCCACCCCGCCGAGCATCTGGACCACCCTGCCCGCGTCCGCCGCCGGACGGGGGCTCATCGACTCCACCGCCGCCAGCAGCGTCGAGCTCCAGGAGGACACCCCGATGCGCTCGCCGCCCATCAGGGTGGTCTCCAGGTACGCGGCCGCGGCCGAACCGAGCGCGGGCAGCACGTGCGGCTCGTCCGCCTGGTCGCCTGTGTCCACGACGACGACCTCGCTGAGCCCGTAGCCCTGTTCGAGCCGCTCCTCGACATCGGCGTGGACGCCGCGGGGGGTGACGACCGTCGTTCGGACGATGCCGAGCTGGGCCGCCCGCTTGAGAAGCCGCGACACCCGGGGCTGGGAGATGTGCAGCTGCTCGGCGATCTGCGGCTGGCGCATCCCGCGCTCGTGGTACATCCGCGCGACCTTGGTCAGCAGCCGGATCTGGTCCGGCGGGATGTCGCTCAGGGGCAGCGCCCCGGGACTGTTCATGATGCTCGGCGCCTCTCTGTCCACACCCTCGGCCGACCGGCGCCGCCGCAGTCCCCGCGGTCGCGGCGCTCGATGGGCCCGGACGCCCGGTCCCGGCCGCGCCTCCACCGGGCGGATCGCGCCCATGGCGACGCGGCGAGGACCGTGCCGAGGCAGAGAATAGCCATTCAAGTGCGTTTGCCTAGTCGCCCCCTGGTGGTCGCCGGGTGATCCGGAGGCGACCTCGAATGCCGCGTGGAGGGTTCAGGGCGTCGCTGTGCCGCGTCCGCTCCCGCGGTGACGTCGCGTCTGACCTGCTCGCCTGAGATCGGGTCGTGATCCCCGGAGTTATTGACACCGGATTTGGGCTGCGTTAGCTTGCCGCATAGACAACAGTTCATGAATATAAATTCAACGTCGAGGTGGTGCCATGGCTCACGCAGCGAGTGCCCGGCACGGGAGACGAGCCCGCGGGCTGCTGGTTCCCGGGGCCGTCCTGCTCGCCCTCTCGCTGGCCGGCTGCTCAGGCGTCCCCGGCGTCTACGTGGTCGAGAAGGCAGGCCATGCGAGTTCCGGCCCGGGCGGCGGCGAGAAGTTCAACGCGACCGCATTCGCCGAGCAGGTCTGGGCCTCGAAGGTCGTGCCGACCGCGCAGAAGGACGCCCAGGACGCCGCGACCCTGCTGCCCGCCCTGCGCGCTGACCAGAAGGGGGCCAGCGCCCGGTACGGCAAGCAGGCCGGCGCCGGTTCGCCCTACTCGTTCCTGGTCAGGGGAACCGGCACGGTCAAGGACGTGACCAGCGGCAACGCCGTGGGCAGCATGCGACTCGACATCCCGGGCGCCGGGAAGACCGACGTGAACCTCGCGATCGGCCCCGCCTTCGTGGGCACCGCCGTCCGCGACGCCGTCGGCTTCATCGGCTTCGGCCAGTTCAACAACCAGATCGACTACGCCGACGCGGCCGCCGCGCTCAACAACAAGGTCAAGACGACCGTCGTCCGCGACTTGGATCCGGCCTCGGCCAAGGGCAAGAAGGTCACCTTCACGGGTGCGTTCCAACTCGTGGCCCCCTCCAGCGTCATGATCACCCCCATCACGCTGGAGGTGGCCCCGTGACGGAGCCGACCCCTCCGGCCGAAGCCCGGCCGAAGGACCCGGACGACCCGGCTGCCGCACCACCGGTCCTGGTGGCCGAGGACATCACCAAGAGCTACGGCGGCGTGCAAGCGCTGCGCGGCGTCACCTTCCGGGCCCGTACCGGGGCGGTGAACGTCCTGGTAGGGGAGAACGGCGCGGGCAAGTCGACGCTGATGAAGATCCTCAGCGGGGCGGAGCAGCCGACCGGCGGCCGGATCCTGCTCGACGGTGAGGCGGTGGAGTTCCCCACGCCCCGCGCCGCGCTCGAGCACGGGATCGGGATCATCCACCAGGAACTCAGCCTGTTCCCCAACCTCAGCATCACCGACAACATCTTCGCCGGGCGTGAACTCCACAACCGTGCGCACCTGACGGGCGTCGCCGAGCAGCGCCGCCAGGCCAAGGCCGCACTCAAGCGGCTGCGGCAGGACATCGACCCCGACACCCAGGTCGGGGACCTGCCGATCGGCACGCAGCAACTCGTCGAGATCGCGCGGGTGCTGTCCCAGGACGTGCGGATCCTCATCATGGACGAGCCGACCTCCGCGCTGAGCAACGCCGAGGTCGACGTGCTGTTCGAGGTGATGGACGACCTGCGGGCGCAGAACGTCACCGTCATCTACATCTCCCACAAGCTGGAGGAGTTCCGCCGGATCGGCGACCACGTCACCGTGCTGCGCGAAGGGGCGTTGGTGGCCGAGGCGCCCATGAGCCGGACCGACACGGGCTGGATCGTCCAGCAGATGGTCGGCCGCTCGCAGGACAGCCTTTTCACCCGCTCAGCAGGCCAGACCGGGGACGTGCTGCTCGACGTCGAGCACCTCACGGTGCCCGGCAAGCCCGCGCCGCCGGTCGACGACGTGGGCTTCCACGTCCGGGCCGGGGAGATCGTCGGGATCTACGGGCTCATGGGGGCGGGGCGCACCGAGTTGATGGAAGCCCTGATCGGCCTGCGGCACCACACCGGGACGATCAGCGTGGCCGGGCGGCGGGCCGACGACAGGCGCGTCCCGGGCCGGCTGGCGCTGGGCCTGGCGCTCGTCCCCGAGGACCGCCAGCGCGACGGGCTCGTCCAGGCGCTGTCGGTCCGCGCGAACCTCCTGCTCTCCACATTGAGGACGCTCACCAGATACCGCCTGCTGTCGCCGGTGCGCGAACGCCGTGCGGCCGCCGGACAGGTCGCGGACCTGCAGATCAAGGTGCCGGGAGTCGACGCCCAGGTCACCCAGCTCAGCGGCGGCAACCAGCAGAAGGTGGTCCTCGGCCGCGCGCTGCGGACGGGCCCCAAGGTCCTGCTGCTGGACGAGCCGACCCGCGGCATCGACATCGGCGCCAAGACCGAGATCTTCCGCGTCATGAGCGACCTGGCGGACCAGGGGCTCGGCGTCCTGTTCGTCAGCTCGGAACTGGCGGAGGTGATGGGCATGTCCGACCGGATCCTCGTCATGGCACGCGGGCGCATCACCGCCGACCTGCCGCGCGCCGAGGCGACCGAGGAACGCCTCGTCAACGCGTCCGCATCAACGACCGTCATGAAGGTGAGCCCATGAGCACCAGCACCGGAAGCGACGTCCAGGGCAGCGTGGCCGCCGGGCCGGGCGCCCCGGCCGGCGGGGGAGGCCGCGGGACCCGGCTGGCGCTGGCCCTCCTGCAGGGCAGGACGCTCATCGTCCTGGTCGCCCTCGTGATCATGTTCAGTCTGATCTCCCGCGACTACCTGACCACGAGCAACCTGCTGCTGATGAGCAAGCACGTGTCCATCACCGCGCTGCTGGCCATCGGCGTCACCTTCGTCATCCTCACCGGCGGCATCGACCTGTCGGTCGGATCCATCGCCGGCCTCGCCGGAATGATCTCCGGGGGACTGCTCTACGAGGGCCTGAAGCTGCCCGGCGGCGACACGGTCTGGTTCTCCACCGTCATGGTCGTCGCGATCGGGATCCTCGTCGGAGCCGCCGTCGGGGCCGTCAACGGCCTGCTGGTCACCAGACTCAACGTCGCCCCGTTCATCGCCACCCTCGGCGTCCTGTACGCCGCGCGCGGGCTGGCCGACCTGCGCAGCAACGGCGGCACCTTCCCCAACCTCGCCGGGACGCCCGCGCGGCACAACACCGGCTTCGACGTCATGGGCGGCCAGAGCCTGCTCGGAGTCCCCGTCGCCATCTGGATCATGGTCGTGGTGGCGGCGCTGGCGATCCTCCTCACCACCCGCACGCCGTTCGGCCGCCGCGTCTACGCCGTCGGAGGCAACGAGCGCGCCGCCGAACTGGCCGGCATCCGCACCGCCCGCGTCAAGCTCGCCGTCTACGTCATCTCCGGCGCGTGCGCAGCGCTCGCCGGGCTCATCCTCACCTCCGAACTCGGCGCCGCCTACCCCGACACGGCGACGACCTACGAGCTCAACGCCATCGCGGCGGCCGTCCTCGGCGGCACCTCGCTGTCGGGCGGCAAGGGCACCATCGTCGGCACGATCGTCGGCGCCTTCGTCATCGGCTTCCTGAGCGACGGGCTCGTCCTGGTCGGCGTCTCGACCTTCTGGCAGCTCGTCGTCAAGGGCACCGTCATCGTGCTCGCCGTCGTCCTGGAGCAGACCCAGGAGCGCGTCAAGGCGCGCATGGCCGCCTAACAGCCTTTCCGCACGACCTTTCCAAACCACCCCTGGAGCCGTACGGCCCGAAAGGACGTCCACGATGCACCGCTTCATCAGCCGTTCCCTTGCCGGAGTGACCGCCGTGACCATCGCCGCGATGAGCCTCACCGCATGCGGCGACGACTCCAAGCCCGCCGCGGGCAAGGACGGCGGGTCCAAGCTGATCGTGATCATCACGCCCTCGCCCGACAACGTGTTCTTCAAGGCCGAGCAGCAGGCGGCCGACGCCGAGGCCAAGAAGCTCGGCTACACCACGCTCGTCCTCAGCCACGACGACGACCCGACCAAGCAGAGCCAGGAGATCGACACCGCCATCTCCCGGAAGGCGGCGGCCATCATCCTCGACAACGCGGGCGCCGACTCCACCGTCACCGCCCTGCAGAAGGCCGCGAAGGCGGGCATCCCCAGCTTCCTGATCGACCGCGAGATCAACCAGACCGGCATCGCGAAGGCACAGATCGTCTCCAACAACTCCCAGGGCGCCACGCTCGGCGGGCAGGAGTTCGCCAAGGCGATGGACCAGTCCGGCGAGTACTTCGAGCTCACCGGCAAGGAGACCGACACCAACGCCGGCGTCCGCTCCAAGGGCTACCACTCCGTCCTGGACCAGTTCCCCAAGATGAAGATGGTCGCCCAGCAGAGCGCCAACTGGGACCAGACCGAGGCGCTGCAGAAGGTCCAGACCATGCTGCAGGCCCACCCCAAGGTCAAGGGCATCATCGCGGGCAACGACACGATGGCGCTGGGCGCCTGGGCCGCCCTGCAGGCCGCCAAGAAGACCGACGTGATCGTCACCGGCTTCGACGGCAGCCCCGACGTGGTCTCGTCCGTCCTCAAGGGCGGCGTGCGGGCCACCGTCCTGCAGCCCGCCGCGAAGATCTCCCAGATGGCCGTCGACCAGGCCGACAAGTACATCAAGACCGGCTCGACCGGCCAGCCGGAGAAGCAGTCCGTCGACTGCGTCCTGGTCAACAAGGACAACGCCGCCAAGGTCAGCAACTTCTCCCTCGGCTCATGACCCGGCACTGAACGTCGGTGGAAGCCGGGTCCGGGAAGGTCCTGGACCCGGCTTCCGCTCGTCCCAGGCTAGAGCAGGAGGTGTTCGCCGGAGAAGTAGCGGATCTCCAGGGTGAAGTGGGCGATGCGCCAGCCTTCGGGGGTGCGGCGGAGCTTCCACTGGTGCCATCCGGCCCCATCGGCGTGTCGTCGCGGGTCGTTCGCGTCGAGCAGGTGCGCGGCGAAGAAGCAGGACCGCGCTTCGGCCGTATCCCCGTCCAATGTGATCGCGTGGTTGGTGCTGAGGTGGTGGGTGCCGGCGTATCGGCCGAGGTTGGCCGCGACGAACTCGGCCATGCCCTCGCGTCCGCGGTGGGTGATGCTCTGGGCGATGAGCGGTGAGACGGTGAGCACGCCGTCCTCGGTGAAGTCGGCCGCGTAGCCCTGCCAGTCCCGGTCGTCGAGCGCGCGGGCGAAGTCGATGAGCAGGTCGCCGATCGCCGCCCGGTCGACCAGCCATTGGAGCCTGCTCGCCGAACCGGTCGGCGGGTTCGCTGGTGGCATGTCGCAGGATCTTCCTTCCGATCGGGCGGAGCCGGGGGCGCGGGGATCGCGGAGCGGTCAACCGCCGAGCGTCCGGCGGACGACCGTTTCGGCCGCGGCCGCGGCGGCCGTGGAACCGAGGGAGACATGGTGCTTCAGGCGCTGCCCCCGCCTCGGGCCGAGCGGGTCCGCCTGGTTGGTCCGGACGTTGATACCGAGCTGGCCGGTCGTCATGTCGGCGAGGACGGACTGCATCTGGGAGGACGAGTTGTTGAACGAGTAGATCGAATCCAAGAGCATGTGCATCCCGTTCTCCGGGCCGAGGCTGTCCGCCAGGAGCTCGCGGGCGATTTCCTCCATCACCTTGCCCAATGCTTTGTCGAACTTCAATTTGGGGTAGATGGAACGCACTGATCCTTCGATGTTCCCCATCGACTTGCCGATCAGAGAGACGAGCGGGCTGACCTGGATTCCGCGTTCGGTGGAGTAGCGGGCAAGCGACATCAGGGCGACTCCGAGGTTCAACTCCTCCAGGGAGGCGTTCGCCCAGTAGGGAATGGTGTTCGACACGTCGTTGGCGAAACGGGTGCTGTTGCTCCAAGGCGTGAGCGAGCCCAGTTTGATCCAGTCTCTCGCCAGGGCCGCCCCGTCGCCGCGTGCCATCCCGACCAGGCCCTTGAGCAGGGTCAGGCTCGCGTTTCTGTCGATCTTTCCGTACATCCCCCAGTCGATCACGTGCGCCTTCCCGTCCTGGTCGATGAGGATGTTCCCCGGGTGGGGGTCGGCGTGGAAGGCGCGGTCGACGAAGTAGCCGCGGAACATGAATCCCATCAACTGGTAAGCGATCTTCTTGCGCTGCTTGTCCGACAGCTGGTCGTCCTTCACCCGGTTGATCGGCGTGCCATCGACGAAGGTCTGGACCAGCACGCGGGGCGTCGCCTCGATGACCTTGGGGACCTTGACCTGCTTGAAATGCCGCGCGGCCTTGCGCGCGTCCTTCATGTTGCGGGCCTCGCGCGTGAAGTCCACCTCGGCCTCCATGGCGGTGAACACCACTTCCATCATCGACTTGACGTCGATGACCTCGCACATGTGCGGGGCCGCCCGGTGCAGGAGACCGGCGATCCTTCGCAGCACGGCCATGTCGCCCAGCATGGCCGCGGAGGTTCCGGGGCGCTGCACTTTCAGCACGCAGGGTCGGCCGTCGGTCCAGACGGCGCGGTAGACCTGGGCGACGGAGGCGGCGCCCAGCGGCCGTTCGGTGTTGATCTCCTGGAAGTTGGAGCGCCAGTGTCCGCCCAGTTCGGCTTCGATGACGGGTTCGAAGACCCGGAAGGGGTCGATGCGTGCCTGGTCGTTGAGGTTGGCGAACTCGTCCATCAGGTACTGGGGCATGATGTCGGGCCTGGTCGCCAGTATCTGCCCGAGCTTGATGTAGATCGGGCCCAGGTCCTCCAGCATCGCCCGCAGCGCCCTCGCCCGCTCCTGCCTGCGCAGGCCGTCGGCGGAGACCT
Source organism: Actinomadura sp. K4S16 (assembly GCF_008327685.1). GTDB lineage: Bacteria > Actinomycetota > Actinomycetes > Streptosporangiales > Streptosporangiaceae > Spirillospora. The sequence goes on from NZ_BDDE01000009.1 coordinate 222,140, forward strand.
GCGACCGGGCCAGCCGCGCCTGGAGGCTGCGGGTCGCCTCGTGGGCGGCCGCTCGTGAAGCGATCTTGATGGTGCGGCTGGCCCTGCCTGCGGGCACGCGTGCTCCCTACCCGCCGACGCGATCGGCCGACGGCACAGTGTTCGGCTCCGGCTACTTCTTCATGTCGGCGATCTGCTGGCTGAGCACGCTGATCTGACCGGCGAGCTCGCGGATATCCCGCTCGTTGCGCTTGGCGCGCTTCTTTCCGCTCTTCTTCTTTTTCTTCACGCCGAGACTCTTCCGCACGGCCTTGGCGTGGCGGTTGCCGGCCTTTTCGGAGCGTCTTATCATGTCGTCGAAGACGGATCTTCTTGCCACGACGCCACCTTTCCCACGTGGTCGGGCCCCGGCTCCGAATCCGCGGAGATCGCCGATTGACGCGTCTTTTTCCGGGGGAGCCTTGTCGGATGCGAGTATGCATCGGGTAGCCCGCCGACTGTCAACACCCCCGCGGGAGCTTCCCGCATACTTCGAACAGGATCGCGTTTGGACAAGCTCACCTCGTCTCATATGGTGCGTTTTAGCTCTTATTTACGGACAATGCGACGGGTCACACACTGTTGTCCGACCAGAAAGGCGCTCATGGGCGGTTTGGATAGGGCGTTCCGGGCCGGCGCCGCCGCGAGGTCCGTGTACAACTGGTGGACGCTCGGCAGGGGCGGCCACGAGGTGGTCGCCGCCGCGCCCGTGGCCTGTCCGGTGAACGCGGCGGACAGAGCGGCGGCCGAGTGTGCTCGGGACCGTTCGCCGATCGGAGCCGAGCGCCGGGCCGAGGCCGCCGACCTTCTGACGGCCGCTGCCGACCGCGGGCTCGCGGCGTCGCGGCGTCTGCTCGATCGAGGCTGCCGGCCGTGGCCGCGCACGATCGGAGCCGACCAGCTCGTGCCGTACCTGGTCGACGAGATCAACCGGATGCTGCGCCGATGCGAGCCTCCCGCTTCGCGGGGAAGCGTGCCGCGGCCGCTGGAGCGCCATGCCGTGCTGCCGGTCCCTCTAGGGAGACGGCCATCCGCCGCGGTCCGGGGGACCGTGTCTTCGTCGGTCCCGCCGGGAGGGGCGCCGCTCCCGGCGGGCCATATCCGGGAAGGCTCCGCCGACCCGGCTCCTGAGGTGGCCGCCGGCGGCCCTCGACCGCTGGATGACCGGCGCGTCGCCCGCCACGACCGCGGCGTGGCTCGCCCACCGGCCGGCCGGAGGACGCGACGGGCGGTGCGTGGGCGCGCTCGACCGCTTGGCACGCCGGCACGGCGGCCCCGTGCCCGGCCTTGGGCCGGCGGTCGCCGGCGAGCAGGCGGAACTGGCGGGCACGCTGGTCCGTGCCGGGCTGGGCACCGCCGTGCCGCCACGCCTGCGGGAGCGGTTGCGACGACAGGTCGGTGGGATGACCGCAGACTGCGGGACCGTGAGCACCGCGCTGTACGCCCTCGCCGAGCTCGGCGAGCTGGGCGAGCGGTGTCCCGCGGAGGTGCTGCGGCCCTTCGAGACCGCGACGCACTTCCAGCGCCGGCCCGGGGACCCGGTCTGGTCGCCTGTCGCCAACGCCCACGTGCTCGAGGCGTTCGGCGCGCACGCCGCGGCCCGGCCCGCCCACATCAGGCGCCACGCGCCCGCCATCTCCGCGCTCACACGCCTGCTGTGCGGCCGCCAGCAGCTGAGCGGCCGCTGGGAGGATCCGGGCCACGCCTCCCCCTACTGCGCCACGTCCCACGCCGCAGCGGCCTTGAGCCGCTTCGGTCGCCGCAGCGCCTCCTCCGCGGTCGCCCCTGCGGTCTGGTGGGTTCGCGGCACCCAGCGGCCTGACGGGTCCTGGGGAGTCTGGAGGGGCACCGCCGAGGAGACCGCACACGCCCTGCAGACGCTGCTGGCAGCGCCGCACCGCGTCCCCCAGGACCTCCTGGCGAGGGGCGCCGCCGCTCTGGAGCGCCTGGTCGCGACCGGGACGGGCCACCCGCCGTTGTGGCACGGAACAGACCTCTACGCCCCCGCCGCCGTCATCGACGCGGCGATCCTGGCGGTGACCCGCCGACTGCGCGGCCATGTCCCGCTTACCAGCCGTGCCTATTCCCTTTCCCTCTCGCTCACGCCGGCTCGCGTAGAGGAACGCGACTCGCAAGGTGCAAAGGGGCTGGTCGGACAGTAAAGACCGGCGTCCGCTCGCGGACGGCTCGATCTTTTGCCCGCCCCCAGACCCCGGTTGCACACCGCCAAGGATTGATTACTGTGGGTGAGCGCGCTTCTCGTTGCCCCCCGCTCGCGTGGAAGGATCACATGTCCCCTCGCATCGCCGACACCGCCGCGGTCGCCGCCCGGATCGCGACCGGCGCCGATCCCGCCGATCAGCCGCCGGCCCCCCAGTTCCCCACGCCGCTGGACGTGCCCCCACGGGTCACCCTGGTCAACGGCAGTTTCGAGGAGCCGAAGATCGCCGGTGGAAACCGGATGCTGCATGATGCCTCCGAGCCCGGCGCGGACTCCGTGCCCGGCTGGCTGACGACGGCCTCCGACCGCGTGATCGAGATCTGGCACAGCCGCAAGGGGGTGCCCGCGGCGCACGGAGAGCAGTTCGCCGAGCTCAACGCCAACGAGCCCGCCGCGCTGTACCAGGATCTCGAGACCACGCCAGGGACCACGCTGTACTGGAGCCTGCGGCACCGCGGCCGCGAGGGCGACGACACGATGTCGGTGAAGATCGGTCGACCTGGCAGGAAGCCGAACAAGACCTGGACATTCACCGACGGCACCGCCGAATGGGTGCCGCACGCCGACTCCTACAAGGTCCCGGCGGGACAGACGGTGACCCGGTTCGCCTTCGAGGCCGGCGGGACCGCCACCGGCGACCCCACCGTGGGGAACTTCCTGGACGACGTCGTGTTCGGCACCGCGCCCAGCGTGGTGGTGACCACCGCCGCCGAACCGGAGTCCGGAGCCGCCGTCGGCGGCACCATCACCTACACCGTCAACCTGAAGAACCACGGTGGCATCCCCGCCGAGAACCTCATTCTGTGCGGCACCGTCCCCGCCGGAACCAGCTACGTGCCCGGGTCCCTGAGACTCGAAGAGGGGCCCGGCCAGAACAGCGGCAACGGCTGGTACGACTCGACCACCGGGCGGCTCACCCTGCCGCTGGGGCAGGGCGCCACCGCCGCCCAGGGCGGCACACTGCCCTCCACCGTCGAGTCGCCCGACGGCATCACCGCCCAGTTCACGGTCCAGGTGGAGCGCGACGGTGCCGGTCGGACGCTCTCCCATCAGGCCACCGCCACCTACGCGGGCGCCCGCGGCGACGCCGTTGAGCAACTGACCTCCACCTCCAACACGATCTACGTGACCGTCGATCCCGTGACCGATGCGGAGGCGGCCGAACTCACCGTGACGATCGTCGCCGACCCGCCGTACGCCGCCGTGGGCGAGGACATCACCTTCCATCTGGCGGTGAGCAACCCTGGGCCCGCCCAGGCCACCAGCGTCGTCGTCTCCGTCCGCCTTCCGGCGGACCTCGAGCTCGTGTCAGCCGAAGGAGCGCGGTCCTTCGACCCGGCCACCGGCCGGTTGGCGATCGAGGCCCTGCCCGCGGGCAGCACCGCTGAGCTTCAGTTGCGCACCACGGCCACGGCTCCGGGCGCGCTGTCCTGTACCGCCACCGTCACCGCCGACCTGCCCGGCGAGCCCGCCCGCACCGGCCATGGCACCGCGACCGCGAGCGTCGCGGTGTGCCCCCATGCACGAAACGCCTGCGCCGCGGCTGACAGGCAGAGCGGTGGCCCCGTCCCCTGCGTTTGCAGACTCGGCTGCGCATGCGGCCGACACGAACAGCCCGGGCAGACTCATTCGGTGCTTTTCCCTGCCACCACGCCCCACAGGTGGCACGGCAAAAAGGGCAGCAAGAAACGGGACAGGCATCACCGGCGGTTCCTGCGTGAACTGGCCTTGCAGGTGCAGACGCTCAGCCGGCAGCTGATCGAAATGCGCGAAGAACGATGACGCGGTGACGCGGCCGTTCACAGGGCGCCTCAGGGCCGGGGATCGTTCCGGGATGCCCTGACATTCGTCCGGCAACACCACCGAACCGGCGATGCTCCTGCGCTGAGTTCTGGTATCACGTGGCCGGACAGATGGTTGCCGACTGAACAGACTCCGGCATGTCCGCGAATTCGTCCATGATTCGGAGCGGCATCGCGCCTGACGTGGGGCATTTTTCTTTTATCCTTGCATTTTCCAGTCCTGGCGCCCTTTGTCGACCGGGCGCCATGACTTGTGCGGCCATATTCGCTTCAAACCATCACAAGATACGATGTCCTGAAAAATCCAATAACATTTTGTGTCGCCAAAGCAACTATTCGCGATGCTAGCGTGCTCATCGTTGCAAGCGCGACAACGGCAACAGGATTGCCGACTCATCCAGATAGTGGGGGAGATCGTGCGTCGTCATCTACATTTCGGAAGGCTCCCATGACCGGGGAGCGGCCCCGCCGCGTGGTCGTTACGGGACTGGGGGCGGTGACGCCGGCGGGGATCGGCATCAAACCGTTCTGGGACCTGGTCATCCATGGCGACTCGGCCATTCGAAAGATCACCTTCTTCGACCCGACAGAGTTTCGTTCCAAAGTCGCCGGAGAATGCGACTTCGATCCGCAGGAGCACGGCATCGGCCCGGACGAGGCCCGACGGCTGGACCGCGCGGGCCAGTTCGCTCACGTCGCGGCGCGGCAGGCGATCGCCCACAGCGGACTCGACCCGGACCGGATCCCCCGGGACCGGATCGGGGTCTCGATGGGCAGCGCGCTGGGCCGGGTCAGCTCCTTCGACCACTGGACCGCGTGCAACACCACCAACCGGTTCGCCATGGCCCTCGGGGGCCCCGGCGGCAGGGGACGGCCGCTGTCCGAGGCGGAGCCGAGCGTGATCGCACAGGTGGTCGCCCAGCAGGTGGGGGCGCGCGGACCGGTGCGCGTGGTGAGCAACGGCTGCACCTCCGGGCTGGACGCGGTCTCCCACGGGGTCCAGCTGATCGAGGACGGGCAGGCCGACGTCGTGATCGCCGGAGGCGCCGAGGCGCCCCTGACGCCGGTCGCGGTCTCCTCGATGGACGCCATCCGGGCCACCTCCGCCCACGACGGCGACCCGGCGGAGGCGTGCCGCCCGTTCGACCGCAACCGCGACGGCATGGTGGTGGCCGAGGCCGCGGGCGTCCTGGTCCTGGAGGAGGCCGGCAGCGCCCGGGACCGGGGTGCGAAGGCCCTGGCCGAGATGCTCGGCTGCGGCCACCGCGCCAACGCCCACCACATGACGGGGCTTGAGGCGCGGGGGTCCGACCTGGCCGAAGCGATCCGGGCAGCGCTGCGCATCGCCAGGGTGCGGGCGGGCGAGGTCGACTACGTCAACGCCCACGGCACCGCGACCGGGCACAACGACGAGCACGAGACGGCGGCGCTGAAGCAGGCGCTGGGACCGCGGGCCTTCACCGTCCCGATCAGCTCGATCAAGTCGACGGTCGGCCACTCGCTCGGCGCGGCGGGCGCGATCGAGCTGATCGCCTGCACCATGGCGATCCGCGACCACCTCATCCCGCCCACGGCCAACCTGTACGACCCCGACCCGAAATGCGACCTGGACTACGTGCCCCTGATCGGGCGCGAGCACCGCACCGACATCGCGCTGTGCACCGGGAGCGGGTTCGGAGGACTCCAGACGGCCATCCTGATGGGCGCCCCCGGAGGTCGACGATGACGCGCTCGGAGAGGATCGTCGTCACTGGCCTCGGTGTGCTGAGCCCGACGGGTCTCGGCCACGCCGACTTCTGGAAAGCGGCTCTGGCCTGCGACACCGGCCGACTCGCCGACGCACGGCAGGTCGCCCTGACCAGCCCCTTCGAACCGGCGGCCCACATCCCCGCCCATCTGCTGCCCCAGACCGCCCGGGTCACCCAGATGACACTGGCCGGGACGGACTGGGCCCTGGCCGACGCCGAGCTCGAACTGTCCGATGTCCCGGCCGAAGGCCGGAGCACCGTGTTCGCCAACGCCTTCGGCGGCACCGACTACGTCGGGCAAGAACTGCGAAAGCTCTGGACGCTGGGGCCCGGGCACGTCAAGCCCTACCTGTCCTATGCCTGGTTCTACGCCGCCAACTCCAGCCAGGCGTCGATCCGGCACGACGCCCACGGCCCGGCCTGGACGCTGGTGAGTGGGCAGGCGGGCGGGCTGGACGCCGTCGCGCAGGCGTGCCGCCACCTCCGCAGGGGCGGCCGCGTCGCCATGACCGGCGGCTTCGACTCCTTCCTCGATCCGATCGGGCGGGAGGTCGCGTCCGGGTACCTCGCCGACGCGGACGCGCGCAGCCCGGACACGAGCAGTGCGGTCGGGGAGGGCGGCGCCGCTCTCGTGCTCGAACCGGACACGGCCAACCCGCGGCCGTCCGCCCCCTACGGGCAGATCAAGGGTTATGGAACCTCCTTCGACCCGGTGGCGCCGCGGCCGGGCGACTCGGGGCTGGAACGCGCGGTCCGCGCGGCCCTCGCCGACGCCGGGGCCGATCCCGCCGACATCGACGTGGTCTTCGCCGGCGGCTCCGGCCCCGGCCTGGACGACGTCGAGACGGCGGTCGTCACCGAGGTCTTCGACGGCCACGCGGTGCCCGTGACCTCTCCCAAGACCCTCACCGGAGAGATGGGGGCGGGCGGAGCCGCCCTCGACGTCGCGACCGCGCTCCTGTCGCTGCGTCACCAGGTCGTCCCCCCGACCGCTCGGCCGGGGGGCGTGCAGGGGCCGCCGGGCGTCGACATGGTCTACGACCGTCCGCGCGAGACCCGGCTGAGCAACGCACTGGTCCTGGCCCGAGGGCACGGCGGCCACAACTCGGCCCTCGTGGTCAGCGCTCTGGACTGACCCGTACTCCAACGTCCGCCTAGAAAGGGCACCGACCATGGACCCGCATGTCCGGCTGAACGAGAAGGACCTCATCGCCATGCTGCCGTCGGACGGCGCGCCCGTGCCGTCCGACGGCAGTGCGACGACCGGCGACCGCAGCCTCGCCGACTTCGGATACGACTCGATCGCGATGGCCGACCTGATGTCGCAGATCGAGCTCCGCTACAAGGTCAAGCTCCCCGACCCCCTGCTCGGCGAACTGCTCCACGTCAGCATCACCCGGGCCACCGAGATGATCAACCAGCACATCGCGGCGCCCGCCCGGTGACCTCGGCCGGGACGTCGCTGACCAGAGGAGACCATTGACCGTGGAGACCACACCGCCCGGCTCCGTCAAGGACCTGATGGAGATCTGCACCGGATACTGGGCGTTCAAGGCCATCGTCAGCGCGCAGGAGCTCGGGCTCTTCGACCTCCTGCACAAGACGGGCGCACAACCGATCAGTGCCCTGGCACGGCGGCTCGACGTGCAGGAACGTCCCGCGGAAACGCTGGCGACCGCCCTGGCCTCGCTCGGGCTGCTCGAAGTCGCCGGCGGCCGGTACGGCAACAGCCCGCTCGCCGAGACTTACCTGGTCAAGGGCGGGAGGTACTACTTCGGCGGCTGGATCGCCCATCTCGACCAGCGCAACTACCCCGGTTGGGCCAACCTGACCGAGGCGATACGCGCCGACCGCCCCATGGGCTGGCAGTCCGGCAGGCACGAGGAGACCCCCTTCGACATCGTCGACCCGGAGCTGACGTCGCAGTTCCAGGACGCGATGCACTCCCTGTCCCGGCAGTCGGCGGCCTCGGCCGCCCGGCGGATCGACCTGTCGAGCGCCCGGACGCTGCTCGACGTCGGCGGCGGGACCGGGGCCTGGGCCATCGAGCTCGCCGCCGCGAACCCGCAGCTGACGATCACCATCTACGATCTGCCGCCGGTGTGCGAGCTCGCCCGGGCCAGGATCGAGGCCGAAGGGCTGAGCGACAGGATCGGCACGGTCGGCGGGGACTTCCGTGTCGAGGAGCTGCCCTCGGGATACGACACCGTCCTGCTCTCGATGATCCTGCACGACTGGACGTCCGACGAATGCCGCCGACTCCTGCGCGCATGCCACCGGGCGCTGGTGCCCGGCGGCCGGGCGATCATCAGCGAGCTCCTCGTCGACGACGACAAGGCCGGGCCCGCCGACGCGGCGCTGATGAGCCTCAACATGCTCGTGACCACCCGGGGCCGCAACTACACCGCCGCCGAGTACGGCGCCTGGCTGCGGGAGGCGGGATTCGAGGCGCCGGAAGTATGGCCGCTCGACGCCCCTTCCTGCAACGGCCTGGTCGTGGCGCGTAGGCAGGCCCCGGCCGGCGGTCCGCCGGCGGGGCGGCACGCCATCGACACATCCGTCTCGTAGGGCGCGGGCCGACTCACGAGTCAGGGCAGATCCGAGAAGACGAGTACGGAGGACCGGTATGACAACAGCCCAGGAAAGCATTGCCGCCGCGACGATCATTCTCGACCAGACCGTCGGGATCTACCGGACCGCGGCGCTCGCCGTCGCGGCCAGGGCCGGCGTCGCCGACCACCTGGACCGGCCGCGCACAGCCGCCGAGCTGGCCGACATGACCGGCATGGACGCCGCGTCGCTGCGCCGGGTCCTGCGCATGCTCGCCTCCCAGGGCATCTTCCGGGAGGACGGCCAGGGCCTGTACCACCTGACGCCGGCGGCCGACCTCCTGCGCTCCGACGCGAGCCCGTCCCTGCGCAGCGCCGTGATCATGTTCTCCGAGGACTACATGTGGAGATCGGCCGGGCATCTCGGCGACGCGGTCCGGGAGGGGTCCAGCGCCTTCGAGCAGCTGTACGGGAAGCCGTTCTTCGAATGGCTGGACACCGACCCCGAGGCCGCCTCGACCTTCCACGCGTCGATGGTCGGGCTCTCCGAGACGGGGATCGAGAAGGTGATCGACGCCTACGACTTCCCCGCCACCGGCACCGTGGTCGACGTCGGCGGGGGACGGGGCTCGCTTCTGCGCGCGATCCTCGAACGGAACCGGCGGCTGAAGGGCGTTCTCCAGGACGACCGGAGCGCGCTGCGCGAGCACGTCCTCGAGACGCCGCAGACGGCCGAGCGCTGGCGCCTTGAGGAGGGAAGCTTCTTCGACGCCGTCCCCGTCGGCGGGGACGTCTACATCCTCAAGCACATCATCCACAACTGGGGGGACGAGCAGGCCACCGCCATCCTGCGGAACTGCCGGTCGGCGATGAAGGGCGACGCCCGCGTACTGATCATCGACCCCGTCCTACCGGACCCCGGCACCCCCCACTTCGGCTGGGCGCTCGACCTGGTCATGTTGAGCACCCTCACCGGCAAGGAACGCACCCGGCAGGAGTTCGAGAAGATCCTCAACGCCGCGGGACTGCGGATCGGCGCCGTGCTCCCGGTACGGACGCTCGGGGAGTACTCGATCATCGAGGCCGTCGCGGCCTAGGCGGGGCCTCCCGGGCCCGCCCAGACCGCGGTTCCGGTAATCCCCTACGGACGTGGAGAGGGTGCTCGGTGAGCGAGCCGGACATCTACATCACGGCCTGCGCGACCTGGCTGCCGCCGCTGCTGCCGGTCGCGCGGGCCGTCGCCGACGGCCACTGCGACGAGAGGCTCGTCCGGCGCACGGGAATGGTGTCGGTCGCCGTGGCCGGCGCGGAGGCGGCGCCGGAGATGGCCGGCCGGGCCGCCCGGATCGCGCTGCGCCGGGCGGGCTACGACGGTGCGGACATCGCCTTGATCCTGCATGCGAACTTCTTCTACCAGGGCCACGACGTGTGGGCTCCGGCCTCCTACGTCCAACGCGTCGCCGTGGGTAACGACTGCCCGGCGGTGGAGATACGCCAGGCGTCCAACGGAGGCATGGCCGCGGTCGAGCTGGCGCGCGCCTTCCTGGTCGCCGCTCCCGGCCGCGAAGCCGCGCTCGTGACGACGGGCGACAAGTTCGGACCACCGGCCTTCGACCGGTGGCGGAGCGACCCGGGCACCGTCTACGCCGACGGCGGGACCGCGCTCGCGCTGTCCCGGCGGCGAGGGTTCGCCCTGCTGCGGAGCCTCGTGACGGTCAGCGACCCGGAGTTGGAGGGCATGCACCGCGGCGACGACTCCTTCGGGCCCGCTCCGTTGAGCGCGCGCTCCGTCGTCGACCTCGACGCGTGCCAGCGCGACTTCCTCGCCAGCGCCGGGATGCGGCAGGTGGCGGCGCGCGTATCCGCGGGGCAGGAGGCGGTGCTGACCGAAGCGCTGGCGCTGGCGGGGGCGCGGCTCACCGACATCGACCGGGTCGTCCTCCCGCATCTCGGCCTCCACCGGCTCAACGGCAGCTACCTGCGAAGGTTAGGCCTCCGGCCGGAGATCACCACCTGGCCGTGGAGCCGGCGCATCGGGCACCTCGGCGCCGGAGATCCCATCGCCGGGCTGGAGCACCTGATGCTGACCGGCGCGCTCGGCGCCGGGGACCGCTGCCTGCTCGTCAGCGTCGGCGCAGGCTTCACGTGGTCGGCCGCCGTGATCGACATCCTGGAACGTCCGGCCTGGGTCGACACCCCGGCGAGACCGCCGTGAAGCCCGCCCGCGGCTCCGCGGGCGGCCCCCGCACGCCGCCGCCCCGACCAACCGATCGCCGGTCGGGCTCCGGCCCCGCGCCGGCGCCGTCCGTCCCACCACACCGGAGGAAGCCCGTGACACGGCTCGACGCCTCTATCAACGACCGGCAGCCGTCGGTTCCGATCGTCACCATCGACCCCCTCGGCGCCGACCCGCACGTCGAGATGACCCGGCTGCGCGCCGCCGGCCCGGTCGTGCGGACCGTGCTGCCCGGCCTGCCCGACACCGTGCATGCCTGGATGGTCACCCGGCAGGACCTGCTCGCCCAGCTCGGCCGGCATCCGGCCGTGTCCCGGGTCGCGCACCGGCACTGGGCCGCCCACCGCGACGGCCTCGTCCCCTCCGACTGGCCGCTGGCCGGCATGTTCATCGGCTTGACCAGCATGTTCTTCCTTGATGACCCCGAACACCGGCATCAGCGGCGGATGATCAGCTCGGTGTTCACCGCCAGGCGCGTGGAGCGGATGGGCGGCGACATCACGCGCGTCGTGCGAAACGCACTGGACGCCCTGCCCGGCCACCGCGGCCCGGACGGCGCCGTCGACCTGCGCGCCCACTACGCCTACGCGATCCCCATGGGCGTCATCTGCCACCTGCTCGGCATCCCCGAACCGATGCGGCCCCGGTTCCGGGCTCTGGTCGACATGCTGCTCAACACCGACGGCAAGACGGCCGAGGACGCCGCCGCCCTCGAACATGGCCGCCTGGAGCTGCTGGACGAACTGGTCGAACTCCGCCGCACCCGACCCGGCACCGATCTCACCAGCAGCCTGATCACCGTACGCGAAGGCGACGGCGACACCCTGCCTCACCGGGAGCTGCTCGACACACTGTGGTCCCTGGTGGTCGCCGGGCACGAGACCACCCTCAACCTGATCACCAATGCGGTCCGGGCGCTGCTCACCCACCCTGACCAGCTCGCCCGCGCCAGGGCGCTCCCGCCCGCCGGCTGGAGCGCCGTCGTGGAGGAGACCCTGCGGTGGGACGGTGTGATCAACTACCTGGTGGCCGGCTACACCACCGACACGATCGCCATCGGCGGCACCAGCATCCCGCCCGGGCAGCTCCTGGTGAGCCTGTACGCCGGCATCGGCCGCGACCCCGGCGTCCACGGCCCCACCGCCGACAAGTTCGACATCTCCCGTACCAACACCCAGCAGGTCGCCTTCGGTTCCGGAAGCCATTACTGCCTGGGCGCGCCTCTCGCCCGTCTCGAAGCCCGCATCGCGCTGTGCGAACTGTTCGGCCGCCACCCCGAGATGCAGCTCGCCGTCCCGGACAGTGAGCTCCGGAACGCCCGCTCCCTGTTCACCAACAGCGTCAGTACGCTGCCCGTCCGCATCGACACCCACCCGGACCGGCGCCGCTGAGCGGGCAATTTCCACCCGTGGAGCGGTTCAGCGTCCGCGAGCCAGAAACCCGCGTTGACCGACCGGGCGTAGACCGCGGGACGCACCCTCACCACGCCGCCGGTCAGCGTTGGCGGCGCGGCGCCGGCCGGGTTCACCACGACGACGAGTGGCGGGTCCGGGGGTGGTGGCGTCTCCTGCATTTGCCCCGCTCAGTCGTCGTGGCCCCCTGCCGCGGCGGCGATCGGCTCGAGTCCCGCAGTCAGCTCGTCGAGTTCGTCCGCGCTGAGCACGTCGTACGGTGGTGCCGCCAGTTCGTCGGTGAGGGTCTCGATCCGCTCCTTGACCTCCCGGCCGGCGTCGGTGAACCCGCCGTCGGCGTTCACGAGGCCGCGGCCGCGTAGGCCGTCGACGACGGTGGCCAGTCGCGCCCTGGGCTATGCCAGCGCGCTGATCTTCGACGCGGCCACCCGGAGCTGGAGCCCGGCGGGCGGTCTGGCGACGGGCCGGTGGGGGTTCGCCGCCGTCCCGCTGACCGGCGGCACGGTGCTGGTCACCGGCGGCATCACCCGCGCGGGCCTTGCCGCCGCCGACTCCGCCGCCACCGAGGTCACCGCCACCAGCGAGATCTTCAGCACCGGCCCGGTGACACCGTGAGCAACGCGTACTCCTTCCTGCCGTGGCTGCGGACCGGCCTCAGCACCCGGATCACGACCGATCCGGGCACCGCCGACCGGGCGGTCATCCCGGTCAAGCTGCGGCTGACCGGGGACGGCGTGTCCGGCGGCACGATCACCCGCGACGTCGAGAAGGCCGTGCAGTTGTACGGGCCGGGCGACGTGGTGGGGGTCGATCCCCGGGTGATCTCGCGGGTGGAGCCGCGTCCCTGGATCACCAACGTGGAGCCCAACTACCTGGCGCACATCGAGTTCTACGACGAGGGCCTGCCGTGGAGTTACAGCCCGGCCCCGCCCGACGGGGCCAACAAGCGGCTGCTGCCCTGGCTGGCGCTCGTCGTGCTCGCCGGAGCGGCCGAGCCGGCGGGCGACCCGGGCGCGGAGTTCACCGAGGGCGCGGTCGCCGGGCGGCCGCTGCCGTCGATCCAGGTCAAGGACCCGGCCGGGACGCTGCCGCCGCCGGGCCAGCTCGGCGCGTGGGCGCACGTGCACGTCAACGGCGAGCTGGACGGCCTGGTCGCCAACGACGATCCCGCCGGTGCGCTCACCGCCCTGCGCCAGGTGCTGAGCACCAACGCCGATCTGGCGTGCTCGCGGCTGATGTGCCCGCGGCGGCTCAAGCCCGACAGCGGCTACCACGCGTTCCTGGTCCCCGCGTTCGAGACGGGCCGCCTGGCCGGGCTCGGCCTGGACCCGGCCACCGCGCCCGGCGCGCTGCACTCCAGCTGGGGCCCCGACTACCCGGGCCGCCCCGAGCCCGCAACGCTGCCGTACTACCACCGCTGGTTCTTCGGCACCGGCAGCGCGGGCGACTTCGAATACCTGGTCCGGCTGTTGGAGCCCCGGCCCGCCGACCCGGCCATCGGCCGCCGCGACCTCGACGTGCACGACTCGGCCGGGCCCGGGCTGCCGCCCATCACCAGCCCGGCGGAGCTGCACGGCGTGCTCAAGCTGGGCGGCGCACTCCAGTCGCCCAACCGTCCCAAGGGCGACGTTTACGACAAGTGGGACGAGCCGTACCCGCACCTGTTCCAGAAGGCCCTCGCCGGACTGATCAACCTGGCCGACGCCTACCTCGACCAGACCCCGGCCGCCGCGCACGCCGCCCACGGGGTGCGGGACGTGGCGGGCGAGGTCGATCCGATCATCACCCCGCCGCTGTACGGGCGCTGGCACGCCCCGGCGAACCGGCTGCTGACCGAGCGCGACGGCAGCCCGATCACGCCCGACCGCAACTGGGTGCACCGGCTCAACCTGGACCCGCGCTTCCGCGTCGCCGCCCACCTGGGGACCCGCGTCGTCCAGGAGCGGCGGGAGGAGTTCATGGTCGCCGCCTGGGCGCAGGTCGGCGACGTGCTGGCGGTCAACGCCAAGATCCGCGCCGCCCAGCTCGCCCGCGAGGTCGGGACCGTACTGCAGGCCAAGCATGTGGAGCCCGCCGCCGCATCGATCACGCCGGCCGACGAGCCGGTGCCGTCCGGCAAGGCCCTCGTGCTCACCGCTCCCGCCAACTCGCGGGTGACCACGCGTGATCGGGCTCTGCGCGGGGCGGTGGCGGTCGAGGGCGAGCGGGTCGCGGTCGGGTTCCACGTGGCGCGCAGCCGCGTGACGGCCGCGCCGCTGTCCCCGCCGATGCGGCGGATGCTGCGGCCGGGGCGGCTGATCCGCGACCTGCCGTTCAGTGAGACCAAGCCGCCCGACGCGCTGATCCCGCGGATGGACGACCCGGACGACCCCGTGACGGCGGCCGCCGCCAAGGAGACTCCCGACGCGGTGGTGACGACCGAGCAGCTGAACGATGTCCTGCACCCGGCACCACCGCCGATCGGGCTCACGGCCGCCACCGAGGCCGACCCGGCCGATCCGGTCGACCGGCTTCCGCGCAGCGCCGACTTCCGGATCACCTTGCCGGGCGACACGTTCGTCCCTTCCGAAGGCGGCGACGACAGCGAGGAGGCCAAGCGGTTCAAGGACGGGCTGCGCGACATCTACCGGGGCCGGCACGCGGCGGAGGTCGGTGGCCGGACCGAGGGCGGCGACGACCCGCTGAACGTCCGCGCCACCACCGACGCGATGATGACCGGCCTGCGCGCCGAGAAGACCGTGCCCACCAGCCTGCTGACGTCGGTCAGCCTGCCCGAACGGCTGCAGTCGTTCGCCGAGCGGTTCATCGAGGCGATGGCCTATCCCGTCATCGACCTGCCGATGTACAAGGCGCTGCTCGACCTGTCGGTGGACTACTTCGCCCCCAACCTCGGGCTGATCCCGCGGAACACGGTGACGCTGCTGGAGACCAACCAGGAGTTCATCGAGTCCTACCTCGTCGGACTCAACCACGAGATGGCCCGCGAGCTGCTGTGGCGCGAGTACCCCACCGACCAGCGCGGCTCGCCTTTCCGGCAGTTCTGGGACACGCGCGGGGGCGTGAAGCAGTACGACATCCAGCCGCTGCACACCTGGCCCAAGGCCGCCGAGCTCGGTGAGAACGACGCGCGGGAGACCGGCGAGCAGGCCGACGACCTCGTGCTGGTCATCCGCGGCGACCTGCTGAAGAAGTACCCGAACGCCGCCGTCTACGCGCACCGCGCCCGCTGGCAGCCCGAGTCGGGACCGCCGGACCCGGCCCAGGAGCGGGTCCCGGTCGAACTCGCCGACCCGGCGCACCCGACGCTGGAGGAGATCAGGCTCCCGCTGTACGAGGCCAAGGTGGACCCCGACCTGACCCTGCTCGGCTTCGACCTGACGGCGGCCGAGGCCAAAGGCGACTTCGCCGCCGGCGCGGCGGGCTGGTTCTTCGTGATCCAGGAACGTCCCGGCGACCCCCGGTTCGGCGCGGACGAGGGCCCGCCCACCCCGGTCGAGGTGTGGAACGACCTGACGTGGGCCGACGTGGATCCGGGTGGGACCGGGTTCATCCGGCTCGACGCGAGCACCGTGCAGGTCCCGCTCAAGGACTTCGACGACCCCGCCGCCGACGCCGAGAAGAACGACCAGCACCTGGAGGACGCGTTCCTGCCCGTCTGGCACGGCGGGCTGAGCTCGGCCGACGTGGCCTACATGCTGTTCCAGGCGCCGGTGCTGATGGCCGTCCACGCTCAGGAGATGCTGCTGTGACCGCGCTCAGCGACGACTTCCCGGTACTGCTCGGCCCGGTCCGGGTGGAGACCCGGTTCACCGCCACCGAACTGCTGGTACGGATCTTCCCGGACGAGTGGTGCACCGACAAGTTCGAGCCCAAGCCGACCCGCGCCGAGATCACCGCGGTGGACGCGTACTGGACGGCGCACTGGCGGACCGGCGGGAACGCGGTGGCCGAGCAGGCGGCCTGGCAGGAGCTGGTCGCCCGGGTGCCCGGCGGCCGGGCCGCCTGGCTGCTGCAGACCCGTACCCCCGCCAACCCCGCCGATCGGCCCGTGGCGGTGCCGGAGGGCGCGACCGTGCTGGTGGTCGTGACCGGCCAGGCCGTGCCGGCCGCGGACCGGCAACCGGCCGTCACGTACTGGACGGCGGTGTGGCGCGCGCACGGCGACCGGGCCAAGCTGCGCGCCGCCGACACCGCGCTGCGCGCCGACGTCGGGGCCGGCCGGGCGGACACGATCCGGGCCCGGCGCCCGGTGGGCGTGGACGCCGCGCCTACCGCCGTCGACGACGCGGTGATGGTCGCGTTCCTCGTGCTGCCGCCGCCGGCCGCCGGAAGCCTGGCCGAGCGGTCGTGGACCCAGGCGGCGAAGGCCAGGCTCCTGCCGGACCGCTTCACCGTGCTCGGATACGTGGGCGGCGAGCGGGTGCTGACAGCGACCGGCGAGTCGGTGCCCGACGCGCTCGCGGTCAGCCCCGACCCCGAGGCCGACACCGACGAACAGCTCAAGGTGGACGAGCAGACCGGCGCGCTGCGGGTGCCCGACGAGCTCCAGTGGCTGACCGACTTCGAGCGGGCGGTGACGCTCGGCATGGGCCTGCGCATCCCGCTCACCCCGCAGATCCGCAACGGCCTGGACCGGCTGCTGGTGTTCGGGCTGCGGGAGCGGTCCGGCCCCGAGCAGACGGCCGTCCAACTGGCCGACCTCATCACCCGGCAGCTGCGCAGCCCGTCGGGGTACGGGCTGCTGCCGCAGGGCACCCCGACCAACAACAGCGAGGCCGCCCCCGCCGGGCAGGACCGCCGTGCCGAAGCCGAGGCCGCGCTGCGCACCGCCTTCGGGTTCGCGGCGGCGGACGCGCCCGACGACTGGCGGACCCGGACCGACGGGCAGTGGCTGGCCGACCTGCTCGGCATCGATCCGGCCGTGCTGACCGGCATGCCCAACGCCGACGGCACCGACCAGCGTGACGCCCGCGCGGCCAACGTCGCCCTGTGGCCGGCGACCTGGGGCGCGTACCTGCGCGGCATGATGCATCCGATCCTGTCCGAGCAGGTGGTCGACCAGACGCGCGAGTTCTTCGTGCGGTACGTGTCGGGGCGCGGCCCTGTCCCGGCGGTCAAGATCGGGCGGCAGCCGTACGGCATCCTGCCCACCACCGCCTTCTCCAAGATGACCTTCCCGGATGGCGCGACGCACCGCCGCGGGCTGTACAAGCTGCTCAGCGTGGCGGCGGGGGACTGGCAGAAGGCCCTCGCGAAGGTCAGCTACCTGGGCAAGGGCGGGGACCCGCACCAGCTGCTGCTGGACATCCTGGCGCTGCATCCGACGTCGGCGGAGTTCTACCAGCGGTACGCGCAGAGCGTCGAGGACATCTTCAACCGGGAGAACCTCAGCAGCGGCGGCCCGCGCGTCATCCCCGCGCTGGACCAGCTCAACATGCCGCAGCCGATCCGTGCCCTGCTCGACCGCCTCGGCTACGCCGTCCCGCCCGGAGCCGACCCGGAGGTGATCCGGCGGCTGTTCGTGGGCGACCAGTATCCGCTGCTCGGACCGCTGGTCGATGACCGGCCGCCGTCGGAGACCGACCACATCCGCGCGTACCTTCCCGACGGCGGCAACTACCTGCACTGGCTCGCCCAGCACGCCGAGCAGGACCTGGAGACCATCCGGCTCGAACTGGGCTTCAACGGCGACAAGCCGCCCGCGGCGCTGCTGTATCTGCTGGCGCGGCACGCGGTCCTGCTCGCCTGGGAGGACGCCGGCCGCCGCCTGGCCGCCGCAGCCGGGAGCACGGTGCCACCCGCGCGCGATCCGCTGTTCGTCCACGTACGGCCCAACCGGCCCGGCGCACCCCCGGTGGAGAGCGAGAGCCGGTTCCGCCAGCTGTACTCGCCGGACCGGGCCATCACCGGCAGCCCGGACCGGCTGGTGGCGAGCTTCATCCCCGAGGTCATCAGGCAGAGCCCGGCCACCGTGCAGCTCGCCGAACAGATCGACGCGCTGGAACACCTGGCCGGGCTGCCGACCGCCCGGCTGGAACGGGTGCTGACCGAGCACCTGGACTGCGCGACGTACCGGCTCGACGCCTGGCGCTTGGGGCTGGTCAACGAGCGGCTCGCGGAGCTGCGATACGGGTCGTCCGGCACGGGACCGGCCCGGCGCGGCATCCACCTCGGTGCGTACGGCTGGCTGGAGGAGGTACGGCCCAAGCCGCGCCCCGGCATGACGCAGGTCGAGCTGACCGGCGACCTCGGGGAGCTGTTCAACCCGCCGGGCACGCAGCCGTTGATGCACGACAAGGCCAACGGCGGTTACATCCACGCTCCCTCGCCCGCGCAGGCCACCACCGCCGCGGTCCTCCGCGCCGGATACATCGCCAACGCCGGTCCCGCCGACCGGCACACGTTCGCCGTCAACCTGAGTTCCGAACGGGTCCGGGTGGCGCTGACCCTGCTGGACGGGCTGCGGCGGGGACAGTCGCAGGGCGCCCTGCTCGGCTACCGGCTCGAACGGGCCCTGCACGACCGGTATCCGGATGCCGAGCTGGACTCGTTCATCACCGCGCTACGCGGGGCCTTCCCGCTGCGGGCCGGGCGGATCGAGGAGACCAGGCCGGCCCCCGGCACCGCCGTCGAACTGGTCGAGGCCCGCAACGTCATCGACGGCCTCGAACTCGTGCGGCGGGTGACCCAGGTGCCCGGCGCGGACGTCTACCCGTTCGGCGCCCAGGGGCTCCCGGACCCCGACGCCGACCAGCGCAAGGCCATCAACGAGGAGGTGCACCGGCTCCTCGACGCCCACGACGCGCTAGCGGACCTGGCGGTGGCCGAGAGCACGCACCAGGTGCTCGCAGGCAATCCCGAGCGGGCGACGACGACCCTCGACGCCTACGCGAAGGAGGGCGTCGCGCCCGAACCCGAGGTGGTCCGGACACCGCGCAGCGGCACCACCTTGACCCACCGGATGGCTCTGCAGTTGACGCCGGGCATCCGGCCGGGCCACAGCGCACCGTCCGTGCAAGGCGAAGGCCCGCGCGCCAAGGCCGAGCCCGCCGTGGACGACTGGCTGCCCACGCTGCTGCCCGACCAGCGGGATGTGGCCGCGCTGGTCACCTGGACCGACCCGGTCAACGGGGTGGCCCGCAGCAGCGTGGTCACCCAGCGGGACCTGCGGCTGCGGCCGATCGACCTGCTGTGGGCGGTACGGCCCGCGAGCGAGGCGTCGATGACCGATCTGGACGACCGGATCATCGGGGTGGTCGCCACCCGCGACCAGCCGCGTCCGGACGCGCGGCTGGTGATCGAGCACACCACGCGCGTCACCGGCAAGGTGACGTTCTTCGAGCTGTCGCCACTGATCGCCGCTCTGCGGTCGCTGCTGACCACGTCCCGGCCAGTGCGGCCCACCGACCTGATCCCGGCCGCTGGGGACGCCCCGGTCGACCGCTCCGCCGACGCGGTCGTGACGCTGCCCCGCGAACGGCTGGTGGCGGTGCGGGATGCGCTGGTGGCGCTGCGCACGGCCGTCACCGGCTACCTGAACGGCCTCGGGCCGCTGTTCCCCGAGCCGCCCGCGCCGGTCCGGCGCAGCGAGGTGATCAGCGGTATCGACACGTTCCTGCGCCGGTACGGGGATCTGATCGCGACGGCGGGCGGGTTCGGCATGGTGCGCAGCGGCTGGGGCGAGGCCGCCGGGTGGCGGCGGGACCGCTACACCGAGGTGCTCGCGGCCGTCGACGAGGTCGCCGACCGGATGGCCAAGGCACTGGCCGACGCCGACGCGCTCATCGCCGCTTACGATGCGCTCCCCGCGGCCACCGTGGCCCCGGAGCGGTTCCGGCTGCTGGAGCAGATCGAGCGGCTGCTTACCACCACGCCGACCGCGCCGCGCCCGAACACGCCCCGGCTGCTGCGCTCGATCATCACCAACCGGCGGCAGGTGTTCCAGAACAGGCTGCGGGTTCTGCGCGAGGTCGCCGGCACCGGCCAGAGAACGCTGAGCGGGCTGCTGGCCGAGGTCGCCGCGCTGCTGCCGCTGACCGGCTTGGACCCGGCCGGGCTGACGCTGACCCCCTACGAGGACCTGGTCGTCGCGTACGGGAAGGAACTGCTGGACCGGGCACGGGCGCTGCAAGCCGAGATCGCCGAGCGGCTGACCGCGGCCGACGCGGCGCTGACCGAGCACGATGCGGCGGTGACCGGGCCCGACCGGGTGGAGGCCGCGCTCGACACCCTCAAGGCGCTGCTCGGCGAGGATGTACTGGCCGTACCGCAGTACACCCCGTCGGCCGCGCTCGCTTCGGACTGGAAGAAGGCCCGCGACGACAGCGGCGGCCTGATCGAGCACCTGGAGGACGCGGGGCGCGACTTCCCGGTGGACGACTGGCTGCACGGCATCGCCCGGGTCAGGGAGAAGCCGCGGCTGTGGGAGCAGGTGGCGATCCTGAGCGACGCGCTGCGCCGTGACGGGGGCCTGCTCGGCCATCTGCCCGGCTTCGAGGAGCCGCAGCTGGCGCCGATCCAGCTGCCGTACCGGGCGGACGACCAATGGCTGGCCATGGAGTTCGCACCGGGCACGACGCTGGATGAGGACCGGCTGCTGTTCACCGCGCACTACGCCGCCAAGCCCACACCGCCGACCGACGACTTCTGCGGCCTGCTGCTGGACGAGTGGACCGAGGTCATCCCGGCGCAGAAGGAGACGACCGGGATCGCGCTGCACTATGACAAGCCCGACTCCGAGCCGCCGCAGGCCATGCTGCTGGTCACCCCGCCCACCCGTACCGGGACGTGGAACGCCGACGACCTGGTCGCGGCGCTGCACGAGACGTACGACCTGATGAAGGCCCGCGCCGTCGAGCCCGCGCACCTGGACGAGACCGCCTACGCCCACCTGCTGCCCGCCACGCTGGTGTCGGCCGCCAGCAAGCCGATCACCATCAGCACCGACTTCGCGACCAACAATCTGCGCGGGAAGAACCCATGACAGAGCGCATCGAGAACCTGCCGAAGGCCCTGGCGGAGCGGGAGTACCCGACCGTCGGCCTGTGGAACCGGCTGGAGGGACGTCCCCGCACGGCGGACTTCGAGCGGGCCTTGCGCGTGGAGGTGCGGGACGCGCTGTGGCTGCTCACCCGGCAATGGCAGCTCGGCGAGTTCCGCGGCTCCGACGCCGGGACGCCGGTCACCGCCATGTACTCGGTGGAGATGGCGGTTCCGAGCCGGTTCCAGTCCGCGTCGGGCGGCTCGGCTGAGAATCTGCCCGCCGACCGTCCGTTGGAGGACGTCGCCGAACGCCGGGCCCTGCCGTTCGCCTTCGGGCCGGAGCGGATCTCGTACGATCTGCGCCTTGCCATCGGCCGCCGCTGGCTCAAACTGATGGGCCTGCACCCGCCCATCCACCACCATCGGCAGGACTTCGTCGACCTGTATCCCATCGCACTGCCGTCCCCGGCAAGCGACGCCGACACCCCGCGGGTGGCCCACCCCGAGGTCTGGTCCACGCTGCAGGCCGTCGCCGGCCGCCGGATGGACGGGTACGAGCTGTACCTTCACATCAAGGCGGGACATGAGGCCGCCGACGGCATCGACCATGTCGCGCCACCGCACCGCACACTGATCAACGAGCTGGGCATCCGGCTGGTCGGCTGGTTCGACGGCCTGATCGACCAGCCCGCAGGCGACGCCACCTGGGATCCGCGCCGCCTTGAGCATCGGTTCTCGGTCGCCGCAGGGCAGCCGGGGGGCGCGGAGAAGGTGCTGACCGCACAGGAGTATCCGGGCGGCGAGCTCGACTGGCACGCCTTCTCCATCGACCCCGGCACCCAGGTGGGCGGGGCCGCCGCACCGCCCGCCCCGATCAACCGCACGGTCTTCCCGGCCCCGGTGCGCTACTCCGGCATGCCGCTGCCGCGCTGGTGGGCGGTGGAGGACGGCAAGACCAACTTCGCCGCCGTCCGCCCGGACCGCACCGACATGGCCCGCCTGGTCGTCCTGGAGTTCGCCCTCGTCTACAGCAACGACTGGTTCTACCTGCCGTGCGACCTGCCCACCGGAACGCTGGCCTCACTGCGCGGTCTGGCCGTCACCGACGTCTTCGGCCAGCGCCTGTGGATCACGCCTGCCGGTGCAGGGCCCGACAACGACTGGCAGCGCTGGTCCATGTTCACCCTGGACACCATCGGCTCAGACGCCGTCCCCGCCGACACAGGCCTGTTCCTCGCCCCCACCGTCCCCAAGGTCGCCGACGGACCCGTCCTGGAAGAGGTCGACCTCATCCGCGACGAGAACGCCAACATGGTGTGGGGCATCGAGCAGACCGTACGGCTGCCCACCGGCCCGGGCCGCCGCGGCGGCGAGGTCGCCGCCGAGATCCTCGCCCAGCGCCGCCGTCTGTTCCCGCCCACGCCGCCCACCGCCCCGCTGGCCCCCATCGCCTACCTGGCCATGACCTCGGTCCCCGGCCACTGGATTCCGTTCATCCCCGTGCACGTCCCCGGCGACAGCCGCAAGATCCAGCTCCAGCGCGCCGCCATGCCCAGCGAGATCGACACCAAGCCCGTCCGCCCCCGCACCACGATCCTCCGCGAGGGCTTGGACGCCGCCCCGCAACGCTCGTACTTCCTCAACGAAGAAGAGGTCCCGCAGACCGGCACCAAGGTCACCGTCGCCTACAACCGCACCCGCTGGGGCGACGGCCGCGTCGCCGTCTGGCTCAGCGCCCGCCGCGGCACCGGCCGCGGCGAAGGCTCCAGCGGCCTCACCTTCGACCTCCCCGCCGACACCAAACCCCTCACCTGAGGCTTCAACTGATCGGCCCGGGGATCGCGTCGTGCGACGCCTGAGCCGGGTTCGCCGTCGTTTACGGCCGGCGGTACCGGCCGTAGGTTTCGGGAGGCCGACCACATCATTTGCCTTCGGCTGTCTCCTTGGGGTCCGCGACGCCGTCGAGCCGGGCGACCAGATCGCGCAGGGCGGCCAACTCCTCTGCCAGCGCACGTGACCCCTTCGGGGTCAAACTGAGCCAGGTCCGGGGACGGCGTCCGTGGTAGCCCTTGTGAATGTCGATATAGCCGGCCTCGTCCAGCGTCCGTAGATGTCGGGACAGATTGCCGTCGGTGAGGTTCAGTGTGTCGCGCAGATATCCGAATTCGGCACGGTCGATCTCGTGCAGCACCGTCATGATGCCGAGACGGGTGCGATGGTGGACGGTGTCGTTGAGGCCTTGCGTGGGGTGCGGTGCCCCTGGCGGCTCGCTGGTCTCCCTCATGCCTGGACTGGGGCCGCGGCGGTGACCGAACGCAGTCGCGCCCACGCCCGCAACTGGACGACCAGCGCGCCGACCAGCAGGACGGCGGCCAGCAGGATCAGGTTCTGTGCAGGGTTGAGCATTCCATCGATCATGCCGCCGTACGGGGGTACGAGCCAAGGAGGGATTTGGCCGAGGCCGTAGCCGTTCATGATGACGCACAGCCCCCCGTAAACGAGACCGCAGACCGCGACGCCCGGGCTCCGCTCCACTTTGGCCAGGACCAGCAACCCGACCGCGATCGCTAGCAGAGGGCTGACCACGGCACTCGCCACGAAACCATCTCCGAAGGGCGAAGACGCATCCCGTGCGCCGTGGTCCTGAGCGAATACGGCGAGCAAGAACACGGCGAACAGCGCCGTGCCCGTGTACGCCCAGGGCCGCCACCGCACGGTGAGTCCGACGCGGGCGGCCCGTCGCCGGTACCACCAGGCGCATGCCAGGTAGCTCAGCGGTCCTGTGATCAGCCAGAACGCGATCGAGAGGGCTCCCGATCGGTCGAACCCGTTCAGCCCCGCATAGCCGCTTGTCGAACCGGGTCTGCTCACGCTGCCGCCGTCCGGCAGCGTCTGCATCGCGTGGAAGGGGTGGGAGTACAGGGGGATCGAGGCCAGCGTCAGCAGGCCGAAGATCATCAGTGGGACCGCCGCCCCGCGCGCACGGGCACGGGTGAGCCGCCGCAGCCTGGCCACCTCGTCGAGTATCCGGTCGGGGGACTGTGGATCCATGATGCCTCCCTCACTTTGCGCTTGAGAAGTACTTTGCAACAGCGAGTACTTTCGCGTCAAGAGTGCCAGCGACGCTCCCAGAGCGGGAGGACGGTCGGGGCGGCGGGTCTCTCGCGCTGCCGCCCTGGGACCCGCGCATGTCAGTTCCAGCCGACGTGGTCGTTCCAGGGCTCGCTCCAGGCGCGGTTGTCGAACCCGATGACGAACAGGTCGAGGTTGCCGGGGGCACGGGATACCGCCGCGATCTGCTGGGTGGTGTGGTCGAAGACCGCCCCGATCCCGACTC
>NZ_BDDE01000010.1 GCF_008327685.1 Actinomadura sp. K4S16
AGGCTCAGTGCTCCACAGAATCGTCGCGCGGTCCAAGTCGGGGCCCTGAATCCAACTGCGATCGACTCTGCATCCCGGAGCGGCATTGAAATCGCCGAGGTTGCTGCATCTTCAGGTGACGGCCCAGCGTGACCTAGCCCCCGCACACCAGCCGCAGCGCGATCAGCAGCCGCATGGCGCATTCGTCCAGTCGGGCGGGGGTAACGGTCGCGGGCCTGGCGCCCGTGCGGGCCGGGTGGATGCTGTGGCGGAACAGGGCACCCTGACGAACCGCGATACCTCCCGGTACTGGGTACCGAACACGACAGCTGGCCGAGACGGAGGGGGTGCGCAGGTCGCGACCGTGCCGCTCGGCGTCCCCGACTGCTTCGCAAAAGTTCACCGTATCGGCGGGCGAAGCTGGCAATTCGTTCCTCGGCGCGCACCGTGGCGGGTGGGGACCGCGGCCCGGCGCGGCCGTTGCACATCGGGCTGCAGGACAGGGCGCTGTTGATCGTCCATTCGCCGACGAATCGCGAGCCCGCCAGCCACCAGCACTCCCAACGGTCCGGGACAGAACACCATAGGTGGCCTCCTCGTGCGGGCCGGGCAACAGCGCGCTGGCGGGGCAGCAGGAGACTTCGGCAACTCCAACCCGGCGTGTAGCACCCATAAGATCAGGGCCGGTCGATGCCCACCGCGCTGCGTCCTTCCAGCCGACGGGCCAGGCGGCCTCCCGGTCTCATCGGGGATGGTGGCGTGCAGGCTGACGGTGGCCGCCGACGCCCGAACCTCCACCAGCTGCCGGGGGAACATCTTGGGGGCGGGACGGAATAGAGATTGGCCTCTCAAGGCAACCTGGAAGACCTTGTGAACGTGCCGCAGATGCCGGTCGCTCACCAGTGGACCGGAGCCAGCCGCAGCGCGGCGTGGTCGCGGGGGCTCGGACCTCGATCACCGCACCGTGGGTGCGGTGGACGGTGCGGCGCCGCCGCGGCACCCACGTCAGGAACCTTGTCCAGTTCGTCCAGGCAGGAGAACGACCCGCCGGCCACTACATGGTCGCGGACGATGGTGACCTGCCGCTCGACACAGCCCTTGCCGGTCGGACGGTAGGCGGCCAGGACGTCGATGGTGAAGTCGTAGTGACCGGCGAACGCGACCGCCTCGGGATTCAGCGGCACCACCCTGCCGCTGCGACGTGCCGGCGCACCACGGTCTTGGTCCGGGCATAAAGGATCGCGCCGGACACCCGCCAAATTGTTCGAACGCCCGCCGATGACACGCCCAGAAGGTGCCCAGGCCCTGGCTGGTGGTGAAGCAGCAGAACGAGTCCCGCGACTACAACAGCACCATGTGGAACGAGTAGACCTTCGGCACGCCCATATGCGCCAAGACGCCGCCCACTCCCCCGGTCGACTTGGGCCTGGGCGGCCGACACCGCCTCGAACCGGCGGTGCAGGCCCCACCAGCTCCCGGGGAGCTAACCCTAGCTCCCCGGCGATCCGCGGCTGGGCCTCCTACAGGTACAGCTTCACCCGCTGATAGCTGTCGGTGAAGCCGCACTCCTCAACCAGGGGCTCGTAGCAGGCCAACAAATACACCCGATTCCTGTCAGCCGCATCACCGCAACCTCAAAGTCAGCCTGAACTCCTTACCGTATTAATAAGCGCATCTGCATCTGCCTCACGCCCAGCTCTCGTTGCAGCCTCGCGAATCTCAGCGTCTGTCATTGCCCGAGCGATCTGAATCGCGTCATGTACACCATCGCCATCACCGAAGTCGATTGGCTTCAGCAACCACCGCACGGCCTCAATCCTGTCGACCTCGCCACCAATCCCTTCGGCATACCATTCACCGAGAGTCAGCATGGCATTGGTCATGCCCCCCGCTGCCGCATCAAGATAGAATAGCTTCGCTTTTTCGTACTCTTCATGGTCTGCATACCAATCAGCCAGAAGAGCGGCAGCGGCGGGAACGCCGGCCGTTGAAGCATCCTTCAACAGTGTTATTGCTCTGATCTCATCAGGAGCGACACCGATCCCTTTCAGCAAGATGCTCCCCAGATTGAAGGCCGCAATAGAGTCACCGGCATTGGCGGCGGCATCGAACAATTTAACCGCGCCTTCAATATCCCGTTTCATCCCCATTCCGTTTGCCATCATATGCCCAAGCCCTCGCTGACCGGCAGGGTTCGCCGCCTCTGCCGCTAGCCGAAAATAGTAGGCTGCGGCATCTAGATCTCTAATATATTCAAGCGCCAATCCCCCTACCAACGCCTGTGCATCCGCACGTCCAGAATCTGCCATTTTCTGCAAGTCCGGAAATATTTCGGACATTCTTTTTCGCGCGACTTGATCCCCACTCTTGACGCGCACAAGAATCTCTTCACAAAGGGCGACTATATCTTTATTCACAATACTACGCTCCTGCAGTGATGCGACTATCACATAGATGCACTGGCCACCCCGACAGCATCGGGGTGGCCAGTGTATCAGATCTTCTGGTCGCTATGGCTTAAACAAATAGGGTCCACTTGGATCAATCACAGTGTGTTGCTTTTTAGTGGCCCGAGCCAAGTCAGTGAAAAACTGGAAGCAATCGTCGCACATTCGCCGCGTAACCGTCACTTCAGCTCCTGGACGCAAGACAGCCGCCTGCTTCTCAGCATGTGACAAATAATAGGCACCATCGCCAGCACTATTGTCCATGAAGAATGGGACACGAGCCTTGCCGATGGATTCTTGAACCTTCGCAATCTCCTCAAGACTAGGTCGCACGAAGCCAGTCGGCACGTCATCGGCATACCCACTCAGTGTGAATACGCCGCCAGCATGCGCAGCTGTCTTTCCCTCGTCGAACTCTGGAAAGCATAGCTTCGGCTTCGCTGCGTTGTGGACGAGAACCGGTGTGTCACCAGCCTCCACATAGTATGTGTGGTCGGTCTCGACGCTGAGGTTGTATACCTTTTTGTGCTCGTTCCACGTTTTGGTCGCGGTGATCTGGACGTGGGTGCCAGCACTGGTGCGGAGCCACATGCCTGGCTTGAGGTCGGCGGCCACGATCCACTTGTGATCGTTCCTGACCCAGAAGGGGTGGCCCTCGGTGGCCGTTACGGTGCCGGTCTCGACACCGCGCTTGCCGTTGCTGTCGACGGTGATCTTGACCAGGATTTTTTCGCCGTGGCCTCGGATTATGCCCGTGACGCGCTTGGGCTTGCTCTTGCCCGTTTCTGGGTCGGTGGCCTCAACCTTGTCGCCGGTCTTGACATCTTCGATCGGTTTGCGGCTGCCGTCGGCCATCAGGACACCGGTTCCGGCGACGAAGCTGTTCCCGGTGCACGCCCGAACGCCCTTGAGAAGGAAGCCTCCGCCCTCGACCACGCCCTTTTCACCAGCGACCCTGGCCGCTCCGCCCCCGCCGCCGGCGAGGAGGCTGACCGCCTCCACGACATAACCGCCCGCCTTGAACGAGCCGGATTTCGCATCGAATCCTGCTGCTCCGGCAAGGGACTCCTTCACGCCCGGAATCATCAGGATGGGGCCGAGAGGTGTCAATTCCATGACGCCCGTCAGCAAGCCCGCCATGAACTCGTTGGCCTGTCGCAGCGCCCCGGTCCAGGAGAACGCGCCATTCCCTCCAGCACTCCGGCGGCTAGATCCGGATCCAGCCGAGCCACTTGCCCCACCGGTACCGCTCCCTGGGACGAACGGCGCACCCATTCCTTCAACCGGAATCAGGGCCGCCGGCCCCTGGTTCGCGACAGGATCGCCGCTTACGGCAATGGCTTGGCGACGCATGTTACGTTGTTTGGCGGTGTTGTCATTGACTACGTTCTTGGTCCCGGAAGTTCTACCGGGGGCCCGCCCCGGGAGGGCGCCGCTACGGTCACCAGGTACGGCATAGTCAGGACCACGAAGCTTCTGAGGAACCGGGATCGCATTGCGCTGGGCTTTGCGGCTTGCGCGGCGCTTTGCCTTGTCGGTGCGGGCTTTCTGGGCCCGACGACGTGCCGCTTCCAACTCTGCTCGGCTGGGACCCGCATAGGAGGGGCTGTAGCCTCTTCCCCCTGGTCTGCCGCCACCGCCACCGCCGCTTCCACCGCCTCCGCTCCATCCGGATATGTCGTTTGGAGGTCCGGCACAACGGTTCGCGCACCAGTTTTCATTCGGCTTTCCCCGGTCCGGCCTAAGGATCACCGTTTCAGGGCCGGGACGGAAGATTCTGGCGATCTTCTTAACGGTCCTGGCGATGCGGCGCCCGAGGCCTCCGAGCGGGATGCCCCAATGCCCGGTCGGATCGATGGTGTTCAACGGGTCGCCGTTGGCGTAGGTGTAGCGATTCGCGTTGATAGCGCCGTCTGCCGGATCCAGTGTCGCAGTGTCGCGGGTGGTGAAAGAGCCGCTGGACGGGTCGTACCAGCGGGCGCCCATGTTGATCTGGCCGGTCTCGGGGTCGGTCCAGTCGCCCTGGTAGCCGATGCCCGGTCTTGTACCGGTGGTCGCGGTGGTGTTGCCGAAGGGGTCGTAGGCGACCGAGTCGGTGAGGGTGGTGAGCGGCTTGCTCGGGTCGAACGTGCCGAAGACGTCGTCGTGCTTGTCGGACAGGGTGATGCGGGTGCTCAGGCCCTGTGTCGTCGCTATGGGTTCGTCGGACGGGCCGCGGGCGTAGCGTTTGCCGCCGTCGGCGACGGGGTCGGTTCCCAGGCCCGCGTAGGTGAAGGGGGTGTCGTTGCGTGTGGCGGGGCGGTCGAGGCCGTCGTAGGTGTAGGTGGTGCCGCCGGAGGTGGTGAGGCGGTCGAAGGCGTCGAAGTCGTACGTGGTCGTCGGCCCGCCTGAGGTGGATTCAGTGGCGAGGGTCCCCCGAGGCGTATAGGTGTAGGTGGTCGAGCCGTTGGTGAGGCGGCGATTGCGTTGGTCGAAGGTCGCCTCGACGTCGCCGGCCTTGGTGCGGTTGCCGGAGTCGTCCCATTCGTAGTGGGTCGTGTCGCCGCCGTGGCTCCAGGAGGTGAGGCGGCCTGCTTGGTCGTAGCCGTAGGTCTGCTCGGCGGCTCCGGCGGTGCCGGCGGTGGTCTTGCTGGTGGTCTGGTCGTTGTCGTCGTAGGTGTAGGAGACCGAGGCGACGATGGAGCCTTGGTCGTTTTTGAGGGTGTCGCCGGTGATTCTTCCGAGGTCGTCGTAGTCGGCGGCTCGGATTCGTCCCGCGCCGTAGTCGATCTGGTCGGGTTGTCCGGCGGCGTTGTAGCCGAGGGTCTGGACGGTGCCGGTGAGGCCGTCTTGGACGGTCTTCAGGCGTCCGTTCAGGTAGCCGAAGTTCGCGGTACCGGCGGCGTCGGAACGTACCGTCGGCTGGCCGTCGCCGTTGTAGGTCCAGGACGCTGTTCCTGAGGGGCCTTCGGCGGAGGTGAGCAGGCCGCGGTCGTCGTAGCCGTAGGTGTCGGTGCCGGAGGCGGCGTTGACCTTGGTGAGTCTTCCGGCCGGGTCGTAGTCGAGGGTCCGCCCGCTGGTCGGCGCGGTGGTTCCGGAGCCGGACTCGGTGCGGAGGCGTCCGGCGGCGTCGAAGGCGCGTTCGCGGACGACCCCGCCGGGGGCGGTGGTCTTGACCGGGTTGCCGGCGGCGTCGTAGGCGCTGGTCCAGGTGCGCTGTACCGGTTCCGGGTGCGCGCTGGTGGACGGCTCGATGATGGACTCGGGAAGGCCGAGCGAGTTGACGGTGTAGACGGTGGCGTTGCCGCGGCCGTCGGTGAAGCGGGTGCGGTTTCCGGCTGCGTCGTAGCCGAAGGTCGTGGTGATCGACTTGGTGTCGGTGACCGGTTCGGTCTGCTTGACCAGTCGGTTGAGGGCGTCGTAGTCGAGCGTTCTGGTGTGGTTCAGCGGGTCGGTGAGGCCGGTGAGGTTGCCGGCGAGGTCGTACTCGTAGGAGGTGTGGCGGGCCTCTGTGCCGTCGGGCTTGAGGTCGCTGCTCCTGGCGAGGCGCCCGAAAGTGTCGTATCCGAGCCTTTCGGTGCGGCCGAGGCCGTCGCTCGTGCGGATCTGCCGTCCGAGGCCGTCGTAGCCGAACTGGGTGGATGTGCCCGCCGCGTCTGTCGCCTTGGTGAGCTGGTTCGCGCTGTCGTAGGTGGCGGTGCTCTTGGCGCCGGTCGGGGAGGTTGTGGTGAGGAGGTTTCCCGAGTCGTCGTAGGTGTAGTGGGTGGTGTAGGCGGCCGGTGTGGGGTTCCGTTCGAGTTCGGTGGCGGTGGAGGCGCGGCCAAGGTCGTCGTAGGTGGCTTCGGTGCGGGCGCCGCTGGGGTCGGTGGTGGAGAGGATTTCGCCGGTGCGGGTGTAGGTGTATTGCGTTTTCGACCGGTCGTCGTTGGTCTCGCCTGGCTCGTCGAGCGTGTGGACGCGTCCTAGGCGGTCGTAGGTGTAGCGGGTTTCGTTCTGGCGGGGGTCCACGACCTTTTCGACTTGGCCGAGGGGGTCGTAGTACGTCGTGGTGGTGGGTGTCAGCGGGACCGTTGACCCCGGCGGGGTGTAGGGCGGCGCGATCTCCTTGACCGGTTGCCCGAGGCGGTCGTACTCGGTGCGGGTGATGTTGCCGAGCGGGTCCTTGGACTCGGTGGGTTCGTCGAAGGCGTCGAAGCCCGTCGTGGTCTCGGGCCTGGTGGTGGACGGGGCGTTGCCGCCGGACTCGGCTGCGACGGGCGGGGACGTGACGGCGGTCTGTCGTCCGATCTCGTCGTAGCGGTATGTGGTGGTGAAGGCGGGCTTGTCTGCGCCGTCCGCGTTGCCGCGGGGGTCGGTCACCGAGGTGAGCAGGTCCCGCTGGTCGTAGGTGAAGGACGTGATGTGCGCGGTGCTGCCGTCGCTGACGGTCTGGCTCTTGACGCGGCCTGGGGTGTCGTAGGCGTAGGTGGTCGTCTCGTTGCTGACCGGGGTCGACCACGGCACGTTGGACGGGGCGCCGGTACTGGTCTCCTGGGTGATGTTGCCGCCGGCGTCGTACTGGTAGGCGATGCGCCGGGCGATTCCGCCGGGGTCGAGCGTGGAGCTCTCCACACGTCCGACGTTGTCGTAGACGTTCTGGACGGTGTTCTTTCCGTTGCCGGTGACGAGTTTGGTGGCGTTCCCGGCCCCGTCGTACTCGTAGCTCGACAGGACGAAGTCGCGCTTGGTGCCGTCCGGGTTGCGGAAGTTCTTCAGGATGGTCGACTTGGGCAGGTCGTCGCCGTAGTAGGTGTACTCGGTGCGGCGGCCCATGGCGTCGGTGGTGGCGGCCAGGCGTCCGGCGTAGTCGTAGGCGCGGGCCTCGACGACGAGGTGGTCGCCCAGGTCCGGGGCGCCTTCGGGGTCGCCGTCGAAGTCGCGGAGCCGGACTTCGGCGAGCATGTTGCGGGCGGTGTAGGCGTACTCGAAGCGGTTGCCGGCGGCGTCCACGAGGGCGGTGAGGTTGCCGAACCGGTCGTGGTCGTAGCCGGTTTCGTGGTCGTGGGCGTCGGTGACGCGTTCGATGAGGTTGTGGTCGTCGTAGTCGTAGGTGGTGACGCGTGGTTCGTCGCTGCCCGCGGCGTTGGAGACCTGGGTCCTGGTCAGGTTGCCGTCGGTGTCGTAGGTGTAGTCGGTGCGCTGCTGTTGCGCCGCGCCGGTGACGGCGTTGGTGGTGGCGGGTTCGGTGACGCTGGTCAGGTTGGACCAGTCGTCGTAGCCGTAGTAGGTGGCGGCACCGGCCGGGACGCTGTCGGAGATCTCGGTGTCCGACTTCAGGCGTCCGATGGCGTCGTAGGTGTACTTGGTGACGAGTCCCGACGGGTCCGTCACTTGGGCCAGGTCTCCCGCGCTGGTGTAGGCGTAGCGGGTGACGGCTCCGCGCGGGTCGGTCTCGGTCAGGACGAGGGCGCTCGGCATGGTCCCGCCGCCGACCGCGGATTCGATTCCGGTGGTGAAGGTGTATTTGACCTGTCCGCCGCCCTGCGGATTGGTCTGTACCTGGAGATCGCCCGTGGTGGTGTAGGTGTAGCTGGTCTTGTACCGGTTGTCGGTGGCGCTGGTGGAGCGGCCGTCTCGGTACTCGATCGGCAGGTCGTTGCGGGGGTCGGACGGGTTGGTGACCGTGGGGAATGTGTAGCGGGCGGTGTAGCAGACGTCCTTGGTCCGGCAGGTGGTGCGGGTGAGAATGTTGCCGCGGGCGTCGTACGTGAGCTTGACCGAGTCGCCGTTCTCGTTGGTGATGGTCGTCGGGTGGCCCTGGTCGTCGTACTCGAACGTCCGGATGCCCATTCCGGCGAGCGTGGTGCCCATCCAGTCGGGGACGCCGCCGGTGTTGCCGGGCAGGTCGGTGCAGAAGGCGGGGTCGCCGGGGTCGGGCGTGGTGCACACGTAGGTGGGGGTCGGGGACGGGGTCGCCGTGGGCGTGGCGGGTTGCGGCTTGTCCTCGTCCCGGACGTCCAGGCCCATCGGGATGCCGACGCGGATCATCTGTCCGGTCAGCGCGTCGGTCTCGTACAGGTAGGGGCGGTCGGCGGGGTCGCGGACCTCGACCGCGCGGCGCAGGTCGGTGGCGCCGCCGTAGACGGTCGGGGTCTTGATCTTCCAGGTGCCGCCGTTGCCGTCGGTGTACTCCCCGACCCGGTCCTGGTCGGTGTCGTAGTCGATCTCGGCCGCGGTCTTGCCGCTGGGCAGCATGACCTTGGAGAGCTGGTCGGCGGCGGTGAGGCCGTTCGCGTAGTGCGCGGCGACCTGCGCCGGGCCCAGGGGGTGGTGGTAGATCGCGGCTTCGTCGATGGTGCCGTTGTAGAAGCGGCGCTGGGTGCTGCCCCATCCGGGCCAGGACGCGGGCGTGGACGCGAACGCGGCGCCGATCTGGTTCTGGGTGAGGGCCAGGTGGTTCGGTGTCTGGCCGGTGAGGGTGGCGACCTGCTGCCCGTCAACGTAGAGCGTCTGAGTGGAGCCCATCGCCGAAAGCACCGCGTGGTGCCACTTGCCGTCGTTGACGATCTTGGTGGAGGACATCGGCGAGATCGTCCCGCCGCTCCAGAACTGGCCGTGCAGCTTCCCGTCGGTGCCGGTGTAGAGGGCCGGGACGCCGACGGTGGAGGTCTCTGCCAGGGGTTTGTCCTGGTAGCCGATCAGCGGGCCGCCTGAGCCGGTCGACTTGTTCTTGAACCAGACCTCGACGGCCAGGTCCCTGCTCTTCTTGACCGTCCCTGCCGGCAGGTCCAGTTGGGAGGACGACCCGTTGAACGCGGCGGCGGTGTTGTCGGTGCCGGCGAGGGCTCCGGCGTCCTGGAGGGTGACGTTCTTGTAGGTTCCGCCGTCCTTGCCGAGGTTGACCGCCACCTGGCTGGAGGCGCCGACCCCCTCCTTCTCGCCGAGCCGCCAGTAGGAGTCGGGGCGATCGTCCAGCACGGTGGTGCGGTAGTGCGAGCCGGGCGTGTAGTCATAGGTCGTGCAGCGCGACGCGGGCCCGCAGACCTTGGTGAGCAGATCCCCGGTGTAGGTGTAGTTCCACGTCAACGCCTTGCCGTCGACGGGGGCGGTGCTGACGGACGTGACATGGGCACCCGACCAGGTGAAGGTGAGCGTCCGGTTGCCGGTGGCGGTGGCGCGCGCCAGTTTGCCCGTGTTCGGATCGTAGGTGAGCGTGACGGCGCGCTTGGCCGCGTCGGTGATGGAGGTGAGGCGGCCGTTGACGAATTCGAAGACGGTGCCGGCCTTGTCGGTCAACTTCCATTTGCCCGGCTCGACCGTGAGGGTGGCCTGTCGTCCCAGCGGCGGAGCGTACGTCCCGTCCGGGTTCTTGCCGAAGCGGACCTGCTGGCCGTCCGGGTAGTCGATGACGACGTTGCCCGAGCCGTCCCCGTCCTCGGTCAGCCGCATGTCGAACCGGGTCGTCCAGCCTGCTCCGAACGGCGAGGCGCGGCGCGGGTCGAGGCTGTTGTAGGTGCGTTCGACGCTGAGCTCCGGACCGACCGTGGTGACGCTGGCGTCGGTCACCGAGGTGGAGTAGTTGCCGGAGGACGGTTCGAACTCGTGCTCCTGTCCCTGCGCCATCTGCGCGGTGATCTCAGGCTGCGGAACGACGGTCTGCAGCATCACCCGTGGTGATGGCACCTCGTTGCCGGCGTCCTTGACGAACACCCGCCACAGGTACGTCTTGTTCCAGGAGAGCTTCCCGTCCGGGACCGTCCAGGCGTAGGTGGGGACGTAGCCGGAATCGAAGCAGTTGATCGGGTTGTCGTCGGCTGCCTTTTCGCAGATCTCGTACTTGTAGCTGAGCGACGATCCGGGCGGCGCGTCCAGGTCGACCGCCGTCGCCCACAGTTGCGGGTTCAGGGTCGGGGCCTGGTATCCGTTCAGCGGATACAGTTCCTGCAGCACGGGCGCGATGTCGATGATCCTGATGCGCAACCGGATCGGCGGGACCTGCTCGTCGGTGAAGACCGGACCGCCCGTGTGGACCATCGTGAAGTCGATGGAGTAGGTGCCGGGTGGCAACGGCTTGATGACGGCGTCCAGGGTCGCCTTGCCGCCCCGCGCCACGTTGCCGGGCAGGCTCGCGGAACGCTGCTGCGTGACGAGCTTGCCCTTGTCGTCGTACACCCGGTAGCCGAGGTAATAGGTGCTGGGCGTCCACGTCTCGGAGCCGGTGTTGGTGACCGTGACCTTGACCTTGCCGCTCTGCGCCTGGGTGACCGGCGGGTTCGGCACCGGATCCGTGATCGCGTAGGACGCGTTGTAGGGGCTGTGCGTCACGATCAGGCGGGGCGGGTTCACGGTGTCATGGCCTGTGAACCTCTTGGCACCGAGGTCGTCGGACGATTCGTCGCGTACCGAAAGCCCGTAGTTCGGCTGCGTGCCGTTCACCCACCGCTGGATCAGGTCGCGGCCGCCCTTGCCCAGATTGAAGGTCACGGGTTTGAACGGGCATTTGGACTTGGTTGCGCCCAACTCGATGTGGCCGTAGGAGAACGACTCGCGCGCCAGCGCAGCGCCTACCGAGGGGCCCGGATACTTCAGTCCGGACTGGCCCGCCCAGGCCTCGGTGACCGGCCGGACGCTGACGGGACGGGACCGGCAGGTCGCCGAGTCGTAGTTGAGCATCCACAGCGTCGCACCGAAGATCTTGTGGTACTTCAGTTTGTCGCTCAGTCCGGGAAAGCCGAGATAGGCCGCCGAATGCGCACCGATCGTCAGTACCTGGCCGCCGCCGGTCTGGCCGTCGCTGTCGACGGTCAGGCTCGTGGTTCCGCCGCTGATCTCGACACTGGGGTCGAGGTCGACGGGGAAGACCCGTGCGGGATCGGACAGCCATTGCGGGTCGGCGGTCACTTTCAGAGCGGGAACCCCGCCCGTTGTGACCAGGCTGTAGGACACCTTGCTTGACGTTGCCGGCTTTGCCGCCGAATCGGTCATGGAGCCGGCGGGAACCACGGCTTTCGTCCGTCCGGTCGCATCGGTGAACAGGACCTGGCCGTTTTCGACGCGCGCCGACAGTCCCTTGAGCGACAGAGGGAAGACGAAGGTGCCGGGCGCTTTGCTCGACCGGAGTACCAGAGTCTCCTTCACCGAGCCGGAGCCGATGTCGAGCTTCAGGTCGGTATCCGGTCGGACCCCCGGGTAGGTGACTCCGCGCTCTCCCGCACGGCCCGCCACGGCGGCGGCACCCTGCAGCGAGTAACCGATCTCCTGTCCCCCGCCCAGTCCCAACCGCACCACCGTGGCGGCATCGGCCGCGGGCGCGAGCCTGACATCGATCGAGTCGGCGGCGTTTCGCCAGCCCTGTGCTGGCGGTGCGCCGCCGGACTTGGACGCCGCACCGACCGGGAGGACCCGCGTGTCGATCGGCGCCCACGAGCCGTCCGGACGCCGGTAGTTGATCGGCCGCGGCGAGACCTCGGTGGACTCGGTGCCGTCGGTGTTGACGTAGGTGCGGGCGTGCGCGTCGCGGCGCTCGGGGAGCTCCCGGCTCGTCTTCGCGTCATAGCCCGACACCTTCTCGGGGTCGGGTGCCAGCGGCGCCACCACGCTCGCACTGTTCCGCGGCGGCCTGGTCGGCTTCTTCAAGGTGTTCAGCGGGTAGCGAGACCGCAGAGACCTGGGCTGCGTCCGGTTGCGCCCGGCCACGGAGATGTCTCCGCCGCGCCCCTTCGCCGAGCCCCATGCCTGCTTGGGACCGTGCGGATCCGGAAGGTCGCGCCA
This sequence comes from Actinomadura sp. K4S16, assembly GCF_008327685.1. Taxonomy (GTDB): domain Bacteria; phylum Actinomycetota; class Actinomycetes; order Streptosporangiales; family Streptosporangiaceae; genus Spirillospora. Next base: position 12,156 of record NZ_BDDE01000010.1, read on the forward strand.
TGCCGACAGCGCGCTGATCCCACTGCTGTCCAAGGTCGCGACGAGCATCAGGACGAGGACCACCGCGACGGCCCGGAACAGCGCCGAATGCCGCCCGCCCCGCCGCCCGCGTCCACCTCTGATCAGCCGGTTCGGCCGCACCATGTTCCACTCCCGGGCACGGCGCGTCCAGGACGCGCCCGTGGTCGCGATCGAGAATCGTCGGGGTGCGGGGCCGTCCTTGGTGGACGGCCCCGCGGTGAATCAGCGGGCCGCCGGAGGTTTGGGCAGCGCGCGACCTTGGAAGGTCGGAGACGTCTTGGCCAGGGCGGTGGTCTCGCCGTCCGGCTTGTAGAACCGCGATTCCTGGTTGGCGGTGCGGAACACGAACGACCATGTGGGCCCGTTCGTCGCGGAGTAGGCGAATGCCGTCGGATCCGTCGCCGGGACCGAGGTGTCGTAGTCCGGCTGCGCCTCGACCCATGCGCGCCATTGGCCGGAGCCCTGGATCGTCTCACCGGTGCTGTGGATGCGGTCGTCGGTACCGCGCACGACCACTTCGGTCTTGCCGCTTCCCGGGCTCAGCACCGCGGACGGCGAACCCGCCGCCACCAGGTCACCGACCTGCTCCCAGGTCTGCGGGAAGCTCCCGGACCCATCCTGCATCTTGGTCAAGATGTGCCCGTCGGTGCCACGGACGAAGATCCGCAACCGGCTGCCCGGATAGGTGACCACAGACGCGTTTCCCGAGAAGCCCGGTTCGCTCAAGGAGGCACATCCCGAGACGGTGCCGCGCGCGTACAGGGCCGTGTGCCACGCGCCGGCGGCGTCCAGGAAGAAGAGCCGCAGACCGTCCGCCACCGGAACCGCGATCGGCGCGGTGGCGGTCGAAACACCGGAGACCCCCAGGTCGATCCAGTCCTGATAGGGGTCGTTCGGGCCGTACTGTGGCAGGGCCCACAAGGAACCGGAGCCATCGACCGCGAAGGCGACCAGTGTGTCATCCTGCCGCGCGGACGTGACAGTGGAACCCATCGGCTTGTGCACATCGATCCAGTCGCCCCAGGCCGCAGGCTCCTTTGTCACCTGCGTCCGCGACCAGACATCACCGCTGAGGTTGTGCGCCAAGACGTTGAGCCGCCCGTCAGCCTGCTCTCCCAGGGCCGGTTGCCCGTAGTAGCCCTCCTGCCCATGGATTGGCGTCCACTGGATCGATCCCAGCGCACTCGGATCGGCCTGCCCGTGCATCAGCCGCCCGATGCCGTCGGAGTAGGCGAGCTCCAACAGACCTAGCGACCCCACAGCTGAAGGCGATGCCTGCACCACCGTCGTCGGGTGGTACGGCTCCGGGTCCGCCGCCGCCTTCACCGCCGACGTAGCCGGCGCTGCGGCACCGGTACACCCCGTAGCAGGCAATTTGAAGTATGCGAACTGATCGACCCACAGACGCACCGCTGAGGAGCTCGCATTGAGAACCGTGACCTTGCCATCGGCGCCGACCTTGGCCGGCAGGGCGCCGCTGTACGCCATCGCCTCCTGGAAGGTCACTGTGTGGGTCTCCGACGCAGCAGTGCCGGACGGGTAGACCCGGATTACGCCACTCCCCTGATTGTAAACATTGGTGATGTTCAGGTAGACACCCGAAACTCCGGACGCCGGGACGCCGCCGACTCCGAGGGGTGCCACAGTATGTGTGCCTCCCGCAGGGACCGTCACATCGTTGACGAGCCGATAGGGCGTGATGGGCAATGTCGCCGATCCTGTGACCGCCGCCGAGGGTTTGGCGAGGTAGCCCGCGGCGTCCAGAGAGACCGTGATTGCACTGGTGCCCGTGTTCTGGATCTTGAACTTGCCGTCAGCGCCCAGGTGACCGATCACCTGGTTCTGAACCAGCAGGCTCAGACCGTAGTCCAGATTGGTGTCACCCGGCAGGGTTCCGCCGGATTCGTAGACGGTGAGTTTTCCCGTGGCGCTGCTTTTGCCTGACATCGTGAAGAGCACATCCGAAACTCCTCCCGATGGGACACCGGCCTTTCCGAGCGGAGAAACCAGGGCGTAGCCATTGGCAGGCACGCTTACCTGACCGATACGCGCCGGCTTGAGCGGTACGAGAGTGTACCCAGGCGTAGACCCTGGCAATGCCGTCGTATACCCGTGCGCGTCGGCATAGACCCGTACCACATTGGACGAGTCGTTCTTCAGCTTGATGCTGCCGTCGGCTCCGACTTTCAGGAACAGCAGATTCTGATTATAGATCGACTTTCGGAACCGGATTGCGGTGTTGTCTTGGATCGTTACACCCGACGGGTAGGCGATCAGTTGCCCGGTACCGTCACCGCTCGTACCCTTCGCCGCTATATTGATCGCCACGGCAGCGACTCCGGAAGACGGGAGTCCCGCCACCCCCGCGACCTTCACGGTCAAGGTTGCACCTGCGGCGATGTCACTTCCGTTCACCAGTTGGCCACGCACCTTGTACCACTGACCAGCCCCAACGGGTGCATCGGGAACGGTTTGGCTCTCCAGCGGGAGATTCCTCTTCGCCGCCGAAGCCGGCGTCAGATCGATCGAGGAAATCAGGGTGACCATACTCAGTACGGCAGCAATTAAGACAGCGAAACGGACGCGAACGCCGATGCCCTGCAAGCCCTGGCCTTTCGTCAGGTGACCGCGAAACAGGATCCGCGCCGTCACGTAGATGCTTCGCCAACAAGATCGTCCAGGCAGTGCACTCTGACAAGATCACAGGCCGGAGGTGGCCAGAGCCCGGCCTGCGGGCATGCCCCAGCTCGCTCTAATCGACAGGCGGATCGGCGAGCACCGGCGTGATCGCGCTGGCAGCAGGACCACTCCCACACCGTCACCGAGCCGCGCAACTCAACGGCCATCACTATCTGCATAAATTTGATCACAAGAAAAGTGTCAACCTGGAGTCGCCGACGAACGTCGGGCATTACGACAGGAGGGTTTCGGCTATCACAAAGTATATTTACGGACCTACAGAATAAAGGGATCGAAGTGTTGGCCAAGTGCAATGACGAATGACCCACCCCTATCACCGTCAAGCGCTTCCTTGGCTCGCATCGGAGCCCCTACTGCCCCTCCGAGCATGGGGCCGCAGGGAGCCGATCGGGAGCCACCGTGGTCGGACTCCTCTGGACCCGCCACGACTCCCCCGACCGTTTTCGCAGGTGAGAGGACCCCCGATCGACTTCCATCGACCTTGATCGACTGGTCTTCTGTGCCTGGGGGTCAAGGGCCGTGGGTTCAAATCCCGCTGTCCCGACAGAGAAGGACCAGGTCAGAAGGGCTTCGGAGATCATTCCGGAACCCTTTTTCGATCTTGAAGGTCGATGGGGAGCCAAAAGGGGAGCCACCACCATCCGGCCTACGCCGACTTGCCCGGACCGAACACCGCATCGGCCCGGGTGATCGACGGCTTGAGCTGGTGCCGGTAGACCTTCCCGGTGACCGCTGGAGAGGAATGCCCGCACAGGTCGGCGATCGCCTCGATGGGCACTCCGCCGTCACTCGTGATCGATATGAACGAGTGACGCAGTTCGCGCGGCGACCAGGTCTCCCGATCCCCGCCTTCTTGGTGATTCGCCGGAGGCTCCCGCCGCACGCTCGCGGCGTCCAGCGGCTTTCCGGTCGTCAAGCAGAACACCAGCCCGCTGTCGTGCCACGCCCCCCGCTTTGAGTCGTTCGGAGGCCTGGCGCGTGTGATGTCGACGTAGGCGTGCAGTCGCGGTGGCTGAGGCGCTTCCAGCACCGGCCTGGGCTTGTTCGAGGGTGAGGACCCGGCTCGGCCGGTCGTACCCTTGGGTGTTTTGACCAGATCGGCCACGTTCGGCATGACCATGTCGCGCGTCTGCTCCTGTCGGAGCGCGCACTTGAAGATTGCGTGCACCAGCCTCTGGCTCCGGGGCGAGAGCGTGCTGGAGAGCCCGTCGATCTACTCGTCGACGTCGGCGGCCCGCAGGTCAGCGAGCGCGCCGCTGCCTTGTCCACATCCGAATGGGCCATCAGCACCAGTAGACACTAGTGTTTTTTTGGAGTTCGTTGGATAGTGCTCGCATGAAACGTGCCGTTGCGACCGCCATCGCCGTCGTCATCGCGTCTCTTCCCGCACCCGCCCTCGCGGCCGCCCCCGAGTTGCGTACGGTCTCCCTGCCCTTCCTGTGGCCGACGGCGCGGCTCTACGACGTCACCGCCGACGGCGCGGGCGGGGTCTGGGTCGGCGGCGTGCAGGGCAAGTACTGCCTGCGCTGGGGTGATCTGTGCCCCGTGTACAACGACGGGAACCCGGTCGTGCGGCGCTGGGCGGGCTCGTCGTGGCAGGAGTATCCGCTCAACGGCTGGACGGGCCAGGGCGAGATCGCGCGAATCGCCTCGGGCGCGGGCGAGACCTGGATCGCCGGCGGACTCGGCGCCGGCGGGGGTTCGAGCACCTACGTGGCACGCTTCGACGGCTCGGCGTTCCAAAAGGTCGCGGCTCCGGCCAGGTACATCACCATGCTCGCCACCGGCCCGGCGGGCAGCTTCACCAGCGCCTGGGAGCTGGGCGGGAACGGGCTGTTCAAGCGCACCGGCGACACCTGGACCGCCGTCGACGTGCCCGGGATCGACTACGTCGCCGACCTCCAGGCGCTCACCGCGTCCGACGCATGGGCGGTCGGCTACAAGGACGGCCTGCAGCAGGTGCCCGCCGCCGCGCACTTCGACGGCGCGGTCTGGAAGAACGTCCCGCTGCCCGAGGTCAACGACTGGTTCCGCAAGGTCGTCCCGGTCACCGCGAACGACGTCTGGGGGATCACGGCCAAGCGTTTGGCGCACTGGAACGGCACCGCATGGAGCTACATCGCGCCCCCGGCGGGGTACCCCGACCTCGGCGACCTGACCGTGGACGCGTCCGGGAACCCCTGGGTCGCGCCGGAGGCGTCCGCGCCGCCGGAGAAGCCCCCGTACCGCTACAGCGGCGGCCAATGGGAGCCCGTGACGATCCCGGCCGGGACCGCGGTGTACGACCTGGCCGCCGTGCCCGGCGGCATCTGGGGAGTCGGAAGGCAAGGAGAGGACGACCCGGCGGCCCTCAACGGCTCCTAACGGCCCCTGAGTGGGGCCATCACCGAGGACACACCGCGCTGGGCGCCCCAACCGCCCGCGTCGCCAACCTCTCAGGGCAGTACAACTAGCCGGTGCGTCGTGCGCACTCGAAGGTCGGGTTGAGGGCAGGCTGCGCGCCGTGAGCGCATGGGGTGGGCGGGTTCATGATTGCGGTGGACGTCCTCGGCAGGCGGCGCCCGGACGCCCGTCGGCCCGGGAGGCGATATCGCCTGGCCGACGCGGATTCCCGCGCGGAACGGCGAACGCGTCCTTCGCTTAACGCTCCTCATCAGGGCGGGCCTTCCAGGAGGCCGGACTCGCGGGCCTTGGCGGCTGCCTGGGTGCGGGACGCGGCGCCGAGCTTGGTGAGGATCCTGGTCACGTGGGTGGCGACGGTGTTGGCGGAGATGAAGAGCTCCGTGGCGATCTGATGGTTCGTCCGTCCGCCCGCTAGGAGGCGCAGGACGTCGAGTTCGCGAGGGGTCAGGCCGAAGGCGCGGTCGGACGTGCCGCTCTCGGCGGCGGTGAGGCGGCCGCGGGCCGCGAGGTCGTCGATGCGCGCCCGCAGCGGCGCGGCGCCCAGGTCGGCGGCGAGGGCGCGTGCCTCGCGCAATCGGGACCGGGCGCCCGGCCGGTTGTTCGACGCGAGCGCGACGGCCGCGGCCTCCGCCAGCACCACGGCGGTCTCGTGGCGGTTGCCGAGGTCGCGCCAGGCCGCGGCCGCCTCGTCCCAGGCGGCCAGTTCGCCGCTCTCCGTCAGCGCGCGGAAGGTGAGGCGGACGGCATCGATCACCGGTGTGGTGGTGCGCACCGAGCCGAGCATGCGGGCGAGGTCCGCGAGCCGGTCCGCGGTCTCGGCCTGGACCCGCCGGTTCCGCGGCGCGGCCGCGCGCCGGGCCCGCTGCGCGCGTGCGCCGAGCACCGCGAGCCGTGCCGTCTCCTGCGGCGGCCAGGCGTCGGGCGCCGTCACCAGGTGCTCGCCCACGATGTGGTCCGCCGCGTCGGGGTCGTCCTCGTCGAGCGCGCGGGCGATGCGCAGCAGGGTCAGCCAGGACTTCGCCTCCGCCGCGCCGACGGTGTGCACGGCGAACTCGGTGATCTGGCGCAGGAGCGTCCCGGCCGGCTCGGTCTGACCGCGCCGCAGCGCGATGTCGGCGGCGATCAGGCGCAGGAACGCCGCGTAGAGCGGGGGCGGCGCCAGGGCGAGGGCCTCGTCGACGACGCGCAGGGCTTCATCCCAGCGCCCCAGGAACAGCAAGGGGACACAGCGGGCGTGGGCGAGCATGCTGCCGCGGGACCGGGCCTGGCCGAGCCGTTCGGCGGCCGACTCTCCGGTGCGGGCGAGTTCGACGGCCTCTTCGTACCGCCCGCTGTCGCTCAGGAAGGTCGACTCCCACTGGAACGTGGTCAGGAATGTGTGCGCGTCACCGGCCGCATCGGCGGCGCGGCGGGCCTCGGCGAAGGCGTCGGCCGCGGAGTCCAGGTCGCCGCGCGTGCCGTGGAGCGCGCCCAGCACCAGCAGGGCGGGCGCGCGCAGGGCGTCGTCGCCGATGCGGTCGGCGATGTCCAGGGCCTGCGCGGCGTGCCCCTGGCAGTCGTCGAGGTCGAGCGCCATGAACTCCACGAACGCCAGGGCCGACAGCAGCCGTGCGCGCAAGTCCTGCGACGCCTCGGGCGGCGCCAGCGCGACCGCCCGGCGAAGGTCGTCGCGTCCCCCGCCGTCGATGCGGCTCTGCAACCGGCCGCGCAGGCCGAGCAGCCGGGCCGCCCGCTCCGGTTCCACCGCCGGGTCCACCTCGTCCAGCGCCGCGGTGCCGTACGCCACGCCGGCGGCCGACCTGCCCGCGTTGAACGCCGCCGTGGCCGCGCTTTCCAGCACGACCGTCCGGTCGACGCCGATGGTCTCGACCGGCTCTGGCACCTTCGGCCAGTGGTCCAGGACGAGTTCCAGCTGGTGGAGCTGCTCGTCGTAGGCGTTCTGGCCGCCGGCGCGGCCGGCCGCGCGCCATGCGGCGGGCAGCGCCCTCTCGAACTCGCCCGCCGCCGTCCAGTGCTGGGCCAGGGCGGTGGCGCTCGCGGCAGGATCGGCGGACGCGGCGCGGTCGGCGAGAGCGGCGGCGTAACGGGCGTGCATGCGCCGCCGCCGGGGCGGCGGTAACGCGTCGTACACCGCCTCGCGGAGGAGGTCGTGGCGGATCGCGTACCCGTTCTCCCGCGCCACCACCAACTCCCGCGCGGTCAGGTCGCCGAGGGCGTCCCCGAGCTCGCGGGCGGGACCGCCGGCGACCGCGCGGACGAGTTCGTCGTCCAGTTCGGCCCCCGCCACCGCCAGGGCCTCCAGCGCCTCGCGGGCCAGGTCCGGCAGGTCGGTGACCCGGGTGAGCAGGAGCGTACGCAGGTCGCCCGGCGGCGTCTCGCCCGCGGCGCTCAGCGCCTCGACGAACAGCGGGTTCCCGCCGCTGCGCCGGTAGACCCGGACGCTGCGCGCCGGGTCGGGCGGCCGCCCGTCCACGGCCGCCAGGAGCGCGGTGACGTGCCGGTGCTCCAGCGGGCCGAGGTCGATGCGCGACACCGCGCCGCCGCGGCCCAGCTCGGCCAGCATCCGCGAGTTCGGGTGCCGGGCGGCCAGTTCGCCGGTTCGGACGGTGCCGAGCAGCAGCACCGCGGCGCCCGTCAGGTTGCGGGCCAGGTAGGCGAAGAGCTCCCGGCTCGACGCGTCCGCCCAGTGGAGGTCCTCGACCAGCACGACGACGGGCCGTGCCTCCGCCGCCCGGGCCAGCAGCGTCAGCATCTCCTCCAGCAGCCTGGCCGGTCCGTACCGCGCGGGCGCCGGGCCCAGGTCGGGCAGCAGGTCGCCGAGCGCGGTCCCGCCCGGCGGAAGCAGCGCCGCCACCCGGTCGCGGCCGAGGCGGCGCACCAGATCGCGCAGTACGGCGACGAACGGTACGTACGGGGCGCCCTCCGAGCCGAGTTCCAGGCATCCGCCGGACAACACCAGCGGAACACCGGGCAACTCCCCCATCGCCGTGGCGACCAGCCGCGACTTGCCGATGCCCGCTTCCCCGCCGACCAGGACCGTCGAGGGGCGGCCCGCCCGGGACCGCTCGTAGGCCGCCCGCAGCACGGCGATCTCGTCGTCCCGTCCGACCAGCACGGGGCTGACGACAGAACCGGTCATCGCCCCCTCCAAGCCCGGACCGGATGTCACCAACTCTGACGACGACAGCCTGCCATCGATGCCGCCACTGTGAAGGGGTATCGCCCCCGACCGAAAGGAACCGTTCGATGACCGGACAGAACGCCCGCCGCACCGTCACCGCCAACATCACGCTGTCCCTGGACGGCCGCGTGAACGGCCCCGGCGGCGAGTACGACATGAGCTGGATCGTCCCCCACGCCATGTCGTCCGCGTCCCGCGACCACATGGTGACGGTCACCGGCACGGCCACCACCGCCCTGCTCGGCCGCAAGAACTTCGAGGGCTTCGCCGGGTTCTGGCCCGCCGTCGCCGACGACGAGAGCGCCGACCCGCGGGACCGGGAGTTCTCCCGCTGGCTCAACCAGGTCGAGAAGGTCGTCTTCTCCACCACGCTCACGGAGGCCGCCTGGGACAACGCGCGGATCGCCGGCACCGACCCCGTCACGGCGGTCAAGCAACTGCGCGAGCAGGAGGGCGGCGACATCATCGTCCTGGCCAGCTCCAGCGTCATCCGCAGCCTCCTTCAGGCAGGGGAGGTGGATCGGCTGAGCATCACGCTGTGCCCCGAACTCGTCGGCGGCGGCGCGCGGCTGTTCCCCGACGGCCTGTCCGCGTCGTGGACGCTGGCCTCCAGCCAGGTCACCGAGAGCGGCGCGATCTGCCTCCGCTACGACCGGGCCGAGCGCTGAACCGCCTCGAACGCAGCGGCGAGTTCGCGGGCGCCCTGGAGGCGTTCCCGCCCGGTCCGCGGCTCGACCTGCGGCCCGGACGGCGGAACGGCCCCCGCGAGGACCCCTACCTCGCCATCGCCCGGCTCACAGGCGACACCGGTTCCACGCCGGGGTTCGACGTCGCCAGGGCGGTCGCCGACTACGTCGCCTGGCGCTCCGCCAACCCCCGCTGACGACGGACCCGGCGGCACCCGGCCCGCACCTCGCGTAGGACGGGTCAGGTGCCGCCGGGTGGGCTCACCGGCGCGTCAGGGCCTCTGCTCCAGAGGGCGGCCCTGCGAGAAGAATCTCGTCGGAACGACCGCGGGCCGCACCTGTGCGCAGATCGGCGCCGTGCCGGAGGCGGTGAGGGCGGATGGCAGCGACGACGAGAAGCCGGCCGACCTCCAGCGGACCACCTTCACCGGCGAGATGCTGCGGGCGTCGTTGATGTCGGCCTATCAGGCGTGGCAGGTCACCCTGCTGCCGGTGGTCTGGGCGTCCTGTTCACCGGACACGGTGCGGCGCTGCCGTCCGCCAGAGGCTCCGCGGGCCCGCGGCGGTGATGACCTCGGCGTGCGGGCTTTGGTCCCCGCACGGTGGGACCTTCGTCCCTGGGACGCCCTGTCGAATGACCGGAAGTGTGGCGCTGACAGCGGCAGCATGTGGAGGAGGGCCCATGCCTCACCCCTTTGCGACGCACGCGGGGGTCCGGCGCCTGGTGACGGCGGCGATCGCGGCTCCGTCGGTGCACAACACCCAACCGTGGCGCTTCCGGCTCAACGGCGCGGCGGCCATGGAACTGCACGCCGACCTCGACCGCAGGTTGACCGTGATCGACCCGCGCGGCCAGGCCCTGCACATCAGTTGCGGGGCCGCCCTGCTGAATCTGCGGCTGGCGATCCGCATGACCGGCCACCGGCCGCAGATCGAGTTCTTCCCGGAGGCTCTAGGCCGGGCGACGCTGCTGGCGTCCGTCCGGGCCGTGGACGCGCCCATGCCCTCGCTGGAGCAGGCGGAACTGTACGCGGCGATTCCGCATCGGCGCACCAACCGGCACCCGTTCAGCAAGCGCCTGGTGCCGCAGCCGGTCCGCCGGGAACTGATGTCCGCCGTGCGGACCGAGGGAGCGGCGCTGGCCCTGCCGGGCCCGCAGACCACGGCATACCTGCTCAGCCTCGTCGCCGCCGCGGACGAGCGGCTTGCCTCCGCTGACGAGTATGTCGCCGAGCTGGCCCGGTGGACGCCGGACCGCGCCTGCGGGGACGGCGTCCCCCGGTACGCCTTCGGGCCGCGCCCGAGCGGGCGCGGTGTCCCCATGCGGGACTTCGGCCTGGCCGGGCCGGTGCCCGGGCGGAAGGCCGAGCACTTCACCGCCCGGCCGCAGCTCGGCGTGCTGCTCACGAAGGGCGATGGCCCGGCGGACTGGCTGCGGGCCGGGCAGGCGTTGCAGCGGGTTCTGCTGACCGCCGAGCGGCACGGGGTGTCGGCCTCGTTGCTGTCCCAGCCCCTGGACATGCGCGTTGGGGCGTCCACCGCCACGGCCCCGGCATCGCATGGCCACATCCAGGCGATCATCCGGTTCGGGTACGGGCCGCCGGTCCCCGGCACGCCGCGCCGGCCGTTCCCCGAAGTCCTGACCCGCATCTGACCGCCACGGCACCCGAAGACCCGCACGACCCGAAACTCACGATCCAGAAAGGCGGACCATGACCGTCGTGGACGAATTCACCGAGGTGTTCCGCACCGAGCACCGGACGGCTCGGGACCGTGATGTCTGAGCGTCCTTCCCCTCTCATCATCCAGGGCGGCATGGGCGCGGGCGTGTCGGGATGGCGGCTGGCACGCGCCGTGGCCCGGACGGGTCAGCTCGGCGTGGTCTCCGGAGTGGCACTGGACGCCCTGCTGGCACGCGGGCTCCAGGCCGGAGACGAGGGCGGCCACCTGCGCCGGGCGCTCGCCTCCTTCCCGCTGCCGGACGTGACCGAGCGGATCCTGCGGCGCTACTACGTTCCGGGTGGGATCGAGCCGGGTCAGCGTTTCCGGCCCGTACCGAAACTCGGCCTGAACCCGAACAGGATCCGCGACGAACTGACCGTCGCCGGGAACTTCGCCGAGGTCTGGCTGGCCAAGCAGGGACATGACGGCCCGATCGGAGTCAACTACCTGGAGAAGATCCAGCTCGCCACCCCCGCCGCCGCTTACGGGGCGATGCTGGCCGGAGTGGACTACGTCCTGATGGGGGCGGGCATCCCCAGCGAGATCCCCGCGCTCCTGGACGCCCTGGCCGCCGGCTTCCCCGGCCACCTGACGATCAGCGTCGCCAGCGCCGACGACGGCCGCACCCTCACCTTCGATCCGGGGTCACTGGCCGGCCCCGCGCGGGCTCGGCCACGCCTGCTCGCCATCGTCTCTTCGTCCGTCCTCGCGATGTACCTGCACCGGACGCCGGCCACCCGGCCGGACGGGTTCGTCCTGGAGACGGCGATCGCGGGCGGACACAGCGCGCCGCCTCGCGGACGGATGCGCCAGGACGACGACGGCGAGCCGATCTACGGGCGGCGTGACCGGATCGATCTCGAAAAGGTCGGCGCGCTCGGCCTGCCGTTCTGGGTGGCCGGAGGATACGCACGGCCCGGCACGCTGGCGGAGGCCCGCTCGGCCGGGGCCGCGGGCATCCAGGCCGGCAGCATCTTCGCGCTGAGCCGAGATTCCGGCCTCGACCCCGCACTGCGGCGACGACTGGTCCAGGAGGCTCTGAACGGCACGCTCCGGATCCGCAACGATCCCTACGCCTCCCCGACCGGGTTCCCGTTCAAGGTCGCCACGCTGCCGGGAACCCTCACCGACGACGACGTCTACGAGAAGCGGCCCAGGTTGTGCGACCTGAGCTACCTGCGGACCCCTTATCTGAAACAGAACGGCGCGGTCGGCTACCGATGCCCCGCCGAACCCGTTGACACTCACGTCCGCAAGGGCGGGACACTCGAAGACACCGTCGGCCGTCGCTGCCTGTGCAACGCGCTCGTCGCCGACGTCGGCCTCGCACAGCACCGGCCGGACGGCTACGTCGAACCGCCCCTCCTGACGCTCGGCCAGGATCTCGGATTCCTGCCCGGACTCGTTCACAAGGTCGGCGCCGACTACGCCGCCGCCGACGCCGTCGACTACCTGCTGAGCTCATGAAACAGATCCGCACCCCTCGTCGAGATCCCGCCGACCGGCCGTTCATCGTGATCTGGGAGGCCACCCAGGCGTGCCCGCTGGCCTGCCGGCACTGCCGCGCCGAGGCCCGCCCCGACCGCGATCCGGGCGAACTCACCACCGTCGAGGCCTGCGGCCTGATGGCCCAGGTGGCCGAGTTCGGGTCCCCGCCGCCGCTGTTCGTCATCACCGGCGGCGACCCGTTCCAGCGACCGGACCTGTACGAACTCGTCCGGCACGGCACCCGCCTCGGCCTGCCGGTCGCGGTCTCGCCGTCCGGCACACCCACGCTCACCAAGGACGATCTCACCGGGCTGAGGGAGGCCGGCGCGCGAGCCATCTCTCTCAGCCTGGACGGCTCGGACGCGCGCATCCACGATGCCTTCCGCGCCACACCCGGCGTCTACCGCTGGACACTGGACGCCTGGCAGGCCGCCCTCGACCTCGGCCTCAAAGTGCAGATCAACACCACCGTCACCGGGCACAACCTGACCGACCTGCCGGAGATCGTCCGCATCGTCCAGCAGATGGGAGCGCTTACCTGGAGCGCGTTCCTGCTCGTCCCGACCGGACGGGGAAAGCTGCTGCCCGGGCTCGACCCGCACCAGGTCGAAGACGTCCTCAACTTCGTCTACGACGCCGGCGCCTTCGTCCCCGCCCGCACCACCGAGGCGCACCACTTCCGCCGCGTCGCCGTCCAGCGGGAGGTCCTTGGGCGGCACGGTGCCGACCACGTGGCCGTTCTCGGCCTGGGGACGCTCTACCAGACCCTTCTGGAGCGGCTGACCGAACTCGATCTCCCCCTGCGGCGGGCACGCCGCCCACCCATGGACGTCAACTCCGCGCGCGGGTTCGTCTTCGTCTCCCACCGGGGCACCGTGCACCCCAGCGGCTTCCTGCCCACCCCGGCGGGCAACGTCCGCCACGACCGGCTGACCGAGATCTACCGGACCTCTCCCCTGTTCACCGGCCTGCGCGACCCCGGCAACCTGACCGGACGCTGCGGCGCCTGCGAGTTCAGGACGATCTGCGGCGGCTCGCGCTCACGCGCTCTGGCCACCTCGGGCGACCCGTACGCGGAGGAGCCCTGGTGCGCCTATAGGCCCGGCTCATTCCCCTACCAGGACGACCTCGCCTCCTACGGACTGAAGACGATCGCTTGATAGGAGCGGACAGCGCTGACCACCGGGGACGAGGGTCTGCCGACCGGCTGTGCGCGGGGGCCGATTTCCCGCATTGGGGCGAGGAGGTCCTCCCGCGGACGGCCGACGCGCACTGCCCATGGGGACGCACCACGCCGTAGCGGGCGATCTCCCCCAGGGCCGAGCGGTGCATGGTGTTGCGCGAAGCACCGCAGCAGGATGCCGTCCATCAGACGCAGCCGGTCGCGCCAGGACGGAATCCGCCGCACCAGCCACATCGCCGGTAGGTCTACTCGCCCGGACGTACACAAAAAGATCGTCACGTCCGACCCCGACCGGCCTGAGCGCGGGACGACAGCAGCCGGGGCTGCGAGCATGCTCCGGGCGTGCCCGCCGCCGCGGGACGTGGCGGGGATCTGGCGCGACGAGTTCGACGCCGCGCTCGAGGAGGGCGGGCTGTTCCAGCTCACCATGCACCCGCACGTCATCGGCCACCGCTCCCGCATGGCCGTACTACGCGAACTGCTGGAGCACATCGACGCGCAGCAGGGCGTCTGGTACGCCACCCACGCCCAGGTCGCCGAATACGTCCTGGAGCAGGCTTCATGACCTCTGCGAGCCTGCGGTGCGGGTGCCCCGGGATCCGACGATCCCGAAGGAGGCCATCCGCAGCTCGCCGCCCGCGTCCGCCTCGACGAGCGGTTCCCTGCGCTTGCCGAAGACGAGGTCTGCGCAGGTGACCGGCCCATGATGTTGGAGCGCACGTCGCTTTCGGCGGTGTCGGCAAGCATCGCGGCGATCGGTCTGGTGCGTCCGATGCACAACGCGGTGTGGATGCGCGGCTCGCCGACGCGCTGGGCCGAGACGCAGCGTCACCCCCGCCCGCGAGAAGGACGTCTGGCTGAACGAGGGCTACACGCTCTGGACGGAGAAGTACCGGACGGAGAAGCACGGCGGCCAATCCGCGCAGTCCGCGTTCGAGCAGATCTACGCCGACCCGCCGCCCATGCCGCCGGGACGGACCGCGTTCTGATACGTCATGACCGCCGACCCGGGCCGCGATCAGATGTTCCACCGCTCGATCTGCCTCCGCGGGAGCGCGGCGCTGCAGATGCTCCAGCACAAGGTCGGTGACTAGCGGGTCATGACGCCTGACCCGCATTTGGCCGACGAACAGGAAGTACGGCAACGGCACCACCGAGGACTACGAAGTGCTCGCCGAAAGATTTCCGGGCAGGACCTCGGCGCTTCTTCAAGGTCTGGCTCCACACACCAGGCAAACACCACCTGGTGACCGTGGTCTTTCAGCTCCGGCCCAGCGCCCTCGCCTGGCGGCCGTGGACAGAAGTCGATCTTGTTCAATAGCATGCGATCCGGTCACGTCGGTCGTGGCCGAAGTGACCGGATCGGAGATTTCCGCATGCGCTCTGTATCGCGATTCGCGCGTCCATTGTGCCTGGCGGCGGCCGTGGCGGGACTGGTTTTCGGAGCCGCATCGCCGGCGGCCGCCGCGGACCCGGAGAACGTCGGCTGGCTGTACACGGAAACCCACAGCGGCGCGGTGTTCTTCGATGCGGATCTTTCGGGATACCCCTCGTACGAGAAGATCACCGTGTGCGACAACCTGACCGACGGCCGGGGAATCGAGGCGTACGTCGAGGGCAACGACCCGCTCGATCCCGACGCCGTCGTCTGGTACTACTTCCAGGATCCATCCCACGACGGCCAATGCCGTTCTTGGGCGACCAACTACTTCGCCGACGGGAAATCCGTCTTCGTCAAGGTCTGCGAGTACTGGGGCGACAACCGCGCCAACTGCCGCTGGGGCAGCGGCGTGGCTTAGCGGTCCTGGCCGCCGAATGCGGCGGTCTCGGCCTCGTACTCACCGGGCCACCAACTGTGGATTGCCTCGCTCTCAGCCAGGTCGTCCAGCGCCGTCCCGTGATCAGTCCTTCGGCCTCGGCCTAGTGCAGGAGCGGAGCCAGATGGGTCGGCGCGTTCTGTTCGCTGGAGTCCCAGTCCGGAAAGTGGACGTGGATCTGCCCGCCATTTGACCGCCTCCCGCCCGGTCAGAGTCTGCCGCCCGCCCAGCCGGTATGTCGTGGCAGCGTCGGCCAGGTCGGTAGGCCTGACGCTTCTGAAGGCTGCACAGTTGAGCCATGGGTGTCAGTTCGTCGTCAGTAGGGCGCCATCCAGCCCAGCGGCGCAGTCGTGTGCCGCTGGCGACGATGCGCCCGTGGGCGCAACGGGGGCAGAGGCCGGCTACCCGGCATGCGGCCGCCGGGAATGATCAGGTGACCGGGGCCCGCCCTCGCAAGGCCCGGTCGCTCATTCGATCCCCTGTCTCCGCGCTGCGGCGAGCAGGGCATCGGCGTCACCGAACAGATCGCTGGCAAAGACCCGTACGCCGTCGCTGCTCGTAGCGACGACCCGCGTGCCGCCGCCGTCGAAATGCACAGACCCGACGCTGTCGCCGGGGCCTCGGAGAACAGCGACAGGCTGCCCGGTCGAGACACGCCAGACCCGCGCGGTGCGATCCCCTCCCGCGGTGACGACGAACTCACCATTCGGGCTGAACTCCGCCGCCCAGACCTCGCCGGTGTGGCCGCGCAGCTCATGCAACTCCCGGCCGGTGCGCGCGTCCCAGATTCGGGCGGTGTCGTCCTGGGCGGCGGTCACGAGGGCCCTGCCGTCCGGGCTGAACGACATGGCGCGGATGGCCTGAGTATGGCCTTTGAACGTCGCCCGGAGCCGCCCGCTGGGGACGTCGTAGAGGCGGCCGTCGGTGTTCCGCGAGTTGTTCTCGAGGTCGGAGCCGCCGCCGACGGCGAGCGCTGCGGAGTCGGGGCTGAACACCATGGTGAAGGCCTTGTCCGCCAGGGTCAGCCGCCGCAGTTCGGCGCCGGTGCCGGTGTCGAAGACCCTCAAGACCCCGTCGGTGGTCGCCAGTGCCAGGTAGCGGTCGTCGGGACTGAAGGCCACGGACGTCACCCACGTGGTGAGTGGCATCCGCAGGGTCACCGCCGTGCGTCGGCCCGTCAGTCCGCGTATCTGCGGTGCCGCAGGCCGGGGACGCAACACCAGAGTTCTGCTGACATCGCGGTTGCACGCATCGAGGCTGTAGAAGTTCTCCTCGGCGGTGATGCTCGGTCCCCAGCGGCCCGTGCCCCGGTCGTAGGACGTGACGAAGCCGTTGGCGTCGATGCCGACGCGTCTCCCGTCAGGAGCGACGCGCAGCAGCGGCCCATGCGTTCCGGGCAGCCTCAATGACGACACCGTGCGCCCATCGCTCAGCCGGACGATGCGCGCCTCTCGGTCCGCGACGACTGCGAGCAGGCCACCGCCGAGCACACCGGCGTCGGAGGCGTTGAGGAGCGGCACCGTCAGTTGCGGCTCGCCCGCCCCGGCGTCCCAGACGCGGACGGTCCCGTCCTGGCCCGCCGTCGCCACGGTGCGGCCCGCCGAATCCGACACAGCGTCCCAGAGGGTCTGGCCGTGGCCGATGAGACTCTCCCTCTGCTCACCGGTGCGCGCCTCCCAGATCCGGGCCGTGCCGTCGTAGGAGGCGGTGAGCACCCGGACGCCGTCAAGGAAGGTCACTCGCCGGATCGCAGCGGTGTGCCCCCGCAGTGTCGCCACCGGACGTCCGTCATCGGCCGCCCACACGCGAGCGGTGAAATCGGAATCCACCCGCGTGGCGTGCGCGGCCGTGGCGACCAGGGAGCCGTCGGGGCTGAAGGCCACGCTCCGCACCGCCTCACGGTGACCGGCGAGCGAGGCGATCCGCCGTCCGCTCCGCACGTCCCAGAGCTTGGCCGTGTCGTCGAAACCGCCGGTCACCAGGCGTGTTCCGTCAGGGCTGAAGGTGGCCGCCGCCACCGCCGCACCGTGGTCGAGGGCGGCCACCTGCGTTCCAGACCGCACCGTGCGAACGACCGCCTGGTCATCGGTGCGGGTGACGAACAGGCCGCGTCGGCGGCTGAAGTGGGGCGCGTCCAGATAGGCGGCACTGTCCCGGAAGCTCCCGAGAAGACGCCCCGTACGGCCGTCCCAGAGCCGGGCGGTCTCGTCATCGGAGGTCGTCAGGACCCGGGATCCGTCCGGGTTGAACTCCGCGGTCCGCACCGGCCCGGCAGTGTGTCCGCGGAGCTCGATCGCGGCGCCGGTCCGGACGTCGACCAGGACCACTCCGCCGCCGTCGCCGATCACGAGTCGCCGGCCGACCGGTGCGAAGCCCAGTGCCGTGACGGCCGAAGGCCTGGTGAGCAACCGCCTGCCCTGACCGCGCTCTCCCGGCCGCCAGAGGCGCACCTCGCCGCCTTCTGAGCCGGCCGCGACCTCGGATCCGTCCGACGAGATCGCGACGGCCGACATCGCCCCCCTGGCACTGCGCAGGGCGGCGCGCTGATGGTTCAGGCCCAGCCCGGTCCGCAATGCCTCCACGGCCTCGGCGGTCTTGTAGCGCCGCACCGCTCGCACAGCTAGTTCCGATCCCGCATGGGGGTCCGAAGAGTAGGTGTTGGTCGCGCGCATGGCCAGTTCCCGCGATTCGGCGATGGCCGCACGGCGCTCCGCCGTGTTCCGCTGATGCACGGCGACTATGGCGGCCGTGACCGCGAAGGCGGTGATGACGGCGAGGACGGCCACCGTTCCGGTGACGATCTGGCGGACCCGGCGATGCTGCCGCACGTCCTCGCCGAACATCTCGTCCTTGCTACGGCCGTGCAGCGGCGCGGCTACGTCGACGACCGCATCGACGAAACGGGGCGAGGCGCGAAGTTCCTCGATACCGATACCGCGCAGGTCGCCCCACGAGGGCTCCTCACGGAACAGACCGTAGGCGGCGGGAGGAAGGCAATCGGTCCGGCCGGGGGCGAAGTCGCCGCGCACCGGATCCCACCCGATCCGGCCCTCGACGACGAGGAGGAAGACCGTCCCCGACGGCTTCGCCGTCCGCCAGAACCTGACCTCCTCGTCGACCCACTCGGACGCCGCCGCCGCGGGCGACGCGAGCAGGATGAGCGAACGGCTCAGGCGCAGACCATCGTGCAGGGTCTCGCGCAGCCGCGGCCCGGTCGTGAGCACGGCACGATCACGAAAGATCCGCAATGCCCGCAGCCGGTACCAGGATTTCGCGAAACGCGCGAGAGCACGCTGGAACTCGGCGGCGATCGCCTCGTCCCCCCGTGCGTACGAGATAAAGGCGTCGAATCCGACTTTCTCGGAGTGACGTGCCGGTCTCTCATGAAGCGTCATGCACAGGCCTCCATACCGATGCCGCCCGCGCATGACGTTCACCGCAGAAGACAAGCGCATCACCGCAAGCTCTGACTGTGAATAGGCTAGCCAGCCGGACTTGGACATAACGGACCTGGATCTTGGCCACACATGGCCGCATTCGCACCGCGCCCAGCCACGCGGAAGTTTCCGCGACAGAATGCCGAGCCGCCGAACGTCAGGCCACTACCGGTCGCGTGACGCCGAGAGGTCGCACGGACACCTGTCAGTGGGCATACCGTCGGTTGACGATGCTGGCCGGAAGAACGACGACGCCGACTGCAGGACCAGATGACGTTCTATCGCGAGAACATTACCGGGACATCCGGCGCGCCGCGCCGTTACGACTACGACGCCTTCCTCTCCTACAACCAAGAAGCCGATCAATGGCTCGCTCTGCTGCTCAAGCAAGGCCTGCACCGCTTCACCGCACCGTGGTACGGACGGCGCGCCCTGCACGTATTCCTCGACGACACGTCGATGTCGGCGACCGCGAACATGAGGGCCGAGATCCGTCCTGCTCTCGACAGATCCCGCTTCTTCATTCTGCTGGCCGGCCCGGAATCCGCCGCATCGCCATGGGTGGACTGGGAGCTGAAGAACTTCCTGGAAACCCATGGAATCGAGCGCGTGCTGATCGTCGTCACCGCGGGCGGGATTGCGTGGGACGCGGATTCGTCACGCTTCGCCGCTGACCGAACGAACTGCCTGAGCCCTTTCCTGCAGGAGAAGTACACCGGCGAGCCCCGGTACCTGGACCTTCGAGGCATCCGTGCGGCCGGCACGCCGACGACATGGCGGGCGCCGCAGCTGCTCGAGTGCGTCGCCGACCTCGCTGCCCCTCTGCACGGCAGGCCCAAAGAGGAACTCCACAGCGCGGACCTGCGCGCCCGACGCCGGGCTTTCAGGCTCGTCCTGGCAGCCGTCGCCGTCATCGTGTGCCTGCTCGCCGTCACCGTCGTCGCGCTCGCGAACGTCGACGAGGAAAGGCGGCGGGCCGACGCGCAGGCGCGCCTCAAGACGGCCCAGGAACTGACCGAGCGTGCCGACCAGATCGCCGATCACAACCCCGAACTGTCACAACTGCTCAGTGTGGCCGCCTGGCGGACGGCTCCATCCGACGGCTCCCGCGCGGGAATGATCCGCGCGATGGACCGGCGCGGCGTGGGCGTGTTGCCGGCCGACATGCTGAAAGGCGCTCTGAAGGGCCTTCCCAACTCACTGTGGTCGGGTGCTTTCAGCACGGACGGGCGGGTCTTCGCCTCCAGCGGCATCGACATGACGGTCCGTTTGTGGGACGTGCGCAGCCACCGCCAGCTCGAGAGGCCGCTGCGCGAGGACACCCAGATCGATTCCGTGGCGTTCAGCCCGGACGGCCGGACTCTGGCCACAGGTGACGCCGACGGACGCATCCGGCTGTGGTCCTGGCATGAGCGGCGGCTGGTGAGCACCTTCCCTCGGCTTGACGGCACGATGGTGAGCGGTCTCGCGTTCGACGCCGACGGCGAAACCTTGTTCAGCACCAGCGGCGGCACTGTCCGGAAGTGGTCCGTGAACGACCGCGAGCAGATCGCCGAGTACCCGGCGCACAGGGCGGCTACCGGAAGCTTTCACCCGTCGGGTCCCCACACCATGGCTGTCAGCGCCAACGGGCGTGTCCTGGTCACCGTGGACCAGGACACCAGGGCCCGTATTTCGGACACCTCAGCCGGCGGCGGGCCGCGCGGGCTCCCAGGGAGTGGGTACTCCTCCGCCGCTGTTTCGCCCAATGGCACGATCGTCGCCACGGGGAGCGCCGACGGCACCGTCCAGTTGTGGGATGCCTCGACCCAGCGCCTGCTGGGGGGTGTGGCCGCTCACAAGAAGGGGGTCACCGGTGTGGTGTTCAGCCCCAACGGCCGAACGATGGCGAGCGCGAGCGCCGACGGCACCGCGCAACTGTGGGACGTGGCGACGCGACGTCCGGTCGAGTCACCGCTTGCCGGACACAGCCGGGACATCCGCGCGGTGGCCGTCTCTCCGGACGGGCGGCTTCTGGCTACCGTCTGCGGCGATGGCACCGTCCGCCTCTGGGACGCTTCGCTCCACCGTCCATTGGCGCAGCCGTACATGGCGCACGGCCACCGCGCGATCTCGTTTGTCGACCATGCGCGGGTGCTGGTCACGAGCGACAGCAGGGGGACCGTGCAAACGCGGGACGTGGCGTCGGGCCGGCTACTGGGCTCGGTGCGCACCGCCACTCGCAAGGCTCCCGGTTTCGCGCTGACCAGTCCGGACGGCGGCGTTCTGGCCATCGCGAGCGGGGGCGCGCTCCAGTTGTGGGACGCCCGGACCTTCGCCCTGCGCGGAACGGTGTTCGACCGGGACGTCCCCGTCATCGTGGACGCCGCGTTCAGCCCCGGTGGGAGGTACCTCGCCGTCGCCGTTCGAGACGGTTCGCTTCTCATCTGGGACGTCGGTGCGCGAAGACCCACCGGCCCAGCGTCGATCAACGGGGACTTCGGTGTCATCACCGGCGTCGCGTACAGCCCGGACGGCCGCGTCCTTGCTCTCAGCAGCGACGATTCCACCGTCCGGCTGTGGGATCCGCGCACGCGAGAAATCGTGGGCAAGCCCTTCGCCGGTCATGTGCAGCGCGCCTACTCCGTTGCCTTCGACGCGACCGGCAGGATGCTTGCCGCCGGCGGGCAGGACGGGAAGGTGCGTCTGTGGAGCACCGATCAGCATCGTTCGGTGAACGCGGAACTGACGGGGCCGGTCGCGCACGTCTATACGGTCAGGTTCAGCCCGGACGGCCGAACCTTGGTGGCCGCCGGCATCGACGGCGCCGCCTGGCTGTGGGACGCCGCCAGCCAGAGCCTCATCGGTGCGCCGCTGCCCACGGCGTCCGCCCCCGCCGGCGACCTGCAGTTCAGTTCCGACGGCCGCCGGCTCACGACGATCGACCGAAAGGGCGTTCCGACGATCTGGGACGTGCGCGACACAGTCGACCAAGAGGCCCAACTGTGCGCCCGCGCCGGTCGTTCCCTCACTAAGAAGGAATGGCGGCAATATGCATCCGGGTTGCCCTTCAGGGAGCTGTGCCCATGAAGCTTCGCAGGGCGGTGTGATCGGCCCTCAGACCGGACGGCGGCTCTCCCGACACGGCCGCCGGCCGCCCAGGCGCGCTCCGAGACTGATCTCGTTTGCTCGTGGATCCGTGCACCACCCGCCTCCCGGAACACGAGAAACCGCCCATACCCGCTCTCGACCGATGGCGGCCACCTGGTGTCGGTTAAGGGAGACCGGTGGTTACATTGTGGAACGAGAAGGGCGACGACGGAACTCGTTATAATGATCATCGCATTCACTGCCCGTCACATCGCTCAAGCCGCGTTTCCCCCCGGGGCCAGGCAGCATGCGCTGGACTCCCTGCAACTCATCTTCCGTGGGCTGCATCCCCGCCTTGCCATCGGCCCGGCCCTCGCGGGTGCCGATCCGCTGCCGGCAGAAGCGGCCGTCCGTGCCGACGTCCCCGTCCAGTTGCTCACGCCGGCCGCCGGGAGCGGACCGGCCGGCCCGAAGGACGTGCCGAAGCCCTTTTACGACCTCGCTACCGCCAGGCGAACCGAGGTCGTCCGGATATCGGCCGCCTTCTCGGACGACGCGGAGCCCACCCTCCTCGCACGTCCGATACTGAAGAAGGCCCACGACTCCCTCGACGAAGAGGAAGAATTAGTGGTCCTCGACGTGGGATCCGCGAATGATGACGAAAATGATCCCGCCGCGCTTCTGGCCAAGCTCGCCGAGCTGAACGGCCATCTCGTGCTGCGCCTGGATCCGACCGTGGCGAAGCACAGGCTCCCGGTCGCCTTCGTTGCCATGCCTTACGGGAGCAGGACAGAGGCCGCGCCGCCCATGAAGGGCTACGAGTCCGATGAGACATGGTTTCGCATTATCGTGCCGGCCCTCGTCGACCGCGGATACCGACCTTTCCGCGCTGGATACGAACTCGGCCGGGAGTCCATCGACCTCACGATGCTGAGAGAGATCGCGACCTCCGACCTGTTCGTGGCGGATCTCGCGACGCTCAATGCCAACGTGCTGTGGGAGCTGGGCGTCCGGCACGCCTGGCGTCCCCATGGCAGCCTGCTCGTCGCCCCGGAGGGCACTCTCCCCCCGTTCGACGTCGATCACATGCCGGTGCACCGGTACCGCCGCAGGCTTCGCGAGGTTCCGGAGCGGGACGCGATCATGGGCATCCGCACCGTGCGCGAAGCTCTGGCCAGGTCACGCCCGGGCGACCTGACCAGCCCGGTCTTCGTGGCCTTACCAGGACTGCGCGAGGTCGTCCTGCCCAAGAGGGCAGAGGAGCGCGAAGTGGCGTCCGCGGAGGCCATGGCGGATCTCGTCGAGGAGATCTCGATCGCGTCCGACCTACGTGCCGAGGACCGGCTGGCCGCGGTGTCCGACCGCATCGAGGAGACAGACCTTCCGGACGCGAGTCGACGCACCTTGCACCGGCAGGTAGGCCTCGCCTACCTCACTCTCGGCAACTACGAGAAGGCAGCCGCTTCGCTCGAGCCGCTGGCGAGCGCGGACACGGATCTCACGGACATCATCCTGCAGCAGCGATTCGCGCTCACGCTGATCCATCGCGTTGCCGCCGACGAGGCCGAACGTCTGCAGAACCTGCTGCGGGCCGTGAAGCTGCTCACCACGCTCGACGAGCGGTACCCGCAGTCCGCGGAAACGCTCAGCCTCCTGGGCAGCGCCGCCAAGCAGACCCTGCAGGCGGGCGGGTCCATGGAATCCCACATGGAGAAGGCGATCAGCGCCTACCGGAAAGGCCTGATGGCCGATCCGGCGAACTACTACCCCGGCATCAACCTGATCGCCCTGTTACGCCTGCGCGGGCAGCACTTCGGCAGCGCGGAGGATCTCGAGGAGGTCAAGGAGATCGTTCCCGTCGTCCGGTTCGCCGTGAAGAACAGCTCGGAGGCGCCGGACAGCGGCTGGCTCCGGGCGACGCTCGGCGAACTCGCGCTGCACCGCCACCTCCTCGCAGAGGAACCAGAACAGGACCTCCTCACCGAAGCGATCGGGCACTACGCGGCGGCCGCCCGCGGCGCCAACGGCGAGCAGCGCAAGTCCATGCGCCGCCAACTCGAGTTCTTCCGCAGGGCGGGCGACCCGCCCGAGGTGATCGACCGACTGCTCGCACTCGTCCCGGAGGCCGACGCTTGACCGCTCACCCGCCCGCGCTGCCCGACAGCGCGTTCCCCGCCCTCTACCGGTCCGCCGACCGCCTGTCGCTCCAGGGCCAGAGGGCCTTCCTCCGCGCCACCAAGACCCGCCTCGTCCTCGCGGTCGTCGCCGCGGTCTCCGCTGCGTTCAGCCTCCGGATCGGGGGCGGCCCCGTGGACGTGATGGCGATCGCCGGAGCGGTGGCCTTCGCCGCGGTCGCCTGCTTGGAGCTCTACCTGGCGTTCCGGCGGCCTGAAGCGCAGTGGTACGACGGCCGGGCGGTCGCCGAGTCGGCGAAGACCCTGGCATGGCGCTACGCGGTCGGGGCCTCCCCCTTCAGAATCGGCGCCGCGAGCGCCGAGGAGGACGTCCGCGCCTACTACCGCGACCAGCTCGCCGAACTCCTCCACGACGCGCCGAGCACGAGCATCGCCGCCACCACCGAAGCCGCCGTGAGCGAGCAGCTCCAGGCCATGCGGTCCCGGCCCTTCCACGAGCGCAGGGAGGCCTACCTGGCCGGGCGCATCGAAGATCAGCGCAATTGGTACGCGAGCAAGTCCGAGTACAACAGGCGGCGAGCCGGCCTCTGGCGCATCGTTCTGGTCACCGCCGAGGGTTCGGGGATCCTCACCGCCGTCCTGCGCGCGTTCGACGTGTTCTCCGTAGACCTCGCCGGCATCTGCGCCGCTCTCGTCGGCTCCGCCGCCGCGTGGCTGGCGGTCAAGCAGCACGCCTCCCTCGAACGCGCCTACGCCTTCGCGGCGAACGAGCTGGCCATCACACACTCCCGGCTGAGCGACGTCCAGGAGGAAGCGGTGTGGGCCGCCGAGGTCTCCGACGCCGAGGAGGCCATCAGCCGCGAGCACACGATGTGGCGCGCCAGCCGCTCCACCGACCCCGGCTGATCCGAGGCCGATGAATCGGACGCAGGCCCTGATGCGGGGACGCGATCTGGGGTGGCTCTAGCCCCGAGGGTCGACGCGGACGACGCGGTGGCCGCGGCGGGCGGCGATGTCCGCCATGTCCTCGCTGTGGTCACGCCCCGGCCGGCGGCCCGCACTGACGATCACGACGGTGAGTCCCTCTCCATCGCGCCGAGCCTCCTCGGCATGGGCGAGGATGCGGCGCACCATTTCTCCGAACCCGTCGTCGTCGGTGCCGAGGCCGGGTTGCTCGATCACTTCGCTTCGCGGCGCGGCGGTGAGGACGTGGTAACGATCCGTCCATTCGGCTCCCTTGTCCGCCACGGACGCGGCGACGAATTCGTCGGTGTCGGAGGTGACGAGAAGTTCGACAGCGGCCCCGGCCCTCAGGGCGGACGCGGCGGCGAGGAGGTCGGTGCCGGCGGCGGCCGAGCCGACGGCGAGCCGAGGCTGCAGGTCGGCGAGTAGGCCGTCGAGGCGTTCCTCGACAGCGGGCAGGCAGTCGGCCGGCAGTTGCCCCTGGGACTCCGACGGACGGCGCCCTCCGTACACGACGATCACGGCGTACCCACTTCCGGTGCCGCCGGGCTTTTTGCCCGGCTTCAAACTGTACGGCCAACGGCACGACCACGCTTGCCCGGTGGGGATACGGTTTGGGCGCCGTGAGGCGTAATCCATCACCTGGTGTCGCGTGTATGAACTCTGCTGACGGTGGGTTGCGGCGTGTAGGACTTCGCCAGCGGCTTGGTCCCGATACGAGCGGACGCGCTGGTCGGCGACATCGATGTAACTGCCGATGGCGGCAATCAGGTCGGGGACGAGGGTGAGGGCGCCGCGGCGGACGGCCTGGCGGATATTGACCCCGAGTGCTTGTGGTGAGACCTCTTCTATCGGGGCTGCCAGCCGTTTTCCAGGCGCTGCCTGCTTGTCCGCCCGCACAGTCCTGCCTGAGGCGGACCGTATTCGTTGGGAAATACGGCCAGGTTCTGGAACCCGCTCCCCTTCCCGCCACGCGTCGCGTTCGAATAATGATCAATATGCTCGCCCGACAGTACGGATACGCCGTCACCCCCCGGCCTGCCGCCGAGGTAGCCCCACGCCTGGTTCTTCTCCCAGTGATGCGATCTCCGGCCTGAAGGCCGCCCACGGCGCGGCAGGTGGCCCAGAGCTCGGATGATCCATCGGACAGGCTCATATCAAGAGCATGGTTGGCCTTCGCGCCTCTGTGTGCGGCGTCGGTCAGAGCGCTGGTTCTGCGGTCGGCGTGCGGTCGGGAGATGGCCGACCGCGTCGATGCGTTTGGTCGGCCTGCCTCAGCTCGCTCCGCAGCGCGGCGAGTGACACGGCTCCGACGAGGACGGTCCCGTCCGGAAACCGGAAGACCGGCACTCGCGGGCCAGTCGCGCGAGCGGACCGCACAGGTTCCGCGCGGGGCCGCTCGCCCTCGCTCTCACCGTTCCATCTGACGCCGATCGCGGACGCCAAGCCTCGCAGCACGTTCGCGTCACCGATGTCCATACCGTCACTGAAGTAGGCGCGGTAAAGGCGCGCGGCCATGTCCTCGGCGACGCCCTGCGCGGCCGCCAGCGCGATGAGCCGGTGCGCGTGGGCGGTGTGGGCGGGCACGATCCGGTCGAGGTCCACCACCAGGCCGTCGACCGCCGCTGCCCGTGCGATCTGCTCGACCCGTACGGCGGGGACGAGTTGGATAGGGCCGGAGCCCGGCGACGTTCCCGCTGACGAGCCCGACGTCTGGTACGGCCTGAAGACGACTTCCAGTTCGCCGCCACCCGCCCGGTGCTCCTCGGCGGCCCGCTGGAAGCGGGCGTAGCCGAGCGCCGACCACACGCAGGCGATGTCGTGGGTGAACTCAACTTTCATGGGTCGTCCTTCTGAGACGGCACGGATCGTTCCGTGTCGCCTCAGCATGCCCGGCGGCGGGACTCTCGTCAATACGGAACGTTCCGTGCCGCCTGAGGGCTATGCTGTCCGCATGTCACCCAGACGTCCCGAGCGCCGAAGTGAAGAGGCCGCCAACGCCGTCATCAAGGCCGCGATGGACCTGTGCCAGGAGGTCGGGTACCGGAAACTCAGCATCGAGGGCATCGCCGCCCGCGCCGGCGTCGGCAAGAACACCATCTACCGCTGGTGGCCGTCCAAGGCCGCCGTGCTGCTGGACGGCCTGCTGTCCACATGGAAGATGGACGCGACCTTCCCCGATACCGGTGACTTCATCGCCGACATCAAGGCACAGATGGCGGCGGCCTCTCGCATCCTCGGAGACCCGGACGTCTTTCCGCATTACCGCGCACTGATCGGCGAAGCCCAACACGACCCCGACCTCCATCGGGCCCTTTGGGACAACTTCATCGGTCACCTGGCGGGCGCCGCCGCCGAACGCATAAGGACGGCGCAGCGCGAAGGCCAGATCCGCTCCGACGCCGACCCGGTCCTCGTCACCGAGCTGCTCTACGGCGCCGCCTACTACCGCCGGCTGCTCACCCCGCGCATAGCCGACACCGACCACATCAACGCCATAGTCGACCTCGCGTTCACCGGGCTCGCCCCATCGGCCGACAAAGCCACCCGGTAGCAGGCCCACCGGTTCCCGCCGCCCCTGCGCTGCCGAAACCACCTCCATCTGAGGACGGCGGTGCACAGCGCGGTCTCCATGGCGAGTCGCTGATGCGGCAGGAACGGTCGGTCGGCGCGCCGGACTCGTTCCTCATCACGCACAGCGCGAACCACCGGTGACCATCAGCTCAGCTCACGGATCCACGGGTCCAGGAGCGCGACCGCGCCGTCCCGCGCACCGCCGCCGACGGGGTTGCCGTAGTGGTCCGCGGCGATGCCGGCGACATGCTTGTCCGAGCTGCCGATGGCCGCGACGATGCCTTCGAAGTCGCTCGGGAAGACGCAGTTGTCGGCGGTGTAGGTGACGAGCAGGGTCGGCAGGACCATCTCCAGACCGGCCTTCTCGATCGTCGCGTTGGACGACAGCGCGGACCAGGTCGACAGCCATGCGTCAGGGGTGGCGAGCCGACCGAACCCGGTGATGCCGTAGTTCGTCTTTTCCGGGTCGGCGCCGTAGACCGAACCGTAGGCGCGGTCGGACTTGTCCAGGCTCTGATCCATCGCGCGCAGGTCGGCGTCCGTGCGCCACACCGTGATCAGCCGTGCGGTGCCCGCGCGTCTGCGGTCCTCGGCGGTTCCGTCCCCGCGCTTGACCGCCGCGCGGGCGGCCGCGGCGTCCGCGACGCATGCCCGTGCCTTCTCGTCGATCCGGGCGATCCGCGCCAACTGGGCCGCGCGGTAGCGGGTCACGAACTCCGGGGTGTAGGCCGAGCTCTCCGGGGCCGGCCGGTACCCGTTCTCCTCGGCGAAGGGATCGAGCGCGGGGTCGACGGAGAACGCGTCCTCCTCGTCGGTGACCGACGGGTCGATGCACCGCGCGAGGAGAGGGCCCTGTCCTGGATGCGGGGCGAGGTAGGCCAACGCGTCTAGTTCGGGCAGGACCGCCTTGTCGAGCGCGCTGGGCCGTCCGGCCGGGGTCCTGGCGACCCGGTTCTCCGGCGCACGCAGCGACTGCTGAACGTAGTAGGTCAGGAGTCCGCCGCCCCCGGAGTTGCCGAGCCCGACCGTTCGCCGGAAGCCCACGCCGTGGAGCCATGCCAGGCCGGCGGCCAGATCCAGCAACGTCTGCTCATGGATCAGGCGCAGGTCGTTGCCCGCGTCCCGGGCCTGCTGGGCGAACACCGCGTGACCGGCCTCGATCAGCGCCGGGATCAGGTAATGGCGGGAGAAGTCCACCCGCGGGTGCATCAGTACGACGACGGTCGTTTCACGCGGCTCGCGACCCGTCGGCGTGTACAGCGTGCCCTTCGCCGCGTTGCCGTCGGCCGTCACGGCGGTCCGTTGGAGGATGCCGGTGCCCGTGGGCAGGGAGGCCGGATGCCAGTCGACGTTGAGACCCGGATTCTTCCTGGTCGCGGCGGCCATCAGACGGCACCCAGCGTCGCGTCGCGATTGAGCAGCCGCCCCGCGCCCGGCAGGTCGACCGGGAGACCCAGTTCCTCGAGCAGGGTGAACGCGCCCGCGGTCGCGGCGGAGAGCACGGGAAGCCCGAACTCGTCCTCGGCGGCCTGGACGAGCGGCAGCGATGGCATCTGCACGCACGCCGAGATGATCAGTGCGTCCGCTCGGCTCAGATCCAGCGAGCGCGCCGCGCCGAGCACCCTGTCGCCCGGGATGCAGCCGACCTCGGTGTTGTCTCCGACCTCCAGTGCCCGCCAGTCGGCGACCGTGACGCCTTCCGCCTCAAGGTAGGCGACGACCTGTTCCGCGACCGGCCGGAGGTACGGCATCACCACGGCGACCCGGGTCGCGCCGGTGGCCCGCAGCGCGTGGACGAGGGCACCGGCACTGGACGTGACCCGCGGGGCGAGGCCGCGTTCGGCGAGCTGATCCCGCACCGCTTGTTCGGCCGTGATGTGCTCGGCGATGCCGTCCGTGTGTCCCTGCGCCATCAGTGCGACGAGGCAGGCGTACAGAATCGCGTCGACACCAGCGTCGCCGATCTCATCGACGCAGCGGCCGCGCTGGGCGTTCATCGCGCGGAGCTCCTCCGGCGACACCGTGTGCATCCGCATCCGGGTCGAGTGGAAGGAGAACGTCGCGTCGCGGTGCCGCTGGAGCAGCGCCGGCATCTCGGTCTCCACGGTGATGTTCGAACTGGGCACCACCAGCCCGATCCGGTAGTGGGCCCTCTGGCCCGCGGCCGTCGGTCTGCTCATCGTTGCTCCTCACCCCTCAGACGTTCGAACTGATTCGGCCGCGGCTTCAGCCAGGGACGACGCGCAGGGCGTTCTTGTCGTGCTGGACGATCCGGGCGCCCTGCAGGCCGGCGATGGCCGAGTACCACACCGCGTGCCGGCAGCCGGTCGCGCGCCGGTCGATGACGATCTCGCCGGTCGTGCTGCTGTGTCCGGCCCCGAGAGGCTCGTCGCCCGAATCGCCGGGGCGCTCCCCCGTGGCGGAGATGCGGAAGTAGGGGCCGACCTCGTCCACGGCCAGCAGCGGGTCCTGCCCGGCCACCTCGATCACGCCGCGGTTCTCCGGGACGTCGAGGACGAACATGGCGGTCACGGCGATACCGTCTCGGTTTCGGGCGCAGGCGTCCGGGCGCGCTCCCATGCCTCGGCACGCTCCACGATCAGCTCCGCCTTGCGGGTGAGCAGCTTCTCCAGCGTGGGCTCGGGACCTGACGCCACCTCGCAGAGCGCGTCGACCGTGAGCGCGGCGTCCAGGTCCTCCTGCGGCGTGACCGGACGCAGCGCCCGGGTCAGCTCGATCATGTAGCCGTTCGGATCGTGGGTGTAGATCGATTCGATCGTCTCGTGCATGACCTGCATCTCGCAGGGCCACTCGCTCTCGTCCAGGCGGCGCCGGTATTCGAGCAGGTCCTCTTCGGAGTCGACGTGGATCGCGAGGTGCCGGGAGTTGGCGAAGAACTCCGGCGTTCCCTCGGGGAGCCGGGCCCAGGCGTCGCCGCGGGCATCCGGGTCGCCGGCCGGTTCGTGACCGAAGTAGTAGAAGAAGGCGATCCGGTCGTCGTTGCCGATGTCGAAGAAGAAGTGGATGAAGTCGGGGTGCCGGTCGGGTCCCCAGCCCGCCGCGCAGATCGAGTGCACTACCGGGAACTTCAGCACATCCCGGTAGAACCGCACGGTCGCGGCCGGGTCGAAGGTCGGGAACGCGGCGTGGTCGACGCCCCGCGCCCGGTGCTCATCCTTGATCATCTCAACTCCGCATCTGTTCGGGTTCGCGGCGCGGGTCCCAGGTCGCGCCGTCCTTGTCGTCGCCGGGTCTCACGTTCGTGCCGTGGTGACGCACGCGAGGTCCGTGCGGCCGGAGGCGATGCCTGCGGCCAGGTCGTCCGTGCAGGACGGCGGGCCGTCGACCACCACGAGCGCACCGGTCTCGTTGCGCAGTCGTTCGCCGATCTCGAGCCTGGTCAGAAGGTGGCCGCAGTCCTGCGGTCCGGTCAGCCAGCAGCCCTGCCAGCCCTTCTGCACGAGATCGTGCGCCCGTTTGACGAGCGCGTCGCCGTGCTCGTCCCACGGATCGGTGAGGGCGATCTCCATACGGGCGAGGTCGGCGCCGCTGGTCGGCCCGCCGTCACCCGGCACGGCGGAGAGGGTCTCGCGGGAGCCGGCGTCGAGCAGCCGGGAGTCCCAGCGGCGAGCGCCGTGCGCGAACGGTCGCGCGAGCACCCAGTCGACGACTCCGTCGAGGGGGACACCGCTCGGGTCGACGCCCGCGAACTGGGCGAGCCCGCGGCGGACGACCTCGGGGTTCGTCCCGGCGAAGCGCTGGAGCGCGACGTTGCCGGTGCGGGTCATGTAGGCGACCATCAACTGGTCGACCGGAAGATGCATGCGGTGAGGGAACGAGTCCCACCACAGCCTGCTGCGCCGGGCGAGTTCCTGCAGCCGCTCCACCTGCGGGCGGCGGGCCCGCTCGTAGGCGGCCAGCGCGGTCGGCAGGTCCGGTGCCCCGGTGACGGCGTCCCGCAGGGCGATGGCGTCCTCCATCGCGAGCTTGGTGCCGGAGCCGACGGAGTAGTGCGCGGTGTGCGCGGCGTCGCCGAGGAGCACGGCGTTGCCGTGCGTCCACCGCTCGCAGTGGACCGTGCGGAAGCGCAGCCAGCGGGTCCGGTTGCCGATCAGCCGATGCCCGCCGAGGTGCTCGGCGAACGTGTCGGCGAGGTAGTCCAGGGCCGCGGTGTCCGACTCCTCGGGAGGGGTCGCCTCGGACGTGGCGTCGAAGCCGGCCGCGCGCCAGGTCTCCTCGTCGGTCTCGATGAGGAAGGTGCTGCGGTCGGGCGAGTACGGGTAGGCGTGGGTGACGAAGGTCCCGTGGGCCGTCGTCGCCGGAGCGAAGATCGCCGTGTCGAGCGCGAAGTCCGCGCCGGCCCACAGGTACAGCCCGCCGGCGACGTCGACGTGCGCGCCGAACTCGGCGGCGAGTCCGGTGCGGGTCTGGCTGCTCACCCCGTCCGCCACGATCACCAGTTCCGCGTCGAGATCCGCGAGGGACGCCCGGGACCCGTACCGGATGTCGACACCCGCGGCTTCGGCGTGCCGGCTGAGGATCGCCAGCAGTTCCGGCCGGGCGATGCCGATGAGCGCCCCGTTGTGCACCCGCGCGGCCCTGCCGCCGACCAGCATGCGCATGTCGTGCGGCCGCCCCGCGGCGATGATGTCGGCCTGCGTCACCGGATCGGCGGCCTCCAGGTTGCGCTGCGTCCGCGCGGCGACGGCGACGCCGAACCCGAAGGTCCGCTCCGGCCTGCTCTGCTCGTGGACGGTGACGGTCGCCCCGGGATTCGCGAGCTTGAACAACCGGGCCGCGTAGAGGCCGCCGGGGCCGCCGCCGAGGACCGCGATGCTGTCGAGCCTCATGTGGGAGCGTTCTCCTTCTCGATCTTGCGTTCTATGTCGGCCCGGAGGTCCTTCTTGGACACCTTGCCGACGTGGGTCAGCGGGAACGCGTCGACGATCTCGAGGCGCTCCGGCAGCTTGAACCTCGCGAGGCCCTGGTCGAGCAGGAAGGAGTTGACGGTGCGGAGGGTGGGCGCCTCGGTACCGGCCTTCGGGACCACGTACGCGCAGATCCGCTCGCCCAGGACCCGGTCCGGCATCGCCACCAGGGCCGCGCCGTCCACCGCCGGATGGCGGCCGAGCAGTTCCTCGACCTCCTCGGCGTGGATCTTCTCCGCGCCGCGGTTGATGACGTCCTTGATGCGGCCGTCGATCGAGTAGAAGTCCCTGCCGCCGACCACGTGCCGGGTGACCAGGTCGCCGGTCCGGTAGAAGCCGTCCGAGGTGAAGGCGGAGGAGTTGTGCGCGGCCGCGCGGTGGTAGCCGGGGATCGTGTACGGCCCGCGGCAGGCGAGTTCGCCGAGCTCCCCGTCCGGCACCTCCTCCTCGGAGGCGATGTCGAGCACGCGCACCTCGTCGGCGGAGCAGATGCGCGTTCCCACCGTGCCGCGCCGCACCCACTCCGGCGAGTCCGGCGGCGTGTACAGGAACATCCCCTCGGCCATGCCGAACATCTGCTGCGTCGGAACGCCGAGTTCGGTCTCCAGGCGCTCGACCAGGTCCGCGGAGGGACGCTGCCCGCCGAGGACGAACCGGGTGAGGCTGCTCAGGTCCAGCTCGCGGGCGGCGGGATGCTCCAGCACCCGGATCGCCACCGCCGGCGGGACGACCGGCATCGTGGTGACCCGCTCGCGCGCGATCAGCTCCAGCACCGGACCGGCGTCAGCGGCCGGCGCGAGCACGAAGACGCCGCCCACGAGGTGGGCCGGTTGCAGGGCGGCGGCGGTGCCGGCGTTGTGCATGATCGGTAGCGGATGCAGGACCACGGCGTTCTCGTCGAGCCCCAGCGCCTCGGCCCACAACCTGGAGTTGCAGGCGTATTCGGCGTGCCGCCGGGGAGCCACCTTCGGCAGGCCCGTCGTCCCGCCGGAGAGCTGGAAGGCGACGATCCCGTCCGGGTCGATCTCCAGCGAGCGCAGCCGCGCACCGGCGTCCGCCGCCGACCCGGCGTCGAGGACGTCGTCGAACGAGAGCGCGCCGGGAGGCGCCTCACCGCGGGCGACGATCAGTGTGTCGAGGACGGGGACGGCCCTTCCGAGGCGGCCGCCCAGCCCCACCAGGTCCCGGTTGCGGAAGTCCGCCTGGACGATGTGGCCACGGGCCCCAGTGTGCTCCGCGAGCTGACCGATCTCACGCTCGCCGTGCTGGGGAAGGGTGCAGACGGGGATGATCCCGGCCTTGATGGCGCCGTAGTACGCGACGACGGTCTCGGCGACGTTGCCGAGCTGGAACATCATCCGGTCACCGGGACGCAGTGTGGTCGCGGCGAGGAGCCCCGCCGCGAAAGCGTCGCTGCGCTCGTCGAGCTCGCGGTGGGTCCACCTGATCTCGGTGGTGACCAGGGCGAGGTGCTCGGGACGGCGGGCCATGGCGCGCCGCAGCACGTCCCCGAGCGGCTCGCGCCGCCACAGGCCCTCGCGGACGTAGGCATCGGTCCGGTCGGGCGGGAAGTGCGGCGATGGAAGGGCGGCCTCATCGGCCACGGCTGCCTCCTCTGAACATAAACGTAGGATAATCGACAGTTCTGTCAGCGCCAAGCGTGCGCGACCGACGTCGGAAACCACGTCGGTGGGATTCGTCGAACGGCGGTGGCGTGGCCGGAGGTCAGTCGGATTCGGCCGGCAGGGCCCGCCGCATCGCGCTCTCCAGGTGGGCGATGTCTTCCTTGAGAAGATCGAGCGCCGCCCACGGGCCCGGGGCGAGGGTGCGGTCGTCCGCCCGGCGGACGCCGGTCATCGCGACGTCGACGAGGACGTCCGCCACGGCCTCGGCATCGCCGCCCGTCTCGGGCCGGTACCACCAGGCGATCCAGTTGACCATGCCGAGCATCCCGAGCGCGACCGTCCGGGCCGGAAGCGGGCGGAAGGCTCCGGCCGACTCGGCGTCCTCGATCAGGCCGGTCAGCAGCTCCAGCACCCGGTGCCGGGTCCGGCGGTGCATCTCCGCGATCTCCGCCGGAAGATCCGGTTCGCTGCGGTCGAGCAGCCGGAAGCGCGTGGTGTTCCGGGCGTTGTTGACCGCGATCTCGCGCAGCGCGGCCTCGACCCGCGCGTCCGGAGCGAGGTCCTCGCGACCGCCGATCCGCTCCAGGATCTCCACGACGCGTTCCAGGACATCGCGCACCAGCGCGGCGAGGAGCTCTTCCTTGTTGCTGACGTAGTGGTAGAGCGCCGGGCGGCTGATCCCCATCGCGTCGGCGATGTCCTGCAGGCTGGTGTTGGCGAAGCCCTGCTCCGCGAACAGCCGAGCGGAGTGCTCGAGCAATTCGTTGGACACCAGGCGCCGGCGGGTCGGCTGCCGGGCCATCGCCACCTCGCCTCGGTCTAGGGTCCGCGGACGCGACTCATTCTGCCGCATGGCCGCCGTCACGCGGGCACCCCGTCCCCGGCCGTCGGCGAGGCGAGCACCTTCGCGGGAACCGTCCCACTGAGGGGGCGTGGGACGAATGCGCACGCGACCGCACCGACGACCGCGACCGCGGCGAACACCGCGACGTTTCCGCCGAGGCCCACGCCGGCCGAGAGCAGGGCGCCCCCGAGCGTGGGGCCCGTGACGGAGCCGAGCCGGCCGACGCCGCTGCTCACGCCGAGGGCGGTCGCCCGGTTCCCGGCGGGGTAGTGCGCGGCCACGTAGCCGTAGATGACGATCTGGTTCCCGGTCGTCGCCGCACCGGCGACGAAGGCCAGGGCGTACAGCACCGCGGTCGGCAGCGGCACGGCGATCAGGCCGAGCGAGACGACGGCGACGACGAACAGCGTGGCCGCGACCCAGCGGCTGCCGTAGCGGTCGGCGAGAGAAGAGCCGACGAGGCCGCCGACGACCGCCCCCACGTTGAGCAGAAGCAGGAACAGGAGCGCGGACGACAACTCGTAGCCGGCCTTGCGCATCAGTTGCGGCAGCCAGGTGTTGAGCCCGAAGACCAGCAGCATCCCGCAGAAGTTCGCCACGACGAACAGGACGGTCGCCACCGCGGCGCGGCCGGTCAGCAGCCCGCGCAGCTCCCGGCGGACGGCGGCTCGGGTCGAGCGCGCGAAGTCCGGCGACTCCGGAAGCAGCCAGATCGCCAGCGGGACGAGCGTGACAAGGGGCAGCGCACCGAAGGCGAACAGCACGCGGAACCCGGCGGGCTCCAGGAGCACGAGCGCGAGGACCGAGGCGAGGATGCCTCCAGCGGGGAAGCCGCACAGCATCAGGCCGTTGACCACGTGCCGGCGGCGCTCCGGCGCCACTTCCATGACCAGGGCGATGGCCGTCGGCGGGATTCCGCCGAACCCGAGGCCCGCCAGGAACCGGAACAGCCCCAGCGACCACGGGTTGGGGGCGAGGGCGACGAACAGCATCATCAGGGAGAACCAGGCGAGCGAGACGATGAAGAGCCGTCGCCGGCCGAGAAGGTCGGTCAGGGACCCGGACGCTATGGCGCCCAGGAATGCCCCGACGAGGGCGTAGCTCCCGATCGCCCCGACCTCCGCCGGGGACAGCGCCCACTCCTTGTGGGCCAGCAGCGCGGGCACGGCGGAGCCGTAGACGATCAGGTCGTAGCCGTCGAACACGATCGCCCCGAAGCCGATCGCCACGGCCGCGACGGCGGCCAGTGAGCTCACGGGACGGGGGTGGGCGGGCGTCGTCATCCGAGCCTCCTCACTCTTTCGGTCACCCGCTCCAGCGGGTGTGGCGAAGAACATACGAAGGCGCTGACATGACTGTCAAGCTTTCGACATTGATGAAAAATCAGCCCTGGCGTGCGGCGATGCACCAGGCACTCGACTTCGCCGGGCCGATCAGGAGCCCGTCACGGCAAGTCGGCGAGGGCGGGCGTCACATCCGGCCGGGCGGGTCCTGGGCGCCCCTCGGCGGCCACCGGTGCGGCGCTGCGCAGCGGCAGTCCGTGATCGCGTTAATGGTCAACGGGGCCAATGTGGCAGACGACACAGACTCAGAAGCAGAGTTCCTGAAATGCTGCCATGCGACCTGTTGACGCGGTTCATTCTCGGCAATGGATGCACCCCAAATGATCACTCGGAGCCCTTCAACGAGCACCTGAGCAGCGAGGAGTCATTGTCGTGGCGGAACGCAAGTCGGCGGTTCCGTGGCAGCGCGGGCGACTCGTCTTCGGCGGGCTGCTTTCGGTCGGGCTCGGAACAATGACCGTAGTGGCCGGATTGGGAGGCGTCCCCGGACGGCTCGCCCTGCTCGTCACTCTCGTCGGAGTCATTCTCACCCTGGTCATCGACGCTTTCTTCCGCCGCGAGGAGAGCATCCACCACGACCAGAGCAGGCTCGCCGAGATCTCCGCAGCGCTGGCCATCACCAAATCGCTGACCGACGCACCCGCCGAGTGCCAGGCATTCGTCCGGGAGATCGCGGAGCAGTGGACTCGGATCGACGACCGCAACAGCGCGATCCTGCTGAAACTGCGCGAGGCACGGCAGCGAGCGTTCGCCGAGGACATGCGCGACCTGGCCAACGGCCAGTCCTCGCTCGGGCGCCGCCAGGAGTTCCGTCCCGGACTCCTGCCCGAACTGACGAAGATGACCGCCCTCAGCGCGACCGGCAACGATTACTGGTGGACCGGACGCGATACCACCTATCTCGCGGCGGAACGGTCCGCGGTCACCGATGGCGGCCTGATGCTGCACCGGATCCTGGTCCTGTCGAATTCCGAGATCGACGACGCCATGCTCGAGGTCCTACGGGAGCAACTGGACGCCGGAATCGTACTGGACGTGGTAATCCGGGAGGAGGTGTCGCCGCTGGACCAGAGATGCCTGACCGGCGACCGTGCCCTGGTCACCGACAAGGGCGGCATCGTCGGTGTGGTCATCCCCGGAAACGACGGGGACGACGCCATGGTCGACGCGGGCCATTTCACCATCAACGAGGACAGGATCGAGAACACCCGGGACATCCTGCAAACCCTCGCCCCCTATAGGACTCCAGCCGCCGACCTCCTGAAAAAGACACTCGGATCCCGCCCACCGCTGCCGCCGCCCCCGGCGGAGGCCGGCAGGCCGGAGGAACTCACGGCGGAAGGCGCCGATCACACGCCCACAGATGGCGTTCATCCGCCGCGTCTGCGGCAAACGCCCTGACGATCCGCAGCCCTTGTCAGCTGCACTCCCCAGGTTCCCGCCCCCCTGACTCCTCAAGGCGGTCGGCGGAAGCAGTCCAGCCCCCGCGCGTCTCCGAAACCGAACACACATGTACAGTTTCTGTCGGCGGCGGGCTTCCCTCTCTTCGCCACGACGGAGTGCCCGGTGCCCTAGCCCTCCCCTGCACTGCACACCGGACACGACGTCGGCTCTGACCTTCACCGCAATGCCGCCGATGATGGAGAAACAACGATGGAACTGGGCACCGACACCAAAGTCGTCATGCTGGCGGCTGGGCTGATATTCCTGTGGGCGCTGGTGCTGGGCGTATGGAAGTACATGCAGATGGCCCGGTCCGAGGAGCACGTGGCCCATCCATACGTGGACACGGCGCATCGTGCCGCTCTGCTCTACTCGTTCGCCACGCTGCTGGTCGCCGCGTTCGTCCAGTTCAGCGGCTGGACCTCGACTGTGAACCTGCTGGCCGCCGGAGTGATCGTGCTGTTCTTCACGGCCGCCATCGGCACGTACGTCTATCACGGCTGGCGCCGTGACACCGACAACCAGTTTCGTGACCGGGTCCGCGGCACCACCGCTTTCATGATCGCCCTGATCGTTGCCGAGATCGGCGGTTTCGCCGTCCTGCTCCTCGGCTTTGTGCGTGCGCAACTGCTCTGAGCCGGCGCGGGGTGCGGCCGACCGGATCCCCCTGCCCACGGCAACGGGGATCGGCGAGGCCGATCCCCGTTTCGTCGTGCGTCCCCATGGGCGTGTCGAAGCTCGGAGCACTCGGGCGAGCTTCCGGGGTCAATTCCTAGTGGGCGTGCGGGGTGCCTGTCATCTGGGGCTTGCCTGGGGGGACCAGCCAGAGGGACATCATGGCGGCGGCCGCCGCGGTGATGGCGAACACGGTGAACGCGGTGGTGAAGCCGTCGATGGACGGGACGTTCGCGAGGCCCGTCGCGGCGATGGTGGAGGCCACCGCCACGCCGATCGCCGCGCCCAACTCGTGGAAGGTGTTGATCAGGCCGGAGGCGAGGCCCGCCTCCGCGTGCTCGACGTGAGCCAGGGCGGAGGTGCTCGCCGCGACGAAGACGGGACCGACGCCCGCGGCTGCGATCACGATCCCCGGAAGCAGTTCCAGCCCGACCCCGCCGTCCGCCGACAGGCCGGTCAGGAGGCCGGAGCCGACGGCGACCAGGGCCAGGCCCGCCGCGGCAACGGGGCGAGTGCCGATGGAACCCACGAGCCGTCCGGCGATGTGCGCCCCGACGCCGGTCCCGAGTGCGGCGGGCAGGAAGAGCAGGCCCGTCTCCAGAGCGCTGATGTCGCGCGCGTGCTGGAGGTACTGCGATCCGAGGAAGAACAGGGAGATGAGCAGTCCGGAGGCGACGAGCATGAGGAAGGCTCCGGCGGCCACGGGACGGCGAGCCAGCATGGTCACGTGCATCAGCGGGGTCTTCACCGTGCGCTCGATCCAGCCGAAGGCGCCGTACAGCAGGACGGCGGCGGCCAGCGGGACGAGGGTGCCGGCGGCGGACCAGCCGTCGTCACCAGCGTTGATCATTCCGTAGATGAACGCGGCCGTGGCGGCGGTGACCGTGCCGGCGCCGAGCAGGTCGAGCCGCTGCCCGACGGGACGGGCGGCGTGGCCGCGCACCACCATCGGCAGTGTTCCCAGCAGGACGAGCCCGACGGGGACGTTGACGAAGAACACCCATCGCCAGCCCGGTCCGGCTGTGAGGGCGCCGCCCAGCAGCACGCCTGCGGCGAAGCCCACTCCCCCGAGCGCGCCCCAGATGCCGAGGGCCTTGTTGCGTTCAGCGCCGTGGAAGGTGGTGGCAACGGTGGACAGCGCCGCCGGTGACAGCAGCGCCGCGCCGACACCCTGCGCGATCCGGCCACCGAGCAGCAGCGCCTCGTTCTGGGCGAGGCCGGTGGCGAGGGAGGCGGCGGTGAAGACGGACAGGCCGATCAGCATCATGCGCCGGGCGCCGAAGGTGTCGGCGAGCCGTCCGCCGAGCAGCATCAGGCCTCCGAAGAACAGCGTGTAGGCCGTGACCGCCCACGTCAGGCCGGACCGGCCGAGCGCCAGGTCGACGCCGATGTCGGGGAGCGCCACGTTCACCACCGTGACGTCCAGGACCAGCATGAACTGGGCCACGCTGATCAGCGCGAGCGCCGTCCAGCGTCGTGGATCCGGTGGTGCAGCGGAAGCCGCGACGTGGTGGTGGGTGGACGAACCGTGGGCCATGAAGGGCCTCCTAGCCCGGCGGCGCCAGAGCGCCGCCGTTAATCCGAACAGCAGTGTTCGGGTTAACGTATACCCGCCGGGGGCATAAAGCGAACGGCGGTGTTCGACTTGTTGTTAGAGTGGTGGCCATGGGAGCCAGGACGGGCGGTCGCGCGGGGGCGAAGCCGGAGGCCGGCGGCCGTCGCCGGGCGGACGCCGAACGCAACAGCGCCGCCATCATCACGGCGGCGACGGACCTGTTCGTCCGCGACCCGGACGCGAGCATGACCGACATCGCTCGCGCTGCGGGCGTCGGCAGGGTCACCCTTTACGCGCACTTCCCGTCCAGGGAGGACGTCCTCCGGGCCGTCCTTCGGCAGGCGATCGACCAGAGCACGGAGGTCATCGAAGGCGCGCGAAGCGCCGAGTCGCCGCCGGCGGACGCCTTCGCCCACCTCATCCGCTTGGCATGGCCGCTCATCGGCCGGTTCGGCAGCTTGTACAACGCCGCACGGCGGACGCTTCCGGCCGAGGAGGTCCGGCAACTGCACGACCCGCCGATGGCGCACGTCCGGGAGCTGATCGTCCAGGGGCGGGAGGCCGGAGGTTTCCGCACCGACCTGCCCGTGGAATGGCTCGTCAGCACCGTCTACGCACTGCTGCACGCCGCGATGGAAGAGGTCTCCGCGCGACGCTTCGACCAGGTCGAGGCCGGCGAGGCCCTCGTGCGAACCCTGCTTGGCGCCCTGCGCGCCGAGTAGGCGTTGCCGGCCGCCGCGGCGCCCTCGCGGGCGAGGAACTGCCCGTCGCCGGGCCGGCGGATCGGGAGGAACGCGCTGGTGGAGGTGCGGGGCTGGCGCAGCGGCGGGGCCGCTGCGGATCCGATGGGCCTGCACGACCTCGACGGTGTCCCGATGGGGTTCACCGGCCAGCGGTGGTTTCTACTGAGGGTTGGCCCGCAGCCAGGTCAGGACCTGACCGGCGTGTTCGCCCGGCGGGAAGACCGGATAGAAGACGTGCTCGATCACACCATCGCGGATGATCAGAGTCAGCCGTTTGTACAGCGTCAGCCCGCTGGTCTCGAAGGTGGGCAGGTCCAGCGCCCGGGCAAGGCTGCGGGTGGGGTCGGAAAGCATGGGGAACGGCAGGTGGAGCCGTTCGACGACCTCGCGCTGATAGTCGCTGTCCTGGCTCGACAGGCGAACACATCGGCCGCGCCGGCGGCGAGGAGGTCCTGGTAGTGGTCGCGGAAGGAGCACGCCTCGGGTGTGCAGCCGCGCGCCCCGGGGATCGAGTCCCAGCCGTCGGGCAGGTCGGTGCCGGGGCGGCCGGTGAGCGGGTAGACGTAGACCACCGTCCGGCCCGCTCCGAGCGCGTCAAGGCTGATCGCCGCGCCGCCGGTGTCCTGGAGTTCCAGGTGCGGCACCTTGAGGCCGGGCAGATGGGCGGCCGCGCCATCGTCCTCGGGGACGGGCAGGTCGGCGGGCAGGCTCGTGTAGTCGGCCATCAGGTCCTCTCCTTCGTCGGAAGGTGAGACGCGGCTGTTGCGGTGGGCGGCCTCTTGCAGGTGCGCGACCAGCGCCGCCCGGCGGGCGGTGAGCCCCTCGATCCGCCGCGTGAGCTCGTTGATCGCGTCCCGGTACCCGGCCAGTGATGCCGGGCAGTCGTCGGCGTGCCGATGGCCGGTCGCGAGGCAGTCGAGGAACGGCCTGGTCCGCTCGACGGGGATGCCGAGGCTGCCGAGCGCCCGGATCTCCTGGGTGAGCCGGACGTCGTGCTCGTCGTAGTCCCGGTAGCCGTTGGCCAGACGCTCGGGCGTGAGCAGTCCCAGCGATTCGTAATAGCGCACCGCCTTGGTCGTCACGCCCGCCCGACGGGCCAGCTCACTGATCCGCATGCATCTCACCTCGGAGAACGCTAAACCTTGCCCT
Source organism: Actinomadura sp. K4S16 (assembly GCF_008327685.1). Taxonomy (GTDB): domain Bacteria; phylum Actinomycetota; class Actinomycetes; order Streptosporangiales; family Streptosporangiaceae; genus Spirillospora. The sequence continues at coordinate 53,840 of NZ_BDDE01000010.1, forward strand.
TGAGGGTAAGGTCAAGCCGAATCTGGGACGGCGGCTACGCCCCGCCTTCCGGCGGCCCTTACCCGCCGGGCGGAGAACTGTGCCGCCCGGGCGCGGGGCCAGAGACCGCCGAAGCCCTTCCCGCGGCCGAGTACGGCGCGGAGGGTGGTGCCCGTCCACCACCACTCCCCGGAGGCCGGTTCCGTGACCAGTGTGGCCCGCCCTGACGATCGCGAGACATCATCGATCCGCGGCTCGGCGGGGGTGAGTCGATGAAGCGACCGAGCCGGGCGCCGCGCCGCGGACGCGCCGCCCCTGCGCCGATGGGGCCCGCGCTCACGGAGCACAAGTGGTACCGCAAGGCCGCCGAGCTGTCCGATACCGGGATGCTCACCATGGCCAGGCGGTTGCCGGCGCTGATCGGCCAGGTGCTGCGGCTCGGGTGGCGGGCGAGCCGGCGGGACCTCGCCGCGACGATCGCGTTCAACGTGGTCGCCGGTGTGTTCACGGCGTTCGGGCTGCTCGCCACCACCGGTGTGCTGACCGCACTGCTGGCGGCCGGCCCCACCCCCGACCGGGTGCGGGCCGCGGCGCCGCAGCTCCTGCTGGTGGGGGCGGCGATCACGGTCCGCGCCGGGTTCGCGGCGGCGGCGCAGTGGGCGCAGGCCCGGCTGCGGCCGCAGGTCGAGCAGATCGTCGAGGAGCGCCTGTACGAGCTCACCACCGCGATCGAGCTGGCGGCGTTCGACGACGCCGAGTTCCAGGACGACCTGCACCGGGCGCGGATGCGGGGCGTGGACTCGGCTCCCTCCATGGTGGACAACGCCGTGAACCTGTTCACCGCCGCCGTCGGCGTCGCGGCCGCGGCCGGCGCCCTGGGGCTGCTGCATCCGGTGCTGCTGCCGCTGCTGCTGCTGACCGCGCTGCCCGAGGGCTGGGCGGCGGTCCGCGCGGCCAGGCTGGGCTACCTGACCCAGCTCGACCTGGTGGAGACCCGGCGGCGGGGCTGGATCATGTCCGAGCTCATGACCGAGCGGCGCCACGCCGCCGAGGTCCGCTCGTTCACCGTCCGGGCCTTCCTGCTGCGCCACTACGCCGGCCTGGCCGCCCACATCCGCCGGGTGATGCTGGATCTCGCGCGCCGGCAGACGATGTCGCAGGTGTGGGGCGACGTCCTGAAGGGCGTCGCCACGGCGCTGATGTACACGGCGCTGGGGCTGCTGCTGTGGCGCGGCATGATGCCGCTGGCGGTCGCCGGGACGGCGGTGCTGGCGATCCGCGCCGGCCAGACATCCTTGATCAACCTGGTGTACGCGCTCAACCGCTGCTACGAGGACGGGTTGTACTTCGGCGACTACACGGCCTTCTGCCAGACCGCGGAGGAGCATGTCCGGCGCCCCCGCCGCGCCTCCCGCGCGGACGCCGCAGGACATGCGGAGGCGCTGCCGGGCTTCAGGGAGATCGCCGCCGATGAGGTCACCTTCACCTACCCCGACAGCGATGTCCCGTCCCTGCACGAGGTCTCGGTGCGGCTGGGGCGGGGGGAGATCGTCGCGCTCGTCGGCGAGAACGGGTCGGGCAAGACGACCTTGGCCAAGATCCTCGCCGGGCTCTACAGCCCGCAGCACGGGCACGTCCGCTGGGACGACGTCCGCGCCGACGATCTCGATCCCGACGTCCTGCGCGGCGCCATCGCCGTCGTCGCCCAGGACCACACGCACTGGCCGATGACCGCCGCCGACAACATCACCATGGGCGACGACCTCACCGCCCCGGGCGTCCTGCCGAGGGTCCAGGAGGCCGCGACCGCATCCGGCGCCGACCAGGTGATCAGCACTCTGCCGCTCGGTCTGGACACCCTGCTGGACAAGCGCTTCGCCAACGGGTGCGAACTGTCGGGCGGGCAGTGGCAGCGGCTGGCGTCCGCGCGCGGCTTCTACCGCGACGCGCCCCTGCTGATCTGCGACGAGCCCACCGCCGCACTCGACGCCCGCGCCGAGCACCACCTCTTCGAGCAGATCCGCGAGCACGCCGGCCGGCACGGCCGGACCGTCCTGCTGATCACCCACCGGCTCTCCAGCGTCCGGCACGCCGACCGGATCTACGTCCTCGAAGGCGGCCGCGTCCGCGAACAGGGCACCCACCACGAGCTGATGGCCCTCGGCGGCCTGTACAACGAGCTGTACGAGCTGCAAGCCTCGGCCTACCGGCAGGACGCGGACGACATCCACGCCACAAGCACCGGAAACCGGCACCTTCAGCCGGAAGCCCAACCGTGAGGGCCCGGTCCTGTACCGGGTGCTCGGGGAGCACCCGGTACCGGGTGGGGCGTGCCGGGTCGGCGGTCAGGCGGACTCGCGGACGATCAGTTCGGTGGGGAGGATCTTGTAGCGTTCCCGGTCCGGTGGCCGGCGGCCGTCGGCCAGGGCCAGCAGGAGGTGGACCATCGCCGCGGTCTGCTCGCTCACCGGCTGGCGGACGGTGGTGAGCGGCGGTTCGCAGTAGCGGGCCGCCTCGATGTCGTCGAACCCGACGACGGCGACGTCGTCCGGAACCCGCCGGCCGGCGGAGCGCAGCGTGCGGAGCGCCCCGATCGCCATCATGTCGTTGGCGGCGAACACCGCGTCGAGCTCCGGGTCGTCGTCCAGCAGCTGCCGCATCGCCTCCGCCCCGGACTCGCGCGTGAAGTCGCCCAGCGCGATGATCGGCCGGAGCCCGGCGCCGCGCAGGGCCTCGCGGTACCCGGCGAGCCGGTCCTGCCCGGCGATCATGTCGAGCGGGCCGGTGATGGCGGCGATCCGCCGGCGGCCGGTGTCGAGGAGATGGCGCACGGCGGCGGCCGCGCCGCCGCCGTTGTCGTTGTCGACGTACGGCAGGTCGACCGGGACCGTGGGCCGGCCGTAGGACACGACCGGGACGCGCAGCCGCGAGAGGGCGGCGGGCAGCGGGTCGGCGCCGTGCATCGACATCAGCATGACGCCGTCCACGTGACCGCCCGCCACGTACCGCTCGACCCGCGCGTGCCCGCCCGGCGACCCGGCCAGCATGAGCACCACCTGCTTGTCGGCGGCCTCCAGCTCGACGCTCGCCGAGCGGATCACGGTGGAGAACATCGGGTCGTCGGAGAACACCCGGGTGGGCGGCTCGGACACCACCAGGGCGTAGGAGTTGGTCTGCCGGGTGACCAGGCTGCGCGCCGCCGGGTTGGGCACGTAGCCCAGCTCGCTGATCGCCTGCTCGACGACCTCCCGGATGCGCGGGTTGACGGTCGCCGACCCGTTCACCACCCGGGAGACGGTGGCCCGGGACACGCCGGCGCGCGCGGCCACCGCCTCCAGTGTGGGCCGGCTCAATCTCGCACCCCGTTCCTGCGGATCACGTCGCGGAACCACAACGCGCTGTCCTTCACGATGCGGCGCTGAGAAGCGTAGTCGACGTAGACGATTCCGAATCGGCGCCGGTATCCCTCGGCCCACTCGAAGTTGTCCAGCAGCGACCAGACGAAGTACCCGCGCAGGTCCGCCCCGGCCTCGATGGCCGCGTGGGCGGCGGCCAGGTGGCCGCTGAGGTAGGCCAGCCGGTCGGCGTCGGCGACGCGGTCGCCGTCCGGCTCGTCGGGGAACGCCGCCCCGTTCTCGGTGACGACCAGCGGGACGTGCGGGTGGTCGCGGGACAGCCGGGTGAGCAGCGCGGTCAGCCCGGTCGGCTCGATCGGCCAGCCCATCTCGGTGGTCACTCCCCGGGCCGGCAGGAACGCGACGCCCTCGCTGCCGGGGTAGGCCGGGTCGGCCGGAGCGCCCGGCGCGGCCGCCACGTACGTGGGGTTGTAGTAGTTGACGCCGAGCAGGTCGATCGGCTGGGCGATGGCCTCGTCGTCTCCGTCCAGGACGTGGCCGAGTCCGGCGTGCCTCGCCACGATCTCCCGCACGTCGGACGGCACGGCACCCGTCAGCACCGGGTCGAGGAACTGCCGGTTGACCAGGCCGTCCACGAGCCGCACCGCGTCCTCGTCCGTCCCCATGACCGGCGAGAGGTTGAGGGTGAGGCAGATCTGCGGCGCGCCACCGGCCCGCAGCGCGGCCGTGCCGAGCCCGTGGGCGAGCAGCAGGTGGTGGGCGGCGCGGAACGCGGCGGCGGGGTCCCGGCGCCCGGGCGCGTGCAGGCCGGAGGCGTAGCCGAGGAACGCCGCGACCCATGGCTCGTTGAGCGTGGTCCAGACCGTGACCCGGTCGCCGAGCCGCTCGTGGACGGCCGCCGCGTAGTCGGCGAACCTGAGGGCGGTGCTCCGGTCGGCCCATCCGCCGCGCTCCTCGAGCGCCTGGGGAAGGTCCCAGTGGTAGAGGGTGGCGTACGGGTCGATGCCGTGCGCGAGCAGTTCGTCGACCAGGCGGTCGTAGAAGTCCAGGCCGCGCGGGTTGATCCGGCCGGACCCGTCGGGCTGCACCCGCGGCCAGGCGATCGAGAAGCGGTAGGCGGGCAGCCCCAGCTCGGCCATCAGCGCGACGTCGGCGGCGTACCGGCGGTAGTGGTCGCAGGCGACCTCACCGGTGTGGCCGTCGGCGACGGCGCCGGGCCGGGCGGAGAAGACGTCCCAGATCGACGGGCCGCGCCCGTCGTCGCCGGTCGCGCCCTCGATCTGGTACGCCGCGGTGGCGGCGCCCCATACGAACCCGGGTGGGAAGGCGAGCGTCCGGCCGGACGCGCCGGTGTCGGTGTCGGTGCGCGTGCTCATCCCTTGACCGCCCCCTGCATGATGCCTCCGATGATGCGTTTGCCGAGCAGGGCGAAGACCAGCACCAGCGGCAGCGTGGCCACCGCGGTGCCGGCCAGGCCGAGCGTGAAGTCCTGGACGTAGCCGCTGGCGAGGGCGGACAGCGCGACCTGGACGGTCGGGTCGTCCGGGGTGAGGACGACCAGCGGCCAGAAGTAGTCGTTCCAGGCCGTCATGAACGTCAGCATGCCGAGGACGGCGGCGGCGGGGCGCGCCACCGGCGCCACGACGTGCCAGAAGAGCCGCCAGTTGCCGCAGCCGTCCACGCGCGCGGCCTCCAGCAGCTCGGTCGGCAGCGCCCGGGAGAGGTACTGGGTCATGAAGAAGACCCCGAACGCGTTGACCAGGGCTGGGGCGATGACCGCGTACAGGGTGCCGGTCCAGTGCAGCTTGATCATCAGCATGTACAGCGGGATGATCCCGAGCTGGGTCGGGATCATCATGGTCCCGATGGTCAGCCCGAGCAGCAGGTTCCGGCCGCGGAAGCGCAGCTTGGCGAACGCGAAGCCGGCCAGCGTCGAGAAGAACACCACCGACGCGGTGATGGAGCCCGCCACGATCAGGGAGTTCAGCAGCGCGAGCGCGAACGGTGCGGTGTCGAAGACCTTGGCGATGTTGGCGAACAGGTTGCCGCCCGGGATCAGCGGCGGCGGCACCTCGGCCATGGCGCTGTTGTCCTGCGAGGCGACGATGACGCTCCAGTAGATGGGGAAGGCGGAGAAGAACGCCACCCCGATCAGCGTGAGGTGGGTCAGCCTGTGGGTCAGCAGGCCGCTGGTGCGGGATCCGGTCATGACAGGCCTCCCTTCATGCGGCGGGCGAGCAGGAAGTTGACGCCCACCGCGACCATGACGAGCAGCAGCATCAGCCAGGCGGCGGCCGACGCGTAGCCGAAGTCGAAGTTGCGGAAGCCCAGCTCGTAGAGGTAGAGCGACAGCGTCTGGAACTTGCGGCCCGCGCCGCCGGTGGCGATCGCGGCGGGTCCGACCTGGGCGCCGAACAGCATCGGCTCGGCCATGATCTGCATCGAGCCGATGGTGGACACGATCATCGTGAACAGGATGGTCGGCTTGATCATCGGCACGGTGATCGAGCGCAGCTGCTTGAGCCGCGACGCCCCGTCGATGGTCGCCGCCTCGTAGAGCTCCCGCGGGACGGCCTGCATCGCGGCCAGGTAGATGAGGGCGTTGTAGCCGGTCCAGCGCCAGATGATCATCAGGGCGATGGCCACGTGGCTGGAGGCGGTGCCGGCCTGCCAGTCGACGCGGCCGGCGCCGAGGTGGGTCAGCACCATGTTGATCAGGCCGTAGTCGCGGCCGAACAGCTGGCTGAAGATGACGACGACCGCGACGACGCTGGTGACGTTGGGCAGCAGCAGGGTGATGCGGTAGAAGGTCTGCGCCTTCAGCGGCCGGTTGAGCAGGTGGGCCAGCCACAGCGCGAGCAGCAGCTGCGGCACCGCCGACAGCACGCCGATCGACGCGGTGTTGAACGCCGCGTTCCAGAAGTTGCCGTCGGACAGCAGGGCGCGGAAGTTGTCGAGGCCGACGAAGCCCTGGTCGCCCTTGAGCAGGCTCCACTCGTGCAGCGCGACCCAGGCCGTGTACAGCAGCGGGAACAGCCCGAACACGGCGAAGATCACAAGGAAGGGCGAGACGTAGGCGTACGGGCTGACGGTGCGGTCGAACCGGTTCCATCGTGAGCCGCTCGGCCGGTGCCGGGCGTGGGTGGGGCCGGTTCGCCGCCGGCCCCTGGTCGTGGGGAGCGAATCGGTCTGGCGCAGGGCCATGGAAGATCCTTTCGTGAGCCCGCCCGGACGCGGCGCGGGCTCCGGGATCGGCGCGTGCGGCCGGCGGATCCCCGGGGAACCGGGGACCCGCCGGTGCGCCGTCACGCCGGCGGGCTACTTGACCTTCGACACGTCGTCGAGGGCCTGCTTCCAGGCCTGGTCAGGGGACTGCTTGCCCTGGTCCACGCGGGTCAGGCCGTTGCCGATGGCGGCTCTGACCTGGCCTTCGGCCGGACCGAGGTGCTGCGGGTCGAGGCTCTTGGCCGAGTCGGCGTAGATCTTCCCGACCGGCGCCCCGTTGAAGAACGGGTTGGTGTAGTCGCGGACCTCGGGCTTGTCGTACAGCGCCGGGAGCGAGGGGAAGTTGCCGATGGCCTTGAACACCGCCTCCTGCTGCGGCGCGGCGGAGAGGAACTGCACCAGTTCGGCGGCCTCCTTCTGATGCTTGCTCTGGGTCGGCACCGTGAGGTGGGTGCCGCCCGCGCTGCCGCCGCCGCCCGGGATCGCGGCGATGTCCCACCGGCCGGAGGAGCCCGGTGAGTGCTCCTGGATGTAGGCCATCATCCAGGCCGGGCAGGCGACGGTCGCGAAGGAGCTCTTGGCGAAGCCGGTGTCCCACGCGGGGGTGAAGGAGGTCAGCTTGGCCGACAGGCCGTCCGAGACCATCTGCGTCGACAGGTCCCACGCCTGCTTGACGGCGGGGTTGGTGGCCGCGACGACCTTGTCCTGCCGGTCGTAAACGCCCTCCGGGGCCTGTGCCACCATCGCGCGGAAGAACTCGCCTGGCCCGTCCACGAACTTCACGCCGGACGGGGCCTTCGCGGCGAAGCGCCGGCCCGTGGCCAGGAACGCCTGCCAGTTCGGCCACAGCGCGGACACCTTCTCGCGGTCGGCCGGCAGCCCGGCCTTCGCGAACAGGTCGCGCCGGTAGCACAGCGCCAGGCCGCCCACGTCGGTGCCCAGCCCGATCACGGCGCCGTTCGCGGCGACGCCCTGCTGCCACTTCCAGGACAGGTACTCGCTCTGCCGGCTGGACGCGCCGTACTTGCGCAGGTCCACGAACCGCTGCGGCTGCGCGGTGTAGGTGCCGATGTAGCCGACCTCGATCGCCTCGACGTCGGCCGCGCCGCTGCCGGTCGCGATGTGCGCGGCCAGGTTGGTGTGGTGGTCGTCGTAGGTGGCCTGGCGTTCCTTGATCCGGACGTTCGGGTGGGCCTGCTCGAACTGCCGGTAGAGCGGCTCGAACCCGAAGTCGCCGAACAGGCCGACCGAGAGCGTGATGTCCTCGTCGCCGGAGGCGGACGATCCGCCGCAGGCTCCGGTGAGGAGCAGCGCGCCGGCGGTGATGGTCGCGGCGAGGGCCCGTGCGGGCGCCCCTCCTCGCGTGCGGGGACGGGCGCGGTGGCCGCCCAGTGCCGATCTCATGAACCCTCCCGGGCCGAGTGTGCGTCTGTTGGTGAGAGAGCGCTCTCCGAAGAGAGTGGGGCGTCGCCGCGTCGGCTGTCAACGGGTTCGCCTACAAGAAACCTGGATTGCCCTCCCATCGCGCGTGTCCGGGATTCGGTATTGACGGCGCCGCAAGATTGCGCTCTCCTGTGTGAGAGCGCTCTCTCAGTGGCGCCGTTCGCGAACCCCGCCCGCCCTCCAACCCACCCCCCTCCGCACGGCGTCCGCTTCCGGACGCCCCGCGGAACAGATCTTGGGAGGCGTCAACGATGAACGCGTCCGACATGTCCCGGCCACCAGGTCGCCGGCGGCCGAGCCGCGCCCGCGCGCGCCTGCTCGGTGCGCTCTCCGCGCCCGGCCGCGCCCCCGCTTCCGGACCGCCGCCGGGCACCGCCCGCGGCCCCGCCGGCGCGAGGCGGCCGTACCAGGCCCTGCTCGCCGCCGGCGTCGCCGTGCTGGTCGCCGGAGTCCTCTGCTTCGCGGCCCTGCGTCCCGGCGACGCCGCCGCCGACACCGTCGGCGCAGGCGGCTACACCACCACCCAGGTCGGCCCGCTGCCCTCGGGCTGCGGTTCGATCTCGACCGACCCGCGCCAGTGGGTCACGGCGAACGCCCCGTCCGGTGCCGTGCCCACCAACGACTGGTGGTCGTCCATCCTGTGGAAGCGCACGAACTGCGCGTACGGCGAGCCGCTGGCCGCCAATCCGCTGACCTTCCGCGCGCAGGCCGGCGGCCTCGGGTTCTCCTACACCACGACGCCGTCGATCAGCGGCTCGGCGACCGGTCCCGGCGAGTACCACTTCCCCTACCGCGAGGACTTCGTCGCCGGGGTGGCGCAGCTGAACGCCCCCGACGTCAAGGTCGACGGCTGGAGCGACTGGACGGTCAGCCCGTACCTCAGCGACGGGGCGCGCTCCCTGCGCGCCACGGTCGGCAAGGGCCTGCCGTTCGCGTACTTCCGCACGTCCGGAGGGAACGCGCAGCTCACCGCCTCCGGCGGGGCCGCCCCGACGGTCTGGTCCAACAGCGGATCCTGGATCGGCTACACGATCAACGGCCACGACTACGCGGCCTACGCCCCGTCCGGAGCGACCTGGACGGTCAGCGGCTCGACGATCAGCTCGTCGCTCGCCGGGAAGGACTACTTCTCCGTCGCCGTCCTGCCGACCACCGCGTCGGCCAGCGACGACGACCGCAAGAGCCTGGCCACGACCTACGGAAAGTCCGCATACGACCACGTCACCGGCACCAAGGCCTCCTACCGGTACGACGAGGCGAAGAGCACCGTGACGACGACCTACACCTACACCACCACCGCCATGGAAGGCGGCGGCACGGGCACGGTCGCGGCGCTGCTCCCCCACCAGTGGCGGTACCTGGCGTCGGGCACCCCGCTGCCGCAGACGTACGTCTCGCCGCGCGGCGCCCTCAAGGTGCTCACCGGGATCGAGTCCTTCACCACCTCGATGGTCTTCCACGGGGTGCTCCCGGAGGTGCCCGCGGTCGCGGACTCCGGCGGATCCGACGCGACCACGCTGCAGAACTACCTCGCCGCCGAGAAGTCCGACCCGACCAAGCAGGTCAGCGACGACACGTACTGGACCGGCAAGGGCCTGGGGCGCGCCGCCCGCCTCGCGGAGATCGCCGACCAGACCGGGAACACGGCGGTACGCGACGCCGCCCTGTCGGCGATCAGGTCCAAGCTCACCGACTGGTTCACCGCCTCGCCGGGGAAGACGGCGCACCTCTTCTACTACGACCGGAACTGGGGCACCCTCATCGGCTACCCGGCCTCCTACGGGTCGGACCAGGAGCTCAACGACCACCACTTCCACTACGGCTACTACATCGCCGCCGCGGCCACCCTGGCCAAGTTCGACCCCCAGTGGGCGTCCGAGGACCGGTACGGCGGAATGGTCGACCTGCTGATCCGCGACGCGAACAACTACGACCGCACCGACACCCGGTTCCCCTACCTGCGGGACTTCGACATCTACGGCGGCCACGACTGGGCGTCGGGGCACGGGTCGTTCGCGGCCGGCAACAACCAGGAGTCGTCGTCGGAGGGCATGAACTTCGACAACGCCCTGATCCAATGGGGCCAGGCCACCGGGAACAAGGCCGTCCGCGACGCGGGCATCTACATGTACACGACGCAGGCGGCGGCGATCCAGGACTACTGGTTCGACACCAAGGACCAGGTCTTCCCCCGCGACTTCCCGCACAACGAGGTCGGCATGGTGTGGAGCGACGGCGCGGCGTACTCCACCTGGTTCTCCGCCGATCCCGCCAAGATCCAGGGCATCAACCTGCTGCCCGTCACCGGCGGCCACCTGTACCTCGGATACGACCCCGACTACGTGCTCACCGACTACAAGGACATGCTGACCAACAGCGGAGCCACTCAGCCTCTCTCCTGGACCGACATCTGGTACGAGTTCCTCGCGCTCGGCGACGGGGACAGGGCACTGGCCGACTTCCGCGCGAACAGCGGCTTCACGTCCGAGGAGGGTGAGAGCAAGGCGCACACCTTCCACTGGATCCGCAACCTGGCCGCGCTGGGGCACGTCGACACGAGCGTCACCGCGGACAGCCCGCTGAGCAGCGTCTTCACCAAGAACGGCGAACGGACGTACGTCGCCTCCAACATCACTTCGACGGACCTCACCGTCCACTTCTCCGACGGCACGACCCTCGCCGTGCCCCCCGGCAAGACCGTCGCCTCCGGCGCGAACGAATGGAGCGGCGGCAGTGCGACCGGAGGCGGCGACGACGGCGGGACGCCCACGCCGACGATCACGCCGACGGTCACGCCCACGGGGACGCCCTGGAAGCCGACCCTGTACCCGCAGAGCGACGGGAGCGTGCTGCCGGCCCCCGGCACGACCGGCACCGCCACCCTCGCGTCCGCCGGCGGGCAGACCCACGACGGGACGCCGACCGACCCGGTGACCTTCACCGCCGAGGGGGTGACCCTCAAGTACAACGGCGGCGCCACCGCCCTGGATCTCGCGGTCGACGCCGGCACCGCGGTGGGGAACGGCCCCCAGGTGCGGATCTCCTACGACCGCACCGGTGACGGGACCTGGGACAGGGTGGAGACCTACCACTACTTCGCCACCGACCCGGTACCCGGCTACGAGCACTACACCCAGCGCACCGGCCTGGAGTCGGCGACCGGGTCTCTAGGCGACCTGGACGGCGGCACCGTAAGGATCGAGGTCTGGAACGCCATCGGCACCAACCCGACCACCCTCGGCACCGGCGACAAGTCCGTCGTCACCCTCCCCTACAACTGACCGCACTCCCCTTTCGGCGGCGTCACGGCTCGGAGCGGATCGCCTGGACGACGGCACCGTCCACGACGCAGTACACCGTGCCGCCCATCGCGGTGTAGTACTGCGCCGTACCCACCGTGCGAAGGACGTCCTCGAAATCGAAGCGGCGACGTAGGCGGCCTGTCGGCAGATCAAGCACCGACAGGCCGTCGACGGCGCCGTAGTACACCAGCGATCCCAGGATCAGCGGTCGTTCGCGTTGCCCCTGGCCGACTTCGCGCTCCCAGCGGGGCGTGCCTGTGGCGGCGTCCAGGGCGACGATCCGGCCGTCGTTGTCGGTGACCACCGCGAGCCCTCCGCCCACCGCGGGGACCAGGAAGTCGCGCGACCCCTCATTGCCGGCCGCGCCAGTGACGGAGCGCTTCCACCGCAGGCGCCCGGACGCCGGATCGATGGCGTAGAGGGTCCCGTCCTGGCCGCCGACGAACACGGTGCCGCCGGCGACTCCCGCCGGGGCTCCCTTCCCAAGCTCGGACGCCGCGGCGCCGCCGAGGGCGACGCTCCACCGCTTCCGGCCGGTCGCCGCGTCGAGGCCGAGGACGGAGCCGTCCTCGGTGATGACCACCACCACGCCGCCCTCCGCCATCGGCGTCGTGCTGGAGCCGGCGCCCGTCCGCACCTGCCAGCGAGCGTTGCCGGTGACGAGGTCGATCCCGTAGACGAAGCCCTTCCCCGTGCCGAAGCAGCACATGCCGCCCGAGAGCACCGCCTGGGTCTGGAGCAGGCCGTCCACGCGGTACTGCCAGCGCGGCCGGCCGCTCGCGGCGTCGTACCCGTACAGCCCGTACTCCCCGGTGCCGCTGCTGCCGGTGAGGCAGACGACCCCGGACGCGGCGACGAGGGCGGGCGCGAGTCCGAAGGTCTTCAGCGGCTGGGTCCAGAGGGTCTTGCCGGTCGCCTCGTCGAACCCGACCACGGCCTCCCGGCCCGTGGAGTCGTAGAGGAAGCCCCGGCCGCCGAGCAGGGCCGGTGACGACTCGCGGGCCGCTGTGAAGTCGGCCTGCCACCTCTGCTTCCCGGTCCGGGCGTCGAGCGCGAACGTGCGGCCGGCCAGCCCGGCGGAGCCGAACGCGTACACGGTCCGGCCCGACGCGACGAGCCGCGTCCTGATGTACGTGCTGTCGGGCAGCTCGAACGTCCAGCGGACCGGGGAGTCGTCCCGTCGCAGGAGGAAGGCGCCGGTCCCGCCGGCGGCCAGGGCCGCCAGGACGCCGCCCGCGCCGAGGGCCAGGAAGACGCGACGGCCCGGGGCGCGGGGGGCGGCGGGCTCGCCCCGCCGGGCGACGTCGTGCGCGACGGGCGGCGGGAGCCATTGCGTGCCCTGCGCGGCGGCGGCCGGGTCGTCGGACAGCTGCGCCAGCAGCCAGTCGGCACCCGGCCTGCGGGCAGGATCCTTGTCCATGCATGCCGCGATCAGCGCGCGGAGACCGGGATCGGCGACGCCGTCCAGGTAGGGCGGCAGGTGCATGACGCGGTACACCAGCTCGTGGACGGCGCCCCGTCCGAACGGGCCGGCACCGGTGGCGGCGTAGGTCAGGACGGCGCCGAACGAGAACACGTCCGACGGCGGCCCGACCGCCTCGCCGGCGGCCTGCTCGGGGGACATGTAGGCGGGGGTGCCGAGGGCCACGCCGGTCCGCGTCAGCGCGGTGGCCTCGCTCGGGCGGGCGATGCCGAAGTCGATGACGCGCGGGCCCTCGGGCGTGAGCATCACGTTGGACGGTTTGAGGTCGCGGTGCACGATCCCGGCGCGGTGGATCGACACCAGCGCCTCGGCGAGCCCGGCGCCGAGCGCGCGGACCGCGGGGGGCGGCAGCGGCCCGTGCGCCGCGACGGCGTCCTCCAGGGAGAGCCCGCGCAGGAACGTCGTGGCGAGCCACGGCGGCGAGGCGTCGGGGTCGGCGTCCACCACCGGGGCGGTGTGGACGCCGCTGACCGCGCGGGCCGCCGTGATCTCGCGCCGGAACCGGGCCCGGAAGTCGCCGTCCTCCGCCATGGCCGGATGAATGATCTTGATGGCGACCGTCCGGCCGGCGGGCGAGCGGCCGAGGAAGACCTGCCCCATGCCGCCCGCGCCCAGCCTGGCCACGACGCGGTAGGGCCCCACCTGCCGCGGGTCTCCCGGACGTGTCGCGGACATCGGTTCTCCGTCTCTCAGCCGGTCGCGGTGCTTGATCCACCGCGCGCGTCGAGAGCGTACAGGTACCCGTCCTTGCAGCCGGCGTAGATGATCCCCTCTCCGACGGCCACACCGGACTCGATGCCCTCGTCGGTCTGGAACCGCCACACCTTGCGGCCGGTGGCGGCCTCGACCGCGTACACGCATCCGTCCGAATAGACCCCGCTCGGGACGTACAGGACGCCGCCGGTCAGGACGGGGTTCTCGTGGATCTGCCCGTCCAGTTGGACCTGCCAGCGCATCGTCCCCGTGGCGGGATCCAGAGCGGAGACCTTCCCGCCGTAGTCGCACACGTACACCAGGCGGTCGGTCACGACCGGGCGGGAGGTGGCGGTCTCGCCCATGTCGAACGTCCAGCGCCGCTTGCCGGTACGGGCGGCGACCGCGTGGACCTTCTCGCCCTGGAAGTCGGCGAAGCAGACCATGCCGTTCGCCGCCGCGGTGTCCTGGACGCCCTGGGGGGACGGGTACGTCCATCGGGGCCGGCCGGTGGACGCGTCGTAGGCGGTGAGGCTCTTACGGCCGGGAGCGTATACGGCCCCGTCGGCGACGGCGGGGGTCCGATCGGCCCCGCCGCGCCGCCATCGGACGGCGCCCCCGGACGCGTCGAGCGCTTGGAGGGCGTCGCCGCCGCAGTAAACCAGCCCCCCGGCGACTAGGGGGTCCGCTTGGGTGCCCCCGACCGTACGCTGCCATCTGAGCCTGCCCGTGCGGGCATCGACCGCGTGCAGGACGCCATCCTGGGAAAGCGCGTAGACGAGGCCCGACGCGACGGCGGGACCGGTGACGATCCGCCGTGCGGTCCGGTACTTCCACCGCGGTTTGCCGGACTTGGCGTCGAATGCCAGCAGGCCCCCTTTCTCGCTGCCCACGAAGACCTGTCCGCCTGCCACCGCCGGTGTGGAGACGAGGTATTCGTCGCCGGAGAAGCGCTTCCACAGCACCTTGCCGTCTCGCATGGGAGCAGGCGCGGCCGGCACGGAGGACGCGGCGGACGGCACGGTCGGCGTCCGCGCGCCGGGCCCGTCCGAAGGCTCCTGGAGTGCCCGGACCAGCGCCACGACTCCCCCGGTGCCCAGCACGACGCCGGCGGCCGCCCCGCCCAGGAGCAGGAACCGCCGCCGCCCCGGCTCCCCGCCCGTCGCGGGCACCGTGCGCGGGAGGTCGGGCACGTCCGTTCCGGCCTGGAGGACGCGAGCGGCGACGGTGTCCGGCAGCCAGCCGACGCCGTGCAGGTCGGTGCTCTGCGGCACGAGGGGTGCGAGCTGGTGGAGCAGCCGGTCCGGGGTCGGTCGCCTGTAGGGGTCGGCGTCCAGGCAGGCCTCGACCACGGCCCGCAGCGCCGGGTCGGTGACGGCGCCGAGCCGCGGCCGCTCGTGCACGGCGCGGTAGATCAGCACGTGGGGCGGTCCCTGCCCGTAGGGGCCGGCGCCCGTCGTGGCGAAGACCAGCACCGCGCCGAGGGAGAAGACGTCGGCGGCCGGCCCCGTCGGCGCTCCGCGGGCCTGCTCCGGCGCCATGAAGCCCGGGGACCCGACGGCGAAGCCCGCCTGGGTGACGGCGGCGGCGTCCGCGGCGTGGGCGATGCCGAAGTCGATCACCTTGGGCCCGTCGATCCCCAGGATGACGTTGGACGGTTTGAGGTCGCGGTGCACGACGCCGGCGCGGTGGATCGACACCAGCGCCTCGGCGAGCCCGGCGCCCAGCACGACGGCGGCGGGGGCCGGCAGCGTTCCCGCCAGGTCCAGCGGGACGCCCGGCAGGTACGCGGTCGCCAGCCACGGCAGGGCGGCGTCGGGATCGGCGTCGACGACGGGCGCGGTGAAGGCGCCGCTCACGGCCCGGGCGGCATCGACCTCGCGCCGGAAACGCGCCCGGAAGTCGGGATCCTCGACCAGTTGCGGATGGACGAGCTTGACCGCCACCAGCGTCCCGCCGGGCGAACGCCCCAGGAACACCTGGCCCATGCCGCCGGTGCCGAGCCTGCCCAGCAGCCGGTGGCCGCCGACCCGCCGTGGATCACCGGACCGCAGCGGCTCCATGCCCGCCCCACCCTCTCTCCCCGTCCCGCGCCCTCCGCGGACCGCATGATCGTCCGTGGAGTGAGATGCCGGTGCGCACCGCCCCGTTCGCACGGATCGGCGGTGAGACCGGTGGATTCTCCCAGACGCGGCGGCGGTTCGCCGGGCCCTTGCGACCCCTGCTCGGACCGGGGAGAAGGGCGCCTGTCAGCCGGTGGTGTAGCAGGGGGCGTTCAGCTGGTAGCTCCGGGCTGTCGGGCCTGCCGCGAAGTCCGTCATCACCTTGATGCCGGTGAACTCGTGCTGGTCCGGCCTGCCGAGCACCGTCTGCCGGAAGGCCGAGGAGTTCGGGGAGCCGGAGGAGTTCCCGGCCTCGGCGGGCAGGATGCCCTCGTAGTCGACGAACCTGATGGAGCGCACGGCCTTCAGCAGCCCCTCGCGGCTCAGGTCCTTGTCCTCGATCGCCCGCTGAAGGGCGGCCTTCAGCGGGTAGGACAGGACCCATCCGGTGGTGTAGGCGTCGTCCGGTTCGACCCTGCCGACCGCCTGCCGCATCGCGGCGTGGCCGGGCGAATCGGTCGCGAACGGCTTCCACGGTGCGACCTGGATGTACCGCTCCTTCATCGCGTCGATCGCGGGGCTCTGCAGCAGGCCCTTCGACCACGTGGGGTTGTCGCCGATGAAATGCCCCGTGTAGCCGCCCCGGACGGTCTTGCCGATGATGGTCGCCGCGTCGACGGGGCTCGTGGTGAGGACGACGAGGTCGGGCTTCTTCCCGAGGATGGCCCGCACGGCCTCCTCCTGTTCCGCGCTGCTCTTGCCGGGCTGCCCCTGGGCAGTCGGCACGTCGGTGAAGGAGAGCCCGCGCGCCGCGGCGGCGATCCTCGCCCCGGCGGCCGCGTCGTCGCCGTAGTCCCCGGCGTAGTGGACCGCCATGACGCTCTTGGCCCTGAGGTGGTCGGCGCCGTAGTCGACGCCGTTCATCGCCTCGAAGCAGTACGAGGCTCCCGACTCCAGGATGTTGTCCTCGAACTCCCACTTCGACGTCCAGGACACGGGCAGCGCGACCATCGCGTCCGCCCGCAGGGAGCCGAGGATCGCGTCCGTCACCGGCGATCCGAGCGTCTGCGCCAGCGCGAGCACCTTGCCCTTGATCTCGTTGTAGGCCCTGGCCTGCACCCGCGGGTCGTAGTGGTTGTCGCGGACGTAGGTGACCACGTCGATGTCGTAGCCGGCGATGCCTCCCTGCCGGTTCACGCGGTCCCAGAAGGCGCGCTGCGCCCGGGTGACCGGGACCCCCAGCGCCTTGAAGGGCCCGTCGCTCAGATCCGACAGGGTGCCGAGGTAGATGCAGCCGTGCCCCTCGTTGACCGCGTGCGGGCAGGGCTCGCGGGTCACTCCCGGCGCGCTCGACGCGAGCAGGCCGTCCGAGTCGCCGCATCCGGCGGTCCCCAGCGTCGCCAGCAGCACGGCGCTCGCCAGCAGGGCCTTGACCCGCGGCAGGTCACAGCGCACGGAGACCATTGATCACTTCCTCCAGAAGACGCCGGTCGGCGGGCCCCGTCCGGGGCGCCGCCGGCCGCTGTACGGTCACCAGCCCGCGGTCCAGCAGGTCGCTCAGCAGCACGCGGACGACCCCGACCGGCAGCCGCAGGTCCGCCGCCAGGTCGACGACGGTCCGGGGCCGCAGGCAGCGTTCGAGGATCTGCTCGTCCTCCGGTCCGAGCGTCCGGGGGTCCGGCATCGGCACCTCGGCGGTGACGACCACCGCGATGAGGTCCAGCGCGGCGCCCCGCTGCCGTGTCCTGCCCCTCGCCACCGCGAAGGGGCGGACGACGGGCCCGGCCTGCTCGTCGACCCACAGTTCGTCCGGTTCCCCGGGCATTACTCACCGCCGGAGCCGGGCGGCGGCTGGGTCCCGGGGACGGCCGGGCCGGCGTCGCCGCCGGCTTCCGCCCGGCCGCGCCGCCAGCCGCTCTGCATCTCCGCCAGCAGGTGCCCGGCGGCCTCCGGGGGCCGGTCGACCGGTGCGGCGCCGCCCGGTTCGGGCGGTGCCTCGCGGAGCTGCGGGGCGAGGCTCCGCTGGCGCTGCCGCCTGGGCAGTCCGTGCTCGCCCTCGGCCTCCTGCCCGGTCTCCGCGCCGCTCTCCTCGCGGCCTCCCTCCAGGGCGAGCGGGTCCGGGGCGGGCGCCCCCTCGACAGCCGGGACCGGGCCGGGAGCAGACCGGGTCCGATGCCCCTCCCCGGCCGTCTCCGCCATGCCGGACACGGCGACCAGCGACCTGTGCTCGCCGGAGCCGTCCTCGGCGCTCCCCTCCCCCATGGCGGGCAGTTCGACGACGAGCTCGTGGGGGATGAGCACGATCGCGACGACGCCCCCGTAGGGCGAGGAGCGCAGGACCACCCTGATGCCGTGCCGGGCCGCGAGCCGCGCCACGACGAACAGCCCCAGCCGGACCGAGTCGTCGAAGTCGAGCTCGGGATCGGTGGCGAGCAGCCCGTTCAGCCGCTCCAGTTCCTCAGCGGAGAGCCCGAGCCCGCGGTCCTCGACCTCGATCGCGAAACCATGCGCGGCCTCCCCGCCGGTCACCCGGATCCTGGTGGTGGGCGGGGAGAACACGGCGGCGTTCTCGATCAGTTCGGCCAGCAGGTGGATGGTGTCGGCGACGGCGCGGCCGGACAGGGCCGTGCGTCCCATCGGCACGACCTCGACCCGGGTGTAGTCCGCCACCTCCGACGCCGCCGCGCGCGCGACGTCCATCAGCCGGACCGGGTGGCGCCAGCTCCGCCCGGACGGCCGTCCGGACAGGATGACCAGGCCCTCCGCGTGCCGGCGCATCCGGGTCGCCAGGTGGTCGAGCTCGAAGAGGGCCGCCAGGGCGTCCGGGTCCTCAGTGTCGCGCTCCATCCCTTCCAGGAGGCCGAGGAGGCGCTGCAGCAGGGACTGGTTCCGCCGCGCGAGGGTGAGGAAGACGTCGTTGATGCGCTTGTGCGCGGCCGCCTCGCTCTCCGACGCACGGACGACGGCCATGCGCGCCTCGGTGAACGCGGCGTCGATCCTGCCGATCTCGGTGACGGCGAACTCGGTCGCCGGCCCGGGGTCCTCCCCGGGCACGGGCTCCCCGCGGCGGGCCCGCTCGCTGATCGCCGGGATCCGGTCCCGGGTGAAGGCGGCGACCGCGTCGGCGATGCCGCGGCTCTCCCGGATCAGCCGGTGCCCCATCCGGACCGCGATGACGATGGCGGCCACCACGGCGAGTAGCCCGACGCCGCCGGCGAGCGCGAGGCGGAGCAGCACCGAGTCCGCCTTGTCGGCCGCCCGCGCCGCGGTGGCCGTGCGGATCCGGGACGAGAGCTCGGCCAGCTGGATGTCCACCGCCTCCGTGGAGGTGTGCCAGGCTCCGACGTCCACCGGCGGACGCCCCTCGGTGGGGCCCACCTGGATCAGCCGGCTCTCCAGCTGCTGGAACAGGCTGAACTCGGGCCCGGCGATGATCGCCTCGTACCGCCGGCGGTCGCCGTCGGCCAGGGCACCGGTCGAGTCGCCGTAGAGGAAGCGCCGGGTCCCGGCCAGTTCCACCAGCCACCGGTGCTCGTCCTCGCTCAGCCTTCCCGCCGTCAGCGCGCCGGTGATCAGCGCGTCCTCCCGCGACAGGCTCTCCCTCGCCCGCTCCAGGAGGTCGAGGACCCGCGTGTCGCGCAGGATGCGCTCGTCGGACGAGCGGGTCTCGTCGTAGATCTCGGCCGCCTGGTCGATGAACCCGGTGTAGCGGGCCAGGGCCTGCGCGCGGTTGATCTGCCGCCGGTCGACCGAGTCGCGGACGCTCTCCAGGTCGCTCAGGGAGGCGGCCAGATCGACCATCCGCCGCCGGGTCTCGGGGGTGGCCGCGCCGCGGATGGACGGGTCCGCGGCCGACCTGCGGAACGCCGCCCGGGTCCGGTCCGTCTTCGCCCGCTGGGCGTCGAAGCCCGACCGGCCGATGGTGGAATCGTCCCCGAGGTAGGACAGCGACATGCGCCGCTCGTCCTGCAGCGTGTCGATCATCGCGTCAGTCGGCCGGACGACCTTCTCGGTGAAGGTCCGCGACCGCGCCTGCCGCAGGGCGTCCCCGAGCGTGGTGGCCGCCGCGAAGGCCCACAGGGCGACCAGCGCGATGATCGGGGGGACGAGGAGGGTGACGATTCTCGTCCGGACCGAACGTGCTCGCCGCGCCATCACGCCTCCCGTCGCCGGCAGCGTCCGCGTCCCGCCGATCCGCGCTTGATCACTGTGACGCAGCTCACTTTTGCGCTGCCGAACGTAGCCCACCATGGCGAACCACTCGCCCTTTTTGCGCCATTGGCTTGGATTGTTACATTCGTGTTATTTGGCGATATGCCAGGTCAATGGCGCGATCCGGCCAGCGGTCCACCGGAGGCAAGGGGCCGCCGGACGCCTGGAGGTCCAATCCCGAGCCGGCCTCTCCGGCCATCGGGGGACCAGGACCGCGCCCGCGATCGGTTTCCCCGGATTGACCCGTGATTCCAGTCTCGAAATGCACCCGATCCAAGGTCTATCGGGTTCCTAGCGTGGTGGTCATGACGCATGAGAACGACCTCCGAACGGCAGCCGGCCGGAACGGACCGGCGCGCTTCCGGCGACCGGCCGCGGCACTGGCACTGCTGGCGTTCGCCCAGCTGATCGTTTCCCTGGACTACAACATCGTGTACGTGGCGCTGCCGGAGATCGGCTCTGAGCTGGCCTTCTCGGCGCAGACCCTGCAATGGGCGGTCAGCGCCTACGCGGTGGCCTTCGGCGGGTTCCTGCTGCTGGGCGGCCGCGCGGTCGACCTGTTCGGTCCGCGCCGCGTCTTCGTGGCCGGGCTGGCGCTGTACGCGGCGGCGTCGCTGGCGGGCGGGCTGGCCGGCTCCCCGGTGCCGCTGGTGGCGGCGCGAGCGGTGCAGGGCATGGGCGGGGCGCTGCTGTTCCCCGCCACGCTGACGCTGGTGTCCACGGGGTTCGCCGAGGGACGCGAACGCAACCGCGCCTTCGCGGTGTGGGGCACCGCCGGCGGCAGCGGCATGATCCTGGGCTCGCTGCTCGGGGGCGTGCTCACCCAGGCGTTCGGCTGGGCCGCCGTGTTCTACGTCAACGTGCCGCTGGCCGCCGCGGCGGCGCTGCTGGCGCTGCCGCTGGTCCCGCGCGGCACCGCCCGGCGGGCCGGCCGCGGGTTCGACGTGGCCGGCGCGCTGACCGCCACGGCCGGGACGACCCTGGTGGTGTTCGCCCTCGTCCAGGGGCCCGAGTCCGGCTGGGACGCGCCGTCCGTGGTGGGTGCGGCGGGGCTCGGCGCGGCGCTGCTGGGGGCGTTCGCCGCGATCGAGGCCCGCAGCACCGACCCGCTGCTGCCGCTGCGGCTGCTACGCGGCCGCGACCTGTCCACCGGGGCACTGGTCACGTTCCTGTACATGGGCACGTTCGGCACCCTGCTGTACTTCCTGAGCGTCCACTTCCAAGCCGTGCGCGGATACGACGCGCTGCACACCGGGCTGGCCTTCCTGGTCCCGATGGCCGCCATCGTCGCCGGATCCCAGATCGCCGGGCGTCTGGCGACGGCCCGCGGCCCGCGCACCGCGATGCTGGCGAGCCTGGCCGTGGGCGGCACCGGCACCCTCATCCTGGGCGCGAGCCTCGGCACCGGCAGTTCCTACCTGAGCCTGCTGCCCGGCCTGATCGTGCTGGGCGTCGGGCAGGGCGCGGGCTACACCCTGATGTTCGGCGCGGCCACCGCCGCCACCCCGAGCCACCAGCAGGGCATCGCCTCCGCGGTGGCCTCCACGACCCAGCAGGTCGGCGGTGCCGTCGGCCTCGCCGTCCTGGTCGCCATCGCCAACTCCCCCACCGAAGGCGTCACCGGACCCGCCCTGCGCGCGGCCACCGCCGACGGACTGCGGACCGCGGTGTTCGCCGCGGCCATCGGGATCGCCCTCACCATCGTGGCCGCTCTCAGGTTCACCCGCCGCCCCGAACCGTCCCCGACACCAACGACCGGCGAAGCGATCGAGCAAGCCGTCGCCTGATCCCGTAGGTCGGACGGGGATGCGCATGGCGGCGCTCCACGGAAGCCGTCTCCGTACTGAGCACGGATGCGCCTCGTGCCGGACCCCTGTCAGATGGAAGGCATGGACACCCGAGAGTTCGAGGTGAGGCGATGAGCGGTTCCGTCCGGCATCTGGTGGCCCGTGCACGGGACGAGGTGCGCAACATGTCGGTGCCAAAGGTCGCCGACGCGCTGGAGGGCGGCGGGGTGACGCTGGTCGATCTCCGCGAGCCCGACGAGGTCCGCCGCGAGGGCGCCATTCCGGGGGCGGTGGCGGCGCCCCGCGGAATGCTGGAGTTCTGGGCGGATCCTGCCAGCCCGTATCACCGCGAGGAGTTCGTCCCCTCCGCGCGGACGATCCTCTACTGCGCCTCCGGCGGCAGGTCGGCGCTGGCCGCGCAGACGCTGCAGGCACTCGGCTACACCGACGTCGCACACCTCGACGGCGGGCTGGCCGCGTGGAAGGAGCAGGGGCGGCCGGTCACCTTCGCGGCGGAACGGTGATGAAGGAGATCGGCTTCCTCGCCGCCCCTCCCCCGACCGACGAGGCGCGGCACATGTTCGACGAGGACGTCGCCGACACCGGCCACGTCATGAACACCTCCAGGCTGTGGGCCTACCGGCCCGACCTCGTCGCCGGGCTCTTCGAGCTGCTCCGGGAGGCCGGCACGGCGGCCGGGCTGAGCTTCCGGGAACGGGGCGTCCTCGTCGCGGCGTGCGCGTCGGCCGCCGGCGACTCGTACTGCTCGCTGGCCTGGGGCTCCCGGCTGGCGGAGGCGAGCGATGCGGGCACGGCCGCCGCCGTGCTCCGCGGCACCGACAATGGGCTGACCGCCCGGGAGCGGGCCATGGCCGGCTGGGTGCGGAAGGTCGCCGGCAGCCCCCACGCCACCGCGGGGGAAGACGTCCAGGAGTTGCGCGACGCCGGTTGGGACGATCCCGAGATCTTCGCGATCACGGTGTTCGCGGCCTTGCGCATCGCGTTCTCGACCGTCAACGGCGCGCTCGGCGCACGCCCTGATGCCGCCTTCCGCGCCACCGCTCCCCCGGCCGTCCTCGACGCCGTGACCTACGGCCGTCCGATCGAGGACGAGCCCTCGAAGCTCACCTGACGACTCCGATGAAAGTGGCCGTGATGGCGAACCCTCCGACTCCGTACCCGACCTCTGGTCAGCCGTATCAGCACCAGCCGCCGGTTCCGCCGCGCGCACGCAAGGGAAGGGCCGCAAAGCGCATCGCCGGGATGGTGCTCCTCCTCGCGATCATCGGTGCTCTCGTGCTCGTCCGGATTGCCACCAAGAACGCACCTGACGCGGCCAAGGCCGGGGACTGCGTCGCCCGGGACGGCGACAGCGTCAAGGTCGTGAGGTGCACCGACTCCAACGCCGCGTTCAAGGTGGTGGGCAAGGTCGAGAACAAGACGCAGGTTCAGTTCTCCGTCGGCTCGAGCACCATCTGCCGTCCCTTCCCGGGTGCCACGAGCGCCTTCTGGAAGGGCGAGGTCGGCGGCAAAGGCTATGTCCTGTGCCTCGGCCGCCTCACGGGGCCGTGACCGGACGATTTCTCGACCACTCGGGCACACGGTCGCGAAAGACAAGAACTACATGAGCGCGGCGGATTCCCTCACAGTGAGTGCAGGGCGGTGAGCGGGGTGCTTCGGCCGGTGGCAAGGGCCGTGGCGAACCCGGTGGGTCCTAGGTATTCGCGGAGGGCGGTCCGGAGCGGAGGCTCCGGGGTCTCGGTGGGCGTCGGGGCGAGATTCTCGGCGGCGCCCAGCAGGATCGCGGCGCGGTCGGGGCGTCCGGTCGCGTGGTCGGAGTCGGCGAGCAGGAGCAGGCTCGTCACGAGCACGTTCCGGTCGCCCAGGCCCACGGCGATCTCGAGGGCCTCGGCGAAGTGCCGCCGGGCCCGCCCGTGGTCGCCTGCCGAGGCCGCGGCGCCGCCGAGGCCGTGGAGGCACCGCGCCGCGCAGCGCAGGTCGCCGATCTGCCGGAACTCGGTGAGCAGCCGGGTGAACCGGGGTTCGGCGGCTGTGTGGTCCTCGCGCGCCTGGTCGAGCCGTGCGAGGGCGATCTCGGCGTGCAGGCGCTCGTGCTCGTTGCCGCCGGCCCCGGCCAGCCGGCCGGCCTCGGCCAGCCAGGTCGCGGCCTCGTCGAGACGGACGCGGTCCTCGATCGCGAGGTTGGCCATATGGAAGAGGCAATTGGAGCGTTTGACCGGGTTGTGGAGTCGGTCGAAGAGGTCGGCCGCCTCCGCCAGCCGGGTCAGGGCGGCCGGGGTGTCCGGCACGGCCAGGCCTAGGCGGAACAGCGCCAGAGCACGGTGCCAGTCGTCGTCCAGCCGCTCGAAGAGGGCGACGGCCCGTTCGAGGACCTCGAACTCGCTGCCCTGCGCCACCGCCGCCGCCCTCGACGTCCAGCCGAGGGCGAGGAGGGCCAGCGCCCGGTCGTGCTCCGAGGCGTTCTCGGCGCGCTCATACGCCTGCTCGGCGTAGGCCCGCGCCCGTTCGGTGTCCTGGTAGTCGAGCAGGAAGGCGCAGGTGATCGCGGCTCGGACGCCCAGGGAGCCCTGCGGGAGCGGGCGCTCGAGCAGCGTGTCGAGCCATTCGAAGAGCTCGCCGCGGGCGCCGAGCACCTCCCATCCGGTGCAGATGCCCGCGAGGAACTCCCACGCGAGGGTCGGCTCCGGCTGCTGGAGGGCCCACCGCATCCCGGCCCGCAGGTCCGCCCAGTGGCGCCCGAACCAGCGGAGCGCGGCGGCCTGGTCGCGCCCGCAGAGGCCGGTCAGCGCGGCCACGCCCTGCCCCAGGTGGTGGCGGGCGTGCTGCTCGCGTGCCGGTTCGGCGGCCCCGCTCGCCTCCAGTCGCCGGTGCGCGAACTGGCGGACGCTGTCCAGTAGCCAGTACTCGGTCGCCTGGTCCTGCCGGCGCCGCGAGATCAACGAGCGGTCCAGGAGGCGCGGGAAGACCTGGACGAGGACGGCCGGGCTCAGCGGCGGGTAGCCGAGGACCCGGGTCGCGGTGTCGTAGTCGAACGCCGCCGGGAACACCGAGCAGCGTTCGAACAGCAGCCGCTCCTCCCCGCTCAGGAGCTCGTAGCTCCAGTTCAGCGCCTCCTCCAGGGTGCGGTGCCGGGCCGGCGCTCCGCGCGCCCCGTCGGTCAGCACCGCGAACCGGTCGTCCAGCCGGGTCCGCAGCTCCGCCGCGGAGAACACGCGGGTCCGGGCGGCCGCGAGTTCGATCGCCAGCGGCAGGCCGTCCAGCCGGCGGCAGATCACCGCCACGTGCCGGGCGTTGTCCGAGGTGACCGCGAAGCTGGGCGAGACCGCGGCGGCGCGGTCGGCGAACAGCCGCGCGGACGCCGCGCTCAGCACGGCCGCCGGATCGTCCCCCTCCCCGGGGACCGGCAGCGGCGGGATCTCGTACACGACCTCCCCCGCCACCCGCAGCGGCCCGTGGCTGGTGGCCAGCACATGAAGGCCGCGGGTGGTGGCCAGCAGGTCCGCGAGGAGCGCCGCCGCACCGTCGGCCACATGCTCGCAGTTGTCGACGAGGAGCCAGTGCCGCCCTTTCGCGAGCGCGGCGCGAATCCGGGCGCGCGGGCGGCCCGGGTCCCCGGCGACGAGGCCGAGGGCGTCGGCGAACTCCCGTTCCCCGTTCTGCCCGCGCGGGACGCGGGCGAGGTCGACCAGGACGGCGGGCGGCAGGGCGGTCACCAGGTCCGCCAGTCGCAGCGCCAGCCGGGTCTTGCCGGTCCCGGCGGGCCCCGTCAGCGTCACCAGCCGGTTGGCGCCGACGAGCCGGCGCAGGTCGTCGATCTCCTTGTCCCGCCCGACGAACGAGGAGATCGGCTTGGGCCGGGGCGCGGCGTCCCGGAGCGCCTTCAGCCGCTCCGCCGCCTCGACCAGGACCTGCCGGTTCGGGGAGGCCTGCCGGTCCGCGCCGCCGAGCTTGCGGAGGAGGGCCGACACGTGGCTCTCCACGGTCCGTTCCGACACGTGCAGGGCGTCGGCGATCTCCCAGTTGTGCAGGCGGTCCCCGACGAGCCAGAAGATCTCCAGCTCACGGGGCGTCACCCCCGCCGCCCGCAGCTCGTCCGGAAACACGTCCGATCCCACCCTTGGAGTATCCCGTTCTCAGCGGGCGGATCCCCACAGGTTCACGAGGTCGGTGGACGGGAAGCGGTCGCGTACCGGGCTCGCAGGGTGGACTTCCTCACCTTGCCGGAGCCTGTGCGCGGCAGCTGCTCGACCAGGTGCACGTGGGACGGCACCTTGAAGGAGGCCAGGCGCTCGCGCAGGAAGGCGCGGAACTCGTCGGGCACGAGCGACGCCCCCGGGCGGACGACGACGAAGGCGGCCCCGGCCTCGCCCCACTTCTCGTCCGGGACGCCGACCACCGCGCACTCCGCGACGGCCGGATGGCCGGCGGCGACCGCTTCGACCTGGGCGGGGTAGACGTTCTCACCGCCGGAGATGTACATGTCCTTGAGCCGGTCCACGATCGTGAGGTGGCCGTCCTCGTCGCGGAAGGCCACGTCGCCGGAGCGGAACCAGCCGTCGGCGGTGAACGCGGCCGCGGTCGCCCCGGGGTCGTCCCAATAGCCGGGGGTGACGCTCGGCCCGCTGATCAGAACTTCGCCCGGTTCGCCGGGACCGGCCTCGGACAGGTCCGGGCGGACGACCTTGACGTCGGCGAAGAAGCACGGGGTGCCCGCGGAACCGGCCTTCTCGATGCTGCCTTCGGCGCCGAGGAAGGTGGCACCCGGTGCCGTCTCGGTCAGGCCGTAGCCTTGGCAGAACACGATGCCGCGCTCCTGATACGCGCGGATCAGCGACGTGGGGATCGGCGCGCCGCCCGACATGACGTGGCGCAGCGAGGACAGGTCGGCCGCGGCCCAACGCGGCGACTGGGCCAGCCCCGCGAACATCGCCGCGACGCCGAAGACCCATGTGACGCCGTGCTGCTCGATCGCGTCGAAGCAGCCGTCGACGTCCCAGCCCTCCATCAGCAGCGACGTGCCGCCCTTCATGAAGGTCGGCAGCAGCAGCTGGTTCAGGGCCGCCACATGGAAGAGGGGCGCGGCCACGAGCGCGACCTCGTCCTCGCGGATGTCCACGTCGACGAACATGTTGAAGGTGTTGAACGCCAGGTTGCCGTGGGTGAGGACGGCTCCCTTCGGCCGGCCGGTCGTGCCCGAGGTGTAGAGGATGAGCGCCGGGTCGTCGAGCCCGAGCGGGACGTCGATGGGCTCGGTCGCTCCGCCGGCGAGGAGGCCCTCGTACTCCGAGGCCAGCGGCACCCTGGCTCCCGTGTACGACTCCAGTCCGCCGAGCGCCGCGTCGCACTCGGGCGCGTGGATCAGCATCTCGGTCCCGGACTGCCCCAGCATGTAGTCGAGTTCGGGGGCGGCGAGCCGGAAGTTCAGCGGCACGAAGACCGCGCCCAGCAGGTGGGCCGCGAACATCGACTCGACGAACGCGGGATGGTTGTGGCCGAGGTAGGCGACGCGGGCGCCTTTCTCGACGCCCCTTTCCGCGAGGGCGTGCGCCAGCCGGGTCGACCGTTCGGCGACCTCGCCGAAGGTGATCTCCCGGTCCCGGTAGCGCAGCGCGACCCGCTCCGGTGCGCGCCGCGCCCTGCGCATGGGCCACGAGCCCGTTCCCAGGTTCAGCATCTCGTCCCCCTATCCGGACCTCGGCCACGGACGGGAGCCATGGCCGAGTCACCGCCACGCGTCCTTGTCCCGTCCAACCCGGTGGCGGTGGTCATCAGTGCTCCTCGCCGGCGCTGAGGCCGAGCAGGCGGGCGGCGTTCTCCTTGAGGATCTTGGGTCGTACCTCCGGCTTGATCTCGAGCGCGCCGAAGTCGGAGAGCCAGCGGTCCGGGGTGATGACGGGGTAGTCGGAGCCGAACAGCACCTTGTCCTTGAGAAGGGTGTTGGCATAGCGGACGAGTTGCGGCGGGAAGTACTTCGGCGACCAGCCCGACAGGTCGATGTACACGTAGGGCTTGTGCGTGGCGACCGCCAGGGCCTCGTCCTGCCAGGGGAACGAGGGGTGCGCGAGGATGATCCGCAGGTCGGGGAAGTCCACCGCGACGTCGTCGACCAGCATCGGATTCGAGTACTTGAGCCGGATGCCGCCGCCGCCCGGCACTCCCGCGCCGATGCCGGTCTGACCGGTGTGGAACAGCGCCGGGACGCCCAGTTCCTCGATCGCCTCGTACAGCGGGTAGGCGAGCGGGTCGTCGGGGGCGAAGCCCTGGATGCTCGGGTGGAACTTAAACCCGCGCACACCGTGCTCCTCGACCAGGCGGCGGGCCTCGCGCACGCCGGCCCTTCCCTTGTGCGGGTCGACGCTCGCGAACGGGATGAGGACGTCGGGATGCTCGGCACAGCTCTCGGCGACCTCCTCGTTGGAGATGCGCGGCCACCCGGTGGCGTGCTCGGCGTCCACGGTGAACACCACCGCGGCCAGCCTCCGCTCCCGGTAATGGGCGGCCATCTCCTCGATCGTCGGCTGCCGGTGCCCGTGCGCCTTGAAGTACTTCTCCGAGGCCCCGAGCAGTTCCGGGCTCAGCGACGCGTGCCCGTCCCTGGACACCTCGGCGTGGGTGTGGACGTCGATCGCGATCAGCTCGTCGACGTCGATGGCGAGGCCCGCCACGTCAGGGCCCTTCGCCACAGGCCACTCCGAGCCCGCTCACGCACGCGGCTCCGCCGTCCGGCCGCACGCCGTCACCCCTCCCCTACCGGCAGGATTCCTGTCACTTCGCAGTGTCATGTCGCTGCTCTACATGGTCAACCCGCTGGAACCGGCCATGCGCTCCGGCCTGAACGAGATCGTCCGACCGGCGGGCATCACGGCGCTGCGGTACACGGCCCTCACCGTCCTGGAACGGCACGACGGGCTGTCCACCGCCCAGCTCGCCCGCGACTCGTTCGTCACGGCCCAGTCGACGGCCGACATGGTGCGCACCCTGGAGGCCCGCGGCTTCATCGAACGCGAGCGCAATCCCACCAACCGCCGGGAGTTGACCATCCACCTCACCGGCTCCGGCCGCGCGCTGCTGGCCGCCCTCGCCGAGCCGGTCCGCCGACTGGAGGAGCGCATGATCGACGACCTGTCGCCAAGACAGGAGGAGCAGTTCCGCCGAGCACTGTCCCGAGCCTGGCGCGCCCTCTCCTGAACGCAGCGTACGAGTCGCCGCCTCATCGGCGGCAAAGCATGGAGGATTGGGCCCATGGAACCTGTCGCCGAGTGCCTCGCATGCGATCTT
Source organism: Actinomadura sp. K4S16 (assembly GCF_008327685.1). Lineage (GTDB taxonomy): Bacteria > Actinomycetota > Actinomycetes > Streptosporangiales > Streptosporangiaceae > Spirillospora. Next base: position 82,721 of record NZ_BDDE01000010.1, read on the forward strand.
CTTTCCGGGGTCCGTCCTCTTCCGGGAGGCCGTCTGGCGGAGTGGTCGGGTTGGGTCGTCGAGCACTCGGTGGGCCCGCTCGGACTGGGAACGCTGGTGGTCAAGCCGGTGCGGCACGTCGTCCATGTCGCCGAGTTGAACGATGTCGAGAGTGCGGCCCTGGGGCCGTTGCTCCAGCGGGTGGCCGCAGCGGTGACGAAGGCCGTCCAGCCGGAGCAGGTCTATGTGTGCCTCTGGTCCCATGCAAATGCCGTGCCGGGTCACCTGCATTTCGTGGTCCAGCCTGCGGTGAAGGCCGACATGGCCCGGTTCGACGCGTTCGGGCCCGCACTGCAGATGGCGATGTTCCGCGAAGGGGCGGTGCCGGACGAGACCGAGGTGGAAGCGGTGTGCAGGCGGCTTCGAGCCGTCTTGTCCTGCTCGCTGGACGAAGCGTGAGACAGCGCCCCAGTCGAGCGCACGCAGCAGCACAGCGGTCCGCGCGCCGCCCGAACCGCCCCCGGCGCCTGCTCCCCCTCCCCTGCCGTACCGGGCCTGCAACCGGCACGTCGGTTCCAGCGAGGGAATGTGGACTTTCGTTTCGTCCGGCACCTCATCGTCGTAAGGAATCGCGCTATATTCCCTATCGGAGACCATGAGGTCTCGTTATGTCCCGTCCGTTGCAGGGGGCTGCACCGGACGCGATCGACCGTCCCGGGTGACGCGGCCGCCTTGCGGAAGGCGGGCCGGGCTCGCTTCGGCAATAACTTGATCTTGAGCGGAGGCGCACGTGGCCGAGGGTGGTTCGACACCGGAGATCGATCTCACTCGGCCGAGCGTCGCTCGCATGTACGACTACTACCTCAACGGGAAAGACAACTACCAGGTCGACCGGGAGGCCGCGGAACGGGTCGCGCGGGCCATGCCGGAGATCGGCGAGCTCGCCAAGGAGAACCGCTCCTTCCTGCGGCGCTCCGTGCGGTACATGGCGCGCCGGGGAATCCGGCAGTTCCTGGACATCGGCTCCGGGCTGCCGACCGTCGGCAACACCCACGAGATAGCCCACGAGATCATCCCGGACGCCCGCGTCGTGTACGTCGACAGCGATCCGGTGGTCCTGGTGCACGGGCGCGCGCTCCTCGCGACCAACGAGTTCACCACGGTCGCCCAGGCCGACATGCGCCGGCCCGCCGACGTCCTCGACCACGCGAGGAGCACGGGCCTGATCGACTTCACTGCCCCGGTCGGCGTGCTGATGATCGCCATGACCCACTTCCTCACCCTGGAGGAGCGGGAGGGCGTCATGGCCCCCCTGCGCGAGGCCCTGGCGCCGGGCAGCCACCTGGCCGCGACGCATGTGACGACGGAAGGGCACGCCCCGGCGGCCGTCGACCAGATCGAGAACGCCTACGCGGCCACCCCCACCCCCATCTACTTCCGCAACAGGTCAGACATCGCGCTTTTCTTCGACGGCTTCGAACTCGTCGATCCGGGCCTGGTCACCATCGACACCTGGAACCCCGAAGACGACGAAACAGACAAACCAGCCAAGCAGGTCGGCAAATGGCTCTACGGCGGCATCGGCCGCCTAAGCTGAATTCCGCGGCGGTGGTGGGGTCAGATGACGCCGGATTCGGTCAGCCAGCGCCATAGTTCGTCCTGGTGGACGACCTTGACTCCCAGTTTCTCGGCCTTGCCGGTCTTTGAGGCGCCGACGTTGTCTCCGGCCAGCAGGTAGTCGGTGTTGGCCGAGACCGACGAGGCGGTCGTGGCCGCGGCCTGCTCGACCAGGCGCGTGACGTCCGGCCGGCTGATCTTCGCGCCCGAGCGCGGGTCGGTGAACGCGCCGGTGATGACGACCGACCTGCCCTTGAGCGGCGAGTCGCCGGCGGCGGCCGCGTCGACCGGCCGGTCCTCGTCCAGGACGTCGAGGTCGACGCCGCGCTCGCGCAGCGCGGCGATCTCCTCCAGGACGTCCGGGCGGGCGAAGAAGGCCACGACGCTCTCGGCGACCTTCGGTCCGATGTCGCGGATCGCCACCAGGTCCTCGGCCGTCGCCGCCGCGACGTCCTCGATGCGCTCGTAGCCGGCCAGGCACAGGCGCTTGGCCGTGCCCTCGGAGGCCATCGGGATCGCCAGCCCGATCAGCGCGCGCCGCAGCCCCATCCCCTTGGACGACGCGATCGAGTCGACCATGTTCCCGGCGCTGACCTCGCCCATCCGCTCGTAGTCGAGCAGCTGCTCGGCCGTCAGGTCGTAGAAGTCGCTGCGGCGCTTGAGCACGCCGTCCTCGGCGAGCTTCTCGATCCAGACGTCGCCGACGCCCTCCATGTCGGCCGCCGGGCGCGAGGCCCAGTGCATCAGCCGGCGCGTCGCCTGCGCCGGGCACTGCAGGTTCACGCACCAGCGCTCCTCGCCGGTGCCGCGGACCTCCAGTTCGGAGCCGCACGACGGGCAGTGCGTCGGCGGGACGATCTCGACCTCGCTCCCGTCGCGCCGCTCCGGCAGCGAGCGGCCCGCGAACGGGATGACGTCGCCGCGCCGCACGACCGCCACCGTGTCGCCGATCCGCAGGTCGCGCTCGCGGATCAGCCGGGGGTTGTGCAGGGTGATGTTCTCCACCGTCACACCGCCGACGAACACGGGCGCCACCTTGGCGCGCGGCGGCACGCGGCCGATCTTGCCGACCGGCCACTCGACCGACAGCAGCGTCGTCAGCTTCTCCTCCGGCGGGTACTTGAACGCGATCGCTCCGCGCGGCTCGGCGCTGTTGAAGCCGGCCGCGTCGAACGCCGCCGGCTCGTGCAGCCGCACGACCGCGCCGTCGATGTCGTAGTCCAGGCCGTCACGGCGGCCGCCGATCTCGTGGATCGCGTCCATCACCTGCTCGGCACTGCCGCCCAGGTACTGGGCGACCGGCTCGAAGCCCGCAGGGACCTCGATCGCGACGCCTCCGCGGTCGGCGCCGAACGCGAAGAACCGCAGCAGCCGCTTGGCCTTCGCCGCGGCCTCCGGGTCCTTCAGGACCAGCGTCCCGGCGGCGCCCGACCGGGGGTTGGTCAGCGTCCGCTCCGGGTGCGCCTCGTTGTAGGCCGCCCACACCGACCGCAGCATCACCGCCTCGCCGCGGACCTCCACGCGCCCGGGCTCCTCGATCTCGGTCGGCAGGCCGGGGATCACGTGGCGCACCTTCTCGGTCACCAGCTCGCCGACCGTGCCGGTGCCGCGCGTCGCGACGTGGTCGAGCCTCCCGTCGGTGTAGACGACGCTGAGCGAGAGGCCGTCGAGCTTCTCCGACACGCGGAAGACCTGGCCGCCGAACCGTTCGCAGAACGCGCGGATCTGCTCCTCGCTCGTCGCCTTCGCCAGCGAGAGCATCGGGCGCGCATGGCGCACGGTCGGCCCCGTCAGCTCCGCCGGCGCGTTGACCTTGCCGAGGGGGCTGTCGGCGGGCTCGAGTTCCGGGTGCTCGGCGACGAGCGCCGCCAGCTCGTCCTTCAGCGCGTCGTAGTCGGCGTCCGGCAGCGGGCTGTCGCCGGCGCCGTAGTACAGGTCGTTCAGCCGCTTGACCTGGGCGGTCAGCTCGGCGATGCGCTCTCCAACGTCCACGCCTCGATTAAACGCGATGGCACCGACAGTCCGCTCCGCCCGAGCCCCGGCCCGGGGCGGGAGGCCTGCCGTGCGTGCTTCAACCGCGCAGTCGTGCGTTGAGCCGTGCGGCCTGCCGGGTGAGGTGTTCGTGTTCGGGAAGGTTGGGCGCTGATCGCGCGGCCTCGGCGTAGAGCCGTGCCGCGGTGACCAGATCGCCGTCCCGCTCGTGCAGGTAGGCCGCGGCGGCGGTGTGGCGGGGCAGGGCGGGGTCGAGCTCCGCCAACGCGGCCAGTCCGGCCCGCGGGCCGTCGGCCTCCCCGACCGCGACGGCCCGGTTGAGGCGGACCACCGGGTTGCCGGTGAGGCGCACCAGTTCGTCGTACCACTCGACGATCTGCACCCAGTCGGTCTCCTCGGCCGTCAGAGCGTCGGCGTGGAGCGCGGCGATCGCGGCCTGGGCCTGGAACTCGCCCAGGCGGTCGCGGCTGAGGGCCGCCTGGAGTATGCGGACGCCCTCGCTGATCATGCGGGTGTCCCACCGGCCGCGGTCCTGCTCGGCGAGGGGCACGAGCCTGCCGTCGGGGCCGGTGCGGGCCGGGCGCCGCGCGTGGTGGAGCAGCATGAGCGCGAGCAGGCCCGCGGCCTCCTCGTGGCCGGTCATGGCCGCCAGCTGCCGGGCGAGCCGGATCGCCTCGGCCGCGAGGTCGACGTCGCCGGAGTAGCCCTCGTTGAAGATCAGGTAGAGCACGCGCAGCACGGTGGCGACGTCGCCCGGCCGGTTGAACCGGGCGTTCGAGACGGTCCGCTTGGCCCGGCTGATGCGCTGGGCCATGGTCGCCTCCGGGACGAGGTAGGCCTGCGCGATCTGACGCGTGGTCAGGCCTCCGACGGCGCGCAGCGTGAGCGCGACGGCCGAGGCCGGTGTCAGGGACGGGTGCGCGCACAGGAAGTACAGCCGCAGTGTGTCGTCCACCGCCTCGCCCGGGCCGGGCGCGGGCTCCGCGTCGACGCTCAGCTCCCGGTGCCGCCGGGCGGCGTCGGCGCGGGCGGCGTCGAGGAACTTGCGCCAGGCCACGGTGACCAGCCAGCCCTTGGGGTCCTGCGGCGGGTCCCGCGGCCATACGCGCACGGCCTCGACCAGGGCGTCCTGAACGGCGTCCTCGGCCGCCGCGAAGTCGGCTCCGCGGCGGACGAGGACGCCGATCACGGTGGGGGTGAGGGTCCGCAGCCGGGCCTCGTCCACCTGTGTCACTCCGTGATGGTCGGGGGTGCGGCGAAGAACGGGCGCACCTCGAGCCACTCGTGGATCGGCCTCCCGCCCGCACCCGGGGCCGCGGACAGCTCGCCGGCCAGTTCGATCGCCCGCTCCCGGGTCTCGACGTCGATCACGTACCAGCCGGCGATCAGGTCCTTGGTCTCCGCGAACGGGCCGTCGGTGACCGGCGGCCGGCCCTCGCCGTCGTACCGGACGAACATGCCGTCCGGGGAGAGCGCCTGCATGTCGACGAACTCGCCGGTGGCCTCCAGCCGGGCGCCGAAGTCCTCCATGTACTGCACGTGGGCCGAGATCTCCTCCGGCGTCCACTGCTCCATCGGCACGTCGTTGACCGGTGCCGGCGCGCCCCGGTAGTGCTTGAGCAGCAGGTACTTGGCCATCAGGTCCTCCTTGGTGCGGTACGGCCGCGGTGGCCGTGTTCGCTGCGGGGACGGAGCCGGGCACGGATTCTCGACATCCCCGCGAGATTATTCTTCCCCCACTCTCCGCCGCTCGGGTGCCATCTCGCCAGTGCCGTCCGCCCAGGGGCTCCGCGCCGGCCGCGTTTAGGCTGGAGGCGTGCAGGTTCATCGCGGGCCTTCCCATCCGGCCCTCGTACCGTTCGTTGCGGGCCTCGGCTATTGCGAGTCGGACGGCCCGGCCGTCCGCGAGCGGTCCATCCCCACCGGCTGCGCCCAGCTGTTCGTCAACCTGCACGCCGACGCGTTCGCCGGCGGCGCCGGTGGGGCCGCCTTCCTGGGCGCGACGTCCCGGCCCTCGGTGATCGACACGGCGGACCAGCGGGCCCTCGCCTGGGTGGTGTTCAAGCCCGGTGGCGCGTTCCCCTTCTTCCCGGCGGAGCCCGGGCTTGTCGTCTTGAGCGACATCTGGGGCCGCTCCGGGGCGCTCGTGCGGGAACGCCTCCTGGAGGCGGGCGGCCCCGCCGAGATCCTGGACTCGCTGGAGTCGATCCTCCTCGAGGCAGGCGGCCTGGACCGCGATCCCGCCCTGGAGGCCGCGGTCGCGGCGCTCGACCGGGGCGTCCCCGTCGGGGAGGTGACGGACCGGCTCGGCTGCACGCGCAAGCGGCTCATCGGCCTCTTCCACGACCGCGTCGGCCTGACGCCCAAGCGCTTCGCCCGCGTCCGGCGGTTCCAGCGCACGCTCCGGCGGATCCCCTACGACCGGCCGGTCGACTGGGCCGAACTGGCGTCCGCCTGCGGGTACGCCGACCAGTCGCATCTGATCCGCGACTTCCACGACTTCGCCGGGCTGCGGCCGACCGAGTACCGGCCCCGCTCCCCCGGCCAGCCGAACCACGTACCGCTCTGAGGGAAATTCGTCCAATACGGGGCTCGCGGGCGGCCCCCACGATGGAGCCATGAACCTCTTTCCGAAACTCGTCGTCGACGACGCGGTCCGTGCCGTCGAGTTCTTCACCACCGCGCTCGGCGTCAAGGAGACCGAGCGCTCCGAGACGCCCGACGGCAAGATCGTCAACGTGCGGCTGGCCCTCGGGGACGTCCAGTTCACGCTGAAGGACGAGGACTCCGTCGACGCCGGACCGACCGCGCTCGGCCTCGACCGCTCACCCGTGATCATCAACCTCGAGGTGCCCGATCCCGACGAGGTCGCCGCCCGCATGGAGGCGGGCGGCGCCACCGTGATCTACCCCGTCGAGGACCACCCGTACGGCCGAATGGGCCGCCTGCGCGACCCGTTCGGCCATGTCTGGATCGTCCGCCGGACCCCCTCCGGATGAACCCGCCGCGGTGAGGGCGGTCCCGTCTTCGAGGCCGCCCTCGCTTCGTCGGGTCGTCGATGGCCGCGAGACCCGGCATACGCCAAGATTGGCGGCATGGGATCGGTGGCCGCGAACGGCACGGACGAGTACCAACCCGACCAGTACCGGCGCCGCTCCGCCAGGGTGCTGCTTGTGGACGACGCCGAGCGCATCCTGCTGTTCCGTTTCCCTCGCGTCCACCGCAAGCCCGAGGCGGGCCACTGCTGGATCACTCCTGGCGGTGGCGTCGACGACGGTGAGACGCTCGCCGAGGCCGCCGCCCGCGAACTCTCCGAGGAGACCGGCCTGGTGGCCGCGCCCGGCGACCTGGGCCCCGCGGTCGCCTTCTCGTCCGGATACGCCGACTTCCCCGGATGGGTGAGCGGGGTCTTCCGTGACGACTACTTCCTGTACCGGACGGCCGCCACCGACATCGACACCGCGGGGTTCACCGACGTGGAACGCCGCCACATCAGCGAGCACCGCTGGTGGCCGGTCGGCGAACTGGAGATGGCACCGGAACCCGTCTACCCGCTGCGGCTCGCGGCGCTCCTCACCGACCTGCTCGCCGGACGAGGCGGCGGGACTCCCGTCCGTCTTCCCTGGCATCACCCCTGACGCAGAATTCTTCGGCGCCGTGTCGATCCGCCGGGACGCCGTTCGACCTGTGGATGACGGTCCTCGTCCATGGCCCCGGCCGTGGACGCGAGCAGAAGGAGCATCCCGATGGGATCCATCAAGTCCAGCCTCTTCATCTCCCTCGACGGTGTCATCGAATCGCCGGAGACCTGGCACCTGCCTTACTTCGACGACCAGATGGGCGCCGTCGTCGGCGAGTTGATGAGCGGAGCCGAGGCGACCCTCCTCGGCCGGCACACCTACGAGGGGTTCGCCTCCTACTGGCCCACCGCCGACCCGGCGGACCCGATGACCAAGGCCATGAACAGCGCGCGCAAGTACGTCGTGTCCACGACGCTGACCGAGGCGGCCTGGGAGAACTCCACGCTGATCAACGGTGACGTCGCCGCTGAGCTGACCACGCTCAAGGCCGACACCCACCTCGGCACGACGGGCAGCGCCGCGCTGGTGCGCTGGATGCTCGGGCAGGGCCTGGTCGACGAACTGCACCTGCTCGTGCACCCGATCGTCGTCGGACACGGCGCCAAGCTCTTCACCGACGGCGAGACCGTCCCGCTGAAGCTGGTCTCCTCGACCACCTTCGAGAACACCGGCGTGGTGCACCTCGTCTACACCAACGCCGACGCCCCCGAGGCCTGAGCCCCGCGAGACGGCTCGACGTCGCAGACCGGCAACGGCCGTCCGGTCCCGGGTCCGACGGGACCCGGAACCGGACGGCCGTTGCTCATGGTCGGCCGAGGCGGCTTCTACTGGACCGCCCTCGCGGCCCGCTCGATCCCCTGCGTGACGGTCCTGGGGGCCGAGAGCAGACCGAGATGCCCGGCGTCGTACTCGGTCACGGTGGAGCCGGCCCGCTGGGCCATGGCCCGTTCGGCACCGGGCGGGATGATCAGGTCCTGGGTGCCGATGAGGTACCAGGACGGGATCTGCTTCCAGGCGGGGGCCCCGGACGGCTCGTTCAGCGCGCCGAGCGTGGCCGGCCGCTGGGTGGCCGCCACGAGCGCCTTGTCCTGCGCGCTCAGGCCGGTCGCGAACGAGGTGAAGACGGTCGACTTCTTGAGGTAGAGGTCGGTCGTCGCGGTGGGCGGAAGAGTGGCGGGCACGAAGTCGAACACCGTGGTGGGGTCGACCGAGAGTGCGGAGTCCGGCCCCGCGAGCGCCGTCCCGCTCTCGCCCTCGTCCGGCGCGAAGGCGTTGACGTAGACCAGCGCCTTGACGTTCGGGTTCCCCGTGGCCGCGTTGGTGATCACCGCACCTCCGTAGGAGTGCCCGACCAGGACGATCGGGCCCCGCAGCGACTCCAGGAAGGTCCTCAGGTACGCGGCGTCGCCGGACAGCGATCGCAGCGGGTTGGCCGGCGCGACGACCGTGTACCCGTCGCCCTGGAGCCTGGGGATGACCTTGCTCCAGTTCGAGGCGTCGGCCCAGGCTCCGTGCACGAGCACGATCGTCGGCTTCGCCGAGCGGCGTTCCTGGGAGAAGGCGCTCGACGCCGGGCTGAGGCTCGCCAGAACGAGCGCGACCGCGGCAAGAACGATCATCGTGGTGTAGGGGCGCCTTCTGATACTGAAAGCCGAGTGGGTGGGCGGACTGGTCATGGTTCTCTCCATTCTGCTTCGGACGGCCTCCAGGACCGAAATGGCGCGGGCGAAGAAGAAGATTTCTCTCCGCGCCATGACGGAATCCCGCGCCGGAGGCGAGCACCTGGTGGGCGATCCATACATATGACCGGACACCCCTCTGTTCTGTGACACTTCTCGCGTGAATCCATTTGACGGCAAGAAACGCGCAAAAAGGAGCCCGCACACGGCCGCGGTGAGGGCCGAGGGGCTCCTTGAGGGATCGATCGTGGTCCCGTGGCGGCGGCCCGGTGCGGTCACGGGTCGCCGCCACGGCGCGGGGATCAGTGGAGGGCGTCCAGCGCCTCCTCCACGGCCCGGTGGAAGGTCGGATAGGTGTAGATCATGTGCTTGAGGCGGTCGGTGGGGACCTCGTTGTGGACGGCGACGTTCAGCCCGTACAGCACCTCGCCGCCCGTGGGGCCGGCGGAGGTGGCGCCGACCAGGACACCGCGGTCGGCGTCCTCGACGAGCTTGACGAACCCCCCGTTGCCGGGTCCGTGGATCATGCCGCGCGCGGACGAGGCGATCGGCACCGAGCCGGTGCGCACCCGCAGGCCCCGGTCGCGCGCCTGCCGCTCCGTCAGTCCCACGGCCCCGATCTCGGGGTCGGTGAAGGTGACGCGGGGCAGCGCCCGGTAGTCCGCGTCGGGTCCGGGGGTTCCCAGGATGTCGCGGACGGCGATCTGCGCCTGGTACATCGAGACGTGGGTGAAGGCGCCGTGTCCGGTGATGTCGCCGACCGCCCACAGCCCCTCCCCGGCCCGCAGCTGCCCGTCGGTGCGCACCGCCCGCGCGGCGGGATCGATCCCCACGGTGTCGACCGCCAGCGCGGCCAGGTCCGTGACCCGGCCCGTCGCGACCAGGAGGCGTTCGGCTCGGATCGGCTCCAGACCGCCTTCGAGGAGGGCCTCGAAGGTCGTGCCGTCGTACTCGATCTGAACGGCCCGGGTGCGGGTGCGAACGATGACACCGTCGGCCCGCAGCGCCTTCGCCGCCAGGTCTCCCGATTCCGGCTCCTCCTGCGCGAGCAGCCGCTCCTGGCCTTCCAGGACGGTGACCGTGCAGCCGAAGCGCGCGAACACCTGGGCGAGCTCGACGCCGATCGCGCCGCCGCCGAGCACGAGCATCGAGGCGGGCACCTCCTCGGCCGCGATGGCGTCCCGGTTCGTCCAGTACGGCGTCGTCTCCAAGCCCGGGATCGGGGGGATGCGGGGATGGGAGCCGGTGGCGAGGACGACGCCGCGCGCGGCCTCGAAGGTGCGGTCCCCCGTGGTCACCCGGCGCGCGCCCGCGAGCCGGCCCCTTTCCCGGACCAGTCGCACGCCCTTGTCCGCCAGGCGGTCGGCGGCCGGCTGGTCGTTCCAGCCACCGGTGGCCTCCGACCGGACGCGGCCGGCGACCTTGCCCCAGTCGGGGACCACCTTGGCCTCGCCGGCGAGGCGGGCGACGCGGCCGGCCTCCGCGAGGACGTTCCCGGCGCGGATCATCGTCTTGCTGGGGACGCATCCCCAGTACGGGCATTCGCCTCCGACGAGTTCCGCCTCCATCCCCAGCACGTCCAGGCCGGCTTCGGCCAGCGCGCCCGCGGCGTACTCGCCGCCCGGGCCCAGCCCCACCACCACCACATCGGCCTTCTCGCTCATGCTGTTCTCCCCTCCCTTGTCCGGCTTTGCCGCCGGCCGTCAACGCCCGGTCCCGGGGACGCCGTGGTCCTCGGACTCGTGTGACGGTTCTCGATTCGTGTGCCTGCGGCTCCGGACAGGAGCGCGGGCGCGTCGGCGAGCGCGCCGACCACGGCGACGGCGCCGGGGCGGTGCTCGGCGAAGCGGCTGGCCGCCTCCGCCTTCGGGCCCATCGAGCCGGCCGGCAGCGGCAGGCTCCGCAGCAGGCCGGGCGTGATGTGGCCGATGGGCCGGGCGTGCGGGGTGCCGTGGTCACGCATGATCGCGGGAACGTCGGTGAGGAGCAGCAGCGCGTCGGCCCCCAGCCTCGTCGCGAGCAGCGCCGCGGCCAGGTCCTTGTCCACCACGGCCTCGATGCCGCGGTGGTCTCCCCCGGTGGGGACGCCGCCTCCGCCGACGGCGACGACCAGGCAGCCCGCGTCGGTGAGCCGGGCGATGGTCGGCAGTTCGACGATGTCGCGCGGCTCGGGGGAGGGGACGACGCGGCGCCAGGCGGCGCCGTCCTTGCGCATGGCCCACCCGTGCTCGGCGCGCATCCGCTCGGCCTCCGAGTCGCCGTAGGAGCGGCCGATGAACTTGGTCGGGGCGCCGAACGCGGGGTCGCGGGGGTCGACCGCGGTCTCGGTGAGGAGGGCGGCGATCTCACGGCCGGGCAGGGCGCGGCGCAGCTCGCGGACCAGCCAGTAGCCGATCATGCCCTGCGTCTCGGCGCCGAGCACGTCGAGCGGATAGGGGGCCGACAGCGCGGGGTCGGCGGCGCTCTCCACGGCCAGCAGCCCGACCTGCGGGCCGTTGCCGTGGGTGATGATCAGCTCGTTGCCGGCCGCCAGCGCGGCCAGCCCCTCGACGGCCTCGCGGACGTGCGCGACCTGCACGGCCGCTTCCGGCGGATCGCCGCGGCGCAGCAGCGCGTTGCCGCCGAGCGCGGCGACGATCCTCACCGCCGTCCCTCCAGCCGCTCGGTGAGCAGCGCGCTCAGCACCGCCTGCGTGGCGGGGAGCCGGTTGGCGGCCTGCCGGAAGACCAGCGACCGTTCGCCGTCGATGACCTCGGCCGTGACCTCCTGGCCGCGATGGGCGGGCAGGCAGTGCATGAAGACGGCGTCGTCGCGGGCGTGGCCCATGAGCCGCTCGTCCACCCGGTACGGCGCGAGCGCCCTGACGCGGCCTTCCCGCTGGTCGTCGGGATCCCCCATGGACACCCAGACGTCGGTGTAGACGACGCTCGCGTTCTTGACCGCTTCGATGGGCTCGTTGGTGAGCGTGACGGCTCCGCCGCTTCGGTCGGCCTGGGCGGCGGCGAACGCGACGGCCTCGTCCGGCGGCGCGTAGCCCGGGGGCGTCGCGAGGGTGACGTCCATGCCGGCGATGGCCGCGGCCTCCATGAGGCTGCGGGCGACGTTGCCGCCGTCGCCGACGTAGGCGATGCGGTGGCCGCGCAGGTGTCCGAAGTGCTCCTGGACGGTGAGCAGGTCTGCGACGGCCTGAAGGGGGTGGTGGCCGTCGGTCAGGGCGTTGACCACGGGGACGGGCGCCGCCGCGGCCAGGTCGGCGACGTCGGTGTCGGAGAAGGTGCGGATCACGATGGCGGCGGCGTAGGAGCCCATGACGCGGGCGGTGTCGGGGATGGTCTCGCCGCGCCGGAGCTGGAGTTCGTCGGGGCCGACGCTGACGGGGGTGCCGCCGAGGCGGGTCACCGCGGCGGCGGTCGAGAGCCGGGTCCGGGTGGAGGGCTTGGCGAAGTACATCGGCACGATGCGGTGGGCGAGCAGGTCGGGCGCCGACTCGGGCGCCGTCTGGAAACCGGCCGCCAGCCGCAGCAGGAGGGTCAGGTCGTCGCCGGTCAGGTCGGCGGCGCGCAGCAGGTCTTTCACGGTGTCACCTCGCCGGTGGGGATCGCTTCGTCGCGCTGGAGGGGGCAGCTCATGCAGCGGGGGCCGCCGCGGCCGCGGCCGAGTTCGCCGCCGGGGATGGTGACGACCTCGATGCCGTGGTGGCGGAGCATGGTGTTGGTGGTGACGTTGCGCTCGTAGGCGACGACGACGCCGGGCTCGACGGCCAGGACGTTGTCGCCGTCGTCCCACTGCTCGCGTTCGGCGGCGCGGACGTCCTGCTCGGCGGTCAGGACGCGGACGCGCGGCAGGTCGAGGGCTCGGGCGATCGCGGGGAACAGCGCCTCGTTCTCCTGGACCAGGACCTCGTCGCCGTGGTGGCCGGGGGTGAGGGTGTAGGACCGCAGCGGCGGCAGCCCGCGGTACACGGTGAAGGCGTCCCGGTCGACCATGGTCATCACGGTGTCCAGGTGCATGAACGCCCGCCGTTTGGGGAGTTGCGCGGCGATGACGCTGCGGGCCGCGCCCGCGGTGAACAGCCGCTGGGCGAGCAGCTCGATGGCCTGCGGCGTCGTCCGCTCGCTCATCCCGACCAGGACCAGGTCCCGGCTGAGGACGTGGATGTCGCCGCCCTCGATCGAGGGCAGCGCGAAGTCCGCGCCGGGGTACCAGACCGGGGGCTCCCGGTCGGTGAACAAGGGATGGTGCCGGTAAACGGTGCTGAGGTGGAGGGTTTCGCGGCGCCGCGCCGGTTTGGCCATGGGGTGCAGGGTGACGCCGCCGTGGATCCAGGCGGAGGGGTCGCGGGTGAACAGGTGGTTGGGCAGGGGCGGCAGCACGAAGTCGCCGTCGTCCAGGGACGCCAGCAGCAGGCTGTGCGCGGCCAGGCCCATCTCGGCCTTGGTGAGTCCGCCGATGAGGTGGCGGGCGAGGGCGGCGGGGTCGAGGTCCTCCAGCGCGGCGCGGACGGGCCCGGCGAGGGTCGGGCCGAGGGCGGTCTCGGACGCGGTGTGGTCGAGGACCTGGGCCCGGGCCTGGTCCAGCTTGAGGGTCTCGGCGAGCAGGTCGGCGAGGTAGTGGACCTGGACGCCGCGCTCGCGCAGCGTGTCGGCGAACACGTCGTGCTCCTGCCGGGCGCGCTTGGCCCACAGCACCTCGTCGAAGAGCAGGTCGTCCTTGTTGGCCGGGGTGAGGCGCAGCAGTTCCAGGTCGGGGCGGTGCAGCAGCACCTGCCGCAGCCGCCCCACCTCAGAGGTGACGGTGAACACAGGAGTCGGTCCCTTCATGCGACCTGGACGGGCGGTTCGGGCTTGTCGGGGAGGCCGGGCGGCGGGCCGTACTCCTCCGCCTCCTCCACCGCCTCTTCGACCTCGGCCTCCACGACCTGGTCGTGGGAGCGGTGGTCGCGGTACTTCAGCCAGGCGTAGACGGGCATCCCGGCGAGGATCAGCAGCGTGCCCTTGTAGACGACCTCGTATCCGGACCCGGCGACCGCCCAGACCGAGTAGCCGAACGCCAGCAGCGCGATGACCGCGTCCCGCGCCAACCGCCCGCCGGAGAACGCCACGCGGTCGGTGGCCAGCAGCACCAGCTCGGCGACCGCCGCGTAGGCGTACGGGATCACGGTGGTCAGGGTGGCCAGCAGGATGATGAAGGTGAACTGGTCGACCAGGCTCGCGTTGTAGTTCATCAGCATCAGCCCGGTCACCAGGACGCTGGAGACCACCAGGCCGACGATCGGGACGCCGCCGCGCCCGGTGCGCGCGAACACCCGGGGGAACAGCCCGTCACGCGCCGCCGCGAACGGGATCTGGCCCTGCAGCAGGATCCATCCGTTCAGGGCGCCGAACGCGCTGATCGCGGCGCCCCCGGCCACCAGGTCGGCGGCCCATCCCCCGAACGCGGCGTCGGCGGCGTCGGCGAAAGGCGCGGTGGAGTTCGCCAGCGCGGCGGCGGGGACGAGGCCGAGGACGGCGACGGTGCCGAGGATGTAGACCAGGGCGGTGAGGGCGGTCCCGGCGACGGTCGCGCGCGGGATGGTCTTCTGCGGGTCCTGCACGTCCTCGGCCGGCACCGTCGCCGACTCCAGGCCGATGAACGACCACAGGGTGAGCGCCGCCGCGGCCGTCACCGCACCGAACGCGCCCTGCCCGCTGGCGTTGAACTCCCCGAAGTTCCCCGACTTGATGAAGAACAACCCGCCGACGGCGATCAGCAGCAGCGGGACGAGTTTGATGACGGTGGTGACGAGCTGCACGGCCCCGCCATGGCGGACCCCGTAGGCGTTGACGGCCGTCAGCCCCCAGACCGCCGCGAGGCCGGTCGCCGCCGCCAGGACCTTGTCATCGGCCAGCGAAGGCCAGAAGTGGGCCATGTAGCCGACGAACGCCACCGCGATCGCCGCGTTCCCCGCCCACACCGCGATCCAGTAGCCCCACGCGGTCTGGAACCCGACGAAGTCGCCGAACGCGCGGCGCGCGTAAGCGTAAGGACCACCCGTGCGCGGGTAGGCCCGGGCCAGGCGCGCGAACACCAGCGCCAGCAGGATCGCCCCCGCCGCCGTGAACCCCCACGCGACCAGGCTGATCGGCCCGAACTCGGCCAGCGAGCTGGGCAGCAGGAACACACCGGACCCGATCATGTTGCCCACCACCAGGGCCGTGGCCATCCACGGTCCCAGCCTCCGGCGGGCCGGCTGAACACTCATGACTGCCTCCTCCGGCGCGGCAGGGCGCCGCGGCTCCGATCGCTCAACGGCCCGCGCGCACGCATTTCGATGAATGCGACGGCGGCCCGCTCGGGGAAGCCCGTCTGGTCTTGTCCTTCACGATGCATGCTCATTCGCGCCTTCAAAGTGATGGGGTCGATAGCACCCCTTCACCATCTCCTGGCAGCCGAACTGGGGCATGACACGAATGCATGAGATCGGCGGACGACAGTTAGCGACCTCGTCCGCCTACTTGAAGGAATTGTTCTGCCGGCGGTTTTTCGCGGGCATGCGAAAGGGCCGAGCCGCCCGGGCGGCCGGGCTCACCCTCGGACGGCGGCGGCGCCCGCCGTCCTCGCCGCCTACTTGGGGATCCTGGGAGCCAGTCGTCCGGCGAAACTCGTGACCTGCTCGCAGATGTCCGAGCCGGAGGCGTCCGGCTTGTAGGCGTTCACTCCGACGTTGGCGAAGGAGGCGGGCCACTGGATCAGGCAGTTCGTGGAGCTGCGCGCCATCTGGGCGGACGGCGGCAGGCCCGGCCCCGACGCGGGAGAGCGGGTCGCTCCGCTCTGCATCGTGATCTCAAGGGAGGCGTACGTGAGCATGAGGTGCCCGGAGCCCCAGCCGGGCGGAGACCACCGGCACATCCGCAGCCAGGGCTTGCCCGTCCCCGGTTCACCGGTCCCCTGCGGCTCGCCCGCCCACAGTTTGAACGTGCGCTTGGTCTCGCCGTCTGGCGTCGCGCAGGGGTCGGGGATGCCGTTGGCGTCGGTCGGGACCGGTTCGGGCGAGGTCGTCACAGCGGCCGACGCCGGGCGGTCGTCGGCGGGCGAACCGACTCCGGACACCGCCACCAGGACCGCGGCCGCCGTCCCCGCCACGGCCGCGGCACCGCACGCGGCGACGAGTACGGCCTGGCGGCGGTTGAGAGCGCGGGACGCGGCCGCGCCGAGTTGCGCCGTCGGCGCGTTCCGGGGCGAGGTACTCGGACGACCCGATGATGAGGCCGGTCGCGGTGAGCGCGGTGTCGGCCTGGTGGACCGCGATGCCGAAGTCGGTGAGCAGGACGCCGCCGTTGTCGGCCAGCATCACGTTGGCCGGCTTGACGTCCCGGTGCAGGATCCCGGCGGCGTGGGCCGCGCCGAGCGCGTTGAGCAGGGACGTCGCCACCCTGGCGGCCTCCTCGACCTGCAGCGGCCCCTCCTCGCGGAGGCGCTGCTCCAGGGACCGGCCGGTCACCAGCCGCATCACGATCCAGGGCACGCCGCCGTCCACGACGACGTCGTGCACGGTCACGATGTTGGGGTGGTCGCGCAGCCGGGCAGCGTTGCGCGCCTCCCGCTCCGCACGCGCCAGGCGCTCTCCCTGCTCCGCGTCCGTCCCCGGAGGGAGCCGCATCCCCTTGACGGCGACGGGCACGCCCAGCGTCTCGTCGTTCGCCTTCCAGACCTGCCCGAACCCGCCCGAACCGAGCGATTCGGCCAGCCGGTACCGGCCTCCCAGCAGCCGCCCGGCCCGAGCACGCTCCGCGATCTCCTCATCGGTCACGGTGACATCATGCCGTCAAACAGACATGGATGTCTTCCTAATGCGACGGAATGCTCACGCAGGGGTGAGGTCAGAGCGCCGTGCCACCGGGCGGGCCTTCGCCGAAGCGCGAGAGCAACCGATCGGCGCGAATGGCGAGTTCCATCTCGAACCGCCATGCGGGGTCGTGGAGTCGCCGCCCGAACAGTTCCTCCAACCGACGCATCCGGTAGCGGACGGTCTGGGGATGCAGGCGGAGGCGGACGGCGGCCTGTGCGTGCGATCCCGTGGTCAGCCACGCGAGGAGGGTCTCGGTGAGCCGTTCGCGCGGGTCGCGTTCGAGTTCGTCCATCGCGGCCAAGCGGCGTCCCACCAGTTGCCGCGCCAGGTGCTCGTCGCTGAGCAGGAGCAACGCGGGCAGATGGTCGTCGCAGCGGACGTGGTCGAGGTCGGAGAAGGTCCCGTTGCGAAGGAGCGCGAGGGCGCGTTCGGCGGTACGGAGCGACTGCGCCGCCTCCTGCACGGGAACCTGGGTGCCGACGGCGAACCGCATGCCGCGCAGTCCGCGGCGGAGCCTTTCGATGCGGCCCGGCCGGTCCGGTCCGGGCAGGATCAGCAGTGGTTCGGGGCGGTGCAGGTCGCTGAGCACGTCGGGATCGAGCGGCGGGGAGAGCTGCCGCTCGGCTTCCCAGGGTCGGTCGAGGACGACGCAGGCGACCGATGCTGGGATGGTCCACTGCGCGGTGCGTGCCGCCTGGACGAGGACCTCGGGGGCGACGGCGCCGTTCCCGGCCAGGATGACCCGCAGGAGGCGCCGACGTTCGCCGCGCATGATGTCGGCGTCGGGGTGCGACAGGTCGGTGTAGGCGGCGAGTGCATGGGCGGACAGTTCTTCGGCGGTGGCGAGAACCGATTCGGTCAGGCCGTACAGCTGGTCGGCGGTCGCGCCGACCGTCCGGGCGACGTCGGCCAGGCGGCGCCAGGCGAAGCGCGCGCCCGCATGGTAGGCACTTTGCAGCAGGTCCGGGCCGATGCCGTGCAAGTAGGCGCTGCGTCCCAGCGCACGATGCGTCCTCGCCTGCTCTTCAGGCGGCCCCGTCAGGTCCGAGAGGCCCCTGACGAACGTGCGTAGTTCCTGGTCGATGACGGGCATGGCCTCATGCCCGGAGGCGTGCCCGAAGGCCCGGGCGATCACGGGCAACGCTCGCCAGACGTCCTCCGTGACTCTTTCCGGCAGGTCGGGCAGGTGCACCCGGAGGTACTGAGCGAACTCCCGGCCGCCGAGGGCGCACTCCATAGCCGAGGAGGACGGTGCCGGTGTCGAAGCCGCGCTGAAGAACCGGCTCATCTGTGCCTGCTCGCGTTCACCCGCCCGGCCGCTCGTCCTCGCGGGCGGCACAGGGTCCTGCGATCACATCGATGGCGGCGGCCACCATCCGTACGAGCCGGTCGGTGAACCGCGCGGGGTCGAGGGGATCGTCGCCGTCCGCGATCCAGTCGTTGATCAGGGCGGCCCAGCCGCCGGTGAGGAAGGCGGCGAGGTCCTCCGCCTCCTGGGGGCCGAGGCGCCCGCCGCCCAGCAATTGCACGATGTGCCGGTTGTACGGGATGAAGAACCCGGTCAGCGCCTTGTTGAGGCCGAACCCGGAGGACCCGGTCAGGACCGCACGGTAGAACGGCCGATGGTCGGCGAAATGCCCGGCCACCGCCAGCACCGGGACCCGTACGTCCGAGATGTCGGCAAGCTCGCCGAGACCGGGCAGCAGCTCCCGCCGGGCGAGGTCGAGCGCGGCTTCCAGCAGGAGGCTGTCGCGGTTGCCGAACTGCTGGTACACCACCTGCCGGCTCACGTCCGCCGCCTCGGCGATGTCGGACAGCGGCACCGCCGCCGTCCCCCTCTCGGACACCAGGGCGATCGCCGCCCGGATGAGCGCGGAGCGCGAACGGCGGACCCGGCGGTCCAGGACGGGCACGGCCGCCGATGAGTCTGCCTGCATGCGCCCAATAATGGACGACTGTCAATAAACGAGCAAGTGTCAACGACCCGGACCGGCGCACCATGCCCTCCTCCGGTGCGCGGACGCCGTGACCGTCCCGCTCCGGCCACGGCCCCGACCAGGCGAGGGCTGTGCTGCGACGGGGGCGTTGTCACGCTTGTGACAGTGCGGGCGCCTTCGATTCTTGGATTCGGGCGTGGTCACCGGTCAGGGACGGTGCCTAAGGTCGGCGGACCCGTCGATCAGGAGTGTGGTGATGGAACTCCCCCGCCGCCGGCGCCCGAGAATCCTCCCTGCGATCGTGTCCCTTCTGCTGCTCGGGACGTTGGCGGCCATGAACCCGGTGGCCGCGTCCGCCTTGGACCGGGGCAAGGGGGAACTGGTCCACATCGCGGACGGCACGGTGCGCGGCAAGGCCGATGCCGCCGGCCGGACCTTCTTCGGCATCCCGTACGCGGCGCCGCCCACGGGCGCCCGGCGGTTCAGGCCGCCGCAGCCGCCCGGAGCGTGGCCGGGCGTCCGGGACGCCACCCGCGAGCCCCCGCTGTGCCCGCAACCGGTACCGCTGGGCAGGACGAGCGAGGACTGCCTCTACCTCAACGTCTATACACCGCCCGCCGCCGAATCGCGCCATCTGCCGGTGCTGGTGTAGATCCACGGCGGCGCCTACATCCTCGGCTCCGGCGCGGGCTACGACCCGGCCCCGCTCGTCGCCGCGGGCCGGGCCGTCGTCGTGTCGATGAACTACCGGCTCGGGCCGCTCGGCTTCATGGCGCTGCCCGGCCTGGCCCGCGAGTCCGGGACCACCGGGAACCACGGGCTCCTCGACCAGCAGGCGGCGCTGCGGTGGGTGCGCGCCAACATCGGCGCCTTCGGCGGCGACCCCCGCAACGTCACCGTCTTCGGCGAGTCGGCGGGCGGCCACAGCGTCTGCATGCAACTGATCTCCCCTGCGGCGAGAGGGCTGTTCGACAAGGCGATCTCCCAAAGCGGCGGATGCGTCGGCACGCCCCTCGGCCCGGTGGCCCGGGAGAAGGCCTACGGCACCGGCCGGAGATTCGCCGATTCCCTCGGTTGCAACGACCGGCGGACGGTGGTGGCGTGCCTGCGCGGCAAGCCCGCGGACCGGTTCGTCGGCGACTTCGCCGGCATGTTCGGGCGGAACCTGGACTGGACACCGGTCATCGACGGCCGCGTCATCAGGGAACCCGCCGCTCCGGCGATCAGGGCCGGCCGCTACCAGAAGGTGCCGCTGATCATCGGAAGCAACGGGAACGAGGGCCGGCTCTTCACCGCCTTCGGCTACCACCTGCAGAAACTCCGGCGTGCGCAGGCCGGGGACCTCGATGAGGCGATCAGGCTCAGCGCACCCGGGGCCGCCGACGCGATGCGCGCCGCCTACCCGCCCGCCTCCGCGGACAACGCGGACCTCGCCCTGTCCGACTTCACCACCGACGGTCTGTTCGCGTGCCCGGCGCTGTTCACCGCCCAGGGGGCCGCGGCCAACGCCGGGCAGCGGGTCTACCGGTACGAGTTCGCCGACCCCCGCCCGCCCCTGTCGGGCCTCGACCCGCTGATGCCGCTGGGCGACTACCACGCTTCGGAACTGTTCTACCTGTTCAGGACCGTGCAGAACCTCCCGCCGCTGCCCGGCCTGAACCCGGACCAGCAGCGGCTGTCGCGGCAGATGCTGAGCTACTGGACGGCGTTCGCCAGGACCGGCGACCCCAACACCTCCGGCACCCCCGTCTGGCCCGCCCTCACGTCCGGGACGTCACCGACACAGCGCCTTACCTCCCAGGGAACGGGACCGTTCGGCACGTTCGCCCGCGACCACCACTGCGACCTCTGGGCAGCACTCCCCGACTGAACCGGCGGCCTTCTGCGAACCGGGCGGCGGCGAGCCGCTGATCGCAGCGGTCACCGGTCCGAGGGCGGCGGGTGGCCGTCGTCGTCGCCTTCGACCGGAATCCACCGGCTCGCCCACCGGTTGAGCGCCGCCACGGCGTCCTGCAGGTCCCGGCCCATCTCCGTCAAGCCGTACTCCACGCGGACGGGCGTCTCGTCGTGCACGGTCCGCTTCACGATCCCGGCCGACTCCAGCTCCTTCAGCCGCGTCGCCAGCATGCGGTCGGTGAGGTCGGGGATGCGCTGCCGGATCTCGCTGAACCGGGTGGCGCCCAGAAGGAGCTCACGAAGGATGACCCCGTTCCAGCGCCGGCCGATCAGCTCGACTCCGCGGTGGTAGCCGGCACAGAAGCCCGGCCGCAGGTCGTAGTCCTCTTCCAGCTTCTTGGCGGCCATGGCGTCATGCTACCCGGCCCGCAAGTAACTATACTTCTGTAAGCCACTTACGCTAGCTTAGTTGTACGGGCCGCTCCGGCCCGTACAACCCCCTGCTTCGAAGGAGGCTTGCGTGTCGTCTCAGACCACCGCGGAACAGCGACGTTCGCCAGAGCGGCGGCAACACCGTCCGGGGCTCGGGCTGGCCTTGCTGGCCTTCGCGCAACTGATCATTTCGATCGACTACAACATCGTGTTCGTCGCGCTCCCCCAGATCGGCGACGCGTTGGGGTTCACCTCCCAGAGCCTGCAATGGGTGGTCAGCGCCTATGCGGTCCTGTTCGGCGGCTGCCTGCTGTTCGGCGGGCGGGCCAGCGACATCCTGGGGCGGCGCCGCATGTTCGTCGCCGGGCTCGGCGTCTACGCGGTGACCTCGGCCGTCGCCGGGCTGGCGACGACCGCGGAGACCTTGGTCATCGCCCGCGGCGCCCAGGGGCTCGGCGGAGCACTGCTGTTCCCGGCCACCCTGTCGCTCGTCAACACGATGTTCGCCGAGGGGCGCGAACGCAACCGCGCCCTCGCCGTGTGGTCCGGCTCCGGCGCCGGAGGCCTCGTTCTCGGTTCGCTGCTCGGCGGCCTGCTGACCGAGGCGTTCGGTTGGGAGTCGGTGTTCTTCGTCAACGTCCCCCTGGCGGCCGCCGCGATCGCGCTGGCCTTCCTCCTCATCCCGTCCGACGCGCCGCGGCGGGGCGGACGGCGTTTCGACCTGCCGGGGGCGGTCACCGCGACCGGCGGCGCGACCCTCCTCGTCTTCGTACTCGTCCAGGCACCGGAGGCCGGCTGGACGTCGGGTCCGCTGCTCGCCGCCGCCGGCTCGCTGGCCCTGCTGGCATCGTTCGTGCTCATCGAGACGCGCACCCGCGACCCGCTCATGCCGCTCCGGCTGCTGCGCAACCGCGGCATGGCGGCCGGAGTGACGATCACCTTCCTGTTCACCTCGACGTTCGGCTCGATGCTGTACTTCCTGACCATCTACTTCCAGGAAGCCCGCGGATACGGCGCCTTGGAGACCGGGACCGCGTTCCTGCTGCCGATGGGCATCGTGCTCTGCGGCAACGCCCTGGCCGGAAAGCTCCTCACCCGCCTGGGAATGCGCACAACGCTGATCGTCGGCATGGCCACCGTCGCGTTCGGCACGGTGCTGCTCGGTCTCGCCATCGCGCCCGACACCGGCTACATCACCCTGATCCCCGGACTCGCCGTCTTCGCGGTCGGCGGCGGCGTCACCTTCACCTCGATGTTCGCCGCCGCCACCTCCGGCGTGCCCGGCGAGCAGCAGGGCATCGCATCCGGCATCGCGTCCACCGGCCAGCAGGTCGGCTCCGCCGTCGGCCTCGCCGTCCTGGTCGCCATCGCCAACGCCTCGCACGCGGCCGACCAGGCCGTTGAGGCCGCGGTGGCGGCGGGCGTGCGCAACGCCGCCTTCGCGGCGGCCGCGGGGATGGCGGCGATGCTCCTCGTCGCGCTCACCCTCAAGCCGGCACCGCGCACCGGCTGACACCTCCGACCTGGGTCGGCGAATCCGCCCGACGTCACACTCCCGGCGCCTGCCGGGAGTGTGGCTCGTCGATCTGCGGAGGTGTCGCTCATGGTCAGGCTCCCCGCTCCGAAAGGGCGGGCATGCCTTACGCCGGGCCTGGCACGTGCTGGAGCACGGTGGTGATCTGCCAGTCGACGCTGGAGTGGTCGATGGTGTCGTGCACGGGCGAACCCGACATCTCACCAGTGATGCCGGCCGCGCCCGAGCGGGCGTGCTCGGGGCTGTCGTAGGCCACGATGTCGATGATGCGGCCGTCCGCGGTCTCGACAATGCGGCGCCAAAGGAACCCGGGCCGGCGCTTCAGGTACTCGTTGATGTCATCGTTCGCCTTGACGAAGTCGGCGGACGTGAGACCGTCGGCCGGCCGCAGTGTGGTCACTTCCAACGTCTCGGTCATTTCTGCTCCTGGTCGCTGTTCGTGGCGGTGGCCTCGGAGTGTCGGCGCCGGACGATTGCGCTTCCGAGCGGCCTCGGTCATCGTGTGCCGCACGAACGCGCTCCAACATCGGTCAAATGACCGCATGTGCCGTCAGGACGGCAGGGGCGCCCAGTTCCGGGTGCGCGTCGTGCGCAGCGCCGAGCCCTGATCGGCGAAGACGGCTGCGAGCAACGGCCGGTCCCGGTTAGGTCATCCAACTGATGTTGGGCGTCCCCGCCGCACGAAGACTGGTCGCAGCAACCGCACCAGCCAGGAGGGCACGTCATGACCAAGCTGAGCGTCGGCCGGGAGAACGGCCACGACATCGAGATCCACTTCGAGGACCACGGCAGCGGCCGGCCCGTCGTCCTCATCCACGGGTTCCCCCTCGACGGCCGGTCCTGGGACAAGCAGGAGCGCGTCCTGCTCGAGGCCGGGCACCGGGTCGTCTCCTACGACCGCCGGGGGTTCGGCGAGTCCAGCCGCACCACGGTCGGGTTCGACTACGACACCTTCGCCGACGACCTGCACGCGCTGCTCGAACACCTAGACCTGCGCGACGTCGTCCTGGTCGGGTTCTCCATGGGGACCGGCGAGGTCGTCCGGTACCTCGGCCGCCACGGCTCCGACCGGATCGGCAAGGTCGCGCTGCTGGCGACCGTCCCGCCGTACCTGCTCAAGGCCGACGACAACCCCGAGGGCGTGGACCGCGAGGTGTTCGAGGGCATCAAGGCCGCGATCGTCGCCGACCGCCCCGGCTACTTCAAGGACTTCCTCGACGACTTCTTCAACGTCGACATCCTCGGCGGGACCCGGATCAGCGAGCCCGCCTGGCAGGCCGCCTTCGCCATGGCACTGCAGGCCGGGCCGTACGCCGTGCACGCGTGCGTGGACACCTGGCTCACCGACTTCCGCGCCGACCTCGCGGCGATCGACGTGCCGGCCCTGGTGGTCCACGGCGACTCCGACCGCATCCTGCCCTACGAGGCCACGGCCGCGCGCCTGCCGGCGCTCATCCCCGGACTGACGTTCGTCACCGTCAAGGACGGCCCGCACAACATCGCCTGGACCCACCCGGAGGTCGTCAACCCCGCCCTCCTCGACTTCATCAAGGCCTGACGGCCGCGGAGCCGCGACACCGAGGAGATCCGAACCATGAGCACATCGTCCCCGCCCGTCATGCGGGCCCAGATCCTGGCCGCCTTCGGCGAGCCGCTCCAGCTCGCCGAACTGCCGGTGCCCTCGCCGGGCCCCGGCGAGGTGCTGGTCCGGATCGCGGCGGCCGGCCTCAACCCCCTGGACACCAAGATCGCCGCGGGCGAGGCCGCGCACGCCCGGGTGCGCCCGCCGGCGGTCCTCGGGCTCGACGCCTCCGGCGTCGTCGCCGCCACCGGGCCGGGGGTGAGCGGCTTCGGCGTCGGCGACGAGGTCTACGGGATGATCGGCGGCGTCGGCGGGGTGCAGGGGAGCCTGGCCGAGTACGCCGCGGTGGACGCCTCGCTGCTGGCGCGCAAGCCGGCCCGGTGGACGATGGAGGAGGCCGCCGCGGCGCCGCTGGCGGTCATCACCGCCTGGGAGGGGCTGGTCGACCGGGCCCGGGTGGGCGGCGGGGACACGGTCCTCGTCCACGGCGGCGCCGGCGGAGTGGGGCATCTGGCGGTCCAGCTCGCCGCGGCGAGGGGCGCGCGGGTGTGGGCGACCGGGCACGCCTTTCAGGCCGCGACCCTGCGCCGGCTCGGGGCGGTCCCGATCGACTTCGAAAGCTCCCCGGTCGAGGAGTACGTGCGCGAGCACACGGGCGGCCTGGGCTTCGACATCGTCTTCGACACGCTGGGAGGCCCGAATCTGGACCGCTCGTTCACAGCGGTCAAGCGCTACACAGGTCATGTCGTCAGCAGCCTCGGCTGGGGCACCCACAGTCTGGCGCCGCTCTCCTTCCGCGGTGCGAGCTACTCCGGGGTGTTCACCCTCCTCCCCCTTCTGGAGGGTGAGGGCAGGGCCGCCCACGGACGGATACTCGCGTCGGCCGCCGCGCTCGCCTCCGAGGGCGCGCTGCATCCGATCCTCCACGGAGACGGATACGGGTTGCAGGACGCGGACATCGCGCTGAAGGAGGTCGCCCAGGGCGTCCCTGCCGGCAAGGTCGTCGTCCGCCTCACCTAGCCGGAGAGCCGCCGCCGCGGGTCCGGGCCGTCGCCCGTGACGCGCGGCCGGCGGCGTGCCGACGAGCAGGAGACCGTTCCGAGGAGCATGCCGCCCGGCACTTCGAATACGCTGGTGGCGGTCAGGTTCCCGGTCTCTCGGCCCGCGCTCGAGCCGCATGCCGGGGCTGCGGCCCGACTACGCGGGGGTGCTCGTGGCCGACCACGAATCCGGCGGTGGCGCGGCCGAGCGCCTCATCGTGGGGCGGGCGCCGGAGACGGCGGCGCTCACCTCGTTCCTGCGCACCGCCGTCCGCGAGGGCGGCGCACAGCTCCTCACCGGCGACCCGGGCATGGGCAAGACCGAACTGCTCAACGCCGCCGCGCGGCAGGCCGAGTCGATGGGCGCCCGCGTCCTTCGGGCGTCCGGCTCCGAGTACGAGACCGGGCTGAGCTTCGCCGGGCTCCACCAGCTCATGCTGCCCGTCGTGGAGACCCTGCCGGAGCTGCCCGGGCACCACCGCGCCGCGCTGGCGACCGCGCTGGGACTCGATCGCGGAGATCCTCCCAGCCGCCTGGCGCTGACCAGCGCGCTGCTGGACTGGCTGCGCCGCCTGTCCTCGACGGCGCCGCTGGTGCTGGTGGTCGACGATCTGCAGTGGGTCGACCGTCCGAGCGTCGTGGTCCTCAACCTGGTGGCCCGCCGGATCGGCGGTCTCCGGGTCGGCCTGCTGCTGTCACAGCGCACGGGTCACGAGAGCTTCTTCGACCGCGCGTCGGTCCCGGAACTGGCCCTGCCGCCCCTGGGCGACGACGACGCCCTCAGCCTGCTGCGCCGCCGCCATCCGAACCTGCACTCGTCGGTCCGGCACCGCATCCTCGCCGACGCCGGGGGCAACCCGCTGGCCCTCATCGAACTGCCCCGCTCGCTGACCGCGGCGCAGGAGAGCGGAGCCGACTTCCTGCCGCCCACCCTGCCGCTCAGCGTCCGGCTGACGTGGCTTTTCGAGCGCCGGGTCTCGGCGCTGCCCGCGCCCACCCGGCGGCTGCTGCTGCTCGCCGCGCTCGGCGACGGGGACGGCACGGGCCTGACGGAGGTCGTCGCCGGGTCCTCGGCCGACCTGGCCCCCGCCGAGGTGAGCGGGCTGGCCTCGGTGGACCGGCGGGCCAACCGGCTGCTCTTCGCGCATCCGCTCATCAGGTCCGCGGTCGTCGATCTGGCCACCGCGCCCGAGCGCAGGGCCGCCCACCAGCGGCTCGCCCGGCTGGCGGCGGGCCAGGACGTGCGGGCGCTGCACCTGGCCGAAGCGGCCCTCGGCCCCGACGACAGGGTCGCCCACCTGCTCGTCGAGGTCGCGGACGCCGCGCTCGAACGCGGTGACACGGTGCAGGCGGTGTCGCTGCTGCTGCGCGCCGCCGACCTGACCCTCGACCCGTCCGAGAAGGCCCGCAGCCTGGCCCAGGCCGCCTACATCGGGGCCAACTTCGCCGGCACGCTCGCGGGCGCCCGCGCGCTCCTGGAGCGGGCCCGGACGGCCGATCCGGGGGTGACGAGCACGTTGCAGGCGTCGAACGCCGCCGCGGCCCATCTGCTCAACAGCGAAGGCGACATCGACACCGCGCACAAGATGCTCGTCAGCGCGCTGGACCACGCGGACCCCGTCCCGGAGCACGCCTCCGAGCTGGAAGAGGCGCTGCGCACCCTCATGATGATCTGCACCTTCGGCGGCCGCCCGGAGCTGTGGAAGCCGTTCGACGAGGCGGTCGCCCGGCTGGCGCCGCTGCTCACCGCACCGTTCAGGCTCGCGGCGGCGACGTTCGGCGATCCCGTGCGGTCCGCGCCGGAGCAGTTGCGCGAACTGGACGCACTGGTCGCGGGCCTGGACGAGGAGACCAACGCGATCCTGGTCGTCACGGTCGCCCTCGCGGGCCAGTACGTCGACCGGGTCCCCCGCGCCGCGCTGGAACGCGCGGCGACCGAGGGCACGAGCGGAGGCGCCGTCGCGCTCGCCGTCCAAGCCCTGATCATGCTGGCGGTCGGCGCCTTCCTCGAAGGGCGCTGGGAGGAGGCGGGCGCCCTGGCCGACGAGGGCATCGCCCTCTGCCAGGAGCACGGCTACGAGATCCTGGTCTGGGGAGCGCAGAACCCGCGGATGCTGCTGGCCGCCGCCCGGGGCGACTTCGAGTACATCGCCCGTGCGCGCGCTCGGATGCACCAGTGGGCGATCCCGCGCAACGCCATGGCCGTGCGCACCTTCACGTCCAACATCGAGGGCTTGGCCGCACTCACCCAGGGACGCCACCAGGACGCGTACGAGCACTACACCTCGATCTGCCCGCTGGGCACGTTCCCGCCGCACGAGCAGGTCACGGTCTGGACGGTCATGGACGCCGTCGAGGCCGCCGTGCGCAGCGGCCACGGCGACGAGGCCCGCGCGCACGTCCGCGCCGCCGCGAAGGCCGACCTGGCCGGCATCTCGCCCCGGCTCCGCTTCCTGTGCGAAGCCTCCGCCGCGCTGGTGGCGGACGACGACTCCTATCCCGACCTGTTCGAGCCGCTCGTCTGCGACCCCGGGTCGGCGCGATGGCCGTTCCCGCTGGCCCGCCTCGAACTCGCCTACGGCGAGCGCCTCCGCAAGGACCGCGCGATGCGAGCCGCCCGTCCTCACCTGGAACGCGCGGGAAGGCTGTTCTCCGATCTCGGCGCGACACCGTGGGCCGAGCGAGCCGAGGCCGCGCTGCACGCCACCGGCCAGAAGCGGCGCCCGTCCGCCGCAGGACCGGGAGCGGCGCTCACACCCCAGGAACGGCAGATCGCCGAGCTGGCGGCGACCGGCATGACCAACCGGCAGATCGGCGAA
This sequence comes from Actinomadura sp. K4S16, assembly GCF_008327685.1. Lineage (GTDB taxonomy): Bacteria > Actinomycetota > Actinomycetes > Streptosporangiales > Streptosporangiaceae > Spirillospora. The sequence continues at coordinate 110,637 of NZ_BDDE01000010.1, forward strand.
CTGCTGTCGCTGTCCCCCCGGACCGTCGGCGCCCACCTCTACCGGGTCTTCCCCAAACTAGGCATCGCCTCCCGCGCCGCCCTCCGCGACGCGCTGACCGACATGAGCAACGGGCAAGCCTCCCCGTAGCGCTGGACGGCACGGCGCCGCCCGGCCTTCATCGAGTCGTTTGACCGATGTTCGCCACCGCTCCACCGCCGAGGCTGGTCTTCCCTGACCAGTCACACCGCGAGGAGCCCCGATGGACACCGCTTCCGAAGGCAAGATCGTTCTCATCACCGGCGCGAGCAGCGGCATCGGCGCGGCGACCGCCCGCCGGCTTGCGGCGGACGGCCACCACGTCGTGCTCGGCGCGCGGCGCCTCGACCGCCTCAAGACGCTCGCCGACGAGATCCGCACCGCCGGCGGCCGGTGCGACCACCGGGAGCTCGACGTGACGAGCCTCGACAGCGTCCGCGCCTTCGTCGAGGCCGCCCACGACCGGCACGGCCGCGTCGATGTGCTCGTCAACAACGCCGGCGTGATGGCACTGTCGAGGCTGGAGGCCCGGCGCATCGACGAGTGGAACCAGATGATCGACGTGAACCTGCGGGGCACCCTGCACGGGATCGCCGCCGTCCTCCCCCTCATGCGCGCCCGGGGCACCGGTCACATCGTCAACGTCGCCTCGACGTCCGCCCACCGGGTCGACCCCACGGCCGCGGTCTACTGCGCCACCAAGTACGCGGTGTGGGCGCTCTCGGAGGGGCTGCGGCAGGAAAGCCGGGACATCCGCGTGACCGTCGTGAGCCCCGGATTCACCCAGTCGGAACTCACCGACCGCGGCGGTGCCCCGGAGGCGCAGGCCGCCGCCCGGGCCGCCGCCGAACAACTCGCCATCCCGGCCTCCGCCATCGCCGACTCCATCGCGTACGCGATCGCCCAGCCGGCCGACGTCGACGTCAACGAACTCATCATCCGCCCCACCGCCCAAACCTGACCCGCACCGGGAACAACACGCCCTGCACCCCACCGGCTCGCCTGGAGACCGCCGGGGTGGGCGTCACCGGTTTGTAAGGAGCATCAGGCGGTTGCGTCGTTAGCGTGGCCTGCATGAAGAAGTTGATCGTGGTCGGGATCGTGTTGCTCCTGGCCGGGTGCGGGGGCGGCGGGGCTACGGGCGCCGCGGAGCCGGGCGGTTCGGCGGCCGGGAGCCCGTCCGCGGCGGCGTCCGGCGCGGCGGGCGAGCGCGCTCCCGCGCCGTTGCGCTTCCAGGGCGAGACGCTGGACGGCAAGCCGTTCGACGGCGCGAGCCTGGCGGGCAGGCCGGCGGTGTTCTGGTTCTGGGCGCCCTGGTGCCCGAACTGCCTCGCCGAGGGCCCGGACGTCGCCGAGGCCGCCGCGAAGTACGGGGACAAGGTCTCCTTCGTCGGCATCGGCGGCCTGGAGAAGGACGCGGGCAAGCTGAAGGGGTTCGTCTCGCGCACGGGCACCCGGGACCTCGTCCAGCTGGACGACCGCACCGGCAAGCTGTACTCCCACTTCGGGGTGACCACGCAGTCGTCGTACGTGTTCATGGCACCCGACGGGACGAAGAGCAAGGCCTCCGGCCCGCTCGACGGCGCCGCGCTGCGCCGGCACGTCGACGCGCTCCTCGGCTGATCCGTGCAGAGGGAGATCTCGCTCGCGCTGGCCGCCGGGTCGGTGGCGGCGTTCAACCCGTGCGGCTTCGCGCTGCTGCCGTCCTACCTGACGCTGCTGGTCGCGGCGCCCGGCGCGGGCGGCGTCCGGCGGGCGCTTCGGCTGTCGGTCGCGATGACCGCGGGGTTCGTCACCGTGTTCGGCGCGTTCGGGCTGCTGATATCGGTGGCCGCGACCTCGATCCAGCAGTACCTGCCCTGGTTCACCATCGTCGTGGGCGTGGCCCTGGTCGCGCTGGGCGCATGGCTCGCGGCCGGGCGGGAGCTCCTGCTCCGGCTGCCGCGGCTCCGCGTGGGCGGGCTGTCGGGGTCCCTCGCGGGGCTCTACGGGTACGGCGTCTCCTACGCCGTCGCCTCGCTGTCGTGCACCATCGCACCGTTCCTGGCCGTCACCGGGCTGGTGTCCGGCGGGACCGGGGCGGTCGCGGGGCTGGCGGCGTTCGCCGCCTACGGCGTCGGCATGGGACTGGTCGTGGGCCTGCTGTCGATGCTGGTGGCGCTGGCGCGCGACGCCGCCGTGGCGCGCACCCGCCGGATCCTGCCGCACGTCTCGCGCGCAAGCGGTGTCCTTCTGGTGGTGGCGGGACTCTACGTCGCCTACTACGGCTGGTACGAGGCGCGGGTCCTCGCGGGCGCCCCGGCCCGCTCCTCCGTCGTCGGCGCCGCCGCCGAGATCCAGGGCGCGCTGTCGGACTGGGTGGACCGGCTCGGGATCTGGTGGATCGCCGCGGCCTTCGCCGCCCTCACGGCCGGGACCGCGGCGGCGCGCATGCTGCGGCGCCACCGGACGGCCGGGCCGGCCGCGGAGACGGAGCCGGCGGGCCGTCCGGGCTGAGTCACGGGGTCCGGGGGCCCGGCGCGGCGGCGGCGCGCGCGAGGTGCTCCGCGGCCGCGTCCGGGCGGCCGAGCCGCTCGGCGAGCTTCGCCAGGACGGCGTGGTTGGAGCCGGCGCAGGCCAGGGCCGAGCCGACGACCTGGAGCCGGTCCCGGTACGGGTGCAGCAGCCGGTACATGGCCGCCGGGTCGGGGGTCCCGAGGACGGCGGCGATCTCCCCGAGCTGGCCGTGCTCGAAGTCCGAGGCCCAGGTCCGCTCGCGGGGCACCCGGTCGAGGCCCCAGCGGCGGAGCAGCCGCTCGGCGCGCTCCCGCTCGCCCGCGTCCAGCAGCGCCAGGACGGCGGTGGGGCGCAGCGCCGTGTTCTCCGCGTGCGGCGCCGCGGCGAGGAGTTCGTCCAGCCGGCCGGGGACCCGCCCCCTCGTCCGGTCCAGGACGGTGAGCTGCATGAGGCGGGCCCACTGCGCGCCCCACACGCTGGTGCGGCGGTGCTGCCGGTACGCCTGCTCGATCAGTTCGAGGGCCGTGTCTCCGTCGCCGCGGAAGATCGCGTACCCGGCCTCCTGGTAGGTGTGCTGGAGCTCCAGCTCGGGGATGCCGAGGCTCTGCACCACGCGCCCGGACCATTCCAGGCCGTCCTCGTACTCGGCGATCCGGCCGAACTTCAGGTGCACCGAGAGCAGGTGCATGCGCGCGATCACCTCGGTGTCGGCCGGCAGCCCGGCGCCCGCGAGCGCGAGCGACTCCTCCAGCGCCGCGATCCTGGCGGGCTCGCGCTCCGGGACCCAGGAGGCGATGACGTAATTGTTCAGCGTCCGGCCGCGCAGCACCGGGTCGCCGATCCGCCGGGCGATCTCCACCGCCTCCTCGGCCAGCCGCTCCCCCTCCGGGCGCTCGGGGCCGTAGTACAGCTCGACGGCCAGGGTGCCCAGCAGCTCCGCCCGCCGGCGCGGGTCGCGCGTCTCGGCGATCAGTTCCCGCAGCAGCGCCACGAAGCCGGGGTCGACGGTGCCGTAGGCGCGCCAGTTCCACAGCGTCACCCCGCCCAGGATCGACACGGCGTCGGCGAGCCGCTCCCGGTCCCCGGCCCGCCTGGCGATCTCCACCGCCTCGTCCAGCACCGCGTCGGCGCCGCGCACGTCGCCCGAGAGGCGCAGCTCCTCGACGAGGGTGATCAGGGTCCGGTAGCGGCGGTCCTCCCCGCGCCCGCCCGGCGGCAGCACCGCCAGGGCCCGCTCGCGGTGCCGGGCCGCCTGGTCGAAGGCGAGCCGCCTGCGGGCCTCGTCGGCGGCGCGGGAGCAGGTGCGGAAGGCGGGCTCGGACGCGGTGCCGCCCGCGGCGTGGAAGCGGTGCCGCGCCAGGTCGTCCAGGCGGCCGTCTCCTCCGTGGACGGCCTCGATGGCGTCGGCGAGGAGCGCGTGCAGCTGCGTCCGCTCGCCGGGGGCCAGCCGCGCCGCCAGCGCGTCCCGGGAGATGTCATGGACGAACCGCCACTTCCACGTCTCCTCGTCGTGCCGGAGCAGCCCGCTCTCCAACGCCGGTTCCAGCGCGGTCACCACCTGCGCCGGTTCCATCCGGACGGCGTGGGCGAGGATCCCGACGTCGATCTCGGCGCCCGCGAGCGCCGCCAGCCGCACCAGGACGCGGGTGCGCTCGGGCAGCCGCTCGAACCGGCGTTCCACGACGTCCCGGACGGTGGCGGGCACCTGCGACCGGGAGCGCCCGTCCGCGTCGTCGTGGAACCGGAGCAGCTCGGCGAGGAAGAACGGGTTCCCGCCGGTGCGCTCCCGCACCGCCGCCGCGTCCGGCAGCCCCTCGCCGTGCCCGCCGAGCAGGGTCTCGATCTCGGTGACGGAGAGCCCGGACAGCGGGAGCCGGTGGACGGCGCGCTCGCGTCCCAGCAGGGCGAGCGTGTCCTCCAGCGCCGCCGGGTCGAGCGCGTCGGTGGACCTGCACGTCGCCACGACGCCGCACGGCAGGCCCCGCAGGCGCCCGATGAGCAGCCGCAGCGCCTGCAGCGATCCCGCGTCGGCCCATTGCAGGTCGTCCAGGACGAGCAGCAGCGGACCGGTGCGGGCGGCTTCGACGACGGCGCGGGCGATGGCCTCCAGCAGGCGGAAGCGCTCGATCGCGAGGTCCTGGGTCCGGGTGGCCGCGCGGCCTCCCGCGAGGCCGGCCGGACGGTCCTCCGCCCCGGCCGCGAAGGCGGGCCGTTCCACGCCCAGTTCCTGGAGCACCTGTTCCCAGAGCCAGAAGGGCGGGGCTCCGAGGTCCTCGACCGCCCGCGCCCACACCACGTTCATGTGCCGCTCGCGGGCGAGCCGCGCGGCGGCCTCGGCGAGCGTGGTCTTGCCGATCCCCGCCTCGCCTTCGAGCAGCACCATCGTCCCGGTGCCCCGGAGGGCCGCCTCGATCCCGGCCCGCAGCTCGGCGAGCTCGCGTTCGCGTCCGACGAGCCCCGGCACGGCACCCGCGGCCTGCGGCGCCGCCGGCTCGACGTCGGCGCCGGCCGTCTGCTCGGTGCTTCCGAACGGCACGGGCTGCGGGACGGCCGGTGGGGTCCGCGCCTCCAGTACGGAGGCGGCCTCCAGGACGGAGGCGGCCCTCTGGACGGGGGCCGCGGTGGCGACCTCGCCGAGTGAGGGGTCGCGGCGCAGGATCGCGCTCTGCAGGTCGGCCAGTTCGGGCCCCGGGACCAGCCCGAGTTCCTCGTCCAGCAGCCGGCGGCAGTCCTGGTACGCCTTGAGCGCGTCGGCCTGCCTGCCGTCGCGGTAGGCGGCGAGCATGAGCCGCGCCCAGTACCGCTCCCGGAGCGGCTCCTCACGGACGAGCGCCTCGGCGGCCGCGGCGGCCATGTCCGGGCGGCCGCATCCGAGCAGCGCGGCGGCCCTGCAGTCGAGCGCGCGGAGCCGCAGCTCCGCCATGGCCTCGGCATGCCCGGCCAGGTCGGGGTCCTCCGCGACGTCGGCGAAGGGACGGCCGCGCCACAGCGCCAGCGCGCGGTCGACGGCCTCCAGGGCGGCGGGGTGGGCGGCCCGCTCCACCAGCCGCTCGCCGTCCGCGACCAGGGCGGCGAACAGTTCGGTGTCGACCTCGCCGTCCGCCGCGCTCAGCAGATAGCCGGGTGGACGGGTCACGATCGCGCCCGTGCCCGCGCGGGCCTTGCGGGACGGGTCGAGCAGCCGCCGCGCCTGGGAGACGTAGACCTGGAGCGTCCCCACCGCGGAGGCCGGGGGCTCACCCGACCACAGCCGGTCGATCAGCCGGTCGACCGACACGACCCGGTTGGCGTCCGCGATCAGCAGCGTCAGCAGCGCGCGCAGCTTGCCCGATCCCACGACGACGGGCGCGCCCGCCGCGTCGGTCACCTCCAGCGGCCCCAGGACCCGGAACCGCGGCGGCCCGGTGGCAGCGCCGGCCCCCCGCTCGAAATCGCCTTCCACCCGCCCCCGCCGTGGTGCCCCGTGTCCCCTCCGCCGGCCGCCCGGCCGCCGCTTAAGGACGGCTTGTGTCCGGCCTTAACGGCACCGAACAGGCCAAATGTAACCCACGCAAAAGGGTGCCCCAAGTGCCGCCTGCGAGAACAGATGCGCCACCCGCCGCTCGGCACCGCCGAGAAGATCCCGAACAGGAGAGATCACCGTGACCACCATGTCCCTCCCGGACCTCGACGGCCTTCGCGAGCAGGTCTTCGGCCCGGTCCTCACCCCCGGCCACCCCGGCCTCGACCGGGAGGTCGCGCCGTTCAACCTGACGGTCCGGCACCGCCCCGCCGTCGTCGTCGGCGCGACGGGCGCGGCCGACGTGGCGGCGGCGGTCGGGTTCGCCCGGCGGTACGGGCTGCCCGTCGCCGTCCACGCCACCGGGCACGGCTCGGTCGCCCCCGTGGAGGGGGCGCTCGTCGTCAACACCAGCCGCATGCGGGCCGTCGCCGTCGACTCGGCCGCCGGGACCGCCCGGGTCGAGGCGGGCGCCACCTGGGGCGAGGTGATCGAGGCCGCCGCGCCGTTCGGGCTCGCCCCGCTCTGCGGCTCGGCGCCCGCCGTCGGCGCCGTCGGCTACACGCTCGGCGGCGGCCTGGGACCGATCGCGCGGACCTACGGCTTCGCCGCCGACCACGTCCGGTCCCTGGAGGTCGTGACCTCCAACGGCCGGAAGCGGATCGCGGACGCCGACACCGAGCCGGAGCTTTTCTGGGCCCTTCGCGGGGGCAAGGGCGACTTCGGGATCGTGACCGCCATGACGATCGACCTCTTCCCCGTCGCAAACCTGTACGGCGGCGGGATCTTCTACGCCGGCGAGGACGCGTCGTGGGTCCTGCACGCCTACCGCGAGTGGTCCCGCGACCTGCCCGAGTCGACCACCACGTCCGTCGCGCTGCTCCGGCTGCCGCCGGTGGACGAGCTGCCGCCGCCGCTGCGCGGCCGGTTCGTCGTCCACCTGCGCGTCGCCCACGTCGGCGACCAGGCCGAGGGCGAGCGGCTGCTCGCGCCGATGCGGTCGGTCGCCCCGGCGATCATCGACACGGTCGGCGTGATGCCGTACACGGCCATCGGCTCGATCCACAACGACCCGACCGACCCGATGCCCGTGTGGGAGCGGGGCGCGCTGTTCCGCGAGCTGACCGTGGAGGCGGTCCAGGCGCTGCTGGAGACGGCCGGACCGGGCGCCGAGTTCCCGCCGCACATGGTCGAGGTGCGCCACCTCGGCGGCGCGGTGGCCCGCGCGCCGCGGGTCCCCAACGCGGTCGGCGGGCGCGGGGCGGCGTACTCGCTGCTCGTGCTCGCCCCGCCGCCCCCGCAGGAAATGGAGGCCCTGGTGCGGCCGCTCGGCGAACGCGTCCTCGACGCCGTCCGCCCGTGGACGACCGGCGGCGCGCTCCTCAACTTCCAGGGCGCGGCGACGGCCCCCGAGCAGGTCGCGACCGTCTGGGCGGCCGACGTCCACCGGCGCCTCATGAAGCTGAAGGCCGTCTACGACCCGACCGGGATGTTCCGATTCGGCCACTCCCTCGGCGTCCCGGATTCCGCCCTCGGCTAACGAGCGGCGATCGTCCTGGAGGAGCCGCCCGGCTCCTCCAGGACGCAATGCCCGCCCGTACAGATCGCCTCTCGGCGCGAGCGGAGCGCGTCGTCGAGCGCCGTTCGGGCTCCCGGGGGTTGCTGTACGGTTGAGCGCCATGATCGCCGGACGCGCCGCAAGGGTCGCGGTCGCCGGGGTTCTTCTGGCGGCTCTGTGCTCGTGCGCCGGCTCGTCCGGCCGCCGGCCGCCAGGTGGCGCGGCCTCCCCGGGATCCGCTGCGCCGTCCGGGCCGGCTCCGGTCTCGGCCGCGTGGGCGCGTGTCCCGGGCCGCGGACTCGCTGGGGACTCGGGCCTGATCGAAGTTTCCGCGACCGGCCCCCGGGACGCGTGGGCTCTCGGCTACCAGGACGCCCGCGAGAACGACTCGGGTGCGACCGTTCTCCTGCGCTGGGACGGTCAGCGCTGGCGTGAGGCTCCGCTACCGCGAGCCGCCAGTGGCGGCAAGGGGCCTTTCGCGACGGGGCTCAGCGCCGCGCGTCCGGATGACGTGTGGATGACCGGGGCGGCGTACGCGGGGCCGAGCCCGGCATTCGCCTCCCACTGGGACGGGCTGCGCTGGAGCGACCACCGTCCGTTCGGCGACCGGGACGGCTATCACCTGGCGGATGTGACCGCGACGGGCGGCAGGGCGTGGTTCGCCGGGTCGGGCCGGGACGGCGGGGTCGTCGCCGAGTGGGACGGGCAGGCCTTTCGGCACGTCCGGACGGGGATCGGCGGCGGGCTCGGGCAACTCAACGCGGTCAGCGTCAAGGACGGACAACTCTGGGCCGTGGGATCCGCAGGCGACGAGAACGCTCCGCAGGGGCCGCTGGTCTACCACGAGGCACTCGACGGCAGGGCTCCGGTGCGGCAGGAGGTGCTCGGCATTCCGCAGGGCGAACTGACCGGAATATGGCAGGCCTCACCGTCCGATGTGTGGGCGGTGGGATTCAGTCACTGCTATGGGGACGACTGCGAGCGTCCTTTGGTAATGCACTGGGACGGCTCGGCATGGTCCCGGGTTCAGGTGCCGCTCAGAATCGGCGAACTCCACGGAGTCGCGGCCGTCGGCAAGGACCGGAACGACGTGTGGGTCAGCGGAGTCGACCTCGACCACAGGAACCAGATGCTTTTCCTGCACCACGACGGGAAAGCATGGACTCGCGAATACGGCCCGCAGTTGATGACCGACGCCTCCGCGGAGGACGACCTCAATCGCGTCAACCGGTCCGACCTCGCCCCCGTGCCCGGGACGAGCACTCTGTGGGCGGTCGGTTCGGTAGGTGCCGGAACCGACGACGGCGATCCGGAGGAGTCCTTCGTCCTCCGCCGCGAAGGCCCCTGACCTCCCGTGTTCAGGCGCCTATGCCGCCCGTGCAGGCGGCGGCGACGTAGCCCTTGCGGCCCTTGTAGTTGACCACCAGCCACTGGTTGTCCTTGGGCTCCCCGGCCGAGCACCGGTAGGTGCCCCCCTCGACCTGCGGGCAATTGGCCCCGTGCTTCCAGCCGATAAGCTTTTTGCCATGATACTGGACGATAACGCCGGCACTGGTTCTGGGCGCCTTGCGGACGCGGAACGTGTAGCCGCGCCTCTTGTCCGAGTGGACGTAGCACTTGACCTCTTGGGCGTCGTTACCGGCGACCGGGATCGAATGCGCCGTTGCGGCTTCCGGAGACGCGTGGACTTCCGCGTCGGCTGCATTGGCCGCCCCCGCGAGAGTCAGAGCCGCGACCCCCGTTACTAGCAATGCTCGCCTCATGGGGCCAATGTAGAACCGGGTCCGGCCGCGGGTCAATCATGTCGCGATCTTCAAAGAGAAAGTCGCGGTCAAATTGCTCGCAATTCGCCCGAAAGATGCGATTACGCATATCCGCGGCGCTCGGCCGGGCCGCGCTCGGGACCGGGAGCGGCCGGCGCTCACAGGGTTCTCTCATCGAAACGTGCTTTGATGGGCGCGTCATGCCTGGTCAGAAGATTCTCGTCGTCGACGACGAACCGAACATCGCGGACGTCCTGGCGACCGCGCTGGCCTTCCACGGGTTCGAGGTGACCACCGCGTCCACGGGCGCCGGGGCCATCGAACGGGCGGAGGCCGAGCACCCCCACCTCATCGTGCTGGACCTGATGCTGCCCGACATCGACGGCCTGGAGGTGTGCCGGACGCTGCGCGGCCGGGGCCACCGGTTCGGGATCGTCTTCCTGACCGCGCGCGACGGCCGGGCCGACAAGGTGTCAGGGCTGACCTACGGCGGCGACGACTACGTGACGAAGCCGTTCGCGCTGGACGAGCTGCTCGCGCGCGTGCGGGCCGTGCTGCGGCGGGTCGCCCCCGAGGACTCGCCTCCCGGGGCCGTCCTGAAAGTGGCCGACGTGGAGCTGGACGAGGACCTGTGCGAGGTGCGCCGCGGCGGCGCCCAGGTCCGCCTGTCCCCGACCGAGTTCAAGCTGCTGCGCTACCTCATGGGCAACCCGGGGCGGGTGCTGTCGCGCGCCCAGATCCTCGACGCGGTCTGGGACTACGACTTCGGCGGCACCTCCAACGTCGTCGACACCTACGTCGGCTACCTCCGCAAGAAGCTCGATCCGCTGGGCCCGCCGCTGATCCACACGCAGCGTGGGTTCGGGTACGTCCTGCGCGAGGGCGGGGCGGGCGGCAGGTGACGCTGCGGACGCGGCTGCTGATCGGGATCGTCGTGCTCACCGCCGGCGCGCTGGTGGTCGCGGGGGCCACCAGCACGCTGGCGCTGCGCTCGTACCTGGTCGGCAGGGTCGACGGCCAGTTGCGCGCGGCCGCGATCGTGGCCCGGCAGAACGCGGTGGTCCGGTACGGGTCCCGCGACGAACTGCGCACGGCGGTGGCGCCCACCGAGTACGTCGTGGAGATCCGCCGCGAGAACGGCACGATCAGCGGGATCGGGGGGCCGCCCGAGCTGGCCCCCGGGGTGCTGAGCGAACGGGCGCCTCCGGCCCCGGCCGCCGGCACCTCCGCCCCGGCCGACGTCGACGCCGGGCGCGCGGGCCGGTTCCGCGTGGTGTCCTTCACGACGCCGAACGGCCGCGCCACGGCGGTCATCGGCCTGCCGCTGCGGCCGGTCGGGGAGACCGTGCGGCGGCTGCTGCTGATCGAGGCGCTGGCCGGGCTGGCGGTGCTGGCGCTGCTGGCCGGCGCGGCCCGGCTGGTCATCCGTCGCGGGCTGCGGCCACTGGAGACGATCACCGAGACCGCGGGCGCGATCGCCGACGGCGACCTGGATCGCCGGGTGCCGGTCTCCTCGCCGCGCACCGAGGCCGGGCGGCTGTCGATCGCGGTGAACGGCATGCTGGCGCGCATCCAGACCGCGATCGAGGCCCGCGCCCGCTCGGAGGAGCGGCTGCGGGAGTTCGTCGCCGACGCCTCCCACGAGCTGCGCACCCCGCTGACCTCGGTGCGCGGCTACCTGCAGATGCTGCGGCACGGCGTGGTGACGCTGGCCGACCGGCCGGACGCGGTGCGGCGCGCCGACGACGAGGCCGCCCGGATGTCCAAGATCGTCGACGATCTGCTGTACCTGGCCCGGCTGGACCAGGAGCCGATCCCGCGCCCCGGGCCGGTGGACCTCGCGGCGGTCGCCGCCGACTCCGTCTCCGACGCCCTCGCCGTCGAGCCCGACCGGCCGATCACGCTGCGCGCGCCGGAGTCCTGCGAGATCACCGGCGACGAGGACGCGCTGCGGCAGGTGCTGGCCAACCTGCTCGGCAACGCCCGCGCCCACACTCCGCCGGGGACGCCCGTGACGGTGCGGGTGCTGGCGGAGGCCGGGACGGCGGTGGTCGAGGTGTCCGACGAGGGGCCGGGCATGCCGCCGGAGGCGGTGGCGCGGGCGTTCGACCGCTTCTACCGGGGCGCGGGAGCCCGCGGCGGGGCGTCCGGCAGCGGTCTCGGGCTGCCGATCGTCGCCGCCATCGCCCGGTCGCACGGCGGGTCGGCCGGGATCGAGAGCACCCGCGGAAAGGGCACCACGGTCCGGGTCCGGCTGCCCTCCCACGGACCTCTGAACGATCTCTCATCGTCCTGACGACGGGCTCTGAGATCCGGCTGGTCGGGTGGGGCCATGATTCCCAGACCCTCTCGCCGGACGGCCGTCGTGGCGGCCGTCGCCGTCCTGCCGCTGGCCCTGGCGTGCACCGCCGACCGGCTCGCCGCCGACCGGGCCGCGGACCGGCTGGCCGGCCGGGCCGGCTGCTACCTGCACACCTCCGACCGGCCGCAGGTCGTGCTCGGCGGCTTCCCGTTCCTGCCGCAGGGGCTCTCCGGCCATCTCGACGACGTCCGGATATCCGCGCGGAACGTCCGGCGCGGCGAGCTGACCGTCAGCAGCCTGGACGCCCGCCTGCGCGGAGTGCGCCAGGCGTCGGGCGGCAAGGCCGCCGTCGAGCGGGTCACCGCCGACGCGGTCGTCTCCTTCTCGTCGCTGAACTCCATGCTGGCCGGCAAGGGCGGGGACGGCGACGCGCCCCGCGTCCAGGGGCTCGGCTACGACAACGGCATGCTGGCGGTCGAGACGCGGGTCGCGCGGGCGGGCATGGAGCTGCCGGTCACCGTGCTCGCAGAGCCGAGCCTGAGCGGCCGCAGCCTGGACTTCCAGCCCCGCTACGTCAAGGTGCTCGGCCGCCTGGTGCCCGCCGAGCAGCTCATGAAGCGCCTGCCCAAGCAGCCCGACCTGGGCCGGGAGCTGCCGGAGCTGCCGGCCGGGCTGCGCTACTCCTCGGCCGAGGTGACCGGTGACGGGGTGCGGATCGGCATGACCGCCGACGACGTCAGCCTCACCGCCGGCGGGAAGGGCAAGGAGGGCCGCGCGTGCTGAGGCTCGTGGCCGCGATGTGCGCCCGCCGCCCCTGGACGGTGATCGCCGTCTGGCTCGTCCTGATCGGGGCCGTCGCGGCGGCCGCGCTGGTCTTCGGGCGGCCCACCGAGAACTCCCTGTCCCTTCCCGGCAGCGACGCCCAGCGGGCGGCCGACGTCCAGGCGGAGGCCTTCCCGGGCGAGGCGGACGACGCGTCCGGGACGCTGGTGCTGCACGCCGCCGCCGGAACGCTGGAGGACCCCGCCCGCCGCGACGCGATGGCGCGGGCCGCCGAGCGGATCGAGGCCGTCCCGCACGTGCGGAGGGCGACCCCGGCCTCGCGGCAGGCCGGCACCGTCTCCGCCGACGGCCGCACCGGCTACCTGACCATCGCGCTCGACGTGCGGGCCCGCGACGTGGACCGCGCCCTGGTCCGCCGGATCGAGGACGCCGCCGCCCCGCTGGACGCGGCCGGCGTCGAGACGGTGCCCGGCGGGCGGCTGGCGGAGGCCGCCGAACGGTCGGGCGGCGCCGCCCGGGAGGCCGGCGGCCTGGTGGTGGCGGTCGTGGTGCTGCTGGCGGCGCTGGGCGGCGCCGTCGCGGCCGGGCTGCCGATCGCGATGGCCCTGGCCGGGCTGGTCTGCGGGGTCGGGGCCGTCGGGCTGCTCGGGCACGCCACGGCGATACCGCCGGTCGCGGCCACCCTCGCCACGATGATCGGGCTGGGGGTCGGCATCGACTACTCCCTGTTCGTGCTCAGCCGCTACCGGACACTGCTCGCGCGGGGATCGGCGGTCCCGGAGGCGGTGCGCGCGGCCGTCACCTCCTCCGGCGCGTCGGTGGTCTTCGCCGGGGCCACCGTGGTGATCGCGCTCAGCGGGCTGCTGCTCGGCGGCGTGCCGGTGCTGCGCACCCTGGCGTGGACGTCGGCGCTCGTCGTGGCCGTCGCCGTGGCCGTCGCGGTGACGCTGCTGCCGGCGGTGCTGCGGGTGCTGGGCGGGCGGATCGACGCGCTGCGGGTGCGCCGCGGGCGGGGCGGCTCGCACGCGCCGTCGGCGGTGTGGGAGCGGCTCGGCGGACGGGTGACCGCGCGCCCCTGGCGGGTGCTGATCGGCGCGGCGGCCCTGCTGGCCGTCCTGACCGCGCCGGTCACCGCCATGACGCTGGGCCAGGTCGACGCGGGCTCCGACCCGGCCGGCAGCGCGCCGCGGCGCTCCTACGAGCTGATGGCGGAGGGCTTCGGGCCGGGCTCCAACGGACCGCTCACCGTGGTCGCGGTGCCCGCCACCAAGGCCGCCGGCCCGGACGACGCCAGGATCACCGGGCTCGCCGACTCGATCCGCCGCACCGCGGGGGTCGCCGCGGTCTCCGCGCCGAGGCTCGGCGCGGACGGGACGGCGGCGGTCCTTCGCATCACCCCGGACACGGCGCCCGCCGACCCGGCGACGGCCGATCTCGTCCGGAGGATCAGGGCGCTGCCCGCCGCGGGCGCCGAGGTCCATGTGGGCGGGCCGGTCGCCGCGCACGCCGACCTCGCCGACCGGGCCGGCTCCCGGATGCCGCTGATCATCGGGGTGGTGCTGGCGCTGTGCGCGGCGGTGCTGCTGGCGGCCTTCCGCGCCCCGGTCGTGGCGGTCAAGGCCGCCGTGATGAACCTGATCTCGATCGGCGCCGCCTACGGAGCGCTGACCGCCGTCTTCACCTGGGGCTGGGGGGTGGAGCTGCTCGGCCTGGACGGGCCGGTGCCCATCGAGGGCTACGTCCCGATGATGCTGTTCGCGGTGCTCTTCGGCCTGTCGATGGACTACGAGGTGTTCCTGCTGACGGCCGTCCGGGAGGAGTGGCTGCGGCACGGGGACGACCGCCGCGCGGTCTCCGGCGGGCTGGCCGCCACCGGCCGGATCATCAGCGCGGCGGCGCTCATCATGGTCGGCGTGTTCGCCGGGTTCCTGCCGCACCACGACCCGGTGATCAAGATGTTCGGGCTGGGCATGGCCGTCGCGGTGGCCGTGGACGCCACAGTGGTGCGCGGGCTCCTGGTGCCCTCGGCCATGGTCCTGCTGGGCCGCGCCAACTGGTGGCTGCCCGGGTGGCTGGACCGGGTGCTCCCGCAGTCCGGCATCGGCTCCCATGCCCCGCCCCCGCCCGTGGCGGACGCCCCGCCGCCGGCGGCGGGGCGGCGCGAGTCAGGCGACCGTCCCCGGACCGCCGGCCTGCCCTGAGCGGTCCGGCCCGTCACCGCCTCTCCCCCGCCTCTCCGGGCAGGCCGGGGAGGCGGTGGCGCAGCAGCTTGCCGGTGGCGTTGCGGGGCAGTCCGGCGACGAGAAGCACGTCCCGGGGCACCTTGTGGCGGGCCAGGTTGGCCTTGACGTGGGCGCGCACGTCCGCGCCGGTCAGCCCGGCGCCGTCGCGGGGCACCACGTAGGCGCGCAGCCGCTGCCCGAACTCGGCGTCGGGGACGCCGACGACGGCGGCCTCCACGATGCCGGGGTGCGCGGCGAGCAGGTCCTCGACCTCACCGGGGTAGACGTTCTCCCCGCCCGAGACGATCATGTCGTCGGCGCGGCCGTCCACGAACAGCCGCCCGGCGGCGTCGAAGTGGCCGACGTCCCCGGTGTCGAGCAGCCCGTCGCGCGTCTCCCGGCTCCGGCCGTCGGTGTATCCGGCGAAGCCGAGGCCGCTGCCCACGAAGATCCGGCCGCGCTCCCCCGGGCGGGCGACCGGCCCCCGCTCGCCGTACAGCCGGACCCGGCATCCGTGCGGCGGGCGGCCGACGGTCCCCGGGGCGGCCCGCCAGTCGGCCGGGGTCGCCACGGTGGCGACGGCGACCTCGGTCGAGCCGTACAGGTTGTAGAGGACCTCGCCGAACGCCGCCATCGCCCGGTCGCCCAA
The DNA here is from genome assembly GCF_008327685.1 of Actinomadura sp. K4S16. GTDB lineage: Bacteria > Actinomycetota > Actinomycetes > Streptosporangiales > Streptosporangiaceae > Spirillospora. The sequence continues at coordinate 125,927 of NZ_BDDE01000010.1, forward strand.
ATCCGGCGGCAGCGCCGAGCCGGCCACGAACACGATCCGCAGCGCGGACAGGTCGTGCCTGGACCGCGGATCCGGGCCGAGGTCGAGGATGCGCCGCAGCATGGTCGGCACCAGGATCACGGCGCTGCACCGGTGCCGCTCCAGGGCGCGGAGGGCGGCCTCGGCGTCGAAGCGGCGGCTGACGACGGCGGTGGACCCGAAGGCGAACGCGACCATCAGGTGCGCGAACCCGGTGCCGTGGAAGAGCGGGGCCGCGATGAGGGTCGACTCGCCTACGCGCAGCGGCACGCGGTCGAGCAGCTGCGCGATCACCAGCGGCGAGCCGACCCGGCGCGGCGCGCCCTTCGGAGCGCCGGTCGTGCCGCTGGTCAGCAGGACGACGCCGCCGGTCCGGGCGGGCGGGCGCAGCGTCCGTGCGGGAGCCTGGGCGATCAACGACTCCAGTGCGGGAGGCGCCTGCCGCCCGCCGGTTCCCCGCTCTCCGTCCGTCCAGGCCGTGAAGCGGCGGACGGACGGCGGGACGGACGCGGCGGCGGTGCCGAACTCGTCGTCGTGGACGAGGACCGTCAGCCCTTCGCCCTTCGCGACCTGGGCGACCTGCGGTCCGGCGAGCCCCGTGTTGACCAGTACCAGCCGGGCGCCCAGCTTCGCGGCGGCCAGGGCCGCGTCCACCAGCCCCCGGTGGTCGCGGCACAGCACGCCGACCACGTCGCGGGGACCGATCCCCAGGTCCGTCCAGGCGCCCGCCAGCAGGTCGGAGCGCCGGTCGAGGTCGGCGAACGTCAGCGGCCCGAGGTCGTCGACCAGTCCGGTCCGGTGCGGGGTGCGAGCCGCGGCGATGCGGATCGCCCCGGCGACCGGCCCCCAGCGGCGCACGTCCCGCCAGGCGGCGGGCAGCCCGCCGAGCGCCGGCAGGCTGATCATTCCGGCCCGGTGCAGTACCCGGAGGGCGTGCGCGCCGTCCAGTGCGGCGGAGATGCCGAGCATCGCGTCCGTCTCCTCTCCAAGCGGCGGGGGGCGTCCAGCGGTGCGGGGCGCCGCGGGGCACGCCCGCGGCGCCCCCGGGTCACGCGGCGAGAGCGCCGAGCTTGGCCAGCGACTCCTCGGTGTTCTTGGCGGCCTCCTTCTGGACCGACATCCCGAGGGGGCCCGCGAGCATGCCGCCGCTGAACTCCATATCGCAGGTGACGGTCGACCCGGTGCCGGACGCCTCGACGGTGAAGGCGGTCCGCAGGGTGATGCCCATCGGTCCCTTGCCCGACATCTCCAGCCGGTTCGGCGCGTCGGCCGTCTCGACCGTCCACTCGACGTCGCCGGGCATGCCCATGATCTTCACGCCCTGCTTGAAGGCGGCCCCGGCGCTCGCCGCCGCGGGCGGCTCGGTGACGAACTTCTCGTGCATCGCGAACCACTCGGGCATGCGGGGCAGGTCCGCGAGCACCTCCCAGATCCGCTCGGGGGCGGGGGCGAGGTCGGCGCTGATGGTCGCCTTCGGCATCGTGCTCTCCTTCCAGGGCGGCGGCGCCGCCCGCTGTTACATTCAGTTCGGCCTGTTTGTTTCTGGGTTAGACTCCGGCGCATGCCCGCGCCGACCGGAAGACCCGCCCGCACCCACCGCACCCAGGAGGAGCGCACCGCCGCCACGCGCCGGGCGCTGCTGGACGCGACGGTCGACTGCCTGGTCGAGTACGGCTACCACGGCACCACCACGACCCGGGTGGTGGAGCGGGCCGGCGTCTCGCGAGGCGCCCAGGTCCACCACTTCCCGACCAAGAACGACCTCGTCATCGGCGCCGTCCGGCATCTGGCGGCCAAGCGGACCGAGCAGCTGCGGGAGCGGCGGGGCGCGGGCCGGCTGCCCGGCGGCGACGACTGGGCGGGCGAACTCCTGGACGTCCTGTGGGAGGCCCATCAGGGGGCGCTGTTCGAGGCGTCCATGGAGCTGTGGAACGCCGCCCGCACCGACCCGGACCTGCGCGAGCACGTCTCCGCGCTGGAGCGCATGGTCCTCGACAGCGTCGCCGAGCTGGGCGGCATGCTGGGCCGCGACGCCGCCGACCCCGGGTTCCGCGGCGACCTCTACCTCGTCCTCGACGCGATCCGCGGCCTGCGGATGCTGGACTTCGTCAACCCGGGCCCGCCGGAGCGGGCCGCCGCGCGCTGGGCCCATGCCAAGGAGCGGCTCCGCCTGATCACCGACCGGTGGGCTGGGGACGCCGGTCATCCGGAGCCCCCGTCCCCGTAGCGGCGGTCGTAGGCGGCGCGCGCCGCCGGGTCGGCGCCGATGGCGAACCGGCCCAGCCCGGCGGCGCGGGCGAGCGGAGTCCGCAGCGGGCGGGGGCAGGCCAGCGTCAGGCGCATCAGCCCCCCGAACGCGGCGGGCACCCAGACGTCCGGGGCGTTCCGGCTCACCGCCGCCACGATCGCCCGCGCGACGTCCTCGGGCTCAACGGTGGCCAGGCGCCGCATCCCCCGGGGCACCGCCACCCCGGCCGACAGCTCGGTGCGCACGACGGCGGGGCGCACCACGGTCACGCCCACCCCCGTGCCGTGCAGCTCCGCCCGCAGCGCCTCCGACAGCCCGAGCACGCCGTACTTGGTCGCGCAGTAGGTGACCAGGCCGGGGAAGCCGGCGCTGCCCGCCATCGAGGAGACGTTGACGATGTGCCCCCGCCCGGCGGGGACGAGCCGCCGGGCGGCCAGCCGCGAGCCGATGAGGACCGCGCGCAGGTTGACGTCGACCATCCGGTCGGCGGTCGCGTCGGCCTCGTCCAGGAAGCGGCCGGTGGTCATGATCCCCGCGTTGTTGACCAGCACCCGCAGCCGCCGCCCGGTCCGCTCCTCGGCCGCCGCCAGGAAACGCGCGAAGGAGTCCGGGTCGGCGGCGTCGAGGCGGAGCCCGACGGCCCGGCCGCCCAGCTCGTCGGCCGTGCGCTCGGCCAGCGCGCCGTCCAGGTCCCCGATCGCCACCGGGGCTCCGGCGGCGGCGAACGCCGCCGCCGTCGCCCGGCCGATCCCGCGGGCGCCGCCGGTGACGGCCACCAGCGACTGCTCCGGCATCGCCATCACGCCTACCGCCGGGCCGCTCAGCCGGCCGGCCGGTAGAGGGTGACGACGGCCGCGCCGCCGATGCCGATGTTGTGCTGGAGCGCCGCGGTGGCTCCCTCGACCTGGCGCTTGCCCGCCTCGCCGCGCAGCTGCCAGGTCAGCTCGGCGCACTGGGCCAGCCCGGTGGCGCCGAGCGGGTGCCCCTTGGAGATCAGGCCGCCGGACGGGTTGACGACGTACCGTCCGCCGTAGGTGTTGTCGCCGGAGTCGACGAGCGCGCCGCCCTCCCCCTCCCCGCACAGGCCGAGCGCCTCGTAGGTGATCAGCTCGTTGGTCGAGAAGCAGTCGTGCAGCTCGATCACCTGGACGTCGCGCGGACCGACGCCGGCCTGCTCGTAGGCGAGGTCGGCGGCCTTCTTCGTCATCTGGTGGCCGACCGCGTCGATGGCGTCGCCGCGGAAGCTGGCCGGGGTGTCGGTGACCAGCGACTGGCCGGCGATCTCGACGGCCCGGTCCCACAGGCCATGGGCGTCCACGAACCGCTCCCCGGCGATGACGGCGGCGGCGCCGCCGTCGGAGGTCGGCGAGCACTGCAGCTTGGTCAGCGGCTCGTAGACCATCGGCGCGTTCCGGACGTCCTCCAGCGAGTACTCGTCCTGGAACTGCGCGTACGGGTTGTTCACCGAGTGCCGGTGGTTCTTGTGGCCGATCTTGGCGAACTGCTCCGCCGTGGTCCCGTAGCGCTCCATGTGCTCGCGCCCGGCGGCGCCGAACATCCACGGGGCCGGCGGGGCCCCGGTGAAGTCGTACTTGGTCGCGATCGACTCGAAGTGCCGCAGCGTCGGCTGGGCGCGGTCGTCGTAGGTCATCGCCAGCGAGCCGCGCTTCATCTTCTCGAAGCCCAGCGCCAGCGCGCACTCCACCGCCCCGAGCCGCACCGCCTGCCGGGCCAGGTACAGGGCGGTGGACCCGGTGGCGCAGTTGTTGTTGACGTTCACCACCGGGATCCCGGTGAGCCCGAGCTCGTAGGCGGCGCGCTGCCCGGCGCACGACTCGCCGTAGACGTAGCCCACGTACGCCTGGCCGATCTCGTCGTAGGGGACGCCGGCATCGGCCAGCGCCTTGGTGCCCGCCTCGCGGGCCATGTCGGGGTAGTCCCAGTCGCGGCTGCCCGGCTTCTCGAACTTCGTCATGCCGACGCCGATGACGTATGTCCTGACGCTCATCGCTCTCCCTCGCGTCCCTGCCGCTGTCCGGCGGGATGACAGTAGGCCGCCAAAAGAAAAACAGTCAAGACTGTATTTAAGTTCAGCTCGGTATGTATCCTGCTCGCCAACGAATGCCGAGGGAGGACAGGTGGACCTCAACGACACCCCCGAACGGGCGGTCTACCGGGCGCGGCTGCGCGGCTGGCTACAAGAGAACGCGCGCCACGCCCCCGCGGAGGCGCCCGGCCTGCACGTCGCGGACGTCGCGGGTTTCCGGGCCTGGCAGCGGCGGCTGGCCGAGGCCGGCTACGCGGGGATCATGTGGCCGCGCGAGTACGGCGGCCAGGGCCTCGGCCCCATGGAGCAGGCGATCGTCAACGCCGAACTCGGCGCGGCGGGCCTGCCCGGCGTGCTCGACATGATCGGGGTCGGCAACCTCGGCCCCACGCTGATCGCGCACGGCACGGCCGCGCAGAAGGAGCAGCACCTGCGGCCGCTGCTGCACGCCGAGGAGATGTGGTGCCAGCTGTTCTCCGAGCCGGCGGCCGGCTCCGACCTGGCCGCCGTCCGCACCCGCGCCGCCCGGACCGGGGACGGCGGCTGGCGGCTCGACGGCCAGAAGGTCTGGACGACCAACGCCCAGCACGCCGCCTTCGGGCTGCTGCTGGCCCGCACGGACCCCGCCGTGCCCAAGCACCGCGGCCTGACGATGTTCGTCGTGCCGATGCGCGCGCCCGGCGTCGCCGTCCGCCCGCTCCGGCAGATCGGCGGTGAGGCCGGTTTCAACGAGGTCTTCCTCGACGGGGTGGCGCTCGGCGCGGACGCGGTGGTGGGCGAGGTCGGCGCCGGCTGGTCGGTGGCGATGACCTGCCTGATGTACGAGCGCTTCACCCTCCTGACCGCGATCGACCAGGTCGGCGTCGGTCCCGACACGTTCCTCGGGCCGCTGGTGGGGACCGCCGAGGTCCGCCGCCCGGACGTGCTGCGCCGCCTCGGACGGCTGACCGCCGACCTCTACGCGCTCCGCTACACCGCCTACCGGGCGCTCACCGCCGTCGACCGGGGCAGGGTCCCCGGTCCCGAGGCGGGGCTCGGAAAGATCACGCTGATCGACGCGGCCATGGAGGGGCTGCTCCTGCAGTTCGAGCTGCTGGGGCCGGAGTCCCTGGAGGGGCCGTCCGGACGGCTCATGCATGAGCTCCAGGGGCTGCGCTCGGGCGGCGGAACCCACGAAGTACTGCGCAACACCATCGGCGAACGCGTCCTCGGCCTGCCCGCCGAGCCCCGCGCCGACAAGGACGTGCCCTTCCAGGACCTGGCCTCATGACCCGGCCCGCGTCCCCACCGGCCACCGAACGGGAGAGACCGTGAACTTCGAACTGTCCGAGGAGCAGGAGATGCTGTGCGAGGCGGCCCGCGAGGCGCTGGCCCGCACGGACACCCTCGCGGCCGCCCGCGCCGGGCTCGACGGGCGCCCCGGCGAGGCCGGCCAGGCGCCCGCCTGGGGCGTCGCGGTGCGCGGCGGCTGGACCGGGCTGCTCGCCGACGAGGACGGCCGCCACGAACTCGGCGCGCTGAACGCCATGCTCGTGCTTATCGAGTGCGGGCGCCGGCTGGCCGCCACCGGACTGGTCGGCCACCTGGCCGCCGTGTCGGTACTGCACGCCGCCGGGGCCGACCTTTCCGCCCTCGCCTCCGGGCGGCGGCGCGCCGTGTACGTCCCGGCCCGCCCGCCCGTCGCCGACGAGCCGTTCCTGGTGGAGACCGGCGACCCCGCCAGGCCGTACGGGCCACTGCCGGAACTCGACGGCGGCCGCGTCACCGGGCGCGTCGCGTTCGTCCCCGACCTGCCCGGCGCCGACCTGCTCGTGGTGCCCGTCCGCAGGCCCGACGGGGTGGCCGCCGTGCTCGTCGAGGCGGGCGCGGGCGGCGTGAAGGTCGAGCCGCTGGTCCGCGGTGACGCCACCCGCCCGCTCGGGCATCTCACCCTGGACGGCGCGGAGGCGGCGCCGCCGACGGCCGAGCCGTCCGACCTGGAACGGGCCTGGGACCTCGCGCAGGCGCTGACCGCCGCCGAGGCGCTCGGCGTCTGCGAGGCCGTGCAGGAGATGGCGGTCGGGTACGCCCGGGACCGGTCGGCGTTCGGCCGGCCCATCGGCTCCTACCAGGCCGTCAAGCACCAGCTCGTGGACATCCTCAGGTACGGGGCGAACGTGCGGGCGCTGCTGTACTACGCCGGCTACGCCGCCGAGCACGCCCCCGATGAGTTCACCCGGGCCGCCGGATGCGCCCGCGTGGCCGGCGAGCACGCCGCCGGATACGCCACCAGGACGTGCATCGCCGTGCACGGCGGCATCGGCGCCACCTGGGAGCACGACGCCCACCTCTTCTACCGGCGGGCGCTGCTGTCGCGGCTGCTGTACGGAGGCGAGGGCTTCGCCGCCGAACGCGTGGCCCTCGACCTGCTCGCCGGCGCCTTCGAACCGTCCCCCGAAGCCCTCGCCCGCCTCGGCGGAGCCCGTCTTTAGAGGAGAGAGCCATGAGCGATCCGAAGTTCAACGCCGAGGCGCTCGGCGTATGGTCCGAGCCGTTCGAGTTCGAGGTCGAGCGGGAGCGGACCATCGCCTACGCGGAGGCCACCAACGACGACCACCCGCTGCACGCCTCCGGTGAGCTGGCGCCCCCGGTGTTCGCCATCGTGCCGGTCTTCCAAGGGCTGATCCCGTCCGTGCTGGCGGTGGCTCCGGGCGAACTTCTGCCGTTCGTCGTGCACGGCGAGCAGGACATGCGCTTCCACCGGCCGATCGTCCCCGGCATGACCCTGGTGTCGCGCGCACAGCCGACCGGGTACGCCGCCAAGCCGTCCGGCACCACCGTGTCGATCAAGGTGGAGACCCGCACCTCGGACGGGGAACCGGTCAACCAGCAGTGGATGACGTCGTTCTTCCGCGGCTTCACCGCCGCCGAGTCGGCCGGGATGATGGCGCCCCCGCACGGATTCCCGCCCGCCCTGACCGGTGAGAAGCCGTTCGCCGAGGTCACCCAGCACATCGACGACGACCAGACGTTCCGCTACGCCGAGGCGTCCGGCGACCCGATGCCCATCCACCTCGACGAGGAGGTCGCCAAGGCCTCCGGCCTGCCCGGCATCATCGCGCACGGCCTGTGCACCATGGCGTTCACCTCGCGCGCGGTCGTGGCCGCCGCGGCGGGCGGCGATCCCACGCGGCTGCGGCGGCTGGCGGTCCGCTTCTCCAAGCCGGTCCTGCCGGGCCAGGACATCACCACCACCCTCCACGAGACCGCCCCCGGGACGTTCGCGTTCCAGACCACCTCCAGCTCCGGCGACGTCGTCATCAAGGACGGCCTCGCCGAGATCTCCTGACACCGGAAGGGACACCAACCATGGGAGCACTGGACGGCCGCGTCGCCGTCATCACCGGCGCCGGCCGCGGCATCGGCCGCGAGCACGCGCTGCTGTTCGCGCGCGAGGGCGCCCGGGTCGTCGTCAACGACCTCGGCGGCACCGGCGACGGCAGCGGGTCCGACCTCGGCCCGGCCAAGCAGGTCGCCGAGGAGATCAACGCCGCCGGCGGCCAGGCCGTCGCGAACACCGACGACGTCGCGACCTGGGACGGCGCGGCCGCCCTCGTCCGGCAGGCCGTCGACGCCTTCGGCGCCCTGGACGTCGTCGTCAACAACGCCGGCATCCTGCGGGACCGCTTCATCGCCCAGCTCAGCGAGGAGGAATGGGACAGCGTCATCCGCGTCCACCTCAAGGGCCACTTCGGGGTGCTCCGGCACGCCGCCGAGCACTGGAAGGCCCGTTCCAAGGCGGGTGAGGCGGTGAACGCCGCCGTCGTCAACACGGCCTCGGGCTCGGGCACCTTCCTGCCCAACCCGGGCCAGGCCAACTACGGCGCCGCCAAGGCCGGGATCGCCGCGCTGACCCTGGTCGCCGCCGCCGAACTCGGCCGCTACGGGGTCCGGGTCAACGCCATCGCCCCCGTCGCCCGCACCCGGCTGACCACCGCCTCACCCGGCACGGCCGCCCTGATGGCCGCGCCCGACGAGGGATTCGACGCCTTCGACCCGGCCAACGTCTCCCCCCTCGTCGCCTACCTGGCCGCCGCGGACTGCCCCCTCACCGGGCAGCTGTTCGCCGTCCAGGGCGGGATGATCGCGCCCGCGGTCAACTGGCAGCTCGGCGAGCAGCACACCACCGACGGCCCGTGGACCATCGATCTGGTGCGGCAGACGCTCGGCTGATCCCCCGCCCTTCCGAGGGCGTTCGGCGGTCACCGCCGCCAAGGACCCCGGACGGGGCGAGAACGCGCCACTCGCCCCGTCCGGCCCTCGTTCAGCCGTGCACGACAGTCGACGCCGACCGGAACCCGCCGGCCGCGGCCGCGACGCGGACTCCGCCGGGCCCGGCCGCCGGAACGCGCAGCCGGGCGATGCCGTCATCGCCGGTCACGGCCCGCATGCCCCCGGCGGTGACCGTGGCGCCGGTCACCGGGCGGGCCTGCGGATCCTCGGGGACTCGCGCGGTGACCCGGACGACGATCCCCTTCGCGCCCGCCGACACCGGGGCGACCTCCAGCGGCGGCTGCTTCACCCCCGGGCAGTCGGCCTGGGTCGGCAGTCCGCTGCGGCGCACACCGTCCACCTCGCTCTCGACCGTTCCCCGGAACTTGGCTGGCTTGTAGACCGTGAACCTGCCGCGCAGGTACCCGGGGTGCTCGCCGGTGGCCTTCAGGTCGGCGGCCCACGTCCCGACGAGCGTCGGGCTCGGGGTGGTCAGCGACTCGGTCCCGGTGACGAACGTCCGGCCGTCGTCGGAGTACCGGTCGTAGCGCACCGACCAGCGCCCGGCCATGAACGTCCCCGTGAAGTCGAACGTCGCGGTGCCGGAGCGGCGCCCCTTGGCCTTCTTCCCGTGCACCTGCCGGGAGGCAAGGCCCCGGTAGTCCCCGTACGGCACCGACCAGCGCGCGTAGTCGACCGTGTCGAGGTCGACGGCCGGCTTCGGCGCGGTGGGGCGCCGGGACGGGAACCGGATGATCTCCATCCGGACGTCGCCGGGGCTCCCGCCGCCCGCCGTCGGGGTGAACGGCTCCTCAGTGACGACGGCCCGGGTGCCGTCGGGGAACCAGTCCCAGCCGCGGATCACCCAGCCGTCCCGCAGGACGACGGGCTGCCCGCCGTAGCCGTCCCGCTGGCCCTCGCGGTCCATCAGCCAGCGCTCGTTCATGCAGCGGCGGTTGTTCCACAGCGCGGCCCGCCCGATCTGGGCGAACGCGGTGGTGTCCAGGAATGTCGGCCGCTGGAAGGCGGTGAAGGCGTCCATGCGGTCCAGGCCCCGGGCGGAGGCGTAAGCGCTGCTGCCGCCGTCGGGAGAGCCTTCGTAGATCTCGTTGTAGTCGAGATCCTCAGTGATCTTGCGGCGGGCGCCCGTCGCGAGGTCCAGCTCCCAGATGTCGTAGTTCAGCGCGGTGCCGGTCGCCCGGTAGACCAGCGTGCGGCCCCCGTCGAGCCAGCCGCCGCCGGTCTCGTAGTAGCGGCCGCCCTCGATCCATCCGGCCGGGTCGGTGCCCAGGCGGTAGGCGGGGTTCAGGACGCGCGGCCGTGTGACCGTGTACCCGTCCGGGCGCCGCTCCAGACCGCCCAGCAGCATCACCGGGCCCTCGGTCATCCTGACCTCGGTCCATGTCAGATGCTTGCCGTCCGGGTGCAGTCGGGGCTCTCTGTTCTGCGCCCCCTGCTTGAGCCCGTCCCTCGGCAGCTTCACGGAAAGCACGGTGCGGCTGCGGCAGTCGTGCAGGCTGGGCGTGCACTCCACCACCTGGTGGTCGATGTCGCCGGTGCCGTCCGCGGCTCCCGACATGAGCGCGCGCCTGCCGTCCGGGAACGGGGACGCCTCCCGCGCGCCGTCCAGCACCCCGCAGCTGATGCAGCTGAAACCGCCGGAGCCGTCCAGCTTCACCGCGCCTACCTGGGCCTTCCCCTGGTAGGTGATGTTGGCGATGGCCCATCGGCCGTGGTCGATGAGCTTCACGGAGTTGGCCTGCCCGGAGTCGAGCGTGACCCCCGGCGGCATCTTCACCGTGGACGTCACCTCGATGGGTTCGAGCGGGGCCGGCACGGTCGTCCGGGTGCGCCCGGCGAGAACACTCGTGGACGGGCCCTCCGCGCAGCCGGCCGCCAGCGTCGCGGCGCCGAGGACGGCCACCGCCGGGATGAGACGAGAAGGTCTTCGGTTCATGCGGGGAGCCGACCAGACGCTGATCGGAACCGGTCGGCAACGCGATGGGAGTTCCGTGTGAGTTCCCCCGCGCCCGCTCATGCGCGTTTCCGGAGCTTCTCACGACCGATTCTCATCCGGCCCTGCTGGGGTGAGCGGCCATGAGGACCATACGATCCGTGAGGACCGGCGGCATGGTGCTGGGAGCCGCCGCGGCCACCGGCGCGCTGCTCGCCGTCGCCGCCGTGAACGGCCTGGCGCCCGACCGCCCGGTGTCGCTCGCCGCCGCCGCTCCGCAGAACTCCGCCACCCCGCCGCTGGAGCCGTTCGAGGTCGAACGGGACGTGCCGCTGCCCGCGGGGGTGAAGCTGACCTCCTCCCAGGGCGTCACTCTCGCCCCGGACGGGCGGCACCTGATCCTGAGCGTCGTCTACCAGGGGTCCCAGCAGGTCGCCGCGATGAACACCGACGGGACCGGGTTCAGCTGCGTCACCTGCGGGAAGCTGAAGACCGCTCGCGGCAAGGAGGTGTTCCCCGACGGCAAGCGCCTGTGGGTCGAGAAGGTTCCCGACGACTCCGGCGCCGGAGGCTCCAGCGGCGGCATCGGCGACGTCCAGTACGAGGTGCTGGAATGCAAGCCGAGCGTCTACGACTGTCGCACCGGCACGACCCGGCCCGTCCGCTTCCCCATCCCCGGGCTGAAGGAGGGCGCCCAGAACCGCGCCACCCAGATCCACCCCGACGGCAAGCACATCCGCTGGACCGAGGTCCGCACCCTCGAAGGCCCCAGGATGACGATCGGCCGCCTGGTGCGCCGCCCCGACGGCTACCACGTGGTCGAGCCCCGCGTCGTGAACCCCGCCTTCCGGCTCGGCGACGACCCCGCCGACTGGGCCGCGGCCGGCGCCTACTACGAGGCCGGCCAGTGGATGGACGGCGGGCGCACCCTGAAGACCGGCACGACCCTCACCGCCCTCAACTACGACATGGTCGCGCTCGACATGGCCACCGGGCAGCGCCGCCGGCTCACCACCGACCTCGACTACAACGAGATGATCGACCCGACCCCCGACGACCGGTGGCTCGCCTACACCTCGGCCCGCGGCCTGGACCGCATGGAGGTGTTCACGCAGCTCCAGCGCCCGCCGTTCATCGACATGGCGGCCTTCGCCCAGATCGGCCGGGTCGGGCTGTGGAACAACCGCCGCTGCATGAACGAGCGGTGGCTGATGGACCGCGCCGGCCAGCGCGGCACCTACGGCGGCCAGCCGATCGTCACCGCCGACGACTGGGCCATCCGCTCCTGGGCGTGGTTCCCCGACGGCACCCGCGCGGTCATCGCCGAAGAGCACGTGACCTCCACGACCGGCGGCAAGGACGACGATCCAGAGATACGTGTCCGGACGCTGCGCTTCCCCACGCGCAAGCCCGTCAAGCCCACCCCGGTGGTCGACCTGGACACCCTGGACCTGTCCAAGTCGACCGTTCCCTATCTGAAGTACCGGGGCGTGGCGTCACGCCAGATCCGCGACCGGACCGTCCACGGGGCCAAGGGCGGCACCGCCCGCCTGACCTTCACCGGCACCTTCCTGGCCGGATCGTGGAGCGTCCGGTACGACCGCTACTCCGACGACGGCCGCAGCTTCGTCACCGGCACCGAGTCGCTGACGACCCCGCTGTCGGCCGCGGTCGCCACGTGGAAGGCCGACCTCAAGGCCACCGGCCGGAACCACGGCCACCTGCGCGGCTCGCTCACCGTCCGGCCGCCCGCGAAGTTCACCGGCACCGTGGAGAGCGAGATCAACGGACGCCGCCTCTCGGGCGTCCCCACCCAGGCCGACTGCCCCGGCATCCACCAGCCGCCGCTGGCGGTCGCCACCGGCGGCCGGTCGCCTGCCGGAACCGTGCGGGTCCGCGTCACCGCGACCGTCCCCCAGGACCCGACCCCCCGTCCCGTCCGCGGCGCCGCGGTCTCCACCGCGTCCGGAACGGTCACCACCGACGCGGACGGCGTGGCCTACGTCCCCGCCGGCAGCCCGAAGGTCACCGCCACGGCCGGCGGCTTCAAACCGGCGTCGACCCGTCCCTCGACCGGCTGAGCTCCACCACCGGTGGGACGCGCATGGCGCGCGCCCCACCGGTCTCGCTCCGGAGGGGCGGCTCAGGCGGGGGTCCGCACCGCGGTGGGCGGCACGGAGCGGGAGTCTCCCAGGAGTTCGATGGTTCCGCGTTTGCGGCGGTAGACGTAGACCGGCGGGTCGGCGAGGTCTCCCCGCGCGTCGAACTTGACCGTCCTCCCCAGTACCGGCACCTGGGCGGAGCCGAGATAGGAGTTGATCTGGTCGCGACCGGTCCTCCCCGCCTTGACCGCGGCCAGGACCGTCTGCGCGGCCATGTAGCCCTCGACCGAATAGAAGCCCGGTTCCGCGCCGAATCGGGCACGGTACCGCTCCCTGAACTTCTCCATCTCCGGGGTCAGCCCTGGACCGCGGTAGGGCAGGAGGCAGGTGCAGCCGATCACCATTCCCTCGGCATCGGGCCCCTCGATGCCGCGTCCGCGCAGGCCCAGTGATTCGTCGTCGCCCGCGAGCAGGGGCCTGGCCTTCCGTTTCCTGATCGCGTCCATCAACCGCTGCCCTGAGGTGGCTCCACCCAAGTACAGGACGATCTTCGCGCGCGCCTCGGCGATGCGCCGAGCGGTGGAGTCGGCTGTTTCACCGACGAACGCAGCGGACTCCACCGGCAGCCCATACCGTTCGAACGCGATCCGGGCGTCCTCGGCCGGAACGCGGTAGGCGGTGTCGTCCTCGTAGGCGATGAAGGCCTTGCTTCGCGGAAACGCGCGGCCGAGCAGGTCGGCGATCCCCGTGGCCTGGCGGGTGCTGGGGGCGATGGTGCGATGCCAGTACCTCCAACCCTTCGACGTCAGCTCCGGATCGGTCGCCGAGGGCGACACGGCGGGGATCCCGTCCGCGTCGAGCGCCTCCCCCGCCCGGGCCGACTCGTCGGAGAAGGGCGACCCGATCACCGCGGCCACGCGGTCCTCGTCGATCTTCTTGACCAGGTCCACCGACTTCCGGAGCCGGGCCACGCCCGCACCGGTGTCGTAGGACGTCAACGTGACCTTGGGGCCCGGCCGCTCGCGGTTGCGCTCCTCGATCGCCATCAGCGTCCCGTTCCGGGCGTTGGCCACGAGCGTCGAGTACTCACCGCTGAGAGCGCCCAGGAACCCGACCTTGACCTCCTCCGGCGGCGAGTCGCCGATCGCGACGACCGCCAGCGTTCCTCCGGCGAGCACCGCCGCCGTCCCCAGCGCCGTGAGCCCGATGACCACCCCCCGGCGGCGGAGCCGGGACCGGCCGTTCGGCCGCTCACCGGACGGTCTCGCAGGAGAGGAATGCAGCCGGTCCACCAGTCGCCTCGCGGTCGGCCGTCGCCTGGGGTCGGCGGCCAGTGCTGCGGGGACCAGCTCGTCCAGTGGCGGCGGCAGCAGGCCCAGCGAAGGTGTTCTGGTGCGGTCCCGTCCCGGGCCCTCGTCGAAGGGGTGCCGCCCGGTCGCGGCGTAGGCGACCAGGCATCCCCAGGCCCAGACGTCGCCCGCGGGACCTGATCTCCCGCTCAGGCGCTCGGGGGCGATCCACCCCGGGGTCCCGATGACCAGCCCGTGCTCGGTTCGGCCGCCCTTCTCGTCCAGTGCGCGGGCGATGCCGAAATCGATCACGCGCGGGCCCGCCATGGACAGCAGCACGTTGGCCGGCTTGAGGTCCCGGTGCACCAGGCCCGCGGCGTGGATGGCGCTCAGGGCGGCCGCGACTCCGGCGGCCACGCCCTGGAGCTCGGCGGGCGGCAGAGGCCCCTGCTCCCCCAGCCGCCTGGCGAGCGAGATCCCCTGGATGTACTCGGTCACCATGTACGGCCGAAGCCCGAACTGGCCCTGGTCGAGCACCTGGGCGGTGCAGAAAGGGGAGACGCGGCGGGCGTTGGCGACCTCGTCGCGGAACCGGTCGCGGAACCCCGGATCGTCGGCATGCCGCGGGTGCACCAGCTTCAACGCCACCAGCGGCGCGTCGGGTTCACCGTCGTGGCGGGCGAGGTACACCGCCCCCATGCCGCCTTCCCCGATGACGCCGAGGATCCGGTAGGCGCCGACGGCACCGGGATCGGACGGGCGAAGCGGTTCTACTCCCGGGGGCAGTTCCATGGGTGTCCCAGACGTGCGGATCGTGGGCAGGCGGGGGGTCGGTCGGCGGCGGGTTCATGGTCGGACCGAGTCGTGGACGTTGAGCCCGTGGTGGCGGAGCTGGTACATCGAGCCGGTGACTCTGAGCAGCCCCGCCTCGCCGCACCAGCGAAGGAATCTGTTCACTCCCAGAGGCAAGAGCCGGCCCCAGAAGGCCGCGAGGAGGCCGACGCGGCACCGGAGCGGTGGCGCGCAGAGCGCACACAGCACGAACGCTCCGGCGACGACCGATGCGGCCAGTGATCCGACCGCCGGGCCGGCCGCGGGCGTCACCGCCGCGCCGGCGGCCGCGCCCAGGGCGAACGCGATCACGAACAGGGTGAGCCCGAAGCGCCGCAGACCGGCGATGCGCCCCAGACCGCGGGGGTCGACGGTGGCGGTGCCGTCGCGGTCGGCTTGGGCCGCGATGTTCATCAGCCACGCGTACACGCGGTCGGGGTCGTAGGTCGGACGACCGTTCTCGGCGTCCGCGCGGGTGGCCAGGTCGATCTGCACCCGCAGCAGCTCCCGGTCGCTCGGCAGCGCGGCGGCCGCTTCGGGCTCCCCGGCTTCCGATGGCGAGGTGCGGGCGGCGATGGAGGCGCCCACGAGCAGCAGACGCCAGGGCCGTCGCAGCGCGGCCCCCGCCCCGGTCGTCTTGGAGGTGGCGAACACCTTCAGCAGGGCCTCCCGCAGAGCCGCCGCGGGGTGCCCTGCCGGGATCTTCCGGTGCAGGAAGCGATGGATCTGGGTGGTGCGGAGCGGCCGGACGCCGACCTTGGTCGTCGCGTCGAGGGACGCGCCGAGCCGCTCCAACTGGCGGGTGCGCTCGTCTGAGCAGACCACCACCAGCGCGCCGGGGCCCCTGCCGGTGACGTCGGCCCAGCGGTCGAGTGCGGCCACCAGGGCCGCGGCGTTGCGCGGCGGCGCCGGAGGGGCGTCGTCGAGCAGGTCGAGCCCGTCCACGACCGGCAGCACGTGGCGGGCGGCCACGAGTTCGGCGGCGGTGTCCGGCTCGGTGTTCAGCTCCGTGACCAGATGGTCGACCAGCCACTCCTCCACGCCGAGCCCCGGACGCCAGTCCGTCCCCGGCAGCCGCAGCGCGACCATGGGGACCCGGGGTGGCTCCTGCTCGGGATCGACCAGCGGAGCCGCCAACTGGAGGACCAACTCGATCCCCAGGAGGGTCTTGCCTGAGTCCTGCTCACCGACGATCGCCAACCGCCGGCACGACAGGGCGGAGAAGAACGACCCGACCGACGAGGAATCTCCGCCGGGGGCGTCGTCCCCGGGCCCCTGGGATGGCCCGCTCCGCCATGACCCGGCGGCCTCGAAGGTGACCAAGGGGGCCGGGAACCCCCGCAGCAGACGGTGCCGCACCCGGCTCTCCCTGGCCACGACGGCCCGGGCCAGGCGCTCGCACTCCCCTTGCAGCGGGGAGGGGGCGCCGGGATCGACGGTCCGTTTCCCCTCGGCCATCCGCTGCCCGTGCCCCTGCTCCGCCTGTTCCAGCAGCGTCAGCAGGCTTCGCGCGTCGCCTCCGCAGACCGCGGCCAGCGCTTCAACGGCGCCGCGCGGCGGCAACGCCTTGCCGTTGACATAGCGCTCGAGAGAGGACGCGCTGTAGTTCGTGCGGGCCGCGAGCCTCCCGAAACTCAAGCCCGATTCGGCTTTGAGTCGTTTCAGCCCCGCGGCTAAGGCCTGGTCCGGTGACAGGTCTTCCGTCCCGTTCACTCCGACTCCTCGCCGACCTCCGGCGCCACGGCCGGGCGGTTGGTCCACGTCGCTGCCCACAGTGAGCGTACCGGAGCGGACCGTCAAAGCAACGGGCGTCCACCCCGTCCCGGCGGCCGCCGACCCCCGTGGCGCCGTCGCAGGTCAGGACCGTCCCGCATCCCATGGGATCCCACGGGACGCCGGGCGGGTGCACACGACGGCGGCCGCGGGCCACGTTGAGGGCATCGGCGATTCCGTTCCGCGGCTCCGGTCAACGCCGAGGCTTTCAGCTCATGCCGGAGCCGCCTCAAGGAGGAAGCGATGTCAGCGACCTTGAAGAAGACCATCGTGCTGGGTTCCAGCCTGGCACTGGCGGCCGCCGGGGCACTGAGCCCCATCGACTCGGCCTCGGCGGCCGCGCCGGAGACGACCGTCGCGGCGCCTGCCACGGCGTCCGCCGCGAAGGGCCGGTGCGGCGGCAATCTCCCCGCCACCCCCAAGCGCTGGACCTACTCCAAGGGCTCGTGCGGGCTCATCGGATACCCCGGCGCCTGGCACAGCTTCCGGTGGACCGCGACCCACAAGTACGCCGCCCTCCAGGTGAAGACGTACAACACCCGGGGGCAGGCCTACTGGGTCAAGTGCGGCTCGGGAGGCGGGGTGTGCCAGGTCCCCATCGGCAACAATGCCTTCACGCCCCAGTTCCGCGCGTGGAACGCGGTGGCCTTCTCCCACATCTACATCACCTACTAGGCCCGCACCGGGCCTGAGACGAGGCGGGAGGAGCGCCCCGAAACCGCCGGCGCGGCGGCCGGTCAGACCTCGAAGGTCGACGGCAGGACGCTCTTCCCGCTCATCCGTTCGACGGTCCTGCATCCGCAGTCCTCAAGGCACACGTCGCACCGCACACAGCGAGCGGCGCTCACCACCTCGATCACGCCCCGCACCAGCAGCGGCGAGTGCCGCCCACGCCCCGGCGGGGCCGCCGCCGCCTGAGCCAGGTGATCCGGCCAATGACGCCGTCGATTTCCTTGTCGTCGAGTTCCTCGAAGGATGCTCGCCCAGGTGCAGAGGCCGCCGATCGCGGCCAGCGGCTTCCCGTTACTTTCTGCGGTCGGTGTCCGATTCGCCAAGGATATTTTTCAGAGCGAAGCGCATTTTTGCGGACACCTGGCGCCTGGGGTGGACGTGGCCCCGTTCAGGCTTATGAAATACGGGAAGCCGGCTCGCCCGG
Organism: Actinomadura sp. K4S16; assembly: GCF_008327685.1. Classification (GTDB taxonomy): domain Bacteria; phylum Actinomycetota; class Actinomycetes; order Streptosporangiales; family Streptosporangiaceae; genus Spirillospora. The sequence continues at coordinate 143,596 of NZ_BDDE01000010.1, forward strand.
GGCCACCAGCCGCACCCGTGGTGGGCTCCACCGGGGGGCGCTCTGGTCACACTCGCCGGCGATGAGGTCGGCCGGGTCGACCGGATGCACAACGAGAATCCGGTTGTGCGCGGCGAGGTCCATGCCGGGTGACGGCGGTCCCGCATTGGTGCGGCCGCCTCACCTTGGCGCCGCAGTACGGGGCCTTGGCGATCCCCTCGGCACGGCGAGCACGCCACAGACCGCGCCCACAGGATTGGATACTGTCATTTCATCAGACATCTACACCTTGCCGCGCAACACCAGACACTAAACTACTTCCCGCCCGAGAATGCCGATACCTCCTCAGCCTTACGATTCGGTCGGATTCGGTCGTTCCGAATAGCGGGTTCGATACGATAGATTAATCTCGTCAAGCGCCACCCGGGCACGGCCCTTAGCGTTTACTGGTGGCGCCGGAATTCTTCACAAGGAGCATTTACGCATGAGTCATACTAATGCGCCCGCACCCGTCTGGAGAAAGAGCAGCCGGAGCAGCGACCCCGACCTCGCGGTCTGCGTGGAAGTGGCGTCGCTCGGCAGCACCCGCGCCATCCGCGACTCCAAGGACCCGGAGGGCCCGCGGCTGTCGCTGTCCATGGACTCCTGGCGCACGTTCATGGAAGCGGTCAAGTCCGACCGCTTCCAGGCCTGAGCGGACGGAGGCGGAGGCGCGGATCCCGCAGTGGACCTCGCGATGAGCGCACCGGCGACCACCGCGCCTCCAACCGATAGAGCGACTGCATCACCGCAGGTCAAAGCCTCCATTTTTAATCTCGTTCAGCATCCCGCGTAAGACGACCTTGGGTAGGACGATGGTCGTCCGGCAAGGGTTCTTGGTGTCTCGGACAGCTCCGTACAAGGCGGAAACGGCAATGGAGACGCATCCCGTCACATCATCATCGCCAGACCTGCTGCTCTTACGCCAGGACGCCTTGTCCCAGTCTCCTTGACCGCCCATTACCTCTTCCGTCCTCGGGGAGCATCGCGGTGGTTCTCGGCGAGAGAGGGGACGGCGGTGTCCGCGAGCCCGATCCCTCGGCGGGCGGATCGGCTGGTTTCCCGCGACGCTCACGCGATCGCCGACAATTACCAAAGACAAACAATCCGTGTGGGCATGGCAAATTTGCTCCCCTACTATACGTGGGAAGCATACCCGTGTCCAGATCCGGAAAATTGCGTCCCAACACCATCGGGCGAGTTGCACGGACGATCATTTCTACCCAACTCACCCGGTATTGAAACAACCCCAAGTCAGAAGCAGGGGACCGGAAGACAGTCGCACTTTCGGCGCCCTCCGTTCTCGACTCAGACCGGAATCGGATAGATATCGCAGTCCGCGCGGGCTCCCTCCTGCGCGGCCGCGGTGGCCGGATGCTGGGGTCCGTGCACCCTGCGCATGCCATCGATGGCCCGCGCCGTCAACGTCTCGGCCTCTTGCTCCTCGCCTAGCGCGCGCAAATCGAGCCCGAGGTTGAGCATGCATGCAAGTGCGGTGGGATGCTCCTCCCCCAGGACACGTTGCACCCGCTCCAGCGTCTCTCGGTCCCTCTCCACGGCCTCAGGGAAATTGCCGATGGCGTAGTGGTCGCTGGCCAGGTTGATCGCGCAGACGATGCTGCGCGGGTGATCGATACCGAGAACCCGGGTCAGTGCCACCAGCGCCGTCTCGTCCAGCTTCTTGGCCTCTTCGAGCTGTCCGTTCAGCCGGAGGGCGACCGCGAGGTTGATGTTCGCGCTCGGTGTGTTGGGGTGATCGGGACCGAACATCCGCAGGAAGTTCTGCGCCGTCACCCGCGCGAGGTGGATCGAGTCGGCGAGCCGGCCGACCTGGCGCAGGTTCACCGCGTGGTTCAGCGCGGCGGAGATCGAGCCGGGGTGGTACCCCCCGTACCGCTCGTTGTAGCGTTCGAGCGCCTCGGTGGAGAGGTCGAGTGCGCGTTCGTGGTCACCCGCTTTGCGCTCCATGACGGAGAACGCCGTCAGGCTCTCGGCGAGACCGGCGAAGCTGCTGCCGAAGGCGGACTCGAGACGCTGCGCATGCTGCCGGGTCAGCTCCCTGGCGACATCGAAGTGGCCCAGTTCCATCTCGTCCACTGCGATCGCTGCCAGGGACGACAGGCTCCGACCGTGGTTCTCCCCGAAGACGTTCAGCAGGTGCTGGTAGGTCTGCTTATCGAGATCGCAGGCTTCCTGGAAATCACCGTTGAGGCGGAGGCTGATGGCGTAGAGATGCGCCTGCTGCAGCGTGATCGGGTCATCTTCGCCGTACATGCGGCGCAGCGCTTCAAAGGAGCGCTTGTCGTATTCGAGCGCCTGCTTGAACTGCCCCAGATATCGCAGGTCCGTCGTAACAAAGCGCTGCGCCTCGATCGTGCGCTCGTCGTCCACGCCGTACTCTTCGGCACGCAGGTCGCGGACCCGGACGTGATGGCCGTACGCCTCCTCGAACCGACCCTGCAGGCGGAGGGCGCGGCCGAGGTGGAGCATGGCCTCCTGCGTCTGCTCGTTCCCCTCGCCCAGCGTCTCCGTCCAGGTCTTGACCGCGGTCTCCGCCAGTTCGAGGAAGCCGCGGTGGTCGCCCCACTGGAAAAGGAAGTCGATCTCGTTGAGGACGAGCCGGCGCGTCCAGGGGTCGTCGAAGCCGACGATGCCCGAGTAGTGGATGTGGGGCAGCAGGTCCGCGTAGCGCCGCCAGTTGGCCGGCAGGGCCGGGTCGCGCGGGTCGAAGTTGGCCATCAGCTGGTACCCGCACCGGCGGAGTTCCTCCGCGTCCCCTGCGGGGATCTGGCCGACGAGGACCCGCTGCACCAGCCGGTGCAACATGATCGTGTTGTGCTTGTGGCTGATCCTGGCCAGCGCGTACCGGTTGATCGCACGGATCGCACGCCCTCGCCTGACCGGATCGCCCAGGGCCTCGACCAGCTCGGGAGGACCTTCGACGTTGCGCGCGCCTGACAGCATCCGCAGCGAGATCGGCTCCGGCGCGAAGAACGCGCAGACCTGGAGGAGTTGCAGCGCCGCGGGGTCACTCGTCCGCAGCCGGTCCAGCGAGACGTTCCAGGCGGCGGCGACCGGCAGCTCGTTGGCCACCAGCGCGGCGTCCGCCAGCAGTTCGGTCGCCTTCTCGTGCTTCTCCCGGAAGAGCTGCAGATACTCGTCGACCGGCATACCCGTCTCGGCGAGCCAGACTCCGGCCTGGGCGATCGCCAGCGGAAGGTCGCCGAGCACCTCCGCGAGCTCGTCCGCCTCGGCGTCGGCCAGCTCGGGCCCCCGGAGGCGGAGCAGCGCCTTGCTCTCATCCCGGGCGAACACGTCCACTTCGAGCGAGTTGGCGACCTTGGTCCACTCCTGGTTGCGGGAGGTGACGAGGATCTTGCCCGGGCCGTTGGTCGGGAAGAAGTCCCTGACGTCCTGCAGTTCCTCGGCGTTGTCGAAGACCAGCAGCCAATTGCGGTAGGGGCGGCCGAGGCGCAACGCCTCGCGGACGGCCGGTACCGCAACGTTGACCTCCTGGCTGACCGGAAGGTCGAGTTCGGCGGCCAGTTCGGCGAGGTCCTGCTGGATCTGACCGGGCCGTTCCGATCTGATCCACCAGATCACATCATAATCCGCCATATGGCGGTACACATACTCAATGGCTATCTGGGATTTGCCGACTCCACCCATTCCGTGCAACGCCTGGGGCAGGACCGCGGTCGTGCCCATCGAAAGACGCTCATGCAGCTGCTCCAGCAGCTCTTCTCGCCCGGTGAAGCTGATATTCTGGGGAGGTACGTTACCCCAGACGGGCGGCGGCTCGCCCGCCTTGCGCCCAACTTTCTCCGGGATATCTCGAACTGTCACACCGACTCCAAGGTGGGGGGGCTTGAGAGTATCCTCAGTTCCGGTGAGCTCGTCGAGAGCGGCAATATCCAGCGACTGCATGGAGCCAGTCCTTCCCGCATCCCGTACGACTCTATCCTTTTTTCCATAATAGGGGTCAAACTTGGCGTGGAGCTTTGCGTCCAGCACCTTGCCGTGCAGTTTGGCGTCCAGAACACTGGCAGGTCTCAGATAAGGCCCCGCAAGCGCTCGGAGCGCATGGAGGACCGGAACGGCGAACGGCACGAGTTCGGCGGTCAACTCCGGCATTTCATCCCGCTCCGGCGCGGTGACCAGGTCGGTCAACTCGCGGAGTCCGGCGACGCGGTCGCCCAGATGCCGGGCCACCGTGGTCAGCACCCGTGTCGTGTCGGAACGGCGCCCTCCGGCGAGGAGCTCGTCGCGGATGCCCGGAGCGAAGTCGAAGACGACCTCTTCCCGCGCGTCCGCCTCCGGCCCGGGCTCGGGCCGGACCCGGTGCAGCAGCCCGCTTCCGACCAGTTCGACCAGGTCCGAGGGCCGCGACTCCGGGAGCATGGTGCGCTGGACGAGCCGCATGACGGGAGCGTTCAGCGGTGCCGCGGCCAGGTGCACCGCCAGGGCGTACACGGTCGGGCTGACCGCCGCGCGGAACCGCCGGACGATCTCGGGCGCCGACGCCTCCGTGGCCGGAAACTCCGGCATGTCCGCCATATCCACGGCCGGAGAGGGCTCCGGGGGCGCTCCGCAGACGGCGACCGCGCCGTGCCAGTCGCTGCGGCGCGCCGCGGCGAACGCCGCCCAGCCGGCGAGCTGGCCGGGCTCCAGCTCGATCACGGGCACGTGGACCTGCGCACGGTCCGCCTGCGGCGCCGCGGTCCCCGGGTCACCGCCGAGCGGCGGCGCGGGGTAGCACACGCGGTAGAGGCGGTTGGCGATCGCGGGCGCCGCCGTGTAGAGCTTGGCCGGCCGGGTGGCGAGACCCGTGCGCCGCCACTGGCGCCGGGCGAGCAGATTGATCACCACGATCGGGGCGTGCCGCCCCCACCCGGCCAGCAGGCGCTGCGCGGCCCCCGAGTGCCAGGCGTCTCCGATCCCGTCCGTCAGCACCAGGATGAGCCGCCGGTCACGGCGGCCCCGGGAGGCGAGCCCCGCGGGATCGCGCGCCGCGGCCAGCGGTCCCGGCTCGCGCAGCGCCAGCGGCGCCGTCCCGGAGGCGTCGGTGTCGAGCAGGTGCGTACGGATCATTCCGAAGGCGCCGACGGCCCCGAGGCATTCGATGAACCGATCGGTCGTCGGCCGGTTGAGCGCGGCCAGGCGCCCGTCGTCCACGACGACGTCGAGATCGAGCCAGCGTTCGGGGACGGGCCGTGTCTGGGGCAGCCAGAGCCCGTCCTCGGCCGCGCGGATCGCGGTCGCCTCGTCGTCCAGCTCCAGTTCGCCCCGGCGGGATGCGACCGCCCGTTTGAAGGGGCGCAGCGCCTGTTCGAGGCGGCGGCGGTCGGCCAGCGGCCGTACTCCGGTGAACGGATCGCTCCGCACGGGGAAGGGAAAAGGCGCGGGCGCGCCATGTCCGTTCCGGCCCGGCCCTCGATGCGGCCGAGGGGCCGGTGGACCGGCCGCCACTCCGTTACGCGTCGCCGGCGGCGTCCTGATCGCGGGCGGCGTCGGCGGGGCCGTGCGGCCGGAGGTGTCGCGCGAAGCCCCGTTCCGGGAGTCGCCCTCCGCAGGGCCGGCGCGATCGGCGTCAGGGGATCCGCCGCCGGGCGCCCGCGGGGGCTCGGCCCGAGGTGCGCGCCGGGCGGCGTCGCCGCCTTCGCGGCCCGCCGCGAGGGCGGCCGCGTTCATCTGCGCGGCCAGCCAGATGGCGTCGGAGACCTCGTGCCAAACGGGAGGACCGGCCGGGGCGTCGGAACGTCCCGCGCCCTGCGCCGCTCGGTCTCCGATCCGTTCGCTCACTCAGGCGCCACTTCCAACCGTTGCCAGATCAGATCCAGAAGCCGTTCCCAGCCGGGGTCCGGATCCCGCGCGCCGGAGGCCGCGAGGTAGACGGCATTGAGCAACTGGTCGGCGGCGAGCCCGCGGTGGCTCCTGCGGTGCTCCAGGAAACTGCGCACCAGCCGCCGGGTGCGTTCGTCGGAGCGCTCGGCGAAGTGCGCCGCCACCATATCGGCGAGCCGGGTCTCGTCGGGCTCTTTCATCGAGAACTGCAGGCACCGGCGCAGGAAAGCGGGCGGGAACTCGCGCTCGCCGTTGCTGGTGATGACCACGATGGGAAACGCGCGGCAACGCACGTTTCCGCGCGCGATTTCCGCCGTCCCGTCCGGATCGGCGGTGTGGACTCTCACCACGGGTTCGCGGGCACTGATGCGGGAGAGTTCGGTGATTCCGTATTCGCCCTCCTCTAAAACGTCGAGAAGGTCGTTCGGTAGGTCTATGTCGCTTTTGTCGAGTTCGTCGATGAGAAGCACGCGGGGCAGCTCGTAAGGCAGCAGCGCGGTGCCCAGCGGGCCGAGCCTGAGGTAGTGCCCCACTCCGGCGTCGGTCAGAGCGGCGACGGTCGGATCATCCTCGACCTGCGCTTCCGGTAAGTCCCCGGCCTGGCCCGCGAGCCTCCTGCGGCCCGTCGCGGCGTCCTGCGCCCTGCCGATCGCGTCGTACTCGTAGAGTCCGTCGCGCAGCGTGCTCCGGCTGCCGATGGGCCAGCGCAGCACCCGGCCGAGCCCCAGCTCGCGGGTGATCCGGTAGGCGAGGGTGGACTTCCCGACGCCCGGCTCACCGGTGACCAGAAGCGGCCGCCGCAGGAACAGCGCGGCGTTGACGGCGTCGACCTCCGCGGGGTCGGCCAGCCGCGGCCGCGCGCTCACGGGGCCGAGCCGGCGGACGAGGTCGCGCTCGTCGTCGGGCGGAGGCGGGAGCGGGGGCCCGCCGTCGAAGGCGCGCCAGGGGGGCGGCGGAGGCAGTGCCGCGGCGAACCGTCCGGCCGGCAGGGGGCGCCCGTTGCCGCGATAGATCCACCACGCGGCACGGGCGTCCTTTGCGGCGTCTCCCGGGCCGGCGGGCATGGGCGCGTCACGAGGGTGAGGGACCTCGGGCGGCTCGTCAGCGGCCATCGACGATGTCCCCTTCTGATGTGGCTATGGGTCCTTGCGATGGAGGTTCGAACTCGGGCAGAACCGGTGAAGGCCACCTTAGGTCGAGCATCCCCTTTGCGGCGACCCTTCGCAAGGCTTTGAAGGACGCGGACGGCCGCGACCGTTTATCGGTCGCCTCGCGCTGACTGTCACGTCCGGGATGCCGGGGCCCGCAGAGCACGGGCATCGTCCAAGAAGTGGTTCGGGTCGTCCCATAGGAGGGTCACCTCCAAGGCGGAGCGACCATTATGGACCTCCGAGGGCGGCGCGTTTCCCCGCAGCCGTTTGATGTCGGTGGGCAGGCCCCTGATGTCGGGACGGTCGACGACCTGCCGCACCGCCTCCCGCGTTTCCGGAGCGAGCTGATCCGCCCGGTGCCAGAGCACCACGGGCACTCCCGCACGCAGCGCCTTCCAGAGTTCGCTCCGGCCCGGCTCGCGATCGGGCGGGCCGCTCAGCACGCACGCGACGATCTCCCGGCTGCTCAGCAGCCGATCGCCCATAGGACGCGGGTGGGCGGGCTCCCCCGGAGCGGCCCAGTAGGTGACGCCGTCGACGGCCTCGACGAGCACCTGCCAGCGCTGCCGCCAGGCGCGGTGAATCCCGAGCTCGCGCAGCCTCTCCTGGCACCGGACGAGGATCTCGTACTCCGCGCCGAGCGGGGGCGGATCGGGCATCTCGGAGACGTCACGCGTCCACTGGTCCACATCGAGATTGATCATGTGCAGCGGCAGCACGAACTCCAGCACCAGGGAGTCGTCGAGCTCGTAGGCCCAGCCGCGCTCGGCCTCGTGGATCAGGTCGCCGACGTGCTCGCGCACCGCGCTCAGCGGGACCACCCGGTCCTCCCCCGGCTCGGGGCGCCATTCGAGCGGGTGTATCTGCCGCCAGTGCGAGAGCCGGCACATCATCTCGTCCCCGACGAGGTCCGGCAGCGGTTCGAGCTGGATGATGAGGTAGATGGGCTTGTCGGCGCGCGTCGCGAGCGCCCCGGAACGGTCCCGCATCCGGTCGAGGTAATCGGCCTGCGCGACGTTGCCGTCGCCGCGCAGCTGCTCCGTCTGCATCGCCAGCCACTCGCGCAGCCTTTTGAGCCGCCATGCCTCCTCGGTCCCGGCGTTTCCCGCCGACTGCCGTGTCTGCATGGTCTGCAGCAGCATCGCGACGAATATGAGGTGCGGCGAGGGTTTGCCGGGAGCCGTGTTGTGGTCGAGGAGGGCTGAGAACGCGTCCCATGCGTCGGTGAGCCGGAACGGGACGGTGGCGATGCTGTTCCCGGTGGCGGCCACATAGAGCCGGGTGAGGGACCGTATCCGCAGGCCGGTCAGCAGGTCCTCGATCTGGGTCTCGACGACCGGTTCCAAGTGGGCGCGGACGGGGCTCATCATGCGCTTGAGCCGCGCCACGGCCGCGGTCGGGCCGGCCACGAACTCGACCGCGCGGACCAGCAACTGCAGCCCGTCGGGAATTTCCCGGCAGGCGAGGACGAGGTTGTAGAGGTAATACCTCGGCTGCGGATGGTCCGGCAGCAGCAGCGGCGCGCGCACGTGCTCGCTGATGTAATGCACGACGATGGAGCGCCCGCCCGCCTCCCGCATATCCGGTATGTCAGTGAGCAGCGCGACGATGTCGGCGGTGGACGGCTCCGTGCGGATCTGCTCCTGCGCATGCCCCAAGGACATCGCCGTCTGCGGCACCAGGGCCGGTGACCTCGTCTCCTCGTCCGCCATGCGCCGTCTGCCTTCCCGCCCCTCGGCCGTTCCGCCAGTCAATGTAGGCCGCGATCATCCGGTAGTTCTGCGTCGCCGGACACAATGGGATTTACCACACAACCGCAACGGCGCCCATTCACCGGCACGGCCGCTCGGCACGGTACTTGCCGGAGCGAGCACCGTGCGTGCACAGTTGGGGGCAATCCAACTTCAAGGGGCATCAGAGGTCATGCGGAACGGCTCCGGAGAAGCGGGGACCGGGTGGACCCCGACCGGCCATTGCACGCTCTTCGTCTGCGACATCATCGGTTTCGGCAAACGCCCCGACCACGTCCAGAGCCATCTGCGGGAGGTCCTCTACAAGACTCTGCGGAACTGTTTCGAGGCGTCGGGCCTGCCCTTCGAGGACTGCTACCGGGAGGATCGCGGCGACGGGGCCATCGTCGTGCTGCCGCCGTCCTGCGACCCGGCCCGCCTCGTCCACCCGCTGCCCGACCACCTGCGCGGCGCCCTCCGCAGGCACAACGAACTCGCGGCGGAGCACGCGCGGATGCGGCTGCGGATCGCGCTGCACAGCGGGCCGCTCGAAACCGATGACAACGGCATGGTCGGCACCACCGTCAACCACGTCAGCCGGCTCCTGGACGCGCCGTCCTTCAAGGAGGCCCTCGCCGCCGTACCGGCCGACCTGGGGGTCCTCGCGTCCGACGAGTTCTACGGCGCGGTGATCCAGCATGGCCGCGGCGCCATCGACCCCACGGAGTTCAGTCCGATCGGCGTGCACCTCAAGGAGACCGACACCACCGCCTGGCTCTGCGTTCGCGGCGGGGGCTCGCCGGCATCGGCGGGGACGCCCGCACGAGTGGGGCCGCTTCCGGCCAACGGCAGCGGACCGGCGGCCCCCGGGCCCGAGGCCCGCCCTCTGCCGGACGAGGCCGACGGCCCCCGCGCCCCCGGGCTCTTCGAGATCGTGGACCGCCTCATGGACATTCCGCTGCTGACGACGGCCGAGGGCCGCCAGCAGATCGTCGACGACCTGCGCAAGGACATCGCGATCCGCATTCCGCGCCGCACGCAGCCCCACCTGGACGTCCATTCCATCGTCCGCACGTGCCTGGAGTTCCCCGGCGGGCTGGAGGAGTTCCTCGCGCTCGTCCACGCCTACGCCGGGGAGTCGTCACAGGTCCAGGCCCTGGACGCCACGGTTGCCAGACTGATCGGCCGCGCCCCCTGACATCCCAGGGTGAAGGCGGCTGAATCACCAGTTCACGGGGAGTTCCAGGGGGCCGTGGAAAAGGGAGTCTTTGCGCCATTCGACGGCTGAGGGCGGGACGGCCAAGCGCAGGTCGGGGAAGCGCCTTGTCAGGGCGGTGAGGGCGGTGCGCAGCTCGGTTCGGGCCAGGTGGGATCCGATGCAGAAGTGCGGGCCGTGGCCGAAGGTGATGTGCTTGTTGTCTGTGCGGCCGAGGTCCGTCACCTCGGGCTCGGTGAAGACGGCGGGATCGTGGTTGGCCGCTATCGCCGACACCGCGACCACGCTTCCGGCGGGGATCGTCACACCGCCCACCTCCACGTCCCGGAGTGCCAGGCGGGGGGTGGGGACGGGCACCGACGGCACCGTCCGCAGCAGTTCCTCGACGGCCGATTCCACCAAGTCCGGGTCACGGCAAAGTGCGGCGTACATCCCGGAACTCGTCAGCAGAGCGTGCGCGCAGCGGCCGAGCTGGTTCATCGTGGGGCCGTGCCCGGCGATCAGCAGGGTGACGGCGAGGCTGACCAGTTCCCGCTCGGTGATCCGGTCCTCCCGGTCGCGGGCGGTCAGCATGTCGCTGAGGAGGTCGTCGGCGGGTTCGGCTCGCTTGGCCGCGACCAGTTCGACGATGTAGCCGTAGATCGCCGCCCGGACGCGGTCGATCTCCTCCTGGGTGTGGCCGCGCACCGACACGATCGTCTCGGCCCAGGCGCGGAAGGAGGCGCGGTCCTTGTAGGGGACGCCGAGCAGCTGGCAGATGTCGGTGAGCGGCAGCGGCGCGCAGAGCGACTGGACCAGGTCGGCGGGCTGCCCGCCCGCGGCCATCTCGTCCAGCAGTCCGTCGACGGCGTCCGCGATGTCCTCCCGCATCGACTCGACGCGGCGGCGGGTGAACGCCTTGGCGACCACCCGCCGGAGCCGGGTGTGCTCGGGCGGGTCCATGTCGAACAGGACGCGGCCGGCGCCGACCGGGTCGCCGTCGGCGTCGGTGGGGGTGCGGGGAAGGAACGACGCCGCGCTGCTGAACGCCGGGTCGGCCAGGACGTGCTGCGCCTCGGCCGCCCGGGTCACCACGTACCCGATGTCGCCCGACGGCATCCGCACGCGCGCGACCGGGCCCGGCGCGCGGATGTCGCCGATCAGGGGCGGTGTCTCCGCGGTCATCGCTCTCCCTGCCCCGCCGTCGACGCCTGGGCGGTGCTTTCCTCTCGGGACGGGTTGTCCGAGTCGACATGGTCGCGGATGTGCGTGCGGGTCGCCCGGACGGTGGCGCCCAGGTCGCGGAACGTGGCGGCGACCGCTCGGTGCTCGGGCGATTCGACGAAGCTCGTGTGGGCCGCCTCGTCGGTCCAGTCGCTGACCAGGAGGTAGGTGCCGGGGTCCGCGGCGTCGCGCGACAGCGACTGCGCGACGCAGCCGGGGTGGCGGGCGGCGACGGCGGAAATCCGGTGCCAGACCCGTTCGAACTCCGTGCCGCGCGCCTCGTCCATGCGGATCTCCAGCAGCAGCCGGTACGTCGCCTTCCGCCGGTCGTCCGACCAGTGGTAGAACTCCTCGGCCTGCGCCTGGCGCATGGCCGGGCGGTCCTTGTCATAGGGGACGAGCAGCGTCGCGAGCCTGGCGTCGATCTCGCGGAACAGCGGCTCGTCGGCCGCGGCGTACAGCGCGTCCTTGAACGACGCGTCGCCTTCGACCAGGTGGATGTACAGGTCGTGGTAGGTCAGCAGGGTCCGGCGCGCGACGCCGATGCGGCGGGGCAGGTCGGTGCGGTCGTGCTCGCGGAACGCCGCCGCCACGGCGTCCCGGGCGCCGGGCGCGATCTTTCGGACCATGACCGCCCGGTGGGTCGGGGGCGGGGCGTACGGGAGCATGCTCGTCCTCCTTGGCATCGGGTCCGGGAGCCGGCCGCTGGTGCGGCGCACTCGGTCACGCGGCTTCTTCGGTGCGGCATTCGAGAACGGTCCAGCGCCCCTCCGGGGGACGGTTGGCCAGCGCGAACCCGCACCGGGCCAGCAGCCGCCGCCACTCCCCCAGCCGCCGCTCCCGGCCGCCGAACAGGACGAGCATGTCGAGGTCGAGGAACTTGGCGTGGTCCCATCCGTTGCCCTCCGCCACCACGTGCTCGACGATGAACAGCCGCGCCTCCCGGTCACCGATCGCCTTGCGGACGGCGGTCAGCAGCTCGGCGGCCCGCTCGTCCGGCCAGTTGTGCAGGACGGCCTTGAGCACGTAGGCGTCGCAGTCGTCCGGCAGCGGATCGGTGAAGAAGTCCCCGGCGACCGGGGTGACGCGCTCGGCGACCCCCTGCGCGTCGAGCACCTCCGCCGCTGCGGCGACGACGGCAGGCCGTTCGAACAGCACGCCCGACGCGTCCGGCGCCCGCTCCAGCGCCGCCGCGAGGAAGTGGCCCTGCCCGCCGCCGAGGTCGGCGATCCGGCGGAACCGCTCGGGTTCGACGACGTCCAGGTGCCGTCCGGTCTCCCAGCGGCCGAGGGTGGTCATGGTGCGGTCGAAGTGGGCGCCGTCCTCGGGGTTGTCCTCGAAGTAGTGCCAGATGTCGGAGCCCAGCGCGGGCACGGTCGCGGGCTCGCCGGTGCGGACGCTGTGCGCCAGCGCCCCGAACGGCTTGGTCACGAAGGGCCGCGCGCTGTGCAGGACGAGCGGCAGCAGGCTGCGGGGGTCGTCGGCGCGCAGCGCGTCGGAGAGGGGGGTGCTCGCGAACCGCCCGTCGGGCCGTTCTTCCATGATCCCGACGGAGGCGGCGCAGCGCAGCAGGCGGTAGAGCGCGTCCGGCAGGGTGCCGGTGGCCGCGGCCAGGTCGGTGACCGACCGCGGTCCGGACGCCGTCAGGTCCGCCACCCCGAGTTCCGCCAGCGTGCTCACCACCGCGGCCAGCCGCATGCCGCACGTCAGGTACAGCAGGCGCCGCGCGTGGAGGTCGCCGGAGGCGTCCCCGCCGGACCCGTCGCCTCCGCGGGCGCGGGCCCGGTCCTCCAGGACCGCCTTGATGTGCGCCATCTGCTCGACGGTGCCGCGGTTGATGCGGTCGCGCATCGCGTCCTCGCCGATCGGGGAGTCCGGCTTCATCGCGAACTCCTGCGTCCACCGCATCAGCACGCCCGCCGGCTGCTGCCGGTACTCCCAGCGGATGTTCATGAACGCGAACGGCCCGGTCTCCAGGCGGTGGGCGCGGACGGTCCGCGTCTCGGGGTCCGGGGTGCGCCGCGACACCCACGACCAGACCCTGCCCTGCTCGTCCGGGTGGGTGGTGAGCCGGAACGTCACCGAGGCGCCGTCCCGTTCGAGGATCTCCGCGGCGGCGTACTCGGTGAACAGCTCCGGCCATCCCGCCACGTCGTTGGTGTGCTCCCATACGAGGTCCATGGGGGCGTCCACCAGGATGTGGTTGTCGGTGCACGCGGTCATCGCACCTCCCCCTCCGCGGCCGCGGCCCGGTTGAGGCGGCGGAGCATCTCCGCGGGGGTCGCGGGGTCGGACAGCGCGTCCTCGTCGAGTTCCAGGCCGAAGCGCTCGGCCATCCGCGCGGACACCTCCATCAGCGCGACGGAGTCGTAGCCGAGGTCGGCGAACTCCCGGTCGGCGATGTCGCCGCCGAGGTCGACGCCGTCGGCCTCGCCGGCGCAGGCGCGCAGCACGGTCACCAGGTCGGTCAGGGTTATCGGGCCGTCTTGGGCCATCTCAGCTCCAGCGTTCGGTTCCGGAAGGGGCGCGGGACGTCCGCGGACCGCGTGGTCCGGCCTCGGACGGGTTCGCGGGCGTGCACGCGGCCAGGACGAGAGCGCTGTTGAATCCGCCCTCGCCGCGCGCGAGGACCAGCGCGTGGTCGATGCGGGCGGGCCGCGGCCGCCCGGTGACCAGGTCGAGCCCGTAGGACGGGTCGGGCCGGACGTCGGCGGTGGGCGGGATCAGCCCGTCGCGCATGGCCAGCAGGCAGGTCGCGACGTCCACGGCGGCGCCGCCCGCCGACATCCGGCCGGTCATCGCCTTGGGCGCTGTCACGGGCACCCCGCCGGCGCCGAACAGGGCGGTGAGCGCCTCGGCCTCGGCCCGGTCGAGCTCCGGGCTTCCGGCGGCGTCCGCGAACACCACGTCGATCCGCTCCGGGGCGACGCCCGCGTCGGCGAGCGCGCGCGCCGCGGCGTTGCGCAGCGTCCCCGGACGGCCCGACCCGGGCGGCGGGTCCATCGTCGCGGCGTACCCGGCGATCCGCCCGTAGAAGTGGCGGGCGCCGCGGGCGCGGGCGCGGCCTTCCCGCTCCAGCACGAGGACCGCGCCGCCCTCGGCGATCACGTGCCCGGTGGCGTCGGCGGCGAACGGGCGGTAGGCGGTCGCCGGGTCGTCGCCCGCGGACAGCCGCGGAGCGGTCATCGCGTCCCGGCCGACCGCCATCGCAGTGACCGCGTACGAGCACAGCGGCGCCTCGAACCCGCCGGTCAGCACGCCGTCGGCGCCCCTGCGCAGCACGCGGCCGGCCTGCCCGATCGCGTCCAGCGCCCCGGCCTGGCCGCTGACCAGGACGCCGCAGGGGCCGCGCAGCCCGTGCCGGATGGAGATCTGGCCGGTGTTGACCGCGTAGAACCAGGCGTACGACTGGTACGCGCTGACCTTCTTCGGCCCCGCCGACCACAGCTTGCGCAGCTCGTTCTCGCCGAACTCGAACCCGCCCGCCGAGTTGGCCAGCACGACGCCGTAGCGCAGCGAGTCCTCCGGGGACGGCGACAGCCCCGAGTCGGTGAGCGCCCATTCGGCGGCGGTCAGGGCCAGCTGGGTGACGCGGTCGGTCTGCGGCAGCAGCCGTCCGGGGAGGTGGTCGTCCGGGACGAACCCGGGGACCTCGCCGGAGAGCCGCACCGGGTAGCCGCTCGGGTCGAACCGGGTGATGGGCCCTACCGCGACGCGCCCGGCGAGCGTCGCGGCCCAGTGGCGCTCGGTGCCGAGGCCGCTCGGCGACACCACGCCGAGCCCGGTGATGACCGCGCGCTCCCCGTTCGCGGTCGCCGCGGTCCCGGTCATCCCGGCCACCGTCCCGGGGCGCTGAGCACCATCGCGCTCTGGAAGCCGCCGAATCCGCTGCCGACCGTGAGCACCGTGTCGACCCGCTGCTCCCGCGCCGTCACCGGAACGTAGTCCAGGTCGCATTCGGGGTCCCGGTTCCGGAGGTTCGCGGTCGGCGGGACGAGGTCGTGCTCGATGGCCAGCGCGCACGCCGCCACCTCGATCGCGCCGATCGCGCCGAGCGAGTGGCCCACCACCGACTTGATGGAGCTGACGGGCACCCGGTAGGCGTGCTCCGCGCCGAGCCCGCGTTTGAAGGCGGCCGTCTCGTGCCGGTCGTTCTGCCTGGTGCCCGACCCGTGCGCGTTGACGTAGTCGACGCCGCTCGCGGGGACGCCAGCCTCGGCCAGCGCGCTCCTGATCGCCTCCGCCATCTCCGCGCCGTCGGGCCGCAGGCCGGTCATGTGGTAGGCGTTGCAGCGGGACGCGAACCCGCGGATCTCCGCGTGGACGTGCGCGCCCCGCGCGCGGGCGGCGGCGGAGTCCTCCAGTACCAGCATCGCCGCGCCCTCGCCGAGGACGAACCCCGCCCGGGTGGCGTCGAAGGGGCGGCAGGCCCGCTCGGGGTCGTCGTTGTCGGGGGAGGTCGCCCGGATCGCGTCGAAGCAGGCCACCGTGATCGGGGAGATGGGGGCTTCGCACGCCCCGGCCAGCACCACGTCCGCGGCGCGCTCGCGGATGATCTCCACCCCGTGCGCGAGGGCGTCCAGTCCGGAGGTGCATCCGGTCGACACCATGCAGGCGGGGCCTTCCGCGCCGACCTCCCAGGCGACCTCCCGGACCACGGACGTCGGGACGAGGTAGTCGGGCAGGTGCGGCGATCCGTACGACGGATCCACCACCGCGAGACGACCGCTGTCGCTGACCACGCTGTACTCGCGTTCCAGGGAGCCGGTGCAGCCGACCGCGCTGCCGACGACCACGCCGGTGCGGGCCGGGTCGAGGCCGCCGGAGCCGAGCCCGGAGGCGGCCAGGGCCTCGCGGGCGGTGACGACGGCGAACTGGGCGGCGCGGTCCATCCGGCGCCGCTGCCGGGGCGTCAGCCCGTGCCGGCCGGCGTCGAAGTCGATCTCCGCCGCCACCCGGGACCGGAAGGGCCCCGGTTCGAAGGCGGTGATCGTGCGGAAGGCGGGTTTGCCGCCGGTGACGGTCTCCCAGAACCCGCCCGTGCCCGGAGTGCCCGGCGCCAGGACCCCGATCCCGGTGATCGCGACGGGACGGGCCGGGCACTCGCTCATGCCCGCTCCCGCGTGCCCGCGGCGGACGGCGCCGCATCCATCGCCGGCCCGGGCTTCGCGTCCACCGACGGGGGCGGCCCGTCGCCGGGCGGCTCCGCGGTCTCCACATGCCCCATCTCGGGGCTCGGCGCCAGCGGCCCGAGGAACAGCACGGCCGTCACCGGCCGGTCGCCGCGGTTCTCGTAGCGGTGCCGGGCGCCCCGCCGGATCAGCAGCGACTCCCGCGGGCCCACGGTCTGCTCCGCGCCGTTGACGGTGACGAGAAGCCGCCCGTCGCAGACGTAGACGTGCTCGTCGGTGTACGGGTGGTAGTGCTCGCTGACGCGCTCACCCGGCTCCAGTTCGAGGAGCGCCATGAAGCCCGCCGTCGTCCGGGCCGTGCCCGGCGACAGGAGCACCCGGACGGTGCCGCCGAGCCGGTGGTTGGGGACGACGTCGCCGGCGCCGACCTTGACGGCTTCGAGAGCGGTCACGTCGTCCCGCCCCGCCTTCTGGGCGAGACCGGGCCGGCGGAGCGGGGGACGAGGGGGACGAAGGTGCGGGTCATCAAGGGCGTTCCTTTCGGAGAACCGCGCGAACACTCTTCTTATAACCAGGAATTGACGATCAATTACTGGCCGCAGGTAGATTGTTGCGAGGCACTCTGCAAATCCACCGGCCCCCCCTAAAAGGGAATTTGATTTGAGTCGATTACTCCGTATGCCCGAGCTGGGCGGCTCGCCAGATGAACGCGGTTCGCTGGCTTTTCAGCCGTGGAGGTCGTCGATCACGGCACTGGCGATCATCACTTCTGAGCTGCCAGGAAGACCATCATGGCCGTGGCCCCGAAGATCGGGGCCACGGCTCCATCCGGATCGCCTCGCCATAAGTCGATCGCATCGGACGACACGAGAAACACGGGCGTCGATTTCGACGAAAACGGCGGCCGCGATGCCACCCGGAACGGTTGCACGTTCAATGAAGGCGTTCTTGGACCACTCTCGCTCCAGTACTCTCACCAGGACGGATCAATTGTCTTCGGGGCGGCCTGGAAGGCAGGATTCCCTGACGGTTCGCGGACACCCGAAAGCGGAATGCCCGGGATTCCCGCCGGCACCGTGCCGGTCGGCCGACCGAGCGAGAGGCGGTCGGCCGCGGCAGCCGGGGACCGCGGGCGACGGCGGCCGCGGCCGGCACTCGGCATGGGCACCGCCTCGGGCTCACCGATGCGAGTGAATGCGGGGTGAATGCGGGTGAATCCGTGCACCGGACGCCGATGCGGCCTCTAGAGTGATCTTGGGCGGCAGTCGGGACGATCCGAGGGGCAGACGTGACCGAAGACCAGGTGGACCTGAACACCGAGATCCCCCATTCCGCCCGGGTCTACGACTACATCCTCGGCGGCAAGGACAACTACCCGGCGGACCGGGCGGCCGCGGCGAACATCGTCGGTGATTGGCCCAACCTCCCGAAATCCATGCGCGCCAACAGGAACTTCATGGCGCGGATGACCCGCCGCCTGGTCGATGAGTTCGGCATCCGGCAGTTCCTGGACATCGGCACGGGGCTCCCCACCTCCCCCAACCTGCACGAGGTGGCCCAGGCCGTCGCGCCGGAGTCGCGGATCGTCTATGTCGACAACGACCCGATCGTCCTGGTCCACGCCCGCGCTCTGCTCACGAGCGCGCCGGAGGGCAGGACCACCTACCTCGACGCCGACTTCCTCGATCCCGACGCGATCCTGGGCTCCAGCCGCCTGGGCGAGACCCTCGACCTGAGCCTGCCCGTCGCACTGAGCCTGATCGCGATCGTGCACTTCATGCCGGACGACGCCGAGGTCCAGCGGATCATCGACCGCCTGATGGAGCCCCTGGCTCCGGGCAGCATGCTCGCGCTGTCGACCTGCACGGCCGACAGCGCACCGGAAGAGGTCGCGGCGGGCGTGGCGGCCTACAACGCCAACGGCATCCCGCTGGTGGCGCGGACGAAGCCCGAGGTGGAGCGCTTCTTCGGCGGCCTGGAGATCCTCGACCCGGGCATCGTGCTCGTGAACCACTGGCACCCCGACCAGGCGGCGTCCGAGGTCGCGGACGCCCACGTCCACATGTACGGGGGCATCGGCCGCAAGCGCTGACCCGTCCCGCGCCCGCCTCGCAGTGCGCGAGCAGGAGCGCACCATACGGCGAGGACTGCAACGAGGCGGGCGGGGCGCGGCCCCACCCGCCTCGCGCAGGACGGCCGTTACTGCTTCAGCAGGGTTCGCATCCTCGCTATCTCGGCGGTCTGCGAGGAGACGATGCTCCCGGCCATCCGCTTGGCCGGCGGGAACATCCCGGCGGACTCCTCGGTCCTGGCCATGGCCACGGCGCCCTCGTGATGCTCGATCATCATCTCCAGGAACGCCTTGTCGAACGCCTCGCCCTTGGCCGCCTTCAACTCCTTCATGTCCTGCTCGCTCATCATGCCGTCCGTGCCGCCATGGTGCATGCCGCCCATGCCGGTCATGCCGGGTGAGGGAACCGGAGCGCCCCAGTCCTTCAGCCACCCGGAGAGCTGCTCGATCTCCGGCGCCTGCGCCTTCCTGATCTCGGCGGCCAGGGACTTCACCTCCGCGGAGGAGGCCCGGGTGGCCGCGAGGTCGGCCATCTCGACCGCCTGCCGGTGATGCGGGATCATCATCTGCGCGAACATGACGTCCTGGCCGTTGTGCCGGCCCGCCTGCGCGCCGCCCGAAGCGGGTGGCGAGCTCGCGGACGTCGAGTGCCCCGTCGTTCCGTGGGAGTCCTTGCCGTCACCGCACGCGGCCAGAGCGATCGCCATGGCCGGGACGGTCACGAGCGCGAACGCTCGCTTCATCGTGGTGTGCCTTTCGTGTCGAGATCTGTGATCGGTGGTCGGCGACGACGCCCATGCGGGCACCGCCGAAGACCTGTCACAGCCTCAGCACGCTCAACCGATGCAGGGACGGTCGCGGCGGCGGCCGCCCCACCAGCAGGATCCGGACCCGTGCAGACCGGGGCGCGGCCACGGCGGGCGACGCCCGCAGGTGCAGCGCCAGGATGGCCGCGGCGACCGCGAGCACGGTCAGCATGGCCAGGCAGAGTTGGCCGCCGGGATGGTCGGGGTGGTCGGAGTGGTGACCGCCCGTTCCCTCACCATGAGGCGAATGGTGCTCCGCCATCGCGCCCCCGACCGGGGTGGCGTGCCCGGCCGCCATGGACGTCAGCGGAACGCCGCTCATGTCGGCCGGGTTCGATGCGGCCTGGAAGCCGTGCATCGCCAGCAGGCCGAAAAGCACGCACAGGCCGAACACCGCCCGGAGGACGCGCTGACGCGGAGAGTGCTCCGTCGCCCCCTTCAGCCGTCCCACCCGCCGTTCCGCTCGTACCGCCCCGGATGCCGCGCTCTCTCTGCGCCGTGCTCCCCGATCCTTGGGAACAGCGTAGCGATCGGCAGGCATCGGCTGAGGCCATACCTCCCCGCCACGCCGGCCGTTCTGGACGAGCGCGGGTGAGAGGGCCGACAGGTATCAGCCTGGCAACCGTATTCAGCGCGCGACCGTCAAAGGGTTCGTCCGCTTTCGTCCGCACGAGTCGCCGCACGAGAATCGGGCGACCGCCTACGGAGGAGTTGATCGAGTGAAGCAGCCCGTCCCGTACGTCATTCCCGAGGCCAGGGAGAAGGCGATCGCCCTGGTCGCCGGAGGCGACATGATTCCCGCCATCAAGCTGATCCGGCAGGTCACCGGGCTCGGGCTCAAAGAGGCCAAGGATTACGTGGACGGCCTCAAAGGTGAGGCGTATGCGCGGTCGGTTCCGGTCGACGTCCAGGCCAAAGCGCGCGCGCTGATCGCTGAAGGGAGAGGGAAGGACGCGGTGAAACTCGTCAAGCGGGAGACCTCTCTCGGGACGAGAGGGGCCAAAGAGTACGTCGACGCCGTCCGAGCCGGTTGGGTCCCCGCAGAGCCGCCCGAGGAAAGGCCCGTGCTGTCGGACCGGGTACGGGCCTTCAAGGCCGCCGGAGACTACGAATCGGCCATCGCGCTCGTCTGCGCCGAGACCGGCATGCAGCGCGAGGAGGCGCACCGCTTCATCGAGGCACTCCGCTGACCGTCGGCAGCGGGGACACGGAAGAGCCGCCGCCACAAGGCGCTCCTCCGCCGGTATCACCACTCTTTCAGTGGAACGGGGAGCAGGGAAATGGGAGTACGTGGTCAGGGGCAGGCCCGAGCCTGCCGCGTGGGAGCGGGGGCGTTAGCCCTTCTCTTGGCTATCTCCGCATGCGGCGATGGAGGTGACGATGATTCCGGCGGCCCGGAGAAGACCGGCAAGGCGGCCGCCGAGGCCGGTTTCGCGGTCCCGATGGCGCACGACTCGGGCCCGGCGCACGTCGAACTCCTGAAGCTGAGCAGGACCTCCGCCAACACCGTCACGGGGCAATTCCGCGTCGTCAACGATGGACAGAGCGAACTGAAGCTGCGGATCAGTCTGTTCGAGGGCGGCCGTGAGGGCGACATCCGCAGTCTGGAGGCGAACGGGATCGGATTGCTCGACGGGATCGGCGGCAAGCTCTACATGCCGCTGAGGACGGCCGACGGCACGTGCCTGTGCACCGCGCTCGGCGCCGAGGGGCTCCCGCCCGGTGCCTCGCTGGACGTCTACGCGGTCTTCCCCGCTCCGCCCGCCGCGGTGAAGAGGGTGACGGTGACGCTCCCCCTGACCGTGCCGATGCAGGACGTGCCGATCGGTGACGGCCCGCTGCGGGCGCTGCCGGACCAGAAGGACCCGGCCTCGGTGTCGCTGGCGCCGCCGCGCATCCTCACCGTGGCCGGGGTCGCCCAAGGCGACGACCAGTCCGTGGACGACGACGGCGACAACCGTGCCGTGCGGCTGTCGTCGGACGTGCTGTTCGCCCTGAACAAGGCCGATCTGACACCGCAGGCCGACAAGCTCCTGCGCGGCGTTGCCCAGCAGGTCGACTCGTCCCGCGGCAGCACGGTCAAGATCGACGGCTACACCGACTCGAGCGGCAACGACGCCATCAACCGACCGCTGTCGGAGCGGCGCGCCAAGGCCGTCGCCGACCGGCTCAAGCGGCTGGTCACCCGCACCGGCGTCACCTTCCAGACCGCCGGACACGGATCAGCCGACCCCGTGGCGTCCAACGACAGCGAGAGCGGGCGCCGCAAGAACCGCCGGGTCACCGCGAGCTTCACCATGCCGCCGCCTCCTCCCACCACGGCGGGCGGGCAGCCCTACCGCTGGACGCCCGGCAAGCCGGCCTCGTCCAAGACGGCGGCCTTCACCGCGCCCGAGGCCAAGAACCTGCAGGTCGAAGTGAACTCCCTGCATCGCGACCAGTCAGGCCTGACCACCTTCGTCTGGACGCTCCGCAACAACGGGAAGTCCCAGGCGGACGTGGGCTCGGCGTTCGAGTTGGACCTCCAGTACCACGACATGATGACGCCCACGTCGCAGAGCGCTGACGGAATCTCCGTCCTCGACACGGCCAGTGGCGTCTGGTACTACCCGTTGCGCGCATCGAGCGAGGAATGCGTCTGCGCCTCCTTGATCCGCAGTGACGCGAAGAAGGTCCTCGACCCCGGGGAGAGCGTGACCTACTCGGGCGTCTACCGGCTTCCGGCCGAGGCCCGGACCGTGGACATCGACTTCCCCTGGTCCGGCCATGAAGGGCTCCGCTTGAAGGGCGTCGCGGTCAATTAGCCGACGCCCCGCACACCGCCGACGGCGAAGGGCGTGGCCGCCTGACGCTCCGCTGCCCGTTTCCCGGAAGCGAAGCCTCAGGCGGCCGTCGCCAGGGCGGAGACCCCCGATCCGGCGAACTCGTCCAGGGCCCCTTGTCGCCCGGAGATGGCCAGCGGCAGCGAAGAAGCACCGCGCTCCCGCTCCACTTCTTGTGCGTTCTGCCGGTGGAAGTCGAACCGGGCCTGCGCAAGGCGGACGACGAAACCGAGGCGCGTCGTATGGGCCGTGTCGACCAGATGGGCCACCACGTCATGCACCGTCCACCCGTCGCACAGCGACGGTCCCTCCCACTGCTCGGCATCGAGGTGCGAGAGGTCCTCGATCAGCGCGGCACGCTCCGTGTGCACCATCGGCCACACATCACTCACGGCTTCTCCCAGGCTCGCCATCACGTCCGCACCTAGGACTCACGCCCCGACGAGAACTCATCACAGGCGGAACGCCGTGTCAGCGGTGGTCGTTCTCCTTCAGTTCGACGACCCAGGCGCGGCGCTCGGCGATCTTGCCGTCGCGCATGACGAACACCTCCGCCATGGACATGCGCATCTCGCCGCCCGCGGCGCGCTCCACCGTCCCAGTGAGTTCCGCCATGACGACATCGCCCTCTTCGACCATCCGCACGACCTCCAGGCGCGGCGGGTCGAGGAGTCCGGGCGGGCCGTCGATGGCCTTGTCGTAGGCCTCCTTGCCGGTCAGGCGGAAGGCGCCGAAGACGGTCCACTCGATGTCGTCGGTCAGGCAGGACAGGATCTGCTCGTGATCGTTCTTGCGGAAGCCGTCCAGGTAGGTGTTGACGGTCTCGATGTTGCGTGACATTGCCTTCTCCTTCGAACCCGATGGGCGCCGCCGCATGCACCGGCGGCTCCCCTGCAGGTCGGTCGGAGCGGTCGGCGGGTTCTCGACATCGTTCCGTCTGCGAGTTCGGCGCGAAGGGCGCCGGTCCTCCCCGTCGGCGGGCGCGGTTCGGGCTGGCCAGGGACCATAATGGTCGTTCACCGTCCTACGGAGGAACTGCAGCGATGGCCGATGCCGCTCCCAAGCCGCGGTTGCGGGCGCCGGCCCGCAGGGCTCTGATCACAGCGGCGGCGGTCAAGGTCTTCGCCGAGAAGGGGTACCACGGCGCGTCCCTGGGCGAGATCGCGGCGGCCGCCGGGGTGGCGCGGACGGTCATGTACGACCACTTCCCCTCGAAGCGCGTCCTGCTCCTGGCGGTGATGCAGGAGGAGAACGCCTCGCTGATCGAGTACGTCGGGGCCCGCATCCGGTCGTCCGGCACCGCCGAGGACCGGATGCGCTCCACTATCGAGGCCTACTTCAGCTTCGCGCAGAGCCGTCCCGACTCCCGGCGCCTGCTGTTCGACCGCACCGGCGAGGACGACCCGGAGGTCCAGATCGTCCGGCAGGGCATCCGCGAGTCGCGGACCCGCGCGGTGACGGCGCTGCTGGCCGACGACATCCGCACGGTGGGGGTCGAGCCCGGCGAACCCATCGCCGAGGCCATGGTCGAGCTGATCATCTCGGGGCTGGACGGGGTGGCGCAGTGGTGGGAGCGCAACCCCGACATGCCCAGGTCCATGCTGGTCGAAGGCGCGATGCGGCTGCTCTGGACCGGGCTGGGTACCTGAACGTCAGCCCACGCTGCCGTCGTGGTGGTCGTACGGGGTGCCGGTGACTCCGGACCGGGCGGCGATCTTGGAGACCATGGCGACGCCCCTGCGCTGCCAGGCGTCGCCGTCGCGGGTTCGCGCCTCCATCCTGCGTTGGGCGTTCGGCAGGCGGTCGCCGACTCGGCGCATGGCCACGTTGAGGTGGACGAGGCGTCGGGCGATGCCCTGCCAAGGCTGGAGGCGCACCGTCGCGAAAGGGGAGGCACGGAGAAGGGCCCGGACGAGGGATTCGCCGGTGAGGGCCGAGACCAGGCCGAGCAGCGGGGCCGCGCCGTGGACCTGCAGGCGCCGCAGCACCGGGTTGTCGCTGAGGACGTGGTCGCAGGCGGCCTTGACCGTGATGTCGGTCCATTCCGTCGGGCCGCCCGCCGTGAGGATCATGTGGTGGGCCATCCGCAGGCCGTCGACGGCGTTCCGCGGGACGAGTTCGTCGGCCACGCCCATCAGGTGGGCGATGTAGGCCCAGTACAGCATGACGTCGTCCAGGTCGGCGGGGGCGATCCGGCGGCCGTGCGCGTGGTCGAACAAGGGCGGGAGCAGCCCGAAGGTGACCGCCGCCCCCATGGTCATGGCGTTGGAGATGGGGTTGCCGTGCCGGGCGAAGTGCTCGTCGCCCCAGATCCGGCGCAGTGCGAGTCGTGCCTGGGCGTGCATCAGCCTGACCTTGACGATGCTCTTGAAGACCGGGGAGTGCCGGTCGGCACCACCGGGGCGGGTGACGTTGTGGAACCAGGTGACGGTCTCCAGTTCGCGTCTGCGGAAGTCGGCGAGGAACCGGCGGGTCTGACCGGTCGCGGAGGACACCTCGGCCCCCACGAAGGTGCCCATGGCGTCGCTGAGCATCATGGTGAGCTTGCCGGAGAGGGACGCGTTGATCCACAGCCGCCGTCCCCGCTCCCAGGCGCCGGCGTCGAACCAGTCGGGAGGATCGTCCAGGCGGCGGAACAGGTCGACGAGCGCGGGCGGCGGGTCGGCGACCGTGTCGATGCCGTGGTCGAGTGCGTGGTCGAACATCCGGCGGCCTCGCGACATCCCGGTCTTGGTGAAGGCGAGGACGACGGCGTCCATCACTTCGTCGCCCTGCCAGCGGTGGTCGTCGAACAGCCGGGTCAGCGGTGTCCGGGCGGGAACGGCCCGCACCGGGATCCAGGGCGAGAACTGCTCGATGTGCGGTTCGGTCAGCCAGAGCGGTGAGACCGCCGCGGTCTCGGGCGGGGGCCGCAGGAGCATGCCTTCCCGGTAGTAGTAGTCGTAGGGATGCCGGTCGGCGTCCGGCCGGGCGTCCGCTCCGCTGTTCAGCGTTGACATCGGGTTCTCCAGGTGGCGATGAGGCAGGGGATCCCGCTAGCCCGCTCGTTCGGTCTCGCCGTATTCGGCGGGCGTGCCCGATGGACGTCCGGGCGGGAGGGCGGCCCGCCGTCCCGGGGGCGGCTGCGGGCCGCCCTCGGCCGGGCGGTCGGCGGGTTCGTCGTCGTACAGGCCCTGGGTCTCGGTCTTGAGGATGCGTGCCGAGCGTCCGAGCGAGCGGGCCAGTTGCGGGAGTTTCGCCGAACCGAAGAGCAGCAGGACGACGGCCAGGATGATGAGCATTTCGCTGGCGCCGAGGCCGGCCATGGCGGTCCCCTTCCGTCAGTGTGCGAGGTGGTAGTCGGTCGGATCGAGGCGGCGGGTGCGGCGGCGGTAGCCGGTCATGGAGCCCGGCCAGTTGTTGGTGTTGCGGTGGTCGGCGTCCAGGTACCAGCTGTCGCAGCCGCCCTGGTTCCAGACGGAGGTGGACAGCCGGTCCTGGGCGGCGGCGTCGAAGCGGTCGAGGACGTCGGCGCGGACGTCCATCGAGGTCACCCCGCCGGCGAGGAGGCGGGCCGCCTGGACGATGTAGGCGGCCTGGCTTTCGAGCATGTGGACGATGGAGCCGGACCCGACGTTGGTGTTCGGCCCGTACATGAGGAAGAAGTTGGGGAAGCCGGTGACGGCGAGACCGAGGTAGGCGCGGGCGCCGTCCTTCCAGGCGGCGTTGAGCTCCTGCCCGTGGGCGCCGAAGACGCGCATCGGCGCGACGAAGTCCTGGGAGCGGAACCCGGTGGCCCAGATGAGGGTGTCGAAGACGTGGCGGCCGCCGTCGGCGGTCCGGGCCCCGGCGGGGGTGAGCTCGACGATGGGGCTGTCCACCACGGCGACGTCCGGGCGGTTGAGCGTCGGGTAGTACTCGCTCGAGGTGAGGATGCGCTTGCAGCCCGGCTCGTAGCGGGGCGTGAGGCGCCGCCGGAGCTCCGGATCGCGGACCGACCGGAGCGCGTACCGGCACAGCAGGCGGACGGGCAGCGACAGGACGCGGCGGCCGCGCGGGGAGATCAGCGCCGGGTTGAGGACGCACTCGAACCACAGGAAGACGCCCAGCCGCGAGAGCCGCTGCACCGCGGGCAGGCGGCGGTTGAGGGCGTGCCGCCAGCGCGGGTAGAGGCGGTCGGGCTTGCGGCTGATCCAGTGCACCTCGATCTGGAAGACCGTCAGCCGCTCGGCGGCGGGGGCGATGAGCGGGACGAACTGGATCGCGCTGGCCCCGTTGCCCACCACGGCGACCCGCCTGCCCGCCAGATCGTGGTCGTGCTTCCAGCGGGCGGAGTGGAACATCGTCCCGCCGAACCGGTCCTGTCCGGGCAGGCGCGGCACGGACGGGTTGGACAGCTGCCCGCATGCGGCGACGAACAGGTCGAACTCGTGGACCTCGCCGTCGCTCGTGTGCAGGCGCCAGCGCTCGGTCGCGGCGTGGAAGTAGGCGTCGGTGACCGTGGTGCGGAACCGGAAGTGCGGCGTCAGGCCGTACTTGTCGGCGCAGTGGCGCAGGTAGGCGAGGATCTCGGGCTGCTCGGCGAACCGGCGCGCCCAGTCGGACTTGGGCTCGAAGGAGTAGGAGTACAGGTGGGACGGCGCGTCGCAGGCGGCGCCGGGGTAGGTGTTGTCGCGCCAGACGCCGCCCGGCCCGTCCGCCCTGTCGAAGATCGTGATGTCCTCGAAGCCCGCCTTCTTCAGGGCGATGGCCAGGCCGATCCCGCTGAACCCGCTGCCGACGACGGCGATCGAGACCGGGCGGCGCCCGGTCCGGGGCCCGCCTCCGCGCCGCGGCGGCCGTCCGCCGCCCGCGGCTCGCGTTTTTCCGACACTCATGTCGGTTAGGGTGGCCGCACCGGAGGACGGGAGTCAAGACGATGCGGAAAGATCCGCCAAGGACGCGGATGCGGGGGCCGGCGCGGCGGGCGCTCCTCACGGCGGCCGCACTGGAGCTCTTCGCGGGCAAGGGCTACCACGGCACGTCGCTGAGCGAGATCGCCGCTCACGCCGGAGTCGCGCGGACGGTGGTGTACGACCACTTCCCGTCGAAGCGCGGCCTGCTGCTGGCCGTCATGCAGGAGCAGAACACGGCGCTGATGAGTCACGTCGGCGCCCGCATCACCGCGGTGGGACCCGCCGAGGAGCGGATGCGGTCGACCATCGATGCGTATTTCAGCTTTACCGAAACCGGGTCCGCCGGGCGCAGACTTCTCTTCGACCACGCGAACGAGAACGATCCGGAGATCCGGATCGTCCGCCAGGGCATCCGGGAGTCCCGGGCCCAGGCGGTGACCGCCCTGCTCGCCGACGATATGCGGGCGATGGGCGTCGACCCCCGCGAACCGATCGCCGAGGCGATGGTGGAGCTCATCATCACCGGCCTGGACGGGGTGGCGCAGTGGTGGGAGCGCAATCCCGAAATGCCCAGATCCCTGCTGGTCGAAGGCGTGGTGAGGCTGCTGTGGAACGGACTCGGCAGACCGCGGTGACCCGGCGCGCTCCCCCGGAACGAGATCACGCGAAGGGGTTGACGCCGCGCGGCGGCGTGCTCATAGTGAGGGGCCATCCACAACCGACATGAGTGTCGGTTAGCAACCACCCCCAAGGAGTGCGCCGTGGAGGAAAGGACTCCATCGCAGACCCCGTCGTCGCAGAGCGAGCCGCCGGCGAGCGGGCGACCGGGCGCCGGCGGCGGGCTGGGCCGCCGCCAGTTCGTCACCGGAGCGATCGCCGCCGCCGGAGCCGTCGCCGCCGCCGGAGCCCTCGGCTCCGGGGTCGCGCAGGCCGCCGTCCCCGCCGCCCGCCGCGCCCCGCGGACCGGCCGCGCGGCCGCCGGACGCCGTGTCGCGATCTTCGGCGGCGGGATGGGCGGGCTGTCGACCGCCCACGAGCTGGCCGAGCGCGGCTTCCAGGTGACCGTCTACGAGCGCAAGGCCTGGGGCGGCAAGTGCCGCAGCATGCCCGTCCCGAACACCGCGAGCGGGGGCCGCCAGGACCTGCCCGCCGAGCACGGGTTCCGGTTCTTCCCCGGCTTCTACCAGAACCTCCCCGACACCATGTCCCGGATCCCGCTGCCGGGCGGGGGCAAGGCCTTCGACAACCTGGTCGCGGGCGACCAGGTCGCCGCGTTCTACAAGGGCACCAAGTTCACCCTGCCCGCCAAGGGCAGCATCATCGGCACGCTCAGCCCGGACTCGCTGCTGGCCTTCCTGCAGACCGCGCTCAACGTGGCCGGGGCCGTCCCGGTGGTGGAGGTCGGCTACTTCCTCCAGAAGATGATCGCGTTCGTCACCAGCGGACCCAAGCGCCGCTACCAGCAGTGGGAGAACATGAGCTTCTCCCAGTTCGTGCACGCCGAGAAGATGTCCAAGGCCTACAACGAGCTGCTGGTGGAGATGTTCACCGGCACCCTCGTGGCGGCCAAGCCCGACAAGGCCAACGCCCACACCATGGGCCTGATGGCGGAGGCGTGGGTCTACAGCACCCTCGGCCTGGGCGGCTACAAGGCGCCCGACCGGCTGCTGAACGCCCCGACCAACGAGGCGCTCATCGACCCGTGGGTGGCCTACCTCAAGTCGCTCGGCG
The DNA here is from genome assembly GCF_008327685.1 of Actinomadura sp. K4S16. GTDB lineage: Bacteria > Actinomycetota > Actinomycetes > Streptosporangiales > Streptosporangiaceae > Spirillospora. The sequence continues at coordinate 172,194 of NZ_BDDE01000010.1, forward strand.
TGACCTTCCAGTCCGACGCCACCCTCACGCGGCTCGACGTCCAGGACAAGAAGATCAGCGGGGCCCAGGTCACCGGCGCCTCCGGCATCAGCACGGTCGACGCCGACTACTACGTGCTGGCGGTGCCGGTCGAGCGCGCCGTGCCGCTGCTCAACGACCAGATCCTGGCCGTCGACCCGAGCCTGAAGTCGCTGCGCGAGCTGACGACCGACTGGATGAACGGGATCATGATCTACCTGCGGCAGCCGATCGACCTGGCCAAGGGGCACGTCGCCTACGCCGGGCAGCCGTGGGCGCTGACCTCCATCAGCCAGGCCCAGTTCTGGAAGAAGAAGTTCGGCACGACCTACGGCAACGGCCAGGTCAACGAGTGCCTGTCGATCGACCTGTCCGCCTGGGACAAGCCCGGCATCCTCTACGGCAAGGCGGCCAAGGACTGCACCTCCGACCAGATCTTCAAGGAGGTCGTCGCCCAGCTCCGCAGGGCCCTGCCCTGGAACGGGATCGTCCTCCAGGACGCCAACATCCACTCCTACTTCATCGACCCGGCCATCACGGGGAACGGAACCCCGCAGGTCGCCAACGACGAGCCCCTCCTCATCAACAAGCCCAGCTCCTGGAACTACCGGCCCGAGGCCGCCACCGCCCTGCCCAACCTGTTCCTGGCCTCCGACTACGTCCGCGCCGACATCAACCTGGCCACCATGGAGGGCGCCAACGAGGCCGGACGCAAGGCCGCCAACGCCATCCTGGACGCCTCCGGCGCCGACGGCACCCCGGCCAAGCTGTTCAAGCTCTACCAGCCGAACGAGTTCAAGGGCTTCTTCGACGACGACGACCGCCGCTTCGACCGCGGCGAGGCCAACTTCTTCGACCTGTACGACCCGGCCAAGCCGTAGTCCGGCCGGTTCCCCCGGTGAGCCGCCGCCCGCGGCCCGGCCCAGCGCGCCGACAGGCCAGGGCCGCGGGCGGCCTGGGAGGTCGGGAGATGATGCCGGCCGGGGCCGCGGGCATCGGCCCCTCGCCCCGCGCCCTCGCCTGCACGCCCTGTCCCTACGTCTTCGCGCTGACCGCGCTGCTCGCTCTCGGCCGGCTCCTCGGCCGGTGCCGCGCACCCTCCCCGATACTTAGCTCTTGCGCTAACCATCGCGGGGACGCAATACTTAGCCGCATGGCACAGCATTTGGCGGAACTGGACGGCGTGTTCGTCGCCCTCGCCGACCCGACCCGGCGCGCCGTCGTGCGGCGCCTCGGCCGCGGGCCCACGAGCGTCGGCGACCTCGCCCGCGAGTTCCCCATGACACTCCCCTCGTTCATGAAGCACGTGCGGACCCTCGAATCGAGCGGGCTCATCCGCACCGTCAAGTCCGGCCGGGTGCGCACCTGCGCGCTCAACCGCGAACGGCTCGCCCTCGTCGACGACTGGCTCGCCGAGCAGCGCCGGATCTGGAAGGGGCGCACCGACCGCCTCGACCAGTTCGTCACCGACCCGGAGGAAAGGCCATGAATCCCGAACTCGACCTCGGCCTGGAGCGGATCATCCGCGCACCGCGCGCGGCGGTCTGGCGCGCCTGGACGGACCCGTCCCAGCTGGCGCAGTGGTGGGTCCCCGCCCCGGCCCGCTGCGTGGTGGACCGCCTGGAACCGCGGCCCGGCGGGGCGTTCGTCACGCGGTTGAGCGAGGACGGGTCCGCGTTCGTCCCGCACATGGACGCGTGCTTCCTCGCCGTCGAGGAGGCCCGCCGGATCGTGTTCACCAACGCGGTCGACAGCACGTGGCGGCCCGCGCACCCCGCGCCGGTCCCGATGACCGCCACGATCACGCTGGACGACCATCCGGACGGCACGGACTACCGGCTCGTCGTCCGGCACGGCGACCCGGAGGCCCGCGCCCACCACCACAAGCTCGGCTTCGCCGACGGCTGGGGCACGGTCGCCGGCCAACTGGCCGCCTTCACCGAGAGGACGACCGCACGATGAAGATCACCCTTACCGAGTTCGTCACGCTCGACGGGGTCAGCCAGGGCCCCGGCTCGCCGGACGAGGACACCACGGGCGGCTTCGCCCGCGGGGGCTGGCTCGTCCCCCACCTGGACCCGGCGTTCGTCCGGCGCGTCTCCGGCTGGCTCGACCTCGCCGACGGCCTGCTCCTCGGCCGGCGCACCTACGAGGCGTTCGCGCGCGACTGGCCGAAGATCACCGACCCGGCCGACCCGTTCGCCGAACGGATGAACACGCTGCCGAAGTACGTCGTGTCCAACACCCTCGCCGAAGGGACCTGGGACCCCACCACCGTCCTCGCGGGCGATCCAGTGGAGACGGTCGCGGCACTCAAGGCGCGGCCGGGGCGGGAACTGCAGGTGCACGGCAGCGCCCGGCTGGGAGACGCGCTGCTGTCGGCCGGGCTGGTCGACACGCTCCGCCTCGTGGTGGCACCCGCGGTGCTCCGGACCGGCCGGCGCCTGCTGGACGCGCCGGGCGTCCCGACCGGTCTGCGGCTCGTCCACCACGAGGCGACCCCGAAGGGCCTGCTGCTCCTCGAATACGAGACCACGGGCCAAGCGCTCCAAGGCGAGTACGAAGGTGTCGCCGCGCTCGCCTGAGCAGCCGCCCCGGCGATCTTCCGGCTAGCGATCCTGAGAGCGCACGACGACCCGGCGGATGAGCTGCACGTCGGTCAGCGGCCCCGTGGACGCGGCGAAACCGAACTTGACGGTGCTCGGGACGGGCTTCGGAGCGGCGAACCTCAGCACCCGCTTGAACCCGTCGCCGTTCCGGAAGTCGATGTCGACCGTCGCGACCGGGTTCCGTCCGCGTGAGATCGCCACGCGGACGATCCGCTTCACCGGTTCCAGGAGCTTTTCGGCCCTTTCCGGCGTGGCATTGGCGGGCATCTTCTTGAGGTCGCCGTGGAGTCGGCCCGGAAGCGACGACCGCCAGGGGCCGTTCCGCGTGGAATTCTCGGTGGAGGCGGCGAGCAGGCAATAGCCGGTGGTGCCGTTTCCGGGGCCGCGCGCGGTCACGATGTTGGGGCCGGGAGCGGGCGGGCGGAACGCCGTCCCGGCGGGAGAACGGCGGTCGCAGCCGTTCCCGCGCCCCTCTCCGTCGCCGAAGTACTCCCCGAGGACGTCGAGGCCGATGCCGAGATAGCCGCCGTCCACTCCCGGGACGAACTGCGCGTCGGGGCTGCCGCCCGGCTGCTTCTGGGCGTAGCCGAGGCTTCCGCCGAACGCGCCCGGCGTGGCGAGGCGCCGGGCGCCGTCGGTCAGGAAGAACGAGATCCCGTCGGCGGGCCCCCGCGTGGTGTTGCCGTACTGCCACTGCTCGAAGGTCACCTCCAGGCCGTCCTTCGCCGGGATCGGCGAGTCGAACATCACGGCGCCGGTCTGCTCGACGTGGGCGTCGGTGAGCTGGAGGTATCCGCGGGGCGCCGCGCCGCCCGGCGGCACCGGACCGACCGGATCCCGGCGGCAGCCCCCGAGCGGATGGTTCGCGGCCTCCGCCGGGGGGTTCCCGCGCCGTGCGCCCGTCAGGCAGGCCGACCCGTACCCGACGAAGCGCGAATCCGCGGTGGCCCTGGTGAACGATTCCTCGGCCAGCACCGATCCCGGACGCCGGTCCGCGGCCGACGCATGACCGAACGACGCGACGACGGCGGCGGCACCGACCGCCGCCGCAATGCAAGCTCCCCGATGCCTCATGCCGTTGTCCCCCCACGCGGGTCCGAAGTGATCCTTCTTCCGCCTCATCTGAACACACGCCCGCGACGAGACGCCCGCATTGCCGATATCGCTGCACAATGCGAGATCATTCTTTACCGGAACGCATGGCGTCCCACGTGCCGGAAACCCGCTTCCCGCGAGTGGCCAGGAATAGGCCGCTCTTCGGAATTCACGATTTTTGGTGAGACGCCGGGGAGACGGCGCAGCGGGGGCGGGTGCGGCGCTGGTAGGACACGGCGGCGATGGCCAGGGCCCAGCCGTATCCCCCGAAGGCCAGCGAGGCCGCCTCGCCGAGAGACGGCCAATGGGGGTCGGAGCCGACGGCCCCGGTGTCGAGGAGGATCCCCAGGACCATGCCTCCCGCGCCGTACAGGGCCAGCGTCGGGGCGATCAGCCAGACCGGCGCCAGCGGGAGGAACCTGGGCACCCGCCTGCCCGCCAGCCACGGCGCCCAGCGCGGGAACACCATGCCCCAGGGGCGGACCAGGCCCAGCAGGAGAAAATCCGCGAGGCCGATGAGCAGCAGCAGGACCAGCAGCATGTAAGGGCGTGGCCCGTCGGTGTAGTGGTCCTCGACCTCGGCCCAGCCGCCGAGAGTGCCCAGGGCGTGCAGGGTGAAGTAGGGCGCGAACGCCGCGCAGCCGGCGTAGGCGGTCCAGCGCACCCTGCGCGGCGCGGCCTGGGGCGCCGGACGTTCCACGCCCGCCGTCCGCCGGGTGTGCACCCGTCCGCAGCGGGTGCAGGCCGAGGCCGTCCGGCGGCGCCACGACACCGCCGAGGCCGCGAAGAGGGCACCGACCGCGGCGAAGCACAGCCGCTCGGCGAAGCCCGACCAGTCGCCGTCCCCGCCGCGGTCGCGGACGGAGCCCGTCAGCACCAGCTCGATCAGGTTCAGCAGCACGAAGCAGCTGCCGGCCAAGGCCGACGCGGCCGCGGTCCACACGCCCGCGGAGACCACCCGGACCGGGAGCGCCCGTCCCCACGGGCGGACGGTGGCGGCCGCGAACACCGCACCGACCAGCAGCAGGGCGGTCGCGGGCAGGGCCGAGCCGGGCACGCCGACCACCGACAGGCGTCCCGCGAGCGCGCCCGCCAGGAGTGCCGCTCCGTACAGTGCGGCACATCCGGCTGCGGCGTATCCCGCCCACGAAGGCCACCGCCGCCACCATCCGGTCAGCGGCAGGGCACGGCCGGCCGGCGCTTCCGTCATGTGTTCCCTCGCCCTCAACGCCTCGACGAACGTCAGGGCCCAGCCTCATCCGCGACAGGCCGACAGGCCTCCCCCGGCAGAGGGAGGCGCCTCCCCTCCAGGTCTGGGCGCACTCCGCGGCCCCGCCGGGGTGAATGCATGAGCGCTGTTATATTAGCGCTGTGACATCTTCGGACCCGACCGCGGCGCCCGGGCGGTGGAGCGGCCTGTTCGCCCTGCTGACCGCCATCGACGCCCAGATCGAATCGCTGTACACCGAGCGCGGCATCCGGGGAGTCCGCCCCCGGTTCGCCTACCCCCTGATCCGGCTCGCCCATACCGGCCCGCTGACGATCCGCGAACTGGCCGAGTCGCTGGACCGCTCCCACTCGGCGATGAGCCAGACGATCGCGGCGATGCGCCGCGAGGGACTGGTCGACTCCGAGCCCGGCGCGGACGCCCGCACGCGGCGCATCACCCTGACCGACCGCGGTCGCGGCCTCGTCCCCTTCCTGGAGGCCGAATGGCGCGCGACCGAGGCGGCGGTCGCCGAACTCGACGACGAGGTGCCCCATCCGCTCAGCGGCGTCGTCGCCGAACTGGAGCGCGCGCTGGCCCGGCGGCCGATGCGGGACCGGATCCTCTCCCGCTTGGAGGCGCCGCTCCCCCATCCCGCGCCTCCGGCCGCCCCGGCCGAGCAGTAGCCGTGGTCTGGCGCGAGACGGTCGTCGACGTCCGTCCGCTGCGCGGCAGCCGGGCGTTCCGCGACCTGTGGCTCGGGTCGTCCCTCGCTTCGATCGGCGGGCAGATCGCCGTCGTCGCCGTCCTGCAGCAGGTGTGGGAGCTGACCCGCAGCCCGCTGTGGACCGGGGCCATCGGGCTCGCCACGGGTGGGCCGATGCTCGTCCTCGGCCTGGTCGGGGGGTCGCTGGCCGATGCCATGGACCGCAGGAGCCTCGTCCGCGCCACCACCGGCGGCCAGGCGCTCGCGGCCCTGGCCCTCACGGCGCAGGCCGCCGCGGGCAACCGGTCGGTGGCGCTGCTGCTGGCCCTGGTCGCCGCCGGCGCCGGCTGCGCGGCGCTCGGGGCCCCGGCCCGGCGCACCTTCCCCGTCCGGCTGCTGCCCGCCGACCAGGTCGCCGCGGGGCTCGCGCTGCAGAACATCGCCTTCCAGGCGGCCATGCTGGTCGGGCCCGCGATCGCGGGCGTCGTGCTCGCGCAGTGGCGCTACCCCGCCGCGTACGCGATCCAGGCCCTGGCCGTCACCGCGTCGCTGGCCGCCGTGATCCGGCTGCCCGCGATGCCCGCGCCGCGCGCCGACGGCTCCCCGCAGGCGGGACGGCCCGGTCGGGGGCCGCTTCCGGGAGGCTGGGCGATCGTCTTCCGGCACCCGATCCTCTGGGGGTCCTTCAGCATCGACCTCGCCGCCACCGTCCTGGCCATGCCCGTCGCGCTCTTCCCCGTGGTCAACGAGCTCCGCTTCGGCGGCGACCCCCGGACGCTCGGGCTGTTCCTGTCCGCGCTCGCGGTCGGCGGGCTCGCGGCGGGCCTGCTCTCGGGGACGGTCACCCGGCTCCGCCGCAGCGCCCTGGTCCAGCTCGTCGCGGCCACGGTGTGGGGCCTGGCCCTCGCCGGTTTCGGCCTGGCCGCGCCGCTCTGGCTCGCCCTCTGCTGCCTGGCCGCCGCCGGCGCGGCCGACACCGTGGCCGTGGTCACCCGCGGCGCGCTGGTGCAGATCGAGACGCCCGACCACTACCGGGGCCGGGTCTCCTCGGTCGAGCACGTCATCGGCGTCGCCGGCCCCGAGATCGGCAACTTCCGCGGCGGGCTCCTCGCGTCCCTCACCTCCGCGCCGGCGGCCCTCCTCGCGGGCGGTCTGGCCGCGGCGGCCGCCGTCGTCTCCGTCGGCCTCTCCAACCGCCCCCTGCGCCGGCACCGGCTCGTGCACGAGCGCGACCACGTCCGACCGCCCGCGATCCAGGCCCAGCCGCCGGTCGCGGAGGGGCCCGGATGAGGGCGGGCGAGGCCCTCGCCCCATCCGTGAGCTGCACTGGCCACCGCGGAATTCACCTAATGTCGTGTTCCGGTCGGCTCTGAAATCATGTTCGGAACCTCATTGGCGGCGATCAGGGGCGGCCGGGCCGGCCACGGAGATCACGGAGCAAACAGGAGAGGGCCATGGACGTCGAGCGGACATCGCTGCCGGGCATCGGGCTGCGGCATGTGTTCACCACCGGGCGGGGCCGCCAGATCGGGGTGGTGTCGCACCGCACCGGCCGCCGGGATCTGGTGATCTACGACAAGGACGATCCCGATACCTGCGTGGTGTCGGTGGCGCTCGCGGACGAGGAGGCCAACGCCCTGGCCGAGCTGCTGGGCACCGGCCGCGTGGTGGAACGGCTGGCCGAGCTGAACCGGCAGGTCGACGGCCTGATGACCGAGCAGATCCCGCTCACGGCCGCCTCGCCGTACGTGGGCCGCCGGATGGGCGACACCCGGGCCCGGACCCGTACCGGCGCCTCGATCGTGGCGGTGGTCCGCGAGGGCGAGGTCATCGCCAGCCCGCGACCGGACTTCGAGTTCCGCGCCGAGGACGTCGTGGTGGTGGTCGGCACCGACGAGGGAACGGCCGCCGTCGCGGCCATCCTGCACGGCGGGTGAGAGGGATCTATGCACGCTGCGACACAACTGATCGAACTGGGCGCGATCGTCCTGGCGCTGGGCCTGCTGGGCGCGATGGCGGTCCGCTTCTCCATCTCACCGATCCCGCTGTACCTGGTGGCAGGGCTGGCCTTCGGCTCAGGCGGCATCCTGCCGCTCGGCGCCAGTGAGGAGTTCGTGGCGCTCGGCGCCGAGGTCGGGGTGATCCTGCTCCTGTTCACCCTCGGGTTGGAGTACACCGCCGGGGAACTGGTCGGAACGCTGCGCACCTCGGCTCCGGCGGGGCTGGCCGACCTGCTGCTCAACGCCACGCCGGGGGTGGCGGTGGCGCTGGTGATGGGCTGGGGGCCGGTGGCGGCGGTGGCGCTCGGCGGCGTCACCTACGTCACCTCCTCCGGGATCACCGCCAAGGTGATGGGGGACCTCGGCTGGCTGGGCAACCGGGAGACCCCGGCGGTGCTGTCGATCCTGGTGTTCGAGGACCTGGCGATGGCCGCCTACCTGCCGATCCTCACCGCGCTGCTGGCCGGGGCCTCCCTGGTCGCAGGGGCGACCACCCTGGGCATCGCCGCCGCCACCATCACCCTGATCCTGTTCATCGCGCTTCGGCACGGCAAGCTGGTCGAGCGGTTCGTGGCGAGCCCCACCGACGAGGTGCTGCTGCTGAAGGTGCTGGGGCTGACCCTCCTGGTGGCCGGCCTGGCCCAGCAGCTGCAGGTGTCGGCGGCGGTCGGGGCGTTCCTGGTCGGCATCGCCCTGTCGGGACCGCTGGCCCACACCGCCCGCGACCTGCTGGCACCGCTGCGGGACCTGTTCGCCGCCGTGTTCTTCGTGTTCTTCGGCCTGCACACCGACCCCGGCCAGCTGCCCCCCGTGCTGGGGGTGGCCGCGCTGCTCGCCGCGGCCGGGATCGCCACCAAGCTCGCCTCGGGATGGCTGGCCGCCCGCCGCGCGGGGGTGGCCTCCCGCGGACGCCTGCGCGCCGGGGCAGCGCTGGTCCCGCGCGGAGAGTTCAACATCGTCATCGCCGGGCTGGCCGTGTCCGCCGGCATCAATCCCCGGCTCGGGCCGCTGGCCGCCGCCTACGTGCTGATCCTGGCGATCGCCGGGCCGCTGATCGCCCGCGGCGTCGAGCCCTTCCTCCGCTGGCGCCGCACCCGGCCGGCCCGCGAGGACCGCGAGAAGCGCGTGCCGGTCCCCCGGTCCGGGGGCACCGCCGACGACCGCGGCGACGAACGGGACGACATGGGCACCGTGAGCGGCTCGGCGGCGCCCCGCGGGCAGTGAACCGCTCCCGCGCCGCCTTCTGGACCGACCACCGCGGGCGCCGCCTCGGTCTTCGCCGGCGCGCCGCCCCCGGGGCGGGAACGGCCGCCGCCGTTTCAGCCCCGGGGGCGCGGAGGCGTGAAGGTGCAGGGCAGGCGCTTGTATCCGTTGATGAAGCCGGACTGGAGACGGTCGGGCTCCCCCGCGGTGATGTCGGGCAGACGGGTGAACAGCTCGCGGAACATCACGGTGATCTCCCGCCGGGCCAGGTTGGCGCCCAGGCAGAAGTGCGGGCCGGGTCCGCCGAACCCGACGTGCGGGTTCGGTGAGCGGGTGATGTCGAAGCGGTCGGGGTCGGTGAAGACCGACTCGTCGCGGTTGGCGGCCCAGTAGAGCAGCGTCACCCGGTCGCCCTTGCGGAAGGTGTGCCCGTTCATCTCGTGGTCGCGGGTGAGGTTGCGCCGCATGGAGATGACGGGGCTGCTGTAGCGCACGATCTCCTCGACGGCCCCGGCGATGCGCCCGTCGAAGTCGGCCAGCAGCAAATCGCGCTGGTCCGGGTGGTCGGTGAACAGCTTCAGGCCGTGCGCGATCGCGTTGCGGGTGGTCTCGTTCCCGGCCACCACCAGCAGCAGGAAGAACGCGGCGAACTCGCGCGGGCTCAGCCGCTCGCCGTCGACGTTGGCGTTCACCAGCGCCGAGGTCAGGTCGCCGGTGGGCGACGCCCTGCGCTCGCGTCCGAGCTGGGCCGCCAGCCGATGCAGCCGGAAGCCCGCCGACGCCACCGTGCCCAGCATGCGGAGCGTGCCGAGCCGGCCCATCCGCGCGGTGCCGCGGCTGTACTCGACGGTGGCGCCCACGTACTCGGCGTCGCTGTAGCCGACGATGATGTTGGTCAGGTCCACCACCCGCCGGTGGTGGCGGGCGGGGATGCCCAGCATGTCGCAGATGACCTCGACCGGCAGCCGCGCGGCGGCCCGGGACACGAAGTCGCCGCCGCCCGCCTCGATCAGCTCGTCCACGATCCGGGCGGCCCGCCGCGCGATGTCGTCCTCGGCCTTGGCGAGCATCTTCGGGCTGAACGCCCGGGACACGATCCGGCGGATCTTGGCGTGCCGCGGATCGTCCATGTCGATCATGGAGTTGAAGTAGCCGTCCATCCAGCGGGGCATGTCCGCAGGGCTGGTGGCGCTGGGCTCGCTGCTGAACACCTCCGGGTTGCGGCTGGCCTCCGCCACGTCGGCGTGGCGGACCAGCGCCCACGACCCCGGGCTCTGCCCCAGGAACGGGATCTTGGGCAGGGTGAAGAGCACCGGCGCGGGCTGGGCGCGCAGCACGGCGAACGCCTCCGCCCGCTCCTCCAGCGGCCGGGTCCAGAAGCGCAGATCGCCCAGGTCGATGTCCGCCATGGTCAGCTGTGGGGGGATCTCCGTGGCCACCGACCTCACGCTCCCGTCTCGTCGCGACCGAGATTTCTGGTGAAGCGACACACCAGATATTTCTGGTGTGTACCGTCTCCAGAATTAGGGGCGAAGTCAAGGGATGCGGCACAATCGGGGCTGTGACCGAGACCTCCCGTGCGCGCCCCTACGGCGGCGTGCCCGCCGAGCAGCGCCGGTCCCGCCGCCGCGCCGCGCTGATGGCGGCCGGGCTGGAACTGCTGGGCACCCAGGGGTGGGCCGCCACGACCGTGCGGAAGGTCTGCGCCGAGGCCGGGCTCAACGACCGCTACTTCTACGAGAGCTTCCCCGACCGGGAGGCGCTGCTCCTGGCGATCGTCGACGACCAGGTCGCCCAGGGCACCGACGTGATCCTGTCCGCCGCCCGCGGCGCCCCCCGCCACCCGCAGGCCCGCACCCGCGCCGTGGTGACCGCGATCTTCGACTTCCTGACCGGCGATCCGCGCCGCGCCCACATCCTGACCCACGCGTTCCCGTCCTCCCCCCTGCTCCAGGGGCGGCGCATCGAGATCTTCCGGAGCATGGCCGCGATCTTCACCGCGCAGACCCACGAGACCCTGGACCAGGTCCTCCTTCGCGACATCGACGTCGAGCTGACCGGCCTGACCCTCACGGCCGGCCTCTGGGAGCTGTTCAGCACCTGGTTCCGCGGCGAACTGGACGTCGACCGCGACCACCTGATCGACTACACCGTCGCCCTCATGATGAGCACGATCGAGCTGGCCGCGCCCCTCCACCACCGCCTCCGCTGAGGGGCGGCACGGGCCTCAGCCACGCCGCCGCTGTGACGGAGCGCACTCGCGCGGACGTCACGAACGGCCCGCCGCCGGTGTCCAGTGAACGAGCGCGCGAACGGGAGGACCATGCCATGAGCGACCACGCCGCCGACCCGGCGACCGAGGACTTCGTCGCCCACCGCAAGCTGCTCTTCACCGTCGCCTACGAGATGCTCGGTTCCGCGGCCGACGCCGAGGACGTCCTCCAGGAGACGTGGCTCCGGTGGGTCAAGGTCGACCTGGGGCAGGTGCGCGACCGGCGCGCCTACCTGGTCCGGATCACGACCCGGCAGGCGCTCAACCGGCTGCGCACGATGACCCGCCGCAGGGAGTCCTATGTCGGCCCCTGGCTGCCCGAGCCGCTGCTCACCTCACCGGACGTGGCCGAGGACGTCGAGCTCGCCGAGAGCATGTCGATGGCGCTGATGCTCGTCCTGGAGACGCTGTCGCCGACCGAGCGCGCCGTCTTCGTGCTGCGCGAGGTCTTCGCCGTCGGCTACGACGAGATCGCGGACGCGGTCGGCAAGAGCCCCGCGGCCGTCCGGCAGATCGCGCACCGCGCCCGCGGGCACGTGGACGCGCGCCGCCCGCGGGAGGCGGTCTCGCCGGGCGAGACCCGGGCGGCCCTGGAGTCGTTCCGGCGCGCGGTCGAGACCGGCGACCTCCAGGGCCTCCTCGACGTGCTCGCCCCCGAGGTCGTCCTGATGGGCGACGGCGGCGGCCTCAAGCAGGCCGCGCCGCGGCCCGTCACCGGGGCGGCGAAGGTGGCCCGCTTCATCATCGGCGGCACCGGCCGGATCCGGCACAAGATCACCACCGAGGTGGCCGTGGTCAACGGCGGCCCGGCCCTCGTCCTGCGGCTGGACGGCGAACTCGACGGCGTCCTGGCGGTCCGCGTCGAGGACGCCCGCATCTCCGGGCTCTACTACGTCCGCAACCCCGAGAAGCTGACCCGCGTCGAGTCCGAGACGGCGCTCACCCTCCGCTGAGCACCGGCCGCGGGCGGACCACCCGCGGCAGGCGGCTCGCGCTGAGCCGCTCCGCCGCAGCGGTCCCGCCGCACGCCGGAGCGGTTCCCCCATGGGTGAACGTTCTCGGCGCCGCGCACGTACCGCCTGCGGTAGCGGGGATCTTGTGAAGAAGCGGAAGGTGCCAGATGCAGCGCTCCGTGCGTGCACGACGCAAGAAGAGATCCATTGCCTTCCTCGCTTTCGGCGCGGGCTTCACCATGGTCGCGACCGGGGTGGCGGGGTGTGGCCGGTCGGCCGATACCAGCCTGTCGTCCGCCGACGGGGCCGCGCCCCAGAGCGTCAGCTGTCCCGCCGTCAAGCCGCGGCTTCCGCGGGTGCCCGCGTCCCAGCAGGCCGAGGTCGCGCGTGAACTGGCGCTGCTGGACTCCCAGATCGCGGAAGCGAACCGCAGGCTGAAGAGCCTGCCCGAGCGCGGCGGACGGCAGCTCGCGGTGAACGCGGTGCTGAAGCCGCTGGAGGACAAGCGCGCGGCGGCCCTCGACCGCATCGCCATCAGCTTCCAGCGCGCCGGGCAGCAGCCCCCCGCTCTGGGCGCGCTCGCCCGGTGCCGGCTGACCGGCGGCGGACAGGGCGGCGGCAGCGGCCAGGATGGCGGCGGCCAGGGCGGCGCAGGGGCGGGCAACGGAGTCGTCGGGCCGGCCGCCGCCGACTTCATCGACATCCGCAAGGTGAGACCGGTCCGGACGAAGGTCCGCCCGAACCGGAAGGCCTCGCGGGGCAGCTTCACCTCCCGGTGCGGCACGGACAAGGAGAAGCACCAGAACACCGACAACATCATCATCTCCCCCGGCGTGCCGAACGGGGCAGAGCATCTGCACGACTACGTCGGGAACCTGTCCACGGACGCGTTCTCCACCGACGCGAGCCTGGCCGCCGCCGGCACCAGTTGCCGGATCAAGGCGGAGAAGTCGACCTACTTCTGGCCGGTGCTGCGGGTGCGCCGGCAGGGCGACGCGGGCAAGGGCGCCGCGGAGAAGGACAAGAACAACGTCGGCACCGCGGTACTGCCCTCGAAGGTGATCCTGCGCTACAGCGGCAGCCCGCGCGGGAAGGTGACCGCCATGCCGCGGTTCCTGCGGCTGTTCACCGGTGACGCCAAGGCGTTCTCCAAGGGGCCCGCCAACGCGCAGGCGACCTGGACCTGCACCGGCTTCACCGACAGGCGCACCGACAAGTACCCGCTCTGCCCCAAGGGCAGCGATGTGGTGCGCTTCTTCGACGAGCCGAGCTGCTGGGACGGGAAGAACACCGACAGCGCCAACCACCGCGCCCACGCCGTCTTCCCCGAGGACGACGGCAGGTGTCCTGCCGGGTTCAAGGCCATCCCGCATCTGACCATGGCGCTCGTCTACAAGGGCATCCCCAACACGGCGCCCAAGAACGACGGCGACGTCCGGTTCGCGGTGGACGGTTTCGCCACCGAGCAGCACAAGCCCATCACCGACCACGCCGGTTACATCAACGTCATGTCCAAGCGGCTGAACGCCGCGGTCGCCAAGTGCGTCAACCGCAACCGGAGGTGCTGAACCTCCCGGCCGGCCATCCCGCCGTGCACCGCGGTTCGCGATGGCCGCCGCGCCGACGGCGACGACGGCGCCCTCGGAAGGGCCGACGCCGGGCCGAGGTCCGACGGCTCAGCTCGGCGGACGGTCGGGGAGGATCCGGTCGAGGAAGTGCGCGACGGTGATGACGCCGATCATGGGCGCGTCGGTGCGGTCGGCCTCGCCGCTGACCGCGACGACGGGGCTGCGGTCGGCGGCCATGACGCTGGCTATCTCCATGACGGTGGCGTCGGCGTCCACGACGGGCAGCGCCTTGCGGTCCTCGACGAGGAGGTCCGCGACGGTCCTGTCGCCGAGCCTTGCGCACAGCTTGTCGGCGTGGCGCTCGTCGTAGACCCGGGCCAGCGCGGGGTCGTCCCGGACGTGCGGCGGGATGATGGCCCGCAGGAGCCGCGAACCCGGGATCACCGCGACGGGGCGGCGGTCGGGGTCGACGACGATCAGCCCCGCGAGCGAATGCTCGGCCACGAGCCGGGCCGCGTCCAGGGCGCTGTCGTCCGGCGTGACGGTCGGGTAGTCGACGGCGAGGTCTCGTGCGCGCACGGCTCCAACGTAGCCGACCGCCCCGGACCCGAACCGGGCAGCGTATTGCATAATGCAATAGTTAGCTCGGTGAACCGACGGAAGGGGCCGGTGAGTGGGCGAGGGTTCGGCAGGGGAACGGATACCGGTCGAGGGCGGGGCGCGCGGCCTGCCGGCGAAGGTCCGCGAGACCCAGTGGGGCCTGGTCCTGCTGGCCTTGCTGGTCGGATGCGGGGCCGGAGCGGGCGCCGTGGTCTTCCGCGAGCTCATCACCGCGTTCACCCACCTGTTGACGGGGCACGGCGACTACTCCGCGGCCGGACGGGACGCGCATCCGCGGCTGCCGTGGTTGGGGCCGTTCTTCGTGCTCCTCGTGCCGGCGGTGGCGGGGCTGGTGTACGGGCCGCTGGTCCAGCGGTTCGCCCCCGAGGCGCGCGGCCACGGCGTGCCGGAGGTCATGTTCGCCGTCGCGCAGCGGGGCGGGCGCATCGCCCCGCAGGTCGCGGTGGTCAAGTCCCTGGCCTCGGCGCTGACCATCGGGGCGGGCGGCTCGGTGGGGCGCGAGGGGCCGATCGTGCAGATCGGCGCGGCGCTCGGCTCCACGCTGGGCCGCGTCGTGAGGGTCGCCGAGAACCGGTTGCGGATCCTGGTGGCCTGCGGCGCCGCCGGCGGCATCGCCGCGACCTTCAACGCGCCGCTGGCCGGGGTGTTCTTCGCGATGGAGCTGATCCTGCGCGACTACACCGTCGAGTCGTTCGGCGTGGTGGTGCTGTCGAGCGTGACGGCCAGCGTGATCGGCCGGGCCGTGTTCGGCTCGGCCTCGTTCATGTCGCCGCCTGACTTCCACGTCGCCCACCCGGTCGAGTACCTCCTGTTCGCGCTGCTCGGCCTGCTCGGGGCCCTGGCCGGGGTCGGGTTCACCCGCGCCCTGTACACGGTGGAGGACGTGTGCGACACACTCTGGCGGGGGCCCGAATGGCTGCGGCCCGCCGCGGGCGGTCTGCTGCTGGGCGGCCTGCTGCTGGCCCTCCCGCAGATGTACGGCGTGGGCTACCCCGTGCTGCAGGACGCCGTGAACGGCCGCTATGTGATCGGGTTCCTGCTCCTGCTGCTCGTGGGCAAGATCCTCGCCACCAGCCTGACCATCGGGATCGGCGGTTCCGGCGGGGTGTTCGCGCCGAGCCTGTTCATGGGCGCGATGCTCGGCAGCGCCTTCGGCGCGGCGGCGCACCAACTCGCCCCCTCGGTCACCACCTCACCGGGCGCCTACGGGCTGGTGGGCATGGGCGCGGTGTTCGCCGGCGCCGCCCGGGCCCCGATCACCGCCGTGGTGATCCTTTTCGAGCTGACCGGCGAGTACTCCATCATCCTGCCGATGATGACCGCGATCGTCGTGGCCGCCCTCGTCGGCCGGCACCTGTCGGACGACACCATCTACAGCCTCAAGCTCCGCCGCCGCGGCATCGACCTGGACGCCGCACCGGCCGACCCCCGCATGACCCGTCGCGTCGGCGGTGTGATGGACGCCGTCCCCGAGCCGCTGCCGGCCACGCTCGCCCTGGCGGACGCCTCCCGGCTGCTCGCCCTCTCCGAGCATGGTGCTCTGCCGGTTCTGGACGGCCAAGGCGCCTACCAAGGGGTCGTCACCGCTCGTGCGGTCGCCGAAGCGCTGGCCGACACCGAGTCGCGGACGGACACCGGGCGCTCGCCGGCCGCCGGCGGTCTGGCGCAGATGCCCACGCCGCTGACCACGGACATGCCGCTCGTCGACGCCCTTCACGTCCTGACGTCCACGGACGGGACCGGCGTGCCCGTCCTGGACCCCGAACGCACCGTCCTCTCCGGCTGGATCACCCACCAGGCCGTCCTTCGAGCCCTCCACGCCCCCGAAGGGGCTCTGGGGGCGCAGGTGTGAGAGGGGGCGGCCTCGTCGCGTCCTGAGGACGGGAGGCGGTCCGGTTCCCCGCGCCGGTCGGCGGGGTGCGGCCTCAGCGGTCCGGTGCGTCCGGGTGCCGGGGGGCGGTGCGCAGGTCGAAGACCACGCGGCGCAGTTCGGCGATGGTGTCGTCCAGTACGGCCAGGGCCGCCTGGACGCCCTGGCCGGCACGCGGGTCCTGGATGCGGGCCAGCGCGCCGTTCAGTTCGAGGCCGATGGCGAACAGCCGGCGGGTGATCTGGTCGGCGAGGTCGCGGGCCACGCGCTGCGCGTCGGAGCCCAGCTGCCGGGCGAGCGCATCGGCGGCCTGCTGGGCGGGCGGGGCACGGCCGGCGGCGTCACCCGATCCGTAGGCGCGCCCGGGCGCAGGTGACGGGTAGGTCATCTGGGAGAACTACCCGGACCGCGCCGCGAGCCACGCCCGCACTGCCCGAGTTTGTAGGCGTTTTGCCGACTCTGTCCACAATTCGGGGGCCCGCTCCACGGCGGCCGGCGTCCGTGGTCGAAGCGGAGGGCCGAAGGTCCCCCGAACCGGGGACAGCGGCCCCTACCTGCGCCTTCTCCTCGCCGGGAAGGCTGGACGCACCGACAGGGGGAGGGATCGGCCATGAACGATCGAGAGAGGACGGGCACCGTCCTGGTCGGATACGACGGGTCGCCCGCCGCCGACGAGGCGCTCCGCTGGGGGGTGCGGGAGGCTCTGTCCCGCCGCCTGCCCCTCACGGTCTGCCACGCCTGGCACTGGCCCTATCCGTTGCGTCTGCCGGACAAGGACACCCTGGAGGTCCTCCGCGGCGCGGGGGCCATCGTGGCGGACGACGGCGTGCGCAAGGCCCACGGCCTCGCCGAGGGCCTGGACGTCCGCTGGCGCCTGGACCGGGGGTGGGCCTCGGCCGTGCTGCTGGAGGCGTCCCGCGAGGCCGACATGGTCGTGCTCGGCTCGCGTGGGCACGGCGGGTTCGAGGGACTCTCGGTGGGCTCCACCGCGGTCCAGGTGGCGTCCCATGCCGATCGCCCGGTCATCGTCGTCCGGCCGGACCTGCCGCCCGCACGACCGGACGGCGAGCGGCTCGTCGTCGGGGTGGACGGCTCGCCGGGCGCCGAGTCGGCCATCGGCTTCGCCTTCGAGGAGGCCGCGCTGCGCGGCGCGTCCGTCACGGCCGTGTGCAGCTGGTGGGACCCCTCCGCGTTCCGCGGACCGGACCGCGTCCCCTTCAGCGATCCCGAGGTGATCAGGCGCGAGGCCATGGCGCGGTTCGAGGAGGACATCGCCCCCTGGCGGACCCGGTACCCGCAGGTGCGGCTGGAGACCGAGTTCATGGTCGACACTCCGCGGCGGGCCCTGCTCGGCGCCGCCCACGGCGCGGCGCTGCTGGTCATGGGCGCGCGCGGGATCGGCGCCGGACCCCAGACGCTCCTGGGCCCGGTCACCCAGGCCGCGCTGCAGGAAGCGCCCTGCCCGGTGGCGGTGGTGCCCGCGCAGGGGACCGGACGCGGCAGGACGCCCGAGGCAGCGGGCGCCTCGGCGCGCGGCGGGACGGTCTGAAGAGCCCGAACACGCGTCACGCGGGCCGGGCGATGAGGACCGGACGGCCGCACCGGTGGATCACCGTGTAGGCGACCGATCCAAGCGGCATGAGCGGGTCCCTGTGGTCATGAGGGCCGACCACGACGAGCTGGGCGCCGGCCGAGACCTGGAGCAGGGCCTTCCTGGGGCTGTCGTTGACCACCTCGGCGGTGACCTGGACCTCGGGGAACCGGGTCCGCCAGTCGGCCAGCGCCTCCTCGATCCGCGCCTCCGCCGCCTGCCGGTGGTGCCGCAGGAGCGCGGCGAGCTCGGCGGAGTGCACCGGATCGGGGACCTGGAAGAACCGGAAGGCGTGGACGACCCGCAGCGGCGCCCGCCAGAGCGCCGCCTCACGGAAGGCCTCGGCCAGCACCGCCCCGGTGGACGGCCCGTCCACGCCGGCGACGATCTCGGCATGGCCGGTGGTCGGCTCGCGCAGGGCCGGCGCGAGCGCCACCGAGACCGGCGCGTGCGCCGCCACCTTGAAGGCCACGGAGCCGAGGACGAGGCCGGCGAGGCCGCCGCTGCCACGGGTGCCGACGACCACCAGCCCCGCGTCCCGGGCGCGCGCGACCAGCGCGCTCGCCGCGTCGTCGACGACCAGTTCGCTCGACGTCTCGACGCCCTCCATGCGCCTGCGCACCCGCTCCTCGGCCTCGTCCAGCAACCGCCGCGCCGCACCCCACTCGGGCTCCTGCTCGATGCCGGGAGCCGTGCCGCCGCGGACCTGCGGGAGGGCGTGCAGGAGGCGGAGGGCGACCCTGCGGACCCTGGCCTCGCCGGCCGCCCAGTCCAGCGCCCGGGTGCCGGTCTCGGACCCGTCCACCCCCACCAAGATCGGACCGTTCACAACAATCCCCCCAACCGCGAGTCCGCGCCGCGTACCTGCGAGGACACCGCCTCAACGAGATGCTGCCCCGTTCCGCCCCCCGGAAAAGGACCGCGCTCCCCGCGGGCGGGTCGAGCCCGCCCCGGCGCGCCGGGGGCGGGCTCATGCCGTGTGCTCGGCCGCCCGTTCGAGCAGCCGGGCGGACTCGGCCTCGGAGACCGGCGCGAAGTCCAGGTAGAAGTCGCTCGCGGCGACGAAGAACGTCGGCGAGAGCGGGCAGACCACCTCGTCGGCGACGGTCCACAGGCGGTCGAGCGTGGCGGGCGCCGCCGCGGGCACGGCGAAGACGACCCGCCCCGCGCCCTGCGCACGGGCGTCGCGGCACGCTGCCTCCGCGACCGGGCGGGAGGCCGCGCCGTCGTCGACGACGATGACGTCCCGGCCGGCCAGCGGCAGGCGCGGGCGCCCCCCGCGCAGCCGGAGCCCGAGCGCCCGCGCCTCGACGCGGGCGGCCCGTTCCAGCTCCCCGATCCGCCCCTCGCCGGCCGCGGACCGCCGGACGGCGTCCTCGTCCAGGACGCGCGCCCGGCCCTCGCCGACCGCGCCCACGACGCCGGGAATCCCCGGGACGGCGAACTCGCGCACCACCAGCACGTCCAACGCGCAGCCGAGCAGCGCGGCGGCCTCGGCCGCCACGAGGACACCGCCCCCCGCGAGGCCCAGGACCCGCACGTCCCCGCCCGTGTACCGCCGCAGGTTCGCAACGAGCTGCCGTCCCGCGTCCCGCCGATCGGAGTACATCGCCCCCACCTCGCTCCTGGCCGTTCCACCCACCAGCATCCGGTGCGGGCCTCCGGCGTTCCAGGGCGCATCGGCCCGCCTCGGCCCGACCTTCGTCCCGGCCCCGCCGAGGGCCCGCGGGCGTCAGGTGCGGCGGGTCAGGTAGGCGACGCAGCCGTCCAGGGTGGCCAGCTCCGGGTAGTCGTCCTCGTCGATGCGCAGGCCCGAGCCGTCGCTCAGCCCCTCGACGAAGCCGAGGAAGTCGAGCGAGTCGAGGCCGAGGTCCTCGCGCAGGTCGGCGTCCCCGCCGACGGTCGCGGCGTCGACGTCGGGGGCCGCCTTCTCCAGCGAGCGGGCGGCCAGGTCGCGTGCCTCTCGGGGTGTCATAGCTCCTCCGGGCTCTGCAGCAGCCGGTCCACGGCCTCCAGGAGGCGCGCGCCCGTGTGGCCGTCGGTGGCCCTGTGGTCGGCGGCCAGCGTGGCGGTGACCACCGGGCGGACGCCCAGCAGCCCGTCCACCGCCCACGGCCGCTGGACGATCCTGCCGAAGCCGAGCAGGGCCACCTGCGGCGGGAAGATGACGCCGGTCACCGACTCCACGCCCCGGTCGCCCAGGTTGGTGACGGTGATCGTCGCGTCGCTCAGCTCGGACCCGCGCAGCCGGCCCGTCCGGGCGCGGACGAGCATCTCCTTCAGCGCGGCCATCAGGTCGTCCAGGGACAGCTCGTCGGCGCCGCGCAGGGTCGGTGTCACCAGCCCGCCGCCGCGCAGCGCGGTGACGATGCCGAGGTGGACGCCCTCTCCGGGGACGAACGCCTCGTCGAGCCAGTGGCCGTTGAGTTCGGGGACCTCCCGCGCCGCCAGCGCACCGGCCTTGAGCAGCAGCGCGGCCGGGAGGATCCGCCCCGACACCGGGAGTTCGCGGTTGCGCGCCTGGAGCCAGGCCGTCGCGGCGCCCATGTCGATGGTGGTGCCGAGGTAGTAGTGCGGGATCTCGCGCTTGCTCCGGGCCATCAGCTCGCCGATCGCCCGCCGCATCGCGGCCTGCTTGTCCGCCGCCGCGGGCCGTGCGGGGGCCGCCCTCCGCGGTTCGGCGGCCGGGTGCGGTTCGGCGGCGGGGTGCGCTTCGGCGGCCGGGCGCGGGCCGCCCGCAGCGGCGCGGACGTCGTCGGCCCGGATGGCGCCGTGGGCACCCGACCCGCGCACCCGGCCCAGGTCGACGTCGAGCTCGCCGGCGATCCGGCGGGCCAGGGGCGACGCCTTCGGCCGGCCCGCCGGGCGGGTCGCCCTCTCGACGTCGGCGCGAATGATCCTGCCGTCGTGCCCCGTGCCGTGCACCGACGCCAGGTCGACGCCCCGCTCCTCGGCGAGGCGCCGGACGAGCGGGGTCGCCGCCCGCCGGTGCGCGGGAGCACGGGACGGCTTCCTCCGCTCCCGCGCCGGGCCCGCCGCGGGCGCCGCGGCGCCGGACGGCTCGGGAGCGGCGGGAGGGGCGGGAGGGAGCGCGCCGCCCGGCGGCGCCGCCGTCGAGCTCAGCCGGGCGAGCGGGGTCCCGACCGGCACGCTGGCGCCGGGCTCGACGAGGAGGGCGTCGACCACGCCGTCGTCGAAGCACTCGACCTCGATGTCGGCCTTGTCGGTCTCGACGACGGCGACGGTGTCGCCCCTGTGCACCCGGTCTCCGGGCTTGACCAGCCATTCGGTGAGGGTGCCGCGGTCCATGTCGGCGCCGAGGGAGGGCATCGTGAAGTCAGGCATCGCCGCTCACCACCCGGTGCGCGGCGGCGACGACGTCGTCCGGCTGCGGCAGCGCGGCCTCCTCCAGGTGCCGGGGGTAGGGGATGGGGATCTCGGCGCCGCAGACGCGGGCGACGGGCGCGTCGAGGTCGTAGAACACCTGCTCGGTGATGCGGGCGCTGATCTCCGCGGACAGGCTCCCCGACCGCCACGCCTCGTCCACGACCACGGCGCGGTGGGTGCGGCGGACCGAGTCCATGATCGTGGCGTCGTCCAGCGGGCGCAGCGACCGCAGGTCGACGACCTCGGCCTCGACGCCCTCGGCGGCGAGCGTCTCGGCGGCCTCCAGGGTCTTGTGAAGGGTCCCGCCGTAGGTGATCAGGCTGACGTCCGCGCCGGCCCGGCGCACCGCCGCGCGGTCGATGTCCACCGCGCCCGCGCCTGGCGGCAGCTCGCCGGACATCCCGTACAGCGACCCGTGCTCGAAGAGCAGCACGGGATCGGGGTCCTCCAGCGCGGTCCACAGCATGCCGCGGGCGTCCTCCAGGGTCGCGGGGGCGACGATCCGCAGGCCGGGGATGTGGGTGTACCAGCCTTCGAGGCTGTGCGAGTGCTGGGCGGCCAGCTGCCGGCCCGCCCCGGTGGTCATCCGGATGACCAGCGGGACGCCGAACTGCCCGCCGGACATGTGCGACAGCGTCGCCGCGTTGTTGAGGATCTGGTCCAGCGCGAGCAGGCTGAAGTTGACCGTCATGATCTCCACGACGGGGCGCATCCCGGCGAGGGCCGCGCCGATGCCCGCGCCGACGAACGCCGACTCCGACAGGGGCGTGTCGCGGATCCGCTCGGGCCCGAACTCCTCCAGCAGGCCGAGGCTGACCGCGAAGCAGCCGCCGTAGCGCCCCACGTCCTCGCCCATCAGGAACACGCGCTCGTCCTTCGCCAGCGCCTCCCGCAGGGCCGCCCGCATGGCTTCGCGGTACGTGGTCCCGCCGTGCTCGGCGGGCGCGGGCGCGCCGGACCGCGCCTGGGTGGTGGTCATCACCGCACCGCCTTCTCCGAGTAGACGAAGCGCGCCAGGTCGGCGACCGGCTCCAGCGGCGCCTTCCGCGCCGCCTCCACCGCGCCGTCGATCTCGGCGGCGATCTCCTTGTCCATCGCGGTGAGGTCGTCCTCGCCGAGGTCGCCGTCGGCGCGCAGCCGGGCGGCCAGGGCGTCGATCGGGTCGTGGCGCTTCCACTCCTCGATCTCGGCCTTGGCGCGGTAGCGGTCCGGGTCGTACATCGAGTGGGCGCGGTACCGGTAGGTGCGCATCTCCAGGAAGTGCGGGCCCCCGCCCCAGCGCACCGACTCGGCCGCCCGCCGCGCGGCCGCGGAGACCGCGAGCACGTCCATGCCGTCGACGGCCCACGACACCAGGCCGTAGGACGAGGCGCGCAGGGCCAGGTCGGTCTCGGCGTGCTCGCGGGCGAGCGCGGTCCCCATCGCGTACCGGTTGTTCTCGCAGACGAACAGGACCGGCAGCCGCCACAGCGCGGCCAGGTTCAGGCACTCGTGGAACTCGCCCTCGGCGGCGGCCCCGTCCCCGAGGAAGCACGCCGTGACGCGCTCGTCGCCGCGCATCCGGTCGGCGAGCGCCAGCCCGACCGCGAGCGGCAGCCCGCCGGCCACGATGGCGTTGCCTCCGTAGAACCGGGTCGCCGCGTCGAACAGGTGCATCGAGCCGCCGCGGCCGCGGCTGCAGCCGGTGACCCGGCCGAACATCTCCGCCATGACCGCCTCGGCCGGGATCCCGCGCGCGAGGGCGTGCCCGTGCTCGCGGTAGGTGGTGACGACGGCGTCCTGCGGCCCGAGCGCCGGCATCACCCCGGCGGCGACGGCCTCCTCACCGATGTACAGGTGCATGAACCCGCGGATCTCGGCCGCGCTGTACAGCTCGACGCAGCGCTCCTCGAAGCGCCGGATGCGCAGCATCTCGTGCAGCAGGCCGCGGCGCTGCTTCGCCGCCGCCTCCCGCGCCGCCGCGTCCGCCGCCCGGCCGCCGCCCCCTCCGGCGGCGCCGCCGGGCTCGGTCCTCTTCTTCCTGGTCATGGGCTCCGCTCCAGTGTCGACACGTCCCCTTCGGGAAGCCCGAGCTCGCGCGCCTTCAGCAGCCGGCGCATCACCTTGCCCGAGCGGGTGTGCGGGAGGTGCCGGTCGAACGCGATCTCCTTGGGCGCCAGGGACGCCAGCCTGCGGCGGCCGAACGCGATCAGCTCGCGGCGCATCGCCTCGTCCGCCTCGTAGCCGGGCCGCAGGGTCACGAACGCCTTGACGACCTCCCCCGCGACCGGGTCCGGCCTGCCGATGACCCCCGCCTCGGCGACGGCCTCGTGCTCCATCAGCGCGCTCTCGACCTCGAACGGCCCGATGAGGTGCCCGGCCGACTTGATCACGTCGTCCGCGCGGGCGACGAACCAGTAGTAGCCGTCGGCGTCCCGGCGGGCGATGTCCCCGGTGAGGTACCAGCCGCCGGCGAACGCCTTGGCGTAGCGCGCGTCGTCGTGCAGGTAGCCGCGGAACATCGACGGCCATCCGGGCCGCAGCGCGAGCTCGCCTTCGGCCTCCGGACCGCGCGCCACCGCCACCGTTCCGTCGGCCGACACCCGTGCGCGCCCGTCCGGGCCGCGCTCCAGCAGCCCGACCTCCACGCCGGGCACCGGACGCCCCATCGAGCCGGGCCTGATCTCCATGGACGCGTAGTTGCTGATCATGATCGCGCCGGTCTCGGTCTGCCACCAGTTGTCGTGCACGGGCAGCCCGAAGGCCGTCACGCCCCACACGACGGCCTCGGGGTTGAGCGGCTCCCCCACGCTGGCGACGAACCGCAGGGCGGACAGGTCGTGGGCGCGCGCCGGCTCGGCCCCGTAACGCATGAGCATCCGCAGCGCCGTCGGCGCCGTGTACCAGACCGAGACCCGCTGCTCCTCCAGGATCCGGTACCAGCGCCGCACGTCGAACTCCGCGGCGTCCACCAGCAGCGTCGCCCCGTGGGTGAGCGGGGCGACGATCCCGTAGGAGGTGCCCGTGACCCAGCCCGGGTCGGCCGTGCACCAGAACACGTCCCCCTGGCGCAGATCCAGCGCGAAGGCCGCGGTCGCGTGGTGCGCCACGACCGCCTCGTGGACGTGCACCGCGCCCTTGGGCCGTCCCGTGGTGCCGCTGGTGAAGTGCAGCAGCGCCATGTCCTGCGGGTCGGTCGGCGGTATCTCGAAGACCGGGGCGACGTCGTCCATGATCTCCTGGTAGGAGACCGTGCCGGGCGGCGCCTCGTAGCCGCCGACGACCAGCACGTGCTCCAGCCCCGGCAGCTCGTCCCGGATCTGGGCGATCTTCCTCGTGTACAGCTCGGGGCTGGTGACCAGCACCTTCCCGTCGCCGAGCCGGAGCCGGTCGCGGATCGGCTCCGGCCCGAACGCGGGGAACAGCGGCGAGAGGACACTGGTGTTCTTCAGCGTCCCGAGCGCCGCCACGTAGAGCTCCGGGACGCGGCCCAGCAGCGAGAACACCCGGTCCCCCCGGTGCACCCCGAGCGCGCGCAGCACGTTGGCGAACCGGCAGGTCTCGTCCCGCAGCCGCGCGTAGGTGAGCTCCGTGACCCGGTCGTGGCGGTCCAGGCAGCGCAGGGCCACCCGGTCGGCGAGCGGCCCCTCGGCGTGCCGGTCGACCGCCTCATGGGCGATGTTGAGCCCCCGCCCGCCCGGGAGGCCGTCCATGGCGGCCCGCGCGTCGTCCCAGCGGAAGCGGTCGTAGACCCTCTCGTAGTCGTCCAGGTTCGGTGGGAGGCCCGGGCGGCCGGGCCTGGTGACGGGTTGCCGGCCCATTCGGCTCACCTCATCGGAAGAGAGCGCGGTCTCGCGGCGTTCACGCGGGGCCTGCGAACTGGGCGATGTCCTTGCTCGCGAGGCCCTGGAGCCGGCCGGCAAGATCGGCCAGCGCCCGGCTGACGGCGAGCTCGTCGCCGATCTCCGGAACCTCGCGGTCGACCGGGTTGCGCCGCGCCTGCCCGCGCCCGGTCGTCTTCTTGTCGCCGCTGATCAGGACCGCGTGCGCGACGGTGTCCGGGCCGTCCTCGGTGATGTAGAGCTCGACGCTCCATTCCTTGGCCTTCATGGCGAACCTCCTTCGCTCGGCCGTTCAACCTCCATCGTTGGAGCGCGGCCGGCGGCGCCCCTAGGGGCGGAAGTCCCGAATCCCGAGGTCGGCGCCCTCCGGAAAGGGACCTTCGGCCCCGCCGGGCGGGACGGACGGAGGCGGGCGTACCGGGCCGGGACGGGCAGGGTCCAACCCGTACAGCCGCGGACCGACACGCGAGGACTGATCGTATGAGCGGCGGACTGCTGACCGACCTGTACGAGGTGACGATGGCGGCGAGCTATCTGCGCCGCGGCATGACCGGACCGGCCACGTTCAGCCTCTTCGTCCGGAAGCTGCCGCCCGACCGGGGATTCCTGATCTCCGCGGGCCTGGAGGACTGCCTGTCGTTCGTCGAGGACTACGGCTTCTCCGAGGACGACCTCGGCTACCTGGCCGCCGAGCAGGGGCTGGACGACGCCTCGCTCCGGGCGTTCGAGCGCCTGCGGTTCACCGGCGACGTCCGGGCCGTGCCCGAGGGGCGTGTCGTCTACCCCGGCGAGCCCCTTCTCGAGGTCACCGCGCCGATCGCGGAGGCCCAGCTGGTGGAGACCGTGCTGCTGAACCACATCACCTTCCAGTCCACGGTCGCCACGAAGGCCGCCCGCTGCGTGCGGGCGGCCGGCGGGGCGGCGGTCATCGACTTCTCCTT
Source organism: Actinomadura sp. K4S16 (assembly GCF_008327685.1). Lineage (GTDB taxonomy): Bacteria > Actinomycetota > Actinomycetes > Streptosporangiales > Streptosporangiaceae > Spirillospora. The sequence continues at coordinate 198,056 of NZ_BDDE01000010.1, forward strand.
CCGCCGGACGCAGGGGGTCGACGCCGCGATGGCCGTCGCGCGGGCCTCCTACCTCGCCGGCTTCGCCGGCACCAGCAACGTCGAGGGCGCCCGGCGGTACGGCATCCCCGCGACCGGCACGATGGCCCACTCCTACGTCGAGGCCTTCCCCGGCGAGGGCGAGGCGTTCGCGGCCTTCTCGGCCGACTTCCCCGAGCGCACCACGCTGCTGGTCGACACCTACGACACGCTCGGCGGGGTCGCCGCCGCGATCCGGACGGCCCGCCGGGCCGGGCTGCCGGCCCTGGCGGGGATCCGGCTCGACTCCGGCGATCTCGGCGACCTCGCGGTCAAGGCCCGCTCGATGCTGGACGAGGCCGGCATGACGGGCACGCGGATCGTGGCCAGCGGCGGGCTCGACGAGTACCGGATCGCGGACCTCGCCGCCGCCGGCGCGCCGATCGACGTGTACGGGGTGGGGACGAAGATGGGCGTGTCCGCCGACGCCCCCTACCTCGACAGCGCCTACAAGCTCGTCGCCTACGAGGACCGGCCGGTGATGAAGCTGTCCACCGGCAAGATCACCGCACCGTGCGCCAAGCAGGTCTACCGGAGTGCGGACGGGGACGTGGTCGCGCTGCGGGACGAGCCCGCCCCCGAAGGCCTGGAGCCGCTGCTCGTCCCCGTCATGGCGGCCGGACGCCGCGTCGCCGACGCCGAGCCGCTCGACCGCGCACGCGAGCGCTGCGCCGCCGACCTGGCCGCGCTGCCCGACCGGGTCAAGCGGCTCCGGGGGCCCGAGACCCGTCCCGTCCGGCTGAGCACGCGCCTCCAGGACGCCCGGGACCGGCTCTACCAGGAGCTCGCCGCCGGATACCGGGCCGCCGGGAGCGGCCCGCTCGAAGGCGGGTGACCTGGGGCCGGCGCCCTAACCGAACCGGCCGACGAGGGCGACCGGGCACTCGGCGTGATGGATCACGCCGTGGCCGACGGAGCCGAGCCGGAAGAGGCCCAGGCGGTGGGGGTGCGCGCCGAGGACGACCAGGTCCGCCGTCCGCGACACCCTGCAGAGCTCGGACACGGGGTGCCCGACGAGGACGTCGTTGACCACGTCCACCAGCGGATACCTGTCGTACAGCGGGGCGTAGGCCTCGATGACACGTGCCCGACGCTCGTCGTTGAGGCGCTCCTCGTCGATGGCGTATCCGGCCTCGGCCATGTCCACCGAGAGCTGCCACGCGTGGACCACGCGCAGCCGCGCCCCGCGGGCGGCGGCCGCGTCGAAGGCGTACCTCAGCGCGTCCCCCGGCTCCTCTGCGACGTCGTAGCCCACCACGACCTCGCCGCGGCCGTCGCCCTCCCCTCGGACGACCACCAGGGGGGCGGCGGTGTGCCCGGCCATGCGCAGGGTGGTGGAGCCGAGCAGGAGTCCGGTGAAGCCGCCGTGCCCGCGGTGCCCGAGCACCAGCTCGAACGCCTTCTCCGCCTCGTCGCGCAGCGCGTCCTGCGTAGCGTTGACGACCAGGGCGGTCGTCACCCGCAGCTCGGGACGGCGCGCCCGGACGCGGTTCTCGGCCTCCAGCAGCACCGCGTGCCCGGCGGGCGAGACGCGTTCGGCCTCGTCCGGCGGGGCGAAGCGGCGGAGCTGGTACGGCCAGATCTCCGCCACGTGGACGATGTGCAGCGGCCGGTGCCGCAGCGCGGCCTCGTCGGCCGCCCAGTCGACGGCCCGGCCCGCGGGGCCGGACCCGTCGGTCCCCACGACGATCGGTGCGGACATGGCTCCTCCGGCGATCACCCGTCTACTCCCGGCCGGTTTCCAGCCTTGGCCGGACCGGCGGGCGCGGGACAGGGACCAAGGTCCGCCGCGGCCGGGACCTTCGGCGCCCCGGCGCCCCCGAACCGACCTCCCGGTTCGCAGGCCTTGGGCTCCGAAGCGCCGGAACCCCCTCCGCGGGAGCCCTGCCGGGGTGGGCCGTTGGTCCCCGAACGATCTGACCTTCGTCCCTGAAGCCCCCAGGCCGGGCGGCCTGCACTGGTGAGGCAAGGCCCCAACGGCACCAGGCGCCCGCACTGAGCGGTGCGCAGGAGGTGGATCATGTTGCCCCTCGGTCTCGCCCTCACCCCCGTGCTCACGGCGGCGCTGGCGCTCGCTCCCTTCGAGCCGAGCCCGACGCCCACGACGAGCGAACCCACTCCCCCGGCCCCCGCGGCGACCGTCAGCGTCGTCCCGGCCTCGGTTCCCGTCGGCGGCGCCCCGGTGACCGTGGCGGCGGTCTGCGCCGACGGGACGGCCAAGGCCGTCGTCAAGTCCGACGCCTTCGCGGGAGGCGGCGCCTTCAACGGGGCGCCGAAGCTCACGCTGAAGACCTCCGCCGAGGCCAAGGCGGGCAAGTACGCCGTCAACCTGCTCTGCGACGGGACCGCGGTCAGCGCGTCGACCTCGCTCCTGATCACGCAGGCGACGACGCCCAGCCCGACCCCGACGAGCCCGGCGCCCACGAGTCCCGCCCCGAACCCGACGCCGTCCGGCCCGCCGCAGACCGGTGGCGGCTCGACCTCGGTGTCCGGTCCGTTCCTGCTCGGCGGGGTGCTGCTGATCGGCACCGGTGCCGCGGCGGGCACGTTCGCGCTGCGTCGGCGCCGCCAGGGCGGAGCGTGAGATGCGCCGGTGGGGCGGCGTGTGGCTGCCGCTCGCGGCCGCCGCCGTCGTCATCGGGGTCGTCCTGGTCGTCTTCGGGCTCGACCGGGGCGGCCCCCCGGGCGTGCCCGGAGGCGGCTCCGGCGGTTCCTCACCCAACCCGCCGGCGGCCGGCGCGATGCCGCGTTCGGCGCCCGTCCGCATCCGGATCCCCGCCATCGGCGTCGACGCGCCGGTCCTGTCCCTGGGGCTGAAGCCCGACGGCACCGTCCAGGAGCCGTCACTGAGTCAACCGGGGCTCACCAGTTGGTACAACGGCGGCGCGGCGCCGGGCGAGCGCGGCCCGGCCGCCTTCTACGGCCACGTCGACACCCGCGCGTCGGGCCCCGCGGTGTTCTACGACCTCGGCCGCCTCAGGCCGGGGGCGCAGGTCAGGGTGCTGCGCCGGGACGGCCGCACGGCGGTCTTCCGGATCGCCTCCGTCGAGCAGGTCCCGAAGTCCAGGTTCCCGACCGAGCGCGTCTACGGCCCGACGGCCGACCCCACGATCCGGCTGATGACCTGCGGCGGCGAGTTCGACCCGGTCAAGCGCAGCTACAAGGACAACATCATCGCCTACGGCGTCCTCGTCGGCTCCACGGGATGAAGCCTTCCGGGGCCGGCGGGCGCCGACCCGCGTCCTCCGGGGGCGTGGGCCGTTGGTCCCGGAATCGATGTCGGGACGGCCCTGCCCCCCGGCGCGGTGGACGGGGACGGTGAGGACATGGCTACGAAGTTCTCGACCCAGACCATCGCCGGCCGCGCGGGCCGGAGCGGGCGGCCGGGACGGGAGGCCCCCGCGCCGGCCGTGGTGCCGCGGCTCACGGACCGGGCGTGCTGCTGCCTGGCCAAGCCCGCCGTGGTGGCGGTCCTGCCGATCACCGGCCGCGACCACCGGCCCGTGGACCTGCATCTGTGCGTCCACCACTACCGGCTCTCGCGCGGGACCCTCGACGAGGCGGGGGCCGTCGTCTTCGACGGCGCGGGCCTGCCCGTCGCCGACCCCGATGCCGGGGAACTGCTGCGCACGGCGCGCTGACCCGGTCCCCCACTCCGCCCTTGTTCTCGACCGGCCCTGTTCTTGACCATCGCCGCGGTATGCGCGGCCCGCCATAAGGGCAGGTCACGGCAGGTGGAGGCAACGAACGGCGGCACGCGCGAGACGCTCGCCGAGGAGCGGTTCTTCGCCGGCATGCCGGGCAGCCACCTGGCCGCCCTGGCCGCGACGGCCACGGCGATGGACGTCCCGGCGGGGCACCGCTTCTTCGAGGAGGGCTGGGCCGCCGGGCACTTCTGGCTGCTGCGCTCCGGGACGGTGGCCCTCGATCTCCAGGTCCCCGGACGGGGCGCGGTGGTGGTGGAGACCCTGCCGCCCTCCTCCGTGCTGGGATGGTCGTGGATGTTCCCTCCGCACATCTGGAGGTTCGGCGCCGTCTCCCTGGGCCCGGTCCGGGCCCTGCGGTTCGAGGGAGCCGAGGTCCGGGAGCTGTGCGCCGCCGACCTCCGGCTCGGCTACGACCTGACCCTGCGGTTCGGCGCCGTGCTGCTGGACCGCCTCGAAGCCACCCGGGTCCGCGTCCTGGACCTGTACGCGGCCCCGGATCGGCCGGCGTGAACCCGGCCGCCGCGCACCACCCCATGGCACCCGTCCCGTACCGCGTGACGGCCCGGCGGGCGGAGACCGCCGACACGGTGACGCTCGCGCTGGAGCCCGTCGGGGAGCCGATTCCGGAGCCCGCGCCGGGCCAGTTCACGATGACGTACGCGTTCGGCATCGGCGAGGCGCCGATCTCCCTCAGCCGCATAGGGCCCGGCATGGGGGCCGCCCCGTCGCGGAGGACCGGAGCGGTGCTGGAGCTGACGGTCCGGGCCGTCGGCGCCGTCACCCGGGCCGTGTGCGGGACGCGGCCCGGCGAGGTCCTCGGTCTGCGGGGCCCCCTCGGCACCGGTTGGGGGCTGGACGGCGCCCGCGGACACGACCTCGTCGTGGCCGGGGGCGGGATCGGCCTGGCCCCGCTGCGGCCGGTGGTGCTGCGGGCCCTGGCCGAGCGGGACTCGTTCGGCCGCGTCGCGGTCCTGGTCGGCGCCCGGACCCCCGGCGACCTGCTGTTCACCGGAGAGCTGGACGCCTGGCGGGCGCGCGGCGCCCAGGTCGAGGTGACCGTCGACCGGCCGGACGCCGGCTGGACCGGCCACGTCGGTGTGATCACCGCCCTGGCGGGCGCCGCGGACGTCGACCCCGCCAGGACCGCCGCCTTCGTCTGCGGCCCGGAGATCATGATGCGCCTGACCGGGCGGGCGCTCACCGGCCTCGGGGTGCCGCCCGGGAACGTCCGGCTGTCGATGGAGCGCAACATGCGGTGCGGGGTCGGCTGGTGCGGGCACTGCCAGCTCGGCCCGCTGCTGGTCTGCCGGGACGGGCCCGTCGTGCCCTATGCGCGCGCCGAAGCGCTCATGACCGTCAGGGAGCTTTAGCCATGGGCCGACCGACGCTGGCCGTGTGGAAGTTCGCCTCCTGCGACGGCTGCCAGCTCACCCTCCTGGACTGCGAGGACGAGCTGCTCGCCCTCGCCGGCGAGATCGAGATCTCGCACTTCCTGGAGGCGTCGAGCGCCGCCGGGGAAGGGCCGTACGACGTGTCGCTGGTCGAGGGGTCGATCACGACGCCCGCGGACCTGGAGCGCATCCGGCACGTGCGGGCCGTCTCCCGGAAGCTGGTCACGATCGGCGCGTGCGCGACCGCCGGGGGTGTCCAGGCGCTGCGGAACTTCGCCGACGTCGAGGAGTTCGCCTCCGTCGTCTACGCGCGGCCCGAGTACGTCGACACGCTCGCGACGTCCACGCCCATCGCCGCGCACGTGCGCGTGGACTTCGAGCTGCGCGGATGCCCGATCGACCGCCGCCAGCTCCTGGAGGTCCTGGCGGCGCACCTCGCGGGCCGCCCGCCCGACGTCCCCGTGCACAGCGTCTGCTTCGAGTGCAAGATCCGCGGAAACGTCTGCGTCATGGTCGCCCACGGCACCTCGTGCCTGGGCCCGATCACCCAGGCGGGCTGCGGCGCGATCTGCCCGGCGTACGCGCGGGGCTGCTACGGCTGCTTCGGCCCGGCCCCCGCGTGGAGCGGGGGGCGGCCGAACACGCGCGGCCTGCTGCCGTGGCTCGACATGACCGGCGAGGAGGCGGACCGCCTGCTGTCCACCTTCAACGTCGCCGACTTCCGCGAGGAGGCCCCGCCCGGGGGACACAGCGATGACGCACCGCAGTGAGAAGGACGGCAGTAAGACGCACGGCAGGGACAGGACACTGCGCGTCGGGGCCCTCGCGCGGGTCGAGGGCCAGGGCGCGATGTACGTCCGGGTGCGGGGCACGCACGTCGAGGAGGTGCGGCTCGACATCTACGAGCCGCCGCGCTTCTTCGAGGCCTTCCTGCGGGGCCGCGCCCACACCGAGCCGCCCGACATCACCGCCCGGATCTGCGGGATCTGCCCGGTCGCCTACCAGATGAGCGCCTGCCAGGCGATCGAGGCCGCCTGCGGCGTGACCGTGGACGGCCCCCTCGGCGAGCTGCGCCGCCTGATCTACTGCGGCGAGTGGATCGAGAGCCACGCCCTGCACATCTACCTGCTGCACGCACCGGACTTCCTCGGCTGTCCCGGCGCGGTGGAGCTGGCCCGCGACCACCGCGCCGCCGTCGAGCGGGGGCTGCGGCTGAAGAAGGCCGGGAACGCGCTCATGGAGTTCCTCGGGGGCCGCGCGATCCACCCGGTGAACGTCCGGGTCGGCGGGTTCCACCGGACCCCGGCGCCCGCCGAGCTGGCCCCGCTCGCCGAGACCCTGCGGGTGGCGCGCGACGACGCCCTGGCCACCGTGGAATGGGCGGCGGGCTTCGAGTTCCCCGACTTCGCCCACGGCCACGAGTTCCTCGCGCTGTCCGCCGACCGCTACCCCCTTGAGGGCGGCATCGTCCGCCGCGGCGCGGGGCCCGCGTTCCCCGTCGCCGAGTTCGAGCGGAACGTCGTCGAGGAGCAGGTCCCGCACTCGACCGCGCTGCACGCCCGGTTCACCGGCGGCGGCCGCTACCTGACCGGTCCCCTGGCCCGCTACTCCCTCAACCGCGACCTGCTGTCCCCGCTCGCGCTGGAGGCCGCCGACCGGGCCGGGCTCGGCCCGGAGTGCCGGAATCCGTTCCGCAGCATCCTCGTCCGGGCCGTCGAGGTCGTCTACGCGGCGGACGAGGCGCTGCGGATCATCGACGCCTATGAGCCGCCGCCGCGTCCGGCCGTGCCGGTGCCGCCGCGGGAGGGGACCGGCCACGGCGCCACCGAGGCCCCGCGCGGCCTGCTCTACCACCGCTACGACCTCGGTCCGGACGGCCTCGTCCGGGCGGCCAGGATCATCCCGCCGACGTCGCAGAACCAGGCGGCCATCGAGGACGACCTGCGCCGCTTCGTCGCGGCCCGCCTCCACCTCGACGACGAGGCCCTGACCCGGAGCTGCGAGCAGGCGATCCGCAACCACGACCCCTGCATCTCCTGCGCCACCCACTTCCTCGACCTGACCGTGGAGCGGTCGTGATCACCGTGATCGGGGTGGGCAACGACCTCCGCCGCGACGACGGCGCCGGACCCGCCGTCGTCGCGGCCCTCCGCGGCCGTACGGAGGCGAGGCTCGCGGTCACCGACGGCGAGCCCGCGCGGCTCATCGACCTGTGGGCGGGAGCCGACCTCGCGATCGTCGTGGACGCCGTGCGGGCCGATCCGCCCGAGCCCGGCAGGGTCCACGAGCTGGACGCCGGTGCCGCCGCCCTCACGGCGCGGCCGGTCACCGACCACGCCCTCGGCCTCGGCGACGCCGTCGCGCTCGGGTCGGCGATGGGCCGGATGCCCGCCCGGCTCCGGGTCCTCGCGATCGAGGGGGCCGACTTCGGACTCGGCCGCGGGCTCACGCCGCGGGTCGCCGCCGCGGCCGGCGCGGTCGCCGACCGCCTGGCCGCCGCGCTCGCGTCCCGGCGCGGGACCGCGTTCCCCGCGGCCGACCACGCAGGAAGGAGAAGCGGATGACCGCACCAGCGCTCGAACTGACGAGTCTGCGCCCGCTGTGCGAGGCGCTGCGCCGGGCCGGCTACACCGTCATCGGGCCGACCGTGCGCAACGACGCGATCGTCCTGGAGGAACTCGACTCGGCCGATCGCCTGCCGTACGGCTGGGGCGTCACGCTCCAAGCCGGCGCCTACCGGCTGCGCCGGCGGGAGGACGGCGCGGCGTTCGCGCACGCGGCGGGGCCGCAGTCCTGGAAGCCGTTCCTGCACCGGTCGAGGGTCAAGCTCTGGGAGGCGGACCGGACGGAGGACGGGTTCCAGGTCAGGGACGGGAGACCCGAACCGGCCCGGCTGGCACTGCTCGGCGTCCGGCCCTGCGACCTGCGCGCGATCGCGATCCAGGACCGCGTGCTCCTGGGCGGCCGCCACGTCGACCCTTCCTACGAGGCACGGCGGCATGACAACTTCATCATCGCCGTCAACTGCACCGAGCCCGGCGGGACCTGCTTCTGCACCTCCATGGGCACCGGCCCGCAGGCGGGCCCCGGCTACGATCTCGCGCTGACCGAACTGGCCGGCGACGGCGGCCTCCGCTACGTGGTCGACGTCGCCACCGAGGCGGGTGCCGCCCTCATGGACGACGTGGAATCGGCGCCCGCCGAGCCCGCCGACGTCGACCGGGCGCGCGCGGAGGTGGCGGCGGCGGCCGGCCGGATGGGCCGGGAGATGCCCGCCCTGGGACTGCGCGAGCTCATGGCCGGGACCCTGGACGCCGACCGCTGGGACGAGGTGTCCGAGCGCTGCCTGAGCTGCGGCAACTGCACGATGGTGTGCCCGACCTGCTTCTGCACGAGGGTCAGCGACACCACCGACCTGACCGGTGACCACGCCGAACGGTGGCAGCTCTGGGACTCCTGCTTCGATCCGGACTTCACCCATCTGCACGGGGGCGACGTCCGGGCGTCGCCCAGGAGCCGCTACCGCCAGTGGCTCACCCACAAGCTCGGCACCTGGCACGACCAGTTCGGCTCCTCCGGCTGCGTGGGCTGCGGCCGGTGCATCGTCTGGTGCCCGGTCGGCATCGATCTGACCGTCGAGGTCGCGGCGCTGCGCACCGAGGCCGCCGGGGAGGGCCCGGGCCGGCCCGAGGGGTCGAAAGGCCCACCGGGAGGGGAAATTCGCCCCTGACCGCCGGGCGGAACGCGGCGCGAGCCTGAAGGCATCGGTAGGAGGCTCGTGATGAAGCAGACGTTCAGGTTCGGCACCTTCCGGGGGATCCCGGTCGGAATGCACTGGTCCGTTCTGGTGATCATGCTGTTGATCACCGAGATCCTCGGCCGCTCGGTACTGCCCGCCGCCGACCCGGCCGCGTCACCCGGCGTGCGCTGGACGGCGGCCGTCCTGGCCGCGGTGCTGTTCATGGGATCGCTGGCCGCGCACGAGGTCGCGCACGCGATCGTCGCCCGTCGGCACGGTGTGGGAGTCGGCTCGATCACGCTGTGGGCGCTGGGCGGCCTGGCGGAGCTGGACGGCGAGCCGGCCACCGCCCGCGCCGACCTGCAGATCGCCGGGGTCGGCCCGCTGACCAGCGCGGTCGCCGGCGCGGTGTTCGCCGGGCTCTGGCAGGCCGGGGAGGCGCTCGGCGCCCCCGTGATCGTCTCGGCCTCGCTGAGCTGGCTGGCCGTGACCAACGTCCTCATCGCGGTGTTCAACCTGCTTCCGGGGGCGCCGCTGGACGGCGGGCGCATCCTGCGCGCGCTGCTGTGGGGCAGGAGCGGGGACAAGCCGCGCGCGACGCGCACCGCCCAGCACGCCGGGCTGGCGCTCGGCCGCGTCATGATCGGCGCCGGTCTGCTGATGCTGCTGCTGTGGAGCTGGTGGAACGGGCTGTGGCTGGCCCTGATCGGATGGTTCATCTCCAGTTCGGCGCGGGCGGAGGAGCGCTGGACGGACCTCCGCGAGGCCGCGAGGGACCTCCGGGTCGCCGACATCATGACCCGCGACCCCGACAACGGCTGGACCTGGCAGGCCGCGGCCCCGTTCATCCGGGACGTGGCGGTGCCGTCCCGCCAGTCGGTGTTCCCGGTCGTGAGCGTGTCCGGCGAGCCCGTCGGCGCCGTCACTTCGGACCGGCTGACCCGCGTCCCGGCCTGGGACACCGGCGCCACGCTCGGCGATCTCAGCGTCCCGCTCGGCTCCGACCGGGTCGTCGACCCCGAGAGGCCCGTGGACGTCCTCCTCCAGATGGCCCCCGTCGTCGGCGACCTCGTCGCGGCCGTCGCCGCCGACCACCACCTGGTCGGGATGGTCACGACCGAGGACCTCCAGCGGATGATGCGCCAGACCCGGCTCCGGCGCGGCAGCCCCGCCGCCGCCTGACCCCCGCCCCAGCGCGGACCCGCGGTTCTCCACCCGGACGACATGGAGAACATCTGCTGGACACGGAACATCGGCAGCGGCCCCGGGCCGCTGCCGATGTTCCGTCCGGATCAGCCGGCGGGGATGACGGCGACGGGGCACTGCGCGTGATGGATGACCCCGTGGGAGGTCGACCCGAGCCGGGGAGAGGTCCAGCTCCGGTCATGGGCGCCGACCACGACCAGGCGGGCGTTCCGCGACGCGTTGGCCAGCGCGGTCACCGGGTGCTCCAGGACGACCTCGTCGGCGACGTCGACCCCGGAATGCCTGCTCCGCACGGGCTCGCAGACCGCGGTGACCTCCTTGCGCAGGTCCTGCTCGATCTGCTCCGCGTCGACGGCGTAGCCGGCCTCGATCAGCGTCGCGAACGTCTGCCACGCGTGGACGACGCGGAGCCGGGCGCCGTGGAGCGCGGCGGCCTCGAAGGCGTACTCGAGCACCGGGCCCGCCTCCTGGGCCAGGTCGATCCCCACGACGACCTCGCCGGTGTCGGAGGCGTCGCCGCGGACGATCACCACCGGCACCGCGGAGTGGCCGGCCAGGCGCAGGCTCGTGGACCCGAGCATCAGGCTGGCGAACCCGCCCCGGCCGCGGCTGGCCACCACCAGCTCGAACGCCTTCTCGGACTGCGCCCGCAGGGCCTGCCACGCCTCCTCGGCGACCAGTTCGGTCGTCGTCTCGAGGTCCGGCCACCGCTCCTTGACGCGCTCGCGCGCCGCCGCCAGGACCATGCGCCCCGCGCGGGTCATGCGCTCGGCGGTCTCGGGCGGCGCGAACAGCGGCGCCTTGTAGGGCCAGCTCTCCACGGCGTGGACGATGTGCAGGGGGCGCTCGCGCAAGGCGGCTTCGGCGGCGGCCCAGTCGAGGGCGCTCGCCGCCTCGTCGGAACCATCGGTGCCGACGACGATCGGCTCGGACATCGCGTCTCCTCACATGCGTTGGCGGCGATCGCCTCCTCCGAGGCGATCCGGCGCGCACAGCGGCACGGCCGCTCCTTTCCACGCTCCCTCGCCCTCCGGCGCGCCCCCTAGGGACGAAGGTCCCCATGTCAGGCACCCCCTCGTCCCACCGGCCGCGAGCCGACCGCCCCTGGGGGCCCCGGGCACGGCCTGGGAGCGTGGACGAAAAGGACTCACACAGGCGGCGAGGTGGATGGCGGTCAAGACCGCGTTCGGTCGGAACGCTCACGAACTGCTCTTCGTCCTGACGGCCGGCGGGCTGGCGGCGGGCGCCGCGGTCCGCTGGACGGTCGGCGCCGGCGCGGGAGACCTGATCTGGCTGGTGACGACGGTGGTCGCGCTCATCCCCGCCGTGTGGTGGGTCGTGGACGGGTTGCGGCACCGCAGGTTCGGCAGCGACGTGATCGCCGTCCTCGCGCTGGGCGGGACGATCGCCGTGGGCGAGCCCCTCGCCGGCGCCGTGATCGCCGTGATGCTCACCGGGGGGCGGCTGCTGGAGGAGCGCGCCGGGCGGCGGGCCCGCCGCGACCTCAGCGCGCTGCTCGCGCTCGCGCCCCGGGTGGCGCACCGCCGCAGCGAGAGCGGCCTGGTGACCGTCGACGTGTCCGAGGTGCGGCCGGGCGAGCTGCTGCTGGTCCGCTCCGGGGAGACCGTGCCCGTGGACGGACTGGTGGAGAACGGGACGGCGGTGCTGGACGAGTCCACGCTCACCGGGGAGTCCCTGCCGGTGGAGCGTCCCGCCGGGGACGTGGTGCGCGGCGGCACGGTCAACTCCGGAGGCCCCTTCGACCTGCGCGCCACCAACGACGCCCGGTCCAGCACCTACGCCGGGATCGTCCGGCTGGCCGAGGAGGCCGCGGCCGAGAACGCGCCGTTCATCCGGATGGCCGACCGTTACTCGGCCGTGTTCATCCCGGTCACCCTGGTGCTGGCCGGAGCGGCGTGGATCGCCGCCGCGGACCCGGTCCGGGCGGTCGCGGTGCTGGTCGTCGCCACGCCCTGCCCCCTGATCCTCGCGGCGCCCATCGCGTTCGTCTCCGGCCTGTCCCGGTGCGCCCGGCGGGGCGTCGTGGTGAAGGGCGGCGGCACGCTGGAGCGGCTCGCGGGCGCACGGGTCCTGCTGTTCGACAAGACCGGCACGGTCACCACCGGGCGGCCCGCGCTCTCCGAGATCATCCCCGCCGATCCGGCCGGCCGCGAGGATCCGCTGTTCCTCGCGGCGTCGCTGGACCAGGTGTCCCCGCACGTGCTGGCCTCGGCGATCGTCCGCGGCGCCCGCGAGCGCGGGATGCGCCTCGCCGAGCCGTCCGACGTCGAGGAGCGCGCGGGCCGCGGCGTCCGGGGCACCGTCGAGGGGCGCCGGGTGAGCGTCGGCAAGGCGAGCTGGGCCGGCCGCGCCGACGCCGCGTGGCTGGACCGGGTCCGCGGCCGCGCCGCCGCCCGCGGCGCGATCACCGTGTTCGTCGGGGTGGACGGGCGGCTCGCGGCCGTCCTGCTGCTGCGCGACCGCATGCGCCCGGACGCGCCGCGGACGTTCCGGCTGCTCCGCCGGACGGGCATCGGCCGCGCGGTGATGGTGACCGGCGACCGCGCGGACGTCGCCGGGCCGATCGCCGAACTGGTGGGGGCCGACACCGTGCACGCCGGGCTCTCGCCGGCCGGGAAGGTCGAGGTCGCCCGGGACGAGAGCGCCCGCGCGCCCACCGTGATGGTCGGCGACGGGGTCAACGACGCGCCCGCGCTGGCGGCCGCGGGCGTCGGCGTCGCGCTCGGCGCCCGGGGCGCGACGGCCTCGTCCGAGGCGGCCGACGTGGTGATCACCGTGGACCGGCTGGAGCGGGTGGCCGAGACCCTCGCGATCGCGCGGCGCACCCGGTCGGTCGCGCGCCAGAGCGTCCTCGCCGGGATGGGGCTGTCGCTGGCCGCGATGATCGTCGCGGCGCTCGGGTTCCTGACCCCGGCGGCCGGGGCGCTGCTCCAGGAGGGCATCGACGTGGCGGCGATCCTGTCCGCGCTGCGCGTGCTCGGCCCGGGGCGCGACCGGGCGCCGCGCCTTCGCGGGGACGAGGCCGACCTCGTCCGGCGGCTGGACGAGGAGCACCAGGCGCTGTGGCCGCGGATCGAGCGGCTCCCCGCGCTGGCGGACGCCGCCGCGGGCCCCGCCGGGCGGGAGCGGGACACCGCCGCGGAGGCGCTGTCGGGCTTCCTGTCGGACCTCGCGGCCCACGAGCGCAAGGACGAGCGGCTGCTCTATCCGGCGGTCGCGCGCGTCCTCGGCGGCTCCGACCCCACGGGGGCGATGAGCCGCGGGCACACCGAGATCGCCGAGCTGGCCCGGCGGGTCGGCGCGCTGCTGGAGGAGCTCCGCGCCGCGCCGGCGTCCCCGGAGCCCGCCGGCGACCTGAGGCGGACCGTCCAGGAGCTCTACGCCGTCCTCCGGCTGCACTTCGCCCAGGAGGAGGAGAACTACTTCGTGCTCGCCGACGTCCACGGCCCCGCCGAACCCTGACGAGCCGGGGAGCGTGTCCGGCGCCTGCCGGAGGGACTTCCGGCCCCCGCCTGAACGGCCGGTCGCGGGACGTTCGGCCCTGGGGACGAGCGCGGGCAGAGCCGAAGCTGAGGGTGAGACACCGCCGGAGGTGAAGAAATGACCATATTGGTGGGCTACGCCACCGCGCACGGCTCCACACGGAGCATCGCCGAACGGATCGGCACGCTGCTGGCCGAGCGCGGTTTCCAGGTGGACGTCCGCTCCATGGCCGAGGTGGAGGACGCCGGCGCCTACGAGGCGTTCGTGCTGGGCAGCGCGATCCACGACCGCGCCTGGCTGCCCGAGGCCGTCGACTTCCTCGAACGCGAACGCGACACCCTGGCCGGCCGGCCGGTGTGGCTCTTCAGCGTCGGGATGCCGGCGGCGCTGCGCGGCCCGTGGCGCAACTTCGGGGCCAAGGAGAAGGGCCTCGTGCAGGACGAGCTCCAGGAACTGGTCACCGCCCGCGACCACCGCCTGTTCTCGGGGGTCTTCCGCCGCGAGCACACGTCCCTGGTCGGGCACCTGCTCTTCAGGGCGATGGGAAGCCGGTACGGCGACTACCGCGACTGGGCGCGGATCGACGCGTGGGCCTCGACGATCGAGCCGCGGCCGGGGCTCCGCGAGCGCAGCCGTCCGGGCACGCGGCCCGTACGGCCCGCCGGTGACCGGCCCCAGCGGCCGATCACTCGCCGGTGAGGTCCCGCCGTTCGAACAGCAGGTGGCCCGCCCCCGCGAGCACCACCGCCAGGGCGGTCATGACGGCGGCGGCGACGGGCTGGAAGGGTTCCGCCGGGACCTGCGCGAGGTGGTGGAACGGGGAGGCGTCCAGGACGGCGTCCGGCCAGCCCAGGGCGGGCCCGATCGTCTCGATCAGATAGGCGGCGACGACCGCCGCGGCCGAGCCGGGGACGGTGAGCCGGGGCCGGGCGCCGAAGAGCAGCACCGCGAGGCCCGTGGCCAGGGCCACCACCGGGAGCGGGTTGAGGACGGCGGCCAAGGTGTCGGTCATTCCCACGTCGGCGCCCGTGGCGGCGGCGCCGGCCCACATCGCGGCCGAGGCGGCCAGCGCGAGCAGCAGCGACGACGCCAGGGCCAGCAGGACGTGCCCGCCCAGCCAGCGGCGCCGCGTGACGGGCCGGACGAGGACGTGGTCGAGCCGCCCCGCGGCTTCCTCGGCGCGGGCCGCGCCGATCCGCCAGCACGCGTACAGGGCGATCAGCAGGCCGATCAGGACGCCCATGGCGCCGACGAAGCCGTCGGCGACGTCGCCGGCGTCCCAGCCGATCCGCTCCAGGACGCGCTGGTAGTTCGGGTCGTCGGCGACGAAGTCGAGCACGGTCGCGATGAGGGCGCCGGCGACGAACGCGTACGCGGCGATGCCGAGCAGCCAGCCGGCCAGCATTCCCCGGGTGCTGCGCCAGGCGAACGCCGCGGGGCTTCCGAGCAGCCCGAGCCGCGTCCGGGCGTGGTCCGGCTCGCTGAGCAGCGCGCCCCCGGTGTCGCGGCGGGTCCGCAGCGCGACCGCGACGCCGCCGAGGACGACCGGTGCCGTGAGCGTGACGGCGAGCGCCGCCCAGTTCGGATCGCGGTAGGGGTGCAGCTCGTCCAGCCAGCCGAAGGGGGTGAGCCAGCGCAGCCCGCCGCGGGAGTCGGCGCTGTTCGCGGCCATCCGGAGCAGGAAGAGGGCGCCGAAGGCGGCGGCGGACACGCCGGTCACCCGGCGCCGCGCCGGGAAGAGCTGGGCGGCCACGGCCGCGACCGCCGCGAACGTCGCGGCGAATCCGGCCAGCCCGAGCCCGAACAGCAGCGAGCCGGCCACGCCGGTCCCCAGCACCGCCAGCGGGACGGCCGCCGCCGCGCCCGCGACCACCGCGGCGCCCGCGAGGACGCCGAGCTGTACCGCCGCGGCCCGCGCCGGGCGGATCGGCGCGGCGAGGACCAGCTCGGCGCGCCCCGACTCCTCCTCGCCCCGCAGCAGGCGGCCCGCCACGAGCAGCGCCCAGATGCCGACCACCGCGGCCAGCACCCAGCCCGCGTCCCAGACGACGAAGCCGCCGGTCGTGTCGACGGCGTGCGGGACGCCCTGGAGCATCCGCATCGCGGGGTCGTCCGACAGCGCCGCGAGCCGCTGCCGCGAGGCCCTGTCGGGATACGTCTGCTCGTAGGTGAGGACCTCGACCACGACGTAGAAGGCGACCGCCGCCGCCAGCCAGCCGAGCCCGCGCCGGACCAGGCGCAGGGTCAGCCGGGCGGCGGGGGCGTCCGCCGGGCGGTGTCGCTCCGCGCGCGGACGGGTCACGGCGCGCTGGACCGGGGCGGCCCTGGTCATCTCTCCCCCTCGTAGTAGCTCAGGAAGATCTCCTCCAGCGTCGGCTCGTGGCTGCGGAGCCGGACCAGCGGGCAGGCGCTCAGCCGGGACAGCGCGGCGGACGGGGACCCGGTGACGGACACGCGGACGCCTCCGTCGATGGGCTCCACCCCGGTCACGCCGGGCACCCCGGACAGGTCGGGCACCGGGCCGTCCACGACCGCCTCCAGTACCGTGCCGCCCAGCCCGCGCAGGTCCTCCAGCGCGGCGACCTCGATCAGCCGCCCGTCGCGGAGGATGGCCACGCGGTGGCACACGTCCTGGGCCTCGTCGAGGATGTGGGAGGACAGGAAGACCGTCTGCCCCCGGCCTGCGGCCTCCCTGGCCAGCGCCTGGAACTCGGCCTCCATCAGCGGGTCGAGACCGGCCGTCGGCTCGTCCAGGAGCAGCACGTCCGGCCGGGTCATCAGCGCCGCGATCAGCGCGAGCTTCTGGCGGTTCCCCTTGGAGTAGGAGCGGGCCCGCTTCCCCGGATCGAACCGCAGCCGTTCGACGAGCTCGTCCCGGAACGGCACGTCGACGCGTCCGGACAGGCGGCCCAGATAGGTGAGCGTCTCCAGTCCGGTCAACTGCGGCCAGAGCGCGACGTCGCCCGCCACGTAGCCCACGTGGCGGTGGGCCCGCTCGACGTCCCCGGCGGGCACGTCCATGATCCACGCCTGGCCGGCCGTCGGCCGGACGAGCCCGAGCAGCATCCGGATCGTCGTCGACTTCCCCGCGCCGTTCGGCCCCAGGAAGCCGAAGATCTCTCCGCGGCCGACCTCGAGCCGCAGCCCGTCCACCGCGACCACCCGCCCGAAGTGCTTCGTCAGGCCCTCGGTCCGTATCGCCCACGCGTCCACCGCGCACCTCCTCGCCCCCCATGCCCGACGGTAGGCGGATGATCAGCGGTCGGCAGCGGCCGAAGGTCCCGAAGGCGGCGCCGATGGCCCCGACCGCGGAGCGCGGAAGCGCACCGCCCGCGCGCGGTTCCGGGGCGGGCGGGACGGACCTTCGTCCCGGGCCGAGGGGACCCAAGTCCGTAGGGGCCCGGTGCCGGCGGAGCGAGCATGAAGTCGGGCACCCCGGCGGCGGGGACGCGGCAAGGACGCTCCCCGGGCGGCGGATGTCCGCGAGCCGAGGGAGGCATCATGAGCGAGATGGAGCGGCGCGAGACGCGTGGGATCTTCCCGGACCTGTTCGACTGGATCGAGTCCCCGCTGGCCATGTTCCGGAGCGGCGGCGGCCAGGCCATGCGGGTCGAGGACTACATGGACGACGGCGTCCAGGTGATCCGTGCCGAGCTGCCCGGCATCGACCCCGACAAGGACGTCGACATCACCGTCGCCGGCGGCGTGCTGCGGATCCACGCCGAACGCCAGGAGGAGAAGAAGGAGGCGCACCGGTCGGAGTTCCACTACGGCTCCTTCACCCGGTCCTTCACCCTCCCGGCCGACACCAGGGTCGAGGACATCAAGGCGTCCTACGACAAGGGCATCCTCACCGTCCGCGTGCCGGTGTCCGAGGCCGTCAAGGCCGAGGCCAAGCGGATCCCCGTCGAGAGGTAGCACCGGAGCAGAGCCGAGGGCCTCGGATCGAGCACTCGATCCGAGGCCCTCGGCTTTCCGGTCGGCGCCCCTCCACCTTCTACCCCTACCCCGTATACGTGCCTCAGATCACCCTTCGAGCACCTCGATGAGCCCTTGCTCTTCCCGATATACCCCCGTAGGGTAAGCCGCACTTTGCAGAGATACCCCCTAGGGGTACATAGGAGGGGACATGTCCACTCGTTCCGCACCCGCCGCCGGCCGCCGCTGGTGGGCGCTGGCGCTCATCGCGGCCGCCCAGTTCATGGTGATCATGGACACCTCGATCATCGGGGTGGCGCTGCCCCGCATCCAGGACGACCTGGCCTTCTCCCAGGAGGACCTGTCCTGGGTCTTCAACGCCTGCGTCGTCGCCTTCGGCGGACTGCTCCTTCTCGGCGGCCGGCTGGCGGACCTGTTCGGCGCCCGTCGGCTGTTCTCGGCCGGGTGGGTGGTCCTGCTCGCCGGGTCGGCCGTGGCCGGCGCCGCCGGCACCGTCGCCGTCGAGCTGACCGGCCGCGCCCTGCAGGGCGTCGGCGCCGCGCTCATCGCGCCCGCCGCGCTCACCCTGCTGATGATGCTGTTCGGCTCCGAACCGCGCGAGCTGACCAAGGCGCTGTCCCTCTACGGCGCGGCGGCCCCCGCCGGAGGCACCGCGGGGGTCTTCCTCGGCGGCGTCATCACCGAGTACGCGTCCTGGCCGTGGGTCTTCTACATCAACATCCCGATCGCCGTCCTGGCGCTGGCGGCCGCGCCGGCGCTGATGCCGGGCGGCGGCGGGAGCGCCCGGGGATCGGTGGACGTGGTCGGCGCGCTCACCGTCACCGCCGGGCTCGGCGCCGTCGTCTTCGCCGTCGTGCGCGCCCCCGAGGTCGGCTGGGGCGCGGCCGCGACCTGGGCGGTGCTGGCCGGCGGGCTGGTCCTGCTCGGCGTGTTCCTGGCCGTCCAGGCGTCCCGCCGCAGCCCGCTGATGCCGCTGTCGATCTTCCGCGCGCCGAACCTGGGCGCCGCCAACCTCGCCCAGTTCCTGCTCGGCGGCGCGTGGATCCCGATGTGGTTCTTCCTGAACCTCTACCTGCAGCGGGTCCTCGGCTACAGCGCGTTCCCCTCCGGCGCCGCGCTGGTCCCGATGACCGCACTGATCATGCTCGGGATGATCGTCCTGGCGCCGCGGGCCATCGGCCGCCTCGGTCCGAAGGCAACCACCGTCACCGGGCTGGTCGTGCTGGCCGCCGGGATGGGCTGGCTGGCGCTGATCCGCCCGGACGGGAACTACTGGGTGGACGTCCTGCCCGCGTCGCTGGTCGCCGCGCTGGGCATGTCGCTGGCCTTCATCCCCTCCCTGGGCATCGCGATCTCGGCGGCCCGCCCGGAGGAGGGCGGCCTGGCGTCCGGCATCGTCAACACCGGCTACCAGGTCGGTTCGGCGCTGGGCCTGGCCGCGATGACCGCCATCGCCGCATCCTTCGGCGCCGGCCGGCTCGGCGACCTGCCCGCGCTCACCGACGGCTTCTCCGCCGCGTTCACCGGGGCGGCGCTGGTCGCGCTGGCCGGCGCGGCACTGGCCGCCGTCACCCTGCGGGCCCCGCGCCCCGAGCCCGCGCCCGCGCCCGCACCGCGGACGGAGCACGAGAACGCCCCGGGGCACTGACCGGAAGGCTCCGGGAGCCGCGATGCGGCCCCCGGAGCCTTCGGAGGAACCGGGCAGGGATGCCCGTGCCCGCTCAGGTCGCGTGGACGACCGCGACCGGGCAGGGCGCGTGGTGGACCAGGGCGTGGCTGACCGAGCCGAGCAGCAGGCCGCGGAAGCCGCCGAGGCCCCGCGAGCCGACGACGAGCAGGCGCGCCTCCTCCGCGGCGCTCATCAGCACCTCGCGCGGCTGGCCGGTCACGATGTCGGACTGGACCTTCACGTCGGGGTGGAGCTCGCGCGCGGGGATCATCATCCTGGCCAGGCGGGCCTGCGCCGCCTCGCGCATCCCGGCCTCGTCCACCAGCGGAGGGTTCACCCTCTCGGGCACCGCCTCCCAGGCGATCACCGCGTGGACGTCCCAGCCGTGCGCGCCGGCCTCGGTGAAGGCCAGCGAGAGCGCCTCCCGGGACGCCGGCGAACCGTCGACGCCCACCACGACGTGGCCGTGCACCTGCTCCGGCGGCGGGACGAGCTCGCCCCGGACGACCACGACCGGGCACGGGGCGTGCGCCGCCACCTGCGCGCCGACCGAGCCGAGCACCAGTCCGGCGAAGCCGCCGAGCCCGCGCGGGCCGAGCACGATCATGTCGGCGCCGCGGCCGGCCTCGATCAGCTTGGCCGCCGCCTGCCCCCGGGCCAGCACCCCCCGCACGCTCAGGTCCGGCGCGACCTCGCGGACGTGCGCGACACCGTTGTTGAGGTTCTCCTCAGCCACGCCCCGCAGGTCGACGACCGGCATGGCGATCGGCCCTCCGACGTAGACGTCCCACACATGGAGCACCGTCAGGGAGAGTCCCCGGGCCTGGGCTTCGCCCGCGGCCCACTCCAGTGCCTGCACACCGCCCGTGGAGCCGTCGTAGCCCACGACCACACCGGTGATCTGCTCGTCGTTCATGAGTGAACTCCCCTTCAGGGTTCCTGCCTGGTCGATCTCAGCCTCTCCTGCGGGGGCGTGCCGCAGGAGGGTCGACGGTCCGGAGGAACAGGGACCTTCGGCCCTCCGGCCGAGGGCCTCTCGCGGGCCGGCCCCCGGCCCCGGGCCCCGTCAACCGCCGAAACGGCAGAGCGCGCCGATGCCCTCGATCGGAGCGTGGGGCGTGCCCGGTGGAACGAGCCGGGCGTCGGCTCCGGCGAGCAGCGCGGCCCGCAGAGCGACGTCGATCAGGGGGGCGGCCTCGATCACGGGGTCGCCGTCCGCCGGTGTGCCCGGACGCGTCCAGGCGTCCGGGCTCAGGGCCGTCCGGCCGGACGCCCGGTCGAACCACGCGATGCGCCGGTCCGCCGGGTCGTCGACGACGACCAGGGCGCGGACCCGGCCGCGCGAGAGGGCGTCCAGCGTCGCCGCCGCGCCCTCCACCACCCAGTCGGCCGACCCGCCCGCCTCGGCCATGCGCGCCAGGAGGCCCCGGTTCCGTTCCGCGACCCAGGCGCGGACGTGCTGGTCGACCCGGGGGGCCAGGCGCCGCCCCGAATCCTCGCGGGTGAGGACGCACGGCACATGCCGGACGGAGACCCTGCGCCGCACCCCGCCCGGGATGCGCTTGTCGATGTCGTACACCACGCGGATGTCGCCCGCGAGGAGGAGCAGTTCCGCGGGACTGCGAAGGAGCCCGTCGCAGAGGGCCTCCGCGACCCGGACGGCGTTGCGCTCGTCCGGGTCCGCCGGGCGGTCGCGCCGCCTTCCGGATCCCCGGACGGCACGCCTCACGCCGTCGTCCGGGCCTGTGGCGGTGCGCACGATCCGCTGCTGGAGCCCGCCGTGATGGATCTCGATGTCCGCGCCCTCGCGGTCGGTCAGGGCGAGGGCGTAAGGCGGCCTCTCCTGCAGCCAGGCCACGAGCGGGCGCACGTACGGGACGGGTGCGCGGACGAGGACGTCGGACAGCCGCACCCCGGGCATCTCGAACGCGTTCGGCGCCGGTCCGCCCGACACGATCCGGCGCAGGTCCCTCATGCCGCTCTCGGCGTCCGTCCTCATGATCCCAGCGTCCGCCCGCGCCCGCCCCCGAGAAAGGTTCGAAGGTCCGGTCCTGTGGGGCCGTTCGGGCAGATCTCAGAAATCGCCGGCGCTCTCCGGCGGGACCACCGCGATGGGGCAGACCGCGTTGTACAGCAGCCATTGGGCCACCGAACCGAACGCGGGGTGCGCGGCCCCGACCACCAGGAGCCGCGCCTCCTGCGCGGCCTCCTGCAGCGCCTCGGGCGGCGGCGCGAGGGGGTTCTCGGGGTGCGTGAGGACGTCCGGGTGCCGCTCCTGGACGACCGCCACGGCCCGCTCCATCGGGTCGTGCGCGGACGAGTGCCGGACCGCGGGGCCCTGCGCCTCCTCGGCCTCGGCGCCCGAGTAGACGATCTTCAGGGGCAGCTGGCGCAGCTCCGCCTCGCGCGCGGCGAAGGAGAGCGCGCTCTCCGCGGCCGGCGAGCCGTCCACCACGACCACGACCGGCCGCACGTCCTCGGGACGGGGCAGCGCGCCGACTCCCCGGACCACGATGACCGGGCAGCGGGCGTGCATGGCCACGTGCGCGGCGACCGAGCCGACGGGCACGCGCGCGAGCCGGCCGAGCCCGCGCGATCCGAGCACCAGGAGCTCCGCGCCGGCCGACAGCTCCGTGAGCCGCTCCGCCGCCGACCCCTCCTCCGAGACCGGTCGGACCGCGACCCCGGCCGTGCGCTCCCGGGCGCACTCGACGCCGTGGGCCAGCACGTGCTGCGCCGCCTCGTGCAGCGACCGGCGGCCCGCCTCCTCCAGTTCGGGGGCGACCCCCTGGTACGGCCAGTGCCACGCGTGGCACAGCACCAGCGGCGACCCGCGCAGCTCCGCCTCGTCCAGCGCCCAGTCGAGCGCCTGCATGGCGTAGACCGATCCGTCGAAGCCGACGACCACCTCGCGGGCAGTGCCTCCGTCAGACATCGGGCCCCTCCGTCCCCTCCGGCCGCGTCCGCGGACGGCGCGCACGGCCGGTGGCCGGGAGGCGGCGTCCGCGGAACATGGTTGGGGGCGGGAGAAGCCCTCCGCCGCTTAGGCAGCGTTTCGAGATGGACGGTGCGTGGTCTCCCACTTCTCCGTCCCTTCCTCCTCGACTTCTCTCGCCCTACTCCATTCCACCGCCCCTCCGGGGCCCGGGCCAGGGACGAAAGTCCTTCGTTCACCGCCCGGCCCGCGGCCGCTACCGGAGCGGCCGGAGGTCGGCTCGGCGGGCCGCGCCGGTCTCCGCGCCCTCCGGCCCCGCGGCCGCGCGGCCGGCGACGAGCCGCCGGAGGTTGCGGAACTGCCGCTGCTGCATGACGAAGTGCGCGGGCTCGCCGAAGAGCCAGGCGAACAGCCGGTTCGGGACGGAGGGCTCCCCGCGGCCGCGCGTCCGGACGACCAGCCGCGTGCACCCGTCGGGGAGCGGGCGGAGATGGAAGGCCCAGATCCCGTCGGAGTACGCCCTGGGCCGCGGCCCGCGCGGGTCGAACGACCGTCCGGACGGCAGCTCCAGGTCGCTGCGCAGCACCAGGGTCCTGCCCGGGTCGAGGACCTCGACCCGGAAGTACATCTCCCCGCTCGGCACCGCGGGCAGGCGGTCGCCCACCGCCAGGTCCTGCCATTCGGGGACGACGCGGTCCGAGCTCGGCCGCCCGCCGTTGTCGAGCAGGTCCCAGCTGTACCAGCCGGCCCGGCCGTTCCCCATCTGCACCAGCCACGGCCAGACCGCCTCCGGCGGCGCGGGCAGCGAGGTGGCCATGGTCGACTGGCTCGTCGCGTTCTCGATCAGATCGTCGCTCGGATACCGGGCGCCCGCCTCCCTGTAGGTGGCCCCCCAGCACAGCAGCGTGGGGCGGAGCGCGAACACATAGGCGGTGGCGGCGCCGCAGGCGAGCGCGGCCCTGCGGACGTTCGTGCTCTTCACGTGCCCTCCCCCTGTCGATGACCGTTCCGTCCCACGCTGCCGGGCGGCAGTGCGCCTCCGCAGAGGCCTTCGCCACCTCGGCCGCGGGACGTTCGTCCCTCCGCCCCGGGAGGTTCGGCGGACCGGCCGGAAGGGACCTTCGGGTCCGGGGGTGGGGACATCGGTCCGTGGCGCCCGGTGCGCCCCCGAGAAAGGCTGCTGGTGTACGCCGTTCCGGGCGACTTCCGAGGTCGTTCGGGCATCGACCCGGGGAGCAGGCCATGACGCAGACGCGTGCGGACCGCTTGCGGCGCCGCTGCGGGTTCGACGGCAACCCCCTGCGCCGCCGCGTGGACCGGGTCCAGTGGCGGGTCGGGCTGCTCCTGCTCCTGGTCTTCCTGGTCGTCGCCCCGATCGCCTGCGCGCACGCCGTCCGGTCCGTCCACACGGCGGGGGTCCGCGCCGAGCGGTACGAGGCCGCGACGCGCCACCGGGTCGAGGCGACGGTGGTCGGCGTCAGGCCGCTGGAGTCCGGGCGCGACGTGTCGGTGGTCTGGACCGGACCTGACGGCGCCATGCGGACCGGCCACTACACGAGTTGGAAGGCGACGCGGCTCGGCGAGCGGCGCGAACTGTGGGCGGGACCCCACGGCGGTCTGGGCGAGACCGGGCCGCGGAAGCACGTGCGGACGATCGGCGACGACGCGTCGGCCGGCGCGGCGACGGCGGCGGTGACGGGGCTGCCGCTGCTCACCTTCTACCTGCTGGTCCGCCGGCGCTGCGACAGGTGCCGCTACCGCCGGTGGGAGGACGAATGGGCCGACTTCGACCGCCGCTCCCGCTCGGCCTAGCAGGCCGGAGACCGCACGCCGGAGGTGCACGATGCAGCGGATGAACGCGCTGGACGCGGGGATGTTCTTCGCCGAGAACGACACGACGCCGCTCCAGATCGGCACCGTGACGGTGTTCGAGGGCCCCGCCCCCGGCCACGCGGAGCTGGAGCGGGAGATCTTCGCCCGGCTCCGGTTCGCGCCCCGCTGCCGGCAGCGCGTCCGGACGGTCCCGCTCCGCCTCGCGCACCCGGTGTGGGTCGACGACCGCCGCTTCCGGATGGCCGACCACGTCCGGCACGTGGAGGCGCCAGCGCCCGGCGGCCCGGAGGAACTGCAGGAGCTGGCGGGCGACGTCCTCGGCCGGCGGCTGGACCTCACCCGCTCCCCCTGGGAGGTGTGGCTGGTCGAGGGCCTGCGGGACGGCCGCTGGGCGCTGATCTCCAAGGTGCACCACTGCATGGTCGACGGGCTGGCCGGGATCGACCTGCTGGGCGTCCTGCTCGACGCCGGCCCCGGCTGGTCGCCCGCCGATCCCCGGCTGTGGACGCCCGCGCCGGAGCCGTCCGGGCGGGCGGTCGTCCGCAGCGCCGTGGCGGACCGGCTGAAGGGCCTCGGGCGGCAGGCCGCCCGGCTCTTCCTCCCGGCCCTGCGCGACTCGATCACCGTCGCGGGCGCGGTGCCCGGCTACGCCGCGCGCCTCACCGGCCCCGGCGCGTCCTCCCTCAACGGCCCGACCGTCCCGCTCCGGCGCTGGTCGCGGACCTCCGCCGGCCTGGACGAGGTGGCCCGGATCAGGCGCGCCTTCGGCGGCTCGGTCAACGACGTCGCGCTGGCCGCGACGGCCTCCGGCTTCCGGACGCTGCTGGCCGCCCGCGGCGAACTCACCGCGGACTCGACCGTCCGCGCGCTGGTGCCCGTCTCGGTCCGGTCGGCCGACGAACGCGGGGTCCTGGCGAACCGGGTGTCGGCGGTCCTGGCCGACCTGCCCTGCGGGGAGCCGGACCCCGTGCGCCGCCTGCGGCTGCTGCGCGAGCAGATGGACGGCGCGAAGAGCGCGGACCAGGCCGCCGGACTCGACGCCTTCCTCCAGCTCCTCGGGGGCGCCCCCGGCCTGTTCTCGGTGGCGGCCCACACGGCGCTGCGGCTGCGGCAGCCGCTGGTCCACACGATCGTCACCAACGTCCCCGGCCCCTCCTTCCCGCTGTACGCGATGGGGCGGCGGATGCTGGAGATGGACCCCTACATCCCGATCGTCGCCGGGCTGCGCGTGTCCGTCGGCATCGTCTCCTACGACGGCGTCCTGTCGTTCGGGATCACCGGCGACCACGACGCACTCCCCGATCTGCGGACCCTGTGCGCGGGGATCCGCGACGGCGTCGACGAGCTCGTCAAGGAAGCGGCGCGGGCCGCGCATCCCACGGCCTGAAACTGCGGGGACCGCCCCTCCACCGCCCGCGCCGGTGCGTCGGCCCGGGCCCCTGGTCAGCCGGCGCTCGGCGCCGGGACGGCACGGGCGCGGCGGCGGTGGCGGCGGTACTCGTCGGCCGCCCAGACGATGACGGGGAACGCGGCGATGATGCCCAGGACGTCCGGCGGGAGGGCGGCGGTTCCGAAGAGGTGCTGGAAGGGCGGCAGGTAGATCAGGGCGGCGGCGAACAGGACCTCGAAGGCGATGCCGGCCAGCAGGAGCGGGTTGGTGGTGAGCCCCACCTCGCGGAGGGACGCGTGGTCGGTGCGGGAGGCCATCGCGGTGCCGATCTGGCAGGTGACCAGGCCCGCGAACGTCGCGGTGGTGGCGGTCAGGTAGGCGTGGTGGAGGGGGGCGCCCGTGCCGGTCGGGTCGCCGGGATGCCAGCCGGCCCGCCACAACGTGTAGAAGAACACCGACATGACCAGGACGGCGGAGATCAGGCCGAGGTAGCCCCACGCGCGGATCAGCATGTCCCGGGAGATGACGCCCTGGGACGACGGGCGGGGCGGCCGGTCCATGATGCCGGGTTCGGCGGGTTCGCGGCCGAGGGCCAGCGCGGGGAGCGTCTCGGTGCCGAGGTCGATCGCGAGGATCTGCAGGACCGTGAGGGGCAGCGGCACCAGGCCGCCGCTGAGCGCGAACACCAGGAAGGGGACGATCTCCGGGACGGCGTGGGCGAAGATGTAGAGGATGAACTTGCGGACGTTGTCGTAGACGCGCCGGCCGGATTCGACGGCGGTCACGATCGTGGCGAAGTTGTCGTCGGTCAGCACCATCGTGGACGCCTCGCGGGCGACGTCGGTGCCCGAGCGCCCCATCGCCACGCCGATATGGGCCTGGTGCAGGGCCGGGGCGTCGTTGGCGCCGTCCCCGGTCATCGCCACGATCCGGCCGTGGGCGCGCAGCGCGTCGGCGACCTTGAGCTTGGTCTCCGGCGACGACCGCGCGAAGACGATCTCGTCGTCGCCGGTCAGCAGCTCGTCCAGCTCGTGGTCGTGCACCTTCTCCGACTCGGCGACCACGCGCAGGCGCGGGACGCCGATGCCGACCTCCGCGGCGACGGCCGCGGCGGTGGCGCCGTTGTCGCCGGTGACGATGTGGACGCGCAGCCCCGCGCCGTGGCAGCGGCGCACGGCGTCCGCGACCTCCGGGCGCGGCGGGTCGTACAGCCCGACGAGCCCGAGGAGGCGCAGCCCGGTCTCGGCGTCCTCCCGCCGTTCGGGCGGGGCGGCGCCGGGCGGCAGGCCCCGGTCGGCGACCGCCAGCACCCGCAGGCCCCGGCGTGCGAGCTCGTCGACGACGTCCATGACCGCGTGCCGGTCCGCGCCGGAGCAGCGGGCCAGCACGGCCTCGGGCGCGCCCTTGGCGTACACGGCCAGGTGGTCGTCGCGCCGGGCGACGACGGACATCATCCGCAGGCGGGCGTCGAACCGGAAGGCGGCCCGGCGCCGGTCGTCGCGCGCCGTGAGGCGGGCGGGCGCGTCGGGACCGCCGCCCAGGACCAGGGCGATCTCGGTCGGGTCGCCCTGCAGGTCGCCGGCCTCGTCGTAGGAGACCGTGGTGCACTCGGTCATCGCCCGCACCAGCTCGGCGGGCGGCGGTCGCTCCGGCGCCGTGACCGTGCCGCCGTCCGGGGTCCAGTACGCCTGGAGCCGCATCCGGTTCTGCGTGAGGGTGCCGGTCTTGTCGGTGCAGATGACGTTGGTGGAGCCGAGCGTCTCGACGGCGCTGAGCCGCTTGACGACCGCGCCCTGCCGGGCGAGGACCCGGACCCCGACCGCCAGCGCGAGGGTGATGGTCGGCAGGAGGCCCTCGGGCACGTTGGCGACCAGCAGCCCGATCGCGAACATGAGGGCGTCGGTCAGCGGCAGGCCGACCAGCGCCCCGATCAGCAGGAACACCACGCCCATCCCGACCGCGACCGCGGCGATCAGCCAGGCCACCTTCTTGACCTGGGCCTCCAGCGGGCTCTCCCCGCGGGGCGCGCGCTGGCTGAGCGCGGCGATGCGGCCGAGCTCGGTGTGCCCGCCGGTCGCGAACACGATCGCCCGCGCCTCTCCCCCGGTGCAGGTCGTCCCGGAGAACACCAGATTGGGCTCGTGGAGCAGGGCGACGCCCTGCTCGGCCGGCGCCGCCACCCTGTCCACGGGCGCCGACTCGCCGGTCAGCATCGACAGGTCGAGTTCCAGGGCCCCTTCGGTGAGCCGGGCGTCGGCGGGGACCTTGTCGCCCTCCTCCAGGAGGATCAGGTCTCCCGGGACGAGGCCGGTGACCTCCACCGCCCGCGCCGTCCCGTCCCGGACGACGTGGGCCTTCTCCGGCAGGTAGGCCGCCAGCGCCTCGACGGCCCGCTCGGCCTGGTGCTCCTGGAGCAGCGCGAACACCGCGTTCACCAGGATCACGGCCAGGATCGCCCAGCCCAGCACCGCCATGCCCGCCACGAACGCCAGCAGGGCCGCGCCCCACAGCAGTAGCGCCAGAGGGTGGAGGAACTGGGCGGACAGCAGCCTGGCCAGGGATCGCTTCTCGCGCCGCCGGACCTGGTTGGCGCCGTAGACCGCCAGCCTGCGGGCCGCCTCGCGCTCAGACAGCCCGCGCTCCCCCGTCCGCAGTTCCTTGCGGAGCCGGGGCAGGGGCTCGCGCGGGTCGGCGGTCGAGACGGCCTCGTCCGCGGCGGTTTCGGGGCCCTGGTGGTGGTGCCGCACGGTCTCCTGGTGATGTCTCACGATCTCGTCCCCTTCAGCGGAGGCGGCGCAGGTAGGGGTCCCAGGCGCGCCGGGGCACGACCTTCACGCGCGCGTCGACGGCCACCACCCCGTCCGGGCGGACGACGGTGGGGTTGAGGTCGAGTTCGGCGATCTCGGGGTGGTCGGCCGCCAGCCTGGACAGCCGCAGCAGGGCCTCGCGCAGGCCGGCGACGTCGCCGGGCGGACGGGCGGGATGGCCGAGCAGCAGGGCCGACAGGCGCGGCTCGCGGATCAGGTCGTCGGCCTCCTGCGCGGTCAGCGGGGCGAGGCGCGCGGTGCGGTCCGCCAGCGCGTCGGTGTCGATGCCGCCCGCTCCGAAGACGACGACGGCCCCGAACACCTCTTCCTGGACGGCGCCGCACAGCACCTCGACGCCCTCCTCCACCATGGCCTGGACGACCACGCCCTTCAGGTCCTCGCCGAACCGGCCCGCGAGGCCCCGGAAGGCCTCTCGTACCTCCCGCTCTCCGTCCAGGCCCAGCCGGAGCGCTCCCGCCGCCGTCTTGTGCACGACGCCGGGCACGTGCGCCTTCATCGCCACCGGGACGCCCATCTCGCGGGCCGCCGCGGCGGCCTCGTCCTCGGTCCGCGCCCAGCACCAGGGGGCGAGGGGGAGCCCGTAGGACTCCAGCAGCCGGAAGGTGCCGACGGGCGGCAGCCAGCCGCCCTCCGGCTCCGCCGACAGGAACTCGTCGATGACGGCCGCAGCCTCCACCGGCAGCAGGCCTGGCAGCACGGGGGCCGTGCCGGGCGGCAGGCCCCGCCGCCGCGCGTAGGAGAAGGCGCGTGCGAACGCGCGGACGGCGTTCTCCGGATAGGCGTAGCAGGGGACGCCCATCTCGTTGACCCTGACGGTCTCGGCCTGCCCCAGCACGACGGCGGCGACCGGCTTGCCGCCGCCGCCGAGCGCTCCGCGCAGATCGGCGAGCGCCGTGGGCGCCACGAGCGCCAGGACGGCGTCGACGGACTCGTCCGCGGCGACCGCGTCGAGGGCCTCCCGGAACAGCTCGGCGGAGACCGCGGCCGTGGTGTCGACGGGGTTGGAGACCGCCGCGCACGGGGGCAGCATCGCGGAGAGGCGGCGCCGGGTGGCCGGCCCGAGGACCGGGACCGTGAGCCCCGCGTCGGCGCAGGCGTCGGCCGCGAGGACCCCCGCCCCGCCCGCGTTGGACACCACCGCGACGCGCGGCCCCGCCGGGAGCGGCTGGGTCGCCAGCAGCGCCGCCGCGTCCACCAGTTCCCCGAGGTCGTCGGTGGCGACGATGCCCGCCTGCCGGAACAGGGCCCGCCGCGTGATCTCCGGGGTGGCGGCGGCCGCGGTGTGGGAGGCCGCCGCCCGCGTGCCGGGCGCCGACCGCCCGGCGAGGACGGTCAGCAACGGCATCCGGGCCGCCACCCGCCGCGCCGTCCTGGCGAACTTGCGCGGGTTGCCGAACGACTCCACGTGCAGGATCCCCACCCGGGTCGTCTCGTCCGACTCCCACCACATGAGCAGGTCGTTCGCGCTGACGTCGTACTTGTCCCCGACCGAGGCGAAGGAGGAGATCCCGACCCCCAGCCGCGACAGCTGCTCCAGCAGCGCGATCCCGACACCGCCCGACTGCACCACCACCCCCGCGCTCCCGGGGACGGGATGCGCGGCGCCGAACGTCGCGTCGAGCGAGACCGCCGTGTTGGCCGTCCCCAGGCAGTTCGGGCCGACCAGCCGCATGCCGTGCTCCCGGCAGACCGCCAGCAGGTCGCGCCCCTGGACGGCGGTGAGCCCGGAGCTGACCACCACCAGCGCACGGGCCCCGCCGCGCCCGCACTCGGCCGCCGCGCGGACCACGGCGCCGGCGGGCACGGTGACGACCGCCAGGTCGGGCCGCTCCGGCAGGTCGGCGGGCGTCGCCACGCAGGGCGCCCCGTGCAGGTCGCCGCCGGCGGCGTGCGGGTTCACCGCGTACACGGCGCCCCCGAACCCGGCGGAGAGGATGTTGCGCAGGATCTCGGCCCCGACCGTCCCCGGCCGCCGGGAGGCCCCGACGACCGCGACCGTCCGCGGCCGCAGCAGCGGCTCCAGGCTCGCCACGTCCGCGCGCCGCTCCCGTTCGGCCACCGCGTCCAGGTATCCCTCGTCGGAGACCAGCGGCAGCGTCAGCTCGACCACGTTCCCCGCGGAGCGGCGCCGCGCCGCCATCCCGGCGTCGGCGAAGACGCGCAGCATCGCGGTGTTCTCCGCGAGCGTGTCGGCGCGGAAGGCCACGATCCCCTGGGAGCGGGCCAGGGATCCGAGGTGCTCCAGCAGCAGCGTGCCGACCCCCCGGTGGTGCATCCGGTCGGCGACCGCCATCGCGAACTCGGCCTCGCCCGGCACGTCGGTCGGTTCGTACTCCGCCACGCCGACCAGTTCGCCGTGCAGCCACGCGCCGAGCGCCGCGT
Organism: Actinomadura sp. K4S16; assembly: GCF_008327685.1. GTDB lineage: Bacteria > Actinomycetota > Actinomycetes > Streptosporangiales > Streptosporangiaceae > Spirillospora. The sequence goes on from NZ_BDDE01000010.1 coordinate 228,636, forward strand.
GGCCCGCGCCGTCCGCGCGGCAGACCCGCGCCGCGACCTGCTCGGCCACGGCCCGGTTGAGGCCGAAGAACCGCAGGTAGAGGCTCTCCTCCCGCAGCCCGCGGTGCAGGTCGCGCACCGCCTCCCGGTCCGCCTCGCCCAGCCGCCTGATCTCGACCTGCGTTCCATCGGTCAGCAGCGCGAACACGCGCGCGCCGGAAAGGCTCTCGGTCATGCCCCCAGCGTCGGACGGGGCGGCCCGGCGGGTCAGCGCCCCAAGGTCACCGGTCATCGGGACCTTCGTCCCCCGGCCGGGAAGCCTTGCCCGGGGTAGGACGGGAGGGAGTAAGGTGCCCTGCCACCCTGACGAACGGCGCTCTCGTGGATCTCAACGCACCCGATCGCACCCTCCGGATCGGCGGCCGGCCCCTCCCGGTCGTCGGCCCCGCCCGCATGTACGTCTGCGGGATCACCCCCTACGACGCGACCCATCTCGGCCATGCCCGCACCTTCGTCTGGGCCGACGTCGCCGCACGCGTCCTGCGGCACGCCGGCGCCGAGGTGCGCGTGTGCCGCAACGTCACCGACGTCGACGACGTGCTGGACCAGGCGGCGCACCGCGCGGGCAGTCCGTACGACAGCTTCGCCGCCGTCCAGCAGTTCTACTTCGAACGCGACCTGGAGGTGCTCGGCGTCCACGCCGTCGACCTCCAGCCCCGCGCCCACACCCATGTCAGCGAGGTCGTCGCGCTCGCCCAGGGCCTCCTCGCCGCAGGCCTCGCCTACGTCCGGGACGGCGCGGTCCTGTTCCGGGGCGGAGACGTCCCGCAGCGCGCCGGCCTCGACGCCGGCCGGGCCCACGACCTCCTCGCCGAGTACGGCGACGCACCCGACGACCCCGGCAAGGAGGACCCGTTCGACGTCGCGGTGTGGCGGCCGTCGCGGTCGGGCGAGCCCGCCTGGCCCAGCCCCTGGAGCGCCGGCCGGCCCGGCTGGCACGCCGAGTGCGCCGCGATGGCCATGACGGCGTTCGGCCCGGCCCTCGACCTGCACGCGGGCGGCGCCGACCTGCGGTTCCCCCACCACGCCTACGAGGCCGCCATGGCCGAGGCGCTGACGGGCGTACGGCCGTTCTCCCGAGCCTGGCTGCACGTGGGCATGGTGTGCCGGGACGGCGTCAAGATGGCGAAGTCCACCGGGAACCTGGTGCTGGTCTCCGACCTGGTCCAGGACCACCCGGCCGCGGCCGTCCGGTTCATGCTCCTCACCGAGCCCTGGGCACGGGAGTGGGACTACACGCCCGGCGCCCTCGACCGCGCCGCGGCCGACCTGGAGCGGCTGCATCTCGCGGCGGGCCGGGGGAACTCCTCCACCGCGGCCGAGGCCGCCGTGGAACGGGCGCTCCTCGACGACCTCGACGTGCGGACGGCGCTCGGTGTGGCGGAGGAGGAGGGCGGCCGGACCGCTCGCCTGGCCATGCGGATCCTGGCTCTCGGCTGAGTCCCATGGCGGTCCTAAGGCCGCACCCGGAGGGACCAAAGTCCCTGGGGCGCCCCCTGCACGAGCCCAATGCTGGTGTCACCGGCCCGTGCGAATAGGGAGGCCCACGTTGCCCGCCACAGCTCCGAACGAGCTCGACATCCAGTTCGCGACCAGCAAGGACGTTTCGCAGGAGGACCTGCGGCAGGCGCGCGAGACCGTCGCCCGAGCGCTGGCTCATGCCCCGCGTCCCGTCCTGTACGCGAAGGCCATGCTCAGCGTTCTCCACGACCCGGCCGTCCCCCGGCCCTGCCTGGCCTCGTTCCGGGTCGACCTCAACGGCCTGCCGGTCAACGCCCACGCCGCGGCGGCCTCGATGCCGGAGGCGGTCAGCCTGGCCGGCACCCGCCTGCGCGCCCGCGTGGAGAGCACCGCCCAGTACAGGGAGACCCGCCGCAGGGCTCGCGGGCACACCAGCGCGACCGGCGAGGGCGCGCCGCTGTAGGAACACGCGGTCGCCGGCGCGCCGCGAGCGCCGGGCTCCAGGGCCGAAGCCCCGCTACGGGGCTTCGGCCTTCGAGATCGGGAGCGTCACGCGGAAGAGCGTGTGTTCTCCGGCGACGAGTTCGGCGCGGCCGCCGTGGGCGGCGGCCACCGCCTGGACGATGGCCAGCCCGAGGCCCGTGCCGCCCGCGCTGCGCGCCCGGCCCTTGTCGGCGCGGACGAACCGCTGGAAGATCTCCTCGCGCAGCTCGGCCGGGATGCCGGGGCCGTCGTCCTCCACGTCGAGGAGGACGGCGGCTCCCTGGACGGTGAGCCGCACGGTGACGTGCGTGCCGGGGGGCGTGTGGGCGCGCGCGTTGGCGAGCAGGTTGGCGACCAGCTGGTGGAGCCGGCGCGCGTCCCCGGTGACGGTCACCGGTTCCTCCGGGAGCACCAGCTCCCAGCGGTGCCGCGGGCCGACCGCACGGGCGTCGGCGGTGGCGTCGAGCACGATGCGGGTCAGGTCGACCGGGTCCGCCTCCAGCGGCCGGCCGGCGTCCAGGCGGGCGAGGAGCAGCAGGTCGTCGACCAGTTCGGACATCCGGACCGACTCGGCCTCGATGCGCCCCAGCGCGTGCCGCACCTCGTCCGGGACGGGCTCGGGCATGCGCAGGGCGAGCTCGGCATGGCCGCGGATCGCGGCGACCGGGGTGCGCAGCTCGTGGCTCGCGTCGGCGGCGAACCGCCGGAGCCGCTCCTCGCTGGCGTGCCGCCGGGCCAGCGCGTTCTCGACGTGGCCGAGCATCCGGTTCAGCGCGGCGCCGACCTGCCCGACCTCGGTGCGGGGGTCGGTGTCGGGGACGCGCTCGGGCATCGCCACCTCGCCGCTGGCCAGCGGCAGCTCGGTGACCCGGGACGCGGTCGCGGCGACCCGCCGCAGCGGGCGCAGGGCCAGCCGGACCCAGGCCGCAGCCGCGATCCCGGCCGCGGCGAGCACGGCCGCGAACACGACCGCCTCCACCATGATGAGGCGGTGCAGCGTCTCCTCGGCCGGCCGCAGCGGCAGGCCGGTGACCAGGACGTCCCCGTCGTCGCCGCGCAGCGCCATCACCCGGTACTCCTCCAGCGCCGACAGGTCGAGCGAACGCCCCCGGCCGTCGGGCGGGAGGGCGGCCAGGGCGCGCCTGTCGGCGGCGTCGAGCGGCACGGGCTCGTCGGAGCTGTCGCGCACGACCGCGGCCTCCGTCACCGTGCGGCCGAAGAGCCGCGCGCCGAACGTCCCCGGCGCCTGACCGCGGGTGTCGGGACGGTCGTCGGCGTCCTTGCGCCGCTCGTGCTCCAGGCTCGCCGGGAACCGCCCGCCGGACGCGGTGAGCTGCTCGTCCAGCCGGCCGACGAGGAACCGGTCGAGCGCGGTCGCGGTGGCGATCCCCACGGCGAGGCAGCTCAGCGCCAGCAGGACGAGCAGTCCGGCGGTGAGCCGGGCCCGCAGCGTGCGCGGGCCCCTCACGGAGCCCCCGGCTTCAGGACGTACCCGACCCCGCGCACGGTGTGGATCATCGGCGCGCGGCCCGCGTCGATCTTCTTGCGCAGGTAGCTGATGTACAGCTCGACGACATGGGCCTGGCCGCCGAAGTCGTAGTCCCAGACGCGGTCGAGGATCTGGGCCTTGCTGAGGACCCGGCGCGGGTTGCGCATCAGGAAGCGCAGCAGCTCGAACTCGGTGGGGGTCAGCTCCACGACCTCGCCCTCGCGGGTCACCTCCCGGGCGTCCTCGTCCATGGCCAGGCCGCCGACGGTGAGCAGCCGACCGGCGCCCGCCTGCCGGGCCATGCCCGCCCGGCGCAGCAGCCCGCGCAGCCTCGCCAGGACCTCCTCCAGGCTGAACGGCTTGGTCACGTAGTCGTCGCCGCCCGCGGTGATGCCGGCGATGCGGTCCTCGACGGCGTCCTTGGCGGTCAGGAACAGCACGCAGACGTCGGGCGAGTCGGCTCGCAGCCGCCGAAGCACCTGCAGGCCGTCGATGTCGGGGAGCATCACGTCCAGCACGACCGCGTCCGGGCGGAAGTCGCGCGCGGCGGCGAGCGCGCCCGCGCCGTCGCCGGCCGTCCGCACCGCCCAGCCCTCCGAGGCCAGGACGCGCGACAGCACCTCCGCCAGATCCGGTTCGTCGTCGACCACGAGGACCCGTACGGGTGTCCCGTCGGCCCGCTGCAAGCCCGCCACCACGGGTTCGTCGTTCGTCATGGTCCGCTCAGCATCCCTCTCCAACCTCTGCCTTTCCTCTGAAAAGGCTCTGAGATGCGCGTTCTCCCATGGTGTCAGAGGGAACGCAGAAAATGCGTTGGCAGGGTGGCCGGCATGACCACGACCAGGTACGACATCATGCGGCCGCCCCAGCAGGCCCGGCGGTCGGCGTGGCGTATCCCGCCCTGGTGGCCGCAGGTGCTGATCTACGCCGGCGCCGTGGCGGTGCTGGCGCTGTGGTGGCGGAGCACCGGCCCGATCACCGGCCTCGACGGCTGGCTGACGGAGGCGGGGCGCGTCACCGGACTGCTGGCGGGATACGGCTGCGCCGTCCTGCTGGCCCTGATGGCCCGCGTGCCGGCGCTGGAGCGCGGGGTCGGCACCGACCGGCTGGCGCGCTGGCACGCGATGGGCGGGCGGTACACCGTCTTCCTCGCGCTGGCGCACGCCCTCCTGATCATCTGGGGGTACGCGGTCACGGCCCGGACCGACGTCGTCCACGAGACGGCGAGGGTGGTCGTCGACTACCCCGAGATGCTCAAGGGGACGCTCGGGTTCCTGCTCTTCCTCGGCGTCGGCATCACCTCCGCGAGGGCGGCCCGGCGGCGGATGCGCTACGAGACGTGGCACTACCTGCACTTCGCCACCTACCTGGCGATCTTCCTCGCGTTCTCGCACCAGCTCGCCAACGGCGCCCAGTTCGCCGGATCGCCCTGGGCCAAGGCCGCCTGGTACACCCTGTACATCGGCGTCGCCGTCGTCCTCGCCTGGTTCCGGTTCCTGATGCCCGCGGTGCGCGGGCTCCGGCACGGGCTGCGGGTCACCGACGTCCAGGCCGAGGCGCCCGGGGTCTTCTCGGTCTACATGAGCGGCCGCCGCCTCGACGAGCTGCGCGCCGAGCCGGGCCAGTTCTTCCGCTGGCGGTTCCTCGCCCCGGGCCACTGGTGGACGGCCAACCCCTACTCGCTGTCCGAACCGGCCCGCGGGCACCGGCTCCGGATCACCGTCAAGGAGGCCGGGGACCACAGCAAGGCCCTCGCCCGGCTCCGCCCCGGGACGCGGGTGTGGGCGGAGGGGCCCTACGGCGGGCTCACCGGAGCGCGGCCGAGCCACGACCGGGCCCTGCTGATCGCCGGCGGCGTCGGCATCACCCCGCTGCGGACGCTGTTCGAGACCCTGCCCGGCGACGTGACCCTCGTCTACCTGGCCCGGCGCCCCGAGGACCTCGCCCTGCGCGGCGAACTTGACGACATCGCCCGCGTGCGGGGCGCGCAGGCCTACTACTTCGTGGACGAGCCGTCCCAGTACTCCCTGCCGCTGACCGGCCGGGCGCTGCGGGGCCTCGTCCCCGACATCCGGCACCGGGACGTCTACCTGTGCGGCCCTCCCGGCATGATGACCGCCGCCCACCGCGCACTCAAGCAGGCAGGCGTGCGGCGCCGCCACGTCCGTACCGAATCCTTCGAGTTCTGAGGGGACCCACCACATGCGCCGAGCCGTGTTCACCACGAGCGCGACGATCGCGGGGGTCGTGCTCCTGCTGTCGCTGAAGCCGCACCATCAGGAGGCCCCCGCCACCCCGCCCGCCACCGCGGGCGGCGGAACGGGCACCGGGACGACCGGAGGGTCGAGCGGCGGAGGGGCGAACCTGGCGAACGGGACCTATCGGGGTCAGACCGTCGACACCCGCTACGGCCCGGTCCAGGTCGAGATCAAGATGTCCTCCGGCCACCTCACCGGCGTCCGCGTCCTGCGCTCCCCCTCGGAGAACGGCCGCGACCGCGAGATCGCCGCGTTCGCCCTGCCCAAACTCACCAAGGAGGCCCTCAAGGCCGGGAACGCGCGCATCGACTCCGTCTCCGGCGCCACCTACACCAGCGAGGGGTACATCACCTCCTTGCAGAGCGCTCTGGACAAAGCCCGTGCCTGAGGGAATCAGCCATGTCGAGCACGTGATGGGGACGGTGTTCTCCTTCGACATCCGCACACCGCGCTCGCCGGCCGTCACCGCGGGCCTCGCCGAGGCCGTCGCCTGGCTGCACCACGTCGACCGCGTCTTCTCCCCCTACCGCCCCGACAGCCAGATCACACGGCTGGCGGACGGCCGCGCCGGGCTCGGCGACTGCGCCCCCGAGGTCGCCGAGGTCCTGCGCCTCTGCGCGGAGATCGGACGGATGACCGGCGGCGCGTTCACCTGCGAACCCGGGGGGCGGCTCGATCCCAGCGGCCTGGTCAAGGGCTGGGCGATCGAGCGGGCGTCGACGATCCTGCACGAGGCCGGGGCGCACGACCACTGCGTGAACGGCGGCGGCGACATCCAGGCGCGCGGCGAGGCCGGCCCCGGAGAACCCTGGCGGCTCGGCCTCGCCGACCCGCACGACCGCGACGGGCTCATCGCCGTCGTGTCCGGTGGCGACATCGCCGTCGCGACCTCGGGAACCGCCGAACGCGGGCGGCACATCATCGACCCCCGCACCGGGCGTCCCGCCGCGGGCCTCGCCTCCGTCACGCTGGTCGGACGCCACCTCACCGACGTCGACGCGCTCGCGACCGCGGCCTTCGTCATGGGCGACGCGGCCCAGGCCTGGGCGGAGGCCTGCCCGCTGGTCGAGGCGCTCGGCGTGTCGTCCGAGGGCCGCCTCTGGTGGACGCCCGGCTTCGAGGGCATCGCCCTGCTCGCCGGCGACCGGGCTTGAGGTCCGCGTCCGGGACGCGGGGGGGGACCGTCGCCGCCGAGGCGGGGACCAAGGTCCCTACGGGCGCGCGGACGCGTGATCGACGCTTGAGTCGGCACCGTTGGCCGCCGTCGGGGCGGCTCGCCGAGGTTAAGGAGCTTCGCGATGGCGAGGCAGATCATTCATGGTTCGTCCGTCCCGGCTCTGGAACACCGCGTCGCGGTGCTGGAGCGGCAGGTCGCCGCGCTGACCGAAGCGGCCCGGCTGCTGGCCGCGGCCCTGGAGGGCACGCCCCTGGACACCCCCGACCGCGGCGGCACGGCGCCGACGGCGCGGCAGGCGCACGAACTGCTCCTGCTTCCGCCGCTCACCCCCACCGCCGGTCGCTGACCCCCGTACCCCCAGGAGAAGCACATGTCCACCCAAAGAACGGCCGTTCTCGTCGGAACCGACGGGTCCGCCCCCTCCGACCGCGCCATCGGCTGGGCCGCCGAGGAGGCCGCGCGCCTCGGCAAGGAACTGCACATCCTGCACGTCCTGGAGACCCCCACGAAGACCGCGCCCGGGAACACCGGCGGCGACGTCGCCTCGCTCGTGGACTCGTGGAACCCGGTGCTGCGCGCCGGACGGGACGTCGCCCTGCGCCGGCACCCCGGTCTCAAGGTCGAGACCATGCTCGTCCACGACCGGACCGTGGCGGGCGGTCTGCGGCACTACACCGGCGAGGCCGCCGAGGTCGTCGTCGGCCACCGCGGCCGGGGCGGCTTCGCCTCGCTGCTGCTCGGCTCCACCGGCCTGGACCTGGCCGGGCACTACCCCGGCCCGGTGGTCATCGTCCGGGGCCACTCGGACACCCCGCTCGGCGAGGTCGTGGTCGGCCTGGACCTGGCCGAGGACCCCGCACCGGCGCTCGACCACGCGTTCGCCGCGGCCGCCGCCCGGGACGCCCGGCTGCGCGTGCTGCACGCCTGGCGGCCCGCCGCGCCCCCCGTCGGCTCCGGGGTGGACGTGCAGCTCGCCGCCAACGCCCGCTACGACCGCCTGGCGGCGGCCCTGGCACCGTGGCGCGAGCGCCATCCGGACCTCAAGGTCGTCGAGGACGTCGTCATCGGCCACCCCGTGGAGATGCTCGCGCAGGCCTCCGCGGACGCCGACCTGGTCGTGGTCGGGTCCCGGGGCCGGTCGTTCCCGCTCGGGTCGGTCGGCCACGGCGTGATCCACCACGCCCACTGCCCCGTCGCCGTCGTCCGCCCCTACGCCTGAGCGGCGGCCCGGCCCCTGAACCGAGGAGGCGCCGAACGGAGGAGGCGCCGAGAACGCGCGACCCGCCCGCCGGAGGCCGGGGCCGGACGGCCCCGGCCTCCGGCGGGCGGGCGTTGTGGCCGATCGGATCAGGCGCCGATCGGGTCGGGCGCCGGTCAGCCGGCCTGCCCCAGCGCCTCGGGTGCGGTCCGGGCGAGCCGCGTCTGGGTCGCCTCCAAGCGGCTGACGACCTGCTCGGCGAAGCGGCGCGTCAGCTCGTAGCCAAGCGCCGGGTCGACCGCGCTCAGCGTCCGGACCAGCCTGCCGTCGAACTCGATCGCCCGGACCGGCGTGCTCGCGACGGCTCCGAACCGCCACCGGTGCGGGCGGAACAGCCAGGACCAGCCCACCACCGATCCGGGCCCGAAGGTGTCGATGACGAGCGTCCCGCCCTCGGGGCCGCGCATGTCCACGGCCACGATCCCGTCCAGGACGAGCCAGAACCGCTCCGCCGGGGCGGCCTCCGCGAACATGCGGCGCCCCGCCGGGATGTCGGTGTGCCGCCCCGCCTTCGCCAGCCTGGACAGGTCCAGGCTCCGCATGCCTTCGAAGAACGGCTCGCGCGCGAGATCCGCCGCGGTCACCATGCTCACTCGACTCGCCTACCTTCGATGTTCCAGAGGTCCCGTCCCCGGCACGGGGACGGGCTCCCGTCCTATCCGACCCGCTGCGGGACGATCGCGACCGTGCACGGGGCGTGCTTGAGCAGCGCGTCGCTCGTCGCGCCCAGCGTGAGCGGCTGCACCTCGCCGGCCCCGCGCGCGCCCAGCACCGTCATCGTGGCGCCGTCCGCCGCCTCCAGCAGCGCCTCCCGGGGCGGCTCGAGCACCAGCGACGTCGCCGCCTGGACGGTGGGGTACTTGACCAGCCAGGGCGCGACCGCCCGTTCCAGCACCGCTCCGCACACGTGGCGGAGCTTGTCCTCGTCGCCGAACAGCGACAGGTCCCCGTCGGGGGCGGCTCCGGGCTCCCAGCACCCGTACACCGCGCGCAGCCGCCAGCCGCGCAGCGCGGCCTCCTCGAAGGCGAACGCCAGCGCCGCGTCCGCGCCCGCGGAGCCGTCCACGCCGACGACCACCCGGCCGTCGCGCGGCGCGGCCGAGCGCACGACCACGACCGGAGCGCCCGCCCTCGCCGGCACCCTCAGCGACGTCGACCCGACCGGCGTCTCCTCCGGAGGGTGGGACCCGATGACGATGAGCTCGGCGTCCGGTCCCTGGTTCACCAGCGCGTCGTAGGGACCCCCGGTGTCGAGCCGCTTGTGCACCTTCAGAGTGGGGGCGAGCTCGTGCGCCAGCGCCACGCCGTGGTCGAGCATGTGCTCGCCCATCCGGCGGACGATGGCCAGGCCCTCGTAGTCCATGTAGCTCACCGGATACGGCCACCGCCAGGCATGGCACACTGTGAGCGGCAGCCGCCGCAGCCGGGCCTCCTCCACCGCCCAGCGCAGGGCCCGCCCGCTCTCCCTCGTTCCGTCGTATCCGACGACCACGTGGCTCATGACGCCCACCTCCTGGGTCCGCCTCCATTGCACCGGCCCGCCCGCGCACGGCCCCAGGGCCGAACGGCCCCTCGCCTGCGGGACCTCTGGCGCCGGCTCAGGCGGCGACCTCGGACTCCAGCCGCACTCCGATGCGCGGGGTGTCGATGATGGAGTTGTTGACGGTGCAGGCCATGGCCGCCTCCATCAGTCCCCCGACCTCCCAGTCGGGCAGCCGGACGGGGGGCCGCAGGCGCAGTTCGATGCGCGTCACGCGGGCGGGGCCCTCCGGGCTCATCGCGTAGTCGGCGGTGACCTCCAGCCCGTTCGCGGGAAGGCAGCGCCGCACCAGGTAGGTCCGCGCGTGGTGCGCCGTGCAGGCGGCGAGGGACGCCACGAACAACTCGACCGGGGTCGGTCCGGCGTCCATTCCTCCCAGCATGTACGGCTGGTCCACATGGATGACGTGGTCGCGGACGATCACCGCGAAGGCGTCGTCCTCCCGGTGGACGACCAGCATCTCGCTCATCGGTGCCACCTCCCTCACTGGCGGTTGCCTCGTTTGGGCCCCAGTCTCGATTTGGGGAGTCTTCGCAGGTAGAGGCGAAGGTCCCGCCGGAGGTCCCGGCGGAGGTGAGGTAACTCACCCATGGACACATACCCCTAGGGGTATGGTGGAGACCGAACGCGGAAACCGCGGCGGTTCCGCCCGTCGCCCGGCGAGCGGACAGGACCCGGGCCGCGATGTCAGCGACAGATACCCATACGGGTATGAGGAGTGAATGCCGATGGTACACGTCCAGGTGGTCGAGACCTCGTCCCTGGGCGACCGCAGCTACCTGGCCCACGACGGCCGGGTGGCCCTGGTGGTCGACCCGCAGCGCGACATCGACCGCTTCCTCGCCCTGGCCGGGCGGCTGGACGTCCGCATCACGCACGTCCTGGAGACGCACCTGCACAACGACTACGTCTCCGGCGGACTGGCACTGGCCAAGGCGACCGGGGCGGCCTACGTGATCTCGGCCGAGGAGGACGTCGCGTTCGACCGGACCGGCATCTCCGACGGCGACGAGATCGCCGTCTCCGACGCGCTGGGCCTCCGCGCCGTCGCCACCCCCGGCCACACCTTCCACCACCTGTCCTACATCCTGTCGGGACCCGGCGGGCCGGAAGGGGTCTTCACGGGCGGATCGCTGCTGTTCGGCACCACCGGACGCACCGACCTGCTCGGCGCCGAGCACGCCCACCTGCTGGCCGAACGGCAGCACGCCTCGGCGCGGCGCCTGGCCGACCTGCTGCCCGACGGCGCGCACGTCTGGCCCACGCACGGCTTCGGGAGCTTCTGCTCGGCGGGCCAGTCCGACGCCGCCTCCTCGACCATCGGGCAGGAGAGGCGGGCCAACCCGGCACTGCGCCTGGAGGCCGACGACTTCGTCGCCGAGACCCTCGCGGGGCTCGACGCCTATCCCGCGTACTACGCGCACATGGGCGTCCGCAACGGCGCCGGCGCCGACCTGATCGACCTCACCCCCGCGCGGGTCGCCGACGCCGCCGAGCTGCGCGACCGGGTCGCCGCCGGGGAATGGGTCGTGGACCTGCGCTCCCGCAAGGCCTTCGCCCAGCGGCATCTGGCCGGAACCCTCAGCTTCGGCCTGGACGGGGCGATGTCGACGTGGCTCGGCTGGCTGGCCCCGTGGGGCGCGCCCCTCACCCTGCTCGGCGACAGCCCCGAGCAGATCGCCGACGCCCAGCGGGAACTGGCCCGCATCGGCATCGACCGTCCGGCCGCGGCGGCCTCCGGCACGCCCGAGCAGTGGGCCGGCGGCGACCCCGCCAGGCTGGCGGACACGCCCGTCGCGACGTTCGCCGACCTGGCCGCCGCCCGGTCCGGCAGCGTCCCCCGGCACCTGCCGCCGCCGGACGCCGTGCTGGACGTGCGCCTGGCCGGCGAATGGCGGGACGGGCACATCGAGGGCGCCGTCCACCTCCCCCTGCCGGAGCTGCCCGACCGGCTGGACGAGGTGCCCGACGGGACCGTCTGGGTGCACTGCGGCTCCGGGTACCGGGCCGCGGCGGCCACCAGCCTGCTCCGGCGGGCCGGACGCCGGGCCGTGCACATCGACGACGACTACTCCGAGGCCGGCGCCGCGGGCCTCGCCACCACCGACGACTGACCACTGGCCACTGGCCACTGGCCACTGGCCACCGGCCACCGACACACGGGAGAAGACTTCGTGACCACTCCGCCCTCCGCGTCCACCGTGGACGTCCCCGCCCTGCGCGAGCTCCTGGACTCCGGCGACCGGCCGCGGCTCATCGACGTCCGGACTCCGGGCGAGTTCGAGACCGGCCACATCCCCGGGTCCTACAACGTGCCGCTCGACCTGCTGCGGGAGCACCGCGCGGAGCTGCGCGCCCACCTCGACGAGCAGGTGGTGCTCGTCTGCCGCTCCGGGCAGCGGGCCGACCAGGCCTCGCAGGCGCTGGCGTCCGCGGGCCTGCCCAACCTGCGCGTCCTGCGCGGCGGCATCGGCGCCTGGCAGGCCGCGGGCGAGCAGGTCGCCGCGGGACGCGCCCGCTGGGACCTGGAGCGCCAGGTCCGCCTGGTCGCCGGCTCGATCGTGCTCGGCTCGGTCCTGGCCAGCACGGCCGTCCCGCGCGCCAAGTGGGTCGCGGGGGCCATCGGCGGCGGCCTCACGTTCGCCGCGCTGTCCAACACCTGCGCCATGGGAATGGTCCTGTCCAAGCTCCCCTACAACCGCGGGCCGAAGAGCGACATGTCCGCCATCCTGGACGCCCTCGCCGCGGACCGCCTATGACGCGCCCCCCACGCCCGCCCAGGAGGTGAAGGAATGCTGACCGCGCTCGTCCTCGGCGCCCTCATCGGCGTCCTGCTCGGGCTCCTGGGCGGCGGGGGCTCCATCCTCGCCGTCCCCGCCCTCGTCTACGGCGCGGGCCTGCCGCTGGCCTCGGCGGTCCCCGCCTCGCTGCTGGTCGTGGGGATCTCCTCGGCCACGGCCGCGCTCCCCCGCGTCCGCGCCGGGCAGGTGCGATGGCGGATCGCCGGCGTCTTCGGGGCCGCCGGAGCGGTGGCCGCCTTCGGCGGCGCCGCCCTGAACCGGCTCCTGCCCGACCAGGCGGTCCTGCTCGGCTTCGCGGCGCTCATGGTGGCCGCCGGCTGGCGGATGCTGGCCGAGCGGGACCGGCTCGGCGGGTCGTGCGCCCTGCCGGGCGGCGGCGTCGACTGGCGCAGCTGCCTGCCCAAGTCGATCGGCGCCGGCGCGATCGTCGGCGTGCTGACCGGCCTGTTCGGCGTCGGCGGCGGCTTCCTCATCATCCCCGCGCTGGTCGTCGGGCTGGGCCTGCCCATGACCGTCGCGGTCGGCACCTCGCTGGTCATCGTGGTGGTCAACTCGGCCGCGGGCTTCGCCGCGCACGCCGGGGACGGGGCGCTGGACTACGGCATCGTCGCGGCGTTCACCCTGGCGGCCGTCGCCGGGTCGCTCGGCGCCGCCCGGCTCGCCCGGCGCCTGGACGCCGACCGGTTGCGGCGCTGGTTCGCCTACCTGGTCTTCGCGGTCGCGGCCTTCGTCGCCGCGCAGGCCGTCTTCAATCCGGGCGCCACCGGATGACCCGCACCGGACGACCCGGCGGCGCCCGGCCGGCCGGTGCCCGGCCCGGGCCGAAGGTCCCGGCCCGGCGGGACGCTCGGCACTGATCCGCGGACCGTCCCGCGCGGGATGGTGGGGGTGACTGAGGAGGTCGCCGATGTGGGTCGTGCCCGAACAGCGTTCCGTCGTCGTCGGGGTCGACGGTTCCCCCAACTCCATGGCCGCCCTGCGCCGGGCCGCCCGCGAGGCGTCCGAGCGGCGCGCGCGCCTGGACGTGGTCCGCGTCCTGAAGCCCGGTGAGACCCCCGTGCGGCGCCCGCTGCGCGCCGTCAGGGAGTGGCTGGCGCTCCGAAGCCTGGTCGCCCGCGAGATCCCCCGGTCCCGGCACCTGACCACCAGGCTCCGCGTCCTCTCCGGTGAGCCGGGCGAGGCGCTGGTCGAGGCGGCCGAGCGCGCCGAACTGCTGGTGGTGGGCGCCCGGCTGCACTCCGAGTACGGCAATCCGCTCGGCGGCGACACCGTCCCCGTCGTGCGGGAGCGGGCGCGCTGCGAGGTCGTGATCTGCGCGGACCACAGGGCCGCCGTCGGCGAGAGCCGCTGAGGCCCAGCGAAGCCCGGGAGGAGAGCCATGAAACGCCGCACGGTCGGGGACGTCATGACGAAGAACGTCGTGACGGTCTCCGAGGACACCCCGTTCGTCGAGATCGCCGACGCGCTGGCCGAGCGCCGCATCAGCGCGGTGCCCGTCGTGGACGACGACGGCCGGCTCGCCGGCATCGTCACCGAGGCCGACCTCCTGCGCAAGCAGGAGCGGCCGGCCGGCGCGGAACCGCGCCGCCTCGCGCTGCGGCGGTTCGCCCAGGCGCAGGCCCGGGCGCGGGCCAAGGCCGCCGCCGTCGACGCCCGCGGCCTGATGAGCGCGCCGGTCGTGACCGTCGAGCCGGGCACCCCCGTCGCCGAGGCCGCCCGGCTGCTGAACGCCCACGGGTTCAAGGCCGCGCCCGTCGTGCGCAAGGACGGCCGGCTCGCCGGGATCGTGGCCCGCCGCGACCTGCTTTCGGTGTTCCACCGCTCGGACGCCGCCGTCCGCGACGAGATCATCGACGACGTGCTGGTCTGCAGGCTCTGGCAGGACCCCGCCGAGGTGCACGTCCGCGTCCAGGAGGGGGTCGTCCACCTCACCGGCCGCGTCGAGCAGAAGAGCCTCATCCCGATCATCGTGCGCATGACCGCCGCCACGGAGGGCGTCGTCGACGTCGTCCAGAACCTCGGCTACGACTACGACGACACCCTCCCCACCGCCTATCCGAGGGCGTGAGCCGGTGGAAGGCGCCGCCGTCACCGAGACCCACATCGGCGTGGTCTTCTTCGTCGGGGACCGCGCCTACAAGCTCAAGAAGCCGGTGGACCTGGGGTTCCTGGACTTCAGCACCCGTGAGCTGCGCGAGCGCGCGTGCCACGAGGAGGTCAGGCTGAACCGGCGGTTCGCCCCCGACGTCTACCTCGGCGTCGCCGACGTCCACGGCCCGGACGGCGGCGTCTGCGACCACCTGGTGGTGATGCGGCGGATGCCGGCCGACCGGCGCCTGTCCACCCTGGTCGCGGCCGGTGCGCCGGTGCGGGACGCGCTGCGCGAGACCGCGCGGACCCTGGCCGCCTGGCACGCGAGGGCGCCGCGCGGCCCCGCCATCGCGGCGCAGGAGACCCGCGACGCCGTCCGGGGCCGCTGGCACGACAGCTTCGACCAGGTCAGGCCCTTCCACGGCACCGTCCTGGACGCCGGGGCCGCCGCCGAGACCGAGGAGCTCGCGAACGAGTTCCTCGCCGGCCGCGAGCCCCTGTTCGACGCGCGCATCGCCGACGGCCGCGTGGTCGACGGGCACGGCGACCTGCTGGCCGGCGACATCTTCTGCCTCGACGACGGGCCGCGGATCCTCGACTGCCTGGAGTTCGACGAGCGGCTCCGCCGGCTGGACGGCCTGGACGACGCCGCGTTCCTGGCGATGGACCTCGAACGCCTGGGCGCCCCCGAGGACGCGGAGCGCTTCTTCCGCTGGTACGCCGAGTTCGCCGCCGACCCCGCTCCGCCCTCGCTCCGCCACCACTACGTGGCCTACCGCGCCTTCGTCCGCGCCAAGGTGGCGTGCCTGCGGCACGGCCAGGGCGCCCCGGACGCGGCCGCCGAGGCGCGCGCCTACGCCGACGTCGCGCTGCGCCACCTGCGCGCCGGCCGCGTCGGCCTGATCATGGTCGGCGGGCTCCCGGGCACCGGGAAGACGTCCCTGGCCGGGGCGCTGGCCGACCGGCTCGGCTGCACACTGCTCAGCAGCGACCGGATCCGCAAGGAGCTCGCCGGGCTGGCGCCCACCGCGCCGGCGGCGGCGTCCTACGGCTCCGGCATCTACACCCCGCAATGGGGCCGGCGCACCTACCGCGAGATGGCCGCGCGCGCCGCCCGGCTGCTGCGCATGGGCGAGACGGTCATCCTGGACGCCTCCTGGACGTCCCAGGAGAACCGGAACCTCGTCGCCGCGGTCGCCGAGCACGAGCACGCCCACCTGACCTCGCTGCGCTGCGAAGCACCGGAGGCCGTCTGCGCCGAGCGCATGCGGACCCGTCCCCGGGGCCCCTCCGACGCCGACCCCGGCATCGCCGCCGCCATGCGCGCCGACTCCGCGCCCTGGCCCGGATCGATCGCCATTGACACCGCCCGGGAGCTTCCCCACGCGGTCGAGCAGGCCCTCGCCGCCCTCCACCACCCGGCAGGCCCGCCTGCGCGTTCGCAGGCGGGCCGTTCCGCCTGACGCGCGGCGGCGCCGGACACCGGATCCGATCCCCGGCTCTCCCGCTCACCGGGTGTCGACGGCCGCGGACACGCGTACGAGGGGCGCTCCTCTCGGAGCGCCCCTCGGGTGTCGCGGATCAGGTCACTTGAGGAAGGGGAGGCGCTTGACCAGGGGGGTGCTCCCCCACCAGCGGCCGAGTCCCAGGGTGTCGCCGGCGCTGACCAGGGCCAGGCCGATGATCAGGACCGCGTAGACGAGGTGGTCGTCCATGAAGGGGTTGTTCTCCGGAGGCAGGACGGCCGACCACATCATGACCAGCAGGGCGGCTCCCGCCGCGGCGGCGATCCGCATGCCCACGCCCAGGATGAGGGCGGCGCCGACGCCGGCCAGCCCGATCATGAACAGCCAGTCGGCCCAGCCCGCTCCCGCGATGTCGTGGTAGAAGCCGGCGAACGGTCCGACGGGCGCGTGCGCCAGGAACCCCTCGGTGGGGCTGCCGCCGTCGATCCACGCCTTGGCGGCGGGGGTCTCGTGGCCGAGCCCGAAGGTCTTGTCCAGGAACGCCCAGAAGAAGATCCAGCCGAGCGCGAAGCGGGCGGCGGCCCACATGTAGCGGGCGGCGGGCGACTCGGTCAGCGGCTTGGGGGTGACCACGCGGATGAGGGTGTCGCGTCCCACGTGGGTCTTGTGCTCGGAGAGTGCCATCGCCTCTCACCTTCCATCACTTCGTTGATCTCGTCACCTCTTACTGAATCCTGAACCGGCCTTTGCCTGTAGGACCGTTAGGCGCACGATCGGCGGGACGAAGGTCCCCGGGTGCGGTGGCCGGAGGACCCGGGAGGTCCCGGGCGCGAGGGGCTTCCGCCTCTGCGGCCGCCGGCCCCGGATGCGTAGCGTCGCCATGGAGGGAAGGTGAAGGGACCGCGTCATGGGAGCGACGACCATGCGAGCACGGACCGGCCGCTGGCGCGAGCGGATCGACCGCCGGCGGCGCAGCTGCGGCTTCGACCGCAACGACCTGCGGCGCGGTGTGGACCGGATCCAGTGGAGGCTCGGTCTGCTGCTGCTCATGGTCTTCCTCAGTGCGACGCCGCCGCTGGTGGCCCATGCCGTCCGGGCCGCCTACGGCTCAGGGGTGCGGGCCGAGCACCGGCAGGCCGCCACCCGGCACCGCGTCGAGGCCACCATCGTGAAGGTGCAGGACCCGGGAGGCAGGCGCACGGTCACCGTCGCCTGGACGGACCCGAACGGGACGCGGCGGACCGCCGACTACACGACATGGCGGGGAGCTTCGGTCGGGGAGCGCCTCATCCTGTGGGCCGGGCCCGACGGCGTCTCGATCACGCCGCCGCGCCGGCACGCGCAGACGGTCGTCCACACCGCGGTGAACGGGACGGGGGTCGTCCTCGCCACGGGACTGCCCCTGCTCGGCTTCTACTGGCTCGTCCGGGCGCGGTGCGACCGGAGCCGCTACCGGATGTGGGACGCCGACTGGGCACGCCTCGACAACCACCGCATCGGCCCGTGACCTTCCGGTCAGGCGGGCTTGAGGGGCACGCGCCAGACCAGCACCGTGCCGCCCTCAGGGCGCCGCTCGGCGGTGCACGTTCCACCGAGCCCCTCGGCACGGGCCTCCATGTTGCGGAGCCCGCTGCGGCGGCCGCCTTCGGTGATGCCGACGCCGTTGTCCTCCACCCGCACCGTGACGTCGTCCCCGACATCGATGTTCAGGGCCGTCGCGGTGGCCTGGGCGTGCCGGGCGACGTTCGACATGGCCTCCCGGACGACGGCCAGGAGCTGCTCGCCGATCTCCTCGTCGACCGAGGTGTCCAGCAGGCCGTCCAGCCGCACCGAGGGCGCGAACCCCAGGTGCTCGGCCGCCCTGTCGGCCAGCGCGTGCACCCGGCTGCGCAGCGACGTCTCGTCGGTCTCGGGGCCCTGGAGCGCGAAGATGGACGAGCGGATCTGCCGGATCGTGTCGTCGAGGTCGTCCACCGCCCGCTGCACCCGGACGGCGACCTCCCGCTTCTGCGTGATCTTGATCGCCGCCATCAGCCCCATCGCGGTCGCGAACAGCCGCTGGATGACGGTGTCGTGCAGGTCCTTGGCGATCCGGTCGCGGTCCTCCAGCAGCGCGAGCCGCTCGGCGTCGCGGCGGCGCTCGGCCAGCTCCAGGGCCACCGCCGCCTGGCCCGCGAACGCCTCCAGCAGCCGCTGCGTCCCCTCCGAGAACAGCGCCCCGCCCGGCGGGTTGGCCACGGAGATGACGCCGCGCGCCGCCGAGCCGAGCCCCAGCGGGACGACCAGCAGCGGACCCACCGGCACCCGCATGGGCACGTTCGACTCGCGCGCCGCCTTCTCACCGTTGGCCAGCCGCAGGGCGACCCCCTCGGTGAACACGGGACCGGCCACCGACTCCTCCAGCGGCACCCGCAGGCCCTGCAACTGCTCGGCGTCCGCACCGCGGGCGGCCTCCACCACGAGGTGGCTGCTGCCGTCCTCCACCAGCGCCACGGTCGCGAGCCGGGCCTCGGCGATCTCCTGCGCCCGCTGCGCCACCAGCCTCGTCACCTCGTGCGGGTCGGTGCCCGACAGCAGCGCGGTGGACACCTCGGCCGACGCCTCCAGCCACCGCTCCCGGCGGCGCGTCTCCTGGTACAGGCGGGCGTTCTCGATCGCGACGCCGGCGGCCGTGGCCAGCGCGATCACCACGACCTCGTCCTCCTCCTCGAACTGGCCGCCGTCGGCTTTTTCGGTGAGGTAGAGGTTGCCGAACACCTCGTCCCGCACGCGGATCGGGACGCCCAGGAACGTGCGCATCGGCGGGTGGTTGGCCGGGAACCCGCTGGAGGCGGGATGCTCACCGAGGTCCGGAAGCCGCAGCGACCGCGGATCCCGGATCAGCAGGCCCAGGATCCCGTGCCCGTGCGGCCAGTGGCCGATCGCCTCGATCTCCTCGTCGCTCACGCCCACGGTGACGAACTGCACCAGGTGCTCGCCCTCCTCGTCGATCACGCCGAGGGCGCCGTAGCGGGCGTCGACGAGGGTGGTGGCCGCCTCGGTGATCCGCCGCAGCACCGATTCGAGGTCCAGCTCGCTGCCGATGGAGACCACGGCCTCCAGCAGCGCGTGCACGCGGTCGCGAGTCGAGCGCGCCGCCTCCAGCCGCGATTGCAGTTCCGACAGCAGGTCGTCGAGCTGCATCTGCGGCAGGATCAGTCGTGCCCTGTCATGACCGGTGCCCGAATCCTGTGCCACAGGTCCAGTATTACCCTGCGCGGGGCTAGAAGTCAGGTCAGGGACCTTCGTCCCTGATGACCTTGGTCACCGATGCGTCACCCTGGAGGGCATGCATCTCGACCACAGCGGCATGGAGATCCTCGACGACGGGGAATGCCGGTCACTGCTCCGCCGGTCGGCGATCGGCCGGATCGTGTTCACCCTCCAGGCGCTGCCCACCGTCCAGCCGGTCAACTACGTCTTCGACGGCGAGCACATCGTGGTGAAGACCTCGTCGGCCTCGCGACTGGCCACCGCCGCCTCCGACACGATCGTCGCCTTCGAGATCGACGACATCGACGCGGACGCGGGCAAGGGCTGGTCGGTGGTCACGGTGGGGCCCGCGCGCCGCGCCACCGAGCCCGCCGAGATCGCCCGGCTCTCCGCCCTCCCCCTCCGCAGCTGGGCGCCCGGCGAGCGCGACCAGTTCATCGTCATCCGCCCCCGGCTCATCACCGGCCGCCGGATCCCCGACCGCGTCCCGCTCAAGGCTCCACGATCATGACGTCGTCGATGGGCCGCCGGACGGTCTCCAGCCCCTCCCCCTCGGGCACGCCGATGCGCAGGAGCATCTGCGGGTAGGCGTCCCGGCAGAAGTGGGCGCGGATGAAGGCGCGCAGTTCCGGCACCTCCAGCGCCTGGGTGTGGAAGGCGGCCGCCAGGTCGCTCTCGGCCGCCCTCAGCAGCGCCCGCTGGAGCGCCAGGCCCGTGTGCAGCCAGTCGGCCGGCCCCTCGCCGTCGGACACCAGGAGCAGCGCCACCCCGGCCACCCCCGGCTGGCCCGGGTGCGGGGGCTCGGCCCCCCAGCCCTGGCCCCGCGCCCAGTCACGGGTGGGGAAGTTCGGGCTGGTCTCAGGGGTCTGCTTCGGGTAGGCCCCTTCCTGCATGCCGTCCTTGCGGGCCGTCCGGGGCGACGGCGCCCAGCGGCTGATCTCCGCCGCGTAGGCGGGGGTGCGGCGCTGGAGGTGCTCGGCCGCGTCGGTCAGGGCGGCCAGGGCCCCCTTGACGTGCGAGTCGACGGCCTCGATCAGCCGGGCGCCCTCGCGCTCGACGTCGTACCGCATGGCCGTGAGGACCCCGGCGGGGACGGTCTCCGGACGGAACGCGCCCCGGTGGCTGCGCCGGCGCCGGATCTGCGCGTACTCCCCCAGGGTCTGCTGGTCCGGTTCCTCGCCGGGCTCCAGATGCACGTCGGCGAGCAGGTGCGGGCGGTCCGGGTCGGGCAGCAGCCGCAGCACGGGTTCGTAGCCCTGCGCGCGCAGCGACAGCCGGAGGTTGTAGAGGGCGGCACCGCAGCTGATCAGCATCTCCCGGCCCTTCGGGTCCGCCACCCCCAGGCGGCGGTCCGGGTCGGCGCGCAGGCTGATCCGCGAGCCGCGCACGCCGAACCGCCACGGCTGGGTGTTGTGCACCGACGGCGCCCACAGGGCGTCCTCGACGGCGCGGCGCATGTCCTCCGCCATGTCCGCGGAAGTCCTGTACCTCGTCTGCATGGATGGCTCCCTTCCGTCACCTTTCAGCCTCGCCCGCGCGACCTGACCTGCGGCAGGGCCGAAGGTCCGTCCCGAAGGGGCGCAGGGACGCGCGTCAGGTCGGGACGTTCGTCCCGCGGGGGCGGGACGTCCGCTGACTGGGGGACGGCCCGGTCGGCGGGGTAGCGTCCATTCCGTCACCACTGGACCGAGGAAACGAGAGCCATGACCGCCGAGACGCCAGAGAACGCGGGGACGATCCGGGTCTTTCTGATGGACGACCACGAGGTCGTCCGCCGCGGAGTGGCCGCGCTGCTGTCCGCCGAGGACGACATCGAGGTCATCGGCGAGGCGGGCACCGCGGCCGAGGCGCTGGCGCGGATCCCCGCCGTCCGGCCCGACGTGGCCGTCCTGGACGTCCGCCTGCCCGACGGGGACGGCGTGAGCGTCTGCCGCGAGCTCCGCTCCCAGCTGCCGGAGCTGGCCTGCCTGATGCTGACCTCCTTCGACGACGACGACGCGCTGTTCGAGGCGGTCATGGCGGGCGCGTCCGGCTACGTCCTCAAGCAGATCCACGGCTCGGACCTGGTCGGCGCCGTCCGCACCGTCGCCACCGGGCAGTCCCTGCTCGATCCGCGCAGCACGGCCCGCATGCTCGAACGGCTCCGCACCCGCCAGGAGAAGACCGACCCCCTCAAGGGCCTGACCGAGCAGGAGCGCCACATCCTGGAGCTCATCGGGGAGGGCCTGACCAACCGGCAGATCGGCGAGCGCCTCTTCCTGGCCGAGAAGACGGTCAAGAACTACATCTCGAACATCTTCGCCAAGCTCGGCATGAGCCGCCGGACCCAGGCCGCCGCGCTGGCCGCGCAGCTCAAGGCCGACGGCGCCCAGTCCCGGGAAGGGCGCGGCTGAAACCCTGGCCCGGCCGATCCTGGGGGGGCGGCCGGGCCAGGCCCTCCCAAACCGTCACCCGCGTCCGCGGACGATCCCCGTCACCCGCGTCCGCGGACGATGGCGACCGGGCAGTGCGCGCGCATCAGCATCGCGTGGCCGACGGACCCCAGCAGGAGCCCGCCGAAGCCCCCGTGCCCCCGTGAGCCGACGACCAGAAGGCCCGCGTGGACGGACGCCCCCGCCAGGACCCTTGCGGCCCCGCCGTGGACGGCCTCGGACACCACGTCGACGTCGGGGTACTTCGCCCACCAGCCGGCGAGCGACTCGGCGAGGACCCGCTCCTCCTCCGCGGCGACGACGGCGCGGTCGTAGACGAGGGGCTGCATGTCGCCCCGGCCCGAGGGGACCGGGTGCGACCAGGCCGACAGGGCCCGCAGCCGCACCCCGCGCAGGGCCGCCTCCTCGAAGGCGAACCCGACGGCGTCCGCCCCGGCCGGAGAGCCGTCCACGCCGACCACGACGTCTCCCCGGACGTCCGCGTTCGGAGCCCGGGTGACCACCACGGGGCACGTGGCGTGCGTCGCGACCTGCATCGCCACCGATCCCAGCAGCAGCCCCGAGAGACCGCCGGACCCCCGGGAGCCGGTCACGACCATGACCGCGTCGCGTCCCTGCTCGACGAGCACCTTGGCGGGCTGCCCGCCGGTCTGCTCGCCGGTCACCTCCAGCCCGGGCACGCGGTCGCGGGCGCGCGCGACGCCGAGCTCGACGATGTCCCGGCCGCCGTCGAGCAGCCGCTCCCGGACCTGGGCCGCGCCCGGATCCGTCGGGACGTCGAACAGCCACGGCGTGACGACGTACACCACGTGCAGCGCGGCGCCCCTGCGGGCGGCCTCGTCGGCGGCCCAGTCGATCGCGAGCAGGCTCGGCTCCGACCCGTCGTCCCCGACGACGATCCTGTTCATGCCGACACGCTCCGCAGCTCGCGGGCGATGCCGGCGGCCCACTCGGCGACGCGGTCGCGGTCGCGGAAGTCCCCGGACGCGGTCCGGGCGACCTTGGCGGCCATGAAGCCCTTGGCGTCGGGCGCCAGCCGCCCGCCGAAGGTGGCGTGGCCGCGGGCGTCGAGGCGGCGGGCGAACTTGGCGACGCCGGACACGGGGTCGACCGTGCGCTCCTCGGCGCTGCGGTCCAGGGGACCGCTGCTGAACAGCCACACCGGCCGGTGCGCCAGCTCGTCCGCGTGGTGCCGGACGAAGTGGCGCGCCTCCCGATGCCAGCGCCCGACGTAGAGGGCGCCGCCGACGACTGCGGCGTCGTACCCGTCGAGCGTCTCGACGTCTCCGGCGGGCCGCACGTCGGCCTCCACGCCCGCCTCGCGCAGCGCGGCGCCCACCCATTCGGCGATCTCGGCGGTTCCTCCGCGCTCGGAGGCGTACGCCACCAGTACTCGGATCATGACGACTCCTTCACCTGCGTGTCGCGGTCGTGGACGACCGCGACCGGGCTCGGCGCCTCGTGCAGCACGGACCGCGTGACGGCGCCGAGGGCGGTCTTGGGGGACGATCCGATCCCGCGGTCGCCGACCACGAGCAGCATCGCGTCCCGGGCGTTGTCGGCGAGGACGCGCCCCGCCCGCTCCAGGACGAACCGCTGCTCGACGGCGACCTCGGGGTGCGCGGCCAGGACGGGCGCGACCGCGGCGGCGAACCGCGCCTTGGCCTCCTCCTTGAGCCCCCGCGGATCGGTGAACGGGAGGCGGTCCGGGCCGGGGAGCACGGCGGGGTCCCACCATGCGCACACCAGCGTCACCGAGGCGTGCCACAGCGCCGCCTCGCGAAGGGCGAACCCCAGCGCGGCCCGGCTCGCGGGCGACCCGTCGACGCCCACGACGATCCGCTTCTCGACCCGTGCCGGTTCATGGGCGGGCACCACGACGACGGGACGATCGGCGTGCGCGGGGACGTGCACGGCCGTGGAGCCGAGCGGCAGCCGGTCGAAACCGCCCGCGCCGCGGGCGCCCACCACGATCAGTTCGGCGTCCCGCGCCGCCCCGAGGAGCGCGGCGGACGGCGTGCCCTCGGCGAGCAGGGGCCGCACGTCGAGGTCCGGGGCGGTCTCCCGGGCGATCCGGACACCGTCCTCCAGGGCGATGACCCCCATGCCGCGGACGATCTCCTGCGCCTCGTCTCCCCGCGGTCCCGGCGGATAGGGCCAAGTCCAGGCGTGGCAGACCCGCAGGGGCACGCCGCGCAGGGACGCCTCCGTCGCGGCCCAGCGCAGGGCGCGCCCGGCGGCCGGCGAACCGTCGAACCCGACCAGGACATGTGGTCCATCCATCGTGTTCCACCTCCAGATCCCCAAGCCTCACAAGCCCGGGGGGCCGGTGGTCAGAGTCGTGGGTCCGCGGGCGCCGGGACCTTAGGCCCTGAACCGCGCCGCCGCGAGCGGCCAATATGGTTGCGGCAGGAGGTGCGACGATGAACGTCCCTTACGGCCCCGAGACCGCCGGACCCCGCGGCGGCGGCCGCACGGCCCGATGACGACGGCTCCCGCGCCCTACCGCAGGCCCGTCGAGGACGTCGTGCGCGAGCTCGGCGGCGACGCCGCCGACGGGCTGGCCTCCGCCGAGGCGGCGCGGCGGCTGGAGCGGGACGGTCCCAACACGCTGCCCGCCGCGCGCGGGCGCGGCCCGGTCGTGCGGTTCCTCCTGCAGTTCAACAGCCCGCTGATCTACGTGCTGCTGGTGTCGGCGCTGGTGACCGGCCTGCTCGGCGAGCACGTCGACGCGCTGGTGATCCTCGGTGTGGTGGTCGTCAACGCCATCGTCGGGTTCGTCCAGGAGTCGCGCGCGGAGAAGGCTCTCGGCGCCCTGGCCGCCATGGCCGAGACGACGGCGCTGGTCGTCCGCGACGGCGCGGCCCAGCGCGTGCCGTCGGCCGGGCTGGTGCGGGGCGACCTGGTCAGGCTGGAGGCCGGCGACAAGGTCCCGGCCGACCTGCGGCTGCTGCGCACCGACGAGTTCGCCGTGGACGAGTCGGCGCTCACCGGCGAGTCGGTGCCCGTCGCCAAGAACACCGCGGCGCAGGACGAGGCCGCCCTCGCCGACCGCACCGGCATGGCCTTCTCCGGCACGCTGGCGACGGCCGGCGGCGCCGCGGGCCTGGTGGTGGCGACCGGCGCGGCCACCGAGCTCGGCGGCATCCACCGGCTGGTGCAGGGCACCGGCGCGGTCCAGACGCCCCTCACCCGCAAGATCACCGACTTCAGCAAGATCGTGACGGTGGCGATCCTGGCGCTGGCCGCGCTGACCTTCCTCATCGGCGTGCTCCGCGGGCGCGGCGCGACCGAGATGCTCACCGCCGCGGTCGCCCTCGCGGTCGGCGCGATCCCCGAGGGGCTGCCCGCGGTCGTCACGATCACCCTCGCGCTCGGGGTCTCCCGCATGGTCCGCCGCGGCGCCATCGTCCGGCACCTGCCCGCCGTGGAGACGCTCGGCAGCACCACCGTCATCTGCACCGACAAGACCGGCACACTCACCCAGAACCAGATGACGGTCACCGCCGTCACCGCCGGCGGCCGCGACTACACCGTCACCGGCACCGGCTACGCGCCCACGGGCGCGATCGAGCAGGACGGGCGGGAGGTCGACACTGCCGCCCATCCCGCGCTCCGGGAGGCGCTGCTGGCCGGCCTCGGCTGCAACGACGCGCAACTGCACCAGGCGGACGGCTGGCACATCACCGGTGACCCGACCGAAGGCGCCCTGCTGACCAGCGCCGCGAAGGCCGGCCTCGACCGCGCGCCGGGCCGCGTCGCGACGCTGCCGTTCACCGCCGAGCGGCGCTACATGGCCACCCTGCACGAGGACGGCACCGTCTACGTCAAGGGCCCGGTCGAGCGGATCCTGGAGCTGTGCGAGGACGCCGCCGGTCCGGACGGCGCACCCGTCCCGCTCGACCACGCGGCGGTCCACGCCCGCGCCGAGGACTACGGCGGCCAGGCGCTGCGCGTGCTGGCCTTCGCCCGGGGGCGCGCCGAGGGCCCCGGCCTGGACGAGCCGCCGCCGCTGACCTTCCTCGGCCTGCAGGCCATGCTCGACCCGCCCCGCCCGGACGCCGCCCGGGCCGTGCGGACCTGCCACGACGCCGGCGTCCAGGTCAAGATGATCACCGGGGACCACGCCGCCACCGCCCGCGCCGTCGGAACCCGCGTCGGGCTGGACGGCGAGGTGATGACGGGCGCCGAGCTCACCGCCGACGTCTCGCCCGAACGCGTGCAGGCCACCACCGTCTTCGCCCGGGTCTCCCCCGAGCAGAAGCTCCGGCTCGTCCAGATCCTCCAGGACTCCGGGCACGTCATCGCGATGACGGGGGACGGAGTCAACGACGCGCCCGCGCTCAAGCAGGCCGACATCGGCGTCGCCATGGGGGGCACGGGCACCGACGCCGCCAAGGAGTCGGCCGACATGGTGCTCACCGGCGACGACTTCGCCTCGATCGAGCAGGCCGTCGAGGAGGGGCGCGGCGTCTTCGACAACCTGGTGAAGTTCATCGTCTGGGCGCTGCCGTCCAACATCGGGCTCGGGCTCGTGCTGGTCGCGGCGATCGTCGCGGGCACGGCGCTGCCCGTCCTGCCGCTCCAGGTCCTCTGGCTGAACATGACGGCGGTGCTCGTGCTCGGCCTGCCGTTCTCCGTGGAGCCGAAGGACGAGCACATCATGCGCCGCCCGCCCCGCGACCCGTCACTGCCGCTGCTCACGCGCGCGATGACGCTGCGCATCCTGCTGGTCTCGGCGATCCTGCTCGCCGGCGCGTTCGGGCTCCAGCACTGGGAACGCGCCCACGGGGCGAGCCCGGCGGTGGCGCAGACGATCGTCGTCAACGTCTTCGCGCTGACGCTGCTCACCTACCTGTTCAACTGCCTCTCGCTGGACCGCCCGCTGCTGTGGCACGGCGTCCGCCGCAACCCCTGGGTCGGCGCCAGCGTCCTGGCCCTCATAGCGATCCAGGCCCTCTACACCTACGCGCCCTTCATGAACGACCTGTTCCACTCCGCGCCGCTCGGTGGCGCCGCCTGGGGCCGCATCGTCGTCATCGCCGTCATCTCCTACGTGGCGATCGAGCTTCTCAAGTACGTCCAGCGGGGCGCGGATCCGGCCCTCCAGGCCACCGGTCCGGGACGTTCGCCCCTGCCGCCGGGCACCGCCCGGCGGGAGGCTGGAGCCGGAGGCACTCCGTCCGGCCCCGAGGAGGACCCATGACCGCCAGCCCGCCCCTGGAGCAGCGCACCGCCGCCGAGCTGATGAGCCGCGACCTGCTCACCATCGCCGCGGACGAGTCGGTGATCATGGCCTGGGAGCTGATGTGCCGGGCCGAGATCCACCACCTGCCGGTCACCGACGTCGAGGGCGGCTTCCTCGGCGTCCTCGACGCCCAGACCCTCACCTCGACCTGGAGCGCCACCGCTCCGCGCGACGCCCGCCGCCCCGTCACCGACCTCCTGCCGTCCCGGCCCGCCGCGACGGTGCGCCCGTCGGCCACCGTCGCCGACGCGGCGCTGGCCATGCTGGAGTCGGACAAGGACTACGTGGCGGTGACCGACGAGCACGGCGCGCTGGCCGGCCTCATCACCGCACGGGACCTGATCAGCGCCCTGGCCGGGGTGCACCGCGAGATCCCGGCGCGCTCCGGGGGCATGCCGTCCCTGTACCGGATCGAGCCCGTGCTCCCGCGCGAGGCGCCGGCGCGCCATCCGGGGCGGAGCCCCATCGAACCCGACTGATCCCTGCCGACCGCCCCGCGGCAAGGTGCCCGAGGCGGCCGGTGAGGGCCCGCCTCAGGCGACGCGCTGGGCGGCGTACCGCGGCGACGGGACGATCGCGACCGAGCACGGGGCGTGGTGCAGCATCGCCGAACTGGTCGCGCCCAGCAGCAGCGGGTCGAGGCTCCCGGTACCGCGGTCCCCCACCACGAGCAGGTCGGCGTCCGCGGCGGCGGCCAGCAGGACCTCGCGCGGAGGCTCCAGCAGCAGCGAGACGTCCACATGGACCTTCGGGTACCGCCGCCGCCAGGGATGGACGGTCCGCTCCAGCATCGCGGCCCGCGCCTGGTACAGCCGGGCCTTGTCGGTGAACAGGGTCAGGTCGCTCGCGGGCACGGCCCCAGGCTCCCACGCCCCGTGGACCACGCGCAGGTCGCAGTCGCGCAGCGCCGCCTCCTCGATGGCGAACCCCACCGCCGCGTCCGCGTGCGCCGACGCGTCGACGCCGGCCACGACGAGGCCGCGGTCCCCGCCCGCGTCGCGGACGGCGACCACGGGGCGGCGGGTCCGCGCGGGCAGCTCCACCGCCGTCGAGCCCTCGGGCAGCCGGTGCCGCTCGTGCGAGCCGACCACGATCAGCTCCGCGTCGTCGGACTCGTGCACCAGGGTCTCGCAGGCGGGCTCGCGCCTCAGCAGCGTGCGGACCTTCCCCTGCGCGCCCAGGTCGCGAGCGCGGCGCGCGCCCTTGCGCAGCATGTTCTCCCCCGCCCGCTGGAGGATGGCCTCCACCCCGGCGTCCACGTGGCCGCTCGGGTAAGGCCAGTGCCAGCAATAGCACAGCTCCAGGTCGAGCCCGCGCAGCCGCGCCTCCTCGACCGCCCAGCGCAGCGCGGGGTCGTTCTCCTTGGTCCCGTCGTAGCCGAACAGGACGTTCGACCTCTGGGCCCTCGTCAGCGCGGCCATCCGTCCGGTCCCCTCCCTCGAACGACGGTCTCGCCTTCAGTTTTCGCCGGTCAGAACCCTTTGGGGAGGGGCCGAAGGTCCCGCCGCGCCGGGTCGTCCGGTACTGCCGGGCAGCCGCCGGCCGGTGCCAGCGTGAGAGGGGGAAAGCCCACCGGAGGGGCTCGGACGACGGTGAGGAGACGCCATGAGGCGGTGGATCCTGGCCCACGACGGCTACGATCCCGCGGCGGAGGGGCTGCGGGAGGCGCTGTGCACCCTCGGCAACGGCTACCTCGCCACCCGGGGCGCCGCGCCGGAGTCCTCGGCGGACGGCGTCCACTATCCCGGCACCTACGTCGCCGGCTGCTACGACCGGCTCCAGGCCGAGGTCGGCGGGCTGCACGCCGACAACGCCGACCTCGTCAACATGCCGAACTGGCTGCCGCTGACCTTCCGCGCCGAGGACGGCGAGTGGTTCGATCCGGACGCGGCCCTCGACGAGGGCCGGCTCCTGTCCTACCGGCAGGAACTCGACCTGCGGCGCGGCGTCCTGACCCGGCTCGTCCGCGTGCGCGACCGGGCGGGGCGGACGTTCCGCCTGGCCCAGCGCCGGATCGTGTCCATGGACGAGCCGCACCTGGCCGCGCTGGAGACCACGATCGTCGCCGAGGACTGGAGCGGCGCGCTGCACATCCGGTCCGGGGTGGACGGACGGGTCGCCAACGCCGGCGTGGAGCGGTACCGGAATCTGCCAGGGACCCATCTCACCCGCGAGGAACCGCCGCCGCAGCGCGACCCGGAGCTGCTCCTGCTGCGCGCCTCCACCGTCTCATCGAAGATCGGCGTCGGGGTCGCGGCCCGCACCCGGGTGTCGGTCCCCGCCAAGGCCGTCCGGCTCGCCGAGGCGGGCCTGGTCGCGCAGGACCTGACCGTGGACGCCGAGAAGGGCGCGCACGTCACGATCGAGAAGGTGGCGGCCGTCTTCACCTCGCGCGACCGCGCCATCGAGGAGTGCGGGGAGGCGGCGCTGGACGCCGCGGCCGGGGCGGGCGGCTTCGACGCCCTGCTGGAGCGGCACACGCTGGCGTGGAGCCGGCTGTGGCGGCGCTGCCAGCTGAGCGTCGACCAGATCGAGGTCCAGCGCATCCTCAACCTGCACATCTTCCATCTGATGCAGACCGTGTCGGAGCACATCGTGGACCTCGACGTCGGGGTCCCCGCCCGCGGACTGCACGGTGAGGCCTACCGCGGCCACGTCTTCTGGGACGAGGTGTTCATCCTCCCGTTCCTGACCATGCGGTTCCCCGAGATCGCCCGGGCCCTGCTGCTGTACCGGTGGCGGCGGCTGCCCGCGGCCCGGCGCGCGGCGGCGGCCGCCGGGCACCGCGGCGCGATGTACCCGTGGCAGAGCGCCGCCGACGGCCGCGAGGAGACCCAGCTGGTCCACCTCAACCCGCGGTCGGGGCGGTGGCTGCCCGACCACACGCACCTGCAGCGCCACGTCGGCCTGACGATCGCCCTCAACGTCTGGCGCTTCTACGAGGCGACCGGCGACGCCGAGTTCCTCGCCGAGTACGGCGCCGAGATCATGCTGGAGGTCGCCCGGTTCTTCGCGGACCTGACCGTCTACGACCACTCCACCGACCGGTACTCGATCCGCGGCGTCATGGGCCCGGACGAGTACCACGACGCCTACCCGGGACGAGACCATCCGGGCCTGGACGACAACGCCTACACCAACGTCCTCGCCGCCTGGCTGCTGGAGCGGGCGCTGGAGGCGCTCGCCGTGCTCCCCGAGGACCGCCGCGGGGAGCTGCGCGAGCGGCTCGCGCTGACCCGCGAGGAGATCACCCGGTTCGAGGACGTGGCGCGCAAGATGTACGTCCCGTTCCACACCGGAGTGATCAGCCAGTTCGAGGGCTACGGCGACCTGGAGGAGCTCGACTGGGCCCGCTACCGGGAGCGCTACGGCGACATCCGCCGGCTGGACCGGATCCTGGAGGCCGAGGACGACTCGCCCAACCGCTACAAGGCGTCGAAGCAGGCCGACGTGCTGATGCTGTTCTACGTGCTCTCGCCGGACGAGGTGGACGCCGTCCTGCGGCGCCTCGGGTACGAGTACGGGCCCGAACTGGCCGCCAGGACCATCGCCTACTACCTGCCGCGCACCAGCGACGGGTCGACGCTGAGCTCGCTCGTCCACGCGTGGCTCCTCGCGCACACCGACGGCGACGAGGCCTGGGGCGTCTTCCTCGAATCGCTGTTCGCCGACATCACCGGCGGCCCGCACGGCACGATCTCCGAGGGCGTCCACCTGGGCGCGATGGCCGGCACCGTGGACCTCGTCCAGCGGTGCCACGCCGGCGTCGGCACCCGGGGCGGCGCGCTGCGGCTGGAGCCGCGGCTGCCCTCCGCGATCGGCGAGCTGCGGCTCGGGCTCCGCTACCGCGGCCACTGGGGCGTCGACCTGACCTGCCGCCAGGACCTGGTCCGCGTCGCCCTGCGCCCCGGCGCGGCCTCCCCCATCCGCGTCTCCTACGGCGCCGAGGACGTCGAGATCCAGCCCGGCACGTCCTGGGAGAGCCCCCTGCTGGCCGGAAGGCCGCCGCCGGCGATCGGCTGAGCCGGGCGGCGAAAGGCCCGGCCGGAAGGGGACCGACGGCGTCCGGCACGGTGACGTTGGACCTCTGCCCTCCCTCGCGGGCGGCGGCGAGCATGGAGTCATGAAGGAGGAAGCCATGAGGAGCGCGGACGGGGCGGCAGGCCTCTCGCGAGCGGAGTGCCTGCGCCTCATGAGCACCGCCGCCGTCGGCCGGATCGTCTTCACCGAGCAGGCGCTGCCCGCGGTGGCTCCGGTCGGTTTCGTCATCGACGGCGGGGACGTGGTCATCCCGGTGCCGCGCGGCTCCCGGCTGGTCGCCGCGACCCGCGGCGCGATCGTGGCGTTCCAGGCCGACGACCTGGACGCCGCCTCCCGTACCGGCTGGTCGGTCACCGCCATCGGCCGGGCGCGGATCGTCCCCGATCCCGGGGACGGCGCCCACGAGGCCCTCCTGCCCTGGACCGCCGGAACGGACCCGGAGTTCATCCGCGTGTCCTGCCAGCGCGTCACGGGCCTGCGCGTCGGAGCCGTCTCCGCCGGCGACTGCGAGACCGCCGCTTGACTCCGCCCGGGGCGGACGGCACCGCCCGGCCTCCTACTCGCCCCTGACGAAAAGCCCTGAGCACAAACACCCTGAACACGACGAAAGGCCCGGTGGTCGCCGGGCCTTTGGTCGTGCGGCGTTCGCCGTGTCCGGTTCCCTCAGGTCGCGGGGGTGCCCGCGGCGGGGACCACGGCGACCGGGCAGTGCGCGTGGTGCAGGAGCCCGTGCGTAACCGCGCGGCTGCGCGGCACGTTCAGGCCCTCGCGGGGATGCGAACCCGCGATCACCAGGTCGACGTCGCGGGACGCGGAGACGAGCGCGGCGGCCGGGTTGTCCTGGACGATGTCCTCCACGACGTCCACGCCGGGGAAGCGCTTGCGCATCGGCGCGTGCGCCTCGATGACGCGCCACCGGGCCCGCTCCTCGACGCGGCGGATGTCGACGCCCGCTCCGGGCTCGTCCAGGGCCGCCGGGAACGGCCAGGCGTGCACGACGCGGAGCCGGGCGTCCCGTGCCGCGGCGGCGCGGAACGCGTACTCCAGGGCCGCGGAGTCGTCGCCGAGGCCGATCCCCACGGCGATCTCACGGCGGTCGGCGGCCGGTTCCCCCCGCACCACCACGACCGGGCAGGCGGCGTGGCGGACCGCGCCGAGCCCGACCGACCCGAGGACGAGGTCCGCGAACCCGCCGAGGCCGCGGTGGCCCACCACGAGCTCGAACGCCTCCTCGGAGTGCTCGGCAAGCGCCCGGACGGTGCGCGCGGAGGCCAGTTCCAGGGTCACCGGCACCTCCGGCCTCCGGGCGTGCGCGACGCGCTCGGCGGCGGCCAGCACCTCCTCGCCCTCCCGCGACAGGAAGACGACCTCGCCGGGAGCGGTGTTGAGCGGGACGTCGTAGCCCCACCGCTCCACCGCGTGCAGGATCTTCAGTTCGCGCCCGTACCGGGCGGCCTCGTCGGCGGCCCAGGCCACGGCCCGTTCGGACGGGACGGAGCCGTCGGCCCCGACGATGATCGGATCGGACATGGTCAACTCCTCTTTCGGTCCCTCCGGCGGACGTCCCGCCGGGACGGCGCCGGTCACTGGTCGATGGGCACCACGGCCACCGGGCATTGCGCGTGGTGCAGGACCGCGTGGTTGACCCGGCCCAGCGCCATGCCGACCAGCCCCGTCCGGCGGGCGGCTCCGACCACCACGAGGGCGGCGGACCGCGACGCCTCGACGAGGGCCTGGGGCGGCGTGCGGTCCGAGACGAGCTGCTCGACCCGGACGTCCGGGTGGTGCTCGCGCAGGCCGGCCAGGGCCTCCGACAGCTCCAGGTCCTCCAGCACCCTCCGGCGGGGGGACCCGAACTCCGCGCCCACGGCGTGCAGCGCCAGGATCCCGGCGCCGCGCGAGGAGGCCTCCTCGAAGGCCCAGGCGAGCACGGCCCGCTCCCCCGGCCTCCCCTCGATCCCGACCACGACAAGGGCCGGGGCGTCGGCGGGGTAGGGCGCCGCGCGCGGCACCACCAGGACCGGGGACCGGGCGTGCGCCGCGGTGTACAGCCCGACCGACCCGAACAGCAGCCCCTCGAACCCGCCGAGGCCCCGCGAGCCCACGGCCACGAGCGCCGCGTCCTCGCTGCCCTCCACCAGCGCGGTCCCCGGATCCGTCCGGACGAGCCGCATCTCGATGTCGAGGTCCGGATGCACCTTCAGCGTGTACTGCCGGGCCTCGCCGAGCAGGTCCTCCCGCTCGGCGGCCAGCCGCCGCAGCGCGTCCGGCGGGATCGTCCCGTCGTCGACCAGCGCCCGGGAGGCGTGGACCAGCTCCAGCGGCATCCGGTGCCGGACGGCGTAGTCGGAGGCCCAGTCGAGGGCCTGCCAGGCGTGGGCGGAGCCGTCGATCCCCACGATGATCCGAGTCGGCATGGTGATTCCTTTCCGAGCCGTCCCGCCGGCCGGGCCTGGAAGGCGCCCGGTCGGCGGCCGGCCGGGCTCAGCGGGTCAGGACGACTTTGAGGGCGCCGGTGTGGGCTGCGTCGGCGAAGACCTCGTAGGCCTTCGGGAACTCGTCCAGCGTGAAGTGGTGGGTGACGAACCGTCCGGCGTCGAGCTGGCGTCCGGCGACGAGCCGGAGCAGGGTGGGCGTGGAGAAGGTGTCCACCAGGCCCGTGGTGATGGTGATGTCCCGGATCCACTGCTCCTCCAGGTGCAGCGCGGCCGGGGCGCCGTGCACGCCGATGTTGGCGATGTGGCCGCCGGGCCGGGCCAGCGCGACGGTCAGCTCGAAGGCCTCGGGGACGCCGACGGCCTCGATGGCCACGTCGGCGCCGAGCCCGTCGGTCATCTCGCGCACCACCTCCACGGCGTCCTGCCGGGAGTTGTTGACCGTGCTGTCGGCGCCGAACTGCTTGGCCGCCTCCAGTCGGCTGTCGGCCAGGTCGATCGCCACGATGTGGCTCGGGCTGAACAGCCGCGCCCCCATGATCGCCGCGAGGCCGATCGGGCCGGCGCCCACGACCGCCACCACGTCGCCGGGGCGGACGGCGCCGTTGAGCACGCCGACCTCGTAGCCGGTCGGCAGGATGTCGGCCAGCATCAGCACGTCCTGCGCGGGCACGCCGGGCGGCAGGGGGTGCACCGAGGTGTCGGCGAACGGCACCCGCACGTACTCGGCCTGCGTCCCGTCGATCTTGTGCCCGAGGATCCAGCCGCCCCCGCCGAGGCACTGCCCGTAGCGGCCCTCGCGGCAGAACCGGCACGTGCCGCACGCGGTGATGCAGGAGACCAGCACCTGGTCGCCCGGCTTGACCGTCTTGACGCCCGGCCCGACGGCCTCGATCGTGCCGACCGCCTCGTGCCCGAGGATCCGCCCGTCGGTCACCGCCGGGACGTCCCCTTTGAGGATGTGCAGGTCCGTGCCGCAGATGGTCACCGCGTCCACCCGCACCAGCGCGTCGCCGTCCGCGACGATCTCGGGCTTGGGCACGTCCTCCCAGGACTTGCGGCCGGGCCCGTGGTACACCAGCGCTCGCATGGCGAGCCTCCCTCATCCGTCCTCAGGTTCGCTACCAGGGTCGGATCCGGCGGTGCGGCGGCGGCAGGGCCTAACGTCCCGCCGGGCGGGCCTAACGTCCCGGCGCCGCGGGCACCGGCCCGGGCTCAGGCTCGGGCTCGGCACCGCCCATGTCGAGCCGGAACGGTGGGTAGCGGTCGGTCATCAGGAAGGCGTAGCCGGCCACCCGCAGGATCCACCGGTCCATCCCCATCACGAACCCGAAGACGCCCCGGAGGTAGCGGCCGGTGAACAGCAGCGCGATGGCGGTGAAGAGCACCAGCAGGCCGACCAGGCTCGGCGCGTCCCAGTCCGTGTCCTCCCCGCCGTAGCCGCCGCCGGTGAAGACCGCGACCACCAGGTAGTGCGGGATCGCCAGCAGCCACCACTTCACCAGCACCAGCCCCCGCGACAGCCGCTCGGGGTAGTCGATCCGCAGCCGGGCCGGGTAGTCCGGGACGTCCTGGAGCGTGAACGGCGGGTACCGGTCGGTGCCCAGCGCGCCGTACCCGTAGAAGGCCACCCGCCACGCCCAGCGCAGCACCCCGACGTCGAAGTCGAAGATCGCCCGCGGGTACCGGCCGGTGACCAGGATCGCGAAGAACGCGACCACGGTGAGCACGGTGAACGCGATCCCGAGGAAGAACAGGACGATGTAGTGCGGGATCAGGAGCAGCCACTTCACCAGCCACAGCCACCGCGACAGCGGCTCCTCCAGCCGCCCCTCGACGTGGACCGGCATGTCTCGACCGTCCATCTCGACCTCCCCCTCAGGCGAGCGCCCGGCGGCCCCGGTGCGACCGGGCATGTCCTAGACCCACGGTCGGCTTCCGGCCCGCCGCGGCGTAGGGAGGAACGTCCGTACCCGGAAGGACCTAGGTCCGTGCGCGACGACGGCCCGGTGGGGGGCGGTCAGGTCCGCGCCGCCGGCCCCCTCCGCGGCGCCTGGGCGGCCCGGAGGTCCGGTCGCGTCGCGGTCGCGGGACGCGTCTCGGGCCTCTGCAGCCCGAGCTGCACCTTCCACATGGCCTCGGCCAGGGCGTGGAACTGGTAGAGCAGGCGCCGCAGGGCCGGAAGGTCCCCGGCGGACGCCGTCGCGACGGCGTGCTCGGCCACGATCGTGAGGCGGTTGACGCGGCACGCCAGGAAGTGCGCGAGCGCCTCCTGCCGCACGCTCCCGGCGAGGGTGTCGAGCAGGACGGCCTCGGCGGCGCCCAGCTCGGCCATGACCTCGGCGGTGGCGGCCCGCACGTCGACGCCCGTCCCGAGGCCGCTCCTCGCCACCAGCCTGAGCCTGCTCAGCGCGGGGAGGCAGCGCCGGTGGTGCTCGCGCAGCCGGTCCTCCGGAACCGCCCGCTCCATCACACCCGTACCTGTGCCGCTCATGTGCCCTCTCCGTCCCGTGGCGGCACGCCGGCCCGCCGTGCCCGTCCTGGCCGCCGCGCACCTCGACGATCCCGGCTCCGGGCGGCGGGCGGGTAGGGAGAGAGGTCCCGCGCGAAAGGACAAAGGTCCCGAACCCGCCCGGCATCGCGGCGCCGGCGGGGCGGCTCCCCCTCAGCCCTACACGGGGTTCACGGGCACACGGGGTTCAGCGGCACAGCGGGTTCAGCGGCACAGCGGGTTCAGCGGCACAGCGCTTCGATGTGGTCCGGGAAGTGCGGGAACTCCGCCTGCGCGGCGGCCACGATCTCGGTGGGCGAGCGGCGGCCCGGGGCGTGGCGCTCGGCGATCGCGCGGAAGGCGTCGTTCGGCTCCGCGGGGGAGCCGGGGTCGTCGAAGGCCTCTCTGGGCCCGAGACCGGCGGCGAACAGCCAGAGCAGGTCGCCGAGGTCCCGGGCGATCACACCGCGATCGCCCTCGGAGCCGACGTAGACCACGGGCTGGCCGGTGACCGGGGCGCCGGGCCGCGCCAGCCAGAAGCCGGTGTAGTCGCCGGCCCCGGTCGTGCCGAAGAAGCGGAACTCGCCGCCGTCCGCTTCGGGGTTGCCGGTCCACAGGCGGAACCACCACGTCGTCTCGGCGGGTTCCTCGAAGCGGTCGTAGAGCTCGAAGTCGCAGCCGCGCGCCTCGTCGGTCTCCTCGTCCCACTCCCACTCGAAGCCGATCTCGGCCACCTCGGCGAGGGCGGGGGGCAGCGCGAGGTCCTCAGGCGTCTCCGTCATCCCGGCAGGCTACGCGATCTTCGTCGCCCCCGAGGCCGGGACCGGGGCCGTCAGGGAGGCGGAGCCCCACGTCCGCCGCCCACCCGGAACCGGTCCGGGGCCGCGCGCTCGCCCGCCGCCGATTCGGCGATGATCCGGCCGAGCAGCGGCGCGAACTTGGCGCCGTGCCCCGAGCACGGCGAGGCGACCGTGATCCCGTCGGCGCCGTCGACCACGAAGTCCTCGGTGGGGGTGTTGGTGAACAGGCAGGTGGTCTCCGCGTACGGCTCGGGGACGACGCCCGGCAGGGCCCGCCGGGCGTAGGCGGTGATCCGTTCACGGCTCGCCCGGTCGATCGCGCCGTCCTGCGCGGCGGCGCTCCGGACCGGCCGCCCGCCGTTGAACACGGCCACCTTCTGGCCGCTCCGGCCGCCGGGGAGGACGGCGTCCCGGCCACCGGGCAGGCCGTAGACCAGCATGGCCGCCTCCGTGTGGATGAACGTCGGCCACGTCTCCGACGGGGCTTCCCGGTAGGGGAAGTGGAAGACGTGCTCCTGCATCACCTGGAGCGGGGGGAACGCCGACAGGAACGCCTCCGGCAGCGGGAGGCCGCCGAGCAGGTCGGGCAGCCAGCCGCCGGCGGCGACGACGACCTTCTCGGCCTCCACCGCCCGGCCGTCCGGACCCGCCACCCGGTAGCCCGCGCCCGCCCGCTCGACCGACGCCACCGGCCGGCCGGTCTCGACCCGGGCGCCCTCGGCCCGTGCCAGCCGCAGCATGGCCGACACCGCGGTCTCCGCGTCGACCACGCCGGCGGCCGGGTGCCAGAGCACACCGGCCCCGCCCGCGAAACGGAACCGCGGCCACCGCGCGGCGGCCTCGGACGGGGTGAGCAGTTCGTGGTCGACGCCGACCTCCGCGAACACCGCGGCCAGCGCCGCAGGGTCGCGGGCCGCCCCGGCGTCCAGGGAGCCCGTCCGGGTGAAGAGCCGCTCGCCGGACAGCCGCTCCAGCTCGTCCCACTCGCGCCGTGCGTCGACGACCATCCGGACGTAGAACGGATCGGCGTAGCCGTACCGGAGGATCCGCGCGGACCCGTGCGAACTGCCCATGGCGTTGGCCGGCGTGTCACGCTCCAGCACCGTCACCTCGTGGCCGCGGCGGGCCAGCTGCCACGCGGTCGCGGCACCGACGAGGCCGGCCCCGACGACGACGAACGTGCTCATCGTGATGCCTTCCTTCTCAGCGTGTCCGGTCGCCGGGAACGCGGTCGCCCGCCCCTGAGGTCGGGGAGCGACCCCCGCGGCCTCGGATCTCGCCCCGGCCGCACCACCATAGGGTGACCGGATG
This sequence comes from Actinomadura sp. K4S16, assembly GCF_008327685.1. Taxonomy (GTDB): domain Bacteria; phylum Actinomycetota; class Actinomycetes; order Streptosporangiales; family Streptosporangiaceae; genus Spirillospora. The sequence continues at coordinate 266,709 of NZ_BDDE01000010.1, forward strand.
GACAGCGATGAGTTCGTCGCCGGATTCGACTACCCGATGTTCGTGGTGACCACCGTCGATCCGGGCACGGGGACGCGGGCGGGCTGCCTCGTCGGGTTCACCACGCAGACCAGCATCGAACCGTTCAGGTTCCTGGTGTGCCTGTCGCGGCGGAACCGCACCTACCGGGCGGCGGAGGCGGCGAACGTCCTCGCCGTGCACGTCCTCGGGCGGAGCGAGGAGCAGCAGCGGCTGGCGGCGCTCTTCGGAGAGCGGACGGGCGACGAGATCGACAAGTTCGCCCGCTGCTCCTGGCGGCCGGGTCCGGAAGGGGTGCCCCTGCTCACCGACGCCCCCCGCCGCCTCGTCGGACGGATCGAGGAGCGCGTCGAGCTCGGCGACCACACCGGGTTCCTCCTGGCCCCGGTCGACGTGGCGATCGGGGCCGACACGGCCCCGCTCACCTTCCGCACGCTGCCCGATCTCGAACCGGGCCACGAGGCCGGCTGACCGCTCCCCCGAGGCCCGAGGCCTCGCACCGGACCCGCGGTGGCTCAGCCGCCTGGCACGGTCCTTTCTGGGGTGGTCTGCTGAGCGGTGAGGCCTGTCAGTCCTGGACGGGCACCAGGTCGCGGTCGCCGATCTGCTCGGTCCGCGCCGGCGGGCCGGTCCGGCGCAGCACCGCGAGGGCGATCAGGGCGGCGGCGGCCAGGAGCGCGGCGCCGAGGCCGAGGCCGAGCGCGTAGCCGTCGTTGAGGGCCTCGGGTGTGGGCACGCCGCCGGTGCGGTGCTGGGCGGCCGTGCCGAGGGCGGCCAGGCCGAGGGAGGCACCGATCTGGCGCGAGCTGTTGAGCAGCGCCGAGGCGGTGCCGGTCTCCTGGGACGCGACGCCGGCGGTGGCGATGGAGACGACCGGCGCCAGGCAGAGCCCGGAGCCCACGCTTGCGACGATCGAGGGCCCCAGCACATCGGTGGCGAACGCGCCGTCCGAGCTGATCATGGCGAACCAGGCGAACCCGGTGGCGGTCAGCAGCCCGCCGGCGACCAGGAGGGTCCGGGGGGCCAGCCGGTAGCCGAGCTTGACGGCCAGCACCGATCCGGTGACGACCCCCAGGGCGAAGGGCAGGAACATGGTCCCGGCCAGAGCCGGTCCGTGCCCCAGGACCCGTTGCAGATAGAGGGACATGAAGTAGAAGGAGGAGGCCATCGCGGCGCCGACCAGGAGGTTGAAGGTGTTGGCGCCGGCCACCGAGCGGTTGGCGAACAGGCCGAGCCTGACCAGCGGCTCCCGGGCGGTGGTCCGCTCCTGCCAGAGGAAGGCGGCGAGCAGGACCGCCGCGGCGGCCAGGGTCGCCAGGGTGGTCGGGGAGGTCCATCCGTGCCGGTCAGTGCGGACGATGCCGAACACGAGCAGGGTCATCCCCGCGGTGGCCAGGACCGCGCCGAGGACGTCCGGCCGGCGGGCGCGGTCCGGTGCCGGGCCGGAGGTGACACCGCGCCAGGCCAGCGCCAGCGCGACGGCGGTCATCGGGACGTTCACCAGCATCACCCAGCGCCATCCGGCGTATTCGGTGAGCACGCCGCCGATCAGGACGCCGAACGCGCCGCCGGCGGCGTTCATCGCGCTCCAGATCCCGAACGCCCGGACCCGCTCCCGGCCCGACGGGAACGTCGCGCTCAGCAGCGCCAGCGCCGCCGGCGCCAGTGCGGCGGCGCCGACCCCCTGGGCGGCGCGCGCGGCGACGAGCTGGCCCGGTTCCTGGGCCAGTCCCCCGGCGAGGGACGCCAGGCCGAACAGGCAGAGGCCGAGCAGGAGGACGGGCTTGCGGCCGTACCTGTCGGCGGCCTTGCCGCCCAGCAGGAGCAGCCCTCCGAAGGAGAGGGCGTAGGCGTGGATCACCCATGTCAGGCCCACCGCGCTGAAACCGAGGCCGGCGGCGATCTGCGGGAGCCCGACGTTCACCACCGACAGGTCCAGCGACACCATGAACTGCACGACGGCCACCGCGGCGAGCGTCGGCCCGGGGCGGGCGGCGTCCTTCACTTCGTTCGTGTGCATGCCCGACATCGTGGTGTTCGAGCAGGTCGACGGTCATCGGGCCGGGGATGGCTTCTAGCCCTGACGCCCGCGGCGTACGAACGGCACCGCTACACCGCGGGGAGTAGTGGATTTCTCCGCCGCGACGCCGAGGAATCTCGCCGGAAAGAGTCCTAATCTGCACGAATGAGCTCCATGAACCGGTGGCGGCCGCTCGCCGAGGACGGCCTGCTCGCCGTGGCGATGGCCCTCTTCCTGTCGCTCGTCGTGGCCATCACCCCGCACGCGGGCATGCTCGATCTCGCGTTCGCCCTCGCCGGCTCGCTCGTGCTCGTCGCCTGGCGGCGCGCGCCCCTGGTGTCGCTGGTGGGCAGCGCGGGCTGCATGCTCGCGCTCGCGGCGCACGTCCGGCCGGGCCCGGCGGCCGCCTTTCCCGTGATCGTGGCCGTGTTCGCCGCCTTCAGCGCGGGCCACCGGCTGGCCACGGCGCTGGTGGGCGCGGCCTTCCTGGGCGCCGGCCTGATGGTGGGGCTGCCCAGCGCCGAAGGGTCGCTGCGCGACCTCCAGAGCCTCTCGCTGCTGGTCGGCTGGTTCGCGGCGGCCGGCGTGGCGGCGACCGTGGCCCGGCACCGGCAGGCGTACCTGGAGGAGGCCGAGCGGCGGGCCGCCGAGGCCGAGCGCACCCGCGAGGAGGCGGCCCGCCGGCGCGCCGGCGAGGAGCGGCTGCGCATCGCCAGGGAACTGCACGACTCGCTCACCCACAGCATCTCGATCATCAAGGTGCAGGCCGGGGTGGCCGTCCACCTGGCGCGCAGGCGCGGCGAGGACGTGCCGCCCGCCCTGCTGGCCATCCAGGAGGCCAGCGGCGACGCCATGCGCGAGCTGCGCGCCACCCTGGAGGTGCTCCGCGACTCCGACCAGCCCGAGGGCGAGTCCGCGGGCAGCGGTCTCGACCGGCTCGACGGCCTGGTGGAGCGGGCCCGCTCGACCGGGCTGCCGGCCACGGTGACGGTCTCCGGCACGCCGCGGGAGCTGCCGCCCGAGGTGGACCGGGCGGCGTACCGGATCGTCCAGGAGGCGCTCACCAACGTCTCGCGGCACGCCGGTGGCGCGGCCGCGGCGGTGCGCATCGACTACGCGGGCGGGGAACTGATCGTGCAGGTCGACGACGACGGCAAGGCCGACCCGGCCGCGCCGCCCGTCCCCGGCACGGGCCTGCTCGGCATGCGCGAGCGCGTCGCGGCGCTCGGCGGCCGGCTGCGGGCCGAGCCCCGCCCCGAAGGGGGCTTCACCGTCCGCGCCGAGCTCCCCCTCGGGGAGCCCTCGTGATCCGCGTGCTGCTGGTGGACGACCAGGCGCTCATCCGCGGCGGCTTCCGCGCGCTGCTGGAGATCGAGGACGACATCGAGGTGGTGGCCGAGGCGGCGAACGGCGAGCAGGGCGTCGCGCTCGCCGTCGAGCACCGGCCCGACGTCGCCCTCGTGGACGTCCAGATGCCGGTGATGGACGGCATCGAGGCGACCCGGCTGATCGCCGCGGACCGGCGGCTGAGCGGCGTCCACGTAGTGATCCTCACCAACTACGGCCTCGACGAGTACGTCTTCAACGCGCTCCGCGCGGGCGCCTGCGGATTCATGGTCAAGGACACCGAGCCCGCCGACCTGGTGCAGGGCGTGCGGGTCGCGGCCCGCGGCGACGCGCTGCTGTCCCCCGCGATCACCCGCCGCCTGATCGGCGAGTACGTCGCGCGCCGCCCCGAGCCCGCCCCCGAGGGGCTCGACATGCTGACCAGGCGCGAGCGGGAGGTCACCGTGCTGGTGGCCCGCGGCATGTCCAACGACGAGATCGCCGCGCACATGGTGATCAGCCCGGCCACCGCGAAGACGCACGTCAGCAGGGTCCTGGCGAAGCTGCATGTCAGGGACCGCGCCCAGCTCGTGGTGTTCGCCTACGAATCCGGCCTCGTCACCCCGCGGCGCGGCTGACGCGGCCGCGGCCCCACTGCTCGCGCGGCCTCACTGCTCGCGCAGCGCCTTGACGGCCTCGTCGGCGGTGGGGTGGAAGGCGAAGACCTGGTCGAGCCCGGTGATCTCGAAGACCCGGGTGAGGTCGGGGTTCAGCCCGGCGAGCACGATCCTGCTCTGCGCGGCCTGGGCCCGGCGGTAGCCGGCGATCAGCACGGTGATGCCGGTGGAGTCGCAGTAGTTCAGGTCGGTCACGTCGAGCACGGCGCCGCCCCCGGGGGCCAGCGGCAAGGCCTCCAGCGCCTCCCGCAGGCGCGGGGCGGTGTGGTAGTCGAGGTCTCCCGCGACGCGCAGCACGGGGACCTCCGCTCCCTCGGACGGGAGGTTGACGGTGAAGGTGGGCTCGGTCACCGAGGAGGCTCCTGTCCGGACGCGGCTGGACGGCGGGGCACGGAGAGGGCCAGCAACGCCGTGTCGTCACCGACTCCCGCGCCCAGTTCCGTGAGAAGTTTATGGATGTTCGCCAGCAGATTATCCGCTCCGTCACTGGGCTTGCTGGTCAGATGGGCGGTCAGACCCTCGTCTCCGAGCATCGCACCGTCCGGCGTGCGGGCTTCGGTGAGGCCGTCCGTGTACAGCAGGAGGGCGTCACCTGGGGCGAGGCGGACGTCTGCCTGGGCGAAGCGCGGTTCGGGCAGTATCCCGATGAGCTGCCCACCGGGCGTGGGGACGGTGTCGACCGTGCCGTCCGCGCGGACGGCCAGTGCGGGCGGGTGACCGCCCCCGGCCAGGGTCACGGCGAACGAGCCGTCCGGTTCGGGGGCCATGACCCCGAACAGGGCGGTGCAGAACCGGGGGTCGCTCTGGTACTCGCCCTTGAGGACGGCGTCGAGGTTCCCGAGCACGGCGCAGGGGTCGGGGTCGTAGATGGCGGCGGAGCGCAGGGTGTAGCGGGTGAGGGAGGTCAGGGCGGCGGCCTCGGCGCCCTTGCCGCACACGTCGCCGAGGAAGAACGCCCAGCGCCCGTCGTCCAGGGGGAACAGGTCGTAGAAGTCGCCGCCGACCTCGTCCTGGGAGACGGGGTGGTACGCGGCGGCGGCGTCGAGGCCGGGCACCTCGGGCAGGGCGGGCGGCAGGAGCGTGCGCTGCAGGGTGCGCACCAGGCGTTCGGCTCCGGCGCGCATGGTCCGCTCGGCCGTGATGGTGCAGATCGAGGACAGCCGCCGTTCCAGCTCCTGGGCGACCAGCGCCGCCAGGTCGCCCAGGATGCCCAGCTGCTCCTCGGTCGCGTCACGGGGGCGGGTGTCCAGCACGCTGACGGTGCCGAGGCAGTGGCCGTCCGCGGTGGTGATGGGCGCGGCCGCGTAGAAGCGGACGCCCGGCTCGCCGCGGACGAGCGGGTTGGCGGCCGCCGCGGGGTCGGTGAGCGCGTCCGTGACGACGTACGGGGTGTCGCGCAGGATGGCGGAGGCGCACAGGCCGGGGCCGCGGGCGATCTGCGAGACGCCGGGCAGGCCGTGGACGGCCTTGAACCAGACGCGGTCGCGGTCCACGATGCCCACGGTGGCCATGGGCGTGCCGCAGCTGCGCGCGGCCAGGGAGGCGATGGTGTCGAAGGCGCCGTCGGGCGGGGTGTCGAGTATTCGGTAGCGGCGGACGGCCGCCAGCCGCTCCCGCTCGCCGGGCAGAGCGGGGTCGGGTCCGAGGTGGCGGCCGGAGTCCGTCACCGTCACCTCCTGTGGTCGGGAACGGGTCGGCGGCGATTCCGCCAGAAGATGGGCTTTACCCTGTTTGTACTGCTTATCACTTCGGCGGCGATCTGACGGTCGCCGGTCACCGCGGACGCGGCGCGCCGCACGTCCAGGTACCGGGGAAACGGTTGTTGGCTCCGGGTCTGCTGGGGTAAAGGGTTGGCCATGCGGTGCGCGGACGCGCGGGGCGTCCGCCGGATGCGGTGGGTGATCGCCTGAGTGGAAGAGGGGTGCGGTGGCGGTTTCGGAGGACGCCAAAGGTGCCGGGGGCGCCGGACGCGAGCCGCGGGCGGGGGCCGGGCTGTTCTCCGCCGCCGGAGAGATCGGCCCGGATCTCGCGGCCGTCGACTGGGCGGCGACGCCGCTGGGGCCACCCGGCGGGTGGCCGCAGAATCTGCGGACGGCGGTCGACATCCTGCTGTCGTCCCGCTTCCCGATGTGGATGGCCTGGGGCCCCGAGCTGACGTTCTTCTGCAACGCCGCGTACCGCCGCGACACGCTCGGCCGCAAGTACCCATGGGCCCTCGGCCGACCCGCGAGCGAGGTGTGGGCGGAGGCCTGGGACGCCGTCGCCTTCAAGATCGAGACCGTGCTCGGCACCGGGGAGGCGACCTGGGACGAGGGGCTGCTGCTGTTCCTCGAACGATCCGGATACCCGGAGGAGACCTACCACACCTTCTCCTACAGCCCGCTGCGCGACGACGCCCGCGACGTGGTCGGCATGCTGTGCGTGGTCAACGAGGACACCGAGCGGGTCATCGGCGAGCGGCGGATGACGACCCTGCGGGACCTGGGATCCGACCCGAGCATGATCCGGACGGAGGAGGAGACGCTCGCCTTCGCCGACCGGCAGCTGGACCGCAACCGGAAGGACCTCCCCTTCACGCTGACCTACCTCTTCGAGGACGGGGGGACGGCACGGCTCGCCGGGGCGACGGGCGTCTCCCGCGGCCACCCGGCCGCCCCCGCCGGGGTGGCGGTGGACGAACCGGACGCGATCTGGCCCGTGGCGGCGCTGGCGCGGGGAGAATCGGTGCTGATGCGGCTCGATGATCCCCGATTCGGGGTCCTGCCCTCCGGGGACTGGACCCAGCCCCCCGACCAGGCCCTGCTGGTGCCGCTGCTGAGGCAGGGCCGCGCGCCGTACGGGTTCCTGGTGGCCGCGCTGAACCCGTACCGCCAGATGGACGAGGCCTACCGCGGCTTCGTGGAGCTGGCCGCCGGGCACATCGCGGCGGGTATCGGCGGCGCCCGCGGCTACCAGGCGCAGCGGCGGCGCGCCGAGGAGCTCGCCGAACTCGACCGCGCCAAGACGACGTTCTTCTCCAACATCAGCCACGAGTTCCGCACCCCGCTGACGCTGATCATGGGCCCGGTGCAGGAGCTGCGCACCCGGCTGGGCGACGCGGGCGACCAGGTCCACCAGGAGCTGGACGTCATCCACCGCAACGGGCTGCGCCTCGGCAGGCTCGTCAACTCCCTGCTGGACTTCTCCCGCATCGAGGCCGGCCGGATGCAGGCGCGCTACGAGCCGGTCGACCTCGCCGAGGTCACGGCCGAGCTGGCCAGCGTCTTCCGCTCCGCCGTCGACAAGGCCGGCCTCGCCTTCGCCGTCGAGTGCGACCCGCTCCCCGAGCCGGTGTACGTCGACCGCGACATGTGGGAGAAGGTGATGCTGAACCTGCTCAGCAACGCGCTGAAGTTCACCTTCGACGGGGCGATCCATGTCCGGGTGGGCGCCGTGGACGGGATGGCGCAGGTGACGGTGGCCGACACCGGGGTGGGGGTCGCCGCCGACGAGGTGCCGCGGCTGTTCGAGCGGTTCCACCGCGTCGAGCACACCCGCGCCCGCTCCAACGAGGGCAGCGGCATCGGGCTGGCCCTGGTCAAGGAGCTCGTCGGCCTGCACGGCGGGACCATCACCGCCGCCAGCACCGAGGGCGAGGGGACCCGCTTCACCGTCCGGCTGCCGTTCGGGAGCGACCACCTGCCCCCGGACGCCGTCGCCCCGCCGCGCTCCTCCACGGCGGCGTCGGTCACCGCCGACCCCTACGTCCAGGAGGCGCTGCGCTGGCTGCCCGCCGAGCAGCTCGGCGGCGACCCGAACTCCACCGATCCGACGCCGCCCGAGCCGGTCCCGGCGCTCGGGCCCGAGGTCCCCGCGCGGGTCCTGGTCGCCGACGACAACGCCGACATGCGCGAGTACCTCACCCGGCTGCTGCGAGGCGCCGGCTACCAGGTGGACTCCGTCGCCGACGGCCGGGCCGCCCTGGAGGCGGTCCGCGAGACCGGCTTCGACATGGTGGTCAGCGACGTGATGATGCCGCACGTGGACGGGCTGGAGCTGGTCGCCGCGCTGCGCGCCGACCAGCGCACCGCCGCGCTGCCGGTGCTGCTGCTGTCGGCCCGCGCCGGGCAGGAGGCCTCGATCGAGGGCCTGCGGGCGGGCGCCGACGACTACCTGCTCAAGCCCTTCGCCGCCGCCGAGCTGCTGGCCCGCGTGCGGGCCAACGTCGAGCTGGCCCGGCTGCGCGGCCACCACGCCCGCTGGCGCACCGCACTGGTCGAGTCCATGCAGGAGGCGTTCTTCGTCTGCGACGAGGACGGCTCCTGCATCGAGTTCAACACCGCTTTCACCGACATCCTCGGCTACGAGGCCGCCGGGCTGCCCTATCCCCCGGAGCCCCCCTGGTGGCCGGACGAGAAGACCGATCCCGAGGCGCGCCGGGAGGTCGCCGCCGCCTTCGCCGACATGCTGGTGCAGGAGCGCGGCACCCGCAACGTCTCCCTCCGGCACCGCGACGGGCACCGGGTATGGGTCAGCGTGGCCTACAACCACGTCCACGACCCCGAGACCGGGCGGCGCGTCATCGTCGGCACCTTCCGGGACGTCACCGCCGACCACTACGCCATCCAGCGCGAGAGCGCCCTCGCGGCCCTCGGCATGCGCCTCACCGAGGCCGTGAACCTGCCCGACACCCTGGCCGGCGCGCTGGAGGAACTGCGCGACCTGTGGCACGCCGACCGGGTGCTGGCGGCCGTCTTCACCGGCGGCCCGCCCGAGCTGACCTCGACCGAGCCCGGACTGGCCTGGCAGGACCTGCCCGAGGAGCGCCGGGAGGAGATGGCCGCGCTGCGCGAGCACCCGACCCTCACCCCCGTCGCCGAGCACGCCACCGCGATCACGCTCGAACACCCCCGCGGGACCCTGGTCCTCTGGATCGACCTGAACGACCGCCGCCCCTTCACCGACCAGGACCGGCTGCTGCTGTCCCTGCTGGCCGGACGCCTCGCCCAGGGGCTGTCCCGCGCCAACCTGATCGACCAGCAGCGCGAGACCGCCCTCGCCCTGCAGCGCGCCATCCTCGGCCCGTCCGAGCTGCCCGACGGGTTCGCCGTCCGCTACGAGCCCGCGGCGCGGCCGCTGGAGGTCGGCGGCGACTGGTACGACATCTTCGCCCTCCCCGACGGCCGCATCGGCATCATCGTGGGCGACTGCGTCGGCCGCGGCTTGGAGGCGGCCACCGTCATGGGCCAGTTGCGCAGCGCCTGCCGGGCCCTCCTGCTGCAGGACGCCGGGCCGGCCCGGACCCTCACGGCCCTCGACCGCTTCGCCGCCGGCATCCCCGGCGCGCGGTGCTCCACCGTCTTCTGCGGCGTCCTCGACCCTCGGACGGGCGAGCTCACCTACTCCAGCGCCGGGCATCCGCCCGCCATCCTCGCCCAGCCGGACGGCACCACCGAGCTGCTCGACGGGGGCCGGTCCGTCCCGATCGCCGTCGGCTCGGCACGGCCCCGGCCCGTCGCCGCGACCACGATCCCGGCCCGGGCCACCGTGCTGCTCTACACCGACGGCCTCGTGGAACGCCGCCGCCGCTCCTTGTACGAGGGCATCCGGCAGGTGGGCGACGCCGTCCAGGACGGCCGCGAGCAGGGAGTCGACGAGCTCGCCACCCGCATCATGACGAGCCTGGCCCCACCGGGCGGCTACGACGACGACGTCGCGCTCATGCTGTACCGGCATCCCGCGCCGCTGGACGTGAGCTTCCCCGCCGAGTCCTCGCAGCTCGCCCCGCTCCGGGAGGCGCTGCGCGGCTGGCTCGCCCAGTGCCAGCTCCCCCGCCGCACCGCCCAGGGCGTCCTGGTCGCCGCCGGCGAGGCCTGCGCCAACGCCGTCGAGCACGGCCGCCCCACCGGCGGCGTGCACACCATCCGGCTGCGGGCCGAGGCCTTCGTCGACCAGCTGCATCTCACCATCGCCGACACCGGCCGCTGGAAGCCGCCCGGCCCGGACGGCGGCCTCAACCGCGGGCGCGGCACCGCGCTGATGCGCGCGCTGATGAGCAACCTCACCATCACGCCAGGACCGGACGGAACCACCGTCCACATGAACACCAGGATCGGCTCATGAGCACACCCCTGTCCCTCACGACCGCCCGGCGCCCGGACGGGAGGGCGCTCGTGACGGCCGTCGGCGAGATCGACATGAGCAACAGCCGGGCCCTCGCCGCCGCGCTGGCCACCGCGCACGAGGAGAGGGGCGGTCTCGTCCTCGACCTCACCGCGGTCGAGTACCTTGATAGCGCGGGACTGAGCGTTCTGTTCGCCCACGCGGACCATCTCGAACTGATCGCTCCGCGGCTCCTGGAACCGGTGCTGACCCTCTCCGGGCTTCCGGAGCTGGCCACCGTCCGCCTCGCGCCCCCCGGGGCCGCACCCCCCGAGCCCGCGCGGCCCGAGACCGACCACACCTGAAGTCCCGGCGCACCGGTGGCGCCGGACCCCGACCCAGAGGAAAGCGGAACGACGTGGAGGCAACGCCATGGCCGAGGTGACCGGCCACGCGCGGGACGGCCGGACTGTGATCACGATGACCGGTGACCTGGCCCTGGACACCGCGCAGCAGGCCGAGCAGCAGATGCGCCGGCTGCGCGGCGAGCACGGCGAGCACCTGGTCCTCGACCTGAGCGGCCTGCGCTACCTGGACTCGGTGGGCCTCAGCCTGCTGATGCGGTTCTACCTGGCGGCCGAGGGACGCGGCGGCAGCGCCGTGCTGGCCGGACCGCTGCAGGACTCGGTCCGGCGCGTCCTGCAGATCACCCACGTCGACGAGCGCCTGACCATCCATCCGACCCTCGACGACGCGCTGGCGGGCGCGCGGCCGCCGGGTGCCGACCTGCGGAGGACCTGAGTCCGGCGGCCGGCCGGTCCGCGCGGCGACGGCGGCCGTCCGGCGTGGACCCCGGCGGGCACGGCCCGGCCGGGCGGACGGAGGACCACCGGTACATTACGGTCGCGGTCGCGCAGGCCGTGCGGGCGGCGGACGGGTCGGAGCGCGGTGTGCCGCGGATGCATATTTGCCATAAGGCAACTACTATCGGCGCGGCACCGGCGGGGCGGAGGGGGAAGAGGTGGTGGACGGACTGATGTCGCACGGTCTGGAGGCGACCGGTCTTGAGGCGACCTCTCCCGCGCTGCCCGGGCCGCGCATACCGGTCCCGGTGGACGGCGCCGCCGACGGCGGGCCGGAGCTGGGGCCGCTGCGGGTGCTGCTGGTCGAGGACGACTCCGCCGACGCGCTCCTGGTGGAGGACACGCTGGCCGACACCGGGCTGCGGGCGTCCCTGCAGTGGGTGCGCTCCCTTCCCGAGGCGCGGGGCCCGCTGTCCGCGAAACCCGAGCCCGACTGCGTGCTGCTCGACCTGAACCTGGGCGAGTCGCAGGGCATGGCGGTGCTCCGGCAGGTGCTGGAGTGGGCGCCCGGCGCCGCGGTGGTGGTGCTGACCGGGCTCGCGGAGTCGCAGGCGGGGACCGCCGCCCTGGCCGCCGGCGCGCAGGACTACCTGTCCAAGGACCAGCTCGAGTCGGATCGGCTCGGGCGGGCGATCCGCTACGCGGTGCAGCGGCGCCAGGTCCAGCAGGCGGTCGCGGCGCTGCAGGTGGAGCAGATGCGGGCCCAGGAGAACGCCCGGCTGGAGCGCGGGCTGCTGCCGCGCCCGAGGGTGTCCAACCCGGGGCTCCGGGTCGTCGCGCGCTACCGGCCCGGACGGGCGCACTCCCTGCTGGGCGGCGACTTCTACGACGTGGTGGAGACCGGCGACGGCCTGGTGCACGCCGTGATCGGGGACGTGGCCGGACACGGTCCCGCCTCCGCCGCCCTGGGCGTCAGCCTGCGGGTGGCGTGGCGGTCGTTCGTGCTGGCCGGGACCCGCGGGGCCCGGGTGGTCGAGCTGCTCGAAGAGCTGCTCGCCGGGGAGGACGGCGGCTCGGAGATGTTCGTCACCCTCACCACGGCGACCCTGTTCCCCGACCGCCCGGTGGCACAGGTCGTGCGCGCCGGGCACCCCGGGTTCCTGCTGCACGGGCGCGGCGAGGTCCGGCTGGTCGAGCCGCCGGGCGGGCTGGGCGTGGGCATGGTGCCCGGACTCGGCACCTGGCGCGAGCACGAGGTCGCGCTGCCGCCCGGCTCCTCCCTCGTCCTGTTCACCGACGGGCTGTTCGAAGGCCAGATCGACGCCGGCGGCCGGCGGCTGGACCTGACCGGCCTGCTCCGGCTCGCCCAGGGCCACCGCGAACGCTCCCCCGACGACTTCGTCGACACACTGATCACCGACGTCGAGGCGGCCTCGCTCCAGCACGGGGGCCTGGACGACGACGTCGCCGTCATACACCTTGGATGGACTCCCACATGAGCACACCGCCCCTGACGGTGCAGGACGCCGAGCCGGGCGAACCCGCCGGTTCCGCCGCGCCGGCGCCGGCGAAAGGCCCCCCGCCGCGGCGCGGACCGACCGTCCGGGCATGGTTCATGCTGGCCGCGCTGCTGATCGTCGGGCTCACCGTCACCGGCGCCGTGGTGGTCCACAACCTGCTGGAGGAGACCGCGCGGGCCTCCGACCGGCTGGTCGACAGGATCGCACCGGCGCAGGTGGAGGCGAGCCGGCTGCAGATGGCCATGCTGAACCAGGAGACCGGCGTGCGGGGCTACGCCCTGGTGGGCGATCGGCAGTTCCTGCGGCCCTACACCGACGGGGTGGCCACCGAGCAGGAGTCCCTCGCCCGGCTGCGGCGGCTGCTGGCCGACGAGCCCGAGCTCCGCGCCGACATCGACGCGCTCCAGCGGGCGATCGGCGTGTGGCGCCGCGACTACGGCGCCGTCGTGGTCGCCCAGGTCGACGAGCGGGGGCCCGGCGTGGAGGCGGCCGCCACCGCGGCGCGCGGCAAGTCCTCCTTCGACACGGTCCGCGCCACCTGGACGGTCCAGAACCGCCACCTGGCCCAGGTCCGCGCCGAGAGCCGCACCGACCTCCGGCACACCCGCGCGGTGCGGGACTGGACGCTGACGTCCCTGTTCATCGCGCTGCTGGCGACCGCGGCGCTGCTGGCGGCCCTGCTGCACTACGCCGTGGACCGGCCGCTGCGCATGCTCAGCACCGCCTCGCGGCGGGTCGCCGACGGCGACTTCACCCACGTCATCGGCGCGCACGGCCCCGCCGACGTGCGCGAGGTGGCCCACGCGGTGGAGGCGATGCGCGGCCGGATCACGATGGCGCTGGACCAGTCCACCGAGCGCGAGCGCCTGCTCCAGCGGCAGACCGCGGAACTGGACGCGCAGACCGTCGAGCTGCGCCGCTCCAACGCCGAGCTGGAGCAGTTCGCCTACGTCGCCAGCCACGACCTCCAGGAACCCCTGCGCAAGGTCGCCTCCTTCTGCCAGCTGCTGGAGCGCCGCTGCGCCGACCAGCTCGACGAGCGGGGCCACCAGTACATCGCCTTCGCGGTGGACGGCGCCAAGCGGATGCAGGTCCTGATCAACGATCTGCTGACCTTCTCCCGGGTCGGCCGGCTGCACCAGCACCAGCGGACGCTCGCGCTGGACGAGCCGCTCGACCAGGCGCTGGCCAACCTCGACGACGTCGTCGCCGAGGCCGGCGCCCGGATCGAGAGGCCGGATGACCTTCCGCAGGTCACCGCCGACCCGACGCTCATGGTCATGCTGTGGCAGAACCTGCTCGGCAACGCGGTCAAGTTCCGCTCCCCCGACCGCGACGCGGTCGTCCGCGTCACGTGCGAGCGGGAGGACGGGTTCTGGCACCTGACCGTCACCGACAACGGGATCGGCATCCCCGGCGAGTACGCCGACAAGATCTTCGTCATCTTCCAGCGGCTGCACAGCCGCGAGGCCTACGCCGGCACGGGCATCGGCCTGGCGCTGTGCAAGAAGATCGTCGAGTATCACGGCGGGCGGATCTGGCTCGATCCCGACCGCGCGGAGGGCTCCCGCTTCCACTTCACCCTCCCGGTCGAGGAACGGCCCGATGAACCCGAGCAGTCCGACCGGCCCGCCGACGCGGCGTCCGGCGCCGCCGCCTCCGACACCGCCGCCTCCGACACCGCCACGTCCGACACCGCCACGTCCGACACCGCCGCGCCGGACGCCGGCGTTCCGTCCCCGACCACCGACCTCCAAGGAGCCAGTTCGTGACCAGCACCGCCGTCCAGCCCATCACCGTCCTGCTGGTCGAAGACGACCCCGGTGACGAACTCATGACCCGCGAGGCCTTCGAGCACAACAAGGTCGGCAACACCCTGCACGTCGTCCGCGACGGCGCGGAGGCCCTGGACTACCTCTACAGGCGCGGGGACCACCCGGACGCGCCCCGCCCCGACCTGGTCCTCCTCGACCTCAACCTGCCCAAGCGCGACGGGCGCGAGGTCCTCGAAGAGATCAAGACCGACCCGGAGCTCGCCTCCATCCCGGTGGTGGTGCTGACCACGTCGTCGGCCGAGGAGGACATCCTGCGCAGCTACAAGCTGCACGCCAACGCCTACGTCACCAAGCCCGTGGACTTCGACCAGTTCATCAAGGCCATCCGCCAGATCGACGACTTCTTCGTCACCGTCGTCCGCCTCCCGACCCGCCACTGACCCGCGCCCCGTACCGCCTGGCCCGCCCCGGAGGCCGGGTTGGCAGAAGGCGGCGCGGGTAGTGCGCAGTGATGTTCTTCGACGGCTTCACACTGGACCATGTCGACGTCGGTGAGGTCACGCTGCGAGTGCGGCACGGCGGAGCGGGGAAGCCCGTGCTGCTGCTGCACGGTCATCCCCGGACGCATGCCACCTGGCACAAGGTCGCTCCCCTCCTCGCAGAGCGGTACAGCGTGGTGTGCCCGGATCTGCGCGGCTACGGGAAGTCGTCCAAACCCCCGACCGACGCCGGCCACACCCCTTACTCCAAGCGCGCGATGGCCGGGGACATGGTCGCCCTGATGCGGGCGCTCGGCCACGACGAGTTCGCGGTCGCGGGGCACGACCGCGGTGCGCTGGTCGCGTTCCGGACGGCGATGGACCACTCGGCGGCGGCCACCGCGCTGATCGCCATGGACGGGCTGCCGGTGGTCGAGCACCTGGAGCGCTGCGACGCCCGCTTCGCGGCGGAGTGGTGGCACTGGTGGTTCTTCGGGCAGACGGACAAGCCCGCGGAACGGATCATCAGCGCCGACCCCGGCGCCTGGTACACCACCACGGACGAGCACATGGCCCCCGAGGCGTGGGCCGACTTCCGCGAAGCGATCCACGACCCGGCGACCGTGCACGGCATGTTGGAGGACTACCGCGCCGGCCTGGGCATCGACCGCCGGCACGACGAGGACGACCGCCGCGCCGGCCGCCGCGTCCAGTGCCCGACGCTGGTGCTGTGGTCCGCCCGCGACGACCTGGAGGACCTCTACGGCGATCCGGTGCGGATCTGGCGGGACTGGGCCGGCGACGTCACCGGCCGCCCCGTCGACTCCGGCCACCACATGGCCGAGGAGGCCCCCGAGGCCGTGGCCGGCGCGATCGGCGCCTTCCTCGATCGGCACGCGCCCTAGAAACCCGCAGGAGAGTCCCCCCGGCCGAGCCGGGCCGCCCTGGCCGGACAGGGCGGCCCGGCTCGGCCGTCACGCCCGGAAGACCCTTCGTCGCCGCATGGCGGAGAGCCTCTCCGCTTCTGGGACCGCCGTGCCGTGTGAGCACGCCGATACCGGGTACGGAACCGAGCGGCGGATTATTGCCCAATACAAAGATCACGGTGGTCGCGCGGGCGCCTCCCTCCGCCCGAGGACGTCTCCACAGGTCGTGCGCCGCGCGCCGCGGGAAGAGGCGATCATTGGCAGCGGACCGACGCGAATCGATCGACCGGCGCACCCATCAGCTCCTGGAGCGGCTGCACCGCCTCGCCCCGGACGATCCCGTCCGCGAGCGGCTCCGCGCCGAGATCGTCACGCTCAACACCGCCCTCGTGCGCAGCGTCGCACGCCGCTACGCCGGCCGCGGCGAACCGGTGGAGGATCTGGAGCAGGCCGCCTTCGTGGGCCTGGTCTCCGCCATCAACCGGTTCGAGCCCGCCCGGGGCATCCGCTTCCTCGCCTACGCCTACCCGGTGGTCACCGGGGAGGTCCGCCGGCACTTCCGCGACCGGACCTGGGGGGTCAAGGTCTCGCGCCGCATACAGGAGCTGCGCCCGATGCTGCACCGGGCGATGACCGACTTCACCGCGGCGCACGGCCGCTCCCCCACCGCCGCGGAACTCGCCGACCGGCTCGGCGTCGGCCTGGAGGAGACGCTCGACGCGCTGGTGGCCAGCGAGGCCTATCGCCCGCTGT
This sequence comes from Actinomadura sp. K4S16, assembly GCF_008327685.1. Lineage (GTDB taxonomy): Bacteria > Actinomycetota > Actinomycetes > Streptosporangiales > Streptosporangiaceae > Spirillospora. Next base: position 283,087 of record NZ_BDDE01000010.1, read on the forward strand.
CCCTGGACGCCCCGGCCGGCGGCTCCGAGGAGGGCGACCCCGGCACGCTGGGCGACAGCCTGGGCGCCGACGACCCCGACCTGGAGGGCATCGTCGACGCCCAGGCGCTCCGGCCGCTGCTGGACGAGCTCCCCGAGCGCGAGCGCACCATCGTGCTGCTGCGGTTCTTCGGCAACAAGACCCAGTCCCAGATCGCCGCGCAACTGGGGCTGTCGCAGATGCACGTCTCCCGGCTCCTCGCCCAGACCCTGAAGCGGCTCCGGCAGGGCCTGCTCGCCGGCACTTAGCACCCGGCGGGCGCCGTCCGGCCGCGGCGTCCGTCCTGGCCGCCGCATGGCGAAGCCCGGGCGGCCCATGGCGAGACCCGTGCGGAGTCGGGAAGCGCGGCTGAGGAAGCCGCGGCTAGCGTGATCGGCATGGACATCACCATTCACACGACCTTCCTCCCCCATGACGACCCGGAGGCCTCGGTGGCCTTCTACCGCGACGCGCTCGGCTTCGAGGTCCGCAGCGACGTCGGCGGCGGCAGGATGCGCTGGATCACGGTCGGCCCGCCCAAGCAGCCGGACACCTCGATCCTGCTGGCGCCGCCGGCCACCGACCCCGGCGTCACCGACGACGAGCGCCGCGTCATCGCCGAGATGATGGCCAAGGGCACCTACGGCTGGATCCTGTTCGCCACCCCCGACCTCGACGACGCCTTCGGGCGGGTCCAGGCCGCGGGGGCCGAGGTCGTCCAGGAGCCGACCGAGCAGCCGTACGGGGTCCGCGACTGCGCCTTCCGCGACCCGGCGGGCAACCTGGTCCGCATCCAGGAGCTGCGCTGATCCGGCGGCGGACGATCGGTTTCGTCCACTTCATTCCTTGAATCCGAATTCGAGGGATCACGAGCTATTCATAGAAACTTGGCGGCTTTGTATCGACTACGCCCATGAGCAAGGTCATCATGGCGGCGTTCGCCCCCGGTCCCGGGAGCGCCGGGCCCGAGGGAACCGTCCCCTCCGGGGACTCACTCGTTCGTAGGAGGTACCTGTGCTCAAGCAGCGCTCCCGGCCGTCCTGGACGAAACGAGCCGCCGCCACCCTGGTGGCCGCGACGTGCGCGACGGGCGTCACCGCCAACGTCCCGGCAAGCGCGACGGTCTACGGATCCTGCACGATCTCACGCTGCTCCGACGGCCGCTACGCCGCCTCGGTGTGGGCCGGGAAGGGGTGGCCGGCCACCTCGGGCTGGTATTCCTGGCCGGACGGCCTGTACAACTACACCGGCGGCGTCTACCACAACTACGACGGCCAGCTCCCCTCCAGCGCCACCTACCACGAGTACGACGTGTACTCGCGGAACAAGGGCGCTTCGCGCGACGCCTACCGGATCGTCCACGGCAGCACCGGCGCCGTCTACTTCTCCCCGGACCACTACTCGAACTTCTACAAGATCTCCTAGAACGGGACCCGTCCGATGACCTCGCCGCCGCCCTGGTTGACGCTGACCAGTGACCCGGTGCGGGCCGCCGTCGACGGGCACGACTGCCGGACCCGCGCCGCCTTCTTCCGGGAGGCGGCGCGGGCCCTCGGCTTCCCCGCCTACTTCGGCCGCAACTGGGACGCGTTCCTGGACTGCCTGCGCGACCTCGACCGGCCCGCCTTCACCGTGGCGCGCGCCGACGAGCTCCTGGCCGAGGAGGAGCCGCGCCAGCTGGCGATCCTCCTGCAGATCCTGGCGGAGGAGGGGCCGCCCACGACCTTCGCCGCCGCCCCCGACCGGATGCCCGTCCTGCGCGCCCGCCTGGCCGCCGCGCTCCCTCCCGACCAGGTCACGTGAGCGGTGAACTTCCGCAAACAGGTTTTGATACGCGCTTAGGCCCCGTTTGAGGGGTTAGGGCTGCGTCATGGCCCTTGACTTCCTGCGCCGCGGACTGGCGGCGGCCGCCGCCCTCCCCGGCGGAGAGACCGTCGTCGCCGCGGCGGACCACGCGGGGGCTCTGGGCGTCCGGACGGGGGCTCTCGGGGTCCGGGCGGCGTCCGTCCCGATCCGGCGGGCGGGACGCGTCCTCGGCGGAGTCGAGGGCATGGTGGGGCGGGCCCTCCGGCCGGCGCGGACCGTCCACCGGTACCCCGAGCGGCTGCACATCGAGCTGCGGCACCTGCACAGGGCGGAAAGGCGGTCCGAGGCGAAAGCCCTGGAGCACGCCGTCGAAGGGCTTCCCTCCGTGCATTGGGCGCGCGTCAACGCGGCCCTGGGACGGTTGATCGTCCACGTGTCCGACGAGGTCTCACCGGAGACCGTCCTGGAGGTCGTCGAGGCGCTGGACGAGGCGTTGGAGGGCGAGGTGCCCGTTCTGGGCGGATCCGCGGCGCCGCCCGCGGCGCTGGCCCTCGGCGCCGACCTGGTGGGGCTCACGATCACGGGGGCGCAGCGGGTGCTCGGGCGGGCTCTGCTGCCGTCCGAGCTCTCGGGGCTGGTGGCGTTCGCGGACACGGTGCCCCTCCTGCGCGGAATCCTGGAGCGGGCCGTGCCGGGTGCGCCGATCGAGCGCTGGCTGCCGCTGACCCAGGCCGCCGTGCAGGCGCTGACGTCCAGCGGGGCGGGCCTCGCCGTCGACGCGGCGCAGCGGCTGTGGCAGTGCCGCGAGGCCGCCGCCACCGGCCGGCTGTGGCGGCTCGCCGAGGCGGAGCTGACCGGCGCCCCCGAGCGGGCCGCCTCCACCGCCGCCCCCGGCGGGCCCGCACGCGAGCTGCCCGACGGGCCGCCGGAGCGGCACGCGCGCCGGATGCTCGCCGTCGGCCTCGGCGGGATCGCGCTCGGCGGGCTCCTGACCGGAAGCGGGCGCCGCGCGCTGGACGTCGGGGTCTCCGCGGTGCCGAAGGCGCCCCACGCCGCGCGCGAGGTCTTCGCGGCCGAGCTCGCGACCCGGCTGGCCGGGCAGGGGGTGCTGGCCCTGGACCCGAGGGCGCTGCGCCGCCTTGACCGGATCGACACGGTGGTGCTGGACGCCGGCGCCCTCCAGGCCGGGGACCTGGTGGTGGACGAGGTCGCCGTGCTCGCGGACACGTCGGAGGCCGAGGTGTCCGAACGCGTCCACGCGCTGTTCGACCTCAAGGCGCCGGACGAGGTCCGGGAGGCGGACGGATGGTCCCTCGGCCCGGTCGGGAGCGTGCTGCCCGGCCGGAGGCTCCCGGCCGAGGGCCGGGAACTCCTCCGCGGTCCGGGGCCGGTGCTGGCCCTGGCCGAGGACGGACGGCCGCGCGCCTTCATCCGCATGCGCCGCTCCCTGCGGGATGAGACGAACGCCCTGGTGACCGCCGCGCGCGAGGCCGGCGCGACGATCGTGCTGGCCGGTTCCGGCGTCGAGCTGCCGATCCCCCCGGACGCCACCGCCCCCGGCGGCGCGGACCTCGCCGCCTCCGTCCACGGACTGCAGCAGGACGGGGCGTGCGTCCTGCTGGTCTCGGGCGATCCGGAGGCTCTCGCCGCGGCCGACATCGGCGTGGCGGTCCGGACGGACGGTGCGCCGCCGTGGGGCGCGCACCTGATGGTCCTGCGGGACCCGGCCGCGGCCGCGTACGTCGTCGCGGCGGTCGCCGCCGCACGCCGCGTCAGCGAGCGGGGCGTCATGCTCGCGTGGTCGGGCACGGGGGTGGCCGCGCTGCTCGCCCTCACCGGGCCGCCCGGAAAGGCGGCGGACCGCGCCCTGGCGGCCGTCAACGGCGCGGCGGCCCTGGGCATGGTCCACGGCGCCTGGACGGCCCGCGAGGTGATGCGGCGCGTTCCGGCGCCGCCGCTGGCGTCCACGCCCTGGCACGCCATGCCCGTGGAGGCGGTGCTGGACCGGCTGGACAGCCGTCCGGGCGGCCTGTCCGGCGACCAGGCGCGCGAGCGCGGCACGCGCGGACCGGAGCGCGAAGAGGGAGGCCGGCCGCTGCTGCGAGCCGTGCTCCAGGAACTGGCCAACCCCCTGACGGCGGTGCTGGCCGCGGGCGCGGCCGGCGCGGCGGCGGTCGGCTCGCCGGCCGACGCCGCGCTCGTCGCCGCGACCATCGGCCTGTCCGGCCTGGTGGGCGGGCGGCAGCGGGTCTCCGCCAACAAGATCATCGCGGGGATCTCGGCCCGGTCCGGCGGGCCCGTCCGCGTCCTGCGGGACGGCGAGGAGACCCGGGTGCCGGCGGAGGACCTCGTCCGCGGCGACGTCCTGGTGCTCGCCGCGGGGGACGCCGTCCCGGCCGACTGCCGGCTCGTCACCGCGCGCGGGCTGGAGGCCGACGAGTCGTCCCTCACCGGCGAGTCCCTCCCGGTGTCCAAGGACACCGCGCCGACCCTGACCCGGCACGTCGCCGAGCGCCGCTGCATGCTCTACGAGGGCACCTCGATCGCCGCCGGGGACTGCACCGCCGTGGTCGTCGCGCTCGGCGACGCCACCGAGAGCGGGCGGGCCATGGCCGCCTCGCTGGCCTCGGGCCCCACCACCAGCGGCGTGGAGGCCCGCCTCAAGCAGATCACCGAGGCGACCACGCCGATGGCGCTCGGCGCGGCCCTCGGCGTCGTCACCTCGGGCCTGCTGCGCGGCGGACCGCTGCGCCGCGCGCTGTCCGAGGGCGTCAACCTGGCCGTCGCGTCCGTCCCGGAGGGGCTCCCGCTGCTGGTCAGCGCCGCGCAGGTGGCCGCGATCCGGCGGCTCGCCGACCGGGGGATCTTCGTCCGCGACCCGCGCACCATCGAGACGCTCGGCCGGGTCGACGTGCTGTGCTTCGACAAGACCGGCACCCTGACCGAGGGCCGCATCACGCTCGCCGGCATCGCCGACCACCGCCACGAGGGGGACGCCGACCGGCCGGACGAGCCGCTCCGCGGCGTCCTGGCCGCCGCCCTGCGCGCCACACCGCTCCCCGCCAACGGGCGGCACAGCCACGTCACCGACGCCGCCGTGGACGAGGGCGCCGCGAAGGCGGGCGTGGACCGCGACTTCGGCGGGGCGTGGAAGCAGATCCACAGCATGCCGTTCGAGCCGTCGCGGGCGTTCCACGCGACCCTCGGCTCGTTCGGCGGGGAACCGACGGTGTTCGTCAAGGGCGCCCCGGAGGTCGTGCTCCCGCTCTGCGCCCGCACACCGGACGGCGAGCTCGACCGCGAGACCCGGCGGCGCATTGGCACGCGCGTCGAGCGGCTCGCGTCCAGCGGCCACCGCGTCCTCGCCGTCGCCGAGCGCCGCATGCCGGACGGCGCCGAGACGGTCGGCGAGGACGAGGTGACGGGCATGACCTTCCTCGGGCTGCTCGGACTCGCCGACACCGTCCGCGCCACCGCCGCGCCCGCGGTCGCCGAGCTGCGCGCCGCCGGCGTCCAGATCATCATGCTCACCGGCGACCACCCGGCGACCGCCGCGGCGATCGCCGCCCAGGTCGCCGGCGACAGCGTCGAGCACCGCGTCATCACCGCCGACGAGATCGACCGGCTTGACGACGACGCCCTGTCGGAGGCCCTGATCGGCGTGGACGTCGTCGCCCGCTGCACTCCCGTCCACAAGGTCCGCGTCGTGCGCGCCCTGCGCGGGCGGGGCCGCATCGTCGCGATGACGGGCGACGGCGCCAACGACGCGGCCGGCATCCGCCTCGCCGACGTGGGCATCGCGCTCGGCCGGCGCGGCACGGCCGCGGCGCAGGCGTCCGCGGACCTCATCGTCGCCGACGACCGGCTGGAGACCATCGTCTCCGCGCTCGTGGAGGGGCGCGCCATGTGGGCGTCGGTCCGCGAGGCCCTCGCCATCCTGGTCGGCGGCAACCTCGGCGAGATCGCCTTCACGCTGCTCGGCTCGCTGCTGACCGGCCGCGCCCCGCTGTCGGCCCGCCAGATGCTGCTGATGAACCTGCTCACGGACCTGGCCCCCGCCCTGGCCGTCGCCGTCCGCGTCCCGACCGAGGAGACCAGCACGGTGCTGCTGTCGGAAGGCCCGGAGACCTCGCTCGGCTCCGCCCTGACGCACGACATCGCGCACCGCGCGGCGGTGACCACGCTCGGCGCGCTGACCGGCTGGCTGGCGGGCCGCTTCACCGGCCCGGCCGTCCGCGCCCGCACCATCGGCCTGGTCGCCCTCATCGGCACCCAGCTCGCCCAGACGCTCAAGGCGGGCCACAACGACCGCGCCGTCCTCATCAGCGCGCTCGGTTCGGCGGCGCTCCTGGCGGTCATCGTCCAGACGCCGGGCGTCAGCGGCTTCTTCGGCTGCATCCCCCTGGATCCGATCGGCTGGGCCACGGCCGCGGGGGCGATCGCCGCGGCGATGGCGGTCAGCCGCTTCCTCCCGGCCGCCGACCGGCGCTCCGCCCCCTGACTCCTGGGGCGGCCGGGGCCACGGGCCCTCGCCGGGCCGGATCACCGGTAGCGTCGGGGCATGCGGCTTCATGTGGGGTGCGCGATGTGGGCCCACGCGCGGTGGCAGGGGCGGTTCGTCCCGCCGTCGCTGCCTCCGGGCGAGCGGCTGCGGGCCTATGCGAGCTGGTGCAACGCGGTGGAGGGCAACACCACCTTCTACGCGACGCCCGAGCGCGGCACCGTGGAGTCGTGGGCGGAGCAGACCGGTGCCGACTTCCGGTTCGTGCTCAAGCTGCCGAAGACGATCACGCACGAGCGGCGGCTCGCCGGAGGCGGCGAGGAGCTGCGGGCGTTCCTGCACGCGATCGAGCCGCTCGGGTCGCGGGCGCACGCGCTGTGGATCCAGCTCCCCGGCTCGTTCGGCCCCGGTGACCTCGGGACGCTGGCGGCGTTCCTGCGCGGGCTGCCCGCGGCGAACGGCTACGCCGTCGAGGTGCGCCACCGCGCGTTCTTCGAGGACGCGGGGTCCGCGCGCGACCTCGAACGGGTGCTGACCCGGGCCGGCGCCGAATGGGTCCCGTTCGACACGACCGCGTTCTTCCGGAGCCGCCCGACCAGCGACGCCGAGCGGGACGCCTGGACGAAGAAGCCGCGGGTACCGCGCCGGGCGGCTGCGCTCACCGACCGTCCCATCGTCCGCTACCTCGGACGGGACGACACCGAGAGCACCGTCGAGGGCTGGCGGTTCTGGGTCGGCCGGGTCGCCGGATGGCTGGCCGAGGGGCGCTCCCCCACCGTGTTCGTCCACACGCCCGACAACGCCGACGCGCTCGCACTCGCCCGCCGCTTCCACGACGAGGTGCGGGCCCGCGTGCCCGGGCTGGAGCCGCTGCCCGAGCCCGTCCCGGCGGAGCCTCCGACGCTGTTCTGACCGGTCAGCCCGGCTCCAGCATCGCCCGGGTCGCCTCCTCGACGATGTCGCGCATGGCGCGTTCGGCGGCCTCGGCGTCCCCGGCCTGCACCGCCTGCGCCACCTCGGCGTGCCAGCGGATCGCGGCCGGCTCGGGGTGCGCGGGCATCAGGTCGTGGTGGGTGCGGCCCGCCAGGACGGCGGCGACCACGCCGCTCAGCGCGCCCATCATCTCGTTGCCGGACGCCTCCAGGAGCGTCCGGTGGAAGCGGATGTCGGCGTCCAGGTAGGCCTCCAGGTCGCCGGACCTGCCGTGCACCGCCATCTCCATGACCGCGCCGGTCAGCGCGCCGCACTGCGCGGGCGTCGCGCGGCGGGCGGCCAGCGCGGCGGCCACCGGCTCCAGGCCGCGGCGCAGCTCGCCGAGGGAGCGCAGCTGCTCGTCCCGGCCGTCGCCGTCGAGCCGCCAGCCGATGATCTGCGGGTCGAAGAGGTTCCAGGCCGAGCGCGGGGCGACCGTGACGCCGACCCGGCGGCGGCTCGTGACCATGCCCATCGACTCCAGGACGCGGATCGCCTCCCGGACCACCGACCGGGACACCGCGAACCGCGCCTCCAGCTGCTCGATCCGCAGCACCTCGCCCGCGGGCAGGGCGCCGGACGTGATCAGCATGCCGAGCCGGTCGAGGACGCTGCCGTGCAGGCCCGCCGGCGGGGTCTCCACCATGCGCCAATCATCACATGAAACAGGGTCAGATGCCGACAAAGATACGATTTTACGGCTCTATCCCTTGTTAACAGCAGGTTATAGCCGCGACACTCGGGCGACCATCATCGTTCGCTCCGGCTCCCAGGAGGATGACCCATGCACCCGATCGTGCTGGCCGCGGCGCCGGCGGCGTCGAGCGGGAGGCTCGTGCCGGCCGCGCTCGCCGGCATCGCGCTGATCGTCGTACTGATCACCTACTTCAAGGTGCACCCGTTCCTGAGCCTCACGCTCGGCTCGCTGCTGGTCGGCCTCGTCGCGGGGCTGCCGGTCGCCGACACCATCGACGCCTTCGTCAAGGGGTTCGGCGACACCGCCGCCGGGGTCGGCGCGCTGATCGCGTTCGGCGCCATGTTCGGCAAGCTGCTGGCGGACTCCGGCGGCGCGGACCAGATCGTCGACACGATCATCGGGCGCACCGGGCGCCGGTTCCTGCCGTGGGCGATGGCGCTCGTCGGCGCGCTCATCGGGCTGCCGATGTTCTTCGAGATCGGGCTGGTCCTGCTGGTGCCGGTCATCGTGCTGGTCGCGCGCCGCGCCCAGATGTCGATCGTGGCGGTCGGGATCCCGGCGCTGGCGGGCCTGTCGGCGATGCACGGGCTCGTCCCGCCGCACCCCGGGCCGCTCGTCGCGATCGACGCCCTCAAGGCCGACCTCGGCCTCACCCTCGGCCTCGGCATCCTCGTCGCGCTGCCGACCATCGCGCTGTCCGGCCCGGTCTTCGCCCGGTACGCGGCCCGCTGGGTCGACGTCCCCGCTCCTGAGCTCTACGTCACCGGCGCGGACGAGCGCGAGGCCGCGGACGAACGCGGCGCCGACGACGAAGCCGTCACGAAGCTCAAGCCGCGGCGGCGCCCGTCCTTCCCGGTCACCCTCCTCACCGTGCTGCTCCCGGTCGTGCTGATGCTGGGCAAGGCCATCGCCGACATCACCCTGGACGAGGGCGGCCAGGTGCGCACCGTCCTGGACAACCTCGGCACCCCGCTGGTCGCCCTCCTCATCGCGGTCGTCGTCGCCATGTTCACCTTCGGGCGCGGCTCGGGCATGGACCGGGACGCGATCGCCTCCTCGCTGGCCGGGTCGCTGCCGCCCATCGCCGGCCCGCTGCTGATCGTGGCCGCGGGCGGCGGCTTCAAGCAGACGCTCGTCGACACCGGGATCGGCGAACTGGTCGCCGACTGGGTCAAGGACAGCGGCATGTCGGTGCTGTTCCTGGCGTGGCTGGTCGCCGTCCTCATCCGGCTCGCCACCGGGTCGGCGACCGTCGCCACCGTCACCGCGGCCGGGATCCTCGCGCCGCTGGTCACCACGCTCGACAGCGGCGAGACCTCGCTGCTCGTCCTCGCGATCGGGGCAGGCTCGCTGTTCTTCTCCCACGTCAACGACGCGGGGTTCTGGCTGGTCAAGGAGTACTTCGGGCTGTCGGTGGGGCAGAACATCAAAACGTGGTCGATCATGGAGACCGTCATCTCGGTAAGCGGCCTCGTGTTCGTCCTCCTGTTGAACCTGGTGGTGTAGCCATGACCTATCCCGACGCCCGCTACTTCGGCGACGGCGGCGAGAGCAGTGGAGCGTTCCGTCCCGCCGGGGCCGCGCCCGACCTGCTCATGGGCGCGGCCGACGACGACGGCGTCCACCGCGGGACGCGAGTGCACTACCTCGGCACGGGCGGCTCGACGAACGGCGCGTTCGGCCTCTACCGGTGGGAGATGGGGCCGAAGCCCTCCGGCCCGAGCCCGCACTTCCACCGGACCATCACCGAGTCGTTCTACATCCTTTCGGGGACGATCCGGCTGTACGACGGGACGGGCTGGAAGGACACCTCGGCCGGCGACTTCCTGTTCGTCCCCGAGGGCGGCGTGCACGCGTTCCGCAACGAGTCGGGCGAGCCGGCGGCGATGCTGATTCTCTTCACGCCGGGCGCTCCCCGCGAGGCCTACTTCGAGGAGCTCGCGGAGATCGCCGCGAGCGGCCGGCAGCTCACCGACGAGGAGTGGACGGACCTGTACCGGCGCCACGACCAGTACATGGTGTGACGCCCTGACCGGGTGGCCGGGGCGGCCGCGCGCCGCCCCGGCCACCGGCTACCCGCCGATGAACCCCTTGGACTTCAGCCAGCTCTCGGCGACCTCCTCCGGCTGCTTGCCCTTGATGTCGACCTCGCCGTTGAGCTCCTGGAGCACCGAGTCGGTGAGCGCCGCGGCGATCGGGTTCACGATCTTGCCGATGGCGGGCGCGTCCTTGTAGACGGACTCCCGGACGGTGAGGGCCGGGTTGTAGACGGGGAAGAACTTCTTGTCGTCCGGCACCGGGGTCAGGCCGAGCGCCTTGATGCGCCCGTCGGTGGTGGCGACCTCCCCGAAGGCGCACGGCTTGCCCTTGCCGACGGCGTCGTAGATGGCGCCCTCGGCCAGGGTCGCCACGGCCGACTTAGGCAGGGTGAACCCGTAGGCCTTCTGCAGGCCGGGCCAGCCGTCGCTGCGTCCCGCGAACTCGCTCGCCACACACGTGGACGCCTTCGACGGGTCGCTCTTCGCCAGCCGCGCGTAACCCGACAGGTCCGCTATCCCGAGCTGCCGCATGCTCGTCGTCTTCACCGCGATGGCGTAGGTGTTGTTGGCGGGCGCGGCGGCCAGCCACCTCACCTCGTTCTTCGCGAGGTCCTGCTCGGCGACGGCCGCGTACTGCCTGGCCGGGTCGCCGATCGGCTCGGTCTGCTTGAGGTAGTTGATCCAGGCGGTTCCCGTGTACTCCCAGTACGTGTCGATGCTGCCGGACGTCAGCGCGGCCCGGGTCGTGTTGCTGCCCTGGAGCCCGCACTTCTCCTTGACGGTCGCGCCCGCCGAGCGCAGCGCGAGCGCGGTCACCTGGCAGAGGACGAGCTGCTCGGTGAACTCCTTGGACCCGACGGTCAGGGTGACGCCCTTCAGCGAGGCGCCCTTGGCCAGGCTCCCGGCCTTGGCGTCGGTTCCGGTCGAGCTGAAGCATCCGGCGGTCAGGGCGACGGCGGCGAGGGACGCGGCGGCGGGGAGCATGCGCATGGTGACTCTCCTCAGGGTTCAGAGGCCGCGGGGGCGCAGGACGAACTCGACGATGCCGACCAGCCAGTCGGCGGCCATCGCGAGCACGGCGGTCAGGACGCTTCCGGTGAGCAGGATCGGGGTCCGGTTGAGGGAGATGCCGGTGTTGATGAGGTCGCCGAGCCCGCCCGCGTTGGTGAACGCGGCCAGCGTCGCGCTGCCCACGTTGAGGATCACCGCGACCCGGACGCTGGCGAGGATCACCGGGACGGCGAGCGGCAGCTCGACGCGGAACAGGACCGCCGCCCTGGACAGGCCGATGCCGCGCCCCGCCTCGACGAGCGACCGGTCGACGCCCCGCAGGCCGACCATCGTGTTGCGCAGCACCGGCAGGGCCGACACGAGGATGAGCGCGATCACCGCCTTCTGGAAGCCGATGCCCACCGTCACGGCGAGCAGGACGAGGACCCCGATGGACGGGACGGCCTGGCCCACGTTGGCGAGCGCGAGGAACGGCGCCGCCAGCCGGTCCAGCCGCGGCCGGGTCAGCAGCACGCCGAGCGGGATCGCGATCGCCAGGACGAGCGCCGTCGACACCGCGACCAGCGCGATGTGCCGGAGGAACTGGTGGGTGATCTCGGACCGGTCGAGGGAGCGGCGCTCGATCGCGTCGAGGTCGAGGCCGCGCACGTAGAGGTAGAGCGCCGCCGACACCGCGGCGAGGAAGACGGGGGTGACGAGGAGCCCGGAGAGGGAGCGTCCGGCGGCCTCGTCGCCGGGCCTCGTCCGCTCCGGCACCGCCGTGACGGTCATCGCCGCCGCTCCGGGGCCTGCCGGACGATCGCCGACCACGAGACGGCGCCAGCGGGGCGGCCGTCCTCGTCCAGGACGGTCGCGGTCTCGGCCCCGGCGCGGAGCATCGCGTCGAGGGCCTCGTACAGGGACTGGTCCGCGCGGACGGTCGCGCCCGCGGCGCCTTCGGCGGCGGGCCGCAGCTCGATCGAGCCGACCTCGACGAGCCGGAGCCGCCGCATCGCGGCGCCCGCCCCGACGAACTCCCTGACGAACCCGTCGGCCGGCTCCGCGAGGATCGCCGCGGGCGTGTCGTACTGCACCAGCTTCGCCCCCTGTCCGAGGATCGCGATCCGGTCTCCGAGCTTGAGCGCCTCGGTGAGGTCGTGGGTGACCAGCACGATCGTCTTGCCGATCCGGGCCTGGAGCTCCAGGAACGCGTCCTGCAGGCGCTCCCGCGTGATCGGGTCGAGGGCGCCGAACGGCTCGTCCATCAGCATCGCGGGCGGGTCGGCGGCGAGGGCGCGGGCGACCCCCACGCGCTGCTGCTGCCCGCCGGACAGCTCCTTCGGATACCGGCCGCGGTAGGTGCCCGGGTCGAGCCCGACCATGTCGAGCAGCTCGTCGACGCGGGCGCGGACGCGCCCCTTGTCCCAGCCGAGCGTGCGCGGGATGAGCCCGACGTTCGCGGCGATCGTCATGTGCGGGAACAGCCCCACCTGCTGGATCACGTAGCCGATGCGGCGGCGCAGCCGGTCGGGGTCGGCCCGGGTGACGTCCTCCCCGTCGAGCAGGATGCGTCCCGCGGTCGGCTCGATCAACCGGTTGATCAGGCGCAGCGTGGTCGTCTTGCCGCAGCCGGACGGGCCCAGCAGCACGACGATCTCCCCGTCCCGGACGCTGAGCGTGAGGCCGTCGACGGCCGGAGCGTCCTGCCCCGGATACCGCTTGGTGACGCCCTCCAGCCGGATCATCTCCCGTCCTGGCGGGGCGGCTTGCGCGGTCTCGGTCGCGGCGGGTTCGGTCATCGCAGCCCCCTGGGGGTGGTGAGCCGGGACAGCAGGAGGAACAGCGCGTCCAGGACGAGCGCCAGGACGGCGACGCCGAGCGTGCCGGCGAGCGTGTCGTTCAGCGCGTTGGCGCCGCCGATGCGGGCCAGCCCGCCGAAGATCAGCTCGCCGAGCCCCGGCCCGGCCACCGCGGCGGCGATCGCCGCGATCGCCACGGTCATGATCGTGGCGACCCGGACACCGGTGAGCACGACCGGCCAGGCCAGCGGCAGCCTGACCCGCAGCATCCGGCTCAGCGGCCCCATCCCCATCCCCCGCGCCGCCTCCTCGACGGCGCTCGGCACGCCGTCCAGGCCGGTGATCGTGTTGCGCAGGATCGGGAACACCGCGTACAGCGCCAGCGCGGTGACGGTGGGCGCCAGGCCCAGCCCGAACACCGGGATGAGCAGCCCGAAGAGCGCGAGCGACGGGACGGTGAGCATGGTGCCGGCGACGCCGAGGGCCAGCCCCCGCGCCCGCGGCCGCCCCTCGACCGCGATACCGAGCCCGATCCCGACCACCGCCGCGATCCCCACGGCGATCAGGACGACCTCGGCGTGCTCGCCCGCCATCCGGGCGATCGTGGGCCAGCGTTCGGCGAGGTACTCGGAGAAGCTCATCGCCGCCTCCCCTCACCGCGGGGGTCGGCGGGAGCCCGGACAAGGACGGTGGCGTCGGCGTCTCCCATACCTCAGAGGCTGCCTACGGATGATCAGTCTGGCAATAACAGATCGGTGAGAACGAACACGCACCCCCGCCCGCAGCGCCGCCAGACCCGCGAACCCCCCACTCCGCCGCGCCGAAGCGACCGCAGATCGACCACCGAGGAGGTCCTCTGGACAAGGCGGCTGGGCAAAGGGCGGGGACCGGCCGACACTGGTGGGACCGCGCCGAAAGGAGCCCCGAGGTGCCGTACGCCTACGATCCGGAACTCCTCCCGTGGATCGAGACGGTCCCGGATCTGTCGATCGCCGACATCGAGCAGACCCGCCGGGACGAGGCGAAGATGTTCGGCGGGATGCCGGAATACGTCCCTCCCGCACCGGTCGAGACCCGCGACATCACCGTCCCCGGACCGCCGGGCGCCCCGGACGTCCCGCTCCGCGTCTACGCTCCGGCGAACCGGGAGGGAGTCCTTCCCGGCCTCGTCTACCTCCATCCGGGCGGATTCGTCCTCGGCAGCATCGACATGTCCGAGGACGACGCGACCCGCATCGCGGCAGAGGCCGGCGCCGTCGTGGTCTCCGTCGAGTACCGGCTCGCTCCCGAACACCCCTTCCCCGCCGGGCTTGAGGACTGCTACGCCGCCCTCACCTGGACGGCGGCGCACGCCACCGATCTCGGCATCGCCCCTGAACGGCTGGCGGTGGGCGGGGAGAGCGCGGGCGGCGGACTCTCCGCGGCCGTCGCCCTGCTAGCCCGGGACCGGGGCGGTCCCCCGCTGTGCTTCCAACTCCTCAGCGTCCCGGAACTGGACGACCGCCTCGACACGCCTTCCATGCGCACCTTCACCGACACGCCGATCTGGCACCGCCCCAACGCCGAACTGAGCTGGGACTACTACCTGGGCAAGGGTGTCCGCGGCACCGAAGCAGTCTCCCCGTACGCGGCACCCGCCCGAGCCGAAGACCTGTCCGGTCTACCGCCCGCCTACATCACGGCCTGCGAGTTCGACCCGCTACGCGACGAGGGCCTGGCCTACGCCCAACGCCTGATCCAGGCGGGCATCCCCACGGAGGTCCACCACTACCCCGGCACCTTCCACGGCTCCACGATGATCACAGCCGCGACCATCACAAAACGCATGCTCGCCGACCGCACCAACGCCCTCCGCCGCGCCCTACACCCCACCCCCTGACCCAAGACCACGCGGACGGCCGCCCCAACCAGCGCGGCGGCGGCGCTGCGCGCGGCGGCCCTGTCCGGCCGCGGGAGCGGGGCGCGCGCGCCGAGCACCGCCGCCGCGGAATCCGAGCCGCAGGCACAACGACACCCCACCGCCGGGGGCCGCGGAGACCACTCGCATGCACCTCCACACCGCCGACCGCCTACCGGTCAGCCTTGCTTCCACACAATGGAAGGAACCCCCGTCCCCGTAACGCACACCCGCAAAGAATTGAACGTCCGACGCACACCCCCGCCTCAGTTCCCCGGGCTGGACGCGGCCCCCGCTTCCCAGGGCCGCGTCCAACCCCAGGCCCACGTCGACCCCAGGGCCACCACCCCAGGGCCACCCCGGCACTCGGACCACGTCAGTGCTCAGGCATGGCCGCCCGCGCCGCTATCGCCGGCGCGCCTGCGGGTGAAGCAGACACCGCCGCCGTTCAGGACGGAAGAGGCTGGCCGTGCCACCGCCCAGCTCATGCTGACTCTTCCGGTCCGCCTGCCCGGCCTGCGCATTGCACGCCGCCGATTGTTTCTGGGACGGGCGCGGCGGCTCAGCTCCCGCACCGGCGCGCGTGTCGGTGGGGGCGGCTAGCCTCTGGCCATGGCAGCGCGTTTCTCCCACCTGGTCATCGATTCTCGTGAACCGTCCGCCCTCGCCGAGTTCTGGGCGGCCGTCCTCGAGCAGCCGGTCCTCTACCGGTCGGACGACGAGGTCATCGTCGGGGCGGACCCGCACACCCACCCCGGACTGTGCTTCATTCGCGACGACGCCACGAAGACCTCGAAGAACCGGCTGCACATCGATCTCGACCCGGACGACCAGGAAGCCGAAGTGCGGCGCATCCTGGCTCTGGGCGCCCGCCGAGTCGACATCGGCCAGTCCGCCGACGTGTCGTGGGTCGTGCTCGCCGACCCCGAAGGCAACGAGTTCTGCGTGTTGCGGCCTCACACCTCTCTCATTGAGTAGCTCCTCCGTGAACGGGCCGACTTCAGGATGGGATGGCAGAAATGAGTGACTTCGACGCGTTGGTCCGGGTGCGAGAGATCTGTTTGTCACTGCCGGAGGTGGTGGAGAAACCCTTCGGCGGCCACACGGCGCCCTCCTTCCGCATTCGCGACAAGATGTTCGTGATGACGTCCGAGGACGGCCTGTCCCTGACGTTCAAGGCCGGACCCGGCGTGCAGGAAGCCCTCGTGTCGGAGGCCCCGGAGCGCTTCTTCGTCCCGAAGTACGTGGGCGCCAAGGGCTGGGTCGGCGCACGACTCGACATCGACCACGACTGGGACGAGATGTCCGAGCTGATCGAGGACAGCTACCGACTCATCGCCCCGAAACGCCTGGCCAAGCTCCTCGACGACGAGCAGCCCTCCCCTCACTGACACACCGCCGCCGACACCCGGTGTCGGCGCATCCGGCCTTTTCACAACGCTCGGCCATCCGTGCGGCGTGCTCGCCCCGTCCGCGCGGCGGGCTCGGTTGCATATGAGCGGCGTACCGGGTGTCGTGCGCTCGACGGGGTCGGTCCGTGGGCGCGGCGGGGGCCGGGCATTCGTGCGTGGGTCGGGGGTGGTGGCGGAGGGCGGCGGTCAATGTGGCGATTTGCGGTACGGGTTGGGCTGGTGTCGGGGGTGCCCGGTGTTGACGGCGAGGGGTCAGCGTGGGCGGCGGTTCAGGTGGGTTAGGCGGGTGGCTATGCGGTTCATTGTGGTGTTGTCGGGGTTCCAGCCGCGTTGTTGTAGTGCTGTCAGGAGGGCGGCCAGGTAGGGGGTGGGGCGGGTTAGGAAGTTCTTGGTGACGGGGATGATTTCCCAGCCCATTTCCTTGGCTAGCCAGTCTCGGCGGCGGGTGTCGTGGGCTCTGGCCTCTCGGCCGGTGTGGTGGCGTTCACCGTCGTATTCGAGGCCTACGCGGAAGTCGCGGTAGCCGAGGTCGACGTAGAGCGGATGGCCCCGTGGGCCCCGGACGGGGATCTGGGTCTGAGGGCGCGGGAAGCCGGCGTCCGCGACGGCTACGCGGATCCAACTCTCGCCGGGGGAGGCCGCGCCGCGGTCACCGAGCCGGAGGATCTGGCGCAGCCGTTCGTTGCCTCGGTATCCCGGCAGCGAGCGCGCCATCGCGGCGAGTTCCCCGACGTCCATGTCCCGGCGCAGGAACTGGTCGAGAGCCGCGACCGCCTCGCAGCGGGGGAGCCAGCGGGCGCAGTCGAGGGCGGTGCGGGCCAGGCATGTGAGGCGTACATCGGATTCCTCCACTACGTGTTCGGACGGTATTTCGGCGTTGTCGGCGGTGACCGGAAATGAGTCGGACGTTCCGGGAGTGAGGAACTCGACGTCCCAGTCGATCTCGCTCACTCCCGGGGGTAATACGTCGAGGCCCCACAACCATGCGGCCGTGCGCCGCGCGATGACGACCTCACGGGGAAGGAGGCCGCTCAGCGCCGCGGCGCGTGCGGCGAGACCGGCTCCCTTGACGGGGAGGAGATAGGCGTCCGGGCCGATGGGAATGATCGAATCGGCGGCCGTTCGCTTCCAGGTGAGGGTGAATCCGTCCATGGGACGATGATGCCGGGCCGGGGGTTTGCGTGAATGCCGGCCCAAGAATGTGGATAACTTTGATTTTCCCCAGGTCGGAGCTTTAGGCGCGGAGCGTGCCGCCCGGCGGTGGCTCCTCGGGGACCGGGGTCGCGGAGACGGCGCTCGTCGCCCACAGGGCCAGGCGGTTGATCAAGTCGGGGGTGGCCGCCACCTCGGCGTGGCCGAAACCCGGTTCGATCCACAGTTCTTTCGGGTCGGACGCCGCCCGGTAGAGCTGGTGGCCGTGCTCGACGGGGAAGAAGGAGTCCGCGGCCCCGTGGACGACCAGCAGCGGCACCGGCGCGATCCGCCCCGCGACCTCGTGAGGCGCCTCCGGGATCGGATCCCAGCCCTTGGGGGCGATCCGGGTGCCGCGCGCCAGCCGGACGGCCATCCGGCCCGCGCGCCGTTCGATCACCCAGTGGACGCGCCGCATCGGCGCCGTCCCGCGGTAGTACCAGCGGGCCGGGGCGCTGACGGAGACCACCGCGTCGACCCCGCCGTGCAGCGCCGCGTGCCGGACGACGACGGCGCCGCCCATGGAGAACCCCGTCAGGACGATCCGTCCGTATCCCCGGCGGCGCGCCGCGGCGACCGCCGCGTCGACGTCCAGGACCTCGCGGTCACCGACCGTGGAATGCCCGCCGGAGCGTCCGTGGCCGCGGAAGTCGATCCCGATGACGCCGCCGTGCCGTCCGAGGGCGGCGGCGATCCGGCGGAGCGCGGGCTGGCGCCACGAGCAGGTGAAGCCGTGCGCCAGGACGAAGCAGACGTCGCCTTCGTGCCGCGTGTGACCGGCGTCGATGCGGACGCCGTCGGCGGCGTAGAGGGTCAGCGGTTCGGGTGTCGCCACACCTCAATGATCCCGCATCGGCCGCGGTGAGGGCCGGGACGGCTTCTCCTCGGTCCCATAACGGCCTTCCCGCGACACGGCCAAAACCGCATTCCCAAACCACGGTTCTGGTCACGCCGAGCACAAAGACTCCCAAGCGGAACCGGTGCTTTAATCGACCCCCGGGAATCCCGCACCTCAATGGCCCACAGCAGGCACCACGGTTGTCCATGGGGAAATGATGATTTGGGGGTGTCACCTCCGGGGTGGGCTGAAAGGGCAGGCCGCCGGGTAGATATCCGAACGTGTCTGGTGGGCTGGTTGGTCGGCGGGCTCAGGCGTCGGATTGGCTGCTATGGACAGCGAAGACCGCGCGCTTCGGGTGAGAGCACGCCGTACGCGGCGAGCCGGTGAGCGCGGAGGCATCCCGCTCCCGGACGATCCGGAATCCCCGGGAACCGCTCCGGAGCACCGGCGCGAGGCCGAGGAGTACGCTCGGCAGGCGATGATCTCCTCGGCACGGGCCCACGACCGCGCCGCGGTGCTCCTGGAGGGAATGGCGACCGCCCATCCCGAAGAGGCGGAACTGCATCTCAAGTCGGCCGCGCGCCATCGCCGATGGGCCGACAACGACAGGAGCCTGGCCCGGCAGTACGCGCCGCGAAGCAGCGAACCCGACCGTCTCTGAACCCGCCTCCCCGCACGCGGCGGGACGCGGAGGCGTCGGCCGCCGGCGCATGACTCCGTCATGCGGAAGGCCGGCCCTCTGAACCGGCGGGAAGCGGACGCGGGGATGCGGTCAAAAGCCGGGTGACCGGCACCGACGCTGCGAAGGGTCCGCGATGACGAGGATGAAACCGCGGTGACCGGAGCCGACCCCGCCGCGGGCTCGGCCGACGAGGGGGTGGCGGACCG
Organism: Actinomadura sp. K4S16; assembly: GCF_008327685.1. Taxonomy (GTDB): domain Bacteria; phylum Actinomycetota; class Actinomycetes; order Streptosporangiales; family Streptosporangiaceae; genus Spirillospora. The sequence goes on from NZ_BDDE01000010.1 coordinate 302,138, forward strand.
GGTGGCCGCCCAGGGCACCCGGCCGCGACTGGCCGACGCGCTGCGCCGCCTGAACCGCGGGCAGCGGGACGTGCTGCTGCTGACCGCGTCCGGAGACCTGTCCCCGGCCGAGATCGGCACGGCCCTCGGCATCGCCACCGGCACCGTCCATTCCCGGCTCAGCCGCGCCCGCACCAGGATGCGCGAGGCGCTCGGCGGGATCGACCCCCTTGACATGGGAGAGGAGCAGTTCCATGGGTGAACTCCGCCGCATGTACGACGAGGTGGCCCCGCCGAGCCCGGAGGTCCTGGCCGAGGGCCGGGCCCGGCTGGTCGCCCTCACCGGGGACGACCGGCGCCGCAGCCCGCGGCCCCGGCGGTCCAGGGGCCTGCCGGCGGTCGCTCTGGCCGGCGCGGTGGCGGCCGCCGGGGCCGTGGTGGTCGCGGCGCAGGGCTCGGACGACGGCCCCCGCGAGATCCGGCCGGTCAGCGCCCACGAGGTGCTGACCCGGGCGGCCGCCACCGCCCGCCTGGAGCCCGAGCTGCACCCCCGTCCCGGCCAGTACCTCTACGTCCGGTCCGTCGTCGCCTGGGGGCCGGGCAAGGTCGCTCCGGGCAAGTCCGCGGGCAAGGAGACGCGGGAGCGCTGGGTGTCGGTCGACGGCTCCAAGCCGGGGCTGCTGCGCGAACCCTGCCGCAGGCCGGGAGCCAAAGTCTGCGACTCCCCGATCCCCGTCCAGGACGAGAGCGCGCCCGTCCCCCGTCCGGGCAGTCATCTGTGGCTGGTGCGTGAACTGCCGGGGCTGATCGAGCATTGGATTCCCCAGGTCAAGGCGCACACGCCCGCCCCCGCAGCCACCCCGGTCCGCGGCAGGCCGTTCGGGGAGTGGGACTGGTACGGGGTCGGCGAGCTCGTCGGCGACTACCTGCCCCCGAGACTGCGCGCCGAGGTCTTCGAGTTCCTCAGCGACGTCCCGCGGGTCAGGGTGGACGAGCACGCGACCGACGCCCTCGACCGTCCCGCCGTCGCCCTCTCCCAGGACTCCGGCGGCGGCCGGCTGGAGCTGGTGTTCGACCGCTCCACCTACCGCTTCCTCGGCAGCCGCTACCTCGATCTGAAGCCCCGCCCCGTCGGCGGCGACTGGACCTCCGAGCCGGAGAGCGGCGCCGGAGAGGTGAAGACCACCGTCCTCCAGGTCAAGGTCGCCGACCGCCTCCCCACCGGATCCTGACCGCGGACGGCGGGCCCGGCATCAGCCCGATGCCGGGCCCGTCGGCGTCGCCGGCCCGCCGAGCCCGGACGCGCTCCGGCTTGGCCGCTCGGGCGGTGGGGAACTGTGTAAGGATCTGATCATCTCTAGAGGAGGTCCTTGTGCGGGTTGGGGTTCTGCTTAACGAGCGGGGCGGGGTCGAGGCGCTGGGCAAGCTGGCCGACGACGCGCGCCGCGCGGCGGACGACGGCTTCTCCTCCGCCTGGATGTCGCAGATCTTCGGGGTGGACGCGCTCACCGCGCTGGCCGTGGCGGGCAGCGGGGTGCCGGGGATCGAGCTTGGGACGGCGGTGGTCCCGACGTATCCGCGCCACCCGGCCGTGCTGGCGCAGCAGGCGAGGACGACCGCCCTCGCATTGCAGGGGCGGTTCACGCTCGGCATCGGGCTGTCCCACAAGATCGTCATCGAGGACATGTACGGGTACGACTACGGCCGGCCGCTCCGGCACATGGACGAGTACCTGTCAGTGCTGGCGCCGCTGCTGGCCGGGGAGAACGCCTCCTTCACGGGCGAGACGGTGCGCGGCCACATCGGGTTGAGCGTGCCCAACGAGGGGCGGGTGCCGCTGCTCCTGGCGGCGCTCGGCCCAAAGATGCTGAAGCTGGCGGCCGAGCGCGCGGACGGGACGGTGCTGTGGATGACCGGGCCCGTCACCGTCCGCGAGCACATCGTGCCGACCATCACGGCGGCGGCCGAGGCGGCCGGACGGGACGCGCCGCGCGTCGTGTGCGTCCTGCCCGTGTGCGTCACCGGCGAGGTGGAGCGCGCGCGGGAGCAGGCCGCGGAGACGTTCGAGGTGTACGGGGTCCTGCCGTCCTACCGGGCGATGATGGACCGGGAGGGCGTGGAAGGGCCGAAGGACCTCGCGATCGTCGGGGACGAGGACGCGGTCGCGGCGAAGCTGGAGGAGCTGGCGAAGGCGGGCGTCACGGACTTCGTCGCCGCCGAGTACATGCCGGGCGACCGGCGCACCCGGGACTTCCTCAAGTCGGTCGCGGGGAGATGAGCTCGTAGAGGTTGCCGCTGGCGTCGGAGAAGTAGACGCCGCGGCCGCCGAGCGGATGGTCCTCGTTCACGCGGCCGTTGTCGGCGTGGGCGGGGTCGTCGCCGTAGGGGATCTCGCGGGCGTCGAGGCGTTCCACGATCGTGTCGAAGGTGACCGCGTCCACGTCGAAGGCCAGGTGGTGGCCCTGCGGGTAGGCGACGGTCAGGAAGTCGAGGGTGAGGCCCTCGTTCACGCGGATCGGGACGAAGTGCCGCGCGTGCGGGTGCGCGCCGGTGTACTCCAGGCCCATGACGGCGGCGAAGAAGCGGGCGGCCTCGTCGTTGTCGGCGGCCGTCACGATCGCGTGGTTCAGGGTGATCGTCACGCGGCGTCCCCTTCCTTGAGAGCGCCGTGCAGGAAGACGTCCAGGTACTCCTCGACGGACGGGCCCGGTGCGCCCGGGCCGGCGCCGCGGCCGCGGCTGAACACGAAGCCCATGAAGAGGCTCGCCACCTGCTCGACGGGCAGGCGCAGCCGGTCGCGTTCGGGCTCGAACAGCTCGGCGAGCGCCTCGCAGGTCTGAACCATGGAGGCGGCGCGGTCGGGGCCCGGCTCGCCTTCCCCGGGCGCGCGGCGCTCGCGCCGCCCGGTGGCGTGCAGGGTGCCGAGCACCAGGCCCATGCGGGCGAGGTAGGCGTCGATCGCGGCGGCGGCCTCGGCGAGCCGCGCGGGCAGCGGCTGGTCTAGCGGGATGGCGCCGATCTCCGCGAGGACGTGGTCGGTCCGCAGCGCTTCGGCGACGCAGGCGTCCAGCAACTCGTCCTTGTCGGCGAACACGCGGAAGATGGTCGCCTCGCCGATGCCGGCGGCGCGGGCGATCTGCGCGGTGGTGACGGCCGTGCCGTGCTCGGCGACGAGCGGCAGGGCGGTCCGGATGATCATTTCGCGGCGCTGCTCCGGGCTCATCCCGGGGGCGCGCCGCCTGGTCTTCTGCTCCATGCCCGCCACGGTACGGAGTGAGTACTCACTCCGTCAATACCGAAGTGAGTACTCACTCCGCACAACCCGACAGATCAGCATTCGGTGGCTGATACCGTTGCGATGCTGCGCGCCTGGAGCGAAGTCCGGTGGAAAATCCGGCGCTGTCCCGCAACTGTGGTGCCCCTCTCGAAGTGGCCGAGCCAGGTCGCCTCCTCGCGCGCCGACGATTGTCGACCTCGTGGAAGGGCGATCCGTCCTGAACGGGCCGCGGCTTCCCTCCAGCCAGGAGGCTCTTGTGAGACCCGTACGCACCTTGGGCGCGGTGATGGCCATCGGCGTCGTCACCTTCGCCGCCGCATGCGGCGGCGGCGACGGCAAGTCCGGTGGCACTCAGGACGGGGCGTCCGTCACCGTCCAGGCCGCCAACGGGGCGGTGTCCGTCCCGGCCAAGCCCAAGCGCATCGTGTCCCTCTCCCCCACGCACACCGAGACGCTCTTCGCCATCGGCGCCGGGTCGCAGGTGGTCGCCGTGGACGACTACTCCAACCACCCGGCCAACGCCCCGCGGACGAAGCTGTCGGGCTTCAAGCCCAACGCCGAGGCGATCATCGCGTACAAGCCGGACCTCGTCGTGCTGTCCGACGACCTGGACGGCATCGTCAAGGCGCTGGGGAAGGTGAAGGTCCCCGTCCTGCTGGAGCCGGCGGCCGCGAACCTGGACGAGGTGTACGACGAGATCAACGACCTCGGGCAGGCGACCGGCCACGCGGCCGAGGCGAAGAAGGTCACCGACGGCATGCGCGCCGACATCCAGAAGACGGTCGCCGCGTCGGCCAAGGCCAAGGGCCTCACCTACTACCACGAGCTGGACAACCAGCTTCACTCGGTGACGTCCAAGACGTTCGTCGGCCAGGTGTACGGGCTGTTCGGCCTGCAGAACATCGCCGACAAGGCGGACAAGGCGTCCGGCGGCTACCCGCAGCTGTCCCGCGAGTACCTGCTCAAGCAGGACCCCGACCTGATCTTCCTGGCCGACACCAAGTGCTGCGGGCAGAGCGCCGCCTCCCTCGCCAAGCGCCCCGGCTGGTCGGACCTGGACGCGGTCGGGCACGGCGGCGTGGTGGAGCTCGACGACGACATCGCCTCCCGCTGGGGGCCGCGCCTGGCGGAGTTCGTCAAGGCGATCGGCGACGCGGTCCAGAAGGTTCAGTGACCGCTTCCGCCGAGGACGCCCGGCCGTGAGCAGGCGTCGGCCGCGGCCCCGGGACGACGGCTCACGGGACGGGAGCCAGGCCAAGCTGCGGGCGCTGCCACTGGTGGCGGCGGCCGGGCTGCTGCTGGCGACCCTGCTGGCGGGGGTGCTGGTCGGGTCGGCCGGGCTGTCGGTCGGCGGGGTCCTGAAGGCGCTGGCCGACAGGATCCCGTTCGTCAGCGTCGACAGCGGGTTCGGCGTCATCGACGAGAACGTGCTGTTCCAGCTCCGGGTGCCGAGGGCCCTGATGGCGGCGCTGGTCGGTGGGATGCTCGCCGTCGCGGGCGCCGGGTACCAGGGGGTGTTCCGCAACCCGCTCGCCGACCCGTACCTGCTCGGCGCGGCGGCCGGGGCCGGGGTCGGGGCGACGCTGGTCATCGCGCTGGTGCCCGGCGACCCCGGGTACGGGGTGCCGCTCGCGGCCTTCGTCGGCGCGATCGGCGGAGTGGCCCTGGCCTACCTGCTGGGCAGCGCCGCCACCGGGCGCGGGAACGGGACGGCGACGCTGGTCCTGGCCGGCGTCGCTGTCTCGTCGTTCCTCGCCGCGGTGCAGACGCTCATCCAGCAGATGAAGTCGGAGGAGCTGCAGCGGATCTACTCCTGGATCCTCGGCGGGGTCGGGTCGGCCGACTGGCACCAGCTCGCGCTCGTCTTCCCGTACGCGCTGGTGTCCACCGTGGTCCTCCTCGCGCACGGCCGGCTGCTGGACGTGCTGAGCGTCGGCGACGAGGAGGCTGCGTCGCTCGGCCTGTCGGCGGCGCGGGTCCGGCTGACGGTGCTGGTGGCGGCGTCGCTGGCGACGGCGTCGGCGGTGGCGGTGAGCGGGCTGATCGCCTTCGTCGGCATCGTCGTGCCGCACATCGTGCGGCGGCTGGCGGGCGGGTCGTACCGGATCGTGCTGCCGCTCTCGCTGCTCGGCGGCGCGGCGTTCCTGGAGGTCGCCGACCTCGTGGCGCGGACGGTGATCAGCCCGGGCGAGGTGCCGCTGGGCGTGGTGACGGCGTTCGTCGGCGGGCCGTTCTTCGTCGCGGTGCTGCGCGCCTCCCGCAGGCAGGTGGACACATGACCGTCTCGGTGCGGGGCCTCGATGTCGCGCTCGGCGGGCGGCAGGTCCTGAAGGGCGTGTCGCTGGACGTCCCGGCCGGGTCGTGGACGGCGGTCATCGGGCCGAACGGCGCGGGGAAGTCGACGCTGCTGCGCGCGGTCCTCGGCCTGGTGCCGTCCCACGGCGAGATCACCCTCGCGGGTGCGGACCTGCAGTCGCTCAAGCCGAGGCAGCGCGCCCGGCTCGTCGCCTACGCCCCGCAGAGCCCGAACCTTCCGGTGGGCATGACGGTGTTCGACTACACCCTGCTGGGCCGCTCCCCCTACATCCCGCATCTGGGCCGGGAGAGCGCCCGCGACCGCGCCGTCACCGGAGAGGTCCTCGACCGCCTGGGCCTCACCCCGTTCGCGGCCCGCCCGCTGGACCACCTCTCCGGCGGGGAGCGGCAGCGCGTGGTGCTGGCCCGCGCCCTCGCGCAGCAGACGTCGGTGCTGCTGCTGGACGAGCCGACGACGGCGCTCGACATCGGCCACCAGCAGCAGGTGATGGAGCTGATCGACCGGCTGCGGCTGTCCGACGGGCTGACCGTGGTGACCACCATCCACGATCTGACGCTCGCCGGGCAGTACGCCGACGGGCTCGTCCTCGTCTCGGAGGGCCGGGTGGCGGCGGCCGGCCCGCCCGACCTGGTCCTCACCCGCGACACCGTCGAGAAGCACTTCGACGCCCGCGTGGTCGTCACCCCGGGGCCGGGCGGCCGGCCGGTCCTGTCGCTGGAGCGCCCGTGAACCTCGAGACGGTGTGGCGCGAGGAGGACGGCCGGCGGCTCGCCTCGACCGTGTGGCGGGCCGGCCCCGGCCATCGGATGATCTCCTCTGCGATGCTGGGCGGCGGCATCGGCCCGGCCCGCTGGGTGCTGAACGCGCAGGTGCCCGGCGCGTACGCGCGGACCGACCCGGTCGCGCACCTCTCCGAACTCGCGGCCGCGCGCGGACTGGAGGGCCCCGGCGTCGGGATGCTCACGGCGGCCTCGGTCGCGCGCACGGTGCGGCGGGACGACGAGGGCGTGAGCGTGTCGGCGACGGTCGGGCTGCGCGTGCCGACGTGGGCGGCGTCCCCCGCCGGGACGCCCGACCCGGAACTGGCCCCGCTGGAGGGGGACGGGACGCACGCCCGGACGCCCGGAACGATCAACATCGTGGTCGCCGTTCCCATCCCGATGAGCGACGCGGCGCTGGTCAACGCGGTCGTCACCGCCACCGAGGCCAAGACCCAGGCGCTGCTGGAGGCGGGCTTCCCGTGCACGGGCACGGCGTCCGACGCGATCTGCGTCGCGGCCACGACCCGCGGGGAGCAGGAGGTCTTCGCGGGACCCCGCTCCACCTGGGGTTCGCGGATCGCCCGGGCCGTGCACGCCGCCGTCCGCGCCGGAGCCCTCGACTACGCCGCCCGGCTGGAAGCCGGCGGTTAGCACCGGCCGCCGTACCACCCCGGTGCGGTACGGCGGCCGGTCTCAGGGCCAGTGCAGTGTGGGGGTCAGGCCTCACCTCCTACCTGTGCGTCGCGTGGCCGGCAGGCGATCAGCCGGCGTGGGGAAGGCGATGTCCGTTGATCCCGCTGTGTCCTCCGTGTCCGTAGCCGTTGTAGTCGTTGCGGTGCAGCGGGTCGGTGGCGAGCGGGTCGCCCCCGTCCAGCAGGGACCCGCCCATCGGGGGCAGGGAGTGCAGCCCGGTCGGCGGCTCGCGGTCCACGCCCGGGCGCGGCCCCGTCGCGGCCGGGTCGGCGCGCCCCTCCGACAGCGCGGTGAGCGCGTCGACGCGGCGGCGCGCGCGCTCGGCCTCGGCCCGGGCGGCGTCCCGCTCGGCGGTCAGCGCCTTCACCGCGGCGCGCAACTCCTCGGCGGCGCGGGTGAGCTGCCAGTTGTGCTGCTCCAGCTCGCGGGCCCGCGCCTGGATCTGGTCGCGATCGGCGACGGCCTGCCCCCGTTTGGCCTCGGCGTCGCGGACGGCGGAGCGCAGGTCCTCGGCGGCGCGGACGGCCGCGGCGGCCTCGACGCGCTGCCCCTCGACGAGGGTCTCGGCCTCCGACAGCCGCCCGTGCAGGGCGACGAGTTCCGAGCGGGCGCTCTCCAGGGAGGCGAGCAGTTCGCCCTCCCGGGCCGCCATGCGGTCGCGCTCGCGCTCGGCGGCGAGCCGGGCGGCCCCCGCGCCGTCGGCCTCGTCCCTCGCCTCCTGGCGTTCGCGCCGCGCGGCGTCCCGCTCGGCGGCGAGCCGCTCGGCCTCGGCGCGGGCGGAGGCCGCCTCCTGCTCGGCGGCCTCGGCGCGGGCGCGGGCGGTCGCGGTCTCCCGCCACGCCACCTCGGCCTGCCGCTGGGACGCGTCGCGCTCGCGCTGCGCGATCGCCACGTGCCCGGCGGCCTCGGCGCGGGCCTCGGCGATCCGCCGCTCGACGCCCGCGACGCTCAGCTCGGACACCAGCGAGCCTGCGAGCCGGTCGGCGAGGCCCTCCAGCCGGTCGACCATCTCCCACGTCCAGGCGACCTGGCCGGTGAGGCCGGGCGACTCCAGTCCGCGCTCCCGGCTCTCGCGCGCGGCCCGCTCGCACGCGCCGTCGCCGTCCTGGCAGTAGCGGACGGTGCGGGCGCCGCGCACCGGCTGCGGCACGGGCCGTCCGCAGCCGGCGCACGGCCAGACCGCGACCGGGTCACCGAGGCGTGCGATCCCGGCGCGGTCGTCTTCGGGGGCGGGCGCCTGCCCCGCCCCGGCCGGGGCGTCCGGCGGCGCGTCGGAGGCCGCCCGCGGGCCCGCCGGGTCCGCGCGGGCCGCCGGCTCCTCCGCCTCGGCGTAGGCGGCGGGGTCGGTGATGACGGGAAGGTCGGTCTGCGTCGGGGCGGCGGGGGTCGGGGCGACGTTGTCGAGGGGGGCGACCTTCAGGTCTTTCATGTGCCGTTGTACGCACGGACGCCCGGAGGCGTTCGACGTTCGCGGCGACGAGTTCTCTCCGTCCCCTCCCGGCGGCGTCAGCCCTTCTGTTCCCGCAGGTAGGCCTCCCGCACGCTGCGGCGGCTGAGCTTGCCGGACGGCGTCCGCGGCAGCGATTCGCGGAACTCCACCTGCCGGGGGTGCTTGATCCGCGCCAGCCGGGGCGCGCAGTGCGCGAGCAGTTCGGCGGCGAGGGCGTCCCCCGGGGCGGCGCCCTCGGCGGGTTCGACGAGCGCGACGACGCGCTGCCCCCAGTCGTCGTCCGGAATGCCGATGACGGCGACGTCACCGACCGCCGGGTGCTGGAGCAGGACCGACTCGACCTCGGCGGGGTAGATGTTCACCCCGCCGGAGATGATGAGGTCGGTGCGGCGGTCGCTCATGTAGAGCCAGCCGTCCTCGTCGAGGCGGCCGAGGTCGCCGGGGGTGTAGTACTCGCCCCGCATCGCGGCGGCGGTCTTGTCCGGGTCGCCGTGGTACTCGAACCCGGGCTGCCCCGACGCGTAGATGAGGCCGATCTCCCCCGGCGGCAGCTCGGCGCCCTCCGGGTCGAGGATCTTGATCTGCACGCCGTCGACCGCGCGTCCGACCGTCCCGGGGCGGGCGAGCCAGTCGTGCGGGGCCGCGACGACGACCGCGCCGCTCTCGGTGGAGCCGTAGTACTCGTAGAGGACGGGCCCCCACCAGTCCATCATCCTCTGCTTGGTCTCCACGGGGACGGGCGCGGCGCTGTGGTACACCTGGCGCAGCGTCGACAGGTCGTACCGGGCGCGGACGTCGTCGGGCAGGGCCAGCATCCGGTGGAACATCGTCGGCACCATGAACGCGTTGGTGACGCCGTGCCGCTGGATCAGCTCCAGGGTGTGCTCGGGGTGGAACCGCGGGGCGACGACGACGGCGTGGCCGAGGTTCAGCGCCATCATCGCGTGGACGCAGGGCGCGGAGTGGTAGAGCGGCGCGACGGCGAGGTGGACCTCGTCGCCGGGGATGAGCCCGAGGTGCCGCCCCAGCGTCCGCCGCATGATGTCGATCAGCACCTCGGGCGCGATGTCGAGCAGGGGCCGCCGGACGCCCTTGGGCCGCCCGGTCGTCCCGGAGGTGTAGAGCATGATCGAGCCCATGCGCCGCTTGGCGGGCGGCTCCGCGCTCCCGGAGGCGCACAGCGCGGCCATCGACCGGAGCCCGCCGCCGGTGTCGACGCTCACCCGGCCCTCGGCCGGAACCCCGGCCTCGTCGGCGGCGTCCGCCACCGCCTCCGCCAGCGCGCTCTCGGTGATGACGGCCTTGGCGCCGCTGTCGCCCAGGATGTAGCCGATCTCGGGCGCGGTCAGGTGGCGGCTCACCGGGACCAGGTACAGGCCCGACTGGACCGCCGCCAGCAGCACGGCCAGGAACTCGGGCCGGTTGCCGAGGACGGTCGCCAGCGTGTCGCCGGGACCCAGCCCCAGCGCGGTCAACGCGTTGGAGAGCCGGTTCACCTCGGCGTGCAGTTCGCCGTAGGACATCGGTACGCCGGGGGCCAGCACGGCGGGGCGGTCCGGGTCGTTGCGCGCGATCTCGTAGAAGCCGACACCCTCGACGCCCATGCGGCTCTCCTCCGTCCGGGGGCATGCAACCGAATCCTGTTCGACCATCTGATCGGGGCGGCGCCGGGACAGTCAAGGCCGCCCGCGTCCGGCCCGCGCCCGAGGGGGAAGATCGTCCGATCCAGGACAGCGGTTTTCCATGACCTTGCTCGTCCGGGCAATTATCATTGGACGTCAGATCGAAGAACGGCAGAGCGTGCTTTCCTCGGCGACGGAGCCGGAATGAGTGAGTCGGGCAACGAGAACTCTGGTTCGCGGCTCGACCGGCTCATGCAGGCGGCGATTCCCGGTCTGCTCTTCGGTGTGCTCTCCGGCCTGATCGTGAAACTGATCAACGCGTTCGCCTGGCTGGAGACCCTCACGCTGGCGCTGCTCGCCCTGGCCATCGCGGCGGGCTCGGTGGCGCTGTCGGTGGCGCTGTTCCGCTCCCAGCGGGCGGGGGCCGTGCTGAAGAGGGTCTTCGAGAAGCTCCCCTGGAACGCGGAGGCCGTGGCGTGGACGCTCGCCGGGGCGGCGGCCATGGCGGTGGTCCTGCTCGCGGGGACGGGCATCGTCGCGCTGGCCGGGCACGCACGCCCGTGCGGCCGGCCGCTGGAACTGCGCGTCGTCACCACGCCGGAAGCGCTTTCCGCGCTGCGCGACACCGCGAAGGGCTTCGAGGCCGCCAGCGAGGAGCGGGGCTGCCGCGAGTACACCGTCACCGTCACGCCGGAGCCGGAGTTCGTGCAGCTCTCCGAGGCGTTCGGGCGGCTGTGGCGGCGCAGCGAGCCCCCGAGCGGCGAGGTGGCGCCCGCGCCGGCCGACGAGCGGCTCTACGGCCCGCAGCCCGACGTCTGGATACCGTCGTCGACGGCCGAGTTCGAGTACGTGGAGAAGAGCCCGGCCCAGGTCCGCGAGGTGGCCGCCGCCGGGTCCCCGAGCCCGAGCCCGCCCGCCAAGGTCGGCCCGATGTTCACGCCCCGCGGCTCGCTGGGGTCGTCGCCCCTGGTCCTCGCGTTATTCGGGAGGTACGGGGTCAGGTACTCGGCCTTCAAGCCGCCGGAGCGGTCCACCGCCGCCCTGCTGCAGCGCTTCGCCGAGGCGGGCGTGAGACCGCGCAACATCGCCCGTCCCGTCCCCGAGACGTCGGCTCCCGCGCTGGCGGTGACGCCCGTCCTCTACCAGGCGCTGCCGGGCGACGCGCGTCAGGACGAGGAGTTCGCCTCGCCCACCGCCCTGGTCGCGCCGGACGCGGTGACCCTGCTGTGCAAGGCCCGCCAGGGCTCCCGTCCGCCGGACCGCATCGCCTTCGCCGTTCCGGAGCAGGTCGTCAGCGACTACGACACCGGACGGCTCAAGGAGCAGTGCGCCGCCGCAGACGCGCCCGACGCCGGCGGCGAGTGGATGCTGTACCCGTACTACGCGGCCGACCTGCCGACGCTCGACTACCCCTTCATCCAGGTGACCTGGCGCGGCCAGGACACGCGCGAGCGCGACCAGGGCGTCGCCCGGTTCCACCGGTGGCTGGCCGACCATCCCCTCACCCAGCAGGGCTTCCGGGACCCGCAGGGCCTCATGCCGTCCGCGCACGAGGGCGACTCCGCCCGCCCCGACCTGGTGGCCCTGCGGAAGAAGGCCGGCTCCAACATCGTCCCGACGCAGCTGGCCCCGGTGGGCGCGAACGGCGGCGGCCAGGACGTGGCCGCGAACCTCGAACGCGTCGCCGGCGCGCGCCCCCCGATCTCCGTGGCTCTCATGCTCGACGTGTCGGGGTCGATGAGCCGCCCGGCCGTGGGCCGCGACACCCGGCTGGCGCGCGGGGTCTCGTTCCTGCAGAGCCTGGTCGCCCAGCTCCAGAGCCATGACAGCGCGGGCTTGCAGGTGGCGTCGGAGAAGAAGTCGCCGGTCGACCCCTACACCCTGGAGAACGTCCGGCTCACCGGGACCGACCCCCGGCAGAAGAACCGGATCGCGAGCCACCTCCAGGCGATCGCGACCACCGGGAGCGACATCGCGCTCGGCGACATGATCGGGAAGGCCGAGCTGGGCCAGGGGGCGAAGAACCTGATCGTCGTCACCGACGGGCAGTCCGGCGGATCCGGCGATCCCGGATCGATCCGCGAGGCGGCCGCGAGGTTCCGCGACCGGCACCGGGACGTGCGGGTGACGGTCGTGCTGACGGGTCCGACGGGCTGCGACGCCTCCCCCGCCAAGGAGGTCGCGGACGCGTTCGGCCCCGCGGACGGCACGGGGTGCGTGGCGCTGACGCGGACGCCGGAACCGCAGCAGGCCGCGCAACTCCTCTCCGACCTGCGATGAACGGAGGGCGATGACGGGACGGCGGCGACGGTTCCTGCCCCGGGAGCGGACGTCCTGGCTGGGCGCCGCGAGCGGGGCCGCGGCGGTGCTGGTCTGCGGGGCGGCGCTGGTCCTGTGGCCCGGCTCCTCCGGCTACCGGGCCCTGGCGCCCGACTGCGCCCGCTCGGAGCTGGTCGTCGCGGGCGGCACCGACGTGAGCCTGAACAACCAGCGCCGGCAGCTGATCCGGGACTGGAACGCCGGGGGCAACCCGCACGCCACGCTCGTGGAGGTCGCGGAGTCCACCGACTCCCAGCACAGCCAGATCAAGGCGATGGAGGAGTCCGGCGGCTGCGGCTACGACGTGCTGGTCATGGACAACACCTGGACGGCGGAGTTCGCCGCCGGCGGCTACCTGCGGCCGCTCGACGGCATCGGGAGGCGGAGCGACTTCTTCCCCGTCGCGCTGGAGACCGGGCAGTGGCACGGCAAGCAGTACGCCGTCCCGTTCAACGTGGATGTCGGGCTCCTCTACCGCCGCGACGGCGTGCAGGCCCCGGAGAACTGGTCGAACCTGCTCGATTCCGGGGCCGCGTTGCAGCTCGGCGACTACGAGGGGCTGACGGTCAACGCCCTCGAAGCGGTGTGGAACGACGGGGGCGGCCGTCTGCTCACCGGCGAGGAGCACCCCGACCAGGAGAAGTTGCGGAAGAAGGTGTTCCCGGCGCTGGAGCGGATGGCCTCGCATGTGCGCGAGCCCCGGTCGGCGCGCTGGCCGCTGGCGGCGTCGCGGTCGTACGACGAGCAGAAGAGCATGGAGGCGTTCCTGTCCGGGGCGCCGCTGATGCGGAACTGGCCCTACGCGTTCTCCACGCTCGCGACCGAGCCGGGGATGCGGGCCGGGAAGCGCCTGCGGTACGCGGTGGCCGCCCTGCCCGGCACGACCGTCCTGGGCGGTCAGAACCTCGCCGTCTCCAAGCACTCCCCCCATCCGGACGCCGCGCTCAAGCTCGTGGAGTACCTGAGCGGAACGGACAGCCAGCGGCTGCTGTTCGCGTGCGGCGGCTTCGCGCCGGGACGCTACAGCGCGCTCGGCCTGAGCCCCGAGCACCACGCGGCGGCCGATGTGAAGGTGATGACGTGCTCCGCCGCCGAGCAGGCGCTCAAGTCGGGCGGCGGATCCGACGGCGCCGAATCGGAGGAGGTCGAACTCGACGAGGCGCAGCTGACCGACCTCGGGAAGGCCGTGGTGCAGGCGCTGGACCGGGCGCAGCCCCGTCCCGTGACGCCGCACTACAGCACGTTCACCGGTACGTTCCGCGGCTGCGTGCAGAAGATCTTCGACCGGTCGGGGACGGACGCGAGGACGTTCGCCAGGGTTGTGGGCCGCTCGCTCGACGGGCGCACGGCGTCCTGCTGACCGCGGCCGGTCAGCAGGCGCGTTCGAGGGCCGCGCGGGCCATGCCGTGCAGGAGGTCGCCCATCGCGTCGCGGTCGAGGCCCTGCGCGGCGCTGCGCGGGGTGGAGTTGAGCAGGCCGAAGCAGGCGTGGACGGCGGCGCGGGTGCGGTCGTCCGGGAGCCGGGGGCCGAGGCGGCGCAGGACGGCGACCCACTCCTCGACGTAGGCGCGCTGGAGCCGGCGGATGCGGTGGCGCTGCGGCTCGGGGACGTTGTCCAGCTCCCGCTCGTGCACGGTGATCAGCGCGGGGTTGTCGAGGGCGAACGCGATGTGCCAGCGCAGCAGCGCGTCCAGGGCGCGGCCGGGGTCGGGGTCGGCGGCGCGGCGGACGCCCTCGGCGAGCAGCCGCTCGCTGATGTCGAGGAGCATCTCGGCGAGCACGGCCTCCTTGCCGCTGAAGTGCCGGTAGAGGGCGGGCCCGGTGAGCCCGACGGCCCGGCCGAGGTCGCCGATGGACGCCCCGTGGTAGCCGCGGCGCGCGAACAGCTCGGCGGCGGCGCCGAGGATCTCGGCCCGGCGCGGATTGGGCGGGCCCGGCGGCGCCTCGGCCGGATGCGACGTCATGCGGCCAGTCTAGACTAGAGTTGTTAACGACCGTTAACATCGGCATTGTTAATGAACGTTAACCGGGAAGGGGGGTCATGAGCGGACCCGAGATCGGCTCGCGCGCCGACGTCGCGGGCGAGGCGTTCAAGGCGAACGCCGCGCACAACGAGGCGCTCGTCGCGGAGCTGCGCGACCGCGTCGACCGGGCGGGCCGCGGCGGACCGGAGCGCGCCCGCGAGCGGCACGTGGCGCGCGGCAAGCTGCTCCCCCGCGACCGGGTCGACACGCTCCTGGACCCCGGCTCGCCCTTCCTGGAGCTGTCGCCGCTGGCCGCGAACGGCATGTACGGGGACGAGGCGCCGGGCGCCGGGATCATCACCGGGATCGGGCGGGTCTCCGGCCGCGAGTGCGTCGTGGTCGCCAACGACGCCACGGTCAAGGGCGGCACCTACTACCCGGTCACGGTGAAGAAGCACCTGCGGGCGCAGGAGGTGGCGCTCCACAACCGCCTGCCCTGCGTCTACCTGGTCGACTCCGGCGGCGCGTTCCTGCCCCGGCAGGACGAGGTGTTCCCCGACCGCGAGCACTTCGGCCGCATCTTCTACAACCAGGCCACGATGTCGGGCCGCGGCATCCCGCAGATCGCGGCGGTGATGGGGTCGTGCACGGCGGGCGGCGCCTACGTCCCGGCCATGAGCGACGAGGCCGTCATCGTCCGCGGCCAGGGGACGATCTTCCTGGGCGGGCCGCCGCTGGTGAAGGCCGCGACCGGCGAGGTCGTGACGGCGGAGGAGCTGGGCGGCGGCGAGCTGCACTCCCGCACCTCCGGCGTGACCGACCACCTCGCCGAGGACGACGCGCACGCGCTGCGGATCGTCCGCGACATCGTCGGCACGCTGGGGCCGCGCGAACCGCGCCCGTGGGAGGTCGCGCCGCCGGAGGAGCCGGCCGCCGACCCGTCCGAGCTGTACGGGATCGTCCCGCCGGACTCCCGCACCCCCTACGACGTGCGCGAGGTCATCGCCCGCATCGTGGACGGCAGCCGCTTCCAGGAGTTCAAGAAGGAGTACGGCGCCACGCTGGTCACCGGGTTCGCGCGCATCCACGGGCACCCGGTCGGGATCGTCGCCAACAACGGCATCCTGTTCGGCGAGTCCGCCCAGAAGGGCGCGCACTTCATCGAGTTGTGCGACCGGCGCAGCGTCCCGCTGGTGTTCCTGCAGAACATCACCGGGTTCATGGTCGGCCGCGAGTACGAGGCGAGCGGCATCGCCAAGCACGGCGCGAAGATGGTGACCGCCGTCGCCTGCGCCCGCGTCCCGAAGTTCACCGTCGTGATCGGCGGCTCGTTCGGCGCCGGGAACTACGCGATGTGCGGCCGGGCGTACTCGCCGCGCTTCCTGTGGATGTGGCCGAACGCCCGCATCTCGGTCATGGGCGGCGAGCAGGCGGCGAGCGTCCTCGCCACCGTGCGCCGCGACCAGATGGAGGCGCGCGGCGAGGAGTGGCCCGCCGACGACGAGGAAGGGTTCAAGGCGCCGATCCGCGAGCAGTACGAGGCGCAGGGCAACCCGTACTACTCGACGGCCCGGCTGTGGGACGACGGGGTGATCGACCCGCTCGACACCCGGCGCGTGCTGGGGCTCGGGCTGTCGGTCGCGGCCAACGCACCGCTGGAGCCGGTCGGCTACGGCGTCTTCCGGATGTGAGGGTGTTGATGTTCGACAGCGTCCTGGTCGCCAACCGCGGGGAGATCGCCGTCCGCGTGTTCCGCACGCTGCGGCGGCTCGGCATCCGGTCCGTGGCCGTGCACACCGGGGCCGACGCCCTGGCGCGCCACGTGCGGGAGGCCGACGAGGCCCTGCTGATCCCGTCGTACCTGGACATCGAGGCCGTCATCGCGGCCGCCCGCGACTCCGGCGCCTCGGCCGTGCACCCCGGGTACGGGTTCCTCGCCGAGAACACGGCGTTCGCGCGGGCGTGCGGCGAGGCGGGGCTGGTGTTCATCGGCCCGCCGGCCGAGGCGATCGACGCGATGGGCGACAAGATCCGCGCGAAGCGGACCGTCGCGGCCGCCGGCGTCCCCGTCGTCCCCGGGCGGGACGAGCCCGGCCTGTCCAACGCCGAGCTGGAGGCCGCCGCGCTGGAGGTCGGGCTGCCGGTCCTGCTCAAGCCGTCCGCGGGCGGCGGCGGGAAGGGCATGCGGCTCGTCCGGGACGCCGCGGACCTGCCGGAGGCGATCGCGTCCGCGCGGCGGGAGGCCCGCGGCTCGTTCGGCGACGACACGCTGCTCGCCGAGCGGTTCGTGGAGAACCCGCGGCACATCGAGATCCAGGTCTTCGCGGACGCGCACGGCGCCGCCGTGCACCTTGGCGAGCGCGAGTGCAGCCTGCAGCGCCGCCACCAGAAGATCATCGAGGAGGCGCCGTCCCCGCTGCTGGACGCCGCGGCCCGCGAGCGGATGGGCGCCGCCGCCGTCGCCGCCGCACAGGCCGTCGGGTACGTGGGCGCCGGGACGGTCGAGTACATCGTCTCGGCCGACCGCCCGGACGAGTTCTTCTTCATGGAGATGAACACCCGGCTCCAGGTCGAGCACCCCGTCACCGAGCTCGTCACGGGCCTCGACCTGGTCGAGCTCCAGCTCCGGGTGGCGGCGGGAGAGCCGCTGCCGTTCACGCAGGACGAGGTGCGGCTCGACGGGCACTCCATCGAGGCCCGCGTCTACGCCGAGGACCCGGCCCGCGGCTTCCTCCCCACGGGCGGGAAGGTGCTCGCGCTGAGCGAGCCCGAGACCGCGCGGGTCGACTCCGGGCTGGACGTCGGGACGGAGGTCGGCGGCTCCTACGACCCCATGCTCGCCAAGGTCATCGTCCACGGCGCCGACCGCGCCGAGGCGCTCCACAAGCTCGACCGCGCGCTCGCGTCCTACACGCTGCTGGGCGTCCCGACGAACGTCGCGTTCCTGCGCGCGCTCATGCGGCACCCGTCCGTCGTGTCGGGCGACCTCGACACCGGCCTGGTCGAGCGCGCCCTGGACGAGCTGGTCGCGGGCGCGTCCGTCCCGCCCGAGGTGCTCGCCGCCGCCGCGCTGGAGCGGATGCTCGACCTGGAGTCCGGCGACGACCCGTGGGACGTGCCGGACGGCTGGCGGCCCGGCGCCCACGCCTGGGCGCCATGGATCATCACCCCGTCCGGCGGCGACCCGGTGGAGGTCCGCGTCCAGGGCAGGGCCGCGTCCGCGCGCGTCGCCGTCGGCGGCGAGGAGCCGGTCACCGCGTCGCTCACCAGGCCGTTCACGCTGACCTACGGTGGAAGGACGACCTCGTTCGCGAGCGCCCGGGACGGGCGCACCCTGTGGCTCGGGCGCGACGGGCACGCGTGGGCGCTGAGCGAGCACGTCCGCGCCGAGGGCGGCGCCGACGCCGCGGCCGCGGGCGACGGGGTGCTGCGCAGCCCGATGCCCGGGACGGTCCTGGCGGTCAAGGCGGCCGAGGGCGACCGCGTCGAGGCCGGGCAGGCCCTCGTGGTCGTCGAGGCGATGAAGATGGAGCACACCGTCACCGCGCCGCTCGCCGGCGTCGTGGCGAAGCTGCCGGTCCGCGCGGGCGCGCAGGTCGCCCTCGACGCGGTGCTGGCCGTGATCGAGGAGGCATGACGGTGCCGGTACCCCTCTCCGGGCTTCCCGAGCGGGTCACGATCTACGAGGTCGGGCCGCGGGACGGGCTGCAGAACGAGAAGGCGGTCGTCCCCGCCGAGGTGAAGGCGGAGTTCGTGACCCGCCTCGCGGGCGCGGGGCTGCGCACGATCGAGACGACCAGCTTCGTCCACCCCAAGTGGGTGCCGCAGCTGGCCGACGCCGAGGAGCTGCTGGACATCCTGCCCCGCTCTCCCGAGCTGCGGTATCCCGTCCTCGTGCCGAACGAGCGCGGCCTCGACCGGGCGCTCGCCAACGGCGTCACGGAGGTCGCGATCTTCGGCAGCGCGACCGAGACGTTCGCCCGCCGCAACCTCAACCGCACCGTGGACGAGTCCCTCGCGATGTTCGCCCCCGTCGTGGAACGCGCGCGCGCCGAGGGCCTATGGGTGCGCGCCTACGTGTCCATGGTGTGCGGCGACCCGTGGGAGGGCGACGTGCCCGTCGAGCAGGTGGTGTCCGTCGCGTCCCGGATGATGGACATGGGCTGCTCCCAGCTCAGCCTCGGCGACACCATCGGCGTCGGCACGCCCGGCCAGGTCACCGCGCTCATCGAGGCGCTCACGGAGGCGGGCATCGGCACCGACCGGCTGGCGGTCCACTTCCACGACACCTACGGGCAGGCCCTCGCCAACACCCTGGCCGCGCTCCGCGCCGGCGTCACCGTCGTGGACTCCTCCGCGGGCGGCCTCGGCGGCTGCCCGTACGCGGAGAGCGCCACCGGCAACCTGCCCACCGAGGACCTCGTCTGGATGCTCAACGGCCTCGGCGTCGAGACCGGCGTCGACCTCGCTGGGCTCGTCGCCACGAGCCGGTGGATGGCGGGCCACCTGGGCCGCCCCAGCCCGTCCCGCGTAGTCCAAGCCCTGTCACCTGAATCGGAGTAGCGCAAATGATCGACTTCACGCTCAGCGAGGAGCAGGAGGAGCTGCGGCGCACGGTCGAGCGGTTCGCCCGCGAGAGCGTCGCCCCGGTGATCGGGGACCTGTACGAGCGCGGCGAGTTCCCCTACGAGATCGTCGCCGCGATGGGGAAGATGGGGCTGTTCGGGCTGCCGTTCCCCGAGGAGCACGGCGGCATGGGCGGCGACTACTTCACGCTCTGCCTGGCCCTGGAGGAGCTGGCGCGCGTCGACTCGTCCGTCGCGATCACGCTGGAGGCCGGGGTATCGCTGGGCGCGATGCCGATCTACCGGTTCGGGTCGGCCGAGCAGAAGGAGCGGTGGCTGCCGCGGCTCACCTCGGGCGAGCGGCTCGCGGGCTTCGGGCTGACCGAGCCGGGCGGCGGCTCGGACGTCCCCGGCGGCATGCGCACCACCGCCCGGCTGGACGGCGACTCCTGGGTGATCAACGGCTCGAAGGCGTTCATCACCAACTCCGGCACCGACATCACCGCGTTCGTGACCGTGACCGCCTTCACCGGCGAGAACGAGATCTCCACGATCATCGTCCCGAACGGCACCCCGGGCTTCACGGTCGGCCGCAAGTACTCCAAGGTCGGCTGGTCGGCGTCCGACACGCGGGAGCTGTCCTTCGACGACGTCCGCGTCCCGGCGGAGAACCTCGTCGGCGAGCGCGGCCGGGGGTACGCCCAGTTCCTGCGGATCCTGGACGAGGGCCGCATCGCGATCGCCGCGCTGTCGGTCGGCCTCGCCCAGGGCTGCGTGGACGAGTGCCTGCGCTACGTCCGCGAGCGGGAGGCGTTCGGCAAGGAGATCGGCCGCTACCAGGCGATCCAGTTCAAGGTCGCCGACATGGAGACCCGCGCGCACACCGCCCGCCTCGCCTACTACGCGGCGGCCGCGAAGATGCTGGCGGGCGAGCCCTTCAAGAAGGAGGCCGCCATCGCCAAGCTGGTCGCCTCCAACGCCGCCATGGACAACGCCCGCGACGCCACGCAGGTGTTCGGCGGCTACGGCTTCATGAACGAGTACGCCGTCGGCCGGTTCTACCGCGACGCGAAGATCCTCGAAGTGGGCGAGGGCACCTCCGAGGTCCAGCGCATGCTGATCGCCCGCGCCCTCGGCCTCCCGTCCTCCTGACCTGACCGCTCCGGCGGCCGGCCCGCACCCCGCGGCCCGGCCGCCGAATCGCGCCATGGGCGCCCCTGTCTCAGGGGCGCCCTTTTGCATGGCGCCCTTCACACTTTCGGTCGAGCCTCCCCACCGATGAGCGGCGCAGGGGCGCCACCTCACGCTCCGACCTTGCCATATCCCTTTTATGGCATTTGCTCCATCAATCGATCAGCGTAGCAAAAGATCTACTTTACGCCTTTCATGATCTGCGTCCGACTCGCTTTTAATGCAGTTTGCCAAAGGGTATTCTCTGAGTTGGACATAGAGTAAAGATCGATCACAAGGGGGGTCAGCAATTGACTCAGGACTCCCGCTCAGAGTAGCCGCGCCACAGGCGCCCCCGCCCGAGACCTGCGAGGATCCGCGATCTTCACCGGGAGAAACCTCCCGCCTTTTCCGAACAGCAATCTCGCTGGACTGTCACGCTCTCGCGAGATGTACCGCAAAGTCCAATAAATGACGCGGCCTTTCGAGCGAGCCGCGTTGGCCCCACCTGCTCCAGGAAAGCACATGGCTACCACCGCGCCCCTGGATGCACGCTCGAACCCGGTCAGACCACTCCAGAAGGAAGATCCATCATGGCACCCGTCATCACCTCCCTTTCCTGCGGCCCGCAGGGGACCAACCAAGGGAACGCAGGACAGACCCTGACCATCACCGGGACCGGCCTGGGCGCACTCGGCTCCACTCCAACCGTCAAATTCGGCAGCACCAGCCGCACAGGCACCGTGACCGTCGCCGACACGACGGTCACCGTCATCGTTCCGTCGGGCAGCGGCACGGTCGTGGTCGTCGTCGTCGTGGGCGGCGTCACGAGCAATTCCCGCCCCTTCTACTACATCCCTCCGCCGTCCCTCTGCAGCATCAGTCCCGCCGAGGGGCCGGGGACCCCCGCACCGGAGATCACGCTCCTGGGCAACAACCTCCTGACCGCCAATCAGGCGACGTTCAACGGCACCGACAACGAGACCGCGGCCGCCGCCGTCGACTACGCGGCAACGGCCACCCCCACCAACATCGCTCCCCTGGGCGTAAGTCCCTACTTCCAGAGCGTGAGCGTCGCTCTGCGGACCGCCGGCGGCAGCACGACGCTGAACGGCGACTACCTCGCCTACGACGCGCCGACGATCGGCACTGTGGCGCCCTCCAGCGGTGACGCGGGCACCGAGGTGCTCATCACCGGTACGGGCTACGTCGGCCCCTCCATCACCGTCACCTTCGGTGGGGTCGAGGCCGCGGCCACGGCCCTCTCGGAGACACAGATCACCGCCACCGCACCCCCCGGTCTCACGGGAGCCCAAGACGTGGTCGTCACCACTCTGGGCGGAAGCGACACCGAGGTCGACGGCTTCACCTACCCGGCGTAAGTACCGGGGTTCCGCGAAGAAGCTGCGTCCTGGCCGGCCGGCGCCGGCCAGGGCGCCTCATCGACATCGAGGAAGTGATCAGTCATCGCTCTCCCAGTGGTCAGCGGCCTGAACCCGCTTTCCGGCCCGTCCTCCGGCGGCAATCCGGTGTTCATCACCGGACACGGGTTCACCGGAGTGACGCGTGTCCGCTTCGGCACGGCCAACGCGGACTTCATCTTCAACTCCGACACCAGGATCACCGCGACGGCGCCGCCCGCATCCACCCTGACCCCGGTCAACGTGATCGTCACCACTCCGCGCGGCAGCAGCCAGTCGGGGGTGCTCTACAGCTACGTCAGTACCGGTCCGGCCGGTGTCACCAGCGTCGACCCCGATGTGGGGCCCTTCGAAGGGGGCAACACGGTCACCGTCAACGGCACGGGCCTGACGACGGTGACCTCGGTGTGGTTCGGTACGGCCGCCGCCCTGGCCTTCACCGTCGTCTCGGACAGCGAGATCACGGCCACGGTCCCCGCCGGTACCGGCACGGTCGACGTATCGGTCAACGCACCCTGCGGTACCGGCGGGGCAGGGACGTGCGGCACCTACACCTACATGGGGGTCCCGTCGGTCACCAGCCTGGCTCCCGACCACGGCCCGGCCTTCGGCGGCAACTCCGTCGTCATCAACGGCTCGAACCTGACCGATGTCGACACCGTGCTCTTCGGCGACACCATCGTCCCCTTCACCGTCGTCTCCGACAACCAGATCACCGCCATCGCGCCGGGCGGCACCTCGGGCGAGACCGTCCTGGTCGCCGTGGCGAACAGGCTGGCGTCCAGTTCCCCCGCCGTGCCGTACACCTACGACTGAGCCGTAGGCCGAGACACAACTCGCACGATGACCGGCGTTGCCGGCACCCGGCCCGCATTCCTTGAGGCGCGTTCGCAGACCGGCAGATCACCCCAGAAAGAAGATCCACCAATGGCACCCGTCATCACCTCCCTTTCCTGCGGCCCGCAAGCGACCAACCAAGGGAACGCGCCCCAGGCCCTGACCGTCACCGGGACGGGCCTGGTTGGGTCCACCAGGGTCAGGTTCGGCACCAACGGCCCCCAGGCCACGCCCAGCGCCACCACCGCCACGACGGCCACCTGCACCGTCCCGACCGGCAACGGAGTGGTCGCCGTCGCCGTCTACAACGCCGGCGTCTGGAGCAACACACTGCCCTTCTACTACATCCCGTCGCCGTACGTCTGCGGCCTCAGTCCGGCCGAAGGACCGTCTGCCGCGCCCCCTGCGATCACCATCACGGGCAACCACCTCCTGACCGCCAACCAGGCGACGTTCGACGCCACACCGGTGACGGCGTCCGCCACCACCGACAACGCGGTCCAGGCGATCCCCGCCGCCATCGCCCAGGTGGGCGGCCCGCCCTACTTCCAGTACGTGGACGCCACCCTCCGCACCGCCGGCGGAAGCGCGACGCTGACCGGCCGGTTCGTCGCCTACGACACACCGACGATCGCGACTTCGCTCCCCTCCCTCGGCATCGTGGGCACCCAGGTGACCATCACCGGGACGGGCTTCGTCGGCAACTCCATCACCGTCGCCTTCGGCGGCTATCAGGCCGCCTCCAACCCCGTCTCGGAGACCGAGATCGTCACCTGGGCCCCTGCTGGTCCCGGCGTCCTGAGCACCGTGGACGTGGTCGTCAACACCGCGGGCGGTACCGCTACCAAGATCGACGCCTTCTCCTACGTCATCGGATAGGAGGGGACTCCGCGAAGAAGCCGTACCGTGGCCGGCCGGCGCCTCATCGGCATCGAGGCGGTGAGCGGTCATCGCTCTCCCGGCATGCCGTGGACCGGGACCGGCCTCGGTACGGTCTACGGCTCGCAGCCGCGGATGGTGCCCGGCGGGTAGCAGTTGTCCGGAATGTTCGCCCTGATCGTCGAACCCACGGAGGTCACGACACCCGGGGTGGGGATGTTGTAGACGACGTTGTAGACGCCGCCGCCCGGGAACCCCTGGGCGGCGGAGTTCTGGTTGTTCTCGATCGTGACTCCGTAGAGGGCTGTGACGCCGTAGTTCAGGACGCCGCCTCCCGCGAACTCCGCGAAGTTGTTG
Source organism: Actinomadura sp. K4S16 (assembly GCF_008327685.1). Taxonomy (GTDB): domain Bacteria; phylum Actinomycetota; class Actinomycetes; order Streptosporangiales; family Streptosporangiaceae; genus Spirillospora. Next base: position 325,749 of record NZ_BDDE01000010.1, read on the forward strand.
TCGATGCGGCTGGAGGAAATGGTCGTCCTGCCGCTCTCGCTCGTGTAGACGCCGCCGCCGCCGTCCTGCGGGGAGGTGTTCCCCGTGATGCGGGTCACCGCGATTCTGAGGTCGCCGGAGTTGGCGACTCCCCCGCCGCTGACCCCGGTGTTACCGCTGATCGTGCTGCTGGTGGAGATCAGCGCGGTCGCGCCGCTCCCGTTCGACAGCCCCCCTCCGTCGCCGGTCGCCTTGTTGTCGCTGACGCCCGACCGGAAGAGGTACAGCGTCCCGTTGTTGAGGATCCCGCCGCCCTCTCCGTCGACGTCGCCGCCTTCGAAGGAGACGTTCGTCGCCTCGAGAGTGGCGCCGGGGGCCACGTCGGCGACGCGGAACTGCCCCGTGGCGGACGGGTCCCGGGCGATTTTCGTTCCCGTCTGGCCGACCAGGGTGATCCTGCCGGTGATCTGCGGCAGCGCCGAGGCCGGGCCGTTGGCGGTGGTGTAGCCGTACGTGCAGTTCGGGGCCAGCCGAATGGTCGCGGCGGGCTTCGTGTTGCCGGTCTCGATCGCCGACTTGAGCTCCCCGGTGTCGCAAAGCACATCGGCCTTGAACTGGTGGGCCGCCATCGGTTCGGCCCGGTCCGGACTCGCCGCCCGCGCGGGCACCGTCGGCGAGGCCGCGGCCATTCCCGCCGCGGAGAGGGCGGCGAACGCCCCCGCACCGAGGAACACCCTTCGATATGCGCCCATTTTTCCCCTTTCGGGTGAATGCGACAATGGCCGCATCGCCCCTAGAACTGCCGTCGCCAGATCGCCAGAAATCAGTGAAACACACGCCAGCAAATCAAGCGGCAAGGGAAATTGAACATGCCCGTATAAGACACATTCTCGTCTGGTCAAGAATGATCGCCAAAGTAACAGCGCTCCCCCCGGCGGGGGGCTCCGCCCCGCCTTGGCGATGGCGCCTTCCGGCCGGTCGGACGCGCCGCGCTTCGCTCGCGGTCGCGGCGCGGCCGGCGCGGTACAGTCGGCGGATGCTGCTGCGCGCGTACGGCATCGCCCGCTCCCTGCTCATGTACTACGGAGTGCCGGGCAAGCACCGGCGCGCGATGCGCCTCTACGGCGAGTTCCTCGGGCCCGGTGACCTCGCGTTCGACATCGGCGCCCATGTGGGCGGCCGGGTGCGCACCTGGCGGCGCCTCGGAGCGAGGGTGGTCGCCGTTGAGCCGCAGCCCGACTGCCTGCGCGTCCTGAACCTGTTCTTCGGCCGCGACCGCGACGTCGCCATCGTGCCGGGCGCCGTCGGGGCCGAGGCCGGGCGGGCCGCCCTGGCCCTGTCCACCGCGACGCCGACCGTGTCCTCGATGTCGCCCGGCTGGATCGACGCGGTGACGACGGACCAGAGCTTCGCCCGCGTCCGCTGGGACCGCTCGATCGGCGTCGACGTGACGACGCTCGACGAGCTCATCGCCGCCCACGGCGTGCCCGCCTTCTGCAAGATCGACGTCGAGGGCTTCGAGGCGGACGTGCTGGCGGGGCTGTCCCGGCCCCTGCCCGCCCTGTCCTTCGAGTACGTGCCGTCGGCGCACGACGCCTCCCTCAAGGCGCTGGGCCTCGTGGACGGGCTGGGCGACTACGTCTACAACTACTCCCCCATCGAGACGATGCTCCTGGCCAGTCCGCGCTGGCTCGACGCGTCCGAGCTGCGCCGGCGGCTGGAGAAGATCCGTCCGCGCGGCCGTTCCGGGGACGTCTACGCCCGCCTCCGCCGGCCCGGCGACTAGCAAGCCGGAGGGGGCGCTTCGCCGGGCAGCCAGTCGCGGGCCGGGTCGTACTCCAGCCAGCGGTGCCGCCGCCCGTACTCGGCGAACCCCCTGATCAGCGCCGGGAGCATCGGGTGCGGCGCATGCCGCGGCCAGATCAGCGACCAGGCGTAGAGCGGGGTCGGGTCGACGACGGGGACGGCCCGGACTCCGGGGGCGCCGGGCAGCGGAGCGTCGGCGGGGAACAGCGTGATCCGTCCCGGCTCCGCCGGCAGGCCGGCCAGCAGGTGCTCCAGTCCGAGGTTCGCGCCGCCGGACACGGCGCGGACGCCGAACTCCTCGCAGAACCGGTTGATGAAGTCGAGCCGGTCGGCGGCCGCGGGGAACCACAGGTCGCGTCCGGCGAGGTCGGACGGGCGGACGCCGGACGCGGCGGCGAGCGGATCCCCGGCGGCGACGAGGACGTCCACGGGTTCGAGCCGGACGAGGCGGTGCGCCAGCCCGTCCGGCAGCGGCGGGTGCACGCGCCCGAACGCGGCGTCGACGTCGCCGTGCAGCAGTGCCGCCACCGCCGCGGGGAGGTCGCGGCTCATGCCGAGCTCGACGTCGAGCTCCGGCCGTTCCTCGATCACCGGGGCGACCGTCCGGGCCGGGCCGTACAGGTGCCCCCAGACGTCGAGCCGCAGCGGCCGGCCGGCGGCGTGGACCGCGCCGACCGCGGCCTCGGCGGCCCGCAGCGCCTCCCGCGCCGGCTCCAGGAAGCGGCGCCCTGCTCCGGTGAGCTCCACGTTCCCGCGGGTGAACAGCGCGACTCCGAGCGCCGCCTCCAGCCTCGCCACCCGCTTGGACACCGCCTGCTGGCTGATCGACAGCTCCTCGGCGGCCCGCCCGAAGTGCAGGTGGCCCGCGACGGCGACGAACGCGCGCACCTGGCCGAGGTCGAGGTCCATGCCCCTCATCGTGGGCGACAACCGACGGTTGTCAACCCGGCCCGGCGGCTGTTGGACCGGCCCGGCGCCCGCCCGGTTTCCTGCGGGGCATGAGAGCACTCCTTCCCGAAGCGGGATCGGTGGCGTTCGGCGAGGTCGACGAGCCGGTCCCCCGTCCGGACGAGGCGCTGGTGAAGGTCGCGGCGTTCTCGGTGAACCGGGGTGAGACGTTCCAACTGGAGTCCGACCGGCCCGGCTGGCGGCCCGGCAAGGACGTCGCGGGCCTCGTCGTCCAGGCCGCCGCCGACGGCTCGGGGCCCGCGGCCGGCAGCCGGGTCGTGGGCCATCCGCCGTCGGCGGGCTGGGCGGAGTACGTCGCCGTCCCCACCGCGTCGCTCGCCGAGATCCCCGCCTCCGTGTGCGTCCAGTCGGCCGCCGCGCTGCCGCTGGCCGGGCTCACCGCGCTGCGCCTGCTGCGCGCCTCCGGCGCCACGGCCGGGACGCGCGTCCTGCTGACGGGGGCGTCCGGCGGCGTCGGGCACTACTTCGTCGAACTCGCGGCCGGCGCGGGAGCCGAGGTCACCGCGGTCACGGCATCCCCGGACCGCGGGCGGCGGCTCGCCGAACTGGGCGCCGCGGTCGTCCACGATGTGCGGGACGCCGCCGGGCCCTTCGACGTCGCTCTGGAGTCCACGGGCGGGGACGCCCTGCCGCTCGCGCTGGCGCGCACGGCGGCCGGAGGCACGCTGATCTGGTTCGGGCAGGCGAGCCGCCGGCCCGTGACGCTGGACTTCTTCGACTTCTTCGACGGCCCCGAGTCCGCGTCCATCAGGCACTTCCACTACGCGGGCGCCCCGTACGGGGACGATCTCGCCACGCTCGTCCGGCTGACCGCGGCCGGGCGCCTCCACCCGGAACTCGGCCGCGTCGCCGACTGGAGCGAGACCGCCGCCGTCCTCACCGACCTCCGCGAGCGCCGCATCCGCGGCAACGCCGTCCTCACCCTGGAGCAGAACCGATGACCGCCTTCTTCGACGAGCCCGTCGCCCCCTTCGCCGCCGTCAACCGGTCGCGCGCCATCGCCGCCGGGATCGACCCCCACCAGTACGACGCGGTCACCGCCGGCCTGACCTCCCTGCACCAGTGGCCGGACGCGTTCGCGCGGACAGGGCGGGAGCATCTCGCCCTCGCGGAGAAGGCGCGTCTGCCGCGCTCGGCGGGCGAGGCGCTCCGCGACGCCGCGCTGTGGTTCCACTTCGCCACGGTGCTGCCGAACCCGGACCTCGCCGAACACGGCCGGGCCGCCGCCGCGTCCGCCGACGCCCTGCGCCGGTCGCTAGCCGTCCTCGCGCCGGACGCCGCGCACCTCACCGGCCCCGACTTCACCGGCGTCCTCCGGCGCCCGTCCGCGGACGCGCCTCTGGTCGTCCTGGTGCCGGGCATGAACTCCGGCAAGGTCGAGTTCATGCCGATCGCCGACGCGCTCGTGCACCGCGGTCTCGCCGTGCTCGCCATCGACGGGCCCGGCCAGGGAGAGCTCGCCGTCCGCGGTGTCTGGGAACCCGACTACCAGCGGGTCGTGGCGCAGGCCCTCGACGCCGTGGACGGCCTGCCCGCCGCCGTCGGGCTGATCGGCCTCAGCATGGGCGGCTTCCTCGCCTCCGCCGCCGCGCGGCACGAGCCCCGGATCGGCGCCGTCGTCACCGTGAGCGGGCCCACCGCCATCACGTGGGACGAGCTGCCGCCGTACGTGACGGAGTCGTTCGTCCTGCGCACGGGCGGGGAGGCGGCCGCCCGCGAGTTCGCCCGCCGGGTGACCGCTCCCCCGGTGCCGCAGCCGCTCCGCGTCCTGGACGGCGGGCTGGACGTCATCCCGGGCGTCGCCAATGGCGAGGAGCTGGCCCGCCGGGCGGCGAAGGGCGAGTACGTGCTGGTACCCGAGGGCAACCACCTCCTGGAGAACTGCCGCTGGCTCTGGCTTCCCGAGACGCTCGACTGGCTCGCCGCCCGGCTGAGCGACGACCCCGCGTCCGTTGTCCGGCGCTATGTCGAGGCGGTCGCGAGCGGCGACCTGGACACGATCAAGGCGAGCTTCGCCGACGACGCCAGCTGGACCTACCCCGGCGACCTTCCGCTGAGCGGCACCTGGAAGGGCCGGGACGCGATCGTCGACGGCTTCCTAGGAGGCGCCGGACAGCTCTTCCAGCCCGGGGGCGAGCCCGAGGTCGCCCTGACCGGTGTGGTCGCGGACGGCGACCGGGTCGTGGCGGAATGGACGTCGCGGGGAACGGCCCGCGGCGGAGCGGACTACGACAACCCGTGCCTCGGCGTGTTCACCGTCCGGAACGGCAAGATCACGTCGGTCCGGGAGTACACCGACACGCAGCACGTCGAACGCACCCTGTTCGGCTCCTAGTCCGCGCCGGCCGCGCCGGCCGCTCCTCAGCGCCGTGCCTCGTATGCGGGGCGGCCGCCGGCCTCCTTCGCGACCGCTTCGCGGACGGCGGGGGCGATCTCCTGCCCCCAGCGGCCGACGGAGGCGAGGTCCTGCGTCCCGCCCTCGGGCGAGAACAGGGTGAAACCGGACGCGCCGTGCTCCAGGACCGCCCAGGTCAGCTCCTCGGCCCACTGCTCCGGAGAGCCGCCGATCCAGCGCCCGTCGAGGTCGCGGGTGGCCCGCAGCGGGCGGTCGGTGATGCGCCCCGGGAGGTTGAAGATCGTGCCGATCTCGCGCGGGTCGCGGCCGGCGGCCGCCGCGGCCTCGTCGATGACCGGCCGCGACGTCCGGTAGCGCTCGCTGAGCCAGTCCGCCGCGTGGCCGGGGATCCAGCCGTCGGCGACCCGGCCGGTCGCGGCGAGGGACTTCGGGCCGACCGAACCCGTCCACACCGGCGGCGCGGCCACCGGGGCCGGCTCGATCTCCTCCACCCGGTAGTGGCGGCCCCGGTGGGTGACCGGCGGGCCGCCGCCCGCCAGCTTCCGGACCAGGACGATCGCCTCCTCGAAGGCGTCCACGGCGTCGCCCGCGGGCAGCCGCGGCACGCCCATGTCGGAGATCCGGTCCCACAGCCCGCCCGCGCCCATGCCGAGGACGACGCGGCCGCCGGAGAGCGCCGACAGGGACGTCACCGTCCGCGCGAGCATGGGGGCGGGCCGGGTCGGCAGGTTCGTGACGTTGGCCAGGCCCGCGATGTGCTCGGTGCGTCCGAGGACGAAGCCGATGGCGGCGTAGGCGTCCACGCGGTCGCCGAGGTAGGGGTGGTCGGACAGGGAGAAGTGGTCGAGGCCGTCCCGGTCGGCCTGCTGGGCCATGCGCAGCAGGCCGGCGGCGTCCTCGATGACGGTGTGCGCGCCGAACCCGAAGAGGGGCCGCTGTGCTGACATCGTTCTTCCTTTCGTCGTTGGGTCGTCAGGCCTTGCCGAACAGGTCGGCGAAGCGGCCGGTGAACAGGTCGGCGCCCTTGTACTCGGCGACCGTCTCGGCCGGGACGACCTGCGGGCCATCGGGTCCGGGCAGCTGGCCGACGCCGCGGCGCGGCCCGAGGGGAAGCAGGATCATGGGATCGGGCGCGGGCCGGTAGCGGGCGGTGGGCCGCTCGCCCCGGAGCCGGGCGGCGATGTTCTCCGCCACGACCTCGGCGTGCTGCATCGCGTACCCGGCCCTCTTGGACTCGGGGACGTCGGTGATGTCGCCGATCGCGTAGACGTGCTCGTGCCCGTGGACGTTGAGGGCCTCGGTGACGGGAACCCTGCCCTGCGGGGTGAGCGCGGTGAGGCGCCCGTCGGCCAGGTAGCCGCTGTTGATCGTCATGCCGTGGGCTCGGAACCAGATGTCGGCGCTGATCTCCTCACCACTGGCGGTGGCGGCCGTGAAGGTCCCGGCCCGTCCGGGGTCGCCGGGGGGCGGGGCCGTCAAGGCGGCGCCGAGCCGCAGCCGGATGTCCAGCTCGCCGAGCTGGCGGAGCAGGTCCTCGCGCAGCTCGGCGCGGTAGCCGGGAAGCAGCTCCCCGGCGGGGTCGACGACGGTCACCGGCTTGTGCGGCCACACCTCCTTGATCTCGCCCGCCAGCTCCAGGCCGACCGGTCCGGCGCCGAGGATGAGCACCCGGTCCGCGCCCGCCAGCTCCTTGTGGGTGCGGCGCAGGTCCTCCAGCGCCTCGTCGGCGGACTCGGCGCGGGGATTCGCCGGAAAGGCGTAGCCGGAGCCGGTCGCAAGGACGAGGAAGTCCGCGTCGACGCGCCGCCCCGAGGCCAGGGTGACGCCCGCGGCGTCCGCCGAGACCGCCCGGTCGCGCAGCACCGTGCCCCGGGTGAGCAGCGTGTCGAAGGGGAAGAAGATGTTGCCCGCCCAGTCGGGCCGGGTCAGCGCCCGCAGCGCTCCCGACGCGTTGACGAACGCGTCGCGCGGATCGATCAGGACGACGTCGGCCTCGGAGTCCAGGGCCTTGGCGACCGCCGCCCCTCCGTACCCTCCGCCGACGACCGCGACCTTACTGCTCATGATTGCACGCTCCCGCAGACAGGAATTACAGTTCGCGCTACGAACAATATTAGTTCGTACTACGAACTGCAACCCCATTCCGAGGCGGGCGCTCTCAGTGCCTGCGGGCGGCCCCCTCGTCGGGTTCCGCGAACACCACCGGAACGTCGTTCTCCAGCACGACGCGTCCGAGCAGGTCGGCGAGCGTGTCGCGCTCGGCCTCGCTGAGACCCTCCGGCAGCCTGTCGACCCGCCGGCAGGTCTCGGCGTAGAACTCATCGACGAGCCCGCTCCCCCGCTCGGTCAGCGCGACCCTGACCGCGCGCTGATCCCTCGGGTCGGCCTCGCGGCGCACCAGGCCGTTGCGCTCGGTGCGGTCCACCAGGCCGGTGAGGCTCGACTTGGCCAGCCCGAGCATCGCGCCCAGTTCCCCCATCCCCAGGGGCTGCCTCATCAGCACGCACAGCAACTGCCCCTGCTGCGAGGTGAGGCCGTACTCCCGCGCCGACTCGGCATAAACGGCGTTCACGAGGAACGCACCCCGCACGAGTGCCCCCACGACGCCGATCCGTCCCTCGTCATCCTTGCCCACGCGCCCAGCGTATCCCGGCAGTTCGTGCGGCGAACTACCGCACGGCCGCCGCCGAGGCGGCGCGACGCGAGCAGGAGGCCGCCAAGCCTGGCCGACCGCTCTATAGCTTGACAGCTAAGATCCTTAGCTTTATTTTGGCTAATGACGTTAGCCACTACTTCGGAGGTCGTCGTCATGAGCACAGTCACCGCGCCGGGCAAGGCCTCCGGCGTCCGCATCGTCCGCCGCGCCGCATGGTTCGCCGGGGCGCTCTTCTGGGCCGCCTTCGCCGTCCTCGAAGGCGTCAACCACGGGTGGCCCGCGGTCATCCTGGCCCTGACCTTCTTCGTGGTCCCTGACCTGGCCTTCCTCGCCGGCCTGCGCGAGGCCCGCACAGTGGAGCCCGGACAGCTCCCCCCGCGCGCCGTCCCGTACTACAACTCCCTGCACCGGGCGCTGGTGCCGTTCGCGCTGATGGTGGTCTACACGGTCACCCCGCTGAACTGGGCACCGATCTTCGCCGCCCTCTGCGGATGGATGGCGCACATCTCCTTCGACCGCGCCCTCGGCTACGGCCTCCGCACCAAGGACGGCTTCCAGCGCCACCCCTGACGTCGCTCCACCTCCGCCGGGGGGAGAGGAGATCCGGGTGGCACATGCGGTCCGGGGAGAGGGGGAGGATGCCGTGGTGAGCTACGACAAGGAACTGGCCGATCGGGTGGAAGACCTGCTCGGGGCGAGGCGGGACGCGGCGCCCAAGCGGATGTTCGGCGGGATCGCGTGGATGGTGAACGGCAACATGGCCGTCGTCGTGAGGGGTCGGGGCGGACTGATGGTCCGGGTCTCCCCTGACGACCACGACGCGATGCTCGCCGAGCCGGGCACCTCCACGACCGTCATGCGCGGCCACCCGATGCGGGGATGGATCACGGTGGAGCCCGAGGCCTGCGGCACGCCGTCCGATGTGGCCGCTTGGGTGGACCGAGGGCTCGACTACGCCCTCAGCCTGCCCGCGAAGTAGGGGCCGGGAGCACACCCTGCCCGGGCGGGGCGCTGGAAGGGCCCGCGCGGAGCGATGAGTTTCGGGGGTCGCGCCGGTCCGTCTGGGGTGCGTGCAGGCGGAGGGAGGTTGGGATGTCGCGTCCGTCACACTTCGTTGACCTCGAGTGCGCTGGAGGTCGGAGGGTGGTGGGCGCGGAGCAGGCAGGATTTGTCGGACCCCGCTGGAATACTCCCGGAGCGCCCAGGGTTTAATCGTTCGCGAAAGTGTCAGTCGCTGCAGTATTTTGCGGCGGTACCTAGGCAAGCCCTGAGCAAACCCCCTGAGCTACGTGCCCACGGCCCTCGCGTGCCCACATGCGGGCCCTGACGATTGGAAGAGAGTTGACCGCTCCCGCATCTCCCAAGATGGCGGACGGCCCGCTGGAGAAATCCGACGCCGGAGGAGGACTGGACCGCGGTGTGCTCGCGGCGGCCATGGTGGTCGTCCTCGGGGCGATCATGTCCATCCTGGACGTGACGGTCGTCAACGTCGCGATCAACGACCTCGCGAAGGAGTTCGAGACCTCGCTGGCGACGATCCAGTGGGTCGCGACCGGCTACACCCTGGCGCTGGCCACCGTGATCCCGATCACCGGGTGGGCCTCGGCCCGGTTCGGCACCAAGCGCCTCTACATGATCTCGATCGGGCTGTTCGTGGCGGGTTCGATGCTGGCCGGCATGGCCTGGTCCGCCGAGTCGCTGATCGCCTTCCGGGTGCTGCAGGGCCTCGGCGGCGGCATGATCATGCCGGCCGGCATGACGATCCTGACCCAGGCGGCCGGCCCGCAGCGGGTCGGCCAGGTGATGAGCATCGTCGGCGTGCCGATGCTGCTCGGCCCGATCCTCGGCCCGATCATCGGCGGCTACCTCGTCGACGACGTGTCGTGGCGGTGGATCTTCTTCATCAACCTGCCGATCGGCATCGTCGCGCTGGTGATGGCGGCGCGGATCCTCAAGCGCGACCAGCCGAAGAAGACCGAGCGGCTCGACTTCATCGGGCTGCTCCTGCTGTCCCCCGGCCTCGCCTCGCTGATCTACGGCGTGGCCAAGGGCGCCGAACTGAAGGACTTCCTGAAGACCGAGGCCCTGGTGTTCTGGGCGGTCGGCGCCGTGCTGGTGCTCGGGTTCGTGTTCCGCGCGCTGAAGGCCGAGAACCCGCTGATCGACCTGCGGCTGCTCAAGCGGCGCTCGGTGGCGGCCGCGTCCGGCACGATGGTGCTGTTCATGGTCGCGTTCATGGGCGCGATGCTGCTGCTGCCGCTGTACTACCAGACGGTGCGCGGCGAGGGCGCCCTCCAGTCCGGCCTGCTGCTGGCCCCGCAGGGCCTGGGCGCGATGATCACGATGCCGATCGGCGGCAAGCTGACCGACCGGATCGGCCCCGGCCGGGTCGTGCTGGTCGGCATGCTCATCGTGGTGGCGTCGGTGTCGGGCTTCGCCTCGATCCTGGAGGCCGACACCTCCTACTGGGCCCTCGGCGGGGCGCTGTTCGTGATGGGCCTCGGCATGGGCATGACGATGATGCCGACCATGGCGGCGGCCATCCAGACGCTCGTCCACGACGAGGTGCCGCGGGCGAGCACGATGCTGAACATCATCCAGCAGGTGTCCGCCTCCGTCGGCACCGCGATGATCTCCGTGCTGCTGGCCAACCGGCTGGTGTCCGAGCTCGGCGGCGGGGCCGGCGGCGAGATCGGCAGCACCGAGAAGGTGCCGCCCGCGGTCATGCAGAAGATCGCCGGGCCGATGGCGGACGCGTTCCAGCACACCTACTGGTACTCGGCCGGGCTGCTGCTCCTGGCGTTCCTGCCGGCGCTGCTGCTGCCGCGCAAGAAGCCGGCCGCCCCCGCGGTCGACGCGCCGATGCCGATGCACTAGAACGCCCCTGGCGCGTTCCAAACCCCGGCCGGTCCCCCAAGGGCCCCGGCCGGGGTTTGGCCGTTCAGGGCGCTCTCAGGCCGTGGCAGGGCGCGCGTGCGCCCAGTACTCGTCCTTCAGGAGCCGCTTGTAGAGCTTGCCCGTGGGATGCCGGGGCAGCTCGGCGCGGAAGTCGACCGAGCGCGGGCACTTGTAGTGGGCGAGCCGGTCGCGGCAGTAGGCGATCAGCTCCGCCTCCAGCTCGGGACCGGCGTCGTCCATGGACAGCGGCTGGACGACGGCCTTGACCGCCTCCCCCATCTCGGCGTCCGGGACGCCGAACACCGCGACGTCGGCGACCTTCGGGTGCACCGCGAGGACGTTCTCGGCCTCCTGCGGGTAGATGTTCACCCCGCCGCTGATGATCATGTAGGCGCGGCGGTCGGTGAGGTAGAGGAAGCCGTCCTCGTCCACGTGGCCGACGTCGCCGAGGGTCGTCCAGCCGTGCCCCCAGGGGTCGCGGGACGCGGCGGTCTTCGCCTCGTCGGCGTGGTACTCGAACACGGGGCCGTTGCCGAAGTAGAGCGTGCCCGGCTCCCCGGGCGGCAGTTCCCGGCCGTCCTCGTCGCAGACGTGGACCTCGCCCAGGATGGGCCGGCCGACCGTGCCCTTGTGCGCCAGCCAGTCCTCGGAGTTCGTGTACACGAAGCAGTTGCCCTCGGTGCCGGCGTAGTACTCGTGCAGGATCGGCCCCCACCAGGCGATCATCTGCTCCTTGACGGGCACGGGGCAGGGCGCGGCGGCGTGCACCGCGCAGCGCAGCGACGACACGTCGTAGCGGGCGCGGGTCTCCTCCGGCAGCTTCAGCATCCGGATGAACATGGTCGGCACCCACTGGCTGTGCGTGACGCGGTACTTCTCGATGGCGGCGAGGGCCTGCTCGGCGTCGAACTTCTCCATCACCACGACGGTGGCGCCGAACCGGTGGAAGTTGAGCGAGTACCTCAGCGGCGCGGCATGGTACAGGGGCGCCGGGGAGAGGTAGACGGAGTCGGCGTCGGGCTGGAAGAGGAACGCCAGGAGCTGGTACAGCGGCCCGGCCTCGCCCATCGGCGCCTTCGACAGGGGCGGCTTCACGCCCTTGGGGCGGCCGGTCGTGCCGGACGAGTAGAGCATGTCCATGCCCTCGCACTCGTCCTCGATCGGCGTGGGCGGGTGCTGGGCGACACGCTCCTCGTAGGAGTCGTAGCCGGGCGCCGTGCCGTCGAGCATCAGGCGCAGCGGCACGTCCGGCGGCGACTGCGCCGCCACCTCCGTGGCGGCGCTGGTGATGAAGGCCTTCGCCTCGCAGTTGCCCGCGATGTAGGCGAGCTCGTCGGCCTGGAGCCGCGAGCTGATGGCGGTGTAGTAGAGCCCGGACCGCTGGGCGGCCCAGGCGACGGCCAGGTAGAGCGGATGGTTCTCCATCATGAACGCGATGTGGTCCCCCGGCCGCAGCCCCTCCGCACGGAGCAGCTGCGCGAGCCGGTTGGACTCCTCGTTCAGTTCGCGGAAGGTGACGACCCGCCCGGAGCCCGCCATGACCACGGCGGGCTTGTCGGGCGTCCGAGCGGCGATCTGCCCCAGATGCATGGCCGCAACCTACCTGGCCGGACCGGTAAATGGAATCCCGTTCGGTTTGCCGTCGGGTCAGATGAGGATGTGGTCGAAGTCACCGTCCTTGGCTCCCCCGACGAACGCCTCCACCTCCTCGCGCGTGTAGACGAGGATCGCTCCCTCGGGGTCCCTGGAGTTGCGCACGGCGATCTCCCCGGTGGGGAGTTCCGCCATCTCGACGCAGTTCCCGGACGGGTTGCTCCGCCGGCTCTTCTGCCAGACGAGCCCGTTGCGCCGGACGTCCGACATCTGGTGGTGGCCGTCCATCAATGCCCCCTCTAGGCGTCTCGGCCTCCCTGTCCCGGGAGACCGCGATCTCGCCCCACCCCACACCATGGTACGAGATGCACGTGCATTCGTTCTTGCATTCGTTCATGCAGACGGCCTTGCATCTGCACGACTTGGGGAGCAAGATAGCGAACGCTCGCCGGTGACCAACCCGCACGCCTCTGAGGTTTGACCATGACCGTTGACCAGGCAGACGACGTCGCAGCCCACGCCGCCATGGGGGGCGCGCGGCCGCGGCACGTCTCGGCCGTCCGCACGCCCTGGCCCGACGCCCCGCCGATGCCGCTCGGCCCGAACGTCCCCGAGCAGGCCGCGCGCGTCCCGGCCGCCGTCCCCGGCCTCGCCGGGCTCTGGCCGGCCCCGCACGCGGGCACCCCCCGCACGGCCCGGCGGGTGCTCCCCGCCGAGATCACCGCGCCCCGGTCGGCGCGCGAGTTCACCCAGGTCACGCTGGACGCGTGGGGCCTGGCCGACGACGCCGGGGACGTGGTCGTCGCCGTGTCGGAGCTGGTGACCAACGCGCTGCGGCACGGCCTGGAGGGCATCCCCCAGCCGCTGCCGCTGTGCCCGATCCAGCTCGTCCTGATCGGCCACCCGAGGCGGCTGATCGTGTCGGTGACCGACCCGGGCTCGGGCGCGCCCGAGCCGGTACCGGGCGAGCCCGACCGGTGCGCGGAGGGCGGCCGCGGCCTCGTCGTCGTCGGCGCGGTCAGCGACTCCTGGGGCTGGGCGCGCCTCGCGACCGGGGGGAAGGCCGTCTGGGCCGCCTTCGACCTGCGCCTCAGCCCTCCAGCACAGCGGTAGTCTGCTCGGCCGGAGCCGGCCGGGCGGGGTTCTCCAGCTCGCTGAGGAACGCCTGGGCCCACCGGTCCACGTCGTGCTCGATGACGCGGCGGCGCATGGCGCGCATCCGCCGCGCCTGCTCGGCGGGCTCGGCGTTCAGCGCGGCCATCAGGGTGCTCTTCAGGCCGTCGATGTCGTAGGGGTTGACCTGGAAGGCGCCGCGCTTCAGCTCGGCGGCGGCCCCGGTGAACTCGCTGAGCACGAGCGCGCCCCGCAGGTCCTTGCGGCAGGCCACGTACTCCTTGGCGACCAGGTTCATGCCGTCGCGCAGCGGGGTCACCACCATCACGTCCGCCGCGAGGTACAGCGCGGTCAGCTCGGCGCGGTCGTACGAGCTGTGCAGGTAATGGATGACCGGAAACCCGATCTCGCCGTGCTCCCCGTTGATCCGGCCGACGAGCTGCTCGATCTCCTCGCGGAGCAGCTGGTACTGCTCGACGCGCTCCCGGCTCGGCGTCGCGATCTGCACGAAGACGGCCTGGCCGGGCTTGATGTGGCCCTCCTCGACCAGCTCCCCGAACGCCTGGAGCCGCTGCGTGATGCCCTTGGTGTAGTCGAGCCGGTCGACGCCCAGCAGCACGGTCGCGTCGCCGAGGTCGGTGCGGATCTCCTGCGCGCGCTCCTGGACGTCCTCGCGGCCGACCAGGTCGTGCAGCTCGCCCACGTCCACCGAGATGGGGAACGCGCGGGCCCGCACGACGCGGTCGTCCCAGAAGACGTCCTGCTTGAGGAAGCGGGCGTCCAGGAGCCGCCGGCAGAGCCGCACGAAGTTGGCCGCCGCCCCGGGGAGCTGGAATCCGACCAGGTCGGCGCCGAGCAGCCCCTCCAGGATCCGCCGCCGCCACGGCAGCTGCCAGAACAGCTCCACCGGCGGGAAGGGGATGTGGAGGAAGAAGCCGATGCGCAGGTCGGGGCGCAGCTCGCGGAGCATCTGCGGGACGAGCTGGAGCTGGTAGTCCTGCACCCAGACGATGGCGTTCTTCGCGGCGACCTTCGCCGCCGCCTCGGCGAAGCGCCGGTTGACGCGGACGTAGGCGTCCCACATGGCCCGGTCGTAGACGGGCGGGGCGACGACGTCGTGGTAGAGGGGCCACAGCGTGGCGTTCGAGAACCCCTCGTAGTAGAGCTCGACCTCCTGCGCGGACTGCGCGATGGGATGCAGCGACATGCCGTCCTCCTCGAACGGCTCCAGCTCCTCGTCCGGCGCGCCCGTCCAGCCGATCCACGTGCCCTGCCTGCGCCTCATCACCGGGGCGATCGCGCTGACCAGCCCGCCAGGGCTGCGCCGCCAGCGCGGCACGCCGTCGGCTCCGACGTTACGGTCCACCGGCAACCGATTGGCCACCACAACGAACTCACTACCGCGCGACACTCTGCGACCCGCCTCTCCAGGGAACTCTCAGCGCTCACTCATGCCCAGAAACGGTCATCGGGAACATCTTGTCACTTCGACGTAAAGGACCCGATGCCCGCAAAGGGGGATGTCAGACGGCCGGGGCGGCGCGGACGGCGGATTGGAGCGGGCCATATTCCTTTCCCGGCAGGTGACCGCTGTTGACGCCGCGGTCACGCCGTCCGGCGCCGCGCGCGGCGAAAGTTACCCAGATCACAGTCGTGGGCCCCCGCGCGGCCGCGGGGGCCCGGTGGATCAGGCGTTCACGGAGCGCCGGGCAGGGACTTCCTCGCGACCGCGGCGCCCCCACAGGACGGCGTCCAGGGAGAACCGTCCGGCGCCGGTGAAGGCCAGGAGGAGGCAGGCGGCGCCGAGGACCATCACGTACTCGTAGCCGCCCTCCTGGTTGAACAGGCCCTTGCCCATGTGGACGTACCAGAAGGCCCCGGCCATGTCGAGGGCGATGAGGACGCCCGCGAGCGGCACCAGGACGCCGGCGATGAGCGCGAGGCCGCCGAGCAGCTCGACCCAGGTTCCGTAGACGGCGGCGAGGCCCGGCAGCGGGATGCCGAGGTGCTCGAACGAGCGGGTGACGGCGGCGTGGCCCTCGTCGGTGAGCTTCTGCCAGCCGTGCGCGACGAAGACCACCCCGACCGCGATCCGGCCGATCAGCAGGCCGGCGTCGGGCAGTGCGGGGTGGCGGCGGGGTGGGAGCATTCCCCATCTCCTTCGGTCGGAGGTTCGAGCGTCCCGGGGGACGCGGGCAGAGTGATTCAAATTCAGACCATCTAGAAACCTCAAGACTGTTTTCATGCCAACTAAAATCACTGCATGCGCGACTTCGGGGGGATCGTCGAACGCACGCCCGCGCGGACCGTCCGGCCGGCCACGGCCCGGGAGGCGGCGTCGGCGGTCCGCGAGGCCGCCGCGCACGGCCTCGAAGCGGTGCCGCGGGGCCTCGGACACTCCACCTACGGGCAGTCGCTCACCTCGGGCGTCTCGGTCGACCTGAGCGGGCTCGCGGGCGTGCACGAGGTCGGCCCCGACCGCGCGGTGGTCGGCGCCGGGACGAGCTGGCGCGCCGTCCTCGCCGCGACCCTGCCGCTCGGGTTCACCCCGCCCGTTCTGACCGACCACCTCGACGTCACGGTCGGCGGGACGATCTCGGCGGGCGGCGTCGGCGGGACCTCCCACCGGTACGGGACGCAGGCCGACAACGTCCTCGCCCTGGACGTCGTCGTGGACGGGGAGCCCGTCGCCTGCTCGCCGGACGTCCGCCCGGACGTCTTCGACGCGGTCCGCGGCGGGCCCGGCCGGCACGGCGTGATCACCGGGGCGACGCTGCGGCTCGTCCCGGCGCCGGAGCGGGTGCTGTCCTGCACGGTCCGGTGCCGGGACGCCGCGGCCCTCCTGCGCGTCCAGCGCGAGACCCCGGCCGAGCACATCTCGGGCCAGGTCAAGCCCTCGGAGGCCGGCTGGGCGTACGAGGCCAAGGCCGTCCTGTACGGACCGGGCGAACCGCCTCCCGGCACCACGGAGACCGAGGAGCTCTCCTACGCCGACTTCGCCGACCGGCTGCGTCCCGACGTGGCGGAGCTCGTCGCGCTCGGCGAGTGGGCGCGCCCGCACCCGTGGGGCATGGTCTTCCTGCCCGGCCCCGCCGCCGCGGCGGTGATCGAGGAGACGGTCGCCGGAATGACCACCGCGGATCTCGGCCTCAGCGGCGTGATCCTCGTCAAGGCGCTGCGGGTCGGCCGCGTCCCGATGCTGGCGGCGCCCGCCGATCCCGTCCTGTTCAGCGTGCTGCGCACCGCCTCACCGGGCTGCGCGTCGGTCGCCGCGATGCTCGCCGCCAACCGGGCCCTGCTCGACCGGGCCGAGGCCGTCGGCGGCGTCCGCTACGCCGTCGACTCGGTCCCGCCCACGGGGTAGGCCGACTGGAAGGCCAGGCGCCGGTCGGCCCCCGCGGCGAGCCGGTCGCAGACGTCGTCGAGGTCCATGAAGACCTGCCATTCCTCCGCGCCGGACGCGGCGGCGAGCGCCTCCACGACGCGCTGTTCGAGGTCGGGGACGCGCTTGGCCTTCCAGACCTTGTCCGCGAGGCTGACGAGCAGGTCGTCGATGCCGACGCCGAGGCCGTCCCAGGAGGCGTGCGTGCGGGCGAAGTGGGCCAGCCGCTCCTCGACGCCCCGCTCCCGGAGGAGTGCGTGCCCGGCGCGCTCGTGCTCGGCGCCCGGGCCGGACAGCTCGGCAGGGTGCAGCACCTTGCCGATGTCGTGGGTGGCCGCGCCGAACAGCACGGCCTCCGCGTCCACGGCGAGTCCCGGGTGGCGCTCGCGGGCCCACTCGACCAGTTCGGCGGCCACGTCGTGGACGGCCCGCAGGTGGGCGGCCAGGCGCGGCGGCGCGTCGAGGTCCTCCAGAAGGCGGGCGGCCCGCTCCGGCAGCGGGCGGAGACCGGGATCGGCGAGGGCGCTGCGCAGGATCGCGGAGGGCATTACGGCAAGGTAGCGGCTCCCGTGCGGGGACCGCTCACTGCGCCAGGGCCATGACCTCCGCGCCCGGGAGCCCGGCGAGGGCCCCGCCCGGCAGGAGGATCTTGGATTTGCGCAGGCCGCTGCCGATGACGACGTGCGGAGAGGCGGCCACGGCCTCGTCCACGAGGATCGGCCACCCCGCGGGGAGGCCGACCGGGGTGATGCCGCCGTACTCCATGCCGGTCAGGGACGTGGCGTCGGCCATCGGCGCGAAGGAGGCCTTCCGGGCGCCCAGGTGCTTGCGGACCACGCCGTTCACGTCCGCGCGGCCGGTCGCCAGCACCATGCAGGCGGCGTACGAGACCTCGCCGCCGCGCTTGGCCGCGACGACCACGCAGTTGGCGCTGGCGTCGAGGGGGACGCCGTAGCGCTCGCAGAACGCCGCCGTGTCGGCGAGGTCGGGATCGATCTCGGCGGCCTCCGCGCCGGGCAGGCCGCCGATCGCCGCGGCCACCGGGTCCGCCAGCAGGTCGAGCCGTTCGTCCGCCGGGCTCCAGTCGAGCGTGCCGACCATGTGCCGTCCCCCTCCCGTGATGCCTCCCACCCTGCCACGGTCTTGACGGCAGGGCCGCCCGCGTGGTCCAGTGGCTCATCCACTCATCCTCTGGAGGTTCTCGGTGCCGTCCTCCCCGATCCCCCGCGACACGGTCGTGGACGCGCTCGTCGACCGGCTGCGCGACGACGTGCTGAGCGGCCGCTACCCGCCCGGCTCCTACCTGCCGCCCGAGCGGGACCTCGCGGCCGGCTACGCGGTAACCCGGACGTCGCTGAAGCACGCCATCGTCCGGCTCGCGCAGGCCGGACTGCTGGAGACGCGGCACGGCGTGGGGACGCGGGTCCGCGACTACGAGCGGCTGGGCGGCCCCGAACTGCTGCCGATGCTGGTCAGCACGGTCGGGACGGCCTGGATGGCGGAGATCTTCGAGGTGCGGCGCGAGGTCGGCGCGCAGGTCGCGGCCAAGGCGGCGGTGCACGCGACCGGCGAGCAGCGGGCCCGGCTGCGGGAGCTCGCCGGGCAGGTGCGGGACGCCGCCGGGGCCGAGGAGGCGCAGCTCGCCGAGTGCGAGGTCCACCGGGTCATCGCGGCGGCCACCGGCAACCGGGTCTACGGGTTCATGGTCAACGCCCTGCTGAACGCCTACCTCGCCGTCCGGGAGGGCTTCACGCACGCGTTCGCCGACCCGCCGGCCGCCGCCGGCCGGCTCGCGCCCCTGGTCGACGCCCTGTGCGACGGCGACGCCGCGCGGGCGCGCGCGGCGGCCGGCGCGTACTTCACCGAGACCGAGTCGATCATGCGGGGTGCGCGGTGAGCGCGCGGCGCACGGTCTTCAGCGAGGTGATGGAGGGGTCCCTGCGGCTCGCCGGAGAGGACCGCGACCGCCCGATGCGGCTGGAGCTGACCGCCGACCTGCCGGGCGTCCTGCGGCCCTGGGGGGACGCGGAGGGGACGCTGGCCGGCCGCGTCCACGTGCCGGACTGGGCGGACGACCCCGCGGCGGCGGGGCGGCTGCGGGTGGCGCCGATCGCGGCGCGACGGATCCGCTACACGCTCGGCTTCACCGCCGGCGACGGGCGGCGGCTGCGCCTGGACGGCTGGAAGACCGTCACCCCGCGGCGCCCCGTCCGGTCGATGACGTTCCTGCCGCTCACGGTGACCGACGAGGACGGGGCCGTGGTCGGTGAGGCGCGGCTGCGCTTCCGCCTGCGCCGCGACCTCGCCCGCTTCCTCGGCGGCTTCCGGTTCCCCGGGCCCGATCCGATGCGGTCGCGCTGGCGCGGCCAGGCCGGGCGGCTGGAGGTCTGGTACACGACGCTGACCGATCCGGCCACCGGAACCGGCGTCTGGATCCACCACGAGCTGGTCGCCCCGGCCAAGCACGCGCCGACCGGGGACGGGCCGACCGGGGACGGGGCGGCGGGCGCGGCGCGGGCGCACGGCTGGGCCGCCGTCTTCCCGCCCGGGGAGGCGCCGGTCCTCGCGCGGTTCGGCCCGCGGGAGTGGAGCCCTCCGGAGGACGCGGCGTTCTCCGCCGGGCCCGTCGTGCAGGCGGACGGCCGGCTCACCGGGACCGCCGGAGACCTCACCTGGGATCTGCGCGAGTCGGGCGGCGGGCCGCCCCTCTACACGTTCCCGCGCTGGGCATGGGAGTCGGAGCTGCTCCCGGCGGCGCAGATCGTCCCGAGGCCGGCCGCGGCGTACGACGGCGTGGTCCGGTTCGGCGGCCGCACCCTCGAACTCGCCGCGGCGCCGGGCGCGTCCGCCCGCATCTACGGGCACGGGAACGCGCGCCGGTGGGCGTGGCTGCACGCCGACCTCGGCGGCGGCGACGTGTGCGAGATCGTGGCCGCCGTCTCGACGCGGCCGGGGATGAACCGGCTCCCCCCGCTGCCGTTCCTCCGGCTCCGGGTGGACGGTGCCGACCTGGCCTCCGGCGACCCGCTGCTCGCGGCGCTGCGGCTGCGCGCCGACATCGGCCTGCCGGTCTGGACCGTGCGGGGCCGCATCGGGGACCGGGCCGTCCACGTCAGGGTGGCGCTGCCGCCCGGGGAGACCGTCTCGGTCGACTACGCCGATCCGGACGGCGCCCCGGCCGTCTGCCACAACTCCGAGCGCGCCGACGTCCGGATCGTCCTGGCCCGGCGGTCGGGACGCGGCTGGGAGACCGAGCGCGAGTGGCGGCTGGACGGCACCGGGCACGCGGAGGTGGGGCTGCGGTGAGCGCGATGACCGGAACGGTCGCGGCGCTGCTCGGCATCGAGGACGCCCGCGACCTCGCCCGGGTCTCGGCCCGCGCGGAGGCCATCGGCCGGGCGCTCCCGGCGCCCGCGCGGCTCGGGCTGCGCGCCGGCGCGGGCACGCTGGACGCGCTCTCCCGGCTCGCCACCGGGCACCCGCTGGACGGCCTGGACGCCGACCGCCGGGACGCGTTCTGCGCCCTGCTGACCTCCCGCGAGCCGGCGGCGCGGCTCGTCGAGGCGCTGAAGATCCCGCTGCTGCTCGCCGCCGGCACCGAGCTGCTGCCGCTCCCCCCGGCGGCCGGCGACCCGCGGCCCGACGCGCCGCTGGACTGCACGCCGTCCGGCGGCTGGCCCGCGTGCTCGACCGCCGACGCCGTCGTGATCGGGTCGGGGGCGGGCGGCGCGATGGCGGCGCGGACCCTCGCCCGGCGGGGCATGTCGGTGGTCGTCCTGGAGGAGGGGCGGCGGTTCACGGTCGCCGAGTTCCGCGACCGCCCGCCGCTCGACCGCTTCCTCGACCTGTACCGGGACGGCGGCTCCACCGTCGCGCTCGGCCGCCCGCCCGTGCTGCTGCCCCAGGGCAGGGCGGTCGGCGGGACGACCGTCGTCAACAGCGGCACCTGCTACCGGACGCCGGACCGCGTCCTGCGGCGGTGGGCGGGGCTCGGCGTCCCGGTCGAGGACTTCGGCGGCCGGCTCGACGAGGTCGAGGCCACGCTGCGGGTCGCGCGGCAGCCGCTCGGCCCCCTCGGCCGCAACGGGCTGCTCGCCCTGGAGGGCGCGCAGCGGCTCGGCTGGCGCGCGGGGCCGCTGCGCCGCAACGCGCCCGACTGCGTGGGCAGCGGGCAGTGCGCCGCCGGCTGCCCGCACAACGCCAAGTACGGCGTCCACCTGAACGCGCTCCCCCAGGCGTGCGAGGCGGGGGCGCGGATCGTCTCCCACGCCCGGGTCGAACGAATCCTCGTCGAGCGCGGCACGGCCACCGGCGTGCGCGCGCGCCGCCCGGACGGCACGGCCTTCGAGATCCTCTCGCCCCGCGTCGTCGTCGCGGCCGGCGCCACGGAGACGCTCCTGCTCCTGCGGCGGTCGGGACTCGGCGGGCATCCCGGGGTGGGACGCGGGATGGCCGTCCACCCCGCGACCAACATCGCCGGGCGTTTCGCCGAGCCGGTCGTGTCGTGGTCGGGGGTGATGCAGAGCGTCGGCGTCGAGGAGCTGCACGGCGACGGCATCCTCATCGAGGCGACGGCGAGCCCGCCCGGCATGAGCTCGTTCCCGCTGCCGGGCGCGGGACGGGCGCTGCGCCGCGCGCTGGAGGACGCCGACCGCCTCGCCGTGCTCGGCGCGATGATCGCCGACGCCCCGTCCGGGCGCGTGCACGGCGCCCGGCACCGCGCGCTCGTCCGCTACGACCTGGCCCGCGAAGACGCGGCCCGGCTGCGGCGGGCGCTCGTCGCGATGGGCCGGATCCTGTTCGCGGCCGGAGCCGAGGAGGTCCTCACCGGCCTGCCGCGCGGCCCGGTCGCCCGGGACGAGGCCGAACTCGTCCGCGCCGTGGCGATGGCGCCCGCCGCCGACCTGCACCTGGCCGGGTTCCACCCGACCGGGACGGTGAAGCTGGGCGGCGACGCGGCGCGGGCGCCGGTGGACCCGTCCGGACGGCTGCGGGGCGTGCGGGGCGTGCACGTGGCCGACGCGTCGGTCCTGCCGACCTGCCCCGAGGTGAACCCTCAGCTCACCATCATGGCGATGGCGCTGCGGATCGCCGAGGGGATCGAGTAGGGCGCCGCGGCCCTCCTCCGACCGGCCGCCGTCAGGACCCCAGGTACCGCAGGACGGCGAGGACGCGGCGGCTGTAGCCGGTCGTGTGCGACAGGTCGAGCTTGTCGAAGATCGCGTTGACGTGCTTCTCGACGGCGCTCTGCGAGATGTGGAGGTGGGCGGCGATCGAGGCGTTGGCGTGCCCCTGCGCCATCGTGTCGAGGACCTCCCGCTCGCGCGGAGTGAGCCGCGCCAGCGGGTCGCTCCGCGCGCCGTGCGCGGCTAGCAGCCGGCGCACCACCTCCGGGTCGAACGCGGCGCCGCCCGCGCCGACGCGCTCCAGGGCGTCGAGGAACTCGTCGACCTGCGCCACCCGGTCCTTCAGCAGGTACCCGACGCCGGCGGTGTCGGCGGTGATCAGCTCGGCCGCGTAGCGCTTCTCCACGTACTGCGACAGGACGAGCACCCCGACGTCCGGCCAGCGCCGCCGGATCTCCAGGGCGGCGCGCAGGCCCTCGTCGGTGTGGGTCGGCGGCATCCGGACGTCCACGACCACCACGTCGGGCGGGCCGCCGGCCACCGCCTCGACCAGCGCGTCGCCGTCGCCGACCGCCGCGTCCACCCGGTGGCCCTCCTCGGCGAGCAGCCGCACCAGGCCCTCGCGCAGCAGCGTGGAGTCCTCGGCCAGCATCACCCGCACGGCAGCTCCGCGGTGATCACGGTCGGGCCGCCGCGCGGGCTGTCCACGGCGAACGTCCCGTCCAGGGCGGCGACCCGGCGGGCCAGCCCGGCGAGCCCGCCGCCCGCGGGGTCGGCTCCCCCGCCTCCGTCGTCCTCGATGCGCACGCCGATCATTGTCGCGGAACCCGCCTGCCGGTGCTGGACGGCCACCCGCACCGCCGAGGCGCCCGAGTGCTTCGCGGCGTTCGTGACGGCCTCGCAGACGACGAAGTAGGCGGCGGTCTCCACCGCGTGCGGGGCCCGGACCGGGACGTCGTAGTCGATCGCCACCGGCAGCGCGGACCGCTCGGCCACCGTCTCCAGCGCCGCCCGCAGCCCCTCGCCGTCCAGCGCGGCGGGGTAGACCCGCCAGGTGACCTCCCGCAGGTCCGCCAGCGCCCGCTGCGACTCCTCGTGCGCCTGCCTCAGCAGCTCCGACGCCCGGTCCCCGTCCCCGGCGCGGCGTGCCCGGCCGATCAGCATGCCGAGCGCCACGAGCCGCTGCTGGACGCCGTCGTGCAGGTCCCGCTCGATGCGGCGGCGCTCGTCGTCCACCGCGTCCACCACCTGCGCCCGCGTCACCGACAGCTGCGCGATCCGGCGCTCGTACTCCTCCAGCGGGCTCGGCCCGAGGCAGCGCCTGGCCACGCTCCGCTCCATCGCCGCGACCCCGACCAGGCCTTGGACGGCGAGGAAGAGCAGCACCAGGCCCGCGGCGGCGACGTAGAGGACGATCCACCAGCTCGGCGGGATGCCGTCCATGTGGTCGCCTGTGATCCACCAGCCGACCGCGAGCCGGACCGCGGCCGCCGCCCCGTAGCCGACCAGCAGCAGGATGACGCCGCCGAGCAGCCCCACCGGCACCCGCAGCACGAGGTACGCGAGCGCCTTCAGCGGCCCGTACCGGACGGCCCGGTCCTCGCCGAGGAACACCCGGAGCCGCCACAGCTCCAGTTCGGCCAGGAGTTCGGCGCCGTCCGCGACGGCCGAGGGGACCTTCCGCCGCCCGCGCGAGAACGCCATCGAGTACGCCATCAGGAGCGCGGCCACCGCCAGCAGCACCAGTTCCGCTCCGGCGGTGGCCGCGCCGAGCAGCAGGCCGGCCGCGGCCCGGCCCACCGGGCGCGTCCCGCCGCGCCGCGCCTCAGAAGTTGCGATCACGTTCGAGTTCTCTCGCCTCCGCTCGGTGGGCCCCGGCCCCCGGCCGCCGCGAGGACCCGCGCGCCTTCACGATACGTACGGCGGCGAACGCCAGCGCGGCCAGTCCGGCCAGCGCGAGCACGGCCTTGGAGTAGGCCCCGACGAACTCCTCGACCGTCCGCCAGTTGTCCCCGAGCCCGTATCCGGCCAGTACGAACGCCGTGTTCCACAGCAGGCTGCCGAGGGCGGTGCAAAGCAGGAACACCCGCATGCGCATCCGCTCGACCCCGGCCGGGACGGAGATCAGGCTGCGGAAGATCGGGACCAACCGGCCGAAGAACACCGCCTTGGTCCCGTGCCGGGCGAACCACGCCTCCGTCCGGTCGAGGTCGTCGAGCTTCAGCAGCGGCAGCCGGGCCACCAGCGAGCGGATCCGGTCCCGTCCGATGAGCGCCCCGATCCCGTACAGGGCCAGCGCCCCGGCCACGCTGCCGGCCGTCGTCCACGCGAGCGCCGCCACCAGGCTCATGCGGCCCTGCGCGGCCGCGAACCCCGCCAGCGGGAGGATCACCTCGCTCGGCAGCGGCGGGAACAGGTTCTCCAGCGCGATCGCCAGCCCCGCCCCCGGCGCGCCCAGCTTGTCCATGAGGTCGGTCGCCCACCCCGCGACACCCCCCGCGGGCTCGCTCCCGGAGGCCGCGTACATCGTCTCGATCATGTACACGACGCTAGGAACCGCGGCGTCCCGCCACCATGGAGCGCACCGCCGACCCGTCCGGCCGCACGCCGCACCGCTCCCCTGCGGAAAACCGCACCCCTGCCGCGCCGGGAAGGCGAAGGCGGTGATCCGCCCTGACGACGGATCACCGCCTTCGCCCGTTCAGGCGTGCGCTAGACCGAGGGCGGGCTCAGGCCGCGGCCCCCAGCGTGCCGTGCGGGTCGAGGACGTACTTGCGCGCCGCGCCCCGGTCGAACTCGGCGTAGCCCTGCGGAGCCTCGTCGAGCGGGATGACCGACGCGTTGACGTTCCGGGCGACCTGGACCCGGTCGTGCAGGATCGCCATCATCAGCTGCCGGTTGTACTTCATCACCGGGCACTGGCCCGTGACGAAGTACTGCGACTTGGCCCAGCCGAGGCCGATCCGCAGCCCGAGCCGGCCCTCCTTCGCGTTCTCGTCCGACGCGCCCGGGTCACCGGTGACGTACAGGCCGGGGATGCCGAGCCCGGCGGCGGTGCGGGTGACGTCCATGAGCGTGTTGAGGACGGTCGCCGGCTGCTCCGTGCCCGCCCCCTCGTGCCCCTGGCCGCGCGCCTCGAACCCGACGCAGTCGACGGCGGCGTCCACCTCGGGAACGCCGAGGATCTGCTCGATCTGCGCGCCCACGTCGCCGTGCTCCGACAGGTCGATGGTCTCGCAGCCGAAGCCGCGGGCCTGCGCCAGCCGCTGCTCGTTCATGTCGCCGACGATCACGACGGCGGCGCCGAGCAGCAGGCAGGCGGTCGCGGACGCGAGGCCGACCGGTCCCGCGCCCGCCACGTACACGGT
The DNA here is from genome assembly GCF_008327685.1 of Actinomadura sp. K4S16. GTDB lineage: Bacteria > Actinomycetota > Actinomycetes > Streptosporangiales > Streptosporangiaceae > Spirillospora. The sequence continues at coordinate 350,995 of NZ_BDDE01000010.1, forward strand.
CGAACCGGTCGTGACGCCGGCGCTGTAGGCGCCGTGGTACCCGGTCGGGAAGATGTCCGACAGCATCGCCAGGTCGGGCAGCTTCTCCATCACGGTGTCGCGGTCGCCCGGGAACTTGAGCAGGTTGAAGTCGGCGTACGGGACGACGGCGTACTCGGCCTGGCCGCCGTGCCAGCCGCCCATGTCGACGTACCCGTAGGCGGCGCCCGGCCGTTCCCGGTTGACGTTCTCGCACACGCCGGTGTTGCGCTCCTTGCAGTTGCGGCAGCGGCCGCACGCGATGTTGAACGGGACGCTGACGAGGTCGCCCTCCTTGATGAACTCGACGTCCCTGCCTGTCTCGATCACCTCACCGGTGATCTCGTGGCCGAGCGTGAGCCCGGCCGGCGCGGTCGTCCGGCCGCGCACCATGTGCTGGTCGGAACCGCAGATGTTGGTGGCCAGCACCTTCAGGATGACGCCGTGCTCCAGCTTGCGCCCGCCCTGTTCGGCCAGTTCGAGCTTGGGGAAGTCCAGGTCCTCGACCGTGACCTCGCCCGGCCCCTGGTACACGACGCCTCGGTTGGTGTCCGCCATGTCCTCTCCTTCCGGGTAGAGAGTCGGCTCGCAGGCGCCCGGAGCGGCGGCCCGTGCTCGTCGCCCCCGTCCTCGGACGTCACGGGTGTCCACGATGGGTACGACCGGGATGTACCCGATTTGTAGCCGTTAGTCCGATTTTCCAGGGAGGGTCCGCGAGAATCCGCGGACCGCGGGACAGCGAGGACGCCGCGGCGGAACGGCCGGCGGGCAGCGCGGATCGGCTGACGGGCAGGGCGGATCGGCCTAAGCTAGTCGATCACGTCACCGCCCCGCGGGCACCCGGGTGCACAACAGAAGGAGCCGCACACGTGGCCGACGACCTCCCAGAGAACGCGCCTGCGGGCATCGACCCCACCACGCCCACGTTCGCGCGCGTGTACGACTACTTCCTCGGCGGCAAGGACAACTTCGCCGCCGACCGCGAGGTGGCCGACATGGTGATGCAGCTCGTGCCGGAGGCCCCCGTCGTGGCGCAGGGCAACCGGGTCGCCATCGAGCGGGCGGTCACCTACATGGCCCGCGATCTCGGGATCGACCAGTTCGTCGACATCGGCTCGGGGCTCCCCACGGCCTCGAACGTCCACCAGTTCGCCCGGGCGGCCAACCCGGACGCGCGGGTGGTGTACGTCGACAACGACCCGATCGTGCTGGCGCACGGGCGGGCGCTGCTGACCGAGACCGGCGTCGCCACGTTCATCCAGGGCGACCTGTACGAGCCGCGGAAGATCTTCACCGACCCCGCGCTGACGGCGCTGCTCGACCTGTCGCGTCCGGTGGGGGTCGTGCTGGCGGCGATCATCCATCATGTGCCGGACGAGCGCGACCCGGCGGGCGTCGTCCGGGCGCTCCACGAGTTCCTGGCGCCGGGCAGCCACGTCGTGCTCACCCACCTGCACGACGCGGGGGACGACCCGCGCGTCGAGGAGGCCAAGCGCGTCCTGCAGTCGGGGCTCGGCGGGTCCTACTTCCGGCACTCCTCCGAGATCGAGCGGTTCATGGAGGGCCTCACGATCCTGGAGCCGGGAGTGGCCCACGTGACCGAGTGGCGGCCCGCCGGGCCCACCGGACCTCTGGAGCACCCGCTGCACACCCAGATGGTCGCCGTGCTGGGGCGGAAGGACTGATCGACCGATTCAGCGGAGAGTGAAACCGGGTCCGCCGCCGGCCGCGCGCGGAGGAGGCTCGGAGGCCCGGTTCCCGCAGGCCGTGCGGTTACGGACGGCCCCGCCGCCGGTTTCGGACTCCGGTCCGGTCATGATCACAGTAAAGGATCTTTTAGATCGACTTTTCCGTTGTTGAGCCTTTCTTGTAGCGTTCGCAGCGTTTTGTGAAGTGCATTCATGATCGGACTTCCCCGCCACAAGATCATTTGAGGACGCCGCGATGCCCCTGGCGACAGGCCTGGCCGCGGCCGCGCTCCTGGGCCTGCTGACGCTGCTGGCCACCGCGCGGCGCGGCCGCAGCCGAGACCGTTCGGACGACCAGCACCCCGAGTCGCTGACGGCCGTCCTCGACCCGGGGGACGAGGAGTACCTCGCGTGGCTGGCCGACCACCACTGGCCGGCCGACGAGTACCTTGACCTGGAGCACGAGTGGCGGGTCGAGCTGGAGTTCGGCGAGCCGGCGGGGCACTACGAGTCGCCGCTGTGCCCCCGGTGCGACCTGCGGCGCGAGGACGTCTGGCCATGCCCCGCCTGCGGCAGGCTCCTGCACTCGTCCTGCGGCCACGGGATGCGGCGCCGCGCCGTCGAGCGCCCCTACCGGACGCACGGCACCAACTCCGAGGCCGTCATCGCCGAGTGGATCTGCACGGGCTGCACGGCCGTCGTCGGCCTGGACGTGGACCACGGCGACGAACCGGATGGTGGCATCTTGCGGTGAATCGCCCCTGATTGCCCGAGCTTGGGGGCGTTCACACGTGTTCGAGGGTAAAAAATCCGTCATCCACTTGCATATTTCGGACGCCGCGCGGCAGGCTGCTTTATGTCCCTTAATCACGTGGGACACCTGGAGGAGCCAGTGACCGCCGAACACCACACCGTCTGCACGCACGAGCCGCCCTGTCCGCAGCCGGACGACCTCGACCGCGAGGCCGCGCGCATCATCGCCGCCCACCCCGAGCAGGGCTGGAACCTGCTCTGCAACGGCGTCGTCGTCTTCGACGACACCGGCGAGCTGCTTCCCGACGGCCGCGTCATCGACCCGCACCGCCCCATCACGGCCGCCTAGCCGCGCGGCCCGACCCGGCACGGCCGTCCGACGGCAGTGCCGGTCCTCTCCGACGCCGGGTGAGCTCCTCCTCCGCCGCCCAGGCCGCCCCGGGCCCGCACATCGGGCCACTGGCCGTCCGACCCCGCACAGGACCGCCGCCCGCCGCAGGCCCGCCCCACCGGCCCGATGAACCGGCGCTCGTCCCCCACCGCGCCGCTACGGCGCCCACCGGGACGCCGGTGCCGTTATCTCCGTCGCAGCCCATGCCGAGGCCACTTTTCCGCGCCCGCGTGAGCCGACCACCACCGGATTCCATCCCTCACACCAAAGCCTGGCAGCGTGCGCCGCAAGCCCGCGTGTCGCGGCTCCGCTGCGCGCGGATCGCGTCAGCCTTGGAGAGGTGATCGACCGGGCGGGGTGAACCCAGGTGATCCTCGCCGGCTCGCGCGCGCCCGCGGGAGACTCCACGGCCTCTTCGTCTCCGGCGGGTTCGCATGTCGGGCTCCCATCCGGCGGGCGATCCCGGTAGCGTTCAACTGTTTTGCTACTTACGCAACAATCGTGCGGAACTCGACCGCGAAAGGACGGTGTGGTGTGGTCACAGTCCTGGTCCTCGCGTCCCTGGTCGCCCTGTTCGGCCTTTTCCTGCCGAACCTCCTCCACCCCATGCCGCCGCGATGCGCCGCGGAGCCGCGGCGGTTCGCTCCCGAGACGCCGTCTCCCGTCGCGGTCCCTCCCCCGGCCGCCGAGCCCCCGGGGCACCCGGAGTCCATGACCGCCGAGCTGGACCCGGACGACGAGGAGTACCTCGCCTTCGTGGCCGACGAGCTCTGGCCCGACGACGAGTACCTGGAGCTGGAGCACACCACCGACGGCGAAGAGGAGTCCGGCGGCAGCAGCATGCTCATGTGACGGGCCGGGCATCGGTGGACCGTTCCGCTGCGGACGGCGGCGCACAGGCCGAGGCGGCCCACGAGACCGGTCACGTGGCGGGGAGCGGAGCTCCGGTCTCCAGGAGGGTCTTGAGGCCGGACAGGACGAGCGGCCAGCCCTGCCGCGACATGCCGAGCAGGACCTCCCCGCCCTCGTGGACCACGGTCAGCTTCACCGTCTCCCCGGCGGGTTCGAGTTCGAAGGCCACCGTGGAGCGGGGTTCCCGGAGCAGCATGGCCCGGGTCTCCTCGTCCACGCCGGCGGACCGCGCCCACTCCGGCGTGAAGGTGTGCCAGGTGTAGGAGAGGCGCCGGCCCGGCTCGGCTTCGAGGACGACCTGCTCGGGGCCGGACATCGTCGCGCCCTCGTCGTGCCAGGTGATGGCGGACCCGGGCTTCCAGTCGGTCTCGAAGGCGACGCCCCAGTAGCGGCGGGTGAACGCGGGGTCGGTGAGCGCCTCCCAGAGCCGCTCTGGAGTGGTCTTGACGTAGGTGGTGTAGACGAACTCGTTTCCGCTCATCGGGGCCTGCTCCGGGGATTCCTAGGGCTTGCGGCCCACGGCGCCGTAGGCGTCCACGGCCTCCGGCTCGGTCGTCGTGTCGGGGCGCCAGTGCGTCACCGGGACGACGCCCGGCTCCACCAGTTCCAGCCCGTCGAAGAAGTGCGCGATCTCCTCGGGGGTCCGAAGCCGGAGGTGCGCGTTGCCCGAGGCGTTCCAGACGTCCACGATGCGGTCGGACGCCTCGCCGTGCACGACGTTCGTCCCGTCGTACATGGCGAAGTAGCTGCCGGAGGGCACCGCCTCCATGAGCCTGCGGACGATCCCGTACGCCTGGTCGTTGTCCGGGACGAACTCCAGGATGCCCATCAGCGTGAACGCGACCGGCTTCGCGAGGTCGAGCGTCTCAGCGGCGCCCTCCAGAATCGCGTCGGGCTCGCGCACGTCCGCGTGGATGTAGGCGGTCCTCCCCTCGGGCGTGCTGGTGAGCAGGCCCTTCGCGTGCTCCAGGACCAGGGGGTCGTTGTCGACGTAGACGATCCTCGCCTCGGGCGCGGCGCGCTGCGCGACCTCATGGGTGTTGTCCACCGTCGGCAGCCCCGTGCCGATGTCGACGAACTGGCGGATCCCGGCCTCGGCGGCCAGGTGCCACACCACCCGGTTCAGGAACAGCCGGGAGGCGCGCGCCAGCCGGGCGACGTCCGGCAGCATCCCGAGGATCTGGTCCCCGACCTCGCGGTCCACCCGGTAGTTGTCCTTGCCGCCCAGCCAGTAGTTCCAGATGCGCGCCACGTGCGGGACGCTCGTGTCGATGCCGGGCACGGGCCTCTGTTCGGTCATGAGCCACCCCCTCGGCCGACCTCTTCCCGCTACGGGCGAAGGTCAGTCATCGCCACCGGCGCCGCCGGCCGCCACTTGAGGAGCTGGCGGGCCATGACCATGCGCTGGATCTGGTTGGTGCCCTCGTAGATCTGGGTGATCTTGGCAGCACCCCCCGCTACCCCGACGGAGCACGCATCTCATCCATGCACACGTCACGCCGGAGGGCGGTCGTCTTCGCGATCCCGTCCACCCTCGCCCTGCTGGTCACGAGCTTTCCCAGCCCCGTCGAGCGCACCCGGGCGATCGCGATCTACAGCGCGGTCATCGGTGCGGGCGCCAGCGTGGGCGTCATCGTCGGCGGCCTGCTCATCGAGTACCTCTCCTGGCGTTGGGGGGCTGCTGCTCAACACCCGTCCCTGCTGTGGCCTGTCGGACGAGGTACCTCTCGAATCCGGTGCAGTCATTCGACTGATGCTCGGCGCCTTGCGAGGCCCGAACACTTGATCCACCACCCGCCCACGAGCTGAGGAGCCTCACCATGACCAAGCTGACCGTCGGCCAGGAGAACGGCCGCACAGTTTTCATCACCGGAAGCTCAACCGGGATGGGCCGTGAACTTGTTCATCAGCTCGCAGCTCGAGGCTGGAATGTCGCGGCGACGATGCGAGACCCAGGCAAGGCCGACCGTGCGTTCGCCGCGCTGGACGCGGTACAAGTTATTCGTGCGGACGTGACCGACGACGAGTCGGTTCGAACTGCGGTCGAAGAAGCAAACGACAGGTTCGGGCCGATCGACGCGTTGATCAACAACGCCGGATATGCAGAGACCGGGACGCTGGAAGAGGTCAGCCTTGAACGCTGGCGGGCCCAGTACGAAACCAACGTGTTCGGGGTCGTCCGGGTCATCGACGCAGTCCTCCCGCAGATGCGCGAGCGACGAGAAGGGCACATCCTCAACACCTCGTCGATGGGAGGCCACGTGAGCCTCCCCACGATGACGGCCTACACCAGCTCGAAGTTCGCACTGGAAGGGCTCTCAGAGGGACTTAGCAAGGAACTTGAGCCCATTGGGATCGACGTCACCATTATTGAGCCTGTCGGATTCACCACGCCGTTCTTCGACAATCTGTCGACCAATCCTCAACTTGCCGACTATGACGGGGCCCGCCGGGCAATGGCGGACTTCTCAGCGGGCGCGCGCCGTGGCGACCTGGTCAAGTCGATGTCCGCTGTGGCCGATGTCGTCGGCACAGACAACCCTCCGCTGCGCCTCGCAGTAGGCAGCTACGGACTCGAGCTCGTTCGCAACAAGCTCGATGAACTAATCCAGAACTACAACGAGTGGGAACATGTCACGCTGGCAACTGGGTGAAGTTCTCTCGACACGGCGACGGCCACGCGCATCACGGTTGAGCCGACGTCGTCGAGGGTGACCAGGCGGCCCCCTTCGCCCACTTCCGGCCGCTCGCACCGGCGAGCCGAAGCCGAGGGGGCGGGCCGCACGGCCCGCCCCGACGGCCGTCCCGCGCACCGCTTCAAGGCCGCGCCGCTTCGAGGACGCGTTGCTTCGGGACCGCGTTGCTTCGGGACCGCGCTGCTTCGGGAGCGCGCTACTTGAGGAGCTGGCGGGCCATGACCATGCGCTGGATCTGGTTGGTGCCCTCGTAGATCTGGGTGATCTTGGCGTCGCGCATCATCCGCTCGACCGGGAACTCGCGCGTGTACCCGTACCCGCCCAGCAACTGCACCGCGTCGGTGGTCACGTCCATCGCCACGTCCGAGGCCAGCGCCTTGCACGCCGACGACACGAACGTCAGGTCCGGAACGCTCTCCCCCGCCATCGCCCGCTCGGACTTGATCGCCGCGTGGTAGGTCAGCTGCCGCGCCCCCTCCAGCCGCATCGCCATGTCGGCCAGCATGAACTGCACACCCTGGAAGTCGGCGATCGCCTTGCCGAACTGCCGGCGCTGCTTGACATACCCCACCGCGAAGTCCAGCGCCCCCTGCGCGATCCCCAGCGCCTGCGCCGCGATCGTGATCCGGGTGTGGTCCAACGTCGCCAGCGCCGTCTTGAACCCCGTCCCCTCCGCACCGATCATCCGGTCCGCCGGGACCCGCACGTCCTCCAGGATCACCTGCCGGGTCGGGGACCCCTTGATCCCCAGCTTGCGCTCCTTGGGCCCGAACGACACCCCCGCGTCGGCCTCGGCGTCCACCACGAACGCCGAGATCCCCCGCGCCCCCGCACCCGGATCGGTCACCGCCATCACCGTGTAGAACCGCGACACCCCCGCATTGGTGATCCACATCTTGGTCCCGTTCAGCACCCACCCCTCGCCCTCGCGCACCGCACGCGTCTTCATCCCCGCCGCGTCCGACCCCGCATCGGCCTCCGACAACGCATACGAGAACATCGCCTCGCCCCGCGCCACCGGCCCCAGGAACCGCTCCTTCAGCTCCGCCGACCCCGCCAGCAGCACCGGCACCGTCCCCAGCTTGTTCACCGCCGGGATCAACGACGAGGACGCGCACACCCGCGCCACCTCCTCGATCACCACCACCGTCGCCAGCGCATCGGCCCCCGCACCCCCGTACGATTCGGGCACGTGCACCGCATGCAGATCGTTGGCCACCAGCGCGTCCAACGCCTCCTGCGGGAACCGCGACTCCTCGTCCACCTCCGCCGCGAAAGGAGCGATCTTGGCCTCGGCCAGCTCACGCACCGTACGCCGCAGCAGCTCATGCTCCTCCGACGGCGCGTACGCGGGAAAGTCGCTCATCGTTCCTCCAGGGTGCGGGCGGTGCGGGCCGATACTTTGACGGCCAATATTTGGACGCCAAATTAAGCGAGCGGGCGGGCGCCGTCAAGGCGGGGCACCGGTGGTCAGGGCGGTCCCAGGTGGCGCAGCAGCCGGACGAGCGCCGGGTTGTCGTTGCCGCGCCGCCAGGCCAGGCTCAGCTCGACGGGAGCCGGATCGGGCAGGTCGACCGCCCGGAACGTCAGGCCCGCGTAGCGCAGCCGCGCCGCCGCCGCGGGCACGAGGGCGAGGCCCCAGCCGCAGTTGACCAGCGCGAGGACGCTGTGCACCTGGCTGAGGTACTGCGCGTACACGGGCGAGACGCGGGCCTGCCGGAACAGGCTGATCAGCAGTTCGTGGAAGTAGCGCGCCTCGACGGGCGAGTACATGATGAACCGCCGCCCGTCGAAGTCGGCGAGGGAGAGCGGGCCGTCCCCCTCCGCGAGGGGATGGCCGCTCGGGACCGCCGCGAGCAGCGCCTCGCGGTCGGCGCGGCGCTCCTCCAGGTCGGGGTCGCTCACCGGGGGCCGGACCAGCCCGAGGTCGAGACCGCCCTCGGCGAGGGCGCGCACCTGGTCGCGGGTCACCATCTCCCGCAGCACGATCTCGACGTCCGGCAGGGCCGTCCGCGCGGCCTCCAGGACCCGGCCGAGCGTGGCGTAGGCGCTCGCGGCCGTGAAGCCCAGTGTGACCGTCCCGGCCTCCCCCGCCGACACCTGCCGGACGGACGTCGCGGCCTGGTCGGCCTGCTGGAGCAGCCTGCGGGCCTCGACGAGGAACGCGCGCCCGGCCGGGGTGAGGCGCACCGACCGGTTCGTCCGGTCGAACAGCCGCACCTTCAGCTCGTTCTCCAGCAGCTGGATCTGGCGGCTGAGCGGCGGCTGCGTCATGCGCAGCCGCGCGGCCGCGCGGCCGAAGTGCAGTTCCTCGGCGACGGCCACGAAGTTCGCGAGCTGGGTGAGCGTGAACATCGATTCATTCCGGGTATCAGTGGATGCGTTTTCTGTGTTGGACCTGGATCGATCGGCCATCCTAGCCTCGGGGCATGATGCAGAGCGCGCCCGACGAGACCGCCCGGAGGCTCGGGTCCGGGCTCCTGTCGTTCCCCGTCACCCACTTCCGCGACGACCTGTCCTTCGACGAGGACGCCTACCGGGAGAACATCGCCCGCCTCGGCGAGTACGACGTGGCCGGGCTGTTCGCCGCGGGCGGGACGGGCGAGTTCTTCTCGCTGACGCCGGACGAGGTGGGCTGGGTGGTGCGCGCGGCGGTCGCGGAGGCGCCGGACGGCGTCCCGGTGATCGCGCCCGCGGGATACGGGACGGCGGCGGCCGTGCGGATGGCCGAGGACGCCGAGCGCGCGGGCGCCGACGGGGTGCTGCTGTTCCCGCCCTACCTGACCGAGGCGCCGCAGGAGGGCCTGGCCGCGCACGTCCGGGCCGTGTGCGCGGCGACCGGCCTCGGCGTGACGGTCTACAGCCGCGCCAACGCCGTCTACCAGGACGCGACGGTCGCCGGGCTGGCCGACGCGTGCCCGAACCTCGTCGGGTTCAAGGACGGGGTCGGCGACCTGGAGCTGATGACGCGGATCCGGTCCCGGCTCGGCGACCGCCTCGTCTACATCGGCGGGCTGCCGACCGCCGAGACGTTCGCGCTCCCCTACCGGGAGATGGGCGTGACGACGTACTCGTCGGCGATCTTCAACTTCGCCCCGGAGTTCGCGCTCGCCTTCCACGCCGCCGTCCGGGCCGGAGACCGGGACGCGGTCCAGCGGCGGCTGGCGGAGTTCGTCCTGCCGTACTGCGACATCCGGAACCGCCGCAAGGGCTACGCGGTGAGCATCGTCAAGGCGGGCATGCGGGTCGCCGGGCACCCCGCGGGCCCCGTCCGCCCGCCCCTGACGGACCTGACCGAGGACGAGACCGCCCGGCTCGCGGAGCTCGTGAAGCGGGTGGGCTGAGATGGCGGGCGCCGCTGCGGAGGCGGTCCTCGACCGGATCGCCTGGATCGAGCTGTCGTCGGTCACGCTGCCGCTCGCCGCACCGGTCAGCGACGCCAAGGTGCTCACCGGGCGGCAGCGGCCGATGACCGAGGTGGTGCTCCTGTTCGCCGAGATCGGCACCGAGGGCGGCCACGAGGGCATCGGCTTCGGGTACGCCAAGCGCGCCGGCGGCCCCGGCCAGTTCGCGCACGCCGCCGAGATCGCCCCCGCCGTCATCGGCGAGGACCCGAGCGACATCGGCAGGATCGCGGCGATGCTGGAGTGGGCGGGCGCCTCGGCCGGGCGCGGCGGCCTCGCCGCGCAGGCGATCGCCGCCGTCGACATCGCGCTGTGGGACCTCAAGGCCAGGCGCGCGGGCCTGCCGCTCGCCAAGCTCCTCGGCGCGCACCGCGACTCCGTCCGCTGCTACGACACCACGGGCGGGTTCCTGAGCACGCCGCTGGAGGAGGTCCTCGCCAACGCGGCCGCGGCCGCCCGGGCCGGGATCGGCGGCGTCAAGATCAAGATCGGGCATCCCGACCCCGCCGAGGACCTGCGCCGCGTCGCCGCGGTCCGGGAGCGGCTCGGCGACGGGTTCCCGCTGATGGTGGACGCCAACCAGCAATGGGACCGGCCCACCGCGCGCCGGATGGGCCGCGCGCTCGAGGAGTTCGGCCTCACCTGGATCGAGGAGCCGCTGGACGCCCACGACGCCGAGGGGCACGCCGCGCTGGTCCGCGCGCTCGACACCCCCGTCGCCACCGGGGAGATGCTCACCAGCGTCGCCGAGCACCGCGAGATCGTCGACCGGGGCGCCGCGGACGTCCTCCAGCCGGACGCCCCGCGCATCGGCGGCATCACGAACTTCCTCAAGGTCGCCGCGCTCGCGGAGGACCGGCGCCTCCTGCTCGCCCCGCACTTCGCGATGGAGATCCACCTGCACCTGGCCGCCGCGTACCCGTCCGAGCCGTGGGTGGAGCACTTCGACTGGCTCGGCCCGCTGTTCGAGGAGAAGCCCGCGATCGAGGGCGGGCGGATGCACGTCCCGGCCCGTCCCGGCCTCGGCATCACGCTCAGCGAGCGGGCCCGCGCCTGGACGACGCGGCGGACCCTCGTGGGCGCCCGTCCCTGACACGCGCCCCGCTCACCGCCGGACGAGCTGCTGGAGCAGGACTCGAACCTGCATGACGTGATCCAGAGTCACGCATCCTGCCATTGGACGATCCAGCACGGGTGCCCGCCGGCGGGCGGTGGCGTCCGCCGGCCGCGGGCACGGGAAGGACCGGCCGGGGGTCGTTACTCCCGCCGGTCCAGTCCAGAGCCGCACCCGGGGATCGAACCCGGTTCTGCTGGGTGGAAGCCAGCCGCCTCACCATTTAGGCCTGTGCGACGTGCGGAGCCGAATGATTCCGCTTTGAGGACCGTGGATCGGGCCGGACTCGAACCGGCATCCCCCCGCTTGCAAGGCGGGTGCTCTCCCATTGAGCTACTGACCCGTGTAGAACTTCGATAGGCGATGAATAACGACCTGCGACGAGGAACGAGAAAGGCCGCCGGGATTTCTCCCTGGCGGCCTCCGGCGGAGCCTGACGGCTCTATCCAGAGGCGTTCCGGGCGAAGGCGAGACCTCGGCCGGCCCCGGCCCCGAAGGGCTGCGGCGCCTGCTGCGCGACGGTCGCGACCATGGTCACCGCTCCTTCCCGTTCACTTCCGTCGAGTTCGATACCCCTATGGTGCGGGACGCCGGGCAGGCGTGCAACGCATTTTCCACGCGCTCGCCCCGGGCCATTCCTGAGGAGCGGCCCGGGGCGAAGCGGATATGCGTCACACCGCCCCGCGGCGGGTGCGGGCGCGGCCGCGACCGGGGGTCAGCAACCGCCCAAGAACGCGGAACGGCAGGGTCACGACGCTGACGATCGTCCCGACAATGGCGCTGATCGCTGCGCTGATGCGGCGCATCTGTCTTCACTCCTTCGGTTCGTCCTGACGAACCGATACCCCGCTGAGGAGTTTTACACCGGCTTTGCTCCGACGATGACGGTGGCATGGAAATCGCCGGACTCCGCGACCGTCGCCGCGAGGCCGCCGCGCCGCACGGCCTCGACGGCGCCGGCGACCTGCCGCTCGCTCGTCTCGAACAGCAGATGCCCGCCGGGGGCCAGCCACCGCGACGCCTCGGCGGTGACGCGGCGCAGGACGTCGAGGCCGTCCGCGCCGCCGTCGAGCGACGAGCGCGGCTCGTGGTCGCGCGCCTCCGCCGGCAGGAGCGCGACGTCCCCGGTCGGGACGTAGGGGACGTTCGCGAGGAGCACGTCGACCCGGCCGCGCAGCGCGTCCGGGACGGGATCGAAGAGGTCGCCCTCGTAGGCCTCGCCGCCGTACGGGGCGATGTTGCCGCGGGCGCAGCGCACCGCCGCGGGTTCGATGTCGGCGGCGTGCAGGGCGCACTCGTCGAGGCCGGAGGCGAGCGCGGCCCCGAGGGCGCCGGACCCGCAGCACAGGTCGAGGATCACGGGCCGGGGCGGCGCGAGGGCGTGGGCCCGGCGGACGAGGAACTCGGTGCGGCGGCGGGGCACGAAGACCCCGGGCCCGACGGCGATCCGCAGCCCGCAGAACATCGCCCAGCCGAGGACGTGTTCGAGCGGCTCGCCGGCCGCGCGCCGTTCCACCATCGCGCTGGTCTCGCCGGGGGTGCGGGCGGTGGAGAGGATGAGGCGGGCCTCGTCCTCGGCGAAAACGCAGCCTGCGGCGCGGAGCCGGGAGACGATGCCGGGTTCGGTGAGGGGTGCTGTCATAGGAGTCCGCAACTTTATCCCGGCCGCGCCGCTCCCACGCGTTCGCCGCATGGCCTGCCCGGCGCGACAATGGAGCGTCGTCCAGAAGCCGGGGGTCAGGGGTGTCGGACAGAGCGGACCTGAGGGCCGACTGCGCCAGCTGTTTCGGGCTGTGCTGCGTGGCGCTGCCGTTCGCCAGGTCGGCCGACTTCGCGATGGACAAGGACGCGGGCGAGCCCTGCCGCAACCTCCTGGCCGACTTCCGCTGCGGCATCCACGCGGACCTGCGGCGGCGCGGCTTCCCGGGCTGCACGGTCTTCGACTGCTTCGGCGCCGGCCAGAAGGTGTCGCAGCTGACCTTCTCCGGCCGCGACTGGCGCGGCGATCCGGACGTCGCGCGCCGCATGTTCGCCGTGTTCCCCGTCATGCGGCAGCTCCACGAGCTGCTCCGGTACCTCGACGAGGCCGCGGCGCTGCCGTCCTCCGGGCCGATCCGCGACGACCTGCGGCGGGCCTTCGAGGAGATCGACCGCCTCACCCGGGGCGGGCCCGGCGAGCTGGCCGAGGTGGACGTCCGGGCGGTCCGGGAGAGCGCGGGCGGCCTGCTGTCGCGGGCCAGCGTGCTCGCGCGGGCCGGTCTGTCCGGACGCGGGAAGGACCGGCGGGGCGCGGACCTCCTGGGCGCGAAGCTGAAGGGCGCCGACCTGCGCGGGGCCGACCTGCGCGGCGCGTACCTGATCGCAGCCGACCTGCGGGGCGCCGACCTTCGGGCGGCCGACCTGATCGGGGCGGACCTGCGGGACGCCGACCTGCGGGGGGCGGACCTCACCGGGTGCCTCTTCCTGACCCAGGCGCAGCTCGATTCGGCGCGGGGCGACGCGGCGACCCGCCTGCCGGAGTCGCTCGCGCGGCCCGCGCACTGGCCGGCGCCCGCGGCCTGATCTTGTTTAGCCGCCCGGTCTGGGGGCATTTTCGCCCGTCAAAGGGCATTTTTCCGCAGCGCACGTCGGGGGGTCGCGTGGTGCGGGTCACATGGTGGGGCACGGGCGCCGCGGCGTTCGTGCTGCTGGTCCTCGGGGCCGGGCTTCCCCTGCTCGACCGGGTCCTCGGACTCCGCGGGCAGCCGCTGGCGCCCGGCACGGTCGTGTCGGTCGGGACGGAGCGCGGCGGCGTCCGCCCGGTGACGTTCTCGGTCACCTCGTCCGGCTGGGCCCTGAACCGGGGCGACACGTCCCTCTCCAACGGCGCCGAACTGTTCAGCGGCGACGTGGTCTTCGACCTCAACGTGGTGGTCCCGCTGGGATCGGCCGACGCGCGGGCCCTGTGGGGCGGCCTCGGCCGGATCGTCGCCGCGGGCGGGCACGCGCGCCTCGGGACCGGGCCCGTCCCGGTCACCACCGCGCAGGGCGTGACGGGGCTGACGGGACGGCTCGCCGGGCGCGAGCGCGTCGGCACGGCGACCGTCCTCGCCAAGGGGACGCTCGGCGCGTCGGTCACGGCCACCGGCCCGCCGCACGCCTTCCGGAAGGCGGTGCCGCAGGTCGAGGCGATGGTGCGGACGATCAGGATCGCGGCGCCATGGGGCTGACCCGCGGGGACCTCGCGCACCGTCCCGCGTTCTGGCTGTGGGCGGCGGCGTGCCTGCTCGGCGCCTGGATCGCGCTCCGCGGGATCGGCGCGCACGCCGCGGCCTTCCCCGCGGGCGCGATCACCGGGCTCGTCCTGCTCGCGCCGGCGCTGGCCGCGGGCGTGTGGCTGCTGCGGCGGCTGCACCCGGTCCGCTCGCCGCCGCTCGGCTACGCGCTGGTCGCGGTGGCGTGGGGCGGGCTGGCCGCGTTCGGGACGGCGCTGCCCGCCAACGCCGCGTTCCAGGCGATCGTCGGGAAGACGGCGGGGCCGGGCTTCAACGCGGCGTGGGGCGCGTCGATCGCCGCGCCGGTCGACGAGGAGATCCTGAAGCTGCTCGGCGTCGCGGTCGTGGCGCTGATGGCGCCGGCGGCGGTCCGCGGGCCGCTCGACGGGTGGGGCTACGGCGCGCTGGCCGGGCTGGGCTTCCAGTTCGCGGAGAACTTCCTGTACGTCCTCAACACGATCGTGCTGACCGGCGCCACCCACGACGCGAACGCGGCGTTCTTCTCCTTCGGGAGCCGGGTGGTCGGCGGGGCGTGGTGGAGCCACTGGGCCATGACCGCGGTGGGCGGCGCGGGCCTCGGCTGCCTGATCGGGCGGTTCTCCAAGGCGCACGTGGCCGCCGCGGTGGGCGCGTTCGTCCTCGCCATGGCGCTGCACTCCTGGTGGGACGCCCCCGTCCTGTCCGGGCTGATGCTGATGCCGGTGAAGGGCGCGCCGATCCTGCTGGCCGCGGTCGTCGCCTACCGGCTGGCCAGGCGCCGCTACCTCTCGCACTTCCGGCGGACGGTGCACGCGGAGACCGCGGGCGGCGTCCTCGTGCCGGGCGAGGGCCACGTGCTCGCGTTCCGCAAGTGGCGCAGGAAGGAGCAGTGGGGCGTGCCGGTCGGCGAGGCGCGGCGGCTGCTCGCACGGCTCCGGGCCGCCGAGCTCGCCCTCATCGAGGACGGCCTCGGCGGCCTGGAGCGGGACCCGCTGGCCGCCGAGCGGCTGCGCACCGACATCCGCGCCCTGCGCGACGACCTCAAGGCGTCCGGCGCGAACGTGCGCGTGGTGTGAGGGCCAGGACGGCCGCGCACACGACCGCGCAGACGGCGGCGGCGGTGAACAGCGCGTAGGCCGGGTCGCCGGCGCCTCCCCCGGAGCCGACCGGCGCGAACGCGCCCATGATCGCGACGCCGAGGGTGGCGCCGAGCTGCCGGACGGCGTTCAGCAGGCCGCCCGCCGCGCCGGCCGTGCCCTCGGGGGCGGCCGCGACGACCATGGTCGCGAGGGCCGGCAGGGCGAACGACACGCCGAATCCGGTGCACAGCAGCCCGGCGACGAGCGGCGGATAGGAGGCGCCGCCGAGCAGCACGGCCCCGAACAGCACTCCCCCGGCGGTCAGCAGGCCGAGCCCGGCGAGGACGGGGCGGCGCGGCCCGGTCCGCGCGACGATCCGCCCGGTGAGCAGCGGGTTGAACGCGAACGGCAGCGTCATCGGCAGGAACGCCAGGCCGGTCTGGAACGGCGTCAGGGACAGGGTCCGCTGGAACACCAGCGGCAGCACGAACAGCACGCCGGTCATGACGAAGTTGACCGCGGCGCCGGCGGCCAGCGCGGCGGGCATCCCGGGCGCCCGCACCACCGCCGGGACCAGGACCGGCGCCGCGCTCCCGCGCTCGCGGACCGCGAACGCCGCGCCGGCCGCGAGCGCTCCGGCCGCCGAGGCGGCCGCGTGGACGCCCCCGCCGCTCCCCAGCGCGATGAGGGCGTCGGTCAGCAGTCCCAGCGCCGCGCACGCGAGGAGCTGCGCCGCCGGGTCGAGGCCGCGGGACCCGCGCGGGCAGCGCACGGCCCGTCCCGCCGCGAGCGCGAGGACGGCGGCGGCGAGCGGGACGTTGATCAGGAAGATCGCGCGCCAGCCGGCGAGGCCGACCAGCGCGCCGCCCGCGACGGGTCCGGCCGCGAGCGCGGCGCCGCTGGTCGCCGCCCAGGTCGCGACGGCGCGGGCGCGCTCGGCGGGCGCGGGGTAGAGGCGGGCGATCATCGCCATGGACGCGGGCACGCAGGCCGCGGCGGCGGCGCCGAGGACCGCCCGCAGCGCGACGAGCGTCCACAGGTCCGGCGCGGCGGCGCACAGCAGCGATCCGGCGCCGAACGCCGCGATCCCCGCGCGGAAGACGCGGTGGGCGCCGTACCGGTCGGCGACGGCGCCGGCCGACAGCAGGAGCGCGCCGAACACGACGGTGTAGCCGGTGACGGCCCATTGCAGGCCGGCGACCGTGCCGTGCAGGGATCGGGCCAGGTCGGGTTCGGCCACCGACAGGACGGTCGTGTCGAGCAGCACCATGAAGTAGCCGAGCGAGATGCCCAGCAGGGCGGGGCCTCGCCGCATTGGGGTCGTGCCGTCCGGTGCGGGTGAGAGAACCGAGTTCATGGCGCCCCAGTCTGGGAATCCGGGCCGCCAGGCTCCACCGGCTGCGCCGCACGCCGCGTTCGGAATATCCGAACGCGCGGCCCGGGTTGGCACCGGCATGGAACTGCGCCAGCTGCGGACGTTCGAGGCCGTCGTCGCCCACCGGACCGTCACCGACGCCGCGAACGCGCTCGGCCTCGCGCCGTCGTCGGTGTCGGAGCAGATCCGCGCGCTGGAGGCGTCGCTGGGCGTGCCGCTGTTCCACCGCGGCCCGAAGGGCATGCGGCCGACCGAGCAGGGCGAGCGGCTGCGCGGCTGGGCGCGGCGCCTGCTCCGGCAGGCCGAGGAGGCCCGCCGCGACGTGGCCGGGGAGCGGCCGGTGCTGCGGCTCGGCGCGCTGGAGTCGATCGCCGCCGCGTACGTGCCCCGCGTCCTGGCCAGGCTGGCCGAGCGGCGGCCGGGCCTGCGGGTCGACGTCCGGTCGGACGCGGCCCGCGACCAGCTCCTCGACGCGGTCGCCGCCGGGGACCTGGAGGCGGCGCTGCTGCTGGACGCCGGCGACGACGTGGGCGGGCTCGGTTTCACGCCGCCGCCCGCACCGCTGGACTTCCTCGACCTGGAGCCGGTGCCGCTCGCGCTCGTCGCCGCGCCGGACCACGTGCTCGCCGGGGCGCGGCGCCTTGCCGCGGGCGATCTGCGCGGTGAGAGGCTGCTGGTCAACGTGCCGGCGTGCTCGTTCTGGATGGCCGGCGAGCGGCTCCTCGGCGACGCCGTCGAACGCGTCCGGGCGGGGAGCGTGACCGTGATGGCGTCCTGGGCGGAGCAGGGCCTCGGCATCGCCCTGCTCCCGGAGTTCGCCGTCCGCGACCGGCTCGCGGCCGGGACCCTCGCCCGGCTCGCGTTCGACGTTCCCGACCTGGGTCTTCGCCTTGTCTGGCGGGCTGACCGGGAGACCGTACCCGGTATGCGAGAGGTCCTCTACGCGGCCAGCGCCTGAGGGCCCCGGGGCCGCCGCGGCGCAGCGTTTGCCCCAACCCGCCCCGGGTAGCCGCCCCAGGGACACGACGGCCGGGCCGGGGAGAGCTCTATGGCGGTACAAAACGGGAGAGAAAGCGCCAAATCAGAGCGGGTGCAGAAACTCTTCTGGGGCGTCAACGACCGGCTCGGCTCCACCGAGTTCCTGGACAAGAACATCCGGAAGGCCTTCCCCAAGCACTGGTCGTTCCTGCTCGGCGAGATCGCGCTCTACTCGTTCGTCATCCTCGTGTTGACCGGCGTCTACCTGACGCTGTTCTTCAAGCCGAGCGGCACGGACATCGTCTACGACGGCTCCTACGCCCCGCTCAGGGGCGTCAAGGTGAGCGAGGCCTACGCCTCCACCCTGCACCTGTCGTTCGACGTGCGCGGCGGGCTGCTGATGCGGCAGATCCACCACTGGGCGGCCAACGTCTTCGTCGCGGCCATCGTCGTCCACCTCATGCGGATCTTCTTCACCGGCGCGTTCCGCAAGCCGCGGGAGATCAACTGGGTGATCGGCACGACGCTGTTCGCGCTGGCGATGGCGGAGGGGTTCGCCGGCTACTCGCTGCCGGACGATCTGCTGTCGGGCACCGGCCTGCGGATCTTCCAGGGCATCGTGCTCTCCATCCCCGTCATCGGGACGTACGCGGCCCTGTGGATCTTCGGGGGGCAGTTCCCCTCCGCCGAGGAGTTCATCCCGCGGCTGTTCACCGTGCACATCCTGCTGATCCCGGGCATCCTCATCGCCCTCGTCACCGCGCACCTGATGATCCTGTGGCACCAGACGCACACCATCTTCCCGGGCCGCGGCCGGCGGGAGCGGGCGGTGACCGGGGAGCCGACCTTCCCGCACTTCGCCGCGCAGAGCACGGCCTACTTCCTCTTCACCTTCGGCGTCCTGGCCCTGCTGGCGGCGTTCTTCCAGATCAACCCGGTCTGGCTGTACGGCCCGTACGAGCCCGACCAGGTCGGGTTCGGCTCCCAGCCCGACTGGTACGTCGGGTTCCTCGAAGGCTCGCTGCGCACCATGCCGCGCCTGTCCACGAACCTCTTCGGGCACACCATCGCCTGGAACGTGCTGCTCCCCGCCGTCGTCCTGCCCGGGCTGTTCTTCACGCTCATCGGCCTCTACCCGTTCGTGGAGCGCTGGGCCACGGGCGACGAACGCCTGCACCACCTGCTGGACCGGCCGCGCAACGCCGCGACCAGGACCGCGATCGGCGCCGCCGCCGTCGCCTGGTACGGCAACATGCTGGCGGCCGGCGGCAACGACGTCATCTCCGCGACCTTCAAGATCCCGCTGTTCTGGACGACCTGGTTCTTCCGCGCCGGGTTCTTCGTCTTCCCGCTCGCGGCCTTCGCCATCGCCCGGCGGGTGTGCCTGAGCCTGCAGCGCCGCGACCTGCGCACGCGGGAGGAGGGCGTGGAGAGCGGCCTCATCTCGCTGACGCCGGACGGGGGGTTCCGGGAGCGGCACGAGCAGCCGTCCGAGGACGCCGAGGCGGTGATGGAGGCCCGGCAGCCCGGCGAGCTCGTCGCGCCGTACCCGCACCACCTGATCCCGCTGCCGACGCCCGACCGCGCCCGCACGCAGGTCCGGACCCGCGTCAACCGCTTCTACCTCAACTACCAGGCCGAGTCGCACGGCGGCGGCCAGGGCGACCTGCGCGACGGCTCCGCGGAGGACGGCCGGGGCGAGTGACCGGCGCCGGCCGGCCGGACGGTCACGGCGGGGGCAGCGCCGGCTCCGCCTCCTGCGGCGGCTCCTTCGGCGGGTAGTGCAGGTCGAACGCGGGGCGCGACGACCGGATGCGCGGCATCGACGTGAAGTTGTGGCGCGGGGGCGGGCAGGACGTCGCCCACTCCAGGGAGCCGCCCGCGCCCCAAGGGTCGTCGGTCTGGACGCGCTCGGCGTGCCGCCAGGACCACAGCACGTTCCACAGGAACGCGAACGTCGAGGCCCCCAGGATGAACGAGCCGATCGACGAGACGAGGTTCAGGGTCGCGAACTGGTCGGGATAGTCGGCGTAGCGGCGCGGCATGCCCTCGGCGCCCAGCCAGTGCTGGACGAGGAAGGTGGTGTGGAAGCCGACGAAGAGCGTCCAGAAGTGGATCTTCCCCCAGGTCTCGTTCAGCATCCGGCCGGTCATCTTCGGCCACCAGAAGTAGAACCCGCCGAACATCGCGAACACCACGGTGCCGAACAGGACGTAGTGCAGGTGGGCGACGACGAAGAAGGAGTCGGTGAGGTGGAAGTCCATGGGGGGCGAGGCCAGGATGACCCCGGTCAGGCCGCCGAACAGGAACGTCACCAGGAACCCCAGCGCGAACAGCATCGGGGTCTCGAAGGTCAACTGCCCCTTCCACAGCGTCCCCACCCAGTTGAAGAACTTCAGGCCGGTCGGCACGGCGATCATGAAGGAGGTGATCGAGAAGAAGGGCAGCAGCACGCCGCCGGTGGCGAACATGTGGTGCGCCCAGACCGTCATCGACAGCCCGGTGATCGCGATGGTGGCGGCGACCATGCCGAGGTAGCCGAACAGCGGCTTGCGGCTGAACACCGGGAGGATCTCGGTGATGATCCCGAAGAACGGCAGCGCCGCGATGTAGACCTCCGGATGGCCGAAGAACCAGAACAGGTGCTGCCAGAGCAGCGCGCCGCCGTTGGAGGGGTCGTAGATGTGGGCGCCGATCCTGCGGTCGGCCTCCAGCGCGAACAGCGCCGCGGCCAGCACCGGGAAGGCGATGAGCACCATCAGGCTGGTCAGCAGCACGTTCCAGGTGAAGATCGGCAGCCGGAACATCACCATGCCCGGGGCGCGCATCGCGATGATCGTGGTGATCATGTTCACCGAGGTCAGGATCGTCCCGAACCCCGACAGGATCAGTCCCATGGTCCACATGTCGCCGCCCTGGCCGGGCGAGTACGTCTGGGTGGACAGGGGCGTGTAGGCGAACCAGCCGAACCCGGGAGCGCCGCCCGGCATGACGAACGAGGCCAGCACCATGAGCGCGCCGAACAGGAACAGGTAGTAGGTGAGCGCGTTCATCCGCGGGAAGGCCACGTCCGGCGCCCCGATCTGCAGCGGGACGAGCACGTTGGCGAACCCGGCGAACAGCGGGGTGGCGAACAGCAGCATCATGATCGTGCCGTGGATGGTGAACATCTCGTTGTAGGTGTGGTTGCTCACCACCTGCTTGCCCGGCTCCAGCAGCTCGGCCCGCATCACCATGGCCATCAGGCCGGCGGCCAGGAACATCGCGAACGACGTCCCGAGGTAGAGGTAGCCGACCATCTTGTGGTCGGTCGTCGCCAGCACATGGCTGATCCTGGTCCCCTTGCGGTGCCGTGCGAGCGCGTCGGCGACGCTGGTGTCCTGCCGCCCTTGGACGGTCGTCATCCCGGCCTGCCCTCCCTCGTCCTAACCCCATCCGGCCACTTGCCTCGCAGTCCTGTTTCAAACGCCGCGCGGACCGGGCCCCGACCAGCCCCCGGCGCCCGCCCACCAGGCCGGACACCCGGTCCGGGGGCTCCTCGGCGCCGGCCGCGGGCGCGGCGCCCCCGGACCGTGCGAGGGATGAAGCCGGGAACTCGGGGAAGTGCGCTCGGAAAGCACATGCGAAGGAGCTCCCCCCGATGCGGAAGGACCGGACGCCCCCGCGGGCCCGCGAGCCCGCGGAGCCCATGCGGACGCAGGACTTCGACAGCCGGGCCGGTGTCGCGGCCGCGCGGGACGAGGCCGCCCGCGCCCTCGACCGGCTGGACGGCGCGCGCAGGAGGGCGGCGCGGGCGCGCCGCGAGACCGGCGCGAGCTGGCCGCCGCCCGCGGAGGAGCAGCGGCTCGCGGAGGCGGCGCGCGCTCTGGCCGAGGCCGCGCGCGAGCTCGCCCGGCTCGTCCGCGACTCCGGCCGCCGGCCCGCCCGCGCCGGCCCCGGGGACCGCGTCCCCGCCCAGGCCCGGACGAGGCGCCCCGCCGACGACGAGCCGCTCGTCACGCTCGACCTGGCGCACCACGTCGGGCCCGGCTGGCGGCTGCACCAGTTCACGACCGCCGACCGGGACGCCCACCGCTGGCATCTGCGGCACCACGGGCACGCCGCCGGGACCGTGACGCACGTCCTGAACCTGCGCGGCCGCCGGACGGGCTGGGAGGCCTACGACGCGCGCGGGTTCCGGCTGCGCCCGGAACCCGGGCCGGAGGCGTACCCGCCCGGCGTGCCCTACCTGTGGGCGACCAGGAGGGCGGCGGTGCGCGCCGCGGCACGGGCCCACCGCTGCCCCTGAGGGCCGCGCCCCGGACGTTTCGCCCCGGTCGCGCGGGTAGGGCCGCCTGGGACGGAGCCCCGTCCCACCGGAGGAGCACGATGAAGGCTGTCACCTGGCACGGCAAGCGCGACGTCCGCGTCGACGACGTCCCCGACCCCCAGATCAAGGAGCCGAACGACGCGGTCATCAGGGTCACCTCGACCGGCGTGTGCGGGTCGGACCTGCACCTGTACGAGGTGCTCGGGCCGTTCATGAACGAGGGCGACGTGCTCGGCCACGAGCCGATCGGCGTCGTCGAGGAGACCGGCCCGGACGTCACCCACGTCAAGCCCGGCGACCGTGTGGTCATCCCGTTCAACATCTCGTGCGGGCACTGCCACATGTGCGGCCTGGAGCTGTACGCCCAGTGCGAGACGACGCAGGTCCGCGAGCAGGGCATGGGCGCGGCGCTGTTCGGCTACACCCGCCTGTACGGGCAGGTGCCGGGCGGGCAGGCCGAGTACCTGCGGGTGCCGCAGGCCCAGTTCGGGCCGATCAAGGTGCCGGACGGCCCGCCGGACGAGCGGTTCCTCTACCTCTCGGACGTCCTGCCCACCTCCTGGCAGGCCGTCGCCTGGGCCGAGATCCCCGAAGGCGGTTCGGTCACCGTGCTCGGGCTCGGCCCGATCGGGCAGATGTCGGCCCGGATCGCCCGCCATCTCGGCCACCGGGTGATCGGGGTCGACCTCGTGCCGGAGCGGCTGGAGATGGCGCGCCGGCACGGCGTCGAGGTGATCGACGCCTCCGACGCCGACGACGTCGCGGACGCGGTCCGGCAGCTCACCGGGGGGCGCGGCACCGACTCGGTGATCGACGCGGTGGGGATGGAGGCGCACGGCTCCCCCGGCGCCAAGCTCGCGCAGACCCTCACCGGGCTCATGCCGGGCAACTCCGCCGCGCCGCTGATGTCCCGCGTCGGCGTGGACCGGCTCGCCGCGCTCACCACCGCCATCGACACCGTGCGGCGGGGCGGGACGATCTCCCTCAGCGGGGTGTACGGCGGCATGACCGACCCGCTGCCGATGCTGCAGATGTTCGACAAGGGCATCACCGTCCGGATGGGCCAGGCGCACGTCAAGCGCTGGATCGACGAGCTGATGCCGCTCGTGGCCGACGACGCCGACCCGCTCGGCGTGATGGACCTCGCGACGCACCGCTGGCCGCTGGAGAAGGCGCCCGAGGCGTACGAGATGTTCCAGAAGAAGCGGGACGGCGCCATCAAGGTGCTGCTGCAGCCGGGCACGTGACACCGGCCGGTCGGTGATCGCGGACCGGGGGGCCGGCCCTAGGCTTTCGGCACGTCCCCGGGCGTGCCGATGACCGGGGGTCTGGAGGTGGACCCGATGCACCCGTTCCGCTCGGCCGTCGAGAAGGGCGACCTGGACGCCCTCCCGGCGCTGCTGGCCGAGGACGTGACGTTCCTCAGCCCGGTGGCGTTCGCGCCGTACGAGGGGCGGGCGGCGGTCACCGCGATCCTGCGGGCGGTGACCCGGGTCTTCGCCGACTTCCGCTACGTCCGCGAGATCGGCGGCGGCCGCGACCACGCGCTGGTCTTCAAGGCGCGCGTCGGCGACCGCGAGGTGCACGGCTGCGACTTCCTGCACCACGACGACGACGGGCTCATCGACGAGTTCTGCGTCATGGTCCGGCCGCTGTCGGGCGCGCAGGCGCTCTCGGACGCGATGGCGGTGGAGTTCGAGGCGGTCAGGCGGGAGATGGGCCTGGCCTGACCGCCGTCAGGACCGGGCCGGCGCCGTGCTCCTCGGCGGCCGGCCCGGGGAGCGCCCCGTTCAGGCGCTCAGCGGCGGGGGCAGGGAGGCGTCCTCCGCGCGGCGGCCGTCGCGCTCCAGGCACGTCAGCCGCGCCGAGGTGAGAGCGGCGCGGAACAGCTGGATGCCGCGCGCGGAGCTGGGGTCGACGCCGGACAGGTCCCGGATGCGGTCCAGCCGGTAGTGCAGGGTGCGGCGGTGGATCCACAGCTCCCGCGCGGCGCGCTCGCGGTCGAGGTTGCAGGCGAGCAGCACCTCCAGCGTCCGCCGCAGGTCCGTGCCGGCGTCGAGCGGGGACAGCACGGCGGAGAGCCGGCCGCGGATGGCGGGCTGCCCGAGGATCGCCAGCTCGACCAGCAGCTCGTCGGCCCGGTAGGGGCGGTCCTCGGCGTCGGGGATCGCCTTGGCGATCGTCAGGACCCGGGACGCCTCCTCCAGCGCGGCCGGGATCTCGGCGATGCCGCGCCGGAAGGACTCGGCGGCGTGCACCGGGCCGCGCGAGCGGGCGGCCAGGCCCGCGGTGAACTCGGCGGCCAGGTTCTCCGCGCGCAGCGGCTCGGCCGCGGGGAACAGCACGGTGAGCCCCTCCGGGCCGCCCGAGTACAGGACGCCCTCCCACGCCTCCAGGCGCTCGCTCTCCCGCTCCCAGTCCTCCGCCGCGAGCGCGGGGGCCTCGCACCGCAGGACGAGGTAGGCGGGAGCCAGGCGGACGCCGGCCGCGTCGGCGATGACACCGGCGGGAGCCCCGTCGATCAGGGTCTCGGCGAGCAGCCGGCGCAGCGGCCGCGACCGCGCTCCCTCGCGGGGCGCCTCCGCGTAGCCCTGGATGCAGGCCTCCCGCGCGCCGTCGGCGAGCCGGGCCGCGTGCGCGGTCAGCTCGGCCATCTCGGCGAAGCAGCCGGGCGGCGCGACCGTCCAGCAGCTCCGCGCCGCGGCGGAGAGCGCGAGGTCCCACGCCTCCGACAGCACCGGCAGCGGGACCGCCTGCCGGGCCGCGAGGACGCCGAGGTCGCGGAAGCGCCCCCGGTCGTCGTCGGGAAGGGGGGACCGGCGCAGGACGAGGCCGAGCAGCCGGGCGCAGGTCTCCCGGCGCCCGCCGAACATCGGGCCCGCCGCCCGCCTGATCGGCTGGTAGGCGGGGTGGCCGTGCAGTGCCTCCCGGATCGCCGCGGCGACCCGCGGGCAGTGCGCGGTGAGGACTTCCGGGAGTCCGCCGGAGACGGTCATCGACGGTCCTCCCCCTAGGCCACGGCCAGCCGGAGCCCGGGCAGGCGGCCGACGGTCCCGTCGACCAGCCGGTGCAGCTCCCGGACGCAGCCGGGATCGCCGCCGAGCATGTCGAGCAGGCCGTGGGCGCGGTCGATCAGGGGTGCGACGGCGGCGGCGCAGGACTCGGCGATCTCCTCGTCGAGCATCCAGGCCGCCAGTTCGGCGCGCGCGGACGCCGAGTGGCGGGCGGAGGCGTGCAGGGCGAGCGCCTCGCGGCGCCGCGCGGGGGGCAGTTCGGTGAGCAGGTGGACGAGCGGGAACGTGGCGGTGCCGGCGGCCAGGTCCTCGTACCGCCCGGTGACGAGGTCGCGCTGGTCGTCGGCGAGCCGGCGCAGCACGCCGAGGGCGCGCCCGTACGCCCGCCAGCCCGCGGTCCGGCGGTCGTCCGCCCCGGCGAGCCGCGCCGCCGAGGCCGCGGCCATGGCGTAGGGCGCGCCCGTCCCGCCCTCGTAACCGCGCAGCACGGAGGCGAGGGTCGCGTTCGACGCCCGCTCGGTGAGGCGGCGGAGCCGCCCGTCCACGGCGTCCACCCAGGCGCGCGAGAGCTCGTCCGCGAGCGCGGCGCGGACGGGGCCGCCGACGGGCAGGCCGGCGATGAGCCTGCCGGGCAGCTGGCCGCCGACGGCCAGCGCGGTGAGCACCTTCCCGCCGGTGGCGGCGGACGGCGCGCCGGCGGCCTCCGGGAGTCCGTCGAGGTAGCGGGCCGACGCCCACCAGAGCAGGTGCAGCACGGCGACGGGCCTGCCGGGGCCCGGCTCGCCGGTCTCGGCCCCGTGCACCAGCAGAGGCAGCGTGACCACGCTCTTCACGCCCGGCCGCGGGCCCTCGGCCCGGACGAGGTCGAAGAACTCCACGAGGAACTCCGACATGGCGCCCCCGACCATCTCGCGCCCCTCGTCCACCCCCATCGCCATGCCCTCGGCGAGCAGCTCGCACAGCCGCGCCATCTCCGCCTCGACCTCGGCGATCGCCCGTTCCTGGGCCGCCCTGCCGAACACTCCTTCGTCCACGTGCCAACTCCTCTGCTGCGGGGGTCTCGGGCCGTGCCGGCGCTCCGGCGGGGCCCGTCAGTGCCGGGCGCGCCCGCCCGGGATCCGGGCCGTGCCGGGGAACGGCGGCGTCCCCGGCACGCGGTCGAGCGGGTGCCCGCTCCAGGGGGGGATCACGGGGATCGAGCGCGCCGGCGGCCGGGGCACGGAATCGGTTGATGACGGACGCGGCCACGCGCGTTTCCTCCATTTCTCCGGCCCGCGCTCGCGGATCCGCGCCGAAAACGGCGCCGGCGATCCTCGGGAAGGGCGGACAATACGACCGGACGGCCGTTATCTTGCTACAGAAATGCGGGATGCTGAACTGCACCCCCGGGCAGTCCGGGCCGCGCCGGGCTGCCCGGTCCGGCAACCGGCACCGGCCGGCCGCGCTCCGCGCGAGGCGCTCCCGCCCCGGAAACCGCATGTCAGCGCCCGCTTGCAGGAGGCGGCCGGGCGGCGGGCGGCCCGGACCCCGCACGTCACCGGCCCCCGCGCGGAGCGAAAGCGGCCCGTTTCCGCCCGACCAGCGCGCGAATTCCCAGCGCATTCGCACAAGGTATATTTTCAGATGAGAATTCAATTGAGCCGGACTACGCGCGCCGCTGTGACGTTGCCCACAATTAATTGGCGGAATGCGGCCAGTGCGGCGGGGTCCGGCGCGGCGGCTCGCGCGGGCCGCCGCGCCGGACCCCGGTCCCCGATCCGCACCGCCCGCGAGCGGGAGGACGGTCCCGGCCGCCGGATCAGGCCGGCACGTGCGCCTTCTTGCGAATCCAGTGCCGGTGCGCCGCGACCGCCTCGATCAGCCTGGCGGCGAAGTCGCCGCCAGGCCCCCGCCCGGTGACGACGCCGGCGTCGTCGACGGTGTCGCCGTCCGACAACCGCACGCTGTCGATCCCGGCGCGCTCCAGCAGGCCGATGCCCGCGTCCAGCGCGCCGATCGGCTTGCAGTGCACGAACGCCTCGGCGACGAAGTGGACGGCGTCGCCGTCCTGGGCGAGCGTCCGCGCGCTCTGCTCGCCGCCCGGGACGAGCACCGCGTCGTAGAGGACGGACGCGACGGTCGGCATGGCGCGGGTCACCTCGACCTGGCCGCCGTTGGCCGCCTGGACGAAGCCGTCCTTCGCGGCGAGGATCTCGACCACCGCCCCGGCCTCGGTGAGCGCGTCCCCGACCGCGGCGACGGCCGCCGAGTCGACGCCGTCCGCCGCCAGCACCGCGATCTTGCGGCCCCGCACGGAGTCGGCGCGCGCGTTCGCCTGGCTCAGCGCGGGCGACGTGCGGACGTGGGCCGCGGCGTCCGGCTCCTTCGGCGGCTCCACCCCGACGCCCTCGGCGACCTGGACGGCGAGGGAGTGGTCGACGTGGTTGAGATGCCCGATGACGCCCTCCCGGATGTGCCGGTGGTCGCACTTGCCGAGCTCGAACCGGAACGCGCCGACGATGTGCTCCTTCTCCCAGTCGGACATGCTGTTCCAGAACAGCCTCGCCTGGGAGTAGTGGTCGGCGAAGCTCTCGCTCCGCTTGCGGATCTTGGCGCCGTCCACCCGCTCCTGGTAGTGGGTGTAGGAGCCCTCTCCGCCGACCGCGGGGCAGCCCCCCGACAGCGAGTTCTTGTGGTAGCTCGCCCGCCCCTGGTGGATGTCCGTCTGGTGGTAGCCGTCGCGGTGGTGGTTGCGCACCGGCGCGACCGGCCGGTTCACGGGGAGCTGCGGGAAGTTGGGCCCGCCGAGCCGGATCAGCTGCGTGTCCAGGTAGGAGAACAGCCGCGCCTGCAGCAGCGGGTCGTTGGTGAAGTCGATGCCGGGGACGACGTTGCCGAGATGGAACGCGACCTGCTCGGTCTCGGCGAAGAAGTTGTCGGGATTGCGGTCGAGCACGAGCGTGCCGACCGGCCGCACCGGCACCTCCTCCTCCGGAATGATCTTCGTCGGGTCGAGCAGGTCGAAGTCGAACGCGTGCTCGTCCTCTTCCGGGACGAGCTGGACGCCGAACTCGTACTCGGGAAAGGCGCCCGCCTCGATCCGCTCCCACAGGTCGGCCCGGTTGAAGTCCGGGTTCTTCCCGGCGATCTTCTGGGTCTCGTCCCAAGCGAGCGAGTGGGTGCCGAGCTTGGGCTTCCAGTGGAACTTCACGAACGTCCCGCGGCCCTGGCCGTTCACGAGCCGGAAAGTGTGGACGCCGAAGCCCTCCATCATCGCGTAACTGCGCGGCAGCGCCCGGTCCGACATGAGCCACATCATCATGTGCATGGTCTCGGGCTGGAGCTGCACGAAGTCCCAGAGGGTGTCGTGGGCCGAGGACGCCTGCGGGATCTCGCTCGCCGGCTCGGGCTTCACCGCGTGCACGAAGTCGGGGAACTTGATGCCGTCCTGGATGAAGAAGACCGGCATGTTGTTGCCGACGAGGTCGAAATTGCCCTGCCGCGTGTAGAACTTCGTGGCGAAGCCGCGGACGTCCCGGACGGTGTCGGCGGACCCGCGGGACCCCGCGACGGTGGAGAAGCGCACGAACACCGGCGTCGTCAGCGACGTGTCGCACAGGAATTCGGCCGTGGTGTACTCGGCGAGGGACTCGTGCAGCGTGAAATGGCCGTAGGCGCCCGAGCCCCGCGCGTGCACGACCCGCTCGGGAATCCGCTCATGGTCGAAATGGGTGATCTTCTCGCGCAGATGGAAGTCCTCCATCAGCGATGGACCGCGCTCGCCCGCGCTGAGCGAGTTGTCGGTGTCATCGACCCGGACCCCCTGGTCGGTGGTGAGCCGGGCCCCTTCCGGGCTCACCCGCCGATGGCCCAGTTGCTCCTGTTTCCGGTCGTCGCGGCCAGTGGGGTCGGCCATGGTGCAGCTCCCTCGGGTGGTGACTCGACGCTGGTGATCGCACACGTCTTGTGGCGGCTACCCCGGGATGCGCGCACCATGCGATGTTTGACCGGAACTTGGCGCCCGTCCGCCGCCTCGCCCGGCGCGTCCCGCCGCCATGACCGGCCCCGGAATCCGCTACGGTCAAGGTCGCCGCGTCGGCGAGGGGAAGGAAGACACAGAACACATGGCCGAGAAGGTCATTCGGGTGGACGACATCGACGGCTCCGAAGGAGCCGATGTCGCAAAGCGGGACTTCGAAGTCCTGGAGCGCACGTTCACGATCGACTTGAGCGATGACAACTACAAGCGGCTCAACGAGATGCTGGACGCCCTCGCGCCCTTCATCGAGAACGCCGCCGAGGTGAAGCCCGCCGGGAAGGGGCGCAAGTCCCGCACGGCGAAGATCAAGGGCTACACGAACGGCGATGTCCGCGCGTGGGCATTGCGAGAGGACATCGAAGTCTCCGAACGTGGCAAGATATCGGATGAGGTCTATGCTGCATTCATCGAGGCACATCCGGACGCCAAGCCGGACGCATAGCTAGAGGGAGTCCCCGCATGGCACAGAAGGTCGAAGTCCTTCTCGTGGACGACATCGACGGCGGAGAGGCTGACGAGACCGTCAGCTTTTCCCTCGACGGGACGTCTTATGAGATCGACCTGAGCAAGAAGAACGCCGCCAAGCTCCGCAGCGGCCTGGAGCCGTTCGTGGCCGGCGCCCGCAAGGCGCGCAAGGCCCCCGTCCGGGGCGGCCGCGGGACGCGCACGGCGGGCAGCCGCGAGCGCTCCGCGGAGATTCGCGAGTGGGCGAAGAACAGCGGTATCAAGGTCAATGAGCGGGGCCGTATCCCCGCCAATGTGATCGAGCAGTACGAAGCGGCGCACTAGCGGCCGCAGCGCGGCCGGCGGCGTTCCGGCGCGCACGGCGGGGCCGGGGTGGATTTGTCGACGCCCCGGCCCCGTCGCGTGCGCATCGGGCCAATTCTCCCCTCATTGAGGGAGAGAATGCCAGGAATGGTGCAAGACAACACAATAGGCTGGCGCCCGGGGCGACGGCGGAGGGGGCGGCCCGTTGACACGCGTGACGCGACGGGACAGGGTCCGGTACTGGTTCGACCGGACGATGTCGAAGGGGACGCCCGCGCTCATCGGCTGGCTCGGGCTCGCGTCCGTGGCGCTGGTGCTCGTGGTGGCGACCGCGGCGGTGCTGATCGCGCCGGGCGACAGCGACTCCCACGGGCACTGGCCCGGCATGGTCTGGCGCAGCCTCCTGCGCACGCTCGATCCGGGCACGATGGGGGACGACGCGGGCACCGCGCCCTTCCTCGGCCTGATGCTGGTCTCGACCATCGGCGGGATCTTCATCGTCAGCTCGCTGATCGGTGTGCTCACCACCGGCCTGGAATCCAAGATCACCGAGCTGCGCAAGGGCCGGTCGCGGATCGTCGAGCACGACCACACGGTGCTGCTCGGCTGGTCCGAGCAGGTCTTCACCGTGGTGGCGGAGCTGGTCGAGGCCAACCAGAGCCGGCGCAGGTCGTGCGTCGCGATCCTCGCCGACCGCGACAAGGTCGAGATGGAGGACGCCATCCGCGCCCGGGTCGGCGACCTCGGCCGCACCCGGATCGTGTGCCGCACCGGCGACCCGCTGAAGGTCGCGGACGTGGAGCTGATCAGCCCGGGCACGGCGCGGTCGATCATGGTGGTCACCCCCCAGGTCGACGACGCCGACGCCCGCGTCATCAAGGTGCTGCTGTCGCTCGGAGCCCGCCCCTGGGGGCGGCACCGCCCGCACGTGGTCGCCGCCGTGCACGACTCGGCCAACCTGCCCGCCGCCCGGCTCGCGGGCGGCCCCGCCGCGCACGTCATCGACGCCGACGACGTGGCGATCCGGCTGATCGTGCAGTCGCACCGCCAGTCCGGCCTGTCGCAGGTCTGCACCGAGCTGCTGGACTTCATCGGGCACGAGTTCTACATGCGCCCCGAGCCGGCCCTCGTGGGCATGACGTTCGGGGAGTCGCTGTCGGCCTACGACCTCGGCGTCCCGTCCGGGCTGCGGCGGGCGGACGGGGCCGTCCTGCTGAACCCGCCGATGGACACCGTGATCCGCGCCGACGACGAGATCATCCTCCTGGCGGAGGACGACCTGCTGATCCGGCTCGCCACCGGGCCCGCGCCGCCCGTCCGGGAGGCGGCGATCACCACGGCGACCCCGCGCCCCCCGGTGCCCGAGCGCACGCTGATGCTCGGCTGGAACCACCGCGCCCCGAAGATCATCGAGCTGCTGGACGAGTTCCTCGCCCCGGAGTCGGCGCTCGTGGTGGCGGCACCGCGCGAGGACCCGACCGGGGCCCTGCGCGAGCACGCCAACCTCAAGATCGACTTCATCCGGGCGGAGCCGACCGAGCGGCCCGCGCTGGAGTCCCTCGACCTCGGCTCCTTCCAGAAGGTCATCGTGCTGTCGGACGCGCGCCACGACCGGGAGCACGCCGACGCCCGCACCCTCGTCACGCTGCTGCACCTGCGCGACATCGAGGACGCGCTCGGCGACCCCTTCGCCATCGTCAGCGAGATCAACGACGACGCCAACCGGGAGATCGCGCAGGTCACCAAGGCCGACGACTTCGTGGTCAGCGAGAAGCTGATCAGCCTGATGCTGACCCAGCTGAGCGAGAACCGGCACCTGTACGAGGTGTTCGCCGACCTGCTCGACCCGGCGGGCTCGGAGATCTACCTCAAGCCGGCCTGCGACTACCTGGCCCCCGGCGCCGAGGCCGACTTCGCGACGCTCATCGAGGCGGCGCGGCGGCGCGGCGAGGTCGCGCTCGGCTACCGGCTGACGGAGCGGTTCCACGAGCCGCCCGGCTACGGGGTGGTGCTGAACCCGGACAAGACGGCGCCGCTGACCCTGTCGGCCGACGACCGCGTCATCGTGCTGGCCGAGAACTGACCGGCCGGGGCGCGGACCGCGCCCCGGGGCAGCGAGCGGGACCGCGTGCGGCCCCGGGGCCGGGCGTCATCCGAGCGGCGGGCCCAGCTCGTGCCCGGCCCGCACGGCGCCGGCGACGCGCTCGCGCAGCGCCAGCTCGGCCCGGCGGGCGTCCTCGGCCATCCCGCGGATCTGCTCGCCCGCCATCTCGTCCCCGACGGTGCTCGCCAGCAGGTCCCGGTAGCGGGCGTTCTGCTCGGGCAGCCCCTGCAGGACACTGGACTCGTGGTAAGCGTCGTCGGCCTCGCCCGCCCGGCGCGCGTACGCCTCCAGCGCCTCGATCCGCCCGGTGACCGAGCGCACCGACAACTCCAGGGCGCGGTCCTGCGGCTCCAGCAGGGCCCGGACGCGCGGCGAGAGCCGGTCGGGCTGCTGGGCGCGGCGCTCCCGGCGGAGCCGCGTGTGCTCGGCGAGGGCGCCGGCGATCGCCCATTCCTGCCGGGGCAGGACGACCGCGTTGTTGATGTCGTCGAGCAGTCCGGCGACGTGGGCCTGCGAGCCGAGGACGCCGTCCACGGCGCGCTGGGCGCGGACGAGCAGGCCGGCGGCGGTCCCGTCGAAGTCGGCGGGCAGCAGGTAGCGGCCGTGGTGCTCGCGCGCGGCGCGGGCGGCGGCCGGCTCCCGGACGTGCCGCAGCGCCCCGGCGACCCAGCCGGCGAAGCTCGCGGCGGCGAGGACGACGGCGGCCTCCACCTGGCCGAGCAGCAGCAGGAGGACCTGCAGCGCCGGGGTGAGCATCATCGCGAGCACGGGCAGCCTCCCCCAGCGCACCGCGCCGCCCACCAGTTCGTCGTCGTCCAGCGAGGCGACGAAGCACACGCGCAGCCATCCCCCGGGCAGCACGCCGTAGAAGAGCGCGAACGCCGGGATCCACACCAGCCGCGCCGCGACCGTGGCGGTGCGCAGCCGCGGGGGCGGCGGCGCGGGCATGCAGGCCGGGACGAGCCGCTCGGGCGCGGCGGCCAGCAGCGCGCGCTCGTCGCCGGCGATGCCCGGATCGAACACCGGACGGGGGCGGTACCGCTCGGTCATCGTCACTCCCTCCGCGTCTGGAACCCCGTGCCCGCGGGCGGTTCCGAGCCTGCCACGCGGGACCCGGCCCTCCCCGGGTTGTCACGAGATCCGGACATCTCCTGCTGTCTCGGGCACCACTCCCCCCGTACCGGCTAGTCCTGCAGCTCCGCCCAGACCTCCCGGTCGCGTTCGGCCGTCCAGATCCGGGGGCGCTCGACGCCGTCCAGCTCGTCCCAGAGGCGGGACACGTCGAACGGCAGGCAGTGCTCGAAGATCGGCCAGCGGCCGTAGGCGGGGGCGAGCGCCGCGTGCACGGCGGCGAAGGCGTCCCTGAGCGTCCCGCCGTCGCGCCGGACCCGCCCGACCTCGTCGATCATCGTGGTCAGGAAGTCGCGGGTCTGCCCGACGGCGGCGCGGGCGGCGTCCCGGCCGTGCGCGACCGCGCCCCGGCCGCCGACGAGGATCTCGGCCCCGAAGGAGTCGACGTGGTCGAGCGTGCCGGACGCCCACTCGCGGTGGAACGCGTCGCCGGTGTAGAGCGCGGCCTGCGTCTCCACGAGGTCGCCGGCGAACAGGATCCGGTGCCGGGGCAGCCACGCCACGATGTCGCCCTCGGTGTGCCCGCGCCCGCAGTAGGCCAGGTCGAGGTCGCCGCGGTCGCCGCCGAGGTCGATGGTGAGGGTGCCGGAGAAGGTCGCGCTCGGCCAGGTGAGCCCCGGTATGCCGTCCGGGTCCTTGAACAGCCGGGGCATCCGGCCGTACTCGGACTCCCAGTCCTGCTTGCCGCGCTCGGCGATCAGCGCCCGGGTCAGGTCGTGCGCGACGACCACCGGGGCGCCGAACGCGCTCGCGCCCAGCGTCCGGACGGCGTGGTAGTGCGACAGGACCAGGTAGCGGATGGGCTTGTCGGTGTGCTCGCGCAGGACGGCGAGCCAGTCGCGTGCGGCGGCGGGCGTGGCGAGGGCCTCGAAGCAGACGAGGAAGTCCTCGCCCTCCACGGCCCCGACGTTCGGGTCCCCCTCGGCGGTGAGCGCGTACACCCCGTCGGCGAGGACCTCCAGCGTCTGCGTCTTGTCGCCCAGATCCGCGGACGACGCGAACGGTCTCGGCATGGGCGCCCCCTCGCGGTCGTGGCCCCGGCCTCTTCGCCTGCAATGTGGTTCATTCCACACAGAGCGGTCGATAACCGTCCCAAGCCTCGGGGAGGGTCGGCCCGGGCGGGGGTAGAAGTGATCTCGAAGCCGCCGCGCATGAGGAGGAACCCCGGGTGAACGCCGCGCTCGGACTGCTGGCCGTCCTCGTGCTGACCGCCGCGACCGGCTACTTCGTGGCGCAGGAGTTCGCGTTCGTCACCGCGGACCGCCCGGCGCTCGACCAGCGGGCGGCGGAGGGCGACCGGGCCGCGGGGCGCGCGGTGCAGGTGATGGGGCGGCTGTCGTTCATGCTGTCGGGCGCGCAGCTCGGCATCACGGTCACCGCGCTGGTCGTGGGCTTCATCGCCAAGCCCGCGCTGGCCGACCTGATCGCCCCGGCGCTGCACGCGGCCGGGGTCCCGGAGGCGGCGTCCGGCGGGGTGGCGGTCGCGCTCGGGTTCGTCCTCGCCACCGTGATCCAGATGGTGCTGGGCGAGCTGTTCCCCAAGAACCTGGCGCTGGCGAGGGCGGAGCCGCTGGCCCGCGCGCTGGCCGGGTCCACCCTGGTCTACCTGGCCGTGGCGGGCCCGTTGATCAAGCTGTTCGACGTGTCCGCGAACCGGCTCGTCCGCGCGGTGGGCATCGAGCCGGTGGAGGAGCTGCGGCACGGCGCGACGCTGGAGGAGCTCGGGCACATGATCGGCGAGTCCGGGGAGCAGTTCCAGGCGGGCCACGCCGACCTGCTGGAGCGGGCCCTGGTGTTCTCCGAGCGGGACGCCGAGGAGGTCATGGTGCCCCGGGTCGACGTGGTGACCGTACCGGCCTCCGCGCGCGCCGCCGAGATGAGCGACGTGATCGCGGCGAGCGGGCACACCCGCTACCCCGTCCTCGGCGAGGGGGTCGACGACGTGGTGGGGATCGTCGGGCTGGAGGAGCTGGTCGCGCTCGGTCCGGGCGCGGCGGAGCGCACCGAGGTCGGCGCGATCGCCCGGCCGCCGCTGCTGCTGCCGTCGTCGCTGCCGCTGCCGGAGGTGGTGCTGCGGCTGCAGGGCGCGGGCGTGCCCATCGCCTGCGTGGTGGACGAGTACGGAGGCTTCGCCGGCATCCTCACCTGGGAGGACGTCGCCGAGGAGCTGGTCGGGGAGATCGCCGACGAGAACGAGCCGGGCGAGGAGCTCGCGATCCGCAGCGGCGAGTGGTGGACGACCGACGCGGGACTGCGGATGGACGAGGTCGCCCACGAGACGGGCATCGCGCTGCCGGAGGGCGACTACGAGACCGTCGCGGGGCTGCTGATGAAGCGGCTCGGCCGGGTCGCGCGGCCGGGCGACGTCGTCCGGGTGGAGCTGGCGCCGACCACGCTGGACGAGCCCGCCCGCACCGCCGTGGTGGAGGTCCTGACGATCCACCGGCACGTGCCGGAGCTGATCCGCATCCGCACCGTGGAGGAGGGCCGATGAACCTCGCGCTGGGCGCTCCGGTCACGCTGGCGCTGCTGGCGGGCAACGGGTTCTTCGTGGCCACCGAGTTCGCGCTGGTGGCGGCGCGGCGGCCGCGGCTGGAGCGGTCGGCCGCGCGCGGCGGGCGGGGCGCCGGCGCGGCCGTCGCGGGGATCGACGAGCTGTCGCTGACCCTCGCCGGGGCGCAGCTCGGCATCACGATGTGCTCGCTCGGGCTCGGCCTGGTGTCCGAACCGGTGTTCGCGGGTGCCCTCACGCCGCCGTTCCACGCCGCCGGCCTGCCGGAGGGCGCGGCGCACGCGGTCGCGTTCGTGCTGGCCCTCGCGCTCGTGACGTTCCTGCACATGGTCGTCGGCGAGATGGCGCCGAAGTCGTGGGCGATCGCCGACCCGGAGCGCTCCGCGAGCGTGCTGGGCCTGCCGTTCCGCGCGTTCGCCACCGCCGCCCGCCCCGTGCTGGCCGCGCTGAACGGCACGACGAACCTGCTGCTGCGGCTGGTGGGCATCCGCCCCGCCGACTCGCGGGAGGTGTCGCGCACCCCCGAGCAGCTGCGCAGCATCGCCCAGGAGTCGCGGCGGCTGGGGCTGATCGAGCAGGGCGAGCTGACCCTGATCACCGCCGCGCTGGACGCGCCGCGCGCCCCGCTGTCCGGCCTCGTCGTGCCGGTCTCCGACATCGTGTCGGTCGCGCCGGACGCGACCCCGCAGGAGGTCATCGACACGGCCGCCCGCACCGGCCACACCCGGCTCATGCTGCGCGGCGCCGGGCGGCCGGGGCAGGCCCGCATGGTGCACGTCCGGGACGCCTTCGTGGCCCGCGCGCGGGGCCGCACCACCCCCGCCCGGGACCTGGCGCACCCCGTCCCGGCGATGCCGGTCGGCACCCCCGTCGGCGAGGCCGTCGCCACCCTGAAGGCCGGCCACAGCCACCTCGGCCTCGCCGTCGCGCCGGACGGCCGCGTCGCCGGCCTGGTCAGCCTGGACGACCTGCTCACCACGCTGCTGGCCGTGCGCTGACACCCCCACCGATGTCAACGTTGGTTGACACGGCGCGAGTGTCAACCTACATTGACAGCCATGAGCGATGGAGTGACGCTCGCCCAGGAGGCGAGCAGCCGGGATCCCGCGGTGGGGCTGCGGGCCGTGCGCGCGCTGCGCGAGCTGGCCGAGCGGCTGGAGGCCCTCCAGGTCGCCAGCGCCCGCGACCAGGGCTGGTCCTGGCAGGAGATCGCCGTCTGCCTCGGCGTGAGCAGGCAGGCCGTCCACAAGAAGCACGGCTCAGGCCGCCGAATTCTCAAGAAGGAGCAGTAGGGAGATGTTCGAGCGTTTCACCGCGGACGCGCGGCAGGCGGTCACCGGCGCCCAGGCCGAGGCCCGCGCCCTGAGCGACCGCCACATCGGCACTGAGCACGTCCTGCTCACCCTGGCGGGCGCCGAGAACGCCACGGGACGCGCGCTGCGCGAGCACGGGCTCGACCCGGAGGACCTGCGGGCCCGGATCGCCCGCGTCAACCGCGCGGGGGGCGAAGTCCTCGACTCCGACGCCTTGCGCAGCATCGGGATCGACCTGGACGCCGTCCGGGAGGCCACCGAGCAGAGCTTCGGCGAGGGCGCCCTCGACGTCCCCGCCGGCAAGATCGACCGGTACCGCCGGGGCCACATCCCCTTCACACCGAAGGCCAAGAAGGCGCTGGAACTGAGCCTCCGGCACGCGATCCGGCTCCGGCAGAAGGAGATCCGCAGCGGCCACCTCCTGCTCGGCCTCCTGCACGACGAGGACTTCCTGTCGGCCCGGCTGGCCGCCGAGGCCGGGGTCGACCTCGAGGCGCTGCGCGCCGAGGTCCGCCGCCTGCTGACGTCCAAGGCGGCCTGAGCGCACCGGCCTGAGCGCCCGGTCCTCGGCCGGTCAGCGGCCGAAGACGCCGGTGAGCATGCCGACGCAGGCGGCGCTGCGGGCGGGATCGTAGGGGTAGCGCCGCTTGCACTCGTTCGTTATCCACTGCGGGGGCGCGGGCCGAGCGGCTTTCGGCGGCCTGCGCACCGCGGGCCTGTGCGGCCGCCGCACGGGGCGGTGGTGCCTGCGCGGCGGGGCGTCCTGCTTGCGGGGACGGGCCCGCTTCTTCTGCCCGGCGTGGCGGCGGTGACGGTGATCCGCCTCGCGGGGCGCCGCGACGTCCCGTCCGGGCGGCGGCGAGGAGGCGGACGAGGGCATGGCGGGCGGCGCGGGAACGGTGACGCTGTCCACCGAACGGGCCGGGGCGAGCCGCGTCGTCCCGTAGGCGATCACGAGGAGGAGCCCCGCGGCGACGGCGAGCGCCGCGACGGCCACCGACCGGCGGCGCCGGCGCCGGGCGGGCGGCCGGGGCGCGCCGCGGGTGAAGCCGGCGGGCGGAAGGCTGGAGGAAAGGCGCACCCTCCGATGGTCACGCTTAGCAGCCGACCGGACACGGAAAATAGCCGCGACGTTGCCACCTCGATACCCCCGCCTGGTCTTCGGGACGCCCCGGCCGCGCTCAGCGGCGCGCCGCCTCCCAGCCCTGCACCAGCGCGGCGGTGTGGTCGCCGACGAGTCCGACCTGGAGGCGCTCCCCGCCCTGCTCGACCTGGACGCCCACGGGCCGCAGGTCCGGGACGCGCCCGCCGAACAGGGCGTCGCGCTCGGGCAGGGCCTCGTAGTCGCCCGGCCGCCACCAGTACACCTGCGGGCTGATCGGCTTCTCCCCCGTGCCGGCGAGCCTGGCCGCGGCGTCCTGGACGGTCTTCATGGCGAGGACCAGGTGCTGCTCGGTCCCGATCTCGTGGACCATGACGTACTCCGGGAGCGGGAACGCGACCAGTGCGCCGAACGGCAGCGGCCCGGGGAAGTAGCGCCGCAGGACCTGGACGTGCGCGCCGATGTAGCGGTGCTGCTCGCCGATGTTCGCGATCTTGATGCCCTGCACGTCGGTGGCCTGGACGTAGTGGGGCTCCCGCTCGATCGACTGCGTCAGCGCGTGACCGAACGCCTCGGCCTCGGGCAGGCCGCCGAGGTCCACCCGGTTGAGCGGCACGATCGAGTCCGGATAGTCCATGACGACGGTCTGGAGCAGCCCGGGTGCGAGCGGCCGGGTCACGAGGGCGGCCCGCATCCGCTCGTCGAGCGCCTCCTCGGGATAGAGCCGGACGCGCAGGCTCATGACGTCGGGCGTTCCGCCGGCCGGAGGCGGAGCCGGGCGCCGCTCGAGCGCCTGCACCGCCTGGTCGGCGTACTGGGCCGCGATGCCCGGCAGCGCGGACCTCGGGTTCCGCCCGGCGTGCGCCCGCCATTCCGCGATGCCCGCCTGCACACGGGTGCCGTCCCTGAGCGTGACGGCGACGGTGTCGGGGTCGGGCAGCGCCGCCTGATAACCGCGCTGCGCGAACGCGTCTACGAGGGCGGTGCCGATGATGTCGTGGCTGTTGGAATTCACGATCATTTACGACTCCCCGCGCGGGCCGTGAGTTCCGGGTCGGCCCCCGAAGGTTCGCGTGCGGGTCAGCGGCCCGCGAGCAGCTCCACCACCGGCGCGAATTCCTCGGCGAACGCGGAGGCGACCGACACGTATGACACGCCCAGCTCGTCCCGCCGGCGGGCGAGCGTGTCGGCCATCTCGCGGGGCGTCCCGGAGAGCTTCGCGATCGCGGCGGAACTCGCCAGGGCGGCGGTGTCCACGTTCATCTGCCGGCTCAGCCACTCCGGCACCTCGTCGCCGACGACGTGGACCTGCGTGCACAGCTCGAGGTCGTCGAACCGCTCGCCCGCCGCCTTCCGGACGATCTCCACGTACTCGGCCAGCCGCACGTCGTCGGTCATCGGCGGCACCCCGAACGCGACCGTGTCGGCCCGCCGGGCGGCCAGCTCCAGCATCCGGCGCCGCGACGCGGCGACGAGCACGCGCGGCGCGCGGCCCGTCCCCGCGAACAGGCGCTCCGGCGGGCGCGCGACCGCGTCGAGCACCCGCTCCACCCTGGCCAGCCGCTCGGCGCCCGACCCGTACGGGACGCCGAACAGCGCGGCGTCGTCCTCGCCGCCGGGCCGCCCGGCGCCGATCCCGAGTTCGAACCGGTCCCCGGTGGCGAACGCCATCGAGGCGGCCTCCCAGGCGATCATGTGCGGCGGGCGGGTCGCGGCGGAGAGCACGAACGTGCCGACCCGCAGCGTCGTCGTGGCGCCCGCCGCCGCGGCGAGGGACGCCGCGGGCATCGCCGTGCCCGAGGTGTCGGGGGTCAGCAGCGTCGCGTATCCGAGCTCCTCGGCGCGCCGCGCCTGCGCCGCCCAGTCCGCGCCGTCCCGCGCCCACGCGGCCATCACCGCGAACCTGAACCGCCGATCAGCCATCTGCCCGCCTCCCGTTCGCCGCCGGACACCTCCATTTGAGTGAGCACTCACTCATTTGTCAAGGGCCCGGGAGCCGGTCCCCGCGCGGCGGGGGCCGCTAGCCGGACTCGGTGACGGTGAAACGGCGCAGGTCGAGCGCCGGGTTCTTCGCCCGGACGGCCTTGATCCGCTCGGGCGAGACGTCCCCGGACACGACGCCGGTCCCCTCCCCCAGCGCGGCCACGACGACGCCCATCGGGTCGACGACCATGCTGTTGCCGGCGCCCGTCGGGGCGCACTGGTCGGCGGCCGCCACGTAGATCGTGTTTTCGATCGCGCGGGCCCGCACGAGCGTCCGCCAGTGGTCCTCCTTGAGCGGGCCCGGCACCCACTCGGCGGGCAGCGCCAGCACGTCGGCGCCCGCGTCCACGATCCGCCGCGTCACCTCGGGGAACCGGACGTCGTAGCAGGTCTGCATGCCGAACGTGACGCCGTCGACGGCGAAGGTCTCCGGCTCGCCGATCCCGCCGGGCCGCACCAGCGCCGACTCCTCGTACCCGAACGCGTCGTACAGGTGGATCTTGCGGTACTCGGCGACGACGTCCCCGCCTGGGGCGACGGCGACGAGGGTGTTGGAGATCCGGTCCGGGTCGTCGTCCAGCCGCTCGTTCACGCCCGCGACGACGTGGACGCCGTGCCGCCGGGCCAGGTCGCCGAGGCCGCGCACGAACGGACCGTCCAGCGGCTCGGACGAGTCGACGAACCGCCGGTCCATCCTCGGCGCGGTGAACATGGCGAACTCGGGCAGGACCACGACCCGCGCGCCCTGCCCGGCCGCCTCGGCGGCCAGCCCGCCGATCGCCGCGAGGTTCTCGTCCTTGTCGGTTCCGGGCGCGAACTGCGCCACCGCCACCCGCACCATCCGCTGCCTCCTACATCCGGTCGACGCCGGTCACCCGGACGACGGCCTCGCCCTCCTGGTCGGAACCCGCGAGGTCGACCTCGGCGCTGATGCCCCAGTCGTGGTGCCCCGCGGGGTCGTCGAACACCTGCCGGACCCGCCACAGGGCGTCCTCCGGGACCTCCTCGATCTGGAGCAGCTTCGGCCCCCGCGCGTCGGCCCCGGTGAGCAGCTCGTCGTGCTCCTCGAAGTAGCGGTCCATGGCCTCGGCCCAGGCGTCGGCGCCGAAGTCGGGGTCCAGCGCGCCCAGCTCGCCGTAGCGCTCCAGCGCGGCCAGCTCGACCCGCCGGAACATCGCGTTGCGCACCAGCACGCGGAACGCCCGCGCGTTCGCGGTCACCTTGGTGACCCGCTCCTCGATCGGCTCGTCCAGGTCCTCGGCGGCGGGGTTGGCGAGCTGCTCCCACTCGTCCAGCAGGCTGGAGTCGACCTGCCGGACCAGCTCGCCCAGCCACTCGATCAGGTCGATCAGGTCGTCGGTCTTGATCGACTCCGGGACGGTCTGCTGGAGCGCCTTGTAGGCCCCCGACAGGTACCGCAGGACGAGGCCCTCGCCCCGCGCCAGCTCGTAGAAGCCGATGTACTCGGTGAACGTCATCGCCCGCTCGTACATGTCGCGCACGACCGACTTCGGGCGCAGCGGGTGGTCGCCGACCCACGGGTGCCCGGCCCGGTACACCTCGTAGGCGGCGCCGAGCTCCTCCTCCAGCGGCTTCGGGTGGTCGACGTCCTGGAGCAGCTCCATCCGCTCCTCGTACTCGATGCCCTCGGCCTTCATCTCCTGGACGGCCTCGCCCCGCGCCCGGTTGAGCTGCGCGGCGATGATCTGCCGCGGGTCCTCCAGCGTCGCCTCGATCACCGACAGGACGTCCAGCGCGTACGACGGCGACGCCGGGTCGAGGATCTCGAAGGCCGCGAGCGCGAACGTCGACAGCGCCTGGTTGAGCGCGAAGTCCTCCTGGAGGTCGACGGTGATGCGGGCGTACCGGCCGACGTCGTCCGGCTCCGGCAGCACCTCGACGACGCCGCCCGCCAGCAGCGACCGGTAGATCGCGATGGCCCGGGAGATGTGCCTGCGCCGCGCCGCGGGCTCCTCGTGGTTGTCGGTCAGCAGCCGCTTCATGGCCTGGAACGCGTTGCCCGGCCGCGCGATCACCGACAGCAGCATCGCGTGGCTGACCTGGAAACGGGACCGGAGCATCTCCGGCTCGGCCTCCTGCAGCTTCTTGAAGACGTCCTCGTCCCAGCCGACGAACCCCTCCGGCGGCTTCTTGCGCTGGACCTTGCGCCGCTTCTTCGGGTCGTCGCCGGCCTTGGCCAGGGCCTTCTCGTTCTCCACCACGTGCTCGGGCGCCTGCGCGACGACGAACCCGACCGTGTCGAAGCCGGCCCGCCCCGCCCGGCCGGCGATCTGGTGGAACTCCCGCGCCCTCAGCCGCCGCACCCGGTGCCCGTCGTACTTGCTGAGCGCGG
This sequence comes from Actinomadura sp. K4S16, assembly GCF_008327685.1. GTDB lineage: Bacteria > Actinomycetota > Actinomycetes > Streptosporangiales > Streptosporangiaceae > Spirillospora. The sequence goes on from NZ_BDDE01000010.1 coordinate 393,243, forward strand.
TGAAGACGACGGTCCTGATCGGGACGTTCACCCCCACCCCCAGGGTGTCGGTCCCGCAGATGACCTTGAGCAGCCCGGCCTGCGCGAGCCGCTCCACCAGCCGCCGGTACTTGGGCAGCATCCCGGCGTGGTGGACGCCGATGCCGTGCCGGACGAACCGCGACAGGTTGCGCCCGAACTTCGTGGTGAACCGGAAGTTGCCGATCAGCTCGGCGATCCGCGCCTTCTCCGCCTTGGTGCACACGTTGATGCTCATCAGCGCCTGCGCCCGCTCGATCGCCGCCGCCTGCGTGAAGTGCACCAGGTAGATCGGCGCCTTCTGCTCGGCCAGCAGCTCCTCGATCGTCTCGTGCAGCGGCGTGACCCGGTAGTCGTAGATGAGAGGGACGGGCCGCTCCGCCGAGGTCACCAGGGCCGTCGGCCGCCCCGTCCGCCGCGCCAGGTCCTTCTGGAAGAACGAGACGTCCCCCAGGGTGGCCGACATGAGCAGGAACTGGGCCTGCGGCAGCTCCAGCAGCGGGATCTGCCACGCCCATCCCCGCTCGGGCTCGGCGTAGAAGTGGAACTCGTCCATCACGACCACGCCGATGTCGGCGTCCGCGCCGTCCCTGAGCGCGATGTTCGCCAGCACCTCGGCCGTGCAGCAGATGATCGGCGCGTCGGCGTTCACGCTGGCGTCGCCGGTCATCATCCCGACGTTGTCGCGCCCGAACATCTCGCACAGGTCGAAGAACTTCTCCGACACCAGCGCCTTGATCGGCGCCGTGTAGAACCCGACCTGGTCCTTGCCGAGCGCCGCGAACAGCGCCCCCGCCGCCACCAGGCTCTTGCCCGACCCGGTCGGCGTCGACAGGATCACGTTCGCGCCGGAGACCACCTCGATGAGCGCCTCCTCCTGGGCGGGGTACAGGGTGATCCCGCGTCCCGACACCCACCGCTCGAACGCCTCGAAGAGCGAGTCGGCGTCGGCGTCGTTTCCGGAAGGAAGCTCATCGATAAGGCTCACCCCTCCATCCTGCCCCCGATCGCCCACTGCCCGCGCCGGACGGCGCCCCGCGTCCTGGTGATGGCACCCCGTGCCCTGGTGACGGCGCCCCGCGTCCTAGACCACCCCGTGGCCGTACTTCTCCATGAGGGGGCCGAGGTCGGGCTCGCCGAAGGACTCCCGCATGGCCTCGAACACGGTGACCTTGTCCTCCCCGTACCGCCGGACGCGTCCGGCATAGGTGCCGGCGGACACGAAGGTCGGCGGTTCGGTCTTGCTGTGGAACTTGTCGGCGTACATGACGAGCCGCTCCTCCCCGGTCACGGCCACGTAGTCGCCCGGGGGCACCGGGAGCCCCTGCCGCGCGATGTCGTCGCGGGTCAGGCCGACACCGGTGTGGCACGAGCAGAACCGGCAGATCTCCTCGGGGAACCCCTCCTCCCGGAGTATGGCGTGGCCGAGCACCCCGTGCCGGACGTATCCCGTGAGGTCGATCTGCCCCGACGGGCCGTACAGCCGGTAGACGCCGAGGTCGTGCAGCAGGCACCCGGCCCGCACGAGGTCGGCGTCGACCGCGAGCCCGGCCTCCTCCACGAGCCGCTCGGCGATCTCGCTCACGATGACGCAGTGCGTCCATACCGCCTCGAACGCCGCGGCCCCGGGCGCGTACCGCTCGTGCAAGGCCCGGATCTCGTCGGTCCCTGGAATCTCCACCCCACGACCTTAGGCCGGGGCGGCCCCGCGGGTGGTTAGGGGCGGACCGATCGGCAAGAAAGGGCGGAACGAAACGAGGCGCACGAGAGGAGCCGAGCGATGGAGGAGAGGGAGCCGGAGAAGCGGGGGCCCGGGGCCGGTTCGGGGCGGGAGGACCAGCCGCACGAGCGGGTCGTCCCCGGCACCGACAGCGCCGATGAGGGCTACGAGAGCGACGCCGAAAGCGGGACCCGCGACGGCAACCCGATCGCGGGCGTCGAACTCGACGCCGACGACGAGTCGTGACCCGCGACCGCGCCGCCGTCCTCGCGGTCTCTGCCCCAGGGGCCGGGAAGGCGAGCGCGCTCGCGTTCCCGGCGGGCCTGGAGGGCTGACCGTCAGGCGCCCACCTCGGTGCGGTCGCCGCCCCACAGGGTGTGGAAGGAGCCGTCGCGGTCGGTGCGGCGGTAGGTGTGGGCTCCGAAGAAGTCGCGCTGGCCCTGGGTGAGCGCGGCCGGCAGGCGGTCGGCGCGCAGCGAGTCGTAGTAGGCCAGGGCGGTGGAGAAGCCGGGCGCGGGGATGCCGAGGCGCGCGGCGGTGGCGACCACCTCGCGCCAGGCGTCCTGCGCGTCGCCGACGGCCTCGGCGAAGTGGTCGTCGGTCAGCAGCGTCGGCGTCTCCGGGTCGGCCTCGTAGGCGGCCCGGATGCGGTCCAGGAAGCGGGCCCGGATGATGCAGCCGCCGCGCCAGATCGTGGCCATCGCGCCGAGGTCGATGTTCCAGCCGTACTCGGCGCTGCCCGCCTGGATCTCGTGGAACCCCTGCGCGTACGCGACGATCTTCGAGGCGTACAGGGCCTTCTCCACGGCGTCGGCGAAGCCGGAGCCCGCGACGGCCGTGCGGGACGGCCCGGGCAGGCCCCGCGCGGCCTCGCGCAGGGCGGCGTGGCCGGACACGGACCGGGCGAACACGGCCTCGGCGATGCCGCCGACGGGCACGCCGAGGTCGAGGGCGGTCTGCACGGTCCAGCGGCCGGTGCCCTTCTGCTCGGCCTGGTCCAGGACGACGTCCACGAACGGCTTGCCGGTCGCGGCGTCGGTGTGCGCGAGGACCTCGGCGGTGATCTCGATCAGGTAGGACTCCAGGCGGCCGGTGTTCCAGGTGCGGAAGACCTCGGCGATCTCGGCGGGCGCGAGCCCGGCGGCGTGCCGCAGCAGGTCGTAGGACTCGGCGATCAGCTGCATGTCGGCGTACTCGATGCCGTTGTGCACCATCTTCACGAAGTGCCCGGCGCCGTCGGGGCCGACGTGGACGCAGCAGGGCGTCCCGTCGACCTTGGCGGAGATGTCCTCCAGCAGCGGGCCGAGCGCCTCATAGGACTCCGCGGAGCCGCCCGGCATGATGCTCGGGCCGTGCAGCGCGCCCTCCTCGCCGCCGGAGATGCCGGTGCCGACGAAGTGGATCCCGCGCTCGCGGAGCGCGGCCTCCCGGCGGCGGGTGTCGGCGAAGTTGGCGTTGCCGCCGTCCACGATCATGTCGCCGGGTTCGAGCAGCGGCGCGAACTCGTCGATGACGGCGTCGGTCGGACCGCCCGCCTTCACCATGATGACGAGCCGCCGTGGCCGCTCCAGGGACTCGACGAACTGCTCCGGCGTCTCCGCCGGCAGGAACGTCCCCTCGCCGCCGAACTCCTCCACCAGCGCCTTGGTCCGGGCGGACGTGCGGTTGTGCACGGCCACCGGGTGCCCGTGCCGGGCGAGGTTGCGGGCCAGGTTCCGTCCCATCACCGCGAGTCCGGTGACACCGATTCGCGCCTTGTGCATTGGCTGACTCCTCCTCGTGTGCGACCCTGGCCAAGGGGTTGTACGCGGCTCATGATCCCCCCGTTCGAGCGCCCGGGCCCGCATGTCCGCGCTCGGCGCGGGAACGGGTCGCGCTTAAAAGGATCACTTCGATACTGCCATCTGCCAGGGGGTGCGATGCTGGGACTGCCGGACGGGGCGGCCGCGTGTCTCTTCGATCTCGACGGGGTGCTGACCCGTACCGCCGCCGTTCACGCGGCGGCGTGGAAGGAGATGTTCGACGGCTACCTGCGCGAGCGCGCGGAGCGGACCGGTGAGCCGTTCACCGAGTTCGACCCCGTGCGCGACTACGGCCGGTACGTCGACGGCAAGCGGCGCGAGGACGGGACGCGCTCCTTCCTGGAGTCGCGCGGCATCACGCTGCCCGAGGGCGACCCGGACGATCCGCCCGAGAAGGAGACCGTCAGGGGCCTCGGGACCCGCAAGAACGCCCTCGTCCTGAAGCTCATCGAGGAGAAGGGCGTCGAGACGTTCGACGGGTCGATCGACTACGTCCGCAAGGCGCGCGAGGCCGGGCTGAAGACGGCCGTGGTCTCCTCCAGCGCCAACACCGTCCAGGTCCTGCGGACGGCGGGCATCACCGACCTGTTCGACGCGCGCGTGGACGGCGTCGTCGCGGCGGAGCGGCACCTGCCCGGCAAGCCCGCCCCCGACACGTTCCTCGCGGGCGCCGAGGAGCTGGGCGTCCCGGCCGAGAAGGCCGTCGTCTTCGAGGACGCGCTCGCCGGCGTCCAGGCGGGCCGGGCCGGCGGGTTCGCCTACGTCGTCGGCGTCAACCGGGTCGGCGACGAGCACGCGAAGGCGCTCGCCGAGAACGGCGCCGACGTGGTGGTCGACGACCTGTCCGAACTGCTGGAGGCGCCGTGAGCGACAGCCAGATGAACGCCGACCGACCCGTGTTCTCGGTCGAGCCCTGGTGCGTGCGCGAGCCGGAGCTGCGGCTCGACCGGCTGGCCCAGACCGAGTCGGTGTTCGCCCTCTCCAACGGGCACGTCGGCATGCGCGGCAACCTCGACGAGGGCGAACCGCACGGGCTGCCCGGCACCTACCTGAACTCCTTCTACGAGCAGCGCCCGCTGCCGCACGCCGAGACCGCCTACGGCTACCCCGAGATGGGCCAGACGGTCATCAACGTCACCAACGGCAAGGTGATCCGGCTGCTCGTCGACGACGAGCCGCTCGACGTGCGCTACGGCCGCCTCCACCACCACGAGCGGATCCTCGACATGCGCGCGGGGACGCTGACCCGGCACGTGGAGTGGACGTCCCCCGCCGACCGGACGATCAGGGTGACGTCGGTCCGGATGGTGTCGCTGACCCAGCGGGCCGTGGCGGCGATCTGCTACGAGGTCGAGCCGGTCGACGCGGCGGTCCGGGTGGTCGCCCAGTCGGAGCTGGTGGCCAACGAGGCGCTGCCCGGCGGCGGCAAGGACCCGCGCGCCTCGGCGATCCTGAGCAGCCCGCTCGTCAGCGAGGAGCACGTCTCCAACGGCACGAAGGTGCTGCTGCTGCACCGGACGCGGCAGAGCGGCCTGCGGATGGCCGCGGGGATGTCGCACGACATCGAGGGCCCGGAGTCGATGGCGATCGACACCGAGAGCTCCAAGGACGTGGGGCGGCTGACGGTCGCGACACGGCTGGAGCCGGGGCAGCGGCTGCGCATCGTCAAGTACATCTCCTACGGCTGGTCCAGCCGGCGGTCGCGCCCCGCGCTGCACGACCAGGTGGTGGGGGCGCTGGCGGGCGCGCGGCAGACCGGCTGGCAGGGCCTGCTGGACGAGCAGCGCGAGTACCTCGACGAGTTCTGGGAGGGCGCGGACGTCGAGGTCGACGGCGACGCCGAGATCCAGCAGGCGGTCAGGTTCGGGCTGTTCCACGTGCTGCAGGCGGGCGCCCGCGCGGAGCGCCGCATGATCCCGGCCAAGGGGCTGACGGGGCCGGGCTACGACGGGCACACGTTCTGGGACACCGAGACGTTCGTGCTGCCGGTCCTCACCTACACCTCCCCCGGCGCCGCGGCCGACGCCCTGGCCTGGCGGCACATGACGCTGCCGCTGGCACGGGACCGTGCCAACCAGCTCGGCCTGGAGGGCGCCGCGTTCCCCTGGCGGACGATCCGCGGGCACGAGTGCTCGGGCTACTGGCCCGCGGGCACGGCCGCGTTCCACATCAACGCCGACATCTCCGACGCCGTCGTCCGGTACGTGGACGCCACGCAGGACGAGCAGTTCGAGCGGGAGATCGGCCTCGACATCCTGGTGCAGACGGCCCGGCTGTGGCGGAGCCTCGGCCACCACGACGTGGGCGGGGTGTTCCGCATCGACGGCGTCACCGGCCCCGACGAGTACAGCGCGGTCGTGGACAACAACGTCTACACCAACCTGATGGCGCGCCGGAACCTCCAGGAGGCCGCCGAGACGGCGATGCGCCACCCGGACGTGGCCGACCGGCTCGGCGTGAACGCCGAGGAGGCGGCGTCGTGGCGGGACGCGGCGGCGGCGATGCTCATCCCCTACGACGAGCGGCTCGGCGTCCACCCGCAGAGCGAGAGCTTCACCAACCACGCCCGCTGGGACTTCTCGGCGACCAAGCCCGACCACTATCCCCTGCTGCTCAACTACCCGTACTTCGACCTCTACCGCAAGCAGGTGGTCAAGCAGGCGGACCTGGTGCTCGCCCTGCACCTGTGCGGGGACGCGTTCACCGACGAGCAGAAGGAGCGCGACTTCGCCTACTACGAGGGCCTGACCGTCCGCGACTCCTCCCTGTCGGCGCAGACGCAGGCGGTCGTCGCCGCCGAGGTCGGCCAGCTGGAGCTGGCGCACGACTACCTCGGCGAGACCGCGCTGATGGACCTGCACGACCTCAACCACAACACCCGCGACGGCCTGCACATCGCCTCGATGGCGGGCGCGTGGAGCGGGCTCGTCGCCGGGTTCGGCGGCATGCGGGCGGGCAAGGGCACGCTGCGGTTCGCCCCGCGGCTGCCCGGCGGGATCAGCCGGCTGGCGTTCCGGATGCGGTACCGGGGCAACCGGATCAAGGTCAGCGTGACCGGTGAGGCGGCCCGCTACGAGCTGCTGGACGGCAAGGGCCTCACGCTGTGGCACCACGGCGAGCGGTTCACCCTCGCCGACGAGCCCGTCGAGCTGCCGATCGAGCAGATCCCGGTGTGCCCGCCGGTGACGCAGCCGGCGGGGCGGGAGCCGGCCCCACGGCGCATCGACCCGCACGGCCGCGACCCCCGCCGCCGCTAGGCGGGGCCGCTAGGCGGGGCCGCCCTCCGGAGGGCAGGGGCCCTCGCAGCCGTCGTCGGGCGGGGCGTGGCGCGTCCCGCCCGCCGGGCGGGGCGCGGCCTCGCCCGCGCCGGCGCGGACGAGCAGCCGGCGCGGGCCCGGTCCCTCGTCCCCGAGCCGGTCGTAGGGGTTGGCCAGCGCGCACTTGCTGATCGACAGGCAGCCGCAGCCGATGCACTCGGTGAGGTCGTCGCGGAGCCGTTCGAGCTGCCGGATGCGCTGATCGAGGTCGCTGCGCCACGCCTCCGACAGCCGCGCCCAGTCCGCCGCGGTGGGGGTGCGCTCCTCGGGGAGGGTGGCGAGCGCCTCGCGGATGTCGCTGAGCGGGATCCCGACGCGCTGGGAGACCTTGATGAACGAGACGCGGCGGAGCGTGTCCCGGCTGAACCGCCGCTGGTTGCCCGCCGTGCGGCGGCTCCTGATCAGCCCCTTGGACTCGTAGAAGTGCAGCGCCGAGACGGCCACGCCGCTCCGCTCGGCGAGCTGCCCGACGGTCAGTTCGTGCACCCGGTGCTCCAGCCGCGTCATGCACCGCATCCTACGCGTTCCTCAACTGCACTTGAGGTTCCGTCGTGCGGCCCGCCGCACCGGGCGGCCGAGGGTCGGGCCCGGCCGTGATCAGGCCGGGCCGGGGCGGGGCCCGCCTAGAAGTGGTGGGCGGCCGGGCTCGTGCCGCCGGGCCGCTCGGCCACCTGGCCGAGCCTGCGGAGCCTGAAGGCCGCGCCGATCATGGCGGCGCCGGTCAGGACGGCCAGCAGCCCGATCAGCCAGACGATGGCGATCGCCCCGGAGACGGGCCAGGCGAACAGCATGATCCCGAAGATCAGCGAGACGGCGCCGGTGAGGACGTACGCCCACTCGCCCTTCAGCTCCTTGCGCAGCGCGAGCGCGACCCCGATCTCCAGCACGCCGGTGGCGACCGCCCAGGCGGCGATCAGCATCAGCAGGACGAACGCGGTGATGCCGGGCCACACCAGCGCCGCGATGCCGAGCGCGACCCCGGCGGCCCCGGACAGGGCCAGCAGCCCGCGCGGCCCGCCGGAGGTGCCGCGGATCGCCTGGGCCACCGCGAACACGCCGTCCACCAGGGCGTACGCGCCGAACAGCAGGACCAGCGCGAAGACGGTGATGCCCGGCCACACCCAGGCGACGATGCCGAAGATGATCGCGAATGTGCCGCGCAGCGCGAGAACCCACCAGTGGCGGGTCATCAGGTCGAACATTCCGGCCTCCCGGGGACGAGGACTCTTTCCAGTGTTGACCCCCGCTCCCTGTGGGAAACGCCAAGGCCGGTCGCGGACTTCGCAAAGTCCGCGACCGGCCCGTGCATGCGGCCGGCGGCCCGGGTGCCGCCTGCGGGTCAGTTCTCCAGGCGGCGCACCAGGTCGTGGTACTCGTCCCACAGCGCCTTCGGCGTGTGGTCGCCGAACTTCTCCAGGAACTCCGGCACGAGGGCGGCCTCCTGCTTCCACACCTCGGTGTCGACCGACAGCAGCGTCTCGAGGTCGGCGTCGTCGAGGTCGAGGCCCTCGGTGTCGAGCGCCTCCTTGGTCGGCAGGTGCCCGATCGGGGACTTGGCCGCGTCGGCCTTCCCGTTGAGGCGCTCGACGATCCACTTCAGCACGCGGCTGTTCTCGCCGAAGCCGGGCCAGATGAACTTGCCGTCGGCGTTCTTGCGGAACCAGTTGACGTAGTAGATCCGCGGCAGCTTCTCGGGGTCGGTCGCCTTGCCGATCTCCAGCCAGTGGCCGAAGTAGTCGCCCATGTTGTAGCCGCAGAACGGCAGCATCGCGAACGGGTCGCGGCGCAGCTCGCCGACGGTGCCCTCGGCGGCGGCGGTCTTCTCGGACGCGACGTTGGCGCCGAGGAACACGCCCTGCTGCCAGTCGAACGACTCGGTGACGAGCGGGACGGCGGAGGCGCGGCGGCCGCCGAACAGGATCGCCGAGATCGGGACGCCCTTCGGGTCCTCCCACTCGTCGGCGATGATCGGGCACTGCCCGGCCGGGGTGGTGAAGCGGGCGTTCGGGTGGGCCGCCGGGCTCTCGGAGTCCGGCGTCCAGTCGTTGCCCTTCCAGTCGGTCAGGTGCGCGGGCGGCTCGTCGGTGAGGCCCTCCCACCACACGTCGCCGTCGTCGGTGAGGGCGACGTTGGTGAAGATGCTGTTGCCCCACAGCGTCTTCACGGCGTTGGCGTTGGTGCTCTCGCCGGTGCCGGGCGCGACGCCGAAGAAGCCGGCCTCCGGGTTGATCGCGTACAGGCGGCCGTCGTCGCCGAAGCGCATCCAGGCGATGTCGTCGCCGATGGTCTCGACCTTCCACCCGGGGATGGTCGGCTCCAGCATGGCGAGGTTGGTCTTGCCGCACGCCGAGGGGAACGCCGCGGCGACGTAGCGGGTCTCACCGGACGGCGGGGTCAGCTTCAGCACGAGCATGTGCTCGGCCATCCAGCCCTCGTCGCGGGCCATGGTCGAGGCGATGCGCAGCGCGTAGCACTTCTTGCCGAGCAGCGCGTTGCCGCCGTACCCGGACCCGTAGGACCAGATCTCCCGGGTCTCGGGGAAGTGCGTGATGTACTTGGTGGAGTTGCACGGCCACTTGACGTCCTCCTGGCCCGGCTCCAGGGGGGCGCCGACGGAGTGGACGGCCCTGACGAACGACCCGCGCTCCTCGATGAGCCGCAGCGCGCCCTCGCCCATCCGCGTCATGATCCGCATGGAGACGGCGACGTAGGCGGAGTCGGTGATCTCAACGCCCAGCTGCGAGATGTTGCCCCCGAGCGGGCCCATGCAGAACGGCACCACGTACATGGTGCGGCCCTTCATGCAGCCGTCGAAGAGGCCGTTCAGGGTCTCCCGCATCTCGGTGGGGGCGATCCAGTTGTTCGTCGGGCCGGCGTCCTCCTCCTTCTCGGAGCAGATGAACGTCCGGTCCTCCACGCGGGCGACGTCGGTGGGGTCGGAGGCCGCGTGGAAGCTGTTGGGCCGTTTGGCCGGGTCGAGCCGGGTCAGGGTGCCCTGCTCGACGAGGAGACCGGTCAGCCGCTCCCACTCCTCCTCCGAGCCGTCACACCACTCGACCCGGTCGGGTCGGGTCAGCTCGGCGATCCCGCGTACCCACTCAATCAGTTCGGTGTGGCCGGTAGGGGCCTGGTCGAGGCCGGGGACCTGGTTGGACACGGGCGTCTCCTTCAGCTGTTCGCAGGATGTTTGCATGATGAACAAGACCCGTCGTTTTTGCCATTTGGTCTGGACCAATCACGTCCGCTTTTGGGGCATGGTGCCCGATTTTGTGAGGGATATCACCAAGCGTCGGTACCGGTCGGCGGCACTCGGCCACCTCCCGGCATGGACGCGCTCAAGCTGGGTAAACGTGGGTCTCCGTGGCCTTCACGGCCGCCCATATGGAGGTTCCCTCCGACAATTGGAGCTCCGCGACGGCGGCCGGAGTGACGTCCGCGACGGCGTCGAAAGGCGGTCCCGTCAGCCGCACCCGCACACGGTCCCCGTGCCGTTCGACCGCGCCCACGCGGGTGCGCCAGAGGTTGCGCGGGCTGCCGTCGGGACGCGTCCGGTACAGCGCCACCGACGATGGCGAGAAGGCGAGGAACACCTCACCTTCGAGCGAGTCGACAGTGTCGAGGGTGGCGGCGCCGCCGGCCAGCACGACCGTGCCCGCCTCGGCCCGGCCCCGGTAGAGGTTCAGCCCCACCAGCCGCGCGACGTAGCCGGTGCGGGGGCGGCGCGCCACCTCGGCGGGCGTCCCCTCCTGGACGAGCCGCCCGCCCTCGACGACGGCGATGCGGTCGGCGAGCACCATGGCGTCCAGCGGGTCGTGCGTGACGAGCACGGCCGCGCCCTCGAACCCGGCGAGGTGGCGGCGGAGCGCGGCCCTGATCTCCAGCCGGGTGTGCGCGTCGAGCGCCGCGAGCGGCTCGTCCAGCAGCAGCAGGCGCGGCTCGACGGCGAGCGCGCGGGCGAGGGCGACCCGCTGCGCCTGCCCGCCCGACAGGGCCCGCGGGCGGGCGGAGACGTACTCGGCGAGCCCCACCCGCTCCAGCCAGCCGGCGGCGATCCGCCGCGCCGCGCGGCGCCCGGCGCCCTGGGAGCGCGGCCCGAAGGCGACGTTGTCCAGCGCCGTGAGGTGCGGGAACAACAGGTAGTCCTGGAAGACCATGCCGATGCCGCGGCGGTCGGGCGGCAGCGGGCGCAGGTCCGCGCCGTCCACCCGGACGTGCCCGCCCGCCATCGGGACGAGCCCGGCCAGGGCGCGCAGCGCGGTGCTCTTGCCGGCGCCGTTCGGGCCGAGCAGGGCCACGACCTCGCCCGGCCCCGCGGTGAGCGCGAGGTCGAGGTCGAACGCGGCGCGCCGGACGACGAGCCGCGCGTCCAGCCCCCGGGAGCCGCTCCCGGCCCCGGACCGGGCCGCTCCGCCCGTCCCGTGTGTCACGCCGTGCCCGCCCGTCCGGGTGCGTCCGCTCATCTGGTGCCGTCCACCCACCGGTCCCGGAGCGCGGCCAGGACGACGACCGAGACGGCGAGCAGGACCAGGCTGAGCACGATCGCCGCCTGCGGGTCGGTCTCCAGGGCCAGGTACACCGCGAGCGGCATGGTCTGCGTCCGGCCGGGGAAGTTGCCCGCGAACGTGATCGTCGCGCCGAACTCGCCGAGCGCCCGCGCCCAGCACAGGATCGCCCCGGCCGCGACGCCGGGCGCGACCAGCGGCAGTGTGACCCGCCGGAAGACCGTCCAGCGGCCGGCGCCGAGGGTCGCGGCGGCCTCCTCGTAGCGCAGGTCGGCCGCGCGCAGCGCGCCCTCCACGCTGATCACCAGGAACGGCATCGCCACGAACGCCTCGGCGAGCACGACGCCCGCGGTGGTGAACGGGAACGTCAGTCCGAAGGCGCGGTCCAGCCACCCGCCGACCAGCCCGCGCCGGCCGAGCACGAGCAGCAGCGCGACGCCGCCGACCACCGGCGGCAGGACCAGCGGCACGGTCACCAGGGCCCGGACGAGCCGGACGCCGGGGAAGCGGACCCGGGCGAGCGTCCAGGCGAGCGGGACGCCCAGCAGCAGGCACAGGCCGGTGGCGAGGGTGGCGGTGAGCAGGGACAGGCGGAGCGCCTCCAGGACCTGCGCCTGGAGGAGCCGCGTGCCGAGCGTCGACCACGGCGCCCTGAGGAGCAGGCCGAGCAGCGGCAGCACAAGGAAGGCGAGCCCGGCGAGCGCGGGCACGAGCAGCACCCAGGGCGGCCTGCCCGGCAGCCGGTCGACCTCCCCCGCCGCCTGGAACGCCTTCCGCGGACGCGTCACGGCAGCTCGAAGCCCGCCCCGCCCAGCGCGGACCTGCCCTGCTCACCGGCCACCAGCCCGATGAACTCCTTGGCTAGCCCGCTGTGCGGCGCCTTGGCGACCTCGACGATCGGGTAGTCGTTGACCGCCTTCGCGGCCTCCGGGAACTCGATGCCCGTCACCTTGCCGGCCGCGGCCTTCACGTCGGTGCGGTAGACGAGCCCCGCGTCGGCCTCCCCCAGCCCCACCTTCGTCACCACGGCCTTGACGTCCTGCTCGCGCGACACCGGCTTGACCCCGACCCCGGCCGCGGCCAGGGCCGTCTTGGCGGCGGCGCCGCACGGCACCTGCACCGCGCACAGGACGACCTTCAACCCCGGCCTGCCGAGGTCGCCCACCTTCGCGACCTTGCCGGGATCCCCCTTCGGGACGGCGATGACCAGGCGGTTGCGGGCGAACACCCGCGGCTGCCCGGACGCGTCCCCGGCGGCGGTCACCGTCTTCATGGTGGCGGGGCTCGCGGCCGCGAACACGTCCGCCGGGGCGCCCTGCGTGATCTGCTGGGCCAGCGTCGAGCTGCCGCCGAACTGGAACCTGACCTTCACACCGGGATGCGCGCCCTCGAACGTCCTGCCGAGCGCGGTGAACGCCTCGGTGAGCGAGGCCGCCGCGAAGACCGTCAGGGTCTCACCGCCGCCCGCCTTCTGCTTCCCCGAGGAGCCTCCGTCTGCGACGTCACCGCAGCCGGCCAGCAAGGCGAGCGACAGGGCCGCCATCGCGGCGGTGCGCTTGAGCACGGTCCCTCCTCAGCCCTGGTCCGGCACTTCGACGACGACGTTCGTGGACTTGACGACGGCGTCGGCGACCACGCCCGGCTCCAGGCCGAGGTCGTCGGCCGCCTCGCGGCTCATCAGCGACACGACGCGGAACGGCCCCGCCTGGATCTCGACCTTGGCCATCACCCCGTCCCGTCGGACGTCGGTGACGATCCCGCGCATCCGGTTGCGCGCCGAGGAGAAGCGCTCGGCCTGGTCGGGCGGCCCGCCGCGCGCCTGGTCGCGCACGAAGGCGGCCAGCTCCGCCCCCGGCACCCGCCGGTGGCCGTGCTCGTCCCGGGACGCCGGGAGCCGGCCGCCGTCCACCCACCGGCGGACGGTGTCCGCGCTGACCCCGAGGAGCGCGGCGGCCTCGCTGATGCTGAACGTCGTCACCCGGCCCAGCCTAGCCAGCCGCATATGCGAGAGAAAGAGTGGTTTCGAACTTGATAATGCAAGGCATGTCACGTTGCAAAGCTTGTAAGTACTACAGGCACCTCCCCCGCCTTCCCGGCCCCTCCCTCCGAATGTCACCATCTACTTACATCCCCCGTCCGCGAGGAGGACCCCCGTGACAGCGCAGGACCAGACGGCGCAAGGCGAGACGGTGCAGGCCGAGACGGTGCAGGCCGAGACGATGCAGGCCGGGACGGGGCGAGGGCCCGCGACCCTGGTGATCGAGCGGCACGGGACGGCGAGCCTGCGCTCCCGGGCGATCTCGGCCGGCGTCCGGCGGCTCGTCCGGCCCGGCCTCGCCCGGTACGCGGGCCGCCCGTTCGACGAGGCGGCGCTGCGCCGCGCCGCGCACCTCGACCGGCTCGCGGCGCGGGTCTGGACCCCGCGGCGGATCCGCGTGGAGAAGGTCGACTTCGACGGCTTCGGCGCGGAGTGGGTGCGCACGCCCGACACCGCACCGCCCCGGGACCGGGCGATCCTGTACCTGCACGGCGGCGGCTGGATCGCCTGCGGCCTCAACACGCACCGCCGGATGATCGCCTCGTTCGCCGCCGCGGCCGGCGTCGCGGCGCTGTCGGTGGACTACCGGATGATCCCCGCGGTCCCGTTCGAGCGGGAGGTCGAGGACTGCGTCACCGCCTACCGGTGGCTGCTGGAGGAGCGCGGGATCGACCCCGCGCGCGTCGTGATCATGGGGGACTCGGCGGGCGGCCACCTCACCTTCGCCACGGCGCTGCGCGCCCGCGACGAGGGGCTGCCGATGCCCGCCGCGCTCGCGGCCCTGTCCCCCATGCTCGACATGGACCTGACGAGCAAGCTCGCGCACGCCAACATGGGCCTCGACCCGTCCGACCCCGGGCCGCTGCTGGAACGCCTCGTCGAGGGGTTCCTCGGGCATCTCGACCTCACCGACCCGGCGGTCTCCCCCGTCCGCGCCGACCTCGCCGGGCTGCCGCCCGTGCTGCTCACGGCCGGGTCCACCGAGCTGCTGTACTGCGACTCCGAGCTGATGGCGCGGCGGCTCGCCGAGGCGGGGGTCCCGGTCACGCTCCAGGTGTGGGACCGGCAGCTCCACGTGTTCCAGATGTTCGGGCCGTACCTGCCGGAGTCGCGCGCGGCGATCGCCGCGCTCGGCGCGTTCGTCCGCGACGCCCTGGACGGCTGAGTCAGCGCGCCTCCAGCAGCGCCTCGGCGATCATCCCGAGGTTGGCGGCGTCCACGAGCCCCTCCCGCCTGATCCGCCCGAAGGAGGCCACCTCGACGTAGGTGCGCTCGCCCGCCGCCGCCACCCCGTACGGCCCTGCGCCCCGGAGCCGCTCCAGCTCGCCGGCGGTGACCTCGGCGGAGAACAGGTGGGCGCGGTGCGCGGTCAGCGTCGCGTTCAGCTGCCGCGAGCGGTGCTCGCGCAGCCGGCCCGGCTCCAGCGCGAGCCCGGTCTCCTCGGCGACCTCGGCGACCGCCACCTCCAGCGGGCGGCCCGGCCCCGAGCCGCCCGGCAGTTCGCGGACGGCCCCGTCGGCGCCCGCGCTCCGGAACTCCCGGACGAGCACGACCTCCGTCTCGTCGAGCGTCGCGCCGGGCCGGTACAGCACGACGGCCGAGATGTCCGGGCGCCCGATGACGATCTCGTTGTCCTTGACCCGGTCCTCCGCGGCGACGCGGACCCGGACGTGCAGGCCCCAGCACACCCCGAACCGGAACACGACCCGCGCCCCGAGCAGCTCGTTGCCCGCGTCCCGCTGCCCGGTGTACCAGCGCTGGAACGCCGCGTCCCGCCACAGCAGCAGCGGGACCTCGCGCTCGCCGCCGGCCCGGGGCGCGCCCGCGCCGATCCGGCGCAGCGCCGCCGCGACCGTCTCCGGCAGGCCGGCGGCCGTCGGCACCGCGGACTTCTCCGCGTAGTGCAGCAGGTAGCCGTTCCTCGGCGCGTCCGGCGGCGCCCCGAAGACCACCCGGCCGCTGTCGTGCCACATCCCCCACTCCACGTTCGTGGTGAAGGCGGGCATGGTCGCGAGGTCGCGCGGAACCCAGAAGACGACCTCGTCGGCCAGGTGCAGGCAGCTCTCCTCCCACTCGATCTGGCCGTCGTAGTCGTCGTAGCGGCCGTCCCGGTGCTCGGGGTCGAACACCACGAGCCGCCCGCCGCCCTGCCAGCGGGCCCGGAGCTCGACGTGCGCGTCCGGCCGCCACGAGGCGACGCCGGGCGCCCGGGGCGTGGGCCCGGCGAGGAAGACGGCCGCGTCCCAGCGATCCGGCGGCTCCTCCCGCGCGTGGACGACGATGACGTCGTTGTCCATGCGGCGCCTCCTATCCGGTCGTGTGGACCGCCTACTAAGGGGTAAACGCTGTTCATAACAGAATCACACGCCCGGTCAGGAGGAATCGATCATGGCTGGGACCATGCGAGTTCCGCGCACCCGGGGCGCCCTCAGCGGAATCCTGCTCATCCTGCTGGGGCTGTGGGGGGCACTGCTGCCTCTCGCCGGCCCCTACTTCGACTTCGGATTCGCGCCGGACGACACCTGGGTCTACAACACCGACCGCCTGCAGCTCAGCATCGCCCCCGGAGCCGCCGCCGCGCTCGGCGGGCTGATCCTGCTGTTCAGCGCCAACCGCGCGGCCGGGATGTTCGGCGGCTGGCTGGCCGCGCTCGGCGGCGCCTGGTTCGCCGTCGGACCGGTCCTGTCCCCGCTGTGGGACGCGCGGGGCGTCGGCGCCCCGCTCGGGACCACCGAGGGGCGGCACGTCGCCGAGTATCTCGCCGGCTTCACCGGCCTCGGCGTCGTGATCGTGTTCCTCGCCGCGCTCGCGCTCGGCAGGTTCGCGGTGGTCGGCGTCCGCGAACGGCTGCTCGACGAGCCCGAACCGTCCGGCTCGAACACCACCCAACCGCTCGTGTACGGGCGCTACGCGCGGGAGAACCAGCCCGGGCAGGGCCCGCCGCCGACCGGTGACCAGCACGTCGCGGGCGAGCCGCGCTGGGAGCGCTAGCGGCCCCGGCGCCGCATGTTGCGGACGGACTTGGTGGTCTCGTAGCTGCCGCGCTCGTCGTCGAGCCGCACGTCGTCGCGGTCGGTGAACATGGCGACGAAGGCCACCAGCAGGCCGACGCCCCCGATCCAGGGCTCCCGCCACGCGAAGCTGAGCGCCACGCAGACGACGGCGACGGAGATGAGCAGCAGCAGCTTCACGTCACACCCCTCGACCGCGCCCGGGCGTCCGGGAGCCCCGGTACCCCGGACGTGCTAACGCGTCCGTCGCGAGATCAGTGAGTAATGGAAGACTTACTCATCCCGCATGGGCATCCTGCCATGCGAACGGCCCGCCGGGAAAGATCCCCGGCGGGCCGCGGGCGCGGTATTTCGGCTACTTCTTGCCCTTGCCGCGCTTTTCGCGGATCTTCATGGTGATGTCGAGGGGCGTCCCGTCGAACCCGAACTCCTCCCGCAGCCGCCGCTCGATGAACCGCCGGTAGCCCTCCTCGAGGAAGCCCGACGTGAACAGCACGAACCGCGGCGGCCGCACCCCCGCCTGCGTCGCGAACAGCACGCGCGGCTGCTTGCCGCCCCGCACCGGGTGCGGATGCGAGTTCACCAGGTCGGCGAAGAACTGGTTCAGCTTGGACGTCGGGACGCGGGTGCCCCAGCCCTCCAGCGCCGTCTCGATGGCCGGCACCAGCTTCTCCATGTGCCGGCCGGTCTTGGCGGAGATGTTCGCCCGCGGCGCCCACCGCGCGTTGTGCAACTGCCGGTCGATCTCGCGTTCGAGGTAGTGGCGGCGCTCCTCGTCCAGGAGGTCCCACTTGTTGTAGGCGATGACCAGCGACCGGCCCGACTCGATGACCATGGAGATGATCCGCAGGTCCTGCTCGGCGAGCGGCTGGTCGGCGTCCACCAGCACGACCGCGACCTCGGCGCGCTCCAGCGCCGACCGCGTGCGCAGCGTCGCGTAGAAGTCGGCGCCCTGGTTCTCGCGGTGCCGGCGCCGGATCCCGGCGGTGTCGATGAACCGCCACGTCTTGCCGCCGAGCTCGATCAGCTCGTCGACCGGGTCGCGGGTCGTGCCCGCCACCGAGTCCACGACGGCGCGGTTCTCCCCCGCCAGCTTGTTCAGCAGGCTCGACTTGCCGACGTTCGGGCGGCCCAGCAGCGCCACCCGGCGCGGCCCGCCCGTCTCGGCGAACGTCTCCGCCGGGGGCTCCTCGGGCAGCGCCTCCAGCACCGCGTCGAGCAGGTCGCCGCTGCCGCGCCCGTGCAGGGCGCTGACCGGGCGCGGCTCGCCGATGCCGAGCGACCACAGCAGCGCCGCGTCGGACTCGGCGCCCACGCCGTCGACCTTGTTGGCGACCAGGATCACCGGCTTGCCGGACCGGCGCAGGATCTCCACCACGGCCTCGTCCACGTCCGTGGCGCCCACCGTCGCGTCCACCACGAACATCACGACGTCGGCGAGGTCGACCGCCAGCCGGGCCTGCTCGGCGATCGCCGCGGCCAGGCCGGAGGAGTCCGGCAGCCAGCCGCCGGTGTCGACGACGGTGAACCGGCGCCCGCTCCACGTCGCGTCGTAGGCGACCCGGTCGCGGGTCACACCCGGGACGTCCTCCACGACGGCCTCGCGGCGGCCGAGGATCCGGTTGACCAGTGTGGACTTGCCGACGTTCGGCCGCCCCACCACGGCCACGACCGGCGCCGGGCCCGCGTCCTGGTCGAGGTCCTGGTCGACGTCCAGGACGGCGTCCACCGTCTCGATCTCGAAATCGCTCACTGTCACATTCCCCGGCGGGGGCCCTCAGGCCGCCCGCTCACTCATGCTCTTTGGCGAGGCGGACGACCGCCTCGATGACCTCGTCCAAGCCCAGCCCGGACGAGTCGATCTCGTGCGCGTCCGCCGCCTTCGCCAGCGGCGACGCCTTGCGCGTCGAGTCGAGCCGGTCGCGCCGCTCCTGCTCGGCCTGCGTGACCGTCACCGACGCGCCCGGGTCGGCGGCCAGGTCCTTCGCGCGCCGCGCCGCGCGCACCTCGGGACTCGCCGTCAGGAACACCTTGACCGGCGCCTCCGGAACGACGACCGTCCCGATGTCGCGCCCCTCCACCACGATGCCGCCGCTCCCGATGATCTCGCGCTGCAGCTCCACGAGCCGGGCGCGCACCGCCGGGACGGAGCTGACGGCGCTGACCGCGTTGGTGACCGCGCGGGTGCGGATCGGGCCGGACACGTCCGTCCCGTCCACCGTGATCGTCGGCGCCGCCGGGTCGGTGCCGGACTCGATCACCGGGTCCTGCGCGCGGGCCGCGACGGCGGCGCCGTCCTCGACCGGCACGCCGTTCTCCAGCATCCACCACGTCATGGCGCGGTACATGGCGCCCGTGTCGAGGTAGCGCAGCCCGAGCGCCCGGGCGACGCCCTTGGACGCGCTGGACTTCCCCGACCCGGACGGACCGTCCATGGCGATGACGAGCGGCACGATCGCTCCCTCTCTGTTCGTCGTGAAGCGGGCGGCGCTCGTCGCCGCGCCGGCGCGCAGAAGTCCCCCGGAACAAGCCTTTAGCGCTCCAGGTTACCGGCCCGCCGGTACCACTGGGGCCTAGCCGGGCACGGACCAGCCGCGCCCGCGCAGCTCCTGCGCCAGCCGCTCGGCCGCCTCCGGGACGACCGACAGCTCCAGCACGCCGAGCGGGCGGCCCGGCGAGTGCTCGATCGTCACGTCCTCGATGTTGACCTGCGCGATCCCCGCCGCCTGGAAGATCATCGCCAGCTCGCCCGGCCGGTCGGGGATGACCACCTGGACCGTCGCGTAGGCGGGCTGGTCGCCGCCGTGCTTGCCCGGGATGCGCGACCGGCCCGCGTTCCCGCGCAGCAGCAGGTCGGCGACGTGCGTGGCGGCCTCCTCGCTGCCGTCGCGCAGCAGCGACGCCGCCACCGCGAGATCGGTGGCGACGGCCTCCAGCACGTCGGCGACGGGCTGGGAGTTGGCCGACAGGATCCCGATCCACAGCCGCGGGTCGCTCGCCGCGATCCGGGTGACGTCCCGCACGCCCTGCCCGGACAGGCCGAGCGCCACGTCGTCGGCGCCGGTCAGGCGGGCGGCGACCGCGGCCGACACCACGTGCGGGGCGTGCGAGACGAGCGCGACCGCCCGGTCGTGCTCGTCGGCGTCCACCTGCACCGGCATCGCGCCGCACGCCTTCGCCAGGCCGGTGACGACCTCGACCGTCTCCGGCGTCGCCTCCGGCGTCGCGCACAGCGCCCACGGCCGGCCGAGGAACAGGTCCGGCCGCGCCGCGCTCGGCCCGGACCGCTCGCTCCCGGCGAGGGGATGGCCCGCCACGAACGTCGTCAGGTCGCAGCCCAGCTCGGCGGCCTGCGCCAGCGGCAGCGCCTTCACGCTCGCCACGTCGGTGTAGGCGGTCGCCAGGCCGCGCTTCTGCGCGTCCAGCAGCGTCACCGCCACCGCCGCCGGCGGCACCGCGAGGACCGCCAGGTCGGCGGGCTCCGCACGCGCGCCGTCCGGCAGGGCCTCGCCCGCGCCGAGCTCCACGGCCAGGGCCAGTGCGGCCGAGTCCCGGTCGGTCAGCAGCACCTCGACGCCGCGCTCCCGCATCGCCAGGGCGATCGACGTCCCGATCAGGCCGGTCCCGACCACGACGATCCGCCGCGGCACCACGTCCTCGTTCACGCTCGAAACCCTACTGTGCGATGTCCAGCCGGAGCGCCGTCGCGCCGCGCAGGTACACGTGCTGGACCTCCGAGCGGGACCGGTCCGTCGCGATGTGCGCCATGAGCCGGATGACCCGCGGCAGCGCGCCGGGGACGCCGATCTCGGTGGCGCACAGCAGCGGCACCTCGTGGAACCCGAGCTTGCGGGCGGCGAGCGCCGGGAACTCCGCCGTCAGGTCCGGCGTCACCGTGAAGACAACGCTGATCACGTCGTCGGTGGACAGCCCGTTGCGGGCCATCACCTCGGAGACGAGCTCGGTCGTCGCCTCCAGGATCTGGTCCCGGTCGTCGGCGTCGATCTGCGTTGCGCCACGGACCGCGCGTACCGCCACAGTCGTACCCCCTCTGGTCCCGGTGTCCCTCGTGGTGCCGTGTTCTCGTGGTGCCGTGCTCTCGCCGTGCCCGGGCGCGCTAGAGCCCGACGGCCTTGTAGAGCTCGCCGACCTCCTGGACGGTGAGCGCCCGCATGCCGCCCGGCTTCAGCTGGCCCAGCTTGATCGGGCCGAACTCGACGCGGGCGAGCTGCTGTACGGGGAAGCCGACCTCCTTCAGCAGCCGCCGGACGATGTGCTTGCGCCCCTCGTGCAGGGTGATCTCGACCAGGACGCGGCGCCCGACCTGGTCGAACACGCGGAACTTGTCGGCCTTCGCGGGCCCGTCGTCCAGGACGACGCCGGCCTTGAGGCGCTTGCCGAGGTCGCGCGGGATCGGGCCGTGGATCTCCGCCAGGTAGGTCTTGAACACCCCGTAGGACGGGTGGGTCAGCCGGTGCGACAGCTCGCCGTCGTTGGTGAGCAGGATCAGTCCCTCGGTGTCGGTGTCCAGCCGCCCGACGTGGAACAGCCGCTCGGGCACCTCCACGTAGTCGGCCAGGGACTTGCGGCCCCGCTCGTCGGCCATCGTGGACACCACGCCGCGCGGCTTGTTGATCGCGTAGTAGCGCATCTCGGAGCGGGTCTCGACCCGCTTGCCGTCCACGTGGATGACGGCGCGCTGGGGGTCGACGCGCTCACCGAACCGGAAGACCTTCTTCCCGTTGACGGTGACGCGGCCCTCGCCGATCAGCTCCTCGCAGTGGCGGCGGCTGCCGATCCCGGCCTCGGCCAGGACCTTCTGCAGGCGCACGCCCTCCTTCTCGTTCACTGGTCCCCTCACCTGGCGGCTCGTGGCCGGGGAGCGGGCGCCGCCGCGCCTGCCCGGTTCGCTGCGTTCCCCGCCCAGGGGCTCGTCACTTCGCTCACGCGTCCTCAACTATGTCGTCTGGCAGGTCATCGGGGAGGTAGGGGGCGAGCTCGGGAAGCTCGTCGAGGTCGCGCAGCCCCAGCCGCTCCAGGAAGTAGCCGGTGGTCCGGTAGAGGTGGGCCTGCGACTCCGGATCCTGCCCGGCGTCCTCGATCAGGCCCCGCAGCGTCAGCGTCCGCATGACGCCGTCGCTGTTGACGCCGCGGATCGCCGACACGCGGGCCCGGCTCACCGGCTGCCGGTAGGCGACGACGGCGAGCGTCTCCAGCGCGGCCTGGGTCAGCCGCGCCTGCTGCCCGTCGGTGACGAACCGCTCCACCACCGGGGCGCAGACGTCCCGGGTGTAGAACCGCCAGCCGCCGGCGACCTCCCTGAGGTCGAACCCCCGGCCCTGCTCGGTGTATTCCGCGGCCAGCTCCCGCAGCGTCTCCGCGACCTCCCCGCGGGGGCGCTCCAGCAGCTGCGCGAGCGTCATCTCGGTGACCGGCTCGTCCACCACGAGCAGGATCGCCTCGATCGAGGCGCGCAGCCCCGGAAGCTCCGGCGCGTCCGCGCCGGGTTCCTCACTCATCGTCTTCCTCGTCCTTCCGGCTCTTCCCGTCGGCTCCGGCGGCGTCCCCGGCGCCCTCCGCGGGGTCCTTCTTCGGGGCGCCCTCGTAGTCGTCGCCGACCTCCACGTCGCCCGCGTCGGTGCCGGTCCAGGTGATGTGGAGCTCGCCGAGGGGCTCGTGCTGCTCGAACGTGACCGCCTGCTCCCGGTACAGCTCCAGCAGCGCCAGGAACCGCGCGACCACCTCGTAGGTGCCCTCCGCGTCGGCCGCCAGCACCCGGAACGTGGTCTGCCGCAGCCGGCGGAGCCGCTCCACGACGATCGCGGCCTGCTCCTTGACGCTGGCCTTCGGCTGGTACATGTGCTCGACCGAGACCGCCGGCGGCGCCTTCGGCGTGAGCGCCTTGGCGGCGAGCCGGGCGAACTCGTCGGGGCCGAGGCCGAGCAGCACCTCCGGCAGCAGGTTCGCGAACTTCGGCTCCATCGGGACCAGGCGCGGGAACCGGCGGCTCGCGTCGGCGGCGCGCGCGGCGAACACCCGCGCCACCTCCTTGTAGGCCCGGTACTGCAGCAGCCGCGCGAACAGCAGGTCGCGGGCCTCCAGCAGCGCCAGGTCCTCCTCGTCGTCGACCTCACCGGACGGCAGCAGCCGCGCGGCCTTGAGGTCCAGCAGGGTCGCGGCGACCAGCAGGAAGTGGCTGGCCTGGTCGAGGTCCCAGTCGGCGCCGTGCGAGCGGATGTGGGCGATGAAGTCGTCGGTGACCTTGTGCAGCGACACCTCGGTGATGTCGAGCTTGTGCTTGGAGATCAGCCCGAGCAGCAGGTCGAAGGGGCCCTCGAAGTTGTCCAGGCGGACGCGGAACCCCTGCTCCTCCTCGGTCTCCTGCCCCGGTTCGGGCGACGTCGCGTCCACGTCGCTCACGGTAGCGGAGAGCTCCTCGTGCGCTGTGCTCACCGGCCCCATCGTCCCATGCCCGGCGCGTGCCCGCGCACTCCGGCGGCCACGGGCGGTGACGCGGCGGGCCGGGCGCTACTCGCCGGTCAGCTTCCGGACGACGGCCCTTGCGTCCTCGCGGGTGAAGCCGCCGGCGGGTCCGGTCATCTGGACTCTGCCGCCGGTGATGGCCTCCATCACCTGCGCGGGCTGGGACACGAGCGACCCGCCGACCAGCATGGCCATCCGCCCGCCGGGCGCCTGGGCGGCGGAGGCGTCGGCGGCCTTGCGGGTCAGGGCGGCGAACCGGGGCGCGTCCGCCGAGGTCAGCGTCAGCTCGACCGACCAGGCAGGGCTGCCGCGCGCGGGATCGGGCGGGACGGCCTTGACCCCTTCCAGCCGGTGCACCGTCAGCGCGTCCGGACCCAGGACGTAGCACTCGGAGGAGCCGGAGACGGTGACGCCCGCGCACGGCGGGGCCGAGACGCCCGCCAGGAGCCGGAACGTCAGCGGCACGCGCAGGTCGACCGGCCCGGACGAGGACCCGTCGTCCTTGTCGCGCATGGCCAGGTAGGCCCCCGTGCCGCCGACCGCGACGAGCACCACGGCCGCGACGACGATCAGCACGATGGCCGGCGTGCCCAGGCCCCGGCGGGGCGGGGGCGGCGGCAGGGCGCCGGGCGGCGGGCCCGGCGGCGGGTCGTAAGGCAGGGGCGGGGGGGTGCCCATGTGCGCTCCGTCGGGGGTCAGGGGGCGCCGGACGGCGTCACTCGGTCTCCGCCCACCTGACCAAGACCTCCCGGGCCAGGCTGCGGTAGGCGTTGGCGCCCATCGAGCTGGGGTCGAAGAACGTGATCGGCTCCCCCGCCACGGTCGCGTCGGGGAACCGCACCGTGCGGTTGATCACGGTGTGGAACACCGTGTCGCCGAACGCCTCGACGATGCGCCCGAGGACCTCGCGGGTGTGCAGCGTCCGCGAGTCGTACATGGTGCCGAGGACCCCGTCGATGACCAGGCCCGGGTTGATCCGGCCCTGCACCTTCTCGATCGTCTCCATCAGCAGCGCGACGCCGCGCATCGCGAAGTACTCGCACTCCAGCGGGATCAGCACGCCCTCGCTGGCTGCCAGCGCGTTCACGGTGAGCAGGCCGAGCGACGGCTGGCAGTCGATGAGGATGTAGTCGTAGTGCTCGACGGCAGACTTAAGCGCGCCCTGCAGGATGTACTCG
Source organism: Actinomadura sp. K4S16 (assembly GCF_008327685.1). Classification (GTDB taxonomy): domain Bacteria; phylum Actinomycetota; class Actinomycetes; order Streptosporangiales; family Streptosporangiaceae; genus Spirillospora. Next base: position 417,312 of record NZ_BDDE01000010.1, read on the forward strand.
CGGCCGACCTCGTGGACGAGCTGGACCTCGGCGCCGGACAGGTCGATGTTGCTCGGCAGCAGGTCCATCCCGTCGACGCCGGTCTCGATGACGACGTCCTCCCACTCGGTGTCGCGTTCGAGCAGCAGGTTGTGGATCGTCACGTCGAGCTGGCGCGGGTCGCCCTTGCCGAGGCCGACCGACAGGGCGCCCTGCGGGTCGAAGTCGACGAGCAGGACGCGGCGGCCGTACTCGGCGAGCGCGGCGCCCAGGTTGATCGTCGTGGTGGTCTTGCCGACCCCGCCCTTCTGGTTGCAGACGGCCACGATCCGCGCGGGCCCGTGCTCGGCCAGCGGCTCCGGCTCCGGGAACACCGGGACGGGGCGCTGCGTGGGCCCGAGGGCGCGGCTCGGATCGGTCTCTATGGTGGCGGAGGAGAGGACTCCATCCGCACTGTTAGTGCTGGTCACCAGATCCCTCCCCGACGGCCCGGAAATGCCATCCAGAACGGGGACTCTAGGGCCGTCCACCCCGTCGCTCAAGCCGACGCGCAACGAACGTCGCGATTTGTCGATGGGGCGGATGATCCGATTCGTCCCTTAGTGCGTGTCCGCTGCGCCCGCCGGGCGGTCAGTTCCGCGCCCGCGGGTGCGAGGTCGCGTAGACCTCGCGCAGCAGCTGGACGGTGACGAGCGTGTAGACCTGCGTGGTGGTGACCGACGCGTGCCCGAGCAGCTCCTGGACGACGCGGACGTCGGCGCCCCCGTCCAGCAGGTGGGTGGCGAACGAGTGCCGCAGCGTGTGCGGGGACACCTCCGACAGCTTCGCCCGGTCGGCCGCGGCGCGCAGCACCATCCAGGCGCCCTGCCGCGACAGCCGCCCGCCCCGCGCGTTCAGGAACAGCGCCGGGCCGCCCCGCCCGGCCCCGGCCAGCTCGGGCCGGGCCCGCACGAGGTAGGCGTCCACGGCCTCGCGGGCGTAGTCGCCGATGGGCACCACCCGGGCCTTGCCGCCCTTGCCGGCGACGCGCGCGAACCCGTCCCGCAGATCGAGGTCGTCGACGTCCAGGCCGACGGCCTCGGAGATGCGCGCGCCCGACCCGTACAGCAGCTCCAGCAGCGCCCGGTCGCGCAGGCCGCGCGCGGTGCCGGGGTCGCCGGACGGCCCGGCCGCCGCCGCGAGCAGCCGCTCGACCTCCTCCAGCGAGATCGCCTTCGGCAGCCGGCGCGGCGGCGTCGGCGGCTTGACGTCGTGCGCGGGGTCGCCGGCGGCGAGGCCCTCGCGCAGTGCGAACCGGTGCAGCCCGCGGACGGCCACGAGCGCCCGCGCCGCCGAGCCCGCCGACAGCGGCGGATGGTCGTCGTCGCCCTCGCGCAGCCCCACCAGGAACGCGCGGACGTCGTCCTCGGTGATCTCCCCGATCGACCCGCGCCCCCGCTCCTCCTGCACCCGCGCGTACCGGCGCAGGTCGCGGCGGTAGGAGCTGAGCGTGTTGGCGGCGAGACCGCGCTCGACCGCGAGGTGCCCCAGGTACCCGCGCACCGCCGAGTCGAGCGCGGAACCCGCGCCGGGGTCAGGGGCGGGGCGCCGCGCGGTGCTCCGGGAGGACGGGCTCGGGGACAGGGCGGCACCTCTTCCGGCCGTGGGGTCCGGGGACCCGCCCATCATGCCCCCTCCGGCCGCCGGAGGGGGACCTCATCCGGCTCAGTCCTCCGGCGCGTCGACGGGGCGCAGGTCCGCGAAGTCCGAGCCGCGGGCCGCGTGCACCGCGAGGATCCCCATGCACGCGATCATGTTGTGCAGCTCGCCGGCGAACACCTTGCGGACCGCCTCCTCCAGCGGCACCCACACGACCGGCATGTCGGCCTCCTCGTGGACGCGCTCGAAGTCGATCTGGTCGGCGGGCACCTCGGTGAGGCCGCGCGCCAGGAAGATCCGGATGCGCTCGTCGGCCATGCCCGGCGAGGGGTACACGTCGAGCAGGGTGTCCCAGCGCTCGGCGCGGTACCCGGCCTCCTCCAGCAGCTCGCGCTCCGCGAGCTTGTGCAGGGGCTCGCCGTCGACGTCGCGCAGCCCGGCGGGCGCCTCCCACAGCAGCCGCGACACCGGGTGCCGGTACTGGCGCAGCAGCAGCACCCGGTCGCGGTCGTCGACCGCGATGACGCCGACCGAGCCGATGTGCTCGATCACGTCGCGGCCGACGGCCTCCGTGGCGTCGCCGCGCGGCATCTCCACCCGGTCGCTGCGGACGCTGAAGACGCGCCCTTGGTAGACCGTGGACGACTCCACGACCTTCCATCTGTCAGGGCGGTCTCGGACGTCGTCCGGGCCGAGCTCCTCGCCGCTCATGACGCCGCCACCGTCCCGGCCTCGCCCTCGCCCGCGCGCGCCTCGGCGTAGTCGAGGGCGGCCGAGACGAGCCCGGTGAACAGCGGATGCGGCCGGGTCGGGCGGGACCGGAACTCCGGGTGCGCCTGCGTCCCGACGAAGAACGGGTGCTGCTCGCGGGGCAGCTCGACGTACTCGACCAGGCGGCCGTCGGGCGACAGGCCCGAGAACCGGAGCCCCGCCTCCTCCAGCCGGTCGCGGTAGGCGTTGTTGACCTCGTAGCGGTGCCGGTGCCGCTCGGACACCTTCGCCTCCCCGTACAGGTCCCGCACGACCGAGCCGTCGGCCAGGTCCGCCGGGTAGAGGCCGAGCCGCATCGTGCCGCCCATGTCGCGCTCCCCGGCGACGACGTCGAGCTGGTCGGCCATCGTGGCGACGACCGGGTGGGCGGTGGTGGCGTCGAACTCGGCGCTCCCGGCGTCGCCGAGCCCCCCGAGGTTCCGCGCCGCCTCGATGACCATGCACTGGAGCCCGAGGCAGATGCCGAGCAGCGGGACGCGGTTCTCCCGCGCGTACCGGACCGCGCCGAGCTTGCCCTCGATGCCGCGGACGCCGAACCCGCCGGGGACGAGGACGCCGTCGACGCCGTCGAGCTCCCGCTTGGCGCCCTCGGGCGTCTCGCAGTCGTCGCTCTTCACCCAGCGGATGTGCACCTTGGCGTCGTTGCCGAACCCGCCGTGCCGCAGCGCCTCGGTGACCGACAGGTAGGCGTCGGGCAGGTCGATGTACTTGCCGACCAGCGCGATCGTGACCTCGCGGGCGGGCTTGTGGACGCGGCGGAGCAGCTCGTCCCACGCGCCCCAGTCGACGTCGCGGAACGGCAGGTCCAGGCGGCGCACCACGTAGGCGTCCAGGCCCTCGGAGTGCAGCACCTTCGGGATGTCGTAGATGCTGGCGGCGTCCACCGCGGACACCACGGCCTCGCGGTCCACGTCGCACATCAGGCTGATCTTGTGCTTGAGCCCGTCGGTGATCGGCCGGTCCGACCGGCACACGATCGCGTCGGGCTGGATGCCGATGGAGCGCAGCGCCGCGACCGAGTGCTGCGTCGGCTTGGTCTTCAGCTCCCCGGACGGGCCGATGTAGGGCAGCAGGGACACGTGCAGGAAGAAGCAGTTCTCCCGCCCGATCTCGTGCCGGATCTGCCGGACCGACTCCAGGAACGGCAGCGACTCGATGTCGCCGACCGTCCCGCCCACCTCGGTGATGACGATGTCGACGTCGCCGTCGTCGGCCATCCCGCGGATCCGGTCCTTGATCTCGTTGGTGATGTGCGGGATCACCTGGACGGTGTCGCCGAGGTACTCCCCGCGCCGCTCCTTGGCGATCACGTTCGAGTACACCTGACCGGTGGTGACGTTCGCGGACCCGTGCAGCTCGGTGTCGAGGAACCGCTCGTAGTGCCCGATGTCCAGGTCCGTCTCGGCGCCGTCGTCGGTGACGAAGACCTCGCCGTGCTGGAACGGGTTCATCGTGCCCGGGTCGACGTTGAGGTAGGGGTCGAGCTTCTGCATGGTGACCCGGAGCCCGCGGAGGGCCAGGAGCCGCCCGAGGCTGGACGCCGTCAGACCCTTGCCGAGGCTGGAGGCGACACCGCCGGTGACGAAGAGATGCTTGGTAGGACGTGATCTACCAGTGGTAGCCGATGGCAAGAAGGCGCTCCCGTGGTCGTTGCGAGGCGGACGGTACCGCACTGTCCACGGGGTTCTAGCTTATTGCATTTCTCTCCTCCTTCGGCCCCGGGGGGCCTCCATCGTCGAGAAACGCGGGCGATCGCTGGCATCGCTCCGACTCGCCTAGCGGCTCACTGCGCGATCAGGTTCTCGCTTCGCTCGAACCTGCCTTCGGACGCGATCGCAACCTTCCGGTCGTCGCGTGGTTGCGGCGACGGCTGATGTCGTCGCGCCGGCCACACCTGCCCAGCACGGACGACGGGCCCTACAACTGGCCCCGCCTACAGCCCCAAGGACAACCGGCGGATCGTCGTGTGGCCGCGACGCCGGCTCAGGTGTCGCTGCGCCGCACTCGCACAGCTCGGCGGGCCGCACCCGCCAACGGACGCGATCACAGCCCCAGGAGCGCCGCGTGGTCGCTGCGCCGGCCGGTATCGACGTGGTCGTCGTGGCCGCCACGCCCGCCTAGCACGACGATGGGCCCTTCAAACCAACCGCCTACAGACCCGAGCACGACCGGCGGATCGTTGCGTGGTTGCGGCGGCGGGTCAGGGCGTCGGGTGCGGCACACCCGTAGGGCTTGGCGGTCCCTCGCCTGCCGTCGGGCGTGATCGGAGTCCTTGCGAGGGCCGCGGCGTCGCGGCGATGGCTGGGGCGACGCGGCCGCCGCGCCTGGGGGGCGCGGCGGGCGGCTCTGGCTTTTGCTGGCTCCGGGTGGGTGCGCGCCGCCTAGAGGCGGGGGGTGGCGGCGGTGGGCATGATGGTGCGGAGTTGCCTGGTCAGCTCGTCGATCAGGGAGCGGGCCTGGTCGGCGGCCTGGCGGGCGGCGTCGCGTTCCTGGGAGAGTTCGGCGATCTGGGCGCGCTGCTCGGTGACGGCCTGGGCCAGCTGGTCAACCCACTGGTCGCGCTCGGCGAGCTTCTCGGCGACGGCGTCGCGTTCGGCGGCCAGCTGGCGCATCGCGGCGACGGTCTTGTCGCGCTCGCGCCCGGCCTGGTCGGCGCGGCCGCGGGCCAGGGTGAGCTCGGACTCGGCGCGCGCCTGCGCCTGGACGGCGGCCTCGCGGCCCCGCTCGGCGGCCTCGCGCGCCTTGGCGCTGCCGTCGCGCTCCCGCTCGGCCTTCTTGGCGGCCTCCAGCGACTGGGCGGCCGTGTCGAGGGCCTGCTGCCGCTCGGCCTCGGCGGCGTCGGCGCGCGCGGCGGCCTCCTGGGCGCGGCGCTCGGCGTCCTGCACCCGCCGCTCGGCCTCCTGGGCGCGGCGCTCGTTCTCCTGCGCGCGGCGCTCGGCGACCTCGGCGCGGCGCCGGGACTCGTCGGCCTCCTTGCCGGCGGCGACGACGGCGTGCTGCAGGTTCTGCGCGGTCATCTCGGCGTCGGTGACCTTGGCGCGCAGCGCCGACAGCTCGCTGTGCGCGGTCTCCAGCGCGCGGGACAGCTCCCCCGCCTGCTCTGCGACGCGGTCGCGCTCGGCCTCGGCGGAGCGGCGGGCGCCGACGGCGTCCTCGACGGCGCGCAGGGCGTCGTCGCGGGCCTCGCTCATGGCGTCGCGCTGCTGGATCGCCTGCCGGACCGTCGCCTCGGCCTCGGCGACGCGGCGCTCGGCCTGCTCGACCTGGGCCTGCAGCTGCTCCATCTGCGCGCGGGTCTGCTCGGCCTGCGCGCGGGCCTGGTCGGCCTGGACGCGCGCCTGCTCGGCCTGGCCGCGGGCCTGGTCGGCCTGGGCGCGGCCCTGCTGGGCCTGGTTCCAGGCGGCGGCCGCGTCGCGCTGGGCGTTCTCCTTCTCGGTCTGGAGCGCCGCGATCTGCGTGACGGCCTCGTTCTGGACCTCGGCGGTGCGGCGCTCGGCCTCGGCGACCTGGCGCTCGGCCTCCACGGCGCGGCGGTCAGCCTGCTCGGCCTGGCCGCGAGCGCGCTGCACCTCGCCCCACGCGGCCGCGGCGTCGCGCTGCGCGGACTCCTTCTCCGCCTGGACGGCCGCGACCTGCGAGGCGCTCTCGTTCTGGGCCTCGGTGAGGCGGCGCTCGGCCTCCACGGCGCGGCGGTCAGCCTGCTCGGCCTGGCCGCGGGCACGCTGCACCTCGCCCCAGGCGGCGGCCGCGTCGCGCTGCGCGGACTCCTTCTCCGCCTGGACGGCGGCGATCTGCGACGCCGTCTCGGTCTGCGCCTCGTTGACCTTGCGCTCCCCGGCGGCGAGCGCGTCGCCGATGAGGTCGGCCATCTGGCGGAGCCGCTCGACAATGTCCCAGGGCTGGGCCTCGGTCTGCTCGACGTCGGGGCGCACCATCTCCCCCGTCTGCCCGTGCCTGCCGGGCTGGCCCGGTTGGCCGGGCTGTCCGGGCTGTCCGGGCTGTCCGGGCTTGGACATCTGGATGGGCTGCTGGGCGGACGGCAGCGCCTGCTGCGCGCCGCCCGGGTCGCGTCCCATGGCGGGCCAGGGGGCCGCCCCCTCGGGGACGCCCCGGGAACCGCCGGATCCGTTCAGCTCGCTCACCGGTCTCCTCGCCTCCCGGACGGGAGCGGGCCGACCGGCGGCACGCCGTTCGCCCTGCTCGCAGCGTTACCGGCCCGACGGCTCGTCACTTCGCTCACGTGTCTCCTCGCCCGGCGGCGCACGGCCGCGTTCGCGGGGGTCGTTGTGCACATCTCGTTCGCTCCGCTGCCGGCCCTGTGGCTCCTCGCTTCGCTCACTAGAGGCACTCTAGTCCCGACCAGCGGAACGTTTGCCCAGTTTGGGGTTTGCCCTCTCGACATCCGCCCGGTGTTCGCGCACGCAGGACGCCTGATCACCCCCCGTGCGGCCCTTCCGCGGGGTGCGGTGGGTCACATCCCGCCGGTACGCGGGCCGGATGGGACAATCGCGCTCCATGGAGCTTCGCACGCTGTACCCGCCGATCGAGCCCCACGACTCCGGGCTGCTCGACGTCGGCGATGGAAACCGTATCTACTGGGAGGTCTGCGGGAACCCCGACGGCAAGCCCGCCGTGATGCTGCACGGCGGGCCGGGCGGCGGGTGCAGCCCGGCCCACCGCCGGCAGTTCGACCCCGAGGCGTACCGGATCGTCCTGTTCGACCAGCGCAACTGCGGCCGCAGCCTGCCGCACGCGAAGGACCCGGAGGTGTCGCTGGAGAGCAACACCACCTGGAACCTGGTCGCCGACATGGAGCGGCTCCGCGAGCACCTCGGCATCGAGCGCTGGCTGGTGTTCGGCGGGAGCTGGGGCAGCGCGCTGTCGCTGGCGTACGCGCAGACGCACCCCGACCGGGTGACCGAGCTGGTGCTGCGCGGCATCTTCACCCTGCGGCCGTTCGAGCTGTACTGGTTCTACCAGGAGGGGGCGTCGCTGCTGTTCCCCGACCTGTGGGAGAAGTACGTCGAGCCGATCCCCGAGGACGAGCGCGAGGACCTCATCTCGGCGTTCCGCGAGCGGCTCGAGTCGCCGGACCCCGAGGTGCGGGTCGCGGCCGCGAAGGCGTGGGCGACGTGGGAGGGCTCGACGCTCACCCTGCGGCCCGACCCGGAGATGGCCGGCGGGTTCGGCGAGCCGGAGTACGCGGTGGCGTTCGCCCGCATCGAGAACCACTACTTCACCAACGGGGGGTTCCTCGAGGAGGACCAGCTGATCCGGGACGTGGACAAGATCCGCCACATCCCGGCCGTGATCGTGCAGGGGCGCTACGACGTGTGCACGCCGGTCGCGACGGCGTGGGACCTGCACCGCGCGTGGCCCGAGGCCGACTTCCACATCGTCGACGACGCGGGGCACGCCTACAGTGAGCCGGGGATCCTGCACCGCCTGATCGAGGCGACCGACCGCTTCGCGGGCAAGTCATGACTCCTCGTGACCATTTGATAACGTAGAGAGATCGGACGATGTAAGGCCGAACCTGAATCGGTCTCACCTTTAGGCTGATTCAGGACGTCCGCAAGGAGGCCGGCGTCCGGCGTTCCCGCCGGGCCTCGGCCGCCCCGGAAGCGGACCGAAACCCGGATTCCCTAACTCATAAGCCATCCAGGTCTTACCCTCTGGATGGAGCACCTGCCCCTTGAAGGTAAGTACACGGGGCCTCGGAGAGTGCCTTGGCCCACTCCCGCCACAGCCCGGCCGCTCGCGGCTCGACCTCCCGCGATGCGAAGTGACGCCCGCCGCACCGGCCCCGTTGACACCGGATCTATGTGACTTACCTCACATAACCGATATAAAAAAGCACTCCTGACGCAGCGGCGAAACGTTAAGGTTGCATTCAGGAAGCATGCACGCAACATCTCCGGCGCATCCGGCAGTACCGCCTGCGTATCACGGGGAAACGCGGATCGCGGCCCGCATCGAGACCGCCGAAATTGCACCCGAATCGCAAAAGCACTTAATCATACCCAGCGATCGGCACGGCTAAACATCTCGCCGATAACAATCATCTGCGATCATCGCGCGAGATTCGCTAAGTTGCCTGGACATGGCAGCGCAACCCCTGGAATCACCGACCCGACGCCCCGAGAAGAACGAGACGAACGCGGAAGTGCTACTCCAGGAGCCGAGCCTCGCCGATGGACCCGCGCTTTGGCGGCTCGCCCGGGACTCTCAGGTCCTGGACGTCAACTCGCCGTACAGCTACGCGCTCTGGTGCCGCGATTTCGCGGACACCTCGATCGTCGCGCGCGACGACGCGGGCCCCTGCGGCTTCATCACCGGCTACGTCCGCCCGTCCCGTCCGGACACGTTCTTCGTGTGGCAGGTCGCGGTCGACCGCGACCACCGCGGCAGGGGCCTCGCCCGCCGCATGCTCGACGGCCTGGCCGACCGGCTCGCCCCCCGCGGGCACCGGTTCATGGAGGCCACGGTCACGCCGGACAACGCCGCCTCCACCGCGATGTTCGAATCCTTCGCCAGGGCCCGCGGGTGCGAACTCGCCCGCAGCCCGCTGTTCGCCGCGGAGCACTTCCCCGAGGGGGGACACGAGCCCGAGGTGCTCTTCAGGATCGGCCCGATCACCGCCGCGAACTGACCCCCCGCCACGCCCCCCACCCGCTCCTCTCCGACCCTGCCTGGAGGCAGACATGGACGTTTTCGACCGCCTGGAATCGGAAGTCCGCGGCTACTGCAGAAGCTGGCCCACGGTGTTCACCACGGCCCAGGGCAGCCACATGACCGACGAGGACGGCAAGACCTACCTCGATTTCTTCGCCGGCGCCGGCACCCTCAACTACGGGCACAACAACCCGCAGCTGAAACGCCGGCTGCTGGATTATCTCGCCGGCGACGCGGTCGTGCACGGACTCGACATGTACACCTCGGCCAAGCGCGAGTTCCTGGAACGCTTCAACGAGTACGTCCTGAAGCCCCGCAGCCTCGACTACAAAGTCCAGTTCCCCGGGCCCGCGGGGAACAACTCCGTCGAGGCCGCGCTGAAACTGGCGCGCAAGTACACCGGCCGCGAGACCGTCGTCAGCTTCACCAACGCCTTTCACGGGATGACGCTCGGCGCGCTCGCCGTGACCGGCAATTCGATGAAGCGCACCGGCGCGGGCGTGCCCCTCGGGCACGGCGTGGCGATGCCCTACGACAACTACCTCGACGGCAGGACGCCCGACTTCCTGCTCTTCGAGACGATGCTGGACGACAGCGGCAGCGGCCTCGACAAGCCCGCCGCCGTCATCGTGGAGACCGTGCAGGGCGAGGGCGGCATCAACGTGGCCACCGCCGAGTGGCTCCGCGGCCTGCAGGACCTCTGCCGCCGGCAGGACATCCTCCTCATCGTCGACGACGTGCAGATGGGGTGCGGCCGCACCGGGCCGTTCTTCAGCTTCGAGGAGGCGGGGATCACCCCGGACATCGTCTGCCTGTCCAAGTCCCTCAGCGGCTACGGCCTGCCCTTCGCGATCACGCTGATGAAGCGCGAGCTCGACGTGTGGGACCCGGGAGAGCACAACGGCACCTTCCGCGGCTTCAACCCCGCGTTCGTCACCGCCGTCGGCGCGCTGGAGGACTACTGGACCGGCGACGACTTCGAGAAGCAGACCCTCGCCAAGGGCCAGCAGGTCCAGGCGGCGCTGAACGAGATCGCGATCGCGCACGCCGGCGCCGTCGACTCCGTCCGCGGCCGCGGCCTGGCGTGGGGCCTGGTGATGAAGGACCCGGAGGCGGCCTCGAAGGTGTGCGGCGAGGCGTTCGCGCGGGGGCTGCTGATGGAGACCTCCGGGCCCGAGGGCGAGGTCGCCAAGCTGCTGCCGCCGCTCACCACCACCGAGTCCGAGCTGGCCACCGGCCTGGAGATCATCGCGGACTCGGTGGAGGCCGTCCGCCAAAAGGTCACCGCCTGAGCCGCCGGGCACCGAACAGAACAAGGGAGTCTCAATGATCGTTCGTTCCCTCGGGGAGATCATCGGCACGGAGCGCGACGTGCAGGCGCCGACCTGGTGCAGCCGCCGCTTCGTGCTGGCCAAAGAGGGCGTCGGGTTCTCGCTGCACGAGACGATCCTGTACGCGGGCACCGAGACGAAGATGTGGTACGCCAACCACATCGAGGCCGTGTACTGCGTCGAGGGCCAGGGCGAGCTGACCAACGACGAGACGGGCGAGAAGCACAAGATCGAGCCGGGCGTGATGTACCTGCTCGACGGCCACGAGCACCACACGCTGCGCGCGCACACGGACGTGCGGACCGTCTGCGTGTTCAACCCGCCCTGCACCGGCCGGGAGGTCCATGACGAGAACGGCGTGTACCCGCTGCTGACCGAGGAGGACGCATGAGCATCATCGAGTCCCATCCGACGATCGACGACGCCTACCCCACCCGGAAGTCCTCCGAGGCCGCGCTGCTGTACCGCCAGGACCCGGTCGTGTACGGCGAGGCCCAGGACGGGCCCGTCGACGCCGCCACGCTCGAGGCCTACGAGGCCAACGGCTTCCTGTCCGTCGACCAGCTGCTCGCGCCGGAGGAGGTCGAGGACTACCGCGCCGAGCTGCGCCGGCTGTCCGCGGACCCGCGCATCCTGGCCGACGAGCGCACGGTCACCGAGCGCGGCTCGGACGAGGTCCGCTCGATCTTCGAGGTGCACAAGATCAGCGAGGTGTTCGCCGAACTCGTCCGCGACCCCCGCGTCGTCGGCCGGGCCCGGCAGATCCTCGGCTCGGAGGTTTACGTCCACCAGAGCCGGGTCAACTACAAGCCAGGTTTCACTGGCAAGGACTTCTACTGGCACTCGGACTTCGAGACCTGGCACGCGGAGGACGGCATGCCCCGGATGCGCGCGGTGAGCATATCCATCGCGCTCACCGAGAATTTCGTGCACAATGGCGGGCTAATGATCATGCCTGGCTCGCACAAGACCTTCGTGGCCTGCGTCGGGGAGACCCCGGACGACCACTACAAGGAGTCCCTGCGCGGACAGGAGATCGGGACGCCCGACCCCAACAGCCTGTCGATCCTGGCCGACAAGCACGGGATCGAGCTGTTCACGGGCTCGGCGGGCTCGGCCACCATGTTCGACTGCAACTGCATGCACGGCTCGAACGGGAACATCACCCCGTTCCCGCGCTCCAACGTGTTCATCGTGTTCAACAGCGTGGAGAACACGTGCGTCGAGCCGTACTCGGCGCCCGCACCCCGTCCCGCCTTCATCGGCGCCCGCGACTTCACTCCCGTCGGGGCGGAGAGCGCCCAGGGGGGCGCGGAAGGCCGTTCCGCCGCCGAGGGCGCCGCCGGCGCCTGAGCCTAACAATTCGATAACCCGACCCCGCTCCGCGCCCGCAAGGGGGCCACTTCGGCCTTTTTGCGGGCGCGGAGCACACCTATCAGGAGTTCAACGATGACTTCCTCGAGACGAGACTTCCTCCGCACCGCCGTGCTGCTGTCCGCCGCGGCGCCGCTGGCCGCGGCGGGCTGCTCCACGACGGATCCGGAGACGGAGAAGGCCGGCGGCGGCACGCTGGAGAAGGCCAAGAAGGCCGGTGTGATCACGGTCGGGTTCGCCAACGAGGCCCCCTACGGCTACACCGACAAGTCCGGGAAGCTGACCGGCGAGGCCCCCGAGCTCGCGCGCGCCATCTTCAAGAACCTCGGCATCGACGAGATCAAGGGCGTCCAGGTCGACTTCGGCGGGCTCATCGGCGGGCTCAACGCCAAGCGGTTCGACGCGATCGCCGCCGGCATGTTCATCACGCCGGAGCGGTGCGCCTCGGCGGCGTTCGCCAACCCCGAGTACGTCGCCAAGAGCGCCTTCATGGTGCCGAAGGGCAACCCCAAGGGCCTCAAGGCCGCCGAGGACCCGGGCAAGAAGGGCGCCAAGGTCGGCGTGCTCACCGGCGCGGTCGAGGCCGGGTACGCCGAGAAGACCGGCGTCAAGAAGGGCGACATCAAGACGTTCGCCGACCAGGCGAGCGCATACGAGGGCCTGAAGGCCGGGCGCATCGACTGCATCTGGCTGACCCGCATCTCCCTGGCCGACCTGCTGACCAAGCACCAGGGCGAGGGCTTCGAGGTCACCGACGCGTTCACCCCCGTCATCGACGGCAAGGAGCAGCTCGGCGCAGGCGCGTTCGCGTTCCGCAAGGCCGACACCGACCTGGTGAACGCCTGGAACGGCGAGCTCGCGAAGCTCCAGCAGGGCAACAAGCTGCTGCCGATCCTGCAGCCGTTCGGCTTCACCCAGGCGGAGATGCCCGGCCCGGGGGACACCGCCGCCAAGTTCTGCCAGGGCTGACCCGTGTCCGAGGTCCTCGACAGCTATCCCCAGTGGCTGGACGGGGCGTGGGTCACCATCCGGCTCACCCTCCTCGGCGGCGCGCTGGCGCTGGTGCTCGCCCTGGTCTTCGGGATGGCGGGCACGTCACGCCACCCCTGGGTGCGGGTGCTCAACCGCGTGTACGTGGAGTTCTTCCGCGGCAACGCGACGCTGGTGCTGCTGTACTGGTTCTTCTACGCCCTGCCCCTCATCGGCCTCCGGTTCACCACGATGTTCGCGGCCGTACTGGCCCTCGGCCTGAACGTCGGCGCCTACGGCGCCGAGGTGGTGCGCGGTTCGATCAACGCCGTCCCGAAGGCCCAGTACGAGGCGACGATCGCGCTGAACTTCACCCCGTTCCAGCGCATGCGGCGCGTCCTGATGCCGCAGGCGTTCGCGCTGATGCTGCCCCCGTTCGGCAACCTGATCATCGAGCTGATGAAGGGCACGGCGATCGTGTCCCTGGTCGGCCTGGTCGACCTGACCCGCGTCTCCAAGAACATCCAGGGCAGCACCGGCCAGACCGTCGCCGCGTTCACGGTCGTGCTCGTCCTGTACTTCGTGATCGCGCAGGTGCTCCAGCTGTTCGTCCGCTACGCCGAGCGGCGCGTGGACCGGATGCTGGGCCGCAGGCTGCCGGCTGAGCCGTCCCTCGGGACGATCGCGGCCGGCGCGCCCGGGGCGGGGGTGAGCGCCTGATGAGCTGGGACTGGCACTACTCCGGCGAGATCCTCCCCGACCTGCTGGACGGGCTGCGCTACACGCTGGTCGCGACGCTGCTGGGCTACGTGATCGCCCTGGTCCTCGGTCTGGTGTGGACGCTGCTGCGCCGCTCGCCGAGCCGGGTCTTCAACCAGACGATCCGGTGGATCACCGAGTTCATCCGGTCGACGCCGCTGATCCCGCAGCTGTACTTCGTGTTCTTCGTGCTGCCCGCGTGGGGCGTCACCATCGGGTCGCTCACCGCGGGCACCATCACGCTCGGGATCCACTACTCGACCTACACGGCCGAGGTGTACCGGGCCGGGATCGCCGACGTCCCCAAGGGGCAGTGGGAGGCGTGCACCGCGCTGAACCTGCCGCGTTCGCGGGTGTGGCTGGACGTGGTCCTGCCGCAGGCGATCCGGCGGGTCATCCCGACGCTCGGCAACTACCTGATCGCGATGTTCAAGGACTCGCCGATGCTGCTGGCGATCAACGTCGCGGAACTGCTGTTCTCGGCCTACCAGGTCGGGTCCAGGACCCTGCAGTTCCTGGAGCCGATCACCATGGTCGGCCTGTTGTTCGTCGTGGTCAGCGTCATATCCTCGATACTCGTCCGCCGCTTGGAGAGGCGTTATGCCACCAACTAACACCGACGAAGCCGACCCCGGGGGCGTGGCGCAGGGCCCCCCTTCGGACGCCGAAGGCGCGTCCCAGAACCCCGCCGCGGGCGGGGCGTCCGCCGACGCGGGCGCCTCCCTCCGGAAGGGCACCGCCTCGAAGGCCGAGCCGGCCGCGGGGCTGCCCCGCGGTGAGGCGCCGGGCATCCGCTTCGAGAAGGTGGTCAAGCGGTTCGGCTCCAACGTCGTGCTCCGCGAACTCGACTTCACCGTGGCGCCCGGCGAGCGGGTGACGCTCATCGGGCCGAGCGGGTCGGGCAAGACCACGATCCTGCGGCTGCTGATGACCCTGGAGACCCTCGACGAGGGCCTGATCTGGATCGGCGACGAGACGCTGTGGCACATGGACCGCGGCGGCAAGCGCGTCCCCGCGAACCAGAAGCACCTGCACGAGATGCGCAAGCAGGTCGGCATGGTGTTCCAGCAGTTCAACCTGTTCCCGAACATGAACGTGCTGCGCAACCTCACCGAGGGGCCGGTGCGCGTGCTCGGGGTGTCCAAGGACGAGGCGGTCGAGCGGGCCCGCGGCCTGCTGGACATGGTCGGCTTGTCGGACAAGGAGAGCGCGCATCCCTCCCAGCTGTCGGGCGGTCAGCAGCAGCGGGTGGCGATCGCGCGGGCGCTGGCCATGCAGCCGAGGGTGCTGCTGCTGGACGAGGTCACCTCGGCGCTCGACCCCGAGCTCGTCGTCGGCGTCCAGGACCTGCTGCGCGACATCGCCCGGCAGAGCGACCTGACCATGCTCTGCGTCACCCACGAGATGGCCTTCGCCAAGGACATCTCCGACCGCGTCCTGATGTTCGACCAGGGCCAGATCGTCGAGGAGGGGCCCCCGGAGCAGATCTTCGGCGAGCCGTCCGAGCAGCGCACCCGCGACTTCCTGCAGGCCGTCCTCGCCTCCTGACCGGACCGGGGCCTCGCGTCCCCGCGCGTCGCCCGCGTCCCCGTCGCCCCGGGGACGCGGGCGACTCTCGTTCTGCGGGTGCCGGGCCTCCCCGGTCTCAGGCGACGCCGGGCCAGGCCGCCGCCATGAGGTCGCCCCAGGCGGGGACCTCGGGGCCGATGCGGTGCTGGCGGGCGATCTCGGCGGGCAGCGTGCCGAAGGGCGCCTTGGCCGGGTCCCTTGCGATCTGTTCGAGGACGGGCAGGGCGAGGCCGCAGTCCCGCTCCAGGCGCGGGAAGGCGGCGTGGACCCGGTCGGCGAAGCCCTCGGGGAGGGCTTCAGCACCCTGACCGGTGATGTCGATGCTGGTCCCGGCGTGGGTGAGGGCGATCTCGGGCCGCATCCGGTTGGCGATGCCGGTGCTGCTGTGCAGCGCGATCGCCTCCCACATGACGCGCGTTCGCGCGTCGTCCAGACCGTGCCCGCTCACGAACTCGGCGGCGGCGTCTGCGCCGTCCACCTCGAAGCGCTGGCGGCCGTCGCCCCGCTCGGTCAGGCCGAGGTCGTGCAGGACGCTCGCCAGGAACAGCACCTCGTCGTCGTAGCCGTCGGCCGGGCGGTGGCGGAGGCCCTCCCCCACCGCGCGGCCGAACAGGTAGGTGCGGACGCTGTGGTTGGCGAGCGCCGCCGTCTCCGTGGCGAACACCAGGTCGTACGCCTCGCGGGTGAGGCCGGTGTCGGGGAGGGAGAACTCGGCGAAGGCATCGGTCATCAGGACTCCTCGGTCGGATGGTCGTCCTCGATCGTCCGCTGACCGATCCGGGGGCGACCAGTGGCCAGATTGCCGATATCCGCTATATTCCGGCCATGCATGTGGTGGCGGTGCTGGCGCTGGACGGGGTGGTCGCGTTCGATCTGGCCGTCCCGGGCCAGGTGTTCGGCGTAACGACCACGTCCGGGGACGTTCCGCTCTACGAGACGCGGGTGTGCACGCCGCCGGGCGGGGTGGAGACGTCCGCCGTGCTCGGCCGGATCCGGGTCGAGGCCCCCTTCGGGCTCGACGCGCTGGCCTCGGCCGACACGATCGTGGTGCCGGGGCACGACGACGTCCGGTCCGCGCCGCCCGCCGCGGTGCTGGACGCGCTGCGCGACGCGGCGTCCCGGGGCGCCCGCATTGCGTCGATCTGCGTCGGCGCGTTCGTCCTCGCCGCCGCCGGGCTGCTGGACGGGCGGCGGGCGACGACGCACTGGCGGTTCGCGGACGAACTGGCCCGGCGGTTCCCCCGCGTCGACCTGGACCCGTCGGTGCTGTACGTGGACGGCGGCCAGGTCCTCACGTCCGCCGGAGTGGCCGCCGGCATCGACCTGTGCCTGCACATGGTCCGCCGCGACCACGGCTCCGCGACGGCCGCGCGGACCGCGCGGCGCATCATCATGCCGCCGCAGCGGGACGGCGGCCAGGCCCAGTTCATCCGCCACGAGGATCCGCCGGACGGGCAGGCCGCCCTCCAGCCGCTCCTGGCCTGGCTGGAGGCGAACCTGCACCGCCCGCTGACGTTGGACGACATCGCCAGGCACGCGTCCGTAAGCGTGCGGACGCTGACGCGGCGGTTCCGCGACCAGACGGGGACGACGCCGCAGCAGTGGCTGTCGCGCGCCCGCGTCCACCGGGCCCAGCAGCTCCTGGAGAGCACGGACCTGCCGGTCGAACGGGTGGCGGCCGAGGCCGGGTTCGGGTCGCCGGTGACGCTGCGGGCCCATTTCTCCCGGCGGGTGGGGGCCTCACCGCTGGCGTACCGGAGCGCGTTCCGGGGCCGCTGATCACCCCGCCGAGCGTCTACCGAACGCGATTCTGTACCGTTGCGCTTACGGACGAGGAGAGCGAGGCGATGGGCACTTCGATCGTGGGGCTCGGGATGACCGAGCTCGGCAGGGTGTACGGGCGCAGCCCCCGGCGGCTCGCGGCCGACGCGGTGCGGCTGGCCACCGCCGACGCGGGCCTGGAGCTCGGCGACCTGGACGGCCTGCTGGTCAGCCACGGCATGGGCGGCTCGCCCGGGATCGAGCTGGCCGACACGCTCGGCCTGCGCGACCTGCGGCTGCTGGCGCTGGTCAACTCCTACGGGGCGACGGCCGGGGCGATGGTGTCGTACGCGGCGATGTCGGTGCTGAACGGATCGGCGACCACGGTCGCGTGCGTGTTCGCCGACGCGCCGCTGAAGCCGAAGCAGTCGGCGGGCTCGGCCTACAACCGGGACGCGCGCGAATGGTACGGGTTCGGGGGGATGACGGCGGCGCTCGGCCTGCGCAGCGTGAACTCCCACTACGCCCTCGCCGCCCAGCGGCACATGGCCCGCTACGGGACGACGAGCGAGCAGCTCGGCGCGATCGCCGTGGCGACCCGCGCCTGGGCGTCCGGAAACCCCCTGGCGCAGATGCGCGAGCCGATCACCATCGAGGACCACCAGGCCTCCCGCTGGGTGTCGGAACCCCTGCACCTGCTGGACTGCTGCCTGGTCTCCAACGGCGCGATCGCCGTCATCGTGACCAGCGCCGACCGGGCCCGCGACCTGGCCCGCCCGCCCGTGCACCTGTGGGGCTGGGGGCAGGGCCACCCGGGGCACCGCAAGGAGCGCGGCAGCGACTTCGGCCTGACGACGGGCGCCGCGGCGTCCGGCGCGACGGCGATGAAGATGGCCGGGATCACTGCGGCCGACGTCGACGTGTGCGAGCTGTACGACTGCTACACCTACACCGTCCTCGTGACGCTGGAGGACTACGGGTTCTGCGCCAAGGGCGAGGGCGGCGCGTTCGCCGCGTCCGGCGCGCTCGCGCCCGGCGGGTCGCTGCCGACCAACACCGGCGGCGGGCAGCTGTCGGCGTACTACATGTGGGGCATGACGCCGCTGTCGGAGGCCGTGATCCAGGCGCGGGGGGACGGCGGGGAGCGGCAGGCGCCGTCCACCGACGTGATCCTCGTCAGCGGGAACGGCGGGATCCTCGACCACCACTCCACGCTGATCGTCAGCCCGCACGCGAAGGGGGCCTAGCCGGTGGACATCGGCATTCTGCGCCGCGACGGCCGGACCGACCCGTTCTTCGACGGCGCCGCCGCCGACCGGCTGGTCGTGCGGCGCTGCGAGGCGTGCGACCGCTGGTTCGCGCCGGACGCGAGCGGCTGCCCCGGCTGCGGCGAGGAGAGCCTCGCCTGGGCCGAGGCGAGCGGCGCGGCGACCCTGGTGACGTGGACGATCCTGCCCAAGGAGCCACCCGTCTTCCTCGCGCTCGTCGAGCTGGCAGAGGGGCCGTGGCTGCACACCCGCCTGGACGGCGTGACCCGCGCGGACCTGCGCGAGGGGCTCCCGCTGCGCGCGGTGTTCGAGCATCCGGACGAGGGCGAGTCGTTCGTGCTGTTCCGCCCCGCCGCCGAATGAGTCGCCCACGCCCGGCTAACCGGGGTCGAGGACGCTCCGCGGCGGCGGCCCGGGGAACCGCATCCACACCGCCGTCCGGGGGCCGTCCGTCCGCACGCCCCATGCCAGCGCGAGCCCGTCGATGATCCGCAGGCCCCGCCCGTCCTCGGCCAGCGGATCATCTCGCATGACCGGCCGCTCCCCCGCCGCCCCGTCGTCGACGACCTCCGCGACGATCTCCCCGCCGTCCGCCGAGAACATCACCGTCACCTTCCCGCCCTGTCCGGACGCGGTGTGCTCGACCGCGTTCGTGAAGGCCTCGTTCACACACGTCTGGACGTCATCCAGCGAGGGATGACCCTCCCGCAGCACGTCCCGCGCGAACCACCGCGCATACCTCGCCGACTGTTCCACGCCCGGCAGCGTGAGCGCCGCGATGACCTCGCCGATCGCCATGAGGACCCCTTCTCTCGGGTCCAAGGTTCTTCGCGCTCCGCCAACCGCCTCAACACGTTCCGCACCTTCCGACAGGACTCCCCGCTGAAATTTCAGCGGTCGCCGATTCTCCGGCATCCGACTCCGCAGCGTGACATTCTGATCACATGTCGGAATCGACACTCTCCACCACACGCCGCCGCAAGATCGGACGAGTGCTCCGCCGTCTC
Organism: Actinomadura sp. K4S16; assembly: GCF_008327685.1. Lineage (GTDB taxonomy): Bacteria > Actinomycetota > Actinomycetes > Streptosporangiales > Streptosporangiaceae > Spirillospora. The sequence goes on from NZ_BDDE01000010.1 coordinate 436,413, forward strand.
AGGGAGGAATCCGGCTACACCCTCAAGACCGCGGGCGGCCACCTGGAGCGCTCCGCGTCGTCCCTGAGCCAGATCGAGAACGGGGTGCAGTGGCTCCGCCTCCGCGACCTCGGCTTCATCCTGGACCGCTACGCCGTCCCGGCCCCCCTGCGCGCGGCCCTGATGACCCTCGCCGAACAGGACCGCCGCCCAGGCTGGTGGGACGCCTACAAGGACCTCGCCGCTCCCGAGGCCCTGGACCGCGTCTCCTTGGAGCACGACGCATCACGCATCATCACCACTGAGACCACCTTCATCCCGGGCCTCCTCCAAACCGAGAGCTACGCCCGAGCCGTCATCCGTGGCCTCACGCCCCAGTACGCATCGACCACGTTGGAGCGCTACGTGGAATTTCGCCTCGCGAGGCAGAACATATTGAACAGGGAGGCTCCGGCCAGGCTCGAAGTCGTTCTCGATGAGGCAGCGCTGCGCCGGATGCGCGGGGGGCGCGACGTCATGCGGTCGCAACTGAGGCGACTGCTCAACCAGTCAGAACTCGACAACGTGCTACTGCACGTCCTCCCGCTGGATGTCGACGCCGGTCCTGCCTATGCGGGGCAGTTCCAACTCCTGGACATCGGCGAGCCGATACTGAACGCGGTGCTCACGGATCATCCCACGGGCCAATGGATCGTGGAGGACGAAAAAGAGATCGCCCAGTACCGGGACACCTTTGAGCAGGTGCGAGCATCCGCGCTCTCGGAACAGGCTTCGCGCGACATGATCCACCAAATAATGTCGGATCTATGAGACGTCCAGACCTGGCCGGCGCCGACTGGCGCAAGAGCAGCCGGAGCGGCTCCCAAGGAGCGGACTGCGTGCAGATCGCCAGTATCGAGCGGGCGGTGGCCGTGCGGGACTCCAAGGACCCCGACGGTCCCGTCCTCACCTTCACCCTCGACGCCTGGAGCAGCCTCCTCGACCGTCTCAAGATCCGCGGCGTCTGACGACCCCTAGACCGAATGGCGTTCGGTCCATTAGCGTCGGGGCATGAACACCGAGGTCTGCGCACGGTTCGGTATCGAGTTCCCGCTGTTCGCCTTCAGCCACTGCCGCGACGTGGTCGCCGCCGTCACCAACGCCGGCGGGTTCGGCGTCCTCGGCGCCGTCGCGTACACCCCGGACCGGCTCGAGGAGGAGCTGCGCTGGATCGACGAGCACGTGAACGGCCGCCCCTACGGCGTCGACGTGCTCGTCCCCGGCAAGATCGACAAGGCGGCGGAGGGCGGCGCGGGGCTGGACGCCCTGCTGGCCGCCGTCCCCGACGAGCACTGGACGTTCCTCACCGGCCTGTTCGCCAAGTACGACGTCCCGCTGCCCGACTTCGAGAAGGCCAAGCGGTCCAACGCGCGCGGCGGCTCGCAGGTCACCAAGGAGGGCGCGACGGAGCTGATCGACGTGTCGCTCGCCCACCCCATCGGCCTCATCGCCAGCGCCCTCGGTACCCCGCCGCCGCTGATGGTGGAGAAGGCCAAGGCCGCCGGGATCCCCGTCGCCGCGCTGGTCGGGACCTCCGAGCACGCCCGCCGCCAGGTCGCCGCCGGGGTCGACCTCATCGTCGCGCAGGGCGGGGAGGCCGGCGGGCACACCGGCGAGATCTCCACGATGGTGCTCGTCCCCGAGGTGGTCGACACGGTCGCGCCGGTCCCCGTCCTCGCCGCGGGCGGGATCGCCACCGGACGCCAGATGGCCGCCGCGCTCGCGCTCGGCGCGTCCGGCGTGTGGTGCGGCTCGGTGTGGCTCACCACCGAGGAGGCCGAGACGCCCCCGGCGGTGAAGGAGAAGATGCTCGCCGCCACGTCCCGCGACACGATCCGGTCGCGCTCGCGGACCGGCAAGCCCGCCCGACAGCTGCGCTCCGCCTGGACGGAGGAGTGGGAGGGCCCCGCCAGCCCCGGCCCGCTCGGCATGCCGCTCCAGATGATCGTCGCGGAGGGCGCCATGCGGCAGATCACCAAGGTGGCCGAGTCCGGCAACCCGGGCGCCCGCGCGCTCGCGAACTACTTCGTCGGCCAGTGTGTCGGCCTGATGAACACCGTCAAGCCCGCCCGCCAGGTCGTCTACGACATGGTGGAGGACTTCGCGAACGCCGTGGAGCGCCTGAACCGCGTCACCGGCGAGGAGTAGACCGCTCGCCCCTGGAGGACCAGGCCGGGCCCGCCGGTTCGGCCCGGCAACCGCGGGCCCCCGAAGCCCCGCCCTCGCTGTGATCACCGCAGCGAGGGCAGGGCCCGGGGAACCGCCTCCGCGGTGCCCGGTCAGCGGGCCGCCGTCACCGGTCTCCCAGACGGGGATGAGCACGCGTGCGCGGGGCCGGCCCTTCGCGTCGACGGTGGTCATGGTCGCGTACACGATGTCGCCGATGTAGGCGTCGAACTGGTCCTGGATCTCGGCGAACGGCTTCACCTTCGCGGCCACTGTCGTCTCCCTTCCAGATCAGACGGCGGTCTTTGCGGTTTCGGCGGGCGGGTTCCCGTTCGCGGCCGCATCGTCCAGGGCCGCCTCCGGGGCGGCGCCATCCGGGGCCGGGCGCGTGCGGAGGCCGAACGCGATCACGACCGCGCCCAGCGCCGCCGCCGCGACCGGGACGGCAAGGGCGGTGCGCAGGGCGTCCGGGCCCGTTCCGGCGGCGACGCTGACAGCGGTGACGGCCGACAGCCCGAGCGCCGTCCCGAACTGCATGGCCGTGTAGAGCAGGCCGCCCGCCACGCCGTGCTCGTCCTCCTGGACGCCCTCGGTCGCCGCCATCGTCAGCGGTCCGTAGGCCAGCGAGAACGCGAGGCCGAGCAGGACCAGCGACGGCAGCATGGCGGCGTAGGTCCAGTCCGTCCCGACTGGAAGGAACAGCGCGTACGCGACCGCCGCGAGCACCATCCCGCCGAACAGCACGCGGGTGTTGCCGAAGCGCTCCACCAGGCGGGGCGTCAGCGTGGGCGCGAGCACCGTGTCGATGCCGATCACCAGCATGGCCAGGCCGGTCTGCATCGTGCTCCAGCCGCGCACCTCCTGGAAGTACAGGGTGGCCAGGAACTGGAAGCCCGCGAACGCGCTCAGGAACAGCAGCGCGGCCGCGTTCACGCGCACCAGCGGGACCGTCCGCAGGATGCCGAGCCGCACCAGCGGCGACCTCGACCGCCGCTCGATCGCGGCGAACAGCCCGAGCAGCGCCAGGCCCGCGGCGAACACGCCGGCGGTCAGGCCGGGGCCCGCGCCGAGGTTCTCCAGCCGTACCACCCCGTACGCCAGCAGCAGCATCGCCCCCGTGACGGCCAGCGCCCCCGCGACGTCGAAACCGCCCCCGCGCCGCGCCGCGCCCGTGCCGGGGAGGAGGACCAGCGCCGCCACCAGGATCACCGCCGCCATGATGACCGGCGCGAAGAACACCCACCGCCACCCGAAGGACGCGAGCACGCCGCCGGCCACCAGGCCCAGCGAGAACCCGCCCGCGGCCGTCCCCGCGTACACGCCCAGTGCCCGGGTGCGCGCCCGCCCCTCGGGGAAGGCGGAGGTGACCAGCGCCAGCCCGGCGGGCGCCATGAACGCCGCCGCGACGCCGGTGAGGAAGCGCGCGACCAGCAGCATCCACCCCCCGGTGGCGAATCCGCCGACGCCGGAGAAGACCAGGAAGACCGACAGCCACAGCACGAACATCCGCCGGTGCCCCAGCAGGTCGGCGGCCCGGCCGCCCAGCAGCATGAAGCCGCCGTAGCCGAGCACGTACGCGCTCACCACGCCGCCGAGCATCCCCGTGGACAGGCCCAGGTCGGCGCGGATCGACGGCAGCGCGACGTTCAGCATCGCGACGTCGATCCCCTCCAGGAAGATCGCGCCGCACAGCACCATCAGGACGGCCCACGCGCGCCCGTTCATTCGCTCGCTCGAATCCGACATCGTCGCCCGGCTCTCCTTCGACGGGAACCGGGCGGGGCGGTTCCCCTGGTGACTGCCGGTTCCCACTTGTAACCGGCAACATCGTCCGGCACCGCCCGTGAGCGTGGAAGACGGGACTTCCGAGTCCCTCGGTTACCGCGCGGATACCGGCATCGGCGACGTTCCCAGTGAGACGATGGGGCCGTGCCCATTCCGCAGCCCATCGCGGCCGATCCGCCCGGCGTGGTCCCCAGGCCGTGGGTCACGCAGTCGTGGCGTGACCTGGCGTTCATCCACTGGCGCGTGGAGCCGCGACGGGTGGCGCCGCTGCTGCCGGAGGGCGTCGTCCCGGACACGCTGCACGGGGCCACGTATGTCGGGCTCATCGCGTTCTGGATGGACCGGGTCGGCTGGTTCCGACTGCCCGGGGTCCCGTACTTCGGGACGTTCCCGGAGACCAACGTGCGGCTGTACTCGGTGGACGCGCAGGGGCGGCGCGGTGTGGTCTTCCGGTCGCTGGACGCCTCGCGGCTGCTGCCCGTGCTGATCGCGCGGGCGGGGCTCGGACTGCCGTACCAGTGGTCGCGCATGGCCATCCGGGCGCGGGGCGACGTGATCAGTTACGCCGGTTCGCGGCGCTGGCCGGGCCCGCGCGGCGCCTACAGCCGGATCGCCGTGCGGATCGGCGAACGGGTGGAGGAGCCTTCGGAACTGGAGCACTTCCTGACCGCCCGCTGGGGCATGCACAACGCCCAGCTCGGACGTGTCGCCTTCCTGCCGAACGTCCATCCGCGGTGGCCGCTGCACCGGGCGTCGCTCCTGCGCTGCGAGGAGAACCTCGTGGCGGCGGCGGGTCTGCCGGGGCCGCTCGGGACGCCGGCGAGCGTGCTGTACTCGCCGGGCGTGCCGGTGCGCTTCGGCCGTCCGGCACCTCTCACCGAGGCCCCCTGAGCCGCCGCTTCGCGGGCCGGTCCGCCCGGCCGGGGCCGGGCGTTCCCGCTAGAGCACGAGAGGGCTGCGGCGTTCGAGGAGGACGACGTCGCGCCAGTGGCCGTTGAGGCGGCCCAGGCGTTCGCGGACGCCCACGGTGCGGAACCCGGCCTTGGCGTGCAGCCGGAGACTTGAGGTGTTCTCGGGGAAGATGCCCGACTGGATCGTCCAGATGCCGTCGGCCTCGGTGGACGCGATGAACGCGGCCAGCAGGGCGGCCCCGACGCCCCGCCCCCGGGCGCGCGGGCAGACGTAGACGCTGTGCTCGACCACCCCGCTGTAGCAGCAGCGGCCGGACACCGGAACGGCGGCGATCCAGCCGAGCACCTCGCCCGGCGGGGCCGCGTCCGCGGCCACGTACCGGTGGCGCTCCAGCTTGGCGGCGTCGAACTCCTCCCAGGTCGGAGCCGTGGTCTCGAAGCTGGCCTGGCCGGTGTCGAGGCCGTCCTGGTAGATCGCCAGCACCCGTGCGGCGTCGTCCGGGCGCATGGGCCTGACGGCGATGCCGGGGCCCGCCGCCCGCCCGGTCATGGCCGTCCCCCCGGAGCCCCGGCGGGCAGGGCGGGGACGGGCCTGCCCATGACGACGTCGGCAGCGGACGGGAAGCAGCGCACGCAGGCCTCGTTGACGCGGTAGTAGGAAGCGGTGCCCCGCCGCTCGGCCAGGACGAACCGCACCCCGGCCAGCACCTTCAGGTGGGCCGAGACGGTCGACTGGCCGACCTCGACCGCGTCCACGATCTCGCCGACGGCCATCGGCCGGCCCTGGCGCGCCAGCAGCGAGACGATCTGGATCCGGGTGGGATCGGCCAGCGCCCTGAACCAGGAGGCGTACTCGGCGGCGGTGGACCGGTCCAGCGGCCCTTTCTCGACATCCATCGTCCATCGACGATAGACGATGGAGCGTGAAAGATCCAGATCATGCTGCCCGGCACCGGCGCCCGCCGCCGCGATGTCGTACCCGTCGGCCACACTCCTGCCCCATGAGCCTTCCAGAGGATTTGGACGCGCTGGCGCGGACCGTCATCGACGGGAACCGCTACATGACCCTGGGAACGAGCGAAGCCGACCACCGGCCGCGCCTGTCGCCGGTGTACTTCACGCACGCCGGCTACCGGACGTTCTACTGGGTCTCCTCTCCGGAGGCGCGGCACTCGGGCAACATCGCCGCCCGCCCGGAGGTCGCCATCGTCATCTTCGACTCGTCGGTGGAGATCGGGCAGGGCCGCGCCGTCTACATCGACGCCGCGGCCTCCCTCGTGCCCGACGAGGAACTGCCGGAGCGCTGCGCCGAGGCGTTCCCCAGGGTCGATCCGGGTGCCGTGGCCTTCCGGCCGGACGAGCTCAGCGGCGACGCCCCGCTGCGCCTCTACCGCGCGGACGCGACCGGATACGAGGTGCACCTGCCGGGCCGGGACCCGCGCAACGCCTCGGGCATCGACACCCGGCGCCGCGTGGACCCGGTCCCGCCTGCCTGACCGGGCGTCAGGCGGGGCCGGCGGCCTTCGACGCGGTGACGGCCATGGTGGCGTAGGGCATGGTGAAGCTCCCGCCCATGGCGTCGATGGCCTCGCCGACGCCTTCCAGCACCGCCGCCCGCTCGGCGTCCGGGAGCCTCGTGAGCGTGCCGTGGGTGGGCATCTGGTCCAGCCACTCGTCGCGGGTGTAGGCCTGCTCCCAGTCGAACCGCCACTGCTCCGGCTCGCCGAAGCCGCCGGCGGCCGTGATCCCGTCGGCGGCCTTGGTGAACATCGCCTGGTAGATCTCCATGGCCGGCTTGTCCGACTGGAGCTGGAACGGGGAATCGGGCACGACCCGCCGGTAGACGGCGGCGAAGGCGTCCGCCACGCTCGGCGGGAGCTGGAACACGTGCCAGAACGCCGCCAGCCGGCCGCCCGGCCGCAGCACCCGCGCCGCCTTGGCCGCGCCGGCGACCGGGTCCACCCAGTGCCAGGCCGTCCCGGCGATCACGGCGTCGAAGTCCCGGCCGGCCGGGTCCCAAGCCTCGAACGTCGCGACCTCGACCTCCAGCCCGCCGCGCCGGGCGAAGGCGGCCATCCGCGCGTCGGGCTCGACGCCGAGCACCGTGCAGCCGGCCGCCTGGAACTGCCGGGCCTCGATGCCGGTGCCGCAGCCGACGTCGAGGACGTCGGGGCCGGGGCAGGCCGCGGCGATCCGCTCCACGAGGGCGTCGGGATAGCGGGGACGGGCGCGGTCGTAGCGCTCGGGGTCCGCGCCGAAGGACTCCGCCACCTCGCGGGCGCGATGCGGCTCGGGGGAAGGGGCGGTCGGTATAGTGGGCATGCGCCCATTCTTAGTGGGCGCATGCCCACTCGTCAAGGAGGCCGCCGTGCCGACAGGGGTCGCCATGCGCGACGTGCGCAGGCAGCTGTTCGACGCCGCCGAGCGCGTCCTGCTCCGGGAGGGGGCGAGCGCGCTGACCAGCCGGGCCGTCACCGCGGAGGCGGGCTGCGCCAAGGGCGTCCTGCACCGGCACTTCGACGACTTCGACGCCTTCCTCGCCGAGTTCGTGCTTGACCGCGTCCACAGGATGGACGCCGAGGCCGCCGCCCTGCGCGACGCGGCGGGCACCGGCACCGTCGTCGGCAACCTCACCGCCGCACTGACGGCGGTGTTCGGGTCCGTCGCCGTCGCGATCGTGCCCCTGATCACCTTCCGGGACGAGCTGCGCGCCCGGCTTCGGGAGACCTGGCCGGCGGGCGTCCCGGTGCTGACGGAGGCCGTCGATCTGGTCGCCTCCTACCTCGCCGCCGAACGCGATCTCGGCCGCCTCGCGGCGGACGCGGAGGTCGACCTGCTGGCCCCCACCCTCATCGGCACGACCCACCTGCTGTTCGCCGACCGGGCCGCCGCACCGCCGGACGAGGAGGCCGTGCGCAGGATGGTGGCCGGCGTCGTCGCGCCCGCCTTGCCCTGACCGTCGCCCGCCTCCGGGGCCGCTACGGCCCTTCGACGACGAGCCGGCCGTCGCGGACGGCCACCGGCGTGTCGAAGGCGGCGCAGGCCGCGGTGAACCGGTCCGCGATCCAGGCGCGGTCGGCGCCGCCGGCCAGGCGGGTGCGGCAGAAGTCGAGCCGGATCGGCACCGCCTCGATCCGGGACGGCCCGGCGGCGTCCAGCGTGACCAGGAACAGCAGGCCGAGGTCGTTGCGCAGGAGGGGGTCCACCGCGTAGTCGTCGATGAAGTCGCCCATGTCGAACAGGACCGGCCGCACCACGGCGTGGAAGACGTGCGCGGAACTCCCGGCGACGAGCGTCGCGCCGGCGTCCACCAGGCTCTCCGCCGCACGCCGCACGTACGGCAGCGGCGCCGGGATCATGTTCGGGCCCCAGTGCGGCATGACCAGCACGGCGTCGTGCCCGTCGCGGAGCCGCCGGATCTCCTCCAGCAGGAAGGCGGGGACGCCGCTCTCCAGATCGGCGAGGGCGACGCCCGGTCGGTCGGCGGCCGCGGCGAAATCGGCCGGGTGGTCGGTGACGCCGAGGACCGCGACCCGCACTCCCCCGGCCTCCACGACGGCGGGCTCCCGCGCCCGCCCGAGGCTCTCGCCCGCGCCGACTGTCCGGATGCCCGCCCGCCGCAGGATGTCGAGCGTGTCCGCCAGCGCGTCGGGTCCGTAGTCCAGGGCGTGGTTGTTCGCGAGCGTCACGCAGTCGACGCCGAGGTCGGCGAGGGCCTCGGCCGCCGCAGGCGGGGCGCGGAAGTGGAAGGGCTTGCCCGGCGCGTCCCATCGCCGCCCGCGGTCGGACACGCAGCATTCCAGGTTCACCAGGGCGAGGTCGGCCTCGCGGAAGACCTCGCGCACCCCCTCGGAGAACAGGCCGTGCGGACCGGACGCGGCGATCTCCTCCGCCACGCCGCGTCCCAGCATCGCGTCCCCGGCGAGCGCGATCGTGATGGGCATCGCAGAACCCCTTGAACAGTCGTGCCCTGCTCGGGGGCGGTCCTCACCCGGTGGGCGGATGAATATGGGCCCCCGGAACGCGCGGCGGCGGTCAGGAGAGCGGGCGCCCCGGGCCCTTCTTGATCTGGTCGACGAAGAGCCGGGCGAGCGCCTGCTGCCCGGCGACCGTCGGATGGTAGCTGCGCGGCTCCGCCTCCAGCGCCGCGAGGTTCAGCGTCAGGCCGTTCATGTAGGCGTCGCGGCTGCCGACCTCGTGGCCGGCGAACGCGCTGTAGGCGTCCACGAACTCGACGCTGCCGTGCCGGCGCCCGGCCGCCTTCCGCGCGTCGGCCTCCATCACCGACTGCCGGATCACCCCGCCCAGCTCGTAGGCCCGCGCGTTCAGCCAGCGCTGGTCGGGCACGGTGATGTTGTCCCCGTCCACGCCGCTGATCTCGGAGAACGCCTTCGGGTAGGACATCACGACCACCCGCGCGTACGGCGCCCGCGCGGTGATCTTGGTCAGCAGGGCGGGCAGGTCCTGCCGGAGCTCGGAGAGGCGGCGGGCGATCTCCTCGCCCTGCGAGGTGCAGCCCCTCCCCCACGGCAGCTTGACGACGCAGCCGGCGAGCACCCGGGAGAACCCGACGTCGTTGCCGCCGATGCTGAGGGTGACCAGGCTGGTGTCACGCCCGATGCGGTCGATCTGCGGGGGCTCGCCGCCTCGCCCGTCCAGGACGTCGTCGGTGGTGGCGCCGGAGCACGCCCAGAACGCGGTGCCCTTCGCGAAGCGGAACGCCCGCGAGACCTCGTGGTAGTAGGCCTTGGACGTCCGGTGGCACCGTTCGAGGGGGTTCTGGTCGGCCACGGTCGCCTCCGCCCCGACGCCCGCCGAGTACGAGTCCCCCAGCGCGACGTAGGCGCCCCGCGTGGCCACCTCGACCGGGGTGGGCGTCCGGGTGGCCGCGACCGGGTCCGCCCGCGTCTCGGGATCCGGCGTCCGGCACCCCTTGCCGAAGACCTCGCACCGGGCCGCCGGCAGCGCCACCAGCGGGACGACCCCCAGCGCCAGCAGCAGCACCAGGCAGGCGAGCGCCGTTCCCCGCTCGCCGAGACGGCCCCGCACCCACGCGACCGGGCTGATCATCATCCTCCTCCGTCGACGAACCCGGCGTCCATGGCGCGGGACGCCCATGGGCCAGACGTCTCCCGGCCGTCCCGGGTTCCCGCCTTTACATTGTAGATCTTTAAGTGGGCCGCCCCAGCGGCGCCCACATGACGAGCCGCGGCCCCAGCTCGTGCAGGCCCGCCTTGATCTCGGCGTCCCAGTAGGACCTGATCCCCGGGCCCCACCGCTCCTCCGGCAGCTCCGCGAACCCGTGCCGGGCGTACCAGGGGCCGTTCCACGGGACGTCCCGGAACGTCAGCAGGCTGACCCCGGGCGCCCCGGCCGCGGCGGCCCGCGCCTTGACCTCCTCCAGCAGCAGGACGCCGATCCCCCGCCCCGTCAGGTCGCCGCGCACCGAGATCTGCTCCAGGTGCGCGGCGCCGTCGACCTCCTCGACGGCCGCGAACCCGACCGGCGGGTCGCCGGCCACCACGATCTCGGCGCCCCTGCCGGCCACCTGCTCGATCACCGTCGGACCGGGCGGGAACACGATCCCGATCTCGCCGAACATCGCGTCGCCCGAGTCCTCGATCGCCGCCAGCCCCGGCAGGTCCTCGTCCCGCGCCGTCCGGACCTCATGCATCATGCCGCGATCGTAAGCGCTGCCCCCGCGCGCGTCCCTCGATTAATCGACGGCCCGGCTCAGGAGTAGAAGCGCATGTGCCAGTCCATCGGAGGCTCGCCGTAGGAGTCGGCGGGCGGACGCGCGCCGAACTCCACGGCGCTGCCCTCGGCGAGCGCGGTGATGGTCCCGGCGGCCTCGACGCCGCCGCGCCAGTGCTCGGGGACGGCTCGGGCCCCGTACCGGGCGCCGAGGAGGTTCCCGCAGATCGCGCCGGTGGAGTCGCTGTCGCCGGAGTGGTTGACGGCGAGCAGCAGCCCGCGCGGGACGATCTCCAGCGGGTACCCGCCCGCGGCCTCCGCGACCAGCGCGGCATGCACGGCGATGGCGAGGGCCTCCGGTCCGGTGAAGCCGCGCCCGAGGCTCTCCAGCCGCTCGGGCGCCTGGAACGCCGGGCCGCCGCGCGGCAGCTCCAGCGCCTTCTCCAGCGCGGCGGCCGTCTCCTCGTGCCCGGCGTGCTTGCGCAGTTCCGCCATGGCGCGCCCCAGGGCGTCGACGAGGGTGACGCCGTTGACGAGCGCCGACACCGCGACGGCGAGCGTGCCCGCGGGCAGGTGGCCGGACGGGTGGCCGTGGGTGAGGGCCGCGACGCCCTGCCCCCGGGTGAAGACGGCCCCGGGGTCGGGGTACCCGAAGCCGCAAGGCGCGGCGCGGACCGTGCCGGCGCAGCCCTTGGAGTCGTTGACGGGGTCGTCCACCCTGCCGAGCGGATGGCCCGGCTTGCCGCGCGCCGCCGCCATGCGCAGCGCGGCGAGCGTCGTGCGGCCCGCGCCGCGCGGTGCCGTCACCGCGGGGTCGCGCTGCGCCGGGCCGCCCGTGTTCAGGTGCTGCTCGGGCATCGGCTCGCCCTGGACGCGCAGCCACTCGATGTAGTTCGCCTGCACCAGCCCGAAGTACGCGCCGCCGATCCCCCGCGCCCGGGCCCGGATCGACGCCTGGACGCCCGCCTGCGCGGTGACCAGGCTCAGCTGCGTCGCCTCCCCGATCTCCGCGCGCCTCGGGAGCCCCGTGACGCCCGCGGGCCCGTACGCCGCGCGGATCTCGGCGAGCGACATACCCTCGACGGGCCGTCCGAGGGCGTCGCCGACCGCCCCGCCGAACAGGCACCCCAGCATCCGATCGCCCGCCATGTCCGCCATGCCCGACACGCTATCGGCCCCTCCACCGGCGACATCCGGAATGCCCGCCCCGCGCCCCGGCCAAGGCGCCAACGGCACCCCTCCCCAGATCGCCGCCGCTGAGGAAGCGGTCCTCCGTGCCCGACCCTGGTGCGGCTCGGCGGAAAACGGGCTGCGTCCGGCGCGCGGGCGTGGGCATGCTGGGGCATGGCGTGGAATCTGACCGGTGATGTCCATGAGTTCCTCGCGCGTGCGGGAGGGTTCCTGCGCGCCGATCCCGTCGCCAACACGGTGCCGCTGACCGTGGCCGAGGCCATCCGGCGGCAGGGGTCCGGCCTCTACCGGACGGCGCTGTTCGGCTGGTCGTCGGACGGCGGCGGCGTCGCGGGCACGTTCATGTGGACCGGGGCGTACCCGGTCCTGCTCAGCGCGATGCCGGAACCGGCCGTCCCGGAGCTGGCCGAAGCGCTGGCCGGACGGGACACGAGGCTCCAGGGCGTCAACGGGGCTCCGGACCTCGCCGAGGTGTTCGCGGAGGCGTGGACCCGCCGCACCGGGGCGCGGGCCCGGGTCGAGCTGCGGCAGCGGCTCCACCGGCTGGCGGGGCTCGACATGCCGGACCCGCCGCCGGAGGGGGCCGCGCGGGTCGCGGACGGCGGGGACCGGGGCCTCGTGCGCGACTGGTTCGCGGCGTTCCACCGGGACGCCGGCGGCCACGGGGACCCGAACCCGGCGGTGATCGAGGGTCGGCTCGCGGAGGGCGGCGTCACGCTGTGGGAGGCCGGCGGCCGCCCGGTGGCGATGGCGGGAAGGACTCCGGCGGTCGCGGGGGCGGCGCGGGTGGCGCCCGTGTACACCCCCGCCGAGCACCGCCGCCGCGGCTACGGGGCCGCGGTGACCGCCGCGGTGACCCGGGCCGCCCAGGAGGCGGGCGCCGCCGAGGTCGTGCTGTTCACCGACCTCGCCAACCCGACCAGCAACGGCGTCTACCGGCGGCTCGGCTACCGCCCGGTCGAGGACCGGGTCGTGCTGGCCTTCGCGTGACGGCCCCGGGCGTCAGCTGACGCCGGCCTCCTTCATGTCGCGCAGCTCGCGCTTGAGCTCCTTGATCTCGTCGCGGAGCCGGGCGGCGAGCTCGAACTGCAGGTCGGTGGCGGCCTGGTGCATCTGCTCGGTCATCTGCTCGATGAGGCCCTCCAGCTCCTCGCGCGGGCGCTCGCCGACCAGGTCGGCGGCGTGCCGGCCGACCTCCCTGGTGCGGGACGCGAGGCCCGGCACGGGCGCCTTGCCGCGGCTCTGCTGGCGCCCGGCGCCGCCGATGAGGGTCTCGGTGTCGGCGTCCTCGCGGACGAGGGAGTCGAGGATGTCGGCGATGCGCTTGCGCAGCGCCCGCGGCTCGATGCCGTGCTCCTCGTTGTAGGCCCGCTGCTTGGCGCGGCGCCGGTTCGTCTCGTCGATCGCCCGCTCCATGGACGGGGTGACGGTGTCGGCGTACATGTGGACCTGGCCCGACACGTTGCGGGCGGCGCGGCCGATCGTCTGGATGAGGGACGTCTCGGAGCGCAGGAAGCCCTCCTTGTCGGCGTCCAGGATCGCCACGAGGGAGACCTCGGGCAGGTCGAGGCCCTCGCGGAGGAGGTTGATGCCGACGAGGACGTCGAACTCGCCGGCGCGCAGCTCGCGCAGCAGCTCGATGCGGCGCAGCGTGTCGACCTCGCTGTGCAGGTAGCGGACCTGGATGCCGAGTTCGAGCAGGTAGTCGGTGAGGTCCTCGGCCATCTTCTTGGTGAGGGTGGTGACGAGGACGCGCTCGTCGCGCTCGGTGCGCTCGCGGATCTCGTGGATGAGGTCGTCGATCTGGCCCTTGGTCGGCTTGACGACGATCTCCGGGTCGATCAGGCCGGTGGGGCGGATGACCTGCTCGACGACGTCGCCCTTGACGCGGTTCATCTCGTAGGGCCCCGGCGTCGCGGACAGGTAGACGGTCTGGCCGATCCGGTCGAGGAACTCCTCCCACTTCAGCGGCCGGTTGTCCATGGCGGACGGGAGCCGGAACCCGTGCTCGACCAGCATCCGCTTGCGGGACGCGTCGCCCTCGTACATGGCGCCGATCTGCGGGACGGTCTGGTGGGACTCGTCGACGACGAGGAGGAAGTCCTCGGGGAAGTAGTCCAGGAGGGTGTTGGGGGCCGTGCCGGGGCCGCGGCCGTCGATGTGGCGGGAGTAGTTCTCGATGCCGGAGCAGGTGCCGACCTGCCGCATCATCTCGATGTCGTAGGTGGTGCGCATGCGCAGCCGCTGCGCCTCCAGCATCTTGCCCTGCCGCTCCATCACGGCGAGGGTCTCCTCCAGCTCGGCCTCGATGTCGCGGATGGCCCGCTCCATGCGCTCGGGGCCGGCGACGTAGTGGGAGGCGGGGAAGACGTACAGCTCGTCGTCCTCGGTGATCAGCTCGCCGGTGAGCGGGTGCAGGGTGGCGAGCTTCTCGATCTCGTCGCCGAACATCTCGATCCGGACGGCGAGCTCCTCGTACTGCGGGATGATCTCGACGGTGTCGCCGCGGACGCGGAACGTGCCGCGGGTGAAGGCGAGGTCGTTGCGGGTGTACTGCATGCCGACGAGCTGCCGGAGCAGGTCGTCGCGGTCGATCTCCTGGCCGACGCTGAGCCGGACCATCCGGTCGACGTACTCCTGCGGGGTGCCGAGGCCGTAGATGCAGGACACCGACGCGACGACGACGGTGTCGCGGCGGGTGAGCAGCGAGTTGGTCGCCGAGTGCCGCAGCCGGTCGACCTCGTCGTTGATCGAGGAGTCCTTCTCGATGTAGGTGTCGGTCTGCGGGATGTACGCCTCGGGCTGGTAGTAGTCGTAGTACGACACGAAGTACTCGACGGCGTTGTTCGGCAGCATCTCGCGCAGCTCGTTGGCGAACTGGGCGGCGAGGGTCTTGTTCGGCTGCATGACGAGGACGGGCCGCTGCAGCTTCTCCACCAGCCAGGCGATCGTGGCGGTCTTGCCGGTGCCGGTCGCGCCGAGCAGCACCGCGTCCTTCTCGCCGCGCTCGACGCGGGCGGCGAGGTCGGCGATCGCCGTCGGCTGGTCGCCCGACGGCGTCATCTCGGTGACGACCTCGAACGGCGCCACGCGGCGCCGCAGGTCCGTGACTGGGCGCATCGGCACTCCCCTGGATCCGGCGTACTCCCCTGCTCTCCCAACTGTATGCAGGGGCTCCGACATTCCGCGGCCGAGCGGGCGCGGCCCGGGGCTCAGGAGGCGGGCAGCGGGAGCCTGGCCCGGACGGCGTAGCCGCCGCCGCGGGGGCCGGCGTCGAAGCTGCCGCCGAGGGCGGTGACGCGCTCGCGCAGCCCGATCAGGCCGTTGCCCCCGGAGGGGAGCCGGTGCTCGGGCCCTGCGGTGGGCGGCTCGTTGGCGATCTCCACTTCGATCGCCTCCGGGAGGAGGCCGAGGTCCACGCGGGTGTCGGCGG
This sequence comes from Actinomadura sp. K4S16, assembly GCF_008327685.1. GTDB lineage: Bacteria > Actinomycetota > Actinomycetes > Streptosporangiales > Streptosporangiaceae > Spirillospora. The sequence continues at coordinate 451,611 of NZ_BDDE01000010.1, forward strand.
CGCCGGCGTGCTTGTGGACGTTGGTGAGGGCCTCCTGCACCAGCCGGTAGACCGTCCGCCCGACGGCGGGCGGCATGGGGCGCTCCTCCCCGCGGACCTTCAGGTCCACGCGCAGGCCCGCGGCACCGGACTGGCCGACCAGCTCGCGGAGGTGGGCGAGCGTCACCACCTCCTGCGGGAGGGCCTTCTCCCCCTGCCTGAGCACGCCGACGACGTGGCGGAGCTCCTCCAGGGCCTGCCGCCCCATGTCTCCGATGACGGCGGCGGTCTCGGCGGCCCGTTCGGGATCGCGGACCGCGATCGCCTTAAGCGCGCCCGCGTGGACGACCATCACGCTGATGCGGTTGGCGACCACGTCGTGCATCTCCCGTGCGATGCGGGTGCGCTCCTCCCCCCGCGCGCGCTCCGCGAGCAGGTGCTGCTCGCGTTCGAGCCTCGCGGCGCGCTCCTGGAGGGAGGCGAGGAGCTGCTTGCGCGCGCCCATGTAGAGGCCGAGCAGGACGGGGACCCCGACGAACGCGATCCCGAAGATCGCCTGCGCGAGGAAGGACTCCGTCGCCGCCGTCGGGCCGGGCAGGACCAGGTTGGCGACGTATCCGGCGACCGCGATGACCACCACCGTGCGGCGGGAGGCGGTGTAGGCGGCGAGCGAGTACAGGATCACGAGGGTCCCGAACGCCCCCGCGCCGGTGACGGTGCCGAACACCACCGCGAACACGGCGAGCCCCACCGGATGGGAGCGCCGCACGATCAGGGCCAGCCCGAGCACGACGCTGCTGACGGACACGACGGGGGGCGGGAGCCAGAACTTCTGCTCCGCGAACCACAGGAAGAGGCCGTCGGCCACCGCCAGCGTCACGGCGAGCGCGATGTCGAAGGCACGGGAACGCCGGGTGGGCCAAGCCCCCGCCGCCCCCGTCCACCAGCCCCGCACGCGCATGGCGACGAGCCTATAGCGACCGGAAGGGCGCATCGTCGCACAGGTGAGCGAACCCCTTACCTGCGGGGCTTTTCCGGCGGACGGACGCTGTGGTTACGATGACCGCGCCGGCCGTGTCGTTCCAGGGGGACGCGACCCTCAGACGCCTCCCGAGCACCCCCGGCGCCGACTAGGACGGGGAAACCGCACAATGGCCCGATTCGCCAACTGGTTCGGGAAGAACGCCGACGCAGTGATCGCGCTGGTGCTCGCGATCGTCGTCGCGGTCCTCGGCCTCGGGGTGAACCTGCCGAACGAGACCGAGATCACCAACAGCGGGATCCTCGCGGTGATCGGCCTGCTGGCGACGTCGGTGCTGCGCGACCGCGGGCGGCGCCTCCCGGTCGAGGCGGAGGTGCGCGACACGCTGCGCGCCTCGTCGGCCACGCTCGGCGAGCTCGACGCCAAGCTGACCCATATCGAGGGGTTCGAGAGCGTCCTGTCCGACACCAAGCGCGCGCTGGACGAGACCACGGTCGTCCGGGTCATCAGCGGGGCGCAGGTGGCGCAGGTCCTCGCGGACGCCCGCCGCGACACCGACCGGTGGTTCTTCAAGGGCGGCACGGGCACCTACATCCGCGCGCGCACGCTGCCCGAGTGCGTGGCGGCCGCGCGCAGGGAGCGGCGGACGCTGCTGTTCCGCCTGGAGATCCTCGACCCCACGAACGTGGAGGTGTGCGAGGCGTACGCGCGCCACCGCCGCTCGGTGTCGGACGGCCCGGACGCCACGGGCGAGCCCTGGACGCTGGAGCGCACCCGCAAGGAGGCCTACGCCACCATCCTGGCGGCGTGCTGGCACAAGCAGCGGTTCGCGATGCTCGACATCGACATCGGCCTCGCGCAGACGATGACGACGCTGCGGTACGACCTCGCCTCGTCCCGCGTCGTGGTCACCCGCGACGACCCGCGCGGCGAGGCCCTGGTGATCGACAACGCGAAGTTCTACTACAGCTGGGTGAGCGCGGAACTGCAGACCAGCCTCGACCAGGCGCGCCGCGTCCCGGTCGAGCAGGCCAGGCTCGCGCCCCTGGACGACGAGCCGACCGTGGAGGAAGTGCGCAAGCTCTTCGAGGTCATCGGAATCGACCTCGCGCAGGGCTATGCCGACCGCGATGTCATAGAGATCATACGTAAGGCCCTGCGGGCCAAGGACCCGTACGAGTGACCGGGCCTGGAGAGGCCGGGCAGGGCGCGGGCGACGGTCCGCAAGGCGCCCGGGAAGGCGTCTCGGCGAAGGGTGAGGCCGCCGGAGTGAGGTACGAGGAGATCCGCGAGGAGATCCACGCCGGTACCGCGGCGCGGACGCTTCCGGCATGGGCGGGGCGCGTCCTCGACGGCGTCCTGGAAGATGTCGCGGCGGGCCGCTCGACCCTCCCGGCCGTGCGGCACCCCCTGGGCTTCCTGTGCCTCCCCCTGGAGCGCAGCGGCGACCTCGGGGTGTGCCTCCACATCTGGACGCCGGAGGTGCTTCCGGCGCCGTCCACCACGTCGCCGGTGCACTGCCACAGCTGGGACCTGCTCAGCTTCGTCCTGTACGGGACGGTCCGGAACGTGCGGATGGAGGTCACTGAGGCCTCCGCCACCGGGACGCAGCAGGTCTTCGAGGTGTTGAGCCAGGGCGACCTGGACGAGCTGAAGGCGACCGGGCGCGCCGTCAACTGCGTCCCCGCCAAGTCCACCACGCACCGGACAGGCGAGTCCTACACTCTGCCCGCGGGCGTCTTCCACAGCACGCTGATAGAGGACGGGCGGGACGCCGCCACTGTGGCCCTGGGCCGCCAGACGCCGGGCGGGGGCGACCTGTCGCTCGGTCCCCTGGACGTCTCCAGCCACAAGGTTCGCCGCTCGCGTTCCGACCAAGCCGACACTGTGCGGGCCCTGCGGCGCTCGGCCCGCAGGATCGCCGCCGCCCACTGCTCGCCGCGCCGGTAGCCGGCCGCCGGATCCGACTGGAGAGGCCCGATGAGACCCACGACCCCGTCAGCGGCCCTTCCGGTCGACCTCTCCGAGGCGCGCCGCGTGGCCGTGGAGGCCGCGGAGGCGGCGGGCGCGCTGCTCAGCGCCCGTGTGGACGGCCCCCTGGGGGTGCGGCCGAAGGGCGACGGCGGGGACGTGGTGACGGAGCTGGACACCGCCGCCGAGGACCTGATCGTCGGGCGGCTCCGGGCCGCGTACCCGGGGCACCGGATCATCGCCGAGGAGTCCGGGATCCTCGACGGCGCGCCCGGCGAGGACATGGTGTGGCTCGTCGATCCGCTGGACGGCACCAACAACGTGGCGATCGGCATGCCGGTGTACGCCGTCGGGTTGGCGCTGTGCGCGCGCGCCGAGCCGGTCTTGGGCGTCGTCCACGACCCGGTAAGCGGCCGGACGTGGTCGGCGGTGCGCGGCAGGGGCACGCTGGGTCCGGACGGGAAGCCCCTGGCACTGGCCGACCGGCCTCGGCCGGGGCGGGAGAAGAACCCGCTGCTGGCCTGGACGCAGGGCCACAAGGTCGGTGCGGGCGATCCGGTGGCGTTCGCCATGCGCTCGGCCCTGGAGCTGCGCTGCGCGCGCATGCTGCAGCTGTGGGCGCCGCTGGTGGCGTGGACGATGCTGGCGCGCGGCGACATCGACGGCATCGTCGGCTACCTGCCCGAGATCGTGGACCTGCCCGCCGGGGCGCTGGTGGCCGCCGAGGCGGGCGCGGAGCTGCGCCGCCTGGACGGCGCGCCCTACGAGCTGGGCATCGACCGCCCGGCGTCCGAACTGGGGTTCGTCGCGGCGCGTCCGGAACTGCTCGACCGCCTCCTGGAGACCACGGCGAAGATCGACCCGTAGCACGGGCCCCGCTTTCGCCTGCCGGGCGACCGGGTCAGCGGGTCAGCAGGAGGACGCCCACGGCGGCGGCGGAGCCCGCCACGGCCAGGACCGTCCCCGCCAGCACGAACGTGCGCATCGGCACGCGGACGTCCCAGCGCCGGCACCACTCGAACCACAGCAGCGTGGCCAGCGACCCCCAGGGCGTGATGACGGGCCCCACGTTCGTCCCGATGAGCAGGGAGAGCAGCTGGTCCCTGTTGGAGGCGGGCACGGCCGACTCCCCCGCGACGTAGGCGGGCAGGTTGTTGAGGACGTTCGACAGGCCCGCCCCCGAGAACGCCGCCCGGAAGGCCCCGGCCGTGCCGCCGTCGCCGCCGATCAGGCCGCGCATGGCGTCGTCCAGCCCGAACCGCTCCAGGGTGGGGACGACGAGGAACAGCCCGGTGACGAACACCATGAGCTGCCAGGGGATGAGGACGGGGCGCAGCACCGACCGGTCGCGCACGGCGAAGGCGGCCACGGCCACGGCGGCGGCGACGGTGGCGGCGACGCCCAGCTGGATCCCGGTGTGCACGCCCGCGAGGATCGCCCCGATGAACAGCAGGCACGCCGCGCCGGTGGCGGAGAACAGCACCGGGTCGCGGACGGGCACCGGCTCGGGCGGGTCGTAGGTCTCCTCGCCGCGCATCCGCCGCCGCCAGTAGAACGCCCACAGCAGCGCCATCGTCACGGCCAGGACCGCCAGTTGCGGCGCCCACATGCGCGCCGCGAACGCTCGCGTCTCCAGCGCCACGCGGTCGGCGGCGAGCAGGTTGGTGAGGTTGGACACCGGGAGCAGCAGGCTCGCGGTGTTGGCCAGCCACACCGTCGTCATCGCGAGCGGGAGGGTCGCGATCCGCGCACGCGCCGCCAGCGCCAGCATGACCGGGGTCAGCAGCACTGCGGTGGTGTCCAGGTTGAGGAAGACGGTGGTGAGCGACGCGAACGCCACGCACAGCAGGAACAGCGCGAGATAGTTGCCGCGTCCGGCTTGGGCCATCCGCTGCGCGATCGCGTCGAAGACCCCCGCCTCCTTTGTCAGCTCCGCCAGGATGATGACGCTGAACAGGAAGAGCAGCAGGGGCGCGATCCGTCCGACGCTGGAGCGGGCCGTGTCGGCGGGCAGCAGGCCGGTCGCGACGAACACCAGGCCGAGCACCAGCACGGCGATGCGGATCCAGTCGAGGACGCCCAGGGAGCCGAGGGCGCGGCGCAGGGCCTCGATCGGGGCGGGCGGCACGCGCGTCATGATTCCACAGGCGATACTGGCGCCATGACGACCCCCGGCCACCCCCAGGAGCGCCCGCCCGACTTCTTCATCAGCTACTCCCCGGCCGACGAACGGTGGGCGTCCTGGATCGCCTGGCAACTGGAGGCCGCGGGGCACCGCACGATGATGCAGGCGTGGGACTTCGTCCCCGGGACCAACTTCATCGACTACATGGACCGGGGCCTGTCGGAGGCGAAGGTCGTGGTGGCGGTGCTGTCGCGCAACTACCTGCGCTCCCGGTACGGGCGGCTGGAGTGGATGGCGGCGCTGCGGGCCGACCCTGACGACCCGGCGCGCAAGCTGGTCACGGTCCGCATCGAGGACTGCCCGATCGACGGGCTCCTCTCCACGATCACCTACGTGGACCTGGTGGGGGTCGACGACCCGGACGAGGCGCGGCGGCTGCTGATGCGGCGCATCCAGGAGGCCCTCGCCGGCCACGCGCGCCCCTTGAACGGCCCTGGATTCCCCGGAGGGGCCCCGAACCGCCCCGGGCCGCTTCCCGGTGGCCGGGAGCCCCTTGTGGGCCGTCTGGAGGAGGCTGACGGGCCTGCGGGCGGGGATCGGCGGCCCGAGCCCGCCGGGGAGCGGCCCGCCCGGCGGGCGCCCGTCGCCGCGCCGGCGTTCCCGGCCGCCGACACCGCGCAGGAGCCGCGCGAGCGGCTGACCGTCCTGCACGTCTCCGGCCCCCGGTTCGGCCGGACGCTCGCCGAGCCCGGCGAGCCGACGACCGCCACCGAGCTGCAGGACCGGATCTGGAGCGACGTCACCCGGCTCGCCGACTCCGGCGTGCCGCGGCCCGACCTGCTCGTGGTCACCGGCAACATCACCCACTCCGGCAGCCGCAAGGAGTTCGCCGAGGCGCTGTCGTTCCTCACGAGCCTGCGCGCGCTGCTGGGCCTGGAGGCGCAGCGCGTCGTGGTGGTGCCGGGCACGCACGACGTCACCCGGGCGGCGTGCCAGGCGTACTTCTCCAGCTGCGAGGCCGACGACATCGAGCCCCAGCCGCCGTACTGGCCGAAGTGGCGGCACTACGCGGGCCTGTTCAAGGAGTTCTACCAGGGCATCGACGCGCTCATCTTCGACAGCGCCCAGCCGTGGACGCTGTTCCCCGTCCCCGATCTGAAGGTCGTGGTGGCCGGGCTCAACTCGACCCTGCCGCAGACGCACCGCGAGGAGGACCGGTACGGGCGCGTCGGGCAGGCGCAGGCCGCCTGGTTCAACGAGCGGCTGCGGCACTTCGAGGGCGAGGGCTGGCTGCGCCTCGGCGCGATCGAGCACACGCCCGTCGCCGGAGAGCCGGGCGTGCTCCGCGACCCCGAGACGGTGGAGACGCTCCTCGCCTCCCACGTCAACCTGTTCTTCCAGGGGACGGAGTCGGAGTACGGCACCGTCCCCCTGCTGGCGGGCGGCGGCGTCCCGTCCGTCCCGGCGCTGGGCCCGGGCCGGCACCAGCTCGTCGTCGTGCACCCGGAAGGGCTGGAGCGCTGGATCCCCGAGGAGGCCGGGAGGCGCGGCCCGGAACGCCTCGAACGGTCCTGGACGGCCGTGAGCGGAACGTTCCCGCCGCCGCGCGCGCAGACCCCTCCCGCCCCTCCCTCCCCGGAACTCGGCCCCGGGGCCGACGGCAGCGCCGACCCCGTCCCCGACCCCACGGCGCGCCTGCTCGACCGGCTGACGGAGGCGTGCGAGACGCGGTTCGAGCGCGCCACCATCCGGCGCGTCGTCCCGCCCGCGCGCGAGGACGGCCGGTCCGACCCGCCGCACCTGCTGCTCACCCACCTGGAGGACGGCTTCGTCCGCCAGTACCGGATCGGCGCCCACGTGGGGCAGGTGACCGAGGCGGACGTGGACGCGTTCGTCCGGCACGTGCACGCCGACGGGACCGACCACGGGTCCGAGCTGGTGTACCTGGGGCCGGCCCCGGCGCGGTCCGTGCGCGACGACGCGCTGCGCCGCGGCATCCGTGTGCGCAGCCTCACCGAGTTCCAGGGCCTGGTCGACCTGTCGGAGTACGTCGCGGCCCAGACGCGGCGGCTGTCCGCGGGCGGCCTCTACCCGCCGTCCCTGTACGTCCCGCAGCGCTACCGGGAGCTCGACCGGTTCCTTCCGGAGGGCGGCCCCGGCGGCGAGAGCCGCTCGGGCACGGACGTCCACGACGACGTCGTCGGCGAGATGCTGCGGCTCCTGGCCGCCGACCACGGGCGGTTCCTGCTGCTCCTCGGCGACTTCGGCCGCGGCAAGACCTTCGCCCTGCGGGAGCTGGCCCGCCGCGTCCCGCAGGAGCTCCCGCACGTCATCCCGATCCTCATCGAGCTGCGGGCGCTCGACAAGGCGCACTCGGTGGACGGCCTGGTCGCCGCGCACCTGGCCAACCACGGCGAGGAGCTGATCGACCTCAAGGCGTTCCACTACATGCTCCGCCAGGGCCGCATCGTCCTGCTCTTCGACGGGTTCGACGAGCTGGTGACGCGGATGACCTACGACCGGGCCGCCGACCACCTCGACACGCTGCTGCAGGCCGCCCAGGACAAGGCGAAGATCGTGGTGGCGAGCCGGACGCAGCACTTCAAGTCCCAGGCCCAGGTGCTGACCGCCCTCGGCGAGAAGGTCGGCGTGCTGCCGCACCGGCGCGTCCTCTCCCTGGAGGAGTTCGCGCCCACGCAGGTCCGCTCGTACCTGGTGAACCGGTACGGCGACGAGGACGCCGCCGAGGAGCGGCTGAGCCTGCTGGCGGGGATCGAGGAGCTGCTGGCGCTGACGTCCAACCCGCGGATGCTGTCGTTCATCGCCGACCTCCCCGAGGAGCGGCTGCGCGCGGTCGCGCAGGCCCGCCGCGCCGTCAGCCCCGCCGACCTCTACCAGGAGATCCTGTCGTCCTGGCTGGCGTACGAGGCGGAGCGGGTCGGCGGCGCGGGCGGCCCGTCCGGGATGAAGGCCGAGGACATGTGGCAGGCCGTGGGCACGCTCGCGCTGCGGCTGTGGGAGGGCAACGAGCAGTTCCTGCGCCTCGCCGAGCTGGCCGACGTCGCCGACGCCCTCACCGGCCTCACCGCGGGGCGGATGTCGCCGCACCAGGTGACCCACGCCGTCGGCGCCGGAAGCCTGCTCGTGCGCACGCCCGAAGGGCTGTTCGGGTTCATCCACCAGTCCGTCATGGAGTGGCTCGTCGCCCGGCACATCGCCGACGAGTTCGCCAAGGGCGAGGCCCCGGCCGCCCTGAGCCGCCGCGCCCTGACCCAGCTCACGGTCGACTTCCTGTGCGACCTCGCCGACACCCGCGCCTGCCAGGAGTGGACGGCGGGCGTCCTCGCCGACCCCGAGGGCGACGACATCGCCCGCGCCAACGCGATCCGCATCACGACACGGCTGCGCACCCCCGCGCACACCGACCTGCGCGGCGCCCGCCTGCAGGGCGAGGACCTGTCCTACCGCGACCTCCAGGAAGTCGACCTCACCGGCGCCGACCTCACCGACGCCCAGTTGGTGGGCGCGAACCTCTCGCGCGCCGTCCTGCGGGACGCCTCCCTCGCCGGGGCGCGGCTGGACGAGGCCATGCTGACCGGCGCCGACCTGCGCGGCGCCGACCTGTCCCGGGCCCGCCTCGCCCGCGCCGACCTGCGGGACGTCGCCGTGGACGGCAGCCGCTGGACCCGCGCCGCCCTCGTGGACGCCGTGCTCCCCGACCGCGTCGCGACCGCCCCCGAACTGCGCGAGGCCGCCATCGCGCCCGGCCGCCCGATCGACATCCAGGTCGCCCCGGCCGCGGTGGGCGTCCCCTACGGCTTCCACTTCCAGACGAGCCGCCTCCCGCAGCCGCTCGCCTACAGCCCCGGAGGCTCCGTCCTGGCCGTCGGCAGCGAGGACGGCGGCGTCCTCGTCTGCGACGCCGTCACGGGCACGCCCCTGCGCAACCTCCAGGGCCACACCGACCGCGCCTACGCGGTCGCGTTCGACTCCGAGGGCCGCCTTCTGGCGAGCGGGTCCGCCGACGGGTCCGTCCGGCTGTGGGACCTCGCCACCGGGCACACCGCGCACACCTTCGCCGTCCACCCCGCGGGCGTGTGGCCCGTGGTGGTCGGTGGACGCTCCCCGGCGGGCGGCGACCTCCTCGCCGCCGGCGCCGCCGACGGGACCATCCGCGTGTGGGACACCGTGTCCGGCGTGCTCCTGCACGAGCTCGCCGGGCACACCGCCCCCGTCTACACCGCCGTGTTCGACCCCGCCGGCTCGCTCATGGTCACCGGCGACGCGGGCGGCACTCTGCGCGTCTGGGACCTCGCCACCGGCGCGCTGCGCCGCGAGCTGGCCGGGCACCACGGCGCGGTGTTCCGCGCCGTCTTCCACCCGGACGGCTCCCTGCTCGCCGCGGGGGACGAGGCCGGCGTCGTCCGGCTCTGGGACATCCGCACCGGCGAGATCCGCCAGGAGCTCCTCGGCCACACCGGCCGCGTCTACGCCATCGCGTTCCACCCCGAAGGGGACCTCCTCGTCACCGGCGACACCGACGGGTCCGTCCGGATCTGGGAGGACGGCCGGCAGCGCAGCGTCCTCACCGGCCACGGCGGCGGCATCTACCAGGCCACGTTCAGCCCGGACGGCGGCCGGCTCGCCACCGCCGACAGCGCCGGGTCCGTCCGCCTGTGGGACCCGCGCACCGGCCGGCAGCGCCTCGAACTGGCCGGGCACCGCGGCGCCGTGTGGCCGTTCGCGTTCCGCCCGGACGGCTCGCAGCTCGCCACCAGCAGCAACGACGGCACGGCCCGGCTGTGGGACGCCGAGACCGGCCAGTGCCGGGTGGTGCTGCGCGGCCACGGCCGCCGCGTCACCCGCGTCGCGTTCAGCCCGGACGGCGGGATGCTCGCCAGCAGCGGCAACGACGGCCTCGTCCGGCTGTGGGACCCGCGCTCGGGCCGCATGATCCGCGAACTGCGCGGCGTCGCCGACAACCTCACCTCCGCCGCGTTCAACACCCGCGACTCCCAGCTCGCCACCGCCACCAACGACGGCGGCGTCCACCTGTGGCAGGCCGGGACGGGCACGTTCGAACGCGAGCTGAACGTCGAGACCGACCACGTCTGGGCGCAGGCGTTCGCCCCGTCCGGGGACGTCCTCGCCACCGCCAACGACGACGACTCCGTCCGGCTCTGGTACTGGACGACCGGCCGCGAGATCGTCAACCTGGCCGACCACCGGGGCCGCGTCCGCTCCATCGACTTCCAGCCCGGCGGCGCGCTGGTCGCGACGGGCTGCGACGACGGCCTCGTCCGCCTCTGGAACCCCCGCACGGGCGAACTCGCCTCCGCACTGCGCGGCCACACCGACCGGGTGTACCAGGTGTCGTTCTCGCCGTCCGGCGAGACCCTCGCCAGCGCCGGCAACGACGGGACCGTCCGCCTCTGGGACCCGTCCGCGGGCGAACTCCTGCACACCCTGACCGGGCACACCGGACGCCTGTGGACGGCCGCGTTCCACCCGTCCGGGGCCATGCTCGCCAGCGCGGGCGACGACATGGTGGTGCGCCTGTGGAACCCGTCCAACGGTCGGCTTCTGCACACCCTCACCGGCCACACCCGCCGCGTCTGGTCCGCGGCGTTCAGCCCGGACGGCTCCCTCCTCGCCACCGCGGGCGACGACGGCGCCATCATCCTGTGGGACGTCGCCGACCGCGACGCCCCCGCGCGCCGCGCCACCCTCCTCGGCCTGGCCGAGGGCTGGGCGGCCCTGGCGCCGGACGGCCGCTACAAGTGGGAGGGCAACGCCACCGCCGAGTTCTGGTACGCCGTGGGCATGTGCCGCTTCGAGCCGGGCGAACTCGACGCCTACCTCGCCGAGGTCCACCGCCTCCCCCTCGACGCCCCGTTCTAGGGGGGCGGTTCTAGGAGGCGCTGCGGGTGAGGGCCTCCCAGAGGGCGTCGACCTGGGTCTTCAGGTCGGCGAGGGAGCCGGAGTTGTCGATGACGCGGGTGGCGACGGCGCGGCGCTCCTCGCGGGACGCCTGGTTGGCCATGAGGGCGCGGGCGTCCTCCTCGGTCATGCCGCGGCGGGCGACGAGGCGGTCCAACTGGACCTCCTCGGGCGCGTCCACGACGACGACCTCGTCGTACATGCCGGCGAGACCGTTCTCCGCCAGGAGCGGGACGTCGTAGACGACGACCGCGTCCGCGGGGGCGGCGTCCATCAGCTCCTGCATCCGCTCCCCCACCAGCGGGTGGACGATCGCGTTGAGGGCGGCGAGCCGGTCGGGGTCGGCGAACACGACGCGGCCGACCTTCTCCCGGTCGAGGGCGCCGGACGGCAGCAGGACGTCCTCGCCGAACTCCGCCACGACGGCGGCGAGGCCCGGGGTGCCCGGCTCGACCACCTCGCGGGCGATCATGTCGGCGTCGATGACGACCGCGCCGTGCTCGCGCAGCCGCTTCGACACCTCGCTCTTGCCGGATCCGATACCGCCGGTGAGTCCCACTTTCAGCACGGGACTCACCCTAGCGGCGCGGCCGCTAGCCGGTTCCGGCGGGGACGAGGGGTTTGCGCATGTGCACGTGCGTGAGGTGGGCGGCGACGCGCTCCCGGCGCACCTCCGCGTAGCCGAGGCTCCGGTACAGGCGCAGGTTCGACTCGCTCAGGTGGCCGGTGAACAGCACGCACGCATCGGCGCGCCCGGCAACCTCGCCCTCCAGCGCCGTCAGCAGGCGCCGCCCGATGCCGCGCCCCTGGAGGTCGGGGACGACGACGAGCCGCCCCACCAGGCACGTACGGTCGTTGAACTGGGCGCGCACGGCGCCGACGAGCCGGCCGCCCAGCACCGCCTTCAGCACCACCGCGTCACCGGCGAGCACCTTGCGCAGCTGCTCGGCCGACTCCACCAGCGGCGGGATGAACGGATCGCCGTACAGCTGCGCCTCGGTGACGTAGGCGGCCCGCTGCACGGTCATCACCTCACCCGCGTCCTCCGGGCCCGCCCGCTCGATCACGACCGTCTCGACGCTCACAGGCAGTCTCCCTGCGGGGGGACGACCCCCCGCACCCCCCGGTTCGCTTCGCTCATGTCAGGAACCTAGCCGCGAGCGGCGCCGGCGTCCGGTCACCGCCCGATCCGGACGGTGACCGCGACGGGGTAGTGGTCGGAGGCCTCGGACTCGGGCACGGAGTAGTCGGTGACGAGCACCCCGTCGGACCCGAAGACCCAGTCGGTGCTCGTGCCGTCCGGCCGCGTCGGGTACTGCTCGCCGCCGATCGCGGTGTTGCGCAGGTCGGTGCCGTCGGTCATCGCGGTCAGCTCCGCGCTGCCCGCCCCGGCGTTGAAGTCGCCGCCGATCAGCGTGCGGGGCGCGCCGCCCCAGGCCCGCAGCAGCGCCGCGATCTCCCGGGACCGCTCGCCGCGCTGGTCGTCGCCGCCCTCCAGGTGCGTCGACCACACGTCCATCGTGGTGCCGCCGACGGCGAGCCGCGCCCACACGTAGCCGCGGATCTGCGACCAGTCGCCCCTCGGCATCCGGCCCGTCCCGGAACTGCGCACCGGCAGCGAGGTCAGGATCGCGTTGCCGAACTGGCCGTCGGCGGCGGGCCCCCAGACCAGCTTCATGCCGAGGCGCCGCGACAGCCACACGGCGACGTCGGTGGTGCCCGACAGCAGCGACCCGCGTCCGGCCTCCTGGAGCAGGACGACCTGGGCGTGCTGGCCCTCGATGACGCGTGCGACGCCCTCGGGGTCGAGGCGCCCGTCCTGGTTGACGGCGTCGTGGATGTTGTAGCTGAGCACCCGCACCTGGCCGCCGGCGGGCGCCGCCGGGGCCTCGCCGTCCGGCGCGGCGACGGTGAACACGAGGGTGCCGGCCAGCAGCACCAGCGCGGCGCCGCCGGCGGTGAGGGCGCGCAGCGGGGCGCGGGCGGGCAGCGGGCCGCCGCGGGCCGCGGCGATCGCCGCGAGCGCGCCGAGCGCGATGCCGGCGATGCCGGGCAGCACGTTGTTCGGGACCGGCAGCGGCGACACCGCGCTGACCTGGTACGGGATGAGGATCGCGGCGATGAGCAGGCCGCCGAGCGCGGCGCCGGCGTCCACCCGCCAGACCGGCCCGCCGGTGCCCGCGCGGCGCAGCGGCGCCCGGCACGCGACGGCCAGCAGCCACGCCGACAGCACCTGCCCGACGATCACGATGGGGACGACCTCGATACCGGAGATCGCGTACGTGCCCGCGACGGCGCCCGCGCCGACGCCGAGGACGGTCCCGCCGAGCACGCACACGCCGCCCGGCACCGCCCGCACGGCGAGCCCGGAGGCGAGGAACGCCAGCGCGAGGCCCTGCCCGATGACGATCGCGACGTGCGCGCCGGTCAGCGACTGCCACCCCGACGAGGCCACGAACGCGGGGCTGGCGAGCACGAGGACCTGCAGCGCGAGGAACGGCCCGAACGCCGCGGCGCCGAGCGCGTCCCGCCACGAGACGCCGGGCGCGGTGACGGGCCCGGACGCCAGCTCGCGGTAGAGCGCGGCGGCGCCGACGCCGACGAACGCCAGGCAGGCCAGCCAGGGGCCGAGGCCGTCGCGCCACACCGCGTCCCAGGTGGCGAAGCACATCCGCACGGCGGTGTCGATGGACAGGCCCGCGACGGTGGCCGTCGCGAACCCCACCCCGGACAGGCCGCGGGCACCCTCGTACAGCGCCGCGACGGCGAGCATGCCGACGGCGGTGCCGGCGAACGCGAGCCAGGTGCGCGGGTCGACGGCCTGCGCGAGCAGCCGGACGGCGAACAGCCCGCCCACGCCGGCGAGCAGCAGCCCGCGCGGGCCGGCGAGGCGGCGGATCAGCGGGGCGGCGAACCCGGCGAGGTAGACCACGAGCACCGCGCCGGCGGCGGCCGCGGTCCCGGCCTGGTCGGCGAAGTGGTCGAGCTGCGGCAGCGAGAACCTCAGCGTCTGCGCCAGCACCGCGACGGTGACGGCGATCAGCGCGAGTCGCGCGGGGCCCTGCGGGACGATCGGGGGGCCGGCCGCCGCGGGGCCGCCGGTCCTGGTGCCTACGTCTGTGCTGGCCAATTGAACGAGTGCTCCCGGGGGACGAGCGGACCTTCGGGACATGCGGATGCTGGGGGGCGCCGCGGACCGGCGCGCGGCCTCGGAGCCATGGTGGCGTAACCGAAGCACGGCCGGAGGCCGATCCCGAAAGATCGTTCTCCGGCCGTGCTCAGTATGTCACCGGCCGCCGCGCGGGGCCGCCTGGGCGGCCGCGCGCGGACGGCGCGTCAGGGCCTCACTGGCCGCCGGAGAGCTTCTCCCGCAGCGCGGCGAGCGCCTCGTCGGTGGCGAGGGCGCCACCGCCGGACTCGCTCTCGCCGCCGCCGGAGTAGGAGGTCTCGCCGCCGCCGCCACCCGCGGGCTCGGCGCCGGCCTCCGCCTCGGCCTTGCGGGCCTCTTCGATCTGCTTGCGGTGGGCGTCGAAGCGGGCGCGGGCCTCGGCGTACTGCCGCTCCCAGGTCTCGCGCTGCTCGTCGAAGCCCTCGAGCCACTCGCCGGTGTCGGCGTCGAAGCCCTCGGGGTACTTGTAGTTCCCCTGCTCGTCGTACTCGGCCGGCATGCCGTACAGGGTCGGGTCGAAGTCCTCTTCCTCGATCCCCGCGGCGCCCTCGTTGGCCTGCTTGAGCGACAGGCTGATGCGGCGCCGGTCGAGGTCGATGTCGATGATCTTCACGAAGATCTCGTCGCCGACCTGGACGACCTGCTCGGGGATCTCCACGTGCCGCTCGGCCAGCTCGGAGATGTGCACCAGGCCCTCGATGCCCTCCTCGACGCGGACGAACGCGCCGAACGGCACCAGCTTGGTGACCCGGCCCGGGACGACCTGCCCGATCTGGTGGGTGCGGGCGAACTGCTGCCACGGGTCTTCCTGGGTCGCCTTGAGCGACAGGGAGACGCGCTCGCGCTCCATGTCGACGTCCAGGACCTCGACCGTGACCTCCTGGCCGACCTCGACGACCTCGGAGGGGTGGTCGATGTGCTTCCAGGACAGCTCGGAGACGTGCACCAGACCGTCGACGCCGCCGAGGTCGACGAACGCGCCGAAGTTGACGATCGAGGAGACGACGCCCTTGCGGACCTGGCCCTTCTGCAGGGTGTTGAGGAAGGTCTGGCGGACCTCGCTCTGCGTCTGCTCAAGCCAGGCACGGCGGGACAGCACCACGTTGTTGCGGTTCTTGTCCAGCTCGATGATCTTGGCCTCGAGCTCGCGGCCCACGTAGGGCTGCAGGTCGCGGACCCGGCGCATCTCGACGAGCGAGGCGGGCAGGAAGCCGCGCAGCCCGATGTCGAGGATGAGGCCGCCCTTGACGACCTCGATGACCGTGCCGGTGACGATGCCGTCCTCGTCCTTGATCTTCTCGATCGTGCCCCAGGCGCGCTCGTACTGGGCGCGCTTCTTGGACAGGATCAGACGCCCCTCCTTGTCCTCCTTCTGGAGGACGAGGGCCTCGACGTGGTCTCCGGTGGAGACGACCTCGTTCGGGTCGACGTCGTGCTTGATGGACAGCTCGCGCGAGGGGATGACGCCCTCGGTCTTGTAGCCGATGTCGAGGAGGACCTCGTCACGATCGACCTTGACGACAGTGCCTTCGACAATGTCGCCGTCGTTGAAGTACTTGATGGTCTCGTCGATCGCTGCGAGGAAGGCTTCCTCGGACCCGATGTCGTTGACCGCTACCTGCGGGGTGGTCGAGGTGGCCTCGGTGCTGCTCGTCATGTGTCGGCTGGCTCCGGTACGGACATGGAAGTCGTATGGGTTGTGCGCGGAGGGCCGTTATCCGCCCTGCCGAGGACCGGAATGGGACGCGACCAACGCCGCGTCAGTGAACCGAACCGATGTCGCCGACCTGACCGAGCGCGAGCCTGCTCCGTCCGAAGCGCGCGCAGGCCCACAGCGCAGCGATCAGGATATGGGACCGAACTCCCGTGGTCAATCCGCCACCGGCGGGCACGGGTCAGTACGTCCGCGCGTAGGCCCTGTACCACTTGGCGATCCGGTCCTCGGCCGCCTTGGGAAACGTCACCGTGTTCGGGTCCCCGTCAGATGTGTACCGCTCATCGGGGTTCTTGTCCAGGTACTCGAGCCAGGCCGTGGAGCAGTACTTGGTGCAGTCGTTCTCCTTGATCTTGCCCTCGGAGCGCACCCGGTCGATGTTCCACCGGTCGAAGTCGGCGTCGAACGGGGACACCGAGGGCCGCCACCCGGCGAGGAAGATCCCCTGGAAGGCGTACCGGCCGTCCAGCTTCTCGGCCCAGGCCTTCTTCTTCGGCACGGCCCCGAACGGGTACGCGAACGTCGTCGTGTGCGCCCCGGTGAGCCGGACGATCCGGTCCTCCATGTCGCCGATCTCCTTGTGCACGCCCTTTTCGGACATGCCGGAGAGGCTCGGGTGGGACACCGTGTGGTTGCCGAGTTCGAACCCGTGCTGCTGGAGCCACCGCAGCCCGGCCGCGGCCTGCGTGTCGTCCATCCCGAACAGCTCCTTGTTCAGGTAGAACGTCGCGACCGGCCGGAACCCGGGGTTCTCCCGGGCGACCTGCTGGATGACCGCGACCGCCGTGTCGGGCTTGGGGTTGCCCTGCGGGTCAAGGCCGAAGTGCCCGGGCGTGCTGTCGTCGAACGTCAGCACCACGGGGTGCTTCCCGGCCGGCACGTCGATCCGCCCGCTCACGAACTCGGCGGCAGTGATCGGGTAGTAGCCGTCCTTGGCCAGCCCGGTCAGCTCGTCGTAGAGCTCCTTGCTCGACCGGTCCAGCGACAGCTCGGGCTTCTTCATGATCCGGTGGTACATCAGCACCGGGATCTGCCCCAGCTCGTTCGCCTTGACGGCGGCCGCTCCGGGCGCCGCCGCCGCGATGGGCGTGGACACCACCGCGGTGGGCGTGGCGCTGCCCGAGGCCCCAGAAGCCCCTGGCACCGGCGTGGTCCCCGCCTTGGCCGCCCGCGCGGTGGGCGTCGCCCCCGACGCGGCCCCGACCCGCCGGGCCACGTTCTCCTTACGACGCTCCTTCCCGCTCCCGGGAAGCGTCAGCCCCAGGACCACGGCGCAGACGATCACAACTCCAGCGATCTTGTGAAGGAGAGGCACATTACCCCCGCCGGTCGACCCGATCAGGACCAGGAGGACAGCGTACGACCCCCCGGACATCTACGGACACCAACCGACGTACCCATATGACCCTCACCCACCACCCCCGCCCCGCCCCACAACAAACCAAGTCCGAAAACCCCCGGTAAAACCCACCCACCCCCGAAAAACAACACCCCCAAAACCCAAGCCGACAAGCAGTCCCCACCACAACACCACAAAGGACACAAGCCCACAAAAGCCGCAATTAACTCAAAACACCCAACTCGACACCCTCTCCGGCCGCAGTCCAAGCACCCCACCACCGCTCACACGACGGCGATCACGCTCTCAAGGCGCCCCAGGCCTCCCGAAGGCACTCCGCGCCCGTGCGACGCCCGGCTCTACCCAGCCGACGGCGTCGCCCCCCAGATGCGGCCACGCGCACTGACACGTCGCGGCGACACGTAGCAGCGTGACGAAAAGGGCCATGCGGAGCAGCCACCACCACGGCAACCGCCACACCCACCGAATGCCCCCAACGGTTGCGGCTGCCGTCAACGCAGCCGGCCCCGTCCAACCAACGAGCCGCCAGGCGAGCCGTACGCACTCCCGGCATCCCCTACCGAGACGGCCGCAGCCCGCACCGCAGCCACGCGACGACCCAAGCCTGGCGATCGCACCCGAAGGCAGGTTCAAGCGAAGCGAGAACCTGATCGCGCAGCGAGCCACTGGGCAAGCCTTACGCTCCGACCGGCAACGACCTCAGCCACCGCAGCACCCCGCAACAACCTGGGACTCGCGATCGCGTCCGAAGGCAGGTTCAAGCGAAGCGAGAACCTGATCGCGCAGCGAGCCGCAAGGCGAGACGAAGCGATGCCAGCGATCGCCGCAGTGCCCGACGATGGAGGGCCGCCAAGGCCCGAAGGAGGAGGCCACTGCAATAAGCACCGCAACAACCTCAGCCACCACAGCACCCCGCGACAACCTGGGGGGCCGCGATCGCGTCCGAAGGCAGATTCAAGCGAAGCAAGAATCTGATCGCGCAGCGAGCCGTCAAGGCGAGACGAAGCGATGCCAGCGATCGCCCGCTTTTATCGACGATGGAGGGCCGCCAAGGCCCGAAGGAGGAGAAAAAAGCAATTAATGCGCCGCATCCTGCCAGGTGCGGCCGGTGCCCATGGAGACGCTGAGGGGGGCGCGCAGTTCGTAGGCTCCGGCCATCTGGGTGCTGACGAGGGTCTTCAGTTCGTCGAGTTCGCCCGGGGCGACTTCGAAGACGAGTTCGTCGTGGACCTGGAGGAGCATGCGGGAGGTCAGGCCGGCGTCGCGGAGGGCGCGGTCGACGTTGAGGCTGGCGACCTTGATGATGTCGGCGGCGGAGCCCTGGATGGGGGCGTTGAGGGCCATCCGCTCGGCCATCTCGCGGCGCTGGCGGTTGTCGGAGTTGAGGTCGGGCAGGTAGCGGCGGCGGCCGAGGATGGTCTCGGTGTAGCCCTCCTGGCGGGCCTTGGCGACGATGTCGTGCAGGTAGTCGCGGACGCCGCCGAACTGCTCGAAGTACTCCTCCATGAGGCCGCGCGCCTCGTCGGGGGAGATCCGGAGCTGCTGGGAGAGCCCGTAGGCCGACAGGCCGTAGGCGAGGCCGTAGTTCATGGCCTTGATGCGGGCGCGCAGCTCGGAGTCGATCTGCTCGGGCGGCAGCCCGAAGACGCGGGACGCGGTGATGGTGTGGAAGTCGGCGCCGGAGCCGAACGCCTCCAGCAGGGCGTCGTCCTCGGAGAGGTGCGCCATGATGCGCAGCTCGATCTGGGAGTAGTCGGCGGTGAGGAGGGACTCGTAGCCGTCGCCGACGACGAACGCCTCGCGGATCTGGCGGCCTTCGGCGGTGCGGATCGGGATGTTCTGCAGGTTGGGGTCGGTGGAGGAGAGCCGGCCGGTGGCGGCGATCATCTGGTTGAAGGTGGTGTGGATGCGCCCGGCGTCGTCGGCCATCGGGATGAGGGAGTCGACGATGCTCTTGAGCTTGGCGACCTCCCGCCACCGGAGGATGTGCTCCAGGACGGGGTGCCCGTCCTTCTCCAGGAGGGTCGTGAGGGCCTCGGAGTCGGTGGTGTAGCCGGTCT
The DNA here is from genome assembly GCF_008327685.1 of Actinomadura sp. K4S16. Classification (GTDB taxonomy): domain Bacteria; phylum Actinomycetota; class Actinomycetes; order Streptosporangiales; family Streptosporangiaceae; genus Spirillospora. The sequence goes on from NZ_BDDE01000010.1 coordinate 470,911, forward strand.
TGGTGCGCTTGGTCTTGGGGAGGTTCAGTTCGTCGAACAGGACCTGCTGGACCTGCTTGGGCGAGCCGAGGTTGAACTCGCGGCCGACGGCGGCGTGGGCGAGCTGCTCCTGCTCCTTGACCTGGCCGCCCAGGGACGCGGACAGGCCGGCCAGGTGGTCGGCGTCGACGGCGATGCCCGCGCGTTCCATGCCGGCCAGGACGCCGACCAGGGGCAGCTCGACGTCGCGCAGGAGGCGGGTGGCGCCGCGCTTGTCGAGGTCCTTGTCGAGGACGTCGGCGAGCTCGGTAACGGCGCGCGCGCGGACCGCGAGGGCTTCGGCGGCCTCCTCCTCCCCGGAGCCGTCCAGGGTGAGCTGGCCGGAGTCCTCGGTCTCGCTGCGCAGCTCGCGGTGCAGGTAGCGCAGGACGAGGTCCGCGAGGTCGAACGTCCGCTGGCCGGGGAGCGCGAGGTAGGCGGCGAGCGCGGTGTCGCTGGTGACGCCCTCCAGCCGCATGCCGCGCGCGGCGAGCGCCAGCATCGGCCCCTTGGCCTCGTGGATCGCCTTCGGGCGGGCGGGGTCGGCGAGGTAGGCGGCGAGGGCGCGCTCGTCGTCCTCGATCAGCTCGGCCGGGTCGATGTGGACGGCCGGGCCCTTCTTGGACGCCAGCGCCAGCGCGGTGATCTCGCCGGTGCCGCGGCCCCAGGTGCCGGTGACGGCGACGCCGGTCCGGTCGGCGGTGTTGGCGTCGAGCCAGGCGCCGAGCGCGCCGGGTTCGAGCGCCTCGACCTCGACGTCGAAGCCCTCCTCGGCCTCGGGCTCGGCCGCCGAGATCGTGGCGTACAGCCGCTCGCGCAGGACGCGGAACTGCAGCGAGTCGAACAGGGTGTGGATCTCCTCGCGGTCCCACTGGCCCATCGTCAACTGCGGCGGCGTGAGCTCCAGGCCGACCTCGCAGTCGAGCTTGTTGATCTGCTGGTTGCGCAGCACGCCGGACAGGTGCTCGCGCAGGCTGTCGCCGGCCTTCCCCTTGATCTCGTCGACGCGGTTGACGAGGGTGTCGAGGTCGCCGTACTTGGTGAGCCACTTGGCGGCGGTCTTCGGGCCGACGCCGGGCACGCCGGGCAGGTTGTCGCTGCTCTCCCCCACGAGGGCGGCGAGCTCGCGGTACCGCTCGGGCGGGACGCCGTACTTGGCCTCGACGGCGGCCGGGTCCATCCGGGCCAGCTCCGAGACGCCGCGCACCGGGTACAGGATCGTCACCGAGTCGTTGACCAGCTGGAACGCGTCGCGGTCGCCGGTGACGACGAGGGTCTGCATCCCGGCGCGGGCGGCCTGGACGGACAGCGTGGCGATGATGTCGTCGGCCTCGAACCCCGCGACCGACATCCGCGGGATGCGCAGCGCGTCCAGCACCTCGAAGATCAGGCTGACCTGGCTGCGGAACTCGTCGGGCGTCTTCTGCCGGCCCGCCTTGTACTCCACGTACTGCTCGTGCCGGAACGTCGGCTCGGAGCGGTCGAACGCCACCGCGATGTGGGAGGGCTGCTCGTCGCGCAGGACGTTGATGAGCATCGAGGTGAAGCCGTACACGGCGTTGGTCGGCTGCCCGTCGGTCGTGGAGAAGTTCTCCACGGGCAGGGCGAAGAACGCCCGGTAGGCCAAGGAGTGGCCGTCGAGCAGAAGGAGCCGGTCGCGCTTGTCAGGGGTCGTTGGTGAGGTCGCCACACCAGGACTCTAGTCTGCGCGTACGACAGTTTTGTGGAGGCGTAAGTGACTGACACCGACGGCGCGAGCCCGCACGACCCGATCGCGAAGATCCTCGCGGGGGGCGAGTTCGACCCGCAGGGCGACCTGGCGAAGACCATGGGCCTCGAGTACCTGGAGGCGTCGCCCGAGCGCGTCGTGGGCCGCATGCCGGTGAAGGGCAACACCCAGCCCTACGGCCTCCTGCACGGCGGCGCCTCCTGCGTCCTGGCCGAGTCGATCGGCTCCGCCGGCGCCGCCCTGCACGCGGGCCCGGGCCGCATCGCCGTCGGGATCGAGATCAACGCCACCCACCACCGGTCCGCGACCGAGGGGTACGTCACGGCCGTGGCGACCCAGGTGCACGGGGGCCGCACCCTCGCCACCTACGACATCGTCATCACCGACGACCAGGACCGGAGGGTCTGCACCGCGCGCCTCACCTGCATGCTGCGCGACGCCCCGTCCGGCGGCTGAGGCGCCGCCCGCCCCACTGACGCGCCTTGATCCGCACTTTCTTTGCGATGCGCGGCCCCGGGTCTGTAGCGTGGATCAGACCGGCCCGGGGTCACCGAGTAGACAACGTACGCGCCCGGGGAAGGTTCGTACGGCCCCAAAGGTGACCCCGGGTCAACGCATGTCCGGGGCCGACGGCGCCGCCCGCCCCGACACCGGTGTAGGTCCGTCACCGGTTGCGGTTGCGTTGCGAAACGATCCCGCCCGTTCACCCGGCCCGCCCGCCGGACGTACCTTCCGAGGCATGCGCCACCCTCACTCGCGCACCCGCGGCCCGCGCCGCCGCCCCCGCGCGGGCACCGCCCTCGCTGGCGCCGCGCTCGCGCTCGCCGCGCTCGCGCTCGCCGGGTGCTCCGGATCCGGGCACGCCACCTCCCTCCCCGACTACAAGATCCCGGCCGAGAAGGCGCGCGAGGGAGAGGCCGTCCCCGAGGGCAGGACCGGCAAGAGCGCCGACATGCGGTTCACCGTCGTCGGGTTCCGCGAGTCCATGACCGACGTCATGGGCACCCACGCCGCCATGAACGCCAAGGGCGCGTTCACCCGCGTCCGCCTCCTCGCCGTCAACACCGGGCGCGACATCCAGGTCTTCGACACCTGGAAGCAGCGGCTCGTCACCACCGACGGCAGGACCTACTCCCCCGACGTCAACGCCACCATGATCAAGCGGCAGCCGGAGCGGATCTCGGTCGGCGCCTCCATGCGCGTCGAGTTCGACCTGTGGTTCGACGTCCCCCGCGGCGCGAAGACCAAGGCCGTCCGGCTGTACGGCTCACCGCCGGTCGGCGCGACGAGCGACCCCGCCCCCGCCGAGATCCGGCTGCCCTGAACGCGCGAGGCCCGCCCGGCCCGGACGAACCGGACCGAGCGGGCCTGAGACGCCCGGACGAGCCGCTACTCTGGCTTGTCCTCCTCCGAACCGGCCTCCGAACCGGCCTCCGAACCGGCCGCCGAGCCGGCCGCCGGACCGCCCGCGGCACCGGCGCCGTCGCCGAGCTCGCCGCCCAGGTAGGCCGCCCGGACCTCCGGGTCGTCCAGCAGATCCGCCGCCGGAGCCGACTTCACCACCCGGCCCGTCTCCAGCACGTACGCCCGGTGCGCGATCTGCAGCGCCTGCTGCGCGTTCTGCTCCACCAGCAGGACCGTCGTGCCGCGCCGGTTGATCTCCTGGATGATCGAGAAGATCTGCTGCACGAGCATGGGCGCGAGCCCCATCGACGGCTCGTCCAGCAGCAGCACCTTCGGCTTGGCCATCAGCGCCCGCCCGATCGCGAGCATCTGCTGCTCGCCGCCGGACATCGTGCCGCCCATCTGCTTGCGCCGCTCGGCCAGCCGCGGGAACAGCTCGTACGCCTCGGCCAGCTCCTTGGCGGAGTCGTCCTTGCGGGCGTAGGCGCCCATCAGGAGGTTCTCCTCCACCGTCATGCCGGGGAAGATCCCCCGGCCCTCCGGCGCCTGCCCGATGCCGACCAGCACCCGCTTGTGCCCGGGCATCTTGCTGATGTCCCGGCCGTCGAACCGGATCGCTCCCGAGGACAGCGGACGCAGCCCCGAGACGGTCTTCAGGGTGGTCGTCTTCCCGGCGCCGTTCGCGCCGATCAGCGTGACGATCTCCCCCTGGCCGACCTCCGCGCTGATGCCCTTCAGCGCCGCGATCTTCCCGTAGTGGACGTGGATGTCACTGATCTCAAGAAGCATCGGCCGGAGCCCCCAGATACGCCTCGATGACCCGCGGGTCGTTCTGCACCTCGGCCGGCAGGCCGTCCGCGATCTTCTGACCGAAGTCGAGCACCGCGACCCGGTCGCTGATGCCCATGACCAGGCTCATGTCGTGCTCGATCAGCAGCACCGTCACACCGGTGTCGCGGATGTCGCGGATCAGCTGCTGCAGCGCCACCTTCTCGGCCGGGTTCATGCCCGCCGCGGGCTCGTCCAGCAGCAGCAGCTTCGGCTCGGTCGCCAGCGCCCGCGCGATCTCCAGCCGCCGCTGGTCGCCGTACGGCAGGTTCTTCGCCGCCTCCTCGCCGCGGTGCGGGATGCCCACGAGCTCAAGCAGCTCCTGCGCCCGCTCGCGCCCGCGGCGCTCCTCGCTGCGGTGCCACGGCAGCCCGAGCGCCGCCCCGACGAACCCCGTCCGGTGGTGCGCGTCCGCGCCCACCATCACGTTCTCGACCGCCGTCATGTTGTGGAACAGCCGCACGTTCTGGAACGTGCGCGCCACGCCCAGCTTCGTGACCGTGTACCGCTTCTTGCCGTCGATGCGCTTCCCGCGGAACACCACCTGCCCCTCGGTCGGCCGGTAGACGCCGGTGGTCACGTTGAACACCGTCGTCTTCCCCGCCCCGTTCGGGCCGATCAGCGCGAAGATCTCGCCCTCGCGGATCGTGATGTCCACCTTGTTGAGCGCGACCACGCCGCCGAACCGCATGACGACGTCCCGCAGCTCCAGGACGGGCGCACCGCCCTCCGCCTCGCTCACTTGCCCTCCTCCACGGCGGCCGCGTCGGACTGGCCCGGACCGGCCACCTCGGCGCCCATGCTGCCCATGCCGCCGGTGCCCTCGGCCAGCTCCGCCTTCCGCTGCCGGGACGGCCACAGCCCCTCCGGACGGAAGATCATCATCGCCACGAGCGCCGCACCGAAGATCAGCATCCGGTAGTCGTGCAGGAACCGGAACCGCTCGGGCAGCCACGCCAGCACCGCCGCGCCCAGCATGACGCCCGGAAGGTTGCCGGAACCGCCCAGCACCACGCCGGCCAGGATCAGCGCCGACACCAGGAACTCGAAGTTCTGCGGGTTGATCGAGGTGATCTGCGCGGCGAACACCACGCCGCCGCTGCCGCCGATCGCCGCACCGATCGCGAACGCCGCCAGCTTGAACTTGAACGTCGGCACGCCCATCAGCTCCGCCGCGTCCTCGTCCTCCCGGATCGACGCCCACGCGCGTCCCACCCGCGACCGCTCCAGCCGCTTCACGAAGATGATCGCGAGGACGATGAACAGCAGCAGCAGGTAGTAGTACGGCCGCGCGTCCAGCAGCCCGTACTTCAGCGGCTGCACACCGAGGATCTCGAACTCCGACAGCGACGGCGGGTGCGGGATCTCCTGCACGCCGCGCGGCCCGTTCACGAACGAGCTGTTGTTCGCCGTCCGCTTGACGATCTCACCGAAGCCGAGCGTGACGATCGCCAGGTAGTCGCCGCGCAGCCGCAGCGTCGGCGCCCCGAGGATGACCCCCGCCAGCGCCGAGAACCCGATCGCCAGCCCCAGCGACTCCCAGAAGTTCCACCCGTAGCGCGTCGCGAAGATGGCCATCGTGTAGCCGCCGACCGCGTAGAACGCCACGTACCCGAGGTCCAGGAGGCCGGCCATGCCGACCACCACGTTCAGCCCGATCGCCAGCAGCACGTAGATCGCGATCTGGCTGCTCAGCATCGACGCCCAGTCGCTGCCGCTCGGCGCCATGAACGAGCCGATCGCCTCGCTCGGCAGCAGCAGCCCGCCGACGACCAGCAGGAGGTACACCACCCAGCGCACCGCGCCGGGGGCGCCCGCCCACCAGTCGCGCAGCGGGTCCAGGGAGAACATGTCGCGCCGCGAGGCGAGGCCGCCCGCGCCGCCCTTGCCGTTTCCGTTCTTCGTGAGGTTCATGCGCGCGCCTGCTGGAGGGACTCACCGAGAATGCCGGTGGGACGGAACATCAGGACAAGGATGAGCACGGAGAACGCGACCACGTCGCGCCACTGGGATCCGAAGAAGCTCGAACCGTACATCTCCAGCAACCCGAGGGTGAAGCCGCCCACCAGGGCCCCCCGGATGTTGCCGATGCCGCCGAGCACCGCCGCCGTGAACGCCTTGATGCCGAGCAGGAAGCCGACGAAGTAGTTCGTGCTCTCGAAGCGCAGGAAGTACAGCGCGGCGGCCACACCGGCCATCACACCGCCGACCAGGAACGTCACCTGCACGACCCGGTCGATGTTCACGCCCATCAGCACGGCCGTCTCCGGGTCCTGCGCCGTCGAGCGGATGCCCCGGCCGAGCTTCGTGCGGTTCACGAACTGGTCCAGCGCGACCATCATCAGCACCGCGCCGATGAAGACGATCAGCTGGTCGTTGCGGATCAGGATCGGACCGAAGTCCACGACGTCGGACAGCTTCTTGAAGTGCTCGTTGACGTCGAGCTTGCCGCCCTCCTTCGACGTCCCGAACACCTTGCTGATGAGCACCGTGCCCATCAGCTGCTGGATGAAGATCGACGCGCCGATCGCCGAGATCAGCGCCGCGAGTCTCGACGCCCCCCGTTTGCGCAGCGGCCGGTAGGCCGCCACCTCCAGCAGCATCGCGCCGCCGCCCGCCACCGCGCCGCCGACGACGGCCATGAGCGCCACCACGCCGATCAGCGCGACGCCGCCCACGGCGGACACGTCCAGGGTCCGCACCGTCCACAGCGCCGCGAACGTGCCGACCATGAAGATGTCGGCGTGCGCGAAGTTGATCAGCCGGAGCACGCCGTAGACCATCGTGTAGCCCAGCGCCAGCAGCGCGTAGATCGCGCCCAGCGCCAGGCCGTCGACGGTCGACGGCCAGAATTGATTGATGAAGTCGTCGAGCACCTTCGGTCGCCTTCGTCAAAAGGAGCGGGAGCGCTGTAGCGCTCCCGCTCCCGCGCCATCAGGGGCCCCCGGGGACCGGGGGCGGGGTCCGGGCGTGGTGACGCCCTACGAGACCTTCGCTTCGTTGCTGTTGCCGAGCAGCGGCAGCTTGTCGTCCTTCACCTCGTAGATGAAGATGTCGTTGACCGCCAGCTCACCGTTGTCGGCGAACTTGATCTGCTTCCCGACGCCCTGGATGTCCTCGGTCTTGAGGTAGGTGTTGATGTCCTCCGGCTCGGTCTTGCCGGCCTTGACCGCCTCGATGATCGCCGTCGCGGCGTCGAAGCCCTCGGTCGAGTAGATCGCGACCTCGGAGTTGTACTTCGCCTTGTAGTCGTCGGCGAACTTCTTGGCCTTCGGGTTCGTCTTGCCCTCGGCGTCGATCAGGCAGCCGCAGCTCAGCAGCGCGCCCTGCGCGTTCTCCTTGCCGGCGCCCTCGATCAGACCGGTCGCGAGCGAGCCGTCGCCGGACATCATCTTGCCCTTGTAGCCGGCCTCGCGGAGCTGCTTGAACAGCCGCCCCGCCACCGCGTAGTAGCCGCCGAAGTAGACCGCGTCCGGCTTGAACTGGTTGATCTTGTTGACGGTCGAGGAGTAGTCCGTCGCCTTGTCGTCCACCGCGTCGGTCTGGGTCTGCGCGCCCTTGGAGCCGGCGGCCTTGGCGATGGCGTCCGCGAGGCCCTTGCCGTAGTCCTGGTTGTCGGAGACCGTGAAGATCTTCTTCGCCTTCACCGAGTTCACCAGGAAGTTCGCGGCGCCCTCGCTCTGCGCGGCGTCGTCGGCCACGACCCGGTGCCAGTACTTCCAGCCCTTCTCGCCGAGCGTGATGTTGGTCGCCGACGGCGACACGCTCGGGATCTTGGCCTCTTCCAGGATCGGCGCGACGCTCTGCGACTCACCCGAGAACGCCGGGCCGACCAGCGCCACGATCTTGTCGTTCTTGACCGCGCCCTGCGCCAGCGTCGTCGCCTGCTCCGGCTTGCCCTGGCTGTCGTAGGTCTTGAGCTTGATCTTGACCTTGGGGTTCGTGGCGTTGTACTGCTCGACCGCCAGCTGCGCGCCCTGCTTGGGCGGGATCACCAGGCCGGAGTTCTCACCGGTCAGGTCACCCATGAACCCGATAGTGACCTCGTTGCCGCTGCCGGAGCCGCCATCGTCGTCACTACAGGCCACGGCGCTGAGCGCGAGCGCCGCGCTCACCGCAACCGCGCCGGTGATCCTCATCTTGTTGCGCCGCAAGGTGCCCAACCTTTCCATCCGGATCCGGGAGGGGATCGGGTACGAGTGAAGCCCCGACGCCGGCGCCTCAGGGGAGGAATCCGGTCACTCGGGGACCAGCTATGTCGTACACCGTCGACCCACCCCAGAACAGGACCCCCGGATCGAAGGGTTACTCGTTCGTTACTCCCCTGTGCCCATCCGACACCATGCATTGCCTGGGACGATTACCGAACGTGACGACCACAGTCCACGCGCGGACCTGCGCTTTGGACCTTGACAAACCCGGGATGCGACGGCGCCGAGGGGTCAGCCCGCGGCGGACTCGTCCTGACCTCCGGAGGCGCCCGCGACGACCGCCTCGGCGACGGCCCGCATCGTGAGCCGCCGGTCCATCGAGGTCTTCTGGATCCACCGGAACGCCTCCGGCTCGGACCACCCGTGCGCCTGCTGCAGCAGCCCCTTCGCCCGGTCGACCACCTTGCGGGTCTCCAGCCGGTCCTGCAGGCCCGCGACCTCGGCCTCCAGCGCGCGCAGCTCGGTGTACCGGCTCACCGCCATCTCGATCGCCGGCGTCAGGTCGGTCTTGGAGAACGGCTTGACGAGGTAGGCCATCGCGCCCGCCTCGGTCGCCCGCTGGACGAGCTCGCGCTGGGAGAACGCCGTGAGGATCACCACCGGCGCGATCCGCTCGGCGGAGATCCGCTCGGCCGCCGAGATGCCGTCCAGCACCGGCATCTTCACGTCGAGGATCACGAGATCGGGCTTCAGCTCCCCTGCTAGCCGGACGGCCGTCTCACCGTCACCGGCCTCCCCGACCACGTCGTAGCCGTCCTCCTGAAGCATCTCCTTCAGGTCCAGCCTGATCAGGGCCTCGTCTTCCGCGATCACAACTCGCCGAGCACTCTCCACGCCCCCGAGCCTACCGAAACCCGCTACCCTGGTCCCCGTCGCCCCACACCAGGGAGACCGACCGGGCAAGAAAGGGACATGTCCGGATAAATGCCGGGATGGTGGAACAGGTAGACACGAATCCCTCAAAAGGATTTGTCCGAAAGGGCGTGCGGGTTCGAATCCCGCTCCCGGTACCCATATGCGAGCACTTCTCCTCGCCCCCAAGCATCACGCTGGGGGCGTTGCCGCATCGAGGTGGCGCCTCTACCGCAGGCAACGCACCATCGGGAGAACTCCGTCCTTTCGCAAGGCGACGGTTGATATCAGCGGCAGAAGCCACCCATGACCTCCACAGGGAGTGATCAAGGCAGAACTGTCGGTGGTGGCCGCAAGACTGCGGCCATGTACGATCCGCGACAGCGCCCAGTGGCGCTACGCCTGCTGGCCGCAGGGTTCACCATCGCCGAGGTCCACCGCCAGACCGGCGTCCCCAAATCCACACTGGGCTACTGGAAGAAACATCCCGAAAAGGCCGCGAGCCGCACCCCTCCTTTATGCCCCCGGTGCCACGACCGGGCGGTCGATCCCGCGGCCTACTCCTACCTTCTCGGTCTCTATCTCGGAGATGGGCATCTCGCCCGGCAGCACAACGGCGTCTACCGGCTGGAGATTGCCTGTTCCGACGCGTGGCCGGGCTTGATCGACGCGGCGGCCGAGGCAGTGGGGACAGTCCTGTCGTCGCGAGTCGGGCGCCGCCAGAAACCCGGTTGCACGATGGTGGGCTCGTACTCCAAGCACTGGCCCTGCCTGTTCCCCCAGCACGGGCCTGGGGCGAAGCACACCCGGAAGATCGAGCTGGAGGGGTGGCAGCGGGAGATCGTCGACGCGCGCACGGAGGAGTTCGTCCGCGGACTGATCCACTCGGACGGGTGCCGGGTCATCAACCGGGTGCGCAAGCGTCTCCGAGGCGGGGACCGATGGTACGAGTACCCCCGCTACAACTTCGCCAACGTGTCGCTGGACATCCAGAGGATGTTCACCGGTGCGCTGGACCGGCTCGGGGTCGAGTGGACGCAGATGAACGCGCGGAACGTCTCGGTCGCGAAGAGGGAGGCGGTGGCGCGGCTGGACGGGTTCGTCGGGCCGAAGTACTGAGGGTGCGCGGGTTTCCGGAGCGTCGTGGAAATGAGACCGGGCGGTGATTAGTGCCCGGTGGGCAAGGTTCTGGGACCGGCCGTGCAGGGGCCGTGGGAGGAGCCGGGCACCGCGCGGGGTGCGGGTCGCGCGGTGCCCGGCAGGATGGTGGTCAGTGCGGGATGGCGATGGCGTCGCCGAGGCTGTGGACGCGGAGGGCGTTCGTCGAGCCGGGCGTGCCGGGGGGCGAGCCGGCGACGACGACGACCTTGTCGCCCTTCTGGCAGCGGCCGATTTCGAGGAGGGCCTGCTCGACCTGGCGGAACATGGCGTCGGTGTGGTCGACCTGGGGGACGATGAAGGTCTCGACGCCCCAGACGTGCGCCAGCCTCCCGCGGACGGCGGGCACGGAGGTGAAGGCGAGCAGCGGGATGGGCGAGCGGTAGCGGGACAGGCGCCGGGCGGTCTCGCCGGACATGGTGAAGGCGGCGAGGGCCTCGGCGCCGACGATCGCGCCGACCTCGGCGGCGGCGCGGGCGATGGCGCCGCCGACGGTCTCCGGCATCCGCTCGAGGGTGTGGGTGGCCTGGAGGGAGGCCTGCTCGGCGGTCTGCACGATGCGGCTCATCGTGAGGACGGACTCGATGGGGTACTGGCCGACGCTGGTCTCGCCGGAGAGCATGACGGCGTCGGCGCCCTCGAAGACGGCGTTGGCGACGTCGGAGGTCTCGGCGCGGGTGGGGCGGGGCGCGGAGATCATGGATTCGAGCATCTGGGTGGCGACGATGACCGGGCGGGCCTTCTCGCGGCACAGCTCGATGGCGCGCTTCTGGACGATGGGCACCTGTTCGAGGGGCATCTCGACGCCGAGGTCGCCGCGGGCCACCATGATGCCGTCGAAGGCGGCGACGATCTCGGGGAGCCGCTCGACGGCCTGGGGCTTCTCGATCTTGCCGATGAGGGGGACGCGGACGCCCTCCTCCTCCATGATCTGGTAGCAGATGTCGGCGTCGGCGGGGGTGCGGACGAAGGAGAGGGCGACGAGGTCGACGCCGAGGCGCAGGGCCCAGCGCAGGTCGCGCTCGTCCTTCTCGGTGAGGGCGGGGACGCTGACCGGGACGCCGGGGAGGTTGAGGCCCTTGTTGTCGGACACCATGCCGCCGACGGTGACCGTGGTGTTGACGCGGGGGCCGTCGACGGAGGTGACCTTGAGGGCGACGCGGCCGTCGTCGATGAGGACGGTGTCGCCGGGGCTGACGTCGCCCGGCAGCCCCTCGTAGGTGGTGGACACCTCGCGGCGGGTGCCGGGGACGTCGTCGGTGGTGATGGTGAACTCGTCGCCGAGGGTGAGCCGTACGGGACCGTCGGGGAAGCGCCCGATGCGGATCTTGGGGCCCTGCAGGTCCGCGAGGATGCCGACGCCGCGCCCGGTGGCGTCGGCGGCGGCGCGGATCCGGTGGTAGACCTCTTCGTGGACGGCGTGCTCGCCGTGGCTCATGTTGAGGCGGGCGACGTCGATGCCGGCTTCGACGAGGGCGTGGATCTGCTCGGTGCTGGAGCAGGCCGGACCGATGGTGCTGACGATCTTCGCTCGACGGGTCACGTGCACAACCGTACTTAGTTACTTGCCGGTACGGATATTCGTGCAGGATATGGTCCCCCGGGGTTCACCCAGTGGTCTAGGTCAGAGGTCTAGACCACATGTGGCCGCGTCACCGCTTGAACGCCTCCACGGCGGCCTGGCACCACGCCTTGAGGTCGTCGGGCTTGCGGCTGCTGACCAGGACGTTGGGGCCGTCCTCGCAGATCTGGACCTCCTCGTCCACCCAGGTCGCCCCCGCGTTGCGCAGGTCGGTCCGCAGGCTCGGCCAGGACGTCATGGTCCGGCCCCGGACGACGTCGGCCTCGATGAGGGTCCAGGAGGCGTGGCAGATCACGGCGACGGGCTTGCCCGCGTCGAAGAAGGAACGTGCGAACGCGACGGCGTCGGGGTCGGTGCGCAGGAAGTCGGGGTTGGCGACGCCGCCGGGCAGGACGAGGCCGTCGAACTCGGTGTGCCGGGAGACGTCGACGGTGGTGTCGACGGGGAAGGTGTCGCCCTTGTCCAGGTGGTTGAACGCCTGGAGGCGGCCGGACTGCGTGGAGACCAGGCGCGGGGTGGCGCCGGCCTGCTCCACGGCCTTCCAAGGCTCGGTCAGTTCGATCTGCTCGGTGCCCTCGGGGGCGCACAGGAAGGCGATGGTCTTGCCCTGAAGATCGTTGTTAGGCATGGTCTCCTCCATTTGAGCCGATGGGGTCGGTCAAGTCGGCTCTGTGGCCCCTGCCCGGGAACGCGGGCGGTATGCAGGCTCCGCGCACGCGGGTGGTATGCAGGAGGGGTGAACCCCACGGGCTATCGCGAGTACCGGACGCCGGGCCTGGCCTGCTCGTGGACGGCGGCGCTGCCGCCGGACGCCGAGCCGTTCGTCCAGCGCGTGCTCCCGGACGGCTGCGTGGACCTCGTCTGGGCGGGCGGCGGGATCCTGGTGGCGGGTCCGGACACGGGCCCGATGCCGGCGGTCATGCGGCCGGGCGAGGAGATCGCGGCGGTGCGGTTCGCGCCGGGGACGGCGCCGCCGGTGCTGGGCGTCCCGGCCGACGCGCTCCGGGACGGGCGGGTGCCGCTGCGGGAGCTGTGGGGCGGGGAGGCCGACCGGCTGGCGGAGGCCGTGGCGGCGGCGGACGATCGCCGGGGTGCGCTGGTCGCGGCCGTGCGGGAGCGGATGGGGCCCGCGGATCCGCTCGTCGCCGGGGTGGTCGCGGGCCTGGCGAGGGGTTCGGTCCGGGGGGTGGCGGACGCGCTCGGGATCGGTGAGCGGCAGTTGCGGCGCCGGTCGCTGGCGGCGTTCGGGTACGGGCCGAAGACGCTGCAGCGGGTGCTGCGGTTCCAGCGGGCGCTGGGCCTGGCGCGGGCGGGGTCGCCGCTGGCGGAGGCCGCGTTCGCGGCGGGTTACGCCGACCAGGCCCATTTCGCCCACGAGGTGCGGGACCTGGCGGGCGAGCCCGTCCGCAACCTGCTGTGACCGCTTCCGGCCCGGTCAGGGCTCGAGGCGCCCGTAGGCGCGCAGCGTCCTGAGGCGTTCGACGGTGACGAAGCCGCGCCATTCGGGACGGGTGACGGGCGTCCAGATGGGGAAGGCGACGTCCCAGCCGCCGTCGTCGCCCTGCTCGTCGACGAGGGCGTCCAGGCAGGCGTCGATGCGGTCGGTGTCGAAGAGGCGGCGCCCGTGGCCGCCGGGGTCGGGGGCGAAGTCGAGGGGTTCCTGGTGGTCGCTGCGGGCGTGGGCGGCGAGGAGGTCGCGGACGCGGGCGAAGGAGGCCTCCGCGCGGTCGCGGTCGGGGACGTGGTCGAGGAAGGTCAGCACGGCGAGGACGTCGTAGGCGCCGGGTTCGGCGCCTGGGGCCTCCAGGTAGCGCCAGCAGAAGTCGGTGGCGGGTCCGAGCCACGGGTGGTCGGCGCCGGCGCGGTGGAGCATGCCGGCGAGGGTCGCGGTGGGGTTGATGGTGCCGGGCGGGTCGTCGGGGGTCTGCCACCAGGGGGCGTGGGGCGCGTCGCGGACGGTCGGCAGGACGAAGGGCACTCCCCCGCCGGCGCTGGTGATGGAGGCCAGGTAGCCGGCGACGCGCGTGACGGCGGGGTCGTCGTCGGCGCCGGCCTCGTGGAGGAACTGCAGGGCGTGCTGGGCGGGGACGGGCTGGCTGTCCTCGCCGCGCAGGTCGGGTTCCAGGGCGTGCCCGTATCCGCCGTCGGGGTTCTCGTAGGCCCTGAGGGCGGCGAGGACGGGCGCGGCGGGGCCGCCGCGGAAGTGGAGGGCGAAGCGGTGCCGGTCGATGAGGCGGGCGTTGAGGCGCATGAACTCCGCGGCGCGCGCGAGGCCGGTTTCGTGCAGGACCTTCATGGTTCCGACGCTAGGCGGGAGAGGGGCGCGCGTCTTGTAGGAATCGGACGCGGTGGGCCCGGCCACCCCAGCGGTGGGTGGCCGGGCCCCTGAGGTCCCGCGTCGCGGGGTGCGGGAGCGAGCGGCCCCGGGGTGGTCGCCGGGGGCGCGGAGGGAGCCGCGGAGGCGCCCGGCCGCCGCGGGGCGAACCCTGGCGGGACCGTAGCCGACCAGCGCGAAGACCACAAGTCGCCCCTTTCCGAACCATCGGGCGTTCCCGGCGGGACCGTGTCTGTGATCTCCTTGCGCCATGAGTGATCCGCTGGACGAACATGACGTGGCCGGTGACCCGCTCGCGGTGGTGGCCCGGGCGGCGGGACCGTACCTGGCGAGCCTGCCGGACCGTCCCGTCCACGACCGGTCGATGGACCCGCTGCTGGACGAGCTCGACGGGCCGCTGCCCGAGCGGGGGGACGGCGCGGTGGCCGCGGTCGAGCAGCTGGTGCGGGTCGGCACCCGGGCGGCGACGCACTCGTCGGGGCCGCGGTTCTTCCATTTCGTGGTGGGCGGGTCGACGCCGGCGGCGATGGCGGGCGACTGGGCGGCGTCGCTGCTGGACCAGGCCGCCGGGCTGTGGCTGACGTCGCCGCTGGCGGCGCGGGCGGAGACGGTCGTGCTGCGCTGGCTGAAGGAGCTGTTCGGCCTGCCGCCGGGATTCGGCGGCGTGCTGACGCCGAGCGCCACGTTCGCGCACGTGACGGGCCTGGCGTGCGCGCGGCACTGGTGGGCGGCCGAGCACGGCGTGGACGTCGCGTCGCAGGGCCTGGCGGGGCTGCCGGCGATGCCGGTGCTCAGCAGCGGGCTGGTGCACGTCAGCACCCGCAAGGCGCTGCAGATCCTGGGCTGCGGCCGCGACACCGTCCGGACGTTCGCCCGCGACGACGCGGGGCGGGTCGATCTCGCGGCGATGGACGCCGCGCTGGCCGAGGCGGGCGGGCGCGCGGTCGTCGTGGCGAATCTCGGCGAGGTGAACACCGGCGACAGCGACCCGGTCGCCGAGCTGGCGGACCTCGCGGAGCGGCACGGGGCGTGGCTCCACGTGGACGGCGCGTTCGGGCTGTTCGCGGCGCTCAGCCCGCGGACGGCGCATCTCGCGCGCGGTGTCGAGCGGGCGGACTCGGTGACGGCGGACGGCCACAAGTGGCTGAACGTGCCGTACGAGAGCGGGTTCTCCTTCGTCCGGGACCCGGCGTGGCTGAGCCGCGCGTTCGGCGCGTGGGGCGCGGCGTACCTGCCGGACCCCGACGGCGAGCGGGTCAACTACAACATGCTGGGCCCGGAGTCGTCCCGCCGTGCGCGGGCGCTGCCGATCTGGGCGACGCTGCGGGCGTACGGGCGGGACGGGTACCGGGAGATGGTGGAGCGCCACCTCGACGTGTCCGCCCATCTGGGCGGGCTCGTCGAGGCGGCGCCCGACCTGGAGCTGCTCGCGCCGGTGCAGCTCTGCATCGCGTGCTTCCGGTACCGCCCCGAGGGCGTCCCGGAGGAGCGTCTGGACGAGTTGAACGCGCGCCTGGGCGAGGCCCTGCTCGCGGACGGCCGCGTCTACGCGGGCACCACCACCTACCGGGGCATGACGGTGTTCCGTCCGGCGCCGGTGAACTGGCGGACGACGAAGGCCGACGTGGAGCGGCTCGTGGACGTGCTCCGGGAACTCGGCGCCCGCCTCGCCGGGTGAGGGCCGCTCAGCCCTCGTCGCCGGGCCAAGGGGCGCTCTCGTCGAGCTCGTCGAAGGTCTGGGTGAGGCTGAACCAGCACCCGGAGTCGTCCCGGAAGATCGCCTCGATCCCGTACGGGCGCTTCTGGGGCGGGTGGACGAACTCGACGCCCCGGGCCGACAGCCGCTCGTACTCGGCCTGGCAGTCGTCGGTGTTGAAGGCGCCCGCGCCAAGGACGCCCTTGGCGATGAGGGCCCTCATCTGGGCGGCGGAGTCGGGGTCCATGGTGGGCGGGCCGGGGACCATGAGGGCGAGGCTCAGTTCGGGCTGGTCCTTGGCGCCGACGGTGATCCAGCGCATCCCGCCCTCGCCGAGCGTCATGTCGTCGCGGACCTCCAGGCCGAGCTTGTCGGTGAAGAACTTCTTGGCCGAGTCCTGGTCGAGCACCCAGACGGTGGCCAGCCCGAGGTTGGTGATCATGCCGGTGTCTCCTTCGGGAACAGGGTCGATGCGTTCACGCTAGGGCGCGGCAGGAGGCCCGGGCTTCTTCGTTATTGCTGCTTGCGAAAGCCGCCAGCCCAGAACATCACGAAGCATCCGGGGATCGCGGAGGTGGCGCCGGCGCGGGCGCGCCTGCGGAACTCGGTGGGAGTCGTCCCGGTCTGCTGCTTGAAGCGGGTGCAGAACGTGCCGAGGCTGGTGAAGCCGACCTGCATGCAGATCTCGGTGACGGTCAGGTTGGCGGTGCGCAGCAGGTCCTGTGCGCGTTCGATGCGGCGGCGGGTGAGGTAGGCGCCGGGCGTCTCGCCGTAGACCTCGCGGAACAGCCGGACGAAGTGGTAGCGCGAGTACCCGGCGCGGGCCGCGACGGCGGAGACGTCCAGCGGCTCGGCCCACTCGCGGTCCATGGCGTCGCGGGCGAGCCTCATCCGCCGCAGGACGGCGGTGTCCAGGACGGGCGGCGCTTCCACCCGAACGTTTCCCATGGGCCTGATGCTGGCATACCGCCCGGACAGAACCCGCGGGCGGCGAGGCCCGGAGGAGGTCCTCCAGGGCCTCGCCGCCGCCCGGGTCAGGCGATCGGGCGCGCCGTCGGCGGGATCGGGTACGGCAGGTTCGTCCGGCCGCCGAGGTAGGCGTCGACGCCGTGCGCGGCGGCGCGGCCCTCGGCGATGGCCCAGACGATCAGGGACTGGCCGCGGCCCATGTCGCCCGCGGCGAACACGCCGTCCACGGACGTCCGGTAGTCGCTGTCGCGGACCACGTTGCCGCGCTGGTCCAGCTCGACGCCGAGCTGTTCCAGCAGGCCCTCGCGCTGCGGGCCGAGGAAGCCCATGGCGAGCGTGACCAGCTCGGCGGGGATCTCCCGCTCGGAGCCCTCGACGGGCGCGAACCCGGTCTGCGGGCCGCCGACCTCCACGAGCCTCAGCGCGCGGACGTTGCCGTCGGCGTCGCCCACGAACTCGGTGGTGGACACGGCGTAGACGCGGTCGCCGCCCATGTCGGCGAGCTCCTCGTGGGCGCTCTCCACCTTGAACAGCATCGGGTACGTCGGCCACGGCTGGCCGTCGGGGCGCGCCTGCGGCGGCCGCGGCATGATCTCCAGCTGGGTGACCGACGCCGCGCCCTGCCGGATCGCGGTGCCGATGCAGTCGGCGCCGGTGTCGCCGCCGCCGATGACGACGACGTGCTTGCCCTTCGCGGAGATGGGCGACTCCTCGTAGTCGCCCTCCTGCACCTTGTTCGAGGGCGGCAGGTACTCCATCGCCTGGTAGACGCCCTTGAGCTCGCGCCCCGGGACGGGCAGGTCCCGCCAGGCGGTGGCGCCGCCCGCCAGGACGACGGCGTCGTGGGACGCGCGCAGGTCGTCCGCGGTGATGTCGATGCCGACGTTCACCGAGGTCCGGAAGGCGGTGCCCTCGGCGCGCATCTGGGCGAGGCGCCGGTCGAGGTGCCGCTTCTCCATCTTGAACTCGGGGATGCCGTAGCGCAGCAGGCCGCCGACGCGGTCGGCGCGCTCGTACACCGTGACGTCGTGCCCGGCGCGGGTGAGCTGCTGGGCGGCGGCGAGGCCCGCGGGCCCCGAGCCGACGACGGCGACCCGCTTGCCGGTCTGGACTGACGGCGGCTGCGGGCGCACCCAGCCCTCCGCGAACGCACGGTCGATGATCTCGACCTCGACCCGCTTGATGGTCACCGGGTCCTGGTTGATGCCGAGGACGCAGGCGCTCTCGCACGGGGCCGGGCACAGCCTCCCGGTGAACTCCGGGAAGTTGTTGGTGGCGTGCAGCCGCTCCACGGCCTCGTGCCAGTCCTTGCGGTACACGAGGTCGTTCCACTCGGGGATGAGGTTGCCGAGCGGGCAGCCCTGGTGGCAGAACGGGATGCCGCAGTCCATGCAGCGGCTCGCCTGCTTCTCCAGCCGGTCCGTGCCGAAGTCCTCGTAGACCTCGGACCAGCTCCTGATCCGCACGTCGACCGGGCGGCGCTTCGGGAGCTCCCGCCCGACGGTCAGGAAACCCTTCGGGTCAGCCATGTTGGAAGTCCCCCTCTCTCAGGCCTGCGCCGCGGCCATGACGGCCTCGTCGACGTCGCGCCCCTCGGCCTCGGCCTTGGCCATGGCGTCCAGGACCCGCCGGTAGTCGCGCGGCATGATCTTGGTGAAGCGGGCGGCGGAGGCGTCCCAGTCCTCCAGCAGCCGGCGGGCCACCGCGGAGCCGGTCTCGGCCAGATGCCGCTCGGTCAGCGTCCGGACGAGGCCCGTGTCCGCGGCGTCCAGCGGCTCCAGGTCGACCATCTCGGTGTTGACCCGCTCGGGTACCAGGTCCAGGACGTAGGCGATGCCGCCGGACATGCCGGCCGCGAGGTTGCGGCCGGTCCGTCCGAGGATCACCGCGCGGCCCCCGGTCATGTACTCGCAGGCGTGGTCGCCGACGCCCTCGACGACGGCGGTGGCACCGGAGTTGCGGACGCAGAACCGCTCGCCGACGACCCCGCGGGCGAACAGCTCGCCGGACGTGGCGCCGTAGAGGATCACGTTGCCGCCGATGATCTGCTCCTCGGCCGCGAACCCGGCGTCCGCCGGGGGACGCAGCGTGACCCGGCCGCCCGACAGGCCCTTGCCGACGTAGTCGTTGGCGTCGCCGACCAGCCGCAGCGTGATGCCGCGCGGGACGAACGCGCCGAACGAGTTGCCCGCCGAGCCGGTGAAGGTGACGTCGACGGTGTCGTCGGGGAGTCCCCCGCCGCCCCACTTCTTGGTCACCTCGTGGCCGAGCATGGTGCCGACCGTCCGGTTGACGTTGCGGATCGGCAGCTCCAGCCGCACCGGGTCGCCGAACGAGATCGCGCCCTCGGCGAGCTGGATGAGCGTGTTGTCCAGGGCCTTCTCCAGCCCGTGGTCCTGCTCGGTGACGCGGTGCAGGGCCCCGCCCGGGGCGACCTCCGGGACGTGCAGGATCGGCGCCAGGTCGAGGCCGGCCGCCTTCCAGTGCTCGACCGCCTCGCGGGTGTCGATCATCTCGACGTGCCCGATCGCCTCGTCCAGCGACCGGAACCCGAGGGCCGCCAGGTACTCGCGGACCTCCTCGGCGACGAACTCGAAGAAGTTCACGACGAACTCGGGCTTGCCGTTGAACCGCTGCCGCAGCACGGGGTTCTGGGTGGCGACGCCGACCGGGCAGGTGTCCAGGTGGCAGACCCGCATCATGACGCAGCCCGACACCACCAGCGGCGCGGTCGCGAAGCCGTACTCCTCGGCGCCGAGCAGCGCCGCGACGACGACGTCCCGGCCGGTCTTCATCTGCCCGTCGGTCTGCACGACGATGCGGTCGCGCAGCCCGTTCAGCAGCAGCGTCTGCTGCGTCTCGGCGAGGCCGAGCTCCCACGGCGCGCCGGCGTGCTTCAGCGACGTCAGCGGGGACGCGCCGGTGCCGCCGTCGTGCCCGGAGATGAGCACCACGTCGGCGTGCGCCTTGGACACCCCGGCCGCGACCGTGCCGACCCCGACCTCGGCGACGAGCTTGACGTGCACGCGCGCCGCCGGGTTGGCGTTCTTCAGGTCGTGGATGAGCTGCGCGAGGTCCTCGATCGAGTAGATGTCGTGGTGCGGCGGCGGCGAGATGAGGCCGACGCCCGGGGTGGAGTGCCGGGTCTTGGCGATCCACGGGTAGACCTTGTGGCCGGGCAGCTGGCCGCCCTCGCCGGGCTTGGCGCCCTGCGCCATCTTGATCTGGATGTCGTCGGAGTTGGTGAGGTACTCCGAGGTCACGCCGAACCGGCCGGAGGCCACCTGCTTGATCGCGCTGCGCCGCAGGTCGCCGTTCTCGTCCGGGGTGAAGCGCGCCGGGTCCTCGCCGCCCTCGCCGGTGTTGGACTTGCCGCCGAGGCGGTTCATCGCGATCGCGAGGGTCTCGTGCGCCTCCGCCGAGATGGAGCCGTACGACATCGCGCCGGTGGAGAACCGCTTGACGATCTCCGAGACCGGCTCGACCTCCTCGATCGGCACCGGCTCCCGGTCGCCCTCCCGGAGCCGGAACAGCCCGCGGAGCGTCATCAGCTTCTCGGCCTGCGAGTCGACCTTGGAGGTGTACTCCTTGAAGATCTCGTAGCGGCGGGTGCGGGTGGCGTGCTGCAGCTTGAACACCGTGTCCGGGTTGAACAGGTGCGGCTCGCCCTCGCGGCGCCACTGGTACTCGCCGCCGACCTCCAGGGTGCGGTGCGCCGGCTCGTTGCCGCCCGGCGGGTAGGCGCGGGCGTGCCGCTCGGCGACCTCGCGGGCCAGCACGTCGAAGCCGACGCCGCCGAGCCGGGAGGTGGTGCCGGTGAAGCAGCGCGACACCACGTCCTCGCCGAGCCCGATCGCCTCGAAGATCTGCGCGCCGGTGTAGGACGCGACCGTGGACACGCCCATCTTCGACATGACCTTCAGGACGCCCTTGCCGTACGCCTTCACCAGGTTCCGGACGGCCTTCGCCGGGTCCAGGCCCTCGATCACGCCGCCGCGGACGAGGTCCTCGACGGTCTCGATCGCCAGGTACGGGTTGATCGCGGACGCGCCGTACCCGATGAGCAGCGCCATGTGGTGGCACTCGCGGGCCTCGCCCGTCTCGATCACGAGGCCGACCTGGGTGCGGGTCTTCTCCCGGATCAGGTGGTGGTGCACGGCGCCGGTCAGCAGCAGCGCCGGGATCGCGGCGCGGGCGGAGTCGGCGCCGCGGTCCGACAGCACGATGATCCGCGCGCCGGCCTCGATGGCCCGGCTGACCTCGGAGTTGATCTCCTGCAGGCGGGCCTGGAGGGCCTCTCCCCCGCCGGCGACCTCGTACAGGCCGTGCACGACGTAGGCGGCCAGGTGCGGCAGCGACCCCTCGTCGTCGATGTGGATGATCTTGGAGAGCTCGTCGTTGTCCAGGATCGGGGTCGGCAGCACCAGGCGCCGGCACGAGTCCGGGCCGGGCTCCAGCAGGTTGCCCTCCGGGCCGAGCGTGGACTGCAGCGAGGTGACGAGCTCCTCGCGGATCGCGTCCAGCGGCGGGTTCGTGACCTGCGCGAACAGCTGCTTGAAGTAGTCGAACAGCAGCCGCGGGCGCTCCGACAGCACCGCGATCGGGGTGTCGGTGCCCATCGACCCGATCGGCTCCGCGCCCGTCCGCGCCATCGGCGACAGGATGATCCGCTGCTCTTCGAGGGTGTAGCCGAACGTCTGCTGCCGGCGGACGAGCGTCTCGTGGGTCGGGATCTCCCGCTCGCGCTGCGGCAGCTCCTCGAACCGGACGAGGCCCTCGTGCAGCCACTGCCCGTACGGGTGCTCGGCTGCCAGTTCGGCCTTGACCTCGTCGTCCTCGACGATCCGCCCGGCGGCGGTGTCCACCAGGAAGATCTTGCCGGGCTGGAGCCGGCCCTTGCGGACGACCTTGGCGGCGGGGATGTCGAGCACGCCGGCCTCGCTGGCCAGCACGACCAGGCCGTCGTCGGTCACCCAGTACCGGCCCGGGCGCAGCCCGTTGCGGTCCAGGACAGCGCCGACGACGGTGCCGTCGGTGAAGCTGACGCTGGCGGGGCCGTCCCACGCCTCCATCAGCGTGGAGTGGAACTCGTAGAAGGCCCGGCGGGCCGGGTCCATCTCGGTGTGGTTCTCCCACGCCTCCGGGATCATCATCAGCACCGCGTGCGGCAGCGACCGGCCGCCGAGGTGCAGCAGCTCCAGGCACTCGTCGAACGACGCGGTGTCGGACGCCTCGATGTCGATCACCGGGAAGATCCGGGAGATGTCCCCGGGGATGAGGTCGGACTTCAGCAGCGCCTCGCGGGCCCGCATCCAGTTCCGGTTGCCCTTCACGGTGTTGATCTCGCCGTTGTGGGCGATGAACCGGTACGGGTGGGCCAGCTCCCAGGCCGGGAACGTGTTGGTGGAGAACCGCGAGTGGACCAGCGCGATCGCGCTGGTGAAGCGGCGGTCCGACAGGTCGGGGAAGAACGGCTCCAGCTGCGGGGTGGTCAGCATCCCCTTGTAGACGATCGTCCGGCTGGACAGGCTCGGGAAGTAGACCCGCACGTCCTGCTCGGCGCGCTCGCGCATGCAGAACACGGCGCGGTCCAGGTCCAGGCCGGTCTTGCCCTCGTGCGGGCCGCCCGCGGCGGGGGCGAGGAACAGCTGCGCGAAGTGCGGCATGACCCGGCGGGCGGCCGGGCCGGTGAAGTGGGGGTCGTGCGGGAGCTCGCGCCAGCCGAGGACCGTGAGGCCCTCCTCCACGCACAGCGTCTCGACGTGGGCGACCGCGGCGGCGCGCTCGTCGCCGTCCGCGGGCAGGAACGCGAGGCCGGCCGCGTAGCCGCCGGCCTCGGGGAGCGGGAAGTCGCAGACCTCGCGGAAGAACGCGTCCGGGATCTGGACGAGGATGCCGACCCCGTCGCCGTCGTCGGGCTCCGCGCCGACGGCGCCCCGGTGGTCCAGGTTCTTCAGTACGTCCAGGGCGTTCTGGACGATGTCGTGGCTCTTGCGTCCGTGCAGGTCGGCGACCATGCCGACGCCGCAGGCGTCGTGCTCGTTGGCCGGGTCGTACAGTCCCTGCGGCTGGGGGCGTCCCGGTACACGGCCATCAGGTGTGAGGGCAGCAGCAGCCATCAACCCTCCCGTCGTCGTGTCACTGCTTCGATGTCAGTGCGGCACGGGACGACGTTGGCCCTGCTGCGGTGAGATGACATTACATCACTGTCGGGATCATGCCCGACTGCACCAGATCGCGAAACTTCGTCGGCGCGATCGGACGTGCGTCATCTCGGAGTGGTTTAGACCAGGTTACCGGCCCGGTCCCGCCGCGAAACGCCGTGACCTCGGTGAGGATCATCACCGGGGCCCGATGTTTACGGTGTCACGCCCAAGACGTACCGAAAAATGCACCGTCCCAAACCCGGTCCGGGCCTCGACCGGGCCGGCCCCGGCCGGACCGGACCACAGGCGGGCCGGGCCTTGGCAGAACAGCCCTGACCAGGACGGGCTTGAGCGGGGGGCGGGCCTCAGCGGGAGGGGGCCTCAGCCGGTGCCGCGGGCCGCGCGGCCCAGCACCGCCGGGGCCTTGCCGCCCTCGATCAGCAGCGACAGCAGGTTCTCGTCCTTCTCGTCGCCCTTGCCGTCCAGGCGCTGCGCCCACGACACCACCGCGAAGTGGCCCATCGCGAGGCCCCGCGCCATCCCGAAGCCCCGGCCGAAGCGGTCCAGGGGGGCGGGTGCCTCCAGCGGCCGGACGAAACCCGCGCCGATCGTGGTCTCCAGCCTCGCGACGAACCGGTCGGCGTCCGCCGATCCGGCGAGGTTGAACACGGCGACGGCCAGCGCGTACCCGTGCTCGGTGTCGGAGTAGATCCCGCGGGCGGCCTGCGTGCAGCCGCCCCTGCCGAGCTCCTCGGCGACGGACCCGCCCCACACGGCGGCGGCGCAGTCGGCGTCCAGCCGCTTGGCGCGCAGCCTCACCGCGATCTTCCCGTCCGGGACGGGCAGCTTCGCCGCCGAGGACGGAAAGGCCTCGCCGACCGTCAGCGGCTGCGGGTCCCCGCCGCGGTTCGCGATCCCGGAGTAGGCGGAGCTGGACGGCGAACTGGAGTAGGAGGCCGGTGACGGGCCCGTCCCGGCGGCCCGTCCGATCCTCGCGCCGGTCGGCCCCTTCGGCTTCGGGGCGTCGTCGCCGCCCAGGACGACCGCTCCGGCGCCGAGCAGGACCAGCACCCCGAGGACGGCCGCGGCGGCGAAGTACAGCTTCGGGCCCGGCCCGCCCGCGCGCCGCGCCGGGCCGCCCTGGCGCTCCGGCGCTCCAGGGCGTCCCGGAGCCCTGCCCGCGTCCTTGGCCTTGCCGCGCTCGACCTTGCCGCGCTTGGTCTTGCCGCGCTGGGCCTTGCCCTGGCGGGCCTTCCCGCGCTTGTCCGGCCGCCCGGCGCGGGCGGCGCCGTCGCCCTCGGGCGGGACGCCGGTGTGGGCGTCCCCGTGGGCGAACGCGTCGTCCTGGAAGGAGTCCTCGTACGGAACGTCGTCGTAGGGCGTCCTGGGAGGCGGCGGGGCGGGGCGCTCCCGGCGGGCCGCGGGACGGCGGGGCGGGGGCGTGCGGCGCGGGCCGCCCGCCCGGGGCTGCGCCGTCCTGCGCGCGGCGGGCTGCCTGCGGCCCTGGCGGCTCACCGGGGGCCGCCCGGAGCCGCGGCGCTGCTCATCGGGGTCCACGACCGCGCAGACTACTCGCCGCCGGTCGCCGGCGCGCCCGCCTCCGGCCGGCTCACTGCCCGGTCTTCCCGCCGGAGACCAGGTCGAGGCGCCCGTACAGGAAGTCGGCGGCGTTCTCGATGACCAGGCTCACATCGATCATCTCGTTGAGCGAGGCGGGCTGCGCGCCACCGGCGCGCTCCACCCAGGTGACCACGGCGTAGTGGCCGTAGGTCTTGGTGTAGGCGGCGGTGAAGCCGGGCCCGAACGCCGGGACGCCCTTCGGCTGCAGCGGGGACACCCAGCCCGCACCGGTCGCCGGCTCCAGGTCGCGGAGGACCTGCTTGACGCCCTCCTCGCTCACCATGTTGATCACGGCGAACTGGCCGACGTGCTTCTTGTCGTCGCTGACGTAGGCGGCGCGGGCGATCTGGCTGCACTGGTACTTGGCGAGGTCGCCCTGCAGCCGGCCGCCCCAGGTGGCCTCCTTGCAGTCGGAGCTCAGCTTCGACTCGGCCAGCGTGAACGCGTACTTGCCCGACTTCAGGGTCTTGGCGGAGAACGCCTCGCCCTCGGTGATCGGGCGGGAGTCGTTCGACCGGGAGGCGAGCTTGGCGAAGCCCTCGCCGAGGTAGTCGGGCGCGTAGGCGGTCGGCACCGCCCGCTGCTGCGGCTTCGCCTCGTCGCCCCCGCCGGTCAGCAGGACCACCGCGACGACCGCGACGATCACCGCGACCAGCGCGGCGGCCGCGCCGAACAGCAGCTTGGGACTGGGGAGCTTGCGGCCGGAGTCCTCCGCCGGCCAGAAGTCCCGCCGGCGGCCCTCGGCGGCCTCGGCGGAACCGGAGTCACGAGCCTCGATCACAGCCCCGGAGCTTAGCGGTCCGGGTCCCCCTCGCGCGCCCAAAAGGTGGTTTCGCCCAGATTCCTTGGGTTAGATCCCGCTGCTTCCGATCAGCGCGCCGAACCCGTAAGTGGTGACGGCCGCGGCGGCGCCGAACAGCAGCTGCCGCGACCCGCCGAACCACCACGGGCGGGCAGTGATCCGCGACACCAGCGCCCCGGCGCCGAAGAGCCCGAGCGCCGCGACGATCGCCGCCGGCCACAGGCTGGTGGCGCCCAGCAGGTACGGCAGCACCGGCAGCAGCGCGCCGACCGCGAACGACAGGAACGACGAGCCCGCCGCCAGCAGGGGTGAGGGCAGGTCGCCGGGCGTCACCCCGAGCTCCTCCCGGGCGTGCACCTCCAGCGCCTCGTCGGGGTTGCGGGACAGCTGCCGCGCGACCTCGGCGGCGGTCTCGGGGTCGACGCCGCGCGCCTCGAAGACCTCGGCGAGCTCCCGCTGCTCGGCCGCCGGGTGGCGGGCGAGCTCCAGCCGCTCCACCTCGATCTCCGCCTCCGCCAGCTCCGACTGGGAGGCGACCGAGATGTACTCCCCCGCCGCCATCGAGAACGCGCCCGCCGCCAGGCCCGCGAGGCCCGCCAGCAGCACGACCTTCTGGGTCGCCTGGCCGCCCGCGACCCCGGCGATCAGGGCGAAGTTGGAGACCAGCCCGTCCATCGCGCCGAACACCGCGGGCCGCAGCCAGCCGCCGGTGACGTCCCGGTGCTGGTGGTGCTGCTCCGGGCGCACGCCGCGCTCCTCGGTCTTCTCCCCTGTGTCGGACACCGTGGCCTTTCCTACTTCCCGTCCTTGACGGGCTCCCCCTTCTCCACGCGGTCGTGGTCGGCGGCACCGTCGGCCCCATTGTCCCCGGCCGCGTCCGCGGCCTCGGCGGCGGGGGCGCCGTTGCCGGCGGCCGCCTCGGGCCCGCTCTCGGCCGCGGGCTCGCCCGCAGCGTCGCCCTTCGCCTCGGGCGCGGAGCCCTCCTCGACGGCCTCGGGTTCCGGCTCGGGCTCCTCGACGGTCGCCGCCTCCGGCTCCACTTCGCCGGCCGCGGGCTCGTCGGCCTCCGCGACCTCGGCCTGCGCCGCTTCGTCCTCCGCGGCGGGCTCCTCGGCGGGCTCCTCGTCCGCGCGCTCCGCCACGTCTTCAACCGCCGCGTCTTCGACCGCGGCGTCTGCGGGCGGCGTTTCCGCGTCCGTCGTGTCTTCGGCCGTCGTGTCTTCGGCCGCCGTGCCTCCAGCCGTCGTCTCTTCGGCCGTCGGGTCCGCGGGGGTGGTGTCCTCCGGCGCGGCTTCCTGCACGCTCTCCTGCGCCGCGGAGGCCTCGGTGGCGGGGACGGCGGCGGCCGGAGCGCCGACGTTCTCCGGGCCGGTGCGGCCGCGGGCCAGGTACAGGTAGGCGACCGCGCCGGCGAAGACGACGATGGACGTCCAGTCGTTCAGCCGCAGCCCGAGGACGTGGTGGGCGTCGTCGATGCGCAGGGCCTCGATCCAGCCGCGCCCGACGGTGTAGGCGGCGACGTAGAGGGCGAACGCGCGGCCGTGCGTGAGCTTGTAGCGGCGGTCGGCCCAGATCACGAGGACCGCGACGCCGACGCACCACAGCGACTCGTACAGGAAGGTCGGGTGGTAGGTGGCGACGTCGGCGTACTTGGGGTCGAGGCCGGGCCCGCCGTCCAGCATGGGACGGTGGTTCTCGTCGATCTTCAGGGCCCAGAAGGCGTCCAGCGGGCGGCCGTAGAGCTCCTGGTTCCAGTAGTTGCCCCAGCGGCCGATCGCCTGCGCGAGCGCGATGCCGGGCGCCACCGCGTCGCCGAGCGCCAGCACCGAGATCCCGCGCCGCCGGCAGCCGATGACCGCGCCGAGCGCGCCGAGCGCGACGGCGCCCCAGATGCCGAGGCCGCCCTTCCAGATCTCCAGCGCCCGGACCGGGTCGCCGTTCTCCCCGAAGTAGCGCTGGTAGTCGGTGATCACGTGGTAGAGCCGCCCGCCGACGAGGCCGAACGGCACCGCCCACACGGCCACGTCGATGATCACGCCGGGCGTGCCGCCCTTGGCGGCCCAGCGGCGCTCGCCCAGCCAGACCGCGGCGACGATGCCGAGGATGATCATGATGGCGTAGGCGCGCAGCGGCACGGGGCCGAGGTGCCAGACGCCCTGCGAGGGACTCGGTATGTAGGCGACCGGGTGCATGACCGTTGACGTTACCGCCTCCGGGGCGCAGTGTGCGCCCTCTCCGGGACCGCTACGAGATCGTCATCTACGCCGTTCCCTCGCCGGCGCCGCCGGACGTGGCGCCGGACTGGGTGCTCCCCGGCCCGGGAGAGCCGCCGCCGGCCTTCGCGACGGCCTTCCTGAGGTCGTCCGGCGAGCCCAGGACGTCGTTGCGGACCTTCTTGCCGTTCAGCGCGAGGTAGGGCGTCGCGTCGACGCCCGCCCGGCCGGCCTGGGCGCTCGCCTGGTCCACCGTCTTGATCTTCTGGTTGCCGCGGACGCAGGCGGCGAAGGACGGGTCGGCGACCCCCAGCTGCTCGGCCCATCGGATGAGGTCCGCGTCGGGGAAGCCCGTCTCGCCCTCGGGCGGCTGCTCGGCGTAGAGCTTGTCGTGGTACCTGACCCAGTGGTCGGCGGGCATGCAGGCGGCGGCGTTCGCGGCCCGCCGCGAGTTGGCCATCAGCGGGTCCTGCTGGAAGAGCTGGAACGGCCGGTAGACGACCTTGAGCCTGCCCTCCGCGGCGAGCTGCTTCATCGTCGCGCCGATCCGCTCCTCCATCGCCTTGCAGGCGGGGCACTGGAAGTCCTCCCACACGTCGAGGACCGGCGCGGCGACGCCCGGCTGCGCCATCGCGACGGACCCGTCCCGCTGGCGGGCGGCGGGCGCCAGGGCACCCTGGTAGGACTTCTCCAGGGGCTTCTCGCCGTGCCGGTTGAGCGTGACGACGCCCGCCACGACCGCGACCGCGACCACGGCGAGGGCGCCGAGGATGACGAGCAGCATCCTCTGGCGCCGCTGCCGGGCCGCGGCCCGTGCCTGCCGGTCCGCGAGCCTCTCGCGCGCGGACGGCTCCCTGCCCTGGTCGCTCATCGATCCCCCGATCGTGACTCTGCGTATACGTGAGCGACTAAGAGCGTAGC
Organism: Actinomadura sp. K4S16; assembly: GCF_008327685.1. GTDB lineage: Bacteria > Actinomycetota > Actinomycetes > Streptosporangiales > Streptosporangiaceae > Spirillospora. The sequence continues at coordinate 499,395 of NZ_BDDE01000010.1, forward strand.
GGGGAAGGGGGTGCCGGGCCGGGAAAACGCGGCGCCGCGCCGTCCGGGAGGGGACGGCGCGGCGCTCGGGGTTCAGGCGTCGTGGACGCGGCCGGTCACTTGGCGGCGGCCGCCGCGGACTCGATCGTCGCCCGCAGGGCGGCGGGGTTCATGAACTGCGACTGGTCGAGCTGCTTGCCGTCGAGGAAGACGGTCGGCGTGCCCTGGACGCCGCGGTCCTGCAGGGCGTACTTCGTCATCGCGTCGACCGTGGACTTCTTCTGCCCGTCCCGCACGCACTTCTCGAAGTTCGGGTCGGTGACGCCGACGTCCTTGCCCCACTTGACGAGGTCGTCGGGCGAGAAGCCCTTCTCGCCCTCGGGGGGCTGGAACTTGAAGAGCGCGTCGTGGTAGGAGACCCACTTGTCGGCCGGGACGCACAGCGCGGCCTCGGCCGCGCGCAGCGAGTTGATCCGGACGGGGTCCTTCTGCTGGCCGAACAGGTGGAACGGCCGGTAGACGACCTTGACCTTGCCCTGCTGGGCGAGGTTCTGGACGGTCTGGCCGGTCGCCTCCTCGAACTGCTTGCAGATCGGGCACTGGAAGTCCTCGAAGATCTCCAGCTGCGGCTTGGCGACCCCGGACTGCGCCATCAGGATGGAGCCGTCGGCCTGGCGGCTGAGGGGGGCGAGCGCGCCCTTGTGCACCTCGGCGCGGCCGTTCTTGTTCTTCTGGTCGATGACGAGGACGGTCGCGACCACGATGACCGCCACGGCCACCACCGACCCGAGGACGATGGCGAGCAGCCGCCGCTGCTTCTCCCGCGCCGCCTGCCGCTTGCGCTCGGCGGCCAGGCGCTCCCTCGCGGACCGCTCTCGTGCGGCCTTGCTCATTGGTTCTCCTATGCGTGCGGAACAGCGCCGGCACGGTGCGGCGCGCTACGGCGGCGAGACTAGTCGACCTGGCCGACCCGCCGGAATTCGTCGGCCAGGACGAGGAGGAACAGCAGGACGGTGATGACGTGGACGCCGGTGCACCACAGGCAGATCTTGTGCAGGAGCGCCAGCTCGACGGTCACCAGGTAGACCACGAACAGCACGCCCACCGAGGTGGCCGCGACCCGCCCCCAGCGCAGCGGCGCCCAGGTCGACCGCAGCGCCCACGGCGTCAGCAGCGCGCCGAACGCCACGAAGAACGCGAGGCCGAACAGCGGCATCGGGACGCCCGCCAGGGTGGAGTACTCGCTGGTGGTGACGGCGTGGCAGTCCACCGTCCGGGACGCCGAGCACACCAGGGCGCCCTCGTCGTAGTGCGAGATCGTCAGGTAGACGGAGATGCCGAGGCCGGCGAGGGTCAGCACCCACGCCGCGGCCTGGAGCCACGCGGGCGGCAGCGGCTGCCCCGCAGCCCCCGCCCGGCTCTTCACCGTCATCTCTTGCGTCATCTGATCCTCCCGCGACCGCCTGTGCCGGCGGTCACACCCTATTGGAGAGCGGCGGCGCCTCAAGCCTTCAACTCCGCCCGGACCGCCCCGAGTTCCCGCGACGTGGGCGGGCGTCCGCGCGGAGCCGGGTTTCGCCGGTCCCGCGCGGACGCCGCGGCCTGTCCGGAACGATCAGCGGCCGTGCCGGACGCCCGCGGCCAGCTCCTCGGTGAGCGCCCGGACGCCGGCGAGCCCGGAGGCGAGGTCGGGGGCGTCGAGCAGCCGGCGGATGAACGCCGACCCGACGATCACACCGTCGGCGAACCCGGCCACCTCGGCGGCCTGGGCGCCGGTTCCGACGCCGAGGCCGAGGCCGACCGGCAGGGCCCGGCCGGCCTTGTCCAGGACGGCGCGGGTCCGCTCCACCAGGCGCGGGGCACCGGTGTCGAGGGCGGAGCGGGCGCCGGTGACGCCCATCAGCGACGCCGCGTAGACGAAGCCGCGGCACGCCCGGGTGATCGTCTCGATGCGCTCGTCGGTGGAGCTGAGCGCGACGAGGAACACCCGGTCGAGGCCGTGGGCGTCGGAGGCCTCCAGCCACGCCCCGCCCTCCTCGGGCGTGAGGTCGGGCGTGATCAGGCCGGAGCCGCCGGCGGCGGCGAGGTCGCGGGCGAACCGGTCGACGCCGTAGTGGTCGACGGGGTTCCAGTATGTCATGACGAGGGTGGGGACGCCGGTGGCGGCGACGGCCTCGACGGTGCGGAAGACGTCGGCGACGCGGATCCCGCCGACGAGCGCCTGGTGGACGGCGTCCTGGATGGTGGGGCCGTCCATCATCGGGTCGGTGTAGGGCAGGCCGATCTCGATGACGTCGCAGCCCGCGTCCACCATGGTCTTGGCGGCCTCGACGGCGCCCTCGTAGGTGGGGAAGCCCGCGGGCAGGTAGCCGACGAGGGCGGCGCGCCCGTCGGCCTTGGCCTTGTCGTAGGCGGTCTGGACGGTCACGCGTTCTCTCCCTCGGGCATCAGGCCGAAGAAGGCGGCGGCCGTGTGCATGTCCTTGTCGCCCCGTCCGGACAGGCAGACGACGATCGTGGCGTCGGGGCCGAGCTCCTTGCCGACCTTGAGCGCGCCGGCGAGGGCGTGCGCGGACTCGATCGCCGGGATGATGCCCTCGGTGCGGCACAGCAGCGCGAACGCGTCCATCGCCTCGGCGTCGGTGATCTCGCGGTACTCGGCGCGGCCGGTGTCGTGCAGCCAGGAGTGCTCGGGGCCGACGCCGGGGTAGTCGAGCCCGGCGGAGATCGAGTGGGTCTCCATCGTCTGGCCGTCGTCGTCCTGCAGCAGGTAGGTCCGCATGCCGTGGATGACGCCGAGGGAGCCGCCGACGAGGGTCGCGGCGTGCTTGCCGGTGGCGACGCCGTCGCCGCCCGCCTCGAAGCCGTACAGCCGGACGGACTCGTCGCCGACGAAGGCGTGGAAGGTGCCGATCGCGTTGGAGCCGCCGCCGACGCAGGCGACGACGGCGTCCGGGAGGGCTCCGGTCATCTCCACGCACTGCCGCCGGGCCTCGACGCCGATGACGCGCTGGAAGTCGCGGACCATCAGCGGGAACGGGTGCGGGCCCATCACCGAGCCGATGCAGTAGTGGGTGTCGTCGACGGTGGCGACCCAGTCGCGGAACGCCTCGTTGCAGGCGTCCTTGAGGGTGCGGCTGCCGGTCCGCACGGGGACGACCTCGGCGCCGAGCATCCGCATCCGGGCGACGTTGAGGGCCTGCCGCTCGGTGTCGACCTCGCCCATGTAGACGGTGCAGCTCAGGCCGAGCAGCGCCGCGGCCGTGGCGGTGGCGACGCCGTGCTGGCCGGCGCCGGTCTCGGCGATCACGCGGCTCTTGCCCATCCGCTTGGTGAGCAGCGCCTGGCCGAGCACATTGTTGATCTTGTGGGAGCCGGTGTGGTTGAGGTCCTCGCGCTTGAGCAGCACCCGGGCGCCCGCGTGCTCGGAGAAGCGCGCGGCCTCCGTCAGCAGGCTGGGGCGGCCCGCGTAGTTCGCGAGGAGGTCCTCAAGCTCGGCGTTGAAGGCGGGGTCGTTCTTGGCGGTCTCGAACTCGCGGGCGAGTTCGTCCAGGGCCGCCATGAGGGCCTCGGGGGCGAACCGCCCGCCGAAGCGGCCGAAGTGGCCCGTGGCGTCGGGCAGGGCTCCAGCACCGCGCGCGGCGGTGTCCATGGTCATGAGAAAACGCGTCCTGTCGTGGGAGAGGCGGCTGATCCGGTCACTGGGGTCCTGGATCAGCCCCGCCATCGCTCCCGGAGCGGTTCGACCTGCATGTCCGTAGCCTATCCAGTCGTCGCGGGCGGAGGGCCGCCCGGTGCCTCAGCCGCTCTGCCGCAGCGCCGGGTGGGCGCCGGCGGCGACGAGGTCGGCCACGGCGGCGCGCGGGTCCTTGCCGATCACGAGGCTCTCCCCCACCAGCACCGCGTCGGCGCCGCTGGAGGCGTAGGCGAGCAGGTCGTGCGGACCCCGCACCCCGGACTCGGCGACCTTCACGACGTCCTTGGGGATCAGGGGGGCGACCCGGGCGAACACGCCGCGGTCGACCTGCAGGGTGCGCAGGTCGCGGGCGTTCACGCCGATGACCTTGGCGCCCGCGTCCACCGCGCGGGCGGCCTCCTCCTCGGTGTGCACCTCGACGAGCGGCACCAGCCCGATCGACTCGGCGCGCTCGACCAGCGAGACCAGGGCGTCCTGCTCCAGCGCGGCGACGATCAGCAGCGCCATGTCGGCGCCCGCGGCCCGCGCCTCCCACAGCTGGTAGGAGGTGACGATGAAGTCCTTGCGCAGGACGGCGACGTCGACGTTGGCGCGGACCTCGGCGAGGTCGGCGAGGCTGCCGCCGAACCGGCGCCGCTCGGTCAGCACGCTGATGACCTTGGCGCCGCCGGCCTCGTAGTCGCGGGCGAGCGCGGCGGGGTCGGCGATCGCGGCGAGCGCGCCCTTGGACGGGCTGCTCCGCTTGACCTCGGCGATGACCGAGACGCCCTGCCCGCGCAGCGCGCCGAGCGCGTCCTTGGGGGCCGGGGCCTTCGCCGCCCGCTCCTTGAGGGCGTCGAGCGGGACCTCGCGCTGCCTGTCGGCGAGATCGGCCCGGACGCCGTCGATGATCTCGTCCAAAACGCTCAAGGTCGCAGGCCCCCTATTTCAGGTCGTTCCGTGCACCGATCGTAGCCGCCCCCTCCGACGCGCCCCGCACCCGGGAGGGCACGTCCGGTTCCCCGCCGGCCGGGCCGCGCGCGTCAGGGCGCGAGCACGTGCGCGAACGGCAGGTTGCGCACGATCCAGTAGACGATGAGAAGGCCGACGAACGAATACGCGACGGCAGGCTTGAACAGGACGGACCGCATCGGCAGCCCCCGCGCGGTCGTGACCGTCCACCGCACGTACAGGTAGCCGAAGACGGGCAGCAGGACGAACAGCAGCGGGTTGAGCCCGAACGCGACGCCGACGTGCCCGTGCGTGAGCGCGTAGACGAGCCGCGTCATTCCGCACCCGGGGCAGTAGAACCCGGTCAGCCCCAGGAAGGGGCATCCGGGGTAGTGGCCCGGTTCGTTGGGGTCCGCGCCGAACGCCACCACCAGGACTCCGGCCGCGACCCCGCCCAGCACCGCCGCGTGCGGCGCCAGAGCCCGCAAGCCGGCCCGCTCAGGTACGGATACGCGCGTCACGACGTCCACCCTAAGCGGGTCACGTATCCAGGACGTAGCCGACGCCGCGCACCGTCCGGATGGGGCTGCCGTCCCCGAGTTTGGCCCGCAACTGCGCGACGTGGACGTCGACGGTGCGGCTTCCGGCGCCGGCGCCCGGCCCCCACGCGGCGTCGAGGAGCTGCTCGCGGGTGAAGACGCGGCCGGGGTTGGCCATCAGGAACTCGAGGAGGTCGAACTCGGTGACGGTGAGGGCGACGCGGCGGTCGCCGACGACGGCCGCCCGGTCGCGCGGGTCGAGGGCGATCCGTCCGGCGCGCAGGGGTCCGGGCGCCTCGGCGGGGCCGCCGGCGCGCAGGGCCTCGGCGACGGCGGCGACGAGGACGCGGGGCCCGAAGGGCCGGTCGACGCGGTGGTCGCCGAGCAGGTGCGCGACCGCCGGGTCGACGGGGCCGGTGACGGCGACGACGGGCGCGGGCCGGGCGGCGTCGGCGACGCGCCGGTACAGGTCGGCGGGCAGCGCGGAGGTGGACAGGTCCAGGACGACGACGTCGGGCCGGCGGCGCTCCGCGGCGGCGGCCGCCCCGGCGGGGTCGCCCTCGATCTCGACGTCGAAGCCCTCCCGGGCGAGGTAGCGGCGTTCCAGCTCGGCGACGGCCGGGTCGTGCTCGACCACGAGCACGACCCCGCCACCGTCGGCGCTCACGACCGCTCGTGCGCGGTCGGGTCCTCGCCGCGGTCGAGCGACTTCCACATGGCGGACGGGTCGTCCTCCGCCGCCCGGCGCGGCGCGGCGCGCTCGTACCGGGCCGACATCCCAGGCCAGTGCGCAGAGCGCACGGCGGTAAGCATTCCGGCCACGACAAGCACGACCCCACCGGCCACGGACACCACCCACCACAGGTTGACGTCCAGCAGGGGATGCGCGCCGAGCCTCAGCAAAGCACTCTTGTCACCGGCGGCCGCAAGCACACTGGACCGCTGAACGGCCACCGTGGACGCGTAGGCGATACCGACCCCGAACAGGGCGATGAGCACCCCGACCCCAGCCCGAACCCGCCCCCGCGTAGCCAACAACGCCGCAAGCCCAGCAAGCCCGGCCCACCCCAACGCCCCAGGCGCACCCCCGAGGTCGCCCCCGGTCAACTGCTGGGTGAACGGCGTAATGGACCCCTGCGCCTTGACAGTGGCCCAGGTACGCCCAGCGGCGAGCAGCACAAGCCCGGCCCCCGCAGCGCACAACACCGCGGTCAGCCCGCGTTCACGCCCAGGCGTCACAAGGCGCCCCGCTCAAGGCCCACCACTGGCACACCGACCTGCCGGACCACCATTTCGGACGTTCCCACGGACATGCACCTGAGTTTATTGCAGCCGTACGAACCCCCAACGACCCCCCAGCCCAACCCCGCAGACACCACAACTCCCAGCCCCCGACCCGAGCTTCAAGCAAAGCAAGCCCCCCGCCAGCCCCACCCCCAGGGCCGCCAGGCCCGGAGTACAAACCAGCCGGACACGAGACCAAGGGCCGCCAGGCCCGAAGGCCGGAACGATCACGGACACGAGGCCGGGCCGCCAGGCCCGGAGTACAAACCATCGCGGACGCGAGGCCGAGGGCCGCCAGGCCCGAAGGACGACCCCGCCGCGGACGCGAGGCCCAGGGCCGCCAGGCCCGAAGGACGACCCCGCCGCGGACGCGAGGCCCAGGGCCGCCAGGCCCGAAGGACGACCCCGCCGCGGACCCGAGGCCCAGGGCCGCCAGGCCCGAAGGACGACCCCGCCGCGGACCCGAGGCCCAGGGCCGCCAGGCCCGAAGGCCGGCAGGCACGGGGAGGGACGCACCGACGCCAGCCACCGCCGCAACCACGCGACGACCTGTATCCGTGGCGATCGCGTCCAAAGGCAGGTTCGAGCGAAGCAAGAACCTGATCGCGAAGCGAGCCGCAAGGCGAGACGAAGCGATGCCAGCGATCGCCCGCGTTTATCGACGATGGAGGGCCGCCAAGGCCCGAAGAAGGAGAAAAACGCAATTAAACAGAGCCCGCCTCCCCCTGGCGGTGGGGGGCGGGCTCTGCCACGTACGGCTGGCGGGCGTTACAGGGGGACGACCTGGTCGGCCTGCGGGCCACGGTTACCCTGCGTGACCTCGAACTGGACGCGCTGGTTCTCGTCCAGGGTGCGGTACCCGGAGCTCTGGATGGCCGAGTAGTGCACGAAGACGTCCGGCCCGCCGCCGTCCACGGCGATGAAGCCGAAGCCCTTCTCGGCGTTGAACCACTTCACGGTGCCCTGCTGGGGCATGTCTTTCTCCTTGCGGCAAAACCTGGGCCCACACCTCGCGGGCCCGTGCGGTCGCTGCGGAACGCTCTCGCCCCCGGTACGGTCCCGGAAAAGCCAAAACGCCCGCTGCCATCAGTTCGCGGGCGTCTGCACGATCGAGAACCACGACTGCAACCGACAGCCCCACCGTATCACCGCTTCCGCGTAAAGCGGAGGAGCCGCAACACTTGCGTTTCTCCTCTCGGCGAACCCTGCCGTTACCTGCCCGTTAAAGACTCCAACCCGTCTCGGTCAGGGTCTTGACAGCGTCCGTGGCGCCGGTGAGGCGGACCTTCGCGACGTCCCGGCGGCCCAGTGCCCACAGGACCAGTTCGCCTACCGGGCCATGTACGCGGACGGCTCCGCGGCCGCCGCCGGACACCCGGACGGCCCGCCCGTCGGGTTGGACGAAGGTTACCTCGACCTGAACTTTTCGTAGGACAAAGCGGGCAATTCTTATCCTTCGCCAGAGGAGTTCTTCGAGTTCCGGCGAGAGGTCGCGAGGCTCCCAGTCGGGACGCGCGCGCCGGATGTCCTCATGGTGAACAAAGAACTCGACGGCGTTGGCGTTTTTGTCGACTCCGGGAAGGGCGTAGGGCGAGAACTTCGGCGGCCCCTGCGCGAACCGTTCCACCAGCCGTTCGAACGGCACCGCGCGGGCCGTTCGCCGCCGTACGCGCTCGGTGTAGAAGGACAGCGGGGGCAGCAGGATCCCGGGGGCGGCGTCGGGGCGCCCCTCGCGGACGACCAGATGGGCGGCCAGGTCGCGGGCGTCCCAGCCCGCGCACTCGGTGGGCGCGTCCGGACCCGCCTCGGCCAGCGCGGCGGCCAGCTCCAGCCGTTCGCGGCGGACCGGGCCGGGGGCCTCCGGGCCGGAACCGTCCCGCTTCGGGGCGGGGTCGTCCTCGGGCGTGCTCATCGACCGATCGTAGGCCGTGGCGGGCCGGCCGGGAATAAGCGCGCCGGCCGGATGGTAGGCAATATCCAGCCCCGCAAACCCCCCGGCGCGGTCGCGAGGGGGCCATTTCCCGGGTACCGCCGTGATCGAGGAGTCGCCGTGCCACCTGCGTCCAGACGCGTCAGTCCCCATGTCCTCCGGGAGGGCATGGGCGTCCTGTGGGTGGCGGTGAAGGCGGAGCCGCGGGTGTTCACGCTGTCGGTGCTCGCGAGCGCCCTGTACGCGGCGATGACCGTGGGGACCGCGCAGGTCCTGGGCTGGGCGACCGGCCACGTCGTGCTGCCCGCGTTCGAGTCGGGGCACACGACCGCCGGGGCGCTGTCCGGGGCGGCGGCCCTCGTCCTGGCGGTGGCGCTGCTGAAGGCGCTCGGCGTCGCGGGGCGCCGGTTCTACGCGGGGCTCATGCAGTACCGCCTGCAGGCGTCCTACAGGCGCGCGGTGACCCGGCAGTACCTGCGGCTTCCGCTGGCGTGGCACCACCGGCACCCGACCGGGCAGCTGCTGTCGAACGCCAACGCCGACGTCGAGGCGGTGTGGGCGCCGATCGCGCCGCTGCCGATGGCGGTCGGCGTCGTGTTCATGCTGCTGATCGCCGCGGTGTCGATCCTGTTCACCGACCTGGTCGTGGCCGGGGTCGGGTTCCTCGTGTTCCCGGCGGTCGCCCTGATCAACGTGGTGTACCAGCGGCGGCTGTCCCCGGTGGCGACCCGCGCGCAGCAGCTGCGGGCGGAGGTCAGCGAGGTCGCGCACGAGAGCTTCGAGGGCGGCCTGGTGGTCAAGACCCTCGGCCGGGAGGCGTCGGAGACGGAGCGGTTCGCCGAGCGGGCGCGGGAGCTGCGGGACGCCAACATCGCGGTCGGCCGCATCCGCGGGCTGTTCGACCCGGTGCTGGAGGCGCTGCCGAACCTCGGGGTGCTGGCCGTCCTGCTGATCGGGTCGCTGCGGCTGGAGTCGGGCGCGATGTCGCCGGGCGACCTGGTGAACGTCGCCTACCTGTTCACGCTGCTGTCGTGGCCGATCCGTGCGCTGGGCTGGGTGCTGGGCGAGGTGCCGCGCAGCGTCGTCGGGTGGCAGCGCGTCCGCGGCGTCCTGGACGCGACGGGGTCCCTGCCGTTCGGGGACGCCTCGCTGGACGCGCCGGAGGGCGCGGCGACCGAGCTCCAGGTCCGGGAGGTCAGGTTCGCCTACGAGGACGCGAGCGGCGGGTCGGACTCGCGGCACCGCGTCCTGCACGACGTGTCGTTCGCCGCGTCGCCCGGCCGGACGATCGCGGTCGTCGGGCCGACGGGGTCGGGCAAGTCCACGCTCACCTCGCTGCTCGTCCGGCTGGTCGATCCGGCGGACGGGTCCGTCCTGCTGGACGGCGTCGACCTCCGGGACGTGCGGCGCGGCGGGGTCGCGGCGACGGCGGCGCTCGTCCCGCAGCAGACGTTCCTGTTCGACGACACCGTGCGCGGCAACGTGACGCTCGGCCTCGACGTCCCGGACGAGCGGGTCTGGGAGGCGCTGCGGCTCGCCCAGGCCGAGGGGTTCGTCGCGGCCCTCGCGGACGGGCTCGACACGAGGGTGGGCGAGCGCGGGGCGACCCTGTCGGGCGGCCAGCGCCAGCGGCTCGCGCTGGCGCGGGCGCTGGTGCGGCGGCCCCGGCTGCTCGTCCTGGACGACGCGACGTCCAGCGTCGACCCGCAGGTCGAGGCGCGCATCCTGCAGAGCCTGCGGGAGGCCCAGACCGGCGAGTCCGGCGGCGCGACCGTCGTGGTGGTCGCCTACCGCAAGGCCACGATCTCGCTCGCCGACGAGGTCGTCTACATGGAGCACGGCCGCGTCATCGCGCGCGGCTCCCACACCGAACTGCTGGAGAGCTCCGAGGGCTACCGCAACCTCGTCAACGCCTACGAGCGGGCCGAGGCGGAGCAGGAAGCGGTCGAGGGCGGCGAGGAGGCCCTGGCATGACGGTGATCGACACGGCTTCGAAGCCGAGCAGCGCCCCCGGACTGAGCGACACCGCCGCGGAGGGCGCGATCAGCACGCTGCGGCGCGGGCTGCGGCTGAGCCCGGAGTTCCGGGCCGGCCTCGCCGGGACCCTGGCGCTCGCGCTGGTGTCGACGGCCGGGCGCGTGGTGGTGCCCGTCGCCGTCCAGCAGACGATCGACAAGGGACTCGGGCGCCCGGACGGGCCCGACATCGCCTTCATCCGGACGGCGGTGCTGCTGTGCGCGGCGGCAGTTCTGGTGACGGCCGTGTGCGCGTACCTGATGAACGTGCGCCTGTACAGGACGTCCGAGGGCGGCCTGGCGTCGCTGCGGATCCGGGCGTTCCGGCACGTCCACGACCTGTCGATGCTCACCCAGAGCGGGGAGCGGCGGGGCGCGCTGGTGTCGCGGGTGACCGGCGACGTCGACCAGATCAGCCAGTTCATGCAGTCGGGCGGGCTGATGTTCATCGTGTCGATCGGGCAGCTGGTCGTCGCGAGCGTGCTGATGGTGGTCTACTCGTGGCCGCTCGCGCTGCTGGTGTGGGCGGCGTTCTTCCCGCTGGCGTTCGCGCTGCGCCGCTTCCAGCGGATCCTGTCGAGGGCGTACATGCGGGTGCGGGAGCGGATGGGCGACCTGTTGGCGGCGGTCAGCGAGTCGGTCGTGGGCGCCCCGGTCATCCGCGCCTACGCCTCGGAGGAGCGCACGGGCCGGCGGGTGGACGAGACCGTGGAGGCCTACCGGTCGGCGCAGACCCGGGCCCAGGCGATGGTCGCGCTCACGTTCCCGGTCAGCGAGCTGGTGGCGGCCTTCGCCACCGCCGCCGTCGTCATCGCCGGGACGCTGCTCGGCGTCGCCGGGGAGGTGTCGGCGGGGCGGCTCGTCGCGTTCCTGTTCCTGGTCACGCTGTTCGTCAGCCCGATGCAGACGGCCACCGAGGTCCTGAACGAGGCGCAGAACGCGATCGCGGGCTGGCGGCGGGTGCTCGGCGTCCTGGACACCGTCCCGGACGTGGCCGACCCCGGCGAGGCGGGCGAGACGCTGCCGCGCGGCCCCATCGAGGTGCGGTTCGAGTCGGTGGGGTTCGCCTACCCGGGCGGGCCGCCCGTCCTGCACGACGTGAACGTCGAGATCGCGCCGCGCGGCCGCGTCGCGATCGTCGGGCAGACCGGGTCGGGCAAGACGACGTTCGCCAAGCTCCTCACCCGGCTCATGGACCCGGTGTCCGGCCGCGTCCTGGTGGACGGCGTGCCACTCGACCGCGTCCGGTTCTCGTCGCTGCGCGAGCGGATCGTCATGGTGCCGCAGGACGGGTTCCTGTTCGACGCCTCGCTCGCCGACAACATCCGGTACGGGCGGCCGGACGCGTCCGACGACGACCTCGTCCTCGCGCTGACCGAGCTGGGCCTGGCCGACTGGCTGGACGGCCTCCCGCAGGGCCTCGCCACGCCCGTGGGGCAGCGCGGCGAGTCGCTGTCGGCGGGCGAGCGGCAGCTCGTCGCGCTGGCCCGCGCCTACATCGCCGACCCGGACCTGCTCGTCCTGGACGAGGCGACCTCCGCGGTGGACCCGGCGACCGAGGTCCGGCTCCAGCGGGCGCTGGACGGCGTGACGCGGGGCCGCACGGCGATCTCGATCGCGCACCGGCTGTCCACGGCCGAGGCGGCGGACGAGGTGATCGTGTTCGAGGCGGGGCGGATCGTCCAGCGCGGCCCGCACGCCGAACTCGTCGCCGAGCCCGGCGTCTACGCCGATCTGCACGCGTCCTGGATCGCCCAGCGGAGCCTGTGACGGGTTCCACAGGGCGTCTTCCTGGGTAAACGCGGGCTAAAGCACTTGCCCGATATCTGGTTCGGTGCGCATTCTGCTGGGGTGAGCAACGAGGTCGTGTTGGAATCGGCGGGCACGCTGCACGGTCAACTGCAGCGTGGACTCGGAAGGGCCGCGCGCCGCGCGGCGGACACGCGCGGCGCGGGCGAGTACGTCTACGCCTGCGTCCGGCGTGATCCGCGCTGGGATCGGCAGTGCGAGTCGCGGCGGCTGTACTACGCCCGGTTGATGGTGGATCTGGAGCTGCCCGCGGGGCCGGTCGCGGAGCATCTGTTCGATCCGTCGGACCATACCGACCCCGACGAGTGGCGGGTGGACCTGGCGCTGGGCGTGCTCGCCGACCTGGTGCGGCTGAGCCGGCGGGAGGCGGCCGCGCCGCTGCGCCGGTACGCCGAGGAGGGCGCGCAGTGGTTCGACGCGGTCGCCGAGCTCATCGATCTCGAGGACCCGTCGCTCGCGGCCGGCCTGGACTCCCTGGTCGCGGCGCGGTGCGACGACGCCGACCTGGCGCTGCTGATCCCGGGCCGGTACAACCCGGTGATCGAGGCGTGGGCGGCGCGGCAGCCGCGGGTGGCCGAGGCGCTGGCGCGGCACCGGGAGGCGGGCCGGGCGGCGCGCCGCGCGATGGTCCCCGCCTCCGGCCGGGAGGGGCAGAGCGAGGCCGAGCTGCTCGATCTCGCGCGGCGCCGCGGCGAGGGCGCCATCGCGGCGATATTCGAGCTGGGCCGCCGCCGGACGCTCGCGCTGCTGGACCTCGCGGAGGAGCTGCTGCCCCAGCGGCCGAGCAGGTTCGGCGGCGCGGTGTGCCGGGCGCTGCGGGAGTACGGGCCGGAGACGCTGCCGCGGGCGCGGATGTGGGCCGCGGAGCGGGGCGGCTGCGCCGACATGGGGCTCCGCATCCTCGCCCGGTTCGGCACCCGCCAGGACATCCCCCTGCTGATGGACGAGCTGAACGGCGCCGTCGCCCGGCGCGACTGGGCCGACGCCGCGAGCCCGATCGAGGGGCTGGGGCGCCTGCGCGCGGGCGAGGCGGTCCCGCTGTTGAAGACCGCTTGGACCGAGTCGACCTATGCCTATCTGAGACCCCGCATCCTGACCGCGTTGACGAGAACCGCCCCGCACACCGCCGAGTCCTACACCGTCGAAGGGCTGTGGGACTGCGAGGAGGGCGTGCGGGCCGAGGCCGCCCGGACCGCGCCGCTCACCCGCGAGACGTCGCTGCGGCTGCGGCGGCTCCACCACGACGACGCCGAGGACCCCGCCGTCCGCGCCGCCGCCGGCGCCCGCATGATGACCTGAACCGACCGGCGACCCGAGCCCTGATGAACCCTTTCGGGGCGGGGCGCGTATTGATTCCTCGAATCGCGCGTCTCACCCCGGAGAGGAACAGCGATGGGTTCCCGACACCATCTCGGCCTGACGAGGCTCGGCCTCATGAAGACGCTGCCGCTGTGCGCCGCCGTGCTGGCGCTGCCGCTGGCGGCCGGCTGCTCCGCGAAGTCGGACGCGGCGGGCGGCGGCAAGGCCGCGAAGCCGGCGAGCCTGGCGGAGCTGGCGCAGCAGACGGACTGCTCCCTGACCGGGAAGCGCAAGGTCAAGGATCTGGAGCAGGGGAACTGCAAGAACGCGACGGGCCGCTACGTCCTGCTGAGCTTCACCACCGACAGCGGCATGAACGCCTGGCTGGAGGAGGCCAAGCCCTGGGGCGGGACGTACCTGGTCGGGGCGCGCTGGGTGGTCGTCAGCCAGGAGCAGACGCTGGAGACGCTGCGCAAGGACCTCGGCGGCAAGATCGTCCAGGGGGACGACCACGGGCCGGACCACGGTTCGGGGCACGGCTGAGCCGCGCTCAGACCCGGCCGGCCGCGCTTCCCTCGCTCGTGCCCTCCTCGCCCCGCACGAGCAGGACGCTCCAGCGCTCCAGGGCGGGGCCGACACGGGCCAGGACGCGCCGTCCCGCCAGCCCGCGGCGGACGATGCCCGGGTGCCACAGGGGGTGGCCCGGGCCGTCGACGACGACGCGGACGGCGGCGACCGGCAGCGTCCCCGCGCGCTCGGCGACGAGCGCCGACTCCATGTCCGCCAGCCGGGCCCCCTGCGCCGCCAGCAGCGCGCGCTCCGCGCCGCGGACGACGTGGTCGGTGGTGGCCAGGGGGCCGACCTGCGCGCTCAGCCCGTCCCGGATCAGCTCCTCGGCGAGCAGGCGCGGCGCGGCGCACGGCACCGCCTTCCCGCCCGCGCCGGGGCCGCGGATCTCGTCCGCGACGAGGACGTCGCCGGGCCGCAGCCGCTCGTCGAGCGCGCCGCCGAACCCGGCGACGACGAGGGCGGCGCAGGCGGCCGGAAGCCGGTCGGCGCGCCGCGCCCGGTAGCCGACGACCACGACGGGCGTGCGGGTCAGGCCGCGCCGTAACGCGCGCGCCTCCATGCCGAGCGCGGCGCACACCACCGGGCCGAGCATCGGCGCGTCCTCGGCGTCCTCCAAGTCGTCCCCGGCCGTCCCTCCAGTGAAGTCCACCCGTCCAGCGAAACACGAGGTCATCCGGAGATCCAGCGCCATCACCGCGAGGGGCGACATTCGCGCCGCGCGGATCCGCCTCGGGGAGGGCGCGGGCGGGCGCCCCGCCCGCCTAGACTCCCCGGCATGACCTCGACCTCCTTTCCCCTTCGGCGGAAGCTGGCCGTACTCCCCTTCGTCCTGCTGCCCCTCGCCGCCGCGGCCGCGTGCGGCGGCGAGAACAGCAAGACTTCCTGCGACCTCAACTCGTGCACGGTGACCTTCGACCGCGGCGTCGAGGCGAGCGCGTCCGTCCTCGGGATGAAGGCCGAGCTGGTGAGCGTCCAGGGCGAGACGGTCACCCTCAGGATCGGCGGCCGGAACGTGACGGTGCCGGTCGGGGACGGGCAGCAGCAGGTCGAGGGGATCGGCGTCTCGGTGCAGTCCGTCACCAAGGACCAGGTCGTCGTGAGGATCTCCAACAACGGCTGATCCGGACTATGATTCGCTCATGCGTTCGATGAACGTGGCGGAGCGCCGGGCCCGGCTCGCGCTCCGCCACCGGCTCTGCCCCCCGGCGAGGACCGACGACGTCCTCGACATCGCCCGGTCGATGGTGGTCCTGCACGCCACGGACCCGGCCACCGTCTTCCTGTCGGTCGCGGCCCGCAGCCTCCACGCGGTCCCCGCGGCGGTGGAGAAGGCCCTGTACGACGACCGCGCGCTGCTGCGGATGCTCGCGATGCGCCGCACGATGTTCGTCGCCCCGACGGAGCTGGTCCCGGTCCTGCAGGCGTCCACGGCGAACGCGCTGGCGGCCAAGCAGCGCGCCACCTACGGCCGGCTGATCGAGCGCGGCAGCGACATCGCCGACGCGCGGGCCCTGTTCGCCGAGGCCGAGGAGGCCGCCCACCGGGCGCTGCTGGCGCGCGGGGCGGCGACGGGCGCGCAGCTCAGCGCCGAAGTGCCCCTGCTGCGGACGCAGGTCGACCCGGCGCCCGGCAAGTCCTACTCGCGGCCGACGAGCATCACGACCTGGGTCCTGGTCACGCTCGGCTGCGAGGGCCGCATCGTGCGGGGGCGGCCGAACGGGTCGTGGACGAGCAGCCAGTACGTGTGGTCGCCCGTCGAGACGTGGCTTCCCGGCGGCGTCGAGGAGCTCCCCGCCGCCGACGCCCGCGCCGGCCTCGTCCGGCGCTGGCTGCGCGCGTTCGGCCCCGCCCCCGCCTCCGACCTGAAGTGGTGGACGGGCTGGAGCGCCGGCGACGTCAAGAAGGCCCTCGCGCTCCTGGACGTCACCGAGGTCGACCTCGGCGGAGGCACCGGTCTCGTCCTGTCCGACGACCTGGAGCCCGCGCCCGCGCCGGAGCCGTGGGCGGCGCTGCTGCCCGCGCTCGACCCGACCCCGATGGGGTGGCAGGAGCGCGGCTGGTTCCTCGGCGGCCACGGGCCGCTGCTGTTCGACCGCAACGGCAACGTCGGGCCGTCGGTCTGGTGGGACGGGCGCATCGTCGGCGGCTGGGCGCAGCGCAAGGACGGCGAGATCGCCGTCCGGCTCCTGGAGGACGTCGGCGCCGACGCCGAGGCCGCCGTCGAGCGGGAGGCGGCGCGCATGGCGGAGTGGTACGGCGACGTCCGCGCGACCCCCCGGTTCCGCACCCCGCTGGAGCGCGAGCTCACGGCCTGACGCGCCGGACCTGTCAGAAGTAGGGGCCCGCGGCCGTCGCGGCCCTGCGCTTGGCGCCGCTGCGCCTGAGGATCGTGACGATGAACGCGACGGCGGCCAGGACGCCGAGGCCGAGCGCGGCCAGCAGGGCGAAGCCGAGATACCCGTTGACGCTGTCGTCCGGTGCCACGAGGACCGGCCCGTCGGCGCCCCGGCAGGTCAGCCGGGCGTCCCCCGACACCGGCGCCGTGAACGTCGCGGTGTAGCGGTAGGAGGCGCGGGCGGACGCGCTCCAGGAGTTCTTCCTCGTGAGCCGGACGGGCCCGGACCGCTCCCCCGCCTCGACCCGGCACGCGTACGGGGCCGCGCCGCCCTCGCGGACGTAGACGAAGTAGTCGTAGCCCTCCGTGAGCCGGACGATCACCCCGGACTCCGCGTCCCCCACGGCCACCGGGCCGCTCGCGACCTCCGAGTCGTCCCACAGCAGCCAGGCCACCGCTAAGAAGCCGATGACCGCGACCAGGACCAGGGCGATCGGCAGCGCGTACCAGCCGGCGCCGGGGCTGATGCGCTGCCTCTGCGGTGCCCATCCCGGCTCCGGCAGGCCGTGCGCGGGCTGCCCCGGCCCCGCGGGCGGCGGTCCCATCGGCGGGTTGGACCCGGGCCACATGTCTTCTCCCCCGTGCGGAGCGCGTGTGCGGAAGGGTGACGATCCCCGGGAAACGATCCCAGAGAACCGCCCGCCCCGCCAGGCGGCGCCCTGTAAGGGGCCGCTGACCGAGGCGATGGGGCACGTCTGTAACGTCCCCCTGGACGAAGGAGGTGCATGTGGCGGCACTGCCCGGCCTGACCCCGGGGACGCTCCCGCCCGAGACCGCCGGGCTGCGGGCCCGGGTCCGGGAGTTCCTGGCCGAGACGCCCTTCACGGCCAGCTGCGACAGCTGGCTCACCGGCGCCGACCCCGCCTTCAGCCGCCTGCTCGGCGAGCGCGGCTGGCTGGGCATGGCGCTCCCGGAGCGCTACGGCGGGCACGGGCGCTCACCGCTGGAGCGGTTCGTGGTGATCGAGGAGCTGCTGGCCGCCGGGGCGCCGGTGGGGGCGCACTGGATCGCGGACCGGCAGACCGGCCCGTCCATCCTCGCGCACGGCACCGAGGAGCAGAAGAGGCGGTTCCTGCCGGCCATCGCGCGCGGCGAGTGCTTCTTCGCGATCGGAATGAGCGAGCCCGACTCCGGGTCCGACCTGGCGTCGGTCCGGACCCGCGCCGAGCGCGACGGGGACGGGTGGCGGCTGCACGGCACCAAGGTGTGGACGAGCGGCGCCCACCTCGCGCACGCGATCCTCGTGCTGGCCCGGAGCGCCCCCCGCTCCCAGGACCGGCACGCGGGCCTCACCCAGTTCATCGTGCCGCTGCCCGACGAGCGCGTGGCGATCAGGCCGATCCGGGGGCTGTCCGGCGAGCACCACTTCAACGAGGTCGTGCTCGACGGCGCGTTCGTGCCGGACGCGCTCGTCCTCGGCCGCCCCGGGGACGGGTGGCGGCAGGTCACCGCCGAGCTGGCCTACGAGCGCAGCGGCCCCGAACGGCTGCTGAGCACCTTCATGCTCATCCGGCTCCTGCACGGCCGCGCCGGGAGCACCGGGGCGCGGCGGGCGCTCGGCGGGCTGACCGCGCGGCTGTGGGCGCTGCGGCAGGCGTCGCTGGCGGTCGCGGGCGCGCTCGCCCGGGGCGAGACCCCCGAGCTGGCCGCGGCCCTGGTCAAGGACCTCGGGACGCGGTTCGAGCGCGAGGTCATCGCGGTGGCGCGAGACCACGCGGGCGTGGAGCCGGACCCCGGCTCCCCCGACCCGCTGGCCCGCGCGCTGGCGGAGTCGGTCGTCCAGGCGCCCGGGTTCACGCTGCGGGGCGGCACCAACGAGATCCTGCGCGGCATCGTCGCCCGCGGCCTGGGAGTGCGCTGATGGGGCTTCTGGAAGACACCGCGGACGAGATCCTCGCCGGCGGCGACCCGTGGCAGGCGCTGGAGGAGTCGGGCCTGACGCTGGCGGGAGTGCCGGAGGAGGCGGGCGGCAGCGGCGGGGACCTCGCCGACGCCGCCGCCGTCCTGCGCGCGTCCGGGTACCACGCGGCGAGCGTGCCGCTGGCCGAGACCCTGCTGGCCGGGCGGCTCCTCGCCGACGCCGGGCTGCGGGTGACCCCCGGCGTCATGACCGCCGTGTCCGGCGAGGTCGAGGCGGTCGAGGCCGGCGGCGGCCTCACCCTGAGCGGGACGTTCCGCCGGGTCCCCTGGGCTCGCTCGGCGCGGTCCCTGGTCGTCCTCGGCGGCGGCCTCGTCGCCGTCGTCGATCCCGCGCACGCGGAGATCAACGAGGGCGCGAACGTGGCGGGTGAGCCGCGCGACGAGGTCGTCCTCTCCGCCGCCCCGGCGCAGGCCGCGGCGCCGTGCGCGGTGGACGCGGCCGAGCTGCGGCGGCGCGGCGCGCTGGCGCGGGCCGTCCAGCTGACGGGGGCGATGGCCCGGGCGCTGGACCTGTCCGTCCGGTACGCGGGCGAGCGGGAGCAGTTCGGGCGGCCGATCGGGCGGTTCCAGGCCGTCCAGCAGATGCTGGCGGAGCTGGCCGGGGAGGCGACCGTGGCGGACGTCGCGGTGCGCGCGGCCGTCGCCGCCCACGGCGATCCGGTCGCGGCGGCGGCCGCCAAGGCGAACGCCTCGCGGGCCGCGGGCAGGGCGGCGGAGATCGCGCACCAGGTGCACGGCGCGCTCGGCGCCACCGAGGAGCACCCCCTGCGACGGATCACCCTGCGGCTGTGGTCATGGCGGGAGGAGTACGGGAACGAGGCCGCCTGGGCCGACGACCTCGGCGCCGCGCTCGCCGCCGCACCCGACCCGTGGGACCTCGTCACCGGGACCTGAACCTGCAGGCCGCGGCCCGTGTCGGCTACCTTACTAAGGAGTAGACAAGAGCGTTCGGAGACACCGCGTTCGGAGCGAGCGGCGTTCGGAGAGAGCAGCGTTCGGAGAGAGCATGGCGCCTTGGGACCGACTGCCCGTCCCGCCGATCAGGCTGCCCCGGGGGCTGTCATGGCCCAGAGGGCTCCCCTGGCCGGGCGGGCTGCCGTGGCCGGGCGGGCTCTCCTGGCCGGGAGGGCTGGCCCCCTACACCGTCCAGCGCGACCTGCCGGTGGCCATGCCGGACGGGGTCACGCTCCTCGCCGACCGGTACGTGCCCATCGGGGTCCGGAAGCCGCCCACCATCCTCGTCCGGACCCCCTACGGGCGGCGCGGGCCCGCCGCCCTCGCCAACGGCCTGCTGTTCGTCCCGTTCGGTTTCCAGCTGGTCGTGCAGAGCGCGCGCGGGACCTCCGGGTCCGGCGGCGAGTTCGACCCCCTCGGCAGCGAGCGCGCCGACGGGCTCGCCACCGTCGAATGGCTGAAGCGGCAGCCCTGGTTCCACGGCTCGTTCGCCACGTTCGGGCCGAGCTACCTGGGCTACGCGGCGTGGGCGATCGCGGCCGAGGCCGGGCCCGAGCTGAAGGCGATGTCCCTGCAGATCACCGCGTCCACGTTCCGGGACGCCGCCTACGTGGGCGGGTCGTTCGCCCTGGAGTCCACGCTCACCTGGACCGATCTCACGCACCGGCAGCAGCGCCCGCTCGGCATGCTGACCGCGCCGCTGACGTCGCGGCGCCGCGTCCAGCGCGCCGCCCGCTCCGGCCGGCCCCTCGCCGAGCTGGACGTGGTGGCCGGGGGCGAGCCCATGCGCTTCTACCAGGACCTGCTGGAGGGCCACGGGGCCGCGAACGGCTACTGGGACACCCGCGACTTCAGCGGCACCGTCGGGGAGGTCGCGGCGCCCGCCACCCTCCTCGGCGGCTGGTACGACGTGTTCCTGCCCTGGATGATCAAGGACTATCTGTCGCTGCGCGCCGCCGGGCGGGCGCCGTACCTCACGATCGGCCCCTGGTGGCACACCGACGCGCGCCACGGCCTGCCCGCGATCCGCGAGTCGCTCGCCTGGTTCCGCGCCCATCTCCAGGGCGACCCGTCCGGGCTGCGGCGCGACCCCGTCCGCGTCTACGTCACCGGCGCCCGCGAATGGCGGCACTACCGCGACTGGCCCCCGCCGGGCATGCGGCAGACGCGCTGGCACCTGCACGCCGGCGGCGGCCTCGGCGAGGACGGCCCGCGCGACGCCCGGCCCAGCGCCTACCGCTTCGACCCGGCCCGCCCGACGCCCGCGCTCGGCGGCCCCACCCTGCTCGGCAGCTCCCGCCCCGTCGACAACCGGCCGCTGGAGCGGCGCCCGGACGTCCTGGTCTTCACCTCGCCGCCGCTCGCCGACGACCTGGACGTCATCGGCCCGGTCGGCGCGGACCTGTTCGTCCGCTCCGACCGCGAGCACACCGACTTCGTCGTCCGGCTCTGCGACGTCTCCCCGGACGGGACGTCCCGCAACGTCTGCGAGGGCGGCCTGCGCCTGCCCGCCGCCACCGCCGTGCCCGCCGGCACCGAGGGGGTGCTCCGCCTCGTCGTCGACCTGTGGCCGACGGGCCACCGGTTCCAGCGCGGCCACCGCGTGCGCGTCCACGTCACCAGCGGCGCCCACCCCAAGGTCGCCGTCAACCCCGGCACCGGCGAGCCCATCGCCACCGCCGCGACGAGGATGGTCACCGCCCGGCAGGAGGTCTTCCACGACCCCGACCACCCGTCGGCGATCATCCTCCCCGTCGTGGAACGCTCCCCGGAGGCCGCGGCTCCCGCTCCCGACGAGGAAGCCACCTAGCGCCGCCGCCGGGGGCTCAGCTCAGCCGGGAGGCGATCGCCTTGGCGAACCTCTCCGCGCTGCCGGGCGCGTCGCGGAGGTAGAGGGCGGGTTCGGTCAGTTCGAGCTCGATGAGCATCGGGGTGCCGTCCGGGCCCGGGATCAGGTCGACGCGGGCGTAGAGGAGGTCCTCGCCGCCCGGAACGGCTGCCAGGGCGCGGGCCGCCACCTCCAGCTCGGCCTCGGTCGCCGTGGACGGGGTCACCTGCCCGCGCGTCGGATCGTCGCGCACCCAGCCCTGGACGCCCGCTCCGGCGGTGAGGATCTGCGCCTTGCGGCCGGCGTGGCTGTACTCGCCGTCGCAGAAGACCAGCGCCGTCTCGCCGACCGTGTCGACCGCCGACAGGTACGGCTGGACCATCGCCGTCCGGCCCGCCTCGCGGAGCGACCGCAGGTGGGCGCGGGCGGCGTCCTCCTCGCCCGCCCCCCAGCGGGCGGTGTCGCCCGCCCCGATCGAGACGGCCGGCTTGATCACGTACTCCGGCCAATCGGACGGGATGTCGTCCGGGTCCCACAGGGTCGGGACGACGGGGACGCCCGCGGCGGCGATGTCGCGCAGGTAGCGCTTGTCGGTGTTCCACCGCACGATCGCGGCGGAGTTGAGGACGCGGGGCAGGCTCTCCGCCCACGCCGCGAACGCGTCCCGCCTTTCGGTGTAGTCCCAGGTGGAGCGGATGACGACCAGGTCGTACCTGGACCAGTCGACGTCGGCGTCCCAGACGACGGGCTCGGCGTCCGCGCCTTCGGCGGCCAGGGCCGGGATCAGGTCCTGGACGTCGTCGCTTCCGTCGGGCAGCAGGGAACAGGTCGCGAGAGCGATGGTCATGCGGGTGTTTCCGTCCTGCGGGGGGGGTTTCTACTTCAGCGAACCTGGTTGCCGGCCTCGCGCAGCGCGGCCTTGACCTCGGAGATCTTCAGGTCCCCGAAGTGGAAGACGCTGGCGGCGAGGACGGCGTCCGCGCCCGCCTCCACGGCGGGGGCGAAATGCTCGACCGCGCCCGCGCCGCCGCTGGCGATCACCGGGACGGTGACGGCCGCCCGGACGCGGCGCAGCATCTCCAGGTCGAACCCGGTCTTGGTGCCGTCGGCGTCCATCGAGTTCAGCAGGATCTCGCCGACGCCGAGCTCCTCGCCGCGGCGGGCCCACTCGATCGCGTCGATGCCGGTCCCCTTGCGGCCGCCGTGCGTGGTGACCTCGAAGCCGGACGGCGTCCCCGCGGCGCGCCGGGCGTCCACCGACAGCACGACGCACTGCGAGCCGAACCGGTGCGCGGCCTCCCGGAGGAACTCCGGCCGCGCGATGGCCGCGGTGTTGATCGAGACCTTGTCGGCGCCCGCGCGCAGCAGCCGATCGACGTCCTCGACGGTGCGGACGCCGCCCCCGACCGTCAGCGGGATGAACACCTGCTCGGCGGTGCGCCGCACCACGTCGTAGGTGGTGGAGCGGTCGGCGCTGGACGCGGTGATGTCGAGGAACGTCAGCTCGTCGGCGCCCTCGGCGTCGTAGCGGCGGGCCAGCTCGACGGGGTCGCCCGCGTCGCGCAGGTTCTGGAAGTTGACGCCCTTGACCACGCGCCCGGCGTCGACGTCCAGGCACGGGATCACCCGCACGGCGACGGTCACTTCACGGCCTCCAGGGCCTCTTCCAGCGTGAACGCGTCCGCGTAGAGCGCCTTGCCGACGATCGCGCCCTCCACGCCGAGGGGGACGAGCCCGGCCAGCGCGCGCAGGTCGTCCAGCGACGAGACGCCGCCGGAGGCGACCACGGGCTTGTCGGTCCGCGAGCAGACCTCGCGCAGCAGCTCGGTGTTGGGGCCGCGCAGCGTCCCGTCCTTGGTGACGTCGGTGACCACGTACCGGGGGCAGCCGTCGTCCTCCAGGCGCGCGAGGACCTCCCACAGGTCGCCGCCCTCGCGGGTCCAGCCGCGCGCGGCCAGCGTGGTGCCCCGCACGTCCAGCCCCACCGCGATCCGCTCGCCGTGCGAGGCGATGATCTTGCGGCACCAGCCGGGGTCCTCCAGGGCGGCGGTGCCGATGTTCACGCGGGCGCACCCGGTGGCCAGGGCCGCCTCCAGCGACGCGTCGTCGCGGATGCCGCCGGACAGCTCGACCTTCACGTCCAGCTTCCCGGTCACCTCGGCGAGCAGCTCCCGGTTGGAGCCGCGCCCGAACGCCGCGTCGAGGTCGACCAGATGGATCCACTCCGCGCCCGCCTCCTGCCAGGCGAGCGCCGCCTCCAGCGGCGCGCCGTAGGAGGTCTCGGTGCCGGCCTCGCCCTGCACCAGCCGGACGGCCCGGCCGTCGGCGACGTCGACGGCGGGAAGGAGCGTCAGAGTCATGCGGAAACCCTATCGAGGCAGATGGGACGGGGTGCTCAGGTGGGCGGGTGCTCAGTCCAGGGTGGCGAGCCAGTTGCGCAGGAGGTGGGCGCCGGCGTCGCCGGACTTCTCCGGGTGGAACTGGGTGGCGCACAGCGGGCCGTTCTCGACGGCGGCGACGAAGCGGTCTCCGTGCTCGGCCCAGGTGACCAGGGGCGCCGGGATGGTGCCGGTCGGGTCGGACTCCAGGTCCCAGCTGCGGGCGGCGTAGGAGTGGACGAAGTAGAAGCGCTCGCCGCGCAGGCCCTCGAAGAGCGCGGAGCCTTCGGGGGCGTCGACGGTGTTCCAGCCCATGTGCGGGACGACCGGGGCGTTCAGGCGGTCGACCGTGCCGGGCCACTCGTCGCAGCCCTCGGTGGTGACGCCGTGCTCGATGCCCTTGGAGAACAGGATCTGCATGCCGACGCAGATGCCGAGAACGGGGAGCCCGCCCGCGAGGCGGCGGCCGATGATCTGGTCGCCGTGCACCGAGCGCAGCCCGGCCATGCAGGCGGCGAACGCGCCGACGCCCGGGACGACCAGGCCGTCGGCGGCGAGCGCGGCGTCCCGGTCGGCGGTGACGGTCACGTCCGCGCCGGCGCGGGCGACGGCGCGCTCGGCCGAGCGCAGGTTGCCCGAGCCGTAGTCCAGGATGACGATCTTCTTCACGGCAGGACCGTCCTCACGACCACATCACTCCCCCGGCGAACGCCAGCCCGGCCAGCACCAGCAGCAGCAGCGCGGCGATCTTGAGGCCCTGCTTCACGAAGCTGTACACGCCCGCCAGCAGGAACACCGCGATCGCGAAGATCGCCACGGTGCCGTAGGTGAGGTGCAGGTCGCCGATCTCCACGGTTACAGGGCCCCCTTGGTCGAGGGGATGCCGTGCACCTTCGGGTCGAACGCCACGGCGTCGCGGAGCGCGCGGGCGAGCGCCTTGAACTGGGCCTCGACGATGTGGTGGGCGTTGCGCCCGTAGGGGACGTGGACGTGCAGGGCGACCTGCGCGTTCGACACGAACGACTCGAGGATGTGCCGGGTCATCGTGGTGTCGTACTCGGGGCCGATCATCGGCGCCATGCCGTCCGGTTCCACGTGCACGAGGTAGGGGCGTCCGGAGACGTCCACGGTGACCTGGGCGAGGGCCTCGTCGAGCGGGATGGAGGCGTCGGCGAAGCGGCGGATGCCGGCCTTGTCGCCGAGCGCCTCGCGGAACGCCGCGCCGAGCGCGATCGCGGTGTCCTCGATGGTGTGGTGGCTGTCGATGTGCAGGTCGCCGGCGGTCTTGACGGTCAGGTCGAACGACCCGTGCTTGCCGAGCTGCGCCAGCATGTGGTCGAAGAACCCCACGCCGGTCGCGACGTCGACCTGCCCGGTGCCGTCGAGGTCGATCTCGACGAGGACCTGGGTCTCCTTGGTCCCGCGCTCGACTCGTCCCTTGCGCGTCACAGACTCTCCTCACGGTTCTCGGCGCCGCCGTCCTGTTGGGCGCGGCTCTCGGTGCCCGCTCCCCGCACCTGCCGGAGCGCGGCGCGGAAGGCGGCCATCTCCTCGGGGGTGCCGACGCTGACCCGCAGCCACTCGGGCGGCCCCACCTCCCGGATCAGCACGCCGTGCTCGAGCAGGCCCTCCCAGACGCGGCGGCGGTCCGGGAACGTCCCGAACAGGACGAAGTTGGCGTCGGAGTCGGCGACCCGGAGCCCCTCGGCGCGCAGCCAAGCGACGAGGTCGTCGCGTTCGCGGCGCAGGGCCTCGACGCCGCCGAGCAGCTCCTCGCCGTGGGCGAGGGCGGTGCGCGCGACGGCCTGGGTGACGGCCGACAGGTGGTAGGGCAGCCGGACGAGCAGCAGCGCGTCGACCACGGCGGGGTCGGCGGCCAGGTAGCCGAGCCGGGTCCCGGCCATCGCGAACGCCTTGGACATCGTCCGGGTGACGATCAGGCGCGGGTGGCCGTCCAGCAGCGTCAGCGCGGACGGGGTGCCCGCGCGGCGGAACTCGGCGTACGCCTCGTCGACCACGACCATGCCCGGCGCGGCCGCGAGGACGGCCTCGATCGCGTCGAGGGGCAGCGCCGTGCCGGTCGGGTTGTTGGGCGAGGTCAGGAACACGATGTCGGGCCGGTGCTCCTCGACCGCCGCGACGGCGCGCCCGGGTTCGAGGCCGAAGTCCTCGTCGCGGACGGCGTTCACCCAGCGGGTCCCCGAGACCTCGGTGATGATCGGGTGCATCGAGTAGGACGGCTCGAAGCCGAGCGCGGTGCGGCCCGCCCCGCCGAACGCCTGCAGGATCTGCTGGATGATCTCGTTGGAGCCGTTCGCCGCCCAGACCCGGTCGGCGGTGAGGCCGGCGCCGGGCGTGTCGGTGTTCAGGAAGGCCGCGAGGTCCTCGCGGAGCGCGACCGCGTCGCGGTCGGGGTAGCGGTTCAGCGACCCCGCGACGTCCAGGACGGCCTCGCCGAGGGCCTTCACGAGGCGCTCGGACGGCGGGTAGGGGTTCTCGTTGGTGTTCAGCGCGTACGGGACGGCCAGCTGCGGCGCGCCATAGGGCTCCCGGCCGCGCAGGTCGTCCCGCAGCGGCAGGTCGTTGAGCGAGGTCACGAAGGGATCTCCCAGTCGAAGCGGGCCTTGAGCGCGGCGCCGTGGGCGGGCAGGTCCTCGGCCTCGGCGAGCGCGACGACGCGCGCGGTGGCGTCGGCGAGGGCCTCGCGGTCGTACTCGACGACGTGGACGCCGCGCAGGAAGGACTGGACCGACAGGCCGGAGGAGTGGCAGGCGCACCCGCCGGTCGGCAGGACGTGGTTGGACCCGGCGAGGTAGTCGCCGAGCGACACCGGCGCGTGCCGTCCCACGAAGATCGCCCCGGCGTTGCGGACGCGGGCGGCGACCGCGGCGGCGTCGGCGGTGTGGATCTCCAGGTGCTCGGCGGCGTAGGCGTCCACGACCCGCAGGCCCTCGTCGACGCCGTCGACGAGGACGATGCCGGACTGCCGCCCGGCCAGCGCCTCGGTGATCCGCTCGATGTGCCTGGTCCGCGCGACCTGCGCCTTCAGCTCGGCCTCGACCTCGTCGGCGAGCCGCACCGAGTCGGTGACCAGGACGGCGGCGGCGAGCGTGTCGTGCTCGGCCTGGCTGATCAGGTCGGCGGCGACCTCCACCGGGTCGGCGGTGCCGTCGGCGAGGACCGCGATCTCCGTCGGGCCGGCCTCGGCGTCGATGCCGATCACGCCCTTGAGCAGCCGCTTGGCGGCGGCGACGTAGACGTTGCCGGGTCCGGTGACGAGGTCGGCGCGGGGGCACTCCTCGGTGCCGTAGGCGAACATCGCGATCGCCTGCGCGCCGCCCGCCGCGTACACCTCGTCGACGCCGAGCAGCGCGCACGCGGCGAGGATCGACGGGTGCGGCAGCCCGCCGAACTCCTTCTGCGCGGGCGAGGTGACGGCGAGGGAGGCGACCCCCGCCTCCTGCGCGGGCACGACGTTCATGACCACGCTCGACGGGTAGACGGCGCGGCCGCCCGGCACGTACAGGCCGACGCGCCCGACCGGGATCCACCGCTCGGTGACGGTGCCGCCGGGGACGACCTGCGTGGTGACGTCGGTGCGGCGCTGGGCCCGGTGCACGGCCCGGGCGCGGCGGATGCTCTCCTCCAGCGCGTCGCGGACGGCCGGGTCGAGGCCGGCGAGCGCCCGGTGCACGGCCTCCACCGGGACCCGGACGCGCTCCAGTTCGACCCCGTCGAACCTGCCGGTGTACTCCCGTACCGCCGCCGAGCCACGATGGCGCACGTCCTCGCAGATGGGCCGCACCTTGTCCAGGGCGGCCTCGACGTCGAGTTCGGCGCGGGGCAGCACGGAGCGCAGGTCGCCGGGAAGCGAGCCGCGCAGGTCGATACGGGAAATCACCCGCCCAGTCTACGGAGTGCCCTCGCTCCCTCGCGCACCGTCTCACGTCGCGAGACGCGGCGCGTCGCAGCCCCCACAGGGTCAGATCCGGAGGGTCCCGTCCAGAACGGTCACGGCCGTTCCGGACAGGATCACGCGATCCCCGCGCAGGACGACACGGACATACCCGCCGCGCGCGGACGCCTGGAAGCCGAGCATCTCGTCCCGGCCCAGCCGGGCGCCCCAGAACGGCGCGAGGGCGCAGTGCGCCGAGCCGGTCACCGGATCCTCCCCGTCGCCCTCCAGCGTCCGCGCGCCGAAGAAGCGGGACACGAAGTCGTGCCGCCCGCCCGGGGCGCCCTCGGCCGTCACGATCACCCCCCGCGCGTCGATCTTCCCGAGCGCGGCGATGTCGGGGGTGAGGCCGAGGACGACGGACTCGCCGTCCACCTCCACAAGCCAGTCGTTCTGCGCGTTCCGCCCGGCTCCGACGATCCTGGCGCCGAGCGCCGCGGCGAGCTCTTCCGGGGGCTCGGCGGGCTCGGCGGGCTGGGCCGGGAAGTCCATGGACAGCTCGCCCCCGGAGTCCCTGGTGACGGTCAGGACCCCGCTCCTGACGGTCTGGAACCGGATCGGGCGGTCGGGGGCGACCGCGCCCGCCTCGTAGAGGGCGTGGGCGCTCGCCAGCGTGGCGTGCCCGCACAGCGCGACCTCGACCTTCGGCGTGAACCACCGCAGTTCGAAGTCGGCCCCGGGGTTCGCCTCCCCGAGCGGCCGGAGGAACGCGGTCTCGGAGTGCCTCATCTCCGCCGCGACCCGCTGCATCCACTCCGGCGGGGCCGGCTCCTCGAGCAGGCAGACCCCGGCGGGGTTGCCGGAGAAAGGGCTGGTGGCGAAGGCGTCCACGACCAAGATCCTCATGGGATCGGACGCTACAAGGCGCCCGGCCGGCGGCGACAGTGCCAATCCACCGGAAGTGGCCCGCCGGGACGCATGCCGCGAAGACCCGGCGAATCGGGCTTCACACTCTGAAAAAAGATGCCTTACCAAGATCATCAATATCGACGTACCCTTGCGGCGAGGGCGTTTCCCGGTGGCGCCCAGGAGCGCGGAGAGAAGATGTGACCGAGCGGCTCGCCCTGTTCCCCCTCGGCACCGTGCTGTTCCCCGGCCTGGTGCTCCCCCTGCACCTGTTCGAGGACCGCTACCGCCGGCTGGTCGGCGACCTCCTCGAACAGCCCGAGCCCCGCGGCTTCGGCGTCATCGCCATCGAACTCGGCCACGAGGTCGGCGAGGGGGCGGCGCACCGCCTCGCCGAGGTCGGCTGCGTCGCCGAACTCCGCGAGGTGACGCCGCACCCGGACGGGCGGTACGACATCGTCGCCGTCGGCGCGCGGCGGTTCCGGGTGAAGGAGCTGGACCGGTCCCGGCCCTACCTGCGGGGCGAGGTCGAGTTCCTGCCCGAGGAGCCCGGCGCCGACCCCGGGCCCGCCGCGGCCCGGGTCAGGCGGCTGTTCCGGCGCTACCGGCACCGCCTGAGCGCGGCCGGCGCGGGCCCGTTGGAGGAGGTCGAGCCGCCGGACGACCCCGTCGCGCTGTCGTACGCGATCGCCGCGTCGCTCGTCCTGGACGGGCACGAGAAGCAGCGCCTGCTGGAGTGCGAGGACGCGGCGGTGCGGCTGGAGGCGGAGCGCGACCTGCTGGCCAGGGAGAACCGCATCCTGGACGTGCTCCCGATGATCCCCGCCGGGCAGTTCCTGGACGGGTCGTTCACGCCGAACTGAGCGGCCACGGCAGACTGCCCCCATGAGCACTGCCAAGGCCAAGGGCGCCAAGGGCACCCCGGCGACCGTCGCCGCGACGAAGGCCCGCGTCGACTTCACCCTGCACGCCTACGAGGTGGACCCGAACGCCGAGTCCTACGGGGAGGCCGCCGCCGACGCCCTCGGCGTCTCCCACGACCGGCTCTTCAAGACGCTGCTGGCCGAGGTCGACGGGAACCTCACCGTCGGCGTCGTCCCGGTCTCGTCGACCCTCGACCTGAAGGCGCTCGCCGCGGCCGCCGGCGGCAAGAAGGCGCGCATGGCCGACCCGCGCGACGCCGAGCGCGCCACCGGGTACGTCGTCGGCGGGATCAGCCCGCTGGGGCAACGCAGGCGGCTGCCGACGGTGGTCGACGCGTCGGCGTCAGCGCTCACGACCGTCTACGTCTCGGCCGGCCGGCGCGGACTCCAGATCGAGCTCGCCCCCGCCGACCTCGTCCGCCTCACCGGCGCCCGCGTCGCCGAGATCGCCCGCGGGTAGCCGCCGCACGACCAGTTCCAGCAGCCCGTAGGCGGCGACCGCCGGCAGCGCCCAGGACGTCAGCAGGCCCTTGGCCCGCAGGTCGGCGACGCCGGTGACGGTGGTGCCGTCGCGCCCGTGCCGGACGACGTCCTCGAAGTGCCCGAGGCCGACCAGGTTCCCGGTCTTCCAGGCGAGCACGGCCGCGGCGGCGCCGCCCACGGCCAGCCCGAGCAGCAGCGCCGAGTCGTTGTCGCGCCCGCCCGCCAGGTAGGCGACCGCGCCGCAGGCGATCCCGGCGACGGCGGCGATCAGCGCGAAGCGGGCGTCGATGGTGATCGGGCCCTGGTCCTCCGGCTGGGCGAGGAGAGCCTCACCCTGCACGACCACATACGTCACCTTGGGGGCGACCGCCGCCCAGAGCAGGCCCGCGAGCGGCCCCAGCAGCGTGACGACGGCGCTGGTGACCGCCCAGATCGCCAAGAGCCTCCCGGTGGGTCGCCGCACCTCGTACGCTCCTAGTTGCAAGTCGTCCGACAGCGAAAGCCTAGCCTGCCCAGGTCAGCCGATCGACTCTCGAAGGGTGTCCGATTCCCGCCCACGACAGCCCCGATTACTGGGATAATGTGCCCGACATGTCCGGATTCAGCCCTGCGTTCGAACGCCTCGGCGCCGCGCTGGCGGCCGTCGTCCTGCAGCAGCAGGAGACGCTCGCCGAGTTCCTGCCGCGCGAGGACTGGAGCGCCGACCTGACGGCCCGCACCTACACCAGCGGCGGCGTCACGGTCCGCGTCTCGCTGCTCGGCAGCTACGCCGCCCGCGAGCGCACCTGGCTGTGGGGCTGGGCCAACCCCCAGTTCGGCGACGCGCACCCCGCGGTCGCCCCGACCCTGGGCATCCGGACCATCGGCGAGCGGCTCGGCATCACCGAGTTCACCACCCCCGAGATCGACCTGTCCTGGTACGAGGGCCCCGCCGGGCACGGCGGCGAACTGATCGCCATGGCCGCGGGCGGCGTCCTCGGCGGCGCCGGATACATCGGCGCGGGCTACGACGGCGGCTCCGCCTACCTGCACGTGGACGACCCCCAGGCCCCGCCCGCCCAGTGGGACCCCGTCCCCCTCCCCCGCCTGGTCGCCAACGCCGCGAGCCTGTTCCCCCACGAGCCCCGCCTCACCCTGGCCGGCCTCCTGTCGCACCACCGCGTCCCCTACCGGCAGACCGACGTCCTCACCGAGGTCGCACTCCCCGGCGGCGGCACCGCCCGCGCCCACTTCGACGGCCTAGGCCGCTTCGTCGACTGGAAAGCTGAGCTTATGGCGGTTTCTTAGGGTTTTCGGGCCTTGGGGGCCCGAAAACCCTAAGAAACCGCGGTGCGATCGCTGGCATCGCTCCGACTCGCCTAACGGCTCGCTGCGCGATCAGTTTCTCGCTTCGCTCGAAACTGCCTTCGGACGCGATCGCGACTCCTGAGGTCGCCGGTGGCTGGGGTGCCGGTTGCGGTCTTCGCGCACGGTGGGTGCGGTCTTCGCGCACGGTGGGCGTGGGTGTGCCGCTCTTGGGTCGGTGCTCAGGGGCGCGCCTGTCGGAGCGGGGGCCTTCTGGGTTCGACTCAGCCCAGGCAGGAGGGGCCGAGGAGTTGTTTCAGGTCGCCCATGAGTGCGGGGGACGGGGCTACGCGGAGTTTGTCGTCTAGGCGGACAACCGTGGTGCGCGGGCCGTTCTGGACGTGCAGGTGCACCTCGGCGGTGCCGGGGTGGGTGATCAGCACCTCCTTGAGGCGCGAGACCGTGGGCGGCGTGCAGCGGCCGAGCGGCATCGTGACCGAGAACGGGCCGGTCGCGTCGGTGACGCTGAGGTCGGGCTGCGTGACCTCCATCGCGATGATCTTCGCGACGTCCTCGCGGCGGTCCAGGCGGCCCTTGACGACGAGGATGGCGTCCTCGGCGAGGAGGGTCGAGCACAGCTGGTAGGACGAGGGGAAGCACATCACCTCGATGGAGCCGCCGAGGTCCTCCAGCTGGAACATGGCCCAGGAGTTCCCCTGCTTGGTGACCTTGCGCTGGAGGCCGGAGAGCAGGCCCGCGACCACGACCACCTGGCCGTCGGGGCGCTCGCCGCCGTTCAGGACGGCGATCGTGCAGTCGGCCTCGCGTTCGAGGATGTGCTCGACGCCGAGGAGCGGATGGTCCGACACGTACAGGCCGAGCATCTCCCGCTCGAAGGCGAGCAGGGTCGTCTTGTCCCACTCCTCGCCCTCGGGGATCGCGACGGCGAACGCGTCCTCGCCGCCATCGTCCTCCAGGGCGCCGAAGAGGGAGTCCTGGCCGACGGCCTCCTTGCGCTTGATGTCGATGACCGAGTCGATCGCCTGCTCGTGCACCATCAGCAGCGCCTTGCGCTGGTGGCCGAGCTCGTCGAACGCGCCCGCCTTGATCAGCGACTCCACGACCCGCTTGTTGCACACCGGCGGCGGCACCTTGTTGAGGAAGTCGTTGAAGTCGGTGTAGGCGCCCTTCTCCCGGCGGGCCGCGACGATCCCGTCCACGACGTTCGTGCCGACGTTGCGGACGGCCGACAGCCCGAACCGGATCTCGGTGTCGCCGAGCGGGGTGAAGTCGGCCTCAGAGGTGTTGACGTCGGGCGGCAGCACCTTCAGGCCCATCCGGCGGCACTCCGACAGGTACAGGGCGCTCTTGTCCTTGTCGTCGCCGACGGAGGTGAGCACGCCCGCCATGTACTCGGCCGGGTAGTTCGCCTTGAGGTAGGCCGTCCAGTAGGAGACGAGGCCGTACGCGGCGGAGTGCGCCTTGTTGAAGGCGTAGTCGGAGAACGGGACGAGGATGTCCCAGAGGGTCTTCACGGCCTCCTTGGAGAAGCCGTTGTCGATCATGCCCTGCTCGAACCCGACGAACTGGGCGTCCAGCTCGGCCTTCTTCTTCTTGCCCATGACGCGGCGCAGCAGGTCCGCCTTGCCGAGCGTGTAGCCCGCCACCTTCTGCGCGATCGCCATGACCTGCTCCTGGTAGACGATCAGGCCGTAGGTGGTGTCGAGGATCTCCCTGAGCGGCTCCTCCAGCTCCGGGTGGATCGGGGTGATCTCCTGCTGGCCGTTCTTGCGGAGCGCGTAGTTGGTGTGGGAGTTCGCGCCCATCGGGCCCGGCCGGTACAGGGCGCCGACGGCGGAGATGTCCTCGAAGTTGTCCGGCTTCATCAGGCGGAGCAGGGAGCGCATGGGGCCGCCGTCGAACTGGAAGACGCCGAGGGTGTCGCCGCGGGCGAGCAGGTCGTAGGTCTTCTGGTCGTCCAGCGGGAGGGCGAGCAGGTCGACGTCGATGCCCTTGTTCTTCTTGATGCCCTGGAGCGCGTCGTCGATGATCGTCAGGTTGCGCAGGCCCAGGAAGTCCATCTTCAGCAGGCCGAGCGACTCGCAGGTCGGGTAGTCGAACTGCGTGATGATCGCCCCGTCGGCGTCCCGGCGCATGATCGGGATGTGGTCGGTGATCGTCTCGCCGGACATGATGACCCCGGCGGCGTGCACGCCGGTCTGGCGGATCAGGCCCTCCAGGCCCTGCGCCAGGTCCATGATCTGCTTGACGTCGGTCTCTTCCTCGTACAGCTTGCGCAGCTCGCCCGCCTCGCCGTAGCGCGGGTGCTTCTCGTCGAAGATGCCCGAGAGCGGGATGTCCTTGCCCATGACGGCGGGCGGGAACGCCTTGGAGATCCGGTCGCCGAGCGCGTACGGGAAGCCGAGGACGCGGCCCGCGTCCTTGATGGCGGCCTTCGCCTTGATGGTGCCGAAGGTGGCGATGAACGAGACCTTGTCGGCGCCCCACTTCTCGGTCGTGTACTTGATGACCTCGGCCCGCCGGTCTTCAGGGAAGTCGATGTCGATGTCGGGCATGGACGCGCGCTCGGGGTTCAGGAACCGCTCGAAGATCAGCCCGTGCGGGATCGGGTCGAGGTCGGTGATGCCCATCGCGTAGGCGATCAGCGAGCCCGCGGCGCTGCCTCGCCCCGGCCCGACCAGGATGCCGTTCTCCTTGGCCCACATGATGAAGTCGGCGACGACCAGGAAGTAGGACGGGTACCCCTTGCCGAGGATGACGCCCATCTCGTACTCGGCCTGCTCCTTGTAGCCGTCCGGGAGGCCGTCGGGGAAGCGGCGCTCCAGGCCCTTCCAGACCTCCTTGCGGAACCAGCTCTCCTCGGTCTCGCCCTCCGGGACGGGGAAGCGGGGGCTGAGGTCGCGGTACTCGAACATCCCGGCGGGGTCGACGCGCTCGGCGATCAGCAGGGTGTTCCTGCAGCCCTCGGCCCAGATGTCGGAGGAGTCGATGGCGCGCATCTCGTCGGCGGTCTTGAGGTAGTAGCCGCTGCCGTCGAACCGGAACCGGTCGGGGTCGGCGAGCTGCTTGCCCACCTGGACGCACAGCAGGGCGTCGTGGGCGGTCGCCTCGGACTCGTGGGTGTAGTGGGAGTCGTTGGTGACGACCGGCGGGATGTTCAGCTTCTTGCCGATGTCGATGAGGCCCTGCCGGACGCGGCGCTCGATGTCGAGGCCGTGGTCCATCAGCTCGAGGAAGTAGTTCTCCTTGCCGAGGATGTCCTGGAAGTTCGCGGCCGCCTTCAGCGCCTCGTCGAACTGGCCGAGCCGCAGCCGGGTCTGGATCTTGCCGGACGGGCATCCCGTGGTGGCCATCAGGCCCTCGGAGTGCTCGGCGAGCAGCTCCTCGTCCATGCGGGCGTACTTGAAGACGAAGCCCTCGGTGTAGGCGCGGCTGGAGAGCTTGAAGAGGTTGTGCAGGCCGGCCCTGTTGCGCGCCCACAGCGTCATGTGGTTGATCAGGCCGCCGCCGGAGACGTCGTCGCGCTTCTGGCTCGGCTCGCCCCACTGGACCTTCTTCTTGTGGAACCGGGACTCCGGCGCCATGTAGGCCTCGATGCCGATGATCGGGGTGACGCCGGCCGCCGTCGCCTGCTTGTGGAAGTCGTAGGCGCCGTGCATGTTGCCGTGGTCGGTCATCGCGATCGCCGGCATCTGCTGCCGGCCGACCTCCTCGAACATCTGCTTCAACCGGGCGGCTCCGTCGAGCATGGAGTACTCGGTGTGAACGTGCAGGTGAACGAAAGAGTCGGCCATGCGTGCTGCGCCTCCTGCTCGTCGCATGCGACCGCCCACGTGCGGGGCCCGCACGTGGTCGCGGCATCGGTACCGGGGGAAGACGTCGGGCCGGCGGAGCGCCGGAACGACGCGGCTCTGAGAGCCTAACCCGCATCCCGCGTCACTCGCGCCCCGACGCGCCCAATCCCCGGCGGCCCCTTCCGGTCGTCTCGAAACCCGGGACGGGATGTCCGGAGTTTGGCCCCTCGGGGCGGCTCCGCATACGATCCTTCCGTGGAACGTCGCCGATCCAGGTTTACGCGGCCGGCTCCGGGTGAGCCGGTCGCCCCCGCGACCTGAGCGACGACCCCGGAGCCGGCCGAGGCAGAGTCCCCCTGCGGACTCTGCCTTTTCTGCTGAAACCGCCTTTTCTTCTGAATCTGCCTTTTCTGCTGATCAGGCGCGGCCCGGGGCGTGCTCTCCCCTCGCCCGGCACGGGCCGCCGCACGAGAGGGGACCCGAGATGCACGACCAGGTGATCGACGCCGCGGGCACCGACGCGGCCCGCCCGGCCCGGGGGACGGTCGGCGGACCGTCCGGCGAGCTGCGCGTCGCGCTGCCCTCCCCCGCCGCCGTCACCACGCTCGCCGAGGCCCGCGAAGCGATCGACGGCCTGGACGCCGCCCTCGCGACGCTGCTGGAGCACCGCACCGCGATCGCCGCCGTCGTCCAGCGCCTCAAGCCGGTCGGGGGCTTCGCGGGGCGCGACCCCGAGCGCGAGCGGCGGATCGTGGAGGCCATGGCGGCGCGCGCCCCGTCCCTCGGCGCGGAGCGGCTCGCCCCCATCGTGAACGCGATCATCGAGGCGGGCCTGGACGCGGCCGAGGCCGGCCGATGAGCGCACCCGGCTCCGCGCGGGCGGCCGGGGAGGACGTCCCGGAGGAGAGCGCACCCGCCCTCGGCGTCCCGGCCGAGGACGCCCGGGACGAGAGCGCGCCGGACGAGGGCGCGCGGGCGGCGGCGGTCCGCGACGGGCTCAGCGTCGGGATCGCCGTGGGGGTCTCCGGGCTGGCGTTCGGCGCGGCGGCGGTCACGGCGGGGCTCACGGTCGCGCAGGCGTGCGCGCTGAGCCTGCTGGCGTTCACGGGGGCGTCCCAGTTCGCGCTGGCCGGGGTGGTCGGCGGGGGCGGCGGCCTGGTCGCCGGGACGCTCGGCGCCGTCCTGCTCGGCGGGCGCAACGCCCTGTACGGGATGCGGCTCGCGTCGACGCTCCGCGTGCGCGGGCTGCGCAGGCTCGTGACCGCGCACGTCGTCATCGACGAGACGGCCGCCGTGGCGACCGCGCAGCGCGGCCGGGACGCGGCCCGCGCCGGGTTCTACACCACCGCGATCAGCCTCTACCTCGCGTGGAACCTCACCACGCTGCTGGGCGCGGCGGGCGCGGCGCGGCTCGGCGACCCCGACGCCGTGGGCCTGGACGTCCTCGGCCCGGCGGCGTTCCTGGCCCTGCTCTGGCCGCGGCTCACGAGCGGGCGGGCCGCGGTCCGCGTCGCCGTCGCGGCCGCGGTGATCGCGGTGGCGGCGACGCCGGTGCTGCCGCCCGGCGTGCCGGTCATGCTGGCCGCCGTCGCGGCGCTGCCCGCCCTGCTCGGCCGGAGGGCTGCGCCGTGAGCGTGTGGATCGCGGTGATCGCCACCGGGCTCGGCTGCTACGCGCTGAAGCTCGGCGGGCTCGTCACCCCGCGCCGGCTGCTGGACGATCCGCGGGTGCGCCGGTTCGCCGACCTGGTCCCGGTGGCGCTGCTGACCGCGCTGATCGCCGTCCAGGCGGTGGCGGACGGCCGTTCCCTGGAGTTCGACGCCGCACGGCTGGCGGGCCTGGGCGCGGCCGTGGCCGCGCTCCTGCTGCGCGCGCCGTTCCTGGTGGTGCTGGTCGCCGCGGCCGGTGTCGCTGCGGGGCTGCGCCTGCTCGGCCTCTGACCCCGCCCCCGGCCGCTGACGCCGCCGCGCCGGCCTCGGGTCAGGACTCCGCCGCGACGATCTCCAGGGCGTGGGCCAGGTCGTCCGGGTAGGGGCTCTCGAACTCGACCCACTCGCCCTTGGTCGGGTGCTCGAAACCGAGCCGGACGGCGTGCAGCCACTGCCGCCTCATGCCGAGGCGGTCCGCCAGGGTCGGGTCGGCGCCGTAGGCCATGTCGCCCACGCACGGGTGCCGGATCGCGGCCATGTGGACGCGGATCTGGTGGGTGCGGCCCGTCTCCAGGTCGATGTCGAGCAGTGTCGCCGCCCGGAACGCCTCGACGGTGTCGTAGTGGGTGACGGACGGCTTGCCGCCCGCGACGACCGCGAACCGGCCGTCGCCGGAGGGGTGCCGGTCGATGGGGGCGTCGACCGTCCCGCGGAACGGGTCGGGATGGCCCTGCACGAGCGCCTGGTAGCGCTTGTCGATGCGGCGCTCCTTGAAGGCGCGCTTGAGCCGCGAGTAGGCGATCTCGCTCTTCGCCACGACCATCGCGCCGGTGGTGTTGGCGTCGAGCCGGTGCACGATCCCCTGGCGCTCGGACGCGCCGCTGGTCGCGATCGTGTGCCCGGCCCCGAGCAGCCCGCCGAGGACGGTCGGGCCCGTCCAGCCGGTGGTGGGGTGGGCGGCGACGCCGACCGGCTTGTTCACCACGACGATGTCGTCATCTTCGAACAGGATGCCCATCCCGGGGACGGGCTCCGCGACCGGGGCGGGCGCGGCGGGCGGCGGTGGCAGCGTGACCTCCAGCCAGGCGCCGGCGTGCAGGCGCTCGGACTTGGTGGCCACGGGCGCCCCGTCCAGCACGACGTCACCCGAGGCGATCATGTCGGCGGCGCTGCCGCGCGACAGCCCGAACAGCCGCGCCAGCGCGGCGTCGACCCGCTCCCCCTCCAGGCCGTCCGGCACGTGGAGGCTTCGTACGTCGCCCATCAGGACTTCTCCTCCGGCGCCGGAACCTCGGCCCCGCCTTCAGGCGCGGGGTCGACGGCCTTCCGGGCGGACTCGTCCTTTCGGGCCTCGCTCTTGCCGGTGGCGCCCTCACCGGAGGGAGCCTCCGACGCGTCGGAGGCCTCCCGCGCGTCCGTGGTCTCGACCGTGCCGGGGGTCTCGTCCTTCAGGCGCGTGCCGTCGACCTGGAGGCCGCGGGCCGCCAGCAGGACGGCCAGCACGCCGCCGCAGACGATCGCCGAGTCGGCCAGGTTGAACACCGGCCAGTGCGGCAGCTGGATCCAGTCGACGACGTGGCCCTTCAGCGGCGCCGGGGCCCGCAGCAGCCGGTCGATGAGGTTGCCGACCGCGCCGCCGAGCAGCAGCCCGAGGCAGATCGCCCACGGCACGCTGCGCAGGTTGCGGGCGGTCCGCAGGATCGCCACCACCACCCCGCAGGCGATCAGCGTGAAGACGAAGGTGTAGCCGGTGCCGATCGAGAACGCGGCGCCGCTGTTGCGGGTCTCGCGCAGCGTCAGCAGCCCGCCGAGCAGCCGGACCGGCGCGCGGTCCTGAAGCGTCGCCACCACGATGGTCTTGGACACGATGTCGGCGGCGAGCGCGGCCAGGGCCACGGCGACCAGCACGCCGACGCGGCGCGGCCGAGGAGATCCCGTGGTCTCCCCGGCCCGCCGCTCTGGGTTCGTTGAGTCGCTCAGCGACGTTCCTCGCGTTGTTTGCATGTCACACACAGGGTCGCACGCGGGAAGGCCTGGAGGCGCGCCTTGCCGATCGGCCTGGTGCACGACTCGCAGATCCCGTACGTGCCGGCGTCCATCCGCTGGACGGCCCGCTCGATCTGGGCGAGCAGGTCCTGTGAATTGTAGGCCAGCGCGAGCTCATGTTCGCGCTCGTAGGTCTTGGCTCCCGCGTCGGCCTGGTCGTCGCCCGCCCCGTCGTTGGTGTCGCCTTCGGCGATCTGGCTCGCGGACGCGGCGATCTCGCTGCGCAGCGCCTCGATCTGCTCCTCCAGGCCGGCCCGCACCTCGGCCAGCTCGCCCGGCGTCCACTGGTGCTCGCCCTCGCGGACCGGCAGCTCCGCGGCCGCCGTCCGCGCCGGCTCCCGCTCGTCCGGCGCCGGACCGTCGGTCTTCCCGGCCCCGCCCTTGCCCGTCGCGCCGCCCTTACCCGCCTTCGCGGGGCCACGCCCGGCCGCCGGCTTCCCCGGCTTCACGGCAGGCCCTTTCGCGGGGGCCTTGGAAGCGGCCGGCTTGGCGGCGCCCTTTCCCGACGCGCCTTTTCTCGCCGTCCCCTTTCCCTCCGTACTCGTCCCCGGTGCGCTCGGCCCCGGGGTGCTCGTTCCCGCCGTGCTCGCCTCCGGGACCGGCATGCTCCGGGACGGCCGCGCCGTGCCCGGGCTCGTGCTTGCGGCGGGCGTCCCGCCCCTCCTCGCGCCGGCCATGTCGGCCTCCCTCGCGCTGGTCGCCTCGACGGGCAGTGCGGGCAGCATTGGTCCCCTCTCTCGGGCACGGTAAACAACCTGGGCCGTGTTACCGACCGCTTATGCCCGGTCGCCGAACGCATGGAAACTCCCGGGCGGCGTACGAGATCGCAAAGGAACCGTGTCCCCCCGGGACGGAAAAGGGGAAGAGGCGGAGTCCGGCGTGCGTTAAAGTCGGCACCAGCAGTCGCAAGGCAGGCATTGATGGGGACACCTGCCGCCGAAAGCAGCCATGAGCGACCCGGGGGCGGTGCGAGCCCGGGGGCGGGCCCGGCGGTCTGATCACCCCGGAGCCGCCGGAAGAACCGCCCCCCAGGGGCCCAGTAGACCCGGCCGCCGAGACTGGAACGAAGCGGGCCGCGCCGTCGGGCGCGGTCAAGGAGGGTGGTACCGCGGGGCAGCCGCCTCGTCCCTCCGGTCAACGTGTTCGCGTCGATCCGGAGGTCCGCCATCGTGAGCCGAGCTTTTCGGCCGCTGCCCGCGCAGGTCGATCTGCCCGCCCTGGAGCGGGACATGCTGCGCCGCTGGCAGGAGAACAAGGTCTTCGAGCGGTCGCTGGAGCGCACCGCGTCCGGGACCCCGTGGGTGTTCTACGAGGGGCCCCCGACCGCCAACGGCATGCCGGGCGTCCACCATGTGGAGGCCCGCGTCTTCAAGGACGTCTTCCCGCGCTTCAAGACCATGAAGGGCCACCACGTCCCGCGCAAGGCCGGCTGGGACTGCCACGGCCTGCCGGTCGAGGTCGCCGTGGAGAAGGAGCTCGGCCTCACCGGCAAGAAGGACATCGAGGAGTACGGCGTCGCGGAGTTCAACGCCCGCTGCCGCGAATCGGTCCTGCGCCACGTGGACGCCTTCGAGGAGATGACCGAGCGGATGGGGTACTGGGTCAACACCGACCAGGCCTACCGCACGATGGACCCCGAGTACGTCGAGGCCGTCTGGTGGTCCCTGAAGCAGGTGTTCGACAAGGGCCTGCTGTTCCGCGACTTCCGCATCACGCCGTACTGCCCGCGCTGCGGAACCGGCCTGTCCGACCACGAGCTGGGCCAGCCGGGCGGGTACGAGACCGTCTCCAGCCCCTCGGTGTACGTGCGGATGCCCGTCACGTCCGGTCCGCTGGCCGAGATGGGCGCCGCGCTGCTCATCTGGACGACGACCCCCTGGACGCTGGTGTCGAACACCGCCGTGGCCGTCCATCCGGACGTCACGTACGTGGCGGCCCGGCCGGAGGGCTCCGACGAAGTGCTCGTGGTCGCCGAGCCCCTCGTCGACCAGGTCCTCGGCGAGGGCGCCGAGCGGCTCGCCACGTACCAGGGCACCGAGCTGGAGCGGACCGCCTACAGGCGGCCGTTCGACCTCGTCGACATCCCCGACGCGCACTACGTCGTCATGGGCGACTACGTCACCGTGGAGGACGGCACCGGCCTCGTCCACCAGGCGCCGGCGTTCGGCGGCGACGACATGACGGTGTGCAAGCGCTACGGCATGCCGATCGTCAACCCGATCGGGCCGGACGGGCGGTTCCTGCGCGAGGTGCCCCTGGTCGGCAACAAGTTCTTCAAGGACGCCGACGAGCCGCTCACC
This sequence comes from Actinomadura sp. K4S16, assembly GCF_008327685.1. Lineage (GTDB taxonomy): Bacteria > Actinomycetota > Actinomycetes > Streptosporangiales > Streptosporangiaceae > Spirillospora. The sequence continues at coordinate 540,222 of NZ_BDDE01000010.1, forward strand.
GACGACCTGCGCGCGCGCGGGCTGCTGTACCGCGGCGGGCACTTCGACCACAGCTACCCGCACTGCTGGCGCTGCCACACCCCGCTGCTCTACTACGCGCTCCCCGCCTGGTACATCCGCACCACGCAGATCAAGGACCGGCTGCTGGAGGAGAACGAGAAGACCAACTGGTACCCCGAGACCGTCAAGCACGGCCGGTACGGGGAGTGGCTGCGCAACAACGTCGACTGGTCGCTGTCCCGCAGCCGCTACTGGGGCACGCCCCTGCCCCTGTGGGTCTGCGGCGAGGACGAGCAGCACGTCACCTGCGTCGGGTCGCTCAAGGAGTTGGGCGACCTGGCGGGCGAGGACCTCTCCGCGCTCGACCCGCACCGCCCGTACGTGGACGACGTCGCGTTCCCGTGCACCCAGTGCGGGGCGGAGGCGCGCCGCGTCCCCGACGTCATCGACGCCTGGTACGACTCCGGGTCGATGCCGTTCGCGCAGTGGGGCGCGCCCTACCGCAACAACGAGGTCTTCGAGGACGCCTACCCGGCCCAGTACATCTGCGAGGCCCAGGACCAGACCCGCGGATGGTTCTACTCGCTCATGGCCGTCGGGACGCTGGTGTTCGACCGCTCGTCCTACGAGAACGTCGTCTGCCTCGGCCTGATCCTCGCCGAGGACGGCCGCAAGATGAGCAAGCACCTCGGCAACGTGCTGCGGCCCATCCCGCTGATGGACCAGCACGGCGCCGACGCGGTGCGCTGGTTCATGGCCGCGAGCGGGCTGCCGTGGGCGTCCCGCCGCGTCGGGCACGGCGCCCTCGAGGAGATCGTCCGCAAGGTCCTGCTGACCTACTGGAACACCGCGTCCTTCTTCGTCCTGTACGCGAACGCGGCGCAGGCGCAGGGGCGCGCGTGGACGCCCGACCGGCTGTCCGAGGCCCCGGCCCCGGCCGACCGGCCGCTCCTCGACCGCTGGGCGCTCGCCGAGCTGCACCGCACCGTCCGCGAGGTCGACGCCGCGCTGGAGGAGTTCGACACCGCCCGCGCGGGACGGCGGCTCTCGCAGTTCGTGGACGACCTTTCCAACTGGTACGTGCGGCGCTCCCGGCGGCGCTTCTGGGAGGGCCCGGAGACGCCCGAGGGCTCGTCCGCGTTCGCGACGCTCTACGAGTGCCTGGAGACCCTCACCCGGCTGATGGCGCCGATCGTCCCGTTCATCACCGACCACGTCTGGGACGTCATCCGCCCCGAGGACGCGCCGGAGTCGGTGCACCTCACCGACTGGCCCACCGTGGACGAGGGCCTCCTCGACGAGGAGCTGACCGAGCGGATGGCGCTCGTCCGCCGGCTGGTCGAGCTCGGCCGCTCCGCGCGGGCCGCGAGCGGCGTGCGGACCCGCCAGCCCCTCGGCCGCGCCCTCGTCGGCGCCCCGGGCTGGTCCGCGCTGCCCGAGCAGCTCCGCGCGCAGATCTCCGAGGAGCTGAACGTGCTGGGCTTCGAGGAGCTGTCCTCGATCGGCGGCGACCTGGTCGAGTACGAGGTCAAGCCCAACTTCCGGGAGCTCGGCAAGCGGTACGCCAAGGACACCCCGAAGGTGGCCAAGGCGATCACCTCCGCCGACCCGGCCGGCCTCGTCCAGGCGCTGCGGGCGGGGTCCGCCGAGGTGGCGGCCGAGGGTCTCGGCGCGGTGCCGCTCGGCCCGGACGACGTGATCGTCACCGAGCGCCCGCGCAGCGGCTGGGCCGTCGAGAGCGCCTCCGGCGAGACGGTCGCGCTCGACCTCACGGTCACGCCCGAGCTGCGCCGCGCGGGCCTGGTCCGGGAGGCCGTCCGGCTCGTCCAGGAGGGCCGCAAGGCCGCGGGCCTGGAGGTCACCGACCGCATCGACCTGTGGTGGGAGGCCACCGGCACCGACCTCGCCGAGGCCCTGCGCGGCCACGGCGACGAGGTCGCCGCCGAGGTCCTCGCGGCCACGGTGACCGAGGGCCGCCCCGAGGGCCTGACCGCCACCCGCGACGAGGAACTCGGCCTCACGTACTACCTGCGCAAGGCCTGAAGCACCCGCGCAGGACGTGAGTCCCTCTGCCGCGGCCGCGCCCACCCGGCCCGGCCGCGGCAGAGACCTCCCCGCCCCGACAACACCCCACGCCGGAGGAGCTTCGCGGGGGCGGAGAAGTTTCGCGGGGGCGGAGAAGTTTCGCGATGGGGTTCATCGCGACACATCGCGTTTGCGATGATGGTGTCGTGAATCTTCCCGAGCAGCCGTCCGGGTCCGAGCCGCCGGCGCGGCCCTCCCCCGCGAGCATGCGCGCGTCCGACGCCGATCGCGACGAGGTCGCCGACCGCCTGCGCGAGGCTCTGGCCGAGGGGCGCATCACGCCGGAGGAGCACGCCGAGCGCATCGACGTCGTCTACAAGGCCAAGACGTACGCCGAACTGGAGCCCGTGCTCAGCGACCTGCCCGCGCAGCACGCGCCGGGCCCTCGGGTCGACCTGCGCAAGGAGCAGGCGCCCGCCCCGCCCCCGCCGCAGTCGCCGCACCTCGTGGCGGTGTTCAGCGGGGTCGAGCGCAAGGGCCGCTGGCTGGTCGAGCCGACCACCACCGTCACCTGCGTCTTCGGCGGCGCGGAGCTGGACTTCCGGCAGGCGGTCCTCAGCAAGGGCGAGGTGACCCTCAACGTGACGTGCGTGTTCGGCGGCGTGAACGTCGTCGTGCCGCCGGGCGTGCGGGTCGTCGGCTCCAACTTCGCGGTCTTCGGGGGCACCGACCTGCCGGAGGACGACACCGTCGACCCGGACGCGCCCGTCATACGACTGACCGGGATGCTGCTGTTCGGCGGCGTCTCGGTGGAGCGCCGCGCCGCGGGCGAGAAGCGCGGCCGGCACCGGCACCACCGTGAACTGCACCGCGAGCACCACGACGAGATGCGGCGGCTGCACCGCGAGCGGCGCGAGGAGATGCGGGACGCGCGGCGCGACCGCCTCCGGGAGCTGCGCGACGAACGGCACCGCGGCCGCTGAACCCGGGCGGCTCCGGCCGCCCGGGCGGCGCCGGCGTCAGTCGCGGGCGTGCTCGCGGTCGGGCTGGCAGACCAGGCAGGGCGTGCAGCCCCGGGCCTTGGCCTCCGCGCGCGACAGGGACTCCAGGTCGTCGGCCTCGTCACCGATGTCCTCGATGAGGGCGCAGTCGACGCGGTGGTAGCGCTTGGTGCCGCTCAGGATGCGGACCAGCGGGCCGTCGTCGCCGGCATCGTCCGGCCCGGCGGTGGCGGACGGCTCGGGCTCCGGCGCGGGCGCGTCCTCGGTGTCGGAGCCGCCGAACGGCGCGGCGCCGAGGTCGGCGGTGACGTCCGGCGCCGCCGATTCGCTCTCAGCGTCCCGTTCCGGGGCGTGCCGGTCGTCGGCTCCGGCGTCGGCGGGTTCGGCCTTCTCCGCGGCCGTGGGCGCCTCCGCGGCGGTGTCGCGTGTCCCGAACAGGCCCGCGACGGGCATGTCGGTGAGGGTGGGACCCGCCGTGGCCCGCTTCGGGGCGTCCCTCTCCTCGCGCTCGGTGTCGGCGCTCTCGCCCTCGGGCCCCTCGGCGGGCTCGCCCGCACGCGGGATCTCGGCCGTCTTGTCGAACGCGCCCGGCTTGTCGAAGGCACTGGGCTCGTCGAAGGCACTGGGCTCGTCGAAGGCACTGGGCTCGTCGAAGGAACCGGGCTTGTCGAAAGCGCCGGGCTCGTCGAAGGCGCCGGGCTTCTCGAAAGCACTGGGCTTGTCGAAAGCACTGGGCTTGTCGAAAGCACTGGGCTTGTCGAAGGAGGAGGGCTTGTCGAACGAGCTGGGGGCGGGCTTGGCCAGGCCGGCGAGGCCGCCCTCGGGTCGTTCCGCCGCGCCGGGCTCGCGGGTCGCGGGTCCGGTCCCGGCCGCCTTGCCCCCGGGAGCCGTGGGCGCCGACGCCGCGGCGCGCGCCGCCAGTGCGGTGTCGGGCATGCAGGCGGTGCAGGGGCTGAAGCCCTCTTCCCTGGCCTCGGCGTAGGTGAGCTCCTCGGTCTCCCGGCCGGCGAGCTGCCGGCAGGTGTCGAGGTGGTAGCGCTTGCGACCGCGGACGACGAACACCAGCGCGTCGTCGGGGACGTCGACGGCCGGGGCGGGGATCTCGACCTCGTCGTCGGCGGGGACGGCCGGGGACTTGGCCTCCGGAGCGCCGTCGGCGCCGGCCGGTGCGGGCGCCGCAGGGGCGCCCTTCTTGCGACTGTCCTGCTTGTCGCGCTTGTCCTTCTTGGCCTTCTGCGCCCTCTTGCTGGGGCGGGCGGGGACCGGCGAGGCGCCCGGGCCGAACAGCTCCTTGCGCCGCAGGAACACCCCGATGGACAGGCACACCGCGGAGACGATGCTGACGGCGATCGATATGTAGATCACCACCAGGGCGTCCAGGCCGAAGACCTGGGCGCTGTCTCCGTTGCCCGCGACGATTCCCGCTACCAGCAGGGCGATCGCCACCACCACGAGAACGCCACTCAGGATGATCACAGGGTCACTCCCACTCGTTCAGACCGCTAGGCTCCGGGCCGCGCGAGAGGGCCGGCGGCCGGCCCGGGGCACGGCCGCCCGGCGCCGCGGGGATGGCGGCGCGCCATCCCCGGCGCGGCGATCGGAACGACACTATCGCCTGTGGCGTCCGCGTCAGCGCCTGTCGTGCGGCGGGTTGTCGCCGCCGGAGTGGAAAGCGCCCGTCGCCGAGTGCTGCACCTGCTGGGTGTGCTCGGGAGCGGGGAACGTGCCCGGCGCCGGCGCGGGGGCGCCGTTGCGGTTGTCGGCGTGCGGCAGGGCGTTCTGCGGACCCGTCTGCGGACTCACCTGCGGGTTCTGCTGCGCCTGCGAGGGCGCCGCTCCCGGGACGGCGGCGAACGCGCCCGTCTCGGTGCTGCCCGCCTCCAGGTCGCGCAGCTGGCCCTCCAGGTACACCTTCAGGCGGCTGCGGTACTCGCGCTCGAAGGCGCGCAGGTTGTCGACCTCGCGCTCGAGCTCCTCGCGCTGCTGCACGAGCGAGCCCATGACCTGGCGGTGCCGCTCCTGCGCGTCGCGGTCGAGGGCCTCGGCGCGGGAGCGGGCCTCGCTGACGATCTGGTCGGCCTGCCGGCGGGCCTTGCCGAGGATCTCCTCGGCCTCGCGGCGGGCGCGGCCGAGCGTCTCGTCGGCCTCGCGCCGGGCGTCGGCGATCGCCTGGTCGGCGGTCTGCTGGGCGAGCGCGAGCACGCGGGCCGCGGTGTCCATGTTGTCCTCGCCGGAGGGGGCGGGGGACATGCTGCCGAGACCGCCGAGGACGGGCTCCGGCTCGGGCTGCGGCTGCGGCTCCGGGCGGGGCGGCTCGGGGATCTTCTGGACGTCCGGCTTGGGCTCCACGATGGGAGCCGCCATGGCGGGAACCTTGCCGCGCAGGCACTCGGCCAGCTTGGCCCGCAGCTCCTCGTTCTCCTGGATGAGGCGGTCGAGCTCTGCCTCGACCTCGTCGAGGAAGGCGTCCACCTCCTCCTCGTCGTACCCCGGCCTCAGCCTGGTGGTACTGAACTGCTTGTTCCGCACATCGGCGGGTGTCAGCGGCATGTTCTCGTCTCCTTGGCGCGCTTGGAGTCTGTCCCCGAAGGACGGTATCCGATCGACCTAACCTCCGCCGAATATGGAGCCGACGATGGCGATCAGGACCCAGACCACAAGGACGAGGACCATGAAGCTGAGGTCCAGGGCAACGCTACCCAGCCGGATGGGCGGGATGAAGCGCCTGAGCAGCTTCAGCGGCGGATCGGTGACCGTGTAGGTCGCCTCAGCGATCACCAGCACCACCCCGGTCGGCTTCCATTGCCGAGCGAACGACTGCAGGACCTCCAGGATCAGCCTGCCGATCAGGAGCAGGAGGTACAGGTACAGGACGCCCTGCAGGACGGATCCAACGATGTTCACGGATACTCTCGCATGCGACTCTCAGCTTTGGTTGAAGAACCCTCGTTCTGCCATCCGGGCCTTGTCCTCCGCCGTCACCTCGACGTTGACGGGCGACAGCAGGAACACCTTGTTGGTAACACGCTCGATGCTGCCATGGAGGCCGAACACGAGACCTGCCGCGAAGTCGACCAGACGCTTGGCGTCGCTGTCGACCATCTCGGTCAGATTCATGATCACCGGCGTGCCCTCCCGGAAGTGCTCCCCGATCGTCCTGGCCTCGTTGTAGGTCCTCGGATGCAGCGTAGTGATACGCGCAAGGTCGGTGGTACCGGACTCGTAGAGCGCCACGGACCGTCGTTCGATGGTCGACGCGGCGTGATGGTCGCGATCGCGGTCCGCCGCCTCTTCGGCTCGGGTAAGCTGACCGCCGGATTCGTCCTCGCGACGGCGGCCCTGCCCGGTGTCGGTCTCCTCGTCGTAGACCTCGTACTCGTCGTAGTCGCCGTACTTGTCGTCGTAACGGTCGTCCTCCACAAGGCCGAGGTAGACCGCCATCTTGCGCATCGCGCTGGCCATACGTCCCTCCGTGTCCTGTGGCCGCGGCGCCGGGCGCGTCCGGCCCCGCCATTGGACTGTTCCGTCGTGGCGTCCTACGTTCGGGCAGGTACCACTGGGGGGACATTACCTGACGATTGCCTGTCGGCCGCCGAGCAACGCCGTACCGATCCGCAGGTGTGTCGCGCCGCACGCGATCGCCTGCTCCAGATCGCCGCTCATACCCGCACTGACGATCCGGGCGTCCGGATGGTTCCGCCTCAGCAGCTCCGCCGTCTCCGCGAGCCGGGCGAAGGCCGGCAGCGGGTCCGCCCCGAGGGGCGCGACGGCCATCACCCCGCCGAGTTCCAGGCCGGGGGCGGCGGCGACCTCGTCGGCCAGCCCGGGCACGTCGCCCGGCACGGCCCCGCCCCGCTCCCCCACCTCGCCCCGCTTCCCTGCCTCGTCCAGCGAGACCTGCACGAGGCAGCGGAGCGTGCGGCCAGTGCGGGCGGCGCCGTCCGCGAGGGCGCCGACCAGCCGGGAGCGGTCGACGGAGTGCACGACGTCGGCGTAGCCGGCCACCGCGCGCGCCTTGTTGGTCTGGAGCCGCCCGACGAAGTGCCAGGTGAGGGGGAGGTCGGCGCATTCGGCGGCCTTGGGCCGGGCCTCCTGGTCGCGGTTCTCCCCGACCTCGGTGACGCCCAGCCCGGCCAGCAGCCGCACGTCGGACGCGGGGAACGTCTTGGTCACCGCGATCAGCGTGATCTCGCCCTCGTCCCGGCCGGCGGCGGCGCACGCGGCGGCGATGCGCTTTCGGACGGCGGCGAGGCCCTCGGCGATCTCGGCGCGCCGCTCGGCGGCGTCCCCGTTCGTCCCGTCGGGGGCGTTCGTCCCGTCGGCGGTGCGGTCCCGGTCGGTCACGTGCGTTCCTTGAGCCAGACAAATCCGGCGAAGCGGCCGGTGCGCCCCTCGCGGCGGTAGGAGAAGAGGTCCGGGTCCTCGATCGTGCAGCGGGGGTCGGCGGTCACGCGGGCCACGCCCGCGGAGGCGAGCTGCTCGGCGACGCCGGCGCGGATGTCGAGGCCGGGGGTGCCCTTGGACGTGGTGGCGTACGCGGCGGGGACGGTGGCGGCGACCTCGTCCCGCATCGACTCGGGGACCTCGTAGCAGCGCCCGCACGCGGCGGGCCCGATCGCCGCCGTCATCCGGGCGGGGTCGGCGCCGCGCTCGCACATCGCCTTCACCAGTGCCGGGACGACCCCGGCGGCCGTCCCGGGACGGCCGGAGTGGGCGGCGCCGACGACCCCGGCGGCGGCGTCGGCCACCAGGACGGGCGCGCAGTCGGCGACGAGGACGGCGAGGGCGAGGCCGGGGACGGTCGTGACGACCGCGTCGACCGGGTCCGGGTTGTCGGTCGAGTCGGCGAACGCGACCTCGGCGCCGTGCACCTGCCGCATGAAGACGATCCGCTCGGGGTCGGCGCCGAGGGCCGCGGCGGCGCGCCGCCGGTTGTCCAGGACGGCGGCGGGGTCGTCGCCGACCGCGCCGCCGAGGTTCAGGGAGTCGTAGGGGGGCCCGCTCACGCCGCCGGTCCGGCCGGTGAAGCCGGCGCCGACGCCGTCGCCCAGGGCGACGGGGGTGATCACTTCAGGAAGTCGGGGACGTCGAGGTCGTCGTCCTCGTCGAACACCACGGGACGGCGGCGCTGCCCGGAGGCGGGGCCGCCGTCGTTCTCCCCGGCGTGCACGCGGGGCGAGGGCTGCTCGGCGGGCTGGCGCGGTGCGGGGGCGCGCGTTCCGCCGGACTCGCCGCCGGACGAGCCGGCGTCCCGCTCGGCCGGCGGGCCCGGCTGGCCGGACGCCGCGCCCTCGGACCGGGACTGCTCGCCCCGTCCGGCGGGCCGGTCGTCCTGGCTCCGCGCGGGCTGCTGCGCCCGGTCGCCCTCGGCGCGCTGCTGCGCGGGGGCGGGAGGCGGCGGCGCGGCGGCGGCCTGCGCCACCGACTGCTGCTGCGCGGACGGCTGCGGCGCCGGGGGCTCGGACCGCCCGACCCGGCTGGGGATCGGGTTCGGCGGGGACGCGGGCGGCGGGACGGGACGCGGGGGCGGGGGCAGCCGCTTGCTCTCCGGTTCGGGGACCGGCTTGCTAGGGCGCCCCTCGTCGAAACCCGCCGCGATCACCGTGACCCGGACCTCGTCGCCGAGCGCGTCGTCGATGACCGCGCCGAAGATGATGTTGGCGTCGGGGGCGGCCGCGTTGGACACCAGCTGCGCCGCCTCGTTGATCTCGAAGAGCCCCAGGTCGGAACCGCCGGAGATGGACAGCAGGACGCCGTGCGCGCCGTCGATGCTGGCCTCCAGCAGCGGGCTGGAGATCGCCATCTCGGCCGCGGCGACCGAGCGGTCGTCGCCGCGCGCCGAGCCGATGCCCATGAGCGCCGAGCCGGCGCCGGACATCACGGACTTGACGTCGGCGAAGTCGAGGTTGATCAGGCCCGGCGTGGTGATCAGGTCGGTGATGCCCTGGACACCGGACAGCAGCACCTGGTCGGCGGCCTTGAAGGCGTCCAGCACGCTGACCTGCCGGTCGGAGATCGACAGCAGCCGGTCGTTCGGGATGACGATGAGGGTGTCGACCTCGTCGCGCAGCGTCTCGATGCCGGCCTCGGCCTGCATGGCGCGGCGCTTGCCCTCGAAGCTGAACGGGCGGGTGACCACCCCGATCGTCAGTGCGCCGAGCGAGCGGGCGATGTTGGCGACCACGGGCGCGCCGCCGGTGCCGGTGCCGCCGCCCTCACCCGCGGTGACGAACACCATGTCGGCGCCCTTGAGGACCTCCTCGATCTCCTCCCGGTGGTCCTCGGCGGCCTTGCGGCCGACGTCGGGGTTGGCTCCGGCCCCGAGGCCCCGGGTGAGCTCGCGGCCCACGTCCAGTTTCACGTCGGCGTCACTCATCAGCAGCGCCTGGGCGTCCGTGTTGATCGCGATGAACTCGACGCCCTTGAGTCCCTCTTCGATCATCCGGTTGACGGCGTTGACGCCGCCGCCGCCGATGCCGACGACCTTGATGACCGCGAGGTAATTCTGCGGTGCTGCCACGACGAGGGGCCTTTCCGCTCTCTCCGACCGCCCTGACCGGTCTGCCGACCGTGCCGCCGCGGTGTTCCCGACCTGTTTTCCGAGCTGTGTCTTCGAGCTGAGTAGTGGAGCTGTGCAATGGAGCTGTGCGATGGGGTGAGGTAAACCCTCACCCTCAACTTGAGGCTTACAGTTATGTCAACCTGAGGACTGATACGGACAGTAGGGCGGCCTTACCGCCAGGGTCAACTAACCTCCCCCGAACTCCCCCGGCGTGTCGCGACCTGCCCGCCTCCACCCGGTCACGCGCCCCCGCCCGCCTCTCCCGGCATGCCCGTCCCATCACTGCGTCTTGAGGACCTCGGGCGAGCTGATGTCGACGGTGCGGACGGCGCGCCCGGCCGCCGTCCGCCGCACGGCGTCCAGCAACCTGATCTTCTCGTCTGCCCGTTCCGCCGCGCCCCACACCACCGTCTGGCCGCCCTTCATGTAGAGGGTCACCGCCTCCGGGCCGGCGGCCTCCACCTCGGTCAGCCCGCCGCTGATGCGCTCGGGCAGGCCGGACAGCACGGTGAGCGCGGCCAGGGTGGCCTGGTCGGACGGTCCGGGCGAGGCGACCGTGAGCGTGGGCAGCCCCGCCGGGCGCGACTTCTCGTCGGCGACGGCCACCCCGTGCCGGTCGAGCAGGTGGTAGCGGCCTCCGCCGCGGAACACCGCCACCGGCCGGCGCTCCCGGACGACGATCCGCACCGTCCCCGGCCAGTGCCGCTCGATCGCCGCCGACTCGACCTCGCGGAGCCGCTCGACCCGGTTTTGGACGGCGCCGGTCCTGAGCCGGACCATCGGCGTGCCGAGGTCGATCCCCGCCGCGGCCACCACCTGGTCGGCGGAGGCGATCCGGGTGCCCGTCACCTCCACGTGCCGCACCACCAGCAGTCTCGATCCGAGCAGAACCCAGGACACCGCGCCGAGTGCTCCGACCACCAGAAGGGTGACGAACACCACCTTCCAGCGGTTCGCCCGGCCGCGCTCGTCCGGCGCCGCGGCATCCGTCTCCGGAACCGGTTCCGTATCAGGCTCCGTGTCCGGCTCCGGCGACCCGCGGCGGCCCGTCTGCGCCTCGGTCATGACCCAAGCCTGGCAGTGATCCGCGCTTCCGCGGCCGACCGCGCGGGCGGCGGCGTGTCACGCCCCGTCCCACGACGGGCGCCCCTCCCCCGGCACGCGCTACGACGCGACAAGACTCACACCCGCCAAGCCCTACGCCCCGGCGAGGCGTTCCAGGACGAGCGGGCCGAGCTGCGTCACGTCCCCGGCGCCCAGCGTGATGACGACGTCGCCGGGGCGGGCGAGCGACGCCGCGATGCCGGGCACCTCGTCCCGCTCGGGCGCGTACACGGTCTCGGTGCCGGCCGGAACGGCGTCGGCGACCAGCGCGCCCGTCACGCCGGGCTCGGGGTCCTCGCGGGCGCCGTAGACGTCCAGGACGACCGCGACGTCGGCGAGGCCGAGCGCGGCGCCGAACTCGGCGGCGAAGAACCGGGTGCGGCTGTACAGGTGCGGCTGGAACACCGCGACGATGCGGCCCCGCGCGCCCGAGGCCGCGGCCTTCTCGCCGAGGTAGTCGCGGGTGGCGTCCAGGTCGGCGGTCAGCTCGGTCGGGTGGTGGGCGTAGCTGTCGAAGACCTCGACGCCGCCCGCCTCGCCCTTGCGCTCCAGGCGTCGCATCGCCCCCCCGAACGCGGCGAGGCCGTCGCGCACCGGGGCGTCGTCGAGGCCGAGGGACCGCGTGACCGCGATGACGGCGGCGGCGTTGAGCGCGTTGTGCCGCCCCGGCACGCCGAGTGTGAACTCCCCGCCGCCCTCGATCTCGAAGCGGGAGCCGAGGCCGCGCGGGGTGAACCCGGTCACGCGCAGGTCAGCGCCCTCAGCCTGCCCGTAGGTCAGCACGGTCAGGCCGCGGGCCCGCGCCAGCTCGGCCATCTCCATCGCGACGGGGTCGTCGGCGCCGGCCACGAGGGTGCCGCCCGGCTCGACCCGGTCGACGAAGCGGGCGAAGTTCTCCTTGACCTTCTCGAAGCCGCCGTAGTTGTCGAGGTGGTCGGCCTCGACGTTGGTGACGACCGCGATGCGCGGGGTGTACATGAGGAACGAGCCGTCGCTCTCGTCGGCCTCCGCGACGAACACGTCGCCGGTGCCCTCGTCGGCGCCGAGGCCGGTGGTGACGAGCTGCCCGCCGATGCAGTAGGACGGGTCGGCGCCGGCGTGCTGGAGCGCCACCGTCAGCATCGAGGTGGTGGTGGTCTTGCCGTGCGTGCCGGCGACCGCGACCGCCCGGCGGCCCGCCATCAGCGAGGCGAGCGCGGCCGAGCGGTGCAGGACGCGCAGGCCCCGCTCGCGGGCGGCGACCAGCTCGGGGTTGGTGTCGCGGATCGCTGTGGAGACCACGACGGTGTCGGCGTCGCCCACGTGCGCGGCGTCGTGCCCCACGAAGACCTTGGCTCCGAGGTCGCCGAGCTGCGCGAGCAGCTCGGAGTCGCGGGCGTCGCTGCCGGACACTGCGATGCCGCGCCGCAGCATGATGCGCGCGACGCCGGACATCCCGGCGCCCCCGATCGCGATGAAGTGGACCCGGCCGAGCTCGGCGGCCGGGACCACCTCCCCCGGGTCGATCAGGCTCATCGGGCGGCGCCCGCGGAGCGGACCACCTCGTAGACCATCTGGGCGAGCGCGACGTCGGCGTCGCGGCGGCCCATCCGGCCGGCGGCCTCCGACATGTGCGCGACGCGGGCCGGGTCGGCCAGCACCGGCAGGAGGTTCCGCGCGATCCAGTCCGGCGACAGCTCGGCGTTGTCGACCAGCATGCCGCCGCCGGCCGCGACGATCGGCTCGGCGTTCAGCCGCTGCTCGCCGTTGCCGATCGGGAGCGGGACGTACACCGCGGGCAGCGCGACCGCGGCCAGCTCGGCGCAGGTCATCGCGCCCGCCCGGCACATCGCCATGTCGGCGGCGGCGTAGGCGAGGTCCATCCGGTCGCAGTAGGGGATCGTGACGTACTCCGGGCCGCCGGCCGCGGGCTCGGGCTCCTCGGTGTTCTTCGGCCCGACGATGTGCAGGACCTGGATGCCCGCCTGCCGGAAGTACGGCGCGGCGGCCACGGCGGCCTGGTTCAGCGAGCGGGCGCCCTGCGAGCCGCCGAAGATCAGCAGCGTGGGCAGGTCGGGGAGCAGCCCGAAGTAGGAGCGGGCCTTGTCTCCCATCGCGAGCCGGTCCAGCGTCGCGATCTCCCGGCGCAGCGGGATCCCGACGAACCGGGCGTTCGGCAGCGGCGAGTCGGCGTGCGAGACCGCGACGTGCTCGGTGAAGCGGGCGCCGAGCTTGTTGGCCAGGCCGGGCTTCGGGTTGGCCTCGTGCACGATGATCGGGACCTTGCGCTTGCGCGCCGCGAGGTAGCCCGGGGTGGCGACGTAGCCGCCGAAGCCGACCAGGATGTCGGCCTGGGCCTGGTCGAGGACGGAGGCGGCCGCGTTGATCGCCCCGCGCAGCCGCCCGGGCACCGACAGCAGCTGCGGGGTCAGCGTCCGCGGCAGCGGCACCGGCGGGATCAGGGCGAGCTCGTAGCCCCGCTGCGGGACGAGACGGGTCTCCAGGCCCCGCTCGGTCCCGAGGCAGACGATCCCGGTGTTCGGGTCGTTGCGGCGCAACGCGTCGGCGAGCGCCAGGGCGGGCTCGATGTGTCCGGCGGTGCCGCCGCCGGCCAGGACAACCCTCATGTCCGTTGACAACTCCTCAGCGTGTGGTGAAAGGGGGATTTCAACGCCGTGCCAGACCCAGCCAGCTTAGAGCCCTCACGACCGGTCCGGGACCCCGTGCGGAGAGTGCTTGCCGCGCGCCGGGCTCGCGCTTGGCGAACGCGAGCAGCATGCCGAGCGCGAAGAGGGTCGGAATGAGCGCCGAACCCCCGTAGGACACCAGCGGGAGCGGGATCCCCGTGATGGGCAGGACGCGGATGACGGCGCCGATGTTCACGATCGCCTGGACCACCAGCCACGCCGTGGCCCCCGCGGCGGCGAGCCGGGTGAACGGGTCCTTGACCCGCTTGGCGATCCGCAGGCCGGCGTAGGCGAGCAGGCCGAACAGACCGAGGACCACGAGGGTGCCGACCAGGCCGAACTCCTCCCCCACGATCGCGAAGATGAAGTCGGTCTCGGCGTGCGGGAGGTAGTCCCACTTGGCGCGGCCCTCGCCGAGGCCCGTGCCGAACACGCCGCCCGAGGCGAGCGCGAACAGCCCCTGCGTGCCCTGGTAGTTGGTGGTGAGCTGGTTGCCGGACGGGTCGAGGAACCCGGTGAGCCGCTGCATCCGGTACGGCTCGACGACGACGAGGATCGACACGAGCAGGGCCACGAGCCCCGCGATGCCGACGAACAGCCGCCCGGGCGCGCCGACGGCCCACAGCAGCGCCAGGAAGATCGTCAGGAGCACCAGGGTGGTGCCGAGGTCGCTGCCCAGCATCACCAGCAGGACGAGCACCCCGGCGCCCGGCATCAGCGGCACCAGCAGGGGCCGCCACTCGGTGAGCTGGCCGAGCCGGTCCTTGCGGGCCAGCAGGTCGGCGCCCCACAGCACCAGACCGAGTTTGGCGAGCTCCGACGGCTGGATCTGCACCGGGCCGAGGGCGACCCACCGGGTCGCGCCGCCCGCGCTGCGCCCGAGCCCGGGGATCAGCACCATCGCGAGGGCGACGACCGACAGCAGCAGCAGCGGGTAGGCCAGCGCGCGGAACGTCTTCACCGGCAGCCGGGACGCCACCCACATGCCGGGCAGCCCGATCGCGACCCACATGGCCTGCTTCTGGAACAGCGTGTACGCCGAGCCGGTCGCCTGGAGCTGCTTCACGCTGGAGGCCGACAGCACCATCGTCAGGCCGAGCGCGAGCAGCATCACCGAGCAGCCCAGCACCAGGTAGTAGGAGGTGAGGGGCCGGTCGAGCAGCCCGACCGCGGCGACCACCTGCTCCCGTGGCCCCGGACGCCGGGCGGTTCCGTCCTCCTCGGCCGCGGTGGTCATCGTTACCCGGCGTCCTTGGAGAGGCGCTCGACCGCCGCGATGAAGGCGTCCCCGCGGGCGGGATAGTTGGCGAACATGTCGAAGGACGCCCCGACGGGCGCGAGCAGCACGGTGTCCCCGGGGCGGGCGAGGCCGGAGGCGTGGGCGACGACGCGGTCCATGGCCCCAGTGTCGGTGTCGGGGACGTCCACGACAGGGACATCCGGGGCGTGTCGCGCGAGTGCCTCGGCGATCCGGTGCCGGTCGCGTCCCATCAGCACGGCGCCGCGCAGCCGCCCGGCGCACGAACGCACCAGGTCGTCGACGTCCAGGCCCTTGAGGAGGCCGCCGGCGATCCACACGACGCTCTCGTAGGCGGCGAGGGACGCGGCGGCCGCGTGCGGCTGGGTCGCCTTGGAGTCGTTGACGTAGGCGACGCCCGCGATGTCGGCGACGTGCTGGATGCGGTGCGGGTCGGGGACGAACGCCCGCAGCCCCTCGCGGACGGCCTCGGGCGGCACCCCGAACGCGCGGGCCAGCCCGGCGGCGGCGAGGGCGTTGGCGACGTTGTGCGGGGCGAACGGCCGCACGTCGCCGAGCGCGGCCAGCTCGGCGGCCTGGCTCGCGGGGTCGCCGGTGAAGGCCCGGTCGACCAGCAGCTCCTCCACGACGCCGAGCTCGCCGGGGCGCGGCACCTGGAGGGTGAAGCCGACCCGCCTGGCGACGCCCTCGGCGCGCTCGGCGAGGGCGGCGGAGGTGTCGTCGTCGGCGTTGTAGACGGCGACGCAGCCCGGCGCGAAGATCTTGGCCTTGGCGCCGACGTAGGCGTCCATGGAGCCGTGCCAGTCGAGGTGGTCGGGCGCGACGTTCAGCACCGCGGACGCGTAGGGGGCGACGGAGCTCGACCAGTGCAGCTGGTAGCTCGAAAGCTCCACCGCCAGCACATCATGAGCCTCATGTTCCTTCTGGGGGGGCGACCCCCCAGACCCCCCGGCAAGACCTGTGACCGCCTCGACGATGGGCGTGCCAACATTCCCGACCGCGAGCGCCTTGTGCCCTGCGGCGGTGAGCATGCAGGCCAGCATGCGCACGACGGTGGTCTTGCCGTCCGTCCCGGTGATGGCGAGCCAGGGCGCCGCGCCTTCCGGCCGCAGCCGCCACGCCAGCTCCACCTCGCCGATGATCTCGATCCCGGCCGCGGCGGCCGCGGCGAGCAGCGGCGCGTCCGGCCGCCAGCCCGGCGAGGTCACGACGAGGCCGGTGCCCGCCGGGAGGGACTCGCCGTCGCCGAGCCGGACCGCCACCCCGGACGCCTCCAGCTCGGCGGCGTGCCCGCGCTGCTCCTCGCCGTCGCGGGCGTCCACGACGGTGACGCGGGCGCCGCGCGCGGCCAGGACGCGGGCGGCGGCGCGGCCGGACACGCCGAGCCCGGCCACGCACACGCTCAGGCCGTCCCCGAGCCGGCCGTCCCAGGAGCGCTCGGTCACTTCTTCGGCATCCATTCCAGGTAGAACAGGCCGATGCCGATCGCGACGAACGTCGCGGACATCAGCCAGAAGCGCACGACGATGGTGGTCTCGGCCCAGCCGGACAGCTCGAAGTGGTGCTGCAGCGGCGCCATCTTGAACACGCGTTTCCCGGTCATCTTGAAACCGCCGACCTGGATGATCACCGACAGCGTGATCATCACGATCAGCCCGCACAGGATGGCCAGGAGCAGCTGGGTGCGGGTGAGGATCGCCAAGCCGACCAGCACGCCGCCGAGGGCCAGCGAGCCGGTGTCGCCCATGAAGATCTTCGCGGGCGGGGCGTTCCACCACAGGAACCCGAACACGCCGCCGAGCACGGCCGCGGCGACCACCGCGAGGTCGAGGGGGTCGCGGACGCTGTAGCAGTTGGGGGCCAGGGCGGCGGCGCAGCTGTTGCGCAGCTGCCAGTTGCCGATGATGACGTAGGCGGCCAGCACCATGCCGGCCGGGCCCGCCGCGAGGCCGTCCAGGCCGTCGGTGAGGTTCACGCCGTTGGACATGGCCGCGATGAGCAGCAGCGCCCACACCACGAACAGGTACGGGCCGATCGAGGGGCCGAAGTCGCGCAGGAAGGACAGGTGGGGGTCGGCGGGGGTGACGTCGTAGCCGTTGGGGAAGTTCAGCGACGCGACGGCGAACACGACGCCGACGAGGACGATGCCGATCATCTTGGCGCCGCTGCGCAGGCCGAGGCTGCGCTGCTTGAACACCTTGATGTAGTCGTCCACGAACCCGACGAGGCCGAGGCCCGTCATCAGGAACAGCACGAGGAGGCCCGAGATGGTGGGCGCCTCCCCGGTGAACAGGTGCGCGGCCGCGTAGCCGACGAGCGAGCCGACGATGAAGACCGTCCCGCCCATGGTGGGGGTGCCGCGCTTGTTCAGATGGGCCTCGGGGCCCTCGTCGCGGATCATCTGGCCGTAGCCGAGCCGGTTGACGATGCGGATCCACACCGGCGTGCCGACCATCACGAAGACCAGCGCGATCCCCGCGGCGATGATGATGTTGGTCATCGGCCGTCCTCCGCGAGGATCGCCTCGGCCACCCGTTCCAGGCCGGCCACGCGGGAGCCCTTCACCAGCACGACGTCCCGCGGCGCGAGCCGCTCCCTGAGCACGGTCACCGCCGCGCCGACGTCATCCACCTGTACGCACTCTCCCGTCCATGACGCCACCTGCCCGGCCCCTTCGGCCATCGCCGCCGCGTTCGCGCCGACCACCACGAGCCCGGCGATCCCGCTGCGCGCGACATGCTGCCCGATCCTGGCATGTTCCGCCATGGACGAGTCACCAAGTTCGGCCATCTCGCCCAGGACCGCGTAGGCGCGGCGGCCCCGGGCCAGATGGACCAGCACGTCGATCGCGGCGCGGGTCGAGTCGGGGTTGGCGTTGTAGGCGTCGTTCACCACGGTCACCCCGTCGGCCCGCTCGGTGACCTCCATCCGCCACCGGCTGACCGGCACGGCCGCCGACAGCGCCTCGGCGACCGCCCCGGTACCGAGCCCGGCCGCGCGCGCGGCGGCGGCCGCGGCCAGCGCGTTCGGGACGGCGTGCGCGCCGTGCAGGCGCAGCGCGACCGGCGCCGAGCCCTCCGGCGTGACGAGGGTGAAGCTCGCCCGGCCCTGGTCGTCGAGCGCCTCGTCCTCGGCGCGGACCGCGGCGCCCGGCGAGCGGCCGAACGTGACGACCTCGCCCCGGGTGCGGGACGCCATCGCGCTGACCAGCGGGTCGTCGGCGTTGAGGACGGCGGTCCCGCCCTCCGGCACCGCCTCCACGATCTCGCCCTTGGCCTGGGCGATGTTCTCCCGGCTGCCGAACTCGCCCACGTGCGCGGTGCCGACGTTCAGCACGACGCCGACGTCCGGACGCGCGATCCCGGTCAGGTAGGCGATGTGGCCGATGCGGCGGGCGCCCATCTCCAGGACGAGGTGGCGGGTCTCGGCGTCGGCGCGCAGCACGGTGAGCGGCAGCCCGATCTCGTTGTTGAACGAGCCGGGCGGGTAGACCGTCGGGCCCGCGCCGCTCAGCACCTGCCCGATGAGGTCCTTGGTGGAGGTCTTGCCGGCCGAGCCGGTGACCGCGACGACGGTCACGTCGGGCAGCCGCTCCAGGACGCCCCTGGCGAGCCGTCCGAGCGCCTCCTGGACGTCGTCGACGACCACGCACGCGCCGTCCACCGGGCGCTGGGCGAGCACGCCCGCCGCCCCGGCCGCGAGGGCCCCGGCGGCGTAGTCGTGGCCGTCCACGTGCTCGCCCTTCAGCGCCGCGAACAGCGCCCCGGGCTCCACCGCGCGGGAGTCGATCACCACGGGACCGGTCACCACGGGATCGCCCCCCGCGGGACCGTTCCCCGCGGGGCCGCTCCCCTCCGGGTCCGGCGGCCCGTGCCGGGTCCCTCCCGTGATCTCCGCGATCGTCGACAGCGGAAGTGGGATCACGCCTGCGTCCCGTCCCCTCTTATTCCTTGTGCAGGGCGCCTGAGCGCGTCTGCATGGCGCCGGAGCGCGGCGCGGACGACCTCGCGGTCGTCGAACGGATGCACCTCGCCCGCCACGTTCTGGCCCTGCTCGTGGCCCTTGCCCGCGACGACCACCACGTCGCCGCGGCGGGCGCGGCCGACGGCCAGGTCGATCGCGGCGGCGCGGTCGGGCTCCACGACGATGTGCGCGCGCTCCGGCTGCGGCACCTTGAGCCCGCCCTCGACCATAGCGGCAAGGATCGCGAGTGGATCTTCCGACCTCGGGTTGTCGTTGGTGAAATACGCCATGTCGGCCAGCCGCGCGGCGGCCTCGCCCATGAGCGGGCGCTTGCCGCGGTCGCGGTCGCCGCCGCACCCGAGCACCACCGTGAGGTCGCCCTCGGTGACGGGCCGCAGCGCGTTCAGGACCGCCTCGACCGCGCCCGGCTTGTGCGAGTAGTCGACCAGGGTCACGAAGTCCTGGCCCTCGTCGACCCGCTCCAGCCGCCCGGGGACGCCGGGCAGGGACGCGACCCCCCGGACCGCCGCCTGCAGCGGGATGCCCGCCTCGACCAGCGCCACGATCGCGGCGAGGGCGTTGGCGACGTTGAACGGCCCGGCGAGCCGCACCTCGGCGTCGGCCTCGATGCCGAGGGGCCCGACGACGCGGAACACGCTGCCGTCGGCGCCGACGCGCACGTCCTCGGCCCGCCAGTCGGCCGCCGGGTCCCCCGACGGGGAGAACGTCGTCGCGGGCACCGTGGTGATCTCCAGCAGCTCGCGGCCGTAGTGGTCGTCGAGGTTGATCACGCCGATCCGCGAGTACTCGGGCGTGAACAGCCGCGCCTTCGCGAGGAAGTAGTCCTGCATGGTCGGGTGGTAGTCGAGGTGGTCCTGGGACAGGTTCGTGAACACCGCCACCTCGTAGCGGGCGCCGCCTACCCGGCCCTGCACGAGCGCGTGGCTGGACACCTCCATCGCCGCGGCGCCGACGCCGCGCTCGCGCATCATCGCCAGCAGCGCGTGCAGGTCGGTCGCCTCCGGCGTGGTGAGCGCGCTCGGCACCCGGTCGCCGCCCACCCGGATCTCGACGCCGCCGACGAGGCCCGTCTCGATCCCGGCGGCGCGCAGGCCCGCGTCGAGCAGGAACACCGTGGTGGTCTTGCCGCTGGTGCCGGTCACGCCGATGAGGGTGATGTCGCGGCCCGGCTCGCCGTACACCCAGGACGCCGCGTCGCCCAGCCGGGCCCGGACGTCGGGGGTCACCAGGACGGGCAGGCCCGTCGCCGCGGCCCGGTCGTACCCGTCGGGGTCGGTGAGGATCGCCACGGCGCCGGCGTCCGCGGCCTGGGCGGAGAACTGGGCGCCGTGGGCGCGGGCGCCGGGCAGGGCCGCGTAGATGTCGCCCGGCATGACGGCGCGCGAGTCGTGCGTGATGCCCGTGGCGGAGACGCCGTCCCAGGGGCTCCCGCCGCCCCGTCCGTCCGGCCCGTCCTGTCCGATTCCGAGAAGCGCCGCGAGTCCGCTCAGCGGACGAGCCGGGTTGGTGGTGGGACGCATGGCGTTTCTTTCGTTGCGGACGGTTCGGGACTGGTGGGACACGGGTGGTGGACTCACAGGCGAGGAGGGTACTCGCTGCGATCAGTCTCGGGCGCGGATCTCGATGATCGGCGGCCTGCTCCCCGTCGGCGGGATCTTCTCGGACTGAAGCGCGAAGCTCATCACGTCCTTGAAGACCGGTGCCGCCGCATCGCCACCATAGTGGCTCCCCCGCTTCGGGTCCCGCAGGACGACCTGCACGACCAGCCGCGGGTCGTCCGCGGGCGCGAACCCGGCGAACGAGGCGGTGTAGCCGCCGCCGTCGTAGCAGCCGCAGCGCGGGTTGACGTTCTCGGCGGTGCCGGTCTTGCCCGCGACGCGGTAGCCCTTGATCTGCGCCTTGGGGGCGGTGCCCTCGTTCGTGGTGACGCCCTCCAGCATGTCGCTGATCTGCCGGGCCGTCTTCGCGCTGATGACCTGCCTGCGCTCCGGCGCGGGCGCGGGGGTGAACTTGTCGTGCTCCCCCACGGTGCCCGCGACGAGGGTGGGCGCGACGCGGACGCCGCCGTTGGCGATCGTCGAGTAGACGCTCGCCATCTGCACCGCGTTCACCGAGACCGTCTGGCCGAACGCGATCGGGTACCGGTCGGTGCCCGACCACTTGGCCGGCGGCTCCAGTTGGCCGGCCGTCTCACCCGGGAGGGGCAGGCCGGTCCGCTGCCCGAAGCCGAAGTCGCGCAGCGTCTGGTAGAGCTGCTCCTCGCTGATGCTCTCGCTCGCCATGATGGTGCCGACGTTGCTGGACTTGGCGAGCACGCCGGCGAACGTGAGCGGCTCCGGCGCGTGGTCGTGCGAGTCGTGGAACACCACGTCCCACTTCTTGATCCTGTCGGGGACGGTGTAGGGCGTCTTCGGGGTGACGCCGCCGTGCTCCATGACGGCCGCCGCGGTGATGACCTTGCCGGTGCTGCCCGGCTCGTAGGCGTCCTGCACCAGGGGGCTGCCCCAGCGGGACCGGTCGGAGTCGGCGTAGTCGTTCGGGTCGAAACCGGGCGCGGACGCCATCGCCAGGAGCCGGCCGGTGCGCGGGTCCATGACGATCACGGTGCCGCTCTTGGCCCGGGTCGCCCTGACCTGCTGCTCGATCGCCTGCTGCGCCTTGAACTGCAGGTCGCGCTGCAGCGTCAGGCGGACCCCGCGGCCCGGCACCGACGGGCGCTTCTGGTCCTCGCCCATGGGGATGTGCTGGCCCTCGGGGCTGATCTCCACCCGCTGCCAGCCCGCCTTGCCGGCGAGCACGTCGTTCAGCGAGCTCTCCAGTCCGGCGGCCCCCCGCCCCGTGTCGTTCACGAAACCTATGACGCCGGCGGCCAGCGAATCGTTGGGATATTCCCGGCGGTATTCCGGCAAAGTGCCGATGCCGAGGAAGTTCCACGAGCTGACCAGCCGCGCCTGGTCGGGGCGGACCCCGTGCGCGAGGTACACGAACCTGGTGTCGGGCTTGCTGATCTGCTTCAGCAGCGTCGCGGGGTTGAGCCCGAGCGTCGGGGCCAGCGCGTTGACGATCGGCTGCCGCTTCTCCGGCTTGATGAGGGAGGGGTCCGCGAAGATCGCGCGGGCCTCCACCGTCATGGCGAGCGGGTTGCCCTGCGCGTCGGTGATGTCGCCGCGGACGGCGGGCAGCGTGATCTCCCGCATCCGCTGGAGCATCGCCTGCTGGGTGTACTCGTCCGACTCGATCGTCTGGAGCTGGACGAGCCGCCCGGCGAACAGCGACAGCACGAAGGCGACGACGAGGAGCCCGACGTTGAGCCGCTTGAGCGGGTCGCGCCGGTGGAACGGCACCCGGGGCCGCGGCGGGCGGCCGGGCGGCGGGCGCCGTCCGGAGCCGCCGCCGGGGCGCGGGCCGCGGGGGCCGTCGCTCTTCGGCCGCGCGCCCTGGGGGCTGCGGGTCGTGCGGGCCGCGCGGCCCTCCCCGGCCGCTCCCCTGGCGGGCGTCTTCTTCCGTGCGGGGCGCTTGGTGGACGTCGCGGCCCCTGCCGTCCGCTCGCTCCCCTTCTCCTTACGCGCGGGTTCCTTACGCGCGGGTTCCTTGCGAGCGGTCTCCTTGCGCGGGGTCTCCTTGCGGGGGCCGGGGACCATGCCGCTGCGCGCGGGACGGCGGGCGCCGCCGCCCTTCGCGCCCGGCCGCCCCGAGCCGTCCGCCCGTCCCGAGGGCGGGCGCGGCGTGCTCCCGGTCTGACGCCCGGACGCGCGCGCCGCGCCCGGGCCGCTCTTGTCGTCGCGCCCGGCCGCGCCGCGGGGGCCGCGCCCGTCCGGGCCGCGCCCGCGGCCGGGGGGCGGCCCGCCGCTGCCGCGTCCCGGGCCCTTCGTCACCGCGCCACCCGCTCCCCGCCGTCGCCGCGCCCGCTCACGGCGCCCCGTGCCCGGTGCGCGCCCCGTTCCCGGTCCGCGTTCCGTTCCCGGCCCGCGTTCCGTGGCCGTTGCGGGTTCCCGTGGTCTTGGGAGGCGCCGCGCCGTCGCCGGGCACCACGGTGCCGGGCACGCCGAGGACCCCGGCCGCGCCGGCCGACGCCGCGGCCGCCTGCGGGACGGGGCGGATCGTGCCGCCGGGCCCGCCGGGCTCGGTGGAGAAGAAGGCCGGGTTCTCGCCCTGCTTCATGCCGAGGCCCTCGGCCTTGTTCGACAGCTGCTGCGGGGAGCCCTCGCGGGCGATCTCCTCCTCGTAGGCCTGGCGCTGCTGCTCCAGCTGCTTGTTGCTCTGCTGGAGCCGCGTCAGCGTGAACGCGTCCTTGGCGAGGACGGTGTTGAGCAGCAGCAGGCTGACCAGCGCGCCGCCGAGCAGCCCGACGATGAGCAGGACGAACGGCGCGCGCGGCGCGGCCTGCCCGGAGCGACGCGACGCGGCCGTGCTCGTGCTCCGCGCGACGTCCGCGCTCTTCGCGACCTTGGTCTTGGCGGCCTTGGTGCTCTTCGCGGGCGCGGTCTTCGTCCGCGTCTTCACCGCCGTCGCGCCGGCGGGTGCGGGCTTCGCGGCCGCGGCACCGGCGGCCCCGCCGTTCGACGGGTTCCGCGGCGACGCGCCGGCGCGCGAGCCCTTGGCGGGCGCGGGCGCGGCCGGGACGGCGGCGCCGTCCAGGCGGTCCGCGGCCCTCTTCTTCGGCGCCCTGGTCGGCGGCCGCCTGCTCGTCGTGGTCATGTCGCCTCCCGGACCCGCTCCGCGGCGCGCATCCGCACCGATCCGGCCCGTGGGTTGGTCGTTGTCTCCTCGTCGGACGCCAGTTCCGCCCCGCGCGTCAGGAGCCGGAACCTCGGCTCGTGCTCGGGCAGCGGGACCGGCAGGTCCGGCGGGGTGGTGTCGGCCGCCTGGGCGGCGAGGACCTGCTTGGTGATGCGGTCCTCGAGCGAGTGGTAGGACAGGACGACGACCCGGCCGCCGACCGGGAGCGCGTCCAGGGCGGCGGGCAGCGCCCGGCGCCAGGTGTCGAGCTCGCCGTTCACCTCGATGCGCAGCGCCTGGAAGGTGCGCTTGGCGGGGTTGCCGCCGGTGCGGCGGGTCGCGGCGGGGATGGAGGTGCGCACCAGGTCGGCGAGGCGCCGGGTCGACTCCAGCGGGGCGCGCTCGCGCTCCCGGACGATCGCGGCGGCAATGCGCTGGGCGAACCGCTCCTCGCCGTACTCGCGCAGGATGCGGGCGAGCTCGGCGGGCGGGTAGCCGTTGACGACCTCCGCCGCGGTGAGGCTCTGGGTGCGGTCCATCCGCATGTCGAGGGGGGCGTCGTAGGAGTAGGCGAAGCCGCGGTCGGCCTCGTCGAGCTGCGGGGAGGACACGCCGAGGTCGAACAGGACGGCGTCGACTGCCGGGACTCCGAGCCGTCGCAGCACCGCGGGGATCTCGTCGTAGACGGCGTGCTCCAGCGCCACGCGGTCGCCGAACGGGGCGAGCCTGCGCGCGGACCGCTCCAGCGCCGTGGTGTCGCGGTCGAGGCCGATGAGGCGCAGCGACGGGACGGCGCGCAGCATCGCCTCGGCGTGGCCGCCCATGCCGAGCGTGGCGTCGAGGTAGACGGGGGCGCGGCCGGCGACGGCCTCGGCTGCGGGGACGAGAAGTTCGAGGACGCGGTCGAGCATGACCGGCACGTGGCCGCTGTCGGCCCCCCGGTCCTGCGCCGCGTCGTTCTCCGCCGCGTCATTCCCCGCGGCGTCTTTTCCAGGGGCGGCCTTTCCCGCCGCACCATTCCCAGCCGGGCCGTTTCCGGCGGCGTCATTTCCGGCGGCGCCGTTTCCCGCCGCGTCGTTCCCCACGCTGTGGTTCCCCGCGGCGCTGTTCCCCGCAAGGCGGTCGTCACCGTCGTGGTTCCCGGAGTCCTCGCGGCCCCCCGTGCCCCTGTGCGCGTCCATGCTTCACCCCCTGTACTGCCACCTCGCTCGCGGACTGTGTGGCATCGCCGGACCGGACCGTTCCGCGCCCCCGGCGGCGGCCTCGCCCGGCCAGGTCCCCATCCGCTGCCCTAGAGGAAGATCACCGCGTTGCCCGCGGGGGGTCGCCGTCTGGCACCGGGGAAGCTGCGCCAGCTGGCTGGAGAGCGGCTGGAGACCTGGCCGAACGTGGGCCAGTGCCGGTCATCGGACCGACGAGTCGCATGTCAGAGAATCCCTGGCAACACCTCCTCCGAGACGTCGGAGAAGGTCTGCTCCTCCTGCTCCAGGTAGGTCTCCCAGGCCTGGGTGTCCCAGATCTCCAGACGCGTGTTGGCCCCGATGACCGTGCAGTCGCGGGTGAGCCCCGCGTACTTGCGCAGCGGCGGCGGAATCGTGACGCGGCCCTGCTTGTCGGGGACCTCGTCGGAGGCGCTGGCGAAGAAGACCCGGCTGTAGCTCCGGACCGCCTTCTCGGTGACCGGC
This sequence comes from Actinomadura sp. K4S16, assembly GCF_008327685.1. GTDB lineage: Bacteria > Actinomycetota > Actinomycetes > Streptosporangiales > Streptosporangiaceae > Spirillospora. The sequence goes on from NZ_BDDE01000010.1 coordinate 565,226, forward strand.
GCGGCACGCAGAGCCTCGGTTATCCGCTGGAACTCCGCCATGGGGAAGACGTACAGGCAGCGTTCCTGGCCCTTCGTGATCACCAATCCCCCCGACAGCTCCTCGCGGTACTTCGCCGGCAGGAACAGTCGTCCCTTGTCGTCGAGGCGCGGCGAGTGAGTGCCGAGAAACACCGGCCCCACCTCCCGCGCCGCATGGGGCGCTACTGCCCCCCACGGCGCCCCACTCTACTCCACTCTTCCCCACCGTCAACAAGAAAAACGCCGTCCACGCGCCGTTCTTCGCGACGAAACCGCAGGTCAACGAGGGTGGTGTGGAGTGGGGCCCAGCGGCGCCCCCTGCGCGCGCCGCCGCGGCGCGGGACGGTCCGAAGCCCTCTCGCGCGGGGGCGCGAGAGGGTTCGGAGGGGCGGGGTGGAGTGAAGTGGTGCGTTGCGCGCGTCGTTTGCCGCCGTCCACGTAGAGCACAATTGGCTCGCGTTCCACATGAACATCGCAGTGGGCGTTCCGACGACGTACTGTCGTTTGGAACGGCTGAGGAGGGTTTGGTGGCAGTAGGCACGCACGGCGAGTCGTTCATGGAGACCGACCCACCGGCATCCCGCCCTGCCCGGCGCGGCGGCGGTCGCGACGCGGCGGGAGGCGGGCTCGACGGGCTCGCCCAGGTCGCGAACAAGATCCGGGACGCCGTGGAGTCGGTGATCGAGGGCAAGCCCTCGGCGGTGCGGCTCGCGCTGACGGTGCTGCTGGCCGAGGGGCACCTGCTCATCGAGGACGTGCCCGGGGTCGGCAAGACGATGCTCGCCAAGGCGCTCGCGCGCTCGATCGACTGCTCGGTGCGGCGCGTGCAGTTCACGCCCGACCTGCTGCCCAGCGACATCACCGGGGTCAGCGCCTACAACCAGGAACGGCGCGAGTTCGAGTTCAAGCCGGGCCCGGTGTTCGCCAACATCGTGGTCGGCGACGAGATCAACCGGGCGTCCCCGAAGACGCAGTCCGCGCTGCTGGAGTGCATGGAGGAGCGCCAGGTCACGGTCGACGGCACGACCTACGAGCTGGAGCCCCCGTTCATGGTGATCTCCACGCAGAACCCCGTGGAGATGGAGGGGACCTATCCCCTGCCGGAGGCGCAGCGCGACCGGTTCACCGCCCGCATCTCGATGGGCTACCCCGACCCGGCGGCCGAGTTGGAGATGCTCGACACGCACGGCGAGACTTCGCCGCTCGACCGGCTCACCCCGGTCGCGCACGCCGCCGACGTCCGCGACCTGATCGAGGTGGTGCGGGGCCAGCACGTCGCGCCGGCGGTGCGGCAGTACGCGATCGACCTCGTCTCCGCCACCCGCAGGCATCCGGAGCTGCGGCTCGGCGCCTCCCCGCGGGCCACCCTCCACCTGGTGCGGGCCGCGCGGGCGTACGCCGCGCTCGACGACCGCGACTACGTCGTCCCCGACGACATCCAGGACCTCGCCGTCCCCGTCCTCGCGCACCGGCTGCTGCCGACCGCCGAGGCGCAGGTCGAGCGCCGCCGTCCCGAGCAGGTGGTCGCCGACCTGGTGAAGCGGCTGCCGGTGCCCTCCCCCGGCAGGTGACCGGTGCGACGGGCGCTGGCCGGCCTCACCACTCGCGGGCGGTCGTTCGTGGCCGCGGGGGCGACCGCGATCGCCTGCGCGGTCGCGCTGGGCGAGCGCGACCTGCTGCGCGCCGGGGTGCTCGTCCTGGCGCTGCCGCTGCTGTGCACGATCGCGGTGGCGCGGACGCGCTACCGGCTGGCGTGCGCGCGGCGGCTGGAGCCCGCGCGGCTGCCGGTCGGCCACGAGTCCCGCGTCGACCTGCGGCTGGAGAACGTGTCGCGGCTGCCGAGCGGGCTGCTGATGGTGGAGGACCGGGTGCCCTACGCGCTCGGCGGGCGGGCGCGGTTCGTGCTGGAGCGGATCGAGCCGCAGGCGTTCCGTGAGCTCGGCTACCGGATCCGCTCGGACGTGCGCGGGCGCTTCCGGGTGGGGCCGCTGACCGTCCGGCTCGCCGACCCGTTCGGGATGGTGGAGCTGGTCCGCTCGTTCAGCCTGTCCGACACGCTCACGGTGACGCCGGCGATCGTGCCGCTGCCGCCGGGCCGGCTGTCGGGCGCGTGGACGGGCGGCGGCGACAGCGTGGCCCGCGCGGTCTCCGCGGCGGGCGAGGACGACGTCGCCCCGCGCGAGTACCGGCACGGCGACGACCTGCGCCGCGTGCACTGGCGGTCCACCGCCCGGCACGGGGAGCTGATGGTGCGCCGCGAGGAGCAGCACTTCCAGAGCAGCGGCACGCTGTTCCTCGACACCCGCCGCTCCGCGCACTGGGGCGACGGGCCGAGCGGCTCGTTCGAGCAGGCCGTCTCGGCGACCGCGTCGATCGGCGTCCACCTCGTCCGCACGGGGATGAGCCTGCGGTACGTGACCGACGGCGGCGAGGTGCTTCCGGCGGGGCCGTCCGAGGGCGCGTTCGAGGGGCTGCTGCTCGACGCGCTGGCGGTGGTGCGCCGGTCCAAGGGCGGCTCGCTGACGGCGGGGCTGGCCGCGCTGCGCGGTCGCGGCGGGAGCCGGGAGGGCGACGGCCTGGTCGTCGGGGTCTTCGGAACTCTGTCGGACGACGAGGCCCGCGTGGTCTCCGCGGCCCGGCGCGGTACCGGCACGTGCGTCGCGGTGCTCATCGAGAGCGGCCCCGGCGGATCGCCGCAGGACGGCGAGACGGGCGACGGGGCCGGCGGCGGAACCGTCGGCGGGACGGCCGCGGGCCTGCTGCGCGCGGGCGGCTGGCGGGTGCTGACCGTCCGGTCCGCGGCGGACCTGGCCGGGGCGTGGGCGCAGGCGGGCAAGGCGGGCGAGGACTTCGTCAGGGGCGGCGCATGAGCAGGGGCGGCGCCGGGCTCGGGCTCAGCGCGTGAGCGGCGCGGCGCACGGGCGGCGGCAGGTGCATGAGCAGGGGAAGCGCATGGACGAGGGCGGCGCATGAGGGTCCGGATGACGGTGATGGCCGGGCTGGCGACGCTCGCCGGCTCGATCGGGCTGTACCCGCTGTTCGAGAAGGCGGGCTGGTTCTGGGCGGGTGTCGGCGCGGTGCTGGCCGTGTCCGGCGGCGGGCTGCTGTCGCGGCGCCTGCGCACGCCCGCGCCGGTCGGGCTGCTGTTCGGCCTGGCGGCGCTGGTGCTGTACCTCAACATGGCCTTCGCCGGCGGCGAGGCGTGGCTCGGGGTCGTCCCGTCGCCGGAGTCGGTGCGGCACCTCGGCGAACTGGCGGACGAGGGCTGGCGGGCGGCCAACCGGTACGCGGCGCCCGTCCCGCTCGTCCCCGGCATCGCGATGCTGGCCGCCGCGGGCATCGGCCTGGTCGCCGTCCTGGTGGACCTGCTGGCCGTGCGGCTGCGCCGCGCCGCGCCCGCCGGGCTGCCGCTGCTCGCCATGTACAGCGTGCCCGCGGCGATCCGCGAGGACGGCGTCGGCTGGCCGGCCTTCGGCATCGGCGCGTTCGGCTTCCTCGCCCTGCTCATGGCCGACGCCCGAGAGCAGGTCGGCGGCTGGGGGCGGATCGTGGCGACGCGCCGCAGCCCGCGGGACGTGCCGCTGGCGGGCGCGCAGCCGCCGCCCGGTGACCCCGACCACCGGCCCGACGCCTCGGCGCTCGCGGCGAGCGGCCGCCGGATCGCGGCCGGCACGGTCGCCGTCGCCGTGCTGCTGCCGGCCGCGGTGCCCGGCCTGCACCCGCGCGGCGTGTTCGGCATGGGCGGCGGCTCCGGTCCGGGCACGCAGACCGTGACGACGCCCGACCCGCTGGTCAGCCTGAAGCGGGAACTGACCCGGCTGGACGACTCGACCGTCCTCACCTACCGCAGCGACGCCCCCGAGAGCCCCGGCTACCTGCGCCTCTACGCCCTCGACCGGTTCGACGGCGACCGGTGGACCTACAGCCCGCTGAAGAGCAGTTCCAAGGACCGGGTGAGCGGCGACCGCACCCTCCCCCCGCCGCCGGGGCTGACCGTCGCGCCCTCGCGCGAGGTGACGACCGAGGTGCGGGTGCGGCCCGAGGTCAGGAACATGACGTTCCTGCCGGTGCCGTACGCCCCGACCAAGGTGTCGATCAAGGGCGACTGGCGGGTGCACGGCCAGTCGCTGATGATCTACTCACTGCGCGACTCGGCGAGCGGGCGCTCCTACACCGTCAAGAGCATGCTCCCCGAGCCCACCTCCGGGCAGCTCGCCGCCGCGGGGCCCTACCCGCCCGACATCGTCGCGCACTACACGGCGGTGCCCAAGAACGTCCCGCCGCAGGTCAGGAAGCTCGCCGCGGACGTCACCGCCGGGTCGGCGACCGCGCTCGGCCAGGCGGTGCGGCTGCAGCGCTGGTTCACCATGAGCGGCGGGTTCACCTACGACCTGTCCGCCCCCGCGCCGCAGCACGGCAGCGACCTCGTCGACTTCCTGCTGCACAGCAAGCGCGGCTACTGCGAGCAGTTCGCCGCCTCGATGGCGCTGATGGCGCGGATCCTCGGCATCCCGTCCCGGGTGGCGATGGGGTACACGCCGGGCAGCGAGGTCAAGCCCGGCGAGTGGGTGGTGCGGTCGCGCGACGCGCACGCCTGGCCCGAGCTGTACTTCGAGGGCTCGGGATGGGTGCGCTTCGAGCCCACGCCGAGCGGCGCGGGCGGGCAGGGCACCGCCCTCGCCCCCGTCTACAGCCAGCCCGCGAGCAGCACCGGCGGCAGTCCGGAGGAGCAGACCACGCGGGCGCCGGATTCCTCGTCCCCGGAGGAGGGCTCGACCGCCGCGTCCACCGGCCCGCGGCACCGCAACGACGAGGGCCCGGCCGGCGCGACCGGCGCGCAGGAGGAGGGCGACGACGGGTTCTCCGCGGCGCCGTGGGTCGCCGGCGCCCTGCTGGTCGTGCTGCTGATGACCGTGCCGATGGTGCTGCGCAGGCTCGTCCGGTGGCGCCGGTGGGCGGCGCTGACCACCTCGTCCGCCCCGCCGCCGGCGCCCGCGCGAAAGGCCGGGGCGTCGGATCCGGTGGGGAAGGCGGAACCCGCGCGGCGAACGCGGGCACGCGGTCAGGTCGCCGCTGCGGAGCCGGGAACGCGGACGCCCGATCCGGCCGGGGTGGCGCACGCCGCATGGCAGGAGATGTGCGCGGACGCTCTCGACCACGGGCTGGAATGGCGGGCCAGCGAATCCCCCCGGGCGGCCGCACGGCGGCTCGGCGAGCTGCTGGAGATGGACGCGCCGAGCACGCAGGCCCTGACCCGGATCGCCCGCGCCGAGGAGCTGGCGCGCTACTCGCGGACCCGCTCCTACGAGCCGCCCGAGCGGCTGCGCGCCGACGTCCGGACCGTCCGGGAGGCGTTCGCCGCGTCCGTGGGTCGCCGGGCCCGGTGGCGGGCCCGCCTGCTGCCGCCGTCCACGGTGGCGCAGACCCGCGCCGCGCTCCGCACCGCGGGAGACCGCGCCCTCGACGCCACCGCCCGCCTGAACGACCTGACGACCCGCCTGAACGACCTGCCCGCCCGCCTCCGCCGCAGGTAGACGCGCGAGGAGCGGGGGTCAGGCGGGGCGGGCCGCTCGCCGCTCGGTGAACGCGCGCGCCTTCGCGCGGTTGCCGCACACCCGCATCGAGCACCACCGCCGGGACGCGTTCCTGGAGGAGTCCCAGAAGACCCAGGCGCAGTCGTGTGCCGGGCAGCGCCGCACCCGCGGCCAGTCGCCCCGGACCGAAGCGGCGAAGTAGGCGGCGGCGATCCGGCCCAGGGCCTCGGAGAAGGGCCCGCCGCTCGCGGCGAGGTACGGCCGGTTCTTCGCCGCGTCCGCATCGGCCGGAAGGCGCAAGGTGAGGGTGAGGGCGGCCAGGACCTCCTGGGCGGCCTTCACGTCCTCGGCGTCGACGGGTTCGCCGTTGTTCGCGAGCGCCAGGCTGCGCAGCCCGCGCCTGAGGTCGATCGCCGCCTGGACGTCCGCCGCCGTGACGGACGGCCTTGAGCGGCACAGCCCCTGCTCGACGAGCCAGTCCGCCAGAGCCTCCGGACCGTCGCCGAACACGTCGGTGCCGTCCTCGACGTCGACGGTGTTGAGGAAGTCGACGACGGGTCGCACCTCCGGAGGAAGTTCTCGCATGCCCGCTCCCGATGCTCTCGCTATAACCAGCAAACCCGATCACTGGTTGACGCACAAACTGCTAACCACCTAAGTTCTTCACCGGTTAGTCCACCGGGAACCGAGTACCGCTACCCGCCGGCGATCGAATGGTTGACCAGGCACCTCACCGTGGAGGCCCACTGATGATCTCAATCCTCGCGGCTCCGACGAACCTCGGACTGCGTCCACCCCAGAAGTCCGGCGTCCCGGGGTGCGCCAAGGCGCCGGAGGCGCTGCGCGAAGCCGGGCTGCACACCCGGCTCCTGCGCGACGGCGCCGAGGACGCCGGTGTCGTCATCGCGGGGAGGTACGTCGACGACCTGGTCCCCGGCTCGGGCCGAGTACGCAACCAGGACGCTCTCATCGACCACGCGATGCGGCTGGCCGGGCGGATCGGCGCGATCGTCGACCGGGGACGCGCTCCACTGGTCCTCGGCGGCGACTGCAGCCTCCTCGTCGGCGCCGGAGTCGCGCTCGCCCGCAGGGGCCGCTACGGCCTCGTCCACATCGACGGGCACACCGACTTCCGCCACCCCGGCAACTCTGACCAGTGCGCGAGTGTGGCCGGTGAGGACCTCGCCGCCGCGATCGGCCTGCACTGGGCGGCGGTGTCCGACATCGAGGGCCTGTCCCCCTACTTCGCCCCGGCGGACGTCGTCCACGTCGGCTGCCGCGATGACGACGACGCGCTCACCGAAGTACGGGAGGTCCTGGCCGGCGTGGTGCCCGCAAGCCAGTGGATCAGCGACCCGCCGGGCGCGCTCGCCCAGATCCGGGAGGCCGTCGCCGCCGACGGCCTCGACGGCTTCTGGCTGCACGTCGACATCGACGTCCTCGACCCGGCCCACATGCCCGCCGTCGACAGCCCCGCCCCCGGCGGAGTCGACCCCCGGCAACTGACCGCGCTGCTCAGCGAGCTGGCCGCCGACGCGATCGGCGCCGACGTCTGCATCTTCGACCCCGACCTCGACGCCGGCGGCGGGTACGCACGGCTCGTGGCCGACACGATCGCCGACGGCCTCGGCCGCCTCGGCGCTCGCAAGGCCTGATCTCCCGGGGCACGAGCAGGGCGGCTTTCACCCGCGGGGCCGGACACACGTTCGTCCCGGCCCCGTGGGAGCACCCACGCACGGCCGGGACGAGTCGCTGAGAAGCTAGTGCCTAAGTCACTCTGGGGGACGCCCCCAGACGCCGCTCAGTCGCCTTCGGTGCGGCGGCGCCAGCGTTCCTCCATGCGCTCCATGAAGCCCGCCTTGGCGGGGCGCGGCTGGCGGCCGCCGCCCCGGGCGGGCTCGTTGCCGATGCCGGTCATCCGCTTCCAGCTCGTCAGCGCCCAGACGCAGCACACGACCATCAGCAGGAACCCCGTCACGCTGATCGCGATGGTGACGGTGCCCTCGTTGATCACGAGACCGGCCATCAGCGCGCCCACGCCCACCACGAAGCCGAGCGCGGCCTTGACGATCCGGCGCTTGTAATGGACCTGGGGGTTGGTCGAGCGAACCGCGTGAGCGAACTTGGGATCCTCGGCGTACAACGCCGATTCGATCTGTTCGAGCATGCGCTGCTCGTGCTCAGAGAGCGGCACGGCACCTCCCAGCGACAGCTCCGCGACGGAGTATCCGATGCGGGACGCGAACGTCAACGGTGATATGCCCAGAATACGAGGACTCTCGAGCGTACGAAAGCGAACGGCCCCCCGAGGACCCGGAGCCGGTCACCCCACAGCCTTCTTTCATTGTCTTCCGTCCCTGCCGTCCCGTGCGTCACCCTCCGCCGCACGCCGGACGAGCGCGGCGGGGCGCACCGCGCCGCGGCCGAACCGGTGCGCGACCTGGTCCATGGCTCGCTCGGCCTCACGCCAGCCGCTGTCGGGCTCGTCGAGGGCGAGCTGACGGGGGGCCTCGCCGGCGGGGCCCAGGTTCTCCACCCGCACCCCGACCAGACGGAGTCGTACCCGTTCCAGGCCCGCCGCCTCGTACAGCTCGCGGGCTGTGACATAGATCACACGTGCGAGATCGGTGGGCTCGGCCAGCGTGCGCGCCCGAGTGATCGTCTTGAAGTCGGCCATCCGTAGTTTGACGCTGATCGTACGACCGGCGTTCCCGCTCTCGCGCAGCCGCGCGCCGACCTTCTCCGCCAGCCGCAGCAGCTCCCGCCGGATGACCTCGGGGTCGTCGACGTCGGTGTCGAAGGTCTCCTCGGCGCCGATGCTCTTGTCGGGCGTGTGCGGGACGACCTCGCGCGGGTCGCGTCCCCACGCCAGCTCGTGCAGGTGCCTGCCGAGCGCGTTGCCGAGCTCGCGCTGCAACGTGGTGGGGGGCACCTGGGCGAGCTGCCCGACGGTGCGCAGCCCGAGGCGGGTGAGCGCCTGCTCGGTGCGCTCGCCGACGCCCCAGAGGGACGCGACGGGCAGCGGGTGCAGGAAGTCGACGACGCCGTCGGCGGGCACCACGAGCAGCCCGTCGGGCTTGCACCGCGTCGAGGCGAGCTTCGCGACGAACTTGGTGTTCGCGACGCCGACCGAGCAGGTGATGCCCTGCTGGTCGCGGACCTGGTCGCGGATGAGCTGCGCGATCGCCGCGGGACGGCCCAGCCGCCGCCGGGCGCCCGCCACGTCCAGGAAGGCCTCGTCCAGCGACAGGCCCTCGACCAGCGGCGTGACGGAACGGAAGATCTCGAAGACCGCGGCCGACACGCGGGAGTACTTGCCGTGGCTCACCGGCAGCACCACCGCCTGCGGGCACAGCCGCCGCGCCCGCGTCATCGGCATCGCCGAGTGCACGCCGAACCGCCGGGCCTCGTAGGAGGCCGCGGACACCACGCCGCGCGGCCCGGCGCCGCCCACGACGACCGGGCGCCCGCGCAGCTCGGGCCGGTCGAGCAGCTCGACGCTGACGAAGAAGGCGTCCATGTCGACGTGCAGGATGGAGCAGCCGGTGTCGTCGGCGGGCGGGCCGGGCTGCGGCCCCGGCCGGTGCAGCTGCTGCTTGCGGCTCACGGGGACTCCTCGCCCGGCCGCCAGGCCGGGCGCGGGCCGCGCCGCCGTGCCGTCCGGTCCGCCGCGCGCACGGTCTCAGCCGGCCGGCTTGTCGGCCACCAGGTGCAGCTGGGTGGCGAGGTCCCGCAGGACCGGGTGGACCGCGGCGACGGACTCCAGCGCGATCAGCGCCTCCGCCGAGTCGGCGTCGCCGTCCAGCAGGCCGCTCGGCACCAGGTCGGCGAAGATGCGGACGCCCTGCAGCTCGGCGACCCGCAGCCCCGCGCCGCTCACCAGCGCCGACAGCGTCTCGCGGGTGAAACGGCGCGGCATGCGGTCACCCTCGCCCCACCGCCCGGACGGGTCGGTGAGCACCTGCCGGGCGTCGTCGAAGTGCCCGGACACGGCGCGGTGCAGCGCCGCCGCGATCTGCCCGGACGCCAGCACGCTGACCGAGCCGCCCGGCCGGACGGCGCCGGTCAGCGCCGCCATCGCCGCGGCCGGATCGTCGACGTACTCCAGGACGCTGTGGCACAGCACGAGGTCGGCGGCGTCCGGGCCGAGCAGGTCGGGCAGGTCGACGGCGTCGCCCTGCACGGCGCGGACCCGCACCCCGGACTCGGCGGCCCGGCGCTCCAGCGCGGCCAGCGCGTCCGGGTTGGAGTCGACCACCGTGACCCGGTGCCCCAGCTCGGCGAGCGGCACGGCGAACCCGCCGGTCCCGCCGCCGACGTCCACGACGTCGCTCAGGCCGGCCTCGGGAGTGATGCGGTCGAGGACCACGCGCAGGGCGTCCCACAGGACCGCGTTGCGCACCCGGCTCCCGCCCCGCACCCGTTTCTGAACCCGGCCCGGCACAGCCGCTCCCCTAACGTTCGTCATCAAGGAGAGCTTATTGCAGCGCACTGTCGCTCGGGGCTGGCGGCACTGCGATAAGCACCGCGCCTACCTCAGCCACCGCCGCAACTATGCGACGACCCCGACGGTTGCGATCGCGTCCGAAGGCAGGGCCGGGGGCGGAGACGCGAGCGAAGCGAGAACCTGATCGCGCAGCGAGCCGCAAGGCGAGACGGAGCGATGCCAGCGATCGCCGCGTTTTTCGACGATGGAGGGCCGCCAGGCCCGAAGGAGGAGAAAGACGCATTAGAGACTGAGCGACGGCTTCAGTTGCTGCAGGCGGGACAGGAGGCCGTTGACGAAGCGGGGGGACTCGTCGGTGGACAGCTCGGTGGCGAGGCCGACCGCCTCGCTCACCGCGACGCCGTCGGGGACGTCGTCGACCCACAGCAGCTCGAACGTGCCCATCCGCAGGATGTTGCGGTCGACGACGGGCATCCGTTCGAGCGTCCAGCCGGTCGCGTAGGTGGCGAGCAGCTCGTCGATGCGCTCCCGGTTCTCCTGGACGCCTTCGATCAGCCGGACGGCGTGCGGGTACTCGGCGAGCTCGTCCTGGTTCGGACGGCCGCGGGCGGCGAGCACCGCCGTCGGCTCCTCCTCCCGCAGCTCCGCGGCGAACAGGATGTCCAGCGCGAGTTTCCTGGCCTTGGTGCGCGCGGCCATCTCAGGCGCGGCCGAGGTACTCGCCGGAGCGGGTGTCGACCTTGACCTTCTCGCCGGTGGTGATGAACAGCGGGACCTGGATCTGCGCGCCGGTCTCCAGAGTGGCGGGCTTGCTGCCGCCGGTGGAGCGGTCGCCCTGCAGGCCGGGCTCGGTCTCGGTGATCTCCAGCACGACGGCGGCGGGCAGCTCGACGTACAGCGGGTTCTCGTTGTTGAAGGCGATCACGGCGTTCTGCTCGGGGAGCAGGTAGTTCGAGGCGTCGCCGACGACGGCCGCGGGGATGTGCGGCTGGTCGTAGGTCTCGGTGTCCATGAAGACGAAGTCCTCGCCCTCGCGGTAGAGGTACTGCATCTCGCGCTTGTCGACGCTGGCCACCTCGACCTTGGTGCCGGCGTTGAAGGTCTTGTCGACCACCTTGCCGGACAGCACGTTCTTGAGCTTGGTGCGGACGAACGCGCCGCCCTTGCCGGGCTTGACGTGCTGGAACTCGAGGACGGTCCACAACTGGCCGTCGATGTTCAGCGTCATGCCGTTCTTCAGGTCGTTCGTCGTCGCCACTGCGTTGTTCTCCCGGTCGCGGGCCCGCGCGTCCTACAGGACGAGCAGATCCTTGGTCGTTGTGGTGAGGAGCTCCGGCCCGCCCGCGCGGACGACCAGCGTGTCCTCGATGCGGACCCCGCCCCGGTCCGTGAGGTAGACCCCCGGCTCAGCGGTGATCGGAACCCGATCCATCAGCTTACCGGTCTTGTCGTACCCCATGAGCGGCGCTTCGTGGATCTCCAGGCCCACGCCGTGCCCGAGGCCGTGCGAGAACGCCTCCCCGTGCCCCGCGTCCGCGATCACGTCGCGGGCGGCGGCGTCCACGTCCTTCGTCTCGGCGCCGGGCAGCGCGGCGGCCAGCGCGGCCGCCTGCGCGCGGTGGACGAGGTCGTAGAGGTCGCGCTGCCAGGCGGCGGGCTCGCCGATCGCGACGGTGCGGGTCATGTCGGCGTGGTAGCCGCCGTAGAGGGCGCCGAAGTCCATGGTGACGAGGTCGCCGCGCTGGAGCTCGCGGCCGCCGGGATGGTGGTGCGGGACGGCGCCGTTGGGTCCGGACGCGATGATCGACTCGAACGCGGGGCCCTCGGCACCCTCGTCGACCATGGCCCTTTCGAGGGCGATCGCGACGGCGCGCTCGGTGACCCCGGCGCGGATCTCGGGCAGGACGGCCTCGAACGCGCGGTCGGTGACGGCGCACGCCTCGCGGAGCAGGCCGATCTCCTCCTCGTCCTTGACCATGCGGAGTTCCTCGACGAGGCGGCCGAGCGGCGCCAGTTCGACCTCGGCGGCGTCCAGGAGCGCCGTGTGGTGCTCGACGGTCACGTCGTGGGCCTCGAAGCCGACCCGGCCGAGGCCGTCCTCGGCCGCCCGCTTCACCAGCGCCTCCGCCACCTGCCGGTCGACGACGACGGGCAGTTCCGGGCAGACCTGCGCGGCCATCCCGGCGTAGCGGCCGTCGGTCGCGAGCACGGCGGGGCCGTCGGCCGGGACGAGCAGCGCGGCCCGCGAGCTGTCCAGGCCGGTCAGGTAGCGGACGTTGACGAGCCGGGTCACCAGCAGGGCGGCGGCGTCCCGTTCGGCGACGAGCGCGGCGAGCCGGCGGCGGCGCGCGCGGTGAGTCTCCCCCATGGCCAGGACTCTAGATGATCGCCTGGGAGGCCGTCTCAACGCGGTCACGAACATGAATAACCCTCGACTTTTACTCGAGGGCTGGCCTAGCGTGACCCGGCGTGTGCTCCGTCCCGTCCGTCCTCCCCCCGAATGGACTTCCCCCCAGGAGTGATTCCCCTTGACCCGAGTCAGCAGAAGAAGACTGCTGGGCACAGGCGCGCTCACCGCCGCCGGAGCCGTCGTCACCGCGGCCGCGGCCCCGCCCGCCGGCGCCCGCACGGCTCCGCTCGCCGCCCCCCTCGACGCGTCCCTCACCGCGGACGTGGTGATCGTCGGCGCGGGGCTGTCCGGCCTCACCGCCGCCCGCGACCTCGTCGCGGCGGGCCGGTCCGTGATCGTGCTGGAGGCGCGCGAGCGGCCCGGCGGCCGCGTCTACGGGATGCCCCTCGGCGACGGCACCACCAACGAGGGCGGCGCCGAGTTCATCGGCCCGACGCAGGACCGCATCGCCGCGCTCGCCAAGGACATGGGCGTCGACACCTACGCCACCTACAACGAGGGCAAGAACGTCTACTACCGGGACGGCAAGCGGTCGCTCTACGCGACCGACGGCCTGCTCGGCGCGGTCCCGCCGGACTGGGGCGTGGTCGACCTGGAGCTCGCGCTTCTGAAGCTCGGGGGCATGGTCCAGCAGGTGCCGGTGGGCGAGCCGTGGAAGGCGGCCAAGGCCGAGGAGTGGGACGCGCAGACCTTCCACACCTGGTCGCGGTCCAACTCGCTGAGCGGCGGCGCGCGGTTCCTGATGGACGCCTTCGCCTCGTCGACCCTGTCGATGCGCTCGCAGGAGGTCTCCCTCCTCTACCTGCTGAACTACGCGGCCTCGGCGGGCAACGAGGCCAACCCGGGGACGATCGACCGGCTGATCAACACGAAGGGCGGCGCGCAGGAGTCGCGGTTCGTGGGCGGTTCCCAGGAGGTGCCGATCCGGCTGGCGGCGAGGCTCGGCGACATCATCCGCTACAACGCGCCGGTGCGGTCGATCGCCACCGGTTCGGGCGGCGTCACGGTGACCGCCGACGGGGTCACGGTGTCGGCCAAGCGGGTCGTGGTCGCGATGTCCCCCGCGATCGCCGGGAAGATCGACTTCTCGCCGGGGCTGCCCGCGAGCCGGGCGCAGCTCATGCAGCGGTACCCGATGGGCTCGGTCGCCAAGTTCGTCGCCGTCTACGACACGCCGTTCTGGCGCGCGGACGGGCTGACCGGGCAGGCCGTGGCCGACAGCGGCGCCATCGACGCGACGTTCGACAACAGCCCGCCGGACGGGTCGCGCGGCATCCTGATGGGCTTCATGAACCAGGCCAACATGCGCAAGCTGGACGCCGCGCCGAGTGCCGAGGTCAGGGCGGCGGGCCTCGACTCGTTCACCAAGCTGTTCGGCGACAAGGCCGCGAACCCGACGCTGACCGCCTTCCAGCGCTGGGACAACGAGACCTGGAGCGGCGGCGGCCCGGTCGGCGTCGCCCCGCCCGGCGCGCTCACCGCGTTCGGTCCGGCGCTGCGGGAGCCGTGCGGCCCGATCCACTGGGCGGGCACCGAGACGTCCGGCTACTGGACGGGCTACATGGACGGCGCCGTCCGCTCCGGCGAGCGCGTCGCCAAGGAGGTCGACGCGGCCCTGTAGGGCGCGGGCCCGTAAGACGGCCGTGAGGGGTGGGCGACGAGTCGCCCACCCCTCACACGTCCGCGGGACCTCACACGTCCGCGGTCACAGGTCGGCGGCCATCTCCTTGACCTTCTCGATCAGGGCGAGGCGGCTCTTGTGGTCGCCCGCGATCGGGGCCACGTTGAGCGTGGTGACGCCGGACTCCTTCATCGCCGCGAGCCGCTCCCGGACGTGCCCCTCGGAGCCGATGAGGGACATCTTCTCCAGCAGCTCCTGCGGGACCTTCGCGGCGGCCTCGTCCTTCTTGCCGTCCAGGTACAGGTCCTGGATCTCCTCGGCCTCCTTCTCGAAGCCGTACCGGCGGGCGAGGTCGTTGTAGAAGTTCTTGCCCTTGGCGCCCATGCCGCCGATGTAGAGCGCGGCCATCGGGCGGCCGAACTCCAGGAAGCCCTTCACGTCGTCGCCGATGGCGAGCGGCGACTGCCCGACCACGTCCAGCTCGCCGAGCGCCGGGTCGCGCTTGGCCTTGCCGGCCGCGAGGGAGGGGCCCCACACGTCCGCGGCCTTCTCCGGCATGTAGAAGATCGGCTCCCAGCCGTTGGCGATCTCGGCGGTCAGCTCGACGTTCTTCGGGCCGATCGCGGCGACCATGATCGGGATGTCGGCGCGCACCGGGTGGTTGATGAGCTTGAGCGCCTTGCCGAGGCCGGTGCCCTGCCCCTCCGGCAGCGGCAGGTGGTAGTACTTGCCGTCGTGCTGCACCCGCTCGCGGCGCCACACCTTGCGGCAGATCTCGATGATCTCGCGGGTGCGGCCGAGGGGCGCGGTGTAGGGGACCCCGTGGAAGCCCTCGATGACCTGCGGGCCGGACGCGCCGATGCCGAGCGTGAACCGCCCGTCGGAGACGTAGTCCAGCCCCGCGGCCGTCTGCGCGATGGCGGTCGGGGTGCGCGAGTAGATGTTGAGGATGCCGGAGGCGATCTCCACGCGCTCCGTCTTGGCGGCGATGTAGCCCATCTGGCTCACCGCGTCGAAGCTGTACGCCTCCGCGACGTAGACGATGTCGAGGCCGGCCTTCTCGTAGTCGGCGAGCTCCTCGACGGTCTCCTTGAAACCGCCCGAGTAGCTGAGCGCCATCCCGATGCGCATGGTCTCCCGCGCCCCTTCCCTAAACCGAATCCGATTCCAGTCGAACGTAACCTACTCCCGCCGCCCGCCCGCGGGGAGGGGTCACGGCAGCGCCGGGCCGTTCAGCGCGTCCAGCGCCTGCCGGTACATCGCGGTGCGGATCGTCGCCACGACCGCGCCGTTCTTGCTCGCCAGCGACGCCGCCCACTCCACCGCGGCGGGCAGGACCTCATCCTCCGCCGCGACGCGCTGCACGATCCCGGCCTCGCGCGCCTGCTCCGCGGTGTACCGGCGGCCGGTGAGCATCGCCTCGTGCGCGGCGGCCTTCGGCAGCCGTGCCGTGATCAGCGCGTTCATCCCGGGGGTGAAGCTCATTCCGAGGTCGACCTCGGGCAGGCAGAAGTAGCCGCGGTCGCTCCGCATGACGGCGAAGTCATGCGCGAGGGCCAGCATGCCACCGCCCGCGAAGGCATGCCCGTTCAGCGCGGCGACCGTCGGCATCGGCAGCGACAGGACGCGCGCGAACAGGGCGTGCACGCGGCGCAGGTACTCCTCGAACCTGTCCTGGTTGGCGCCGAGCCAGTCCAGGTCCAGGCCGTTGGAGTAGAACTTGCCGGTCCCGACGGTGACGAGCGCGCCCGGCCCGTCGTTCTTCGCCACCGAGTCGAGGGCCCCCTCGACCGCGTCGAGGAAGTCCGGGCCGAAGCGGTTCTCGCCCGCGTCGAACCGCAGGACGTACACGTCTCCGTCGCGCTGGAGGTCGATCACGAAGGTCTCCTTCTTTCCTGCCCGCTTCCCCGCCTGACCGCACTCGACCTTACTCGCGAGTAGCAGAGTCGGCGTCCGGCATGGCCAAATGTCTCCATGACGGTCGTCATGGTCAACGCGGGAACCGTATGATGAATGTCATAATCGTCCCATGGGGACGGACAGCAGGGAACGCATGGTGCGCAGCGCCGCCTACCTCTTCCGCGAGCGCGGCTACAGCGGCACCGGGTTCCGCGACGTCATCGCGCACAGCGGCGCCCCGCGCGGGTCGATCTACCACCACTTCCCCGGCGGCAAGGCGCAGCTCGCCGAGGAGGCCGTCCGCTACGCCGGCGAGTTCCTGAACGCCGGCATCCTCGCCGCCACCGAGAGCGGCGACGCCGCGTCGGCCGTGGACGCCTTCACGAGCTGGTGGCGGCAGGTCCTGATCAGGAGCGGGTTCCGGGCCGGCTGCCCCGTCGTCGCCGTCACGGTCGAGTCCCACGACGACGCGCCGCAGCTCGCCGACGCCGCGGCGGCGGCGTTCGCGCGCTGGCAGGACACCCTCGCCACCGGGCTCGGCAACGCCGGCGTCCCCGACGACCGCGCGTCCCGGCTGGCCCGCCTCATCGTCGCCGCCGTCGAGGGCGCCACCATCCTGTGCCGCGCCCACCGCGACGTCGCCCCGCTGGACGACGTCGTCGCCGAGCTCAAGGCCATGGCCCGCAGCGCGGCCGAAGAGGGCTAGGCCCGCCGGGAAAGGCTAGGAGTTCTCGGCGATCAGCTCGGCCACGGCCTGGAGGGCGAGGACGTAGGACATGGTGCCGAAGCCGGCGATGGTGCCGGTGGCGACGCCGGCGACGACGGAGGTGTGGCGGAACTCCTCGCGCGCGGCCGGGTTGGTGATGTGGACCTCGACGAGCGGGGCGGTGCGCTGGGCGACCGCGTCGCGCAGCGCGTAGGAGTAGTGCGTGAACGCGGCCGGGTTCAGCACGACGGGGACGCGCTCGTCGGCCGCCTCGTGCAGCCAGCGCATCATCTCGGCCTCGTCGTCGGTCTGCCGGACCTCGACGTTCAGGTCGAGGCGGCGCCCGGCCGCGCGGCAGACGGCGACCAGGTCGTCGAAGGTCGCCGTCCCGTACTTCTCGGGCTCGCGGACCCCGAGGCGCCGCAGGTTCGGGCCGTTGAGGACGAGGACGCGGGTCATCGTGCGATCTCCCGGTAGGCGGCGGCGAGCAGGGCCTCGTCGGGGCCTTCGAGGCGTCCGGGCTCGGCGATGCCGTCGAGGACGACGAACCGGAGCGTGGCGCCCCGCGACTTCTTGTCGATGGTCATGGTGGCGCGCAGGCCGGGCCAGTCGGCGGCGTAGGAGACCGGCAGGCCCACGGACTCCAGGACGTCGCGGTGCCGCCGGACGGCCTCGGCGGGCAGCCGCCCGGCGAGGCGGGACAGCTCCGCGGCGTACACCATGCCGATCGCGACGGCGTGGCCGTGGCGGAACCGGTAGTCCTCGTTCTTCTCGATGGCGTGCGCGAGGGTGTGGCCGTAGTTGAGGATCTCGCGGAGGCCGCTCTCCCTCAGGTCGGCCGAGACGACGCCGGCCTTGACCCGCACGGCCCGTTCCACGAGCTCGCGGGTGTGCGGGCCGTCAGGTGCGGCGGCGCCCTTCGGGTCGTCCTCGACCAGGGCCAGGATCTCCGGGTCGGCGATGAACCCGGCCTTGATGATCTCGGCGAGGCCGCTGATGTAGTCCTCGCGCGGCATCGTCATCAGCGTGGCGAGGTCGCACAGGACGCCGCCGGGCGGGTGGAAGGCGCCGACCAGGTTCTTGCCCTCGGGGATGTTGATGCCGGTCTTGCCGCCGACCGCCGCGTCCACCATGCCGAGCAGCGTCGTCGGGACGAGCACCGCACGCACCCCCCGCAGCCACGACGCGGCCGCGAACCCGGCGAGGTCGGTGGTGGCGCCGCCGCCGACGCCGACGACGACGTCGGTCCGGGTCATGCCGAGCGCGGCGAACGCCGACCACAGCCCGGCCAGGACGCCGGCCTCCTTGGCGGCCTCGCCGTCGGGGACGGGCAGCGCGTGCACCGTGTACCCGGCCTGCTCGAGCGCCCCGCACACGGGGCGGGCGATCTCCGGCAGCCCCTCGGCGTGCACGACCGCGACGGTCCGGGCCTTGTCGCCGACCATCGCGGGCAGCTCGCCGAGGACGCCCGTCCCGATGACGACGTCGTAGGGCTCGGCGCCCCCCACGGGCACCCGGGCCGGCGGCGTCACCCGTTCTCCTCGCCGTCGCGGTCGGCGGGGGCGGCGTCCTCCAGGGCCTTCACGACCTCTTCGACGATGTCGGCGGGTTCGCGGCCGTCGGTGTCGACGTGCACGGTGCCCAGCCGCTCGTAGATCGGGAGCCGCTCCTCCAGGAGCTTGCGCATCTGGCTGCGCGGGTTCAGCACGAGCAGCGGCCGCGCCGACGCCAGGCCGACCCGCTTGATCGCCTCCGAGAGCCCGACCCGAAGGTAGACGACGGTGTGCCCGGCGAGCAGCTCCTGCGTCTCCGCCGCGAGGACGGCGCCGCCGCCGAGCGCGACGACGCCCTCGTGCCCGGTCAGCGCCGCGGCGACGGCGGCCCGCTCCATCTCGCGGAAGCGCTCCTCGCCGTCGTCGATGAAGATCTCGCCGATCGGCTTGCCCGCGGCCCGCTCGACGTCGGCGTCGGTGTCGCGCAGCGGGACGCCGAGCCGGTCGGCGAGCGCCGTGCCGATCGTGGTCTTGCCCGAGCCGGGGGGTCCGATGATGACGGCCTTCGGTCGCATGGCACCGCTCACTTGATCGTCAGGGAGGACAGGTAGCCCCGCAGGTTGCGGGCGGTCTCCTCGGCGGAGTCGCCGCCGAACTTCTCCAGCGCAGCGTCGGCGAGGACGAGCGCGACCATCGCCTCGGCGACCACCCCGGCGGCCGGGACCGCCGTCACGTCGCTGCGCTGGTTGATCGCCTTGGCGGGCTCGCCGGTCGTGACGTCGATCGTGTCGAGCCGCCGCGGGACGGTCGAGATCGGCTTCATCGCGGCGCGCACCCGCAGCACCTCGCCGGTGGTCATGCCGCCCTCGACGCCGCCGGCGCGGTTGGTGCGCCGGCGGATCCCCTCGGTGGTGGCGTCGATCTCGTCGTGCGCCCGCGAGCCGGGCCGCCGGGCGGTGGTGAACCCGTCGCCGAGCTCCACGCCCTTGATCGCCTGGATGCCCATCAGGATCCCGGCGAGCCGGGAGTCGAGGCGCCGGTCCCAGTGGACGTGGCTGCCGAGGCCGGGCGGGAGGCCGTAGGCGAGGACCTCCACGACGCCGCCGAGGGTGTCGCCGGCCTTCTTGGTCTCGTCGATGTGCGCGACCATCCGCGCCGACGCCTCGGCGTCGAAGCACCGCACCGGGCTCTCGTCGACCCCGGCCAGGTCGGCGGGCTCCGGCAGGACGCCCTCGGGGGCCTCGACCTCGCCGAGCGCGATCACGTGGCTCAGGACGTCCACGCCGAGGGCCTGCTTCAGGAACGCCTTGGCGACGGTGCCGAGCGCGACCCGCGCCGCCGTCTCCCGCGCGCTCGCCCGCTCCAGGACGGGCCGGGCGTCGTCGAACCCGTACTTCTGCATGCCGACCAGGTCGGCGTGGCCGGGCCTCGGCTGCGACAGCGGCGCGTTCCTGGCCTGGGCCGCGAGGACGTCGGCGTCCACGGGGTCGGCCGACATGACCGTCTCCCACTTGGGCCACTCGGTGTTGCCGACCTCGATCGCGACCGGCCCGCCGAGCGTCACGCCGTGCCGGACGCCGCCGATGATCGTGACCTTGTCCTGCTCGAACTTCATCCGGGCGCCCCGCCCGTGGCCGAGCCTCCGGCGGCGCAGCTCCTCGGCGATGTCCCCCGAGGTCACGCGCACACCGGCCGGCAGCCCCTCCACGATCGCGGTCAGGGCCGGGCCATGGGACTCCCCCGCGGTCAACCAGCGCAGCATGGGTGAATCCTATTGACTCCGCGCGCCCGCCCGTGACGCCGTCCAGCATCTGAGAGGCTCGTCGCGGAGGTGGACGATGGGGAAGTCCGGTTCGCGGGGGGCCGCCGAGACGAGGCGGGCGCTGCTCGCCCAGGCGCGGGCGTCCGCCGATCTGGGGTCGCCGATGTATTCGGAGCTGCTCACGCGGGCGGCCGGAGATCCGGGCGCGGCCGTGACGGAGGTGCTCGGCGAGCGGACCGGGACCGGCTACATCCTGGGGATGCTGGGGACGGTCCACCGCCTCGTCCTCGAAGGGCGGGTGCCGGAACTGGCCGCGCACTACCCGACCGCGGGCGGGACGGAGGACCCGCTGGAGGCCTGGCCGGCGTTCCGGGCGGTGCTGTCCGAGCACGCCGCCGAGATCCGCGCCGGGCTCGCCGACCCGCCGCAGACCAACGAGGTCGGGCGGGCGGCCCCGCTCGTCGGCGGGCTCCTCACGATCGCGGACGCCTGCCGCCCCGCGCCAGCGCGTCCGCCTGTCCCGCGTCTGCCCGTGAAGCCCCTGCCCGGAGAGCCCCTGCCGGTCAGGCTGCTGGAGATCGGGGCCAGCGCGGGCCTGAACCTGCGGGCCGACCGCTTCCGCCTCCTGCACGAGAGCGGCGCGTACGGGCCCGAGTCGCCGGTCGTCCTGCCGGACGCCTGGCGGGGCCTGCCGCCGGTCGACGCGCCCCTCTCCATCACCGAGCGGCGGGGATGCGACCCGAACCCGCTGGACCCGGCCTCGCCCGCCGCGCGGCGGCGGCTACTGTCGTACGTGTGGCCCGACCAGGCGGCGCGGGCGGCGCGGCTGCGGGCGGCGTTCGAGGTGGCCGCCGCGGTCCCCGCGACGGTCGTGCAGGCGGGCGCGGCGGACTTCCTGGAAGGGCTGGCCCCCCGGGAGGGTGTCGTCACGGTCGTGTGGCACTCGACGATGCGCGCGTACCTGTCGGACGAGGAGGGCGCGCGCGTCGACCGGAGCATCGAGCGGGCCGGAGCGGCGGCCACCCCGGACGCGCCCGTGGCGCACCTGTCGTTCGAGGGGCGCGACGCCTCGCGGCTCGACGTCCTGCACGTCGTGACGCTGCGGCTGTGGCCGGGCGGGGAACGCGTGGTCCTCGGCGAGGCGCCGTCGCACGGCCTCCCGACGACCTGGTACTAGGAGCGCCCGAGCCCCCGCCCGATCGCGAGCCGGACGGGGGACGACGCGGGAAGCGGCCCGGCGGGGAGCAGCGGCGGCTGCGCCATGAACCGGGGGCGCGTGCCATGGTGCGCCTGCGCGGCGTGCACGAGGAACGGGTGGCACAGGTACACGTCGCCGGCCTGTCCCGCGGCATGGGCGAGCGGACGGTGCTCGGTCGCGGGGACGGCCTTGCCCGCCAGGTCCATGAACGCGAGCCCCTCCTCCCCCGCGGGCTCCAGGATCGGCGGGACGTCCAGGTGGGACCCCACCCGGATGCGGGTCGGCCCGTCGTCCTCCCCCACGTCGGAGAAGAGGAACAGCATCAGCAGCGCGCGGCCCTTCGACGCGACGTTCACCCGGTAGGACATGAAGTCGGCGGGGTCGTCGCCGGGGAAGCCGGCGTCGATGTGCCAGCCGTCGTCGCCGGGCGGCTGGTCGCTGGGGAACCGCACCGGGAACGTGCCGAGGCCGCCGCACGGCAGCCACGCGTCCTTGCCGACGACGGCGTCGAAAGCGGCGCGCAGGCGGTCGGTGTTCGCGGCGGCCCGGAACGGCGCCTCGGCATGGTCGCCGAGCCGCACCACCGGGCGCGTCCACGTCGCGGGATCGTCGGGGTCGCAGCCGGTCTCGCGCCACAGGATGCCGCGGCACTCGGCGGCCAGCTCGCGGGGGAACGCCTGCTCCACCCGGACGTACCCGTCGGTGATGAAGGCATCGACGTCGATCATGGCGCCAGGCTCGCAGAGCGCCCGCACCGGACGCCAACGATTTACCGCCGCCGCAGCCCCGGCCCCTCCGGCGCGGGCGGGTGCTATCTGCGCAGGACGTTCAGTTCGACGCCGCCGACGATCCGGCCGCGCAGCAGTTCGGCGAGCCGGTCGGAGACCCGCTGCACGGTGCTCCGCTCGTCGTGCCCGGGGACGACGGCGAACCGGACGGCGATCTCCGCGGAGGTGCCCTCGACGACGCGGACGCCGGTGACCGACGGGTCGGAGCCGAACGCGGCCTCGACCGCGGCCAGGACGTCGGGGTCCTCGTGGGGCGGCGGGATGGGGCGGCCGTCGGCGAGCAGGTGCAGGCGCAGCCCGTCCACGGCGAACGGGACCGGGCCCGCCACGTCCACGACCAGGGCGTCCGCGCCTTCGTCGAGGGTGGCGCGGCAGGCGTCGCCGGCCCGCACCGCGACCGGGCGGGCGTCGGCGCGCCACGCCTTCATCGTCTCGGTGCAGGTGAAGCCGAGCACGCCGCGCCGCCCGTCGTCGCCGATCAGGGTGGGCAGCGCCATGTCGCTCGACTTCTCCCGCCGCAGCTCGCCGGGCTCCGTCGGCTCCTCCTCTGTGAGGACGGCGACGATCGGCACCAGCAGCCGCGCCCCCTGGAGCCGCCGCAGCACCGTGTGGGCGCCGACACGGCCGGCCGCGTAGCCGGCGAGCGCCTCGCACAACCGGGGGTCGGCGCTTCCGTCGTCCCCGGGGAACTGTGGTTCGGGAATGGTCAGTCCGGACACGGCAGGAAGGCTATAACCTCCGGCGACCACAGGGGGCCACTCCAAGGATACTCTCCGCGACCGCGTCGCGTCCCGCCGCCGTCAGCCGAGGTCGGCGATGGCCGCGACGGTGCCGCCGCCGGACGGGCCCTGGTGCACGGCCGCGACCGACACGAACACCGCCGGGTCGCCGGTGACCGAGGCCGCGACGCCGCCGACGCACGCCTTGATCTGCCGGTGCCAGTGCACGTCGGAGTCGTCGAGCATGATGTTGCGGCGGCCGCGCACCGAGCCGCTCGGGTCGGCCTCGCACTTGATGAACACGTTGACGAGCCGGTCGCCGAGGTCGGACGTGCGGGGCCGCTCGGGCAGGTCCAGGCCCGTCGAGCGGATCGCGTCCCAGATCCCGTCGGCGTCCAGTGCGTCCTTCATCACACCGTGCCCGGCCCGGTACCGGCCGCCGATGCCGCGCACGTTGCCGACGACCACGATCTGCGCCCGGTCCAACTCGACGCCGGACGAGCACGACGCCACCGACGAGTACAGCGACAGGTCCTTGTGGATCTGGTCGGCGGAGGGCGCCTCGATCTCGCCGAGCGCGACGGCGATGCCGAGCGCGGTCGTGGAGTTGGAGATGTCCATGGACTTGAGGGTGTCCTCGGTGACGACGTCGCGGCCGCGCGTCTTCGCGTCGTTGATCGTGTCGAGGGTGAGCAGCGGCGTCTTGGTCTGCACGTAGTGGACGTCGGCCGGATCGTCGATCCCGGCGGTCTTCATGGCCTCGCGGACGCCGGCGGCGACGGTCTCCACCATCGCGGGGCGTCCGATGTCCTCGGGCAGGATGATCTCGCTCATCGCGACGCCGACCGACAGCCGCGGCTCGTCGGAGGCGGGGACGCGGGCGGGGTCGACGGTCGCGAAGACGGTCGCGTGCGGGCTGAGCACCCCGTCCGTGCCGCCCGACCACACCAGCGGGACGCGCGCCACCTCGTCCGCCGTCCGCGTGCCCTTGGCAAGGAGCACCTCGCGGAACGCCCGGTCGGCGAGCAGCCGCGTGTAGTCGTTCACGCCGCCGTTGCCCTCGGTCTTGCCGACCACGGCGAGGACCCGGTCGGCCTCCAGGACGCCGTCGTCGATCAGCCGGGCAAGCCCGGACGCGTCGGTCACGCTCTCGATGGGGATCTTGCGGACTTCGATCGGATCGGGCACCGTCATCGCTCCTCAACTGCCGTGCCGTTCATCGGGCCGTGCTGCTCGCCGGCCGGCCTGCTCGCCGGCCGCACTGGTGATCGGTCTCTACCCGGGGTCAGTCCTCGACGACCGTCCCGGCCTTGCCGTGCGCGGCGTCGCCGAGCCGGGGCAGCGAGGCGATCGCGGCGCGCCGACCGCCGGCCGCGACGAACCGCCGCACCGCCTCGACCTTCGGGCCCATGCTGCCGCCGGCGAAGTGCCCGGCGGCGGCCAGTTCCGTCAGCTCCGCGACCGTCGTGCGGTGCAGCGGGCGGGCCCGCTGCGTCCCGAACCCGGTCATCGCGTTCTCCACGTCGGTGGCGATCACGAGGGTGGTCGCCTCCAGGCGGCGGGCCAGCAGTTGCGCGGCCAGGTCCTTGTCCACGACGGCCTCGACGCCGCGCAGCGCCCCGTCCGCCCGGACCACGGGCACTCCCCCGCCGCCCGCGGCGACCACGACGTGTCCCGCGTCCAGGAGCACGGCGGCCGCGTCGGCGTCCAGGATCTCCAGCGGCTCCGGCGAGGCGACGACGCGCCGCCAGCCACGGTCCCCGAAGTCCTTCCAGACCTGGCCGAGCGCGATCGAGCGGCGGGCCTCCGCCTCGGGGAAGTAGCGGCCGATCGGCTTGGCGGGGGCCAGGAAACCGGGGTCGGCGGCGTCCACGAGCGTCCGGGTCACCACCGTCGACACCGGGCGGGCCGCACCCCGCGCGGCCAGCGCCCGCTCCAGCGCATTCATGATCATCACGCCGACGGTGGCCTGGGTCTGCGCGCCGCACCAGTCCAGCGGGACGGGCGGCACCACGCCCGCCGCCAGCTGGTTCTTGATCAGCAGGTTGCCGACCTGCGGGCCGTTGCCGTGCGTGAGCGCGACCCGCGCGCCCGCCGCCACGAGATCGGCCACGTGCGCCATCGCGCCCTCGATCGCGGCCGCCTGGGCGTCCGGGGTGGCGCTGCCGTCCGGCGCGGTCATGGCGTTGCCGCCGAGCGCGATCAGGATCCGCTCGCCGGTGCGCGTCGCGCCGTCTTCTCCCTGATGGCCCCGGGTCACGGGACGGACGCTAACCCGCGCGGCGGGCACCGCTCACGGGCGAATTCCGCCCAACGAACGCCGTTTCTTCGGCACTTTCCGGCAATGCCCCGGCGCCCCGGGACCGTTCAGCGCAGGCGCGCGAGGCGGCTCACGGCCTCGTCGATGACCTCGTCCTTCTTGCAGAACGCGAACCGGACGAAGTGGGCGCCCGCCTCGGCGTGGTCGTAGAACACCTGGCTCGGGATCGCGACGACGCCCGCCTGGTCCGGCAGGGCGCGGGCCAGCTCCATGCCGTCGGTGAAGCCGAGCGGGCGGATGTCGGCCTGCACGAAGTAGGTGCCCTGCGGCCGGAAGGTCGTGAACCCCGCGGCCTCAAGGCCGGTGATGAGGCGGTCCCGCTTCGCCTGGAGCGACTTGCGCAGCTCCTCCACCCACGGGATCTCGTTGCGCAGCGCGTAGGCGGCGGCGCGCTGGTAGGGGGCGCTGACCGCGTAGGTGAGGAACTGCTTCACGGTCTGGACGGCCCGGATGTAGGGGGCGGGCGCCGTCACCCAGCCGGTCTTCCAGCCGGTCACCGAGAACGACTTGCCCGCCGACGACACCGACACCGTCCGCTCGCGCATGCCGTCGAGCGTCGCCAGCGGGATGTGCTCGGTCTCGTCGAACGTCAGGTACTCGTAGACCTCGTCGGTGATCGCGACCAGGTCGTGCTCCCGGCAGACGTCCGCGATGGCCTCCAGCTCGTCCCGCGTGAACACGGTGCCGGCCGGGTTGTGCGGCGAGTTCACCAGGATCGCCCGGGTGCGCGGGCCGACGGCGGCGCGCAGTTCGTCCGGGTCGAAGGTGAAACGCCCTTCGACCGGGCGCAGCGTGACCGGCCTGCGCACTGCCCCGGCGAGCGCGATCACGGCCGCGTAGGAGTCGTAGTACGGCTCGAACACGATCACCTCGTCGCCCGGCCCCGCCAGCGCCAGCACGGAGGCGGCGATCCCCTCGGTGGCGCCGACGGTCACGAACACCTCGGTCGCCGGATCGAACGACAGCCCGTACCGCTCCAGCCGCTGCGCCGCCACGGCCTCCCGGAGTTCGGGCAGGCCGGGACCGGGCGGATACTGGTTCGCGCCCGTCCGGATCGCCTGCACCGCCGCGTCCAGGACCCCCGCCGGGCCGTCCTCGTCCGGAAAGCCCTGGCCAAGATTGATGGCCCCGGTCCGGACGGCGAGAGCCGACATCTCAGCGAAGATCGTCTCGCCGAATCCCTGCATGCGCTCGACCAATGGCTCGCTCACGCCCCAAGCCTAGGCCCCCTGCCCGGCATGCGCGGCGAGCACGGCGTCGTCTGAACGGCCTCTCGCGGCCCGGGGAACCACCGGCCCGAGGAACGGCCGCTTCGCAGTGTCCAGCCACTTCCCGGTGTCCGACCGCGTCGCGATGTCCGGCCCGGCCGGGGGTCAGATCCAGCCCATGTCGATCGCGGCGCGGGCGGCGCGGACGCGGGTGGGTTCGCCCATCTTCGCCATGGCGGTGGACAGGTAGTTGCGGACGGTGCCCTCGGACAGGTGCAGGTCGGCCGCGATGCGGGCGGTCTCGGCGCCGGCGCCGGCCAGGCGCAGGACGTCGCGTTCGCGTTCGGAGAGCGGATTGTCGCCGGCGGCCATCGCGCTGGCGGCCAGTTCGGCGTCCAGGTAGCGGCCGCCGCCGTGGATCTTGCGGATGGCGCTGGCGAGCTCGTCGGTGGGAGCGTCCTTGGCGACGAAGCCGCGGACCCCGGCGGACATGGCGCGGCGCAGGTAGCCCGGGCGGCCGAAGCTCGTGAGGATGCACACCGCGCAGCGGGCGCCGGAGGCGTGCAGTTCCTCGGCGACGGTGAGGCCGTCCGCGCCCGGCATCTCGATGTCGAGGACGGCCACGTCCGGATCGTGCGCGGCGACGGCCGCGGGCACCTCGTCGCCGCGGCCGACCTCGGCGACGACCTCCAGGTCGGTCTCCAGGCCGAGGAGGGCGGCGACGGCGCCGCGGATGAGGTGCTCGTCGTCGGCGAGCAGGACCCGGATCACGCGGGCCTCGCGGCCGGCAGCACCTGACCGGCGCCCGTCCCGCTCCCGTCCGAGCCCCGCCCGTCTGGACCGGCCTCACCCGGGCCGTGGACGGGAGGGAGCGGGACGGCGGCGCGCAGGAGGTACCCGTCGCGGCCGTGCCGGCCGGCGGTGATCTCGCCGCCGAGGACGGCGACGCGCTCGGTGAGGCCGGTCAGGCCCGAGCCCGCCGCGGTCTCGGCGCCGCGGACGCCGTCGTTGCGCATTTCCAGGACCACGGAGTCACCGTAGAGGGCGCCGTCCCCGGAAGGCGCGCCGTACACGTCGAGACTGATCGTGCAGTGCCGCGCCTCGCTGTGCTTGATGACGTTGGTGGCGCCCTCGCGGATCACCCAGGCGAGCACCGAGCGGACCGCCGGCGGCAGCCCGTCCGGCAGGCGGCCGATCTCGCAGCGCACCCCGGCGGCCTCCAGGACGGCCCGGACGCCGGCCAGCTCGGCGTCCAGCTCGACGGCCCGGTAGCCGCGGACGGCGGCGCGGACCTCCCGAAGCGCCTCCCTGGCCGCGCGCTGGACGTCCGCCATCTCGGCGCCGGCCCGGTCCGGGTCGTCGCGCACCGTCCGCTTGGCCAGCTCGCTCTTCACCGCGATGAGGGACAGGCTGTGGCCGAGCAGGTCGTGCAGGTCGCGGGAGAAGCGGAGCCGCTCCTCGGTGACCGCGAGCCGGGCGAGGGCGTCGCGGGCCGCGTAGGCCTCCTGGTGCAGCTCCCACATGCGCCGCTGGTACCGGTTGACGAACACGACGAACCCGCAGATCGCGGTGTACAGGGCGCACAGCACCGGGAGGATCGCGTACCAGGGGGCGTCGCCCTCCGGGTACAGGCGCTCCGCGCCCGCCGTGGCGACGGCCCCGCAGTACGTCCCGGTGCCCGCGCACAGCGCGACGATCCGCCCGCGGCCCATCGGGGACAGCACCACGGCCGAGACCCAGAACACGGGGATGACGCTGAACCACGGGCTGGTGAGCAGCATCAGGCTGAGCGCGGCGGCGACGGCGGCACTGGCCACGGTGTCCCGCTTGGACAGGGTCCCTTCGAGCCCGCCCCGGACGAGCCGCGTGTAGCACCAGCTGAGGACGGCGAGCCCCGCGACGACCGCGGCGGTGAGGGGCGCGCCCGCGTCGCCGCGGGTGTAGGCGTCTTCGAGCCCGTAGAGGGCCGGCAGGACGAAGCCCATGGCGGCGAACATGAACGAGCGGTACGTCACCCGCCGGTAGCGCTCCAGCCTCCGGGCGGCCTGCTCCTCGATGTCCGCCGTGGTCGCGACCGCCATGTCCTCGTTCCTCCTCGCATCGCACTGTAACGGTGGGCCCGCGGCGGTCAGGCGCGCCGCGGCTCCCACCGGAACCAGCGGGTGGCCATGAGGCGGCCGGTCGCCATCCAGAAGGCGAGGACGAGGAACGGCCGCACGCAGGTCAGCCAGCCTTCGGCGAGGCCGACGGCGGGGTGGGCGGGCCGGTGCACGAAGTCCTGGCCGAAGTACCCGGTCCGGACGATCTCCACGACCGGGCTGAGCGGGACCCAGCGGCAGGCCGCCTGCAGCCAGCCGGGCAGATCGTCCAGCGGGAACATGACCCCGGCCCCGAGCATGCACCCGAACATGATCGGCAGGACGGTGAGCTGCGCCAGCTCGGCGTTCGGGGTGGCGCCCGAGACCGCGAGCGCCAGCGCCGCGAACACGGCGGCGCCGCCCGCGAGCCCGGCCAGGACCAGGACGGGGTCGGCGGGGACCCGGCCGCCCATCGCGGTGCCGAGCAGGACCAGCAGCGCGACGGCCTGCACCGTGTACAGCGCGGTCGCGGTGAGGACGCCGCCGCCGATGATCTCCGCGTCCGACAGGGCGGTGCCGCGCAGCCGCTTGAGGGTGCGGTCCTCGCGGCGGGCGGTGAACACGTTGACGAGGTTCATGAAGACGGCGAAGACGAGGAAGAACCCCAGGTGGCCGGTGCCCTGCAGGAGGGCGCCGTCCACGCCGTCGATCTTCTGGCCGCGGACCGGGACGAGCATGGCGGCGAACAGCAGCGGCAGGCCGGCGGCGGTGAAGAGGGCGGTCCGGTTCCGCCAGAGCAGGGTGAGGTCGAGGCGCGCGACGCCCAGAACGGCATCGGGTCTCATGAGGGCGGTCTTCTTGAGGGCGGGCTTATTCAGGGCGGGCTTCGTGGCGGGTCTCACCCGGGGGCTCATCGGGCCGCTCCTTCGGCGGTGTGCAGGAAGACGTCTTCGAGGGAGGCGCTGCGCACCCGGAGGCCGTCCAGCCGGACGGCCTCCTCGTCGGCCCAGCGCAGCAGTTCGTAGAGGCCCGCTTGGAGCCCGGCATCGGCGGCGGGGCCGGACGGCGGAGAGCCGGACGGGGGCGTGCCGGAGGGCAGGGTGTAGGACGCGACGGCTCGGCCGCCCTCCACTCGGACGTCGGCGCGGGCGCCGTGCAGAGGGGGCAGTTCGGCGACCTGGAGGCGCTCCGGCAGCCGGAAGGAGATGCGGTCGCCGTGTCCGGCGACCACTTCCGCGACCGTGCCGGACGTCTCGATCCGCCCGCGGTGCAGGATCGCGAGCCGGTCGGCGAGGTGCTCGGCCTCCTCCAGGTAGTGGGTCGTGAGCAGGACCGCCGTGCCGTCGGCGACCACGTCCTCGACGATGTCCCACGTCGCGCGCCGGGCCTCGGGGTCCATGCCGCTCGTCGGCTCGTCCAGGAACAGGACCTCGGGCCTGCCGAGAAGGGCCAGCGCGAGGTCGAGGCGGCGTTTCTGGCCGCCGGACAGCTGCCGCACCCGTACGCCCGCCTTCTCCGCGAGCCCCGCCATGGCGATGGCCTCGTCGCGGTCGCGCGCGGAGGGGGTGAAGCCGCGCCAGTGCTCGATCGTTTCGGCGACGGTGAGGTCGGCGAAGAAGCCGCCGTCCTGCAGCATGATGCCCATGCGCGGGCGGACCTTCCGGCGTTCCGCGTACGGGTCGTGGCCGAGGACCCGGACCGTGCCTCCGTGGACGTTCCGGTGCCCTTCCAGCGTTTCGAGCGTGGTGGTCTTGCCCGCGCCGTTCGTGCCGAGCAGCGCGAACAACTCGCCTGCCGCGACCTCGAACGAGATCCCGGCGACGGCCTCGAAGTCCCCGTACCGCTGCCGGAGCCCGTCGACGCCGATGGCTGGGTTCGTCTCCATGCCCCCAGCGTCGCGATCATGCGAGCGCGCCGGTAGAAGCGCGTGTCACCGCTTCCGGCGGCGCCTGTCAGGCGATCGGCATGACAGGTGTCATGCCGCTCAGCCCGCGACGCTGATGACGTGCCCGGCGGTGGACGGCTCGCCCGCGATGTCGAGGAGCGCGGTGGCGAGGTCGGAGCGGGCCATGGAGAGGCCGCCGAGGACGTTGCGGTCGGCCGCCTTCCGGTAGCGGCCGTTGCCGGGGCCGTCGGTGAGGCGGGGCGGGCGGACGATCGTCCAGGCGAGGCCGGAGTCGCGGGTGAGGGCCTCGGCGGCGCGCATGTCGTTGAAGACGTGCTTGAGGAGCGGGCCGAGGACGAGGGGCTTGACCAGGAACCGGGTGAGCGGGTCGTCGCCCGGCCCTGCGTGCAGCCCGGACGCGCTGGTCAGCACGAACCGCTCGGTGCCGCCCGCCCGCATCGCCTCGACGATGCCGCGGGTGCTGTCCGCGCAGACGCTGGTCGGGCGGCGGCCGTCGCGGGTGCCGATCGCGGTGATCACGGCGTCGCGCCCCTTGACCGCCTCCTCGATCGCGCCCGGGTCCATGACGTCGGCCTGGACGACGTCGGCGCAGGCGCGGACCTCGCCGGGCAGGCCGGCGGGGTCGCGGACGACGGCGGTCACCTCGTGCCCGGCGTCGAGCGCGCGCCGGACGACCTGGACGCCGGTGCCCCCGGTCGCCCCGAAGACCGTGAACCTCATCCTGTCCTCCTACCCGAACCCCCGTGAGCGCCCCGTCGGCACCTCTGGAATGCGCCGGACGGGCGAGCACTTGAGGGGTGAGTGAATACTTACTAACCTCTATCCTGGTGAGCGTTCACTCACCTGTCAAGGGGGCCCATTGAGCGCGCGCGAACGGATCCTGGACGCCGCGGCGGGCATCATGCGGCGGCACGGGGTCGCCGGCGCGACCACGAAGGAGATCGCGAGAGCGTCCGGCTACTCCGAGGCGCTGCTCTACAAGCACTTCCGCGACAAGGACGAGCTGATGCTGTGCGTG
Organism: Actinomadura sp. K4S16; assembly: GCF_008327685.1. Lineage (GTDB taxonomy): Bacteria > Actinomycetota > Actinomycetes > Streptosporangiales > Streptosporangiaceae > Spirillospora. Next base: position 596,353 of record NZ_BDDE01000010.1, read on the forward strand.
CTGAAGGAGCGGATGCCCCCGTTCACCTCTATGGGCGTCCCGGGCGAGGGCACCGTCGAGTCCAACCTCGTCGGGATCGTGCACGGCGGGCTGCGCTTCTACCGGCGGGCGTTCCCGATGATGGTCTCGATGGCGGCGCAGCCGCGGCTGCTGCAGGCGACCCGCGAGTCGCTGCGCAAGTACGGCGCGGGCCCGCAGGAGCCGGTACGGGCGCTGGCCCGCTACCTGGACGCCGAGCGCGACCTCGGCAGGGTCGCCCCTGACGCGGACACGCAGGCCGTGGCCGCACTGCTGATGGGCGCGTGCTTCCAGCAGGGCTTCCTGCGCTACTTCGCGGAAGGCGAGGACGCCTCCGACCCGCCCGAGTCGTTCGCCCGCGAGCTGGTCAACCCCGTCCTAGCGGAGGTCCTCCCCTAGAGCTCGCCCAGGCGGGACTTCACGACCTTGCCCATGGCGTTGCGGGGCAGGGAGCCGACCATGTGGACGACGCGGGGCCGCTTGTGCACCGAGAGGCGCTCGGCCACGAAGTCGATGAGCTCCTTCTCCCCCACCCCGTCGGCGACGACGTAGGCGGTGACCTGCTCGCCGAGGTCGTCGTGCGGGGTGCCGAGGACGGCGGCCTCCCGCACGGCGGGGTGGGCGAGCAGCGCGTTCTCGATCTCGCCGGCGCCGATCCGGTAGCCGCCGCTCTTGATGAGGTCGGTCGACGCGCGCCCCACGATCCGGTGCCAGCCGTCCGGGCCGATCGTGGCGATGTCGCCGGTGCGGAACCAGCCGTCCGGCGTGAACGACTCCGCGGTCGCCTCGGGGCGGTTGAGGTACCCCTTGAACAGCAGCGGCGCGCGGACGTGCAGCTCGCCGGGCGTCTCCCCGTCCGGCGGGACGGGCGAGCCGTCCTCGGCCGTCAGGCGCGTCTCGACGCCGGGCAGCGGCGTGCCGACGTAGCCGGGGCGCCGGTCGCCGTCCGCGCGGGCGCTGACCGTGATGAGGGTCTCGGTCATGCCGTACCGCTCGACCGGGCGGTGCCCGGTGAGGGCCGAGAGCCGCTCGAACACGGGCACGGGCAGGGGCGCGCTGCCGGAGACGAGCAGCCGCGCGCCGCGCAGGGCCCCGGCGGTGGACGGGTCCGCCGCCGTCCTCGACCAGACGGTGGGGACGCCGAAGAACAGGCTGCCGCCGTCGTCCCGCGCCGCCGCCGCGTACAGCTCCGGCCTGGGACGCCCGGTGTGGACGAGGCGCGAACCGGCCCGCAGGGGCCCGAGGACGCCGAGGACGAGCCCGTGCACGTGGAACAGCGGCAGCCCGTGGACCAGGACGTCATCGGACGTCCAGGCCCAGGCCTCGGCGAGGGCGTCGAGCCCGGCGGCGATGGCGCTCCGCGAAATCAGCACGCCCTTCGGCGCGCCCGTCGTCCCGCTCGTGTAGAGGATCAGGGCGGTCGCGTCGGCGGGGACCTCGCCGCCCCCGCCGCCTCCGTGGTGCGGCAGCGCGTCGACCGGGACGAGCGGAGGCTCCCCCTCGGAGCGCTCCGTCCCACCGGCCGCGAGGAGGAGGCTCGCACCGGAGTCGCCGAGGATGTGCGCGCGTTCGGCGGGCCCGGAGTCGGGCGGCAGCGGCACCACGGGGACGCCCGCGAGGAGGCCGCCGACGACCGCGGCGACCGTCTCCAGGGACGCCGTGGCGTGCACGGCGACCGCGTCCGCTCCCCGGATCTCCGCGGCCACGGCGGAGGCCCGGCCGAGCAGTTCGTCGCGGGGCAGCTCGCGTCCGGCGATCCGCACCGGGCCGCCCGTCCCGCCGAGCAGGTCCATCATCAGCCGCTCTCCTCCTCGTCGAGTCCTTCGGGTCCTTCGGGTCCTTCGGGCTCCGCACGTCTCTCGGCCTCTTCAAGCCCTTCCAGCCAGGCCATCACCGCGTCGGTGTGCTCGCCCAGCAGCGGCGGCGCGGTGTGCCCCCGGGGCGGCGCGCCGTCGAAGCGCAGCGGCGGCCCGGGCAGCTCGATGGGCCCGAGCTGCGGATGGTCGACCTCGATGACCAGGCCCTGCGAGCGGGTCTGCTCCCACTCGTACACCTCGTCGATCGACCGGATCGCCCCCGCGGGGACGCCCGCCTCACCGAGCCGCGCGAGCCAGGCGTCACGCGTGTCGCCCGCGAGGACCCGCTCGATGTCGGCGGTCAGCTCGGCGCGCCGGGCGGAGCGGTCGGGGATCGTCGCGTAGCGGGCGTCGCCCGGGTCCAGGCCGACGATCGGCGCGAACCTGCGCCACAGGTTCTGGTTCGCGACGCCGATCTGGATCTGCCCGTCCTTGCAGCGGAACGTCCCGTACGGGGCGATGGACGGATGGTCGTTGCCGACCGACTCGGGGACGTCCCGGGCGACGGTCCAGCGCGTCCCCTGGAACATGTGGGCGCCGACCACGGACGCCAGCAGCGAGGTACGGACGACGGTCCCTCGCCCGGTGCGGGTGCGCTCGTACAGGGCGGCCAGCACGCCCGCGACGCCGTTGCCCGCGGCGAGGATGTCGGCGATCGACAGGCCGACCTTGCTCGGCGTGCCGGGCGGCCCGGTCACGCTCATGATCCCGGCCTCGCCCTGCATGATCGCGTCGTAGCCGGGGCGCCCGCCCTCAGGCCCGTCGTGCCCGAACCCCGTGATGGACAGGACGACCAGCCCAGGGTTCAGCTCGTGCAGCCGCTCCACCGGGAAGCCGAGCCGGTCGAGGACGCCGGGCCGGAAGTTCTCCACGAGCACGTCGGCGCGCCGGACGAGCCGGGCGAGGACGTCCGCGCCCTCGTCCGACTTCAGGTCGAGGGTGATCGACTCCTTGTTCCGGTTGATCGAGAGGTAGTAGGTGCTCACCCGGTCCTCGCCCGCGAACGGCGGGCCCCAGCCGCGGGTCTCGTCGCCGGTGCCGGGCTGCTCGACCTTGATCACGCGGGCGCCGAGGTCGGCGAGCGTCATGGTGGCCTGCGGGCCCGCCACGACGCGGCTGAGATCGATGACCACGACGCCTTCGAGCGGTCCGGGCAAGGGCGTTCTCCTTCCAGGGGCCGTGCCCCCGAGGCGGTGTCCCCGCGGGGGCGGCTCCTTCCGGCGGACGGCTCCGGCCGGGGGCCGGCTCCGCCGCGGGGCGGGTACCTGGAAGTATGCCGTCCGTGCCGGACTCCGCCGAGCCCAACCCCGCCGGGGCCGACTCCGCCGGGGCCTTCGCCCGCATGACCTACCCCGCGCTCGCCGCACGGCTGCTCGCGCTGCCGCCGTCCTGCGGCCGGGCGCGGATCGTCGTGGTGGACGGCCCGAGCGGGGCGGGGAAGTCGACGTTCGCGGGCCACCTGGCGGAGGCCCTGGTCGGCGCCCCGGTCGTCCGCTCGGACGACTTCCGGGTGCCGTGGGACGCCGATCCGCTCACCTGGTGGCGGCCCCTCCAGCGCGCGGTGCTCGACCCGCTGCGGAACGGACGTCCTGCCGTGCTGCGCCGCTACGACTGGCACCACGACCGCTACGGCCCCGAGGAAGAGATCCCGCCCGCGCCCGTCCTCATCGTCGAGGGCGTCGGTTCCGCGTGGGCGAAGGCGCCCGCCGCCTACCGGATCTGGATCGACGCGCCGTACGACCTGCGCCGCGCACGCGCCCTCGACCGGGACGGCCCCGAGTACGCCGGAGCCTGGGAGGACTGGGCCGTCCGCGAACAGGCCCACTTCACCGCCGACGCCACCCTCGACCGCTGCGACCTCCTCGTGGACGGCACCACCTTCACCCCGTACCGCTTCAGGGCCCGTCCCCCGAGGCCGGGGACGGGCGAGGGCCCCTAGAGGAAGCGGCGGATCGGGGTGATCGCCAGCTCCTTGGCGCGTTGCGTCGTGGACCGCCGGGCCCATCGCGCGTGGTCGACCTGCTTGCTGCGGGCGAGGTCCTCGTCGAAATGGGCGTCGAGGGTCGCGGTCAGGTCCTGGTCGATCACGGCGAGCATGACCTCCTCGTCGTGGTCCATGGAACGCCGGTTGAAGTTCGTGGACCCGATGAGCGAGACGATCCCGTCCATGGTGAGGATCTTCGTGTGCAGCATCGCCGGCTGGAACTGATGGATGCGCACACCGCACTTCAGAAGGTCCTCGTAATGCCGCTGGCTCGCCAGGCGGCTCACGCGCTTGTCGGCGTGCGGGCCGGGCAGGAGCATCTCCACCTCGACCCCGCGGCCGACGGTCTCGCACAGCAGATTGACGAAGTAGTCGTCGGGCGCGAAGTAGGCGGACGCGATCCGCAGCCGCCGCTCGGCCAGTTGGAGGACGACGCGGAGCAGGGTCTGCATGTCCTGCCAGCCGACGCTGGCCGACCCCCGCACGACCTGGACCACCGCGTCACCGGCGGGTTCGTGCCCGGCGAAGCGGTCGCGGTCGTCGAAGAGGACGTCGTGGCACTCGGCCCAGTTCTGCGCGAACGCGGCCGCGATCCCGTCCACCGCGGGCCCGCGGACCCTGAAGTGGCTGTCGCGCCACTCGCTCTCGTCGCGGGCGTCCCCGCACCATTCCTCGGCGATGCCGACGCCGCCGGTGAAGGCGACCTGCTCGTCCACCACCAGCACCTTGCGGTGGCAGCGGTGGTTCTGCTTGAACGGCGAGACGTAGACGGGCTTGCGGAACCAGGCGACCGTGACGCCGGCCCGCTCCATCTTCTCCACCAGGTCCTTCTCGATCTGCCACGCGCCGATGCCGTCCAGCAGCAGCCGGACCCGCACCCCGTCGCGGGCGCGCTCCGACAGCGCGTCGGCGAACCGGTGGGCGATGTCCCCGCGCCAGTAGACGTAGGTCATCATGTCGATGGTCCGCCGCGCTCCGGCGATCTCGTCCAGCATGCGGGGGAAGATCTCGTCCCCGTTGCGCAGGGGCGTCACGGAGTTTCCCTCCGTCGCCGCCACGCCGATCAGCCGTTCCAGGGACCGGCGGATCCGGTGCGCGCGGTCGTCGGACGGAGATGAGAGCAGGTCGTCTCCGGGGGGAACCGGCTGCTCCGACACGGTCATCTGCTTCTTTCTCCTTATGCCAGGGCAACGATCAGCGGACCCGTGCCGTCACGCCGAAAGCACGAAAGTGATCGCCACTCGGCCGAGATCAGTCCCCTCTGTTTCGCGTTCCATGCCGCCTTGCCGCCACTGAGAGCAACCCGACATTTCCTCGCCACTAACTGCACTCGATCAGATGCGGAGCGTATGCAGTCATGCCATCTCCGCTCGGCGGAAACGTCCGCGGTTGCGAGCGCCTTACCGAGCACCGGCCGCCCGTATCAGGCGCTCGAGCCGCTTGGCGATGGCCGGGACGTCGTTGAGGGCATGGGTGGCGGTGTCGATAACGGTGGTGAACAGGTCGTCCTCGGCTTCGGGGTCGAAGCGTGCTCCGTTGAGCTTGAGGAAGACATCGGTGGCGGCGAAGGCGACTCGCTTGTTCCCGTCAGTGAACGGGTGGGAGGTGGTGAGCGAGTGCAGCAGCGCGGCGGCCTTTTCGAGAAGGGTGGGGTAGGGGTCCACGCCGAAGGTCACCGTGGCCGGCCGTGCGGCCGCCGATGCGACCAGCCCGAAGTCCCGCACGTTGAGGTGCTCGCCGACGGCCCGGCGCCCGACGGCGACGATCTCTTCGGCCGTCAGGTAGCGCACGCTCACGCGTCGCCCAGCCGGTCCAACAGGTTCCGGTGGTCGCGCGCCGTCTCGTCGGCGAGTTCGAGCACGTGAGCGAGTTCCCGGCGCTGCCGGTACTCCTCGAGAGCAGTGATCAGTATCGCGTTCTTGGACCGCTGCTCGGCCGTGGCCGCCTCGTCGAGCCAGGCGTCCAGGTCGTCGGGAAGGCGCGCTGCGAAGGCCATGCCAGGACTCTCCCTGCGTACGTCATTTTGGTATCACCGATGGTACTAGAGGTGGTTCGGTGATGTCGGAGGACCACGTCCAAGGGGGACCCTGCCAGCTTGTTGATCGCTCTCCCCATGGCGCGCCTGTACGGGGCCGGTCGCGTGGTTGCGGCGCTCTTCATCGGATCAACATGGTTTCGATAGCGACAAGTCACGGCGCCCCGTGCGGGTCGGCTCGAACGCTGCGGCAGCCCCAGGCTCAAGTCACTTCGGCTGGGCTCGGCCGGATCGGGTCGGTATTCAGCAGTTGGGTTCGCGCCGGGGTTGCTGTAGGGCGTTCCTACGGAACGCCTCCACAGCCGGGCACATCTGATGTCTGCGAAGAGTCTCCGGCCAGCAGGTCCTTGGCGGTGGCGAACTGAGGACCGGCGGTATCCCGGTCCTGATCGAGGCACGTCGGCCATGTGTCTCGATCTCCGGTCATCTCGGGCTATCTTGAACATCTTTGCCAATCCTAAGAACTTCGACTAAAGCCTTGTTTGTTCACATTATCGGGCAGCCAGAAGGATGCAATAGTCTCACCTGGAATTGGAGGTTGGCGATTGAATCGTTCGATAAAATGGGAGCATGAGTTCGATCGTGATCGATGTGGCGTCGATGTCCACCAGGGAGTTGGTGGACGCGGCGGCCTTGATCGCGGCCGAACTCGCCCACCGGGAGGCGCCCGAGAGCCCGGCGGCGTGCATGCAGGCCGCCGAAACCCTGGTCCGCGCCGTTGACCGGCACGAGAGCGCCCTCGCCGCGTTGATCAGCCGGGTGGACACCACCGGCGAGCTGCGTCGCCGGGGCTACCCGTCCGCCCGGGCGTGGTTACGCTCTCGTCTGGGCATGCGTGAGGCCCGCGCGAAGGAACGTCTTGCTCTGGCCCGCGAGCGCCATCGCCTGCCCGAGGTCACCAAGCTCCTGGCCTGCGGCGAGCTGTCCTATGGGTACGCCGCCACCATCGCAGGCGCCGTCACCCGCCTGAACGCCGAGGACTGCGCCGCAGCCGAAGACATCCTGCTCGGTCTGGTCCGCCAAGGGTTCTCCGCCGGGAAGGTCGCAGCGTTCGGAACCCGGATCGCCCAACTGGTCGCCGAGCGGGACGGTACCGAAGCCCCCGATGCGGACTCCGGCCGCGGCTACGACCGCTCCTGGATCGACTCGACACGGTCACTGGACGGCGGCCGCTACATCAAAGGGTGGCTCAACGCCGAGGACGCCGCCATCTGGGACGGCACCCTAGGGCCCCTGGCCAAGCCCGCCGGGACCGACGACCGGCGCGACTTGTCCGAACGCACGGCGGCCGCGTTGACCGGCGTCCTCTCGGGCGGGCACAAGGCCACCAAGGTCACCGTCATCTGTGATCTGGACACCCTCACCGGAGGGCAGGCCCCCGCCCGGCTCACCGACGGCACGCCGATTCCCGCCGCGCAGGCCCGCCGCATAGCCCTCAGCGCAGGCGTCTCCGCCCTGATCCTGGGCCGAGGCCACCTACCCCTCTACCTCGGCCACAGGGCGCGGTTCGCAAGCCCCGCCCAGCGCCAAGTCCTGGAAACCCTCTACCCCACCTGCGCCGTCGAGAGCTGCGAGGTGCCCGGCACCCTCTGCGAGGTCGACCACGTCCACGGTTGGGCTCTGGGCAGCCCCACCGACATCGACAAACTCGCCCTCACCTGCGGGTGGCACAACCGCTGGAAGTCCTCAAACCCCGAGCAGATCCACGTCACCAGGCGCGCGGACGGCCGCTACGCCTACCATCTCCGCACTCCCGAGGAAGCCCGCAACCGTCCCCCACCTCCACCGGCGGAGATGCACTACCGCGCCGCCTGATCCCGGTGCCGTTCACCCTGGATCGGTCCCTTGGGATCGGTTCCTTGGGGGTCGAAGCCACCGTTGGGCTGAGCCGAGCAGCACGGTCTCGTCCGGCATGACCCGGAGTGACTGCCGGGCGAGCTCGACCACCGCCGGCCAGCCGACCTCGCCGGCTATCTGGAACCCCTGGTCGTGGGTCGTCCCGGTGCGTGCCGGCGAACAGGTCGGGGGTCAGGACCTGATGCCCGGCGCGCCGAAGTCGCTCGGCCGCGCTCCACTCGGCGGCGCGCAACCCGACATCATCCCGCCGTCAGGGCTCCAGCCGCCTTGGAGATCGACAGGCGACACGGGTGCGGGCGGTCACGCGGCTCGGCGGCACCGCGGAGGCGGGGTTCGGCTCCAGCGTCTGCTCATCGCCATTGGGCATCCGGTGCCGGGACCAGGCGAAGGAAATGGTCGGAGTGGGGACGTCCGACTCGACCGCCAGCCGCATCCTGGTCCCGACCTCGTCGCCCGGTGCGGCGGTCAGGATGACGATCTTCCGCTCCGCGGCGCCGTCGGTCATGACGTCCCAGTCAACCGTGGTCGGCCCGACCGAGGGGGGTCGACGACCTTGTGCTGCTCCCAGTGCGCGCCGACCGCGCCGGTGGCCCACAGCGCGGCGAAGCGCTAGTTGCCCGAGGTGAGCACGTGGATCAGGTCCGTCAGGCGCGTGCTGTTCGGAAAGCGTCCCGTGGCGCGGCGCAGGTCGGACACGAGTGCGGCCTCGACCGCCTCCTGGGCGGCCGCGTTCACGGGCCAGTGCGAGAGGCGCGGCCCCTCCTCGTCGCTCGGGAAGGTGTCGCGGGCGAAGTCGCGGAGGTGCGGTGGGGTCCGCGGCGGGTCTCCCAGCAGCGCCGCCCAGCCTCGGTTCCAGCAGATCAACCGTAGTCCGCGGCGAGGACCGCGGCGGCGGTGTCGCCCAGCCTGGTGAGCAGGCGCCCGAGGCCGGGCGGGATGTCGTCGGAGAACTCCCGGTCGGACGGCGGGACGAGGCCGACCACCCGGTAGAGGTGATCTCGCTCGGCGCCGGTGAGCCGCAGGACGCCGGTGAGCCGCAGGGCGCGGTGAGCCGCAAGGGGCCGGTGAGCCAGGGCGCGGGCGAGCGCGAGCGCCACCTGCGCCGGGGGTCGTGGAGCGTCCCTGTTCGAGGCGCACGACGTAGTCGACGGAGATCACGGCTAGGTCGGCCGGTTCCTCCCGCCGCAGACCTCTCGCCCGGCGGGTGCGGCCGCCCGGCAGTCCCGCGGCCGTCGGCGGGATGCGGTCGCGCCACGAGCGCGATGTGGCGCCCAGCGTCGCGGCGTCAGTGGCCATACTTCGGTTCTCGCCGGTCACCGCCGGGCGAGGGTGGTGCCCCTCTTCCTCTCGTTGGTCCGTCTCTTGCGGCGGGCCCGGCGGTCGGCGAAGTTGACCACATGAGCCTCTCCTTCGCCCATGACCACGTCGGCATCAACCTCACCCCCGAGGACCTCGACGCCACCATCGCCTGGTACTCCCGAACGCTCGGCTTCACCGTCGACCGGCGGTTCGACTCCCCCGGCATGACGTTCGTCTTCCTCGTCCACGGTGACGTCAAGATCGAATTGATGGCGGTCGCCTCCGTCCGCCAGGAGCCGATCGAGGACATCCTGTCGAGCATGGCCCCGGCGCGCCTGCACCACTTCTGCCTCGCCGTCACGGACCTCGACGCGGTCGTCACCGAGCTGCGCGACCTGGGCGTGCGGCTGCTCGGCGGCCCCATGACGATCGAGGAGCTCGGTCAGCGCATCGCGTTCATCAGCGACAACCTCGGCAACATCATCGAACTCGCCGAACCCGGCACCTGGCCCCCGGGCGCTCGATCGAACTGAGCGCCCCACCGCCCAGGCAGCGTCACCGCTCCAGGCGCCCCTTGATCTGCTCGACCAACCCCGCGAACTGCACCACGCTCAACGCAAGGTGACCGCCATCCGGATCCTTGGAATCACGCACGCCGATCCCCACCCCCGGCGCAAGACGCCCCAGCTCAACACACTGCTGATCACTAATGCCGCCGCTGTGACTGCTCTTCCGCCAATTAACGATCACGAGTACTGCTCCAAGTGTCGCTTGATAAGGGCAAGTGAGGCGTCCTCAGGGAGGGCCTTCGCACCGATACGTTCGAACTTAGTCGAAAAATCCCTCGCTTCAACAGGGCTCTCGATCAAGCGGCCGCCGTTCTGGGCACCGGCGTAGGCGACATCCCGCTCCGGCAGGCTGATGACCTGGAACGGCCCGTCGAAGCCGTGGTGAGGGCCGGCCGCCGCAGGCACGATCCTCATGATGACGTTCGACTGACTCGCAAGGTCGAGCAGGTGCTCCAGTTGGCACCTCATGACCTCGGGGCCACCGACGGGACACGACAATACGCTTTCGTCCACAAGCATCCACAGTGTTGGCGGGTCGACCCGCTCCAAGATCAGGCGTTGCCGCTCCACGCGGGTGCCGACCTCGTCCTCAAAGTCTTTCGCCGCTTCCGTTCGGAGCATCGCGCGGATGTATCCCTCGGTTTGAAACGGGCGAGGTATCGCCTTGCCGTGGCAGGTCTTGATCGCAAGAGCTTGTTTCTCGTACTCCATGCACTGGCGTGCCCAGTCTGGATCGTGCGCCATTCGGGCAAACCAGAGGATGAGCTGAAAAAGCAGTCCCGTCCCATAATGCTTGTCAAGCAGCCGCATCTGATCATCCTGGGGACGTCGCCTGCCCGCCTCCAGGTTGGAAACGGTGGAACGCGCGGCACCGATGATCTCGCCGCACTGAGCAAGCGACAGCCCGGCCTTCTCCCTCATGAAACGCATGTAGAAGGCCAGGAAGTGCCACACCGACACCCTGGGGTCCAAGGGTTCCCGAACAGAGGACATGGCTGCTCCCGGGTTTTCAACTCACGTGGACACAGCGAAATATAAGCATCTCCGGACAGCCTTGCCACGGGAAATCGAAACCGAGCGAAGGCGGGGCGCGGATGGCGACGGCGGCCGGAGAATTGATCATTCCCTTGATGGGGTCCGCGGCGGCGGTGGGGTTGGCGCGGACACTGGCGGGGGCGCGATTTCACAAATGGGGCTATTCGCACGTTCTCGATGATGCGCTGCTCATCGTCTCGGAGCTCGTCACCAACGCGGCCGAGCGGACGCCGCGCGCGGAGCTGCGGCTCCAGGTGAGTCGGGACGCGCACGGGGTCATCATCGCCGTGTGGGACGGGGCGTCCGACTTCCCGCGAGCCAGGCCGAAGGTCGGGCTCACCCTCGATGATCTCGACCTGTCCGAGGAGGCGTTCGACGACAACGGCGGTTGGGGGCTGCACATCGTCCAGGCCCTGTCCGCCGCGTGCGGGGTGACGCGCGACCCCGGCGGCGGCAAGTGGGTCTGGGCGCGGATCATCCCGTAAGCCCTCGCTCGTGTTTCATGAGCACTATTGGGCGGGCGCTGCGGGGCAGTGGGTGCAGGCGCCGCGGCGACGGTAGTAGTAGGCGAGCGCCGCGGCGGCCAGCAGCGGCCCCCACAGCCCGAGCGGTACGAACACCAGGCTGAAGAGCAGCCCCTCCTCTCCCCGAGGAATCTCCGTGACCAGGAAGACGGTGAACAGGGTCAGCACGGCCGAGACCACCAGTGCCGCGCTGGTGGGGACGGCGACCGGTATCGGGCGCCCATGCACCACCGGAACCCATCTCGGCCACACCTCCCCCCAAGGGCGGATGAGCCCGCGGATCAGGATCGCTCCCCCCTCGGACACGCAGCCGAGGAGCATGCCGGTGACCCAGATCCCCCAGCCGCCGTCCTCGGGGAACGCGATCCCCCACGGCGTCAGCCAGGTCAGCCGGACGAGCCCGTACGGCAAGGGCATGAGCGCGGCGGCGATCGTCACCTTCCGCCCCCAGCGCGCCGCGGCCTGCGGCCGCGTCCAGGCGGCGCCGGGTCGGCCGCAGCGGGCGCAGCGCCGCTTGCCGATCCGGAACGTGGTCACCGTGCAGGCCGCCCAGATGGCCCCGCCGACGACGGCGAACACGCCCCAGTGGGCGCCCTTGTACGCCACGATGAAGGCGGCGAACCCGGCCCCCGCCGCCGCCGGAACCCCCACCAGCACCGACGTGCCCACCCGGCCGAGCCGCAGGGCGCGCGCCAGCAGCGCCGCCGGCAGGACGACCGGCGCCGAGAACGCGGAGGCGTAGGCGACGGCGATCATCAGGCTGTAGCCCGGAAGCACGAATCCCAGCCCCGCGTATCCGGCCGCGAGGCCGAGAAGCGGTCGGCGCATCGCCTCGACGCGTCGCCGGTCGCGCAGGACGAGAGCCACCGCGACGCCCAGCCCGCCGAGCACGAGCAACCCGATCGCCCCAGGACGCGCCCCGATGTCGAAGGCCAGCGGGGGAGACTCCGCGTCCCCCCGCCCCAGCAGATACGCCGACGGCTGCAGCACCCACCACAACCCCAGTCCGGCCGCCACCGCCGACCAGCACAGCGCGGCCCCGGTGGTCCGCCCGTGCGCCTGCTCTGCCCCTGTGATCGCCACGAAAGCTCCCTCCCCTGCAAGCGATCACCATCGTCGGCGGCCCACTTCGGCCGGTAACCCCTCGAAAGAGCCATCCCGCTCCCCCGCACGGGGGAACGGGATGCAAGCCGGAGCCCCGGGGGCGCCGCCGGAGGGTTCGGGGTAGCCGGGCCGCTGTGCTTCCTGGACAAGCCTTCCGGTTATCCATCTCTTGCGGGGGCCCGGCGGTCGGCGAAGTTGGCCGCATGAGCATCTCCCTCTCCCATGACCATGTCGGCATCACCCTGACTCCGGAGGACCTCGACGCCACCATCGCGTGGTACTCGCGGACGCTCGGCTTCACCGTCGAGCGGCGGTTCGAGACCCACGGCATGACGTTCGCCTTCCTCGTCCACGGAGACGTCAGGATCGAACTGATGGCGGTCGCGTCGGACCGCCGGGCGCCGGCCGGCGACATCCTGTCGAGCATGAACCCGGCGCGGCTGCACCACTTCTGCCTCGCCGTCGCGGATCTCGACGCGGTCGTCACCGATTTGCGCGACCTGGGCGTGCGGCTGCTCGGCGGCCCCATGACGATCGAGGAGATCGGGCAACGCGTCGCGTTCGTCAGCGACAACCTCGGAAACATCATCGAGCTCGCCGAACCCGGCACCCGGGCCTAGCCCGCCTGGCGGTTCAGCCTGTGCGGTGGCCGAGGTGGTGGAGTGCGGCGTCGAGACAGCGGCGGAGGTCGCCGGCGTCGGGGGCCACGGCGGTGAGGAGGACGCCCGGGCCCGCGAGCGGGGTGATGACGCCGTGCGCGCGCTGGCATGTCGTCGAGTATTCGCGTCCGGGCGGATCGTCCCGGTACGTCGGGTCGACGACGAGCAGTTGGCCGACGGCGCGGTTGCCGGCCAGCACGGCGGGGCCGTCCCAGCCGGGGGCGCCGGGACCGTAGGCGCAGTGCTGGTCCAGCAGTGTCCGTCCGCCGCGGCGGACGGTGATGCGGCCGGCCAGCCGTCCCGTCGGCTCGTGTGCGCGGCCGAGGACCTGCTGTTCGCTGAGGACGAGCCGGGCGGTGCGGGCCAGGTCGACGCGGACGTGCTGGCGCAGGTCGCTTCCGGCGGCGGAGATGACGGGTTCGGGCAGCCGGTGCAGCCGCGCGGAGTCCGCTACGCGCAGCGCCACGTCGAGGACCGCGTGGTCGGGTGCGGGCCCGGGCAGCGCGACCGTGGCGGCGGCCGAGATGGCGCGCAGGTCGGCGCCCGGCCCGACGACGGCCTCGATGCGCAGGCGGTCGCCGTTGTGCGGGGCGCTCATGGTGTTCAGCAGGCAGACGCGCGCCTCGGAGCCGCGGGGGCGGAGGCGGCGGAGCGCGAAGGGGCCGTCGCCGTGGAGCAGCGGCAGATCGGTGACTCCGTCCGCGGCCGCGGCCCTACGGTGGTGGCCTTGCTGCCCTCGGCGGGCCCCGTGCCGCCGCCGACGAGCGTCGTCACGCCCGAACCCAGCGCCTCGTCGAGCTGCTCGGGGCAGATGAAGTGGACGTGCGTGTCCACCCCGCCCGCGGTGAGGATCTTGCCGTTGCCGGCGATGATCTCGGTCTCCGGGCCGATCACGATGTCGGCGGCGACCGCGTGGTCGTCGTGGCGCCGGTTCATGGTCTCGGGGTTGTAGGCCTTGCCCAGGGCGACGATGTCACCGCCGCGCAGCGCGACATCCGCCTTGACGACGCCCCAGTGGTCCAGGACCACCACCCCGGTGATCACCGTGTCGGGGGCGCCCTCGGCGCGCGACACGCAGGACTGGCCCATCGACTCGCGGATCACCTTGCCGCCACCGAACACCACCTCGTCCCCGCTGTGCCCCGGGCCGCCCGCCCAGTCCTCGGTGATCTCGATCCACAGGTCGGTGTCGGCGAGCCGGATCCGGTCGCCCGCGGTCGGCCCGTACAGGTCGGCGTACTCCGCGCGCTCGAGCCGGGGACGGCACACTTCGGGCTCAGTCACGCAGCTCGCCTCCGACCATGGCGCGCAGCCCCATGACCTTCCGCTCCCCCTGCAGGGGAACCAGGTCGACCTCGACGCGGCAGGCGGTCTCGAAGCGCCGCGACTTGCCCGCGGGGATGTTCAGGCGCTTGCCGGAGGCGCACTCCCGGTCGGACGCCGCGTGCGGCGCCACCGGCACCGGCCGGATCTCCAGCGCCGGGTTCACCTCGTAGAGGTGGTAGTGGGAGCCGACCTGCACCGCGCGGTCGCCGGTGTTGCGGACCTCGACCCTCGTCACCGGCGGCCCCTCGTTGACCCGCACCGGCTCGGCCTGCCCCGGATGCTCGACCTGCCCGGGCGCGGTGACGTCGGGCCGCGGGGACGGGGTCGGTGATGGTCACCAGCTTGGTGCCGTCCGGGAAGGTCGCCTCCACCTGGATCATCTCGATCATCTCGGGGACGCCCTCCATCACCCCCCGGCGGGTGAGCACGGCGTGCCCCGAGGCCATCAGCTCCCGGACGGTCCTTCCGTCCCTGGCCCCTTCGAGCACGTGCGCGGTCAGGGGGACGGCATATCGTCCGCATATCGAAAATTGCATACGTGCTGACAACACGGCGCGGTCTTGGCTTGGGACATGGACTCCAAAGAATTGAGTTCGATCTCCTGCGAAGCGACCACGGATCTTCGCGCCCGAACGATGCCCGAGCCATCTCCCTCGTCAATCCCGACGACAGGACTCGTGGTCTTCGGATGCGGCCGGGACGAAGCCGCCTTGTTCCAGGAGATGGGGGCACGCCTCGGATTGTCGCTCACCATCACCGAGGCCGCCGTCTGCGAGACCAACGCTGAACTGGCACGCGGCAACCGATGCGTCAGCGTTAACCACAAGACTCAGATCACCAATCCCACGCTTCTAGCGCTGAGCAAGGCAGGTGTGGAATACATCTGCACCAGAAGCATCGGTTACGACCACATCGACCTGGAGTACGCCGAGAGCGTCGGCATCTCGGTCGGCAACGTCGCCTACTCACCGGACAGCGTGGCCGACTACACGTTGATGTTGATGCTCATGGTCGTGCGCCACGCGAAATCCACCATCCGCCGCACCGACACTCACGACTATCGGCTGAGCCACGCCCGCGGCAGGGAACTGCGGGACCTGACCGTCGGAGTGGTCGGAACAGGCCGCATCGGCACAGCGGTCATCGACCGGCTGCGAGGCTTCGGCTGCCGCGTGCTGACCCACGACAACCGATCACACGCCTCGACCGGACACGTGCCGTTCGACGAACTGATCGAACTGAGCGACATCGTGACGCTCCACACCCCGCTCACGGCGGACACCCGCCATCTCCTCGATCGCCATCGCATCGAGCGGATGAAGCCCGGCTCGTACATCGTCAACACAGGTCGCGGACCGCTGCTCGACACCGAGGCCCTCCTCGCCGCACTGGAGAGCGGCAGGCTGGGCGGCGCGGCACTGGACGTCCTCGAAGGCGAGGAAGGCATCTTCTACGCCGACTGCCGGAACAGGTATCTCGAGAACGAGGCCCTGGTACGACTGCAGCGCCTGCCGAATGTGCTGATCACTCCGCACTCCGCCTATGACACCGAACACGCCCTGAAAGACATCGTCGAGAACAGTCTCATCAACTGCCTGAACTTCGAGAGCGGGAGAACAGCATGAGCAGGTTGAAGGTCGGAGTCATCTTCGGAGGCGCTTGCGAGGAACATCCCGTCTCCATCAAGTCAGCGCGCGAGGTCGCAAGGAACCTCGACACCGAGAAGTACGAGCCGTTCTGGATCGGCATCACGGCCGACGGCGATTGGAAACTGTGCGACGGCCCCGCCGCGGACTGGGAGAACGGCGGCGCCCGTCCCGTCACGCTGTCACCTGACCGAAGCGTGCACGGTCTCCTGGTCATGGGGCAGGAGGGCTACGAGACGGTGCGCCTCGACCTCGTCTTCCCCGTACTTCACGGCAGGCTCGGCGAGGACGGCGCGATCCAAGGCCTGTTGGAGCTCTCCGGCATCCCCTACGTCGGCTGCGACATCCAGAGCTCGGCCGTGTGCATGGACAAGTCCTTGGCTTACAGCGTCACCAGGAGCGCGGGAATCGCCACGCCGAACTTCTGGGTCGTCACGGAGAACGAGAAGGTCGATCCCGACCGTCTTCGGTATCCCGTCTTCGTGAAGCCGGCTCGTTCGGGCTCCTCGTTCGGCGTCAGCAAAGTCACCGAAAAAGAGGAACTGACGAGCGCGCTGAGCGCGGCGCACCAGTACGACTCGAAGGCCTTGGTCGAGGAGGCCGTGGCCGGCAGCGAGATCGGCTGCGCAGTCCTCGAAGAACCATTCGGCCTGGTCACCGGCGAGGTGGACCGGGTCGACCTCTCGCACGGATTCTTCAGGATCCACCAGGAGGACTCACCCGAGACCGGATCGGAGAACTCGACGTTCATCGTTCCCGCCGACATCTCCGACGACTCGCGCCGGCTCGTCCAGGAGGCGGCCAAGACCATCTACCGCGCGCTGGGCTGCAAGGGACTTGCCCGCGTCGACCTGTTCCTCACCGACGACGGACAGGTGGTGCTCAACGAGGTCAACACCATGCCCGGCCTGACGTCCTACAGCCGCTACCCGCGGATGATGGCCGCCGCGGGATTGTCGCTGTCCGACGTGATCGACCGGCTCATCTCGATGGCACTGCACGGAAAGAAGCGATGATCGACGACTTCGTCTACGTCGACGACTGGGTGAAGGGCGTCCGCTGGGATGCCAAGTACGCCACCTGGGACAATTTCACCGGCAAACCGGTGGACGGCTATCTCGCGAATCGCATCGTCGGCACCCGGTCCCTGTGCGAGGCCCTCTCGCAAGCACGCGAGAAGGCGGCCTCCCTTGGCTTCGGGCTGCTTCTCTGGGACGGGTATCGCCCCCAACGCGCCGTCGACTGCTTCCTACGCTGGTCGGAACAGCCCGAGGATGGCCGGACCAAACCGCGACACTACCCGAACCTCGACCGGCCCCAGATGTTCGAGAACGGTTATGTGGCCGCGAAGTCGGGCCACAGCAGGGGCAGCGCCATCGACCTGACCCTCTATCACCTTGCCACCGGCGAGCTCGCTCCCATGGGGGGCGGCCACGACCTCATGGACCCGATCTCACGTCATCGAGCCCGAGGAATCACGCCGACCGAGGCCCAGAACCGTGAGCATCTCCGTTCCATCATGGAGGACTGCGGATTCGATCGGTACGACTGCGAATGGTGGCACTACACGCTTAGAGACGAGCCCCATCCTGATGTCTACTTCGACTTCCCCATCACGTGATCGGAGTCTCCACTGCATCTCGCAGTGGGGACATCTGGAACGCAACGACGAGGTCGTCATGCAGCGCACCGGCCTATCGGGGCTGGAGGTCTTCCTGGGCGGCACCGATCCATCGCGACTGCACGACTGGGCCTCCGACGGATACCGCTCAGGCGAGGAATACCTTTTCTGGTCCCGCAAGGTCTGCGGTCTAGCGTGCCTGCAGTCGCTGCTCCAGGGCTGGACCGACATCAGGCTGCCGATGGGCGAACTCCTCGCGCTGGCCCTCGACTGGGGCTGCTACGTGGTGGAGCCCTCCGGCAAGGTGCAGGGGCTCATCTACCGGCCGTTCATGGCCTGGGTCAGCTCACAGTTCGGATTCCACTGCGAACTGGTCGAGCGCACGCCCATTTACATATCCAGCCAAAAAGTGCAACCCGGGCAGGTCATGATCGCGTCAGTATCACCCGAGATTCGCGACCCGAACACCCACGCGCCCCAACGTGGGGGCCACCTCGTGCTGGTCTATGCGGTCGAAGACGATGTGGTGCGGTTCCATAATCCGTCGGGCTATTCACACAATTCAGACTCCGCGTCATTGCCGATGCAGGTGTTCGAGCGGTTTCACGCGAACCGCGGAATCCTGATCGGAGGGACATCGTGATGCCGGGCGAGCCGCCACCGCGCGTCGTCGTCGCCGGCGGCCATTCGGCAGGGCACATCGAGCCCGCGATGAACTTCGCCGACGCCCTGCGCCGTCTGGAGCCCACGGCCGAGATCACCGCCCTCGGCACCGTCCGCGGTCTGGACACCACGCTCGTTCCCGCCCGCGGCTACCCGCTCGAACTCATCCCACCGGCGCCGCTGCCGCGCAAACTGAACCGGGCCCTGCTGCAGACGCCGGGCAGGCTCCGCGACTCGGTGCGGGCGGCCGAGATCGTGCTCGACCGCGTCCGGGCCGAGGTCGTGGTGGGCTTCGGTGGCTACGTGGCCATGCCGGCCTACCTTGCCGCCCACAGGCAGGGCCTGCCGATCGTCGTCCACGAGGCGAACGCCCGGCCCGGAGTGGCCAACCGGCTGGCGGCCCGGATGACGACGCACGTGTTCACCGCCGCGCCGAGTGTCCGGCTGGCGCACGCCACCGCCATCGGGATTCCGCTGCGGCCGGCGATCACCGGGCTCGACCGGCCCGTGCTGCGCGACGCCGCCCGGCGGCGGTTCGGGCTGCGACCCGACGGGCCGGTACTGATGGTCACCGGCGGCTCACAGGGCGCCCATTCGATCAACGCCGCGGTGTCCGGCGCGGCTGCGGCGTTGCGGGCGACCGGTGTACAGGTGCTGCACATCACCGGGCCGCAGCACGTGGTCGGAGCGCCGGACCGCGACCCCGCCGATCCGCCCTACGTCGTCGTACCCTTCGTAGACGAGATGCAGTACGCCTACGCAGCGGCCGACTTCGTGATCTGCCGCTCGGGAGCGATGACGTGCGCCGAACTGGCCGCCGTCGGTCTGCCGGCCGCGTACGTCCCGCTACCGCTGCGCGGCGGTGAGCAGCGGCTGAACGCCGAGCCGGTCGTCGCGGCCGGTGGGGCACTGCTCGTCGACGACGGCGACCTCGATCCGGCTTGGATCGAGACCACCCTGATCCCGGTGCTCACCGATCCCGAACGGATCGCGGCGATGTCGACCCACGCGTCGGCGGCCGGCACACCGGACGCGGACCTCATCCTGGCCCGGCGCGTGCTCGCCGCTGTCGCGGAGCAACGAAGTACCGCCTCACGAGGCTTGGAGTGAACCGTGCGGATACGGCTCGTCGTCACGGGTCGAGGGTGTCGACGGCGGCGGTGGTGGCGCCGCCGGAGAGGGTGGGGAAGCCGGGGCCGCGGTCGAAGAACGGGGTCGGGCCGCGCTCCACGCGCAGGCGCGCCCGCAGGGTCTCGGTCGCCTCGGCGTCCACCGCTCCATCCGCCAGGACGACGCCGTAGTCCTCGCGGGCGCCTTCCAGGGAGACCTTGCCGTCGCGGACGTCGGCGGCCACGCGGGACGGGTCGCGGTTCAGCGGGTCGCCCCAGCCGCCCCCGCCGGTGGTGCGGATGCGGATGACCTGCCCGGCGCGGACGGGCCGGTCGTCCACCAGGCCGTCCATCTCCTCGCCGTCGATGTCGACGCGGAACGGGCGTCCCGCGCGGCCGCCGTTGACGCCCCAGCACGACAGGATGGAGCGGTCGGCGATCGACATGTAGTGGGCGTCGCGGAGCATCCGGATGTGCTTGTCGTAGCCGAGGCCGCCGCGGTACTCCCCCGGCCCGCCGGAGTCGACGGCGAGGCCGAGGCGTTCGACGACGAACGGCCAGCGCGCCTCGGCGAACTCGGCGGGGATGTTGCGGGAGTCGGGGACGACGTGGATGGTGTCCTCGCCGTCGGCGTAGTAGCGGCCGCCCGAGCCGCCGCCGAGGACCTCGCGCATCAGGTAGGGGCCGCGGTCGTCCTCGCCGTAGACGCCCGTGTAGCGGATCGTCTCCTGGTCGGCCGGCATCCGCCCGCCCGTCGCCTTGGCCAGCACGCCCGCGAGGACGCCGAGCAGCCGCAGGATGACGAACGTGCGGGCGTTGGTCGGGGCGGGGAACACGGGCGTGAGCAGCGTGCCCTTCTCCGGGAACCGCATCTCGATCAGCGGCACCACGCCCTCGTTCACGTCGAGTTCGGCGGCCCGCTCGGGGGTGTCGGCGAGGTTGCGCAGGACGGGCGCCAGCCACTTCTTCAGGAACACCCCGTCGGAGTAGTCGCCCGCGTGGTTGATGGGCCCCCTGGCCTGCGGGGACGTCCCGGTGAAGTCGATGGTCAGCGGGACGGCGGCCGCCTTGTCGACGGTCAGCGTGATGCGCTGCGCGTGCAGGCGGGGCGGGTCGACGCCGTCGTGCTCGGCGTAGTCCTCCCACACGAACGTCCCGTCCGGGATCTTGGCGAGCAGCTCGCGGCGGAACGTCTCGGTGGTCCGGTCGATGATGGCGTCGAAGCACGCCTCCACGTCGGCGCGGCCGTAGCGGGCGAACAGCTCGCCGAGGCGGCGGGCGCCCATCAGGCAGGCCGAGCACTCGGCGTCCAGGTCGCCGGCGAGCGAGTCGGGCATCCGCGAGTTGCGGGTCATGATGGTCAGCGCCGCCCGGTTCGGCACGCCGCGGTCCCACAGCTTGATCGGCGGGACCATGAGGCCCTCCTCGAACGCGCTGCGGGCGTGGCTCGGCATCGATCCGGGGACGGCGCCGCCGATGTCGTCGTGGTGGCCGAACGCCTGGACGAACGCGACCACCTCGTCCTCGTGGAACACCGGGACCGTCACGCACAGGTCCGGCAGGTGCCCGATGCCGCCTTCGGACAGGTACACGTCGTTGTGGAAGAAGACGTCGCCGGGCCGCATCTCCTCCGGCGGGAAGTCGCGGGCGACCGGCTGGACGAGCGCCGAGTACGACCGCCCGGTCAGCTTGCGCAGGCGCCGGTCGTGGATCCCGGCGCGGAAGTCGTGCGCGTCGCGGATCATCGGCGAGCGGGCGGTGCGGGCGATGGCCGTCTCGACCTCGCGCTCCACCGACGCCAGCGTCCCTTCGACGATCTCCAGCAGGATCGGGTCCGTCACGGGTGCGGTAAGAGGGCCGGTCATCGCGTCACCACCAGGTTGCCGTGGCCGTCGAGGGTCGCCGTGAAGCCGGGGTGCAGCGGAAGCGTCGAGCCGAACTCCTCGATGACGGCCGGGCCTTCGACGGTGTCGCCGGGCGCGAGTTTCTCGCGCCGGTAGACGGCCGACTCCTCCCACGCGTCGAAGTAGACCGTCCGGGTTCCGGTGCGGGCCCGGGACGCGTCGCCGTCCCCGGGCGGGCGCTCGGTCAGGCGCGGCCGTTCGATGGGGCCGATGCCGGAGACCCGCAGGTTGACCCATTCGACCGGGTGGCGCGGGTCGTCCCGGTAGCAGTAGCCGTAGAGGGCCTCGTGCGCGTCGTGGAACCGGCGGACGACCTCGGCGCGCAGCTCCCCGTCCGGCGGTCCGGCGGGCGCGGCGACCCGCACCTCGAACGCCTGGCCGTAGTAGCGCAGGTCGGCGGAGCGGGCGAAGCGGCGGCGGTCCTCGGGGAACCCCTCGCGGGCCAGCGCCTCGGCGGCCTCGGCTTCGAGGTCGGCGTAGACCTCGGCGAGGAGCGCGGGGTCGAGCTCGGCGTCGCCGACCACGCGGGTCCGGACGTAGTCGTTCTTCACGTCCACCGTGAGCAGCCCGAACGCCGACAGGTTGCCGGGGTTCTCCGGGACGACGGCGGCGGGCAGGCCGAGGACGTCGAGCAGCCGGCACGCCAGCAGGGGGCCGGAGCCGCCGAACGCGACGAGCGGGTAGTCGCGCACGTCCAGGCCGCGCTTCACGGTGATCTGCCGGATGGCGTTGGCCTGGTTCCACGCGGAGATCTCCAGGATCCCGGCGGCGGCCCGCTCGACCGGCAGGCCGAGCTCCGCGGCGAGCGCCTCCAGGCCCCGGCGGGCGGCGGCCACGTCCAGCGGCACCTCGCCGCCCAGCAGGTGCGGCGGGATGCGGCCGAGGACGGCGTGCGCGTCGGTCACCGTGACCTCGGCGCCGCCGCGCCCGTAGCAGAGCGGCCCGGGATCGGCCCCGGCGCTGCGCGGCCCGACCTTCAGCGCGCCCTCCGGCGAGCGCCACGCGACCGACCCGCCGCCCGCGCCGACGGTCACGATGTCGATCATCGGGATCTTGACGGGGTGGCGGCCGATGGAGCCCTCGGTGGTGAGGGTCGGCTCGCCGTCCAGGACCACCGCGACGTCGGTGGACGTCCCGCCGCCGTCCAGCGTCACGACCGAGCCGTGCCCGCTGCGCGAGACGACGAACGCCGCGCCGAGCGCCCCGGCCGCCGGGCCGGACAGGACGGTCGTGATCGGCTGCCGCGCCACCTCGTCCGCCGACAGCACGCCGCCGTTGCTCTTCATCACCAGCAGCCGCGCCGCGACGCGCTCGGCGATCCGCGCGAGGTAGCCGTTCATCGCGGGCTTGACGGCGGCGTCGACGAGCGTCGTCACCGACCGCTCGTACTCGCGGTACTCGCGCAGCACCTCGCACGACAGCGACACGACCGCGTCCGGGTGCTCGCGGGCCAGCACGTCCCGCATCGCCAGCTCGTGCGACGGGTCGGCGTAGGAGTGCAGGAAGCACACCCCGATCGCGAGGATCCCCTGGTCGCGGAACCAGCGGGCCGCCGCGACCGCCGACTCCTCGTCGAACGGGCGCAGCTCGGCGCCGGTGTGGTCGAGCCGCCCGCCGACCGCCCGCACGCGGTGCGCGGGGACGATCCGCGGCGGCTTCACCCAGAAGTAGCTGTTGCCGTAGCCGTCCGGGACGCTCTGCCTGGCGATCTCCAGGACCGACTCGAAGCCCTCGGTCGTGACGAACCCGAGGTCGTCGATCCGGTCCTCCAGGAGCCGGTTCGTCGCGACCGTCGTGCCGTGCGACAGCGCCGCGACGTCCTGCGGCCCCGCGCCGGTCAGCCGGAGGATCTTGGCGACGCCGTCGGCGAACCCCTCGGCCGGGTCGGCGGGCGTCGAGGGCGTCTTCGTGGTGACGAGGGTCCCGTCGCCGTCCAGGGCGACGACGTCGGTGAACGTCCCGCCCGTGTCGATGCCGATCCGCAACCGCGTCACCACAGGCCCCGCCTCACCAGGAACACCGCCTCACCATGGTCATAGGGTCTACCGGACGCCGCCCACCTGCGAAACCGTCGCAATCTGCCAACGGAAGGGCCGTTCTTTCGTGACCCGCGTGCGGATAGGCTGAGCAGCTCTGTTCTGTCCTTGCATCCGACGAGACCGCTGGAGCCCGTTCATGGCGCTTGAACGCCCCGAGATCGACTTCCCCGAGGGCCAGCCGCCCGCCTACCTCGACATCACCGACATCACCGAGGGCGACGGCCCCGAGGCCGTCAAGGGCTCGCAGGTGTCGATGCACTACGTCGGCGTGTCGTGGTCGACCGGCGAGGAGTTCGACGCGTCCTGGAACCGCGGCGGCACGCTGGACTTCGAGCTCGGCTCCGGCCGCGTCATCAAGGGCTGGGACATGGGCATCGCCGGCATGAAGGTCGGCGGGCGCCGCAAGCTCGTCATCCCGCCGCACCTCGCCTACGGCGACCGCAGCCCGAGCCCCGCCATCAAGCCCGGCGAGACGCTCATCTTCGTCGTCGACCTCGTGGCCGTCAGCTAGCACGCGGCCACCGGTCGGCGGTCGGCCGACCGGATCGAACGGCGGGTGTCCTGGGAAGTCTCCCGGGGCGCCCGCCGTCGCCGTTTCCAGGGGTGGTCGTCCGACCTTCCCGGGTTCGCGAGGCCTTCGCGGCGCGTCTCAGCGGGAGCGGCGGCCGATGAGGTAGCCGACCGCCACGCCCGCGAGGGCGACCGCTCCGCCGGTGCCGAACGCGGCGGCCATCGGGAGCCAGGCCCCCGAGGGCGCCGGCTCGGCCGCGACGCGTCCCGGGTACACGGCGCGTCCCGGAGTCGCAGTCCCGGCGGCGGACGGCGCGGGGGCCACGGGCGCCGGTTCCCCGGCGGGTACCGGGGACGGGGCCGCGAGCGCGATGAGGTCGCGTTCGACGGCGGAGAAGAACTCGCCCGCGGTGCGCTTGGCGACGCTGCCGAGCATCCGCTGCCCGACGCCGCCGACCATCCCGCCGACGACCGCGTCCGCGTCGTAGTCGATCCGGGTGGTGCCGTCGCCGTCCGTCAGCCGGACGCGGACCGTGGCGTCCACCGTGCCGGGCGCGCCCTGGCCGCGGGCGCGCAGCACGAACGAGCGCGGCGGGTCGGGGTCGGCAAGCTCGACCTGCCCCACGTAGGTGCCCTGGATCGACGCGACGCCCGCCGTGACCGTCATGCGGTAGGTGCCGTCCCCCGTCTCCTCCAGGGAACGGCACCCGGGAATCGTCCTCGCCAGCACGGCCGGGTCCTGGAGCGCGTCCCAGACGCGGTCGAGCGGCGCGGCGACGCTGGCACTGCCGGTGAGCTGCATGACCCGACTTTAGAGAACCCGGCCCCCTCGCCGAACGGCAACTTCTGCCGAGTACACGCCGAGGATTGGTGAGATGCACTCCCCCGACGCCTGGGAATGGTCAGATATGTCCGGCAGGTTCCGCGCTGGGGCGAACCTGGACCGCCCCTCGCGCGTCAACCGATGCGGACCACTGCACCCCAAAGAGCTTCAGAACCCCCCAGAGAACTTCAGACCCCCCAGCGAACGGAGTACGCGGTCGATGCCAGGAAAGACGCCCGTGATCGCCATGGTCGCCGCCGGAGTGTTCGGCGTGGCCGCGGGCGGCTGGCCCGTCGTGACCTCCGGGTTGGGCGGCGACTCAGGCCCGTCCATGCGGACTCAGCTCGCGTCCGTGCTCGACGACCAGCGGTGGGCGACGCCCAAGCCGGGGTCGTGGACGATGCCGAAGCCCGCCGCCAACGGCCTGCCGCCCGTCATCAACCACATCGAGACGCAGGAGCGCGTCGTCTTCCTGACCATCGACGACGGCTACACCTACGACTCGGAGTTCGTGAACCTCGTCCGCAAGGAGAAGGTCCCCATCCTGACGTTCCTGACCTCCACCTACATCAAGGGGCAGGGACAGTACTTCTGGGCCATGCGCAACGCCGGGTCGCAGATGGAGAACCACACCGTCACCCACCCCAACATGGCGACGCTCAGCGCCGAGTCGCAGAAGAAGGAGATCTGCGACTCCTCCGACGCCATCCAGAAGCAGTACGGGCGCCGCCCCCAGGTCTTCCGCCCTCCGTTCGGCAGCTACAACCAGACCACCCTGCAGGCGGCGAAGGACTGCGGCATCAAGTCGGTGCTGCTGTGGTCGGCGGAGTTCTACAACGGCACCTCCGGGCCCGGCGTCGGCTACAACGGCTTCGCGCGCGGCGACGGAGGCAAGGGGTTCAAGCCCGGCGACATCATCCTCATGCACTACCGCAAGGGCCTCGCCCAGGAGTTCCAGATGATCCTCGGCTGGATCAGGCAGGCCGGGTTCCGGCCCGCCGCGGTCGAGAACTACCTGCCGCGCTCCCTCGGCGGAAACGCCCCTGACCAGCCGTCCCACGCCTGAAAGCGACCTTCCCGGAGGAAACCCGGTTGGGCCGGAGTCCCGGGGCGGTCTGTGCCAAGGTCGGCACGCTGGCGGGGCCGAGGTCCCCTGCTTTCCCGAGCCGGCCCCGCCAGCCAGACCCGTGCCCCGGCCCGCACCCGTGACGGGTCCGGCTCGCCGTCAGGACACCTCGGCGTCCTCCTTGACGCGCAGGGACGGGTCGTCCGCGGCGCGCAGCCGGAGCGTGTACAGGTCGTCCGGGGACAGCGGCATCGCGTCCACCCGGATCCCCTCCGCGTCCTCGACCGCCGACGCGACCACCGCCGACACCGGGATGACGCCGGCCTCCCCCGCCCCCTTGATGCCGAGCGGGTTCAGCGGTGACGGCGTCTCCAGGTGGTCGGTCTCGATGCGCGGGACCTCCGTCGCGTACGGCATCAGGAAGTCCATGAACGAGGCGTTGAGCAGCTGGCCCGACTCGTCGTACACCATCCGCTCGTACAGCGCGCCGCCGACGCCCTGCGCGACGCCGCCGTGGATCTGGCCCTCCACCACCATCGGGTTGACGAGCCGCCCGCAGTCGTGCACGACCGCGTACCGCAGGATCGCGACCTCCGCCGTGTCGGGGTCGACCTCCACGATCGCGGCGTGCGCCCCGGAGGCGAACGTCGAGCGCACCGGCGAGTAGTAGTCGCGGCCCTCCAGGCCGGGCTCGTCCCCGGCCGCGACGGGCGGCTCGGTGGCCGGGCGGCCCACCGCGAACTGCGTCGCCGCCGCGGCCTCCTCGTCGAACGCGTACCGCAGCGGGTTCGACAGCACCGCCACCGTCCGCAGCGGGACGGCCGCCGACCGGTCGCCGCGCACGTGCACGACCCCGTCGGTGATCTCCAGGTCGTCCGGGTCGGCCTCCAGCGCCTCGCCCGCGATGCGCAGCGCCTTGCCGCGGACCTTCCGGCACGCCAGCGCGATCGCGTTGCCGCTCATCACGGCGGCGCGGGACGCGAACGTGCCGACCGCGTACCCGAACCGCCGGGTGTCGCCCGTCGTGACGTGGACGTCCTCGATGGGGACGCCCAGCTCGGCGGCCGCGATCTGCGCGAACACGGTCTCGTGGCCCTGCCCCTGGGAGGTGAGCCCGGTCGACACGTGCACCCGCCCCGCGGTGTCGATCTCGACGTGGCCGCCCTCGTACGGGCCGACGCCCGTGCCCTCGACGTAGACGCCGAGGCCGATGCCGATGCGGCGGCCCCGGGCCGCGGCGGCGGCGCGCTCGGCCTCGAAGCCGTCCCAGCCGATCAGCTCCCGCGCCTTGCGGAGCAGCTCGGGGTAGTTCCCCGAGTCGTAGATCAGCGGCCGGCCGTCCTGGAACGTCAGGCCCTGGTCGTAGGGGAACTCGTCGGGCTGGATGAAGTTGGCGGCGCGCACGTCGGCGCGGTCGCGGCCGAGGTGGCGGGCGATGCGGTCCATCGTCCGCTCCATGCAGAACACGCCCTGCGGGCGGCCCGCGCCCCGGTACGGGGTGACGATGAGGGTGTTGGTGTAGAGGCTGACGACCTCCGCCCGGTACGCCCCGATCTTGTAGGGGCCGAGGAGCTGGGTGGAGGTGACGATCGGGATGATGATCCCGTACGGGGTGTAGGCGCCGTGGTCGTGCAGGATCCGCACGTCCAGGCCGAGGACGCGGCCCTCGTCGTCGAACCCGACCCGCACGTCCTGCAACTGCCCGCGCTCGTGCGCGGCGGAGACGAAGTGCTCGCGGCGGTCCTCGGTCCACTTGATCTCGCGGTCCAGCAGCCGCGCCGCCCACGGCACCAGGACCTCCTCCGGCCACGGGTGGACGATCTTCACGCCGAAGCCGCCGCCGACGTCCGGCGCGACCACCTCGACCTTGCCGTTCGGCATCCCGAGCCGCGCCGCGATCGCCGCCCGCACGCTCGTGGACGCCTGCGTGGAGGAGTACACGCGCAGCGACCCGTCGTCGGCGTCCCACCGCGCGTAGACGCCGCGGCCCTCCAGCGGCATGGACGCGCTGCGCTCGATGGACAGCCGGAACTCCAGCACGTGCGGCGCGGCGTCGATCGCCGCGGCCGCGTCGCCGTTCTCCTGGACCAGGACGGCGCCCACGTTGCCGGGCACGTCGTCGTGGACCAGGTGCTCGGCCCGCTCCGCCGTCTCGATGCCGACGACGGGCGGCAGCGGCTCGTACTCGACGCGGATGCGCTCTGCGGCGTCCTCGGCCAGGTAGCGGTCGCGGGCCACGACCATCGCGACGGGCTCGCCGACGTGCCGGACGGTGTCGCGGGCGAGCGGGTACCCGGTGCGGCCGTGGGTCAGCGCGGGGTGCGGGATGAGGAGCGGCAGCGGGTCCCCGACCTTCCCCGGCAGGTCCTCCCAGGTGTAGACGGCGACCAGCCCCTCGACGTCGAGGGCCCCCGACACGTCGATGTCGGCGATCCGGGCGTGCGCGTGCGGGGAGCGCACGAACGCCGCCGCGAGCGCGTCCCGCCCGAGGTCGTCGAGGTAGCGGCCGCGCCCGGTGAGGAGCCTGCCGTCCTCGCGCCGCTGGACCGGTTCACCGAAGACCCGGGTGCCCATTCACGACTCCTCAGCTGTCGCCTTTGTTGCCTTGAGGGGGGACGACCCCTCAGCTGTTTCATTGCGGGGGGACGACCCCCCGCACCCCCCGGAACTGCTGTGTTCACTGTGGGGGGACGCCCCCCCACACCCCCCGGAACCGCTGTGTTCATTGCGGGGGGACGACCCCCCGCACCCCCCGGAACTGCTGAGCAGGTCGGCGGCGCGGTGCACCGACTTGACGATGTTCTGGTAGCCGGTGCAGCGGCACAGGTTCCCCGAGATCCCCTCCAGGACCTCGTCCTCGGTGGGCCTCGGCGTCTCCCGCAGCAGCGCCGTGACCGTGCAGAGGAACCCGGGCGTGCAGAACCCGCACTGCAGGCCGTGGCACTCGCGGAACGCGCGCTGCACCGGCGAGGGCGTCCCGTCCGGCGCCGCGAGCCCCTCGACGGTGGTGACCGCGTGGCCCGCGGCGGTGACGGCGAGCATGAGGCACGAGCGGACCGGTTCCCCGTCCAGCAGGACGGTGCAGCAGCCGCAGACGCCGTGCTCGCAGCCGACGTGCGTGCCGGTGAGCCCGAGGTCGTGCCGGAGCAGGTCCGACAGCAACCGCCGCGCCGGGACGCGCGCCGTGCGGTGCGTCCCGTTGACGGTCAGCGCGACCTCGAAGCTCTCCGCCATCAGTCCTCCGCCCTCCGCAGCGCCTCGGCCGCGGCCGCGTTCAGGGCGCGCTCCGCGAGCACGCCGGTCAGGTGGCGCCGGTAGGCGGCGCCCGCATGGATGTCGGGTTCGGGGTCGATCCGCTCCCGGACGTGCGCGGCCGCCGCCGCCCAGTCGCCGCGGGGGCCCGCGGCGGCGGTCAGGTCGAGCACGAGCGGCGTCGGCGCGATGCCGAGGAACCCGGCGCGCGCCGAGCCGACGCGCAGGTCCTCGTCGAGGCCGACGACGGCGGCGACGCCGCTGAGCGCGTAGTCGCCGTGCCGCCGCGCCGTCTCGGCGAACGCGGTCCCGGTGCGCGGCGGCGCGGCCGGGAAGAACGCCGCGACGGCCAGCTCGCCGGGTTCGAGCGCCGACTCCAGGGGGCCGCGGAAGAACGCCTCGGCCGCGATGGTGCGGCGGCCCCGCGCCGAGGCCGCCTCGACCGTCCCGCCGAGGACGGCCAGCACGGCGGGCATCTCGGCGGCGGGGTCGGCGTGCACCAGGCTGCCGACGACCGTCCCCCGGTTGCGGATCACCGGGTGCGCGACGTGCCGCAGCGCCCGTCCGAGCAGCGGCTGCACGGCCGCCGCCTCCGCCGAGCGCTCCACCCGCGCGTGCCGGGCGAGCGCGCCGACCCGCACGCCCTGGTCGCCGACGTGGAGGGTGTCCAGCTCCGCGACCCGGTTGATGTCGACCAGGTCGGACGGCGCGGCCAGCCGCATGTTCAGCAGCGGGATGAGGCTCTGCCCGCCCGCCAGCACCTTCCCGCCGGGCGCGGCGGCCAGCGCGTCCAGGGCCTCGCCGAGCGTGCCCGGCGCGTGGTACCCGAACGGAGGTGGTTTCACCGCGGCCCCTCGTCAGCTCTCATCGGTCCTGGGTGTACCCGGCCGATCGTGGTCGGCGTGCCTGACGGGGCCGCCGATCTCCTCCTCCGCCGGGGCGATGATGCCGCCGCCCGTGTCCTCCGGCCGGCGCAGCACGTTCAGGACGTGGTAGCCGACCAGCACGGCGATGGTGCCGAGCGCGATGCCCTGGAGCGGGAAGTCGTCGGTCACCTGGAGTGTCACGTTCCCGATCGCCAGAATGATCGCGGCGGCCACCGGGACGAGGTTGACCGGGTCGGCGAAGTCGACCCGGTTCTCGATCCAGATCTTCGCGCCGAGCAGCCCGATCATCCCGTAGAGGACGACGGTGATGCCGCCGAGGACGCCGCCCGGCGTCGCGGCGACGAGGGCACCGAACTTCGGGCACAGCCCGAACAGGATCGCCACGATCGCGGCGACGAAGTAGGCGGCGGTCGAGTAGATCCTGGTCGCCGCCATGACGCCGATGTTCTCGGCGTAGGTGGTGGTGGGCGAGCCGCCCACGGCGGTGGCGAGGGCGGTGCCGACGCCGTCCGCGGCGATGGCCCGGCCGAGGACCGGGTCCAGGTCGTCGTGCGTCATCGCGGCCACGGCCTTGACGTGCCCGGTGTTCTCCGCGATCAGCGCGATGACGGCGGGCAGCGCCAGCAGGATCGCCGAGGTCTTGAAGTCGGGGGCGTGCAGGTCGGGGAACCCGAACCAGTCGGCGGCCTTCACGCTCGTGAGGTTCACCCGGTCGTGCGGGAACGCGGTGGCGACGCAGAAGGGGCCCTCCGCCGCGCACGGCTTGCCGGCGCCGTCCAGCAGGTTCTGGCCGGGCAGCACGGAGGTGATCTTCCCGGCCGCGGCGTCGAGGAGCCACGACAGGACGAAGCCGAACACCAGCGCCAGCAGGATCGTGATCCGCGCCCAGAAGCCGCGCAGCAGCACCGCGCAGAGCACCGCGAACGCCAGCGTCGCCAGCGCCACCCACTGGTCCTGCGGCCAGTACACGGTCGCGACGACGGGGGCCAGGTTGAACCCGATCAGCATGACCACGGCGCCGGTGACCACCGGCGGGAACACCTTGTGGATGACCTCGCCGCCCACCACGTGGATGAGCACGCCGATCACCGCGAGCACCAGGCCCGCGACGAGGATCGCCCCGGTGACGGTGGCGCTGTCGCCGCCCGCCGCGCGGATCGCCGCGACCGCGCCGACGAACGAGGCGCTCGTGCCGAGGTAGCTCGGCACCCGGCCGCCCACGATCAGCAGGAACAGGATCGTCGCGATCCCGGACATCATGATCGCCAGGTTGGGGTCCAGGCCCATCACGACCGGGAACACGAAGGTCGCCCCGAACATCGCGACCACGTGCTGGGCGCCGATGCCCGCGGTCCGCGGCCACGACAGCCGCTCGTCCGGCCGCACGACCTCCCCGGGCGGCGGCGTCCGTCCGTCGCCGTGCAGCTTCCAGCCGATCACCATGGGGGTCCTCCTGCTCAGCCGGCCGCGTTCCCGCGGGCCTTTCATGCGGGCAAGGTAGATCTACCCTGGTGGGCGGGCATCGGCGACATCTGCCAAACCGCGCGTCCAGGATTGGGAGGACCGGCCGGTGCGCGGACGCGCCGAGCTGGGGC
The DNA here is from genome assembly GCF_008327685.1 of Actinomadura sp. K4S16. Lineage (GTDB taxonomy): Bacteria > Actinomycetota > Actinomycetes > Streptosporangiales > Streptosporangiaceae > Spirillospora. The sequence goes on from NZ_BDDE01000010.1 coordinate 627,734, forward strand.
GACGGCCGTCCGGCTCCGGTGTGGCGCCCCGGGGGTCCGGGGCGGTGGCGCTACCCTCAGATACCCCGCATGCGCAGCACGTGAAGGGCGAGGGTGAGGTTGAGCCGCAGATGGGCGTCCTCGGTGAACGCTCCGAGCATCCTTTCCAGCTTCCCGATGCGGTAGCGCAGCGTGTTGTAGTGGAAGTGCAGCCGGCGGGCCGTCTCCGCGACGTTGAGGTTCGTCTCCAGCAGCACCTGGAGGGTGCGGCGCAGGTCGACCAGCTCCGGCTCGTCGTCGGCGGCGAGGTCGCCCAGCGTCTCGCGGACGAACGCGTGCAGCTCGTCCGGGTCGGAGACGAGGCTGAGCAGCCGGTACACGCCGAGCTGGTCGAAGTGCGCCCGCGCGCCCGCCCCGTTGAGCTGGCGCCCGACCCGCACGGCCTTCACCGCCTGCTCGTAGGCCTCGGGCAGCGCGGCCGGCGAGCTCACCGTCCGGCTGATCCCGGTGGAGAACGTGCGCCGCACCGGCAGGTGCTCGGCGAAGATCGACGAGGCCTCCTTGACCATCGCCTGGACCGGTCCGGCGGTCCACTCGGCCGGGTCGCCGCCCTCGGCGCCCACGATCGCCACGACCTCGTGGGCGAAGCTCGCGACGGCCGCGCCCCGGTCGTGCCGCCGGACGGCCGTCGTCCAGGCCGCGGCGAGCCGCTCCTGCGCGGCCCGCTCCTCGGCGCCGCGGACGCCGCGCGCGCCGCCGTCGGGCTCGACGGCCCTGCCCGCCGGGAGGGCCCGGCCCTTGCCCTCGGCCTCCTGGCCCGAGGCGCCGCGGGGGCGCCCGTCCAGTTCGGCGACGACCACCATCATCGGCCGGTCGAGGTCCCAGCCGAACCCGCCGCAGTGCGACACGATCCGGTCGTCGCCGCCCGCCCGGCCCGCGAGGATGTCGCGCAGGAAGTCGGCGCGGTACTTGCTCTCCACCGCCGCGACGGCCTGCTGCTTGGTCACCACGAGCGCGGCGACGGTCGCGGCGCGCTCCAGGATGCCGAGGTCGGTGCCGCGCAGGGTGCCGCCGGGGCTGAACGCGACGATCCGGCCGTGGTCGAACCCGCCCGCCATCACGGGCACGACCAGGTGGTCGCCGGTGCCGTGCGCGCCGATGATGCCGCAGCCGCCGCGGCCGCACGCCGCGTGCCGGCCCGCGTCGAAGGCCCGCATCGCCTGGACGTGCTCGTCGGGGCCGGCGCCCGCGAGCACCCGCTGCTCGCCGTCCAGCACCACGACCGCCACGTCCAGCAGCGTCGCGACCTCGTCCACGACCTCCTGGAGGCCGCCGCCGCACAGCACGATCTGCACGAGCGCCCGGTGCACCTCCTCGGTGCGGGCGAGGACGGCCGCCTGCCGGTTCAGGATGTCGGTCAGCACCTGGTTCAGGATGTCGTCGAAGCCGACGTCGTTCGGGAGCAGGATCAGGGGGAAGCCGCGCCGGTCCGCCTGCGCGATCATCTCGGCGGGCAGCGAGTCCAGGTAGCGGCCCAGCTTGATGGCCAGCGCCGCGAGGCCGCGCTCGTCCAGGTCGGCGACCAGGTTGTCGAGCGACTGGGGGGTGTTGCGGAGGGGGTAGCCGGTGGTGAGCAGCAGTTCGTTCGGTTTGACCCACGACAGGATGTCGGGGACCTCCATCACGTTCAGCCGCTGGACGACGCGCTCGAGTCCGGCCCGTCCGGCGATGAGGCGGGCGCCGTTCAGGGTGCTGACGCCGAGGACCTCGCCGACCGAAAGGCCGTAGGTCAGGGTTCCGGTACTCGCGAGCCGGAGGGCCGGTGGGCCCGGGTCCGCAGTGGTGTAACTCATGCCAGGGGTCACCTCGCCTTTTGGTGCGTACATCGCCCGTGACGGCGTGATCGCTACCGATGCCTGATCAACACTGACAACAAAGACGAACGATGACAACCATCCTTGGCAGTTTTATCCATACGTCCAATGGCGGCCCCGTTCTACCGTCATGCCGGAGGCCGGGCCGTCCGCACGCCGGGCGGCCGCCGACACCGGCCTCGGGAGGATCCGTGACCGCTCTCGTCCGCGACCCGATCCGGCTCCCGGACCGCCCCGGAGGGCGGCCCCCCGCCGCCGGCGCCGCGAGCCTCGCGCTTCGGCCCCTGCTCGACCCGCCGCGCCGCGCGGCCCGCGTCATCGCGGTCTTCCCCGCGGCGCTGTACCTGGAGATGCGCGGGGGCGGCCCCGGAGGGCGCCGCGAGCCGCGCGTGCTCGCCGTCGTCACCTCCGACGCCGGCCGGCTTCCGAACGCGGTGGTGGTCGTCGCCCACCGGCGCGAGCACCCGTTCCGGTCCGTCCGCGAGGGCGCGGACGCGTTCGTCGGCGACGGCCGGATCGAGGCGGAGGGCCTCAACGTGCGCGTGCGCCGCTGGTGGGACCCCTCCCCCGTGCTCGGCGCGATGCAGCCCGCCTCGCTCTCCCGGGGAATCCGCGCCCTGGAGGCCGAACTGACCGCGGCCGGCGCGCTCACCGCCGAAGGCCCGTCGGGCGGCGGCCTCGCCGGGCATCCCGACCCGGACGCGCTCGCCGCGTCCTGCGCCGCGGGCGACCTCGCGGGCGCCGTGGAGGCGGCCGAGCGGATCGTCGGCCTCGGCCCCGGGCTGACACCGAGCGGCGACGACATCCTGTGCGGCCTGCTGGCCGCGCTAAGGCTGGTCGGCGGCGCCGTCCGGCACGGCGACGCCGCGGTGGGGCTGGCCGACTGGCTCGGCGCGGCCGTCACCGCCGACGCCGGCACCCGCACGACGGCGCTGGCCGCAACGCTGCTGCACTGCGCGGCGGCGGGCCAGGCGGGCGCCGAGGTGACCGCCGTCCTGCGCTGCGTCGCGGGCCACGAGCCGCCACAGGCCGCCGTCCGCCGCCTGCTCGCGGTGGGCCACACGTCGGGCGCGGACCTCGCGCACGGCGTCCTCGCCGGATGCCGCGCCGCCCTCGCCCTCAGCGCCTCCGCGTATCTCCGGGTCCAGCACCTCCAGGTGCCGCGCATCCCGGTACAGCACCTCCACACCCCGAGGGCCACCGCATGACGGACTGGGTCGAGGTGCGGCGGGGGGGCTACCACGATTCGGTCACGCTGATGCGGGTGAGCCGGCTCCTGTCGGAACGGTCCGGCGTCGCCGCGGCCATGGTGGCGATGGGCACCGAGCTGAACCGCGAGATGTTCGGCCGCATGGGCTTCGCCGTGCCGGACGGCGCCGGGCCGGACGACCTGGTCGTGGCGGTCCGTGTCGACGAGGACGGGCCCGGCGAGGGCGGGCTGGAGGGTGTGCGGGAAGCGCTGGACGCGCTGCTGCGCGAGGCGTCCCGCCCGCCCGCGGGGGGCGGGATCCTGGGCGCGCCCGCGCCGGCCAGGACGACCGGGTCCGCCGCGGCCCGCGGCGACGCGACCGTGGCGCTGCTGTCGGTGCCGGGCCCGCACGTCTTCCCGGAGGCGATGGACGCCCTGGACGCCGGCCTCAACGTGATGATCTTCAGCGACAACGTGCCGGTCGGGCAGGAGATCACGCTGAAGGAGGCGGCGGCGCGGCGCGGGCTGATCGTGATGGGCCCGGACTGCGGGACCGCCGTGATCGGCGGCGCGGGCCTCGGGTTCGCCAACGCGGTGCGGCCCGGCCCGGTCGGCGTCGTCGCGGCGTCCGGGACGGGCGCGCAGCAGCTGATGTGCCTGCTGGACGCGGCGGGCACCGGCGTCAGCCACGTGCTCGGCGTCGGCGGGCGGGACCTGTCGCCCGAGGTGAGCGGCCGGTCGGCGCTCGCCGCGCTGGCCGCGCTGGACGCCGACCCCGGCACCGAGCTGATCGTGCTGGTGTCCAAGCCGCCCACGCCGCAGGTGCTGGACCTGATCCGGGAGGCCGCCCGGCGGCTGGACACCCCGGTGGTGTTCGCGCTGCCGCTGCCCGGCGAGGACGACCTGACGCGCGCGGCGGAGAAGGCGCTGCGGGCGCTCGGCCGTCCCGTCCCGACGTGGCCGCGCTGGGTCTCGCCCCGGCGCGCCGCGCCCGCTCCCGGCCTGGCGCTGCGCGGGCTGTTCGCGGGCGGGACGCTGCGCGACGAGGCCGAGATGATCGCGCGGGACGCGCTCGGCCGGGACCTGGAGGCGCGCGGCCACCGGTTCACCGACTTCGGCGACGACGCCTACACGCGCGGCCGCGCGCACCCGATGATCGACCCGACGCTGCGGCTGGAGGCGCTGCGCGCCGAGGCCGCCGACGACGGCTGCGGCGTCCTGCTCCTGGACGTGGTGCTCGGCCACGGCGCGGAGCCCGATCCGGCCGCCGCGCTCGTCCCGGCCGTCACCGCGGCGGTGCGGGACCGGCCCGACCTCGCCGTCGTCGTGTCGCTCTGCGGGACGCCGGCGGACCCGCAGGACCGCGACCGGCAGGCCGCCGCGCTGTGCGAGGCGGGCGCGGAGGTGTTCGCCTCCAACGCGCAGGCGACCCGGCACGCGCTGGCGCTGGTGGACGGGTCGATCGTCGAAGGGATGCCCGGATGAGCGACAACCGGGACCAGCACCGCGGGCACCGGCTGGGAGGGCTGCTCTCGCGCGAGCCGCGCGTCGTCGCGACCGGGGTCGAGGTGCTCGCGAGCGCGCTCGCCGAGCAGGCCGTCCCGGTGGAGTCGGTCGACTGGCGGCCGCCGCCTGCCGGGACGGAGGCCGCGCTCGCGGCCGTCCTCGGCGACCCCGGCCACGCCGACGCCAACGCCCGCGCCGTCCAGCGGATGGTGACGGCGCGCCCGCACCTGGTGGACGTGCGCCCCGCGCGCGACGTGCTCGGCCTGGAGCCGGGGAAGTTCCTGCACGCGGGCCCGCCGCTGGAATGGGAGCGGGCGTCCGGCCCGATGCGCGGCGCGCTGATCGGCGCGATGCTCCTGGAGGGGCTCGCCGAGACGCCGCGCGGCGCCGAGCGCGAACTGGAGCGCGGCGCGGCGGTGTTCGAGCCGTGCCACCACCACGCCGCGGTCGGCCCGATGGCGGGCGTCGTCAGCCCGTCCATGTGGATGCTCGTGGTCGAGGACGCCGAGCACGGCGGGACGTCCTACTGCTCGCTCAACGAGGGCCTCGGGAAGGTGCTGCGGTACGGGGCGTACGGGCCGGAGGTGATCGAGCGGCTGGCGTGGATGGGCGAGGTGCTCGGCCCGGCGCTGCGCGAGGCCGTCCGGCGGCACGGGCCGATAGACCTGATGGCGCTCATCGCGCAGGCCCTGCAGATGGGCGACGAGCTGCACAACCGCAACCGGGCGGCGACGTCGCTGCTGCTGCGCGAGCTGGCGCCCGCGCTCGCGGCGGCCGAGGAGGTGCCCCGCGCGAGGGCCGCCGAGGCGCTGCGGTTCGCGGCGGGCAACGACCACTTCTTCCTCAACGCGGGGATGGCGGCGGCGAAGGCCTGCGCGGACGCGGCCCGCGGCGTGCCGGGGTCGAGCCTCGTCGTGGCGATGGCCCGCAACGGCACCGACTTCGGCATCCAGGTGTCGGGGACGGGCGACCGCTGGTTCACCGGCCCTGCCGGCGTCCCGGACGGCCTCTACCTCGGCGGCTACGGCCCGGACGACGCCAACCCCGACATCGGCGACTCGGCGATCACCGAGACGGCCGGGATGGGCGGGTTCGCGCTCGCCGCCGCGCCCGCGATCGTCCGGTTCGTCGGCGGGGAGGTCCCCGACGCGGTGGCCGCCACCCAGCGGATGTACGAGATCACCCTCGCCGAGCACCCGGTGCTGCAGATCCCGCTGCTGTCGTTCCGCGGGACCCCGGTGGGCGTGGACGTCACGCGGGTCGTCCGCACCGGGATCCTGCCCGTCATCGACACCGGCATCGCCGGGCGGGAGGCCGGCACGGGCCAGGTCGGCGCCGGACTGGTCGAGCCGCCGGCGAACGTCTTCACCGACGCCCTGCACGCCCTCGCGGAGCCGGCCTGACCGCCGAGGCGGAGTCGGCCGGGCCGCCGCGGCGGAGATCGCGTAGCCGTGGCGGCGGGGGTAACGTCGCACGCATGAGCGAGTCGATCAGCGGGGAGCGGTCCGCCCTCACCGGCGAGCAGTACGCCCTCAGCGCGGGGCACTACCAGGCCGTCGTCACCGAGTCGGGCGCGAGCCTGCGCGAGCTGACCCGCGAGGGGCGCCCGCTCGTGCTGACGCACGGCGCCGACGAGCCGGCCCCCGCCGCGTTCGGGCACCTGCTGATCCCGTGGCCGAACCGCGTCGACCGCGGCACCTACGAGTACGGCGGGGCCTCGCACCGGCTCGACCTGTCCGAGCCCGAGCGCGACTGCGCGATCCACGGGCTCGTCCGGTGGGCGGCGTGGACGGCGGCCGAGCACGAGCCCGACCGGGTGCGGCTCACGCACCGGCTGCTCGGCACGGCCGGGTACCCGTTCCGCCTCGACCTGGAGGCGGAGTACACCCTGGACGCCGAGGAAGGGCTGCGCGTGCGGATGACGGCCCGCAACACCGGCACCAGGACCGCCCCCTACGGGCACGGCGCGCACCCCTACCTGACGGTCGGCGAGCCCATCGACGGCTGCACCGTCACGCTGGGCGCCGACCGGTACCTCCCGGTGGACGAGCGGATGATCCCGTCCGGGCCGTCCCAGGACGTGACCGGCACCCAGTACGACCTGCGCACCGGGCCCGTGTTCGGGGACCGGCGGATCGACAACGCCTACACCGGGCTCAACCGCGACGGCCACGGCCGCGCCTGGGTGACGCTGTCCGGCGGCGACCGCACGGTGCGGCTCTGGGCCGACGAGGCGCACCCGTGGATGGAGGTCTACACCGCCGACAACGCCCCGGACCCGCGCTCCGGCCTCGGCGTCGAGCCCATGACGTGCCCGCCCAACGCGTTCGCGTCCGGGGAGGGCGTCGTCGACCTCGCACCGGGCGAGGAGTTCAGCGGAAGCTGGGGGATCCAGGCGGCCTGATCACGCGGTATCGGTTCCCTAGCCGGTGGGGGTTGGGGGATCATTGCGGGGTGAACCTCAGCGTCTCCTCGTACGACGACCTGTCCGCGCGCATCGCCGCCGTCCGCGACGCCCACGGCGAGCGCTTCCCCGGCGGCGCGGAAGGCCGCCAACCGGTCCACACGGTGTACGTCCCGGCGGACCGGTTCTCCCGCTCGACGCCCGCCGACTTCGGCGCCGAGGCGCTGCGGCTGCTGAACACCCACACGCCGGGCGCCGGATCGTTCGGCGCGGCGTTCGGGCTCGACCCCGAGCTCGCCGGGCCGGTGCGGGAGCGCGTCGCGGCGAAGCTGGCCGCCGAGCCGGTCGAGGACATCCGGATCGACTTCGAGGACGGCTACGGGGTCCGCGACGACACCGAGGAGGACGCCCACGTCGACCAGGTCGTCGAGGCGGTCGGCGCCGCGTACCAGGTGAAGGGCCTGCCGCACTACTGGGGGCTGCGGGTCAAGTCGTTCGCCGACGGCGGCCACGAGCGCGCGATGCGGACGCTGGACGGGTTCCTGACCGCGCTGCGCGACCGGCTCGGCCGGCTGCCCGGCGGCTTCACCATCACCTTCCCCAAGGTGACCTCGATCGAGCACGTCCGCCTGTTCGTGGAGTTCCTCGACCGGCTGGAGACCTCGCTCGGGCTCCCGCAGGGCATCCTGCGGTTCGAGATCCAGATCGAGACGCCGCAGGCGCTCATGGACGACGAGGAGAAGCGGATCGGGCTCCAGTCGCTGGTCTCCCAGGCGCAGGGCCGCATCACCGCCGCCCACTTCGGCGTGTTCGACTACACCGCCGCGCTCGGGCTGCCGCCGCACGAGCAGCGCCTCGACCACCCCGCCTGCGACTTCGCCCGGCACATCATGCAGGTGTCGCTGGCGGGCACCGGGGTCCGGCTGTCGGACGGCTCCACCAACGTCATCCCCCGCAACGACGGGCCCGACGAGGTCAACGCGACCTGGGCCGTGCACGCCGCGCACGTCCGGCACTCGCTGGCGCACGGCTTCTACCAGGGCTGGGACCTGCACCCCGCGCACCTGCCGAGCCGGTACGCGGCGGTGTACGCGTTCCACCTGGGCGGCGTCGACGACGTGATCGGACGGGTGCGGGCCTGGCACGAGCAGGCGGGGAACGCGAACGGCGTCCTGGACGAGCCCGCCACCATCAGGGCGCTCACCGCCCGGCTGCGCCGTGCGGTCGACTGCGGGGCGCTGGACGAGAGCGTTCTGCCCGAAGGCGGTTGAGCTCAGGGGTCTCCTTGAGCGCGGACAGGTCGTCCGGGGTGTCGATGTCGTCGGGGGCGGCGACGTCGTCGCACGGGACCTGCGTCACCAGCTCCGGGTGGGCGCGCAGGTAGCCGCGCGCCCCCTGGTCGCCGACCGCGGCCTCGGCGGCGCCGGCGAAGTGCGCGGCGGTCAGCAGGACGGGGTTGCGCGGCGCTCCCCCATAGGCGGCGACCGCGATCGCGGCGCCCTCCTCGTACGCGGCGATGAGCCGCGCGACGGCGGCGGGCGTCACCAGGGGCTGGTCGACCAGCGCGACGACCACGGCGGGGCAGCGGGGCGGCAGCGCCGCGAGCCCGGTGCGCAGGGACGAGCCCATGCCGTCCCGCCAGTCGGGGTTGGGGACGACGACGGCGCCGATGACCTCGATCTGCGCGGCCCCCGCCACCACCAGGACCGGGGAGCAGCCGCCGTCCCGCAGCGTGCGGACGCCCCGGTCGACGAGCCGCTCGCCGTCCAGTTCCAGCGTCGCCTTGGGCCGCCCGAGGCGGCTGCCCTCCCCGGCGGCGAGCAGCAGGCCGGCCGGGGACTCCTCACCGTGCAACGTCATCCCGCGAGGGTAGTGCGCTCACGTCGCCCTTCCCGGTATCCGACGCGCCGGGACCCGGCTCGTGTGAATCCGACTCCGTGTGGATCCGGCCGCTGGTGTCGGTGAGCGGGCGGCCGGAACCGCCCCAGCGCAGCTGGACCAGCTCCGCCGCGATCGACACGGCCGTCTCCTCCGGCGTGCGGGCCCCGAGGTCCAGGCCGATCGGCGAGCGCAGCCGGGCCAGTTCGGCATCGGACAGGCCGGCCTCACGGAGCCGGGCCGTCCGGTCGTCATGGGTACGGCGCGAACCCATCGCGCCGACGTACCCGGCATCGGTGCGCAGCGCCACCTCCAGCAGCGGCACGTCGAACTTGGGGTCGTGGGTGAGGACGCAGATCGCGGTCCGCCCGTCGATGGCGTCGCGCGTCTCCTCCAGGAACTTGTGCGGCCACTTCACCACGACCTCGTCGGCCTCGGGGAACCGCTTGGGCGTCGCGAACACCGGCCGCGCGTCGCACACCGTCACGTGGTAGCCGAGGAACTTGCCGATCCGGGCGACGGCCGCCGCGAAGTCGATCGCGCCGAACACCAGCAGCCGCGGCGGCGGCGCGAACGAGTGCACGAAGACGCTGAGGTCGTCCAGCCGCCGCTCCCCCTCGGGCCCGTAGTGCCGCTGCCCGGTGAGGCCCTGGGCGAGCATGCCGCGCGCGTCGTCGTCCACCGCCGCGTCGAGGCGGGCCGCGTGCGGGGCGCCGGGCGCGAGGGACCCGGACGCCCGGTCGGTGAAGACCACCCGGCGGGCGCCGATCCGCCCGGGCCCGGCCACGACGGTGGCGACCGCGACCGGCTCGCGCGCCTCGATCGCGGCGGCGACCTCCGGGAACTCGGGGAAGGTGTCCGGGCCGACGGGCTCCACCAGCACGTCCAGGATGCCGCCGCAGGTCAGGCCGACGGCGAACGCGTCGTCGTCGCTCACCCCGTACCGCTGGACGACGGGCTCGCCGGTCTCCAGCACCGTCTGCCCCAGCTCGTACACGGCGCCCTCGACGCAGCCGCCCGACACGCTGCCCGCGACCTCCCCGTCCGGCGAGACGGCCATCGCCGCGCCCGGCGGGCGCGGCGCGCTGCGGAAGGTGTTCACGACGGTCGCGAGCGCGAACGTCCGCCCGGACCCGTACCAGTCGGCGATGTCGCCGAGCACGTCACGCATGGGACCTCCCCTTTCCGGCGCCCGCGACGATGCGGGCCAGCTCCTCCAGGGCAGCGAGGCTGTGCCCGGAGGTGAAGTCGTCGACGTGCGGGAGCGCCGCCGCCATCCCCGCGGTCAGCGGCTCGTACCCGGGCCGCGCCTTGTGCGGGTTCGCCCACACCACCCGGTGCGCGAGCCGGTGCAGCCGCGCCATCTGCGCGCCGAGCAGGCCGGCGTCGCCGCGCTCCCACCCGTCCGAGGCGATCACCACGACCGCGCCCCGCGCCAGCCCCCGCTGCCCGAACCGGTCGAGGAACTCCTTCAGCTCCTCGCCGAGCCGGGTGCCGCCGCTCCAGTCCGGGATGGCCGCCGACGCCGCCGCCATCGCCGCGTCCGGGTCGCGGTGCCGCAGCTCCCGGGTGAGGCGGGTGAGGCGCGTCCCGGCGCTGAACACCTCGACGTCCCGGCCGCCGGAGCGGGCGGCGGCGTGCGCGAACCGCAGCAGCGCGTCGGCGTACGGGCTCATCGACCCGCTGACGTCCACGATCAGCACGACCCGGCGCGGCCGGGTGCGGTGGCTCCGGTGCCGCAGCAGGGACGTCTCGCCGCCGCGCCGCAGCGTCTCCCGGACGGTGCGCGCCGGGTCGAGCCGCCCGGACGTCGCCGGGGCGAACCGCCGCGACCTGCGCCGCTCGGCCCCCGCGTCCAGCAGGGCGATGAGCCGCGCGACCTCGGCGCGCTCGGCGGCGCCGAGCCGCGCCACGTCCCGGTCGCGGAGCACCTCGACGTCGCTGGCCGTCGCCGCCTCCAGGTCCCCCTCCCGGTCGCCGCCCGGCCCGCCCGGCTCCGCCGTCGGGACCCGGCGCACCACCACGGGCGGCGTCCTGCGCCCCGGCCGGGCGGTCGCGCCCGAGAAGTACGCGGCGAAGCACCGGTCGTAGCGGGCGAGGTCGTCGGGGTCGGCGCACAGGGTGAGCCGCCCCGCCCAGTACACGTCGCCGGCGTCGAGCACGTCGAGGTGGTCGAGCGCGGCGAGCATCGCCTGGACCCGCTCGGGATCGGCCGCCCCGCCCGCCGCGCGCACCGTCCGGGCGAAGCCGACCATCGTCTCGGTGACGTCCCGGTCCACGGCTAACCCCCGCTGAGCAGGGCCTCTAGCCCGACGGCGCCGCCGGCGCCGGCCGCTCCGCCGAGCACGCGCTGCTGGTCCTCGCGGTACTTCAGGACGGCGCCGAGCGTCACCGCCGCCGTCCCCGGGTCGAGGTCGCGGACGCCGAGGGCGACGAGCGCCTCCGTCCAGTCCAGGGTCTCGGCGACGCCCGGCGGCTTCAGCAGGTCGGTCTCGCGCATCCGCTGCGCGGCCCGCGCCACCTGCCCGGCCAGCCGCTCCGACGCGTCCGGCAGCCGCCGCCTGATGATCGCGACCTCGCGGTCGAAGTCCGGATGCTCCAGCCAGTGGTACAGGCAGCGGCGCTTCAGCGCGTCGTGGACCTCGCGGGTGCGGTTGGAGGTCACCACGACGACCGGCGGCCGCTCGGCCCGGATCGTGCCCAGCTCCGGAACGGTGATCGTGAAGTCGCTGAGGACCTCGAGCAGGAACGCCTCGAACTCGTCGTCGGCGCGGTCCAGCTCGTCGACGAGCAGCACGCTGGGCGACGTCTCCAGCGCCTGGAGCAGCGGCCGCGCCAGCAGGAACCGCCGGTCGTAGAGCTCGCCCTCCAGCCGCGCCACGTCGCTGACGCCCGCGGCCTCCGCCGCGCGCAGGTGCAGGAGCTGGCGGGGGAAGTCCCAGTCGTAGAGCGCCTGCGACGCGTCGAGCCCCTCGTAGCACTGCAGCCGGATCAGCGGCGCGTCGAGCCCCCGGGCGAGGGTCTTGGCCAGCTCCGTCTTGCCGACGCCGGCCTCCCCCTCCAGGAACAGGGGCCGCCCCATCCGCAGCGCGAGGAAGCAGGCCGTGGCCAGCCCCTCGTCGCTCAGGTAGCCATGCCTGTCGAGCAGGCCCGCGAGCTCCGCGGGCGATCCGACCTGGTCCACGGTCATCGGCGCCGCCTCCCCCACGGATCACAGGCTACTCAGCCCGAGACCCAAGTCACACATCCGGCTTCACCGGACATGCGGTTCAGGGCGGACGGGCGGGCCAGGCGCGTCCGCGAACCGGAGCTGTTCGTCCCGCAGGGCACGAACGCCGAGATGCGGTGGGAGGCCATCCGCGGGCAGGGGGAGCTCACGCCCGCCGACCGGTTCTTCGTCCGCAACCACGTCGCCACACCGCTCATCGACGCGCGGACCTGGCGGCTGAGGCTGTGGGGCACCGGCCTGCGCGGCGCACCGGCCGAGGACCGCCCCGTCGAGTTCACCTACGAGGACCTTCTCCGGCTCCCGTCGGAGAAGGTCACCGCGTTCATCGAGTGCACGGGCAACGGGCGCGGGTTCTACACCTCCCAGCGGGGCCAGGAGGTGTCGGGGACGGCCTGGCGGCTCGGCGCGGTCGGGTCGCCCGCTGGCGCGGGGTCCGCCTGGCGACCGTCCTGCGTCGCGCAGGTATCACCCCCGAGGCCGTGGACATCATGCCGCGCGGGTTGGACGCTGACTTTGTGGACAAGGGCGAGAACCTGGGCCGCGTGCGGCGCCCCCTGCCGGTGGCGAAGGCCATGAAGGACGCACTCCTCGCCTACGAGATGAACGGCGCTCCCCTGCCGCCCGACCACGGCTACCCGGTGCGCCTGGTCGTGCCCTCATGGGCGGGGATCGCGTGCGGCCGGACGTGGCGCCGCGCGCGCCCGCGGGACCGTCACCCGAACCCGCGCGGCTGGGTCCGCTGGGAACTGCCGTGGCGCCCGGAAAGGCCGGGCCGCCACGAGCTCCTGGCGCGCGCGACCGACGAGACCGGCGCGACCCAGCCCGCGACCGCCCCCTACAACACCCTCGGCTATCTCTTCGGCGCCGTCGTACGGCACCCGGTCACCATCGTCTGACACCCCGCCATCACCTCAGCACCGTCTGAAAGGACCCCCATGGCACTGTGGAAGCCGGACCCGACGTTCTACGCGTCACCCCGCGACGCCGCCTCCGCGCCGCCGGAGAAGCTCGCCTATGTCGCGGCGTTCGACCGGGCCGCCGAGAAGCCGGACGCGATCGCGGTGCTCGACGTGGACCCCGGCTCCGCCGCCTACGGCTCCGTGGTGGGGTGGACCGAGCTGCCCAACCTCGGCGACGAGCTGCACCACTTCGGGTGGAACGCGTGCAGCAGCGCCCTGTGCCCCGGGTCGCCGCATCCGCACGTCGAGCGCCGGTACCTGATCGTCCCGGGGCTGCGGTCGTCGCGGGTCTACGTCATCGACACCAAGGACGACCCGACCGCCCCGAAGATCGTCAAGACGCTGGAGGCGGACGAGCTGGCCAAGCGCGCCGGGTACTCGCGCCCGCACACCGTCCACTGCGGGCCGGAGGGCCTCTACCTGACCGCCCTCGGCGGGGCGAACGGCGAGGACGGGCCGGGCGGGATCGCGCTGCTCGACCACACCTCCTTCGAGGTGCTCGGGCGGTGGGAGGTCGACCGGGGGCCGCAGTACTACGCCTACGACGCCTGGTGGCACATCGCGCACGACGTTCTCATCACGTCCGAGTGGGGCACGCCGTCCATGGTCGAGGACGGTGTCGTCGGCGAACTGCTGCTCGGGCGCGAGTACGGCCATTCGCTGAACTTCTTCGACCTGCGCAAGCGCAAGCACGTCCAGACGGTCGACCTCGGGGACGAGCACCAGATGGTCCTGGAGCTGCGTCCGGCGCACGACCCGACGAAGCTCTACGGGTTCGCGGGCGTGGTCGTCAGCGTCGAGGACCTGTCGGCGTCGGTCTGGGTCTGGCACCGCGACGGCGACCGGTGGGCGGCGACGAAGGTGATCACAATCCCCGCCGAGCCGGCCGACCCGGACGACCTGCCGCCCGTCATCCGCCCGTTCGGGGCCGTGCCCCCGCTCGTGACGGACATCGACCTGTCCGTGGACGACCAGTGGCTGTACGTCTCGTGCTGGGGCACCGGGGAGCTGAAGCGCTACGACGTCAGCGACCCGTTCCACCCGGTGGAGGCGGGCTCGGTGCGCATCGGCGGCATCGTGCGCCGCACCCCGCATCCCGCCGGCCCCGGCCGCCCCCTCGCGGGCGGGCCGCAGATGGTCGAGGTCAGCCGCGACGGGAAGCGCGTCTACGTCACCAACTCGCTCTACGGCTCGTGGGACGACCAGTTCTACCCCGACGGCGTCGGCGCGTGGATGGCCAAGCTCGACTCCACCCCGGAGGGCTTCTCGTTCGACGAGCGGTTCTTCCCGAGCGGCGACGACTTCCGGGGCCTGCGGCCGCACCAGACGCGCCTCCAGGGCGGCGACGCGTCCTCGGACTCCTACTGCTACCCGTGAACGACGGGTCGCTCGCGGCGCTGGTCGCGCTCGGCGCGTTCCACGGCCTCAACCCGGCCATGGGATGGCTGTTCGCGGTTGCCCGCGGCCTCCAGGAGCGCAGCCGGTCGCTCGTGCTGCAGTCGCTCCCGGCCATCGCCGCGGGCCACGCCGCCTCCGTCGGCGCCGTCGCCGTCCTGGTCGCCCTCACCCGCTCCGTCGTCGCGACCCGCGCGGTCGCGATCGGCGGCGGGGCGGTGCTCGTCGGGTTCGGCCTGTGGCGGCTGCTGTCGCAACGGCACTTCCGGTGGGTCGGCATGCGGATCTCGCTGTGGCAGCTCGCCGGCTGGTCGTTCCTGATGTCGTCGGTGCACGGCGCGGGCCTGATGCTGCTGCCCGTGCTCACCTCCTCCGGAACGGCCCCGGCGGGCCACGGCCACGGCCTGGCCTCGTCGTCCGGGAGCGCCCTGTCGACCGGCGTGTTCGTCACGGCGGTGCACACCCTGTCGATGTTCGCCGTCGCCGGAGTGATCGCCGTGCTCGTCTACGAGATCGTCGGCCTGGCCGTCCTGCGCCGCGCCTGGTTCAACCTCGACCGCCTGTGGGCGGTGGCCCTGATAGGCGCCGGCGCCGTCACCGCCCTGACCGCCTGGTGATCCTGGGCCGGACGCGGCGGCCCGCGCCTGGCTCTACCGGCGCTTGCCGACGGCCGAGAGATCGATCTCGATCGGGAAAGGCGCCGTCACCTTGAGCTGGTCGTGGTGAATTCCGGTCATGACGTACGCGGCGCAGGCCGGATCGAACTCGTAGACATAGACGATGGTCCTGCCCTCGTCCTCTTCGACACGCCAGAAGTGCCTGATGCCGGCCTCCCGGTACCTGCGCGGTTTGACCTCCCGGTCGCGAATCCGCGAATCGGGGGAGACCGCCTCGACCACGAGGACGACGTCTTCGGGAAGGTAGTAGGTCGACGGCTCGTCGCGCTCGTAGGCCTCCGCCGTGACGACCAGCACGTCCGGCTCGGGCGCATGCCGGTCGGAGAGCCTCACGGTCATCTCCCGGTCGGCGCACAGGGCCGCGGGCGCCTGCCGGTTGAGCTCGTCCCGCAGCAGGTTGATCACACGCACGTGCCACTTGCGCTGCGGACTCACGAAGACCAGACTCCCGTCGATCAGCTCCGTGTGCCGGGGCAGACCGCGCATGCGGAGGAAGTCGTCGGCGGTGAAGCCGTCCGGCGGGGGGATCACCCAGTCTGGCAGCGCCTCAAGGTCCATGTGGCAACTTTCCGCAATCGCCTCGACACTCTGAGCGGTCATGTGCCCACCTTCGCACACGGACGCTCCCTCGGTCCTGGCATCAGCCTAGAACGGCGACCGTTCAAGCGGCGGGGCGGACGGCGCGGGTCAGGCGGGGTCGGGGGCTTCGCCCCGGGCGTGGAGGAGGGCGCGGAGCTCGGCGAGCTGGTGGGCGGCGAGGGTCTTCTCGGCGCCGTTGATGCCCATGGCGCCGAGGGACGTGCCGTCGGCCAGGTCGAGCGTGGGCCACGGGTCGCCGACGGTCATGGAGACGTCGACGACCTCGGGCCATTCGAGGCGGCGGGTGCGGAAGGCGTTGACGACCGTGAGGCCGGACTCGTCGGCGCTGACGCGGCAGCGGGCCAGCATGTGCAGGATCCAGGCGACCCCCGCGCCGAACGCGACCATCAGGAGCCGGTCGAACAGCTTGAACTGCGGCGCCACCACCACGGCGAGCACGATCATGCCGAGCACGATCACGCCCGCCGTGGTGTAGGCGACGAGCCGGGTGGTGCGGGGGCGCCACACCGCCGGCAGGGCCGGGACGTCAGTCAACGATCTTCGCGATGGGGATCTCGAGGATGTC
This sequence comes from Actinomadura sp. K4S16, assembly GCF_008327685.1. Lineage (GTDB taxonomy): Bacteria > Actinomycetota > Actinomycetes > Streptosporangiales > Streptosporangiaceae > Spirillospora. The sequence goes on from NZ_BDDE01000010.1 coordinate 643,989, forward strand.
GTGGGCGCCCGCCGCCTTCAGCGCCGGGATCAGCGTGTTGACGCCGCGCTTGGCGACCACCGACTCCACGGCGTTGGACTCCCCGCCGGCGAGCGAGGTGACCGTGGGCGACGCCATCGCGGGCATGATGTCGAGGACCTTCTGCAGGTCGGCGTGCGCGACGTTCAGCTTCAGCAGCACCTTGCCCCGCGCGCGGATCACGCCCTGGAGCAGCAGGGCGACGTCCTCCATCGCGGCGCGCTTCTCGGCGTCCTCGTAGGCGTCGCGGTTCGCGACCAGCTCGGTGTAGCTGGTCAGGAGCGTGTCGAGGATGCGCAGGCCGTTCTTGCGCAGCGACGAGCCGGTCTCGGTGAGGTCGACGATCGCGTCCACGATGTCGGGCACCTTCGCCTCGGTCGCGCCGTAGGACGGGACGACCGTGGCCTTCACGCCGTGCTGGTCGAGGAACCGCTTGGTCATCGCCGGGAACTCGGTGGAGATCCGGACGCCCTCCGGCAGGTCGGCCACCGACTGCCAGGGCGCGCCCTCGGGCACCGCCATGATCACGCGGACCGGGTTGGAGGTGGCCTTGGAGTACTTCAGCTCCCCGAGGCTGACGACGTCGGCGTCGGTCTCGGTGATCCAGTCGCGGCCGGTGATGCCGAGGTCGAACAGGCCCTGTTCGAGGTAGGTCGGGATCTCCTGCGGGCGCAGGACGCGGACCCGGTCGATGCGGGGGTCGTCGATGGAGGCGCGGTAGTCGCGGTCCGAGGCCCGCTGGACGGTGAGGTCGGCGGCGTCGAACAGCTGCATGGTCGCCTTCTCCAGCGACCCCTTGGGCAGAACGAGTGACAGCACGGATCGGCCTTTCGATGAGGATGTGTACGGGATACCGGGACGTTCAGGAGCGCTGACGCCCTCTGCTTCGGAACTGCTCCCCGCTCGGGAGCCGCCCCATGGCTAGGAGCCCAGATGCTCCAGGCCGTGCCCGGCGTGACCGTGATGCCGCAGACCTCGCAGGGTCAGTGCCGTGTCGAGTGCGGCCACAGTCGCCTCCCATCCCTTGTCCTCGGAGCTGCCTGGCAGCCCGCTGCGTTCCAGTGCCTGCTCAATGGTGTCACATGTGAGGACTCCGTTGCCCACCGGAGTCGACTCGTCCAGCGCGACCCGGGTCACACCGGCGGTCACCGAGTCGCACACGTAGTCGAAATGGGCGGTGGCGCCCCGGATGACCGCGCCCAGGCACACGACGGCGTCGAACTCGCGGGCCATCTGCTGGGCGATCACGGGCAGTTCGAGCGCGCCGGCCACGCGGGCCGCGACCGGCTGGTCCACGCCGCACGCCTTCGCCGCCGCGAGCGCCCGCTCCAGCAGCCGGTCGGTGATCTGCCCGTGCCAGCGGGTGCAGACGATGCCGAGCGTGAGCCCGGCCGCGTCGACCGTGATGTCCTCGGGGCGTCCCGCGCCGCTCATGAGAGTCCCTCGTTCTCGTGTCCCAGTTCGATCTGGTGGCCCAGGCGGTCGCGCTTGACCGTCAGGTAGCGCCGGTTGTGCTCGGTGACGATGACGGGCATGGCCTCCCGCCCCCGCACGTCCACCCCGAAGCCGCCCAGGCCCTTGAGCTTGTCGGGGTTGTTGGTGAGCACCCGGACCGAGCGTACGCCCAGCTCGCGCAGCATGTGGCCGGCGTTGGAGTACTCGCGCGCGTCGGCGGGCAGCCCCAGCTCCAGGTTGGCGTCGACGGTGTCGGAGCCGTTGTCCTGGAGCGCGTACGCCTGGAGCTTGGCGAGCAGGCCGATCCCGCGCCCCTCGTGCCCGCGCAGGTACAGCACGATGCCGCGGCCCTCCTCGGCGATCCGCTCCATCGCCGCGTCCAACTGGGTGCCGCAGTCGCAGCGCTCGGAGTGCAGGACGTCGCCGGTGAGGCACTCGGAATGGGCCCTGACCAGGACGTTCTCGCCGTCGCCGAGGTCGCCGAGCACGAGGGCGATGTGCTCGCCGCCGTCGATGGCGCTGGAGAACCCGACCGCGCGCCACATCCCGTACCGGTTGGGCAGGCGGGTCTCGACGACGCGGGTGACCATCGACTCGGTGCGCCTGCGGTACTCGGCGAGTTGTTCGATGGAGACGAGCTTGAGCCCGTGCTCCTTGGCGAAGACCTGGAGTTCGGGCAGGCGCGCCATGGTGCCGTCCTCGTTCACCACCTCGGCGAGGACGCCGGCCGGGGGCAGCCCGGCGAGCCGGGCGAGGTCGACGGCGGCCTCGGTGTGGCCGCGCCGGCGCAGGACGCCGCCCTCGCGGTAGCGGAGCGGGAAGATGTGGCCGGGACGGACGAAGTCGCTCGGTTCCGACGCCGAGTCGCACAGGGTGCGGATCGTGTGCGCCCGGTCGGCGGCGGAGATGCCGGTGGAGACGCCGAGCCGGGCGTCCACGCTGACCGTGTACGCGGTGCGCATGCGCTCGGTGTTCTGCGCGGTCATCAGCGGGATCTGCAGCCGGTCGAGGTCGGGGCCCTCCATCGGGACGCAGATGACGCCGCTGGTGTAGCGGATCGTGAACGTCAGCAGCTCGGGCGTCGCCTTCGACGCCGCGAAGATGATGTCGCCCTCGTTCTCGCGGTCCTCGTCGTCGACTACCACGACGGGGCGCCCCGCCGCGATGTCGGCGACCGCCGACTCGACGGAGTCGAAGATGCCCGTACCGATCCCTGCGTCGTCGAGCACTGTGTCGTTGCCGCTCATGCGGTCACCGCCTTCTGCCTGGGGTTGCGCGTGCCCCGGGACTCCCGGAGCCAGTTCCTGAACCCGACCATCACCATCACGAAGAAGATCCCGTAGACCGCACCGGAGACGTACAGCCCGGACTTGAGCGCCAGCGGCACCCCGACCAGGTCGACCAGCACCCAGACGATCCAGAAGTCGACGAGCGCGCGGCTCTGCGCGAACGTCGCGACCGCGCTGCCGACGAAGATGTAGGCGTTCGCCCACGGCGACCAGGCGACCTTCAGCCAGTCGAGGTGGACGAACAGCTCGGCCACCACGGCCGTGCCGGCCAGGAGCGCGGCCACCAGCACGACGCGTTCCCTGAGCGTCGCCTGCCGGACGACCAGTCCTTCGGCCTCGCGCCGCCCGCGGGTCCACATGAACCACCCGTACAGGGCGAGACCGCAGAAGAGGACCTGCTTGAGCGCGTTGCCAGGGACGTGGGCGTGCAGCGAGGCCGCGAGCAGCAGGAGGGCGCCGACCAGCTGCACCGGCCACGTCCAGAGGGTCTTGCGCATCGCGAGCCAGACGACGGCGAGCGACAGGACGTTGCCGACGAGGTCGGTCCAGAGGATGTGCTCGCCGAAGACCTCGAAACCGGCGCCAAGCCAGCTCATGACCGGTCTCCCAGCATGCGCTCGACGTACTTGGCCACGACGTCCACTTCGAGGTTCACCGGGTCGCCGGGCCGCTTGTGGCCGAGGGTGGTCAGCGCGAGCGTCGTCGGGATGAGGGCGACGCTGAACCGGTCGGCGCCGGCCTCGACGACCGTGAGGCTGATCCCGTCGACGGTGATGGAGCCCTTGTCGACCAGGTAGCGGCTCAACTCGGCGGGGAGGGAGACCGTCACCACGTCCCACCGCTCCCCCGGCTCGCGGGAGATGATCGCGCCGACGCCGTCGACGTGGCCCTGGACGAGATGGCCGCCGAGCCGGTCGGACAGCCGCACGGGGCGTTCGAGGTTGACCTTGGAGCCGGGTTCCAGCACGCCCAGGCTGGACTTGTCGAGCGTCTCCTTGATGACGTCGGCGGTGAAGACCCCGTCCTTGACGGCCACCACGGTGAGGCATACGCCGTTGACCGCGATCGACGCGCCGTGGACGGCGTCCTGGGTGACCAGCGGCCCGCGGACCGCGAGCGCGACCGAGTCCCCCTGGGGGTCGACCGCCACGATCTCGCCGAGCTCCTCGACGATGCCGGTGAACATCTCCCGGGCCTCCTAGATCAGGGCTCCGGGGGACGCTGGTGGACGTACGTGCGTCCGAATACACCCCTGGCCAGGGGCGTACCGCGCGCTGCCTCCCATCCGGACTTTCACCGTCGGTCCCGGAGTTCCACCGGGTCAACCGGCCGATGGCTTCGGCCGGGTCGCGGACTGTCACCGCCGGTTCGGAATTTCACCGACCCCGGAGCACGCGTTCATGCTTTGCCAACCAGTGTGCCACGCATTCCATTCCGCGCCCGTGTGGCCATCGCCACAAACACCACCGAGTCGGACACCGCCAGAAGGCCGCCGAACAGGCCGGCGCGCCGTGCCCCACGGCGGAGACAGTGCTTGACGGCGGGTCTTGCCGGGAGCGGGGGGCTCGATGCAAGTTGTTACCTGACCCCCTGCCGTTCATTTGGGAAGCCTCATGGCGAAGCTGAACCTGTCGCCCAAGATCCTTGACGTTCTCGACTTCGGTACGCCGTCCGCGGAGCGCGACATCTCCCGGGGCCTGGAGAAGTACTTCGTGGAGTCCGCCGCCTACCGCCGCGTCCGGTCCGGGGCGAAGACGGAGGCCTCGGGGGGCGAGCACACCGCCTGGAGCGGCGGCACCGCCGGGGCCGGGCACTCCAGGGGTTGGTGAGCCCGGGAGCTCAGCCGAGGGCGAGGTGCAGGCCGGTCGGGGTGGACCTCACGCGGCTCAGGTCCCGGACGACGTGGTGGGCCTCCGCGAGGGACTCCTCCGGATGGCTCGTGACCAGCGCCACCACGATGGCGCCGGCGGCGCGGCCCGCGGCGATCCCGGCGGGGGCGTCCTCGACGACCACGCAGGCGGACGGGTCCACGCCCAGGCGGCGGGCCGCCTGGAGGTAGCCGGAGGGGTCGGGCTTGCCGGCCTGCACGTCCTCCGCGGTGACCACGATCGGCGGAGCGGGGATGCCGGCCACGTCGGTGCGGACCTTGAACTGCGCCCGGTCCATGGACGTGACGAAGGCGTGGAGCAGGCCGCTCATGTCCGCCAGCAGCTCGACGGCGCCGGGCAGGGCGGTGATGCCGTCTGTGCTGGCCGCCTCCAAAGCGTCCAGATGCGCGGTGGCCTCACGGACGAGTTCGGCTGGGAGGAAGTCGGCTACACGGTCGCTCGTGCGGCGGCCATGGGCGCCCGACATGAACTCGTCCGGGTCGATGCCGTACTCGACGGCCCATGCACGCCCCGCGCGCTCGACGAGAGGCGTCGAGTCGACCAGGGTGCCGTCCACGTCGAACAGGACGGCGGCGCAGGGCAGAGTCACTGTGGGAGTGCTCACCAGTCCGCCTTGGCCGTGGCCTCCTCGGCCTGGCCGCGCAGCCGTCGGACGGCCTCGGCCGGGTCGTCGGCCCCGTAGACGGCGCTGCCCGCGACGAAGACGTCCGCTCCCGCCTCCGCGCAGCGCTCGATCGTCTCGGCGCTGACGCCGCCGTCCACCTGGAGCCAGACGGGCAGGTCGCGGCCCTTGATGAGCTCCCGCGCGCGGCGGACCTTCGGCAGGACGACGTCCAGGAACTTCTGGCCGCCGAAACCGGGCTCGACGGTCATCAGCAGGAGCATGTCGATCTCGCCGAGGAGGTCTTCGAAGCCGTCCACCGGGGTGGCCGGGTTGACGCCCAGCCCGGCGCGCGCGCCCGCGGCGCGGATGGTGCGCAGGGTGCGGATGGGCGCCTTCGCCGCCTCGGCGTGGATGGTGACGCTCCCGGCTCCCGCCTCGGCGTACTGCGGCGCCCAGCGGTCGGGGTCCTCGATCATCAGGTGGCAGTCGAGGGGAAGCGCGCTGCTGCGGAGCAGCGACTCCACGACGGGCAGTCCCAGGGTGAGGTTCGGGACGAAGTGGTTGTCCATCACGTCGACGTGGACCCAGTCGGCGGAGTCGGCGATGCGCGCGACGTCCTCGGCCAGGCGGGCGAAGTCGGCGGACAGGATGCTGGGTGCGATCTGAGGAGCCATGATGCCCAGAGTCTATTGGCGCAGGCCCGCCCGATCGTCACCCGCCCGGGTGAGACTGGGGGTGGGCCGGGCCGCCAGGCGCGCGCGGACGAAGACCTCCGGCGCGCCCGCCATCACCCACAGCACGAGCACGGCTTGGACGACGAACGCCTGGATCAGGTTCGTCCCCTCGAAGAGGGCGATGACCGCGGCCCCGGCGAGGCCCACCGGAAGTCGTGCCAGGCGCTGCCAGGCCTTGCCTCCCGGATCGAACCAGCCGCGCCAGGCGACTATGGACACGCCCATCAGGAGGCCGCACAGAGCACCGCACGCCTGGGCCGAATCGGTCAGTGTGACGGGGTCGGTGACGCCTCCGGCCGCCCTGATGGACTCGGCCCATGCCTGTGGCCACTGCCAGTTGCGCAGCGGCCGTAGCGCGCCCCACGACGCCGCGAGCAGCAGCAAGGGGACCGCGAGGGAGAGGGCCATCTGCACGGCCAGATGCTGCCGGCGCCACCACGGGACGACGATGGGCTCCAGCCCGAGGGCGGCGACCAGGACGGCCAGCCCGACGCCCCAGCCCGCCAGGACCTGCCCCAGCGAGTGGACGCCGAGGTAGACGCGTGACACCCCGATCAGGACGATGACGACGACGGCGCCCGCCCACAGGTACCACCGCCTGGTCTGGGCGGCGAAGAAGCCCCAGCCCGCGACGCTGTTCTGAGCGTGGCCGGACGGCATCCCGAAGGACGACAGCGACTGCCTGCCCCGGATGTTCGGGTCCGTCCAGTACGGGCGGGGAGCGTGGAAGACCAGCTTGAGGAGGGCGTTGACGACCGCGCCGAACAGCAGGACGACCGCGGCCCGCGCGGCGAGCCGCGGCGCCACGCACCAGAACAGCGCCAGGAGCAGCGGGACGTAGAAGGCCGCGCTGCCCAGGTAGGACATGAAGACCATGAAGCCGGTCAGCAGAGAACCTCCCCAGTGGTCGGGTACGGCATCAGGTGCGGCGCAGCAGGGCCAGGAACATCGCGTCCGTGCCGTGGCGGTGGGGCCAGAACTGCGCGTAGGGGCCGTCCCCCAGACCGGTGAGGCCTGAGGCGATCCCCGTCAGGACCGCGGGCGCGTCGAGCCGCTCGACGTCGTCACGGCGGCGCAGGACGTCGTCCACCACCACGCGGGTCTCCGCCAGGTGGGGCGAGCAGGTGACGTAGGCGACCACACCGCCGGGCCGCACGGACTCCAGCGCCGTGGCGAGCAGCTTCCGCTGGAGCGGCCCGAGTTCGGCGACCGACTCGGGGCCCCGGCGCCAGCGTGCCTCTGGACGGCGGCGGAGCGCGCCCAGGCCGGTGCAGGGGGCGTCCACCATCACGCGGTCGAAGGAGCCCGGGTGCCAGGCGGGTGCGGTGCCGTCCGCGGCGATGACTCCCGCCCTGTCGTCGACCGCGCTCCGGACGAGCCCCGCGCGGTGCGGCTGGACGTCCGCTGCGAGGAGCCGGGCATCGCGCTGGGTGGCGAGAGCCGACAGGAGCCCTGCCTTGCCTCCAGGCCCCGCGCAGAGGTCGGCCCAGCGCGCGTCCCTGCCGTCCAGAGGAGCCTCGGTCAGCGCCAAGGCGACCATCTGGCTGGCCTCGTCCTGGACGGCGGCGCGCCCGTCGCGGACGGCCGCGATGCCCGCCGGGTCGCCCTCGGCCAGGACGGCGGCATAGGGCGAGTAAGGGGCGGGCTCGGCGCCCGCGTCGTACAGATCTTCGAGCGTCGCCCGGCCGGGGCGCGCGACCAGTGTCACGCGGGGGCGGGCGTTGTCGGCCGCGAGGAGGTCCTCGATCTCGTCCCGCCCGACGGCGTCCCGCATGGCGGACACGATCCACTTCGGATGGCTGTGGGCGATCGACAGGCGCGTCGTCGCGTCGGCGTCGGCGGGCGCCACGATCTCCAGCCAGGCGTCCATGTCGCGTGTGGCGACCTTGCGGAGCACGGCGTTGGCGAACTTGGCCTGGCCCGGGCCCGCGACCGAGCGGGCCAGCTCCACCGTCGTCCCCACCGCGGCATGCGGCGGGATGCGGGTGGCGAGGATCTGGTGGGCCCCGATGCGCAGGACGTCCAGGAGCGGGGCGTCGATACGGCGCAGTTCGCGGTCGCTGCACAGCGCGAGCACCGCGTCATAGGTGCCCTTGCCGCGCAGGGTCCCGTACGTCAGCTCGGTGGCGAGGGCGGCGTCGCGTCCGGACAGGTCGCGGTCGCGCAGGCGCGCGGGCAGGAGGAGGTTCGCGTAGGCGTCGCGGGTCTCGACCGCCCGGATCACGTCGAACGCGGTACGGCGGACGAGGTCCTGAGGACGGCCCGTCTTGCGGGGACCTCCCGGTCGGCGGTTCGGGACGCGTCGGCGGTTGCGTGCGGGCGGCATCAGTGCAGCGCGTCCTTGTCGGAGAGGTCGAGGCCGCGGACCCAGTCGGCGGCCGCCATGCGGCGCTTGCCCTGCGGCTGCACCTCGCCCAGGGCGACGGGGTGCGTGGCCGTGCCGACCAGCACCTCCTTCTTCCCCGCGCCGATCTCGCCGGGGGCCAGCTTCGCGGCGTCGGGGGCCGGGCGGACGGGGCCGAGCTTGACCCGCGTGTCGCGGAAGTTGGTCCACGCGCCCGGCGCGGGGGTGCAGGCGCGGATCAGGCGGTCGATGTGCAGGGCCGGGCTCCCCCAGTCGACACGGCCGTCCTCGGGCGTCAGCTTCGCCGCGTGGGACACGCCCTCGGTCGGCTGCGGCCGGGGCTCCAGGACGCCCGCCTCGATGCCGTTCATGGTGTCCAGCAGGAGGTCGGCGCCGGCGACGGCAAGCCGTCCCAGCAGGTCGCCGCTGGTGTCGGTCGGACGGATCGGCTCGGTGAGCACGCCGTAGACCGGGCCCGTGTCGAGGCCCTCCTCGATCTGGAACGTCGCCGCGCCGGTCACGTCGTCGCCGTGCAGGATCGCGCGCTGCACGGGCGCGGCCCCGCGCCAGGCGGGCAGCAGCGAGAAGTGCAGGTTCACCCAGCCGTGCCGGGGGATCTCCAGGGCCTCGCGGGGCAGCAGCGCGCCGTAGGCGACCACCGGGCAGCAGTCCGGCGCGATCTCCCGGAGCCGGTCGAGGAACTCGGGGTCGCGGGCCTTCGCGGGCTTCAGCACCTCGACGCCGGCCTCGGCGGCGAGCGCGGCGACCGGGCTGGGGCTCAGATGCCTCCCACGCCCCGCACGGCCGTCCGGCCGGGTCACGACCGCCGCGACCTCGTGCGAGGACCCCAGAAGCGCCCTCAGGGCCGGGAGCGCGGTCTCGGGCGTCCCGGCGAAGACCAGCCGCATCTAGATCGCCTTCCCGAAGGTGCGGTGCGGCGACTCCTTCACGACGGGGGCCGGCTCGCCGAACCACTCGGCCTCGCGGATCGCCTTCATCGCGGCCTTGCGCTGCTCGGCGTCCATCCGGTCGATGAAGATGATCCCGTCGAGGTGGTCGGTCTCGTGCTGGACGCAGCGGGCCAGCAGGTGGGTGCCCTCCAGCGTGATCGGCTCGCCGTGCATGTTGAAGCCCTTCGCCACCACGCCGACGGAGCGGGGCGTGGGGAACGCCAGGCCGGGCAGGGACAGGCAGCCCTCGTCGTCGGTCTCCTGCTCGTCCGACAGGTCGAGCGTCGGGTTGACCACGTGCCCCAGGCGGTCGTCGACGTAGTAGGTGAACACCCGCAGCCCCACGCCGAGCTGGGGGGCGGCCAGACCCGCGCCGGGGGCGTCGATCATCGTGTCGGTGAGGTCCTTGACGAGCTGGCGCAGCTCCTTGTCGAAGTCCTTCACCGGCTCCGCGGGCGTGCGCAGCACGGGGTCGCCGAAGAGGCGGATGGGCTTGACGGCCAACGGGGACTCCGTTTCCTGCAAGTGTCGCTGGGGACTGAAAGGCGCCTCCAGTCTACGGAGGCGCGCACCCTGACATTCACGCCATGTTCACGCGCGGCGTTCGAACACGGGGTTCACACGCCGCGGTGCTCCCCTTGGCGAGCCGAGCGCGCCTTGTAGGCGGCGGTACGGGCGGCCTTGGCCGTCGCCTTGTCGGGATGGTGCGCGCCCAAAGCCTCCAGGACGTCGGCCGCACCGGGATGATGGGTGCGCCAGAGCTCGTCCACCATGGCCTTCATCTCCGCCCCGGGCGGCGCGTCGATGAGCGCCGCCTCGACGGCCTCCGCCGGCTCGGCGGTCTCCAGCATCCCGGCGACCGTGTCGACGAACACCCAGAGGTACTCCTCGCGGGCCAGTTCCCGCCCCGCCGGGTCGCCGGCGGCGTTCAGCCACATCGCGGCATAGGGCGACACCAGCGGGTGCTCCTGCGCGGCGCGGACCACGCCGGCGGCCTCGGGGCCGACGCGGTGCAGGACGGCGGCGGCGAGGTTGCGGGCGCCGGGGCCGCCGGTCCGCATGACGTCCAGCAGGTCGGCGGCGGCGTCCTTGGGGTCGTGGGACGCCAGCCAGCCGTCGATCTCCTCGTCGGCGGCCTCCGGCCGGTACCAGGTGAGCCCCGCGATGAGCTCGGACGCGCGGGCGCCGGCCAGTTCGCCGATGACGGGGGCGGTGAACCCGTCCGCGAGCAGCAGCTCCCGGACCGCCCACACCCCGAGCGGGGTCAGCGACCGCCCCGCACCGGACGCCTCGATGACGCCCCAGTCCTCGAGGGTGGCGAGCTCCAGTGCGAGGGCGTCCCCCACCAGCTCGGACATGGCGTCGGCGTCGGTGAGGTCGTACGCCTCCTCGATGTGGCCGAGCAGCGCCTCGGCCAGGGCTTCGGGCCCTGTCGGCTCCTCCTGCTCGTACAGGTGGATGAGGACGCCGGTCAGCTCGTTCTGGACGAGCTCGACGGCGTCCAGGCCGTCGTCGTAGTCGTGGCCTGGCACGACCAGGGCGTCGAACAGCGGGAGCCAGGCGGTGAGCAGCGCCATGTCGTCATCGGACTCCAGGCCCGGCAGCGCGGGGCCCGGGGCGGCCGCGCCCTTCTCGGCGCTGATCGCCTTCGCCTCGACGGCGGCCCACCACAGCCGCTCCAGCGCGCCGTCGTCCTCCATCCGCCCGTGGCGCCGCGGAGAGCCGAGGCCGAGGGCGAGGCGGGCGGCCTCGGCGTCGGGGCCGGCGAGCACGCCGTGCTCGGTCAGCGGGCGCTCGCCCGTCCAGCGGGCCAGGGCCAGGACGGCGGAGGTGAGGCCGGAGCGCCGCGCAGCGTCCGCGACCTCGGCCTGCGGCGCCAGCCGGACGGGCGGGACCACCAGCTCCCCGGCCTGCCGCAGGTACTCCTCGGTGCGGGCGAAGCGCTCCTCCTCCGGCTGCGCCTCGAAGTCGCGGACCCACGCGTCGACGGCGGCCTGGTCGTCAAGGTCGACCCCGTCGGCCTGCATCAGCCCGGCGACGACCTCGGCGGCCGCCTGCCGCTCCTCGCTGTCGACGGCGGCGACGACCTCGGCGAACTCGGCCCCGGTCCGTTCGATCTCGGCCTCCAGGCCGCCTGCGGCGGCCTCGGCGACGGCGCCGGTGTCGCGAAGGTAGGCGACGATCCCGCGGAGGGCGTCCAGGACGGTGGGGACGTCGTCGCGCCCGGCGACCACGGACTCGGGGAAGACCTCCAGGAGCAGCTCGCGCACGTGCCGCGGTTCCAGCGCCTCGGGGCCCGCGAGGCCCATCTCCTCCCGCGCCAGGTCGAGCAGGATGCGGACGCCCTGCTCGTCCAGCGCTTCACCGCGTTCGTCCGACCACCGCCGCAGGTCGCCCACGGTGGTCTCCACCCAGTTGTCGGCCACGCCAGAACCCTACGGGGCAGTCCGGTCGCACGGGGCCGGATCGGTTCCAGGGGGCGGTTCGTCCCCCGTCAGATCAGCTCAAGGGGTTCGATCTGGACCCGTACGGTCTCCGTAACCTTGCGCGCGCTGCGCACTCCCTGGGCCTCCTTCAGCGCGCGCGCCAGCGCAGGCCCTGCGGCGCGCGGAACGCGTATCAGAGCGCGCTCCTTCTCTTGAGCCTCCGTGCCGGACTGGGGGACGGGGATGGGGACGGGCCCGAGAACCTCCGCGCCATCGGGCAACCGGGTGTCGGCCAGAAGCTCCCGTATGGCGGCCGGGGACGCGGTCAGCGACGCCATGCGCGCGGCGGGCGGGAAGCCCACCTCCCTGCGTTCGGCCAGCTCCCGCTCCGCGTACGTGACGGGGTCCCAGCGCACGAGGGCCTGGACCGCCGGCAGCGCTCCTTCGGCGGCCACGATCACCGGGCCCTGCGGGCGGACGAGCGACGCCGCGTTCATCCAGCGCCTCAGCGTCTCCTCTCCGGCGCGTAGATCCGGCCGCCCTAGGAGGACCCAGCCGTCCAGCAGCAGAGCGGCCGGATACCCCCCTTCCGCAGGCGGCTCGGCCCCGGGCGTCGACACCACGAGCGCCCGTTCCGGCCCCACCCTGTCGAGGACGGCATCGCGCCCCGAGGTGCGTACGGGCACGCCGGGGAACGCCCGGCCGAGCTCCTCCGCCGTGCGTTTCGCACCCACCACGAGGGCGCGCACCTGGAAGAAGCCGCATTCGGGGCAGTGCCAGTCGCCGGCGATGGCGCCGCACCAGCGGCAGTACGGAGCCGCGTGCGACGAGGCCAGCGCCAGCGGCCCCTGGCAGGTCCGGCAGTGGGCCGGCGTGCGGCACCTTCCGCACGCGATGCCGGGGACGTAACCGCGCCTCGGCACCTGGACGAGGACGGGCCCGGTCTCCAGCGCCTGCCGGGCGGCCTCGAAGGCGATGTTCGGCAGGCGCGCGGTGCGGGCGGCGGCGTCCCGCGCGAGCTGGGCGTCCTCCCCCACGTAGCGGACACGCGGCATCCTCGCCCGGACGCGGTTCCTGTCGGCGGCAAGCGCATGGGCCCAGCCGGTCTCCACGAGCTGCGTCGCGTCGGTGGTGCGGGTGAACCCGCCGATCAGCGCCCCGGCCCCCGACCGGTGCGCGCGCAGGGCGAGCACGTCGCGGGGGTGCGGATACGGCGCGTGCGGCTCGGCGTGGACGTCGTCGCCGTCGTCCCAGAGCACGACCAGCCCCAGGTCGGCGACCGGCGCGAACATGGCCGCGCGGGTGCCGACGACCGCCCGTGCCATGCCGCGCCGGACGGCGAGCCATCTCCGGTAGCGCTCCGCCGGGCCGAGCTCCGCCGTCAGGGCGACGTGCAGCCCCTCCCCCAGCTCCGCCTCCAAGGCGGCGTCGACACGCGCCACGTCGCGGCCGTCGGCGACGACGACGAGAGCTCCCCGCCCACCGCTCAAGGTGGCGGCCACCGCGCGCGCTATGGCCGCCGTCCAGTCGGGCCCAGGGAGCGCGGTCCACACGGCGCGCGGTGCTCTGCCGCCTGCCAGCGCGCTCAGAAACGACTCCCCCGCCGGGTACTCCCGCCACACGCCGGCGTCCGGCGCCTCCGGGGAGGCGGGGGCGGCCTCCTCCACGGGCTCGGCCTCCACACGGGCGTGCCGGGGCGGGACGGCGAGGCGCAGGACGTCGGCGAACGTCCCCGCGTACCGGTCGGCCACCTCCCGCGCCAGCGTGGCGATCTCCGGCGCCAGGACGGGCTCGGGGGAGGTCACCCGCTCCAGGAACAGCAGCTTGCCGCCGTGGGCGCTCTCCGCGACCCGCTCCAGGAGGAAGCCGTCGACGAGCTGGCCCGCGAAGCGCACCCGCACCCGGCACCCGGGGACCGCCTTGGCGTCCAGCTCCGCGGGCACCAGGTAGTCGAACGGACGGTCCAGGTGCGGGAGCGACATGTCGACCGCGATCCGCGCGACGGGCAGTTCCGCGGCCGGCCGGCGGGCCCCCTTCTTCCCCGACGACCTGCCCGACGACTTGCCCGACGACCTGCCGGACGCGCCGGGCTTTCCGGAGTCGTCCGGCTTGCCGGCGGCCGCGCCGGGGAGGGCGTCCAGCCCCGGGATCAGGTCCGTTCCCCCGCCGTCCTTCGTCACGTCCCCGTCCTACCAGATCGAGCCGACAGCCGATCCCGCGCGCTAGGGTTGACCCGTTTGAACGGGTGCGCGTCCTCCGGCCCATTGCCCGACGCCCGTCCGCACCCTCGCCGTCCGACGAGCCCCTGCAGGCGAAGTGACCACAGCTCATACCCATGAGCGGACGGACTCCCCCGCCGGCGGCGGGGCGTCACGCCGTTCCCCAAGCCCCTCAGCCGCCTCCAGGCGGAAGAAGTGGAAGAAGTGGGCGCGCCACCCCGTGGTGGCCGCCACGCTGGCCGCGGCCGTCCTGCATCTGGTGTGGGGGCTGCTCCTCGCGACCGAGGGCGGCGACCTGGCGGCACAGGCCGCGTGGACGGACTTCGTCTGGAAGCACCCCGGCGCGGCGTACAGCTTCGCCTGGTACGGCGGGATGCACCCCGCCTCCTACAGCGTCATGTCGCCGTACCTGATGGCGGTGTTCGGCATCCGCACGGTCGCGGTGGTGACGGGCACGATCTGCGCCGCGCTCACCGGGTACCTGCTCAAGCAGTTCAGGGCCCCGGTCGCGCTGCCCGCGTCGCTCTGGGCCGCCTTCGCGCTGGCCTGCAACGCCGCCTCCGGACGCGTCACGTTCGGCCTCGGGCTGATGTTCGCGCTCATGGCGACCATCGTGGCGTTCACCCCGCGCGGCACGCCCGCCCTGCGCGCGGCGGCGATGGCCGTCCTGAGCGTGCTGGCCTCCCTCGCGAGCCCCGTCGCGGGCCTGTTCCTGCTGGTGCTGGCCGCCGCGCTGTTCCTGACCGGGCGCCGCCGCGCCGGGGTCTGCGTCGCCGTGGGCCTGCCCGTCGTGGTCGGGACGACCAGCCTGCTCTTCCCGTTCAGCGGCGTCCAGCCGATCTCCCTCGACGCGATCGTGCTGCCCGCCGTCACCAGCGTGATCGCGATCCTGCTCTGCGCGCCGAAGACCTGGACGTTCGTCCGGATCGGCGCCGGCGTCTACCTCGCCGGGATCATCCTGACCTGGCTGATCCCCTCCCCCATCGGCAGCAACGTCGAACGCCTCTCGCTGCTGTTCGGCGGCATGTTCCTGCTGTCGGCCGTGGCGCGCGCACACGGGCGGCTCCGGATCGCCGTGCTGTCGCTGGCGTTCATCGTCACGGCGTCCTGGCAGGTCGTGAAGCCCGTCGACGACCTCATCCACACCGAGCCCGCGGACGCCGCCGCCGACCACGCCCGCGGCCTCATCGGCGAGCTGAACGCCGTCGGCGCGGGCGACGCGCGCATCGAGGCCGTCCCGCTGCGCTCCCACTGGGAGTCCTCCGGCCTCAGCCGCCACTTCGCGCTCGCCCGCGGCTGGAACCGCCAGGTCGACGCCGAGCGCCACGCACTGTTCTACGAGGAGGGCGCGCTGACGCCCGCCTCGTACCGCGACTGGCTGCACAAGTGGGCCGTCCAGTACGTCGTCCTGCCCGAGCAGGAGGTCGACTGGTCGTCGCAGGAGGAGGCCGCCCTCGTCGAGAAGGGCCAGCCGTACCTGACGGAGATCTGGCGGGACGAGCACTGGCGGCTGTACCGCGTGGCGAGCCCCACGCCGCTGGTCGACCGGCCCGCCTTCGTCAGCACGCTCAACTCCGGGAAGCTCGTCGTCGACGTGCCGTCGAGCGGATCCTTCCTGGTGCGGGTCTCCTGGTCCCCCTGGCTGAGCGTGACGGGCGGGGACGCCTGCCTGGCGCGCGAGGGCGAGTTCGTCCGGCTGCAGGCGCGCGCCCAGGGCCGCTACACCATCGCCGCCCGCTACGGCCTGCACCGCGGCAACCACTGCGCCCCCTGACCCGGCCGAGCCCAGCCCGAGCACAGCGCCGCACTGCCCCGAACGAGCGCCCTGGCCGAAACAACCGGGTGCCATCGTCACAGGAGCCACCGTCACAGGAGCCACCATCCCGGGGGCCAAAACAGCGGCGTCGCTGACACAGCGGCGTGGGACGAGAAAGGGCCCCGGGGCGTCCCGGGGCCCTTCTTCGTTGAGACCGGTTACAGGCCGGCGGCGGAGGCCAGGTCCTTGGCGCGGTCGGTCGACTCCCAGGAGAAGTCGGGCTCCTCGCGGCCGAAGTGGCCGTAGGCCGCCGTCTGCGAGTAGATCGGGCGCAGCAGGTCGAGGTCGCGGACGATCGCGGCCGGGCGCAGGTCGAAGACCTCGCCGATGGCCTTCTCGATCTTCTCGGGGGCGACCTTCTCGGTGCCGAACGTCTCCACGAACACCCCGACCGGGTGGGCCTTGCCGATCGCGTAGGCGACCTGCACCTCGGCGCGGTCGGCGAGCTGCGCGGCGACGATGTTCTTGGCGACCCAGCGCATCGCGTACGCGGCGGAGCGGTCCACCTTGGACGGGTCCTTGCCGGAGAACGCGCCGCCGCCGTGCCGGGCCATGCCGCCGTAGGTGTCCACGATGATCTTGCGGCCGGTGAGGCCGGCGTCGCCCATCGGGCCGCCGATCTCGAAGCGGCCGGTCGGGTTCACCAGCAGCCGGTAGTTGTCGGTGTCGAGGTCGAACTCGGCGAGCACCGGGTCGACCACGTGCTCCTTCACGTCCGGGGCGAGCAGCTCCTTCAGGTCGATGTCGGGAGCGTGCTGGCTGGACACGACGACGGTGTCGAGGCGGACGCCGCGGTCGCCGTCGTACTCGATGGTGACCTGGGTCTTGCCGTCGGGGCGCAGGTACGGCACGTCGCCGCTCTTGCGGACCGCCGACAGCCGCCGGGCGAGCCGGTGCGCCAGCGTGATCGGCAGCGGCATCAGCTCGGGCGTCTCGCTGGTGGCGTAGCCGAACATCAGGCCCTGGTCGCCCGCGCCCTGCCGGTCGAGGTCGTCGACGCCCTCGCCCTCGCGGGTCTCGTAGGCGTCGTCGACGCCCTGCGCGATGTCGGGCGACTGCGCGCCGATCGACACCGAGACGCCGCAGGAGTGGCCGTCGAAGCCCTTCTTGGACGAGTCGTAGCCGATCTCCAGGATCTTCTCCCGGATCACGCCCGGGATGTCCACGTAGGTCTCGGTGGTGACCTCACCGGCCACATGGACCTGACCGGTCGTGATCATCGTCTCGACGGCGACCCGGCTCTTCGGGTCGTCCTTGAGCATCGAGTCGAGGATCGCGTCGCTGATCTGGTCCGCGATCTTGTCCGGGTGACCCTCGGTCACCGACTCGGAGGTGAACAGGCGGCGAGACACGTACGTGAACTCCTTGCAGCGGCTGCTGACTGACGTCGCAGAACGGATTCTTTGTCGACTTCGGCGAGGGACGCCGCCCCCCGCCATGGTTCCCCATGGATGTTAGGGCCAATGGACGCTAGGGCCAGAAGTCTAGCCGGATCATCGCCCTTCGCCCTGACGAACGCCTGACGGCGGGCCCTCCAGCCGCGCCGAGACGAGATCCCAGACGACCTCGGCGAGCGCCTCCTTGGCGCCCCGCGGCACCTCGGTCGCCGACCCGTCCGCCCCGAGGACGGTCGCGGCGTTGTCGGGGCGGCCGAAGGTGAGGTTCTCGCCGACCTGGTTGACGACGAGGAGGTCGCAGCCCTTGCGGGCGAGCTTGGCCCGGCCGTTGGCGAGGACGTCGTCGGTCTCGGCGGCGAAGCCCACGATCACCTGGCCGGGACGGCGGCTCGCTCCCAGCTCGGCCAGGATGTCGGGGTTCTTGACGAGCCGGATCGGCTCCGGCTCCGCCCCCTCGGCCTTCTTGATCTTGGAGCCGCGGTAGTCGGCCGGCCGGAAGTCCGCGACCGCGGCCGCCATGACGACCGCGTCGGCCGACCCGGCCGCCTCCACCACCGCCTTGCGCATCTCCTCGGCCGACCCGACCGGGACGGTCTCGGCGCCCGCCGGGTCGGGCAGGGCGACGTTCGCGGAGACGAGCGTCACCCTGGCGCCGCGGGCCACCGCGGTCCGGGCGAGGGCGTAGCCCTGCAGGCCGGACGAGCGGTTGCCGATGAAGCGGACGGGGTCGATGGCCTCGCGGGTGCCGCCGGCGGAGACCACCACGTGCCGTCCGGCGAGGTCGCGCCCGCCGGCGCCGCGGGCGAGCACGTGCCGGGCGATCTCGAACAGCTCGGCGGGGTCGGGCAGCCGCCCGGGCCCGGTGTCCTTGCCCGTCAGGCGCCCGGAGGCGGGCTCCACCACGACGGCGCCGCGTGCCCGCAGCGTCGCGACGTTGGCCTGCGTGGCGGGGTGCTGCCACATCTCGGTGTGCATCGCGGGCGCGAACACGACGGGGCAGCGGGCGGTCAGCAGGGTGTTGGTGAGCAGGTCGTCGGCGAGTCCGTGCGCCGCCTTGGCGAGCAGGTCGGCGGTGGCCGGCGCGACGAACACGAGGTCGGCCTGCTGCCCCAGCCGGACGTGCGGGACCTCGGCGACGCCGTCCCACACCCGCGGGGACACCGGCTTGCCGGACAGCGCGGCCCAGGTGGGCTCTCCGACGAAGCGGAGCGCGTCGGCGGTCGGCACGACGGTGACGTCGTGGCCCGACTCGGTGAGCCGCCGGAGCAGCTCGCACGCCTTGTACGCGGCGATTCCGGCGCTCACTCCGAGCACGACGCGCGGCTTGGGGGAGGTCATACGGCCCACGATCCCATCACACGCCCCCCGCCCTCATGCCGGGGTCCTGCCGGAGGCTGCCTTGGCTCGCCCGGGGGTCTGGGGGTCGCCCCCAGGCGGCGCAGCGGACGCGGCCTGGGCGAAGGCGGCCGGAGGCCGACGAGCAGCATCGGTCGCCCCGGCCCGGGGGTCTGGGGGTCGCCCCCCAGGCGGCGCAGCGGACGCGGCCTGGGCGAAGGCGGCCGGAGGCCGAGGAGCAGCATCGGTCGCCCCGGCCCGGGGGTCTGGGGGTCGCCCCCCAGGCGGCGCAGCGGACGCGGCCTGGGCGAAGGCGGCCGGAGGCCGACGAGCAGCATCGGTCGCCCCCGGTAGCCCCTAGCCCTCGATGGGCTCGGCGTTCAGGAGGCCTTCGCGCGTCTCGCGGAGGGCGATCGACAGCGGCTTCTCCTGGACCTGCGTCTCGACGAGCGGGCCGACGTACTCCAGCAGGCCCTCGCCCAGCTGGGCGTAGTAGGCGTTGATCTGCCGGGCGCGCTTGGCCGCGATGCTCACGAGGCCGTACTTGGTGTCGACGACCTCGAGGAGCTCGTCGATCGAAGGGTTGGTGATGCCCTCGTTGCTGGCTGCCACTCGGTGGCCTTCCGCTAGGTAGAACGGCTACTGGTCAGCCATCAAGGCTAGCAGCTCGTCGCACACGTCCTGCACGGCCGTGTTGACGAGCGTGACGTCGAACTCCTTCTCGGCGGCGAGTTCGACGCGGGCCGCGTCGAGGCGGCGCTCGATGACCTCGGGGGGCTCGGTGCCGCGTCCGGTGAGGCGGCGGACGAGCTCCTCCCAGCTGGGGGGAGCGAGGAACACCAGCTGCGCCTCGGGCATGGACCGCCGGACCTGCCGGGCGCCCTGGAGGTCGATCTCCAGGAGGACCGGCTCGCCGCGGGCGAGGCGCTCCTCGACGGGCCGGCGCGGGGTGCCGTAGCGGTTGCCCGCGAACTCGGCCCATTCGAGGAGCTCCCCTTCGGCGACGAGCCGGTCGAAACCGGCGTCGTCGACGAAGAAGTACTGCACACCGTCGGTCTCACCCGGGCGGGGGGCCCGGGTGGTCACCGAGACCGACAGCCACACCCGGGGGTGTGAGCGCCGGATCTCGGCGACGACCGTGCTCTTGCCGACGCCCGACGGCCCGGACAGGACCGTCAGCCGCCGCGCGAGCGGGCCATTCGGCCTGGAGCCCTCCGGCGCAGCGATGGGTGCGCCGGAGCCGGACGGGATGGTGCCGTTCCCGGGTCGCCCCGAGCCGGCCGCGGCGGTCTGGCCGCCGCGCCCGCCCGTGAGTCGCACGTCAGCGGTTCGCACTTCCGCCGAACTCACGCTCCAGGGAAGCGCGCTGGTTGGCGCCGAGGCCCCGCACACGGCGGGACTCGGCGATGCCCAGGCGCTCCATGATCTGCTTCGCACGGACCTTGCCCACACCGGGCAGCGATTCCAGGAGGGCCGACACCTTCATCTTTCCGATGACGTCGTCGGACTGACCCTCTTTGAGAACCTCGGCGAGCGAGGTTCCCCCGTGCTTCAGCTTGTTCTTAACCTCGGCCCGCTCCTTGCGAGCCTTGGCAGCCTTCTCCAAGGCTGCGGCGCGCTGTTCGGGGGTTAGGGGCGGAAGAGCCACGCCGGGTCACCTCAGGTTTCCACTCGACGGAGTCGGACGGGTTGGGAAACTAGCGAGTTCACCACCCATAAGGCAACGTGAAGTGCCGTTTAGCCCACCACAAATTCACGAAAATCACTCCTCGGAGTGTCCTGAATACAGAGTGTACCCAACTCCGGCCCCTCAGAGCCCCAACCCCTTGGCTTGCTGGGACTTTCGCATGATCGTGAAAATCCGCCCATTCTGCCCGCACATGTGGCACTCGGTACCCGTTCGCCGCTGCGCTTCGCTCCCCTGAGCGGCCCCTGCGCCACGGTCCCGCCACCGCCCCGGGACGCCGTCCCGGCCGTCCCCGCGGGGGCTCCCACAAGTGATCCCGACCGAGTGACACTCGTCACGCCGCGCCGTTCCGCACGTCGCCCCGGCACCGTTACTGTCATCCTCGACAACACACCGCCAAGATCGTTCGTTCGGCCCGGAGGACACCCCCACCGCACCAGCTCCCCCAGCCCGCCGCCAGGGCACCGCCACGGACGCGGAAGCGCCGGCCGCCCCTCCGGAGACTCCCCCCGGTCCGGAATCGCGCCTCCGCGTGACCGAGTTCACCGTTCGGCACGTATCGCAAAGCGACGACTCGGCCCCCGCATTCGCATGCGACTAAAACCACAAAGCGCGATGGCGCACGCCACAAAACTCGCCCGCAAAGCGTTCTGTGCACCCGCGCACCAATGGCGCCGGGGATGTCCGCGGGCGGGGACGCCGCGCGCGCCGGCGCCCGCGCGGCCATCGCCCGAGCCGCCTGCCCCTGCCGAGCCCTGCCCCGGCCGCCGGCCCGTGCCCGCCCGCCCCGTGCCCGCCCGCCCCGTGCCCGCCCGCCCCGTGCCCGCCCGGCCCGCGGCCTGGCCTGGCCCATGCCCGTTCAGGCCGTGCCCGTTCAGGCCGTGCCGGCGGACGTGCGGCGCAGCGCGGCGGCGATCCCGGCCGCGGCGGCGCCCGGATCGGGGGCGGCGGTGATGGGGCGGCCGATGACCAGCAGGTCGGCGCCGGCGGCGAGGGCGTCCTCGGGGGTGGCGACGCGGGCCTGGTCCTGGTTGCCGGAGCCCGCGGGGCGGACACCGGGCGTGATGAGCGTGATGTCCGGCCCGACCTCGGCGCGGACGGCGGCGGCCTCCTGCGGAGAGCACACGAGCGCCTGGGCGCCCGCCTCGACGGCGAGGACGGCGAGCCGGCGGACGGCGTCCGGGGCGGGCCCCGCGAGGCCGAGGGCGGCGAGATCGGCGTCCCCGAGCGACGTCAGGACCGTGACCGCGGCGATCTTGGTGGCGGGGACGGCCTCCACCGCCTCGCGGATCATCGAGGGCCCTCCGGCGGCGTGCACGGTCAGGTAGGCCGGCTTGAGGCGCGCCACGGCGCGGGCGGCGCCGCGGACGGTGGCGGGGATGTCGTGCAGCTTGAGGTCGAGGAAGACCTGGACGCGGCTGGCGCCCCGGACGCTGGCGACGACGTCCGGCCCGTACCGCAGGTACAGCTCCAGGCCGACCTTGACGGTGGAGACGTGCGGCGTGACCAGGGTGGCCCAGCGCGCGGCCGTCTCCAGGTCGGGCGCGTCCAGCGCGACGGCGATGGGGGCGGTCACAGCTTCTCCTTCTCGGGCTCTTGCGGGCGCACCTGGGGCGGGACGTACCCGGCGGGCTTGTGCGCGAGGCCGACGGCGTCGGCGAGGCGGGCGATGCGGCGGGCCGCGAGCGCCTCCTCCAGCTCCCGCAGCACGCGGGGGCCGGCCGTGGGGTCGTGGAACAGGGCGGTGCCGACGGCGACGGCGGAGGCCCCGGCGAGGATGAACTCCAGCGCGTCCAGGCCGGTGGAGATGCCGCCGACCCCGATGACGGGGGTGCTGGGCAGCGCGGCGTGCACCTGGTAGACGCAGCGGACCGCGATGGGCCGCACGGCGGGCCCGGACAGGCCGCCGGACACGCCCGTGAGGGCCGGACGCAGCGTCTGCGGGTCGATCGCCATGGCCTCCATGGTGTTGATCAGGGTGAGGCCGTCGGCGCCCGCGTCGACGCAGGCGAGCGCGATCGTGACGATGTCGGTCACGTCGGGGGCGAGCTTGGCGAAGATCGGGACGCCGGGCCGGGCGTGCGCGCGCACGGCCCGCACGACGGACGCGGCGGCGGCCGGGTGCCAGCCGAACATGCGGCCGCGGTCCTCGACGTTGGGGCAGGCGACGTTGACCTCGATCGCGGCGACGCCCGGGACGTTGCGGAGGCGGCGCGCGAGGTCGCCGTACTCCTCGACGCTGTTGCCCGCGACGGACACGATCGTGCGGACCTCCTGCTCGATGAGCCAGGGCAGGTCGCGTTCCAGGAACGTCTCCAGCCCGGGGCCTGGCAGGCCCATCGCGGTCAGGAGGCCGCTCGGGGTCTCGGTCACCCGGGGCGTGGGGCGCCCCGCGCGCGGTTGCGCCATGACCGACGTCGTGACGAAGGCGCCGAGGCGGGTGAGGTCGAAGAACTGGGCGAGCTCCCGTCCCGTCCCGCCGCACCCGGAGGCCGTCAGGACGGGATTGGGGAGCTCCAGAGGCCCGAGTGCGGTCATGACCCGGTCGCTCACTGGGAGCCCCCTTCAGAGACGCTCAGGACGCGCGGCGCGCCGAGCGCGTCGAACGGGATGGTGCCGAGGTCGCCCCAGCGGACGCGGTCGCCGCGCAGGACGGGCCCGTCCGCGCAGGCGCGGATCATGCGGGTCACGCCGTCCTCGCCGTGGACGGGGAGCATGCACGTCATGCACACGCCGATGCCGCACGCGCCCGTCTGCTGGAGGAACTCCTCGACCGACACCTGCGAGGGCAGCCCGAAGGCGCCGGCGATCTGCGTGACCGAGCGGAGCAGGGACGTGGGGCCGCAGCCGTAGACGACGTCCGCGCCCGTCTCCTCGATGACCCGGGGCAGGACGTCGCGGACGGCGCCCTTCTCCCCCATCGACCCGTCCTCGGTGACGACGGCGGAGCTGTCGCCGATGCGCTGCGCCATACGGGAGCCGAACACCTGCCGGGCGGAGGCGCCGGCGAGCACGAAGTGCACCTGGCAGCCGCGCCGCAGCAGCGTGTCGGCCAGCGCGAACACGGCCGCGCCGCCGGGCCCGCCGGCGACGAGCAGGCAGGTGACCGGGTCGCGGGGCAGCCGGAACGGGCGGCCGAGCGGGCCGACGAGGTCGAGCTGGTCGCGGGAGCGGCGGCCGGCGAGCCAGGCGGTGCCGGGCTCGGTGTCGGCGAACACCAGCTCGACGGTGCCGCCGTAGTCGGACTTGACCTCGTGGACCCCGAAGCACCGGCGGACCAGGCGGGAGGTGTGCTCGCCGCCCACCGCGAGCGCCACGAACTGGCCGGGCCTGAAGCGCTCGGCGATGGCCGGGGCCACCAGCGTCATCGCGCGGTAGTCCTGCACCTGGCGGACCGTCAGGACCGTCGCCGAGGTCTGCACCGGCGTGTCGGACACCCGTCTCCCTCTCCTCGTCGCGTACTCCGGGCGGGCCGGGCGCACGGCATGCGCCCGGCCCGCCCGGTCACTCTCAGCCGGGCGTCACAGTGCCTTGCCCGTCCGGGTCCGGCGCGCCGGCGCGGCCGTGCGCGCCGCTCAGCCGCTCGGCGTGCTCCTGGAGGGAGCGGACGCCGACCTGGCCGCCGGTGACGGCCTCGATGCCCTGCACGGCCGCCGCGAGCCCCTGGACCGTCGTCACGCACGGTACGCCCCGCAGCACGGCCGCGGTACGGATCTCGTAGCCGTCGAGCCGCGGCCCGGACTGGCCGGGGCTGCCGAAGGGAGTGTTGACGATGAGGTCGACCTCGCCGTCCAGGACGCGCCGCACGATCGTGGGCTCGCCGGACGGGCCCGGACCCTCGCTGTGCTTGCGCACGATCTTGGCACGCACGCCGTTGCGGCGCAGGACCTCCGCGGTCCCTTCCGTGGCAAGAATCTCAAAGCCCAGGTCAGCCAGCCGCTTCACCGGGAACACCATGTGCCGTTTGTCGCGGTTCGCCACGGACACGAACGCGCGCCCCTTGGTCGGCAGCGACCCGTAGGCGGCCTGCTGCGACTTGGCGAACGCGGTGCCGAACACCTCGTCGATGCCCATGACCTCGCCGGTGGAGCGCATCTCGGGGCCGAGGACGATGTCGACGCCCTGCCCGTGCTCGTTGCGGAACCGGTCGAAGGGCAGGACGGCCTCCTTCACCGCGATCGGCGCGTCCAGCGGCAGGGACCCGCCGTCGCCGGCCTCCGGCAGCATGCCCTCGGCGCGCAGCTCGGCGATGGTGGCGCCCATCATCACGCGGGCCGCCGCCTTGGCGAGCGGCACGGCGGTCGCCTTGGAGACGAACGGCACCGTGCGGGAGGCCCGCGGGTTCGCCTCCAGCACGTACAGGACGCCCGCCGACAGCGCGTACTGGACGTTCATCAGCCCCCGCACGCCGACGCCGCGCGCGAGCGCCTCCGTCGACTCGCGGATGCGGCGGATGTCGTCGTGCCCCAGCGTGATGGGCGGCAGGGCGCACGCCGAGTCGCCGGAGTGGATGCCGGCCTCCTCGATGTGCTCCATGACACCGCCGAGGTAAAGCTCCTCGCCGTCGAACAGGGCGTCCACGTCGATCTCGATGGCCTCGTCCAGGAAGCGGTCGACCAGGACGGGGTGCTCGGGGCTCGCCTCCGTGGCCCGCGCCATGTACGACTCCAGCGTGGCGTCGTCGTACACGATCTCCATGCCGCGCCCGCCCAGCACGTAGGACGGGCGGACCAGCACGGGGTAGCCGATCTCGGCGGCGATCTCCAGAGCCTCCTCGTAGGACGTGGCCGTGCCGTGCTTGGGCGCGAGCAGGCCCGCCCTGTGCAGGACGCGCCCGAACGCCCCCCGCTCCTCGGCGAGGTGGATGCTCTCCGGCGAGGTGCCCACGATCGGCACGCCGGCGTCCTTCAGCTTCTGGGCGAGCCCGAGGGGCGTCTGCCCGCCGAGCTGGACGATGACGCCCGCGACCTCGCCGGACTGCTGCTCGGCGTAGACGACCTCGAGGACGTCCTCCAGCGTGAGCGGCTCGAAGTAGAGCCGGTCGGAGGTGTCGTAGTCGGTGGAGACCGTCTCGGGGTTGCAGTTGACCATCACGGTCTCGTAGCCGGCCTCGGCCAGCGTGAACGACGCGTGGACGCAGGAGTAGTCGAACTCGACGCCCTGGCCGATGCGGTTGGGCCCGCTGCCCAGGATGATGACCTTCGGCTTCGTCCCCGGCGGTACCTCGGTCTCCTCGTCGTAGGCGGAGTAGAGGTAGGGGGTCTGCGCCTCGAACTCGGCGGCGCAGGTGTCGACGGTCAGGTAGACCGGGCGGATGCCGAGCGCGTGCCGCAGCTCGCGCACGACCTCTTCGGAGAGGTTGCGCAGCTCGCCGATCTGCGCGTCGGAGAAGCCGTGCCGCTTGGCGCGCAGCAGCTTGTCCTTGGTGAGCGCGTCGTCGGCGGTGCGGATCTCCTCCGCGACCTCGTTGATGGCGGCGATCTGGTCCAGGAACCAGGGGTCGATGCCGGTGGCTTCGTACACCTCCTCGATGGAGGCGCCGGCCCAGAGCGCGCGCTGGACGTCCCGGAGCCGCCCGTCGTGGGGGCGCCCGGCCGACTCGACCAGCGCGGCGGCGTCGGCCTCCCCCGCCCAGCTGAACGAGGTGCCCTTCTGCTCCAGCGACCGCAGGGCCTTCTGCAGGGCCTCGGTGAAGCACCGCCCGATGGCCATGGCCTCGCCCACGGACTTCATGTGCGTGGTGAGCGTGCCGTCGGCGCCGGGGAACTTCTCGAACGCGAACCGGGGCACCTTCACCACGACGTAGTCGAGCGTCGGCTCGAACGACGCGGGCGTCTCCCGGGTGATGTCGTTCGGGATCTCGTCCAGCGTGTAGCCGATGGCCAGCTTCGCCGCGATCTTGGCGATCGGGAAGCCGGTGGCCTTGGACGCCAGGGCCGAGGACCGCGACACCCGCGGGTTCATCTCGATGACGATCATCCGGCCGGTGCCGGGGTGCACGGCGAACTGGATGTTGCACCCGCCGGTGTCGACGCCGACCTCGCGGATCACCGCGATCGCGACGTCGCGCATGTTCTGGTACTCGCGGTCGGTCAGCGTCAGCGCGGGCGCGACCGTGATCGAGTCGCCGGTGTGCACGCCCATCGGGTCGAGGTTCTCGATCGAGCACACGATCACCACGTTGTCGTGGCGGTCGCGCATGACCTCCAGCTCGTACTCCTTCCAGCCGAGGATCGACTCCTCCAGGAGCACCTCGCCGGTCGGGGACGCGTCGAGCCCGGCGCCCGCGATGCGGCGCAGGTCGGCCTCGTCGTGGGCGAAGCCGGAGCCCCGCCCGCCCATCGTGAAGGACGGCCGGACGACGACGGGGTAGCCGAGCCCGCCCGCCGCGGCCAGGCAGTCGGCCATCGAGTGGCAGATGACCGACCGGGCCGACTCGGCGTTCAGGCCCTGCTCCCGGGCGACCTTGGCGACGACCTCCTTGAACCGCTCCCGGTTCTCGCCGGCCTGGATCGCGTCCACGTCGGCGCCGATCAGCTCGACCCCGTACTTGGCGAGGACGCCGCCCTCGTAGAGCGCGATGGCGGTGTTCAGGGCCGTCTGGCCGCCGAGGGTCGGCAGCAGCGCGTCCGGCCGCTCCTTGGCGATGATCTTCTCGACGACCTCGGGGGTGATCGGCTCGACGTAGGTCGCGTCGGCGAACTCGGGGTCGGTCATGATCGTGGCCGGGTTGCTGTTCACCAGCGTCACCCGCAGGCCCTCGGCCTTCAGCACCCGGCACGCCTGGGTGCCGGAGTAGTCGAACTCGCACGCCTGTCCGATGACGATCGGCCCGGAGCCGATGACCAGGACGGAGTTCAGGTCTTCGCGGCGCGGCATTACTTCGACGCCTCCATCAGGTCGCAGAAACGGTCGAAGAGCCCGGACGCGTCGTGCGGACCTGCCGCTGCCTCCGGGTGGTACTGCACGCTGAACGCCGGGCGCTCCAGCAGCCTCAGCCCCTCGACGCACCCGTCGTTGAGGTTGACGTGGCTGACCTCGCCGGGTCCGTAGGGGGTGTCGAACGGCCCGCCGACGGGGGCGTCCACCGCGAACCCGTGGTTGTGCGCCGACACGTCGACCTTGCCGGTCGTCCGGTCCTGGACGGGCTGGTTGATGCCCCGGTGGCCGAACCTCAGCTTGTAGGTGCCGAGGCCGAGCGCGCGGCCGAAGATCTGGTTGCCGAAGCAGATCCCGAAGAACGGCGTCCCGGTGTCGAGGACGCCCTTCAGCGCCTCCACGGCGTAGCCCGCGGCGGCCGGGTCGCCCGGGCCGTTGGAGAAGAACACGCCGTCGGGGGCGAGGGCGAGGATGTCCGCGGCCGTGCTGGTCGCCGGCAGGACGTGCACCTCGCAGCCCCGCTCGGACATCCGGTACGGCGTCATCGACTTGATGCCGAGGTCGACGGCCGCGACCGTGTAGCGCTTCTCGCCCCGCGCCGGGACGACGTAGGGCTCCGTGGTGGAGACGTCCCGGGCCAGGTCGGCGCCCTCCATCGAGGGGCTCTGCCGGACGCGCTCGACGAGGGCGTCCTCGCCGCCGGCGGCGGCGGCGCCGCTGAAGATGCCGGCGCGCATCGCGCCCCTGTCGCGCAGGTGCCGCGTCAGCGCCCGCGTGCCGGGCATGGCGATGCCCACGACCCCCTGCTCGCGCAGCGCGGAGCCGAGCGAGCCGGTGGCGCGCCAGTTGGACGCCACCCGGGCGGGCTCGCGCACCACGTAGCCGGCCACCTGGATGCGGCGGGACTCGGGGTCTTCGGCGTTGACGCCGGTGTTGCCGATGTGGGGGGAGGTCATCGCCACGATCTGGCGCGCGTACGAGGGGTCGGTGAGGGTCTCCTGGTAGCCGGTCATGCCGGTGTTGAAGACCATCTCGCCGAAGGTCTCGCCTTCGGCCCCGTACGCGGCCCCGCGGAACACCCTGCCGTCTTCCAGAACGAGCAGAGCAGGGTTCATTGGAGCTTCCCTTCGAGGACGGTCGGCTTGCCGCGCAGGAACGTCGCGACGACCCGGCCGGGCAGCTCCAGCCCCGCGAACGGGGTGTTGCGGCTCTTGGAGGTCATCGCGGACGGGTCCACGGCGCGGCGCGGCGACGGGTCGTACAGCGTGATGTTGGCGGGCGAACCTGCCTCCAGCGGACGACCCTGTCCGGAAAGGCGGCCGATGCGGGCGGGGCGGACGGACATGCGGTCGGCGACCCCGGCCCAGTCGAGCAGGCCGGTCTCGACCATCGCCTCCTGGACGACCGGCAGCGCCGTCTCCAGGCCGATCATGCCCATGGCGGCCACGGCCCACTCGGTCTCCTTGGCCTCGACCGGGTGGGGGGCGTGGTCGGTGGCGACGCAGTCGATCGTCCCGTCGGCGAGGGCGTGCCGCAGCGCGGTGACGTCGTCGGCGGTGCGCAGCGGCGGGTTGACCTTGAAGATCGGGTCGTAGGACCCGGCCTTGGCGTCGTTCAGCAGCAGGTGGTGCGGGGTGACCTCGGCGGTCACCGGGCAGCCCTTGCTCTTGGCCCAGCGGATGATCTCCACCGAGCCGGCCGTGGAGACGTGGCACACGTGCAGCCGCGACCCGACGTGCTGGGCGAGCAGCACGTCCCGGGCGATGATCGCCTCCTCGGCGACGGCGGGCCAGCCGCGCAGGCCGAGCGCCGCGGACATCTCGCCCTCGTTCATCTGGGCGCCCTCGGTGAGGCGCGGCTCCTGGGCGTGCTGGGCGACGACGCCGTCGAACGCCTTCACGTACTCCAGGGCCCGGCGCATGATGACCGCGTCCGACACGCAGTGCCCGTCGTCGGAGAAGACCCGCACCTCGGCGGCGGAGTCGGCCATCGCGCCCAGCTCGGCGAGCTGCTCGCCGGCGATGCCGCGGGTGACGGCCCCGACCGGCTGGACGTCGCAGTACCCGGCCTCGCGCCCGAGGCGCCACACCTGCTCGACCACGCCGGCCGTGTCGGCGACGGGGTCGGTGTTGGCCATCGCGTGGACGGCGGTGTACCCGCCCATCGCGGCGGCCCGCGTCCCGGACTCGACGGTCTCGGCGTCCTCCCGGCCCGGCTCGCGCAGGTGGGTGTGCAGGTCCACGAGACCGGGCAGCGCGACCAGCCCCCCGGCCTCGACGACCTCGGCCCCGGCCTCGTCGAGCCCGGCCCCGACCGCGGCGATGGCGCCGTCGCGGACGAGGATGTCGGCGGCCTCTCCGCCGAGGATCCGGGCGCCCTTGATGATGTAGGTGCTCACTGGGGGACCTCCTGGCCGATGGCGGGCTCGGAGCCTCCGAGCAGCAGGTAGAGGACGGCCATGCGCGCGCTGACGCCGTTGGCGACCTGCTCGACGATCGTGGAGCGGACCGAGTCGGCGACCTCGGCGGCGATCTCGACGCCGCGGTTCATCGGCCCGGGGTGCATGACGATCGCGTGCTCGGGCAGCTCGGCCATGCGCTCGGCGTCCAGCCCGTAGCGGCGGCTGTACTCGCGCACGGTCGGGAAGTAGGCGGCGTTCATGCGCTCCTGCTGGACGCGCAGCATCATGATGACGTCGCTCTTGGGGATGACGGCGTCGAGGTCGTAGGAGACCGCGCACGGCCAGGTGTCGATCGCGACCGGCAGCAGCGTCGGCGGCGCGACCACGGTCACGTCGGCGCCGAGCGTGTCGAGCAGCAGGACGTTGGATCGTGCCACGCGGCTGTGGAGCACGTCGCCGACGATGGTGACCTTGCGGCCCTCCAGGTCGCCCAGGCGCTTGCGCATCGTGAACGCGTCCAGGAGCGCCTGCGTGGGGTGCTCGTGGGTGCCGTCCCCGGCGTTGACCACGCTGCCCTGCACCCATCCGGCCAGCCGGTGCGGCGCGCCGGAGGCGTTGTGCCGGATGACGACGCCGTCCGCGCCCATCGCCTCCAGCGTGAGCGCCGTGTCCTTCAGGCTCTCGCCCTTGGACACGCTGGAGCCCTTGGCGGAGAAGTTGATCACGTCGGCGGACAGCCGCTTGGCCGCGGCCTCGAACGAGATGCGGGTGCGGGTCGAGTCCTCGAAGAACAGGTTGACGACCGTCCGGCCGCGCAGCGTCGGCAGCTTCTTGATGGAGCGGCCCGCGATCTGCGCGAGCTCCTCGGCCGTGTCGAGCACGAGCAGCGCGTCGTCGCGGCTGAGGTCGGCGGCGGAGATCAGATGGCGGTTCATTCGGCACCCCCCGTCGGGCCGAGCAGCACCGCGTCGCGCCCGTCGTTCTCGTCCAGCAGGACCTTCACGGTCTCGCGCATCGAGGTGGGCAGGTTCTTGCCCACGTAGTCGGCGCGGATCGGCAGCTGCCGGTGCCCGCGGTCGACCAGCACCGCCAGCTGGACGGCGCGGGGCCGGCCGAGGTCGTTCAGCGAGTCCAGCGCGGCGCGCACCGTCCGCCCGGAGAACAGCACGTCGTCGACGAGCACGACGACCCTGTCGTCGATCCCCTCGGGGGGCAGCTCCGTGCGGCCGAGGGCGCGCGCGGGACGCATGCGCAGGTCGTCCCGGTACATGGTCACGTCGAGCGAGCCCCAGGGCACCGGGCGGCCCTCGACCTCGCGCAGCGCCCCGGCGAGCCGCTCGGCCAGCGTCACGCCGCGGGTCTGGATGCCGAGCAGCAGGACGTCGTGGCCGCCCTTGGTCCGCTCGAGGATCTCGTGTGCGATGCGGGTCAGCGCGCGTCTGATGTCGGGACCCTCGAGAACGGCCTTGGGCCGGGGGTCACCGTCCGCCACGCGCTGCTCCTGCCTGGAGGCAGCATTCACCGCCGAAACCTCCTTCCCCGCCTCACGGGACGGGCCTTAAAGGACGTCGTGTCCCCCACACGTTAGCAGCCGGTCACGCTTGCCCCGCACCCCGGACCGGCCCGCGTCTTCGCAGGTGAGAGGGGTCACATTCGGGGGCATGCCGGACGGGGGCGCGGACGCGCGGCAGGGCCGCCGGAGCCCCGCGCGCACGGGGAGGAGGGGATCCGGACCGGCCGGATCGAGTCCTGCGGATTCGACCGCTTTTTTCCAATCAGCTTGACCTGGGGCCGTACCCGTTTTACCGTCACTGTCCGTAACCATCCCTGGAGACAGACTCTTGGAGCCCCCGGGCTTCGCGAATCTGTCTCCCCCCGGTGACAAGCCGGGGTCCGACGACGACGAAAGTGAGCCTGGGGGCCGCATAATGCCGTCTGAATACGCTAAGGCTCTCGGCGCGCGCCTGCGCGCCATCCGCACCCAGCAGGGCCTGTCCCTGCACGGCGTGGAGGAGAAGTCCCGCGGCCGCTGGAAGGCCGTCGTCGTGGGTTCGTACGAGCGGGGCGACCGCGCCGTCACCGTTCAGAAGCTGGCCGAGCTCGCCGATTTCTACGGCGTGCCGGTTTCCGAGTTGCTGCCCGGCGGAGCCGCGCCGAGCCCGCTCGGGCCTACACCCAAGCTCGTGATCGATCTAGAGCGGTTGCAGCAGCTTCCGAAAGACAAGGCCGGTCCTCTCGCCCGCTACGCCGCGACGATCCAGAGCCAGCGGGGCGACTACAACGGAAAGGTCCTGTCCATCCGCCAGGAGGACCTGCGTTCACTCGCGGTCATCTATGACAAGTCCCCGACCGAGCTCACCGAGGAGCTGATCGGCTGGGGCGTCCTCGACCCGGAGGCGCGGCGCGCCGTCGAGTCGTTCTGATCGACCCGCCTGTTCCACCGCTTCACCGCACGACCCGCTTCACCGCACGACCGTGACGGGGTCCGGCACCGCGCCGGGCCCCGTTCCGCGTCCGGGGCCCCTTCCGCGTCCGCGCCGTCCCGGACGCGGGACGAGCAGGGCCAGCGGGACGACGGCCGCCGCGACGGCGGCGCTCACCGCGAACCCGCCGGAGAACCCGCCCTCGCCGGGGACCGCCACCACGATGACCGCGCTGATCTGCGTCCCGAGGGACGCGCCGACCGTGCGGAGCAGCGTGTTGATGCCGGTGGCCACGCCGGTCTCCCCGGGCGGCACGGCGGCGACCACCAGGGTCGCCACGGCGGCGTAGGCGAAGCCCAGGCCGACGCCCCGCGCCAGGCCGCCCACGTAGAGGTGCCACATGGCGCCGTGCTCGACCGCCACGAACGCGTAGCCGAGGCCGGTCAGCGCCGCGCCGCCGAGCAGGACCGCGCGCGAGCCGACACGCCGGTCGAGAAGGCCCGCCGTCATGCCGGCGACGGTCATGCCGATGCTGGCGGGAAGCTGGAGCAGCGCCGCCTGCGTGGCCGTCCCTCCGAAGCCGTACCCGGTGTCCGCCGGGAGCTGGACGAGCAGGGGGAACAGCAGCCCGCCCGCCATGAGCGCGTAGCCGGACAGGAGCGAGGCGGCGTTCGCCGTCCACACGCCGCGCACCCGCATGAGGCGCAGGTCGATCAGGGGCTCGGGCACGCGGCCCTCCACCCAGAGCCACGCGCCTGCCGCAACGAGTGCGAGAGCGAGCAGGCCGAGCACGCCGGGGGACGTCCAGCCCCAGTCCATCCCCTGGGTGAGGGCGGTGAGCGCGGCCACCAGCCAGGCGGCGAAGAGGGCCGCGCCCCACCAGTCGACCCGCGCGGCGGCCGTGCGCGAGGCCCCGCGGCGGTCCGCGGCCGGGACGATCCACCAGGCGAGGACGATGCCGGGCACCAGGCCCGTGACCGGCACCCACAGCAGCCACCGCCAGCCGAGGAAGTCGATGATCGGCCCGGCCAGGCACCACGACACGGCGCCGCCGAGCCCCAGCATGGACGACATGAGCCCGACGGCCGGGGCCCGCCGGGCGGCCGGGACGATGTCCCGGATGATCGTGTACGCCAGCGGGAAGACGCCGCCGCCGATGCCGCCGAGGACCCGACCGGCCAGCATCACCGGGACCGTGCCGGCCAGGGCCGCGACGACCGTCCCCGCGGTCGCGACGGCGAGCACGGCGAGGAGCACCCGGCGCGGCCCGTACAGGTCGCCGAGCCGCCCGACCACCGGGGTGGCGACGGCCGCGGACAGCGTCATCGCGGTGAGCGCCCACGCCGCCCCCGCCGGGGTCGTGTGCAGGCCGTCCTGGATCTGCGGCAGGGCGGGCGTCACCACGGCCATCGACAGCGAGTACGCCATCACGCCGAGGAAGGCGAGCAGCGGGACCAGCCCGCGCACCTCCCGCCCCGCCACCGTGCCCTCCTTGGTTCGCCTCCCTAACAATCTCATACCGGGGCGAAACGCCTTCAAGCGCGGGGCGGGGCGGGCGGGGTGCGGTCAGTCCGCGGGCGCGCTCCAGGCCACGGGGAGGGCGGAGGGGCCGTTGATGACGTGGCCCGGCTTGCGGGTGATCTCGTCCGACGGCACCGCCAGGCGCAGGGACGGCAGCTCGCGGGTGAGCAGCGCGACGGCCGTCTCCACCTCCATGTGCCCGAGGTGCCGTCCGATGCAGTGGTGCGGCCCGTAGCCGAAGGACAGGTGCCGGTTCGGGGACCGGCCGAAGTCCATGCGGTGCGGGTCGGTGAAGACGCGGGGGTCGCAGTTGGCGGCGTCGTGGGACGGGATGACCAGGTCCCCGGGCAGGAGCCGCTCACCGCTCGGCAGCGTCACCTCGCGGGTGACCCGGCGCGGCAGGTCGTCCGCCGCGGTGGTGGAGAACAGGCGCTCCAGCTCGGTGACGGCCCCGGGGACGGCCTCGGGGTGGCCGGTGAGGTAGGCGTAGGCGGTCTCGTGGTCCTCGTAGGGGTGGGTGAGCAGGACGTGGATCTGCGTGCCGATGCTGCTCGCGACGGTCTCCCAGCCGCCGAGCACGAGGGTCATCGGCAGCTTGACCTGCCGGTCGAACGGCAGGTCCGCGGCGCCGGCGGCGACCTGGGAGAGCAGGTCGCCGGACGGGTCGCGCCGCCGCTCCTCCACCAGGCCGCTCAGGTAGCCGACCATCGCCATCTGCGCCTCGGCCGCGTCGACGCGGGTCTGGGCGCTGGTGCCGAGGAACGCGTCGCCCCACGCGTGGAAGCGCAGCCGGTCCTCCTGCGGCAGCCCCATCATGTCGCAGATCAGGTCGAGCGAGAACGGCAGCGCGAAGGCGGTGACGAGGTCGGCGGGCTCCTCGCCGGCGAGCATCGTCCGCAGCTGGGCGGCGGCCCGCTCCCGCGCCGTGCGCCGCAGCCGCTCGGTGGCCTGCGGGGAGAACCAGTCCTTGACGGCGCCGCGGACGGCCGCGTGCCCGTCCAGGTCCAGGCCGAGCATCGTCCCCTCGAGGTCGACGGCGTCGGCGTCGAGGGCCGCCTC
The DNA here is from genome assembly GCF_008327685.1 of Actinomadura sp. K4S16. Taxonomy (GTDB): domain Bacteria; phylum Actinomycetota; class Actinomycetes; order Streptosporangiales; family Streptosporangiaceae; genus Spirillospora. The sequence continues at coordinate 678,435 of NZ_BDDE01000010.1, forward strand.
GCGGGAGAAGACCTCCTGGTTGCGCAGCACCTGCTCGACGTCGTGGTAGCGGGTGACGAGCTTGGCGGTGGTCCCGTCGTGGCGCCGCACCTCGGCGACGCCGGTGCCGGTCTCGCGTATCTCGTGGTACCGGGCGTTCTTGTGCAGTCCCGGACGGTTGACGCCGTCGGCGTCGCTGTCGAGCGGGTGCGGGATGTGGGCGGGCGCGGACTGCTCCGGGGCGGCGTCGAGGGCCATCCGGCGGATCCCTTCGTCGTTCGGACGCGACGGGGCACGCCGGCCCGACCTTCACGGCAGGCCAAACGAAACCCACTTTTCGGAATGCCTACGGGAAGGATTTCCACGCCCGCGGTGATCACAAACCCATGATCGTCCCGTTGGCTCGCAGCGCCTCGACGCGCTCGGGGGGCAGGGCCAGGACGTCCCGGAGCACCTCCTCCGTGTGCTCGCCGAGGGTCGGGGCCGGGACCGGCGGCAGGGAGGCCTCGCCGAGCCGCACCGGTGAGCCCGGCGCCAGGTGCGGGCCCACGCCGGGCTGGTCGAGCGGCGCCATGAGCGGCTCGTCCCGCAGCCCGGCGGCCACCTCCGCGAAGTCGCGGTAGCGGGACCACAGGACGGACGTGCCCTTCAGCCCGGCCGCGACCTGCTCGCAGGTACGGGACGCGAACCACGACGCGAGCACGCCGCCGAGCGCCTCGCGGTGGCCGTAGCGGTCGCCGGCGCGGCGGAAGTCGGCGCCGAGGGCGCGTTCGAGGGCCTCGACCACCTCGCCGAGGCCGGCGGCCTCCACCAGGTCGCGCCAGTGCCGGGCGGTGAGGACCGCGACCATGACCCGTCCGTCCGCCGTGGCGAAGTCGCGCCCAAAGTCGCCGAAGAGGTGGTTGCCCAGGCGCGGCCTGGCGGCTCCGAGCTGGGCCTCCGCGAGGTACCCGAGGTTGCCCGCGGTGGCCAGGGCGACGTCCTGCAGCGCGACCTGGATCCGCCGGCCCTCGCCGGTGCGCAGCCGGTGCCGCTCCGCCGCGAGCAGCCCGACGGCCATGTAGAGGCCGCACGCGACGTCCCAGGCGGGCAGCGCGTGGTTGACGGGGGCCTCCCGGTCGGGGGGTCCCGTGATCGTCGGGAACCCCATGGCGGCGTTCACCGTGTAGTCGACGGCGTTGCCGCCCTCCCTCGTCCCCTGGAGCCGGACGTGGATCAGGTCGGGCCGGGCGGCCTTCAGCTCCTCGTAGCCCAGCCCCGGCCGCGGCGGCGCGTTGGTGAGGAGGATGCCGCCGTCCGCGACGAGCCCGGCGACGAGGCCGCGCCCCTCGGGCGAGAGCAGGTCGACGGCGACCGAGCGCTTGCCCTTGTTCAGCCCGGCCCAGTACAGGCTCCGCCCGGACGGCGCGAGCGGCCACCGGTCGATGTCGGGCCCGCCGCCGATCTGGTCGACGCGGATGACGTCCGCGCCGAGCTGCGCCAGGGTCATCCCGCCCAGCGGCGTGGCGACGAAGCTGGACAGCTCGATGACGCGCATCCCGTCCAGCGGCAGCTCGGTCGGCTCTGCTGGATCAGACGGCGGTGGCAGGTCGGTCATCGGCCATGTCTACCAACGCCCCGCCCGGCGCCGGGAGCCGGGGTGAGCCACCCCGCGGGACGCGCAGGACCGCCTCGGGGGCGCAGGGAGACGCGCCGCCGGGCGGAAACGGGACAGCGCCACGGGGCGAGGTGAGACGGGCGGTTGGGATCGCGCCGGCGGGGCCGGCTCGGGGGGTGGCGGTCCCGCCGGCGCGATCGGTCCGAAGGCCCGAGGCGGCCGCCGGAGGCCGGGGACGCCGCTCCCCATGGCGCGGCGGCGTCCCCGGCCTCCGGCGGGGGGCCGTCCCGAGGGGAGGGAGTGGGACGGCCTCCGAGGTGGCTCAGCCGGCTTCGGGGACGGGCAGGGTGGGCTGCCCGTCGACGCCGAGGGTGTCCTCGACGAGGGTGACGAAGACCTCCGCGTCGTGCAGGAGCTCCTCGGCCTCGCGCGGGGTGACGGCACGCGGCAGGCCCGCCTCGGCGGCGGCGCGCTTGTCGGCGCCGGCGGCGAAGAAGGCGGCCCACTCGCGCAGCGCGGGCTCGGCCTCGGGCAGCAGGACCCAGACGCTGCGCGGACGGCCGCGGCGGTGGGTCTCCAGGGGCTCCTTGGACGCCAGGACGGCGGCCGCCGCGCGCAGCGCCGCCAGGTGGGCGCACACGTAGCGGACGGCGGGCGAGGTGGCCTCGGCCGCCTCGGCGAGGCCCATGCGGGCGGCGTGCAACTGCCCGACGGCCGTGTGCGCCGGGCGCGGCGCGGGCATCGGGCGGTGGCGTGGGCGAGGACTCGGGGACGGGACGGACTGGGCTGCGGAGTGGATTCCGCGTGCGGTCATCGTTCCGGACATGTCTGCCTCCTTCCGGGGCTCGGGCCGGCCGGGCGGAGAGCTTCCCCTCACTCCGCCCGGCCGTCCGTCCCGCCGAAACACCGCGATCGGCGGGGACGTCGCCCTGGTGCGGGCCGCGAGTCCCGCACCACATCGAACATAAGTTCGACGCGCTTCACAGTAAACCGTCCTGACGGCGATTCGTCAACGTGTTCGAATGCACGTCGCGTCCCCCGGCTCGGCGGGTCCGTCGGCAGGCCCCGCAGGCGGCTAGCCAGGCCTCCTGACGTGCACGGGGACGCCCGTACCGACCAGGTCGGGGAAGTACTCGGCGATGTGCATCGGCATGCGGACGCAGCCGTGCGACGCGGGGTACTTGGGCACGTCCAGCGCACCGTGGAAGGCGATGCCGCCGTTGAAGTAGATGGGGTTGTAGAGCTGCCCCAGGGGCGAGGTCTCCCACCCGGAGGCGCGGCGCCCCGTCCGGAAGTCGCCCGTGCTGGTCGTGGCGTAGCGGCAGCGCGCCAAGGTCGCGCCGCGGTCCTTGGCGCAGTAGTACTCCCCCGAGCCCGACGAGACGTGCGTGATGAGCCGCGGCGCGCCGTTCTTGTAGAGGACGAGGTACTGGCGCTTCAGATCCACGTCGACGCGGTTCTTCTCGCGCTTCTTGGCCATCGGACGGGGCTCCTTGGGAGCGTCCAGGGCCTTCCAGAACGACGCGGTGAGCGTGCTCTTCTGCTTGAGCCGGTTCACCGCCTGGAATGCCCACACGGCCGTCTCCGTGGACGGCCCGTACTTCCCGTCCGCCTTGCCCGGGTCGTAGTGCAGTTCCTTGAGGCGGCGCTGGAGCGCCTTCACGTCCGCCCCCTTGGCGCCCGGTTTCAGCTTCCGGTGCGTGGGGCTGGGGCGGGGCGTCGCCGGCGCTTTGGACGGCGTCCCCTCCGGCGACCCCTTCGACGGGGCGGGAGCCGCCGCGTCGATGTCGTTGCAGCCCGTCAGGACGACGGCCGCTATGAGCAGAACCGCGCTTTTCCGCACGTCGATCGGTCTCCCTCGCATGCGCTGACCTTAAAGTTCTACCCATGCATCCGAATGCCGAAATCGTCGCGAAGGCTCTGCTCGACCTGGGCGCGGCCGGGGCCGTCGTCGAGCTTCCCGACTCCGCGCCGACGGCGCGGGCCGCCGCGGAGCAGCTGGGCTGCGAGGTCGGCGCGATCGCCAACAGCCTGGTGTTCGACGCCGACGGGTCGCCGCTGCTGGTGCTGACCAGCGGCGCGCACCGCGTCGACACGGTGAAGGTCGCGGCGCTCGTCGGCGCGGCGAAGGTGCGGCGGGCGACGCCGGAGTTCGTCCGGGAGTCGACGGGCCAGCCCATCGGGGGCGTCGCGCCGGTCGGCCACCCGGCGCCGATCCGCACGCTGGTGGACGTCTGGCTGGACCGGTACGACGAGGTGTGGGCGGCGGGCGGGCACCCGCACACCGTCTTCCCCACCTCGTACGGCGAACTGCTGAGGATCACCGGCGGGACTCCCGCGGAGGTGGAGTGACCCGGCTGAAGTGACACCGCCGGAGTGACGCAGGCGATGTGACGCGCAGGTGAAGATACGGAGAGGCGGAGTGATGGAACTGTGGCACAACCCGCGCTGCTCGAAGAGCCGCGCCGCCAAGGCCGCGCTGGACGAGGCGGGCGTGGAGTACACCGAACGCCGCTACCTCGACCGGCCGCCCACGGCGCAGGAGCTGGACGAGGTCCTCACCCGGATCGGCGCCGAGCCCTGGGACGTGGCGCGGCTGAACGAGCCGGTCGCCAAGGAGCTCGGGCTGAAGGACATGGAGCGCGACCGGGCCCGCTGGATCGAGGTCATGGTGGCGAACCCGGTGCTGATCCAGCGTCCGATCGTCCTGACGGGCGAGAGCGCCGTCGTGGCGCGCGATGCCGAATCGGTGCGCAAGGCCCTCGACAGCCAGTGACACCGGTGTGATTCTGGGGAGTCGGGATACGGCGAAGGACGGCCTCCGGAGGGGTGATGGCGGCGCAGATGCGGACGGGTCCGGCGGCGCGCGACCCGGAGTTCCGGGGGATCGACCCGCCCGCGCTCAACCAGGTGATCAGGCAGCTCCAGGACGCGCAGAACGCGATCCAGGGCTGGCTGAACGGCCACCGCCCGCCGCCCGGGGTGTCCGCGGCCGGGTACCGGCAGGCCGACGAGGTGGCGCGGTGGGCCGTCGAGCAGCTCGGGATGCTGACGCGGCGGTACAACTTCGCGGTCACCCATCCCTCTCCCGGCGGGGGCGTCGACGTACCGCCGGCGCCCGCCCCGGCCCCCTCGCCGCGGAAGACCGGAGGCGGCCCGGTCGGGACGCCGCGTCCCGTGAAGGCGCCGCCGCACCGGACCCCGCCCGCCAAGGCGGTGCCGCAGCCGACCCCGCACGGCGCCGGTGACATCGGGAACTTCCCCGACCGGCCCGCCGCCGCCCGCGCCGCCAGGGCCGACGCGGTGGCCGTGACGACGGCCGTCCAGGAGGGCCGGCCCGTCCCGGACTCGGTGTGGAGGCACCTGAAGGCCGACGCCGGCGACCCCGACTACACCGAGAAGCTGTACGAGCGGCTCGGCCCGGCGGCCGCCGCCGAGCTGCTGAAGGCCGCCCAGGGGGACCGCGCGAGGCTGACGGCCGTCCAGCAGTCCCTCGGCATGGCCAGCCACCACCTGCCGATGGACGTGAAGTGGCTGCGCGCCTTCCTGGCCGAGGCCGACCGCGCCGGGATCCGTCCCGTCGCCGTCCAGGTGCTCCTGGGCGCCGACATGAGCGCCCGCACGCGCGAGGCCGTCGCCAGGCTCGACCTGCACCCGTCCGCCGCCACCGCCTGAAAGACCGACACCGCCTGAGAGGTCGCCATGGCCGCTCCACCGCCCCCCGGCAGCCTGCCCCCGCCGATCAGCGGCGCCGCGGCGGCCCGGCTGTCGCCCGCCGAGCAGCCCAATCCGGAGTACCAGCAGCTCTACCAGGCGTACGCGGACGCCTACGGCAGCATCGACCGGCTCCGGCAGGCGCTGGACGCGCCCGCGCGGACGCTCGGTGGGACGGACGCGTGGCTCGGCCCGGAGGCGCGGGAGTGGGGCGGGCAGCTCGACGCGAACCGCGGGACGCTGCGCAAGGCCGCCGACCGGATCCTCTGGGACCTCTACGATCGGCTCTCCGCCACCCAGCGGACCGTCACGCGGGTCTAGTCTCTGTCGGGTGAGGGACCCGAAGCTGCGCGAGATCGACGAACGCGCCTTCCTACGCAGGCTGAGCCCCATGCTGGACGTGTACGCGGCCGCGATGGAGCCGCCGAACGAGCAGCTCCCGGGCCGGCACACCATCATGGAACGGCACGCCTCGTATCCGGGGTTCCGCGCGTTCGTGGTCGAGCGGCGGGGCGCGCTGCCCGTCATGCCGGCGCCCGTCCAGGGGTTCGCCTACGGGTTCCACGGGGCGCGCGGCCAGTGGTGGCACGACGTCGTCTACCAGGCGCTGGCCGACCGGGAGGGGCCCGAGCACGCCGACACGTGGCTGGAGGACGCCTTCGAGGTCGCCGAGCTGCACGTCCATCCGCAGGCGCAGGGCAAGGGCCTCGGCCGGGCGCTGCTCAACGCGCTGTGCGGCGGGCGGACGGAGCGCACGGTCGTGCTGTCGACGCTCGACAGGCGGCCGGAGACACCGGCCCGCCACCTCTACCGCTCGGTCGGCATGGTCGACCTGCTGACCGACTTCGAGTTCCCGGGCGGCGGGCCCCGCTACGCGGTCATGGGCGGGACCCTGCCGCTGGCGCCGTACCCGGCGCCGTCCAGCAGCGAGTAGACCTCGCGCGTCGCCGTGGACTTGTTGAACGTGATGAAGTGGATCCCCGGCGCGTCCTGGTCGAGGAGCTCCCCGCACAGTTCGGCGGCGTGCTCGATGCCGAGCCGGCGGACGGCCTCCGGGTCGTCCGCGACGGCCTCGAACCGGGCCCGCACCTCGGGCGGGAAGGGCGCGCCCGACAGCTGCTCGGACCGCTCGATCGTGCTGAGCTGGGTGACCGGCATGATGCCGGGCAGGATCGGCACGTCGCAGCCGGCGGCGGCGACGCGGTCGCGCAGCCGGAAGTAGTCCTCGGCGCGGAAGAACATCTGGGTGATCGCGTAGTCGGCGCCGGCCCGGCACTTGTCCACGAAGTAGCGGGTGTCGCTCTCGATGTCGGGCGAGCGCGGGTGCTTGTAGGGGAACGCGGCCACGCCGACGCAGAAGTCGCCGTAGGAGCGGATCATCTGGACCAGCTCGGCGGCGTACTCGACGCCGTCGGGGTGCTTGACCCACTCCCCCATCGGGTCGCCGGGGGGGTCGCCGCGCAGCGCGAGGACGTTGCGGACGCCGGCGGCAGCGAACCGGCCGACCAGGTTGCGCAGCTCGGCCTGGGAGTGGTTCACGGCGGTGAAGTGCGCGACCGGGGTGAGGGTGGTGTCGGTGGCGATGCGCTCGACGATGTCGACGGTCGTGTCGCGGGTGCCGCCGCCCGCGCCGTAGGTCACCGACACGAACGTCGGGTGCAGCGACTCCAGCTCGCGGATCGTACGCCACAGGTTCCGCGCGCCCTTGTCGGTCTTGGGCGGGAAGAACTCGAACGAGAACGAGCGCTCGCCCGAGGCGAGCAGTTCTCGGACGGTGGGGGGCCTGTCAGGGCGTACGCGTCGCATCCCCCAAGCCTACAGAAGCGCCCTGCGGAAGCACTCTGCGTGCGGAGGGAGCGGGCGGCGGCGCCCGACAGCCGATCCGCGTGATGCTCGCCACACCGGACGGGCGTTATGTCCGTATTCCCGAAGATCTAGTGACATCTCACGTTCTTGATGGAGGGTGGAAAGCACCCAGCTGGATACGATCTCGGCATGTCGACCAGCCAGATCCGCAAGGAGGTCGACGAGGCGCTGCTGGCCTTCGTCGACCGCCGGCGCCCCGCCCTGCGCGCCATCAGCGACGACCTCGAGCCGCTGCTGGCCGCCCTGGACGCCCTTCTCGGCGGCGGGAAGCGGCTGCGGCCCGCCTTCTGCTACTGGGGGTGGCGCGCGGCGGGCGGCGAGGACGGGCCCGGCATCGTGGCCGCCGCCGCGTCCCTGGAGCTGCTACAGGCGAGCGCGCTGGTCCACGACGACGTGATGGACTCCAGCGACACCCGGCGCGGCCAGCCGTCCGCCCACCGGCGGTTCGAGGCGCTGCACCGCGCGCAGGGGTGGCCCGGCGACGCCGAGTCGTTCGGCGGCGGCGCCGCCATCCTGCTGGGCGACCTGTGCCTGGCCTGGTCGAGCGAGATGTTCGAGACCTCCGGGCTGGACGGTGCCAGCCGGCTGCGCGGCCGGGCGGTGTACGACCTCATGCGCACCGAGGTCATGTGCGGCCAGTACCTCGACATGCTGGAGGGGGCGCGCCGCCAGGCGAACGTCGCCACGGCGCTGCGCGTGGTGGAGTACAAGAGCGCCAAGTACACGATCGAGCGGCCGCTGCACCTCGGCGCGGCGCTGGCCGGCGCACGCCCGGACGTGGCGGCCTCGCTCACCGGCTACGGCCTGCCGCTCGGCATCGCCTTCCAGCTCCGCGACGACGTGCTCGGCGTGTTCGGCGACCCGGCCGAGACCGGCAAGCCCGCCGGCGACGACCTGCGCGAGGGCAAGCGCACCGTCCTGGTCGCGCTCACCCTGGAGCGGGCGAGCGCGGCCCAGGCCGCGGCCCTGGAGCGCCGGCTCGGCGACCCCGCGCTGGACCGCCCCGGCGTGGACGAGCTGCGCGCGATCATCGAGGAGACCGGGGGCCTGGCCGCGTGCGAGGCCATGATCAAGAGCTACCTCACCGAGGCGGAGCAGGCCCTGGCGGCGGCCCCCATCACCGAGGACGCCCGGGAGGCGCTGGCGGACCTCGCGGTGGCGGCCACCACGCGCAGCACCTGAGCCGCTTCCGGCACGGCGGTCCCGGTGCGGCGCGGTCGTCCCGGTGAGGTTCGGCGGCCCCCCGTGACACGATCCGGCCAAGTTTTCGCGGCGCACTAGAACTTTCCCACCAATTGGTGGCAGAAAGGTCGCCATGTGCGCCGCCACCCCAGGAGAACGCGTCCCGCGCGTCGACCCGCTCCCCGAGCAGGAGTGGGACGACGTGGTCAAGGCCGTGACCGAGACGATCGGCCCGCTGAACGTCATCACCACGCTCGCCCGGCACCCGGAGCTGTTCCGGTCGTGGATCGGGCTCGGCTCGATGCTGCTGATGAACGGGACGCTGGGCGCCCGCGACCGCGAGCTGGCGATCCTGCGGACGGCGCACCACCGCTCCTGCGAGTACGAGTGGGACCACCACCGGCGGGTCGCGCTGGACGCGGGGCTCACCGAGGACGAGATCGCCGCGCTCCGGAAGGATCCGGACGAGCACGGCTGGAGCGGCGGCGACCGCATGGTGCTGGCCGCCGCGGACGAGCTGCACGAGCACGGCACGATCGGCGACGCGACGTGGACGGAGCTGTCGACGCGCTTCGGGGAGCGCGAGCTGATCGAGCTGGTGATGCTGATCGGCCACTACCACATGGTCGCCTTCGCGCTGAACGCCCTGCGGGTCCAGCACGAGGACGGGGCGGGCGGATGAGGGGGACGAAACCCGGGCGCGGGCTGCCGGGGGCGCTCGCGGTCGCCTCCGCGCTGGCGCTGACGGCGGTGCTGACCGCGGCCTCCGCGCCCGGCGAGGCGCGGGCGGCGGCCGGGCGCTGCGGCGACCCGGCCTCGCGGCCGTGGTGCGACGCCGCGCTGGCGCCCGACCGGCGGGCGGCGCTGCTGCTGCCGCGGCTGACCGCCGACGAGAAGATCGCGCTGCTGGCGGCGGACGACCCGTTCGGCGGGCCGCTCGGCGGGTTCTCCGAGGACGCCCACGCCGACACCGCCGGCGGGATCCCCCGGCTCGGCGTCCCGCCGGTCCTCATGGCCGACGGGCCGGCCGGCGTCCGGCAGGGCAAGGCGACGGCGCTGCCCGCGCCGATCGCGCTCGCCGCGGCCTTCGACCCGAAGGCCGCGCGGCTGTACGGCGGGACGGTCGGGTGGGAGGCGCGGCACCGGGGCAACGACCTGGTCTTCGGCCCGACGGTGGACGTCCTGCGCACGCCCCGCAACGGCCGGACGTTCGAGGGCTTCGGCGAGGACCCCTACCTGTCGGCGACCCTCGGCGTGCCGTGGATCCAGGGCGCGCAGGCGCAGGGCGTGATGACCTCGGTCAAGCACATGGCCGTCTACACGCAGGAGACCGACCGGCTGTCGCTCGGCATGAACGTCGACCCGCGCACGCTCCGCGAGATCTACCTGCCGCCGTTCGAGGCCGCGGTGAAGGACGCGGGCGCCGCGACGGTGATGTGCGGGTTCGGCCGGCTGAACGGCCGGTGGGCCTGCCAGGACGGCGCCGTCCTCAACGGGATCCTGCGGTCGGAGTGGGGGTTCACGGGGTTCGTGCCGTCCGACCACACCGCCGCGCAGGACGCCGCCGGCGCCGCGAACGGCGGCCTCGACATGGAACTGCCGATGGGCAGGAGGTACAACGCGCTCCTGCTGAAGTCGGCCGTCGCGCAGAGGAAGGTCGCGCAGGCGACGATCGACGCGCACGTGCGCAACATCCTGCGGACGATGTTCCGGTTCGGCGTGTTCGACCGGCAGGCGTACCCCAACGACCTCACCCGCATCGACCGGACGGGCAGCCGGAACGCGGCGCGGGCCATCGCGGAGGGCGGGATCACGCTGCTGAAGAACGACGGCGTCCTGCCGCTCGCGGCCCCGAGGTCGATCGCGCTGATCGGCCGGGCCGCCCGGCAGAGCCCGAGCGGCTTCGGCTCGGCCAAGGTCGTCCCGTTCGGGACCGTGAGCGCGCAGGACGGCATCGCCCGCCGCGCGGGGGCCGGAACCAAGGTCACCTACCACGACGGCGACGACCGCGGAGGCGCCGCCGAGGCGGCCCGCGGCGCGGACCTCGCCATCGTGTTCGCGACCGACAGCCAGGGCGAGTTCTTCGACAAGTCGTGCCTGACGCTGCAGTGCGGCGACCCGCTCAGAGGCGACCAGGACGGGCTGATCTCCGAGGTCGCCAAGGCCAATCCCAACACGATCGTCGTGCTGAACACGGGCGGGCCCGTGCTGACGCCCTGGGCCGGGCAGGTGAGGGGCATCGTCGAGGCCTGGTACCCGGGCCAGGAGGCGGGGGACGCCCTGGCGCGCGTCCTCTACGGGGACGTGGACCCCGGCGGGCGGCTCCCCGTGACGTTCCCCGTCAGCGAGAACGACGCGCCCGCGTCCGGGAACCCGGCGCAGTACCCCGGTCTCGGCAAGAGCGCCACGTTCTCCGAGGGCGTCATGGTCGGCTACCGGCACTACGACGCGAAGGGCATCGCGCCGCGGTTCCCGTTCGGGCACGGCTTGTCCTACACGACGTTCGCCTACGGCGGGCTGTCCGTGACGTCCAAGGCCGTGCGGGTGACGGTCACCAACACCGGCCGGCGCGCCGGCGTGGCCGTGCCGCAGCTCTACATCGGCATGCCGTCGCCGGGAGTGGAGGTCCCCCAGCCGCCCAAGCAGCTCAAGGGGTACGCCAAGGTCGCCCTCGGGCCCGGGCAGAGCGCGAAGGTGACGTTCCCGCTGTCGCCGCGCTCGCTCGCCTACTGGAACCAGGCGGCGAAGGCGTGGAAGGTCGCCCCCGGCTGCTACAAGATCATGGTGGGCGACTCGTCCCGGCGCATCGCGCGGACCGGGACGCTCGGGACGTGCCGCTGACGGCGAAGATCGCCGTTCCGCTGTCCCGCTCCCCGGTTACAGGGTACAAATGGGGAGATCTTCGTCCGCCCCCGCCGAGTCGGAGTCCCCCAGTGCCGCACGACACCTCCCGCGGGAGGACGGACCCCCATCCCCCGCGTTCCTCTTCCAACCGCCCCGGCCGCGCCGCGCGCGCCGACCGGGGCCACGCCGGCCGGCCCGCCGCGGCGCGCCCCGGGCCCGGACGCGGCGCGTCCCGGCCCGCGCACGGCTGCGACCACCGGCCCGACGCCCCGCTCGGTCCCGACGACCCGCGCGGCCTCGGCGAGTACACGCTGCTCGGACGCCTCGGCGAGGGCGGCCAGGGCGTCGTCTACCTCGGCCGGGACGGCGACGGCGAGCTCGTCACCGTCAAGCTGCTGCGCGGCGGCGTGGCGGCCGGGCAGCGGGCGCGCAGCCGCTTCGTCAAGGAGGCGGACGCGGCCCTGCGGGTGTCCGGGCGGCACACGGCCCGCGTCCTGGACGCCGACATGACCGGCGACCGCCCCTACATCGTCAGCGAGTTCGTCGAGGGGCCCTCACTCCAGGACGTCGTCGCCGACCGCGGCCCGCTCGCCCCGCCGCGGCTCCGCAAGCTCGCGCTGCGCACCGCCGCCGCGCTCGCCGCGATCCACCGCGCCGGGATCGTGCACCGCGACTTCAAGCCCGGGAACGTGCTGCTCGGCCCGGACGGCGCCAAGGTCATCGACTTCGGCATCGCCCGCACCGCCGACGCGACCCCGCTGACCACCGGCCCGGTCGGGACGCCCGCCTACATGGCGCCCGAGCAGATCGAGGACGAGCCGGTCGGGCCGCCCGCCGACGTGTTCGCGTGGGGCGCCACGATGGTGTTCGCCGCGACGGGGCGGCCGCCGTTCGGGACCGGGCCGAGCGCGGCCGTGATGCGGCGCGTGACGTCGCGCCGGCCCGACCTCGGCGACATGGAGGGCCCGCTGCGCGAGCTCGCGGCCCGCTGCCTGGACAAGAACCCCGCCGCGCGCCCGACGGCGCCGCAGATCGTCCGGGCGCTGCGCGAGGGGCAGGCCCCGGCGCCGAAGCCGCGCCCGACGCGGATCCCGCGCTACCGGTGGCGGATGATGGTCGCGCTCGGCGCCGTCGTGGCGGCCGGGTTCCTGCTCGGCGTCCTGGTCTGAGCGGCGTCCCGGTCCGAGCAGAAGGGCCCGTCACCAGTGCGGCGGGCGGTCCTCCAGCAGGCGCGAGTCGTCGTCGCCGCCGGCGCGCCACTCGCCCCACCCGGTGTCGGTGTCGTCGGACGTCTGGTCCGGCAGGATCTCCAGGTCGTCGTCCAGCTCGACCGTGCGGTCGTCGTCGGGTCCCACGCTCATGATCCCCATTGTCGGCGATCCGGCCGGAGTCCGCACCGTGATCCGCGGCAATTCGCGCGGATCCGCCCGTGCTGTTCCGATCGTTCCGGTCAGGCCGTGCCGAGCGGCCGGGCGGCCAGCCGGCGCGCGAACTCCGCCGCGGCGGCGCCCGGGTCACCGGCCTCGGTGATCGCCCGGACCACCACGACGCGCTCCGCGCCCGCGGCGAGGACCTCGTCCAGGTTGCCGAGGTCGATGCCGCCGATCGCGAACCACGGCCGCGCGACGCGCTGCGCCGCGACGTACTCCAGCAGCTTGGGGCCGGGCGCGGGACGGCCGGGCTTGGTCGGCGTGGGCCACACCGGGCCCGCGCAGAAGTAGTCGGCGCCGGGCTCGGCCGCCGCCGCCGACGCCTGCTCCCCGGAGTGCGTCGACCGGCCGATCAGCATGTCGCCCCCGACGATCTCGCGGGCGGCGGGCACGGGCAGGTCGTCCTGGCCGAGGTGCAGCACGTCCGCGCCGACGGCGTGCGCGATGTCGGCGCGGTCGTTGACGGCCAGCAGCGCCCCGTGCCGCTCGCACGCCGCGCGGAACACCTCCAGGTGGGCCGTCTCCTGCCGGGCCTCCAGGCCCTTCTGGCGGAGCTGGACGATGTCGACGCCGTTCGCGAGCACCGCGTCGAGGAAGGCCGGCAGGTCCCCCTGGCGCTCCCGCGCGTCCGTGCAGAGGTAGAGGCGGGCGCGGCTGAGCCGGGCGCGCAGCGCGACGGCGTGCTCGGACGGGAGATGCCTGGACACGGCCGGGGAACGTCCTTTCGACAGATGATCAAGGGATCGCGCGCGTGCTGACCTGCCGCGCGCGACCCCGCGATCGTGTCACGTGCGTCGTACGGCGCCGGAGGCGGCCTAGAAGGCGAGCGCCTGGGCGCGGCGGCGGACCTCGGTCCCCCGGTTCTCGGTGAGCGCGTCCACCGGCGTCCCCGGCAGCGTGTCGTCGGCCGTGAACAGCCACCGGATCGTCTCGGCGTCGTCGAAGCCGGCGTCCGACAGGAGGGTCAGCGTGCCGGGCAGACCCTTGATGACCTGGCCGTCCTTGATGAAGGCCGCGGGGACCATCGGCTCCCCGCCCCGGCGCACCGCGAGGATGCGGTGCTCGTGGATGAGCTGCTTGATCCGGTTGGGCTTGATCCCGAGCCTGTCGGCGGTCTCCTTGAGGGTGAGCCACTCGCCGGCCAGGGCGTCGGTGCGGGGGTCCAGTGCGCTGTCAACGGTTGCGTGCATCTGCGTCACGCCCCCTTGCTACCACGCCTTCGGAAGACTCAAACCCGGTGCGCAGCCGTTACCCTCCATCGCCGATCGCTATCCGCGAACGGCCTGCCGGACGGGCACGTCCGGGTCGGCGATCGCCTCCGGATCCACGGGCGTCCCCGCCGCGATCACCCGCCGCGCCTGCACCAGGTCGCGGGGCCGGTCGACGGTGAGGACCGCGTCGAGGCGGTCGCCGGTCAGCCACACCAGCGCCCACTTGCGGCCGGACGGGTCGCCCCGGCGCACGAGCCGCTCGGACGCCGAGTGGTCGCCCGCGTACTGGACCATGCGCCCGAACTGCTCCGACCAGAAGTACGGGGCGGCGTCGTAGACGGCCTCCCGGCCGAGGAGGGCCAGGGCGGCGGTCTCGGGGGCGTTCAGGGCGGTGTCCCAGTGCTCGACGAGGAGCCGCCGGCCGTACCGGTGCGACCACCAGGCGGCGCAGTCGCCGACCGCGACGACGTCCGGGCGCAGCGCGCCGGGGGCCTCCTCGCCCGCGTAGGTCCGGAACGAGCCGTCGGTCACGACGCCGCGCTCCAGCAGCAGCCCCGAGCCCTCAAGCCACGACAGGACGGGCCTGACCCCGATGCCCACTACCACCTCGTCGGCGTCGATGCGCCCGCCCCCGGCGAGGGCGAGGCCGCCCCCGCGCACCTCGGCGACCTTGACCCCGGTCCGCAGCTCGACGCCGGCCTCCGCGTACCAGGGGGCGGTGAGCGCGCCGACCTCGGGCCCGACCGCGCCCGCCAGGGGCGTGTCGGCCGCCTCGACGACGGTGACCGCGCAGCCCTTGCGGGCCGCGGTGGTGGCGACCTCGGCGCCGATCCAGCCCGCCCCGACGATCACGATGCGGGCGCCCGGGACGAGCCGGGCGCGCAGGTCGCGGGCCTCGTCGATGGTGCGCAGCACGTGCTGGCGCCCGTCCCCGGGCAGGGTGATCGGGGCGGCACCGGTCGCGATCACCAGGCCGTCGAAGGGGAGGTCGCCCACCGTGGAGGCCACCGTCCCGCCGCGTCCGGGCTCGTCCAGCCGCAGGCCGGTGGCGCGCTCGCCGAGCAGCAGCTCGCAGCGCAGCGCGTCCCAGTCGGCGTCCACGGTCGTGTCGTCGGACTCTCCCGCGAGGACGGCCTTCGACAGCGGCGGCCGGTCGTAGGGCCGGTGCCGTTCCGCCGACAGGAGGGTCAGCGCGCCCTCGTACCCCTTGCTCCTCAGGGCCTCCACGGCGCGCACGCCGGCCAGCCCACCACCCACGACGATGACCCTGTCCATGGAAGGCCACATTAACGGCCCGCGTTCCGCGGACGGACAGGTGGGTGGACAGGTGTCCAATCAGCCGCCCGCTCCCCCGAGGTCGTAAGGTGGTGACGAGCAGAAACCTGCACAGAACAGAACAAAGCGCGGGAGTCCGGTGCGACCGGGCTGAGAGGGCGGCTGAACGGGCCGCCGACCGCCAGGACCTGATCCGGATCATGCCGGCGAAGGGAGCGCGCATGGAGATAGCGATCATCGGCGCCGGGGTGGTCGGCCTGGCCACCGCCTGGCGCACCGCCGCCGGCGGCGCCGCCGTCACCCTCGTCGACCCCGCGCCCGCGTCGGGCGCCTCCTCCGTCGCGGCGGGCATGCTGACCCCCGTCAGCGAGCTGACCTACGGCGAGGAGCCGCTGCTGCGGCTCGGCCTCGCCTCCCGCGACCGCTACGGCGCGTTCGTCGCGGAGCTGGAGGAGCTGACCGGCCTGGAGACCGGCTACCGCACCGACGGGATCATCGAGGTCGCGTTCGACTCCGACGACCTGCGGTACCTGGACGACCTGCGCCGCTTCCAGGAGCACCTCGGCATCCCCGCGGAGGCGCTCACCGGCCGGGAGTGCCGGCGGCTGGAGCCGATGCTCGCGCCCGGCGTGCGCGGCGGCCTGCTCGCTCCGCGGGACGGATCGGTCGACCCCCGCAGGCTCGCCCCCGCGCTGCTGGCCGCGTGCGAGCGGCTGGGCGTCCGGCTCGTCCGGCGGCGGGCCGCGCGCGTCGTCGTCGAGAACGACGCGGCCGTCGGAGTCGGCCTGGACGACGGCACCGTGATCCGCGCGGACCGGGTGCTGCTGGCCGCGGGCCCGTGGTCGGGCGACGTCGGCGGGCTGCCCCCCGGGACCGTTCCACCCGTCCGCCCGGTGAAGGGGCAGGTGATCCGGCTGCGCACCCGGACGCCGTTCCTGCGGCGGCCTACCCGCGGCCTCGTCCGGGGATCCTCGGTCTACCTGGTGCCGCGCCCGGACGGCGAGATCGTCCTCGGCGCCACGCAGGAGGAGCTGGGCTTCGACACGCGCGTCACCGCCGGCGGGCTGTGGGAGCTGCTGCGCGACGCCCGCGAGCTGCTGCCCGGCATCACCGAGCTGGAGTTCGCGGAGGTCACCGCCGGGCTGCGGCCCGGCTCCCCCGACAACGCGCCCGTGATGGGGCCGACCTCGCTGGCCGGCCTGTTCGTCGGCACCGGGCACTTCCGCAACGGCATCCTGCTCACGCCGGTGAGCGCCGACATCCTGTCCGCGATGCTGCTGGACGGGCCCGTCCCCGAGGTCGCCGGGCCGTTCGCCCCCGACCGCTTCTCCCCCGAGGTGAGCGCATGAAGGTGATCGTCAACGGTGAGCCGCGCGAGCTGCCCGAGGGCGCGAGCGTGGCCGAGGTCGTCGCGTCCGTCACGGCCGCGGCGACGGGCGTGGCCGCGGCGCTGAACGACGAGGTCGTCCGGCGCTCGGCCTGGGAGGCCACGCCCCTGAAGGACGCCGACCGCGTCGAGGTGCTGACCGCGGTCCAGGGAGGGTGAGGATGGACACGAGGAACAGCGGCACAGGGAACACCGGCACCGACGGGCTGGTCATCGCGGGCGAGGAGCTGGACTCGCGGCTGATCATGGGCACGGGCGGGGCGCCCAGCATGGCGGTGCTGCGCGAGGCGCTCACCGCGTCGGGGACCGCGCTCACCACGGTCGCGATGCGCCGGGTGGACCCGGCCGCGCGCGGCTCGGTGCTGGACGTGCTGGCCGAGTGCGGCATCCGGGTGCTGCCGAACACCGCCGGCTGCTTCACCGCGGGCGAGGCCGTCCTGACCGCCAAGCTCGCCCGGGAGGCGCTCGGCACCGACTGGGTCAAGCTGGAGGTGATCGCCGACGAGCGCACGCTGCTGCCCGACCCGATCGAGCTGGTCGAGGCCGCCGAGCAGCTCGTCGACGACGGCTTCACCGTCCTGCCCTACACCAACGACGACCCGGTGCTGGCGCACCGGCTGGAGCAGCTCGGCTGCGCCGCCGTGATGCCGCTCGGCTCCCCGATCGGGTCGGGGCTCGGCATCCGCAATCCGCACAACATCGAGCTGATCGTGGAGCGCGCGAACGTCCCGGTGATCCTGGACGCGGGGCTCGGCACGGCGTCGGACGCCGCCCTCGCCATGGAGCTCGGCTGCGACGCGGTGCTCCTCGCGACCGCCGTCACCCGCGCGCAGTCCCCGGCGCGGATGGCCGCGGCGATGCGGCACGCGGTCGAGGCGGGGCGGCTCGCGCGGCTCGCCGGACGCATCCCCAAGCGCCGCTACGCCCAGGCGTCCTCCCCGTTCGAGGGCCTGGCGACGTCGTAGCGACGCTAAAGACCCACCTGTAGAAATATTCGCTAGACCTGAAATGTCGGGCACCACAGACTGAATCCGTCCACCGGAGCCGCAACCGCGCGAAACGCTTCGGTGTCGGTGGAAACATCCCCTACCTAAGGTGCGTGACATGCAGCAGGAAAGCGGCGCGCGCGTCGACAAGCTAGCGGTGGCGGCGGCAACGGTCACGGTGGTGTTCTGGGCCTCGGCCTTCGTCGCGATCCGCAGCGCGGGCGACGAGTACAGCCCCGGCGCGCTCGCCCTCGGCCGCCTCCTTTCCGGGACGGTCGTGCTGGGGGCGCTCTGGCTCGTCCGGCGCGAGGGCCTGCCGCCCAAGGCGGCCTGGCCCGGCATCGTCACCGCGGGCCTCCTGTGGTTCGGCTGCTACATGGTCGTGCTGAACTGGGGCGAGCAGCTCGTGGACGCGGGCACCGCCGCCCTCGTCGTCAACATCGGGCCGATCCTCATCGCGCTGCTCGGCGGCTGGCTGCTGAAGGAGGGCCTGTCGTCCCGGCTGGTGCTCGGCATGGCCGTCTCGTTCACCGGCGCCGCCGTCGTGGGGCTGTCGATGTCGGGCGAGGGCCGCTCGTCCGTCGGCGGGGTGCTGCTCTGCCTGGCGGCCGCGGTCACCTACGCCGCGGGCGTCGTCGCCCAGAAGCCGGCGCTGAGGCACGCGTCGTCGCTCCAGTTCACCACCTTCGCCTGCGCGATCGGCGCGGCGGCCTGCCTGCCGTTCTCCGGGCAGCTCGTCTCGCAGGCCGCGGACGCCCCCGCGGGCGCCACCCTCAACATGGTCTACCTGGGCGTCTTCCCGACCGCGCTCGCGTTCACGACCTGGGGGTACGCGCTGGCCCGCACGTCCGCCGGGAAGATGGGCGCCACCACCTACGCCGCGCCCGCCCTCGTGGTCATGATGTCGTGGCTGTTCCTGGACGAGGTCCCCGGCCTGGTCACCCTCGGCGGCGGGCTGCTGTGCCTCACCGGCGTGGCCGTCTCCCGCAGCACGCGGACGCTCCGCCGCCGCGTCCCGCCCGTCGCTCCCGCACCCGCCGCCCCGGAGGAGTCGCCCTCCGGACTCGTCGATGCTCATACTCGCGACTGATGAGATCCGCGGGGATTCCCCCGTAAACTCGCATCGATGGACACGACGGTTGCTGATCCACTCGTCGGGCGGGTGCTCGACGGGCGCTACCGCATTGAGTCCCGCATCGCCCGCGGCGGCATGGCCACGGTCTACCTCGCGCGCGACCTCCGGCTCGACCGCATCATCGCGATCAAGGTGATGCACGCGGGGCTCGCCTCCGACGAGGACTTCGTCGCCCGCTTCATCGGCGAGGCCAAGGCGGCCGCGGCGCTGTCCCACCCGAACGTCGTCGCCGTCTACGACCAGCGCACCGACGGCGAGCACGTCTACCTGGTGATGGAGTACGTCGCCGGCCGCACCCTGCGCGACGCGCTGAACTCGCTCGGCAGGCTCGGCCCGCGCGCCGCCCTGGAGATCATGCAGCCGGTGCTGGCCGCGCTCGGCGCCGCGCACCGGGCCGGCCTGGTGCACCGCGACGTCAAGCCCGAGAACGTACTGATCACCGAGGACGGCCAGGTCAAGGTCGCCGACTTCGGCCTCGCGCGGGCCGAGACCGCGAGCAAGATGACCAAGACCGGCATGATCATCGGAACGGTCGGCTACCTGGCGCCCGAGCAGGTGCTGTCCGGCAACGCCGACGTCCGCTCCGACGTGTACGCCGCCGGGACCATGCTGTTCGAGCTGATGACCGGGCGGCTGCCGCACCAGGGCGACACGCCCCTCGCCGTCGCCTACAAGCACGTGAACGAGACGGTGCCGCCGCCGTCGAGCGTCGTCCCCGGCATCCCCGCGCGGGTGGACGCCCTGGTCACCGACGCCACGAGCCACGACCCGGCCCGCCGCCCGCAGGACGCGAACCAGTACCTGGCCGAGGTCGCCGAGGTGTTCGGCGGCCTGCCGCGCGACTTCGACCGGCGCGTCGAGGAGTCGTCCCGCAACGCCACGAGCGTGCTGGAGGCGCCGCCGCCCGCCCACGGCCGCACCGCCCTCCTGGACGCCGACACCATGGCGCCCGAGTACGTCCCGCGCCCCACCCGCACCGACCGCGCGATCGGCGCCCTGACCGGCCGCTACGTCATGGTCGCCCTCGGGCTGATCGCGGCCGTCATCCTCGGCTGGGCCGTCTGGTACCAGACGTCCGGCCAGTACGAGCACGTCCCGTCCTCGATCATCGGGATGAAGGTCGCCGACGCCCGCGACCAGCTGGAGTCCGACGGCCTGGACGTGCGCACCGCCAAGGCGGTCTACAGCGACCGCGTCCACAAGGGCGGCGTCGCCAAGTCCGACCCGCCCGCCGGCGCACGCGTCGCCAAGGGCCAGACGGTCACGCTCACGCCGTCGAAGGGCATCACGCCCCGCGAGGTGCCCGACGTCGAGGGCAAGTCCGTCGCCGACGCCAAGAAGACCCTGGAGGACAAGGGCTTCACCGTCGGCCGGACGAGCACCACCCCCTCGCAGACCGTCGCCAGGGGCGACGTCATCAGCACCGACCCGGGCGCGGGCGAGAAGCAGTCCCCCGACGAGCCGGTCGCCGTCGTCGTCTCCAGCGGCATGTCGATGCCCGGCCTCCTCGGCCAGAACGGCGACTCCGCCGCCAACCAGCTGCGCTCCATGGGCTTGAACGTCACCGTCCAGAAGAAGCAGGTGGAGGGCAAGCAGCCCGACACGGTCATCAGCCAGGACCCGTCCGAGGGCACCGGCGTCTCCCGCGGCGACGAGGTCACCATCGTCGTCAACAAGCGCGACTGCATCCTCGACGTGGGCGACGTCCATCTCGGCTGCAAGGACGGCGACGGCAACCAGAACGTCCCCGTCCCGGACCTGACCGGCCGCCGCGTGGGCGAGGCGAAGCGCGCCCTGGAGGACTCCGGCTTCCGGGTGAACGTGACGGGCTTCGGCGGCAACACCGTGCGCTTCCAGTCCCCGAACAGCGGCGAGGCCCCGCGCGGCTCCACCATCACGATCGTCCGGGGTCCCTGAGCGGCTAGTCTGAACGCGCCATGACCTCACCCATCAGCCCCGTCGGGGCACACGTGCCCGTGGCCGGCGGCCTCGCCACCGGCGGCCTGAAGTACGCCGCGGAGATCGGCGCCGAGGCGCTCCAGGTGTTCGTCTCCAACCCGCGCGGCTGGGCCCTGCCCGAGGGCAAGCCCGCCGAGGACGCCAAGCTCCGGGACGGCGGCCTCCCCGTCTACGTGCACGCCCCGTACCTGGTCAACCTCGGCTCCCCCACCCCGGAGACGCTGGAGAAGTCGCTGGCGGCCGTCCGCCACTCCCTGACCCGGGGCCGCGCCATCGGCGCCCGCGGCGTCGTCGTCCACACCGGCTCCGCCGTGACCCGGACCTACGACGAGGCCATGGCCCAGATCCGCGACCACGTCCTCCCCCTCCTCGACGAGATCCCCGAGGACGGCCCCGACCTGCTCCTGGAGCCCATGGCCGGCCAGAACAACATGCTCTGCGCCAAGGTCCAGGACCTGGGCCCCTTCTTCGAGCGCCTCGACCACCACCCGAAGCTCGGCGTCTGCTTCGACACCTGCCACGCCTGGGCCGCCGGCCACGACCTGACCGCCCCCGGCGGCGCCAAGGACACCCTCGACGCCCTGGTGGCCGCTGTAGGCGAAGGCCGCCTGAAACTGGTCCACGCCAACGACTCCAAGGACGCCTGCGCCTCCGCCAAGGACCGCCACGAGAACATAGGCGCCGGCCAAATAGGCGAGCCCCCCTTCGCCGACCTCTTCAACCACCCCGCCACAACAGGCGTCCCCTTCATAATCGAAACCCCAGGCCGAGCCCCCGCCCCCCACGCCAAAGACATAGAAACCCTAAAACGCCTTAGAGACACCCCCTAACCCGACCGCCGGGCACAAGGCCACGCCTAGGGCTCCTGATCCATCCCCAGCGCACTAGGCACATCGCGGATCCAGTCAGCCTGCTCCGGTTCCGACGCCGCGTATCTGCGATCGCCCCCCAGGCCAGGTTCGAGCGAAGCGAGAATCAAATCGCAGCGAGCCGCCAGGCGAGCCCCGCCCACAAGCAGAAACCCACTACTGCAACGACTTCAGCCACTACAGCACCACGCGACAACCTGGGGGCCGCGATCGCGTCCGAAGGCAGTTTCGAGCGAAGCAAGAAACTGATCGCGCAGCGAGCCGCAAGGCGAGACGGAGCGATGCCAGCGATCGCCCGCTTTTATCGACGATGGAGGGCCGCCAGGCCCGAAGGAGGAGAAAAAAGCAATAAAAACAGCTCGGGCGCCGCTGGACAACCCCCCGACTGTTCAGCGACGCCCGAGCCACAGGTCGCGGGATCCCACCCCCCCGGTACGGGATCCTGCGACTCACGATCCGGCATGTGGCGCCGGATCTCCGGATTTGCTCTTGTGGGAGGGTTCGCGGCCGGGGGGCCGCCCGCCCCTCCTTGGGCGGTGTGGCGTGTGGTGCCACTGAGAACACTAGAGGGGCGGCGCCGCCTGTGGGCCCCAAGACGGCCCGGCACTCGATGAACGGTGTGTAGTCAGAGATATACGGAGCGTAGTCAGTCGATGAGCGGTCCGTGAGGCGGGACGAGCGGTTCCCGCTGCCGGGTCGCGGCAGGTGGGGGCGTCGCAAATGCCGCAAGGCGGGACTCAACGCGCGTACACGTCCTCGGGGAGGTGCAGTCTCGTCAGGGCGCGGTCGGCGCGGCGGGGGACGCGGCGGCGGGTCAGGAGGGACACGGCGACCATGACCGCGAACGCGGCGGGGGCGACCAGCGCGGCGGGCTCGGCCACGGCGGCGGCGGGCCAGCCGGTCAGGGGGACCTCGTAGAGGTGCAGGACGCCGGCCGCGACGGCGAGGCCGCCGCCGACGAGCAGGCCTGCGGCGGCGCCGGCGGCGGTCAGGCCGCGCCACCAGATGGCGAGGACGAGGAGCGGGCACAGGGAGCACGCCGACACGCACAGGGCGAGGGCGACGAGGCCCGCGGCGCTCTGCGCGCCGATCCTGGGGAGCAGGACGAGCGGGACGGCGAGCGCGAGCACCGTGGCGGTGCGGAAGGACGCGGTGCCTCTGCGGCGGGCGCACTGGGTGACCGTCCCGGCGATGGCGACGACGAGGCCGCAGGAGGTGGATATGAACGCGGCGAAGGCGCCGAGGGTGATGAGCGCGGTGAGCAGCGCTCCGGCCGGTCCGGGGACGCGCTGGGGCAGCAGCAGGACGGTCGCGTCGGTGTCGCCGGTCATCAGCAGTTCGGGCGCGTAGAGGCGTCCCATGGCCGCGTAGATGGCGGGGAAGACCCAGAAGAGCGCGAGGAGGACCGGCACCAGCGCCGCCGTGCGGCGGGCGGTGCTTCCGCTCGGGTTCGTGTAGAAGCGCATGAGGATGTGGGGCAGCCCCATGGTGCCGAGCAGGATGCCCAGGAGCGCAGAGTAGGTGCGGTAGAGGCCGTGCTCCTGGCCGCGGCCGAACGGGGTGGCCCAGGTCTCGCCGTCCTGGACGGGCAGGCGGTCGGCATGGGGCACCGGCGCGCCGGCCGGGAAGACCACCTCGGTGGCCTGGCCGATGGCGTGCCGGCCCGCGGTCAGGGTCATCGCCCCGCCGTCGCGGCGGACGCCGTCCACGCGTCCGCGGGCGGTGACGATGACGGCGGCGGGGGCGACCACCTCGACCTCGGTGCGCACGTGGACCCGGGTGGTGTGCGCGAACCGCGCGGGCCCCTCGCCTACGGGGTCGGGGCGGCCGTCCATGTTCCACATGAGCAGCAGCGCCGCGGCGGGCACGGCGAGGGCGACCACTTTCACCCAGAACTGGAAGCTCTGGACGGCGGTGATGCTGTACATCCCGCCGGAGGTGACC
Organism: Actinomadura sp. K4S16; assembly: GCF_008327685.1. Classification (GTDB taxonomy): domain Bacteria; phylum Actinomycetota; class Actinomycetes; order Streptosporangiales; family Streptosporangiaceae; genus Spirillospora. The sequence continues at coordinate 701,813 of NZ_BDDE01000010.1, forward strand.
AGCAGCAGCGTGACCGCGACGACGACAGCCCAGCCCGCCCACACCGGGGCGCCGGTCATCACGCGCAGCGTCACGCCCGCGCCCTGGAACTGGGGCAGCAGGTAGAACCAGCCGATGAAGCAGACGCAGCAGGTGACGATGCGCCGCACGGCCGGCGAGCCGAGCCTCCACTCGGCGAAGTCGGAGACGGTGTAGGCGCCGGACCTCCGCAGGGGCGCGGTCACGAACGCCAGGAGCAGGACGTATCCGGCGGTCGCCGCGACCGGCAGCCACAGCATGTCGGCGCCGTAGGCGAGCACCAGCCCGGCGGTGCCGAGGAACGCGGCGGCGGACAGGTACTCGCCACTGATCGCCGAGGCGTTCCGCCAGGGGGTGACGCCCCGGGAGGCGGTCAGGAGGTCGCCCGCGGCGCAGGCGGAGCGGCGGTCGTAGGCGCCGACGGCGGCGGTCGTCACCAGCAGTGCGAGGAGCGCCGCGACCGCCACGGCGGTCATCGCCGGCCCGCCGGTCTCGCCAGTTCGCGCTCGGCGCGCTCGGCCCGGGCGAACTGGCGGAGCGACACCGCGACCCAGACCGGCTGGATGCCGAACGCGAGGACGAGCCAGGGCAGCGGGACGCCGTGGACGCGGGCGCGGGCCACCGCCGGGACGAGCGCCATCAGCACCGGGAGCGCCGTCACCACGGCCATGACGAACGCGCCGGTGCCGAGGGCGGTGCGCAGCTGGGTGCGGATGAGGGCGCGGGTCTCGGCGGCGCCGATGGGCGGACCGGGAAGGGGCGGGACGGCGCGGACCGCATCGATATCGGTCAGGTCGGAATCGGCCGGGTCCGTATCGAACGGCGCGGGATCGGCCAGGGCGGTATCGGGCGGATCGGGGTCCGCCTGGTCGGCCGCGGGCGCCTCGGCGCCGGCGGTGCCGGTCCCGGCGCTCTCCGCAGTGCCCGGCGCCGCGCCCTCCGGCAGCGCGCGGGGGCGGACGGCCGCCCCTCCGGCGGCGGTCTCGCGGCGTTCATCGGTCATCGGTACCCTCCCCGGCGTCTCCGGGGCCTCCTGGGTCCCCGTCCGGCTGGTGGAACCTGCGGACGAACAGGTCGCGGACCTCGCGGGTGTGGCGGCGGCTGACCTGCAGCAGCTCGTCGCCGATCTGGACGGCCGCCCGGCCGCCGTCGAAGCGCAGCTCGGTGATGTGCGCCGCCGCGACGAGGGTGCTGCGGTGGATCCGGATGAAGCCCGCCCCCTCCCACCGCTTGGAGAGCGCCGACAGCGGCATGCGGACCAGGTAGCCGCCGTCGGCGGTGTGCAGCCGGACGTAGTCGCCCTTCGCCTCGACGTGGGTCACCGCGCGGCGGGACACCAGGCGCGTCCGCCCGCCGAGCTCGACGGGGATCATCTCGTCGTCGGGGTCGGGGGCGGCCTCCCCCGCGGTCCCGGACGTCCGGCGCGCGGCCGACGCCACCCGCCCGACCGCCACGGCGAGCCGCTCCGGGCGGACGGGCTTCAGCAGGTAGTCGAGGGCGCCGAGCTCGTAGGCTGCGACGGCGCAGTCGTCGTGCGCGGTCACGAACACCACGGGCGGCGGCGCGGCGAACCCGGTGAGCAGCCGGGTGAAGTCGAGCCCGTCGAGCCCCGGCATGCGGATGTCGAGGAACACGGCGTCGAGGCGCTCGCCGTCGACGAGCATGCGGCTCAGGTCGCGCAGCGCGGACGAGGCGTCCGCCGCCCCGGTGACCCGCCCGATCCGCGGGTCCTTGCGGAGCAGGTAGGTCAGCTCCTCCAGGGCGGGGCGTTCATCGTCGACGGCGAGGACGTGAAGCATGAGGGCGACTTTGCCGCGATTACCGTCTGTCCGCAATCGGTTCCAAAAAGTGAGTGGCGTGTCGCCCGGATCGCCCCTCAGTCGGGAAAGACGCCGGGACGGTACTTCGGAACGCGCAGATTGACCTTGGTTCCGGCGCCGAGCGCTGTCTCGACGGTGAGCCCGTACTCCTCGCCGTAGACCTGGCGCATGCGCGCGTCGACGTTCGCGAGGCCGATGCCGGGGCCGCCCTCCGGCCGGTCGTGGGTCGCCACGCTCCCCCAGCCGGTGGGCCCGGGGCGTCCGAGCGGCGCCGAGAGGATCTCCTCGAGCCGTTCGGGGTCCATGCCGATCCCGTCGTCCTCGACGCTGATCGCGGCCTCGGCGCCCGAGTCGCGGGCCGTGATCGAGATGTGGAACGCCTCGCGCCCGCCCGCCATGCCGTGCCGGACGGCGTTCTCCACGAGCGGCTGGAGCGCCAGGAACGGAACGGCGACCGGCAGGACCTCCGGCGCGACCTCGACGTCGCACCGCAGCCGGTCGCCGAACCTGGCGCGCTCCAACAGCAGGTAGCGGTCGATCGAGCGGAGCTCGTCGGCGAGCGTGGTGAAGTCGCGCGGGTTGCGGAACGAATAGCGGGCGAAGTCGGCGAAGTCGAGCAGCAGGCCGCGGGCGCGCTCGGGATCGGTGCGGACGAACGAGGCGATCGTGGTCAGCGAGTTGTAGACGAAGTGCGGGGAGATCTGCGCGCGCAGCGCCCGCAGCTCGGCCTCGGCGAGGCGGACGCGGGCGGAGTCGAGCTCGGCCAGTTCGAGCTGGCCGGTGACGAGCCGGGCCGCCTCCCCGACCGCGCGGACCCGCGCGGTGGACGGGCTCGGCCAGTACGCGGTCAGCGCCCCCTCGACGCGGCCCTCGACGGTGAGCGGGGCGACCATCGCCACCTGGACGCCGCAGCGCGGGTCGCCGCACGCGAGCGGCTCGGGCGCGATGACCCGGGGCCGGCCGGAGGCCAGGACCGGCAGCGCGTGCGCGACCGCCTCGTCGGCGTGGGCGCCGCGGCCGGCGCCGTCCCAGGCCAGTAAGCGCGGGGCGTCGCGCCCGCCCGCCCCCGCCTGGGCCGGACCGTCCGGCTCGGAGGGATCACCTGGATCGTCGGGGCCGTCCGGGTCGTCCGGCGGGCGCACCGCCACGATCGCGACCGCCTCGGCGCCGAGCAGCGCCCGCAGCAGCCGGGTCGACCTGCGCGCCGCGTCGCCGGTGAGCCCGGCCCGCAGCGGGGGCGCGGCGTGCGCGATCAGGTGCAGGGCGGCGAACGCCGCCGACTCCGCGGGCTCGGCGGGCCCGCGCCGCGGCAGGAGGCACCACCTGCGCGGCGCCCAGACCCCGCTGACCCCGGCCGCCGCGGCGCACACCACGACATCTGTGACGGACGGTAGGTCCATGGAAACGTACGGTAATGGCTATCATCGCCGCGGGTGCGGCTGTTGCCGATATACCGAGGTCTCGAATGGGACACGCTCGGCCCGCGCGGCCGGCCCGCCCGGCGGACCAATCACAGCGGGGGCGATTCGCCCTCGTCCTCCTGGTAGGAGTAGCGCTGCTCGCGCCACGGGTCGGCGACGTTGTGGTAGCCGCGCTCCTCCCAGAAGCCCCGGCGGTCCTTCACCAGGTACTCGACGCCCCGGACCCACTTCACGCTCTTCCACGCGTACAGGTGCGGGATGACGATGCGGAGGGGGAAGCCGTGGTCGGGCGTGAGCCGCTCGCCGTCGTGGTGGGTGGCGAACATCGTCCCCTCGGCGAGGAAGTCGCTCATCCGGATGTTGGCGCTGTAGCCGTACTCGGCCCAGACCATGACGTGCGTGACGTCGGGCGCGGGCGGCGCCAGCTCCGTGATCGCCGTGCCGGGGACGCCCTCCCACTCGTTGCCCGGGATCGTGAACTTGGTGACGCAGTGGAAGTCGGCGACCGACCGGGCCTTCGGCAGCGCGTCGAACTCGTCCCAGGTCCAGCGGTGCTGCTCCCCCGATTCGGTGGCGCCGAAGACGCGGAAGTCCCAGTCCTTGGGACGGAACTTCGGCACGGGACCGTAGTGCAGGACGGGCCAGCCCCGGGGGACGTACTGCCCGGGGGGCAGTTCGCCCGGCTGCGGCGCGGACTGTTCGGGGTGCGTCATGACGCGGCCATCCTGCCATCCGGCGTGACCTGAGCCATATCCGGGGTGCGTGCGGGCCGCGCGTCCGGACATCGGCTACGCTTGGGCCCGTGCGCAACGTCGTGTATTTCTTTTGGCTCGACCAGCCCGGACGGCTGGTCTGCCAGACGCTGCGCTGACAGACCACGAAGGCGAAAGCCCCGGGCCGGCCGGCCCGGGGCTTTCGCCGTTCCGGGGACGGACCGGCTTCCCGGGGCCTGAAGGAGAGGCAGCACACCCATGGTCGTCGTCATGGCCCCGGAGGCCAGCGAAGCGGATGTCAGAGCCGTCGTCTCACTGGTCGAGACGGCGGGAGGCGACGCCTTCATCAGCCGCGGCGTGGAGCGGACCATCGTCGGGCTGGTGGGCGACGTCCAGCAGTTCGGCACGCTGAACCTGCGCGGCATGCGCGGCGTCAGCGACGTCATCCGTATCTCGGCGCCCTACAAGCTGGTGAGCCGCGAGAACCACGGCGAACGCTCGGTAGTCCGGGTCGGCGGGGTGCCCATCGGCCCCGGCACCATGACGCTGATCGCCGGCCCGTGCGCGGTGGAGACCCCCGAGCAGACCCTCGGCGCGGCGCAGATGGCGCAGGCCGCGGGCGCGACGCTGCTGCGCGGGGGCGCGTTCAAGCCGCGGACGTCCCCTTACGCGTTCCAGGGCCTCGGGGAGGCGGGGCTGCGGATCCTCGCCGACGTCCGCGAGGAGACCGGCATGCCGATCGTCACCGAGGTCGTGGACGCCGCCGACGTCGACCTCGTCGCCTCCTACGCCGACATGCTGCAGATCGGCACCCGCAACGCGCAGAACTTCGCCCTCCTGCAGGCGGCCGGCGAGTCCGGCAAGCCGGTCATGCTGAAGCGCGGCATGAACGGGACGATCGAGGAGTGGCTGATGGCCGCCGAGTACGTCGCGCAGCGCGGCAACCTCGACATCGTGCTGTGCGAGCGGGGCATCCGCACCTTCGAGCGCGCGACCCGCAACACCCTCGACATCTCCGCGGTGCCGGTGGCGCAGCGCCTCTCCCACCTGCCGGTGATCGTGGACCCGTCGCACTCGGGCGGCAGCCGCGACCTCGTCCTGCCGCTGACCCGCGCGGCGATCGCGGTCGGCGCCGACGGCGTGATCATCGACGTGCACCCGCACCCGGAGACCGCGCTGTGCGACGGCTCGCAGGCCCTGGTGGACGGCGACCTGCGCGAGCTCGCCAAGCTCGTCCGCGACCTGCCCCCGATCGTCGGCCGCTCCCTCACCAGGAGCGAGGACCCCGACGCCGTCCCCGCGTGACCGCGCGTCCCCGCCTGACCCGGTAGCGGGTATCGTCCTGAACCATGGCTTACTGGGCACCTGATTGCGGACCGCCGCGCTCCTGACGGGGCGCGGCGACCGCATTCCCTGCTGATCACGACACGGCCCGGCGCGAGCGTGCGCCCGGCCGCGCCGTCCTGCGCCCCGAATCCGGACCATCTCCTCCGATTCGAGCCCAGGAGCCCTTCTCCGTGTCGCACAACACCTCTCTTCGGCGCGCGTCCGAAAAGCCTTCGCCCGCCCGCGCCCGGCGCGGCGGCGCCGACGTCCTGCTGGCGGCCGCCCTCTGGGGGACGACCGGCACCGTCCGCACGTTCGCGGACGGCGCCTCCCCCTACTCGGTCGCCGCGGTCCGCATCGTCATCGGCGGGCTGGTGCTGCTGGCCCTCGCCGCGTCCACGCGCGGCGGCGCCGGGCTGCGCCGCCTGCTGGGCGACCGCCGCAACCTGCCGCTCGTCGGCATCGGCGCGGTCTCCATCGCCGTCTACCAGACGGCGTTCTTCGTCGCCGCGGGCCGTACCGGCGTCGCGGTCGGCACCGTCGTCACGATCGGGAGCGCGCCCGTGTTCAGCGGCGTGCTCGGGCTGCTCGCGCGCCGGGCCGTCCTGACCGGGCGGTGGACGCTCGCCACGGCGGGCGCCGTCGCGGGCTGCGCGCTGCTCGTCGGCGGCGGCCGGGACGCGGGCGCCGAGCCGCTCGGCATCGGGCTGGCGCTGCTGTCCGGGCTGTCGTACGCGGTGTACGCGACGGTGGCGTCCGTCCTCATCACCCGCGGCGAGGAGGACCGGGCCGTCGCCGCGGCGCTGTTCGGGGCGGCGGCCGTCCCGCTGCTCCCCGTCCTGCTCGCCGGGCCGACGGGCTGGCTGCTCACCGGGAGCGGCTCGCTCATCGCGCTCTACCTCGGCGTGGTCACCACGGGCGGCGGCTACCTGCTGTTCGCCCGGGGCCTGCGCACGACGCCCGCCACGACGGCGACGACCCTGACCCTCGCGGAGCCGGCGGTGGCAGCGGTGCTCGGCACGGCCCTGCTGGGCGAGCGGCTGGGCGGCGCGGCGCTGGGCGGCCTCGTGCTGCTGGCGGCGAGCCTCGTGGTCCTCGTGGCGCCCGGGCGGCGGCGCGGCCGCCGCTCGGGCGCACAGGGCGGTAACGAATTGGTCTGAACCATTGGCCGGGCGCGGCGCGGCGAGGATGATGACCGGCATGACGACGGGAGATGGTGACGCCGGGGGGCGGCTCTTCCCGGAGGACCTGGACGGGGTCGACCCGGTCGCCGCGGTGCTGCTGGCGGATGCCCGCCGCGCCCTGTCCGCCTACCCGGAACTGGTGGCCCTGGGGGCCGTGTTCGCGGCCGCCGAGCAGGTTCCGGGCGGCTGGCAGGTCGTGACCCCGTTCGACCCGCTGCCGCAGGGCACGCGCGAGATCCTCGCCGACCATCTGGAGGACCGGGCGGCGCCCGGCTCCGGCGCGGCGGCGCGCGGGCTCGCGGCCGCGGCCCGGACGCTGCGGCACGAGCCGGCCGACGAGGTGGCCGCGGGCGGGCGGCGGTTCCGGATCGTGCGGATCGAGCAGCTGGTCCGCACCGGCCCGGACGGGCCCGAGCCGCCCCGCCCGACCGACCTGGACCCGCTGCCCGCGGCCGGGCGCGTCCCGCCCGCCCGCGCGTACGAGCTGCTGCCGGAGGACGGCCCGGCGTCCGACCTCGCGACCGCCGAGCTGCTCTGCCAGGTGCTGGACGCGGCGGCGGCCACGGGGAGCGAGCCGTCCGGCGCGTTCCTCACCCCGGTCGCGCTGGCGCCCGCGTTCACCGTCGCCGAGCGCGGCGAGCGGCGCTGGCGGCCCGTGGGCCGGCTGTACGACGCGCCGCAGCAGGCCCGCGACTCGCTGGCCACCTACTTCAGGCACGTGGTGCCCGCGGTGGAGAGCCCGGCCGCGGTGGACGTCGCCCGGTTCGCCGAGGCGGCGGAGCTGATGGAGGACCGCACGCGCCGCAACGGCATCGCCGTCGCGGGGCGCCGCTTCCGGATCGTCCGCATCGAGCGGATCACCCTGCTGGGCCCGGACGGCCCCGAGCCCCCGCGCCGGACGGACTTCGACGCCCGCTGACCCGCCCGCACACCCGACACCCACTCGGCCAGGCGGCCCGCCGGGCCGGGGCGGCCAGGCCCACCGGGCCAGATCAGGCCAGGCGAGCCGGGTGGAACGCCCCGGTCCGAGGCGGGGCGAGATCGGACAACCCCGGGTCGAAGCCGCGCGCCGGACCGCGCGGATCAAAGCGGCCCGGCGCGAGGCGACCTGGAACCTGTCTCGAACTGGCCTCGCCACGCGCGCGAACGCGTGACCTGGCCGGTGGAGCGAAGCCGGAGGCGAGCGGAACCGGGCAGATCGCGAAGCGATGCCGCGTTCGCCCAGGCCCGGTCACGCAGCGAGCCGCCAGGCGAGCGAAGTGGGCCGGGACTGTTTGTCACACAGCGCCGTAGGCGGGGCGGTGCTCCTGGACGGACGCGGCGAGCTGGTCGGCGAGCTCGCCGACGTCGAGGCGCTTCTCGATCTGGCGCAGGTCGCCGATCTTGGCCCGGGTCTCGGCGCGGCGGGGCGCGAGCAGGGTGCAGCAGTCCTCGTCGGGCAGCTCGGAGATCGTCAGGGTCCGGATGCGGCGCGCCTGGTCCATGATCTCGACCTTGTCCATGCCGACGAGGGGCCGCAGGATCGGCAGCTCGACGGCGTCGTCCAGCGCGGTGATGTTGGCGAGGGTCTGGCTGGACACCTGCCCGAGCGCGTCACCGGTGATCAGCGCGGAGCCGCGCAGCCGGCGGGCGAGGACCTCGCCGGTGCGCAGCATCAGCCGGCGCTGCGCGATCACCGCGAGCCGGTCGGCGCCGGACGACTTGATCTGCTGCTGCGCCTTGCCGAACGGCACGACGAACAGCCGGGACCCGCCCTGGAACTTGTCCAGCTCGCGGACCAGCGCGTACGCCTTGTAGATCGACTCGGGGCCGGTGAACGGCATGCCGGAGAAGTGCAGGTAGTCGACCCGCAGGCCGCGGCGCATCATCCGGTACGCGGCGACGGGCGAGTCGATGCCGCCCGACATCAGCACCAGGCCGCGGCCGCTCATCCCGACGGGCAGGCCGCCCTGCCCGGGCAGGCCGCCGGAGTAGACGAACACCTCGTCGCGGTCGACCTCGATCGAGAGGGTGTGCTCGGGGTCCTTGAGCCGGACGGGCTGGCCGTAGCGGGCGGCGACGAGCGCGCCGACGTGCCGGTCGAGCTCGGTGGAGGTCATCGGGAACCGCTTGTCGCGGCGCCGCGACCGGACGGCGAACGTGCCGGTCCGGCCGTCCATGAGCTCCAGGGCGGCGCGCTCGACGCTGGCGACGTCCTTGCCGACCCGCCAGGCGCGGTGCGCCCACACGATGCCCATGACGTCGGTGATCCGCTGCGCGATCCGCTCCATGGTGGCGAGATCAGCACCGGATCGACGGACGATGAAGACGCCGTGCCGCCGGACGACGTCCACCCGGGCGATCGGCCGGACGGCGGTGCGCACGTTGTCGGCGAGGCGGCGCTCGAACTGCTCGCGGTTCTTGCCCTTGAGGACGACCTCGCCCAGTTTGAGCAGGACGCACGGCTCGCCGTCGACCGGCGACTGCTCCCGGACGTCCGCCGGCGCGGTGTCGAGCGTGGTCATGCGGGATCCTCCTGGCGGGAACAGGGTCGAACGAACAAGATGGACGAACAGGGTGGAAGCGGGGAACTTCCAGTGTGGCCCAGAGAAGGCAACACCGCGACCCGGAATCCCTGTTCCCGCGCGGGCGGATCAGCCGAAGAAGACCTCGGCCTCGGAGTAGCGCTCCAGCGGGACGGTCTTGAGCTCCTTGGTGGCCTCGTCGAGCCCGACCCGGATGATGCTCGTGCCCTGGAGGGCCACCATCTTGCCGTAGTCGCCGTCCTTGACGGCGTCGATGGCCTGGAGGCCGAAGCGGGTGGCGAGGACCCGGTCGAACGCGGTGGGGGTGCCGCCGCGCTGGATGTGCCCGAGCACGGTGGCGCGGGCCTCCTTGCCGGTGCGCTTCTCGATCTCGTCGGCGAGGGCCTGCCCGATGCCGCCGAGCCGGACGTGGCCGAACGCGTCCCGCTCCCCGGTCTGCAGCTGCATCTGGCCGTCGATCGGGTGCGCGCCCTCCGACACCACGATGATCGGCGCGTAGCGGGTCTTGAACCGGCTCTCCACGTACTCGCAGACCTTCTCGATGTCGAAGGGCCGCTCGGGGATGAGGATGACGTTGGCGCCGGCGGCCATGCCGACGTGCAGCGCGATCCAGCCCGCGTGCCGGCCCATGACCTCGCAGATCAGCGCGCGGTGGTGGCTCTCGGCGGTGGTGTGCAGCCGGTCGACGGCCTCCATGCCGATGTTCACCGCGGTGTCGAAGCCGAAGGTGTAGTCGGTCGCGTTCAGGTCGTTGTCGATCGTCTTCGGGACGCCGACGACGTTGACGCCGTTGGCGTACAGCTCGCGCGCGACGCCGAGGGTGTCCTCGCCGCCGATGGCGATCAGCGCGTCCACGCCGAGGCCGGCGAGGTTGTCCTTGATCCGCTCGACGCCGCCCTCGACCTTGACCGGGTTGGTCCGCGAGGAGCCGAGGATCGTCCCGCCGCGCGGCAGGATCCCGCGCACGGCCTGGACGTCGAGGGCCACGGTGTCGCCTTCGAGCGGCCCGCGCCAGCCGGCCCGGAACCCGACGAACTCGTAGCCGTAGACCTGGACGCCCTTGCGGACGACCGCGCGGATCACCGCGTTCAGGCCGGGGCAGTCGCCGCCCCCGGTCAGCACTCCGACGCGCATGCCGTCACCTTCTCCCGCCACCGGACTCCTCCCTCGATCGAGGTTTCCAGACTAGTCGCCGCACGCGGCGGCACGGGCCTTCCGAAAGGTCCCGGCGCGCCGACATTGGTCTAGACCATAGCCCGTCGCGGGCGCCGGCGGCACACCGTTCGCCCGGACCGCCGCCTCAGCCGGACGGGCCCCGGCCGAGGACGCGGACCCGCCCCCGGAACAGCACCGCCGCTCCCCCGGGCAGGCGCCGCACCGCCGCCCGGCGCGGGCGCGGCGGCTCCCGCCCGTCATAGGACCACCGGACCTCGGCCAGCGCCAGTTCCCGCGCCGCGTCGCCGGCGAGCCGGTCCCGGTGCTCGCGCGCGAAGTCCCAGCCGTCCCGGAAGGAGCCGCGCGTCGGGCGCTCGGCCGCCCACGCCGCGAAGGCCCCCTTCCAGGACGCCCCGTAGGAGGCGGCCAGCGCGGGCCAGGCGCGGGCGACCTCGCCGGCGCGCTTGAGCAGGATCCCGTGCGCGGCCGCCCGCACCGCCCCGGCGTCGAACCCGTCCGGGAGCGGCCCGCCCGCCGTCATCGCCCGGACGAGCGCCTCCTGCGCCGCCGCCAGCCCGGCGTCGAACCCGCTCATGCCCCTGATCCGCTCATGCCCCTGATCCGCTCATGCGTTCCGATCCGCTCATGTGACGGGCGCCAGTCCGGAGGCGGCGGCGATGGCGTCCAGCTCGGCCCGCAGCTCCGCGGCGGGCGGGTAGCGGCCGTCGCGCTCCAGCAGCAGGCCGGGCGGCCGGTGCCGCGTGCACAGCTCCCCGACCAGGTCCAGGACCTCGGCGGGGACGGCGGCGGCATGCGTGTCGTGGTACCGCCCGCCCTCTTCCGAGCCGCCGGCGACGTGGCAGTAGGCGATGCGGTCGAGCGGCAGGCGGTCGAGGAGGCGGACGGGGTCCTCGCCCCGGTTGCGGGCGTTGGCGTACACGTTGGCGACGTCCAGCAGCAGGAGGGCACCGGTGCGCTCCAGCAGCTCGGTCAGGAAGTCGGCCTCGGTGAACTCGGCGTCCGGCCAGTCGAAGAGCGTGGCGATGGGCTCCAAGGCGAGCGGGACGGGCAGCTCCGCCTGCGTGCGGCGGATGTTGGCGGTCAGCGCGTCCAGGGCGGCCCGGGTGCGCGGCACCGGCAGCAGGTGCCCGGCCTCGACGCCGCCCGCGCGGACGAACGCGACGTGCTCGCTCACCAGCGGCGCGCCGAGCGCCTCGGCGCAGGCGGCCAGGTGCGCGACGCGCTCGGCGGCCACGGGCTCGGCGCCGCCGAGCGACAGCCGAACCCCGTGCGGGACGATCATCGCGCCGCGGTCGCGCAGCGCGAGCAGCTCGGGCGCGGGCCCCGCCGGATGCACCGACTCGGCGATCACCTCGGCGAACCGCAGCCCCGGCAGGGCGCCCACGAACCCGGCGATCTCGGGGCGCCAGCCGATCCCCACGCCCAGCCGCACGTCAGCTCCCACCGCCGCAGCCTCCGCCACCGCCGCAGCCTCCGCCTCCCCCGCAGCCGCCCCCGCCGCCGCAGCTGCTTCCGCCGCCGCACGAGCCGCCGCCACCGCAGGAGGACGACGAGCACACCGAGGCGGTCGACGAGCACACGTAGCCGTCCGACGAGGAGGACGACCCCGACGAGGCCCCGGAGACGGCCGCGACCCGGGTCATCTCCAGGTAGCGGCCGAGCCCCACGGTCTGGGCGAACGTCGGGTCGAGCGCCATCAGCGCGGGCGTGCCGAACAGCGCCACGCCCATGAGCGCGGCCTGGGGCGGCAGCCCGGTGTAGGACGGCGTGTGCTCCGGATCGAGGCCGGTCTCGGACTCCTTGAGCCGCTCCACGGCCTGCTTGCCCTCATCCGTCCGCTCGCCGGACGTGTCGAGGCCGAGAGCGCCGGCGGTGAGGCCCATCAGCGCGATCACCGGAACGGCCTTGGCCGGGAACCCGCTGAAGGCGTCGCTCAGGACGAAGGCGACACCGCCGACCAGCACCCAGCCGAACATGACCAGCTGGAGGGTCCGCAGCCGGCGGCGCCCGCTCGGCGAGAGCAGCATGCCCAGCGCGACGAGGCCGTCGCGGAGCTGGTCGAGCGCCGCGCGCACGCCGGGCTCGGCCGTCAGCTCGGCGAGCGTCCCGGCCCGGCCGACCGCGATCGCCCCGAAGACGGCCGCGTCCAGCGGCTTGCCGGCCGCGTGCGGGCCGGAGGCCGACGGCCCGGTGGCCATCAGCCGGCCGTCGGCGTAGGCGTCGACGGCGCCGTCCAGCCGCAGCGCCGTGATCGAGGCCGCGATCGCGTGCCGCCCGCCGCCGTGCAGGTAGGCGACCTCGTACGGGTGCAGCTTGCGCAAGGGGGGCGTGCCGCGCTTCACCGCCGCCCGGCGGCCCCGAAGGATCTTCAGAAGCACGAGTCCGACCAGGATGTGGGCCGCGAGGAACCCCAACTGGGGGCCCAGGATCTCGTCCGCCATGGCGCGCTCCCGTCGCGATGCACTTTTGCGCGATTTGACGCAGGCGGCGCCACGGCGGTTCGCCCCCCGCGCTACTCCTCTTCGTCGAGGCCTTTCTCGATGGCGTAGCGGACGAGCTCGACGCGGTTGTGGAGCTGGAGCTTGCCGAGGGTGTTCTGCACGTGGTTCTGCACCGTCCGGTGGGACAGGACGAGGCGCTGCGCGATCTGCTTGTACGTCAGCCCCTTCGCGACGAGGCGCAGCACCTCGGTCTCGCGCTCGGTCAGCCGCGGGGCGCCGTCGTCCTCGCGGGCCGGGGCGGCGGCGAGGCGGCGGTACTCGCCGAGGACGAGGCCGGCGAGCCCGGGGGTGAAGACGGCGTCGCCCTCACCGGTCCGCCGGACGGCGTCCAGGAACTCGTCGCGGGCCGCGGACTTGAGCAGGTAGCCGGTCGCCCCGGCCTTGACCGCCTCCAGGACGTCCTGTTGCTCGCCGCTCGCCGACAGCACCAGCACGCGGACGGGCGGGTCGGCGGCGGCCAGGCGGCGGGTCACCTCGACGCCGCTGAGATCGGGCAGCTGGAGGTCGACCACGGCGACCTGCGGGCGCGCGGCGGCGGCGATGCGGACGGCGGCACGGCCCTCCCCGGCGGTCGCGACCACGTCGTGGCCGGCCTCGGCCAGGTCGCGGGCCACGGCCTCGCGCCACATCGGATGGTCGTCCACGACCATGACCCGGAGGGAAACCTCGCTCACGGTCACACCCTAGCCCGCGGCACGGTCATCTCGATCTCGGTCCCGTCGCCCTCCGCGGAGAAGATCGTGACGGTCCCGCCGAGGTCGGCGATGCGGCCGCGGATGGACTGGGCGACGCCGAGCCGCCCGTCCGCGGCGGCGCGGTCGAGCCGCCCGGGGGGCATGCCCGGCCCGTCGTCGCGGACGCTGACGGTGACCTCGCCCGCGCCGTCCTCCAGCAGGACCCACGCGCGGGCGCCGTCGCCGCAGTGCCGCCGGACGTTGTCGAGCGCCGCCGCCACCGCGGCCTCGACCTCCCTGGCGGCGTGCGGGGGCAGCCGCACCTCCGTGGCGGGCGTCGAGACCGTCACGGAAGTGGACGCGTGCCCGGTCAGCAGCGGGCGCAGGTCGGTCCCGGCGCCCGTGCCGGGAGGCTCGGGCGGCGGCGCCGAGCCCGCGCCGATGAGGGAGCGCAGCGCCGCCTCCTGCTCGCCCGCCAGGCGGCCGAGCTCGGCCGCCTCGCCGCCGAGCTCGCCGCCGCGCCGCTGCACCATCGCGAGGACCTGCAGCACCGAGTCGTGGATGCGGCGCGCGAGCCGTTCCCGCTCCCGGGTCGCCGCCTCCAGCTCGACGGCCCGCGCGAGGCGCGCCTCCGCCTCCCGCGCCAGCCGGACGACGTGCCCGACGACGAGTCCGGCGAGGAACAGCAGCACGATTCCGTTGATCGTCGTCCCGCCGATGCCGCCGGCCGTCCCGGCGACCGCGTGCACCGCCAGGTTCGCTGCGGCGAGTACGGCCGCGGCGGCGAGGCCGGCCCGCCGCCCGCCCGCGACCGCCCACGACAGCACCGCGGCCGCCACCCACGACACCGGCAGCGTCGGGCGCCCGGCCGTGATGTGCCGGGTCGTCTCCACCCACGCCGTCGCCAGGACGCAGGCCGCCGCGACGGCCAGGTCGGCGGCCAGCAGCGCCCGCGCGCGGCGTCCCAGGCCGTCCAGGGGGAACGAGGCGGGGCCGAAGGCGAACGACGCGTACCCCGTCCACACGGCCATGGCGGCGAGGACGGCCCATCCGCCGAGCGGGTGGGCGTAACCGCCGGAGTTCATGGCGATCAGGATCGCGGCGTAGCAGAGCGCGAGGCCGCGGTAGACCGCGACGGCCCGCCACAGGGCGGTCTCCAGGCCCGTCCCGCGCGGCTCAGCCGCGGTCACTCAGCCCTCCGTCGTCGTCCTCGACGGGACGCACCTCCTTGCCGGCCAGCTCCGCCTTCACCTCGGCGGAGTACCGGTCGACGTACTCCTGACCCGACAGCTTCCGGATCGCCATCATGATCTCGTCGGTGATCTCGCGGAGCACCTCGTGGTCGTCCTCGCGCCCGTAGTAGCGGGAGAAGTCCATCGGCTCGCCGAACCGCACGCCCGGCCGGATCCCGAGCCGCGGGTACGGCCTGCCGGGCGGCATCAGCTCGAACGTGTTGATCATCGCCATCGGGATCACCGGCACCCGCGACTTCAGCGCCAGCCGCGCGACCCCCGTCTTGCCGCGGTACAGCCGGTTGTCGGGCGCCCGGGTGCCCTCGGGGTAGATGCCGAGCAGCTTGCCCTCGCCGAGGATGCGCAGCCCCGTCTGCAGCGCCGCCTCGGCCGCCGAGCCGCCGGTCCGGTCGACCGGCACCACCCCGACGCCGGTGAAGAACCCCTTGCTGATCAGCCCCTTGATCCCCCGGCCGGTGAAGTACTCCTCCTTGCCGATGAAGAAGATCGGGCGCATCAGCGGCAGCGGGCCGAAGAAGTGGTCGGCGAACGACAGGTGGTTGCTCACCATCAGCGCCGGCCCGCGCTTCGGGACGTTGCGCACCCCCCGGTTCCGCGGCCACCACAGCAGGTACATGACCGGGGAGAGGACGATCCTCAGCATGATCCAGAACCAGAGCATCGTTCGCGGGCACCTTTCCTCGGACCGAGCGGACGCCTCCGGGCGGGCCTGCCCGGTCCTGGCCGACGGGGGATGATGGGACATCTTCCCACTCTCCGTCCCATCGATCTACCGGCCGGTACCTCTCAGCGGAACCCGGCCGCGCTCCGGCGGCGGACCGGGAATGAACGTAGGCTCTGAGCGGTAAATCTCAATCGGGTGCGCCGGAGGGCTTGTCCCGGGCGGCGCAGCGAATACCGTGGGACACACGTTTCGGGGTGTCCGGGAGCGCCTGCCCGTCGGGGCGCGACCGGGCACCACATGTCAATGGGGGGAGCGGAGGCCGCCATGCCGGTGCTGTCGGTCACGCCGGAGTCGTCGAAGGAGCCGGCCCCGTGAATCGCCGTGGCAATGGACTGTCAGCGGACACCTACGCCCCACTGGTCGACCTCGCGCCGCATCTCGCGGACGCGATGCTGGCGGCCCTCGGCGAGGCCGGGGTCGCGGCCTACGCGGCGTCGCAGTCCGGCCTGCCCGACGTGGCCGAGACGGTCGTGGAGCCCGTCGCCGGCGACGTCCTCGACCGGCTGTACGTGGACGTCGAGATGAAGCCGGCCGCCGAGGGCATCCTGCGCGTCCACCTCGCCCGGCTGCGCGAGGCCTCCGCCCGCGGCGCCGACGGCGAGGGCGCCGGCGACGCCGACCGCCTGGACGCGGACCGCCTCGACGCCGGGCGCCCGGGCGCCGCGGAGCGCACCGGCCTCGCCGACCCGGGCGCGGGCGCCGCCGAGCCGGGCGGCCCCGCCGAGCGCGACGAGGACGCCATCTGGGCCGAGATCGTCGCCGGGTTCGACACCGTGCCGGAGGGCGACGAGGTCCCGTGGCCCGACGAGGAGAACATCCGCGAGCCCGCCGACCCCCCGGGCGAGGGCGAGGACCGCACCGGGCGGCTGCCCCGGGCCCGCGTGATCCGGCCGGCCGAGGCGCCGGAGTTCCCCGCCGACGACGATGACGACGAGGGCCACTACGTCCCGCCCCCTCCCCCGCCGCTGCCGAGCGCCGACCCGCTCACCAAGGGCGCCTGGATCGCGCTGATCGGCGGCCCCGTCTACCTGCTCGTCACCGTGATCCTCGACTGGGAGGTCCCCGGCTGGGCCGCCTTCCTCGCCGTCGCCGCGTTCATCGGCGGCTTCGTCACCCTCGTCCTGCGCATGGGCGACGAGCCGCGCGACCCCGACGACGGAGCCGTCGTCTAGGGGCCGTCGTCCAGGGGCGGCATCGCCTGGGGCACCGCCAGGTCGGCCAGGACGGGCCGGTGGTCGGTGGCCAGGGGGTGGTCGCCGGCGTCGTCCGGCGGGACCCCGCACGCGGTGACCCGCACGGCCGGGTCGGCGAAGACCCCGTCGATGCGGCGTTTCGGTGCGCGTGCGGTGAAGGTCGCCTCCCCGCCCGCCGGGGCGGCCGCGTAGCCGTCCTGGAAGCGCTCGGCAAGCAGCGACCAGGACCGGCCGCCCGGCTCCTCGTTGACGTCGCCCGCGAGGACCACCGGGGCGCCGTGGCGGCGGCGTGCGCGGTCCAGGTGGGCGAGGATCTCGTGGACGTGCCGCAGGCGCGGCCCGTCCGCCAGGTCCAGATGGGTGCTCGCGGCGATCAGGCGGGCGCCGCCGGTCTCCAGGACGGCGATCGCGAGGGCGCGGCGGTGCAGGCCCGGGTCCGGAGTGAGCAGGTGGAACTCGCGGGCCACGCGGCGCACGTGCGGCGCGGCCAGGACGGCGAGCCCGCAGGCCCGCCGCCCCGCCGCGATCCGCAGGCCGCAGGCGCGCGCGAGGCGGCGGCGCTGCAGCCGCCAGCCCCAGAAGCGCGGGACCTCCTGCAGGCACACCACGTCGGGGGCGTTCGCCCGGACGACGCGGGCCACGGCGGCGGGGTCGTCGCGCAGCGACCGGACGTTGTAGGAGAGCAGCCGGACGGCGGCCACGCCTAGACGACCACGTCCTGGAACGGGCGGACGCGGGCGAGGTCGGCGGCGCCGACGATGCCCGCCGCGGAGCCCAGCTCGGCGATCCGGATGTCGGGCAGCGGGCGGTGGCCGCGGCCGGTCAGGGCGTCCTCGAAGGCGGCGCGGATCGGGTCGAGCAGCAGGTCGCCGGCGTCCGACAGGCCGCCGCCGATGATGAAGGCGCCCGGGTCGAGGATCGCGCTGAGGTCGGCCAGGCCCTGGCCCGCCCAGTGCGCGATCGTCCGGAAGCACTCCAGCGCCGCCTTGTCGCCCTCGCGGGCCGCCTGCGACACCTCGGGGCCGCTGATGCCCTCGGGCCGCCCGCCGCCGAGCTCCAGAAGGCGGCCCGCCATCGCGGGCGCCACCCGGGCCAGGTCGCGCGCCTCGTGCACGAGGGCGTTGCCGCTGGCGTACTGCTCCCAGCAGCCGCGGTTGCCGCAGCCGCAGCGGCGCCCGTCCGGGACGACCCGGAAGTGCCCCATCTCCGCGCCGATGCCGAAGCGGCCCCGGTAGAGCTCGCCGTTGATGATGATGCCGCCGCCGATGCCGGTGCCGAGGGCCACCAGGACGAGGAAGTTCTCGCCGCGCCCGGCGCCGAACCGGGCCTCGCCCCACGCGGTGGCGTTGCCGTCGTTCTCCACGACGACCGGCAGCCCGACCAGGCTCTCCACCTTCTCCTTGATCGGCTCGTCGCGCCAGGCGAGGTTCGGCGCGAACAGCACAGTGGAGCGGGTCTCGTCGACGAAGCCCGCGGTGCCGAGCCCGACCGCCGCGACCTCCTCGTACTTGCCCTTGAGCAGGTCGACGACCTCGGCGATGGTCTCGGCGGTCTCCTTGGGGTTCGTCGAGGGAGTCGGCCGGCGGACCTTCTCCAGAATCGTCCCCCGGTCGTCGACGACCCCCGCGGCCACCTTCGTGCCGCCCACATCCACGCCGATGGTCAGGGTCATGTAACCCTTCCTCCTCCTCGCGTCGCCCCTGGCTGGAGCCACTCCCGCTCTACCCGATGTCGATGGGGCCGCCGCCGGTGGCGGCCGACCACGGGTCGCCCGGATCGGGACGTTCCGACCGATCGGACGTACCCGCCCTCGCGCCCTCCGACCCCTCCGGCGGCCGTGTCCGGTCGGAGGCCGCACGATCGGAGCCCGCCCTGCCGGAACCCGAGCTGCCGGAGCCCGCACCACCGGAGGCGCCCGTCCGCTCGAACGCCGCCACGACGTCCAGCGCGGCGGCGAACAGCGAGCGCCCGGCCTCGCGCAGGTGCCGTCCCACGTCGCCGCCGGACTCCCGCTTGATCGCGATGGCCCGGCAGACCGGGCAGTCGCGGCACTCCGGGGCGCCGGTGGCGATGCGCGGCCCGTGCCCGCCCGCGGCCGGCCCTCCGGCCGCGCCCTCGGCCGACTCCTCGGCGATGGCACGGTCCCACACGTCCCCGGCCGGCTCCTCCCGGCCCGCGGGCTCGCCCCGGCCGCCGCCGCCCACCCGCTTCATCAGCGCGTCGAAGAGCTTGGCCGCCTCGTCCAGGACGTCGCCCGGTTGGTCGCTCATGACTCCATCTTCCATCCGTCGTCGGCGTGAACGGTATCGCCTCCGCGCCTGTTGTCGCCTCCGCGCCGTGATCGGGCCGCCACCCGCGGGGGCTCAGCCCTCCACGTGGCGCTTGAGGCCCTTGAGGGCCGAGTCGATGATCCGCTTCTCGCCCTTGCGCTTCACCATGCCGATCATGGGGATGCGCACGTCCACGGCGAGCTCGTAGGTCACCTCGGTGACGCCGTCCCGCTCCGCCAGGCCGTAGGTGCCGTGCAGGCCGGTGACGACCGTGCCCGGCTCGACTAGCTCCCACGAGACCCGGTCGTCGCCCTCCCAGGTGTAGGCGAGCCCGACGGTGTCGCTGAACGGGCCGCCGTCGAACGTGAGCCGGGCGCGCGAGGCCCGCCCGTCCTCGCCCCTCTCCTGCACGGTGAACTCGCGGATCCCGCTCGCCCACCCCGGGTACGCCTCGAGATCGGCGATCACCGCCATGATCTCGGACTTCCCGGCCTTGACCGTGATGGAGGAACTCGTGCGGTCCGCCATCTGCGTCTCCCTCCGGCTCGCCCCGGGCCCCTGCGGGCCCGCTGTCCCTAGGAGAGTATGGGTCACACGTTCAGGACGTAGGGCACACCGCGCGCGCGGAAGTGCCCGACGTTCACGCATTCGGTGCGGCCGATGCGGGCCCGGCTCGCGAGCGGCTGGTGGACGTGCCCGAACAGCACGTACTTCGGCTGCGTGCGGCGGATCACGTCCAGGACCGCCTCGCTGCCGCGCTCGAACCTGCGCGCCACGGTGTCGTACAGCAGCTCGGGGACGGCGGGCGGGATGTGGCAGCACAGCACGTCCACCTCGCCGACGGCCTCGACCTTGGCGGCGAACGCCTCGTCGTCCAGCTCGTAGGGGGTGCGGTACTCGGTGCGCAGGCCTCCCCCGACGAACCCGAACCGCAGCCCGCCGATCTCGGTGGTCTCGCCGTCCAGGACGCGGTGGCCGTCGCGCAGGTGCGCGTCCCACAGCCGGGGGACGTCGACGTTGCCGTAGGTCAGGTACGCCGGGGCGGGCATGGCCGCGAACAGCTCGGCGTACTGCCGGTTCACGGCGCGCTCGATGTGCGGCCGGGCGTCCCCGTCCAGCGACGCCCACAGGCCCCTGGAGAACTCCCGGGCCTCGGCGAAGCGCTTCTCGGTGCGCAGCGCGATGAAGCGGTCGGCGTTCTCCTGGCCGAAGAGGTCGGCGAAGATCCCCTGCCCGTGGTCGTGGTAGTCGATGAACAGGATCAGGTCGCCCAGGCAGATGAGGGCGTCCGCGCCGTCCGCCGCGCCCGCCAGCGCGTCCGCGCGGCCGTGGACGTCGCTCACCACATGGATCCGCATGAAACCGAATGTAATGCCGCCCACCGCTCCGGTGAACGGGCGGGTCAAGGGGAAGGCGGGGGCGTGGAGGGCGGGGGCGCGGAGAGGGCGGGTCAGCCGGCGGCCGCCGCCACGAGGGTGCGCCACTCCCGGACCAGGGCGGGGTCGACGGGGGCCTCCCAGTCGCCGTCCGGCCGCACGGCCGTGCCCACGTGGAACGCGGTGATGCCCGCGGCGGACAGGACGGCGACGTGCTTGCGGCGCAGCCCGCCCCCGGCCATGATCATCTTCGCCGCGGCGGGGTCCTCGGCGGCGCGCCGGACGAGGACGTCGACGCCCGCGTCCACGCCGCGGGCGGAGCCCGCCGTCAGCACCGTGTCGAGCCGGCCGCCGAACGCGCGGACCGCGCCCCACGCCTGGGCGGGGTCGGCGGCGTGGTCGACCGCCCGGTGGAAGGTCCAGGGCAGCGGGTCGGTGTCGGCGGCGAGCTTGCCGGTGGCGCCCGCGTCGACGTGGCCCGAGGAGTCGAGGAAGCCGAGCACGAAACCGTCGGCGCCCGCGTCCGCCAGGCCGGCGGCGGCGCGCCGCAGCCGGTCCAGCTCGGCGCCGGTGGTGCGGAACCCCGCGTTGGCGCGCAGCATCACCCGCATCGGCAGCGACGTGGCCTCCCGGATGGCCGCGACCAGGTCGGGGTCGGGGGTGAGCCCGTCCGCGGCCATGTCGGCGACGACCTCGAGGCGGTCGGCGCCGCCCTCCTGCGCCGCGCGCGCGTCCGCCGCGGTCAGCGCGATCACTTCCAGCAGCGACATGGCGACCCCCGGGAACCCGCTTGCGTTGTGCGACCGGCTCAAGCGTAGGCGAACCGGCGGCGCGCCTCGGGGCCGGCGGACGGTCTTTGCCGTGCCGTTAACCGCCGGGGTTCGCGGCGTTATTCCTACTCGTGGGTATCATGCGGCATCGAGGGAGTCCGCACATCGCCGCCGCAACGGCCGGTCCGCGCGGGCCCCCGCCGACCAGATCGACTACAGGAGTGGGCCGTGCGCGAGTTCAGCGTCCCCGCGATGGTGGAGGTACCTGACTCCGCCACTCTGACCGACGCGCCCTTCACCAGGGCCGCCGACGAGCCCGGCCGGATCGTGCTGCGCCGCAAGAGCGGCGACGCGTGGAGCGCCGTCACCGCCGCGGAGTTCGCGGCCGAGACGGCGGGGGTCGCCAAGGGCCTGGTCGCCGCCGGCGTCGAACCCGGCGACCGGGTGTGCCTGCTGTCGCGGACCCGCTACGAGTGGACCGTCCTGGACTACGCGATCTGGGCGGCGGGCGCGATCTCCGTCCCGATCTACGAGACGTCCTCCGCCGAGCAGATCGAGTGGATCGTCGGCGACTCCGGGGCGAAGGCCGTGTTCGCCGAGACCGACGCGCACCTCGCGGCCGTCGCGGAGGTCCGGGACCGGCTCCCGGAGCTGGCGCACGTGTGGGGCATCGACGCGGGCGGGGTCGCGGAGGTCACCCGGCTCGGCGCCGACGTCGGGGACGACGTGGTCGATGAGCGCCGCCGGTCCCGCACCGCCGCCGACATCGCCACGCTCGTCTACACCTCCGGCACCACCGGGCGCCCCAAGGGCTGCGAGATCACGCACGGGAACCTGGTGTCGACCGCCCGCAACGCCGTGCAGGGGGCGATCGCCGAGATCGCCGTCGAGGGCAGTTCCACGCTGCTGTTCCTGCCGCTCGCGCACGTGTTCGCCCGGCTGATCGAGGTCGCCACCATCGAGGGCGGCATCGTGCTCGGGCACAGCGACGTCCCGAACCTGCTGCCGGACCTCGCCTCGTACCGGCCGACGTTCCTGCTGGCCGTCCCGCGCGTGTTCGAGAAGGTCTACAACGGCGCCGAGCAGAAGGCCGCGGCCGACGGCAAGGGCAAGATCTTCAAGGCGGCGGCCGAGACCGCGGTCGCCTACAGCCGGGCGCTGGACGACGGCCGCCCCGGCCTCGGGCTGAAGGCCAGGCACAGGGTCTTCGACGCGCTCGTGTACCGCAAGCTGCGCGCCGCGGTCGGCGGCAGGGTGGAGTACGCGGTGTCGGGCGGCGCCGCGCTCGGCGAGCGCCTCGGGCACTTCTTCCGCGGCGTCGGCATCACGATCCTGGAGGGCTACGGCCTCACCGAGACGACGGCGCCCGCCGCCGTCAACCGGCCCTCCGCCCTCAAGATCGGCACGGTGGGGCGGCCCATCCCCGGCGTCGACGTGCGCATCGCCGAGGACGGCGAGGTCCTCGTCCGCGGCATCAACATCATGCGCGGCTACTGGAACAACGAGGCCGCCACCAAGGAGGCCCTGGACGACGGCTGGTTCCACACCGGCGACCTCGGCTCCCTCGACGACGAGGGCTTCCTGAAGATCACCGGCCGGAAGAAGGAGATCCTGGTCACCGCGGCGGGCAAGAACGTGGCGCCCGCCCCGCTGGAGGACCGGCTCCGCGCGCACCCGCTGATCAGCCAGTGCCTCGTCGTCGGGGACGGCCGCAAGTTCATCAGCGCGCTCGTCACCCTCGACGAGGAGGCGCTCGGCCCGTGGAAGGCCCAGCACGGCAAGCCCGAGGCGATGACGGTGGACGAGCTGCGGCGCGACCCCGACCTCATCGCCGAGGTCGAGGCCGCGGTCGCCGACGCCAACAAGTCGGTCAGCCGCGCTGAGGCGATCAAGAAGCACGTCATCCTCGGCGTCGACTTCACCGAGGAGGCCGGCCACATGACGCCGAGCCTGAAGGTGAAGCGCAACGTGGTGATGAAGGACTTCGCCGACGAGATCGACGCCCTCTACACCGGCTGACCCGGGGTGCCGCCCGCGCTCAGGCGCCCGGCCCGCCGGGGGCCGGGCGCAGGGCGGCGACGGCGTCCTCGATCGGGGTGGAGCCGTTGAGCAGGTCGAGCGTGTGGCGGCGGACGTCGCCCGCGTCGAGCAGGGCGGCGATGACCGCCGCGACGTCGTCGCGGGTGACCGCGCCGTGCCCGATCGGCGGCTCGGCCAGCGCCACGAGCCCGGTGGGCGGGTCGTCGGTGAGGCGGCCCGGCCGCAGGATCAGCCAGTCCAGGGCGTCGCGGCGCCTCAGGTCGTCCTCGGCCTCGCCCTTGGCCCTGATGTAGGCCTCCCAGACCTCGCCGCGCCCGGGCGCGGGCGGCTCGCCGGCGCCCATCGCCGAGATCTGCACGAAGCCGCGGACGCCCGCGCGCTCGGCCGCGTCCGCCGTCAGCACCGAGGCGGCCCGGTCGACGCTGTCCTTGCGCGCCACGCCGCTGCCCGGCCCCGCCCCGGCGGCGAAGACGACCGCGTCCGTCCCGGCGAAGTGGCCGGCGACCTCGTCGGCGGTCGCCGACTCCAGGTCGCACACGACCGGTTCGGCGCCGGCGTCCCGGATGTCCCCGGCGTGGCCGGGGTTGCGGATGATGCTCAGCACGGTGTCCCCCCGTGCGGCCAGCAGCCGGGACAGCCGCAGCGCGATCTGCCCGTGCCCGCCCGCGATCACGATGTTCATGCCGCGATCGTAGGACGCGAGGGTCCCGGGCGCGCGGACGCGCGCCCGGGACCCTCGGAACCGGTCTCCGCTCAGCGGCGGCGCTTGATCCGCGTCCCGGCCCTGCCGTTGATCGTGTTCACCGCCTTCGCCATCAGCTGCTCGTCCATCACGTTGATGAGGTCGCCGTGGTCGGTCACCGGGTCGTGGCCCGACTCGGGGAAGCTGTCCAGCGCGAACGCCAGCGGCTTGGCCGGCAGGTTGTAGGCCAGCGTCATCCGCAGCTGCGGCACGGCCTTCGTGCCCTGCGGGCACTGCCCCGTCCGCTGGTCCGGGAACTGGATGTGGTCGCGGTGGTTGGCGCTGTCGGTGTTCTGGCCGTCCCAGCAGCTCGGGAAGTTCAGCACGCGCAGCACCTTGCTGCCCTGCGGGCACAGCGGGTACTTGTCGGTGAAGGCCCGGTTCTCGAAGCCGGTGCACGTCCAGCTGGCGTGCGCGTTCTTCAGGCCGTTCGTCACCGCCTTGGCGTCACCGGTGGCGACCCGGATGAACCGCGGCATCGCGGTCACCTTGCTGCGCGGGTTGCCGAGGAACTGGAGCTTCACGCTCGACGGGGTGACGATGCTGCCGACGTTGCCGTCCGCCGTGCTCTGCTGCGCCCGGTCGGAGTTGTCCTGGCCGTCGCGGAGCCGGATCACCGGCCAGAAGTAGGCCGACTTGTCGCCGTTGGTGCAGGTGGTCCCCGCGGCGGCGAAGGTCTCGTCGGTGGAGAACGCGTTCGTGTCCAGGTTGCCGACGTAGTCGTGGATGTGGTGCGCGCCGTTCACGACGCCGGGGGCCGCGAGCACGTTGTCGGGGTTGCTGTGGGCCTGCCCCGCGTTCACCCCGCAGCTGGACGCGAACACGCCGGTCGAGGCCTGGCGGCTGCGGCGCGGCTGCCGCACGCGCGGCGCCTTGCGGATGTCGACGAACTGGTCCGCGCGCAGCTCCGGATTCGCCGGGGCCTGCCCGCCGTTCTGGCCACCGTTCTGGCCACCGTTCTGCCCGCCGTTCTGGCCGCCGTTCTGGCCGTTGTCCTGCCCGCCGCCGGGCTGCTGGCCGCCCTGCGGATCGGCCGGCGGGGTCGTCTGGCCGCCGTCGATCGGGCCGCCATCGCCCATCTGACCGCCATCGCCCATCTGACCGCCGTCACCCATCTGACCGCCGTCACCCATCTGGCCGCCGTCACCCATCTGGCCGCCGTCACCCATCTGACCGCCGGGCTGCTGGCCTCCGCCGGGCTGCTGGCCGCCCTCCGGATCGGCCGGCGGGGTCGTCTGGCCGCCGCCCTGGAGCTTCGGAATCCCGGAGCCGTCCGCGGGCCGGGCCGGATAGGCGGCCGGGTTCGCCGCCCTGGTGGTCGCGGGGGTGTACGGCTGCGCCGCCGCGCCGGGGGTCTCCTGGCAGGCCGTCGCGACCAGGGCGAGCGCCGGGATCACCGCGGCGAAGGCTTTCTTCTTTCGTCCCATGGAAAAGTGCTCCCTTTGAGGGGATTGGATGTGCATTCAACGCGTCAGGAGGCCAAGCCCGTGCTCTCCAGCAGGGAAATGTGCGTGTTGACGACCTTCAGAACGCGTTCGGAGAACTCTCGGATCAACGTGTTCTTGGTCTGCGCACGAATCTTGGAGATGAGCTGGGACATCTTCCGGTCCGCAGTGTGGAGCCGCTGTACGAATGTCTTGTCGTAGTCGGCGCCGAACTTGCCCGACAACTCTCTCAGCCAGTTCCTCTGCGCGCCGTCGGGCGCGTTGGGAATCAGCACCCCGAGTTGCTGCGCCACATAGCGGACATCGGGGTCCGTCCTCTCCAAGTGCTGCGTCCAGATGGTCTCGCCGACCTTCTGCACCCGGGCCGACTCGGAATGCTGCTGAGCCTGTTGACCCGTGGGCATCTCCCACAGTGCGGTCGTTCTGACCTCGACGAGGAGCCGCCTGTCCGATGCGCTCAGCGGCCCCCACTTGGTGTTCACGGTGCCACCCGTGTCCGCCGCGCCGCTGGCGGGAGCCCTGATCGGATTCATGACGGCCACAAAGGCGGCCGTAATGGCGACCGCGGTCGCCAGAAGCATGAGCGCGCGCCCCCGGCCAAGGCGCGAGAGCCAACGCATTTCAGTCATTCCGTAGGAATTCTTCATGGCTCCTCCTCCGCCCCTTCAGTGCAAGGCGCGCCTGGGAACCAGGCCCGTGCTCTCCAGCAGCGAGATGTGCGTGTTGACGAATTTCATACCGGCTTCGATGAAGGGGCGCATCTTGGTGTTCTCGGTCTGCGCGCGGGCCTTGGCGAGAAGTTGGAACACCTGCCCGTGGGCCGCGCGGAGCCGCAGCACGAAGGTCTTGTCGTAGTCATCGCCGTACTTGCTCGACATTTCTCTCAGGTAGCTCTTCTGTGCCCCGTTGGGTTCGACGGGAAGGAGCACGCCGAGCTCCTCCGCGACTCCCCTGGTGGCGACATCCAGCTGCATGTGCTGCCTCCAGATGATTTCGGCGACCTGCCGCACCCGTGGGGCGGACGCACGCTGCTGAGCCTGCTGGCCCGCGGGCATCTCCCACAGATTGGCCTGCCTGACCTTGACGAGTACCGTCCTGTCGAGGGTGCTCAGCCGTCCCCATTTGGTGTTCACGGTGCCGCCGAGGTTCGCCGCCCCGCTGGCCGGGAGGCCCACCGGATTCATGACCACCCCGAATGCGGCCGCCACGGCGCCGCCGGCCCCCGCGAGCAGGAGCCCGCGCCTCTGGAGAAGGCGCGGCCCGCGCTTTTCATCTATTCCGTAGGAGCTTTTCACAATTCCTCCTCCGTCTCTCGCGGTCTCCGTCGCCCACAGCACGGAGTCCTTAGGACATACGCACCGCGTCGACGGCGAGGTTCAACGGTGTCCACCTGAATTCGTTTTCCCGCACGACCCGCAATTCACCGCCTCGACGGTGCTCCCGGGACGCTGTCGACGACGCGGAGCGCCAATGCGGGGCACATGGCGACCGCCTTCTGGACGTCCTTCTCCATCCACGAGGGAATGTCGGTGCCGAGCACGACGGGAAAGCCGTACCGGTCGAGCTGGATCAGCTCGGGCACGAGGTAGGCGCACAGGCCGTGCCCGTCGCACCGGCTCCAGTCGATCGCGACCCGACCCTCCGTGCCGTCCGGCACCGGGAGCGGCAGGACCCCGTAGGTCGACTGGCCGCACCCGGCGCCCCACCGGTGCGCGTCGATGTCGGCGGTGAAGGCCTCCATCGCCGACAGGACGAACTTGGCCGTCCCGTCGGGGTGGGTGCAGGCGCCCCGGCCCCGGCCGACGCCGGCCGCGCGGCGGACGTCCTCCACCGTCCCGGCCCCCTCGGTGAGCGCCATCAGGGACCGGACGACGTCGGGCAGCCCGAGCCGGCACGGCCCGCACTGCCCGGCGGACTGAGCGGCGAGGTAGGACGCGATCCGCGTGACCTCGCCGAGCGGGCAGGTGCCCTGGGTGAGCGGCAGGATGATCCCGGCCCCGACCGTCCCGCCGACGCGCCGCATCCCGGCGCGCGACAGCACCGCCCGCGACACCGCGGCCGGGTCGAGCCACATCCCGTGGTAGCCGCCGACGAGCACCCCGGGCGAGGCAGGAACGTCGCAGTGGTCGAGGACGGCCTGCAGCGGGGTGCCGAGGGGCGCCTCGACGACCTGGGTCCCGCCGATCGTCAGCAGGGTGGTGCCCGGCTCGTCGTCCGTCCCGGCCGAGGCGTACAGGTCGGGGCCGAGGGAGACGAGCACCGCGAGCTGCGCGAACGTCTCGGTGTTGGACAGCAGCGTCGGGAAGCCGTCCACCCCGGAGTCGGACGCGCGGACCTTGACGCCCGGCGGGATCGGCGTCTCCCCGTTGATCGCGCGGATCACCGCGCCGCTCTCCCCCGAGATGAACCGCTCGGTCAGCCGGACGACCCGGGCCGGCATCCGCCGCTCCCTGATCGCGGCGCGGACCGACCGGGCGGCCTCGTCGCTCTCGACGGCCAGCACGATCCGCTGGGTGCCGAGCGCGTTCGCCGCGATCTGCGCGCCGTCGAGCACCAGGTGCGGGGCCCGGCCGAGCAGGACCTTGTCCTTGGAACTGCCGGGCTCGCCCTCGGCGCCGTTGACCACCACGACGACGTCCTCGCTGGAGCCACGCTCGTCGCCGCGCTCACCGGGCAGCAGCGCGGTCTGGTCGGCGGTCGGGTAGTTGACCCGCGCCGCGACCGCCATCAGCTTGCGGGCGAACGGGAAGCCCGCCCCGCCGCGCCCCCTCAGGTCGACCTGCTCGGCCATCCGCACCAGGTCGTCCAGCGCCGGCGCCCGAAGCCTGCCGTGCACCGCCAGGTGCCGGTCGAGGTCCAGCCGGTCGAACCGGTCGAATCCGAGCGTCAGCCGGGGCCCGCCGATGTTGGAGACGGTGACGGTCGAGGTCATCGGATGACCTCGGTGTCACCGCCCTGCCCGGTCACGGGCATGCCGCGCGGATCGGAGACGGTCCGGCGGGGGTCGTCGTAGCCGCCGGAGCCGAAGTCCCTGTCGTCGAAGTTCCGGTTCCCGAAGTCGCGGGCGTCGCCGAAATCGCGCGAGTCGTCCAGACCGCGCGGGTCGTCGAACATGCCGCGGTAGTCGTCTCCCGCCCTGGCCCGCGCCATCGCGGCGACGCGTCCCTCCTCGTGCTGCCGCGCCGCCATGGCGCGCCGGTCCCGGCGGCGTCCGGCGCCGTCGGGCACCGAGAACGGGTCGATCTCGTCGCCGGCGCGGGACAGCTCCCGCGGCTTGAACACCACGATCATGCGAGTGACCAGGGCGAGCACGACGAGTACGACGCTCATCACGTAGCTGAGCACCACCCAGTTCGCCGCGGGCCGCCCGGTGATCAGGCCGTGCACGATCGCCATCGGCCAGGCCGCGTAGGCGAGCACGTGCATCGACCGCCACACCCAGGCTTTGCCGCGGGACACGAACCGCGCCCGCACCGCACCGGTGATCAAGGTGAGGAACATCAGCCAGGCGGCGACCGTGCCCAGTCCGACCGCCCCCTGCGGGACGACGATCTGGATCGGCGCGGCGATGCCGTTCATCACCTTCACCGAGATGTGCGCGACCAGCATCGCCGTTCCCATGGTCGCGGCCGCGCGGTGCACGGCCTGCGCCAGGACCCGGTGCCGGATCTCCAGGATCAGCCGGTCGGTGGCCAGCACCCCGACCATCACCGCGGTGGTGTAGGACACGAGCGCGAAGACGCCCGCGAAGAAGTTGAGGAAGTACTGCACGTTCGCGATCGCGACGGCGCCCTGCGGCGTCGCCGCGCCGGCGAGCACCAGCACCGCGCCGACGAGCACCAGCCGCAGCGCCCAGTTGGGCACCGCGGGATCATCACTGCTGCGAATTCGCACCGCTCGGACTCCTCTACTTGGTTGCGGCCGGCGTCGGGACGCCGGCAGGTCCGGCGCCGTCCTTCTTCGGCTTCTTGCCGGGGGACGGCGATGACGACGGGGAGTCGTCCGCAGCGGGGACCGGGCCGAGGTTGGCCAGCAGGCCCCCGGGAAGCACCTGCAGGACGCCGCGCTCGGCGAAGCCGAGGAGCGGCTTGGCGCGCTCGCGGAACGTCCAGCCGCCGATCGCGGCGCCGTCGAGCGGGACCGCGCCGCCGCCGCGGCGCAGCCCGAAGCCGACCTCGGCGCGGGGCGCGGCCGCCCCGCCGCAGGGCCGGGCCGTGCCGGTGCGGCCGAGCGCGTCGCCCTGCTCGACGACGCTGCCGTCGCGCAGCTCGGTCATGCTCCGCAGCCCGTAGTACGTGGACGCGAGGCCGCTCGGGTGGATCACCATCACCACCGCGCCGGCCTGGCTGGAGCAGAACCGGTACAGGCGGCCGGCGCCGGAGGACAGGACGCGGCCGTCGCCCCCGGAGAACGCCAGCGAGGCCAGCGGGCGGGAGGCGGCGTCGTCGGAGGTCGTCATCGACCAGACCTGGCCGATCTTCCAGGGCAGCATCAGCCGGTCGCCCGCCCGCGTCCCGTTGACGAGGGTGGTGGCCTGCGCGGAGCTCAGCGCGCCGTACTTGCGCAGGAGGCGCGACTCCGACGCCGACATGAGGTTCGCGGGGGCGGCTCCGAGGAGCGCGGCGAACTCCGTCCCGCCGGAGAGCCCGACCTGCCACTTCCCGCCCGTCCAGTGGGCGGTGTAGAAGGCGAGCTCGGGGCCGGCCGCGCTGGTCTCCGGGACGGGGATCGCGCTCGTGCCGAAGACCCAGGTCCTGTCGGCGCTCTGGCGGGTGGCGCCGACGAACGGCTGCCGGGTCAGCGCAGCCCCGTAGGCCTGCCGCGCGGCGGCGCCCCGCTGCGCCAGCGTCAGCTTCCGGACCTGGGTGGCGAGGACCCCGAGGTCGGGGCCGGCCGGGGGTGCGGCCGCACCGCCGCCGCCTTGCGGCTGCTGCGGCTGCTGCTGCGGGCGCGCGGGCGTCCCGGTGCCGGGCTTCGGCGGCTTGATCGCGCGCTGCGAGCCGACCGGACCGGAGGACCCGCCGAGGGGGCCGCCGTCGAGCAGCGCCCGCTCGGCGATGCCCAGCAGGGACAGGCCGACCGCGGTGGACAGGACGATCGCGCCGATGCTCAGCCGGTCGGTGGGCCGCCGGCCGCGGCGCGGCACCGCCTTGGGGCCGGGGCGCGGCGGCGACTGGCGGCGCCGCGGCTCCTGGCGCGGCGGCCGCTCGGGGCGCCGCTCCGCGCGGGGTCCGGGCCGCGGGCGCTCCGCGCGCCGCGCGCGCCCGCCGCGCGGCGGGTACTCGCGCGACCGGTCCCGCCCGGACCGCCCGGCGGCCCCGCCGAGCCCCTCGGCCCTCGCGTCGAACCGCTCAGTGCGCGCGTCGAAGCGCTCCGTCCGGGCATCGAACCGCTCAGTGGGCGCGTCCCGCCGCTCCGTGCGGGGGCCCCGCCTCGTGCGGGCATCGCGCCCGCCGCTGCGCGCGTCGAACCGCTCCGTGCGGGCGTCGCGCCCGCCGTTGCGCGCGTCGAAGCGGTCCGTCCGGGCGTCGAACTGCTCGGTGGGCGCGTCCCGCCGCTCCATACGGGGGGCCCGCCTCGTGCGGGCGTCCTGTCCGCCGCTGCGCGCGTCGAACAGGTCGGTGCGGGCGTCGAACTGCGGGGTGCGGTCGTCCCGCGTCGTGCGGGCATCGCGGCCGCCGTTGCGGGCGTCGAACCGCTCGGTCGGGGCGTCTCGCCGCTCGGTGCGGGGGTCCCGCCTCGTGCGGGCCTCGTAGCCCGCGGGGTCGTAGCCGCCGCGCGCGTCGAAGCGCTCGGTCCCCGCGTCGCCGCGCCGGTCGGGCGGCTCCGGCCACTGGGCGCGCGGCCGCCGCCGCTCGGCGCCCTCGCCGGAGCGGCGTGCGCGGGCCTTGGCCTCGCGCCGTTTCGCCTCCCGCCGCGTCGGCTTCGGCTCGCGCCGGGACGACCCGCGTCCCCGCTCCGACCAGTCCGGCTGCTCGGACCACCAGGACCCTTCGGGCCACTGGGGGTCCTCGGACCAGAGCCCTCGCTTGGGCTCCGGTCCCGAGGACGGGCGCGCGGACGTCTCCGCCCACGGTGAAGCATGCGTTTGGCTCCGGGACGCATGCCCGTAATCGCGTCGCGCCATGTCGTCTCCTGTGGAGGAGACGGAGAGCACGGCGAACGCCGAGAGGGTTCCGCGCCGCCGGGCTGTCGCCCGGCGGCCGTCCCGCTGAGACATACCGGGACCGCGGTGTCGGAGCCCGCTCGCTCCCGCCGCGATCCCCGGACGGATTCTCGCGAACCCGCCCGATCACTCCGGGAGCATACGCCCCTGGAGCCGCCTATATGTCAACCGGTGCCGAAAAAGGCCAATGACCCTTCTTCCACGGCGCTTCCGCTCTCCTGGAATACGCGCGGAGGCCACCGAGCGTTCACGCCCTCCCGGGAGCGGAGCCCCGGCACGGACGGGCGCGGCGGGCTCTCCCCGAGGGTTTCGGGCACCGGACGAGGCCCCGCCGCGCACTCCCCCGGCCCCGGCCGATCGGGCCGCCGGCAGGCGGCGGCTTAGCGATGACTGATCCGCTCATTAAGTGCGCATTAATGGCGCGGCGGTGGCCCGCGAACGGCTCTAGCTTCGGAAACGTCAGCGACCGCGGACGCAGAGCAGCGGCAGGAGGTGGGCCCCGATGGCACGATCACCGCGACACGGGATCTCCCCGGGGGCCGTCCACGCCTCCTGCGCGTCCGCGGTCGGGCACCGTCGCGGGGCCGGGCCCCACGGTGCCGGATGCCGGGGCCGTGCCCCGCGCTCCCGTCCACGCGGACCCGATCCGTACCCGCCGGCCGTCCCGCGCGGTGTGCCCGACTCCAGGTTCTCTCCCGCAAGGGCACCGGGTCGGGCGGCGGAGGATCACACCCACCCCACCTCGGCAGGGGCGGTCCGCGTGGAACAGGTCTCCGGGGGCGGGGCGCGCGCCCACGGCGTCGTTCCGGGCTCGGGCGCCCCAGGGTGCCCGAGCCCGGAACGACGCACTCCCGGATCAGGCGCGTTCAGGCGCCGCTGAGCCGCCGCCCCCAGGGCGAGGACCCGCCTACGGCGCGGGGGCGGGTCCTCGCCCTGGGGGCGGTCACGTTCAAGGGGTGAGCAGCTTCCCCAGGCGGCCCGCCTGGACGTCCCACCGCCACTCCCGTTCGATCCAGGCCCGGCCCTTCTCGCCCATGGCGCTGGCCCGCTCCGGGTCTTCGAGAAGGCCCGTCACGGCCTCGGCGATGGCGGGGACGGAGCGGCCCGGCACCACGAGGCCCGTCTCGCCGTCCAGGACGGCGTCGGGGGCGCCGCCCGAGTCGCCCGCGACGACCGGGAGGCCGGTGGCGGACGCCTCCAGGTACACGATGCCGAGGCCTTCCACGTCCAGGCCGCGGCGGCGGGTGCGGCACGGCATCGCGAAGACGTCGCCCGCGTCGAAGTGCGCGGGCAGCTCCTCCCAGGGGACGCCGCCGGTGAAGACGACCGAGCGCTCGACCTCGAGGGACGCGGCGAGGCGTTCAAGGTCGCCCCGGTAGGGCCCGCCGCCGACGAGGAGCAGGGCGGCGTCCGGCAGACACCTGAGGACGCGGGGCCAGGCGCGGATGAGGGCGTCCTGCCCCTTGCGCGGGACGAGGCGGGACACGCACACCGCCACCGGGCGGCCGGCCAGCCCGTGCCGCGCGCGGATCTGCTCGCCGCCCGCGCCCCGGTGGAAGAGCGCCTCGTCGACGCCGGGCGCGAGCCGGGCCATCCGCGCCGCCGCCTCTGGCGACAGCGCGCGCGCCATCCGGGAGCGGGTGTACTCGCCGAGGTAGGTCAGGACGTCGACGCCGTCCCCGATGCGGCCCAGCAGGTTCCGCGCCACCGGTAGCGCCGCCCAGCCCGCCTCGTGCCCGTGGGTGATCCCGACCAGCCGCTCCGCCCCGCGGCGGCGCAGCGCCGGGGCCAGCAGGCCGAGCGGCGCCGCCGCCCCGAACACCACCGAGTCGCAGTCCTCCGCGCGCAGCACGTCCGCGGCGCGGCGCAGCACCCCCGGCTCCGGCAGCATGAGGGAGCCCGGATGCCGGACGACCGGGAACGGCTGCCGCGCGTCGAACTCCGCGGCGCCCTTCCAGGCCGGGGCGTAGACGACGACCGAGCCGGGCGGGCGCCGCACGGCCAGGCCGTGCACGAACGCCTGGATGCCGCCCGGTCGCGGCGGGAAGTCGTTGGTGACGAACAGCGTCCTGGTCATCGCCGGGCGGCCTCCCGGCCGTCCGGCACGCGCAGGGGCCCGCCACCGGCGATGCGGTGACGGGCCCCGGATGCGCGGACGATCAGTGCCGGACCTCGTGCGACGTGGCGCCGCCCTCGATCTCCGCCTGCTCGCCGTGCGGGTGCTCGTGCTCCTCGACGGGGATGTCGTCGAACGTCCACGCCCGGTTGAGGCGCGAGCGCAGGTGCCCGATCGGGCCCTTGGTGCCGGGCGCCGGGATGCCCCGGGCGTCGCGGGCCGGGGCCTCGGGCCGGGCGTTCTCCTTGGAGAGCAGGACGTGCCGCTCCTCGTCGCGCGGCGCCTCGTGCCGCTCGGAGAACTTCCCGTCCGGCGACATCAGGATCACGCCGCTCTCCACGCCGTGCCCGACGACGTCGGCGTCCCGGCGCTGCAGGCCCAGGCAGATCCGCTTGGTGACGATGAACGCGATGATCGGCCCGAGGAAGAACGCGACCCGGAAGAACCACGTCGTCGCGAACAGCGACACGTGGAACTTGTCCGCGATGACGTCGTTGGCGCCGGCGACCCACAGCAGCCCGTAGAAGGTGACCGCCGCGATGCCCGTCGCCGTGCGGACCGGGGCGTTGCGCGGCCGGTCGTTCACGTGGTGGTGGCGCTTGTCGCCGGTCACCCACTGCTCGACGAACGGCCAGGCCGCCGCGCCGCCGAACACGATGCCGAGCGGCACCAGGGCCGGGATCAGCACGTTGAAGCTGACCGTGTGGCCCCAGGCGGAGACCTCCCAGTTCGGCATGATGCGCAGCGCGCCTTCGAGGACGCCCATGTACCAGTCGGGCTGGGAGCCCGACGAGATCGCACCGGGGTCGTACGGCCCGAACAGCCAGATCGGGTTGATCTGGGCGAACGCCCCGAGCAGCGCGAGGACGCCGAAGGTGAACAGGAAGTAGGCGCCCGTCTTGGCCATGAAGACCGGGTAGAAGGGGTAGCCGTACACCTGGTGCTCGGTCTGGTTCTTGACCGGCATCGCCGTGTGCTTCTGCACCCACATGATCATCATGTGCGCGGTGACCATGCCGAGCAGGAGGCCCGGGATGAGCAGGATGTGCAGCATGTACAGGCGCGGGACGATGTCCGTGCCGGGGAACTCGCCGCCGAACAGGAACATGTAGATGTAGGTGCCGACCACCGGGATCGACTCCGCGACGCCCTGCGTGATGCGCAGGCCGGTGCCGGACAGCAGGTCGTCAGGCAGCGAGTACCCGAACAGGCCCTCCAGCATGCCCAGGGTGAACATGCCGATGCCGATCAGCCAGTTCAGCTCGCGCGGCTTGCGGTAGGCGCCCGTGAAGAACACGCGCAGCATGTGCGCGAGGATCGACGCCATGAACAGGATCGCGGCCCAGTGGTGGATCTGCCGCATGAGCAGGCCGCCGCGCACGTCGAAGCTGATGTGCAGCGTCGAGGCGTAGGCCTCGGACATCTTCACGCCCTGCAGCTTCGTGTACGAGCCCTCGTACACGGTCTCCGTCATGCTCGGCTGGAACCAGAGCGTCAGGAACGTCCCGGTCAGCAGCAGGATGATGAAGGAGTACAGGGCGATCTCGCCCAGCATGAAGGACCAGTGGTCCGGAAAGACCTTCTTCATGTTCCGCTTGAAGAAGGTGGTGGAGCCGAGGCGGTCGTCGAGGAACGTCAGCGGCGCCTCGACCGCCTTCGGGGCTGTCGCCTCGCTCATCCGCGCTCCCAGAAGCTCGGTCCGACGGGTTCGTGGTAGTCGCTCGTGGCGATGAGGTACCCGTCCTCCACCGACAGCGGCAGCTGGGGCAGCGGCCGGGCCGCCGGCCCGAAGACGACCTTCGCCGCGTCGGTGGCGTCGAAGGTCGACTGGTGGCACGGGCAGAGGATGTGGTGCGTGGTCTGCTCGTACAGGGCCGCGGGGCAGCCGACGTGCGTGCACACCTTGGAGTAGGCGACGATCCCGTTGACGTGCCAGTTCTCGCGCCCCTTGGCGGGCTTGAACTGTTCGGCGGGGACGTTGATGAGGATGGTGACCGCCTTGGCGTTCTGCGTCAGCACCTGGTCCTCGGGGACCTCCTCCTCGATGCCCTCGGGCAGGACCGTGATCATCGAGCCCGGGGCGGAGAAGTCGCTGACCCGCAGCGGCTTGTTGGTGCCGTCCACGACCAGGCGGACGCCCTTCTTGCCCTCCGCCTGCGCCTTCTTGACGGCCTCGCCCCAGTAGGTGTGGCGGAGCCGCTTCTCCGGCAGCGGGCCGAGGTCGCGCAGCAGCACCAGCGGGGCCAGGCCGAGCGGCGCGGCGGCCAGCAGCAGCGTGCGGCGCAGCAGGGGCCGCTTGGTGATGCCGCTGTCGTCGGCGCCTTCGAGGAAGTCCTCGGTG
Organism: Actinomadura sp. K4S16; assembly: GCF_008327685.1. GTDB lineage: Bacteria > Actinomycetota > Actinomycetes > Streptosporangiales > Streptosporangiaceae > Spirillospora. Next base: position 737,607 of record NZ_BDDE01000010.1, read on the forward strand.
AAGGCCGCCCGGGTCTCCTCGTCGGCGGCCAGCTCGTGCCGCTCCTGGACGATCGGCTTGCTGGTCATCAGCCGGCGCACCCAGATGGTGATGCCGACGGCCAGCGCGAGGAACGACAGCGCCATCAGGCCGCCGAGCCACAGGTTGGACTCGCGGGCCCGGGTGACGCCGTGCATGCCGCCGTCGCGGCCGCTCCAGCCGATGAAGTAGGCGATGAACGCCACGCTGGCGGCGAACGCGACCAGGAAGAACGTCGCGACGATCCGCTCGGCGCGCTTGGCCGACGCCTCGTCGAGTTGCTCTCCCACGCCCGCCGGCGCCGAAATGTTGTCCTCGGCCAGCAGGGCCTTCTCGCGCGCCGGGGACGGCGTGCCGATCACACGTTCGCGCGGGCCGGGCCGGCCCGCCGTGTCCTTGTTGTCGTCGCTCATGACTTCTTCAGCTTCTTCGGCTTCTTCGCGGTGATCCACATGGCGGCCAGGACCAGCAGGCCGATGCCGACCAGCCAGCCGGCCAGCCCCTCGGTCACCGGGCCGATGCGGCCGAGGCCGTTACCGCCGGGGTTCGGCTCCTCGCGCGTCTGGACGAGGTAGGCGATGATCGCCTGCTTGTCCTTCGGCGTGAGCGTGGTGTCGTTGAACACCGGCATCGCCTGCGGCCCGGTCAGCATGGCCTCGTACATCTGGGTGGGCGTGACGTCGGGGTTCGACAGCGACGGCGCGTACTTGCCACCGGTGAGGGCGCCGCCCTGGCCGGTGAAGTTGTGGCACTGCGCGCAGTTGGTGCGGAACAGCTTCCCGCCGAGCGCGACGTCGCCGGTCTTCGGGTCCACGGCCGACGCCGGGGGGACCGCCGGGCCGCCGCCGAGCGAGGCGACGTAGGCGCTGAGGTCGTGCAGGTTCTTCTCGGCCTGCGCCTTCTGCTTCTCGGCCGCCTCCCGCTTCTCCTTCTCCTCGTAGTCGGTCTTGAGGGAGATGTTGAACTCGGGGATCGGCGTCTTGCGCGGTATCTGCGCGCCGGGGTTGGCCGCGGGCATGCGGCCCGAGCCGACCTGGAAGTCGACGGCCGCGGCGCCGACGCCGATGAGGCTCGGGGCGATCGGGTTGCCCTTGGCGTCCTTGGTGCCCTCGGCGTTCAGACCGTGGCAGCTCGCGCAGTTCTTGTTGAAGAGCTGCTGGCCGTTCTTCAGGTCCTGCGCCGCCTGGGCGGTGGTCTGCGCCTCGGCTCGGTCAGTCCGCGGCGAGAAGCCGGCGTAGATCGCGCCGATCGCCGCCAGGGCCGCCAGCACGACGGCGTAGCCCGCCCACGGGCGCCGTCGCCATGCGGTGATCCTTTTCACGGAAGTCCCCGTTCGGGTCATGTCGGGTGGGTCGGGTCGGTCAGACGTCGAGCAGGTAGACGACCGAGAACAGGCCGATCCACACCACGTCGACGAAGTGCCAGTAGTACGAGACGACGATCGCGCTCGTGGCCTGCTCGTGCGTCCACCGCTTGGCGGCGTAGGTGCGTCCGAGGAGGAACAGGAACGCGACGAGGCCGCCGATCACGTGGAGGCCGTGGAAGCCGGTGGCCAGGTAGAAGACCGAGCCGTAGGCCGAGGACGAGAAGGTGAGGCCGTCCTTGGTGACCAGCTGGGAGTACTCGTAGGCCTGCCCGGCGACGAAGTAGGCGCCCATGAGGAACGAGAGCACGTACCACTCGCGCAGGCCCCAGCGGGCCGGGTTCAGCAGGCTCCCGTCACGCCCGACCTTGCCCGCCTCGGCCTTGAACACGCCCATCTGGCAGGTCACCGAGGAGAGCACCAGGATGGTCGTGTTGACCGCCGACAGCGGCAGGTCCAGCGGGGCGCCCGGCCACGCGTCGGGGCCGGACTGGCCGATCGTCACAGAGCGGATCGTGAAGAACATCGCGAACAGGGCCGCGAAGAACATCAGCTCGGACGACAGCCAAACGATCGTCCCCACGCTGACCAGATTGGGACGGTTCGCCCGTGCGTGAGGTGTTGTCTCTATCGCGGATGCTGTCACGCCAGCATTATTGCGCCCCTATCCAGTGAGTGACGCATGACCCCCCATCTAGGGTTCCCCGAGCGTGTCACGGGCGCCGCGCACCCGGTACCCTCACGTGCATGAGCACCGCCCCGGACAGCCCGATGAAGGTCCTCGTCTACAGCGACGACGCGAACACCCGCGCCGAGATCCGGATGGCGATCGGGCGCCGTCCGGCCGCCGACCTCCCGAAGGTCGAGTTCGAGGAGTGCGCCACCCAGCCGGCCGTCGTGGCCCGGCTCGACCGGGGCGGCGTCGACGTCCTGATCGTCGACGGCGAGGCGCAGCCCGCGGGCGGCCTCGGCGTGTGCCGGCAGGCCAAGGACGAGGTGTACGACTGCCCGCCCGTCCTCGCGATCATCGGCCGCCGCGACGACGGCTGGCTCGCCACCTGGTCGCGCGCCGACGCCGTGGTGGGGCTGCCGATCGACCCGATGGCCCTCGCGAACGCGCTCGCCGGGCTGATGCGGCAGCGCCTCCAGAGCCGCCTCCCGGCCCTGTGACCCTCCGCCGCGGCCCTTCCGCCACGCCGTAGCCCTTCCACGACCGCCCTTCTCCGGCATCGCCTCTGACGACGCCGGCCACCACGACCCTGTAGGCGACATGGACGCGCGCACCACCTGGCCCGCACTGCTCAACGCCCTCGTGTCGGGCTCCTCGCTGTCCAGCGAGGAGACGTCCTGGGCCATGAACAGCATCATGTCCGGTGAGGCCACCGACGTGCAGATCGCGGGGTTCGCCGTGGCGCTGCGCGCCAAGGGCGAGACGGTCGAGGAGGTCACCGGCCTCGCCGAGGGCATGATGGACAACGCCACCCCCATCGACGTGCCCGGCGACATCGCCGACCTCGTCGGGACGGGCGGCGACCGGGCCCACACCGTCAACGTCTCCACGATGGCCGCCGTGGTCGCGGCCGCGTCGGGCGTGCGGGTCGTCAAGCACGGCAACCGCGCCGCGTCGTCGTCCTGCGGTGCGGCCGACCTGCTGGAGCACCTCGGGGTCGCGATCGACCTGCCCCCCGAGGCCACCGCGCGGCTCGCCGACGAGGTCGGCATCACCTTCTGCTTCGCGCCGCTCTACCACCCGGCGCTGAAGTACGCCTCGCGCACCCGCAGTGAGCTGGGCACGCCCACGGTCTTCAACTTCCTCGGCCCGCTGACGAACCCGGCGCGCCCCCGGGCCCAGGCCGTCGGGGTGTTCCACCCGCGGATGGCGGGCGTGATGGCGGGCGTGTTCGCCGCGCGCGGCTGCTCCTCGCTGGTGTTCCGGGGCGACGACGGGCTCGACGAGCTGACCACCACGGGCACCTCCACGGTGTGGGTCGTCCGCGACGGGACGGCGACGGAGACGACCTTCGACCCGGCCGACCTCGGCATCCCGCCGGCGAAGCCGGAGGACCTGCGCGGCGCCGACGCGGCCTTCAACGGGCGGGTGGCGCGCGAGACGTTCGCGGGGCGGCCGGGGCCCGTCCGCGACATGGTGCTGCTCAACGCCGCCGCGCTCATCACCGCCTACGAGGGAGCGCCGCCCGCCGCGGACCTCACCGCGACGCTGCGGGAGGCCTACGGGCGCGCCGCCGCCGCGGTCGACTCGGGGGCCGCGACCACCCTCCTCGACCGCTGGGTCGACGCCTCCCGGAGCCTGCGCGGCTGACGCCCGCGCAGGCCTTCACCCGGGCGTTCGCCCCGTCCCCACGGCGCTCAACCCGGCCGCACCGCGCTCACGCGACGCCGCGCGCGCCGTTCGACAGCCGCTGCGCGATGTAGATCGGGATCACCGACAGCACGATCAGGGCCGCGGCGAGCACGTTGACGACCGGGGCCTGGTTGGGGCGGAACAGGTTGTTGAAGATCCAGATCGGCAGGGTCTGGGCGCCCGGCCCCGCGGTGAACGTGGTCACGATGATCTCGTCGAAGGACAGCGCGAACGACAGCAGGCCCCCGGCGAGCAGGGCGGAGCGCAGCGCCGGGAACGTGACGTGCCAGAACGTCTGGAACGTGTCGGCGCCGAGGTCCGCGGACGCCTCCTCCAGGCTGGTGCCGGTGCGCCGCAGCCGGGCGAGCACGTTGTTGAAGATCGTGACGACGCAGAACGTGGCGTGCCCGACGATCACGGTGAACAGGCCGAGCCCGATCCCGAGCGGCTTCAGCACGACCTGGAAGGCGTTGCTGAGCGCGATGCCGGTGACGATGCCGGGCAGCGCGATCGGCAGCACGACGACCAGCGACACCGTCTCGCGCCCGAAGAACCGGTGGCGCGCCACCGCGAAGGCCGCCATGGTGCCGAGCACGAGCGCGGCGGCCGTCGCGCCGAGGCCCGCCTTGACGCTGGTGAGGACGGCCTGCCGGGCGCCCTCGTTGTCCAGCGCCTGCGACCACCAGCGCCCGGTGAACCCGGACGGCGGCCAGCCGAACGTGGTGTCGGCGTTGACGGAGTTGACCAGCACGACCAGCAGCGGCACGTAGATGACGGCGAGGCCGAGGAACATCAGGACGCGCAGCGCGATCCGCGCGGCCGGCGAGAGGGTCATCACAGCTCCCTGAGCGCGCCGGTGCGGCGGGCCGCGGCGAGGTAGCCGAGCATCACCACCACCGGGATCGTGGCGACCGCCGCCGCGAACGGCAGGTTGTTGGCGGCGCCGATGTTGTCGTAGACGACGTTGCCGAGCAGCTGGCTCCGGCCGCCGACGATCTTCACGGTGATGTAGTCGCCGAGCGACAGCGAGAACGTGAAGATCGACCCGGCCACCAGCGAGGGGAACACCAGCGGCAGCACGACGTAGCGGAACGTGCGCAGCGGGCGGGCGCCGAGGTCGCCGGAGGCGTCCAGCAGCGAGTCCGGGAGCCGCTCCAGGCCCGCGTAGACCGGCAGGATCATGTACGGCAGCCACAGGTAGGCCAGCACCAGCACGGTCGCCGTGAGGCCGTAGCCGGGGCCGGAGAGCCCGAACGGCCCGAGCACCTGGTCGACCAGGCCGCCCTGCGCCAGCATCACCCGCCACGCGTACGCCTTGACGAGGTAGGCGGCCCACAGCGGCGCCAGGATCGCGATCACCAGGTACGGCCGGTACCGCGGCCTGGCGACCTTGGCCATGTACAGCGCCATCGGGAAGCCGATGGCGGTGTCGATGAGGGTGACGGCGACGGCGACGCCGAGGCTGCGCAGCGCGACCGTCCGGTACACCGGCTCGTCGACCAGGATCTGGAAGTTGGAGAGCGTGAACTGCCGGACGACCTCGCCGGTGAAGACGTCGGTCGTCCAGAACGCGGTCAGGAAGATCGCGGCGAGCGCGCCGAGGTAGACGACGACCAGCCAGGCGAGCGGCGCCGACAGCAGCAGCGACAGGCGCAGCCGGGGGCGGCGGTACAGCAGGGCCGCCGCCCGGCGCCGGGTCCCCGGCGCCGGGCGGCCGTCCTTCCCGCCGGCGGTGGCGGGAGCGGTCATCCCTTGATCGTGGTCCACGCCTGGGTCCACTTGGAGTAGTCGACGCACTTGACGTCCTTGCGCCCGTCGAGGCACTGGGCGATCGGCGTCGTCCAGAAGTGCACCTTGGAGAAGTAGCTCTCGTCGGTGGCGTGGAAGGTGTCGCAGAACGTCTTGTCCGCGGTCTCCGCGCATGCCTTGGCGTTGGCCGGGGCCTCACCGAACCACTCGGCGACCTGCGCGTTCGTCTTGGGCGAGACGATCCAGTCCAGCCACTTGTAGGCGCAGTTCGGGTTCTTGGACTTCGCGCCGACCATCCAGGTGTCCGACCAGCCGGTGGAGCCCTCCTTGGGCAGGGCGACCTTCACCGGCGCCTTCTCGCCCTGCGCGAGGTTCGCGATGACCTGCCAAGTCGTGCCGAGGACCGAGTCGCCGCTCTTGAACGCCTGGACCTCCTTGGTGTAGTCGGACCAGTACTCGCCGATGAGCCCGCGCTGGGTCTTCAGCAGCTCCACGGCCGCGTCGAACTGCTTCTGGTCGAGCGCGTACGGGTTCTTGATGCCGAGCTCGGGCTTGGCCGACATCAGGTAGAGCGCGGCGTCGGCGATGTAGATCGGCGAGTCGTAGGCAGTGATCTTCCCCTTGTACGGGGAGTTCGCGTCGAACACCGCGCCCCACGAGTCGGGGGCCGTCTTGACCTTGTCGGTGCGCCACATGAGCAGGTTGGCGCCGCGCCCGTGCGGGATGCCGTAGGAGGTGCCGTTCACCGAGTTCCAGGGCTTGTTCTTCAGCCCGGCGAACACGTCGGCGTAGTTGGGCACGAGCTTGGTGTTGACCGGCGCGACCGTCCCGGAGGCGATCAGCCGGAGCGAGGCGTCGCCGGAGGCGGAGACCGCGTCGTACTCGCCGGTCTTCATGAGGGTCACCATCTCGTCGGACGTGCCGGCGACCTTGGTGTTGACCTTGCATCCGGTCTGCTTCTCGAACGGGGTGACCCAGTCGACCTTGGGGTCGTTGGAGCCGTCCTCGGCGTACCCGGCCCAGGCGACCAGGTTGACCTGGCCCTCGCTCTTGCCGAGCGACTGCTGCATCGGCACCTTGGGGACCGAGAAGCCGCCCTGCCCGGCTCCGGTCGCCTTGTCGCCCGAGTCGCCGCCGCAGGCGGCGGCCGCCAGTCCGATCGCCAGCGTCGCCGCGGTGGCGAGCGCCATGCGCGTGGACCACATGGGGAACTCCTTATGGTGGGGGTTTTTTCGGGGGTTTTCGGGGTGGTTCAAGGGGTGCGCGCCGGCGCGGCGCCGGCGCCCGACACGCGGAACTCGTGCGCCTCGTGCCAGCTGATCCGCACGCGCGCGCCGCGCCGGCCCAGCACGTCCATGGAGGAGGTCCGCAGGTTCTGCTCCAGCGCGACGACCCGCTCCCCCGACTCCAGGTCGATGACGAACCGGGTGACCGCGCCCGCGTAGACGACCTCGGCGACCGTGCCGAGCGCCTGCCGGTCCCCCGCGTCCGGCCCGTCCGCGCCGTCCGCGCCGCCGTCGTGGACGTGGAGCTTCTCCGGCCGCACGCAGACCTCGCCGATGCGGTTGGTCGTGCCGACGAAGCCCGCGACGAACTCGGTGGCGGGACGCTCGTACACCTCGGCGGGCGTGCCGACCTGCTGGACGCGGCCGCGGTCGAGTACCGCGATCCGGTCGCTGAGGGTCAGCGCCTCCTCCTGGTCGTGGGTGACGAAGACGAAGGTGATGCCGGCCCTGCGCTGGATGCTCTTCAGCTCGACCTGCATCTCCTCGCGCAGCTTCAGGTCGAGCGCGCCGAGCGGCTCGTCGAGCAGCAGCACCTTCGGCTCGTTCACCAGCGCGCGGGCGAGCGCGACCCGCTGGCGCTGGCCGCCCGACAGCTCGGCGGGGCGGCGCGACCCCATCCCGTCGAGCCGGACGCTGCGCAGCGCCTCCAGCGCCCGCTCGCGGCGCTTCGCCTTCGGCACCCGCCGCACCTTGAGGCCGTACTCGACGTTGCGGAGCACGTCCAGGTGCGGGAAGAGCGCGTAGTCCTGGAAGACGGTGTTCACGTCACGGTCGAACGGGGCGAGCGACGTCACGTCCCTGCCGCCGAGTTCGATCGTTCCAGCCGTCGGCCGCTCGAAGCCCGCGATGAGCCGCAGCACGGTCGTCTTGCCCGACCCGGACGGGCCGAGCATGGAGAAGAACTCGCCGTCCCCGATGTCGAGGTCGACTCCCGCCACCGCCTCGACGGGGCCGAAGGTCTTGCGCAGATCGCGGATCCTCACCGCTGAAGCCGGCATGACCGAAAACATATGGATTCATAGGTTTAAGTTCAAGTGATGTTCCGGTATCACTGTGTCAACACCGGGAGGGGGCCCATGGACAGCGCGCACCTCGTCGTGTTCGCTCCCGTCGACAACACCGCGCGGGTGCACGCGGTGGTACGGCGCCTCAGCGACGCGATCGCGCTCGGCCTCCTCGGCGACGGCGAACAGCTGCCCAGTGAGACCGACCTGTCGGCATATCTCGGTGTATCAACGGTCACACTACGCGAAGCACTGATGGCCTTGCGTCAACAAGGGCTCATCGACACCCGCCGGGGGCGCGGCGGCGGCAGCTTCGTCCGGGCCCCTGCCAGGGCGTTCGATCTCGATGAGCGGCTGCGTTCGCTCAGCGCGGAAGAGCTCCGCGATCTCGGCGACCACTACGCCGCGATCGCCGGGGCCGCCGCCCGCCTCGCCGCCGCGCGGTCGCTGCCCGGCGACGTCCGGCGGCTGCGCCGGACGCTGGAGGAGATGGACGAGGCGGGCTCCGGCGCCGGGATGTGCCGGCTGGACGGCCGGCTCCACCTGGAGATCGCCGCCGCGTCCCAGTCCGGCCGGCTCACCAGGGAGGAGATCCGGCTCCAGGCCGAGATCGGACCGCTCGTCTGGGCCGTCCACGACCTGCCCGACCGGCGCGGGGGCGTCGGCGCCGAGCACGCCGCGCTCGTCGGCGCGATCGAGGCCGCCGACGGCGCCCGGGCCCGCGATGTCGCTGAAAGTCACGTCTCGAATGCGGTAGAACGTCTGATTGAACGACGGCTCGCACTCTGAGACCCCGAGGGGGACCCATGCCCGCCGAGCCACCGGCCGTCGGCGCGGCGGCGGCACACGTCCGCGCGACCCTGGACGGCGTCTTCACGACCGTGGCGCAGGTGCGCGACGCGACGGAGCGGTGCCTGGAGGACGTCCACCGCGCCGGCCGCACCCCCGCCCGCGCCGACCTCGCCGGGCTGCGCCCGCTGCTGCTCGCGCGGCTCGGCCCGCTGGTCTGCGGCCTCGGCTTCATCGCCGCGCCCCGCCTGCTCGCCGACGCCGCCTGGTACATGGAGTGGTGGCAGACCGGCCCGGCCGGGCGGCCGTCCCAGCTGCTGCGCGACCTGAACCCCGAGAGCAGCGCCCTGTACGACTACACCGCCTGGGAGTGGTTCACGGGACCCGAGGGCGGCGCCGAGAGGACCGTCTGCGGCCCCTACGTCGACTACCTGTGCAGCGACGAGTACGTCCTCACCCTGTCGGCGCCGGTGCGCGTGGCCGGGGAGTTCGCCGGCGTCGCGGCCGCCGACGTGTTCGCCCGGACGTTCGAGAACGAGGTCGTCCCGGCGCTGCGGGAGATCCCCGCGCCCGCGTTCGTCGTCAACGCCCCCGGCCGCGTCATGGCGTCCAACACCGCGAGCTGGCCCCCGGGCGCCGTCTACCGCGAGGTGCCCGGCTACGCCGCCCGCCCCTGCGGGACCGGCGTCGACCGCATCGCCCTCGTGGTCGGCTTCTAGCGCGCGCCCGGCCGCGTCAGTCGGTGTCAGTCGGCGTCGGGGAGGCCGAGGGCGAAGGCCTGCTCCAGGTCGTGCTGGGAGTAGGTGCGGAACGCGATGTGGGTCTCGGTGCCGACGATGCCGGGGACCTTGTTGAGGCGGCCCGGGATCACGTCGTTGAGCTCCTCGTGGCGGCGGACCCGGACCATCACCATGAGGTCGTGGTCGCCGGTGATGGAGTACACCTCGCTGACGCCCTCCAGCGCGGCGATCGTCTCGGCCACCTCGTGGATGCGCGCGACGTCGGCCTTGACGAACACGATCGCAGTGACCACTGCACCCTCCCCGCAGAATCGGACGCTCCGACCCTACCGGGGAAGCCGGGCGCGCGACCGCGAGGGGACGCCCGCGCCGGGCCGGCGGGTACGGGACGGGGCCGCGGTCAGCCGCGGCTGAGCGCGGCCAGGCGGCGGGCCGGACCGGCGCGGCGGGCCAGCAGCGCGAACACCACGCCCGCCACGAAGCCGTAGATGTGCGCGGTGTAGGCCACGTTGCTCTTGGCGTCCCCGAGGGACAGCCACTGCAGGACGAACCAGTAGCCGAGCACCACCCACACCGGCAGCCGGATCACGATGACCGGCGGCACCCAGCTGACGACGCGGCCCCGGGGGTTGAGGATCACGTAGGCGCCCATCACCCCGGCGATCGCGCCGGACGCGCCGATGAGCGGGACGGTGGCGTCGGGCGACGTCCAGGCGAACCCGTAGACGGCGACGAGCCCGAACGCCAGGTAGGCGAGCAGGTAGCGCCACCGGCCGAGCCTGTCCTCCACGCCCATGCCGACGACGAACAGGAAGACCAGGTTGCCCAGCAGGTGCAGGGCGCTGGAGTGCAGAAACATCGAGGTGAACGCGGTCGTCCAGGGCGCCTTGCGGAAGTTCGCGGGGCCGCAGTCGTGCACGACCTCCGAAGGCAGCGGCTGCTGGTCTCCGGTGGTCAGCTCCTTGGGCACGGCGCCGTACTCGAACGTGAAGTGCGTCGCCTTGCACTCGCGGACCGCACCCTTGCCGTACCAGGCGGCGAAGTTCGACATCGGGGTGAGCAGGAAGACGACCACGTTGACCGCGATCAGCAGGTACGTCACCCAGGGGATGCGCCGCGCAGGCTGACTGTCGTAGAGAGGCAGTGCCATGCGGGGTCGTCCTCCGGTTGCCGGGTGTACACCGTCACCTTAGTGGCGGCGCGGCCCGCGAGGGGCCGCCTCAGGCCGGGCGTACGACCGGTCGTAGGCCTTGTCGATCCACTCGCGCAACCCCTCGGCGCCGTGCACCGGACACGTCCACGGGCCGTCGACCTCGACCAGGCGGACGCCGGGCAGGTCGAGCCAGCGCAGGACGCACTCCATCTCCTCGGCGGTCGCGCCCTGCGAGGGGGGCGCGCCGAGGGCGACGCCGCCCGGCGCCTCCCCCGAGGGCGGGAACACCGTCTCGGCCGTCGCGATGAGCGCGTCGACGTAGGGGCGGGGCCGGGCGTTCGGCGGAACGGTGCCGGCCGCGGCGAGCCGGCCGTACCGCACGACCGACAGCTCCCAGCCGCCGTCGAAGGCGGGGCGCGCCGCCACGAGCTGGGGCAGCCGGGCCAGCGCGGCGAGCCGCTGCCCGCGCGCGGCGGCCCGCACGAACGCGGCGAGCCGGTCGCGCTGGGCGGCGGCCTCCTCGTAGCGCAGCTCGGCGGCGAGCCTGTCGATGCGCACCTGGGCGGCGGCCACGACGGGCCGCACGTCGCCCTCCATGACGGCGCGGGCCGTCCCGGTGTGCACGGCGTAGGCGTCGGCGGACTCGCGGCCGTCGCAGGGGGCGCCGCAGCGGCCGAGCTCGGCGAGCGCGCACGAGCGCGCCTTGCCGCGCTCGATGAGCCGGAGCGTCAGCCGCTGGGTGCACTGGCGCAGCGGCACGGCCTCGTGCAGCGCGGCACGCGCCTCCTCCGCCTGCCGCCGCGACGAGATCGGCCCGAGGTAGCGGGCGCCGTCGGCGCGGCACTCCCGCACGATGGACAGCCGCGGGAACGGCTCCACGGTCAGCTTCAGCCAGATCGCCCGCTCGGGGAACTTGGACCGGCGGTTGTAGCGCGGCTTGTGCTCGGCGATCAGCCGCAGCTCGCGGACCTCGGCCTCCAGCCCGGTGGCGCACACGATCGTGCGGACGTTCTCGGCGAGGCCGACCATCTCGCGGACGCGCCACCGCGTCTCCGAGCCGGTGAAGTAGCTGCGCACGCGCGAGCGCAGGTCGCCGCTCTTGCCCACGTAGAGCACCTCGCCGGCGTGGTCCTCGAACAGGTAGACGCCCGGGGTGGACGGGACGTCGTCGGCGAGGTGGCGCTTGCGGCGCTGCTCTGGGGTGGGCGCCTTGGCGAAGCCGCGCATCTCCTCCAGCGAGGTGACGCCGAACGAGCCGAGCCGCTCGATCAGGCCGTGCAGGACCTCGACGGTGGCGCGGGCGTCGGCGAGGGCCCGGTGCGTCGGCTCGTTGGACGTCCGGAAGTAGCGGGCCAGCGTGCCGAGCTTGCAGTTGGGCACCTCGTCGCGGGACAGGACGCGCCGCGCGAGGTCGACGGTGTCGACGACCGGGAAGGCGGGCCACGCGTAGCCGTTCGCGGCGCACGCGGCCTTGAGGAACCCGATGTCGAACGAGGCGTTGTGCGCGACGAGGACGCAGCCGCGCGCGAACTCCAGGAACGCCGGGAGCACCGACCCGATGCGCGGCGCGGCCGTCACCATCGCGGTGGTGATGCCGGTCAGCGCGGTGATGAACGGCGGGACGGGCCCGCCCGGGTCGACCAGCGTGCCGAGCTCGCCGAGCTCCTCTCCCCCGCGCACCTTCACCGCGCCGATCTCGGTGATGGCCGAGTCGGCCGCCGAGCCGCCGGTGGTCTCGAGGTCGACCACCACGAAGGTGACGTCGCGGAGCGGGGTGCCGAGGTCGTCCAGGGTGCCCTGGACGCCGTGCGCCTGGACCCCGCGGCCCTGGACACCGTGCGCAGCCGTCATGTGCGCGACCGTAGAGGACCCCACCGACAGAACTTCGTGCCGCTAGGGTTGGGGGGTGCCGGGACGTCCCGCCGGTCGGGGGCCGCGGGGACGGGCGGGAGGCATCCCGCCGAGGGTTCGGCGCGATCCGTCCGATCACGCGTTCGCCCTGGTTAGGGCGGGTGCGCTCGGGAACACACAGCCCACCGGCGGCGCAGCCCGGAAGGAGCGGGATCATCGACAGCGGCCCCGAAGCGACCCCCGGCCGCGGGGATCCCGCGGAGAAGCTCGCCCGCCCGCTGCCCGAGGCGGTGCGGCAGGGCGTGGTGGAGGTCGCCGCCGACCTGATCGGGACGCTGCCCGCCGACGAGGTCCCCCCGCCGCTGCGCCGGTTCGCGCGGTTCGAGCGCCGCAAGCGCGCCAAGCTCGCGGGCCAGCACATCGCGGCGGCGCTGGAGAAGGACGAGGAGTTCCGGCGGCGGGTCGCCGTGCCGCTCCGAGAGGCGCAGGCCGACCTGGCGGAGGTGGTCGAGGGCGGGGACGTGCCGCCCGCGGCCGATCCGGTGCGCGTCGCGGTGCTGGCCTACCTGCTGCGCCCGGCGGGCTGGACCGCGCTCGTCGAATCGGCGCGCGAGGAGCTGGCGCGCTCGGCGACCGCGTCCGAGGAGGAGGAGGCCGAGCGCCGCATCGCCGCGCTGAAGGCCGAGCTGGCCGCGACCCGCGACGCCCGCGGCGCCGAGCTGGCCAAGCTGCGCGCCGAGCTCCGCGAGACCAAGGCCGAGGTCGCGGAGCTGCGCCGCAAGCTGCACGACGCGCGCACCCGGTACCGGGCGGCGGAGGAGCGCGCCCTCGCGGTCGCCGCCGACGCCGACCGCGAGCTCGCCGCCGCGCGCGAGTCGACCGCCGCCGCGGACAAGGAGCTGCGCAGGCTGCGCGCCCGCGCCGCGCGGGCGGAGGAGGCGGCGGAGGCCGCCAGGCGGGCCGCGCGGGAGGGGCGCAACGTCGACGACGTCCGGCTGCGGATGCTGCTCGACGCGCTCGTGGACGCCGCGCAGGGCGTCCGCCGGGAGCTGGCCCTGCCCTCCACCATCGGCCGTCCCGCCGACGCGGTCGGCGGGCTGGAGCCGGACCGGCTGGCGCACCGCGCGCTGCCCGGCCGGGCCCTGTCCGACAGCGACCCGCAGCTGCTGGACAGGCTGCTCACGCTCCCGCAGGTGCACCTGGTGGTGGACGGCTACAACGTCACCAAGACCGGGTACGGGGAGCTGCCGCTGGCCGACCAGCGCAGCCGGCTGCTGTCCGGGCTCGGCGGGCTGGCCGCGCAGACGCGCGCCGAGGTCACGTGCGTGTTCGACGGCGCGGAGCTGGAGGCGCCGGTCGCCATCGCGGCGCCGCGCGGGGTGCGGGTGCTGTTCAGCCGCCCGGGGCAGACGGCGGACGAGCTGATCGGCGAGCTCGTGCGGGCGGAGCCGCCGGGCCGGTCGGTGGTCGTGGTGTCGTCCGACCGGGAGGTCGCCGACGCCGCGCGGCGCGCCAGCGCGCGCCCCTGCCCCTCCTCCCTGCTGCTGCGCAGGCTGGGCCGCTCCTAGGGCGGGCCCGCCCATAAGGCGGCCATAAGGCTCTCATAAGGCAAGCCTCGCGGTCCGTGATCATCACGTCACGAAAAGTGGATGATGTCCGCAGATGTCAATCAAAGAGTGATGAATCGGTTGTGACGGCTGTTGCCCCTCGCTAATGTCGTCCGCTGACGTCGTTGGACGAGAGGGGCGAAACCGACCGTGGCCAATGATCACATCGGGGCACCGGCGCAGCGGCCTGCCCGCAGGGCGGGTTCCGCGGGCAGAGGCGTCTCCCGTCGCCTGGCGGCCGTCGCCGGCCTGACCGTGGCGGTCTCCCTGACCTGCTCCCCGGTGGTGGCGCACGCCGAGCCCAAGCCGACCCGGGCGCAGGCCCAGAAGAAGCTCGACAAGCTCAACGAGCAGATGGACCAGAAGGTCGAGCAGTTCAACCAGAACCGCGAGAAGCTCAAGGTCGCCAAGAAGAAGTTCGACTCCGCGACCAAGGCGAGCAAGCAGGAGCAGGCAAGCTTCGAGGAGCAGCGGTCCAAGATCGCTCAGATGGCGGCCACCGCGTACAAGAACGGTGACTCGGCCGACGTCACCGGCTTCGTCGGCAGCAAGGACCCGCAGTCGATCCTCGACCAGGCGGCCGTCTTCTCGCACCTGTCGCACGAGCGCAGCTCCCAGCTCACCCAGTTCCTCGCGACGGCCCAGCGGCTCCGCCGCGAGCAGGCCCAGGCGAAGTCCGCCTACGACGAGGTGAAGTCCAAGCAGGACGAGCTGAAGAAGCAGAAGCAGGAGCTCGACAAGCAGGTCCAGAAGCAGAAGGCGCTCGTGCGCCGGCTCGGCGGCGGCACGCCGTCGCGCCCGGGCGGCGGCGGTGGCACCGGCGGCACCTACAACGGCCCGGCCAGCGGTCCGGCCCGCGCGGCGCTCGACTTCGCCTACGCCCAGCTCGGCAAGCCCTACTCCTACGGCGCCGAGGGCCCGGGCTCCTACGACTGCTCCGGCCTGACCATGAAGGCCTGGGCCGCCGCGGGCGTCGGCATCACCCGCACCACCAACTCCCAGTACGCCGCGACCAAGCGGGTGGCCAAGAGCAACCTGCAGCCCGGCGACCTGGTCTTCTTCAGCAACCTCGGCCACGTCGGCATGTACGTGGGCGGCGGCAAGATGATCCACGCCCCGCACACCGGCGACGTCGTCAAGATCAGCGACATCACCTCCGGCTACTACCTGAGCAACTACTACGGCGCCGGACGCCCCTGACGCACCGCCCTGACACCCCCGCGGCGCGGGTGTGACGGGGCCCTCATCGACAACGGACCGGGCTTGACCTGGTCCGTTGTTGATTTTGGGGGGGTTTGCCTTCTCTTGGGGCTTTGGTACCTTGTCACCACTCACGGCGCCCTCCAGACGCCGTGGACCCGCGGCGCCCCCCAGGCGCCCCGGTCCCACGCGGAGCATCCAGCACCCGCGTGACGGCGGCGCGAGCCACGCGCCGCACCCCCGGGCGGCACGCCCCACGTGCCGTCCCGCGGCGCCCGCAGGCGCCGCACGGTCTCGACGCAGACCAGGCCTACCCCCGCCCCACCGTGCGCACGCTTGCCGCGTGCATGGCGCCGAGCGTGCTGCCGCAGTGGCCTACACGGGGCAGGCCCCGGACGGCCCCGGAGACGGGGCGCCGTCCGCACACAACATCAGGCGCCGCTCTTTCGCACGCGGGAGACAGGTCCCGCGCAGGGCCCCATATCGCCCCCAGGATCGCAGCGGCAGCGCCGAATCCGCCGAAGAGCGGAACCGGGGACCCATATCCGCCGGAGTCCGGAGAGTCTTTCCGGACGGGCATTCCGGCACCCGGGGTGAATCGGCGCGTCTCTCCCGGGGCACCGGCGAGAGCCGCCGTAGGGCCACTTCCACGCCCGAACCCGTCAGCTAACCCGGTAGGCGTCTGGAAGAGAAGGAGAGAATCCCGCAGCGGTACCTGGGGCGTGGCCGCCACGCGACCACGCCCCGGCCCCCCTTTCGCTCCGCAGGCGCCCCCCGCCGCCGGAGCTCCCCCAATCCGAACCGGTGTGCCCGCCCCCGGGCACGCCACCGCCGAATCCGCGGACCGCCGTGCCCCGCATGCGCGTCCGACGCGGAACCGGGGACCCACTGTGTCCTTTCGGGGTGAATCGGCCTGCCTTCGCGGCCGTAGGGCGGCTTCCACGCCCGAACCCGTCAGCTAACCCGGTAGGCGCCATGGAAGCCGAGGAGACCCCCCGTGCCACGCGCGCACCGCAAGAAGGCCCCGGGCAAGCACCGGAAGCCGCACCCCCTTTCCATCACGTGGCGGACGACCGGCGGCGTCGTCGTCGGCGCCGCCGTGCTCGGCACCGCCGCCGCCACGGCGCAGGCGTCGGTCCTGCCGTTCGGCTCCACCCCGGTGAGGTCCGCCGCCGCGGCCGACCTGGCCCCCGGCCTGGCGGCGCACGGCGACCCGTCCAGGCGCAAGTCCGAGGGCGAGCCCAGGATCCGCGCCTCGAAGACCCCCAAGAAGACCCGGCCCGAGCGGCCGTCGGCCGTGTCGTCCGGCAGGCCCTCCGCCAGAGCGGCCGGGAAGTCGCGGCCCACCGCCGCGCAGGCCATCAGGCTCGCCCGCTCGCAGGTGGGCGTCGAGGAGGACGGCGGCGGCGAGACCAAGTTCCAGGAGTGGTACATGTCCACGTCCCGCGCGCGGGAGACGCTCGCGCGCGACGGCGGGTCCCTCGACGGCTACAGCGACGCGAACTGGTGCGACATGTTCGTCTCCTGGGTCGGCGAGCAGATCGGCTTCGGCGACCAGGTCGGCAGCGACGCCTGGACGGTCGCGCACGCCCGCTGGTTCCAGGAGCACGGGCGCTGGGGCACCGAGCCGAGGCCCGGCGCGATCGTCTTCTACGCGTGGGACGGCGGCAAGTCCTTCGACGACATCCGGCACGTCGGCCTGGTCGTCGAGGAGATCGACGACGGCACGATCGAGGCCGTCGAGGGCAACACCGACAACGCCGTCCGCGTAAAGGAACGTTCCACAGACGACGTCGTCGGCTACGGCTACCCGGACTACCGGTCGTGATGCCGCCCCTCGCCCCGCGTCCTGCATAGGATCGCGCCCATGGAGGAAGGCCCCGGGCAGGACGCCACCGTCACGCGGCGCAGGGTCCTCGCCCTGGGCGCGGGCGGGGCCGCCGCCCTGCTCGCCGGAGGCGCCGGCCTGGTCGGCTCGCGCTCCGGCGGCGGGGCGCCCGGCGCCGGCGGCGCCGGCGCCGCCACCTCGCGGGTCGCCGGGACGTTCAGCCCGGAGACGGCCGCCGCCGTCCTCGCCAACCGCGCGCGCGCCGTCCGCGACGGCGACCGCATGGCCTTCCTCGCCAGCGTGGGCGACGCCCCCGCCGCCTTCCGGGACGCCCAGGCCCTCATGTACGGCAACCTCCGGAAACTCCCCCTGGAGAACTGGCGGGAGCGCATCGTCAACACCGAGGCCATGGACGGCGGCAACGCCGTCGTCCGGATCGAGGTGCGCTACAGGCTGCGCGGCTTCGACAGGAGCGACGTGGCCCGCACCCGCTACCTCACGCTGGCCCCGCGCGGCGGGACGTGGACGGTCGTCGGGGACGGGACGTCCCGCGGCCTCACCGACGACGCCGACATCTGGGACAGCGGCCCCCTGACGGCGGTCAGGGGGCGAGCCGGACTCGTCATCGGCGACGGCACCGGCCTCGACCGCATCGCCGCGCGGCTGGACGCGGCCGTCCCGGTCGTCACCTCCGTGGTCGGCAAGGGGTGGGCGCAGCGGGTCGTCGCGCTCGTCCCCGCCGACGCCTCCCTCGCCTCCGCGCTCGCCGGCCCCGGGCAGAGCCTCGGCCAGATCGCCGCGCTCGCCACCATCGCCCCCGGGGACGGCCGCGGCGAGGACCGCGTCATCATCTCCCCCGGCACCTTCGGCCGCCTCAACGAGCTCGGCCGCAACGTCGTCCTCACGCACGAGCTGACCCACGTCGCCACCGGCGGCGCCCGCGACCGGCGCACCCCGCTGTGGCTGATCGAGGGCTTCGCGGACTACGTCGGCTACCGGCGCGTCAAGATCAGTACCCGGTCGGCGGCGGGCGAGCTGCGCCGCGAGGTCTCCGCCGGGCGGGCGCCGTCCGCGCTCCCCGCGGCCGACGCGTTCGCCGGCGGCTCCCCGCGCCTCTCCCAGGCCTACCAGGAGGCCTGGCTCGCCTGCCGGATGGTCGCCGACCGGTACGGTGAGGCGGCGCTCGTCCGGCTCTACCGGGCCGCCGGGCGTGCCCCGGAGGCCGCGGCGCTGCGCGACGTGCTGGGCCTCACGCGGGAGCGCTTCACCGCACTTTGGCGCGACTACGTGAAAGAGGAGCTCGCATGAGCGAGGCGGAGACGGACGAGGGCAGCGCCGAGGGCACCGCCGGCGGAAGGCCGGGCGGCGCCCCCGGCGCCCCGGCACGGCGGCCCCGGGTCGCCGCCGCCGTCACGGCCGCCGTTCTCTTCGCCGGGGTCGCGGCCGTCCTCGCCCTGACCACCCCGTGGAGCCCGCTGCCCGGGCACGTCCCCGGCGGGCGCGTGAGACCCGACCCCGCACTGGACTTCACCCCCGCCGAGATCGCCCGTTCCAGGGCGTTCGACTCGGCCGTCAACCCGCCCGCCTACTCCGGGCTCGCCGTCGGACTCGTCCTGGTCCTGGTGCTGGGCTTCACCCCGCTGGGCGCACGGTTCATCGGCTGGGTCACCGCCAGGACACGTCGCCGGTGGCTGCGCATCATCACCGCCACCCTCGCCCTTACCACGCTGCTGCGCATCGCCGGGCTGCCGTTCGACGTCTGGGGCGAGTCGGTGCTGCGCCGCTACGGGCTCTCCACGCAGAGCTGGCCCGCGTGGCTCGTCGACCAGGCGAAGTCCCTCGCCGTCACGTGGGTCATCTACACGATCGCCCTCCTGCTGCTCTACGCCCTCACCCGCCGCTTCCCGCGCTACTGGTGGACGGGCGCCGCCGCGGGCGGGTTCGTCCTCGTCGTCTTCGTCTCGTTCGTCTACCCGCTCGCCGTCGAACCGGTGTTCAACAAGTTCCACTCGCTGCCCGCGGGCCAGTTGCGCAGCGACCTGCTGGCGATGGCCCGCCGGGACGGCGTGCCCGTCAAGGACGTCCTCGTCGCGGACGCCTCCCGCCGGACGACGTCGCTCAACGCCTACGTGTCCGGGTTCGGCTCCACGCGCCGCATCGTCCTCTACGACACGCTGCTGAAGTCGCCCCCCGCCCAGGTCGAGTCGATCGTCGGGCACGAGCTCGGCCACGCCGAGCGCGACGACGTGCTGTGGGGCACGCTCGTGGGCGCGCTCGGCGTGGCCGGGGCACTCTGCCTGCTGTACCCGCTGATGACGTCCCCGCGCCTCCTGCGGCGCGCCGGGCTCGATCCCGGCGCGCCCGGTCCCGGCGGGGCCGGCCCGGACGCCCGCCGCGGCGGCGGGGCGGCCGACCCGAGGTCCATCGCGCTCCTCCTCGCGCTCGTGACGGCCGGGACGACGCTCGCCGCCCCCGTCCAGAACCTCGTGAGCCGCCGCATCGAGGCCCGCGCCGACGTCCACGCGCTGGACCTCACCCGCGACCCGTCGACGTTCGTGTCGATGCAGCACGCGCTGTCCGTGCGCAACGTCTCGGACCTGGACCCCGACGCGGCGGAGTACCTGCTGTGGCTCACGCACCCCTCGGGCCCCGACCGGATCGCCATGGCCCGCGACTGGGCGCGCATGCACCGCGTCCGGGTCCCGCCGCCGCAGCACTAGCCGGCGCTCAGTTGCCCTCGGCCCGCTGCGCACCGGGGACCTTGGCCCCCCGCTGCGCCGACAGGGTCGCCGCGTCCACGTGCGGAGCCGTCGTGACCGACCGTTTCAGGGCGCTGCCCTTCGTCCAGTCCTGCCACTTGACCTGCCAGTAGCCCCAGCCGTTCTCCGGCTCCAGCTCCCGGCTGCTCCCGGTCACCGTGATCGGGTCGCCCCGCTGGGAGAGGTTGTAGAACCACTTGGCGTTGGACGGGCTGACGTTGATGCAGCCGTGGCTGACGTTCTCGCTGCCCTGGGCGCCGACCGACCACGGCGCGCTGTGGACGTACTCGCCGCTGTCGGAGATCCGCACCGACTTGTAGACGGTCAGGCTGTAGTACCCGGCGCAACCGGGACCGCAGCCGTCCCACTCCGACGTCATGACGGTCGGGTCCTCCTTGCCCATCGCGAGGTGGACGCCGTTGGTCGTGGTGTACTTGCGGACCCCGCCGCGCCCCATGCTCGTCGGGATCGTACGGGCCTTCTTCCCGTTGATCCTCACGACCATCTTGTGGCTGTCCTCGCCGGCCGTGGAGACGTGCGAGTCGCCGACCTTGAAGTCGACGCCGTAGTCCTTCCCGCCGTAGACGCCCTGGCCGGTGCGGACGCCGCTCAGGTGCGCCTTGAACGACACCTTCGTGTGGGCGGGCCAGTACTGCTTCGTCCGGAAGACGACCTCCTGGGCGCCGAACCAGTTCCAGCCGCCCTCCACTGTCCGGTCGGCGGTGACCTCCAGGGCCCGCTCCACGGCCGCCCGGTCCTGCACCGGGCGGGCGAAGTGCACGATGATCGGTATGCCGACGCCGACGGTCTCCCGGTTGAACGGCGCCTCGATCGAGACGTCGTTGGTCTTCTTCACCTCGGCCGTCGTGAAGCCGCTGCGGACCGTACGCGTCCGGCCGTCCCTGCCGAGGGCGGTGGCGTCGACCGTGTAGGCCGTGCCCGGCTTCAGCGTCCACCGGGACCGCCACCGGGTCCGGTCGGCGCTCAGGTCGCCCTCGACCACTCCGTCCTTCGTCGCCACCGTCACGTTCTCGATCGTGCCGTGCCGCGCCTCGACGGCGATGGGGCTGTCCGGCCTGAGCTTGCCGCCGCCCCCGCCCGGGGACACCGCGAGCTTCACCTCGTCCCTGCCGTCCGGTGCGACGCCTCCCGAACACGCCGCGGCACCCGCCACCACGCCCGCGCCGACGAGCACGGCGGTGTACCGCCCCCGGCCTCCCGGTCTCGAGCCACTCACCCGCATGTGGACCCCCCGGTCGTTCACCTGGGCGATCGGTCCGCTGCCCAGCCCGGTCGCTGGAGCGGCGCCCAGTATGTGTGAAAGGGCCGGTACCCGCTACAAAGCGGACACCGGCCCCCGATGGGGATCTTTTACTGATCAGTGGGCGAAATGACCCCGATAGTACTCGAACACCATTCCGATCGATGTGAGGACCGCGGCGGCGGCGCCGAGGATGACCAGCCACCAGCCGAACACGACGCCGAGCGCCACGGCCGAGGCCGACAGCCCCACGAACAGCGGCCACCAGCTGTGCGGGCTGAAGAAGCCCAGCTCGCCGGCCGCGTCCGCGATCTCGCCCTCCGGGTCGTCCTCGTACAGCGGCCCGGCGTTGGCGCGCTCGAGGCGCCGGATCGTGAAGTGGACGTAGAACCCGATGAGCCCGGCGAGGCCGACCGCGAGCGCGAGCGCCGTCGTGCCCGTCCAGTCCTTGGACCAGAGCCAGTACACGATGTCGGTGGCGAGGAAGAAGACCGCGCAACCGTAGAACATGAACGCCTGGACGCGCATCGGCTACTCCCCCTTCGCCCCGGCCAGTTCGCCCTTGGCACCCACGTGCGGGTGGTGCAGGTCGAACGCCGGCCGCTCGGAACGGATCTTCGGGATCGAGTTGAAGTTGTGCCGCGGCGGCGGGCAGGACGTCGCCCACTCCAGCGAGTTGGAGTAGCCCCACGGGTCGTCGACGTCGACGCGCTTGCCGCGCTTCCACGTGATGTAGACGTTGTAGAAGAACGGCAGCATCGACGCGCCGAGCACGAACGAGAAGATGCTGGAGATCTCGTTCAGCCCGTGGAACTCGTTCGCGTAGTCGGCGTACCGGCGCGGCATGCCCGCGGCGCCCAGCCAGTGCTGGATGAGGAAGGTGCCGTGGAAGCCGATGAACAGCATCCAGAAGTGGACCTTGCCGAGGGTGTCGTTCAGCATCTTGCCGGTGAACTTCGGCCACCAGAAGTAGAAGCCCGCGAACATCGCGAACACCACGGTGCCGAACACGACGTAGTGGAAGTGCGCCACCACGAAGTAGGAGTCCGACAGCTGGAAGTCCATCGGCGGCGACGCCAGGATGACGCCGGTGAGACCGCCGAACAGGAAGGTCACGAGGAAGCCCAGCGACCACAGCATCGGCGACTCGAACGTCAGTTGTCCTCGCCAGATGGTCCCGACCCAGTTGAAGAACTTCACCCCCGTGGGCACGGCGATGAGGAACGTCATGAAGGAGAAGAACGGCAGCAGCACCTGGCCGGTGACGAACATGTGGTGCGCCCACACGGTGATGGACAGGCCCGCGATGCTGATGGTCGCGAAGACCAGGCCGATGTAGCCGAACACCGGCTTGCGGCTGAAGACCGGGAGGATCTCCGTCACGATGCCGAAGAAGGGCAACGCGATGATGTAGACCTCCGGGTGCCCGAAGAACCAGAACAGGTGCTGCCAGAGCAGCGCGCCCCCGTGCGCGGCGTCGAAGATGTGCGCGCCGAGCTTGCGGTCGGCCTCGAGCGCCAGCAGCGCCGCGGCCAGCGGCGGGAAGGCGATCAGGACCAGGATCGAGGTCAGCAGGACGTTCCACGTGAAGATCGGCAGCCGGAACATCGTCATCCCCGGCGCCCGCATGCACAGGATCGTGGTGATGAAGTTGACCGCGCCCATGATGGTGCCGAAGCCCGACATCGCGAGGCCCATCACCCACATGTCGCCGCCGACGCCCGGCGAGCGGACCGCGTCCGACAGCGGGGCGTAGGCGAACCAGCCGAAGCTGGCCGCGCCGCCCGGGGTCAGGAAGCCCGCGATGACGATCAGGCTGCCGAACAGGAACAGCCAGTACGCCAGCATGTTCAGCCGGGGGAACGCCACGTCGGGCGCGCCGATCTGCAGCGGCATGATGACGTTGGTGAAGCCCGCGAACAGCGGCGTCGCGAACATCAGCAGCATGATCGTGCCGTGCATGGTGAACAGCTGGTTGAACTGCTCGTTGCTGACGACCTGCAGCCCCGGCTTGAACAGCTCCGTGCGGATGATGAGCGCGAGCACACCGCCGAACAGGAACATGAAGAACGAGGTGATCAGGTAGAGGTAGCCGATCACCTTGTGGTCGGTGGACGACAGCCAGGAGGCGATGATCCGCCCCTTGCTCGTCCGCGGCGCGGCGATCGGCGCGCTCGGTGCGTGACTCGTCGCGGTCACTTGGCACCTCCCGCGGCCAGTGCTTGCTTCGAATCGGCGATGAACTTCTGGTACTGCTCCGGCGTCACGACCCGCAGCTGGAACAGCATCCGGCTGTGGTCGACGCCGCAGAGCTCGGCGCAGCGGCCCTCATAGGTGCCGAGCTTGTTCGCCGTGAACTCGAACTCGTTGGTGTAGCCCGGCATGACGTCCTTCTTGTAGATCAGTGCCGGCACCCAGAACGAGTGGATGACGTCGTTGGCGTGCAGCCGCACCCGCACCGTCTGGCCCGAGGGGATCGTCATCACCGGCTTGGCGGCGGCGGGCCCGTTCGGGGCGACGGGCTGGCCGACGACGGAGGCGACCGTCTTCTCCTTGCCCGCGGCGTCCTTCTCCTTGTAGTCGAACTGCCAGCTCCACTGGAACCCGGTCACGTCGACGACCACCTGCGGATTCTTGGTGGTCTTCTCGACGAAGTTCTCGTCCCTCGCGGTGAAGTAGAACAGGACCGCGATGATGACGAACGGGACCGCCGTGTAGAGGATCTCGATCGGCATGTTGTAGCGGACCTGCGGCGGCAGGTCGTCGGAGCGCTTGCGGTGGAACAGCACCGCCCAGATGATCAGGCCCCAGACCACGGCCCCGACCGCGAACGCCGCGATCCAGGAGCCCTGCCAGAGCTTCAGCATGCGCTCGCCCTGGACGCTGATCGGCTCGGGCAGGCCCAAGCGGCTACCGCTGCACGCGGTGGCGGACAGCGCCAGCAGTCCTAGCGCGCCGGCGCTTTTCAATGCGCGGCGACTGCGCACAGGCGTACGCCGCTCCCTAGAGCGGGTCGGACTCACGGAATGCCTTCCCCACGGATGAAAGCCCGGTCGGCCGGGCGGAGAGATCGGTGTTTACACGTGTGGTGGACACCCTAGCGCGAGGGTCGCGCGAACCCCCGATCGGGTGCCCGGTTAGTGTTCTCACGTGGCACGACCGAGCACTCCGGGCGGCTATTTCGACGCCGCGTCCACCGAGCCGCCGCACCCGGCGGCCCGCGCCGCCCTGCTCGAGGCGCTGGACGCGGCCTGGGCCGATCCCGCCCGGCTGTACGGGACGGCCCGCGGCGCCCGGCTGCTGCTCGACCGCGCCCGCGCGCGTGTCGCCGGCGTCCTGGGGGCCCGTGCCGACGAGGTGTCGTTCACCTCATCGGGCACCCAGGCGGTGCACCTGGCGGTCCTCGGGGGGCTCCAGGCGCGCCGGCGCGCCGGGCGGCACCTGGTCGCGGGCGCCGTCGAGCACTCCAGCGTCCTGCACGCCGCCGAGCTGCACGAGCGCGACGGCGGCGAGGTGACCCTCGTCGGCGTCGACCGCACCGGGCGCGTCGACGCCGCCGAGTTCGCCGCGGCGCTGCGCCCCGACACCGCGCTGGCCTGCCTCCAGTCGGCCAACCACGAGGTCGGCACCCTCCAGCCCGTCGCCGAGGTCGCGGAGGCCTGCCGCGCCGCCGGCGTGCCGCTGTTCGTCGACGCGGCGCAGTCCATCGGCCGGGCCGACGTCCCCGGCGGGTGGTCGTACCTGGCGGGCAGCGCCCACAAGTGGGGCGGCCCCGCCGGCGTCGGCGTGCTCGCCGTCCGCAAGGGCGCCCGGTGGCGCTCGCCGCTGCCGGACGACGAGCGCGAGGGGCGCCGCGTCCCCGGGTTCGAGAACGTCCCCGCCATCGCGGCGGCCGCCGCCGCGCTGGTGGCCTACCGCGCCGACATGGCGGCGGACGCGCCGCGCATCTCCGCTCTGGTGGACCGCATCCGGACGGAGGTACCGCGGAGCGTCCCCGACGTCGAGGTGGTCGGCGACCCGGTCCGGCGGCTCCCCCACCTGGTCACGTTCTCGTGCCTGTACGTGGAGGGCGAGGCGCTGCTGACCGAACTGGACCGGCTGGGTTTCGCGGTTTCCTCCGGCAGCTCGTGCACGGCGGATACGCTGCGTCCGAGCCATGTGCTGGAGGCGATGGGAGTGATTACCCATGGGAACGTGCGGGTATCGCTGCCGCGTGGCGTCGGTTCGGAGGACGTGGACCGGTTCCTCACCGCGCTCCCCGATGCCGTCGCCCGCCTCCGCCGGACGACGATGAACACCCTCGAGACAGGGAGGCGGTCGCGCCCATGAGGTTCCGAGGCCGCGCCAGGACCGGTCCCCCGCCCGGCGACGCGGCGCCGCCCCCCGCGGAGCCGGAGGGCCCGCCGCCCGTGCTCGTCATCGACGCGCTGGGCCGCAAGTGCCCCATCCCGATCATCATGCTGGCCGAGCGGATCAGGGAGGTCCCGGTGGGGCAGATCGTCGCGGTCCTCGCCGACGACGCCGCCGCCCGCACCGACGTCCCCGCCTGGTGCCGGATGAAGTCCCAGGACTTCGTCCGCGAGGAGACGCTCCAGCAGGGCGGCTGGGGCTTCCACATCCGCCGCACGTACTAGGGGCCGCGAAGACCGGGGCCGCGGAGGGCCGAGGCACCGCGGCGGGTCCGGGCGCGCGGACGCCCGGAGACACGGAAGCCGGGAACACAGAGGGGCCGCGCCGGTTCGGCGCGGCCCTTCGTGCATGCCCGGATCTGGCGGTCTTACGGGGTCGGGCAGGCGACGTGCGGCTCGATGTCGGCCGCGGCGTCGGCGCCGTAGACGGCCGCGAAGCGGTCGAGGAACGCCCGGCGGCCGAGCGTGTACTCCTGCGGGCCGGCGGCCTCGAGGGCGTGCGCGGCGATGGCGTTGCCGACCTGGGCGGCGCGTTCGAGCGGCAGGCCCCAGGCGGTCGCGGACAGGAAGCCGGCGCGGAACGCGTCGCCGACGCCGGTCGGGTCGACGACCGAGTCGACCGGGACGCACGGGACGTGCACGCCCTCCTCGCCTTCGCGGTCGATGACGACGCCCTTGGCGCCGAGGGTGGTGACGCGCACGCCGACCCGGGACAGGATCTCCTCCCCCGACCAGCCCGTCTTCTCCTCGGCGAGCGCCTTCTCGTACTCGTTGCTGAACAGGTAGGCGGCGCCGTCGATGAGGCGGCGGACGTCGGCGCCGCCCATCCGGGCGAGCTGCTGGGACGGGTCGGCCGCGAACGGGATGCCGCGGCCGCGGCACTCGTCGGTGTGCCGCAGCATCGCGTCGGGGTCGTTCGGGCTGACGACGACGAGGTCGAGGCCGCCGACGCGGTCGGCCACCGGCTGGAGCTCGATGGAGCGGGCCTCGCTCATCGCGCCGGCGTAGAACGTGGCGATCTGGTTCTGGTCCTGGTCGGTGGTGCACAGGAAGCGCGCCGTGTGGTGGATCTCGGACACGTGCACCGAGGCGGTGTCGACCGTGTGCCGTTCGAGCCAGGAGCGGTAGTCGGCGAAGTCGTCGCCGACGGAGCCGACGAGGATGGACTCCTTGCCGAGGCTGCCCATGCCGAAGCAGATGTTGGCGGCGATGCCGCCGCGGCGGATCTCCAGCTCGTCCACCAGGAAGGACAGCGACACCCGGTCGAGCTGGTCGGGCAGGAGCTGGTCGGTGAACTTCCCGGGGAAGGTCATCAGATGGTCGGTCGCGATGGACCCGGTCACGGCGATGCGCACGGCGTCGCTCTCCTCGTCGTGGTCGTCCGGCTGTTTCACCGGCTGTACGAACCCGTCAGGCTACTCACCATCGCACCACAGATGGCCGCCCTGCGACACTTCGCCGCGTCCACCGCCGGAGGGCAGCAGGAAGGGGCGGTCCGGGCCCAGTGGCCCGGCCCGCCCCTCGCGGCCCCTCGGGGGCCGTCGCGCTCGGCGCGTGTCAGCGCGCTCGGCGGGCGTCAGTTGAAGGAGTCGCCGCAGGCGCAGGAACCCGACGCGTTCGGGTTGTCGATCGTGAAGCCCTGCTTCTCGATCGTGTCGACGAAGTCGATGGTGGCGCCGGTCAGGTAGGGCGCGCTCATCCGGTCGACGCGCACCGACAGGCCGCCGAAATCCTGGATCTGGTCCCCGTCCATCTCCCGCTCGTCGAAGAAGAGCTGGTAGATCAGACCGGAGCAGCCGCCCGGCTGCACGGCGACACGCAGCGCAAGGTCGTCGCGGCCCTCCTGCTCGAGCAGGCCCCTGGCCTTCTCGGCGGCGGCGTCGGTGAGGATGACGCCCTGCTGCGTGGTCTCCTGCGTGGTCTCGCCTGAAACCGTCATGTGTTCAGCTCCCGGGTCTCGCTGCGCCGCGGTCGCGGCGGACTGTCGCTTGTCCTCGAAGACGTCTCACGCCTCTTCCCGTAGGACAACGTACCTCGCTACATGGCCATTCCGCTTCTCGGCGATGTTTAACGCCATGGGCGGGTGCGTTCTACGTCACACCGCCACCACCCCGGTGTGTGTGCCATCATTAGTCGTCAAAGCGACGATAAGTCCCGTCGCGAAGGGAGACCGCCGTGACCACCCCAGTGCGCGACCTTCCGCTGCTGCTGCTCGGCAGCGGTGCCGACCCCGCGAGCGAACGCGGCGTGGACTGCCCCGGCGAGCTGCCGCCGGCGTCCGACCCCGCCCTCGTCGAGCGGGCCCGCGCCGCCAAGGCGGCGCTCGGCGACCGGGTGTTCGTGCTCGGCCACCACTACCAGCGCGACGAGGTCATCCAGTTCGCCGACGTCACCGGCGACTCGTTCAAGCTGGCCCAGCGGGCCGCGGCCCGCCCCGAGGCGCCCTACATCGTCTTCTGCGGCGTCCACTTCATGGCGGAGTCGGCCGACATCCTGACCGCCGCCCACCAGCGGGTGATCCTGCCGGACCTCGGCGCGGGCTGCTCGATGGCCGACATGGCGACCTTCGACCAGGTCGAGGAGTGCTGGGAGGTCCTGGAGGACGCCGGCGTCGCCGACGACGTCGTGCCCGTCACCTACATGAACTCCTCGGCCGACATCAAGGGCTTCGTCGGGCGGCACGGCGGTGTGGTGTGCACCTCGTCCAACGCCAAGCGCGCCCTCGACTGGGCCTACGGCAAGGGCAAGAAGGTCCTGTTCCTGCCCGACCAGCACCTCGGGCGCAACACCGCGGTCCTGGAGATGGGCTTCTCGCTGGACGACTGCGTCGTCTACAGCCCGCACCGCCGCGAGGGCGGCCTCACGCACGGGCAATTGCGGGACGCCAAGATGATCCTGTGGCGCGGCCACTGCTCGGTGCACGGCCGGTTCAGCAAGGAGTCGGTCGACGACGTCCGCGCGCGGGTGCCCGGCGTGAACGTCCTCGTGCACCCCGAGTGCCGGCACGAGGTCGTCACGGCCGCCGACCGGATCGGCTCGACGGAGTACATCATCAAGACGATCGAGGCCGCCGAGCCCGGATCGTCCTGGGCCGTCGGGACGGAGCTGAACCTCGTCCGGCGGCTGGCGAACGCCCACCCGGACAAGAACGTCATGTTCCTCGACAAGACCGTCTGCTACTGCTCGACGATGAACCGGATCGACCTGCCGCACCTGGTGCTGTCGCTGGAGTCGCTGGCCGCCGGCGAGGTCGAGAACGTCATCGAGGTGGACGAGGAGACCGCGCACTACGCCCGCATGGCTCTGGACCAGATGCTCGCCCTGCCCTGACCGGGCGCCGGGCATCCGGAGGCCGAAAGGGAGCGGGGGCCGGAGGGATCAGAGGCCGGGGGCGCCCCAGACGGGGAACCACCGGCCGAGGTCCCGTTCGAACCGCAGGTCCGCGCCGATCGCGCCGCGCACCTGGAGCTCGAGCGCGTTGTCGCGTTTGTCCCCGGGGAGCGGCGCGAACGGGTAGAACGTGCCGCGCTTGTAGAGGTAGACGAGCGCAAGGCGCTGCCCGTCCGGCCCCTTGAACCCGACGAGGGAGCACAGCAGGTGCGGGCCGAACCCGCCCCCCTCCAGCGTCGCGTTCACCGCGTGCAGGTCGGTGACGAGGTCGGGCAGCTCCTCGGGCCGGTGCTCGGCGAGCAGCCACGTGTAGCCGTAGCCGTCGGTGCTGATCTGGACCTTGGGGCCCTCGTCGGCGTCCAGCAGCTCCTGGACGTCGGCCTGGAGCCGCGCGAACGCCCCGCCCTCGGCCGCGCGGAAGCACACCGAGCCGAGCCCGGTCGGGGTGAACCCCGTCGCCGCCTCGAGGGTGACGGCCGCCGTCGACAGCCCGAAGATCTGGTCGAGGTCGGGCTTGGCCGGCTTGGACCGGCCGAGCAGGGTGTCCAGGAACCCCACGGATCACACTCCCCTGCTGAGCTGCTCGGAGATCTTCGACAGCTGCGCGAGCCGCCGGTCCAGCGACGGGTGGGTGGAGAACAGCGCCGAGACGCTGACGCCCCTGCCGAGCGCCGGGGTGAAGAAGAACGCGTTGAACGCCTGCGAGGAGCGCAGGTCGCTGGTCGGGATCCGCGCGATCTCGCCGCTCACCTTCGTCAGCGCGCTGGCGAGGGCGGAGGGGCGGCCGGTCAGCAGCGCGGCGGCGCGGTCGGCCGACAGCTCGCGGTAGCGCGACAGGGCGCGGGTGAGCAGGAAGCTGACCGCGTAGGCGAGCGCGCTGGCCGCGACGACGGCGAGCAGGATCAGCCCGGTGTTCTGGTCGTTGCTGCGGCGGCCGAACCCGCCCCACAGGCCCCACTGGAGCCCGAACCTGGTGATCAGGCCGGCGAGGATGCCGAGGAACGAGGCGACCGTCATGACCGCGACGTCCTTGTGCGCGACGTGCGCCATCTCGTGCGCGAGCACGCCCTCCAGCTCGACCGGGTCGAGCCGGCGCAGCAGCCCGGTCGTCACGCAGACGACGGCCTTCTTCTGGTTGCGGCCGGTGGCGAACGCGTTCGGCACGTCGGTGTCGGCGATCGCGACCCGGGGCTTGGGGGCGTCCGACATCGCGCAGATGCGGTCGATGACGCCGTGCAGCTCGGGCGCCTCCTGAGGGGAGACGACCCGGCCGTGCATGGCGAACAGCGTCATGCGGTCGGAGAAGAAGTACTGGGCGAGGAGGAACAGCACCGCGAAGACCAGCGCGACGCCGGCCCAATTCGGTACGAAGACGAAAAATGCCCCCACAAAGACGACGTACACCAGCCCCAGCAGGAACATCGTCACGAGCATGCGCGATGTCAGCCCCCGGTCGGAGGCGTAACGCGTCCTGGCCATTCGGCCACCCCCAGTCCTTGCTCCTATTCACTTGTACGAACGCCCGGAGCACGGGTTTTGTGCCCGGATGTCCATAACATCACCCCCGCTTGCCCACGCGCGGACCGTCCCGGAGGACGGCCCGGGGCCCCTGCCGGGTCAGTCCGGGATGAGGCCCTCGTCCCCCAGCATGGAGCGCACCTCGTCGATGTGCGCGTCGGCCGGGGGCAGGATCAGCTCGGACGGCTCCAGGCTGTCCGGCGGCAGCGGCTTGCCCACCTTGCGCACGTTCTCCAGCAGGGCGTGCAGCGCGGTGCGGAACGCGGTCTCGTCACCCGACTCGATCGCCGCCTCGAGCTCGGCGTCGAGGGTGTTGAGGGAGGACAGCTCGTCCTCGGCCACGTCCAGCTGGCCCTCCCCCATCAGGCGGACGATCACTGGGCACCCCCGGGGTTCTGCGGCCACGGGGCCTGCTGGGGGGCGTCCTGCTGCTGCTGGTGCGGCTGCGCGGTCGGCGAGCCCTGGTTCAGCTCCTTGGGCGCGGGGCCCTGGCCGAGTTCGGCCTTGAGGCGCTCCAGCTCCAGGTCGACGCCGGGGCCGGAGCCCATCCGGTCGAGCTCGGCCTGGATGTCGTCCTTCGGCCCGGAGAAGTCCTCCAGGGCGCCGGAGGCCAGCAGCTCGTCGATCGCGCCGGCGCGGGCCTTCATCGTGTCGGTCTTCTCCTCGGCGCGCTGGATCGCCAGGCCGACGTCGCCCATCTCCTCGGAGATGCCGGAGAACGCCTCGTTGATCTTGGTCTGCGCCTCGGCGGCCGTGTAGGTCGCCTTGATCGTCTCCTTGCGGGTGCGGAAGGAGTCGACCTTGGCCTGCAGCCGCTGGGAGGCGAGCGTGAGCTTCTCCTCCTCGCCCTGCAGCTGCTGGTACTGCCCGCGCAGGTCGTTCAGCTGGCCCTCCAGGCCGGCGCGGCGGGTCAGCGCCTCGCGGGCGAGGTCCTCGCGGCCCACCTGCAGCGCCTTCTTGCCCTGGTCGGTCAGCTTGCTCTGCTGCTGTTCGAGCTGGTTGATCTGCAGCTCGAGACGCTTGCGCGAGGTGGCGACGTCGGCGACCCCGCGACGGACCTTCTGCAGCATCTCCAGCTGGCGCTGGTAGGAGTAATCGAGGGTCTCCCGAGGGTCTTCCATCCGGTCCAGGGCCCTGTTCGCCTTGGACTTGAAGATCATCGACATTCGCTTCATCACGCTCATCGCGCGGCGCCGGTCCCTTCGTGCTGTCGCCTCAGTCGTGAACTGGGCTCAATGACCACTGCTGGGGTTCTTATCACCCTACGCGTTAACGCGCGAGGCAGCCACGATGTTCGCAGCCGGTAGGCTGATACCTGTGTTCAAGCGTCGTACCCCGGAGGCCCCGCCGGATCCTCCTCAGGTAGTAAAGCCCGGCGGCAAGGGCCGCCCCACGCCCAAGCGGAGCGAGGCCGAGAAGCGCCGCCGCCAGCCGATCACGGCGCCGGCCAGCCGCAAGGAGGCCTACCGCAAGGTGCGGGAGCGGCAGGCCGTCGAGCGCGCCAAGGCGCGCGAGGGCATGGCCAAGGGCGACGAGAAGCACATGCTCAAGCGGGACAGGGGCCCGGTCCGCCGGCTGGCGCGCAACTACGTCGACGCCCGCCGCACGTTCGGCTCCTACCTGATGTACCTCATGTTCGCGCTGGTGCTGCTGAGCATGCTGCCGATCCCGGCGGCCAAGCTGCTGGTGCTGTTCGTGCCGCCGCTGCTGCTCCTCGTGGTGTTCGCTGAGGGCCTGATGCTGAGCCGCGGCATCAAGCGGCTGGCCGCCGAGCGCTACCCCGGCGAGGACTCCAAGGGCGTCGGCATGTACGCCGCGATGCGCGCGATGCAGATCCGCCGGCTGCGGATCCCGAACCCGCAGGTGCGGATCGGCGAGAAGGACAAGGTCTGAGGACGGGCCCGGAAAGGGCTCCGGAGACGGGGCCCGGCCGGTGTCCTGCGCTGCGCCGGCGGCGGCGTTCTCCGCGCATCGCACGATCAACCCGGGGCTAGGGTCGGGGCCATGGAGTTCCGAAACCTGGGCCGGAGCGGTCTGAAGATCAGCGAGATCGCGTACGGCAACTGGCTCACCCACGGCTCGCAGGTCGAGGAGGACGCGGCGCGCGCGTGCGTGCGCGCCGCCCTCGACGAGGGCGTCACCACGTTCGACACCGCCGACGTCTACGCCGGCACGCGCGCCGAGGAGGTCCTCGGGCGCGCGCTGAAGGGGCAGCGGCGCGAGGGGCTGGAGATCTTCACCAAGGTCTACTGGCCCACCGGCCCCGGGGTGAACGACCGGGGGCTTTCGCGCAAGCACGTCTTCGAGTCGATCCACGGGTCGCTGCGCCGCCTCGGCACCGACTACGTGGACCTCTACCAGGCCCACCGGTTCGACTACGAGACCCCGCTCGAGGAGACCCTGCGCGCCTTCGACGACCTCGTCCGGCAGGGCAAGGTCCTCTACGTCGGCGTGTCGGAGTGGCGGGCCGAGGAGATCGAGCGCGCCCTCAAGATCGCCGACGAGATGGGCTTCGACCGGATCGTCTCCAGCCAGCCGCAGTACTCGATGCTGTGGCGGGTCATCGAGGAGGAGGTCGTCCCGCTCTGCGAGCGCGAGGGCATCGGGCAGATCGTCTGGTCGCCGATCGCGCAGGGCGTCCTGACCGGCAAGTACAAGCCGGGGCAGCCGCTGCCAGAGGGGTCGCGCGCCACCGACGACAAGGGCGGCGCCGACATGATCAAGCGCTACCTCGACGACGACCTGCTGACCCGGGTGCAGAACCTGCGGCCGGTCGCGGACGACCTCGGCCTGTCGATGGCGCAGCTCGCGATCGCCTGGACGCTGCAGAACCCGAACGTCTCGGCCGCGATCGTCGGCGCGTCCCGCCCCGAGCAGGTCGCCGACAACGTGAAGGCGGCCGGGGTGAAGCTGGACGCCGACGTGATGAAGCGGATCGACGAGATCCTCGGCGGGGTCGTCATCCGCGACCCGGCCAAGACCGTCAGCCCGCGCCGGCGCCCCTGAGCCGGGCAGGTGCCGGAGGGCCGCGGAGCGCGACGCTCCGCGGCCCTCGCCGTTCGCGGCCCCGCCGCCCCGGGTCGCCGGGGCCGGTCACTCGGGGTCGTGCAGGCTCATCCCGTAGACGACGGTGTCGCCGTCCAGCAGGGCGACCTTGTCGACCTCGTCGGCGCGCAGCCCCCGCCAGTTCTCCCCCAGCCAGCTCTCCGCGTCCGCCTGGGTGGAGAAGGTCTCCTCCGACATGCCGATCATGCGCCCGTCGGCCTTCTCCAGCCGCCAGCTCCACGCCATCGCCCTCGACCTCCCTCGTCGCGGTGAGACTAGCCGGTCAGGACGCGGCCTCTATGGCGCGACGCAGCGCGTCCGGGCTTTCGGTGTCGGACTGGGCGAGCGTCCGCCCGTTGACCCGCACGCTGGGCGTGCCCTGGATCCCGGACGAGATGTAGCCCTGGCTGACGGTCCGCACGCCGGCCGCGTAGCGCTGGCTCTTCACGCACGAGGTGAACTCGCCGCTCGTCAGCCCCAGCGGCGCCGCGTAGGCCAGCAGCTCCTCCGCCTTGTAGCCCGGGGTGCTCTCGGTGGCGGGCTGATGGGCGTAGAGGGCGTCCTGGTAGGACAGCCAGTGCGCGCCGTCGGTGACGCAGCGCAGCGCCGCCGCGGCCCGCAGCGAGTTGTCGTGGGCCGGCTGGGTCCCCTCGCCGAAGATCAGCATGGGGTGGAAGACGACCTTGGCGCGGCCCTCGACGGCCAGTTGCTTGAGCATCGGGTCGTGCTTGCGGTCGAAGGCGCCGCACGGCGGGCAGGCGAAGTCCTCGTAGATGTCGACGACCGGGGACGTGACGCCCGGACGGGCCATGACGAGGCTCCCGTCCGCGAGGGGCGTGGCCTCCGCACCGCCGGCGATCTTGCCGACCCTCAGCTGCCGGTCCCCGCCGCCGTCTCCCCCGCCGTCGTCCCCCCGGACGAGGAGGGCGAACACGACGCCCGCGACCAGCACCAGCGCCAGCCCGGCGCCGACCAGCGCGATCACCAGGCCGCCGCCGCCCCGGCGTCCGGGCGGCGGCGTTCCGGGCGGCGGCATCGGGGGCGTGCCGGGCGGATGGGACGGCCCGGCATGCCAGCCCTGTCCCGGGGGCGGTCCCGGCGCGGGTGCGCCCGGCGGGACGTGAGGCGGGCCGTAGGGCGGCTGCTGCCCGCCCTGGCCCGGTTGCGGGGGCCAGGGCGCGTTCGGGGGGTTGCCCACCGGACTCCTCCAGAGGGGACGTCGTGATCCTTCGAGCCGAGCGTAACCGTAGAGTTCCCCACGGGATGAACATCGAGCTTCGCGGCATCGCCGCCGCACAGGGCTGGCCGGCCCCGGGGTGCCGGTGCGCGTCGTGCGGCCGGCTGCGCTCGGCCGGCGTCCGGCACGCGCCGTTCTCCGCCGTGGTCGACGGCGTCGCGCTGGAGGACCTGCCGCGCACGGACGTGCCCGGCGGGTACGAGGTCATCGCGCCCGGCGGAGGGCGGGCGCTGGTGGCGGCGGGTCCGGGGACCAGGCCGGAGCCGCCGGCGGGCGCCGAGTACGAGGCCGTGCTGCTGGACCTGGCGGGTTCTCCGGAGCACCTGGGGTACCTGCGCCGCGTCGGGGCCGTGACGCCGGCGACGCGGGTCGAGGCCGTGCACGTCGACCACCGCCTGCCCTCGCCGTCCGAGCTGGAGCGGCGCACGGCCTTCTGGAACCGCTCGGAGCACGGCCCGTTCCGGACGCTGCTCCTCGGGGGCGGCCGGTCGGGCAAGTCGGCCGAGGCGGAGCTGCGCCTGGCCGCGTGCCCGGACGTCCTCTACATCGCGACCGGCCCGGTCCGGGACGACGACCCCGGGTGGGCCGAGCGCGTCGCCGCGCACCGGCTCCGCCGCCCGGCGTGGTGGCGCACGGTGGAGACGACCGATCTCGCGGAGGCGCTCGCGTCCGCGACCGGCCCGGTGCTGGTGGACGGCATCGGCACCTGGCTCGCGGCCGCGATGGCCGAGACGGAGGCCTGGGAGGAGCCGTCGCGGGTGCGGCCGCTGGTGGACGGCCTCGTCGCGGCCTGGCGGGGCACGGCGGCGCGGGTCGTCGCGGTGAGCGACGAGGTCGGGCTGTCGCTGGTGCCCACGACACCGTCCGGGCGCGCGTTCCGCGACGCCCTCGGCCTGGTCAACCAGCGGCTCGCGGCCGAGTCCGAGGAGGCGGCGCTGGTCGTCGCGGGCCGCGTCACGGAACTCGGATGACCGGAAGGGGACCCCGATGACCGCGGGCCTGCGGCTGGCGGTCACGCTGCTCACCGTCGTCCCGCTGCGCACCGGCCGGGTCGACCGGGACGCCGCGCGCTCGGCCATGCTGCTCGCCCCCGCCGCCGGGCTGGTCCCCGGCGGCGCCGCAGCGGTGGTCCTGCTGGCCGGCGAGGCGCTCGGCCTGTCCCGCCTGCTCGCGGCGGCGCTCGCGGTCGCCGCGACGGCGGCGGCCACCCGGGCGCTGCACCTGGACGGCCTCGCCGACCTCGCGGACGGGCTCGGCAGCGGGCGCCCCGCCGCCGAGGCGCTGGCGGTCATGAAGCGGTCCGACATCGGCCCGTTCGGCGTCGTCACCCTGCTGCTGGCGCTGCTCGTCCAGGCGGCGGCACTGGCCTCGGCGCCGGACCCGGCCGTCGCCGCGCTCGTCGCGGCGGTCACCGGCCGTCTGGCGCTGCCCTGGGCCTGCCGCACCGGCGTGCCGTCCGCGCGGCCCGGCGGCCTCGGGGCACTGGTGGCGGGCACGGTGCCGGCGCGCGCCGCGCTCGCCGTCACGGCCGCCGTGCTCGCCGCCGCGGCGGCCGCGGGCGCCGCCGCCGGCGGCCTCGGCGGCGCGCTGCACGGCGCGGCGGCGGTGGCCGCCGGGCTGGCCGCCGCCCTGCTGACGCTCCGCCGCGCCGTCCGCCGCCTCGGCGGGGTGACCGGCGACGTGCTCGGCGCCCTCGTCGAGGTCGCCGCCACGGCCGCGCTGATCGTCCTCGCGGCGCTGCCCTGAGGGCGCGGCGGCCTCCCCCCGGGCCGCGCGGGCGCGCGGGCCCGGGAGCGCCCGGGCGGGCAATGCTTGATCCAAAAGGGCGAAACCGGTCACCAAGAGGACTAACATCGGGCTACGTGACGAGCATCAGCCTTGACAGCGCAGACCTGGCCGGACTCGACGTCGACGCGATCGTGATCGGCGTCGCCCCCGCGGAGGCGGGTGCCGCACCGGCCGCCGGCGCCGAAGCCCTCGACCGCGCGATGGACGGCAGGCTCGCCGACGCGCTGGGCGCGCTCGGCGCCACCGGCAAGGCCGGCGAGGTGACCAGGCTGCCGTCGCTCGGCGCCGTCCCCGCCAAGATCGTCGTGGCCGCCGGGCTGGGCGAGAGCCCCTCCGCCGAGGACCTGCGCCGCGCCGCGGGCGCCGCCGTCCGCTCCCTCGCCGGCACCGCCCGGGTCGCGGTCGCGCTCCCCGCCTCCGGCGCCGCGGACGTCGAGGCCGTCGCGCTGGGCGCGCTGCTGGGCGCCTACTCCTTCGACTCCTTCCGCACCGGCGACGGCCACAAGAGCCCCGTCGAGGAGATCCGGCTGCTCGCGCCCGCGTCCGAGGAGGCCGCCGTCGGGCGCGCCCGCACCCTCGCCGCGTCCGTCAAGCTCGTCCGCGACCTGGTGAACACCCCGCCGTCCCACCTGTCCCCCGAGGACTTCGCCGGCGAGGCAGAGCGGGTCGCCGGCGAGACGGGCCTCGCCATCGAGGTGCTGGACGAGAAGGCCCTCGTCGAGGGCGGGTACGGCGGCATCACGGGCGTCGGGCAGGGGTCGGTGAACCCGCCGCGCCTCGTCCGGCTGGCCTACACCCACCCCGAGGCGTCCAGGACCCTCGCCCTCGTCGGCAAGGGCATCACGTTCGACTCCGGCGGCCTGTCCCTCAAGCCCAGCGAAGCGATGGACTGGATGAAGTCCGACATGGGCGGCGCCGCCGCGGTGCTCGGCGCGCTCGCCGCCATCGCGGAGCTGCGCCCCGCGGTCAACGTCGTCGGCTACCTCGCGATCGCCGAGAACATGCCGAGCGGCACCGCGCAGCGCCCGTCCGACGTGCTGCGCATCTACGGCGGCAAGACGGTCGAGGTCCTCAACACCGACGCCGAGGGCCGGCTCGTCATGGCCGACGCCCTCGTCCGCGCCGGCGAGGACTCCCCCGACCTCATCGTGGACGTCGCCACCCTGACCGGCGCGCAGCTCGTCGCCCTCGGCACCCGCACCGCCGGCGTCATGGCCAACGACGACGACGTGCGTGAGAAGGTGGTCGCGGCGGCCGAGCGCGCGGGCGAGGCCGCCTGGGGCATGCCGCTCCCCGCGGAGCTGCGCAAGGGCCTCGACTCGGCGGTCGCCGACATCGCCAACATCAGCGGCGAGCGGTGGGGCGGCATGCTGGTCGCCGGGACGTTCCTCAAGGAGTTCGTGCCGGACGGCGTCAAGTGGGCGCACCTCGACATCGCGGGCCCGGCCTTCCACAAGGGCGAGCCGTACGGGTACACGCCGAAGGGCGGCACCGGCGCGGCGGCCCGCACGCTGGTCCAGATCGCCGAGGACGTCGCCGCGGGCGTGCTGTAGTCGCCACGGGAATCCCGCGGGGGCCCCGCGCGCTGTGAGCGGGCGGAGAACAGAATAGGTTTTCTTGTGGCGGTGGGGGCCCGGGTACCGGTGCGCCCCGCCCCGCCCAGGGCGCCGCGATCCACGCGGCGCCACAACCGGGGAAAGGGAGCGTCCAGTGGCCAACAACGGCCCCTTCGACATCGTCGTCCTAGGTGCCGGCAGCGGCGGGTACGCGTGCGCATTGCGCGCCGCCGAGCTCGGCAAGTCGGTCGCGCTCATCGAGCGGGACGAGTCGCTCGGCGGGACGTGCCTCAACCGCGGCTGCATCCCCACCAAGGCGCTGCTGCACGCGGCCGAGGTGGCGGACCAGTCCCGCGAGGCCGCGAAGTTCGGCGTGAAGACCACCTTCGAGGGCATCGACGTCGCCGGAGTGAACGCCTACAAGGACAAGGTCGTCTCGACGACCGTCAAGGGCCTCACCGGGCTGATCAAGTCCCGTGGCATCGAGGTCGTGCACGGCACCGGCCGGCTGGCCGGCCCGACGGCGGTCGAGGTCGACACCGCCGAGGGGACCCGCCGGATCGAGGGCGCGCACATCGTGCTCGGCACCGGGTCCGCGCCGAAGTCGCTGCCCGGCCTGGAGATCGACGGCGAGCGCGTCATCTCCAGCGACCACGCGCTGCGGCTGGAGCACGTCCCCGGCTCGGTCGTCATTCTCGGCGGCGGCGTCATCGGCGTCGAGTTCGCCAGCGTGTGGCGCTCGTTCGGCGCCGAGGTCACGATCGTCGAGGCGCTGCCGCACCTGCTCCCGCTGGAGGAGGAGTCCAGCTCCAAGCGCCTGGAGCGCGCCTTCCGCAAGCGCGGCATCAAGTTCGAGCTCGGCACCCGGTTCGAGAGCACCAAGACGACGCAGGGCGGCGTCTCGGTCACCCTCGAGGGCGGCAAGACGATCGACGCGGAGCTGCTGCTGGTGGCGGTGGGCCGCGGTCCGGTCTCCGACGGCATCGGCCTGGCCGAGGCCGGCGTCGAGACCGAGCGCGGGTTCGTCAAGGTCGACGAGTACTGCCGGACGAACGTCCCCACGATCTCCGCGGTCGGCGACCTCGTCCCGACCCCCCAGCTGGCACATGTCGGCTTCGCCGAGGGCATCCTCGTCGCCGAGCGGCTGGCCGGGCTCACCCCGCCGCCGATCGACTACGACGGCGTCCCTCGCATCACCTACTCCGACCCCGAGGTGGCCTCGGTCGGCATCACGTCCGCCGTGGCCCGCGAGCGCGGGTACGAGATCAAGGAGGTCACCTACGACCTCGCCGGCAACCCCAAGAGCAAGATCCTGGGGACGCAGGGCGAGGTCAAGGTGATCGCGGCCGCGGACGGCCCCGTCCTCGGCATCCACATGGTCGGCGCACGCGTCGGCGAGCTCATCGCGGAGGGGCAGCTCATCTACAACTGGGAGGCCCTGCCCGGCGAGGTCGCCCAGCTGATCCACCCCCACCCGACCCAGTCCGAGGCGGTCGGCGAGGCGCATCTCGCCCTCGCCGGCAAACCACTGCACGTGCACGGCTGACAAGCCGCACAAGTATTCCGAAGGAGTCGCTGAGACATGCCGGTCTCCGTCACCATGCCCCAGCTCGGCGAGAGCGTCACCGAGGGCACCGTCACCCGCTGGCTCAAGAAGGAGGGCGAGCGCGTCGAGACCGACGAGCCGCTCCTGGAGGTGTCCACCGACAAGGTCGACACCGAGATCCCCTCCCCCGCCTCGGGCATCCTCACCAGCATCACCGTCGCCGAGGACGAGACCGTCGAGGTCGGCGCGGAGCTGGCCGTCATCGGCGACGAGGGCGAGGCGCCGTCCGGCGGCGGCGCCCCGGCCGCCGAGGAGCAGGAGGCGGAGCCCGAGCAGCAGGAGGCCCCGCAGCAGGCGCAGCAGCAGGCCCCGCCGCCCGCGGCGTGGCCGCCGCCGGCCCAGCAGCAGCCCGCCGCCCCGCCGTCCCCGGCGCCCGCTCCGGCACCGCAGCCGCAGGCCCAGCAGCCCGCGCCGCAGCAGCCCGCCCCCCAGCCGCCCGCGCCGGCCCCCGCGGCCCAGCAGCCCGCCCAGCAGCCCGCCCAGCCGCAGGCCGAGCCGGGCGAGGGCCCGTACGTCACGCCGCTGGTGCGCAAGCTGGCGGCCGAGCACAACGTGGACCTCGGCACGGTGAAGGGCACCGGCGTCGGCGGCCGCATCCGCAAGCAGGACGTCCTGGAGGCGGCCCGCGCCGCCCAGCAGGCCGCCCAGCGCCCGGCCGCGCCCGCCGCCCCGGCCCCCGCGCCGGCCCCGGCCTCCGTCGGGCGGCACGCCGCCCCGGCGCCCGCCGGCGCCCCCGCCGAGCAGATGGCGCTGCGCGGCCGGACCGAGAAGATGTCGCGCATGCGGCAGACGATCGCCCGCCGCATGGTCGAGTCGCTGCAGGTGTCGGCGCAGCTCACCACCGTGGTCGAGGTGGACATCACCAAGCTGGCGCGGCTGCGGGAGCAGGCCAAGGCCGACTTCCAGGCCCGCGAGGGCGTCAAGCTGTCGTTCATGCCGTTCTTCGCGCTGGCGGCGGTCGAGGCCCTCAAGGCGCACCCGAAGCTGAACGCGGTCATCAACAGCGAGACCAACGAGGTCACCTACCACGAGGTGGAGAACCTCTCCATTGCGGTGGACGTGCCCGAGCGCGGCCTGATGGTCCCGGTCGTGCACAACGCGGGCCAGCTCAACCTCGGCGGCCTCGCGCAGCGGATCGCCGACATCGCCGAGCGCACCCGCACCAACAAGGTGAGCCCGGACGAGCTGGCCGGCGGCACGTTCACGCTGACCAACACCGGCAGCCGCGGCGCCCTGTTCGACACCCCGATCCTCAACCAGCCGCAGGTCGCCATGCTCGGCACCGGCGCCGTCGTCAAGCGCCCGGCCGTCATCGACGACCCGGAGCTGGGCGAGGTCATCGCGGTCCGGTCGATGGTCTACCTGGCGCTGACCTACGACCACCGCCTGATCGACGGCGCGGACGCCGCCCGCTTCCTCGCCACGGTCAAGCACCGCCTGGAGGAGGGCAACTTCGAGGCCGAGCTCGGCCTCTGACCCTCCCGCACGTCCGCCCGGACCCCGCCGCGCCGCACGGCCGGCGGGGCCCGGCGCGTCCGGGGAAACGCGGGACCCGCCGGAGAGTTCCACCGCCCGGTGGCGCCGTCCCTCTACGCTGGGGATATGAGGGTCACCGTCACGGGGTCGTCGGGTCTCATCGGCTCGGCGCTGGTGCAGTCGCTGCGGGGGGACGGCCACGACGTCGTCCGGCTGGTGCGCAGGGAGCCGTCCGGGCCCGGGGAGGCGCGCTGGTCCCCGGCCGACGGGTGCGTCGACAGGGAGTCGCTGGAGGGCGCGGACGCCGTCGTGCACCTGGCGGGCGCCGGGGTCGGCGACCGGCCGTGGACGAAGGCGTACAAGCAGAAGATCCGCGACAGCAGGCTGGTCGGCACCCGCACGCTCGCCGAGGCGATCGCGACGGCCTCGCCCCGGCCGCGCGTGCTGGTCTGCGGGTCGGCGATCGGATACTACGGCGACACCGGCGACCGGGAGGTCGACGAGGACTCCCCCGCCGGGCAGGGCTTCCTGGCCGACCTCGTCCGCGACTGGGAGGCCGCCGCCGCGCCCGCGCGGGAGGCGGGGGTCCGGGTCGTCCACCCGCGGACGGGCGTCGTGCTGGCCCGCGAGGGCGGCGTCCTCGGGCGCACCCTCCCGCTGTTCAGGCTCGGCCTCGGCGGCGACCTCGGCGACGGCCGCCAGTGGACGAGCTGGATCTCCCTGCCCGACGTGGTGGCGGCGCTGCGGTTCCTCATCGACACCGAGATCGCCGGGCCGGTCAACCTGACCGCGCCGAACCCGGTGACCAACGACGCCTACACCAAGGCGGTCGGCCGCGCCCTGCACCGGCCCGCCCGGCTGTCCGTCCCGAAGTTCGCGCTGCGCGCCGCCCTAGGCGGCTTCGCCGACGAGGGGCCGCTGGTCAGCCAGCGGGTCCTGCCGCGCCGGCTGCTGGACGCCGGGTTCGGGTTCGCGCACGAGGACGTCGACTCCGCCCTCGCCGCCGTCCTTTGACCCTCAAGAAACGTCAAAGTCCCGGGCGGCCCCCCTCGGCGGCCATACGGTGGCGGTGAGACGGATCGCCTACGAGGGGGATGCATGAGCACCGACGGACAGCCGCACATCCTCGCCATCGGCGGCGGCAGCTTCGTGCCGGACGGCAGGGAGGGGCTCGCCCCGAGCCCGCTGCTGCGCTACGCCTTCGACCTGACCGGCCAGGACCGCCCGCGGGTGTGCTTCCTGACGACCGCCATGGGCGACGGCGCCGAGTACATCGCCCGCTCCTACTCCGCCTTCTCCTCCATGGACGCCGAGGTCAGCCATCTCGCGCTGTTCCCGATGCCGAACGTGCCCGACGTCCGGGCGCACCTGCTCGGCCAGGACCTGCTGTACGTGTCGGGCGGCAGCGTCGCGAACCTGCTGGCCCTGTGGCGGCTGCACGGCCTCGACGAGATCCTGCGGGAGGCGTGGCAGGAGGGCGTCGTGCTGTCCGGGCAGAGCGCGGGCGCGCTTTGCTGGCACTCCGGCGGCAACACCGACTCGTTCGGGCCGCAGCTGCGCCCGCTGACCGACGGCCTCGGCTTC
Organism: Actinomadura sp. K4S16; assembly: GCF_008327685.1. Taxonomy (GTDB): domain Bacteria; phylum Actinomycetota; class Actinomycetes; order Streptosporangiales; family Streptosporangiaceae; genus Spirillospora. The sequence continues at coordinate 780,186 of NZ_BDDE01000010.1, forward strand.
CTGCCGTACTCGTGCGGCGTCCACTACGACAGCGACCCGCAGCGGCGCCCGCTGCTCCAGCAGCTCGTCGGCGAGGGGACGCTGCCGGGCGGGTACGCGGCCGACGAGGCGGTGGGCCTGCACTACGTCGGCACCGAGTTCGTCCAGGCCGTGTCCTACCGGCGGGAGGCGGGCGCCTACCGGATCGAGCCGGACGGGCCGGGGACGGCGAAGGAGTACCGGCTGGAGCCCCGGCTGCTCGCCGCGTTCTGAGGAGCGGTCCGGGCGATCACGGCATAAGCTTGCCCGTGTGAGCGATGTGGACGTACGTGAGCTGGTGGTGGTGCACGCGGGGTTCGGCGAGGCGGCCGTCCCCTACGAGGACGGCTGGGAGCTGCAGAAGCGCACCCACGCGCTGCGGGTGGACGACGCGATCCCCGACACCGTCCTGTTGCTGGAGCACCGGCCCGTCTACACGGCGGGGAAGCGAACCGAGGCGCTCGACCGCCCGTTCGGCGACCCCGGCGCCCCGGTCGTGGACGTCGACCGCGGCGGGAAGATCACCTGGCACGGTCCGGGGCAGCTCACCGGCTACCCGATCGTCCGGCTGCCCGACCCCGTGGACGTCGTCGGCTACGTGCGGCTGCTCGAGCAGATGATGATGGACGTCTGCGCCGACCTCGGGCTCAAGACGGCGACGGTGGAGGGGCGCAGCGGCCTGTGGGTCCCCGGGACCCCGGACCGCAAGATCGGCTCAATCGGGATCCGGGTGGCGCGCGGCGTCGCGATGCACGGCTTCATGCTCAACTGCGACAACGACATGAGCTGGTTCGACCGGATCGTGCCCTGCGGGATCCGGGACGCCCAGTCGACCAACCTCAGCCGCGAGCTGGGCCGGGACGTGACGGTCGCCGAGATCGTCCCGCTCGTCGAGCGGCACCTGGCGGCGGCGCTGGGCGCGGCGGAGACGTTCCACCGCACCACGGCGCAGCTCGGGGTCGCCGGTCAGGCCATCACCTTGTAGACGGCCTGGCCCTCGGTCGCGGCGAGCCGGAAGAACTCGGCCAGCCCCGCGTAGGCGGGCTGGAAGACCCGCTCGCGGGCGGCGCCGTCCAGCCGGCCGGCGTCCTGGACGCCGGCCTGGACCATCGCGGCCGGGTCGTAGCGTCCGGCGATCTGGGCGAACGGCGTCGCGGCCAGGTGGTCGGCGGCGGGCTTGACCCGGTCCGGGGCGAGGTAGATGACGTCCATGCCGAGCTCGTCGGCGCCGTCCTCTGTGAGCAGCCGACCGCCGCAGACGACGTCGGCCTCGGGCTGCCGCCCCTCCCACGGGTCGCCGGTGACGAGGTAGTGCATGGCCTGCCACGCCCGGCCGAGGTCGAACAGCGCGCCCGCGCCGCGCCGCCGCCAGTTCGCGTCGCCGAAGACGTGGCGCGCGATCCGGCCTGGATCGGGCTCGCCCTCCAGCACGGGCGGCACCCTGAGGTACGACATTGCCAGACCCACGGTGGTCCTCCTGCTGACGCTGTTGCGTGACGACAGGGAGTCACCCTAGAGAGATCCATTGACGGAGATGGCCGAAACACGCGAATCGGCTGCACCGGCGGAGTACCGTCATACGTTCGAGATCGCTCCGATACGCCATCGATGCCCCTCCCGGCGGAGGGCTCCGGTGTGCCGGGACCGCAGATCGCGACGTACTCTGGGACCCGTGACGACGGTGACACCTGAGGGGCGCAAGCTCCTGCGCGTCGAGGCGCGCAACAGCCAGACCCCGATCGAGCGCAAGCCCGAGTGGATCAAGACCCGGATGAAGATGGGCCCGCAGTACCGCGAGCTCACCGGCCTGGTGAAGTCCGAGGGCCTGCACACGGTGTGCCAGGAGGCGGGCTGCCCCAACATCTTCGAATGCTGGGAGGACCGCGAGGCCACCTTCCTCATCGGCGGTGACCAGTGCACCCGGCGCTGCGACTTCTGCCAGATCGACACCGGCAAGCCCGCCGCGCTCGACCGCGACGAGCCGCGCCGCGTCGCCGAGTCCGTCGCCACGATGGGGCTGAAGTACGCGACCGTCACCGGCGTGGCCCGCGACGACCTGGAGGACGGCGGCGCCTGGCTGTACGCCGAGACCGTCCGGCGCATCCACGCCGCGGTCCCCGGCTGCGGCGTCGAGCTGCTGATCCCCGACTTCAACGCCGTCCCCGAGCAGCTCGCCGAGGTGTTCTCGGCCCGGCCGGAGGTGCTCGCGCACAACGTGGAGACCGTCCCGCGGATCTTCAAGCGGATCCGGCCGGGGTTCCGGTACGAGCGCTCCTTGGAGGTCATCACCCGGGCGCGCGAGGACGGGCTGGTCACCAAGTCCAACCTGATCCTGGGCATGGGCGAGACCCGCGAGGAGGTCTCCCAGGCGCTGCGCGACCTGCACGAGGCCGGCTGCGAGCTCATCACGATCACCCAGTACCTGCGCCCCAGCCCCCGCCACCACCCGGTGGAGCGGTGGGTCAAGCCCGAGGAGTTCGTGGAGCTGTCGGCCGAGGCCGAGCAGATCGGTTTCGCGGGCGTGATGTCCGGGCCGCTGGTGCGGTCCAGCTACCGCGCCGGCCGCCTCTACAAGCAGGCCGTCTCCGCGCGCGGCTGACGACCGGGCTGGCGGGGCGGCCGCCCGACCCGACTATCCTTGGACGCATGTCGAAAAAGCCCACGGACGGGGCCCAGGAGAGTCCAGGGCGCCTCAAGCAGATCCGCATGGTCGCCCAGGTGCTCCGCCAGGCCGACCCGAAGGCCCTGCCGATCGTGTTCGCCTCCGCGATCGGGACGCTCGTCGTCGTCATCCTCATCGGGCTGCTCATCGGCCAGCTCTGGTTCTTCATCCCGCTGGGCATCCTCGCCGCGTTCGCCGTCGGCATGATCGTCTTCGGGCAGCTGGCGCAGCGCGCCCAGTACAAGGTGATCGCCGGGCAGCCGGGCGCGGCCGCCGCGGTGCTGAAGAACATGCGCGGCAACTGGACGGTGACCGAGGCGGTCAGCGGCAACCGCAACCTCGACATGGTGCACCGCGTGGTGGGGCGCCCTGGCGTGGTGCTCGTCTCGGAGGGCCCGCGCAACCGCGTCGGCCCGCTGCTCGGCGCGGAGAAGAAGCGCATCGCCCGCTCCGCCCAGCAGGTGGAGATCTATGACGTCCAGGTCGGCGACGACGAGGGGCAGATCCCGGTCGACAAGCTGCAGCGCCACCTGATGAAGCTGCCCCGCAACCTCACCAAGGGCCAGGTCGCCGAGCTGAACGACCGGCTCCGGGCGCTCCCCAGGTCGATGCAGATGCCGAAGGGCCCGATGCCGAGGGGCGCGAAGATGCCCAAGGGCCCCAAGCCCAAGCTGCGCTGACGCCCCCCACAGAAAAAGCGCCCCCTCGGGGGCGCTTTCTTTTTTTGGGTGGCCGGCTTCCGGCTTTCCGGGCCGGCCGTCCCGCTGGATCGTGACGGCGAGGCTAGATGGTGACGACGACCGTGTTGCTCGCGCGGTCGTGCATGCCGCGGTAGTCGCGGTCCCAGATCAGCGCGGGGATGACCAGGAGCAGCAGCAGGGTCCGGGCGAGGGCCCAGCCGAGGCCGACGGGGCGCCCGTCCAGCCGGGCGACCCGGATGCCGCACAGCCGCTTGCCGATCGTCGTGCCGAGGAACGCGGTGAGCACCCACGCCTGCAGGCCGAAGATGAGCAGCGTCCACGTGCTGCGCTCGGCGGGCTCCCACCCGAACGAGCGCGCGAGCAGGCTCGCCACCAGCATCGACAGGCCCCAGTCGATGAACAGGGCGAGGAGCCGGCGGCCGTAGGGCGCGACGGATCCGCTGCCGCTCTCCGGGAGGCCGATCCGCTTCCCGGGCTCGCCGAGGTCGGCGCCGGCCGAGCGCGCACCGCCGAGCCACGTCTGCGTCCACCGCGGCCCGGCCGCCTTACCACCGCTCATGCCCCTACGCTATCCCGTCCCTCCGAAGGTTCGGACACGGCTCCCGGGGGGAGGCCCGGAGTGACCCGTAACACAGCGGAAACATACGAGACATGGCCGGGAAACGGCGCGGACATAACGTCGGTGAAGCCGAGAACCGCCCTGAGGAGGCTGGATGTTCAGCAGCGCCGAAGAGGTCCTGAGCTACATCGGGAACGAAGGTGTGCGATTCGTCGACTGCCGGTTCGTGGACCTGCCGGGCAAGATGCAGCACTTCACCTTCCCCGTCGAGAGCTTCGGCGAGAGCGTCTTCACCGACGGGCTGATGTTCGACGGGTCGTCCGTCCGCGGCTTCCAGGAGATCCACGAGTCCGACATGCTCCTGCTGCCGGACCCGAGCACCGCCGTCGTGGACCCGTTCCGCCAGCACAAGACGCTGATCCTGAACTTCTTCGTGCACGACCCGCTGACCGGCGAGCCCTACAGCCGCGACCCGCGCAACATCGCCCGCAAGGCCCAGGACTACCTGCGCGGCACCGGCATCGCCGACACGTGCTACTTCGGCCCCGAGGCCGAGTTCTACATCTTCGACGACGTCCGCTTCGAGACCAAGCAGAACGCCGGCTACTACTACCTCGACTCCGTCGAGGGCGCCTGGAACACCGGCCGCGAGGAGCCCGGCGGCAACCTCGGAGCCAAGCCCCCCTACAAGGGCGGCTACTTCCCCGTCCCGCCGATGGACCACTACACCGACCTGCGCTCGGAGATGGTGGCCCAGCTCATCGAGTCGGGCATCCACGTCGAGATGCAGCACCACGAGGTCGGCACCGCGGGCCAGGCCGAGATCGACTTCCGCTTCGACACGCTGCTGAAGACGGCCGACAACCTGATGCTCTACAAGTACATCGTCAAGAACGTCGCGCGCGCCGAGGGCAAGACCGTCACGTTCATGCCGAAGCCGATCTTCGGTGACAACGGCTCGGGCATGCACTGCCACCAGTCCCTCTGGAAGGACGGCTCGCCCCTGTTCTACGACGAGGTCGGCTACGCGGGCCTGTCCGACAACGCGCGCTACTACATCGGCGGCCTGCTCAAGCACGCCCCGTCCCTGCTGGCCTTCAGCAACCCCACGGTGAACAGCTACCACCGTCTCGTCCCCGGCTACGAGGCCCCGGTCAACCTGGTCTACTCCCAGCGCAACCGCTCGGCCTGCATCCGCGTCCCGATCACCGGTTCGAACCCGAAGGCCAAGCGGATCGAGTTCCGCGTGCCGGACCCGTCCTGCAACCCCTACCTGGCCTTCTCCGCCATGCTGATGGCCGGCCTGGACGGCATCAAGAACAAGATCGAGCCCGCGGAGCCGGTCGACAAGGACCTCTACGAGCTGCCGCCCGAGGAGGCCCGCGCCATCCCGCAGGTCCCCGGCAGCCTCCCCGAGGTCCTCGCCGCCCTGGAGGCCGACCACGACTACCTGCTGGAGGGCGGCGTCTTCACCTCCGACCTCATCGAGACCTACATCACGATGAAGAACGAGTTCGAGATCGACCCCATCCGCCTGCGCCCCCACCCCCACGAGTTCGAGCTCTACTACGACATCTAGGCCGCGGAGGCGCGCTGACGCGGAACGTCGTCGGCGCGCCTCAGCCCGGTTCCGGCCCGGGTCCGCGAGCGACCGCGGACCGCCTCCTCGCAGGACCGCTCCCGGTCAGACGCCGACCGTGCACATCGTCACGGGCGGCCGGGGATAGACGAGCGCCATGGGCTTGGCGGGCTCCCCCTCCAGCGGATTCACATCCGGGCCGCACAGGGTGGGGTCCGTCCTGCCAGGGACCACGGCAGTGATCCTGTAGGTCGCCGACGGCCCGCACGCCACCTTGGTGGCCTTGCCCGCGGGAAAACCGACCTCCTGATGAAAGCAGTCTCCGACCTTCGCGTTCAGCATGAGGCACAGGTACCGTCCGCCCCGGGCTCCGGAAGAGACCGTTTCTCCGTAGGTGTTGTCGTCGCATCCCAGGTGGCCGCCCAGCATGGCCACTCGGTATGCGGCGGTCGGGGCGGAGCAGGCGACGATGCGGAAGTCGCCGGTGTACCCGGTCTTGCCGCCGCGCCCCTCCGCCTCCAGACAGTCGCCCTCTCGGGGCGCTCGATCGGTGGCCGTTTTCAGGAAGACGGGCACGCCCACCAACACCGCCACCATGAACACGCTCGTGAAGACCAGCCAGAACTTGGTCTGCCGACTCAAGCCGGGTGACGGGTCCGGCAGGTCTATCCGCAGTCTCTGCGGCTCCATCGGTCTTCGCCTTTCCGCCCGTGACCTGGCCGGTGTCCGCGACCGGGACATCAGCGCTCGGTCGTAGTTCTCACCCGTGGTGCTGGGACGCTCCCGTGCCTCCGTCGGTTCCGCGGCGACGCCGCGCGCGGCAGGGTTCTCGCCGGTCCCCGGGCCGCTCCCGCGATGTGTCGGTGGGGCCGCCTACGGTGGGGCGGCGTTAGGGATCGGCTCGGGCGCACGGCCGCCCGGGCGGGGCGGCCGCCGCACGCGTGCGGGGCTGGCATCATGTGGGCCGAACGCGCGGGTTGGAGGGCGGGATGGCATACGACGCCAAGGACGTCCTGAGGGGCGGGTACTCGCTGCTGGGCGCCGCGCGGGACCTGGTCGCCGACCACCGGCGGGCGCTGGCCGACGTGCACGCGGCGCTGGCGCCGCTGCGGACCGAGGCGGCGCGCGAGCAGCTCACCTCGATACCGCTGGCCCGGCTGAAGGACGTCACGGACGGGCGGCTGCGGCTCGGGCCGCTGGAGGAGGCCGGGTTCACCAGCGTCGCGGACGTGCTCGACTCGACGCCGTACCGGCTCCAGCTGCTGCCCGGGATCGGGCCGCAGACGGCGCAGCAGCTCCACGCGGCGGCCGGGAGCCTGGCGGAGGCGGCGGAGCGGTCGGCGACGGTGCGGATCGACGTCGACCGGCGGGACGAGGCGATGACGCCCGCCGTCGTCGCGCTGCACCGGCTGGTGAACGCGGGGCCGGAGCTGCCGCGGGCGCGCGCGGTGGCGGAGGAGGTCGACGAGCGCGTCGCGCCGCTGGTGCAGGACGCGCGGCCGGCCGGGTCGTGGTGGCGCAGGCTCCTCGCGCCGCCGGCGCGGCGCGAGCGGGCGCGGGCGGCGGTCGGCGAGCTGGCCGAGGCCCTCGCCGCCGAGGAGGCGCGCGGCACCCGGCTGCTGATCTCCCAGGCGTCGGTCGACCTGCTGCGGCCGCACGTGTCGGCCGACGAGGCCTGGATCGACTTCGAGCTGCGGGCCGCCGAGTACCAGACGCTCCTGGCCGAGCTCGCGGCGGCGGACCCGGAGCGGGAGGCCGCCGAGGGTTTCCTGCCGACCGACCTCGCGGCGCGGGTGAAGGCCCAGCCGCTCGACGACCGGTTCCGGCGGGTGTCGCTGCGCGGGTACCAGGCGTTCGGGGCGCGGTTCGCGCTCGTCCAGAAGCGGGTGATCCTGGGCGACGAGATGGGGCTCGGGAAGACGGTCCAGGCCATCGCCGCGATGGCCCATCTGCGGGCGCGGGGGGCCACGCACTTCCTGGTGGCGTGCCCGGCGAGCGTGCTGATCAACTGGGTCCGGGAGATCGAGACCCGCAGCACGATCGCCGCGCACCCGCTGCACGGGTCCGGCCGCGCGGGGGCGCTGCGCAAGTGGGCCGGGGACGGCGGCATCGCGGTGACGACGCTCGCCACCCTCCACTCCCTCGGCGTCCCGGAGGACGTGCGGGTCGGCATGTTCGTGGTGGACGAGGCCCACTACGCCAAGAACCACGAGACCCGCCGCGCCCGCGCCGTCGCCGAGTGGTGCCGCAGGACGGAGAACGTCCTGTTCCTCACCGGGACGCCGATGGAGAACCGGGTCGAGGAGTTCCGGAGCCTCGTCGCCCATCTGCGGCCCGAGGTCGCCGAGCGGGTCCGCCCGCACGACGCGGCGATGGGTGCGCGGGCGTTCCGGTCGGCCGTGGCGCCGGTGTACCTGCGGCGCAACCAGCGGGACGTGCTCGTCGAGCTGCCCGAGGTCGTGCACGTGGACGAGCTGGAGGAGTTCAGCCGGGCCGACGCGGCCGCCTACCGCAAGGCCGTGGCGGCGGGCAACTTCATGGCGATGCGCCGGGCCGCCTACGCCGTCCCGAAGCGGTCGGCCAAGCTCGACCGGTTGAAGGAGCTGGTGGTCGAGGCCGCCGAGAACGACCTGAAGGTCGTGGTGTTCTCCTACTTCCGGGACGTGCTGGCCGCCGTCGGGGAGGCGCTCGGGCCGGACACCCGCGGGCCGATCTCGGGCGAGACCCCGCCGGCGCGGCGGCAGGAGATCGTGGACGAGTTCACCGCCGAGCCGGGGCACGCCGTGCTGCTCGCGCAGATCCAGGCGGGCGGGGTCGGGCTGAACCTGCAGGCGGCGTCGGTGGTGATCCTCTGCGAGCCGCAGGTGAAGCCGACGATGGAGACGCAGGCGATCGCGCGGGCGCACCGGATGGGGCAGGTGCGGACCGTCCAGGTGCACCGGCTGATCACGCCCGGCGGCGTGGACGAGCGGATGCTGGAGATCCTGCACGTCAAGACCATGCTCTTCGACGAGTACGCGCGGCGCAGCGACCTCGCGGAGCAGACCCCCGACGCGGTCGACATCTCCGAGCGCGACCTCGCCCGGCAGATCGTCGCCGAGGAGCAGGAGAGACTCGGGACGTAGGGAAGGCCCGGGACGCAGGGAAGAACGCGGGGCATGCCCGCGTTCTCGCGGGCGGAGACCAGCCGATCAAAGGGGATTGTCATGGCGGAGGTCAGGGTGGAGCGCACCGAGGACGGCTTCCGGGCCGTCAACGGCCGGGGCGCGGCGGTCGCGATCGGGGACGGGGACACCGAGGGCGTCTTCACGCCGGTCGAGCTGCTGCTGGCCGCGCTCGGCGGCTGCGAGCTGGTCACCGTCGAACCGCTGACGGCCAAGCGCGGGCACCGGATGGCGCGCCTCGCCGCGACCGTCCAGGCCGACAAGGTCGCGACGAGCACGCTCGGCACGATCACGGTCACCTACGACGTGGAGCTGCCCGAGGGCGACGACGAGGCCGAGGACGTCCTGAAGGCCGTGGCCGCGCGCGTCCACGAGAAGTACTGCACCGTCGGCAACGCGCTCCGGGAGCCGATGAAGGTCGAGCAGGTCGTGTAGCGGCCCCCGGGCGCGCCGCGGGCCGCTAGCCGCAGGTGGCGCCCGCCGCCGGCAGCGCGCCGCGCAGCAGGTAGGCGTGCACGGCCTCGCGGACGCAGTGGTCGCCGGTGTCGTAGGCGCCGTGCCCCTCGCCCTTGAGGGTGAGGAGCGCGGCCCCGCCGCCGAGCGCCTCGGTCAGCGCGGCCGCCCACGCGTACGGGGTGGCGGGGTCGCCGGTGTTGCCGACGACGAGGATCGGCGCCGCGGACGGCGCGGACACCTCGCGCGCGGCGGGGTCGCCCTGCACCGGCCAGCCCGTGCACTGGAGCAGGCCCCACGCCAGCGGCTCCCCGAAGATCGGCGAGGCCGCGCGGAACCGCGGCAGGAGCCGGCGCACGTCGCGGACGGTGTAGCGGTCGGTGCTGTCGGCGCAGGTGATGGCGGTGTTGGCGGCGGCGAGGCTGCTGTAGGTGCCGTCCTGCCGCCGCCCGTTCTGGACGTCGGCGAGCATCAGCAGCAGGCTCCCGTCGCGGCGCCTCACCGCGTCGACGAGGCCCTGCGCGAGGTACGGCCAGGCGTCCTGGGAGTAGAGCGCGGCGGCGACGCCTGCCGTGCCGAGGCTCTGGGTGAGCCTCCGCCCGGACGAGGTGCGCAGCGGCTTCCGGTCGAGCCCGGTTAGGAACCGGCCGATGGACGCGGCGACGGACGGGCCGTCCTTGCCGAGGGGGCACTGCTTGGCGCCGAGCCGGGCGCATGCGGTCCCGAACTCGCCGGCGGCGCGCTGGAACGCGGCCGCCTGCTGCCGCGCCAGGTCGGCGCGGCTGAGCCGGGTGTCGACGGCCCCGTCCAGGACGGCCCGCCCCACCCTGCCGGGGAACTGGTGCGCGTAGCTGCCGCCGAGCCAGGTGCCGTAGGAGATCCCGAAGTACCGCAGCCGCTCGTCGCCGACGGCGGCGCGGATCATGTCCAGGTCGCGGGCCGCGTCGACGGTGCCGACGTGCGGCAGCAGCCGTCCCGACCGCGCCTCGCACTGCCGCACGAAGGCGGCGCGCCCGGCCGCGTACGCCCGCTCCTCGGCGGCGGTGTCGGGGCTGTCGTCCATGGCGGCGAGCGCGTCCATGCGGCGGGTGTCCGCGCAGGCGACGGGGCTGCTGCGGCCGACGCCGCGGGGGTCGAAGCCGATGAGGTCGTAGCGGGCGCGCAGGTCGGCGTACTGGCCCGCGGCCTGGGCGAGCGTGTCGACGCCCTCACCACCGGGGCCGCCGAAGTTGAACACCAGCGAGCCGATGCGCCGGTGCGGATCGGCCGCCGGCACCTTGATCAGCGCGATGCCGATCCGCTCGCCGGAGGGCTTGGCGTGGTCGAGCGGCACCCGGAGCGTCGCGCAGCGCACCCCGCGGGGCCGCTTGCTCCCGGGCGCCGGGGACGGCAGGCCGGTGCAGCGCCCCCACGCCGGCCGCGGGACGGCGGCCGCCTGCGCGCCGGCGGCCGCCGGCGGGGTGCCGGTCGCCGCGCGGGGCTCGCCGAGCGCGGTGCGCGACTCGCCGAGCGCCGTGCGGGGGCGGCCCGCCCCCGCCGAGAGGGAGAGCAGCACTAAGACGGCCAGGGCCGCACCGCCCACCGGCATCACGCCGGATGTCCCCCGATACCTGGCCATTCGTCCTCCCGTTCGCATCGTGTGAAGCGATCGGGATCTACCCAGGGCCCTCTATGCTGACTCCTGGTCGGCTCCAACGGGTCCGGTGGGAGGAGGAGCGGCGGGGGTCCCCCGGCGTCCCTGAGGCCCTCCCCCGAAAGTCCGGATACCGCATCAGGGTCGTACTACTCAAGTCTGAGATGAAGACCATTCGTCGCGGTGATCTCATTCGGGGGCCGTGCGGCAAAGATAGGTACCATGGCTCAACCCGCCCCCCCAGCGGCCCGCAGAAGCGAGGCCGGCGCCACCGGAATGCGGCGCCGCATCCTCACCGCGCCCCCTGTCTGGCGCGAGCTCCTGCTGGTCGTCCTCTTCTACACCGGCTATACGCTGACGCGCATCGTCCTGGTTCAGGACGGCACCGGGCCGGCGTTCGCGCACGCCGACGAGATCCTGCGCGTGGAGCGCTACCTGGGGCTGGACTTCGAGCTGCACCTCAACCAGACGCTGCTGACCGTGCCCTGGCTGGCGCGGACCGCCAACGTCTTCTACGCCACGATGCACTTCATCGTGACGCTCGCCGTCGTGGTCTGGCTGTACCGCTACCGGCCGCAGCACTACCGGTGGCTCCGCACGTCGATCATGGTCGCCACCGGCGTGGCGCTGATCGGCTTCTGGCTGTACCCGCTGGCGCCGCCGAGGTTCCTGCACAGCGAGGGCTTCGTCGACCCGGTGACCGCGCTGCACTCGCTCGGCCTGTACGCCAGCGACGCGTCCGGGAGCCTGACCAACCAGTACGCGGCCATGCCGTCCATGCACGCCGGCTGGTCGCTGTGGTGCGGGCTCGTCCTGGTCAAGCTGGCGACGCAGACGTGGGCCAAGCTCCTCGGCGTGCTCTACCCCGCCACCACCGTGGTCGTGATCCTCTCCACCGCGAACCACTACGTGCTGGACGCGGTGGCGGGCATGGCGCTCATCGGCGGCGCGCTGTGGGTGTCGTGGATCCTGTACACCCGCTGCCCCGCGCCGCTCATCATCGCGAGAACCCACGTCGCGCACCGGCTCCACCAGTGGACCGGGCGGCGCACGGGCGGCTCCGGGGCCGGCTCCGCCGCCACCGGCGGCGCCACCCGCCCCTGACGGGCGTACGACTCCGGGCCGACCGCGTACATCCCGGGGACTACGCGCCGCCCGGTCCCGCGGGCCGGGGGCTCAGTCGGCGCCGTAGAAGACGCGGTCGACGACGGCGCGGGCGCGGCGGGCGTGCCGCCGGTAGTCCTCCAGGAGGTCGCCCGTCCCGGGATAGTCGAGGACGCGGGCGACGGCGCTGCGCTCGCGGCGGTGGTCGGTGGGGAGCAGGTCCGACGCCCGGCCCCGCACCAGCATGAGCGCCCCCCGGATCCGGGTGGCCATGCACCACGCCTCCGACAGGACCTCGGCGTCCTCGGCGCTCAGTAGGCCGGCCTCGACCGCGGCGTCCAGCGCGTCCAGGGTGCGGGTGGTGCGCAGCGCCGGGACCTCGTGGGCGTACCGGAGCTGGAGCAGCTGCGCGACCCACTCCACGTCGGCGAGCCCGCCCGGCCCGAGCTTGGTGTGCAGGCGCCGCTCGACGCCGCGCGGGAGCCGCTCGGACTCCATCCGCGCCTTCAGCCGCCGGATCTGCCGGACGGCGTCCTCTCCGATCCCGTCCTCGGGCCAGCGGACGGGGTCGATCAGCGCGCGGAACCGCTCGCACAGCTCCGGATCGCCGATCATCGGGTCGGCGCGCAGCAGCGCCTGCGCCTCCCAGGGCTCCGACCAGCGGGCGTAGTAGGCGGCGTAGGACGCGAGGGTGCGCACGAGCGGCCCCTGGCGCCCCTCGGGGCGCAGGTTCGGGTCGACCACCAGCGGCGGGTCGGGGGCGGGCAGCGCGAGCAGGCGCCGCAGCTCCTCGGCGACGGCGTGCGCGGCGCGACCGGCGGCGCCCTCGTCCGCGCCGGGCAGCGGGTCGTGCACGAACATCACGTCGGCGTCGCTGCCGTAGCCGAGCTCGTGGCCGCCGAAGCGGCCCATCGCGACGACCGCCATCCGGGTCGGCAGCGGGCCGCGGGACTCCATCTCGATCTTGTTGATCGCGGCCTGGAGCGCGGCCTCGACGGTGACGGAGGCGATGCCGGTCAGCGCCTCGCCCACCGCGCGGACGTCCACCAGGCCGAGCAGGTCGGCGACGGCCACGCGGAAGAGCTCGCGGCGCCGCAGCGCCCGCACCACCCCGACCGCCTCCTCGGCGCCGCCGCTCACCCGCGCCTCTGGCGCGCCGCTCACCCGCGCCTCCGGCGCGGCGGCCCCGCGCGGCCCCTCGTTGTGGCGGCGGACGGCGGCGAGCGCCTCCGCGCGCAGCGCCTCGCAGGGGCGCGGCTCCAGGCCGGTGTCGCTGCCGAGCAGGGCGACCGCCTCGGGGGCGCGCAGCAGCAGGTCGGTGGCGTAGCGGCTGGAGCCGAGCACCCACGCCATCCGCTCGGCGACGGTCACCTCGTCGCGCAGCAGCCGCAGGTACCAGGGCGTGGTGCCGAGGGCGTCGCTGACCTGCCGGAACCCGAGCAGCCCCGCGTCGGGGTCGGGCGCGTCGGCGAACCAGCCGAGCATGACCGGCAGCAGCGTCCGCTGGATCGCGGCCCGCCGCGACACGCCCGCGGTCAGCGCCTCGATGTGCCGGAGCGCGCCCGCCGGGTCGGCGTACCCGAGCGCCTCCAGCCGGACGCGGGCCGCCTCCGGGGTGAGCCGGGACTCCTCCCCCGGCAGCCGGGCCACCGCCCGCAGCAGCGGCCGGTAGAACAGCTTCTCGTGGATGCGGCGGACCTCCCGGGCGTGCCGCCGCCACAGCGCGGTGAACTCCCCGACCGGGTCGGTGCGCAGCCCGAGGGCGCGGCCGAGGCGGCGCAGGCCGCCCTCGTCGTCCGGGACGAGGTGGGTGCGGCGCAGCCGGTGCAGCTGGACGAGATGCTCCACGCGCCGCAGGAACCGGTACGCCGACGCCAGCGCCGCCGCGTCGTCGCGCGCGACGTAGCCGCCCTGGGACAGGTCGGCGAGGGCGTCCAGCGTGGTCGGGCTGCGGAGCTTCTCGTCGGCGCGGCCGTGGACGAGCTGGAGCAGCTGCACCGCGAACTCGACGTCGCGCAGCCCGCCCGGCCCGAGCTTGAGCTGCCGCTCGGAGTCGGCGGTGCGCTGGTTCAGGTCGGCCTCGACGCGGCGCCGCATGGCCTGGACGTCCTCGACGAAGCTCTCCCCCTCGGCCGCCTTCCACACGATCGGGGTGATCATGTCGAGGTAGCGGGCGCCGAGGCCGGCGTCGCCCGCGACGGGACGGGCCTTCAGCAGCGCCTGGAACTCCCACGTCTTGGCCCACCGCTCGTAGTAGGCGCGGTGGCTGGCGAGGGTCCGCACGAGCGGCCCGGACCTGCCCTCCGGGCGCAGCGCCGCGTCCACCTCCCAGAGCGAGCCCTCCTCGGTCGAGGCCGAGCAGGCCCGCATCATCGCCGACGCCAGCCGGGTCGCGGTGCGCAGCGCGGCGTCCTCGTCCTGCCCCTCACCGGTCTCGCCGGCACCCCGCGCTTCCGCCACGAAGACCACGTCGACGTCGCTGACGTAGTTCAGCTCGCGGCCCCCGCACTTGCCCATGCCGATCACGGCGAGCCGGCACGCCTCGTGCCCGGGGACCTCGGCGCGGGCGATCGCGAGGCCGGCCTCCAGCGCGGCGGCGGCGAGGTCGGCCAGCTCGGCGGCGACCTCGGCGACGTCGGCCAGGCCGATCAGGTCGCGTCCGGCCAGCGCGAGAAGGCGGCGCCGGTAGGCGACGCGGAGCCCGACGAGCGCGTCCTCGCCGCGGGCCACCGGCTCCTCGGCGGACGGGTCGGCGCCGACGGCGGCGAGCAGGTCGTCGCGGGGGGTGCCGAGCGGGCCCGCGAAGCCGTCGCGCAGCACCCGCCAGTGGTCCGGGTGCCGCGCCAGGTGGTCGCCGAGCGCCGCACTCACCCCGAGGACGGCGGTCAGCCGCTCCCGCGTCCCCGGCTCGGCGGCGAGCGCCGCGCGCAGCTCGCCGCCGGCGGCGGGGAGCAGGCGCAGCAGCCCGTCGAGGGCGAGGTCGGGATCGGCGGTGCCGCCGAGCGCGTCGAGCAGGCGGTCATCGGGCCCCGAGCCGTCCCGCTCGGCCTCCGCGAGCAGCCGCTCCGCCCGCGCCGCGTGGGTGAAGCCGAGCCGCGCCAGGCGTCCGGCGAGCGAGGGACGGCGGTCGGAAGTCCAGGACTCGGTCACAGGACCAACCGTAATCCGGTACGGGCCTCAGAGGACGGCCAGCAGCCGCTTCCGCTCGAATTCGGTCACCTGGCGGCGGTAGTCCTCCCACTCCTGGCGCTTGTTGCGCAGGAAGAAGTCGAAGACGTGCTCGCCGAGGACGTCGGCCATCAGCTCGCTGCGCTCCATCGCGTGGATGGCCTCGTCCAGGTTCTGCGGCAGCGGCTCGATGCCGAGGGCGCGCCGCTCGGCCACGGTGAGGGCCCAGACGTCGTCCTCGGCGCCCGGCGGCAGCTCGTAGCCCTCCTCGATCCCCTTGAGCCCGGCCCCGAGGATCGCCGCGAACGCCAGGTAGGGGTTCGCGGCCGTGTCCAGCGACCGGAACTCGATGCGGGTCGAGTGGCCCTTGTGCGGCTTGTACATGGGGACGCGGATCAGGGCGGACCGGTTGTTGTGCCCCCAGCAGATGTAGGAGGGGGCCTCTCCCCCGAGGCCCGCCGTCGAGCCGACGTTGCCCCACAGCCGCTTGTAGGAGTTGACCCACTGGTTGCACACGGCGGTGATCTCCGCGGAGTGCCGCAGCAGCCCGGCGATGAACGCCCGCCCCGCCTTGGAGAGCTTGTACTCCGCGCCGGGCTCGTAGAAGGCGTTGCGGTCGCCCTCGAACAGCGACATGTGGGTGTGCATGCCCGAGCCGGGGTACTCGGTGAACGGCTTCGGCATGAACGAGGCGTGCACGCCCTGCTCCAGCGCGACCTCCTTCATGACGAGCCGGAACGTCATGATGTTGTCGGCGGTGGTGAGCGCGTCGGCGTACCGGAGGTCGATCTCCTGCTGGCCGGGGGCGCCCTCATGGTGGCTGTACTCCACCGAGATGCCCATCGCCTCGAGCATCGTGATGGCGTTGCGCCGGAAGTCGTGCGCGGCGCTGTGCGGGGTGTGGTCGAAGTAGCCGCCCGAGTCCGCCGGCTCGGGCTCGCGGCCGTCCTCCGGCTTGTCGTTGAGCAGGAAGAACTCGATCTCGGGGTGGGTGTAGAAGGTGAACCCGAGGTCGGCGGCCCGCGCCAGCGCCCGCTTGAGGACGTAGCGGGGGTCGGCGAAGCTCGGCGTCCCGTCCGGCATGAGGATGTCGCAGAACATGCGGCCCACGCCCGGCGACTCCGACCGCCAGGGCAGCACCTGGAAGGTGGACGGGTCCGGCTTGGCGATCATGTCGGCCTCGTACACCCGGGCGAAGCCCTCGATCGCCGAGCCGTCGAAGCCGATGCCCTCGCCGAAGGCGCCCTCCAGTTCGGCGGGGGCGACGGCCACCGACTTCAGGAACCCGAGCACGTCGGTGAACCACAGCCGGATGAAGCGGATGTCGCGCTCCTCAAGAGTGCGGAGCACGAACTCCTGCTGACGGTCCAATGCCCTCTCCCTCGGTACTGCCCTGTCGGCGGGACTGCGGTGTCGACGACGCGGGCCCGGCATGCCGGCCGTGCTGAGCCGGTCCGGCTACATCTGCAGTATGCCCGGCCGCTGTTACCGCGACGTTACGCGTCCGCGGCCGGTGATCGGAACATATCCGACCCGGGACCGTCCTCGATCCGCGCGGCGGCCGGGTCGAGGACGCGCGAAAGGAAGGTCCTCGTCCGCTCGTGCTCCGGATCGCCGATCACCCGGGCGGGCGGGCCCTCCTCCACGACCACCCCGCCGTCCATGAACACCACCCGGTCGGCCACCTCCCGGGCGAAGCTCATCTCGTGGGTGACGACGAGCATCGTCATCCCCGCCTCCGCGAGCCCGCGCATGACGCCGAGGACGTCCCCGACCAGTTCGGGGTCGAGCGCGGACGTCGGCTCGTCGAACAGCATCACCTCGGGGCCCATCGCGAGCGCGCGGGCGATCGCCACGCGCTGCTGCTGGCCGCCGGACAGCTGCGCCGGGTAGGCGTCGACCTTGTCCGCCAGCCCGACCCGTTCCAGGTTCTCCCGGGCGGTCCGCTCGGCCTCCGCCCGGCCCCGCCGCAGCACCTTCCGCTGGGCGATCACGACGTTGCCGAGCGCGGTGAGGTGCGGGAACAGGTTGAACGACTGGAAGACCATGCCGATCCGGCGGCGGACGGCGTCGATGTCGACCTCGGGGTCGGTGACCTCGGCGCCGCCGACCCGGACCGTCCCGGCGGAGGGCTCCTCCAGCAGGTTGACGCACCGCAGCAGCGTCGACTTGCCCGACCCGGAGGGGCCGATCACGCAGACGACCTCCCCCGCCTCGACGCGGAAGTCGATGCCGCGCAGCACCTCGTTCGCCCCGAACGACTTGTGCAGACCGCTGATCTCGATGGCCGCCGGGTTCCCGGTGTCCTTGCCGAGGCTCGTCATCGCCGCCCCCTGCGCTGCCGCGCCTCCAGCCGCCGGGCCAGCAGGCTCAGCGGGATCGTGATGAGCAGATAGCAGATCCCGGCCACGATGATCGGGGTGGTGTTGCCCTGCTCGCCCGCGAGGTCGCGGCCGAACTTCGTGAGCTCCCGCTGTTCGAGCGTGATGCCGAGGAACAGCACCAGCGAGGAGTCCTTGCAGAGCAGCACCAGCTCGTTGGTCAGCGGCGGGATGATGATCCGGAACGCCTGCGGGATGACGATCGAGCGCATCGCGCGGGTGTGCGACATGCCGAGCGACCGCGCCGCCTCCAGCTGCCCCTTCGGGACGGCTTCGATCCCGGCCCGGATCGTCTCGGCCATGTACGCGGTGGCGGCGAGGCCGAGGGCCAGGCCCGCCTGCCCCGCGGCGCCGCCGGGGATGTTGGTGCCGGGGAAGGCCAGCGGCACGCCGACGCCCACGAAGATGAAGATCAGCAGGAGCGGCAGGCCGCGGAAGACCTCGATGTAGCCGGTGGCGAACCACCGGTACGGCGGCACCGACGACAGCCGCATCAGCGCGACGACCAGCCCGCCGCCGAGGCCGAGGCCGAACCCGACCGCGGTGTAGACGGCGGTGTTGCGCAGCCCGATCGTGATGATGTCGGGGAACAGGCTCTTCGCGACGTCCCAGTTGGCGAAGTTGAGCCGCAGGGTGCCCCAGTCGGCGAGCGCCGCGACCAGCACGATGACGACGATGAAGATCCCGTACTGGCCGCCCAGGGAGAGCTGCCGGCGGCGCCGGCGGGTCAGCCCGCCCGGCGCCGCCGCCCCGGCCGGCTCGGCGGTCACGATCCGCCGCCGGCGCTCGGCGGCATTGGACCGATCCACTTCTCGTAGATCCGCTTGTAGGTCCCGTCCGACTTCGCCTGCGCGATCACCTGGTTGGTGAGCTTCACCAGTTCGGGGTTGTGGCCCTTGCGCATCCAGAACCCGTACTGCTCGCCGGTGTTGAGGTTCGCGGCGATCTCGAAGCCGGAGTTCGCCGGGTCCTTCAGCCAGCCCTTGACGACCGGGTCGTCCTGGACGATCACGTCCACCTGGCCGGTGCGCAGGCCGTTCAGCTCCGCGTTGGAGTTGTCGAACGAGCGCGGGTCGAAGCCCTTGCCCTTGACGAAGTCCTCGCCGGTGGTGCTCGCCTGCGAGCCGAGCTTGAGCTTCTTGGCCTTGACGTCGTCGAGCGAGGTGATCCCGCTGCCCTTCTTCGCCATCAGCGACTGGGTGGCGTCGAAGTAGGGGGCGGAGACGTCCATGAACTTCACCCGGTCGGGCTTGATCGTCATGCCGCCCATCTGGATGTCGCACTTGCCGGCGTTGAGCGCCGAGCCCGTCTTCATCGTCTCGAACGGGGTGTCCACGATCTTCTGGGTGACGCCGAGCCGCTTGGCGACCAGGTCGATGAGGTCGACGTCGAAGCCGACGACCTTGCCCGACTTCTTGTCCTCCGACTGGAAGGGCGGGTAGGGCAGGTGCGTGCACGAGGTGAGCGCGCCCTTCTCGATGAGCTTCACGCCCTGCACCGTCGCGCCCTTGTCGCCGCCGCACGCCGACGCCGTCAGCGCCAGGGCCGCGAGCCCCGCGCCGAGCGCCCGGAGTGTCGTCCGTCTCGACACGTTTCCTCCTGATCATGCTGCCTTCTGATCAAGGCACTATCGCACGGCCGCCCGGGTGGACGGCAGGGGCGGGGGCTGACTCGCCCGTGACCGTCCCCGGATATCCGTTTCCCGGAAATTGACGTGGCGATCATGGGCGGCCGCGGCACTGATCGTTAGCGTGGGTCGCGTCGTGGACATCTCACTTCTTCTCTCGATGACCGACCGGGTGACCGCCCTGGCCACGCCGTCGGCCATGCACCCGGAGTCGTGGCAGCTGTGCGCGCAGGTCGAGGCCTGGGCCCGCGGCCGCGGACTGGTGCTCGGAGATCCGGACACCTCCCCGCTCGGCCGGGCCCGCTGCGAACGGCTCGCCGCCCGCGTCCTGCCGTCCGCCGACCTCGCCGCCGTGGACCTGTTCGCCCGCTGGCTCACCTGGACGCTGGCCCTGGACGACACGCTGGACCACCCGCCCCTCGCCGACAGCGGCAGCGCCGTCCATGCGCTCTACGACGACCTGCTGCGCGCGATGCGGCGCGGCCACGCCCGGCCCGGCGCCCGCCCGCTGGAGGCGGTGCTGGTGGAGCTGTGGCAGGCCACGTCCAAGGGGATGAGCCGCGACTGGCGCCGCCGCTTCATGCTGCATCTGGAGGCTCATCGGGACGGCTGCGCCGAGGAGGCGGTCAACCGGCGGATCGGGCACGTCCCGACCGAGGCGGAGTACCGGTCGCTGCGCCGCCGGGCGTGCGGCCCGTTCCTGTTCGACCTCATCGAGGCCGTCCTCGGCGTCGAGCTGCCCGCACGGCTGCTGCGCACGCCCCGGTGGAAGACCCTCGCCGACGGCGTCGCCGACGCGGTGGCCTGGGCCAACGACCTCGCCTCGCACGACATGGAGGCCGCGCGCGGCGACGTCCACGACCTGCCGTCGGTCCTCGCCGGGGAGCACGGGCTGGACGCGGCGCGCGCGGCCGCCCTGGTGGCCGACCGGATCGCGGAGCGGCTGGAGGAGGCGTGGTCGGCGGCGCGCAGCCTGCCCGCGATGCTCGACCGGCTGGACCTCACGGTCGCGCAGCGCGCCGCCGCCGCACAGGTCGTCAAGGTCCTGCTCGACACGCCGCGCGCGCACATGGACTGGCTCGCCGAGTCCGGCCGCTACGGTCCGGACGCCTCCCCGGCGCCGCCGCGCCTGGACGCGCTCGCGTCGCTGCGCTGAGCGCCGGCGAGGGCGTCCCCGGCCGGCGTGCGGACGTACAGGACCCGGCGGCCCATGCGGTGCCCGGTGACGAGGCCGCAGGCGCGCAGCACGCCGAGGTGCTGGCTGACCGCGCCCGCGGTCACCCCCGTCCGCCTCGCGAGGTCGGTGGTGGAGGCGGGCGTGGCGAGCGCCGCGAGCAGTTCGGCCCGGCGGCGCCCCATGAGCGCGGCCAGGGCGCCGGCGCGCGGCCCGTCCGCCGGCCCGGTCTCCCAGAGCGTCGCGACGCCGCGCGGCGGGTAGCTGAGCATCGGCTGGTAGGGCGGCACCATCACCGAGACCTGCGGCCACACGAACGCGCTCGGGACGAGCAGGATCCCGCGCCCGGCCAGCTCCCCGCGGAAGTCCCAGGGGCGGTCGACGGTGAGCGTCCCGGCGCGCCAGGAGACGGCCTCGTGCAGGTCGGCGAACACGCCCGCGGCGCCCTCGGCGGCGAGCGCGGCGCTGCGGCGCAGGACGTCCCCCTCCAGGAGGTCGCGGATGCGCGGCCAGAACGGCTCCACGGCGGCCTCCCAGTACCGTTCGAGGAGGTCGGCGAGCGTCTCCAGGGCGCGGGCGGGATCCGCGGCCATGGCGCGGCGGGCGGGAGCGAGCCGCCTGCCGTGCCCGGTCCAGGTCAGTTCCGCGGCGACGACCTCGGGCGGGGCGGCGCGCACGGCCGCGAGCTCCGCGCCGAGGTCGGGCAGCGGCGTGTCCGGGGGCGGGGTGAGGAAGTCGGGGATGTACCCGGCGGGCGAGACGACCTCCAGCAGCGGCTCGATGCCGAGCCCGCGCAGCCGGGGCCGGACCCTGCGCACCCACGGCAGGTGGAGCGCGTGGCCGGACGGATCGGCGAGCACCCGCACGCTGCGCACCATCTCCCACAGCGGTGAGAACGCGAACCGGACCCGCGCCACGTCGTCCGGCGCGAGGACGAACTCGATCATTTAGTACAGACTAAATAAATGTCTCGGCGCGCGCGAGGCCCCCACCATCGTGAAAGTGACCACTCTGGAAGAGACTCCTGTCGGTCCCCCTCCCGGCAGGTTCGCGGCGTTCCTGCGCCCCCGTGTCGGCGGCTTCCCCCGGACCTACTGGGTGCTGTGGGCGGGCACCCTGCTCAACCGCCTCGGGACCATGGTCGAGCCGTTCCTCGGCCTCTACCTGACGACCGTGCGCGGGCTGTCGCTGGCCCAGGCCGGTGTGGCGATGGCCGTCCTGGGCGCGGGCTCGCTCGTCGGGCAGCTCGCGGGCGGCGCGCTCGCCGACCGCTTCGGCCGCCGCGTGACGCTGACGTCCGCGACCGTCGGCACCGGCGCGGCCATGCTCGCGCTCGGCTACGCCCAGGGCCTCGCCGCGATCCTCGCGGCGGCGCTGGTGCTCGGCCTGCTGCTGGACATGTACCGGCCCGCCGCGCAGGCGATGGTGGCCGACATCGTCTCCCCCGCCGACCGCCCGCGCGCGTTCGGGCTGCTGTTCTGGGCGGTCAACCTCGGCTGGGCGGTCGCCATGGTGCTCGGCGGGACGCTCGCGCAGGAGGGCTTCCTCTGGCTGTTCTGGATCGACGCCCTCACCTGCGCGGCGTTCGGGCTGCTCGTGTGGCGGGCGGTCCCCGAGACCCGCGTCCGGGACGTCCACGCGGGGCCGGCGGGCGGGTTCGGCCGGGTGCTGCGCGACCGGGTGATGGTCGGCTACGTGCTGGTCACCCTCGTCTACACGTTCGTGCTCATGCAGGGCATGACGACGATGCCGCTCGCCATGAGGGAGGACGGGCTCGGCCCGCGGTCCTACGGCCTGGCGATCGCCGCGAACGGCGTGCTGATCGTGATCGTCCAGCCGCTGGTGAACGCGTGGCTGGCCAGGCGCGACCACACCCTTGTCCTCGTGGCCGGCTTCGCGATGGTCGGGGTCGGCTACGGGCTCACCTCGCTCGCCTCGTCGGTGGCCGCCTACACCGCGACGATCCTGGTGTGGACGCTGGGGGAGATCACCGCCGCGTCCGTCCTGCAGGCCGTGGTCGCCGACCTCGCGCCCGCGCCCCTGCGCGGCCGGTACGGCGGCCTGTACGGGATGGCGTGGTCGGGCGGCTTCCTGCTGGCGCCGCTCGGCGGCACCCAGCTGCTCGGCGCCGGCGGAGGGCCCGCACTGTGGCTGACCTGCGCGGGTCTCGCCCTCGCGGCCGCCGCGGCGCAGCTCGCGCTCGGCCCCGCGATCCGGCGACGGCACGCCGCCGTGCTCGACGCCCACTTTTCGTCAAAGTGACGAAACCGGGTCCGGGGTTCTACCCTTGGACCGTGGCACAACTCAGGATCGCTCTCGCACAGGTGAACTCGACCGTCGGCGACCTCGACGGCAACGCCGACCAGATCGTGGCGTGGACGCGCCGCGCCGCCGAGGCGGGCGCGCACCTCGTCGCATTCCCGGAGATGATGCTGACCGGCTATCCCGTGGAGGACCTCGCGCTCCGCACGTCCTTCGTCGAGGCGTCCCGCGACGTCCTCGAAAGCCTCGCCCGCCGGCTCGCCGACGAGGGCCTCGGCGACCTGCCCGTCGTCACCGGTTACCTCGACTGCCCGCCCGTCGGCGAGGGCAAGGCCCGGCGGCCCGGCGCCCTTCCGCTGAACGCCGCCGCATGGCTGCACGGCGGCGGGGTGGTCGTCCGCTCCGCCAAGCACCACCTGCCCAACTACGGCGTGTTCGACGAGTACCGGATCTTCGCGCGCGGCGACCGGCTGCCGGTCGTCCGGGTGCACGGCGTCGACGTCGCCACCGTCATCTGCGAGGACCTCTGGCAGGACGGCGGCCCGGTCGGCGTCACCCGGGCCACCGGCGCCGGCCTGCTGCTGGCGGTCAACGCCTCCCCCTACGAGCGCAACAAGGACGACGTCCGCCTCGAACTGTGCGCCGACCGCGCCCGCGAGGCCGGCTGCGCGCTCGCGTACGTCAACCTGGTCGGCGGCCAGGACGAGCTCGTCTTCGACGGCGACTCCGTCATCGTCGGCCCGGACGGCTCCCCCCTGGCCCGCGCCCCCCAGTTCGTCGAGCACCTCCTCGTCGCCGACCTCGACCTGCCCGCGGCCGGCCCCGCCGCCGACGAGGGCCCCACCCGCGTCGACGCCCAGGACGGCACCACGATCACGATCGAGCGGCGCGTCCTGTCCGCCGACCCGCTGCCCGCCTACCCCGCGGAGGCGCCGACGGTCGCGCGGCCCCTGGAGGACCTCGCCGAGGTGTACGCGGCGCTCGTCCTCGGCACCCGCGACTACGTCCGCAAGAACGGCTTCCGCTCCGTCGTCCTCGGCCTGTCCGGCGGCATCGACTCCGCCCTCGTCGCCACCATCGCCTCCGACGCCATCGGCCCGGAGAACGTGCACGCCGTCCTGCTGCCGAGCCGCTACTCCTCCGAGGGCTCCGTCGTGGACGCCGAGGAGCTCGTGAAGCGGCAGGGGATCAACTCGCGCATCGTCCCCATCGCCGGAATGGTCGAGGCCTTCGAGGAGCAGCTCGACCTGCACGGCCTCGCCGAGGAGAACCTCCAGGCCCGCATCCGCGCCAACGTCTGGATGGCCCTGTCCAACGAGCACGGCCACCTCGTCCTCACCGGCGGCAACAAGAGCGAGCTCGCGACCGGCTACTCCACCCTCTACGGCGACTCCGCGGGCGGCTTCGGCCCCATCAAGGACGTCTTCAAGCTCACCGTCTGGGAGCTCGCCCGCTGGCGCAACACCCAGGTGGGCTCGGACTCGCCGCTCCTGCACCCCTTCGAGCAGGAGCCCGTCCCCGAAGCGATCATCGTCAAGGAGCCGTCCGCCGAGCTGCGGCCCGACCAGCGCGACCGCGACACCCTCCCCGAGTACGCCCTCCTCGACCCGGTCCTGACCGACTACGTCGAACGCGACATGGGCCGCGACGCCCTCGTCGCCGCCGGCCACGACCCCGCCCTGGTCGAACGCGCCATCCGCCTCGTCGACATCGCCGAGTACAAGCGCCGCCAGTACCCGCCCGGCCCCAAGATCACCCCAAAGAACTTCGGCCGCGACCGCCGCCTCCCCATAACCAACCGCTGGAGGGAGAAGTGTTAGCCCAGGGGTCTGTGTTCACCCAGGGGGACGACCCCCTGGAACCCCCGTCACGACGCAGGCGATCCTCACGCCGCCGTCGCGGTCTCTGTGCCTGTTGCGGCTTGTGCGGCGTCGCTGCGGTCGCCTGCGTCGGCGGGCACGCGCGTTCCGCTCGCTGCACTCGCTCCACGCGCCTGCCCGCGCTGCGTTCACCCAGGGGGGCGACCCCCTGGAACCCCCGTCACGACGCAGGCGATCCTCACGCCGCCGTCGCGGTCTCTGTGCCTGTTGCGGCTTGTGCGGCGTCGCTGCGGTCGCCTGCGTCGGCGGGCACGCGCGTTCCGCTCGCTGCACTCGCTCCACGCGCCTGCCCGCGCCCCGGCTGAGCACCAAGTCCAAGAGGGTGTGAACCGTCCACGCCCCACGCTCTTGGTCCAACCCTCTTGGACGTGCACACCTTGACGCTCTTGGATGTGCCAGCTGTGGCGCTCTTGGAGTGGACTTGAGCGACGGCGCGGGTCGGGCGGCCGGAAGGCGCTCTGGCGCCTGGAGGTCGCCCGACCCGCCGAGCCGGGCGACCGCAGCGCCACGACACGAACCCGCACGGGCACAACCCACCGAAACCGTGGCGTGAGGATCGCCCGGCTCGCAACGGGGGTTCCAGGGGGTCGCCCCCCTGGGAAGACACCGCCCCCCTTTACTCTCTGTGGTGGAGTTCGCCGGGCCAGGCCTCTTCGGGCCAGGCGGGGACCTGTTCCGAGGCGTCGGGGTCTACGCCGGGGACGATCTGCTCGCACCAGACGACCTTGCCGGCGGCGGTGCGGCGGCTGCCCCAGCGGTGGGCCAGCTGGCTGACCACCAGCAGGCCGCGGCCGTTCTCGTCGTCGTCCTCGGCGCGGCGGAGGCGCGGCAGGGCGGCGGAGCGGTCGAGGACCTCCACGACGAGGGTGCGCTCCAGCAGGAGGCGCAGCTCGATCGCGCCGGGGGCGTAGCGGAGCGCGTTGGTGATGAGCTCGGACGCCAGCAGCTCGGTGGTGTAGTCGAGGTCCTCCAGGTCCCATTCCGCCAGGCGGGCGCGGACGAGGCCGCGGGCGCGGCGGACGGCGGCCGGGTCGGCGGGCAGCGTCCAGGAGGAGTAGCGGTCGGCCGGGAGGCGGCGCAGCCGGGCGATCAGGACGGCGATGTCGTCGCGGTGCTGGTCGGCGTAGACGCCCGCGAGGGTGGTCTTGGCGAGGTCCTCCATGGAGCGGTCGACCGAGTCGCGCCCGAAGATCTTCTGGAGGCGGGCGAGGCCGTCGTCGATGTCGCGGCCCCGGTTCTCGACGAGGCCGTCGGTGTAGATGACGAAGAGGCTGCCGTCCTCGACGGTGAACTCGCGGCTCTCGATGGCGGCGCCGCCCGCGACGCCGAGCGGCGGGGCGGGCGGGACCTTCAGGTACTCGTTGTCGCCGGTCGGGCTCGCCAGCAGCGGCGGCAGGTGCCCGGCCGAGGCGATCTCGATGGTGCCGGTGGTCGCGTCGTAGACCGCGTACACGCAGGTGGCGAAGTGCGGCTCCTGCTCGCCCAGCTCGATCATCAGCTCGTGCATGACGTGCAGGGCGTCGGCGGGCGGCAGTTCCAGGTTCGCGAGCGTGTGCAGGGCGGTGCGCAGCCGGCCCATGGTGACGGCGGCGCGGACGCCGTGCCCGGCGACGTCGCCGACGATCAGGGCGACGCGGGCGCCGGGCAGCGCGATCGACTCGTACCAGTCGCCGCCGACCTCGACGAGCTTGCTGCCCGGCAGGTAGCGGTGCCGGACCTCGACGGAGGACGGCGCGGACAGCCGCAGCGGCAGCAGGCTGCGCTGCAGCGCGAGCGCGGTGGCCCGCTCGCGGCTGTAGCGCCGGGCGTTGTCGATGACGATGGCGGCGCGGGCGGCGAACTCCATGCCGATCTCGACGTCGTAGGCGTCGAACTTGCGGAACCCGGGGATGCGGGTGCAGGCGATGAAGCCGAGCAGCGTGTCGCTGGCGATCATGGGCAGCAGCACCATCGACACGTTGGACAGCAGCTCGCCCGCCGGGCCGCGCCGCCACAGCCGGGCGATCTCGCTCGCGGCGTCCACCTCGATGTGCGGCAGGTGGACGGGCCGCGCGGTCTCCATCACCTGCCGGTACGGGGTGCCCTCGGGGAAGACGAGCACCTCGCCGACGGGGAACGTGGAGGTCCAGGCCGGGTTGCCGTCGTCGGAGGTGACCGCGATGCGGCGCAGCACCGCCGAGCCGGACTCGGTGTGCACCTCGTCGGCGGCGACCAGGCTCTCCAGGACCAGCACGGAGGCGGCGTTGCAGAAGTGCGGGACGACGACGTCGACGAGGCCGCGGGCGGACTGGTCGAGGTCGAGGGTCGCGCCGAACCGGGTGAGCGGGTCGTCCATCAGGGCGCGCCGCATGAGGGCGGGGTCCTGGTAGCGCTCGCTCGGCGGCAGCTCGACCCGGACGAACAGCAGCGCGGAGGGCGCCGTGCCCGGGCCGCCGCCGAGCATCGGCTGCACGGTGACCAGGGCGTCGGCGGACGCGCCGCCGTCGCCGCGCAGCACGCCCATCACGCCGTTGCGCTCCTGGCCGGCGTCGTTGGCCTCCAGGAGCGTCTCGAGCTCGGCCTTCGCCTCGTCGCCGACCAGGTCGGTGGCCGGGCGGCCGATCAGGTCCTCGGGGGCACGGCCGAGGACGGCCTTGGCGTTGGGGCCGCACTGCACGATTCGCCGGGCACCGTCGATGCCCAGGACAAGGGTCCGGGACGCCGAATCGGTGGCGGGGGCATCGCCTCGCGGCGCCATGACGGATCTCACGTGACGCGCTCCAGACAGCCGGTCGTCTCACCACTACCCAGCGACAGTATGGGGCATGACGCAGCGGTAAGGGGAGAAGATCGCGCTTACCGCGCCGAAAACCGCTCGTCGTCCGCTTCCGGACGGCCTTCGCGGGCGCTGCCGATGCCCTCGAAGAGGGTGTCGACGACCGCCTCGGCGTACCCCTCGGGGAACGTCTCCTGGGGCCGCTTGGCGGTCAGCGAGCCGAGCAGCAGCGACATCGCGACCTCGACGTCGAGGCCGGCGCGCAGCTCCCCCGAGTCGACCCCGCGCTGGATCACCCTGCGGACGACGTCGCGCCGCGGCTCGATGACGTCCTGCCGGTAGCGGGCGTACAGCTCCGGGTGCTTCTCCGCGCCGCCGACGACGTTCCAGAAGCACCGGGAGTAGCGGCGGTGCCGGTCGCCCGCGAGGCGCCGCGCGATCTCGGTGAGGTCCTCGCGGACGGACGCGCCGGACGGCTCGGGCAGCGGCTCCTTCACGGCGCCGAGCGCGTGCACGATCAGCGCCTCCTTGCTGGGCCAGCGCCGGTAGATCGTCGTCTTGCCGACGCCGGCGCGGGCGGCGACCGCCTCGATGGAGACGCCCGCCACCCCCGACTCCTCGGCCAGCAGGTCCAGGGTGGCCTCGATGATGGCCTTCTCGGCGCGCTCGCTGCGAGGCCGCCCCGCGTGCCGCCGCTCGGTCCCGGTCATGATGCCCTCACCCTGCCACACCGGCCCCGTCACACGGCTGCCTTCTCCGGGCGCCGCCCGGCCGGCGCCGGCGCCTGCTCGGGCGCCGCCGCGGCACCGCGTCCCGGCATCCACTTCAGGACGACCAGGGCGCCGAGGAAGGAGATCACGGCCGCGGCGACGGACGCGGCGTGCATGGCGTGCACGAAGGCGGCGTCGGCGGGGCCGACCAGGCCCTGCCCGGCGGGGCCCATCTGGGCGGCGACGGCGTGCGCGCCCTCGATCGACTCGGCGGCGGCCTGCCGCGCGCCCGCGGGCAGCGCGGCGAGCTCGTCGCGCAGGTCGCCGCGGTAGACGGAGGCGACGACGGAGCCGAGCACGGCCACGCCCATCGCGACCGCGACCTGGCGGGCGGTGTTGTTGATGGCCGATCCGGCGCCGGCCTTCTCGCGCGGCAGCGCGGACATGACCGACTCGGTGGCGGGCGGCATCACGTTGGCCATCCCGACGCCCTGCACGAAGAAGATGGCACCGAGGATCCACATGGAGGTGTGGACGCCGACGAACTGGTAGCTCGCCAGCGCGGCGGAGACCAGCAGCAGCCCGGCGGTGCAGACCGCCTTGGCGCCGTAGCGGCGGACCATCGCGGCGCTGCGCGGCGCGAAGGCGAGCTGGGCGACCGCGAACGGCAGGACCATGGCGCCGGACTGGAGCGGCGTCAGGCCGCGCACCGACTGCATGTAGAAGTTGGCGAAGAAGAACACGCCGGTCGCGGCGAAGAAGCACAGCGCGATGGACGCGACGGCGGCCGACATCCGCGCGTCCTTGAACAGCCGGACGTCGAAGGCAGGGGACGCGGTGCGGGCCTCGTGCCACACGAACAGCGCGAGGAAGGCGGCGCCGGCGAGGATCGGGCCGAGCACGGGGAACTGGAGCCAGTCGCCCTTCTCGCCGCCCTGGATGATCCCGTACGACAGGACGACCAGGCCGATCACCGACAGCACCACGCCGACCGGGTCGAGCCGGCCGGGGGCGGGGTTGCGCGACTCGGGGACCAGGAACGCCATCAGGAGGACGCCGACCGCGATGACCGGCACGTTGATGAGGAAGACCGAGCCCCACCAGAAGTGGGCGAGCAGCAGGCCGCCGGTGAGCGGGCCGATGGCGACGCCCAGGCCGACCGCGCCGGCCCAGATGCCGATGGCGCGGGCGCGCTCGTGCGGCTCGAAGACGTTGGTGATGATCGACAGCGTCTGCGGCATGACCGCGGCGCCGCCGAGGCCCATCAGGGCGCGGGCGTAGATGAGCTGCTCGGGCGACTGCGCGTAGGCCGAGGCCAGCGAGGCGAGGGCGAACACCGCCATGCCGCCGACGAGCACGCGCTTGCGGCCGATCCGGTCGCCGACCACCCCGAAGGTGAACAGCAGGCCGGCGAAGACGAGCGTGTAGGAGTTGATCGCCCACTCGAGCTGGCTCTGGGTGGCGCCCAGGCCCTTGTCGGGGTCGGCGATGGTCTTGAGCGCGACGTTGAGGATGGTGTTGTCGAGCACCACCACCAGCAGGCTCATGGTCAGGACGCCGAGGATGTACCACCGGCGCCGCTGGATCGTCTGGGGGTCCATGTCGATACGCAACGGTATCGTTTCGGAATCTCTTCCCGCTCCGGCGAAGAAATTTTCGGAATGGGGAGGGGTACCCGAATCGTTGGTCAGGTGGCACCATCGATTCCGTCTGGGTACGCCACAGTGGCGCCTCAAGACCAGCGGAGGTTCTGCATGTCTTCTTCCGTCCCATCCCCGGCGCAGCCGACCGCACTCTACGGCGGTACGAGCGGGCGCAGGGTCACCGTACGCGACATCGCGGCGGCCAAGGAGCGGCACGAGAAGTGGCCGATGCTCACCGCCTACGACGCGCTCACCGCGCGGGTCTTCGACGAGGCCGGCATCCCCGTGCTGCTCGTCGGCGACTCCGCCGCGATGGTCGTCTACGGCTACGACTCGACCATCCCCGTCACCGTGGACGACCTGATCCCGCTCACCGCGGCCGTCGTCCGCGGCTCCAAGCGCGCCATGGTCGTCGCCGACCTGCCGTTCGGCTCGTACCAGACGGGCGTCGCCGACGCGCTGAGAACCGCCACCCGGTTCCTCAAGGAGACCGGCGCGCACGCCGTCAAACTTGAAGGAGGACGCCGCGTCCTCCCGCAGGCCGAGGCGATGGTGGCGGCCGGCATCCCGGTGATGGGCCACCTCGGCCTCACCCCGCAGTCGGTGAACGCCTTCGGCGGCTACCGGGTGCAGGGTCGCGGACAGGACGGCGACGAGCTGATGGCCGACGCCAAGGCCCTGGAGGCCGCGGGCGCGTTCTCCGTCGTCCTCGAATGCGTCCCCGAGGACCTCGCCGCCCGCGTCACCGCGTCCCTGTCCATCCCGACGATCGGCATCGGGGGCGGCGGTCACACCGACGCTCAGGTCCTCGTCTGGCAGGACATGGCGGGGCTCACCCCGCACACCGCGAAGTTCGTCAAGAAGTTCGCCGACATGAACACCCTGCTCGGCGAGGCGGCCCGCACCTTCGCCGACGAGGTCGTGGGCGGCGTCTTCCCGGCGCCCGAGCACACCTACCACTAGCCCGCGCGGGCATCGGCGCCGAACGGGCCCACCCCCGCACGGCCGCGCCGTCACCGGCGCGGCCGTGTGCCGTTCCCCGCGCGGTGTGACGTTCGCTACTGGTCGGGGTCGGAGCGGACCGGCTCGGGCCGGGGCCGCCCGCCCTCGTGGACCTGGCCGTCGCGCGGCGGCGGGACGCGGCGCGGGGCCGCGTCGTCCGCCGTGATCTCGTCGCGGAGCGTCTCCACGGCGGAGCGCAGCACGTCGGGGCCGGCGACGTTCATCAGCAGCAGCCCCAGGTTGAGGGCCATCTGACCGTCGGTCATCTCGCTGCCGGCGAGGGCGTCCACGGCCGTCCGCAGGTCGGCCTGGTCCTCGGCGGGCACGTTCTGCAGCAGGCCGAGGCAGTACGTCGGCAGCGCCAGCCGCGCCTTGGCGAACGAGACGCCCCGCATGATCTCCCCCGCCTCGTGCGCGCGGGTCTTGGCCTGCATCCGGTCGACGCCCCGGTCGGCGGCGGCCAGCAGCGAGGTCAGCAGCGTGCTCGGCCCGACCGCGACGTCCTCGTCGCCGACCCGGACGGTGAACACCGCGCTGCGGAACACCATCATCGAGCCGAGGCTCGCCACGAGCACCTGCGTCGCCTCCGCGACGTGCGCGGACTGGACGCCGAAGCGCCAGTCGAAGGTGTGCAGGAGCAGCAGCGAGCCCGCGCCCGCTCCCCCGTTGATCAGCACGTACGCCCAGGTGCTCGGCACCCGGACCAGCGTGGTGGGCCGGTCCCGGTACCGGCTGACCAGCTCGGCGATGCCGACGAGGCAGCTCAGCGAGACGGCGACGACGTATCCGATCATCGGGCCGCGGTCACTCGCCGGTCAGCCGGACGACCTCGTCGATCTCCCGCTCCACCGCGACCAGGCCGCGCTCGCGGAGCGTGTCGACGGCGCTCGCGACCTCCAGCAGCCCGAGCCGGGTCGCGTGGTGGATCTGCTCCAGCGACATCGGGCCGTTGGCCGCCCGCAACTGGGCGAGCACGCGGCGACACGCGTCCTCCGCGCCGGGCTCGATGTAGCCGGCGACGCCGGGCTCCCCGGCGGGGGCGGCCCCGGGCGCCCGCACCGCGTCGTTCCGCCCGGAAGGGGCCAGGAACGCGCTCCACGGGTCTGCCGACCGGTTCTCTCTCATCTCCACCCTGCCTGTCGCCACTCCGATGGTATGTCAGGAGTAGGACGCGGCGCAGGGCGAAACCGCTCCCGCCCGCGTCAGGAAGTCCGCTCCCCCGGGTCGTCCGGGGCCTCGGACCCGTCGGGCCCGGACGGGCCGCGGCGCCGGCCGAGGGACCGCGCCACGATCAGCAGGTCGCCGGGTTCGAGGACGGCGCAGCCGACGTCGTCGAACGGCAGCAGCCGGCCGCCGCGGACCACCGCGAGCGCCGGGTCGCCGACCGCGCCGAGCGAACGGCCGACCTCCTCCGGGAGGACCTCGCGCTCCACCAGGTCGAGGCCGCTCCCCTGGTCCAGCAGGTCCTCGATGACCTCGCCGACGTTCGGCTGCGTGGTGGAGACCCCGAGCAGCCGGCCCGCCGCCTCCGACGAGGTCACCACGTGGTCGGCGCCCGACTGCCGCAGCAGCGGGGCGTTCTCCGACTCGCGCACCGCCGCCTGGATGCCGGCGCGCGGGTTGAGCTGCCGGGCGGTCAGGGTGATCAGCACGGCGGTGTCGTCGCGGGCGCTCGCCACCACGATCTCGCGGGCGCGCTGGACGGACGCCTGCTTCAGCACCGAGCTGCGGGTCGCGTCCCCGACGATGCCGACGAATCCCGCCTCGGCGGCCTCGGCCACCACCCGCGGGTCCGGGTCCACGACCACGATCGACTCGGGCGGCACCCCGGTGCTCAGCAGGGTCCTGATGGCGCTCCGGCCCTTCGTGCCGTAACCGGCCACCACGACGTGGTCGCGCACGCGTGCCCTCCAGCGGGACTTTCGCCAGTCGTCGCGGGTGCGCTCCGCCAGCACCTCGAGGGTCGTGCCCACGAGGACGATGAGGAACAGCACCCGCACGGGCGTGATGAAGACGATGTTGACGAACCTCGCGCCGTCGCTGACCGGGGTGATGTCTCCGTACCCGGTCGTCGACATGGTCACCGAGGCGTAGTAGAAGGCGTCCAGCAGCGACAGCCGCCCGCCGCCGCTGTCACGGTATCCGTCGCGGTCGAGGTACACGACGGCCACGACGAGGAACAGCAGGACGAGCGCCAGCCCGACCCGCTTCGCCACCGCCCGCAGCGGCCCCGTCCTGGACGACGGCAGCATGACGAGCGGCCGCCGCGCGGCGTCCGAGCCGTTCATTCCGGCATCATCCTGGCACCGTACCGGTCCGCCCCGGTCAGACGTCCGTGATCCGGAGCCCGGCGTGGGCCTTGTAGCGGCGGTTCATGGAGATGAGGTTCGCGGTGAACGCCTCGATCTGGTGGGCGTTGTGCAGCCGCCCGCCGTAGACGCCGCGCATCCCGGGGATCCGCCCGGCGAGGGCCTGGACGAGGTCGGTGGCCTCCCGGTCGTTGCCGAGCACCAGGACGTCCAGCTCCATCTCGTTCACCTCGGGGTCGAGCAGCAGCCTGGCCGACACGTGGTGGAACGCGGCGACGATCCGGCTGTCCGGCAGCACGGCGGCGGCCTGCTCGGCGGCGCTGCCCTCCTCGACCGGCAGCGCGAACGCGCCCTTGCCCTTCTCGAAGCCGAGCGGGTTCACGCAGTCCACGACGATCTTGCCGGCCAGCTCGGCGCGCAGCGACTCCAGCGTGGCCTTGTGCCCCTCCCACGGGACCGCGACGATCACGACGTCGGACCCGCCGGCCGCGACCGGGTTCTCGGCGCCGGAGACGGGCAGGTCCGCGCCGAGCTCGTCGGCGGCGGCCTGGGCGCGCTCGGCCCTGCGCGACCCGATCGTCACCCGGTGCCCGGCGAGCGCGAACCGGCGCGCGAGGCCCTTGCCCTGGTCCCCCGTCCCGCCCAGGATGCCGATGGACAGGCCGCTCGCGTCAGGGAGGTCGTAGGGCGTCTTCTGCTGCTCAGTCATGCGGCCGAGTCTGCCAGGCGCGGGTCCGGGCGCCCGCCGCCGGGTCGGCTCCGGAAAAGGGCCTGCACCGGCCGCCGCGTGAGGCACCATGGTGCCCGTGGACGCCGAGCAGATGACGATGTTGCGCGAGGTCCTGTCGACGACCGGCTGGCTGGAGCGGACCGAGGAGTTCGGCCGGGCGCTGCGCGTCACCTCCCGGACCCCCGGTGGGCTGCTGCTGGTCGGCACGCCCGGGGGCGACCCGTGGCATCTGGCGGCGCACCTCGACGACGAGAGCCGGCTCGGCGGCGCCCCGGGCCTCGCCCCCACGCTGGTGCGCTGGGAGCCGCCGGCCGGGGCGCCCGCGCACTTGCGGATCGGGCTGGAGCGGCTGGAGGCGGCGCGGCGCGGCGAGACGCTGTTCGTCGTCGCCGAGGACGAGGCGCCCGTCCCGCTGCTGGAGCGGGTCGACGACGCCCGCCGCACCGGGGCGACCGTCCTCGCGCTGGAGGGCGGCGACCGGGAGCTGCGCGGCCTCGCCCACGAGGCGCTGACCGTCCCGCCTGACGAGGCCCTCATGTCGTTCGACGGGGCGCAGCACCTCGTCAGCGCGGCCGCGGGCCGGGAGCCGGCGCGGACGCCGCGCGGGCTGCGGCGCCGCCTCGCCCGGCTCCTCGACGCCGTCTCCGGCCCGGTCCCCGACTAGTCAGTCCTCGTTCTGCCTGCGCCACGCCTCGTTGCGCTCGCGGGCGATGGCCAGGGCGTTCGCGGCCTCGCCCTCGGTCTTGTACGGGCCCATCCGGTCCTTGCCGGGGCAGCCGGCCCCGTGCTCGACCTTCATGTGCTTCAGGCAGAACCACCAGTCACCGTCGTCACCGGCCATGGGCGCTCCTCTCGATCATGCGCTGGCACGGGATTGTTGCCCGGACCGCGCTGACTACACTCCATCACTATGACGACGCAGTTGCTCCGGCCTGGACGCGTTTCCCCGATGCGCAAGGTTCCCTCGAACATTCCGCGCCCGGAGTACGTGGGGAAGAAGCGGCCGCGGACGGGCGAGCCCGACGTCAAGTCGCCCGAGACCATCGAGCGGATGCGGGTCGCCGGGAGGATCGCCGCGCAGGCGCTGGAGGAGGTCGGCAAGCACGTCCGCCCGGGAGTCACCACCGACGAGCTGGACGCCATCGGCCACGAGTTCATGCTCGACCACGGCGCCTACCCCTCCACGCTGGGCTACCGCGGGTTCCCCAAGTCGCTGTGCACCTCGATCAACGAGGTGATCTGCCACGGCATCCCGGACGACACGGTCCTGCGCGACGGCGACATCGTCAACGTCGACATCACCGCCTACATCGGCGGCGTGCACGGCGACACCGACGCGACGTTCCTGTGCGGAGACGTCGACGAGGAGTCGCGGCTGCTGGTGGAGCGCACCCGCGAGGCGGCGATGCGCGGCATCCGCGCGGTCAAGCCCGGCCGGGCGCTGAACGTGATCGGGCGGGTCATCGAGTCCTACGCCAAGCGGTTCGGGTACGGGGTCGTGCGCGACTTCACCGGGCACGGGATCGGCACGACGTTCCACTCCGGCCTCGTCGTCCCCCACTACGACGACCCGGGCGCCACGACGGTCATCGAGCCGGGCATGACGTTCACGGTCGAGCCGATGCTGACCCTCGGCACCCCCGAGTACGACATCTGGGCGGACGGCTGGACGGTCGTCACCAAGGACCGTCGGCGCACGGCGCAGTTCGAGCACACACTGCTGGTCACCGACGACGGCCACGAAATCCTCACCCTCCCGTGACCCACACCTCGATCTAGAGTCCGATTCGCCCCACATCCGGCCGGGAGACTCTCAAGAGATGAACGCCCCAGCGCCGTACGAGCCGAGGGTGCCGTCCGACACCATGCCGCCGGGGCGGGCGGCGCTGAGCGTGACGTGGGCGGCGCTGCCGTTCCTGAGCCTCGGCTTCGCGACGCCGTTCACGTTCGCCGCCGCGCTGCTGTGGCGGCGGAGCCTGCACCTGCTGGTGTCGACGGTCGCCTACGCCGGGGTGTTCGCGCTGCTGCTGTCCATGCTGTCCGCCGCCGACGACCGGGGCAACGTGCGGTTCGCCGGCATGCTGATGGCCGTCCTGGCGGTGGTGGGCTGCGGGCACGCCTTCCTCATCCGGCGGGGGGTGTTCGACCCGCACGGGCTGTCGGGCGTCGACAACGAGGCCGTCGTGGAGCGGGTCAAGCGGCAGCGGCTGCTGCGGGAGAAGGCGCGGGAGCTGGCCGCGTCCGACCCGGGCCTCGCCAAGGAGCTGCGCATCGGACGGCCCGACCTGCCGCGCCAGTACAACGACGGCGGGCTGGTCGACGTCAACCACGCGCCCGCGGAGGCGCTGGAGCTGCTGCCCGGCATCACCGCGGAACTGGCGGACAGGATCGAGCGGGTACGGGCGGAGACGGGCGGGTTCCTCTCCGCCGAGGAGCTGTCCGCCGTCGCGGGGCTGCCGCCCTCCCTCACCGGCGATCTGGCCGACTACGCCGTCTTCATCCGCTGATCGCGGGTATGCAGCGGGCGTGACCCCGAAGAAGTCCGCGAAGCGCTCCTCTCCCCCGGCCCGCGAGGGCGACCGGCTCGCCGAGTACCGGGGCAAGCGGGATCCGGGGCGGACGCCGGAGCCCGTCCCCGAGGACGCGGCGGTCCCGCATGCCGACAAGGCGCTGCCGCGCGGGAACGACGACACGTTCGTCATCCAGGAGCACCACGCGACCAGCCTGCACTGGGACCTGCGGCTCGAACGCGACGGCGTGCTCGTCTCGTGGGCCGTGCCGAAGGGCCTGCCGTGGAGCCCGGAGACCAACCACCTCGCCGTGCACACCGAGGACCATCCCCTGGAGTACGCCGCCTTCGAGGGCGAGATCCCGCGCGGCGAGTACGGCGCGGGCAGGATGACGATCTGGGACCGCGGGACCTACGAGACGGAGAAGTGGTCCGAGCGCGAGGTCAAGGTCGTCATCCACGGCTCGCGCGTCTCCGGCCGCTACGTGCTGTTCAGGACGCGCGGGAAGAACTGGATGATCCACCGGATGGACCCGCCCGCCGACCCGGACGCCGAGCCGCTCCCGGGGTCGCTGCGCCCGATGCGGCCGCAGGAGCGGGCCCGCCTGCCCCGCGACCCGCGGGCGTGGGGATTCGAGTTCGCATGGGGCGGCAAGCGGATGGCCGCCTATGTCGAGGGCGGCCGGACGCGGTTCACCGACGGGCGGGGCCGCGACGTGGACGGCCCCGGCGGGCTCGGCTCCCGGCTCGGGGCTGAGCTCGGCGTCCGGCCCGCGCTGCTGGACGGGGAGCTGGCCGTCCTCGACGGCCGCGAGACCTACATGGTCTACGACGTGCTGCACCTGGACGGGCATCCGCTGCTGGACGTCCCGTACCGGGAGCGGCGGGAGCGGCTCGACGGCCTCGGCCTGTCGGGGCCGCGCTGGCAGACTGCCCCCTGGTTCCCCGGCGACGGCGGTGCCGTCCTGGACGCGGCGCGCGAGCAGGGGCTGCCCGGCGTCGTCGCCAAGCGCCTGGACTCCCCCTACGAGCCGGGCGAGGAGTCCGGCGCCTGGCGCTTCATCCCCTCCTGACCTAGTACGCCACTGTGATCCGGCGCTGGACGGCGTTGCCCTTCTCCAGCTCGTCGACCAGGGCGACGGCGTAGTCCTCGGCGCTGATGCGGCTGTCGCCGCCGGCGTCGGTGAGGAGCCGGTCGCCGCCCAGCCGGAACGTGCCCGTGCGCTCGCCGGGCGCGATGACCGCGGCAGGCGAGATGAACGTCCAGTCCAGGTCGCCTGCCTCCGTCCGGATGACGCCGAGCTGCGCGGCCGCGGCGAGCGCCTCGCTCTTGTAGAGGGCGGGGAACTCGGGGGTGTCCACCAGCCGCACCCCGGGCGCGGCCTCCAGGCTTCCCGCGCCGCCGACCACGACGAGGCGGCGGACGCCGGCCCGCCGCAGGGCGTCCAGGACGCCGCGGGTGACGGCCAGCAGGGGCCCCTCGGTCTCCGAACCGTCCCGGGGCGGCGGCACGCTCAGCACGACGGCGTCGTGCCCCTCGGCCAGCCGGGCGATCGCGGCGGCGTCGCCCGCCTCGGCCCGGGCCGTCCCCTCGTTCCCGCCGCGGGTGACACCGGTGACCTCGTGACCGCGGCCGCGGGCCTCGGCGGCGATCCGCCGGCCGACCATGCCGGTCGCGCCGATCAGCAGAATCCTCATCGATGACCTCCTCGAACGTCGTCGTCGCCGCCGAAGGTATCTATCAGATACTGGTCACTTCAACGTGCCATAGGTACCCTATGGAAACTATGAAGGGCAACGCGTTCGACCCCGACTGCCCGACCCGGCTGATCCTGGACCGGATCGGCGACAAGTGGTCGGTCCTCGTCGTGCTCAGCCTGAGCGGCGGCCCCCGCCGGTTCACCGAGCTGCGCAACCTGATCGGCGGCGTCACGCCGAAGGTCCTCACCCAGACGCTCCGCGCCATGGAACGCGACGGCCTGCTCACCCGGACCGTCTTCGCCGAGGTGCCGCCGCGCGTCGAGTACGCCCTCACGCCGCTCGGCCACTCACTCCAAAAGCCCATCGGGGCCATTACCGAATGGGCCGAGGAGAACGTCGAGGCGGTCGTCTCCGCGCGGGAGCGGAACGCCGTCTGACGGCGGAACCGGCGGGTCCCTCCGCGCATCAAAGGGACGTGACGCCCCCTTCGGCGCGTCTTCGCCGAAAACGATCAGGAGCGGATTAGAGTCCCGCCCTGAGACGGGCGGCGATACGCGCTGGAAGGCGGGGGAACGGCACATGATGGGCAAGACGCATGCCCTGAGCGGCGCGCTGGCGTGGCTGGCCGCCGTCCCGATCATCGGGCAGGAGCGGCTGCTCGGCGAGCACGCGGTGGCGCTGTCGCCGGAGCAGGTCATGGCGGGCGCCGTGGTGTGCGCCGGCGCCGCGATCCTGCCGGACATCGACCACCACAACGGCCGGATCGCCAACACCTTCGGGCCGATCACGAACCACATGTGCAAGTGGATCGGGAAGGTGTCGGGCGGGCACCGGCACGCCACCCACTCGATCCTGTTCGCGGTCGGCATCGGCTGGGCGATGGACACCCTCGCCACCCACTACATCTGGGCCTGGTGGGCCTGCCTGTTCATGATCGTGGGCCTCGGGCTGCGCGGCGTCGGGCTCGACTTCGAGGGTGCGGAGCCGCAGTCGGCGCTGGCCGACTGCGCACTGGCCCTGATCGCCGTCTGGCTCATGCGCAACATCGACATGAGCTTCGTCGGGTTCGCGGTGACGCTCGGCTGCCTGGCCCACGTCGCCGGCGACTGCCTGACACCGCGGGGCTGTCCCGTTTTCTGGCCGCTGCCGTGGCGGGTCGAACTGCCTGTCATCCCGCGGACGGACGGCAAGGTGGAGCGATGGGTGGTGATGCCGGTCCTGGTCCTCGGCATCGCGATCCTGACCGTCCGGTCCGTGCTCGGCGACATCACCGCCCAGTGGCTGACGCGGGGCTGATCATCCGAGCATGTCGGAGAAATCCTCGCAGGTCAGGACCCTCCATTCGTTCCTGGTCGAGCTCAACGTGCTCCACAGGTTGACGTTCTGGATGCCCTGGATGGTCTGCCCGGTGCACGCGATCTGGGCCATGGCCGTCCGCGACCACCTCCTCGTCCCGGTCTTCCGGTCGGCCGGCCGGACGACCAGCTGGGCACGACGGCCCACCGGGGTGGACACGTCGTCGACCGAGTACGCGTCGAGCCGTTCGTGGACCTCGGTGCGCAGCCCCATCAGCCGCTCCCGTTCGGTCGGCGGCACGGTGAGCTGCTCGATGGCCAGGTTCGCCTGGCCGGGCAGCCCGGGCCTCGTCACCGGGACCAGCTTGCCGCCCCGCCCGGGCTCGCCGCCCCGCACGAGGTAGACGGTGATCGCGGCGGCGTGCGCCTGCGCCATCGGCGGATCTCCCGCGGCGATGATCCCGGTCGGCCGGATCCCGCAGCCGGCCACGGCGGCGCAGGACGCCGCCGCCAGGAGCGCCCGCACCCGGTGCCGTCGCCTCATGGGCCCTCGCCTCCTTCTCCGTCGGGCAGCCACAGGGTGAACACGGCGCCGCCCTCCGGCCCGTTGGCCGCCTCCAGGGTGCCCCCGTGCAGCAGGGCGTTCTCCTTCGCGATCGACAGGCCGAGTCCGCTGCCCTCGCTGCGCGAGCGCGCCGCCTCCGCCTTGACGAACCGGTCGAAGACCACGGAGACCACGTCGTCGGGGAGCCCGGGGCCGTGGTCGGCGACCACGACCCGGACGCCGCCGGCCTCCGGGTCCTCGGGCCGTCCGAAGCGCAGCGAGACCGGCGGGCGCCCGTGCTTGAGGGCGTTGCCGGCGAGGTTGGCGACGATGACGTCGAACCGCCGCGGGTCCAGCCGGACGAACAGGTCCGCGGGGCCCTCCACCGCCACCTCCTCCCGCCAGCCGCGCGCGTCCAGGGTGGCCGCGACCGCGTCGGCGACGTTGACGTCGTCCAGGACGAGGGCGGCGGCGCCCGCGTCGAACCGGCTGATCTCGATCAGGTGCTCGACGAGCTGGACGAGCCGCCGCGTCTCCTCCGCGACGAGCCGGACCGCGGCCCCGTCGCCGCCCTCCTCCGCCTCCTCGGCCAGCACGCCCGTCATGGCGATCATCGAGGTCAGCGGCGTGCGCAGCTCGTGGGAGACGTCGGCGACGAACCGGCGGGACGCGGCCTCCATCGCCCGCAGCTCCGTCACCGTCCGCTCCAGCGCCTGCGCGGTCCGGTTGAAGGTGACGGCGAGGTCGGCCAGCTCGTCGCGGCCCCGCACCCGCACGCGGGTTTCCAGCCTCCCCTCGCCGAGCGCGCGGGCGGCGGCGCCGAGGCGGCGCACCGGGCGCAGCACGCCCCCGGTGGCCAGCAGCGCGAGGCCGAGCGCGGCCGCCAGCGCCGCGGCGTCCGCGATCAGCAGGGTGCGGGTGAACAGCCCCAGGTCGGCGGCCTCCCGGCGCAGGCTCGCGGTGACGAACACCATCGGCGGCGTGGTCCGCGCCGGCTCGTCCACCGTGGTCTCGTAACCGGTGACGCGGGCGCCGACGAGCAGGTAGGGATCGCTGCCGAACGCCCTGTCGTGCTTCACGACGCGCTGGAACACCACCCCCCGCATCGCGCGCCGGGCGAACTCGCGGGTGACGACGACGTTCAGGCTGCCCGGGGGCGGAAGGGAGACGCCGCCGTCCAGGCGCAACGGCACCGCCACCGCCTCGCGTCCCGGGCCCGAGCCGAGCGCGTCCTTCAGGGCCGCGGCGACCAGGGGTTCCGCGTCGGGCGGCAGGTTGGGCGGGACCTGCTGGGCGAGGGCGGTGCGGACGTCG
The DNA here is from genome assembly GCF_008327685.1 of Actinomadura sp. K4S16. Taxonomy (GTDB): domain Bacteria; phylum Actinomycetota; class Actinomycetes; order Streptosporangiales; family Streptosporangiaceae; genus Spirillospora. The sequence continues at coordinate 821,063 of NZ_BDDE01000010.1, forward strand.
TTGAGCACCGCGTCCTGGGCGCGCTGCAGCATCACCCGCCGCAGGAGCACGTAGGAGATGCCGGAGGCGAGCACGGACGCCAGCAGCGCGACCGCGGTGAACGCGGCCGCGAGCCGCATCCGCAGCCCGAACCGGAGGCGCCTCACGGCGCCGTGAACCGGTAGCCGAAGCCCCGGACCGTCTCGATCAGCCGCGGTTCGGCCGGCTCGTCCTCGATCTTGGCGCGGACGCGCTGCACGCAGGCGTCCACGAGCCGCGAGTCGCCCGGATAGGTGTGCTCCCACACCTCGGCCAGCAGGTGCTGGCGGGTGAGGGCCTGGCCGGGCCGCCGCGTCAGCTCCAGCAGCAGGCGCAGCTCGGTCGGGGTGAGGCGCAGGTCGGCGCCGTCCTTGGTGACCTTCAGCGAGGTCCGGTCGATGACCAGGTCGCCGTAGACGGACCGGTCCATGCGGGTCTGGTCGGCGCGGCGCAGGACCGCGCGGATCCGGGCGTCCAGGACGCGGGGCTCCACGGGCTTCACCACGTAGTCGTCGGCGCCCGCCTCCAGGCCGAGGACGACGTCGAGGTCGTCGCCCCGCGCGGTCAGCAGGATGACCGGCAGCGGGTCCTCCCGGCGGATGCGGCGGCACACCTCGATCCCGTCGATGCCGGGCAGCATCACGTCCAGGATCGCGATCTCGGGACGCCGCGCCCGCAGCGCCTCCAGCCCGTCCTCGCCGGTGGCCCGGGACGTCACCCCGTGCCCCTGACGGGTCAGCGCCAGCTCCAGCGCCGCCCTGGCGGACGGATCATCCTCGATGAACAGAATGCTCGCCACCCGCACATTATCGGCCGCTCTCGATCATCTGGCCGTTCGTGTCACGAGATCCGGACATCACCGGCACACGATCATGACAGCCCGCCGGAACCGTGGGGCGCATGACGCTCGCCCTGCTCCCGCCCCGCCGCCAGGGTTCCCGGCCGGCCGCCGAGGCGCCGACCGCCCCGCCGGACCGCGCCCGGCGGTTCCCGCGCGCGCTGCCCTGGCTCCTCGCGGCCGGCGTGCTCGCGCAGGCGGCCGTCCGGCTCTGGTTCGCCTGGGCGCGGACCGGCCCGGCCGCGAACCCGGACGAGACCGGCTACCTGCTCGCCGCCCGGCTGCTGGCCGGCGGGCCGGGCGGCGACCTGTCCGGCAACACCTTCTACCAGGGCGGGTACCCCCTCGTCCTCGCCCCCGCCTACTGGTTCTCCCACGAACCGGCGACGGTCTACACGACCGTCATGGCGATCAACGCGGTGCTGGGCGCGCTGCTGTTCCCGCTCGGGTACGCGGCGGCGCGCCGGTTCGGCCTCGCCCGCCGGTCCGCCCTGCCGCTCGCGTTCGCGGCGGCGCTGCTGCCCGCGACGACGTTCTTCGGCGCCTTCGCGCTCGCGGACGCCGTCCTGCCGACGCTCGTCCTGGCGTGGCTGCTGGCCCTGGACCGCTTCGTCCGCGGCGGCCGCGCCCTCGACGCCGCCCTCGCGAGCCTGGTCGCGTCCTGCACGGCGGCGGTGCACACCCGCGGATCGGTCCTCCTCGCCGTCCACTGCGCCGCCCTGCTGGTCACGGCCCTGCCCGGACGCCGGAGGATCCGCGCCGTGCTCGCCGGGGGCGCGGTCGCGGTCGCCGGGTACGCGGCGGGCGCGGCGCTGAACGCGCACATCCGCGCCGAGCTGTATCCGCGCGGGACGCGGGACCTCGCGGGGATCCTGACGTCGCGGCTGACCACGGTCCCCGGGCAGGAGTGGGCGCTGTCGGGGGCGGCCGGGCAGCTCTGGTACCTGATCGTGTCCACCTGGGGGCTGGCGGGGGCCGGGCTGGTGGCCGTCGCGGCGGTCCTCGCGCGGCGGCGCGCGCCCGCGGCGGACAGGATCATGGCGGGCGTGCTGCTCGCCGCGACCTGCGGCATCGCCTACGCCTCCTCGGCCGCGCTGCCGGACGAGCACCGGGTGGGCAACTTCGCCTACGGCCGCTACCTGGCGTGCGTGGCGCTGGTCTACGCGCTCGCCGGGGCCGCCGCCCTCATGCGCCTCGCCACCGGCAGGGCGGTCGGACTGGCGGCGGCGTGCGCGCTCCTGCTGGGCGGATCCGGGGTCTGGGTCGCCGCCTACGCCGGCGAGCGGCTCCGCACCCACGTCTTCATCGGGTTCGACTTCCCCGAGGTCACGTTCCTGACCGCCGACCGGGGCGCGCTGCACCTGCGCGAGGCGACGCTCGCCGCGCTCGCCCTGCTCTGCGGTCTGCTCGTGGCGTCCAGGCTGAACAGGACGGCCTTGACCGCCGTCGCGCTCGCCGGCGTGAACCTCGCGGCGCTGGCGTTCGTCATGGGACCGCACGCGCGCCGCGTGCCGGCCGAGCCCCCGCTCGCCGGTCCGGCCTCCGGCGGGGTCGTCACGGACGCGTCGCTCAACTGGGCCGTCAGGACCGCGCTGATGTACCCCGTGTGGTGGACGCGCCTCGGCACCTTCGACGTCCGCGCCGGACGGCCGCCCGCGCCGGGCGTGTGCACGGTCGTCGTGCCCCTCCCGGAGGGGACGCGGCCGGAGGCGTCCTGGCCCGCGCACCCTGCGGGCTGGCGGCCGCACGCCGGACGGTTCTGGTCGCTGGGCTGGGTGGGCTGGCACGACCCGTCCTGCGCGGGCCCGGCTCAGTAGCGCGTCACCAGCGCGATCCGGTCGTGGTCGATCAGGAAGCCGTCCGAGACGAAGGTGACCTCGCCCCCGTACTCCAGCACCGTCTCGATGACGTGGTCGACGGCGTCGTCGACCACGTCCGCGCCCTTGAGCACGCCGGGCATGCCGTCCACCGGGATCAGCTCGCCCCCGCTGCGCACCGCGGGCGCGTAGTAGCCGCGCTCGACGACCAGGTGCTCGCCGCGCCCCTCCTCGACCAGCTCCGCCACCTCGCAGAGCCCGCCCGCGTACCGCTGGATGCTGCGCGCGGCCTCCAGCTCCGACAGCACGCCGACCTCGCGGAGGTCCTCGTAGGCGGCGAGCGCGGGCCGGGCCGCCTCGGCGAGCGCGCTCGGCGCGACGCCCTCGAAGCTGCCGTCGACGCGGCCCGCCACGGTGACGTGCGGCCCGGCGACCTCGTCGAAGAGCGCCTGGTGCCGGGTGACGCCGGCGACGAGCAGCGGGCGCCGGTCCCGCGCGAGGACGCGTTCGAGCGCGGACACCACGTCCCGCATGGCCTGGCGCCGGCGCTCGCCGTCACCGCCCTGGGCGGCCCGGCGGGCCAGCCGCCCGGCGCTCGCCTCGTCGATCGGCTCCGGCTCGACGGGGAACCCGCCGCGCGCGTGCTCGACCAGCTCCGCGCCGAGACCGCTCCAGAGCCGCGTGCGGTGGTCCGACAGGGACAGCAGCCAGTAGCGCGGCGTGCGGGTGTAGTCGGCGACGAGGTCGCGGGTGGCGAATCCGGTGTCGACGACCACCCGCTCGTCCACGGGCTGGCCGATCGTGAACGCGTGGTGCTCGCCGCGCGGGGCGGCGAAGAGCACCAGCCCGTCGGACGCGTGCCGCGGATCGACCTCGCCCGCGGCGCGCTCCAGCTCCCGGACGACCTGGTCGGCGGCGTCGGGCGCCACCTTGGGGTCGTCGTGGAGCCGGCGCCGGACCTCCCCCAGCAGGTTGCGCAGCCGGATGCGGTCCTCCCGGCCGTCCCGGGCGGAGCGGTGCGTCGGCATCAGCACCGACACCGCCGGATAGGGCCTCGGCTTGCGCAGCCCGGCCAGGGTAACGGCGTCCATGATCCCCCGATCGTCGCTCTTATTCCTTTCTGTCTCTTTTGTAGCTACCTGTAGGTAAATGAGGTGTAAGCCCTGTTCGAATTGCGGGCCGAGGACGCCCGGCGCGCCCGGCGCCCGTCCCGCCGCCGAGGGGCTCAGACCCGCTCGATCACCGGGCCGAGGACGTCCATGAAGGGCGAGTGCACCGTGATGTAGGAGAACCCGTACCGCTCGCGCCGCTCCCGGAGCTGCTCGGCGATCTGCGTCTCCGTCCCGAGCAGGACGAACGGGGTGTCGAGGATCTGCTCGACCGTCATGTACGGGACGCGCTCGGCGCGCATCCGCTCGGCCTCGGCCCGCCGGTCGGGGGTCACCTGCACATGCTGGACGAGCACGTTCCACTCGATCCGCGCCGCCCGGTCCCCCGCGTGCCGGCGGGCGAAGCGGACCCGTTCCTCCGCCTCCTCGGCGGTGCCGAACCGGAACGTCCCGGGCGGTTCGCCCTTCATCTGGTACGCGCCGGCGATCCCGACGATGTCGGCGTGCCGGGCCGCCGCCCGCAGGATCGTGTCGCCGGTGCCGCCGACCAGCAGCGGCGGGCCCGACCCGCCGAACCCGGTGCGCTGCACGGGCGCCAGTTCCGCCAGCCCGAAGAACTCGGCCACCGGCCGGTGCCGCTCGTAGTCGCCCCCGCCGAACAGCCGGCCCAGCTCCTCGATCAGCCCGGTCATCCGCTCCGCGCGGGCGGCGAACGGCTCCCATGGGATCCCGGCCGCGTCGAACTCCCACTTCATGTGCCCGGCGCCGAGCCCGAGTTCCACCCGCCCCCCGGTGAGCCGGTCGGCGGTGGCGACCTCCCGGGCGAGCAGGTGCGCGTTCCAGAACCCCGCGTTCAGCACGAGCGGGCCGACGCGCAGCCGCTCGGTCGCGTCCGCGGCGGCCACCATGGTCGGGAACGGGGCCGGGGCGCCGAGGTGGTCGGGCACGAGCGCGACGTCGTAGCCGTACCGCTCACCGCGGCGGCACCGCTCGGCGAAGTCCTCCCGGGAGACGATGTCGAAGACGTTGAACCCGAAGCGGAAGTCCCTCATGCGGTCACCCTGCCACCTCACCCGGGCGTGATGAAGCCCGTCTCGTAGGCGAAGATCACCGCCTGCGTCCGGTCGCGGGCCTGCGTCTTGGCGAGGATGTTCCCGACGTGCGTCTTCACCGTCTGCGGGCTCACGAAGAGCTCCTCGGCGATCTCCGCGTTCGAGTAGCCCTTGGCCATCAGCCGCAGCACGTCCCCCTCCCGGCCGGTCAGCCGGCCGTGCCAGTCCGCGCCCCCGGCGCCGGACGGCCCGTGCCGCCCGGCCAGTTCCCGGATCGCCGCCGGGAACAGCAGGCTGTCGCCGTGCGCGACCATCCGGATCGCCTGCAGGATCTCCTCCGGCCGCGTCCGCTTGAGCAGGAAGCCGTTGGCGCCGGCCTTCAGCGCGTCGTAGACGTACTCGTCGTTCTCGAACGTGGTGACGACGATGATCCGCGGGGGCTCCGGCACGGTGGCCAGGAGGTGCCGGGTCGCCTGGATGCCGTCGAGCCGCGGCATCCGCACGTCCATCAGGACGACGTCCGGGCGCAGCCGGCGCACCTCGCCCGGCACCTCCGACCCGTCGGAGGCCTCGCCGACGACGGCGAGATCGTCCTCGGCGTCGATGATGGCGGCCAGCCCCGCCCGGATCAGCCGCTCGTCGTCGACCAGCAGAACCTTGATCGTCATGCCCCGGACCTTAGCGGCAGGGAGACGCGCAGGCGCCAGCGGTCGCCGTCGGCCCCCGCGCACATCTCGCCGCGCAGCACGGTGACGCGCTCGCGGACGCCGCCGAGGCCGCGGCCGCCGCCGTGGCCGGCGCCCTCGCCGCGGGTCGCGCCGAGCGGATTGGTCATCTCGACCTCCAGCCGTTCCCCGTCGGTGCCGAGCCGGAGCCGCACCGGTACCTTCCCCGCGTGCCGGAGCGCGTTCGTCAGGCCCTCCTGGACGATCCGGTAGGCCTCCCGCGACACCGCGGCCGGGACGTGCTCCACCTCCGGGTCCACCTCCGCGTCCAGCGCCACCCCCGCGATCCGCGTCTGCTCCAGCAGCCGGCCGAGGTCCTTCAGCGTGGCCTGCGGGGCCGGGCGGGACCGGTCGTCGCGCAGCAGGCCGAGGACGTGGTCGAGGTCCTCCAGCGCGGCCCGGGCCGACTCCTCGATCGCGGCGAGCGCCTCGCGCGCGAACCCGGGGTCGCTGTCGAGCACCCGCCCGGCCGCGCCGGCCTGGAGGGTCACCACGCTGAGCGCGTGCCCCACCGAGTCGTGCAGCTCCCTGGCCAGCCGGTTGCGCTCGGCGAGCTTGACGGCCTCGGCCCGCATGTCCGCCAGCCGCTCGGCGGCGGACGGCCCGAGGAACACCGGCGCCAGCCGGGCCAGCAGCGCGCCCGCCCCGACGATCAGCGCCAGCAGCAGGGCCAGCGACGCCACCCCGATCGGCGGCGCGGGCCACTGGTGCCAGGCGCTCTGCCATCCCCAGGACTCCAGGAACCGGGTGTCCCAGCTCACCGCCGGCGCGAGGACCATCACGACGGCGGCCGGCGGAAGGGCCAGGCTCAGCCCGCTGACCACCACTCCCGTGCCGAGGTGCAGGGTGAACCACGCGGCGGCCCGGACGCGGCTCTCCCAGGAGACCGCCGAGCCGGGCACGAGCGCCGCGGCCGGGCCCCTGAGCAGTTCCTTGGCGAGGGAGCTCTCCAGCAGCCGCACCGTCGGCACGAGCCCGGTGACGAACGTCGCCGCGGCCGGCATGACGACCAGCATCAGCACGGCCTTGAACAGGCCGTTGCCCATCGGCAGCAGCGGGATGAGGCTGATCGCGAGGAACCAGTACGGCATCAGCAGCGCGCCGCCCACGACGAGGTGGGACCAGCGCCGCCAGGTCACCGGCTCGATCAGCGGGCGGAGCACACGGAGCACGGCTCGATCCTCGCAGAACGGGCGGTCAGGCCCCTCCCCCGCACGGGGGAGCGCACGCTCACGCCCGGTCCTGTTGCTCCGCGGCGCCCTGCTGCTCGGCGGCGCCCTGCGGCCCGGCGGCGCGGTCGCGCTCGGCGAGCTTCGCGAGGCGGGCGTTGTAGGCGGCGAGCTCGTCGTCCTCGGGCCGCCCGCCGGCCTTCGCCGCCCGGTCGGCCTTGCGGTCCATGCGCCGCGCCTGCCGCTGGTCGTGGGCGTACCACTGGAACGCCAGCACGATCAGGACGAGGAACGTCGGGACCTCGCCGAAGCCCCACGCGATGGCGCCGCCGGTGTGCTGGTCGTGCAGGATCGTGGTGCCCCACGGCGGGTCGACGGAGGTGTACCAGCCGCGGGCGAGCGCCTGGCTCATGTTCATCAGGGCGATGCCGAAGAAGGCGTGGAACGGCATCGTGACGAACAGCAGCAGGAGGCGGGCGGGGTAGGGCAGCTTCCGCGGCGCCGGGTCGACGCCGAGCAGCACCCAGAAGAACAGGGAGCCGCTGGCCAGGAAGTGGACCATCATCGCGATGTGGCCGAGATGGTTGCGCATCGCGGCCTCGAACAGCGGCGTGAAGTACAGCGCGAACGTGCTCACCACGAAGACGAGCGTCGCGACCGCGGGATGGGCGACGACCGCGAGGTACCGGCTGTGCAGCACGGCGGTCAGCCACTCGCGCGGCCCGCGGTCGCCGCGCAGCCGGGCGGGCTTGAGCGCCCGCAGCGCCAGCGTCACCGGTGCGCCGATGACCAGGAAGATCGGCGTCAGCATGTTGAGCACCATGTGCTGCGCCATGTGGACGCTGAACAGGATCGGCGCGTACCGGGCGATGCCGGTCTGGGTGACGGCGACGATCGTCACGAGCCCGATGAGCCAGGAGGCGGTGCGGCCGAGGGGCCAGGAGTCGCCGCGCCGCCGCAGCCGGACCACGGCGGCGAGGTACAGCCCGCCGAGCACGGCGACGAGGGCGGCGAAGAACAGGTCGAACTGGCCGAGCGTCAGCAGCCGCAGCGGGGTGACCTGCGGCGGCATGTCGTAGCCGAGCAGCGACTTGACCGCGGACTCCGGCTCGGCCGGCGGGGGCGGCGCGGTGCGGGCCAGCGCGACGGCGAGGCCCATGGTGGCGGCCATCACGGCCGCCTCGACGGAGGCGAACCGGGCGAACGCCCCCGGCCTGCCGCCGGCCACCGCGGGCAGCGTCCGCGTCCGGTGCCACCAGCCGAACCAGCCGAGCAGGCAGAACGCGATGATCTTGCCGAGGGCGAGCCGCCCGTAGTCGGTCTCGACCATCTCCCGCGGGTCGGGCAGCCGGGCGATCACGTTCACCAGGCCGCTGGCGCCGACGATGACGTAGCACCACAGGGCCATCCGGCTGAACCGCCCGGTGACCAGCGCCAGCCGGTCGCGGCGCAGCAGCGCGTGGACGCAGGCGATCGCGAGCCCGCCGACCCACGGGGCGACCGCGGCGACGTGCAGGGCCACGCCCGTCGTCGCGGTGGAGTGGTTGGCGGCCGAGGCCGAGTGCCCGGTGAGCGGCGCGGGCAGCAGCGCGATCCCGGCCATGGCGAGCAGCCCGAACGCGGCGGCGGGCGTGGTGGTGGTGCGCGCCAGCAGCGCGACCACGACCGCGAGCAGCACCACGATCATGAGGGCGGTGCCCTGCGGCAGCGAGCCGACGTAACTGCTCAGCTCGCTGCCGGTGAGGACGTCGCCGACCGGCTGGCCGAGCACGTCCGCGACGGTGAACACCAGCGTGGCCGCCGCGGCGGCGGCCCAGGCGGCGGCGATCCAGGAGGCGGCGCCCAGGTACCCGAGGGCGTCCTTCGACAGCCGCGGCGCGGCGCGGCCGCCCTCGACGGGCAGGAACGCGGCCGCGGCCAGCAGGGCGCCGACGGTCAGCGCGGACAGCAGGTCCATCGCCATCCGGGAGACCGGCAGCCCCCACCGGGTGAGCGCGCCCGCGTCGCCGAGGCCGGGGATGACCTTCTCGGTGACCGAGCCGCCGAGGACGAGCCCGGCCACCAGCAGGACGGCGGACGCGGCCAGGGCGGCCGCCCCCGCCCGCCAGACGGCCAGGCTGCCCTTACTCACCGCCGGTTGCCGCCTGGTGCTTGCGCTTGGCGCGGAACACGATGAGCACCCCGATACCGACGCCCACGAGCAGGCCCGCGATGATCAGCACCCACAGGAGCATCCCGGAGCCGGAGTCCTCCTCGGCGGCCTGCTCCTGGTCGATCTTGAGCGGCTGCTCGTCGGTGTTGGCGGCCGGGCCCGTCTGCTCCTCGGCGCCGACCCCGCCCGCCGACGGCCCGGGCGAGGCGGCCGCCCCGCCGCCTCCGGTGACGCTGAACGCCAGGTCGTCGCCCTCGATCGGGTGCCCGTCCTCGCCCACGACCCGGTAGGCGACCGTGTAGGAGCCGGCGGGCAGCGGGCCGGTGAGCTTCTGCGTGACCTTGGTCCCGGCGCGCTCGGCCGCGCCCGCCTGGAACTCCTTCTTCCGCCCGTCGCTGACGACGACCTTCGCCACGCTGATCTTGTCGCTGAAGACCAGCGTGACCTCGGTGACCGAGTCCGCCGCCTTGCCCTTCTCGGGCGTGCTGCCGACCAGCTTCGTGTGCGCCAGCGCGGGCGGCGCGCTGAGGGCGCCGAAGGCGAGGGCGGCGGCGGCGATCAGGCCGAGGCGGCGCAGGGGGCGGCGGGACGTGAACATGTTCATGGATGGCCGGGTTCTCTAGTGAGTCGAAGGGCTCCGTCTACCCTACTGAGCCCGCCACCATGGCACGTCCCGGGTCGCGCGATGGCGCGATCGGGGAGAACGGCACCGATCGGTTACCCGCAGTCGCAGCAGTCGCAATCGCAGCAGTCGCAGTCACAGCAGTCGCAGCAGCCGGAGCAGTCGCAGCCGGAGCAGTCGCAGCCGTCGGCGTGCCGGCTGCACCAGCAGCGGTCGCAGAACGATTCGCCGTGGTGCTCGCTCCACTCGGGCTGGAAGATCCCGCAGGTCGCGCAGACCAGCGCCCCGGTGAAGCACGGGATCGGCAGCCCGGGCCGCGGGGGGCGCGGCCCCTTCGACAGGTCGACGGGGGCGGTGAAGGCGTGCTCGACCGAGCGGCCCGCCTCGCGGTCCAGCAGGGCCCGGACGAGGCGCGGCCGCTCCAGCTCCAGGTCGGCGAGCGCGAGCCGCAGGCCGTGCAGCGCGTCGTCGGCGTGCCGGCGGGCCTCCTCGGGGGTGGTGCCGGTGGCGAGGAGCGGGTTGTACGCGCCCGCCTCCTCGTCGGCGGCGAGGTCCTCGACGGCGTCGATCAGGTGCGCCAGGCGCCCGAAGAAGCGGCCCGCCTCGGCGAGCGTCTCGGCGTTGGCCTCCTTGCCCGCGAGGACGGCCGTGTGCGCGAACACGGCGGCGACGGCGGTCTCGGTGGGCTCGGTCAGGTCGAGCAGCCCGAGGCCGGGCGCCGCCTCCAGGACCGGCTGCCGGGCGACGGCGTCGCGCAGCACCGCCGGGTCGAACCCGACGGCGGCGCCCGTGCGCCCGCCCGCGGCGTCCCACCTGTCGGCCATCCGCCCGGCCGCGGCGGCGACGAGCCGCCGCGCGTAGGGCCCGTCGCCGTCGGCCACGTGGTCGCGGGTCTTGCCCGCGGCGAGCAGGAGGGACGCGGCCGCGGCGAGTTGCGCGCCCTGCGCCCGCGCGGTGACGACCTCGGCGGTCTTCATCCCGCGCAGCGCGCACGGCCCCGCCTTGCGGCGCGGCGACAGCTCCGGGGACTGCGCCTCCACCAGCACCGAGACGAGCAGCCCGTCGTAGTTGGTGACGAGCCGCGCGGCCTGGCCGTGCTCGGCCCGCAGCGCCAGGCACAGCCCGCACAGGTGGGCCATCCAGTCCTTGAACAGCGACCCGCACAGAACATGACGGCACGGACATACAACACCGAACACGAGCAACTCCCCCATCTCAGACCAACCGCAGCATTATTCATTGACGCGGCGGCGCCCGGGACGGTTCGGTTACACCCCGACGCAGGTCAGGGCACGGCGGTAGGCGGCCATGCGGGGCTCGTCGGACGTCCCCGTCCCGGCCAGCACCTCGGCGAGGTCGAACCACGCCTGCGCGGCCTCCCGGGAGGACTCCATCTCCTCCAGGCAGGTCGCGGCCCGGGTCAGCACCTCGACCGCGCGGTCGTGCCGGCCGAGCCGCACCGACGCCTCGCCGAGCACGGTCAGCGCGCCCGCGGTGGCGCGGCGCGGGGCGTCCCCGAGCAGGTCGAGGGCCTCCTCGGCGAGGGCCACGGCCTCGGCGGGGCGGCCGAGCGCGGTCTCGGCGCGGGCCAGCTCGGTCAGGCACCAGGCGACGTCGATCTCGCCGGACGAGCTGGCGCTGATCTCCTCGCGCACCCGGGCGAGCAGCTCGCGGGCGCGCGCGGCCTGGTCGGGCTTGGCCCGCAGCAGCAGTCCGGCGTAGATGACGCGGAGCCGGTTGAGGTTGCGGGGGTCCTCGCCGTCGCCGGCCAGCATGAGCGCCCGCTCGGCGAGGGCGACGCCCTCGTCGTACTCGCCGCGGATCTCCGCGACGTAGGCGGCCTCCCAGTAGGCGACCATCCGGGCGCGGGGGCTGCCGATCCGCTCGGCCCGCTCGACGAGCTGGGCGGCGAGCTGGCGGGCCCGGACGAGGTCGCCCCGCTCGATGAACGCCGACAGCAGCGCCGCGCCGAGGTCCACGGCGGCGTCGGTGGAGTCGGCGCCGGTGGCGATCAGATGCCGCAGCGCGGTCTCGGCGGCCTCCACGCCCGCGCTGATGTCGCCGCGCTCGCGCAGGCAGCGGCTGAGCGCGACGTGCACCTTCGCCCAGTGGTCGAGGTCGGCCTCGGCCGAGGCCTGCCCGGTCAGCGCCTTCAGCTCGGCGATCGCGGCCTCCAGCTCGCCCGCGGCCTCCAGCGCGAGGGCGTGGCCCCAGCGCGCCTGGTGCAGCATCTCGGGCAGTGCGACCGCGTCGGCGCTGCCGAGCACCTCGGCGTAGCGGGCCCGCGCCTCCGCCGCCGCGCCGTTGCTGAGCGCGATCTCGGCGTAGTCGAGGGTGACGCGCAGCTCGTCCACGACGTCCTCGCTGACGCCGCTGACGAGGTAGGTCGCCGAGCAGTTCAGCTTCGCCGCCAGCAGCTCGACGACGCTCGGGGCCGGCACCCGCTTGTCGCTCTCGATCAGCGAGATGTAGCTGTCGGACAGCTCGGGGAAGGCGAGCTGCGCCTGGCTCACGCCCTGCCGGATCCGCAGGGCGCGGATGCGCTGCCCCAGTGTCTCCCGATCCATCGTGTGACCACCGCCTACAAGGTGCTCGCCGCGCGCAGGGCGAGGAAGAAGTCGACTCGGTCCTCAAGTCTGCCGAGATCCCGTCCGGTCAGGTCCTCGATTCTCCGGATTCGGTACCGAAGCGTGTTCACATGGACGTGCAATTGCGTCGCGGTGCGGCTCCAGGACCCCGAACAGGACAGGAAGACCTCCAGCGTGTGCACGAGATCGGCCTGCCTGGTGCTGTCGTACTCCTCCAGCGGGCCGAGCATCCGCGCGCGGAACGACGACCGCGTCCGCTCGGGGACGGACGCGAGCAGCCACGCGTAGGAGTCCAGGGCCGTCGCCCCGGCGGAGTCTCGCATTCGCACCAGGGCAGGCTATAGGGGACGCATCGCCCCCGTCACGCTGCGGAGGGCGGGAATCACGTCCCGACACCTCCTTCCCGGGAGGGAGCCGGTGGCCACACCCCCGCCCGGTAGGGCTACCCTGTGCTCGCCGTTTCCGAAGACAATGCTGCTGAAAGCGGAGCGCCCGTCATGTCCAAGACCAAAGCCGGACCGACCGACGATTCACCGCCGGCGGGCGGGCGCGGGCCGCTGGAGCGGCTGTTCGACCTCACCGCGCGCGGCACCACCGTTCCGCGCGAGCTGCGCGGCGGCGTCACCACGTTCTTCGCGATGGCCTACATCATCCTGCTGAACCCGCTCATCCTCGGCGGGGCGAAGGACGTCACCGGGGCGACCCTGTCGATCCCGCAGCTGACCACGATGACGGCGCTGTCCGCCGCGGTCACCACCGTGATCATGGGGCTGGTCGGCAACGCCCCGCTGGCGCTCGCCGCGGGCCTCGGCATCAACGCGGTCGTGGCGTTCCAGGCGGCCCCGGTGATGACCTGGCCGCAGGCGATGGGCCTCGTGGTGATCGAGGGCGCGGTCATCGTGCTGCTGGCGGTCACCGGCATCCGCGAGCGGATCATGAACGCGATCCCGCTGGCGCTCAAGCACGCGATCGCGGTCGGGATCGGCGCGTTCATCGCGCTGGTCGGCCTCTACGACGCCGGGTTCGTCACCTCCAGCGCCACCAGCCCGCCGCTGTCCCTCGGCACCGGCGGCCGCCTGGAGACGTGGCCGACGCTGGTGTTCGCGGCGACCCTGCTGCTGATGATCGTGCTGTACGTGCGGCGGGTGCCCGGCGCCATCCTGATCAGCATCATCGCCGGGACCGTCGGGGCCGTGCTCATCCAGGAGAACGCCACCGTCAAGCAGGGCGGCTGGGGCGTGGTCACCCCGGACATGCCCGACAAGCTGTTCGCCGCCCCCGACTTCGGGCTGTTCGGCGAGATCTCCCTGTTCGGCGGGTTCGGCCGGGCCGGGGTCATCACCGCGCTGGTCGTGCTCTTCACACTGGTGCTCTCCGGGTTCTTCGACGCGATGGGCACGATCCTCGGCATCAGCGACGAGGCGGGCCTGGTGAGCGAGAAGGGCGAGGTGCCGCGCCTCGGCCGGATCCTGTCGGTGGACGGCCTGTCCGCCGCGTTCGGCGGCCTCACCAGCTCGTCCGCGAACACGGTGTTCGTCGAGTCGGCCGCGGGCGTCGGCGAGGGCGCGCGCACGGGCCTGGCCAACATCGCCACGGGCGCGCTGTTCGCGGTGACGCTGTTCCTCACCCCGCTGGCGGCGACCGTCCCGGCGCAGGCCGCGGCGCCCGCCCTGGTGGTCGTCGGCGCGCTGATGATGACGCAGGTCTCCAAGGTCGACTGGAACGACCTGGAGATCACGATCCCGGCGTTCCTCACCATCGTGCTGATGCCCTTCACGTTCTCGATCACCACCGGCCTCGGCATGGGCATCGTCGGCTACGCGGTCATCAAGGTCACCCGCGGGAAGGCCCGCGAGGTCTCGCCCGCGCTCTGGATCGTGGCCGCCCTTTTCGTGGTCTTCTTCGCCATCCATCCGATCGAGGAGTGGCTCGGCGTCACCTGATCCCGCCGGATCGTCCGCGCACGATCCGCCCCGGCCGGGGAAACACCGGACGCACGGTGACCGCTCCGCGACAGAACTCGCCCGTTTGGAAGTCTCGAGGGCGGTTGCGGGTGTCAAATAGTGCCGTCATGGCGTAAGCAGAAGGTAGGGCCTTACCCCCCGGCGTGAAAGGCGTGGCTGTGGTGTCCGCGGACTCTCCCTCCCACCCGTCCCCGCCAGGTCACGTCCTGCTGGCGCCTGACAGGTTCCCGGGAGCGCTGACCGCGGCGCGGGCGGCCCGGCATCTCGCCGCCGGGCTGCGCCGCTCGCGGCCCGGCGTCGCGCTCGTGGAGCTGCCCGTGGCCGACGGCGGCGACGGCACCGTCGAGGCCGCGGTGGCGGCCGGATGGCGGCGGGTCGAGGTCGAGGTGTGCGGGCCGACCGGCCGGCCGGTGACGGCGCGGCTGGCACTGAACGGCGACAGCGCGGTGGTCGAGCTGGCGGAGGCGTCCGGGCTGCGGCGGCTGCCCGGCGGCAGGCCGCGCCCGCTCACCGCCTCCAGCCTCGGGACGGGGCAGCTGCTCGCGCACGCCGTGCGGCTCGGCGCGCGGCGGATCGTCCTCGGCCTCGGCGGCGGCGCCTGCACCGACGGCGGCGCGGGCCTCGTCCAGGGCCTCGGCGGGCGGCTGCTGGACGCGCTCGGCAGGGACCTGCCGCCCGGCGGGGCGGCGCTGCGCTCGCTGCACGCCCTCGACCTGCGCGGTCTGCTCGACATGTCGGGCGTCGAGGTGGTGGTGGCGGGCGAGCCGGCCGGGCCGCTGCTCGGCCGCACCGGCGCCGCCGCCGTGGACGGGCCGCGCCGCGGCGCGAACCGCGACGAGGTGCGCCTGCTGGACCTGGGCCTGCGCCGCTGGGCCGACCTGGCCGAGGCGGCGGCCCGCCGGGCGGCCCGCGACCTGCCCGGCGCCGGGACGGCGGGCGGCGTCGGGTTCGCCGCCCTCACCTTCCTCGGCGCGACGATCGAGCCCGGTCCCGCCCTGATGCTCGACCTGCTGGGATTCGCCGAGAAGGCCCGCGGCGCCCGGCTGGTCGTCACCGGGGAGGGCGTGCTCGACGCCCGGTCGCTGCGCGGCGGCGCGCCGGTCCACGTCGCCCGCGCCGCCGCCCGCGCGGGCGCGCCGGTCGTCGCGGTGGCCGGCCGCCGGAGCCTCACCGGCGAGCAGCTCCGCAAGGCCCGGATCCAGGCGGCTTACGCGCTGGCCGACATCGAGCCCGACGACGAGCGCCGCGTGCGCCGCGCGGGCCCGCTGCTGGAGCAGCTGACGGTCGCGATCGCCGACGAGTGGCTCCCCCCGGCCCCGGCCTAGTTCGGAGCGCTCCAACGGCCGCGTCGGGCGGCCCCCGCGGACCGCTCTTTACACCATGTCGTCGAAAGGGTCGATGCCTTGACAGGCTGCGCATAGCCCGGGGTCGGCTCCGCGCCGCACGCTGGAGGCGTACGTCCTGGTCAGCGTTGACGGAGGAGCCCCCCGGTGAAGATCGGTATCCCACGAGAGATCAAGAACCACGAGTACCGGGTGGCGATCACCCCCGCGGGCGTGCACGAGCTCACGCGGCGCGGCCACGAGGTGTTCGTGGAGCGGGGGGCGGGGACCGGCTCGGCGATCCCCGACGACGACTTCGCCGCCGCCGGCGCCAAGATCCTCGACGGCCCGGACGAGGTCTGGGCCGAGGGCGAGCTGGTCCTCAAGGTGAAGGAGCCGATCGCGCCCGAGTACCACCGGATGCGCGAGGGGCAGGTCCTGTTCACCTACCTGCACCTGGCCGCCTCGCGGGAGTGCACCGACGCGCTCCTGGCGGCCGGCGCCACCGCGATCGCGTACGAGACCGTGCAGCTCCCGAACGGCTCGCTGCCGCTGCTCGCCCCGATGTCCGAGGTCGCCGGACGGCTCGCCCCGCAGGTCGGCGCCTACAACCTGATGGCGTCCAACGGGGGCCGCGGGGTCCTGCCCGGCGGCGTGCCCGGCGTCGCGCCCGCCAAGGTCGTCGTCATCGGCGGCGGCGTGTCCGGCCTGAACGCCGCGCAGATCGCCGTCGGCATGGGCGCGGACGTCACCGTCCTGGACGTCGACGTGGACCGGCTGCGCGAGATCGACGCCGTCTACCAGGGCCGCCTGCGCACCCTCGTGTCCAGCGCCTACACGATCGAGCAGGAGGCCCGCGCCGCCGACCTGGTGGTCGGCGCCGTCCTCATCCCCGGCGCCCGCGCGCCCAAGCTGATCTCCAACGAGCTGGTGGCCGGCATGAAGGCCGGCTCGGTGCTGGTGGACATCGCCATCGACCAGGGCGGCTGCTTCGAGGACTCCCGGCCCACCACGCACGCCGACCCCACCTACAAGGTGCACGGATCGACGTTCTACTGCGTCGCGAACATGCCCGGCTCCGTCCCCAACACCTCCACCTACGCCCTGACCGGCGTGACGCTCCCCTACGCCGTCCAGATCGCCGACAAGGGCTGGCGCGAGGCCCTGCGCGCCGACGCCGCCCTGGCCCTCGGCCTCAACACCCACGCCGGCGCGCTCGTCTACGACCACGTCGCCGAGGCCCACGGCCTCCCCCACACGCCCCTCGCCTCGATCCTCGCCTGACGGACTCACCCGCCCTCTCACCCGTTCCGGGGGTTCTTCGAATGGCAAGCGCCGGGTAGACAGGCGGTCATGGGCGAACTGATCCTGGTGCGGCACGGGGAGACCGAGTGGAGCCGGGCGCGGCGGCACACCGGGCGGACGGACGTGCCGCTGACCGCGCTGGGCGAGAAGCAGGCCGGCGCGCTGCGCGGCGCGCTGGCCGGGCGGACCATCACGCGGACGCTGGTCAGCCCCGCGGAGCGGGCACGGCGGACGGCCGAGCTCGCGGGCCTGCCGGCGGACGATGCAGACCCCGACCTGTGGGAGTGGGACTACGGCGGCTACGAGGGCGTCAGCTCCCAGGAGATCCGCAAGGAGCGCCCCGGCTGGTACCTGTGGGACGACGGCGTGGTTCCGGGCGACGCCGGCCATCCGGGTGAGACGGTGGGGCAGGTCGGCGCGCGGGCGGACGCCGTCCTCGCGCGGACGCGGCCGCTGCTCGCGGACGGCGACGTCGCGCTGGTCGCGCACGGGCACGTCCTGCGGGTGCTGACGGCGCGGTGGCTCGGACTGGAGCCCGCGCTGGGGCGGCTGTTCGCCCTCGACACCGGGACCGTTTCGGCGCTGGGCACCGAGCACGACCGGCCGGTCATCAGCGCGTGGAACGTGCCTGCACCGTGAGCGCGACGTCCAGCGCATAAGGTACCTGTTGGGGGATGTCCCCCAGGGGTACCCGGGCGTGCGCCCCCGGAAGGATTGCGAGGACGGAGATGGCGACCAGCGAGACCCCCACCCGCGGGTACACCGCCACCAAGGACCAGTTGCAGACGCGGCTGGCCCGGATCGAGGGCCAGGTGCGCGGCATCGACCGGATGGTCGAGGAGGACCGCTACTGCATCGACATCCTCACGCAGATCAGCGCCGTCCAGGCGGCGCTGGACAAGGTGGCGCTCGGCCTGCTGGACGGGCACGTCCGGCACTGCGTGGCCGAGGGCGCCGAGGAGGGCAAGGGCGACGCGATGTCGACCGAGCTGATGGCGGCCGTCGGGCGGCTCATGCGCCGCGGCTGAGCGACCCGCCGGGAGCGGCGGCCGACGACTGACGGATCTCGGGGCGTTTCGCGCCCAGACCGACGGAAACGGGGCAACCGGAACCCGACGCGAGGAGGCCGACCATGGCCGAGAGCCCTTCCACGGGGGTGGCGCCGCCGGGAGGCGCCGCGGGCGGAGAACGCCTCGACCGGCCGACGATCGTCCTCGGCCTGGTCATCGTGTCGGGGACCCTCATGGCGATCCTCGACACCACGATCGTCAACGTCGCGCTGGAGACGCTCGGGCGCGACTTCTCCACCGGCCTGTCGACGATCCAGTGGGTGATCACCGGCTACATGCTGGCGATGGGCACCGTCATCCCGCTCACCGGCTGGGCCGTCGACCGGTTCGGCGGGCGCCGCGTGTGGATGACCTCCATCGTGCTCTTCGTCCTCGGGTCGGTGCTGTCGGGCGCGGCCTGGGACATCGGGTCGCTGATCGTCTTCCGGGTCGTGCAGGGGCTCGGCGGCGGCATGCTCATGCCGACCGGCATGGCCATCCTGACGATGGCGGCCGGGCCGCGCCGGATGGGCCGCGTCATGAGCATCGTCGGCGTCCCGATGCTGCTCGGGCCCGTGCTCGGCCCCGTGCTCGGCGGCTGGCTGGTCCAGGACGTCGACTGGCGCTGGATCTTCTTCGTCAACCTGCCCGTCGGCGCGCTCGCCCTCGCGCTCGCCTGGTGGAAGGTGCCGCACGACCACGGGGCGCACACGGCGCCCGGCCTCGACCTGCGCGGCCTGGCCCTGCTGCCGCCCGGGTTCGTCCTGCTCATCTACGGCCTGTCCACGGCGAGCAGCGGCGGCGGCTTCGGGCGGCCGGCCACGATCGCCTGGCTGGCCTGCGGCGCGGCCCTGGTCGGGCTGTTCGCGCTGCACAGCCTGCGCCGGCGCGAGCGCGCGCTGATCGACGTGCGGCTGTTCGCCGACCGGACGTTCGCGACCGCGGCCGTCGCGGTGTTCCTCGTCGGGATCGCGCTGATGGGCTCGATGCTGCTGATCCCGCTGTACTACCAGACCGCCCGCGGCGAGGGCGCGTTCGCGGCGGGCCTGCTGCTCGCCCCGCAGGGCCTCGGCGCCGCGACCGCGATGCCGCTCGCCGGCGTGGTGACCGACAAGCTCGGCGCCGGGCGGATCGTCCCGGTCGGCATCGTCGTGCTGGTCCTCGGCACCGTCCCGTTCGCGATGGTGAGCGCGGACACCTCCTACTGGCTGCTCGGCGGCGCCCTCTACGTGCGGGGCCTCGGGCTCGGCTGCACGATGATGCCCACCATGTCGGCGGCGCTCACGACGCTGGGCCGGGCGGTGGTGCCGCGGGCGAGCAGCACGCTGAACATCATCATCCAGCTCGGCGGGTCGGTGGGCACGGCGCTGCTCGCCGTCGTCCTGTCCCGCCAGATCAGCGACCGGATCCCGCAGGCGGGCGGCGGGGGCGGCGCCGCGGGCGCCATGGGGCAGCTCCCCGAGCGGGTCCGCGAGCAGCTCGCGCCCAAGCTGGCGGCCGCGTTCGCGCACACGTTCTGGGTCGCCCTCATCCTCACCGCGCTGCTGATACTGCCCGCGCTGCTCCTCCCCCACCACAGCGCCCGCGACCGCGACACGGTGCCGGACGCTCCCCCGGCGGGGTGAGGCTCAGGAGGCGATCGACCAGCTGGCCGGGCCCGTCTCCTGCTCGCGCGTGAGCCGCTTGGCCCGCCGGGCGTCCGGCGAGTACCGGAACCTCTCCGGGACGACCTGCGTGGTGCGGTAGAGCCCCTTCAGCGTCACCGTCGCGGCCAGGTCCGACGTCGGCAGCCCGGGCAGCCCGTACATGCGGCGGGCCCAGCGCGGCAGCGTCGACACGACCAGCACCCCGAGGCCGGGCGCCGCGAGCTTCAGCGGCAGCAGCGGCCGCGGCACGGCCGGGCTGAACATGCGGCGGAGCCCCTCGCGCGCCTCCCGGCACGCCCAGATCCGCCGCCGCATCTCCTCGTAGTAGTCGCGCATCTCGGCGACGGTGGCCGGCACGTCCGCCGGGTCGAGGCCGACGACCTCGGCGGCGCGCCGCTGCTCGTCGACGAACGCGTCGGCGTCGCGTGCGGTCAGCGGCACCCCGGCGCGGCGCGCCACGTCCAGGTAGGAGTCGACCTCGCCCATGTGGACCCACAGCAGGTTCTCGGGGTCGTCCACCGGGAAGGCCTCGCCGGTGCGCATGTCGAGGCCGGTCAGCTTGGAGTGCAGCCGGCGGACGCGGCGGCCCACCCGCTCGACCTCCTCGTGCGTCCCGTAGGTGCGGACGCGGACGAACTCGACCGTCCGGACGAGCCGCGCCCAGGCCGCGGAGGGGTCCATGAGCTCGGAGTTCTGCGCGGTCCCCCACATCGTGCGCGGGTGGAGCGCCTGGAGGAGCAGCGCCCGGATCCCGCCGACGATCAGCACGGGCTCGCCCATGACGTGCCACGTCACCGAGCCCGGCCCGAACAGCCCGTGGTCCTCGCCGGCCCCGTGGCCCGCGCCGAGCTCGTGGACTCCGCCGCCAGCCTCGGGCACCCCGTTGATCTCGTGCACCTCGACCGCCTTCCGCCGCCGCGATCGAACATTTCGCCCGTACCGCGTAATTGGAGGCTTACCCTGCCATGACGGCGGTCACACGATCAATCCTGGTCGTCCTCCGCGATCGCCTCGTCCCGCTCCCCCGGCTCGGTCTGCTCGGTGACCCAGGCGAGGTAGTCCATGCTGCCCGCCACCACCGGCGTCGCGATGATCTCCGGAGTGTCGTAGGAGTGCCCCTCGGTGATCAGGGTGGCCAGCTCGTCGAACCGGTCGGCGGAGGTCTTGAAGAGCACCAGCCACTCCTCCGCCGACTCGATCTCGCCCTCCCACCAGTAGGTGCTGGCGATCGGACCCACCAGCTGCGCGCAGGCCGCGAGCCGCTCGGCGACCGCCGACCGGGCCAGCTCGGCGGCCTCGGCGCGGGAGTCGGTCGCGGTCGTCACCTGCACGTATGAGTGCGCCATGGCACGACTCCTTCCCGTTCACCGCCCGGGCACGCACCCGGGTAGGCAAGTGTCAACGGGCCGGACGGACGACGAGCGCGCTGCCGCCGCCGCGCCGGGTCGGCTCGGCGACCGCCTGGACGAGGCCGGGCCGCAGGAACTCCAGCCCGGTCGCGGCGCCGATCACGCCCCGCGGCGGGCCGGGGAACAGCTCCAGCCGGTGGCCGCGGGCCGCGAGGTCGCGGCCGTACCGGTCGATGAACGCCTGCTCGGCGAAGACCTGCGGGGTGTTGCGCTGCGTCGCGCGCGGCGCGGCGAGCGCGGTCGGCAGGTCCATGCCGAGGTCGACGCGGTTCATCAGGATCTGCAGCACGGTGGTGATGATCGTCGAGCCGCCGGGCGTGCCGACCGCGAGCATCGGGCGCCCGTCCTTGAGCACGACGGTCGGCGCCATGCTGCTGCGCGGCCGCTTGTGCGGGCCGGGCAGGTTCGGGTCGGGCGCCTGGCCGGGCGCCGGCGGCTGGAAGGAGAAGTCGGTCAGCTCGTTGTTCAGCAGGAACCCGCGTCCTGGAACGGTGATGCCGCTGCCGCCGAACTGCTCGATCGACAGCGTGTAGGAGACGACGTCCCCCCACTTGTCGGCGACGACGAGGTGGGTGGTCTGCGGGCCCTCGAACGCCAGCGCCCTCGTCTGGGTGCCCGCCGGGACGCACGGGTCGTAGCGCCCGTCGGGCGAGCCGGGGGCGACCGGCGCGGGGGCCGCCTGGTCCGGCTTGATCTGGCAGGCGCGCTCGCGGGCGAACCCGGAGGAGAGCAGCTCGTCCAGCGGCACGTCCACCTTGTCGGCGTCGCCGACGTAGCGGCCGCGGTCGGCGTAGGCGAGCTTGGACGCCTCCAGGTAGTAGTGCAGGGCCGTGACCGGGTCGCGCGGGTCGAGCCGGAAGTTGCCGAGGATGTTGAGCGCCTCCCCGACCGTGGAGCCGCCGGACGACGACGGCGGCATGCCGTACACGTCCGCGCCCCGGTAGGAGACGTGGGTGGGCTTGCGCGGCACCGCCCGGTACTCGGCGAGGTCGCCGCGCTCCATCAGGCCGGGGCGGACGTTGCGCTCGGCCTCCGGGTCCACCGGCGGCTCGGCGACCGTCCGTACGATCTCCTGGCCGAGCCCGCCCCCGTAGAACCAGCCCGTGCCGCGCCTCGCCAGCTGGCGGTAGGTGTCGGCGAGGTCGGGGTTGCGGAACACCGAGCCGACCTCGGGCACCTTTCCGCCGGGCAGGAACAGCTCCCGGGTCGGGACGATGTCGCGGAAGCGCGCCTCGTTCACCGCGGTCTGGTCGTGGAACTCCTGGTCCACGACGAACCCCCGGTCCGCCACCCTGATCGCCGGACGCAGCAGGGCGCCGAGGTCGCGGGTGCCGAAGCGGCGCAGCGCGAGGTCCCACTGGGCGAGGGTGCCCGGCACGCCGACGCTCAGCCCGCTGGTGACGGCCTGGTCGAACGGCAGCGGCTTGCCGGTCGCCGGGTCGAGGAACGAGTCCGGCCGCATCCGCCGCGGCGCGAACTCGCGGCCGTCGAACGTGTGGACGCGGCGCGTCCTCGCGTCGTAGTACGTGATGTAGCCGCCACCGCCGATGGCCGACACGTACGGCTCGGTGACCCCGAGCGTGGCGGCGGACGCGACCGCCGCGTCCATCGCGTTGCCGCCGCGCCTGAGGACCTCCAGGGCCGTCCGGCTGGCGTCGGGGTCGACGGTGGAGACCGCGCCCCCGAACCCGGTCGCGACCGCCTGCTTGGCCGGCGGCGCGGGATGCCCCGGCGCGGGCCGCGGAACCGGCGCGGCGCCCGCGGCGGCCGGGGTGGTGAGAGACGCGGCGGCCGTCAGCGCGGCCACGGCGGCGGTGACGGCCGTGCGCCGCCTCTTGCGAACCGGCGGCACGGGCGGGCGGAGCGGGGACGATGCTCGGGAGAACGACGACGCTTGCGAGGGCGACGGGGAGCGCAACACCGGACCTCCAGACGAACGCGGCGCCCCTACGGTGCCATCGATCTTGGCCCCGCGCCACCGTCCGCGTCGGCCGACCTCGGACGCGCCCCCCACGTGGTCCACACGGGGCAAAGATCATTAAGCGCTTTCCCCATTGGAAATGAGGCGTATTCGCTCGGAACGCTCCACCAGAAAGGGATTCGGCCTCCCCTGTGCCGAGCGTGAGGGACCCGCTGCGGCACGTCGTCGACCTGCGGTTTGGCAGCATCCGCCAACGGCGCGAGTACAGCAATCACCCACAAAACGTTGCTATTTTGCCCATACTTGGTGAATTCTTAGGGACTTCGGCAAGCCATCACCTCGCGAACAGCGGCGCGGGTTCAGGCCCTGGGGGACCACCTATGACCTTGGACGTGCGCATGCGCAACAACATGTTCCGCCGGCTGCCCGTCGAGCAGGCGACCGGCCGGCTCTACGGCGGGCGGCACCGGCTCCGCGTGGTCTACCGGACCCGCGACCTCGTGGTGCTCGGCCTGGGCGTCATGATCGGCTCCGGCATCTTCAAGATCGCCGGCGAGCAGGCGTCCAGCACGGCGGGACCCGGCGTGCTCGTGTCGTTCCTCATCGCGGGCGGCGTGTGCGTGCTGGCGGCGCTCGCCTTCGCCGAGCTCTCCTCGATCATCCCGGTCGCGGGCAGCGCCTACTCGTTCAGCTACGTCGCGTTCGGCGAGGTCTGGGCGTGGGTGGTCGGCTGGGCCCTGCTCATGGAGCTGCTGCTCGCCGCGTCGGTGCTCGCGCGCGTCTGGTCCCTCTACGCGACGCAGGCCCTGCACGACTTCGGGGTGCCGATCCCGGGCTGGCTCGGCGACGTGATCGGCCAGCAGAAGGGGCCGGACGTGTTCGCCCTCGGCATCCTGCTGCTGGTCGTCCTGATGCTCGCCAGCGGCAGCCGGCTGAGCCTGAAGTCGCTGTGGTTCATGGTGATGGCCAAGGTCATCGTGATCGGCCTCGTGATCGCGACCGCGCTGAAGTTCTTCCACCCCGGCAACCTCACCCCGTTCCTGCCGCCCTCCCAGCCCGCGCCCGCGGGCGACAAGACGGTGCTGGACGCCGTGCTCGGCGCGGTCGGCGGCGGCACCCCGCAGGTGTTCGGGGCCTGGGGCATGTTCGCGGCCGCGCCCGTGATCGCGTTCGCCTACATCGGGTTCGACCTGATCGCGACGGCGTCGGAGGAGACCGACGACGCGCCCCGCAAGGTCCCGCGCGGGATCCTCACCGCCCTGCTCACCGCGATCGTGCTGTACGTGGCCGTCGCGTTCGCGCTGGTCGGCATGATGGGGATGGACGGCATCGCCAAGCTGAACTCCGACAAGCTGCTGCTCGCCGCCGCGTTCGACTCGGTCGGCGCGGGCGCGATGGGCAAGATCGTCGACGTGGGCGCGATGCTCGCGCTGACCACCGTGATCCTGGTGCTGATGATCAGCCTGACCCGGGTGGTGTTCTCGATCTCGCGGGACGGCCTGCTGCCGCGCCCCCTGGCCGCGATGAGCCGCTACAAGGTGCCCTCCCGCGCCACGCTCCTCGCCGGCGGCGCGGCCGTGGTGATGTCGCAGACGATCGACGTGCTCACCCTGGAGCAGCTCGTCGTGATCGGCTCGCTGTTCGCGTTCCTGTTCGTCGCGGCGGCGGTGCTGGCGCTGCGCCGCTCGCAGCCCGACCTGCACCGCCCGTTCCGGATGCCCGCGGCGCCGCTGGTCGTCCTCGTGACGATCGTCGCGGTCGGCTGGCTGATGCTGAACCTCAACGTGCGGACGTGGGGGTACTTCGCCGTCTGGATGGCCGTCGGGCTCGTCATCTACCTGCTCTACGGGCGCCGCAAGAGCCAGATGAAGCTGCTCCTGGACTCGCCGCCCGAGCGCCCGCTCGCCGCGCGGCTCGCCCCCGCCCCGCCGCCCGGCATGGCACCGCCGCCCGGCATGGCGCCACCCCCGGGCATGGCGCCGCCGCCCGGCACGCGGGACCCCTACTCCTCCCCCGGGCCCTACGGGACGGGAGGCTGGCCGGCCGAGCGGCGGCCCGGCACGCCGGAGACCCCCTACCCGACCGGCCGGTACTCGGCGGGACGGCAGCCGGGCGGCCAGTTCGCCCGCGAGCCCCAGCCCGGCGAGCGGTACCCGTCCGGCCCGGTCGAAGACCCGTACGCGCTGGATCCGGGCGTCCCGGACCCGTACTCGTCCGGCGGCCACGACTCCGGCGGCCACCGGGCCGGACCGTACGGCCCGCAGGGCGGGCGCGGCCAGGGCGGGGAGCACCACGAGCCACCGCACGGCGGCCGGCACCGCCGCTGACGAGTCCGCGCCGGAGAACTTCTGTTTTGTAGAGTTCCGCCGAACCGAGGCTCCACCGGACACCCGAGGGCGTCTCGAACGAGGGCGCCGCCCCCTTCCCGGGGCGGCGCCCTCGTTCCGTCTCCGGGGAACGGACTGGACAGCGGCCTCCGTCCGGGTTATGTTCTTCTCATATCGAGATGAACTCACTTTGAGATTTACTCAGTCCGAGATCGATGGGAGGAAGCGGATGGCCCCCGAGCCGAGGCGCGAAGAGAGCGAGTTCCTCGCGAACTACGATCCGCGCGACTACGACCCGGTCGCCGTGACGGTGGACGTGGTCGCGCTCACCATCCGCGACGGCGCCCTCCACGTCCTGCTGGTGCGGCGGGGGAACGCCCCCTACGAAGGGATGTGGGCGCTGCCCGGCGGGTTCGTCCAGGCGGGCGGCCCGCTCCAGGGCACCGACGCCGAGGACCTGCCCGACGCGGCCGTCCGGGAGCTGGCCGAGGAGACCGGGCTCAGCGCCAAGGGCGGCATGCTCGGCCGGGTCCACCTGGAGCAGCTCGGCACCTACGGCTCCCCCGGCCGCGACCCTCGGATGCGCGTCATCTCCGTCGCCCACCTGGCGTTCGCGCCCGAGCTGCCGGACCCCGAGGCGGGCGGCGACGCGGCCGACGCCGCGTGGGTGCCGGTGGACGCGCTGGGCCTGACCGAGTCCGGGGACCAGCGCCCCGGCACCACCCGCCGGCTGGCGTTCGACCACGCGCGGATCCTGTCGGACGGGCTGGAGCGGGCCCGCGGGAAGCTGGAGTACACCCCGCTCGCCACGGCGTTCTGCGGCGGCGAGTTCACCATCCCCGAACTGCGCGCGGTGTACGAGGCGGTGTGGGGCGAGGAGCTGCACGCCGGCAACTTCCACCGCAAGGTCCTGTCGGTGCCCGGGTTCGTGGAGAGCACCGGCGCGACGTCCGACCGCGGCGGCCGGCGCGGCGGCCCGCGCCCCCGCCTCTACCGCGCGGGCGACGCCCGCCTCCTGCACCCGGCGCTGCTGCGGCCGAGCAGGGAGGAGGAAATCAGATGAGCGGAGCGAACCGGGGGGTGTGGGGGGTCGGCCCCCCACAGGAGGCACAGATGAGCGGAGCGAACCGGGGGGTGTGGGGGGTCGCCACCCCACAGGGAGCACAGATGAGTGTGGTCGGGTTGGAGGATGCGCTGGCGCTGCTGGACGGGGCGCGGGTGCCCGCGGACCTTTTCGGCGACGACGAGGCGGAGGCGGTGCGGCGCTACCGGCGGCTGGCCCGGCTCGTCCACCCCGACGCGAACGGCGGCCGGACCCGGGACGCGTTCGTCAGGCTGACCTCGCTCTGGCGCGCCTACAACCGCGGCGACGAGACGCTGATCACCACGCGCCGCCACGCGTACCGGCTGGAGGGCGACCCCATCGGCGGCGACCTCGCGGTGCTGTACGCGGCGCGCCCGGAGCCCGGCCGCGAGGTGCTGCTGAAGATGCCGCGCGACCCGGCCGACGGCGACCTGGTCGAACGGGAGGCCGTGGCGCTCCGCCAGCTGGTCAAGGACGGCGACGGGCGGTTCCTGCCGTACGTCCCGCGGCTGGTCGAGTCGTTCCGGCACCGCGACGCCGCCACCGGCGCGCAGCGGCAGGTCAACGCGATCGAGGCGCTGGACGGCTTCCACACCCTGGCCGAGGTAGGGCGCGCCTACCCCGGCGGCGTCGACCCGCGCGACGCGGCCTGGATGTGGCGGCGGCTGCTGGCGGGCCTCGGCTTCGCGCACCGCGCCGGCGTGCTGCACGGCGCGGTGCTCCCCGACCACGTGATGATCCATCCGGAGAAGCACGGCCTGGTCCTGGTCGACTGGTGCTACTCGGTCCCCGGCTGCTACGCGCACACCGACCCCTCGGGGCGCGTCCCGGCGATGGTCGACCGGTACGCCGGCCGGTACCCGCCCGAGGTGCCGGGACGGCGGCCGGCGAGCCCGGCGACCGACATCTTCATGGCCACCCGGTGCATGACCGAACTCATGGGCGACAAGGCCCCGAAGGCGATGCGCTCGTTCGCGCGCGGCTGCACGCTGCCCGCGCAGAACCGGCGCCCCTCCGACGCCTGGCGACTGCTGGCCGAACTCGACGAGCTGCTGGAGCGGCTCTACGGCCCGCGCCGCTTCCGCCCCTTCCACCTGCCCGTTCCCGCCTGAAGGAGAGACCATGGGAAGCGGAAACTGGTCCACCGACGTCTACGCCGCCCGCGCGAGCTACCGCGCGTCCACCGGCGCCAGCGCGTTCGCCTACTCCGACGGCGGCGCCACCACCGTCCACCCCGACCTCGACCCGCGCGGCGTGACCGCCCGGGAGAGCCGGGACTCGGACGACCACCCCGAGTCGGTCGCGATCGGCGTGCTGTTCGACGTGACCGGCTCGATGGGGACCGTGCCGCGCACGCTCCAGTCCAAGCTCCCCGACCTGCTCGGGCTGCTGCTGCGCAAGGGGTACGTCGAGCACCCGCACATCCTGTTCGGCGCGGTCGGCGACGCGACCTGCGACCGGGCGCCGCTGCAGATCGGGCAGTTCGAGGCCGACAACCGGATGGACGACGACCTCGGCAAGATCCTCCTCGAGGGCGGGGGCGGCGGCCAGATGCGCGAGTCGTACGAGCTGGCCATGTACTTCATGGCGCGGCACACCTCGATCGACTGCTTCGAGAAGCGCGGCAGGCGCGGCTACCTCTTCATGATCGGGGACGAGCTGGCCTACCCGGCGGCGAAGCGGCGCGAGATCGCCGCGGTGATCGGCGGCGAGCCGGACGAGGACGTGCCGATCGCCGAGCTCGTCCGCGAGCTGCGGCGCAAGTACGACGTGTACTTCATCATCCCCGAGGGCGCCTACCACTCCGGGAGCCGCGAGCTGAAGGACTTCTGGCAGGGCCTGCTCGGCCAGAACGTGCTCTACCTGGACGACCTGGACGCGGTCTGCGAGACGATCGCGCTGACGATCGGGCTCGCCGAGGACGCCATCGACCTCGGCGAGGGGCTGGAGCACCTGGCGGAGGCGGGCTCGGACGCCGGCGCCTCGGTGTCGCGGGCGCTCGCCCGGCTGGACGCCGCCCGCGCCCCGGTCGCGGTCTCCGCCACGCCGCCCGGCCTGGACTCCGCCGGCCCGTCCGCGACGACCCGCCTCTGAGCCATGGGCCACGTGATCGTCGTCGACCTCGGCTTCGGGGACGCGGGCAAGGGCACGGTCGTCGACCACCTCTGCCGCACCGCCGCGCTCCCCGCGCCCCCTAGGGCGGTCGTGAGGTTCAACGGCGGCGCGCAGGCGGCGCACAACGTCGTCGCGCCGGACGGGCGGCACCACACGTTCGCCCAGTTCGGCTCGGGCACGTTCGTGCCGGGCGTCCGCACGCACCTGTCGCGGTTCATGCTGGTCGACCCCCTGGCGCTCGCGGCCGAGGCCGACCACCTGCGGACGCTCGGCGTCACGGACGCGCTCGCCCGGCTCACCGTCGACCGGGACGCGCTGCTGACGACGCCCTACCACCGGGCCGCCAACCGCGCGCGGGAGTCGGCGCGCGGTGCGGCCCGGCACGGGTCGTGCGGGATGGGCGTCGGCGAGACCGCATCCTACGCCCTGGCGCACGACGACGCGCCGCGGGCGGGCGACTGCCTGTCGCCCGCCCGGCTGCGGCGCCGGCTCGCCGCCGTCCGCGACTGGTACAGGGCCGTGTTCCCCGACGGCGAGGAGGTCCCGGACGTCGGCGCCTGCGCCGACGCCTTCACCGCCTTCGCCGAGCACGTGCGGATGGTCGGCCCCGACCACCTGGCCGCCCTGCTCCGCGCCGGGGACGTTGTGTTCGAGGGCGCCCAGGGCGTCCTGCTGGACGAGTGGCACGGCTTCCACCCGTACACGACGTGGTCGACGACGACGTTCGCCAACGCCGAGACGCTGCTCGCCGAGGCGGGCGCGTCCGCGGCGCGGCTCGGGGTGCTGCGCGCGTACGCGACCCGCCACGGCCCCGGCCCGTTCGTCACCGAGGACCCGGCGCTGACCGCGGACCTCCCCGACCCGCACAACGGCACGGGACGCTGGCAGGGCGCGTTCCGCGTCGGCCACCTGGACGCCGTCGCCCTCCGGTACGCACTGGAGGCGGCGGGCGGCGTGGACGGCCTGGCGGTCACGCACCTGGACGTAGCGGGGGCACGTCCGGACCTGCGTGTCTGCCGCTCCTACGAGATGGACGGCGGACGGGTCGGGCGGCTGGAGACCGGGCCGCCCGACCTCGACCGCCAGGCCGCCCTCACCCGCCGCCTCCTGGCGGCGCGCCCCGTCTACGCCCCGCTCGGCGATCCCGTGGAGACGATCGAGGACGCGCTGGGCGCGCCCGTCGTCCTGCGCTCCTACGGGCCGACCTCAGCCGACAAGAAGGCTGACCAGTTCCGGACACCCATTGACCTGAGCGTGCACTGAGACCAAGATCCCGCTATCGCCGCGGATCCCCCGGAGGTGGACGTTGCGTCTCCCCCAGCGCACCCTGTCGGCATTCGCGGCGCTCGCCGCGTCCCTCGCGCTGCTGACCGGCCCGGCCGCCGCGCCGCCTGCCGCGGCGCAGGAGGGCGACGGCTGCGACCCGATCGACCCGGCCGCGTGCCTGCTGCCGTTCCCGAACGACTGGTACACGGTCGCGGACGGCGGCACGGCCACCGGCCGCCGCGTCCACATGCGCACCACGCTGAAGAACGCGCTCGGCGTCCCCGTGTCGCCGGCCGAGTGGAACCGCGCGGACGGCTTCTCCCCCGGTTCGATGCTGCTCAGCCGCGTCCCCGGCCTCGACCTCGCCCGCACCGGCGCCGCGCCCGTCACCGACATCGGCGCCTCGCTGCGCGACGACGCCCCGATCGTGATCGTCGACACCGCCACCGGTGAGCGCTGGCCGTACTGGGCGGAACTGGACGCCAACGCGCCCGCCGACCGCCGGGCGCTGATCGTCCGCCCGGCCCGCAACTTCCGCGAGGGCCATCGCTACGCCGTCGCGCTGCGCAACCTGCGCGACGCGTCCGGGAACCCGATCGGGCCGAACGCCGCGTTCGCCAAGATCCTCGGGCCGGACCTGCCGTCGACCGACCCGCTCGCGGCGCGGCAGCGCCAGGAGAAGCGGGTCCTCGCCGCGCTCAAGGCCCGCGGGGTGGGCCGGGACGGCCTCTACCTCGCCTGGGACTTCACCGTCGCGAGCCGGCAGAGCCTCACCGGGCCCGTGCTGCACATGCGCGACGACGCGCTGCGCGGGCTCGGCGACCGCTCCCCCTCGTTCCTCGTGACGCAGGTCGCCGACGACGTGGACGACAAGATCGCCCGCGAGGTGAAGGGGATCGTCTGGGCGCCGAGCTACCTCGACCAGTACGGCGGGGTGCCCGGATCGTCCCTGCACCGCGGCGCGGACGGCCTGCCCTCGCGGCTGCCGGGCAACTCCCAGGCCGTCCCGTTCCAGTGCGAGATCCCGCGCTCGGCGCTCACCCGGCCCGCGCGCCCCGCCCTCTACGGGCACGGCCTGCTCGGCAACGAGGGCGAGGTCGACGCGGGCAACGTCAAGGCGATGGCCGCCGAGCACGGCTTCGTGTTCTGCGCGACCAAGTGGATCGGCATGGCGGACGAGGACGTTCCGAACGTCGTCTCCGCGCTCGCCGACCTCACCCGCTTCCGGACGGTCGCGGACCGCCTCCAGCAGAGCCTCGTGAACTTCACCTTCCTCGGACGCGCGATGACCCGCGGGTTCGCCGGGAACCAGGCGTTCCAGAACGCCGCGGGCGCGCCACTGATCGACACCGGGGCCGAGCTGACCTACGACGGCAACAGCCAGGGCGGCATCATGGGCGGCGCGCTCACCGCGGTCTCGCCCGACGTCCGCCGCGCCGTCCTCGGCGTCCCGGCGATGAACTACAGCACGCTGCTCAACCGCAGCGCCGACTTCCCGCAGTACGCGAAGGTCCTCGACCTGTTCTACCCGGACAGGCTCGACCAGCAGATCGGTCTCGCGCTGATCCAGATGCTGTGGGACCGCGGCGAGGCCAACGGCTACGCGTGGCACATGACGGACGACCCGCTCCCGAACACGCCGAAGCACCGGGTGCTCATGCACGTGGCGTTCGGCGACCACCAGGTCGCGCCGGTCGCCGCCGAGGTCGAGGCGCGCACGATCGGCGCCCGCGTCCACGCGCCGACCGTCGTCCCCGGGCGGGTCCCGGACGAGGCGCCCTACTGGGGCATCCCGACGTTCGGCTCGTCCTACGGCGGTTCCGCCATGGTCGTCTGGGACAGCGGCTCGCCGGTCCCGCCGCTCACGAACACGCCCCCCACCGAGGGGCGCGATCCGCACTCGGATCCGCGCAACAACGCCGACGCGCGCCGGCAGAAGGCGGTGTTCCTCACGACGGGCACCGTCGTGGACGTCTGCGGCGGGGGACCCTGCGTGATCACGCCCTGACCGGCACCTGAGATGATCGTGGGCATGCTCCAGGTCTGCCCGAACGGAAGCCGGACCGAGGGCGTGCCGACGTCCCCGGAGGAGATCGCCGCCGCGGTCCGCGCCGCCGCCGACGTGGGCGCTCAGGACGCCCACCTGCACCCGAAGGACGACGCGGGCGCCGACACGCTGCGGGCGCCCCGCGTCGCCGAGACCGTCGCCGCCGTCCGCGCCGCCGTCCCGTCGATGCCCGTCGGCGTGACGACCGGCGCCTGGGCCGCGCCCGACCCGGTCGAGCGCGCCGCCCTGGTGCGCTCCTGGACGGTGCTTCCCGACCACGCCTCGGTGAACTTCCACGAGGAGGGCGCCGAGCTGGTCGCCGAGGCGCTGTTCGAACGCGGCGTCGCGATCGAGGCCGGCGTCTTCTCCGGCACCGACGCGGCCGAGCGGTTCCTGCGCTGGCCGCACGCCCACCACGTGCTGCGGATCCTGGCGGAGGTCACCGACACCGACCCGGAGACGGCGACCGACACCGCCAAGGACCTCCTGCACGAGCTCGGCACCCGGCTGTCGCGCCCGATCCTGCTGCACGGCGAGGAGGGCGGGGCCTGGCCGGTGCTGCGGCTCGCCGTCCGGCTGAACCTCGACGTCCGCATCGGGTTGGAGGACACCCTCGAACTGCCCGACGGCTCGCCCGCCACCGACAACGCGGTGCTCGTCCAGACGGCCCGCGCCCTCCTGCCCTAGGCGGGTCCCTAGGCGATGCGGGGCCCGCGTCAGGAGCGCGGGTTGTGGCCCGCGGAGTCCAGGCGGGCCCAGTCGGCCTCCCACATCTCGTCGCGGTGCCGGTCGCAGCGGCGGCGGACGAAGGCGTAGGCGCACAGGACGGGGACCGCGCAGCCGAGCACGGTGGCGCCGGCCGCGTAGGCGGCGTCGGTGACGGTGCGGCTGTGCGGGCGGGGCCGGACGGTCGGTTCGCCCTGCCGGTCCACCCAGATCGTCCGGTGCGCGCCGACCTTGGCGTTCTTCCAGCTCGGCAGCGTCCCGACGTGGGGCCGGCCGTCCGCGCCCGGCCAGCTGGCCTGGACGGTCTCGTGGATGTAGCGGTCGCCGGAGGAGCCGAGGCCGCCGGTCGAGGTGACCGTGGCGACGACCTGGTGGCGCTCCGCCCGCTCCGCCTGCTCGGCGCGCGTCCCCGCGGAGTAGGACCAGGACGCCGTCCAGGCGGCGAGCGGCGGGGCGACGGCGAGCAGCAGCAGGAGGAGGCCGAGGGCGATCAGCCGCTGGACGCGGTCGACCGGGCGGCGCAGTTCGCTGCGCTCCAGACCGAGCCGCCGGCGCAGCCTGGCGGCCGGCGTGCCTCCCGGCCCGATGCCGGACCCGCGCATCTGCGATCACCTCCCCGGGTGTGCCCTCCCGGCAAGAGGCCTTTAGCCGTCCTTTCCCAGGATATTCCCGCGTTCGTTGATCGGCACATCTCCGGTGGCCGAATCATTTCCCATTTCAGGGCCGTTATGCCGAGCCGATGACCGGATCCGGCCATCGGGCAGGGCCCCGGCGCCCTCCGGCGTCCCGGCGCCTCGCGGGCCCCCGGCGGCCAGGGCGAGGAGCGCGCCCAGCAGGCACATTCCGGCGGTGATCCAGAAGATCTCCTGGTATTCGGTCCGCAGCGCGTCCTGAAGGGCGGCGTTGTAGGTCTTCATCTGCCGCGCGAACTCGTCCTTGGACATCAGGAACGGCAGCGGCGGCTTCAGGTCGGCGGTGAGGGCGTGGAACCGGTGGAACCCCCACGCGGTCAGCGCGGAGATCCCGAGCAGCATCCCCATCATCCGCGCGACGACCACGGCCGCGGACGCGACGCCGTGCCGCGCCGCCGGGACGAACGCCAGCACCGCCGACGACACCGGCGCGATCACCAGGCCGAGGCCGAGGCCGGTCACCACGAGGTCGACGTCCATCCTCGGCAGCGGGCCGTACGACGCGCTCGCCAGGTCGGCCGGCCAGCCGGCGATCAGCAGGTAGCCGCCGGCGGAGACGGCCATCCCCACCGCCATCGGCCACCGCTCCCCCACCCGCCGCGCCACCAGTCCGCCCGCCACCGCCGCGACGGGCAGCGCCACGAGGAACCGCGTCAGCAGCAGCGCGCCGTCCGTCGCGTCCTTGTGCAGGACGGTCTGCGCGACCAGCACGACGTCCACCAGCGTCACCATCAGCGCCGCGCCCGACAGCAGGCTCACGCCGAGCGTCGCCAGCAGCGGCCCGCGCCGCACGCCCGACAGGTCGAGCAGCCGCGTCCGGGACCTGATCTCCCACAGCACGAACACCGCCAGGACGACGGCGCCCGCGCCCAGCGCCGGCAGGCCCCACGACGGCAGCGCCGCCTCCTCCGGCTCGGGGTTGTAGACGGCGACGACCAGCAACCCGAGACCGAGCGCCAGCAGCAGGCCGCCCACGACGTCCACGCCCGGCCGCGCTTCCTGTGGGGACCCGGCCGCGCGCCCGCCCGGCACGGCGGCCTGCACGGCCGCCATCGCGACCGCCACGAGCGGCAGGTTGATCCAGAAGACCGCCCGCCAGTCGAACGCCGCGGCGATCCCCGCCCCGTACAGCGGGCCCAGCACGCTCCCCAGCTCCTGCGCCGCGCCCACCGCGCCGAGCACGACCGGCCGCTGCCGCTCCTCCCAGAGGTCACCGGCCAGCGCCATCGTCACGGGCAGCAGCGCACCGCCCGCCACGCCCTGCACCACCCGGCCCGCCGTCAGCACCGGGACGTCCTGCGCCAGCGCCGTCACCACCGACCCGACCGCGAAGAACACCAGGCAGGCCTGCAGCACCGGCCGGCGCCCGAACCGGTCCGACAGCTGCCCGAGCAGCGGCATCGCCGCCACGTACCCCAGCAGGAACCCGGTCAGGACGGGCGTCACCCGCTCCAGCCGGTTCACCGGGATCCCGAGGTCCTTGACCACCGGCAGCAGGATCGTCGTGACGACGTAGGCGTCCAGCGCGGCCAGCAGCACCACCGCGCCGCCGGCCCCGATCGCGACCCGGCGACGCGCGCTCACCGCGGCGCGCTGATCTTGTACGGCGCGTCGAACTCGGTGAACCTGATCACCACGGCGCCCTGCCCCTTCGGGAACGCGCCCCGCACCTTGAGCAGCCGGTGGTCGGCCCTGCTCACCCACACCTGGCCGTCCATGTCCTCGTTGATGCCCGGGATGAGGCCCGCGACCTGGTCCTTCGGCAGCTTCGCGGCCACCCGGTAGGCCTCCTTGCCGTCCACCTTCTCCACCGCCTCCGGCGACGGCTCCCGCGCCGACGTCAGCAGCTTCACGATCCCCCGCTGCGGATCGAGCACCGCCGCCGGGTCGTAGACGCTCGCCGCCAGGGCCTTCGGCAGCTTGCGCCAGCCGCCCGTCCCGGCGTCCAGGTAGATGCTGTCGCCGACCGCGACGACCTTCATCTCGACGTTCTGGCCCTGCTGCTCGACCGTCAGCGTCCCCTGGGCGTCGCCGCTGCGGAGCAGCTTCATGTCGCCGCTCTTCACCATGACCGGGGTCTTGCCGTCGGACTCCAGGGTGAACGCGACGCTCTTCAGGGCCCCCATGGCCTGCGCGGCCTGCCGAAGCGTCTGCGCGGCGTCGAAGTCGGCCTTCTTCGCGGGCCCGCCGGACCCGCCGTCGCAGGCGCCGGCGAAGACCAGCACCAGCAGGACGGGCACGAGAGCGAGGATGCGTCTGGACATACGCGGGACCCTACCGACGGGTACCCGGACCCGTCACTCGGTACCAGGTTTGACTTCCTCCTCCGCCTGAAGGCGGAGGACCCCAGCGGTCGCCCGCCGGGTTTCCTGCTTCGCCGACGACCGCCCCGTCCGGGAGGAGCCCCGTTGAGGTCTTACACCGTCTCCACAGGCGGACACCGCCAGCCCGGCGGCCAGAAGGTTCCGCGCCGCGTTCACATCGCGGTCATGCACCGCGCCGCACTCGCACGTCCATTCGCGGACGTCCAGCGGCAGCGTCTCGCGGACGGTTCCGCAGGTTCCGCACAGCTTGGTAGAGGGGAACCAGCGGTCGATCACGATGAGTTCGCGGCCGTACCAGGCGCACTTGTACTCCAGCATCGAGCGCAGTTCCCGCCACGCCGCATCGGAGATGGCGCGGGCGAGGCTGCGGTTCTTGAGCATGTTGCCAACGGCGAGGTCCTCGATCACGACCGTTTGGTTCTCACGGACGAGACGGGTCGACACCTTGTGCAGGAAGTCGCGGCGCCGGTCGGCGATCCGCGCGTGCACGCGCGCGACCTTGCGGCGGGCCTTGTCCCGGTTCGCCGAACCCGGGGCTTTGCGGGCCAGCTCGCGCTGCGCCTTGGCCAGGCGGGCGCGGTCACGCCGCTCGTGCCCAGGGTTGGCGATCTTCTCCCCGGTGGACAGGGCCATCAGACGGGTGATCCCCGCGTCCACCCCAACCGCGTTCTCCGTGGCCGGCGCCGCAGGGATGGTGTCCTGGCACAGCAGGGACACGAACCAGCGGCCCGCGCCGTCGCGCGACACCGTCACCGTGCTCGGCTCCGCGCCCTGGGGCAGGGGCCGCGACCAGCGGATATCCAGTGGCGCCGTCATCTTCGCCAGCGTCAGACATCCCTCGCGCCAGGTGAAGGCGCTGCGGGTGTACTCGGCCGACGCCCGCGACCGCTTGCGCGACTTGAACCTCGGGTAGGCGGCACGCTTGGCGAAGAAGTTGGCGAACGCCATCTGCAGGTGCCGCAGCGCCTGCTGGAGCGGCACGCACGACACCTCGGACAGGAAGGCCAGTTCCGCGGTCTTCTTCCACTGCGTCAGCGCGGCCGACGACTGCGCGTAGGAGATGCGGCGCTGCTCGTCGTACCAGGCCCGGGTGCGTTCCTCCAGGGCCTTGTTGTACACCAGGCGCACACAGCCGAACGTGCGCGACAGCTCGGCCGCCTGCTCGCTCGTGGGATAGAAGCGGTATTTGCACGCACGCTTGACCTGCCGCGCCATGGCTCATGTTCTAGCAGCCTCGGTGCCAGCCAGCCTGGCGGACATCGAAACGTCCCGGCTTTCCTGACCTTGCCCCCAATCTCCCGTTTCCTCCCCTCCCTGAAGACCTGGGCGTCCACGAAGGAGACCGAGGACATCCCACCCCTCAGGCAGGACATCCCGTTGCGGAGACATCGCGTTTGAGGGGACATCGGCGTTCGCGGTGGCCGCCGTGAAACGCCCGCCGCTAGGATTGCACCCGGCGAAGTCCCCGGACGGTGCGGGGCGACGCCACGGGGCGGTAGCTCAGCTGGTCAGAGCAGGAGACTCATAATCTCCCGGTCGCGGGTTCGAGTCCCGCCCGCCCTACACACCCGGCGAACCGTTCCCGAGAACGGAGCGGCCCTTTCCGGTATCCCCCTGTACAGGCCCTAGGCGGGCCATTCCGGGCGGCGCTTCTCCAGGAACGCCGTCATGCCCTCCTGCGCCTCCGGGGTCTGGCTGGAGGCGGCCATCACCTCGACCGCGTAGGCGTAGGCGTCCTGCTCGGGACGGTCGAACTGGGCGTACATCGCCTGCTTGCCGAGGGCCTTGCTGCGCGGGCTGCCCTGGGTGGCGCGCCGCAGGAGGTCCTGGACGGCCTTGTCGAGCTCCTCGTCGGGCACCGCGTAGTTGACCAGGCCCCACTCGGCGGCCGTGGCGGCGTCGAACACCTCGCCGGTGAGGGCCATCTCGGCGGCGCGCTTGCGGCCGACGTTGCGGGAGATCGCCACCAGGGGCGTGTGGCAGAACCAGCCGCCCTTGCCGCCGGGCGCCGCGAAGCCCGCGCTCCGCGCGGCGACGGCCAGGTCGCAGCTCGCCACGAGCTGGCAGCCGGCGGCGGTCGCGAGGCCGTGCACGCGCGCCACCACCACCTGCGGGACGGACTGGATCGTCCGCATCAGGTCGGTGCACACCCGCAGCAGGTCGCGGACGTCGGCGTGGGACGCCCCGGCCATGTCGGCGAAGTCGTGCCCGGCGGAGAAGACCGGGCCGTTCGCGGCGAGGACCACCCCGCGGGCGTCGGTCCCGCCGACCTCCTGGAACGCCTCGGTGAGCCGGACGAGGAAGGCGCGGGAGAGCGCGTTGCGGCGGCGCGGCCGGTTCATCGTGATCGTGGTGAAGGGGCCGTCGCGGTGCAGCAGGACGTCGTCTTCGCTCATGTCCCCGACGTTACGTCAGACCCTCGTCGTACGGTGGTCGGGCGTCCGCGAGCCGAGGGGGGCATGGCCTTGAAACTTCTCACCGCCACCAACTCCAGCCAGGGATTCCGCGACAACGACTTCGACTGGTGCGTCGAAGGCGAACTCGTCCACATCGGCATGGTGTGCGCCCGCGACCGGAACGATCCCGACGGCGGCTGCGGATGCGGCCGCTCCTTCGCCGGGCTCAACTCCCACCGCGCCACGACCACCGCGATGGTCCGCGAGGTCCCCGGCTTCACCGACGCCGACTACGTCCTGGCGATCCGCTCCAGCCTCGAGCAGCAGGGCTGCGACCCCTCCTTCGCCGAGCACGAGGCGGCGCTGCTGCGCTGCCTCGTGCGCGACTGGCCGGTGGGGGTGGTCGTCGAGCGGCGGCTGGATGAGATCGTGGTGAGGCAGGTCGTCCAGCCCTAGGTTCGGGAGGTGCGCGATGCTCGTCGCGTTCTCGGTCACCCCGCTCGGTGCGGGCGAGGAGGTCGGCGAACTCGTCGCCGAGGCGGTCCGGGTGGTGCGGGCGAGCGGCCTGCCCAACCGGACCGACGCCATGTTCACCACGATCGAGGGCGAGTGGGACGAGGTGATGGCCGTGGTGAAGGCCGCCACCGACGCGGTCGCGGCCAGGGCGCCGCGGGTGAGCCTCGTCGTCAAGGCCGACATCCGGCCCGGCGTGACCGGCGCCCTCGACGCCAAGGTCGAGTCGGTGGAGCGCCGCCTCAGGTGAAGCAGGCGCGCACGCCGTTCTCGCCGCCGCGCGAGAAGCTGCGCAGCCGCTGGACCGCCGAGCCGTGGTCGCCGGGCTTGGTCCACGGCGCCTTGTCGCCGATGACCTTGAAGGCGTCCACCAGCTCCTGCTCGTCGCCGTCCTCGAACTTCAGCGTGCCGTCGTCGGACGAGCCGTAGAGGACGGCGCCCGCGAGGCAGTCGGCCTGGAGTTCCGCCGCGGGCGACACCAGCCCGCGGCGGAGCCGGTTCTGGATCGCGTGGCCCCACTCGTGCGAGATCACCAGGTAGACCCACGCGTCGCCGCGCGCGTAGCCCGACCGCATCAGGTGGGCGTCCCAGGCGACGAAGTCCCCGGCCGGGCAGTAGGCCGCGTTGTCGGGTTCGAGGCGCTCGCGGCCGCACACCGGCGCCGAGGCGGGGTCGCGGCCGTCGTAGAGGCCGGCGACGCGCGGTGAGTCGTACTCACCGGTGAACAGGCGGTCCCAGTGCCGCCGCCAGAAGTCGTCGGTGATCGTCACGGCGGTTCCGACGTCCTCCTGGAACTCGCGCTCGTCGAACCCGCGCGGAGTCCCCCCGGCCGGCGCGCCGGACGCGGCCCGGGTGCCCTGCGCGGCGGGACGGGCCGCGCCCGACTGGGCGGGGTCGAACCCGCAGGCGCCCGTGAGCGCGGCGGCCAGCGCGAGAGCGCCGGCGAGAGCGCCGGGCCGCCGCGAACGGTTCCGTGCCGTCTGCCTCATGACGGGTCATACGCACCCGGGCCCCCGGAAGGTCGAACGCCCGCCCGATTCGGGCCGCACTGTGCTCCCCGCACAACCCGAACAACGTTCGATTGGACGCCCGCCACGTCTTGCCCGCGGCCCGTGGACGCAGGTCGGGGGCCCGTGCTGGGGTGCCGGTCACACGAGTCTTCTGGAGGGGCGCATGGCGAACGGGACCCTCGCGGTCCGTGGTCTGTCGGTGAGCTACGGGCGGGCGGTGCGGGCCCTGCGCGAGGTCTCGCTGGACGTCCCGGCGGGATCGGTCACGGCCGTCCTCGGCGCGAACGGGGCCGGCAAGACGACGCTGCTCCGCGCGATCTCGGGCACGCTGCCGTTCCACCGCGGCGCGGTGGACGCGGGTACGGTGCGGCTCGGCGGGCGGTCCCTGGTGGGGCTGCACCCGGCCACCGTCGTGGCGGCCGGGGTGGTGCAGGTGCCGGAGGGCCGCCGGGTGTTCGGCCGGCTCAGCGTCGAGGAGAACCTGCGGGCGGGCGCGCTCGGCGCGCCGAGCCGGACCGACGCCGCGAAGGCCCGCGCGCGGGTGCTCGCGCTGTTCCCGCTGCTGGCCGAGCGGGCGCGCCAGCGCGCCGGACTGCTGTCGGGCGGCGAGCAGCAGATGCTCGCGATCGGGCGGGCGCTCATGGCGTGCCCGGCCGTCCTGCTGCTGGACGAGCCGACGCTCGGGCTCGCGCCGCTGATGGCCGAGCGCATCGCCGAGACCGTCCGGGAGATCAACCTGCAGGGCACCGCGATCCTGCTGATCGAGCAGAACGCGGCGCTGGCGCTGGAGCTGTCGTCGTCCGCGCACGTGCTGGAGGTCGGCGCGGTGACGCTGCACGGCCCGTCGGCGGAGCTGGCGGCGAGCGACGAGGTCAGGCGCCGCTACCTCGGCGTGGGCGGCGAGGACGCCGCCGCGCCCGGCCGCGAGGACGGCCCCTCGCTGGAGCGGTGGTCCGCGGGATGAGCGGCGGCGGGGAAGACGCGGGCGAGCTGCGCGTCAGCGGGCTCACGGTGCGGTTCGCGGGGCTGACGGCGCTGGACGGGGTGGACTTCACCGTCGCGCCCGGCAGCATCCACGCGATCATCGGGCCGAACGGCGCGGGCAAGTCGACCTGCTTCAACGTCCTGTCCGGCGTCTACCGGGCGGGTGAGGGCAGCGTGCGGTTCGGCGGGGCGGAGCTGACCGCGCTGCCGCCGCACCGGATCGCGGCCCTCGGCGTCGCCCGGACGTTCCAGAACATCGCGCTGTCTCGGCACCTGTCCGTCGAGGACAACCTGATGCTCGGGCGGCACCGCCTCACCCGGGCCGGGTTCGCCTCGGCCGGCCTGCGGCTGCCCCGGGCGCGCCGGGAGGACGCGCGGCACCGTGCCCGCGTCCGCGACATCGCCCGGTTCGTCGGCGTCGGCGAGCACCTGGCGGCGCCCGTCGGGCTGCTGTCCTACGGCGTGCGCAAGCGGGTCGAGCTGGCCCGCGCGCTCGCGATGGAACCCCGGCTGCTGCTCCTGGACGAGCCGGTGGCCGGGATGAACGGCGCGGAGCGGCGGCGGATGTCCGAGGTCGTCTTCCGCGCCCGCGCCGACCTCGGCCTCTCGGTCCTGCTCGTCGAGCACGACATGGGGATGGTCATGCGGCTGGCCGACGAGGTCACCGTCCTGGACTTCGGCAGGCGCATCGCGGGCGGCGCGCCCGAGGCCGTGCAGCGCGACCCCGCGGTGGTCCGCGCCTACCTCGGCGCCGCGCACGAGCCCGCGGCCGCCCCCGACTCGGAGGGAAATCCTTGAGCACGTTCATCGAGCTGGTGGTCAACGGGGTGTCGGCGGGATCGGTGTACGCGCTGATCGCCCTCGGCTTCGTGATCATCTTCAAGGCCACCGAGGTGGTCAACTTCGCGCACGCGTCGCTGCTGCTGGCGGGCGGCTACGTGACCGCCGTGCTGCACGACGACATCGGCTTCCTGCCGGCGCTCGGCGCGGGCGTCGCCGCGGCGGCCGCGGCGGGGGCGCTGGTGGAGCTGCTGGTGCTGCGGCGCGCCCGGGTCGAGGACCACTCGGTGCTGGCGATCGTCACGATCGGCGTCGACATCGTGCTGACCACGGCGCTGACCCGGGAGATCGGCACGCAGGTCCTGTCGCCGGGCGACCCGTGGGGCGACCGGATCGTCCACGTCGCGGGCGTCGGCATCGCGCAGACGCGCATCGCCGCCTTCGTGACCGCGGCCGTCCTGATCGGCGCGTTCCTGCTGGCGTTCCGCTTCACGCCGTGGGGCGTGGCGATGCGGGCGGCGGCCGAGGACGGCGAGACGGCCGCGCTCATGGGCGTCCGGCTGACCCGCGTCTCGCTCGCCGCGTGGGCGATCGCAGGGGCGCTCGCGGCGGTGGCGGCGCTGTTCCTGACCGTCTTCCCCACCCCGGGCCTGGACCGCGCGACCTCGTTCGCCGCGATGAAGGCGTTCCCGGCCGCGATCCTCGGCGGCCTGGACTCCACGACGGGCGCGCTCGTCGGCGGCCTCGCCGTCGGCCTCACCGAGTCGCTGGTGACGGGGTACCAGGGCGACCTGGCGTTCCTCGGGCGCGGCATCGGCGACGTGGCGCCGTTCCTGGTGATGCTCGCGGTGCTGCTCGTCCGCCCCGCCGGGCTGTTCGGGACGAGGGAGCTGTCGCGTGTCTGACCTCCGGATCCGGTGCGCGGCGGCCGCCGCGTGCACCCTCGTCCTGCTCGCCCTGCCGTTCTACCTGGACGCGTTCTGGCTGCAGACGGGCCTGTTCGCGATGTCGGCGGCGATCGGCGCCATCGGCCTGAACCTGCTGACCGGCGCCACCGGGCAGCTGTCGATGGGGCACGCCTTCTTCCTGGCGGTCGGCGCCTACGGGTACGTCTACCTCGCGTCCGACTCCGGGCCGCGCCTCGCGGGCCTCGGGCTGCCGACGCCGCTGGCGTTCGCCGGGGCGATCGTGCTCGCGGGCGTCGCGGGCGGGCTGTTCAGCCCCATCGCCGGACGGCTGCGCGGCACCTACCTCGGCATCGCGTCCCTGGCGCTGATCTTCATCGGGCAGCACCTGCTGTTCAACGCCGAGAGCGTCACCGGCGGGTTCAACGGTCGGGACGTCCCGCCGCTGGAGATCGCCGGGTTCCGCTTCGACGACGCGCCCGAGCTGGTGGTGTTCGCCGTGCCGCTCGGCGCGCTGGAGCGGCTGTGGTTCCTCGCCGTCGCGCTGCTCGTCCCGGCCGTGTGGATCGCGCGCGGCATCCTGCGCGGCCGGCCGGGACGGGCCCTCAACACCATCCGCGACCACGAGACCGCGGCGGCGGTGATGGGCGTCCCGGTGGCGCGCTACCGGGCCGGGGTGTTCGTGCTGTCGTCGATGTACGCGGGCGCGGCCGGGGCGCTCCTCGCGCTGGCGTTCCGGCGGACCGTCCCCGACTACTTCGGCGTGTTCCTGTCCCTGGACTACCTCGCCATGATCGTCATCGGCGGGCTCGGCACCGCGGCCGGTGCCGTCGCGGGCGCGGTGTTCGTCTCCGTCCTGCCCCAGCTCCTCACCCGCTTCGGCGACGACCTGCCGCTCGTCGCCGCGCCGGGCTCGGGCGGCGTCTCCCCCGCCGAGGCCGCCCGGATCCTGTACGGCGCCGCCGTCGTCGCCGTCGTGCTGTTCCTTCCCGGCGGCCTGACCGGGGCGTGGACGCGGCTGCGCGCCGCCGCGTCCCGGCGCCGGGCCGCGCGTCCCCTCACCCGATTCGAGCAAGAGGAGCAACCCATATGAAGCGCATCCGAAGGCCCCGCGCGGTCCGGCTCGCCGCGGCCGTGCTGGCCGTGGCGCTGCCGCTGGGCATGGCGGCGGGCTGCAGCGGCAAGGCGTCCGGCGGATCCGGCGGTACCGGCAAGGACGGCGTCAAGACCGGGCCGGGCGTCACCGACGACACGATCCGCGTCGGCGTCGAGACCGACCTGACCGGCGTGTACGCGCCGCTCGGCAAGAGCCTCACGCAGGCGCAGCAGCTGTACTTCGAGCAGCTGAACGCCCAGGGCGGCGTCTGCGGCCGCAAGATCGAGCTGGTCGTCCGCGACCACGGTTACGACGTGCAGAAGGCCGTCGCCGGGTACAGCGAGATGCAGTCGAGCGTCATCGGCATCGCCCAGTTCGTCGGCTCGCCGATGGTGACGGCGCTCAAGCGGCGCATCACGGCGGACAAGATGTTCGTCATCCCGAACGCCTGGTCGACCACGCTGCTCGGGAGCAGGTACATCCAGGTGACCGGCACCACCTACGACATCGACATGATCAACGCGCTGGACTTCCTCACCCGGGAGAAGGGCCTCGCGAAGGGCGACAAGGTCGGGCACGTGTACTTCGAGGGCGACTACGGCGAGAGCGCGCTCGCCGGCGCGAAGTACGCGGCGGGCGAGCTCGGCCTGACGCTCGTCGAGCAGAAGATCAAGGCGACCGACAACGACATGTCGGCCCAGGTCGCGGCGCTGAAGAGCGCGGGCGTCAAGGCGATCCTGATGAGCGCCGGACCGAAGCAGTCGGCGTCGCTGGCGGGCCTCGCCCGCGCCAAGGGCATGGCGGCGCCGATCGTGGCGAGCAACTCCGGGTTCTCCCCGCAGCTCCTGCAGACCGCGGCGGCGCCCGCGCTGCTCAAGGACTTCTACCTGGCCAGCGCCGGCGCGCCCATCTCCGCCGACCTCGCGCCGATCAAGAAGCTGGCGGACGACTACGGCAGGAAGTACCCGGGGCAGCCGCGCGACAGCGCCGTCGTCAACGGCTACACGGGCGCGGTCATCTTCACGGACGCGCTGAAGAAGGCGTGCGCCGCCAAGGACCTCACCCGCGAGGGCCTGGTCACCGCGCACCGCTCCACCACCGCCCACGACGGCGGCTACGGCACGCCGATGGACTTCTCGAAGGTGGACGAGCCGGGCACCCGCAAGACCTACATCCTGCGGACGGACGCCAAGGCCCTCGGCGGCCTGGTCGTCGAGCGGCAGCCCATGGAGTCGGAGGCCGCCGAGACCTACAAGGTCCCCGCCGGCTCCTGAGGCCCCGGCCCGGTCAGCCTTCG
Source organism: Actinomadura sp. K4S16 (assembly GCF_008327685.1). Lineage (GTDB taxonomy): Bacteria > Actinomycetota > Actinomycetes > Streptosporangiales > Streptosporangiaceae > Spirillospora. The sequence goes on from NZ_BDDE01000010.1 coordinate 865,331, forward strand.
GAGACGAGCCGCGCCGCGACCCGGTCGAGGACCTCCAGGTCCTCGGCCGGGAGGTCGTAGAGCGACGGCGGCGGGGTGTCCAGGATCCGCTCGGCCTCCGCCGCCGCGGCCCGCCCCGCCGCCGTCGCGGTCACGATCTTGGAGCGGCGGTCGGCGGGGTTCTCGGTCCGCTCGACGAGGCCCCGCCCGACCAGGTCGTCCACCACCAGGGTGACGTAGGGGGGATCGGTGAGCAGCAGCTCGGCGAGGCCGCGCAGGGTCAGCGGCGCGGTCGCGGCGGCGATGTACCGCAGCGCCTTGACCCTGAAGAAGCTCATGCCGAGGGCCTCGGTCGCCTCGCGGCGCCGGTCGCCGCGCTCGTGCAGCAGGACCCGCAGGTTGTGCCAGGCTCGCGCGGCGGTGTCGGCGTGCTGGACGGCGGGATCGGTCATCGCGCACTCGCTCCCGTCACATCGCGTGCGTCCGGCGCCGGCTCGTCGGCGCCGAACAGGTCGGCGGTGCGCGCGGCGCTGCGGGCGGCCCGCCGGCCGGTGGTGGCCGTGCCCAGCGCCAGGACGGCGGCGGCGCATCCGGCGAGGACCCAGTATGCCGGACGGGCGGCGGAGACGAAGGCCGGCGCGGCGGCGTGCGCGGCGGCGGTCGTCCCGGCCGCGAGCACGGCACCGATGACCGCGACGCCGAGCGCCTGCCCGATCTGCCGGCTGGTGGAGGCGACGGCCGCGGCGACGCCCGCCTGGGCGCGCGGCATCCCCGACACGGCGGTGTTCGTGATCGGCGAGTTCACCATGCCGAACCCGATCCCGAACAGCACGTACGCGGTGAACAGCGTGGCGTTGCGCGTCTCGGCGTCGAACGCGGCGAACAGCAGCGTACTGGCGAGCATCGCCGCCCCCGCGATCTGGAGCGGGAGCCGCGGGCCGCGGCTGCCCACGAGCCGTCCCGACAGCGGGGCGGACAGCGCGGTCATCGCCGCCATCGGCAGCAGGAACAGGCCCGCGTGCAGCGCCGACAGCCCGCGCACGTTCTGCAGGTAGAGGGTGTTGAGGAAGAGGAACCCGCCGAGCGCCGCGAAGCTGCTCACCGCGATGACGGTCGCGCCGGAGAACGGGACGCTGCGGAAGAAGCGCAGGTCGATCAGCGGCTCTGGGGCGCGCAGGGCGTGCACGACGAACCCGGCCAGGGACGCGGCTGCCACGAGCGCGGCGCCGTAGACGGCCGGGTCGGCCAGGCCGCGGCCGGGCGCCTCGATGATCGCGTAGGTCAGGGTCCCGAGCAGCAGGATCATGAACGCCTGGCCGAGCGGATCGGGCCGGCGCGGGCGCGGGGCGCGCGACTCGGGGACGAACAGCGCGGTCAGCACGAGCGCCGCCAGCCCGATCGGCACGTTCAGCCAGAAGATCGACCGCCAGCCGACCGAGTCGACCAGGACCCCGCCGACGAGCGGCCCCATCGCCATGCTGAGCCCGACGACCCCGCCCCAGACGCCGATGGCGCGGGCCCGCTCGCGCGGCCCGGTGAACACGTTCGTGATGATCGACATCGCGACCGGGTTGAGCATGGATCCGCCGACCGCCTGCACGACGCGGGCCGCGACGAGCAGGCCGAGGGACGGCGCGAGGCTGCACAGCACCGACCCGACGGAGAACAGGGCGAGCCCCGTCTGGAACACGCGGCGCCGCCCGAGCCGGTCGGCGGTCGAGCCGGACAGGATCAGCAGGGACGCCAGGACGATCAGGTACGCGTCGATCGTCCACTGGAGCCCCGACAGGGAGCTGCCGAAGTCGCGCTGCAGGGACGGGAGCGCGACGTTGAGGATGGTGTTGTCCAGGCTGACGATGAGCAGGCTCAGGCAGCAGATGGCCAGGACCGCCAGCCTGCGCCGGGGGCTGAGTTCGGGCACGCCGCCTCCAATCGTTATAGCCCTACAACCATTATTAGGCTACAACGATTCCGGCCGCCGCCCGTCCGGCGGGGGGCGCCTCAGTTCGGCGCGGCGACGCGGGTGCGGGCGGCCGGGACGACCAGCGGGGTCCCGGTCTCCGGGCAGTCGATCACCCGGCACGGCAGCCGGAAGACCTGTTCCACCAGCTCGGCGGTGACGACGGACGACGGGTCGCCCTCGGCCGCGATCCGGCCGTCCCGCATCGCGATCATGTGCGTGGCGTAGCGGGCGGCGTGGTTGAGGTCGTGCAGGACGGCGACGACCGTCCGGCCCTCCTCGTGCAGCCGCGCGCACAGGTCGAGGACCTCGATCTGGTGCGCGATGTCCAGGTAGGTCGTCGGCTCGTCCAGCAGCAGCAGCGGCGTCTGCTGGGCGAGGACCATGGCGATCCAGACGCGCTGGCGCTGCCCGCCCGACAGCTCGTCCACGTGCCGGTCGGCGAGGTCTCCGACGCCGGTCGCGGCCATCGACTCGGCGACGACCCGCTCGTCCTCCCTCGACCACTGCCGCAGCAGGCTCTGGTGCGGATACCGGCCGCGCGAGACGAGGTCGGCGACCATGATGCCCTCCGGCGCGATGGACGACTGCGGCAGCAGCCCGAGTGTCCGCGCCAGCTTCTTGGCGGGCCAGTCGGCGATGGGGCGGCCGTCCAGCACCACGGTCCCGGCCGCGGGCTTGAGGATCCGCGCGAGTGCCCGCAGAAGCGTCGACTTCCCGCACGCGTTCGGGCCCACGATCACCGTGAACGAGCCCTCCGGGACCGCCACGTCGAGGTCCTCGGCGATGGTGCGCTTGTCGTAGGCCAGGGTGAGCCCGGCGCCGGCGAGCCGCGCGGTCGCGTCCTTCATCACATCCGTCCCGTCCTGCGTTGGGTCATGAGGAGCCAGACCAGGTACCCGCCGCCGAGCAGCCCGGTCACCACGCCGACCGGGAGCTGGCGGCCGGGGAATCCGCGCTGCGCCGCGAAGTCGGCGGCCACGAGCAGCGCGGCGCCCATGCACGCGGCCGGGAGCAGGTTCGGCCCGGCCGTGCGGGTGAGGCGGCGGGCGAGCTGCGGCGCGGTCAGCGCGACGAACGAGACCGGCCCGGCCGCCGCGGCGGCGAGCGCGGTCAGCAGTACCGCCGCGGCCAGGAGCAGCACCCGGACCCGGTCGATCGGGACGCCGAGGCCATGCGCCGCGTCGTCGCCCATCTCCAGCATTCGCAGCGCCCGCCCGCACCCGGCGAGCACGAGCGGGCCGAGCACCGCGAGCGCCGCGATGACGGGCGCGGCGTCCGCCCAGTCGCGGCCGTCCAGGCTGCCGGTCAGCCACAGCACCGCGCGGGCCGCGTCGGTGATCTGCGCCTGGGTGATCAGGTAGCCGTTGACGCCGGTCAGGATCGCGGCGACGCCGATGCCGACCAGGATGAGCCGCTGCCCGTGCGCGCCGCGCCGCCCGGCCACCAAGTAGACGACCAGGCCGGTGAGCAGGCCGCCGGCGGCCGCGCCCGCAGCGACCGCGATGCTGCCGGCGCCGGTCAGCACGATCACGGCGAGGACGCCGGTCGCGGCGCCCTGGCTGAACCCGAGGATGTCGGGGCTGCCGAGCGGGTTGCGGACCAGCGACTGGAAGACCGCCCCGGCGAGCCCGAGCGCCGCGCCAACCGCCAGCCCGGCCGCCACGCGCGGCAGCCGGATCCGGTTCACGATGAGCGAGTCGGCGGGCGACCCCCGCCCGGCGAGCGTCCGCACGACGTCGGCGGGGCTCATCGGGAAGTCGCCGCTGCCGATGAGCAGCACGCCCGTCCCCAGTGCCACGGCGAGGCAGGCCCCGGCGACGACGAGGGCACGCGGCCGGAACCGGAACGACACCCCCGATGTCCGGACAACGACGGAACGGGTCGCCCCGCTGCGAGCTCCTTGTGGGGGGACGACCCCCCACACCCCCCGGTTCGCTCCGCTCTGCGTTTCCTGTGGGGGGACGACCCCCCACGCCCCCCGGTTCGCTCCGCTCATGAGAGGGACCTCCTGGGCCGCCGCACGAAGTACAGGAAGACCGGCCCGCCCGCGACGACCATCACGACCCCGACCTGGAGCTCCGAGGGGCGCACGACCACGCGGCCGAGGACGTCCGCCGCGAGCATCAGGGCGGGCGCGAGGACCGCGCAGTACGGGATCAGCCGGCGCAGGTCGGGGCCGGTCAGCGCGCGGACCAGGTGCGGCACCATCAGCCCGACGAAGACGATCGGCCCGCACGCCGCCGTCGCCGCGCCGCACAGCAGCGTGACGGTGACGATCGCGGCGATCCGGACGCGGACGGGGTCCGCGCCGAGCGCGCGGGCGGCGTCCTCGCCCATCGCCATCGCGTTCAGCGGGCGGGCGAGCAGCAGGGCCGCCGCCAAGCCGACCAGGACGAACGGCGCGACGCGGACGACGGTGTAGCCCTGCGCGGCGGCGAGCGACCCGACCGTCCAGAAGCGCATCCGGTCGAGGGACGCCGTGTCGAGCAGCTGCACCGCGTTCACGTAGGAGTAGAGCGCGGCGTTCAGCGCCGACCCGGCGAGGGCGAGCCGGGCCGGGGTGGCGGCGCGCCCGCCGCCGACCGCGTAGAGCAGGACCGCGACGGCGCCCGCGCCGGCGAACGCGAACCACACGAACCCGGTGAACGAGGTGACGCCGAGGAAGGAGATGGCCGACACGACCGCGGCGGCGGCGCCCGCGTTGATGCCGAGGATGCCGGGGTCGGCGAGCGGGTTGCGGGTGAGCGACTGCATGACCGCGCCGGCGAGGCCGAGCGCCGTCCCCGCGAGCAGCCCGAGCAGGGTGCGCGGCAGGCGCATCTCGCGGACGAGCGCGTACGCGGGCGAATCGGCTTGCAGCAGCCCGTCCCAGACCTGGCCGGGCGGCAGCGGCTTCGCGCCGACCCCGAGGCTCAGCACGACGGCGGCGAGCAGGAGCAGCAGCGCGCCGGCGAGCCCGGCGGCCCACCGCGCGCCCGGCGGCGGGGCGGGCGCCGGCCGCGGGGCGGGCGCGGGCGGCGCGACCGGCGGCGACTTCGTCGACGACACGTGACGGGCTCCGGGGGAGGGCCGGGGACCACCGTGACGGCCCCCACTCTGGACAAGATCTTAGGTTAGGTTAACCTAAGTCGCCATCGGCCGACCATCCGGCCGTGCACCTTGATTTGGGAGAACGTCGGAAATGTCGAACATCGGGGCACAGAGCCTCACCCGCCGCGGCCTGCTCGGCGCGGGCGGCGCCCTCGCCCTCGGGGCCCTCATCAGCGCGTGCGGAGGCGGTGACGACGCGAGCGGAACGGCCTCGCCGGGCGGCGGCGCCTGGGCGTTCACCGACGACCGCGGCACGCGGATCCGGCTGAAGGCGCGCCCGCAGCGGGTCGTGGCGTACGTCGGCGCCGCCGCCGCCCTCTACGACTTCGGCGTGGACCGGCAGCTCGTCGGCGTGTACGGCCCGACGAAGCTCGCGGACGGCAAGCCCGACCCGCAGGCCGGGAACCTGCCCGTCGACCGGCTGGAGGTCATCGGCAACGCCTACGGCGAGTTCAACATCGAGAAGTACGCCGCGCTGCGCCCCGACCTGCTCGTCGACAACATGTTCGTGCCGGGCGAGCTCTTCTACGTCCCGGCCGAGAGCAAGGAGAAGATCTTCGCGCTGGCGGCCTCCGCCGGCATCTCCACGGGCGCCGTCGCGCTGCCGAAGCCGATCGAGCGGACCGCCGCGCTCGCCGCGGCGCTCGGCGCCGACCTGAAGTCGGCGAAGGTCACCGCCGCCAAGGCGCGGTTCGACAAGGCGGCCGAGTCCCTGCGCGCCGCAGCCGAGGCCAAGCCGGGGCTGAAGGTGCTGGCGGCCTCCGCGAGCCCCGACCTGTTCTACGCCTCCAGCCCGGCCAAGAACACCGACCTCATCTACTTCAAGGAACTCGGCGTCGACCTGATCGTCCCGGAGAAGCCGGGCAAGGACGGCTACTTCGAGGAGCTGAGCTGGGAGAACGCCGACAAGTACAAGGCCGACGTCATCTTGCTCGACTCCCGCACGCAGGCGCTCCAGCCGAAGGACCTCGGCTCCAAGCCGTCCTGGAAGGACCTGCCCGCGGTGAAGGCGGGCCAGGTCATCGCCTGGCAGGCCGAGCCCCGCTTCTCCTACGAGGGCTGCGCGCCGGTCGTCGAGGCGCTCGCCGCGTCCATCCGGTCGGCGAAGAAGACGGGCTGAGAGGCGGACGATGCCGAGGACACCGGCGCACCCGTACGCCTTCTTCGACCTGCACGTCCTGCGGGCCGAGCGGCTCGGCCCGTCCATGGTGCGCGTCACCTTCGGCGGGGAGGCCGTGGACGGCTTCGTCAGCGGAGGGCGCGACCAGCGGTTCAAGCTGTTCCTGCCGCACCCGCACCAGAACGCCCCCGTGATGCCGCGCGGGAGCGGCGCCGACACGTGGTTCGCCGACTGGCGGGCGCTGGACCCGGCCGTGCGCGGCATCATGCGGTCCTACACCGTCCGCGGCAAGCGCCCCGGCGAGCTGGACGTCGACTTCGCGCTGCACATGGACGGCGCGTCCGGCCCGGCGGCCCGCTGGGCGGCGGCGGCGAGCGCGGGCGACCGCGTCACCGTCCTCGGCCCGACGGGTCCCGACAACGGCGGCTGCGACTTCCGGCCGCCGCCCGGCGCCCCGGTGGTGATGGCGGGCGACCTCACCGCGCTGCCCGCCATCGCCGGGAACCTCGCCTGGCTGCCCGCCGGGACGTCCGCGCGGGTCTGGATCGACGTCCCGCATCCCGGCGACCGGCAGGACCTGCCGACCGCGGCCGACGCGCAGGTCACCTGGGTCTCCCCCGGCGGGCTGCTGGACGCCGTGCGCGCGGCGGAGGTCCCGGACGGCGCCTACGCGTGGATCGCGGGCGAGTCCGCCGTGGTCAAGGCGCTGCGGCGGCACCTGGTGGCCGAGCGCGGGCTGGACCGCCGCGCCGTCGTCTTCACCGGCTACTGGCGGCGCGGCTCCACCGAGGAGGACCTGCTCGCCGAGGTCGTCGCCGGCGGCAGCCCCGCCACCGAGGAGTGACACCCCGCCTCCGGGCGGAGCACCATCTCTGGAGGCGGGCGGCGGACCGGCATGCCCCGGGGGAACGGTCGGGTCAGCCCAGGTCCAGGGCGCCGCTCTTCACTCGCCGCGCGAACGCGAGCCACTCGGCGGAGGCGAAGACGAGCTTCGGTCCGTCGGGGTCCTTGGAGTCCCGCACGCCGACGTTCGCGGCAAGTCCCGCCACTTCCACGCAGGCGCCACCGGTGTCACCGCTACGACTGCTCTTCCGCCACTGGATCTTCGACACGCTACGGATGCTCACAAGTCCTCCAGGATCGCGTGAAGGAGCTTCAGGGACTCGTCCGTGGGCAGCGCCACTCCCCTGATCAGATCGAAACGTAGCGCATACGCCCGAACCGTACCTCTTCTCTCGATCAACTGGCCGCCCACGTGCCCCTCCACGTAGGCGAGATCCGGCTCCTCACCAAAGCCGAGGATCATGAACGCCCCCATGACCCCGGGGTAGGACCCCTTGGCACCCGGGACGATCTGCAGCGTGATGTTCATCCGATCGGCCAGATCGATCAGGTGCTGCACCTGACCGCGCATGACCTCCGGTCCTCCGACCGGCCTCCTGAGCGCGTACTCGTCGAATACCACGACCACATGGCAGGGGTCTTCACCTTCGAGGATCGCCTGGCGAGACAGCCGCGTCGCCACCAGTTCCTCCGCCTCCTCCGGGCTCCGTCCGGCCTTCAGTTGCTCGTGCGCATACTCCCGCGTCTGGAAGAGACCGGTCACGGCCATGGCCTCAAAGGTGTGAATCACCCGCGCCACCGCTTCGCGCTGGAGGAACTCCGCGAAGCCGGGCGGGAGGATCTGCAGGTGGCCGAGCCGCTGGATCCACTCCCATAAGCGAAGAAATGCCCCTTTCGTCTCGAAGAACGTGTCGCAGTCCTTCGCGAAATCCTCGGAGGGCGCATTGTCTCCGCGCTCTATCTGGCCGACCCATTGAGGCGAGTAGCCGAGTCTCGCACCGAGTTGCGGGCGCCCGAGACCTGCCGCTTCGCGACAGGCGCGTAGTTCAGCACCGAAGTACTCGATGGGAGTTTTCGGGACTTCGAGATCACGAGGACGACGGGGCATCGTTGACTCCACAGGCCGGAGGGCAGCACCGGTTTCGACTGCGCCAGGGGGACTTTTCCAGGCATTCATCTCGCTCTCCCGATTTTAAATCGAATACCAGAAGCCGTGGAGCGATTAATCAAAGAAGCCGGCCATGGTGGATCCAATGTGGCGAGGCGGCCCCGCAAGCCGGTCACCCGGCCACCGCACGCCGCCGTTCGACGCGCTACGACCGGCCTCGGCGACCGGGCCGCCTCCGCCCCGTTCGCGCGGGCGTCACCGGCCTTGACGATCACCTGACAGCGAGTCGCGGCATCGGTGATGATGGTTGATCTCAACGACGAGAATTCGAGGAGACCGCCTTGGCGGAGCAGAGGGCACTCACTCACCCGATTCCCGACCTGCTCCAGGCGACCCGCGCCGAGATCACCGCCCTGCTGCACGACGACCGGGCGGGTGCGCCGAAGATCACGCTGCGTGCCGGGCGCCTTGTGGCGCAGGCGGGCGATGAGCACGAGCACGTCTTCGAATGCAGGCGGTGGAACAAGGCCCTGGTGGGCAAGGACCTGCTCATCCGCGCGGCGCGCTCCAAGGCGCCCTGGGAGCGGGCCGTCGCGACCCGGTCGCCGGACGGAAAGGTCCGCGTCGTCACCGCCGCCGATCTCGGCCAGCGCCCCGAGGGCGCGACCCTCACGGAGGACGAGACGTCCGGCTGGGAGGTCCTGGCCGACAGGCTCGCGCAGGCCGGCGACTCCGACTCGCCACTGAAGCTCCCTGTCGCGTCCTGGGTCTTCGGTCTGGGCCGCCCTCGCATCGACCGCTGCTCCACCCCGGCGCGGTTCATTCGCGGATACGCGGAGCGCCGGTTCAACGCGCGCCAGCGCGCCGCCGTCGAGCAGGCACTGGGCAGTCAGATCACCTTCGTGTGGGGGCCGCCCGGCACCGGCAAGACCGAGGTCGTCTCCGCCATCGTCGAGGGCTGCTACCGGCAGGGGCACCGCGTCCTGTTCGTCGCCCCGACCAAGGTCGCGGTCGACCAGGCGCTCGAACGCGTCTGCGCGCTGCTGGCCTGTGAGGACGGGTTCGACGGCGGGCTCGTCCAGCGGGCGGGGGATATCGCCGTCGCCTCGCTGACGGAGAAGTACGGCGACCAGATCGTCCCCGAACGCGTGGCCGAGCGCCTGGGCGGCGAGCTGGACTCCCGGATCGCGGAGGAGTCGGAGCGCCTCGACGGGATGCGGGGCCACCTCGCCGTCCACGAGGAGTACGCGGCCCTGCTCGGGCACCGCGACCGGCTGGCCCGCGAGATGGAGGGCATCATCCGGGCGCTGTCCGAGATCGAGCACGACCGGTCGGCCGCGCTCCAGGCGATCGAGGTCCTCCGGCGTCAGATCACCGACCTCGGCCGGCCGTCCGGGCTGTTCGCCCAGCGAAAGGCCGCGAAGCTGGCGGAGCTGCAGGCGGGCCTCGCCGTCCAGGAGGGGAAGGCGTGGCAGATCGACCAGCACAGGCAGGCGGCCATACGCGACCACGAGATCCGCGCCGCCGAGTTCGCTGCTGCGAGGAGCGGGGCCGAGGAACTCGGTCTCCGGGTGCGCGACGTGCCTGCGGAGTCCTGGCTCCGCACCGAGGTCCCCCGATCGGCCGACCGGCTCAAAGAACTGCGGCGGCAGCGGCAGCAGATCGCCGAGGCGGTGCGCGGCCGCTGCCGCGTGATGGGCACGACCGTCTCGAAAGCGGTACAGACGCGCACGCTGATGGACGGCATCGACGTCGTCGTGATCGACGAAGCGGGGATGGTGAACCTGCCGTCGGCGTGGTTCGTGGCCGGCCTCGCGGGGAAGCGCGTCGTCCTGGCGGGCGACTTCCGCCAGTTGCCCGCCATCACCCACGGCTCCTCCAGCCGGAAGGCGTCCCCGGACGCCAGGAAGCACTCTCGCGAGTGGATGGACCGCGACGCGTTCCACGCCGCCGGCCTCGTGGACGAGAGCGGCAGGGCCCGCCCGGACGCAAGGATGGTGTGCCTCAACGAGCAGTACCGCATGCGGCACGCCATCTGCGCCATCGTCAACGAAGTCGCTTACCGGGACTCTCCGCTGGCGACGGGCCGGTCCGAGCGCAGCCGTCTGCCGTCCTCGCTTGTCGAGGAACCGCTCGTGCTCGTCGACACGTCCAGCCGGCGGGTCGCGAACACCGTCGGCAGGGAGGCGCACAAATCCAACCCGGTACACGAAGCGGTCATTCATGAGCTGATTCGCGGCCTGCAGTACGACGGAGTACTGCCCGCACGCAAGCATCCCGTCCCCCCGGAGCGGCGCGGGCCGACGGACTCGCTCGGCATCATCACCCCGTACCGAAACCAGGTGAACGCTCTCGGCACGAGCCTCAGAGAACGCTTCGGCGTGGAATACGACGGCCTGGTCGACACGGTCCACCGGTTTCAAGGAAGCCAGCGGCCCATGGTCATCATCGACACGGTCGCCGGCGCGGGCAGCAGGCTGGGTTTCTTCTACGAGGACGTCGGCCTGGCGTCGACGACGACGAGACTCCTCAACGTCGCGCTCAGCCGGGCGCAGGACCACCTGGTCGTCGTGGCCGACGTCGAGTTCCTGCGCCGGGAGTTGCCGCCGCACGGCGAGGCGGCACGGATGCTCCGCCACCTCGCAACCCACGCGCAGCGGCTACCGGTCGAAGACCTGGTGCCCGTTCGAGCGGCCTCCGACCTGGGAGGACTCGACGAGAAGGAACTGGCCCGCCCGGCCTTCTTCCCCGCCGACGAAGTCGCACGCGCCGTGGCCTGGGACATCGCCAGGGCCGAGACCGGCATCGACGTCTACTGCGCCTTCCTCAACGACAGCGCGGTCCGGAAATGGCGGCGCCTCCTTGCCCGCCGCATCTCGGAAGGCGTCCGAGTCACCGTGCACACCCGCCCGCCCGAGCCCGGTTCGCCCCAGGCCAGGCTCATCGACCTGCTGCGCGGCGAGGGCTGCCAGGTGACGCAGCGGGAGCGCATGCACGAGAAGATTCTCATCCTCGACGACACCGTTCTCTGGCATGGATCGTTGAACCTGCTCGCCCACAGCGGCTCGACCGACCTCATGATGCGCATGACCGACCGGGGAGCATGCGAACGCGTCCGGCGGATCATCGACGCTGCCCGGATGGACCGCCCCGCACGCACCCCGCGCCCACGAGGCGAAGGGCAGGCTCCTCGCGCCGATCGGAGTCCGTCCGAGGGGGACCGCCCGGGCGCGGGCGACGTCGTCCACGGTCGGCTGTACGTATCCGTCCCGTTCGATGAGAAGGACGAGTTCAAGAGCCTCGTCAAGGCGGGCGGCAACCCCTACGCCCTGAGATGGCACAACGAGCTGAAGCTCTGGAGCATGGGAGAAGGCGTCCCGCGAGACCTCGTGTCCCGCTGGCTCCCGTGATCCGCCTCGGAGAACCCCGCCGGCCAGGCGAACCGCTACCGTTCGCCTTCACCTGATCCGGCGCCGGTCTCGTCGACGGTCAGGACGGAGCGGTCGAGGGCGCCGGCGCGGTAGGCGGCGGCGCCGATCGTCTGGGCGGCGACGGGCGCGGTGATCAGCTGGAAGACCGCGACCAGCAGCAGCGGCGCGGCGGCCGCGACGGACTCCGCCTGCGGCGCCGCGCCCGCGAGGACGAGCAGCAGCCCGATCGTCTGCGGCTTCGTCGCGGCGTGCAGCCGGGTGAGCAGGTCGGGGAACCGCAGCACGCCGAGCGCGCCCACCGCGCAGAAGGCGGCGCCCGCGGGCATCAGCACGGCGATGGCGACGTCGCCGGCGTTCACGAGTCCCCCTCCCGCCGCGCCGCGAGCCGGGCGGCGGTGACCGACCCGACGAACCCCAGCAGCACGAAGGCCACCAGGATCGTGGCCTGCGCGGGCTCCCCCCACACGGCCGAGTGCACCGCGATGCCGCTGACCAGCAGGACCGCCAGGACGTCCACGGCCATGATCCGGTCGAAGGAGGTCGGGCCGCGGACGAGCCGCGCGGCGGTCATCAGGATCGCCGCGCCCAGCAGGGCCATGGTGAGGGTGTAGACGACGGTCAACGCGGTTCCTCCTCCGCTGTGTCCTCCGGTGTCACGAGGGCCTGCATCAGCCTGTGCTCCGTCCGGAGCACGCCGTCCCGGGCGGCGTCGGCCTCCCGCCGGTCGCGGACCGGCATGCAGTGGATGCGCAGGACCGACCGGTCCCAGTCGAGGTCGACGAGCAGGGTGCCGGGGCGCAGCGAGATGCTCGTCGTGACCGCGAGCAGGACGAGCTCCGAGCGCGTCCGGGCCCTCACCTCGATGACGGCGCCCCTGGCCCGGCGCGGTGCGCGCAGGGCGTGCCACCCGATGACGAGGCTCGACACGAGCAGGTCCCACGCGAGCTCCGCGCCGGCCTCGGCGAGGCGGAGCGGCCGGATCCGCCTGACGAGCGGGACGGCGGGCAGCCTGCTGGCCGCGTAGGCGATGACCACGGCGATGACGCCGCCGACGACGATCAGGGCGTCGACCCGTCCCCACAGCAGCACCCAGACCGCGAGCAGCCACGCCGTCATGCCCAGCCGGGCGCCGACCCTGCGGAGCGTGTGGTTCACGGCGTCCTCCCGTCCAGCACGGCGTGCCGGTAGGCGGTGGGCTCCACCAGGTCGGCCGCGGCGCGGGCACTCCATGCCGACAGCGGACCGGCGAACAGGGCGATGAGGAGCCCGCCCGCGACCATCAGTGCGGTCACCGCCTGCATGGCCCGCACCCCGCCGCGCGTGTAGGGCTCGGCGGCGGGCGGCTCCCCCGCCTCCTCCGGGCGGGGGCGCCAGAACCCGAGGGCCCAGATCCGCGCCATCGCCATGAGCGTGAGGAGGCTCGCGAGCACCGCGAACCCCGTGACGGCGTACGCCAGCGGCCGTCCCGACCCGAGGCCCGCCTGGAACAGCGCGAGCTTCGCGACGAACCCGGAGGTCGGCGGCACCCCGCTCACGCTCATGGCGGGGATGAAGAACAGCACGGCGATGAAGGCCGACAGGCGCGCGATGCCGCCGAGGCGGTGCAGGGAGATCTCCCCCGTGCGCGCCTGTATCAGGTCGCTGACCAGGAACAGCGTCGCCTGCACCACGATGTGGTGGACGAGGTAGAGGATCGCCCCGGTGAGCCCGGCGACGCTGAACAGCGCGAGGCCGAAGAGCATGTAGCCGATGTGGCCGACGAGGGTGAACGAGAACACCCGGTGGATGTCGTCGTTCGCCAGCGCGCCGAGCGTGCCCACGACCATCGTCGCGGCGGCGAGGAGGAGCATCACCCACGACCCGTGCTCGCGGGGGAACACCAGCGTCTGGACGCGGATGAGCGAGTACACCGCGGCCTTGGTCAGCAGCGCGGCGAACACGGCGGTGACCTTGGTGAGGGCGGCCGGGTAGCTGTCGGGCAGCCACAGGTGCATCGGCACGATCGCGCCCTTGATCCCGAACACCACGAGGAACAGCAGCCCGAGCGCCGTGCGGGTGCCCGCCGGCAGGTGCGGGACGCGCTCGGACAGGTCGGCGAGGTTCACCGTCCCCGCCGCCGCGTAGGTCAGGCCGAGCGCGGTGAGGAACATGATGGACGACGTGAGGCTGACGACCGTGTAGGTCATGCTCGCCCGGAGGCGCGCGGCGGTCGGCTGGAGGGTCATCAGCACGTAGCTCGACGCGAGCATCACCTCGAACGCGACGAACAGGTTGAACAGGTCCCCGGCCAGGAAGACCAGGCAGACCCCGCCGGTCAGCGCGAGGTAGGCGGGATGGAACACCCCCGGCTCGCTCCGGCGCTCCAGCGCGCCCGCGCCCTCCGCCACCGCGTGCAGCATGATCGCCAGCAGCACGGTGCTGGACACCACGAGCAGCAGCGCCGACAGCCGGTCGGCGACGAGCGTGATCCCGAGCGGGGCCGCCCAGCCCCCGGCCTGCACCGCGACGACCCCGTCCCGCGCCACCGCGACCAGCACCGCCACGGCGGCCGCCACCACGCCCGCCCCGACGAGCGGCGCGAGGATCCGCAGCCAGGACCGGCGCTGGCGGCTGGCCATCGCGAGCGCCGCCCCGAGCAGCGGCAGCGCGAACGGCATGGGGAGCAGGACGTTCATCCGCTCTCGTCCTCCTCCAGCGGGTCGCGCCGCTCCGGCGGTTCGTCCCAGGACGCGCGGATGTGCTCGGCGCAGATCCGGCGGTCCTCCACGTCGTCCTGCACCTCGTCCTCGCCGAGCAGCCGCCGGCTCCGGTAGGCCAGCGCCAGCAGGAACGCCGTGACGCCGAACGTGATCACGATGGCGGTGAGCGCCATGGCCTGCGGCAGCGGGTCGGACATCGCCCGGTCCGCCTTCGCGCCGAGCAGCGGCGGCGCCCCGGCGGCCCCGCCCGCCAGCAGCAGGACGAGGTTGGCGCCGTGCCCGAGGAGCATGAAGCCGACCACGACGCGGATGAGGGACCGCTGCATCAGCAGGTCGAACCCGGCGGCGAACAGCACGGCGACGGTCAGCACGAGGACGAGCGCGGGACCGGTCATGCCGTCTCCTCCTCTTCGTCGTCTTCATCCGGTTCGTCCTCCAGGCTCGCCCCGAGCGTGGAGAGGATCGTCAGGACCAGCCCGAGCACCAGCAGGTAGACCCCGATGTCGAAGAACAGGCTGGTGGGCAGCTTCACCTCGCCGAGGACCGGCAGCGAGGCGCTCCAGACCTCGCCCTGGAGGAACTGCCCGTGCGGGAACCCGCCGTCCGCCCACCCGGCCGCGCCGGTCGCGACCGCGAGGCCCAGCCCGCCGCCGAGCAGGACGCTCGGCCGCACCGGCAGCGCGCTCGCCAGTTCCCGGCGGCCGCCCGGCAGGTAGCGCAGGGCGAACGCCATGCCCGCCACGAGCCCGCCCACGAACCCGCCGCCCGGGCGGTTGTGGCCCGCGATCAGCAGGTAGAGGGAGAACACCAGGACGGTCGGGCCGATCAGCCGCGCCGCCGCCTCCAGGACGACCGAGGAACCGCCCAGCGGCGGCCGCCCCGGCGCCGCGAGCCAGCGGCTCCCCGGCTCGCCGGGCCCGCGCCCCCCGCCGGTCGGGCTCGGCAGCCGCCGTCCGCTCGTCACCAGGCCGACGACGCCCATCGCCGCGACGCCCAGCACCGCGATCTCGCCGAGGGTGTCCAGCGCCCGCATCTCGACGAGGATCGCGTTCACGATGTTCTCGGCCCCCTCCTCGGCCGCGAGAGGGGCGTACCCGGCGCCGACCGGCCGGGTGTTCCGGCTCAGCGCCGCCACCACCAGGAACAGCGCGACGAACCCGCCCAGGCACGCGCTGATCGCTCCCCCCGCGGCCCTGGCAGGCCCCGTGCGGCGCCGCGGCGGGTACCGCACCGGCAGCCGCCGCAGCACCAGCACCAGCATGATCAACGAGAGGGTCTCCACGACGAAGAGCGTCAGCGCGAGGTCGAGCCCGCCCTGCGCCACGAACAGCCCGCCGATCGCGTAGCCCGTCCCGGCGAGCAGCAGCGCGGCCGTGAGCCTGCGGCGGGCCCGCCGCGCCGCGAGCGCGCACCCGATCACGACGACGGCGAGGACGACCTGCGCGGGATCGTCCCACGCCCGGAACCGGTCCACCGGCATGCCGGGGCCCGTCCCGCGGACCAGCCCGGCCACCAGCGCCGAGCCGGGCACCACCAGCACCGTCGCCCCGATCACGCCGAGGTAGACGGGCAGCGAGCCGATCTGCACGCGCGCGGTGAGCGCGTGCGCCCCGGCGAGGACCCCCTCGACCGCGCCGTCGTAGCCGCGCTGCGCGTCCAGGAACCGCCACCGCGCCCGCCCGACGGGGAACGTCCGCCCGAACAGGACGAACACCACGACGCCCAGCACGAGCGCGAGCATGGACAGGGCGATCGGCAGCGCGAGCCCGTGCCACAGAGCGAGCTTGTACTCGCCGTCCCCCGGCAGCGTGTCCGCGTACGGCCCGACGAGCTTCTGCATCACCCCGGGGACGACGCCCAAGGCGAATCCGGCCGCGGCGAGGACCACGACGGGCCCCACCAATCCCCAGCGCTCCTTGGGCGACACCTCAGCCTGACCGGCGAAGGCACCGAACAAGAACCGGATCCCGTAGGCCACGGTCAGCGTGGACCCGGCCACCACCCCCACGAGGACGACGACGGCCCAGCCCCCATGCGCGAAGGCCTCCACGGCGGCCTCTTTAGCCACGAACCCCAGGAAGGGCGGCAGCCCGATCATGGACGCCGTGGCCGCCGCCGCCGCGACCGCCAGCACCGGCAGCCGTCCCCACGCCCCCGAGAGCCGGTCGGCGCGGCGCGTGCCCGTCTCGTGCTCAAGCGCGCCGACCGTCAGGAACAGCGGTGCCTTGAACAGACCGTGGGCCAGGAGCAACGCGGTGCCCGCCAGCGCCGCGATCCGCGTCCCGTCCCCCAGCAGGACCATGAGGAAGCCCAGCTGGCTGATCGTCCCGTAGGCGAGCAGTCGCTTCAGGTCATGCTGCCGCAGCGCGAGGACCCCGCCCGTCAGCAGGCTCAGCAGCCCCACGCTCAGCACCAGCGGGCGCCAGACCCCGGCGCCCGCGAACGCGGGCGTCAGCCGCGCCACCAGGTAGACGCCGGCCTTCACCATGGCCGCGGCGTGCAGATAGGCACTGACCGGAGTGGGCGCCACCATCGCGGCGGGAAGCCACGCGTGCAGCGGCACCTGCGCCGACTTGGCGAACGCGCCGAGCAGCACCAGCACCACCCCCGCCGTCGCGAGGCCGCCGCCCGGCGGGTCGGCCACGATCGCGGAGATCCGGTACGTCCCGGCGGTCTGCCCGACCAGCACGAACCCGGCGAGCATGACCAGCCCGAACGCGGTCGTCATGAGAAGCGCCTGCGCGGCCGCCCGCCGGTCCTCCGCCCGCTCGGGCCGCGGCGCGCCGATGAGGACGAACGAGCTGAGGGTGGTCAGCTCCCAGAACACGTACAGGACGAGCAGGTTGTCGGACAGCACCAGCCCCGTCATCGCTCCCGCGAACGCGACGAGCGTCCCGACCATCAGCCTCTCGGAACGCTCGAAGTACCACCCCGCGTAGCACAGGACGACGGCCCCGACCCCGCCGATCAGCAGCAGCATGACGATGGACAGCGCGTCCAGCCGGAAGTCGAACACCAGCCCCAGATCCGGCGCCCAGTCCAACCGCGCCGTGAGCGGCCCCCGCCCGACCTGCGCGGCGGCCCACCCGGCCGTCACCGCCGGCAGGACCGCCGCCGCACACGCCATCAGGCGCCGACGCCGCCCGAGCGCCCAGGGCACCGCGACCGCGACGACGGCATAGGCGAGAACCAGCGCGAGCATGCCGCCGCAGCCCCCCTCCGCAAGGCACGTCGCCTCCCACCTACCCGATCAACACCCCCGAAACGACCATCCCGCCGTATGCGAACCCCGCGCGGCCCCCAACAGCACCGACACACAAAAGAGCGCCCGACCCGCCCACGGGCCAGGCGCTCCAACACCGAGCGAGGGGACGTCAGCGCTTCAACTCAGCGATCGAACCCCCGGAGTTCCCCGGCCACCGGTGGACGTCACGACGCCGAAGGCTTGGCTCTGAGGCCGTCCAGCATTACGCGGGTGACGGCGTCGCCAGGCTGGGCGCCAGGGCGGCAGACGGCGGTGCTGAGGATCTCGACGGCCTCGGCGGGGCTGATGTCGTCGCGCATCGCGCCCGCTTCCTGCACCTCCTTGACGAACTCCAGGAAAAGGCCGTCGACCTCGTCCTGCAAGGCGAGCCGCTCCTTCGGAGCATCGCCGTCCGCGACGGACTTCACGAGCGCGAACGGCTGGCCGGCGCAGAAGGCCACCAGCTCGGTCAGCGCGTCCCAGCGCGGGATCTCCTGCTCCCGAAGCCGCCGTATCTCCGATCCAAGGCGCCGGAGCGCACTGCTCGCGATCTCCTCGACGAGCGCTCGCCGGTCCGGGAAGTGCCGGTAGAGGGTGCCCACGCCAAGGTCGGCGGCCCGTGCGATCTCCTCCATGCTGACGCCGGGCCCCCGCTCGACGAACAGGTCGAGGGCGCAGGTGACGATCCGCTCGCGGTTGCGCTTCGCGTCGGCCCGCATCGTGTCACTCCCAGAGGTAACCGGAACAAGGGATTCAGGTTATCCTGCCCAAGCAGAACCGGAAGATCCGATTCACCTTTGGAGCGGCTCATGCGCATCGGACTGTTCGCCATCGCCGGAGCGGCGCCCCTGGACGACCTCGTCGCCCAGGTCCGCCTCGCCCGGGACACCGGCCTCGACAGCGTCTTCTTCGGGCACACGGCGTCCTGGGACGCCCTCATGACCGCGGCGGTCGCCGGACGCGAGGTCCCCGGCATCGAGGTGGGCACCGCGATCGTCCCGACCTACCCGCGCCATCCCCTCGCGCTGGCGAGCCAGGCGCTCACCGCGCAGGCGATGACGGGCGGCCGCTTCACCCTTGGCATCGGGCCGAGCCACCCGCAGGTCATCGAGGGCTTGCACGGCATCGCCTACGAGCGCCCGGTGCGGCACGTCCGCGAATACCTGTCCGCGCTGCGTCCGCTGCTGCGCGGCGAGGAGGTCGACCACCACGGCGAGACATTGACCGCGGTAGGCACTCTCGACGCACCCGGCGCCACCCCGCCCCCGGTGATCGTGTCGGCGTTGGGCCCGGCCATGCTGCGGGCGGCGGGAGAACTCGCCGACGGCACCGTGACGACCTGGGTGGGCGCCGACACGATCGCCGACCACATCGTCCCGTCGATCACCAAGGCCGCCGAGGCCGCGGGACGCCCCGCACCGCGCGTGCTCGCAGGCGTCATCGTGGCCCTCACCAACGACCCGGACGGCGTCCGCCGCGACCTGGCCGACCGCTTCGGCCCCGCGTCGGACTTCCCCGCCTACCGGGCGGTCCTCGACCGCCAGGGCCTGACCGGCGTCCACGAGACGGTGATCGTAGGAGACGAGGAAACGGTCGCCCGCCACCTGCGCCGCTTTGAAGACGCCGGCGCCACGGACCTACTCATCAGCCCCTACGGCGACCCGGCCCGCCTATTGAAATTCGCCGCCGCCCTACGCTGACCGGCTCCCGCCCCCGCCGCCTGCCGGTCCGGCCGCACGCCGCCCGAGGATCCAGCGCAGCCGGCCGGCCTGCCGGGCGCCGAGCACCGGCTCGGCCGTGTCGATCAGCTTTCCGAGGTGTAGCGCCGTTTCCTCGGACGGCATGCGGAACGCGGTGACGGCACTGCGGCGCGACCAGTCGATCAGGTCGTCGCGAGCCCGGGCGCCGAGTTCCGCGTCGCGGGCGGCCAGCAGGTGGAGGTCGGCATGGACGCGGGTCCAGGTGTCCATGCCGCAGAGCTGCTCGTAAGCCCCCACGCGAACGTGCGGCGGTGAATCGGCGGCCAGCAGGGCCCACAGGCGCGGGGCCGGCACCGCACCGGGCTCGCCGCGCAGTCCCCGCCTGACCGCTCGGACGACCACCGGGGCGGGATCGGCGAGCATGCCGACGATCGGGGCGGCGGGGCCGCCCAGGCGCCGGACGGCCCGCACCGCTTCGGCCCGCACCCGGGGCCTCGGGTCCTCCAGGAAGGGCAGTAGCACATCCACGTCCTGACGCGTGCCGCATTCCCCGAGCCCGGCGACCAGTGCGCGGACCCGGCCAGGTGCCCGATCCGAGGCCAAGGCGTCGCGGTAGATCACGGCGGGATCGCGTCCGGCGCGGCGGGCGGCCCACTGCGCGGTGGCGCGCATCATCGCCGACCGATCCGCCAGGTGGGCCACACCCGCGTCGGGACGGCCGAGTTCCACGAGTGCGGTGAGCGCCGCGACGCCGGCCCTTGCGCCTCCTTCTCCCAGCAGCCGCTCCAGCCCGTCAACACGCCGGCACCGGAGGGCATCGGACACCAGCCACTCCGCACAAAGCATCTGGCAGACCACATCCTGCTCGTCCAAAGCAGCGAGCAGGACCTCCTCGTGCCGGGGACGGTCCGATGCCAGCCACGACCGGTACGCCAGCCGCCGCACCCCGACATCATGGTGCCCCCGAACCGACGCCAGCACTTCGTCCGGCGCCGCGCGCAGCGCCCCGGCGACGGCCTCCAGAGCATGTCCGCCGCGCTCCCACGATTCGATCGCCACCGCCACACCGGCTGCCGCCACCAACGCGGCGGTATCCGCCGACCGCAACGCAGCGGCCAATGACCCGCGCGCGACCTCGCGCACCTGCGGCGCCCAATCGGCGGTCCGCAGCACCAGGGCGGGCAGCAGCACCTCATCGGCGCCCACTACCGGGTCCGCGACGGCCGACTCCCGGCGGCGGCCGTCCGGGGAGCAGGCCGCCACCAGCCGCGAAAGCCGCCCGTCCCTGGGCAGCCCGTCCTCCGCCTCGGCAGGGCTCTCCCTGTACACCACCTCGGGAGAGCGCAACGCCCGGTCGAGCCCGATCCAGGTCGCCGCGGATGCGACCTCCAACATCCCCGCGACCTCGTCCGAGGGCCCCCGACCGGCGGCCGCATCGGCGACCCGCATCGCCAGCCAGGTGCAGCCCCGGGCGTGAAAGTCGCGAACGACGCGGATCGGCCCGACCAGATGAGCGTTGAACTCCTCCAGTTCCTCGGCCGGCACCCACAGCTCCAGGATGCTCCGCCCGCCGACCTGCCGGACGGGGTAGCGGCGCGCGAAGTCCGCGTCCAGCTCGAACCGCGTCACGAACCCGGCGCCCGACGCCGCCACGTTCCAGTCCCGCGCGATCTTCACCGCGTACGCCTCGTTCAGCACCGGATAGAAGATCGGCTGATCCGGCAGCCGAGGCGGCCAGGCCCGCCATTCCGACGCACGCACCAGCACCAGCTCCGCCGGGCCGACCGGCCGCCACAACGTCACCGTCGCCCGCCCGCCCGCACGCACCCCACCCCGGTCGTCGATCACGGACCCGAGTCTGGCCGCCCCACCAAACGGCGACAACCAGATATCCCTCCCGTGCGTCCCCGGCCAACTGACGGTCTTCTCGGCCGCCTCGTCAACGGTCGACATCATCGACCTGAAGTCGATGCAGCCCCTCAACCGACTGGACATCGCCAAGCAAGGCGAACCCGGCGCCCACGGTCTGGCCTACATCCCCAGACATCCCGATGGAACCCGCTGCACCGGGCCGCAGACCTTCGGTCAATCCCCAGGGTTGTTCCAAGACCCTCACCGCGAGGTGGAATGGCGGTCTGGGCTGGGTATCGCAAGACAGGAAAATCTACCGGGGGCATTTCGAACACGATTCCGGGCTCAAACCGGGGATAAGCAAGAGGTTCCGGGGACGCAACCAGCGACGAGCCAGAACACATTCGAAAGCCGCAACCGGGAGCCGACGAGCGAAGCTCCCCACCGGGGGTTCCGGGGGGCGCCCCCCGGGCTGGCACGGCGGGCCCCGGCGAAGGCGAGCAAAGCTCAACGAGCAGGGGACCCCGCCTCGGCTCCCGCGATTGGACTCGAACCGGCCGCCCCAGCAGAAGGGTGCGCTGTGACTGTCGCCAGCACAGCCTTGAAGCCACGTGCGTGTCCACTTGAGTCCAAGCGCGTCCATCCCGCTTGATACTCACTTCGGTACTCGCGAAAGCCTCTGCAGGCCCACACTCCCCCCAAGCGCCGAACCCTTAGAACGGAAAGTGTGCCGTGTGGATTATTCGACCTTTAGTATCTTGAATTACAATACTGCGTTCCGCCAGGGAGGCAGTCTTCGAAAGGTCAATATCTTTCGAAGTAAAGTTGGCACGTGGCGGATCGGAAATGACATTAATTACATCATCGTGGAAGTTGATGCGGAACTCCCTAAAGCCGACCTTTCCAAGTTCGACAACAATTTGATCGGTAATACTCTCCCGTCGATTAGCAATATCCTCCCGCTCTTGCCTAGACACCCGACTAAGGGTCTTGATATCCGAAATATTTGCTGCAATACCTACTTGACTGTTGCTTACCAGCGACTCGAGATCTACAAGTCGGCGCTCTTGCTGGCGAACCAACACTAGGATCTCTGCCAAGATCTCCGAGTCAGACCTACTGGCCTTCATCGGTCGCTGACTCTGCTCTCTCACTCCTCGCAGCGAACTGTCGAGATCCTCCCAGTTACGTTCAAACGCCCTTTCCAAGCGTTCAACGCTTATGGAGTTTGCCCCAAGTGCTTCATTTATGTCGAAAATAAGTTTTTTGACATCTTCTTTCGAGTTGCTGCGAGTTGCTTGAAATTGAGCCAATGGGCCACTGAGATCTTGAACGTTTATATCCAACAAGAAAGGCACGACATAGGACCCTTCAACTATCTTGGACAGGGCGCCCGCCTCAAAGTTGATCCACTTTGCATCTTGATTGTCCGAAGTGATGCAGACTATTCCGAAATCGCTTCCTTTTAGTTCATCCGCCAACTCCTTGAGACCTCGACTTCCTTTTGCTATGTCCTGAGAAGAAACCCAGGGCTCTATTGCCTGGATCACGTCCGGCAGCCAGGTTTTGAGTACCTCTGCAACGGCTTTTGATTTGTCGCCCGACCAACTCAGAAAGACCTTCACTGTTCCTCCTCTACGCCACCCAATGCTCTACCGTAAGACTATCTCATCAAGGGCCGTTCGCCCGACAGTTGGAGATTTATCCCGCTATGCGTGGATTGG
This sequence comes from Actinomadura sp. K4S16, assembly GCF_008327685.1. GTDB lineage: Bacteria > Actinomycetota > Actinomycetes > Streptosporangiales > Streptosporangiaceae > Spirillospora. The sequence goes on from NZ_BDDE01000010.1 coordinate 888,083, forward strand.
AAAAGTCTCCAGCGCAGGTAGATGTACTAACAGCGTGCCCTCTGGCCTGTATAGGGGACGCTACGGTCGTCGAGGAGCCCAGCCGCCGCCTTGATGGGTAAAGCGACTGCCGACAGCCGAATCGGGAGCAGTCAAACTAAACCAAAAAAACCCGCGGAAAGATCGCTCCCCAGATTGGGCCAACAAGTTCCTCTCCGACTAGCAGAGGAACGAGAGATCTTACGCGGCGCCCTTTAGCTCGCGCGTACGGACTCATGGGGCGGGACGAATCGACCGTCACGAACGCGCGCAGCCTCGCCGAGCATCACATCACCCCGCAACTGGGGCACCTGACCGTCCGGGAACTCACCGCCGACGACTGTGAACGCTGGCTGGAAGGCCGTGCCGAGGTGCTCGCGACGAAGTCGCTTCGCGAAGTCCGGTCGGTGCTCAAGCGGTCCATTGATCGAGTGATGCGGCGTGACGAGCGCGTGACCCGGAACGTCGTCCAGCTCTGCGAAGTGCCGACCGGGAAGCGCGCCGGCCGCCCGTCCAAAGCGCTGGACTTCGCCCATGCAATGCAGGTGCTCGCCTCCGCTGAGCGTGCGCAGTCGGACATACGGCAGTACGTCATCCTCGCGTTGCTCACCGGCGCGCGGACGGAGGAGCTTCGGAAGCTCACGTGGTCACATGTCGTCGCCTACGACAAGGGCCGCGGGCAGTGGCGTCCGGTGCATGAAGCAGGGTGGGTACACGAGGAGTTCGCCGTCTACGTCTGGCGGTCCGTCCGAGCGCGCGGCGACACGAAGACCAAGAAGTCCCGCCGCACGCTCAAACTCCCCCGCCGCTGCGTGGTGGCCCTACGGGACCTCTGGGCGAGTCTCCCCCAGCCACTCGATCCCGAGGCGCTGCTGTTCCCCGGCGAGGCCGGCGCCGTGCGAGGGGCGATGACCGTGCTGCGAGCCTTCCGCCGCGAGGTCATGGCGCCGGCGGGGCTGGACCCGGACGCCTGGACGCCGCGCGAGCTGCGGCACAGCTTCGTCTCCCTGCTGTCGGACAGCGGGATGCCGCTGGACAAGATCGCCCTACTGGTGGGCCACAGCGGAACGCAGGTCACTGAGAAGGTGTACCGGCAGCAGATCCGGCCCGTGATCCAGGACGGCGCGCAGGCCATGGATCTGATCTTCCCGAACCCCAACTAGGTGTACTGCCCAGGGACGTTGGTCAATCTGGTGATGGGTGGTTTGCCGCCGGTTGCGGTGTGGGGCCGGTGGTGATTGTAGAAGTGCAGCCATGCTGGGAGGGCTTTGCGGCGGGCTTGTTCGGAGCTGTAGAAGCGGCCCAGTGCCCAGCCGTCGGCCAGGGTGCGGTGGAAGCGTTCGACCTTCCCGTTGGTCTGTGGACGGTAGGGGCGGGTCTTTTTGGGTCGAATGCCCAACTCGATGCAGGCGTCGCGCCAGGCGTGGGATTTGTAGGCCGAGCCGTTGTCGCTGAGCACCCGTTCGATGGTGACGCCGCGGGCGGCGAACCAGGCGACGGCGTTGCCGAGTATTCCGATGGCGGTGGCGGCGGTTTCGTCGTCGTGGATCTCGGCGTAGGCGAGGCGGGTGTGGTCGTCGATGACGGTGTGCACGAACGCGGTGCCGACCCGCGGTTCGTAGCGGGTGTTGCGGGCACCGGTGCGGCGGGCGGTGGCCTCGCGGTTGCGTTCGCCCTGGAGGCGGCCGACGAACCGCCAGCCGCCGCCGTCGGGGATGTTGCCGAGTTTCTTGACGTCCACGTGCAGCATCGCGCCGGGCCGGTCGTGTTCGTAGCGGCGGATCGCTTCGCCGGTGGCGCGGTCGATGTGCGAGAGCCGGTTGAGGCGGCACCTGGTCAGCACGGCGTGGACGGTCGAGGCCGGCATGCCCAGCCGTCCGGCGATCTGCACCGGGCCCAGCCGCTGCTTCCACCGCAGGTGCACGATCTTGCGGACCACCGGCTGCGGGGTGCGGGACGGGCTGTGACGCGGCCGAGAGGACCGGTCGGCCATGCCGACCGCGCCCTGGGCCCGGTACCTCTCGGCCCAGCGTTTGGCAGTCGACCAGGACACCTCATAGCGCTCGGCCGCCCGCGCGACGGGCCAGCCCTCATCGACGACCAGACGCGCCAGCCGAAGACGCCCGCGAGGGGTCAGGGCAGCGTTAGCGTGGGACACGAAGGCCTCCTGTTGGCGGAGCGGTTCCTAGACAGCTCCACTCCACAACCGGAGGCCTTCACCCTTCACGCACATTCACACCGTGTCGTCACACAACCTCAACCAACCTGCCTGGGCAGTACAACTAGGGCGTCTGGTACTCGGTTCGGTACTCACTAGACGGGTCAGGCCCGCTTCCCTCGGTGGGAGCGGGCCTGATCTGGTGTAACGCGGAGGTAAGGAAGCTCCCGCGATTGGACTCGAACCAATAACCTGCCGGTTAACAGCCGGCTGCTCTGCCGATTGAGCTACGCGGGATCGTGCGTCCGCCGGGGTCTGTCGGCCCCTGGCGGCGCGTCTAGGTTAGCGCATGTCCGGGGCTGTTCGCGCACGCGCAGGGGTTGAGGCGCCTAGGGCGGGTATAGGGGGTGTCACGATTCCGCCGTCAGTAGGAGTTGGACATGAAGGCTCGCACGATGTTCATCGCAGGCGCCGCGGTCGGCTACGTCTTCGGGACGAAGGCCGGACGTGAGCGGTACGAGCAGCTCAGGCAGCTGTCCAAGCAGGTCTCGGAGAACCCGAACGTGCAGGAGGCCGCGGGGAAGCTGCGGTCGAAGGGCGAGACGTTCGCCGAGGTCGCGCGTGACAAGGCGGGCCACCTGAAGGACCGCGTGCCCGAGCAGGTGACGGGGGGCCGCAAGGAGGAGCAGCCGTACCCCGGCTAGAGGCCGGTCTGACGGCGCAGCTCTTCGAGGACCTGTTCGGCCTGGGCGCGTAGGCCCGGGTCGGACGGGTCGAGCCCCGCATCGAAGACGAACGTCCAGCGCACATCGCCGCCGGCAGCGGGGCGCCGGCCGGCGATGCGCACCTTGCCGCCCCCGGGCAGGGCCGCCTGGTGGGTGACGGCGATGGTGGCGGTGACGCGCTCCCGGACGGTCTCGGGCACCGAGCCGGGGTCGGTGAGGCGGACGTGGTGCTCGCCGCCGCCGGAGGTCTCCTTGACGTGCAGCCAGCCGTCCTTCCAGGTGGCGTGGTCGACGCGTTCCCAGGGGATGCGGGTGAAGCCGCCGGAGGGGGTCGGCACGTGCAGGGCGAGGACGGTGGCGGTGACGTAGGAGCCGCCGCGGGTGGGGGCCGCCGCGAGGACGCGTTCGCCGCGTTCGAGCGCGAGCGCGTCGCGGACCGCGGCGGGCAGGGGGCCCCGGTGTAGGCGCATGCCCCCACGGTAGGCGATCAGGCGGCCTGGGGGGCGCGGCGGGCCCCGAGGAGGTCGAGGACGAGCGCCGCCGACCAGGCGTAGTCGTGGCTGCCGCGCCCGGTTCCGTCGAACGGGTCGAAGAACTCGCGGAACCCGGACTGGCGGACGAGCCGCATGGTGGAGCCGTAGAGCAGGTCGGCGACGACGGGCAGGCCGTGGCCTAGGGCGCCGTACCAGACGAGCCAGTTGGTGCTGATCCAGGTGGGGCCGCGCCAGTAGCCGGCGCGGTCGAACGCGGGGGCCTGGATGTCGCAGGTGGGTACGGGGTAGCCGGCGGCGCCGGCGAAGCGCGCCGACAGCAGGAGGTCGACGAGGCTCCGGACGACCGGTTCGGGGAGTTCGGGGTCGAGCAGCGGGCCGAACGAGCCGGCGGTGACGACGGGCAGCAGCCGGTCGTCGCGCAGGTCGCGGGCGCGGAAGCAGCCGGTCTCGGCGTCCCAGAGCCGGTCGAGGACGGCGCGGTGGACGCGCTCGGCGCGTTCGCGGTGCGGGACGGGGTCGGCGCCGATGATCTCGGCGATGGCGGCGAGGGCGTGCGTGGAGGCGAGGTAGACGGCGTTGACGAGGGGGTCCTCGACGGCGAACGGGTGCGTGTCGCGGAGGTAGCCGGGCCGGTAGCCCGCGTCCCGCATGAGCGCGACGAGCCGGACGTAGCGGTCGTAGTCCTCGCCGGTCGGCAGGGTGTGGGGGCGCAGGCCGGGTGCGTAGGAGGACGGCGGGAGCGGGAGCGCGCCGAGGGGACGGTCCCAGGCGGGGCTGTTGTCGAGGCCCGACTCCCAGGGGTGGCAGATGGCGATGAGGCCGCTGGAGTCGAGGTCGCGGCAGCGGGCGAGGTAGCCGTGCTGGGCCGTCAGCATCGGGTACAGGCGGGCCAGGAACGCCCGGCTGCCGTCCCTGTCTGCGGCGCACTCGTGCAGGCGGAGGGCGCTGAGGGCGTGCAGCGGCGGCTGGGTGAGGCCGGAGGTGTGGACGCCGCGCGGGGCGCCGGGCTGCCGGTCGCTGCGCCACAGTTCGGGGCCGGGGAAGAAGGCGCGCCGGTCGAGGCTCGTGTTGAACACGATGTGGGGGACCATCCCGTCCGCCCACTGGCCGCGGAACAGGGAGAGCAGCTCGGCCTCGGCCCGGTCGTGCCGGTGGCGGGCGAGGCCCATGCTGATGAAGGCCGAGTCCCAGCTCCACTGGTGCGGGTAGAGGCCGGGCGAGGCGGCGGTGGCGGTGCCCGTCCAGTTCGCGTCGAGGACCCGGGCCGCGGCCTTCCACAGCGCGGTCTCGTCGCCGGTGAGACGGGAGCTCATGTGATCCAGGTGGCCTCCCCCTGCGCGCGAGAAGGGTGCCTCTTGATTGTCGCCTCAGATCGCGGTCACGGCGACCCCCGGGGCAGCGACGGTTGTCTACCGGACGGGGGCCCGTCCGGTGAATATTTGCGGTGCCGCCGCCCGCGCCAGGAGCCACTGCGCGATCTCCTCGCCGGCGGCGATGCCGCGCGCGGCGGTGACGGCGGTGGCCGGGGCCGTCCAGCCGGTGTCGTGCAGCTCCCCGTGGGCGGGGCGGATCGACAGGTCGGCGGCGGCCAGCAGCTCGGCGTCCAGGAGCGCGTCCCCTGCGGCGATCATCGTGGACGCGCCGGCGCGGCGGGCGACCTCCCGGGCGGCGGCGGCCTTGGTCAGGCCGGCGGGCAGGCAGTAGACCTTGCGGCCCTGGAGGGACGTGCGCCAGCCGCGTTCGGCGCACCATCCGGTGAGGTCCTCGACCCAGCCGGGCGGGAGCGCGGCCCGGTCCACGACGGTGTAGGCGAACAGGTCGGACGCGGTGCGCCGCTTGAGGACGAAGTCGCCGCCGTTGCGGGCGAGGTGATCCCGGACGTCCGCGAGCGGCGCGCACCCGTCGGCGAGCCGTTCCCGGACGGCCGCCGCCCAGTCAGGGTCGTCCTCGCCGTCCACGAGGATGTGGCCGCCGTTCGCGCAGATGGCGTACCGGGGCGGCTTCTCCAGCAGGTTCACGCGCCGGTACTGCTCAGAGGTGCGCGTCGTCGTCGGGACGAACGCGGCCGCGGCCGTGAGGGCCTCCAGTGCGCGCGCGGAGGCTTCGGTCATGTACGAGAGCGGGGCGCCTTGGTAGAACTCCACGCACAGCAGCCGCGGCATGGTCTCGTCTGGGCCGTCCAAGGCGAAGGCCGCGGTCGAGTAGATGAGCGTGCGGTCCAGGTCGGAGCACACCAGGACGGTCACTGAACGGCCCCCTTGCCGAACCGGGGATGGATGAACCCCATGCACGCGTAGGGGAACCGGTCTGGCTCGACCTCGTGGACGGGCACCCCGCGCTCTCGGGCGAGCAGCTTGATGTGGGCGACCTCCTGATGGGCGTCGGCGCGCACGAGCACCTTCCACGGGACGCGCCGCAGCAGCACCCGCGTGGTCTCGCCGATCCCCGGCTTGACGAGGTTCAGGTCGTCGATGCCCTCCGCGTCGGCGCAGCGCCGGACGGCCTCCCATCCCGACCAGTCGGGCGCGCGGTCGGCAGCGCGGAGCTCCGGCAGGTCCTTGGCGACGCGTTCGGCGACCTCCTCGAACCGCGCGCAGACCGCGGTGAGGAAGACCTCCGACACGTCGTCCGGGGCCAGCTCGGCGTAGAACTTCGCGCCGTGGAAGTCGCCGGGCCCGATGAGGGAGTCGTTCAGGACCGTGCGGCTCACCAGGCCCGACACGGTCGAGTTGAGGCAGGCGGACGGGATCAGGAAGTCGTCCCGGGTGCCGTACAGGGAGGTGCACCGCCCCGGGTCTGCCAGCACGGCGAGATCGGACGGGAACGGGTGCGCCGCCAAGGCGGCGGTCAGTTCCTTGGTGATGGCGCCCTTGCCGGTCCAGCCGTCCACGAACATGACGGACGCCGGGTCGTGGTGCTCGGCGAGGTACCGCAGCGCGACCGTGTCGATGCCCCGCCCCCGGACGATGCTGACCGCGTAGTGCGGGACGTCGAGGCCGTGGGCGAACCGCGCCCAGCGGCGCATCAGGACGCCGACCGGCGTCCCGGCACGCGCCAGCGACACCAGGACGGCGTCCGGCCCGCGCTCGGCGAGGATCATCTCGGTGACCAGCCCGGTCGCGTAGGCGAGCCGCTCGGCGGACGCGTCCAGGGCCTCGTGGAAGAGCTTCCGGTACTCCGGACCCGGCTGGTACTCGACCGGAAGCGACTCGGCGTAGTGCGCCCGTCCCGACTGGATGGCCGCCTCGCGTTCCTCCGTGGGCGCTTCCAGCCGCGCATGGGAGAGATCCTTGAGGAGCCAGGCGACGTCCTCGGCCGGGTAGCTGCCGAAGGCCGGCCCGTACAGCGGCTTCACGATGCCCTCCTATAGGACGGGACAGTGGCGACCGTCACAGGGGCGAGCGCGCGCAGCCGTTCCAGGAGGCCGCCGGCGAGCGCCTGGGTGTCGCCGACGTCGTCCACCACGAACACGATCCTGTCGAAGGGGCGTTGCCCCGTCCCAGGGGCGACGTTGTAGGCGTACCGCTCCCCCGGCCCATCGGCGGGGTCGTCATGGGACGGGAAGACCAGGCGGGTCCTGATCGCGTAACCCGGGTCGTCCACGGCCAGTACGGGGGAACGCGTCGTCGTCGAGTAGCGGACGTCCACGTCCGGCCGGGCGTCGGCGAGCGCCTCCGCGAGGCGCAGCGGCGCGTACATCAGCTCCTCGAATCCGAGGACGAGAACGCGGGACGCCTCTCCGAGGCCCGCCGCGAGGGCGTCGCCCATCCGGGCCAGTTCCTTCTCCAGCCGCGCCCGGTAGTCGGGCAGGAACCCGTGGCGTCCGCCGTCCGGCAGTCCGGCGGGCCAATCCATCTCGACCCGGGTGACGTCGAGGCCCGGCCCGCCCTCAGGCATGGCGGACGGGGACGAGATCCCAGCGACGATCGCCCTGCCCGCCTCAAGGACGCCCTCAGGAAGCTCGACCTGTCCCCCGGCCAGCGCCACCGCGTCTATGCGAGCCCCCAGGCGAGCGGCTAGAGCGTCCATGCGGGCCCGGTCGGCAGGGCCGCGCAGGTCGACCAGGGCCGCGAGCACGTAATGCCTCCTGGGACGGACGGCGTGCAGGGCCTCGATGGTGTTCAGCACCGTCCGGCCGGTGGAGAGCTCGTCGTCCACCAGCACCACCGGTACGTCGCGATCGAGCGGCGCGGGATCGGCGGGCAGCAGCAGATGACTCGTTGCGTGGCTGTGCTCTTCCTCGAACCCGCCGTAGGGGGCGAACCCCTCAACGGGACGCCGCGTGGAGTGCAGGTAGTAGGCGCCGCCTAGAGCGTCCGCCACCGAATGCCCCAAGGCCGTCGCGGTCTCGGCATAGCCCAGGACGATCGCGTCCACGGGGGCCTGCGGAACGCGCAGGAGGTCACGTAGCGCGGTGGCGGCGTTCGGCTCGCCGCGCAGGCCGTCCAAGAGAAGCGAACCAGGACGGGACGGCTCGTCGCCTCGCAGGCGCGCGCGCACAAGCTCGCCAAGCAGCAGCCCGGACCCGTACACCAGGCGCGGATCGGTCGGCACGTGCTTGCCCAGCACGGCGGACACCAGCAGGTGCGCGCGTTTCGGATTGCGGCGCACGGCGAGCCCGACGAGGGACGAGAGCCCGGCGCCTGCGGGCCGCGCGCCGTCCACCAGGCGCACGCCCAGCCGCGCGGCCACCCAGGAAGCGGTCACCGGCTGTCCGCCGCTTCCAGCAGCTCGACGAACGTGACGCCCTCCGCCGCCACCCCGAACACCTGGGCGCGCAGCATCAGCCGCTGCGCCCACGCGCGGTGCGGTTTGGCCTCGTTCATCTTGTTGGCGTAGGAGCTGGCCATCGCCCCTCCCCCGGCGACGCCGAGGATGTCGGCGGCGTCGCTGTACTCCTCGTGCGTCACCACCGACAGGGCGTGGACGGCCGCGACGTGGCTCGGATGGATCACGGTCTTGCCGGTGAGCCCGTTCGCCTTGTCGAGGTGCACCTCGCGGATCAGCCCGTCCAGGTCGGAGGTGATGAGCCGCTGCCGCAGCGGCGCGGCGTGCTGCCGCTCGAACGGCGACTGCCGCAGCTGCGGTTTGAACATCCGCTCCCCCTGCGAGAAGTACTCCCACACGGGCCCGGTCACCACGTAGCCGGTGCCGTCGGCGCGGCCGAGGATGTTCACCACGTCGCAGATCACGCCCGCGACCGGCCGGATGTCGTAGATCGTCAGGTCGGGCGGGCGGCGCAGCCCGTACGCGGCGGACATGTCGGTCGCCCCCAGCCGGACGGCGAGGATCCGCGACCGGTGCTTGGCGAGGAGCCGCGCCACGTCGTGCAGCATCTCCGCGCGCGTCTCGGCGTACACGGCCTCCGGGCTCTCGATCACCGGCATCGCCAGCAGCCGCAGCCCGGAGGCGTCGCCCGCGTCCGCCAGCCCGTCCAGGAACGCTCCACCGCCCGACGCGGTGAACTTGGGCAGCACGAACCCGCTGACGAGCTCCGCCGCGTCGCCGAGCCGGCGGATCAGGTCGCCGATCTGCCGGGGGTCGCGGACGCGGACGAACAGCAGCGGGACCTCCGCGCCAGGCGTCTCGGAAGAGCCGTGCAGCGTGCGCAGCTGCGTCACGAGGTTGGCCTCGCCGGCCTCGACCTCGTCGTCGGCGATCGCGTCCTCCAGGCACACCACCATGCTCATCACGCCCCGCCTCGCCGCCCGTTCGATGTCGGCGGCGAGGAGCGGGCGCGTGGCGGGGCAGTACAGCGTCGCGCCGAGCGCGACCGCCAGCACGGCCGGGTCGTCGTGCCGGCCGAACGGGCGCGGATGACGGTAGAACAGGTGCTTGCGACGCGCGGCGTCGATGTGGTCGAAATGCCGCATGAACCCCTCGTCAGACGGTGCTTTCGGCGGGGGGCGCCGAGGGTCGTGCCCGGGCGGCGAAGCGGTGCACGGCGGAGCGGTGCCGGGTCTGCCGGGTCACAGGTGCGTCGCCACGGCCGGGAGCAGGTGCTGGAACGTGCGGCCGGTCGCGGTCGCGCCGATCGCGGTCATCGACCAGCCCTGCCCGTCCCGCGACACCTTGGCCATGATCTGCGCGTTGTGCTGCCCCGCGCCGCTCAGGTCGTAGCGCGCGATCTCCTGGCCGGTGCTCTCGTCCACCAGCCGGCAGAACGCGTTGGCGATCTGGGTGAAGTCCTGGCCGGTGAAGGAGTTCACGGTGAACACCAGCTGGGTCACGTTCGCGGGGACGCTCTGCAGGTCGACGTTGATGACCTCGTCGTCGCCCTCGCCCGCGCCGGTCAGGTTGTCGCCGGTGTGCTGGACGGAGCCGTCCGTGCTGCGCAGCTGCCGGAACCAAACCTGGTCGGCGAGGTTGCCGGAGGCGTCGAACAGCAGGCACGAAGCGTCCAGGTCGATGGACTGCGCCTTGCCCTTGCCGAACAGCCCCTTCTTGGCGACGGCGTCCCAGCCGAGGCCCATCTTGACTCTGGTCAGGGTGCCACCGCCCGGCTTGGCCAGCGAGACCTTCTGCCCCTTCTGCAGCGATATGGACATCGTCGACTCCTTCGATGATCGATGTATGTCGCGGGGTCGGAGGTACGCCGGTCAGACCTGGGTGGAGTGCAGCGGCCGGTCGCCGCCCGCCGCCGAGTCGGGCGAGTCGCCGCCGTGGCTGCGGTTGCGGACCACGGAACTGGCGAACGCGGCGATGATCAGCCCGGCGCCGAGCCCACCGGTGATCCACTCGGGGACGTGGTGGCCGATGCTGACCAGCATGCAGACCGCGAGGGCGCCGATCGCCCAGTGCGCGCCGTGCTCCAGGTAGACGTACTCGTGCAGGGTGCCCTTGCGGACCAGGAAGACCGTGAGGGACCGGATGTACATGGCGCCGATGCCGAGGCCCAGCGCGATGACGATCGGGTCGGTGCTGATGGCGAAGGCCCCGATGACGCCGTCGAAGCTGAACGAGGCGTCCAGCACCTCCAGGTACAGGAAGAGGAAGAACCCCGCCTTGCCGGTGGCGAGGGCCAGGGAGCTCGGCCCGGACCGCCCGCCGCCCTTCCCGGCCTCCGCGCCGGCCTCGTCCTCGTTCTCGCCGTCGTCCTCGTCGTCGTCCTCGCTCGCCTCGGAGAACAGCTCGCCGAGCCCGTTGACCAGGATGTAGGTCACCATGCCGAGCACGCCCGCGATCATGACGCTGCCCGGGTCGGAGGCCGCCAGCCACGCCACGAACGCCAGCGAGCCGCCCGCCACCACGACCGACAGCTGGTCCAGCTTGCCGATGCGGGCGAGCGGCCGCTCCAGCCACGGCAGCCACTTGTCGGCGCGCTCCTCGAACACGAAGTCCAGGAACAGCATCAACAGGAACATGCCGCCGAACGCCGCGATCATCGGGTAGGCGTCGTTCATCAGCTGGTGGTAGCGGTGCGAGTCGTTGAGGGCCAGGTCGAACGCCTCGACGGGGGACAGCTTGGCCGTGATCCCCACGATCAGCAGGGGGAAGACCAGCCGCATCCCGAACACCGCGATCGCGATGCCGACGGTGAGGAAGATCTTCTGCCAGAAGGCGCTCATCCGGTCGAGCACCTTGGCGTTCACCACGGCGTTGTCGAACGACAGCGAGACCTCGAGGACGGCCAGAACGGCGACCAGGGCGAGCCCGGTCGGCCCGTCGTAGAGCAGGGCGAGGAGCAGGCCGACGACCGTGACGCCGAAGGACCACCCGAAGGTGCGAAGAATCATGCGCGTATTTCTGCTAGGAAGGACGGCCGGGCGGTGCGGCCGGATTGCGGGGGCGCCGGCACTCAGCCGACGTTGACGCCGAAGTCCATCGCGATGCCCGCCAGACCGGAGGCGTACCCCTGTCCGACGGCCCTGAACTTCCATTCGCCGCTGTGCCGGTAGAGCTCACCGAAGACCATCGCCGTCTCGGTGGAGGCGTCCTCGGTGAGGTCGAAGCGGGCGAGCTCGTTGCCGTCGGTCCGGTTGACGATCCGGATGAAGGCGTTGCGGACCTGCCCGAAGCTCTGCTGCCGGTTGTCGGCGTCGTAGATCGAGACGGGGAACACGATGCGGTCGCACTCGGCCGGCACCGCGCGGAGGTCGACGTTGATCGACTCGTCGTCGCCCTCGCCCTCACCGGTCAGGTTGTCGCCGGTGTGCTCCACCGAGCCGTCCGGGCTGCGCAGGTTGTTGAAGAACACGAAGTGCTGGTCCGACATGACCTTGCCGGTGCTCGCCAGCATCAGCGCGGAGGCGTCCAGGTCGAAGTCGGCGCCGGTGGTGGCGCGGACGTCCCATCCGAGGCCGACGGTGACCGCGGTGAGGTTCGGCGCGGCCTTCGTCAGCGAGACGTTGCCGCCCTTGGCGAGTGAGACCCCCATGTGCGGGCTGCTCCCTTCCTGTCTGGTCCGTTCGGGCTGTTCAGACTGCTCAGATGTTGACGCCGAAGTCCGCCGCGATGCCGGCCAGGCCCGACGCGTAGCCCTGGCCCACCGCCCTGAACTTCCATTCCGTCCCGTTGCGGTACAGCTCGCCGAAGACCATCGCGGTCTCCATCGACGCGTCCTCGGTGAGGTCGTAGCGCGCCATCTCCGCGCCGTCGGCCTGGTTCAGCACCCGGATGAAGGCGTTGCGGACCTGCCCGAAGTTCTGCCCGCGGCTGTCGGCGTCGTAGATCGACACCGCGAACGCGACCCGCTCGGCCGTGGCGGGCATCGCGCCGAAGTTGACCTTGAGCTGCTCGTCGTCGCCCTCGCCCGCGCCGGTGGTGTTGTCGCCGGTGTGCTCGACGGCGCCGTCCGGGGTGCGCAGGTTGTTGAAGAAGACGAAGTGCTGGTCGGTGATGATCTTTCCGGAGGCGTCCAGGACCATCGCGGAGGCGTCCAGGTCGAAATCGGTCCCGGTGGTCGTGCGCAGGTCCCAGCCGAGACCGACGGTCACCGCGGACAGGCCGGGGGCCTGCTTGGTGAGCGAGACGTTGCCGCCTTTGCTCAGGCTGACGGGCACGATGAGCCTCCAAGATCGCATGCCGGATCGGACGCCGAACCGGCGCCCAGCCTTATCGACGTAGCAGCGATGCTATCCGTTCCATCCTTTATGAAGGGATGGCGACAATATTTGTGATTCGGCCGCCGCCCGGCCGTCCTCCCGCCCCCGGCCGCCTTCGCGGATGGACGAAACCCGGGCGGGTTGCGCAAGACTGGGGGCGGACGAAGGGAGGCTGCGTTGCGGGGACCGGGCGACCAGCGCCGCCGGGGCGGCCGCGGGGCACAGGCGGCGGCCGGCGCCGTCGAGGCCAGGGAGGCGGCCGCGTCCGCCTTCTACGACATGGACCAGGCGCAGAAGTACATCGACGGCCGGGTCACCGTGTTCGAGGACCTGGACGCCAGGGCCGCCGAGCCCGCCCGCCGGGAGTTCACCCGGCTCTCCGAGGCCGCCGACGCCGCCTCGGTCGCCTACATCTCCGTCCTGGACGCCCACGATCTCGATGACCGGGACCGGTCACCGGCCGAGTACGACGCCGCGCGGCGCGCGTTCGTCGCGTCCACCGAGCGGCTGCAGAAGATCACCCACGATCTGAACGGCTTCGCCGAGCGCCTCGCCCCGCAGATGGCCCGGCTGGAGTCCGCGCTCGACCAGCTCCCGCCCCGGCTCACCGCCGCCCGCGACGCCGTCGCCGCCGCCGACGCGGCCGTGGCCGCGGCGAAGGCCGCCGGGATGGACGCCTCCGATCCGGAGGCGGAGCTGGGGCGCGCCAAGCAGGTCCTCGCGCAGCTCGGCTCGCAGGGGCTCGGCGGGCTCGGCCTCGACGGCGCCATCCGCAAGGCCGAGGAGGTCCGCGGCATCGCCGAGCGGGCGCGGGAGGCGGCCGCGGAGCTGCCCCTGCTGGCGCAGAAGGTCCGCAACTCGCTCGCCTCCGTCCGGACGCGGGCGGACGCCGTCGCGAACCGCGTGGGGCCCGTCCAGGAGGCGATGCGCGTCCTGGTGCGCGGCTACTCGCAGGCGTGCTGGCAGGACCTCAGGGGCGCCCCCGAGTCGATCGAGGCGGCCGTCACCCGGGCCCGCGAGCGGCTGAACGAGGCGTCCGCGCACGCGAACCGCACCGAGTGGAAGCAGGCGCAGCAGTCGCTCACCGCCGCGCGCACCGAGCTGAACGCCGCCGACCGCCGCGCCGGGCAGGTCACCGGGCGGGTGGAGGAGCTGAGGGCGGTCGCCGAGGATCCGGCGAAGCCCGCCGAGAGCGTCCGGTTCGCGGTGCGCGACGCCCAGCGGCTCGCCATGGCGCAGCCCGGCGGCCCCCCGCCCCAGCACGCCCGCGTGCTCGACTCGCTCGTCGATCGGCTGGAGAGGGCGCCGCAGCGGCTCACCGGCGCCCATCCCGACTACTGGGCCTACCTCCAGGAGCTGGAGTCGATCAAGACGGCCGCCGGCGACGTCGTCACGCGGATCCGCTCGGAGCGAGCCCAGCAGCGCTAGGCAGTGTTAACACAGTCCCGGCCCACTTCGCTCGCCTGGCGGCTCGCTACGTGACCGTGCCTGGGCGAACGCGGCATCGCTTCGCGATCTGCCCGGTTCCGCTCGCCTCCGGCTTCGCTCCACCGGCCAGGTCACGCGTTCGCGCGCGTGGCCAAGGCCACTTCGAGGCAGGCCCTAGCCGCGAGGCAGCCTGCCGGGCCGCCGGCCGGCGGTCCGGCAGGTAGCGGGCGTGCCTCAGCGCGAGGGCGCGGCGCGGGCGGCGTCCGGTGTCGCGAGCTCGTCCCCCGTGAAGGAGTAGGGGGGCCACGGACCGAGGAAGCGCACGCGGACGGCGGGATGGCTCTCCTGGAGGTCGGAGAGGATGAGCCCCACGTTGTCGACCTCGTCGTCGTGCACCAGCAGGGCAAGCGAGAGCACTTCAGTCTCCTCGGGACGGCGCGCCGCGGCCCGGCGGTCGGCCAGGTCCTCGGCGACGGCGCCGAGCCGCCGCCGGGCGTCGGCGTGCAGCTCGTCGGCGAAGGACTCGGCCGCGGCCCTGCGCTTGGCCTCCAGCTGCTTGCCGAGCAGTCGGCGCAGGCCCGGCGAGCTGTCGCGCATGCGCTCCTCGATCTCCTGCACGGAGGCGTCGCCGGTCGGCACGGCCGCGGACTCCAGCGCGATCTCCACACGGTACTCGGCGCGCCCGCGCAGCCGGTCGAGGCGGGCGCGCAGGTCGTCGCGGTTCTGCCGCAGCCAGGCGCGCAGCCGGCTCGCGGCGTCGCCGTCCGGGCCGGGGGCGACCAGCACGTTGAAGGTCATCGGGAGCACGCCGCCCGCCGCGCGCCGCATGCCCTCCAGGGCGTCGTCGTGGGCGCGGATCCAGCGGCGGACCTCGTCGTCCGGACCCTGGTAGGGCTGCGTCGGGGCCTCGTGGACGAGGGCCGCCAGCCCGCAGTCCTCGGCGCGGACCAGCCGCAGCGGCGCGCCGTCGATGCCCTCCCCCGGCGGCTCGGCGCCCTCCGGAGGATCGGCGACCAGCCCGTACACGTACAGCGCTTCGCCGGTCACCGCCGCTCGCTCCCGCCTTCGATCTCCTCGGCCCAGCGCCGGGGGTTGGCCAGCCGGTCGACCACCTCGTCCACGACCTCGTCCAGGCCGCGGTGCAGGTCCGCCACCGAGGCGGTGATGCCGTGGTCGGCCTTGATCTCCTCCATGGCCTCGTCCAGCTCCAGCAGGGCGTCGCCCAGCCGGTTCAGCTCCTCGGTGGTGAGGTCGCCGCCCTCCATCCGGCGCACGGCCTGCCGCTCCAGCGCCTCCTGGATCACCTCGACCAGGGTGACGACGAGCGTGAGCACGCCGTTCTTCAGGCTGTTCTCGTCAACGGTGATGGCCATGGGCCTCCTTCCGGTCAGGGCCGGCGCCGGCGGCCGGGGCGTTCGGTGCCAGGGCCCGCATCCAGCGCGGCGCCTCCTCGGTGGCCAGCACGATCCTCTCCCCCGGCGCTTCCACGACCAGGCGGTCCAGGCCGCCCGACGGCGTGGAGCCGGGTTCGAGCCGCACGTCGCTGATCCGGCCGATGTCAAGGACGACGGCCGGACGCCCGTCGGTCGGCGCCTTCCAGGTCAGGCGGCCGTTCTCCAGGCGGGCCCGGCCGCCGCGCCACACGGCGCCGTCCCGGCGCGGTTCGTGGTACCAGACATGGCCCTCGCACTCGGGGGCGTCGTCGTCCGCGACGAGGGGCCGGGGCTCGCGCGACCGGACGTGCGGGGCGATCCGGCGCAGGCTCTCGTCGAACTCCCCGGGGTTCGCGGCCGACAGCAGGGCGCCGCCCCCGCCGGCCAGCTCCACGCGCACCCGCAGCCGCTCCTCGCCTCCGACCGTCCGCTCGCTCTGCAGGCGGGTGGCGGCCACGTCCTCCAGCCGGGCCTCCCAGAGCGCCTCGCGCGGCTCGCGCCGGTAGACCAGGATGCGCCGGTCGGTGAGGAAGAGGGTGCCGGGCCGCCAGACGTGGGACAGGCCGGTGTCGTCATAGTGGCCGCCGAACGACCGGATCACCACCCGCTCACCCTCCTCCAGCTCGGGCGTCGCCGCGGTGGCGCGCTCGGCCCAGGCGCGCGTGTCGGCGTCCCACTGCCGCAGCAGCCCGTACTCCAGCATGGTCTCCATGCCGGCGATGGCCGCGCGCAGGTTGACCCCGATCAGCGGGATGTCGGCGACCGCGATGATGAGGTCCAGATGCAGCACCGCGCCCTTGTTCAGCACGACCTCCAGCAGGTCGTCCAAGGTGACCTGGGGGTCGCGGGTGGGGCGCAGCGGCGCGGACGGCGCCGTCATCGGAGATCCGGTGCGCATCTCAGCCGGCATCGCCGTCCTGTGACGCGCCGTCCGCGTCGCCCGCGCCGTCCGCGCGGGCGGCCTCGGTCAGCGACCTGGCGCTGCGCCAGCCGCACCACGGGCAGTACTCCTCCAGCAGCTGCTTGGTGGGAGACCGCTTGCCGCACTCGGGGCAGGTCTCCTTCGGGTCCTCGGTCTCCTTCCAGGCGGCCGTCTCCAGGTTCGTCCCCGAGGGGAACTCCAGGCCGTAGCGCGCCGCGGTCTCGAAGGAGGCCAGCGCCGCCCGCAGCCGGATCCCGAGCAGCTCCACGCCGGCGACCGACACCATGATGTCGGCATTGATCACCAGCCCCTTGTCCAGCAGGACCTCCACCACGTGGGCCAGGCCGCCCTCGCCGCCGCGCTGCGGCTCCATAGGGCGCCGCGTGCCGATCGGGCGCCCGCTCAGGTCCCGTGCGGACACGGTCGAGGCGGGGCGCGCGCGTTCGATCGAGGTGGGGCGGACCACCTCGTCGCTCCGGCCCGACCGCCGCGTTCCCGCCGGCTGCCTCTCTTCGTCCATCACGTCCTCGTCCGGTTTGCGGTGCGCACTCGTCGCACGCGGAAGTCCCACGCCGACATGAATACATGCCCTTTTATCCACTGATTAGCGGATCAACCCACCAGAACTCGGTGGCCGCGATCCAGCGCATGGCCGTATCCGGAAACGAAGCCGTGGGTCATCGGACGCTCACCGCTCGGGAACGGCGGCCCCGCCGGACGCGGGGCACCGGAACGGCCTGCTGCGTTCCGCGGCGCCGGCCGGGGCGTCCCGGCCGGCGGCGCGCGCTCGTCAGGCCCTACTTGCCGAAGAGGGTGTCGCCCCAGTAGCCGCCCTTGCGCACACCCGGCGGGCACGCGTAGACGCCCGACCCCACGTGCTGGATGTACTCGTTCAGCGCGTCGGTGGCCAAGGAGTTCTGGACGCGGATGAAGCCCGTCCGCGGGTCGCGCTGGAACGCGATGAAGAACAGGCCCGCGTCCAGCCGCCCGAGTCCGTCCGACCCGTCGGTGAACGAGTAGCCGCGCCGCAGGATGCGCGTCCCCTGGTTGGAGTCGGGATGCGCGAGCCGGACGTGCGCGTCCGGCTTCATGCGGGCGAGGTCGGGCTTGTCGCGCTCCTTCTTCAGCCCGGCGGGCGCCCCCTCGCCCTTGTCCCGCCCGAAGATGTCCTCCTGCTCGCGCAGCGACGTGCGGTCCCAGGTCTCGATGTGCATCCGGATGCGGCGGGCGACGAGGTAGCAGCCGCCCGCCATCCAGTCGGAGCCGTCGCTCCCGGTCGCCCACACGTGCCGGTCGAGAAGGTCGCCCTGGGTCCCGGCGATGTTCTCGGTGCCGTCCTTGAAGCCGAACAGGTTGCGCGGGGTCTGCGCGTCCGGCGTCGTCGAGGACGTCTTGCCGAACCCGAGCTGGGACCAGCGGATCGCGGCCACCCCGAACCCGATGCGGGCCAGGTTGCGGACGGCGTGCACCGCCACCTGCGGGTCGTCGGCGCAGGCCTGCACGGCGATGTCGCCGCCGCTGCGGTTCGGGTCGAGGTTGTCGCCGGGGAAGTGCGGCAGGTCGACGAGGGCGGCGGGGCGGCGCGCCCTGATGCCGAAGCGGTCCTTGCCGTCCTTCTCGAACAGCGAGGGGCCGAAGCCGATCGTCAGCGTGAGCCGGGACGGCGGCAGCCCGAGCGCCTCGCCGGTGTCGTCGGGCGGCGCGACCGCGGGGCCGCCGACCGCGCCGTCGCCGACCGGCCTGCCCGCGGTCATGGCGGCGGCCGCGGCCGTCCACTCCTTCAGCATCCGCACGAGCCGGTCGCGGTCGCCCGTCGTCACGTCGAACGCCGCGAAGTGCAGCCGGTCCTGCACGGGGGTGGCGATGCCCGCCTGGTGCGCGCCGTGGAACGGGATCGCGGCGGCCGCGCGGTCGTCCTCCTGCGCGGCGGCGACCCGGTCGACGCCGGCCCCCGCGGCGGCCCCGGCGAGCAGGCTCGCACCCGAGAACCCGAGCATCCGCCGCCGGGACATGCCCGGCCGCTCCTGCGTCCCCTCGCCCGTCATGGCGCCACGGCTCCTCTCGTCCCGCTCACTTCCGGATCACTTCGCGACGGCCGCGGCGAGCCTGGACAGGGGCTCGCCCAGCGCGTTCACCGCGTCGGCCAGCTCCTTGCGCTCGTCCTCGCCGACCTTGTCGTAGGAGACGTAGCCGTCGCCCTTCTCGTGCTTCTTCAGCAGCGCCTCGACGGCGGCGAAGTTGTCGTCGAGGTCCTTCGCGAGCTGCGCGTCCCGCTCCTGGACGACCGGCTTGAGCAGCTCGTGGATCTTCTTGGCGCCGTCCACGTTGGCCTTGAAGTCGACGAGGTCGGTGTGGCTGAACGCCTCCTCCTCGCCGGTGACCTTGCCGGTGGCGACCTCGTCCAGCAGCTCCTTGGCGCCGCCCGCCATGTCGTTGACCGGGTCGAGGGTGAGGCCGGGCAGCCGCGACTTCAGCGTGTCGAGGTCCTTCAGGAGCTGGTCGCCGTACTTCTCCTTGCCCTTGACGGAGCCGTCCTTCCAGAGGGCCTTCTCCAGCAGGTGCCAGCCGGACCAGTCCTTCTTCTCCTCCGGCTTGAGGTCGGCCTCGCGCGCGTCGACCTTGGGGTCGAGGTCGCCGAACTTCTCGGCGACGGGCTCGATCGTCTCCCAGCCGACGCGGGACGGCGCGTACAGCTCCTTGGCCTTCTCGACGTCGCCGGCCTTCACCGCGTCCACGAACTTCCTGGTCTTGGCGATCGTGTCGTCGGTCTGGGCGATGACGAAGGCCTTGTAGTCGGCCGCGGCCTTGTCGAGGCGCGCGTCCGCCCCGCCCGCGGACCCGCCGGTGACCGTGACCTCCTCGGACGGGCCCTTGCCGGTCTGCCCGGCGCTGCAGAGCAGCTTGTACCGGCCGGCGGGCAGGTTCACGACGAAGTCGACGGTGGTGCCGGGGCCGATGTTCTCCCGCTCGGCGAGGATCTTGCCGTCCGGCTTGAGCACCTCGAACTCGTTGACCTTCGAGCCCTTGTTGGCGACCTTGAAGGTGGTCCGGCCCGCGGGGAGGTCGGTCTTGGCGACCTCGCAGGTGTCGTCGGTGGCCGTCACGGGGACGGCGCCCGACGCGCCCGCCTCGTCCCCGTCACCGCCGCACGCCGTCAGAAGGGACATCGACACCGCGGCGGCGCCGGCGAGCGCGAGGACGGACACAGGACGCATCAGGCTCTCCAGAAGACGTGCAACACATGGTTAGGCTTTCCTAAGTTAGCGAAAGCTAACCTCAGCACGTCAAGGGGGCCGGGAGACAGTGAGTCATCCCACGCCGTTCGACCTGGTGCGACCTCCCCGCGATCTCGGTGCGATGTCGGTGCGGATCCGGTCGCGGCCTTAGCGCGGGCGGTCGTGGAGGCCCATCGTGAGGTTGCGCGCGGCCATCGGCGGGCCGCCGGCCTGCGGGTCGCCGTAGGGAGGCAGATGCCCCGGGTGCTGCTGCGGCTGCTGCTGGTACTGGGGCGCCTGCTCGCGCTGCTGCGCGGCCGGCTCCGCCCAGACGGCCGTCCCGTACGCGCACACCTCGATGCCGCCGCCCAGCACGGCGGTGTCGAACCGCATGCCGACCACCGTGTTGGCGCCCTTGCGGCGGGCCTCCTCGCCGAGCCGGTCCACCGCCTCCCGGCGCGCCGCGGCCAGACTGGCGCCCGGCTGCTCCCCCGTCACGCGGAACGTCGCGCTGCTCCCGCCCTGTCCGGGCTGGTGGACCCCGCCCTGATCGGCTTGGACGGCCGTCCCCAGGACCTCTCCGAGCACGCTCCTGATCTCGTACCCGGCCACGCCATCAGTCGTCACGATCAGCATGGTCACCACGGTAGGACACTGTCCGGACGAAATGCGACGTGAAGCCGGTTTTCACGCACCGCGCCGCACCGCATGACACCGCACCACCGGCGCCCGGCGGCACGGGCCGGGCATGCGGCCGTCCTCCCGGCGGACAGGCCGGGAGGACGGCCGGCGCTCCGTCGCCCTCGCGGGCCGGCGCCTCAGTCCAGGTACTCGCGGAGCATCTGCGCCCGGGACGGGTGCCTCAGCTTCGCCAGCGTCTTGGACTCGATCTGGCGGATCCGCTCGCGCGTCACGCCGAACTCGCGCCCGACCTCCTCCAGGGTGCGCGGGTGGCCGTCGGCCAGGCCGAAGCGCAGCTGGATGATGCGCTGCTCCCGCTCCGACAGCGTGCCGAGGATGTCCTCCAGCTGGTCCTGCAGGAGGATGAACGCCGCGGCCTCCATCGGCACGACGGCGTCGGCGTCCTCGATGAAGTCGCCGAGGTCGGAGTCCTCCTCGCCGATCGGCGACTGCAGCGACACCGGCTCCTGCGCGATCCGCTGGATCTCCACGACCCGGACGGGCGACAGGCCCATCTCCAGGCCGATCTCCTCGGGGGTCGGCTCCCGGCCGAGGTCCTGGTGCATCTGGCGCTGCACGCGGACCAGCTTGTTGATCGTCTCCACCATGTGGACCGGGATGCGGATCGTCCGGGCCTGGTCGGCGATCGCCCGGGTGATCGCCTGCCGGATCCACCAGGTGGCGTAGGTCGAGAACTTGAACCCCTTGGTGTAGTCGAACTTCTCGACCGCGCGGATCAGTCCGAGATTTCCCTCCTGGATCAGGTCGAGGAACAGCATTCCCCTGCCGACGTACCGTTTGGCGATCGAGACGACCAGCCGCAGATTGGCCTCGATCAGCCGTTGCTTCGCCCGCGCACCCTCGCGGGAGAGCAGTTCGAGGTCGAGCAGTTCGCCGCGGGTGAGGACGGCGGTGCGCGCCATCTTCTCCTCGGCGAAGAGTCCCGCCTCGATCGATTTCGCGAGTTCTACCTCATCTTCTGCCGTGAGCAGCGGTACGCGACCGATCTCTCTCAGGTAGATGCGAACCAGGTCGCTCGTCGGCGCCCGCTTGCCGAGGTCTCCCTCATCCGCTCGCGTGACGTCCTCGGTCTCCTGCTGAGACTCGAGGACCTCCACCCCCTGCTCTGCGAGCATCCGGACGACCCGCTCCAGGGAGTCGTCCGGCAAGTCCGAGCGATCGAGCGCGGCAGCGACGTCCTCGACGGTCACACCGCCGCGTTCTCTGCCGCGTGCGACGAGGTCCGCCACCTGATCAACCGATGGCGCCTCGCTTGGCAGCACCGAAGGGCCCACGCAGACAGTCTGCGTCAAATGGGGCCTAGATCACAGGACCCATTTTCGCGGGCCGGCCGCCTACTGGGACCCAAGCCCTCGCTCCCGCAACACCCGTCTCTGCTGCTCAAGCGCGACAAGATCACCGAAGAGCCGGTTGTACTCCTCGGCCGCCTCGACCGGATTCAGCCGCCCGAGTTTAGATTTCACGCTCGCGATCATGCGCGTGAGCTGGCGTTCCTGAATTCGGGCCAGCAATTCCGCGGCATATCGGTCATCCGATTCCTGCGCGGACCGTACGGGCTCCACTCCGAGCTTGGTCACCAGATCTCTGACCTGGTCGTTCGGCGCCCGCTCCAGCAGCAGCGCGACCCACTCGGCGACGTTCCCGGCGGCCGTGACGCCGCCCGCCTCGGCGAGCACCGCCCGCACGGCCGCGTGCGGGGGCGCGATGAACGCCTCCACCGGGACCTCGTCGAACGCCGGGCCGAGCAGCGCCGGGCGCTGGACCGCCAGTTTCAGCAGCTCGCGCTCGCGCTGGACCTCGGGATCGGAGGGGTCGAAGGCGGGCCGCCGCGGCGCCCGGGCCTCCGCGTCGCCGTTGCGCCCGTTCTCCGCGGCGGAGCCGTTCGCCCGGCCGCCGCCGTCCTGCCCGCGGCCGTTGCCGTTCTGGCCCCGGTCGCCGCCGGGGCGGCCGCGGCCGTTGCCCGCCTGGGCGCGGCCGTGCGCGCGGTTGGCCAGCTCGCGGACGCGCCGCAGCACGAACTGCTCGTCCATGATGCCGAGCCAGCGGTCGAGGTTGACCGCGTACATGTGGCGGCGGGAGCGGTCCTTGATCGCGGCGACGACCGGGGCGGCCGCGTCCAGGGCGCTGAGCCGCCCCTCGACCGTGTCGAGGTCGTGCTGCTCGATCGCGCTGCGCACCGCGAACTCGAACAGCGGCAGCCGGGACGCCACGAGGTCGCGCACCGCCGCGTCGCCGTGCCGGATGCGCAGGTCGCACGGGTCGAGGCCGTCCGGCTGGACGGCGACGAACGTCTGCGAGACGAACTTCTGCTCGTCGTCGAACGCGCGCAGCGCCGCCTTGCGCCCGGCCGCGTCGCCGTCGAAGGTGAAGATCACCTCACCGCGGAACTCGTCCTGGTCCATCAGCAGGCGGCGCAGCACCTTGATGTGCTCGTCGCCGAACGCCGTGCCGCAGGTGGCGATGGCCGTCGGGACGCCCGCCAGGTGGCAGGCCATCACGTCGGTGTAGCCCTCGACCACCACGGCCTGCCGCCGCCGCGCGATCTCCTTCTTCGCGAGGTCGGCCCCGTACAGCACCGAGCTCTTGTGGAAGAGCGGCGACTCGGGGGTGTTCAGGTACTTGGGCCCGTCGTCGTCCTCGAAGAGGCGCCGGGCGCCGAACCCGATGACGTCGCCGGACAGGTCGCGGATCGGCCACATCAGCCGGCCGCGGAACCGGTCCATCGGGCCGCGCCGCCCCTCCTTGGCCAGGCCGCCGGCGACGATGTCGCGGTCGGCGAAGCCGCGCCCGCGCAGGTGCCGGACCAGCCCCTCCCACTCGCGGGGCGCGAACCCGACGCCGAAGTGCTCGGCGTCGGCGGCCTCGAAGCCCCGCTCGGACAGGAACGCGCGGCCGGGCGCGCCGGCGGCGGAGGCCAGCTGCTCGGCGTAGTACTCGGCGGCCGCCCGGTGCGCCTCGACCAGCCGGGCGCGCTGCCCGGAGTCCTGGCGGGGGCCGCGCCCGCCGCCCTCCTCGTAGCGCAGCTGGATGCCGGCCTGGGCGGCGAGCCGCTCCACCGACTCGGTGAACGTGAGGTGCTCGATCTCCTGGACGAACTTGATGACGTCGCCGCCCGCCTCGCAGCCGAAGCAGAAGTACAGCCCGCGCGAGGGCGTCACGTTGAACGAGGGGGACTTCTCGTCATGGAACGGGCAGAGGCCCTTGAGGTTGCCGCCGCCCGCGCTGCGCAGCTGCAGGTACTCGCCGATGACGTCGGCGATGGACGAGCGCTCGCGAACGAGCGCGATGTCCTCATTGCGAATCCGGCCTGCCACGACCATGGAGTCTACGGCCGCCCCGTGACATCGAGGGCATCGCGCCGCGACCGGCATGGGTGCGCCCCCGTCCCGCGGCGGGACGGTGCCGCGGTGGGACGGGGGCGCGCCAGGTCAGCCCACCCGGAAGCGGCCGAAGAGCCTGTACATGAACTCCGTGCCCTGCCTGAGGGCGTCGACGGTGATGCGCTCGTCGTTGCCGTGCATTCCGATCAGCTGGTCGTTGTCGACGACGTAGGGGTAGACGCCGTAACCGGGGACGCCCTTCGACGTCCACGGCGACAGGCTCGTCCCGGCCTCGAACAGGGCGGGCGAGAAGACGGCGTCCGGGTAGGTCGCGGCGGCGGCGTCCCCGATCGCCTTGAACAGCGGGGAGTCAAGGCTGGACGGAGGCTTGGCCCAGGTCTGGTCCAGCCGCTTGAGGGCGTCCTCCTCCGACTCCCCCGGGTTGCCCGCGAGCCTGACGGCGACGTCCCGGTCGGCGAGGCGCCGCCGGATCGCGGCCAGGAAGTCGCGGGGCCGCTGGCCGCCGGGCACGCCCCGGCAGTTGAGGCGCAGCGTGGCCTTGGACGGGATGACGTTCTCCTTGTAGCCCGCGTCCTCGATCACGAACGCGTGCGTCGTGCGCAGGAGGGCCTGGTGCAGCCACGGGTAGGAGCTGCGCTTGACGACGAGCGCGGCCGCCCGTTCGCGGGCCTGCTGGGAGCGCGCGGACAGCAGCAGCCGCAGCGCCCGTTCGAACGGGCGGTCGTCGGTGGCCTTCGCCAGCGCGCCGAAGTACTCCCGGGTGACCGGGGTGAGCGCGACGGGCGCGAGCCAGGTGTCGATGTCGGTGACGGCGCGGGAGAGCTTGGCGATGGCCGAGTCGGGGTTGGGCTTGGAGGAGTGGGTGGCGGTGCCGTCCGCGACGAGGTCGAGGTTGAAGTAGACCTTGTCCTGGCGCGTCACCGTGATGAGCATCGGCGTCCTGCGGTCCTTCTGGGCCAGGAACCAGCCGCCCTCGGTGAGCACCATGCCGGCGTTGATCTTGTCCCAGTGGTGCTCGGCGAGCCAGTGGGAGCCGTACTGCCCGGCCTCCTCGTCGCAGTCGGTGAGGACGATGATGTCGCGGTCGAACCTCGCGCCCTCGTTCACGTGCCGCAGCAGGGCGGCGATGTTCGCGGAGTTGGCGCCCTTCATGTCCAGGGCCCCGCGCCCGTAGACCTCGCCGTCCTTCACGACGCCGGCGAACGGGTCGACCGACCACTTGTCACGTTCCACCGGCACGACGTCGGAATGGCCGAGCAGGAGCAGCGGGGGCGCCGCCGTGGTGCCCTTGATCCGGGCGATGAGATGCACGTTGTCCTTCTTCGGCGTGGGGATGATCTCCGCGGGGACGCCCGCGGACTCCCAGACCGCCTTGAGCATCTCGGCGTAGGGGCGGGTGACGCCTCCCTCCCCGAAGTTCTGGGTGTCGAACGACAGCATCTTCTTCAGCAGGGCCAGCGGGTCGAGGTCGGCGGGCGCGGGCCGGCGCGCGGGGCCGGCGAGGACGGACCGGCCGCCGGGCGCCGCGGCGGCGGTGCCGCCCGCGAGGACGCCGCCCGCGAGCAGGACGGCGCCCGCACCCGTGCGGTGCAGGAAGGTTCGGCGGGTGACGGAGGCTGGGGAGTCGGACATGGGGGGAGCTCCTCCTTCGACGGACGGGAGCGCCCGGCGGGGGCCGCAGAACGCTCCCGGACCTTGGACGGACGGAGCCGCGCTAACGGAACGCGGCCACGACCTCCACCTCGACTAGCCAGCCTGACACGGGGAGGTTCTCGATCTCCAGTGTCACCCGTGACGGCCGCGCGGGATTGACGTACATGGGAGGGGCGGGCGGTGCGGTGCCGAGCGGGACGTTCACGGGCGCGCCGGTGGAGAGGTCGGTGTTGGCGAAGTACTGCCGGTAGGCGCGGTTCCAGCCGGCGAAGTCCGCCGCGGCGGCGCCGGGGGCGTTGGCGAGGTAGGCCCGCATGGAGATCACGTCCCGGAGGGTGAGGCCCTGGGCCCTGAGGTTGGCGGTGATCTGCTTGAGGACGTTGAGCGACTGGGCCTCGGTGATGGTGACGCCGGGCGGCGGCGCCGGGTACTCGCTGTAGCGCTCGGGGCTGCCCGGCGGGGCGGAGGGGTCGACCTCCTTGGGGCCGAGGCCGCTGGCCGTGTAGGTCGCTACGCGCCCTCCGACGGCGACGCCGTCGGCGATGGCCGGGTTGTTCTGCCCGGCGGGGAGCGCGGGACGCACCTCGTTGGGGCGAGGCGGCTTCACGAAGCCCTGGGGCGCGGCGGACGCGGCCCCCGCGACTCCGACGAACGCGGCGGTGGCGAGTCCGCCGACGAGGATTCTGCTTCTCAGCACGGTCATCCCTTCAGGACGCGCTGGTGGAGTTCGGTCACGACCTTGCGCGCGGACTCGAACGAGCCGTGCTGCCAGGCGATCTCATGGCTGAGCCAGTCGCCGGCGTAGTAGACGTTCCCCTGCGGCTGGTTGAGGAGCTTGTACTCGGCGCCGAGGGACGGCCAGCTCACCCAGCCGCCCTCGATGTGCGGCTGCCGGATCCAGGCGATGGACGCGGACGCCGCGATGCCCTTCCGGTAGCGGTCGCCGTGGATCTTCGCCCCCTGGTCGAGGGCGCGGGCGAGCCGTCCGGCGTGCCCCATCCGCGCGTAGGTGTCGGCCTGCGCACCGAAGTTGTAGTAGCCGACGAGCAGGCCGGAGCGGCCGTGGTAGCCGTACGAGGGGTACCAGATGGTGGACAGGTCCAGGTCGGTGTTCGTGATGCCGCCGTAGATCTTCTCCTCGGTCTCCCACCAGCGGTTCCGGTACTCCAGTCCGATCTTGCCGGTGGAGACCGGGACGGGCGTGCCCAGCGCGGCCTGGACCGCCGCACCCAGGTTGTGCGGGATCCTCGCGAGCACCTGCGGCGGCAGGGTGGCTATGCAGTAGTCCGCCTCCAGGACGCGGGTGCGTCCGTCCGCCTCGTACTGGATCCGCACGCCCTGAGCGAGGTTCGTGATCTGGGTGACCTTGGCGCCGGTGCGGATCCGGTCCTTCCCGACGGCCTTGGCCAGCGCGCGCGGGATGGCGTCCATGCCTCCGACGGGCTGGAACATCAGCATCGCCTGGCTGTAGCCGAACTCGAAGGAGAAGTAGCGGCCCACGCCGCTGGCCAGGACGTCCGACAGCGAGGGCGGAGGGCCGAGGACCGTCCCCTCGACGTCGCCCGCCCCGGGGTCGACGGTGAAGCCGCGCCGGTCGGTGCCCTTGTACGCGTACCCGTCGGTCTTGGCCCCGATGGCGCCGAAGCCCGACAGGAACGACAGCAGCCTCTCCCTGTCGGTCGAGGTGAGCCGCTCGTTGAGGGCGCCCTGGTCGGTGGCCTTGGCGAGCAGTTCGGAGATGTACCCGTAGACGTCGGCCTTCGCGGTGCGCCACCGCACGGGGGACGTCATCCCGGCCGACTCGTTGAAGAGGTAGGCCTGGGCGTTCGCGTTGGTGAAGACCTCCAGCGGGACGCCCAGTTCCCGGCAGTAGTCCATGGTCGTCATCCACTGCGCGATGCGCGCCGGGCCCGCGTTCATGTACGTGCCGTCGCCGAACCCGACCCGCTGGGTCTCGCCGCCCGTCTCGGTGAGGCGGTCGCCGCCGCGGAGCGTGCGGTTGCGCCCGCCCACCCGGTCCTGCGCCTCGAGCACGGTGACCCGGTAGCCGGCCTTGCCCAGTTCGTACGCGGTGGCCAGCCCGGCGACGCCCGCGCCGAGCACCACGATCTTCGCGGCCGCACGGCCGCGCAGCCGGAAGTCCGACTCCCGCGGGGGCTGGAACGGGACGCGGGTGCGCGCCTCCGCGCTCGGGGCCAGGCCCAGCGCGCCCATGGTGGCGAACATCGCGCCCGCCCCGCCGGTGGCCCCGACCCGGGTGAGGAAACCACGTCTGCTGACACTCGTCGGCTCTGCCGTATCCGCCAAGGAACACCTCCAAGATCTCTCGTCCGGGAAGTCTGGGAGCGTTCCATTTCGGGCGGCGCCGCGTTCTGTAAGAGCCGTGTTGCCGGCCGGGCGCTCCGGTGATCAACCGGTTTCGCAACCCTCACGGGCGAGGCGGGGCGGCAGGGGCGGCCGGCGGGCGTCCCCGTCCGCGGGCATGCGCCAATCCGGTCGGAGCCGGATACATCCTTTGATGCCCGGAATATACGATCCAGTGGCCGAACTCGGCCGGGTTAACGGCTGGTAACCCCGGATTCACTCTGGACAATGCGGACCGCCCCGCGATGAGATGGCGCACCGAAGATTTGCCCACCCCCAGGCGGACCCGATGACGGATGTTGTGCTGGACGGCGTCGACAAGGTTTATCCCGGCGGCCAGGTGGCCGTCAGGAACGTGCGCCTGCGCATCAACGACGGGGAGCTGTTCGTCCTGCTGGGACCGTCCGGGTGCGGCAAGTCGACCATCCTGCGCATGATCGCCGGACTGGAGGAGATCACCGCGGGGGACCTCTGGCTCAACGGCACCGTCGCCAACGACCTGGCGCCGCGCGAACGGAACGTGGCAATGGTGTTCCAGGAGGGCGCGCTCTACCCGCACCGCACGGTCAAGGGGAACATGATGTTCCCGCTGGAGGTGTCGGGGGACGACCGCGCCGAGGCGTCGGCGAAGGTCGTCGAGCTGGCGCGCGCGCTCGGCATCAACACGATGATCGACCGGCTGCCGCGCACGCTGTCCGGCGGGCAGCGGCAGCGGGCCGCGATCGGGCGGGCGCTGATCCGCGAGCCGTCGCTGTTCCTCATGGACGAGCCGCTGTCGAGCCTGGACGCGGGGCTGCGCACGGAGCTGCGCGTCGAGATCGCCGCGCTGGTCCGCTCGAGCGGCACCACCACCGTCTACGTCACGCACGACCAGGTCGAGGCCATGACGATGGCCGACCGGATGGCGGTGCTGCGCGACGGCGTCCTGGAGGACGTCGGCACCCCCGAGCAGATCTACGAGGACCCGGGCACCGTGTTCGTGGCCGCGTTCCTCAGCTCCCCGCCGATCAACCTGCTCCAGGCCACCCTCTGGGCCGTCGAGGGCGAGGGGCTGGTGCTCGACCTCGGGCCGCAGCGGCTGACCCTGCCGTGGGACGACCCGCGGGCGTCCGCGCTCATCAGCCACCACGGCCGGCCCGTGATCGTCGGGATCCGCCCCGACACGATGATGCCGATCGCCCCGGGCTCGCCCGCGGCGCCCGGGACCGTCCTGTCCGGCCAGGTCCGCGCGCTGGAGTTCCACGGGCACGAATGGCTCGCCTACGCCGAGGCGGGCATCCCCACGGTCGACGCGAACGAGGTCGGGCGCCCCGCGCGGCCGCAGGTCCTCGCGGCGGAGCGGCCCGCGCTGCGCGACCGGGTGCGGTCGCTGTTCGGGCGGCCGGCCGAGGAGGAGGAGCCGCACGAGGAGCACGCGGGCCACCACCGGCGCTCCGACCTCGTCTTCCGCATCGCGCCCGGCGGGCGGCCGAACCGGGGCGACCGCGTCGCGCTGGCGGTCGACCTCGACCGGGTCCTGTTCTTCGGCGCGGACGGCCGGCGCATCACGCCCGTCCAGCGCTAGCCGGGCCGGTCCGCCGCCGGCCGGGCCAGGACCGCGGCGAGCCGGCGCATCCCCTCGTCGATCTCGGGCGGCGTCACGGCGCCGTAGCCGAAGACCAGGCCCGCGACCGGCGGCCCGGTCACGGCGAACTCCGACAGCGCGAACAGCCCGACGCCCGCGCCGAGCGCCCGCGCGGCCGCGGCGGCGTCGTCGGTGCCGTCCCGGAACGCGGCGCTCAGATGCAGCCCCGCCTCGGACGGGACGAGCTCCAGCCGCTCCCCCGGCAGCCCGGCGACCAGTTCGGCGACGCGCTCGTGCCGCGCCCGGTACTCGCGGCGCGACCTGCGGATGTGGCGGGCGAGCAGCCCCTCGTCGATGAACCGGGCGAGCGCGGCCTGGGCGGGCAGCTCGGCGTGCCAGGACGAGACGTAGCGCGCCATCCGGAACGCGTGGTGCAGTGACGGCGGCGCCACCAGGAACCCCAGCCGCAGCACCGGCCGCATGATCTTGGAGAAGGTCCCCGTGTAGAGGACGCGGCCGTCCTCGTCGAGGCTCTGCAGCGGCTCGACGGGCCGCCCGCCGTACCGGTACTCGGTGTCGTAGTCGTCCTCCACGACCACCACGTCCCGGCGCCGCGCCCAGTCGAGCAGCGCCCTGCGGCGCGGCAGCGACATCGGCATGCCCAGCGGGAACTGGTGCGACGGGGTGACGTAGACGGCCCGCGCCTCGCCGGGCAGCGCGTCCACCCGCAGGCCCTCGGCGTCGACCGGCACCCCGCGCACCCGCATCCCGGCCGCGGTGAGGAGCATCCGCACGGGCGGGTACCCGGGGTCCTCCACCGCCACCACGTCGCCCGGTTCGAGCAGCACCCGGACGATCAGGTCGAGGGCCTGCTGGACGCCGGAGGTGACGACGACGTCGGCCCCGCTGGCCCGCACCGACCGCGAGACTCCCACGTGCCTCGCGACGGCCTCCCGCAGCGCGGGCAGCCCGGCCGGGTCGCCCGCCGAGGCCGGGTCGGCCAGCGCCGACGGCCGCAGCAGCCCCGACATGATCCGCCGCCACGCCTCGTAGGGGAACAGCCGCACGTCGGGCAGGCCGGCGCGGAAGTCCCACCGGACGCCGGGCATCGGCGGGGGCCAGGCGGACACCCCGTTCCACACGCCGCGCGGCCGCAGCGGCGACGCGGCGGGCGCGCCGCGCGCGGCGGACCCGGTCTCCCGGACGAACGTCCCCGCGCCCACCCGGCTCGTCAGGAACCCCTCGGCGGCGAGGCGGTCGTAGGCGACGCCGACCGTGTTGCGGGAGATCGACAGGCGCCGCGCCAGCTCCCGCGTGGGCGGCAGCGCCTCCCCGGCGCGCAGCCGGCCGTCCAGGATCGCGGCGCGCAGCTGGGCGTAGATCTGGCCCGCAAGGTCGCGGCGCCCCACCAGGCTCACGTGGAGATCCACGGCGCCGACTCTAAATCGGCTCAGTCATTCGGCGCAATTTTGGACCTGTACCTGGGCCTCTACGGGTCCCTAGCGTGGCCGCATGGACCTGTTGACCGAACTGCTCACGACCGACTTCCGGCCGCTCGACCGGAAGGCGGCCGATCTCTACCTGTCCGTCGTCGCGCAGGTGGAGCCGGACGCGCTGCGCCTTCCGACGCCCTGCCCCGACTGGACGCTGCACGGCCTGCTGCGCCACCAGGTGAGCCAGGACGAGGGCTTCGCGGCCGCCGCCCGGGGCGGCGGCGCGCGGCTGTCGGAGTGGCGCGGCGGCGACCTCGGCGACGACCCCTACGCGGCCGCGCGGGCGTCCGCCAGCCTCGTGGCGGACGCCTTCGCCGGTGTGGCCCTCGACGCCGAGCTGTCCCTTCCCGAGATCCGCGACGGCGGCGCCTTCCCCGCCTCGCTGGCCATCAGCTTCCACTTCGTCGACCTGGTCGTGCACGCCTGGGACGTCGCCGCCTCGATCGGCGCCGCCTGGGAGCCGTCCGGCGAACTCGTGGAGGCGTCCCTCAGGGTCGCCGCGATCGTCCCCGAGGAGGGCCGGGGCCCCGGCGACTCGTTCGCCCCGTCCGTCCCCTCCTCGGACGGCGCGGAGCCGCGGGACCGCCTGCTCGCCCTCCTCGGCCGGGACCCCTCATGGCGCTGCTGAGGACGGCGTGGCGCGCCGGGCCGGTCCGGGCGACCGGCCCGGTCCTCGTCAGCGTCACCGACTTCACCTGCGCGCGTCCGCTCGACCTGGCGAGAGCCTTCCGCGCGGGGATGGCGCTGCGCCGGTCGTGGCCGGAACTGGAGGGCGCCGTCGGCCTGTGGCTGTGGACCGACCTCCGCCGGCGCAGGTGCGGCTCCGTCTCGGTGTGGACGGACGAGGCCGCGCTGCGCGGCTTCGTCGCCTGGCCGCCGCATGTCGCCGTCATGCGCGGGTTCCGGCGGCGCGGGACGATCCGCGCCGGCACCTGGCAGACGGAAGCCTTCGAGCCAGCGGAGACGTGGGCGCGCGCGGAGCGCGTCCTCGCTCAGTTCGAGGAGGGCGCCGCGCCGCAGATCGTCGACGCCTCGCGGTAGAAGCCGATCTTCATCTTGATCTGCTCCTGCTGCGCGCGCAGCGTGGCGATCTGCTCCTCGACCCGGCGGTCGTGTGCCTGGAGCAGTTCGAGCCGCTCCTGGACGGTCTCGGCGCCGCCGCGGGCCAGCTCGGAGTAGCGCAGCATCTCGGCTATCGGCATCCCGGTGCCGCGCAGGCAGCGCAGCATCCAGAGCCACTGCAGGTCGTCGTCGGTGAACACGCGCCGTCCCGACGCGTTCCGCGCGATGCCGGACAGCAGCCCGATCTTCTCGTAGTAACGCAACGTGTCGATGCTGAAACCGCTCTTCTCGGCGGTCTCGCCTGGAGAGTAGGAGCTCACGCGTCCCAGGATCGCACCTGGAGCGCACTCCAGGTCAACGTCCGGCGGGCGTGATTTGACCTGGAGCGCGCTCCAGGTCGCAGAGTGGAAGGAGACGCACACCGCGAAGCACGCGAAGGACTGCCATGCGCATTGGACTGCAGGTTCCGAGCTTCACCTTCCCCGGAGGGCCCGAGCAGATCGGCCCGACGTTCGGCCGCGTCGCCCGCGAGGCCGACCAGGGCGGGCTGCACTCGCTCTGGGTGATGGACCACTTCTTCCAGATCGAGATGGTGGGCCCGCCGGAGGACCCCATGCTGGAGGCCTACTCCGCGCTCGCGTACGCGGCGGCCCTGACCGAGCGGATCACGCTCGGGACGATGGTCACCGGGGTCACCTACCGGCATCCCGGCATCCTGGTCAAGACCGTGACCACGCTGGACGTCCTGTCGGGCGGGCGCGCGTGGCTCGGCATCGGCGCGGCCTGGAACGACGAGGAGTCGCGCGGCCTCGGCGTCCCCTTCCCGCCGACCGCCGAGCGGTTCGAGCGGCTGGAGGACACGCTGCGCATCGCCCACCGGATGTGGGAGGGCGACGAGTCGGCGTTCGAGGGCGGGCACTACACGCTGGAGCGCCCGATCAACTCCCCGCCCGCGCTGCGGCGCCCGCACCCCCCGATCCTCATCGGGGGCGGCGGCGAGAAGAAGACGCTGCGGTTCGTGGCGAAGTACGCCGACGCGTGCAACATCTTCGACGGCGACGAACTGCCCCGCAAGCTGGACGTCCTGCGGGAGCACTGCGAGCGCGAGGGCCGCGACCACACCGAGATCGAGAAGACGGCCCTGACCTTCTTCACCGGCACGCCCTCGGTCGGCGCCGCCGTCGACACCGTCGGACGGCTCGCCGAGCGCGGCATCGACCACGTGATCTTCTCCCAGGGCACCGGGCAGGACCTCCCGGGCATCCTCGCCGAGGCCCTCGCCCAGACCGAGAAGATCGTCCCGGCGGGCCGCTGAGCCCCCGTCCCGCGCGCCGCGGTGCGGAGCGGCGCGCGGGACGGCCGGCTCAGTCGAGCGGCGGCCGCAGGTGCAGCGGGACGCCGAACAGGTTCAGCGCGTTGATCAGCGAGACCAGCCCGGCGAGGTCGCCGAGCTCGCGCTCCGGGTAGTGCTTGCGGAGCGTCTCCCACAGCTCGTCGCTCACCGGCTCGCGCCGCGTCACGGCCTCGGTGTAGCCGAGCGCCGCGCGCTCGGCGTCGCTGTAGAGCGGCGACTCAGACTCCGCGCAGGGACGCGAGCTTGCGGGGGTTGAGGACCCGGCGGACGGCGGTGATGCGGCCGTCCGCGACCTCCACGGTGTCGACCGCGGCCAGCCGGCCCTCCCGCCGCACCAGCAGCTCGCGGCGGCCGTTGACCTCCGCGAACTCCAGCCGGAACGCGTTGCGCGCGCCGACGCGCAGCAGGGCGGTCGCCACCCGGCCCGCCCCGGCGATGACCTTGCGGGCGGCGAAGACGTGCCCGCCGCCGTCGGTGGTGTAGGTGGCGTCCGGGTCCAGCAGGGCCAGCAGCGCGGCCTCGTCGCCGCGCTCGTAGGCGGACCGGAAGGCCTCCAGCACCCTGTCCCGCTCCGGCGCCGGGGCCGGGCGTGCCGGCAGCGCCGCGGCGATCTTGCGCCGGGCGCGGGAGGCGAGCTGCCGGCACGCGGCGGCCGACCTGCCGAGCACCCCGGCGATCTGCTCGTAGGGCACTTCGAACGCCTGGTGCAGGACGAACGCGACGCGCTCCGGCGGCGACAGCTCCTCCATCACCACGAGCATCGCGGTGCCGGCCGTCTCGTCCACGAGCACCGGCTCGGCGGCGTCCGGTCCGGTGAGCAGCGGCTCGGGCAGCCACGGCCCGACGTAGTCGACGCGCCGCGCGTGGGCGGACCCGAGCACGTCGTAGGCGCGGCGCGCCGCCACCGTGACCAGCCAGGCGCGCAGGTCGCGGACGTCGTCCAGCGGCTCGTGCGCGGAGGCGCGCAGCCACACGTCCTGGGTGATGTCCTCGGCGTCCGCGACGCTCCCGGTGATCCGGTACGCGGCGCCGAACACCGCGGGCCTGTGCTCGGCCCATTCCTCGTCGAGTCGGCTCACGCCCGCTCCGTGCTTCGGCTTGGCTTCCGTGGGAGACAACTCGCGAGGCCGCGGTTTCATGCCGCCGCGGGAGTGAAGACCCACTTCTTGTACGACCAGTAGCGGAACGCCGAGCCGAGGCCGACCCCCGCGAGGAGCCCCAGGTTGTAGGCGATCCCGCCGTGCAGGCCGAGGGTGTAGTAGGTGAAGCCGGTGCACAGCACCTGGATCAGCAGCCCGACGCCGTTCAGCGCGAAGAAGATCGCGACCTCCCGGCCGGAGCCGTCGCTGTCGCGGTGCCGGAACGTCCAGAACCGGTTGAGCAGGTAGGAGGACAGGGTGGACACCACGGTCGGCACGACGACGCTCGTGACCGGGCTGCCGCCGAGCCACGCGCGCATCAGGTTGGCGCCGAAGATCATGATCAGCGTGCCGAGGCATCCCACGAAACCGAAGCTGAGCAGCTCGCTCAGGAATGTCCGGAACGCCGGGGCGGGCGGGACCGTTTTCGCCGGTCGCGACCGCTGCATGGTGCTCACTCGCCCAGACCTTACCTGAGTAGGACATATACGAAGGTCGTAACCCCAAAGATCCGTGACCCACCGTTACCGTCGCGCCGTCGGCGTCCCGCCGGAAACGGCAGGGTCACCGCTCGGCCGTCACCGCGGCCGGGGCGAGCAGGACGATCAGCCCGACCAGCGCGACGGGCACGGCCAGCGCCCATGCCAGGCCCACGCCCTGGGCGACGAACCCGATGACGGGCGGGCCGCCGAGCAGGCCCAGGTACCCGACCCCGGTGACCCGGGAGATCCCGGTCGCGGCCGGGACGCCGGGGATGTTGCCGGCCGCGCTGAAGGTGACGGGCGCCACGACCGCGACGCCGAGGCCGAACAGCGTGAATCCGGCCACCGCCGCCGTCGGGTCGCCCGCGGCGAGCCCGAGGCCGAGCCCCAGCGCGGCCACCAGCGACCCGCCCCGCAGCACCGGGACGGGCCCGAAGCGCGCGACGACCTGGTCTCCGGTGAGCCGCCCCACGGTCATCGCCACCGCGCACCCGGCGTAGCCGAGCCCGGCCACGCCGGGGCCGGTGCCGAGGCCCTCCCGCAGGTAGATCGCGCTCCAGTCGGCCATGGCGCCCTCGCCGACGAACGAGCACAGCCCGATCACGCCGAGCATGATCAGCGGCAGGCGCGGGGACCGCGCGGAGGCGGCGGCGTCCTCGTGCGGCTCGGGCGGCTCGTCGGCGGAGCGGTCCAGCAGGCCCCGGCAGCCGGAGGCCAGCACGGCGATCAGCACGGCCGCCGCGGCCGCCAGGTGCAGCGGGACGGGGACGCCCGCGTGCGCGGCCGCCGCCCCGGCCAGCGCCGCCAGCAGCGTCCCGATGCTGTAGGAGCCGTGCAGCCCGGACATCAGCGGGCGCCCGTAGCCGCGCTCGACGGCGACGCCCTGGGCGTTCATCCCCACGTCCATCAGGCCGAGCGACGCGCCCAGCAGGAGGAGCGAGAGGACCAGCGCGCCGAGGTTCCAGGCGAGGCCGAGGGGGACCAGCGACAGCGCCCCGGCGACCCCGGCGGCGACCGTCGTCGCGCGGCTGCCCCACCGGCCGATGACGCGCCCCGCGAACCGGACGGCCGCGACGACGCCCACGGGCGCGCCGAGCAGCGCCACGCCCATCGTGCCCTCGCTCAGCCCGAGATGCTCCTTGATCTGGGGGATGCGGGCGACCCAGGCGGCGCCGAGCAGGCCGTGCGCGGCGAACGCCAGCGTCACCGCGAGGCGCGCGCGGGCCGGCACCGCGATCTTCTCGGTGACCACTCGGCAGACTGTACGTGGCTTACGCGACCGGGCCGGGGCCCGGCCGCGTCACGCCAGTTCCGCGAGCGGCACCCCCGGGTCGGCGAGCCGGGCGGCGTCCACCGGGCGACCGGAGCGGATCAGCGCCTGGACGTCCCCGGTGACGTCCCACACGTTGACGTTCATGCCGGCGACGACCCGGCCCTCCGACAGCCAGAACGCGACGAACTCCCGCCCCGGGACGTCCCCGCGGTACACGACCTCGTCGTACTCCCCCGGCGCCGCGACGCCCGACATCTCCATGCCGAGGTCGTACTGGTCGCTGAAGAAGTACGGCACCCGGTCGTAGACGACGTCCCGGCCGAGCATCGCCCGGGCCGCGGCGGGCCCGCCGTTCAGCGCGTTCGCCCAGTGCTCCACGCGGATCCGGCGGCCGAGCAGCGGGTTGTAGGCGTTGGCGACGTCCCCGGCCGCGTAGATGTCCGGGTCGGACGTGCGCAGCGACTGGTCGACCAGGATCCCGTCGGACACCTCCAGCCCGGCCCGCTCCGCGAGCCCGCTGTTGGGCCGCACGCCGATGCCGACGACCACGACGTCCGCGGGCACCTCGGCGCCGCCGGAGGTCACCACGGCCGACACCTGCCCGGCGCCCCAGAACCCGGCCACGCCCTCGTCCATCCGCAGGACGGCGCCGTGCTCGCGGTGCAGGTCGGCGAACATGCCGCCGAGCTCGGGCCCCATCGCGGCGTGCAGCGGCACCGGCTCGGGCTCGATGACCGTCACCTCGTTGCCGTGCGCGCGGGCGGCCGCCGCCGTCTCCAGCCCGATCCAGCCCGCCCCGGCCACCACGACCCGGCGGCCGCCGGGCGCCAGCGCCTGTTTCAGCGCCGCCGAGTCGGCCATCGTCCGCAGGTAGTGGATGCCCTGGAGCTTGGACCCCGGCACGTCCAGCCGCCGCGGGGAGGCGCCCGTCGCCAGCAGCAGCCTGTCGTAGGACACCGGCTCCCCAGTGGACAGCCGCACCTGGTGCGCGCCCCGGTCGATGGACGCGACGGACGTGCCCGTCCGCAGCTCCACGTCGTGCTTGTCGTACCAGTCGGCCTCGTGGACGTGGGCCTTCTCCCGGGGCTCCTTGTCCAGCAGGTACCCCTTGGACAGCGGGGGCCGCTCGTACGGCCGCTCGATCTCCTCGCCGACCAGCAGCACCCTGCCCGAGAAGCCCTCCTCCCGGAGCGTCTCCGCCGCCTTGGCCCCGGCCAGGCCGGCGCCGGCGATGACGAACGTCTCCTCGGGCATGGCGACCTCCTGTAGTTGACCTGTAGCTATCCCTACAGTGGCCTCTGTAACGAGACAAGGGGCATCGTCTGGCGCGTCGGGGCGGATTCCTCCCCGTGGCCCCCGGCCGGCCGCCGCACCCGCGGCCCCGGGGTCAGTACCCGCGTCCGCCCAGCATGCGGTGGCGGGCCATCGCCGACAGGTCGGTCAGCGAGGCGATCTGGTCGATCACGGCGCGCAGCCGGGCCGCGTCGTCGCCGGCGTCCACGAACGCGTCGCGGAAGCCCGGGTCGAGCGTGTCCGGGGCGCCCGCGAGCATCATCTCCGCCAGCTCGGTGATCAGCGTCCGCTGGCGGGCCCTGACCTCCTCGTGGCTGATCCACACGTAGTGCGCCGTGATGCCCTTGAGCAGGGCGTTCTCCAACCGCTGCGCGCGCGGGACGATCAGCTCGGCGGCGTAGCGGGTGAGCGGGCGGTCGCCGTAGGCCGCGCGCGTGGCGGCCTCGGCGGCCAGGCAGAACCGCCCGATCAGCGTGCTGGTCAGGTTCTTGAGGGCGGCGAGGCTGCGGGGCGTGCCGTCGTAGCGGTCGGGCCAGTACGGCTCGGCGAGCAGCGCGGCGAAGCGCTCCTCCAGCTCGGCCTGGCCGGCGTCGGGGCAGTACAGCTTGGCGGCCGTGGCGGCGACGAGCCGGCGCTCGCCGGGGTCGGCGAGCCGGACGAAGTCGACGTGCCCGGCGACCAGCGCGTCCTCCAGGTCGTGGACGGAGTAGGCGACGTCGTCGCTCCAGTCCATGACCTGGGCCTCGAAGCAGGTGCGGCCCGGCTCGGCGCCGTCGCGCACCCAGCGCGCCACGTCCGCGTCGTCGTCGTAGACGCCGAACTTGCCGTTCACCGCCTCGGCCTGCGACCACGGGTACTTCATCGCGGCGTCCAGCGCGGCGCGGGTCAGGTTGAGGCCGACGCTGCGGCCGTGCAGGGGCGGGCCGTCCGCCGCGAACGACTTGGGCTCCAGCCTGGTCAGCACGCGCAGGCTCTGCGCGTTGCCCTCGAACCCGCCGCAGTCGCGCGCGACGATGTCGAGCGCGTACTCGCCGTTGTGGCCGAACGGCGGGTGCCCGATGTCGTGGGACAGGCAGGCCGTCTCCACCAGGTCGGGGTCGCAGCCGAGGGACTTGCCCAGCTCGCGGCCGACCTGCGCGCACTCCAGGGAGTGGGTGAGGCGGGTGCGCAGGCTCTGCACCGTGTCGGCCGCGGCGTCGGCGCCGGGCGAGGCCACCTGCGTCTTGGCGGCCAGCCGGCGCAGCGCGGCGCTGTGCAGGACGCGGGCCCGGTCGCGTTCGAACGCCGTGCGGTCGCGGCGCTTGGGGGGCTCGGGCGCCCAGCGCTCCCTGGCGCGGGCGTCGTAGCCCGGGGTCGTGTTGATCGTCATGTCCCTATCCAGGGTAAAGGGCGGCCGGGGGCCTCAGCGGCCCGGCGGCGAGGAGGAAGGGGCCGACGACGCGGAGGGGCCCGCCGAGGAGGGCGGGGCCTGCGACGAGGAGGGCGTCCCGGACGGGTCGATGTGGATCCGCTTGATGGTCTCGTCCGGCACCTGGACGCTCTTGCCCAGCAGCACGTAGGACAGGTACCCGCCGGTCTCGCGGACGATGTAGTGGAACTGGGTGTCGCGGGTCTGCACGCTCGGGCCGCTGCGGGTCGGCGACGCGGCGGCCTTGATCCCGCTGTCCTCGGCCATCTTCTTGGAGCGCAGCCCGTGCCACGGGTCGGTGACGATCACGCCCGAGGACCAGTGGTGCCGGTCGAACTCCTTGCCGACGGCCTTCATGCTCTCCAGCGTGTCGCGCCCGACCGGCACCGCGAAGACCTTGGAGGCGGGCACCCCGCCCTTGCCGATCAGCCAGCTGCGGCCGGCGCCGGCCTCGGTGTAGTTGTCGCCGGGCGCCTTGCCGCCGACCGTCACGATGGCCGGCGCGACGCCGGCGCGGTACAGCTCCAGGGCGTGCTGGAGCCGCCATTTCAGCGTCGGGGACGGCACCCCGTTGTACTGCGCGGCGCCCAGCACGATGATCGCGTCGGAGCGGGGCCGCTCGTCCTGGCGGGCCTGGTACCAGATCCGCGCCCCGACCGTGAGGGGCGTCAGCACCGCGACCGCCAGCAGCCCGATGAGAACGCCGGCGGGCACCCTGAACCAGGGCGACCGGCGCCACCTGCCGCGCCCACGGCTCCGCCGCGGCCCGCCCGCCCGCTCGTCGGGCCCGTCCGCCTCGTCGTCTTCCGGCCTGAACTCCGGCAACTCCGCTTCCACCGTCATCGCATCGGACACGTTAGTGAGATGGTGCGGCACGCGCCCGAGGTTCGCCAGGACGGCGTGTCATCCGTCCCACATCGGTCCCGGCGGCCGTGCCGGAGGCGCGGTGGCCGGCCGCCGGGGGGACGTCAGCGGCTGTCGCTGCCGCCGGAGGCGTCCGCGGCCTCGATGGCCGCGCGGCCCGCCTCCAGCCGGGCGACGGGGATGCGGAACGGCGAGCAGGACACGTAGTCGAGGCCCACCTCGTGGCAGAAGTGCACCGAGTCGGGGTCGCCGCCGTGCTCGCCGCAGATGCCGAGCTTGAGGCCGGGACGCGCCTTGCGGCCCTCCTCGGCGGCGATGCGCACGAGCCTGCCGACGCCCTCGCGGTCGAGGGTCTCGAACGGCGACACCCCGAAGATCCCGAGGTCCAGGTAGCGGGAGAAGAACGCCGCCTCGACGTCGTCCCGGGAGAAGCCCCAGGTCGTCTGGGTGAGGTCGTTGGTGCCGAAGGAGAAGAACTCGGCGGCCTCGGCGATCTGCCCGGCGGTCAGCGCGGCCCGGGGCAGCTCGATCATCGTGCCGATCAGCGCCGGGACGTCCACCCCGCTCGACTCCTTGACCGCCGCCAGGATGCCGCGCGCCTCGTCGCGGACGGCCTCCAGCTCCTGGACGGCGCCGACCAGCGGGATCATGATCTCCGGGCGCGGGTCGCCGCCCGCCCGCCTGCGGTCCGCCGCGGCCTCGGCGATCGCGCGCACCTGCATGGCGAACAGGCCGGGAATCACCAAACCGAGCCGCACTCCGCGCAGGCCCAGCATAGGGTTCTGCTCGTGCAGTCGGTTGACTGCCTCGAGCAGTCTCCGGTCCTTGGCGTCCGCTTCGTCGCCCGCGAGCGCGACCCTGACCGACAGCTCGGTGATGTCGGGGAGGAACTCGTGCAGCGGCGGGTCGATGAGCCGGATCGTGACGGGCAGTCCGTCCATGGCCTCGAAGATGCCCTCGAAGTCGCTCTTCTGCAGCGGCTCCAGGGCGTCCAGCGCGGCCTGCCGCTCGTCGACGTCCTCGGCGAGGATGAGCTTCTCGACGAGCTGCCGCCGGTCGCCGAGGAACATGTGCTCGGTGCGGCACAGCCCGATGCCGGCCGCGCCGAACCGGCGGGCGCGCGCCGAGTCCTCCGGGTTGTCGGAGTTCGCGCGGACCTTCAGCGCGGCCCGCGCGTCGGCGTGCTCCATGACGCGGTGCACGGCCTTGACGAGGTCGTCGCCGTCCTCGGCCGTCAGCTGCCCCTCGAAGTAGCGGACGACGGGCGAGTCCTCGACGGGCACCTCGCCGAGGTAGACGTCGCCGGACGACCCGTCGATCGAGATGACGTCGCCCTCCCTGACCGTGACGCCGCCGGGCGCGGTGAAGTGCCCGTCCTTGACGTCGACGTCGAGCTCCTCGGCGCCGCAGACGCAGGTCTTGCCCATGCCGCGGGCGACGACGGCGGCGTGCGAGGTCTTGCCGCCGCGGGAGGTCAGGACGCCCCTGGCGGCGACCATGCCGGCGAGGTCGTCGGGGTTGGTCTCGCGGCGGACGAGGATCACGTCCTCGCCCCGGTCGGCCAGCTCCACGGCGCGCTCGGAGGTGAACACCGCCTTGCCGACGGCCGCGCCCGGGGAGGCGTTCATGCCCTTGGTGAGCTTCTTGACCCCGTCCACCTTGGCCGTGAAGCGGGGGAACATGAGCTGGGCGAGCTGGTCGCCGGTCACGCGGCGGGCGGCCTCGTCCAGGTCGATGAGCCCCTGGTCGAGCAGCTGGCAGGCGATCCGGAACGCCGCGCCGGCGGTCCGCTTGCCGACCCGGGTCTGCAGCATCCACAGCTTCCCGCGCTCGATCGTGAACTCGATGTCGCACATGTCGCGGTAGTGGTTCTCGAGCGTCTCCATGATCTCGAGAAGCCGGTCATAGGACGCCTTGTCGATGCGCTCCAGCTCTTTCAGCGGGACGGTGTTGCGGATGCCCGCGACGACGTCCTCGCCCTGGGCGTTCTGCAGGTAGTCGCCGTAGATGCCCTGCTGGCCGGACGCGGGGTCGCGGGTGAAGGCGACGCCCGTCCCCGAGTCCAGGCCCATGTTGCCGAAGACCATCGAGCAGATGTTGACGGCGGTGCCGAGGTCGACGGGGATGCGCTCCTGCCGCCGGTAGAGGATGGCGCGGGGCGCGTTCCAGGAGTCGAACACCGCCTTGACGGCCAGGTCCATCTGCTCGCGCGGGTCGGTCGGGAAGTCGCGGCCCGCCTTCTCCCGTACGATGACCTTGAACCGGTCGACGAGCTCCTTGAAGTCCTCGGCGGTCAGGTCCCCGTCGTCGTCGCTGCCCCGGGCCCGCTTGACGTCCTCGACGGCGTCCTCGAACAGGTCGCCGTCGATGTCCAGGACGGTCTTGCCGAACATCTGGATCAGCCGGCGGTAGGAGTCCCAGGCGAACCGCTCGTCGCCCGCCTGCGTGGCGAGGCCGTGCACGGACTCGTCGTTCAACCCGACGTTGAGGACGGTCTCCATCATGCCCGGCATGCTGAACTTGGCGCCGGACCGCACGCTGACCAGGAGCGGGTCGTCGCTCTGGCCGAGCTTCTTGCCCATCGCCGACTCCAGGTCGGCCAGGTGCCGGTTCACCTCGTCCGCCAGTCCCTCGGGCAGGCTCCCGTGCTCGAGGTAGTGCCGGCAGGCCTCGGTCGTGATCGTGAACCCCGGCGGCACGGGCAGCCCGAGATTGGTCATCTCGGCCAGGTTGGCGCCCTTGCCCCCCAGGAGGTCCTTGAGGTCCTTGTTTCCCTCAGTGAAGTCGTACACGAACTTCGGCACGGGGAGCTCCTTCTCGCTCCGGTTCCACCCAGTGGCAGTTCCGGGCCCGCGCCCGCGGGGCGGCGCGGCGTCGCACCACCCCGGGCGGCGGGTCCGCTGCCCTGTTTGCCGGGACTGTACCCGCGAACTCGGGACTTGCTCGGCGCCCGGTGCGCCGAGGAGCGTTGTCGCAGGTCAGACCGCGGATAATGGTCTATTCCAATAGGGAGACCAAGGACACACCGCCACAAACCGCCGCCCCGGGCACCCCCCGCCCCGGGAGCGGCGCGCACCCATGACGTACCCACTGCGCGGGAGAGGGAATGATGAATCAAGGAGGTGACGTTGTGAGGCCGAAGGTCGCCGGCGGCCGAGCGGGAGACCCGTTCGCCCCCATCGCCGATTTCGGGTTCCTGTCCGACTGCGAGACGACCGCCCTGGTCGCCCCCAGCGGAAACATCGAGTGGATGTGCCTGCCCAGGATGGACTCGCCGAGCGTGTTCGGCTCCATCCTGGACCGCGACGCCGGATACTTCCGGGTCGGCCCGGCGGGCGTGGAGGTGCCCGCCGCGCAGCGCTACATCCCCGGGACCATGGTGATGGAGACCACCTGGTGGGTGCACGGCGGCTGGCTCGTCGTGACGGACGCGCTCCTCATGGGGCCCTGGCACCACGAGACGGAACGGTCCCACACGCACCGCAGG
This sequence comes from Actinomadura sp. K4S16, assembly GCF_008327685.1. Taxonomy (GTDB): domain Bacteria; phylum Actinomycetota; class Actinomycetes; order Streptosporangiales; family Streptosporangiaceae; genus Spirillospora. Next base: position 930,999 of record NZ_BDDE01000010.1, read on the forward strand.
GCGCCGACCGACTACGACGCCGACCACGTCCTGCTGCGGATGGTGCGCTGCGTGAACGGGCAGGTCCAGGTCCGGCTCGACTGCATGCCGGTGTTCGACTACGGGCAGACGCCGGCGCGCTGGGAGCACACCGGCTCCGGCTACCACGAGGCCGCCGCGCGCGGCAACGGCGTCGGGCTGCGGCTCACCACCGACATGAACGTCGGTTTCGAGGGGTCGCTCGCCACGTCGCGGACGCTGCTGAAGCAGGGCGAGTCCCGGTTCGTCGCGCTGTCCTGGAGCGAGCACGCGGCGCCCTCGTCGTGGGAGGAGGCGCAGGACCGGCTCGTCTGGACGGTCCACCACTGGCAGCACTGGCTCGACCGGGGCCGCTTCCCCGACCACCCGTGGCGCAGCCACCTGCAGCGCAGCGCGCTCACCCTGAAGGGCCTGACGTTCGCGCCGTCCGGCGCGGTGGCCGCGGCGGCGACCACGTCGCTGCCGGAGGCGCCGGGCGGCGACCGGAACTGGGACTACCGCTACACCTGGATCCGCGACTCCACCATGGCGCTGTGGGCGTTCTACACGCTCGGCTACGACTGGGAGGCCAACGACTTCTTCTACTTCATCACCGACGTCGCCGAGGCCGCCGAGGGCAAGCTGCAGATCATGTACGGGCTGGACGGGCGGGAGGAGCTGCCCGAGTCCACGCTCGACCACCTCACCGGCTACGACAACGCCCGCCCGGTGCGCATCGGCAACGAGGCGTACATGCAGGCGCAGCACGACGTGTGGGGCGCGATCATCGGCTCCATCTACCTGTTCGTGCGCAAGCGGGACCGGCTCGACGACCGGCTCTGGAAGATCGTCGTCAAGCAGGTCGAGGACGCCCTGGCCAACTGGCGGACGCCCGACTGCGGCATGTGGGAGGTGCGCGGCGAGCCGCAGCACTTCACCTCGTCCAAGGTGTTCTGCTGGGTCGCTGCCGACCGCGGGGCGCGGCTCGCGCGCATCCGCGGCGACCAGGAGCGGGCGCGCCGCTGGCAGGCCGCGGCCGACGAGATCCACGCCGACGTGCTCGCCAACGCGCTGGACGAGCGCGGCGTCTTCACCGCCCACTACGGCGCGACGGCGCTGGACGCCTCGGCGCTGCTGATCCCGCTGCTCGGCTTCCTGCCCGCCGACGACAAGCGCGTCCGGGAGACCGTCCTCGCCATCGCCGACGAGCTGTCTGAGGACGACCTCGTCCTGCGCTACCGCGCGGCGGAGACCGACGACGGCTTCGAGTCGGACGAGGGCACCTTCACGATCTGCTCCTTCTGGCTGGTCAGCACCCTGGTGATGATCGGCGAGCTGGAGCGGGCCCGCGCCCTGTGCGAGAAGCTGCTGTCCTACGCGAGCCCGCTGCAGCTGTACGCCGAGGAGATCGACCCGCACACCGGCCGCCACCTCGGCAACTTCCCGCAGGCCTTCACCCACCTGGCGCTGATCAACGCCGTCATGCAGGTGATCAGGGCCGAGAACCCCGAGGACCAGCCGCCCCTCGCCTGACCCCCCGCACCCGTGGCCGGGACCGTCCCCGGCCACGGGGTCCCTTGATCACGACTCGGCGACGACCGCCCGGAGGGCGGGTTTTTTGCCGATTGTCCGGCCTACCGTTTCGCCGTGACCACGCCACCATCTCCTGACGACGTCCCGGACGGCCCCGCGACGGACCCCGCCTGGGCACCTCCCGACACGCCCACGTCCGACACGCCCACGTCCGACACGGACGCCACGCCCGGCCCGGCCGACGCGGCCTCGCCGGCGGACGGCGCGGACGAGACCTCGCCCGCGGACGGTCCGGAACCCTCGCCCATCGCGGGCGAGCGGCCCGTTCGGGCGCGGACGAACGGCTTCGCCATCGCCGCCCTGGTCACCGGTGCCGTGGGCCTGGTCCTGTTCGCGATCGCCTTCGCCGTCGCCGCCCTGGTGCAGATCCGCCGCCGGGGAGGCCGCGGCAGGGGCCTCGCTCTCGGCGGGCTCGGCGCCTCGGCGGCCTGGCTCGCGGCAGCGGCGATCATCGCGGCGCTGTTCGGCGACTCGCTGTTCTCGGCCGGAGAAGGAGAGGCCGACCCGCGCCAGCGGGACGGCTACGTGCTGTCGTCGACCCTGAAGGTGGGTGACTGCTTCACGGCGCAGACCCGTGACTCGGCCGATCCGAACGTGTTTCCCAGCCGCTGTGACAGCCCCCACAACGGTGAGGTGGTGGCCAAGCCGACGCTCCCCGCCGGCCCCTTCCCCGGAGTCGGACGGCTCGCCGCCCAGGCGGCGGCGCTGTGCAAGGAACGCACCCCGGACAACGTGAAAAAAGTCGTGGACGACGATTTCGACGCGCGGGCCGAGCTTCCCAAGCGCAAGGACTGGGAGAACGGGAAGCGGACTGTGACGTGCACGCTCGTCTACGTCGGCGAGGGCAAGTACGTCGGCGAGGGCAAGTCGCTCATCACTCCCCTCAGCCGCGCCGTGATCACTCCCCGGCACGAGGCGATGTTCGAGCAGGGCGAATGCCTGGAGAAGTGGGACGAGAGCATGACCCCTCCGGTCGTGGACTGCGACCGGCCGCATAAGTTCCAGGTACTGGCGACGTACAAGCTCCAGGGCAAGGAGTACCCGGGCAGAGGGAAACTCGAGAGGATGGTCTCGAAGGGCTGCGCGAAGCGGGCGGCGGACATCTGGGGGAGCGATTCGCCGCCCGACGGCGTCTACCCCACGTTCTCCACTCCGACCGAGCAGGAGTGGAGACGCGGCTATCGGGACGTGTACTGCCTGATCGCGGGCAACGGGCCGCTCAAGCGGTCGTTCGTGCCGAAGAAGTGACGTCCCCGCCGGCTACCGGACGCGGTCGAACACGACCACCGAGTCGTTCACCGGGATCCGATGGGCTGACAACCCTGAGGACCAGCCGCCCCTCGCCTGCCCCCGCGCCCGTGGCCGGGACCGTCCCCGGCCACGGGATTCCTTGATCACGACTCGGCGACGACCGCCGAAAAGCCCGGCTTTTACCAATTGTCCGGCCTACCGTTTCGCCGTGACCACGCCACCATCCCCTGACGACATCTCGGACGCCTCCGCTCCGAGCCCCGACTGGGCACCTCCCGACACGCTCACATCCGACGCGGACGTCGCGCCCGGCCCGACGGACGAGACCCCGCCGGCGGACACCGCGCACGAGCCCCCGCCGGAGGACGGTCCGGAGCGTCCTTCCGGCGGCGACGAGCGGCCCGGCCGGCCGCGGACGAACCGGTTCGCCATCGCCGCCCTGGTCACCGGCATTGTCGGCCTGGCGCTGCTCTCGATCGCGTTCGCCGTCGCCGCGCTCGTCCAACTCCGCCGCCGGGGAGGCAGGGGCACGGGCCTCGCTCTCGGCGGGCTCGGCGCCTCGGCGGCGTGGCTCGCGGCGGCGGCGGTCGTCGCGGCGCTGTTCGGCGATTCGCTGTTCTCGGCCGAAGACGGGGAATCCGACCCGCGCCGCCGGGACGGGTACGTGCTGCCGTCGACCTTGAAGGTGGGCGACTGCTTCACGGCGCAGACCCATGACTCGGCCGACCACTACGTGTATCCCAGCCCCTGTGCCAACCCCCACAACGGTGAGGTGGTCGCCGAGGCGGCGCTGCCCGCCGGGCCGTTCCCAGGAGTCCAGCGGCTCACGGCCCAAGCGGCGGCGCTGTGCAAGGAACGAACCCCGGACAGCGTGAAGAGGGTCACGGCCAAGGATTTCGACCCACGGGCCGAGGTCCCCGGGCGCAAGGACTGGGAGAGCGGGAAGCGGACCGTGACGTGCACGCTCGTCTACGTCGGCGAGAACAACACGCTCACCGCACCGCTCGACCGCGCCTTCATCGTCCCCAAGTACGAGACGGATTTCGAGCAGGGCGACTGCCTGGAGAAGTGGGACGAGTACATGGCCCCTCCGGTCGTGGATTGCGATCTGCCGCATCAGTACCAGGTGCTGGCGACGTACAGGCTGCGGGGCAAGGAGTACCCGGGAGACAAGAGACTCGACGAGATGATCCTGGAGGGCTGCGCGGAGCGCGCGGTGAAGGTCTGGAAGAGCGACCCGCCGCTGGACAAGGTCGACCCCACGTACTCGGCGCCGACCAAGGAGAGCTGGGAATCCGGCAATCGGGACGTGTACTGCCTGATCACGGGCAGGAACGGGCCGCTCAAGCGGTCGTTCGTGCCGAAGAAGTGACGTCCCCGCCGGGCCGCCGCCACAGCGGGCGGCGGCCCGGACGGGGTCAGACGACGGCGCCCGAGTCGTCGGGGGTGCGGCGGGCGGGCCTGGACTTCTGCTTCGGCTGGGGCGGCGGGGCCTTCGTGCGGCGCTCCAGCACCACCGCCAGCGGCGTCGCGGTGAAGACGCTGGAGTAGGTGCCGACGACGATGCCGATCAGGAGCGCGACGGCGAAGTCCGTCAGGGAGTCGCCGCCGAGGACGGCCAGGGCCGCCAGGATGAACAGGGCGCCCACCCCGGTGTTGATCGTCCGCGGGACGGTCTGCAGGGTGCCCCGGTTCGCGATGTCGGCGAACCGGCCCTTCGGGTTCGCCGTCCACATCTCCCGGACGCGGTCGAACACGACCACCGAGTCGTTCACCGAGTAGCCGATGATCGTGAGCAGCGCGGCGAGGAAGACGCCGTCGATCGGCTTGCCGAGCCAGGCGAAGACCCCGGTGACGATCGTGATGTCGTGGAACATCGCGAGGACCGAGCCCGCCGCGAACGTCCACCGGAACCGGATCGTCAGGTAGGCGAGCTGGGCCAGCAGGGCCACGGCGAGGGCGATGAGCGCCTTGGTCCGCAGCTCGTCGCCGAGGCTGGGGCCGATCAGCTCGTCGCGCTGCTTGACGGCGCCGCCGCCCTCCTTCGCGAGGGCGTCCTGGATGCGCTTCTCCTCCGCGTTGCCCAGGTCGGACGTCCGGACGGAGATGTCGTCCTTCCCCGAGGTCTGGACGACGGCGCGCGGGAACCCGGCGTCGGCGACGGCGGCGCGGGCGGTGTCGATGTCGACGTGCCTGCTGGTGGAGTACTCGACCAGGCGGCCGCCGGTGAACTCCACGCCGAAGTTCAGGCCGCGGGCGAAGATCCCCGTGACCGCGAGGACGACGGCGAGCGCGGACAGGCCCAGCCAGAGCCGGCTGCGCTTCATGATGTCGGGGCCGCTGTTCTCCAGCCACGACCGGATGCGGCCGGAGCCGCCGAGGCCGCCCGCCCTGCCCTTGCTGAGCCTCGGCATGCGCGCGGCGGCGGCGTCGGTGAGGACCCGGCTCAGCAGCATCGCGGAGACGAGGGAGCCCAGCACGCCGATGGTCAGCGTGACGCCGAAGCCCCGGACCGGCCCGGAGGCCAGGAAGAACAGCAGGCCACCGGCCAGCAGGGTCGTGACGGCCGAGTCGGCGATCGCGGACCAGGCCTTGTCGAACCCGACGGCCAGCGCCGCCCGCGCGCCGCGGCCCGGCGCCGCGGCCCGCTCCTCCCGCGCGCGTTCGAAGGCCAGCACGTTGGCGTCGATCGCCATGCCGATGGCCAGGACGAACCCGGCGAGGCCCGGCAGCGTCAGGGTGGCGCCGACGGCGACGAGGGCGCCGTAGGAGATCAGCGCGTACCCGGCGAGCGCGACCGTGGCGAGCAGGCCGGCCAGCCGGTAGACGGCCACGATGAACAGGCCGGTCAGCAGGATGCCGATGACGGCGGCGCGGGCGCTGGCGTCGATCGCCTCGTCGCCGAGCGTCGGGCCGACCACCCGCTGCTCGATGATCTTCACCGGGACGGGCAGCGAGCCGCCCTGGATGAGCGCCGCGAGGTCCTTGGCCTCGTCCGGGCTGAAGTCCCCGGTGATCTGGGTGGAGCCGCCGGTGATGCCGACGCCGCAGGCGACGCTCTCGGTGACCTGCGGCGAGGAGATCACCTTGCCGTCCAGGACGATGGCGACGCGGCGCTCGTCGCCGACCGCGCAGGCGGCCTTGGCGGTCAGCCGCTCCCAGGTGGCGCCCCCGCCGCCCTTGAACTTGACGTCGACGGCCCAGCCGCCGAGGTTCTGCGGGTCGTAGGAGGCGCTCGCCGAGCCGATCCCGGCGCCGGTGAGCGCGGCGGGGCCGATGAGGATCTGCTGCCCGCTCTCATCCGGGATCTGCTGCTGCCCCTTGGCCGGAGCGCCGCCCCCGGCCAGCACCGGATGGGCGGTGAGCTGCGCGGTCTTGCCGATGGCCTCGGCGGCGCGGGTCGGGTCCTGGACGTCCGGCAGCTCGACGATCAGCCGCCGGTCCCCGGACCGGGTGATGGACGACTCGGCGACCCCGAGCGCGTCGACGCGCCGGTGCAGCACCTCGCGGGCGCGGTCGGTGGACTCCCGGTCGGCCTTCACGGTCGGGGAGTCCTGCGTCTCCAGGACGATCTGGGTGCCGCCGCGGAGGTCGAGGCCGAGGCGGGCGGGTTTGGACCAGGCGAAGTAGAACGATGTGGCGAGCACGGCGAACGCCAGTACCGCCCGCACCACGTTGGCGCGAGTCAAGGGGAACCTCCACACAGGGGCTACGGCACCGCACGCGGGCGTGCGGCACCGGGGACGGAGAACTCAGATCCCTGTGGAGGCGGGCGGAGCGCGCCCGCGCGGGGCGCCCCTCGGCGCGACGTCGGGCGGGACGTGCGCGGCGGCGGCCCGGACGAGGCGTCCGGACCGCGGCTCGGTCGCGGCGCCGGACGCCGGGAGCGTCGCGTGCTCGGGCTGGGCGCTCGGCGCCGCCGCCCCCGCCGCGTGGAGCGCGGCGGCGGCGATCGCGGTCTGCGTACGCCCGGCCGCGCGCTGCTTGCCGGAGAGCCGGGTGCGGGACGGCGCCTGTTGCACCACCCCGGCGCGGACGCCGGAGACCGTCCCGGTGGAGGGCGCCCTGCCCGGCGCGCCCGCGCCGGCCGGGACGCCGGCGCCGACCGGTCCGGCGACGAAGCCGAGGAGGCCGAGCACGACGACGAGCAGCCGGGCGACGGGACGGCGGAAGGCGGGGTGGCGCTCGTCGCCCATTCCGCCCTCCCTCCCAGGTCTCCGGCGGCCGCTCGCCCGGCCGTTCCCGCCAACCTAGCCCACTTTCCTCCGGGCGGCGCGCACCCTGACCTGGCAGGCGAAAGCGTGAAAGCAGGCTCGTCAAGAAGGGGTTGCGTGACAAAGCCCTTGCCCTCCCCCGCGCACCCGGCCTTACCAGCAGACACTGGCGAGTGTCCCGATCCGGCCACGCCGCAGTCGACCGCCCGCCATTGCCTGCGCCATTTATGCGAATTACTTTCGCGTATGCCCACCCCGAACCGGACAGAGGAGTATCCGGTGGCACGAATCAGACAGACCGCGATCGTCGGGACCGCCGCGCTGGCCGTCCTCGCCGCGGGGGTCGCCCCCGCGTACGCCGCGGGCACCACCATCCGCAAGGGCTCGGCCACGGCCGCTGCCTACTCCGGCAACGTGCAGGCCTCGCTGCTCGGCACCGCGACGGTCAGCAGCTCGCTCGGCGGCGGCTCCTGCAGCCAGTCGACGATGACCGGCGCCATCAGCTCGGACGGCAGCGGACTCAACGTCAGCTCGGCGACCTTCACCGGCGACGGCGGCGGCCCCTGCAGCGGCAGCACCAGCTCGACGATCACCGCGCAGAGCCTGCCGTGGACGGGCGGCAACGTCACCTACGACCCCAACCACACCGGCGGCCGGGACGCCACCGTCACGATCGCCAACTTCAAGGTGAAGGCCGTGGTGAACATCTTCGGCGGCATCACCTGCGTGTTCGGCGGCAACCTCACCGCCAACGGCTACAACGGCGACAACGCCTCGCGGCCCGTCACCTCCAGCGGCGACGCGCAGGTCGGCGTGCAGAACGCCACGGTCAACAAGCAGTCGGGCAGCAGCTTCCTCTGCCCGTCCACCGCCACCGTGACCGCCACGTACGCGCTGCGCGGCGAGTCGGTCGCCGGATCCGGCACCTACGACCAGGCCCTCTACGTCACGAGCTGACGGGAGGCCGGAACGGAGCTCCCCAGGAGGCGGCAGGGCCCCTCCCAGTACGTGCTCCCAGGAAAGCGGGCCGCCCCGATATGGGGCGGCCCGTCACGTCGTCACCGGGGCCCTCGGCCCCGAAGCCGGGTCAGCAGCCGACGAGCTGCGCGGCGAGGAACGACTCGACCTGGCTGATCGCGATGCGCTCCTGGCTCATCGTGTCGCGCTCCCGGACGGTCACCGCGTCGTCCTCCAGGGTGTCGAAGTCCACGGTGACGCAGAACGGGGTGCCGATCTCGTCCTGGCGGCGGTAGCGGCGGCCGATGGCGCCGGCGTCGTCGAACTCGACGTTCCAGTTGCGGCGCAGCTGCGCGGCGAGGTCGCGGGCCTTCGGGGACAGGTCGGTGTTGCGCGACAGCGGCAGCACCGCGACCTTCACCGGGGCGAGCCGCCGGTCGAGCCGCATGACGGCGCGCTTCTCCAGCTTGCCCTTGGCGTTCGGCGCCTCGTCCTCGGCGTAGGCGTCCATCATGAAGGTGAGCGTGCAGCGGTCGACGCCGGCCGCGGGCTCGATCACGTACGGGGTGAACCGCTCGCCGGACTCCTGGTCGAAGAACGACAGGTCGGCGCCGGACGCCTTGGAGTGCGTCGTCAGGTCGTAGTCGGTGCGGTTGGCGATGCCCTCCAGCTCGCCCCACTCGCTGCCGACGAAGTCGAAGCGGTACTCCACGTCGACGGTGCGCTTGGAGTAGTGCGACAGCTTCTCCTGCGGGTGCTCGAACAGCCGCAGGTTCTCCTTGCGGATGCCGAGGTCGACGTACCACTGCATGCGCTCGTCGATCCAGTACTGGTGCCATTCCTCGTCGCTGCCGGGCTTGACGAAGAACTCCATCTCCATCTGCTCGAACTCGCGGGTCCGGAAGATGAAGTTGCCGGGCGTGATCTCGTTGCGGAACGACTTGCCGATCTGGCCGATGCCGAACGGCACCTTGCGGCGCGCGGACTGCTGGACGTTCAGGTAGTTGATGAAGATGCCCTGCGCGGTCTCGGGGCGCAGGTAGGCCAGGCCCGACTCGTCCTCGACGGGGCCGAGGTAGGTCTTGAGCAGCCCGTTGAACATCTTCGGCTCGGTGAACGAGCCCTTCACGCCGCAGTTCGGGCACGTGATGTCGGCGAGGCCGTTCGCGGGCGGGCGGCCGTGCTTCTCCTCGTAGGCCTCCTCCAGGTGGTCGGCCCGGAAGCGCTTGTGGCAGGACTGGCACTCGGTGAGCGGGTCGACGAACGCCTGGACGTGGCCGCTGGCCTCCCAGACCTCGCGCGCCAGGATGACGCACGAGTCGAGGCCGACGACGTCGTCGCGGCCCTGCACCATCGACTTCCACCACTGGCGCTTGACGTTGTTCTTCAGCTCGACACCGAGCGGGCCGTAGTCCCAGGAGGCGCGGAGCCCGCCGTAGATCTCGCTCGACGGGTAGACCAGGCCCCGCCGCTTGGCGAGGTTGACGATCGTGTCCAGCACATCGGAACGGCGTGCCATGAGAGATTCTCCATCCGGCTGGCGGTCGGCGGGAACAGTGAGTGCGCCCCGGTCCCGCGGCGACGGCGGGCGGCGGCGAGTGTGATCCCCGGTGATGTGCTCCGGCGCGGTCGCCGCCGCCGCCGGAGAGTGTTCCCCAGCTTAGGGCACGGGGGCCGTTGGACAGGACCTAGTAAACGCGCCCGTCGGCGATGTCGCTGTCGACGAGCAGGGAGACCCCGCCGTGCGTCTCCCGGTGGCCGCCGCGGTACTGCTTGATGCGGCGGTGCGGGGACCACCAGCCGTCCGGCAGGTGGGGGTCGCCGTACACCTTGGCCCGGCCGTCCCAGTTGGCGAACCAGATGCCCAAGGGCTTGCTGATCGAGGACCGGCCCACGTCGCGGATCCCGGACGTGGAGCTGCTGTAGAGGCACGGCACGTACCCCTCGGACTTCAGCCGGTCGACCCAGTTGTCGACGAACCGGAGGACGGCGGCCCTGCAGGCGCTGTTCCCGTGCCTGTAGCCCTCCATGTCGTAGTAGAGCGGATTGCCTTCCGGGATGCCGAGCGCCCTGGCCCTGCGGGCCGCGTCCGCGGCGGCCCGGGCGCCCTGCGACGCGGCGTTCCCGGCGGTGAACCGCTGCCGGCGGTAGCCGCACGGCGCCTGGAGGCCCACGTAGGTGGCGGTGAGGCGGTAGCCCATCGCGCGCACCTGCCTCACCCAGGACGCCGTGAGGTTCGGCTGGGCGCATCCGCGCGCCGCTCCCCCGATGTAGATGTTGGTGACCTTGAATGAGGGGCGCCAGGCCCTCATGGTCGCGAGGGACGGGGCCGTGCAGGTGTCGAACCCCCTCCCGCGCACCCACGGGCGCTCCAGCGCCGTCCCCTGGCTGGGCGAGGGGACGTCGGTGGGCACCGGGCCTCCGCTGGGCTCCGGGCTCCCGACGGGCGCCGGCCCGTCGCCGGACTCCGCGCCCTCGTCGGGGGAGGCGCCCTCCTCCGGCGGCGAGGGGACGGCGGTGCGGCGGGCGCCCGGCCCGGCCTTCCACTTCCCGGACAGCCGGGTGCCGCGCAGGATCCGCTGGAGCCTCGCCGGATCCGTGCCGTACACGCCCGTGATCGTGACACCGGCCTCGGGGAGGGTGAGCCGCGTCTCGTGGCCGGCGGTCCGCGCGACGGTCAGCGAGGCGAGCCTCCGGGCGTGCACGGTCCGGGCGGCGCGCCCGTTCCCCGCGGGCTGGATGTGGAGGGCCTCGGTCCGGCCGACGACGCGGGCCGGGCAGTCCGGCTGCGGGCCGGGGCGGCCGAGGTAGACCGCGTGCCGGTCGTAGCGGACGCAGCGGGACGGCTCCCGGTCGAGCCGGTGCACCTCCCAGCCGGCCGGGACGGGGACGCGCAGCCCCCGGTACTCGACCACCCGGGGACCGTGCGCGGTCGCCGCGCCGCCCGCCGGCCCCCGTCCGGTGAGCGCGGCGGCCTGATGGGACGCGGGCCGCGCGGGGGCCGTCCCGGCGACGGTGAGGGCGGCGGCGACGGCCGCCGCCCCGGACGAGACGCTGAACAGGACGGCACGGCGCATCACATCTCCCCCGCGGAATGCATGATCATGTGCGGAAAGGATGACCTTGACCGGGTCGCCGAAACCGGGACGGGTCGCTTCTTGACCACCGGTTTCCCGCGTTCTGACCGTGCCTCCGGAGCGGCCGCCCGGGCGCGCCGCCTGGCGGTCGCCGGGGCGGGGCGCTCAGGCCGAGGAGACCACCTCGTAGGCGCCGGGCTCGTCCACGGCGAGGGCGGCGAGCGGCATGAACCGGAGCCGCACCTCGTAGGCGCCGAGCGCGCGGCGGTAGTGCCCCGCCCCGTCCCATTCGGTGACGAGGGCCCACAGGCCGGGGTCGTCGACGGTCCGGGCGAGGCGTCCGGAGCGGAAACCGGTGCTGGCGGCCAGCGCCTCCAGCACCGCGGTCATGCTCTCGGCGAAGCCGCCGGACTCCTCCTCCGGCACCCGGTACCGGGTTATCGCGATCATCCGTCCATCCTGGCAGTACGTTGGGCGTGTGGAGACGAGAGGTGAGCGCGGGACGGGGCTGCGGGCGGCCGTCGAGCGGCGCAGCGCGGCGCCGGTGGTGTTCCTGCACCGGCTGCCGCGATGGGTCCTGCTCGCCGCCGTGTTCGTGCTGCTGGTGGTCGGCATGGCCGGGACCGGCTGGGTGGCCGCGGCCGGGCTGCTGGCGCTGGCCGCGGCGCTGGGCTGGTTCGCCTACCTGAACTGGCCCGCGCTGGACGGCTCGGGACGGCTCCTGCGCGTCGCCGCACTGGTGGTTCTGGTCGGGTTCGCCCTGGGACGCGGCATCGGTCGGTTTTGACAACCGTTTTCATCTTCGTCCATAATCGCAACGTGCCCCGTATCCGCGCAGCCCTGCGAACCGCCACGGCCGCGGCCGTCGCCCTGGCCGGCGCGGCGGCGGGCCTGACGGCCTGCGCCGACGCGGGCGCGGACGTCCCGCCCGGCAGGACCGCGGTGGTCGCGTCCTTCTACCCGATGGCCTGGCTGGCCGGGAAGGTCGGCGGCGACGACGTGTCCGTCCGGACCCTCACCAGGCCCGGAACCGAGCCGCACGATCTGGAGCTGACGGCGCGGCAGGTCGCGAACGTCGAGGACGCCGACTACGCCGTCTACGTCAAGGGCGTCCAGCCCGCCGTGGACGACGCGGTCCGCAAGCACGCGCGGGGCAGGTCGCTCGACGCCGCGAGTCTCGTGCCGAAGCTCCCTCCGCCGGGCGAGACCGACGACGAAGAGGCCCACGACGGGATTCGGCACCAGGAGGCGCCCTACGACCCGCACATCTGGCTCGATCCGAGCCGGATGGCGACCGTGGCCACCGCGCTGGGCGAGCGGCTGGCCGCCGCCGACCCCGAGCACGCGGCCGGCTACCGGGAGCGCGCCCGCTCCACCGCGCAGGGGCTGACCGGGCTCGACCGCGAGTTCCGGGACGGGCTGGCCACCTGCGCGCGGCGGGAGATCGTGACCGCGCACGCCGCGTTCGGCTACCTCGCCGACCGCTACCGGCTCCGGCAGATCCCGGTCGCGGGGGTGGACCCGTCCGGCGAGCCGTCCCCGAAGAGGCTGGCCGAGCTGGCGCGGCTCGTCTCCTCCACCGGCGCGACGACGGTCTTCACCGAGACACTGGCGAACCCGAGGGTCGCCGGCGCCCTGGCGCGGGAGGCGGGCGTGCGGACGGCCGTGCTCGACCCGGCCGAGGGCGTGGCGGACGGGGCGTCTGGCGACTACTTGACGATCATGCGACAGAACCTGCGGGCCCTGCGCCCCGCCCTGGAGTGCTCTTGACTACTTCTCCCGCCTGAAGGCAGGGGGTTCCAGCGGTCGCCCGCTGGGTTTCCTGCTTCACCGACGACCGCCCCATCCGGGAGGTGCCCCGTTGAGGTCCTACACCGTCTCCACAGGCGGTCACCGCCAGCCCGGCGGCCAGGATGTTGCGCGCCGCGTTCACGTCGCGGTCATGCACGCTGCCGCAACCGCACGTCCACTCCCGGACGTCCAGCGGCAGCCCCTCGCGGACGGTGCCGCAGGTTCCGCACAGCTTGGTGGAGGGGAACCAGCGGTCGACCACGACCAGGTCGCGGCCGTACCAGGCGCACTTGTACTCCACCATCGAGCGCAGTTCCGCCCACGCGGCGTCGGAGATGGCGCGGGCGAGCGTGCGGTTGTTAAGCAGGTTGGCAACGGCGAGGTCTTCGATCACGACCGTTTGGTTCTCACGGACGAGACGGGTCGACAGCTTGTGCAGGAAGTCACGGCGCCGGTCGGCGATCCGCGCGTGCACCCGCGCCACCTTCCGGCGAGCCTTCTCCCGATTCGCCGAACCGGGTACCTTGCGGGCCAGGTTCCGCTGCGCCTTGGCCAGGCGGGCGCGGTCACGCCGCTCGTGCCGGGGGTTAACGATCTTCTCCCCGGTCGACAGGACCGCCAGGGAGGTGATCCCGGTGTCGATCCCGACCGCCGCGTCGGTGGCGGGAGCGGCCGGGATGGTGTCCTGGCACAGGATCGAGACGAACCAGCGTCCGGCGCTGTCGCGCGACACGGTCACCGTGCTCGGCTCGGCGCCCTCGGGCAGGGGACGCGACCACCGGATGTCCAGCGGCGCGGTCATCTTCGCCAGCGTGATGTGCCCGTCGCGCCAGGTGAAGGCACTGCGGGTGTACTCGGCCGAGCAACGCGACCGCTTGCGCGACTTGAACCTTGGGTAGGCGGCGCGCTTGACGAAGAAGTTGGTGAACGCGGTCTGCAGATGCCGCAGCGCCTGCTGCAGCGGCACGCACGACACCTCGGACAGGAAGGCCAGTTCCTCGGTCTTCTTCCACTGCGTCAGCAAGGCCGACGACTGCGCGTAGGAGATCCGGCGCCGCTCGCAATGCCAGGCCCGGGTGCGCTCCTCCAAAGCCTTGTTGTACACCAGCCGCACGCACCCGAACGTGCGCGACAGCTCGGCCGCCTGCTCGCCGGTGGGGTAGAAGCGGTACTTGAACGCCCGCCTGACCTGCCGCGCCATGACCCACGTTCTAGCAGCCCCGGCCCGAGCCGACCCGGCGGACGCCGAAACGTCCCGGTTTCCTCGAGCTGTTCCGCAGGAGCCCGTTCCCTCCCCGGCCTGAAAGCCGGGGTATCCACGGAGGAGACCCAATGAGCGCGACCACCGCCCCGCCGTTCGCGATGACCGGCGGGCACGTCCGGCGGGACGGCCGCGCGGTGCTCGCCGGCGTCGACCTGCGGGTGGAGGCCGGCGACGTGCTCGCCGTCCTCGGGCCGAACGGGGCGGGCAAGTCCACCCTCGTCCGGGCGCTGCTCGGGCTCGTCCCGCTGGCCGGCGGCCGGACCGAGATCTTCGGCGAGCCGCCCGCGCGGTTCCGCGACTGGCGGCGGATCGGCTACGTGCCGCAGCGGCTGCCGATGGGCGGCGGCGTGCCCGCGACCGTCCGCGAGGTCGTGGCATCCGGACGGGTGGCCCGGCGCTCGCGCTGGCGGCCCGCGCCGTTCGCCGACCGGGCCGCCGACCGCGCCGCCGTCGACCGCGCCCTGGAGACGGTCGGGCTGACCGCGCGGGCCCGCGACTCGTCGCACCTGCTGTCGGGCGGCCAGCAGCAGCGGGTGCTGATCGCCCGCGCGCTCGCCGGCGAACCCGACGTGTTCGTGATGGACGAGCCGACCGCCGGGGTGGACGCCGGCAGCCAGGCGGCGCTCGCGTCCGCGCTGCACGGGCTGGCCCGCGCCGGGCGCACGGTCGTCCTCGTGGCCCACGAGCTCGGGCCGATGGAGCCGCTCGTGACCCGCACGGTCGAGCTCGACCACGGCCGCGCCGTCCGCGAGACCGCCCGGCAGACCCTCGAAAGGCCCGCGTGAGCGAGATGCTGCACTACGACTTCATGCGCATCGCCCTGGTGATGGCGGTGCTCATCGGCCTGACCGCCCCCGCCGTGGGGACGTTCGTCGTCCAGCGCAGACTGTCCCTGCTCGGCGACGGCATCGGCCACATCGCGCTGACCGGCATCGGCCTCGGGCTGCTCACCAGCACCTCCCCCGTCCTCGCCGCGCTGGCCGTGTCGGTGCTCGGCGCCATCGCGATCGAGGTCCTGCGGGCGCGCAGCCGCAGCGGCGCGGACGTCGTGCTCGCCCTGCTGTTCTACGGCGGGCTGGCGGGCGGAGTGCTCCTGACCAGCGCCGCAGGCGGCGGCTCGGCGGGCCTGCAGTCCTACCTGTTCGGCTCGATCAGCAGCGTGACGGTGAGCGACCTGTACGTCGTCGCGGGGCTCGCCGCCGCGGTGCTCGCGGTCGTCGCGGTGTTCGGCCGCGAGCTGTTCCTGCTCTGCCAGGACGAGGAGGTCGCGCGGGCGGCCGGGCTGCCCGTCCGGTTCCTCAGCGTGCTGATCGCCGCGACCGCCGCGGTGACGGTGGTGATCTCGATGCGGGCGATCGGGCTGCTGCTCGTCAGCGCGCTGATGGTCGTCCCGGTCGCGGCGGCGCAGCAGCTCACGCGGGGATTCTGGAGCACCATGCTGGCCGCGATGGGGATCGGTGTACTGTCGGCCGTGGCGGGTCTGGCGGGTTCCTTCCAGTACGATCTCCCTCCGGGCCCCTCGATCGTGTTGCTGGCGCTCGCGGTGTTCGTGGCCGCGGTCGCCGGGGGCTCGGTGGTGCGCCGCCGGCGTGCCCGTGCCGTGGCCGGCGCCGTCCCCGCGAGGGGCGCCGGGCCCGGCGTCGAGCCGCGCGTGGATGCCGAGGCGGAGGTGCTAGGGGGATGACGACAGCCCGCCGGGACGCGGTACGTCAGGTGCTGGCCGGCTGCGAGGGCTTCCGCAGCGCCCAGGACATCTACGCCGACCTGCGCGCCGACGGCTCCAAGATCGGCCTCACCACCGTCTACCGCGCGCTGCAGGCGCTCAGCGACGCGGGCGAGGTCGACGTGCTGCGCACCGACGAGGGCGAGGCCGTGTACCGCGCCTGCCGCACCGAGCAGCACCACCACCACCTCGTCTGCCGCGGCTGCGGCCGGACGGTCGAGGTCGAGGGCCCGGCCGTGGAGCGCTGGGCCGACACGATCGCCGCCGAGCACGGCTTCACCGACATCACCCACACGGTGGAGGTCTTCGGGACCTGCGCGAACTGCGCCGCGAAGCAGTCCTGAAGTCCGAAAACGCCCTTCCCGCGCACTTTTTGCCGACCTGTCGCTGCCCTCTGAACTCGGACAGAGTCGGTATCTCACACGCTGCGTAGGCATTTCTTGTCAAATTGCTATATCTACTTCCCAGTAGCCCTATGTCATAAATGTCCCGTCGCCACGGCGGGCCCGACGGCGGGCCCTCGGGGGAGCGTGGCGCCCGCACGAGAGGGCGTTCATGACAAGACGGGCGTTCACCAGCCGAAGGACCGCGCTCCTGGCCTCGGCGACGTTGCTCGCGACGGCCGCCACCGCGCTCCCCGCCTCCGCACGCCAGCCGGCGTCCCCACCCGGTCCGCGCGCCGCCGCCGAGCACGCGCTCCGGGCGCTCACCGGCCGCGCCGCGGAGGTCCGCGGCGGCGGCGGGCAGGCGTTCCAGGTGGTCGGGGTCGGCATCGACCGCGACGGCACCTCCCACACCCGCATGACCCGCACCTACAACGGCCTTCCCGTCCTGGGCGGCGACATCGTCGTCCACGAGTCGGCGGCCGGCGCGTGGCGCGGCACCAGCCTCACCCTCGCCAAGGCGCCGTCGGACTCCAGCCCGGAGGTCTCCGCCAAGACCGCCGAGAAGCGCGCCGCCACCAAGAGCCGCAAGGCGGACGGCGCCCCCGCGCTCGTCGTGGAGGCCCGCACCGCCGACCACGCCCCCCGCCTCGCCTGGCGCGTCCAGACCGTCGGGAAGAAGGCCGACGGGACGCCCAGCCGCGTCTTCACCTCCGTGGACGCCGCGACCGGCAAGGTACTGCTGCGCGAGGAGACGATCCGGACCGCCGCGGGCGACGGGAAGTCCCTCTACACCGGGACCGTCCCGCTCGAGACGACGCTGTCCGGCAGCACCTACCAGCTGAAGGACCCGACGCGCGGCAACACCTACACCGGGGACGCCCAGAACGACACCGACCTCTGCTTCCTGAGCTGGTGCTTCCACCGGGCCCCCGCCACCCTGTTCACCGACGCCGACAACCACTGGGGCAGCGGCACGACGTCCGACCGCGCCACCGTCGCCGTGGACGCCCAGTTCGGCACCAACACGACCTGGGACTTCTACAAGAACGTCTTCGGCCGCACCGGCATCGCCGGCGATGGCAAGGGGTCCTACAACCGCGTCCACTACGGCAGCGGCTACGCCAACGCCTTCTGGGACGACTCGTGCTTCTGCATGACCTACGGCGACGGTGACGGCAGCCAGCTCGGCCCGCTCACGTCCCTGGACGTGGCCGCGCACGAGATGAGCCACGGCGTCACCAGCTCCACCGCGAACCTCACCTACAGCGGCGAGTCCGGCGGCCTGAACGAGGCCACCTCCGACATCATGGCCGCCGCCGTGGAGTTCTACGCGAACAACTCCAACGACGTCGGCGACTACCTGGTGGGCGAGGAGATCGTCCTGCCCGGCTTCGGCAAGGCCGCGCTGCGCTTCATGGACAAGCCCAGCAGGGACGGCAGCTCCGCCGACTCCTGGTCGACGAACACCAAGAACCTCGACGTGCACTACTCCTCGGGCGTCGCCAACCACTTCTACTACCTGCTGTCCGAGGGCAGCGGCGCGAAGACGATCAACGGCGTCTCCTACAACAGCCCCACGTCCAACGGCTCCACGATCACCGGCATCGGCCGGGACGCCGCCACGAAGATCTGGTACCGGGCGCTGACCACCTACATGACGTCCTCGACCAACTACGCGGGCGCGCGCACCGCGACGCTGAACGCGGCCAAGGACCTCTACGGCTCGGGCAGCACCCAGTACAACACCGTCGCCGCGGCCTGGTCCGCGGTGAACGTCAACTAGCCCCGATCCGGGCGGAACGCCCCGCGCCGGCCTCCGGCGCGGGGCGTTCCCGCGGTTCGGGTGATCCACCCGCCGCGCCATGGTGAAGAATCGGGGCATGGCTACGACACGAACCGCGAACGCGCACTGGGAAGGCTCCCTCCTGGAGGGGCAGGGGACCGTCTCGCTGGACTCCTCGAAGCTCGGCACCTACGACGTGACCTGGGCGTCGCGGTCCGAGGAGCCGAACGGCCGGACGAGCCCCGAGGAGCTCATCGCCGCCGCCCACTCCACCTGCTACTCGATGGCCCTCTCGCACGGCCTCGCCGGCGCCGGCACCCCGCCGGAGAAGGTCGACACCAAGGCCGAGGTCACCTTCCAGCCGGGCGAGGGCATCACCGGCATCCACCTGACCGTCCGGGCCAGCGTCCCCGGCCTGTCCGCCGCCGACTTCGAGAAGGCCGCCCAGGCCGCCAAGGAAGGCTGCCCGGTCAGCAAGGCCCTCACCGGCACCACCATCACCCTCGACGCAAGCCTGGTCTGACCGGCCGAGCCCGGCCGGGGAACGGGCGCGCCGAGCCCAGCCCCTTCCCGGCCACGCGACAACCTGAACAATCGCGATCGCGTCCGAAGGCAGTTTCGAGCGAAGCGAGAAACTGATCGCGCAGCGAGCCGTTAGGCGAGCCGGAGCGATGCAGCGATCGCACGCAGTTGGGGCGGGTCGGGCGCCCCCAGGCGCCCGACCCGCCCCAACTGCAATGAACACAGTCAGGCGCCCCCGGGCGCCTGACCCGAAAAGACCGCATTAGGCACGGCTCCTCCATAGCGGCGGTCGCGGGAGGCGTAGATCTCGCAGGCGTGCCAGAGGTGGCGGCGGTCGAAGTCGGGCCAGAGCGTGTCGAGGAACACCATCTCCGCGTAGGCCGACTGCCAGAGCAGGAAGTTGGACGTGCGCTGCTCCCCCGAGGAGCGCAGGAACAGGTCGACGTCGGGGATGCCGGGCTCGTCCAGGTAGCGGGCGAAGACCTTCTCGTTGATCTTGCCGGGGTCGAGCCGGCCGTCCCGGACGTCCCTGGCGATCGCCGCCGCCGCGTCCGCGATCTCGGCGCGGCCCCCGTAGTTCACGCAGAACTGCAGGGTGAGGACGTCGTTGTCTCGCGTCATCTCCTCGGCCGTCTCCAGCTCCTTGATGACGCTGCGCCACAGCCGGGGCCGCCGGCCCGCCCACCGCACCCGCACGCCCATCGAGTGGAGCTGGTCGCGGCGGCGGCGGATCACGTCCCGGTTGAAGCCCATGAGGAAGCGCACCTCGTCCGGCGAGCGCTTCCAGTTCTCGGTGGAGAACGCGTACGCCGACAGGTACGGGACGCCGAGCTCGATCGCGCCCATGATCACGTCGAAGAGCGAGTCCTCGCCGCGCTTGTGCCCCTCGGTGCGCGGCAGGCCGCGCTCCTTCGCCCAGCGGCCGTTGCCGTCCATGACGATGGCGACGTGCCGCGGCACCAGGTCCGCGGGGATCGGGGGCGGGGTGGCGCCGTCCCGGTGCGGATCCGGAGGCGATACGGCCCTGCTCAAACTCTCTCCCTATCGGTGTCGTCGTCGCGCGTCTCGCGCTCCACATGGCGCAGGGAACGGATCCCGTGCTCCAGATGCCACTGCAGGTAGGCGGCCACCAGGCCGCTGGTCTCCATCCGGTGGCGCTGCTCGCTGCCGTCGGCGTACTCCCAGTCGCCGCGCAGCAGCGCCAGCATCAGCGCGAACGTCGGCGGCGCCGGGGTCGCGGCGCCCGGCTGGCGGCAGTTCGCGCACACCGCCCCGCCCGCCGCGATCGCGAACCCGCGCAGCCCGCCGCGGTTGCCGCACCGGCAGCACTCGTCGAGCGCGGGCGCCCAGCCGGCGACCGACAGCGAGCGCAGCAGGTAGGCGTCCAGGACCAGCCGGGGGTCGTGGACGCGCTCGGCGAGCGTGCGCAGCCCGCCGACCAGCAGCAGGAACTGCCGCAGCGCGGGCTCGCCCTCCTCACTGGTGAGCTTCTCCGCGGTCTCCAGCATCGCCGTCCCCGCCGTGTAGCGGGGGTAGTCGCTGACGAGCGCCTCGCCGTACGGGCGCAGCGTCTCGGCCTGCGTGATCAGGTCGAGCGAGCGCCGCTCGTAGAGCTGCAGGTCCACGTGGGTGAACGGCTCCAGCCGGGCGCCGAACCTGGACCTGGTCTTGCGGACCCCCTTCGCCGCGGCGCGGATCCGGCCGGTCCGCCGGGTCAGCACCGTCACGATGCGATCGGCCTCGCCCAGCTTCTGGGTGCGCAGGACGATGCCTTCGTCGCGGTACAGGGTCACCCGTTCATTCTGACGCACGTCACCCGGTGCCTCGGTGCGCCGGGAGCATTTCCGCAGGATCTCCACAAGTCACTCAGTGACCCCGCTGCGCTTCATAACGAACACGCAACGTGACCGGATTCGGCCGTAGTGGTCCCCCGAAAGCCATGGCCCGCACGACGGGTTGCTGGCAGCGTTGTGGCATGAGATGCCACATCGTGCCACCGCACATGCTGGAACGGATCGCCCGCGATGCCGAGGACCCGGCCATACGCGGCCGGGCCCGCCGTACGCTGGCGCTCACCTCCGCCCAGTTCGTCGAGCGCCGGACGGCCGCGGCCGCGGCCCCCTCCCCGTCCGAGGACTTCGTCCCCAACCGGACGATCAACGACGCCGGGCACCGCGAGGAGCTGCCCGGCCGCACCGTCCGGGCCGAGGGAGCCCCCGCCACCGGCGACGCGACCGCAGACCGGGCCTACGACTGGCTGGGCGCGACCTTCGACTTCTTCGAGGCCGTGTACCGGCGCGACTCGATCGACGGCGGCGGCCTGCCGATGGTCTCGACCGTCCACTACGGCGACCGCTACGACAACGCTTTCTGGAACGGCGAGCAGATGGTGTACGGGGACGGCGACGGCGTCCTGTTCACCGACTTCACCGCCCCGCTCGACGTCACCGGGCACGAACTCGTCCACGGCGTCACCCAGTACGCCGCGGGCCTGGAGTACTACGGCCAGTCCGGCGCCCTCAACGAGTCGGTGTCCGACGTGTTCGGCTCGCTCGTCAAGCAGTGGCATCTCGGCCACGGCGCCGACCGGGCCGACTGGCTCATCGGGGAGGGCCTGCTCGCCCCCGGCGTCCACGGCGTCGCGCTCCGCTCCATGAAGGAGCCGGGCACCGCCTATGACGACCCGCAGCTCGGCAAGGACCCGCAGCCCGCCCACATGGACCACTATGTCGACACCTACCGCGACAACGGCGGCGTCCACATCAACTCGGGCATCCCCAACCACGCCTTCTTCCTCGCCGCCACCGCCATCGGCGGCAACGCCTGGGAGAAGGCCGGCCGCATCTGGTACGACGCGCTCACCGGCGGTTCCCTCGCCTCCGACGTCGACTTCGCCGGCTTCGCCGCCGCGACCGTGAAGGCCGCGACCGCGCTCTACGGAGCAGGCGCCGACGAGACCGAGGCGGTGAGCAGGGCCTGGACGGGGGTAGGAGTCTCCTTGGGGGCGAACGAGACGCAGTGAAGGTGACAGTCGTCCGCAGCGGTGGGTTCGCGGGGATCGAGCGGCGCGGCGAGTCCGACAGCGCCAGCGATCCCATGCTGTCGAGGCTCGTCGGCCGCGTCGATCTGAAAAGAGTGCCGCCGCCGGGCCGAATCCCCGACCAGTTCCTCTACGAGATCGATATCGACGGCGATCGGACCACCGTCGGCGAGACCCAGCTCCACGGCCCCCTCCGGGAGCTGGTCCACCACGTCCTCGGACGCATATGACCGTCCTGTCTCGGGTTCAGGCGCCCGGGGGGACCTGAACCCGAGGCCGCAGACCGCTCATCGTCCCTGCGCGCGGGCCACCCGGTTGACGGCCGACAGCATCGCCTTGAGGGACGCGGTGACGATGTTGCCGTCGATGCCGACGCCCCACACCGTCGTGTCCTCCCCGTCGCCGAACCGCACGTCGCACTCGACGTAGGCGGCGGCGCGCGCGTCGCCGCCCGCGCTCATCGCGTGCTCGGCGTAGTCCAGCACCCGGACGTGGATCCCGATCGTGGCGAGCGCGTCCTCGAACGCCGACACGGGACCGTTGCCGACGCCCTCGATCTCGCGGATCTCGCCGTTCACGCGGATGTCGCAGCTGAGCGCGTCCTTCTCGTCCACCCGGGACGTCGCGCGGTGCGCCAGCAGCCCGGCGCGCGGGCCGCCGGTGAGGAACTCCGCCTCGAAGATCTCCCACATGCGCTCGGGGGTGACCTCGCCGCCCGCGGCGTCGGTGTGCTCCTGCACGACCCGGGAGAACTCGATCTGCAGCCGGCGCGGCAGCTCCAGCGCGTGCTCAGTCTTCATGATGTAGGCGACGCCGCCCTTGCCGGACTGGCTGTTCACCCGGATCACGGCCTCGTACGTGCGGCCGACGTCGTGCGGGTCGATCGGCAGGTACGGGACCTCCCACCGGTACCGCTCCACCGGCACGCCTGCGGCCTCGGCGTCGCGGCGCAGGTGGTCGAAGCCCTTGTTGATGGCGTCCTGGTGGGATCCGGAGAACGCGGTGTAGACCAGGTCGCCGCCGTAGGGGTGCCGCTCGTGGACGGGCAGCTGGTTGCAGTACTCGACCGTCCGGCGGATCTCGTCGATGTCGGAGAAGTCGATCTGCGGGTCGACGCCCTGGGTGAACAGGTTCAGGCCGAGGGTGACCAGGCACACGTTGCCGGTGCGCTCGCCGTTGCCGAACAGGCAGCCCTCGATGCGGTCGGCGCCCGCCATGTAGCCCAGCTCCGCGGCGGCGACGGCCGTCCCGCGGTCGTTGTGGGGGTGCAGCGACAGGATGACCGAGTCCCGGTAGGAGAGGTTCCGGTTCATCCACTCGATCTGGTCGGCGTACACGTTCGGGGTGGCCATCTCCACCGTGGCGGGCAGGTTGACGATGACCTTCCGGTCCGGCGTCGGCTTCCACACGTCGTTGACGGCGTTGCAGACCTCGACCGCGTACTCCAGCTCGGTGCCGGTGAACGACTCCGGCGAGTACTGGAAGTAGATCTCGGTGTCGCCCATGTCCTCGGCGAGCTTGGCGCACAGCTTGGCGCCCTCGACCGCGATCGCGGTGATGCCGTCCTTGTCCTGCCCGAACACCACGCGGCGCTGCAGCGTGCTGGTCGAGTTGTACAGGTGGACGATCGCCTGCTTGGCGCCGCGCACCGCCTCGAAGGTCCGCTCGATCAGCTCGGGGCGGGCCTGGGTCAGCACCTGGACGACGACGTCATCGGGGATCCGGTC
Organism: Actinomadura sp. K4S16; assembly: GCF_008327685.1. Lineage (GTDB taxonomy): Bacteria > Actinomycetota > Actinomycetes > Streptosporangiales > Streptosporangiaceae > Spirillospora. Next base: position 954,324 of record NZ_BDDE01000010.1, read on the forward strand.
CTCCTCGATGATCTGCCGGACGAAGTCGAAGTCGGTCTGGCTCGCCGCCGGGAACCCGACCTCGATCTCCTTGTAGCCCATCCGTACCAGCAGCTCGAACATCTTGAGCTTGCGGTGCGAGTCCATCGGGTCGATCAGCGCCTGGTTGCCGTCGCGCAGGTCGACGGCGCACCAGCGCGGAGCTTCGGTGATCACCTGGTCCGGCCACGTCCGGTCGGCCAGCCTGACGGGGGCGAACGGCGCGTAGCGCTGGAAGGGCATGCCGGAAGTCTGCTGTTGCGGATACATCCTGTGAGTTCTCTCTGCTCGAACCTCGCGGCCGACGTCCACGGCGAAGCCCCGCAGCGAGGGAGCCGGCCTGCTTACAGGGCCCCGCTGCGGCCGCTAAGGAGGAGCAGCTCACGCAACACGTTCGCCAAGTTAACAGATGCCATCCGTGTTACGGAAACGAACGTCCGCATCCTGAGACACAACGTCCTCCCCCGCGGTCCTGCCCCTGTCAGGGTACGAGGACGGAGAGGCAGGTCACGCAACCGTCGAGCGCCTCGAACTCGCTGATGTCGACGCTCGTGACGCGCAGGCCGTCGGCCGCCAGCCGGGCGGCCGTGCGCGGCGCCGACGCCGCCATGAGGACGTGGTCGGGCCCCAGCACCACCACGTGGGCGCCCTCCGGTTCGCGGACGACCCGCAGGCACGGCAGAACCGACGTGTCCACCATCTCCGGGACGCCGATCAGGCCGCCGTCCGGCAGCGCGGTCATCGCCGACTTCAGGTGCAGGCAGCCGCGGATGTCCACCGGGACGACCTTCCGCCCGCCCAGCAGGTGCGCGAGCTGGCAGATGCCCTCCTCGTTGGTCCGGGCGCCGCGGCCCACGTAGACGGTGCCGTCGGCCTGCAGGACGTCCCCGCCGTCCAGCGTTCCGGGCTCCTTGATCCGCTCGACCCGCAGGCCCAGGTCGCGCGCGGCCTGCTCCGCGCCGGGGGTCTCGCCGCGGCGGCTCGGCGCACCCGACCGGCCGACGACGGCCAGGCCGCCGCAGACGACCAGGGCGTCCTCGACGAAGACGGCGTCGGGCAGGTCGTCGGCGGGCGCGACGGCGCGGACGCGCCAGCCCGCGGCCCGCAGCGCCGCGACGTACGCCTCGTGCTGGCGCGCCGCGAGCCCCACGTCCACCGGGCGGCGGTCCGCGTGGGTGACGATGCCCTCGGCGAGGCGCGGTCCGGGCGGCCTGACCAGTGCGCTGCCCGCGGAGGCGGGGCCTGCGGCGGAAGGCATGTCAGCGCGCCGCCCCCTCCGTGGTCACGATGACGCCGAGCGCGTAGGCGCGGGACATGCCGAGCAGGGCGGCGATGCCGTGCAGGGCGGACCGCTCCCCCTCGCCGAGCGGGCCGTCCGCCAGCCCGATCCGGACGGCCTGCGCGAGAAACCACTCCTTGGCCTCCACGGCGAGGTGCGCCCCGGCCTGGACGACCTCCTGCTCCAGGAACGTCCGGCGCAGCGCGAGGTCGGCGTCCACGGCGGCCGCGTCGTAGTCGGGCTCGCCGTAGCCGGTGACCGTCGTGATCGCGCGGGCGCGGGCGGCGGCGTCGGCGGGATCGCCGGAGCGCAGCACCAGGGCCGCGGCCGCCCGCATCCCGGCGGCCAGGGACTCGGCCATCTGCTGCGCGGTCGGCGTCCGCAGGGCGGACACGGGAAGGCGGGCGCGGCACGTGCGGCACTCCACGGCGTGCCCGAGGCGCCACAGCGGCACCATCGGGACGAAGAACACCGAGAACCAGCGGCGTCCGGCGCGCCTCCGGTAGGCGCGGTCGCCCCCGCACTGCGGGCAGTGGAACGTCCCCTCGCTGACCGTACGGAACACCGCCGTCAGGCCAAAAACGAGCAACACCGGCGCTCTCCTCCCATAACGGACTTCGTTCCAACCTACAGATCCGCGCGGGGGGAGGTGGCCGTCCCGGGCAATGCCCTTCGTACGTTTACGCTGGGTTCATGACCGGTGACCTGGGATCCGACGCGGGCCGCGCGCGGTCGCGCCCGTCCTTCCTGCCGCCCGTCGACGGCTATCCGCCGCCGCACGACGGGCCGGCCGAGGCCGTCCCCGCCGCTCCCGGCCCGTACCCGCGGCGGGGCGGCGGCGCCTGGATCGCCGCCCTGATCATCGCCGCGTCCGGCCTGCTGGTGTCGGCGTTCCTGCCGTGGGCTCGCGCAGAGGTCGTCGTCGACCTGTTCGGCCGCTCGCTGAGCCGCGACCTCGGCAGCATCGCGGGCATCGACGCCGACGACATCGTCCTCGCCGTCCCGGTCCTCGCCGTGATCGCGATCGCGCTGGCCGCCTGGGACCTGATCGGGCGGGACGCCCGGATCGGCGGGCTCGCCGCGGTCCCCGGCATGCTCGCCCTGCTGGTGTGCGGGATCTTCGTGCTGCGGCTCGGCGACGTCCGCGACGACCTGCCCCAGACCGGCCTCGACCTCGGCTACCAGATCACCGTCCGGTTCGGCTGGTACCTCGCGGTCATCACGTCCCTGCTCGTGGTCGGCTTCAGCCTCGCCCGCCCCGTCAGCGACCGCGTCGCGAAGTCGCAGAGCCAAGAGGAGCAGGACTACCCGCAGCCTCCCCATGCCGACCAGCAGTACACGGGCCAGCAGTACGCAGGCGAGCAGTACGCAGGCGAGCAGTACCCGGCCCAGCAGTACCCGACGGGTGAGTACGCCGCCTGGCCCTCGGAGGAGCAGGCGTGGGGCCGCCAGGGGCAGCCGCACGAGGAGCCCGCGCCGCCCGACGGCGAGCCCGGGACGGACCGGCCCGATCCCGAAGGGACGGCGCCCCGGCGGGACGCGGACTGACGCCGACCGTCAGTCGTAGAAGCCGAGCCTGCGGAGCTGCTTGGGGTCGCGCTGCCAGTCCTTGAGGACGCTGACGCGCAGGTCGAGGAACACCTTCGTGCCGAGCAGGGCCTCGATCTGGCGGCGCGCCGCCGCGCCGACCTCCCGCAGCCGCGAGCCCTTGTGCCCGATGATGATCCCCTTCTGGCTGGACCGCTCGACGAACAGGTGCGCGTAGACGTCGACGAGGTCGTCGCGGCCCTCGCGGGGCGCCATCTCGTCCACCACGACGGCGATCGAGTGGGGCAGCTCGTCCCGGACGCCCTCCAGCGCCGCCTCGCGGATCAGCTCGCCGACCAGGACCTGCTCGGGCTCGTCGGTCAGGTCGCCCTCCGGGTAGAGCGGCATGCCCTCAGGCAGATGGGAGATCAGCAGGTCGCCCACGAGGCCGACCTGGAAGCCGCTCTCGGCCGAGCACGGAACGATGTCGGCGAACTCGCCGAGCCCCCCGACCGCGAGGAGCTGCTCGGCGACCTGCTCGGGCGCGGCGAGGTCGGTCTTGGTGACGATCGCGACCACGGGCGTCTTCCTGACCCCCGCGAGCTCCCTGGCGATGTACCTGTCGCCGGGGCCGACCGGCTGGTCGGCGGGCACGCAGAACCCGATCACGTCGACCTCGGTCAGCGTGGACCGGACGAGGCTGTCGAGCCGCTCCCCGAGCAGCGTCCGGGGCTTGTGCAGGCCGGGGGTGTCGACGACGACGAGCTGCGCGTCCGGACGGTGCACGATCCCCCGGATGGCGCGCCGCGTCGTCTGCGGACGGCTGCTGGTGATCGCCACCTTCGTCCCGACCAGCGCGTTCATCAACGTCGACTTGCCCACATTGGGCCGCCCGATAAAACAAGCGAACCCTGTATTCATTGCGTTCCTCTCCTCCTTCGGGCCTGGCGGCCCTCCATCGTCGAGAAACGCGGGCGATCGCTGGCATCGCTCCGACTCGCCTGACGGCTCGCTGCGCGATCAGATTCTCGCAAGCTCGAATCTGCCTTCGGACGCGATCGCAACCATAGAGGTCGTTGCGGGGTTGCGGCGGTGGCCAGGGCCAGTGCGTCCATGGAGACGGGTGCGCTTATGGCTTTTTCTCCTTGTTCGGGCCCAGCGGCCCTCCGTCCGCGGCTGGGGATGCCAGTTTAGTCGGGTTGCAGGAGAGAGCGGTCACGCCGCGGTGCCGAGGCCTTCGAGGGCCGCGGCGGCCTTCTCGGTCCAGAAGGGGGCCTCCAGGCGGGCGGCGACGTCGGCGGCTCTGCGGTAGTGGGCGGCGGCCACGTCGGCGGGGCTTTCCAGGAAGCGGGCGAGGTCGCCGAGGACCTGGGCGGCGGGGCCGACCGTGGCGACGGCGGTGGCGCCGCCGGTGAAGTGGCCCTCGTAGGGCAGCAGCGCCGCGTAGGCCTCCTCGGCCAGGGGGCGGTCGCCGAGGGCGACGGCGCGCAGGCCGCGGACCGCCATGGTCAGGTCGAAGAAGTAGTCGCGCCGGACGGGCCCGGCACCGGCGACGACCCGGCGGGCCTCGGCGAGGCGGCCGGCGGCGGCCAGGGTGAGCGCGTACATGTCCGCGGTCGCCCCGACGTGCCCCCACTGCTCGTGCAGCCAGGCGGCCTCGTCCATCGCCTCCTCGGCCCGCCCCAGGACCAGCCGCAGGCAGAACGGGCCGAGAAGGGCCATGCCGCGCTCGCTGAACCAGATCCGGGTCCGGCCGATGGAGCCGCCGACCTCGGCGAACGCGCGTTCCGCCTCCTCCGGCCGGGCGGCGAAGGCGCGCACCAGCGCCGTGTACCAGTCGGCGATGCGGGCGAGCAGCGGCAGCCCGTACTGCTCGGCGAGCCGGCGCCCCTCCGTACGGTGCCGGTGCGCGGCGGGCAGGTCGAGCGCGGCGACGCTCGTCTGCTGGAGCTGCAGGTGGGCGAGGACGCGGTAGGTGCCGAGGTCGTGCTCGGTGGCGAGGGCCAGCAGCTCGGAAGCGAACCGGTGGCGCTCGGTGAGCCCCTCCGCGCTCCGGTAGGAGTTGATGTAGGCGCCGTTGAGGGCCAGGGCGACCAGCTCGGGCGCGCCCAGCTCGCGGGCCAGGCGGAGCGCCGCCTCGGCGGCCGCCGCGCCCCGGTCGTGCTGCTCGCCCTCCAGCTCGATCGCCAGCGTGGTCAGCAATCTGACGCGCAGCTCCGGCTCGGCTTCGGGCAGGCGTGCCAGCGCCTCCTCGGTGGCCTCCACGGTGTCGAGGTCGAGGCTCCCGTACTCCCGGCTCGTCCACAGCGTCGGGACGTCGAAGCCCACGATGATCCGGGCGAGGAGCCGGACGTCGCCGAACGCGCGGGCGTCGGCGATGGCGGCGATCCGCCGGACCCTGGCGTCGACGACCTGCCCGGCGAGGGCGCTCGACCGGATCGCGGCGACCTCCGCCTCCAGCCGGTCGCGGGTCGCCTCGGGGCCCTGCGCGCGGAGCGTCTCGACGACGCGGACCCACAGGTCGGCGGCGGTTCCGTGCGCGAACCGCATCTCGGCGGCCGCGGCGGCGCGCCGCGCGTACCGGACGGCCTTGTCCGGGTCTGTGCCGGATTCGAGGTAGTGGTGCGCGATCGCGGCGGCCTCGTCCGGGAGGTGCCGTTCGAGCGCGGCGGCGACCCGGCCGTGCACGCGGGTGCGGCGGGCCCGGGACAGGCCCGTGTAGAGGGTGTCGCGGACGAGGGCGTGCGCGAACCGGATCCGGCCGGGCGCGGGCTCGGTGACGAGGCCCGCGGCCAGGCCCGCCTCCACGGCGTCGATCACCGTCTCCTCGTCCCCGGACAGGTCGGCCAGAACGCGCAGGTCGGCGTCCCGGCCGGCGACCGCGGCATCCCGCAGCACGGTCTGGACCGGTCCCGGCAGCCGCGCGATGCGGCGCCGCAGCACGTCGCCGACGCCGGCGGGTACCCGGCGCGTGGCGGCGGGCAGCCCCTCGGCGTCCAGAAGCCGGGCCGTCTCCCGGGTGAAGAACGGGTTGCCGCCCGTGCGCTCGGCGATCGCGGACAGCTCCGCGTCGTCCAGCCCGGCGGCGCAGGTGTCCCGGACGAGGACCGCGACCTCCGCCGGCGACAGCCCGGCCAGCTCGATCCGCGCGGGCTCGTGCCGGGCGAGGGCGGCCAGCGCTGCGGCGAGACCGTCCGGGACCTCGGTCTGCCGGAACGTGGCCAGCAGCAGGACGGGACGGTCCCGCAGCCGCCCGGCGAGCCGGATGAGCAGGGCGAGGGTCTCCTCGTCCGCCCAGTGCAGATCGTCCAGGACGAGCAGGAGCGGCGCGGTGTCCGCGAGTTCGGCGAGGAAGTCCCCGACCGCCAGGTGGAGGCGGAAGCGCCCCGTGACGACGTCGGCCTCGCCGCGCTCGACGACGGCGTCGTCCAGCAGCGGCCCGAGCCGTCCGGCGAGGCCGGCGGCGGGCGGGGCGGCGGCCGCCAGCCCGCGCAGCAGCTCGGCCCAGGGCCAGGCCGCGGGCGCTCCCCCGGTCTCCGGCGCCGTCCCCCATCCGCACGTCCAGCCCCGTGCGGCCAGGTCGCGCGAGAACCTCTCGGCGAGCGCGGTCTTGCCCATGCCGGCGTCGCCGCAGAGGAGGACGGCGCCGCCGCGGCCCGCGGCGGCGCTCCGGGCGGCCTCCTCCAGTCGCGCCAGTTCCTGGACGCGTCCCACGAAGGCGGGGCCGTCCTCGGCGCGGGGCTCGGCCGCGAGCCGCAGCGCAGGACGGGCCGTCGCCGGCCGTTCCGGTTCCCCGAGGGCGGGGTCCTGCGCAAGGATGCCGGCCTCCAGGCGGCGCAGCGCCGGGCCGGGGTCGACGCCGAGTTCCTCGGTCAGGGTCGCGCGGGCTCGCCGGAGGGCGCCGAGGGCGTCGCCCTGGCGTCCGGCGCGGTACAGGGCGAGGGCCAGCAGCCGCCACGCCTCCTCGCGCAGCGGGTTGGCGGCGGCGTGGGTCTCCAGGTCGGGGACGGCCTCGGGGGCGGCGCCGAGCCGGAGCATCGCCCCGGCGCGGTGCTCGACCGCGAGCCGGCGCCGCTCGTCCAGGCGGGCGGCCTCGGCCGCCGCCCACGGCAGGTCGCCGAACTCGGCGTAGGCGGGCCCGCGCCACTCGGCGAGCGCCGCCTCCGCGCGGCGGCGGGCCTCCGGCGGGTCGGCGTCCGACAGCTCGGCGGCCTGGTCGATCAGCGCGTCGAACCGCCACGCGTCGACGGCGCCGTCCGGCAGCCGCAGCGCGTACCCCGGCGGCTCGGTGACCAGGACCCGCGCGGGCGTGCGGGGCGGGCGGTCCGGTTCGAGCGCGCGGCGCAGGTGGGACACGAACGACTGGAGGCCGGCGGCGGCGCGCGGCGGGGCCGTGCCCGCCCACAGGTCGTCGACGAGCCTCTCGGCGGGCACCATCCGGCCCCGCGCGGCGACGAGGCGGGCGAGCACGGAGCGCTGCCGGTGACCGCCGAGGTCGGCGGCGGCCCCCGCCACCTCGGCTCCGAAGGCCCCGAGAACGCGTACGACAGGCGACATGTCCCGATCAGCCTAACCGGGACATGCCGCCCTCCTCTGATCACTCCCCCGGTTACGCGCGGCTGGGTTCGGGCCGCCGCACGGGGGCCTCGGCGGGCGCCGCGCCGCCGTGCAGGTCGATCGTCGGCAGCACCCGGGCGAGCGGCTTCGGCAGCCACCAGTTCGCCCGGCCGAGCAGCGACATCGTGGCGGGCACCAGCACCAGCCGGACGACCGTCGCGTCCAGCGCCACCGCCACCGCGAGCCCGACCCCCATCTGCTTGATCACCAGGCCGGGGTCGGCGGCGAAGCCGAGGAACACCGCCACCATGATCAGCGCCGCGCTGCTGATCACCCGGCCGGTCGCGGCCAGCCCGGTGGACACCGACCCGCGCGCGTCGCCGTGCAGCAGCCATTCCTCCCGGACCCGCGAGAGCAGGAAGACCTCGTAGTCCATGGAGACGCCGAACAGCACGGCGAACATCAGCAGCAGGATGAACGACGACACCGGGACGCTGTGCGGGAGGCCGAGCAGCTCGGCGCCCCAGCCCCACTGGAACACGGCCGTGAGCACCCCGTACGCGGCGCCGATCGACAGCAGGTTCATCACCGCGGCCTTCAGCGGCGCCAGCAGCGACCGGAACACGATCATCAGCATGATGAACGAGGTCGCCACCACCGCGCCGATCACCGGCCACAGCCGGTCCGAGAGCATCCGGGACAGGTCCACGTAGGCGGCGGTCAGCCCGGTGATCTCGGTGTCCGGCGGCAGGACGTCCGCGCGGATCCGGTCGACGAGCCCGGTCACCCGCTCGTCCTGCGGCCCGTACCTCGGGGTGACCATGATCACCGCGGCGTCGCCGCGCGGGGAGGCCTGCGGCGGCGCCGCGGACGCGACGCCCTCGGTGGCCGCAAGCCGGTCCCGGAGCGCCGGCAGGGCGGCCCGGTCGGTCTTGCGCAGGTCGACCGCGACGATGAGCGGGCCGTTGGCGCCGGGCCCGAAGCCGTCGGCGACAAGGTCGTAGGCGTTGCGGACGGTGTTGGACGTCGGCTCGCTGCTGGCGTCGCTCGGCCACGTCCGCATGCCGAGCGCGGGGGCGGCGAGCGTCAGCATCAGCACGGCGGCGGCGAGCAGCCACGGCCAGGGGTGCCGTCCGACGTGCACGGCCCACCGCCGGACCCGCGGCGAGTCCACGGCGATCGCCGCGCCCGCGGCCCGGTCGCGGCGGCGCAGCACCCGGCGGCCGGCGAGGCCCAGCACGGCCGGCAGCAGCGTGACGGCGCTCAGCACGGTCGCCGCGACGACGATGCCGGTGGTGAACCCCATCGTCATGAACACCGGGATCCGCGACAGCACCAGCCCGCACAGCGCCAGCAGCACCGTGAACCCCGCGAAGATCACCGACAGGCCCGCCGTCGCGCTGGCGCGTCCCACCGACTCCGGGACGTCGAGCCCCTCCGCGAGCCCCTCCCGGTGGCGGGTCAGCACGAACAGCGCGTAGTCGATGCCGACCCCCAGCCCGACCATGGTGGCGAGCGTCGGCGCGGTGGTGGCGACATCGGTGAACGCGGCCACCAGCGTGATCCCGGACACGCCGACGCCGAGCCCGGCCAGCGCGACGGCGAGCGGCAGCCCGGCCGCCACCACCGACCCGAACGCCAGCAGCAGGATGACCAGGGCGGCCACGATCCCGATGGCCTCGGCGACGCCGCCGGGCGCGGTCACGTTCTCGGGGACCTGGCCGCCGAACTCCACCTGGTAGCCGGCGGCGTCCAGGTTCCGCGTCGCCGCCCGCAGCAGGTCGAGGGTCTCCTTCGGCCCGAGGTCGGTCACCGGCACGGAGTACCGGACGGTCATCAGCGCGGTGGCCCCGCCCTTGCCGAACTGCGCCGGGTCGACGCCGCTGACGTGCGGCAGCCCGCGCAGCTCCCCCGCCGCCGCGGCCAGCTTCGCCGGGTCGACCTTCCCCGACCTCGCGTGCACCACGACCCGGGCGTCGGCCCCTGACAGCGCTGGGAACCGCTCCTGCAGCAGGTCGGTGGCCTGCTGCGAGCCCGTCCCGGCCAGCGTGTAGTTGTCGTGCAGGGTGCCCCCGGCGACGCCGGAGAGCCCGGCCATCGCGGCGACGAGCACCAGCCACACCACGATGAACCGCCAGGGCCGCATGGCGGCGGCCCTCCCCAGGCGGTAGAGCAGACGGGACATCACTTCTCCCCCAGAACGGCATTGTTCGACGCCCTACAGGCTCGCGTGCGCCCCTTGCCGTCCACTTGCCGCCGACTTGCGGCCCGCCTGGCCGGCCCGCGGACCTGCGGCCCGCCCGCTCCGCGCGGGTGACCCCGCCGGTCGCGCCGCCCGCTCGCGATGCCCGTACGCTGGGGGCGTGAGCGAGCTGAACGCCGAGGACGCGAAGATCATCACCCTGGCCCGGTCCGCGCGGGCCCGCACGGGCGCCGCCGAGGGCGCCGCCGTGCGCGACGAGACCGGCCGCACCTACTCCGCCACGAGCGTGGACCTGCCGTCCCTGAAGCTCTCGGCGCTCAAGGTCGCCGTCGCGATGGCCGTCTCCAGCGGCGCCGAGGACCTGGAGGCCGCCGCCCTCGTCACCGCCGCGGACGCGCCCGACCCCTCCGACGTCAGCGCCGTCCGCGACCTCGGCCCCAAGGCCCCGGTCCTGCTCGCCGCCCCCGACGGAACCCTCCGCGACACCATCGGCGCCTGAGCCCCTCCGCCCGCAGAGGCGGGCAGAGCCGGAGAAGGGCGGCGGCCGGGACGACGGCCCAGCTGTCAGCCGGAGTGGTCGGAGGCCGCGCGGCTCTCGGCGTCCGCGGCCGGCGCGCCGAGGCGCCGCACCAGGACGGTGCCGACCCGGTTGCGGCGGCCGGCGATGGTCTCGGCCTTGAGGGACAGCGCGGGGCCCGGCTCGCCGGTCCCGGCCTCGATCGTGGCGACCTCGGCGGTGGAGCCCTCGATGGGGACGCGGCCGAGCGCGTGGGCGAGCAGCCCGCCGACCGTCTCGACGTCCTCGGCGTCGATCTCCAGGTCGAACAGCTCGGCGAGGTCCTCCACGGGCAGGCGGGCGGTGACCCGGACCGCGTCGTCGGAGAGCCACGTCACCGGCGGGATCTCCACGTCGTACTCGTCGGTGATCTCCCCGACGATCTCCTCCAGGATGTCCTCGATGGTGACCAGGCCGGCGGTGCCGCCGTACTCGTCGATCACGATCGCGACGTGGATCTGCCGCGCCTGCATCTCGCGCAGCAGCTCGTCGATCGGCTTGCTGTCGGGGACGTAGGTGGCGGGCCGCATGACCGAGTCGACCGTCTCGACCGACTCGCCCTCGCGGTGCTCCTGGCTGCGCCGGACGACGTCCTTGAGGTAGGCGATGCCGACGACGTCGTCCTCGTTCTCGCCGACGACGGGGATGCGGGAGAAGCCGCTGCGCAGCGCCAGCGACATCGCCTGCCGCAGCGTCTTCGTGCGCTCGATGAACACGATGTCGGTGCGCGGCACCATCACCTCGCGGACGAGGGTGTCGCCCAGCTCGAACACCGAGTGGATCATCTCCCGCTCGACCGGCTCGATCAGGCTGCGCTGCTCGGCGAGGTCGACCAGGTCGCGCAGCTCCGCCTCGGAGGCGAACGGGCCCTCCCGGAAGCCCTTGCCGGGCGTGAGGGCGTTGCCGAGCAGGATCAGCAGCCGCGGCAGCGGCCCGAACACCCGGGTCACCGGGTGGATCACGGCGGCGCCCGCCAGCGCGATCCGGTCGGCGTGCTGGATGCCGAGGGTGCGCGGCCCCACCCCGATCGCCACGTAGCTGACGACGATCATGACGGCGGCGGCGGTCACGTAGGCGCGCCAGGTCTCGTCAAGCCAGGAGATGCACAGGTCGGCGACGATGACCGTGGCGACCAGCTCGCAGCCGATCCGCAGCAGCAGGACCATGTTGACGTAGCGGGCCGGGTCGGCGACGACCTCCGCCAGCCGCCGGGCGCCGCGGCGGCCCTCCCGGACGGCCTCCTCGACGGTGACGCGCGACACCCGGGCGAGCGCGGTCTCGGTGCCGGCCAGCAGGCCCGCCAGGAAGACCAGGCCCACCGCCAGGGCGGACAGCCACGCCTGCGCGGTGCTCATCAGCCGCCGCGTTCCTCCCGCCAGGAGGTGAGGAGCTCGGCCTGCAGGCCGAACATCTCCCGGTGCTCCTCCGGCTCGGCGTGGTCGTAGCCCAGGAGGTGCAGGATGCCGTGCGTGCACAGCAGCTCGAGCTCCTCCGCGGTGCTGTGCCCGGCCTCCCGCGCCTGCTTCTCGGCGACGGCGGGGCACAGCACGACGTCGCCCAGCAGCCCCGGGTCGGTCTCGCCGTCCTCGTCGGCGCCGCCGGACATGTGCCCGGGGCGGAGCTCGTCCATGGGGAAGGACAGCACGTCGGTCGGGCCCGGCTCGTCCATCCACTTCTCGTGCAGCTCGGTCATCGCGGCCTCGTCGACCAGCAGCACCGACAGCTCCGCCAGCGGATGGACGCGCATCCCGTCGAGGACGTGCCGGGACAGGGCGGCGATGCCCTGCTCGTCGACCTCGACGCCCGACTCGTTCAGCACCTCGACGCTCACTGCCGCCCCCGCTTGCGGGGGCCGCCGCGCGCCGCGCCCTGCTTGAACGGCGGCACCTGCTTCTCGTCGTACCGGTTGTAGGCGTCGACGATGTCGGTGACGAGCTTGTGCCGCACGACGTCGCGGCTGTCGAGCCGGCAGAAGTCGATGTCGCCGACGCCGTCGAGGATCTCCTGGACGACGCGCAGCCCGCTCATCTGCCCGTTCGGCAGGTCGACCTGGGTGACGTCGCCGGTCACGACGACCTTCGACCCGAACCCGAGCCGGGTGAGGAACATCTTCATCTGCTCGGGCGAGGTGTTCTGCGCCTCGTCGAGGATGATGAACGAGTCGTTCAGCGTCCGGCCGCGCATGTAGGCCAGGGGGGCCACCTCGATGGTCCCGGCGGCCATCAGGCGCGGGATCGAGTCGGGGTCGACCATGTCGTGCAGCGCGTCGTACAGCGGGCGCAGGTACGGGTCGATCTTCTCGTAGAGCGTGCCCGGCAGGAAGCCGAGCCGCTCGCCCGCCTCGACGGCCGGGCGGGTGAGGATGATCCGGTTGACCTGCTTGTCCTGCAGCGCGCGGACGGCCTTGGCCATGGCCAGGTACGTCTTGCCGGTGCCCGCGGGGCCGATGCCGAACACGATCGTGTGCTTGTCGATCGCGTCGATGTACCGCCGCTGGTTCAGCGTCTTCGGGCGGATGGTCCGGCCACGGCTGGACAGCACGTCCAGGGTGAGGACCTCCGCCGGACGCGCGCCGCTCTCGCCGCGCAGCATCGCCAGGCTGCGCTCGACGGCGTCGGGGGTGAGCTGGGTGCCGCCCTTCAGCAGTTCGAGCATCTCGGTGAAGAGCCGGGAGACGAGGTCGGTCTCGCCCTCCGGGCCGGTCACGGTGATCTCGTTGCCGCGGACGTGGATGTCGATGTCGGCGCCGAAACCGTGCTCGATCGCGTGGAGCAGCTCGTCGCGGGAGCCCAGCAGGCTCACCATCGAATGCTCGTCCGGCACCACGATCTTGATCTGCGAGCGCGAGCCTGTCCGGTCGTCGCGCCCCGTGCGGGTTGCCCTCGCGTGAGTTGATTCGACCATCAGCCGGGCCTTGCGGCCTATCGGACCTGCCTTCTGTCTGCTCCGGGTGTCCTGGTGTACCGGTTCCATCGTACTGGCGACCCCCGACACACCGCCGCCGCATTTTCCGCGCGGCGGGCGGGCTCAGCCGGGCGGCCAGTTCAGGCCGCGCCCGCCCAGCACGTGGGCGTGCACGTGAAACACCGTCTGCCCCGCCTGGGGGCCGGTGTTGAACACGACCCGGTAGCCGGTCTCGGCGATGCCCTCGTCGGCCGCGACCTGGTGGGCCTCGCGCACCAGCTCGGCGAGCAGCTCGGCGTCGGCTCCGGCCAGCTCGGCGGCCGTGGAGTGGTGGTCGCGCGGGATGACCAGCACGTGCGTCGGCGCCTGCGGGTTGATGTCGCGGAACGCCACCGTCCCCGCCGACTCGCGGACGATCGTGGCGGGCACGTCCCCGGAAACGATCTTGCAGAACAGGCAGTCGGTCATCTGTCTCCCCTCGCGGGCGGTCGCGGACCGCCCGGAAATCCTATCGGGACCGGCGGAGCCGTGGATCACGGCCGCCCGTGGCGGATAGGGTTTCGTCAATCGACTCCCTGTAGCCGTCGGCATTTCGACCGGCCACTGGCTAAGGTTGTCAGCTCAAGGCGTAACCCCCCGGTTCGCAAGGCGTCGCGACGCATCTCGCCCCGGCGGGAACGCCCGGTACATGCCGGCCGGACGCGATCGTCCGAATGGACGGCGGGGGGCCGGCAAAGGCGGCGGATAGGTGACCGAGGCAAACCAGGACATGCCCTTTCGTAAACCGAACGACGAGGGTGCGCGTCCCACTGACGTGACCGAGACCCTCGTGGCCAGGGGCACGGCGGGCGTGGTGGCCGCCGCCTGGGACGCCGATCAGGCGGTGACCGCCCTCTACAGCGCCAACTACCGTTCGCTGGTGCGCCTGGCGGCCATGCTCGTCCGGGACGCGGGGACGGCCGAGGAGGTCGTGCAGGACGCGTTCGTCGCGATGCACGGCGGCTGGCGCCGGCTGCGCGACCCGGACAAGGCCCTGTCGTACCTGCGGCAGTCGGTGGTCAACCGGTCGCGATCGGTGCTCCGGCACCGCGCCGTCGTCGAGAAGTACGCCCCCAAGGGGCTGCCCGACGCGCCGAGCGCGGAAGCCGGGGCCATCGGGGAGCTGGAACGCTCGGCGGTGATCGACGCGCTGTCCCGGCTCCCCGCCCGCCAGCGGGAGGCGCTCGTCCTTCGCTACTACGCCGATCTGTCCGAAGCGGAGATCGCCAACGCGATGGGCATCTCCCGCGGCGCCGTGAAGAGTCATACGGCGCGCGGCATGACCGCGCTACGCAACGTCCTGGAGCAGTTCTCATGACCACCGACCCCCACGACGAGCACGGCGAGATCCTCCGCCGCGCCCTGCACGCGGAGGCGGACTCGGTCAACCCCGCGGGCGACGGCCTGGAGCGCATCCGGGCCCGCATCGCCGACGGCCACGGCCGCCGGTTCGGTCTCGGACGCTTCGGCCCGGCGCGCTTCGGGTTCGACCGGTTCACCGTGAACTGGGCCCGGCCCGTCCTCGCCGTGGCCGCCGCCGTGCTGATCGCCGGGCTGGGCGTGACGGCGCCCCGGACGATCGACCTGATCCAGCAGTCGGTCGGCAACAGCAGCCGGTCCGGCCACGAGGGCGGCGACGCCGCCGGCGACCGCACCGGACAGGGCGACGACCCCCAGTTCCCCGACCCCTCGTCGCCGGGGAGCAGCCAGTCCGGCGAGCCGAGCAGCTCGGAGGCGCCGACGAGCAGTTCCTCGCCGGGGCTCTCGTCCTGCCGCATACCCTCGCCGGGCGCCTCGGCCAGCGCGTCCTCCACGCCGACCCCGGCGACCACGCCGTGCCCGAGCGAGACGCCGACGCAGACGACGCCGGCCACGCCCTCCTCGCCGCCCGCCCCGACCACGCCCGAGCCGTCGAGCAAGCCGACCGAGCAGCCGACGCCGCCGGCCGAGACGAGCGAGCCCGCGAGCGTCACCGAGCAGGGCGCGTCGACGACGCCCTGACCGGCGGGCGCTACCAGCGGCCGGTGGCGGCCAGCAGGACGCTCGCCGCCGCGACGCCCGCCGTCGAGGTGCGCAGCACGGTCGGGCCGAGCCGCGTTGGGCGACCGCCCGCGGCGCGGAAGCGCTCCAGCTCGTCCTCGCTGATCCCGCCCTCGGGGCCGACCACGAGGATGATCTCGCCCTCCGCGGGCGGCTCCACGGCGCTCAGCGGCGCCTCGGCCTCCTCGTGCAGGACCAGGGCGAGGGCCGCGGCGGAGATCCGCTCGGCGACGTCCTCGGTGGAGGCCAGCTCCGGCATCGCCGGCAGCCTGCCGCGCCGGGCCTGCTTGCCGGCCTCGCGGGCGGTCGCGCGCCAGCGCCCGAGGGCCTTGTCGCGGCGCTCCGGGCGCCAGCGGGTGACGCACCGGGACGCCGACCACGGGACGATCTCGTCCACGCCGACCTCGGTCATGGTCTCGACCGCGAGCTCGCCCCGGTCGCCCTTCGGGAGGGCCTGCACGACCACCAGACGGGGCGAGGGCGGCGGCTCCCGGTGCCGGGCCAGCACGTCGAGCGTGAGGGTCGCCCGGTCGGCGGCGGTGACGACGCACTCGGCCAGCAGGCCCTCGCCGTCGGTCAGGTCGACCCGCTCCCCCGGCCGCAGCCGCCGCACGGCCGCCGCGTGCCGCCCTTCGGGGCCGTCCAGCAGCACGCTGTCGCGCTGAAGCGCGTCCGTCCCGGCGAGGAAGACCGGCGGGCTCATCCGAGCCGCCCGCGGCGCGCGGGCGCCCGGTCAGCTGAACACATCGCTGCTCCCCACGAGGCCGTCCCCCGCACCCGGTTCCGATCCGCTCGTACGGGGGCCTGCCGCCATGCTCTTAGTCGCCGCGGCGGCCTTCCTGGTAGGCCGCCGCCACCGCGCTTCAGTGCTGGTTGAAGACGTCCTTGAGACGGGAGAACACGCCGCGCTGCCCGGGGGCGAACCTGCCGGGCGGGCGCTCCTCGCCGCGCAGCACCGCGAGCCGCCGCAGCAGCTCCTCCTGCTCCTCGTCGAGCCGGTTCGGCGTCTCCACGTTGACGTGGATCATCAGATCGCCGCGGCCGCTCTCGTTGAGATGCCGGACGCCCCGGTTGTAGAGCGTGATGACCTGCCCCGACTGCGTGCCGGGCTTGATGTCGACGCTCTCGGCCGCGTCCAGCGTCTCGATCGTGACGCTGGTGCCGAGCGCCGCCGCCGTCATCGGGATCTCGACCGTGCAGTGCAGGTCGTCGCCCTCGCGCTCGAAGATGGGGTGCGGCTTCTCGACGATCTCCAGGAACAGGTCGCCGGGCGGGCCGCCGCCCGGGCCGACCTCGCCCTCGCCGGCGAGCTGGATGTGGATGCCGTTCTCCACCCCGGCCGGGATCTTCACCTTGACGGTGCGGCGGGTCCGGACCCGGCCGTCGCCGGAGCACTCGGTGCACGGGTTGCGGATCACCGAGCCGAAGCCGCCGCACGCCGGGCACGGCCGGGCCGTCATGACCTGGCCGAGGAACGAGCGCTGGACCTGCTGGACCTCGCCGCGGCCGTGGCACGTCTCGCAGGTCTCCGGGTGGGTGCCGGGCGCGCAGCCCGACCCCTCGCAGGTCGTGCAGGCGACCGCGGTGTCGATGGAGAGCTCCCGCGTCGTGCCGAACGCGGTCTCGGCGAGGTCGAGCTCGACCCGCAGCGTCGCGTTGCGGCCGCGCCGCGCGCGCGAGCGCGGGCCCCGCGAGGTCGCGGTGCCGAAGAAGGCGTCCATGATGTCGCTGAACGGGAACCCGGCGCCGCCGAACCCGCCGGCGCCCGCGCCCCCGGCGGACGCGAAGGGGTCCGCGCCGAGGTCGTACATCTCGCGCTTCTTGGGGTCGGAGAGCACCTCGTAGGCCTGGGTGATCTCCTTGAACCGCTCCTGGGTCTCCGGATCCGGGTTGACGTCCGGGTGGAGCTCCCGCGCGAGCCGGCGGTAGGCCTTCTTGACCTCGTCGGCGCTGGCGTCCCGCCGGACGCCCAGGGTCGCGTAGTAGTCGTTCGCCACTTACGACCCCGCCAGGATCTGTCCCACGTAGCGTGCCACTGCCCGTACCGCTCCCATCGTGCTGGGGTAATCCATGCGTGTCGGCCCGAGCACTCCCAGCCGGGCCAGAGTGAGGTCGCCCACCCCGTAGTCGGCGGCGACGACCGAGGTCGACTTCAGCCCCTGGTCGGGGTTCTCGGTGCCGATCCGCACCGTAACTGTAGAGGAGTCGCCGGTCTCGCCGAGCAACCGCATGAGGACCACCTGCTCCTCCAGCGCCACCAGGACGTCCCGCAGGCTCTGCGAGAAGTCCACGGCGGCGAGGTTGGCCGCCCCGGCGAAGACGATCTTCTCCTCGTGCTTCTCGACGAGCGTCTCCAGCAGCACCGACAGCACCGCCGCCGCCACCGGCCGGTCGTCCGGGCCCACCTTGTCGGGCAGGTCCGCCACCGCGGCCGGGACCTCGCCGAAGCCGAGCCCGTCCAGGCACGTGTTGAGCAACGCCCGCAGGTGCCCGATCGATTCCTCGGAGATCGGCCCCGTCTCGATGACGCGCTGCTCCACCCGCCCGGTGTTGGTGATCAGGACGAGCAGCAGCCGCCCCTCCGCCACCGGGACCAGTTCCACGTGCCGCACCGCCGAGCGGGTCAGCGACGGGTACTGCACCACCGCGACCTGCCGGGTCAGCTGCGCGAGCAGCCGCACCGTGCGGCCCACGACGTCGTCGAGGTCGTACGCCCCGGACAGGAACGTCTCGATGGCGCGGCGCTCGGCGACCGACAGCGGCTTGATCGTGGAAAGCCGGTCGACGAACAGCCGGTACCCCTTGTCGGTGGGGGCCCGCCCGGCGCTGGTGTGGGGCTGGGCGATGTAGCCCTGCTCCTCCAGCACCGCCATGTCGTTGCGGATGGTCGCGGGCGAGACGCCGAGGTTGTGCCGGTCGGCCAGCGCCTTGGACCCCACCGGTTCGTTGGTGGAGACGTAGTCCTCGACGATGGCGCGCAGGACCGCTAGTTTCCGGTCGTCCAGCACGTGGTCACCTCCTTCGTCCGGCCGGGCCGTGCTCCTGGCACTCCTTGCTTTCGAGTGCCAAGTCTACGGCCCGGAAGGCTCGGCTGGAGCGCCCCCGCACTCTCCGCATGGCTGCGTGATCCTATCCGGCCCCGGAACGGACGCCACGCCGAGGAAAGCGGGCCGCCCGGGCACGCGCCTCCCGGCGGGTTAATGTGCGGACCTGTGCGGAGTAAGAAGTACGGAAACGACGTGCTGGCGGGCGACTGGCGCAAGCCGCGCAAGGGGCAGATCCCGGAGGTGCCCGCCGAGCCGGGCCTCGTCGCCGAGGACCCCGACAGCGGTTTCTGCGGCGCCGTGGTCGGCTGCGACAAGTTCGGGGTCACCCTGGAGGACCGGTTCGGCAAGCGCCGGGTCTTCCCGCTGACCAAGTCCGGGTTCCTCATCGACGGCAAGCCCGTCACCCTCGTCCGGCCGAGCGCCGCGCCGAGGGGCCCGGCGCGGTCCGCCTCCGGCTCGATCGCCGTCCAGGGCCTGCGGGCGCAGGTCGCCAAGGAGAGCCGCATCTACGTGGAGGGCGTCCACGACGCCGAGCTGGTCGAGAAGATCTGGGGCCACGACCTGCGCGTCGAGGGCGTCGTCGTCGAGTACCTCGAAGGCGTCGACGACCTGCCCGCCATCGTCGAGGAGTTCGAACCCGGCGAGGACCGGCGCCTCGGCGTCCTGGTCGACCACCTCGTGGAGGGCTCCAAGGAGTCCCGGATCGCCGCCCAGGTCACCTCGCCGTACGTCCTCGTCACCGGCCACCCCTTCATCGACATCTGGGAGGCCGTCAAGCCCGCGGCCGTCGGCATCCGCGCCTGGCCCCGCATCCCCCGAGGCATCCCCTGGAAGGAGGGCGTGGTCGCCGAACTCGGCTGGGGCGACGACACGGGCGCCGCCTGGAAACGCATCCTCAACTCGGTGAACACCTACACCGACCTGGAACCAGCCCTACTAGGCCGCGTAGAAGAACTGATCGACTTTGTCACTGTGTAGACCCAGGGGGGCGACCCCCTGGAACCCCCGTCACGACGCAGGCGATCCTCACGCCGCCGTTGCGGCCTGTCGTGCCCGTGACGACGTGTGAGGCGTCGCTGCGGTCGCCTGCGTCGGCGGGCATGCGCGTTGCGCTCGCTGCACTCGCTCCACGCGCCTGCCCGCACTGTGTCTTCCCAGGGGGGCGACCCCCTGGGCTAGCACAGCGCTCGGACTACTGCGTCGGCTAGGAGGCGGCCCTTGAGGGTGAGGACGGCTCGCCCCTGCTCGTAGGGAGCGGGTTCGATCAGGCCGTCGGCTATCAGGCTGCGGGCGGCCTCGTCGTCCAGGAGGCGGGTGGGGCAGCCCTGGGCCAGGCGCAGTTCGAGCATGACGCGTTCGATGTGCCGGTCCTCGTCGGTGAGGATCTCCCGGGCGTGGGCGGGGGTGGTGCCCTCGGCGAGGCGGGCGGCGTAGGCGGCGGGGTGCTTGACGTTCCACCAGCGGGTTCCGCCGACGTGGCTGTGGGCGCCCGGGCCGACGCCCCACCAGTCGGCGCCCGTCCAGTAGAGCATGTTGTGCCGGCAGGCGGCGCGTGGGTCGGCGGCCCAGTTGGAGATCTCGTACCAGTGCAGGCCGTGGGCGCTGAGCAGCTCGTCGGCGATCAGGTAGCGGTCGGCCATGGCGTCGTCGTCGGGCGCGGTCAGTTCGCCGCGCCTCACCTGCGCCGCGAGGCGGGTGCCCTCTTCGACGATGAGCGCGTAGGCGGACACGTGGTCGGGCTCCGCCGCCAAGGCCGCTTCCAGGGAGCCCCTCCAGTCGTCGTCCGTCTCCCCTGGCGTCCCGTAGATGAGGTCGAGGTTGATGTGCTCGAAGCCCGCCTTGCGGGTCCACTCGACGACCTGCGGGACGCGTCCGGGCGTATGCGCGCGTTCCAGGACGGCGAGGACGTGCTCGCGCGCACTCTGCATGCCGTACGAGACGCGCGTGAACCCGGCCTCGCGGAGCTTGCCGATGTACGCCTCGTCCACCGACTCGGGGTTGGCCTCGGTGGTGACCTCCGCCCCTGGGGCCAGGCCGAACTCGGCGTCGATCGCGGCCAGCACGCGGCCCAGGTCGTCCGGCGCTAGGAGGGTCGGGGTACCGCCGCCGACGAAGACGGTCTCGACGGGCAGGTCCGCCTCCCCGAGGACGCGCCGGGCCATCCGGACCTCGCGGATGGCGGTGTCGGCGTAGGAGTCTCGGCTCGCCCCAGGCCCCAGCTCCGTCGCCGTGTAGGTGTTGAAGTCGCAGTACCCGCACCGGGTCACGCAGAACGGCACGTGCACGTAGAACGCGAACGGGCGCTCACCCAGGCCGTGCAGGGCACTGCGGGGCAGCGCACCGTCTGTCGGTACGGGGTCGCCGTCAGGAAGCGTCGAGGGCACCCCTCAAGTCTGCCCCGCTCCGCCCCCTGCTTCGGCCGCTCAGGCCTCCCCGAGCTTGTCGCGGAGCCAGTCGGGGATGTGCTCGTCGGCGCGGGGGAAGCGGTCGAGGTCCTGGACATAGGCGGACGGGGCCAGCGGCGGGGTGAAGTCGGGCTCGCCGTCGTAGTCGAACTCCGCGCTGAAGTGGCCCGAGCGCTCCACCTGGAGGCGCGCCGTGAACCAGGCCCCCTTGTCGGACCGGTACATGACGCGGCGCAGCTCGTCCATCTTCCCGACGGCCTGGCCCGGGGGCAGAGCCGTACGGCGTCCTCCGTCCGGGCCCTCGACCTCGAAGGAGGCGCTGTCGATGCCGACCGTCGCGCGGAACTCGAAGTCGAGCCGCTGCCAGCCCGCGGGGGCGGCGGAACGCAGCGCGCGGACCGCGCCGTTCACCGTTTCCCGTTCCTTCGCGGAACGCAGAACCTGCTCGGGGTGGGTCACACTGCCTCCGCGAGGTCGGCCGGTTCGTTTCGATCAGGCACCGTACCCGTCCGACCGTACCTCCGTCCGCGCCCGTGCCAAGCAGCCGCCGCCGTGTCGCGGCCGACCGACGGCACTTCGGCCGCCGACCGGCTGAGACACCGCAACGAATACGGATATTGTCGTCCGGATGCGAAACGAGGGTGGGACCGGCCGGGAGCGCGTGCCCGCCCGGGTGCTGCTGCGAGGCGAGCCGGACGGCTGGCACTGGGTGCTGGTGGACGACGCGGGCGCCGAGCGGCGCTCGGACTTCGCCGGCGCGGGGACGCGCTGGGCCGCGGGCGGCCGGCCGGACCCGGAGCCGGCGTGGTGGCGCCGCAGGCTCGCCGAGACGGCCGAGGGGCTGCGGGAGGCGGTCGCCGAGCGGCTGACCGACGCGACGTTCCGCGAGTTCGGCGCCGAGGCCGTGATCACCTGGTTCGCGGTGGCGGAGCCCGTCGAGTGGGAGGGCATCGTCACCCTGCGGGAGGCCGACCCGGCGCGGTTCCCCGGCCGGGTGCCGCCGTTCGTGGTCACGCTGGAGCCGGGCCGCGGCGCGCTGCTGCCGGACGCGAGCCTGCTGTTCTCCACCCGCGCCGCGGACGCCTGGACGACCCTCGACGCGGTCGCCGAGCGCTGCGGCACCCTCCCGCCGAAGCCGTCGTTCCTCTGCGGCTGGACCGGGCACCGCAGCGTCCGGGTCGGGCGCGGCACGCTGGCGCTGTCCACCGGCCGGGGCGAGGACGGCGTGGAGCGGCTCGCGCAGATCTGCGGGACGCGGTCGCCCGGCTGGAGCGGCAACCCGGAGATGCGGTTCCGGCTCGACGGGGTCGACCTGCTCGACGAGCCCGCCGGCGACGTCGTCGCGCTGCTGCGGGAACTGGACCACGAGATCGTCAGGCGCGGCCGGTCCGTCCGGCTGGCGGCCTCCGGGCTCACGCTCCACGCCCCGGACGGGGCGGACGGGGCGGAGCGGTTCACCGGCGTGTCCCTGGGGGTGCCGGCGGCGCTGTCGCCGCTGTGGACCGGCTCCTGACGCACCCGGCCCATCGGCCGACTCCCGGCGCACACGGAGACGACACCCACGGGGGACCGCCTCGTCACCCGAACGCAACCGCGGCCGCCTAGGTTCCCCGATCATGAGAAGCCGCGCGCGCCATGCCGTGCTCGCCGTGACCGGCGCCGTCCTCGCCGGCGCTCCCCTCTCCCTCACCGCCTCCCCCGCCCACGCCGCCGGACCGCCCGGCACGATCAACGTCCACCGCGGCGGCCCCGCCCGGTCGCTGCCCTTCACCGCCCGCCGGGACGGGGAGGCGCTGATCTCCTTCTCCGCCTCCGCCCCGGGCGTCTCCTGGGTCCGCCGGGGCGCCGAGTCGGCCGTCGTGTCGATCGCCGTCGACGGGCACCACGTGACCGACCTCGTCGTCCCCTCGTCCGACCCGATCCCCCGCAGCCTCGGCCTCGGGCACGTCGGGCGGGGCCGCCACAAGGTGACGCTGCGGTTCGCCAAGGGCAGCGCGCCCGCGGCCCGCCGCGTCACGCTCCGGCACCCCCGGGTCAGCATGCCGGACGCGGAGGCGCTCGCCCTGCGCCACGCGCCCGTCGTCGTCGGCCGCACGGGGTGGCCGACCGGCGACCCGTACCAGAACGCCACCACCGACACCCCGCTGGTGGCCTGGCACGAGACCCGTCCCGCCGCCGCTCCCGGCCACCAGATCATCGAGTACTCGGTGGTGTGGAGCAACGAGGACGGCGGCACCGACACGCCCGCGCTGATGGCCCGCTGGGGCCGGACGACCGACATCGAGTGGATCTACCGGGTCGAGGTCGACGCGTCCGGCCGGCGCGTGGACGGCACCGCCGTCTACCAGGCACCCATGCACATGACCCTGAAGTTCACGGGCCGCTACGAAGGCGACCACCCGGTGCTGCAGACCTGCACCCAGAACAACAACATGTGCGACGTGGTCTCGCCCGGCGCTCCGCTGCGCTTCCTGCCGGACGCCACCGGGACGCGCCCGGACGGCCGCGCCCGCGAGGTCGTCATGGACCGGGAGCCGTGGACCTACCGGATCGCGGCGCAGGAGATGGTCCGCGAAGGGAAGATCGAGAACCCGTCCGACCCCGCGACGCGCGAAGTGGGCGACCAGCGGACGTACCTGTTCGTGGAGTTCGCCAAGACGACGGGCGCCGCGACCGGGTCCGGGTCGGCTCCGGGGGTCGCGCTGGGGGTGCGGCTGAAGTCCGACCCGTCCCGGCTGTACCGCTCCGACCACGACGAGCCGACCTGGTCGATCGAGCGGGACGGCGCCGTGGCCACCACCGTCGAACTGCCCGAGGGGACGGGCGTCGCCGACATCGCGAGCATCGAGGCCCTTCGCCGGCCCACCGGGCTCGGGGACAACGGCGCGCCGGCCATGGTCACGTCCGTCAACCGCGGGTTCTTCCTGGACGACTCGTTCCAGCCGCAGCCTTCGTCCGTCCAGTGGAAGGGCTCGGTCACGCTCACGCAGGCGGCTCCCACCGCCGTCATCTGGCACCCCTGACCCGACACCAGGCACCGCACAGGGGCCCGTGGCGCGAATCGGCCACGGGTCCCTGTTCATCGGGAACCCGGGCGAACTCCACAGGCGTCCAAGGAGTCATACACTTCGCCAATAGCTTGCATAGCGACCCCGGAGAGGACGTCCGCCATGGCCTACGGGCCTCCCCCGCCGCCCGGCCAGGGACAGCAGCCCCAGTGGCAGCAGCAGCAACAGGCCCCCTGGCAGCAGCCCGGAAACGCCTGGCAGCAGCCGCAGCAGCCGCAGCCTGGCATGGGCTGGCAGCAGCAGCCGCAGGGCGGGAGCAACACCGCCCAGATCCCCGGGAGCTTCGGCCCCGTCACCGACGACGAGAAGACGTGGTCGCTGATGGCGTACGTGGGCCAGTTCCTCTTCGGCGCGATCGCCCCGGCCGTGGTCTACCTCGGCAAGGCCCGCTCGCCGTTCGTGCGCAGGCACGCCGCGCAGGGCCTCAACATGGGCATCGCGAGCATCGCCGTCTGGATCGTCTTCGGGCTGCTGTCGCTGGCCGTCGACTTCTTCATCTGGGTGCCGCTGCTGTTCACGGCCGTGGTGATGTTCTTCCTGGTGTACGCGGGCAGGGCCGCCAACCGCGGCGAGTTCAGGCGCGTGCCGTCCGCGGTTGCCTGGCCCCTGCTGAATTGACGCGCTCCCCGGCTTGAAGGCCGGGGATTCAGCCTGTGCTGCGTGTGCGGCACTTCTGTGGCTTCCTGTTTCGCCGGGTCCTGCCTCCCTGGACGGGAGGAACCTCGGGCTGGTGATCTTCCGGCCGTCCGAGGTCACCGCGAAATGCGTCAACCCCAGATCGATCCCGACCTCGGCCGCCACGTCCGGCAGTGGCTCGTCCGCGGTCTCCACCACGAACGACGCGAAGTACCGCCCGGCCGCGTCCCGGATCACCGTCACGCTCGACGGCTCGGACGGCAGCGGACGCGACCACCGCACCCGCACGTCCCCGATCTTCGGCAGGCGCAACCTCCCGCCCGCCGTGACCGTGAAACGGGCGTTGCGAGTGAAGCGGATCGCCTGCCGCCCGTCCTTGCGCGACCGGAACCGGGGCGCCGCGACCCTGCGGCCGTTCCGCTTCCCCGACACCGACGCGAAGAAGTTGCGGTAGGCGGTGCTCAGGTCCGCCAGCGCCTGCTGGAGCACCACGGCCGAGACCTCCCCGAGCCATGCCCGCTCGGGGGTCTTCTTCGCTTCGGTGATGACCCGCCTGGACAACTCCCCGTCCGAGGGGTGCGCCAGCCCGGCCGCGTGCGCCTCCTCCCGTGCGCGCAGGGCGTCGTTGTACACCACCCGCGCGCACCCGAACGCCCGCGCCAGCAATTCCTGCTGGCCGGGGGTCGGGTGGAGCCGGAACTGATACCTCAGCCGCACACCCTGATCCTACTATTGGTCTATGGAAGATCACGGCGATATAAGGACCGGCAGACACTGCGTTTTCATGCTGCATGCGCACTTGGTCTTCGTGACCAAGTTCCGGCATCCGGTGTTCACGGGAACACAACTGGAGCGCATGGAGCAGATCATGCGAGACGTGTGCGCCGACTTCGACACCGAGCTGGCCGAGTTCAACGGCGAGGCCGACCATGTGCACCTGCTGGTGCACTTCCCACCCAAGGTCGCGGTGTCCAAACTGGTCAACTCGCTCAAGGGCGTGTCCTCCCGCAGGATGCGCCAGGAGTTCCCCGAACTGGTCCGCCACTACTACCGGGCGAACAAACTGTGGTCGGCGTCCTACTTCGCCGGGAGCGTGGGCGGCCCGCCCCTCACCGCGCTGCGGCACTACATCGAGCAGCAGAACCAGCCGGGTTAGAACACACTCAGGCCTGGCGGGCCTCCCGCGCGGGCCCTCACCCCCGGCCCGAAAGCCGGAGCACCGGCCCGCA
This sequence comes from Actinomadura sp. K4S16, assembly GCF_008327685.1. Taxonomy (GTDB): domain Bacteria; phylum Actinomycetota; class Actinomycetes; order Streptosporangiales; family Streptosporangiaceae; genus Spirillospora. The sequence continues at coordinate 979,832 of NZ_BDDE01000010.1, forward strand.
CATCGGTAGCGGCCGCTACTTCTTGCCCTTGTCGGCGTCGCCGCCGCCGCCGGTCGAGAGGGCGGCGACGAAGGCCTCCTGCGGGACGTCCACCCGCCCGATGGTCTTCATCCGCTTCTTGCCCTCCTTCTGCTTCTCCAGCAGCTTGCGCTTGCGGGAGATGTCGCCGCCGTAGCACTTGGCGAGGACGTCCTTGCGGATGGCGCGGATGTTCTCGCGGGCGATGATGCGGGCCCCGACCGCGGCCTGGATCGGCACCTCGTACTGCTGCCGCGGGATCAGCTCCTTGAGCTTGGCCGTCATCATCAGGCCGTACTCGCGGGACTTGTCCTTGTGCACGATCTGGCTGAAGGCGTCCACCGACTCGCCCTGCAGCAGGATGTCGACCTTCACCAGGTCGGACTCCTGCTCGCCGCTGGGCTCGTAGTCGAGCGAGGCGTACCCGCGCGTCTTCGACTTCAGCTGGTCGAAGAAGTCGAAGATGATCTCGGCGAGCGGCAGCGTGTAGCGGATCTCGACGCGGTCCTCCGACAGGTAGTCCATGCCGAGCAGCACGCCGCGGCGGCCCTGGCACAGCTCCATGATCGCGCCGATGTGCTCGGACGGGGACAGCAGCGTGGCCTTCACCACCGGCTCGTACACCGCGCCGATCTTGCCCTCGGGGAACTCGCTGGGGTTGGTGACGGTGTGCTCCGAGCCGTCCTCCATCACGACCCGGTACACCACGTTCGGCGCGGTCGAGATCAGCGACAGGTCGAACTCGCGCTCCAGCCGCTCCCGGACGATCTCCATGTGCAGCAGGCCGAGGAAGCCGCAGCGGAACCCGAACCCGAGCGCCGCCGACGTCTCCGGCTCGTAGACGAGCGCGGCGTCGTTCAGCCGCAGCTTGTCGAGCGCGTCGCGCAGTTCGGGGTACTGGTCGCCGTCCACCGGGTACAGGCCGGAGAACACCATCGGCTTCGGGTCGCGGTAGCCGCCGAGCGAATCGGGGGCCGGCCGGGACGCGCCGGTCACGGTGTCGCCGACCCGCGCCTGCCGGACGTCCTTCACCCCGGTGATCAGGTATCCGACCTCGCCGACGCCGAGGCCCTGCACGGGCTTGGGCTCCGGGGAGATCACGCCGACCTCCAGGGTCTCGTGCGCGGCCCCGGTCGACATCATCAGGCTCTTCTCGCGCCGCGAGAGGCGCCCGTCCACGATCCGGACGTAGGTGACGACGCCCCGGTAGGTGTCGTACACCGAGTCGAAGATCAGCGCCCGGGCGGGCCCGTCGGGGTCGCCGACCGGCGCGGGCACCTCTTCGACGATCTTGTCGAGCAGCTCGCGGACGCCCTCACCCGTCTTGCCCGACACGCGCAGCACGTCCGAGGGGTCGCAGCCGATGATCCCGGCCAGCTCCTCGGCGTACTTCTCCGGCTGCGCCGCCGGGAGGTCGATCTTGTTGAGGACGGGGATCAGGTGCAGGTCGGCCTCTAGTGCCAGGTAGAGGTTGGCGAGCGTCTGCGCCTCGATGCCCTGCGCCGCGTCCACCAGCAGGACCGCGCCCTCGCACGCCGCGAGCGACCGAGACACCTCGTAGGAGAAGTCGACGTGCCCGGGGGTGTCGATCAGGTTGAGGACGTGGTCGACGCCGCCCGACGTCCAGGGCAGCCGGACCGCCTGGCTCTTGATCGTGATGCCGCGCTCGCGCTCGATGTCCATGCGGTCGAGGTACTGGGCGCGCATCTGGCGCTCCTCGACCACTCCGGTCAGCTGCAGCATCCGGTCCGCGAGGGTCGACTTGCCATGGTCGATGTGCGCGATGATGCAGAAGTTGCGGATGATCGCGGGATCGGTCTTGTCAGGCTGGGGCGCTGGCACCGGGGTCCGTTCGCAATGCTCACAGGTGGACAGGGATCTGTGTCTCCCATAGTCCCATGTCCGGCGCGATGCTCCGTGCACGGCCCGGTTTGGGACGGGCCCCGGTGATTGGTAAGCTGTGCGACTGCGTGTGGCGTAGCGTCGTGCCCCGGGGGCACCGTCCCGCCCCCGTTCAGACATTTCGTCAGCGCCTGCCGATACGCGCAGGCCCAGGATCGCGACCAAGCTGAGGCTCTACGACGTGGCTAACATCAAGTCCCAGATCAAGCGCAACAAGCAGAACGAGAAGGCCCGCCTGCGCAACAAGGCCGTCAAGTCCGAGCTGAAGACGGTGATCCGCAAGTTCCGCGAGGCCGCCGAGGCCGGCAACGTGGACGACGCCGTCGCCGCGCAGCGGGTCGCCGCGCGCAAGCTGGACAAGGCCGTCAGCAAGGGCGTCATCCACAAGAACCAGGCCGCCAACCGCAAGTCGGCGATCGCCAAGCAGGCCGCCGCCCTGCAGGCCAAGTAGGACCGCACGCCCGGGGCCGGCCGCGCGCCGGCCCCGACGCATGTCCATGGACGAGCGCCGCGCGGTCAAGATCTCCAAGTATCTCGCCAAGCATCTGCGGCACCGCCCCGAGCGGATCGGCATCACGCTCGATCCCGAGGGATGGGCGGACGTCACCGAGCTGCTCTCGGCCGCCGCGGCCCACGGCTTCGCGCTCACCCGCGCGGAGCTCGAACACGTGGTGGCGGTCAACGACAAGAAGCGGTACGAGCTCGCGGGGAACCGGATCCGGGCCGTCCAGGGCCACTCGGTCCCCGTGGCGCTGAACCTGCCGGTGACGCCCCCGCCTGACCTGCTCTACCACGGCACCGTGCGCCGTTCAGTCGACCCCATCCTGCGGGAGGGCCTGCTGCCCATGGGGCGGCACGCCGTCCACCTGTCCCCCGACCGCGAGACGGCCCGGCGCGTCGGCGCCAGGCGCGGCGTCCCCGTCGTGCTGACCGTCCAGGCCGGGCGGATGGCGGCCGACGGCCACGAGTTCCGTGTCAGCGCGAACGGTGTGTGGCTGGTCGACGCGGTCCCACCGCGATATCTGAGCGAATAGCCTCCGCGGCCGTCCAGTCGGGGACGTGCCGCACCCATTCGGGCCCTCCCTTCGGCCCGAACAGGTACCGGTACGGGACGATCTCGCGGATGGCGCGGTGCACGTCAAGGCGGTCGTCGATCATGTGGGTGATCCCGAGTTCCGCGCAGTGCAGCGCCTTGTCCTGCCGCTTCCGGCAGAACCGCACGTTGCCCCGCGGCAGGCCCGTCCGCCCGTAGAAGTCGTGGTGGTCGAGCCAGGCCAGCGTCCTTTCGCGCACCCGGTCGCCGCATTTGGAGATGATCCACGCCCGTCCTCCGAACGCCTCGATCAGCCCGGGCAGCACCTCGTAGACGCCGTCCGTCGCCGGGGAGGCGAGTGCCTGCTCGAAGGTGCCGTCGAGGAACACCGTGTCGTTCTCACCTGGGGCTCTGAGCCCGCCATGGATGACCCGGCCGAAATCGACGCCGAGTCGCGGTTCGTTGTCCATGGCCCAACTTTCGGGTGGAACAGCCCTAAAGCAGAACTATCAATCATTGCGATAGCTATAGTCAGCGCCTATGGAACTGAGCCGCCTGTCCACGGACGCGCTCGCCTCGTTCGCCGTCTTCGCGGACCACCTCAACTTCACCCGCGCCGCCGAGGCACTCCACATCTCCCAGCCGGCCCTCCACGTCAAGGTGCAGAAACTCGCCGACACCCTGGGCCGCCCCCTTTACACCCGGCACGGGCGCCGCCTCGCCCTCACCCCCGCCGGCGAGCAGGTCGCCCGCTTCGCCCGCGACCTCGACGCCCGGATGACGGCGTTCCTCGCGGACGTCCAGGGCACGTCCCCGTCCCGCGTCCCGACCCTGGCCGCAGGCGAGGGCGCCTACCTCTACCTCCTCGGCGGCGTCGTCCGCCCGGGCCTCCGCCTGGTCAACGGCGACCGCGCCCGCACCCTCGCCGCCGTCCGCACCGGCCGCGCCGACGTCGGCGTCGCCGTCCTGGACGTCCTGCCCGCCGACGTCGCTGCGGTCCCGCTGGCGTCCTTCCCCCAGACGCTCGTCATGCCGGACGACCACCCCCTTACCGCGAAGCCGCACCTCACGCTCGCCGACCTCGCCGGCGCCCCCCTCGTCGTCCCGCCCGCCGAGGGCCCGCACCGCGCCACCCTCGAACGCGCCCTGCGCGCCGCCGAGGTGCCCTGGTCCCTGGCGGTCGAGGCCGCGGGCTGGCCCCTGATGCTGCACTTCGCGTCCCTCGGCGTCGGGCTCGCCGTCGTCAACGGCTGCGTCCCCCCTCCCCCGGGCCTGGCTGCCCGCGAGATCATCGACCTGCCCGCCGTCCCCTACTACGCTCTCCACCTGCCGGACAGGGCCGACGACCCCCTCGTCGCGGACCTCCTGACCGCCATCCGCACATCGCTGAGGAGCACGCCGTGCACTTCGAGACCTCCGTCGACATCGACGCCGCGCCCGAGACCGTCTGGAACCTCCTGAAGGACGTCGAGCGCTGGCCCGACATGACCGCCTCGATGGACCGCGTCGAAGTCCTGGACGAGCCGTTCACCCTGGGCAGCCGGGCCCGCGTCCACCAGCCGAAACTCCCCGCCGCCGTCTGGACGGTCACGGCCTACGACGAGAACCGGACCTTCACCTGGGAGTCCCGCTCCCCCGGCGTCACCACGACCGGGGCCCACGAGATCGTCCCCACTCCCGACGGCAAGTCCACCGTCCGCCTCACCCTCGACCAGAAGGGCCCGCTGGCCCCCGTCTTCGCCCTCCTCGCCGGCCGCCTCACCCGCCGCTACGTCGTGATGGAGGCCGAGGGCCTGAAGGCCAAGGCCGAACAGGGCTAGACCGCGCGCGGTCAGGCGGTCGGACGCAGGCCGGCGAGCATGATGTCGAGCGTCCGCCGGCGCAGGTCGGCGTCCCAGCCGCCCAGCAGGGCGCCCTGACACGCGCTGACCAGCAGGGCCATCACCTCGTCCAGACGGATTTCGGCGGCGACCGCGCCCGCCTCCTGACCGCGGGCGAGCAGTCCTCCCACCGCGCCGCTGAGCGATCCCAGCGGCCCGGTGATCGGAATCTCCATCCCCTCGCCCGCGAGCAGCCCGACCACCGTCCGGTTCGCCGCCGTCCGCTCCACGAGCCGCGCGAAGAACTCGAAGAGCGCGCTTGCCGGATCCCCGTGCGCCATGAGCTCGGCGGCGTCGTCCGTGACCTGCTGCAACAGCCGTTTCATCAACGCGCGCAGCAGGTCGGCCTTCGTCGGGAAGTGCCGGAACACGGTGCCGATCGCCACCCCCGCGCGCCGCGCCACCTCCTCCGTCGACGCCTCCGGCCCCGCGTCGGCGAACACCTCCTCCGCCGCCTCCAGGATCCGCTCCCGGTTGCGCAGCGCGTCCGCGCGCATCGGCCCGACCTCCCCTGGACAACATGAGTCTGGACTCATTATCTTCGCAATCATGAGTCACCACTCATCTTAGGAGGCGGACTCCATGCAAGCCACGCCGCGCGAGATGTTCCAGCGCATGCAGCAGCGCTGGCTAGGCCACCCGACGACGTTCATCGGGGATCTCCTAGCCGACGACGTCGTCATCGAGACCCCCTTCGCGCCACTCGGCCGACCGACGAGGTTCGAGGGCAGGCAGAGGTTCCTGGAGTTCGCCGAGCCCCAGCGGGCAGCGCTCCCCGTCCGGTTCGACGCCTGCCGCACCCTCGCCGTCCATGACACCGCCGACCCCAACACGATCGTGGTGGAGTACGAACTGACCGGCACGAACACCACCACGTCCAAGCAGTCCACCGCGACCTTCATCGGCGTCCTGACGATCCGCGACGCCCAGATAACCCTGTGGCGCGAATACCAGAACACCCTGGCCATAATCCAGGCCCTCACCTAGAACAAGCTGCGGGTGTCGCGGCGGGCGGGCGCGGGTCAGCCTCGGGCGGCGGTCAGCCTCGGGCGGCGACGATTCGGGCGACGGTCCGTTCCAGGGCGTAGGCGGGGTCGGCGGCGCCGCCCTTGACCGCCTCGTCGGCCTCGGCGACGGCGGTCAGCGCCCGCGACCCCGTCCCGGACCAGTCGCGTGGTCGTCGAGGAGCGGCCCGCGGCCGCGTGCGGGCCGGCGGCGTGCAGGGCGGCCGGGCTGGCGGGCGCCGCCGCCACCGTGCTCAGGGCGGTCGCCGCGCCGAGGAGGACGATCGATATCGCTCGCTGATCGTCGGGCAAAGGACCGTCCCCCTCTGGTGCGTCGTGGCCGGCGTCCGGCGGTCCGGGTGGGCGCACGGGCCTGCCGCACTGGGGACCTTTGTCCCTAGAGGAGACGGTCCGCGGTGGGAAGGGGGAAGGTGAACGAGGAGGTGAGTCGGATGGGCCTGCCCCATCGGATGGCGGAGATGTTCCGGGTCAAGGCGAACACGGCACTGAACCGCGCCGAGGACCCGCGCGAGCTGCTGGACTACTCGTACGCGCTGCAGCGGGACCTGCTCTCCGACGTCCGCCGCAGCGTCGTGGACGTCGCGACCGCGCGGCGGCGCGCCGAGGAGCGGCGGGACGGGCTGCGGCGCTCGGCGGCGCACCTGCAGGAGCAGGCGGATAAGGTGCTCGCCGCGGGCCACGCCGACCTCGCCCGCGACGCGCTCGCCGAGCGCGCGAGGCTGCTGGAGCGGATCGACGGGCTGGACGACCGGATCGCCGCCCTGCGGGCCGAGGAGGAGCGGCTCACCGCCGCCGCCGGCCGTCTCCAGGCCAAGGTCGAGGCGTTCTCCCACGACAAGGAGGCGCTCAAGGCGCGCTACACGCTCGCGGAGGCGGAGACGTACGTGGACGAGACCGTGTCGGGGATCTCCGCCGACATGGCCCGAGAGGAGCGGGCGGAGGACAGGACGGCCGAGGCGCACGCCCGCGCCGAGGTCCTCGACGAGCTGCTCGAGACGGGGACGCTGCGCGATCCGCTGCTGGACATCGGACAGGAGCCCGTGCGGCCGGACCTCCAGGCCCGCTTGGACCGGGCCGTGACCGGGGCGGCGGTGGACGAGGAGCTCGACCGGATGAGGGCGCGGATGCAGGAGGAGCGCTCCCAGCCGCCTACCGGCGATTAGACGGCTCGGGACCGGACGCCGGACGCGCAGGTGAGGGCACGTTTCGGGACCGGAAGCCGCGAGAAGGAAGCACTCAAAGGGGGATTAAGATGACAACAGCCCGCGAAGTAATGCATTTCGGTGTGGAATGTCTCGGCATCGAGGAGACGCTCGGCACGGCGGCGAAGCGGATGTCGGAACTCGACGTGGGGGCGATGCCCGTCTGCGAGAACAGCCGGCTCCGGGGGATCATCACCGACCGCGACATCGTCGTGAAGTGCGTCGCGAAGGGCGGCGACCCGAGCAAGGTCAAGGCCGGCGACCTCATCGGCGAGGCCCCGCTGTGGTGGGTCGAACCGGATACCGACGTCGACGAGGTGCTGCACCACATGGTCGAGCACAAGATCCGCCGGCTGCCCGTGCTGGACCACGAGGAGATCGTCGGGATCATCAGCCAGGCGGACCTCGCGGCCAAGCTGCCCGAGGAGAAGGCCCGCGAGCTCGTCGAGGCCATCTCCATCACCTCGCACTGACGCACCCAGCGGTGCCCTCGCGCCGGGCGCGGGGACACCGCGTTCCGTGCGGCCGGTCGCCGGGGCTAGGGCCGTACGCGACGCGGCGTCCCGGCCGCTGGAGGAGCCCCATGACCGAAGGCCGGCAAGCGCGGCCCGTCCTCGTCGGGTACGACGAGTCACGGTTGGCGAGCGCGCGCTGCGCTGGGCCGTGGACGAGGCCGGGGCCCGGGGGCTACCGCTGATCGTCTGCCGCGCGTGCGACCGGTTCGAGCAGGATGCGGCGCCTCCCGTCCTTTCGGCGACTGCCACACCGGCGCCGTCCATGAGGCCGCCGACCCGAAGACGTCTCACGATCGCCGCTGATCACACCATCGGCCGGCGTGACCGTCCGTAATGTTCGGCGCTCCTAGCCAACCGGGTCAGCCCGGGCAGGCCAACCTCAGACGGAGCAACCTCGGGTGCGCCGACCCCGAGCGGTGGGCACGCCCTCAAGCGGAGCAGCCTCGGGCGACCGGGTCAGCCTCGGGCGGCGACGATTCGGGCGACGGTCCGTTCCAGGGCGTAGGCGGGGTCGGCGGCGCCGCCCTTGACCGCCTCGTCGGCCTCGGCGACGGCGGTCAGCGCGCGTGCGACCCCGTCTCCGGACCAGCCGCGGAGTTGCTTCTGCACCCGGTCGATCTTCCAGGGCGGCATGCCGAGGTCCTTGGCCAGCGCCGCGCCGCGCGCCCCCCGCGGCGCCCCGCCGACCTTCGCCAGCCCGCGCACGCCCTGGGCGAGCGCGCTGACGATCAGGACGGGCGCGACGCCCGTCGCGAGCGCCCAGCGGAGCTGTTCGAGGGCTTCGGCCAGCTGCCCCTCGATGGCCTTGTCCGCCACGGTGAACCCGCTGACCTCGGCGCGTCCCCGGTAGTAGCGGGCGATGGCCGCATCGTCGATCTTCCCGCCGGTGTCGGCGACGAGCTGGCTGCACGCGGCGGCCAGCTCGCGCAGGTCGTTGCCGACGGCCTCGATCAGCCCCCGTGCGCCGTCCGCCGAGATCTTCCCGCCCGCCCTGCGGATCTCGTTCCGGACGAAGTCGACCCGCTCGCCGGCCTTGGTGACCTTCGGGCATGCGATCTTGCGCGCCTTGAGCTTGGTCAGCCCGTCCACGAGCGCCTTGCCCTTGGCACCGCCGGGATGGACGGCGATGAGCACGGTGTCCTCCGCCGGGGCCTTGGCGTACCGCAGCACCTCGGCCGTCAGGTCCTTGCCCAGGTCCTGCGCCGACCGCAGCACGAGCACCTTCCCGCCGCCGAACAGCGACGGCGACGTCAGCTCCGAGATGCGGCCGGGCTCCAGCGCTCCGGGCGCCAGATCGATGACCTCGATCTCCGGGTCCCCCGCCCGCACGGACGCGACGACGTCCGCGACCGCCCGGTCCACGAGCAGCTCTTCATCACCGACGACCAGAATGATGGACTCAACCGACACACCAGCAGCATGCCACGCTCCCCCACCCCGCGCGCCCGCCCCACGACACGGACCTAGTGTGGGGTGAGGGGCTGGTTAGCGGCGGGGGACGGTGGTGAGGCCGGAGCGGGTGCGGGCTATGGCTATGTCGCCTTCCTTGTCGGTGCGGTGTATCTGGGTGCGGAGGCGGTGGAGGAGCGCCAGGGTGGCGGAGGACGGGTGGCCGTAGTCGTTGCGGGCGCCGACCGAGATCAGGGCGATGGACGCGTGGGCGGCGGCCAGGAAGCCGGGGTCCTGGCTGCGTGAGCCGTGGTGCGGGACCTTGAGGACCTGGACGTGGGGGACGCTCGCCTCCAGGGCGCGTTGTGCCTCCAGTTCCACGTCGCCGGCCAGAAGGGCGCTGAATCCCGGTCGGCGGGCGACGAGGACCACGCTCGCGTTGTTGATCGCAGTGCCGTCGTCCTCGGGCGAGAGGGCGGGGCTCGTGGTCAGCGGGGCGAGGACGGAGAGGGTGAGGTCCCCCACTCGCCACTGCTGTCCGGGCTCGGCGGGGGCGGTGCGGAGGCCGGAGGTGCGACGCGCCTCGCGGCCCGAGGTGCGCGGAGTGATCAGGACCTGGTGGACGGTGCGGCCGTGGCGGACGCCGGAGATGCCGTTGATGTGGTCGGCGTGCGGGTGGGTCAGGACGAGGAGCGGGACCTCGGTGACGCCGAGGCGGTGGAGGCAGCGGTCCACCGGCGCGGGGTCGGGGCCCGTGTCCACGACGACCGCCTGGCCTGGGCCCGCGGCTAGTGCCAGGGCGTCTCCCTGGCCGACGTCGCAGGCGGCCAACTGCCATCCGGGTGGCGGCCACGGAGGGGCGATGACGCGCAGGGCGACGACCGCGACGAGGACGCCGGTCAAGGCGGCGGCCGCGAGCAGGCGGAGGCGGCGGCTGCGCAGGATCAGGACCGCCGCCACCGCGCCCAGGAGGAGTGTGGACGCGCCCAGCGCGCCCCCTGCCCAGGGGATCGTCGCGTAGGGCACCGACGCGGCCGTCCGGGCGACCCAGATGATCCAGCCGACGGCCAGGCCGGCGGGCCGCACGATCAGGCGGGCGAGCGGCAGGGAGACGGGCGCGGTGACGGCGGCGAGCGCGCCCAGGAGGGTGGCGGGGGCGACGGCCGGGGCCGCGAGCAGGTTCGCGAACACCGAGACGACGCCGATCTCACCGGACAGCAGCACCAGGACGGGCGCGACGGCCACCTCGGCGGCGGCCGCGACGGCGAGGGCGTCCGCGAGCGGACCCGGCATCCGGCGGGCGAGCCGCTCGCGCCAGGGCGGGGCCAGGACGAGCAGGCCGGCCGTCGCGAGGACCGACAGGGCGAACCCGTAGGAGCGCGCCAGTTCCGGATCGATGAGGACCAGGAGGAGCACCGCCGCCGCCAGCGCGGGGAGCCCTTGGCGGCCGCGTCCGGTGAAGAGCGCCAGGAGGCCGATCAGGCCCATGACGGTCGCGCGGAGGACGCTCGGTTCCGGACGGGCCACGACGACGAACGCGCACACCGCGAGGACGGCGACGGGCGGGGCGCGGCGCCGTCCGAGGCCCGCGAGCCGGCACAGCCCGAGGACCGCCCCGACGACGATCGCCAGGTTCGCGCCGGAGACCACCAGGAGGTGGGTGAGCCCGGCGATGCGGAACTCCTCCGCGAGGGCCGGGTCGAGCCGCGAGGTGTCGCCGACGACCATGCCCGGCAGGACTCCGCGCCGGTCGGGCGGGAGCCGCGCCACCGCCGCTCGCAGCCGTGCCCGCACGTGTTCCGCGGCGCGCTGGACCGCGGACGGTGCCCCGAGCAGGGTGGGCGGCCCGCGGACGATCACGACCGCGGCCAGCAGACCGGGGCCCCTCGGTGGCACGAAGCGCCCGAGGAGCCGCACGCGCTGGCTCGGGATCGGCCGGAGCCAGCGCGGGTCCCCGGCGATCAGCAGGACCGGGACGCGGACCCGGGTCCGCCCGACGGCCTCCGCCCGGGCCCGAATGATGATCATCTGCCGTCCGTTGCCGGGGCGCGCCTGCGGATCGCCGGTCACCACGGCCTCGGCCGTAGCGAACCGCCCGGCCCGGGCCATCTCCCGCACGGGCCCCGTGCCGACGGCCGTCGTCCGCAGCCCGACCCCGCAAGCGGACGCCGCAGCACACGCCAGGGCCGCCCCCGCAAGAAGCCGCCGCCCCCCACCCGCCTGCCGCACGCCCCCACCCCCCGGCCACCACGCAGGCAAGGGAACCCGGCTAAGAAACCGCGCGCACCAACCATCGTCTGGGTGGTGTGTGGGGGTGTTGCCGGGGTGCCTTGTGGGTTGTGGGGGCCGGTTCGGGGGTTCTTGGTGAGCGCTGGCCAGGGGGTGCGGTGGTTTGTGGGTTGTTAGGAGGTAGGCGGACGTGATGGCGGCGATGGCTGCGAGGGCGTAGGTCAGGGGCTGGGGGAGGCCTATGGTCGCGGCGGCGGCTAGCCAGGTGGCCAGGGCCGGGGCCAGGAGGCGGAGGTCGTGGGTCATACGCGGACCATCGGCTTCAGGTCGGCGAAGCGCCGGGCGCCGATGCCGCTGACCTCCTGGAGCTGCTCGACGGAGCGGAAGCCGCCGTGCTGGGTGCGGTAGGCGACGATGCGCTGGGCGAGGACGGGCCCGACGCCGGGGAGGTCGTCGAGTTGGTCGGGGGTCGCCGCGTTGAGGTCGACCGGAGTGCCGGGCGCCCCCGGCGCGGGCGAGGCCGCGCCGGCGGGCGGCGGTGGGGACGGCGACGGCGCGCGGACGCCGACCGGGATCTGCTCGCCGTCCACCAGCGGGCGGGCCAGGTTGAGGGTGCCGGTCCTCACGCCCCGGCGCACCCCGCCCGCGGCCTTGATCGCCTCGGCGACCCGCGAGCCCGACGGCAGGGTGACCACGCCCGGGTGCTCGACCTTGCCGAGGACGTGGACGACCACCGAGGAGGACGCCGCCGGGGACGCCGCAGCCGCCGCCCCGGCTGAGATCGCGGGGCGCGGTTCGCTGACGGCCGCGTTCGCCGCCGGGGCCGCCGGCTGGGGACGCGGCCGGGCGAGCCACAGGTAGCCGGCGGCCACCAGCGCGGCGAGCACCCCGGCGAGGACGAGCATGCGGATGTGGGAGCGTTCGGGCGTCGCGCGCAACCGGGCCGCGGGCGGCGCGTCGGCCGGAGCGGCGGACGGCTTCCACCGGCCTGTGATCGCGTGCAGGCGGTCTTCCGTGTCGGGTCTCATGGCGCCCGACGTTAAGGAGGCCGGATGAGGGCGGGCGCGCGGTTCGTGGATTGTGGATAACTCCTCGTCAGCGCCGCCGGGAGGCCGCGGCCGCGAGCACCAGGAGCGCGACCAGAAGGGCCGTGACGCGGGTCAGCGTTCCGGGCGAGGAGAGGTAGACCCCGCCGAAGACGGCGATCGCGAGGACGTTCGACAGCAGCGCGCCCGTGTTCGTCAGGGCGGAGACGGACGAGGCCTGGGCGGGCCCCACCGCGCTGGTGATCCGATCGACCAGGGGGCTGAAGCCCGCCGCGTGCCCCAGCCCGGCGGTGTACAGGAGCGGTATCGACAGCAGCGCCGGCCAGCCGTCCCCGGTCAGCAGGGCCAGCGCCGACGCGGCGGCGGCGAAGGCGAGCAGGCCGAAAGCCGGAAGATTCGCCTTCATCCGCGGGGGCAGACGTGTCCATCCCAGACCCGCCGTCGCGAAACCCGCCGTGTACGGGATGAAGGTGAGACCGGCGTGGAGCGGCGAGAAGCCGAGAACGTTCTGCAAGTAGAGCGCGAGCGTGAACAGGAAGCCGGTGTAGGCGCCCATCACCGCGCAGGACGCGAACAGGCCGGGTGCGACGAAGGGTCTGCGCAGCACCGAGAGGTCCAGCAGCGGTGACGCCGTCCTCAGCTCGTAGACGCAGAAGACGGCGAGCAGCGCGCACCCCACCGCCATGGACGGCCACGTCCACAGCGGCCAGTGCTGCTCCCTGCCCAGGACCAGGGGCACGACGAAGGCGATCATCCCGAGGGAGAGGAGCACCACGCCGAGCAGGTCCAGGCGGACGGGCTTCCTGTGCTCCGGCGGCATCAGGCGCGGCCCGATCACGAGAAGCGCGGCTCCGATGGGGACGTTGACGAGGAAGATGGGCCGCCAGCTGCCGCCGAGGGTCACGATGAGGCCCCCCGCCACCTGGCCCAGGGCGACCCCCAGCGCCAGGACCATGGAGTAGAGGCCGAGAGCGCGCGCCCTGGCAGGCCCCTCGAAGGCCAGCTGGATCAGCGACAGGATCTGCGGCAGCAGCAGCGCGGCCGACGCTCCCTGGAAGATCCTCGCCGCGACCAGGACGGTGCCGGTCGGCGCCAGTCCGCAGGCCAGCGACGACGCGGTGAAACCGAACAGCCCCAGGAAGAACATCGTGCGGTGGCCGTAGCCGTCGCCCAGCCGCGCGCCTGTGACCACGAGGACGGCCAAGGCGAAGATGTAGCCGCCCGTGATGAGTTGCAGCAGGGAGCCGGACGAGTGCAGCCCTTCCGCGATGTCGGGCATCGCCACCGCCACGATGGACCCGTCCATCGACACCATCGTCTGCCCGGTGAGCAGCACCGCGAGCAGCCATCGTTTGACCATTCCGCGAGTGTGCCGACCGCCCCGTACCAGCGCTTGAACATGTTTGCCCTGCGTACGATGGCGGGCATGCGCGAGTCGACCATCGTGGCGGAAACGGACGACTTCGCCGTCCACGCCGTGCGCTGCACCGGGCACCGGCCCGGCTGGTCGGAGCCTGAGCCGTTCGACGGCGACCAGATCGTCCTGGTGCGGGCGGGACGGTTCCGCATGCGTTCGCGCCACGGACGCGACGTCCTCGACCCCACCACGGGCTACACCCAGACCACCGGCGAGGAGGGCCAGTTCGCGCATCCCGCAGGCGGCGACGTGTGCACGGCCATCATGCTCTCCCCCGCCCTCTGGCGACGCCCGTCCGGGACTGTCAGGGTCAGCGCGCGCGCGGACCTCGCCCATCGCCTCCTACTGCGAGCCGGCCCCGACGTGGGATACGAGACTGCCGAGCGGCTCATGGACCTCCTCGCCCACCTGGCCGTGGACGAGCAGGGCGGCAGGCGCCGCGCCGTGGTCGACGAGGCGCGCGAGGCCATGGCGAGCCGCCATCCGCAGGCGGCCGGCCTGGTCCCGCTGGCGCGCCTCCTGGAGGTCTCCCCCTCCCACCTGAGCCGGACGTTCCGCAGCGAGACGGGCATGTCCGTCACCCGCTACCGGAACCGGATCCGGGTCGGGCGCGCCCTCGACCGCCTGGAGCAGGGCGAGCGGGATCTGGCGGGCCTGGCCGCCGACCTCGGTTTCGCCGACCACGCGCATCTCACTCGCACCATCAGGGCGGAGACCGGTCATCCGCCGACCGTCCTGCGCAGCCTCCTGCGCCCCTCAGGGCCCCGGGCGGCGGCAGGCGCGGGTCAGAGCTGGGGCGCCACGACGACGCCCAGCATGCCGGGGCCGACATGGGCGCCGATGACGGGGCCGACCTCGCCGACGTAGACGTCCTGGACGTGCGGGACGCGTTCACGGAGCCGGGCGGCCAGGGTCTCGGCGCGGGCGGCGGCGGCGAGGTGCTGGACGCCCAGGTCGACGCGCCGGTCACCTGCCTCGGTCACGGCCAGTTCCTCCAGCCGGCCCAGCGCCCGCGACGACGTGCGGACCTTCTCCAGCGGCGCGATGCCGCCGTCGGTGATCTCGAGGAGCGGTTTCACCATCAGCGCGGAGCCCCACAGGGTGGCGGCGGCGCCGATCCGGCCGCCCCGCCGCAGATGCTCCAGGGTGTCGACGTAGATGAGGGAGCGGGTGAGCCCGGCCCGCCGGACGGCGGCGGACACGGCCTCCTCCGCGGACCCGCCCCGCATCGCGACGGCCGCCGCGGAGAGGGCGGCGAATCCGAGGCCCATGCCGATGGTGCCGCTGTCGACGACCCGCACGGGCACGGGCGCGTCCTCCGCGGCGAGGCGCGCGGCCTCGACCGTCCCGGACATGCCCGAGGCCAGGTGCACGGAGACCACCGCACGCGCGCCCGAGGCGGCGGCGGCCTTGTAGGCGTCCGCGAACCGCCTGGGTGCGGGACGGGACGTGGTGACGGGACGCCATTCCTTCAGCGCCCGGGCGGCCTCGGCGGTGCTCATGTCGCCCTCGTCCCGCGTGGTGCCGCCGACGGCGATCTGCAGGGGGACGACGGTCAGCCCGTGCCGTTCGGCGAGCCCGGGGGGAAGGTAGGCGGTGGAATCGGTGACGACCGCGACCGCACCGCCACTGCCGCCCGCACTGCCCATGCCGGCGACCCTACCCGCCGCCGCGGGTTCCGCGTCAGGGCTGGACGGGCACGCCGCCGCGCCAGATGCGCAGGGCGCGGAGCCCGAACGCCCAGGCGAAGGCGCCCTCGTGGTCGGCGTCCCACAGGACGATGTCGGCGAGCATGCCCGGGGCGAGGGAGCCGCGGTCGCCGACGCGCAGCGCGGCGGCTCCGCCGAGGGTGGCGGCGCGCAGCGCCTCGGTCACGCTGAGCCCGAACATCGCGACCGACAGCCCGATGACGAGGGGCATGGACGTGATGCCGCACTGGCCGGGGTTGTGGTCGGTGCCGAGGGCGACGGTGACGCCGCGGTCGAGCATCTGCCGGACGGGCGCGGGGGCGCGGCTGCTGTTGAGGGAGCTGCCGGGGCAGACGGTGGCGGTGACGCCGGCGTGGGCGAGGGCCTTGATGTCGTCGTCGTTGGCCTGGGTGAGCAGGTCGGCGGACGCGCAGCCGACCTCGGCGGCGACCTGGGCGGCGCCGATGCGCTCGTTGGCGCAGGCGTGCATGCGGGCCTTGAGGCCGGCGCGCTTGCCGGTGAGCAGGAGGGCGCGGGCCTCCTCGGCGGTGAAGTGGCCCTCGTCGCAGTAGACGTCGATCGAGTCGGCCCCGGCGACGGCGGCGTCGCCGGCCCAGAGGCGGACGGCCTCGATGTAGTCGCGGCGGCGTCCGAAGAACTCGGGCGGCAGGATGTGCGCGGCGAGGAACGTGGCGTGGATGCGGGGCATGGAGGGCTCGCCCTCCAGCGACCGCAGCATCCGGATGTCGGCGAGCTCGCCGTCGCGGGTGAGGTGGTAGCCGGTCTTGGCCTCGACGGTGGTGGTCCCGGCGAGGATCCACTGGCGGAGCCGTTCGCGGACGCCGTTGCACAGCGTCCAGGGGTCGGTCCCCGGGTGACGGTCACGGTGGAGTTGACGCCGCCGCCCGCCGCGGTGATCGCGGAGTGGGACGAGCCGCTGGTGCGCATGGCGAGCTCGGCCCAGCGGTTGCCCGCGTAGACGGGGTGGGAGTGCGCGTCGATGAGGCCGGGCGTGACGAGGCCGCCGCCGAGGTTCTCGACGTGGTCGACGTCGACGATGTCGTCGATGATGCCGGGGACGCTCTGCGGGAGGTCGGAGGCGGGCCCGGCCCAGACGACGCGGTCGTCGTGGATGAGAACCGCGGCGTTGCTGCAGACGTCGGTGCCCGTCCAGAGCCTGCCGATGTTCGTCAACAGCCGTACCGTCATAGGGTCACCGACCTGGATGGGGCCGTGCGCACGCGGGCGCGCTGCAGGATGCGGGGCGGAGGTGCGGGCCGCGGGCCCTCGTGTCGGCGTTCGGACCTGCCATGGTTGGGCCACCTGCTCTCGATCCGAAACGCCGGCTGGGTGCCGGCGGCTCCACCTGTGGAGGGTCGGGTGACCGGGGGGCCACCACTGGCAACGAGACCGGAGATATCGGTTTCGTCACGGTAGTGCACCGAAGGCCCGTCCGACAACCTCTGATCGCAGCGCATCGACACCCATCACCCCGCCCCTTGGCTCTTCGACGGTACGGATTTCAACCGCATCGTCAAGCGGAATGGACAAGCTGTCACCGTTCGGGGACCAGGACGCCCCTTCGGACGATCACGAAGCGGCCGAACGACCGGTCCAAAACCCGCCGGGCCCTCGGAAGGGCCCGGCGGGGACAGGACTTCAGGCCGTCGGGGAGACGGTCTCGTACCGTGCGAGTTCGCCCGCGAGGTCGGCGGGCATCCGGGCGTGCATGACGGTGCCCTCGGCGACGTGCTCCTGCTTGAGCACCTCTCCGCGCTCGTGGACGCGCGCGACGAGGTCTCCGCGCTCGTAGGGCACGAGGACGTGCAGTTCGCTCTCCAGGCCCGGCAGGTCGGCCTCGATCGCGGCGCGCAGCTCCTCGATGCCGAACCCGGTGCGGGCGGACACCACGACGCTGTGCGGCTCGCGGCGCTGCAGGCGCGCGATCGCCAGCTCGTCGGCCGCGTCCGCCTTGTTGATCACGATGATCTCCGGGATGCGGTCGGCGCCGATCTCGCGCAGCACCTCGCGGACGGCGTCGATCTGCGCCTCGGGGTCGGCGTCGGAGCCGTCCACGACGTGCAAGACGAGCCCCGCGTCCGTGACCTCCTCCAGCGTCGAGCGGAACGCCTCGACGAGCTGGTGCGGCAGGTGCCGGACGAACCCGACCGTGTCGGCCAGCGTGTAGGCGCGGCCGCCCGGCGTCTCGGCGCGCCGGACGGTGGGGTCGAGGGTGGCGAACAGCGCGTTCTCCACCAGCACCCCGGCGCCGGTGAGCCGGTTGAGCAGGGACGACTTGCCCGCGTTGGTGTAGCCGGCGATGGCGACGGCGGGCACCCGGTGGCGGCGCCGCTCGCCGCGCTTGGTGTCGCGCGACTTGGACATCTCACCGATCTGCCGGCGCAGCTTGGCCATCCGGGTGCGGATCCGCCGCCGGTCCAGCTCGATCTTGGTCTCGCCGGGCCCGCGGCCGCCGATGCCGACGCCGCCCGCGGCGCGCCCGCCGACCTGCCGGGACAGGTTGCCGCCCCAGCCGCGCAGCCGCGGCAGCAGGTAGTCGAGCTGCGCGAGCTCGACCTGCGCCTTGCCCTCGCGGCTCTTGGCGTGCTGGGCGAAGATGTCCAGGATCAGCGCGGTCCGGTCGATCACCTTGACCTGGACGGTCTCCTCCAGGTGGCGCAGCTGGCTCGGGGCCAGCTCGCCGTCGCAGATGACGGTGTCCGCGCCGGTGGAGATCACGATGTCGCGCAGCTCCGCGGCCTTGCCGGAGCCGATGTAGGTCGCCGGGTCGGGGCGGGTCCGGCGCTGGACGAGCCCTTCGAGCACCTGCGAGCCCGCGGTCTCGGCGAGCAGCGCCAGCTCGCGCAGGGAGTTCTCGGCCTCCTGGGCCGTCCCCTCCGTCCAGACGCCCACCAGGACGACCCGCTCCAGCCGGAGGGCGCGGTACTCGACCTCGGTGACGTCGGTGAGTTCGGTGGACAGGCCCGCGACGCGGCGCAGTGCCCGCCTGTCTTCGAGATCGAGTTCGCCCGTCAGGGGCTCGTACTCGAGCTCCTCCTGGATCCGGGCCTGGTCTGCAGAGAAAGGTTCAGTCATATGTCCTCGTAGAACGCCGCTTCGCGGCCGTATCTTCCCCGCGATCGTCTCACGCACCCTCCCCAGCGGTCACGTGGTTATCACCCGGTTTCCCCTTGGGTTGACGCAAGCGCGCGCGGGGAGGTCTGCAAGGAACCCTGCTTTGACCGGTCTCCGTACCGGCGAGTACCGTTCTCCACGTAACAGAAGTCGAATTTCGCTATACGAAAGGGCAGGCAGATGGCTGGACTGGAAGGCATCGAGGTCACCGGACCCCTCGGCGAGCGGTACGAGGAGATCCTGACCCCCGACGCGCTCGGCCTGCTCGCCGCCCTGCAGCGCGAGTTGGGCGCCCGCCGCAAGGAGCTGCTGGGGGCGCGCGCCGAGCGGCAGCGCAAGCTGTCCGCGGGCGGCACCCTCGACTTCCTGCCCGAGACCGCCGGCGTCCGCGGCGACGACTCGTGGCGCGTCGCCGAGCCCGCGCCCGGCCTCGAGGACCGCCGCGTCGAGATCACCGGCCCCACGGACCGGAAGATGACGATCAACGCGCTGAACTCGGGCGCCAAGGTGTGGCTGGCCGACTTCGAGGACGCCAACACCCCGCTGTGGAACAACATGATCGAGGGGCAGCTCAACCTGCGGGACGCCCTCGACCGCACCATCGACTTCACCGACGCCAAGAGCGGCAAGTCCTACGCGCTGAAGGACGACGGGGAGCTCGCGACGATCGTCGTCCGGCCGCGCGGCTGGCACATGGAGGAGAAGCACCTCCTCGTCGACGGCGAGCCCATGTCCGGGTCGCTGTTCGACTTCGGCCTCTACTTCTTCCACTGCGCCCGCAGGCAGCTGGCCAAGGGCAAGGGCCCCTACTTCTACCTGCCGAAGATGGAGAGCCACCTCGAGGCGCGGCTCTGGAACGACGCGTTCAACCTCGCCCAGGACGCCCTGGAGGTCCCGCGCGGCACCATCCGCGCGACCGTGCTGATCGAGACGATCCCGGCCGCGTTCGAGATGGAGGAGATCCTCTACGAGCTGCGCGACCACTCCGCCGGCCTGAACGCGGGCCGCTGGGACTACCTCTTCTCGGTGATCAAGAAGTTCCGGGACCGGGGCGCCGACTTCGTGCTGCCCGAGCGCAACGCGATCACGATGACCGCGCCGTTCATGCGGGCCTACACCGAGCTGCTCGTCCGGACGTGCCACAAGCGCGGCGCGCACGCGATCGGCGGCATGGCGGCGTTCATCCCGTCCCGCCGCGACGAGGAGGTCAACCGGGTCGCGCTGGAGAAGGTCCGCGCCGACAAGACCCGCGAGTCCGGGGACGGCTTCGACGGCTCCTGGGTCGCCCACCCCGACCTCGTCCCGGTCTGCCGCGAGGTGTTCGACGGCGTGCTCGGCGACAAGCCGAACCAGCGCGACCGGCTCCGCGAGGACGTCCACGTCTCCGCCGCCGACCTGCTCAACGTCAAGGCCACCCCCGGCGAGATCACCGAGGCGGGCCTGCGCAACAACATCGACGTGGCGCTGCGCTACCTCGCCACCTGGCTGGACGGCGCCGGCGCGGTCGCGATCCACAACCTGATGGAGGACGCCGCCACCGCGGAGATCTCCCGCTCCCAGGTGTGGCAGTGGATCTACAACGGCGTCGCCACCGCCGAGGGCCAGAAGATCACCAAGGAGTGGGTCGAGCAGCTCCTGGACGAGGAGCTCGCCAAGATCCGCGAGGACCTGGGCCAGGCCTACAACGAGCCCCGCTACAACCAGGCCGTGAAGCTCTTCAAGGAGGTCACGCTGGCCGACGAGTACTCCGAGTTCCTCACCACCCCGGCCTACCAGCAGTTCCCGTAAGGGGCCGGGCTCCGGCCGGCAGTCCGTAGGGGGCGGCGGGCCGTCCGGGAAACGGTTTCCGGACGGCCCGGCGCCCCTTGCGACGGGCTCGCGTGCGAGGGATCGTGGAAGGGATGGAGACCATGCTCACGGCGCTCGCGCCCAGGCTGGAGGCGCTGCTCGGGGCCGACCGGGTGATCACCGATCCGGTGCGGCTGCGCACCTACGAGTGCGACGGCCTGACCAACCACCGGTCCACGCCCGGCGTCGTCGTGCTGCCCGACACGGCCGAGCAGATCGCCGCGATCGTGCGGGAGTGCGCGGCCGCCGGGATCCCCTACGTGGCGCGCGGTTCCGGGACCGGCCTGTCGGGCGGCGCGCTCCCCCGCGCGGACGGCGTGCTGATCGTCACGTCCCGGATGAACCGGATCCTGGAGATCGACGTCCCGGGGCAGCGGGCCGTGGTGGAGCCCGGCGTGATCAACCTGGACGTGACGCGGGCCGTCCGCCCGTACGGGTACTACTTCGCGCCCGACCCCTCCAGCCAGCAGATCTGCTCGGTCGGCGGGAACGTCGCGGAGAACTCCGGCGGCGCGCACTGCCTGAAGTACGGGTTCACCGCGCACCACGTGCTGGCCTGCGAGGTCGTCACCCCGGACGGCGAGCTCGTGGAGCTCACGGCGGACGGGCCCGGCTACGACCTGCTCGGCGTGTTCGTCGGCGCGGAGGGCACGCTCGGCATCACCACCAAGATCACGGTGCGGCTGACGCGGGTCCCCGAGACCGTGCAGACGCTGCTGGCCGCGTTCGGGTCGATCGAGGCGGGCGGCGCCGCGGTGTCGGCGATCATCGGCGCGGGGGTCCTCCCGGCGGCGATCGAGATGATGGACGCCCTCGCGATCGAGGCGGCCGAGGCGGCGGTGCGCTGCGAGTACCCGCCGGGCGCCGGCGCGGTGCTGATCGTGGAGCTGGACGGCCCGGAGGCCGAGGTCGCCGCGCAGTTCGCCGAGGTGGAGCGGCTGTGCCGGGACGCGGGCGCCTTCGAGATCCGCATCGCCGACGACGACGTGCAGCGGGCGCTGATCTGGAAGGGGCGCAAGTCGGCGTTCGCGGCCGTGGGCCGGATCAGCCCGGCCTACCTCGTCCAGGACGGCGTCATCCCCCGGACGGTCCTCCCCGACGTCCTGGCCCGGATCGACGCCCTGTCGGCCGAGTCGGGCGTGCGGGTCGCGAACGTGTTCCACGCCGGGGACGGCAACCTGCACCCGCTGGTGCTGTTCGACGACGCCGAACCGGGCGCGGAGGCGCGCGCCGAGGAGGTGTCGGGCGCGATCCTCGACCTGTGCATCGAGCACGGCGGCTCCATCACGGGCGAGCACGGCGTCGGCGTGGACAAGGCCCGCTACATGCCGCGCATGTTCACCGACGCCGACCTGGACACGATGCAGATGGTCCGCTGCGGCTTCGACCCCGCGGGGCTGTGCAACCCGGGCAAGGTCTTCCCCACGCCGCGGCTGTGCGGCGAGGTGCCCGGCAAGCGCAAGGGCCCGCACCCGTACGAGGGAAAGGCGGACATCTTCTGATGCGGCCCCTGGACGCCCTGGCGAAGGTCTGCGGCGACGTCCGGCCCGGCGAGCCCGCGGAAGGCGTGCTCGGCGTGGAGCCCGCGATCGTCGCGGCGCCGAAGAACCTGGCCGAGGCCGCCGACGTCATGCGCGTGGCCGCCGAGAAGGGGCTTGCCGTCGTCCCGCGCGGGGCCGAGACCCGGCTGGACTGGGGGCTGCCTCCGGAGCGCTGCGACCTGATCGTCGACACCCACCGGCTCGGCCGGCTCGTCGAGCACACGGCCGGGGACCTCGTCGCCAAGGCGGAGGCCGGGCTCGCGATGGAGGAGTTCGCCGAGCGGCTGGCGGAGCGGGGGCAGCGGCTCGCGCTCGACGTGCCGCTGCCGGGCTCGACCGTCGGCGGGACGGTCGCCACGGGCGCGGCCGGCCCCCTGCGCACCCTGTACGGGACGCCCCGGAACCTGGTCATCGGGCTCACGGTCGTCCGGGCGGACGGGCAGGTCGCGCGGTCGGGCGGCAAGGTCGTCAAGAACGTCGCCGGGTACGACCTGGGGCGGCTCTTCTGCGGCTCCTACGGGACGCTGGGCCTGATCGTGGAGGCCACGTTCCGCCTGCATCCGGTCCCCGCCGCGACGGCGTACGTGACCTGCGCCGTGGACGGGCCCGAGGACGCGCACGACGCGGTCCAGACCGTCCTCCACTCCCCTGTCGCGCCGAGTGCGGTCGAGTACATCAGCCCAGGGACGGTGGCGGTGTTCCTGGAGGGCGTTCCCGACGGTGTCGCCGCGCGCGCTCGGCAGACCGCGGAGCTCCTCGGCGAGAAGGCCGAGATCTCCGACACCGCACCCGATGGGTGGGGCGTCTACCCGGACGGCACCACCCTCATCGACATCGGCGCCCCGCCGCCATCGCTCCGCGACGTCCTCACCGTGCTCGGGCCGGGGGCCGCCGCCACCTGGAGCGGCAGCGGGCAAGGCCACGTGGGCCTTCCCGCGGAGTCCGGCCCCAACGAGGTGGCCGACGTCCTCGGCCGCCTACGCGACGTGCTGAGGAAGCACCGCGGGCACGCCGTCGTCCGCTACGCGCCGCAAGAGGTGCGCGGCGAGATCGACCTGTGGGGGCCGGTTCCCGCGCTGGCGCTGATGCGGCGGGTGAAGGACCAGTTCGACCCGGATCACCGGCTGTCCCCCGGCCGCTTCGTGGGAGGGATCTGATGAGCGCACAGGACGACCTCCCGGACCTGCTCAGCGACTGCGTGCACTGCGGGTTCTGCCTTCCGACGTGCCCGACGTACGTGCTCTGGGGCGAGGAGATGGACTCTCCCCGGGGCCGCATCCATCTGATGCAGCAGCACGCGGACGGCGAACCGCTCAGCGGACCGATGGTCGAGCACTTCGACCGGTGCCTGGGGTGCATGGCCTGCGTGACGTCCTGCCCGTCCGGGGTGCAGTACGACCGTCTCATCGAGACGACCCGGGCCGACGTCGAGCGGGAGCACCCCCGCCCGGTGAAGGAGCGCGTCATACGGGAGATGGTCTTCCAACTCTTCCCGTACAAGCGCAGGCTCCGCGCCCTGCGCGGGCCCCTCCGCGCGTACCAGCGGTCGGGTCTGGAACGGCTCGTGCGGCGCACCGGCATCCTGGAGCGCATCTCGCCGTCCCTCGCCGCGATGGAGCGGCTGGCCCCGCCCCTCGGCAGGGCGCCGAGGCTGCCCGAGCGCGTCGCCGCACGCGGGGAGCGCCGCGCCACGGTCGGGATGCTGACCGGATGCGTCCAGAGCGAGTTCTTCCCCGGCGTCAACGCCGCCACGGCCCGGGTCCTGGCGATGGAGGGCTGCGACGTCGTCATCCCCCGGGGGCAGGGGTGCTGCGGGGCGCTGTCCATGCACTCCGGGCGCGAGGACGAGGCCCGCGCCTTCGCCCGCCGGACGGTCGAGACGTTCGAGGCCGTCGACGTCATCGTGGTGAACTCCGCCGGATGCGGGTCCGCGATGAAGGAGTACCGGGCGCTGCTCGCCGACGACCCGGAATGGTCCGCTCGGGCGGAGGCGCTCTCCGCCAAGACCCGGGACCTCGCCGAGTACCTGGTGGAACTCGGGCCCCGCGCGGAACGGCGGCCACTTCCGGTCACGATCGCCTACCACGACGCCTGCCACCTCGCCCACGCCCAGGGCATCCGGCTCCAGCCCCGCGAACTGCTGGCCGCTATCCCCCAGCTCACCGTCCGGGAGATCGCCGAACCCGACATCTGCTGCGGTTCCGCCGGGACCTATAACCTGTTCCAGCCGGAGGCCGCCGGAGAACTCGGCGACCGGAAGGCGGTGAACGTGGACGCCACCGGAGCCGAACTGCTCGTCGCCGCCAACCCCGGCTGCTCGATGCAGATCGCCACAGCGCTGCGCCGGCGCGGCGCCGGCATCGCCGTCGCGCACACCGCGCAGGTGCTGGACGCCTCCCTGCGGGGACTCGGCCGCGACGCCCTTATCGCGCGCGGTTCGTAATCCACAGGTCAGGACCGCCGCCGATCCGGCTGTCCGGTATCGTGGCCTGCCCGCCGTGGGAAGGACACGCCGACCGAGCTGGAGAGGGCCCGAGGGAGCGACCATGGCCAACAGCCGCCAGCCGTACCGCTCGCACCGCCGCAGGAAGAAGAGCCAGGCAGGAAGGCTCGGCCTCGCGGGGGCCGTCACCGGCGCCGTCGGGATCGCCGCGGTGGCCGGCGTGATCGTGTTCCTGCGGCCGGGCACGGGCGGCGGGGACCCCGCCCCGCCCGTCCTCGCGAGCCAGGGCGACGGCGGGGGCGGCTCGTCCGTGCCCGCTCCGAAGGCCGGCCCGCCGGTCGGCTTCACGACGCCGGAGGGCTACGGCTACAGCCTCGCCGCCGTCATGGCGGGGACGTCCCGGCAGCCGCTCGGCGCCACGCAGGCCCCGCCGGACGGGACGACCTACGCCTACGCCGACTACATCCTCACCAACAGCCAGCGGCGGCCCGTCCTGCTGGACTTCCCCGCCGACCTGTTCATGCCGAAGTCGCAGGTCCCGTCGTCGGCGCAGGAGCGGTGCATGCCGCAGGCCGGCATCCCGGACGACATGTGCACCCTCCCCAACCACAGCACGATCACCGCGCGGGTGGGCGGGTCCAAGGCACCTGTCGAGGACGGCGGCGACACGATGATGCCGGCGGGCGCCTCCTACGTGGTCCGCATCGCCTCCGACCTCCCGGTCAAGGAGGACCTCTCCGCCGACGACCTGCGCCTGTACGTGTGGAACGCCCGCTTCACCAGCGACCGCAAGGGCGTCCAGCTCGCCTTCCCCTGACCTGAACGGATCCGGAAGCCTCACCGCTTCCTGAAGCCGATGTCCTGGTAGGCGAGGTCAACGAAGCCGCCCGCCCCCACGTTGGCGAGCTCCGCGCGCACGGCGACGAGCTGGGGGCGCTGGAACAGCGGGAGGACCGACGCCTGGCGCCAGATGAGCCGGTCGGCCCTGTTCACCAGGACGTGGACCCTGCCCGGGTCGACCTCCGCGATGGCCTGGTCCATCGCCGCGTCGATGGCGGCGCTGCCGATCCGGGAGTAGTTCTGCTGGACGCTGCGTCCGTGAGGCCGGGCGAACACCGCCTTCATCTCCGAAGCGGGGAACGAGGTGCCGAGCCAGGAGAACGGGACGATGTCCATGTTCCCCGGCGTGACGTACCGCTCGAAGACGTCGTCGGCGGGAACGACCTGGATGTCCACTCGGACGCCTATGCGTTCGAGCAGCGCGCGCGTCAGCTCCCCCTCCCGCCTGCTGATCGGGACCCCCGACGGCACGACGAACCGCAGCGCGAGCGTGCGTCCCGCCTTGGCGCGGTACTTGCCGTGGGGCTTCCAGCCCGCCTCGTCCAGGAGCCGCCCGGCCCGCGCGGGGTCGTAGCCGCCGAACTCGCTGGAGTTGTCCTGGTAGCCGGCCTGGGTGCCGACGTAGAAATGGTTGCCGAGCGGCTGGACCGGCACGCCGAGACCGGACAGGTCGGACCGCGCGATGGCGCGCCGGTCGATGCCGAGCGTCACCGCCCGCCGTACCCGGGCGTCCGACAGGATGGGCCCGGCCGCGTTGAAGGTGAAGTTCCGCCAGTCCGGCCCGCCCGCCCTCCGGACGACGGCGCCGGGGACGTGCCGGACGCGCTGCAGCGCATCAGCGTCGAGGCCGACGTCCATCAGGTCGATCTCTTTGTTGGCGAACGCGCCGGGCATCGCGCTGGTGTGCATGGCGCGGTAAACGATCCGGTCGAGTTTCGCGGGCGCGCCCCACCACGCCGGGTCCCGCACCAGGGTGAGCGTCTTGGCAGTCCGGTCGATCCGCTGGAATCTGAACGGTCCGGCCGTGACGGGTATGCGGTCCGTCCATGCGGTGTTGAACGCGCGTGGGCTGGAGTAGGCGGAAGCCGGATACAGAGGGCTGAACAGGCCGCGCCAGTCCGCGTAGGTATGGGCGAACGTCACCTTGACGACGTGCTCGTCAGCGCCGCGTTCGACGCGCTTGATCTGCTGGTAGCCGGTGACGGCGGAGACCTCGTAGCGGGGGTCGCGTCCAGACAGGGCATGGGCCTGCGCCCGGAAGTCGGCGTACCCGATGGGCCTGCCGTCCGACCACCTGGCGCGCGGGTTGAGCCTGTAGGTGACGGTCTGGCCGTGCCGGGTCCGCTTCAAGGTGGCCGATTCCAGATACTCCGGAACGGGGCGCGGGACGGCCTTCTCATCGGCGCGCATCAGATACGGCATGACGGCCTGGATGACGTGCTCGACCGCGCCCTTGGCGCCGTTGACATGGCCCGAGTTCCACTGGGACGGGAATTCGGGCAGGGGCCAGCGCAGCGTCCCGCCGCCGGAGACACGGTCACGCGGGGTCGGGTTGATGTCCGCCGCAGGCAGGCGCCCAGGTGTGCCCGGCGTCGACGCTTCAGGGGCCGTGCATCCGGTGCCGTTCAGGAGCGCGATCCCCAGGAGGACCGCGGCGAGGAGATGTCTCATCGTTCGGCCTTCGCCGGGACGAGCGGGTGATGGCAGGCGGCGGAGTGGTCCGCGCCTATGGCACGCGGCATCGGATCGTGGTCTTCGCATAGGTGTCTGTCGTCGGGGGTGAGCGTGGCGTGGTGCGGGCAGCGGGTCCGGAACCGGCAGCCCAAGGCAATGCCCATGGGCCTGGGATCGGACGGGTCATCGTGCAGAAGGAAGCGGGTACGTCGGTCTCGTTCTGGATCGGGTGAAGGGATCGCGTCCAGCAGCGCCCGCGTGTACGGGTGGGCGGGAGCGCCGTACACATCGGGCACCGACCCGATCTCCACGACGCGGCCCCTGTGCATGACCGCGACCCGGTCGGCGAAGCCCCGGACCAGGGCGAGGTCGTGGGTGACGAACAGGCACGCCAGGCCGAGGCGTTCCCGGAGCCCCTCCAGCAGCTCCATGACGCCCGCCTGTACGGCGGCGTCCAACGCCGACACGGGCTCGTCCAAGAGCAGAAGGCGGGGCTCCAGTGCGAGCGCTCTGGCCAGGGCCACGCGCTGCCTCTGCCCGCCTGAGAGCGCATGGGGGAAGCGCCGTGCATGACCGGGTTCCAAGCCCACCATCGCCAGAAACTCCTCCACGCGCCCGCCGATCGGCATGCGGTGCGCTGTGAGCGGTTCGGCGAGGATGTCGGCCACCCGCATCCGAGGGTTCAGCGAGGCGTACGGGTCCTGGAACACCACCTGGACGTCCTTGCGCAGGGCCTTGCGGTGGGCGGTGCGCAAGGCGGCCGTGTCGTGGCCGAAGACGATGACGCGCCCCTCCTGCGGGCGGGTCAGCCGCAGGACCTCCATCAGCGTCGTGGTCTTGCCGGATCCTGACTCCCCGACAAGCGCGAGCGTCTCCCCCTCGCGGACGTCGAAGCTCACGCCGTCCACGGCCCGCACCTCGCCGACCCGCCGCCGCGTCAGCGTCCCTCTGGTGAGGGGGTAGTGACGGGCCAGGCCCTCCACCCGGAGCACGACCGGACGCCCGGTGCGGGGCCGAGAGACATCGCCTGGGCGCGGCGTCGAGCGCAGCAGGCCGCGCGTGTACGGCGATTGAGGCCGCCGGTAGACCTCCTCCACCGTTCCCGCCTCGACCACCCGTCCCTCGCGCATGACCATCACGCGGTCGGCGAACCCGGCGACGACGCCGGGATCATGGCTGATCAGCACGACGGCGGCGCCGCTCGCCTCCCGGGCCGCCCGCAGGACGTCCAGCACCCGCGCCTGGACGGTCGCGTCCAGAGCCGCGGTGGGCTCGTCCGCCACGATCGCCACCGGGTCGTGGGCGAGGGCCATGGCGATCATCACGCGCTGCCGCATTCCGCCGGAGAGCTCATGCGGGTAGGCGCGGGCCCGCCGGGCCGCGTCGGGCATGCCGACCAGTTCGAGCAGGTCGACGGCACGTGATCGCGCCGCCGCGCGGCCCGCTGCCGAATGGACCCGGACGGCTTCGGCGATCTGGTCGCCCACCTTCTGGACGGGTGAAAGGGCCGACAGCGGATCCTGGAAGACCATCGCCAGGTCCTTGCCGCGCACCCGGGAGAGTTCGGCGTCGGTCCGTCCCAGCAGTTCCGCACCGCGCAGCCGCACGCTCCCGGCCACGTGGGCCCCTTCTGGCAGCAGGCCCGTCAGGGCGAGGGCCAGCGCGGTCTTGCCGGCTCCCGACTCGCCGACGATCCCGAGCGCCTCCCCCTCCTCGACGGCGAAGCCCACCCCGCGGACGGCTCGGGCGCCGGAGGCGTGGCGGACGGTCAGGTCCGCGACCCGCAGGACGGTCAACGCCCCGCCTCCGGGTGGAGAGCGTCCCGCAGCCCGTCCCCGACCAGGTTCACCGCGACGACGATCAGGACGAGCAGCCCGGCGGCGAACCCGAACGCCCAGGGGAGCGCGGTCGCCCCGCCCCGGCCGTCGGCGATCACCGAGCCGAGCGAGACGTCCGGCGGCCGCACCCCGAACCCGAGGTAGGACAGCCCGCTCTCGGCGACGACCGCGACGCTGACGTTCAGGCTCGCGTCGACGGCCAGCAGGGACGCCAGATGGGGCAGCACATGCCGCGCGATCACGCGCGGCGCGCCCAGGCCGAGGTACCGGGCGGCCAGCACGTGCTCGCGCTCCCGCAGCGAGAGCGTCGCGGCCCGAACCACGCGGGCGGTGAGCATCCACATGAACGCGGCCAGCAGCGGCACGAGCACCGGCCATCCCCCGGCGGCCCTGGACGCCAGGACGGTGACGACGAGCAGGGACGGGAGCACCAGGAGCAGGTCGGCGCCCCACATCAGCATCCGGTCGGCGGCGCCGCCCAGGAACCCGGCCGCCGTCCCCGCGACGGCGGCGAATCCGGTCGCCAGCACCGCGGCGCATAACCCGACCGACAGCGAGTTCCGCGCCCCGCGCAGGGTGAGTGAGAAGACGTCCCGCCCGCTCTGGGTCGTGCCGAGCCAGTGCTCTCCGGACGGCCCCTGCCGGAAGGCCGCGAAGTCCGTCTCGTCCCACCCCCACGGTGACGCGAGCGGCCCCGCGAACGCCAGCAGGACCAGGAGCACTAGCAGGACGCCCCCGGCCACCGCACGCCGTCCGCCGGTCATGGCAGGACCCCCGCGCGGACGCGGGGGTCCAGCGCGGCGGTCAGGACGTCGGACGCGAGAGCCGCCAGCAGGACGGCGCAGGCGGCGAGGCAGTCGATGGCGGCCACCGCGTTGACGTCACCGCGGGAGATGGAGTCGACGAGCCACTCACCCAGGCCGTGCCACCCGAAGGCGGTCTCGGTGAAGACCCCGCCTAGGAGCACCAGGCCCGCCGTGTAGGCGAAGTAGGTCGTCATCGGGACGAGCGCGGTCCGGAGCCCGTGCCGCAGCAGCGCGCTGCGCCGCCGGAGGCCCTTGGCCCGCGCGGTGCGCACGTGGTCGGCATGCAGCGCGTCCAGCATCAGGCCCCGCTGGTAGCGGGCGTAGAGAGCGGACTGGCACAGCGCGATCGCGGCCGTGGGCAGCAGCAGGTGGCGTGCTCGATCCGCAAGGCTCCACAGCGCGCCGTGAGACGCCCCCGGCGTCGATTCGCCCACCCAGGCGAACACCCGCAAGCCCATGGCGTCGTTGGCTTCTTCAGCGAGGATCTGTAAGAGCACCGCCAGGACGAACACGGGAACCGCCAGCAGCAGGTAGGAGCCGCTCGAGATGAGCCTGTCGGCCGCCCGACCATGCCGGACGGCGGCGTAGGCGCCGAGAGCGACCCCTATCGCGGCTCCCAAAACGGCTCCTGGAAGAACCAGGCGCAGGCTGACACCGAGACGGCGCCAGAGTTCGGCGTTGACCGGTTCGCCCTCCCACGTCCGGCCGAAGTCGCCGCGCAAGACGCCCCCGGCCCAAGTGAGGTACCGCTCGGCCAGGGGCGTCCGGTCATCGAGGTTGAGGGCGTCCAGCCTGGCGTCGATGACGGCCTCCGGCGGACGGAGCGCGCCGCCTTCGAGAGCGGCCCGCGGATCGAGCGCCGCGGCGGCGAGCAGGTAGCCGAGGCTGGCGGCGAGCACGGCCAGCACCGCATGGCTCGCCAGCCGCCGGACCACGAACACCGCCACCGTCTCGCCCTCCGCACCACTCAAGTGTCACAGAATGCTATTGAGCGAGTACGGATCGCGCATGGAATCGCCCAGAGTCGCGCAAGGACTTCACGCGGGCACCGGTTCGCGGTCGGGCACGAACTCGCCTCTCGAGCGCCTCCGCATACCGCCCAGGACCATGAGCGCGAGGGCGGCGAAGACCCAGGCGGCGAGGACGGCGAGCGGGCCGGCGCCTCCGGCGCCGTCGAAGTACGCGGCCGACCGGAGCAGGGTGGCCGACGCACCCGGCGGCAGGTACTGGCCGATCGTCCCCCACGGCTGCGGCAGCAGCTCCGGCGCCGAGGTCGCCGCCGACAGCGGATTGCCGAGCAGCAGCAGCGTGAGCCCGCCGAGGCCGATTCCGGCGCGGCCTATGGCGGCGGCCAGGCCGACGACGGTGCCGGTCACGGCGAAAAGGGTCAGCGACATGACCCCGGCGAGCGTGACGTAGGGGCCGGGAAGCAGCGACAGCCAGCCCTGCGCGATCCACGCGACGTCCAGCCCGCCCAGCACGGCGAAGATCGCCGTGCCGGCGGCGCGCCAGGCGAGGGACGGGAGGGCGAACGTCAGCAGCACCGCGGCCGCGAGCCCGGACATGACCAGCGGGAGCGCGAGGGCGCCGAAACCGGCCCCGCGGGGGTCGTCGGCGTCCACCGCGACGACGTCCTGGACGGGCGCGGAGGCCGGTGCGCCCCCAGCGCGGAGCTCCGCGGCCATCGCTCCGAGCTGCTGGGCGACCAGGGGCGAGGCGGCGGAGGCGGTGAGCACCTTCGGGCCGGACGGCGCCGTGACGAGGGCGCCGTACGCCTCGCGATCGGCGATCGCCGCCCGCGCGGCCGCCTCGTCCGGACGGACCCGCACGTCGAAGGCGCCCGGCCGCCGGCGGTCGAGCGCGCCCGCGACCGCGGCGGCCTGCGGGCCGGTCACGACGATCGGGACGTCGCGCGGCTCCGTCCGCGCGGCGGGCCACGAGAAGGCGACGATCATGATGAGCTGCAGCAGCGCCGCGCCGACGGCCGCGCCCATGGCGCGGGCGGCAGGGGAGGACCGCACGATCTCCTCCAAAAAAACGAATGTCCGTTCTCTTTTGACGCCGCCAGAGTCGCACCGCGCTCTGGGCTTGTCAAGAAACGAACGTTCGTTTTATATTGGCGCCATGCCGAGAGTCAGCGAGGAGCACCTGGAGCGCCGCCGCCGCCAGATCCTGGAAGCGGCCCGCACCTGCTTCATCCGCAAGGGCATCCACGCGACGTCCATGCAGGACATCTTCGCCGAGGCCGGCCTCTCCGCCGGTGCCGTCTACCGGTACTTCAAGAGCAAGAACGAGATCGTCGAGGCGAACATCGCCACCGTGGTCGGCGACCTGCACGCGTTCTTCACGGCGCTCGCCGAGAGCGACCCGCTGCTCCCGGTCGACGAGATGGCCGAGCGGCTCGCCGACCACATCGTCGCCCTCTCCGGCGAGAACGGCCCGCTCCGGCTCGCGCCCCAGGCCTGGGCGCTCGCCATGCACGACCCCGAGATCGCCGCGTACGTCGCCGACAACGTCATCGGCCTGCGCGACACCTGGACCCGCTACATCCGCCGGCTGGTCGACGCCGGCCTGCTCCCCGCCGACACCGATGTCACGGCCGCCGGCAAGACGCTGTTCGCGCTCTTCCCCGGCTTCCTGATCCAGCGCCTGCTCCTCAAGGACTTCTCTCCCGAGGACATGCGGCGCGGGGTGAAGGCGCTGACGCGCGACAGCATGTTGACTCTCACGGTCTGACCCGCACCCGCCTCCCGAACCCCGGCCGCGCCCACCCCCGCGCGCCGACCGCGCCCGCACACCGCGCCGACCGCGCCCAGCGTGTGGTAAGGCGACCGGAACAGGACGCTGACCTGCGTCTTCCGTTCATTTCAGGCGTATCCACGGTTACCATCACGACACGTCCGCCCGCATCGCGACCGGGGAATCCTCCGCCGAACCCGATCAGCGGTGTCCTGAGGCGGTCGCGTTTTGGACTGCAGGACAGAGAGCCGGGCGTTTTAACATTCCATTACTTTCGGCGGGGAGTGTGCATGCAGACGGAAGAGCACGACCGCGCGGCGCGGCGCATCGGCGCCCTCTTCGCGCTCGGCGCGGTCGTGTCCGTCGCGGCGTCCCTGGTCATCGGGGGCCGCCTCCCGTCCGAGCAGCGGATGGTGTGGTGGCATCCCGAGATCCTGGTGGCCCTCGCCTGGACGCCCGTGGGCGCCGTCCTGCTGCGCCACCGGCCGGGGCTGAAGGTCGCCTGGCTCATGGTCGGCGCGGGGTTCAGCGCCTCCCTCTACGTGCTCTCGCTCAACCTCGGCCCCTGGTTCGAGCTGCACCGCCTGCCCGGGGCCGGGTTCGTCCAGTGGCTCGGAGTCTGGCTGTGGGCCGTTGACACCTACGCCCTGACACTGGTGCTGCCGCTGATCTTCCCGGACGGGCGGCTGGTGTCGCGGTGGTTCCGTCCGGCCCTCGCCCTCGCCTGCCTCGTCCCGGTCGTCGTGTGCGTGCACCTGACGATCGACCCGGACGTGCGCCGCTGGCACAACGGCGTCTCGGTCTACCCGTTCGACCGGATCCCGCTCCCGATCAGCGTGGTCATCGTCACCGCCCTGGCCGCGGGGCTGTTCTCGGTGGCCGTGCGGTTCGTCCAGGCGCCGCCGGACGTCCGGCGGCAGATCGCCTGGGTGGTCTATCCGGGGATCGTCGCCGAGGCGATCATCTTCGTCGGCGAGAACAGCCCGATCGGCGACCCGCTGCGCGACCTCACCATCGTCGCCGTCCCCATCTGCATCGCCATCGCGATCACCCGCTACCGGCTGTACGACATCGACCTCGTGGTCAGCCGGACGCTGGTGTACGCGGGCCTCGTGGTCGTGATCACCGGCGTGTACTTCGCGCTCGTCGGCACCGCGAGCCTGCTCGCGCACGGCCGGGGCACCCTCGCCGGGCTCGCCGGGGCGATCGTCGCGGGCGCGGTGTTCGAACCGGTCCGGCGGCGGCTCCAGCGCACGGTGGACGGGTTCATCCACGGCGAGCGCGACCCGTACCGGATCGCCGACCGCCTCAACCGGCGGCTGCAGACCGCCGCCAACCCCGGCGCCGCGCTCGCCGTCGCCGCCGAGGTCGCGCGCTCGGCCCTGCACGCGACCGGCGTCACGATCGAGGTGCTGGACCGCGACGGCCGGAAGATCGCGGCGGAGGACGGCGTGCTCGGCGACCGCCCGCAGCTCATCCCGCTGGTGTGGCACGGCGAGCCGGTGGGGCGGCTGCTGTTCGGCGTCACCCGCACCCCGGACGCGCGGCTGTCGAACGTCCTCGCCCGCAACCTGGCCGAGCTGGCGAACGCGGCGCGGCTCGCCGCGGACGTCCAGCGGTCCCGCGAGCACATCCTGCGCACGCGGGAGGAGGAGCGCCGCCGGCTGCGCCGCGACCTGCACGACGGCCTCGGCCCGACGCTGGCCAGCCTCGCCATGACGGTGGACGCCGCGCGCATCACGCTCAAGACCGACCCGGAGGCGGTCGACGGGCTGCTGGAGGAGCTGCGCGCCACCATGGGGCGCACCATCGGCGACATCAGGGAGCTCGTGTACGGCCTGCGGCCTCCCGCTCTGGACGACCTCGGGCTGGAGGGCGCGATCCAGGCGCTCGGCGGCGTCGTCGCCTCCGGGGACGGCCCCCAGGTGGACGTGCGCGTCGTGGGCGACCTGAAGGGCCTGCCGGCCGCGGCCGAGGTCGCCGCGTACCGGATCGTCCAGGAGGCGCTGACGAACGTCCACCGGCACGCCAAGGCGGGCCGCGCCGAGGTGCGGCTGCATCTGAACGGTGATCTGCACGTCACGGTCGACGACGATGGTGTGGGGCTGCCCTACCAGGTGCGCTCCGGCATCGGCATGTCCTCCATGCGAGAACGCGCGGCCGAACTGGGCGGATCATGCACGGTGGGGCCCGGCCCCAAGGGCGGGACCCTGGTCCGCGCCAGACTGCCGGTCAACGGCGTCTCGTCCTGAGGGCTCCCCCGAGAGCCCTGAGGTGCCGCACCCTCCGGGTGGGAGGGCCGGTGACCGCCCCCCGCCAAGAAGGTCGCCACCGGCCCTCAGGCTCCGTACGGCCCCGGGGCTCCCATCCCGGTCCATACGGGCCATTCACCAGAGGGTGTGCAAGAAAGAAGTTATGCGGGGGAAGGTCCCGCTGGAGAGGGACCGTTGTCCCGTCTGTGCCGGGACCGGGAGCGGCACCCGTACCAGTCCAGGTCGAAGGGAAGGCCGGTCAGATCCAGCCGGGCCGGGTCTCGCCCTCGGCGACCAGGACGGCCGGGCCCCTCAGGTGGCTGGTGTCGCCGTCGAGGACGACGGCCACCCGGCCGCCCGGGACGTCCACGGTCCACTCGGCGCCGTCGAAGGCGCCGCGGGCCGCGGCCGCGGCGACCGCGACGGTCCCGGTGCCGCACGACCGCGTCTCGCCGGAGCCGCGCTCGTACACCCGCATCTCCACGTGCCGCTCCCCGACGCTCCGGAAGAACTCGACGTTCACCCCGTCGGGAAAGGCGGCCGGGTCGAACCCGGGGGCGCGCGACAGGTCCAGGGCGGCGACCGGCCCGGTGACGCGGCACGCCAGATGGGGGTTGCCGACGCTGACCCGCTCGCCTGCGAAGGCCGCCCCCGCGAGGGACGCCTCCCCTGGACCGAGGAGTTCGGGCAGGCCCATCTCCACGCTGACGTCGCCGGACGGGCCGAGCGACACGCGCCGCAGCCCCGCGCGGGTGGCGACGTCCCACTCCCCTGCCGGGGCCAGGCCCGCGTCGACCAGGTAGCGGGCGAAGACGCGCACCCCGTTGCCGCACATCTCGGCGATGCTGCCGTCGGCGTTGCGGTAGTCCATGAACCACTCGGCGTCGGCGTCGAGCTCCGCGGCCTTCGTCCGGACCACGCGCAGGACGCCGTCGGCGCCGATGCCCGCCCGCCGGTCGCAGAGCCGCGCGACGGCCCGCGGCGTGAGGTCGAGGACGCCGTCCGGATCGGGAAGGATCACGAAGTCGTTCTCGGTGCCGTGCCCCTTGACGAACCGCATGCCCCCGATCATATGGGGTCCGCCGTCCCCCGGCTCACCAGCGCCAGGGCGCGATCGACCAGGTCCGGGGCGTCGTAGGGGAGCCACTGGACGCGCGGGTCGCGGCGGAACCACGACTCCTGGCGGCGGGCGAAGCGCCGCGTCGTCCGGACGGTGTCCTCCCTGGCCTGGTCCTCCGTCCACTCCCCCGCGAGGAACCGCAGCACCTGCGCGTAGCCGAGGGCGCGCCCGGCGGTCAGGCCGTCCCGCAGGCCCCGCTTCTCCAGTTCCCGGACCTCGTCGACCAGGCCCGCCTCCCACATCCGCTCCACCCGCAGGGCGATGCGCTCGTCCAGCTCGCCGCGGGGCACGCTCAGCCCGATCTGCACCACGGAGTCATAGCGGTACCGGTGCTCGGGCAGGGTCGCGGTGAACGGGCGGCCGGTCATCTCGATCACCTCCAGGGCCCGCACGATCCGGCGGCCGTTGCTCGGCAGGATCGCCTCCGCCGCCGCGGGGTCGAGGCCGCGCAACCGTTCGTGCAGGGCGCCGGGCCCGACGCGCTCCAGCTCCTCCTCCAGGCGCCCCCGCACGGCCGGGTCCGTGCCCGGGAACTCCAGGCGGTCGAGGGCCGCGCGGACGTAGAGCCCGGACCCGCCGACCAGGACCGGCAGCCGCCCCCGGCCCCTGATCTCCGCTATGGCGTCCGCGCTGAGCCGCTGGTACTCGGCGACGCTCGCGGTGACCGTCACGTCCCACACGTCCAGGAGATGGTGCGGGACCCCGCGCATCTCGTCCGCCGACAGCTTCGCGGTGCCGATGTCCATGCCGCGGTACAGCTGCATCGAGTCGGCGTTCACCGCCTCGCCGTCCAGGCGGAGCGCCAGCTCGACGGCCAGGTCGGACTTGCCGGCCGCCGTGGCGCCGACGACCGCGATCACATGCGGGGCATTGGGTGGGGTCACGGGATCGATTGTGGCAACAGAACGGGTATGGCCGGGATGAACGGGCGCCGCACCGGCCCGGCGGCGCCGAACGGGACGAGGGATCCGGGGGGATTCGATGTCCATCGTCGACAAGGTCAAGCAGATGCTCGGGCAGCACTCCGACAAGGCCAAGGAGGGCGTGGAGAAGGCCGGGGACAAGTTCGACCAGCGCACCGGCGGCAAGTACGCCGACAAGGTCGACCGCGTCCAGGAGCAGGCCGAGAAGTACATCGACCGCGGGGGCGGCGAAGGCGGGCAGCCCGGGCAGCACGGCAGTGCGGGGGAACAGCCCGGGCAGCCGGGGCAGCCCGGCGGCACGGGGGAACAGCCCGGCGGCACTGGCGGGCAGCCCTACTAGGCGGGCCCGCCTGCCCGTGACCAGCCCGCCACCAGGTAACCGACGCCGTAAGGGGCCTCGTCGGTGAGGAGTTCGCCCGTGAACGCGTCGCCGTCCTGAGCGGCCGCACCGGCGAGCACCTGCCACGCCGCACGCCCGGCCGCCCGGACGGCCCGGGAGAGCTCCGGATCGAGGGCGGCCAAGGCCCCGGCGTCGCCCTGCCCGAGCGCGCGCGCCACACCCTCGTCGTACGGGGCCGCGCGCTCATCGAGGTAGCCGGGAGCCTTCTCCGAGCGGCATGCCGAGCCGTCCCCCATCACCAGAAGGGCGACACGGTCGGCCGATTCGGCGAGTTCACGTCCCAGCGCCAGGCAATCGTCAGGAGAGGCGTCGAATCCGACGGCCTGGTAGCGCGCCCCTGCGCCCAAGCCTTGCCGCTCCAGCAGCCAGAACCCGATGGTGAGAGAGAGGGGCAGCGCCTCGGCATCGCGCGTGACCCGGGTGGGGATCGTCCAGTCGAGGCCGTACTGGCGCAGCGTCGCGTAGGCGTCACTCCCGTACGCGCGGGTCTCCGGCCCTCCCCCGACCACGATCAGGGCGTCCGCTCCCGCCAGGCCGCGGACGGCCCGGTCGCAGGCGCCCCGGAGCGCGTCCAGCTCCGGTGCCGCCTCCCCCGCCATCTCCGGAACGAGGAGGGGCGGATGCGGGCACACCGCCGCCGATACGAGCACGCTGCCTCCTTGAGGGCGGGCCGGCCGCCGGGGACCACCCGATCATGCCGGAGTTCAGGGGCGGGTCGAGCAGCCCGGCGCGGGCGCGGCCGACGCGGCCGGCCGCCCGATCGACGGCATGCCCAGCGACACGCCCCTGGCCCCGCCGCCGCCGCCCTGGCGGGCCTCCCACGCGTCGCCCGCGCGCGTGCGGCGGACGCCCAGCGCGGGCTTGTCGGCGACCAGGTGGTGCGGCGCGGCGTAGGTGACCTCGACGGTGACCATGTCGCCGGGGCGGACCGGCTCCTCCGGCGCGCTGAAGTGGACCAGGCGGTTGTCGGTCGCCCGGCCCGAGAGCCGGCGCGTCGCCTCGTCCTTGCGGCCCTCACCCTCGGCGACCAGTACCTCCAGGGTGCGGCCGAGCTGCCTGCGGTTCTCCGCCCAGGAGATCTCCTCCTGCAGCGCGATGAGCCGCTCGTACCGCTCCTGGACGACCTCCTTCGGCAGCTGGCCGTCCATGGTCGCCGCCGGGGTGCCGGGGCGCTTGGAGTACTGGAACGTGAACGCCGACGCGAACCGGGCCTCCCGCACCACGTGCAGGGTCTCCTCGAAGTCGGCCTCGGTCTCGCCGGGGAAGCCCACGATGATGTCGGTGGTGATCGCCGCGTCCGGGATCGCGGCCCTGACCTTCTCGATGATTCCGAGGTAGCGCGCCTGCCGGTACGAGCGGCGCATCGCGCGCAGCACGCCGTCCGACCCGGACTGCAGGGGCATGTGCAGGGACGGCATCACGTTGGGCGTCTCGGCCATCGCGGCGATCACGTCGTCGGTGAAGTCCTTGGGGTGCGGCGAGGTGAACCGGACCCGCTCCAGGCCCTCGACGCCGCCGCAGGCGCGCAGCAGACCCGCGAACGCCGACTGCCCGTCCCGGGTCATCGCGCGGACGTCGTCCGGCGCGGCGGACAGGGCGCCGAAGCCCGAGCCGTAGGCGTTGACGTTCTGCCCGAGCAGCGTGATCTCCAGGGC
Organism: Actinomadura sp. K4S16; assembly: GCF_008327685.1. Taxonomy (GTDB): domain Bacteria; phylum Actinomycetota; class Actinomycetes; order Streptosporangiales; family Streptosporangiaceae; genus Spirillospora. The sequence continues at coordinate 1,018,390 of NZ_BDDE01000010.1, forward strand.
GCCCTCGGCGACCAGCGCCTCGACCTCGGCGAGGATCTCCCCCGGCCGGCGGTCGCGCTCCTTGCCGCGCAGGGACGGGACGATGCAGAACGTGCAGGTGTTGTTGCACCCCACGGAGATCGACACCCAGGCGGCGTAGGGCGACTCGCGGCGCGTCGGCAGCGTCGAGGGGAAGGTCACCAGCGACTCTTCGATCTCGACCTGCGCCTCGCTCCGCACCCGTGCGCGTTCGAGCAGCGCGGGCAGCGACCCGATGTTGTGCGTGCCGAACACCACGTCCACCCAGGGAGCGCGCTTGACGATGGTGTCGCGGTCCTTCTGCGCCAGGCAGCCGCCCACGGCGATCTGCATGCCGGGATGGCCGTCCTTGACGGGCCGCAGATGGCCGAGGTTGCCGTAGAGCCGGTTGTCGGCGTTCTCCCGCACCGCGCAGGTGTTGAAGACCACGACGTCGGGCTCGGCGTCCACCGCGCGGACGTACCCGGCCGACTCCAGCAGGCCCGACAGCCGCTCGGAGTCGTGGACGTTCATCTGGCACCCGTAGGTACGGATCTCGTACGTACGCGGTGCCGTCTCCATAGGCGCACTCATGACAGTCATCAAGGGTACGGGCCCGCCGTTACATGGCCGAACGGACGGCGCACCGCGCCGCCAGCTCTGATGATCACTCTCCGCCACGGCCGGACCCCGTCCGACGTGGGTATTCGTGATCGTATCGGTACCGCAGGGCAACTCGGGCAGCGCCGGCGATGACGTAAAGTCCGAGCCCATGACGGACAGCGAAAGCGGGCCCGAGCTCACCAAGACCGGGCCGGAGGTCTCCGCCCCGGAGCCGGCCGCCGCAGGTGACCGGCCCCTCGTCGTGGTCGAGCACGTCAACAAGCATTTCGGCGAGCTGCACGTCCTCAAGGACATCAACCTCACCGTGGACTCCGGTGAGGTCGTCGTCGTGATCGGCCCTTCCGGCGGCGGGAAGTCGACCCTCTGCCGGTCGATCAACCGGCTGGAGCCGATCGACGACGGCAAGATCCTCGTGGACGGCAAGGAGCTGCCCAAGGAGGGCAAGGAGCTGGCGAGGCTCCGCGCCGACGTGGGCATGGTGTTCCAGTCGTTCAACCTGTTCGCCCACAAGACGATCCTCGAGAACGTCATGCTCGGGCCGATCAAGGTCCGCAAGCAGGGCAAGCAGGAGTCGCAGAAGCACGCGATGGAACTGCTCGACCGGGTCGGCATCGCCAACCAGGCGCACAAGTACCCCGCTCAGCTGTCCGGGGGGCAGCAGCAGCGGGCGGCGATCGCGCGCTCCCTGGCGATGAAGCCCAAGGTGATGCTCTTCGACGAGCCGACCTCGGCGCTGGACCCGGAGATGGTCAACGAGGTCCTGGACGTCATGACGGGACTGGCCCGCGAGGGCATGACCATGATCGTGGTCACGCACGAGATGGGTTTCGCGCGGCGGGCCGCCCAGAAGGTCGTGTTCATGGCGGACGGCCAGATCGTCGAGGAGAACACCCCCGACGAGTTCTTCACCAACGCGCGGACCGAGCGCGCGAAGGACTTCCTTTCCAAGATCCTCACGCACTGAGCCGCGGGGCTCCGGCAGAGAGCAGAGGTAGGACGAAAATGCGAGTACGTCGTTTCGGCGCCCTCATCGGGGCGGGGATGGCGCTGTCGCTGGCGCTCAGCGCGTGCGGCAGCGACACCGAGAAGACCGAGGCCAAGACGGTCGTCCAGAAGGCCAAGGACGACAAGAAGCTGACCATCGGCATCAAGTTCGACCAGCCGGCCCTCGGCCTGAAGAAGCCCGACGGCAGCTACGACGGCTTCGACGTCGACGTCGCCAAGTACATCGCGAAGTCGCTCGGCGTCCCCGAGAACGGCATCACGTTCAAGGAGACGACCTCCGCCAACCGCGAGTCGTTCCTCGGCGGCGGGCAGGTCGACCTCGTGGTCGCCACCTACTCCATCACCGACGCGCGCAAGTCGCAGGTGACCTTCGGCGGCCCGTACTACGTCGCCCACCAGGACACGATGGTCCAGGCGAACAACACCAGCATCAAGAAGGCCACCGACCTCAAGGGCAAGAAGCTCTGCAAGGCGGCCGGCTCCAACTCCTTCCGCCGCATCACCGAGGGCCCGCCGGACGGCAAGCTCAACATCAAGGGCGTCACCCTCGTGGACGCCTCCAGCTACTCCGACTGCGTCGCCAAGCTGAAGTCGGACGCGGTGGACGCGGTCAGCACCGACGACCTGATCCTCGCCGGCTTCGCCAACCAGCAGAAGGGCGCCTTCAAGGTCATCAACGACCCCTTCACCGACGAGAAGTACGGCGTCGGCCTCAAGAAGGGCGACACCGAGACCTGCGAGGCCGTCAACAAGGCCATCGCCCAGATGTACTCCGACGGCACGGCCAAGACCCTGCTGGAGAAGCACTTCGCGGGCACCGGGCTCAAGCTCGTCACGACCGCGCCGCAGATGGAAGGCTGCGCCTGATCCTGGGCTGAACATCGTCACGCCGGGGCCTTCCGGGGAAGGCATACGCGTCTCCCCCGGGGGGTCCCGGTGATGGCCCGACCCCTTGGACCGCCATGGAACAGCTGAGCAATGTTTGACTTCGGCGCGTTTTTCGACAACTTCGACAAGATCCTCGACGGGTTCTACGCGACCGTGCGGCTCGCCGCCCTCTCCGCGGTCCTGTCCCTGCTGATCGGCACGGTTCTCGCGAGCTTCCGGGTCGCGCCGGTTCCGCTGCTGCGCGTCATCGGCACCACCTACGTCAACGTCGTGCGCAACACGCCGCTGACCCTGGTCCTGCTGCTGTGCAGCCTCGGGCTCAACGACGTCCTGGCTCTGCAGTTCTCCGACAACCCCCCCACCACGTACTACTGGTGGGCGGTACTCGGCCTGTCCGGGTACACGGCGGCGTTCGTCTGCGAGTCGCTGCGGGCGGGGATCAACACCGTGCCGCTGGGGCAGGCGGAGGCGGCCCGCTCGATCGGGCTGACCTTCACCCAGTCGCTGCGGATCATCATCCTCCCGCAGGCGTTCCGCTCGGTCATCGCGCCGCTGGGAAGCGTCCTCATCGCGATGATCAAGAACACCACCGTGGCCTCCGCCGCGAGCTACGGCGAGGCCGCCGCGGTCACCAAGGACCTGCTGGACCTGCCCTCGTTCACCAGCGGGGCGCTCCCGCTGTTCATCGGCGTGGCCATCGGCTTCATGATCCTCACCCTGCCGACCGGATTCTTCTTCGGCTGGCTGCACAAGCGGATGGCGGTGGCCCGATGAGCCAGGAAGCGACCGTCCTGTTCGACGCCCCCGGGCCCCGGGCGCGCGCGCGGAACAGGGCGGTGACCGTCGTCACGACCGCCGTGCTGCTCGCCCTCTTCGCGGCGCTGATCTGGCGCTTCGACGAGCGGGGACAGTTCGAGAGCGAGTTGTGGACCCCGTTCCTCAAGTGGACGGTCTGGGACAAGCTGATCCTGCCCGGCCTGTGGAGCACCCTGAAGGCCGCGGCGGTGGCGTCCGTCCTCGCGCTCCTGTTCGGCGTGGTGTTCGGCCTCGCCCGGCTGTCGGACCACTGGTGGCTGCGGGTCCCGGCCGGCGTCGTGGTGGAGTTCTTCAGGGCGATCCCGCTGCTGATCCTGATCTTCCTGGCGTTCTTCGTCCCGAACAAGATCAGCCCGGTCATCGCGGATTCGCAGTTCGGCACCCTGCAGCGGGTGCTGGTGGACAACTTCTTCTCGATCTTCGGCGTGGAGATCAACGCGGGGACCATCACGGTGCCGGCGTTCGCCGCCGTCGTGTTCGGGCTCGTGATGTACAACGGCTCGGTGCTCGCCGAGGTGGTGCGCGCGGGCGTCCAGTCGATCCCGAACGGGCAGTCCGAGGCGGCCTACGCGATCGGCCTGCGCAAGAACGGCGTCATGCGCCTGGTGCTGCTGCCGCAGGCGGTCACGGTCATGATGCCGGCGATCGTGAGCCAGCTCGTGGTCCTGCTCAAGGACACCGCACTCGGGTTCATCATCGCCTACTCCGAGCTGCTGTCGGCGGGGTTCCGGCAGGTGCCCGCCAACTACCACAACAACAAGCTCCAGGCCGGCATCGTCGTCGCGATCATCTACATCGCGCTCAACATGCTGGTGAGCCGGCTCGCCACGTGGCTGGAGGCCCGGGGACGCCGCAGCCGCAAGACGGCGGGCAGGACGATGGGCGGTGACGTCGGAGCCCCGCCCGCTCCGGGCATGGCCGCGGCCGGCCAGATCGGCGGGGGCGCGGCACGCCTCTGAGTGCCACCGGGCCCCGGTCTGACGCGTGAGGGGTGCCGCCGGAGTCCGGCGGCACCCCTCACGCGTCGAACCCGGCGAACCTTGGTGTTACCGGCGGGTTTTCCGGCGACGGGCTTGTATCTTTCCGACCTCAAACGGCCCGTCATGGCCCCAACCGATCCCCGTATGCGGGACGATTCCTGTTATGACCGCTCGTGCGACCCTTCCCTACGGCTCATGGCCTTCACCCATCTCTGCGGCCGATGTCGCCCGCGCCCGGCTGCGCCTCAGCTTTCCCACCGTCTCGGGTGACGATGTGTGGTGGCAGGAGACGCGGCCCGAGGAAGGCGGCCGGACCACGGTCATCCATCTGAAGGACGGTCATCGCACCGAGTTGCTGCAGGCGCCCTGGGACGCGCGTACCCGCGTCCACGAGTACGGGGGCCGGTCGTACCTGCCGATCCGTACCGGCGCGGGCTGGTCGATCGTGTTCTCCAACTACGAGGACCAGCGGCTCCACCGGCTCGACGAGGGCGACCCCAAGCCGTACCCGCTGACGCCCGAACCGGCCGTGCCAGCGGGGCTGCGCTACGCCGACTACGTCCTGTCCCCGGACGGGACGGAGATCTGGTGCGTCTGCGAGGGGCACATCGCCGAGCCGGCCCCTGAAGGCGCCGAGGGCGCCGAGGGTGCGGAGAGCGCCGACGAACAGCCCGTGACGGGCATCCGGCGCGCCATCGTGGCCGTCCCGCTGGACGGCAGCGCCGCCGGGGACGCCGGCGCGATCCGCGAGATGGTGTCGGGCGCGCAGTTCTACGCCGGGCCGGCGCCGTCCCCCAGCGGAGGGCACCTGGCCTGGGTCCAGTGGAACCACCCGCGCATGCCGTGGGACGGCACCGAGGTGCGCGTGGCGGCGATCGAGGACGGTGCTGTGGTCGCCCCGCGGACCGTCAAGGGCGGCCTCACCGAGTCGGCCCTGGCACCGCTGTGGCGCGACGACGAGTCCCTGTACGTGATCTCCGACTGGCCCGGCTGGTGGAACATCTACCAGGTCGGCCTGCACGGCGAGTCCGCGCAGGCGCTCTACCCGGCCGAGGAGGAGTTCGCCGCGCCGCTGTGGCAGCTCGGCGGCATGCCGTACGCGCTGCTCGGCGACGGGCGCCTCGCCGTCCTGCACGGCGAGGGCGACATGCGGCTCGGCGTCTACGACACCGACACGCTCGACCTGGTGGACCTGGAGGTCCCCTACGAGCACTGGGCGCCGCAGCTGTCCACGGACGGCACGACGATCGTGGGGATCGCCGGCGGCCCGGACCTGCCGGCCTCGGTCGTGCGGGTCGACACGACGACCGGGCGCGTCGAGGGCCTGCGCCGGGAGCGGGCCGAACTGCCCGACGTCGCCTACCTGTCCAGGCCGCGCGCCGAACGCCTGGAGGGGCCGTTCGGGCGTCCCGTCCACGCCTACGTGTTCCCGCCGACCAACCCCGAGGCCGCCGGTCCGGAGGACGAGCTGCCGCCGTACGTGGTGTTCGTGCACGGCGGCCCCACCGGGCGGGTGTCCACGGTGCTCGACATGGAGCGCGCGTACTTCACCAGCCGCGGCATCGGCGTCATCGACGTCAACTACGGCGGGTCGGCCGGCTACGGCCGCGCCTACCGGGAGCGGCTGCGCCGCCAGTGGGGCGTGGTCGACGTCGAGGACGCCGTCGCCGCCGCCCGGGCCCTCGTGGACGGCGGCATCGCCGACCCGCAGCGGCTGGCGATCCGCGGCGGCTCCGCCGGGGGCTGGACGACGCTCGCGGCGGTCACGAAGACCGACGTGTTCAAGGCCGCCACGTCCTACTTCGGGATCAGCGACCTGCAGCGCTTCGCCGAGAGCACCCACGACTTCGAGTCCCACTACCTGTTCGGCCTCATCGGCCCCCTCCCCGGCTTCGAGCGCGCCTACGAGGAGCGCTCGCCGATCAACCACGCCGACAAGACCGCCTGCCCCGTGCTGCTCCTGCAAGGGCTGAACGACCCGATCGTCCCGCCGGACCAGTCGGAGCGGTTCGCGCAGGCGCTGGCCGAGAAGAAGATGCCGTACGCCTACCTCACCTTCGAGGGCGAGTCGCACGGCTTCCGCAAGGCCGACACGGTCATCCGCTGCCTGGAGGCGGAGCTCGCGTTCTACGGCCAGACCCTCGGGTTCGAGCCGCGCGACGTCGAGCCCATCAACCTGACGGTCGGCTGACCGCTCAGGGCAGGACGTAGGAGGAGATGTCGAGCAGCTTGTGGTCGGCCCCGAAGAACGACACCGTGTCGCCTGAAGTGTTGTTCAGGAAGCCGGCCGTCAGGCCGTTGTAGTAGGCGTCGGGGCGGTTCGTGCCCGGTCCGACGTGGACGCGCAGCAGGCTGCCCGGCGGGATCACGTAGCCAGGGCCGATCTTCATCAGGTTGCTCGCCTGGTCGCGCAGGTAGCCGCCGCCGACGTCGATCGGCCTCGACGTCGTGTTCCGCAGCACCACGTGCTCGCTCTTCTCCGGCTGCACGTCGTCGCCGCTCGGGTCGGGGAGGACACTGTCGATCACGACGCCGCTCGCCTCGGGGAACGGCTTCCGGCCGTCCAGGATCCGCCGCGTCGTCGCCGGGAAGTTCGTCGCGAGCCAGTCGTAGCCCTGGTTCGCCCCCATGGAGACCTCGGCCTGGCTGTCCACCGGGTCGCTGAACACCTTCAGCCCCTTGGCGTGCGCGCGCTTGACGTCGTCCGCACTGGTCACCCGGGGGTGGGCGTACACGCTGACCGTCCAGCCCGCCAGCGCGGCGAGCTCGTCGTCGGCGAGCATCCTCCCGCCGGTCAGGTACGAGAGCGGCACCTTGGGCGCGGACTCGTGGAACTCCTTGAGCGCCGCCTGGTCGCGCGAATGGACCTGCACCCGGTAGGCCCCCGAGGGGAGCGTCCCGCCGTCGGTGACGCGCGCCGCGTTCAACTCCTGGGCGAGCAGCGTCGCGATGCCCGGGCTGTTGGCCGGGGACTTCAGCTCCAGGCTCAGCCCGGTCCGCCGGTCCCTGACGGCGAGGAGCTCCTTCAGGGTCGGCACCCGCTGGCCCGCGTACCGCGCGTCGAACCAGGACCCGGCGTCCAGCCTCTTGATCTCGGCCAGCGTGAACTGACCCACCCGCCACGGCGCCCGGTCGGGGAAGACCTGCTCCACGTCGGTGGTCCGGGCGAGCGTGTCGTCGTGCAGGAGCACGATCTGCTTGTCGGACGTGAGCTGCACGTCGCCTTCGAGCACGTCCGCCTTGTCGCGCAGCGCGTTGCGGTAGGACGCGAGCGTCTCCTCGGGGGCCTGCCCCGGCGACCCGCGGTGCCCGAGCACCACCACGTGCGTCCGCTTGCCCGTGGTCTCCGGCGCGGCCTGTGCGCTGCCCGCGAGGGCGACGGCGGCGGCCAGCACGGCCCCGCCCCCGATCATGGCGATCCTGTTCAAGAGATCCTCCCGCCTGGAAATGACTTGATCATCACCGCGGAAGTTGGCGAACACCAGACCAGCCACCGAATTCCACCGAAACAGCTCCACCGACCCCTAAATCAGGGGGTCGGGGGGTCAGCGGGTCAGGGGGTCAGCGGGCGAACTCGATCGCCCTGGACTCGCGGACGACGGTGACGCGGATCTGGCCGGGGTAGGTCAGCTCGTCCTCGACCTGCTTGGCGATGTCGCGGGCGATGACCTGCGCCTGGATGTCGTCGACCGCGTCGGGCTTCACCATCACCCGGATCTCGCGTCCGGCCTGCATCGCGAAGACCTTCTCCACGCCCTCGTGCTTGTCGCGGGCGATCTCCTCGAGCCGTTCCAGGCGCTTGACGTACGCCTCCAGGGACTCGCGGCGCGCCCCCGGCCGGCTGCCGCTCACCGCGTCGGCGGCCTGGGTGAGCACGGCCTCCACGGTCCGGACCTCGACCTCGTTGTGGTGCGCCTCGATGGCGTGGACGACGTCCTCGTGCTCGCCGTAGCGGCGGGCGATCTCGGCGCCGATCAGCGCGTGGCTGCCCTCCACCTCGTGGGTGAGCGCCTTGCCGATGTCGTGCAGCAGCGTGCAGCGCTTGGCGACCTCCACCGGCAGCCGCAGTTCGCTCGCCATGATGCCCGCGATGTGCGCGGACTCGATCAGGTGCTTGAGCACGTTCTGCCCGTAGGACGTCCGGTACCGCAACTGGCCGAGCAGCGCGATCAGCTCCGGGTGCATGTCGCCGATGCCGACCTCGACCAAAGCGTCCTCACCGGCCCGGACGCACAGCTGCTCGACGTCGCTGCGGCTGCGCTCGTAGATCTCCTCGATCCGCTGGGGGTGGATCCGGCCGTCCAGGACGAGCTTCTCCAGCGTCAGCCGCCCGACCTCGCGGCGCACGGGATCGAAACAGCTCAGCAGCACCGCCTCCGGCGTGTCGTCGATGATGAGGTTCACGCCGGTGGTCGTCTCGAAGGCGCGGATGTTGCGGCCCTCGCGGCCGATGATGCGGCCCTTCATCTCGTCGCTCGGCAGGTGCAGCACCGACACCACCGACTCGGCCGTCTGCTCGCTCGCGACCCGCTGGATCGCCAGCGTCACGATCTTGCGGGCGCGCTTGTCGCCCTCCGCCCGCGCCGCGTTCTCGATCTCCCGCACGATGGGGATGGACTCGCGCTTCGCCTGGTTCTCGACCGCCGCGACGAGTTCGGCCTTGGCCTGCTCGGCGGTCAGCCCGGCGGCCTGCTCCAGGACCTTGCGCCGCTCCTCGGCGATGCCGTCGAGCTCCTGCCTGCGGGCCTCCAGCGCCTTCTTGGTCTCGGCGAGCCGTCCCTGCCACTCCTCCAGGCGGCGCATCTCGGCGTCCAGCCGCTGCTCCCGTTCCGCGAGGCGGGCCTCCCGGCGTTCCAGGTCCTCGCGGAGGGTGCGGATGTCGTCGCGCAGGGCGCGGCCTTCCTCGTCGAGTTCCGCGCGCCCGGCGGCGGCGACCTGCTGCGCCTCCTGCTCGGCCTTCTCCAGGACGGCCTGCGCCTCCTTGGCGGCCTTCGCCCTGACCTCGTCCGCGTCGCCCTGCGCCCGCGCCATCTCCGCGGCGGCCTTGCCGGGCGTGCCGGGACGCCATACGACGACGATCACGAGAGCGACCAGGGTCACCAGCAGCGCTGCACCCAGCAGGACGCTCTCCATGAGGCAGATCCTCCCTCGCCGCGGGCCCGTCCGGTGTGCGGGGCCCTGCCTAGCGAGGATTTACTCGCGCACGGATGCACGACATCGCGGGACCGCGCGCGGGCGCGTCCCGGCGACCCGGCCGAATCCGGTCGACGAACGTGTCCTTTATGCCTCTCAGCTGCTGGAACGTGCTCGGTCGTATGGCAATCCGCAAGACGCGGAGTAACTCCTCACTGCCGTAACGGTAAGCGGCACAGAGGTAATGAGCAAGCAAACGACGGGCATTCCGGACTAACCGAACGTCGGCGTGACTCCTTCCTTACCGCCTCCCCTGACCGCCCTGACCCCGCACCACCTGCACCATCACGCCCCCGGCGGAGTCACGAACCGATCGCCCCGGGTCATCCCCTCCCCCGCCCCGGCGTGTCGCCCCCCGACACCCCCGCGCCCGCCCCATTCCCGTCCCCCACCCACCGCCCCAACCCTGACCCCACGGCCCCTCTCGCAGCGCCCTTCCCGGGCTCACGCGACCTCCCGACTTACGCGCCCTCACCCGGCGAGCCCCTCCGGGCTCACCCGGCCTCCCGACTCGGACGGTCTTCCGAGCCCGCGCGGCCTTCCGGGCTCACACGACCTTCCGGGCTCACACGACCTTCCGGGCTCGCACGCCCTCCCGGCTCACGCGGACTTCCGGGTTCACGTGCCATTGCAGACTCACGCGCCTTCCGGGCTCACGCGCCGTTACCCGGCGTGCCCTTCCGGGCCCGCGCGGCCTTCCGGCTCGCGTGGGCTTCTGGGGCCGCGCGGTCTTTCGGGCTCGTGGCGGTCGTGGCGATGTTGAGGGGGTGGCGCGTGGTCAGTCGAGAGGGGTGGGGAGGGTTTCCGGGTCGGTGCCCTCTTCTGCCAGGGCTTCCTTCACGACCCGGTAGGACAGGCCGGGCGAATAGCCCTTGCGGGCGAGCATGCCGACCAGGCGGCGCATGCGCTTGGCGGGGTCGGCGCCTCGGGTGGCCCGGAGCTTGCGGGCGACCAGGGCGCGGGCCGTCTGCTCTTCCTGCGCCGGGTCGAGGGCGTCCACGGCGTCGTTGACGGTCTCGTCGGGGACGCCCTTGCGGCGGAGTTCGGCGGCCAGTGCGCGCTTGGCCAGGCCCCGGCCGGCGTGCCTGGACTGGACCCAGGCCTGGGCGAAGGCTTCGTCGTCGATGAGGCCGACGTCGGTGAAGCGGCCCAGCACGCGTTCGGCCACGTCGTCGGGGATGTGCTTGCGTTGCAGCGCGTCCGCCAACTGGGCTCGCGTGCGAGGGGAGGCGGACAGGAGGCGCAGGCAGATCTCGCGAGCCTTCGCCTCTGGGTCGGTGTCGCGGGCCTTCGCCTCCGGGCCCCTCTCGCGGGCCCCAGGCTCCGGGTCGGTATCGCGGGCGTCCGTCATCGGGAGCCGGTCCGGGCGGTGCCGTTGGCCGTGGGAGCGGCGGCGCCATCGGGGAAGTTCCGGGCACCGGTCGTGCGGTGCCGGGTTAGGCGCCGCCGCCCTGCATACGAGATCATCGCTTACTCGTCGTCAAGAGTCACCCGCCTCGGGGGATTCCCGGTCAGGAATCACCCGCCTTGGCGGCCTTGGCGCCCCGCTTGGCGGCGGGGGCCTTGGCGGGGGCAGCGGCGGCGGGCTCGGGCGCGGCGGCGGGAGCGGCGGGCTCGGCCTCCTTGTCGACCTTCGGGCCGATGCCGAGCTTCTCCTTGATCTTCTTCTCGATGCCGTCGGCGAGGTCGGGGTTGGCCTTGAGGAAGTTGCGGGCGTTCTCCTTGCCCTGGCCGAGCTGGTCGCCGTCGTAGGTGTACCAGGCGCCGGACTTGCGGACGAAGCCGTGCTCCACGCCGAGGTCGATCAGGCCGCCCTCGCGGCTGATGCCCTGGCCGTAGAGGAGGTCGAAGTCGGCGACGCGGAACGGCGGGGCCATCTTATTCTTGACGACCTTGACGCGGACGCGGTTGCCGACGGCCTCGGTGCCGTCCTTGAGCGTCTCGATGCGGCGGACGTCGAGGCGGACGGAGGCGTAGAACTTCAGCGCGCGGCCGCCGGTGGTGGTCTCCGGGGAGCCGAACATGACGCCGACCTTCTCGCGGAGCTGGTTGATGAAGATGGCGGTGGTCTTGGTCTGGTTGATCGCCCCGGTGAGCTTGCGCAGGGCCTGCGACATGAGCCGGGCCTGGAGGCCGACGTGGCTGTCGCCCATCTCGCCCTCGATCTCGGCGCGGGGGACGAGCGCGGCGACGGAGTCGATGACGACGATGTCGATCGCGCCGGAGCGGATCAGCATGTCGGTGATCTCCAGGGCCTGCTCGCCGGTGTCGGGCTGGGAGACCAGCAGGGCGTCGATGTCGACGCCGAGCTTGGCGGCGTACTCGGGGTCGAGCGCGTGCTCGGCGTCGACGAACGCGGCGATGCCGCCCTTCTTCTGGACGCTCGCCACGGCGTGGAGCGCGATGGAGGTCTTGCCGGAGCCCTCGGGGCCGTACACCTCGACGACGCGGCCGCGCGGCAGGCCGCCGATGCCGAGGGCGATGTCGAGGGAGATCGCGCCGGTGGGGATCACCTCGACGGGCGCCCGCGCCTCCTCGCCCATCCGCATGACCGATCCCTTGCCGAACTGCCGCTCGATCTGGGCGAGTGCGGTCTCGAGAGCCTTCTCCCGGTCGTTCGCTGCCATTGAGATGTCCTTCTCGTTGTGGTGTGTCGGCTCTCGGCCGCTGCTTGCGATGTCGAGGGCGACGTTACGGCGGGCCACCGACACTTTCGACCCCTGGACGCTCCGACGGCGGCGCCGCGGGCCGCGACCAGCTTACCGAACATCCGTTCGATCATCGTCCCACATGCCGATTTGCGGTGGAATCTCCGTGCGATCGTGGCCCCCGACCCGTAACCTGGCGGAGTTGACGGAGGGTTCCAATCATGACGCTGACCGTCCTCTTCTGCGTCGATCCGCTCCACCCCCGGCGCGTTGACCCCCACTTCGCCCGCGAGGCCGCCGCCGTGCGGGACCACTACGGCGAGATCGCCCTGATCGACCACGACGCGCTGCGGCGCGGGGACGTCGAGGACGCCGTCGACGCGGTCCCCTCGGACCTGGGCCCCGTCTGGTACCGCGGGTGGATGCTCTCGGCGGACGAGTACGGCGCCATGGCCGCCGCCTTGAAACGGAGCGGCACTGTCCTCCTGACGCACCCGGACGACTACCGCCGCGCACACGAGCTGCCTGGTTGGCACGACACGTTCGCCGGGCTGACCCCGCACAGCGTGTGGCGCCCCCTCGGCGCGGGCCAGGACCCCGGCCCCCTCGGCGAACTGGGTGAGCTCGTCAAGCCGCTGCGCAGCGGACCCGGCGTGGTCAAGGACTACGTGAAGTCGTGCAAGCACGAGTGGGAGGAGGCGTGCTTCGTCCCCGACGTGAAGAACCTCGCCCGACTGCACGACATCGCGGCCAAGATGGTCGCGCTCCGGGACGACCATCTGGCCGGCGGCCTCGTCGTGCGGGAGTTCGAGCAGTACGACGACGCGGGTGAGGCGCGCGTGTGGTGGGTGGACGGCGAGCCCGCGCTGGTCGGTCCGCACCCCGACAGTCCGGGCGTGGAGCTCGATCCCGACCTGGGCGCGGTGGCTCCCGCCGTCCGCGCGCTGGGGTGCCGGTTCATCACCACCGACCTGGCCCGCCGCACGGACGGCGCCTGGCGGGTCGTGGAGGTCGGAGACGGGCAGGTCAGCGACCTGCCGTCGTCCGTGGACGCGATGGACCTCTACGCGCATCTCCCGGTGCCGGACTAGCGGCCGCACAGGTTGCTGTGGGCGTGATCGAACCGGATTAAGGTCTTCATCGTCTTATGGCCTGTGACGGCCCTGACCGTCCGGTCGGTCCCTGCGTGAGAAGGACGTGTTCTCTTGCCCCCACAGGAGCCCCCTCGCCGGCTCAGCTCCCGCGCCGTGAAGGTGGGGATGGTGAGCGCCCTGTCGTTGACCCTCGTCGCCTGCGGCTCCGGTTCGACCACGGCGCGGTGCGTGGACCGGAACGCGCCCGCCAAGGGCAAGAGCGGGTACAAGGTCGTCTCGGACGGCTACTGCGACACCGGCGACATCGACCACGGGTCGCCCTCCTACGGCCGCTACTTCTGGTACTACGGCGGGAAGAGCCGTTCCGGCTTCGTGTCCGGCGGCAGCCGGTACCGGCCGGAGGGGAAGATCAAGTCGAGTGGCGGGCGGACGCTGAGCCGGGGCGGGTTCGGCGGCGGCGGCCGGGGCGGGAGCTGACCCGTGCGCCGTGTTCGTTCTCAGCCGCGCGAGGGCTGGGCGGAGAAGGTCGAGGCGCACGGCCTGGCCTTCCACCGCACCGCGCACCCCGAGCATCTGACCCGGCCCTACTGGGACGAGTCCGTGCACTACGTCTTCGACATGGACGAGGTGCTGGCCCTCGAAGGCGTCGTCGAGGAACTGCACCGGATGTGCCTGGAGGTCGTGGAGCACGTCGTGTCCACCGGGCGCTACCACGTCCTCGGCATCCCCGACTGGGTGGCGCCCCTGATCGAGGCGTCGTGGCGGCGCGGCGACCCCCATCTGTACGGGCGGTTCGACCTGCGCTACGACGGCCGGGGCCCCGCCAAGCTCCTGGAGTACAACGCCGATACGCCGACCGCCCTGGTGGAGAGTTCCGTCGTCCAGTGGTACTGGCTGCAGGACACCCATCCCGGGGACGACCAGTGGAACTCCATCCACGAGCGGTTCGTGGCGCGCTGGAAGGAGCTCGCGCCCGCCGTGGACGGCGGGCCGGTCCATTTCGCCTGGACGACCGGTGACGAGACCGGCGAGGAGGTCATGACGATCGCCTACATGCAGGAGACCGCCGAGGAGGCGGGCCTGCCGGGTGTGGCGATCGCCATGGAGGACATCGGCTGGGACGCCGCGCGCGGGCGGTTCGTCGACCTCGACGAGCGGGAGATCGGGACGCTCTGCAAGCTCTACCCGTGGGAGTGGATCGTCGCCGAGCCGTTCGGGCGCAACATCCCGGGCACGCCCACGTCCTGGATAGAGCCGATCTGGAAGATGGTGCTCTCCAACAAGGCCCTGCTCGTCCTGCTCTGGGAACTGTTCCCAGGCCACCCGAATCTGCTGCCCACCTACCTGAACACGCCGTCGGACCTGACCTCCTACGTGCAGAAGCCCCTGCTCGGACGGGAGGGCGCGAGCATGCGCATCGTCACGCCGGACGGTTCCGAGCAGAGGACCCAGGGCGACTACGGCGCGGAAGGCTACGTCTTCCAGGAGTTCTGCGCGCTGCCGGAGTTCGACGGCGAGCACCCCGTGCTCGGCGCGTGGGTGGTCCACGACGGGGCGGCCGGGATCGGCATCAGGGAGACGTCCGGGCTCATCACCGACGACACGTCGTCGTTCGTCCCGCACCGCATCCCGCTTTGACGTGCTCCCCGGCCTGAAGGCCGGGGAGTCAGTCCGTGCCGCGCGTTGACGCGGCATCTCTGCGGCTTCCTGTTTCGTCGACCCGCGCGACCGCGAGCGGCCGTCTTACCGGGTCTCCACAGGCGTTTAGCCTGTCCGCCCGCCCGGCGGCCAGGATGTTGATCGCCGCGTTGACGTCCCGGTCGTGGTCTGCGCCGCAGGCGCAGATCCACGACCGGGCGGAAAGCGGCATCGACTCGGCGACCGCGCCGCACGCCGAACACAGCTTCGACGAGGGGAACCAGCGGTCGATCCTGACGAAGGTCCGCCCGTACCGGGCGGCCTTGTACTCCAGCATCCGGGTGAAGGCCGACCAGCCCGCATCATGGATGCTCTTGGCCAGCTTCGTGCGCGCCAGACCCTTCACCGACAGGTTCTCCACGTACACCGCTTGGTTGTCACGGATGATGCTCGTGGAGAGCTTGTGGGCGAAGTCGCGGCGCGCGTCGGCCACCCGGACGTGCGCCCGCGCGACCTTGACGACGGCCTTCTTCCTGTTCGCCGACCCCTTCTGCTTACGGCTGAGGGTCTGCTGCGCCTTGCGCAGGCGTCGCTCCGCCCGGCGCAGGAACCGGGGATTTGTGATCTTCCGGCCGTCCGACAGGACCGCGAAATGAGTCAACCCCAGGTCGATCCCCACCTCGCCCGGCGTCGCGGGCAACGACTCGGCGGCGACATCGACCACGAAGGAGGCGAAGTACCGCCCGGACGCATCCTTGATCACCGTGACCGAGGACGGCTCGGCGGGCAGCTCCCGCGACCAGCGCACCCGCACATCACCGATCTTCGGCAGGCGCAGCCTCCCGCCCGCCGTGATCGAGAACCGGGCGTTGCGGGTGAAGCGAACCGCCTGCCGCCCGTCCTTGCGCGACCGGAACCGGGGCGCGGCGACCTTCGGCCCCTTCCGCCGACCGGTCAGGGAGGCCAAGAAGTTGCGGTAGGCGGTGTTCAGGTCCGCCAGAGACTGCTGCAGGACGACGGCCGACACCTCGCCCAGCCATGCCCGCTCGCCGGTCTTCTTTGCTTCGGTGATGACCTGCTTGGACAACTCCCCGTCGGAGATGTACGGCAGGCCCGCCTGACGGGCGTTCTGGCGTGCGCGCAGCCCGTCGTTGAACACCACGCGGGCGCACCCGAACGCCTTCGCCAGCTTGACCTGCTGGCCCGGCGTCGGATGCACACGGTAGTTGTAACGGAGCTGCACGTCGCCATAGTGTCAGTGACAGATGCTGAAAGTGACGGCATCCGCACTTGTAGGCACGGTGTTCTTGAGATGCATGCGCACTTGGTCTTCGTGACGAAGTTCCGATACAAGGTGCCCAGCACCTGTCCCGGATGACCTCCCAGCCCGAACCTCCGCCCCCACCCTTAGATGGGAAGGGCACCTGCCCGCACGACTGTAGCGGGCCGCTACTGCAGGGCGGAGGGGACGTCGAAGGTGGCGACGACGGCCCGCCAGACCTTCTTGGCGGATTCGCCGTCTGCGAGGGCCTGCTCGATGGTGCGGCCGCCCAGCTCGGCCATGACGTAGTCCTTGGCCACGCTCTCGGCGTAGTGCTCGCCGAACTGCTGGTTCATCCGATCCCAGAAAACTGTGAGCCGCACACGTCCCACGCTATCCGACGGTCGGCTCTCCCAAGGACCGCGTCACCTCGCCGGGGACCTCGGGAGCACGGCCCTGGCGGTACTGGCGGTGCAGTCCCGTCAGGTACCGTTCGACGCCCTCGATGACCCTGGCCGTCCGGTAGGAGGGGAACACGTCGAACGCGTGCTGGGCGCCTTTCATCTCGGCGTAGAGGACGGGCGAGTCCGAGACCTCCCTCAGCCGCTCCACGAAGCGGCGGGCCTCGGCCGCCGGGATGAGCGAGTCGCGGCTGCCGTGGATGACGAAGAAGGGCGGCGCGTCCTCGCGGATGTAGGTGACCGGGGACGCCTTGGCGTAAGCCTCCCGGTCCTCCGCGAAGGGCCGCTTGACGACCATCCGCTCCAGGAGACGTGTGTCGCCCATGGGGCGAGGCCATGGGCCCGGCTCGAAGAAGTTGTAGACGCCGTAGAACGGGACCGCGCCCTGCACGGTGGTGTCGGCGTCCTCGAAGCCCGGCTGGAACTCCGGGACGTTCGCGGTGAGGGCCACCATCGCGGTGAGGTGCCCGCCGGCCGAACCGCCGGTCACGCAGAGGAAGTCGGGATCCGCTCCGTACTCCTCGGCGTGCTCCTTGTACCAGGCGACGAAGTGCTTCAGGTCGACCAGGTGGTCCGGCCAGGTGGCGCGGGGGCTGAGCCGGTAGTTGACGTTGAAGCCGACCCAGCCCTGGAGGGCCATGTGGTTGAGCAGCGGCAGCCCCTGCTCCCGCTTGTCGCCGATCACCCAGGCTCCGCCGTGGATCTGCATGAGCCCTGGACGGAGCCCGCCGCCGGTACGTCCGGCGGCATCGCGCTCACCGTCGGGACGGAAGACGTCAACCTTCAGGCGCAGGCGGCCTTCCTCCCGGTACACGATGTTGCGTTCGACCTTCACTCCCCTGCGCGGGACCAGGCACAGCGGGGGCACGATCAGGTGGCCGAGCGGGTAGCGCGGCGCGCCTTCCGGGTCGAGGTCGAGGGGCGCGCCGCTTTCCCGCAGGGTGACGACCGTACGGCGCGAGGCCGCGAGAGTGGCCGCGACTCCCGCCATGCCGAGGAGCGCCAGGACGAGCCCCGCCCAGCCGGCCCAGCCGTCCAGTCCCCCGAAGGCCGCGGCGAGCGCCGTGGCGGCGGCCCAGGCGACCAGGACATGCGGCGCCAGCTCGATCGTCAGCCAGCCCGCGAAGAAGCTCCCCGCGAGCAGCAGGGGGCTGCGCCGCGGGGCGTACGCGTTGGCGGCCGTGAGGGCGAACAGGAGGCCCAGGGCGAGGAGGACGTAAGGCATCAGGACTCCCTTTGCGGAGCATTGGCCTGCCCGCCATACCTTGCCCACACAAGCGCTTGCTTACAAGAGTTTCTGTGGGGGACGCCCCTCACACCCCCGGATCGCTTCGCTCGCCTGTGCCCTCCTTGGGGGGACGACCCCCACACCCCCCGATCGCTTCGCTCGCCTGTGCCCTCCTTGGGGGGACGACCCCCACACCCCCCGATCGCTTCGCTCGCCTGTGCCCTCTGTGGGGGGACGACCCCCCACACCCCCCGATCGCTTCGCTCGCCTGTGCCCTCCTTGGGGGGACGACCCCCCACACCCCCCGATCGCTTCGCTCGCCTGTGCCCTCTGTGGGGGGACGACCCCCACACCCCCCGATCGCTTCGCTCCTTTTTGAGGTGACACACACCACGCGGGCGCATTCTGTCGGACCGGCGAGGCAGTATGGCGCCATGGGCGGTGACGTGCTCGAACGCTTCTCCCCGGCGACCCGCGCCTGGTTCACCGGGGCGTTCGCCGCACCCACCCCCGCGCAGGCGGGGGCCTGGGAGTCCATCGCCGGCGGCGACAGCACGCTGGTCGTCGCGCCGACGGGGTCCGGCAAGACCCTGGCGGCGTTCCTGTGGTCCCTCGACCGGCTCGCCACCGAGGCCGTGCCCGAGGAGGCGCTGCGCCGCTGCCGCGTCCTGTACGTGTCGCCACTGAAGGCCCTAGCCGTCGACGTCGAACGCAACCTGCGCGCCCCGCTGGCCGGCATCCGCCACGCGGCGCGCCGCCTCGGCCTGCCCGAGCCCGGCGTCCGCGTCGGGATGCGGTCGGGCGACACCCCGGCCGACGAGCGCCGCCGGCTGGCCGTCAAGCCGCCCGACATCCTGATCACGACGCCGGAGTCGCTGTTCCTGATCCTCACCTCGCGGGCGCGCGAGTCGCTGCGCGGGGTGGAGACCGTCATCGTCGACGAGGTGCACGCCGTGGCGGGCACCAAGCGCGGCGCGCACCTCGCGCTGTCCCTCGAACGGCTGGACGCGCTCCTCGAACGCCCCGCCCAGCGCATCGGCCTGTCGGCGACGGTCCGCCCCGCGGACGAGGTCGCGGCGTTCCTCGGCGGGACGCGGCCCGCCACCGTCGTACAGCCGCCCTCCGAGAAGGTCTTCGAGCTCGACATCGTCGTCCCGGTGGAGGACATGGGCGAGGTCGGCCAGTTCGTCGACGACTCGGGGGCGGCCGACCCGCGCCAGCGCAGCATCTGGCCCCACGTGGAAGACCGCCTGCTCGACCTCATCCAGGCGCACCGCTCGACGCTGGTGTTCGCCAACTCCCGGCGCCTGGCCGAAAGGCTGTGCGGCCGGCTGAACGAACTCGCCTACGAGCGCGCCGCCGGCGAGCCCCTGCCTGAGGACCACTCCCCCGCGGCGACGATGGCCCAGGCGGGTGCGGCCAGGGGGGCGCCCCTGGAGATCGCCAGGGCGCACCACGGCTCCGTCTCCAAGGAGGAGCGGGCCGGCATCGAGAACGCTCTGAAGGAGGGCCGCCTGCCCGCGGTCGTGGCGACGTCCAGTCTGGAACTCGGCATCGACATGGGCGCGGTGGACCTCGTCGTCCAGGTGGAGTCGCCGCCTTCGGTCGCCAACGGGCTCCAGCGGGTCGGGCGGACCGGTCACCAGGTCGGCGCCGTGTCCAAGGGCGTCATCTTCCCCAAGTACCGGGGCGACCTCGTCCAGACGGCCGTGGTGGCCGAACGCATGCGCGGCGGCGAGATCGAGGAGCTGCGGTACCCGCGCAACCCCCTCGACGTCCTCGCCCAGCAGATCGTCGCGATGGTCTCCATGGACGAGTGGACGGTCGACGACCTCGAAGCCCTCGTCAAGCGCGCCGCCCCCTACGCCACGCTGCCCCGGTCGGCGCTGGAGGCGTCCCTCGACATGCTCGCCGGGCGCTACCCCAGCGACGAGTTCGGCGAGCTGCGCCCCCGCCTCGTCTGGGACCGCGTCACCGGCGTCCTGCGCGACCGTCCGGGCGCCCAGCGCCTCGCCGTCACCAGCGGTGGGACGATCCCCGACCGGGGCCTGTTCGGAGTGTTCCTCGTCGGGGAGAAGGCGTCGCGCGTCGGCGAGCTCGACGAGGAGATGGTGTACGAGTCGCGCGTGGGCGACGTGTTCGTCCTCGGTGCGAGCTCCTGGCGGATCGAGGACATCACCCCCGACCGGGTGCTCGTCTCCCCCGCTCCGGGCCAGCCCGGCAAGCTGCCGTTCTGGCACGGCGACACGCTGGGGCGCCCCGCCGAACTGGGCCGCGCCCTCGGTACGTTCACCCGGGAACTGGTCGGGTTGTCCCCCCAGGAGGCGCAGGAGCGCGTCACCGCCTCCGGCCTGGACGACTGGGCCTCCGCCAACCTCGTCTCCTACCTGAACGAGCAGCGCGAGGCCACCGGCCACGTACCCGACGACCGCACGATGGTGGTCGAACGCTTCCGCGACGAACTCGGCGACTGGCGCATGGTCGTCCACTCGCCGCTGGGCGCGCGCGTGCACGCGCCCTGGGCGCTCGCCATAGCCGGCCGCCTGCGCGAGCGGTACGGGGTCGACGCGCAGGCCATGCACGCCGACGACGGCATCGTCATCCGCATCCCGGACATGGACGAGCCTCCCGGCCTCGACCTGGCCGTCTTCGACGCCGACGACATCGAGCGCATCGTCGTCGACGAGCTCGGCGGATCGGCGCTGTTCGCCGCCCGGTTCCGCGAGTGCGCGGCGCGTTCCCTGCTGCTCCCCCGCCGCCGTCCCGACAAGCGCATGCCCCTCTGGCAGCAGCGCCAGCGCGCCGCGCAGCTCCTGGCCGTGGCGAGCAAGTACCCGTCGTTCCCGATCGTGCTGGAGACGATGCGCGAGTGCCTGCAGGACGTGTTCGACGTCCCCGGCCTGGTGCAGCTCATGCGCGACATGTCGGGGCGCAAGGTCCGCATGGTGGAGGTGGAGACCTCCGAGCCGTCCCCCTACGCGCGCTCCCTGCTGTTCCACTACGTCGGCGCGTTCATGTACGAGGGCGACTCGCCGCTGGCGGAGCGCCGCGCGCAGGCCCTCGCCCTCGACTCGGCGCTCCTCGCCGAGCTGCTCGGCCAGGCCGACCTGCGCGAGCTGCTCGACCCCGACGCCGTCGCCGAGACCGAGCGCGAGCTCCAGCGCCTCGCAGTCGACCGCCGCGCCCGCGACCTGGAGGGCGTCGCCGACCTCCTGCGCACCCTCGGCCCGCTCACCACGGCGGAAACGGCCGAACGCACCCTCCCCGCGGGCGTCGACGCCTCACCGGACGACGGCGCGGCACTGCCAGCGGCCGATGACGCGGCAGCCGGCCCTGCCCCAGGCGCGGCGGAGGGCACCGGCACGGACACCGCCGATACCAAGGCCGCCGATACCGAGGCCGCCCGTTCCGAAACGGCCGGTACCGACTCCGGCGGTACAGAGGCCGCGCGTACCGGGACCCGTGCGGAAGAGGTCGCCACCGCTGGAGTGGGCGGGGGCGTTCCGGACGGGGTGCTCGTCCAGGTGTCGCGGTGGCTGGCGGAGCTGGAGGCGACGCGGCGGGCGATCCGCGTGCGGATCGCCGGGGAGGAGCGCTGGGCCGCGATCGAGGATGCCGGCCGGCTGCGGGACGCGCTCGGCGCACCGCTCCCGGTGGGGATTCCGGAGGCGTTCCTCGAACCGGTCGACGACCCGCTCGGCGACCTGATCTCCCGGTACGCGCGCACGCACGGGCCCTTCCGGGCGGCCGAGCCCGCCGCGCGGTTCGGGCTCGGCGTCGCCGTGGTCGTCGAGACGCTGCGGCGGCTGTCCGGGGCGGGGCGCGTCGTCGAGGGCGAGTTCCTGCCGGTCGGGTCCGTGGCGGGGCCGCTGACGACCGAGTGGTGCGACACGGGCGTGCTGCGCATGCTGCGGCGCCGCTCCCTGGCGCGGCTGCGCGCCGAGGTCGAGCCGTCCCCGCCGGAGTCGCTCGGCCGGTTCCTCCCGGCCTGGCACGGCATCTCGGGCGGATCGCGGCTGCGGGGCATCGACGCGCTCGTCCAGGCGATCGAGCAGCTGCAGGGCGCGGCCGTGCCCGCGTCCGCGCTGGAGTCGCTGATCCTTCCCTCGCGGGTGCCCGGCTACACCCCGGCCATGCTGGACGAGCTGACGTCCGCCGGCGAGGTCGTCTGGGCGGGCCAGGGCGGCCTGCCGGGCGGCGACGGCTGGGTGGCGCTGTACCTGGCCGACACGGCCCCGCTGCTCATGCCGCACCCGGCCGAGATCACGCTCTCGCCCGCGCACCAGGCCGTCCTGGACGCCCTCGGCGACGGGGGCGCGCTGTTCTTCCGGACGCTGTCCGACCGTGTGAACAAGCAGGTCACCGCGAGCGACGCCGACCTCGTCACCGCCGTGTGGGATCTCGTGTGGTCCGGCCATCTCACCAACGACACGCTGGCCCCGCTGCGGTCCGCGCTCGGGTCCGGCCGTCCGACGCACCGGTCCCGGACGACGCGCCGCGGGCGTCCCGTCCTGCCGTCCCGGACGGGTCCGCCCACGGTCGCGGGACGCTGGTGGCCGCTCCCCGAGCGCGAGTCCACCGCCACCCTGCGCTCGCACGCCCTCGCCGAATCGCTCCTGGAGCGGTACGGCATCGTCATCCGCGGCGCCGTCGCGGCCGAGCGCACCCCTGGGGGTTTCTCCGCCGTCTACCCGGTCCTGCGCGCGTTCGAGGAGACGGGCCGCTGCCGGCGGGGGTACTTCGTCGAGGGGCTCGGGGCCGCCCAGTTCGCGCTGCCGGGGGCCGTCGACCGGCTCCGCGCGCTGCGCCCGGCGACGGCCGCTGCACCGGACGACATCTCCGCCCTGTGGGAGTCGCCCCGCAAGCCCGAGGTCCGCGCGCTCGTCCTGGCGGCGGCCGACCCCGCCAACCCGTACGGCGCGGCCCTGCCCTGGCCCGAGCGCGACGACGAGGTCGCCAGCGGCCACAAGCCGGGCCGCAAGGCCGGCGCGCTCGTCGTCCTCGTCGAAGGGCGCCTCGTCCTCTACGTCGAACGCGGCGGCCGGACGCTCCTGACCTGGGACGACGGCCCGGGCGTCCTGCAACCGGCCGTGGACGCGCTCGCCCTCGCCGTCCGCGAGGGGGCGCTCGGCAAGCTGACCGTCGAACGCGCCGACGGCGAGGCGATCGGCGACTCCCCGCTGGCCGCCGCCCTGGAGTCGGCCGGATTCCACCCCACGCCGCGCGGCCTGCGCCTGCGCTCCTGATCGCGCGGGCGCCGCAGCGCCACGGTCACGGCGGCGGCGCACACCAGCATGCCCAGGAGTGACGGCAAGGTCAGCGTCGTGCCGAACATCATCCAGCCCAGCAGCATCGTCGTAGGCGGGGTGAGGTAGAGCAGGGCGGAGACGCGGCCGACGCCCGTCCGCCGGACGTTGACCCAGTACAGCCCGTAGCCGCCGAACATCGCCAGCAGGACGAGGATGGCGATGGCGGTCCAGAAGACGGGGTCGGCGGGCGGGACCAGGGAACCGTCCGCACCGGCGAAGCCCGAGAACACCACCGCGCTCACCCCCGCCTGGACGGCCAGGGCCTCCGGAAGCTCCAGCGAGGGGCGCGTGCGGCGCTCCACGAGGGTGGCGCCGACGAGGGAGAGCATCGCGGCGAACGGCAGCGCGTACGCCCAGGCGGGTGCGCTCCCGTCCAGGTCGCCGCCGACGACGAGCGCGACGCCGCCGAGCCCGGCGACGAACCCGGCGAGCCGCCGGCGGCCGACCGGCTCGCCGAGCACCGGCGCGGCGAGCGCGACCGCGACGAGCGGCTGCAGCGCCGTGATGAGGCTGTTGATCCCCGCGGCGACGCCGTGTTGGGCGGCGAGGAACACGCCGGCGAGATAGCCGACCTGTCCCAGCGTCCCGATGAGCGTGTGCAGGGCCAGGTCCCGGGGCGGGATCCGGCGCCGGCGCCACAGCAGCCACACGGCGAGCGCGCCGGCGCCGATGATGAACCGCCAGGCAAGCAGCGCGCTCGCGGGCGCGGCCCGGGTGCCGAGTTCGGCGCCGACGAACCCGGAGCTCCACATGACGACGAACGCGGCGCCCAGCAGGACGTCCGATCGACGGTCGCGCATGAACCCTCCCATGTATACATACCGGTATAGCTACAACGGTAGCTATACCGGTATGTATACTCAGGGTCACCCCGGTGGAAGGAGTCCCGATGCCCGTGCACGACCGGCCGCTCACCCCCGCCGCCCGGCGGGTGCTCCAGGTCGCGAGCGAGCTGTTCTACGAGCGCGGCATCGGCTCCGTCGGCATGGAGCTGATCGCCGCCGAGGCGGGTGTCACGAAGAAGACCGTCTACGACCGGTTCGGTTCCAAGGACGCGCTGATCCTGGCCTACCTGCGCGCCCGCGACGAGCGGTGGCGCGCCTTCATGACCGAGCGGATCGCAGAGGCGGGCGACCCCCGCGAGCGGGTCCTCGCCACGTTCGACGCCCTCGGGGAATGGCTGGCCACCGAGTGCGGGCGCGGCTGCTCGATGGTGAACGCGTGCGCCGAACTGCCCGACCCGTCCCACCCGGTGCACGGGGTGGCCGCCGAGCAGAAGGCCTGGGTGCGCGCCCTCTACGCCGGCCTGGTGGGCGACGGCGTGCTCGCCGACCAGCTGCTCATCCTGCACGAGGGCGCGGTCGTCGCGTTCAGCGTCGCGGGCATCCGCGACGCGACCGCCTCCGCCCGGGCCGCCGCCGAGGCGATCGTTCCCCGGAGGCTCAGCGCCGCCGCCCCCTGAACATGTTGATCAGCCCGCGCAGGGCCCGCTCGTCCAGGGACCCGAACGGGTTGTCGTGGACGAGGTAGGTCCAGGTCGCCGAGGGGCGCTTCAGCCCCGCGGAGTCGAGGTCGATGCCGTCCTCGGACGCGGTGAGGGCCTCGAAGGCGGCCACCGACCGCTTCCGCGCGTCGCCGAGGAGCCGCTTTCCCGCCGGGACGGCCTCCCGGTTGAACTCGATGAGCGGGTCCAGGCCCCGGCCGAGCGACCGCAGGTGGATGCCCTCGCGCAGGTCGGCGAGGAAGGCCAGGTGCTCGGCCCAGCAGCGGTCGAGCTGGTACAGGACGATCTGCCGCGCGGCGGCCGCCACCGCCTCGGCGCCCGCGGTCCCGGTGAGCTCGGCGTGCCGCGCCGGGGCGTCGGCGGCCATGGCCCGGTCGGCGGCGTCGCCGTGCAGGACGGCGTCGCGCTCGGCGAGCACCTCGCGCCGCTGAAGCCCGATCAGGTGGTTGTAGCGCCACGTGTTGCGGTGCAGCTCCAGGTCGACGCCCTCCGCGACGCGCTGGGCGTGGCCGACGATCCAGTGCGCGCCCTTGTCGGTGATGAGCCCGTCGTCGCCGGCGGGCGCCTTCGACTCCTCGTCCGGCGCGTAGCGGGTGACGAGGTCGTCCTGGAGGCTGGTGAAGAACACCGAGCCGCCGGGGTCGCCCTGCCGCCCCGCTCGACCGCGGAGCTGGTCGTCCAAGCGGCTGCTGTGGTAGCGGCCGGTCCCGATGACCAGCAGGCCCCCGGCCCGCGCGACCCGGTCGTGGTCGGTCCCGTCATGTTCGGCGGGGGCCGTGCCGGGGGCGGTCGGCGAGGGGCTTCCGCCCAGCCGGATGTCGGTGCCCCGGCCGGCCATCTGCGTGGAGACGGTGATCGCGCCGTACGCGCCCGCCTCCGCGATGATCGCGGCCTCCTCGGCGTCGTTCTTGGCGTTGAGGACGACCCGGTCCAGCCCGGCGCGGGCGAGCCGGCGCGCGAGCCGCTCGGACTCGGCGACGTCGCCGGTCCCGACGAGGACCGGGCGGCCCCCGGCGTGCGCGGCGGCGATCTCCTCGACGATCGCGACCTCCTTGTCGGCGGCGGTCGCGTACAGGCGGTCGGGCTCGTCCACGCGGACGCACGGCCGGTTCGGCGGGACGACCGCGATCTGCAGCCCGTAGAACTCGGTCAGCTGCCCGGCGACGGCCATCGCGGTGCCCGTCATGCCGCACCGCACGGGATAGCGCCCGATCAGCTCCTGCACGGTGATCGAGTCGAGGATCTCCCCGCTGGGGGAGGCGTCGAGCGCCTCCTTCGCCTCGACCGCCGCCTGCAGGCCGTCCGGCCAGCGCTGCAGCAGGGCGACGCGGCCCCGCGACTCGCTGATCAGCTTCACCGCGCCGTCCCGGACGATGTAGTCCACGTCGCGCTGCAGCAGCACCTCCGCGTGCAGCGCCACGTTCACCGCGGTGAGCGTGCCGAGGTTCTCCGGAGCGTAGAGGTCGAGCCCGAGGACGCGCTCCACCTCGCGGGCTCCGGCCGCGGTGAGTTGGACGTTGCGCGCCTCGTCGTCGGTCGAGTAGTGCAGCCCGGGGCGCAGCCGCCGGACCAGGTCGGCGTGCCGCGGGTCGGCGGCGCCCGAGTCGGCCGCGCCCGCGAGCACGAGCGGGACCATGGCCTCGTCCACCAGCACCGAGTCGGCCTCGTCGATGAGCGCGACGGACGGCTCGGGGAGCACGAGGTCGGCGGCGCCGGTGGCGAGCCGGTCCCGCAGGAGGTCGAACCCGACCTCGCTGACCGGCGCGTACGTCACGTCCGCCCGGTACGCCTCGCGCCGCTCGTCGGGCGTGGACGACTGGCCGACCCAGCGGACGGTGACCCCCAGCATCGCGTACAGCGGGGCCATCCACTCGGCGTCGCGCCGCGCCAGGTAGTCGTTGACCGACATCACGTGGACCCGGCGGCCGCGCAGCGCGTACCCGGCCGCCGCCAGGGCGCCGGCCAGGGTCTTGCCCTCGCCGGTGGCCATCTCCGCGACGTGCCCGGACAGCAGCGCGAGCGTCCCGACGAGCTGGACGTCGAAGGGGCGCTCCCCGAGGGTCCGGCGGGCGGCCTCCCGGCCGAGGGCGCACAGCTCGGCGAGGTCCTCCTTCTCGCGGAGGACGGACGCGGCGGCGGTCAGCTCGGCGTCGGAGAGCCCCCGGACGCGGGACTCGCGCGCCCCGGCCTCGTCCGCCAGGGCGCGCAGCGGCGCCAGATCGACGCTCCCCGGCTTCTGGACGAGGCGCCGCAGCCGGTCACGCAGCGCCATGGCGTCCCCTCGGTTCGTCGCTCACGGTTCCCCCAACGGGCAGGTGGAAGACGGCGTTCCCATGATCTCAGCGCGCGGCCCCGGGGGGTGTCCAGGGTGGTCCTCCGCTGTTGGTCTGACCTCGAATTCATTCCTCGGGCGGATACCCCCCGGCCCTTTCGTTTGAGACCATGGACGCATCACGGGGTTTGCGGTGGCCAAGGGGAAAGCGCCACCGCGGAACGGGGTTTCGCCATGACACCTACGGCACGCAAAGCCGCCGCGCTCCGGCGCAAGCGCCAGATCATCAGCCAGACGGTCATCGACCGCGCGCTGAACGACCCGCGGCGGCACAAGGAGGCCGCCGTCGCGGCGGCGGCCGCCAAGTAGGGGACGCTAAGGGGACAAGTAGGGGACGCGTAGGGGAACGGTCCATCGCGCGATCGGGAAGCGCCTCCGCCGGCCGGGCGGGGGCGCTTCCCGCTTCCGCGGGCGCGTTCTCCCGCACGCGTCGCCCTCCTAGGCCCCCGCGGCCGAGAAGACGTCGTCGCGGGCCTGCTCCAGGGCCGCGTGCAGCGCGCCGCGCAGGACGGGGTTGCCCGTGACGCCGGTGACGGCGACGGCGGGACGGGTCGGGCTGATCCGGCCGACGATCGCCTCGATCCGGGTGGCGAGCGGCCATCCGCCGGCCCGGCCGAGGCTTCCCGACAGCACCACGAGCCCGGGGTCCAGGACGATGTTGACCGAGGTCACGCCGTAGGAGATGCGGTCGGCGAGCTCGTCGAGGAATGCCCCGCCGCGGTCCTCGTCGGCGGCGGCCGCGCGCACGCAGTCGATGGCGGTGGGCTCGGCGATGCCGTGCTGGTGGGCGAGCGCGCGGACCGCGTCCGCGCCCACCAGGGCCCCGTAGCCGCCGGCGAGGGTCGGGATCCCCCAGGTCGTCGACTCGGTGACGCCCTCGTCCTGCGCCGCGCGGCGGGCGGCGCCGACCGGCAGCGGCGCCCCCGGGACGGGCAGGTAGCCGATCTCCCCCGCGCCGCCCCACCGGCCGCGGTGCAGCCGCCCGCCCAGCATCACCGACAGGCCCATGCCGCGGTCGAACCACATGAGCGCGAAGTCGTCGGCGTCGCGCGCGGCCCCGTAGGCCCGCTCGGCGATGGCGGCGAGGTTCACGTCGTTCTCGATGGTCACGGGGCGGCGCAGGTCGGTGCGCAGCGCGGCGAGGACGCCCTCGTGCCAGGCGGGCAGGTCGAAGGAGAACTGGACGTCGCCGGAGCGCGGGTCGACGACGCCGGGCGTCCCGATGACGAACGCGCTCAGCCTCGACACCGCGACCTTGGCCGAGCGGCACGCCTTGACGACGGCGCTGTGCACCATCTTCACCGGCTCGTCGGCGCCGTTCGGGTCGACGGTGACCTGGGCGACGATGTTCCCGGTGATGTCGGCGACGCCGGCCGTGACCCCGTCCGGCCCCACCTCCAGGCCCGCGACGTACGCACTGGACGGGACGACCGCGTAGAGCGCGGCGTTCGGGCCCCGCCCCCCGGCCTGCTCCCCCACCACCGAGACCAGCCCGCGCTCCTCCAGCCGGGACAGCAACTGGGACGCGGTCACCTTGGACAGCCCGGTGTGCTCGCCGATCTGGGCGCGCGTCAGCGGGCCCTGCTCCACGAGCAGGTCCAGCGCCGCGCGGTCGTTCAGCTCACGCAGCAGCCGCGGCGTTCCCGGGCGTCTTGCCATCCTGGCACCTCTGATGTCTCAATCCGCTAACGAGCAGTTTTGTTTAGGAAAGTTTCTTGTTAGTTTACGCCCAAGCGCCGACCGGCACGGTACCCCGGGCCGGAGGCGCGCGCAGAGCGCGGACTGGCGAGCAGGGCGCCCGCGAGCGATGCGAACGCGAGGAGGGCATGGCTGGGACCCTAAAGGGTCCGCGCCGTCTCCACCCGCACCGCAGGCCACAAGGCCGCGCGAGGCGATGCCGGAAAGGATCCCCAGTGAAGTACATCAAGGTTGCGGCCGCGACGGCCGCGATCGCCCTGGCCGCCACGGCCTGCGGCGGCGACAGCAAGGACGGCGACGGCAAGGACGGGGGCAAGGACCCGGCGCAGCTCAAGGTCTGGATGATGGGCGACGGCACGCCCGAGCAGACCAAGATCCTCGACGGCGTCGAGGCGGAGTTCAAGCAGAAGCACCCGAACACCGACGTCCAGATCAAGTACGTGCCGTGGCCGCAGGTCGCCACCACCTTCCAGAAGGCGGCGGCCGGCGGCGAGGGGCCCGACGTCACCGAGCTCGGCAACACCGACGTCCAGTCCCACATCGAGCAGGGCAGCCTGGCCGACATCACCGACGAGTACAAGGGCTGGGCGGACGGCAAGACGCTGAACAAGACCGCCCTCGGCAACGACACCGCGGACGGCAAGACCTACGCCGTGCCGTGGTATGGGGGCGTCCGCGGCGTCTGGTACCGGACGGACTGGTTCCAGGAGCTCGGCATCCAGCCGCCGAAGACGTGGGCGGACCTGACCGCCGCGGCCAAGAAGGTGCAGGACTCCAAGAAGGTGCCCGGCATCGGCATCCCGAGCGACCAGACCAACGCGCTGCTCAGCTTCATCTGGGGCAACGGCGGCGAGGTCGCCGCCGACGACGGCAAGGGCGGCTTCAAGGGGCAGCTCGACCAGCCGCCGGCGGTCGAGGCGGTCAAGTACTACGCCGGCCTCGTCACCACCGAGAAGGTCGCGCCCGAGAAGTACGTGGGCAAGAACGAGCTGGAGGGCCCGCAGCGCGACTTCGCGCTCGGCAAGCTCGGCATGTACGTCGACGGCAGCTGGGCGCTCAAGGAGATGAAGAAGGTCTCCGCGAAGAACGCCGACAAGTGGGGCGTCTTCCCGATCCCGAGCAAGACCGGCGGCAACGCCCCGGTCATGGCGGGCGGCTCCGACCTCGCGGTGTGGAACGACAGCAAGGCCAAGGCCGCGGCCTTCGACTACATCACGATCCTCAACAACGCCAAGAACGCCAAGATCTGGGCGGACTACAGCGGCTTCTCCTCCATGCGGTCGGACGTGAAGTTCTCCGACCCGAAGCTCGAGGTCTTCACCTCGATCGCCGGCAACACCAAGTTCCCGCCGATCAGCGCCGGCTGGGGCGAGTTCGAGCAGGCCAAGAAGGTGCTGCCGAACGCGGTCAAGGCGATCATGCAGGGCAAGTCCGCCGAGGAGGAGATGAAGAAGGCGAACGAGCAGGCCAACACGCTGCTGAACCCCTAGTACCCGGCTGATCGGAACGTCCATGCTCGACACCGCTCCCGCGGTGCGGAAAGCGCCCGGCCGGAGATCCTCCGGCCGGGCGCGGCCCCGCCGCCGGCCCCGCCTCGGGCCCTACCTGCTGATCGCGCCCACCGTGGTCGTGATCGCCGTCCTGATGTTCTGGCCGATGATCCAGATCGGGATCATGTCGTTCCAGAAGGTCGGCAACCGCCAGCTGCGCGGCGAGCCGGCCGAGTCGGTGGGGACCGAGAACTTCGACAAGATCTTCAACGACCCGTTCTTCTGGCAGACCCTCCGGCACACCGTGCTGTTCGCCGCCGTCGCGGTGTCCCTCACCCTGGTCGTCGGCACGCTGGTGGGGCTGCTGCTCCACAAGCTCGGCAAGCGGATGTCGGGCTTCGTCGCGGGCGGCGTGATGGTCGCCTGGGCGACCCCGCCGGTCACCGCCGCGATCATCTTCAGCTGGCTGTTCGGCACCACCGGCGGTCTCGTCAACTGGTGCCTGGACCTGCTGCCGGACTTCCTGGTCGGCGGCGGCTGGAGCGACTACAACTGGTTCGCCACGCCCCTGTCCACCTACACCGTCCTCACCGTGTGCGTCGTCTGGCAGGCGTGCCCGTTCGTCGCGGTGTCCGTGCTGGCCGGGCTGAAGAGCGTCCCGGGCGAGCTGTACGAGGCGGCCCGCGTGGACGGGTCGGGCCCGTGGCGGACGTTCTGGAGCCTCACCTACCCGATGCTCAAGCCGATCTTCCTCGTGCTGATCGTCATGTCGATCATCTGGGACTTCAAGGTGTTCACGCAGCTGTTCATCATGGCCGGGATGGCCAACCGCGACGCGTTCAACCTGTCGCTGTACGGCTACTCCGAGGCGTTCGGCTCGCTGAATCCGAAGCTCGGCATGGGCTCGGCGATCGCGCTCGTGCTGACGCTCATCCTGCTCGTCGTCACCGCCCTCTACGTGCGGGTCATGGTCCGTCAGGGGGAGACCCGATGAGGCGCCTGCCGCGCAAGCTGCTGCTGAACGGGACGGGGCTGCTGGTCTTCGCGATCGCGGTGTTCCCCGTCTTCTGGATGGCCTCCACCGCCTTCAAGCCCAACACCGAGATCTTCAGCACCACGCCGAAGCCGCTGCCGTCCCACCCGACGCTGGAGCACTTCGACCTGGTCCTGAACGGCGGCATCGCGGAGGTCTCCTTCTGGGAGTACTTCCGGAACAGCGCCATCCTGGCGCTCGTCACCGTCCTGGTGTCGGCGCTGCTCTCGCTGATGGCCGCGATCGCCGTCGCCCGCTTCCGGTTCCGCTTCCGCACCACCTTCCTGATCATGCTGCTGGTGGTGCAGATGGTCCCGTGCGAGGCGCTGGTCATCCCCCTGTTCCTCGACCTGAAGCAGCTGGACCTGCTGAACAGCCTGGCCGGCCTCGTCGTCGTCTACATCGGCTTCGCCGTCCCGTTCGCGATCTGGATGCTGCGCGGCTTCGTCGCCGCGGTGCCGCGCGAGCTGGAGGAGGCCGCCGCCATCGACGGCGCCGGGCCCGTCCGGACGTTCTTCCGGGTCCTGCTCCCGCTCGTCGCCCCCGGCCTGGTGGCGACCAGCATCTTCTCCTTCATCACCGCCTGGAACGAGTTCATCTTCGCGTTCACGTTCCTGGACGACCAGACCAAGTACACCCTGCCGATCATGCTGCAGTTCTTCTTCGGCCGCAGCGGCAACGCCTGGGGGCCCATCATGGCAGCGTCCACGCTGCTCACCATTCCCGTCATCGCCTTCTTCCTCGTCGTCCAGCGCCGCATGGTGTCCGGCCTCACCGCCGGGGCGGTGAAGGGGTGACGACCGACGACACCACGACCACGGCGGAGATCGCCCGGCTCGCCCGCGGCACGCTGCTCCCGTCGTTCCCCGGCGCGACCGCGCCGCGCTGGCTCCTGGACGAGCTGGAGGCGGGACTCGGCGGCGTCACGCTGTTCGCGCTCACCGGCAACGTCCCGAGCCCGGAGTCGCTGGCCGCGCTCACCGCGCAGATGCGCAAGGCCGGCGACCCGTTCGTCACGATCGACGAGGAGGGCGGCGACGTCACCCGCCTCGGCGGCCACGCGACCGGCAGCCCCTACCCGGGCAACGCCGCGCTCGGCGCCGTGGACGACCCGGAGCTGACCCGCCGCATCTACCGCTCGCTCGGCGCCGAACTGGCCGAGGTCGGCGTCAACTTCAACTTCGCGCCGTCGGTCGACGTCAACACCGCCGACGACAACCCGGTCATCGGGACCCGCTCGTTCGGCTCCGACCCCGCGCTGGTCGCGCGGCACGCCGCCGCCGCCGTCACCGGCACTCAGGAGGCGGGCGTCGCCGCCTGCGCGAAGCACTTCCCCGGCCACGGCGCGACCGTGGAGGACTCCCACCTGGCGATCCCCCTCGTCGACGCCGACCTGGACCTGCTGGACCGGCGCGAGCTGGTCCCGTTCCGGGCGGCGATCGCGGCCGGCACCCGCGCGGTGATGACCGGGCACCTCAACCTGCCGTCCATCACGCGCGGAGCGCCCGCCACCCTCTCCCAGGACGCGATCACCGGACTCCTGCGCGAGCGCCTCGGCTACGAGGGCGTGATCGTCACCGACGCGCTCGACATGGAGGGCGCGAGCGGCGCGATCGGCATCCCGGAGGCGTCCGTGCGGGCCCTCATCGCGGGCGCCGACCTGCTGTGCCTCGGCCCGAACGAGCACGCCGAGACCGTTGAGGCCACCCTCGCGGCGATCGACGAGGCCGTCCGGACCGGACGCCTCCCCCTCGTCAGGCTGGCGGCCGCGGCCGAGCGCACCCGCCTGCTCCGGGAGTGGCTCGCCGGGCGAAGCCCCGCCGTCGTCGACCGGTCCGCCGGCCTGGAGGCCGCCCGCCGCGCCCTCCGCCTGACCGGCACGCTGCCCGCCTGGAGCGGGACGCCCCTGGTCGTCGAGACCGAGTCGTCCGGCAACATCGCGGTAGGCCCGACCCCCTGGGGCCTGCACCCGTGGGCGCCCGACGCCGTCCGGGCCGACGGCGCGGACGGGACGGTGGAGGATGTCTTGGACCGTGCCAAGGGACGCGGCCTCATCGTCGTCCTGCGGGACGCCCACCGCCACGCCGCCCAGCGCGCCCTCACCACGGCCCTGCTGGCCGCCCGCCCCGACACCGTCGTCGTCGAGATGGGCCTCCCCGTCTGGCGCCCCGCCCCCGCCGTCCACCTGGCCACCTACGGCGCCGCCGCCGCCAACGCCCAAGCCGCAGCAGAACTCCTGGGTCTGGGTTGATCACTCCCCTTCTCCTCCGCGCCACGAAGTCGTCGCGCGGCTGACGAGACCCACGGCGCGCCCTCCGGACAAGAGCCCGGTTCCGGGGGGCGCGTCGTGTCAGGGGAGGTACTGGGCTTGGCCGTGGCCGAAGGACCAGTCTGCGGGGGTGTTCTCGTGGATGACTATGAAGACGTTGTGGGGGGCTACGCCGGCGCGCTCGTGGGCTAGGGCGCATACACGCGCGTAGAGCTTCTTCTTCTGGTCGTCGGTACGGCCGACGCGCATGGTGATGTCGATGTAGACGATGCCGTCGTCGCGGGGGATGTCCAGGTAGGTGCCGTGCCGGAGCGTGCTCGCGGCGCCGTCGTGGCTGGTCAGAATCTGGAAGCGATCCTCGGCGGGAAACCCGATCGATTCCATCAGGGCCTGATGTACCGCGTCCCCCAGGGCCTCCAGCCGTTGCGGGTCCATGCGGAGGGCATCAATGCGGACGAGCGGCATGGTCAAGTGTCCCTTCAAGAGCGGGTCGCCCTGAAGTGTACATACCTGTAGGTACAGAGCGCGCGCCTACCTCAGCCCGCACCGCAACCCCACGACGACCTCAATGGTCGCGATCGCGTCCGAAGGCAGGTTCAAGCGCAGCGAGAACCTGATCGCGCAGCGAGCCGCAAGGCGAGACGGAGCGATGCCAGCGATCGCCCGCAGTGCTCGACGATGGAGGGCCGCCAAGGCCCGAAGGAGGAGAGCACTGCCATGAACCGAAGTAGTTCTATCGGCAAGGGATAATGGGGCTATGCGATTGTCCGCCCGGGTCGACTACGCGTTGCGTGCCGCCGCCGAGCTGGCGGTCGCCGGGAGTCATCCGGTGACCGCGGTGCAGCTCGCGGAGGCCCAGCAGATTCCGCCCAAATTCCTGGAGAACATCCTCGGACAGCTGCGCCGGTCCGGGATCGTCCGGAGCCAGCGGGGACCCGAGGGCGGCTACTGGCTGGCGCGTCCGGCCGAGCGGATCTCGCTGGCCGACATCATCCGCGCCATCGACGGGCCGCTGCTCGGCGTGCGGGGCGAGCGGCCCGAGCACGTGGGGTACGAGGGGCCCGCGCACTCCCTGCAGGAGGTGTGGATCGCGCTGCGCGCCAGCGAGCGGGCGATCCTGGAGCAGGTCACGCTTGCGCACATCGCCGCCGGGGAGCTGCCGGAGCCCGTCCGGAAGCTGACCGAGGACCCCTCCGCCTGGGAAAGCCCCTCGCTGATCTGAGATGCCCGAAGGCGACGTCGTCTGGCTGACCGCCCGGCGCCTGCGCGAGGCGCTGAAGGGGCGGGTGCTGACGCGTTCGGACTTCCGCGTGCCGCGGTACGCGACGGCCGACCTGCGCGGGCGGACCGTGCTGGACGCGGTGTCGCGCGGCAAGCACATCCTGGTGCGGGTGGAGGGCGGGCTGACCATCCACACGCACCTGATGATGGAGGGGCGCTGGCAGATCCGCCGGCCCGGGCCTCCTCCGCGCGACCATCGGGTGCGGCTCGTGCTGGCGAACGCCGAGTGGCAGGCGGTCGGGTCCTCGCTGGGGCTGGTCGAGTTGCTGCGCACGGACGAGGAGGACGCGGCGGTGGGGCACCTCGGGCCCGACCTCCTCGATCCGGACTGGGGGCCGCGGCTTGAAGCCGAGGCGGTCGCGCGGCTGGCGGAGGACCCGGACCGGGCGGTCGGCGAGGCGCTGCTCGACCAGACGAGGGTCGCCGGGATCGGCAATGTCTACAAGGCCGAGGTCCTGTTCCTGCGGGGCGTGAACCCGTGGACCGCCGTTGGGAACGTTCCCGACATCTCGGGCCTCGTGCAGCTCTCTCAGCGCCTTCTGGACGCCAACAAGGAGCGGCACGGCCACATCACGACCGGTGAGCTGGGACGCGGGCGGGAGCACTGGGTGTACGGGCGGGCGGGCCGTCCGTGCCGGCGGTGCGGCACCCGGATCGAGCGGGCGGACCAGGGCCCTCCGGGCGCGGCGCGGGCGACGTTCTGGTGCCCGCGCTGCCAGCCGGTCGGCGCCCGCCCTGCCCCCTGAGGCTCCAGGGCGGGTCGCCGCCTTTCCGGGTCGCCGGATCCTGCGCCCTCATGGAGATCGTCTGCCCGAGGAGCGCTCCAAGTCAATTCTCGGGTTTTCTTGGCGGCTCCCCAGGTCTAGCTTGGGGATTTGTGACCTTGGACGACCTTCGCGTGTTCGTGGCCGTCTGCGCGGCGGGCAACCTGAGCGCGGTGGCACGGGACCTGTCGTGCAGCCAGTCGGCCGTCAGCCAGCACGTCAAGCGGCTCGAACGCGAGACCGGGCTCGTGCTGCTGGAGCGCCGGCCGCGGGGCGTGGTGCCGACCCGCGCGGGGCGCATCCTGCACGCGGCCGCGGCCGAGGGGATCGCGGGGCTGGACGCCGCGCTGCGCCGGCTCGACGATCTGCGCCGCGGGGTCGGGGGCACGGTCCGCGTCGCGACCGGGGCCACGACCGTGCGGCACTTCATGGCGGCGGGGGTGGCGGCGTTCCGGGCGCGGCACCCCGACGCCGCGCTCCAGTTCGAGACCGCCGGGTCGAGCCGCCGCTGCCTGGAGGCGGTGCGGTCGCACACCGCCGATCTCGCGTGGGTCACGATCGGGCCGCCGCTGGAGGGCGTGGAGCAGCGGGCGTCGCGGGAGTTGCCGTGGGTGCTCGCCGTGCACGCCGGCGATCCGCTCGCCGAGCGGGCGTCCGTCGCGCTGGACGAACTCGCCGGGATCCGCTACATCGAACTGCCCGCGCATTCGACGTCCCGCGTCCACCTCGAAATGCACCTGGAACGTCACGGGGTGCGCCTCACGTCCACGACGAGCGTCGCCGACTGGGACACCGCGCTCCTGCTGGCCGAACTGGACCTCGGCCAGGCGATCCTGCCCGCGCTGCCCGGCTGGGGAGACGGCTCGGGCGACGTGCGGCTGGTGCCGATCCCCGACCTGCCGCCGCTCACCGCGGGATGGGCGGCACGCCGCTGGGACGCCCTGAGCCCGCTCGCCGTCGAGTTCGCCGAGACCGTCCTGGCGCACCTGCGCACGTGATCAGCGCGCGGTCACCCGGCCGTTCGCGACGGTCAGCCCCACCTGCGGCGCGCCCTCGGGGCAGTGCCGCCCGTTCGGGAACGTCGCCTTCGGCGTGACGTCGAGCCGCTCGTCGACGAACGTCCGCCCTTCCGCGTCGCGCAGCTTCAGCGTCACCCGCACGGGCGCCTTGGGCAGACCCTCGACTCGGGCGAAGGCCCTCTTGCCCCCGTCAGGGGAGGCGGAGGCGCCGCAGACGGCGTCCGGCCCGTCGCCGTCGCAGCCGGTCGACACGGTCTTCGAGGTCGGGCCCAGCTCGATCCGGGGTTCCTGGCACATCCCGTCCCAGCACACCCGCAGGGACGCGGACGCGGCACGGGACCCGTCGGGGATGACCAGGCTCACCCCGGGATCGGTCCCGATCAGCGTGCAGAGCCGTCCCGCGCCGTCGCCTTCGGAGCCGCAGGCGGCCAGGGCGAGCAGAGCGGCGGCCAGCGGCACGGCTCGGGAGAGGGGGTGCATACCCCCATCATCACTGCATCGCGGGCAGAGCGCGGCCGAACGCGGAAAAGCCCCGGCCCCGTCGGGAGACGGCGGGGCCGGGGCTCATCGATCGGTCCGGCACGGGCACCGGGGCCGCGGCGCCTCGGGACCGATCGCGTCCGTCAGGTCTGCGCCTGGAACATCCAGTGCTGCTTCTCGAGCTCGGCGGTGATGCCGATGAGCAGGTCCTGGGTCACCTGGTCCGGCTCGTCGGTCGCCTTGATGCGCTCCCGGAACCGCGCGATGATCTGCGCAAGGATGTCGGTGATCGCGGCGACGACCTTGTCGTCGTCGAGGTAGCCGGCCTCCAGCTGCGGGAGCTGAGTGCGGTCGGCGACCGTGCGGACGCGGCCGTCGGGGTTCGCCCCGATCGCCACCGCTCGCTCGGCGACGTCGTCCTGGCCGCTGCGGGCCAGCGCGACGATCTCGTCGAGGTGCTCGTGGACGACCTTGAAATTGCGGCCGGTGAGGTTCCAGTGCGCCTGCTTGGCCACCAGAGAAAGATCGATCAAGTCGACGAGAGCGCCCTGCAAGGCGTCCCCGGCGGCCTTCAGGTCCGACT
The DNA here is from genome assembly GCF_008327685.1 of Actinomadura sp. K4S16. Classification (GTDB taxonomy): domain Bacteria; phylum Actinomycetota; class Actinomycetes; order Streptosporangiales; family Streptosporangiaceae; genus Spirillospora. Next base: position 1,055,985 of record NZ_BDDE01000010.1, read on the forward strand.
CGGTGAGCGGGCTCTTGACCGACGCCATGAACGGGCTCCTTCCGCATCGTTACGGTTTATCCGTTACAACACAGGAGAATCCCCGCGAATGCCGAGTTCATGCCGTGAGGCCGCGCACACCCGCGGCCCCGGCCAGGGGCATGAACGCGCCGTCTGCGGTCAGGCGGCGACCATGTCGGCGCGGAACTCGCCGGTGATCTCCTCCGGGGTCTCCGGAATGCTCTCGGCGGAGATCCGCTCGTGCTCCGGCGCACCCGCCATGACGGGCTCGTGCTGAAGCTCGGCGAGGGCGAGCTGATCCGCGACTTCCCTCAGCACGTGCGACAGCGGAACGCCCAGGGCCTTGCAGATAGAGGACAGCAACTCCGAAGAGGCCTCTTTCTGCCCCCGCTCGACCTCGGAGAGATAGCCGAGTGACACCCGCGCTGCCGCGGACACCTCACGGAGGGTGCGTCCCTGGCGCAGCCGCAGCTGCCGCAGTACGTCACCGAGCAGCTGGCGAAGCAGGACCATCGTCTCGCTCCCTCCCTCAGTTCGGACCATCTGCCGGTTCCACCGTACCCGCCCTGACGGCGGCGATGGCAGACCGTTGATTTCGTGTTCGCTCGGAACGTAACGCTGTAATCAGCCCCTATCTTCCCGATCTTCCTGAGCCTCTCCGCTCCCGTCCTCGACGTCAAGCCCCAGAAGGCGGCGTCTCAGCAGCTCAAGCGCGTGTACGACGGTCATCCGCCGGATCACCGCGCGGATCTCCGGCCCCGCGCCGGGCACCGGGAGTTTCGGGCCGACCACCGTCGGCGAGGCTCCAGGTCCGGCCAAACCGACATAGACCGTTCCCACGGGACGGCCGTCCTGCGGGTCGGGACCGGCCACGCCCGTCACCGCGAGCCCGTAGGTCGCGCCGAGCGCGTCGCGGACGCCGGTGGCCATCACGGCGGCCACGTCCGGGTGGACGGCCCCGTGCTCGGCGAGCAGGTCGCCCGGCACGCCGAGGAGCCTCTCCTTCAGCCCGGTCGCGTAGGCGACCACGCCGCCCGCGTACGTCGCGGACGACCCGGGCGTCGCGGTCAGCTCTGCGCCGACGAGGCCGCCGGTCAGCGACTCCGCGGTGGCGACGGTCTCGCCCCGGTCCAGGAGCAGCCGGTGCACGACCAGCCCGAGCGACTCGTCCTCGACCCCGTAGACCGACGGGCCGAGCAGCTCCCGGACGCGCGACTCCACGCCCGCCAGCCGCCCGGCCGCGTCCTCGCCGGACACGGTGATGCGGATCTTCACCTCGGCGGGATCGGGCAGGTAGGCGAGCTTCACGCCGTCCATCGCCTCCACCTCGGCGAGGCGGGTCGCGGCGACCGACTCCCACAGCCGGGCGGTGCGCAGCGTGCGGCGCGCCACCGCGGGCAGCCCGGCGATCTCCGCGAGCTCCGGCAGCACGATCTCGTCCATGATCGTGCGCATCTCGAACGGGACGCCCGGCAGGGCGTAGACGACCCCGCCGGGGAGCTCGACGCGCAGGCCGGGCGCCGAACCGGCGGAGTTGGTCAGCGGCCGGGCGCCCTCGGGGACGTCGGTCATGCGCAGCGCCATCGGCTGCAGCTCGCGGCCGGCCCGCGCCACCCGCTCGCGCAGCCGCCGCTCCAGCTCCGGGTCGCGGACGAGGGCGACGCCGGCCGCCTTGGCGAGCGCGTCGCGCGTCACGTCGTCGTAGGTGGGGCCGAGCCCGCCGGTGGTGATGACGGCGTCGGCCCGGTCGAGCGCCGACTCCACCGCCGCGACGATCACGTCCAGCTCGTCGCCGACGACCACGCTGCGGGTGACCTCGACGCCGTGGTCGGCGAGCCGGCGGCCGAGCCACGCGGCGTTGCCGTTGATGGTGTCGCCGAGGAGCAGCTCGTCCCCGACGGTGAGCAGTTCGACCCGCATCGCGTCCCCATCCGTCCCCGTTGCGCAGGCGCCCCGAATCCCAGGCGCCCCCGAATCTACCGGCGGGCACCGACGACGGGCCCGGCGGACCGCCGGTTCACCGGAAGAACCGGCCGAATGAGGACGACACCGGCCCCGGCCGCTTCGCACGGTCCAACCGGCATAACGCTTTTCCGTCGTCGAGAATTGGGACGGCCGCGTTTTCTGTCCGCCGCGCGCGGGCCTCGGAACACCGCGCGCGGCACGGGCCCCGCGCGGAACGCGCATCGTCGCCGCACGTCGCCGCTCCGGCCGCCGACAAGCGAGAGAAGCGCAGGTCACATTGTGAGTCAAAACTCATTCGGTGGATTCGTGCGGGCGGACGCCGGCAGGGATAATCGAATACCGCGGCACCCCTTGGAGCGGGGCCGCGGGGCCACGACCGGGGTGGGCGTGGTCCCGCGGCCCACCTAGGCCCGCGACAGGCGGCGCAGCACGGCACCGCAGCGGCGGGCGTAGGCGCGCTGGAACAGCCTTCCGAACTGGCCCGCCAGCTTCGCCGCCGCCGTCGCCGGACGGCTGAACGCGGTAACCGTCAGCCACACGTCGCCCTCGTCGTCCAAGTGCACGACGAACGACTCCTCCCCCGACTCCGGGTGGCCGGGGAGCGTGCCGTACGCCCATCCGGCGTAGCGCTCCTCCTCGCGCGTCCACACGATGCGGCAGGGCGCCTTCAGGCGCAGCGGCCCGACGCCCAGCCCGATCACGACGCTGACGCCCGGCGCGGCGCGCGGCGCCGACGCCTCCACCCGGACCGGGAGCGCGCGGTGCATCCAGAACTCCATGACCGCGTCCGCGGCGTTCCGGAACGCCGCGGGCCCCTGCCCGACGAGCATGCGCTGCCGCATGTGCCGGTACCCGGCCGGGCGCTCCGCATCGCGCGTCGCGCCGACCTCGGCGTAGGTGAAGTCGTCCCCGGTCATGCCCTCCGGCCTCCAAACTGACGAATCCGCGTCAAGTATGGCCCGTGCCCCTGGCCACCGGGTCGAACCGGTCCGTAACGTCCGTCGCATGAACGCCATCGTCGCCGGGCTGAACGTCTTCCCGATCAAGAGCGCGGGGGCCGTCCCGGTCGCCGAGGCCGAACTGACCCCGGACGGGCTGCGCCACGACCGGGAGTTCATGCTCGTCCGCCCGGACGGGCGGCACCTGTCGCAGCGGGAGGCCCCGGAACTGGCGCTGCTGCACCCCGCCTTCGACGGTGTGAAGCTCAGCGTCCACACCCCGCTCGCGCCGTCGCCCCTGGTGTGCGAGGCGGTGGACGGCCCCGCCCTCGACGTGACCGTGCACCGCCGCCCGTGCCAGGGGATGGACCAGGGCGACGACGCGGCCGGCTGGTTCTCCGAGATCCTCGGACTCCCCTGCCGCCTCGTCCGCTTCACCGGGACCCGTCCCACCCTCCTCGGCGGCGGCACCCTGACGTACGCCGACGGCTACCCCGTCTCGGTGCTGTCGGCCGAGTCGCTCGACGACCTGAACCGGCGGGCGGACGCCCGGTTCTCCATGGCGCGCTTCCGTCCCAACATCGTCCTGCGCGGCCTCGGCCCCTACGGCGAGGACGCCGTCACCCGGCTGCGCGGCGACCGGGTGGAGATCGAACTCGTCCGGCCGTGCGGCCGCTGCGTCATCGTCAACACCGACCAGGACACCGCGCGCCGGTCCCCCGAGCCGCTGCGGGCCCTCGCCCGCTACCGGACCGAGCGCTTCGCCGGCGTCCGCGAGATCATGTTCGGCCGGCTCGGCATCCCGCGCGCGCTCGGCGCCCTCCATGTGGACGACGAACTGAGCGCGACTTCTGAGCCGGCCGCGTCCTGAAGGCTCAGGAGGCGTCGGCGGACGGACGGCGCATGCGCCAGGCCTGGACGACGTAGTCGACGCCGGTGACGACCGTGACGACGAGGGCCGCGCCCATCGTGGCCCAGCGGACGTAGTCGAGCGGGCCCGGCAGGATGTAGAAGCCGATGGCGATGACCTGGAGCATCGTCTTCAGCTTGCCGCCCTTGCTCGCCGGGATCACGCCGCGGCGGATCACGACGAACCGCATCAGCGTGATGCCGATCTCGCGGACCATGATGGCGGCGGTCACCCACCACCACAGCTCGCCCATCACCGACAGGCTGACCAGCGCCGCGCCGGTGAGCGCCTTGTCCGCGATCGGGTCGGCGATCTTGCCGAAGTCGGTGACGAGGCCGCGCGCCCGGGCGATGTCACCGTCGATCTTGTCGGTGATCGAGGCGACCGCGAACACGGCGAAGGCGGCGAGCCGCATGGCGGTGCCGTCCAGGAAGAACAGCCAGACGAAGAGCGGCACCAGCGCGATCCTGAGGAGCGTCAGGGCGTTGGCGATGTTCCAGACGCCGGCCGGCGGCGGGTCCTGCGCGCCCGCGACCGGATCCGGGGTGCCGGCGATCATGACACGTCCGCGATGAGGTCCACCCCGTCGCTGCCCACGACCCGGGCCTCCACGATGTCGCCGAGCGCGAGCCCCTCGCCGCGGACGAGGACCGTCCCGTCCACGTCCGGCGCCTGGTGCTCGGCGCGGCCCTCGAAGCCGCCCTCCTGCTCGGCCTTGTCCTCCAGCAGGACGCGGATCCGGCCGCCGACGCGGTCCTCCGCGCGCTGCGCGGTCAGCTCCTCGGCGAGGCCGGACAACTCCTCGACGCGGGCGGCGACGTCGGCGGGATCGAGCTTGCCGTCCAGGTTCGCGGCCTCCGTGCCCTCCTCGTCGGAGTAGCCGAACACGCCGACGGCGTCGAGCCGGGCCGCCGACAGGAACTCCACCAGCTCCTCGAAGTCGTCCTCGGTCTCGCCGGGGAACCCGACGATGAAGTTGGAGCGCACGCCCGCCTCCGGCGCCAGCGCGCGGATCTGGTCCAGCAGCCCGAGGAACCGCTCCCGGTCGCCGAACCGGCGCATCGAGCGCAGCACCGGGCCGCTCGCGTGCTGGAACGACATGTCGAAGTACGGGGCGACGCCGGGCGTGCCGCAGATCGCCTCGATGAGTCCGGGGCGCGTCTCGGCGGGCTGCAGGTAGCTGACCCGGACCCGCTCGATGCCGTCGACGGCGGCGAGGGCGGGCAGCAGCTTCTCCAGGGCCCGCAGGTCGCCGAGGTCCTTGCCGTAGGACGTGGAGTTCTCGCTGACGAGGACCACCTCGCGGACCCCGTGGCCGGCGAGCCAGCGCGCCTCCTCCAGCACCTCCGCGGGCGGGCGCGAGACGTACGCGCCGCGGAACGCGGGGATCGCGCAGAACGTGCAGCGCCGGTCGCAGCCGGACGCCAGCTTCAGCGGCGCGACCGGGCCGCCGCCGAGGCGCCGCCGCAGCACCCGCGGACCGGACGCCGGGGCCACGCCGTCCGGCAGGTCGTCCTGGCCGCCGTGCCCCGGGACGGCGACCCGGGCGCCGTGCCGCTCGACCGGGCTGATCGGCAGGAGGGTGCGGCGGTCGCGCGGGGTGTGCGCGTCGCGCCGGCGTCCCGCCATGACGTCGTCGAGGCGCTCGCCGATCGCGGTGTAGTCGTCGAAGCCGATCACCGCGTCGGCCTCGGGCAGCGCCTCGGCCAGCTCGCTGCCGTACCGCTCGGCCATGCACCCGGCCGCGACGACCTTGGCGCCGGAGTCGTGCGCGGCCAGCAGCGTGTCGATCGAGTCCTTCTTGGCGGCCTCGATGAACCCGCAGGTGTTGACGACCACGACGTCCGCGCCGTCCGCGCCGTCCGCCAGGTCCCAGCCCGCGTCCTCGATGCGCGCGGCGAGCTCCTCGGAATCGACCTCGTTGCGGGCACAGCCGAGCGTGATGAGTGAGACCTTGCGGCGAGTGGACATGCCCCTAAGGTAATGGGCGCCCGCGCCGGAGCGGACCATCGGCCCGCGGCATCGGCGTGGGAAGTCGTCCCGCCCGACGCGCCCGCCCCGGAGCCCCCGGGGCCGGATCAGGCGGACTCGGGGTCGTTGCGGTCGAAGGTCAGCCGCTGGACGCCCTTGCCCTTGCCGGGCGATCCGAGGTCCTTGCCATTGACGGTCAGGTTGACGCTGCCGCCGATGCCGACCACCAGCCGGACCTTCTTCTTGGCGGTGAAGTCCTTCTGGTCGCCCTGGCGGAGCATCCCGCTGAACAGCGTCTTGCCCTTGTCGCCCTGGACGTTCAGCCACGTGGTCCGCTTCGCCTCGACCCGCACCTCGACCTTGGTGCGCGGCGCCTCGGCGACCGGGGAGCTGCTCGTCGGCGGCGCGGTCGGGGCGGCGGACGGGGTGCGCGGCGCGGGCGTCCCGGCGACCTGCCGCGCGGTGCGCCGCTCGCCGCCACCGTGCCCGACCACCTGCACGATGCCGTAGATCACCACGAGCGCGAGGGCGAGCGCCATGGCGGCGCTCCAGTTCGGCGACCGGCGCTCGCGGAACGCGACCGGCTGCTCCGGCTCGAACGCCGACACCGCCGAGACCGGCTGCGGGGCGCCGCCGTGCGCGGCGTCGAACTCGGCGACGAGCGGTTCCGGATCGATGCCGATCACGCGCGAGATGCTGCGGATGTGGCCGCGGGCGTAGAAGTTGCCCCCGCATGCGGAGAAGTCGTCGGCCTCCATGCTGCGGACGACCGTCTCGCGTATCCGCGTCTGGAGGCTCACCTGTGTCACCGAGAGACCGGCCCGCTGACGCTCCTCCGCCAAGGTCTCACCGATGCTCACGCCGGGCCTCCTCTGAGGAGCTCGTGGCCGATCACGCACGACTGTGAAACCAGTCTAGGAACGGGCGTGCCCGTTCGGCGACAGCCAACACGTTCGAAACAGGGCAAGATTTCGCATCATTCCGCAATGCCCCGGCAGCGCGCGCTCAGCCGCCGCCGCGCAGTTCCGCGAGCACCCCGGGGAGATCATCCGGCTTGGCCAGCACGTCCCGCGCCTTGGAGCCCTCGCTGGGTCCGACGATGTCGCGGCTCTCCATGAGGTCCATCAGCCGCCCGGCCTTGGCGAACCCGACGCGCAGCTTGCGCTGCAGCATCGACGTCGACCCGAACTGGGTGGACACGACCAGCTCGATGGCCTGGACGAGCAGGTCCATGTCGTCGCCGATCTCCTCGTCGATCTCCTTCTTCGGCGCGCCGGCCGCGGCGACGTCCTCCCGGTAGCTCGCCTCCATCTGCCCCTTGCAGTGGTCGACGACGCCGTGGATCTCCTTCTCCGACACGTAGGCGTTCTGGATGCGCATGGGCTTGCTCGCGCCCATCGGCAGGAACAGCGCGTCGCCCTGCCCGACGAGCTTCTCCGCGCCCGGCTGGTCGAGGATGACGCGGCTGTCGGACAGCGACGAGGTCGCGAACGCCAGCCGCGACGGCACGTTGGCCTTGATGAGCCCGGTGACGACGTCGACCGACGGGCGCTGCGTCGCCAGGACGAGGTGGATCCCGGCGGCGCGGGCCAGCTGGGTGATGCGGACGACCGAGTCCTCCACGTCGCGCGGCGCGACCATCATCAGGTCGGCCAGCTCGTCCACGATCACCAGCATGTACGGGTACGGGGTGTAGACGCGCTCGCTGCCGGGCGGCGCGGTGAGCTTGCCCGCCTTCACCGCCTTGTTGAAGTCGTCGATGTGCCGGTACCCCGACGCGGCCAGGTCGTCGTAGCGGCGGTCCATCTCCCCGACGACCCAGTCCAGGGCCTCGGCGGCCTTCTTGGGGTTGGTGATGATCGGGGTGATCAGGTGCGGGATGCCCTGGTACATCGTCAGCTCGACCCGCTTGGGGTCGACCAGGATCATCCGCACCTCGTCGGGGGTGGCGCGCATCAGGATCGAGGTGATCAGGCCGTTGATGCACGTCGACTTGCCGGCCCCGGTGGCGCCCGCGATCAGGATGTGCGGCATCTTCGCCAGGTTCGCCACGACCGTGCGGCCCTCGACGTCCTTGCCGAGCCCGACGATCATCGGATGGTGCTCGTTGGTCGCGGCGGGCGAGCGCAGCACGTCGCCGAGGCTGACGATGTCCTTGTCGGTGTTGGGGATCTCCACGCCGATCGCGGACTTGCCGGGGATCGGGGAGATGATGCGCACGTCGGCGCTCTTCACCGCGTAGGCGATGTTCTTGGTCAGCGCGGTGACCTTCTCGACCTTCACCGCCGGGCCGAGCTCGATCTCGTACCGGGTGATCGTCGGGCCGCGGGTGAACCCGGTGACCTGCGCGTCGATGTCGAACTGCTCCAGCACGCCGGTGAGCGCGTTCACCACCGTGTCGTTGGCCTTCGTGCGCGGCTTGGACACGCTGCCGGGCCGCAGCGCCGACGGGTCGGGCAGCACGTAGATCTCGCCGGACGACGACAGCGGCAGCTGCTCGGTCCGGCGCGGGGCGGGCGTCGGGTCGCGGACCTCGGGATGGTCGGCCTCGGTCGCCGGATCGGCGGACACGGGGTCGGCGGCCATCGGATCGTCGACCATGGACGCGCCGGCGACGTGCTCGTCCATCGGCTCGTCGTCGGGGGCCGGGGCAGGGGGCGGGACCTGCCCGCCGAACGGGTCGGGCTCGAACAGCTCGTCGGCGAGGTCGCGGCGGGGCCGGTCGGCCTTCTTCGGCGCGTCCTCCAGCAGCGGCGTGTCGTACGGCCGTGAGTGCTCGCCGACCTCCAGCTCGTCGCCGTCCTCGGACTTGCTCTTGCGGCGCCGCTTCTTCGGCGCGCTCTCGCCCTCGGCCTCCTCGGCGGCGGGGCGTTCGGGACGGTTCTGCAGCGTCGCCATCGCCCACAGGTCGGCGACCCGCTCGGGGACCTTCGCGATCGGCGTCGCGGTGACGACCAGCAGCCCGAACCCGGACAGGAGCAGCAGCAGCGGGACGGCCACCCATCCGCTCAGCGCCGCGTCCAGCGGGGCCGACACCAGCCAGCCGACCACGCCGCCGGACCCGCGCACGCCGTCCATGTCCTTCGCGGGGGACGGGACGCCCGCGGCGATGTGCAGGATGCCCAGGACGCCGACGCCGAGCGCGGTGATGCCGATGACGACGCGGCCGGTGTCCTCGTGGTGCTCGGGGTGGCGCAGCGTCCGCCACGCCAGCAGCGCCAGCAGCACGGGCAGCGCCATCGCCAGGATGCCGAGCCCGCCGCGCGCGACCTTCTCCAGCGCGATGGTGACGACGCCGTCGGGCCGGAACCAGGTCACGGAGGCCAGCACGATGGACGAGCCGAGCAGCGCGAGGCCGAGGCCGTCGCGGCGGTGCTCGGGGTCGAGGTTGCGGGCGCCGTTCCCGTACGCGCGGAACACCGATCCGACCGTCACCGCGGCGAGCAGGTACAGCCTGAACAGGAGCTTGAAGAACCCGAGCACCGCCTGCGAGAACGGGTCGGGCTTCTGGGGAGGGCGCCCGCGGCCGGAGCCGCGGCCCCCCCTGGAGCCGCCGCTCCCCTTGGGGTTGCCGCTCGGTCGCTTCCGGGGGGACGAACCTGCGGGCTTGCGAGCCGCCGTGCCCCCCGCACGCGAGGAGGCTTTCGCGCCTCCAGACGCACGTGTGGCCATGGTTATGAGAGTAACCAAGGACCCTCCCGGTTCCCGGGATGGCGGGCGGGCGTGTCGAGCGGACGGCCGCGGTCGCCGGCCCCGGTCGGGGACCGGTCCGCGGCCGTCCGGACGGCGGCGCCGCTAGACCTCGACGACCACCGGGATGATCATCGGGCGGCGGCGGTAGTTCTCGCTCACCCACTTGCCGACGGTGCGCCGGATCAGCTGGTTGAGCTGGTGCACGTCGTTCACGCCGTCGCCGGCCGCGTCCCGCAGCACGTCCTCGATCCGCGCGATGACCTCGTCGAAGTCCTCGTTGACGATGCCGGCGCCGCGGGCGTGCACCTCGGGCCCGGCGACGAGCTTGCCGGAACTGGAGTCGACGCCGATGACGATGGAGACGAACCCCTCCTCGCCGAGGATGCGCCGGTCCTTCAGGGAGGTCTCGGTGACCTCGCCGACCGACAGGCCGTCCACGTACACGTACCCGGCGGGGACCGCACCGACGATCTTGGCCTGGCCGTCGACGAGGTCGACGACGACGCCGTCCTCGGCGATGACGATGCCCTCGTCCGGCACGCCGGTGAGCGCGGCGAGCTTGGCGTGGGCGCGCAGGTGCCGCCACTCGCCGTGGATCGGCATGAAGTTCGCCGGCTTCGTCATGTTGAGCACGTACAGCAGTTCGCCCGCCGAGGCGTGCCCGGACACGTGCACGAGCGCGTTGCCCTTGTGGACGATGCGGGCGCCCCACCGGGTGAGGCCGTTGATGACGCGGTTGACCGCGTTCTCGTTGCCCGGGATCAGCGACGACGCCAGCATCACGGTGTCGCGCTCGGTGATGCGGATCGAGTGGTCGCGGTTGGCCATCCGCGACAGCGCCGACATCGGCTCGCCCTGCGACCCGGTGCACACCAGCACGAGCCGGTCGCCGGGGATGTCGTCGATCACCTTCTGCTCGACCATGATGTCCTCGGGGACGTTCAGGTACCCGAGTTCGCGCGCGACGCCCATGTTGCGGACCATGGACCGCCCGACGAAGCAGACCTTGCGGCCGTTGGCGACGGCGGCGTCCAGGACCTGCTGGACGCGGTGGATGTGCGAGGCGAAGCAGGCGACGATGAGCCGCCCCTGCGCCGTGCGGAACACCTCGTCCACGACCGGCCCGATGTTGCGCTCGCTGGTGACGAAGCCGGGCACCTCGGCGTTCGTCGAGTCCGACATCAGCAGGTCGATGCCCTCGGCGCCGAGCCGGGCGAACCCGGGCAGGTCGGTGAGCCGGCCGTCCAGCGGGAGCTGGTCCATCTTGAAGTCGCCGGTGTGCAGGACGAGCCCGGCGGGCGTGCGCACGGCGACGGCGAGGGCGTCCGGGATGGAGTGGTTGACGGCGAGGAACTCGCAGTCGAACGGCCCGAACGAGCGGCGCTCCCCCTCCGCGACCACGTCGGTCACGGGTTTGATGCGGTGCTCGGTGAGCTTGGCCTCCAGCAGCGCCAGCGACAGCCGCGAGCCGACCAGCGGGATGTCGCGGCGCTCGCGCAGCAGGTACGGGACGGCGCCGATGTGGTCCTCGTGGCCGTGCGTGACGACGACGGCCTCGATGTCGTCGAGCCGGTCCCTGATGTACTCGAAGTCGGGCAGTATCAGGTCGACGCCGGGCTGCTCGGTCTCGGGGAAGAGCACGCCGCAGTCGACGATGAGCAGGCGGCCGCCGTACTCGAACACCGTCATGTTGCGGCCGATCTCCCCGAGCCCGCCCAGCGCGACGATCCGCAGGCCCCCCTTGGGCGGTGCGGGCGGTTCCGAGAGATCCGGGTGAGGATGGCTCACCGGGCGACCTCCGGGATGACGACCTCCGGCACTTTGACTCCCCCTATCGTGAGGTCTTCTCGCAGGCGCGCCGCGAACTCCGGCGAGGCCTCCACCAGCGGCGCGCGGAGCGGGCCGCCTCCGGGGAGGCCGAGCAGGTTCAGCGCTGCCTTGACGGCGATGGCGCCCTGCGTACGGGTCATGATGGCGGCGACCACGGGCAGCAGCCGCCGGTGGATCTCCAGCGCCCGGCCGTGCTCGCCGGCCAGATAGGCGTCGATCATCTCATGGAGCTCGGTCCCGACCACGTGGCCGACCACGCTGACGAACCCCGCCGCCCCGACCGACAGCCACGGCAGGTTGAGGTTGTCGTCACCGGAGTACCAGACGAGGTCGGTCTCGGCCATCACCCTGGAGGCGCCGAACAGGTCGCCCTTGGCGTCCTTGACGGCGACGATCCGCGGGTGCTCGGCGAGCTGCACGAGCGTGTCGTTCTGGATCGGCACCCCGGCGCGCCCCGGGATGTCGTACAGCATGTTGGGCAGCCCCGTCGCGTCGGCCACCGCCGTGAAGTGGCGGACGAGGCCCTCCTGCGGGGGCTTGTTGTAGTACGGCGTGACCACGAGCAGGCCGTGCGCGCCCGCCGCCTCGGCCTGCCGCGCGAGTTTCAGGCTGTGCTCGGTGTGGTTGGTCCCGGCACCGGCGACGATCACCGCGCGGTCGCCGACCGCCTCGATGACCGCGCGAAGGAGCGTGCTCTTCTCTTCGTCGCTCGTCGTGGGCGACTCGCCCGTCGTCCCGTTGACGACGAGGCCGTCATGGCGCCGCTCATCGACCAGGTGGGTCGCGAGGCGCGCGGCGCCGTCGTAGTCGACGCCGCCGTCGGGCAGGAACGGGGTGACCATGGCGGTCAGCATCCGTCCGAACGGAGCGCCAGTGGATGTGCTGGGTGCCATGCAACGAACGGTACCGTTCCGGCCCATCCACTTGGACCCGCAGGTCGAAGCAGAACGAGCGAAAACGGAAGGAAGCCGCCGCCACACGCTCGGGGGTACGCGTGGCGGCGGCTCCCACAACGCACATCGTGGCACGCAAAAGCCGCGTTACGGGGTCAGTCCGGCCACGTCCCGGACTCGGTTGGATAACGTGACCCATCGGTCATCTCATGGAGTCGGACACGCAGCTCCTCGACGTCGGAGGTGCGCACGAGGTCGTTCCCCCGGACCGCCCACCATTGGCCGGACCCGCCCCTGCCGATCCGCCAGTCGGCGAACTCGGCCGCCAGTTCGCCGATCCGGTCGGCGTCGTACCGCGCGGACTGCTGAGTGCCCATCGGCCGTCTCCACTTCCTTTGGCATCCGCCAGTCGAAGCTTGACCTTCCGCACCCTCCACTACCCCCGTGGATGTACGGATATCCACCCCTTTTTACCTGGGGATACCGGCGTTTCGGAACGTGACGGCGCGGGTTTCTCAGCCGCCAAAACTTCCTGTCGCCCGGGGTAGCCAGGTTGCGCGGTAACGTGACCATTCGGACGGGTTCGTGGTCCAGTCGGCGTACACGCCCACCCCGTACGGGCGCCTGGGCGGCCGCTCCAGGTCGTCGATCCCCCGCCGGACGCCGCGCAGCGCGACGGACAGGTCCTCCGCCCACTCCGCGAGGGGCCGGTAGGTGGGGACGCCCATGAAGACCGTGGTCCGGTCGCCGATGAGCTCCAGCGTCCTGCGGGTGTGCCGGGCGAAGTGCCACCCGGCGAGGGCGCGCGTCGGCAGCGCCACGTCGTAGGTCATGATCGCGACCTGGTCGGCGCGGTCGGCGACGGCGCGCAGGAAGTCCTCCGTCGGACGCGGCGGATAGTGGATCTTCCCCGTGCGCGGGATGAGGGCCTTGTAGACGGGCTGGACGGCGTCCAGGAGAGTCGGCTGCTCCAGCGCCACCGACAGCAGCCTCCCCTTCGCCCGGGTCAGCTCGCGGGTGGCGTCCATGAGCGCGAGGAAGGCGCGGTCGTCGGGGTAGATCGGCTCGAAGTCGTAGTGGATGCCGTCGAACCCGAGGTCGAGGAGGGTCGCGTCCGTCCTGACCACCTGGGCGCGCACGGCGGGGTCGTCCAGGTCGATGACGCCCTTGCCGTCCACCATCCGGATCTGCCCCAGGTACGCCTGCGCGCGGACGCCCGGCGCGTACTTTCGCATGGCGGCGATGAGTTGCCGCGCGTAGCGGTACTTGCTCTCCGGCACGGTGCCGTCCGCCTCGAACGGCCCCGTATGAAAGAAGACGTCGGTGATGCGGTTCTCCGCCAGGAGCTTTCCGAGCGCCTGGTACTCGGCGTCGCTGTGGGGCTCCCCCACCCACTGGTGCCGCGCCCACAGGGCGTTGGCCTCGGTGCCGCGCGCCAGGGGCTCGGGCTGCCACCACACCCAGGCCCCGGCGAGCACGAGCGCGGCCAGGCCGAGCACGTAGGCCGCCGCCCACCCCAGAATCCGTCCGACCCGCCCCAAAACCCGCATCGCGCAATCATGGCGGATGAGCCGGGCGCGAGCGCGCCGCCGTCCCAGCGGCGCCCCAGCCGCGCCCCACGGTCCGGCCATAAAATGATCATGGTTGGGACGTGTTCGCGCGCCGCGCGCGGCAGCGGTTGACAACGGGGGAACCTTGTATTCACGAGGCGGCTCGTGGTGTCGGCCCGTTGGTCACGATGGGGAGCCGCTCGGCCCTTACCGTCCACGCGGATGGAGGTCAACCGGCATGCGAGTCCCACCGAGGCAGGGCGAGCCCCGCCCCCTGATCAGTACGCGGGCCCTCGTGATCGTCCTCGCGGCGGTCGGCGCCGCCGCGCTCGCCGCCGCCGCCCCGGATCTGGCGATCCCGATCGGGGTGGGCGTGGCGGTCGTCACGCTCCTGGCCCAGATCGTCAAGGACTGACCTCACCCGTGCCGGGCGTGCCCGGCGGGCATGCCGACCGCGCGCTCCTGCGCGAGATCGGGCAGGGTGCGCCGGATCCGGGCGCGCTGGGTGAGGGCCACGCAGACCAGCACGGCCACGGCCGCCAGCGCGGTCGTGGCGTCGATCCGCTCGCCGAGGAGCACACCCGACCAGAGCAGCGTGAGCATGGGCTGGGTGAGCTGGATCTGGCTGGCGCGGGCGATCCCTGCGCGCGCCAGGCCCTCGTACCAGGCGAAGAAGCCGAGGTAGGCGGAGAAGACGGACACGTAGCCGAAGCCGAGCACGGCGTGGGCCGTCCAGACGGGACGGGTCGTGGCGAGCAGCCACCCGGTGACCGGGACGGTGACGGGGACCGCCAGCACGAGCGCCCAGGAGATGACGCGCCAGCCCGGCATGTCGCGGGCCAGGCGCGCGCCTTCCGCGTAGCCGGCGGCGCAGGTGAGGAGGGCGGTGAACAGCAGCAGGTCTGCGGGCGTGACGCGGCCCGCCCCGCGGACCAGGGCGAAGCCGGTGACGCAGGCCGCGCCGGCCGCGCTCGCCAGCCAGAAGACGCGGGACGGGCGCTCCCCCGCGCGCAGGACCCCGAGCACGGCGGTGGCGGCGGGCAGCAGCCCGACGACGACGGCCGAGTGGGCGGCGGAGGCGCCGTGGTCCAGCGCGAGGGTGGAGAACAGCGGGAACCCGAAGACCACTCCGGCGGCGACGACCGCCAGGCTCGCCCACTGCCCGCGGCGCGGCGGGCGCGCCCGGACCGATAGCAGTGCGATGACGGCGAGGACGCCCGCGGCGGCGGAACGGCCGATGCCGATGACGTACGGGTCGAGCCCTTCGAGCCCGAGGACCGTGGTCGGAATGGTGAATGAGAAGGTCAGGACGCCGAGGGCAGCGAGCCCCAGCCCCGCCCCCGAAGTGCCGGCCGCTATCGCCCGGGGGGCAGTAGCGCTATCTTGTGTCCTCATGAAAGACGATAGCAGTGTGGCGGCGCTGGCCGGCAGGCTGCGCGCGGAGGTCCTCCGGATGACCCCCGGGGAGCGCCTCCCGTCGAGCCGGGCGCTGGTCGACCGGCACCGCGTCAGCCCGGTCACGGTGTCCCGGGCGCTCGGCCTCCTGGCCGCCGAGGGCCTCGTCGTGACGCGGCCGGGCAGCGGGGCGTTCGCCGCACCGCGGCCCGAGGCCGCCTGTGAACCGCCCGACCACGACTGGCAGGCGGTGACGCTCGGAGACCGGTCGGTGGACGCGTCGGGGGTGTCGTGGCTGCTCACCCCGGCGCCGGACGGCACGGCCGCGCTCAGCGGCGGCTACCTGCATCCGACGCTCCAGCCGGTGCGGGCGCTCGCCACGGCGGCGGCGCGGGCGGCCCGCCGGCCGGACGCGTGGGAGATGCCGCGGCTCGGCGGCGTGCCGGAACTGTGCGCCTGGTTCGCCCGCACGGTCGGCGGCGGCGTCTCCCCCGCCGACGTGCTGATCACGAGCGGCGGCCAGCAGTCGCTGACGACCGTGCTGCGCGCGCTGGTCCCGCCGGGCGCCCCGCTGCTGGTCGAGTCGCCCACGTACCTCGGCGTCCTCGCGGTGGCGCGGGCGAGCGGGCTGCATCCGGTGCCCGTGCCGGTGGACGCGGACGGCGTCCGTCCCGACCTGCTCGCCGAGGCGTTCGCGATGAGCGGGGCACGCGCCTTCTACACCCAGCCCGCCTTCCACAACCCGACCGGCACGGTGCTGGCCGCCGAGCGGCGCGAGCGGGTCCTCGCCGCGGCGCGCGCGGCGGGCGCGTTCGTGGTGGAGGACGACTTCGCGCGGTACCTCGGCATCGACGCGCCGCCGCCCCCGCCGCCGCTGATCGCGCAGGACGCCGACGGCCGGGTCGTCCACATCGCCTCGCTCACCAAGGCGACCGCGCCCAGCCTGCGGGTGGCCGCTGTGATCGCCCGGGGCCCGGTCGCCGAGCGGATCCGCGCGACACAACTCGTCGAGGAGTTCTTCCCCGCCAGGCCGCTGCAGGAGACGCTGCTCGAACTGGTCAGCTCGCCGGGCTGGCCGCGGCACCTGCGCACCGTCCGGGCCGCCCTGCGGTCGCGCCGGGACGCCCTCCTCACCGCGTTCGCCCGCGACCTGCCGGAACTGCGGGCGAACCGCCCGGCGGGCGGGCTGCACCTGTGGGCCCGGCTGCCGGACGGCGTGGACGACACCGCACTGGCCGAGGCCGCGCTGCGCGCCGGCGTCCTGGTCAGCGCGGGCCGGCCGTTCTTCCCCGCCGAGGCGCCCGCTCCCCACCTGCGGATCAGCTACGGCACGGCGGCCTCTGAGGCGGAACTGGCCGAGGGCGTGCGCCGCCTAGCCGCCGTCCTGCACTCCTGAACCGCCCCGGCCGTGCCGCGTCGGCCCCTACGGGCGGGTGTCGGTCAGGAGGCGGTGCAGAAGCAGAACTCGTTGCCCTCGGGGTCGCGCCAGACCTGGAACGGGTTCGCGGGGTTCCCCATGGGCCCGGCGGCCGGGGTCGCACCGAGGCTCGCGGCCCGCTCGCCGGCGAGGCGGATGTCCGGGACGTCGAGGTCCAGGTGGAGCCGGTTCTTGGTCCTCTTGCCCTCGGGGACGCGCTGGAACGACAGGATCGGCCCGCCGGTCCCGAGCGGCTCCAGGTCGAGCCAGTCGCCGCTCGCCGCCGTCGTCTTCATGCCGAGGAGGCCGCCCCAGAAGGCGGCCATGGCGTCCAGGTCGACGCAGTCGATGACGAGGTTGCCCACCTTCGGGATCATCGCGCGCCTCCCGCCGTAGGCGCGGAGTGCGCCGCGGCGCGGGCGCAGTACGGGGCGGGCGGCGTGCGGCGCGCCCGGTGCAGCCCGCCGACCATGCCGAGGACCCGGGCCCGCCGCTGCGCGGCGCGCTCCTCCGCCCGGGCGCGGGCGACGAGCCGCGCCTCGACGATGTCGGCGTGCAGGCGGGCGTACTCGCGGTCGGCCCAGGCATGGCGCATCGCGAGCACCCCGAAGTACGGCAGCTCGTTCATGTCGTCCCCTCGTTCGTTGACACCATCTAAACCGTAATGCCGGTGTCCCGGTCCGCGCAACCAGTAAAAGCTTTATGCCGGTGTCGCCACTTGGTAGAGTTCTCCGTGGACGAGCGGGAGGACGCGATGGCCGGCACTCACACGGGCGACGAGCCCGCGGCGCCGCCGAGCGACCCCGCGGCGCTGCTGATCGACTTCGTCAACACCCTCGACGTCGAATCCGCCGCCGACGACATCGCGACGCCCGCAGGGCTCGCCGGATGGCTGGCCGGGCGCGGGCTCGTCCCCGGCGGCGCCGTCGCCGCCGAGGCCGACCTCGGCACCGCCGTCGCCCTTCGTGAGGGCCTGCGCGAGGCCATGGCCGCCCACCACGGGACGCAGGACGCCGACCTTCCGGACGAACTCGAGGACGCCCTCGCCGCCCTGCCGCTGCGCGTCGTCCTCACCGGCCCGCGTCCCGCGCTCGTCCCGATCGACCCGCCCGGCACCGCCGCCGGCGGGCTCGCCCGGATCGCCGCCGCGATCATGGACTCGGTCGCGGCCGGGACCTGGCCGCGGCTGAAGACCTGCCAGGTCGACGACTGCCGCTGGGCGTTCCTCGACACCTCCAAGAACCGCTCGCGCACCTGGTGCTCGATGAAGGTCTGCGGCAACCGCGCCAAGACCCGCGCCTACCGGGCACGGCGGCGCGCTCCCGGGTAGCCGGCGCTCGCTAGGGTGGACCGCGAGCCCGGCGGAGGGCGCGGATCCCGGCGAGAGGACGTGGGACGGCATGGCGGATGTGGGGGTGCGGCCCGCGCGGCGCGCGGACGCGGCCGCCGTCGCAGCCGTCCAGGTGCGGGCGTGGCGGCACGGGTACGGCGACCTGCTTCCGGCGGACGTCCTGAGCCAGGTGACCAGCGACGCCGCTCTGGAGCGGTGGCGGGAGAAGTGGGCCGAGGCGGCGACGGCGCCGCCGAGCCCCCGGCACCGGCTGCTGGTCGCGGTGGCGTCCGACCTGGTCGTGGGGTTCGCCGCGCACGGCCCTGCCGAGGACGCCGACCTCGACCCCGCCGGCGCCGCCGAGCTGATCACCCTGCTGGTCGACCCGCCGCACACGCGCGCCGGGCACGGCAGCCGGCTGCTCGCCGCCACCGTGGACCTGCTCCGCGAGGACGGCTTCGACACCCTCGTCTCCTGGGTGTTCGAAGGCGACGAGGCCACCCGGACGTTCCTCGGCTCGGCCGGGTGGGCCCCCGACGGGACGGCCCGCACGCTCGACATGGGCGAGCCCGTCCGGCAGATCCGGCTGCACACCGACATCAGCACCGCGCCGGACGAGGCGGGCTCCTAGCGAGGGGCCGGTGAGACGCACCGGCGCCCCGGCCATATCTTTGAGGTCGTGCCCGAGTCCACCTCCCTGACGCCGCCTCGTGCCTCCGCGCCGGCGCCCTCCGGCCGGCATCGCCGGCTCGGCCTGGTCGTGCTGAGCCTCGGCGTCTCGCTGGTCGTGGTGGACGCCACGATCATGGGGGTGCTGCTGCCCCGGATCGTGTCCGACCTCGGCCTGTCGACGTCCGACGCCGAATGGGCGACCTCGGTCTACTCGCTGGTGTTCGCCGCGCTGCTCATCCCGTTCGGGCGGGCGGGCGACCTGGTCGGGCGCCGCCGCATGTTCGTGCTCGGGGTGGCGGTGTTCGCGGCGGCGAGCCTAGGCGCCGTGCTGGCCCCCGGCGGCTCGGCCCTCATCGGCGCGCGGGCGCTGCAGGGCGTCGGCGCCTCCATGGTCATGCCCGCGACGCTGTCCACGCTGAACGCGGTGTTCACCGGGCGGGACCGGGCCGTCGCCTTCGGCGTCTGGGGCTCGATGATCAGCGGCATGGCCGCGCTCGGGCCGCTCGCCGGCGGCGCGCTCGCCACCGGCGGCGGCTGGCGGTGGGCGTTCGGGATCAACCTGCCGCTCGGCGCCGCCCTGATCGCCGGGGCGCTGCGGTTCCTGCCCGAGACGCGCTCGCCCGCGCCGGGCGGCGCGCGGCACGAGATCGACTGGGCGGGCGGCGCGCTCGCCGCCCTCGGCCTCGGCGCGCTGGTGTGGGGGATCATCGAGGGGCAGACGTACGGCTGGTGGGCCCCGACGCGCCCGTTCTCCGCCGCCGGGTTCGACTGGCCGGAGTCCGCCCTGTCGCCCGTCCCGGCGGTGCTGGCGTTCGGCGTCGTGCTGATCGCGGCGCTGGTCCTGGTGGAGCGGGCCCGGGCGGCGTCCGGGCGGCCGGTGATGCTCGACCTCGCGCTGTTCCGCGTCCCGAACTTCCGGCGCGGCAACCTGGCCTCCGCACTGATCAGCGTCGGCGAGCTCGGGTTGCTGTTCGTTCTGCCGCTTTTCCTGCTTGGCGTGCACGGCACCAACCCGCTGCAGATCAGCCTGGCGATCCTGCCGCTCGCCGTCGGCGCGTTCCTGTCCGGCGGGTACGCGGGCAGGCTCGCGAACCGGCGCGGTGCCCACCGCGTCGTGCAGATCGGCATGGTGCTGGAGGTGGCCGCGGTCGTCGCGCTGGCCCTCACGGTCTCCGCGACGACGGGCGGGCTCGGCCTCGCGCCGTGGATGCTGCTGTACGGGCTGGGCCTCGGGCTGACCTCGGCGCAGCTGGCCAACGTGTCGCTGGCGGACGTCCCGGCCGCGCAGTCGGGCCAGGCGTCCGGGACCCAGTCGACGGCCCGGCAGGTCGGCGCGGCGCTCGGCATCGCCGCGATCGGGACGGTGTTCGCGACGAGCCTCGGGCACGCGATGACCGACCGGCTCGCGGGCTCGTCGCTGAGTCCGGAGCGGCGCGCGGCCGTCGCCCACGACCTGCGCGGCAGCGCCGGGACGTACGGGCGCGAGCTGCACGCCACCCCCGGCCTCGCCGCCGAGGCGCACGCCGCGGACGCCAGCCTCGCCGTCGCGACCCGGAACGCCGCCCTGACCACCGCGGCGATCCTCGCGCTCGGGCTCGGGCCGGCGCTGCGGCTGCGCCCGAGCACTGATGATCATCGGGAAGAATCGAAGCGCTAGTCCCCCTGTCGTCCTACGAGAACAAGCGGTAACTGTGGCCACGCTCTCCCAATGGGTCGCCGGATCCCGGCCCCGCACCCTGCCCGCGTCCCTCGTTCCCGTCGTCGTCGGCACCGGCGCCGCCGCCGGAGCGGGCGACCCCGTCTGGTGGCGCGCGGCCCTCGCCGCGGTCGTCGCCCTCGTCCTCCAGATCGGGGTGAACTACTCCAACGACTACAGCGACGGCATCCGCGGCACCGACGAGGACCGCGTCGGCCCGCTGCGGCTCGTCGGATCGAAGGTCGCGCCGCCCAAGCAGGTGCTCGCCGCCGCGCTCGGCTGCTTCCTCGCCGCCGCCGTGGCCGGGCTCGTGCTGGCCGCCGTCACGACGTGGTGGCTGCTGCTCGTCGGCGCGTTCGCGATCCTCGCGGCCTGGTTCTACACGGGCGGCAAGACGCCCTACGGCTACCGCGCGCTGGGCGAGGTCTCGGTCTTCGTCTTCTTCGGCCTGGTCGCCGTCGTCGGGACGACCTACGTCCTGATCGAGGAGCTGCCGTGGGAGGCGTGGGCGGCCGCCGTGCCGATCGGGCTGCTGGCGTGCGGGCTGCTCGTCGCCAACAACCTGCGCGACATCCCCACCGACCGGGAGTCGGGCAAGCGCACCCTCGCCGTCGTGCTCGGCGACCGCTGGACCCGGATCATGTACGCGGCGTGCACCGCGCTGCCGTTCATGTTCGCCCTGGTCCTGGGGGCCGCGCACCCGTGGGCGCTGCTCGCGCTGCTCGCGGCGCCGCTCTCGCTGCCGCCGACGCAGAAGGTCCTGAACGGCGCGACCGGCCCCGCCCTGATCCCGGTGCTGGGCGAGACCGGCCGGCTCCAGATCGCCTACGGCGTGCTGCTGGCCATCGGCCTGGCGCTCTGACCCTCGGCAAGCAGGAACGCGCCGGTGAGGCCGGTGACGAGCCCGGTGAGCACCCCGGCGAGGGCGACCAGCCCCGTGGCGGACGCGGCGTCCGGGGCCAGGAAGCCGGGCTGGGCGAGCACCACGAGCAGCCCGTAGAGGGACGCCGCGAACATCGCGCCTGAGCCGGCCCAGGCGACGGCGAGCGGCACCGCGAACCGGGCCGGGCGGCCCGCGCGCTGGACGATCAGGATGAGCGCGACCACGCAGGCGGCCCCGAGCAGGCCCTCCACGCCGTCGGCCAGCTGCTGGGCCAGGTTCCGGTCGGCGAGTTCGTGGCCGCGCAGGCCGGCCGTCCCCCCGAACGCCCAGAAGAGCTGCGCCGCCGCGAAGACCGCGCCCGGAACGGCCGCCCCGCGCGCCAGCAGCACCTGCAGCGAGTGGGTCGGCCCCTTGGGCACGCTCCTGGTGCGGATCTCGAAGATCCGCGGCCACCGGTCGCGCGCGTACAGGACGAACGCCGCCAGCAGCCCGACGCCCTGCACGGTGAAGCCGGTGTAGACCATGCCGTACACCCAGCCCTGGAGCGCGTTGTCACCGCCCGTCAGCGGCTCGGACGAGAACAGCGCCTGCAGGAGCGTCCCCAGCGGGACGGCGAGGACGATCGGCGCGAGCAGCCCCACCACGATCCAGATCGGCGCCAGCACCAGCCACGCCGGGATGCGGCGGCCCCAGCGGAAGGTGAACGCCAGCGCCACCAGCACGGCCGCCGCGTCCATGCCCAGGGTGATCGCGTTGCCCACGTAGAGCGCGGAGCCCTCGGCGGCGGACGCGTCGTTCCAGCCGACCGTGCTGCCGGACAGCCAGGCGATCTTGATGGTGAGGTAGGGGACGCACGCGGCGATCGTCGCCGCGCAGACGGCCAGGCGCAGCGGCCCGGGCCCGCCGTGCGCGGCGCGCGCGCGTACGGCGGGCCGGTGAACGGAAACGGTCATGCGACGACGATCCACCGGACCGGCCGCCCCGCGCCTCCCGCCGCGGGGTGAGCCCGGGCGCCCCCGTCCCCCGCGCGGGTGAGGCCGCCGTGTTTCAGAGTCCCGGCCCGCTTCGCTCGCCTGGCGGCTCGCTACGTGACCGGGCCTGGGCGAACGCGGCATCGCTTCGCGATCAGCCCGGTTCCGCTCGCCTCCGGCTTCGCAGAACCGGGCAGGTCACGCGTTCGCGCGTGGCCGAGGCCGCTTCGAGACAGGCCCGCTAGGCCCAGTCGATCTCGGGGCGGCCGGCGTCGACGAGGGCCTTGTTGACGGCGCTGAACGGGCGCGTCCCGAAGAACTTCTTGGCGCTGAGCGGGCTCGGGTGCGCCGACTCGATCACGGTGTGCTGGGGGCCGGTGATCAGGCGGGCCTTCTTGCGGGCGTAGGCGCCCCAGAGGACGAACACGACGCGCTCGCTCTTGTCGTTCAGCGCGCGGATCGCGGCGTCGGTGAAGTCCTCCCAGCCCTTGCCCGCGTGCGAGCCCGCCTCGCCGCCGCGGACGGTCAGCACCGCGTTCAGCAGCAGGACGCCCTGGTCGGCCCAGCGGGTCAGGTCGCCCGACACCGGCGCCGGGACGTCGAGGTCGGCCGCCAGCTCCTTGTAGATGTTGCGCAGCGACGGCGGGAGGCGCACGCCCTCGCGCACGCTGAAGCTGAGCCCGTGCGCCTGGCCGGGGCCGTGGTAGGGGTCCTGCCCGAGGATCAGGACCCGGGCGCCCTCGAACGGGCAGTGCCGGAACGCGTTGAACAGGTCCTCGCGCGGCGGGTAGACGGTCTGCCCGGCGTACTCCCCCGCGACGAACGCGCCCAGCGCGGCGGTGCCGATCGGGTCGAGCAGCGGTTCGAGCCGCTCCCGCCAGTCGCCGGGCAGCAGTTCCATCAGGTCGAGGGACATCGTCGGGCCTCCGAGAAGTGATCTCCAGTTGGTCGGAACACTAGTGCGGGCCTCTGACACGCCAGGGCCGAATCCGGGGACTCCGGACCCCTCGACCCTAGGATGAGATCAAATGCCCGATTCCCCCCGTCGGCGCCGCCTCCGCGCGTCCGCGCTGCTCGCCGCGCTCGTCCTGCCCGCCCTCGGCGCCGGCTGCGGCGACTCGTCTGGGCGGGTCACGCTCACCGTCCTCGCGACCTCCTCGATGACCGAGGTGCTCGGCGAGATCGGGACGGCCTACCAGCAGGAGAACCCGGACGTCAGGGTGCGGTTCGCCTTCGGCGGGACGCCCGAGATCGCCGACCGCCTCGCCGAGCACGAGCCCCCCGACGTCCTGGTGACGGCCGACGGGGCGAGCATGGACGAGGAGCGCGAGCACCTCGGCGGGCGCCGCCGCGTCATCGCCCACGACTCGCTCACGATCGCGGTCGGGCCGGGCAACCCCCGCCGCGTCCGGGACCTGCGCGACCTGGCGCGTCCCGGCCTGCGGGTGGCCGTCGGCGCCGGGACGGTCCCGGTCGGCCGCTACACCCGCCAGGTCCTCGCCAGGGCCGGTGTCCAGGTGCGGTGGACCAGCGAGGAGACCAGCGCCCGGGCCGTCCTGGACCGGATCCGCGCCGGCGAGGCCGACGCGGGGCTCGTCTTCATCACCGACCTCCGCTCGGCCGGGATCGCGGCGAGCAGCGTGCCCATCCCCGCGGACCTCAACGTCACCGCGGCCTTCCCCGCCGCCGCCGTCCGCGGCGGAGAGCACGAGGACACCGCGGACGCGTTCGTGTCGTGGCTGCTCACGCCCGGAGCGCAGCGGCTGTTCAACAAGTACGGCTTCGTCACACCGACCGCCCCCCAGTGACGCGCGGGGAACGGATGGGCGCCGACTTCCGTTTACCTCCCCGGAGCCCCCAGGGTTCCGGGCACGGCGCCGCGGCGCCGGGCCCCAGTACGACCACCTGACCGCCCCGGTCCGCGGGGCGCCTTGGACGGGGAGATGCGAGACGTGCCGGACGAGCGACCCGCGCCACAGCCCGACGGGACACCGCGACCGAACGGGACGCCGCCGAGCGCCGGCGCGCATCGCTCCGGCACTGCCGAGCCCGGCAGGCGCCAGTCGGTGCCGCCCCGCCGCGACCCCGAGCAGCCCTGGCGCGCCGAAGGCGTCCCCGACCGGCAGGACGGCCGGGCGCCGGGCCTGCGCGGAGGCGGGTGGAAGCCGAACCGCAACAACGCGGTCTTCTGGGCGCTGCTGCTGGTCGTCTTCGGTCTGAGCTACGTCTCCATGCACCTCAGCGGCCAGAAGGAGCGGGTGACGGTCCCCTACACGGCGTTCACCCAGCAGGTCGCGGCCGGGAACGTCAAGGACGTCTACACCAAGGGCTACCAGATCCAGGGTCAGCTGAAGAGCAGGCAGCCCGTCCCCGGGCACGGGGAGAAGACCTACACCTCGTTCGAGACGCTGCGCCCCGCGTTCGCCGACGACAAGATCTACACCGAGATGGTGCAGAAGGGCGTCGAGGTCGAGGCCAAGCCGGTCAACGAGGACCGCGGCCTGCTCGCCAACCTGCTGCTGTCACTGCTGCCGACGCTGCTGTTCGTCGGCCTGTGGATCGGCGTGATGGTGTGGCTGCAGCGCCGCATGGCCGGCGGGGGCGGCCTCATGGGCGGCTTCAACCGCTCCCCCAAGCCCGTCGCGGCGGACGACAAGCGCGCCACGTTCGCCGACGTCGCCGGCATCGACGAGGTCGAGGCGGAGCTCAGCGAGGTCGTCGACTTCCTCAAGGACCCCGGCAAGTACCGCCGGATGGGCGCCCGCGTCCCGCGCGGCGTCCTGCTGACCGGCGCGCCCGGCACCGGCAAGACGCTGCTCGCCCGCGCGGTCGCCGGCGAGGCGGACGTCCCGTTCTACTCCGCGGCCGCGTCGGAGTTCATCGAGATGGTCGTCGGCGTCGGCGCCGCCCGCGTCCGCGAGCTGTTCACCGAGGCCCGCAAGACCGCCCCGTCGATCATCTTCATCGACGAGATCGACACGATCGGGCGGGCGCGCGGCGGCGGCGCGAGCATGGGCGGGCACGACGAGCGCGAGCAGACCCTCAACCAGATCCTCACCGAGATGGACGGCTTCTCCGGCTCCGAGGGCGTCGTCGTGGTCGCCGCGACGAACCGCCCCGACATCCTGGACCCCGCCCTCATGCGCCCCGGCCGGTTCGACCGGCAGGTCGCGGTGTCCCCGCCCGACCTGGAAGGCCGCGTCGCGATCCTCGGCGTGCACACCCGCGAAGTCCCGCTCGCCGCCGACGCCGACCTCACCTCGATCGCGCGGATGACGCCGGGGATGACCGGCGCCGAGCTGGCCAACCTGGTCAACGAGGCCGCCCTGCTCGCCGTCAAGCGCGAGAAGGGCGCCGTGGACATGGACGACTTCCAGAGCGCGCTGGAGAAGGTGCAGCTCGGCACCCGGCGCTCCCTGGTCATGCCGTTCGAGGAGCGCCGCCGCACGTCCTACCACGAGTCCGGGCACGGCCTGCTCGGCATGCTGCAGCCGGGCGCCGACCCCGTCCGCAAGATCACGATCGTGCCGCACGGCCGGGCGCTCGGCGTCACCGTGTCCACCCCGGACGACGACCGCTACGCCTACGACGAGCGCTACCTGCGCGGCCGCATCATCGGCGCGCTCGGCGGCATGGCGGCCGAGGAGCTGGTCTTCGGCGTGGTCACCACCGGCTCGGAGAGCGACCTGGAGCAGGTCACCAAGATCGCCCGCGGGATGGTGGGCCGCTGGGGCATGTCGCAGAAGATCGGCCCCCTGTCGATCCTGCCCGCGGACGGATCGGACCCGATGGGCCAGTACGCCGCCCAGGGCACCCTGGACGCCGTCGACCTGGAGGCCCGCCGGATCGTCGACGAGTGCTACGCCGAGGCCGTGGAGACCCTCCGCGCCAACCGCGACAAGCTGGACTCCCTCGCCGCCGCCCTCCTGGAGAACGAGACCCTCGACGAGGCCGCCGCCTACGCCGCCGCCGGCATCGACCGCACCATCCGCGAAGTAGACCTCTCAAAATCCCACCACTGACCCCCGGCGGGCAGGGCTGAGGAGCGTCCCCGTCGGGTCTAGGCGGGTCTACGCGGGTCTAGGAAGGCCTATCGGGTTGGGGAAGGGCATCTCGGTCGCTGCGGCCTTGGAGGCCGGTATGAGGGACTCGTAGAGCGTTTTGGGGTCGCTCAGGACGTTGTAGGGGACTGCTGCCAGTTCGTCCGTGCGTTGTTCGATGCGCGCCTTCAGGCCGCGTCCTTCTGCGGTGGCCTCTCCCTGGGCCACGAGGCCGCGTCGGGTCAGTTCCTCGGTGGCCTCGGCCCAGTCCTCGGGCGACCAGCCGCGGCTCTCGTAGAAGCGCTCCGGGGGCACCACGCCGATGGCAGAGACGAGGACGTTCGCCTCCAGGCCGCTCAGCCCCTCGGCGGCGAGCAGGGCCACGTGCCCGTCTCCTCGGTGCTCGCGCAAGGACGTCGTCGCCTGCCAGAGCGCCTCAACGGGGTCCTCTGGGAGCGGCAGGTCCTGGTTGGCAGCGAACAGCGGGCGGCCGGAGGCGTCCGCCGCCATCACGACCTCCTGCAGGAGCGGTGCGGCCTTCACCGCCACGTCCTCGATGCCGGGGACGGTCCTGCGCAGCACGCGTGCCGCCGCGTCGCTCCGTGCCCGGAGGATGCTCTCCGGGGACGCGAACCGCCACGCGTCCGGAACGGCCCGCCGCACCCGCGCCGGGTGGAAGCCGAAGAAGGTGGCTTGGATCGTCCCCGCGGACACCGCGCCGAGCGGCGCCCCCCGGCTTCCGAAGTACCCCATCCAGAAGCCCTTGAGGCCGACGTCGCCGTTGGCCTTCCGGCACTCCTCGGCGAAGTAGGTCACCGCGTGCAGCGGTTCGACGACCTTCCACATGTCCCGCGCGAACGACGCTTCCACCCGCCGAACGCTAGGCCCGCCGCTCTCCGGGCACAACCCCCGGTCACATCCGGGCGGCGGCGTCCGTCAGTGTTACGACCGAGTGATACCGAGGGGGACGTGATGGACGAGCGCGAGTTCCTGGCAGAGCGGTTCGAGGGCCACCGCACGCATCTGAAGGCGGTCGCCTACCGGATGCTGGGCTCGCTCGCGGAGGCCGACGACGCCGTCCAGGAGGCGTGGCTCAGGCTCAACCGGTCCGACGCGGACGACATCGAGAACCTGGGCGGCTGGCTGACCACCGTCGTGGGGCGGGTGTGCCTCGACATGCTGCGCTCGCGCACGTCCCGCCGGGAGGACCCGCTGGAGGAGCGCCTCCCCGACCCGGTCATCAGGCCCGCCGACGGCCCCGACCCCGAGTACGAGGCGCTGGTGGCCGACTCGGTCGGGCTCGCCCTCCTCGTGGTGTTGCAGTCGCTCACTCCGGCCGAGCGGCTGGCGTTCGTCCTGCACGACACCTTCGGGGTGCCGTTCGAGGACATCGCGCCCATCGTGGGACGGTCCCCGGCCGCCGCCCGCCAGCTGGCCAGCCGCGCCCGCCGCCGGGTGCGCGGGACGGCCCCGGAGCCCGAGCGCGACCCGGTCCGCCAGCGCGCGGTCGTCGAGGCCTTCAACGCCGCCGCCCGCGACGGCGACTTCGAGGCGCTCGTCGCCGTCCTCCACCCGGACGTGGTGCTGCGCGCCGACGCCGGCGCCACGGCCGGCGGATGGACCCGGGTCGACGGCGCCGAGAACGTCGCCGGCCGGGCCCTCATGTTCCGCAGGGAGACCCCGGGCGAGGTCATGCCCGCCCTGGTCAACGGGACCGCGGGGATCGTGTGGTTCGAGGACGGACGCCCGCGGTCCGTGCTGGCCTTCACGGTCACCGACGACAGGGTCACCGCGATCGAGATCCTCGCCGACCCCGACCGCCTCGCCGCCCTCGACGTCGCCTACCCCGGCTGACGTGCCTCAGGTGAGGGAGCGCCGGAAGAGGACTCTGGGCGTCTCCGGGCCGTCGTGGGCGGGGGCGGGGCCGGCGGTGAAGCCCATCGCCTTGTGGAAGGCGATGGAGCCGGTGTTCTGGGGCGAGGTCAGGGCGCGGACGGTCGTGCGGCCGTCCGCGCGGGCGAGCGCGAAGAAGTCTTCGTACAGCCGGCGGGCCAGGCCCGCGCCGCGGAAGGCCGGGTTCACGCCGACGAAGTGGATGTAGGCGGTGTCGGGGAGGGACGGGGAGAGGAAACCGACGAGGAAGCCCGCGAGGTCGTCACCGGCCTCGGCGACGAGGCTGGTGCGATGGAAGTGGTCGAGGAAGAGGCGGGGCAGGATGCCGTGGACCTCCCGGCCCCACCAGCCGTCCACGACGGCGATGATGCGGTCGTAGTCGGCGGGGGCCGCCGGGCGGACACGCATCACAGGCTGGCGGGAAGGGCCGCGGCGTCCAGGGCCGTCATGCCCTTCAGGGCGTTCAGGACCGTGGGATGCGGGGCCGCGTGCACCGTCGGGTGGATCGGGTCGTCCGGGTAGGCCAGGGCGTCGGCGGACGCGGAGAACCGCACGGCCGGGTCGCGGGGGTCGAGGCGGACCCAGCGGTCGTCGATGAGGGCGGCGACCAGGCCGTGGACGAAGCCGGGGCGCTGCTGGTAGCACAGGCCCGCCTGGATGCCGCCCGCGCGCAGGAGGGCGACGTAGGCGTGGGACTGGGCGAAGCAGAGGCCGGTGCCCTGTTCGAGGACGTCGGAGGCCCTCCAGGGGACACGGGTGTCGCCGGTGTCCATGGGGTGCGAGATCCGGTCGCGGACGTGGTCGAACGCCGCGTGCGCGTAGGCGATGTCGTCGCCGGTGCGCAGCTCCGAGGCGATCGACTGGACGAGCGGGTGCTCGATGTCGATCGCCTCGGACACGGCGAGGTAGTCCCAGGGCTCGGCGTCGAAGTCCATCACAGGCCGAGGAGCGCCTCGATGCCGAGCGTGAGGCGGTCGAGCTCGGGGACCTTGCGGACGGCCAGCAGCACCCCGGGCATGAACGACTCGCGGTTCATCGCGTCGTGCCGGATGGTGAACAGC
Organism: Actinomadura sp. K4S16; assembly: GCF_008327685.1. GTDB lineage: Bacteria > Actinomycetota > Actinomycetes > Streptosporangiales > Streptosporangiaceae > Spirillospora. The sequence goes on from NZ_BDDE01000010.1 coordinate 1,085,093, forward strand.
TCGCCGTGGCCGCCGAGGACCACCTCTTGGTGGGCGACCGCGCCGGACATGCGGACGGCGTGCACGCGGACGCCGTCCACGTCGGCGCCGCGGGCGCCGTCGATCTCGGAGGTGGTCGCGTCCGGGGGCGGGGCGACGCCCGCCTCGGCGCGCGCGGCGGCCACCAGCTCGGCGGTGCGGTAGGCGGTGCCGGACGGGGCGTCCGCCTTGTTCGGGTGGTGCGTCTCGACGATCTCGACGGACTCGAAGAACGGGGCCGCCTTCTGCGCGAAGTGCATCATGAGCACCGCGCCGATCCCGAAGTTCGGGGCGATGATGACGTTCCCGGACGAGTCGTCGGTCAGCCAGGAGCGGACCGTGTCGAGGCGGGACGGGTCGAACCCGGTGGTGCCGACGACCGCGTGCAGGCCGCGCTCGACGCACCACTGGAGGTTGTCCATGACGACGTCGGGATGGGTGAAGTCGACGACGACCTCGGCGGCGGTCAGCGCGTCGAGCTTGTCGCCCTGGTCGACGGCGGCGACGAGCTCCATGTCGTCGGCGTCGTCGACGGCACGGCACACCTCGGCGCCCATCCGCCCCTGCGCGCCCAGCACCCCGACCTTTGTCACGTGTTCCTCCTGGTTGGCCTCGCCCCGACCCTATCGTCAGAAGCGCTTGCCCAGCTCCCTCGCCTCGGCGTGCGCGGCGCGGCGCCCGGTCTCGGCATCGGCCGTGGCGAGGTTCGGGCGGAACGCGACCGTGCTGATGTCGGTGACGCCCGTCCAGCGCAGCCAGCCCTCGAAGAACGGGGCCTGGTGGTCGCTGCCGAACGCGGGCGGGCGGCCCTCGCCGTAGACGGCGCTCGTGTAGACGACGGCGGCCTTCTTGCCCTGGAGAAGGCCCGAGTAGCCCTTCTCCGGGTCGAACCGGAACACCCAGCCGGGCTGCGAGACCACGTCGATGAACTGCTTCAGGATGTAGGGGACGCTGGAGTTCCACATCGGGACGCTGAACAGGTAGCGGTCGTAGGAGTCGTAACGCTCGAAGACCTCCCGGGCGGCCTGCCATGCGGCGGCCTGCTCCCCGGACAGCTCCTCCCCCGCGAAGACGGACATCTTCGCGCCGGCTCCGGCGGGGCCGAACGCGGGAAGGCCGGCCTCCCACAGGTCGAGGTGGTCGACGACGTCGCCGTGGGTCTCGCGGTAGGCGTCCAGGAACACCTCGGCGATCGCCAGCGACTCGGAGGCGGCGGACCGCGGGGAGGCGGAAACGTGCAGCAGACGGGACATGAGGGATCCTCTCCGACAAGCATACGGACCAGAGTCCACTTACTCCCTGGAGAGTAGCGGACCCTGGTCCGGTTAACAAGTCGGGGTGTCCGGCGCCGCCGGCGAGGCGGCCGCCCCGCGGGTCAGGCGCCGAACTCGCGGTCCCCCACCGGGCCGATCACGGTGAGCGCCTGCGGGCCCGCGAGCACGTCGCGGGCGATGGCGCGGACGTCGTCGAGCGTGACGGCCTCGATGCGCGCCAGCACCTCGTCGACGGGCAGCAGCGACTCGTACACCAGCTCGCTCTTGCCGATGCGGCTCATCCGCGAGCCGGTGTCCTCCAGCCCGAGGACCATGGCGCCGCGCAGCTGGCCCTTGCCGCGCTCCAGCTCCTCGTCGGTGAGGCCTCCCTCGGCGGCGCCGGCCAGCTCCTCACGGCAGATCGACAGGACCTCCTCGGCCTTGGCGGGCTGGCAGCCCGCGTACACGCCGAAGACGCCGGAGTCGGCGTACTGCGCCGTGTAGCTGTAGACGGAGTACGCGAGGCCCCGCTTCTCGCGGATCTCCTGGAAGAGGCGGGACGACATGCCGCCGCCGAGCGCCGCGTTCAGCACGCCGAGCGCGAACCGGCGCTCGTCGGTGCGGGACGTCCCGGCGCCGCCGAGGATGATGTGGGCCTGCTCGGTGTCCTTGTCGATCACCACGCTGCGCGGGTCCAGCGGCACGGCCGCGCCGTCCAGCCGGGGCGGCGCGGGCGCGTCGTCGCCGTGCAGGTGCTCGGCGAACGCCGCGGACACCAGCCGGACCACCTCGTCGTGGTCGATGTTGCCCGCCACCGACACCACCAGGTTGGACGGGACGTAGTGCTGCCGGTAGTAGCCGTGGATCCGGTCCCGGGACAGCGCGTTGATCGACTCCTCGGTGCCGAGGATGGGGCGCCCGAGCGGGGTGTCGCCGTACAGCGCCGTGGAGAACTCGTCGTGGATCAGGTCGCCCGGGTCGTCGTCGCGCATGTGGATCTCTTCGAGGATCACGCCGCGCTCGGCCTCGACGTCCTCGGGGCGGTTCACCGACTCCGCGACCATGTCGGAGACCACGTCCACGGCGAGCGGGAGGTCGGAGTCCAGCACCCGCGCGTAGTAGCAGGTGTACTCCTTGGCGGTGAACGCGTTGAGGTCGCCGCCGACCGCGTCGACCGCCGCGGAGATCTCCAGCGCCGACCGCCGCCTCGTTCCCTTGAACAGCACGTGCTCCAGGTAGTGGCTGGCGCCCGCGTCGGCGGGGTCCTCGTCGCGGGAGCCGACCGCCGACCAGATGCCGAACGCGGCGGAGCGCACCGTCGGCATCGTCTCGGTGATGATCCGCAGCCCGCCGGGCAGGACGGTGCGGCGCACCGCGCCGGCCTCGTCGGTGTGGATCGTGGTGGTGGTGCCGGGCTCCTGCGCCCTCGCCGGCAGGGTCACGTGTCGCTCACATTCCGTCGGGGGAAAGCGGCCGGCCGGCCGTCCCGCAGTGCTCGTCGCGCTGCGGAACCGGCCGGCCGGTCATCGTCTGGATCAGGAGTTGCGCTGGCCGGCGTCGTCGGACCCGCGCCGGGTGCGGCGGCGCCGCGGACCGCCGCGGCCGTCGTCCCGGCGCTCCCGGCGCTCGCCGGTGTCGCCGTCGCCGTCGCCGGACGCGGTCGCGGGCTCCTCGCCCGCGCCGCCGTCGGCCCGCTCGGCCTTCTCGGCGCTCTCGCGCTCGACCACCTCGACCGGCACCAGCGACAGCTTGCCCCGCTGGTCGATCTCGGTGACCTCGACCTGGATCTTCTCGCCGACGCCCATCACGTCCTCGACGTTCTCGATCCGGGCGCCGCCGTGCAGCTTGCGGATCTGCGAGACGTGCAGCAGGCCGTCCTTGCCGGGCAGCAGCGACACGAACGCGCCGAACGTCGTGGTCTTGACGACGGTGCCGAGGAACCGCTCGCCGACCTCCGGCATGTGCGGGTTGGCGATCGAGTTGATCGCCTGCCGCGCGGCCTCGGCGGACGGCCCGTCGGTGGCGCCGACGTAGATGGTGCCGTCGTCCTCGATCGTGATGTCGGCGCCGGTGTCGTCCTGGATCGAGTTGATCATCTTGCCCTTGGGGCCGATGACCTCGCCGATCTTGTCGACCGGGACCTTGATCGTGATGATCCGCGGCGCGTTCGGGCTCATCTCGGCGGGCGCCTCGATGGCCTCCTGCATCACGTCCAGGATCGCCAGGCGGGCGCCCTTGGCCTGCTTCAGCGCGGCGGCCAGCACCGAGGCCGGGATGCCGTCGAGCTTGGTGTCCAGCTGCAGCGCCGTGATCAGGTCACGGGTGCCGGCGACCTTGAAGTCCATGTCGCCGAACGCGTCCTCGGCGCCGAGGATGTCGGTCAGCGTGACGTACTCGCCGCCCTCGTTGATCAGACCCATCGCGATGCCCGCCACCATCTGCTTGAGCGGGACGCCCGCGTCCAGCAGCGACATGGTGGACGCGCAGACCGAGCCCATCGAGGTGGAGCCGTTGGAGCCGAGCGCCTCCGACACCTGCCGGATCGCGTACGGGAACTCCTCGCGCGACGGCAGCACCGGGATCAGGGCGCGCTCGGCGAGGGCGCCGTGGCCGATCTCGCGGCGCTTCGGGGAGCCGACGCGGCCCGTCTCGCCGGTGGAGTACGGCGGGAAGTTGTAGTTGTGCATGTAGCGCTTGGTGCGCTCGGGGTTCAGCGTGTCGATCGTCTGCTCCATGCGGAGCATGTTCAGCGTCGTCACGCCGAGGATCTGCGTCTCACCGCGCTCGAACAGCGCCGAGCCGTGCACCCGCGGGACGACGTGCGCCTCGGCGGTCAGCTGGCGGATGTCCTTCGTGCCGCGGCCGTCGATGCGCAGCCCGTCGCGGATGACCCGCTCGCGGACCAGCTTCTTGGTGACGGCGCGGTAGGCGGCGGAGATCTCCTTCTCGCGCCCCTCGAACTGCTCGGCGAGCTTCTCGGCGGCGGCCGCCTTGATCTCGTCGAGCCGGGCCTCGCGCTCCTGCTTGCCGGCGATGGTCAGCGCCTGGGCCAGGTCGCCGCTGACGGCGTCGGTGACGGCGGCGAGCACGTCGTCCTGGTAGTCCAGGAAGATCGGGTACTCGGCGGTCTCCTTCGCGGCCACGGCCGCGAGGTCGCTCTGCGCCTTGCACAGCACCTTGATGAACGGCTTGGCCGCCTCGAGGCCCTCGGCGACGGTCTCCTCGGTCGGGGCGGTCGCGCCCTCGCCGACGAGCCGGATGGTGTCGCGGGTGGACTCCGCCTCCACCATCATGATCGCGACGTCGCCGTCGGCCAGCACGCGGCCGGCCACGACCATGTCGAAGGTCGCGCGCTCAAGCTCGGGGTGGGTGGGGAAGCCGACCCACTGGCCGTCGATCAGCGCGACGCGGACGCCGCCGATCGGGCCGGAGAACGGCAGGCCCGCCAGCTGCGTGGACATCGAGGCGGCGTTGATCGCCACGACGTCGTACAGGTGGTCGGGGTGCAGCGCCATGATCGTCTCGACGACCTGGATCTCGTTGCGCAGGCCCTTGGTGAACGACGGGCGCAGCGGCCGGTCGATCAGCCGGCAGGTCAGGATCGCGTCCTCGGAGGGACGGCCCTCGCGGCGGAAGAACGAGCCGGGAATGCGCCCGGCCGCGTACATCCGCTCCTCGACGTCCACGGTCAGCGGGAAGAAGTCCAGGTTCTCCTTGGGCTTCTTCGACGCGGTGGTCGCCGACAGCACCATCGTCTCGTCGTCGAGGTAGGCGACGGCCGAGCCGGCCGCCTGCCGGGCCAGCCGGCCGGCCTCGAAGCGGATGGTGCGGGTGCCGAACGTGCCGTTGTCGATCACGGCTTCGGTGCTCTGCGCACCGTCGATGCGCACGGCTTCTGTCACGGGAAACCTCCTCAGGGTTCCATGTCGGTCCTCGCGGCCGTTTCCCGTTGGCTGTTCACGCTGCCGGTCTTCGATCGAAGCACCCGGATCGAGAGCGCCGCCGATGCGGCGGAACGGATCCGGAAGCCACTACCGAGGACCGGCCCGCACCAGCGGTGTCCGCGAGGCTTGCTCTGTAATTGGCGGCCGGGGCCGGGCGGGCCCGCCGGCCATAAAGGAAGGGAGTGGCCCCGCGGGCCACTCCCTCACCGTGCTAGCGGCGCAGCCCGAGTCGCTCGATCAGCTGCCGGTAGCGGTTGATGTCCTTGTTCGCGAGGTACTTCAGGAGGCGGCGACGACGACCGACCAGCAGCAGCAGACCGCGGCGGCTGTGGTGGTCGTGCTTGTGCTCCTTCAGGTGCTCGGTCAGATCGTTGATGCGGCGCGTCAGCAGCGCGACCTGGACCTCCGGGGATCCGGTGTCACCCTCAGTGGTCGCGTACTCGGCGATGATCTGGTTCTTGGTGGCGGTGTCGAGCGACACGTGGCTCCTTCGATGGATTCGTCACCCGCAGATCCTGGCCCGGAGGGCGCACGGGTCCGCATGGTGCGTGTTAAGAGGGTGGCGGGCCGCATGAGGGTGCAGCCAGCCGCGCCGGGGCCCTTCCCGGCGACTCTTCACCGTACCATGCTGTATTGGATACAAGACCGGCCCGAGATGCTCGCCTGGCGGCTCGCACCTCGACCGTTCTTGAGGCGAGCGCGACCTCGCTTCGCGAGCTTCCCGGTGGGCTCGCCTTCGGCTTCGTCCCACCGGTCAGGTCGCGCGCTCGCGTGGCGGTTGAGGCTTCCTTACCAGCTTGGCGGGGCGCTTTGAACGGGCTTAGGACGTGATTTCCCGGGCGCGGGCCACGTCTCGGTGCATTTCCTCGATCAGGGCCTCGATCGAGTCGAACTTCAACGTGTCGCGGATGCGGGCGGCGAAGTCCACGGCCATGTGCTCGCCGTAGAGGTCGAGGTCGTCGCGGTCCAGGGCGTAGGCCTCGACGGTGCGCTCGCCCGCGCCCTCGAAGGTCGGGTTCGTCCCGATGGAGATCGCGGCCGGCCAGCGGAAGCCGGGGTAGCGGTCGGAGTCGCAGGCCAGCCAGCCGCCGTAGACGCCGTCCGCCGGGATCGCGGTGTGCGGCAGCGTCTCCAGGTTCGCCGTGGGGAAGCCGAGCGCGCGGCCCCGCTGGTGGCCCCGCACGACGACGCCCTCGACCCGGTGCGGGCGGCCGAGCGCGTGCGCGGCCGCCTCGACGTCGCCCGCGTCGAGCCGTCCCCTGATGTAGGTGGACGAGATCGTGTCGCCGTCGGCCACCAGCGGCATGCCCTCGGCCGTGAAGTCGTACTTCTCGCCGAGCTCCCGCAGCAGCGCCACGTCGCCCTTGGCCTTGTGCCCGAACCGGAAGTCCTCACCGACGATCACGTGGGCGGCGTGCAGCCGGTCGACCAGGACCGACTGGACGAACTCGTCCGGCGGCACCTTCGACAGCTCCAGCGTGAAGGGCACGACCACGACCGCGTCGGTGCCGAGGCCCTCCAGCAGTTCGATGCGGCGCTTGGTGGTGGCGAGCAGCGGCGGGTGCGTGCCGGGCCGGACGACCTCGTCCGGATGCGGGTCGAACGTGATGACCACCGAGCGCAGCCCGCGGCGGCGCGCCTCCTCGGCGGCGGCCCCCACGATCCGCTGGTGGCCGCGGTGCACGCCGTCGAACACCCCGATCGTGATCACCGAACGGCCCCAGTCTGCGGGAACCTCGTCGAGGCCATTCCAGCGCCGCACCATGCTCTCCCTGCGTAGGACGTTCCTGTCCGGTACTTCTTGCCGTCCTCAAGAGTGCCATGCGGGGGCGGTACCGGTCGCACCCAGGGTGCGTGGTGTGCGGCACCCGGCCCGGCACGGGCCGGGTCGACGCTCTCAGCCGGACTGGTAGACGACGAGGGACACCGCGATGTACTGGAGCACGTAGGCCGCCAGCGTGCAGGCGTGGAACACCTCGTGGAACCCGAACCAGTCCGGGAACGGGTCGGGGCGGCGCAGCCCGTACACCACTCCCCCGACGCTGTAGCAGATGCCTCCGATCGCGACCAGCAGGCAGGCGGCCACGCCCGCCCCGGACAGGAACTGCGGCAGGAAGAGCACCGCCACCCAGCCCAGCGCGATGTAGAGGGCGACGTAGAGGGCGCGGGGAGCGCCGATCCAGGTCGTCCGGAAGACGACCCCGGCGACGGCCCCGGTCCACACGATGGCGAGGACGGCCACGCGCACGCCGCCGTCCAGCGCCAGCACCGCGAAGGGCGTGTACGTCCCCGCGATGATCAGGTAGATGTTGGCATGGTCGAAGCGGCGCAGCACCTCGATCAGCCGGTGCGACTGCTGCCGGTGGTACGTTCCCGAGATCCCGAACAGCATCCCCGATGTCGCCACGTACAGCGCCGACGCCAGCCGCGCCTCCAGGCTGGGGCCGAGCGCCACCAGCACGAGCCCCGCGACGAGCACCGCGGGGAACGCGCCGAGGTGCAGCCAGCCGCGCAGCCGCGGCCGGGTGGGGGACGCCACCGGGGGATTGTCCTTCACCGTGGTCACGGACACCTCCTCACTAACCTACGCTTACGTAGGTTACGCGTGCGTAGGTTGACTGCGCATCCAATTCGCCCGGTGATGCTCGCCACGGCTCCGCCGCGGGCCCCTCACGGGACGAACACGGCGAGGGGCTTGGCCACCGGGCCCCGCTCCTCGACCAGCGCGAGCAGGGTCCCGTCCGGCGCGAAGACGCCCACCGGGCCCGGCCCGAGACCGGCGGCCGCCAGCCGTCCGCCGTGGGCGACCTTGCGGGCGTCGTCCTCGGACACGTCCCGGCGCGGGAACACCGCCGCCACGGCCTCGGCCATGGGCAGGATCTCCAGTTCCTCGCCGAGCCGGTCGAGCGTCCGCGCCATGGAGAGGTCGTAGGGTCCGACGCGGGTGCGGCGCAGCGCGGTGAGATGGCCGCCGCAGCCGAGCGAGGAACCGAGGTCGCGGGCCAGCGCCCGGATGTAGGTCCCGGACGAGCAGGACACCGAGGCGTCCACGTCGACGAGGTCGCCGTGCCGCCGGACGTCCAGGATCGTGAACTCGTCCACGGTCACCGGCCGGGCGGCGAGTTCCACCTCCTCGCCCTTGCGCGCCATCCTGTAGGCCCGCTCCCCGTTCACCTTGATCGCACTGACCTGCGGCGGGACCTGCTGGATCGTCCCGGTCAGCTCCGCGACGCCGGCCCGCAGCGCCTCCTCGGTGACGGACGCGGCCGACGCGGTCGCGGTGGTCTCGCCCTCCGCGTCGTCGGTGTTGGTCGACTCGCCCAGCCGGATCGTGGCGTCGTAGCCCTTGCGGGTCAGCGCGAGATGCCCGAGCAGGCGGGTGGCCTTGCCGATCCCGAGGACGAGCACGCCCGTCGCCATCGGGTCGAGCGTGCCCGCGTGGCCGACCCGCCGGGTCTTCGCCAGCCTCCGCATCCTCCCCACGACGTCGTGCGAGGTCCAGCCGGCGGGCTTGTCCACGATGACGAGTCCCGGATCCATGCTCTTGCTTCACCTCGAAGACGGCGGGCGAACGGAGGACGGCGATACTAGCCGTCCCGTCGCCCTCGCGGGTTTCCCGCACAGCGCCGCCTCCACGCGGCGAAGGGTCTGTTCTGTGTCCTTTTCCCTTGCGGGGCGCGCTCCGCCGCGATCCACTGTGCCTCCTAGCCGTACGTCCCCGGCGAGGTCCGACCATGAGCAGAGGACAGCCCGAGCCCGGCGTCTTCAGCGCCCCGGACGCACCCTTCCGGATCCATGGGAGGGTGGAACCGGCGAGCGTCGGCTCTCTCGCGCACGAGCCGTCGCTGACGCTCTGCTCCCTCGAAGCCTTCGCCCGGTATGCCGGTCCCGTAGGAGCCTCTGCTCTCGACGCACTCCTCACCCTTGGCGCCCTGGACGGGATCATCGAATCGGTCCAGGCCGACCACGGGCTCGTCATCCGGATCACCGTCGCGGCCCTGTGGCTCGACCGGGGCCAGGTTCCCGGTGCACGGCCCGACTGGCACATCGACCGGGCCGGCGCCATCGCGGGGACCGGTGCGCTGGAACGCTACGACACCTCTGACCTCACGCATCGGCGCAGCTTCGCACTGGTCAGCCTGTTCAGCCCGGAGGCGCCCGCCCCACATCGAGCGCCGGACGCTCACACCTCGGAGGCGAGCACCGAGTTCGCCATGGCACCGGGCGGCCTCCCGCTTCCCGGCGGATGGGCCCGGAGCCGGGATGTGGCCGAGCACATCAGGACATGGATATCGGCCGGCCGTCCATGCACTCCCTGCGGGGACGGGCGCGCTGTCTCCTTCGGGGCCCGCGCGGTTCACCGGCCTGGCGCCGCTCCGATGCCGGGCTGGCGGATCCTCGTCCGGGCCGGTGCCTACCAGTCAGATCCGCCGACGTCGCCATACGAAGAGCGCATACCCGCTTACAATCCGTTCTGCCGGAGAACGGATCCCGGCTTCTGGCTGAGGCCGGTCGGCACCAAGGAGAGGGCGACGCCGATGCGGAGCTGGTCCGTTCACGCGAACGACGACGTGGCGGTCGAGGAGCTGTTCGCCATGCGGGGGCTCCGCCCGGCGCCGGCGCCGGCCACCGCTGCGATCGCGCGGATCCGCGATGCGTGCGCGTAGGAGGCGCGAAGAGGAGCACGCCACCGCTTTCCTGCTGGAGGAACTGCACAACGCCGAAGCGGAGTTCCGTCGGCTCCGGGCCGAGGGCCACGCCCGGATGACGGGCTTCCTGACCCTGGTGGGCGCCACCCTCGGCCTCGTCGCGGCCCTCAGCGGCGCCAAGGGGCTCGCCTCCGACGCTCTGCTCCGGGTGATGCTGGCCGCCGCACTGTTCATCGCGGTCGTCGGCACCAACGCCTACATCGGCCTGGTCGTCCGCGACATCGGCACCGACGCCTGCGCACGCAACGCCGCGCGGATCCGGCACTATTTCGTGACCGAGTACCCTCGCCTCGCCCCCCACGTGAGCTGGCGCCACACCGACGGCCCCTCGACCTGGGTGACGCGGCCGCGCAGCGTCAACCGGCGCCAGATCGGCTTGATCACCGCGGCGGCGTACGGTGGAGCCGCCGCGGCGGCGGTCCGCATGGCCTTCGAGGCCGGCAGCGCGGTCACGGCAGGGGCGGGATCGGTCGCGACCGCCGTGGTCTGGCCGCTGCTGCTCTGCTGGGCGCGGCGCCGGATGAGGCACGTGGCCGACCGGGCCCGCCGGGAACAGCGGTTCGACTGACCGCCGACCCGGCGCCCGACCGGTCAGTGTTCGGCGGGCAGCAGGGCGCGCAGCCGGTCGAGCGCCTCGTCGACCGGCCCTGCCCAGACGAAGCCCGCCATCTCGCGGTGACCGCCGCCGTCGAGCGCCGCACACACCCTGCTCAGATCGATACGGCCCTTGGACCGGACGGAGAAGTACCAGTGGCCGTCATCGGTCTCCTTGCAGACGACGGCGACCTCTGCCTCGTCGGTCCGGCGCAGCTGATCGATGATCCCCTCGAGCTGCTCGTACGGCAGTCCACGCCGATCGGCACGGGCGATCGCCGTCCAGACCAGGCCGCGGCCGCCGGCCGCGTCGCGCTCGAGCCGGGCGCGCGCCAGCGCGCTCGCGAGGACCTGCAGGTAGCCGAACGGGGCCCGGTCCCACAGCTCGCGGCTGACCGTTTCCGGCCGGACGCCCGCGGTCAGCAGCCGTCCCGCCAGGTCGTGGACCTCGGGGGTGGTGCAAGGGTACTTGAACGAGCCGGTGTCGCTGGCCAGGCCCGCGTACAGGCCCTGGGCGATGTCGCGGTCGAGCGGCACGCCGAGCCTGCGGATCAGCTCCTCGACCAGCACCGCCGTCGCGGCGGCGGCCGGGTCGACCAGCCGCACGCCGCCGAACCCGGTGTTGGACGCGTGGTGGTCGATGACGATCAGGGCGCCGGCCCGGTCGGCGGCGCCGGCGAGCGAGCCGAGCCGCGCCCGGCCCGCCGCGTCCAGCGAGATCATCAGTTCCGGGGCGCGCGGCACCCGGGACGGTTCGACCAGCAGCTCCTGGCCCGGCAGGAACCGCAGGATCGCCGGGACGCCGAACGGCTCCCCGAACGAGGCCACGCAGCGCTTGCCGCACGCGCGCAGCGCCTGCCCGAGCGCCAGCATCGAGCCGAGCGCGTCGCCGTCGGGCGCCACGTGGCACGCCAGGCAGATCTCACGGGCACCGCGGATCAGTTCGACCGCGCGGTCCCATTCGAGGTCGGCGGGCGGTGCGCCCGGCTCGGCGGGGGCCGCGGTGTCGGCCGGGCCGTTCACGACGACGGGCGTCCGGGGCGGCCGTCCTCACCGTCCCCAGCGGCGTCGCGCCCGTCGAAGGCGGGCCCGTCCTCGTCGAGGTCGTCCTCGTCGAAGTCGTCGTCGAGGTCGTCGTCGAGGTCGTCCTCGTCCTCGGCCGAACCGGGCTCGCGGTAGGGGTTGGCGTCGCCCGCGGGAGACGCGCCCTGCGCGGCCCGTGCCACCTCGGCGTCCTTGGCGCGGGCCTGGGCCAGCAGGTCGTCGATGTGCGCCGCGTTCTCCATGAGGGAGTCCATGACGAAGGTGATGCTGGGCGTGTGGCGGACGCCCGTCTTCCTGCCCACCTCCGACCGGATGACGCCCTTGGCGCTCTCCAGCGCGGCGGCCGTCTCGGCGCGCTCGCCATCCGACCCGTACACCGTGTAGTACACGGTGGCGTCGCGCAGGTCGTTGGTGATGCGGGTGTCCGTCACGGTCACGAAGCCGAGCCGCGGATCCTTGATCCGCCTCTCCAGCATCTCGGCGACGATCTGCTGGATGCGGTCGGCGAGCTTGCGCGCCCGAGCTGCGTCCACCATGATCGCACTCCCTTTCTATGGTCTGAGCGGGAAGGTCGGTCCCCGCTCCTTCATTGTGAGGCGGCGCCCGCCTCCGCGCCCGGCCGTCAGTCCTCGCTGCTGAACAGCCGCTGCCGGGCGGACAGCAGTTCGATCTCCGGCCGTCCGGCCACGAGCCGCTCGCACTGGTCGAGGACCTCGGTGCAGTTCGCCGCCGTGCCCGACACCACCGCCACCCCGAGCTCCGCCCTGCGGTGCAGGTCGTGGTCACCGGTCTCGGCGACGGCCACCGCCGGGAAGCGCTTGTGCACCTCGGCGATGAGGGGACGGAGGACGGACCGCTTCTGCTTCAGCGAGCGGACGTCTCCCAGCAGCAGGTCGAGCGTCAACGCACCCACGTACACCTGGTCGATCACCTCGGGGGTCGTCAGAAGGTGGAACGACGGAGGTCTTCCGCCGTGTTCCCGGCAGGACATGACGGACGCCAGGCTAGAAGATCCGCCTGGCGCCCTGTCACCCGATTAAACGATCACGTCGCCGGCGGGCCCGGACGGGCCCGCCGTGCCGACCGCCCGCGCGGCCCCTCGCGGGGCCGCGCGGACCTGCCGACCGCCTCAGTCGCGGGGCTTCTCCCGCATCTCGAAGCACTCGATGACGTCACCGAGCTTGATGTCGTTGTATCCGACACCGATGCCGCACTCGAAGCCCTCGCGGACCTCGGTCGCGTCGTCCTTGAAGCGGCGCAGCGACGACACCGTGAGGTTGTCGGCGACCACGACGCCGTCGCGGACGAGGCGGGCCTTGGCGTTGCGCTGGATGATCCCCGAGAGGACCATCGAGCCCGCGACGTTGCCGATCCGCGGCACCTTGAAGATCTCGCGGACCTCGGCGGTGCCGAGCTGGGCCTCTTCGAACTCCGGCTTGAGCATGCCCTTGAGGGCCGCCTCGATCTCCTCGATCGCCTGGTAGATGATCGAGTAGTACCGGATGTCGACGCCCTCGCGGTCGGCCAGCTCCTGCGCGTTGCGCTCCGGCCGCACGTTGAAGCCGATGATGACCGCGCCCTCGGACGCCAGCGACAGGTTGACGTCGTCCTGCGTGATCGCGCCGACGCCGCGGCGGATGATCCGCAGGTTGACCTCGTCGCCCACGTCGATCTTGAGGAGGGAGTCCTCCAGCGCCTCGACGGAACCGGACACGTCGCCCTTGAGGATGAGCAGCAGCTCCTGCCGCTCGCCCCGCTCCAGGTCCTTGAACAGCTCTTCCAGGGAGCTGCTCTTGCGGCTCTTGAGCAGTTCGGCGTTGCGCTTGCGCGCGACCCGCTTGTCGGCGATCTGCCGGGCGACCCGGTCGTCCTCGACGACCAGGAAGTTGTCGCCCGCGCCGGGCACGGCCGCGAGGCCGAGCACCATCACCGGACGGGACGGGCCCGCCTCCTCGACGCTGTTGCCGTTCTCGTCGAGCATCGCCCGGACGCGGCCGTTGGCCACGCCGCAGACGATCGAGTCGCCGACCCGCAGCGTGCCGCGCTGCACCAGCACGGTCGCCACGGCGCCCCGGCCCTTGTCCAGGTGGGCCTCGATGGCCGAGCCCTGGGCGGGCATGTCGGGGTTGGCCTTCAGGTCGAGCGTGGCGTCGGCGGTCAGGACGATCGCCTCCAGCAGCCCGTCGATGTTGGTGCCCTGCTTGGCGGACACGTCGATGAACTGCGTGTCGCCGCCGAACTCCTCGGCCACCAGCCCGTACTCGGTCAGCTGCGCCCGGACCCGGTTCGGGTCCGCGCCCTCGACGTCGATCTTGTTGACCGCGACGACGATCGGGACCCCCGCCGCGGTGGCGTGGTCGATCGCCTCGGTGGTCTGCGGCTTGACGCCGTCGTCGGCCGCGACCACCAGCACCACCAGGTCGGTGGTGTCGGCACCGCGGGCACGCATGGCGGTGAACGCCTCGTGGCCCGGGGTGTCGATGAAGGTGATCTTGCGCTCCTCGCCGTCGACCTCGGTCTCGACCTGGTAGGCGCCGATGTGCTGGGTGATGCCGCCGGCCTCGCCCGCCTGCACGTTGGCGTGCCGGACGGCGTCCAGCAGCTTGGTCTTACCGTGGTCGACGTGGCCCATGACGGTGACCACCGGCGGACGCGACTGGAGGTTCTCCTCGCCGCCCTCGTCCTCGCCGTACTCGATGTCGAAGGACTCGAGCAGCGCGCGGTCCTCGTCCTCGGGGCTGACGACCTGGACGTCGAAGTCCAGCTCGAGCCCGAGCGCCATCAGGTCGTCGGGGTCGACCGACTGGGTCGCGGTGACCATCTTGCCGAGGTGCATCATGATCGCGACGAGCGACGCCGGGTTGGCGCCGATCTTCTCGGCGAAGTCGGTCAGGGACGCGCCCTGCGGCAGCCGGATCGTCTTGCCGTTGCCGCGCGGAGCCGAGACGCCGCCGACGGCGGGCGCCTGCATGTTCTCGAACTCTTGACGACGCGCCCGCTTCGACTTGCGTCCGCGCGCCGGGCGACCGCCGGGGCGACCGAAGGCGCCCTGCGTGCCGCCGCGACCGCGACCTCCGCCACCGGGACGGGGGCCGAAGCCGCCGCCACCGCCGGGACGACCGCCGGCACCCGCGCGGGGGCCGCCGAAGCCGCCGCCGCCACCGGGACGGCCGCCGCCACCGGGACCGCGACCGCCGCCACCCGGGCCGCGACCGCCGCCGCCGGGACCGCGACCGCCGCCGCCACCGCCGGGACCGCCGCGCCCTGGGGCGCCCGCGGGCCGGGAGGACGGCATGTTCATCGGGCTCGGACGCGGGCCGCCCGGCCGGGGCGGCATGCCGCCCGGGTTCGGGCGCGGACCGCCGGCGCCAGGGGCGCCGCCCGGCCGCGGGCCGGGACGCGGACCGCCCGCGGGCCCTCCGCGCTCCGGCCGGTCACCGGCCGGACGGGGGCCGGGACGCGGCCCCGGCTTGGGCGCCTGGCCCATGCCGGTGTTGGTCGAGCTGAACGGGTTGTTGCCGGGACGCGGCCCACCGGGGCCGCGGCCACCGCCGCCGCCGCCCTGGCGCGGCGCGGGGCGCGGGCCGGGCTTCGGCGCGCGGGGGCCCGGCTTCGGGCCGCCGGGTGCGCGGTTGCCCGCCCCGGTACCGGGACCGGACGCGGGCGGGGCGCTCGGGCCCTGCGCCGCGGGCGCGTTCACCGGCATGCTCGGCGCGGGCGGGACGGGCCGCGGCGCCGGCTGAGGGCCGGGCTTGGGCGCGCCGCCCTGGCCGCCCTGGCCACCGGGACTACCGGGGGCGCCGGGGGCGCTGGGGCCGCTCTGGCCACCGGGACCACCGGGGCCCGGCCTGGGCACGGACGGCCGCGGGCCCGGACGGGGCCCAGGACGCGCGCCCTGAGAATCGGAACCACCGCCGCCGGACGAACCCGGACGCGGCGGTGCGGACGGGCGCGGAGCGGGCTTCTTGCCCGCGGCCCGTCGGTCGCCCTGCTTGGGGGCGGAAGAAGAATTTGAGAAGGCTTCTGTCAGCCTGCGAACGACCGGCGCCTCAATCGTTGAGGACGCCGACCGTACGAACTCGCCCATTTCCTGGAGCTTGGCCATGACGACCTTGCTCTCTACACCGAACTCCTTGGCGAGTTCATAAACCCGGACCTTCGCCACTGCACTCCCTACTCGGTCCGGGGGTGCGGCCTCCGGACCGTCGCTAACTTGCCGTACTCATCGCGGCGTGCTCATCGAGCGCTCATAGCAATCTCGACCTGCTTCCGACTAGACGTCGCTTACCATTCGGCCATCCTGCTGCCGCGCGGCGAGGGCCGCAAGTCGCTCCCGCAGCGGGCCGGCGTCGAGCGGGCCCGGCAGGCGGAACGCCCGCGGGAACGCCCGACGCCGCTCTGCGAGTGCGAGACACTCCGGATCGGGATGCAGATGCGCACCCCGTCCCGGCAGCCGCCCGCGAGGATCGGGGACGATGACGCCCTCGACCGCCACGAGGCGCAGCAAGTCGGACTTGACCGTGCGAACCCGGCAACCCACACACGTGCGAACAGGGGCCGCCCGGCCACGTCCCATGAGTCTACCGCGCCGAGGCGTCGGCGGGGCCTGTCGCATGTTCTCCTGACGCAGAAGATCCAGATTCGCCGGGTCCGGCGCTGTTCGGGGGCGTCTGTACGGGCTCGGTGTCGGACCGGATGTCGATCCGCCAGCCGGTGAGCCGCGCGGCTAGCCGGGCGTTCTGCCCCTCCTTGCCGATGGCGAGGGACAGCTGGTAGTCGGGCACCACCACCCGGGCGACCCGGGCGTCGGCGTCGACCACCTCGACACTCGAAACACGCGCCGGGGACAGGGCATTCCCGACGAACTCCGCGGGGTCCTCCGACCAGTCCACGATGTCGATCTTCTCGCCGTGCAGCTCGCCCATCACGTTGCGGACCCGGCTGCCGAGCGGGCCGATGCAGGCCCCCTTGGCGTTCACCCCGGACTTGCGCGACCGCACGGCGATCTTGGTGCGGTGGCCGGCCTCCCGGGCGATCGCGGCGATCTCCACCGTGCCGTCGGCGATCTCGGGGACCTCCAGCGCGAACAGCTTGCGGACGAGGTTCGGGTGCGTGCGCGACAGCTGCACCGAGGGGCCGCGGTGGCCCTTGCGGACCTGCACCACGTACGCGCGCAGCCGCTCGCCGTGCTCGTAGCGCTCGCCGGGCACCTGCTCCTGCGGCGGCAGGATCGCCTCGATCTTGCCGAGGTCGACCAGCACGTTCCGCGGGTCCTTGCCCTGCTGGATGATGCCGCTGACGATGTCGCCCTCGCGGCCGGCGTACTCGCCGAAGGTCAGCTCGTCCTCGGCGTCGCGGAGGCGCTGGAGGATCACCTGCTTGGCGGTGGTCGCGGCGATGCGGCCGAACCCGGTCGGGGTGTCGTCGTACTCGCCGACGGCGTTGCCCTCGTCGTCGGTCTCGGTCGCCCACACGGTCACGTGGCCGCTCTGCCGGTCGAGTTCGACGCGCGCCTTCGGCGCCGCGCCCTCCGTCCGGTGGTAGGCGATCAGCAGGGCGTCTTCGATGGCCTTGACGGCCACGTCGAGCGAGATGTCCTTCTCGCTCTCCAGGCCCCGTAGGGCGGTCATGTCGATGTCCACGAGAGTTCCCCCCTCTAGTCCGGCTCCGCCGGAGAACGCGTTTCCTCGGCCGGCGACGAAGGCTTGAACTCCACCTGCACACGGCCGCGCCCCAGCTCGCCGAGACCGAACCGGCGCCGCACGGTCTCCGGCCCGGCGGACTTCCCGCCGCCCGCCCCGGCTCCCTTGCCCCGGCGCTTCCGGACGACGTCGATCTCGACGGCCTCGTCGTCGGCCGCCACCACGCGGCCCTCGATCTGGCCTCCCTCGGTCAGCGGGGCGACGACCAGCCGGCCGACGGCGCGGCGCCAGTGCCGCGGCTCGGTGAGGGGGCGGTCGACGCCCGGCGAGGTCACCTCCAGCACGTAGGGCGAGGACCCCATGACGTCGGACCCGTCGAGCAGCTCGGAGGTCGTCTCGCTCAGCCGGGCGATGTCGTCGAGGCTGATCCCGCCGTCGGCGTCGACGACGACCCGGACGAGCCGGCGGCGGCCCGCGGGCCGCACGTCGACCTCCTCCAGGTCGTAGCCCGCCTCGGTCACCGCGGGGGCGAGCAGCCGGGTGAGGGCCGCGGCGGCCGCGTCGCGGCCGGGCCGGGCGGTGTCGCGCACCGGGCGCGCGCCCTCGCGCGCCGGGGCCGCCTCATCCGATCGGCCGCGCCTCCCCTGAGCGCGGCCGCCACGGGACTCGACGCTCATGGGTCCTCCTCCTGTTGTGCCGCCTGCGATCCGTACCGCCGCCCGCGGCGGCGGGATCGCCGCTCGTCCGCCGACACCTCAAGACTATCGACAGCCGGGGACCGCGGCGGTCTTTACGGCGGCTCTCCGGCGCGGCGGATATGGAATGCTTGAGCTGGCCCGATGGGCGCGTCCGGGGACCGCCGCCGCCGCGGGCCGCCGCCATCTCCGCCACCGGGTGAGGAGACTTCCTTTGCCAGAGGCCGCACCGCCGCCGGGGCAAGCGATGTCACGCTCGACGCAGGCGCTGTCACGCCGCGCGCTGCTGGGCCGCGCCGTGCTGCTGGGAGGCGCCGCGGTGCCGGTGCTGCCGTGGCTGGCCTCCTGCGCGGCGGAGGCGGCCGCCCCGCGCAAGGACGTGCCGACGCTCGTGGGCGCGATCGCGTCCGAGCAGAACCTGATCGCCTCGTACGAGGCGGCGCGGTCGGCGAACGCCTCGCTGGCCGGCCGGCTGGACCCGGTCCTCGCCCGTCACCGCGAGCATCTGGCCGTTCTGAGGCGGCACTACGTCCCCGGCTCGGGCGATCGGGCCGACGAGGGCGGCGCGATCCCCTCCCCCAGCGCCGCGCCCGTCCCCGCGGGCACCGCGGGGCTCGCCGCCCTGCGCGACCTGGAGGACCGGGCCGCGCGGGCGCGCATGACCGACGCCGCCAAGGCCGGTCCGGCGCTCGCCCAGCTGCTGGCGAGCATCGGCGCCTGCGAGGCCGGCCACGCCATGACCGTCAGCGGCGCGGCGCCGCCCGTCCGGGCCAGGTCGGACGCCGAGGCCCTGCAGGCCGCGCTGTCCGCCGAGCACGCGGCCGTGTACGGGTACGGGGTGCTCGGGGCCAGGCTGCGGGGCCCCCTCCACCAGACCGCGAAGGACCTGTGGAACGCCCATCGCGCCCGGCGCGACGAACTGGTCTCCATCCTGTCGGCGGCGCCGGTCCCCGCGGCGGCCTCCTACCGGCTGCCCGTGAGGGTCACCTCGGTCCGCAGCGCGGCCCAGCTCGCGGCGGCGCTGGAGGGCGACCTCGTCCCCGCCTACATCGGTCTCGCGGGCGTCTCCTCCCCCGACCTGCGCGCCTTCGCCGCCGACAGCGCGCAGCGGGCCATGGCGTGGGCGGCGCGCTGGCGGTCCAGGGCGGGGGCCGCGGCGCCCTCCGAGGCGTTCCCGGGGCTGCCGCCGGCGGCTCTGTCCCCGCGTCCCGAACCCGGTGAGTGATCTTCGGCACGGTGGGAACGAAGGGCCCGTTCGGTGTCGTTACTCCTGTTGCCACGGGATGACTTCGGGGGAGGGAGCCCACGTGACCACGACTCCGCAGACGGGCGGGACGAGCGCCCTCGACGACCTGCGGGCCGCTTACCACGAGCAACTGACGCGGCTGGCCGCCGAGCGCGACGCCGCGCGGCGCCAGGCGCGCAGGGCCCAGGCGCAGGCGGACGTGGCGCGGTCCGATCTGGCCAGCCTCAAGAGCCGCGTCGCGGAACTGCTGAACGCCGCCGCGCGGCACCTCCCGGACCTTCCACCGGTGGAGGGCCCGGACGCGGCGGAGCTTCCGGCCGCCCGGGAGGCGCGGGCCCTGCCCGCCGCCTCGCGCGGTCCCGCTCCGGAGCCGCCCGCGGAGGCGGGCGGCAAGGCCGAGGATCGGCCCGCGCGAGCCGCCTGACGAGAGAGGAGCGGCCGTCACACGCCGCGCGGAGACCGCCGGACCCCCGTCCCGGCGGTCTCTCCTCTCCGGGTCCAGTAGGGTCCACCAAATGACCGCGTACGGCCTTCTCGTCTCCCCTTCGCACAACCGGGTCTATGCACAGTCCGCCGCCGACCTGGTGAAAGCGGAGCTGGCGGTGTTCAGCGAACGGGCCCTGGGCGGGCGCGTCCGCGACATCGAGGAGACCGCGATCGGCGGCGTCCCGTACGTCACGTTCTCCGCCGACGCCCTGACGGACCAGGACGTCCGCCTCCTGTCGAACCTGTCGTCGCTCTACGCGCTGTTCCAGATCGAGGGCGAGCTGCTCCGCCCGGTCGGGCTCCAGCCCCTCGACCTGTTCGGCAGCGACCTGCTCACCATCCAGAAGTACTCGGGCAAGACGAACGAGTACTTCACCAAGCTGCTGCTGAACGTCACGGCGATGGCGACCGACTCCCCCATGGACCTGGTCACCGGGCGCCCCCGCGTCTTCGACCCCATGTGCGGGCGGGGCACGACGCTCAACCAGGCAATGATGTACGGGCTGGACGCGGCGGGGATGGACGTCGACGGCAAGGACTTCGACGCCTACGCGGCCTTCATCAAGACCTGGCTGAAGAACAACCGGGTCAAGCACCAGGCCGAGGTCGCCAACGTGCGCCGCGAGAAGGCCGTCCTCGGGCGGCGCCTGCACGTGACGCTCGGCGCGTCCAAGGAGCGCTACAAGAGCGGCGAGACGATGGAGATCACCGTCGTGAACGCCGACTCCCTGGGCGCCGGGCGGTTCTTCCGGCCGGCGTCGTTCGACCTGATCGTGACGGACGCCCCCTACGGCGTCCAGCACGGGAGCCGCGCCAAGGGGACGCAGCCCGGCCGCAGGGGAAAGCCGCAGCTGTCGCGCAGCCCCGTGGAGCTGCTGGCGGCGGCCGTCCCCGAGTGGGTGCGGCTGCTGCGTCCGGGCGGCGCCATCGGCATCTCGTGGAACACCTTCGTCGGCCGCCGCGAGCAGCTCGCGGAGATCCTCGCCTCCAGCGGCCTGGACGTCCGGGACTCCGGCGCCTACCGCGGCTTCCGCCACCGCGTCGACCAGGCCATCTCCCGCGACCTGATCGTGGCCGCGAAGCCGTCAGGCTGAGTGCCACCGCTCCACGTGCGGGAGCAACTCGTCCAGTTCGTGGATGAGGGCGTCGGGCGGGGTGAGGCCGGGCCGCTCGAAGGCGTGGGTGGTCTGGTGCCAGATCTGGACGGCCCGCAGACCGGCGGACTTGGCGCCGTGGATGTCGTCGAAGGGGCGGTCGCCGACGAAGACGCAGGAGCCGGGGTCGGTGGCGCCGACCGCGTCCATGGCGGCGCGGAACGCCTCGGCGTGCGGCTTGGTCCAGGGGATCTCGCTGGAGTAGACGGCGCCGTCGAGCAGGTCGAGGACGTCGTCGCGGGCGAAGACGCGCTCGTGCCAGTCGCGCGTCCAGATGGTGTTGGACAGCACGCCGATCTTGATGCCGCGCTCGCGGAGGGCGCCGAACAGGCCGGGGACGGCGGGATCGGTGTGGGTGTGCGGGGTCCACGTCTCGAAGTGGGTGTCGAGCAGGGCCTCGGTCGGCTCCAGCCCGGCCATCGCGAACGCCTCGGCGAGCGTGGCGCTGCGGTGCTCCTCGGTGCCGCGGCGCCACAGCTCGTCCTCGGCGGCGACGAGGGCGGCGACGGCCTCCTCCAGGGTGTCCGGGGGGAGGTGGGCGGCGCAGATCGCGCGCCACATGTCGGCGAGTTCGAGGTCGTGCCAGGGGGTCAGCGTGCCGCCCCAGTCGAAGATCACAGCTTGTACGCCCATGCCCCGGATCGTAACCATCGGGGGGCGCCGGACGATCACCCTTTTACGCGGTGGTCGTCCCGGAGGGCGCGACCGGGGCCACCCTGTCCGGTCAAGGGAGCCCTCCATGCGCAGACCCCTGCTCGCCGTCCTCCTCGCCGCCGCCCTGGTGGGCGCGGCGGTCCCGGCTGCGGCCGACCCGATCCCCGACGGCCCCGGGACGGGGCTCGTCCCGGCGTACGTCGGCGCGCCGGCCGCGCCCGCGCCGCTCGCGGGCCGGCCCGTCCCGGCCAACCCGCACCAGGGACCGGTCGGAACCTCGTCCATGCACGCCGACAGCTACGCCTCCGACACCTATCCGTTCCTGGGCCCCCTGGGCCGTGACCCGCAGGTGCTGGACGAGGCCAAGGGCGGCGGCCTGCCGGGCCTGTGCTCGACGGTGACGTTCGCCCGCCGGACGGGGCTGATCGTCGCGCAGTGCACGCGCGGGCAGAACCTCGTGCTGCGGCTCATCGATCCGGGGACGCTGAAGGACCTCGCGACCTACGAGCTGCCGCCGAGGCCGTCCACCGTCCAGGCGGTGTTCTCGCTGAGCCTCGACAAGGTGTTCACCGACACCTCGGGCGGGGCCTACTACTACCTGGACCCGCAGGACCGCGCCGTGCTGGCGGACTCGGCCTTCCACCTGCGCCGTTTCGCGCACGAGAAGGGCCCGGACGGCCAATGGCGCTTCACGGTCACCGACGACTGGGACCTCGGCGCGCACCTCCCCCACGACTGCGCGACCTGGACGAACCCGTGGCCGAAGGGGGAATGCGACCCGGTCACCGCGGTCGGGCCCGACTGGGGCGGCCTCATCTGGTGGGTCACGAAGGGCGGCCGCGTCGGCACGGTGGATCCGGAGTCCGGGAAGGTCCGGATGGCGCGGCTGGAGGGCGAGACGATACAGAACTCGTTCGCGGCCGCCGAGAACGGCGTCTCGGTCGTGTCCGACCACGCGCTCTACCAGATGCGGGCCGCCGCGGACGGAACGCCGCGGATCGTGTGGCGCGAGCCGTACGACAGGGGCAGCGGGCGCAAGCCCGGCCAGATCGACCAGGGTTCCGGGACGACCCCCACGTTCTTCGGCGACGGCTACGTGGCCATCACCGACAACGCCGACGACCGCATGCACGTGATCGTCCGGCGCGCCGAGGACGGCGGGCTCGTGTGCCAGGTGCCCGTGTTCGGCAGCGGGGCGAGCGCGACGGACAACTCCCTCATCGGCTACGGCCGCAGCCTGTTCGTGGAGAACAACTACGGCTACCGCAACTTCTTCGAGCTGCCGCCGGGCGGGTCGTCGACGGGCGGGGCGAGCCGCGTGGACGTGAGACCGGACGGGACGGGCTGCGAGACCGTCTGGACGAGCACGGAGCGCTCGCCGTCCACCGTTGCCAAGGTCTCCGTGCCCGCCGGGCTGCTGTACCTCTACACGAAGGAGCCGCGCAAGGACCTCATCGACGCCTGGTACCTCACCGCGGTGGACGTCCACACGGGCCGGACGGCCTACAAGGTGCTCACCGGAACGGGCAAGTGGTTCGACAACAGCTGGGCGCCCGTCACCATCGGCCCGGACGGGACCGCGTACGTGGGCGTCGTCGGCGGGCTCGTCGCCGTCCGCGACCGCGAGTAGGGCGCCGGTGTTCGGGGATACCGGTCCGATCAGCGAAACCGAGACGGACAGGGGAGGAGTCATGAGGGCACGCGAGCCGGGTGAGTCCCGCGACTTCCGCGAGGATATGGACGACATGGGCGACAACACCCAGGACGAGCAGATCGCCCTGACCGAGGAGTACGTGAACGACCCTCCCGAGGACCTGCGGATCGAGGAGCCCGAGGAGAGCCGGGACGGCCTGGGCATCACCGAGTACGAGCGGGAGGCCCGCGGAGAGCACGACGAGGAGCGCCCCGCGCCGATGAGGGCCGCCGAAGAGGACGCGGTCAACCCCACCCGCAGGCCGTGAGCACCCGCAGGCCGTGAACGCGGCGGCGCCCGCACCGGGCCGGTGCGGGCGCCGCCGGGGCCGCCGGGCTAGGGCATGCCCGGCTTCTGCAGTTCCTTGCGGTAGATCCAGAACAGCATCCGCTGGCCGGGGCGTTCGGTGATGCCCCAGATGCGGTCGCCTCCCGAGTACGGGTCGAACGCCAGGGACTCCCCGCCGATCGGCCCGACCACGTGGAACGGCGCGTTCCCGTCGCCGTCGCGATCGCTGTAGACGCTGCCGGGCGAGGCGCCGTTGGACACGTCGTAGTAGAGGGTGTCGCCAGTCCCGCTGTGGTACACGGCGGCTCCCTGGACGTGGGTGAGGTTCGTCCCGAACACGGTCGTCGAGGTCACCCGTCCCGACCCGTCGGTCTTCAGCGACCCGTCGGCGTTGAGAGGCCAGCGCACCGCGCGCATGGGCTTGGCGGACGTCACCCCGCCCTCGATCTTGTACTCCGCGGTGAGCAGGCTCGCGGGCGAGGTCGTCGGGTCGTAGGTGACGGTGCTGAAGCACAGGTCCTTGTCCCTGGCGGACGGCACCACGTCCCAGGCCGGGCAGGCCCCGGCGTTCTCGGGCCTGTACGTGCCGGTCTGGAACAGGGCGTACTTCTCGTTGTGGGCGTAGAACCGGCCGTCGGCGCCGACGCCCAGGATGTTCTGGCCCGTCGCCACCCGGTAGGTGCGGCGGACGTCGTACACGCGCAGACCGGACGTGTCGGCCGTGTAGAGGAAGTTCCCGGCCAGCGCGACGCCGCCCTGGTGCTGCTTGGCGTCGTCGACGCCCTTGACCGAGACTGGCCCGGCCGGGGAGTTGGCGGGCGAGACCTCCTGGACGGCGAGCTTCCCGCCGGCGGTCACCGTGGGGATGGCCAGCGTGACCGGCTGGTAGGCGCCCTTGGCGTCCACTCGGGGGCGGGGCCCCACCGTGACGCGCGACCCGTCCGTCACCCAGTCGGACCCCGACTTGTGCCGGTGGTACCAGCTGAGCGCCACGCCGTCGAGCTGCGCCGTGCGGCTGATGGCGACGCCCTGAGGGATCCAGTACTGGCTGCTCTTGTCGCCGTTGTCGAAGCACCACGCGCCGAGCGTCACCTTCGCGTCGACGGCCTTGACCGCGTCGTTGGATCCGCAGCCGCTCTTCCAGGTGAGGCCGTTCGCCGCGCCGGCCGCCGCCGCCGCGAGGTCCTTCTGCCGCGTCATGCCGCGCGCCGGGTCCGCGGCCATGGCGTCGAGCTGCCTCAGGGCCTCCGCCGAGACGGGGGCGGCCTTCAGGGTGAACGACACTCCGGGCAGCGGCGCGGTGTCGCCAGGGGCGGCGGCCGCAGCGACGGCCGAGACCGCCAGGTCGCGCGTCGCCCCGGACGGCGGGGCCAGCGCCACGGCGACGGCGAGCGAGGCGGCGCCCGCGCCGAGGCCGATCGCGGTCGTTCTTCCGCGGGCGGCCTTTCCGCGGCTCGGCGTCCTTAGGCGGGGGGACATGGAGTCCTTTCCGTGGGGGCGGGCAGGAAGTAGGACAGAACGGAGATGTTAGACACCACATGATCATCTGTCAGAACGTTGTGAAAGGTTCCTGATTCCGCCCGCCGACCCTCCGCCCGCGCCGGGCGTGGCGCACGTCACTTTGCGGTTCGTTTCCCACCCCAGGGGAATGTCTTAGCCGGGCCATAGGTTGCGCAATGCGGGCGAGCTTGCGAGGTGACCGGGACATGTACGAGGCAGTCACGGCACCGGTCCGTCCCCCGGCCGAAGCCGACCCGTTCCCGCTCCGGGAGGAGCCCGACGAGCAGGCCCCGCGGCGCCCGTGGTGGCGGCGCAAGGCCGGCCTGATCCTCCAGTGGGCCCTGGTCCTCGGCGCCCTCGCCGCACTCCCCCTCTACCGCGACGAGCTCCCCGACCTCGGCGCCATCCTGACGGCCGTGTCGCACGCCGACCCGGGCTGGCTGGCCGTGGTCGTGCTGGCCGTGGCGGGCTCGATGGGCGCGTTCGCCCGGCTGCAGCGCCGGCTGCTGCGCATAGGCGGGCTGCGGATGCCGCTGCGCCGCGCGTTCGCGATCACCTACGCGGGCAACGCCCTGTCCACGACGCTTCCGGCGGGGCCGGCGGTGAGCGTCGTCTACACGTTCCGGCAGTTCCGCCGCGCCGGCGCCTCGGCGCAGCTCGCCACCGCCGTGATCCTGGCCGGCGGCGTGATCACCACGTCGGCCTATTCCCTGATCGGCCTCCTGGCGCTGGTGGCCGACCCGCACGCCCGCGGGATCGCGCTGTCGGCCCTCGCCGTCCCGCTGCTCCTGGCCGTCCTGCTGGTGCCCGCGCTGCGGTGGCGCCCCCTCCGCGCCCTGCTGACGGCCCCGCTGCGCCGCGGCTACCGGGCCGCGCTCGCCAACCCCAAGATCGCCCCGTACGCGGAGCGGCTGGCCGGCGTCCGCGAGATCCTGCGCCCGACCCTGCGCGACTGGGCCGCGCTCATCGCGCTGGCCCTGCTGAACTGGGTGTTCGACATCCTGGCGCTGCTGTCGGCGGCGCACGCGGTCGGCATCCAGGTGGCCCCGAACGGCGTCGCCCTCACCTACTTCGCCGCCCAGGCGGCGGGCAGCCTGCTCCCGCTGCTGCCCGGCGGCCTCGGCGCCATCGAGGGCAGCATGGCCGCATCCCTGGTCGCGTTCGGCGCGACGCTGTCGCCCGCCGCCGCGGCCGTCGGCCTGTACCGGCTCGTGTCCTACTGGGCCGTCGTCGCGGTGGGCTGGATCGCCTGGGTCGCGCTGCACGAGGGGCCGCGCGTCCCGGCCCGCGGCAAGGCGTGGCTGGCCGGTACCGGCCGCCTGATCGTCGACGGCATGTCCACGGTGGCGTTCCTCACGCCCTATGCCGCCGTCCCGGCCCAGACCCCCGCCGAGGCGCCGCGCCCGTAGGCTCCGCCTCCGTCCGGAGACCGACGACCCGGCGGGACCTTCGACCGAGATCGCCCTCCCGGGGAATCAGGACCCCGCGACAAGGGCTTTAGTGGTCGTCGACGTACCCCCGCCACGGAACGGACCACCATGCACGGATCGCCCGACCGCTCGTCCGGACCCTCGGCGACCGGCCCCGGCCCGGCCGCGTTCCGCTCGGTGCTGAGCAGGTTCGCGACCGGCGTGGTCGCCGTCACCGCCATCGATCCCGCCTCGGGCCTCCCCGCGGGCCTCGCCGTGAACTCGTTCACGTCCGTCTCCCTCGACCCGCCCCTCGTGGCGTTCTGCGTGGCGCACACGAGCAGGACGTGGCCGATCCTGCGCGCCTCCGACCGCTTCTGCGTCAACATCCTCGCCGCGCCGCAGCTGGAGGTCTCCGAGCGGCTCGCCTTCGGCAGCGGCCCCGACAAGTTCACCGGCGTCGGCTGGACGCACGGCCCCGGCGGCGCCCCCCTGATCGACGGCGCCCTGGCGTGGATCGAGTGCTCGGTGGAGCAGGAGCACACCGCCGGCGACCACCTGCTCGTCGTCGCCCGCGTCCACGACCTCGCCGAGCACCGCGACGGCGATCCCCTGGTCTTCTACCGGAGCGGCTACGGGGCCTTCACGCGCTTCACACCGTCTCGGGGGCTCTGAGACGGGCCAGGACCTGGACGGGGTCGGCCAGGACCTCGGCGAAGGCGAACTCGGCAGCACCCACGAGGGTGGTGTCGTCGCCCAGGGCGGCGGTGCGGAGCTTCACCTTCTCCCTGGGGGCGGCGAGGGCGCTGGTCGCGAGGACGCTGCGGATCTGGGCAGCGGCGCCCAGGTAGATGTCGCGGAGCGTGCCGCCGAAGATGACCAGGCCGGGGTTGAAGACGTTGACGAGGTTGGCGACGCCGAGGCCGAGCCAGGTGCCGACGCGGTGCAGCGCCTCCCGGGCCGTGATGTCGCCGGCGTCGGCGGCGGCGACGATGTCGCGGACCGCGTCGCGCCCGGCCTGGCCGGGGATCTCCTCGCGGCCTGCGTGGGCCAGCAGCGTCCGCTCCCCCACCTCGGCCTCCAGGCAGCCCTTCGAGCCGCAGGCGCAGGGCCGGCCGCCGGGGTTGATGACCATGTGCCCGATCTCGCCGCCGAAGCCCTCGTCGCCGCCGAGCAGCCGGCCGTGCGCGATGATGCCGCCGCCGACGCCGACGTCGCCGTGCAGGTAGATGAGGTTGTCGCAGTTCACCCCCGCGCCGCGCTCGTGCTCGGCGAGGGCGCCGAGGTTGGCGTCGTTGCAGACCGAGACGGGGATGCCGAGGCCGAGGCGGCGGGACAGCGCGTCGCCGAGCCGCAGGTCGCCCACGTCCAGGTTCGGCCCGAACATGATCGTGTCGTCGGAGCGGCGGACGGTGCCGGGGAAGCCGAGGGCCGCCCCGACGCAGACGGCGTCGCGCTCGGCCTTGCGGACGAGGGACCGGGCGCCGGCCACCAGCACGCCCAGCAGGTCGCCCGGATCGGCGTCGCGGGCACGGACGCCCTCCCGGCGGTCCAGCACGACGCCGCCGAGGCCGACGCGCGCGACGACGAGCCGGTCGACGCCGACCTCGAACGCCAGCACGTACACGCGGGTGGACTCGGGCCGCACCACCAGGGACGGGCGCCCGGCGCGGCGTCCCGGCCCGCGCGGCAGTTCCTCGCGCACCAGCCCGGCGGCGGTGAGGTCGGAGGTCAGCGCCATGATCGTGCTGCGGTTGAGGCCGAGGGACTCGGCGAGCACGGCCCGGGACGCGGGGCCCCGCAGGTGCACGAAGCGCAGCAGCGTCCCGAGGTTGTGGCGCCGGATGTCCTCTTGTGACGGGCCCGCCTTCATCATCGGCGCAGCCCCAGCTCTCCGCTGGTCCCGGAGGTGATCAGCTCGACGACCTCCCGGTGGGTGACGTCGGCGGTGCGGACCTGGGCGACCATCCGGCCGAGGTAGAGGGCGGCGATCCGGTCGGAGACCGCGAACACGTCGTTCATGTTGTGCGAGATCAGCACGACGGCGAGGCCCTTGTCGGCGAGCCGCCGGACGATCTCCAGGACCTGCTGGGTCTGCGCGACGCCGAGCGCGGCGGCGGGCTCGTCCAGCACCACGAGCTTGCTGTCCCACAGGACGGCGCGGGCGATCGCCACCGTCTGCCGCTGCCCGCCCGACAGCGTCGAGATCCGCTGCCGGACCGAGCCCATCGTGCGGACGGCGAGCCCCGACAGCGTCGAGCGCGCCATCTCCTCCATGAGGGTCTCGTCCAGGGCGAGGCCGCGGCGCTCCTCGCGGCCGAGGAACAGGTTCTGGACGATGTCGAGGTTCTCGCAGAGCGCGAGGTCCTGGTGGACGATCTCGATGCCGAGGCGGGTGGCGTCGCGGGGGCTGCCGACCCGCACCGGCCGGCCCTCGAAGCGGTACTCGCCCCGGTCGAACGGGTGGATGCCGCCGATGCACTTGACCAGGGTGGTCTTGCCGGCGCCGTTGTCGCCGACGAGCGCGGTGACCTCGCCGGGATAGGCGGAGAAGGCGACGTCCTGCAGCACCTTCACGGAGCCGAAGCTCTTGTCGATACCGCGCAGGTCCAGGACCGGCGTCACTGACATGCCGAGGGGCTCCCACCGTGCCGCACCGCCGCCGCGCGCCAGGCGGTCGTGATCAGTGAGGGTATCAGCAGGATTCCCCGGCCCGATACCGCCGGAGGGCCGCTCGGGGCGGTCCTCCGGCCAGGCCGGGGAGCCGATGTCGCGGGCCACCGGCTCCCCGGCCTCCCCGGCCGCGTTCATGGCGTCACCGCGTTCATGGCTTCACCGTGTTCTTCACGGCGTCACCGCGCCCACGAGGTCACCGTCCCGTGCTGGAGCGGCGGCGCCTCGCCAAGGCGTCGATGCTCGCGGCGAGCAGCAGCACGACCCCGGTGATGAGGTAGCTCAGGTAGGCCTTGGTGCCGAGCAGCCCCAGCCCGTTGTCGATGAGCGCGATGACCAGGCCGCCGAGCACGGCGTCGCGGGCCTTGCCGCGCCCGCCGAACAGGCTCGTCCCGCCGATGACCGCGGCGCCCACCGCGTACAGCAGCGTGTTCCCGCCGCCCGCGTCGGTGGCGACCGAGTTGAGGCGGGACGCGGCGACGATGCCGCTGATCGCGGCCAGCCCGGACGCGATCATGAAGACGGAGATCCGGATGCGGGTGACGTTGATGCCGGCCCGGCGGGCGGCCTCGGCGTTGCCGCCCACCGCGTAGATGTGCCGGCCGTAGGCGGTGCGGCCCAGCACGAACGTGCAGGCGACGAGCAGGACGCCGACGAGCAGCACGCCCCACGGGATCCCGCCGAGGTCGATCAGCGGGCTGGGGGCGCGGTCCAGGCTCAGCACGTAGGTGCTGATCAGCAGCGCGGCCGCGACGACGCCGCACTGGGCGAGCACGAACCCGAGCGGCTTGGAGTGCAGGTTGCGGACGTGCTGGCGGCGCCAGCGCAGCAGCAGCGTGGCGGTGTAGCCGACGACGCAGGCGACCGCGAGCGTCCAGCCGAGCCAGATCGGCATGTTCTTGTTGGAGAGCGCCACCACGAAGTCGTCGCGGACGGGCACCGTGCCGCCCTCGCCGATGAGCCGCAGCGTGATGCCCTGCAGGCCGAGGAAGAACGCCAGCGTCACCACGAACGAGGGGATGCGCAGGAACGCGACCAGCCAGCCGATCGTGGTGCCGATGACGATGCCGATCGCCACGGAGCTGATCACCGCGACGTACCAGGGCTGCCCCGCGTCGACGATCAGCTTGGCCATCACCGCCGCGCAGACGCCGCTGGCCACGCCGGCCGACAGGTCGATCTCGCCCAGCAGCAGGACGAAGACGAGCCCCATCGCGAGGATCGTGATGGGCAGCGCCTGCGTGGACAGGTTGGCGATGTTGGCCTTGCTGAGGAACGTGTCGGGCTTCAGGATCGTGAACAGCACGACCAGCGAGATCAGGCCGAGGACGGCGGGCAGCGCGCCCAGCTCGCCGGCCTTGATCTTGTACCAGTAGTCCAGCAGCGCGGACCTGGAGTCGTGCTGGCGCCGGTCGGTCGAGAAGTCCGAGTCCGCCAGCTTCATGGCGGTCTCCTTGCCGTTGGGGAGGTCGGTGGACACCTGGTCCCCTTTCAGATGCTCTCGGCGGCGGTCTGCGGCGCGAGGCCGAGATCACCGGTGCGGCCGGCGGTGATGAGCTCCACGACCTGGCCGTGGGTCACCTCGGAGCGGGCGACGTCCGCGGCGACCCGGCCGAGGTAGAGGGCGGTGATGCGGTCGGCCACCTCGAACACGTCGTTCATGTTGTGCGAGATGAGCACGACGGCGTGCCCGGTGTCGGCCAGGCGCCGGACGAGGTCGAGGACCTGCCGGGTCTGCGCGACGCCGAGCGCGGCGGTGGGCTCGTCCAGGATCACGACCTTGGACTCCCACAGCGCCGCCTTGGCGATGGCGACGGTCTGCCGCTGCCCGCCGGACAGGCTCGCCACCTGCTGCCGGACGGACTTGACGGTGCGGACCGACAGGCGGGCGAGGGTCTCCCGGGCCGCCTCCTCCATGGACGGCTCGTCCAGCACGATGCCCTTGCGCCGCTCGCGGCCGAGGAACATGTTCTGCACGATGTCGAGGTTGTCGGCGAGCGCCAGGTCCTGGTAGACGACCTCGATCCCGAGTTCGGACGCGGTCCGCGGCCCGTCGATCGTGACGGGCCGGCCCTCGAACTCGATCCGTCCCGAGTCGACGGGGTGGATCCCGGCGATGCACTTGATCAGGGTCGACTTGCCGGCGCCGTTGTCGCCGACGAGGGCCATCACCTCGCCCAGCCGCACGGTGAAGTCCACGTCGTGCAGCACATGGACGGCGCCGAAGCTCTTGTTGAGCCCGGTCAGGCGGAGGACGGGATCTCCGTTTTCAGCCACGTGTTTCCTTCCACGGGTTCGGGCGTCATGCCCGTGGCGGGCCCCTGGCGTCCCGGGTTTCCGGGGACCCGGGGCGCCCTCAGCGGTGCGGGGCCCGCCACGAGGTCAGCGCGGGGCTCCTACTGGATGCCCGCGGTCTTGCACTTGGCCGCGAAGGAGCCCTTGCACAGGTCCTCCTTCTTGACGAAGCCGTCGTCGGTGACCTGCTTGACGTTGTCCTTGTAGACGCCGATCGGGGTCAGCAGCACCGAGGGGACGTCGCGCTTGCCCTCCGGGTCGTTGGTGGTCCCGTTGGTCTCGCCCTTCTCACCCTTGATGAGGGACACGGCGAGCTTGGCGGCCGCGTCGGCCTCCTGCTTGACCGGCTTGTAGACCGTCATGCACTGGGTCTCGTCCAGGATGTTCTGCAGACCCTGCAGGGTGGCGTCCTGACCGGTGACGGCGACCTTGCCGGCCTGCTTGTTCTTCTTGAGGATCGAGATGACCGCGTTGCCGATGCCGTCGTTGGCGGCGAGCACACCGTCGATCTTGCCGTGCTGCTCGGTCCACATCTGCTCGAAGATCGTGGCGGCCTTCTCGGCCTTCCAGTCCGGGACGGGCTGCTCGGCGACCTTCTTGTAGGTG
The DNA here is from genome assembly GCF_008327685.1 of Actinomadura sp. K4S16. Taxonomy (GTDB): domain Bacteria; phylum Actinomycetota; class Actinomycetes; order Streptosporangiales; family Streptosporangiaceae; genus Spirillospora. The sequence continues at coordinate 1,116,996 of NZ_BDDE01000010.1, forward strand.
CTCGCCTGGTCGAGCACGTTGTGCGCGCCCTTGGCGAACAGCGTCGCGTTGTTGTCGGTCGGGGCGCCGTTGAGGTAGGCGATGTTGGCGCTCTTGTCGCCGAGGCACTTCTGCAGGCCCTTGCCGAGCTCCTCGCCGACCTTCACGTTGTCGAAGGAGACGTAGTAGTCGGCGACGCCGCCGAGGGTGAGCCGGTCGTAGTCGATGGTCTTGACGCCCTGCGCCTGCGCCTTGCGCTGGACGGCGGCCGCCGAGTTGGAGTCGATGCCGTCCACGACGAGGACCGTGACGCCGCTGGTGAGCATCTGGTCGGCGATCGTCTGGAAGCGCTGGGTCGAGCCTTCGGCGTTCTGGATGTCGTAGGCGACGCCGGCGGCCTTGAAGGCCTGCTCCAGGTACGGCCGGTCGAAGCTCTCGTACCGGACGGAGGAGGTGGTGTCGGGCAGGATCACGCCGACCTTGCCCTTCGAACCGGAACCGCTCTTGCTGTCGGAGTCGCCGTCCCCGCACGCGGTGAGGCTGAGCGCCGCCGCCGTCGTGACGGCCAGCAGGCTGAGGATCCCCTTGCGCATTGCCCGGGTCCTTTCTGGGGGTGGCCGCCGTGCCGCGGCCGGGGGGTGTAGCCGGTGCCGGTGAGCGAGATCACATGCTACCGACGGGAATGTTGTGTCCCGCAACTTATGTCGCGCTTGTCCGTCGCGCCAGACCTGAGACCGTGTTGATTTGTTGTCGGCGGTAACAATCACGTAACACGAGATCAACACGGGTGGAACACAAGGGGGCCGGAGGTGGGGGCGGGAAGGCGCCCGACGCCGCGCGGGCGCGCTCGCATGGGCCCAGGTCGGCGAAATGTTCCGCGGGTCAACATTCACCGCGGCCCGCGGTCACGGCATGGCTCACTCCGGCGGCACCGCACGCGCAGGGGCGGCGCCACCGCGATCCGAAGCGGCTCCGGGATCAGGCGGCTCCGGGATCAGGCGGCTCCAGGCTCGGGTTGTTCCGGGCTCGGGCTGTCCCGCGATCGGGTGGTCTCGGGCAGGGTCGGGCTCGGGCCCTGCCCGGGCCGCGCGGAGCCGGGCTCAGGCGGACAGGACGCGGGCGACGCGGTCGGCCGCGGCGGAGGCGTCGGCGGCGGGCGCGATGCGCTCGGCCCACGACCACCAGTACCACCAGCCGTCCGCGCCCTGCTCCGCCAGGATGTTCTCGGTCAGGGCGGCCGCTTCCGGATTCATCACGTGCAGGCTGGGCGACTGGCCGCGGGGCAGGGTGAGACGCACCCGGAGACCGCGCTTGACCAGCTCCTCGCCGAGTTCTTCCAGATATTCGATCCGCGTCTTCGAGGGCGCGGCTGTTCCCGTGTCGTCAGGCGTCATCCTTGTTTCCTCACGGACTCCGTGCGGCCCGACGTGCGATTCAGCCTCCCTCTTCACCCGCCCGCGCGCAAGCACCCCGGCCTGTCGGCGGGGAGGCGGACGGGGCGGGGCCGCGAGGGCGCACCGCGTTTCGGAGGTCGCCCGGACCCTATCCGGGATATCTTGCGCTTGGCAGATGAACCGGCAGATGGGGGCGACAATGACGGTGGGCGCGGGTGCCCAGCCAGGATCCGGGCCGTCCGCCGCACCGGCCGGCGGCGCGGCGCGGGGCGGGCGGACGTGGCACCGGTTCCACTACGCGGTCGGCGTGTTCGTCGTCGCCTACGGCGTGGCGAGCCTCGCGACCGCGGTGGCGCTGTGGGGCGACCGGCTGGACGAGGTGGAGGGCTACTTCGGGTCCGGGCCCGCCACGGGGATCCTCGTCTTCGTCAAGGCGGTCGAGGCGCTGCTCGTGCTCACCGCGGCGGCGGGGGTGGTGCTCCGCCGCGACCTGCTCCTGGTCCCGCCCGTCGCGGGGTGGATGGCCGGGTTCGCGATGTTCGCCGTCCTGGACGTCTTCACCGGCCGGTGGGGCGGTCTCGTCGAGCACCTGGCCTACCTGGCGGGGTTCGTCGTCCTGCTCTTCCTGTCCTACGGGCTTAGCGCGAAGGCCCAGCTCGCGGGCGCGCCGCAGGAGCCCGCGCCGGAGGGCTCCCCGCGCGGTCCGGGCGGGCTGACCCGGACGCAGGAGTTCGCGCTCCAGGCCATCAACCGGGCCGCGGCCCTCACCGGCCCGCGCCCGCGCCCGGAGAAGCGCGGCTGATCTTTCTTGGCAGAAGTTGCCCTTGGTGGCGGCCCCGGCCGGTGTCACGTTGTGGCTCATGAGAGCCCGAAAACTGGCACTGCCTGTGGTGATGGCGGTGTCCCTGGCGGCCCCGGCGTCGCTCGCCGCGCCCGCGGCCGCGCTGCCCGCCGCACCCGCGGCCGACTGCGACCCGACCCGGACCGCACCGGTCTACCGGGGCAAGGTCCCCTCCCCCGAACAGGTCCTCGGCTTCGACCTCGGTGAGCGGCCGGTCAGCGCCGCCGAGTCCGACACCTACCTGGAGACGGTCGCCGCCAAGAGCGAGCGCGTCGTGTCCGGGACGCTGGCCACCACCGCGCAGGGCCGTCCGCTGAAGTACGCGATCGCCGGACGGCCCGAACTGGTCTCCAAGGCGGGGCTGGCCAAAGTGCGGACGGAGGCCGGGCTCCTGCGCGACCCCCGCACCCCCGCCGCGCTCGCCAAGCGGATCACCGATCGCGGCGTCCCGATCCTGTGGGTCAGCGGCAACGTCCACGGCGACGAGCCGAGCGGCACGGACGCGGCGCTGCGGGTGCTGCGCGATCTCGGCGACCGCGCCGACTGCGCCGCGACCGGGATCCTCGCCAACGCGCTCGTGGTCGTCCTGCCGACGCAGAACCCGGACGGGCGCACGCTGGAGACGCGGCAGAACGCCTACGGCTTCGACATGAACCGGGACTGGTTCGCGCGCACGCAGCCGGAGACCGACGGCAAGCTCGCGATGCTGAACCAGTACCCGCCCGCGCTGTACATCGACGCGCACGAGATGGGCGGCGACTCCTACTTCTTCCCGCCGAACGCCGACCCGATCTACCACGAGACCCCCGAGCAGGCGGTCGGCTGGATCAACGACCTGTACGGCCCGGCGATGGCCGCCGAGTTCACGCGGCAGGGCATCGACTTCTTCAACCGCGACGTCTACGACCTCTTCTACCAGGGGTACGGCGACTCGGTGCCGACCAGCGCGTTCCACGCCGCCGGGATGACGTACGAGAAGGGCGACGAGAGCCCGTACCCGGACCGGGTGAAGGAGCAGTACCTCACCCAGTGGGTGTCGCTGTCGGCGGCGGCGCGCGGCCGGCACCGGATCCTCACCGAGTGGCGGCAGATGACGGTCGACGCCTACGAGCAGGGCAAGGCCGGGAAGCTCGAGCCCAACCAGGTCTACAACCCGCCGAACACGGTCGACCGGCAGGTGCCCGACCGGAAGGTGCGGAGCTACTTCCTGCGCGACGACGACCCGGCCAAGCGCGCGGAGACCGCCCTCATCGTGCGGCGGCTGCAGCGCATGGGCGTGCGCGTCGAGAGGCTGGCCAGGCCGCTGGCCGTGCCGGACTACAAGGCGTACGGGCGCCCTGAGGCCGCGACGACGCTGCCGGCGGGCACGTACTGGATCTCGATGGCGCAGGGCCAGAAGCACTGGATCCAGGCCATGCTGAACGAGGACTCCTACACGCCGTTCCCGTACTTCTACGACGTGACGGCGTGGAGCCTGCCACTGCTGGGCAACGTTTCCGGCGGGTCGTCCGGCGCCGTCCTGCACCCGCGGACCGTCCCGCTGCGGACGCTCCCGGCGCCGCGTCCGGGGCACGAGGGAAAGGCGCCCAAGCTGGGCGTCCTCCAGCTGTCGGCCACGTCGTCGTCGGCGCGGCAGTCGGCCGGCTGGCTGAGGCACCGCCTCGACCGCGACTGGAAACTGCCGTTCACGCTGCTCACTCCGGCGGACGTCGCGGCGGGCAAGCTCAAGGACGTCGAGGTCCTGGTCACGCCGAACGGCCCGGCCTCGTCCGCCTACACGGCCCTCGGCGACGCGGGGCGCGCCGCGCTCCAGCAGTGGACGCGGGACGGCGGCCGCTACATCGGCTGGCAGGGCGGCACGCAGCTCGCGGCGCGTCTCGGCCTGACGACCGCGACGCTCGCGGAGCCGACGTCCGACGTCCCCGGCACGCTGTTCCGCGTGAAGGTTGACAGGGCGAGCCCGCTGGCGAAGGGCGTCGGCGCGACGGCGTGGAACTTCACCTCCTACGACCCGGTCATGAGGGCGTCCAGCGGCGTCGTCGTGGCGTACCCGCAGGCGGACTCGCCCGACTGGTTCGTGTCCGGGTTCGAGCGGGGCGGGTCCGAACTGGGCGGCACGGCGGCGGTCGTTGACCAGCCCGTCGGGACGGGCCGGTCCGTGCTGTTCGCGGCCGAGCCCAACTTCCGCGCGTTCAGCGACGGGACGGCCAAGCTGCTCTACAACGCGATCCTCGGCCCCGACCCCGCGAAGGCCGCGGCGCCGCAGGCCACCGCGACCGCGAGGGCGGCCCAGGAGGCGGCGCAGCTTCCGTCGTACGAGTCGCCGATCCGCGTGTCGGTCAAGGCCGCGGACGCTGCCAAGACCGCGTCGCTGCTGCGGTCCGTCGGAGCGGCATGGACGCGCAGCGGCGCCGGCGGCGTCGTCCACTACGTGATCGACAACCCGCGGGGCCTGCCGCTGGACCACCACCCGTTCGCCGGGCGCCTGCCGTCCCTGATCCGCAAGGCCGGGATCACACCGGTCGCGGTCACGCTTCCCTGACCGTTCCGCGCGGCGTGCCGGCCCGTCCGGCGCGCCGCGCCCTACCCTGCCCTGCGCCGCGCCCTATTTCCGGACCAGCCACGCGATCGCGGTCATCGTGCCGGGCGGGACCTCGGTGAAGCCGCCGTCCCGGACCGCGACCGCCGCCTTCTTCACGCACTCGCTCCACGGCACGTCCCGCGCCAGGTGGACGGGGGCGCCCGCCTCGACCCACGCCGCCATGTGCCTGCGGCGGCCCTGGCGGAGCAGCAGCTGGGCGGCGTGCCCGCACTGGGCGGCGGCCTTCCCCGTCGTCATCGTCACGTCAGGGTTGAGCGCGATCGCCGCGTACGGGGGCTCGGGCGGGGGCGCCGGCTCCTGCGCCTCGGCCAGTTCGAGGCCCGCGACCTGGAGCTTCGCCAGCTGGGGCGGGACGTCCGACACCGGTCCCGGCGGGAACGCCCGCACCTGCGCGCCCGCGTGCCGGACCGTGACGCCGGGCAGCGCCTCCGCCTCCGGCCACCGGACCCCGCGGGCCCGCCGCGTCACCTTCCTGATCCGGCGCGACTCCCACTCCCGGACGGCCTCCCGCCACTCCCCCTCGGGCTCGGCGGCGCGCGGGTCGGTCAGCAGCCGGACGACCGCGGTCGCCGCGGCCTCGCAGACCGCGCCGTGACTGGGCGGATCGGCCTTCTCGGCACGTACCACCAGTTGCATCGCCCACGGCGGATCGTCCAGGGGATCATAGTCGGGTCGCACGCGTGGAGTATTCCAAACCCCGTCCCGCTTCCCGGGAGCGGTAGTGGGTACTGCAACTCTTACCGTCCCCCGGACGTCGTTCAGGTACGGGAGGTCGCCGGTGACCAGTGGCGCATGGAGTGATTCCATACCGGGAGTCGGGACGTTCTTCGTCGGCATCGACGTCGCCCCCGGCCGCTACCGCTGCGAGGACGGCAAGGGCGGCTGGTGGGTGCGCTTCACCGGCCCCGGCGGAGGCGATCCCGTCGGCTCGTGGCCGCTGCCCGCCGGCCCCACCGAGATCGAGATCGCGCAGAGCGACTTCGCGTTCGAGACCCACGTCTCCACGTCCTGGCGGCGGATCGCGCCGCCGCGCGCCCCGGAGGACGGCGCCCCGGCCGAGCCGCGCCCCGTCGCCGACCCGGCGCTGCGCGCCGAGCTGGACACGATCGTCGCGCGCCGCAAGCCGCTGGTGTGGCTGGCGCCGCTGTCGGTGCTCGCCCTCGGCCTGGTCGGCTCCCCGCTGCTCGGCTCGCTGTGGCTGATCGGCCTCGGCATGCTGGCGGTGCTGGTCGCGCTCGGCACCCCGTCGGTCTCGCTGGACCTGCGGCGGGCCCGGGAGCTGGAGCGCCGCCGCGACCGCTACCTCGTCCCCGAGGACTTCGACGACGAGGGCCGCGTGCTGCTGGCGCGCGTCCAGGCGGCCGTCGACGCCGTCCGCGACTCCCAGGTCAACCGCGAGGGCCTGCTCGACGCGGTGGACAACGCCGTCACGCTGCCGCGCCAGGAATGGGAGATCGCGCAGGTCCTGGCGAAGCAGTCGAGGCTGCGCGCGGACCACGCCGAGATGGCCGAGACCGAGACGCTCCCGGAGGTGGAGGCGGCACTGCGGCCGCTGCGCGACAAGCTCGACACCTCGGTCGAGGCGGTGACGCGCCGCATCGAGGCCCTGGAGCGCTATGCGGAGCGCGCCAAGTCGGCCGACGAGGTCCTGCGCGCCCAGCGCCACCTGGAGGCGATCGCGGAGAAGGCGCACCAGTACGACGAACTGCTCGCCGACACCGTCCGCGACGACCTGGCCCTCCCCGCCATCGAGCGCCTGACCGAGCAGGGCGACGAACTCCTCCGAACCCTCCGCGAACGCCTCGCCCAGGCCGCCGAGGCAGGCGGAGAACTCCCGCCCCCCTCCTGAACCGCGGCCCCCGAGCCCCGTTCGCAAAGGCCCGATGGGTCGCTTGTCGAGATCGTGATCTTCCTGCGCCCACAGGCACCCGGAAGGGTGTCAAGATCACAACACAACTGAAACGGGCATGGACGGCGTTCCCTCCCCGCTGCGCCGCATGCCGCGACCAGGAGGTGTGGATGCGTCCACGTCGAACCATTCCGGTGCTGCTCGCCGCCCTGGCGGTGACGGTCCCGGCGTCCATCGCGGGGAGTGCGGGGACGGCGCTGGCCCAGGCGTCGATTCCGGCCCCCACCGTCACATCGGCCGACTACCCCGACGACGACGCCTGGCACGACGGTGTCGGGATCTACGGCGAGTTCACGATCGACGACCCCAGCGACCAGGCGGCACGGTACTCGGTGTCCATCACCGGACAGCCGGGCCTGGATCTCGCCACCCGTGACGGCGCCCCCGTGACCGTGGCGATCGCCCCCCACCGCAGCGGGCCCGTCTACCTGACGGTCCAGTCCTTCGGCCCGGCGGGCGAGAACAGCCCGACGACGGACTACCTGTTCCTGGTGAAGGCGGGCAGCGCCCCGAAGGCCCACTGGAAACTCGACGAGCCCGCCGGGGCCCGCCAGTTCACGGCGGAGGCGCGGGAGGGCGACGACCCGGCCGTCGCGCAGGCGGCCGGAACGGTCTCCGCCGGCGCCGAGGGGCAGCTCGGGACGGCGGCGCACCTGGACGGCGGCCACGCCGACGCCGCGGCGCTCGTGGACACCGCCAAGAGCTTCACGGTGTCCGCCTGGGCCAGACCCGCGACGGATGGCGACTCCGTCGTCGTGGCGGCGACCGGTGAGGAGAAGAACGCGTTCTCACTCCAGTCGCGGGGCGGGCACTGGGCGTTCGTGAAGTCCGACGCGGACGCCCGCGGCGCGGCGATCAGGCAGGCCGTCGCGGAACAGCCCGTCTATCCCGGCACCTGGGCCCATCTGACCGGCTCCTACGACGCGACGCAGAAGAGGCTGCGGCTCTACGTGAACGGGGCCCTCGCGTCCGACGTCGCGTCCGGTGACCCGGCGTGGAGCGCGCAGGGCCCGCTGCGGCTCGGCGCCGGCGTCCGGCCCCGGGCGCACCCCTTCCTCGGTGATCTCGACGAGGTCCGGGTGTACGACCGGATCATCGTCCCGGCCGAGGCGGCGGCGCTCCCGAAACTCCCCAAGAAGGTGCACGGGCGCTGGAAGTTCAACGTCGACGGCGACGACGACTCCGCGCTCGGCAACGACATGGCGCTCCGGGGCGGGGCGGCGATCGACCCGAACGCCGGGTTCTACGGGTGGGCGTCTCCGGCCGGACTGAGGCTGGACGGCACGGCGGCGTACGCGGAGACCTCAGGGCCCGTCATCCGCACCGACCGGAGCTTCACCGTCTCCACCTGGGTGAACACGGAGCAGATGCCGACGAGGGCTTCGACCCTCCTCTCCCTCCCGGGGCGGAACATCAACCGCTTCGCACTCCGCTTCGTGCCGGGAGACGAGCCCGGTGCGCACACGTGGCAGTCGGCCATGGCCGACTCCGACGCCGCGGACGCGAAGGTCACCGTCGCCACGCACACGGTCTCCTCCCGGTGGTGGGATCACCTCGCCGTCGTCTATGACGCTCCCACCAGGACGATGACCTTGTACGTGAACGGTGAGCCCCAGGAGAACGGGTCGATCAAGGGCGGGGTCGGGGCGTTCGACGCTGGGGGCCCCCTCCAGGTCGGGCGTTCGGCGCTCGGCGACCCCGAGTACTGGCCGGGCGCCGTCGACGACGTCTGGGCGTTCCAGGGAGCGCTGGCGCAGCAGGACATCGCCACCCTCGCGGGCGGCGCCGAACTGGAGACCCCCGACCAGTTCGACTGAGGCCGCGCGAGCGGTGGCGGCTCTCCGGGGTCGCCACCGCTCGCCCGCGGACGGTCAGGCGGTGAGGGTGCGGACCTGGGTCAGGGACGTGAAGAGTTCGGCGCGCATGCCGGTCTCGCGGGCGGCGAGGACGTTGCGTTCGTTGTCGTCGAAGAAGAGGACGTCGGCGGGCTTGACGCCGAGGGTCTCGGCGCAGATCTCGTAGGCGCGGGGGTCGGGCTTGGCGACGCCGATGCGGCAGGAGTAGACGCGCGCGTCGAAGCGGGCGAGCCAGGCGCCGTGCCGGGCCTCGAAGCGGGGCACCAGGTCGCCGATGATGTTGGACAGCAGCCCGAGCGTGCGGCCCCGGTCGGCCAGCTCGCCGACCAGGGCGACCATCTCCTCGTCGACCTCGGTCCAGCTGTCGAGGTCGGCCTCGACCAGCGCGGGGACGTCGGGGAACGCGGTGCCGAGCAGGCCCGCGACGTCCGCCCAGTAGGACGCGCTCTCCTGGCCGGCGTCGTAGGCGGGGCGGCAGGCCCAGTAGGCGTCCCAGAACGCGGGGCCGGGGTCCCCGGCGGTCTCCTCGATGCGCCGCACCGCCTCGGGCGTCTGGGTGCGGGCGATCACTCCGTACAGGTCGAACACGATCACATCGGGCATGCCCCCGAGCCTAATCCGCCGCCGCCGCCGATCCCGGAACCGGCAGGTAGCAAGCGCTTGTTGCAACCCGTACGCTGGTCCGGCCGCCGAATCGAGCAAGCGGTTGGGCGACACGGCATAATGAGAGGGTGACGACCACGAGCGCCAAGTCCGGACGATCGAGAACCCGCGGCACCGGCGAGGACGCCCCCCGCCGCCGCGGCCGCGGAGCCCCCGCGCTGGCGTCCGAACGGCGCGCCCACCTGGTCAGGCTCGCTGCCGAACTGTTCGCCGAGAAGGGGTTCCAGGCCACCACCGTCCGCAACATCGCCGACGAGGCCGGCATCCTGTCCGGCAGCCTCTACCACCACTTCGACTCCAAGGAGTCGATCGTCGACGAGATCCTGTCCGGGTTCTTCACCGAGGTCATGGCCGCCTACCAGGCGGTGATCGACGAGAGCCTGAACCCGCGGGACACGATCGCCGGGCTCGTCCGCGTCGCGTTCGGCACCCTGGAGCCGCACCGGGCCGCGATCACGGTCATGCAGAACGACTGGAACTACCTGCGGGGCATGGACCGGTTCGCCTACCTGACCAAGTCCGAGGCCGAGATCGAGAAGATGTGGGTCACCACGCTCCAGGCGGGCCAGGCGGAAGGGCTGTTCCGTCCCGACCTCGACCCGAAGCTGACCTACCGGATGATCCGCGACACGGTCTGGGTGGCCGTCCGCTGGTTCCGGCCCGGCGGCCGCCTGAACGCCCAGGGGCTCGCCGAGCACTACCTCAAGGTGATGTTCGACGGCATCAACCTGCACTAGCCCGCACGCTCGGCCGCTCCGCCGCGACCGCCCGCGCGGGACGCGACGGCAGGATCCGCCGCAGCGGCCCGGGAAGCCACCAGTTCGCCTCGCCGAACAGCTCCATCAGGGCCGGGACGAGCACCAGCCGCACGACGGTCGCGTCGATCAGGATCGCGACGCCGAGGCCGAGCCCCATCTGCTTGACGGCGACGTCCGCGCCGAGGAGCACCGACAAGAAGACCATCACCATGATGGCCGCCGCCGCGGTGATCACGCGGGCGGTGCGGGACAGGCCGAGCGCGACGGCCTCGCGGGTGGCCACCCCCTCCTCGTAGATCTCGCGGACGCGGGACACCAGGAACACCTCGTAGTCCATGGACAGCCCGAACAGGATCGGGAACATCATCAGCGGCACCCACGTGGTGACGGGCATGTCCGTCGGGAACCCGAGCGCGCGCCCCGCCCAGCCCCACTGGACGACGGCCGTCAGCACCCCGTACGCGGCCGCGATCGACAGCAGGTTCATGAGGGCGGCCTGCACCGCCACCGTGACCGACCGGACGAGCCCGACGAGCAGCAGCAGCGACAGGCCCACGACCACGGCGATCAGCAGCGGCAGCCGGGTGGAGACGCTCTCGGCGAAGTCGATCGAGGCGGCGTTCGGTCCGCCGACGTAGGCGCGGGCGCTCGTCCCGGCGACGGCGCCGGGGATGACGTCGTCGCGCAGCGTGTGGACGAGGTCGGACGTCCGCTCGTCGTGCGGGCCGGTCTTCGGGAACGCCATGACGATCGTGGCCTTCCCGTCCCGGCTGGGACGAGGCGGCTGGACGGCCGCGACGCCCGGCGTCCTCCCGACCGCGTCGGCGATCCGTCCCGCCTCAGCGAGCCCGCCGCCCTCGGTGACGACGATCAGCGGCGCGGCGGTCCCGGGCCCGAACCCCTCCGCCATGATCCGGCTCGCCTGGTAGCCGGAGTGGTCGTGCGGCTGGGTGCTGGAGTCCGGCAGGCTCAGCCGCATCGACAGCGCGGGCACGGCGAGGACCAGCAGGACGGCGGCCGCGCACAGGCCGGCGAGCACCGGGTGCGCCTGGACGACCCGCGCCCAGCGCTCGGCCAGCGGGCGGCGGGCCCGGCCGAGACCCGGGACGCGGAACCGGTCGATGGCGTGCCCGGCGAAGCCGAGCAGCGCGGGCAGCAGCGTCACGGAGGCGAGCATCGTCATCAGCACGGCGACGCCGGCCGCGACCGCGACGCCGTTGAGCAGCTTCTGCTGCATGACGAACAGGCCCATCAGCGCGATCACCACGGTGGTGCCGGCGAACAGCACGGCCCGCCCGGCGGTGGTGACGGCGGTGACCGCCGCCTCCTCGGGGTCCGCGCCGGCGTGCATCTCCTCCCGGTGGCGGGTGACGATGAACAGCGCGTAGTCGATGCCGACGCCGAGCCCGATGAGCGCCGCGACGATGGGGCTGAACGCGGGCGCGGGCAGCAGGTGCCCGAGCAGCATGATCAGCGCGAGGCCGGTGCCGATGCCGAACAGCGCGGTCACGATCGGCAGGCCCATGGCGAGCACCGACCCGAACGCGATCAGCAGGATCACGACGGCGGCGAGCACGCCGATGCCCTCGGACGGGCCGCCGCCCGGCGTCTCGGCGGCGTCGACCGCCGATCCGCCGAGTTGGATCCGGACGGGTCCGGAGTCGGTGCGCACGTCGTCCAGGAGCGCGATCACGTCGTCCCGGGGCATGTCGTCGGACGAGATGTCGAGGCCGCCCGTCGCGAACGCCGTCCTCCCGTCCCGGGAGATCTGCCCGGGCGCCTCGTAGGGCGACGACACCGACGCGACGTGCGGCGTCCTGCCGAGCCTGTCGATCGCCTGCTCGACCCGCGCCTTCACCTCCGGGTCCCGGAGGCCGCCCTCGGCGCGCACCGCCAGCGTGATGGAGTCGCCGCTGCGCTGCGGGAAGTGCTGCTCCAGCAGGTCCGACGCCTTCGCCGCGTCGGAGCCGCCGCCCGAGAAGTCGTTCAGGGGCTCGGCGGCGAAGCCGAATCCCAGCGCCATGACGGCGATCGTCCCGACGATCCAGCCCGCCACCGTCAGTCGCCGTCTCCGGTAGCAGAACCGGGCAAGTCTTGCGAGTCTCATGGGTACCGCCTCCGCGGACGCGCCTTCCGCGGTCGCGCCGCACCTGGGGATGTGCTGTCGCGCCCAGCGTCCTCTCCAGGTCGGGCCCCGGGCATCCGGCGGACGGCCTCACCCGTGGGCGCCCGCTACATCTGGCGGCGTACATCCGGCGCGGTATCCCATGGTTCGGCGCCCAGAAGGCCCATAGTGTGCTTAGTCACGATTTGCCGAGTAGGGGTGACGCTTTGGTCCGTGGGGACGCTGGTATGGGAGAGGTCTACGGGGGGAGGGCGGCATGACGGCTGACCAAGGGGCCGCCGGTCGCGACGAGCCCACGCCCGCGGCCCTGCGCGCGGCCACCGCGCGCACCCTTCAGGAGCAGTTCCCCGGCGTGCGGGTCTGGTACGGCGAGGCGACCGGGTCCTGGTGGGCGATGGTGCCGCTGCGCGAGGGCCCGCGGCTGCTGGAGGCGCCGTCCGCGCAGCAGCTCCGCGAAGAGATCATGAGTCTGCGCAGGTGGGGGTGACCTCGGCTCGCCGCCCGCCGGGAACGGGGCGCGATCCGTTCCCAGCGGGCGTCTCTGAGGAAACTAACCCGAAAAGTCTTTCAGCACAAGCGCTTGCTCGGTTGCAGTATCGGGCGGCCCGCCGGCGCCGCCGCCGCGCGCTCCGGCGGGCCGCCCCCTGAGCTGGAGCGTTGCATTCCGTACCGCTTACAACTCGTACTGGATGGACGCGCGCTCCGCCGTGATCGGCGTGATGTAGTCGTTGACCGTCGCCCGGTGCAGGGGGTTGTCGCGGTAGGCGAGGTAGGCGTCCCGGTCCGCGAAGTCCGCGACCACCGCGAAGTCGTATGCCCCGGGGTTGAGCCCCGCGTCCGCGCCCACGCTGTACTCCCGGATCTCCGGGATCGCGCCGGGCAGCCCGCGCAGCTTCGCCGCCACCTCGTCCTGCTGGCCGGTCGTCGTGCCTTCGATCCATCTGAACAGCGCTATGTGCCGGAAACCACTCATGGTCGGCACGCTACAGGCGCCCCACCCGTCTCAGACGTCACCGAGCTCCGCAGCCGTGACCGCGCCGAGTTCCCAGCACGCCTCCAGGTCGGCCTTGCTCGGCTCGCCCGTCACCACCACGTGCGGCTGGACGGCCTTCCACTTCAGCCCCGTGGTGATGGAGTCCAGGGCCCGCACGGCGCCGGTGGCGTCGTTGTTGCCGTGCAGGAAGGCCCCGAACGGGCGGCGGACCGTCTCCTCCAGGCACGGGTAGTAGATCTGGTCGAAGAAGTGCTTCAACGCCCCGGACAGGTAGCCGAGGTTGACCGGGGAGCCCAGGAGGTAGCCGTCCGCCTCCAGGACGTCCACGGCGGAGGCGGTCAGGGCCGCGCGCGACACGACCTCCACGCCCTCGATCTCGTCGGTCGACGCGCCGGCGCGCACCGCCTCGAACATCGCCTGGACGGACGGCGACGGCGTGTGGTGGACGAGCAGGAGCCTCTTCATCACTCCGAGGCTAGCGGTGTCCTACCGCCCCCGGCCGGGTATGGCCGAGTTGAAGCGCCCGGCCTGGGGATTCGGCCGTACGCTGATTTCAGGCCCCATAGGAACGACCGAACCCGGGAATGAGTTCCGGAAGATCTTGGTTGGGGGCTCAGCGGAGGTGTGCTTCGTGCTGACGGACGAGTCTTCCCGCAAGGGCGGGCCGGGGGCGCCGCCCCATGCGCGGCCCGTCTGGCCGCTCGCGCTGACCGCGGCCCTGGTCGCCGCGCTGATCGCGGTGCCCGCGTTCTCCGGATCCCCGCACGTCCTCGGACGGCTGTCGCAGCTCGTCACCGGGAGCCCGCTCAGGCCGGAGCACGCCGTCGTGCTGGCCCTCGCGCTCGCGCTGGTCGCCCGCGGCGTGCTGCTGCGGCGCCGCGCCGCCTGGTACGGCCTCGCCACGCTGGTGGTCCTCGGGCTGCTCGCCGTCGTGTCCGGCGACGACCCGCTGTGGCGGCTGCCCCTGCTCGCCGCCGTCCTCGGCGGGCTGTGGCTGGAGCGCGACCGCTTCCCGGTGCGCCCGCATCCCGAGCGCGTCCGCGCGGCCGTGAAGACCGGCGCGCTGCTACTCGCCGCCGCGACCGCGGTGTCGCTGCTCTTCGGCGGGGTGTCGGTGCGGTCGGTCGGCGACGTCGCGAGCGGCCTCGGCGCCACCGGCGCGCCCATGGACGGGGCGTCCTGGCTGCCGGGCGTGCTCGGCCTCGCCGGCGCGGCGGGGCTGCTCGTGCTGGTCATCACCCTCCTGGCGCCCGACCCGGCGCCCCCGCCCGGCGACGAGGCCGAGCGCGTCCGCGTCGCGGGCCTCGTCCTGCATCCCGGCTCCGACACCCTCTCCCCGTTCGCGCTGCGGCGCGACAAGGCGTACGTGTTCAGCGCGGACGGCCGCGCCGCGATCGGCTACCGGGTCCTGTTCGGCATGGCGGTCGCGGGCGGCGACCCGGTCGGCGACCCCGCCTCGCACGCCGACGCCGTGCGGGCCTTCCTCGCGATGTGCCGGACGACGGGCTGGCGTCCGGCCGTCCTCGGCGCGAGCGACGCCCTGCTGCCCGCCTGGGGGCCGTGCCGCTCGATCGGCTTCGGCGACGAGGTCGTCATCCGTCCCGGCGAGTTCACGCTGTCGGGGCGGAAGATGCGCAACGTCCGGCAGGCCGTCAAGCGCACCGAGAACTTCGGCGTCTCGTCGGAGATCCTCCCGGAGCGGGAGCTCACGCCCGCCCTCCGCGAGAAGCTGCTGGACGTCGCGTCCCGGTCCCTCGGCGGTGCGGCCGAGCGCGGCTTCTCCATGAACCTGGACGAGCTGCTCACCGGGTACCACCCGGGCGCGGTCGTCGCCGTCGCCTACGACGAGGACAAGGAGCCCATCGCGTTCCAGCGCTACGTCACCGCGGGCGAGGGCATCAGCCTGGACGCGATGCGCCGCACCCCCGGCGGCCCGAACGGCGTGAACGAGCGCCTCATCGTCGAGATGATCGAGTACGCGGCCCGGCGCGGGCACGGGCTCGTCTCGCTGAACTTCGCCGCCTTCCGCGAGCTGCTGGACGCCGACGAGCGCGGGCCGCTGGAGAAGGCCGGCTACCGGGCCCTGCACCTGCTCGACCCGTGGATCGCGGTCGAGTCGCTGTACCTGTTCGACAAGAAGTTCAGGCCGTCCTACACGCCGCGCAACGTGGTCTTCCGGTCCTGGTTCGACATCGCGTGGCTGGCGGCGGCGCTGCTCACGCTGGAGTTCGGCCGGACGCGTCCCGCCCAGCGGGCCGCCGGCCCCGTCACCGAACCCGTCCACCACCTGGGCCGGTACTGAGGCGATCCCGGTTCGGCGGGGCGTCCTAGAACGTGATTCTATGGAGGCCCCCGCCTGAGAGGATCGCGCATGAGCAGCACGGTGCAGGGCCACTGCGATCCGGCGTTCGCCGGCGTCCGCGAGGTGTTCGAAGCGAACTTCGCCGAGGGCCGCGAGCTCGGCGCAGCCGTGGCCGTCTACGCGGGCGACCGCAAGGTCGTCGACCTGTGGGGCGGTGTCGCCGACCGCCGCACCGGCCGCGCGTGGCAGCCCGACACGCCCTGCTTCGGGTTCTCCTGCACCAAGGCGGTGACGGCCGCGGCCGCGCTGCTGCTCGCCGAGCGCGGCGCCTACGAGGTGGACGGCCCGGTGACGGACTGGTGGCCGGAGTTCGGCGCCGCGGGCAAGGACGGCGCGACGGCCGCGCACCTGCTGTCGCACCAGGCGGGCCTGCCCGCGTTCGCGCGCCCCGTCCCGGCCGAGGAGGCCGCGGACGCCCCCGCCCGCGCGGCCGAGCTGGCCGCGCAGGAGCCCGAGTGGGCGCCGGGCGAGGCCCACGGCTACCACGCGCTCACCTACGGCTGGCTGGCCGGTGAGATCGTCCGCCGCCACTCCGGTGGCCGGACGGTCGGCGCGTTCGTGAAGGACGCGTTCGCCCGCGACCTCGACCTGTGGGTGGGGGCCCCGGACTCGGTGATCGAGCGGGCCGCGAGGCTGTCGTCGGGCCGGCGCTCGGGCGGCGGGGCCGACGCGCCCAAGACCACCGAGCCCGACGTCCTGACCCGGCTCGCCGAGGCCTACCTCGATCCGGGGAGCCTGATGAACCGGTCGCTGAACAACCCGGACCCGGGCAAGGGCGGCTACAACAACCCGGTCGTGCTGCGCGCCGGATGGCCGGCCGCCGGGATGACGGCGACCGCGCCCGCGCTCGCCGGCTTCTACCGCGACCTCGTCGCGGGCCGGATCCTGCGTCCCGACACGCTGCGCGAGGCCGTCCGCCCGCGCGTCGGCGGCCCCGACCGCACGCTGCTGGTGCGGAGCTCCTTCGGCCTCGGCTTCATGCGCCCGTCGCAGACCTTCTTCACTCCGCGGGCGGGCCGGGAGTCGGCGTTCGGCCACACCGGCGCGGGCGGCTCGATCGGCCTCGGCGACCCCGAGGCCGGGCTGGCGCTCGCCTACCTGCCGAACCTGATGGGCGACCAGGCGTCCGGCGACCTGCGCGCGTACCGGCTGACGCAGGCGGCGTACGCCTCGCTGGCGTGACGGGACGGTAGCGTCCGGGCCATGGACGTACGCGAGCTGCATCCCTGGCCGGCAACACCCGCGGAGGCCGAGGCGATCCAGGACCGGCTGCGCCCGATGCTCGAACTGGACGTCCCGGGGCCGGCCGCGCCGCGCACGGTCGCGGGCCTGGACGTGTCCTACGCGGGCGACGGCGGCGGCTCCGGCGACCGGCTGGCCGCCGCCGCGGTCGTCCTGGACGCGGCGACGCTGGAGGTCGTGGAGGAGTCGGTCGCCGTGGGGACTGCCGCGTTCCCCTACGTCCCGGGCCTGTTCGCCTTCCGGGAGCTGCCCACGCTGCTGGAGGCCCTCCGCGCCCTGGAGACCACGCCCGACCTGCTCGTCTGCGACGGATTCGGGATCGCGCACCCGCGCCGCTTCGGGCTGGCCTGCCACCTCGGCGTGCTGACCGGCCTGCCGTCCATCGGCGTCGGCAAGACCGCGTTCGTCGGCGCGTACGAGCAGCCGGGGCCGCGGCGCGGCGACGCGAGCCCGCTGGTGGACGGCGGCGAGACGGTCGGCCGGGTGCTGCGGACCCGGGACGGGGTGAAGCCGGTGTTCGTGTCCGTCGGGCACCGGGCCGGCCTCGACGCCGCGTGCCGCGCCGTCCTCGCCCTGACCCCCGAGTACCGGCTGCCGGAGACGACGCGCAGGGCCGACCGGCTGTCGCGGGACGCACTCGCCGCGCGCTCCGGGTAGCGCATCCGGCCCGTCAGATGGCACGCTCGTCCAAAGAAGCAGGCCGGGGGCCGCGTCAGGCCACCCGCGACCGCTGGACGGTGCCCATGGAGACCCGGCCGATGCGGGCCGACGCCCGCCGCAACTACGAACGACTCGTCACGACGGCCCGCACCGCCTTCACCGAGCACGGCACGGGCGCGTCCCTCGACGACATCGCCAAGCGGGCGGGCGTCGGCTCGGGAACGCTCTACCGCCACTTCCCCACCCGGGACGCGCTGCTGCACGCCGTCCTGCGCGAGCGGATCGACGGGCTGCTCGGGCACGCCGAGGCGCTGCTCGCCGAACCCGACCCCGAGGCCGCGCTCGGCCGCTGGCTGCGCACCTACCTGGCGGGCGCGGCGACCCCGCGCGGCACCTGCACCCTGATCATCGAGGCGATGGGCGCGGAGTGGGCGGACACCGGGCTCGGCGCCGCGGCCACCGCGATCCGCGCCGCGCTCGGCCGGCTGCTGGAGCGGGCCCAGCTGGCCGGGGCGGTCCGCGCCGAGATCGACCCGGGCGACCTGCTGCGGCTCGCGAACGCGATCGGCGTGGCGTCCGAGCGCACCCCCGACCCGGGCGGATACGCCGACCGGATGCTCGCGCTGCTGTTCGGGGGGCTGCGCGCGGGATAGGGGCCGCCTTGTTCGGTTGACCAAGCGTTCGCTAGGTTGGCCGGGAGGCAACGGGCGACGAGGAGCGTTGATGGGGCAGCTTGACGGCAAGGTGGCGCTGATCACCGGTGGCGCGCGCGGCATGGGCAAGGCGCACGTCCGCCGGTTCCTGGACGAGGGCGCCAAGGTGGTGTTCGGCGACGTCCTGGAGGAGGAGGGCGCCAAGCTGGCCGCCGACCTCGGGGACGACGTCCGCTTCGTCCGGATGGACGTGTCCCGGGAGGAGGACTGGCAGCGTGCCGTCCAGACCGCGACCGAGACGTTCGGGGCGCTGAACGTCCTGGTCAACAACGCCGGGATCCTCCGGCACAAGACCATCGAGAACATGGCGGTCGAGGAGTTCCGCCAGATCCTGGACGTGAACCTCGTCGGCCAGTGGCTCGGCGTGAAGACGGTGACCGCCCCGATGCGCGCGGCGGGCGGCGGCTCGATCGTCAACGTCTCCTCGACCGAGGGCTTCATCGGCGCGGCCGGCCTCGCCGCCTACAGCGCGAGCAAGTTCGGCGTCCGCGGGCTGACCAAGTCCGCCGCCCGCGAGCTCGGCCGGTACGGCATCCGCGTGAACTCCATCCACCCCGGCGGCGTGCTGACGCCCCTCACCATGCAGGACGACATCGTCTCGGCCACGGCCGACAGCGCCGACGCGTTCATGAAGGCGCTGCCCCTCGGGCGCATGGGCAAGGCGCAGGAGATCACCGGGCTGGTCGTCTTCCTCGCCTCGGACGACTCGACCTACTGCACCGGCAGCGAGGTCCTGGTCGACGGCGGCATGCTCACGGGCGCCGGCTACTGAGCGCGGCAGGCCGCCGGTGCCTGCTCGCACGCACCGGCGGCCCGTTCGCGGGGCCTAGGGGCGCCGCTCGGCCCATCCTTCGACCGACTCCAGCTGCGCCGCGAGCGAGATGAGCGTCGCCTCGTCGGAGTCGTGCCCGAGCAGCTGGGCGCCGATCGGCAGCCCGTTCTTCGTGAACCCCGCCGGCACGTTCACCCCGGGCCATCCCAGGACGTTCCACGTCCACGCGTACGGGCACGCGGCCGCGACACCCGACTGCGTCTTCTGGTAGCCGGCCCCGTCGAAGGCCCCGACGCGCAACGGCGGCTGCGCGGTCGTGGGCGTCAT
Organism: Actinomadura sp. K4S16; assembly: GCF_008327685.1. Taxonomy (GTDB): domain Bacteria; phylum Actinomycetota; class Actinomycetes; order Streptosporangiales; family Streptosporangiaceae; genus Spirillospora. The sequence continues at coordinate 1,136,193 of NZ_BDDE01000010.1, forward strand.
CACCACGTCCGCGACCTGGAAGATGCGCCCGACCCGCCTCCTCAGGTACGGGTCCATCCGCTTCGCCAGGGGCAGCAGCCGCCGGCCGAGGACCCGCCCGATCCGCGCCTCGGCCTCCGTCCGGGGATCGGGCCGCGGGTCGGGCAGGGACTCCAGCCAGTCGGCGACACCGGCCGTCCCGCGCGGGACGAGCCCGAGCGCCACCGGCCCGTAGTCGGGGTCGGCGGGGAACACCTTGTGCCCGAGGGCGGTCAGCCTCCGCGCGAGCCGCTCCACCGCCGACCGGATCTGCGGGTCGAGCCTCCCGCTGACCCCGAGGGCCGTCCGGTAGGACACGGCGATCCGCAGCCTGCCCGGCTCCCGCTTCGCCGCCTCGGCGAACGAGGTGATGGGCGGGTCGAGCTGGTAGACGTCCTCGGGGTGGCTGCCGGTCAGCACGTCGAGCAGCAGGGCGGCGTCCCCCACGGTCCGCGCCAGCGGCCCCCACACGGTGATCCCGTTGAACGGATCCGTCTGCGGATAGGCGGACACCCGCCCGCGCTGGGGCTTGATGCCGACCAGGCCCGTCCACGCCGCCGGGATGCGGACCGAACCGGCCCCGTCGGAACCGACCGCCGCCGCGACCATGCCCGCCGCCACGGCCGCCGCCGACCCGCCCGACGACCCGCCGGGCGAGTAGTCGGGGTTCCACGGGTTCCGCGCGATCCCGTACTCGCGCGACTCGCTGAACGGCCACAGCCCGAGCTCGCACGTCGTCGTCTTCCCCACGATGACGGCCCCGGCCGCCCGCAGCTTGCGCACGACCTCCCCGTCCCGCGTCACCGGCCGGTGGTCCGCCGCGACCGCGAAGGGCGTGGTCTCCCCCGCCAGGTCCGTGTCGTCCTTGATGGCGACGGGCACCCCGAGCAGCGGCAGCCGCTCCCCGTCCGCCAGCCGCTTGTCGGCCTCCAGCGCCTCCTGCGCGGCCGCCTCGGCCCGCACCACCCGGAACGCGCCGAGCGACTCCTGCCGGCCGATGGCCTCCAGGCTCTCCTCCACCAGGTCGCTCGAGGAGACCTCCCCCTTCGCCAGCGCCTCCGCCTGCCCGGCCAGTCCCGCTTCCACAGCAGCCTCCCGCTATCGTTCGTTCGAACGAACGATACTGAAGCCACCGGTACTAGGGAAGACTGTGCTTCGATGAGCGCCCGCGACCAGATCCTCCACGCCACCCTCCGCCTGATCGGCGAGCAGGGCATCGGCGCCGTGACCAACAGGGCCGTCGCCCGCGCGGCCGGCGTCTCCCTCGGCTCCCTGACCTACCACTTCCCCAGCCAGGAGGACCTGCTCCGCGAGGCGCTGCACACCTTCGTCGAGCAGGAGATCGCCCGCATCACCGCCTACGTCCAGGCCCTCGCCGAGTCGGGCATCGCGCCCGTCGAGGCCGCCGACGAGGTCGAGAAGGCCGTCCTCGGCGTCACCCACGACCCCGAGCAGCTCGCGAACCTCGAACTCCACCTGCACGCCGCCCGCAACCCGGCCCTCCGCGAGACCTCCACGCGCTCCGTCGAGGCCTACGACCGCCTGGCCGCCGCCATCCTGACCGCCCTCGGCATCCCGGACGCCGAACGCCACGCCCCCGCGGTCGTCGCGATGCTCTACGGCCTCGCCGTCCGCCGCCTCGCCACCGGCGACACCACCGCCACGGGCACCGCCGACGCCTTCCGCCTGCTCCTGCTCGGCGCCCTCCCCCGCCCCTGAAAAGACTTCTGGCCCGCACGGCCCCAGAGCGGGGTTACGGGGCCGTGCGGGCCAGAAACCTGTCTCAATCAGGAACCTCAGTCGGAACCTCAGCCGACGTCTCGCTCTGCGCTCTCCGCCTGTGCACCTCCGCCGTGTCTCCGATCTGACACCCGCAACGCTAAGCCGCCCCACCCCCCACCAGAACCCCTTTAAGCCTCACTTAGGGAACCCCTGAGCCACCCTTATTCACGCCCCGTCTGAGGGTGGTCGGGGAGGGTGGGCTGGAGTCGTTCACCTGCGCGGACGGGTGGGAACTCGGCTGTGGGGGGCGGGTGGGGGTGCCCGGGTCGGGGGAGTAAGAAGTGGCTTCGCGACTCTCTGCACATCTGGCATGACTCTGGGTAACATGCTGGTGTAAGTCCGCCGCCTCAAGGGGGAGGTTTCAGATGCACGTAAGGATGAAGCTCGGCGTCGCCGCGGCCGCTACGGCGCTCACCGGCGGTGCGCTCGGGCTCGGCGCGGCCGCCTCGGCCGCGCCGCCGCCGGTTCCGGGCCAGAACGGGTCACACGCGGCCCATCCCAGCCCTTCGCAGCCGCAGGAGGAGGGCCACGGTCCGGGCGCCATCGAGGTCGGGCCGCAGGGCGCGGCCGAGGCGATGAACCGGCTCCTCGCCCGCGACGGGGGGCGCGCCCACTGGTGCTACGGGGAGGTCCTGCCGGAGAACGGGCTCAACGTCCGCACCGGGCCGAGCCTCGACTACCCGGTGGTCGGCGTCCTGGCGAGGGACTCCAAGGTCAAGACCGACTGGGACACCATCGAGCGCAGGGACGGCTACCTGTGGGTCATGATGACTCCCCACCGCTGGATCGCCGACTACAAACTCGGCCCGGACAACGGGGACACCGTCGGTAAGTGGTACGTCAAGTACTTCAACTGCTGACCGCAAGCTCACCGGGCCGGCGTCCCCAGGACTCCGGCCCGGTTCGGTCGCGCTGATAGCGTCCCCGCATGGAAGAAGTGCCGTACACCGGTGATGAGAAGGAAAGTCTGAAGGCCGCCCTCGACCGGCATCGGGACGTGGTCCTGTGGAAGCTGGACGGCCTGGACGAGGAGCAGGCGCGGCGCCCCATGACCCCGTCCGGCACGAGCCTGCTCGGCCTGACCAAGCACCTCGCCGCGGTCGAGTACGACTGGTTCTCCAGGACGTTCGGGCGGGAGACCGAGCCGCTTCCGTTCAGCGACGACGACCCGGAGGCCGACCTCAGGATCGAGCCCGGCGAGACCATCGAGGGCATCGCCGCGTTCTACGGGCGGGCGCGGGCCGCGTCCGACAAGGTCATCGAGGAGCTGGGCCTCGAGGACCGGGGCACCGCCTGGCACGGCGCCGAGGTCTCCCTGCGGTGGGTGCTGATCCACATGGTCGAGGAGACGGCGCGGCACGCCGGCCACATGGACATCCTCCGCGAACTGCTCGACGGCGCGACCGGTGACCACGTCCGCGAGGAGGGCTAGCCCCCGGGCGCGTGGGTGAGGTCGTGCGGGTCCGCGAGGCCCACCACCCGGATCGTGTACGAGCTGGGTGCGGTGGGCACGTTCCCGCTGGCGACGATTCCCGCGACGGCGATGAGGACGGCGACGACGAGGCCGACGACGCCGATGAGGCCGGCGGCGACGTACTGGGGGCGGGGGCGTCTCATGCCGGTCACGGTAGGTGCGCTCCGCGGCGTCCCCACCCTGGTTAAGGCGGATTTAAGGCGACTCTATGCCTGCCCTACGTCCCTCAGAGGTCACGCGCTTCCCCGGCGTCTTCTCATGCGTGATCCCGCCTGATTCCTAGCTCAGACCCGCGACCACTCTGTACCGCAGCAGCCGATGAGCGGCCCACGCCGGTTTCCTGACCTATTTGCACTAGCGGGTATGCATAAACTCGTCACATGGACGGCGACGCTTGGGTGGACACGGAACCCTCGGCGGAGGCGACCCTCGGCGACAGCCGCGCCCGGGTCCTCCAGTTGATCAGGACCGCGGGCTCCGGACCACTCGGCATACGGGAGATCGCCGAGCGGGCCGGGCTGCATCCCAGCACAACGCGTTTCCATCTCGACGGTCTGGTCGAGTCGGGCTTGGTGGAGCGGGTGACCGAGGATCGCGGCCGGCCCGGACGTCCGCGTTCGATGTACCGGGCGGCAGGCGACGACGGGAGGCGGAGCTACCGGCTGCTCGCGGGGATGCTCGCAAGTCTCGTCGCCGGCATGCTGCCCGATCCGCGCGAGGCCGCGATCGAGACCGGCCGTGCGTGGGGACGCTATCTCACCGATGCTCCCGCACCGTTCCAGCGCCTCCGTCTCGCGGACGCTCTCGAGCGGCTCAACCGCCTGATGGCCGGCATGGGCTTCAGTCCGGAGTTCGAACACGACGCCGAGCACCCGGATCCGGAGGAGATCCGGCTCCGGGTGCACAATTGCGCCTTCGGTGATATCGCCGACCAGCACGCGGACGTCGCGTGCTCCCTGCATCTGGGCCTGATCCAGGGGGCACTCGCCCAGATGGACGTGCCGCTGATCGCGGATCGGCTGGACCCCATGATCGCGCCGCACCTCTGCCTGGCTTATCTTCGCCGCGAGGGGAAGCCGTCCACGGAAGGTGACGGCGGGCCGGTCGAACCGATCGGACGTCCGACCGCCGACTGATCACAGGTGTCAGAGGCTCTGCTCGCCGGGCTCGTCCCGAACGGCCGTCCGCCGACCGAACAGGGCGACCAGGATCGCGGCGACCACCGCGACCTCGATCACGACGCTGATGACGTCGAGGACACCGACCGCCTCTGCCTCCCCTGCCTCGGGCCCGAAGGGCAGCCCCGCCGTACGGGTCACCGCCCACAAGGTGAGGGCGCCGAGGTTGACGAGCAGCCCGGACAGCAGCATCGGGCGCTCGTCACCGGTGTACACCAGCACGGCCCAGATGAGCTGGAACATGCCGATGGCGCTGAAGAACACGCCCTGCGCCCACCATTCGTCCAAGTGCTCCGGGACGACGGCGTAGTGGACGAGCGCCGCGACGAACGAGCCGATCGCGGCGTACCGCCTGTACAGGGCTTGCGATCGCAGGCCCGCTCCCTTGCTTCTGGCTTCGAGCAGCGTGGTCATGGTCGCCTCCTTGGTGTCGGGTCAGCCGACCTGGAAGAGGCCGAGGCCTCCGTTGGCCATGTTCATCATCTTGTGACCGAGGAAGGGGTAGGTGCCGGCGTCCGGAAGGGTGAACTCGACGAAGCCGCCCTGGGTGGGCTGCAGGTCGAGTACCTGTGACCCGCCCTTCTCCGGGTTGCCCCGCCGCAGGGTGTACTGGCCTTCCTTCCACACCGTGTCGAAGATGGTCCCGACGACGTGGAAGGCGATGTTCTCGTTGGGGCCGCTGTCATCGACCCACACCCTGACGCGTTCACCGGGCTTCACCTTGATCGGGGAATGGACGTACTGGTTGTGGTAGCCGTTGAGCACCACGGCGTCGTTCCGGCCGGCCAGCATCTTCTTCAGGTCGCCGGGCTTGCCCTGCGGCCCGAGGTACAGCTCCGACTGGACCAGCACCAGTTCCTTGTCGACCTTGCCGAGGTCCGGCGGGTCGACGATCAGTGCCCCGTACATGCCGTTCCCCATGTGGTAGATCATCGGGTCGGCACCGCAGTGGTAGGTGAAGATCCCGGAGAACTGGGCCTCGAACTCGTAGACCAGCGACTCGCCGGGTTTGATGGTCCTCATCTGGACGTTCGGCGCGACCTTCGAGGCGTGGAAGTCGATGGAGTGCGCCATCGTCCCCCTGTTGACAAGTGTGATCTTGAAGGTGTCACCGACCTTGCCGCGCAGGGTGGGGCCGGGCGCGGTCCCGTTGAAGGTCCACCGCACCTGTTTGACCCCGGGTGCCACCTCCATCTCCTTCTCGGTGACGGTGAAGGTGGCCTCGTGGACGTCCTTGCCGTCGTTGACCGGCGCCGTCGGATCGTGCGCCTTCCAGCCGGCCGGAGGCTTCGCGGCCGGGTCGATCTTCGCGTTTCCGTCGTCGGCGGCCACGGCCGCGCCGCCGCCCGCCGCCGCGGTGGACGTGGTCTTTCCGCCGGTCACGGTGATCTCGACGAGCATGCCGGCGTCCTTGTGCCCGGGGATGACGCACCATGCCTGGGTCGACTCGGTGAGCACGCCCCAGTGCTGGGTCGCGGACGTGCCCGGTTCGAGCTGTCCGCCGTTTCTGCCTTCCAGGTTGAGGGTGTGCGGCTGGCTGCCCTTGTTGACGACCTTCACGGTGACATCGGCACCGGCCGGAACCGTGACCTTGTTCGGCTTGATGTACATGTCGCCCTCTTCGAACTCGAGGGTGACCTTCTTTCCCGCTCCGGGGAGGGCCGCGTCCACGCCCCCGGCCGAGGAGGCGGCGCCGCCCGCAGCCGAGGCCAGCCGGTGGGGGCCGTGACCGGGGGATGCGCTGACCATGAGGAGCCCGACGATCAGTCCCAGCGCGAGTGCGGCGCTGATGGCGGGCAGGAGTCCGCTGAGGGCCGTGACCCGGCGGCCATGAGAGAGGGCCGCGTGCGTCCCTCTGTCGGGGGCCGGGTGATCCGGCGCAGGGGTTGTTGACATTGCTCACTCCGAATGTGCGAGAGAGGGGAAAGGGACGGTCATGGGCCGTGGGCGGCGGCCGCGCTCACCTCACGTGACCTGCATCTCCATGACCAGTCCGAACATGCCCTGGGAGCCTTCGGAGTGGGAGAAGATATGGCAGTGCCAGATCCATTTGCCGGGCTGGTCGGCGTGGATCAGGACGGTGTAGCGCTCTCCGGGTGCGACGTTGAGCGTGTCGGCCTTGTAGGTCTGTTCCAGGGGGAACCCGTCCTTGGCTATCACCACCTGGTCCACACCGTGCAGGTGCATCGGATGCGCCATGCTGCCCGCGTTGACATAGGTGACCTCGACCCAGTCGTTCAGGCGGGCCTTCAACGGGGTGGTGGCGGGGAAGGACTTGCCGTTGAGCGTCATTCCGATCGCGCCGGCGTCCTGGATCTGAATGATGTGCTTCTGGGCCACCTTCTCCTTGTTCGGGGTCGGGATCTCGCCGAACTGGATCGCGCCCCACAGCCCGCTGCTCACCTGCTTGGTGCCGTTGTAGTGGGAGTGGTACCAGGAATCGGCGATCCGCGTCACCGGGAAGGCGTAGGTGAAGGTGCCGCCGGGCTTGATCGAGTCCTGGGTGACGCTGGGGACGCCGTCCATCTTGTTGGGCAACTGAATGCCGTGCCAGTGGACGCTGGTCGGCTCGGGCAACTCGTTCTTCACGACGATGCGGACCTTGTCTCCCACGTCGGCGCGGATCGTCGGGCCCGGCACCATGCCGTTGAAAGCCCACGCGTCCACGACCTTCCCCGGCTCCACCTCCCACCTGACGGGCTTGGCCGTCAGCCGGAACTCCTTGGTTCCGTCCGGCAGCACCTTGGGCGCCAGTACCTGCCCTCCCTGCCCTTCGGTCGCCGCGGGGAAGCTCTTGTCACGCTTCGCCATGGCCTCGTCCATGGCCTTCCACCCGTCGGATCCGCCGTGGGTGGCCGCGCCGTCGGGTGAGGTCGCATCATGACCCGCGGCCCCGGCCGGGTCCGACGTCCCGGCCGAATGCGACGTCCCCGCCGCGGCGCCGCCTTCGCGTGGAATCGTCCACAGTGACACGGTCAGCGCCACCGCGAACGCCAGCGCGGCGATCAGCGCTTTCGATCTTGCACCATCCATCCTGCCGACCCCTTCCGGGCCCAGTTTTTACTAGTGAGATAGTTTTTATAGGTAAAAATGGACACAGTCCAGAGGAGGGTGTGTGAGGCGTCGCACAGTCGAGCACCGGGCCAGAGGCCGAGGAGCCGGTTCAGATGAACGATCCCCGGCAGTTGAAGCGAGTGACTTGCGACAGCAAGTCACTTAGAGGCATGCTCTATAAACCTGGAGTCACAAACTGCCTCATGGGCCGCGAACCGACCGGAGGTCTGTCCGTCTCACTCCGGTCGGCGGGCAAGGCGAACGGGGACCCGATCAAGGCACGTTTTTTCAAAAGAACTAGTTTTTACCCGCAACAGCTGCACCGACTCACAAGGTTCACCGCGGGCCCCGCGGCCACACGGGGCACCCTCGCCCGGCGCAACCCTCCGACAGAGGAGGAGGGGCACGGCCCCGGCGGCGACCTTGCCGGCTCCGGGCGCAGGCGGCTCCATGCCCGGCATACCGGGCGCCGGTCAGGTGCGGGAGTGGCGGCGGCGGACGAGGCGGCGGGAGCGGCGGGCCGGCGGCAGCCACCTCGTCCGGAACCACATCTGCACCTGGGCGCCGCCGAGGACGCTCCGGTGGATGCGCAGGTAGCCGCCGGTCGACTCGGCGGCGCGGCGGGCGATGTCCAGGCCGAGGCCGGTGGAGCCGCCGCCGCTGCTACCCCGCTTCAGCGCCGCGTCCGGGTCGGATATGCCGGGGCCGCCGTCGGCGACGAGGATGCCGGTGACGCCCTGCCCCTGGTGGAGGGTGACGACGAAGCCGGTGCCCTCGGCCGTGTGCCGGAAGACGTTGCCGAGCAGCGCGTCCACGGCGGCGGCGAGCTCGGTGCCCGGGATCGGCAGCGGCGCGGGGCCCTCGGCGCCGATCAGCTCGCAGGAGCGCCCCTCGTCCTCGGCGAGGACGGACCAGAACGCGACCCGGTCGCGCAGCACCTTGGAGGCGTCGCAGCTGCCCCGTCCGGTGGGCCGCCGGACGGTCCGGATGATCTGGTCGACCTCGCGCTCGATCCGGTCGACGGCCTCCCGGGTCTGCTCGGCGACGTGCCCGTCCCCGAGGGCCTCGACGTTGAGGCGGAGGGCGGCGAGCGGGGTGCGGAGCCGGTGCGACAGGTCGGCCGCCATCTCCCGCTCGGCCGACAGCAGCTGGACGACGTGGTCGGCCATCGCGTTGAACGCCAGGCCCGCCTCGACCAGCTCGGGCGGCCCGTCCGGCTCGATCCGCACCGACAGCTCCCCGTCGCCGAACGCGCCCGCCGCCTCGGCGAGGCGGCGGGTGGAGCGGATCATGCGCGCGCCCAGCCGGTCGGCGACGGCGACGGACCCGGCGACGAGCGCGGCGGCGACCGTCGTCATGACGAGCCACGCCTTCCAGACGCCGCGCGACAGGTCCTCGTCGGGCAGGAACACCTCGACGACGGCGGTACGGCCCGCGTCCAGCGACACCGGCTGGAGCAGCGCGTACCCGCCTTCCAGGCGCGCGGTGTACGAGCGGCCGCGCCGCCCGGCCTCGGCGAGTTGGTCGGGCCGGGCGGCGTTCTCGGTGCGGGGGTTCTTCGGGACGAGCCCGCCGTCCGGCATGTGCACGGTCATCCGCCCGGCCGCGCCGGCCTGGGTGCTGGCGACGGCGCGTTCGAGCGCGGCCGGGTCCTCGGTGACGACGAGGACGGGGCCGAGCGCGCTGGCCTGCCGCTCGGCGGTGGTCAGCGCGCGGTCGCGGGCGATCTCCCGGACGGTGAGGGCGAGCGGGATGAGGAACGCCAGGGCGACCATCGAGGTGACCGCCAGCGACACCAGGACGAGCGTCCGCCTCATGCGCCCGGGTCGGCCAGCCGGACCCCGACCCCGCGGACCGTGTGCAGGTAGCGGGGGGCGGCGGCGGTCTCGCCCAGCTTGCGGCGCAGCCAGGACAGGTGGACGTCGATGGTCTGGTCGTCGCCGTAGGCCTGCCGCCACACCTCGGCGAGCAGCTCGCGCCGCGCGACGACCCGGCCGGGACGGGCGGCGAGGTAGGCCAGCAGGTCGAACTCGCGGCGGGTCAGCTCCAGCGGCTTGCCGTCCAGTAGCGCCTCCCGGCGGTCGAGGTCGATGTGCAGGCCGCCCACGCTGAGCTCCGCGGTGGGCCCGGACCGCGCGGACCTGCGCAGCACCGCGGCGAGCCGGGCGCTGAGGTGCTCGATGGAGAACGGCTTGATGAGGTAGTCGTCGGCGCCCGCGTTCAGTAACCGGACGATCTCGGGCTCGTCGTCGCGCGCGGTCGCGATGATGACCGGCACGTCGGAGATGCCGCGCAGCATCTTCAGCACCTCGGCTCCGTCGAGGTCGGGCAGCCCGAGGTCGAGCACGACGACGTCGGGCGGGGACTGCGTGACCTCGCGCAGCGCGTCCATCGCGGTCCCGACGCTGCGCACGACGTGCGACCGGACGCTCAGCTCCCTGATCAAGGCGGTCCGGACGTTCGCGTCGTCCTCGACCACCAACACACTCGCCATGGCGGAACCGTATGCCACCATGTGCCCATGCGTCGCGCGATGTCGTATGTTGCCCCATGGGCCGGGGTGACCGCGCTCGCGGTGGCGCTCTCCTGGCTCGGGGTGCGCGGCGTCGTGCGCAGCGCGGTGTCGGACCGGTCGGCCCCGCCGCCGATCGCCGGGCCGGTGATCCATTCCAGCCCGTCCCCGCCGCCGGGACCGACGGGCATCGGGTCGCCCACCGCGCGGTCGAGTCCGCCGACGGGCCAGGACCAGGGGCCCCGGCCGTCCAAGACCCCGAAGGCGCCGCCCGGCAGGCCGGACGGCTCCGCCTCGCCCAAGCCGACCGACCACGTGCGCAGCTACGCCACGCGCGGCGGAAGCGCGGCGATGTCGATCGAGAAGGACCGGGTGCGCCTGGTGTCGGCGACCCCCAACCCCGGCTACGAGACGCGCGTGACGCAGACCGAGGGCTGGCTGCGCGTCGACTTCCTGTCCGACGAGCACACCTCGTCGATCATCGCGTCCTGGTACCAGCACGCCCCGACCGTCAAGGTCTACGAGTACTGAGCGGGGATCCACCGGTTTGTCGACCGTTTCGTGCCGCGACGGTTTCGGCGGCGAACCCAGCGGGAAACAGTGGGTCAAATCGCTGGGACCGGCGGGGGCGGTCGGAAAGGTCAACGGCTCCCATGGTTCTGGATCCCGGAGAGGCCGGGCGCGCCGGCGCCGCGGACGCCGAGGAGCGCCGCGCGCAGGTCCGCAAGGCCGCCGCCGCGAGCGTGATCGGCACCTCCATCGAGTGGTACGACTTCTTCCTCTACAACACCGCCGCGGCCATCGTCTTCAAGGACGTCTTCTTCCCCGAGTCGAGCGACTACGCGGGCACGCTGTCGGCGTTCGCGACCTACGCGGTGGGCTTCGCGGCCCGTCCGGTGGGCGCGGCGGTCTTCGGGCACTGGGGCGACCGGCTCGGCCGCAAGGCCACGCTGATCGTCACGCTCGTGCTGATGGGCGTGTCGAGCGCGCTGATCGGCGTGCTGCCGGGCACCGAGACGATCGGCTGGGCCGCGCCCGCCCTGCTGGTGTTCCTGCGGATCCTGCAGGGCATCGCGGTCGGCGGCGAGTGGAGCGGCTCGGTGCTGCTGTCGATGGAGTGGGGCGACCGGGAACGGCGCGGGCTGATGGCGAGCCTGCCGCAGCTCGGCGTCCCGATCGGGCTCATCCTCGGCACCGGCATGATGACCGCCATCGCCCTCTCCGCGGACGAGGCGTTCCGCGCCTGGGCATGGCGCATCCCGTTCCTGTTCAGCCTCGTCCTCGTCGCGATCGGGCTGTGGGTGCGGGTCCGGGTGATGGAGACGCCGCTGTTCGCCGAGGTCGTCAAGCGCGACGAGGTCGCCCGGGTACCGGTCGTCGAGGTCGTCAGGCGCCACCCCAAGGAGATCATCCTGAGCGCGCTGCTGCGCTGCTCGGAGCAGATGCCGTTCTACCTGTTCACCTCGTTCGCGCTGACCTACGTGCACAAGCACCTCGACATGGCGCAGGGGCTCGCGCTCAGCGCGGTGACGGCGGCGGCCGCGCTGGAGCTGTTCACGATCCCCGCCGCCGGGCATCTCGGCGACCGCATAGGGCCCCGGCGGGTGTACGCGGCCGGCTCGATCTGCGTGGCGCTGTTCGCGTTCCCGTACTTCGCGCTGCTCAACACCGAGATCGCGGCGCTGGTCGTCGTCGCGGTGGTGGTGGCGCAGATCCCGCACGCCGTCCAGTACGGGCCGCAGGCGTCGCTGATCGCCTCGACGTTCCCCACGCGGCTGCGGTACGGCGGGGCGGGCATCGGCTACCAGCTCGCCTCGGTGTTCGCGGGCGGCCCCGCGCCGCTGCTCGCGACGTGGCTGCTGCACGACTACGGCTGGCAGGCCATCTCGATCAGCATGATCGTGGCCTCGGTGCTGACCCTCGGTGCGCTCGCCCTGCTGCCCGCGCCGGTCCCGGACCGGACGGAGGTCAGTACTGCGACGTGACGAACCGCTGCGGCATGATGAACATCGCGGTCGCCTCGACCGTGACGCGCCCGTCCGGCGCGCTGATCGTCCCGGACGCGTAGACCTTGCGCCCCTCCACCCGGCTCGCCTTCGCCTCCACCTGGAGCGGGACGCCGAGCGGGGTGGGGCGCCGGTAGCGCGTCTCCAGGGTCGCGGTCATGCCCGGGTTGCCGCTGGCGGCCGCCGCCATGCCGAGCGCCTGGTCGAGCACCATCGCGGAGACGCCGCCGTGCACGTACGAGGGCGGGCCCTCGTAGACGGCGCCGAGCGTGAACGTGCCGCGGACGATGCCGTCCGAGTCGGCCTCCAGGACGATCGGCGGCGCGAGGGGGTTGAGCGCCCCGGCGACGGGGTTGGCGATCTGGCGGTCCATGCGGGTCTCGCCGGGCGTGGCGAACGGCGGCGCGTCGCGGCGCTCGGCGGAGAGCCGGGCGGTCAGCGCCGCGATCTCGTCCGCCACCGCGGCGGCCTCGGCGGCCCCGGCGGCGGTGAGGACGGTGGCCTCGGCGAGTTCGCGCACGCGGGCGGCGAGACCCGTCAGCGCCGCGGCCTCGTCGTCCCCCAGCACGGGCCGGTCCATCGGGATCTCGCTCAACTCAGCCTCCTCGCGGGGCATGCCCCCTCGCCCCATTGGCCGAACGAAATTCTAGAAGATGCGGGCGACCGGTCCGGACACCGGTCCCGCTGAGCGGTCGCCGCGCGGGCGCGCCCGGCTCCTATAGATTCCTGCGTATCCCCTGCAGGGACACTCGACGAGGACATGAGGACGCCCCGTGACGGACCAGCCCCCACCGCCGCCTTCCGACCAGCCCCCGCCTTCCGACCAGCCCCCGTCGTTCGACAAGGCGCCGTCGTTCGACAAGGCGCCGTCTTCGGACCAGCCGCCCTCGTTCGACCAGCCGCCCTCGTTCGACCAGGCGCCGCCCTCCGACCAGCCGCCGCCTCCCCAGCAGCCGCCGCCCTATTACGGCGCCTACGGCCAGCCGCCCGGGCAGCCCGGCCTGCCGCCGGGTCCGCCGCCCGGTGCGCAGCCCGGCGCCGCGTACGACCCGCGCTACGGGTACGGCCCTCCCGGCGTCCCGTACGCCGCGCAGAACCCGGGCGAGGAGACGACCTGGGCGATCTTCGCCTACGTCGGGAACGTGCTGATCGGCTTCATCCCGCCGCTGGTCATCTACCTGGTGAAGAAGAACACCTCGCCGTTCACCCGGTTCCACGCGGCGCAGTCGATGAACTACCAGCTCACGATGCTCATCCACCTGCTGGCCGTGGCTGCGCTCTGCGCCCCGCCGGCCATCGTGATGAAGGAGCCCGCGTTCCTCGTCCCGCTCATCCTCCCGTACCTGGAGGTGCTGATCGGGGGCTGGGTGTTCCTCATCCTCGGCGCGGTGAAGGCCGGCAAGGGGCAGTACTACCGGTTCCCGACGTTCTTCTGCTTCCGCATGATCCGCTAGCTCACAGGTGGGCGCGGGCGTACTCGTCCAGCACCGGCAGGACCGCGTCGCGGCCGCCCGCGGGGACGCGCAGCACGACCTCCTCGATCCCGAGCGAGGCGTAGTGGTCGAGCTTCCCCGGGGTGGGCAGCGTCCCGAACGGGATCACGGGCACCGGGTCGCGGCCCGCGTCCTCGCAGGCGCGGCGCAGCGCGGGCAGGGCCTCGCGGACGCCCGCGCCGCCGATCGGCATCCACCCGTCCCCGTACTCGGCGATGTGCGCGAACAGGGTGGGGCCGGGGGCGCCGCCGAGCAGCACGGGGACGCGGCGGGACGGCTTGGGCCACGCACGGCTAGCGGCGAAGCTCACGAACTCCCCCTCGAAGGACGCCTCCTCGTCCGTCCAGAGGGCCCGCATGGCGAGGACGTGCTCGCGCGCCACGGCCCTCCGCCGCTTCCACGGGACGCCGTGGTCCGCGCCCTCCTCGGCGTTCCACCCGTAGCCGATGCCGAGCACGACCCGTCCGGGGGCAAGCCGGTCGAGGGTGGCGACGGCCTTGGCGGTGACGATCGGCTCGCGCTGGGCGGGCAGCAGGACGCCGGTGCCGAGGACGATCCGCTCGGTCGTGACGGCGGCCGCGGCGAGCGACACGAGCGGGTCGAGGGTGCGGGAGTACTCCTCGGGCAGGGTCTCGGCGCCCGTCGGCGCCGGGGTGGCGCGGGACACGGGGATGTGGGTGTGCTCGGGGAGGTAGAGGGAGGCGAACCCGCGCGCCTCCGCCTCCCCGGCCAGCTCGTGCGGCGCCATGGTCAGGTCGGTCGCGAACATCGTGATGCCGAGGCGCATGCCGGGTCCCTCCGTCAAGGTCCCCGCAGCCTATCGGCGTGACCAAGCGATAGCTCGGCGCGGCTCAGCCGCCGAGATCGCAGACGGCCGCGGTGGCGTCGTCGTGGACCTTGCCCCGCGGCCAGCGGACGGCCCGGGGGTCGGTGCGCTCGGCCTCCCGCGTCCGCTCGATCAGCGCCGCGGGCCCCCGGTCGGCGGCCAGCGCCGCCAGCCCTGCCCAGCCGGTGGCGCCGAACATGTCGGCGAGGCGCGTCGCGCCGTCGGTCAGCAGGAACGCGCGGCGCAGGTCGGCGGCCGGCACCGTGCCGGTGATCGCGGCGTCGGCCACGGCCGGGTCCGCGGCGGCGTAGTCGCGGCCCCCGGTGATCTCCCGCAGGCCGTCGCGGCCGTCCAGCAGGACGGTCGAGTCGGCGAGCACCAGGTAGTCGACCAGGTCGCCCCGCCGCCGCAGCGCGAGCACGGTCGCCGCCGGGGTCGTCGGGACCCGCAGGTCGCAGGTGGCCCGGTGCGCGGCGGCCACGTCCGCGATCGCCCCGGCGAGCCGCGCGACCAGCGGCCGGGCGCCGGGCCGGTGCGCGCCCTCGGGCGGCCCCACCGGCGGGCCGGCCTGCGGCCCGAACCCCTCGAGCAGCCGCGCCAGGAGCCGGGTGCCGAGCGACCGGGAGTACCAGGCGGTTCCGTGCGCGCAGCCGAGGTCGGTGCCGAGGGGCAGCCCGCAGCCGTCGAGCACCACGACCGCTCCGGCGGCGGCCGCCACGAAGTCCTCGTTGGGCCGCTCTGGGCTGCCCTGGTCCGTCGCCCACTCCACCCGCATCCGTCCACATCCTCCCGTCGGCCGGTCCCCAGTATGGGCCGGACGGCGCGGGCGCGCTCTCAGACAAGGACGGCCCGGTCGTCCACGCGCGCGACGGCCCGGACGGGGGCTCCGTCCGCGCCCGCCAGGGCCAGCGGGAACAGGGAGACGTCGATCGCGCAGCCCGCCGCCTGGGCGTCGGCGAGGCGGCCGAGACCGGTCAGGTTCTCCGCGATCACCGCTCCGGCGCCGCAGAGGACGCGGTGGGCGGCGAGCGAGAAGTCGTCCGAGCCGGGCGGCGGGGTGCGGTCCACGCTGAGCGCGTCGATGCCCACCGTCAGCACGCCCGCGGCGACGATGGCCTCCGCCGTCTCGGGCGCCGGATAGGGGTGGGCCAGGTAGTCGGCGGTCCCCCAGCGCTCCGACCAGCCCGTCGCGATGAGCAGGACGTCGCCCGGCGCGAGACCCGCCGGGACTGCGTCCGGCGGGATCGGCGCGCGGGGCGGCAGGCCCCGCACGTCCATCACCACGGCCGGACCGGTGAACCGCGCCAGCGGCAGTTCGTCCAGCCTCGGCAGCGCGTCGTCGATGTGGAACGGGGCGTCCACGTGCGTGCCGGTCTGCGACCCCAGGTGCAGCCGGAGCACGTTCACGCCCGCCTCCGCGACCGTGAGGGCCGGGACGGCCTCCACCTCGGGGTCGCCCGGGTAGACCGGCATGCCCGTGGTGATCGGCACCGACAGGTCGAGCAGCTCAACGCCCATGTAGTCGATTATCCCGGCCGCACCCCCACCCGGTAGCGTTGCGGCGTGTTGCCACATGTGACCGCCATCCGCTACGTGACGCCGCTCCGCGAGGGCGGATCGCTTCCGGGCGTCGTCGAGGCCGACGACCTCGGCACCTACGTCATGAAGTTCCACGGGGCCGGGCAGGGCCGCAAGGCGCTGATCGCCGAGGTGATCGCCGGCGAGCTGGCGCGCCGCCTCGGCCTGCGGGTGCCCGAGCAGGTGCTCATCGACCTGGACCCGGCGATCGGACGGCACGAGCCCGACCCCGACGTGCAGGACCTGCTGAAGGCCAGCCCCGGCTGGAACCTCGGCGTCGACTTCCTGCCCGGCTCGCTCGGCTTCGACCCGCTCGGCTGGAGCCCCGACCCCGGCTTCGCCTCCCGGGTGCTGTGGTTCGACGCGTTCATCGGCAACGTCGACCGCAGCTGGCGCAACCCGAACATGCTCGTGTGGCACGGCGACGTGTGGCTCATCGACCACGGCGCGAGCCTGATCTTCCACCACGCGTGGTCCAACGCGGCCCGGCTGTTCTCCGGCCCGTACGACGTGGACGACCACGTGCTGACCCCGTACGCGACCCGGCTGGAGGAGGCCGAGGCGGAGCTCGCCCCCAGGATCACCGAGGGGCTGCTGCGCGAGGTCGCCGACCTCGTGCCCGACCACTGGCTGGAGGGCGAGCCCGGCTTCGCCGACCCGCAGGCGCTCCGCGACGCCTACGTCGACATCCTGCTGCCGCGCGCCGGGAAGCCGCGCGACTGGCTGCCCGGCCTCGACGTCAGCGGCCACCGCCCGGACACCTCCGCCCGGCGCGGCCAGAACCGTCCCGGCTGGCTCGGAGGCGCCTCGTGACCTCCGGCAGGACGACCAACATCAGGACGGCGGCCGAGCCCACGGTGTTCGAGTACGCCGCGCTGCGCGTCGTCCCGCGCGTCGAGCGGGGCGAGTCCATGAACGTCGGCGTGGTCGTGTACTGCCGCGCCCTCGACTACCTCGGGTGCCGCACCCACCTCGACGAGCGGCGCCTGCTCGCCCTGGACCCGGCGCTCGACCTGGCGGGCGTCCGGGCCGCCCTCAACGCGGTGGACGCGGTCTGCTGCGGCGGGGAGCGCGCCGGCCAGGCCGCGAAGGAGGCCCCCGGCTCGCGGTTCCGGTGGCTGACCGCGCCGCGCAGCACGATCGTGCAGCCGGGCCCGGTGCACGCCGGGCTCACCGGCGACCCGGCCGCCGAACTCGACCGGCTCCTCGACCTGCTGGTCCGGTAGCGGCCGGCCTGGCCCGGCTTCGGATCAGGTCCACTCCCAGCGGATGCCGTGGTAGCCGGCGGCCATCCCGAACTCGATGAAGTGGACGCTCTGGTAGCTGGACAGCCGCAGGTCGGCGGTGTCCTTCAGCGCGGTGTGCCCGTCGGGGCGCCACGTCCGGTAGCAGCGGGCGGGCAGCGCCGCCGGATGGAACCGGATCTCGATGAGGTACTCGTGCTGCGGGGTGCGGAAGCCGCGGCCCTCCTCGGTCACGGGCGGGCCGGTCTCCTCGAACCCGAAGCCGTACTCCAGCAGGTAGGTCTCGCCGCGGCCGAGCGCCCGGTCGAACAGCAGCTCGGCGGCGATGAGGCCGCTCGCCTCGTCCATCCGGACGCGGCCGAACCGGCACCCGCGCACGGTGCGCGACGAGGGCAGCACGCCCTGCGGGTGGTGGTAGACGGCGATCCAGCGGTCCACGCCGCGCTGCTGGGCCTGGAACACCGCGCGGACCCGGACCTCGCGCAGTTCCCGCCGCCGCCCGATGATGTACTGGTCGTGCAGGCTGAGGCCGGTGAGCTGCCGCTCGCCGCGGTCGCCGATCTCGTCCAGCAGGTCGCGGACGCCGGGCTCGGGGCACAGCTCCTCGACCGGCAGCCAGGGCCCGGCGGGACGGTCGGTGGTCGGCCTGAGCAGCGTCAGCAGGGAGTGCCGCGGCAGCTCGAGGATGGTCTCCAGGCCGCGGACGGCGCGCAGGGAGTCTGCGCGCTCGGGCCGGGTCCGGCCGCGCTGCCAGTAGCTCAGGGTGGACAGGCTGACCGCGATGCCCTGCTCCTCCAGGCGGCGCCGCAGCGAGTCGAGGCTCAGTCCGCGCGCCTGGATGGCGGCGTGCAGGGCGACGTTGAACGGCCCGTACTGGAGGACCTGGAGAAGATCGTCCTCTGCGACACTCTGCATGCTCGGCCTCCGGATCGGCTCCGGCCGGCCCCCGCAAAACGGCCTTGACTACCGCAATTGCAACTTCCGCGCTCACTGTAAGGCTCCGCGGGCGGGATGCCAACAGGCAAACTGTCACAACCGTCGGCCCCGGCTTCCGCCGAAGCGGTCACCGGGGCCCGGTCGCGCCGTGGCGATGAATCCTACCGACGTGATCCGGTCCCCGCCCGCCGCTCGCACGGCGGGCGGGGTGCCGGATTCCCGGGTCCGCCGGCGCGGACCGGACCCGGAGGCCCTGTCAGAGGCTGCGCTTGTTGAGCAGGCGGTTCGGCGTCCCGGACGGGTTGCCGCTGATCACGCCGCTGACCGCGTTGGAGGTCAGCCAGCTGCGGATGGTGCTGTAGGAGGCGTTGCCGTTCGCGGCCTTGTAGAGGGCGGCGACACCGGTGACGTGCGGGGTGGCCATCGAGGTGCCGCTGATGGTGTTCGTCCCGCCGTTCAGCCAGGTCGAGGTGATGGACGTCCCCGGTCCGTACAGGTCGACGCAGGACCCGTAGTTGCTGTAGGAGGCCTTCGCGTCGCTGCTCGTGCTCGCCGCGACGGTCGTCGCGTTCGCCGCGCTCGCCGGCGAGTAGTTGCAGGCGTTGCCGTTGTCGTTGCCCGCGGCGACGGCGAGGAAGACGCCGGAGCTCGCGAGGCTGTTGGCGGCGGAGTTCACCGAGGAGGAGTAGCCGCCGCCGAGCGACATGTTGGCCACCGCCGGGTTGGAGTGGTTGCTCGCCACCCAGTTCATGCCCGCGATGACGCCGGAGTACGTGCCGCTGCCCTGGCAGTTCAGCACGCGGACACCGCGCAGGTAGACGTTCTTGGCGACGCCGTAGGAGGTGGAGCCGACCGTCCCGGCGACGTGCGTCCCGTGGCCGTTGCAGTCGACGCCGTTGCCGCCGGTCGCGTCGTACACGTTGGACGCGCGCCCGCCGAACTGCGGGTGCGAGGTGTAGATGCCGGTGTCGATGATGTAGGCGTACACGCCCGCGCCGGTCGAGTTGTAGGTGTAGCTCTTCGACAGCGGGAGGGCGGTCTGGTCGATGCGGTCGATGCCCCACGACGGCGGGTTCGACTGCGTGGTGTCGGCGCGGACGACCGCGTCCTGCTCGATCGACGCGACGCCGGGCGTGCGGCGCAGCTTCGTGAGCTGGTCGGAGCTGAGCTTGGCGGCGAATCCGTTCAGCACCTTGCCGAAGCGGTGGGTGGTGCTGATCCCGCGCTTGGACACGGTGGCGCCGACCGACACACCGGACTTCAGCGTCACGATGTACTGGCCGGCGACGCCCTGGCCCGGGGCGGCGAGGGTGAGCGGCGCGTTGGGGGTCACGGCCTGGGCGGGGGTGGCGAGGACGGCGGCGAGGGGCGCCGCGGCGAGGGCCGCGAGCAGGGGCTTCTTCATCGAAACTCCGTTCGTGGGGGGCACCCCGGCCACAGGGGGAGGCCGGGGTCACGAAGCCGATCGATGTGAATGCTCTGCGAGAACGCGAGAAAGCGTCAACATTTCGACGCCGACTGGATTTCAGCTGTTAATGCCACTCCCACTCGATGCCGACGATGCCGCGCCTGACGGCCCCGACCGCGAGGTTCGCGCTGCCCGAGGTGCCGATCCACAGCTCGCCGAGCCGCCTGCGCGGGGACGAGGAGCCCTCGGCCGTGAAGCCGTAGCAGCGCGCGGGCAGCCGGTCGCCGTCGAACTGGACGAGCGCCACGTAGTCGTGGACCGGGTGGGAGAAGCGCCGGTCGTAGCTGTCGGGTGCGGGCTGCCCCACCGGACCGAGCTCGTACTCGACGACCGCCGTGTCCCCCGTCGACAGCACCCGGTCGAAGACCAGCTCGAACGCCACCAGCCCGCCCTCGGCGCGGATCCGGCCCGGGCGGCAGTACCGCACGTCCACCAGCCCGGCCGGGTCGCCGCCCGCCCCGTTGCCCGTCTGGTGGACGCAGACCACGCGGTCGATGTCGTCGCCCACCGCCCGCAGGACGGTCCGCACCGACAGCGTCCAGGACCGGCGGGCCTCGTCCAGCCGGAAGACGTCGTGGACGCTGAGACGTTCGAGCCGGTGGTCGCCGGACCGGTCGAGCTGGCCCACCAGGCAGGCGTAGCGTTCGGGATCGGGCCACAGGTCCCGGACGCCCCGGCCGCGCTCCCCCGCGTTCGGCTGCCCGGCGCCGCCCCCGCCGCGCGCGGCGGGCCCCCGGACGGGCGCGACGGCGTGCGCGGGGTCGTCCAGCAGCTCGGTGAGGGTGCCGGACGGCACCTGGAGGATCTCCTCCAGCGCGACGACCACGGTGCGCGAGCGCGGTCTGCTGCGGCCCCGCTGCCAGTAGCTGAGGGTGGCCACGCTGACCGTGAGGCCGCGCCGGCCGAGCCGGTGGCGGATCCGCTCCAGGGTCAGCCCGCTCGACTGGATCGCCTGCCGCAGTGCCCCGGCGAACTCCACGGCGGGATGGTACCCGGCAGGGAAGATCGAATCAGAGACCAGGGCAGATCAGGCACGTAATGACAATCACCTGAGAATCCCAGGAAAGGAGCGTTTCAGAACAGAATCGACATAAACGAGCCCGACTCGGTGAACCCCACCCGGCGGTAGGCCGCCCGCGCCCGCGTGTTGTAGTCGTTGACGTACAGCGAGACGGTCGGCGCGATGCTGTGCAGCGCCTCCCGCACCACCGCCGACATCCCGGTCTCCGACAGGCCCCGCCCCCGCAGGTCGGGGGGCACCCACACGCCCTGCACCTGGCAGGCCAGCGGGATGACGGCGCCGACCTCGGCCTTGAACATCACGCGGCCGTCCTCGATCCGGGCGAAAGCGCGGCCGTCGCGGATCAGCTCGGCGACGCGGGCCCGGTAGAGCACGCCTCCGTCGCCGGCGTTGGGCGACACCCCGACCTCTTCGGTGAACATTGCCACGCAGGCCGGGTAGACGATGTCGAACTCCTCCATCCGGACCCGGCGCACGCCGGGGTCGGCGGGCACGTCCGGGACGGTGGAGGTCGCCATCACCGGCTGCTCGGCGCGGACGGCCCTCGGCGGCCCCCAGTAGGGCGCCAGGATCTCCCACAGCTCCCCGACCGCGTCGACGGGCCCGACGATGGACGAGCAGCGCCGCCCCTGGGCCTGGGCCCGCTCGGCGAACGCCCGGACCGCCTCCGGCCCGGCCGCGACCGGGATGAGGTTGGCGCCCGAGTAGCACAGCGAGACGAGCCGGCCCTCGCGCAGGTAGCCCCACATCTGGGCGCCGAGGCGGCGCGGATCGAGCCCCGCGGCGTGCACGCGGGAACTGACGAACACGTTGGACACCGGGTCGGCGTCCAGGATCGCGAGGGCCTCCGCACGGTACCGGTCGTCCAGCACGCGCACCGGCATCGAGCCCAGCATCCGCACGGCTACCGGCCCCCGGGCCTCACCACTGAAAGCTCCACGTGGACAAGCCTATGCCGTCCCGAGGCCGCGCACCTCCGCGCCCTCGGTCACAGGCCCGTCCGGCGGCGGATCAGCGGCGGGTCACCGGTGGGCCGCCGCCTGCTCCGCCCGGTCCGCCTTGGCCGCCTTGGCCGCGGCGGGCTCGGGCCCGGCCGTGCAGCTCTGGTCCGGTCCGGGCCGGCTCGCGGGGAGCCTCCCGGCGTCGAGATAGGCGGCGACGGCCCCGTCGACGCACTTGTCATCGGACAGCGAGACGCCGTGGTTGTGCCCGCCGGCCTGGACGAGCAGCCGGGACGTCGGGAACAGGCCGTGCATCTCAAGCGCGCCCGGATACGGGGTCGCGGCGTCCTCGGTGGCCTGCACCATCAGGATCGGCGGCAGCGCGGGGCCGCCCTCCACCCGCGGCGGCGGGCCGCCGGGAATCCCCCAGAAGGCGCAGGGCGCGTTGTACCAGGTGTTGCTCCAGGTCTCGAAACGGTAGCCCTGGCGGTAGAGGCGCTCGCTGTCGGCGTGCCAGCGCCCCCAGTCGCGCGGCCAGGCGGCGTCGCGGCACTGGACGGCGCTGTAGACCGTGTAGTTGTTCTGCTCGAGCCGCGACGGGGGCTGCCACGCCTTGCGCAGCGGCGCCGGGTCGTGCCGGACGGCGTAGGCCGACAGCGCCCTCGCGTGCGCGGCCCAGCCGTAGTCGCCGTAGCCGTCGGCGAGGAACACGTCGTCCAGCTCGGAGGGCCCGATCCGCCCGTCGAGCGGCTTGGCCTTGAGCTCGGCCCGCACCCTGGCGTAGGCGGCGGCGACCTCGGCTCCGGAGCCCCCGAGCCGGTAGGCCGCGTGGTGGCGGGCGATCCAGGCGAAGTACGCGTTGATGCGCTTCTCGAAGGCGACGTTCTGGTCGAGGTTGTCGCCGTACCAGACCCCGCTCGGCCGGACGACGCTGTCGAGCACCATGCGGCGGACCCGCTGCGGGTACATCGTCGCGTACACCGCGCCGAGGTACGTGCCGTACGAGTAGCCGAAGTAGTTGATCTTCTGCTGGCCGAGGGCGGCGCGGACGGCGTCCATGTCGCGGGCCCAGTCGGCGGTGCCCATGTGCGGAAGGATCCTGCCGTACCGGCGGGCGCAGTCGTCGGCGTACCGCCGGGCCCCGTCCTTCCAGGCCTCCTCCTCCGCCGCGCTCGCGGGGACGGCGTCGGGGCGGGCGCGGCCCGGGTTCTGGTACTTCGGGTCGCAGACGAGTTCGGGCTCGCTGGCGCCGACGCCGCGCGGGTCGAAGCCGATCCAGTCGTAGGACGCGGCGACCCGCTTCGGCAGCGAGTCCGTGAAGAAGGCGGGCAGGTCGCGCCCGTGCGCGCCGGGCCCGCCCCGGTTGAGCAGCACCACGCCCTGGGACCGCGGCGCGGTGTGCGGGGCGCGGGTGAGTCCGAGGGTGATCTGCTCGCCGGCCGGGTCGGCGTGGTCGAGCGGCACCCGGAGGGACGCGCACTGCAGGCCCTTGAGCCGGGCGCCCTCCACCGGGTCCTTGGCGGGGCAGGGCTTCCAGGCGAGGCCGGCGGGCCTCGGCTCGGGAGGGGGCGCGGGCGCGGCGGCCACGGGCGCCCCCAGTGCGGCGGCCCCGGCGACCGCGAGCGCGGCCGCGACGGCCGCCGTCACCGCCACGGCCCTCTTTCCAGCGTCGGTCAGCACCTTCGCTTTCTACCGGTGGGACGGCCCGGAGTCGCGCATCCCGGGATCGCGCGATTCCACCCCCAAACGAGACCACCCCCGACAAGTCCCGAAAAGCGAACGCGGCGCGCCCGGCCTGCCCCGGAGAGGGGGCGGGCCGGGCGCGCCGCGCGACGGCGCGCTACCCGGGTGCCGTGCTACCCGGGGCTACCCGAGCGCCATGCGCCCGAGCGCTGTGCCACTGAACGCTGTGCCACTGAACGCTACGGGCGTCCGACCGGAAGGTCCTTGCCCGCGGAGGCCCGCGCGGCCTTCGCGGTCATGGCCGTCGGGTCGGGGTCGTTCAGCACCGGGACGGCCTTGCAGTAGGCGTCCGGACCGCGGTGGCTCGCCGGCAGCGCGCCGGTGTCGAGGTACGCCGCGACCTTGTCGTCCAGGCACGCGTTGCCGTTGAGCGTGTTGGCGTGGGTCTTTCCGCCGACCTCGAACACCAGGCGCGAGGACGGGAAGACCTTGTGCATCTCCAGGCCGCCCGCGACCGGGGTGGCCGCGTCCTGGGTGGACTGGACGAGCAGCATCCCGGCAAGGCCCTTGGCGCCCTTCAGCTTGAACTCCGGCCCGCCCTGGAACGGCCAGAAGGCGATCGGGGCGTTGAACCAGACGTTGCTCCAGGTGTTGAACCGGTAGCCCTGCCGGTAGAGCTTCGCGGCGTCGTGGTGCCACTTGCTCCAGTTGCGCGGCCACCGGGCGTCGGCGGCCTGGACGGCGTTGTAGACGGCGAAGCCGTTGTCGTCGCCGCCGGGGCTCATCCAGTCGAGGAGGCCGGAGGCGTCGTTGTCGTTGACCCACGCCGAGAGCGCCTGCGCGAACGGGATGTAGTAGCCCGTGTTGTAGCCGGCGGACAGCACCGTGTCGTCCAGCTCGTCCGGCCCCATCTGGCCGCCGATCGGCGCCTTCTTCGCGGCGGCGCGGACGGCGTAGTACTTGGCCTCGACCGCCTTCTCGGTCTTGCCGAGGTGGTAGAGCGAGTCGTACTTGGCCATCCAGGCCCACCAGGCCTTCATGTTGTGCTCGAAGGCCTTGTCCTGCTCCAGCTGGGCGTCGTACCAGACCGTCTTCGGGTTGACGTTGCCGTCCAGCACCATCCGGTTCACGCGCTTGGGGAAGAGCGTGGCGTAGGTGGCGCCGAAGTAGGTGCCGTACGAGAAGCCGTACCAGCTGATCTTGTCCTGGCCGAGCGCGGCGCGGATCGCGTCGACGTCGCGCGCGGCGTCGGTGGTGCGCATGTGCGGCAGCAGCCAGCCGAACTTCTTCGCGCAGTCCTGCGCGTACTTCCTCGACTTGGCGATCCAGGCCTTCTCCTCCTTGGCGGAGGAGGGGACGTAGTCCGGCCGGATCGGGTCGGAGAAGTGCGGGTCGCAGGTCAGCGCGGGCTTGCTGGAGCCGACGCCGCGCGGGTCGAAGCCGATGATGTCGTACTTGGCGGCGACGTCCGCGTGCCCGGTGCCGCCGATCCAGCGGGCGAGGGCCGGCGCGTACTGGAGGCCGGAGCCGCCCGGGCCGCCCGGGTTCACGAACAGGGTGCCCTGGTAGTTCTTGTCGTCGGTGTGCTTGAAGCGCGACACCGCGATGGAGATCTTGCGGCCGTTGGGCCGGCTGTAGTCGAGGGGCACCTCGACCTGGGCGCACTGCGCCTTGTTCATCGGGTCATTCGGGCCGCTGACCTCGCACTTGCCCCAGTCGATGCCCGTGGCCGCGACCTTGGCGGCACCGGACCGCCCGGTGTCCGCGCTGGCGGAGACGGCGTACCCCGCCCCGCCCGCCGCCACGACCGCAGCGGTCGCGACGAGAACGATCCTTTTCACTTGACCCCCTCAGATCGGCGACTCCGGGCCGGCGCCATGCCGGAGGGGGGTGCCGCCGATGCGTAGCGGAATGCGGATTTCCTGCGTGTGGCCGGCCATGCCGGACCCCGGGGATCGCTCCCCGGGGTCCGGTCCGCATGACCTGCGACCGGCGTCAGCGGATGACGTCGGACTTCAGCTGCGCGGCCTTCAGCGAGCCCGTGCCGCTCAGCGTCCGCGCGGTCGCCGTGGACGGCGGCTTCGGGTCACCGAGCTGCGGGACGTGGACGGTGCGCGCCGCCGGACGCTCTCCCCGCAGGAAGTAGGCGTCGAAGTAGGCGTCCACCTGGGCGGAGCCGCGGTGCACGATGCAGTGCGTGCGGTCGCCGTCCTGGACGACCAGGCGCGAGCCCTTGAGCCTGCGGTGCAGTTCCAGCGCGCCCGCGTACGGCGTGGCCGCGTCCGCGGTCGACTGGAACATGAGGATGTTGTTCGGCAGGTCGCGGGTGTGGCCGATGTTCACCGGCTTGCCGGCCTTGGCGGGCCAGAACAGGCACGGCGCGTTGAACCAGGCGTTGCTCCACGTCATGAACGGGTGCTTGCGGTTCACACGGTCGTTGTCCCGCTGCCACTTCTTCCAGCTCAGCGGCCACTGCACGTCGGTGCACTCGGTCGCGGCGTACATCACGTAGCCGTTGTCGTCGGCACCGCCGGACGTCGGGGAACCGAAGGTCCCGACGAAGGTGGAGGTGTCGCCGGTCTTGTAGGCGGCGAGCCCGGCGGCGTAGCCGTGCCAGATGGCCTGGCTGCGGCGGTAGCCGGCGTTGAGCAGGACGTCGGTCAGCTCGTCGGGGCCGACGGCGTACTCCTGCCCGTCGAAGGTGGCGTAGGCCGGGTTCGACTTGAGCTTGTTTCGCAGGCCGTAGAAGAAGTCATGGACCTGGCGCTGCGTGCTGCCGAGGTGGTACACCGAGTCGTACTTGGCGATCCAGCCGAAGTAGTACTCGATGTTCTTGTCGAAGGCGACGTCCTGGTTGAGGTTGGCGTCGTACCAGACGTCGGACGGGCCGACGTTGCCGTCCAGCACCATCTTGTCCACGCGCTTCGGGTACACGGTCGCGTACGCGGAGCCGAGGTAGGTGCCGTACGAGGCGCCGTAGTAGTCGAGCTTGTCGTTGCCCAGCGCCTTGCGGATCGACTCCATGTCGTTGACCGAGTCGATCGTCTTGACGTGGTTCAGCAGCCCGGTCGTGTCGGCCTTGCCGCACGCCTCGGCGTAGCCCTTGGACAGCTTCAGCCACGTGCTGACCGACTTGCGGTCGCCGGTGCCGTAGTCCGGGCGCGGGGCGTTGGTGTAGTTCGGGTCGCAGGTGAGCGCCGGGACGCTCATCCCGACGCCGCGCGGGTCGAAGCCGATGACGTTGTACGCCTCGCGCATCGGGGCGGAGTTCTGCGCGAACACGCGAGGTCCGAACAGGGCGCCGCCGCCGCCCGGGCCGCCCGGGTTGACCACGATGTCGCCCTTGGCCGGACCGGATCCGGTGTGGGGCGTCTTGGTGAGCTGGATCGTGATCTTCTTGCCGTTCGGCTTGGAGTAGTCCATCGGCACCGACAGCTCGGCGCACTGCACGATCTTGGAGACCGGGTACAGCGCGTCGTAGTAGTCGTGCACCGTCTGGACGAAGTCCGCGGGGCAGGCGTGCCACTGGGCCGCGGCGGGGTTGAATCCTCCGGCCGTTCCGGCGGAGGGGCTCGCGGCCTGCGCGCTTGTGGCGGCGAGACCGGTGAGACCGAGCCCGGCCACCGCGGCCACGACAACAGTCCTCTTCACATATCCCCCTATCGCGCCGACTCTCGGTTGAGTCAGACATACGGGTCAATGAGCGAAGATTGTGGCGGTTCCGACTTCCGACCCGACAGGGGCCCATCACAGTGGATGCTGAATCGTGACAAGATCAGCGGAACTCTGTGATATCTGCGGACGTTCCGGTCCCGGATGCCCGCCTGCGACACGGGTTCCGGACATGCGAAAGCCCCGGGTCGCAGACCCGGGGCTCTGGGGTTTCGCTACGGCGCCGGCCCGCGGCGCCGGCCGGCAGGCGCGCCGCCGGCAGGCCGCTTCGTCAGCCGACCACCACGTCGGCGCCCGGTCCGGAGACCGCGCCGTTCTCGTCGATCTCGATGCCCATCTCGTCGGCGATGCGCATCGCCTCCTCGATCAGGGTCTCGACGATCTGCGCCTCGGGGACGGTCTTGACGACCTGTCCCTTGACGAAGATCTGGCCCTTGCCGTTGCCGGACGCGACGCCGAGGTCGGCCTCGCGGGCCTCGCCGGGACCGTTCACCACGCAGCCCATCACCGCGACGCGCAGCGGGACCGGGAAGTCCTTCAGGCCGGCGGTCACCTGCTCGGCGAGCGAGTACACGTCCACCTGCGCGCGGCCGCAGGACGGGCAGGAGACGATCTCCAGGCCGCGCTTGCGCAGCCCCAGCGACTCCAGGATCGCCGTGCCGACCTTGACCTCCTCGACCGGCGGCGCGGACAGCGAGACCCGGATGGTGTCGCCGATGCCCTCCGCGAGCAGCGCGCCGAACGCGACGGCCGACTTGATCGTGCCCTGGAACGCCGGGCCCGCCTCGGTGACGCCGAGGTGCAGCGGGTAGTCGCAGGCCGCCGCGAGCTTGCGGTACGCCTCGATCATCACGACCGGGTCGTTGTGCTTGACCGAGATCTTGATGTCGCGGAAGTCGTGCTCCTCGAACAGCGAGCACTCCCACAGCGCCGACTCCACCAGCGCGTCGGGGGTGGCCTTGCCGTACTTCTCCAGCAGCCGCTTGTCCAGCGAACCGGCGTTGACCCCGATGCGGATCGGCACGCCCGCGCCCTTGGCGGCGCGGGCGATCTCGCCGACCTTGTCGTCGAACTTCTTGATGTTGCCCGGGTTGACCCGGACGGCCGCGCAGCCCGCGTCGATCGCCGCGAACACGTACTTCGGCTGGAAGTGGATGTCGGCGATGACGGGGATCGGCGACTTGCGCGCGATCGCCGGCAGCGCTTCGGCGTCGTCCTGCGACGGCACCGCGACGCGGACGATCTGGCATCCGGACGCGGTCAGTTCCGCGATCTGCTGGAGCGTGGCGTTCACGTCGGCGGTGAGGGTGGTGGTCATCGACTGCACCGACACCGGGGCGTCGCCGCCGACCGGTACGTCACCGACCATGATCTGCCGGGACTTGCGGCGGGGCGCGATCGGATCGGGCGCCCCCTGCCCGTCGCCATCGCCGCGGACGCTCGGCATTCCCAGTGAAACGCTCATCCCTCTCCTCATGTTTTCGGCCCCGTACAAAGCCTAGGTGCCCCGCGCGGCTGAGTTGACGGCACCCGTCGTCCAACAGTGTGACCATATGACCACACTCGGTAAACATCGTGTGTCATTCCGGTAGTCGGAGGGGGTTGAGGAGGTCGGCGAGGATCAGCAGCACACCGAACCCCACCAGCAGCAGGATGGCCAGGTATGTCAAGGGCATGAGCCGGGTCATGTCCACCGTGCCCGGATCCGGCCGCCCCCTGACCCGGTTCACGCCCGCCCGTGCCCGCTCGTAGGCGACGACCGCGAGGTGCCCGCCGTCCAGCGGAAGCAGGGGCAGGACGTTGAGCGCGCCGAGGAAGATGTTCACCGAGACGACGAGCGACAGGTACAGCGTCAGCTTGTCGCGGGCGGAGCTCTGCGAGGAGAAGATCTGCCCCGACACCTCGGTCGCGCCGACCACGCTGCCGACCTGGCCGCCGGGCGTGCTCCCCCGCTCGGGCGAGAAAAGCTTCGGGACGGCGGACGGCAGGTCCGCCGCGGCCCGCCCGACGCCCGCGAGGGTGCGGCCGATGCCCTGCCCGGCGAACACGGCCGCGTTGAGCGGCCCGGTCCGCTCGTACCCGGCGCCGACGACCTTCGCCGCCATGCCGACGAACGGCCGCCCGTCCACGTCCGCGAGCGTGACCGGCAGCGCCACCGGCCGCGCCGCGCCCGGACGCGCGACCACCACGGTGACGGTCTGGCCCGGCTTCGCCGCGTCGATCGCCCTGGTGAGGTCGTTCCAGTCGGAGACCGGGGTGCCGTTGAAGGAGACGACGCGGTCGCCCGGGCGCAGGCCGGCCCGCGCGGCCGGGGAGGGCGGCCGGTCCCCGCCGCAGCCGCCGGACAGCGAGGCGGGCACGCAGCTCGTCACCTGGTCGACGGTGCTGGTCACCGTGCCGGACTCCCGCACCCCGACCGTCATGGCCATCGCCATCAGCAGCAGGAACGCGAAGGCGAAGTTGGCGACCACCCCGGCGGCGATGACGACGGCGCGGCGGCCGGCGGGCTGCCGGTAGAACGCGCGCGGCCGGTCGGCCGGGCTGATCTCCTCCAGCGGCGTGTAGCCGACGATCTTGACGAAGCCGCCCAGCGGGATCGCCTTCACGCCGTACTCGGTCTCGCCCCGGCGGGTGGACCACAGGGTCGGGCCGAACCCCACGAAGTACTGCGTGGCCTTCATCCCGAACCGCTTGGCGGTGAGCAGGTGCCCGCCCTCGTGGAGCATCACCGACACCAGCAGTGCCACCACGAAGGCCACCGCGCCGAGGAAGAAGGCCATCGCCCCTCCGGGTTCCTCCCGAGGCGGGTCCCCGGGTCAGGCGGTTGCGGTCAGCTCCCTGGCCCTGGTCCGCGCCCACGCGTCCGCCGCGAGGACGTCGTCGAGCGTCAGGCCGCCGGTGGTGCCCGAACCGTGCTCCTCCATTACCCGCGCGACAGTGTCGACTATCCCGAGGAACGGGAGCCGTTCCGCGCGGAACGCGTCCACGCATTCCTCGTTGGCGGCGTTGTAGACGGCGGGGACCGTCCCGCCCAGCTCGCCGGCGCGGCGCGCCAGCGCGACGGCCGGGAACGCCTCGTCGTCGAGCGGGAACAGCTCCCAGGTGTGCGCCATGGTCCAGTCGACGCCGGGCGCGGCGTCCGGCACCCGGTCGGGCCAGTCCATCCCGAGCGCGATCGGCAGCCGCATGTCGGGCGGGCTTGCCTGCGCCAGCGTGGAGCCGTCGACGAACTCGACCATCGAGTGGATGAACGACTGCGGGTGCACCATGACCTCGATGCGGTCCATCGGGATGTCGAAGAGCAGGTGCGCCTCGATGACCTCCAGGCCCTTGTTGACCAGGGTCGCGGAGTTGATCGTGACGACCGGGCCCATGTCCCAGGTCGGGTGGTTCAGCGCCTGCTCCGGGGTGACGTCCGCCAGCTCGTCGCGCCCGCGCCCGCGGAAGGGCCCGCCGCTCGCGGTGAGCACGAGCCGCCGCACCTCCTCGGCCCGCCCGCCGCGCAGGCACTGGGCGAGCGCCGAGTGCTCGGAGTCGACGGGGACGATCTGCCCCGGCCGCGCCCGCTCCTGCACGAGGGGGCCCCCGACGATGAGCGACTCCTTGTTGGCGAGGGCGAGCGTGCGACCCGCGTCCAGCGCGGCCAGCGTCGAGGCGAGGCCGAGCGCGCCGGTCACCCCGTTCAGCACCACGTCGCACGGCCAGGCGGCGACCTCGGCGACCGCGTCCGGGCCCGCCACGATCTTGGGGATGGGGTAGGCGCCGGAGGCGTAGCCGCGCCGCTTGGCCTCGGCGTAGAAGGCGAGCTGGAGATCCTGTGCCGCGGACGCCTTGGCCACGGCGACGACGTCGGGACGGAACTCCAGCGCCTGCTCGGCCAGCAGCTCGACCCGCCCGCCGCCCGCCGCGAGCCCCGCCACCCGGAACCGGCCGGGATTGCGGCGGACCACGTCGAGCGCCTGGGTGCCGATCGATCCGGTGGAGCCGAGGACGACCAGCTCGCGGGCGGCCGCGTCGGGGCTTGAAGAAGGCATCACGCGTCCATTGTCGGGCATCGGACGCGCCGGGACCGCGCGGGCCGCTCAGCCGCCGTCCCCGTCGTGGGCGCGCCGCGCCCGCTCGACCTTCTCCATGTTCTCGGCGGACCACTCCGCGAGCGCCGCGAAGAGCGGCGCGAGGCTGCGCCCCAGCTCGCTGATCTCGTACTCGACGCGCGGCGGCACCTCCGGGTGGTAGGTGCGGACCACGAGCCCGTCGCGCTCCATCTGCCGGAGGCGCTGGGTCAGCACCTTCGGCGTGATCGTGCCGATGCGGCGCTGCAGCTCCACGAACCGCTGGCGCCCGTACTCGTGCAGCGTCCAGAGGATCGGCGTCGTCCAGCGGCTGAAGACGAGGTCGACCACCGGGGCGATCGGACAGGCCAGCTCGGGGTCGAGCGCCTCCTCGGTCCTGGCGTCCACCATGGCGACCTCCCGGGTAGTCACTTTCTTCTAGGTACCTACTATATCCAGGATGCTAGCTTCGCCGGGTCGCACCGCGACGGCGCCGCCCTCCGGCGGCGCCAGTGCAGCTCAGGAGGAGAAAGCAATGATCGTTGTCATGGGCGCCACGGGGAACGTCGGACGGCCGCTCGTGCGGGCGCTGGCGGAGGCGGGCGAGCGGGTGCTGGCGGTGTCGCGCACCGATCCCGGCGATCTGCCCGAGGGCGTCGCGCACCGCGCGGCCGACCTCGCCGAGCCGGAGACCCTCCGGCCCGTCCTGGACGGAGCGGACGCGCTCTTCCTGCTCATCGCCGGGCCCCTGCTCGGCTCGCCTGAGGACCTGGACCCGCGCGCCGTCCTGGACGTCGTGAAGTCCGCGGGCGTGGAGCGGGTCGTGCTGATGTCGTCGCAGGGCGCCGGAACGCGCCCGACGGCGCACAGCCACAGCCACCTCAGGGCGTTCGAGGACGCCGTGCGGGAGTCGGGCCTCGGCTGGACGATCCTGCGGCCGGGCGGCTTCGACAGCAACGCGTTCGCGTGGGCGGCGCCGATCCGCGCCCACCGTGCGGCCGCCGCGCCGTTCGCCGACGTCGCGCTGCCGTTCGTCCACCCGGCCGACATCGCCGAGGTCGCGGCCGCCGTCCTGCGGGAGGACGGACACGAGGACCGCGTCTACGAGCTCACCGGGCCCGCCCCGGTCTCGCCGCGGGAGCGGGCCCGGGCGATCGGCGAGGCGCTGGGCGAGCCGGTGGCGTTCGCGGAGCAGACCCGGGAGGAGGCCCGGGAGCAGATGCTGGCGTTCATGCCCGCGCCGGTCGTGGACGGCACCCTGGACATCCTGGGCGAGCCCACCGCGGCCGAACGGCGCGTCAGCCCCGACGTGGAGAAGGTGCTCGGGCGCCCGGCCAGGTCGTTCGCGCGGTGGGCCGAGGAGAACGTCGCCGCGTTCCGGTGAGTCAGCGGGCCAGCGGGAGCCGGAGCACGAGGCGGGCGCCGTAGGCGCCGTCGGCGACCCGCACGGTCCCGCCGTGGGCCCGGGCGATCTCCCGCGCGATCGGCAGGCCGAGGCCGCTGCCGCCCTTGTCGCGGCTGCGGGCGGGGTCGAGCCGGGCGAAGCGCTCGAAGACGCGGTCCCGGTCGGCGGGCGGGATGCCCGGGCCGTCGTCGTGCACCTCGACGACGGCCCCGTCGCCGTCCGCGCGCGCCTCGACCTCGATCTGCGCGGCGGCGTAGCGCTCGGCGTTGGCGAGCAGGCTGCCCACCGCACGGGCGAGGCGCTGCCGGTCGCCCGCGACGACGAGGCCCGGCTCGGCCTTGACGACCGTCGGGACCGGCGGGGTGCGGCGCGCCGCCTCCGCCTCGACCAGCGCCCCGAGGTCGACGGGCTCCCGGACGGGGAGGTCGCCGGAGTCGATGCGGGCGAGGACGAGGAGGTCCTCGACGATGCGGTGCAGCCGGTCGATGTCGGCGAGCGACTGCCGCAGGGTGTCCGCGGCTTCGCCGTCGTCGGGGGCGGAGAGGGCCAGTTCGATGCGGGTGCGCAGCCCGGCGATCGGCGTGCGCAGCTCGTGCGAGGCGTCGGAGACGAACGCGCGCCGCTGCAGGACCGCGCGTTCCAGGCGGCCGAGCAGCTCGTTGACGCGCTCGGCCAGGCGCTCGATCTCGTCGCCGGTCGCCGGGACGGCGACGCGGCCGCTCGCGCCGTCCTCGGTGAGCCTGTCCAGCTCCCGCCGGAGCCGCTCCACCGGGCGGAGCGACCCGCGCGCGGAGTGCGCGACCCCCCACCGGGCCGACCCGACGGCCACCGCCGCGAGCCCGGCCATGACGGCCGCGAGCACCCCTGGGCGGCCGACGCCGGCGAGCACGTGAAGGGCGGCGGCCGCCAAGGCTATCGCGGCCACCAGCAGGGAGCCGAGTGCGGTGAACGGCGCCGACATCACACGCGCCCGAAGGGGGCGGGGCCTGTGCGGCCGGACTCGCCGATCATCGACGTTCCTGGCCGACATGCCTCCTTTGTACGCAACCACCCTCCAAAGGCGGGCAAAGCGCCCGGTCGGGGTCCGCATAGCCTGGCCGGCGGCCCCGCGGCCGGGGCGTCGACGCGTGCCTCGGCGCCGCGCATAGCCCCGGTGGCTCGCGGACGGCGGGGCGACACGTAAGGCTTTGCCGCCCTTTTCACCTTCCGTAACAGCCACAACACGCTCCCCCGCCTATAAAGGAGACACGTGATGGCGACTCCCACCGGGGGGATGGAGACATGGGCCAAACGGGCGAGCGGGTCGTCGACCCGCGGGGGTTGAGCACAGCCCAGCGCCTGGGCGACGCCTGCGTCGTCTGCCGCAAGAGGTGGCCCCGGCCGCGCGTCCGCGTCGGCCGCCTGCCGGACTCGTCCGGGGTGTTCGCGTGCGACGACTGCGCACCCGCCCCGCCGGTACCCCGCGCACGGCGGGGCCCCCGGGAGCCGCTCACGGGCGCCGGGCCGGCGGTGGAGGAGCCGCCACCGGCGCGGACGGCGGCGCACGGCGCCGCTGTCATGGAGATCTCTCCAGGGAGAGGGTGACCCGGGCGTTTCGGGGGGAAGTCCGGGACCACCCGTCAGGCGTGCCCGACTGGGGGCGGTCGGGCACGCCGGAGAGACTCTCCGGCGGACCTCAGGCCTTGGTGGCCTGGATCCAGGTCCGCGTCCACTCGGCGTAGTCCGTGCAGTCCTTCTTGTCAGACCCGCCGCCGCACGCCTTCGACGGCGCGTGCGCAAAGATGATCTTTCCCAGGTAGCCGCGGTCGCCGACGTGGTAGGCGGCGCAGAACCCTGACTTGAGGCGGTCGCCCGAGCACGCCTGCGGGTTGGCGGGCGCGACCCCGGTCCACTCGGCGACCTGCTGCTGGACGTCCGGCGAGGCCGTCCACTGGAGCCACTGGTACATGCAGTTGGGGTGCTCCGCGCGGGCGCCGATCATCCACGCGTCCATCCATCCGGTCGCGCCCTCGGCCGGGATGACGCCCTGGACGGGCCGGGACGCGCGGTTCAGCACGTCCAGGTGGTAGGGCCACGCCTGGCCGAGCACCGCCCGACCTCCGGCGAACGCGCTGACGGCGTCGGCCGGACGGTCCCAGTACTCCCCCACGAACGGGCGCTGCGCGGCCAGGACCCGGCCGGCGGCGGCGAGCTGCGCCGGCGTCAGCGAGTACGGGTCGCGGATCTTGAGCTTGCGCTGCCTGCCCTTGAGGTAGAGCGCGGCCTCGGCGATCGCGAGCGGGCTGTCCCGCATGACGATCCTCCCGGCGTAGCGGCGGGCCTGGGCGGGGTCGAACAGCGCGGCCCAGCCCGCCGGCGGCGGGACGGTCCGGGTGTCGTACATCAGCAGGTTGGAGCCCCACACGTACGGAAGGCCGTAGTGCTTGCCGTCGCGTTCCAGGAGCTTGCGCAGCTTCGGTTCGAGCTTCTTGTAGCCGTCCACGAGGTCGGGGTTGATCGGGACGACCTGGTTCTCCTCGACCAGCCGCCCGGCGACCTCCGGCGGCGCGGCGACGCCGTCGTAGCGGCGGTTCCCGTCGCGCATGAGGTCGGCCATCTCCTCGGGCGTCTTGACGACCTTCATCCCGATCTTGCAGCCGGTGCGCTCCTGGAAGGGGGTGACCCAGTCCACGCGCGGGTCGGTGGCGCCGCTCTCCACCGAGCCGGGCAGCGTGAGGAGGTTCAGGGCCCCCTCGCCGGGGCCGAGGGTGCTCATCACCTTGGCGACGCCGACGGGCTTGTCGTCCCCGCCGCTGCAGCCGCCGAGCGCCGCGGCGGCGAGCGCCGCGGCCGCCGCCAGGGCCGTCGCCGCCTTGACCCGTGCCGTGGCCGTCAGCCGCATGTCGCTCCCGATCCGTGCCAGGGCCCTCCCCCTCGTGAACGGGCCCGTCGGCGCAGCGTAGCGTCTCCGGCACGGCCGGACGCATCCGCCCCGGCGCCGCGCGCCGCCTCTCGGCGCCTCCGGCCGCCATTGCGCGCGTCGTCGCGGATACGGACGACGTGATCGGCGCTCTGGCGGAACTTTCCCGCCGACCCGGGGCCTCCATGGCCGGAATTACCGAAGATCGCGACTCTTTCGCCGACCGGTCTACTTTCCGGAAGGTGAGAACACCATGACCATTTCCGCACTCTTCAATGCGTATTCCGGCCGAGCCGGTGAGCGGGAGACCACCGGGGCCCCGGGGGACGACGGGTGCTGGCGTCCGCGCCATACACGGAGGTTGCTGGAGAGGATATGGCGCGGGCCGGCGTCCTGCCCGGGGCCGCGGCGGCACCGGTGGGCGTGGCGGGGGGTGGGGAACAGCGGATCACCGTGGGGTGCCGCCCGGCCACGCGATCACCGGTACCCGGCCTGACGGCGGCGGTGTGACGCCCTCGAGACGGAGGAGGTTCGAGGGACGCCGCACGTCCTGCCGGGTGTCGCGGGGCGGCCGCGCGCGGCCGCCCGGAGGCGCCGGCCCGCCGGCCGGCCGCCGTGTCGGCGCGGCGCCCGCGACCACCTCGATCCGCGCGATGAGCCGCTGCGGGGTGTCGGCCTCGAGGAAGTCGCCGACGTCGCGGTCCTTGGGCGGCAGCGCCCACCAATGGCCGGTGAAGAGGCCGAACCAAATGGTCCAGCCCGGGAATCGCCTTCCGAGGGCGTCCACCTCGGCGGCGTGGTCGCCTGCGGTCATAGCGCGGCTCTCCTGCACGTCCGGCTCCACCGGCCCGCGGCCCGGAGACCACGGGTTTCTGACTGCCGACCCTGACTTTTGAATTCTCCCCAATTAATGGAGACAGTCAGATTGTGTCGCCGGACACAGACCCCGTCAATGGGGTGGAGCCATTATTCACCCGGCCGTCCCGGACGGAAATTGACAACGGTAAAACGCGCTCGGTAGGTAATTCCCGCTCCGCTCCTCAGCCGCTCGTGGGGAAGCCGAGGTTCACCCCGCCGTGGGACGGGTCGAGCCAGCGGGCGGTGACGGCCTTCGTCCGGGTGTAGAAGTGCACGCCCTCCATGCCGTGGGCGTGGCTGTCGCCGAACAGCGAGTCCTTCCACCCGCCGAAGGAGTAGTAGGCCATCGGCACGGGGATCGGCACGTTCACGCCGACCATGCCGACCTCCACCTCGTTCTGGAAGCGGCGCGCGGCCCCGCCGTCGTTGGTGAAGATCGCGGTCCCGTTGCCGTACGGGTTGGCGGAGATCAGCTCCATGGCCGCGTCGTAGGAGCCGGCCCGCACGACCGACAGCACCGGCCCGAAGATCTCGTCCTTGTAGGCGTCCATGTCCGGGGTGACGTGGTCGAGCACGGCCGGGCCGAGCCAGAACCCGCCGCCGGCGCCGCCAAGGACCTCCGGGTCGCGCCCGTCGACGGCGAGCGTGGCGCCCTGGGCGACGGCGCCGTCCAGGTAGGAGGCCACCTTGTCCCGGTGCGCCTTCGTGACGAGCGGCCCCATCTGCGCCTCGGGGTGGTCGCCAGGGCCGATCTTGAGGCCGGCGACGCGCTCCCTGATCCTGGCCGTCAGCTCGTCCCCGACCGGGTCCACGGCGACCACGACGGAGATCGCCATGCACCGCTCCCCCGCCGAGCCGAAGCCGGCCGACACCGCGGCGTCCGCCGCGAGGTCGAGGTCGGCGTCCGGCAGCACGAGCATGTGGTTCTTGGCGCCGCCGAGCGCCTGCACCCGCTTGCCGTTCGCCGCCGCCGTCCCGTAGATGTAGCGGGCGATCGGAGTGGAGCCGACGAAGCTGACGGCCCGCACGTCCGGATGGCGCAGCAGTCCATCCACCGCCGCCTTGTCACCGTGGACGACGTTGAACACGCCGTCCGGCAGCCCCGCCTCGGCCCACAGCTCCGCGAGCCGGACCGACGCCGACGGGTCCTTCTCGGACGGCTTGAGCACGAACGTGTTCCCGCACGCGATCGCGACCGGGAACATCCACATCGGCACCATCGCCGGGAAGTTGAACGGGGTGATCCCGGCGGCCACGCCGACCGGCTGGAGGATCGAGTAGGCGTCCACCCGCGAGGAGACGTTCTCGGAGAACCCGCCCTTGAGCAGGTGCGGGATGCCGCAGGCGAACTCGACGACCTCCAGTCCGCGGGCGACCTCGCCGGCCGCGTCGGAGACCACCTTGCCGTGCTCGGCGGAGATCAGCCGCGCCAGCTCCGCGCGGTGCGCGTCGACCAGCTCGCGGAAGCGGAACAGCACCTTCGTGCGCTGCGAGAGCGAGGCGTCCCGCCATGCGGGGAAGGCGGCCTTCGCGGCGGCCACGGCCGCGTCGACCTCCCGGTCCCCGGCGAGGCCGACCCTCCCGGCCACGCGGCCGGACGCGGGCTCGTAGATCTCGCCCCACCGGTCGCCCTCCCCGGCGAACGGCTTCCCGCCGATCCAGTGCGTCACA
The DNA here is from genome assembly GCF_008327685.1 of Actinomadura sp. K4S16. Lineage (GTDB taxonomy): Bacteria > Actinomycetota > Actinomycetes > Streptosporangiales > Streptosporangiaceae > Spirillospora. The sequence continues at coordinate 1,173,964 of NZ_BDDE01000010.1, forward strand.
TGCTTGGTCATGCGTCCTCCCGGTGAGGGGACGAGCCGCGCCCTGCGGCGACGGCGGTCCCGTTCACGTCCTCCAGCGATGCGACCAGGATGCCGAGGCCCTCCTCGGCCTCGTCACCGGTCAGGGTCAGCGGCGGTGCCATGCGCACCACGTTGCCGTACAGGCCGCCCTTGCCGACCAGCAGCCCCCGCTCGCGGGCCGCCTCCATCAGCGCGGCGGCCAGCGGCGGGCTCGGCTCCCCGGTCTCCGGATCGGCGAGCTCGACCGCGAACATCAGCCCCTTGCCCCGCACGTCCGCGACGATCGGGAACCGGCCGGCCGCCGCCGACAGGCCCCCGATGATCTTCGCTCCCTGCCGGGCCGCGTTGGCCCGCAGGTCGTGGTCGAGGACGTAGTCGAGCGTGGCGTTCGCGGCGGCCATCGACACCGGGTTGCCGCCGAACGTGGAGATGCCGACCGCGTGGAGGCCGTCCATGAGGTCGCCGCGCGCGACGACGCCGCCGACCGCGAAGCCGTTCCCGAGGCCCTTGGCGAACGTCATCACGTCCGGGGTCACGCCGTGGTTGTCGATCCCCCAGAAGCCCTGGCCCGTCCGCCCCCACCCCGTCTGCACCTCGTCCGAGATGAACAGGATCCCGTGCTCGTCGAGGACGCGCTTGTAGGCCGCGAACAGGCCGTCCGGCGGCATCGTGAAGCCGCCCACGCCCTGGATCGGCTCGGCGATGAGCGCGGCGACGTCGCCGCCGGTCGCGGTGGCGAGCACGTGCCGCAGGTCCTGCGTGCACGCGTCGATGTACTGCTCGTCCGACATCCCGGCGAACTGCGGGAGCCGCCGGTCGGCGCCGTGCAGGAAGTGGACGTCCAGCGGGGAGTACGGCAGGTTCGTCCAGCCGCGGTTCCCGGTGACGCCCGTCGCGGCGAACGACCGGCCGTGGTAGCTCTGCCGCATCGCGAGGACCTGGTTGCTGCGCCGCGCGTAGGCGGCCAGCAGCAGCGCCGTCTCGTTGGCCTCGGTCCCGGAGTTGGTGAAGAACACCTTCGCGTCCGGGATGCCCGACAGGCGGGCGATCTTCTCGGCCAGCTCGATCTGGCTGCGCAGCAGGTAGGCGGTGGAGGTGTGCACCACGCCGGTGGCGAGCTGGCGCTCGACCGCGTCCCGGACCTCGGGCACGTCGTACCCGAGCATGTTCGTCAGGATGCCGATGAAGAAGTCGAGGTAAGTGTTGCCCTCGGCGTCGGTCACGCGGTTGCCCTTGCCGCCGACGATCTCGATGGGGTCCCGGTAGTTGAGCGCCATCCAGGACGGCATGACCGCCCGGTGGCGCCGGAGCAGGTTCGCGTGTTCCGACATGCCCCAAGTCTGGTTTCCCGCGGGCGGCCGCGGCCACCCGCAGAGTGTCAGGACCGCGGGGCTCCGCTTAACGGTCTGCTGGCGGCTGACACCCTGGCATCAGCGCTGCTGACACCCTGTCCGGATATCATCGCCGGTGATGCTGCCCACTGTCGACGACGTCCTCCAGCTCGACGCGGTGCGCCGCGGCCAGCCGCACGTCGTCGCGGGCGCGGACCGCACCGGCAACCGGGTCCGCTGGGTGCACGTCGCCGAGGTCACCGACATCGCGCACCTGCTGCACGGCGGCGAGCTCGTCCTCACCACCGGGATCGCGCTGCCGGACGAGCCGGAGCGGCTGCGCGCCTACATCGCCGACCTCGCCGAGGTCGGCGTCAGCGGTCTGATGATCGAGCTGGGCCGGCGCTACGCCAGCGTGCTGCCGCCCGCCCTGATCGCCGCGGCCGAGGAGTTCGGCCTGCCGGTGATCGTGCTGGCGCACGAGCCCGCGTTCGTCGACATCACCGAGTCGGTGCACGCCCGGATCGTCCAGGAGCAGTTCGCCGAGCTGCGCGCCTCCGAGCAGCTGCACGAGATCTTCACCCAGCTGTCGGTCGAGGGGGCCTCCACCGACGAGGTCGTCCGGCAGGTGGCGGCGCTCGGCGGGCACCCGGTGGTGCTGGAGAACCTCGCCCACCAGGTCCTCGCCGCGGACGCCGGCGGCGCCGACCCGGCCGAGCTGCTGTCGGCGTGGGAGACCCGGTCGCGGGCCGTCCGGCCCGGCCGCCGCACCGGCTACGACGAGGCGTCCGGCTGGCTGGTCACCATGGTCGGCGCGCGGGGGGAGGACTGGGGCCGGCTCATCATCGACCTCGGCTCGCCGCCGACCCCGCGCGAGACCGTGCTGATCGAGCGGGCCGCCACCACCCTCGCCCTCGGCCGGCTCCTCGACCGGCACGCCGAGAGCGTCGAGCGCCAGGCGCACGGGACGATCATCGCCCGCATCCTCGCGCACGCCTACTCCGACCCGCAGGAGGCGGCGGCCCGCGCCCGCGCCCTCGGGGTCCCGCTGTCCGGCCGCCGGCTGCTCGGCGCGGTGCTCCGGCACCGCGGCCCCGCCCTGACGCGGACCGCCCCGCCCGTAGGAGAGCTGTCGCAGCTCGCCGAGACGGCCGCGTCCGCCTGCAAGGACGCGCGCCTCGCCGCGCTCGTCGGCGTCCTGGACGAGGGCGGCCCGCAGGCCCGCGTCGGCGTGCTGGCCTCCCTGCCCGCCCGCGCCGACGTGGAGACCGCCCTCACCGAGGTCGCCACCCGGATCCGCGAGCAGTCCGGCGACACCGTCATGGCCGCCGGCTCGGTGGTGGAGACGATCCGCGACGTCCGCCGCTCCTTCCTGGAGGCCGAGCAGGTCGCCGACGTCGCGGCGCGCGGCTCCGGGGCCCGCCTCTTCTACCGCCTGCCCGACCTGCGCCTGCGCGGGCTGCTGCACCTCCTCCGCGACGACGTCCGCGTGCAGACCTTCGTCGAGCGCGAGCTCGGCCCGCTCCTGGAGTACGACGCCCAGCGCGGCAGCGACCTCACCCGCATCCTGGAGCTCTACCTGGAGTCCGGCCGGAACAAGGCCGTCGCCGCCCAGCAGGCGCACCTGTCCCGCCCCGCCTTCTACGAGCGGCTCCGCCGCATCGAACGGGTCCTGGACGCCGATCTCGACGACGTGGAGTCGTGCGTGTCCCTCCATGTGGCGCTGCTGGCCCTGTCGTCGGTCCGCTGGGAACGGTCCTGGTCCGGGGCCGGTGACCGGTGAAGGCCGTCCGCGGCGGCCCCGCCCCGCCTACCCTTTAGGCCATGGCGGACGCGGTACTGCACGTTCATCGGTACGGAGACCCGGGCGGAGCGCCGGTGGTCATGCTCCACGGGGTCTGCGGTCACGGGGCGCGCTGGCGGCGGACCGCCGAGCGGTACCTGCCGGACCGCTCGGTCCTCGCCCCCGACCTGCGCGGCCACGGGCGGTCGACGCACGAGCCGCCGTGGACGGTCGAGCGGCATGTGGCCGACGTCCTGGCGGTGATGGACGCCGAGGGGGTCGCGCGGGCCGACCTCGTCGGGCACTCCTACGGCGGGATGATCGCGCTGCATCTGGCGCGGACCGCCCCGCGGCGGGTGCGGCGCCTCCTGCTGCTGGACCCGGCCATCGGCCTCGACCCGGCGGTGGCCGGCCGCGAGGCGCGCGCCCACCTGTCGCCGGCGTCCTTCGCCGACGCCGCCGAGGCGCGGGCCGACCGGGCGGCGCGCTGGCCGGCGGCGCCCCCGGAGGCCGTGGACGAGGAGGTCGCCGAGCACCTGGAGCGCGGGCCGGACGGGCGGCTGCGGTGGCGGTTCGAGCCCGCGGCCGCCGTGACCGCGTACTCGGAGATGGCCCGCCCCCACCTCGCACCGCCCGCTGACATGCCCACCCACCTGGTCATCGCGACCGAGGCCGACTTCGTCCGGCCGGAGTTCGTGGTCGACCTGCGCGCAGCGCTCGGCCCCGGCCTCGTGATCAGCGAGATCCAGGCCGGGCACATGCTCTACGTCGACCGCCGGGAGGAGACCGGCACCCTGCTCGCCGCGTGGCTCAACGGAGGCGGCGCCGGCCGGTGAACGCCGGCAGGGTCAGCGGGGTGTGCAGGCCCGGCGGCGCCTCGGCCACGGCGGTCACGGCGCTGGCCATGCGCAGCGCGGCGGACTCGGCGGCGCCGGGCCCCGCGAGGTCCATCCGCCAGGGCGGCTCGCCGTCGATCTCGACGCGGTGGCCCTCCGTCCCGCCGGACGGCGGCGCGGGCCAGTGCGGGGCGATGTCCGCGCGCAGCCGGGCGACGTGCTCGACGGTGATCACGGGACGGCCGCGCAGCAGTCCCGACACCTGGAACCGCAGCCCGGCCAGGGTCCCCTTGGCGACGCGCCCGGCGTCATCGGGCGCCGGGCACGACTCGTAGGTCTCGCGCACGTCGTCCAGCGGCACCGCCAGGTGCTCGGCGAGGAGGCGCACGACCGGCCCCCAGGTCCGTCGCGGGCCGCCCGGCCGGACGATCGGCGGACGGTGCCCGAGGGGGCCGCCAAAGCCGAACCGGTCGCCGGCCTCAGGGTCGTCCCCGCAGGTGAACCGGGTGATCGTGACGCCGTGCACGCGGCGGCAGCCGCCGCTCAGCAGCAGCGGGAGCACGTCGTCCACCGGGCCGGGCGCGAGGGTGAGGCAGGCGGCGCCGCCGGTCGCGCAGGCGGACCGCAGCCGGCGCACGAGGGCCCGATCGGCGGAGGGTGGATGGACCAGCGAGGGCAGGGCGTCCGACACCACGCCGGTGCCCGCCTCCAGGATGCGGCACAGCTCCCCGGCCACGTCCCGGGCGCGGGAGGCCGTGTGGCAGACGACGTGGGGGCGCCGGGCCAGGAGCGCCGCCGGGTCCTCGGTGGCGCGGATCCCGGCGGGGCGGCCGCTTCCGGCCAGCTCGGCCGCGTCGACGCCGGCGTGCCGGGGGTCGGTGGCGACGACCCCGGCCAGTTCGAGGTCCGGGTGCCCGAGCAGCGCTCCGAGCGCCGACCTGCCGACGGACCCGGTGCCCCACTGGCCGACGAGATAGGACATACCACCACCTTTTGACCAAGCGCTCGGTTGACCGCGCGCATTCTAGGCACGCCGGTCCGGCCAGAACGACCCTCCCCGGGGACGTACATCCGTGCAGGCCGGGAAGGAACATCTGGTGACACTTCGCACGGGTGCACGCACGTTCGGGGTGGAAGAGGAACTGCTCCTGGTCGACCCGGACACGGGCGCGCCCCAGGCACTCTCCGGCTCCGTGATCCACTACGCCCGCCGCCATGACGAGCTGTTCCTGACCGGCGGGCGGCGCTCCAAGGCGCTGGAGACCGAGCTCCAGCGCGAGCAGGTGGAGACGGCCACCCCGGTCTGCGTCTCGCTGGACGAGGTGTCCGACCACGTCCGGTCGGCGCGGATCGCGGCGGCCCAGTCGGCGGCCGGGGTGGGCGCCGCCGTCGCCGCGCTGGCGACCTCGCCGGTCAGCGTCCGCCCGTCGCTGACCCCGTCGCACCGCTACCTGCGGATGGCCGACGCCTACGGCCCCACCGCCGACGAGCAGCTCACCTGCGGCTGCCACGTGCACGTCGGCATCGAGTCCGCGGAGGAGGGCGTCGCCGTCCTCGACCGGATCCGGCCATGGCTGCCCCCGCTGCTCGCGCTCAGCGCGAACTCCCCGTTCTGGCAGGGCGCCGACACGGGCTCCGACAGCTGGCGGCACCAGGTCTGGGGCCGCTGGCCGTCCAGCGGCCCGACCGAGCTGTTCGGTTCGGCGGAGGCCTACCGGGCCACCGTCAAGGCGCTGCTCGCGACCGGCGCCCTGGTGGACGAGGGCATGATCTACTTCGACGCCCGGCTGTCCCGGCACTACCCGACCGTGGAGATCCGCGTCGCGGACGTGTGCCTGGAGGCCGACGACGCCGTGCTGACGGCCGCGCTGGTCCGGGCGCTCGTCGAGACCGCCGCGGACGCGTGGCACCGGGGCGAGCCGCCCGACCCGGTGCGCGCGGACCTGATGCGCCTGGCGATGTGGCGGGCCGGACGCTCCGGCCTGCGCGAACAACTCGTCCACCCCCGCACCCACCTCGCCGCCCCCGCCCGCGAGGTCGTGGAGGCGCTGCTCGACCACCTGTCCCCCGCGCTCGACCGCGCAGGGGACCTCGACACCGTCACCAAGCTCCTCCGCGGCGTGCTGGAGCGCGGGAACGGGGCCCGGTTCCAGCGCGCCGTCTACGCCCGGACCGGTGACGTGCCGAGCGTGGTCACCGCCGCCGTCCAGGAGACGGTGTCGGTCTGAGGGAGGGCGGGTGCGGATCGGCGCCGGAGCCGCGGTCGTGCGGCCCCGGCGCCGGGGTGCGGTCAGGCCGTGCGGTCAGGCCGTGCGGCGCTTCTGGAAGGGCAGGTAGCGGTCGGCGCGCCGGTGCCGGGCGAGCAGGCCGGTGGACTCGACCGCGAGGATGCGGTCGAAGCGGAAGGCGCGCACGCCGCGGCGCATGCGGCACCAGCCGACGAGGTACCAGTGGTCGCGGTGGACGAGGCAGGTGACCGGCTCGACCTCGCGGATCGTGACGTTGGCGCCGGCGTCGCCGTAGCAGAGCCGGACGACGCGGTGCTCGGTGATGGCGGCGGCGATCACGCGGGCCCGGTCGGAGGTGGAGGCGTCCAGGGGCGCGGTGAGGGTGGCGAGCGTGGTGGTGACCACGTCGTCGTGCGGAGCGGCGTCGAGGAGGGTGTGCAGGGCGCGGCGCGCGGTGGTGGCCTGCGGGCCGCCGCCGAGGTGCGCGAGGGAGAGCGCGAGGGCGGCGATCTCCGCCGCCGTGAGCGCGGGTGCGGTGTGCACGGTAGGCGCGGACTGGGGGTGCGTCGCAACGTTCGCCATGGTTCGATCATACGTTCGAACACTGACATTTTGGAGGTCCCGGCGCGGGTGGACGCGGCGCGCGGCGCACCGCGGGCCGGTCCGGAGCGTTGATCGGCTTCGCGCTTGAGAAGGCGGCCTCGCATGGTGAAAACTGAGGCTCGGAAAACATGCTCTATTCGGGGGAATCAGGGGCGAACATGGGTCAAGCCGTGGATCGGCGTTGAGTGAACCGCGCCTGGACCGGCCCCCGATGAGCCGGGACGAGGCGGACAGGATGCTCGCGCGCCTCCGCGACGAGAGGGAGCGCATCGGCACCGCCCTGCTGGAGCTGGAGGCCCATCAGGGCTACCAGCTGCTGGAGGGGGCGACGCTGCGCGGCGCGACGCTGCGCGTCCAGTCCGACGTGCGGTCGCGGGCGGCCTCCCTGTGGCTCCTGTTCGACCTCTACGGGCGCGCGCTCTCCGCCGCCGAGGAGCTGTGGTCCCGCCCCGGCAGACCCGGGCAGGCGCGGCTCGCCGAGCTCACCCGCCTCCTGGAGGGGCCGTCGGTGGAGCTGCCCGCTCCGGAGGTGCCGCTGGAGCGGCGGACGCTGCTGGCCGTCCCGTCCGGCGAGCGGCTGACGCTGCGGGCGGCCGTCGACCGGATGACGCCGCTGTACGAGGACGTCGCGCGGGCGGTGTCCGCGCTGGACGCCGTCTGGTCGACGCTGCTGTCGCGGCTCGCCGAGGTGGAGGCCGAGCGGCGGGCGGCCGAGGAGCTGCTGGAGTCCCTCGGCGGCGCGGACCCCGAGTTCGAAAGGCTCCGCGACGGGTTGGAGAGCGTCGCCGCGGTCGTGCGCGCCGACCCGCTCGCGCTGGCGCGGGACGGCCACGCCGACACCGCGCGGCTGGACGCGGTCCGCTCCGGCTTCGCCGAGGTGCGGCGGAGTCTGGAGGAGGCGGAGCGGCTGCGCGACGGGTTCGCCGCCCGGCTCCGCGGCGTCGCCGCCGTCCTGGACCTGCTGCGCGAGGCCGAGGCGGAGGCGCGCGCCGCGCGGGACGAGGTGCTCGCCAAGATCACCACGTCCGCGCTGCCGGACCTGCCCGAGGCCTCCGCCGCCCTCGCCGACCGCCTCGCGTCCGTCACCCGGCCCCGGCAGGGCGCCGCCGCGCGGGGCGGCGGCTGGCGCGAGGCCGCGGAGCGCGTCGCCGACCTGGAGCGCGCGGCGGACGCGGCGCTCGCGCGGGCCCGCGAGACCGCCGGCCTGATCCGGGGCCTGCTGGACCGGCGCGAGGAGCTGCGCGGCCGCCTGCAGGCCTACCGGGTGAAGGCCGCACGGCTCGGCCACGCCGAGGACCCCGAACTGGCCCTGGCCTACGAGCAGGCACGCGAGCTGCTGTGGACCTCCCCCTGCGATCTGCGGAAGGCCACCGTGGCGCTGACCGCGTACCAGCGGGCCGTCACCTCGCGGGCGAAGGGAGCGGATCGATGAGCCAGTGCGCGCAGCCCGGGTGCGGCGGCACGATCGCGGACGGCTACTGCGACGTCTGCGGCAATCCCCCGGCGGCCCCGGCGGCTCCCGCGGCCGCCGCGCCCGCGGCGAGCGTCCCGGCGCCGCGCCCGTCCGCCGAGCGGCCCGACCGGTGCGGGCAGGCCGGGTGCGGCGGCACGATCATGGACGGCTACTGCGACGTGTGCGGCTCGCCTCCCGCGCACACCGCGCGCGTGCCGGGCACGGGCACGTCGGGCGGCGCGGGCACGTCGGGCGGCGCGGCCACCTCGGGGAGCACGGCGACCGGCAGCACCCGGACGGGCAGCACCCGCACCGGGTCGACCCGCTCGTCCGGCCGCCGCGGCATGCTCGGCGCCGGGCTCGTCGAGGTGCCGCGCGTCCCCTACCGCGACCCGTCCAGCGCGGTGATGAGCGACCCGCAGGTCGCGGAGGCCAAGCGGTACTGCAGCAGCTGCGGCGAGCCCGTCGGCCGCGGGCGCGGCGACCGGCCTGGCCGGTCGGAGGGCTTCTGCCCCAAGTGCGGCGCCCGCTTCTCCTTCACCCCGAAGCTCAGCCCCGGCGACCTCGTCGGCGGCCAGTACAGCGTGCTGGGCTGCCTCGCCCACGGCGGGCTCGGCTGGATCTACCTGGCCAAGGACAAGAACGTCAGCGACCGCTGGGTCGTCCTCAAGGGCCTGCTCGACAGCGGCGACGCCGACGCGATGGCCGCGGCGGCGGCCGAGCGCGCGTTCCTCGCGGAGGTCGAGCACCCCAACATCGTCAAGATCTACAACTTCGTCCAGCACGACGGCGACGGCTACATCGTCATGGAGTACGTGGGCGGGCAGTCGCTCAAGGACATCCTGCTCGCCCAGCCGCACCCGTCCGGCGAGAAGCACCTGCCCCTCGCGCAGGCCATCGCCTACGGGCTGGAGGTGCTGCGGGCGTTCGAGTACCTGCACGCGCAGGGCCTCGTCTACTGCGACTTCAAGCCGGACAACGTGATCCAGTCCGAGGAGCAGCTCAGGCTGATCGACCTCGGCGGGGTGCGGCGGCTGGACGACCCGGACGGCGCGATCTACGGCACGGTCGGCTACCAGGCCCCCGAAATCGCCGACGCCGGCCCGTCGGTCTCCTCCGACCTGTACACGGTCGGCCGCGCCCTCGCCGTGCTGAGCTTCCCCTTCAAGGGCTACACCCGCGCGTACGTCCACTCGCTGCCGCCGTGCGAGGAGATCCCCGTCCTGCGGCGCTTCGAGTCCTACGACCGGCTGCTGCGCCGCGCCACGCACAAGGAGCCGAGCGCCCGCTTCCAGGACGCGGCGGAGATGGCCGAGCAGCTGACCGGCGTGCTGCGGGAGGTGCTGGCGGCCGAGGACGGCGCGCCGCGTCCCGCGCCGTCCGGGCTCTTCGGCCCGGAGCGGTTCACGACGCGGATGGCGGGGGGAACGCGGGAGGAGGCCGCGCTTCCGCCCGTCCCGCCGCCGGTCGCCGCCGCCGCGCTGCCGGCGCCGCTCGTGGACGGCGCCGACCCCGCGGCCGCGTTCGTGTCCGGGCTCGGCGCGCTGGAGCCGGCGCAGGCCGCCGAGGCGGCGGCGAACGCGCCGGAGCGCACGCCCGAGGTCAGGCTGGCGCTCGCCCGCGCCAAGATCGAGCTGGGCGCGGCCGAGGAGGCCGACGAGTTGCTCGACGCGCTGGCCGCGGAGCGCCCCTCCGACTGGCGGATCGGCTGGTACCGCGCGGTCGGGCTGCTCGCGGGGGGCCGCGTGGACGAGGCCGCCCCGCTGTTCGACCGGCTGTACGGGCTGCTGCCCGGGGAGGCGGCCCCCAAGCTGGGCCTCGCCTACTGCCGCGAGCGGTCGGCGCCCCACGACGCCGTCCGCCTGTACGAGACGGTGTGGCGCACCGACCAGAGCTACATCAACGCCGCCTTCGGCCTCGCCCGGGTGCATCTGGCGGCGGGCGACCGCCGCGCCGCGGTCGCCGCGCTCGACTCGGTACCGAAGATCTCCATCCGGTACGTGCCCGCCCAGGTCGCGGCCGTCGTGACGGCGGTGCGCGGCCGTCCCCCCGCCGAGCTGGCGGCGGCCGAGCTGGTCGCCGCGGGCGACCGGCTCGCCGCCCTCGACCTGGACGCCGAGCGCCGCGACCGGCTCGCCGCCGAGGTGCTGGAGGCCGCGCTCGGCTGGCTCCTGGCGGGTCCCGGCACGGCGGCCGGGCCCCGGGGCGGCTCCCTGTTCGGCGCACCGCTCGCCGAGACCCCGCTGCGCCGCCTGCTCGAGGGGACGTACCGGGAGCTGGCGCGCCGCACCCGCGACCGGGACGAGTGCCGCCGGCTCGTCGACTCCGCCAACGCCGTACGCCCGAGGACTCTGCTGTGACCGACGACCCCACCGGAGCCGACCGCCCCACCGGGCCCGACGCCGGACCCGACACCCCCGGACCCGACACCCCGGGAACCGACGCGGCCCTGACCGACCAGGGGAAGCCCGCCGAGCTGTCCTGCCCCGCCTGCGGCGCCGTGGTGTTCGCCGAGGAGATCTTCTGCGAGGAGTGCGGGCACCGGCTCGCCGACGGACCGCCCGCCGAGGCCGCCGGGCGCGACGGCGCGACGGTCCGGCAGGAGTCCGCGCCGTCCGCCCGCCGCGGCACCGCGGGCCCGTGCCCGGGGTGCGGCGGGACGGCGATCGGCGCGGACGGCTACTGCGAGACGTGCGGCCTGCGCCAGCCCGCCGAACGCGACCACGTCGAGATCGAGCTGCCGGCCGCGGCCGGCGGCAACGGCACCCGCCCGGTCGTCGCGGCGGGCGCGAGCGACCGCGGCCGCCGCTACAGCCGGAACGAGGACGCGCTGGCCCTCTCCGCGCACCTCTCCGGCGTCGCGGCCGTCGTGTCGGACGGCGTCGGGTCCTCGCAGCGCCCCGACGAGGCGTCCCGCGCCGCCGCCGACACCGGCCTCGCCGAGCTGGTGGCGAGGCTGGACGCCGGGGAGGGCGCCGAGGACGCCACCCGCCACGCGGCGCTGCGGGCGGCCGCCGCCGTCGCCGCGCTCGCCACGTCGCCGTCGGACGCGCCGTCGTGCACCTACGTGTCCGCGGTGACGCGCGGCCCCGCGGTCACGGTCGGCTGGGTCGGCGACAGCCGCGCCTACTGGCTGGCCGCTGACGGCTCATCCGGCGCGGGCGGGGAGGCCGCGACGGGCCCGGCACCCGATGAGGTGGACGAGGCCGAGGTCAGCACCGGCGACATGGCCGAGCTCGGCCCGTCCCGCCGGCTCACCGAGGACGACTCGTGGGCCGCGTTCATGGTCTCCACGGGCTCGCTGACGGAGGCGGAGGCGGAGGCGCACCCGAACGCGCACGTCATCACCGCGTGGCTGGGCGCCGACGCCGGGCAGGTCGAACCGCACGTGGCGACGTTCCGGCCCAGCGGCCCCGGCACGCTCCTGGTGTGCAGCGACGGGCTGTGGAACTACTTCCCCGACGCCGCCGACCTGGCGGCACTGCTGGCCGGCGATCCCGAGGGCGGTGAGCCTGAGGGCGGCGAACCCGGGGGCGCAGGCTCCTCCGGCCCGGCGGCCGATCCGCTCGGCGCCGCGCGGACGCTGGTGCGCCGCGCCCTCGAAGCAGGCGGCCGCGACAACATCACCGTCGCCGTGATCCCGGTCCCCTCCCCCGGCGGCTCCGGCAGCCGCGTCCACGAGAGCATCTCCCAGACCACGGAGCAGCCCCGATGAGCGAGCCGCAGTTCACCCTCTCCATCGACCAGAACAAGTACCTGCCCGTGGGCGGACGCGAGATGCACGCCATCGTGTCGGTCGAGGCGGTCGCCGCCCCGGGCGGCGCCCCCGCCCCGTCCGCGACCCGGGCGGCCGAGGTCGTCATCATCGACACCTCGGGTTCGATGTCCTACCCGGAGACCAAGCTGCGCGCGGCGATCGCGGCCGCGCAGGTCGCGATCGACACGCTGCGCGACGGCGTGGAGTTCGCGGTCGTGTCCGGCTCCAACACGGCCTCGATGGTCTTCCCCCGGCACCAGGGGCTGGTCCCGGCGTCGCCGGAGACCCGCGCCGAGGCCAAGCACGTGCTGAGCCGGCTGAAGGCGTCCGGCGGCACCGCGATCGGCTCGTGGCTGCGGCTGGCCGACGACCTCTTCGCCGGCCGCGACGGCATCAGGCACGCGATCCTGCTGACCGACGGCAAGAACCAGCACGAGACGCCGGAGCAGCTCGACGCGGCCCTGGCCCGCTGCGGCGGGCGGTTCGTCTGCGACTGCCGCGGCGTCGGCACCGACTGGGAGGTCGCCGAGCTGCGCAAGGTGGCGTCCGCCCTGCTCGGCAGCGTGGACATCGTGGCCGACCCGGCGGGCCTGGTGGCCGACTTCCGCGCCATGACGGAGGCGGCGATGGGCAAGTCCGTCGCCGACGTCGCTCTGCGCGTGTGGACGCCCCAGACGGCGCGGCTGCGGTTCGTCAAGCAGGTCTCCCCCTCGGTGGAGGACCTCACCGCCAAGCGCGCCGAGTCGGGCCCGCAGGCCGGCGACTACCCGCTCGGCGCGTGGGGCGCCGAGAGCCGCGACTACCACATCTGCGTTGAGCTGCCGCCCGGGGAGGTCGGCAAGGAGCTGCGCGCGGCGTGGGTGAAGCTCGTCGTGCCGGGTGCGCCCGGCGAGGAGGCGCGGGTCGCCGCGAGCGCGAACGTCCTGGCCCAGTGGACCGACGACGAGGCGGAGTCCACCCGGATCAACCCGCGGGTCGCGGGCTACACCGGGCAGGCGGAGCTGGCCGCGGCGATCCAGGAGGGCCTCCAGGCGCGCAAGGACGGCGACGTCGACACCGCGACGGCGCGGCTCGGCCGGGCCGTGGTGCTCGCGGGCGAGGCCGGCAACGACGAGATCACCGCGATGCTGCGCAAGGTGGTGGACGTCGTCGACGAGGCGACCGGTACCGTCCGGTTGAAGCGCGACGTCGCCAAGGCCGACGAGATGGAGCTCGACACGCGCTCCAGCAAGACGGTCCGGACACGCAAGGACGAGACGGTGACCACCAGGAGGAGCGAGGGCTGAGCATGGCGAGCTGCCCCAGCGGACACACCTCGCAGTCGCAGGACTACTGCGACGTCTGCGGCGAGCGCATCGGCGGCGCCCCCTCCGGCGCCGCCGCGGGCGCGTCCGCCCCGCAGCCGTCGCCGGGCGGGACTCCGTGCCCCGACTGCGGGACCCCGAGCACCGACCGCTTCTGCGAGGCGTGCGGCTATGACTTCGCCATCGGGGGCGGCAAGCCCACCCCGGCGTCGGAGCCCGCCCCCTCACCGGCGCAGACCGCGCCGTATGAGGCCATGTCCCCTGAGTCCGTCCCGTCCGGGTCCCCTGCGTCCGTCCCGTCCGGACCCCACGCGGCGCAGCGCGGGCCGTCCGACCCGCGGCGCCCGCCCGCGCCTCCCATTCCGGCGCCGCCCGTGCCGGCGCCGCCCGTGCCCGCTCCCCCGGTCCCGGCTCCGCCGGTCCCCGCGCCGCCGGTTCCGACGCATCCCGTCCCGGAGCCGTCCGCCCCCGGGGCGGTGTGGACGGCGGTCGTCCGCGCCGACCGCGAGTACTACAACACGGTCATCGCCGAAGAGGGGCCCGACTCGGCGTCGCTGTCGTTCCCGCCGTACGCGCCCGAGCGGCGCATCCCGCTCACCGGAGGCCAGGTCCGCATCGGGCGGCGCAGCTCCTCGCAACCCTCTCCGCCCGAGATCGACCTGCGCGAGCCCCCCGAGGACCCCGGCGTCTCCCACGTGCACGCGGTGCTGTTGGCGAAGCCCGACGGCACCTGGACGCTGGTCGACCCCGGCTCCACCAACCGCACCTGCGTGAACGGCTCCACCGCCCCCATCCCCTACAACGTGGAGGTCCCGCTCACCGACGGCGACCGGATCCACGTGGGCGCCTGGACCACGATCACGCTCACCCGAGGCGAGGCGACATGACGGCCGTCCAGCAGTCCCCGCCGGCGGGCCCGCCGAGCCCCGCCGCGCACGCGCCGCCCCCGGCCCGGGGCGGAGGCGGCGGGGACCTCCGCCCGGCCGCCGCGCCGACCGGTGTCGCGCGGCTGCTGCCCCGCACCGTCGCGGCCCGCGTCCGGGCGCTGACCGTGCTGTCGCTGGTGCTGCTGGTGGCGCTGCTCGGCGTCGCCTGGGCGGCGATCGGCGACGCCCGCGAGGGGGTGCGGGTCATCGGGCACGACGCGGGCCCGCAGGTCGTCGCCACCGGTGACCTGTACTTCCAGCTCAGCGACATGGACGCGCAGCTCGCGAACGCGCTGCTGATCGGCGACGCGGCGGGCGGCGGGCGCGAGCAGGCGCTCGCCCGCTACGACCAGAACCGGCGCAGGGCCGGCGACGCGCTGCTGAAGGCCGCCAAGCTCGCCGACGAGACGACCGAGAACAACACGGCCCGCGACCTGCTGGACGCGCTGGCCCGCTACGAGCGCCTCGCCGGGCAGGCCCTGCTGCTGGACCGGCAGAGCCCCCACGCGTCCGGGCCTCCGGCGCAGAAGGTCGTCGACCTCTACCGGCAGGCGACCGACCTGATGAAGCTGGACCTGCTGCCGAAGGCGTACAACCTGACGCTCGACAACGGCACCCTCGTCCGGCACACCTACGAGGACAAGCGGTCGGCGGTCCTCGCCGGCCGCACCGGCATCCTCGCCACGGGCCTGGCGCTCGTGGCCGTCCTCGCCGGATTCCAGCTCTACCTGGCCCGGCGCTTCCGCCGGCTGCTGAACGTTCCGCTCGCGCTGGCGACGCTCGGAACGCTCGTCCTTGTCGCGGCGGGCTCCCTGATGCTCACCGGCCAGGCGGACCATCTGCGCCAGGCCAAGGAGGAGGGCTTCGACTCGATCCTGGGGCTCTCGCGGACCCGCGCCATCAGCAACAGCGCGAACGCCGACGAGACCCGGTTCCTGCTCGACCCCGGACGGGCCGACGCCTACGAGCAGGTGTACCTGAGCAAGTCGCAGACCGTCCTGTACCTGAAGGCCGGGAACCTGACCCAGTACAACGCGGCCGTCCAGAAGGATCTGTCCTTCGAGCCCGGACGCGTGCCGTTCCTCGGCTTCCTGGGCGCCGAGGCCGGGCGGCCGGCGCGGTCGGCCGCGCAGAAGGCGCGGCTCGCGGACGGCATGAACAAGGTGCTCGCCGACTACCAGAAGGTCCAGGCGAACGACCGCCGGATGCGCGACCTCGCGGACGGGGGGCAGCGCGACCAGGCGGTCGCCGCCCGCGGTGCGGCCGCCGCCGACTTCACCCGGTACGACCGCTCCCTCCAGGCGCTGGTCGCCATCCACCAGAGGGCGTTCGACGAGGCCGTGAAGGACGGGGACGGCGGGACGAGCGGCTGGTACGCCGTCCTGCCCGCCGCCGGCGTCGTCATCGCGGCGCTCGTGCTCATCGGCGTGCGCCCCCGCCTGGCCGAGTACCGGTGGTCGAAGTGAGGGCGCGGCGCCTCGCGGCGGCGGTGCTCGCGGCCGCGGCCGTCCTCGGCGCGGGGACGGCCTGCGCGATCGCGGACGCCCGGGAGGACTCCGTCGCCGGCAAGAAGGCGCTCGTCATCGGCGTGAACGGCGACCAGCCGGGGCTCGGCGAGCGCCAGGGCGACGGCTCGTTCACCGGATTCGACGTCGACATCGCCAAGGAGATCGCCCGGCGCCTGAAAGTGCGCGCCGGCGACGTGACGTTCAAGCGGGTCACGTCGGCGACCCGCGAGAAAATGCTTCAGGACGGCGACGTCGACCTCGTGGTGGCCAGCTATTCCGTCACGCCCGAACGCAAGGTTCAGGTGTCGTTCGCGGGTCCCTACTATGTGGCCCACCAGGACATTCTCGTCCGCCGTTCCGACGCCGGCCGCATCCGGAACATCGACGACCTGAAAGGGCGGCGGCTGTGCCGCGTCCCCGGGTCGGTGTCGTTCCCGCGCGTCCACGACGAGCAGGGCGTCGCGGCGCTGCCGGTCGAGGCGGGCGGGTACGCGGGGTGCCTCACCGAGCTCACCGGGGGGCGGCTCGACGCCGTCTCGACCGACGACCTGATCCTCGCGGGCCTCGCGGCGAAGGCGTCCGGGAGCGGCGGCGGGCTCACGATCGTCAACGCCCCGTTCACCGACGAGCCGTACGGCGTCGGCATCAGGAAGGGCGACGTCAACGGCTGCGAGGCGGTCAACAAGGCGATCACGGGGCTGTACCAAGACGGCACCGCCCCACGCCTGCTGGACAAATGGTTCCGCCCCGCCGGGCTGAAAGTCACCACCACCGTCCCGCAATTCGAGGGCTGCGTCTGAGAATTCGTCACCGAGCGCATGGGAAGTGTCACGGAATGGCACGGGACGGACCGGTGAGGCCGGCCGGTCACTGAGATCAGTCGGTTACGTAAGTTTTGGTCGGCCCACGTGATCGTAAGTTATGGTCGCGATCAAAACCCGTTCCGGTAATCAGCGTCACGCCCGAGGAGTGCAATGACGACGGTCATCCTGGTGGTGATGTGCGTCGTGGTGGGGGCGCTCGAACTGTACGCGGGCAAGCAGAGCCGGGACCAGGCCAACGCCTTCACCCGCCGGATCGACGAGCTGAACGACCAGGTCACCAAGCAGAACAACGTCCTGGTCACCGTCGGCGAGCAGCTCACCGCGGAGCTGTCGCGGGTCAAGCAGGACGTGCTGCCCGCGCTCGACAACCGGCTCCGGCAGAACACCGGGCAGGTGGAGGAGCTGGCCGGGCTCGTCCACCAGGCGGACGACTACCTGCGGACCCAGGCGGGCAGGCTGCACGAGCTGGAGCAGCAGCGCATCACCCTCGCCGCGCTGCGCCGCAAGCTCGGCGAGGTCGAGACGTCGGTGCGGTCCGTCACCCGCGCGGGCGGCGAGACCGCCGACGGCAGGGTCGACGCGGCGCTCGGCCGGCTCGCGGAGCTCGAACGCGGCGGCGAGGAGATCCTGGAGCTGCAGCGCGCCCTCACCCGCACCCTGGAGGACGTCGAGGACGTCGTCGCCGAGCTGCTGCAGTTCACCGAGGGCGAGCTCGACGACACCGTCACTGCGGCGCTCACCGGGCGCCCCCGCGCCCACGGCGGCGCCGTCACCGCCACGGGGCGGCTGTGGACGCGCGACGAGCAGCTGGAGGACATCCTCTGCGACATCTACGAGCGTTGCGTGCGCGCCAGCCGGCTGGACGTCCGGTTCCGCACCGCCGAGGACGCGAACGGCTCGGCGCCCGGCTCCCCGGAGCGCCGCCGCTACTTCCTCGGCGGCCACGCCAGCGAGGACCTCGCGGGCGTGTTCAGCGCGCTGCTGATCTCGGCGGGCGCCGGGGCGCGCTCCAACGGCGGGCTGTCGGGCGGCGAGGCCAAGCGCGGGCTCGCCAGGGTCGAGCCGGGCGTCCCGCCGGGCGTGGAGCCGGTCCGCGCCCCCGAGGACGAGGCGGCGCTCAAGGCGCTCCTGCGGACGCTGGCGGAGTGCTCGGGCGCCGTCGCGCAGATCGGCCCGCTCATGGCCGTCCGGACGCGGGACGAGCTGCTGTGCGCGGTGCTGACGGCCGCGCAGTCACTGGAGCTGGAGAGCGACGAGGTGTTCTGGGACCCGGCCGCCGCGAGCGTCCGGCTGCGGCGGCTGCCGTCCCATCAGCTGTGGGACCTCACCGGCTGGGCCACCGCGCCGTAGGCCCGCACGGAACGCTCCGAAGGGCCGCCGATGCGCACGTAGAGAGGGCACGTCAGGGCGCCGGTCCACGGGTCGGCCTCGACGCACAGGCCGATCCCGGCGGCGCGGTCGAGGAACACCGCGTTCTCCACCGCCCGCGCACCGCGCACCGCGTACGGCACGGAGTCGGCGTCACCGGTGTCGAAGAGCTCCTCGAACGTCAGCCGCCGCGCGAACCGCATCAGCACGGCGGCGTCCACGACGCGGCTGCCGATCGCCGCCGACGGACCCGCCACGACGATGCCGAAGCTCGGGTCCTCCCGGCCGCGCACGTAGATCTCGCGGTCCGGTTCGAGGCCGCGGCGGCGGTCCGGGACGTGCACGCCGAAGCCGGCGTCGCCGTTCAGGTAGGCGGGCGGGCCGAACCCGGGCGCCGGCGCCCCCTCGCGGACGCGCAGCGCGCCCGCGGGCATCTCCCAGCCGGGCAGGTACACCCCGAGGCCCCGCAGCAGCAGCCGCCAGATGGGACGTCCGGTCACGTCGGGAGCGAACTCGCCGCGCGGGCCGCCGGCCCCCTGCGGCTTCGCGGCGTCACCGTCCATGAGAACCATGATCGGCGAACGGATCCGCCTCCGACAAGGCCCCGCACGGGGGCGGAGCCCTTACCGCGCGGCCCCTGCACCGCCGGTTCCGCGTCGGCTACGGTTGACCCACCCGGATCATGACGAGGACGCCGCCGTGAATCTGCAGGACATGATGGTGCACCGCGACACCTCGTCGCGCACCGTCGACAAGTATCTGATGTCCTACGAGGGCCGTGTCATCGCGGTGCGGCGGCACCCCGCCGTCCTGCTGCTGCCGGTGTCGGTCGTCGTGCTCGGGCTCATCGCGTGCGGCGCGGCGAGCGCGGTCACCGGGCAGGTCTGGCTCTGGTGGCTGTGGCTGATCGCCGTCGGCTACCTGACCTGGAAGGTGATCGCCTGGTCGGTGGACTTCTTCCTCGTCACCGAGCACCGGGTGATGGTCGTCAACGGCGTGCTCAACCGCAACGTCGCGATGATGCCGCTCGCCAAGGTCACCGACATCGCGCTGAACCGCTCGGTGACAGGGCGGATCCTCGGCTACGGCGAGTTCGTGATGGAGTCCGCGGGCCAGAAGCAGGCGCTCCGCAACGTCGGCTTCATGCCGTACCCGGAGCAGCTGTACCTGGAGGTCTCGTCCGTCATCTTCGGCTCCGTCGACGAGTCGCCGGACTGATCCCCCTTCGGGGTCAGGAGTCGAAGCCGAGGCCCATGCGGTCGAGGGTGCGGAGCCAGAGGCCGCGGCGTCCGGCGTTGCGGTCGGCGCGGGCGATCTCGCGCCGGGTCAGTTCGATGACGCCGTAGCGCAGCGGTTCGGGCGGGAACGGGACGGGCTTGGTGCGCACCATCTCCAGCCGCGTCCGCTCGGTCTCCTCGCCGGGTGCGAGGCCGACGCTCAGCAGGTCGAGCATGGTGTCGGCGCCGAAGCGGGTGGCGCCGACACCGAGGCCGGTGTAGCCCGCCGCGTACGCGAGCCTGCCGTCGTAGGCCGTCCCGAAGAAGGCGCAGAAGCGGCTGCACGTGTCGATGACGCCGCCCCAGGCGTTGCTGAAGCGGATGCCCTCCAGCTGCGGGAACGTGGCGAAGAAGTGCCGGGCCAGCGTCGTGTACGTGGAGGGGCGCCGTTCCAGGCCGGGGTGGAAGCCGTTGCCGAAGTGGTAGACGGCGTCGTAGCCGCCCCACAGGATCCGGTCGTCGGCGGTGAGCCGGTAGTAGTGGAACTGGTTGGCGCTGTCGCCGAGCCCTTGCCGGTGCCGCCAGCCGATGGCCTCGCGCTGGGCGGCGGAGAGCGGCTCGGTGACGAGCGCGTAGTCGTACACGGGGACGACGTAGTGGCGCAGGCGCCGCAGGACCGGCGGGAAGGCGCCGGTTCCCAGGGCGACCTTCCGGGCGGTGACCGTCCCGAGCGGACCGGGCTCGCCGCCGTTCCGCCGCGGGGGCGCGGCGGCCGTGAGCCGGAGCCCGCGGGCGTCGGAACGCATGGCCGTGACGCGGGTGTTCTCGAAGACGCGGACGCCGAGGGAGCGGCAGGCGTCCGCCAGGCCCCAGGCGAGCTTGGCCGGGTGCACCATGGCGACGCTGTCGCGGTCCCACAGGCCCGCGAGGTAGGTGGGCGAGTCGACCTCGGCGCGGACCGCCTCCGGGCCGAGCAGGATCGGTTCCCAGCCGTGCTCGTAGGCCTTCTCCGCCGCCTCCTGGAGCAGCGGGACCTGCCACTCCTCGGTCGCGACGCTCATCTCCCCGGTGGGCTCCCATTCGGCGTCGATGCCGTAGCGGGTGAGGGTCTCACCGATGGCGCGCAGGTTGTCCCAACCGAGGCGTTCGAGGGTGTGGACGTCGTCCGGCCAGCGTCCGAGGCCGTTCTCCAGACCGTGGGTGAGGCTCGCGGCGCAGAACCCGCCGTTGCGTCCGGACGCGGCGGTGCCGATGCGGCCGGCCTCCAGCACGACCACGTCCAGGGACGGGTCGCGCTCCTTGGCGAGCAGCGCCGTCCACAGGCCGCTGTACCCGCCGCCGACGACGGCGAGGTCGCATGTCAGCGCACCGGTCAGGGCCGGGCCCGCGGCGGGACGGGCCGGGTCCTGGAGCCAGAAGGGCTCCGGCGCGGCGTCGGCGAGCGACTGGGCCACGTTCACGTTCACGTCCGCGCGCGGTAGCTGCGCCGCGCCGACACCACCGCGATCACCACGCCGACCGCGAAGATGATCGTCCCCATCACGTTGACCTGCGGCGGGGTGCCGGTCCTGGTGGAGCCGTAGATCCACAGCGGGAACGTCACGGTGGCGCCGCTGGTGAAGTTCGTGATGACGAAGTCGTCGATGGACAGCACGAACGCCAGCAGCGCGCCCGCCAGCACGCCCGGCATGATCATCGGCAGGGTGACCAGGCGGAACCGCGTCCACGGGCCGGCCCCGAGGTCCTGCGCGGCCTCCTCCACCGAGGGGTCGAGCCCGACGACGCGGGCGCGGACCGTCACGGCCACGAAGGCGATCGAGAACATCACGTGCGCGAGGAGGATCGTCAGGTAGCCGCGCGGCAGGTTGAACGTGACGAACATCGACAGCAGCGACGCGCCCATCACGATCTCCGGGCAGGAGATCGCCATGAACAGCACCAGGTTCGTCGAGCCCTTGCCGCGGAACCGGTACCGTCCGAGCGCGAGGCCCGCGAACGTCCCGATGACCGTCGTGATCAGCGTGCTGAACACCGCGATCGTCAGCGAGTTGACGACCGCCGCGGTGAGGTCGCTCTTGTCGAACAGGTGGGCGTACCACTTGAGCGTGAAGCCCTGCCACTGGAAGTTCTGCTTGCTGCGGGTGTCGTTGAACCCGAACAGGATCATGATCGCGATGGGCAGGATCAGCCACGCGATCAGCGCGAGGGTGTAGAGGTGCAGGACGGAGATCCGGCGCCTGAGGGGTGCGCGGCGCGGCCGCGGGGGCTGCTTGGTGAGGGTCACCGGGGCCTCGGTATGCGTCGTCATCGGCCGGCCGCCTCCAGGACGTCCTGCGTGCCGAGCGTGCGCGCGTAGGCGAAGATGCCGACGAGCAGGATCGCCATCAGCGCGAACGACAGTGCGGACGCCATCGGGTAGGCGCTGTTGTTGAAGTACTCGGTCTGGATGACGTTGCCGATCATGGTGTTCTGCGGGCCGCCGAGCACCTCGGCGTTGACGTAGTCCGACGACACCGGCACGAACGTCATGATCACGCCGGCGAACACGCCGGGCAGCGACAGCGGCAGGATGACCCGCAGGAACGCCTGCGTGCGGCTCGCGTACAGGTCGTAGGCCGCCTCCACCACGCGCGGGTCGACGCGTTCGAGCGCCACGTAGATCGGCAGGGCCATGAACGGCAGGAAGTTGTACGCGAGCCCGGACACCACCGCGGCGCCGGTGTCGAGGATGTGGAAGCCCTGCGGCAGGACGCCGTGGTCGCGCAGCGGCCCGAGGATCGGCCCGTTGTCGGTGAGGACGAGCTTCCACGAGACCGTTCGCAGGATGAACGAGACGAAGTACGGGAGCAGCAGCATGAACAGGTACGTCGACTTGGCGCGCCCGCCCCGGAACGCGATCCAGTACGCGGCCGGGTAGGCGAGCACAATGCACGCGATCGTCGCGAGCAGCCCGTACCAGAGCGACCGGACGAACTTGTCGCCGTAGGTGCTCAGCCCGTCGGTGTAGTTCTGCCAGTGCAGCGTCTGCTGGAAGCCGTCGATGAGGTTCCCGGTCTGCAGCGACAGGGAGACCATCAGCACGAGCGGGACAAGGAAGAACGCCGCCAGCCACAGCCCGCCCGGGAGGATCATGAGGTACGGCGCGAGCCGCCCCCGCACCCCGCCCATCACGAGCCCTTGGAGATCGGCTCGAAGATCTTCTGGTACTCGGCCTCCTCGGCCTGCGTGAGCCGCCGGTAGTGCCGCAGCCGGGCCAGGTCGGCCTGCGAGGGGAAGATCAGGGGGCTGGTGCTGAGCCGGATCAGGTCCTTCTTGTCAGAGCCGCCGGCCTGCTCCGCCTTCTGCGCGATGAGCTTCTGGGTGGCCGGGATCGGCGGCATGTAGTTGATGAACTCGGTCAGCGGCGCGTTGTTCTCCGGGACGTACAGCCAGTTCATCAGCATCAGCGCGTCCACCGGGTTCTCGGCGGTCTTCGGGATGCACAGGTTGTCGGTCCAGATCGTGCCGCCCTCCTTGGGCACCACGAACTTCACGTCGGGGCTGGTCAGGCTGTACACGTCGCCGGACCACGCCATGGTCATCCACACGTCGCCCTTGCTGACGGCGTCGACGTAGTCCTGGCTGTAGTACTTGCGGACGATGCCCTTGTCGCGCTGCTCCCGCAGCTTGGCGGCGGCCTTCTCCCAGTCCGCCTTCGTCGACTTCTCGGGGTCGATGCCGAGCAGGAACATCCCGAAGTTCCCGAGCTCCTGCGAGTCGCCCATCATGCCGACCTTGCCCTTGTACTTCGGGTCGAACAGCTGGGCGATGCTGGTGATCTCCTCCTTCACGTACTTGGTGTTGTACGCGATCCCGGTGACGCCCGACTCGTACGGGATCGTGAAGGCGTTGCCGGGGTCGTAGGAGGGGTTCTTGAACGACGGCCCGGCGTTCGCCTGGAAGTTCGGCAGCTTCGACAGGTCGAGCGGCGCCAGGTAGCCGAGCTGGCGGCACTGCTCCAGCTGGATCCCGTTCGTCATCACCATCAGGTCGAAGCCGATGGACTGGCCGGCGGCCAGCGGCGCCTGGATCTTGCCGAACCAGGGGCCCATCTCCTGGATGACCTCCTTGTAGGTCACCTTGACGCCCGTCTCCTTCTCGAACGCCTTGATGGTCTCCCGGTCGTCCTGCATGTAGCCCGGCCAGTTCGCCCAGTTGAGCGTGCCGTTCTTGGTCTTGCCCGCCCAGTACTTCTCGACGTCGCTCTGGCTGACCTTCTCCTTGCCGCCCTGGCCCTTCACCCCGCACGCCGACAGGGCGAGCCCGGCGCCGGCCGCGCCCATCAGCCTGAGGACGTCGCGGCGGGCGGGGCCGCCCGCGCTGGAACGCGCCAGACGCGGCCTGGTGAGTCCGCGCAGGAAGGCGGGGTCGAACTGGCTCACTGTGGGGCTCCTATGGCGTACGAGTGGCACGGGTCCCACGACAGCCAGACGCTGTCGCCGCGCACGGCGACGTCTTCGGCGGACGTGGCGTTCTGGAGGAACACCACGACGTCGGCGCCGGCCGAGGTGGTGATGTTGTAGTTCGTCGACGTCCCGAGGTACACGACCTCGGTCACGGTCCCCCGGACCGCGCACAGCCCGTCACCGGGCTTGTCCAGCCCGATGCAGATCTTCTCGGGGCGCACCGTCAGCTCCACCCGGTCCCCCTCGGCGGCCTCGCGGCCGTGCCGCATCGGGACCTCGATCCGCCCGTCCGGGCCGTGGGAGAGCACCGCGCTGCCCGGTTCGGTGCCGGTGACCTCCCCCTCCAGCAGGTTGGACGTCCCGATGAAGCCGGCCACGAAGCGCGTCGCGGGATGCTCGTAGATCTCCCGCGGCGTGCCGAGCTGCTCGATCACCCCGTCGTTCATGACGGCGACGCGGTCCGACATCGTCAGCGCCTCGCCCTGGTCGTGCGTCACGTACACGAACGTCACGCCGACCCCCCGCTGGATCCGCTTCAGCTCGACCTGCATGGCCTGGCGCAGCTTCAGGTCGAGGGCGCCGAGCGGCTCGTCCAGCAGGAGGGCCCGGGGCTCGTTCACCAGCGCCCGGGCCAGCGCGACCCGCTGCTGCTGGCCGCCGGACAACTCGGCGGGACGGCGCTTCTCCCGGCCCGTCAGGTCGACGATCTCCAGCATCCCGCCCACCCGCCGCGTGATCTCCGCCTTCGGAACGCCGCGCCGGCGCAGGCCGAACGCGACGTTCTCGAAGACGCTCATGTGCGGGAAGAGCGCGTACGACTGGAACACCATGTTCACGTCGCGCCGGTTGGCCGGCACGTCCGTGACGTCCTGCCCGTGCAACCGGACCCGGCCCGCCGACGGCTCCTCGAAGCCGGCGATCATGCGCATGGTCGTCGTCTTGCCGCATCCGGACGGGCCGAGCAGGGAGAAGAACTCCCCCTCCGCGATCGTCAGGTCGACGCCGCGGACGGCCGCCACGGTCTCGCCGTAGGCGTGGTACGACTTCTGGACGCCCTCGAGCTCGATGGCGGGGACGGCGCTGGCCGGATCGTCGCGCGGCGCCGCGACGGGTCGGGTCTCGGTCATGGGCGGGACTTCCTTCACGGGCTCCGGTCGGCGGCGCTCAGCCGCCGATGTAGTGCATGACGTGCTTGACGCGGGTGTAGTCCTCGATTCCGTACATCGACATGTCCTTGCCGTAGCCGGAATGCTTGAAGCCGCCGTGCGGCATCTCCGAGACCAGCGGGATGTGGGTGTTGACCCACACGGCCCCGAAGTCCAGTGCCTTGGTCATCCGCATGGCGCGGCCGTGGTTCTGCGTCCACACGCTGGCCGCCAGCCCGTACTGGACGCCGTTGGCCCACTCGACGGCCTGCGCCTCGTCAGAGAAGCTCTGGACGGTGATGACCGGACCGAACACCTCGTTCTGCACCATCTCGTCGTCCTGGCGGAGGCCGCCGACGACGGTCGGCGCGAAGAAGTAGCCGCGGTCCCCCACGCGCTCACCGCCGGTGAGGACCTTCGCGTGGCTGGGCGCCCGCTCGATGAAGCCCTGGACGCGCTCCAGCTGGTTCGCGTTGTTCACCGGCCCGTAGAAGGCGTCGGCGTCGCTGGGAGGTCCGACGGCCGTCCCCTTGGCGGCCTCGGTGAGCGCCTCGGTGAACTCCCCGTGCAGCCGGTCGGCGACCAGCACGCGGGTGGCGGCCGTGCAGTCCTGGCCGGCGTTGAAGTACCCCGCCTCGGCGATGCCCGTCGCCGCCGCCTCGACGTCGGCGTCGTCGAAGACGATCACCGGTGCCTTGCCGCCGAGCTCCAGGTGCACCCGCTTGAGGTCCTTGGCCGCCGACGCGGCGACCTCCATGCCGGCCCGCACGCTCCCGGTGATGGACACCATCTGCGGCGTCGGGTGCTCCACCAGCGAACGCCCGGTCTCGCGGTCGCCGCAGACGACGTTGAAGACGCCCGGGGGCAGGAACTCGGCCGCGATCTCCGCCAGCATCAGCGTGCTCGCGGGGGTGGTCTCGGACGGCTTGAGCAAGACGGTGTTGCCCGTCGCCAGCGCGGGCCCGATCTTCCAGACCGCCATCATCATCGGGTAGTTCCAGGGCGTCACCTGGGCGCACACCCCGATCGGCTCCCGACGGATCGAGGAGGTGTGGTCCGCCATGTACTCTGCGGACGCCTTGCCCTCCAGCACCCGGGACGCGCCGGCGAAGAACCGGAGGTTGTCCACCATCGGCGGCACCTCCTCCTCGAGGGTCATCTGGAGCGGCTTGCCGGTGTCCCGGCTCTCCGCCCTGACGAGCTCCTCCGCCCGCTTCTCGACCGCGTCCGCGAAGCGGAGCATCGCGAGGCTCCGCTCGCCCGGCGTGGCGTCGCGCCAGGCGGGGAACGCGTCGGCCGCCGCGCGGAACGCGGCGTCGACGTCCTCGGCGCCGGACACTGGCGCCTCCGCGTACGTCTCGCCGGTGCTGGGGTCGACCACCTCCAGCGTCCGCCCGTCCTTGGCGTCGACGTACTCTCCGCCGATAAAGTTGCGCAGCCGCTCGCCGCTCATCCTCAGGTCCCTCCTGGGCATCTTCGCCCGTTGTGTCCTGTTGGCCCGACCCTGACAGAGGATTCAGCCCAACACAAGTGATTCCGTTGTTACGATCCAGTTTCACGACTGATTCACTTGACCCAGAGGCCTCACACCCTCGATGCCGCAGCTAGGAGATCCTGATGGAACGGGCCCCCCGCGTCCAGCTCGACGAGACCGCCAAGCAGATCATCGAGCAGCTCCAGCAGGACGGCCGCCGCTCCTACGCCGCCATCGGCAAGGCCGTGGGCCTTTCCGAGGCCGCCGTGCGCCAGCGCGTGCAGAAGCTCCTCGACACGGGGGTCATGCAGATCGTCGGCGTCACCGACCCGCTCATGCTCGGCTTCCACCGGCAGATGATGATCGGCGTCAGGTGCGAGGGCGACCTGGAGAAGATCGCCGACGAGCTCGCGGCGCTCGACGAGATCGACTACGTCGTGATCACCGCCGGCTCGTTCGACATCCTCCTGGAACTCGTCTGCGAGGACGACGAACGCCTTTTGGAACTTCTCGGCCGAATCCGCGCCATACCCGGCGTTGTCTCCACCGAGAGCTTCGTCTACCTCAAACTTCGCAAACAGACCTACTCCTGGGGAACCCGCTGACTCCATCAGACACCCGACGATTCTCGTTCTCTGAGGGGATGTTCTGGCAACACCTCGCGGCGTACTTTTAAAGGCCGCAAGGAAGGGAGACCGGCCATGCCCGAGTCGGTTCGCCAGGACCTTCCGGTCGATCCCGCCGACGATCACATCGCCTTCCGGACCTCCGCGGAGCAGTTCCTCATGATCCGCACGGCGGCCGAGCTGATCGGCTGGACGGTCACCGACTACGTCCTGTCAGCCGCCCTGGACCGCGCCGAACGCGACCTCTACGAACACGCCGCCGCACAGGAGGCGGCGGCACCCGCCCCCGACCCGATCCCTCCCTACACGGCCCTTCTGCTGGCCCTGACCTGACCCGCCATGCCCGGCCGAGGGAACCCGTTGGCGGAGGACCGCGAAGGCAACGCGCTCACGGACTTCCTCCCGGCCGCCCATCCCGTCCCCGGTGACGCCCCGATGCCCGCGGCATTGGCGGCGGTCTGGCACGACCATCACCTCCTGCTGGTCTACGACCGCCACCGCCGCCAATGGGAACTCCCGGGCGGAGTGATCGAGGCGGGCGAGTCGCCCCTGGAAGCGGCGGTCCGCGAACTCCACGAGGAGACCGGCCTCCACCTTCCCGCCCTCACCCTCGCCGGCTACGCCCGTTTCCGCCTGGTCTCGCCGCCCCGAGAGGAGTACGCCGCCCTCTACACGGGCGAATCCCCCACCCGCCCCAGCAACTTCACCCCCACCGACGAAATAGCCGCGATCCGCTTGTGGGACCCGACCACCCCCCGTCCCCACCGCGCGCAAGTCCTCGACACGACCCTGGCCCTGATGACCCCACCCGGCCGGCTGGTGCGCGGGGCTGGAGAATGGGGGGATGGCTGAAGCTGCGAGCAAGGCTTGTCTGTTCTGCGAGATCATCAAGGGTGAGCGTCCCGCGCACATCGTGCTCGACGCACCGGACGCGATGGCGTTCCTCGACACTCGGCCACTGTTCAAGGGGCACGCCCTCCTGGTCCCCCGGACGCACTACGAGACGCTCACGGACCTGCCCGAAGACCTCCTCGGACCGTTCTTCGCCCAGGCCCAACGCCTGGCGAAGGCGATGGAGGACACGCTCGAAGCAGCCGGCTCGTTCGTCGCCATGAACAACCGGATCAGCCAAAGCGTCCCGCACCTGCACGTCCACGTAGTCCCCCGCAACCCGAAGGACGGCCTCCGCGGCTTCTTCTGGCCCCGCCAGAAATACGCCTCCGAAACCGAAGCCGCCACCTACGCAACCCGCCTCTCAAAAGCCCTCACCACCCCCACCTAACAACCCTGCGGGCGATACGACAGCACGGCTCGGTGGGTGAGGGGACGCTGCGGTTCGGGGGCGCCTCTTGGTGGCGGGTCTAACGGCCTCCTTATGCGGTGGGCTCTAGCGTCTGGTTGTCATGCGGCTGGAGCGTGTCGCCTTTCGTTACCGTCGGCGGGATCCGTGGGTGTTCCGGGACGTCTCGTTGTCGCTGCCGGAAGGAAGTGTGACCGAGGTGACCGGGCATAACGGCGCAGGGAAGTCCACTCTTCTCCGCGTGATGGCCGGCCTGCGCAGGCCCCGTGCGGGCGCCGTCAAGGGCCGTCCCGCGAGGGTCGGCTACGCGCCTGAGCGGTTCCCGGTGGACCAGCCGTTCAGCGTCCGCGCGTACCTGGGCCACATGGCGGCCATTCGGCGCGTCCCCGCCGCCGCCTGCGACGCCTGGGCGGAGCGGTTGAGCTTTGACCACCTCCTCGATGTCCGGCTTGCCGAGTTGTCGAAGGGCAGCGCCCAGAAGATCGGGATCGCGCAGGCGCTCATGGCGGACCCCGAACTGCTGGTCCTCGACGAGCCCTTCGCCGGCCTGGACGCCGCCACACGCGACGCGCTCCCCGGGCTGATCTCCGAGTTCGCGGCGCGCGGCTCCACCGTCGTCGTCAGCGACCACCAGCGCTGCATCGAGGCGATGCCCGGCGTCGACCGCCTGCACGTCGCCGACGGCTCCGTGACCCCGCTGTCGGCCGGGGGCGGAAGCGCCTGGACCGTCCTGGAGGTCGAGGTGCCCGCCGACGAGGCCGACACCGTGGAGACGAAGCTGCGCGCCGACGGCTACCGGGTCCGGAGGCCCGCAGAGTGATCGCGCTCGTCCGGTTCCAGGTGGCGGGATACCTCCGCTCGCTGCGCGTCCTGCAGCCGCTGATCGTCGTGGCGCTGGTCGTCGCGCTGGTCCTTTCACAGGGGCCGAGCGGCCCGGACGCCGCCGCCCTCGCCGTGCGGACGCTCGCGGACGTCGCGGCGATCCTGTTCCCCGTGTGGGCGTGGGCGGCCCGCGCCCTCCTCGACACCCAGCCCGACGAGCAGCGCGCCTTGACCGCCACTGCGGCCCGCCACCCGTCAGCACCCACATGGGCCGGTCTGCTCGCCGCTTACTGCGTGAACGTCTCACTGGGCGCGCTGGCACTGGCCGTTCCTCTCATTCAGGCCTTCCTGGTCGGTTCGCCAGGGCGAGCCGTCTTGGCGGGGTGCGCGTTGAACCTCCTCGTCGCCGTCCCGGGCACGCTGCTGGGGGCATGGACCAGCCGCGCCCTCATCCCCGATCCCGGCGTCTCGCTGCTGGCGCTCCTCGGCGGCGCGACCGCGCTCCTTCTCCTCGGCATGGGACGGCTCTCCTGGCTCTCCATCCCGATGATCGGCTGGATGCACGCGGCCCACGACGGCCCGAGCGCCTTCGTCTCGCACTTCCCCGCGACCGCCCTCCACGTGCTCGTCTGGTCCGCGGTGGTCGGCGCCGCCTACCTCCTCACCGTCCCCCGCCGCACCCTCTGAGAGCCCCGTGCGGGGTGGTCGTCCGCAGGACGGGCCCAGGAGTACGGGCCCAGGAGTGGTGATACCGGCCTCTTCCGCCCACGCCGCTGCCACGTCGCCCCGCCACGCCGTCCCCCCGCCCCCTCACCACCTCGCCACGACGCCACGACGGCTCATAGGCGGGGGCCGGGGGGGAACTCGCCCCTGCAGGGGCGGTGTGGCGTGTGTCAGGCGGCTTGGACGGTCAGCCATGCCTGCTCCAAGGGGGTGTCGCGGCGGTTGCAGAAATAGACGCGGCCCGGGTCGCCCCAGTACCAGCCGAGGCGATCGTCGGAGTCGAGTTGGAGGAGCAGGTGCCACTCCTCGACCGCGCGCCGCTCATCCGGGGTAAGGGCTGGGGGGTGGAGGGAGTTCAGGGTGCGGCCGGTCGAGGCGTACAGGCAGTCGGGGCCGAGCGGACGCTGGACGAGCGTCGGCCAGCCGCCCAACTGGTGGGCGGGTGCGTCGTCCGGGCAGGTGTGGCGGGTCCAGGCGGCGTGCAGTTGTTCGTACACGGCCACGATGCCGTCGTAGACGCTCTCCAGGCGCTGGACGGCTGCCTCCTGGGGAGAGGGCAGGGAGAGGAACGGAGCGGCGCCCAAGGTGGTCTCCGGGTAGGAGATGCTGCCCGGAGGCGGGGCCGTAGGGCGGAGGTCGCCGGTGAGGACGCGCCAGCCGCCGCGGTGACCGGGCTCGTCGCCCCAGGGGCGGGGGATCTCGCTCGCGTAGTAGAACGCGGCGCGGCAGGCGGGCAGGCCGGGGATCTCGGCGAGGCGGGCGAGGCCCGCGATGTCGATCGCACCTAAGAAGTCGAGCGGGCGGCCCTTCCACGTCGGCCATGGCTCGCCCGGCGGCAGCAGCGGCGCGCCGCCGAGGCGGACGGGCACCTCGCCATGGCCGGACAGGCGCAGCGCCGGCTTGACCAGGGGCAGCAGGAGGGCCGTGATCTCGGGGGCGAGGAAGGAGTCGAACAGGGCGCGGAGCCGTCGGTACTGTGCGGCGAAGGGGTCCATGCACGTAGCGTGGCGCGGCCCTCACCCGGCGCGCAGCATCCCGTGAAATTGTGGATAACCGCGTCAGCGTTCGAGCGCGGCCGACAGCTGCAGCAGGAAGCGGTCGACCTCCTGCTCGTCGTAGCCGGGCCCGAGCCGGACGGTGCGGAACGCGCTCTCCCGCACGTCGCGAGCGGTCACGGGCGGGGCGACGCCGCGCAGCCCGGCGATCACGCGGTCGAGGAACGCGTCCACGTCCCGCACGTCGTAGCCGGGGCGCAGCCCGGCGCCCGAGAACCGCGCGTTCTGGATCCAGTTGATCAGCCAGGCCGGCTGGGCGCGCGTGCGGCCGGGGCGCTCCCCGAACGGCGCCATGGCCTGGAGCTCCCTGATGCACTCGCGGAGCAGCTCGTCCACCGCGCGATGCTCGTAGCCGCGAAGGACGGTGGTGAAGCGCGCCTGGCGCACCTCGTCCGCGGACATCGGCGGTCCGCCGCTCAGCGCCTGCGAGACCCGCTTCAGCAGGGCGTCGACCTCGTCCCGGTCGTAGCCCCGCAAGACCACCGGCAGCCGTGTACCCGTCTTCACCGGCACCGCGCTCCTCAGCCGTGTCCCCTGCGCCCCGCGCGGCGCCAGGAACGCACCGGCGGCGCGCTCAGTCCTTGGTCGCCGCGGCCAGCTGCCCGCAGGCCCCGTCGATCTCCCTGCCCCGAGTGTCGCGCACCGTGACCGGGACCCCGTGGGCCTCCAGGCGGCGGACGAACTCGCGCTCGTCCTCGGGCCGTGAGGCGGTCCACTTGGAACCCGGCGTTGGGTTCAACGGAATCAGATTGACGTGCACGAGGTGCCCGCGCAAGAGCCTTCCGAGAAGATCGGCCCGCCACGCCTGGTCGTTCACGTCCTTGATGAGGGCGTACTCGATCGAGACGCGGCGGCCGCTCCGGTCGGCGTAGGCCCAGGCCGCGTCCAGCACCTCGGCGACCTTCCACCGGTTGTTGACGGGCACGAGGTCGTCGCGGAGCTCGTCGTCGGGCGCGTGCAGGGACACCGCCAGCCTGACCGACATGTCCTCCGCGGCGAGCTTCTCGATGGCCGGAACGAGCCCGACCGTGGAGACCGTCACCGACCGCTGGGAGATGCCCAAGCCGGCGGGCGCCGGATCGGTGATGCGCCTGACCGCGCCCATCACGGCCTTGTAGTTGGCCAGGGGCTCGCCCATACCCATGAAGACGATGTTGGAGACGCGTCCGGGCCCGCCTGGGATGCGTCCACGGGCGAGTGCGCGCGCGCCGGCGGCGACCTGCTCGACTATCTCGGCCGTGGACAGGTTGCGGGTGAGCCCTGCCTGACCGGTCGCGCAGAAGGGGCAGTTCATCCCGCAGCCCGCCTGGGACGAGACGCACATCGTGGCCCGGTCGGGGTACCGCATCAGGACCGACTCGAACAGGACGCCGTCGAAGGCCTTCCAGACGGTCTTGAGGGTCGTCCCCCCGTCGCAGTCCATCTCGCGTACGGGGGTCAGCAGCGACGGCAGCAGTTCGGAGACGAGGCGTTCCCGGACAGCGGCCGGCAGGTCCGTCATCTCGGCGGGATCGTCGACGAGGCGCGCGAAGTAGTGGCGCGACAGCTGGTCGGCGCGGAACGGCTTCTCCCCCAGCGCGGCGACCGCCTCGCGGCGCTCGGCCGTGGTGAGGTCGGCGAGGTGCTTCGGCGGCTTGCCGCGCCTGGGGGCGGCGAAGACGAGCTTCGCCGGGGTCTTCTCGGACGCGGCGCCGGTCGCGGCGGGCTGGGTGGTAGACATGGTCCTTCCAGTGTCGCAAACACCCGCGCGTGCATCGTCCGTCCGGGACTCCCGCCATCCCCGGACCGCGCCGCTCCCGCGGCAGGGGACGCTTCCAGCACCGCCATTCCCGAACGGCGACATCCCTGCACACGGCCTTGTCTGCGGCTAAGGTCTCGATCATGTCGGTATTGCGCAGGGGCGCGGCCTCGCCCCGGGGGTCAGCGGCCACGGTCGTCCACGCGGCGGCCAGCCCGTACGGCAGCCGGCGGCTCACCGTCGAGACCGACGGCGAGGTCACCGCGGCCTACCTGAAGGACGCGCGGGACTCGGTGGTCGGGGCGGTCTGGGTCGCGAACCACCGCGAGGCCCCGCAGGAGCTGGACGTGGCTCGGCTCGACGCGGGCCTCACACCGCTCCTCCCGGAGACCCATGTGCGCCACCCCGCCGGACGCCCCCCGCTGGACGCCGAGGCGCTGGAGGTCGTGTGGTTCGAGGAGGGCGACGGGGTCGCCGTCCTGGAGGCGGGCGACCCGCTGCTGGTGATCCCCGGCTGGTCGGACATGGGCCGCGGCATCCCGGGCTACGCGCGCGACGCCACGCTGCAGAGCCCCTTCGCCTTCCCTTTGGACGAGGAGATCGAGGACTTCGGGCCGCGCATCGAGCTAGCGCGCGAGCACTGGAAGAGGTGCCGCGCAGACGGCTCTTGGGCGGAGTTCCAGCAGTCGGTGCTCGGCCACCTGCTGCAACGTCTCGGCCCCAGCGGCCACTACTGGCACGACGTCGGACGGCAGTTGGCGAGGGGCAGGCCGAGCGTGGCCCCGACCGTAGGTGTGTCGGAGCGGCCCGCAAGGGGCGGCCGGGAGTTCACGGTTCTGAGCACGGTCGGGATGAGCCGCCAGCGGATGCCCACGGTCGAGCTGTACGAGGACGACGTCGCCCCATACGGACGCATCGAGCTGGCCGTCGCCAGCACCCTGCCCAGCCAGCGCGCGGGGAGCATCTTCCCGTGGCTGGCGCAGTACCCGTGGCGGTCGGTGACCTGGTTCGCCCCAGGGGACGTCGTGAAGTGGTACCACGAGGCGCGCACGTTCCCGCTCAGCACCGGTGAGACGTCCTGGGAAGGTGTGCTCCTCCTGGACGACCCGAACCGTCTCGCAGGTCCCGGGGCGCCTGCCATGACCGGGCTGACGCTCAACGGGGACGCCGTCCGATGGCTGTGGCTCGTCCCCATCACGGGCGAGGAGCACCGCTTCGCCAAGAGCGAGGGGTCGGACGCGCTCATACGGCGCCTGGCCCAGCAGGGCCGCTCCTGGATCGTCTCCTAGGCGACTCGTCTCTGGGAACGCCCCAGAAAACGGCCCGCAGCCGGGCCAGGGACGCTCGTCCTCCGGGGTCGCTTTAGCTAGGGACGAACAGTTCCAGCAGCAGCCAGACGACGGGAGCCGTCGCGACGAGGGAGTCGAGGCGGTCCATCACCCCGCCGTGTCCGGGCAGGAGCGTTCCCATGTCCTTGATGCCGAGATCCCGCTTGATCATCGATTCGACGAGGTCGCCGGCGGTCGCGGTGACCACGGCCGCGAGCCCGATGATCACGCCCTGCCAGACGTGGCCGCCGTCCAGGAGCCACCACACCAGCCATCCGCCGACGGCCATGCAGGTGAGGGCGGACCCGGTGACGCCCTCCCAGGTCTTCTTCGGGCTGATGGTGGGCGCCAGCTTGTGCCTGCCCAGGAAGGACCCGGCGAAGTAGCCGCCGATGTCGCTGGCGACGGTGGTGGCGATGAAGATGACGATGCGGTGGTCACCGTCCGCCGGGCGCATGAGCAGCGCGACGATCCCGCCCATCAGCACCAGGTAGCCGGCCACGAGCGACCCGGCGGTGACGTCCCGCACGTATCCGGAGGCGCCCTCGGCCATGCGCGTCATCAGCAGCGCCAGGACCGTCAGCGAGACCGCCGCGACGGTCGCCGTCGCGCCCCACACGTAGGCGACGACGGGCGTGCCGACCATGCCCGTCGCGACGGGGATGAACGGGACGCGGATGTCGCGGCTCTTGAGCGCCTCGGTCAGTTCCCGCATGCCGAGGAACAGGAACACGACCATCACGCCAAGGAAGATCTCCTTGATCGTGTACAGCGAGACCAGCACGAGGGCGCCGAGCGCGACGCCCACGCCTATGGCGATCGGGAGGTTTCGCCCTGTCCTGCTCGGAGGCTTTCCGGCGGACGTCGCGCCACCGGAAGGAGTCGCGCCGCTAGGAGTAGAGGAGTCGCCGGAGCCGTCCGGCCCCTGCCCGGGGGGCGAGTCCAGTGCTTCTCCGGGGGGTGGGCCGGCCATGTCGACCTCCGGCTCGTCCGGGGAGCCCGAGGGCTCCCCGGCGTCGTCGAGTTCCATCAGACTTCGAGCAGTTCGGCCTTCTTGTGCTCGAGCAGCTCGTCGATCTGCGCCACGTAGCGGTGCGTCGTGTCGTCGAGTTCCTTCTCGGCACGCCTGACCTCGTCCTCGCCGACCTCGCCGTCCTTGGCGAGCTTGTCGAGGGCGTCCTTGGCGCGGCGCCGGATGTTGCGGATGGAGACGCGGCTCTCCTCCGCCTTGGTTCCGGCGACCTTGATGAACTCCCTGCGGCGCTCCTCCGACAGCTCGGGGAAGACCACCCGGATGACGTTGCCGTCGTTGGTGGGGTTCACGCCGAGGTCGCTGTCGCGGATGGCCCTCTCCACGGCCTGCATGGACGACTTGTCGAAGACCTGGACGATGACCATCCGCGGCTCGGGCAGCGTGAACGACGCGAGCTGGTTGACCGGCGTCGGCGTCCCGTAGTACTCGGCGGTGATCTTGTTGAACATCGCGGGGGTGACCCGGCCGGTGCGGATGGCCTGGAAGTCCTCCTTGGCGACCGCGACCGCCTTCTCCATCTTCTCCTCGGCTTCGAGGAGGGTCTCGTCGATCACTGTGACTCCCGTGTCATCTGGTCGGCCCTGGTCCTGCGGTTCCGCGCCGCGTCCGGCGCGGTCCGGGGCTGCGGTCAGCCCTCCGCCGGGCTGACCAGCGTGCCGATCTTCTCACCCCGGACGGCCCGGACGATGTTGCCCTGCCCCATGAGGTCGAAGACCACGATGGGGAGCGCGTTGTCCATGCAGAGGCTGATGGCCGTGGCGTCCATGACCTTCAGGCCCCGCTGTAGAACTTCACCGTATTCCAAACGGTCGAACTTGACCGCGTCTGGATTCTTTCGGGGATCGGCATCGTAGACACCGTCCACTTGCGTGGCCTTCAGCACCGCCTCCGCACCGATCTCCAGCGCGCGCTGCGCGGCGGTGGTGTCGGTGGAGAAGAAGGGCTGGCCGAGCCCGGCGCCGAAGATGACCACGCGGCCCTTCTCCAGGTGCCGGATGGCGCGGCGCGGGATGTACGGCTCGGCCACCTGGCTCATGGTGATGGCGGTCTGCACGCGGGTGTCGAGCCCCAGCTTCTCCAGGAAGTCCTGCAGGGCCAGGCAGTTGATGACGGTGCCGATCATCCCCATGTAGTCGGCGCGGCCGCGGTCCATGCCGCGCTCGGCCATGACGGCGCCGCGGAACATGTTGCCGCCGCCGCACACGACCGCCACCTGCACGCCGTCCCGGACGGCTTCGGCGATCGCCTCGGCGACGTGCTGGACGACCTCCGGGTCGATGCCGAGCGGGTCGCGTCCGGCGAAGGCCTCGCCCGAGAGCTTCAGCAGCACCCTCTTCCAGCCCGAGCGGGGTGCGTGCTGGCGGGACGACGAGGCCGCCGTCGCGCTACTGGTCGTCTTGTCCGGCACGTCGGCGGCCTCCTCGTTGCGTCGCTGCTTCTGACGGGTACTCGTCTCCAGAGTGCCCTTACGCCTGCCCGACCTTGAACCGGGCGAAGCGGACGACCTTGACGCCGGCCTCGTCGAGGACCTTGGCGATCGTCTTCTTGTTGTCCTTCACGAACGCCTGCTCCACGAGCACGAAGTCGCGGAAGTAGGCGTTCACCCGGCCCTCGACGATCTTCGGGATGGCCTTCTCGGGCTTGCCCTCGTCGCGGGTGAGCTGCTCGGCGAGCGCCCGCTCCTTCTCGATCGCCTCGGCGGGGATCTCCTCGCGGGTGAGGTACTTGGGGGCCATCGCCGCGATCTGCTGGGCGACGTCCTTGGCGACCTCGGCGTTCTCGGTGTCCAGCTCGACCAGCACGCCGGTGGTCGGCGGCAGGGACGGGTCGGACTTGTGCAGGTAGCTGGCCACGTAGGCGCCCTGGAAGTGGGCGAACCGGCGCAGCTCCAGCTTCTCGCCGATCTTGGCGCTGTTCTCCTCGATCAGGGCCTGCACGGTCTTGCCGGGCTCGATCTCGGCGGCCAGCACGGCGTCGGCGTCGGCGGCGCCGCTGCCGGCGGCGAACTCGACCAGGCGCTGGGCGAGCTCGATGAACTGCGCGTTCTTGGCGACGAAGTCGGTCTCGCAGTTGAGCTCCAGCAGCGCCCCGTCACCGGAGTTCGCAAAGTGCTCGGCGACCAGTCCGTTCGCGGCGGTGCGCTCGGCGCGCTTGCCGACGTCCTTGGCGCCCTTGAGGCGCAGCAGCTCGGTCGCCTTCTCGAAGTCGCCGTCGGCCTCGGTGAGGGCGTTCTTCACGGCCATCATGCCGGAGCCGGTCAGGTCGCGCAGCCGCTTGACGTCAGCGGCGGTGAAGTTGGCCATCGCTCTCTTCGCTTCTCTCGTCGTTGGTCGTGGGACCCGCGACGGTCCCGGCGGCTCCGCACGGGAGCCGCCGGGACCGCGGGATCAAGCCTGCTCGGCCTCGGCGGCCTTCGGGGCCTCCTCGGCCGGGGCCTCCTCTGCCGGGGCGGCCTCGGCGGCGTCGGCCTGGGCCTCGGCCGGAGCCTCGGCGGCGGCCTCAGCAGGGGCCTCGGCCGGGGCCTCAGCGGGGGCCTCAGCCGGAGCCTCGGCGGGCGCCTGCGCGGCGTCCTCGGCCTCGGCGGGCTTCAGCAGGTCGCGCTCCCACTCGGCCAGGGGCTCCTCGCCGCCGGCGGCCGCGGCGGGCTTCTCGTCGCCACCGGATGCGGCGCCCGCGCGGGCGATGAGGCCGTCCGCGACGGAGTCGGCCACGACGCGGGTCAGCAGGCTGACGCTGCGGATGGCGTCGTCGTTGCCCGGGACCGGGTAGTCGACCTCGTCGGGGTCGCAGTTGGTGTCGAGGATGGCGACGACCGGGATGCCGAGCTTCTTGGCCTCGTTGACCGCGATGTGCTCCTTCTTGGTGTCCACGATCCAGATGGCGCTCGGAACCTTCGCCATGTCGCGGATACCGCCGAGGGTGCGCTCCAGCTTGTCCTTCTCGCGGCGCAGGCCGAGGAGCTCCTTCTTGGTCATGCCGGAGCCGGCCACGTCGTCGTAGTTGATCTCCTCCAGCTCCTTGAGCCGGGTGAGCCGCTTGTGGACGGTGGAGAAGTTCGTGAGCATGCCGCCCAGCCAGCGCTGGTTGACGTAGGGCATGCCGACCCGGGTGGCCTGCTCGGCGATGGACTCCTGGGCCTGCTTCTTGGTGCCGACGAACAGGATCGTCCCGCCGTGGGCCACGGTGGCCTTGACGAACTCGAAGGCGCGGTCGATGTAGGACAGCGACTGCTGCAGGTCGATGATGTAGATGCCGTTGCGCTCGGTGAGGATGAAGCGCTTCATCTTCGGGTTCCACCGGCGGGTCTGGTGGCCGAAGTGGACGCCGCTCTCAAGGAGCTGCCGCATGGTGACGACGGGTGCCATTGCCCGTGTTCTCCTTCTCTGGCCCTGCCGGGCCGCATTTGGTTGTCTGCCTGCGCCCGGGTGCTGCCCCACCGTCGCCGAGGCGACGGACCGAGGGACTGCGCCCCACCAGGTTTGCGGTGGCATGCGGACGCGTGAAATCAGCCGCCGGGATACCTCCAGGCGGCTGTGACCCGTCTCCGGGTCTGGGCCCCGCCCGCTCTGGGAGCGGCTTCTCGCCTGCCCGCCAAGGAGCGGGACGACGACGGCCTGGCCCTGACCGATGTCCTTTCGGACACCCCTACAGATTATCAGGGCGCGAAGGTGTCCGGGCCTCATCGATCCCCGCGGTTATCCACAGTTGGCGGACCATGTCGACGCGGTGGTCCGCCGCCGGGCAGGGTTCGGTCCATGACCGTGTTCTCGCTGCTCCTCACCTGCATGATCGCCATCGGCTCGCCCGGCCTGGACGCCTGGCGCTGGCCGTTAGGGCCGCCCGCTCCCCGGGTGGTCCGGGGCTTCTCGCCGCCGGCCGTCCCGTGGGGCGCGGGCCACCGCGGCGTCGACCTTGCGGCGCGTCCGGGCCAGACCGTCTACGCCGCCGGGCCGGGACGCGTCGCGTACGCCGACGATCTGGCCGGACGGGGCGTCGTGGCGATCGACCATGGCGCCCTGCGGACCACCTACCTGCCCGTCCGGCCCAGCGTCCACGTCGGCCGCCGCGTCACGTCCGGCACGCGGATCGGCGTCCTGCAGCGCGGCACCTTCCACTGCCCCATGGCGTGCCTGCACTGGGGCCTGCGCCGCGGCGCCCTGTACCTGAACCCGCTGAACCTCGTCCAGCATCAGGTCCGCCTCCTGCCTCTCTGGCAGCGGCCCTCCCGGGCGGCGGCTCCCCGCGCGGTCGATCCGCCGTCTCCGCAGTCAAGGATGGCCTTGCGCAGCGCTGCCACGGCCACGGGCGGCGCGCTCACGGGCATGGCCCTGTCCTTCGCCCTGGTCTTCGCCTGGCACCGGACCCGCATCCGCTTCCGCCTGCACCGCCGCCGCCGTCAGCCACCGGGCGTCATCAACCTCTCCCAGGAACGCCGCCTGCGGCGCACTCCCTGACCCGCCTCTCGGTCCTGCCGCCCGGCTCCGCCAGCCGGGCGGCACCCCTGCTCCAGCCCACTAGGCGCTTACGGCCGAATCGACGGAAGGAGTACCGCGCCTAGTCGGAGCGGGTTCCCCGGGGGTGGGCTTGACGGTGGACCTGCTTCAGGCGTTCGGCCGATACGTGCGTGTAGATCTGGGTCGTCTGCAGGGACGCGTGGCCGAGGATCTCTTGGACGCTCCGGAGATCGGCACCGCCCTCGAGAAGGTGGGTGGCGGCGGAGTGGCGCAGACCGTGCGGGCCGAGGTCCGGGATCCGTCCGACCTCCGAGATCCTCGAGTGGACGATCCGCCGGGCGCTCGTCGGGTGCAGGCGGCCTCCGCGTGCGCCGAGGAAGAGGGCCGGGCCGCTCTTGTCCGTCGCGAGCGCGGGGCGCCCTGCGCGCAGCCAGTCCTGGACGGCGCGGGCAGCGGGCTCTCCTAGAGGGACCGTGCGCTCACGCCCGCCCTTCCCCAGCACTCGCACGGTCCTGCGACCGGTGTCCAGGTCGTCTATGTCGAGCCCGCACAGTTCGCTCACGCGGACACCCGTCCCGTAGAGGACCTCCAGGACGGCCAGATCGCGGAGCCCCAAGGGGCCTTCGGGGTCCACGGTGTCGAGGAGGTGTGCCGCATCGTCCTGTGTGAGGACCGTGGGCAGGTCACGCCGCCGTTTAGGTGTGCCTAGGAGCAGGCCAGGGTCGTCCTCGAGGAGCCGCCGCCGGTGGAGATGGCGGGTGAAGGCGCGGACCGCGGCCGTCCGGCGAGCCAAGGTCGCCCGGGAACGGCCGAGAGCGTGTTGACGGGCGAGCCACGCCCGCAGGACCGTGACATCCAGTTCCGCCGGCTCCGTCAGACCGGCAAGGGCGGCATAGGCGCAGAGGTCGGCCAGGTCACCGAGATAGGCCCGCAGGGTGTGGGGCGAGACGTCCCGCTCGGCACGCAGATGGCGCCCGAACTCGGCGACGGCGTCCTCCAGCGCGTTGGTCACAGGCGCCACGCTGCGCCAAGGCCACGGCCGAAGCAAGCACCGACCCCCGGTTTCAAGCGAATCACCCGGAATGCCCGCAGGACGTTATCCACAGAACGCTGTTCTATGACTACTCTCCGCCACGCTCCGGCACCGTCGAAGGCCGGAGGTGAGGCCCATGAACACCCACATCGATCTCGGCCGCCGCGGCGAGGACGCCGCGGCCGCGTACCTGGCCGGGCTCGGCTGGACGATCCTCGACCGCAACTGGCGGTGCAGCGAAGGCGAGCTGGACATCATCGCCCACGACGGGCGAAGACACGTCGCATGCGAGGTGAAGACCCGCAGGTCGGCCCGATTCGGTGATCCATTCGAAGCGATCACCACCGACAAGGCCGCCCGGTTGCGGCGGCTGGCATGGCGGTGGGCGGCCGCGCACGGCGTCCGCGGCGCACAGATGCGGGTCGACGTGCTCGGCCTGATCGGCGACGGCGACGACTTCTCGATCGACCACCTCCGGGAGGTGTGCTGAATGACGCTGGCGAAGACGCGCTCGGTCTCCCTGGTCGGTGTGGACGGATTCGTCGTGGACGTCGAGGCGGCCATCACCAGCGGAGTGCCCGGCCTGCACCTCGTCGGCCTCCCCGACACCGCCCTCAGCGAGGCCCGCGACCGCGTCCGGGCGGCGATCTTCAACTCGGGCGAGGACTGGCCCAACCGCCACGTCACGGTCTCGCTGTTCCCTGCGAGCATGCCGAAGAAGGGCTCGGCCTTCGACCTGGCCATAGCGATCGCGCTGCTCGGAGCGGCGGAGGTCGTGCCCCCGCGCGGGTGCGCTGACCTGGTGCTGGTCGGCGAGCTGGGCCTGGACGGGCGCATCCGTCCCATCCAGGGCGTGCTGCCCGCGGTGCTGGCCGCCGCCAACCGCGGGTGCCGCACGGTCGTGGTCCCGCGCGCCAACGCCGCGGAGGCCGAACTCGTCCCGGACATGAAGGTCGTGCCGGCGGGCACCCTGCGCGAACTCCTGTGCTTACTGCGCGACGAACCGCCGCCCATCGAGGAGGACGGGGAGGAGGAGGGCGCCTCCGAGCCCGCGAACGGGTTCGCCCTGCGGCAGCAGGAGATCGCGCCCCACCTCGACCTGGCCGACGTCCGAGGCCAGGCCGAGGCGCGCCGCGCCCTGGAGATCAGCGCCGCGGGAGGGCACCACCTGTTCTTCGCGGGCCCTCCCGGGTGCGGGAAGACCATGCTCGCGGAACGGCTCCCGACGCTGATGCCGCCGCTCGAACCGGAGGTCGCCCTGGAGGTCACCGCGATCCACTCCGTCGCCGGCACCCTCCGGCCGGGCCAGCCGCTGATCACGCAGCCGCCGTTCTACGCGCCGCACCACACCGCCTCCCGCGCCTCGATGGTCGGCGGCGGTTCGGGACGCGTGCTCCAGCCGGGCGCGGTGTCCCTCGCACACCGCGGGATCCTGTTCCTGGACGAGGCCCCGGAGTTCATGGCCGGGACGCTCGACGCCCTCCGGCAGCCGCTGGAGGAGGGCGAAGTGCGGATCAGCCGCATCGAGGGCATGGCGCACTTCCCCGCACGGTTCACGCTCGTCCTCGCGGCGAATCCGTGCCCGTGCGCCGCGGCGAAGCAGATCGACTGCTCCTGCGCCCCGGGCGTCCGCCGCAAGTACGCCAGCCGGTTGTCCGGCCCCCTCCTCGACCGCATCGACCTCAAACTGGAGCTCACCCCGGCCAGCCGGGCCGAGCTCCGCTACGACCTGGAGTTCGCCGAGTCGAGCAAGGTCGTGGCCGAACGGGTCATGTCGGCCCGCGAGCGAACGATGAGGCGCCTGGCCGGCACCCCGTGGCGGTCCAACTCCGAGGTCCCCGGGCCGGAGCTGCGCCGCCGCTTCACCCCGGCCCAGGAGGCGATGCAGGGAGTCGACGAGGCCCTGCAACGAGGCACCCTCAGCGCACGCGGCCTCGACCGGGTCCTGCGGGTGGCGTGGACGATCGCCGACCTCGCGGGCCACGACGAACCCGGGCCCGACGACGTCGGCGGCGCGCTCACCCTCTGGTCGGCGGGGCGCCAATGAGCGACGAGCGAACCGCCCGCGCCACCCTGACGGCGGTCGCCGAGCCCGGCGACGCCTTCCTCAACCGCATGATCGACCACTGCGGTCCCGAAGAGTCGCTGGAGGCGATCCGAACCACGCGGGTCCCGCCCGGCGTGCCGGCCACACCCCTGGAGGCACGGCGTCTCGACACCTGGCGGATCCGCCTCATCGCCGCCGAACCCGACCAGGACATGGCCGTGTGCGCCCGGTTCCGCGGCCGCCTCATCTGCCCGGGAGAGCCCGAATGGCCGACGACCCTCGACGACCTCGGCCTCGGGCGCCCGTACGCCCTGTGGCTGCGCGGCCCCGGCGACCTGCGCTACAGCTGCCTGCGTTCGGTCGCCATCGTCGGTTCCCGCGCCGCGTCCCCCTACGGTCTGCGCGCCGCCGCCGACTTCGCGTCCGAGCTCGCCGACCGGGGGTGGACGGTGGTCTCCGGCGGCGCCCTCGGCATCGACGCGGCCGCCCACCGCGGCTCCCTGGCCGCCGACGGCCCGACGGTCGCGGTCCTGGCGAACGGGGTGGACGTCCCCTATCCGGCGTCCAACGAGGGGCTCTTCGCCGAGATGGCGCGGCGAGCACTGCTGGTGAGCGAGTCGCCGCCGGGCACCCACCCGCACCGCCTCCGCTTCCTCGTCCGCAACCGGGTGATCGCCGCCCTCTCCCGCGGCACCGTCATCGTCGAGGCGGAGGCGCGCAGCGGCGCCCTCAACACCGCGAGCTGGGCCGCCAGGCTCGGCCGCGTGGTGATGGCCGTCCCGGGCCCGATCACCTCGCGCTCCTCGGTCGGCTGCCACCGCCTCCTGCGCGAGGAGGCCACCACCCTGGTCACCCGCCCCGAGGAGATCATCGAGGCCGTCGGCCGCATCGGCGCCGACCTGGCCCCTCCCCCGGCCACCCCCGTCCTGCCCCGCGACCGCCTGGAACCGGTCACCCGCTCCGTCCTGGAGGCGTTCCCGGCCCGCGGCACCGCCGGCCCCGCCCAGCTCGCCGTCAAGGCGGGCGTGGACCTGAGCACCGTCAACGCCAAACTCGGCCTCCTCGCCGCCGGCGGCTTCATAGAACGCACACCCTCCGGCTGGCGCCTGACAAAGTCCGGCAAGTCGAACAGCCCACCCGAACCGCCCCCACCCGCTCGCTCGGACGCCGGCAACGCCCCCTCCCAGGAGCCCCGATGAGCCACCCCGATCCCCCATGCTCACCCGCCAAGAGCGGACCGAAGCCGTCAGAGGAAGCAGCGCAAAGCCCCACCCACCAAACGCATGGGCCCGAAAATCCGCAGGTGATGGCCGCCCCCACACGGGACCGGACGGCAGAGGATCTCATCGCGATCGCGTCGGGAGACCGCCACAGCACGCGCCCGGAAGCCCTCGGGTACGAACCGGACGGCAGCGGAACTCATCGCGATCGCGATAGGAGCCCGCCACTGCACACGCTCGAGACGCCGCCGGGTACAAACCGGACGGCAGAGGATCTCATTGCGATCGCGATGGAAGACCACCGCAGCACCCGCCCGGGACGCCGTCGAGTACGGACCGGACGACAGCGGAACCCATCGCGATCGCGTTCGCAGACCGCCACAGCATGCGCCCGGGACGCCGTCGGGCGTCGAAGCGGGCTACTGGTCGGCGGGGAGTTCGAAGTCGCTCTTCGCCAGTTCCTCGACGTTGACGTCCTTGAACGTGACGACGCGGACGTTCTTGACGAAGCGGGCCGGACGGTACATGTCCCAGACCCACGCGTCCTGCATGGTGACCTCGAAGAAGACCTCGCCGTTGTCGACGCTGCGCACCTGGAGGTCGACCGAGTTCGTGAGGTAGAACCTGCGCTCGGTCTCGACGACGTAGCTGAACAGCCCGAGGACGTCGCGGTACTCGCGATAGAGCTGCAGCTCCATCTCGGTCTCGTACTTCTCGAGATCCTCCGCGCTCACGCTCGTGCCCCTTCCGTGCGGTCCTGGTCGGGGAGTTCCCCCTCGGTCTCCTCCTCCAGGACCACATCTCCATTGTTGCGCAAGGCACGCCCGACATTGACGTAGGAGAACCGATGCTCAGGACACGGG
This sequence comes from Actinomadura sp. K4S16, assembly GCF_008327685.1. GTDB lineage: Bacteria > Actinomycetota > Actinomycetes > Streptosporangiales > Streptosporangiaceae > Spirillospora. The sequence goes on from NZ_BDDE01000010.1 coordinate 1,218,428, forward strand.
CCGTGCGCGGCGAGCGCCTTGCCGTGCGCACGGGTCACATAGCCCTTGTGGACGTCGAAGCCGTACTCCGGATACCGCTCATGGAGATCCACCATGATCCGGTCCCTGGTGACCTTCGCGACGATGGACGCCGCGGCGACGCAGGCCGCGACCTGGTCGCCCTTGATCATCGGAAGCCCGGGGACGTCCAGCCCCGGCACCGGGAACCCGTCGCTGATCACATACGCGGGACGCTTGTCGAGGGCGGCAAGCGCCCGCCGCATCCCGGTGACGTTGCACCGGTGCAGGCCTATCCGGTCGATGTCGTGGCACGGGATCACGATGGCGCTCCACGCGTAGGCACGCTCGGTGATCTCCGCGTACAGCCGCTCCCGGCGCGCGGGGGTGAGCAGCTTGGAGTCCGTGAGGCCCTCGATCTTGCCCCGTCCGCCCTGGAGGATCACCGCGGCGACGACCATCGGTCCGGCACAAGCCCCCCGCCCCGCCTCGTCGACGCCGGCGACGGGGCTGAAACCGGCGTGACCGAGAGCCCGCTCGTACGCGAACAGCCCTGCGTCCCGGCGCGGCGTGAAGCGGAGTGGACGACCGTTCATGCTCCGCAGCGTACGTCCCACCATGCCCCGACCGCTCCCCGAACGCACCCCTTCCTCGCGTATGCCCCACCCCACCGAAATCCACCCAACCCAGAACGCAGCCCGCCCCAGGGGTCAAGATCAAAACGCGGGCAGCACTCCATAACCCCGCACCCGGCAAACCGTCGCCGGAGCAACGCGATCCTGTGGACGCGGAACGGGCCGCCGACCTCAGGCACCAGGGCCCGAGTCAGGCACTGGCCGGAGCCGCCGAGCGACCCAGCGAACCCCAGACGCCGCGTCCAGACCTCCCGATCACGCGGTGGCAAAACCTTGCGTCAAGCCGCGCCACGTGGACGCACCTCAGCAGCTACGGCCCGAGGCCCCGCCCGACCCCGCCGCCTCCAGGCGCCGCGCTCAGAACCCCGGGCTATGCAGCGGCCAGACCCACCGTCGAACCGACCGGCGCAACGACGCAGCCCAGCAGCCGCAGGCCAAGGCCCCCGCGCCACCCGGCCACCCCCAGGCACCGCCTCCAGAAACCCGGCTTTTGCAGCGGACAGACCTACCGTCGAGCCGACCGCGCAAGGACGCGGCCCAGCAGTCACGGGCCAAGGCCCCCCACCTGGCTGCTCCAGGTGCGCGTCCAAAGCTCTTGGGCATGCAGTTGCCAGGCCTGCTGACCGAGACGGTCTTCGTTTGGGCGCAGCGAAGTGGGGGCGCGGTTTGAGCCCCGTCCTGCACCGGGCGGGGTCTTCTCCGCCGGGTGGGCGGCTGCGGTCCGGCGGCGCCTGTTGCGGTCGGTTGGGCTCTGGGCGGCTACGTCGGGGTGGCCAGGAATCTTCTTCTTGCCGCTGGAACGCGCGCTCGCGGCTGGAAGGTCACCTAGAGGAGTTAATTGTCGAGGATTTGGCGAGCGGCTGACCTTCATGTGGCGCGGCCGGCCTGGGGCCAGGAACCGGGAGGCCCGGATGGGCACGCCTACCGTGAGTGTCCATCGCACCGATCTGAGCGGCCACCTCGGCTCCGTTCCCGGAGCGGTCGGGCGGCTTTCGGTTGGGTCGGCGGCGCTGGGCGGGCGTCAGTGGCGGTGGTGGCGGCGTCTCAGGTAGGCCAGGGGCAGGGTGCAGAGGATGCCCAGGGCGTAGGGAGCGGCGGGAAGTGCGGCGGCGGCGCCGGTCTTCGTCAGGCCGGATTGTTTGAAGGTGTCCGGGATCGGCAGGGTGCCGAGGCGGTCCAGGGGCCAGACGATCACGAAGGCGCGACCGATGACGCGGTCGACCGGGATGGTGCCGCCGCCCGGGTCGCCGCGGTGGGAGCGGGAGTCGTAGGACAGTTCGCGGTGGTCGCCCATCACCCAGAGCTGACCCGGCTTCACGGTGACGTCGAAGGGGTCGTTGGAGGGCTTGTTCTGCTCGTGGGTGATCGGATCGGTGAAGAGGTAGGACTTCTCGTCGAGTGGGACGCCGTTGACGGTCACGCGGCCCTTGGCGTCGCAGCACTTGACGTGGTCGCCGGGGATGCCGATGACGCGCTTGATGTAGTCCTTCTCGTTGGGCGCGACGCCGAAGGCGGTGCCGACGGCGCGCAGAGCCTTGGAGACCGGGTTGCTGGGCTCGTTGACCTGGACCTCGGGGTCCCAGGAGTCGAGGCCGTTGAAGACGATGACGTCGCCGCGGGCGATGTCCCGGGTGTGGTAGACGATCTTGTTCACGAGGACGCGGTCGCCGACCTGGAGGGTGTTCTCCATGGAGCCCGACGGGATGTAGAACGCCTGGACCGCGAACGCCTTGATGACAAGGGCGAGCACGACGGCGACCACGATGAGGACGGGAAGCTCTTTCCAGAAGGAGCCCTGCTTCTTCTTGCGCTTGCCGTCTTCTTCGGGTTCGTCGGCCGTCTCATCGGCCGAGTCCACGGGCTCCTTCTCTTCGGGCGCCGCGCCCTCGGCTTCGGATCGCACGTCTCTCCGATCGTCCTCGTCGGTCATCAGAGCAAAAGCCTAGCGGCGGTGTGCCCGTGGGACGGTGCGCGCGGGCGTGTCGCCGACGACCAAGTTGATCATCTCGGTCCAGAACGGGCAACGCCCCGGGCACCGTCGCGGGTTCCCGGGGCGTCGTGGTCCATCGGCTCAGTGCTCGCGCTTCTCCTTGATGCGCGCGGCCTTGCCGCGCAGGTTGCGCAGGTAGTAGAGCTTGGCGCGGCGGACGTCGCCGCGGGTGACGACCTCGATCTTGTCGATGGAGGGGCTGTTCAGCGGGAACGTCCGCTCGACGCCGACGCTGTAGCTGACCTTCCGGACGGTGAAGGTCTCGCGGGCGCCGCCGCCCTGCCGCCGGATCACCACGCCCTGGAACACCTGGATACGGCTCCGGTTGCCCTCGGTGACACGCACGTGCACCTTCAGCGTGTCGCCCGGACGGAAGTCCGGGACGTCGGCGCGCATCGCGGCCTTCTCGATCTCCTGGATCAGGGTGTGCATCGCAGCGGTTCCTCATGGTCGAACGCGGGCGTCGAGAGGCCCCGGTGGGTCCTTCGTGGGGGCGTCGCGCCGCGGAGAGTGGTCTTCGGGTGCCGTGCGGTCTGGACGCACGGACGCCTTAGTCTGCCATACCTTCGCCGTCAACCGGAAAACCGGCCTCGCGCAGCACGGCGCGGTCATGCTTGTCGAGGGCCTCCGGCGCCAGGCGGGAGAGAAGTTCGGGCCGGTGCCGGGCCGTCCGGCGCAGCGCCTCGTCGCGCCGCCAGCGGGCGATCGCGCCGTGGTGGCCGGAGAGGAGGATGTCCGGAACAGGCCGCTCGCGCCAGACGGGCGGCTTGGTGTAGACGGGTCCTTCCAGCAGCGACTCCATGGCGCCCGGGGCGAAGGAGTCGTCGGCGACGGAGTCGGCGTTGCCGAGGACGCCGGGCAGCAGGCGGCCGATCGCCTCCACCATGACGAGGACGGCGACCTCCCCGCCGGCGAGGACGAAGTCGCCCAGGCTGACCTCGTCCACCGGCATCCGGGTGCGGGCCTCCTCGGCGACGCGGGTGTCGATCCCCTCGTAGCGTCCGCAGGCGAAGACCAGCCACGGCTCGGCCGCGTACCGCACCGCGTCCGCCTGCGTGAACGGCCGCCCGCTCGGCGTCGGAATGATCAGCCGCGGGACCGTTGCGGGCGCCGCCCCGGCGCCGAACTCACGGGCCCCGGACTCGTCGGTTCCGGGCGCGGGCTCGGGGTGGGGCTCGGCGGTTGGGGTCGTGGGGGGGACGAGGGTGTCTAGGGCCTCGCCCCAGGGGTCGGGTTTCATGACCATGCCGGGGCCGCCGCCGTAGGGGGTGTCGTCGACGGTGCGGTGCCGGTCGTGGGTCCAGTCGCGCAGGTCGTGGACGCGGACGTCCAGCAGTCCGGCGCGCCGAGCCTTGCCCAGGAGGGAGATGTCCAGGGGGGCGAAGTACTCGGGGAAGATCGTGACGATGTCGAGTTTCATGATTCGTCGAGCAGACCGGGGGGCGGATCGATGACGAGCCGCCCCCCGGGAACGTCCACCTCGGGGACGAGCGCGGCCACGAAGGGGACCAGCGTCTCGCCTCCGGCCCCGCGCACGACCAGGAGGTCCTGGCCGTGGTGCAGGACGTCCGCGACCTGGCCGACCTCGGTCCCGTCCGTGGTGACCACGGCGAGTCCGAGCAGTTCCTGGTCGTGGAAGTCGTCCGGGTCGGCGGACGGGGAGATGTCACCGGGGTCGACGACGAGCCACGTGCCGCGCAGTTCCTCCGCGGCGTCGCGGTCGCCGATCCCGGCGAAGCGCACGAGCAGGCGTCCCGAATGCCAGCGTTTCCGCTCGATGGTGAGCGGACCGGCGGTGACGGGGTCGGTGGCGATCTCCGTGCCCGGGGCGAACCGGGACTCCGGCTCGTCCGTGCGGACGTCGACGGCGACCTCGCCGCGAACCCCGTGCGGCCGCCCGATCCGTCCCACCACGAGCGGTTCGCTCATCGGGACGCCACTCAGCGGACCTCGTTGACGTCGAGCAGGTCGACACGCACGTAGCGGCCTCCGGAGAGGGCGCTGATCACCGTGCGCAGGGCCTTGGCGGTGCGACCGCTACGGCCGATGACCTTCCCGAGGTCCTCGGGGTGCACGCGCACCTCGAGGACCCGGCCGCCCCTGATCCGGCGGGCGCGGACCCGGACGTCGTCCGGGTTCTCGACGATCCCGCGGACCAGGTGCTCGAGCGCTTCTTCGAGCACGTCAGCCCTCGCTCTTGGCTTCGTCGGTCTCGGTGGCCTTCGCCTCCGACTTCTTCGGCTCGGCCTTCTTCTTGCCACGGGTCGCGGTGCCGGCGGCCTCGTCGTCGCCCAGCGACTCCTTGACGGCGGCCTCGAACGCGGCCTTCCGGTCGGCCTTCGGCTCGGCGACCTTGAGGGTGCCCTCGGCACCCGGCTCGCCCTTGAACTTCTGCCAGTCGCCGGTGATCTTCAGCAGGTTGAGGACCGGCTCGGTCGGCTGCGCGCCCACGCCGAGCCAGTACTGCGCGCGCTCAGAGTCGATCTTGATGAGCGAGGGCTCCTGCTTGGGCTGGTAGAGCCCGATCTCCTCGATGGCCCGCCCGTCGCGCTTGGTGCGGGCGTCGGCGACGACGATCCGGTACTGCGGGTTCCGGATCTTCCCCAGACGCTTGAGCTTGATCTTGACTGCCACGGGTGTGGTGTACTCCAACTTCATCACGGGATGGACGGACCCGTGCCAGGTGGGGAACACCGGCTCACGGCCGTCCGATGGACTCCGGTCGCGCAGGACGAGAGAGGGCGCCTCGCGATTCCGGGTTTCCAGCCTGTCATTCTGCCAGACGTTCGCCGCGAAAGCGCAATCGCGCCGCCCGGGTGTCGCGTCGAGCGGCGCTCAAGCCATGCGGTCGGGGCGTGCGGGTCACTTCTTCTTGCGGCCCTGGAGTTTGTTCAGGTCGGGCATCTGGAAGCCGGGCGGGAGCTGGCCGCCGAGGCCCGGCGGGAGGGCGCCGCCGCCGAGGCCGGGCGGCAGGCCCTTCGGCATGCCGTCGGCCGCGGGCGCCTGCTCCTGCGGCCCCTTGCCGGCGGCGCGCTTGCGGGGGTCGCCGCTGCGCTGCTTGCCCTTCTTGTTCTTGGCCGCCTTCGCGGCCTTGGTCGCCTTGCGGCGGCCGCCGGGCATGCCGGGCAGGCCCATGCCGCCGGCCATCTGCCGCATCATCTTCTGCGCGTCGAAGAACCGGGTGACCAGGCTGCTGACCTCGCCGACGCCGACGCCGGAGCCCTTGGCGATGCGGGCCCGCCGCGAGCCGTTGATGATCTTCGGCTGGGCGCGCTCCTGCGGGGTCATCGAGCGGATGATCGCGGCGATGCGGTCGAGGTCGCGGTCGTCGATCTGGCTGATCTGGTCGCGGACCTGGCCCATGCCCGGCATCATCCCGAGCAGGTTCCCGATCGGGCCGAGCTTGCGGATCATCATCATCTGCTCGAGGAAGTCCTCGAGGGTGAAGTCCTCGCCCGAGGCGAACTTGGAGGACATCTTCTCGGCCTGCTCGGCGTCGAACGCCTGCTCAGCCTGCTCGATCAGGGTGAGGATGTCGCCCATGTCGAGGATCCGGCCCGCCATGCGGTCCGGGTGGAAGACGCTGAAGTCCTCGAGCTTCTCGCCCGTCGAGGCGAACATGATCGGGCGTCCGGTGATGTGCCGGACCGACAGCGCCGCGCCGCCGCGCGCGTCGCCGTCGAGCTTGGTGAGGACGACGCCGTCGAAGCCGACGCCGTCCATGAACGCCTGGGCGGTGTTGACCGCGTCCTGGCCGACCATGGCGTCGACGACGAACAGGATGTCGTCGGGGCGGACGGCGTCGCGGATGTCGATGGCCTGCTGCATCATCTCGGCGTCGATGCCGAGGCGGCCTGCGGTGTCGATGACGACGACGTCGTGCTGGGCGTGCCTGGCCTGGTCGATCGAGCGGCGCGCCACGTCGACCGGGTCGCCGACGCCGCTGCCCGGCTCGGGCGCGAACACCGGGACCCCGGCCCGCTCGCCGACGACCTGGAGCTGCTGGACGGCGTTCGGGCGCTGGAGGTCTGCGGCCACCAGCATCGGCGTGTGGCCCTCCTGCTTCAGCCAGCGGGCGAGCTTGCCGGCGAGGGTCGTCTTGCCGGCGCCCTGGAGGCCGGCGAGCATGATCACGGTCGGCGGGGTCTTGGCCAGCCGGAGCCGCCGGGTCTCGCCGCCGAGGATGGCGATGAGCTCCTCGTTGACGATCTTGACGACCTGCTGCGCCGGATTCAGCGCCTGCGAGACCTCCGAGCCGCGCGCCCGCTCCTTGATCTGGGCGATGAAGGCCTTGACCACGGGGAGCGCGACGTCGGCCTCAAGCAGCGCGATCCGGATCTCGCGCGCGGTCGCGTCGATGTCGGCCTCGGAGAGCCGGCCCTTGCTGCGCAGCGACGAGAAGACCGTCGTCAACCGGTCGGAGAGCGTCTCGAACACGTGTCTGGACCGTCCTTGGAAAGCTTCTGGGATCGCCTATCAGCGTATCGGGTCACCGGGTGAGCCCCGCCCCCTCCGATGATCCGGTCAGTGAAGGCTTTCGAGGACCCGGTCCCGGACGGCGTCCAGCGCGTCGGAGGCGTCCAGCGGACGGCCCTGGGCGTCCACCACGTAGAAGACGTCCACCGCCTCGGCGCCGAGCGTGTCCACCTGGGCGGCGCGGACCTGGAGGCCGCAGGACCCGAGCGCCTGCCCGACCCGCCACAGGAGGCCGGGGCGGTCGTGGGCCCGGACCTCGACGACGGTGGCGGTCCGCGACGCGTCGTCCACGATCGTGACGCGCGGCGGCGGCACCGTGACTCCGGGCCGGATCCGGACCGACCGCGCCCGCCGTTCGAGCCGCTCGGCCACGTCGAGGCGGCCGGCGAGCATCCGCCGCAGGTCCGCCTCCAGGCCGGCCGGATCCGGCGGCGTCCCGTACTCGGGGACGGCCGTGAAGTCCAGCACCGCCGTCTGGGCGGACGGGGCCGACGCTCCGGAGACGGACGGAGAGGAGACCACCCGCGCCGTCTTGACGGCCAGGCGGTGCAGGGCGAGGACGCCGGCGGCGCGCCAGAGCAGGCCCGGCCGGTCCGGGGCGGCGATGGTGATCCGGGAGCCCGTCACGCGGACGGCGGCGCCGTCGTGGCGCGCCAGGGCGGCGTGGTCGGCGGCGAGCGCGGGGGCCGGCGGGGGCGTGCCGCCGGAGAGCGCGGCGGCGGCGCGGCGGGCGAGTTCGGCGACGAGCCCGGCCTTCCAGGCGCCCCAGGCGGCGGGGCCGGTGGCGCCGCCGTCCGCGGCGGCGAGGGCGGCGAGGAGGTCGAGGACCTCGCGCTCGCGGCCGGGCGCCTCGGACACGGCGGCGATGACCGTCTGGACGGTCACCGGGTCGTCGATGTCGCGCCGGGTAGCGGTCTCGGGGAGCAGCAGGTGGTGCCGGACGACGGTCTCCAGGACCCGGACGTCCGCCTCCGGGAAGCCGAGGCGGGCGCCGATGTCCCGAGCGACGACGGCGCCCGACTTGGAGTGGTCGCCCGGCCAGCCCTTGCCGATGTCGTGCAGGAGGGCCCCGATCAGGAGCAGGTCGGGACGGGCCACCTCGCGGGTAAGGGCGGCGGCGCCCGCGGCGGTCTCGACGAGGTGGCGGTCGACGGTGAAGCGGTGGACGGGGTTGCGCTGCGGGCGGTTGCGGACGCGTTCCCAGTCGGGCAGCAGCCGGACGACCAGCCCGGCCTGGTCGAGGGCCTCCCAGACCGCGATGGCGGCGGGCCCGGCGCCGAGCAGGGAGACCAGCGCGTCGCGGGCCGCGGCGGGCCAGGGGACGCGCGGCAGGGCGGCGTGCTCGGCGAGCCGGGCCACCGTGGCCAGGCCGAGCGGCAGGCCCGTCTGGGCCGCGGCGGCGGCGACGCGCAGGACGAGGGCCGGGTCGCTCAGATCGGCGTTCCGCGCGAGGACGACCTCGCCCTCGTGCTCGACGGCGCCGTCCCCGACCGGCCTGCGCTCCACGCCGCGCCGTCCCGTCCCCTGCGGATCGCCGGGCGGCTGCCGGTGCTTGGCCCTGGTGAAGTTGTCGACGCGGCGCCACAGGTGGGACGCCCCGTAGGTGATCGTGCGGGCGGCCTCGGCGATCGAGCGCTGCAGGACGTCGGCGTCCAGGAGCCCGAGGGCGCGCGCCACGGCCGCCTGCTCCTGGAGGACGAGCCGGTCGGTGGAGCGCCCGGTGACCTCGTGGAGCGCGTGGCGGATGTCGAGGAGCAGGTCGTGGGCGGCGCGCACACGGGCGTCCGGGGCGGAGGCCACCCAGGACGCGGCGACCGCGTGCATGACGTGGACGTCCCGCAGCCCGCCGTGGGCCTCTTTCAGGTCGGGTTCGAGCAGGAACGCCAGCTCGCCCTGGGCCTCCCAGCGTTCGCGGCACATCGCCGACAGTTCGGCGAGCCGGACGGGGGCGTCGGCGCGCCAGTCGGTGAGGACGGCGGCGCGCAGCTCGTCGACCAGGGCGTGGTCCCCGGCGACGCGGCGGGCCGACAGCAGGCCGAGGGCGGCCTTCATGTCGCCGCGCGCCACGGTCCGGGCCTCGGCGACGGTGCGGACGGAGTGGTCGAGCCGCAGCCCGGAGTCCCACACGGGGTACCAGACGCGGTCGGCGATCGCCGCGACGCCGGCCAGGCCGCGATGCAGCAGGACGAGGTCGAGGTCGCCGCCGGGCGTCAGCTCCCGCCGCGCGTGGCTGCCCACCGCGACGAGCGCCACCCCCTCCGGCATCCCCCCGTTGCCGGTCAGGAAAGCGCCGCTCTGCGAACCGCCCGTCTGCGAGCTTCCACTCGGGGAGCCGCCTGCAGGGCCGGCGCTGGGCAGGTCGTCGCGTGAGGTCTTGTCGTGCGAGGCGCCGGCCTCCGCGTCACCTTGCTCAGCGCCATCGGGTGCGGCACCACCGCGCGGGGCGGCCGCTCGCGGCGAGGGGGCGGGAGCCGAGTGGGGCGGGGCGGTGGCCAGGAGGGACGCCAGCCAGCGGTCCAGGGCCGCGGCGCGGGAGGCGCGGGCGGCGGCCAGGGCGGCGCGGGCCGCCTCCCGGCTCGGGGCGCCGCCGGCCGGAGCGGGCACGGGGGCCCGGCCTCCGGCCGGCGGGTGGGCGAGGGTCACCGTGGCGGTCCCTAGAGGGCTTCCGGTCCGGTCTCGCCCGTGCGGACCCGGACGACGGTGTCGACCGGCACGGCCCACACCTTGCCGTCGCCGATCTTGTCGGTGCGGGCCGCCTTGACGATCACGTCGATGATGTCGTCGGCGTCCTCGGCCTCGACCAGGACCTCGACCCGCAGCTTGGGCACCAGGTCGACCTGGTACTCGGCGCCCCGGTAGACCTCCGTGTGGCCCTTCTGCCGCCCGTAGCCGCTGGCCTCGCTGACGGTCATCCCCTTGACCCCGAAGGCCTCCAGGGCCTTCTTGACCTCGTCCAGCTTGAACGGCTTGATGACCGCCGTGACGAGCTTCATCACTTCGCCTCCACCTTCTTCGCCGGGGCGGGCGGGGCGGGCGCCGCCGCGGTCGCCCCGGAACCGATGCCCGCGCGGATGGTGCCGAAGTCGTAGGCGGTCTCCGCGTGCGCCGTGCTGTCGATGCCGGCGGCCTCGTCGTCCTCGCTGATCCGGAAGCCCATCACCAGGTCGATCACCTTCGCGATCACGTAGGTGACGACGAAGGAGTAGGCGAGCGTCGCCAGGACGGCGACGGCCTGCTTGCCGAGCAGCGCGAGCCCGCCGCCGGCGAACAGCCCGTCGGCGCCGGCGTCGTTGACGGCGGTGGTCGCCAGGAGCCCGATCAGCAGGGCGCCGACGATGCCGCCGACCATGTGGACCCCGACGACGTCGAGCGAGTCGTCGTAGCCGAGCTTGTACTTCAGGCTGACCGCGAACGCGCACACGGCACCGGCGACCAGGCCGAGGACGAGGGCGCCGAGCGGGGTGACGAACGCGCAGGCCGGGGTGATCGCGACCAGTCCCGCCACCACGCCGGAGGCGATGCCGAGCGTGGTGGACGCGCCGTCGCGCAGCTTCTCGACGACGATCCAGGCGAACGCGGCGGCGCAGGTCGCGACGAGCGTGTTGATGAACGCGACGGCCGCGGTGGAGCCGGCCGACAGGGCGGACCCGGCGTTGAAGCCGAACCAGCCGAACCACAGCAGCCCGGCGCCGAGCAGGACGAACGGCAGGTTGTGCGGCCGCATCGGCTCCTTCGGCCAGCCCTTGCGCTTGCCGAGCACCAGCACCAGGGCGAGCGCCGCGACGCCGGCGTTGATGTGCACGACCGTCCCGCCCGCGAAGTCGAGCGCGCCGAGGTGGAACAGCCACCCGGACTTGCCGCCGTCCTGGCCGTCGGACCACCACACCCAGTGGGCGATCGGGAAGTACACCAGGGTCGCCCACACCAGGCTGAACACCACCCACGCCCCGAACTTGGCACGGTCCGCGACCGCGCCGCTGATCAGCGCGACGGTGATGATGGCGAACGTCGCCTGGAAGGCCACGAAGACCAGCTGCGGGATGCCCGTCCCGTCGTCGGCCGTCGCCGCGTTCTCCAGGCCGACCAGGCCCCAGTCGCCGAACCCGCCGATGAACGAGCTGAGCGGCCCGCCGTCGCCGAACGTCAGGGAGTAGCCGTAGACGACCCACGCCATGCCCACCACGGCGATGCTGACGAAGCTCATCATCATCATGTTGAGCACGCTCTTGGCCCGGCTCATCCCTCCGTAGAAGAAGGCCAGGCCCGGTGTCATCAGCAGGACGAGCGCGGTGCTCGTCAACATCCAGGCGGTACTACCGCTATCGATCTTCATCTCTGAGCGTGTCCCTCCTCGCCAGGAACCTCGAATGCTCAGAGACTCGGGCGCGGCCGTTTCGCCCGGTATGCCGCTAAGTTTCCGCGGTGTGAAAACCGTCCCGGACGTGTTTCACCGCTGTTTCCGAATCCTCACAGGCCTTTTTCAGCCGGTTCGGGAGCCGATTCCACCGGCCCGCGAGGCCGGAACCAACCGGTCCGCGAGGCCGGACCGGCCGGTCTCGCGGCACCGGATCAGTCGCCGAGGATCGCGTCCACGAACGCCTCGGGCTCGAACGGAGCGAGGTCGTCCGGCCCCTCCCCCAGCCCGACCAGCTTCACCGGGACGCCGAGCTCGCGCTGCACCTGGACGACGATGCCGCCCTTCGCGGTGCCGTCCAGCTTGGTGAGCACCACCCCGGTGATGTTGACGACCTCGGCGAAGACGCGGGCCTGCTGCATGCCGTTCTGGCCGGTCGTCGCGTCCAGGACGAGCAGGACCTCGTCGACCGTGGCCTGCTTCTCCACGACCCGCTTGACCTTGCCGAGCTCGTCCATCAGCCCGGTCTTGGTGTGCAGCCGGCCCGCCGTGTCGACGATCACCACGTTGACCTTGGTCTCGATGCCCTGCTTGACGGCGTCGAACGCGACGCTGGCGGGGTCGGCGCCCTCGTCCTTGCGGACGACCTGCGCGCCCACCCGCGTCGCCCACGTCTCCAACTGGTCGGCGGCGGCGGCGCGGAACGTGTCGGCGGCCCCCAGCAGCACCGTGTTGCCGTCGCCGACGAGGACGCGGCCGAGCTTGCCGCACGTGGTGGTCTTGCCGGTGCCGTTCACGCCGACGACCATCAGCACGGCGGGGCGGTCGCCGTGCGCCTCGGTGTGCAGGGAGCGGTCGATGTCCGGGCCGATCTGCTTGACCAGCTCCTCCTTGAGCAGCGCGCGGACCTCCTCAGGGCTGCGCGTGCCGAGGACCTGGACGCGCGTCCGCAGGTCGTCGGTGACCTGCCGGGCCACCGCCGTGCCCATGTCGGCGGTGATCAGGGTGTCCTCGATCTCCTCCCAGGCGTCCTCGTCGAGCGTCTCGCGCGACAGCAGGACGAGGAGGGTCTTGCCGAAGGCGTTCTGGGAGCGGGCGAGCCGCGCCCGCAGCCGCACGAGCCGGCCCGCGCCGGGCGGCGGCTTCTCGATCTCCACCGTGGGCCGCGGCGGCGGGACCTCCGTCGGCGGGGCCTTCTCGATCGTGGGGGCGCCGGCCTCCGCCACGTCGGCGGCGGTGGCGCCGCCGGTCCGTTCGGAGGGGCGCTCGACGGGCGGGCGCGGACGGGTCCGGCGCGGGCGCAGCAGCGTGACGCCGCCGATGATCAGCGCGAGCACGGCCAGCGCGACGATGACGATCACAAATTCCATAACGCCCCCAGTTTTCCAGACGAGCACTCCCGCGCGAACACGCTGCGCCGGGCCCGCCGATCATGCGGCGAGCCCGGCCGGGCGCGCAACCGCGCGAGACGCCGGGGTGCCCCGGTACCCGCACCGGGACGGTAGATCAGGCATTACCCCCAGGAAGGGATGCCCGTTCGGACGACTCCCACTCGTCCACGTTGCGGAGGAGGGCCTCCAGATAGGAGCGCAGGTGGGTGCGGTAGACGTCGCTGTAGGTGCGCAGGTAGGCGATCTCGCGTTCCATGGCGAGGCGCTCGTCGTCCGGGAGGGGCGCCGGGCTCGACGCGGGCGCGGGCGCGGCCTTCGACTCGGCCGCGCGGACGGCCGCGTCGGCCACGGCGGCGGCCTTGCGGTGGGCCTCCTCCAGCATCTGCTCCGCGCGGCCCTTGGCGTCGGACAGGATCGCCTCCCGGTGCAGCCTCGCCTCGTGCGCCAGTTCCCTGGTGTAGCGCTCGGCGTCCGCCACGTACAGGTCGGCGGTCTGCTGAGCCTGCGACAGGATGCGGACGGCCTGGAAGTGGGCGTCCTCGGGCGCCATCACGCCGCGGGAGCCAGAAGAGGCCTGGGCGCGCAGCCGGTTCACCTCCTCGGCGAGCGCGGCCTTGTCGTTGAAGATCTGGACGAGTTCGCGCTCCACGTACTGCAGGAAGTTGCGGACCTGCTCCTCGTCGTACCCGCGGCGCCCGAGGGCGGCCCGGGCGAACACCACCGAGTGGAGCTCGCCCGGGGTCAGCCGCGAGCCCTCGGAGACGACCGGAAGGTTCGGGGAGTTCAAGGCGCTCACCTCTGTGCGTCGGCGAAGGTTTCGAGGCGGATGCGGTCACGGGGGACGCCGAGCCGCGTCAGCTGCTCGACGGTGTGCCCGACCATGACCGACGGCCCGCACACGTAGGCGTCGTGGCCGTCCCACGGGCCGCGCCTGGCGACCACGTCGGACAGGTTGCCGTGCTCGACCCCGTCGTCCCCCGACTGGAGCAGCGAGGAGAACCCGTGCCCGCCCGGCTCGTCCGAGACGGCCGGGACGACGGTGAGCCAGGGGAACCCGCCCGCCAGCTTGGTCAGGTCCTCGAGGTCGTAGAGGCCGTCGCGGCTGCGGGCGCCGAAGAACAGGTGCACGCGCGGCGGGACGGTCCGGCGGGAGATCTGCTCCAGGATCGCCTTGAGCGGCGCGAGGCCGGTGCTGCCCGCGACGAGCAGGACGTCCCGCGGGGAGCTCTCGTCCAGCGTGAGCGTGCCGATGGGGGCGCCCATGCGGACGCGGTCGCCGGTCTGGGTGCCGCGCACCAGCACGGGGCTCACCGGTCCCCCGTCCACCAGCCGGACGTGGAAGTCGACGGTGTGGTCGGGACGAGGCGCGTTCGCCATCGAGTAGTACCGCCAGTGCCGCAGCCGGGACGGCACCTCCAGCGCGACGGACTGGCCCGGCACGTACGGCAGGGGCCGGTCGGGCTGGACGCGCAGGACGCTGATGTCGAAGCGGCGCCGCTCGACGGCGACGACCTGGCCGTTCCACCAGGCGGGCGTGCTGAGGGCGTTCTCGTCGGCGGCCTCAAGCATGACCTTGGCGACGAGGGTGTAGGCGGCGTTCCAGTCGCTTTCGAGGTCGTCGTTCCAGGCCGGCCCGGAGTAGTGCCGCAGCGTGGTCAGGAGGCTGGCCCCGACATGCGGGTAGTGCTCGGCCACGATGCCGAACCGGCGGTGGTCCCGGCCGAGCTGCTGGAGGAACGGGACGAGGTCGGCCAGGTCGTCCACCTGGGAGACGATGTGCCCGAGGGCGCGCAGCAGCTTGTCGCGCTGGCCGCTCATCCCGATCGGGAACATGTCGCGCAGGTGGGGGTTGCGCACGAAGAGGTCGGAGTAGAAGAACAGCGCGACCGCGTCGCCCTGCTCGGCGACGTGCGCGAAGCTGTCCTTGAGTCGCTGGGCGTCCACGGATCAGGCGACGGGTTCCGCCGCGGCCTCCGTCATGACCTTGGCGACGACGCCGTAGGCGGCCGTCCAGTCGCTCTCGAGCTCGGGGCTCCACTGCGGGCCGCTGAAGTAGGCGAGGGTGGCGAGCAGGCTGGCGCCGACGGGGGCGTAGTGCTCGGCGAGGACGCCGAAGCCGTGGTGGCGGCGTCCGAGGTCGGTGAGGAAGGGGACGAGCGCGTCGGGGTCGTCCACCGTCGAGACGATCTGGGACAGCGCCGCCAGCAGCACCTCGTGCTGCTTGGCCATCGCGGCGGGGAACATCGGCCTGAGCTGGGGATCCCGCGCGAAAAGGTCGGCGTAGAAATATTCGGCGACGTCCAGGCCGTTCGCGGCCACCAGGGCGAAATTGTCTTTGAGTTTCCGCGGATCCACGGGCAGCACCTCTCCGGCGGTTCTCGGTACGGACGAGGGGAGTCCGATGTGGGAGCCGGAGAACCGCAGGTGCATATGGGTAGTGGATTGGCCGGGGGCACACAAGTCCGCCAGCGTCGCCGGATCATCACGGTCGGTGCACGTCGATCCCGCCGATTACGCGTCACCGGCGCGGATGCGAAGTCGCCAATCGGCTATAGGTCGGGGGAAGAAGCCCGGGATCGGATCCGGCACTCCGCCCGAAATGTGAGCGCTGGGCGATGTCACGTTCCATGGGAGAATGTGACGCGCATCACGGTGAATGGCGTTCGGTCCCGCGCCGGGCAGCGGGACCTCGGGGGCGCCGGGTGCCGCGTGCCCCTGTTCCCGCGGCATCCGGCGCGCCCCTCCAGCCGCCGGCGGACGGTTTCCGGCGGTTTCGGCGAGGGTTCGGCAGGTCGCCTGGACCGGCCGGCCGCCCCTGAAGCGGCGGATGTTCAGCGTCGCGGACGATGCTCGGCCGCCATCGATCTCACGCTTTCTCGCGCGAAATTGATTCGCCGGACCGCCCCGCTTTCCTTCGACTCGATCCGGGGTCGCAAGGCCGCTTTCTTCCGCCCGCACGACCCGAGGAATTCGACCGAAAAAATGGCGGTCGCGCCTTGGAAAGCAGTCCGGACGGGTGTCCAGATTCCCTGACCGGACGACGCCGTGTCCACTGGCCGATCTCCGGTCAAGGCATTAATCTTCGGCTGGCCGTCTGATCTGTCGGAACGGCGGCGCTCTGACGATGAGCCGACACCCACACCCGAGGAAGGCACCCGATGACCCACCGGTTCACCGCCCGCACCGGCGGCGCGCTCACCGCCGCGGCGCTCGCGGCGGCGTTCTTCACGGCGGGCTGCGGCGGCGAGAACGGCGACGGCGAGGTCGGCGGCGGCGGGGACGGCGGCGCGGTGTCCCGGCCGCCGTCCCCGTCGCCCTCGGAGACCGCGCAGGAGTCCGACCCGAGCGCCCGGGAGGGGATCGAGGGCGCGCGGGCCGCGCTCCAGGCGTTCCTGCGCGGCCAGGCCGCCGGTGACGACGCGGTGTGCCGCTACGTGGCGCAGGGCGGCGACTTCCTCCGCGGTCCCGCGCTCCGCGGCGACTGCCCGGCCGGCGTGCGCAGCACGCCGCACTGGCTCCGGCCGCGGGAGCGGGAGGCGCTCCGCACCGTGATCGTGAAGGGCGGGCGGCTGTCGGGCGGCAGGGCGGTCATCCCCTTCTCCGCCCTGCACTGGACGAGCGGCTCCATGACGGAGAGGACCCTTCAAGGCGAGTTCACCCTGCGCCGCAACGGAGAGGTCTGGCAGATCGTCGAATGACATCGGGCGCCGCACTGGTCAAGGCCGGCAAAAGCATGATCTCCTTCGGACGGCGCACCGGAGGAAGAGCCACCGGAAATGCGCCGTCATTCATGGAATCCGTTCGCCGGAAACGCTATTCGATCTTCAGCGGGCACCCCTAGGGCCCTAGGGCCCAACCGGAGGCGGCCGGGGACCCCAACCACGAACGTGCAGCTCAGCCAGGGGGAGGGAGCCCGAGCCAGGTCACGATGGCCGTCGCCCGGTTCGGCGCGCCGAGCTTCGCATAAATGCGGTTGATGTAGTTCTTGACGGTCTTCTCGGTGACGAATAGCGTGGCCGCGATCTCCTGGTTCGGGTGCCCGCGCACGATCAGATTCATGACCTGGGCCTCGCGGGAGGAAAGGCCGAAACGCGCACGCTGCTCGGCCGGATCGGCCGCGCGCGCCGCGGGGGTGTCGGCCCGCACGGCGTCGATGAGCGCGGCGCCGGCCGCGTGCGAGAGGGGGTGGGCCCGGTGCCGGACGGTGTCCCGGATCGCCGCGGCGAGCTCGTCCACGGTGAAGGTGTTGTGCACGAGGTAGCCGACGGCGCCGTTGCGGACGGCCGACAGAACGACCTCGGGCTCCTCCACCTGGGTCAGCATGATCACGCGGCTGATCCGGCTCAGCGCGGCGGCGGCGCTCACCCCGTCCGAGCGCGGCATCCGGACGTCGAGCAGGACCACGTCGGGCACCAGCCGCCGGGCCAGCTCCTCGGCCTCGTGGCCGTCGCCCGCCTCGCCCACCACCTCGATGTCGCCGGCGGCCTCCAGCGCGGAGGTGAGTCCGGCGCGGATGAAGGGGTTGTCGTCCACGACCATGACGCGGTAGCGGCCGGGCTCGCCCTCGACGGGCTCGTCCATCAGCCACCCCCGAGCGCGGCCCGCGCGGGCTCGGGGTCCGGGTCCGCCGCCGGCATCGACGCCGTGATCTCGGTGCCGCCGCCCGGGATCGAGCGCACCGCCAGCCGGCCGCCCGCCCGCGCGGCCCGCTCGTGCATGCCGACGAGGCCGTAATGGCCGCCGCCGGAGAGTACGTCCAGCCGGCCGGGGTCGTCCGGCCGTTCGGGCATGCCCTTGCCGTCGTCCCGCACGCGCACCTCCAGGTCGCCGCCGACGACCGCGGCGACGATGGCGACGCTGGACGCGTGCGCGTGCCGCCGCACGTTCTCCAGCGCCTCTCTCACGATCGTGACCATCTCGCGCCGCCGCGGCGCCGGGAGGTCCGCGCCCGCTTCGGCGTCCACTCGCACCGGGACGCCGGTGCGGTCCTCCCACTCCCCCGCCAGCCTCCGCAGGGCGTCGCCCAGCGAGACGCCGGCCGGGTCGTCGCGCAGCCCGGCGATGAGCGAGCGCGCCTCGCGGATGGCGACCCGGGCCGCGTCGGCGATCCGCCGCGCCTCGGCCTCGGCGCGGTCGGGGGACCTGCGGACCCAGGCGGGCAGGCTGTTCGCCGACATGGCGATGCCGGAGAGCGTCCCGGCCAGCGAGTCGTGCATGTCGCGGGCCAGCCGGGTCCGCTCCTCGGCGGCCATCGCCTGCGCCTCCGCCCGCCAGCGCGCCTCCTCGGCGGCGGCGTGCTCGTCGAACAGGCGGCGCAGCACCGCCCCGGCGAGCGCGGCGACCCCGTAGAAGACGGGCAGCATGACCAGCAGCGGCATGGTGGCGCCGCCGTCCTCCTCGGACGGCGCGTTGCGGTAGAGCGCCGTGTAGTACAGGACGGCCTGCTGGGCGCACAGCAGCGCGGTGACCGGCCACCGGTACAGCAGGCCGGCGAGACCCGCGGTCACCACGGTCACGAGGAAGTAGGGGCCGAAGATCCCGCCCACCTGCAGCACGGCGTAGCCGGCGAGCACGTCGAAGGCCAGCAGGGCGGGCTGCGCGAGCAGCCGCGGCACGACCTTCTCCCAGCCCGCCAGCACCGCGCCGGAGGCGACGGCCGCGAGGACGAGCACGCCGAGCGCCCAGGGGTCGCCGCGCACCTGCCCGTCCACCACCACGGTCACGCCGATGACGAGGACGCGCAGCTGCGTCAGAAGGACGAACGTGGCACCGATCCTGCTCTCCACAGAACGCCGCAAATCAGGTGGAACCGGTACACCGGAGCGCGGCATCGCGGCGGCCCCTCCCGTTGACGAGCGCCGAACTCTGGACGAGCGCCGAGCTCATGACCGGCGCTGAACTCATGACGCCATGGATCTGGTCAAAGACCACATAGGGAACATTAGTCATTCCGGCGGAGAAGATCGCTACGATGCCCCCGAGAACAAGCGTTCCCGTTCGCGGGAGGACACCGGTGCCGGCTCCGAGCGCGGTTCCGCGGCCGGAGGAGGCCCGCGGCCCCGCCGATTTCCTCGACCTGATGCGCCGTCTGCGGCAATGGTCCGGCCTGCCCCTTTCCGAGCTCGAGGACCGCATGCGCGCGGACGGCGCGGTCATCCCGTCCGGGATCGAGGGGTTCCTCCAGGGCGGCACGCCGCCGAGCCGGGACCTGACGGCCTCCTTCGTGACCGCATGCGGCCTTCCGCCGGACGAGCGCGAGCGCTGGCTGCTGGCCTATGACCGCCTCTGCGGCCCCTCCGCCGTCGTGGGGAACGAGAAGTGGTTCGCCGAGCTGCCCCCGATGAACTTGGACCTGGCGGCCGCAGCGGTGCCCGCCGCGCCCACACCGGCTCCCGGCAACGGCTCCGAGCACCGCGCGGCGCCGCCGCCGCGTCCGTGGAACCGCAGGTCGGCTCCACGCGCGTCCGGCGGCCGGCGCCGGGTGTCGCTGCTCGTGGCGGCGCCCGCCATCATCACGATCGCCGTGGTGGCCTCGACGCTGCCAGGGGTGTTCGGCGGCGGGGCGGAGCCGCACCGGCCGCGGACCGCCCCGGGGACGTCCGGCGAGACCGCGCCGCCCCCGGGCGGAAGGGCCGCGCCGCCCCCGCCCGGCTGGTACACGGTCATGCCGCTGGCCTACGGCGACCGGACCGGCAACTGCCTGTCGATCCTGCCGGACGACCGGATGAAGCCGCGGCTGGCGCAGGACAGGTGCGTGGCGGAGGACCCGCTCCAGCGGATCCGGCTCGCCGCCGTCCCCGCCTCCGCCGGGACGTTCCAGCTGAGGGCGTACACGGCGGAAGGCCAACTGCGGTGCGCGACGCTCGACACCCCCGCCGAGCGCTCCCCGCTGCCCTTGGAGAAGTGCGGGGACGATCCGCGGCAGCGGTTCGGGCTGGCGCCGGTGGATGGGCCGGTGAAGGGCGGGCCGCTGTTCCGCATCGTCCCGCAGGCGACACGCGGCGACGGCATGTGCGTGGGCATCGGCGTCCGGGAGGTCGGGGCGCTGGAAGCGATCCACACCGCGTGCGCCCGGTCCGGCGTGCGCGGCTACCTCTTCTCGCCCGCCGCGGCGCCGTAGCCCGCCCGGCGCGCGGTCAGTCGAGGTCGCGCAGGCGCTGGCTGACGACCTGCGTGACGCCGTCGCCGCGCATGCTGACGCCGTAGAGCGCGTCGGCGCCCTCCATGGTGCGCTTCTGGTGCGTGATGACGATCAGCTGGGACGACTCGCGCAGCTCCTCGAACACCGTGATGAGCCGCTGGGTGTTGGTGTCGTCGAGCGCGGCCTCGACCTCGTCCAGCACGTAGAAGGGGGACGGGCGGGCCTTGAACACGGCGACGAGGAACGCGATGGCCACCAGGGACCGCTCGCCGCCCGACAGCAGCGACAGCCGCTTGACCTTCTTGCCGGGCGGGCGGGCCGAGACCTCGACGCCGGTGGTGAGCATGTCGCCCGGCTCGGTCAGTGAGAGGCTGCCCTCGCCGCCGGGGAACAGCCGCGCGAAGATCCGCTCGAACTCGCGGGCGGTGTCGTCGTAGGCGGCGGCGAACACCTGCTGGACGCGGTCGTCGACCTCCTTGACGAGGCCGAGCAGCTCGCGCTGGGTCTTCTTGAGGTCCTCCAGCTGGGAGGTGAGGAACGCGTGCCGCTCCTCCAGGGCGGCGAACTCCTCCAGGGCGAGCGGATTGACCTTGCCGAGCTGGTTGAGCTGCCGCTCGGCGGTCTTGGCGCGCTTCTCCTGGACGGCGCGCTCGTACGGGAGGGGCGGCGCGTCCTCGCCCTTCTCCGGGTCGGCCGGGACGAGCTGGTCGGGCCCGTACTCCGACACCAGCGCCTCGACCTCCAGGCCGAACTCCTCCAGGGCCCGCTGCTCGTACTGCTCCAGCCGCAGCCGCTGCTCGGCGCGGGCGACCTCGTTGCCGTGCACGACGTTGACGAGGCGTTCGAGGGTGGAGGACAGCTCGCGCACCTGCCCGCGGACGACCTTCAGCTCGGCCTCGCGCGCCGCCTTGGCCTGCTCCGCGGCCTCGCGGCGGCGCACCGCGGCGGCGAGGGAGTGCTCGATGCGCTCCAGCGCCGCCCGCGCGCCCCGCAGGACGGCCTTGGCGACCCTGGCCTGCTCCTCCCGGCGGGCGCGGCGCTGGGCAGCACGGGCGCGCTCCTCGCGCTCGCGGCGCGCGCCGCGTTCGAGCGCGTCGGCGCGCCCGGCGATGGCCTGGACGCGCTCCTCGGCGGTTCGGACCGAGAGCCGCGCCTCCATCTCCACGCTGCGCAGCTCCTGGCAGCGGGCGTTCAGCTCGTCGCGGGCCTCGGTGTCGTGCCCGGCCTCGTCGGCGACCTCGGCGGCCTCCTCCGCCTCGGCGAGCCGCACCGCGAGCTCCTCGGCCGCCTCGGTGTCGCGTTCGAGGGACTCCCCGGCCGCGTCGAGGGCCTTGGTCAGCCGCTCGGCCTCACCCCGCGCGGCCCGGACGTCGGCCTCCAGGCGCGCGGCGCGCTTGGCCTCCTGCGCGGCCTGCGCGTCGTACTCCCGCAGCCGCGCGCGGACGCGGTCGAGCGCGGCCTGCGCGTGGTCGACGCCCGACCGGGCCTCCCCGGCGGCGGCTTCGGCCGCCTCGACCGCGGTCTGGGCGGCGTGCTCGTGCTCCACCGCCGCGGCGAGGCCGTCGGCGGCGACGGCGGCGGCCGTCTCGGCCGCGGCGAGATCCTCGGTGGCCTGGTCGAGCGTCGCGCGCATCTGCAGGAGGCTCTGCCCGCCGCCCGCGGCGCCGCCCTGCGCCCAATGCGCCCCGACGAGCTCCCCGTCCCGGGTGACGGCCCGCAGCGACGCCTCCCTGCGCACGAGCGCGGCCGCGGCAGGGACGTCGTCGACCACGACCACGTCCCGCAGCAGGTGCTCGAACGCGGGCCGCACGGCGTCCGGGACGGTGACCGCGTCGACCGCGTAGTCGACGCCGGCGACCCGCTCGGCCCGCGCCGGCGCCCCGCCGCCGACGACCAGCCCGGCGCGTCCGGCGTCGCGGGAGCGCAGCAGTGCGAGGGCGGCCTCGGCGGTGTCCAGCGATCCGACGGCGATGGCCTCGGCGGCGTTGCCGAGCGCGGCGGCGATGGCGGTCTCGTATCCGGACCGGACGTTCAGCAGCGACGCGACCGTGCCGAGCACACCGTCGAGCGAGCCGTCGGAGCCCGCCGCCAGCAGCGCCTCCCCGCCGTCGGCGGCGCTGGCGAGCGTCAGGTTCAGGGCCTCGATGCGCGCCTGGAGGGCCGCGACCTTCTTCTGCGCCGCCTGGTCGGCGGTGCGGGCCGCACCCGCGGCCGTCCGGGCCTCCTTCAGCGCACGGCGCGGGCCGTCCACGGCGGCGCGGGCGGACTCGGCGGCCTCCTTGGCCGCGGCGAGCGCCTCCTGGGCGGTCTCGTGCTCGGCGGCGAGCGCCGGGTCCTCGACGACCTCGGCCTCGAACGCCTCGAACTCGGCCTGCGCGGACTCGGCGCGCTGCTCGGCCTCCTCCCGCGCCTGCGCGAGCCGCCCGATCTCCGACCGCCCGGCCTGCGCCTTGCTGCGCAGCGCCTCCACCCGGCCGCGCAGCCGGGCCAGCTCCTCGCGGCGGTCGGCGGCGGCGCGGGCGGCGGACTGCAGGCGGCGCTCCTCGGCGGCGAGGGCCTCCTCGGCCGCCGACCGCTCGTCCACGGCATGGGACAGCCCGTCGCGCGCCTCGTCCAGCGCGGCGCGGAGCATCTCCTCCTGCTCGCGGATCTCGGCGGCCTCGCGCTCCATGTCCTCGGGGTCGCGCCCGCGCCGCTCCTCCTCGCGCGCCTCGGCGGCGTTGCGGTGCCGCTCGGCGGCGAGGTCGGCGACGCCGCGCAGCCGCTCCTTCAGCGCCGACAGCTGGAACCAGGTGTCCTGGACCTGCGCGAGCTTGGGCGCCTGCTCCGCCTCCTCGGCCTCCAGGACGCCCTCGCGCTCCTGCGCCTCGGCCAGCGCCCGCTCGGTCTCGGTGCGCCGCTCCCGGATCGCGGCCTCGTCGGCGGCCTCCTGCTCCAGCCTCGTCCGCAGGGTGACCAGGTCGTCGGCGAGCAGCCGCAGCCGGGCGTCCCGCAGGTCGGCCTGGATCACCGCGGCCCGGCGCGCGATCTCGGCCTGCTTGCCGAGCGGCTTCAGCTGCCGCCGCAGCTCACCCGTCAGGTCTTGCACGCGCGTGAGGTTGCCCTGCATCGCGTCGAGCTTGCGGAGGGCCTTCTCCTTGCGCTTGCGGTGCTTGAGGACGCCCGCCGCCTCCTCGATCACCGCGCGGCGCCCCTCCGGCCCCGAGTGCAGGACGCGGTCGAGCTGCCCCTGCCCGATGATCACGTGCATTTCGCGGCCGATGCCGGAGTCCGACAGCAGCTCCTGGATGTCCAGCAGCCGGCACGAGTCGCCGTTGATCGCGTACTCGCTCGACCCCGACCGGAACATCAGCCGGCTGATCGTGACCTCGGTGTAGTCGATCGGCAGCGCGCCGTCGGAGTTGTCGATCGTCAGCACGACCTCGGCGCGCCCCAGCGGCGCCCGGTTGGCCGTCCCGGCGAAGATGACGTCCTCCATCTTGCCGCCGCGCAGCGACTTGGCGCCCTGCTCCCCCATCACCCACGCCAGCGCGTCCACGACATTGGACTTGCCGGACCCGTTGGGCCCCACGACGGCGGTGATCCCCGGCTCGAACTTGAGCGTGGTGGAGGACGCGAAGGACTTGAAGCCGCGCAGCGTCAGAGTCTTGAGATACACGCGCTAGCCGTCCCCCTCCAGTGCCCACACCGAGAACATCCGTCGAACAATACCGGGAGCACCACCCACGAGCACGGCACTCGCCCACCAGCCCAAGGCGGCGCCCCACAACGGTGACCGGGAGACCGGAGAAAGGAGAACAGGGCGATCAGAACAACACCGCCCGAGAGACGGACACCCGATCACCCACCGAGCCGCACACCTTGACGGGCCCCGGCCACCACAACGACCGCCACCCCACGCGACTGCTCGGGCCCCGCGCTCGCGTCCGGAGGCAAGTTCAAGCAATGCGAAAACCTGGTCGCGCACGACCAGAGCGGTGCAGGCGCCCGCCCGTAGACCACGGCGCCCCGAGGGCCGAAGGGCCGAGGACGAGTCTCCGACCGCACCGACCTCAGCCCGCACCGCAACCACGCGACGACCTCAATGGTCGCGATCGCGTCCGAAGGCAGGTTCAAGCGAAGCGAGAACCTGATCGCGCAGCGAGCCGCAAGGCGAGACGAAGCGATGCCAGCGATCGCCCGCAGTGCCCGACGATGGAGGGCCGCCAGGCCCGAAGGAGGAGAGCACTGCAAACAACAGGCACCGCGACTACCTCAACCACCGCCGCAACCACGCGACGACCTCAATGGTCGCGATCGCGTCCGAAGGCAGGTTCAAGCGAAGCGAGAACCTGATCGCGCAGCGAGCCGCAAGGCGAGACGAAGCGATGCCAGCGATCGCCCGCTTTTTACGACGATGGAGGGCCGCCAGGCCCGAAGGAGGAGAAAAAAGCAATCAAGTAAGAGCCGGTTCGCGTTCCTTCACCGGCAGCGACATCACTTCGTCGTCCGTCGCCGTCGCAAGCGCGTCGTTCTCCGCCTGGAGCCGTACGAGCTCGGCCTCCAGGTCACGTACGCGCTGCTGAAGGCGCCGCATCTCCGCGACCATCCGGGGGTCGGGACCGCCGACGTGGCCGAGTAGAGCCTTCGCCATGACTAAGGGTCCTCCACGCTGAGTAACCAGCAGGGATCGCGCACGGGAAACTGCTCAAGTCGGTGCGCGTACCGTCTAGAGTCGCACCGGCCGCTGCGCCGGTCAAGGCGCACATCACAGGCCAGTAACAACCTTCCTCTACTAGTTTAGCAGGTACAAACCGGTACTCCCTACCCGGTCACCGTTCGTGGAACCCGGCGGCCTCGCCGCGCGGCGCGCTCCAGCGGTCGGTGACGCCGGTGACGGCGCCGGGACGTCCCGGAACGCCGCCGGGCACGTCGCCGTCCAGCAGCTCCAGGAGCCGGCGGCAGCCGCGGCGCGGGCCCTCGGCGACGACCTCGACGCGGCCGTCGCGGAGGTTGGTGGCGCTGCCGGCGAGGCCCAGTTCGAGGGCCCGCGACCGCACCCACCAGCGGAACCCGACGCCCTGGACGCGCCCGCGCACCCAGGCCGTGAGCCGGACGATCTCGTCGTCGTTCTCGTCGCCGTTCATCGCTCCCCCCTCGGCGCCGCTAGTACCGTGCCCGCCTCGGGCGCGGTTGGCACACCGGGCAGCTGTAGGACGAGCGGTTCATGAACTCGTCGCGGCGGATCGCGGTGCCGCAGCGGCGGCAGGGCTCGTCCCGCCGGCCGTAGGCGTCCAGGGACCGCTCGAAGTAGCCGCTCTCGCCGTTGACGTTCACGTAGAGGCTGTCGAAGGACGTCCCGCCGACCGCCAGAGCGGCCCCCATGACCTCTCGTGCGGCCTCCAGGACGCGCGCGGCCTCGGCCCGGGTCATCGTGTCGGTCGGCCGCGCCCAGTGCAGCCTGGCGCGCCACAGCGCCTCGTCGGCGTAGATGTTGCCGACCCCGCTGATGAGGGACTGGTCGAGCAGGGCCCGCTTGATCCCGGTCTTGCGGCGGCGCAGGGCGCGGTAGAAGGCCTCCGCGTCGAAGGCGTCCTCAAGCGGGTCGGCCGCGATGTGCACGATCGGCTCGGGGACGAGCGTCCGCGCGTCGAAGGCGTCGGGGACGAGGTCGGCGACCATGAGGTGCCCGAACGTCCGCTGGTCGACGAAGCGGAGGTCGTGGCCCTTGTCGTCGAACTCGACGCGGATCCGCAGGTGCTTCTCGCGCTCGCGGTCGGGCTCGCCGACGAGCAGCTGGCCGCTCATGCCGAGGTGCGCGAGCACCGCCTCGCCGGGGTCGCCGCCCTCCTCGCCCTGGAGCGGGATCCACAGGTACTTGCCGCGGCGCCGCGGGGCCAGCATGGTGCGTCCGGCCAGGCGCCCGGCGAAGTCGGCGGGGCCCGCCGCGTGCCGGCGCACCGACCGCGGGTGCAGGACCTCGGCGGACGCGACGGTGCGGCCGGTCGTCCAGCTCTCGAGGCCGCGCCGGACGACCTCGACCTCGGGGAGCTCAGGCACCGGCCTGCGCCGCCTGCCCGGCCTCCCTGGCCGCGTCCGCGCCCTGCGCCGGCGGCCCGGCCTGCGCCCCCGC
Organism: Actinomadura sp. K4S16; assembly: GCF_008327685.1. Lineage (GTDB taxonomy): Bacteria > Actinomycetota > Actinomycetes > Streptosporangiales > Streptosporangiaceae > Spirillospora. The sequence goes on from NZ_BDDE01000010.1 coordinate 1,244,524, forward strand.
CTGTTTCACCGCCTCGGCCTGAGCCTCCGCCTCGCGCTGGACGACGATCTCCCGGATGGCGTTCCAGGCGGCCTCGGCGGCGTGCTGCTCGGCCTCCTTCTTGCTTCGGCCCTCGCCGGACCCGTAGGCCTGGCCGCCGACCCGTACGGAGGCGCGGAAGGTCTTCTGGTGGTCGGGGCCGCTCTCGGCGACGTGGTACTCGGGGACGCCGAGCTCCTCGACGGCGGTGAGCTCCTGCAGCGAGGTCTTCCAGTCCAGGCCGGCGCCGAGGCCGGCCGACCGCTGGATCAGCCCGTCGAAGAGCCGGTGCACCAGGGCGGACGCCTCTTCCAGGCCCCGGTCGAGGTAGACGGCGCCGATCAGCGCCTCCAGGGTGTCGGCGAGGATCGAGGCCTTGTCGCGGCCCCCGGTGCCCTCCTCGCCGCGGCCGAGCCGGATGTGGGCGCCGACGCCGAGGCCGCGGGCGACGCCGGCCAGGGCGCGCATGTTGACCACGGCGGCGCGCAGCTTGGCGAGCTGCCCCTCGGGCAGGTCGGGGTGGCCGCGGAACAGCGTGTCGGTGACGACGAGGCCCAGCACCGAGTCGCCGAGGAACTCCAGGCGCTCGTTGGTGGGCAGGCCGCCGTTCTCGTAGGCGTAGGAACGGTGGGTGAGGGCGCGTTCGAGCAGCTCGTCGCCCACCTCGACGCCGAGGGCGCCGGTCAGTTCCGCGCGGTCCGGCGCGGGTTCGTTCTTCTTAGCGCTCACAGGCCCTCCTCGCAGGCCGTGCACCGCGCAGCGCGCGGTCGCCTCTGCGGCGCGCGGCCGGTGGCCGGGACGGCGAGGACGCTCGGCGGGAGGGTCCGCGAAGACGAGGTGCGCGCCGGTCGGTTTGATCCCGGCGTGCACCACGGCTCCGGGCGCATGTCTCCGCGCCGGTCACCACGCCGACGTCGCGCGCCGGGTGGTCGGGGTGCTTGTCCTGCCGCACCGTGGGGGGCGGGCCGCTCGCGCGGATCCGCCCCCCATGATGCGAGAAGACTCAGGCCGACGGGGCGATGACCTGCCGCCGGTCGTAGGTTCCGCATGTCGCGCACGCGGTGTGCGGCAGCTTGTGGTCGCGGCACGTCGGGCACTCGACCAGGTTCGGCGCGGCGGTCTTCCACTGCGCGCGCCGGTGCCGCGTGTTGCTGCGCGACTTCTTCCGCTTCGGGACGGCCACGTCAGCCCTCCTGCTTTCCTTCTCGTCGGTCCGATGAAGCACGGGAGCCGGAGCTCCCGTTCCCCCGGTCGGGGGCGGCCGGCGCCATGTCGCCGGCCAGGTCCCGCAGCGCCGCCCACCGGGGGTCGGCGACGTCGTGGTGGTGGTCAGGCCCGACGTCCGCGAGCCGTGCACCGCAGTCCGGGCACAGGCCCGGGCAGTCGTCCCGGCACAGCGGGGACAGCGGCAGCGCGAGCACCACCGCGTCCCGCAGGACCGGTTCGAGGTCGATGATGTCGCCCTCGAGGCGGAGCTCGTCGTCGTCGGCGTTCCCGCCGGAGCGGGTGTCGTCGTAGACGAAGAGCTCCTGGAAGTCCGCCTCGAAGGTCGAGGCGATCGGATCGAGGCAGCGGGAGCACTCCCCCTTCAGGGGGACCGTCGCCGTGCCGGTGACGAGCACCCCCTCCAGGACCGCTTCGAGCCGGAGGTCCAGCTCGATCGCGGCACCCTCGGGGACGCCCACCATCTCGACGCCGAAATTCTCCGGTGCCGGCACGGACAGGTGCTCCTCCCGCGACGACCCGGGTTGCCTGCCCAGAGCTCGGGTGTCGAGCTTGAGAGGGGCGCTGGGGTCGTGGCGTGTCAGCGGATTCCTGCTTTCGTGAGGCATGGTGAACGGCGGCCGCCTGTGATGGCCGATGTCCCAGGGTACCGAACACGGGCCGCTGACCCAACTCGCGGCCCCGGCCACCAGGGCCGGGCCCGCCGCCGGACGGTCAGCCCTCGTGCTGGAGCCGCTGCACCAGCCGGTCGTGGACGCTGTCGGGGACGAGGCCGGACACGTCCCCGCCGAACCGCACGACCTCCTTCATCAGGCTGGACGACAGGAAGGCGTACTCGGGGTTCGTCGCCATGAACAGCGTCTCCACCCCGGCGATCCGGTGGTTCATCTGGGCCATCTGCAACTCGTACTCGTAGTCGCTGACGGCCCGCAGACCCCGGACGATGACCGGGATGTCCTGCTCCTTGCAGTAGTCGACGGTGAGCCCGTAGAAGGTGTCGACCGTGACGTTGCCGTACTCCCGGGTGACCTCGGAGATCATGTCGGCGCGCTCGTCCACGGTGAACAGGCTCTTCTTGTTCTTGTTGATCAGCACGGCGACGACCACCTCGTCGTAGAGGCGGGAGGCGCGGCTGATGATGTCGAGATGCCCGTTGGTGACGGGGTCGAACGATCCCGGACAGACGACACGGCGCACGGCGCGAACCCCTTCGGTCCCGGTTTCTGACCTGCGGCGTGAACGTACCAAATCGCATTCGGCCGGGTTTCCACCGGGCTCGCCGGGGCCGTCCTCAGCCGCCCAGGGCGTCCAGGATCCTGGCGGCGATCGGGCCGGACTCGATGCCGTACCCGGACGCCTCCGTCATCACCGCGACCGCGTACCTGGGGTCTCTGCGCGGGCCGAACCCGATGAACCAGCGGTCGTTGTAGGAGGCGCCCTCGACGTCGGCGGTGCCGGTCTTGCCGCCGAGGACGGAGGTCCCCCGCAGGGACTTGCCGGTGCCCCGCTCGACGACGGCCTCCATCATGTCCCGCATCTGCTCGGCCTGGTCGCCGGTGAGCGCGCGGGACATCCGCTGGGGCGAGATCTTGTCGACCGTCGAGCCGTCCGGGGCGCGGAGCCTGTCCACCAGGCGGGGACGCATGACCTCCCCGTCGTTGAGGACCGCGGCGGCGACCATGGCCATCTGCAGCGGCGAGGCGACCGTGCTGCCCTGCCCGATGGAGCCGAGCGCGCTGAGCGAGGGCTGGTCGGTCTTGGGGAACGAACTGGGGGCGCTCTTCAGGCCGTCCGCGAACTCGATCCGCTCCCCGAACCCGAACCTGCCCGCCTGCGCGTTGACGGCGTCGTTCCCGGGCTTCTGTGCGCCCATGTAGGCGAACGTCGTGTTGCAGGACTGCGCGTACGCCTCGATCAGGGGGATCCGGGCGAGGTCGCAGGATCCGCCGATGTCACCCGCGTCGTTGTTGATCGCCTGCCCGGCGCCCGGCGGGCGGTAGCTGCGTCCGGCCTTGACCCGCATGTCCTCGCTCGTCCCGGCCCTCAGCGCCGCCGCGGCGACGACGGTCTTGAACGTGGAGCCGGGCGGGAACAGCTCGTACGCGGCCTTGTTGAGCAGCGGCTTGCGCGGCTGGTCGCCGAGGCGGGCGAACGCCTTCGCGGCCTTGTCCCGGTCGAGGGTCGACACCTCGTTCGGGTCGTAGGACGGCGTGGACGCCATCACCAGCACCGCGCCGGTGCGCGCGTCCAGGACGACCGCGGCCCCTCGGCGGGCGCCGCTGCCCTTCAGCGCCTCGTAGGCGGCGCGCTGCGCGTCGGGGTCGACGGTGGCCTCCACCGTGCCGCCGGGGACGTGCTTGCCGATCAGCTTGTCGACGAGGTTGGAGGTGGCGAGGCGGGCGTCGGTCCCGTCCAGGAAGTGGTTCTCCGCCTCCTCCAGGCCGGTCTGGGAGAACACGGAGAAGTACCCGGTGATCGGCGCGAACGCGGCGCCGTCCTTGTAGCGGCGCTGGAAGCGGTCGCCGCCGACCTGCTCGGACCAGGCGAGCCGTTCGCCGCGCGCGACGACGGGGCCCCGGTCGATCTTGAAGCGGTCCTCGAACTGGCGGGCGTTGAGCGAGTCGTCCCGCAGCTCCTGCGCCTGGAAGCCCTGGACGTAGGTGACGTTCACCAGGAGCGCGAGGATCAGGAGCAGGGTGAGCACCCAGGTGCGCGCCACCGCGCGGTCGATCCCGGGCTTCATGCGGATCCCTCTACCCGAATACCGCTGCCCGATGCGGCCTCAAAGCGCGACCGCGCGGCCGTACCAGAACACCGCCTCGCCGTAGCGCCGCTCCCGCTCGGCCTCGTAGCCGCCGGGCCACTCCAGCGCCGGGCCGCGGGCGGCGCGCTCCACGACGACGAGCGCGTCCGGGGACGTCCACCCGTTGTCACGCAGATCCTCGAGCATGGCGGTGACGGACGCGTCCGCCAGCGCGTACGGCGGGTCGGCGAAGACCAGGTCGTAGGGCTCGTCCGGCTTCTTCCGGACGACCCGCTCCACCTTGTCCGCGCAGGGGACGGCGCCGGGCAGCCCGAGAGACTCGGCGTTCTGGCGGATCACCTTCATCGCGCGCGGATGCGACTCGACCAGCAGCGCATGGGCGGCGCCCCGGGACAGTGCTTCGAGCCCGACCGCGCCCGAGCCCGCGTACAGGTCGGCGACGCGCAGCCCGTCGAGCGGGCCGAGCAGGGCCAGCACCGTGGAGAAGAGCCCCTCCCTGGCGCGGTCGCTGGTCGGCCTGGTGTCCCGTCCCGCCGGGACGGCCAGCCGCCGCCCTCCCGCGATGCCCGCGATGACCCTGCTCACCGTCCCAGTATCGGGGGCGGCCCCCGCTGCTCGCGCCTCGCCCGGTTCACCCCCGGACGATTCCCAAGAATGTTGCACAATCCAACTACCGACCGCTTGTGAACCTCTACCCAAATGACACGAACGCGGTTCACAGCGACTACTTCACGTGCAAACGTGCTCGCAGGTTGTGCAACCCAGTGACCCAGGAGCACCAGTGCATCACGGTAGGAGACTGGCGGTGACGGCCGGTGCGACGGTGCTCGGCATCGCCGCGATGAGCGGCGTCTCGCACGCCGAGACCTCCCAGCCCCTCGCCCGGCTCGCGCCCCACCCGCAGACCGCCGGGCCGAAGACTCCGAAGAGCCCGACGACCCTCAAGAAGGCCCGTAAGGCGCCGAGGGCCGGCAAGGCCGAGCCCGCCGTCCAGCTCCGGCTCGGCGCCACGCTGAAGTACGACGAGCGCACCAGGACCGCCAGCGCGGGCCTCGACGTCGGCGCGGGCGTCGGCACCCCCAAGGCCGGCGCGGGCGTCCGGCTCCGGACCGGCGCCTCCGCGTCGCTGGACGACGCCACGGTCAAGGCGGCCACCCGGCTCGACGCTCGCGCCGCGTCGCCCGCGGGCGGCACCGCCCTCTCGCTCAAGACGGGAGCCGCGGTCTCGGGAGGCAACCGGCTCCTCAGCGCCCGCACCGAACTGGGCGCGTCGGTGACCCCCGCGGGAGGAACGCCCGTCTCGGCCAACGTGTCCGCGGGCGTCTGCGTGGGCGGAGGCTGCGAGGCTCCCACACCGCCCACGCCGCCGACTCCCCCGACGCCTCCGACCCCGCCGACTCCCCCGCCCCCGCCGCCCGGCGAGCCGACGCCTCCGAGCCCCTCCCCAGAGGCTCCGTCGCTGCCTTCCTCGCCGCTGCTGCCGCAGATCCCGTCCGCTCCGGGAATGGGCCCCGGCAACCCGACGGCCGCCGCCGGGTTCACGCCGCCCAAGGGGCTTCCCTTCACCGGCACCGAGGCGCTGCCGCTCGTGGCGCTCGGCCTGACCGCCATCGCCGCGGGAAGCGCCGCCGTCGCGGCGACCCGCAGACGCCACGCCCGCGAGTCCTGAGCCGCTCACCGAAGGGGCGCCTCCATCCGGAGGCGCCCCTTTCGCCGTTCAGAGGCCCGCCGTTCAGAGTCCTTCGGACCGCCCGACCTTCCAGCCGCTCCCAGCCCGCTCCAGCAGGAGTCGGCGAACGGCGACCGCATCACCGTCGGTGCACCCGCCCTTGCACTCGCCGACCAGAACCAGCGCCGTCATCTCGTTCCGTGTCCCGCCCCCGCGCAGGCCGACCTCCAGCGGCGTCCCACGCGCGACCGACGGGTCGCGGGAGACGGCGTCGAACGCGGCCCGCGCCTCCTTGCCGGGCCAGGACGCGCCCGACGTGTCGGCGCGCGGAGAGCCCGCCTTCAGCGAGTACAGGCTGTCGAGCAGCCACCCGCTCCCCTGCCTCACCATGGTCGCGCGCATCGGGTCCTGGAGCCGGGACGGATCGGCGTTCTCGGCGCGGACCGTCCGCTTGACGTACGACAGCACGGTGACCTTCCCGGACGCGGCGGACACGACGGCGGCGTCGACGACGTCCGCCGTCACCGAGCCCTTCTTGGCCGTGAGCTCGTCGCGGTATTTGCGCGTCGCGAGCTGCCGGTCGTAGTCGGCGCCGTACCGGGGCGTGGAGACCCGGTGCGCCGCGGCCACGTTCTGTTCGAACCGGGCGTGGTCGAAGCCGAGCACCGCCTCGATCGCCTGGGCGGCCGGCCCCACGGCCTCGGCCGCCGCGGGAGGCGGGGCCGCCGAGCCGGTGCCCGCCTCCGCGTGGTCGGTGTCGGAGCCGTCCGCCAGCAGCACCCACGCCGTCCCGCCCGCGGCGAGCGCGATCAGCGGCGCCGCGACGGCCGCGGCGATCCCGAGCCCGCGGCGCCGCCGGGGGCGGACCGGCTCGGGCGGGCGCGTCCCGCCCGAACCGGTGCCGATCGGCCGCTCGGGGCCCGCCACGGTCACCGGCACGCGCGCGTCCCCGGCGAAATGGGCGCCGGTGCTGAGCGCCCCCTCGTCCTGCGGAACGGACTGCCCGCCGAGCAGGTCCAGGAGCACCTGCTCCGCCTCGGGACGCCTCGCCGGGTCCTTGGCCAGGCACGCCGCGACGACGCCGCGCAGCGACTCCGGCAGCGGCGACAGGTCGGGCTCGTAGTTCAGGATCCGGTGGAACACCGCGGAGATCGTGTCGTTGCCGAACGGGTGCCGCCCCGTCGCCGCGAACAGCATCGTCGCCGCCCAGGTGAACATGTCCACGCCGGTGCCGAGCTCGGTGTCGGTGACCTGCTCGGGCGCCATGTAGGACGGCGTCCCGACGACGCCGCTCCCCTTAGCCGACGCCGCGCCGACGACCCGCGCGATGCCGAAGTCGATGACGCGCGGCCCGTCCGGCCCCATCAGCACGTTGGACGGCTTGAAGTCGCGGTGCAGGATCCCCGCGCGGTGGATCGCCGCGAGCGCCGTCACGGTGCCGATCGCCAGCCGGTCGAGGTCGGTACCGGTGCGCGGCCCCCGCTCGTTCACGAGCCCGCTGAGCGACGGCCCCGGCACGTACTCGCTGACCACGTAAGGCAGGTCGCCGGAGATGTCGGCGTCCAGCACCTGCGCCGTGCAGAACCCCGCGACCCGCCCGATCATCCGCATCTCGCGCTCGAACCGCGCCCGCCACTCGGGACTGCGGCTGAGCTGGTCGCGCAGCAGCTTCACCGCCGCCTGCCCGCCGTCCTCGCGCCGCCCGAGATAGACGACGCTCTGCCCGCCCTCCCCCAACCGCCCAACAAGCTCATAACGCCCAAGCCAAGCAGGATCCCCAGGCAGCAGTTCCATTGCCTTTCTCTCCTCCTTCGGGCCTGGCGGCCCTGCTGTGCCTATCGCAGTGCCCTCCTCCTTCGGGCCTGAGGGGCCCTCCATCGTCGGACACTGCGGCGATCGCTGGCATCGCTCCGTCTCGCCTGACGGCTCGCTGCGCGATCAGGTTCTCGCTTCGCTCGAACCCGCCTTCGGACGCGATCGCGACCATTCAGGTCGTTGGAGGTTGGACCAGGGGCTGAGGCCTGCACGGAGAGGATTCGGATGAACACGGATGTCTAAGCATGGTAGGCGGGCAGCGAGCCTCGCGCCACGACCTCACCGGCGGCCCGGAGGACCGGCGGTGTGAGCTCACCCCCAAGCACCACCGCGGCAGGAACCGTCTACTGCGACGACCTCAGCCACCACAGCACCACGCGACAACCTGGGGCCCGCGATCGCGTCCGAAGGCAGATTCGAGCGAAGCAAGAATCTGATCGCGCAGCGAGCCGCAAGGCGAGCCGGAGCGATGCCAGCGATCGCCCGCTTTTTCCGACGATGGAGGGCCGCCAAGGCCCGAAGGAGGAGAAAAAAGCAATAATCACCCCTTCTCCAGGAAGTCTGCGCGCTCCTCGTCGAGCAGGGACGCGAGGACGGTGGCCAGGCCGGAGTGGCTCGACAGGTCCGGATCGGCCTCGACGAGCGCGGTCGCCTCCTCGCGGGCGTCGCGGATCACGTCCTCGTCCCGCTGGAGCGTGAGCAGCCGCAGGCTGGACGCGCGCCCCGCCTGCGCGGCGCCGAGCACGTCGCCCTCGCGGCGCTGCTCCAGGTCGAGCCGGGACAGCTTGAACCCGTCGGTGGTGGAGGCGACGGCGTCCAGCCGTTCGCGAGCCTTGCCGCCCGGCGCGGCGTCGGTGACGAGCAGGCAGAGGCCGTGCAGCGAGCCGCGGCCGACGCGCCCGCGCAGCTGGTGGAGCTGGGAGACGCCGAACCGGTCCGCGTCCATGATCACCATGACGGTGGCGTTGGGCACGTCCACGCCGACCTCGATGACCGTGGTGGCGAGCAGGACGTCCAGCTCCCGCGCGGTGAAGCGGCGCATGACCGCGTCCTTCTCGTCCGGGTGCAGCTTGCCGTGCAGGACGCCGATGCGCAGCCCGGAGAGCAGCTCCTCCAGCTTCGGCAGCACCTCCATGATCCCGAGCGGGGACCGGCGGTCGCCCTCCTCGGCGACGACGGCGTCGCCCTCGTCGCCCTCCTGCTCGCCGATCCGCGGGCAGACGATGTAGACCTGCCTGCCGTTCGCCGCCTCCTCCTTGATCCGCTCCCAGGTGCGGGCGAGGAACGCCGGCTTCTCGGGCGGGACGACGTGCGTCTGGATCTGCGACCGCCCCGCCGGGAGCTGCCCGAGCACCGAGGTCTCCAGGTCGCCGAAGACGGTCATCGCCACCGTGCGCGGGATCGGCGTCGCCGTCATGACCAGGACGTGCGGGCGGCCGCCGTCGACCTTCTCGCGCAGGGCGTCGCGCTGCTCGACGCCGAACCTGTGCTGCTCGTCGACCACGACGAGCCCGAGGTCGGCGAACTGGACGGTCTCCTGCAGCAGCGCATGGGTGCCGACGACGATCCCCGCCGCGCCGGACGCCGCGTCCAGCAGCGCCTCCTTGCGGGCCTTCGCCCCCTGCGATCCGGTCAGCAGCGCGACCCGGGTGGCGTGCTCGGCCCCGCCGATCTGCCCCGCCTGCGCCAGATCGCCGAGCATCCCGGTGATCGACCGGTAGTGCTGCTGAGCCAGCACCTCGGTCGGCGCGAGCAGCGCCGCCTGCCCTCCCCCGTCCACCACCTGCAACATCGCCCGCAACGCGACAACCGTGTTATGGGTGGGGGTCCAGCCGTCGGAGACGTAGAGGCGCCCGGGGTGGGCGACGGAGATGCACTGGACCTCCTTGCGGCCCACGTACTCGATGGCGCGGATACCTTTGCGCCGACGTTCGTACTTCGTGCGGGGCCGGAGCCTTTCGGCCTTGCGGGACAGCCTGAAAGGCGGGTAGTCGTTCGGCAACGCGACGCTGGTCATCCAGTACCGCTTGCCCGCCTTACGGACCTCCCGGCACCGTGCGTAGCCGCCCAGTGAGCGCGTCAGCCATGCGGTCGCTTCGGCCAAGTGCTTCGACGCGGAGACCAGGCTGACGTCCCTGCCCTCGGCCCGCAGCGTCCCATCGGTGTCGAGCAGGCCTTGCAGCAGGGCGTGGCGCTGCTTGATCGGAGCGTTCAGATACGCGGCCGGGACGAACTTGTCCCAAGCCCCCCTCCCATAGACGCCGAGGTCGCGGAGCGCAGCGATCAACGGGTTCCCGGCCCCGCGACGCTCGCCGAGGATCGACCAGTCGAGCGGGCGGTCCGGCTTGCGGCGCAGCCTGCACCCGTCCGGGACGAGCAAGGCGACCGCGTCGATGACCTCTTGGTCGCGGGTCGAGATCTCCACCCGCCCGTACTTCATGAATCCGTCGCCGAGCAGGAGCCCCAAGAGGTACGCGTCGACCGGACGGTCCGCGGGCGTGTCCAACTCGGGCGCTTCGACCAGGGGGACGTACCACTTGCTGCCCCCGGACCTGCGCAGGAGGTCCTCCCGCAGTTCCTTCGTCGTCAGCACCTTGAGCGGGCTTCCCCGGTGCCATCCTGTATCCGTCTTCACGGCCCAGAGGTGCTCGTCGTCGCATTCCACCGACGTGCCATCGGACATGACCAGCCGGTAGACGTCACGCTCTCCCTGCGGGAACACCCCGGTCACCACGGTGACCTCGCCGCCGGGCGTGATCACCTCGTCTCCCGGCGCCAGGTCCCCCATCCGCCGGAAGCCGCTCGGCGTCAGCACCTCGGAGTCCAGCGGCTGGGCCTTGCCCGCTCCAACGTCGCCTTGGAGGAGGCGGTGCATGGGGTGGCTCTTCGCCAGGTCGGCGGCTATCTCGTCGCCTACCTGGCGTTGGCCCTTGGTGAGTTCGAAGGGCAGGCGCGCGTCGAACTCCGCCTGGATGCCGCCGAAGGACGGAGGGCGGGGCTTGGCGGGGAGGGCCGCGGCGGCGACGCGGCGCTGGGCGAGGGCGATCTGGACGACGAAGGCCTCGTCCCACTTGAGGCGCGCCTTGGCGCGGCCCAGCTCGTCCCAGGTGCGGGGGCGGTGGATGCCCTCGTACGCCTCGCGCAGGCCGATCAGGTGGCGGCGGCGCAGGAGCGCCTCGGGCACGGGGTCGTCGGGGAGGTCGAGCTGGGCCAGGACGGTCTCGACGGAGGTGCTGATCGCCTCGATGGGCAGCGACTTGGTGGACGGGTAGATCGGGATGATCTCGTCCGCCCACTCCTGCGCGGCCTCCTCGGCGCCCTTCTCGTGGACGACCTTGTACTGCGGATGGGTCAGCTGCCGGACGGTCTTGCCGCTGCGGGGCACGTAGGTGCTGATCTTCCCGGCGAACAGGCCGCGGGTGCCCGGCGACAGCTCCTTCTCGGGCCGGTAGGAGCCCTTGCGGCCGAAGAAGCTGAGCTTGAGCAGGCCGGTGCCGTCGGTGACGGTGATCTCCAGGACGTAGCCGGGGCTGCGGGTGAGGGTGCGGCCCTGCACCTTCACGACCTCCGCCATGACCGTGACGTGCTCGCCGTCCTGCAGGCCGCTGAGCTGCGTCAGCTCGCCGCGGTGGGCGTAGCGGCGCGGGTAGTGGTGCAGGAGGTCGCCGACAGTGTGCAGGTCGAGGCCCTTCTTCAGCGCGTTGGCCGTCTTGTCGCCGAGGACCTTGCGCAACGGCTCGTCGAGGTTAGCCACGGGTCTTTTCTAGCCGATGGGGGCGACGGGATTCACTCGACGCCGATGAGCAGGGGGTAGCGTTCCTGGTCGCCGGCGTACACGCCGACCTCCACGTCGGGGTGCCGCACGCGCAGCAGGTCCTCCAGTTCCGCGGCGAGGCCGGGCGGGGCGTGCCGGCCGGCGATCAGCGTCACCAGTTCGCCGCCGCCCGACAGCATCCGGTCGAGGACGTCGCGGGCCACCGCGGCGAGCTCCGCGCCGATCATCGCGACGTCGCCCTCGATCAGGCCGAGGACGTCGCCCGGCTGGCAGAGGCCCGCGCTCGTCACCGCCTCCTGCGCGGCGACCTCCAGATGGCCGAAGCGGGTCGCGCCGGCGGCGCGGGTCATCTCGATCACGTCCTCGTCGAAGCGGCGCAGCGGGTCGTGCACGGCGAGCGCCGCCATCCCCTGGACGGACGCCTTGGTCGGGACCACCGCGATGCGCGCCCCGCCGTCCCGCGCGCGCTCCGCGGCGGCCTCGGCGAGGGCGAGGACCTCGGGTTCGTTCGGCAGGACGGCCACCTCGTCGCCGGCGGCGAGGACGGCCTCGGCCAGCACCGCGAGCGGCGGGACGGCGCCGGGCTCGCGCCGCACGACCCGCGCCCCGCACTCCTCGAACAGCGCGGCCAGCCCGTCGGCGGCGGTGACGGCGATCACCGCGCGGCCGGTGTGCGGCGCGTGCGGGCCCTCGGCGGCGTGCAGGTAGGTGACGCGGATCCGGTGCGGGCGTCCCGCGGCCATGCCCGCCTCGATGGCGGCTCCGGCGTCGTCCACGTGGACGTGGACGTTCCACAGCCCGTCGCCGCCGACCACGACGAGGGAGTCGCCGAGGCCGTCGAGGCGTTCGCGCAGGGTGTGGACGGCGCCGTCGGGCGCGTCCAGCAGGTACATCACCTCGTAGCCGGAGCCCTGAGGCGCCGGGGGCTCTCCGGCGGGCGGGGGCGTCCCGGCGGTGCGGGCCGGGATCTCGTACCGCTCGGGGTACTCGTCGGTGACCACGGCGACGAGGGCGTCGAGCACCACGCACAGCCCGGCCGCGCCGGCGTCCACGACGCCGCTGCGGGCCAGCACGTCCAGTTGGCCGGTGGTGCGGCCCAGCGCCTGCCGGGCGCCCGTGGCCGCGGCCCTCGCGGTCTCGGGGAGCCCGGCGCCGGAAACCGTCGCGGAGGCCGCGGCGGCCTCGGCGAGGACGCTGAGGATCGTGCCCTCGACGGGATGCTCGACGGCCCCCCGGGCCAGGACGGACGCGTGGTCGAGGGCGGCGGCGAAGGACGCGCCGTCCGGCGCCTCCAGCGGGCCGAGGACGTCGGCGAGCCCCCGGAACACCTGGCTCAGGATCACGCCGGAGTTGCCGCGCGCGCCGAGCAGCGCCCCCTGCGCCAGGGTCCGCCACGGGTCCGCGCCGGCCGGCGGCTCGTCGAGGGCGTCGGCCGCCGCGATGACGGTCAGGTGCAGGTTGGTGCCGGTGTCCCCGTCCGGGACGGGGAAGACGTTGAGCGCGTCGATCTCGGCTCTCGTCCGCCCGAGCGCCTCCGCCGCGAGCCTGCACCACCGCCGCACCGCCGCGCCGTCGAGGACCGCCGCATCGTCCAGGGCCACCGTGCTCCCTTCCGCGCCGCCGTGTCCCGGCGCCGCCGATTCGCTAACCCGACTGGCAGTCGGCTAGTCTGGTCCACGCGCCACTTCCGTGGCGCTCATCAGTGAGCGCCCATGATGCCCGGCCCGCCCGCGGCGGCACCGGGGTGGCGCTCCGATCAGAGCATCGACACCACTTGGAGTTTCCCGTGGCTTCCGTCTGCGACGTCTGCGGCAAGGGACCCGGTTTCGGCATGCGCGTCTCCCACTCGCACCGCCGCACCCCGCGCCGCTGGAACCCCAACATCCAGCGCGTGCGCGCCGTCGTGAACGGCAGCACCAAGCGGATCAACGCCTGCACGTCCTGCATCAAGGCCGGCAAGGTCGTCAAGCCGACGGTCTGAGCCTTCCCGGGGCGGCCCATCGGTTCGTCCCGCTTCACGGCTTCGGTCGGCTCATCGGAATCTTCCGGTGAGCCGACTTTTGCGTTCCCTTCCAGTGCCACCCCGCGTGCTGCCGAAGAGCACTCAGTGGCGGTTCCGCCAGGCGTGGTCGACGGGCCCGATGCCCGCGCCCAGGGGGAAGCCCGCCGCGATCGCGCCCGTCACGTACTCCTTCGCCTTCGCCACCGCCGCCGGGACGTCCTCGCCGAGCGCCAGGTACGAGGCGATGGCGGACGCGAGCGTGCAGCCGGTTCCGTGGGTGTGCCGGTTGTCGTGCCTCGGGGCGGTGAAGCGGTGCTCCCGCTCCCCGTCGAACAGCAGGTCGGCGGGTTCGCCGGGCAGATGGCCGCCCTTGATCAGCACCCATGCGGGGCCGAGCGCCTTGACCGCCTCGGCCGCCTCGCGCAGCCCCGACTCGTCCACGACCTTGACGCCGGTGAGCTGCTCCACCTCGTACAGGTTCGGCGTGACGACGGTCGCCGTCGGCAGCAGCACCGAGCGGACGGCGTCCACCGCGTCCGGCGCGAGCAGCGAGTCGCCGTGCTTGGAGACGCCGACCGGGTCGACGACGGCCGGGGCGTCGGACGCGGCGAGGGCCTCGGCGACGATCTCCACCAGTCCGGTGGAGGCGAGCATGCCGGTCTTGATCGCGTGGACGCCGATGTCGGACAGCACCGAGTCGAGCTGGGCGCGCACGGCCTCGGGCGGCAGTTCCCAGTAGCCCTGGACGCCGAGGGAGTTCTGCGCGGTGACGGCGGCGATGACGCTCATGCCGTGGACGCCGAGCGCGAGCATGGTCTTCAGGTCGGCCTGGATGCCGGCGCCGCCGCCGGAGTCCGAGCCCGCGATGGTGAGCACGAGGGGCGGGGCGAGGGCGGAGCGCGTCATACCGCCCACTTTATGGCGATCTGCCGGGAGCGGCGAGCTCAGACCAGCGTGCAGGGGAGCTTGTTGAGGATGCAGCTGGTCGGCTTGGCCGGGGCCCCTTTGGCGGTGAACACGATCCGCACCGTGCCGCCGGGCGCGATGCCGGTGCGGCCGCGGACGAAGCCGACCGTGCCGGTCCGCACGACGGTGGCGCCGCTGACGGCGGTGACCGACGCGTTCGGAATCTTGAAGGCGAGCGCCCACCTGCCGACCGGGACCTGGCTCTTGTTGGCGATGGTGGCGGTGGCCTTGAACCCTCCGGGCGTCCGGGAGGCGACGCGGAACCCGATGACGAGGCCGTCGGGGCGGCCGGCGCCGCGGCTGGCGCGCTCGCCGGGGCCGCGCTGGGAGACCTGGTTGTCGCGCGGGTCGGTCTGGCTGGTCTTCGGGGTGCCGCCCGCGAAGTTGAGGGAGATCTGCTGGGTGCTCAGCGCATAGGAGACGATCCCGACGGCGATGACCAGCGCGACGATGGGGAGCAGCGGGAGCGGGAGCACCGAGACGAGCTTCGTCCAGCCCTGCTTGCCGGAGGAGTCGGACGGATCCTCGGGTTCCAGCGGGTCGGACGTGTTCCCGAATTCGGGAGGCGGCGTTTCGCGCGGCAGTTCGGGGAACGCCGCCGTGGGAGCGCCCGGGTAGTCGCCGGGGTAGTCCCCGGGAAGCGGGTCGAACCGGTACGGGTCCGAGGGCGGGTCGTGCTGGCGTTCGGCGACGGGCGGCGGACCCGACCTCACCCGGTCGTGCGGCGACACGTACACCCGGTCGTCGGTCGGCCCGGAGAAGATGTCGTAAGAGGGGTCGACCGGGGCCCCGTAGTACGGCCCTCGCGACGCTTCGGCGCCCGGTACGGGGTCGTCGTCCGGTTGCTCAAGCCTGGAGTGTCGTCCCATCCCATCCCTCTTCGATCACAGGATGTATACCAAACCCGCACCAAGCATGCCTACCGGATGCGTCAACGCACACGGCTGTACGCGCTGCGTACGCGGGGCGTTCAGCCTGGGAAATGGTCCCACGCGCCGGCGGGCGGTTCGCCTCCGTCCACCCGCACGCCGGCCCCTTCGGCGACGGTCCCGATCCGTGTCCAGGATGGGGGCAGGACGGCGCCCGCCGGGTAGGTTCCGGCGAACGCGTGGTCCTCGCCGCCGGTGAGCGCGTAGTTCACCCCGTTCGGTCCGAGGATCTTCGAGACGGGCACGGACGCGGAGTCGACGTCGATCCGGACGCCGCTCGCCTCGGCGATGTGCCCGAGGTCCTGGACGAGCCCGTCGCTCACGTCGAGCAGGGCGGTGGCGCCGTGCGTCCGCGCCTCCTCCCCGGCGGTGTAGGGAGGCTCGGGGCGGCGGTGCGCCGCGATCAACTCCTCGGGCCCGTCCAGGCCGGCGTCCAGGAGCGCGAGGCCGGCGGCGGCGAAGCCGAGCCTGCCCCGGACGGCCACGACGTCGCCCGGTCGCGCACCGGACCGGGTGAGCGGCGCGGCGCCGCCGAGATCGCCGAGCGCGGTGACCGCGAGGGTGACCTGCGGCGCGGCGACGACGTCGCCTCCCGCGACGGACGCCCCCGCGGCGCGGCACTCGTCGGCGAGCCCGTCGTAGAGCCGCTCGGCCCAGTCGGCGTCGGTATCGGCCGGGGCCGCGAAACCGACGAGCAGCGCCGTGGGACGCGCGCCCATCGCGACGACGTCGGCGAGGTTCTGGGCGGCGGCCTTGCGCCCGATGTCGTAAGGGCGGGACCAGTCGCGGCGGAAGTGCCGTCCTTCCACGAGGAGGTCGGTGGTGGCGACGACGCGGCCGTCCGGCGCGGCGATCACCGCGGCGTCGTCGCCGGGGCCGAGCCGGACCGCCGGCCCCTGCGGCAGCCGCCGGGTCAACCGGCCGATCAGGCCGAACTCGCCCAGCTCGCCGATCGTCCCCATCCGCGCCGTTCCCCCGTTTTCCCGCGTTTCTCCCGGTTCCCACCGGGCACGCCGTACCCCGACCGCCCGTGGCGGCGCGTAACACGATACGGTGAACCGTCCGACGGTTGATTCTCCGCTTGGGGAGGACGTGATGGTGCAGGCCTACATCCTCATCCAGACCGAAGTCGGTAAGGCAGCCGAGGTGGCGAGCCACATCTCCGGCATAACGGGTGTCACTCGGGCGGAGGACGTCACCGGACCCTACGACGTGATCGTCCGAGCGGAGGCGCGGAATGTGGACGAGCTGGGCAAGCTCGTCGTCGCGCAGATCCAGGCGGTCGAGGGCATCACGCGAACCCTCACCTGCCCGATCGTCCACATCTGAGCGCCCCACGGCAGCAGCCGTGCGGGTCGCGGTCGTACTCGGCGGGCTGGCGCTGCTCGCGGGGGCGTGCGGGGACGGGGCGGTGCAGGTTCCGGTGCCGAGCCCGGACGCGGCGACCCAGCGGCTGTGCCAGGGGCTGCGGCTGCCCGAGAAGGTGCACGGGCAGAAGCGCCGCGACACCTCCCCGGACTCGCCGCTGACCGCCGCCTGGGGCTCCCCCGCGATCGCGCTGCGCTGCGGGGTCCCGCGGCCTCCCACGCTGCGCCCGACGTCCGAGCTGGTGACCATCAACGGGATCGACTGGTTCGGGCAGCCCGCCGGCCGCCCGGTGACCTTCACCGCGGTGGGGCGCCAGGCCTACGTCGAGGTGACCGTGCCCCCGAAGTACAACCCGGCCGGGGACGTGCTGATCGAGCTGGGCCCCGCGATCAAGGCGACGATCCCCGCGAAGCCCGAGGGCCAGATCTGATCGACCGTCCCCGCTGACGGGCTCACGGTTCCTCCAGCGGCGCTTCGGGCTGGACCTCGACGAGCCGGAGGTGAGCGCCGCGCGGGGCCGCGACGATCGCGGCGACGGCGGCGGCGACGTCGGACGGGCGCAGGAAGTACGGGTGGCGGGCGTGGCCCCACTTCACCCAGTCCTCCAGGACGGCGCCGGTCGTGTCCGGGTCCCAGCTCATGCCCATGCCGGTCGCGGTCGGTCCGGGCCGGACGATGGACGCCCGGACGCCCGTCCCCTCAAGCTCCATCTGCATCGTCCGGGCCATGCCCTCCACGCCGTTCTTGGCCGCGACATAGGCGCCCGTCCAGGAGCGCGGGGCGGGGACGGTGTCGGAGGAGACGAACACGATGTCGCCGCGTCTCCGAGCCACCATCTGCGGGACGAAATGCGAGACGAGCCGGTGCGCGCCGACGAGGTGGACCTGCACCTGCGCGAGGAACTCGGCGGTGTCGAGTTCGTGGAGGCGTCCAGCGGACAGGTCGCCCGCGCTGGAGACGACGATCTCGATGGGGCCGAGCGCGTCGGCGGCCGCCGCGGCGAACGCCTTGACCGAGTCGGAGTCGGCGACGTCCAGCGGGTGCGCGAACGCCTCTCCCCCGCCGGCCCGGACCGTCGCGGCCAGTTCCTCGCACTTGTCGACGCGCCGGGCGCCGAGCGCGACCGGGTGCCCGGCCATCGCCAGCGCCGTCGCGGTCGCCGCGCCGATCCCCGACGAGGCGCCGGCGACCACGGCCGCGCGCCGTTCGGGATGGGGCTCGAACCTGGGCATCAGCGCACCTCCACACGTACGGGCAGTGCCGCGAAACCGCGGACGTTCACCGAGTGCACCCGCTCGGCGTTCGCGTGGTCGACCTCGTAGGAGCCGACGCGGCGGACGAACTCGGTCAGCGCGATGCGCGCCTCCAGCCGCGCCAGGTTCGCGCCGAGGCAGAAGTGCCGGCCGCCGCCGAAGCTGACGAGCTGCGAGGTGTCGCGGTCGAGGTCGTAGGTCTCGGCGTCGGCGAACACGCGCGGGTCACGGTTGGCCGACCCGATGAGCAGGAGCATGCGGTCGCCCTCGCGGACCCGCCGTCCGTGCAGCTCGACGTCCCGCATGGCCTTCCTGGCGAGCATCTGGCTGGAGGTGTCGTAGCGGAGCGTCTCCTCGATCCAGTCGTCCACGCGGGCCGGGTCGCGGAGCGGCTTGGCGGCCTGGTCCGGGTTGCGCGCCCCCCAGTACAGGGCGTTGGCGAGCAGCTTGGTGGTCGTCTCGTTCCCGGCGACCACCATCAGGAACAGGAACGCGATGACCTCTTCGTCGGTCAGCCGGTCGCCGTCGATCTCGGCGTCCAGCAGCGCGGAGGTCAGGTCGCCGGTCGGCTTGCGACGCCGTTCGGCGACCATGTCCTGGTAGTAGCCGACGAGGGTGAGCGCGGCGTCCATCCCGGCGGGCGGGACGTCGTTCAGGCCCTCCTCCCGGTGGACGACCGTGTCCGCGAGCCGGCGCACCTCGGCCCGGTCGGCCTCGGGGACGCCCATCATCTCCGAGATGACGTCCATGGGCAGCAGGCCCGCGAAGTCGGCGACGAAGTCGAACTCGCCCTTCTCCAGGGCCGGTTCCATATGGCGCCTGGTCAGGTCGAGGATGCCGTCCTCCAGCTCCTTCACCCGCCGGGGTGTGAAGCCCTTCGACACGAGGGCGCGCATGCGGGTGTGGCGCGGCGGGTCGAGCGCGAGGAACGACATCGTCCGGTGCGCGTGCGGGCCCCAGGCGCTCGGCTCCACCGAGACGCCGTGGGAGTTGGAGAACGTCGCGTGGTCGCGGAAGGCCGCGGACACGTCGGCGTGCCGGGACAGCGCCCAGAAGCCGATCTCGTCGTTGCGGTACAGGGGCGCCTCCTCGCGGAGGCGCGCGTAGAGGGGGTAGGGGTCCTCGTGGACGGCGTAGTCGAACGGGCTGTAGGAGACCTGCGCGGCAGGGTCCACGGCCGTCACCTCACTCGGGGATCTCGGGGAGGATGAGCTCCGCCATCTCGGCGAGCCGGTCGGCCATGCGGGCGTAGGACGTGTATCCCATGCCCGCGTACACGAGCGCGCCGGTGTAGGCCAGCTCCAGCGCGCCGAGGATCTTGGGGTCGTCGTGCTCGCGCAGCGCCGCGCGGAGCCGTTCGCGGATCGCGTAGCCGATCCGCATCCGCAGTTCGCGGACGTCGGGGTCGGTGCCGAGCAGCGCGGTGGTGCACGCCGCCGCGAGGTCCGGTTCGTCCGACACCAGCAGCGCGATCTCGCGGAGCGTCCCCACGACCCGCTCGCGCAGCGTCCCGTCCGCCTCCACCGGGGCCAGGGCGCTGAGCCGCCGCCAGAACACCTCCGTGATCAGGTGGTTCTTGGAGGCGAAGTAGGTGTAGGCGGTCGCGGGCGCCACGCCCGCGCGGCGGGCCACGTTGCGGACGGTCAGGCCCTCGTAGCCGGTCTCACCGACCTCCACCACGGCGGCGTCGGTCAGCCGCCGCACCGTGTCGGCCTGCCGCTCGGTGAGGCGGCGCCGGGTGGACTCGGTCATGGGCTCGGATTTTCCGGACACGTGTCCAGACATTAGTTCAGAAGAGTGCGGCGCGCAACGTCCGGGCGTCCCGGACGGCGCGCGGCACCGGGTGAGGCGGGTGGGATTCGAACCCACTCAGTCAGCGACACTTGGGTTACAGCCAAGCCCGACTCTCCGAACGTCGGCGCCGCCCCTCGCGCGGGCCGCCCGGCCCGCGCCCGTACCTCCGGAGGGATTCGAACCCCCAGCGCACAGCACCTCATGCTGCCGTCTCTGCCGTTGGACTACGGAGGCATGCGTGCGGCTCCCGGGATTCGAACCCGGAACGTCCACTTCCTGAGAGTGGCCTCTCTGCCTGTTGGAGTAGAGCCGCGCGTGACTCGCAAGGGCGGGCGTCGCTCGCGGCGGCTCGGCCGGGGCCTCTAGGAGACGGGATACCGGCCGGGGCGGGCGTGCGACGCCGAGGGCAGTCGAAGTCGATACTGCTCCAGAGCCATGGCCGGTCCTCCTCTCGAACGTCTCGCGTCACCGTCTTCGACGGGCTGACGTCGTCCACGGTGCCATCGCCCGCGCGACGGCGGCAACGGGTTTTTCGGCTCAGCCGTCGTCCGGCAGGGCCGCGCCGAACGCGACCAGCGCCCAGAACGCGACCATGATCCAGCCGAGCGCGATCCCCGTCACCGCGAGTCCGAGCCCGCGCTCGCCGGAGCGCCGGAGCCGCACCCAGGCCATGTGCCCGGCGATGATCGCGGGGATGGACGGCAGCCCGCACGTGATCAGCCCCACCGCGCCCATGGACACCGCGTAGATCGCGAGGCTGTTCATGGGCGGCTTGCCGTGCGGATGGTGCGCGGCCGGGTACTGGTGGGGCGCCTGCGTCGGCTGGCCCTGGTACCCGGTCCGCTGCTGGTACCCGGCCTGCCGCTGGTAGCCGGACGGCTGCTGGTAGACGGCCTGCCGGGCGTCGATCGCGTCGGCGTAGCGGCTCCAGCTCTCCGCCTCGGCGGTCCGTCCCTGCCCGCTGAGCAGGACGGCGAGGTTGCGCATCGCGGCCGGGTCGCCGGCCTGCGCGGCCTGCCGGTACTGCCCCTCGACGAGCGCCGCCGCCTCCCCCGCGGCGAGCGGCGGGACGACCTCCGACGCCTGCGTCCCGGGCGCCTGGGACGGCGCGTCGGCGCGGTGCCGGCCCGGCGCCTGCGTGTGCGGCTGTGAGGGCGCCTCCGTACGGTGCCGACCCGCAGCCTGCGTGTGCGGTTGCGACGGCGCCTCCGTACGGTGCCGGCCCGGCGCCTGGGTGTGCTGTGAGGACGGCGCGGACTGCCGGACGCCGCTGGAGATCAGGCCGTCCAGCAGCGACTGGGCGGACGGCCGCAACGCGGGGTCCTTGGCCAGCGCCGCCTGGACGGCCTTGAGGAGCGTGCCGGCGAGCCCGCTCAGATCGGGTTCGCCGCTGATGATCTGGTGGATGACGGCCGGCAGCGAGTCGCCGCCGAAGCACGGCCCGCCGCGCGCCGCGAAGGCCACGGTCGCGCCCCAGGCGAACACGTCGGACGCCGGGGTCGCGCCGCGCCCGTCCAGCTGCTCGGGGGCCATGAACGCGGGCGTGCCGACGATGCCGCCGGTCGCGGTGAGGCGCGTCCCGTCCAGGGAGCGGGCGATGCCGAAGTCGATGACGCGCGGCCCGAACGTGGACAGCAGCACGTTGGCGGGCTTCAGGTCGCGGTGCACCACGCCCGCGTCGTGGATGGCGGTCAGCGCGGTCGCGATGCCGACCGCGACGGCCTCCAGGTCGGCGCCGCGCAGCGGCCCCTCCTTCGCCACGGCGGCGTCCAGGCTCGGGCCGTTGACGAACTCGGTCACCAGGTAGGGCGGGTCCGCGGCGGGGTCGGCGTCCAGGACCGGCGCCGTGCAGAACGGGCGGACGCGCTTCGCCGCCGAGACCTCCGCCTCGAACCGCGCGCGGTACTGCCGGTCGGCCGCGTACTCCCGCCGGATCACCTTGAGGGCGACCTTGCGTCCGGACGCGTCCAGACCCGCGTACACCGTCCCCATGCCACCCTCGCCGAGACGGTCGACGACCCGGTAGGGGCCGATGCGCTCCGGCAGGGCGGCGTACGGCACGGGACAATCTCCTTGAGACGGCGAACGGCCGTACAAGCCTGGCACATCCCCACGGCTCACGCGGCCACACTCCGCGATCATCCAGGCGCGGCCTCAGCCGAGTTCGGCCCGCACCGTCCCGGCCACCACCCCGGCCGTCACCTCCAGCGGCCGGACGTCGTGCGCCGTCCGGCTGAGCACGAGCGCGCCCTCGAAGGCACTCAGCACGTAGGTGGCCAGATCCCTCGCGCGCTCCTCCGCGATCCCGGCGCCCGCCAGCCTCCGCGCGAGCGAGAGCTCCCATGACGCGAACACCTCCGCGCACGCGTGCCGCAGCGGCTCGCTCGTGCTGGCGACCTCCAGCGCCACGGTCGCGATCGGGCAGCCGTCGCCCCAGTCCGACTTCTGCAACGCCTCCGCGCTCAACCGGAACATGTCGAGGACCGACTGCCCCAGATCACGGTCGGCCCCCTCGAAGACGAGGTCGAACAGGCGCAGGTACCGGTCGCCCGAATGCCGCACCGCCTCGGCCCCCAGCTGCTCCTTCCCGCCGGGGAAGAAGTGGTAGAGCGACCCCCACGGCGCGCCGCCGGCAGCGGTGATCTGCTTGAGCCCCGTCCCCGAGTACCCCTGCTCGCGGAACAGCTGGGCACTGGCCTCCAACAGCCGGGTCCGTGTATCGCGCGTCATGCCCGACACCCTAGCCGTTGCCCTCGCTAGATCGATCTATCTAGTATGACGATCGATCTAGATAGGGAGTCGCCTCATGACCGTGCTGACCGAACGCCGGGGACCCGTCCACGTCATCACCCTCGACCGCCCGTCCCGCCGCAACGCGGTCGACGGCCCGACCGCCCGGCGGCTGGCCGAGGCCGTCCGCGACTTCGAGGAGGGCGACGCGAAGGTCGCCGTGCTGACCGGAGCCGGCGGCGCGTTCTGCGCGGGCAACGACCTGAAGGCGATGGCCGCGGGCGACTTCCCCGCCCCGACCCCCGACGGCCCGCCCCCGATGGCGGTCACGCGCACCCGCCCGTCCAAGCCGGTGATCGCGGCGATCGAGGGCTACTGCTTCGGCGGCGGCTTCGAACTGGCCCTGTGGTGCGACCTGCGCGTGGCCTCGGAGACCGCCGAGTTCGGCCTGCTCAACTTCGAGCACGGCCTCCCGTCCCTGGATGGCGCGACCGTCCGCCTCCCCCGCCTGATAGGCCCGGCACGCGCCCTGGAGGCCGTCCTGACCGCCCGCCGGATCACCGCCAGGGAAGCCGCGGACTGGGGCTTGCTGACAACCCTCACCCCACCCGGCGAGGCCTTGCAGACAGCCCAGACCATGGCCGACCGGATAGCGTCCCTCCCCGCCCCCGCCCTCCAAGCAGCCCGAGCCTCACTACTGACCCAGGAAACCCTCCCCGAGCCCAAGGCCCTGAGAAACGAAATGACCCTCGCCCTAGCGGCGCTGCCCAGTCCCACATAGACCGCAAGGCCCCCACCCGCCGAAGCGGACGAGGGCCCAGAGCAGAGCTATGCGCCGAACGAGATCACTCGTCGTCCCGCCCAAAGATCTCCGCGGCGGTCTGAACGGTGAGCGACCGCTCCAGCCACGCGTCCAGCCGCGCCGTGTCGGTGCACCCGAGGACCCGCTCCCGCTCCTCCTGACTCACCCCGATGCCCCGATTCTCTAGATTCCTGATCACGGCAAGGGCCAGCCCCTTGGCCTCCCCCTTGACTGCTGCGCGGGCCAGGAAGGAGTCGTAGTAGGGCGACTCGGTTTGCATCATGATCTCCAGGGTCTTGCGTGCCGCCTCGGGTAGGACTGCCTGCACGTACTCATAGTAACGATGGGCGTGTTCCTCGTCGGTCTCTGCCAGCTTGTTCGCGCCGTCGAAGGCGCTTCGCAGGACGTTGGCCTGGTGTTCGCCCGTGCCGTGGAATAACGCGGATAGGACGCCCATGGCGGGGTCGGCGGCGATCTGGGAGCCGTCCTTCATGAGCGGGACGTGTTCAGGCCCCAGGACCAGCGGGGTGAGGGTGTGCCCGGGGTGGCCGGTGTCGATCCGGATTCCGCACCACTGGGCGACCGCGGGGTCCGGGGCGATCACGAGGAGGACGGTGGGGCAGCGCTGGCGGTTGCGGAGGGTCGCGAGGTAGAGCGGCCACGTCCAGCGCTTGTCCTCGGCTCTCTTGCGCTGGATCTCGACCACCACGCCCGTCCGGCCGCGGGTTGTTTCGAGGACGATCGCCGCGTCGGCGGTGTACTCCTTCGTCTTGAGGTCGGTGAAGGACTCTGAGACGTCCCTGGCCTGCCGGACTTCGGCGAGGGGGACGCCCATCTCGGTGAGCAGTTCCGCGGCGAGCATGGGGGACCAGCGGAACAGCTCTGCCGAGACGTCGTGCTCCTGTGTCGGCATGCGTTCGACACTATGAGCGATCGAATGATCACAATGAGTATTCGCCGAATTGTTCGACGATTGTGGCCCAGGTCACATTCCATACCCGGGCGTACTTGGCGAATTCGTGGGGGCGTCTTGCGTGCGGTCCGGGGCTGAACGCTAGTCTGGACACGTGTCCAGAACAACCGATCGCTTGCTTCTGCTGGACGGGCGGCTCGTCCCCGGGGCGGGCGGCGCCTTCGAGACGATCAATCCCGCGACCGAGGAGGTGCTCGGCACCGCCGCCGATGCCTCCGCCGACGACATGGACCGGGCGATCGCGGCGGCCCGCCGCGCGTTCGACGAGACCGGCTGGGCGACCGACCACGCCTTCCGCGCGCGGTGCCTGCGGCAGCTCCGGGAGGGCCTGCGACGGCGCGCCGACGAGCTGCGCGAACTCACGATCAAGGAGGTGGGCGCGCCGCGGTTCCTGACGTACGGGGCCCAGTTGGACGCGCCCGTCGACGACCTCGGATGGTTCGCCGACCTGGTCGAGGGCTACGCCTGGGAGCAGGACCTCGGGCGGGCGGAGCCGATGGGGATGCCCAGCCACCGGCGGGTCGTCCGGGAGGCGGCGGGCGTCGTCGGCGCGATCACCCCGTGGAACTTCCCGCACCAGATCAACCTCGCCAAACTGGGTCCGGCGCTGGCGGCGGGGAACACGGTGGTCCTGAAGCCGGCGCCCGACACGCCCTGGTGCGCGGCGGTGGTCGGCGAGGTCATCGCGAACGACACCGACATCCCGCCGGGCGTGGTCAACGTGGTCACCTCGTCGGATCACGCGCTGGGCGCCCATCTCGCCCAGGACCCTCGCGTCGACCTGGTCTCCTTCACCGGGTCCACCGCGACGGGCCGGAACGTGATGACGAGCGCTGCCGCGACGCTCAAGCGGGTGTTCCTGGAGCTCGGCGGCAAGTCGGCGTTCATCGTGCTGGACGACGCCGACCTGCGGGCGGCGTGCTCGTACGCGGCGTTCGCCGGGGTCGCCCATGCCGGGCAGGGATGCGCGATCACGACCCGGATCCTCGTCCCGCGCGAGCGCCACGACGAGGCCGTCGAGATCACCGCCGGGGCGCTGGCGAAGCTCGGCGCCGGGGACCCGCAGGACGACCGGACGATCTGCGGCCCGGTCATCTCGGCGCGGCAGCGCGAGCGGATCGAGGGCTACCTGGAGCTGGCCGTCAAGGACGGTGGCGCGTTCGCGTGCGGCGGCGGCCGTCCGGAGGGCCGGGACAAGGGCTTCTGGATCGAGCCGACGCTGATCACAGGGCTGACCAACGACTCCCGCTCGGCGCGGGAGGAGATCTTCGGGCCGGTGCTGGTGATCCTGCCGCATGACGGCGACGACGACGCGGTGCGGATCGCGAACGACTCGCCGTACGGGCTGTCGGGCGCGGTGCACGGCGGCGACGCCGAGCGGGCGCGCGCGGTCGCGAAGAGGCTGCGCACCGGGACGGTCAGCGTGAACGGCGGCGTCTGGTACGGCGCGGACGTCCCGTTCGGCGGCTACAAGCAGTCGGGCATCGGCCGGGAGATGGGCGTGGCCGGGTTCGAGGAGTACCTGGAGACCAAGGCGATCGCGGAGGGCGTATGAGGTTCGAGGGGAAGGTCGCGGTCGTCACCGGGGCCGCGCAGGGAATCGGCGAGGCGTACGCGCGGGCGCTGGCCTCCGAGGGCGCCCAGGTGGTGATCGCGGACGTCGATGAGCGCGGGCGGGACGTCGCGGACGAGATCAAGGGCCTGTTCGTGCGGACGGACGTGTCCGACCCCGCGTCCGTCGAGGCCATGGCGGAGAAGGCCGTGGAGCGGTTCGGCGGGATCGACCATCTCGTCAACAACGCCGCCATCTTCGGGACGATGAAGCTGGACTTCCTCTTCACCGTCGACTGGGACTACTACAAGAAGTTCATGTCGGTGAACATGGACGGCGCGCTGCTGTGCGCGCGCGCCTGCTACCCCCACATGCAGGCGCGGGGCGGCGGCTCCATCGTCAACCAGTCGTCCACGGCGGCGTGGCAGTATTCGGGCTTCTACGGGCTGGCGAAGGTCGGCGTCAACGGGCTCACGCAGCAGCTCGCGCACGAGCTGGGCGGCATGAACATCCGCGTGAACGCGATCGCGCCGGGCCCGATCGACACCGAGGCCAACCGGACGGTCGTGCCGGGCAACATGTCGCAGAAGATCGTCCGGGACAAGATGGCGCTCAAGCGGATGGGGTCGCCCGAGGACCTCGTGGGCGCGTGCCTGTTCCTGCTGTCGGACGACGCAGCGTGGATCACCGGCCAGATCATCAACGTGGACGGCGGCGAGGTGTTCCGCGCATGAGCGATGCGGACGGGGAGGCGCACTTCCCCCCGGAGGGCGAGCGCATGGCGGTCGGCTTCGTCGGGCTCGGCCAGATGGGTGCGCCGATGGCGGCCCACCTGGCCGGCGACGGCCTGGTCGTGTACGACGCGCGGGCCGAGGCGGTGGCGCCGTTGGTGAAGGCGGGCGCGCGGGCGGCCAGGAGCGTCGCGGAGGTCGCCGCGCGCTGCGACCTGGTGTCGGTCATGGTCCGGGACGACGCCCAGGTGATGGAGGTCGGCGAGGAGGTGCTGGCGAGCGCCCGCCCGGGCACGGTCCTCGCGATCCACTCGACGATCCGCGCGCGGACCGCCGAGGACCTGGCCTCACGGGCGCGGCGGTACGGGATCGAGGTGGTGGACGCGCCGGTGAGCGGCGGGTTCATGGGGGCGAGCGCGGGCAGCCTCGCGGTGATGGTCGGCGGGACGCAGGAGGCGTTCGACCGCTGCCGCGAGCCGTTCGGCGCCTGGGCGGACCTCGTCCTGCACATGGGGCCGGTCGGCGCGGGCACCCGCACGAAGCTGGCCCGCAACATGCTGCACTTCATCTCGTTCACCGCCGCCGCCGAGGCGCAGCGGCTCGCGGAGGCGGCCGGGGTGTCGCTGCGCAAGCTCGGGCGGGTCGTCCGGCACACCGACGCGATCACCGGCGGCGCCGGTTCGATCATGCTGCGGCCGACGACCGCGCCGCTGGAGCCGGACGACGACCTGTACGACATCCTGCGGCACACGCGGGACCTCGGCGAGAAGGACCTCTCCCTCGCGCTGGAGCTGGCGGACGAACTGGGCGTCGACACCCCGCTCGCCCGGATCGCACTCGAACGCTTCGGCGCGGGGTTGGGGCTGGTGGGAGAGGCCAATGAGTGAGCGAAGCGAGTCGGGGGGTGTGGGGGGTCGTCCCCCCACAGACGACGCGAGTGAGCGAAGCGAGTCGGCGGGTGTGGGAGGTCGTCCCCCCACAGACGACGCGAGTGAGCGCGGTGAACCGGTGGGGCGCCGTGAGCGTGGGTTGGAGATGATGCGGCAGGTCTATGGCTGGGAGGTCTCGGACGGGCCCGGTGACTTCTTCGGTATCACCGTCGAGCACCTCTTCGGGGAGATCTGGACGCGTCCCGGGTTGAGCATGCGCGACCGGCGGCTCCTCCTCATCGGGGTGCTCGCCGGGCAGGGGCTGAACGACGTCCTCGACATCCAGATCCCGGCGGCGCTGGGCAACGGGGAGCTGTCGCCGGACGAGCTGCGCGAGATCGGCGTCTTCCTGACCCACTACGTCGGCTGGCCGCTCGGCTCGAAGCTGTGCGTCCAGATCGACACGCTGATCGCCAGGCACGAGAAGCGCGCGCGGCGGGACGGTTAGCAGAGCCGCGGGGACGGGGCGGGCATCAGCATCGGCCCGGTCACCCGGAACCGTTCGACACCCTGGCGGGTGAGGCTGACGCGCAGGTCGATCCAGCCGGACCGGCCGGCCTCGGCGCAGTCCGGGGCGCCGCGCCGCGGGAAGTGCAGGTCGCCCACGGACAGCTTCGCGCCGCGCACGTGCACCGGCAGCAGGAGGCGCGACCCGGCGGCGAGCGGTGCGATGAGGCATCCGCCGACGTCGCGGCCGCGCGCGTCGCCGGGCACGGCCACCGGGTCGGACGGCGCGCAGCCGATGATCCCGGGGTGGCCGCCGGCGTCGCGGCCGCCTCCGGGGCGTCCGACGGCGAGCACGTCCACCACGATCACGTCACCGGGCTCCGCGCCGACGACGACGAGCGGACCGCAGAGCAGAGCGCCGCCGCCGGGCTCGCGGCCGGGGCACTCCATCCGGACGGAGCCGCCCGTGATGACCTCCGCGACGCCCGCGATGTCGGGGTGCCAGTGGGAGTGTCCGAGAACATCCCGCATCCCGGGGTCGTCGAGGTCGAACACGGCTGGTGAGGGCATCGGGCAGCGCTCCTTCCGGCAGGGATCAGGCGGTGGTCCGATCGTGGCGGGCCGCTGTTTCCGGACGGTTTCGGTGTGCTGACGCTCGCGTAAGACGGCCATCACCGGAAATCCCGCGGCACATGGGAACCGGGCGGCGGACGCGAGCGTCCAACGTCCATGCGTGGGCGCATCTTCTTCCCGGCCGCGACGACGCTCCTGCTGGCCACGACCGCCGGGTGCACCTCGCCAGGAGGGGGCCCCGACCGGATCCCCGAGAGGCCGCCGGTGCGGCTCGTCGCCTATGACGACTGTGAAGCGCTCCACGACGAGTTGCGCCGCGCCACCCTGGACAAGGTCGGCCCGTACGGGCTCAGCGCCGTGCCCCGCGACGGCGTCGCAGCGCTCGGCAAGGCTCCGATGGCCGGCGGGGCGCCCGGGGAGTCCAGGTCCTCCGCGCCCGCTCCCGAGCACTCCGCCACGAACTCGCACGAGCCGGGCGCGGACGAGCCCGACCAGGTGAAGACCGACGGCCGCAGGATCGTCGCGTTCGCGCAGGGAAGGCTCAGGGTCATCGACCCGGTGTCGCGCAAGGTGACGCACACGCTGAAGATCCCGGAGGGCACCCGGTACGACACCGGGGAGCTGCTGCTGAGCGGTGACCGTGTGCTCGTGCTGACACGGCAGACGAGGGCCTTCGCCCCCAGAGGGACGGTGCCGGGCGCCGCGGACCCGGGGCCCCTGCCGATGCAGATCAGCCGCCTGACCCTGGTCGATCTGTCCGGGAAGCCGAAGGTCGTCGGGACGATGACGGCCGGCGCCGACTACCTGGACGCCCGGCAGACCGGCTCAACGGTCCGGGTGGTGGTGAGGTCGGAGCCGCGCATCTACTTCCCGGGCGGCAACGGCCTGAAGAAGTCCACCGAGGCGAACCGGGAGGCGGTGCTGAAGTCCCCGCTCGACGCCTGGCTGCCGTCCTTCGAGATCGAGGGCGGCCGGACGTACCGGACCCCGTGCGACCAGGTCAGCCGCCCGGCCTCGGGCGCGGGTTCCTCGATGCTGACCGTGCTGACGTTCGATCTGGCGAAGGGCCTCGCCGACCCGCTGCCGGTCGCGGTGGCCGCCGACGGCTCGACCGTCTACGGCAACGGGAAGAGCCTCTACGTCACCGGCTCGCCCTCGGCGCTCTACGCGTCGCCGCGCAAGAAGGCGGTCGAGCCGCGCACGGACGTCCACAAGTTCGACGTCGGAGGTGCCGGACGCCCCCGGTATGCGGCCTCCGGGTCGGTGAAAGGCTCCCTGCTCAACCAGTACTCGATGTCGGAGCATGAAGGCTACCTCCGCCTCGCCACGACGTCCGGCACCTTCGAACCCGGCGACAGGGCGTCGCAGAGCTCGGTGTACGTCCTGGCCCAGCACGGCTCCCGCCTCGACCAGGTCGGGCGGCTCGACGGCCTCGGCAAGGGCGAGCGCATCCACTCCGTCCGGTTCATGGGCGCCACCGCCTACGTGGTGACGTTCCGGCAGACCGACCCCCTGTACGTCGTCGACCTCAAGGACCCCCGGCACCCCCGCGCCACCGGCGAACTAAAGATCAACGGCTACTCGGCGTACCTGCATCCCACGGCGGACGGGAAGCTGCTCGGCGTGGGGCAGGACGCCGACCCCTCCGGCCGGACGAGCGGCCTCCAGGTCTCCCTCTTCGACGTCTCCGGCAAGCCCCGCCGGATCGGCGCCTACAGGCTCCCCGGGTCGAACTCGCAGACGGAGTTCGACCCGCACGCGTTCCTGTACTGGCCGAAGACCGGTCTCACGGTCATCCCGGTGGCGCTGCGGGACGGCGGCGCGCCCCGGGCCCTCGCCCTCAAGGTGACCGGTGCCGACATCACCGAGGCCGGGTCCGTCCGGCACCCGGGCGAGCTCCAGGGCGGCGTCAGCCGATCGCTCGTCATCGGCGGCACCCTCTGGACGTTCTCAGCCGACGGCGCGCACGCCGTCGACGCGTCCACCCTCAAGGGCGGCGACTGGCTCCCCTACGACTGACGCACCGCGCTCAAGGCGCCCCGACCGCCGAGCCGGACGACACGGCGCCGCCGACCGCACCGCAGAGCGGTCAGCGCAGGCCCGTCGAGCGCTGGAGCGCCGTCTGGATGAGCCGGTCGACCAGGGCGGGGTAGTCCAGCCCCGTCGCCGCCCACATCTGCGGGAACGCCGACGCGGGGGTGAAGCCCGGCATCGTGTTGATCTCGTTGAGGATCCACCGGCCGTCCGGGGTGTGGAAGAAGTCGACCCGGGCGAGGCCCTCGCAGTCGAGCGCGTCGAACGCCTGCACGGCGATGCGGCGGACCTCCTCGATCGCCGCGGGCGGCAGGTCCGGCGGGATCGCCATGGTGGTGGAGCCGTCGAGGTACTTGGTCTCGAAGTCGTAGAAGTCGTGGTCGCCCGCCATCAGCACCTCGGCGGGCAGGCTGGCCTCGGCGGGGCCGTCGTCCACGCCCTGCAGCACGCCGCACTCGATCTCGCGGCCCTCGACGGCGGCCTCAACGATGACCTTCGGGTCGTGCTCGCGGGCCGCCTCGACCGCGGCCTCCAGGTCGGACTCGTCGGTGACGCGGGTGATGCCCATGCTCGACCCGGCGCGGGCCGGCTTGACGAACACCGCCGTCCCCTCGGCGAGGCCGAGCTCCCTGATGATCTCGTCGAGCTTGCGCTTGCGCTCGCGCCGCCACTCCCGGTCGCCGACCAGCACGTACGGGCCGACGGGCAGGCCGCGCGCCTGCCAGACGAGCTTCATGAACCCCTTGTCCATGCCGACCGCGCTGGCCAGCACGCCGGCGCCGACGTAGCGGATGCCGGCGAGGTCGAGCAGTCCCTGGATCGTGCCGTCCTCGCCGTAGGGGCCGTGCAGGAGCGGCAGCACCACGTCGACGTCGCCGAGGGTCGCGGGCACCGCGCCCGGCTCGATCACCATCAGGCCGCGGCTGTCGGGGTCGAACGGCAGCGCGAGGACGCCGCCCTCCCCGGTCACCTCGGGCAGCCGGCCGCCCTCGATGGCGAGGCTCAGGTCCCCGGGCGGGAGCACCCAGCGCCCGTCGCGGGCGATGCCGATCGGCACCACGTCGTACCGGTCCCGGTCGATGGCTGCCATCACGGCGCCCGCGGTGACGCAGGAGATCGCGTGCTCGGAGCTGCGCCCGCCGAACACCACGGCCACGCGGATCCTAGAAACCTGGGACATGACGCCCGACCCTACCGGTGATCAGCACGGGTCGGCCACGAGCGAACCGGGTGCGGGGCGCGGTCACGCCGTCACACCCCGTACCGCTCGGGCTTCGGAGACCGCGATATCAGCGAGATCGCCGCCTCCTTGATCGGCATGCCGCGGTGCAGGACGGCGGTGACCGCCTCGGTGATCGGCATCTCCACGTTGTGCTTGCGCGCCAGCTCCAGCACCGCCTCGGCCGACTTCACGCCCTCCGCGGTCTGCTTGGTCACGGCGATGACCTCGTCCAGGGTCATGCCGCGGCCGAGGTTCTCGCCGAACGTCCGGTTCCGCGCGAGCGGCGAGACGCAGGAGGCGACGAGGTCGCCCATCCCGGCGAGCCCCGCGAACGTGTGCTCGTCGGCGCCGAGGGCGGCGCCCAGCCGGGCGATCTCGGCCAGCCCGCGGGTCATCAGCAGCGCCTGGGTGTTGGAGCCGAACCCGAGCCCCACCGACATCCCGACGCACAGGGCGACGACGTTCTTCACCGCGCCGCCCAGCTCGACGCCGATCACGTCGGTGGAGGTGTAGACGCGGAAGTAGGACGTCATGGTGGCGGCCTGGAGGCCCCGCGCGGCGTCCTCGTCCACGCACGCGGCGACGGCGGCGCTGGGCTCGCCGGTGGCGATCTCGCGCGCCACGTTCGGGCCGCTGAAGACCGCGACCCGCTCCTCGGGGACGTCGGCGACCTCGCGGATCACCTCCGACATGCGGCGGGTGGTGCCGAGCTCGACGCCCTTCATCAGGCTGACCAGGACCGCCTCGCGCGGCAGCAGCGGCACCCAGCCGCCGAGGTTCTGCCGGAGCGTCTGCGCCGGGACGGCGAGCGCCACGAAGTCGGCGCCGCGGAGGGCCTCCGCCGGGTCCAGGGTCGCGCGGATCGCCTCCGGGAGCGGGATGCCCGGCAGGTAGTCGGTGTTCTCGTGGCGTTCGTTGATGCCCTCGACGACCTCCGGGCGGCGCCCCCACAGGGTGACCTCGCCCCCGGCGTCGTGCAGCATCATCGCGAACGTCGTGCCCCAGGATCCGGAGCCCATCACCGCGGTACGGAAGGTCACGAGTCGGCCGCCTTCGGCTCGGCGGCGCGCTGCCCGGCGGCCTCCGGCCCGGCAGGCCTCGCCTGCTCGGGAACCGCGCCCTTGGCCGCGCCCGCGGCCCCGCCGGCTCTGCCCGCCTCCGCGGGCCCGGCGGCTCTGCCCGCCTCGGCGGCTTCGGCTGCGCGGCGGCGCTCCTCCAGCACCTTGTGGTGGTCGTACGGCTCGGCGGGCGGCTCCTGGCCGCGCAGCTCGCCGAGCAGGGCGGTGATCGCGGCCATGATGTCGTCGGTGGCGGCGCGCAGGGTGTCGCGGTCGAGCGGGAGCCCCTCGTACTTCGACAGGTCCACGGGCGGCCCGGCGACCACCTGCATCGTCTTGCGGGGCAGCGGGTGGAAGCCCTTCTTCAGGCTGCCCCGGAGGCCCGTTTGCTCGCCCTTCTTGTAGGGCATCAGCTCGTGCGCGCCCCAGCTCGCGACCGGGACGACCTTGGCGCCGGTCGTCAGCGCCATCCGCGCGGCGCCGGTCTGCCCCGTCATCGGCCACAGCTCGGGGTCGCGGGTGCAGCTGCCCTCCGGGTAGAACATCAGGCACTCGCCGTCCCGCAGGGCCTGCGCGGCGTCCCTGAGGGCGAGGGCGGCGTCGGCGCTGTCGCGGTAGACCGGGATCTGGCCGGTGCCGCGCAGCACCGCCCCGATGAACCTGACGTCGAACAGCGTGGACTTGGCCAGGTAGACGGGGTAGCGGCCCGACTCGTAGACGAAGTGGGCGAGCGCGAGGGGGTCGGACTCGGAGATGTGGTTGGCGGCGATGATGACGCCGCCCTTGCGCGGGACGTTGCCCCGGCCGCGCCAGTCGCGCTTGAGCAGCCCGAACAGCAGCGGCCGCAGGATGACGATCGTGAGCATGCGCCACCCCGGGGAGTAGCGGTGGCCCGGGCGTCCCTCCTGCGAGGGGGCGACCCCCTGCTTCGCTGCGCTCATCTCGCCCCTCCCTCGATCCGTCCCCCAGGTGAACCTGGGGTGTCCTCAAGTGTCGCGGTTGCGGGCGCATAGTGTCGAGTTGCCATGTCTACACCTGCACCCCCCGCGGAAGCGTCCGGAACGCCCCTGCTCCGGTGGTCGCTCGTCGTCCCCGTGAAGGTCCTCGCCAAGGCCAAGACCCGGATGTCGGCCGCGGCCGGGCCGCACCGCGAGGCCCTCGCGCTCGCCGTCGCGGCCGACACGGTCGCCGCCGCGCTGCGCTGCGACCGGGTCCGCGACGTGATCGTAGTCACCGACGATCCCCTTCCGGCGGCGGAGCTCGCCGCCCTCGGCGCCCGGATCGTTCCGGACGTGCCGGACGCCGGTCTGAACCCGGCCCTGGTCTACGGGGCCGGCCGGGGCCGCGAGCTGGCCGCCGACGCCGGCGTCGGAGCGATTTCAGCCGACTTGCCCGCTTTGCGGCCACTTGAACTCGCTCGCGTCCTGGACGCCGCCGGCGCCGCGCCCGAGGCGTTCGTACCGGACGCCGCCGGAGTCGGCACGACGCTCTACACGGCCCGCCCGGGCGTCCCGTTCTCCCCCGCGTTCGGCGGCGACTCGCGGGCCGCCCACCGCGCCCGCGGCGCCCGGGAGATCCTCCTCCCGGGTACCGACAGCGTACGCCGCGACGTCGACACCCCGGACGACCTCCGCGCGGCGCTCGCCCTCGGCGCCGGTCCGCGCACCACGGCCGTCGCGTCCCGGCTGCCCTCGTTGGCCTAGAGTCTGGGGCATGCAGGGGACGGTGAAGGCGTTCGACGCGGAGACCCGCTCGGGGAGCGTGCTCCTCGACGACGGGACGGAACTGCCCTTCGACGCCGAGGCGTTCGCGGCGGGCGGCCTGCGGCTGCTGCGCTTCGGCCAGCGGGTGAACCTCGCGCTGGCCGGCGACCGGATCTCGGTGGTGACGCTGTCGACCTTCCCCCTGCCCGCCCCGCCCGCCTGAGCGTCGGCCCCCTCGCGCCGATCGGCGGGTCCGGAAACGCATCAGCGCCCGGGGCCGTGCGGACCCGGGCGCTGAGACGGTGAAGCACTTACTTCTTGCCGGCCACCAGGTTCTTGAAGTCGGCGCCCGCCTTGAACTTCGGCACGGACGTCGCGGGAACCTCGATGGTCTTGCCCGTTGCGGGGTTGCGGGCCGTGCGGGCAGGCCGGTCGGCCTTCTCGAACGAACCGAACCCGGTGATCGCGACCTTGTCGCCCTTGGCGACGGCGGTCTGGATCGCCTCCAGGATGGCGTCGACGGCCTCGGCTGCGGCCTTCTTGCTGCCCAGCCGGTCAGAGATGGCGTCGACCAGCTCACGCTTGTTCATGGGTTACTCCTCTAGTTCCCCCCTTGCCCGAACGAAACTAAGGGACCTCCACCATGGACACAATCACCTGCACGCAAACGATGGCGTGTCGCTGGCGTTTTTGTCGGTCTCGCCCCCGTCTCGCCCGGTGACCGGACCGGATCCGGCCACTGCGCACGCTAACCGACGTCGGGGCCGTCTTGGAAATCGGCGAGGAACGCGTCCAGCCTGCGAGCGGCCAGTTCGGCGTCCCGTTTCGCCAGATCGGTGATCGCCAGCAGGTGCCGGATGAGCCGCTGCCGGTCCTGCGGCGGGAGCGGGGCCACGGCCCGATGAGCGTCACGCAACTGGCATGCGAGCTGCGTCAACGTCGGATCGTCCCACTGTGGCCCGGTCCACGGGGCCGTGCTCATCTGGAGTCCCCAAACGGTCGGCGGTCTTCGGACACTGGGAGAATTCTCCCTCGTGCCCGCACCGACCGGCTCGTCCGGGGTGCATTCGGCGCGTTCGGGGCAGGATCGGGGCAGGTTGCGACGCGTCCGCGGCGCCGGACGGCCGGCGCCGCGGACGGGCGTGTCGCGGATCCGCTCCGCGCTACAGCGTGGTGGGGAGCAGCGGGTTGCGGGCGTTCTCGAAGTCGCCGATGGCGTCGGCGTGGCGCAGCGTGAGGCCGATGTCGTCCAGGCCCTCCATGAGGCGCCAGCGGGTGTAGTCGTCGATATCGAAGGACGCGGTGTCCGCGCCCCAGCGGACCTCGCGCTCGCGCAGGTCGACGGTGAGCTCCAGGGCGGGGTCCTTGTCAACCGCGTCCTGCAGCGCCTCGACCTGCTCGCCGGTCAGGACGACCGGCAGCAGCCCCATCTTCGTGGAGTTGTTGCGGAAGATGTCGCCGAAGCGCGGCGCGATCACGACGCGGAAGCCGTACTGCTGCAGCGCCCAGACGGCGTGCTCGCGGGACGAGCCGGTGCCGAAGTCGGGCCCGGCCACCAGGATGCCCGCGCCCTCGTACCGCGGCTGGTTGAGGACGAACTCCGGGTCCTCGCGCCACGCCGAGAACAGGCCCTTGTCGAAGCCGGTGCGGCTGACCTGCTTGAGCCACACGGCCGGGATGATCTGGTCGGTGTCGACGTTGCTGCGGCGCAGCGGCACCGCGCGCCCGGTGTAGGTGGTGAACGCTTCCATCGTGCTTCCTTAGAGGTCAGTGTCATTCTGGGGGGACGACCCCCCAGGCCCCCCGGCGGCTTCGCCGAGGTCGCTGGGGGCGGCCAGGTGCCCGGTGACGGCGGTCGCGGCGGCGACGGCGGGCGACACCAGGTGCGTGCGTCCGCCCGGTCCCTGCCGGCCCTCGAAGTTGCGGTTGGACGTGGAGGCGCTGCGCTCGCCCGGCGTGAGCTTGTCGGGGTTCATCGCCAGGCACATCGAGCAGCCCGCCTCGCGCCACTCGGCGCCGGAGGCCGAGATGACCGCGTCCAGGCCCTCCTTCTCGGCCTGCTTCTTGACCTCCATGGAGCCGGGGACGACCAGCATCCGGACGCCGTCGGCGACCCTGCGGCCCTCCAGCACGGCCGCGACGGCGCGCAGGTCCTCGATGCGGCCGTTGGTGCAGGAGCCGACGAAGACGGTGTCGACCGCGATGTCGCGCAGCGGCGTCCCGGCGGTCAGGCCCATGTACTCCAGCGCGCGCTCGGCGGACTGGCGCTGGACGGGGTCGTCGAAGGACGCGGGGTCGGGCACGGACTCGCCGAGCGGCAGGCCCTGGCCCGGGTTCGTCCCCCAGGTGACGAACGGCGTCAGCTCGGCCGCGTCGATCACGACCTCCCGGTCGAAGACCGCGTCGTCGTCGGTGCGCAGGGACGTCCAGTACTCGACGGCGCGGTCCCAGTCCTCGCCCTGCGGGGCGTGCGGGCGGCCCTTGAGGTAGGCGAAGGTGGTCTCGTCCGGGGCGATCATCCCGGCGCGGGCGCCGGCCTCGATGGACATGTTGCAGACCGTCATGCGGCCCTCCATCGACAGCGACCGGACGGCCTCGCCGCGGTACTCGACGATGTGGCCCTGGCCGCCGCCGGTGCCGATCCGGGCGATGATCGCGAGGATCAGGTCCTTGGCGGTCACGCCCTCGGGCAGCGCGCCCTCGACCGTGACGGCCATCGTCTTCGGCCTGATCTGCGGCAGCGTCTGCGTGGCGAGGACGTGCTCGACCTCGCTGGTGCCGATCCCGAACGCGAGGGCGCCGAACGCGCCGTGCGTGGAGGTGTGCGAGTCGCCGCACACGACGGTCATGCCGGGCTGGGTCAGGCCGAGCTGCGGGCCGATGACGTGCACGATGCCCTGGCCGTCGTCGCCCATCGGGTGCAGCCGGATGCCGAAGTCGGAGCAGTTCTTGCGCAGCGTCTCGACCTGGGTGCGCGACACCGGGTCGGCGATCGGCTTGAGCAGGTCGGTGGTCGGGACGTTGTGGTCCTCGGTGGCGATCGTCAGGTCGGGGCGGCGGACCTGGCGGCCCGCCATCCGCAGCCCGTCGAACGCCTGCGGGCTCGTGACCTCGTGGACGAGGTGCAGGTCGATGTAGAGGAGGTCGGGTTCGCCCTCGGCGCGCCGTACGACGTGCGCGTCGTACACCTTCTCGGCCAGTGTTCGGCCCATCACTCCACCTCACCTGTGCTGGTCGTCGGCGCGTCGGCGCGCCGTGGTCCCGGTCACCTCGACTTGCATCTCAAATTACGAGACGGCAATATCAAGACATGGACAACTCTAGCGGAGTCGGCGTACTTGACAAAGCGGTGCTCGTACTGAACGCGCTGGAGGCCGGCCCGGCCTCGCTCGCGCAGCTCGTCCAGACGACGGGGCTGGCCCGCCCCACCGCCCACCGGCTGGCCGTCGCGCTGGAGCACCACCGCCTCGTCCACCGCGACACGCAGGGGCGCTTCATCCTCGGCCCGCGGCTGGCCGAGCTCGCGGTCGCGGCGGGCGAGGACCGCCTGCTGGCGATCGCACAGCCCATCCTTGCGCAACTCCGCGACCACACCGGCGAGAGCGCGTCGCTGTTCCGCCGCCAGGGGGACGTCCGGGTCTGCGTGGCCGCCGCCGAGCGCACCAGCGGCCTGCGCGACACCATCCCGGTCGGCGCGGCGCTGCCGATGACGGCGGGGTCGGCCGCGCAGATCCTGCTCGCCTGGGAGGAGCCCGACCGGCTGCACCGCGGGCTGCGCGGCGCCAAGTTCGAGGCCACGACGCTGGCGTCCGTCCGGCGCAGGGGCTGGGCGCAGAGCGTCGGCGAGCGCGAGCAGGGCGTCGGGTCGGTCTCGGCCCCGATCCGCGGCGCCGGCGGACGGGTGATCGCCGCCGTCTCGGTGTCCGGTCCCCTGGAGCGGCTCACCCGCTCCCCCGGACGGCTGCACGCCGCGCCGGTCGCCGCCGCCGCCGAGAAGATCTCCGAGGGCATGCGCCGCACGGCGTCCTGATCGCCCGTCCTGATCCGGCCGTGTCGCGAATCACCACAAGCCGGACGGACATCGGCGTGTGCCCGTCTCCGCCCGTCCGACCTCGCTAGCGTTGGCCTCCGGTAAAGGGGGTGCAACGTGCAGATCTCCGAGCTCAGCGACCGGAGCGGACTCACGGTCCAGACGATCAAGTTCTACATCCGGGAGGGCCTGCTGCCGAAGGGCTCGATGGTGAGCGCGACGCGGTCGGAGTACGACGTGCGGCACCTGGAGCGGCTCCGGCTGATCAGCGCGCTGCGCGAGGTGGGCGACCTGCCGATCTCGGCGATCCAGGAGATCATCGGCGCCGTCGACGACGACCGGGTCGGCATGCACGAGCTGTTCGCCACCACCCAGCACGCGGTCGGCCCGCACGTCGCCGCCCCGCACGACCCGCACTGGCGGGCCGCCCGCGAGGACGTCGACGCCCTCGTCCGCGAGCTCGGCTGGCACGTCGGCGACCGCGCCCCCGCCCGCGACCTGCTGGCGCACGCGTTCGTGGCGCTGCGCCGGCTCGGCTTCCCGATCACCCTGAAGGA
This sequence comes from Actinomadura sp. K4S16, assembly GCF_008327685.1. Lineage (GTDB taxonomy): Bacteria > Actinomycetota > Actinomycetes > Streptosporangiales > Streptosporangiaceae > Spirillospora. Next base: position 1,283,442 of record NZ_BDDE01000010.1, read on the forward strand.
CCTGCGCCCCTACGTGAAGGCCGCCGCCGAGGTCGCCGAGCACGAGATCGGGCGGGTCGGCGAGGGCGCCCCGCGGGCCCGGACCGTCCATTCCCTGCTCGTCTCCACCATCCTCTACGAGCAGGTCCTCACGGCCCTGCACAGGCTGGCCCAGGAGGACGCCTCGGCACGCCGGTTCGGCACGCCGTCCCATCCGTGACCGCCCCTCCCACCAGGCATTTCCGGGATAGACAGTCGGAATTACCATTCATGTCCCGACTGAAGCCCCGAAATTAGGGAATTCACGTCCTCGCCTAATATGAAAGGCGATGACCGCGACACGATCTCCGAAGTCCTCCGGCAGGTGGACCGACCGCCTGCTCGCCGAGGGCAGCGACCCCGATCCGCGCTTCACCATGGCCAACGAGCGCACGTTCCTGGCCTGGATCCGCACGGCGCTGGCGCTGGTCGCGGGCGGGATCGCCCTCGCGCTGGCCCGCGAGCTGATCGACTCGCCGCTCCGGCAGGGCCTCGCGGTCGCCTTCGCCGGGAGCGGCGCCCTGGTCGCGGTGCTCGCGTTCCGCCGGTGGCTGCGCATCGAGCGCGCCCTGCGCCGCGCCGAGACGCTGCCGCCGCCCGCGCTGGCCCCTGTCATCTCCTACGGGCTGGCGGTCTGCGCGGTCGTCCTGCTGGTCGTCGTCCTGGTGACGCGGTGAGGCTCCAGGACCCGGGCGCGCAGCCGGAGCGGACGGCGCTGGCGTGGTCGCGCACCACGCTGTCGCTGATCGGCGCAGGGCTGCTGTGCGTGCGGCTCGCCCCGTCGGCGACGGGCACGGTGCTCGCGGCGGCGGTCGTGTGCGGCGGGGCCGCGCTGATGTTCCGCCGCACCCGGATGAGCTTCCACCACCGGCGCCTCCCGTCCCGGACGGGCGCCGCCGACCCGGCCTCGATCCTGATGACGACGGGTCTGGCGGTGCTGCTGGCGGCGGTCGCCGCCGCCTTCGCGTTCTGAGGCATGCGTGCTCCGCATGACTGGGGTGCGAAGTCTTCGCTGGTGACATGGCTGTCTTGCGCCTAGCGTCGATCGCGCCATGACACGAATCGCCTTTCTCGGACTGGGACGCATGGGCGTCCCGATGGCCCGCCGGCTCGCCGCCGCCGGGCACGACCTGACCGTCTGGAACCGCACGCCCGCCCGGGCCGCGCCGCTCGCGGGGTCCGGCGCCGCCGTCCGCGGCACGCCCGCCGAGGCGGTCCGCGACCGCGAGCTGGTCGTCACGATGCTCACCGACGCGGCCGCCGTCGAGGACGTGCTGTTCGGCCCGGACGGCGCCGCCCCCGCCCTGCCGCCCGGCGCCGTGATCGCCGACATGTCGACGATCGGGCCGGACGCCGTCCACCGCGTCCGGAGCCGGCTGCCCGAGGGGATCGGGTACGTCGACGCGCCCGTCTCCGGGAGCGTCCCGCACGCGGAGGCGGGAGAGCTGGTGATCCTCGCCGGCGCCGCACAGGACGATCTCGCCCGCTGCGCCGGCGCGCTGGCGGCCCTCGGACAGGTCCGGCACGTCGGCCCGCCCGGCTCGGGCGCGGCGCTCAAGCTGGTGGTGAACGGCGCGCTCGTCGGGAGCTTCGCCGTCCTCGGCGAGGCGCTGGCCGTGGCCGACCGGCTCGGCGTCGACTCCGGTCTCGCCCTCGACGCGCTGGCGCGCATCAGCCCCCAGGCCCGCCGTCTCAAGGAGCACACCGGCGGCGAGCCGCCGCGCTTCACGCTCGCGCTGGCTGCCAAGGACATCGGCCTGGCCCTGGACGGCTCCCCGCCCGCGGGCGTCCTCTCCGCCGTCAGGGCGCGGACGGACGCAGCGCTCGCCGCCGGGCTGGGCGGCCACGACCTCGTCGCACTCACCGACCACATCAGAAGGACCCCAACGATGCGCCTCACGCTCGGCAACCCCGAAACCGTTCCGGCTCCGCCGAACCCCGCCTACTCCCACACCGCGTACGTGACCCAGGGTCCGATGCTGTACGTGTCGGGGCAGATCGCCCTGGGCGAGGACGGCCAGGTGGACAAGCCCGGCGACATGACCCGCCAGTCGGAGGTGGTCCTCTCGCTGCTGGAGCGGATCCTCGCCGCGCACGGGGCGGGCTTCGGCGACGTGGTCAACATCCGGACGTTCATCACCGACATGGACCGGCTGCGGGAGTACGGCGCCGTCCGCAGGCGGTACTTCACCGGCCCGCCGCCGACCAGCACGACCGTCGAGGTGTCCCGCCTGTTCCACCCCGACGCCCTGCTGGAGGTGGAGATCGTCGCAGCGGTGCCCTAGAGCCGCGGCTCCCCGGCCCCGTCGCCGGGGCGCAGGTCCCCGGCCACTTCGCGCAGGTCCGCAAGGAACGCGGTGACGGCCGGGGACCTGCGCGCGTGGCGTCCGACCGCGGCGTAGACGGCGCGGCGCGGCTGGTCGGACGCCACGCCGCGCAGCACGACACCGTCCCGCGCCAGGGCGGACGCCGCCAGCGCCGGGACGAGCGTGACGCCGAAGCCCTCGGCGACCAGCCCCAGCTTGGAGATCCACTCAGCGACCCGCAGCGGCGTCCGCGGCACGAACCCGGCGGCCTCGCACCGGGCGCGCAGCGCCGCGATCGCCTCCGGGTCGTCGGCGACGATCCACGGCTCGTCCGCCAGCTCGGCGAACGGGACGCGCTCGCGCCCGGCGAGCCGGTGGCCGCTCGGCAGCGCGACGAGCAGCGCGTCGTCCAGCAGCGCCACCAGGCCGTCGGCGGCGATCGAGGGGACCTTGTGCGTGCTGACCAGCGCGATGTCGAGGTCGCCCGCCTCCAGCATCGGCAGCAGGCGGTCGGTCGTGCCCTCCCGGAGCAGCGGCTGGACGCCCGGGTGCCGGGCCCGGAACCGGGCGAGCGCGCGGGGGACCAGCGCGGCGTTGGCGGTGGCGAACGCGCCGAGCCTCAGGGTCCCGGTGTCGAGCCGGCGCAGCCCGTCGAGCGCGCGGGCGGTGTCGGCGAGCCGCTCGAGGAGTGCGCGCGCGTGCGGGAGAAGGTACTCCCCGGCGGGCGTCGGCCGCACGCCCCGGGCGCCCCGCGCGAACAGCTCCACCCCGCAGACGTCCTCCAGGGTCGCGATCTGCCGCGAGACGGCGGACTGGGTATAGCCTTCCGCGGCCGCGGCGGCGGTGAAGGAGCCCAGGTCGGCGACGGCCACGAAGGTCCGCAGCAGGACGGGGTCGAGGGCTTCGGCACGCACTCCCCGGAGCATACGGCCACCGTCACCACGAGCACCGCACCTGGAGCACGGCACCCACCCGCCCCGGCACGACGGACACCGTACGACGGGCACCGTACGACGGGCACCGTACGACGGGCACCGCAGGCACAATGAACGCCGCAGGCGCTGGAGCCACCGCAATGGAGCGGGTGGATAGCATCGCGGCATGGTCGAGAGGCGTCCGTTCGTCAGTCTGGCGACCGATTTCGGTGCCGCCTACACCGCGATCTGCGCGGGGGTCGTCTACTCGATCGCCCCGGCGGCGAACGTGCTCGTGCTCAGCGACGAGATCACCCCGTACGGCGTCCGCGAGGGCGCGATGCTGCTGCGCCAGGCGCTGCCGTACCTGCCGGTCGGCGTGCACGTCGGCATCGTCGACCCGGGGGTCGGCACACCCCGGCTGCCCGTCGCGATCGAGACCGGGCGGGGGGACGTGCTGGTCGGGCCCGACAACGGCCTGCTCGTCCCGGCCGCGGCGAAGCTGGGCGGCGCCGTCCGGACGCACGCGCTGGAGAACCCCGCCTACCGGCTGCCCGAGGTGTCGACCTCGTTCCACGGCCGCGACGTCTTCTCCCCCGCCGCCGCCCACATCGCCTCCGGGGTCGCCGTCGCCGACCTCGGCGCGCCGGTGGACCCGCAGCCGCTGGACGTCCCGCCGCCCTCGGTGAGCGGCGGGGAGTTGACGGCCCCCGTGCTCTACACCGACCGCTTCGGCAGCCTCGTCCTCGGCGCCGAGCGCACGGACCTGGCGGCGGCGTTCGGCGAGCTCGCTCCGGGCGCCCCGCTGGAGGTCACGTGGTCCGGGGCCGCCTCCGGCACGCTGCGCGTGACGTTCGAGGAGACCTTCGGCGGCGTCGCGCCCGGCACCCCGCTGCTGTGGATCGACTCGTCCGGCTGGCTGGGGCTCGCGGTGAACCAGGGTTCCGCGCGGGAGACCTTCGGCCTGGCGGACGTGCGGTCCCTCACCCTCCGCACCGCCGCCGGCCGGGTTGCGGGAGACTGATCGGCGTGGAAGATCTCGACGTCGTCGCGTGGATCCAGGTCTCGGACGGCCGGATGCTCGCCGTCCGCTCCCGGGGCCGCGACCTGCTGTACCTGCCCGGCGGGAAGCGGGAGCCGGGAGAGGACGACTGGTCGGCCCTGTCCCGTGAGGTCCGCGAGGAGCTGGACCTCGAACTGGACCGGACGTCCTTCCGGGAGCTGGGCGTCATCCGGGCGCCGGCCCACGACCAGCCCGACTTCGCCCACGTCCGCATGGCGTGCTTCACCGCCGCCTACCGGGGCGCGATGGCCGCGGCGGGCGAGGTGGACGAGTACGTCTACGTGGGGCGCGGCGAGCGGCACCTGCTCGCGCCGGCCGCGCAGGCGGCCCTCGACCTCGCCGAGGAGCACGGCCTGCTCGCCTGATCGACCTTCGGATCCCGCGTCCCGCGACTTTGGTCGCCGCGGCATGGTCCGGTGGCCGCTGCCCTGGCGGCCCGTCCCCGGAAGGCTCGGGGGCGGGCGGCTCGACCAGCGAGGGGCAGACATGTCAGACAAGACCGGGCCACGGAAGACCGGGTCACAGATGATCACGGCGCGGATCAGCCGCAGGGCCGTGCTCGCCGGGACGGCCGCGGCGGCCGTGTCCGGGGCGGCCGTCGTCGCCTGGGACGCGATGACCGGCACCGCGGACGCGGCGCCCGCGCGCGGACGGCGGCTGCCGCAGCACGGCGTCAACTACGACACCGAACGCGAGGTGTGGAAGCCCGCGTACGTGCGGCGCGAGATCCGGGCGATCCGCCGCGACCTGCACTGCAACGCCATCATCCTGCTCGGCTCCGACCTGCGGCGCCTCATGCTCGCGGCACGCTGCGCGGCGCGGGAGGGCATGTTCGTGTGGTTCGAGGCCCGCCAGTTCGACCGGGACGCGCGGACGACGCTGAAGTTCCTCACCGCCGTCGCGAAGGCGGCCGAGGGGCTCCGCCGCACCCACCCCGGCGTCGGCATCTCGGTGGGCTGCGAGCTGACGATCTTCATGGCCGGGCTGGTGCCCGGCAAGGACTGGCGGGAGCGGGCCGCCAACCTCGGGACCCCGGCGGGCGAGGGTTGCAACGAGCGGTTGAACGCGTTCCTCGCACGGGCGCTCAAGACGGTCCGGCCGCTGTTCGGAGGCCGCCTCACCTACACCTCCGGCGTCTGGGAGGAGGTCGCCTGGCGCGGCTTCGACGTCGTGGGCGTCGACCTGTACCGGGACGAGACGAACGAGGCGACCTACGCCCAGGAGGTCCGGGCCCTGCACCGGTTCGGCAAGCCCGTCGTCATCACCGAGTTCGGGTGCTGCACCTACCGGGGCGCGGACAAGCGCGGCGGCGACGGGTTCGACATCGTCGACTGGTCGCAGGACCCGCCCGCCATCCCGCCGGGGTTCGTCCGGGACGAGCGGACGCAGGCCCGCTACATCTCCGAGCTGCTGGACGTCTACGAGGCCGAGGGCGTGTACGGCGCGTTCGTCTACGACTTCATCGAGCCCGACGGCCCCTACTCCCCCGACCCCGCCAGGGACCTCGACATGGCCGGGTTCTCCCTGGTCAAGGTGCTCGCTCCCGAGACGGGCCTCGGCTACGAGAAGACCGGCCACTTCGAGCCGAAGCTCGCGTTCCGCACCCTCGCCCGCCGCTACGCCCCCTAGGCGTTCTCAGGGTGCTCCCCTACGCCGGGGGCGGTACGCGGCCAGGGCGGCTGTGATCGGCGAGTCGTAGCACAGGTGCCGCTGTACGGCCGATGCCCGGCCGCGTGCCGTACCCGCAGCATCATGGACATGACGAACACGACGCAGACCATCATTCGCCCCGACGCCCCCGTCCATCCCCACGGCGGTCCGCCGAAGCTCTCGCCCGCGGAGCTGCGCGCCGCGCAGACCGAGACCCTGCAAGGCCCGCGCCTGAAGCACGGCCTCCTGGCCCGGATGCTGTTCAAGCAGATGGACCTGGTCTACGGCCGCGAGCGCACGCTCGTGAAGTTCACGATGCTGGAGTTCATCGCCCGCGTCCCCTATCAGGCGTGGGAGCGGATGGGCTACCTGTCGCTGTCGCGGCACCGCCGGCGCTCCGCGCTCGCCACGCGGGTGTACGAGCGGATCGTCGAGACCCGCGAGGAGCAGGACAACGAGCAGTGGCACCTGCTGATCCTGCAGGACATCGTCCAGCGGGACGGCCTGAAGCAGTCGTTCGTGCTGCACCGGCTGGCGCCGTGGCTCGTGGCGTTCTTCTACTACCACGTGTCGTGGCTGCTGTTCCTGCTGCGGCCCGAGATGAGCTACCGGCTCAACGCGGACTTCGAGGACCATGCCGAGCACGAGTACATGGCGTACGTCGCCGAGCACCCCGAACTGGAGCGCGTCCCCGCGCCCTCGACCTACGCCGCCCAGTACGGGCACCACGGGTCGCTGGCCGATCTGCTCCGCCAGATCGGCCACGACGAGCGGGTCCACAAGCTCGACAGCCTGGTCAACATGCGGGCTCCCCGGTTCCAGGACTGACGGTGCCGGAACGCGTGGCCGCGGCCGGGTCAGGAGGCGGCGAGGGCGGCGCCGCTGGCGATGCCGAGGGCCAGGGAGAGCAGCGCGGCGGCGGTGGCGACCGCGGTGGCCGCCGCGGCGGCGCCGGACGCCCGGCGCGGCGCGCCGGACGGGCGGCGGAACAGCGGGACGATCCAGCGCAGGTAGTAGAAGACGCTGGCGACCGTGTTCACGGCGGCGACCACCGCGAGCCACGTGTAACCGCCGTCCAGCGCGGCGCCGAACATCAGGACCTTCCCGACGAACACGGCGGTCGGCGGCGTCCCGACGAAGCCGAGCAGGCAGACGACGAGGGAAAGGCCGAGGGGCGGGGAGGCGCGCAGCAGCCCGGCGTACCCGGCCAGGTCGTCGCGGCCGGCGGCGAGCACGACCGCGAAGGCGCCCAGGTTCGTCACCGCGTAGGCGGCGAGGAAGTACAGGAGCGCGGGGCGGGCCAGGTCGGTGCGTCCCGCCATCGCGACCGGGACGAGCAGGTAGCCCGCCTGGCTCACGGTCGAGTACGCCAGCAGGCGCCGGACGTTGTCCTGCCCGAACGCTGCGAGGTTGCCGAGCGTCATCGTCGCCGCCGCGATCACGGCGAGGAGGGCGGGCCAGCCGGCCGGGGCGGTCTCGGCGCCGAACCGGTAGAGGGCGGCGAACGCGCCGATCTTGGGGACGGTGGTGACGAACGCGGCGACGGCAGGCGGGGCGCCCTCGGTCACGTCCGGCACCCAGTAGTGGCCCGGGACGGCGCCCGCCTTGAACAGCAGCCCGGCGAGGAGCGCGACGAGGCCCGCCGCGACCGCCGCCGCGGGCGCGTCCGCGAGCCCGGTCCGCAGCACCGGGTACGCGGTGCCGCGCCCCACCCCGGACAGCAGCGCCACGCCGCCGAGCATGACCACGCCCAGCAGCGCGCCCATCAGGTAGTACTTCAGTGCGGCCTCGGTCCCGGGCGCGTCCTTGCCGAACCCGGCGAGCGCGTAGGCGGGGATGCTCGCCAGCAGGTAGGCGGCGACCAGGACCAGCAGGTCGGACGAGGCGCCGAGCATGATCGTCCCGAGCGCGGACAGCAGCAGCAGCACGTAGTGCTCGCTCTCGCGCGGATGGTCGCGGACCTGCCCGGCCGCCAGCAGGACGACGGCGAGCGTCGAGCCGAGCACGGTGATCCGGGTGACGTGCGTGATCGGGTCGACGGAGAAGGAGTCGAAGGCCATGAGGGCCGGACGGGTCGCAGCGACGCCCGCGAAGGCCAGCCCCGCGACGAGCCCTGCCGAGCAGACCGCCGCGACCGGCCACTGCCGCACCCGGGGCAGGAACATCCCGGCGACCAGCCCCGCGACGGCCGCGGCCAGCACGCACAGTTCGGGGGCGAGGTCGGCGGGGTTCTCGTTCATCAGCGGCCCACCAGCCCGACGACGGCCGCCGACAGCGGCTCGATCGTGTCGAGCAGGACGCGCGGCGCGACGCCGATGAGCAGCGACAGCGCCAGCAGCGGGACGAGCGCGGCCAGTTCGGGGCGCCGCAGGTCGGTGACGAGCGGGGTCAGCTCGCCGGGCGGCCCGACCACGGCGCGGTGCAGGACCCGCAGGAAGAGGGCGGCCGTGACCAGGATGCCGAGGACGGCCAGCGCGCCGGTGACGGCCGTCGCCACGGTGCCGCTGCCGATCGTCCCGGCGAAGATCTGGAACTCGGCGACGAACCCGGACAGGCCCGGCAGCCCGAGCGAGGCGAACGCGGCCACCGAGGTCAGCGCGGCGAAGACGGGCGCGCCGCGCGCGATCCCGCCGAACCGCCCGAGGTCGTAGCTGCCCGCCCGGTCGTACAGGACGCCGCACAGCAGGAACAGCGCGCCGGTGACGAGGCCGTGGCTGACCATCTGCGTGACCGCGCCGGTGACGGCGAGCCGCCGCGCGTCGGCGTCGCCGGCGGCGTACCCGGCCGCGCCCAGCGCGAGAACGATGTAGCCCATGTGGTTGACGGACGTGTACGCGACGAGACGCTTGACGTCGTCTTGCGCCAGCGCGACCAGGGCCCCGTAGAGGACGCCGACCAGTCCCACGATGAGGAACACCAGGGCATAGCGGCGCCAGGCGTCCGGGAGCATCGGCATCGCGATCCGGACGAGCCCGTAGGTGCCCATCTTCAGCATGACCCCGGCGAGGATCGCCGACCCGGCGGCGGGCGCGTCGACGTGCGCGGGCGGCAGCCAGGAGTGGAACGGCACGACCGGCGTCTTGATGCCGAGGCCGATCCCGACGGCGAGGAGCGTCAGTGCCGCCAGCCCGCTCCGTCCGGCCAGCGGCGGGGTGCGGGTCAGCTCGACCATGTCGAACGTGTGGGGGTCGGCGCCCAAGTACAGGCCGATGAACCCGAGCAGCAGGACGAGCGACCCCAGGAACGTGTAGAGGAAGAACGTCAGCGCCGACCGCGACCGGTCCCCGTGCCCCCACAGCAGGATCACGAAGTACATGCCGACGATCGACAGGTCGAAGAAGACGAAGAACAGCAGCAGGTCGAGGGCCGCGAACAGCCCCAGGCACACTGTCTCCAGGAAGAGGAACAGGATCGCGAAGGCCCGCACCCGGTGCGTGTGCCGCAGCGAGTACACGGCGCACGCCGCGAACAGGACGGCGGTCAGTGCCAGCAGCGGCAGCGACAGGCCGTCCACGCCGACGTGGTAGCCGGCCCGGACGGACGGGATCCACCGCACGTTCGTCTCGTACGCGATCCCGCCGCCGGTGCCGTGCGCGACCCACATCCCGATGACGAGGGCGAGGTCCAGGACGGTGACGCCGATCCACGTGTACGGGACGGCGCGGCGCGGGACGGCGGGCAGCACGAGCGCGACCGCCAGCGGAAGGAAGATCACCAGATTCAGCAAGGGCTCACCCGACCAGGACGGCGACGACGACGAGCACCGCGAGCACCACCGCGGCCTGGGCGTAGTACATGTGGACCTGCCCGGTCTGCGGGCGTCGCGCGAGGGCGCCCAGCCCGCGGGCCGCGCGCCCGACCGCGGCGACGAGGCCGTCCACCCGGAACTCGACGCGGCGCCCGGCCAACCCGGCGACCGCTTGGCCGCCGCGTGCGACGCCCTGGACCGCGCCGTGAACGACCCGTTCGTCGAAGCGGGCCAGCAACCGCGCGACGGCGAACGCCGGACGGACCACCACGGCCTCCGCGGCGCGGCCGACCACCCGTTCGTCGAACCGGGCCAGCGCCCGCGCGGCGGCGAACGCCGGACGGACCGCCCCGGCCGACGCGGCGCTCTCCAGCCAGAGCCAGTTCACCGCCCACCCGGGTTCCGGGATCCGCCGGACGGCCATGACCGAGCCCACGGTGACCACGGCGAGGACACCGGAGAGTGCGATCAGCCACGGGTCGGGCCCGCTCTCGTCCGGCACGCCGAGCATCCGCCGCCAGGCGTCCGCGACCGGGGGCACGCCGAGCACTCCGAGCACGGTCGCCGCGAAGGCCAGCACGACCAGCGGCGCCTGCTGCGGGAACGGCACCCGGAAGGCGCCGCCTCCGGCCGGACGGAACGCGGCGAGCAGCGCTTTCGCGGCATAGGCGGCCGACAGGACGGAGGCGGCGAGCCCCACCGCGAGGAGTGCGGGCGAGCCGCCGACGCCGGCGAGGACCTCGTCCTTGGTGACCCACAACGACAGCGGCGGGACACCGGCCAGCGCGAGCGCCCCGGCGCCGAACGCCGCGCCGACCGTCCGGTGGCGCCGCGCCGCGCCTTGCAACGCGTCCAATCGCCGCGTCCCGAGCACGCCCAGCCACACGCCTGCACAGAGGAACAGGAGGCTCTTCACCGCGGCGTGCGCGACGAGCTGCGCCGTCCCGCCGCCCACCGCACCGGCGCCCGCCCCGAGAACCATGAACCCGATCTGCGAGCACGTGGACGCGGCGAGAAGCTGTTTCAGGTCGCGCTGCGCAAGCGCGACGGCACCCAGGACCAGGGCGGTCACCGCCCCGGCCCAGCACACGAGCGTTGCCGCCCAACCGGTCGCGGCCAGCAGCGGATGCACGCGCATCAGCAGGTACGCGCCGGCAGCGACCATCGTGGCCGAATGCAGGAGCGCCGACACCGGGCTCGGGCCGTCCATGGCGCGCGACAGCCAGAACGAGAACGGGAGCTGCGCCGACTTCCCGAGTGCCGACACCACGAGTCCGGCGGCGATCAGGTCCCGCCAGGGGGTGCCGGCCGCGGCGAGGTCGTCCAGCCGCAGGGAGTGGGCGCCGGCGACCGCGAAGCCCGCCGCCGCGTAGAGGCCCGTGTCGGCGGCGCGGGTGGTCAGGAACGCGACGCCGGCCGACCGGACCCGCCGCGCGTCCGACCACTCGTAGCCGATGAGCGCGTACGACATCGCGCCCATGACCTCCCAGCCCATCAGCAGCAGCACCAGGTCGGTCGCCGTCACCGTGACGGCCATCGCCGCCGCGAACAGCAGCATCAGGCCGTGGAAGCGGGCGCCGTACCCTTCCCCCGCCGCGAAGGCGACGACCGCCGTCAGGACGGCGGCGAGCGTCACGAGGAGGACGGCCGACAGCCCGTCGACCGCGAGCCCGCCCGGCCACCCGGGAAGGAACGCGCCGTGGCCCGGTCCGCTCATCCCCTGAGGTCCCCCGCGTCGTCGGTCATGTCCACGTCGCGGGCCCGGAACAGGGCGGTGACGACGGCGAACCCCATCGCCATCTCCAGCGCCATCACCGTGATCGCGACGAGGACGAGCACCTGCCCGTCCGCCATGCCGGGCGACACCCAGAACCAGAACGCGGCCGCGGCGACCACGATCCCGTTGATCATGAGTTCGAGGCCCATCATCAGCATCACGATCGACTGCTGCGACAGCGCCCCGAACAGCCCGACGCAGAACAGCGCGGCCGCGAGCAGCAGGAACGCCTCCAGCGTCATCGCGCACCGTCCCCGTCGTCGCGCGGGTCGTAGCGGCCCCGGTGCGCGGCCAGCACCACCGACGCGATCATGGTCGCCAGGATGGCGACGCCGATCACCATCATGACCAGCATCTTCGGCCCCATGATCGCCTCACCGAGCGCCACCGTGGGATCGCGCGGCGCGCGGCCCGCCCGCTCCGGCCAGGGGACGGTGAGGATTCCGGCGGCCAGGGCCGCGAAGGCGGCGCCGGAGATGCCGAGCGCGCCGCGCTTGTTGTGCAGCATCGTCATCGGCATCAGCCCGCCGGGGTTCATCATGTACATGACCATGAAGACCGCCATCACCAGCATCTCCATGATCATCATGAGGACGACCAGCACGCCGAGGTAGTGCAGGTCGATCAGGAGCAGCTCGCCGCCGACGCACAGGAACGACGCCAGCAGCGCGAACGTCGCCCGCGCCATCGAGTCGACGACGAACACGGTGACGCCCGCCCCGACGGCGGCGACGGCCAGCACCCAGAACGCGACGGCCTCCACAGCGCTTCCTCCTCACGCGGTCCATGCGCGACTCCCCACGTGCGCTCCTCCCACACACCTCCTCATACGACGACGATCGCGACGACGAGCATTTGCAGCACCGAGGCCGGGATCAGGACCGTCCACGCCACGGTCATGGCGCGGTCCATGCGCAGCACCGGCAGGCGCTGCCGCGTCCAGACCAGCAGCGACAGGACGGCGCACGTCTTCAGCAGCGACCACAGCCACGCCGGCAGGAGCGGCCCCGCACCGCCGCCGAGGAACAGCGGGACCGCCACGGCCGAGGCCACCGCCAGCAGCCCGTAGCGTCCCGCCAGGAAGACGAGCCGGTCGGGCCCGGACAGCTCGGCCAGCACGCCGCCGGCGACGTCGTCGCCCACGGGATGGTCGAACGGACCCCAGAACGCCATCGCCGCCGCCGAGACCAGGTAGACGGCGAACGCGACCGGCATCCAGACCGCGAACCACAGGCCGTCCTGCGCCTGCCCGATGGCGCGCAGGTCGAGCGAGTGCGCGGCGAGCCCGGCGGTGATGAGCGCGAACATGTGCGGCAGCTCGTAGGCGAGCCCCTGCGCGAGGAACCGGTAGCCGCCGACCAGGCCGAACGCCGAGTTGACGCCCCAGCCCGCGAGCCACACCGACCCCCAGGCGACGACCTCCATCGCGTTGAACCAGACCACGCCGATCCGCGTCCCGACCGCGACGCGGTCGCCGAGCGGCACCACCAGCGCCGCCAGCGCCGCCGCGACCGGCAGCGACACGACCCCGATCCTGGTGAGCAGGACGTCGGCCCTCGCCGTGACGCGCCGCTGCGTCGTCAGCAGCCGCGCGGCCTCGCGGAACGGCTCGGCCGGGCGCCCGGCGAACGCGCCGCCGAGCGACGCCGCCGCCGCCGCGAGGACACCGAGGACCAGCACCTCAACCATCGGCGACCGCCCCGAGGTCGGGATCCAGGCTCGCGACGATCAACCGGGCCCGGGCCAGTTCCGCCCCCTGGAGGAGCACCGGCAGGACGGCGGCCGTCTCGTCCCAGCTCTGGCGCGGCCGGACGGGGCGTCCCTCCAGGGCCGCGCCGATGTCGCGCAGCCAGCCGTCCAGCCGGTCCTTCACGAAGCCCCGCGTCATCCAGGCCAGCGCGCGCGATCGCCCGACCATCCGGGCGAACGACGCGAACCGCCGCACCAGCGCGTCGTCGGAGGCACGGGCCAACGCCTCGTCCCGCAGCACGGCCGCGCGCTCCCCGGCCGCCTCCCAGCCCGCCACGCGCAGGAGCCGGGAGAGGCTGTCGAGACGCGACGCGGCCTGGCGCTCCTCCGTCCAGAACGTTCCGCCGCCGGTGTCGACCGCGGCGACCGCGGCCGCCTGGACGACGTCCCCCTGCAACGTCAGGTCCACGCGCAACCCCGCAGGCCAGTACGACAGGACGGGGCCGAGCGGCACGTGCAGGACGTCCAGCTTCAGGCCGTCCCGGTCGTCGGCGCGGTCGGCCATGTCGGCCTCCAGGTCCAGGGCGGGGCGCGGGCCCCCGGGTTCCCCGTCCAGGTCGAGGGCCGAGGCGCGGACGCGCGGCTCGGGCATGTCGCGCCAGACCACGTCGATGGCCTCGGTCAGCGCGGGCCCGGGGTTCCCGCACACCACCAGCATCCCGGTCTCGGCGGACGACAGGGCGGGACGCCACCGGCGGCCTCGCAGCGCGCGTTCGACCGCGAGGCGGTCGCGCGTGCCGTCCGCCGCCGAGACGACGAACGGGCGCGGCGCCGCGAGCCGCCTCAGGCCGGGGGACCGTGTCAGGCCCATCGGAACACCCCCTCCCGCCACGCGTAGAGGACGCCGACCAGCAGCAGCGCCAGGAAGGCGAACATCTCCACGACCGCCTTGACGCCGATCGACGCGACGACGAGCGCCCACGGGTACATGAAGACCATCTCCATGTCGAAGGCGAGGAAGACCATCGACACCGTGTACCAGCGCACGTGGTAGCGCGACACCGCGTGCTCGGCCGGGCGCGCCCCCGACAGGAACGGCCCGCTCTCGAACGCGCGGGGCGCCGCCGCGGACGAGACCGCGTAGACCCCGGCGACCAGGGCCGCCACCAGCCCGAGAACCGAGAGGACGGCGGCGAACGGCGGCATTGCCCCTCCGGGGTACGGGTCACCTGCTAGTCGCCCTCTACCTGATCGGTCCCCCGGTGAAACATCTTCCGGCCCGGCCGTTCCGCCGCCGGGACGGCCGTGGCCCCGGGTCAGGCGTGGCGGACGCGGTCGGCCTCGGCGGCGGCGAGGATCATCTCGTCCACGACCCAGCGGGCCTCCGGGGACAGGTCGACCAGGGCGCGCAGCACCTCGGGCCGGATGATGCCCTGCTCGACGTCCCGGCGCAGGGCCTTGAGCGTGAGGTCCTCGCCGATGGGCCCGGACTCGCCGGCGAAGCCGAAGTAGCCGATCGGCACGCCGAAGAACGTGGCGAGCGCCGTCAGCGTCTTCAGCTGCGGATTCTCCTGCCGCCCGGTGCGCAGCTTCCACACGGTGGTGGAGGAGATGTCCTCACCGGTGGCGCGCGCGATGGCGGCGGCCGTCTCCACGTTGTTGCGCGGCGGGTCCGCGTCCGCCGGCCAGAGATTCTGGATCAGCCACTCGACCTTCTCGGCGAGCGACGCTCCCGGCGGCACCTCATCCGCATGACGCTGCATTCGGCTCCCACTCCCCCCATCGCCAGCGATTTAAGTTGACCACATCCTCGTTCGTCAGCCAAGGACATGCGTCCAGACGGGACGTCGGGCCCCCGAGCCGGGCACCGGCTCCCCCGGCCGCGGCGGGACGTCCGCGGAAGCCGGAGACAGGAAATTGGCCCTGAAATTCGCACGGACCTTCGGCCCACCGAGTGGTCCGCTTCCGTTTCCCGTCGCCGCGAACCGCCAAGGACATCCATTTTCATCACGCCGAGAAATCCAATATGAAGCGCATTATTTAATCCGGCATTCACGACAAAAGTGCCATCACCCTCTAGCGCGAATCACCGCCCGGCAATGGCCTCGGACAACCCCGCCGGCGCGGCCTTACAACGGCACATAATGCCAGGTAACACCCAAGGTCAGGAGAGGATTCCCGCATAAATACCCCACCGGCGAAGCGTTGATCGTCAATGATTCCCGCCTCCGTCGCCTGTGCAGATGGGACCTCTCCGGCACACTGGGCAAGTGGGGCGGCGATGCCAGACGGGGCGAAGCCGGTCGACTCCCCTCCGCGCACGGCCGAATCCTCAATTCCAGTTCTTCGGCAACGCCTATTCCACTAGCATGTTGTTCACTCGCTCACGGGGACTGGGAATGCCCCGCCGAGCCAGGGGGGTTTTCGAGGACGCGGAGGGGCGGTCGGGGGGGCCGCCCCTCTCGCATGCCCGGCACCGGCCGAGACGAGCACCCGGGCCGCACCGGGCGGGCTAGAGACTGGTGACCAGGGTCTCGGCGAACCGGCGGATGGCGCCCTCGTCCCGCTTGTAGAAGTGCCAGGCGCCCATCTTCTGCCGGGTGACGAGGCCGGCCTGATGCAGGATCTTCAGGTGCGCCGAGACGGTCGGTTGCGACATGCCCGCCCGCTCCTGGATGGTCGACACGCACACCCCTTCGACGTCGAAGTCGCCGACCGCCTGGTGGCCGAAGTTCGCGGCGGGGTCCCTGAGCCACTGGAGGATCTCCAGCCGTGCGCGGTTGGAGAGGGCACGCAGCACATCCACCTCGATCCCCTGCACCACGTCGCTCATGAGGCCAGGGTAGCCGCAGCCCCAGGGGGCGCCGGCCCGCGCGGGACGACACCTCGGCGGCCACACGCAGAGTCATATTTGAATTTAGCTATATGACGATGTAACTTCCTCCGGGCGCCCTCCTGCGGGGTGGCGCACGCACCGCACCGCGGTCCGGCCCCGGACCGGCGGCCATCGACAGCAGGGAGCACGCCGATGAAGATCGGAATTCTGGGCACCGGGCGCATGGGGACGAGGCTGGCGGCGATGTACGCCCGCGCGGGCCACCAGGTCGTGCTCGGATCCCGCGACACCGCCCGCGCCCGGCGCATCGCCGGGGGCCTCGCCCTCCCGGGCCTCACCGGCGGCGACTACGACCAGGCCTTGGAGGCGCCCGTCGTCCTGCCCGCCATCTTCCTGCGCGACGGCCTGCTGACCCGGCTGGAACCCCTGCGCGCGGCGCTCGCGGACAAGATCCTCATCGACATCACCAACCCGTTCAACGCCGACTACAGCGACTTCATCACCCCCTGGGACACCAGCGGCGCCGAGCAGATCGCCGCGACGCTGCCCGGCACCCGCGTCGTCGGCGCCTTCAAGAACGTGTGGTGGGAGGTCTTCGACGCGCCGGACTTCGACGGACTCGCCAGCGACGTCTACGTCGTCTCCGACGACGAGGACGCCAAGAAGCAGGTCATCGCGCTCGGCGAGGGGACGCCGTTCCGCTACGTCGACGCGGGCCGGCTGAGCAACGCCCGCACCGTCGAGCGGATGACGCTGCTCAGCGGTGAGCTGGGCACCCGCCTCGGCTTCTTCCCCCGGATGAACTACACGCTGCTCGGGCGGCCATGGCGGCCCGGCCAGGCGGACGACACCGTCGGTGCGCTGATCGCCCGAGCCGGGGGCGGCGCCGAGTGAGCGCCGTGGCCGAGCGCCTGCGGGCGGCCGGACTGCGCCTTCCCGAACCGCCCAGTCCGCTCGGACGATACGTCCCCGCCGTGGCGGCCTCCGGCCTGCTGTTCCTCAGCGGGATGCTGCCGCTGCGCGACGGAGAGCCCGTCATGTCGGGACACCTCGGACAGGAGCTCGACACGGCGGCCGGCCGCGAGGCCGCCCGGGTGGCGGCCCTCAACGCCCTCGCCGTGGCCGACGCCGAAACGGGCCTGGACTCGGTGACGCGCGTGGTGCGGCTCGCGGTGCACATCGCCTGCGACCCCGGGTTCCGCCACCACGCGGCCGTGGCGGACGGGGCGTCGGAGGTCTTCGACACCGCCTTCGCCCCCACCCGCCACAGCCGGCTCGTCTTCGGCTCGACGGCGCTGCCCGCCGGGATGCCGCTGGAACTCGAAGTCGTGCTGGCGCTGGGCACCGCACCGTCCTGACGTCCCGTAGCCATGGACGCGCGGGCGAAGCGGCTCCGCTGTCCGGGCACGAAGAGGCCGGTCTCCCACCTGGGGACCGGCCTCTGCCCCGCCCGCCCCACAGCGGCCATCCGGGTCAATTCGCGGACGGTCCGCTTGGGCCGGGCGGCGGGCCGGGGGCGTCGAGGCCGAGGGCATGGTGCATCTGGTCGGCTGTCCAGGCGGTGTACTCCTGCTCGCTCCAGCCCCGCGTCCGGACCAGGGAGCGGTAGTGGGACGGATCGTTGAACATCCACACGACGTCCACGGCGCGCTCACGATCGAGGCGGAGTCGCCCGGGGCCGACCGCCTCGATGCGGTCGATCACCATGGCGGCCCCGGCGCGCCGGTTGCGCTGCATCGTCTCCCACAGGCCGGCCGGCTCGGGGCCTTCGTCCGCGGCCCGGCGCACCACCTCGAAGATCTCCGCGGCGCGCGCGCCGATGATGCGGCAGACCTCGGCGTAGGCGGTCAGGACCGCGACCGGCGTCGGCCCTTCCATCACCGGACGGAACCAGGGGCGCTCGGCGACCGGCACGGGCTCGTCGTCGCCCGCCAGCGCCTGGTCCACCACCTCGCGCAGCAGCGCGGCCTTGGAACCGAACGCGGCGAAGGCGGTCGGTCGCGCCACCGCGGCCTCCCTGGCGATGTCGGCGAGGGACGCGGCCGCGTAACCGCGGTCGACGAAGAGCCGCCCCGCCGCCGCGACGATCGCCTGCCGGGTCTGCCTGGCCCGCTGATCACGCAGCGGCGAGTCGTACCGGCGCCGCCCGCGGGCCGCCGTGCCGTCGTTGACGCCCATCACGAGGCATACTAGCGTATTATTCAATAGACGTTGTCTCTTCAAATTGGAGGCGGCCATGGCGTCCGTCGTCCGTCCCTACGTCCTCGGGAGCGCCGAAGGGCAGGCGCTGTGGTTCCTCGGCAACCTCGTCACCGTCAAGGCCGCGGGCGCGCAGACCCGGGGCCGGCTCACCGTCGCGGAGTTCCTCCAGCCGGCCGGCTTCGCTCCGCCGCTGCACCGGCACCTGGAGGAGGACGAGATGTTCCACGTCCTTTCCGGGACCGCCCGCTTCATGTGCGACGGGGAGGAGTTCACCGCCGGCCCGGGGGACTTCGTCCTCCTGCCGGTCGGACTGCCCCACACGTTCGTCGTCGGCTCCGGCGAGCCCCTGCGCTGTCTGCAGATCACCACACCGTCCGGCTTCGAGGAGTTCGCCGCGGAGGTCGGCGTCCCGGCCCGCGAGCGCCGGCTCCCCGAACCCGAGCCGGTCGACCCCGCGGCGCTCGGCCATGCCGCCGCACGCCACCGCATCGAGATCCTCGGCCCTCCACCGGCGGCCGGTGCGGGTTGACCCTGACGTCGCGGGAGGCTTGAGGATCGGGGCATGAGCGAATACGTCAGCCCCGTCCCCCTGCCTGCGTACGACGCGGCACCGGCCGACATCTGCCGGGAGATCTACGGCATGCCGATGTTCGTCCGCGTGCCCACGCGGGACTTCGCGGCCTCGAAGGACTTCTGGATCCGGGGGCTCGGGTTCATCGACCTGTTCTCCATCCCGGATCAGGTGGTCCATCTGCGGCGCTGGGCGTTCCAGGACGTCCTCCTCGTCCCGGGGGAAGAGGGCGGAGAGGGCCCGATGAGCGTCAGCTTCGCGTGCGTCCTGGGCCAGCTCGATGAGATCATCGCTCGGTGCGAGGAGCTGGTGCCGGGGTGCACCAGCGGCCCCGCGGACATGCCGTGGAACTCCAGGGAGCTGACGATCAGCACGCCGGAGAACGCGCGGGTCGTGATGACGGCCGCCATGCCGATCGATCCGGACGGCCCGCAGGCCGACTACCTGCGGGCGGGGGGAATCGAGGTGCCGCGCGCTTGAGGATCGACGTCCCCGAGGACCTCACCGTCGGGCGGGCCGCCGCGCTCGTCGGGGTGACCGTGAAGACGCTGCACCACTGGGACGCGGTCGGCCTCGTGCGTCCGAGCGGGCGCACGGCGGCCGGGTACCGGGTGTATTCGGGCGAGGACGTCGCCCGGATGCACCGGGTCCTCGTCTACCGGGAGCTGGGGCTGCCGCTCGCCGAGATCGGCCGGCTGCTCGACGACCCGGGCACGGACGCGCGCGACCATCTGCGCCGCCAGCGGGCGCAGCTCGCGGAGCGCATCTCCCGCCTGCAGGCGATGGCGTCGTCGGTCGACCGCCTGATGGAGGCGCTGGACACCGGGATGCCGCTGCCGCCGGAGGAGCAGATCGCGATCTTCGGTGACGACTGGCGGCCCGCCCTGGTCGAGGAGGCCGGGGAGCGCTGGGGCGGCAGCGCGCAGTGGGCGCAGTACGCCGAGCGGGCGGCCGGGATGACACCCGCCGACTGGAAGGAGGTCGCGGCGGAGACGGCCGTGCTGGAGGCCGACCTCGCCGCGGCGATGGGGGCCGGCGCCGAACCCGGGTCCGCCGAGGCGAACGTCCTCGCGGAACGGCACCGCGCCCTGATCTCGCGGTATTTCGACTGCACGCACTCGATGCAGGTCTGCATCGGCCGGTCGTTCGGCGCCGATCCCCGCTTCGCCGAGCACTACGACGCGTCCGCACCCGGTCTGGGCGCCTGGCTGCGCGAGGTGATCTTCGCGAACGCGCGGGCCCGCGGTGTGGACCCGGAGTCCGCGACGTGGGAGTGACCTCAGCCGCGCGGGGCGTACATGATGATCAGGACGCCGAGGACGCAGACGGCGGCCCCGGCGGCGTCCCAGCGGTCGGGGCGGAAACCGTCCATGACCATGCCCCAGGCCAGGGAGCCGGCGACGAACACGCCCCCGTAGGCGGCCAGGACGCGGCCGAAGTGCGCGTCGGGCTGGAAGGTCGCGACGAACCCGTACAGGCCGAGGGCGACGAGCCCCGCGCCGATCCACCAGCCGCCCCGGTGCTCCCGCACGCCCTGCCAGATCATCCAGGCGCCGCCGATCTCCGCCACCGCGGCAAGGACGAACAGGACCAGGGACCGCGCGATCGTCATATCGGAACCGTACTCATGCGTCCGAACGCTCCGGCGCGTTGCCGGGGTCCGCGAGTTCGGCGAACGGCAGGGGGCAGCACGGCTCCCCCGCGCAGGCGATCAGGTCGTCGCAGCCGGCGTCGAGGGCCTCGCGGAGCGTGGACCGGATGACCTCCAGGTCGGCGATGCGCCGCTCCACCTCCGCCAGTTTCGCGCGGGCCCGCACGGCCAGCCCGGCGTCGCGCCGGCCGTGCCGGTGCCGTGCGGCCTCCAGCAGCCCGGCGACCTCGTCCAGGGTGAACCCGAGCCGCTGCGCCGTCTTGATCACCCGCAGCACCGTGACGGCCTCGACCGGGTAGAGCCGGTGCCCGCCCAGCGTCCGGGCGGGCTCGGCCAGCAGCCCCCGCCGCTCGTAGTAGCG
Organism: Actinomadura sp. K4S16; assembly: GCF_008327685.1. Taxonomy (GTDB): domain Bacteria; phylum Actinomycetota; class Actinomycetes; order Streptosporangiales; family Streptosporangiaceae; genus Spirillospora. Next base: position 1,304,228 of record NZ_BDDE01000010.1, read on the forward strand.
CAGCGTCTGCGGGTTCACCCCTGCCGCCGCCGCGACCTGGCCGGAGCGCAGGCCCTCGTACCCGGTGCTCGCGACGTCCGGCGACGGCGTGCTCCTGATCGGCACCTCGGTCATCCCTGCTCCTCGTCCCCGGCGGAGGCCACGACCCGACGGTAAGGCTGTACCCCGCTACCGGATGCAACCCCGGAGGCCGCCGAGCGCATCCCGCCGCAGATGAGAAGGGCGCGACGGGATGGGCCCATCGGGACGTCCGGCGGATCGCGGACTCAGACGGTGGCGCCGTCGCTGATGTGCAGGACCGCGTCGGCCGTGTCGAGGATCGCCTGGTCGAGCGGGAAGTAGCCCTGGGCGGGGGTGGTGTCGGTGCGGACGCGGGCGGACGGGACCGCGGCGGCCGGCGTGAGGTCCCAGGTGGTGACGCGGCTCTGCAGGACGCCCTCGAAGGTGCCCGGCTCGGGCTCCGCCAGCTTGATCGTTTCACTGCGGCCCAGGCTGCCCGCGACGAAGACGTACCGCTCGTCCAGCAGCGACGCGATGATGGCGCCGGCGCCGAACCAGGTGAGGTCCATCTCCCACATGCGCAGGCGGCCCGGGTTCCGCTGCAGGTGGGCGTTGTGCGCGAAGACGAGGGTCGGGCCGCGGCGGGCCTCCTCGTCCCTGATGTCCAGGAGGTTCTGGGCCATGAGCGCGTCCCGGGTGGCGCCCAGGCGCGAGATGCGTGCGTCCTGCGCGATCCGCTGCGCCGCCCGCTTGTGGTAGCGCAGCAGGCCGAGCCCGGCGGTGAGGCGGATCCGGGCCCGGATCCACTCGGTGCGCGACGTCCCCGCGATCAGTTTCGGGGCCCGCTCGTACAGGGCGGTGAGCATGTCGTCTGCGATCGTCCGCAGCTTCTCCGCCTCGGCCGTCGCGCCGATCGACATGGCCGGGTCCATGACCGCCTCCGAGCGGCTCCACCGGTGGTCGTCGCCGGTGAGGGCCGCGATGTCGAGGTCGAGGCCCATGTAGTCGCGGGCGTGTTCGAGGTAGGCGCGGGGGCTGGGGGCGCTGATGGTCTCCATCGGAGCGTCGAAGCCGTGGAAGGCCAGGCGCTCGTGCGGAGGACGGTCCTCGTTGTACTCCCGCATCCAGGCGACCAGCCGCCGGTTGGCGTCCAGGTCTCCGAAGCCGTGCGAGAAGCCGCCGCTCATCACGGCGTCGAGGCTTCCCTTCCCGTCCCGGACGAAGTCGTCGACGGCGAGGGCGGCCACCCGGTCGGTCTCCATGGCGACCGACCGGAAGCCGTGGTCGGCCAGCCGCGGGAGCAGTTCGTTGCGGACGCGGCCGAAGGCCGGTTCGAGGTGCGTCGGCTCGCCGAACGCCAGCAGGTCGCATGACGGGGGCGCGAAGTCGCGCATGTCCTGACTCATGTGGTGAAATCGTATCGTTGAAAAAACGGTTGATACTTTCCTGCCCATGACCGGGAGAACTCCCGGAGAACCCTCAAAGCGGTGATCACCCTGCGGCCGTCCGACCTCGCGCGGGAGCACGGCATCTCGCCGCAGGCGGTGCGCAACTACGAGCGCGACGGGTTCCTCCCGCCCGCGGAGCGCACGCCCAGCGGCTACCGGATCTACACCGAGGTGCACGCGGCCGCCCTGCGCGCCTTCCTCGCGCTCGTCCCGGCGTTCGGGCACGCGGCCGGCGGCCGGATCATGAACGCGGTCAACGACGGCGACCTCGACGACGCCCTGCTGGTCGTCGACCGCGGCCACGACCAGGTGCTCCGCGACCGGGAGACCCTCGCCGCGGTGAGGAGCGCGGTGAACCACCTGCTGGAGGAGCCCGGCCCCGTCCCGGACCGCTCGGCCGTCCCCGGTCCCCGGACCATCGGCGAACTCGCCCACCGGCTCGGCGTCACCCCCGCGACCCTGCGCAACTGGGAAGGCGCCGGCATCCTCGCGCCGGCGCGCGATCCGTCCACCGGTTACCGGGTCTTCCAGGCGAGCGACGTCCGCGACGCGGAGCTCGCCCACCTCCTCAGGCGCGGCGGCTACCCGCTGGAGCACATCGCGACCGTGGTCCGGCAGGTCCGGACGGCGGGCGGCACCGAACCCCTGGCCGAGGCCCTGGACGACTGGCGCCGCAGGCTCACCGCGCGGGGTCGCGCGATGCTCGACGCGTCGGCTCAGGTGAGCCATTACCTGGACGTGCTCGACCGCGCCAGGGGGCGAAGGGATCCAGGGTGATCAGAGCCTGCAGCAGGACGGGCCCGAGGGCGAGGCTGAACAGGCAGTCGGTGAGCCAGTGCTTGTCGACCACGGTGAGGGCCACCGCCGTGATCGTTCCCGTCACCACCGCGACGTCGCGGCGGCGGCGCGGCGGCAGTGCCGCGGCGCACCGGGGAAAGGCGACGACCGCCAGTTCGAGGATGACCCAGATGAGCACGAACCCGTTGAGCGTGTGGCCGGACGGGTAGGCGTCGCCGCGGACGAACAGCACATCGGTTCCGCTGATCGGGAACGTCCGGGGGATCGCCGCCTTCAGCAGCAGCTGCAGCCCCGAGAGGACACCCACGATCAGCACGCTCACCAGCGGGTACCGCAGAGAACGCCGCCGGATCGCGGCGATGATCGCGAGCGGGACGATGACCCGGGCCAGGTAGCCGCGCTGACCGAGCCATGCGAAGACGTCCACCGCCGTGAGCCGCAAGCCCCGGATGTGCGCGTCGCTCCACTCGTGGACGATCCAGTCGAGGCGGCGGAGCGGACCGTCCAGCAGGACGTCCACCGTGACGGCCACCATGACCGCCACCAGCAGCGCGTACCAGCTCCTGGACCCCCACCTCACGGCGGGAGCATTCCCCGGCGCGAGCCGGAACCACCTCATCAGGACGTCAGGATCACATGCTCCCCACCCGTGCAGCACGAGACGAGCTCGTCACCGAGCACACAGAAAGAGGAAGAAGACGCCCAGAACCGCGTCCGAAAGAAGTGCTGGTACCCCCGAGCGGATTCGAACCGCCGTTACCGCCTTGAGAGGGCGGCGTCCTAGGCCACTAGACGACGGGGGCAGGACCATGACCCTTACGCGATCTCCCGCGCGGGCCTCGCCCAGCTTACCGGACCCCGACCCCCACCTCGAACCGGTTTCCCCCGAATCCCCATGAGGACCCCGACACCGTTGCGGACGCCCCCATGACTTCCGCCTGCGTGGCCGACGAGGTGGGCGGAGACGAGTTCCGCCGAGAACGCCTTCTCAGCGCCCCACAGACGCAACAACTCACATCGTCGAAGACACGAATTCGGCCGCCCGGCCAGAAGAAACCGCAGGAAGGCGCAGAAAACCCTCTTGGACGTCGCACAAGAAAAACGCTCTACGCGTACGCCCCAGCGAAAGTGAGGGCGAAGCCCGAACATCGGGGGTTCCAGGGGGTCGCCCCCTGGGAAGACACTGCGGGCCCCGGCGAAGGTGGGCCGAAGGCCCACCGAGCAGGGAAGCCCGCCTCGGGGGTTCCAGGGGGTCGCCCCCTGGGAAGACACTGCGGGCCCCGGCGAAGGTGGGCCGAAGGCCCACCGAGCAGGGAGACCCGCCACGTACCCCCGAGCGGATTCGAACCGCCGTTACCGCCTTGAGAGGGCGGCGTCCTAGGCCACTAGACGACGGGGGCGTGGTCCGCCTGGGCGGACGCAGCTGGGGTACCAGGACTCGAACCTAGACTAAGTGAACCAGAATCACTCGTGCTGCCGATTACACCATACCCCAGTGAGGTACGGGCTCCCGAGCCGTTTCCGGCTGGTCGCTCGCGCCTCGATGAGAATACAGGACAGCGGGAGTAGGGCCAAAACGATTGGCCGGCCGGTGGGTCAGCGGGTGAAGTCGGGCGGCCCGATGTGCTCGCGGCCCCAGGCGACGAGGGGCCGGAGGCGCCGCCAGGAGGCGCGGACCCGGGCCAGGACCTCGTCGGGCTCGGACATCCACGGGTCGGCGGGCCAGCCCTCGCGGGCATAGAGGGAGCGGTGGCGCAGGAGGTCCAGCCGGGGGTGGTCGGGGTCCGTCCCGCGCGGGCGGGTCTTGAGGCGGTCGCCGGCGATCTCCATGCCCGCGGCGCGGAGGGCGTCCACGACGGCCTGCAGTTCGGCGCCGTACGTGTCGGAGGCGACGGCTTCGCGGTAGCGGCGGAGCTGGTCGGGGGTGGGGGCGTACATGCCGCCCGCGACCATGAGGCCGTCCGCGTCGACCTGGATGTAGAAGCCCTCGCTGGTGTGGCCGCCCTGGTGCGTCTTGTAGGGCGACTTGTCCTTGCTGAACCGGACGTCGCGGTAGGGGCGGAAGAGCTTGACCGCGCCGAACTCGTCTTCGAGTTCGGCGCACAGCTCGGTCAGGGGTTCGCGCACGTGGCGCTCGTAGGCGTCCTTGTGGGACGTCCAGTAGGTCTTGCTGTTGTCGGCCTGCAGGCCCTCGTAGAAGGCGAAGGCCTCGTCGCTGAAGCCGGTGAACACCAGCGCTCCTCAGTCGCGGGCGATGACGCGGTTGGTGAGGCTGCCGATGTTCTCGACGGTGACGGTGACCTCGTCCCCGATCTCCAGCGGGCCGACGCCGGCGGGGGTGCCGGTCAGGATGACGTCGCCGGGCAGCAGCGTCATGACCTGGCTGACGTACTCGACCAGCGTGGGGATGTCGTGCAGCAGCAGGGACGTGCGGGCCTCCTGCCGGACCTCGCCGTTGACGGTCGTGGAGATCGCGAGGTCGGCGGGGTCGACCTCGGTCTCGATCCACGGGCCGATCGGGCAGAACGTGTCGAAGCCCTTGGCCCGCGTCCACTGCCCGTCCTTGGCCTGGAGGTCGCGGGCGGTGACGTCGTTGGCGCAGGTGTAGCCGAGGATGACCTCGGCGGCGCGGGACGCCGGGACCTCGCGGCACATCCGGCCGATGACGACGGCGAGCTCGCCCTCGTGGTCGACGCGCTCGGACAGCTTCTGCGGGTAGGCGATCGCCTCCCCCGGGCCGATCACGGCGGTGGACGGCTTGGAGAACAGCACCGGCTCGGCGGGCGGCTCGTCCCCGCCCATCTCGCGGACGTGGTCGGCGTAGTTCTTCCCGATCGCGATGATCTTGCTGGGCAGGATCGGCGCGAGCAGCCGGACGTCGGCGAGCGGGAGGCGCTGCCCGGTGAAGGTCAGCTCGCCGAACGGGTGGGCCGCGATGACGGCGACGGTGTTCTCCTCCACCACGCCGAAGGACATGCCCTCGTCGGTGGAGAACCTTGCGATACGCATGGTCAAGAGCCTAGTACGCCGCTCCGATCAAGCAGGCCGTCCGGACCGCCGCGCCGGTCAGAAGCCGCATGCCCTGCCGTTCAGCTGGCAGGACTTCGGGGTGGACGCCGTTCCGGCCGCGCCGTACTGGATGTCCCACGTCTCGCCGGGCGGGATCGCGGGGGCGCCGTCCAGGTTCCTGATCTCGACGGTGGAGCCGCCGTGCACGAGCCGCGCGCCCCAGATGTTCTTCACGTCCGCGCCCGGGGCCTTGAACGTCAGCTTCCAGGCCTTCATGGGCTTCTTGGTGCGGTTCGTGATGACCAACTTGCCCTCGAAGTACCCCTCGTCCTGCTGGACGAGCTGGTACGTGACGCCCTTGCCCTGCACCAGCGGCCCGACCGGGGCGGTGGTCGCCGGAGGCGGCGTGCCGGGCTGCTGCCCGCCCGGCTGCTGACCTCCGGGCGGCTGGGCGGACGGGCCTCCGGACTGCGGGGGCGTCGCGGGCGCGCCGCCGGGCGAGGGGGCGCCGGGGGACGCGGGCCCCGCGCCACCGCCCTCCGTCCCGGGCGTGCTCGCGGCCGGAGACGCCTGCCTGCCGTCCTTCCCCTTCGTGTCGGAGCCGCCGCCGAGCATCAGCACCGCGACGCCGGCCAGGACCAGGACCACCACCGCGGCGACCAGCCCGATGAGGATCATCGGCCGTCCCGAGCGGGACGGACGCGGCCCTCCGGGAAGCCCGCCGGACGGCGAGGCGACCGCGGGCGGCACCGGCGGGACGGTGGACTCGTTCGGCGGCATCGTGCCCTGGGCCGGAGGCATCGCGCCCTGGTGAGGGGGCGGCGTGCCCTGATGGGGAGGAGGCGGTGCGCCCTGGGCGGGAGGCGGTGTCGCGGGCATCGCGTAGGCGAACGCCGGCCCGCCCTCCGCCGGGGTCGCCGCCTCTGCCTCGGCGGCGAACTGCTCCGTCCACGGCGCCTCGGGGACCGCCGGCGGCGGCACCGGCGCGGCGGCCTGTGCCGCAACCTCCGCGGGCGGCGCCTGCTCCGAGGCGGGCACCTGCTGAGGGGGCTCCGGCTCGGAGAGGGGCGCCCGCTCGGGAGTGCGCTCCTGCTGGGGCACGGGCGCCTGAAGGGGAACGGGCGCCTGGGCGTACACCGGCGCCGGGATCGCGCCGTGCTCGAAGGCCACCGGCTCCGGCTGGGGCGGGACGGACGATGCGGGCTCGGCGGGCTGCTTCATGGGGATGTCGGTGGCGGTGACCGACGCCTCGACCACGGTCGCGGGCGCCTCGACCACGGTCGCGGGCGCCTCGTCCTCGGCGTCCGGGGGCGGCGGCTTCTGGAAGGTGATGACGGGCGGGCCGTCCCCGAACGCCGCCGGTCCGTCCTCCGGGTCGTCGGCCAGGTCGTCGGCAGGGCCGTCCTGGTACGTCGTCTCGGGGTCGTCTTCGGGATCGTCCTCCGGGTCGTCGGCGGCGCCGGCGGGAAGGTCCTGGAACGTCACGCCGTCCATCCGAGTGGCGTCCTGGGACGTGGCGCCCGCGTCGAAGAGGGTGTCCACCGGCTCGTCCACGGCGGTCGCATCGGCCGCCGTGCCCGGCCCGGCCGGGTCCTCGGGCGCCGCGCCCTTCCCGGGGACGCGGAACTCGGCGGTGGTCTTGTGGTCCGGGGGCACGTACCCGGGCTCCTCGCCGCTCAACTCGTCCACCTTCCGCTGTCGTCGACCTCATGGAGTCCGACGACGAGCATGGCGGATAGGTTCACATCCGGGGGCCTGAACGCGTCAGCCGGCCGGCGCCGGTTCGAGGCCGCGGCGGGCGGCCTGCCGCATCTGCCGGTTGAGCGTGGCGGTGATCAGCTCGATGGCGTCGGGGGTGGTGGCGTCCTGGGCGCCGCTGAGCCACCGGGTCGCCTCGGCCAGCAGCTCGTCGGCCGCGTCGTCGGCTCCGGCGTCGGCCATCCGCCCGAGGACGGCGCCGAGGCGCAGCGCGGCGTCGGCGCTCCCGGACTCGGCGGCGCGCCGGTACCAGTCGGCGGCCTGCTCCAGGTGGCCCTCGCGCTCGAACGTCTCGCCGAGGCCGAACGCCACGTCCGCCCAGGTCCCGTCCGTGGGACGCCCAAGGTCCTCGGGGCTCCAGGGTCGGACGGGCATACGATCACTCCGGCAGGTCGGGTCACTGACGTCGGTTCGCGGGAACACGGCGTCCTCACGGGAACACGGTTCAAATAACACAGCGTCTTCCAGCGCCACGGTGTCACAGGGACACGGCTTCACAGGACACAGCGTCGGTTCGAACACGGCACGCGAATACCGCACGCGTGCCGCGCGACTTCTATAGTGGATCCTTCAACTGAAATCCGCCACCGGTTTCGCCGGATCGGCGGACTTTCTGCGCGACCGCACCGGTGCTCACGGAAAGTTGCTCGTTTTCGAACGGGCGAGATGACTCCCCGGTCATCCGTGAGCACCGCGGCGACACGGCTAGCGCACCAGATCCTTGTAGTCCGGGTGCTTGCCGATCCACTTCTTGATGAACGGGCACACCGGGACGACCGACAGGCCCTTGGCACGGACGTCGTCCAGAGCGCCCTGGGCCAGCGAGCTTCCCACGCCCTTGCCTCCGAACGCGGGGTCGACCTCGGTGTGGATGAAGACGAGGGCGCCCTCTCCCCGCTCGTACTCGACGAACCCGGCGAGTTCGCCGTCCAGCCTGATCTCGTAGCGGCTCTGCTCGGCGTTGTCGGTGATCTCAGTGCTCATGCTCCGATAATGCCTGCGGCCGCCAGGAGATTCCCGTCAGCCCGCCTCGTAGCCGGCCCGGAGCAGGCAGTAGGTCACGGCCTCCTCCAGCGCCTGCCAGGACGCGGCGATGACGTTGTCCTCGACGCCGACGGTCCCCCACTCGCGCTCGCCGTCGCTGGACTCGACCAGCACCCGGGTCCGCGCGTCGGTGCCGTGCGCGCCCTCCAGGATGCGGACCTTGTAGTCGACGAGTTCCAGCCGCGCCAGCTCCGGGTAGAGGCGGCCGAGCGCGATCCGCAGCGCGTTGTCGAGGGCGTTGACGGGGCCGTTGCCCTCGCCGGTCGCGATGATCCGCTCGCCCTTGGCATGCAGCTTGACGGTGGCCTCGCTGACCATGGACCCGTCCGGGCGGCGCTCGACGATCGACCGCCACGACTCGACCTCGAAGTGCCGCTGCCGGACGCCGGTCAGCTCCTCGCGCAGCAGGAGCTCGAACGAGGCGTCCGCGGCCTCGAAGGTGTAGCCGGTGGACTCCAGCTCCTTCACCCTGTCCACTACTGCCTTGGCCTTCTCCCCGGACAGGTCGTAGCCGAGCTCTCGGCCCTTCAGCTCGACGGACGCGCGCCCGGCCATGCTGGACACCAGCATCCGCATGTCGTTGCCGACGGCGGCCGGGTCGATGTGCTGGTACAGGTCGGGGTCGATCTTGACGGCGGACGCGTGCAGCCCGGCCTTGTGCGCGAACGCGGACACGCCCACGTACGGCTGCTGCGAGCTCGGCGCGACGTTGGTGACCTCGGAGACGGCGTGCGCGATCCGCGTCATCTCGGCGAGCTGGTCGCCGGAGACGAGGTCCATGCCGCGCTTGAGCTGGAGGTTCCCGACGACGGTGAACAGGTTGGCGTTGCCGCTGCGCTCGCCGTAGCCGTTCGCGCAGCCCTGGACGTGCGTCGCGCCCGCCTTGACGGCGGCGAGCGTGTTGGCGACCGCGCAGCCGGAGTCGTCGTGGCAGTGGATGCCGACCCGGACGCCGTGGCCGACGACCTCGTGCACGACCTCGGCCAGCTCGTCCGGCAGCATGCCGCCGTTGGTGTCGCAGAGCGCGACGACGTCGGCGCCGGCCTCGGCGGCGGTGCGCACGGCCTCAAGCGCGTAGGCGCGGTTGGCCTTGTAGCCGTCGAAGAAGTGCTCGGCGTCCAGGAAGACCCGCTGGCCCTCCGCACGCAGGTGGGAGACCGTGTCGCGGATCATCGCGAGGTTCTCTTCCAGCGTCGTGCGGAGGGCCAGTTCGACGTGCCTGTCGTGACTCTTGGCGACCAGGGTCACGACGGACGCGCCGGAGTCGCGCAGAGCGGCGACCTGGGGGTCGTCGGCCGCCTTCACCCCGGCCCGGCGGGTCGCGCCGAACGCGGTGAGCCGCGCGTGCTTCAGGTCGAGCTCTGTTCGGGCCCGCCTGAAGAACTCGGTGTCCTTGGGGTTGGCGCCCGGCCAGCCGCCCTCGATGAAGCCGATGCCCAGGTCGTCCAGATGCCGCGCGATCGCGAGCTTGTCGGGCACGGAGAGGTTGAGCCCCTCCTGCTGCGACCCGTCGCGCAGGGTGGTGTCGTAGACGTGGAATGCGTCGCCTTGCATGTGAGGAACCCCCAGAGGGCTCAGCGCCAGGGCACAAAAAAGACCCCTCACGGACGTGAGAGGTCTGCGCGCCGGCGGTGTCCCGTTAGCTGCCGGCGCGCCAGCCGATAATCACGAGGCTGTGGCGCATGATGCGCCCAGTCTGCCACACCGTCCGAAGATCTGGGACATCCGTCTCACATGCCGAGACGAGCGGCAGGTCGGCGGCGGACACGGCGCGGCGGCGCGGCCCGGCGGCGCGGCCCGGCGGCGCGGCCCGGCGGCGCGGCCCGGCGGCGCGGCCCGGCGGCGCGGCCCGGCGGCGCGGCCCGGCGGCGCGGCCCGCCACGGGCGCGCGCCGCCGGCGGCGCCGATCAGACGATCTTGTGGACCCAGCCGTACGGGTCGGGACGGGTGCCGTACTGGATGCCGACGAGCTCCTGGCGCAGCCGCATCGAGACCTCGCCGGGCTCGCCGTCGCCGATCGTCCACTCGCGGTCCCGGCCCTTGACCCGGCCGACCGGGCTGATGATCGCGGCGGTGCCGCAGCCGAACACCTCGGTGATCTCGCCGGACCGGCAGCCCTCCTCCCACTCGTCGATGCTGATCTTGCCTTCCTCGGTGGGGACGCCGAGGTCGGGCGCCAGCTTGAGCATCGAGTCGCGGGTGACCCCGGCCAGCAGCGTGCCGGTGAGCGCGGGGGTGAGGAGCCGGGCCTGCGCGCCGGAGCCGTAGACGAACATCAGGTTCATCGAGCCGACCTCCTCGACCCAGCGGTGCTCCACCGCGTCGAGCCAGACGACCTGGTCGCAGCCCTGCGCGACGGCCTCGGCCTGGCCGGCGAAGGACGCGGCGTAGTTGCCGCCGAACTTCGCCTCGCCGGTGCCGCCGGGCGCCGCGCGCGTGTAGTCCTGCGACAGCCAGACCGAGACGGGCTTGATGCCGCGCGGATAGTAGAGGCCGGACGGGGACGCGATGACCATGAAGAGGAACTCGTTCGCCGGGCTGTTGACGCCGAGCGCGCGGGTGGTGGCGAACATGAAGGGCCGCAGGTAGAGGCTGTGCCCCTCGGTGTCGGGCACCCAGTCCTTGTCGGTGCGGACGAGCAGCTCGACGGCGTCCACGAACAGCTGCTCGGGGATCTCCGGCATCGCCATCCGCCTGGCGGACCGGTTCATCCGCGCCGCGTTCATGTACGGCCGGAAGGTGACGACCGAGCCGTCCGGCTGCTTGTAGGCCTTGAGGCCCTCGAAGAGCTCCTGGGCGTAGTGGAACACCTGCGAGGCCGGGTCCATCGGGATGGGCCCGTAGGGTTCGAGCTTCGCGTCGTGCCAGCCGCGCTCGGCCGAGTACCGGATCGTGACCATGTGGTCGGTGAAGTACCGGCCGAAACCGGGATCGGCCAGGATCCGCGCGCGTTCGTCGGCGGTCGCGGGCCGCTCGGTGCGCGTGATCTCGAATTCCAGGGTGTCGCTCATCGCGGTTCGTCCTCTCGCGGATCGCCCAGGCGGCCCCATCGCCGCATCGGCTTCCTAGTCCCCATTGTCCTACTTCGTCTAGACCTGCTCCTCCATGCGGCGCCACCCGGGCAGGACATGCGAAAACCGGGCGCGCCGCGAGGGCACGCCCGGTCTGGCCGGAGGCGGCGTGCCCCTAGCCGGATACTCGCTTGGCGATCGCGTCGCCGATCTGGGACGTGGACCGGGCGCCGAGCGCGGCGCGCTCGGCCAGGTCGTCCGAGACGGCCTGCTCGACGCGGCGGGCGGCGTCGCCCTCGCCGACGTGGTCGAGCAGCATGGCGACCGACAGGATCGTGGCGGTCGGGTCGGCCTTGCCCTGCCCGGCGATGTCGGGGGCGCTGCCGTGCACCGGCTCGAACATCGAGGGCGCGGTGCGGTCGGGGTTGACGTTGCCGGACGCGGCGAGCCCGATGCCGCCCGCGATCGCGGCGCCGATGTCGGTGATGATGTCGCCGAACAGGTTGTCGGTGACCACGACGTCGAACCGCTGCGGCCGGCTGACGAAGAACATCGTGGCGGCGTCGACGTGGCAGTAGTCGGTGGCGACCTGCGGGTACTCCTCGGCGACCCGCTTCAGCGTCCGCTGGTAGAGGTCGCCGGCGAAGGTGAGGACGTTGTCCTTGTGGACGAGCGTGAGCTTCTTCCGCGGCCGCGACGCCGCGACCTCGAACGCGTACCGGACGACCCGCTCGACGCCGTAGGCCGTGTTGACGCTCTCCTGCGTGGCGACCTCGTGCGGGGTGCCCTTGCGCAGGACTCCCCCGACGCCGGTGTACGGGCCCTCGGTGCCCTCCCGGACGACGACCATGTCGATGTCGTCGGGGGTCACGCCGGCCAGCGGCGTGCTGACGCCCGGGAACAGCTTCACCGGGCGCAGGTTGACGTAGTGGTCCAGCTCGAACCGGGTCCGCAGCAGCAGCCCGCGCTCCAGCGTCCCGCTCGGCACGCTCGGGTCGCCGACGGCGCCGAGCAGGATGACCTCCTGCTCGCGCAGCTCGTCCAGGACCGAGTCGGGCAGCGTCTCCCCCGTGCGGTGCCAGCGGGCGGCGCCCAGGTCGTAGGACGTCTGCTCGAACGTGAGGTCGCCGGACACGGCGTCGAGGACCTTGAGCCCCTCGGCGACCACCTCGGGGCCGATCCCGTCACCCGGGATGACGGCCAGACGAATGCTGCGCGAAGCCATGCGCGCACTCTACTGCAAACGTCTCAGTGCTTGGGCTTTCGTCTCATATTTCGGTCATTCAACGCGCCAGCCCGCAATCGCCGCACATGCCGCCACCGGGGACCCGGTAGTACAGGCAGCAGTTGTTTCGAACGTACCCGCGCGGCCCGAAGGCACCCGTCCCGGCCAGCGGTTCGCGCGCGAGCAACTCCCGCACGATCGCGACCCGTCCGGGATCGTCCGGCCCGACGTTCAGGCTCCCGGCGAGGGCGGACGCGGCATTGCCCCACACCAGCCCGTCCGCGAGCCTGACGAAGCCCAGCATCGCCTCCCGCAGAGGGCGCAGCAGCCCGTCCACGACCATGGGGAGAACGATCTCAGCGGCCTCGGCCACGTCCTCCGCACGCCACCCCCGGGGATCGGGAACCCCCAGCGCGATCGGCTCCCCCGGTGCCCACCGCCATCGCAGCCCCGACAGATCGGGGACGACCCCGAGGGCCGCCGCCGCGACGACCGGCGACCACACCCGCGCCGCGAGCCCCTGGAAGAGCAGCGAGGCGGCCACACGGACCTCGTCCGTCCCGAGCCGTCCGGCATAGTCGCGGGCCGCCTCCCGCAGCACCTCGGCGTCCCCGGGGAACACCCGCCAACCAGGCCCGTCCGAGGGCTCCGTGACGAGCTCGAAGTACGGCCCGATCCCCGCAACGCGCCGCAACACGTCCCGGACCTCAACACCCTCGACCTGCCCCGCCACTCCCCCAGTCTCGCACCGCCGCCCCGCCCTCCCGCCGGACGGGCGCGTCGGCGCCCCGGCGGCCCGTACGCACCAGCGCACCGAGATCTCCGACCCGGTCGAAATGCTGAAGCTTGTCGGGGTTGACGATGGAGTGGATCGTCTGGACCCGCCCGTCGGCGATCTCCAGTCCCACCACCGCGACCAACAGGTCCCGGGTGTCGAACACCAGGGCTCCCGGCTGCCCGTTGACCTCCGCGATGCGGAAGCGCACGCCACCGGCATGGGCCAGCGCGGGCCTCACCGCCGTCAGGACATGGGCCACGCGCCGCCGTCCGTTGACCGGCCGCCCCAGTGCGGGCACCTTGCCGCCACCGTCGCCGTGCAGCGCCACGTCCCGCGCCAGCAGTTCCTCGAGCGCCCGCAGGTCGCCCTGCTCGACGGCGGCGAAGAAACGCTGAGCAAGTTGCCGCCGCTGCCCCCGGGATGCGTGGTAGCGAGGCCGGTGTTCCTGGACGTGGCGCCGCGCCCGCGCCACGAGGTGCCGCGTTCCGTCCACATCGCTACCGATGATCTCGGCGACCTCGCCATACGGATACTGGAACACCTCCCGCAGCAGGAACGCGGCCCGCTGCCGCGGCGACAGGCTCTCCAGCAGCACCAGGAAGGCCAGCGACAGCGAGTCGCCGGTCTCCGCCTGATCGGCCGGGGACGGTTCGAGGGCCAGCGGTTCCGGCAGCCATTCGCCCACGTACTGCTCCCGCCGTGCCCGTGCGGAGCGCAACTGGTCGATGGCCAACCGGGTGACCAGCGTGGCGATGTACGCCCGCGGCGACAGGATCCGCTCGCCGCGCTCCAGGGTCTGGTGCAGCCGCAGGAGCGCCTCCTGCACCACGTCCTCGGCTTCGCTGACGCTGCCGAGCATCCGGTAGGCGATGGCGAACGCCCGCGGCCGCAGCTCGTCGTACAGATCGTTGGCGGACAAGCCGGACTACCTCAACCCGTCGGTGAAACCCGTACGCCAGGTGGGGTACTGCGGCGTCCAGCCCAGTTCACGCTTGATCTTCTCGCTGGAGACCCCGCGGGCCTGCGTCATCATGTCCACGGGTCCCTTTCCGGCCAGCGGCCGTACGAGCCAGGCGGGGACGCGGCGCGGCGGCGGGGCGCCGAGCGCGCGGGCCAGCTCCGGCAACCAGACGCGCACGGGCGCCGGCTCGTCGTCGGCGACGTGGTAGATCCCGGGCTTGCCGCGTTCGATGGCCGCGACCGTGGCGGACGCCGCATCGGTGATGTGCACCAGCGACCACACCCCGCCGCCACCGCCGACGATCGGGAACTTCCGCTTGCCGATCTGCTCGGCCATCACGGCGTCCGGCGCTGCGCTGATGCCGGTCCCGGGGCCATAGAAGCCACCGTAGCGAAGCGCGATCCCGTCGCCCCAGGTGATGCCGGTCACCGCCTCCTCCAGGTGGCGCAGCGCGGCCACCGATCTCGCCACGTCCGCGGGCGGATTCGGCTCGATCCGGTCGTTCTCGTCGGCGAGCGGTCCGCCGGTGCGCTCCATCCACATGGAGTGGCTCTGCGCCACGAACCTGCCGACGCCGGCGGCGCGCGCAGCGGCCAACAGGTGGTCGGTGCCTTCGGTGCGCAGCCGGTCGGTGGCGGCCGCCATCCGCTTCACACGCCGGAAGTCCACCGGCCCGCTCAACGCGGTGAGCTGATGGACGATCACCTCCGGCTCGGCCCGCGCCACCGCGTCGGCCACCGAGTCGGGGTCGAGCGCGTCGACGACCACCGGTTCCGCGCCCAGCTTCCGAAGCCCAGCCGTCTTGGCAGGCGACCGGGTCGTACCGACAACCGCATGCCCACGCGCCACCAACTGGGAGACAAGGTGCCCCCCGATCGCCCCCGACGCCCCCGCGATGAAGATCTTCATAACGCCTCCGTTCGTTGCGCTCCCCAAGTCGCGCTCGAACAGAAGACGAAACGCCCCCACCCCCCATGAACAGCAGTGACCGAGAACACAGCCCCGGCTCACCTCACGGCGCAGGAGGCGACGAACCAAGCCCAGCGATTACCAAGACGGCCGAGGAGGAAAGACCGGGTGCGCTGACCTCAGCCCGCGCCGCGACCACGCGACGACCTCAATGGTCGCGATCGCGTCCGAAGGCAGGTTCGAGCCTGCGAGAACCTGATCGCGCAGCGAGCCGCCAGGCGAGACGGAGCGATGCCAGCGATCGCCCGCAGTGCCCGACGATGGAGGGCCGCCAAGGCCCGAAGGAGGAGGGCACTGCAATAAGCACCCCGCCGACCTCAGCCCGCGCCGCGACCACGCGACGACCTCAATGGTCGCGATCGCGTCCGAAGGCAGGTTCGAGCCTGCGAGAACCTGATCGCGCAGCGAGCCGCCAGGCGAG
Source organism: Actinomadura sp. K4S16 (assembly GCF_008327685.1). GTDB lineage: Bacteria > Actinomycetota > Actinomycetes > Streptosporangiales > Streptosporangiaceae > Spirillospora. The sequence continues at coordinate 1,319,650 of NZ_BDDE01000010.1, forward strand.
ACGGAGCGATGCCAGCGATCGCCCGCAGTGCCCGACGATGGAGGGCCGCCAAGGCCCGAAGGAGGAGGGCACTGCCATGAACACAGCAGCGAGCCGCCAGGCGAGACGGAGCGATGCCAGCGATCGCCCCGATTTTTTTCGACGATGGAGGGCCGCCAGGCCCGAAGGAGGAGAAAAAAATCAATCAGCTCTACGGTCCAGGGCCGTCTGCAGGGCGCGGGCGGCTTCTTCCTGGGCGTCTTCGGCGGGGGCGTTGTTCTGGGTTTCGTTCATGATGGGTTGCTCCGATCGCTGAGCTGGTGGCCAGAGGGGCCGCCGGGGAGACCGTGGTTCGCACGGTCCGGCGCGATATCGGACTCATGGCCAGGCAGAGCCTCCGCAGCGGGTGCCGGCCTGCCGATGATCAGGCCCCGCTGCGGCAGCGAAGGATTACCACGTAACGCCGCATGACTACTGCGAGGTTACCCGCGGTCCGGCGGGTTGTCCCGACCCGTGGCCCAAAATCTCGGCATATGAGACGGGCGGGTGTCCGGCACCTGGCCGGACACCCGCCCGAAGCTCAGCGTCTGCGTCGGTCTGGGGGCGATCCCGGACCGGCGATCAGCCTGCGCATTCTCCCGGGGAACCCCCGGATCAGCCTTCCAGGTCGACGCGGCGGCCCATGTCGGCGCCCACCTCGCGTGTGATGGCGTCGACGAGCTGCGGGGAGATCGCCGAGTCGACGGTGAGGGCGATCAGCGCCTTGCCGCCCTTGGCGTCGCGGCCGACCTGCATGCCGGCGATGTTGACCTGCTCGTCGCCGAGGAGCTTGCCGACCGCGCCGACGATGCCGGGGCGGTCGACGTAGGAGAAGAACGCCATGTGCTCGGTCGGGACGAGCTCCATGTTGTAGCCGTTGATCTCGATGATCCGCTCGGCGTGCTTGGGGCCGGTGAGGGTCCCCGACACCGACACCACGGAGCCGTCGGACATCGTGCCGCGGACCTGGACGACGTTGCGCCAGTCGGGGCTGTCCTCGCTGGTGGTGAGGGTGACCTCGACGCCGCGGTCGCGGGCCAGCAGCGGCGCGTTGACGAAGGTCACGGCCTCCTCGATGACGTCCACGAAGACGCCCTTGAGGGCGGCCAGCTCCAGCACCTTGACGTCGTGCTCGGCGATCTCGCCGCGGACCACCACGTCCAGCCGGACGGGGACGCCGCCTGCGAGGGCGGTGAAGATGCGGCCGAGCTTCTCGGCGAGCGGCAGGCCGGGCTTGACGTCCTCGGCGACGGCGCCGCCCTGCACGTTCACGGCGTCCGGGACGAACTCGCCGGACAGCGCGAGCTTCACCGAGCGGGCGACCTGGGTGCCCGCCTTCTCCTGCGCCTCGTGGGTGCTGGCGCCGAGGTGCGGGGTGACGACGACGCTGTCGTGGTGGAACAGCGGGCTCTCGGTGCACGGCTCGGTGCTGAACACGTCGATGCCGGCGCCGGCGACCCGGCCGTCCTTGAGCGCGAGGTCGAGGGCGGCCTCGTCGACGATGCCGCCGCGGGCGGCGTTGACGATGCGGACGGACGGCTTGACCTGCTGGAGCTCGCGGTCGCCGATGAGGCCGAGGGTCTCGGGCGTCTTCGGCAGGTGGACGGTGATGAAGTCGCTCTCGCGGAGCAGCTCGTCGATGGTGACGAGCTTCACACCGAGCTGGGCGGCGCGGGCGGCCTGGACGTAGGGGTCGAACGCGATCACGTTCATGTCGAAGGCGGCGAGGCGCTGCGCGACGAGGACGCCGATGCGGCCGAGGCCGAGCACGCCGACGGTCTTGCCCTGGAGCTCGACGCCGGTGTACTTGGAGCGCTTCCACTCGCCCTGCTTGAGCGCGGAGTGGCCCTGCGGCACGTTCCGGGCGGTGGCGAGGAGCAGCGCGATCGCATGCTCGGCGGCGGTGACGATGTTGGACGTCGGCGCGTTGACGACCATGACGCCGGCCTTGGTGGCGGCCTCCACGTCGACGTTGTCGAGGCCGACGCCGGCCCGGGCGACGACCCGGAGCTTCTTGGCGTGGCGGAACACCTCGGCGGTGACCTTGGTGGCGCTGCGGACGATCAGGGCGTCCACGTCCGCGACGGCGGGCAGCAGCTGTTCTTTGTCGCTGCCGTCGACGTGCCGGACGTCGAAGTCGGCCTCCAGCACGGCGATGCCGGCCGGGGAGAGTTCTTCTGCGACGAGGACGACGGGCTTGCTCAAGAGAAAACAGTCCTTCGAAAAGTGGATGTTCGTGTGCTGTGTGCAGGTGAAGTCGCGAGTCACCTCGTCGTGCCCTCGCCCCCGCCGGCGAGTCTATAACCCGGGGGCGGCACCGGTTCGCGGCAGGGAAAGACCCACCGGTAACTCCGGTTCGTCCCGCCGCGCCGGGTTCGTCAGGCGGCGTTCGGCTCCGGCACCGAGACGAGCACGGACGCGACCCGCTCCGCGTCGGCCACGTGCACGTGCGGGACGTCCACGAACACCCGCAGCGGCCCGGGCGGCAGGCCCAGCTCGTCGGCGACCTGGAGCTGCACCTCGCGCAGCGGGATGTACGCCAGGTAGGCGCGGTGGACGTTCTGCGACCGGAACATCGCCGTCATGATCAGCCGGTAGCCGCGGATGCGGAACGACAGCGCGGTCAGCGCCGGCAGCCCGTCGGCCGGCTCGCCCGGGATCGTCAGCGAGATCCACGCGCTGGTCGTCCACGGCCGCGCGCGAAGCAGGTCGACCACCCACCGGATCTGGTCGTGGCCCTGCAGGTCGTGCAGCCGCGGCCAGAGCCGCCCGCGGACGGCCCGGCGGGTGCGCTCCTGCGCCCGCCGGACGAGCCGCTCCCGGTCGCCGTACTCGCGCAGGATCGGGTCCTCCCAGCTCAGCGAGCAGATCTCGAACAGCAGCGGCGGCCCCTCGATGATGGGGCCGCCGTCCTCCAGCCCCGCCTCCCCTGCCGCCCACACGTGCCGCAGGACCCCGATCCACGCTTGCCCGCACGTCTCGAAGCGCCGGACGTCGTTGTCCTCCCGCCCCGGCATGTCACGGCTCCTCGCCGCTGCCCGCGCGCCGGCCCGCCGCGCGGACCGGGGATTCGCCCGCACCTCGCATTGCCCGCCGGGCGGGGAATTCCGGTGCACCACTCGCCGGTGCCATCGCCTCGCCGCCGTTCCGCCTCACACCGCTCATGCACACGCCCCAAAGGCCCGCACCGGCCGAGGTCACGGGGTGTTCGCGCAGGTTCTCCCGCGCCGGCCGCGGCCGCCACGGCTCCCCTCAAGTATCTGGCAAAGTACCCGGAAAGGATAGGGATGATTGGCGGATCGGTGCCTTCACCGGCATTCTGACGCGTGCGACGATGATCGGTCAGCGGACAATCCGTCCAAAAGCCGCGTTTTGCCTTACCAGGGGCCCGCCTTACCGAGGGCGGCCTGTCAGGGGTCCGCCTCACCAGGGGTCGGGGACGTCCCGGTACAGCACGATGTAGCCGTTCCGCCGGAACACCTCCCGGTACCCCTCCGCCTTCAGCTCCTCGACCCGCCGCCGCTGCTCGGCGGGCGAGGCGAAGGGGAACTCCAGCCGCCTCACCTGCGCGACCACCCAGGGCGCGCCGTGCGACCGGTCGTCCCACAGCAGCACGCGGGCGCGGGACGTCAGCGCCGGGCCGACGCCGTTGGCGGCCTCGACGAGCGCGCCGTCCGGGATGCGCGCGGCCGCCGCGGACGCCGCCCTGGCCCGCTCGTTCTGCCGCCACAGCGCGGGGTCGGCGAGGTGCCGGTAGGCGAAGAACGGCGCGCACGCGACCATGGCAGCGAGGATCCCGGCCATCGGCGCGGCGGACGGCAGCCGTCCGAGCCGCCCGCTCGCGAACCGGGCCCGCCCGCGCAGCCGCGCCGCGCCGTCCGCCGCCGCCAGGACGAGCACGGCGATGATGAAGGCGTTGTAGTGGTAGTGGGGCTCCCACCAGTTGCCGAACCGGCTGGCGAGCATCCGCTCCGCGAGCAGCGGGACGGCCGTCAGGGTCAGCGGGGACGCCAGCGGCAGCAGCAGCAGCGGCAGCAGCACCAGCGCCATCGTGAGGAGCTTCCGCGGCGGGTCGCCGAGGACGCGCACGACGTCCCACGGGTGGGTGACGGCGTGCACCGCCGCGTGGGGAAGGTCGGGGCCGAGGTCGCCGTACGCCCAGTAGTAGTCGTTGTCCCCGCCGAACGCCGCGATGACCACGCGGGAGCAGAACCAGGTGGCGCCCAGCCCGATCGCGACGTACGCCAGCCCCGCCCGCCGCTCCCCCGGCGCCGGCAGCCCGCGCAGAAAGCCGAGGCCGCGCGGAACGCGCAGGCCGCGCAGAAAGCGCAGACCGCGCGGAGAGTCGAGGCCGCGCGGGGAGCCATGGGCGCGCGGGGAGCGTGGGGGGTGGGGGGTGGGGCGGGTCAGGAGGTAGAGGCCGAAGCCGGCGAGGAGTAGGCCCATGTCCTCCTTGACCAGCAGGAGGGCGAACGCGGCGGCGGCCGCCTGGCCGCGGCGTCCCGCGTCGTACCGCTCGATCATCAGCGCCGACAGCAGCGGGACGAAGGCGACCTCGTGGAAGTCGAAGGCCAGCGCCTCGGCGATCGGCCAGGACAGAGCGTAGGCGCCCGCCGCGCAGTAGGCGGCGCCGGCGCCGAGCCTCCGCTCGGTGTACCGCCAGATCGGGAGGATCGCCAGCGCGAGCAGGACGGCCTGCGCGACGAGCAGCGTCGCCGGGCCGTCGTGGATCCAGTAGAGCGGCGCGAGCAGCGCGAGGATCGGCGAGAAGTGGTCGCCGAGGATCGAGAAGTCGGGACCGAAGTCGTTGTGGACGCCCTTGACGATCGCGACCGGCAGGCCGAACCGGCTGTAGGAGCGGATCGCCTGGTCGAAGATCACCAGGTCGTAGCTGCCCGCCCGGAAGGCGCGCAGCCGCATCAGCGAGTACACCGCGTACAGCAGCGCGCTCGCCGCCACCAGCGCCGCCAGGGCGGCACGCCGACGCCGGGCGGCTCCCCCGCGGCCTGCGGAGGAGCCCCCGGCCGGTCCCTCCACCGCAACCGCCTCGACCACGCGCCGGACGCTACCACCAGCGCCGGCGCGTGGCCGAGCGGCCCTACGGGTGTCCTCTACGCCGCTTCGCGCCGGGTCGGCGTGGGGCGACCCCCGGTCACCACCGCGGCGGCGCACGCCGCGACGAGCGGGACGCCGATCCCGATCGCCAGCAGGAGCAGCCACGGGACGTCGGTGATCGTCCCGTGCGGGGGCGCGCCGGCCTCGTCCAGGCTGTCGGTGAGCGGGCGCGTCACCGCGAGGCCGGGGACGAGGCCGCCGGCGATGCCGAGCCAGCAGCCGAGCACGGCGATGTAGGCGCCCCGGCCCATCGTCAGCAGCCGGCCGGTGCGGGGCCGGGCGCCGACGGCGCGCAGGGTCGCGAGGTCGGGGCGGGCGTCGGCGGCGGCGAGCCCGGTGGCGATCAGCGTGGCGCCGAGCGCCAGGACGGCCGCGACCGCGCCCAGCAGCAGCGTGACGTTGCCGAACGACTCGGTGAAGCCCCGCTCCACGTAGACGGCGCTCCCGTCCTGAGTGTTGGCCGCCATCGCCCTTTTCAGCCGCGCCTCCTCGGCCTTGGTGACCCGGTGGTCGGCGCGGTCCACGCCCAGCGCCTCGGTCTGGGCGGGGACGCCGGTCTTCGCGACGAGCCGCTCCGCGATCTTCGGGGGGACGATGGCCCGCACGCGGGGGTCGCCCTGGGCGGCCACGGCGGGCAGATCCTTGATCGTCGCGGTCGTGTGCTCCTGGTCGTCCTTCCAGTAGGTCACCTTGGCGGTGGTGAACTCCCCGGCGAGCGGGCGCACCCCGAACAGGGCGATCTTCCCGGCGTCCAGCGCCGACGCCACGGCGGGGTCGTCGCGGCCGAGCAGCATCCGCGCCTCCCGAGAGCCGCCGACCACGATCTGCAGGATCTCGTTGGAGCCCCTCCCCGTCCGCTCGGCCGCGAAGGACAGGCTGCGGCAGTCGCCCTCTGCCAGGCAGTACCCGGTCGACCCCGGGAGGGTGCGCATCGGGACGACGGGCAAGCCCGGGACAGCGCGCCGGACGGCGGTCTCGGCGGCCTCCTGCCCCCTGCCCTGCGGCAGCCGGATCAGCGCCGAACCGTGCGGCAACTGCGCCTGGTACTCCACCTGCCGCTGCCGGTAGTCGCTGGCGCTTCCGATGGCCAGCGCGGTGACCGCCGCCACGGCCGCCATGATCGCGGCGACCGCCGGCGCGGTGCGGGCCCGGTTGCGGGCGCCGTCCCGGACGGCGAGGCGCAGCGGCAGCGGGAGCCGGGGCGCGAGCCGCCCGGTGGCCCCGACGATCCACGGGCAGGCGAGCACGAGGCCGATGATGATCGCCGCGGCGCCGAGCGCGGCTCCGAACTCGCGCAGCACCCGGATGCCCTCCAGGGTCGCCGCCACGCCCGCGAGGACGAGGACGCCCCCCGCGATCGGCAGGCCGCGCCGCGCCGGTCCCGGCGGTTCGCGGCGTCCGGCGAGGGCGGCGACCACGTCCATCCGGCCGGCCTGCCGCGCGGGCACCAGCGCGGCGAGCACCCCGCTGCCCGCGCCGACCAGCATGGTCGCCAAGACCACGGTCCACGGCACGGTGAGCGGGCCGTAGTCGTCGCCGTCGGACGCGGCCCGCACGACGGCGGCCGCGGCGAGGCCGAGCCCGGCCCCGCCCACCGCGGCGATCCCGCCGAGGAACAGGCCGCTGGTCAGGACGACGGCGCGCAGATGCCGGCCGGCGCCTCCCGACGCGGCGACGAGCGCGAGGTCGCGGCGGCGCCGCCGGACGTCCATCAGGAGCGCCGGCCCGGCGAGCAGGACGACCTCCAGCACGACCATCGCGAAGATCATCGCCAGGACGGCCGACTCGGCGCCGCTCGCGCTGCCGGGCTCCCCCTCGAACCTCGCGTCGGCGGTCCGGTACAGCACGGCCAGCGCGACGACGGCGCCGATCGGCAGGCCGATCATGGACAGTACGAGCGCCGTGCGGCCCTTGGAGCGCAGCGCGTCCTGGCGGGCCATGCGCAGCGCGAAGGCGTAGCGGTTCACAGTTTCTCCTGGAGGAGGCTCTCGGGGCCGGGCGTACGGGGCGTGGCGTCCACGATCCGGCCGTCGCGCAGGAACACGACCCGGTCGGCCCAGGCGGCGTGCCGGGACTCGTGCGTGACCATGAGGCAGGAGGCGCCGGCGTCGCAGCGGCCCCGCAGGACGCGCAGGACGTCCTCGCCGGTGTGGCTGTCGAGCGCTCCCGTGGGCTCGTCGGTGAGGACCAGGCGCCGCTCGCCGACCAGCGCGCGGGCGATCGCGACGCGCTGCTGCTGGCCGCCGGACATCTCGTCGGGGAACCGGTCGGCCAGCTCGGCGACGCCGACCTCATCGAGCGCCTCCCGCGCCTCGCGGCGGGCCGTGCGGGCGCGGACGCCGTCCAGCTCGCGCGGCAGCATGACGTTCTCGGCCGCGGTGAGGCTCGGGATGAGGTTGAGGTCCTGGAAGACGTAGCCGACGCCGCGGCGGCGCAGCGCCGCCCGCCCGGCCCGGCCGAGGCCGCCGAGGTCGGCGCCGTCCATCAGGATCCGTCCCGAGGTCGGGCTGTCGAGCCCGCCGGCGAGCGCCAGCAGGGTCGACTTGCCGGAGCCGGACGGGCCCATCACGGCGACGAACTCGCCCGCCGCGACGTCCAGCGTCACCCCGCGCAGCGCGTGGACGAGGGACGGCCCGGCGCCGTGGTCGCGGGAGACCTCGCGCATCTCCAGCAGGCTCATCGGCGCGCCTTCCGATCGGATGGAGCGGGCGCCTCGGCGGGGGCGGACGGGTCGGCGGCGGCCGGCGGGGCGGGCCGGGCGGCGGGCTCGGCGCGGGCGACGAAGGCCTCGCAGTGGTCCAGCCAGCGCACCTCGGCCTCCGCCTGGAAGATCATGGATTCCAGGACCAGCCGCCAGGCGCGGTCGCCCTGGTCCGCCGGGACGGCGGGGGCGTCGGCCTTGAGGCGGGTGAGGTCCTGGAGGGCGCGCAGCGTGGCGGTGCGCTGGGTCTGGACGACGTGCGCCACGTCGACGCCCGGTGTGGTGACGGCCATCGCCAGCTTGATCGCCAGTTCGTCGCGGGGCCGGTCGGTGCGGGCGATCGGGGTGGCGAACCACCGCCGCACGTCCTCCTCGCCCGCCGGGGTGATCCGGTAGACGAACCGGCCCTCGTCGTCGGCGCCGACGCGCGTGACGAGCTCGTCGCGTTCGAGGCGCGACAGCGTGGAGTAGACCTGGCCGATGTTGAGCGGCCAGGTGGCGCCGGTGGACGACTCGAACTCGGCGCGCAGCTGGTAGCCGTAGCGGGGCCCCTGTGACAGAAGTGCCAGCAGGCCATGACGGATCGACATACCTACCAAGTATGCATACGGAGTATGGTCAAGGCAATACCGAGTATGCATCCAGGAGGAAGTCGCAGATGAGAGGAGGCGCATCGCGTCCGAAACGCCCCTGCGTCCGAGCGGGACACACCTCGGGGAGGGCTAGGGCGGCGCCGTCCCCGGACATGCGAAGGCGCGGGGGCCACCGGCTCCCCGCGCCTTCACGGAACGGCTCAGTCGTTGAGCCAGCTCATCATCGGGCGCAGCTCGGCGCCCGTCTTCTCGATCGGGTGCTGGGCCAGCTCCTCGCGGTACTGCGTGAACTGCTTCTGGCCGCCCTCGAACTCGTCCACCAGCTCCTTGGCGTACTCGCCGGACTGGATCTCGCCGAGGATCTTCTTCATCGCGGCCTTGGTCTCCGGCGTGATGACGCGCGGGCCGCGGCTGTAGCCGCCGTACTCGGCGTTGTCGGACACCGACCAGTACATCTTCGAGATGCCGCCCTCGTACATCAGGTCGACGATCAGCTTCATCTCGTGCAGGACCTCGAAGTAGGCGACCTCCGGCTGGTAGCCGGCCTCGGTCAGCACCTCGAACCCGGTCTTGATCAGCTCGGAGACGCCGCCGCACAGCACCGACTGCTCGCCGAACAGGTCGGTCTCGGTCTCCTCGGTGAAGGTCGTCTTGATGCCGCCCGCGCGCAGGCCGCCGATGGCCTTGGCGTAGGACAGCGCCAGCGGCCAGGCGTTGCCGGACGGGTCCTTCTCCACGGCGACGATCACCGGCACGCCGCGCCCGGCGACGAACTGGCGGCGCACGAGGTGCCCCGGGCCCTTCGGCGCGACCATGGCCACGTCCACGCCCTCCGGCGGCTGGACGAGGTCGTACCGGATGCTGAAGCCGTGGCCGAAGAACAGCGCGTCGCCCTCGACGAGGGCGGGCTTGATGTCCTTCTCGAAGATCTCCCGGTGGTGGTGGTCCGGGGCCAGCAGCATGATCAGGTCGGCCTCCTCGGCGGCCTCCGCCGGGGTGACCACGCGCAGGCCCTCGGCCTCCGCCTTCTCCCGGCTGGCCGACCCCTCGCGGAGCCCGACCCGCACGTCGACGCCGGAGTCGCGCAGCGAGAGCGCGTGCGCGTGCCCCTGGCTGCCGTAGCCGATGATCGCCACGTGCCGGCCCTGGATCACGCTCAGGTCGGCGGCGTCGTCGTAGAACATCTCAGCCACAGTGCTGTTGCCTTTCGTTGGTGTGGTTGTGCCGCCCGCGCGGACGGCCCGGGTCGCGGGTCAGGCGCTGCGCTCGATGGCGCGCAGCGAGCGGTCGGTGATGGACCGGGCGCCGCGGCCGACGGCCACCATGCCCGACTGCACCAGCTCCTTGATGCCGAACGGCTCCAGGATCCTGATGAACGCGTCCAGCTTGTCGCGGTTGCCGGTCGCCTCGATCGTGACGGCGTCGGGCGCGACGTCCACCACCTTGGCGCGGAACAGCGACACGGTCTCGAGGACCTGCGAGCGGGTCTCGGCGTCGGCGCGCACCTTGACCAGGATGAGCTCGCGCTGGACGGACGCCGAGGGGTCCAGCTCGACGATCTTCAGCACGTTGACCAGCTTGTTGAGCTGCTTGGTGACCTGCTCCAGCGGCAGGTCGGCGACGTTCACCACGATCGTCATCCGGGAGATCTCCGGATGCTCGGTGGTGCCCACCGCGAGGGACTCGATGTTGAAGCCGCGCCGGGAGAACAGCGCCGCGACCCGAGCCAGGATGCCGGGCTTGTTCTCCACCAGCACCGAGAGGGTGTGCAGGCTCATCGGGGTCAGTCTCCGTTCTCCCAGTCGGGCGCCATGTCCCGGGCGATCTTGATGTCGTCGTTGGCGGTGCCGGCCGCGACCATCGGCCAGACCATGGCGTCCTGGTGCACGACGAAGTCGATCACGACGGGGGCGTCGTTGATCTCCATGGCCTTGGCGATGACCTCGTCCACGTCCTCGGCCTTCTCGCAGCGCAGGCCGACGCAACCGTACGCCTCGGCGAGCTTCACGAAGTCGGGGATCCGCTTGGCCGAGTGGAGATTCGTGTTGGAGTAGCGCTCGTTGTAGAAGAGCGTCTGCCACTGCCGGACCATCCCGAGGTTGCCGTTGTTGATCACGGCGACCTTGACCGGGATGCCCTCGATCGCGCAGGTCGCGAGCTCCTGGTTGGTCATCTGGAAGCAGCCGTCGCCGTCGATCGCCCAGACCGTCGAGTCGGGCGCGCCGACCTTGGCGCCCATCGCGGCCGGGACGGAGTACCCCATCGTCCCGGCGCCCCCGGAGTTCAGGAACGCGCCGGGCCGCTCGTACTTGATGAACTGCGCGGCCCACATCTGGTGCTGGCCGACGCCGGCGACGTAGTACGCGTCCGGCCCGGCGATCCGCCCGATCCGCTCGATGACGTACTGCGGGGACAGCGAGCCGTCGGTGGGCGCGTCGTAGCCCAGCGGGTACGTCTCGCGCCAGGCGTCGAGCTGGCGCCACCAGTCGGTGTAGTCGCCCTTGCGGCCCGCCTCGTGCTCGTTCTGCACGGCGACGATCAGGTCGGCGATCACCTCGCGGGCGTCCCCGACGATCGGGACGTCGGCGTGCCGGTTCTTGGAGATCTCGGCCGGGTCGATGTCGGCGTGGACGACCTTGGCGTGCGGCGCGAACCCGTCCAGCTTCCCGGTGACGCGGTCGTCGAAGCGGGCGCCGAGCGCGACCATCAGGTCGGAGCGCTGCAGCGCGCCGACCGCGCCGACCGCGCCGTGCATGCCCGGCATGCCCATGTGCAGCGGGTGGCTGTCGGGCAGCGCGCCCTTGGCCATCAGCGTGGTGACGACCGGGGCGCCGGTCAGCTCGGCGAGCACCTTCAGCTCGGCGGACGCGCCCGCCTTCAGCACCCCGCCGCCGACGTACAGCACCGGGCGCTTCGCCTGGACGATCAGCCGTGCCGCCTCGCGGACCTGCTTGGAGTGCGGCCGGGTGACGGGCCGGTACCCGGGGAGCTGCAGCGGGACCGGCCACTCGAACCCGACCGTGGCCTGCAGGGCGTCCTTGGAGATGTCGACCAGGACGGGCCCGGGCCGCCCGGTGCCCGCGATGTGGAACGCCTCGGCGATGGTGCGGGCGATGTCCTCGGCCCTGGTCACCAGGAAGTTGTGCTTGGTGATCGGCATCGTGATGCCGACGATGTCGGCCTCCTGGAAGCCGTCCGTGCCGATGAGCGAGGAGGCGACCTGCCCGGTGATCGCCACCATCGGCACCGAGTCCATGTAGGCGTCGGAGATCGCCGTGACGAGGTTGGTCGCGCCCGGCCCGCTCGTGGCCATGCAGACGCCCACCTTGCCGGTAACCATCGCGTAGCCCTGGGCGGCGTGGCCTGCGCCCTGCTCGTGCCGGACGAGGATGTGGCGCAGCTTCCTGGAGTCGAACAGCGGGTCGTAGGCCGGGAGGATCGCGCCGCCCGGGATGCCGAACACGGTGTCGACGCCGACGTTCTCCAGGGCGCGGACCAGCGCCTGGGCTCCCGTCATCTGTTCGGTCGTCATGATTCTGCGGTTCCTTGGGGAGTGAGTGTTGGCTCGCCGGGCAACAAAAAACCCCCGCCGCCGTGAAGCGGTCGAGGGGAGGCGCGCAGGACGGAAAGCTTGGTCAGCCTGCGCGCCGACCAAGTACTACGAGGATGATGGAGGTGCTCTGCACGTGTTCACTTTCGCCGATGTCCGGCCAGCGGTCAAATCCTTGGACGCTTTGTCTCATATGTCGAGACGATCGGGCGTCCGGAGTGGTGCGCGTCACCGCCGCCGTCAGCCCGGAAGCGGGAGCGGGACGTCGCCGCCCGCACGGTTCTGGCCGGTGAGGTTCGTCCGCACCAGCGACTCCATCCGCCGCGCCGCCATCGGGCGCGCCACGAGGAAGCCCTGGCCGCGCGGGCACCCCATCTCCCGCAGCAGCTCCAGCTGCTCGGGCCGCTCGATGCCCTCCGCCACCACGGTCAGCCCGAGGTCGCTGCCGAGCCGCACGATCGTCCGGGTGAGCAGCGTCAGCGTCTCGTCCGAGCCGAGCCCCGCCACGAACGACGGGTCGATCTTGATGATGTCGACGGGGAGCTGCCCGAGGTAGGCCAGCGACGCGTACCCGGTGCCGAAGTCGTCGATCGCGAGCCGGACGCCGAGGTCGCGCAGCTGGGACAGGCGCTCGACGTTCTGGTCGGCGTCCTCGACGAGGACCTCCTCGCGCACCTCCAGCGTGAGGGCCTGCGGCGGCAGCCCCGTCTCCGCCAGCGCCGCCGCGACCGACTCCACGAACCGGGGCGCGGCGATCTGCCGTGCGGTGAAGTTCACCGACAGGCTCACGTCCCACGAGTCGCCGCGCCAGCGGGCGACCTCCCGGCACGCCTCCCGCAGCATCCAGTCGCCGAGCGGGATCATCAGGCCGGACTCCTCGGCCAGGCCGATGAACTCCTCCGGCGGCACCGCCTCGTTCCCCCTGCGCCAGCGCAGCAGCGCCTCCACGCCGGTCACCCGGGACGTGCTCAGGTCGACGACCGGCTGGAACTCGACCGAGAACTGCTCCTCGGCGAGCGCCGCCTGCAGGTCGCTGCCGAGCTCCAGCCGCCGGACGACATCGGCGTGCATGTGCGGCGCGTACACCTCGACGCGCCCGCCGCCGAGCTCCTTCGCGCGGGCCATCGCGAGGTCGCCGTTGCGGATCAGGTCGGCGGCGCTGCGGCGGAGCCGGCGTCCCGCGTCCGATCCGCCGCCGCTCGACTGCTCCTCGTCCCCGGCGAACGCGATGCCGACACTCGCCGTCAGCACGATGTGCTTGCTGCCGACCTTGTAAGGGTCGACCGAAAGCACGCGCAGGAGCCGACCGGCGAGCTCGACTGTGGCGTGCGTCTCACGGTCGTCGGGCGGGAGCTGGACCAGGACCGCGAACTCGTCGCCGCCCCACCGCGCCACCGTGTCGTCGGCCTGGACGTTCGCGCGCAGCCGCCGGGCCGCCTGCGCGAGGACCTGGTCGCCCGCCGCGTGCCCGTCGGAGTCGTTCACGGCGGTGAAGCCGTCGATGTCCACGAACACGACCGCCGCCTTGCCGCCGGACGTCTGCCGCGACAGGACCTCCCGCGTGCGCTCCTCGAAGTAGGACCGGTTCGGCAGGCCCGTCAGCCCGTCGTGGAACGTCAGGTGGGCGACCTGCCGCTGCAGGGCCGCCTGCTCGCTCAGGTCCCGGGTGGTGACCAGCAGCCGGGCCGGCGCCCCGTCCGAACCGCTGTACCGGGAGATCGTCGACTCGGTCGGCAGCCACGTCCCGTCCGCCGCGCGCAGCCGGCACGGCACCCGCAGGGCGTCCTGCGGCCCTACGTCGCCGGACGGCTCCTCCAGGAACTCGGTGAACACCTGCTGGACGCGCGGGAGGTCCTCCGGATGGATGATCTCGTTCAGCGGGCGGCCGAGCAGCTCGTCCGGCGTGTAGCGGTAGGTCCGCAGGGCGCCCGCGCTGGCGTACTGGACGGTGGCGTCCAGATCGCAGATGAGCACCGCGTCGTTGATGCTCTCCGACAGGGCCCGGAAGTGCTCCTCGCCGGTGTCCACGGCCCGGCGCAGCGCCTCGTTCTCCCGGATCAGCGCGGCCAGCCGCGCGAGCAGCACCAGCGCGGCCGAGCCCGCGGCGATCGAGATCGCCGGCTCCAGGCCGTCGTTGCCGGCGATCGAGTGGCCCGCGATGAACAGCGCGGCCGCGGCGGCGACCGCGGCGGGCGCGAGGCCCGGCCCGATCATGCGGCCGCACTCCTCGGCGGGGGCCGCGACGTCCTCGGGGATGTCGTCGACGGGCAGCGCCGGCTCGGCGGCCGGGCCCGTCCACGGCACCAGCAGCAGGAGCAGCAGCCCGGCGAGGCGCAGGATGTCGGAGGGGTCGTCGGCGGACCCGCCCCCGTCCAGCCGGACGAACGTGGTCACGATGTCGGCGACCGCGATGGCCGACAGCGCGCCGTACCCCATCCAGGCGAGGCGGCGGTGCCCGCGCGCCGCGCCGAGGACGAACGGCAGCGCGCCGCAGACGAACACGATGTCGATCAGCGGGTACAGCAGCTCCAGCAGGAACTCCGGCGGCGACTCCCCCGTCCGGTGGTACAGGCTCCCGAACAGCGCCACCCAGCCGAGCACGAACAGCGCGCAGGCGCAGACGTAGGTGTCGGCTGCGTAGCGCAGCCACGTCCCCGCGTCGCGCGGCAGCCTGATCGGCGCGACCAGGCCGGTGACGAGCGCGACCAGCGCGAACAGGTAGAACAGGTCGGGGACCGACAGCGACAGGGCGCTGCGGCCGGAGCCGTAGGACAGCGCGCCGCCGACCGCGCCGGCGAACCAGGAGGCGGCGGCGATGCCGTACCACCGCCAGGACGCGCGCCAGATGCCGCCGGGGGCGCCGGCGGGGTCGGCCGAAGGGCCGTCCGGGCGCCGGGACGACAGCAGCAGGGAGATCGCGGCGGCGCCCGCGGCGCCGGCCTCGGTCCACGCGATGAAGGCGCGGCCGCCCCAGCCGAGCAGCGAGCCGGTGGCGTACAGCACACCGACGATCGCCGCCAGGGCGACGGGCAGCGCACGCGGCGACACCCGCCTGGCGTAGTCGCCGCTCATCGCGCCGTGTCCCTTCCTGCCCCGATGGGCTGATCGGCCCCGGCGGAGACCGTCCGCGCCAGGGGAGATTCGGGTCCACGACCCCCACCGCCTGGATAACGGCCCGAAGGTCACGGATCGTGCCCCGCGCCGGATCGGCGCGGACCGGTCGCGAGCGCACCGGGGCCTCGCCCACCGGAGATCAGCGACGTTGCTGCACTACGGGATCACCGTGTCGCTCACTGTACGTTCGGTAGGTCACGGAGCGATTGAGGCTGGGCGACCTTCCCGCGACGAACGACCTCGTCGCGGATCCGTTTGGGACATCCGAAAGCCGATCGGCGCCGGATCGCCTCCTTGCCCGGGTGACGCTGCGTGACGAAGATCGGCATGACGGAACTCCGTGACGGGGAGACGTGTGACGGGGATCCGGGTGGCGGGGAACGGCGGGCACCCGGCATCCGTACCACCTACGGGAGGCGCTCATGCGACAGCACACGACCATCCTCGTCCCGGCCGTCCTGGTCCCGGCCGCCGCGCTCCTGGCGGCCTGCTCGTCCTCGCCGTCCGGTGGCGGGGAGGGCCGGACGCCGCCGCCGGCGTCCACCGCCCCGTCCGGGACGCGGAGCGGCGCACCGGGCCCGCCCCGGACCGTCGCCGACGGCCTGAAGGTGCCGTGGGCCGTGGCGTTCCTGCCCGGGGGCGACGCGCTGGTGACGGAACGGGACACCGGCCGGCTCCTGCGCGTCACGCCGTCCGGCCGCAGGACGACCGTCGGCACGGTGCCCGGCGTCGACGCGCAAGGTGAGGGCGGCCTCCTCGGCGTCGCGGTGTCCCCGTCTTTCGGCACCGACCGATTCGTCTACCTGTACTACACGGCGGCGTCCGACAACCGTGTCGTCCGCGCCACCTATGACGGCCGTCTCAGCGATCTGAAGCCGATCGTCACCGGCATCCCCAAGGGTTCCATCCACAACGGCGGGCGCCTGGCGTTCGGGCCCGACAAGATGCTCTACATCAGCACCGGTGAGACCGGCCAGGGCGGCAAGGCGCAGGACGAGAACTCCCTCGCCGGGAAGATCCTCCGCGTCACCCCCGAGGGCGCGCCCGCGTCCGGCAACCCCTTCGGCACCCGCGTCTGGACGTACGGGCACCGCAACGTCCAGGGCCTGGCCTGGGACGGCGCGGGCCGCATGTACGCCACCGAGTTCGGCCAGAACCGCTTCGACGAGATCAACCTGATCCAGAAGGGCCGCAACTACGGCTGGCCCGTGGTGGAGGGCGTCGGCCACCGCAAGGGCTTCACCGACCCGCTCCTGACCTGGACGACCGACGAGGCGTCGCCGTCCGGCCTCGCCTATGCCGGCGGTTCCCTGTGGGCCGCCGCGCTGCGCGGCGAGCGCCTGTGGCAGATCCCGCTCAGCGACGGCAAGGCGGAGCGGCCCATCGCCCGGTTCCAGGGCCGCTACGGACGGCTGCGCGCGGTCGTCAGGGCACCGGACGGCTCCCTGTGGGTGACGACAAGCAACACCGACGGCCGGGGCGACCCCAGACCGGGCGACGACCGCATCCTCGACGTCCCGCTCCGCTGAGCCGCCCCGGCCGCGCCGGACGGATCAGGCGGCGCCGAGCTTCTCCAGGATGAGCTCGCGGGCCCGGCCGGCGTCGGCCTGGCCGCGGGTGGCCTTCATCACGGCGCCGACGAGGGCGCCGGCGGCGGCGACCTTCCCGGCGCGGATCTTGTCGGCCACGTCCGCGTTGTCGGCGATCACCTGGTCGATGACCGAGGCCAGCTCGCCCTCGTCGCTGACGACCTTCAGGCCCCGCGCGGCGACGACCTCGTCCGGGCCGCCCTCGCCCGCGAGGACGCCCTCGAACACCTTGCGGGCCAGCTTGTCGTTCAGCTCCCCCGCGGTGATCATCGCCTGCACGCGGGCGACCTGCTCGGGCGTGATCGGCAGGTCGGCCAGCTCGACGCCCTGCTCGGTGGCGCGCCGCGACAGCTCGTTCATCCACCACTTGCGGGCCGCCGGGGCGTCGGCGCCCTGCGCGACCGTCGCCTCGATGAGGTCGACGGCGCCGGCGTTCACGACGTCCCGCAGCTCCAGGTCGGAGAGGTTCCACTCCCGCTGGATGCGGCGGCGGCGCGCGGCCGGAAGCTCCGGCAGCGAGGTCCGCAGCTCCTCCACCCACTCCCGGGACGGCGCCATGGGCACCAGGTCGGGCTCGGGGAAGTAGCGGTAGTCCTGCGCCTCCTCCTTGCTGCGCCCGCTCGTGGTGCGGCCGGTGTCCTCGTGGAAGTGCCGGGTCTCCTGGACGATCTTGCCGCCGGCGTCCAGCACGGCCGCCTGCCGCTCGATCTCCGACCGGACGGCCCGCTCCACCGAGCGCAGCGAGTTGACGTTCTTGGTCTCGGTCCGCGTGCCCCACTCCTGCGCGCCGCGCGGCATGAGCGAGACGTTCACGTCGCAGCGCATCGAGCCCTGCTCCATGCGCACGTCCGAGACGCCGAGCGACCGGACCAGCTCGCGCAGCTCCGTCGCGTAGGCCCGCGCCACCAGCGGCGCCCGGTCGCCGGTCGCGGGGATCGGCTTGGTGACGATCTCCACCAGCGGGATGCCGGCCCGGTTGTAGTCGACCAGGGAGTACTCGGCGCCGTGGATCCGCCCGGTCGAGCCGCCGACGTGCAGCGACTTGCCGGTGTCCTCCTCCATGTGGACGCGCTCGATCCCGATCCGGTAGGTCTCGCCCTCGACCTCGACGTCGAGGTGGCCCTCCACGCAGAGCGGCTCGTCGTACTGCGAGATCTGGAAGTTCTTCGGCATGTCCGGATAGAAGTAGTTCTTCCGGGCGAATCTGCACCACTCCACGATGTCGCAGTTCAGCGCGAGGCCGATCTTGATGATGCCCTCGATCGCGGCGTGGTTGGTGACGGGCAGCGATCCCGGCAGACCCAGGCACACCGGGCACACCTGCGTGTTCGGCTCCGCGCCGAACGCCGTCGGGCACCCGCAGAACATCTTGGACGCGGTGCCGAGCTCGATGTGCGTCTCGATGCCGAGCACCGGCTCGAACTTCGCCAGCGCCTCGTCGTAGTCCATCAGGGCCGGAGTGGTCACTTCGCCTCCACCAGTTCCGGGGCCTTGGCCAGCAGCGGGCCGCCCCAGCGGTCTTCGAGGGCCCGCTCGACGGCGGCGCCGACGCGGTAGACGCGGTCGTCGCCGAGCACGGGGGCCATGATCTGCAGGCCGACGGGCAGGCCGTCCGCGAGGCCGCACGGCACCGAGATCGCGGCGTTGCCGGTGAGGTTGGCCGGGATCGTGCACAGGTCGGCCAGGTACATGGCGATCGGGTCGTCGGCGCGCTCGCCGATCGGGAACGCGGTGGTCGGCGTGGTGGGCGAGACCAGCACGTCCACCTGCTCGAACGCGGCCTCGAAGTCGCGCTTGATCAGCGTGCGGACCTGCTGCGCCTTGCCGTAGTAGGCGTCGTAGTAGCCCGACGACAGCGCGTAGGTGCCGAGCATGATGCGCCGCTTGACCTCGGGCCCGAAGCCCTCGGCGCGGGTCAGCGCCATGACCTCCTCGGCGCTGCGGGTGCCGTCGTCGCCGACGCGCAGGCCGTACCGCATCGCGTCGAAGCGGGCCAGGTTGGACGAGCACTCCGACGGCGCGATCAGGTAGTAGGCGGGCAGCGCGTACGTGAAGTGCGGGCAGGAGACCTCGACGACCTTCGCGCCGAGGGACTCCAGCAGCTCGACCGCCTCGGCGAAGCGCGCGGAGACGCCCGGCTGGTAGCCGTCGCCCGCGAACTCCTTCACGACCCCGACGCGCAGCCCGTTGACGTCGCCGCGGCGCGCGGCCTCCACGACCGGCGGGACGGCCTCGTCCACGGAGGTGGAGTCCATCGGGTCGTGGCCGCTGAACGCCTCGTGCAGCAGGGCCGCGTCGAGGACGTTGCGGGCGAACGGCCCGGGCGTGTCGAGCGAGGACGCGAACGCGATGACGCCGTAGCGGGACGAGCCGCCGTAGGTCGGCTTCATGCCCACGATGCCGGTGACCGCGGCGGGCTGCCGGATGGAGCCGCCGGTGTCGGTGCCGGTGGACAGCGGCGCCTCGTACGCGGCGACCGCCGCGGACGACCCGCCGGACGACCCGCCGGGGATCCGCTCCAGGTCCCACGGGTTGCGGGACGTGAAGTAGGCGCTGTTCTCCGTGGACGAGCCCATCGCGAACTCGTCCATGTTCGTCTTGCCGAGGATCACCAGCCCGGCCTGCCGCAGGCGCGCCGTCACGGTCGCGTCGTACGGCGGCCGCCAGCCCTCAAGGATCTTGGACCCGGCGGTGGTGGGCATGTCCTGGGTGGTGAACACGTCCTTGTGCGCGATGGGGACGCCGGCCAGCGGGCCGAGCTCCTCCCCCGCGGCGCGCCGCTCGTCCACCCTGCGGGCCTGCGCCAGCGTCGTGTCGCGGTCGACGTGCAGGAACGCGTTGATCGCGCCGTCCACCGCCGCAATGCGGTCGAGGTGCGCCTCGGCCACCTCGACGGCCGACGTCTCCCCGGCGGCGATCAGCTCCCCGAGCTCCGCCGCCGTCTTCCTCACCAGCTCACTCACCGTTCAGGCCTCCTCGTCCAGGATCCGCGGGACGCGGAAGCGCTGCTCCTCGGCGGCCGGGGCGCCGGCGAGGGCCTGCTCGGGCCGGAGGCACGGCCGCACCTCGTCGGTCCGGTAGACGTTGGTCAGCGGGAGCGCGTGGGAGGTGGGCGGGATGTCCTCCGCGGCGACCTCCTGCACCCGCGCGACCGCGGAGATGATCTGGTCGAGCTGGGCGGCGAGATGGTCGAGCTCATCGTCGCCGAGCGCCAGCCGGGACAGCCGGGCGAGATGCGACACCTCGTCACGGGTGATGGCGGACATTCGAGAAACCGTTCGTGCGATGAAGTGGGTTCACCGCCATCCTATGGGGCCGCGCCCCGCGGCCCGACTTGTTTATGGGGGCGCGCCCGCGAGAGGCCGGCGCGGGCCGGGGCGGGGCCGAGCAGGTCGCCCGTTTCATTCCCGCAGGGAGGGAACGCTACTTCCGTCCACCCCCGGGACGAGGAGAGGAGACCGCCGTGACCATCGGCGGCAGCATCGCCCTGATCATCATCGGCGCGATCCTGGCATACGCAGTCAACTACGACATCAGCGGCATCGACATCCGGCTGGTCGGCGTGATCCTGATGATCGGCGGCCTGATCGGCCTGGTCATCGGCATCGTGCGGATCATGTCCGCCAGGCGCGCGGTCACCCGCCGTCCCCCGCCGGCCGCCGTGCGCGAGGAGTACTACGAGGACGACTACGAGGCCCGCCGCCGCTACTGACCGCGGGCGGCACTGAACGCGGGCACCGCCGCGAGACCCCGCGACCGGCAGCGGAGGAAGCGCCGTCTTCCAGCAGGACGACGCCCTGACCCAGGGCGCCTGCGCGAAGGCGGCGCTCCGCCGCGCGGAGACACCTCCGCAGCATGCCGGGTCAGGCGCCTCCGGGGGCCTTCACCGACGGGACCGCGACCGAGTACAGCCAGTCGGTCGCGGCGGCGGCGTCCATGGGGCGGCAGAAGTGCCAGCCCTGCGCGGCGTCGCAGCCCATCTCGCGGAGCCGCTCGGCGATCGCGGGGTCCTCGACGCCCTCGGCCACCGAGCGCAGGCCGAGGGTGCGGACGAGGTCGACGATCGAGCGGACGATGACGGCGTCGTCGGGCGAGTCGGCCAACCGCCGCACGAACGAGGAGTCGATCTTGATCTCCTCGACCGGCAGCCGCTTGAGCCGGACGAGCGAGGAGTAGCCGGTGCCGAAGTCGTCCAGGCTGAGCGGGATGCCGAGCTCGGCGAGGGCGCCCACGGTGTCGGAGGCGTAGGCGGGCTCGTTCATCAGGATGCGCTCGGTGATCTCCAGCTGGAGCGCGGCCGCGGGCAGGCCGCGGGCGAGCAGGCCCTCCTCGATGACCTCGGTGAGGCCGGTGTCGAGCAGGTCGCGCCCCGAGGCGTTCACCGCGACCTGGACGGGCATGTCGGCCCGCCACCACGCGGCCGCCTGGGCGAGCGCGGCCTCCACCACGTAGTGGGTGATCGAGCGCATCAGGTAGGTCTGCTCGGCGACCGACAGGAACGCCTCCGGCTCCAGGAGGCCCTTGTCGGGGTGGCGCCAGCGCAGCAGCGCCTCCATGCCGACGAGGTGGCCGTCCCGCAGCGAGATCTTCGGCTGGTAGAACAGCTCCAGTTCGGAGCGGTCGAGGGCGCGGCGCAGGTCGCCGAGCATGCTGAGCCGAGCCGGGGAGTTGCGGTCCTTGCCGGGCGAGTAGGTCTCGACGCCGGTCCGGGCCTCCTTGGCGTTGTACATGGCCACGTCGGCGCGTTGCAGCAGCAGCTCGAAGTCGGGCGCGTGGTCGGGGAACAGCGCGATGCCGACGCTGGCCTCCAGGTCGAACGACATGCCGTCCAGCCGGACGGGTTCGGAGAGCGCGGCGCGCAGCCGGGCGGCGACCTCGCGGGCGGCGGCCTCGTCCCGCACGGTGGGCAGCAGCACCGCGAACTCGTCGCCGCCGAGCCGCGCGACGAGGTCGCCGGGGCGGACGCTGTGGGTGAGCCGGTGCGCGACGATCTGCAGCAGCCGGTCGCCGGTGGGGTGCCCGAGGGTGTCGTTGACCTCCTTGAACCGGTCGAGGTCGAGGAGGAACAGCCCGGCGCGCTGGTCGGGCGGCTCGGCCGCCTTGCGCCGCCGGGACCCGAGGCCCGCCGCGCGCGGCCGCCGCCGTTCCGCGCCGCGCGCCTCGGCGAGCGCCTCCTCGGTGCGGACGATCAGCAGCTTGCGGTTGGGCAGTCCGGTCAGCCCGTCGTGCAGCGCCTGGTGCTCGCGCCGGACCGAGACGGAGGCGTTCAGGTAGACGGCGATGAACGGCAGGACGATGAGCGGCACGAAGACGGCGGACCGGTCCATCGCGATGACCATCAGCGGGGCGAGGCCGAGCAGCGCCAGGTGGACGAGCACCTGGTAGGCGAGGTCCCAGCGGAGCGCCTTGAGGAGCGACACGCGGGAGTGCAGCGCGACGGCGGCGCCGACGAGGGTGTCGTTGCAGGCGAAGTAGACGGCGCCGGCGAGCGCGATGGCCGGCAGGTCGGAGCCGTGCGGAACCCACAGCTGAGACGGGGTGGCGACGTCGCCGGACAGCGCGAGGACGAACTGGGCGGCGGCGAGGCTGAGGGTGTACTGGGCGACGTTGAAGGCGATGCGGTGCGGGGAGCGGGCGCGGAAGATCCCGCAGGTGACCACGGCGACGGCCTGGAGGGCGGCGGCGATGGGCAGCCCCGCGTACAGCAGCGCGGCGAACGAGAACGTGGTCGAGGTGGTGGCGCCGTTGTTCTCGGTGGAGCCGGGCGTGATGATCGGGCGCAGCTCGCCGAAGATGATGAAGCAGCCGAGGATCCAGAAGACCGGGTTGCCGGCGAGCGCGTCCAGGTCGGCGCGGCTCAGCCCGGAGAACGCGGTGACGCCGGCGGCGAGGCCGAGCAGGATGACGACGACGAAGTAGATCCACAACGGGGAGCCACGGCGTGGCGCCGTGTTCCGCGTGTTGTTCGGGTCCTTCATCACATCCTCGGGGGGCTTCGGGGGGCCGTCCCCCGGCACCGGGCGTCCCCGACCTCGGGGGACGCCCCCCGGGTGTTACGTCCGGAGATTTCAGGTGTGGGTCGTGATGTGAGGGAGGGTACGGCCTTTGCTCAACTTCGCGAAACCGGTTGGGTACGTTCCGTTATTTCCTTTCCGCACCCGTCCCTCGTCGCTGGGTAGTGGAAGTGTACCCCTGAGTAACGCAACCCTGGTCGAAACCCCCGTAACCACGCCGTGTTAGGCCTCGGCGCGCATAGTTACGTTTTTGGCCGCATCTGGCCCATCGGACAGCAGGACCCGGAATCCCTCCTCCTCCAGGACCGGTACGCCCAACTTGACCGCCTTGTCGTATTTCGACCCGGGACTGTCGCCGACGACCACGAAGCCCGTCTTCTTCGACACCGACCCGGACACCTTCCCGCCGAGCCGCTGCACCGCCTCGGTCGCCGAGTCGCGGCTGAACCCCTCCAGCGACCCGGTGATGACCACCGTGACGCCCTCCAGCGGGCGCGGGCCCTCGGCGCCCTCGTCCTGCATCCGGACCCCGGCGGCCCGCCACTTGTCGACGATCTCGCGGTGCCAGTCCTCCTCGAACCACCTCTTGATCGACGCGGCGATGGTCGGCCCGACGCCGTCGACCGCCGCGAGCTCCTCCTCCGTCGCGCCGGCGATCGCGTCCATCGAGCGCATCTCGCGCGCGAGGTCCTGGGCGGCGGACGGCCCCACGTGCCGGATCGACAGCGCCACCAGCACCCGCCACAGCGGCTGCCGCTTGGCCTTCTCCAGCTCCTCGAAGAGGATCTCGACCGTCTTCTTCGGCTCGCCCTCCTTGTTGGCGAAGAACGACACCACCTTCGGCTCGCCGGTCTTCGGGTCGGTCTTCACCGTCCCGGTCCGCTGGTCGAGGACGAGGCTCCTGATCGGGAGCAGCCGGTCGACCGTGAGGTGGAACAGGTCGCCCTCGTTCTTCACCGGGGGGTCGCTCGGCTCCAGCGGCTGGGTGAGCGCGGTAGCCGCGACGTAGCCGAGCGCCTCGATGTCGAGCACCTTGCGGCTCGCCAGGTAGAACAGGCGCTCGCGCAGCTGGCCGGGGCAGCTCCTGGCGTTCGGGCAGCGGATGTCGACGTCGCCCTCCTTCTCGTACGCCAGCTCCGTCCCGCACTCGGGGCAGGTCTCGGGCATCGTGAACTCGCGCTCGGAGCCGTCGCGCAGCCCCGTCACCGGCGCGACGATCTCGGGGATGACGTCGCCCGCCTTCCGCAGCACGACCGTGTCGCCGATCAGGACGCCCTTGCGCTTGACCTCGCTCGCGTTGTGCAGCGTCGCCCGCTCGACCGTGGACCCCGCCACCTTGATCGGCTCCATCACCCCGTACGGGGTGACGCGCCCCGTCCGGCCCACGCCGACCTTGATGTCGAGGAGCTTGGTGTTGACCTCCTCCGGCGGGTACTTCCACGCGATCGCCCAGCGCGGCGCGCGGCTCGTCGACCCGAGCCGCCGCTGCAGCGCGAACTGGTCGACCTTGACCACGACGCCGTCGATCTCGTACGCGGTGCCGTGCCGGTCGTCGCCGTACTCCGCGATGTACTCGCGGACGGCGTCGAGCCCGCCGACGACCTTGTAGCGGTCGCTGACCGGCAGGCCCCACCCGCGCATCAGCTCGTAGGCGCCGGACTGGCTGTCGGGCTGCTTCCCGCCCCGCCACGCGCCGAACCCGTGGACGAGCATGCCGAGCGGCCGGTGCGCGGTGACCCGCGGGTCCTTCTGCCGCAGCGAGCCCGCCGCCGCGTTGCGCGGGTTGGCGAAGGGCTCCTTGCCCGCCTCCAGCTGGGCCGCGTTGACCTGCTCGAACCCCTCGACCGGCAGGAAGACCTCGCCGCGGACCTCCAGCACGTCCGGCCAGCCGTCGCCCGCGAGCCGGGACGGGATGTCGGCGATGGTGCGGACGTTGTTGGTGACGTCCTCGCCGGTGCGCCCGTCGCCGCGGGTGACCCCGCGCGTGAGCCGCCCCTTCTCGTAGGTCAGCGCGATCGCCAGGCCGTCGATCTTCAGCTCGCACAGGTAGCCGGCGACCTCGCCGACCTCCTTGACGACGCGCTCGTCCCAGGCGAGCAGCTCGTCGGCGCTCATCGCGTTGTCGAGGCTCTGCATCCGCTCCAGGTGCTGGACGGTCGCGAAGTCGGTGACGATGGGCGCGCCGACCTTCTGCGTCGGCGAGTCGGGCGTGACCAGCTCGGGATGCCGCTCCTCCAGCTCGCGGATCTCCCGCATCATCCCGTCGTAGTCGGCGTCGGAGAGCGTCGGCTGGTCGAGGACGTAGTACCGGTAGTTGGCCTCGTCGAGCCGCTCGCTCAGCTCCTTGTGGCGCTGCCGCGCCTCGGTCGGAACGCCGTCGCTCATGGTCATGCCCCCATTCTCGCCAACGGGACCGACAATATGAGCCCTCGGCGCGCCCTCCTAGAGGGCGGCTTCGTACAGCATCCGGGCCGTGTCGCGGCAGCGCTTGAGGGCCGTGCGGACGTAGCGCGGCGACGCGCCGGCCATCCCGCACGCCGGAGTGACCACGACCTGCTCCGCCAGCCGCTCGGCCGGGAACCCGAGCCGCCGCCACAGGTCCCGCACCGGCTCGGCGGTCTCCTTCAGGGACGGCAGCGCCGCGTCGGTCGCGGGCACCGCGCCGAGGAGCAGCCCGATCCCCGCGTCGATCGCCTCTCCCACCGCGTCGTCGTCGCGCTTCGGCACCAGCCGCAGGTCGACCGAGAGCGCCTTCGCCCCGGCGCCGCGCAGCAGCCCGTACGGGACGTTCCGGGCGCAGCAGTGCACGACGGGGTAGGCGTCCGCCGCTTCGATCACCGTGCGCAGGGCCTCCTCGGCCACCGGCTCCTCGATCGCCCGGAGCCGCGAGAACCCGCTGGCGGTCGGGACCGTCCCGGCGAGCGCGGCGGGCAGGCCGGGCTCGTCCAGCTGGAGGACGACCTGCGCGGCGGGCAGCCGCCGCCGGACGTCCGCGACGTGCGCGGCCACGCCCTCGGCCAGCGAGGCGACCAGGTCGCGGACGGCGCCCGGGTCCTTCAGCGCCCGGTCGCCGTGCCGCAGCTCGATCGACGCGGCCAGCGTCCACGGACCGCACACCTGGATCTTGAACGGGCCGTCGTGGCCGCCCGCGACCTCCTCCAGGACGTCCAGGTCGCGGGCGAGGTGGTCGCGGGAGCGCAGCGTGTCGCGTCCCGGGCGGTCGGAGAACCGCCAGCCGGACGGCTCCAGGTGCACGGGCATGTCGACCAGCAGCCCGGCGGTCCGCCCCGCGAGGTCGGCGCCTGGCCCGCGCGCGGGCAGCTCGGGCAGGTGCGGCAGCTCGGGCAGCTCGCCGAGGACGACCCGCAGCGCCTCGGCGGGATCGTCCCCCGGATAGGACCCGACGCCGGTCGCCGTCCCGGCCTGCCACGGATAGCTCGTCACCCTGGAAACCCTATCCGCGCTGCGATCGGTCAAGCGCCGCGACCACCGCCGCGCCGCGATCCCAGGTGCGCCGCGGACGGCTCAAGGCCGCGAGAACATCGGCGCGAACCGCATGCGTCCGCTCCGGGGTCGTGTCGCCGGAGCCCGGTCAGGCGGGGACGCGGGCGGTGTCGGCGATCGTCGCCGACGCGAGGACGCGGTCGCCGTCGTACAGGACGGCGGCCTGGCCGGTCGCCACGCCCCGTGCGGGGGCGGCCAGCCGGACGCGCAGCTCGTCGCCGGCCTGCTCGGCCGTGCAGTCGTAGACCTCGCCGTGCGCGCGGAGCTGGACCTGGCAGTCGAACCGGCCCTCCCGGGCGTCGGCTAGCCACACCGGGCGCTCACCGGTGATCTCGTGGACGTCCAGCGACTCGCGCGGCCCCACCGTCACCGTGTTCGTGACCGGCGAGATGTCCAGGACATAGCGGGGCCGCCCGTCCGGCGCCGGGGTGCCGATCCGCAGGCCCCTGCGCTGGCCGATCGTGTAGGCGTAGGCGCCGTCGTGCTCGCCGACCTCGTTGCCGTCGGTGTCGACGATCGGGCCGGGCGCCGTCCCCAGCCGCTCGGCCAGGAAGCCGCGCGTGTCGCCGTCGGCGATGAAGCAGATGTCGTGGCTGTCGGGCTTGTCGGCGACCTGGAGGCCGCGCCGCTCGGCCTCCCGGCGGATGTCGGCCTTGGAGGTGTCGCCGAGCGGGAACAGCGCGTGCGCGAGCTGCTCGGGCGTGCAGACGGCCAGCACGTAGGACTGGTCCTTGGCCTCGTCGACGCCGCGGCGCAGGACGCCGCCGTCCAGCCGCGCGTAGTGGCCGGTGCAGACGGCGTCGAACCCGAGCGCCATCGCGCGGTCCAGCAGCGCCGCGAACTTGATCTTCTCGTTGCAGCGCAGGCACGGGTTCGGGGTGCGTCCCGCCGCGTACTCGCTGACGAAGTCCTCCACCACGTCCTTGTGGAAGCGCTCGGCGAGGTCCCACACGTAGAACGGGATGCCGATCACGTCGGCGGCGCGGCGGGCGTCCCGGGAGTCCTCCAGGGTGCAGCATCCGCGCGCCCCCGTCCGGTAGGACTGCGGGTTGCTGGAGAGGGCCATGTGGACGCCGGTCACGTCGTGCCCGGCCTCGGCGGCGCGGGCGGCGGCCACGGCGGAGTCGACGCCGCCCGACATGGCGGCTAGTACGCGAAGAGCCATAGTCCTTCGAGCGTACGCGGCGTGGCCCGGTCTCCCGACGTCATTTCCGCGTACGATTGGGGCCGCTATGGGAATCTTCCGCCGCCCGCGCGAGGCGTCCGCCGCCGCACCGCCCGCCATCAGCGAGTTCTGGGAGTGGTGGGCGCAGGCCCGCCCGACGATCGAGGCCTCGCTGGCCGCCGCACCCGAGCGGTCCGAGGAGGCCGAACCGGGCGTGCCCGGCGAGGGCCTGTCGGCCGAGGCGGTGGAGGAGCTGTCCCGCCGCGTCCACAAGATCCACCCCCGGCTCCTGTGGGAGATCGGCGGCGCCGACGACCGGAACCCCTCGCTCACCGTGACCGGCGGCGGCGACCCCGAGCTGCGCGGGCTGACCGAGCGGTGGGTGCGCTCCGCGCCGACCGGCTCCGCGGCCGCCGGCTGGAGCTTCCACCCGTCCCGCCAGGCCGATCCGGAGATGCTCGGCCAGGACCTCATCCTCGGCGACCACGAGTTCGACCTGGAGTACGTCCGGCTCGGCATGCGCGCCGACGCCGACCGCGCCCGCGTGCACATCACGGCCTACCACCCCGACTTCCTGTTCGTCTCCGAGGAGCAGCAGCTCCAGGTCGCGCTGAACGTGCTGCACTGGGCTCTCGGCGAGGACGACGTGGCCCGCTGGATCGGCGAGGTCTCGATCGCGACCGAGGCGCCGATCGACGCGCTGCCGCCGTCCATGCTGTCCGCGGTGGTCGAGCAGATCTCCGAGCCGTTCTCCGAGCCCGCCTGGCTGACCGGCGAGGGCCGCACCCCGCGCGGCCACCCCGCCCGCCTCGGCGCCCGGTTCCCGCTGCACCGGCAGGACTACCCGCTCTGCGACCTGCACGTGGCGATCACCGTCCCGTACGCCAACAGCAACCCCGACCGGCTCCCCGTCGAGCCGTCGTCGGGCGCCCTGCGCGCGTTCGAGAAGAAGCTCGCCAAGCTCGGCGACCGCGCCGTCCTCGCCGTCCAGGAGACCGGCGACGGCCTGCGCGTCTTCCACCTGTACGCCGACCCCGACTCCGGCGTCATCTCCGAACTCGACCAGCTCGCCGCCGGCTGGCCGGAAGGCAAGGCGAAGGTAGCCTCCACCAACGACCCCGGCTGGAAGGCCCTAGCTCCGTACCAGCCGTAATTCCCAGGGGGGCGACCCCCTGGAACCCCCGTTGCGACGCAGGCGATCCTCACGCCGCCGTTGCGGTCGCCGTGCCCGTGACGGCCTGTGTGGCGTCGCTGCGGTCGCCTGCGTCGACGGGCATGCGCGTTCCGCTCGCTGCGCTCGCTCCACGCGCCTGCCCGTGACCGGGGGCCGGGGTTCAAGCCGGGCTAGTTGCTAGCGTCTACCTTGCGGTAGCGGGCTTCGCAGAAGCTGTAGAGGCCGAATGTGAGGACGCCTAGGGCTATGGCTGCCAGGCCCCAGGGGCCGGCGGGGGTGGAGGCGAATTCGCGGAGGGTGCCGTCCAGGCCTTGGGCCTTGTCGGGCTGGAAGGTGATGGCCGCGTAGGCGAGGAAGGCGCCGACGGCGGCGATGACGAGGCCGCGGGCGGTGTTGCCGACCATCGCGAGGGGCTTGACGACGCGGCGGGCGGTCCTGCCCATCTCCCAGGACTTCAGTTCCTTCATGAACTTGTGCCGGAAGGCGTTGACGACCATGACCACGCCCACGACGACGAAGCCCGCCGCGACCGCGAGGACCAGCCAGCGGCCGCCGGGCGCCTCCATGAGGCGCGCGGTGTAGGTCTTGGACTGCTGGTCGCTCGACGAGCCGTGGTGGCCGAACAGGAACGCGAGGGTCGCCGCGAACGCGGACGCGTAGACGACCGCGCGTCCGGCCGAGCCCAGGCGCTTGGTCGCCTTGTCGCCGTCCGGGACGGGACGGCCGAAGAGGGCCTCCGCCACCTGCCAGAGGACGAGCGCGGCGAAACCGGCCGCCATCAGCCCTATGAGGACCAGGCCGCCCGGTTTGTCGGCGATGGCCTCCAGCGCGCCCTTGCGGTCGGCCTCCTTCCCGCCGCCGCCGAAGGCGACCTGGAGGGCCATCCAGCCGATGAGGAGGTAGAGGAGGCCGCGCGCGACCAGTCCCACCCGCGACATGTGGTGGAACCAGGGGTGTCCCGCAGCCTGCCTGAGTCCGTGGCTCACGTCCGTCGTCACGGCCACGCTGTCCCCGTTCAAGGGGAGGTCAAACAAGCGTCAGCTGAGCCCGGCGCGCCTGGCGCGCTCGACGACCGGGCCGATGGCGTCGGCGAGGGCCTTCACGTCGGCCTCGGTGCTGGTGTGGCCGAGGGAGAAGCGCAGCGAGCCGCGGGCGCGCTCGGCGCCCGCGTCCATGGCGACGAGGACGTGGCTGGGCCGCGAGACGCCCGCCGAGCACGCCGAACCGGTGGAGCAGGCGATGCCGCGCGCGTCCAGCAGCATGAGCAGGGCGTCGCCCTCGCAGCCGGGGAAGGAGAAGTGGGCGTTGCCGGGGAGGCGGTCGTCGGGGTCGCCGTTCAGGACCGCCTCGGGGACGGCGGCGCGCACGGCGGCGATCAGCTCGTCGCGCAGCCCGGCGAGGCGGCGCGCCTCGGCCTCGCGGCGGGCGACCGCGACCTGGACGGCGGCGGCGAACCCGGCGATGGCGGGGGTGTCGAGCGTCCCGGAGCGGACGTCGCGCTCCTGGCCGCCGCCGTGCAGCAGCGGCACCGGGTCGAGGAACACCGGCGGCTTCGGCTTGGCCAGCAGCAGGGCGCCGACGCCGATCGGGCCGCCGAGCTTGTGGCCGGTGATGGTCAGCGCCTGCGCGCCGCTCGCCGCGAAGCCGACGGGCAGCTGCCCCGCGGCCTGGACGGCGTCGGTGTGCAGCGGCACGCCGCGCTCGCCCGCGGCGGCGGCCAGGTCGGCGACGGGCTGGACGGTGCCGACCTCGTTGTTGGCCCACATCACGGTGGCGAGCGCCACGTCGTCGCCGGAGCCGAGCACCTCGCGCAGCGCTTCGGGGGTGACGCGGCCCAGACCGTCCACCGGGACGACGTCGACGCGGGCGTCCTCGTGGTCGGCGAGCCACTGGACCGAGTCCAGGACGGCGTGGTGCTCGACGGCGCCGACGAGCACGCGGGTGCGGGACGGGTCGGCGGCGCGGCGCGCCCAGTAGACGCCCTTGACGGCGAGGTTGTCGGCCTCGGTGCCTCCGGAGGTGAACACGACCTCGCTCGGCCGGGCGCCGAACGCCTCGGCGATGACCTCGCGGGACTCCTCGACGACGCGCCTGGCCCGCCGGCCCACGGCGTGCAGCGAGGAGGGGTTGCCGAGCTCGCGCAGCTCCGCCGTCATCGCCTCGATGGCCTCGGGCAGCATCGGGGTGGTCGCCGCATGGTCGAGGTAGGTCACCACGCGGACAACAGTATCCGCGCCCTTCGTGTTCCCTTCCGGGGCCCTGGGGAACGCTCGGAACACGCCCGCGACGGGCCGGAATAGCGGCGGGGCCCCCGCTGTTGGCCCGTATACCGTCCAGCCGGTACAGTAAGGACGTCATGAAACGGGAAGCCCTCTTGGACGCCGCCGAGTCCGTGCTCTTCGAGCAGGGGACGCAGGCGCTGACGCTCAGCGCGGTCGCCGACCGCGCCGGCGTCAGCAAGGGAGGGCTGCTCTACCACTTCCCCACCAAGGAGGCGCTCGTCCGGGCGATGGTGGCGCGGGTGATCGAGGAGTTCGACGCCCTGATCGCCGCCTACGACGACGGCACGCCCGGGTCCTACACCCGCGCGTACGTCGAGGCCACGTTCGAGATCCTCACCGGCGAGGCCCGCGCCTACCGGCGGTGGTCGGCCATCACGGCCGTCGCCGCCGATCCGGAGCAGGCCGAGCCGCTGAACGAGGCGATGCGCCGCTGGCACGGCCGCGATCCCGCGGACGATCCCGACCCCGGCACCGCCGCGGTCGTCAGGCTGGCGGCCGAGGGCCTCTGGGAGGTGGTCAGCCATGACCCCGCGCTGTACGACGGCGCGCAGCTCGACGCGCTGAAACAGCGGCTCCTGGGGCTGCTGGAGCGCTGACGCCGGGGCGCCGCGCGCCCCACCCGAACCTCCGGAACCTCCGGACCTGGACGCTCCCGACCCGCAGCGGTTTGGAGCGTTCCATGACGCATGTCACACGCCGCGGCACGTCCCCCGACGCCCGCCGCACCACCGGGGTGCGCCCCGCCCAGCCGAGAAAGAGGTGAACAATGCTGTTCCGTGCCCGTTCGGGGACGTTCCTGACCTTCGCACTGGCCGGTCTGCTGACCGGAGTGTGGGTGGCGCGCATGCCCGCGCTGGCCGGCAAGTTCGGGACGAACGAGGGTGAGATCGGCATCGTCGTCCTCGTCTGGGGACTGGGCGCGATCGCGGCCATGCAGGCGCTGCGCGGCGTGATGGCGCGGGCCGGCAGCCGCACCGTCCTGCGGGTCGCCCTGCCGCTGACCGCGGTGTCCTACGCGGCCGTCGCGCTCGCCCCCACCTACGGCGTGCTCCTCGGCGCGGTCGCGCTGTTCGGCATGACGTTCGGGATCACCGACATCGCGATGAACGCGCAGGGCAGCGTCGTCGAGCAGGCGTACCGCCGGTCCGTCATGAGCGGCATGCACGCCGGCTGGTGCGTCGGCGCGATGAGCGGCGGCCTGTTCGGCGTCGCGACGGCCGCGGCCGGCTTCGGGTTCACCGAGACCGTGCTGACCGCCGCGCTGCTGTCGCTGCCCGCCGCCCTCGCGCTCGGCCGCACCTACCTGCCCGACCCCGCCGCGCCGGCCGCGTCCGGGACGGGGCGCAAGGCGCGCCGGCTGCCGTCCGCCGTCTACCTGATCGGCGTCCTCGCGTTCATCGCGTTCATGACCGAGGGGTCGATCGCCGACTGGAGCGGGCTGCTCCTGCACGAGGAGCTCGGCGCCACCGAGGCCGTCGCCGCGGCCGGCTATCCGGTGTTCGAGCTGGCGATGCTGCTCGGGCGGCTCGTCGGCGACCGCGTCCGGATGCGGGTCGGCACCCGCCGGCTGCTGGTCGGCGCGGGCCTCGGCACCGCGGCGGGCATGACCGTCGTCGTACTGGCGCCCGTCCCGGCGGTGGCGATCGCCGGGTTCTTCGTGACCGGCCTCGTGGTCTGCACGGTCGTCCCGACGACGATCTCGCTGGCGGGCTCGGCCGCGCCGGACCGTCCCGCCGCAGCCGTGGCCCAGGTCGGCGCGATGGGCTACGGCGGCCTGCTGCTCGGCCCCGTCGTGGTCGGCTTCCTGTCGGAGGCGACGTCCCTGCGGGTCGGCGTCGGCGTGGTCGTCGTCCTGGCGCTGCTGATCGCGGCGGGCGCCCGGTACGCGCCGCTGCGCGCGACCGCGGACGTGACCGTCCCCGCCCCGGCCCCCGAGCCGGCCGCGGAGGCCCCGGTGCCGGGCGACGCTCGACCGGAACCCGTCGCCGCCTGAGGCCGCCATCCGATATAACCCCTTCCAGAACGGGCGGACAGGGGGCGGTATGGGCGACTGGCGGGTTCCGGGCTACACCGAGCTGCGGGTGCTCGGCGAGGGCGCACAGGGTCGCGTCGTGCTCGCGCGGCACGACGCGACGGGCCGCCCGGCCGCGATCAAGTACCTGTCGGCGTCCCTCACCCGGGACGCGGAGTTCCGCGACCGTTTCCGCGGCGAGGCCGAGCTGCTCGGCCGGCTGCGCAACCCGTTCGTCGCCCAGCTCTTCGGCCTCGTCGAGACGCCGGACGGCGCGGCGATCGTCATGGAGGCGGTGGACGGGGCGCCGCTGAAGTCGGTGCTCGCCGAGCGGGGGCCGCTGGCGCCGGAGGCCGCGCTGGCGCTCCTCAAGGGCTCGCTGCTCGGCCTCGCCGCCGCCCACGGCCTCGGGATCGTCCACCGCGACTACAAGCCCGCCAACGTGATCGTGCGCGGCGACGGGCTGAGCAAGCTGATCGACTTCGGAATCGCGGTGGACGCGGGCGCGTCCGGCCGCTCCGGGACGCCCGTCTACATGGCGCCGGAGCAGTGGCGGAACGAGCCCGCCTCCCCCGCCACCGACGTGTACGCGGCGGCGTGCGTGTTCTTCGAGTGCGTCACGGGGCGCCGCCCCTACACCGCCGAGGACCAGGCCGGGCTGATGGGCCGCCACCTCACGGCCCCGATCCCGGTGGCGGACGTCCCCGGACCGCTCCGCCCGCTGATCGAGCGGGGGCTGGCGAAGGACCCGTGGGAGCGGCCGATGGGCGCCGCCGCGTTCGTCTCCGAGCTGGAGTCGGTCGCGGCGGGCGCGTACGGGCCCGACTGGGAAGGGCGCGGCGTCCGCACGCTCGCGGGGACCGCCGCCGCGCTGTCGATGCTGTTCCCGCTGACCGCGCTCGGCCTCGGCTCCGGCGGCGCCTCGGCGGGGGCCGCCGGAGCGGCGGGCGCGGGCGGGTCGGCCGGAGCCGCGGGCTCCGCGGGGGCCGCCGGGGCGGCCGGGTCGGGCGCGGCCGGAACGGGCGGCGCCGGCGCGGCGGGCGCGGCGGGCAAGGGCGTCATCGGCACGCTCGGCGCGAAGGGCGCCGTCGCCGTCGCGGGAGGCGCCGCCGCGGTCGCCGTGGGCGGCGGGGCGGCGGTGTACGTGGCGGTGGCCGACCAGGCTCCCAAGGCGAAGCCATTCGTGGCGCAGCTGGCCGCTCTCAGCGAGCCGCGGCAGGACCTCGGCGGCGGCAAAACGTTCCAGGCGCAGGGCCAGGTCGTGCGGGTGACGGGCGGGGACGCCGCGCTCAACCGGAAGATCAACCAGGCGCTCCGGGCACCGCTCGAACAGCGCTGGGCCAAGACGCGCAACGGGTTGCAGTCCGGCGGCCGCGGTCCCTACACCGACGTCGTGACGCCGAAGATCCTGCTGCGCAGCGACCGGCTGCTGTCGGTCTGGTACACCGTCGAGCTGCGCGGCGAGCGCGGGACGGGCTGGGACCAGTCCCAGGCGGCGACCGTCGACCTCAGGACGGGCGCGTCCTACAAACCGCTCGACCTGTTCCGCGTCCCGACCGAGCAGGGCCTCAAGCCGCTGGACGGCAGGATCAAGGCGCACCAGCCCGGGGGGGTCTACTGCTACAGCGACCAGCCGCGCGACGGCGGCTTCCAGCCACGGGGCACCGACAACCCGTCCGCGTTCGTCAAGTCCGGCGAGGTCACCATGGCGCTCACCCCGACGGGCCTGCGCGTGGCCTTCTACGGCTCGACCCTGGGATACGAGTCGGCGTGCGGCCTGCGCGACTCCGTCCTGCCCTACGCCGAGGTCGACGACATGCTCAAGCCCTCGCTGCTGAAAGCCGTCCCGTACCCGTCGCCGAAGCGCTCCTGAACGCGGACGGCCCGGCGACGCGAGCGTCGCCGGGCCGTCCGCGCGGGATCACTTGCGCTTGCTGATCTCCTCGGTGAGCTGCGGCGCGACCTGGAACAGGTCGCCCACCACGCCGTAGTCGACGAGCTCGAAGATCGGCGCCTCGGGGTCCTTGTTGATGGCGACGATGGTCTTCGAGGTCTGCATGCCGGCCCGGTGCTGGATGGCGCCGGAGATGCCGACCGCGACGTAGAGCTGCGGCGACACCGTCTTGCCGGTCTGGCCGACCTGGAACGAGTGCGGGTACCAGCCGGCGTCGGTCGCGGCGCGGGAGGCGCCGACGGCCGCGCCGAGCGAGTCGGCCAGCCCCTCGATGATCTTGAAGTTCTCGGCGCCGCCGACGCCGCGGCCGCCGGAGACCACGATCGCGGCCTCGGTCAGGTCCGGGCGCTCGCCCTTCTCCTGGACGACCTTCTCCACGATCCGGGCGCCCTTGTCGGCGTCCGAGAGCGCGACCGACACCTGCTCCTCGGCCGGGGTGGCCGGGGCCGCCTCGGGGGCGACGGAGTTCGGCCGCACGGCGATGATCGGCGTGCCCGTCTTCACCTTGGCGTGCGCGATGATCCCGCCGCCGAAGATGGAGTGCTCGGCGACGAAGCCGTCGGCGACGTCCACGACGTCGGTGAGCACGCCGGAGCCGGTCTTGACGGCCAGGCGGCCCGCGATCTCCTTGCCCTCGCCGGTCGCGGCCACCAGCACCGCGGCCGGGGACTTCTCGCTCACGAGCTGGGCCAGCAGCGCGGCCTTCGGGGCGACGACGTAGGAGGTGAGCTCCTCGTCGGCGGCCACGTAGACCTTGCCGGCGCCGTACTCGGCGAGCCTGTCCTTGGCGTTCTCGTAGCCCGGGCCGACCCATACGGCGGCGGCCTCGCCGAGCCGGTTCGCCAGCGTCAGCAGTTCGAGCGTGACCTTCTTGACCTCACCGTCGACGTGGTCGACGAGGACGAGAATCTCGGCCATGGTTGCAATCCCCTTCCTCGGTCAGACGAACTTCTTCGACGCGAGGAACTCGGCGATCTTCGCACCGCCGTCGCCCTCGTCGGTGACGATCTCGCCCTTCGCGCGCGGCGGCGCCTCGGCGAAGTCGACCACCTCGGTCGCGGCGTTCGCCAGGCCGACCTGGGACGCGTCGATGCCGGCGTCGCCGAGGCCGAGCGTCTCGACCGGCTTCTTCTTGGCCGCCATGATCCCCTTGAACGAGGGGTAGCGCGGCTCGTTGATCTTCTCCACGACGGACACCACCGCGGGCAGGGTGGCCTCGACCCGGTCGAAGCCGTAGTCGGTCTGCCGCTGCACCTTGATGGACGTGCCGTCGATCTCGACCTTGTTGGCGAGCGACAGCTGCGGGACCCCGAGCCGCTCGGCGAGCATCGCGGCGAGCACGCCGGTGCGCGCGTCGGTGGACTCCGCGCCGAGGATCACCAGGTCGAAGCCGGTGCGGCCGAGCGCCTGCTGCAGCGCGTAGGAGGTCTGCAGCGCGTCCGATCCGGCCAGCCCGTCGTCGACGAGGTGGACGGCCTTGTCGGCGCCCATCGCCAGCGACTTGCGGATGGAGTCGGTGGCCTTGTCGGGGCCCATGGTGAGGACGGTCACCTCGCCGCCCTGGGCCTCCTTGATGCTCAGCGCCTCTTCGATCGCGTACTCGTCGAGTTCGTTGATCACGCCGTCCGCCGCGGCGCGGTCGAGCGTGCTGTCATCGGACTTCAGCTTGCGCGGGCTCTCCGTATCGGGAACCTGCTTCACCAGGACGACGATGTTCATGGCCGGTGGCCGACCTCCCTGCACTCAGTTGGCCGCTGAGGTAAGCGGCAGAGGGGCGCCGCCCATGACGGGTCGACGCGGACATGCGCTTTCGAAGTCACAGCCTGCCAAACACCCGAACGCGCTTCGGAGCCGGGTCCCCGGTTGGGCCGTGCACGATAATGTTACTCGTCGGTAGCCTACTGGCAAATCCCAGTTCGTGAGACCTTACCCACGTGTGCGGCGGGTTTGGGGGTCATGCGCCGTCCCGAATCGGACGTGTCGGACATCACGCCTCATACCCTGTTGACGGCGTGCTGGAGGCGGTCCATGGAGCTCTCCAGCGTCCGCTGCAGGCCGTAGGTCGGGGAGAAGCTCGGCGTCATCGTCATCGCGCCGACGCCGACGAGCAGGCACAGCACGCCGAGCCCCACGACCGCGGCGGCGACGGCCCGCGGCCGCAGCGCCACCGGCAGGAACATCCGCTCCAGCTGGCGCCGCGGGGCGCTGACGCCCGGCGCCGTCCACAGCACCGCGGCCCCGGCTCCGGCGCCGAAAGCACAGGCGGTGAGGGAGTCGAGCTTCCCGCCGACCGCCGACGCCGCGGCGAGCCCGAGCGGGACGGCGACCGTGAAGGCCGCCGCGTAGGGGACGGTCAGCAGCGTCCGCCCGAGCGCCCACGCCCAGCCGCGCGCCGTCGTGCCCGCGACGCGCAGCAGCGTCACCGCGACCAGCGTCAGGGCGAGCCCCGCGATCGGCAGCATGATCACGACACCGACGCCCGCCACGACCACCAGGGCCGCGAGCAGCCGAGCCCAGCCCTGCGCCACCGCCATCTCGTGCGCCGCCGTCTCCCGCGCCCCGTCGGAGGCGATGCGCTCCCCGGCGGGCCCGCTCGGCCACTCGGCCGCGAACGTCCCAGGGGCGGAAGGGGCCGCGGTGGGAGGCCCGCCGGCGGGACGGGCGGAGGGGGCGGCAGGGAGCTTCAGCCGGGACGCCGCCTCCGCCAGTTCGGCCGCGGCCGGACGGGCGGCGGGGTCGGGATGCGAGGCGGCCGCCACCAGGGGGCGCAGGTCGGCGGGCAGCGCGTCGGCGGGCGCGTCCGGACGGCCGGTGGCGGCGAACGCCACCGTGGCGGCCCATGCGCGGACGTCGTCGGCGGCGTCGGCGCCCGCGGTCAGCGCGAAGTCGACGACGACCGGAGCGTCGTCCACGACCAGGACGGTTCCCGGCCCCAGCTCGCCATGGGCGAGGCCGGTCAGGTGGATGGCGGCCAGGGCCTTGGCCAGCCCGAAGGCCATGCGGCGCAGCGCGTCCCCCGACATCGGCCCCTGGCCGGCGACCGTCTCCGCGAGCGGCCGTCCGGGCACGAACCGGAAAACCACGTACGAGCGGGGGCCGGCGGCCTCGCCGTCCAGGACGTCGGCCACGTAGGGGCTGAGCACTTCGCGCATCCGCGCCACGTCGGGGACGGCTCCCGGCGGGAGGAGCCTGATCGCCACATCGCGGCCGTCGGGGCCCGCGGCGCGGTGGACGCCACCGGTTCCGCCGCCCAGCCTGGACAGCAGCCGGTACGGACCGATGTGCGCCTGATGGCTCGTCTCGCCGCTCATATGGGTCGCCACCATACCGACCTGAGAGGGGCCGCGCCCGGTCAGCGGGAGGGCCCGCGCGTCACGTGCCGGGGATGCCCGCCACGAGGTCGTGGACGTCGGCCCGCAGGCTCTCCAGGTCCTGGCTCATCCCGTCCACCGGCGTGGTGTCGGGCGGCTGCCGCTGCGACAGGCCGACCAGCACCGCGGCGAAGATCCCGAGGATCAGCGCCCCGACGAGCGCCGCCTCGGCGCGCGGCAGCAGCGCGCCCCAGATGCGGGCGAGCTGGCGGCGGGGCGCGCCGCTGCCCGGCGCGAGGCACAGCAGCCCGATCACCGCCATCGCCGTGTAGGCGATCGCCTTGGACGCGGTCATGTTCGGATCGGCGAAGATCAGCACGGCGAGCAGGACCAGCCCGGCGAGGAAGCTGAGAGATGTCCACAGCACGGTCGACATCAGGGCGCCCGGCAGGTGCAGCGGCGTCCGGAACGCGGCCGCGACGGCGTCGCCCGAGCGCGGGCCCCGCCGCGTCTGCCGGCCCTCCATGCCCTTGGCCGCCTTGTCGGCCATCCGCAGGACGAGCACGCCGACGACGGTGACGCCGAGGGCGAGCAGCGGCGCGATGTTGGCGAACCCGAGCAGCGCCACAAGGACGATGAAGCTGAGCACCCGGTACCAGCCGTAGGGCTTGCGCCGCTCCTTGTCGGCACCGGCGGCGCGGTCGGGCCGTGCCTGGTCGGGCCGGGCCTGGTCGGGCCTGGCCTCCGCGGGGCCCCGCTGGAGGGCGCCCGGCGGGGGCTGGGTCGGCGGAGGCGCGTACTGCGGCGGATAGCCGCCCTGGTAGGGCCCCTGGTCGTAGGGCGCGGGCGGCCCGTAGCCGCGCTGCGCGTACTGCTCCCCCGCCTTGAACGGCGCGGGCCCGGGCGGCGGGACGGGCGGCGGCGCGGCGGGCGGCAGCTGCCCGACGAAGTCCTTCGGCTGCGCCGGGACGGGGGCGGGCGACGGGATCGCCGTCCCGCTGGGCGTCGACGACGAAGGCGACCGCGACGGCGGGTCCTGCGACGGCAGCGGCATGGAGAACTGCCGGGAGTGGTCGGCCGCCGGCTCCTCAGGCCGGGGCGCGCTCGGCGACGGGTAGTGCCGGTCGACGCGCGTCTGGTCGGTGATCGTGGCCTCGAGGTGGATGCGGCGGGTGAGCTGCACCAGGCTGACGGCCGTCGGGCGCTCGGCCGGGTGCCGCGCCATCGCCGACCGCAGCACGGGCAGCATCGCCTCGGGCACGCCGTCCAGGTCGGGCGTGCCCTGCATGATCTTGTAGAAGATCGACTCGAAGGTGCCGGAGCCGAACGGCGGCCGGCCGGTCGCGGCGTAGGCCAGCGTCCCGGCCCACGCGTGCACGTCCGACGGCGGGCCCGCGTCCTCGCCCTCGATGATCTCCGGGGCGAGGTAGCCGGGGGTGCCGATGACCATGCCGGTCGCGGTCAGCCGGGTCGCGTCGGCGGCCTGCGCGATGCCGAAGTCGATCACGACGGGCTCGCCGTCCACGAGCATCACGTTGCCGGGCTTCAGGTCGCGGTGCACGATCCCGGCGCCGTGGATCGCCGACAGCGCCGACGCCAGCCCGACGCCCAGCCGCTGGAGCCCCGGCCCGTAGATCGGGCCAGCCTCCTCGACGATCTCCTCCAGCGTCCGGCCGGGCACGTACTGGGTCACGATGTAGGGCTGGTCGGCGGTCACGTCGGCGTCGAGGATCTCGGCGACGTGGGGGCTGTGCACCCTGCGCATCGAGTCGACCTCGCGGGCCAGCCGGCGACGCGCCGTGGCGTCCCCCGCGACCGCGGGCCGCAGCACCTTGATGGCCACGTTGCGCCCCTCGGGGTCGGCGCCGAGGTAGACGACGCCCATGCCCCCTTCCCCCAGGGTCTGCAGGACGCTGTAGTGGCCGATTCGGTCCCCGGACGTGACGGCTCCCTTCATCGTTTCCGAAACCCTACCCTTGCCGATCCCGCGGAGGAGATCCAGCCATCAGGCCGCCACCACCCCGTCGCCCTTGGCCGCGTCGGCCAGCGCGCCGGCGAACCAGCGGGCGGCGGGGCGCTCCGCGGGGTCGCGGCGGAACGCCGCCCGCAGCAGCCCTGCCAGCGGCTCGGGCACCCCGTCGAGGTCGGCCTGGCCGCGCAGGATCCGGAAGCACACCCCGTGCAGCGAGCCGCGCCCGAACGGCGGGCGCCCCGTCGCCGCGTACGCCGCGGTCGACGCCCACGAGAACACGTCCGACGCGGTCGTGGCGCGCTCCCCCTCGATCAGCTCGGGCGCCAGGTAGGCGGGCGTGCCCACGACCATGCCGCGCCTCGTGATCTGCTCCGCGCCGGACTCGTGCGCGATGCCGAAGTCGATCAGCGTCGGCCGGTCGCCGAGGACGATCACGTTGCCGGGCGAGACGTCGCGGTGCAGCACGCCCGCGTCGTGGACGTCCCCGAGCGCCAGCGCCAGCCGCCGCGCGAACCGGACGAGCCGGTCGCCGCGCAGCGGCCCGTACGCCTCGACGAGGTCGTTCAGCGGGCACCCCGGCACGTACTGCATGACCACGTGCGGCCGCTGGGCCGACACCGCGCCGTCCAGCAGCCGGGCGACGTAGGCGCTGCGCACCCGCGCCTGCGCCGACATCTCCCGCGCCAGCCGGCTGATCGCCTCCGGCTCCCCCGTGAGCTCCGGAACGAGCTCCTTGACCGCGACCTCCCGGCCGCCGGCGTCCATGGCCAGGTAGACCACCGCCGTGCTCCCCCGGCCGATCTCGCCGAGCAACCGGTACCCGCCCAGTCGCCTGTGCGTCCCCATGCCCCCTTGGACGCCCGAAAACGCCCCTCTGGTTCCCGCCACGGTTCAGATCACCCTGGACCGGACCTCAGCCGGCCGCGCGGGCAGGCGCGTGGAGCGAGCGCAGCGAGCGCAACGCGCATGCCCGCCGAGCCGGGCGACCGCAGCGCCACGCCGCAAACCCGCACGGGCACAACACACCCGCACCGTGGCGTGAGGATCGCCCGGCCCGCAACGGGGGTTCCAGGGGGTCGCCCCCCTGGGCTAGCGCCGCGCTGCCTGGCGGGCGCGGCGTTCTTCGCGGCGGGTCTCGAACTTGGTGGCGGCGGCGTCGAGCTGCTCCAGGAACTCGTTCAGCTCCTCGCGGGCCTTCTCGCCGTCGCCGGTCAGGTCGGTGCGGTCGAAGACGCCCCACTTGCGCAGGACCGGGATGAGCACGTCGTCGTGGTGGAGCCGCAGGTCGTAGATGCCGGCGTTGGCGATGACGACCGACTTGCGCAGGAAGCCGTCGATGCTGTGGCCGGGCATCTGGAACGACGTCACGACGTCGGTGATCGCCCGCATCGTCTCGTTCGGGGCGGCCTCGAGCGCGGCGCCCATCAGGTTCCGGTAGAAGATCATGTGGAGGTTCTCGTCGGCGGCGATGCGGGTCATCATCTGCTCGCAGACGGGCTCGCCGGACGCCTTGCCGGTGTTGCGGTGCGACACGCGGGTCGCGAGCTCCTGGAACGACACGTACGCCGTCCCGTGCAGGAAGGA
The DNA here is from genome assembly GCF_008327685.1 of Actinomadura sp. K4S16. Taxonomy (GTDB): domain Bacteria; phylum Actinomycetota; class Actinomycetes; order Streptosporangiales; family Streptosporangiaceae; genus Spirillospora. The sequence continues at coordinate 1,361,301 of NZ_BDDE01000010.1, forward strand.
GTCGCCGTGGTCGGCCTCGTAGCCGGCCTCCATGTGGTGCATGCGGGCGCGCTCCAGCGCGATCGGGTCGACCGCGCGGGTCACGGTGAGGTAGTCGCGCAGGGCGATGCCGTGCCGGTTCTCCTCGGCGGTCCAGCGGTTCACCCACGTGCCCCAGGCGCCGTCGCGGCCGAACACGGTGGCGATGGCGCGGTGGTAGCCGGGGAGGTTGTCCTCGGTGAGGAGGTTGACGATGAGCGACTCGCGGGCCTCGAGGCTCAGCTTCGACTGCTCGAGGGACCACGGCTCGCCGTCCAGCGGCCCGTCGAAGTCGCGTCCCTCGCTCCACGGGACGTACTGGTGCGGGAACCATTCCTTGGCCATCGACAGGTGCCGGTTCAGCTCCTTCTCGACCACGGGCTCAAGGTCGAGCATGAGGCTGGTCTGGAACTTCTCTTCGGGGGTCACGGACATGCGGTTCCTTCGCTTGACGAGAGGTCGTCCTGCAGCCGCCCAGCAGGCCGTTCACAACCTACTCAAGCGTAGGTTCGATCGTCGCGAGTCAGCGCGACCCCCGTCAAGTCACCACCGCGACAAGCGGGGCGCGGGAACTTTTGTAGACCTGCGTGAAATGGTGTGACGTCTCGTCACCGCGTGTCGGCGGCCTGTTGCCACATGCGGTTCACGGCGGCCCTGAGCAGCGGCCTCGGGACGAGCCGCAGCGCCGGGAGCGCCGCCTTGTACTGCATGCCGGGGACGCACAGCGCGCGGCCGGTCGACACCGCCTCCAGGCCCGCCCGCGCCACGTCCTCGCGCCGCAGCCACAGCGCGTTGGCCGGGGCTTCGTCGTCGGTGCGGGTGAATCCGGGGCACAGCGCCGTCACGTGGACGCCCTTCCCCGAGACCTCGGAGTGCAGGCTCTCGGAGAAGGACGCCACGTACGCCTTCGTCGCCCCGTAGGTCGCGCTGCCGGGCGAGGGCGCGAACCCCGCCATCGAGGCGACGTTCAGCACACCGCCCCGGCCGCGCGCGATCATCCCCGGAAGGGCCGCGTGGGTGAGCCGCACCAGCGCGGCCACGTTGAGCTCGATCTGCGCCAGGTGGTCGTCCAGCGGCAGTTCCGCGAACGCTCCAAATGCGCCGTACCCGGCGTTGTTGACCAGCAGTTCGACCGGCTCGGCCCGCAGCCGCCCCTCGACCTCGGCGCGCTGCACGGGGTCGGTGAGGTCGGCGGCGAGCACCTCCACCGCCACGCGGTACCGCTCGACGAGGTCGCGGGCGAGGCCGTCCAGCAGGTCGCTCCGGCGCGCCACGATCACGAGGTCGGTGCCGCGGCGGGCCAGGAGGCGGGCGAAGCTCTCGCCGATGCCGCTGGACGCCCCCGTCACCAGCGCGGTCCGGTACGCGTGTCGCATGGCGGGAGATGCTATCGGGCGATCTTCGCGCAGCCCCGCAGCACGCCCAAAAAACGCAAATAACGTTTTAGCCCGTCAGCCCGCGAGTTCCGTCGCGCGCGGGTCTTCGGACGTGCGCGCCGGGTCGCCCCCAGCGTACTCGGGCGGCGGCAGCATCGCGGCCGGGTCCTCGCCCGCCGTCCACAACCCCACCATGAACGCGGTCACCGCCTCCAGGAGCCCGGCCCTTTCCAGGCTTCCGCCGTCCATCGGCACACAGCCCAGGTCGGTCACCAGGCCGCGGACGACAGCGAGGGCGTCCTCGTCGTCGCCGCAGAGGGGGACGCCGAGGGGACGGCCCGCGAACACCGGGGGCGTCATCCGCCACACGCTCTCGTGGCAGGTGTTGAAGGCCTTGACGACCCGCGCGCCGGTCGCGTCGGCGATCCGCCGCGCCGCGGACGGGCCGCCCGCCGTCTTGAGCCGCTCGAACGGCGGCTCCATCGGGTTGGTGCAGTCGATCAGCACCCGCCCCTCCAGCGGCCCCGCCTCGCGCAGGACGTCCTGCACGCCCTCGTGCCAGACGGCGAGGAGCACCGCCTCGCCGAACTCCGCCGCCTCCCGGAGCGTGCCGCCGGCCGCGCCGTGCCCGATCCGGTCGGCCAGCGCCACCGCCTTCGCGGGCGTGCGCGCCCCGATCCGAACCTGGTGCCCCTTGCGCGCCCACTGCGTCGCGAGGGCGTCCGCCATGGCGCCCGCGCCGAGGATTCCGATCCGCATGCCGTCCTCCGTTCGATTACCGTCGGACGGGACGTTAGGCGGTCCGTTTCGCACCATTCGGTGCGTATCGGAAGGGGCAGGATGGCGGGCGATCCCATGGACGAATACGAGCCCTTGAACGTGAGCGAGTTCGCCGCCGACTGCCGTACGCGGCTCGCCCTCGACCTGCTGTCCGGCACCTGGGCGGGCGTCGTGCTGTGGACGCTCCAGCACGGCCCCTTGCGTCCGGGCGAGATGCAGGCGCGGATCGGCGGCATCAGCCACAAGGTGCTGACCGGGACGCTGCGCCACCTCGAACGCGACGGGCTGGTGACCCGGCGCCGCTACGCCGAGGCGCCTCCGCGCGTCGAGTACGAGCTGACCGGGCCGGGGCGCGGCATGCTGGAGCCCCTCGCCGCGCTCGGCCGCTGGACCGAGCGCTACGCCGACGAGGTGGTCGACACGCGGGACCGCGCGCTCAGCGAACGGTGAACGCAGGGGCCCGGTGAACTCAGCGACCGGTGAACCGGGCCTTGCCGGGGCCCTCCTCCATGAAGCTCTTCATCCCGTTCGCCTGGTCCTCCGTGGCGAACAGCGCCGCGAACTGCGTCCGCTCGATCTCCAGCCCGGTGTCGAGGTCGGCCTCGAGGCCGCGGTCGACGGCCTGCTTGGCGGCGCGCAGCGCGATCGCGGGGCCGCCGACGAACGTCGCCGCCCACTCCTTGGCGGCGGTGTAGACGGCGTCGTCCGGGACGACCCGGTCCACCAGGCCCATCGCGAGGGCCTCGTCCGCCGCGACGTGCCGTCCCGAGAAGATCAGGTCCTTGGCCTTCGACGGCCCGATCAGCCGGGACAGCCGCTGCGTGCCGCCCGCGCCCGGGATGATGCCGAGCTGGATCTCCGGCTGCCCCACCTTCGCGCTCTCGCCCGCGACCCGGAAGTCGGCGGTCAGCGCCGTCTCCAGCCCGCCGCCGAGCGCGTACCCGGTGATCGCGGCGATCACCGGCTTCGGGATCGCGGCGAGCGCCTTGGCGAAGTCCTGCAGCAGCCGCGAGTGCCCCGCCGACATCTCGGCGTACGACATCGGAGCCATCTCCTTGATGTCCGCGCCCGCCGCGAACACCCGCTCGCCCCCGTACAGCACGACGGCGCCGACCGCCTCGTCCTGGGTGACCTCCCGGGCCGCGTCGATCAGCTCCCGCTGCATCTGGGCGTTCAGGGCGTTCATCTTCGGACGGTCCAGCCTGATCGTCGCGATCCCGTCCTCGACCTCGACCCGTACGAACTCGCCCACGGCGACCCTCCTAATGAAACCCGATGGCGGACGCCCCGAGCCTAGTAGTGAGGGAGCGGGAAGCGCGGTGACGTCCGAGGCTGCTGGTAGCTTCGGGGACCATGCTCGTCGCCCACGCCACCTGGCATGGCGGTGCGCTCTGCCTGTGGGCCGAACGCACCGGCCCGTACGAGCCCTCCCCGGACGTCCACCCCTTCGCGACCTGCGACTTCACCGGCACGTCCTACGAGCCGCTCCTGCGCACCGCGTTCCCCGTCGAGCTGGCGATGGCACTGCCCACCGCGGGCGACCATCCGCTGCCGTCGGCCGAGCTGGGCCCCGAACCGGTGAGCGGCGAGCCCGAGCTGCGCCCGTGGCGGGTCCCCGCCCTGGTCCTCGCGCCGTTCCCCGCGATGGCGCTGCTGCAGAAGGCCGAGCACGGCGCCGACGTGATCGCGGGCACCGACCTGCGCTTCCTGTGCATGGTCGCCGACGAGGCGGTGCACCTCGCCGGGCGCGGCCACGTCCTGCCCGCCCTGCTGCGCGAGGACGGCGACCTCGTGGCCCGCTGGCGCCCGGTCCTCGACGACCCGGCGCGGTTCCGCGCGCTGGCCCGCGCCATGCCCGCCGCCTGCCGCGCCGCGGACGGCGGGCGCCCCGCCGCCGAGGTCCTGCGCGAGGCGCTGTCCGCCCTGGTCGACACGGCGGTGCGGGGCGTGGTGCCGCATCCGCTGCTGGTGTCGCGGCGCAAGGAGCCCGACCGGCTGCCGCTCGCCGAGCGCTGGGTGATGGCGCTCACCGGCCCGTCCGCAGAGGTCGCCCGCGAACCCCGCGACGACCCCGACGACCTGATCGCCGAGCTGGAGGCGTGGGCCGCCGCAGCGCGCCGCCCGTCCGGCCCGCTGCGGGCCTGCTTCCGCCTCGCCGAACCGGGCGCCGAGGAGTTCGAGGAGGGCGCCGAACCCCGCGAGGGCGACACGTGGCGGGTGGAGTTCGCCCTCCAGGGCACCGACGACCCGAGCCTCTACGTCCCCGCCGCGATGGTCTGGGAAGGGGAGGCCACCTCGATCCCGCAGGCGGAGGAGACGCTCCTCGCCGGCCTCGGCCGCGCTCTGCGCCTCTACCCGGAGCTGGCGCCCGCCCTCGACGGCCCCACCCCGGCCGAGCTCCTGCTCGACACGGCGGGCGCGTTCCGCTTCCTCCGCCAGGCGGCCCCAATGCTCGCCGCCGCGGGCTTCGGCGTCCTGCTCCCCCAGTGGGCGGGCAAGGCGAAGCTCGGCATGAAGCTCACCACCCGCAACGAGGACCCGGAGGCGTCCTCAGGGTCGGCAGCTCCCTCGGGCTTCGACCTGAAATCGATGGTCGACTTCCGCTGGGACCTCGCCATCGGCGACGAGAGCATCGACGAGGCCGAACTGGAGGAGCTGGCCCGGCTGAAGACGCCGCTCGTCCGGCTGCGCGGCCAGTGGGTGGAGCTTGACGAGCGGCAGCTGGAGGCGGCCCTCGACTTCCTGCGCCACCCGCGCCGCGGCCGCATGACCGCCGCCGAGGCGATCCGCGCGATCGTCCACGCCGGCGACGACGTCCTCCCCCTCACCGAGGTCGACGCGGCAGGCTCACTGGGCGACCTCCTCTCCGGCGAAGCCGACCGCCGCCTCACCCCCATGCGCACCCCCGACGACCTGGACGCCGAGCTGCGCCCCTACCAGGAGCGCGGGCTCGCCTGGCTGACGTTCATGAACGATCTCGGCCTCGGCGCCCTTCTCGCGGACGACATGGGGCTCGGGAAGACGATTTCGGTGCTCTCGCTGCTAATTCACGAACGAAATGACGGCGCAACCCCGCCGCCGACACTCGCGATCGTTCCCATGTCGCTGGTGGGGAACTGGCAGCGGGAGGCGGCTCGGTTCACGCCCAAGCTGCGGGTGTACGTCCACCATGGCACGGGGCGGCACCGGGGTGAGGACCTCGCCGCCGCGGTGGCGGGCGCCGACCTGGTGCTCACCACGTACGGGACGGCGGCGCGCGACGCGGAGATGCTCGCCGCGATCGCGTGGGAGCGGGTCATCTGCGACGAGGCGCAGGCGCTCAAGAACAGCGGGACGCGGCAGGCCAGGGCGGTGCGGAGCATCCCGGCGCGCAGCCGGATCGCGCTCACCGGCACGCCGGTGGAGAACCACCTGACCGAACTGTGGTCGATCATGGAGTTCGCTAACCCGGGGCTGCTGGGGCCGCGCGCCGAGTTCCGGCGGCGGTTCGCGATCCCGATCGAGCGGGAGGGCGACGAGCAGGCGGCGCTGGCGCTCAGGCGGGCGACGCAGCCGTTCGTCCTGCGGCGCCTCAAGACCGACAGGTCGATCATCACGGACCTGCCGGAGAAGCAGGAGATCAAGGTCTACTGCAACCTGACGACCGAGCAGGCGTCGCTCTACCGGGCCACCGTCGACGACATGCTCCAGCAGATCGCCGAGGCGGAGGAGGCCAAGCGGCGCGGGCTGGTGCTCGCGACGATGGCCAAGCTCAAGCAGGTCTGCAACCATCCGGCGCAGCTGCTCAAGGACGGCTCGCGCCTGCCCGGCAGGTCGGGCAAGCTCGAACGGCTGGAGGAGATCTGCGCCGAGGTGCTGGAGCAGGGCGAGAAGGCCCTCGTGTTCACCCAGTACGCCGAGTTCGGGTCGATGCTCCAGCCCTACCTGGCGGCGCGGCTCGAACGCCCGGTGCTGTGGCTGCACGGCGGGACGTCCAAGCAGGCGCGCGACGACCTCGTCCAGCGCTTCCAGGAGGACGCCGAGCCCGCCGTCTTCCTGCTGTCCCTCAAGGCCGCCGGGACGGGCCTGACGCTGACCGCCGCCAACCACGTGGTGCACGTCGACCGATGGTGGAACCCCGCCGTCGAGGACCAGGCCACCGACCGGGCGTTCCGCATCGGGCAGACCCGCAACGTCCAGGTCCGCAAGTTCATCTGCGTCGGGACGATGGAGGAGCGCGTCGACGAGATGATCGAACGAAAGAAGGCCCTGGCCGAGTCGATCGTCGGCACCGGCGAGGACTGGCTGACCGAGCTGTCGGTCGCCGAGCTGCGCGACGTCCTGCGGCTGTCGCCGGAGGCGGTGAGCGACTGATGGACGAGCGGCCGGACGACGGGGGCATCAGGGCGCGCACCAGGCGGGGGTCGATCGGCGCGCGGTGGTGGTCGCGTCGCTTCATCGACCTGGTGGAGTCGTTCGCCGACGCCGGCCGGCTCCAGCGGGGCCGCACGTACGCCCGCAAGGGCAACGTGTTCGACCTGCGGGTGGAGGCGTACGAGGTGACCGCGAAGGTGCGGGGCTCGGCGCCGGAGCCGTACGAGGTGGCGCTCGGCATCGAGGCGATCGACGAGGACGGCTGGCGGGCGGTGGAGGCCGAGCTGGCGTCGCGCGCGCTCTTCCGGGCCCGGCTGCTGGCCGGGGAGATGCCGCCCGAGATCGAGTGGGTGTTCGCCGAGCTGGGGCTGGCGCTGTTCCCGGGCGCGGCGTCCGACCTGCACCTGATGTGCGACTGCCCCGACTGGGGCGACCCGTGCAAGCACGCGGCCGCCGTCCTGTACCTGCTGGCCGAGGCGTTCGACGACGACCCGTTCCTCATCCTCCAGTGGAACGGCCGGCGGCGCGACCAGCTGCTCGGCGCGCTCCGCCGCGCCACCGCGACCGAGCCCGACCCGCTGGAGATGGAGGACGAGCCGCTCACCGCCGCCGGGTTCTGGACGCCGCCGTCCGGCCTGGCCCGGCTCCGCGAGCGCCCGCCCGCGCCGCCGGTCCCGCCGGGGTTCGTGCTCCAGGTCGCCACTCCCCCGCCGGTCCGCGTCCGCCGCCGCGCGCTGCCGGACGTCCTGGCCCCCGCCTACGAGGCGCTCGCCGCGCAGGACGACGACTGATCCGAGGGCTCCGCCGGGCCACGGATGATCTTACGGAGTGCGAACGCCGGCGCGGCTCGGCCGCCTACCGGCGGGTTCGCTCCGTAGCCTCCTGCCATGCGGGCGCTCCGGGGAGGGCCGGGACCCGCACCTCATGGGGGGAGTTACGAGGGATGAGCGGAATCGTCGTGGAGGCGCGGGGGCTGCGCGTCCGCTGCGGCGCCCGGACGGTCGGGGACTTCTCGTTCGCGGTGCCGGAGGGCGAGGTCTACGCGCTGCTCGGCCACCAGGGCTCGGGCAAGACCCCGCTGCTGGAGGCGCTCGCGGGACTCCGCCGCCCCTGCCGCGGCACGGTGCGGATCCTCGGCGCCGACCCGTACGCGGCGCGGGAGGGCCTGCGGATCGGCACGGTGTGGCGGGACGAGGGGCTGTTCCCCGGCCTCACCGTCTCGGAGATCGTCGAAGGCCGGCACCGCTGGACGCTGGACCCGCTGACGGCGGAGGAGGCGCTCGCGCTGACCGGCCTGGAGAGGGCCGCGGGGGTGCGGTTCGAGCGGCTGACGCCCGGGCAGCGGCGGCGGCTCGACCTGTCGCTGGCGCTGCTGGACCGCTCGGACGTGCTGTTCCTGGACGAGCCCACGTCCGGCCTCGACAGTGGAACGATCCACCAGATCTGGGCGACGCTGCGCCGGATCGCCGCCGCCGGCACGACCGTCCTCCTCACCACGCGCGACGCCGCCGAGGCCCGCCGAGCCGACCGCATCGGCGTCGTCGACCGGGCCCGAAACGTGCAACCGACGGCCGACGCGGGCCCCACCGGCATGATCCCGACCCGCAGACCGCCCACCGCCACCCGCTTCTGGCCCCCGATGACCACTGCCCACCCCCCGACATCCAAGGCCGTGTAGCCCTCAGAGGGGGAGGCGGGCGCGGACGGTGAAGCCGCCGTTGGGGGCGGGGCCGGCGTCCAGGGTGCCGCCGAGGGTCTCGGCGCGGTCCCGCATGCCGCGGATGCCGCTGCCGTCGGCCGACGGCGGGCTCGATCCGGGCGTTCCGTCGTCCTCGACGCTGAGGACGACGTGGTCGGCGCCGTAGCGGATGCGGACGGCGGCCGAGGTCGCGCCGGAGTGCCGGGTCACGTTCGTGAGCGCCTCCTGGACGATCCGGAACGCGGCGAGGTCGGCCTCGGCGGGCAGCGGGCGCGGCTCCCCCTCGACCTCGGTGCGGATCTCGACGCCGACGGCGGTGATGCCGCGGGTCAGCTCGTCCAGCCGGGCGAGGCCGGGGGCGGGCGTGACCGGGGCGGCCTCGTCGACCTGCCGCAGCACGCCGAGGGTGGCGCGCATCTCCCGCAGCACGTCCTTGCTGGCCTGCTTGATCGCGGTGAGCGCGTCCTCGGCGCGCTCCGGCTCGCGGCGCAGGCCGTGCAGCGCGGCGGTGGCCTGCACGTTGATGAGCGAGATGTTGTGGCCGAGGACGTCGTGCAGCTCGCGGGCGATGCGCAGCCGCTCCTCGATGGCGCGGCGGCGGGCCTCGGCCTCGCGGCCGCGCTCGGCGACCCGGGCGCGCTCCTCCGCCTCGCGCAGGTAGGCGCGCCGGTTGCGGACGACGCCGCCGATGGCGACGACCGCGACGAACCAGCCGATGAGCAGGAAGCCGGCCGCGTCGGCGAGGTGGTTGACGTCGTCGCGGGCGTCGGCGGTGACGGTCGCGCCGACCGAGATCCCCGCGAGCACGACGGCCGCGGTGAGGTACCCCTCGGACGCCGCCGTGTAGAGCGCGACGACGAACGTGAGCACCGCCGGGCCGTCCGGCTCGGTGACCGGGTAGTAGACGGCGCAGGCGACGAGCGTGACGGCGGCGACCGCGACCGGACGTCTCCGGCGGAAGTACAGCGCGCCGCACGCGACCGCCAGCAGCGCCCAGCTGTAGAGGGGCATCCGCGTGGGCGGGCCCATGTTGACCGACACGAGGGTCATCGCGGCCAGGACCGCGAAGAAGCCGCCGGCCAGCGCGGCGTCCGCGGTGCGCCCGGTCGGCAGCCAGGGCAGCGGCCGCGCGCGCCGGTTAGCAAGTCGCACATGTCCATCCTGCCAGGATCCGCTCGCTTGCATGTCTGCGATCATATGTAGTACTTCTACTATCAACGGATGCAGTCCTATGGCGAACTGTTCTAGGACCCGTACAGAGGGGGTCGTGATCCGCAAGACTGGCCCGGTGTCCGCCGAGAAGGAGACCGTCTACAACCGGATCCCGGTGCTGAGGGCGGAGCGCGGCGTCTCCCGCCGCGACCTCGCCGCCGCGCTGGGCGTCCACTACCAGACGGTCGGTTACCTGGAACGGGGCGAGTACAGCCCCAGCCTCCACCTCGCCCTGCGCATCGCCGAGTACTTCGAGGTGCCGGTCGAGGTCGTCTTCTCCCTGAAGCCGTTCCCGAGGATCGGAGACACGTGATGACGAACCGCACCGCCGGATGGGTGGAGCGGTCCCGCCGCAAGCGCGCGGACCGCCTCGCCTGCCTCGACGAGGATCTGGAGCGGCGGCTGCCCGCCCGTTACGCGCGTCGCCGCCCCCGCCGGATCCTGGCCGGGACGGGCGCGGTCATGCTGGGCCTGTTCTGGGTGGACGCCGCGGTGTCCTGGGTGCTGGCCCCGAGCGACACCGCGATGATCGTGAACTTCGTGATCCTGGGCGTCCTGGTGGTGGGCGGGATGCCGCTGGCCGGCCAGTTGATCGCGGTGACCCGCGGGCTGACCGCCAAGCGGGAACGGGAGCTGGACGAGCGGCAGCTCGCGGCGCGGCTCCGCGTGTTCGCGACCTCCCACCGGGCCACCACGCTGGTGCTGGCCGCCGTGCTGGCGGTGACGATGATCGCCGACCGGGGCGGCCGCGAGTCGCAGATCCCCGGCGCCGCGCTCTTCCTGATCCTGTTCGCGCTGCTGGCGACGCACGCGCTGCTCCCCCTCGTCGTGGCGGCCTGGCAGACGCCGGATCCGCCGCCCGCCGACGACGAGGGGGAGGACGGCTAGCGCAGGTCGCCGTTCGTCATGCCCTGCGGCGCGGGCGGCAGCGCGACGAGGCCCATCTCGGTCCGGCCGGGCAGCAGCGGGTGGTTCGGCACCACCCGGACGCTGTAGCCGAAGGCGCCGCTGCGTCCGAGCGGGACCTCACCGGTGTAGCGGCGCCGCCCGTTCTCCGCCGGGCCGCCGTCCGCCAGCTCCAGGTAGGACGGCTCGACGAGGGCGTCGGCGTCGTCCACCCGGCCGTAGGCGACCTCGACGGCGACGTCCTCGGGGGCGAGCCCGCCGAGGTCCGCCACGACGCGGACCGTCAGCCGCGCGCCGACCTGCGGGCTCTCCTCCCCGGTGGACTCGACGTGCTCGACGGCGACCCGCGGCCACGCGTCGCGGACCCGCCGCTTCCAGGCCGCCAGCTCGCGGGCGCCCGCGAACTTGTCGGCGACCATGGAGCGCTCCGCCACGGCGGCCGGGGTGTACAGGTCGTCGACGTAGTCGCGCAGCATCCGGGACGCGAGGACCTTCGGGCCGACGGTGGCGATGGTGTGCTTGACCATCTCCAGCCAGCGGCGCGGCATCCCGGCCGAGTCCCGGTCGTAGAACGTGACGGACACGTGGTCCTCGATCAGCTCGTACAGGGCGGCGGCCTCCAGCTCGTCCCGCCGGTCGGGGGTGGCGAGGCCGTCGGCGGAGGGGATCGCCCAGCCGTTCTGGCCGTCGTACCACTCGTCCCACCAGCCGTCGCGGATCGACAGGTTCAGCCCGCCGTTCAGCGCCGCCTTCATCCCGGACGTGCCGCACGCCTCCAGCGGGCGCAGCGGGTTGTTCATCCACACGTCGCAGCCCTGCACCATGAGCTGCCCGAGCGCCATGTCGTAGTCGGGCAGGAACACGATCCGGTGCCGGACGTCCTCGGACCCGGTGAACCGCACGATCTCCTGGATGAGCCGCTTGCCGCCCTCGTCGGCGGGGTGGGCCTTCCCGGCGATGACGATCTGCACGGGCCGGTCGGGGTCCAGCAGGATCGAGCGGAGCCGGTCGGGGTCGCTCATCATCAGCGTGAGCCGCTTGTAGGACGGGACGCGCCGCGCGAACCCGATCGTCAGGACGTCGGGGTCGAGGGCGTCGTCGATCCAGGACGTCTCGGCCTCGCTGGCGCCGCGCTGGCGCCACGACTCGCGCAGCCGGCGGCGCGCGTCCATCACGAGGCGGCGCCGCAGCAGGTTCCGCATGCGCCAGACCTCCGGCTCGGGGACGCCCCGGACGGCTTCCCAGCCGCGCCCGGACTCCATCACCGCGGGCAGCTCCCGCGCGGTGAACTCGAGCACCTCGCGGGCGACCCAGGTGCCCGCGTGCACGCCGTTGGTGATGGACCCGATGGGGACCTCGGCGGTGTCGAACCCGCCCCACAGCCCGCCGAACATCTCCCGGCTGACCTCGCCGTGGAGCCTGCTGACACCGTTGACGCGCTGCGCCAGCCGCATCCCCATCACGGCCATGTTGAACACGGTGCGGTCGCCGCCGGGGTAGTCCTCGGCGCCGAGCGCGAGGATCCGGTCGACGGGGACCTGCTCCTCCTCGTTCGAGCCGCCGAAGTAGCGGGAGATGAGGTCGCGGGGGAACCGGTCGATGCCGGCCGGGACGGGCGTGTGGGTGGTGAACACCGTGCCCGCGCGGGTCGCCTCCAGCGCCTCGTCGAAGCTCAGCCCCTCCTCCTTGGCGAGCTCGCGGATGCGCTCCAGGCCGAGGAACCCCGCGTGGCCCTCGTTGGTGTGGAACACCTCCGGCGCCGGGTGCCCGGTGATGCGGCAGTACGCGCGGATCGCCCGCACGCCGCCGATGCCGAGCAGCATCTCCTGGAGCAGCCGGTGGTCGCCGCCTCCGCCGTACAGCCGGTCGGTGACGTCGCGCGCCGCCTGGTCGTTCTCCTCCACGTCGGAGTCGAGGAGCAGTTGCGGGACGCGGCCGACCCGCGCGATCCAGACCTGCGCGTGCAGGCCGCCGCCCTTGGGGAGGCCGATGACGACGCGCACCGGGGTTCCGTCCCGCTCGCGGAGGAGCGTGAGGGGCAGCCCGTTGGGGTCGATCGGGGGGTAGCGCTCAAGCTGCCAGCCGTCCGGCGACAGCGACTGGGAGAAGTAGCCGTGCCGGTAGAGGAGTCCGACCCCGACGATGGGGACGCCGAGGTCGCTCGCGGTCTTCAGGTGGTCGCCGGCGAGGATGCCGAGGCCCCCCGAGTACTGCGGCAGCGCGGCGGTGATCCCGTACTCGGGCGAGAAGTAGGCGATGCTCACCGGTGAGTCCCCGGGCCGCGACTGGTACCAGCGCGGCGCCGTCAGGTACTCGTGCAGGTCTTCGGCGGTGTCCTGGAGGCGCCGCAGGAACCGCCGGTCCTCCGCCAGCCGCGCGAGCCGCTCGGGGGCGACCTCGCCGAGCAGCCGGACGGGATCGTGGTGGACGGCCTTCCAGAGCGCCGGGTCCACGTCGCGGAAGAGGTCGAGCGTCTCGTGGTGCCACGACCAGCGCAGGTTGAGGACCAGCTCCTCGAGCTGCCTGAGGGGCTCGGGAAGGACGGTGCGTACCGTGAAACGTCGGATTGCCTTCACGCAACGCCACGCTATGCGCTTCGGGGGCATGGACGCGACGGCGGGGACCACACCCTCACCTTCCGGATCGGTCGTCCCGGCGATGGCAGGAGTCCCCGGAGCCCCACGGCCACAGGGGTTCGCGCCCCGCCGCGGCCGCTCGTCGCCGGCGCGGGGCCTCGCGGCCCGGCCCACCGTTTGCCCAAACTCGACCTTCCCCAGACCGGTTCCCCGCTGGCCGAGGTCGGCCAGTGGCGATCACACCAGGTCATCGCGCCGTCAAAGCCGCAGACCACTACATGCTCCGCGCGCCGTCGCGGGGCGGAAGAAGGAGAGCCGGTGCGCACCGACCATCGCGGTGTCCGGCGGGCCCTGGCGCCCGCGCTGACCGTTGTCCTGGCGCTGGCGCTCACGTCGTGCGGGAACCTCGTCGCGTCCCCGGACGTGCCGCCGAGCCCGTTCCCCAGTGCGAAGCGTCCGCTGCTGCACCGGCAGGCGACCGCGGTCCGGACCGCCGTCGACGGCCTGGCGGGCGTCGTCCCGGCCGAGGGGCGCACGGCCCGGACGGTGCTCCGCGACCACGACCACCAGTGCCGCTTCCACGATCCGGACGACCCGGAGCGCGCGCCCGCCGAACTCAACTGGGAGTACGCGGTGCGCCTGGAATACCGCGGGCCGGACGGGGCGGCCGCAAGGGACGCCGCGGTCAAGGAGCGGCTCCGGGGGGACGGCTGGGCCCTCGGCGACGACGTCGGCAAGCTCATCGCCGTCCGGCGGGGGATGTACCTGGAGATCCTGCTCAGCGGCACCACCGGCGACGGGACGCTGGTGATCGGCGGGTTCAGCAGGTGCGTGGACGCCGCCGGCAAGGTCACGTCGGCGGACCCGCCGATCTCTCCGACTGCGCGGCCCACCCGGTGACGGCCCTACGCGACCGCAACCCTGCGCGGTTGATGCGTCGCACAAAGTTGTCGAAAAAATCAGGACGCTAAAGGCCCCTTCCCGGGCAGGAGACGTTTCGGAAGTCTCGCACGGGTAGGAGATGGCACATGCACGTCGAGTCCGGAACGTCCAGCATGCCCGGCATTCCGAGGCTTGGTCGCATTCCGATCGTGAACGTCGAACCGGTAGTGGGGTGCGGCCGGTGGCCGGCGAAGGCGGTGGCGGGTGAGACGGTCGAGGTGTCGGCGACGGTGTTCCGTGAGGGGCACGAGCGGTTGGGCGCGGCGGTGGTGCTGCGCACGCCGGAGGGTGAGGAGCTGGCGCCGCAGCGGATGAGCGAGGTGGGGGTCGGGCTGGACCGGTGGTCGGCGCTGGTGACGCCGACGGAGATGGGGTCGTGGTCGTTCCGGGTGGAGGCCTGGGGTGATCCGATCGCGCACTGGCGGCACGACGCGGAGATCAAGGTTCCGCGGGGGCAGGACGTCGAGCTGATGCTCGCCGAGGGGTCGGTGCTGTTCGCGCGCGCGGCGGAGGCCGTCCCGGGCAAGGACCGCCCGACCGTGGAGCGGCTGGCCAAGCGGCTCGCGGACGAGACCGTGCCGGCCGTCGACCGGATGGAGGCCGTGGCCGATCCCGACGTCGAGGACGTCCTGGAGCGGCATCC
>NZ_BDDE01000011.1:0-330360 GCF_008327685.1 Actinomadura sp. K4S16
TTGAATTGGTCGAGGGTCGCCCCGGATTGTGCGGGGCGGCCCTCGACGCATGTCGTGGCCAGGCCAAAGTAGGCTGAAGAGTCCACCGAACCACATCAAGAACAGTGACGGACGTGATGAGCGCGGAAGAGGACGGCCGCGGCGACGACAGCCGCGAGCGGCGGGGCGACAACGGGCGGCGGAACACGCCGGCCCGGCGTGGGGGCGGTTCCCGCGGCGGCCAGGGAGGGCCCGGGGCCCGCAAGGGCGGTGGTCCTCGCGGCGGGGCGTTCCGCGCCGGTGGCCCGCAGGGCGGGCGCGGCCGTCCTGGCGGCGGGCAGGAGCGGGACGCGCGCGGTAAGCGCGATGACCGCAAGCCCGGCCGCCCTTTCAAGCGTTCCGAGGAGGGGCGTCCCGAATCCCGTGAGGGCCGCTCGGACAGTCGCTTCGGCGGCCAGCGCGGCGGTGAGCGCAGAGACACCCGGTTCTCGGGCCAGCGCGGCGAGCGCAAGGAAGGCCGGTTCTCCGGTCAGGGCGGCGAGCGTCGGGACAGCCGACCCTCTGGTCAGGGCGGTGAGCGCCGGGACAGTCGATTCTCGGGCCAGCGCGATGAGCGTCGGGACAGTCGGTTCTCCGGGCAGCGCGGTGAGCGCAAGGAGGGCCGGTTCTCGGGCCAAGGCGGCGAGCGTCGGGACAGCCGTTTCTCCGGCCAGCGCGATGAGCGTCGGGACGGTCGGCCCTCTGGCCAGGGTGGCGAGCGTCGGGACAGCCGTTTCTCCGCGCAGCGTGGCGAGCGCAAGGAAGGCCGGTTCTCCGGTCAGGGCGGTGAGCGTCGCGACAGCCGGTTCTCGGGCCAGCGCGAGGAGCGTCGGGACAGCGGCTTCTCCGGGCAGCGCGGTGAGCGCAGGGACAATCGTTTCTCTGGGCAGCGCGGCGAGCGGCGGGAAGGGCGGCCCTTCGAGAGCCGCGGGCCCCGCGCGGGCCAGGGCGGCGGGCCGCGCCGTGAAGGGCGTCCCGGCGGGTTCCAGGGCCGCGGCGGTCAGGGCGAGCGGCGCACTGAGGGGCGTCCTCAGGACCGTCCGTTCCGGGGCCGCCGTGATGACCGCGACGACCGCCGTACGGGCGGGCAGCGGTTCGAAGGCCGACGCGAAGGGCGTCCCGGAGACCGTGAGAAGCCGTTCAAGGGCCGCGGCGGGCCGCGGCGCCCCCAGGACGGCGGGCGCTCCTACGGACCGCCTCGCGATCGCGGGGAACGGCCCGCACGGTACGAGGAGCGTGAGCGGCCGGCGCCCAAGCACGACGATCCGCTGCTGCCCGAGGACGTCACCGGCGACGAGCTGGACGTCGAGGCGCGCGAGGAGCTGCGCACCCTGCCGAAGGAGCTGGCGACGAAGGTCGCCCGGCACTTGGTGATGGCGGGCCGCCTCGCCGAGGACGAGCCGGAGCAGTCCTACCGGCACGCCAAGGCGGCGCGGCGGCTCGCGTCCCGCGTCGGGATCGTCCGGGAGGCCGCCGGGATCGCGGCGTACCACGCGGGAGAGTGGGCGGAGGCGCTCGCCGAGCTGCGGGCCGCGCGGCGGCTGGGCGCCGGCGACCACTCCTACCTGCCACTGATGGCCGACTGCGAGCGCGGTCTCGGGCGGCCCGAGCGCGCCCTCGACCTGATCAAGTCGCCGGAGGCGGAGAAGCTCGACCCGATGGGGCGCGTCGAACTGCGCATCGTGGAGTCGGGCGTGCGGCGCGACATGGGCCAGACCGACGCGGCCGTGGTCACCCTGCAGATCCCCGAACTGCGCGACCGGCGGCTCCGCCCGTGGTCGGTGCGGCTGTTCTACGCCTACGCGGACGCGCTCGTCGAGGCGGGACGCGAAAGCGAGGCGTCCGACTGGTTCGCGCGGGCCGCCGCTGCCGACCGGGACGGGGACACCGACGCCGCCGAACGGTACGCCGAACTCGAAGGCCTCCACATCCTCGACACCGAGGAGGAGGACACCGACGACGTCCATATGGAGGAGACCCACGACGTTGCGGTGGAGGACACTCACGACCTCCAGGCCGAGGAGAGCGACGAAGTTCAGGCGGATGAGGCCGACGGCGCCCAGGCAGGGGAGGCCGACGGCGTCCAGGCAGGGGAGATCGACGGTGTTCAGGCCGAGGATGCCGTAGAGGCGGGGGAGACCGAGCCTGTCGACGTGCCCGAGGCCGAACACGGTGACGCGGAGGAGCCGCGGGAGCCGGGCGAGGCGTCGGCCACGGACATCGAGTTCCGGCCCGCCGAGCCCGAGGTGCGGGAGACGACGGACGAGAGCGCCCCGCAGGCCCCGATGCTGTTCCTGGAGCCGAGGCAGGCCGACGAGGAGCGGCCAGCGCCGGAGGAATGACGGCCGGTACTTGACTGGCGGGTAGGTTTCCCGGATATTCACGGGACCGCGCCGTTCGGGGGGCCGTCGGACGCGTCCGGCGGTGATCGACTCTTTGGAGTTGCCATGCCCCTGGACCGACGCACGTTCCTGCGCGCCACCGCCGTCGCGGGCGGGACGACCGCCTTCTCGGGCGCGCTGTGGCAGCGGGCCTTCGCCTCGGGCCCGGCCCAGCCCGGTCCGAGCCCCTACGGCCCGCTGCGGCCCGCGGACGGCAACGGGGTGCAGTTGCCGGAGGGGTTCACCAGCCGGGTCGTGGCGCGCTCGCTCCAGCGCGTCGAGGGGACGAGGTACACGTGGCATCCCGCCCCGGACGGGGGCGCTTGCTTCCGCGACGGCGACGGCGACGGCTGGATCTATGTCAGCAACTCTGAGGTGCCCGTCGTCGGCGGCGTGTCGGCCCTGCGGTTCGACGCGTCCGGGAAGGTCGCCTCGGCGTACCGGATCCTGAACGGCACGACGCTGAACTGCTCCGGCGGGGCGACCCCGTGGGGCACGTGGCTGTCGTGCGAGGAGCACGACCTCGGCCTCGTCCACGAGACGGACCCGCGCGGCCAGAAGGGGGCGGTCGCCCGCCCGGCGCTGGGCCGGTTCAAGCACGAGGCGGCGGCCTCCGACCCCGAGCGGAAGGTCGTCTACCTCACCGAGGACCAGCCGGACGGCTGCTTCTACAGGTTCCGGCCCCGGACGTGGGGCGACCTGTCGTCCGGCACGCTCGAAGTGCTGGTCGGCTCCGGGACGGGGCCCGTCCAGTGGGCGAAGGTGCCGAACCCCGAGGTCTGGCTCACACCGACCCGGGACCAGGTGGACGGCGCCATGCGCTTCGACGGCGGCGAGGGCTGCTACTACACGCACGGCGTCTGCTACTTCACCACCAAGGGCGACAACCGCGTGTGGGCGTACGACGCGGCGGGCGGGCGGCTGGACATCGCCTATGACGACGACCTCGTCACCACAGGCGAGGCCCCGCTGCACGGCGTCGACGCCGTGACCGCGACGGCGTCCGGTGACCTCTACGTCGCCGAGGACGGCGACAACATGGAGATCAACCTCATCACGACCGGCGGGATCGTGACTCCGTTCCTGCGCGTCGTCGGCCACGACGAGTCGGAGATCACCGGGACCGCGTTCAGCCCGGACGGGTCGCGCCTGTACTTCTCCTCCCAGCGCGGCAAGAGCGGGTTCATCGCCGGGACGGACGGCTGCACCTTCGAGGTGACCGGCCCCTTCCGCCGCTGACGGGCCCCGGCGTGCCGGGTGCCGTCACGCGTGCCTGCTCAGGGCGTGCATGATCCCGGCGACGTTGCTCTCGGTGCTGTTCAGGACCTCGTACTTGGCGGCCAGCTCCGGATCGACGCCGTCCTTGGTGATCGCGTAGCGGTCCCTGGTGCGGTCGACGACCATGGCGACGGCGTGGTCCAGGTCGAGGCCCCGGTCGTGGGCGTCCTGGACGGCGTCCACCCAGATGCGCAGTTCCTCCGCGGAGCGCTCCAGCGTGTCCTGGACCTCCTGCACGGGCCCGTAGTGCGCGAACAGCAGGCGCTGCGGGCCCAGGGACCGGAACTTGCCGAGCGACTCCAGCGCCGTGTCGAGGTCGAAGTCCGGGGGAGGCGTGGCGGGCCGCACGTCGGCCGTCTCCGGGATGTAGATGCCCGCGGCGTCGCCCACGTAGAGGTCGCCGGTCTGCGAGTCCATCAGCCCGACGTGGTGCTTGGCGTGGCCGGGGGAGTAGTGCGACTCCAGCCGCCGCCCGCCGCCGAGGTCGATCACGCCGGTGTCCTCGACGGCCCGGATGCGGGCCGCGTCCGTCGGCTTCAGCTCGCCGAAGAGGGTGTCGAGGCTGTCCCCGTAGACCATGCGGGCGCTGCGCATGAGGCGGGACGGGTCCGCCAGGTGCCGCGCGCCCTTCTCGTGGACGACGATCTCCGCCCGCGGGTACATCCCGGCGATGTCGCCGACGCCGCCCGCGTGGTCGAGGTGGATGTGCGTCACGACCACGCTCGCCAGGTCGCCGGGTCCGACGCCCAGTTCCCGCAGCGCGGCCTGCACGACGGGCGCCGAGCCGGACGTTCCCGGCTCCACCAGGCATGGCCGGTCGGAGAGGATCAGATATCCGGCGGTGATGCCGGAGTACCCGGCCATCCGCGTGTCGATCTCGTAGACGTCTCCGCCGAGCGGCGTGATGGTGGTCGTGGTGTCCATTCCCCGATCATGGCCTCCGCGGGGCGTCGGGGTCGAGCAGCCGCAGGACGAGGCCCGTGCGGGGCTTGGGGCCGAACGAGGTCGACTTGCGCGGCACGCGTTCGCCCCCGCCCGCGATGGCCAGCACGTCCTCCACCCGGAGCGGGTTGAGGATCACGGCCGTTCCGCCGCTGCGCCGGGCGCGGGCGACGGCCGCGGACGGGTCGTCGTGCACCACCTCGACGGTGTTCTCGTTCTCCGGGACGCCCCATACGCCGCCGATCAGGAGGTGGTCGAGGACGGCGGTGTCGAGTGCGGACCAGCGCGCCGAGTGCCCGGACGGCATGGCGTCGCGCAGGGCGTCCGGGTCCGGGCCCGTGAGCAGGTGGAGGGAGTCGCCGCCGCCGAGGAGGAACGCGGGACCCTCCGCGCGGGCGAGGGCGCCCAGGGCCGCCTCCTCGTCCGGGAAGGCGGACACGCGGAAGACCTGGCGCGCCTTGTCCAGCGCGACGTCCGGACGGAGGCCGGGGAGCACGCGGTGGATGGCGCCGAGGTGCGGCGGGTAGCGCGTCGAGTCGACCAGAAGGGCGAGGCCCGCGTCCCAGGGGCCGGGGCCGTCGCCGGCCGCGTGGCGGCGCGCCTGGAGGGCGCGGTAGGTGGCGTAGCGGTGGTGCCCGTCGGCGATGAGGGCCTGCTTGCCGCGGAGGTCGGCGTCCACCCGCGCGTGCAGGGCGGGGTCGGTGACGCGCCACAGCCGGTGGGTCAGCCCGTCGTCGGCGTCGAACTCCATCAGCGGCGTCCCGGCCGCGGCGTCGTCGACGACGCCGGCCGCGTCGCCGCCGCCCTCGTACACCAGGAAGATCGGCTCCAGGTTGGCGTTCGCCGCCGCCATCAGCGCGAGCCGGTCGCGGACCGGGCCGGGGAAGACGTTCTCGTGCGGCAGCACGACGCCGTCGGACTCCGCGCGCAGGCCGAGGCCGCCGATCAGGCCGCGCTGCAGGACCGCCGCGCCGCGGGCGGCCTCGTAGACGTACAGGGCCGGCTCGGGGTCGACGGTCAGCGCGCCGCGCTCCAGCCAGCGGCGCAGCCGCCGGCCGGCCTCGGCGTAGGTCTCCCCGGCGGCGCGCGGGAGGTTGAGCCGGATGATGTTGTGGCCGCCCTCCGCCAGCAGCCGCAGCGCCGCCGCCTCGTCGATCAGGTCGTACGGCGGCATGGTCACCGAGGCCAGGTCGCCGGCCACCTCGGGGACGAAGCGGACGCCGCGGAACGGCGCCAACTCCAGGCCGCCGCCCGTGCGCGGAGCCGCCGTCCCGAAGATCCGTGCGCTGAACTCCTCGGGGTCCAGGCCGGAGGAGAGGTCGTCGTCCACGCTGGGCATGCTATTCAGCGGAGGGCGTCCGGAGGCGCGGCGGGTACGGTCGTAGTGATCGATGTCCGAGGGGAGGTCCACATGAGTACTCAAGGACCCGGACGGCCGGAGGATTCCCCAGGCGACGACCCGGACGAGCACGCGGCCCCGCCGCAGGGCGGCGTCTACGAGTGGTACACGCGGGGCCTGGAGCTGCTGCGGGCGGGCAGCGCCGCGGCGGCGCTCCAGCTGCTGACCAGGGCCGCCGAGGCCGAACCGCAGTCGCACAGCATCCGGGAGGCGCTCGCCCGCGCCCAGTTCGGGGCACGGCAGTTCGACGCGGCCGCCGAGAGCTTCCGCGGGATCGTGGAGGAGGAGCCCGCCGAGGACTACGCGCGGTTCGGGCTCGGGCTTTCGCTCAGCCGGATGGGCGACTTCGAGGCCGCCGTCGAGCATCTCGCGCTCGCCGCGGCCATGCGGCCCGAGAACAAGGACTACGCGCGGGCCTTGCAGCACGCCAGAGCCACCCTCGCCGCCCGGCGCTGACCCGCCCCTTACCCGTTGGTAACAACCCCCGTACGATCCCAGGCATGAGGAGCCCGATGAAAGGCAGCGAACGCCCCCTGAGCGAGGCGTACGACGTCGCCCTGCTCGACCTCGACGGGGTCGTGTACGTCGGCCGCAGGCCCGTCCCGGCGGCGGCGGAGTCGCTCGCCAAGGCCCGCGCGGCCGGGCAGCGCCTGGCGTTCGTGACCAACAACGCGTCGCGGACGCCGTCGGCGGTCGCCGCGCTGCTAACCGAGGTCGGCGTCCCCGCGGAGGCGGAGGACGTGGTGACCTCGGCCCAGGCCGCCGCCCGGCTGCTGGCCGAGCGCCTGCCCGCCGGGTCGGAGGTGCTGGTGGTGGGCGGCATGGGCCTGCGCCACGCCCTCTACCAGCAGGGCCTCCGCCCGGTGTCGACGGCGTCGCGGCGCCCCGCCGCCGTCGTCCAGGGCTACCACCCCGACCTCGGCTACGGGCTGCTGTCCGAAGGCGCGCAGGCGGTCAGCATGGGCGCCCTGTTCGTCGGGTCCAACGGCGACCTGACCATCCCCGGCGGCGAGGGGCCGCCGCACCCCGGGAACGGAGCCCTCCTCCGCGTGATCAGCTCCGCCACCGGCGTGGAGCCGGTCGTCACCGGCAAGCCCGAGCGGCCGCTGCACCAGGAGTCGATCCTGCGCACCGGCGCCGAGCGCCCGCTGGTGGTCGGCGACCGCCTCGACACCGACATCGAGGGCGCCTTCAACGGCGGCGCCGACAGCCTGCTCGTCTTCACCGGCGTCACCGGCCGTCTGCAGGCGCTCACCGCCCCGCCCCACCGGCGCCCCACCTATCTCGCGCCCGACCTCTCCGGCCTGCTCGTGCCGCATCCCGAGACCGTCCGGGAGGGCGGCGCCCACCGCTGCGGCGGCTGGACGGCGCAGCGCGACGGCGGAACGTTCGCGCTCAGCGGATCCGGCGATCCCTACGACGGCCTCCGCGCCCTCGCCTCCGCCGCCTGGGAGAGCGAGGAGCCGCCGCCGGCAGAGGCGTTCACCGAGGCCCTGGAGACCCTTTCGCTCTGAAGGCCTGGGCCCTGCGGGAAGGCCGCGGTCAGAGGAGCTTGCGCAGGCGGAGGAGGTCGAAGATGCTCGCCTCGATCTTCAGGCGGCCGGCGGTCCACGCCTTGGCCGGGTTCAGCTCGTCGAACGCCATCGCGACGAGGTCGTCGCTCTCCACGGTGAGGCGCACCTGCGCGGCCCTGGGGTCGTCGTCGTGCTCGAACGGGTCGAGGCCGCCCCCGTGGAGCCGGGTCCGGTAGGCCAGCCCGAGGTCCGCGACACGGCAGCTGATCGTCCGCTCGACGACGTGCTCGGCGAGCCGGTCGGCGTCGACCTCCCCCAGGCGCGCCGCGATACGCTCCAGCGCCGCACGGCACTCCTCCTCGTTCGCCATGGTCAGGCCGTTCCCCGTTCGTCCGGCATCGATGTCGTTCAGGGACGGTAGCGTTCATGGTGAGCCGGAGGCGACTCGTCGCGTGCGCTCCGGGAGCACTGGGAGGTAAACGTGATGTCCGACGAGGCCGCGGAGGAGCCGGAGTTCCCGGCCGTGCCGCCGCCCGACCCGACCGGCGACCCGCGCGTGGACGCGGCCGTCGCCCTCCTCGGCGAGCTCGGCGGGCGGCCCGTCCCCGCGCACGTGGAGGTCTTCGAGGACGTCCACCAGCGGCTCCAGGAGCTCCTCGCGGCCGCCGGCCAGGACGAGCGGCCCGCGCCGCCCCGGCCCGCCTTCCCCGACGCCCTGCGCCCCCGTGAGTAGCCGGCGCCGCCTGGACGCCGAACTGGTGCGCCGCGGGCTGGCCCGCTCGCGCGAGCAGGCCGGGCAGCTGATCGCCGACGGGCGGGTCCGCGTCGGCGGGCAGACCGCGGCGAAGGCGGCCACGCAGGTCGAGACCGGGTCCGCGATCGTCGTGGCCGACGCCGGCGGCGGCCCCGAGTACGTGTCGCGCGGCGGCCACAAGCTCGCCGGCGCGCTGGAGGCGTTCCAGGGCCTGGAGGCCAAGGGCCGCGTCTGCCTGGACGCGGGCGCCTCGACCGGCGGGTTCACCGACGTCCTGCTCCGCGCCGGCGCCGCGCACGTGTACGCGGTCGACGTCGGGTACGGGCAGATCGCCTGGTCGCTGCGCACCGACGACCGGGTCACCGTCATGGAGAGGGTCAACATCCGCGACCTGGAGCCCCGGATGCTCGGCGGCGCGCCGCCGAGTCTCGTCGTCGGCGACCTGTCGTTCATCTCGTTGAAGCTCGTCCTCGGGCCGGTCCAGCGGTGCGCGGCCCCCGAGGCCGACTACGCGGTCATGGTGAAGCCGCAGTTCGAGGTCGGCAAGGACCGCGTCGGCGCGGGCGGCGTCGTCCGCGACCCGGAGTTGCGCGCCGACGCCGTGCGCGGCGTGGCCGGGCACGCGGCGACCCTCGGCCTCGGCGTCCTCGGGGTGGCGGCGAGCCCGCTTCCGGGGCCGTCCGGCAACGTGGAGTACTTCCTGTGGCTGCGCGCGGGAGCCCCTCCGCTGGACGAGGACGCCCTGGCGAAGGCCATCGCGGAGGGCCCGCAGTGAGCGGCGGCGCCGCGCCGCGCGTACAGAGGGCGTCCGAACCGGGAACCCCCCGCGCGGGGGCGTTCGTCCAGACGTCTGTACGCCGGAGAGCGTCGGGGAGTGGGGCGAGAGCATGAGCACAAGGTCGGTGCTGGTCGTGACGCACACCGGGCGGCCCGAGGCGGTCCGCAGCGCCCAACTGGTCATCGAGCGGCTCAGCGAGGCCGGGATCTGCGTCCGGGTCCTGGACGGCGAGGCCGACGACATCGGCTGCACGGGCGTCGAGGTCATGCCCAGCAACGCGGCGGCCGCCGACGAGGCCGAGGTCGTCATGGTCCTCGGCGGCGACGGGACGCTGCTGCGCGCCGCCGACCTGACCCGCAGCTCCGGCACCCCGCTCCTCGGCGTGAACCTCGGCCATGTCGGGTTCCTCGCCGAGGCCGAGCGCGACGACCTCGCCGCCACCGTCGACCGGGTCGTGACCCGCCGCTACGACGTCGAGGAGCGCATGACCGTCGACGTCACCGCCCGCCGCAACGGCACCGTCCTCGGCACGACGTGGGCGCTGAACGAGGCCAGCATCGAGAAGGCCGAGCGGGAGCGGATGCTGGAGGTCGTCGCCGAGATCGACGGCCGGCCCCTGTCCAACTGGGGCTGCGACGGTGTGGTGTGCGCCACCCCGACCGGCTCCACCGCCTACGCGTTCTCCGCCGGCGGCCCGGTCGTGTGGCCGGAGGTGGAGGCGATGCTCGTCGTGCCGATCAGCGCGCACTCGCTGTTCGCGCGCCCGCTGGTGGTCTCGCCGCGCTCGTCGGTCGCGGTGGAGGTGCTGCCCGACACGCCCCGCGCGGTGCTGTGGTGCGACGGGCGGCGCACGCTCGACCTGCCGCCGGGCGCGCGGGTCGAGGTCCGCCGCGGCGCCGAGCCGGTCCGGCTCGCGCGGCTGCACCTCACCCCGTTCACCGACCGGCTGGTCACCAAGTTCGGGCTGCCCGTGACGGGCTGGCGCGGCCGGGTCCGCCAGCCGTCCCGGCCGTCCCCGCCGCTCGGCGACTCGCAGGTCGGGGACGCCCCGGCGGCCGGGGGCATCGCCGGCTACCCGGGGCCCGGCTTCCCGCCCGAGGGGGCGTCTCCGGGGCCGGACGGGGAGGCGGCGGACGGGCAGAGGAGATAATCTCCACAGGCGCTGATCGGGGATCTGGTTGCGGAGGGTTGTGACGCTGGTGCGTCCGATGGTCGATGAGGTGCGGATCCAGGGCCTCGGGGTGATCGACGAGGCCGTGCTCGATCTGTCGCCGGGCTTCAACGTGGTGACGGGGGAGACCGGGGCGGGCAAGACCATGGTGGTCACCAGCCTCGGGCTGATGTTCGGCGGCCGCGCCGACCCGCAGCGGGTCAGGCCCGGCGCGGGACGCGCCACGGTCGAGGGCCGCATCGTCGTCGACCCGGGCGGCCGCGTGGTCGAGCGGGTCGAGGACGCCGGCGGCGAACTCGACGACGGCGCGCTGATCGTCACGCGCTCGGTGTCGGCGGAGGGCCGGTCCCGCGCGTTCCTCGGCGGCCGGTCCGTCCCCGTCAGCGTGCTGATCACCCTGGCGGACGACCTGGTCGCCGTGCACGGGCAGTCCGACCAGCAGCGGCTGCTGCAGTCGTCGCGGCAGCGCGGCGCGCTCGACCGGTACGCGGGCGGCTCGCTGACCAAGCCGATGCGCGCCTACACCAAGACCTACCAGCGGCACCGCCAGGTCAGCGCGCTGCTGGAGGAGCTGACCACGCGGGCGCGCGAGCGGGCCCAGGAGGCGGACGTGCTCCGCTTCGGCCTGGAGGAGATCGAGAAGGTCGACCCCAAGGACGGCGAGGACACCGACCTCGCCGCCGAGGAGGAGCGCCTCGGGCACGCCGACGCGCTGCGCGGCGCGGCCGACACCGCGCACGAGGCCCTGCTCGGCGACCCTGCCGCCGCGTTCGAGGCCGCGAACGTGACCGGCCTGCTCGGCCAGGCCCGCAACGCGCTGGACGCCGTCCGCGACCACGACCCGGAGCTCGCGGCCCTCGCCGACCGGCTCGCCGAGGCCGGCTACCTGGTCTCCGACGTCGGCACCGACCTGGCGTCCTACGCCGAGTCCGTGGACGCCGACCCGGCGCGGCTCGCGGCCGTCCAGGAGCGGCGCGCCGAGCTGACCGCGCTCACCCGCAAGTACGGCGGGACGGAGGGGACGGTCACCGAGGTCCTGGAGTGGGCGCGCCGGTCCGCGGCCCGGCTCGCCGAGCTGGAGGGCGACGACGACCGCATCGACGAGCTGCGGTCCGAGCACGCCGAGCTGACCGAGCGCCTCGCCGCCGAGGCCGCGGAGCTGACCGCGGTCCGGACCCGGGCCGCCGAGCGGTTCTCCGAGGCCGTCACCGAGGAGCTGACCGCGCTGGCGATGCCGCACGCCCGCGTCGTCGTCACCGTCACCCCGACCGGCGACCACGGCCCCCACGGCGTCGACGAGGTCGAGGTGCGGCTCGCCCCGCACCCGGGGTCGCCGCCGCTGCCGCTGCACAAGGGCGCCTCGGGCGGCGAGCTGTCCCGCGTGATGCTGGCGATCGAGGTCGTGTTCGCGGGCGCCGACCCCGTTCCGACGTTCGTGTTCGACGAGGTCGACGCGGGCGTCGGCGGCAAGGCCGCGGTGGAGATCGGGCGGCGGCTGGCGCGGCTGGCCCGCAACGCCCAGGTGATCGTCGTCACGCACCTGCCGCAGGTCGCCGCGTTCGCCGACCAGCACCTGCTGGTGGAGAAGTCCGACGACGGCACCGTCACCAGCAGCGGCGTCACCGCCCTGGACAGGGAGGGCCGCGTCCGGGAGCTCTCGCGCATGCTGGCCGGCCTGGAGGACTCCGAGCTCGGCCGCGCGCACGCCGAGGAGCTGCTCGCCATGGCCGCCGAGGAACGGTAGCGGCGGCCCCGGGATCCCACGTCAGACCGCACGTCAGACCCACATCGGACCCTGTCGGCGCCGCCGCGGGCCGCCGCGGGCCGCCGCCCGCTCCGGCAAAGATTACAGAGAGTGCGTGAACGGACACGCCTGGACAGTCGTCGGTTCCCGGCGTCCGCTCCCGTGCTCTGGCAGGATGGCAGTTGATGAACGAGTCATCACCCACCGCGGAGCGACGCGCCCGGCTGGCCCAGAGGCTGCCCCGGCGCGTGCTCACGCTGGGCCGCGGCCGCGACGACGGGCGGCCCGGGGTCAGCGCCACGGTCCGGCTCGACCGCCGCACCAAGGACCTGACCAAGCGGCTGCAGCCCGGCGAGGTCGCGGTGATCGACCACGTCGACCTCGACCGCGTCAGCGCCGAGGCGCTGGTCTCGCGCGAGGTCGGCGCCGTCGTCAACGTCGCGCCCAGCATCTCAGGCCGGTACCCGAACCTCGGCCCGCAGATCCTGATCGAGGCGGGCATCCCGCTGGTCGACGACGTCGGCCCCGAGATCTTCAGCAAGCTGCAGGAGGGCGACCAGGTCCGCGTCGAGGGGCCCGCCGTGCACCGGGGCGAGGAGGTCGTCGCCAAGGGCACCGAGCAGACCGCCGAGTCCATCGAGGAGGCGCTGACCGAGGCCAAGGCCGGGCTCGCCTCCCAGCTGGAGGCGTTCGTCGCCAACACGATGGAGTACGTCAAGCGCGAGCGCGACCTGCTCATCGACGGCGTCGGCGTCCCCGACGTGGCCACGAGGATCGGCGGGCGGCACGCCCTGATCGTGGTGCGCGGCTACCACTACCGCGAGGACATCGCGACCCTGCGCCCCTACATCCGCGAGTACCGCCCCGTGCTGATCGGGGTGGACGGCGGCGCCGACGCGCTGATGGAGGCCGGCTACCGCCCCGACATGATCGTCGGGGACATGGACTCGGTCTCCGACGACGCGCTCACCTGCGGCGCCGAGCTCGTCGTGCACGCCTACCGCGACGGCCGCGCGCCGGGCCTGAAGCGCGTGCACGAGCTGGGCAAGGACGCCGTGGTGTTCCCCGCCGCCGCCACCAGCGAGGACATCGCGATGCTCCTCGCCGACGACAAGGGCGCCACCCTGATCGTCGCGGTCGGCACGCACGCCAACATGGAGGAGTTCTTCGACAAGGGGCGCGCCGGCATGGCCAGCACGTTCCTCACCCGGCTCCGCGTCGGCAGCAAGCTCGTCGACGCCAAGGGCGTCAGCCGGCTCTACCGCAGCCGGATCTCCACCTGGTCGCTGCTGTTCCTCGTCCTCGGCGCGTTCATCGCCATCGTCACCGCCGTCGCCATGTCCCCGGCGGGGGACGTCATCAGTCCCCTGCTCGCCGACCGCTGGCACGCCTTCCTCTTCTGGCTGACCGGACTCTTCACGTGATCGATTTCCGCTACCACCTCGTCTCCATCGTCGCGATCTTCCTCGCGCTGGCGCTCGGCATCGTCCTGGGCTCCACCACGCTGTCCAACTCGGTGAGCGACACCCTGCGCCAGCAGGCGAACTCGGCCGCCAAGACGGCCCAGCAGGCGCGGCTCGACCAGCGCACCCTGCGGCACCAGCTGGACGGCGAGGAGCAGTTCACCAAGGCGCTCTCGCCGCAGATCGTCGCCGACCGGCTCAAGGGCCAGTCCGTGGTGCTGGTCGAGACGCCGGGCGCCGGCAACGACAGCATCGAGCAGGTCAGCCGGCTGGCCAAGGACTCCGGCGCCGCCGTCACCGGGCGCGTCACGATCCAGAAGAAGCTCCTGGACGACGACCAGCAGACCACCGTCGACGAGCTCGCCACCCAGCTCAAGACCGACGAGGTGAAGTTCCCGGAGAACGCGGGCGCCTACGGCAAGGCGGGCGCCGTCCTCGCGGCCGCGCTCGTCACCAGGGACCCGGCCAAGTCCGGCCGCGAGGACGCCGCCGGGGGCGCCGTCCTCAACGGCTTCAAGCAGGCCGGATACGTCACCACCAGCGGCAAGCCCGGCCAGCACGCCACCCTCGCCGTCATGGTCGCGCCCGCCGCCGCGTACGCCTACGCGGGCGGCGGCGACGACAACAAGGCACTGATCTCGCTGGCCTCCGCACTCGACGCCGCCGGGCGCGGTACCGTCGTCGGTGGCCCGCCGACCTCCGCTCAGGAGGGCGGGCTGATCGCGGCGCTGCGCGACTCCGACGCCGCCGACTCGGTCTCCACCGTCGACGTGGTGGACACCGCGGCCGGCCAGGTCGTCACGATCCTGGCGCTGCAGAACGAGATCGGCGGCAAGTCCGGGCAGTACGGCACGGGCGCCGGCGCGAGCGGCTACCTGCCCTCGCCCGCGCCCACGGCGGGGAAGAGCGGGTGACCTGATGGGACGAGGCATCGCCAGGAGCACGCGGCTGGCGGTCGGCGTCGGCCTGGGCGCGGTGGCCGCGCGCGCCGCGTACGCGGCGCTGACGCAGCGCCCGCCCGGCCTGAACGGGCTGCCCGGCGAGCAGGTCTGGGGCCGCACCAACCACCGCGGCGAGCCGGTCACCCTGCTGGAGGGGCCCGCGTTCGTCGCGGGCGCCGCCGCGGCCGGGCTGCTCGCCCCCGGCGCCACCGGCCGGATGCGCGCCGCCGCGCTGCTCGCCGGCGCCGGCGCCGGCGCCCTCGGCGGCTACGACGACCTCGCCGGCTCGGCGTCCTCCCGCGGCTTCAAGGGCCACCTGGCCGCGCTCGCGCGCGGCGAGGTGACCAGCGGCGCGGTGAAGATCCTCGGCATCGGCGCGACGGGGCTGGCCGCCGCCGCCGTGGCCGGCTCGCCCGCCCCGACCCGGACGGGCCGGGCCTTCGACACCCTCGTCAACGGCGCCGTCATCGCCGGGTCCGCGAACCTGATGAACCTGTTCGACCTGCGCCCCGGGCGGGCCGTGAAGGTCGGCCTCATCGCGGGGACGCCGCTGGCGCTGACGCGGTCCGGCTCCGCCGTGGTCGCCGCCCCGCTCGGCGCCGCCGCCGCGCTGCTGCCCGAGGACCTCGGCGAGCGCGCGATGCTCGGCGACACCGGCGCCAACGCGCTCGGCGCGCTGCTCGGCCTCGCCGCGACCCGCCTCGGCCGCAGGCCGCGGCTCGCCGTCCTCGCCGGGATCGCCGGGCTGAACGCCGCCAGCGAGTTCGTCAGCTTCACCAAGGTCATCGCGGGCAACCCGGTGCTGAACCGCATCGACATGCTGGGCCGCCGCCCCGCCGCCGTCCCCGCGCCGGCCCCCGCCGAGACCACGCGGCCGGGCGCCGAGGCCGGCACCGGGAAGGCGGACCCCGATAAGGCGGACTCCGTGAAGGCGGACTCCGAGAAGCCCCACACCGAGGACGCGTTCCGCCCGGCCGTCCCGCCGCAGGCGGGCCCGGTGGGCGACGGCGTCACCGATCCCGCCTAGCCCGCCCCACGGCCCCCCGCAGACGTCCACGAGCGTGCCTTCGCCTACCGTGCCCCCGTCACAAGCGCCACCGCCGGCCCGGCGGCGGCCGGGCATGCGCCGGCTGACCGGCGGGCTCGCCGGCGCCGCCGTCGTCATCGCGGTCATCACCGTGCTGGCGCGGCTGGCGGGGTTCGGCCGCACCTACGCCTTCTCCCAGACGGTCACCACCTCATGCCTGAGCCAGGCGTACTTCAGCGCCACACAGCTCCCCAGCAGCGTCTACGAGATCGTCGCGGGCGGCGCGCTGGCGAGCATGGTCGTCCCCGTCCTGGCCGGGCCCGCCGAGCGCGGCGACCGGGAGGAGGTCCGCCGGATCGGGTCGGCGCTGCTCACCTGGATCGTCGTGCTGATGGTGCCGCTGTCGGCGCTGATGGCGCTGCTCGCCCACCCGCTCATGGAGCTGGCGGTGGCCGAGCACCCGCAGGGCTGCTCGCGCGGCGAGGTGGTGCGGGTCGGCGGCGACATGCTGGCGATCCAGTCCGTGCAGATGGTGATGTACGGGATCGCGGTCGTGCTGTACGGGCTGCTGCAGTCGCACCGCCGGTTCGTCGCGCCCGCCCTCGCGCCGCTGGTCTCCAGCCTCGTGGTGATCGGCGCCTACGTCGTCTACGCGCCGCTCGGCAGGGGCTTCGAGAACGACCTGGCCGGGCTCCCGCTCGGGGCCGAGCTGACGCTGGCGATCGGCACGGCGCTCGGCGGCGTCGCGATGGCCGCGACGGCGGCGGTCGCCGCGTGGCGGCTGCGCCTGCGGCTGCGGCCGACCCTGCGCTTCCCGGACGGGGTGGCGCGGCGGGTGCGGCGGCTCGCGGCGGCCGGGATCGCGACGGTCGCGGCGCAGCAGCTGGCGACGCTGCTGGTCGTCCGGCTCAGCTCGCAGGGCACCCGCGGCGCGCTCGCCAACTACCAGTACGCGTGGGCGGTCTACCTGCTGCCGTGGGCGATCCTCGCTGTGCCGATCGCGACCAGCGCGTTCCCGCTGCTGTCGGCCAGGATGAGCGCGGCGGACCACGAGCGGTTCGACCAGGTCACCGCGTCCACCACCCGTGCGGTGATCCTGGTGTCGTGCGCGGGCGCCGCCGCGCTGGCCGCCGTCGCCGTCCCCGTCGCGGCGGTGTTCAACCCCGGCCACCCCGACCAGCAGGAGGTGCTGTCGCGCGCGGTGCTCGCGTTCGCGCCCGGCCTCCTCGGCTACGGGCTCGTCGCGCACCTCGGCCGCGTCCTGTACGCCTGCCACAAGGGGCGGATGGGCGCGACCGCCGTGGTCGCGGGCTGGGTCGTCGTCATGGTCGCCGAGGTCGCGCTGGTGCTGTCGGTCGACCGGCAGTGGGTCGTCGCGGCCCTCGGCGTCGGCAACGCCGTCGGGATGACCGTCGCCGGGGTCCTGCTGCTCGTGACGCTGGTGCGCGCGCGGGGCGCCGCGGCGGTGCGGGGCGTGCCGCGGGCGCTGGCCGCCGGGCTGCTCGGCGCCGCCGCGGGCGGCGCCGCCGGGTACGCGACGGCCGCGCTGCTCGGCCTCGGCGGGACGGGCCCGGCGGCGGAGCTGCGCAACGTCGGGACCGGGGCGCTCGCCGCGCTGGTCGCCGGCGCCGTCTTCGTGGTCATCGCATTCGTGATCGACGGCCGGGACCTGCGGGCCGTCCTCAGCCGGAAGGTCGTCCGCAATGTCTGACAGGCAGGATCTGGACGGGCTGCGCGTCGCCCTCGTCCTCGGCACCAGCGCGGGCGGCGTCGGCCGCCACGTCCGGTCCGTCGCCGAGGGCCTGGTCGAGCGCGGCGCCCGCGTCGTGGTGTGCGGGCCCGCCGCCACCGAGGAGCTGTTCGGGTTCGGCGCCGCCGGCGCCCGCTTCGCCGAGGTCGACCTCGCCGACCGGCCCAGGCCCGCGGGCGACGCCAGGGCCGTCGCCCGGCTGCGCCGGCTGCTGCGCGGCGCCGACGTCGTCCACGCCCACGGCCTGCGCGCCGGGGCGCTCGCGGCGGCGGCGTGCGCGCGCGTCGTGCCGGGCCCGCTGCGGTTCGCGCAGGGCGGCCCGCCGCTGGTCGTCACGCTGCACAACGCCGTCATCACCGGCGGCATGACGGCCGCGGTCTACGGGCTGCTGGAGCGCGTCGTCGCGCGCGGCGCCACCCGCGTCCTCGGCGTCTCGCCCGATCTCGAGGACCGGATGCGGGCCCTGGGCGCCCGGTCGGTCGGGCACGCGATCGTCCCGGCGCCCGCGCCGCAGGCGCAGCCGGGCCCGGCCGTCCGCGCCGACGTGCGGGCGGAGCTGGGCGCGGGGGAGCGGCCCCTGGTCGTCACCGTCGGCCGGCTCGCCGCGCAGAAGGGCCTGCCGACGCTGCTTGACGCCGCGGCGGTGTGGGCGGGACGCACCCCGCCGCCGCTCGTCGCGATCGCCGGCGACGGGCCGCTGGAGGACGAG
Organism: Actinomadura sp. K4S16; assembly: GCF_008327685.1. Taxonomy (GTDB): domain Bacteria; phylum Actinomycetota; class Actinomycetes; order Streptosporangiales; family Streptosporangiaceae; genus Spirillospora. The sequence goes on from NZ_BDDE01000011.1 coordinate 17,870, forward strand.
CTGCGCGCCCGGATCGAGGCCGAGGACCTGCCCGTCCGGCTGCTCGGCCGCCGCTCCGACGTGGCCGGGCTGTTCGCCGCCTGCGACGTCGCGGTCGTGCCGAGCGTGTGGGAGGGGCAGCCGCTGGTCGTCCAGGAGATCCTGCGGGCGGGCCGGCCGCTGGTCGCGACCCGCGTCGGCGGGATCCCCGGCATGCTGGGCGCGCAGGAGCGGTCCGAGGGGGGCCCGCTGCTGCAGGGGCCGGAGTCCGACGCGGCGCTGCTGGTGCCGCCGAACGACGCCGAGGCGCTCGGGCGTGCGGTGAGCCGCGTCCTGGACGACCCGGCCCTCGCGGCGCGGCTGGGCGCGGCCGCCGCCCGCCGGTCGGCGCTGCTGCCCGGCGAGGACGACGCCGTCGACCAGCTCGCGGAGCTGTACCTGGAGCTGACCGGTCCTTAGACGCGGCCTCCGGCGCTCCGGTTCGGACCGGGGCCGGAAAAATCGCGGGGCGGGGGAACCGCCCCGGTGCGGGCCGCGTTGAAGCAGGTAAGCGGAGGGGAGTATCCCTGCGCGCGGTTCTCGTCAATACGGTCGGCCCATGCCGGCCCGGGTTCCGCGGCCCGTGCCGATCCCAGGGCGGGAGAGACCTCCGGCGCTCGTCTCATGTCCGCCGGAGGTGTTCACGTTGTCGGTATCCCCCCTCGTCTGGGGCGCCACCATCGCGGTGATCCTTGCGATCATCGCGGCCGACCTGTTCCTGATCCACCGCAACGACACGCGGGAGTTCACCACCCGCCGCGCCGCGTTCTGGTCGGCGGTCTACATCGGCCTCGCCGTGCTGTTCGGCCTCGGCGTCTGGGCGTTCTACGGCGGCGAGTACGCCGCGCAGTACGCGGGCGGCTTCGTCACCGAGAAGAGCCTCAGCGTCGACAACCTCTTCGTGTTCATGGTGATCCTCGCCCGGTTCGCGGTGCCGAAGCACGCCCAGCACACCGTGCTGATGGCGGGCATCGTGATCGCGCTGCTGCTGCGCGGCGCGTTCATCGCCGTCGGCGCCGCCGCCATCGCGACCTTCACCTGGGTCTTCTTCATCTTCGGCGCGGTCCTCGTGTGGACGGCGATCGGCCTGGTGCGCGGCGGGGACGAGGACGAGTTCAAGGAGAACGCGCTGCTGCGGTGGGCCAAGCGCGTCATCCCGACGTCGGAGGAGTACGACGGCAGCCGGTTCCTCACCCGCCGGAACGGGCGCCGGATGCTCACCCCGATGGCCATCGTCATGATCGCGATCGGCTCCACCGACGTGCTGTTCGCGCTGGACTCCATCCCCGCGATCTTCGGGCTGACGACCGAGCCCTACCTGGTCTTCACCGCCAACGCGTTCGCGCTGATGGGCCTCGTCCAGCTGTACTTCCTGCTCGGCGGCCTCACCGACCGGCTCGTCTACCTCGCGCACGGGCTGGCGTTCATCCTCGGCTTCATCGGCGTCAAGCTGATCCTGCACGCGCTGCACGAGTACGGGGTCGGGTGGGCGCCGGACGTCCCGACCTGGCTGTCCCTGGCCGTGATCGCCGGGACCCTGGTCGCCACCACGGTCGCCAGCCTCGCCGCCGGTCCCAGGGTCTCCCGGGAGCCGCTCCCGAAGGCGGAGCCCGCCGCCGAGGCGGAGACCGGCGCGACACGCGAGAAGTGAGAGCGGGGCCGCGTCCCCACAACATCCGAATGCTGTTCTAGAATCTCGGTCAAAACGGTCGAGAGAGGGTTGACGCATGGCCATCGGGCTGACCGAGGAGCACGAGGCGCTCGCCGAATCGGTGCGCGGCTTCGCCGAGCGCAACATTCCGGCGGCGGCCGTCCGGGCCGCGCTGGACGCGGACGAGGAGACCAGGCCCGGCTTCTGGCCGGCCCTCGCCGAACAGGGCCTGCTGGGCCTGCACCTGGACGAGGAGCACGGCGGCCAGGGCTTCGGCCTGCTGGAGCTGTCGGTCGTGCTGGAGGAGCTGGGCCGCGCCGCGGCGCCCGGGCCGTTCCTGCCGACCGTGCTCGCCAGCACGGTCATCGACGCCTCCAGCAACGCCAAGCTGCGCGCCGAGCTGCTCCCGGGCCTCGCCGACGGGTCTCGGACGGCGGCCGTCGCGCTGGACGGCGAGCTGACCGGCCGCCGCGACGGCGACTCGCTCGTGGTGTCGGGGACGGCGGCCGCGGTCCTCGGCGCCGCGCTCGCCGACGTGCTGGTCCTGCCGGTCGCCGTGGACGACGGCGAGCAGTGGGTCGCGGTGGACGCCGCCGACCTCGCCGTCACCCCGGTGCCGAGCCTCGACAGGGTCCGCCGCGTCGCGTCCGTCGAGGTCTCCGGCGCCGCCGTGGCCGCCGACCGCGTCCTGGACGGCCTCACCACCGGCCGGGTGAAGGACCTGGCGGCCGCGCTGTTCGGCGCCGAGGCCGCGGGCCTCGCCGGATGGCTGGTCGGCACCGCCGCCGAGTACGCCAAGGTCCGCGAGCAGTTCGGCCGCCCGATCGGGCAGTTCCAGGGCGTCAAGCACAAGGCCGCCCGCAGCCTGATCGCGCTGGAGCAGGCCCGCGCCGCCGCCTGGGACGCGGCCCGCGCCCTGGACGAGGGAACCGAGGAAGCGGGGTTCGCCACCGCCGTCTCGGCCGTCATCGCGCTGGACGCGGGCGTGCAGACCGCCCGCGACGCCATCCAGATCCTCGGCGGCATCGGCTTCACCTGGGAGCACGACGCCCACGTCTACCTGCGCCGCGCGCTGACGCTGCGGGCGCTGCTCGGCCCGTCCAAGGGCTGGGCCGCCAAGGTCGCCGAGCTGGCGCTGGCCGGCGGGCGCCGCGAGGTCGTGCTGGAGCTGGACGAGGACGCCCAGCCGCTGCGCGAGCGGATCCGCGCCGAGATCGCCGAGCTTGCCGCGGTCGAGGACCGGGACGCCCTGGCCGAGCGCCTCGGCGACGAGGGCTGGACCGTCCCGCACTTCCCCAGGCCGTGGGGGCGCGAGGCCGGGCCGGTCGAGCAGATCCTCATCCAGCAGGAGCTGCGGGCCGCCAAGGTCAAGACCCCGAACCTCGGGATCGGCGCCTGGCTGGTGCCCTCGCTCGTCCGCTACGGGACCGAGGAGCAGAAGGAGCGGTTCCTGCGGCCGACGCTGCGCGGGAAGATCGTGTGGTGCCAGCTGTTCTCCGAGCCGGGAGCCGGCTCGGACCTGGCCTCGCTGTCGATGAAGGCCGAGCGGGTCGAGGGCGGCTGGAAGCTCACCGGCCAGAAGATCTGGACGTCGCTCGCCCACCACGCCGAGTGGGGCTTCTGCATCGCCCGCACCGACCCGTCCGCCGCGAAGCACGACGGCATCACCTACTTCCTCGTGGACATGAAGTCCGAGGGCGTGGACGTCCGCCCGCTGCGGGAGCTGACCGGTGACGCCCTGTTCAACGAGGTCTTCCTGGACGGCGTCTTCGTCCCCGACGACCGCGTGGTGGGCGAGGTGAACCAGGGCTGGCAGGTCGCGCGCAACACCCTGTCGAACGAGCGGGTGTCGCTGTCCACCGGCGGCGGCCTCGGCATGGGCGTCCCCGAGCTGCTGCGGTTCTTCGCGGACCGGAAGCTCGACGCGGTCGCGGCCGCCGAGGTCGGCAGGCTCGTCGCCCAGGGCCAGTCGATCGACCTGCTCGGCCTGCGTACCACGCTCAAGCAGCTGAACGGCGTGGAGCCGGGCGCGGAGGCCAGCGTCCGCAAGCTGCTCGGCGTCCAGTTCAACCAGGACGTCGCCGACTACTGCTGGGCGGCGCAGGGCACGGCCGCCGCCACCGAGGTCCCGATGGCCGAGAGCGGCATCGTGGGCCGCGCGATGCTGTTCAGCCGAGCGATGACCATCTACGGCGGCACCACGGAAGTGCAGCTCAACATCATCGGCGAACGCATCCTGGGCCTCCCGAGAGACTAGTGCTGGCCCAGGGGGGCGACCCCCTGGAACCCCCGTTGCGACGCAGGCGATCCTCACGCCGCCGTTGCGGTCGCCGTGCCTGTGGCGGCTGGTGCGGCGTCGCTGCGGTCGCCTGCGTCGGCGGGCATGCGCGTTGCGCTCGCTGCACTCGCTCCACGCGCCTGCCCGCACCCCGGCGAAGGCCCAGTCCAAGAGGGTGGGAACCGTGCACGTCCAACGCTCTTGGATGTGCCACCCCATCACGCTCTTGGAGTGGACCTGAGCGACGGCTCGTGACGGGGGTTCCAGGGGTCGTCCCCTGGGCTAGCGCCGGTTGTAGATGAAATTGATTAGGACGATGCCCGCGAGGGCGAAGATGAGGCCAGGGAGGCCGGCGTTGACGACGCCGATCGCGCTGAGCGGGATGGCGGCGAGCAGCGACAGTATCGCCAGGGCGAGGCTGTGATCCCGCTCGCCGCGGCGGGGTTCGGGTGCCCGGGCGGCGCGCTGGCGGCGCGGCGCGGCGGCCGCGCGGGCGTCGAGGGTCTCCTCGATGCGTTCGACGACCGTCTCGATGAAGGCGTCGTCGTAGTCGGGCCCCAACTCGCGCCGGGCCGCCATGGCCGCCGTGAGGTCCTCGCGCGGCAGTCGTGGGGTCGTCATGACACCGTTATAGGCGGATCCACCGGGCGGGGGCGTCACCCCTCGGTGCCATGTGCGGGCTACCCCTCAGGGATGAGCGGACGCGCGGGTAGGATTCCGCTCTTGTCCCAGGAAATCCGGAGGTCTCCGTGACAGTGCGGGCCCGTTCGACCGTCCTCGCCGCCTGCGCCGCCGCGGCCGGGCTGGCCCTCGCGGGCTGCGGCGGCGAGAAGGAGGCCGCGGACGCGGCCCCGTCCGCGCCGCCCACCACGCTGGCGCCGCTGCCGGCGGTGCGGCCCGCCGACGTGAAGCCGCTGGTGGGAGTCTGGGTCGGCACGGCCAAGGACTACTTCCAGTTCAAGGCCGACGGGAGCGGCGTGTGGGTGCGGGGCCGGCAGAAGCTGTGGAGCGGCACGGCCATCCCCGAAGGGGGCGGCAAGTTCCGCTTCTCGTGGAACGGCGGCGACCCCAAGACCGCGTCCTACTGGGGCGTCGCGCTCAGCGAGGACAAGGCGTCGCTCGTCTTCGCCGGGACCAACCAGACCTACAAGAAGGCCGCCGCGCGGAAGGGCAAGGGATGACCGACGCGATGTTCGCCTCGCCCGCCGATGTGGGGCGCAGGCTCGCCGAGGTCCGCTATCTCGCGGACGAGTCGATCGCCACGACGGTGTTCCTCGCCCAGGCGCTCGGCAAGCCGCTGCTGGTGGAGGGGCCCGCGGGCGTCGGCAAGACGGAGCTGGCGAAGGCCGTGGCGGCGTCGACCGGCGCGGAGCTGATCCGGCTCCAGTGCTACGAGGGCCTGGACGAGGCCCGCGCGCTCTACGAGTTCAACTACAAGAAGCAGCTCCTCGCGATCCAGGCCGCACCGTCGGACCGCGCCTGGCAGGAGACCCACGACGACATCTTCTCCGAGGAGTTCCTGTTGGAGCGGCCGCTGCTGGCGGCGATCCGGCGCAGCGACCCGACCGTCCTGCTCATCGACGAGGCGGACAAGGCCGACGTCGAGGTCGAGGGCATGCTGCTGGAGGTCCTGTCGGACTTCCAGGTGACGATCCCCGAGCTCGGGACGGTGTCGGCGGTCCGCCGGCCGTTCGTGCTGATCACCTCGAACGCGGCGCGGGAGCTGTCGGAGGCGCTCAAGCGCCGCTGCCTCTACCTCCACCTGGACTACCCGGCGCCCGAACGGGAGCGCGACATCGTCCTCGCGCAGGTGCCGGGCATCGAGGCGGAACTGGCCGAGCAGCTCGTCCGCACCGTCGGCACGCTGCGCGACCTGGAGATCAAGAAGGCGCCGTCGATCGCGGAGACCGTCGACTGGGCGCGCACCCTGCTCGCCCTCGGCCTGGACGACCTGGACGAGGCCGCCGTGGGCCGCACGCTCGGCGTCGTCCTCAAGCACGTCTCCGACCAGGAGCGCGCCGCCAAGGAACTCGGGCTGCGCGGCTGACATGGCCTCACTCGTCGACCGGCACACCGGGTTCGTCGCGGAGCTGCGGCGGGCCGGGCTGCCGGTGTCGGTCGCCGAGGGGCTGGACGCGGTGCGCGCCCTGCAGGCCGTCGACCTGCTCGACCGCGAGTCGGTGCGCGCCGCCTACGCCGCGACGGTCGTCAAGAGGCCCCAGCACCGCCCCACGTTCGACACGCTCTTCGACCTGTGGTTCCCGGCGGCCGTGGGGGACGGGGCGGGAGCGGTGCGGGACGACGACGGCCCGGCCCGGACGGTGGACGACGACGGGCGTCCCGTCCCGGCCGCGCTCGACCCGCAGGTCCAGCGGCGCCGCGCCGAGCTGGCCGACCTCCTGCTCGCCGGGGACGACGCCGGGCTGCGGCAGTTCGCCCGGCTCGCCGTCGCCGAGTACGGCCAGACGCCGGGGCAGGAGTCGTGGTTCTCCTCGGGCGTGCTGAGCGCGCTGTCGCCGGAGACGCTGATGGCGCGGCTGCTGGAGGCGGTCCTGACCGGGCGGGAGCGGGGCGGCATGGCCGAGCGCGTCGCGCGCCGGACCTTCCGCGACCGCATCGCCCGGTTCTCCGACCTCGTCGCGGGCGAGGTGCGGCGCCGCATCGCCGAGGACACCGGCGTCGAGCGCACCGCCCGCATCGCCGTCCGGCCGCCGCTGGAGCGGCTCGACTTCGCCGGCGCGACCCGCGCCGAGATGGAGGCGCTGCGCCGCGAGGTGTATCCGCTGGCGCGCAAGCTGGCGTCCCGGCTCGTGCAGCGGCAGCGGCACGGGCGGCGCGGCCGGCTCGACTTCCGCCGGACGGTCCGCGCGTCCCTGGCCAGCGGGGGAGTGCCGCTGACCACCCACCACCGGCCCCGCCGCCCGCACCGGCCCGAGCTGGTCGTGCTGTGCGACGCCAGCGACTCGGTGTCGGCGTTCGCGCACTTCACGCTGCTGCTCACGTTCGCGCTGCGGGAGCAGTTCAGCAAGGTCCGAGCGTTCGCCTTCATCGACGCCACCGACGAGATCACCAAGTACTTCGCGCCGGGCGCGGACGTCACCGACGCGATGACCCGCCTCGCCGCCGAGGCCGACCTCGTGTGGATCACCGGCCGGTCCAACTACGGCCACGCCTTCAAGGTGTTCGACGACAGGTACCGCGACGCCGTCACCCCGAGGACGTCGCTGCTGATCCTCGGGGACGCCCGCTCCAACTACGGCGAGCTGTCCCTGCCGATCGTGCGGTCGATGGTGGACCGGGCCCGGCACGCGTACTGGCTCAACCCCGAGCCGCGCGCCCAGTGGGACACCGGCGACTCCGCCGCCTCCCGCTACGGCGAGCTGCTCCCCATGTACGAGTGCCGGAACCTGACGCAGCTGGCCGCCTTCATCGAGGAGCTCGCCTAGCCTCGGCGGGCACGCTCCCGGATCACCAGGGCGAGGACGGCGTAGCCGAGGGCGGTGGCGGCCGAGACGACCATCGCGACGTTCGTGCCGTGCGCCAGCGAGGCCGGGTCGTGCCCCGAGCCGGTCGCGATGGCCCCGACGATCGCCACGCCCAGCGACGCCCCGATGTAGCGGGCGGTGTTGTTGGCGCCGGCCCCCATGCTCGCGCGGTCGGCGGGGACGCTCTCCACGGCCAGCCGGGCGAGCATCGCGTTGGTCAGGCCGCTCGCGACGCCCGCGACGGCCAGGCCGGGGACGAGCCGCCACCAGTGCGCGCCCGGCGCCAGGTCGGCCATCGCGAACTCGCTGACGGCGGCGAGCGCGAACCCGGCGGCCAGCAGGCGCCGGACCGGGAGGTGCGCCGGCAGGCGGTGCGCCTGCAGGGCGACGAGGAACGACAGCGCGGACCAGATCGCCAGCACCAGCGCCGCCGCGACGGGCGACAGGCCCATCACCAGGCTCATCATCGTCGCCAGGTAGGTCATGACGCCGATCACGGCGAGCCCGGTGACGAGCGCCCCGGTCACCGACAGCAGGAACGCCGGCCGCCGGAACAGCCCCAGATCGACCATCGGCTCCCGGCGCCGCGACTCGACGAGGACGAACGCGGCCAGCAGGACCGCCGCGGCTGCGAACAGCGCGAGGACGCCCGGGGCCGTCCAGCCGGCGCGGCCCCAGGTGATCGCGGCCACCAGCGCCGCGACGCCGAGGCTCATGGTGGAAAGGCCCGGCAGGTCCACGCCGCGCGGGCGGTCCGCCCGCGACTCGGTGAGCGCGCGGGACGCCGCAGCCGCGAGCAGCACGGACGCGGCGACCGTGGCCCAGTACCAGAGCCGCCAGCCCCCTGCCGAGGTCAGCACGGCCGCCGCGATGGGGCCGAGCGCGATGCCGAGGCCGACCATCGCGCCCCACATGCCGGTGGCCCGCGCCCGCGACGGCCCCGCCGCGAACGATGCGCCGATGATGCCGAGCCCGGTCACCAGGAGGGCGGCGCTGGCCGCGCCCTGCGCGACGCGGCCCGCGATGAACACCGCGGCGTTGGGCGCGAGCGCGCACGCGACGCTGGAGACGGCGAGCGCCGCCGCGCCGGCCACGAACGTGCGCTTGCGGCCGTGGTCGTCGGCGAGGCTGCCGGCGGCGAGCAGCGCCGCCGCGAGCCCGAGGCTGATCGAGCTCATCAGCCAGATCTGCGCGGTCGCCCCGGCGCGCAGCCCGCGCGCGGTGTCGGCCAGCGTCGCTGCGGGGGCGCAGTAGTTCATCAAGGCGAGCAGGGTGGCGGCGGCGGGCAGCGCCAGCGCGGCGGCGGTGCCCGGCGCTCTGCGCGCGGCGAGGGGGGTCGCCAGAGTCGTCATGCGGTCTCCCGAGTTCATTGAACGAACCGAATGGGGTGACCGTAGCACGAGTGAGTTCAATCAATGAACCCCCGGGCGGGTACTGTGGTGGGCATGGCACTCGGCAAGGACTACGCGGCGCAGGACTGCTCGCTGGCCCGTGCGCTGGAGGTCGTGGGGGAGCGCTGGACGCTGCTCATCGTCCGGGACGCCTTCTACGGCGTCCGCCGCTTCAGCGACTTCCTCGTCCACCTGGACATCCCCCGTGCGGTGCTGTCAGCGCGGCTCCAATCGCTCGTCGACGCCGGCGTTCTGATCAAGGACGGCCACGACTACGTGCTGACGGAGATGGGCAAGGAGCTGTGGCCCGTGGTCCACACCCTCGCCCGCTGGGCCGAGGACCACCTGTCCGCCGAGCCGTGCCGCGTCTTCGTCCACCTCGCCTGCGGCACCCAGATCGGTCCGGACGGGCAGTGCGCGGCGTGCGGGACGCACGTCGGGCCGGAGGAACTGGAGATCCACGCCGGGCCCGGCGTCCGCCGCCGCACCGACCCGGTCAGCATGCTCCTGCGCAACCCGCACCGGCTCCTGGAGCCGATCCGCACCTGAGTGAGCAATCCCTCGCCGAGGTCGCTCGCCGGCGGTGGAGTCCGTGGGGATCCGACCGGATAACCTCCTCGCTCATGAGGACCGAACGGGCGAGGCCCGCTCCGCGGACCAGGCGCCGCCCGGGGAGCCTGCTCGGTCCCCTGTGGCGGCTGATCGACGGCGCCCCGGACGACACCCGGGCGCAGATCGCCCACCGGGCCAGGGTGCTGGTGCGGATCTCCACCGGGCTGGCGAACCTCGGCGGGGCGCTGGTCGTGCTCGCGTTCGCCGTCGTCGTCCCCGACCCCGTCGGCGCGGTGTCCGAGCGGCTCCGGTTCGTCAACCTGGTCGTCTTCACCGTCTACGTCACCGCGGCGGTGCCGGTCGGCCTCCTGCTCGGCGAGCGGTTCTTCCGCCGCGTCCGGCGCCTGGTCGAGCGGCACGACGAGCCCGACAGGCACGAGCGCTCGCTGCTGCTGTACGGGCCGCTGCGGCTGATGGCCCTGCACCTGACGCTCTGGGGGATCGGGACGGTCGGCTGGGTCGTCATCAACGCCCCCTTCTCCGGCCTGCTCGCCGTCAAGCTGGGCCTGACGAGCCTGCTCGGCGGCCTCACCACCTGCACGGTCGTCTACCTGCTGACCGAGCGGCTGCTGCGGCGCGCGGTGACCACGGCGCTGCGCAGCGAGATGCCGCGCCGGACCGGCCTGCCCGGCGTCGTCGCCCGCTCGGTGCTGGCCTGGGGCCTCGGGACCGCCGTCCCGATCCTCGGACTGATCACCCTCGCGGTCGGCTCGTTCCTCATCGCGAGGATCACCGTGCGGGAGTTCGCCGTCGCGGTCCTCGCGCTCGGCGGCATCGCGCTGGTCGTCGGGTTCGGCATCACCTACGGCGCCGCCCGCGCCATCGCGGACCCGGTCGAGTCGGTGCGGCTCGGCCTCGCCCGGATCGAGCGCGGCGACCTGGACGTGGAGGTCCCCGTCTACGACGCCAGCGAGGTCGGGCTGCTCCAGGCCGGGTTCAACCACATGGCCGCCGGGCTGCGCGAGCACGAGCGGCTGCGCGACCTGTTCGGCCGCCAGGTCGGCGCGGACGTCGCGCGCGTCGCGGTGGAGCGCGGCATCGACCTCGGCGGCGAGCTGCGCGAGGTCGCGGTGATCTTCGTGGACATCATCGGCTCCACCCGGCTCGCGGCCGACCGGCCGCCCGCCGAGGTCGTCCGGCTGCTGAACGACTTCTTCGCCGTGGTCGTCGAGGTGGTCGGCCGCCACGGCGGCTGGATCAACAAGTTCGAGGGCGACGCCGCGCTGGCGATCTTCGGGGCGCCGCTCCCGCTGGACGGCGCGCCCGCCCGCGCGCTTGCCGCGTCCCGCGAACTGGCCCGCCGGCTGGGCGCGGACGTCCCGGCGCTGCGCGCCGCCGTCGGCGTCTCGGCGGGGGAGGCCGTCGCCGGGCACATCGGCGCGGAGGAGCGGTTCGAGTACACCGTGATCGGCGACCCGGTGAACGAGGCGGCCCGCCTCACCGACCTGGCCAAGACGACCCCCGAGCGCGTGCTGGCGGCGGGCTCGCTCGTCGCCCGGGCGGGGCCGGACGAGGCGGCGCACTGGTCGCTCGGCGAGGAGGTCACCCTGCGGGGCCGGACGCAGGCGACCCGCCTGGCCTCGCCTCGCCCGGTCGAGCGCGTCCCGTCCTAGGCGCTTCCAGGGCGCGACCGGGCTAGGACGGCCCGAGGGTGGCGCCGCTCAGTGTCGTGTAGAACGGCGACTCGGCCAGCCGCGGGCCCTTCTCCTCGCCGATGTAGACGTCGGCGTGGTTCTCGCCGCCGTATCCGGGGCGGAACAGGTCGGTTACCGTCCAGTTCGCCTTCCGGAACGCCGCGCACACCTCGTCCTCGATCGGGTGGCCGTTGCCGTCCCTGCCGCAGTCGACGATCGCGAACCGCTGCCCCCGCGCCAGGACGGACTTGTCGGCCGCCGCCGACGCCCACGGCCGCAGCGGTCGCCCGCGCGAGTCGCGGGTGGTGTCGTCCAGCCAGAAGCCGACGCTGTGCGACCAGTTCAGGTACCGGCCCGCCTGCGGCCCCTCGGTGATGCGCCCGCTGCCCTCGGTCTGGACGACCTTGAGGAAGTCCTTCGGGTACGAGCCGAGCGGGGTCTTCCCGTGCGAGCAGTGGAAGCGGGCGCAGCCGCGCACCGGCTTGCGGGCGCCGTGGTAGAGGCTCTCCAGCGCCGTGTAATAGGTGGTGATGCGCCACCCCCGGACCCGTCCGAGCGGCACGGCCCTGTCAGGCGCGGCCGCGGGGACCGGAGCGGCGGGAGGCGAGCTCGCGGTGGGAGCCGACGCGGGGGGCGCGACCGGCGGCGGCACGTCCGCGCCGCGCGCGCTCTGGCCGCACCCCGCGACGGCCCCGCAGAGCAGGAGCGCCAGCGGTGCCCTGCCCCGCATCGCACCCTCCCGGCTCTGGACGACCGCCCGCCACCGGGGACACTATCCCGGTCAGTGGCCCCGGGCTATCCATTCCTCCAGATGCGGGGCCTCCGCCGCGATGGTGGTGGAGTCGCCGTGCCCGGTGCGCACGGTCGTCTCCGGCGGGAGCGTCAGCAGCCGCTCCCGGATCGAGGCGATGATCGTCGGGAAGTCGGAGAAGGACCGGCCCGTGGCGCCCGGTCCGCCGCTGAACAGGGTGTCGCCGGAGAAGACGGTCGCGAGGCCGGGCGCGTGCAGGCACACCGCCCCGGGGCTGTGGCCGGGCGTGTGCAGGACGGTGAGGTCCGTGCCCGCGACCGTGATGACCTGCCCGTCGGAAAGGTCGCCGTCGGGCGAGGTGTCCGGATGCCTCTGCTTCCACAGCATCAGGTCGTCCGGGTGCAGCAGGATCGGCGCGCCCGTGCGGGCCCGCAGGGCGGGCGCCGCGTCGATGTGGTCGTCGTGCCCGTGCGTGGACACGATCGCCACCAGCCGCCGGCCGCCGACCGCCGCGGCGATCGCCTCGGCGTCGTGCGCGGCGTCGATGACGACCGCCTCGCTGTCGTCCCCGACGATCCAGACGTTGTTGTCGACGTCCCAGGTGCCGCCGTCCAGCGAGAACGTCCCGGACGTGACGACGTGGTCGATGCGGGCCGCCATCAGAGCACCACCACCGAGCGCAGCACGTCGCCGCGGTGCATCTTCTCGAACGCGGCCTCGACGCCGTCCAGCTCGATCGTCTCGGAGACGAAGGCGTCCAGGTCGAGGCGGCCCTGCAGGTACAGGTCGATGAGCATGGGGAAGTCGCGGGACGGCAGGCAGTCGCCGTACCAGGACGACTTGAGCGATCCGCCGCGCCCGAAGACGTCCAGCAGCGGCAGCTCCAGCCTCATCTCGGGGGTCGGCACCCCGACCAGGACCACCGTCCCGGCGAGGTCGCGGGCGTAGAAGGCCTGCTCGTAGGTCTCCGGGCGGCCGACCGCGTCGATGACGACGTCGGCGCCGAACCCGCCGGTCAGCTCCCGCACCGTCTCGACCACGTCCTGCTTCCCGCCGTCGACGGTGTGCGTGGCGCCGAGCGAGGAGGCGGTGGCGAGCTTGCGCTCGTCCAGGTCCACCGCGATGATCCGGGCGGCGCCGGCCAGCCGGGCGCCGAGCACGGCCGCCGCGCCGACGCCGCCGCAGCCGATGACCGCGACCGAGTCGCCGCGCCCGACCCCGCCGGTGTTGATCGCGGCGCCGAGCCCCGCCATCACGCCGCACCCGAGCAGCCCGGCGACCTCGGGCCGCGCCGCGGGGTCGACCCGCGTGCACTGCCCGGCCGCGACGAGGGTCTTGTCGGCGAACGCGCCGATGCCGAGCGCGGGCGACAGCTCGGTCCCGTCCTCGAGGGTCATCTTCTGCTTCGCGTTGTGCGTGTCGAAGCAGTACCAGGGGCGTCCGCGCGTGCAGGCGCGGCACTGCCCGCACACCGCGCGCCAGTTGAGGACCACGAAGTCGCCCGGCGCGACCTCGGTCACCCCCTCGCCCACCGACTCGACGACCCCGGCGGCCTCGTGCCCGAGCAGGAACGGGAACTCGTCGTTGATGCCGCCCTCGCGGTAGTGGAGGTCGGTGTGGCAGACCCCGCACGCCTGGACCTGGACGACCGCCTCTCCGGGGCCCGGGTCCGGAACGACGATCGTCTCGATCCGCACCGGCTGTCCCTTGCCGGGTGCGACGACCCCGCGTACCTGCTGCGCCATGCTGCCGCCTCTCGTCGTCTCGACTCCTCCCGACCCTACCCACACGCCCCCTCCGCCCCTTGGCCCACGACCAGAGGGGGCCCGTCCGCCGGTTCGGGGGGTTCAGCTGAAGCGGATGGCCTGGAGCTTGTCGGCGGCGTCGCGGTCGAGGACGACGACCCCGGCGGCGGGCGGCAGCGGGCCGCCCTCGCGAGCGCGGGCGATCAGCGGGTTCCAGCGGCGGCAGTGGCGGGCGAACGTGGTGGAGGTGACGACCCGGCCGCGGGCGTACTGGCCGGCGCGGGCGGTCTCCGGCTCGACGTCGATGAGGATCAGGTGCAGCCGCCCGCCGCGGCGGCGGGCCAGCCACGCGAAGCAGTGCAGGATGTGCGGCCAGGTGCCGCGGGTGTGGGCGACGACGCCGTGCCCGGCGCGGACCGCGCGGGCGATGCGCCAGACGTGGGTGGCGTGCACGATCGGGGTCCGCAGCCGGACGGGCAGCGGCCCGAGGAACCTGGCCCACCAGTTGCGGGACTGGCGGGAGTCGATGACCCGGACGTCCCCGGCGCGCACCGGGGCCGTCTCGTCGCCGCGCAGTCCGTACAGGCGGTTCAGCAGGGTGCTCTTGCCGGCGCCCGGCAGGCCGGCGACCAGCACGAGGGAGCCCGCGGGATAGCGCAGCGCGGGTCCCGGGTCGGCCTCGTCGGGTTGGGGGATGGTCGACTCCATGGGCTCGGGCCGGAAGTGTGTTGGGGCAAACGAACACCCCGCACCGCTTGTTCCGGACCGGGCCGGGAGCGTCACCAGCCGCGGGCGCGCCACTCCGGGAGCGAGGGCCGCTCCCGGCCGAGCGTGGAGTCCTTGCCGTGGCCCGGGTAGAACCAGGTGGCGTCGGGCAGGCGGTCGAAGACGCGCTCCTCCACGTCCGAGAGCAGCTGCTTGAAGCGCGTCGGGTCGCCCCAGGTGTTGCCGACCCCGCCGGGGAACAGGCTGTCGCCGGTGAACAGGTGCGGGCGGTCGGCCAGTTCGCCGCCCGCGTCGTAGAGCAGCGCGATCGAGCCGGGCGTGTGGCCGCGCAGGTGGATGACGTCGAGGGACGCCTGGCCCACCGTGACGGTGTCGCCGTGCTCGACGGGCTCGGCGACCGGCTCGGGGAGGGGGCCGGCGTCGCGCGGGTGGGCGACCACCGGCGCGCCGGTGGCCCGCACGACCTCGCTCAGCGCCATCCAGTGGTCCTCGTGGCGGTGCGTGGTGACGATCCGCGCGAGGGGCCCGTCGCCGATGAGCTCCAGCAGCCGGGGCGCCTCGTTCGCCGCGTCGATGAGCAGCTGCTCGCCGGTGGCGGTGCAGCGCAGGAGGTAGGCGTTGTTGTCGTACGGGCCGACCGCCACCTTCGTCACCCGCAGCCCGGGCAGTTCGCGGACGTCGGGACGCCCGCCGGCCTCGACGTTCCCGGTGTAGGTCATGCGTCCTCCCCGTCGGTCGTTCGAAGACCATCCTCCCTCATCGGGGCCCGCCCTCCGCCGCGACCCGGGGGCGTGCCGGAAATGAGTCACCAGACTCAGCCGAACCGTGCGCTGCCGGACGGACTTCTCCCCTTCCCGGCCGCACCATGGGAACTGGAAGATCAGGTTCGACCCCCCGAAAGGACGGTGAGGCGTTGGTGACCGCATTCCGTCCCGGACCGGACAAGGAGCGGCCGGAGGACCTCCTCGGGCAGGCCTGCACGCTGGTCCGGCTGTGCGGCAGGGACTCCGCCGTCGCGGCCGTGGTCCTCGCCCTCGTCCTGGTCGGGACCGTCTCCCGGCTGGCGGCGGGCCCGCCGGGACTCGCCGCGCTGGCGCTGCTGCCGGTGCTCGCCGGCGCGTTCGCCGTCTCCACCGGATACGCGGTGCGGTCGCGGCGGACGCTGCTGGCCGTGCTCGGCGAGGTCCGCGGCCGCACCGGGTCGCCCGTCGACCCGGGTGTGCCGTGGACGCCGTTCGGTTCGGCGGTCGCGCTGGACGAGCGGGTCCGCGACGCGGAACTGCGCCGCCTGCTGTCGGCGGCGCACCGCTGCGGGGAGCTGTCCTGGCAGGCCGTCGCCTGGTCGGCGGCGACCGCGGTGCTGTTCCTGTTCTGGACGCTGGCGGCGGCGATGGCGGGAGGGTGACCGCATGATCGGTGACGGTCCGGGCGTCCGGCCGGGCAGCTTCTGGGAGCGGCTCGCCCCCACCGACCGGCAGGCGCTGCGCGCCATGGGCCGGCGCACCGACATCCCGCCCGGCGGCATGCTCTGCCACCAGGGGACGGTCGCGCCGGCCGTCTACGTGGTGTTCAAGGCGTCGCCGCGGTCCGCGAGCAACGCGGTGGCCAAGGAGTTCGTGGACTCCAGCGACGGCGACGAGTCGATCATCGAGCTGTTCGGCGCGGGGGACCTGGTCGGCGTCCTCGCGCCGTGGGGGCACCCGCAGCGCGGCACGGTCGCCGCGCTGGACCACGTGACGGCGCTGCGCGTGGACCGCGGCAAGTTCCGCAGCCTGCTGGCGGCGAGCCCGCAGGTCGCCGAGGCGATGATGCACGCGATCTCCGAGAGCGTCACCTACGGGGGCCGCCGGCACGCGGTGCGGGCCGCGGACCATCCCCAGCGGCTCGCCTACCACCTGCTGGAGCTGGCGCACCGGTTCGGCGAGCCCGCCGCCGGCCAGGGGACGCGGATCCCCCTGCGGCTCAGCCAGGCGGAGCTGGCGAACTGGGCGGGGATCTCCCGCGAGACGCTGGTGCGGTGGTTCCGGTCGTGGCGGGCGAAGGGGATCCTCGACCAGCGGGCCCGCCCGCTGACCGTCCTCGACCTCGAACGGCTCCGCCGCGCCGCGAGCCCCTGGGGGGACGAGTGGCCGGCCGCCGAGCCCGAGCGGTCGCCGGGGGACGCGGCGGGCCGGGACGCCGGCGCCGGGATCGCGGCGCGCGAACCGGTGCGCCTGGAGACCCCGGCCGGGCCGCCCGCCGTGCGGCTCCCCGCCGACAACCCCTACTTCGCCGGCCGCGCGGTCAGCCTGGGCAAGCTCGACCTGCTGGTCGGCCAGTCGGTGTGGCCGCGCGCGGTCGTCGTCCAGGGGATGGCGGGCGTCGGCAAGACCACGCTGGCGCTGCACTGGGCGCACCGGGTCGCCGACCGCTTCCCCGACGGCGTCCTGTTCACCGACCTGCGCGGCACGTCCCGCAGCCCCGTCACCCCGGCGGAGGCCATGGGGCAGGTGCTGCGCGCGGCGGGCGTGCCGGGCGACCAGGTCCCGCGGACGCAGGCGGAGCTGGCGGCGCAGTGCCGGTCGCTGCTCGGCGACCGCCGGATGCTGCTGATCCTCGACAACGCCGCGCGGCCAGAGCAGATCAGGCCGCTGCTGGCGGCGATGGCCTCCGGGCTGGTGGTCGTGACGAGCCGGCGGCGGCTGCCGGCCCTGCTCGAAGGCGCCGACGTCCGGACGCTGGAGCTGCGGGAGATGGCGACGCAGGAGGCCGTGGACCTCATCTCCAACGTCCTCGGCCCGGGCGACCCCCGCCTCCGCGAGGAGGACAAGGCGGTCGAGCGGCTCGCCCGCGAATGCGGCCACCTGCCGCTCGCGCTCGGCGTCATGGCCGGCCGGCTGGCCGAGAACCCCGGCGAGTCGATCGCCGGGACCGTCCGGGAGCTGGCCGCCCGGGACGTGCAGGACGCCGCGCTGTACGGGCCGGGCCTCGCGGGGGCGGGCCTGGGCGACGGCGCGGCGCCCGGCACGTCCGGGACGGCGCTGCTGGCCGTCCTCAGCCCGACATTCGACGTCGCCTACCGGAGCCTGGGCCGCGGGCAGCGCGAGGCGTTCCGCAGGCTCGGCCTCGTCGCAGGCCCCGACTTCACGCCCACCGCCCTCGCCGCCTTGCAGGACGGCTCGGTCGACGAGGCGCGCGAATGCCTGGAGGGGCTCCGCCAGGCGTACCTGGTGCACGACGTGGGGCCGGACCGCTACCGGATGCACGACCTGCTACGCGAATTCGCGCGGGAGAGGGGACTGCGCGAGGACTCCGACGGCGAGCTCCAGGCGGCGCAGCGGCGGCTGCTGGCCTCCTACCTCGCGGAGGCGCGCGCGGCGGGGGACGCCCTGGCGCGGCGGTCCCGGCCGAGGGCCCACGCGGTCGAGGGGCGGCGCCGCGCCTCCACCGCCGCCGAGCGCGCCGCCGGGCTCGCCTGGTTCGAGGCCGAGCGGCGCAACCTGGTCGCCGCGGTGCACCAGGCCGCCCGGCTCGGCCTGCACCGGACGTGCTGGGAGCTCGCCGACGCGCTGTTCGACTTCCAGGAGTTCCGCCGCTACAGCGAGGACGCCATCGCCGTCCACCAGGCGGGCCTGCACGCCGCCCGCAGCGAGGAGGACTGGGCGGCCGCGGCCGTCATGCTCCACAACCTGGCGATGGCGCACTTCGGGGTGGGCGACTCCGTCCAGGCCATCGGGTACGGGGAGGACGCGCGGCGCGGATTCCGGGCCGTCGACCCGCCCGACCTCTACGGGGAGGCCGCCGCGCTCGCCACCCTCGCCCACGTACATGTGGTGCTGGGCCGCTACCCGACGGCGATCGACCACGCGCGGCGCTCCCTCGCCGTCCACGGGGAACTGCGAGACGACGCGGGAACGGCCAAGGGCCACGACATCCTGGCCCGGGCGCACCTGGGCCTCGGCGCCTACGAGACGGCCTTGGACCACGCCGCGAAGGCGCTCGGCGTCCGCCGCCGGACAGAAGACCAGCCGGGCGTCGCCGAGACCCTGCTCACCGTGGCCCAGGTGCACCGCCGCCAAGGGAACGTCCACGGCGCGGTCTCCCACGCCCTTGAGGCGCTGGCCATCCGGCAGGAACTCGCCGACATGCACGGCGCCGCGCAGGCGCTGACGGAGCTGGCGCGGATGAACGCCGCGCTCGGTCTGCGGGACCTGGCGCAGCAGGACGCCGAACAGGCGCTCCACACCTACCGCGCCCTGGGTGCCCGCCACGGCGAGGCGCGCGCGCTGACCACCCTCGGCATGCTCATGTGCGAGGCGACGCGGTTCGCCGAGGCGTTCACCTACTGCGGGCAGGCGCTGCGGCTGCACCGCGACACCAGCGACCGGCACGGCGAGGCCGAGACGCTCGCGCAGATCGGGATCGTCCACTGGCGCCTCGGCCGGTACCGCGAGGCCCGCGAGCACCTCCTGCGCGCCCTGGAGATCCGCAGGGAGATCGGCGACCAGCACGGCGAGGCCCACGACCTGGAGCACCTCTCGGTGGTGATGCGTCGCCTCGGACGCCACCAGGAGGCGTTCATCCTCGGCCTGGAGGCGCTGGACCTGTGGCACCGCCTCGGCGCGCGGGGCGGAATGGCCGGCACGCTCGGCAGCCTGGCCCGCACGTACTCGGCGCTCGGCCTGCCCGAGGACGCCGAGCGCGCCGCGCGGCAGGCGCTCGGCCTCCGCGAGTCCGGCGGCGACTGGTACGGCCTCGGCGTCGGCATGGACACGCTCGCCGCCGTGCTGCGCCGCGCCGGCCGCCCCGAGGAGGCCCTGGAGCGGGAGGTGGAGGCGCTGCGGATCCTCGGCGAGGTCGGCGACCGGCACAGCGAGGCCGTCGGGCTCGTCCACCTCGCCGCCATCCACCTCGACCTCGGCCGCGCCGGCGAGGCCCTGGCCACCGGGCGGCGCGCCGGCGACCTCGCCGCCGAGCTCGGCGCCACCCGCGAGCAGGCCCAGGCCCTGCGCACCATGGCCCGCGCGTCCCAGCTGCTCGGCGAGCACGACCGCGCGGTGGAGCACGTCACCGCCGAGATCGCCATCCGCCGCGACACCGACGACCAGCGGGGGCTGCGGCGGGCGCTGGAACTGCTGCGCGAATCCCACCTGGCCCTCGGCGACCAGGCCGCGGCCGCGGACTGCGGCCGGCGCGTCCGCGCCCTCGACGGCCTCCTCGCCTCCGAGAGATCCCTCGACATGTGACGGACGACCTGGTCGGTCCGCGCGGGGCCGCGTTCACTGGACCGCGAGGCACCCGATCATGAAAGGCCGCGGCCCGGCCGGATGCGGGTCCGGTGAGGAGGCGAGATGCACACCACCCGGTTCTGGGACGCGCTGACCCCCCGCGCCCGGGAGGCCCTGCGGCGGGCGGGCGCCCCGGTGGTGATCCGGCCCGGGGCGTTCCTCACGCGCGAGCACACCCGCGCGTCCCAGGTCTTCGTCCTGCGCTCCGGGGCGGTGAAGGTGTGGGTGGACCGTGACGGCGACGTCGCGATCCTCGACGTCCTCGGGCCGGGCGACCTGGTCGGGGAGCTGGAGGCGGTGGACGGCGGCGTCCGGCACGCCAACGCCGAGGCGCTGACCCGGGTGGAGGCCGTCGTGCTGCCCGCCGCGCGCTTCCGCGGCGTCCTGGACGCCGAGCCCGGCGCGGTGTGGGCCGTCGCCGCCGTCCTCGCCGAGCGGCTCCGCGACGCCAACGAGCTGCGCGTCGCGCACTTCCCCGACGACCCCGAGCGCCGCCTCGCCGGCCGGCTCCTGCGGCTGGCGGCGCGGTTCGGCTCCCCGGTCAAGCGGGAGCGCCCGGACGGCGTGACCGAGGAGGGCGTCCTCGTCCGGGTGCCGTTCACCCAGCAGGACCTCGGCCGCTGGGCCGGCATGGGCCGCCGCAAGGTCGCGCAGATCCTCGCGACCGAGCCCGTGCGCGGCAGCGTGACCGTCGCCCGCAGCGCGATCGCCGTCCGCTCGGCGGACGCCCTGCGCCGGCTCGCCGGCGACGACCCGCCCTAGGCCCGACGTGCCCCAGAGCGGCGTCCCTCAGAAGCCCGACTCCTCCGGGAAACCCGACGGCTCGTGCGGCCAGGGCGGCGGCACCGGGAGCGGCCCGTCCGGGCGGAGATGCACGCCCGCGCCGTCCGACCGCCCGCTCAGCCAGCCCAGCAGCGCCCGCGCGGAGCCGGACGCCTCCGGGCCGCCGGGCGTCCAGCCGAGTTCGGCGGTCTCGCCGGAGTCGGTCGCGGTGATCCGGAGCCCGGCCACCTCGCCGAGGGCGTCCTTCGGCAGCGCCGCCATGTCCGCCAGCGTGGCCGCCGCGGACCACCGGACGTAGGGCTCGGGCCAGTCGGCGGGGCCGTACCCGGCGGCGAGGTCGACGTGGTGGGCCTCCACCTCGTTCCAGCGGCGGAACACCGTGTACCAGGCCGGATGGGGCCAGCCCGTCATCGCCCGCACCGGAGCGTTCCAGGCGCTCCCGGGCAGCGACCTGGCCTGCTCGGAGAACCGCGCCTGCGTCGCCCGGACGTCGGCGACCAGCTCGTCCCGGCCGCGCCCCGCGCCCGCGGCGACGTCGGCGTTGCGCCGCTCCAGGCTCGGGTACTGCGGGATCTCCGTCCCCGTGCGGGCCCCTTTGAGCAGGTTCCACAGGGAGTCGGCGTTGCGCGCGATGTGCGTCGCCACGTGCCCGCGGCTCCACCCCGGCAGCGCCGACGCGCCGCGCAGGGCGTCGTCGGCCAGCCCCTCCAGCGTCCGCGCGATCCGCTCCACGCCCGCGTCCAGCTCGTCGACCACGTCGCGCCAGTCCATGACCCCTCCTCGGCGAAAAGGACGCTCCATCCTGTCGCACCGGCCCGGCCCGCGCCAGACTGGTGATCATGGAGCTTCCGATCTGCGTGACGTGCGGCGTCCAGTACGCCGGGCCCCGCCCCGACTGCCCGATCTGCGAGGACGAGCGGCAGTACGTCGGCTGGGAAGGCCAGAAATGGACGACCCTGGAGGAACTGCGCGCGGACCACCGCGGCCGCGTCGCCGAGGAGGGCCCGGACGTCATCGGGATCGGCACCGAGCCGTCCACCGCCATCGGCCAGCGCGCCCTCCTCCTGCGCGCCCCCTCCGGCAACGTCCTGTGGGACATGGTCACCCACATCGACGACGACCTGGTGCGCCGGGTGAACGAGCTCGGAGGCGTCTCCGCGATAGCGATCAGCCACCCGCACTTCTACGGCAGCATGATCGAGTGGGCGCGCGCCTTCGACGCGCCCGTCTACATCCACGAGGCCGACCGCCGATGGGTGCCCCGCCCGGACGACGCGGTCGTCTTCTGGTCGGGCGACACCCGCGAACTGGCCGACGGCCTCACGCTGGTCAACGCCGGCGTCCACTTCGCCGGGGGCCAGGTGCTGCACTGGCGCGACGCCCGCGCGCTCTTCTCCGGCGACATCCTGACGGTCGTCAACGACCGCGACTGGGTGAGCTTCATGTACTCCTATCCGAACTTCATCCCGGAGCGTCCGCGCACGGTCCGCCGCGCCCTGCGCCTGCTGGAGCCTTACGACTTCGACCGCGTCTACGGCGCCTGGTGGAAGAAGGTCGTGTACACCGACGGCAAGGACGCCGTCCGCCGCTCCGCCGAGCGCTACCTCTCCTTCGCGCTCGACGACGAGTGACCTGCGGGAACGCGGGCCGTGACGGGCGGCCGGGGAGGGGCGCGGGGTTCCCCCGGTGTTCCGGTGGCGGGCGGCGTTCGAACACGTGTACGGTGCGATGGTGCCGTCCGGACCGCTCGGACGGCCGGGTAGCGTCATGAAATGCAGCGGCGCGCGCCGCTGTTGAGAACTCGGGGCATCCTGTCGCACCCCGTGGCTAGCCTTGATACCGAGCCGTATCCGCAGATCGCCGCGCCCAGAAGAGGAACCGGAAGTACGCCGTGCATGACCGACTCATCGTGCGTGGAGCGCGCGAGCACAACCTGAAGGACGTCTCGCTCGACCTCCCGCGGGACGCCATGATCGTGTTCACCGGTCTGTCCGGTTCGGGGAAGTCCAGCCTGGCCTTCGACACGATCTTCGCCGAGGGGCAGCGCCGGTACGTGGAGTCGCTGTCCGCCTACGCCCGGCAGTTCCTCGGGCAGATGGACAAACCCGACGTCGACTTCATCGAGGGCCTGTCGCCCGCGGTCTCGATCGACCAGAAGTCCACCAGCAAGAACCCCCGGTCCACGGTCGGGACGATCACCGAGGTCTACGACTACCTGCGGCTGCTCTACGCGCGGATCGGGCACCCGCACTGCCCCGAGTGCGGCCGGCCGATCAGCCGGCAGGCGCCGCAGCAGATCGTCGACCGGGTGCTGGAGCTGGAGCAGGGCACCCGGTTCCAGGTGCTGGCGCCGGTGATCCGCGGCCGCAAGGGCGAGTACCTGGAGCTGTTCCGCGAGCTGCAGTCCAAGGGCTACTCGCGGGCGCTGGTCGACGGGCGGATGATCCGGCTGGACGAGCCGCCCAAGCTGAAGAAGCAGGAGAAGCACGACATCTCCGTCGTGGTCGACCGGCTCTCGGTGAAGGACTCGGCCCGGCAGCGGCTCGCCGACTCGGTGGAGACGGCGCTCGGCCTGGCGGGCGGCACGATCGTCCTCGACTTCGTCGACCTCCCCGAGGACGACGAGCACCGCACCCGGATGTACTCCGAGCACCTCTACTGCCCCTACGACGACCTGTCGTTCGAGGAGCTCGAGCCGCGGTCCTTCTCGTTCAACTCGCCTTACGGCGCCTGCCCCGACTGCACCGGGCTCGGGACGCGCATGGAGGTCGACCCCGAGCTCGTCGTCCCCGACGGGGAGCTGACGCTGGGCGAGGGCGCGATCCAGCCGTGGTCCAACGGACACGTGAGCGACTACTTCCTGCGGCTGCTGTCGGCCCTGGGCGACGCCATGGGCTTCGACCTGAACACCCCGTGGGACAAGCTGCCCGCCAAGGCGCGCAAGGCCGTCCTGAACGGCCACGAGACGCAGGTCCACGTCCGCTACAAGAACCGCTACGGCCGGACGAGGTCCTACTACACGGCCTACGAGGGCGTCGTCCCCTACATCCAGCGGCGGCACGCCGAGTCCGAGAGCGACTCCAGCCGGGAGCGGTTCGAGGGCTACATGCGCGAGATCCCGTGCCCGACGTGCGAGGGCGCCCGGCTCAAGCCGGTCGTGCTCGCGGTCACCATGGGCGGGATGTCGATCGCCGAGGTCGCCGCTATGCCGATCGGCGAGGCCGCGAAGTTCCTGCTCGCGCTCGAGCTGAACGAGCGCGAGCGGCACATCGCCGAGCGCGTCCTCAAGGAGGTCAACGCCCGGCTCGGCTTCCTGCTGGACGTCGGCCTCGACTACCTCACCCTCGACCGGGCGTCGGCCACGCTCGCCGGCGGCGAGGCGCAGCGCATCCGGCTGGCGACGCAGATCGGCTCCGGCCTGGTCGGTGTCCTTTACGTCCTTGACGAGCCGTCCATCGGCCTGCACCAGCGCGACAACCACCGGCTGCTGGAGACGCTGCTCCGGCTGCGCGACATGGGCAACACCCTGATCGTCGTCGAGCACGACGAGGACACCATCGCCGCCGCCGACTGGATCGTCGACATCGGCCCGCGCGCGGGCGAGCACGGCGGCGAGATCGTCGTCTCCGGCACGGTCGAGGACCTCAAGAAGTCCGAGCGCTCGCTGACCGGCGCCTACCTGGACGGGCGCCGCGAGATCGCCGTCCCGCAGATCCGGCGGCCGCGCACCAAGGGCCGCGAGGTGACGGTCAAGGGCGCCCAGCAGAACAACCTCCGCGGCGTGGACGTCGCGTTCCCGCTCGGCGTCCTCACCGCCGTGACCGGAGTGTCGGGGTCCGGCAAGTCGACGCTGGTCAACGACATCCTCTACAACTCGCTGGCGAAGAAGCTGAACGGGGCGAAGACCGTCCCGGGCAAGCACAAGCGCGTCAACGGCGTCGACCAGCTCGACAAGGTCGTGCACGTCGACCAGTCGCCGATCGGCCGCACCCCGCGGTCCAACCCGGCCACCTACACCGGCGTGTTCGACCACATCCGCAAGCTGTTCGCGCAGACCACCGAGGCGAAGGTGCGCGGCTACCAGCCCGGCCGGTTCTCCTTCAACGTCAAGGGCGGCCGCTGCGAGAACTGCTCCGGCGACGGCACCATCAAGATCGAGATGAACTTCCTGCCGGACGTCTACGTCCCGTGCGAGGTCTGCCACGGCGCCCGCTACAACCGGGAGACCCTGGAGGTCCACTACAAGGGCAAGACGATCTCCGAGGTGCTCGACATGCCGATCGAGCAGGCCACCGAGTTCTTCGAGCCGATCACGGCGATCCACCGGCACCTGAAGACGCTGAACGACGTCGGCCTCGGCTACGTGCGGCTCGGCCAGCCCGCCCCGACCCTGTCCGGCGGCGAGGCCCAGCGCGTCAAGCTGGCCTCCGAGCTCCAGAAGCGCTCCACCGGCCGCACCGTCTACGTGCTGGACGAGCCGACCACGGGCCTGCACTTCGAGGACATCCGCAAGCTCCTCGGCGTGCTGAACGGCCTGGTCGACAAGGGCAACACCGTCATCGTCATCGAGCACAACCTCGACGTCGTCAAGACCGCCGACTGGATCATCGACATGGGCCCCGAGGGCGGTTCCCGCGGCGGCACGGTCGTCGCCACCGGCACCCCCGAGGACGTCGCCGAGGTCGAGGCCAGCCACACCGGCCAGTTCCTCAAGAAGATCCTCGGATAGCCGCGGGGCCGGGCCGGTGCGGAGCGGTCGGACCCGTCCACCAAGATGGAGCCATGGGAGATGAAGTGACGCCCGGGGCCCCAGCGGCCACCGGGGGCGGGGGAGTCGGCCGGCGCGCGGTGCTGTGCGGGGCCGGAGCCGTGGGCGCCGCGGCGCTCGCCGGATGCGCGTCCGGCGGCGGGGAGAAGTCCGCCGCGGACCTCAAGGGCAAGGAGATCGCGAAGGCCGCCGACGTCCCGGTCGGGGGCGGCAAGGTCAACGCGGCCGATAAGGTCGTGGTGACCCAGCCGACCCAGGGCGCCTTCAAGGCGTTCACGGCGGTGTGCACCCACCAGGGCTGCACGGTCGGCGGGGTGTCGAACGGGGTGATCAAGTGCCCCTGCCACGGCAGCGAGTTCAGGATCGCCGACGGGTCGGTGCAGAAGGGCCCCGCGACGAAGCCGCTCAAGGAGTACCCCGTCCAGGCCAAGGGCGGCGGCATCGTCGTCACCTGAGCACGTCGTCACCTGAGCACGTCGTCGCCTGAGCACGTCGTCGCCTGAGCACGGGTCCGGGCGGCTCACGCCCGCCTGAGCGACTTCGCGCGCGCCGGGCCGTCCTCGCGGGGGACGGCCCGCGCGCCGTCCGCGTGCCGCCCCTCCGCGACCTCCTCCTCGGTGGCCGGCGCCCGGTCGTCCAGCGCCGTCCCGGTGCCGTCCGCGACGGGCTCGGGGCCGATGCGGAGCCGGGGGAGGGCCTCCGGATGGCGGTCGCGGATGTAGGAGACCAGGTGCTCGCGCACGTCGCAGCGCAGGTCCCAGGTGCTCGCCGAGTCGGCGGCGCTCATCAGCGCGCGGACCGTGACGAGGCCGCTCGGCAGCACGTCCACCACCTGCAGCATCCACTCCCGCCGGTCCCACAGCGGGTTCTCCTTCAGCGCCGTGTACAGCTCGGCGCGCAGCTCCTCCACCGGGACCGTCCAGTCCACGTGGAGCTCGACCGAGCCGAGCAGGCGGCTGGAGTGCCGGGTCCAGTTCTCGAACGGCTGCTCGGTGAAGTGCGAAACCGGGAAGATCATGCGCCGGTCGTCCCAGAGCTGCAGGACGACGTAGGACAGCGTCAGCTCCTCGACCCGGCCCCAGATCCCCTGCGTGACGACGACGTCGTCCAGGCGCAGCGCGTCGCTGAACGCCAGCTGGAGCCCGGCCAGCAGGTTGCCGAGGGTGGGCCGCGCCGCGATGCCCACCACCAGGCCGGCGACGCCCGCCGAGGCCAGCACCCCGGCGCCGACCGCGCGCACGGCGGGGAAGGTGAACAGCGCCGCGCCGACGGCGAGCACCACGATGATCATGGCCGCGATGCGGCGCAGCAGCAGCATCTGCGTGCGGGCCCGCCTGGCCCGCCGGTTGCGGTCGCCCTCGACGCGCATCAGCCGCGCCAGCGGCGGGTCGCTCAGCGCGTAGGCGATCCGCAGCACCAGCCAGGTGGAGGCGCCGATCGCCGCGATCCGCATCGCGTGCCGGACCACGTCCTCGGCGTGCCCGCCGATGACCTGGTACGGCATCGCGGTGCTGGAGCTGACGACCACCGCGAACGCGAACGCGGGCGCGGTGCAGCGCCGGGCGACCCGGCCCGCCCCCGGCCAGCGGTGCGACAGCCGGCCCGCGACGAGCCGGCGACCCCCCTCCACGACGATCACGGACGTCCCGACCACGGCGGCCAGGATGATCCATGCCCAGAGTGCGGACACGTCCGGAACGACCCCCTTCGAAGATCAGCGACCCGTTTGACCCTCCCTTTCCGGTGGATTTGCGAACATCCGGGCATCGGGGAGAGATCTACGTCACCCTCCGGGAAGCCGCGGAGCGGGCCCGGCTCGCGGGGGCACGGCGTGTCGGTGCCGCCCATTAGGCTTTCGAACGTGGCAGATCCGGCGACCTACCGACCCGCACCCGGCTCCATCCCGGAATCCCCGGGGGTGTACCGGTTCCGCGACGAGCACGGCCGGGTCATCTACGTGGGCAAGGCGAAGAACCTGCGCTCGCGGCTGAACTCCTACTTCGCCGACTTCTCCGCCCTGCACCCCCGCACCCAGACGATGGTGCAGACCGCCGCCCGCGTCGACTGGACGGTCGTCGGTACCGAGGTCGAGGCCCTCCAGCTGGAGTACTCCTGGATCAAGGAGTTCGACCCAAGGTTCAACGTCCGCTACCGCGACGACAAGTCCTATCCCTATCTCGCCGTCACCCTGAACGAGGAGTTTCCGAGGGTGATGGTGATGCGGGGAGCCAAGCGCAAGGGCGTGCGCTACTTCGGGCCGTACTCCCACGCCTGGGCGATCCGGGAGACGGTCGACCAGCTGCTGCGCGTGTTCCCCGTCCGGACGTGCAGCGCCGGCGTGTTCAAGCGGCAGCACCAGCTCGACCGGCCCTGCCTGCTCGGCTACATCGGCAAGTGCTCGGCGCCGTGCGTCGGCCGCGTCTCGCCCGACGAGCACCGCCTGCTCGCCGAGGACTTCTGCGACTTCATGGCCGGGAACACCACCCGGTTCATCAAGCGCCTCGAACGCGACATGCGCGAGGCCGCCGCCTCCCAGGAGTACGAGCGCGCCGCACGCCTCCGCGACGACATCCGCGCCCTGGAGCGCGCGCTGGAGAAGCAGGCGGTCGTGCTGCCCGACCGCACCGACTGCGACATGATCGCCTTCGCCGAGGACGAGCTGGAGGCGGCCGTCCAGGTGTTCTACGTGCGCGGCGGGCGCATCCGCGGGCAGCGCGGCTGGGTCGTCGACAAGGTCGAGGACGTGACCACCGCCGACCTCGTCGAGCACTTCCTCATCCAGATCTACGGCGAGAGCGAGTCGGTGCCCCGCGAGGTCTGCGTCCCGGCCCTGCCGCCCGAGGAGGACGCCATGGCCGAGCTGCTGGCGGAGCAGCGCGGCGGGCCCGTCCGGCTGCGCGTCCCGCAGCGCGGCGACAAGCGCGCCCTGCTGGAGACGGTCGCGCGCAACGCCCACGAGGCGCTCAAGCAGCACAAGACGCGCCGCGCGTCCGACCTCACCACCCGCAGCCGCGCCCTGCAGGAGATCCAGGAGGCCCTGGAGCTCGACGACGCGCCCCTGCGGATCGAGTGCTACGACGTGTCCAACCTGCAGGGCACCGATGTGGTCGCGTCGATGGTCGTGTTCGAGGACGGCCTGGCCCGCAAGAGCGAGTACCGCCGGTTCACGATCAAGGGCGTGGAGGGGCAGGACGACGTCCGCTCCATCCACGAGGTCATCACCCGCCGGTTCAGGCGCTACCTCGCCGAGAGCGAGAAGACCGGCGAGCTCGACGCCCTCGGCGACCCGGAGGAGGACGGCGCGCACCAGCCGATCGACCCGGAGACCGGCAGGCCGCGCAAGTTCGCCTACCCGCCGAACCTGGTGCTCGTCGACGGCGGCCCGCCGCAGGTCGCGGCCGCGCAGCGCGCCCTCGACGAGCTCGGCGTCGACGACATCGCGGTGTGCGGGATCGCCAAGCGGCTGGAGGAGCTCTGGCTCCCCGGCGAGGCCGACCCGGTCATCCTGCCGCGCAACAGCGAGGGCATGTTCCTCGTCCAGCGGGTCCGCGACGAGGCGCACCGCTTCGCCATCACCTTCCACCGGCAGCGGCGGTCCAGGTCCATGACGGTCAGCGAACTCGATAACGTTCCGGGTCTGGGCCCGGCGCGCCGCGCGGCGCTGCTGAAACACTTCGGTTCGCTGAAGCGGCTGAAGGACGCGACGCCAGAGCAGGTCGCCGAGGTCCCGGGAATCGGCAAGCGCAGCGCCGAGAGCATCGTGGCGGCGCTGCACGGCGGGGCCGCCCCGGCGGGCGGCGCGGGCGAGGAACCCGGCGGGGACGGCGGGGAGCACAGGGGGAGACGGGCATGACCAGCGAGACCAAGATTCCGGACATCGTCATCGTCACCGGCATGTCCGGGGCGGGCCGCAGCACCGCGGCCAAGTCGCTGGAGGACCTCGACTGGTTCGTGGTCGACAACCTGCCGCCCGGGCTGCTCGCCACGATGGCCGACCTCGGCGGCCGGGTGAAGGACGCGGTGCCGCGCATCGCCGTCGTCGTCGACGTCCGCAGCCGCGCGTTCACCGACGACCTGCACTCCTCGATCGCCGAGCTGGAGGCCCGCGGGGTCCACCCGCGCGTGGTGTTCCTGGAGGCCGGCGACGCCGACCTCGTGCGCCGGTTCGAGAGCGTCCGCCGCCCCCACCCGCTGCAGGGCGACGGCCGCCTGGTGGACGGCATCGCCCGCGAGCGCGAGCTGGTCCGGGAGGTCCGCGCCGAGGCCGACCTGGTGATCGACACCAGCGGCCTCAACGTGCACGAGCTGCGCAACAAGATCATCGGCTTCTTCGGGAACGACAGCGGCGAGTCCAGCCTGCGCGCCACCGTCGTGTCGTTCGGCTACAAGTACGGCCTGCCGGTCGACGCCGACCTCGTCGTCGACTGCCGGTTCCTGCCGAACCCGCACTGGGTGCCGGAGCTGCGGCCGAAGACGGGCCGCGACGGCGCCGTGCGCGACTACGTCCTCGGCCAGCGCGGCGCCAAGGAGTTCCTGGACGCCTATGCCGAGGTGCTGCGGCTCCTCGCGGACGGGTATGAACGCGAGGGCAAGCACTACGTGACGCTCGCCGTGGGATGTACCGGCGGAAAACACCGTAGTGTTGCCATGGCGGAACAGATCGCCGCCCGGCTGCGGGACGAGGGCATCGAGGTGCAGGTCGCCCATCGTGACCTCGGCCGCGAATGACGGCCCGCGCCGGGACCCGGCGGGGGTCCCGGACGAGGAGAGTAACGGCACGGTGAAGCCCCTCGGCCCGAAGGTCGTCGCGCTCGGCGGGGGCCACGGCCTCTACGCGTCGCTGTCGGCGCTGCGCCGGGTCACCGACCGGCTGACCGCGATCGTCACCGTCGCCGACGACGGCGGCTCCAGCGGCCGGCTGCGCCGCGAACTCGGCGTGCTGCCGCCCGGCGACCTGCGGATGGCGCTCGCCGCCCTCTGCGGCGACGACGAATGGGGGCAGACCTGGCGCGACGTCGTCCAGCACCGCTTCCGCGACGAGGGCGACCTGCAGGGCCACGCCGTCGGCAACCTGCTCATCGTCGCGCTGTGGGAGCTGTTCGGCGGCGACGGCGCCTCGCCCGGCTCCACCGTCGCCGGCCTCGACTGGGTCGGCCGGCTGCTCGGCGCGCACGGCCGCGTGCTGCCGATGGCGGCCATCCCCATGGACATCGTCGCCGAGGTCCGCGGCGCCGACCCGGCCAGGCCCGACGAGATCACCCATGTCAAGGGGCAGGTGGCGTGCGCCAAGACGCCCGGCAGCGTCCTCGGGGTGTCGCTCGTGCCCGCCGACCCGCCCGCCTGCCCGGAGACCCTCGCCGCCGTCGACGACGCCGACTGGATCGTGTTCGGCCCCGGCTCCTGGTTCACCAGCGTCCTGCCGCACCTGAAGGTGCCCGCGCTGGCGCGCGCCCTCACCACCTCCCGCGCGCGCCGCGTCGTCGCGCTGAACCTCGCGCCGCAGCCCGGCGAGACCGACGACTTCTCGCCGCAGACGCACCTGGAGGTCCTGCAGGCGCACGCGCCCGACCTGCGCGTGGACGTCGTCCTCGCCGACCGCGGGGTGGTGGACGACCCGGACGCCCTCGACAAGGCCGTCCAGGACCTCGGCGGCCGCCTCGTGCTCGCCGACGTCGCCGCCGACGACGGCTCGCCGCGTCATGAACCCGCCCGTCTGGCCCAAGCCTTCGACAAGATATTCACCGAGTGACGACCGGTGGGGCCGGAATCGGCCACACTGCTGGAAGTCCGATAGGGGGAGGGTTCATCAGATGGCGATGACCGGTGTGGTCAAGGACGAGCTGAGCAGGCTCACGGTGCTGAAGCCGTGCTGCCGCAAGGCCGAGGTCTCGACGCTGCTGCGGTTCGCGGGCGGCCTGCACCTGGTCAGCGGCCGCATCGTGATCGAGGCCGAGATCGACACCGGCGTGGCGGCCCGGCGGCTGATCAAGGACATCGCGGAGGTGTTCGGGCACACCTCCGAGGTCGTCGTGCTCGCGCCGAGCGGCCTGCGCAAGGGCAACCGCTACGTCGTGCGCGTCTTCCGGGACGGCGAGTCGCTCGCCCGGCAGACCGGCCTCATCGACAACAACGGCCGGCCCGTCCGGGGCCTGCCCCGGCACGTGGTCGCGGGCGCCGCCTGCGACGCCGAGTCGGCCTGGCGCGGCGCGTTCCTCGCGCACGGCTCCCTCACCGAGCCCGGCCGCTCCATGTCGCTGGAGGTGACCTGCCCCGGCCCCGAGGCGGCCCTCGCCCTCGTCGGCGCCGCCCGCCGCCTGAAGATCCACGCCAAGGCCCGCGAGGTCCGCGGCGTCGACCGCGTCGTCGTCCGCGACGGCGACGCGATCAGCGCGCTGCTCACCCGGCTCGGCGCCCACGACAGCGTCCTCGCCTGGGAGGAGCGCCGGATGCGCCGCGAGGTCCGCGCCACCGCCAACCGGCTCGCCAACTTCGACGACGCCAACCTGCGCCGCTCCGCCCGCGCCGCCGTCGCCGCCGGCGCCCGCGTCGCCCGCGCCCTGGAGATCCTCGGCGACGACGCCCCCGAGCACCTCGTCAACGCCGGCCGCCTCCGCCTGGAGCACAAGCAGGCATCCCTGGAGGAACTCGGCCAGCTCGCCGACCCGCCCCTCACCAAGGACGCCATCGCCGGCCGCATCCGCCGCCTCCTCGCCATGGCCGACAAGCGCGCCGGCGACCAGGGCATCCCCGGCACCGAGGCGAACCTCACGGCGGACATGCTCGCGCAGTAGTCAATTGGGGGGGGCGACCCCCCATACCCCCCGTCACGACGCAGGCGATCCTCACGCCGCCGTTGCGGCCTACTGTGCCCGTGACGGCCGGTGTGGCGTCGCTGCGGTCGCCTGCGTCGGCGGGCATGCGCGTTGCGCTCGCTGCGCTCGCTCCACGCGCCTGCCCGCGCAGTGGTTTTCTGGGGGGCGACCCCCAATCCCCCCGTTGCGAGCCGGGCGATCCTCACGCCACGGTTCTGGTGTGTTGTGCCCGTGCAGGTTTCGTCGTGGCGCTGCGGTCGCCCGGCTCGGCGGGTCGGGCGACCTCCAGGCGCCCAGATCGCCTTCCGGCCGCCCGACCCGCGCCTCGGCTCAGGTCCACTCCAAGAGTGTTATGGCGTGGCCCGTCGTAGAGCGTCACAACGTGGCACGTTCTAGAGCGTCGCAACGTGGCCCGTCCTGGAGCGTTGGGTGTGGGTTTGCTCAGGGGAGGCGGTGGAGGGTTCCGTCTGGGGACGCCTCGAAGGTCAGGGTGTGGGCTGGGAACGTCGCCTCTACGTGGAGGGTGCCGTTTGGGAGTGTTCTGGTCTGGAGTTTTGGGGGTTCCTGGCCGCGGACGGGGGCTATCAGGGTCAGGATGCGGGCTGGTTGGGTGCCGGTGCGGGTGGTGAAGGACACCACTGGGGCGGGGGAGCGCTTGCGGGCGGCGGGGGCGATCCAGCCCTGTGGCGGGTCGAGGGCGCCTCGGACGATTTTGGTCTCTCCTCGGGGCGTGCCGGGGAGGGGGAGTCGCATGAAGTGGACGCGGACGTGGCCGGCGGTGGCTACGGCGCCGGTACCTTCCGGGGCGGCGGTGAACGCCGGCGGTAGGTGCCACAGTTGCTCTACCGGGTGGCGGACGGCGGAGCGCACCTCGTCCAGCACCACGAGGGCGTCGGGGTCGGACGCGGCCAGCACCGAGCGGGTCCGGGTCGTGCCGGCGAAGGCGGTGTCGGAGAACCGGAACGTGTCGGCGCCGCGCCGGAAGGCGTGCGCGACCAGGGCCGTCGGCGCGCTGTCGCGGAACGGGACGCCCCGCACCACGAGCGTGTTCTGCGCCTCCGGCGAGGCCAGCCATCTCCGCCAGGACGGGGCGCTGTAGCCGATGTGGCCGCTGGGAACGAGGACGTCCCGGCCGAGCGCGTGGAAGGTCAGCGCCATGTGGTCGTTCTGCCCGTGCGCGTAGCGGCCCGGGCCGAAGCGCGCGGTGTAGGACATCTCCTCGGTGAACGGGCGGCCCTCCCGTCCCCATCCGGACCGGCCCATGACGTACCCGGCGCGGTAGACCCGCGCCCGCTCCTCGGGCGGGGCGCCCTCCGCGCCCCGCGTCGCCATGTACCTGATCGGGCCCGCTCCGGGGGAGTCGATCCCGGACGCCCTGGCCGCGTACGACTCGCCGATCTGGAGCAGGTCCCCGCCGGGCGTGATCTGGAACGCGATGAACTCGTCCAGCAGCCGGAGCCGGCGGGCGAGTTCGGTGGGGACGGAGCGGCGGCACGCGCGCACCACCCGGAACGCGAGGCGCCACCGGGCCCGGTTGTACACGGCGTAGTGCGCGGACTGCTCGTTTCCGGCGCCCTCCTCGTCGATGGCCGGGCGCGCGTCACCGGGCGGGGCGAGGCTCGCGTCGAGCAGGCGCCGGTAGCCGAGTCGGGCGAGGTCCTCCCGGCCGATGCCGCAGCCCGCCGTCATGAGCGCCATCGACTCGTCGGTGCCGTGGTTCCAGGGGCCCGAGTAGTGCTCGGGGCGGGCCAGCCACCCCGCGTGGTCGGCGATCGCCTCGTCCAGCCACCGTCCGGGCAGGTGCCGGCGGAGGCAGACGAGGGTGGCGAGGCGGAACTTGGCGGCCTCGGCGACCGCCTCGCGCCGGTGCGCGTCGAACCGTTCGGGGCCGGTGTTGCCGGCGAGCCAGTCCCGCGCGATGCTCGCGGCCGTCTCCAGCGCGGCGCGGTCGCCCGTCCGCTCGAACTGCCTGATGAGGCCGCCGAGCCATTCGAGCGAGTGGAACCAGAGCTGCCACGACCGGTCGCCGTACGGGTCGAGGCCCCAGTCCACGTGCGTTCCGCGGGCGACGCGGACGGGGGCGCTGCCCGGCGCGGCGAACCGGCCCGCGCGCACCTGCGCCGCGGGGTTCAGCCTGTCGAGGCCGTTGTAGCCGAGGCATACGGCCTTGGGCGCCGCGGCGCGGGCCTTCACCGGCACGACGGGCGCGGGCGGCGAGGCGGCGCCTTGGCAGCCGGTCGCCAAGGACAGCAGCAGCGCGGCGCCGGACGCGCCGCGGGCTCTTCTGGAAGGCCGATGGACCACAGTCCAACCACACACGCGACGCGCCCTTGCGGCGGTCCGCCGCCGGTGAAGGGCCGGTAAACATTGGGCGACGGGTCAGCGCGGGGCGTTGTCGCCGCGCAGCACGCGCTGGACGAGGTCGTCGCGGAGCTGGCCGTAGCCGGTCTCGGCCCAGACGCTCCGGGACGGGTCGGCCTCGTAGTAGGGGACCTCCCGGCCGTCGCGGGTGTCGGTGAGGACCTCTGGGGGGCGCTTCTCGCGGGCTGCGCGGGCGCAGGGGCGGCACGTGCGGACGCTCAGCCGTTTGCGGGAGCCGAGGGGGCGCCAGTCGAGGTCGCTTGTGGCGTCGCCGTGGAGCGGGTTGAAGAAGCACAGCGGGACCGGGGGGATCTCGGGACGCCCCTTCGCGACGGCCTGCGCGGAGGCGAGGGCGTCGCGGCCCTGGTCGAGCAGGACCAGGACGCCGGCCAGGTCGGGGACGCCGCGTGCCGCGTCGAGCGTCTTCCCGGCGGCCTGGTAGGCGTCCAGGGCGCGGGCCATCAGCGCGCGGGTCCGCTCGCCCGAGGTCGGGACGGTGCTCTCGTCCAGCAGCTCCCCGAACGCGATGACCTCGCGGGACGCCTGCTCGCGGAGCTGGTCCTCGGTGGCGCGGTTCGCCGTGGCGAACACCGTGCGGGGCATCAGCAGGCCCTCGCCCTCGCGGCGGACGGAGGCCATCCGCCTGCGCCGCCACAGCAGGAACCCGGCGACGCCGGCCACGGCGACGCCCGCCGCGCCCGCTCCGACGGGCAGCGCGAGCCCGCCCCCGTCCCCGCCGCGCTCGGGCCGGGGGGTGCCGTGCCGGGCGTTGTAGCGCTTGTCGATCTCGGCGGAGACCCGGTCGTACTCCTGCTGGCCGGTGCCGGAGACGATGAGGTCGGCGATGCGGGACAGCCGGGCGGCGAGCGGCGCGTCGTCCATGGCGCGGTCCAGCGCGACCGCCCAGGCGGCGCGGTCGGCCCGGTGGTCGCCGCCCCATTCGCGCGCCTTCAGGTCCCCGCTGTCGTCGTCGAGGGTGATGAAGATCCCGTCGCGGCCGAGGCGGTCGTGGACGACGGTCGCCAGCTGCTCGGCGTCCGTCCACGTGCCGCCCTTGACCAGGGGCACCAGCACGACGTAGACCGGCGCGGGCGCCTTGCGGAACTTGGCGATGAGCGCGCGACGCTCCGCCGGGGGCAGCGCGGAGGCCAGGGAGGGGTCGACGTGGATCGGGGAGCGCCGCAGAGCGGCGGCCAGCCGTTCGCCGGGGGACGGTTCAGTCGACACCGAGGTACCTCATCACACGGGGGAGGAAGGTCTTGCCGCGGGCGCCCCACGCCGTGTCGCGCCACACGCCCGGGACGAGGGTGTGCGGGCGGCGCCCGTCCGGCCCCGGGATCCGCAGGAGGCGCCGCTCGTCCAGGCCGCCCCGCTCGGCGAGCCGCCGGCAGTCCTCGCAGAGCGGGAGCTGCTTGGGCAGGGCGCCGTCCCTCATGTCCAGCTTCGGGACGCGCCTGCGCACGACCGACCCGCCGTGCAGCGGGTTCACCAGGCACGGGGGCGGCGGGGACTCGGCGTCGCGGGTGAGGGCGACGCGTCCCTGGCGGGCCAGGACGATCGCGCCGACCAGATCGATCGCCTTGGAGTCGTCGTTCTTGGCGTCGTCGTACAGGATCTGGGCGGCGTCGTAGGCGGAGACGGCGTAGGGGCGTCCCCGCTCGGCTCCGGTCGTGGTGAGCAGGCGGCGAAGCGCCCCGAGGTCCTTCGCCCCGTGGCGGTGGAGCCAGCGCACGCTCGGTTCGGTGCGCGCCGGGGCCTGCCGTCCGGCCTTCCGCCGTACGGGGGAGCGCGACCGCCCGCCCCGGCGCAGCGCCAGGACGCCGAGGCCCAGCCAGTACAGCACGGCGGCGCCCGCCGGCCCCGCCAGCAGGAGGCCGGTCAGCAGCGGGGCCTTGATCTCGGGCTCGGCGGGCGTGAGCGCGTTCTCCTGCCCGAACGGGTCCGGGCTGGAGTACAACGTCGGCAGGGTGGGGGACGCCGAGGGCGCGGCCGCGTAGCCGTCCAGCCGCCGGACGATCCGGTCGGCGAGCCCGGTGAAGGGGCGCTCGTGGTCGCGGGGCGCCGCGTCCCCCGGCTCCTCGTCCAGCGGGGAGGGGCCCCGGCGCGGCACGTTGAACGCCTCGGACTCCAGTCGGCCGTGCGCATCGGCCATCACGTAGAGGCCGTCGCGCCGCGACCGCTCGTGCAGCATGAACAGGAACGCGTCGTCGCGGCCCTGCGCCTCCGACTCGCCGGGGTTCGGGATCACCACCACGTACGCCGGTGTGCCGAGCCGCCTCGCCGCCGTGCCGACGGCCGTGCGGAGCCGGGCGCGGTCGGCTTCGCCGAGCGCCTGCGCGACGTCGGGGTCGACGAAGAGCGGATCCTTGGCGAGCGCGGCGCCCACCCGGTCGAGCCGGTGGTAGGCGTGCGGGGGCGGTCCGTCCGCGGCGGCGGTACCGGGCCGCCCCGCGAGCGCTGTGAATACGAGTGCGAGGGCGGCGAGCACCGCCGGGACCCGCCTCATCGGCGCGCCTTCGCGGTGTTCTTCCTCGGCGGCCTCTTCGGCCGCCTGGAGCGCAGGACGCGGCGGCGGACCAGCAGCCCGAGGATCGATCCCCCGCTCAGCGCGGCGGCGCCGCCGAACACGCTCCACTCGACGCGGGCCGCGCGCCGGTCCGCCGCGTCGTCGGCGTCCAGCGCTTCGCGGACCTTCGACTTCGGCGCCGGACGCGGATGGTCGCGGCGCTCCCTCGCGTGTCCGGACAAGGCGATGTCCACGAACCGGGCGATCACGTCCGGCGCGCTCGCGTCGTAGGCGGTCTCGAAGTCCGCCGCCTGCCAGGCGTCCTCCAGCGGCAGGCGGCGGGCGCCGCCGAACTGCCGGACCTCTCCGTCGCCGCCGGACGGGGCGACCACGATGTAGATCCCGTCCTTGCGCAGGCGGTCGCGGAGCAGCGCCGCGAGTGAGTCGGCGGGGTTCTCCTGGCCGACTCCCACGGTCGGCGTCACCGCCACGTACGAGGGTGCGCCGAGCCGGGCGACGGACGCCCTGATCCGGGCGGCGGCGTCGGGGGGCAGCACGCGGGGCGCGTGGTCGGTGACGTACACGGGATCGCGCCGGAGCGCGGCGGCGATGGCGTCGGCGCGGCCCACCGGTTCGGCGCGTGCCGGCGGGGGTGCCGCACCGGCCGGGCGGGCGAGCAGGACGGCCCCCACCAGCCCCGCCATGAGAACCGACCACCCTCGCCACATGGCCCCGGAGTGTAGTGATGATCGTGCTGTGCGAGGAAAGCCGCACCGGGGCGGGCGATCCCCCGACCGGGGGAAGCCGGGCTCACCCGTGAATCCCACGAAACCGGTGTCCGGCTACCCGCGGGTCATTGGATAGGGTCTGAGGTGGGGATCAACCCCGGATCGACCGTAGGTAACAGCCCGGCTGGCACCGGGCGATACGACGTACGAGGAGAGCCGTTCCGTGACCATCCGAGTAGGCATCAACGGGTTCGGCCGGATCGGCCGCAACTTCTACCGCGCGGTGAAGGCGTCCGGGGCCGACATCGAGGTCGTGGCGGTCAACGACCTGACGGACAACGCCACCCTCGCCCAGTTGCTGAAGTACGACAGCATCCTCGGCCGCTTCCCCGAGGACGTGCGCGCCACCGAGGACGAGATCGTCGTGGGCGGCAAGGCCATCAAGGCCTTCGAGGAGCGCGACCCCGCGAACCTCAAGTGGAGCGAGGTCGGCGCCGACATCGTCGTGGAGTCCACCGGCTTCTTCACCGACGCCAACAAGGCCCGGGTGCACGCCGACAACGGCGCCAAGAAGGTGATCATCTCGGCGCCGGCCAAGAACGAGGACCTCACCGTCGTCCTCGGCGTCAACGAGGACAAGTACGACCCGGCGAACCACACGGTGATCTCCAACGCGTCCTGCACCACCAACTGCCTGGCCCCGCTGGCCAAGGTGCTGCACGACAGCTTCGTCATCGAGAAGGGCCTGATGACGACGATCCACGCCTACACGCAGGACCAGAACCTGCAGGACGCCCCGCACAAGGACCTGCGCCGCGCCCGCGCCGCCGCGCTGAACGTGGTGCCCACCTCCACCGGCGCCGCCAAGGCGATCGGCCTGGTGCTGCCGGAGCTGAAGGGCAAGCTCGACGGCTACGCCCTGCGCGTCCCGGTGCCGACGGGCTCGGCCACCGACCTCACCGCCGAGCTGTCCCGCGAGGTGACGGTCGAGGAGGTCAACGAGGCGTTCAAGGCCGCCGCCGAGGGCCCGCTGAAGGGCTACCTCACCTACACCGAGGACCCGATCGTCTCCAGCGACATCGTCACCGACCCGGCGTCCTGCATCTTCG
Organism: Actinomadura sp. K4S16; assembly: GCF_008327685.1. Taxonomy (GTDB): domain Bacteria; phylum Actinomycetota; class Actinomycetes; order Streptosporangiales; family Streptosporangiaceae; genus Spirillospora. Next base: position 56,495 of record NZ_BDDE01000011.1, read on the forward strand.
ACTCCGGCCTGACCAAGGTCATCGGCGACCAGGTGAAGGTCGTCGGCTGGTACGACAACGAGTGGGGCTACTCCAACCGCCTCGTCGACCTCGTCAAGCTCGTCGGCTCGCAGCTGTAACCGAAGCCGCCACCGCCGTGGCCGCGCGACGCGCGGCCACGGCGCGGCCGTGTACGGAAGGACACCGCATCCCGATGCGCACCATTGACGATCTCGACGTCGCCGGCCGGCGCGTCCTGCTGCGGGCGGACCTCAACGTCCCGCTGGAGGGCTCTGACCCCCCTCCGGGGGGTGTGGGGGGTCGTCCCCCCACAACGATGCAGATCACCGACGACGGGCGGATCCGGGCCAGCCTGCCGACGATCGAGGCGCTGCGGGCCCGGGGCGCCAAGGTCATCGTCTGCGCCCACCTCGGCCGCCCCAAGGGGGAGGTCAAGCCCGAGTTCTCGCTCGCGCCGGTCGCCGCCCGCCTGGGCGAGCTGCTGGGCGCGGAGGTGGCGTTCGCCTCCGACGTCGTCGGCGAGTCGGCCCAGGCCGTCGCGGGCGGCCTCGCGGACGGCGGCGTCGCCCTGTTGGAGAACCTGCGCTTCGAGCCGGGCGAGACCAGCAAGGACGACGCCGAGCGCGGCGCCCTCGCCGACCGGCTGGCCGCCCTCGCCGAGGTCTACGTCGGGGACGGCTTCGGCGCCGTGCACCGCAAGCACGCGTCGGTCTACGACGTGCCGAAGCGGCTCCCGCACGCCGCGGGCGGGCTGATCGCCGCCGAGGTCGAGGTGCTGCGCAAGCTCACCGAGGACGTCGCGCGCCCCTATGCGGTCGCGCTCGGCGGGTCCAAGGTGTCCGACAAGCTCGGGGTCATCGACAACCTGCTCGGCAAGGCCGACCGCATCCTGATCGGCGGCGGCATGGTGTTCACCTTCCTCAAGGCGCAGGGCCACGAGGTCGGCAAGAGCCTCCTGGAGGAGGACCAGCTCGGCACCGTCCGCGAGTACCTGCGGCGGGCCGAGGAGTCCGGCGTCGAGTTCGTGCTGCCGGTCGACATCGTCGCGGCCGCCGCGTTCGCCGCCGACGCCGACCACGACGTGGTCCCCGCCGACGCGATCCCGGCCGACCGGCTGGGCCTGGACATCGGGCCCGAGTCCGGCAAGCTGTTCGCCTCCCGCCTCGCCGACGCCAGGACGGTGTTCTGGAACGGCCCCATGGGCGTGTTCGAGATGGAGCCCTACTCGCACGGCACCCGCGCCGTCGCGCAGGGCCTCATCGACTCCGGCGCGTTCACCGTGGTCGGCGGCGGCGACTCCGCCGCGGCCGTCCGGCGGCTCGGCTTCGACGAGGCGGCCTTCTCCCACATCTCGACCGGCGGCGGCGCCAGCCTGGAGTACCTCGAAGGCAAGACGCTGCCCGGCCTGCAAGCCCTGGAGGACTGACCGATGGCCCCCGCGACCCCGCAGACCGGCCGTAAGCCGCTCATGGCCGGCAACTGGAAGATGAACAACAACCACCTCGAGGCGATCGCGCTCGTCCAGAAGATGGCGTTCGCGCTCAAGGACGCCGACCACGACGCCGTCGACGTCGCCGTGATCCCGCCGTTCACGGCGCTGCGCTCGGTGCAGACGCTGATCGAGGCCGACAAGTACGCGATCCAGTACGGCGCGCAGGACGTCTCCCAGCACGCGTCCGGCGCCTACACCGGCGAGATCTCCGCGGCGATGCTCGCCAAGCTCGGCTGCACCTACGCCGTCGTCGGGCACTCCGAGCGGCGCCAGTACCACGCCGAGGACGACGCGGTCGTCAACGCCAAGGCCAAGGCCGCCCTCGTCGCCGACCTCACCCCGATCCTGTGCGTCGGCGAGGGCCTGGAGGTCCGCAAGGCCGGCGAGCACGTCCCGCACGTCCTCGCGCAGGTCGACGGCGGGCTGGAGAAGATCCCCGCCGACCAGGTGCGGCGCACCGTGATCGCCTACGAGCCGGTCTGGGCGATCGGCACCGGCGAGGTCGCCACCCCGCAGGACGCGCAGGAGGTCTGCGCCGCCATCCGTACGCGGCTCGCCGAGCTGTACGACGGCGGAGTGGCCGACGAGGCGCGTATCCTGTACGGCGGCTCGGTCAAGGGCGGCAACGTCGCCGGGATCATGGCGCAGGCCGATGTGGACGGCGCCTTGGTCGGTGGTGCCAGCCTGGACCCGGGCGAGTTCGTCAAAATCTGCCGGTACCGGGATCTGCCGGTCTGATCAAAACTGATCAATTCCGTGTGAACCAGGGGTTCTTGCCGAACCAGCGAAGACTTCGTCGTACCCTTCGTAGCTGACGGGTAAACGCCCGGTCCGGCCCGACCCTCCGTCCTGAACTACAGACAAGGCGCTGAAGAAACGTGATCATCGCAACGTCCATCGTGCTCATCGTCACGAGCCTGCTGATGGTGGTCCTCGTCCTGATGCACAAGGGCAAGGGCGGCGGCCTGTCCGACATGTTCGGCGGCGGCGTCTCGTCGTCCCTCGGAGGGTCCTCGGTGGTCGAGCGCAACCTCGACCGGCTGACCATCGGCGTCGGCGTGGTCTGGTTCGCCGCGGTCATCGTGCTCGGACTGCTGTTCAAGCACAAGGGCGTCGGCTGAGCCGCCCGTTCAACACATGCGAGCGCCGCGCCGTCCTCGAAGGTCACGGGCGGCGGCGGAACACCAAGCGAGGAGTAATCCGTGGGTAGTGGCAACGCGATTCGGGGCAGCCGTGTCGGGGCCGGTCCGATGGGAGAGGCGGAGCGCGGCGACGCCGCCCCCCGCGTCTGGGTGACCTTCTACTGCGCCAACCGGCACGAGACCCGCCCCAGCTTCGCGACGGACGTCGCGGTGCCCGAGACGTGGGACTGCCCGCGCTGCGGGTTCCCCGCCGGCCAGGACTCCGAGAACCCCCCGGCCCCGCCGAAGACGGAGCCCTACAAGACCCACCTCGCGTACGTGAAGGAGCGGCGCAGCGACGAGGACGGCGAGGCCATCCTCGAGGAGGCGCTCGCCAAGCTCCGGCAGAAGCGCGCCGCCGTCAAGCAGGCCATGGAGGCCGCGGCCCGCTGACGCCGGCCGCAGCGGCACCGTGCGGCCCGGTCCCGGAGAGGGGCCGGGCCACACGTCTTTCCGGACCGGGGCCGCTCCCGCGGAGTCAGCAGTGCGGCGCGCAGAGGCGGCGGGCGGTGGCCTGCCCGAAGATCCGCAGGATGTCCTGCGGGGCGTGCGCGGTGTAGACGCTGCCGCCGGTCGCGTCCGCGATCCCGCGCAGTTCGGCGGTGTCCACGTCCGGGCCGAACCCGACCACGATGATCTGCACCGGCCGGGCCGGGTCGCGCTCCGCGCGCAGGGCCGCCAGCGTCGCGGGGAGCGTCGGGCCGTCCGGGTCGTCGTCACGGCCGTCGGTGAACACCAGCACGGTGTTGACCATCTCCGGCCGGTACGTGCGGCGCATGTACCGGACGGCGGCCAGCAGCGTGTCGTACAGGCCCGTGCCGCCGTCCGGCCGCGGGCGCAGCGCCGCCAGCGCGCCGAGGATCCGCTGCCGGCGGGTCGCGGACCCGATCCGGCCTCCGAGCGGGCCCATCGGCACGTTCTCGTGCCAGTCCCGGACGCCGTCCAGCCGCGTCGAGAAGATCCACTGGGCGAGCTCGGTGTCGTCCGGCTGGAGCGCGAGGCCCTGCCGCGACGCCTGCGCGATCGCCTGCATCCGGGTGAGGCCGGTGCCGGGCACGCGCTGCGCCATCGACCCGGACACGTCGATCAGCGACAGCATCCGCGAGGCGAGCGCCAGCCGCGCCCACGCCTGCGCGACCCGCTCGACGTCGGCTCCCGCCGGGGCGGGCAGCTCCGGCGGACGCGCCGCCGCCACGCCGGCGGCCTCGGCGAACGCCGCGGGAGGGGCTCCGTCCGGGTCCCGGAAGCCGCGGGACCGGAACGCCTCGCGGGCGGCGCCGGACCGCAGCGCCCGCGCGAACAGCCGCGCGGCCGGATCGGCGGACGGCAGCGTGACCGGATAGTCCAGGAAGAGGGTGCCGTCGGGCGGGTAGACGGCCTCCGCCGGCTCGGACGGGTCCGCGCGGTCGTGCGCCCACACGGCCTGCTCCGACGTCACCAGGACGGGGACGCGGCCGGACTCGCGGCGGGCGAGGGCGGAGAACTGCGCCGAGGCGTCGGGCGTGACGTGCTGGCGCACGTCCCGCGCGAACGCCGCGAACGGCGCGGACGCCTTCCCGTACCGTGCGTCGACCATGAGCAGCGACGCCAGGCCCGTGCCGGTGCGCGCCGGGTCGGCCACCGTCAGCCGGAACGACCGGGACTCCCGCGTCCCGGGCACGGCCGCGTCCAGCACCTTCCGCCACGGCCCGGCCGCGCGGCCGGCCTCGGCGCGGGGCAGCGCCGCCACCAGCGGGGAGCGGGCGAGGGACCCGGCGGCGGGCGGCGGCGCCTCCAGCAGGCGCAGCCACAGCGACGAGTCGGGGATCCACACGTCCGGGCGGCGGACGCCCGCGCCGGGCGGGATCTCGCCCGCCAGCAGCGCCCGCACTCCGGCGGGGCCCGCCGCCCGCACGGCGACCCGCACGCAGCGGCCCCGGACCCGGTGCCCCCGGCGGTTGAACTCGGCGCCCACCGCCGAGACCGCCCCGGCGATCTCGGGCGCGGCGGCGACGTCGAGCCCCCGCACGGGTCCGGAGCAGCCCGGGGTCTCCGACAGCGCGTACACCGAGGTGCCGAGCACGGCCGCGACGACCGCCCCGCTCACCGCCGCGCCCGCCGTCACCGCGCGCCGGCGCCCCCGCCGGCCGGTCCCTCGATGCGCTCCGCCCACGTCCGACCTCGACTCCCCGCCGACCCTGGCTCCCGCACCGGCGGCGACTCGCGCGGCCGGCCTCTGTGAGCCGCCCATTGTCGGACCCACCGGTCCCACCGGCATCGGCAGAATCGCCGGTCTCCCCGGCGGCGCCTCGGCGGGCCCCTCTGACCAGCGTCGATATGTGCGCGCGTATGGCGGCACGAGCGATATCCATATTGGACGCCGCGAGTGCGGCTCTGGTCTGCTGAGCGGCGTCCGCCCTCCGCCCCGGGAAAGCAGGTGCCCCGCATGCCGTTCGAGCAGTCCGGCTCTTCCCGGCGGACGCTGCTGGCCGCCGCGGCTCTCCTGCCGCTGGCCGGATGCGCGGAGAGGGAACGACCGCCCTCCGCGGCGGCATCGCCGTCCGCACGGTCCCCGGACGTCTCGGCGGCCGTGCAGCCGGACGCGTCGCGGTTCGCGGCGCTCGAACGCCGGCACGGCGCCCGCCTCGGCGTGTACGCGGTGGCGACCCGGACCGGAGCCGAGGTGGCCTACGCGCCGACGAGCGCTTCGCGTTCTGCTCCACCTTCAAGGCGCTCGCCGCGGCGGCGGTCCTGCACGGCAATCCGCTCGCCCACCTCGACGAGCGCGTCACCTACACCCGGGCCGACGTGAACTCCATCTCACCGATCACCAAGGACCGCGTCGACACCGGCATGACGATCCGGGAGCTGTGCGACGCCGCCGTCCGCTACAGCGACGGCACGGCGGGGAACCTGCTGATGCGCGACGCCGGCGGCCCGGCAGGGCTCACCGCCTACCTGCGCGGGCTCGGCGACGCCGTCAGCCGCATGGACGACTACGAGCCCGAACTGAACAGGGTCCGCCCGGACGATCCCCGGGACACGACGAGCCCACGGGCGATCGCCGCCGACTACCGCGCGATCGTCCTCGGGGACGCGCTGGAGCCCGGGAAGCGCGCCCTGGTCCGCGGCTGGCTCGAACGCAGCGCCACCGCCGTCGGGGCCGAACGCGTCAAGGCCGGGCTGCCCCGGGGCTGGCGGACGGCGAGCAAGACCGGGACCGGCGACTACGGCAGGGCCAACGACATCGCGGTCGTGTGGCCTCCCCGGGGAGCTCCGCTGATGGTGGCCGTCATGACCGACCGTCCGGGGTACGGCACCCCGCCCAAGAACGCCCTGATCGCGGAGGCCGCGAAGCTGGTCGTCTCCGGCCTGTCGCGGGCAGGGCTGTGACGGTCTCCGCCCCCGCGTCGGGAACCGCACCCGCCCCCGCCCCGCCCGCTCCCGCGGCGGACCCGTCCGGTCGCCGCGTGATCGCGGCGGTCGTGGCGATCCAGCTGGCCGCGAGCCTCGGCTTCTTCTCGGTGATGGCGCACCTCGTCGCGCACCTCCGGCACGACCTGGGACTGCTGGCCGGCACGGTCGGCCTGGTCCTCGGCGTGCGGGTGGGGCTCCAGTTCGCGCTGCTCCTCCCGGTCGGCACGGTCACCGACCTGCTCGGCGCGCGCCGGACCGGGATGCTGTCCTGCGCCGTGCGCGCGCTGGGGTTCGCGATGCTCGGGTACGCCGAGGGCGTGGGCGCGCTGCTCTGCGCGGCCGTCGTCCTCGCGGTGGGCGGCGCCCTCTACAACCCCGCGGCCCACAGCCTGCTGGCGGCCGTCGGTCCCGGCGGAAGGTCCGGCGGCTTCGCCGCCTACGTCGTCGCCCAGCACCTGGCGACCGTCGCGGGCCCGCCGATGGGCCTGCTCCTCCTGGGGACGGGGGCAGGGTTCCCCCTCCTGACGGGCACCGCCGCCGCTCTCTGGACGGTCGCGGGCGCCCTGTTCCTGGTCGTGCCCCGGTCCGGCGCGAAGCGCGCCGCCGCGGGCCTCCGCGACGTCCTCGCGGGCGTCCGGGCGGTGCTCGGCGACCGGAGGTTCCTGTACTTCGCGCTGCTGACCGCGCCGACGACGCTGCTCGCGACCCACATCATGACGGCCGCGCCCCTCCTCGGCTTCAGGCCCGCGGTGGCGACGCTGTCCTTCTCCCTCCTGGCCATGGTGGCGGCGGCGGTCCAGCCCTTCGTCGCCGTCCGGCGGCGGGGGGAGCGGCCGTGGGTGCTGCGCCTCGGCCTGCTGTGCGCCGCGGCGGCGTTCTTCGTGCTCGCGGCGCTGGACGGCACGCAGGCCGGCCCGCTGATGGCCGCGGCCGTCCTCAACGGGGTGGCGAACGGCCTTGTCCAGCCGGCGGTCTTCCAGCGCACCGCGCGGCACGCCCCGGTGGAGCGCTTCGGCTCGTACTACGGCGTCCTGGCGTTCTGCGCCGGCATGTTCTCCTTCGCGGGCGACCTGGTGATCGGCCGTCTCTTCGATCTGGGGCCGGCGGGCGCGGTCTGGGCCCTCGCCGGGGTCGGCGCCTGCGCGCTCGTGGCCGTGGCGGGCACGGCCCGGGTCGAATAATCTTCGGGGAACGGGACATAAGGGCGCGGTTCCCGCGCGGGAGTTCGGCGTCCGCCGGGCAGTTCGGAGGAACCTCATGGACGCGGTCGACCAGGCGATCCTGCGGCGCCTGCAGCGCGACGGGCGGCAGACCAACCGCGAACTGGCCGAGGCGGTGGGGATCGCGCCGTCCACGGCCCTGGAGCGGACGCGGGCGCTGCGCGCGCGGGGCGTCATCACCGGGTTCCACGCGGCGGCCGACCTGGAGCGGCTGGGGCGCGGGGTGCAGGCGCTGATCTCCATCAGGATCCGGCCCCAGTCGCGCGAGGCCATCGAGTCCGCCCGCGACAGCATGGCCTCGATGCCCGAGACGATCGGGGTCTTCGTGGTGACCGGGAACGAGGACCTGCTCGTCCACGTGGCCGTGCCGAGCACCGCCTACCTCCGCGACTTCGTCCTCGACCGGCTGGCGCGCCGCAAGGAGTACGTGGACGTCCGCACCATCGTCGTGTACGACTACGTCCAGCCGGTGGAGCAGTCCGAACTTCCGTCGGCGCACCGGCCGGAAGGGCGAACGGCCTACACCTGACAGGCAGCGTTCCCCCGTGTGGTCGAAGGATTGACGGGTCCACGCGCCTGGGTCGAATGAAACGACGGCTGTGCACGCCATCTCCCGCATGTTCGCCTAGCTTCGGCGGCATGGAGCGACGAAACCATTCATCCGGTGCGCTGCTGGTGCTCGCCGCCGGCGTGCTCTGGGGGACGGTCGGGCCGGCGCAGGTGCTGGCCGGGCCGTCCGCGAGCCCGGTCGCGGTCGGCGGCGCCCGGATCCTCTCGGGCGGGCTCGTGCTCGCCGTCCTCGTCCTCGCGGCGGACCGCCGGGCGTTCCGCGCGCTGACCCGGCCGGCCTGGGCGCCGATCGCGGCTGCCTCCGCCGCGACCGGCACCTTCCAGGCGTCGTTCTTCAGCGCGGTCGACCGGACGGGCGCCGCCGTCGCGACCGCCGTGGTCTTCGGGCTCGCGCCCGTCTCGACAGGTCTCTGCGAACGGCTCGTCCTGCGGGCCGGGCTCAGCCGCCGCTGGTGGGCCGGGACGGCCTGCGCGGTCGGCGGCGTGGCCCTGCTGATGGTGCCGGGGCAGGCCGTCCACGCCGACCCCGCCGGGATCGCGCTGAGCCTTGTCGGCGGGACGTGCTTCGGCGTCTACACGGTGTCGGCCAAGGTCCTGACGGGCCGCGGCGCGGGGACGTCCGGCATGGCGATGGCGGCCGCGGTGTCGGTGACGCTGCTCGCCGGGGGAGCGGCCCTGCTGCCCTGGACGCTGCCGGAGCTGCCGGCGCTCGCCGCGCCGCGCTCGGCCGCGCTGGTGGCCTGGCTCGGGATCGCCGCCACCGCCGCCGCGTACATGTTCTTCGTCACCGGCCTCGGGCGGGTGTCCGCCGCGACCGCCGGGACGCTCAGCCTCGCCGAGCCGCTCGTCGCCACCGGCCTCGCCGTCGCGGTCCTCGGCGAGCGGATGCCGCCGCCCGTCGCGGCCGGGTCGCTGCTGCTGATGGGCGGTCTGTTCCTGGTCTCGGTGCCCGAGCGCGCCCGGCGCGGACGCGGGGCGGCCCGGTATGATGGCGCCCACGCGACTGGCGCAGTCAAGGTGGAGACGACCACCGGGGAGCGAAAGTAGTCCGCACACCGCGCGCCTGGGTGTACGGGTCCCCTTCGCCGGGGCGCCCGAAGCCCTGGCGCGAACAGCGCGGAGGCTCACGATGCACGAACCGGCCGTACCCCGTCTGCAGGGCCAGGACCCCGAGATCGCGGAGCTGGTGGAGGCCGAGGCCCGGCGCCAGTACGAGAAGATCCGGCTGATCGCCTCGGAGAACTACGTGTCGGAGGCGGTGCTGGAGGCCGCGGGCACGGTCCTGACCAACAAGTACTCCGAGGGCTACGCGGGCAAGCGCTACTACGAGGGCCAGCAGAACGTCGACCCCATCGAGCTGCTCGCCATCGAGCGGGCGAAGGGCGTGTTCGGCGTCGAGCACGCCAACGTCCAGCCCTACTCGGGCTCGCCCGCCAACCTCGCGGTCTACATGGCGTTCCTGGAGCCGGGCGACGCGGTCATGGGCCTGTCGCTGCCGATGGGCGGCCACCTCACGCACGGCTGGTCGGTGTCGGCCACCGGCAAGTGGTTCCGGCCCGTCCGCTACGACGTGCGGGCCGACACCGGCCGGATCGACATGGACCAGGTGCGCGACCTCGCGCTCAAGGAGCGGCCGAAGCTGATCTGGTGCGGCGGCACCGCGATCCCGCGCACGATCGACTTCCCGGCGTTCGCCGAGATCGCCCGGGAGGCCGGCGCGGTGCTGGCCGCCGACATCGCGCACATCGCGGGCCTGGTCGCCGGCGGCGCGCACCCGTCCCCGGTCGGGCACGCGGACGTCATCACCACGACCACGCACAAGACGCTGCGCGGCCCCCGCGGCGCCATGATCATGTCGACGGCGGAGCACGCGAAGGCGGTCGACAAGGCCGTCTTCCCCGGCCTGCAGGGCGGGCCGCACAACCACACGACGGCCGCGATCGCCGTGGCGCTGAAGGAGGCGGCGCGGCCGGACTTCGCCGGGTACGCCCGGCAGGTCGTCGCCAACGCCAAGGTGCTGGCCGCCGCGCTGCTGGACCGCGGCTACGACCTGATCTCCGGCGGCACCGACAACCACCTCATCCTCATCGACCTCACGACCAAGGGCGTGGCGGGCAAGCCCGCCGCGCAGGCGCTCGACCGCGCCGGCATCGAGCTCAACTACAACGCCGTCCCCTTCGACCCGCGCAAGCCGTTCGACCCGTCGGGGCTGCGGCTCGGCACCGCCGCGATCACCACCCGGGGGCTCGGCGAGGAGCACATGCCGCAGGTCGCGGCGTGGATCGACGAGGTCGTCCAGGCCGCCGCCAAGGAGGACGAGACGGTCCTGGACCGGGTCGCCGGGCAGGTCCGCGAGCTGCTCGCCGCCTACCCGATGCCGGGCTGGCGGTCCGCGCCCTGACGCTCAGCGCGGGCGCAGCAGCGTGATCATGCGCCAGGCCTCGGGGTCGGCGAGGGGCACCGCGTCCTCGCCGGCCCCGAAGTCGCCGTACTGCGCCGCCACCTCCAGACCGCCCGCGAGGCGGATCGCGGCGTCCAGCTCGGTGGCCGTCCAGAACCGGTAGGGCACGACGTCGCGGACGACCCGCGACTCCGCGCCCTCCCCGGTGATGGTCATCGTGACGTGGTCGTCGGCGATCTGGGTGACCGGGTCCAGCCGGTCGGACGGCTCGCCCCAGCGCACGCTCGCCCGGACGCCGTCCCGCTCGACCGTCCACCCGGTGCTGACGCTCGGGTCGTCGCCCAGCCGGTCGCGGGGATGCGACATCTCGACGACGTAGAGGCCGCCGGGGGACAGGTGCGCGGCGGCGCGGCGCAGGTGCGCCACGAACGCGTCCAGCGTCATGAGGTGGGACGTGGAGTCCAGCATGGTCGCGATGAGGTCGAACCGGCGGCCCAGCGCGAACCGCGTCATGTCGCCCTCGACGACCTCCAGCGCGACGCCGGCCTTCTCGGCCTCGCGGGCGGCGTAGGCGCACATCCGCGGGTTGAGGTCGAGCGCCGTCGCCGCCAGGCCGCGGCGGGCGAACTCGCGGGCGTGCTCGGCGGGGCCGGCGGCCAGCTCCAGCGCCGTGCGGGGGGCGAGGCCCTGCTCGGCGCACCAGCCGAGGAGCACCTCCACCTCGGCCGGCACGTCGCGGAACGAGCACGCCAGCTCGTACGCCCAGGGGTCGTCATATACGCCGCTCACCCGCCCATCCTGCCAGCGCCCCCGGCTCGGCGGGACGGCCGTCCAGGCGCAGCCTGATCTCCACGACCGCGGTGTCCTCGGTGCGCCGGGTCCGCCCGCCGAGCGAGGTCAGCAGCCGCCGCATCCGGGCGTTCTCGCTCAGCGCGGTCGCGCGCACCTCCACCAGGCCGCGGTCCCGGGCCAGCGCGAGCAGCAGCACGGCGAGGCCGCGGCCGAGCCCGCGGCCCTGCCAGGCGTCCTCGACCAGGAACGCCACCTCCGCGGCGCCCGGATCGCGGACGAGGACCAGGTGGGCGAGCGCCAGCAGCGACCCGTCCGGGCCCTCGGCGACCAGCGTCATGCCGCGCGAGGGGTCGCAGAACCGCTCGAACGCCCGCCGCGGCGGATACGGCTTGGGGCTGAAGTAGCGCATCCGGCGGCTGTCCAGCGAGCAGCGCTCGTGCAGCGCCCGCACGGTGTCCGCGTCGCGCCGCTCGATCGGCCGGACGACCACCTGCGTGCCGTCGCGCAGCGCGATCCGCCGGGACGCGCAGGGACGCGGCACGGTGGGAAGCGCGGCGCGAACCAGCGCGTCCGCCCGCGCCGCCTCGGTCGCGGTGAACGGCAGGCCCACGCGGCGGAGCCGGACCGAGCGGCCGCGCACCGGGACGAGGAGGTCGCACCGGTCGGGCTCCCCGTCCTCCCCGCCGGGTGAGTGCCAGCGCGCGTCGTCGGCGCGCAGCAGCTCCCCGAGGATCTCGGGCACCGCGTGCGGTTCGGCGCGGAGGCGCGACGCCAGGACGAGGACGCGGGTCGGCTCGTCCACCAGCTCGTGGGGGCGGGCGGGCAGGACGGCGGTCCGGGTCCCGCCCGCCGCGCCCAGCGCCTCGGCGAGGGCGCGCGCGTCCGGACCGCCGGGCGGGACGTCGACGACGAACTCGTCCACCACCCCGCCCGAGTCGAGCTGGACGGACAGCCCGAGGATGTTGGCGCCGCGCCGGGCCAGCGCGGCCGTGAGGGAGGCGAGGCGGCCGGGCCGGTCCTCGATCTCGGTGCGGATGCGGAGCAGCGGCATGGGACGTTCCCTCCGGGGCCCGGTCGCCCCGCTCGTGTCCGGTGCGGTCGCGGACCAGGCTCGCCGACGCGTGTTACGCGGCCGCTACGTCATCGTGTGCCAGGGGTTTCACATTTCGGACGGGGGTTGAGCCGCCCGCCCCGAGCGCCTAGCGTGCGGGGAGTGATCGACCCCGTGAGCGGTGAGCACGTCAACGACCGACCGCGGCGCGGCCCGTCCCCGACGCGGCTCCCGCTGCTCCTCCCCGGTTCGCTCAGCGACGAGCAGCGGGCCGTCTACGAGGCGGTGACGGGCGGGCCCCGCGCCGGCGACCGCAACCCGCCCTTCGCCCTGGCCGACGACATCGGCCGGCTCCAGGGCCCGTTCAACGCGATGCTCTACAGCCCTCCCGTCGGCCTGCCGCTCCAGGACCTCGGCGCGGCGCTGCGCTTCCGCACCGGGTTCACCAAGCGCGAGCGGGAGATCGCGACGCTCGTCGTGGCCGCGCACCTGCGCTCCGACTTCGAGTGGTACGCCCACGAGCGCATCGGGCGCCGGCAGGGGCTCGCCGACGAGGAGATGGACGCGCTGCGCGAGGGCCGGGCCCCGATGCTCGCCGACGTCCGCGAGCGCGTCGTGCACGAGGCGGCGCGGCAGCTCGTGGCCGAGGGCGACCTCGCCGACGCCGTGTACACCGAGGCGGTGGCGACGCTCGGCCGCACCGCCCTGGTCGAGCTGGTCGCGCTCGTCGGCTACTACCAGGCGCTCGCGCTGCAGCTGCGCGTGTTCCGGGTCGGGGTCCCGGACGGCGAGGCCGCCCCCGAGTGGCCCCCTTCGGGGGACGGGGATGAGTGAGGTCCTGCGCACGGTGCGACTCGCCCTGCACCCGGTGTCGATGCGCGACCACGGCGCCCTGCTGACGCACTGGACGGGCCCCCTCGTCCGCCGGCACCTGTTCGACGACCGGGTGGTCACCCCCGTGCAGGTCAGCGAGATCATCGAGGCCAGCGAGCGGGACTTCGCGACCGAGGGCTACGGGCTGTGGGCGCTGCGCCCCGCGCCCTGGTCCCCGGGCGCCGGCGCGGCGGCGCCGGGCGACCCGCTGGTCGGCGTGGCCGGGCTCAGCCACCACGAGGGGCCGCTCGGCCACGGCGTGGACGTCGAGATCCTCTACAGCCTGGAGCCCGACCACTGGGGCCGGGGGCTGGCCGCCGAGGCGTCCCGCGCCGTCCTGGACTACGCGTTCGGGGTGGTCGGCGTGCGCCGGATCACCGCCGAGATCGACACGGCCAACCCCGCGTCGTCGGAGATCGCGCTGCAGCTCGGGATGCGCCGGTGGCGGGACGGCCCGAGCGGCCCCGACGGCGCCGCCTACTATGCGGCCGAACGCTCGCGCTGGATCGGATCCCGTCGAATTGTGGACGCCGTACCCTAGAATCCGTTGCCGACTGTTGCTTTTGCTGCGGAATGCAGCAGGATGAGCGCATGAGCTCCTCCCCGGGCCGGGCGCCCCTGGCCTCCGGCTTCGCCAATGGCGGCGTCTCCTACTGGTACCGGGCGGCCGGGCGCCCCGCCCCCGGTCCCCGCCTGCCCGGCCCGCGCACCGCCGACGTGTGCGTCGTCGGCGCCGGCTACACCGGGCTCTGGACGGCCTACTACCTCAAGCGCGCCCGCCCCGACCTGCGCGTCGTCGTGCTGGAGCGCGAGTTCGCGGGGTTCGGCGCGTCCGGCCGCAACGGCGGCTGGGTGCTGGGGGAGATCGCGGGGTCCCGGGAGCGCTACGCCGCCCGGCACGGGCGCCCCGCCGCGATCGCGCTGCAGCAGGCCATGTTCCAGGCGGTGGACGAGGTCGTCCGCGTCGCCGGAGCCGAGGAGATCGACGCCGGGCTGGTCAAGGGAGGCGTCCTGCACGTGGCCCGCAACGCCGCCCAGCGCGCCCGCCTCGCCGCCCTGGTCGGCGAGGCCCGCGAGTGGGGCTGGAGCGACGACGACCTCGTCCCGCTGCCCGCCGCCGAACGCGACGACCGGCTGCGCGTCGATGGCGCGACCGGCGCTGCGTGGAGCCCGCACGCCGCGCGGGCGCAGCCCGCCGCGCTCGTCCGGGGCCTCGCCGCGGCGGTCCGGCGGCTCGGCGTGGAGGTCTACGAGGGGACGCCCGTCGTCCGGATCGACCCGCGCCGGGGCGCCGCCCCGGCCCGCGCCGTCACCCCGTTCGGGACCGTCACCGCCGAGTTCGTCCTGCGGGGCACCGAGGGCTTCACCGCCGCGCTGCCCGGCCACCGGCGCGACTGGCTCCCGATGAACAGCTCCATGATCGTCACGACGCCGCTGCCCGCCCGCGCCTGGAAGGCGATCGGGTGGGAGCGCCGCGAACTGCTCGGCGACATGGCGCACTACTACATGTACGCGCAGCGCACCGCCGACGACCGCATCGCCTTCGGCGGCCGGGGCCGCCCCTACCGGTACGGGTCGCGCATCGACGACGGCGGCCGGACCGAGCCGTCCACCGTGGACGCGCTCTGGACGATGCTCACACGGATGTTCCCCGCCGTCGCCGACGAAGGGGAGGTGGAAGTGGAGCACGCCTGGTCGGGCGTCCTCGGCGTCCCCCGCGACTGGTGCGCGACCGTGGTCCTCGACCACGCGACCGGGCTCGGCCACGCCGGCGGCTACACCGGCCACGGCGTCGCCACCGCGAACCTCGCCGGGCGCACCCTCCGCGACCTGGTCCTGCGCCGCGACACCGAGCTGACCGCGCTGCCGTGGGTGGACCGGCGCGTCCGGCGCTGGGAGCCCGAACCCCTGCGGTGGCTCGGCGTCCACGCGATGTACGCCCTCTACCGCGCCGCCGACGCCCGCGAGGCGTCCGCGCCCTCCGCGGCCACCTCGGGCCTGGCCCGCCTCGCCGACCGGATCACCGGCCACTGACGAGCCGCTGGACCTCGCCGTACGACGGCACGGCAGGGGCCTCGCCCGCCCCGGTCACCTCGAGCGCCGCGGCGACCGCCGCCCGCAGCGCCGTGCGGAAGAGCAGCGACCCGGTGCTCACCCGGTGCACGCCGAGCCGCGCGAGGCGCCGGTAGTCGGTCCTGCCCGGGAGGTGCAGCACGTTCAGCGGCAGGTCCGTGGCGTCCAGCACGGCCCGGATGCCGGCGTCGTCCGCGATCCCCGGGACGAAGATCCCGTCCGCCCCGGCCGCGGCGAACGCCCGCGCCCGCCGGAGCGTCTCGTCCAGGTCGGGGGAACCCAGCCAGAACGTGTCGGTGCGGGCGTTCACGAACAGCCCCGGCGCGGCCTCCTTGACGGCGGCGATGACGGCCGCCTGGTGACCGGCGGGAGCGAGGGTCCCGTCGGGACGCCCGTCCTCCAGGTTGATCCCGGCGATCCCGGAGGAGGCGAGTTCGGCGGCCAGCGCGGCCACCTCGCCGGGGCGGGCGGAGAACCCGCCCTCGACGTCTACGGTCACCGGCACGGGCAGCCGCGCCAGCGTCCGGGCCAGCGCGAGGGTCTCGGCGCGCGTGCCGCCGTCCGCGTCGGCCTTCCCGGCCGCCGCGGCGACGCCGAGGCTCGTCGTCCCGATCGCCGGGAACCCGGCCTCGGCCAGCGCCGCGCCGCTCGCGAAGTCCCACGCGTTCGGCAGTACCAGCGGACGGTCGCCGTGGTGCAGCCGCCTGAACCGGTCCGCCTTCTCCGCGCCTCCGAAGTCCATGCCTTGAACCTACGGGCGGGTCGTTTCGGCGCACGTCGAAGCGTTCGCCGCGCCGGCACCCGGGCGCGCCCCTAGAAGGTGCGGTAGTGCGTGCTTAGGCGGCCCTCGTCGTCCAGGACGTGGAACGCGACGCCCGGGGGAGCGTCCATGTCGGCGATGTCGCCTTCCTGCCACGGCAGCCGGAGGGTGGACACGACGCCGGGCGCGACGAGCAGGGGCCGTCCCGCGAAGGTCGTGGCCGCTGCCGTGTGGGCGTGGCCGCACAGCAGCGCCACCACCTGCGGATGGCGCCGGACCACCTCGGCGAGTCGCTGCTCGCCGAACTGCCGGATCCCGTCGACGTAGGGGATCTGGAGATCCACCGGCGGGTGGTGGAAGCAGACGAACGCCGGCGCGTCCGGGGCCGCGGCGAGCCGCCGGTCGAGCCATCCGATCGTCTCGTCGTCGAGGTGCCCGTGGTCCTCGCCGGGGACGGTCGAGTCGCACATCAGGAACGTGGCCCCGCCGATTTCATGGGCGCGGTCGACCGGGCCGCCGCCCGGCGGCTCGTCCAGCAGGACCTCCCGGTAGGGGCCGCGCACGTCGTGGTTGCCGGGGCAGGTGAGCACCGGATGCGGCGACGCCAGCACCTTGCGGGCCTGCTCGTACTCGGCGGGCTCGCCGTGGTCGGCGACGTCCCCCGTGACGAGGACGGCGTCGAGCGGCACGCCGTTCAGGTGGTCCATGACGCGGGCCGCGCGTTCGGCGCGGTGGCCGCCGCCGTCCAGATGGGTGTCGCTGAGCTGCGCGAAAACAATCATGCCGTGAACCTAGAGGTCGACCGGACCAGGATTAAGATCCAGTTCCATGCGCGAAGACTGGACCGGTTCGGTCGATCTGCATCTGGACGTCGACTCCTCCGGGGGCCGCCGGGCGGGCCTCGAACGCGCCCTCCGCGAGGCCATCAGGTCCCGGCGGCTGGCTCCCGGCGACGTCGTCCCGTCGACCCGCGCGCTGGCCGCGGAGCTGGGCGTGGCGCGCGGGACGGTCACCGCCGCCTACGACCAGCTCACGGCCGAGGGCTACCTCACGGCCGTCCCCGGCTCGCGCACGCGGGTCGCGGTGGGTCCCGCGGCCGGGCCCGCCGGATCCGGACCGGCGCCCGCGGAACCGGCGCCCGCCAGGACACCGGTACATGACCTGCTGCCCGGACGGCCCGACCTGAGCACGTTCCCGTCCGCCGCGTGGCTGCGCTCGACGCGCCGCGTGCTGGCGTCCGCCCCGCCTGGCGCGCACGCGCTCGGCGACCCGCGCGGACGACCCGAACTGCGCGAGGCGCTGGCCGGATACCTCGGCCGGGCCCGGGGGGTGCACGCCGACCCGGCCCGGATCGTGGTCACGTCCGGCTACGCCCAGTCCCTCGGCCTCCTGGCCGCCGTCCTGCGGGACCTCGGGACGGCGGCGGTCGCGATGGAGGAGCCGGGGCACTTCTTCCACCGCGAGATCGTCCGGCGCGCCGGGCTCGGCGTCGTCCCCCTGCCGGTGGACGACCGGGGCGCGCGCCCGGACTCGCTCGACCGGGCGGGCGCGGCCGTGCTCACCCCCGCCCACCAGTACCCGACCGGGGCGACCCTCCGCCCGGACCGCCGCCGGGCCTTCGCCGCCTGGGCCCGCGACACGGGCGGGACCGTCGTCGAGGACGACTACGACGGCGAGTTCCGCTACGACCGCCAGCCGGTCGGGGCGTTGCAGGGGACGGCGCCCGACCACGTCGTCTACGGCGGAACCGCGTCCAAGACCCTCGCCCCGGCGCTGCGCCTGGCCTGGCTGGTCCTGCCCGAGCGCCTGGTCGAGCCCTTCGCCGAGGCCAAACGCCTCGCCGACGCTCACACCCAGTCGCTCGCCCAGCTCACTCTGGCCGACCTCATCGACACCCACGCCTACGACCGGCACGTCCGCGCCGCCCGCCTGCGCTACCGGCGCCGCCGCGACCTGCTGGTCGCCGCGCTCCGCGAACGCGTCCCGCACGTCCGGGTCCAGGGGATCGCCGCCGGGCTGCACGCCCTCGTCCTGCTCCCGGACGGGCGGGGTGAGGGCGAGGCCGTGCGCCGCGCCGCGTTCCACGACCTCGCCCTCATGCCTCTCCGCGACCACTGGCAGGAGCCGGACGGCCGCCCGCAGGGCCTCGTCGTCGGCTACAGCACCCCGGTCGGCGCCGCCTACCCCGCCGCCCTGGACGCCCTCTGCGCCGTTCTCGCCGAGACGTGACCCGCTCGGTCACGCGACCCTCTCCGTCGATGCTCCCGGGCGGAAGGGTGAAGGCTTCACGAGCCCCCATTCCCGAACGAGACGGCCTGGCCACTCACCGCGAAGCGGCGACGCCCTTGCGTCACCGCGGCCCACTTCTGGCCATGGGCGTCACCCTCCGTCACCCCCGCGCGGCCACGGCGTCCCAGCGGCCCGGCTCTAGGGCGGGCCTTCGGGAGCCGGGCCGGTCGGGTCCGGCGAATCCGCTCGACGGCCCGCGCGAGCGTCTGGCACCGTGGCGGACGGATATCCGATCTTCGTTCGACGTGATGGGGGGGCCGACCGTGGCATGCCGGATCACCGAGCTGGTGCTCGACTGCCGCGACCCGGAGAGGCTCGCGGAGTTCTGGTGCGAGGTGCTCGGGTACGCGGTGCTGGGCAAGGAGGGCGACGACGTCGAGATCGGCCCGCCGGAGGGGTTCGGCGGCCTCCGGCCGACGCTGGTCCTCAGCCGCAGCGACGATCCGCGGAACGGCAAGCTGCCGCTGCACTTCGACGTGAACGCGACCGACCGCGACCAGGACGCGGAGCTGGAGCGGCTCCTGGCCGCGGGGGCGCGGCACGCCGACGTCGGGCAGACGGGCCAGGAGAGCTGGGTCGTCCTGGCCGATCCGGAGGGCAACGAGTTCTGCCTGCTCCGGTCCCGCGTGACCTGACCGCACGTCCGTTCGGTGCCGAGGTCCGAGGGCCGGCACCGCCCCGCGCGTCGCCGGGCGGTGCCGGAGGGGCCTCAGGCGGTGGGCCGCTCCAGTGCCACCCTCGGGAGGCGCTTCGCGAGGGGCGCGGGGAGCCACCAGGCGTGCCTGCCGAGGAGCTGCATGACCGCCGGGACGATCAGGCAGCGGATGACCAGCGCGTCCAGGAGGACCGCCACCGCCAGGCCGAGGCCGAACTGCTGGAGCATCCGGTCCGGGCTCAGGATGAACGCGGCGAACACCACGATCATGATGGCGGCCGCCGCCGTGATGACCTTGCCGGTGGCGGCCAGGCCCTCGCGGACGGCGCGGGACGGGTCCCGGGTGCGCTCCCACTCCTCGTGGATGCGCGCGACCAGGAACACCTCGTAGTCCATGGAGAGGCCGAACACGATCGCGAAGATCATCACGGGGATGAACGCCTCGATGGGGCCGCTGTGCGCGCCGAACCGGCCGTCCTGGAAGACCAGGACGATCGCGCCGAGCGCCGCGGCGATGGACAGCAGGTTGAGCAGCGCGGCCTTGACCGGGATCAGGACCGATCGGAACACCACCATCAGCAGCAGGGCCGACAGTCCCACCACGACCGCGACGAACAGCGGCATCCGCGCCGACACCGAGTCCGCGAAGTCCTGGGTGGCGGCCGTCGTCCCGCCCACCAGGTATTCCACGCCGGTGCGGTCGGACAGGGCCGGGAGCACGTCGCCGCGCAGCTCGTGCACGAGGTCCGTGGTCCTCGCGTCCTGCGGCGCGGTCGTCGGGTAGGCGACGACGGCGGACACCTCGCCGTCCTTGGACGGGAACGGCGGGGTCGCGGCGGCGATGCCCTCCGTCCGCGCGAGGGCCTCGCGGAGCGGCCCCGCGTCGCCCTTGGCCACCACGATCAGCGGGCCGTTGAAGCCGGGGCCGAACCCCTTCGCCAGCAGGTCGTAGGCCTGCCGGCTGGTCGAGGCCGGGGCGTCGTTGCCGGAGTCGGCGAAACCGAGCCGCATGTCCAGCGCCGGCGCCGAGAGGGCGAGCAGCGCGGCGACCGCGGCGAGCAGCGCCGGAACGGGGCGGCGCTGGACGGCCGCGGCCAGCCGGCGCCAGCCGTCCTCGCGCGGCCGGGACTTCGCGGCCCGCTTGCGGACCTGCCGCTGGATGCGGCCGCCGAAGACGCCGAGCAGCGCGGGCAGCAGGGTCAGCGAGGCGGCCATCGTGACCAGCACGGTCAGCGCGACGGCGAGCGCCACCCCCTGGAGGGAGCCGAGCCCGAGGGCGATCAGGCCCAGCAGCGCGATGATGACGGTGCAGCCGGCGAAGAAGACGGTGCGCCCGGCGGCGTCCAGCGCCATGCGGGTCGCGGCCGGGGAGTCGGCCCCGTTCCGCAGCTCGTGCCGGTAGCGGTAGAAGATCAGCAGGGCGTAGTCCACGCCGACGCCCAGCCCGATCAGCATCATGATCGGCGGGGTGAAGTCGGCGACCGTGAACGCGTGCGAGGCGAGCGCGATCAGCCCGACCGCGCCGCCCACCGCGAACACGGCGGTGACCAGGGGCAGCGCCGCCGCCACGAGGGAGCCGAACAGGAACACGAGGATGACCAGGGCGGCCAGCATCCCGGCGCCCTCGGCGCCGCCGCCCCCGCCCTCCTCGGCGCCGCGGACGGCGTCGCCGCCGAGTTCGACGCGCAGCCCGTCCCCGGAGGCCGCCTGCGCGGTTTCGATGATCTTGGTGATCCGCTCCTTCGGCACGTCCTCCGCCGCGCCGTCGAGCGTCACGGTCGAGTAGCCGACGGTGCCGGATCCGGAGACCGACAGGTCGCCGACGTCGGCGACCGCGGGCAGCCGGCGCACCTCGTCGAGCATCCGCCCGACTTCCTGCCGCTCGCCCCGCAGGCCAGCCGGGGCCTCGGCGACGATCTGGACCGTGGCGCCTGCCTGGCGGGAGCCGTGCTCCTCCATCAGGTCGGCGGCGGCCTGCGACTCGGTTCCGGGCAGCGAGAAGTCGTTGTGGTAGGCGGCGCCGGCGGCCTGCGAGCCGACCGTGATCGCCGCGACCACCAGCACCCACAGGGCGAGGGCGGCCCAGCGGCGGCGCTGCGACCAGGCGGCCAGGCGCCCGAACCGGCCCGCGGGGGGAGTGGGGCCCGCGTGTGCGGGCGCCGTGTTTGGAATGGACATGCAGACGTCAACCTCGGGTCTTGAAGCGGGTGCCGACGAACGCGCCTGCGACGGCGCACAGGATCGGCACGGAGATGAAGGCGGCGAGCAGGGCGGGCGTCCCGCCCACGTCGAGCGTCCGGTCGAGGACGAAATGGAAGAACACGCCGACGGCCTCGGTCAGCATGAAGCCCGCGGCCCCTCCGACCAGGAACCCGAGCACGGCACCCGTGAGATTCATGGCGCCAGCATCGGGACGCGGTACGCCGCGCGGCATCGGCCCCCGGTGTGCACCCGGGGCACCCCACCGGTTGCGGGTGCGGGGGGCGGGTTACCGCTCCGGTCGCATCCAGGCGGGGTTGACCATCCCGGACTCGTAGGCCAGGACGACGAGCTGCGAGCGGTCCCGCGCGTCGAGCTTGGTCATGATGCGGCTGACGTGCGACTTGACGGTGGCGGGGCTGAGCACCAGCCTGCCGGCGATCTCGTTGTTGCTCAGCCCGCCCGCGACGAGGACCATGACCTCGCGCTCGCGGTCGGTGAGGGCCCGCAGCCGGGCGCCGGGCCTCGGCGCCTCGACGCGCCCGGCGAACTCGCCGATCAGCCTGCGGGTGACGGACGGCGTGATCAGCGCGTCGCCGCGCGCCGCGACGCGCACGGCGTGGATCATCTCCGCCGGCTCGGTGTCCTTGAGCAGGAAGCCGGTGGCGCCGGCGCGCAGCGCGCCGTAGACGTACTCGTCGAGGTCGAAGGTGGTCAGGATGACGACCCTGACCGCGTCCAGCCGGGCGTCGGAGGTGATCCGGCGGGCGGCCTCCAGGCCGTCCATCCGGGGCATCCGCACGTCCAGCAGCGCCACGTCCGGGCGCAGTTCGCGGCAGGCCGCCACCGCCTGCTCGCCGTCGGCGGCCTCGCCGACCACCGTGATGTCGTCCTCGTCGTCGAGGATGGACCGGAACCCGGCCCGGACGAGCCCCTGGTCGTCGGCGAGCAGAACCTTGATCATCACAGGGGTGCCTCGTTCCGGTACGGAAGGCGGGCGCGGACGAGGTAGCCGCCGCCGGGCCGGCCGCCCGCGGTGAGCTCGCCGCCGAGAGCGCGGGCGCGCTCGCGCATGCCGCCGACGCCGCTGCCGGGCGCGCCGCCCGCGGCGGCCGGGCCGCGGCCGTCGTCGGCGACCTCGACGAGCAGTTCCCCGCGGCCGGGCGCGACGTTCACGGTCACTTCGCGGGCGGCGGCGTGCCGCACCACGTTGGTGAGGGACTCCTGGACGATCCGGTACGCGGCCAGGCCGACCTCGGCCGGCGGGTCCGCCGCGTCGCCGACGCTGACGTGCACCGTGAGGCCCGCCGACCGCGCCGGCGCCACCAGCTCGCCGATCCGGTCCAGGCCGGGCGCGGGCGCGGTCGGCGCCTCCTCGTCGGCCTGCCGCAGCACCCCGAGCGTCGCGCGGAGCTCGCGCAGCGCCTCCCTGCTCGACTCCTTGATCGCCGCGAGGGCGGCCTCGCCGTTCGCCGGGTCCCGGTGGAACCGGTGCAGGGCAGTCCCCGCCTGGACGTTGATGAGGGAGATGTGGTGGCCGACGACGTCGTGGAGCTCGCGGGCGATGCGCAGCCGCTCCTCCCCGGCGGCGCGCCGCTCGGCCTCGCGCAGGTAGGCCAGGCGGCTGTGCCGGACCCAGCCCAGCGCGACCATGGCCACCACCCACCCGGACAGCATGAACAGCGCGACGCTGTTGACGTCCCTGTTGCCGAGGAGCGTGCCGGCCCCGGTGCCGATCACCGTCAGCGCGCCGAGGGCGACGGCCGCCTGGAGCCTGCCCGCCGCCGCGACCTGGTACAGCGCGACGGTGAGCGCGATCATCAGCGCTCCGTCGTAGGCGGAGAGGACGTAGTAGCCGAACGTGAGCACCAGGACGAGCGATCCGACGGCCACCGGGTGGCGGGGGGTGAGGTACAGCGCTCCGCAGGTCGCCGCGATGAGCGCCCAGCCCAGGGCGGTGACGCCCCAGGGCTCCGCGCGGTCGCCGACGAGCGAGCCCACGCTGCTGGCGGCCACCACCAGCAGCACGGCGCAGGCCAGGGCCGCGTCCCGTGCGCGGCCGCGCGGCGGAACGGGACCACGGCGACGACCCATGCGCACAGCCTAGGCGGCGGCGCCCGCGGCGCTCTCCTCCTCTCGGCCGCACCCGGCGGGCCGGCCTTGCAACCTGAGGCGCAACCGGACGCCCGCGGGCTGCGACCAGAGGCGGAGGCGCCGCCTCCCGCCCGGCGGTCCGAGCGCCGCGGCCGGAGCCCGTCAGGCGTCGTAGGTGTGGACGAACCTGGACAGCAGGCGGGCGAACTCGGCGCGCTCCTCGTCCGTCCAGTCGCTCATGGCCTTGGCGAAGTGCTCCTGGCGGGTGCGGCGGGTCGCCTCGACGACGGACCGCCCGGCGTCGGTGAGTTCCAGATGGATGCGGCGGCCGTCCTCCTGGGACGCGACCCGCCGGACATAGCCCGACTTGACCGCCTCGGCGACGATGCGGCTGCCGCGTGAGGCGTCCACGCCGAGGCGGGCGGCGACCAGGCCGACGCTCATCTCCTCGCCGGGCCGGTCGGGACCCTCGTCGACGATGTCCACGACGTGCAGGACCTGCACGTCCACGGGGAGGTTGTGCTCCCGCACCGCCGCCTTGCCCAGCCGCTGCCGCGACATCCCGCGGCGCAGCTTGACCATGCTCCGTTCGACGGCGTCCAGTGCCTCCTCGCTCATGGCGACAGTGTAACCAGGTTGCGCAGCTCATATAGTTGCTCTTAGCATTCAAATGCTCAAAGCAAACGAATGTGAGGTGCAGATGGTTTCCGCGACCGCGCCGATGACCGACCGGCACCGGCTGCTGGTGTTCGGCGGGCTGATGCTCGCCGGGCTCATGTCCTCGCTGGACGCGACGGTGCTCGGCACCGCGCTGCCGACGATCGTCGGCGACCTCGGCGGGCTGGACCGGCTCGCCTGGGTGTCGACGGCGTACGTGCTGGCCACCAGCGTCACCGTCCCGCTGTCGGGACGGCTCGGGGACCTGTTCGGCCGCCGCCGCGTGCTGCTGATCGGGCTGCTCGGCTTCCTCGCCGGATCGGCGGCGTGCGGCGCGGCGCCCGGCATGACCTGGCTGATCGTGTTCCGCGCCGGCCAGGGCGCCGCCGCCGGCTGCCTGATGAGCTCGATGTTCGCGCTCACCGGCGAGCTGTTCGAGCCGCGCGAGCGCGCCCGGTACCAGGGGTACTCGGCGCTGGTCTTCGCGGTGTCCAGCATCGCGGGACCGCTCGCCGGCGGGGTGCTCACCGACCACGCGTCCTGGCGGTGGGTCTTCTACCTCAACCTGCCGCTCGGCATCGCCGCGACCGCCGTCATCGTGCTGTTCCTGCGGCTGCCCGCGCCCGAGGGCAGGCCGCGGATCGACTACGCCGGGATCGTCCTGCTCGGCGCGGCCGTCACCTGCTTCACCCTGTTCACCAGCTGGGCCGGGACGCGCCATGCGTGGGGCTCGCCCGCCGTCCTCGCGCTTGCGGCGGCGTCGGCCGTGCTGTTCACCGCGTGGGTGCTGGCCGAGCGGGCGGCCGCCGAACCGGTCGTCCCGCCGCGCCTGTTCCGCGACCGCTCGTTCAGCGTGGCCTGCGTCGTCGCGGCCGTCGGCGGCGCGACGGGGTTCGGGCTCGCCACCTACCTGCCGATGTTCTTCCAGGTCGTCGGGGGAGTGGGCGCCACCAGGTCGGGCCTGCTGCTGCTCCCCATGATGGCCGCCCTCCTGGCCGCGTCCGTGGCCGCCGGCCGGTACATCCACCGGACCGGCCGCTACCACCGGCTGCCCGCGGCGAGCATGGCGGTCAGCGCGGCGGGGATCGCGCTGCTGGCGACCATGGACACCCGCACCGGCCTGGTCACCGCGGGCTGCTACATGGCCGTCCTCGGCTTCGGGGCCGGCCTGTCCCAGCAGGTCGTCATGCTCATCGCGCAGCAGGCCGCGCCGCACCGCGACCTCGGCGCGGCGAGCTCGGGCGTCTTCGCGAGCCGGATGCTCGGCACCGCCGCCGGGATGGCGGTGTTCGGCGCCGTCGTGGCGAACCGGTTCGCCGAGGAGATCGTCCGGCGCGTCCCGGACGGGCGGGTGCCCGCGTTCGAGGACGCCGTCCGCCCCGAGGTCCTGGAGACCCTCCCGGCGCCGGTGCGCGACGGCGTCGCCGAGGCCTTCGCGGACGCGTTCTCCACCCTGTTCGTCGCCGCGCTGCCCGCCGCCGCGGTGGGCCTGGCGGCCGCGCTGCTGCTCCGCCACGTCCCCCTGGTGCGGCGCGGCCCGGAGCGCTAGTCGCGAGCGCCGGCGTCGAGGGCGGCGTCGTGGACGAGGAGCGCGATCTGGACGCGGTTGTTCAGCTCCAGCTTGGTCAGCAGCCGCGACACGTACGCCTTCACGGTGGCGACGCTGAGCGACAGCTCCCTGCCGATCTCGCTGTTGGTCCGGCCGCGCCCGACCAGCGCGGCCACGGCCCGCTCGCCCTCGCTGAGCCGGGCGAGCAGCTCGCGGGCGCGGGCCCGGCGCGGGTCCGCGCCGCTCTCGGCCACGTACGCCATCATCTTGCGCAGTACCGCGGGCGACATCATCGGCTCGCCGGCCGCCACCCGCCGGATCGCCGCGACGATCTCCGGCGGCGGGGTGTGCTTCAGCAGGAAGCCGCTCGCCCCCGCGCGCATCGCCCGCAGGATGTGGTCGTCGGAGTCGAACGTGGTCAGGATGATGATCTCGGGCGGCTCGCGGCGGCCGCGCAGCAGTTCGGTCGCCGCGAGGCCGTCCAGCCGCGGCATCCGGATGTCCATCAGCACGACGTCGGGCCGGTGCTGGTTGACGGCGGCGACGACCTCGGCGCCGTCGGAGACGTCGGCGACCACCTCCAGGTCGCCGGCGCTCGCCAGCATCATCGACAGGCCGGCCCGGACGAGCGCGTCGTCGTCCACGATCAGGACACGGACGGGAGGGGAGTCCATCCCGCCACCCTACGGGCGTCTCAGGGACGGCGCAGGCGGCGCCCGGTGACGCTCGACGCCGCCAGCCGGAACCACGCCTCCCGGTCGCCGCCCGGCCAGGGGCGGACCTGCGCGACCTCGGCCTTCTCCGCCTCGGACAGGGGATGCGCGCCGCCGCGCAGCAGCACGCTCCAGCCCGCGTGGTCGGCCTCGTCGAACCTGTCGACCTCGAAGGCCGCCCGGACCTCCCCGCCGGCCACCGCCGTCAGCAGGTTGCGGTTCAGCCGGCCCGAGGCCGACGTGCGGAAGATCACCGCGTCGCCCTCGACGGCGTAGTTCACCGGGACGACCGTCGGTCCCTCGCCGTCGTCGAACGCCACCCGGCCGATGGTGCCGCCGGCGAGGAGCTTCATGCACTCGTCGCGGTCGAGTTCTTCCAGGACGGGCCCGTCAGAGGAGTTCGCTGCCATGCGTATCACCTTTCCCACCGGTCCCTGCGCCATGCGCCGACCGTAGCGGAAGGCGGGCGCGCAGGCGGAACCGGCCGTCGCCGGTGCGGCCGTGCTCCAGCGTCCCGCCGAGGAGCGCCACCCGCTCGGCGAGGCCGACCAGGCCCGTACCGGAACCGGGGAGGGGCAGCGGCGGCGGGACGGCCGGCAGCGCGTTCACGATCTCGACCTCCAGTTCGGCTCCCGCGTCGAGGCGGACCCGGACATGCGCGCCCGGTGCGTGCTTGCGGGCGTTCGTCAGCCCCTCCTGGACGATCCGGTAGGCGTGCCGCCCGACGCGGGAGGGGACCAGGCCGGGGTCGGGGACGTTCTGCTCCAGGCTGACGCGGCTCCCGGCGCGCCTCGACTCCTCCACGAGCCCGGGGACGTCGGCGAGCGTCGGCTGCGGGCGCTCGGGATCGGCGCCGGGCGAGTCGTCCCGCAGCACGCCGATCACCTCGCGCAGGTCCTCCATCGCCTCGTAGGCGCTCCGCCGGATGACCCCGGCGGCCTCCCGCTGGCCCTCGGGCGTCCCCGGGCCGAACTCCAGCGCCCCCGCGTGCACGGCCAGCAGCGAGATGCGGTGCGCCAGGACGTCGTGCATCTCGCGGGCGAGCCGCTCGCGCTCCAGCAGCCGGGCCTCCTCGACCCGCAGCCGCTGCTCGGTCTCCGCGGCGCGGGCCCGCTCCTCCAGCGACGCGATCAGCTGCCGCCGGGACCGCACCAGCATCCCCGTCGTGATGAGGACCGCGTAGATCAGCGCGAAGATGACGCTGCCCTCGCGGAAGTCGGTCCCGGAGGCCGACACCCAGAACAGCCCGATGATCAGCGCCAGGTTCGCGCCGGCGATCGGCAGGGCGATCCGCCAGGGGCGCAGCATGGCCAGCGAGTACATCGCGATCGCCGCCGTGCCGAGCGTCGTCGTCGCCGTCCACTGCGCGAACACCATCACGACCGCGAGGCCCACCGGATGGCGCCGCCGGAAGAGCACGAGGAACACGCAGGCGACGGCGCCGAGGAGCACGTCCCGCCGGACCGCGATCGTCTCTCCGGCAGGCAGGTCGTCGATCGTGCCCTGGAGCAGCACCCAGCCGAGCACCATCGCGGCGGCGGCGGCGCCGAGGTCGCCGAGCCAGTCGCGCCACGGTCGCCGGAGGAGGTCCATCCGGCCAACGGTAGCCGTGCCGTCCGCCCCGGTCAGCGGCCGCAGGTCGGCCGCCGCGTCGACTTTGGTCGACGCGCGTGCTGGGGCTGTCCCCACCCTCCGGCCGCCCGCTGCCCGCAGTGTGCCCGCGCCCGCCGCTGCCTAGCGTCGGAGACCATGACGACCACACGATCGAGGCGGCGCCGGGCCGCCAGGCGGGCGGCCGCGGTGCTGGCGGCGGTGGCCGCGATCGCCGTGACCGCCGCCGTCCCGGCGCCCGCGCGGGCCGAGCCGGCGCAGGCCGGCTGCACCGACCGCACGGCGACGCGGCAGGCCCTGGAACGCATGACCGGGACACACGGACTCACCGGCGCGGCCGTACGCGTCGACGACCCCGCCTGCGGGACGTGGACGGCCGGGAGCGGGGCGGCCGACCGCAGCACCGGGCGCCCGATGCGGGCGGACCTGCGGGTGCGGGTCGCCAGCGTCACCAAGACGTTCACGGCCGTGACCGTGCTCCAGCTGGCCCGGGAGGGCCGGATCTCGCTCGACGCCCCGGTCGAGCGCTACCTGCCCGGCCTGCTCGACCGGGGCGGCTACGACGGCCGCAAGATCACCGTGCGGAGCCTGCTGCGGCACACCAGCGGCCTGCCCGACCACATGGACACCTTCGCGGGGCCGGACGGGTACCGCTTCCGGCACTTCGAGCCGGAGGAGCTGGTCGAGCGGGCGCTGACGCTCCCGCCGCCGGGCCCCGGCTGGCACTACTCGACCACCAACTACGTCATCGCCGGGCTCATCGCAGAGAAGGCGAGCGGCCACTCCCTCGAGGAGGAGGTCCGGCGCCGCATCATCCGGCCCCTGCGGCTGAGCGACACCTACTGGCCGGGCGACGAGACCCGGATCAGGGGGGCGTACGCGCACGGCTACGTGCGGGAGGAGCGCGACGGGGCCGTCCGCTGGGAGGACTTCACCGCGATGAACACGACGGTGGCCTGGGCCGGCGGGGCCCTCATCTCCAGCCCGCGGGACCTGAACGCCTTCTTCGGCGCGCTGATGGGCGGCCGCCTGCTGCCGCCGGAGATGCTCGCGCAGATGCGGCGGACCGTCCCCGCCGACCCCGACCGCGTCTGGGAGGGCGCGGCCTACGGCCTCGGGCTGATCGGGACACCGCTGCGCTGCGGCGGTACCTGGTGGGGGCACGCCGGCGGCCTCGAGAGCTACATCACCGTCTCGGGCGTCGCGCCGTCGGGGCGCCGCGTCACGGTCGACCTCAACGAGAACCCGTCCACCAGGGAGGCGTTCGACGACCAGATGAAGCTCGTCGAGACGGCGTTCTGCGACGGGGCGGGCGGCCCGGCCGCCGCCGCACCGGCCGCCGCGCGCGCCGCCGAACCGGCGGCCGCCGGACCGGGCGCCGCCACGGGCGGGCGCGGGGGCCTCGCCCGCTTCTACGACCAGCGGTTGAACTGGAAGGCGTGCACGCTCGGATCCGGCGACGAGACCGGCAAGGATCTCGACAAGGCGGGCGCCCGGTGCGCGGACGTGACCGTCCCGCTCGACTACCGCCACCCGGACGGCCGCACCATCACGGTCGCGATCTCGCGGCTGAAGGCGTCCGACCCCGGCCACCGCATCGGGACGATGATCCTCAACGGCGGCGGCCCGGGACCGGCCATCGACATGCCCCCCTACATGCGCTCCATCATGGGGAAGGCCGGGCCGCGCTACGACCTGGTCGGCATGGACCCGCGCTCGCTCGGCCGCAGCGCCGCGGTCGACTGCGGCTGGCCCTCCGGGACCTGGATCAGGTCGGCGGGGGAGAGCCGCCGCTCGTTCGACCGGGCCACCGCCTTCGCCAAGGACCTGGCGGCGCGGTGCGCGCGGACGAACGGCGGCGTCCTGCCGCACGTCAGCACGCGCAACATCGCCCGCGACATGGACATCGTCCGGGCCGCCCTCGGTGAGCGGAAGGTCTCCTACAACGGCGCGTCCTACGGCACCTACCTCGGGTCGGTGTACGCGACGATGTTCCCCGGCCGCCTCGACCGCGTCGTCCTCGACAGCTCGGTCGACCCGACCCGCTTCGGCCCGCGGCTGCTGGCCGGCGCCGAAGGCGCCAACGACCACGCGCTCGGCGCGTGGGCGGAGTGGGCGGCGAGGCGCGACGCGGCCTACGGCCTCGGCGGCACCCGCGCCGAAGTCCTCGGTACCGTGCGCTCGCTCGTCAAGGCGTCCGCCGAGAAGCCGCTCGCGGTCGGCCGGTACCGCGTGGACGACACGGTGCTGCCGGTCGTGCTGTTCGACAACCTCGGCACCGACGAGGACGAGCCCAGGGCCGTGCTCGCGCAGTCGCTGCGCGTCCTCGCCAAGGCCGCGGCGGGGGAGAGCGTCCAGCCGACCAAGGAACTGGAGGAGGAGCTGGCGTTCCTGCTCACCGGCGCCGAGTCGGTGTACGGGAGCGGGCAGACCGCGATCGTCTGCGGGGACGCGGCCGCGCCGCGCGACCCGGAGTTCTACCGGCGCGACATCGAGCGGAACCGGCCGGCCAGCCCGCTGTTCGCGCCGCTGACCCGCGACGTCAACCCGTGCGCGTTCTGGCCGACGCGGCCCGCGGAGCGGCCGACGCAGGTCGGCGGGCGCCTGCCCGCGCTGATGGTGGCCGCGACCGGTGACACGCGGACCACCTACGCGAACAACGAGGCGCTGCACCGGCTGCTGCGCGGCTCGCGGATGGTCACGCTGGACGCCGACGTCCACGCGCCCTACCAGCGCGGCTATCCGAGCGCCTGCGTCATGGACACCGTCAACGACTACCTGCTGACCGGCCGCCTGCCCGCGCGGGACTTCACCTGCGACTGAGGCGGCGCGCACTCCTGGCCGAGGCCCCGGGGCGGGCCGCCCGACGACCGGGCGGCCCGTCCCGGGTCCCTTCCGCGCCTCGTGCCGCGGCCGGGCGGCCCGGTCAGCCGTTCTTGGTCTTGGCCACGGTGAGCAGCACCGCGGCGTCCTCCAGCGCCTCCAGGCCGTGCCGGGCGTCCGGGATGATCAGCAGGTCGCCGGCGATGCCGTCCCAGGAGTCCTCCCCGGCCACCAGCCGGACCCGCCCCTGCATCACCAGGACCGTCGCCTCGCCCGGGTTCTCGTGCTCCGCCAGCGTCGTGCCCGCCGTCATGGTGATCAGCGTCTGCCGCAGGACGTGCTCGTGCCCGCCGTACACCGTGTCGGCGCTGCGCCCGGTCGAGGCCGCGGCGGCGCGCTTCATCAGGTCCCGTACCCGTGCGTCCAACGAGAGCTTCTGCATGGCACCAAGTGTGCCAGTGAGGTCCGGGACGGGTCCCGGGGCCCGGGTCACGTGAGGGGCGCGCCCGTCACGGGCTTGCCGACGGCGCTGCCCGCGAGCCAGCCGTCCCAGGACTTCGCCCACGGCGTCGGCCCGTTCCCGAACTGGAGCCGCCGCGACGTGCCCGTCACCTTCACCACGTCGCCCCGGTTGGTGAAGTCGTAGAACCACTTGGCGTCCCCGGGAGCGGCGTTCACGCACCCGTGGCTGACGTTGTCGTTGCCCTGCGCGTCGGTCGACCACGGGGCCGAGTGCACGAACGTCCCGCTGTAGGTGAGGCGGACGTTCCACTTCGTCGGGATGCGGTACTCGCCGGGGTCGCCGGTGGTGGCCGAGTCCATGATGATGTGCGCCGCCTTCTCCTGCGCGATCATCGTGCCGCTGTAGCTGTCGTGCCCCGGCTTGCCGAGGCTCACCTTCATCGTCCGCACCGTCCGGCCGCCGTCGGTCACCGTCGCCCGGTGCTTCTTGGCGTCGATGGTGGTGATATGCCGCGGCCCCACGGTGAACTCGACGCTGCGGTCCTTCATGCCGTACATGCCCTCGCCGGCCTTCAGCCCGGCCAGGTGCGCGACGACCTTCACCTTCTGCCCGGACGGCCAGTAGTCGCGGGGCCGGAAGTCGACCTCCTTGTCGCTGACCCAGTACCAGGCGCCCTCGACCGGCTTGGACATGCGGACCTCGAGGGCCTTCTCCACCGCGACCTTGCCCGCCTTGGTGCTCACCGGCTTGGACAGCAGCAGCTGCACGGGCATGCCGACGCCGACGGTCTCGCCGTCCAGCGGCGACATGCCGCTCTCCAGCTTCTTCTGCGGCGTCAGGGTCGTGAACGTGGACGTCGCGGTGACCTCCTTGCCGCCGTCCCCGGTGCCCTTCGCCGTGACCGTGTAGGTCGTGGAGGGCTGCAGGGTCCATGACGACGTCCACGACTTGCCGTCGGAGGCGAGCTTCCCCTCGGCCTTGGCGCCCTTCTTGCCGTAGGCGAGGGTGACGCTGGTCAGCTTTCCCTTGTCCGCCGTGACGGTGACGGGCTTGTCGGGGGCGGCCTGCTTCGTGCCGGTCGCGGGCGTGATGGCGAGCTTCACCGCGTCCTCGGCCTTGCCGCCACCGCCACCGCCACCGTCTCCGCCGCCGGACGAGCAGCCCGCAGCGGCGATCACCGCCGCTCCGATGATCGCCGCACTCGCCGTCCCGGTCCGACCCTTGAGCACCTGAGAACTCCTCACGCTCGACGCGGGTTTTCCCTTGGTTAGGGTATGCACGCTTTCGGGCGAGGCATGCGGAAGCTCCGCTACCGTTCAGTCTTCTCCCAGGTGTACGGGCCTATCTTCATGCCGGGTTCACGGGGAGGTGAAACTCCCCGGCGGCAGCTCGGACGCGGCGGCGCGGTCCAGCAGGAAGAGGGTCCGGCTCCGGCCGCGAGCCCCGGCGCACGGGACCTGGAACGGGTCCGCGTCCGGGGCCAGCCCGCGCCCGACGGCCTTCGCCTTGGACTCGCCCGCCGCCAGCACCCACACCTCGTCCGCGGCGCGCAGGGACGGGAACGTGAGCGAGATCCGGGTCGGCGGCGGCTTCGGGGCGCCGCGCACCGCCGCGACCGCGCCCTCGTCGCGCAGCGCCGGCATCTCCGGGAACAGCGACGCCACGTGCGCGTCGGGGCCGACGCCCAGCATCAGCACGTCGAAGGACGGCACCGGGCCGCCCCCCGCCCCCGCGGCGGCCCGCAGCTCGGCGGCGTACCGCTCGGCCGCGGCGTCGGGGTCGTCGCCGTCCGGGCCGTCCGCCGCCGGCATCGCGTGCACCCGGGCCGGGTCGAGCGGGACGCGGTCGAGCAGCGCCTCCCGCGCCCCGGTCTCGTTGCGCTCCGGGTCGCCCGCGGGCAGGAACCGCTCGTCGCCCCACCACACGTCCAGCCGGCCCCAGTCGACCGCGTCGCGGGCGCCGGAGGCGGCCAGCGCGGCGAGCACCGCCGTGCCGACGCCGCCGCCGGTGAGCACGACCGACGCCGAGCCCCGCGCCGCCTGGACGTCGGCGATCCGCGTCACCAGCCGGGCCGCGGCCGCCTCGGCGAGCAGGGACTGGTCGCGGTGGACCAGGACGGCCGGGGGAGTCACGCGTCCCCCGACTTGCCGCGCCCCTTGCGCGCCGGCGGCTTGGACTCGCCCTGCTTGGACTCGGCCTGCTTCCTGGCGGGCCCGGTCTTGGCGGCGTCGGGCGTCGCCGACACCGGCTCGCTCGCCACGCCCGGCTTCTGCGTTCCGCCCGCGAGGTCCTTGGCGAACCGGGCGGCGGCCTCGCGGTAGACCTCGTCGGGGTCGAGGCGCCGCAGCTCCTCGGCCAGCAGCTCGGCCATCGGCCGCCGCATCAGCGACACCTGCCGGTCGGGCTGGCCGGGACGGGACAGCGTCGCGACCCGCCCGTCCGGGCGGTCGATGACGATGTCGCCGCCCGTCGTGGCCAGCCGGACGCCGGTGATGCCGGGGCCCTCGGAGACCGACCGGCCCACCGGGACGCCGAGCCGGACCGACAGCCACGCGGCCAGCAGCTCCGCGCTCGGGGAGTCCGGCTCGGCCATCACCTCGCCGGCGGTGATCTCCTCGTGGTCCTGGTCGAGCGCGGCGGCCAGCAGCGACCGCCAGGAGGTCAGCCGGGTCCACGTGAAGTCGGTGTCGCCCGGCCGGTAGCCCTCGGCGAGCTGGGCGAGGGTGCCGAGCCGGTCGCGCGCCGCGTAGGAGTCGGTCACCCGGCGCTGCGCCAGCCGGCCGAGCGGGTCCTTGGCGGGCACCTTCGGCACCTTGCCGCCGGGCCACCACGTCACCACCGGGGTGTCGGGCATCAGCAGCGGGACCACGACGGAGTCGGCGTGCTCGGCGAGCGGCCCGTACATGCGCAGCAGCACCGTCTCGCCGGGGCCGGTCTCGCCCATGCGGATCTCGGCGTCGAGCCGGGACGAGCCGCCGCGCGGGTCGCGGGAGATGACGGTCAGCACCCGGCAGGGGTGCTCGCGCGCCGCCTCGGTCGCGGCGCGCACCGCGTCGTACTGGGCCGACTCGTCCGTCACGATGATCAGCGTGAGCACCATGCCGACGGCGGGGCCGCCCATCAGGTGCCGCGACTGCGTGAGCGCGTCCTGGATCTTGCGGGTCGTCGTGCCGGTCAGATCGATGTTCATCGGTGCTCCTTCGTGGATACCCCGGCCTCAAGCCGGGGAGGAAACGAAGCCCCTGTCGAGCAGGACGTGGAAAGACGAGTTCCCCAGGGAGATTTGGCCTCTGCGCTCGCACCCGGGCCGGTAGCTTGTGAGGCATGGCGCGGCAGGTCAGGCGGGCGTTCAAGTACCGCTTCTACCCCACCGCCGAGCAGGCGGCCGAGCTGTCGCGCACGTTCGGATGCGTGCGACTGGTCTACAACAAGGCGCTTGAAGAACGCACCCGGGCCTGGTACGGCGAGCAGCGCCGCATTTCCTACCTGCAGTCTTCGGCGGCGCTGACGCAGTGGAAGAAGACCGAGGAACTGGCCTTCCTCACCGAGGTGTCCTGCGTGCCGCTCCAGCAGGCGCTGCGACATCTTCAGGCCGCGTTCGCCAACTTCTTCGCCAAGCGGGCCGCCTATCCGCGGTTCAAGTCGCGCAAGCGGTCGCGTTGCTCGGCCGAGTACACCCGCAGTGCCTTCACCTGGCGCGATGGGCGCCTGACGCTGGCGAAGATGGCCGCGCCCCTGGACATCCGCTGGTCGCGTCACCTGCCCGAGGGGGCCGAACCGAGCACGGTGACGGTGTCGCGCGACAGCGCCGGCCGCTGGTTCGTCTCCCTGCTGTGCCAGGACACCATCCCCGCCGCTCCCGCCACTGACGCGGCGGTCGGGGTGGACGCCGGGATCACCTCCCTGGTGGCCCTGTCCACCGGGGAGAAGATCACCAACCCCCGGCACGAGCGGCGGGACCGTGCCCGCCTGGCCAAGGCGCAGCGGGAGCTGGCCCGCAAAGCTCCCGGTTCGGTGAACCGGGACAAGGCCCGCCGCAGGGTGGCCCGGGTGCACGCGCGGATCGTCGACCGGCGCCGCGATTTCCTGCACAAGGTGTCGACCCGCCTCGTCCGTGAGAACCAAACGGTCGTGGTCGAAGACCTCATTGCCGGCAACCTGCTCAAGAACCGCAAGCTCGCCCGCGCCATCTCCGACGCCGCGTGGCGGGAACTGCGCACGATGCTGGAGTACAAGTGCGCCTGGTACGGCCGCGACCTCGTGGTCGTCGACCGCTGGTTCCCCTCCACCAACCTCTGCGGGACCTGCGGAACCGTCCGCGCCGAGCTGCCGCTCAACGTCCGCGAATGGACGTGCGGTTGCGGCAGCGTGCATGACCGCGACGTGAACGCGGCGCGCAACGTCCTGGCCGCCGGGCTGGCGGTGACCGCCTGTGGAGACGGTGTAAGACCTCAACGGGGCACCTCCCGGACGGGGCACTCGTCGGCGAAGCAGGAAACCCAGCGGGCGACCGCTGGAATCGCCCGCCCGTAAGCGGGGGAGGAAGTCAACTAGAGCCGCCTCCAGGTTCGGCCGTCCCGCGCCATCAGCTCGTCGGCGCTGTCGGGCCCGTAGCCGCCGGACTTGTACTGGTCGAGGCCGCCGCGGCTCGCCCAGTACTCCTCGATCGGGTCGAGGATCTTCCAGGACAGCTCGACCTCCTCCTGCCGCGGGAACAGCGGCGGATCACCGATCAGCACGTCCAGCAGCAGCCGCTCGTAGGCCTCGGGGGAGGCCTCGGTGAACGACTCGCCGTAGGCGAAGTCCATGTTGACGTCGCGGATCTCCATCGAGGTGCCGGGCACCTTCGAGCCGAACCGGACCGTGATGCCCTCGTCCGGCTGTACCCGCATCACCAGGGCGTTCTGCCCCAGCTCCTCGGTGTCGGTGTGCGAGAACGGCAGGTGCGGCGCCTGCTGGAACACCATCGCCACCTCCGTCACCCGGCGGCTCAGCCGCTTGCCGGTGCGCAGGTAGAACGGCACGCCCGCCCAGCGGCGGTTGTCGATCTCCAGCTTGACCGCGGCGTAGGTCTCGGTGCGGGAGTCGGCGGGGATGCCGTCCTCCTCCAGGTACCCCTGGACGCTCACGCCGCCCTGCCAGCCCGCCGCGTACTGCCCGCGCGCGGTGGACTGCGCCAGGTCGCCGGGCACCCGCACCGCGGAAAGGATCTTGGCCTTCTCGGCGCGGACGGCGTCGGCGCTGAACGACGTCGGCTCCTCCATCGCCGTGAGCGCCAGCAGCTGCAGCAGGTGGTTCTGGATGACGTCGCGGGCGGCGCCGATGCCGTCGTAGTAGCCGGCCCGGCCGCCGATCCCGATGTCCTCGGCCATCGTGATCTGCACGTGGTCGACGAAGGAGCGGTTCCAGATCGGCTCGAACATCGTGTTGGCGAACCGCAGGGCCAGGATGTTCTGCACCGTCTCCTTGCCGAGGTAGTGGTCGATCCGGAAGATCGTCTCCTCGGGGAACACGCGGTGCACGGTGTCGTTCAGCTCCACCGCGGTCTTCAGGTCGCGGCCGAACGGCTTCTCGATGACGACCCGGCGCCACGAGCCCTCCTCGCGGTCGGCGAGCCCGCTGCGCTGCAGCTGCTCGACGACCTCCGGGAAGAACTTCGGCGGGATCGACAGGTAGAACGCGTAGTTGCCGCCGGTGCCGCGGCTCTCGTCCAGCTCCTTGACCGCCATCGCCAGCGCGTCGAACGCGCCCGGGTCGCTGAACTCGCCGGGGACGAAGTGCATGCCCTCCGACAGGTGCGTCCACACGTCCTCGCGGAACGGGGTCCGCGCGTGGGCCTTCACCGACTCGTAGGCGATCTGGCGGAAGTCCTCGTTCTCCCAGTCGCGCCGGGCGAAGCCCACCAGGGAGAAGCCCGGCGGCAGCAGCCCTCGGTTCGCCAGGTCATAGATGGCCGGGAGGAGCTTCTTGCGCGACAGGTCCCCGGTGACCCCGAACAGCACGAGCACGCACGGCCCGGCCACCCGCGGCAGGCGCTTGTCCCGCGGGTCGCGGAGCGGATTGGCTGGGTTGGTCACGTGGCCCCCTCTGATCGCACTGCCTCTGTTCGCACTGCGCCTTGTCCGACTACTGCTGCAAGCATCCTGCCCCAACTCGTATCGCGGGCCCCAACTCGGTTTCGCCCCCCGGCCGGCCGCGGTCTCCGGTCTCCGGCGTGAGCCCTCATATGTCTCCTCTGGCGGAGTCGAGCAGCCGGTTCAGCCCCGCCCAGCGGTTCTGCAGATGGAGCCGTACCACCGGGCGGCCCGCCGCGCGCGCGTCGCGGGCGTCGCCGAGCGCCCGCGCGAGCTGCAGCATGCCGAGCCTGTGGTGCCGGCCGGGGACCGGCACGTCGCGGACGACGTTCCCGGTCACCAGAAGGTAAACGCATCCGTCCGGGTGATCATTTCCGCCCGCGGGCGGCCGCGCGCCCCAGCCCACCCGCACCGGGCGCCCGCAGCGGGCCGCGAGCAGCGCGGCCAGCCGGCGGACCTGCGCGCCCTGGCCGCGGGCCTCGTCCGGGTCGAGGTAGGCGACGAGCGCGAGGTGCTCGCCCCGCCCGACCAGGCCGGTCAGCGCGTCCAGCAGCTCGGTGAGCCCGGCCGCGCCCGCCAGCGCCGGGACGGTCGTGTGCGCCTCGACCGCCCGGCCGGGGTCGCCGTCGGCGAACAGCGGCTCGCCGGTCCCGTCGTCCAGCGTCATCGGGGCGGGCCGCTCCGCGGGCGCCAGCGGGTCGGCCCCCAGCAGGTAGGACGCCACCGCGGCCGCGTACTCCCACACGACCAGCTGCGCGGCGAGCGGCCCGGCCACCGTGGCGTCGTCCTGGTGCGGGCGGCCGTCGAACGTCAGCAGGAACAGGTCGTCGGCGGGCTGCAGCGGCATGCCGCCGTCCTGGACGACCGGCGTCAGCCGGCCGCGGGCGGACTCCTCCAGCAGCAGCGCCGCCCACCGGGCGATGCCCGGCAGCGCCGCCGGGTAGCCGCCGAGCACGGCCGTCCGCCGCCCCGCCCTGGCCGCGCCGCCGAGGACGGCGCCGAGCACGAGCCCCGGGTTGTTCTCCGGCCGCGTCAGCGACGGCAGGACGGCGGTGGCCTCATCCAGCAGCGCCGCGACGTCGGCGCCCGCGAGCGCGGCGGGCACCAGCGCGTAAGGGGAGAGCGCGCCGAACGCGGTGGGCGCCGGCGCCTCCACCAGCGCGTGCCCCGCCTCCGTCGCGTGCTTGGCCGCCGCCGCGCGCGGCTCGGCGACCGTGACGAACCGCCGCGCGACCTCGGCGGGGGAGAGGCCCGCCTCCCGCAGGGCCTCGGCGAACACCTGCCGCAGCACCTCGGTCGCCTGGTCGTCGCCGGTCACCACGAACGCCGTCCGGTGCAGCCGGTCCGGGTCGTCCCGGACGCGCAGCGGCGGTCCGGGGTCGGGGCCGTCCAGCACCGCCAGCGCACCGCGGCCGTCCGGCGCCGCGAGCCCGTGGGCGCGCACGATCAGCTCGGCGGCGCGGGCCGGGGGGCCGCCGCCGAGCAGCGCCACCTCGGTCAGCCCGTCCGCGCGGGCCCGCGAGCGCAGCTCTCCGGCACGGTCCAACACCGCGCGGCCGGGGCCGGGCTGCCCGGGCCAGCACAGCGGCCGCCCCTCCACGCCGGCGGTGGCGGCCGACGGCCACAGCGAGGCGTCCTCGGAGGCGAGCCGGACGGGCACCTGGTCGATCCACAACCGGCCCAGCACCCGCTCGGCGGACTCCTTCAGGGGCCCGCGGGCGGTGATGGCCGTCTCCCCCGAGACGACGGCGGTGAAGCTCACGGCCTGCGCGCCCCCGCCACCGCGCGGACCGCCTCGGTCAGCCGGCCCGCGCCCTCGACCGGGTTGCGCAGGTGCAGCCGGATCACCGGCAGCCGCCGCGCGCGCAGCGCCCGCAGCTCGCCGAGGGCGCGCGCGATCTGCAGCTGCGCCAGGCTGTAGGGGCGGCCGGGGACGGGGTGCGCGGCGAGCGCGTCGCCCGGCGCGGGCTCGCCCGTGATGATCAGGAACGCGCCGTTGCCCGGCCCGTCCTTGTGCACCGGCCCCGTCGCGTGCGGGTAGCCGGGGCCCGGCCCGTAGGCGACCGGGCGGCCGGACGCGCGGGCCAGCGACGGCGCGAGGTAGCGGCCGGAGAAGTCGCCCGACAGGTACGTCATCACCGCCAGGTAGCCGTCGGACGGCACCGAGGCGACCAGGCCGCCGAGGACGGTCTGGAGCTCGGCGCCGGGCGGCCACGGGAAGTCGGCGTGCACCTCGATGTCGTCCTCGACGTACACCGGCCGCTCCTGCGTGAGCGACCCGCTCGCGACCGTGCGCAGCAGGGTGGCGGCGTCGTCCTCGGCCTCCTGGACGACCGTGCTCCCCGCCTCGAACGGGTTCACCCCGAGCAGCCACCCGGCGACCGCCGTCGCGTACTCCCACAGCAGGAACTGCGCGCCCAGCGGCGCCCACACCGAGGTGTCGGACTCGTCCTGCGCCGCGGACCGCGGGTTGACCGAGATGCCGTGCACGTCGGGGAAGTCGCCCCGCGCGCCGGGCGGCTCGAAGGCCAGCACGCCGCGGCCCCGCTTGCCGGTGCCGACCGCGAGCAGCTGGGAGATCCACGCGCTCAGCGCGCCCGGCCCGCCCGGTTCCCGCAGCAGCACCTTGTCGCGGGCGAGGCCGCCCGGCCCCTGCTGCGCGCAGCCGCCGATGACGGCGCCGAGCAGCAGCCCCGGGTTGTCCTCGTCCTTGGACAGCGAGGGCACCAGGGAGGCCGCCTCCTCCAGCAGCCGGTCGGCGTCCGCGCCCGCCAGCACGGCCGGGACGAGCCCGTACGCGGACAGCGCGCCGTAGTGCCCGGGCAGGTACGGGTCGGTGAGCCCGATCCGGTAGCCGCACTGGCGGGCGAAGTCGTGCAGCGGGCTGCCGTGGTCGGTGATCACGAGGAACCGGCTCGCGATCTCCCGCTCCGACAGGCCCCGCTCCCGGAACGCCGCGGCGAAGATCCGGCGGTAGGCGTCGCCCTCCAGGGACACGCCCGCCTTGCTGGACAGCACCACCAGGGTGCGGTCGAGCCGCTCCAGCGCGAACGCGAGCGCGGCAGTGTCGCCGCCGTCGAGCACGGTCAGCTCGCCGGACGGCCGCTCGGGCGCGCCGCCGGAGCCCGCGAGAGCGGGCGCGTGCGCCTCCATGACGGCCTGCGCGGCGAGGCTCTCGGCGCCGACGCCGATCAGCACGATGTGGTCGAGGCCCGAGTACCGCGCCTCCGACACCAGGCCGCTCACCTGGTTCAGCAGGCCGCGGGAGGCGAACGGCAGGTCGAGCCAGCCGAGCCGGCTGTGGTCGACCGCCCGCCGCCCCCACAGCCGGGGGTCCTTGGCGGCCAGCGCGCCGGGGACGCCGCAGCTCACGAGGTAGTCCCGCGCCTGCAGCGCCGAGTCCAGCACGTCGCCGCGCGTCAGTACGTCGAATCCGGACACCGTTCCCTCCCACCCCCCATCGTTTCAGGAGAGAAAGGGCATCCGCGACCATCTCCGTCGATCTTCTGCGCCGCGTCCCGGATCCGGCCGGTCGCCCCGCGTCGCCGCGACCGGATCCGGGTCGGGTCAGCCGAGCGCCGCGGCGAGCTGCGCGAGCCCCTCGGCGCGGTCGCGCAGGTGGATCCGGTAGGCGGGGCGGCCGAGCGAGCGCAGCACCCGCAGGTCGCCGAACGCCTGCGCGAGCTGGAGCTCGCCCAGGGTGTAGGGCCTGCCCGGCACAGGGACGTCGCGGGTGACGGTACCGGTGATCTGCAGGAACGCGCCGTTCGCCGGGCCGCCCTTGTGGTACTGCCCGGCCGTGTGCAGGTAGCGGGGCCCCCACCCGAACGTGACCGGGACCGGATGCTTGCGCACCTTGGCGCCCCGCGCCGCGAGCAGCGGCCGCAGCCCCGCCGCCACGGCGTCGCCGGACCGGTCCAGGTAGGCCAGGAGGGCGAGGTAGCCGCCGTCCTCGACGTCCTCCAGGACGGTGTCGAGCGCCTTGGTGAGCGTCTGCGCACCGCGCAGCACGCCCTCGGGGGCGTGCACCTCGACCGCGCCCTCGACCAGCTCCGGGGGCCGGTGCACCACGGTGGGCGCCGCGCCCTCCTCGGAGCGCAGCAGCGCCGCGGTGCTCTCGCGCGACTCTCCGGTGTCGGGCTCGGCGAACGGGTCGGCCCCGATCACCCGGCACGCCACCGCGACCGCGTACTCCCACAGCAGGAACTGAGCGCCGAGCGGCCCGGCGACGCTCACGCCCGCCTCGCGTCCGGGGCCCGGCTCGTCCGGGCGGCGACCGAGGATGACGCGCCGCAGGTCTCCGGTCAGCTCGAATCCGGCCGCGTCGACGCCCTCCACCACGACCGGGAGCAGGCCCTTGCCGTCCTTGCCCATCGTCCCGGCGACCAGCTGCTCCGCCCACGCGGCGAAGCCGTCCAGCCCGGAGCCGAGGTCGGCGATGACCAGCTTGTCGCGGGTGCCGAGGGCCGAGGACGCGAGCGCCGCGCCGAGCGCCAGCGCCGGGTTGTCGTAGGGCTGCCGCAGCACCGCCGCGAGCCGGGACGCCTCGTCCAGCAGGGGCTCGGCGTCCGCGCCCGCGAGCATGGCGGGGGCCAGCGCCCGCGCACCGAGCGCGCCGAACCGGCCGTCGACGTCGGATTCGGCCGTGACGAAGCGGTGTCCGGCCTCCTGGGCCGTGCGCTGGAGGTCGGAGCCCTCCTCGGCCACGACGACGAACCGGCCCGCCAGGTCCGCGCCCTCCAGCCCCGCCTCGGCGAAGGCGCGGCCGAACACGCGTCGCAGCGCATCGGCCTCGACGCCGTCGTCCGCCACGACCACGAGCGTCCGGTCGAGGCCGGACGCCAGGACGGCGGACACCTCGTGCGGGTCGCTGGTGTCGAGGACGGTCAGCTCGGCGCCCGCCGTCCGGCAGATCGTCTCGGCGGCCAGGGCGGGGCCGCCGGACGCGGCCAGCACGACCCTGTCGAGGCCGGCGGAGCGGACCTCGCGCGCGAGGCCCGCCAGCCGGTCCCTCAGGTAGCGGGACGTCTCCGGCAGGCCGAGCCAGCCGAGCCGGCGGGCGGCGAGCGGGGCCGCGTCCGGCCCCCACAGCTTGGCGCTGCGGGACGCCAGCGACCCCGGCGCGCCGTCGGAGACGAGACGGTCGAGGACCGTCTCGCTCTCGTCGACGACGGCGCCGCGGATGGTGACCGAGATCCCCCCGGCGGTCACCACCGAGGTCACGCGCCGGCCCTCTTGGACTCCAGCTCGCCGGTGATGGTGTCGAGGAGCTCCTTCCAGGACGCCTCGAACTTCTCGACGCCCTCCTCCTCCAGCACCCGCACGACGTCGTCGTAGTCGACGCCGGCGTCCTTCAGCGCCGCCATGTGCGCACGGGCGTCGTCGTAGGCGCCCCGGACGGTGTCGCCGCGGACCTGGCCGTGGTCGGCCTCCGCCACCAGCGTCGCCTCCGGCATCGTGTTGACGGTGCCCGGCGCGACCAGCTCGTCCACGTACAGAGTGTCGTTGAGGTCGGGGTCCTTCACGCCGGTCGAGGCCCACAGCGGCCGCTGGGGACGGGCCCCGGCGTCCTTGAGCGCCTTCCACCGGTCGGTGGCGGACTTCTCCTCGAACAGCGCGTAGGCGAGCCGGGCGTTGGCGAGGCCCGCCTTGGAGCGCAGCGCCTTCGCCTCGTCCGAGCCGATCTTGTCGAGCCGCTTGTCGATCTCGGTGTCCACCCGGCTGACGAAGAACGAGGCCACCGAGGCGATCGTCGACAGGTCGTGGCCGTTCTCCCTGGCCTTCTCCAGGCCGGCGAAGAACGCGTCGATGACCTTGCCGTAGCGCTCCAGCGAGAAGATCAGCGTGACGTTCACGCTGATGCCCTCGGCCAGCGCCGCCGTGATCGCCGGCAGGCCCTCCTCGGTCGCCGGGATCTTGACGAGCAGGTTGGGCCGGTCGACCATCCACCACAGCGCCCGCGCCTCGGCGACCGTCCGGCGGGTGTCGCGGGCCACGCGCGGGTCGACCTCGATCGACACGCGGCCGTCCAGGCCCTCGGTCCGGTCGTAGACCGGGCGCAGGACGTCGCAGCCCCACCGGATGTCGTAGGTGGTGATCGCCCGGGACGCCTCCTCGACGTCCACGCCGCGCACCGCGAGGTCGCGGACCTGCTCGTCGTAGGCGTCGCCCTTGCTCAGCGCCTTGGCGAAGATCGTCGGGTTGGACGTGACGCCGACGACGTGCTTGTCCTTGACCAGCTCCGCCAGGTTGCCCGTGCGCAGCCGCTCCCGGCTGATGTCGTCCAGCCAGATTGACACGCCCTCGCCCGAGAGCTCCTTCAGAATGTCGCTCATCGCTTTCTCCTCGTCGTCTTCACGTCGTCGTCACCGTCGGCCCGGGGGCGGGGCGGCGGCGCCCAGGGGTGCGCGGGCGCCGCCTGCCTCGTGGGCCTCGCTCAGTTGCCGGTCGTCTCGCCCTGCCCGGCGTTCCGCACGCCGGCCTTGATGAGGCTGGCCTTGGCCGCCGCCACCACGCGCTCGGAGGTGATGCCGAACTGCTGGAACAGCGTCTTGTAGTCGGCCGAGGCGCCGAAGTGCTCCAGGCTCACCGACTCGCCGGCGTCGCCGACGTAGGTGCGCCAGCCGAGCGCCACGCCGGCCTCGACCGACACCCGGGCGCGCACGCCGGGCGGCAGGACCTCCTGCCGGTAGGCGTCGGACTGCTCCTCGAACCACTCCACGCACGGCATCGACACGACGCGGGTCGGGGTGCCCTCGGACTGCAGCGCCTCGCGCGCCTGGAGCGCCAGCGCCACCTCGCTGCCGGTCGCGATGATGATCACTTCCGGCCGCCCGCCGTCGGCGTCGGCCAGCACGTAGCCGCCCTTGGCGACGCCCTCCGCGGACGCGAGCCCGCCGCCGCGCTCCAGCGTCGGCAGCTTCTGCCGGGTGAGCGCGAGGCCGGCCGGGCGGTCGGTGTGCTGCAGGACGGTCCGCCACGCCACCGCGGTCTCGTTGGCATCGGCCGGGCGGACGACGTCCAGACCGGGGATGGCCCGCAGCGCCCACAGGTGCTCGACGGGCTGGTGGGTCGGGCCGTCCTCGCCGAGGCCGATCGAGTCGTGCGTCCAGACGAAGGTGACCGGCAGCTTCATCAGCGCCGCCAGCCGGACCGCCGGGCGCATGTAGTCGCTGAAGATCAGGAACGTGCCGCCGTAGGGGCGGGTGCCGCCGTGCAGCGCGATGCCGTTGCAGATGGCGGCCATCGCGTGCTCGCGGACGCCGAAGTGCAGCGTGCGGCCGTAGCGGTGGCCGGGGAACTCCTTGGTCTGGAACTCCTCCGGGATGAAGGACGGCTCGCCCTTCATCGTCGTGTTGTTGCTCTCCGCGAGGTCGGCCGAGCCGCCCCACAGCTCCGGCAGCGCCGGCGCCAGGGACGCCAGCACCTCGCCGGACGCGGCGCGGGTCGCGATGTCCTTGCCGGCCTCGAACGCCGGGAGCGCCTCCTCCCAGCCGGCGGGCAGCGTGCGGGAGGAGATCCGGTCGAACTCGGCGGCCCGGTCGGGGTTCGCCGCCCGCCACGCCTCGAAGGTCCGGTTCCACTCGGCGTGCTCCACGCGGCCCCGGTCGGAGACGGCGCGGGCGTGGGCCAGCACCTCCTCGGGGACGTGGAAGCTCTCGGCCGGGTCCATGCCGAGGACCTGCTTGGTCGCGGCGACCTCGTCGGCGCCGAGCGCCGAACCGTGGATCTTGCCGGTGTTCTTCTTGTTCGGCGCCGGCCAGCCGATGATCGTGCGCAGCGCGATGAAGGACGGGCGGGAGGTCT
The DNA here is from genome assembly GCF_008327685.1 of Actinomadura sp. K4S16. Classification (GTDB taxonomy): domain Bacteria; phylum Actinomycetota; class Actinomycetes; order Streptosporangiales; family Streptosporangiaceae; genus Spirillospora. The sequence goes on from NZ_BDDE01000011.1 coordinate 101,237, forward strand.
CGGCCTTGGCCGCGGCGAACGCCGCGGCGAGCGCGGCGACGTTCTCCTCGTAGTCGCCGTTCTCGGTCCAGTCGACGTGGTGGACGTCCCAGCCGTAGGCCGCGTACCGGGCGCGCACGTCCTCCGACAGGGCGATGGCCGTGTCGTCCTCGATCGAGATGTGGTTGTCGTCGTAGAGCAGCACCAGGTTGCCGAGGCGCTGGTGCGCCGCCAGCGCGCTCGCCTCGTGGCTGATGCCCTCCTCGATGTCGCCGTCGGACGCGAACGCCCAGACGGTGTGGTCGAAGGGGGACTCGCCCTCGGGCGCGTCAGGGTCGAACAGGCCGCGCTCGCGGCGGGCCGCCATCGCCATGCCCACGGCGTTCGCGATGCCCTGGCCGAGGGGCCCGGTCGTGGTCTCCACGCCCGCGGTGTGCCCGTACTCGGGGTGGCCGGGGGTGAGGCTGCCCCACTTGCGCAGCGACTTCAGGTCGTCCAGCGTCATCGGGTAGCCCGACAGGTACAGCTGGATGTAAAGGGTCAGGCTGGAGTGGCCGCAGGACAACACGAACCTGTCCCGCCCGGGCCACTGCGGGTCCGTCGGGTCGTGCCGCAGGAACCGCTGGAAGAGAAGGTAGGCGGCCGGTGCGAGGCTCATCGCCGTCCCGGGGTGACCGGAGCCCGCCTCCTCGACCGCGTCCATGGCGAGGGCGCGGATCACGTCCACCGCGCGCCGGTCCTGGTCGGACCACTCAAACGTGCTGTTGTCCCTGCTCACGGAAACGACAGGCTCCTCTCGAACCGGTGTCTAAGAACACTCTGTAATGTTGTGCGCCGGCGGCGTCGCGGACGGCCCCGGCACACAGGACAACGTCCGGCGGTGCGGCCCCTCTTCCCCCGCCCGGGCCGCACGGGAGCGGCCTGGTGGAGATCGTGCCGCGCCCAGCCGCGAGCCTATCGCGCGGGAGGGCCGCCGCAGGCTGGGGCGAGGGGGGTGCGGGGCCGCACGCCGGGCACCGGGCCGCGACGCTTCATGCACCCTTGCCCGAACGCTCCGCGGGCTAACCCCCCGCACGGGTGATCCGGCGGGTGATCCGCGGCCGCCCCGGTCCGCGGGAGCGCCGGACCGCCGCGCACGGCGCGCACGGCGCGTCCGGCGACCCGGTGCGCGGTCCCGGGAGGGGGCGGACTACAGTGATTGCGCGGCTGACGCCAGCGGCCGCGGCAAGACGACCAAGCCGAAGTCGCAGCCAGCCGAGGCCGGCCCGGATCGCGGGGGCACCGCCGAGGTGGTACCGATTTCTCATCCCTAGTCAGACGTGGACCCGATTGTGACGGTGCTCAGTAACAAGCGCGGGATCGAGCTGGACGAGCAGGTGCCCGAGGCGCCGCCGTCCCCGTTCGCCCCGCCCCCCGCCGAGCGGGCCGAACGGCGCACGCTCGGTGCGAGCGTGCGCGCCTACGTGGCGCTGACCAAGCCGCGCGTCATCGAGCTGCTCTTGATCACCACCATCCCGGTGATGTTCCTGGCGGCCCGGGGCGTGCCGCCGCTGCCCACCGTCCTGCTGACGCTGGCGTTCGGCACCATGTCCGCCGGCGCCGCCAACGCGATCAACTGCTACATCGACCGCGACATCGACGCCAAGATGCGCCGCACCCGGCGCCGCCCGCTGGCCCGCCACCAGGTCACCCCGGCCCGCGCCCTGGTCTTCGGGGTGACGCTGGCCGCGCTGTCCACCGTCGGGTTCCTGCTCACGGTGAACCCGGTCGCCGCGGCCGGGTCGCTGTTCGCGATCCTGTTCTACGTCTTCGTCTACTCGCTGCTGCTCAAGCGCCGCACGTCGCAGAACGTCGTGTGGGGCGGCATCGCCGGGTGCATGCCCGTCCTCATCGGCTGGGCCGCCGTCACCGGGGGCGTCGCCTGGACGCCGTTCGTCCTGTTCGGCGTCGTGTTCCTCTGGACGCCGCCGCACACCTGGACGCTCGCGATGCGCTACCGCGAGGACTACGCCGTCGCCAAGGTCCCGATGCTGCCGGTCGTCGCCTCCGAGCGCCGCGTGGTCGTCGAGAGCCTGGTGTACACCTACGCGACCGTCGCCTGCTCGCTGGTGCTGTGGCCCGTCGCCGGGATGGGCCCGGTGTACGGGGCCGTCGCCGTCGTCCTGGGCCTGGTCTTCCTCGCCGAGGGGCACCGCCTGCTGAAGGCCGTGCGCGCCGGGGTGACCGGCGTCCACCTGCGGCCGATGCGCTTCTTCCACCTGTCGAACGTCTACCTGGCGCTGCTGTTCACCGCCGTGGCGGTCGACCCGCTCCTGTACTGACGGCGCGTCCGGCCGGGGGCGGCGCTTCCGGCGCTTTACCGATCGGTCCCACCTGCCGTTACCCTTCGCGGTATGGCGACCATGGATCCCAAGGCGGTGCTCGAGGGCCGCGTCCCCGGACGGCCTCCGGTCGGCCTGATCCTCGGCATGACCGTGTCCGGGCTGTGCGCCGTCATCGCGCTCGGCACGTACGCCGTGCTGGGCGGGGCCGCCTTCTGGGTCGGGGCGCTCCTCGCGATCCTGCCGATCCCGGTGCTGGTCGCCCTCGCACTCACCCTCGACCGGCTGGAGCCCGAGCCGCCGCGCGCGCTCGCCTTCTCGTTCATGTGGGGCGCGGGGGTCGCCGTCCTGGGCGCCCTCGTGCTCAACACCCTCGGGATGCTGTACGTGACCGTGCCCATCTTCGGCGAGACGGAGGGCCACTTCGTCAGCGCCGCCTTCGGCGCCCCGGTCATCGAGGAGACGCTGAAGGGCGCCGTCCTGTTCGGCATGCTGTGGTTCCGCCGCAACGAGATCGACGGGTTCGCGGACGGGATCATCTACGCCGCCATGGTGGGCCTCGGCTTCGCCATGATGGAGAACATCACGTACTACATGCGGGCGTTCGAGGACGGCGGCGCCCAGCAGCTCCAGGCGGTGTTCATCCTGCGCGGCCTGATCGCGCCGCTCAGCCACCCGCTGTTCACCGCGATGACCGGCCTCGGCGTCGCCTACGCCGCCACCCACCGGCGCGGCCAGCTCGCCGCGCCGCTGGCCGGGCTGCTCGGCGCGATGGTCCTGCACGGGCTGTGGAACGGGGCCGCCGCCTTCGGGCTCGGCGGCATCGGCGCCGTCTACGTGCTCGACTTCTCCGTCCTGGTCACGCTGATCGTCATCGTGTTCGTGGAGCGCCGCGGCACCGTGCGGCGCATCGAGGCGTACCTGCCGATGTACGCCGGGACGGGCCTGGTGACGCCTCAGGACGTGCGCATGCTGCGCTCCATCCCCTCCCGCCGCGCCGCCCGCCGCTGGGCCCGCTCGGTCGGCGGCGCGCCCGCCGGGCGCGCCATGGTCGACTACCAGCTCGCCGCGACCGAGCTCGCGCTGCTGCACAAGCGCGCCGACCGGGGCGTCGCCGACCCGGGCTGGTTCGCCACCCGCCGCGACTCCCTGCTCGAACTGATGGCGCTGGCCAGGCAGGCGTTCCTGCGCACAGCGCCGCGCCCCGGAGCGGCCCCGCCGGCGGCCGGGCCGCCGTGGGCGCGCCAGGGCCCGTCGGGATTCCTGCCGCCCCGACCACCCGGCCCCTACGGCGCCTGACCCCCGGCCAGCGGCCCGTCCGCGCGGCGCGGTCGTGCGGTGCGGGCATGGGCAGGGGTCGCGTCACGGTCACGGGGGCCCGGCCATACGATTGGTGCCGTGGCAGAGCGAGAGTCGTCGAACCCCCTGGTCCGGACCTGGAACGCCGTGTGGCGCCCGACGCCCGGGTCGCTGCGGCTGCTCGCGCTGCTCGGCGTCATCGGCAACGTGGTGATCGTCGTCAGCGGCGGCGCCGTCCGCGTCACCAAGTCCGGCCTCGGCTGCCCCGACTGGCCGCGCTGCTCCGGCGACAGCCTCGTGCCCACCCACAACCCGGAGCACCACGTGCTCAACATGTCGATCGAGTTCGGCAACCGGCTGATCACCTTCGTGGTGCTCGGCGTCGGCGTCCTGGTGTTCGTCGCCGCGCTGCGGCTGCGGCCGCGCCGCCGGAGCCTGGTGTGGTGGGCGCTGGCCCAGCCGATGAGCGTGGTCGCCCAGGCGGTCATCGGCGGCGTCGTCGTGCTGACCAAGCTGCACCCGGCCGCCGTGTCCCTGCACTTCCTGGTCTCGCCCGCCCTGCTGGTCTTCTGCGTCGCGCTGTGGATCCGCGCGGGGGAGGGCGACGCGCCGCCCCGCCCGCTCGCCGGGCCCTGGACGCGCCGCCTCGCCGCCGCGCTGCTGGTCTCCTCCGCCGCCGTGATGGTCGCGGGCACCGTCGTCACCGGCACCGGCCCGCACGCGGGCGACGCCGAGTCGCGCCGCTACGGCTTCGACATCACCGACGTCGCCCGGATCCACGGCGAGCTGGCGTGGCTCACCATCGCGCTGACGGTGCTCGCCATCGCGGCCCTGCACCGCACCGGCGCGCCCGCGGCCGCCCGGCGCCGCGCCCACGAGCTGGCCGGGCTGATCGTCCTCCAAGGCGCCGTGGGCTACACGCAGTACTTCCTCGGCGTCCCCGCCGGCCTGGTGCTGCTGCACATGCTCGGCTCGGTGCTGATGTGGATCGCCGCGTTCCGTCTCTTCTTCGCCCTGCGCGACCGGGGCCCGGTGCCGGGCCCCGCGACCGCGGAACCGGCCCCGGCCGCTCCGCACGCCGCCGGGGCGCCCCAGCCCGCCTGACCCGCGCTCAGCTCTTGCGCAGGAACGCGCGCAGCCGCTCCAGCGGCCAGGTGTTGATGACGTCGTCCGGGGTCAGCCAGCCGCGCTGGGCGGTGCCGACGCCGTAGCGGATGTTGCGGTGGTGGCCGACCGAGTGGGCGTCGGTGTCGACGGAGAACTTCACGCCGAACCGCTTCGCGCGCCGGACCAGGTCGGCGGGCAGGTCGAGGCGGTCGGGGAAGGAGTCGATCTCCATCGCGGTACCGGTGCGGGCGGCGGCGCGGAACACCTCGTCCCAGTCGGCGTTCACCGGCGGGCGGCGGCCGATGCTGCGGGCGGTGGGGTGCCCTATCACGTGGACGTGCGGGTTCTCGCACGCGCGGACGAGCCGCCGGGTCATGTCGGCCTCGTCCTGCGTGAAGTGGGAGTGGACGGAGGCGACGCAGACGTCGAAGCCGGACAGGAAGTCGGCGTCCCAGTCGACGCCGCCGTCGGGGTCGATGTTGAGCTCGGTGCCGTGCAGGAGGGTGAGGCCGGGGCACCGCTCCTGCAGCTCGGCGATCTGCGCGCGCTGGGCGAGCATCTTCTCGTCGGTCATGCGCTGCATGACCAGGTTCGGCGCGTGGTCGGTGATCGCGTAGTACTCCAGGCCGCGGGCCCGCGCCGCGGCGACCATGTCCTCCAGGGAGGCGACGCCGTCGGTCAGGTCGGTGTGGCTGTGCAGGTCGCCGCGCAGGTCCTCGACCGTCACCAGGCGGGGCAGCTCGTCCTTGAGCGCGGCCTCGATCTCGCCGGTGTCCTCGCGCAGGGCGGGGTGGACCCACGGCAGGCCGAGGCGCTCGTAGACCTCCTCCTCGGTCTTCGACACGATCAGCTCGCCGCTGCCGGCGTCGAACAGCCCGTACTCCGACAGCTTGAGGCCCGCCTTGACGGCGATCTCGCGGGTGCGGATGTTGTGCGCCTGCGAGCCGGTGAAGTACTGGAGCGCGGCGCCCCACGACTCGGGCGGGACGACCCGCAGGTCGACCTGCAGGCCGGTGGCGGTGCGCACCGAGGTCTTCTTGTCGCCGCCCGCGATCACCTCCGCGACGAACGGCAGCGCGGTGAACGCCTCCATGATCGGACGCGGGTCGTGGGAGGCCGCGAGGACGTCGACGTCGCCGATCGTCTCGCGCATGCGGCGCAGGGAGCCGGCGTGGGCGCAGCGCTCCACCTGGGGCAGCTCGGACAGGGCCGCGACGATCTCGTCGGCGACGCCCGCGGCCGCGTCGACCAGGACGCGGTCGCCGGAGCTGCGCATCAGCTCGATGCCCCGGAGGATGTTCTCCTCGGTCTTGGCGCCGAAGCCCTTGAGGCCGCGCAGGCGGCCCTCGCCGATGGCGGCCGCGAGCTCGTCCACCGAGGAGACGCCGAGCGCCTCGTAGACGGCGAGGGCCTTCTTCGGGCCGAGCGTGGGGATGGCGGTCAGGGCCCTGACCCCGGACGGGATCTGCGTGCGCAGCTCCTCGACCTGGCGGATCGTGCCGGTGGTGTTGTAGTCGAGGAGCTTCTTGGCGATCGCGTCGCCCACCCCGGAGATCTTGCGCAGCCCGGCCAGATCGAGGCCGGAGATGTCGCCCGGGTGGCCCGCGACCGCGCGCGCCGCCTTCTCGTACGCCCTGATCTTGAACGCGTCCCCGCCCGTGATGGACAGCAGGTCGGCTAGTTCCTGGATGAGGGCCGCAGCCTCGTCGTTCGCCCGTGCCATGGGCCGAGTCTAGAAGCCGGGTACGACGCTTCCGGCGCTCAGCGCAGCGGCGCGACGGGGCCGCCGGGCCGCTCCGTCCGGCCGCGCACGACCTCGTCGGCGATCGCCGCCACCTGCTCGTCGGGCAGCCGCCGGTAGCCGTCGGCGGTGACGACCGCGATGGTCGGGTAGATGCGCCGGGTCGGGTCGGGGCCGCCGGTGGCGGTGTCGTCGTCGGCCGCGTCGTAGAGGGCCTGGACGCACGCGGTGGCGGCGTCCTCCAGGGACAGGTCGTCGCGGTAGAGCTTCTTCAGCGCGCCGGTCGCGTAGGGGGAGCCGGAGCCGTCGGCGTGGAAGCCGCGGGCCTCCTGCGGGGCGCCGGTGATGTCGTAGGTGTAGATGCGGCCCTCGCCGGAGTCGGGGTCGAGGCCGGCGAACAGCGGGACGACCGCCAGCCCCTGGAGGGCCTGCGCGAGGTTCGCCTGGATCACGGCGCCGAGGCGGCGGGCCTTGCCCGGCAGCGACAGCGGGACGGTCTCCATCTTCTCGTAGTGCTCCAGCTCCACCTGGAACAGGCGGACCATCTCCAGCGCCAAGCCGACCGTTCCGGCGAAGGCGACGGCGGAGTACTCGTCTGCGCGCTGCACCTTGTCGAGCTCGCGGTAGGCGATGCGGTTGCCCTGCGTGGCGCGCCGGTCGCCGGCCATCATGACGCCGCCGGGGAACGTCAACGCCAGGACCGTCGTCCCGTGCGGCAGCTCGGGCGCGTCCCCCTCGGGCACCCGGTTCACGGGCAGCAGCTCAGGGGAGTGCAGGCGCAGGAAGTCGACGAACGATGCCGACCCCGCCTCGAAGAACTCGGGCGGAATCCCCTGGTCCTCGCTCCGGCCGATCACGGCGGCTCCTCTCCGGCTCGATGATCGCGACGTTCCGATCCTTCCACGCTGCCACACGGGGCCGCCACCGCTCACGCCTCGGGGGCCTCGGGAGGGTCCTTCTGTCCCCTGGTGGCGCCCGCGCAGGCGACGATGACGCAGCAGATCGCGACCCACTGCCGCACGGTGAGGACCTCGCCGAGCAGCGCCACCCCGACGAGCGCCGCCACGGCGGGCTCCAGGCTCATGAGGATCCCGAAGACGCGGGCGGGCATCCGCCGCAGCGCCTCCAGTTCCAGCGAGTACGGGATCACCGACGACAGCAGCCCGACGCCGAGGCCGATCAGCAGGAGCCGCGGGTCGAGCAGGGCGGAGCCGGCCGACGCCACGCCGAGCGGGAGGATCGCGACCGTCCCGACGATGCTGGCGAGCGCCAGGCCGGTGGTGCCGGAGAACCGCCTGCCGGTCGCGGCGGTGAGCACGATGTAGCCCGCCCAGCAGACCCCCGCCAGCAGGGCGAACGCGATGCCGACCGGGTCGAGGGCGCCGCTGCCGCCCCTGGCCAGCAGGACGACCCCGGCCCCCGCGAGCACGACCCAAAGCGCGTCCCGGGGGCGCCGGGAGGCCGCGATGGAGACCGCGAGCGGCCCGAGGAACTCGATCGTGACCGCGACGCCGAGCGGGATCCGCGAGAACGACTGGTAGATCGAGAAGTTCATCAGCGCCAGCGCCAGCCCGAACCCGGCGGCGATGGCGAGGCTGGAGCGCGAGTGGTCGCGCAGGACGGTCCGCAGCGCCTTGCGGGCGAGGAACCCCAGCACGACCGCCGAGGTCAGCAGCCGCATCGTCACGACGGCGCTCGGCGGCAGCCGGTCGAACAGGTGCTTGGCCAGGCCCGCCCCGACCTGCAGGGAGATGATGCCGAGCAGGATCAGCGCGGGCGGCGGCACCGAGCCGAGCGACAGCGTCCGCGACCAGCCCGCCCGCGGCCGCAGGGGCCGGGCGCGGCGGGACGCGCCGCCGAAGGAGCCGGGCGCCTCAGACAGGGCCATGCGCTACTCCCACCGGAAGAAGCGGGCGGCCAGGACGAGGCCCGCGACGGCCCAGACGGCGAGGACGGCCAGCGGCTTGCCGGGCAGCGCGGCGCCGTGCTGGAGGACCTGGCGCAGCCCGTCGGCCAGCGCCGAGATCGGCAGCAGCTCCAGGGCCGACCGCACCGCCGCGGGGAACCTGTCCAGCGGGAAGACGACGCCGCCGAGGGCGAGCAGCAGGATGTAGACGAGGTTGGCGGCGGCGAGGGTGGCCTCGGCGCGCAGCGTCCCCGCCATCAGCAGCCCGAAGCCGCTGAACGCGGCGGTGCCGAGCAGCAGCAGGACGACCACGGAGCCGGGGTCGCCGTGCGGGTGCCAGCCGAGCGCCAGCGCCACCGCGCAGACCACCGCGGCCTGCACGGCCTCGACCGCGACCACGCTGAGCGTCTTGGCCGCGATGAGCCCGCCGCGCGGCAGCGGGGTCGCGCCGAGCCGCTTGAGGACGCCGTAGCGCCGCTCGAACCCGGTGCCGATGGCCTGGCCGGTGAACGCGGTGGACATCACCGCGAGCGCGAGGATCCCGGGCGTGAGGAAGTCGACGCGGCGGCCCGCGCCGAGGTCGAGCAGGGACGTGGCGCTGAACAGGGTGAGCAGCACCACCGGGATGATCAGCGTGAGCAGCAGCTGCTCGCCGTTGCGCAGCACGGCGCGGAACTCGTAGCCGGCCTGGGACAGGATCATCCGCGGCAGCGGCGCGGCGCCCGGCGCGGGGGCCAGGTCGAGCGGGGTCGTCACGAGCGCAGCTCCCGTCCGGTGAGTTCCAGGAAGACGTCCTCCAGCGTGCGGCGCTCGATGCGCAGGTCCTCGGTGAGGACGCCGTGCGAGGCGCACCAGGCGGTGACCGTGGCCAGCAGCTCGGGCCTGACCTCCGCCTCGATCAGGTAGTGCCCGGCGGGCGACTCCTTGGCGGCGCTCCCGGCGGGCAGCGCCGCCAGCAGCTCCTCCAGGCCGAGGCCGGGACGGGCGCGGAACCGCAGCTGCCGCTCGGCGCCGGTCAGCTCCTCGGGGGCGCCCTCGGCGACGACCCTGCCGCCGTCGACGATCACGACGTGGTCGGAGAGGCGCTCGGCCTCCTCCATGTTGTGCGTGGTGAGCACGACCGACACCCCGGCGGCGCGCAGCTCGCCGATCAGGTCCCAGGTGGCGTGCCTGGCCTGCGGGTCGAGCCCGGTGGTGGGCTCGTCGAGGAAGACCAGCTCGGGGCGCCCGACCACGGCGACGGCCAGCGAGAGCCGCTGCTGCTGCCCGCCCGACATGCGCCGGAACGGGGTGCGGGCGTGCTCGGCGAGGCCGAGCCGCTCCAGCAGGGCGGAGGCGTCGAGCGGGGCGGCGTGGAACGAGGCGACCAGCCGCAGGAACTCGCCCGCGCGGGCCGTGCCCGGCACGCCGCCGGACTGCGGCATCACGCCGACCCGCGGCCGCAGCGCGCGCCCGTCGGAGGCGGGGTCGAGGCCGAGGACGCGGACGGTGCCCGAGTCGGCCCGCCGGAACCCCTCGCAGATCTCGATCGTGGTGGTCTTGCCGGCGCCGTTCGGGCCGAGCAGCGCGGTGACCGCTCCCCGGGCGGCGCTGAGCGACAGGCCGTCCACGGCCGTCACCGCGCCGTAGCGTTTGGCGAGGGAGCGCAGTTCGACCGCGCCGTCTCCGGGGGGTGTCATGCTGACGAGTTTAGGTCCGGGGGAGGACAGCTCCGCGCCCGGACCCGGCCCCGGCCGCGTGAAGGCGCGGTAAAGCCGTCCGGTGGAAGTCGATCTAGTTTCGCCGCCCCGCGCCGGGGAATCCGCGATCAGGGGAGCCGCGGCGCCGCGGCCGGGCCCCCGGGGAGGTGGGATGGCGTTCCACGTCGATTCGGAGGTCGGCCGGCTCAGGGAGGTGCTGCTGCACCGGCCCGAGCTCTCGCTGAAGCGGCTCACCCCCTCCAACGCCGCCGGGCTGCTGTTCGACGACGTGCTGTGGGTCAGGCGCGCGGTCGAGGAGCACGAGGAGTTCGAGGACGTGCTGCGCGCCCAGGGCGTACGGACGCACCTGCTGACGGACCTGCTGACCGAGACCGTCACGATCCCCGAGGCGCGCCGCCACATCCTCGACCGGATCGTCGATCCGCACTGGTTCGGCCCGCTCGCCACCGACGCGATCCGCAACTGCTTCGACGCCATGGACGTCGCGGACCTGGCCGCGTTCCTGGTCGGCGGCATCACCAAGCGGGAGATGCTGGAGCGGATGCCCGAGCCGGCGTCCATCGCGTTCCACTCCGTCGAGGCGGACGGGTTCGTCCTGCCGCCGCTGCCGAACCACCTGTTCACCCGCGACACGTCCTGCTGGATCTACGACGGCGTCTCCATCAACACGATGCGCATGAAGGCCCGGATGCGCGAGACGGTGAACATGGAGGCGGTCTACCGCTGGCATCCGCTGTTCGCCCCCGGGCACGACCGCCCCGCCGAGGGCGGCTACCACGTGTGGAACCGCGGCACCGCGATGGCGCCGGCGACGCTGGAGGGCGGCGACGTGCTGGTCCTCGGGAACCGCAGCGTGCTGGTCGGGATGAGCGAGCGGACGCAGCCGCAGGCGGTGGAGATGCTCGCCCAGTCGCTGTTCGCCGCCGGCTCCTGCGAGCGGATCGTCGCGCTGCGGATGCCGCGCAAGCGGGCGTTCATGCACCTGGACACGGTCATGACCATGGTCGACCACGGCGTGTTCACCAAGTACGCGGGGATGGGCATGCTGCCGTCGCACACCGTCGAGCCCGGTGACACCGAGAAGGAACTCAAGATCACCGACCATCCGCCGGAGGACATGCACCGGGCGATCGCCGCCGCGCTCGGCACCGACGACATCAAGGTCCTCACCCCGACCCAGGACGTGTTCGCCGCCGAGCGCGAGCAGTGGGACGACGGCGCGAACGTCCTGGCCGTCTCGCCCGGCGTCGTCGTCGCCTACGAGCGCAACGCCACGAGCAACAACCACCTGAGCCGCAACGGGATCGAGGTCATCACGATCCGCGGCAGCGAGCTCGGCCGGGGGCGCGGCGGCCCGCGCTGCATGAGCTGCCCGCTCGTCCGGGACGCCTGATGGCCTTCGACCTTCGCGGGCGCAGTCTGGTCAGGGAGCTCGACCTCACCCCGGGCGAGTTCGGGTACCTCGTCGACCTGGCGGCCGAGCTGAAGGCCGCCAAGTACGGCGGGACGGAGGTGCGGGCGCTGGCGGGCCGGAACATCGCGCTGATCTTCGAGAAGGACTCCACGCGGACCCGCTGCGCGTTCGAGGTCGCCGCGCACGACCAGGGCGCCCACGTCACCTACCTCGGCCCCACCGGGACGCAGATCGGCCACAAGGAGTCGATGAAGGACACGGCGCGCGTCCTCGGGCGGATGTACGACGGCATCGAGTACCGGGGGGCCGGCCAGCGGCTCGTCGAGGAGCTGGCCGAGCACGCGGGCGTCCCGGTGTGGAACGGGCTGACCGACGAGTGGCACCCGACGCAGATGCTCGCCGACATGCTGACCATGCGCGAGCACGGCGGCAGGCCGCTCCAAGAGATCACCTACGCGTACCTGGGCGACGCGCGCAACAACATGGGGAACTCCTACGTGGCGGCCGGTGCGCTCCTCGGCATGAACGTCCGCATCGTCGCCCCGCGGAGCCTCTGGCCCGACGAGGAGGCGGTCGTCGGGCCGGCGCGCGCGGTCGCGGCCGGGACCGGCGCCGAGATCGCCTTCACCGAGGACGTCGGGGAGGGCGTGCGCGGCGCCGACTTCGTGATCACCGACGTGTGGGTGTCGATGGGGGAGCCGGCCGAGGTGTGGGACGAGCGCGTCGCGCTGCTGCGGCCCTACCAGGTCAACGCGGAGGTCATGCGGGCGACGGGCAACCCCGCCGCCCGGTTCATGCACTGCCTGCCGGCCTTCCACGACCGGGCGACCGCCGTGGGCGAGGAGGTCTTCCGCAAGACCGGCCTGGACGCCCTGGAGGTCACCGACGAGGTCTTCGAGTCCGAGGCGTCGATCGTCTTCGACGAGGCCGAGAACCGGGTGCACACCATCAAGGCGGTCATGGTGGCGACGCTCGGCTGAGCGGACCGCCGGGGAGGGGGAGGCAGCATGCGCGTGGTCGTCGCGCTCGGAGGGAACGCGCTGGTCGAGCGGGGGGAGACGCCCGACGCCGAGCCGCAGCGCGCCAACGTGGACCGGGCCGTGCGGTCGCTGGCGCCGCTCGCCGAGCGGCACGAGCTGATCATCACCCACGGGAACGGCCCGCAGGTCGGGGTGCTGGCGCTGGAGAGCGTCAACGACCCGAACCTGACCCGGCCCTACCCGCTGGACACGATCGGCGCCGAGACCCAGGGCATGATCGGCTACTGGATGCTGCAGGCGCTGCAGAACGCGCTGCCCGGCCGCCAGGTCGTGGCGATGATCAACCAGACGCTGGTCTCGGCGGTGGACCCGGCGTTCGACGAGCCCAGCAAGTTCGTCGGCCAGGTCTACGAGCGGGAGGAGGCGGAGAAGCTCGCCGCCGAGTACGGCTGGACCGTCCGGCAGGACGGGGACCGCTGGCGTCGCGTGGTGCCGTCCCCGCGGCCGCAGCGGGTGATCGAGACCCGGCTGATCAGGGAGCTGGTCCGGCTCGGCACGGTGGTGGTGTGCGCGGGCGGCGGCGGCATCCCCGTCTTCCGCAACGACGTGGGGCGGCTGGAGGGCGTCGAGGCGGTGGTCGACAAGGACCTCACCGCGTCCGTCCTGGCCGAGAGCATGGACGCCGACGCGCTGCTGATCCTCACCGACGTGCCGCGCGTGATGCGGCACTTCGGGACCCCGCGGCAGGAGGAGATCGCACACACGACGCCGCACGAGCTGCGCGGCGAGGAGTTCCCCGCCGGGTCGATGGGCCCGAAGGTCGAGGCGGCGGTGAGCTTCGTGGAGCGCACGGGCGACATGGCCGCGATCGGGCTGCTGGACCAGTGCGAGCGCATCCTGGAGGGCACCGCGGGGACGATCGTCACCCCCAACGCGACCTGGCCGCTGGCGAGCACGCTGTGACCACCGGGACCGCGCCGGAGACCTTCGCGCGCAGCCTGCTGCGGACGAAGCCGGTCGACAGGATCGTCGCCGAGGGCGGGTACGGCGCGGGCGGCGAGCTGAAGCGCACGATGAGCCTCCTGCAGCTCACCCTGTTCAGCGTCGGCGCGACCCTCGGCACCGGGATCTTCGTGGTCCTCGGCGAGGCGGTCCCGCCGGCCGGGCCCGCCGTCGTGCTCTCGTTCGTCCTCGCCGCCGTTACCGCCCTGTTCTCGGCGCTGTCGTACGCCGAGCTGGCCGGGACGATCCCCGTCTCCGGCTCGTCCTACTCCTACGCCTACGCGACGCTCGGCGAGCTGGTCGCGTGGGTCTGCGGCTGGTGCCTGCTCCTGGAGTACGCGGTGTCGGTGTCGGCCGTGGCGGTCGGCTGGGGCTCCTACCTCAACGCCTTCCTCGACTCGGCGCTGGGCTTCACGATCCCGGCGCAGGTCGGCAACCCGCCGGGGGAGGGCGGGGTGGTCAACCTCCCCGCCGTGGTCGTGGTGCTGTTCGCGACGCTGCTGCTGCTGCGGGGCACCTCCGAGAGCGCCGCGGCGAACACGGTCATGGTCTTCCTCAAGATCGGCGTGCTGCTGTTCTTCTGCGCGGTCGCCTTCACGGCGTTCCGGACCGGGAACATGGCCCCGTTCGCCCCGATGGGATGGGCGGGCATCAGCGCTGCGGGCTCCAAGGTGTTCTTCTCCTACATCGGGTTCGACGCCGCCTCCACGGCGGGCGAGGAGGCCAGGAACCCGCGCCGCGACCTGCCGCTGGCGATCATCCTGTCGCTGGCCATCGTGACCGCCCTGTACGTCCTGGTGGGGCTCGCCGCGGTCGCCGCCATGAACTGGACGCGGTTCTCGCTGAGCGGTTCGGAGGCCTCGCTGGCGCAGGTGCTGGACAGCGTGAGCGGGCGGACGTGGCCGTCGATGATCCTGTCCCTCGGCGCCGTGGTCGCGATCGCCAGCGTCGTGCTCACCGTCATGTACGGCCAGACCCGCATCCTGTTCGCGATGTCGCGCGACGGGCTCGTCCCGGACGTCTTCCGGAAGGTGAGCCCCCGGCGCCGCGTGCCGGTCGCCAACACCGTCATCGTGGCCGCGTTCATCGGGGTGCTCGCAGCGGCCGTCCCGCTCGGCCGGCTCGTCGACGCCACCAGCATCGGCACGCTGTTCGCGTTCGCGCTGGTCAGCGTCGGCGTGATCGTGCTGCGCCGCACCCGGCCCGACCTTCCGCGCAGCTTCCGCGCACCGCTGTACCCCCTCACGCCGCTGCTCGGCGTCGCCCTGTGCGTGTACCTGATGGTCGGCCTCGGCGGCGTCACCTGGACCGTCTTCGCGATCTGGATCGCCGTCGGCCTGGCGGCCTACTTCCTGTACGGCCGCCGCCACTCGCGGCTGGCGGCCCGGCACACGGGGCACGGAGGGGAGCCCGCATGAGTGAACCGAGCACGACGGAACAGGGCGGCGTCGAACCGGACGGCGCCGAACAGCACGGCGCCGAACAGCACAGGGGCGAGCCCGGCGGACTGCGCGTGCTGGTCGGGTACTCGCCCGACGAGCGCGGTGACGACGCCCTCGCCCTGGCCGCACTCGTCTGGTCGGCGGCACAGTCGGACCGGAACGCGCCGCTGACCGTCGTCCACGTCCATCCGCCCGCCTGGCCCGCGCACGGCCCCGGTTCCGTTGACGCCGAATGGGTCGCCTACCTCAGGGAGCAGGCCGAGGAGGCCCTCGCCAGGGCCGCCGCGCGGCTCGGCGAGCTCGGGGTGCCGAGCCAGGAGCTCGACCTGCGCGTGCACGCCCACCGGGGGAGCGGGCGCGGTCTCATGGAGGCCGCCCGCGAGACCGGCGCCGACCTCTTGGTCATCGGCTCGGCGCCGGGCGGGAACCCTCACCGGATCGCCCTCGGCAGCACCGCCGACCGGCTCCTGCACGACTCGCCCGTGCCGGTCATGCTGGCTCCGCGCGGGTACGCGGAGGACTCGCCGCACCACACGCGGGTGGTGCACCCCCATCATCCCGCGCGGCGGCTGGAGCGGATGACCGTGGCCTACTGGCCGCCCCGCGGCTTGGAGGACCTGACTGCCATGGCCGACCTCGCGGCGCGGCTCGGGCTGCCGGTGCGGCTGCTGACGCTGGTACTGCGCCCGCCCGGCCCCGCGGCCAGGCTCGGCGGCGTCGAGCGCGCGCTGGGCCGCCAGGCCGCCCAGGCCGACGAGGACCTGCGGGAGGCCGCGGGCCTGCTCGGCGCGCGCTTCGGGGACGGGATGCCGGTGGAGCGGCTCGCGGAGGTCGGCAGCGGGGTCTCCGGGACCCTCGGCGCCGTCGATATGCTGCCGGGCGAGGTCCTCGCCTGCCTGTCCGGCCACCACGGCCCGCTGCTCAGGGTGTTCCTCGGGGAGCGGTCCGGCAAGATCGTCCGGGCCGCGCCGTGCCCGGTGGTGGTGCTGCCGCGCGGGGCCGGCGCGCCCTTCGCCGGCGAGGAGGCCCGAATTAGGTAAGGCTTACCTGCGTGAGCTACGACATCGGGATTCCGGTGTTTCGCGGGAAGTAATTACGGCACACTGATGTTGTGAAAAACGTGGGCGAGGATCAGACGAGCACCGGAGGCGCAGCTACGCGCTCCTTCGGCGCGCCGTCCGGCCGCACCGAGCGCGACACCCGCGCCCGGGTCGCCCGCCTGATCCTGGAACACGGCCCGGTCACCGCGTCCACGCTCGGCGAGCGCGTCGGCCTCACGCCGGCGGCCGTCCGCCGGCACCTGGACGCGCTGCTGGCCGAGGGCATGATCGAGGTCCGCAAGGCGCGGGTCCCGCAGTCCCGGCGCGGCCGGGGCCGGCCCGCCAAGTGGTTCGCCATCACCGACGCCGGGCGCAGCGCCTTCGTGCACGCCTACGACGACCTGGCGACCAGCGCCCTGCGGTTCCTCGCCGAGACGGCCGGCGACCGCGCGGTCGCCGAGTTCGCCCGGCGGCAGATCGCCGACCTGGAGCGGCGGTACCGGCCCGTCGTGCAGGACGCTCCGCCCCACCAGCGGGTCCGCACGCTCGCCGAGGCCCTGTCGGGCGACGGCTACGCGGCGGCCGCCGCCAAGGCGCCGCAGCCGGGCGGCGGCGAGCAGCTGTGCCAGCACCACTGCCCGGTCGCGCACGTCGCCGCGGAGTTCCCGCAGCTGTGCGAGGCCGAGACCGAGGCGTTCAGCCGGCTGCTCGGCACTCCGGTGCAGCGGCTCGCGACGATCGCGCACGGCGACGGCATCTGCACGACCCACGTCAGCTCGCGCTCGCTGTGCGGGCCGGGCGAGACCGGCGACGGCGGCGCACGCGCCGCGCATGCCGCCCCCGGCGGGGGCGAGGCGGACGCGGGGGCGTCCGCCGCAAAGCATCTGACCAGTGACGAGGAGTCCGGAGGGACCTCCCTATGACTACGGCTGCCCACCCGGAGCTCGAAGGGCTCGACAAGTACAAGTTCGGCTGGGCCGACTCGGACGAGGCCGGCGCCTCGGCGCGCCGCGGCCTGAACGAGGACGTCGTCCGCGACATCTCGGCCAAGAAGAACGAGCCCGACTGGATGCTCGACCTGCGCCTCAAGGGGCTGCGGCTGTTCAGCAAGAAGCCGATGCCCACCTGGGGCTCCGACCTGTCGGACATCGACTTCGAGAACATCAAGTACTTCGTGCGCTCCACCGAGGCGCAGGCCGCCTCCTGGGAGGAGCTCCCGGAGGACATCAAGAACACCTACGACAAGCTCGGCATCCCCGAGGCCGAGAAGCAGCGCCTCGTCGCCGGTGTCGCCGCCCAGTACGAGTCGGAGGTCGTCTACCACAAGATCCGTGAGGACCTTGAGGAGAAGGGCGTCATCTTCGTCGACACCGACACCGGCCTGCGCGAGCACCCGGAGATCTTCCAGGAGTACTTCGGCTCGGTGATCCCGGTCGGCGACAACAAGTTCGCCGCGCTCAACACCGCCGTGTGGTCGGGCGGCTCGTTCATCTACGTCCCGCCGGGCGTGCACGTGGAGATCCCGCTCCAGGCCTACTTCCGGATCAACACCGAGAACATGGGCCAGTTCGAGCGGACGCTGATCATCGCCGACGAGGGCTCCTACGTCCACTACGTCGAGGGCTGCACCGCGCCGATCTACAAGTCCGACTCGCTGCACTCCGCCGTGGTGGAGATCGTCGTGAAGAAGGACGCGCGCGTCCGGTACACGACGATCCAGAACTGGTCCAACAACGTCTACAACCTGGTGACCAAGCGCGCCGTCGCCTACGAGGGCGCCACCATGGAGTGGGTCGACGGCAACATCGGCTCCAAGGTCACCATGAAGTACCCGGCCGTGTACCTGCTCGGCGAGCACGCCAAGGGCGAGACCCTGTCGATCGCGTTCGCGGGCGCGGACCAGCACCAGGACGCCGGCGCGAAGATGGTGCACGCCGCGCCGAACACCTCCAGCAGCATCATCTCCAAGTCGGTTGCGCGCGGCGGGGGCCGCACGTCCTACCGCGGGCTGGTGCAGATCCAGGAGGGCGCCGAGCACAGCAAGTCCACGGTCAAGTGCGACGCGCTGCTCGTCGACCAGATCAGCCGGTCCGACACCTACCCCTATGTCGACGTCCGCGAGGACGACGTTGAGATGGGCCACGAGGCGACCGTCTCCAAGGTGTCGGAGCAGCAGCTGTTCTACCTGATGAGCCGCGGCCTCACCGAGGACGAGGCGATGGCGATGATCGTGCGCGGCTTCGTCGAGCCGATCGCGCGCGAGCTGCCCATGGAGTACGCCCTCGAGCTGAACCGGCTCATCGAGCTGCAGATGGAAGGAGCCGTCGGCTGATGGGGCTGGAGCAGAAGCCTCTCTCGACGCTGCACGAGAAGGCGTCCTACGAGGTCGCCGACTTCGAGGTGCCCACGGGCCGCGAGGAGGAGTGGCGGTTCACCCCGCTGCGCCGCCTGCGCGGCCTGCACAACGGCACCGCCGAGGACGGCGGCAAGGTCCTGGTGGAGGTCGAGGCGGCGCCCGAGGTGACCGTCGAGACCGTCGGACGCGACGACGATCGCCTCGGCAGGGCCTACGTCCCCGCCGACCGCGTCAGCGCCCAGGCGTGGAGCTCCTTCACCCAGGCCACGGTCGTGACCGTCCCGAAGGAGACCGTCGCCTCCGCGCCGACCGTGCTGCGGCTGCGCGGCGAGGACGCCTCGGCCGCCGCCTACGGGCACACCACGATCGTCCTCGAGCCGTTCGCCGAGGCCACCGTCGTGCTGGCGCACCGGGGCTCGGCGACCTACGCCGACAACGTCGAGTTCGTCGTCGGCGACGGCGCCCGGCTGTCGGTGATCAGCCTGCAGGACTGGTCGGACGACGGCGTCCACGTCTCCCACCAGCACGCCAGGCTCGGCCGCGACGCCCGGTTCGTCTCGCACAACGTCTCGCTCGGCGGCGACGTCGTGCGGATCTCCCCGTCGGTCGCCTACGAGGGGCCCGGCGGCGACGCCGAGCTGTACGGGGTGTACTTCGTCGACGGCGGCCAGCACCTGGAGCACCGCCTCCTCGTCGACCACGCCGTCCCGCACTGCCGCAGCCGCGTCGACTACCGCGGCGCCCTGCAGGACCAGGACGCGCACGCCGTCTGGATCGGCGACGTGATCATCCGCGCCGAGGCCGAGGGCACCGACACCTACGAGCTGAACCGCAACCTCGTGCTCACCGACGGCACGCGGGTCGACTCCGTGCCGAACCTGGAGATCCTGACCGGCGAGGTCGCCGGCGCGGGGCACGCCTCGGCGTCCGGGCGGCTGGACGACGAGCACCTGTTCTACCTCCAGGCGCGCGGCATCACCTTCGACGAGGCGCGGCGCATGGTGGTCCGGGGCTTCCTCGGCCAGCTCGTCGAGCGCATCGAGGTCGCCGAGGTGCGCGAGAAGGTGCGCGAGGCGATCGAGGCCGAGCTCGACCAGGGAGCGGCGAAGTGACCTACGTGAAGGTGTGCGCGCTGGACGAGGTCCCCGCCGACGGGGCGCTCGGCGCCGAGGTCGACGGGGAGCCCGTCGTCATCGCGCGCAGCGGCGACGACGTGTTCGCGCTGAACGACATCTGCTCGCACGCCGAGGTCTCGCTCTCCGAGGGCGAGGTCTACAACGGCACCATCGAGTGCTGGCTGCACGGGTCCTGCTTCGACCTGCGCAGCGGCAAGCCCACCAACCCGCCGGCCACGCAGCCGGTCGCCACCTACAAGGTCAAGGTCGAGGACGGCGACGTCTACGTCTCGCTCGCCGGCGACGACTGACCGCACGACGAAGGACTGTACGCACTATGGCCACCCTTGAGATCCGCGACCTCCACGTCTCCGTCGGCGACGGCTCCGACGGCGCGAAGGAGATCCTGCGCGGGGTCGACCTGACCGTGAAGGCCGGCGAGACCCACGCGATCATGGGGCCGAACGGCTCCGGCAAGTCCACCCTCGCCTACGCGGTCGCGGGCCACCCGAAGTACGAGGTGACCTCGGGCTCCGTCACGCTGGACGGCGAGGACGTCCTGGCCATGTCGGTCGACGAGCGCGCCCGCGCCGGGCTCTTCCTGGCGATGCAGTACCCGGTCGAGGTGCCCGGCGTCTCGGTCTCCAACTTCCTGCGCTCGGCCGTCACCGCCGTGCGCGGCGAGGCCCCGAAGCTGCGCGAGTTCTCCAAGGAGATGAAGGCGGCGATGGACGCCCTGTCCATCGACCCGGCGTTCGCGCAGCGCAGCCTGAACGAGGGCTTCTCCGGCGGTGAGAAGAAGCGGCACGAGATCCTGCAGCTGGAGATGCTGAAGCCGAAGGTCGCCGTCCTGGACGAGACGGACTCCGGCCTCGACGTCGACGCGCTCAAGGTCGTCTCCGAGGGCGTCAACCGGTTCGCGTCCGGCGACACCGGCGTCCTGCTCATCACCCACTACACGCGCATCCTGCGGTACGTGAAGCCCGACTTCGTGCACGTGTTCGCCGGCGGCCGCGTCGTGGCCGAGGGCGGCCCCGAGCTGGCCGACGAGCTGGAGAACGAGGGTTACGAGAAGTACGTGAAGGCGGGCGCTTCCCTATGAGTGGAACCGGGGGCCTTCTGCCTGAGGAGCTGAAGAAGGACTTCCCGCTGCTGGGGCGCACGGTCCGCGGCGGGAGGCCGCTCGTCTACCTCGACTCGGGCGCGACGTCGCAGAAGCCCGTCCGGGTGCTGGACGCGGAACGGGAGTTCTACGAGCGGCACAACGCGGCGCCGCACCGCGGGGCGCACCTGCTCGCCGAGGAGGCGACGGAGGCCTACGAGAGCGCCCGCGCGTCCATCGCCCGGTTCGTCGGCGCGACGCCCGCCGAGATCGTGTTCACCAAGAACGCCACCGAGGGCATCAACCTGGTCGCCTACGCGATGAGCAACGCGGCCACCGCCGGCCCCGAGGCCGAGCGGTTCGCCGTGGGCCCCGGCGACGAGGTCGTGGTGTCGGAGATGGAGCACCACGCCAACCTCGTCCCGTGGCAGCAGCTGTGCCGGCGGACGGGCGCCACCCTGCGCTGGTTCGGCATCACCGACGAGGGCCGCCTCGACCTGGACGACCTGGACGGCATCGTCAACGAGCGCACGAAGATCGTCGCGCTGACGCACCAGTCGAACGTGCTCGGCACCGTCCCGCCGATCGAGCGGATCGTGGCGCGCGCCCACGCGGTCGGCGCGCTGGTCCTGCTGGACGCCGCGCAGTCGGTGCCGCACCAGCCCGTGGACGTGGCCCGGCTCGGCGCCGACTTCCTCGTGTTCTCCGGCCACAAGATGCTCGGCCCGACCGGCATCGGCGTGCTGTGGGGCCGCGGCGAGCTGCTGGAGGCCATGCCGCCGTTCATCACCGGCGGCTCCATGATCGAGGTCGTCCACATGGAGGAGTCCACGTTCATGCCGCCGCCGCAGCGGTTCGAGGCGGGCGTCCCGATGACCGCCCAGGCCGTCGGGCTCGGCGTGGCGTGCGACTACCTCGCCGAGATCGGCATGGACCGCGTGCACGCCCACGAGGAGGCCCTGGTCGGCTACTCGCTGGAGCGGCTCGGCGAGATCCCCGGCGTCCGCGTCATCGGCCCCGGCACCACCGAGGCCCGCGGCGGCGCCGTGTCGTTCACCGTCGACGGCATCCACCCGCACGACGTCGGGCAGGTCCTGGACGACCAGGGCGTCGAGGTGCGCGTCGGCCACCACTGCGCGTGGCCGATCTGCCGCCGCTTCGGCATCCCGGCGACCACCCGCGCGACGTTCTACCTCTACAACACCCTCGCCGACGTGGACGCGCTCGCCGACGGGGTACGGCACGCTCAGAAGTTCTTCGGCACCGCCTGAGGAACACGCTGAGTGGTGCCCGGGTTGTAGCGAGAAAGGCTTGGAAGGGACGCCATGCAGTTGGAGGCGATGTACCAGGAGGTCATCCTGGACCACTACCGCAATCCCCTGCACAAGGGGCTGCGGGAGCCGTTCGAGGGGGAGGCGCACCACGTCAACCCCACGTGCGGCGACGAGGTGACGCTCCGCGTCCACCTGGAGGGCGAGGGCCAGGACGCCACGGTCGCCGACGTGTCGTACGACGCCATGGGCTGCTCGATCAGCCAGGCGAGCGCGTCGGTGATGTCCGACCTGCTGATCGGCAAGTCCGTGAAGGAGGGGATGGCCGTCGGCGAGGAGTTCCTGGCGCTGATGCAGTCCCGCGGCCAGGACGTCGCGCCGGACGAGGACGTCCTGGAGGACGCCGTCGCCTTCGCCGGGGTCTCGAAGTACCCCGCCCGGATCAAATGCGCCCTGCTCGCCTGGATGGCGTGGAAGGACGCGACCGCCCGCGCACTCGGAGAGGCACCATGACCGACACGCCCGCGACCGACACGCCCGCCGCCGAGGCCACCGACGCCGAGGTCCCCGCGGCCCCCGCCTCCGAGCAGGAGGAGGAGATCCTGGAGGCCCTCAAGGACGTCGTCGACCCCGAGCTCGGCATCAACGTCGTCGACCTCGGCCTGGTGTACGGCGTCGACCTGTCCGACGAGGTCGCCACCCTGGACATGACGCTGACCAGCGCCGCCTGCCCGCTCACCGACGTGATCGAGGACCAGGCGCACAGCGCGCTGGAGGGCCTCGTCAAGGACGTCAAGATCAACTGGGTCTGGCTTCCGCCGTGGGGCCCAGACAAGATCACCGACGAGGGCCGCGACCAGCTCCGCGCCCTCGGGTTCAACGTCTGACGGCTCCGCGGACCCGGTCCGCGGGCCCGGCCGGCACCGGTCGACGTGAACGATGAGGCCGCGCCCCGTCCGGGGCGCGGCCTCACGCGTCCCCGGGCCCAGCGATCCGCCGGAGCATCTCGACCGCCTTCGCGTGGTCGCCGGTGCGCCTGGCCTTGCCGTGCCGCTGCCGCATCGTGACGGTCTCGCGCAGCCGCCCGGACCGGCCGAGAAGGAGGACGGCGGTCGCCAGGGTCTCGTCCAGCTCGCGGCGGTACCGCCAGGGGAGCCGCCGCGCGAGAGGCAGCAGATGCTCCGCGTACTCGGCGGTGCAGCGGAGCGCCTCCTCGTCCGCGCCGCCGTCCAGATGGGCGGCGAGGCGCATGCGAAGGGCCATGGTGAACTCTTCCCCGAACGCGCCGGGGTGCGTCGCGGCGATCGACCGGTACAGCCCCACCCCCTCGTCGAGGGCCCTCGCGGCGTCCGCGTGGCGGTCCTTCTCCCGCAGCCGCGCACCGAGTTTGCACAGGGCGGCCGCGAGGTCGCGCCGGACCGCCCCCGGGTTGCCGAGCGCGGCCGATCGGAACAGCTCCACGCCCTCCTGGAGGTCCCGCAGGGCCTCGCCGTGCCGCCGGAGCGCGGCCAGGGCGTCGGACCGGGTGCACAGCGCCCCGGCCAGGCCGGCGCGGAACGCGACCGGGTTGGTCTCGGCGAGCTCCCGGCGGACGCGGACGGCGTCGTCGCCGGCCTCCAGCGCCTCCTCCGCCTTCCCCGTCTGCTCCAGCAGGGCGCTGAGGTTGGTGAGCGCGATGCCGAGGTCGGCCAGATGGGCGGCGCGGTCGACGGCGGTGAGGCGCCGGTACAGCTCGACCGCCTCGCCCGTGGCCGCGAGGGCGTCCTCGGGGTCCCCCAGCGCGGCGAGGCGGTTCCCGAGGTTGTCGAGCGCCCCGGCCAGCTTCGCGAGGTAGCGGGGCGGAGCGGTCTCGGCGAGCCGCCGCCGGATCCGCACCGACTCCCAGGAGGCCTCCAGGGCGCGGTCCCGGTGCCCCAGTTCGGCGAGGCGGTTGCCCAGGTTGTTGAGCGAGGAGGCGAGGTTCTCCAGCCTCGCGGCCGAACCGCTCTCGGCGAGGCGCCGGTCGAGCTCCACTCCCTCCTCGGTGGCCTCCAGCGCCTCCGGGCGCATTCCCAGGTGCGCCTGGCAGATGCCGAGGTTGACCAGCGCGCCGGAGAGGTCGGACAGGTATTCGCCCGGACGCTGTTCCGCCGGCCGCCGGTAGGCGGCGACCGCCTCCCGCGCGGACTCCATGGCCTCCGCGTAGAGCCCGGCCTTGATCAGCCGGCCGGTGAGCTTGGTATGGGTGAGGGCGCGGTCCTCGAGCACGCCGTCTCCTTCCCGCGGCGCCCGGCCGAGCCGCTGCTCCGCCCAGCGGCGGGTGATGGCGGCGACGCCGGGGTCCAGGTCGACGTCTCGCCGCTCCGGCAGCAGGGCCTCGACCGCGTCCAGCAGCGCGGGATCGAGGTCCGGCAGCTCGGCCAGGGCGGTGAGCGCGGCGCCGCCGGCCTGGACCGCCAGTTCGGGCCGCGCCCTGAGCAGGGGGAAGAGCCGCCCGTCCCGGACGTGCGGCCAGCGCCGCGCGGTCTCGACGAGCACGGTCATGGCGGAGCGGGTCCACGCCTTCCCGCCCGCCCCGAGCAGGCGTTCGGCCGCGTCGGCGGCCCAGGGGTCGCTCGGGTACGGGTGGTCATGGCCCGGGGTCGTCAGCGCGACGAAGTCCTCGCCGAGCCGGTCCGGGTAGAGCGGCCGCAGGACGCCGGCGGACCCGGGCGGCGGCGGGTAGCAGACGGCGTGGTCCTTGATGATCTGACCGGGGTGCAGAACGGACTCCACCTCGGCCCGGACCAGCGCCTCAACCGCCTCCGCGCGCGGAAGGCCGCCGGTCAGGGTGGCCGTGTAGACGGCCTGGCCCATCGCGTCCGCGCCGGTGCTCAGCAGGCCGCGGTGGAGCTCCTCCCAATGGACGCGCTCGCGCGACAGGAGGAACATCGAGACCTCCGCGGGCAACCGCGGCGCCCGGGCGCCCTCCTCATGGGCGAGCACCGCGGCGAGCGCGGCCATGTGCACCGCGAGCACCTGGGCGTAGCCGTCGTCCGCCATGACCGCTTCGGGCGCCGGTACGAGGCGCGCCCCGGGCACGTCCAGCAGCGCCGCGTACCGGTCGCGCGCCTCCTCGAACAGCCTGCCGCGGCCGTGCGCGCCCGCTTCGAGGGCGTCCAGGGCGCTCGCCCCGGCCTCCAGCCCGAGATCGGCGTCCAGCCTGTGCGCGAGGGTCTGCCACCAGGTGCCGGCCGGGCGCGCCAGCAGCAGCACCCGCACCTTGGGCCCTTCCGCGCCGCGCAGGTCGGAGAGCATCCTGAGCAGGTCGGCGACGTCCCAGCGTTCGGCGTAGTCGGCGACGACCAGCAGCCCCCGTGCGGCGCGCAGGTCGCCCGGCGCGAACTCCGGCGGCGCGGCCGGATCGTGGCGGTGCAGCGCGGTGAGGACCGTCCAGCCGTCGGCACTCCAGAGCCGCGCCGCCTGGGCGGCCAGGCGGGACTTGCCCTGCCCTCCCGGCCCGTGCACGAGCCGCACGGACAGTGCCGCCCGCCCGTCGCGCCACTCGCGCAGGCCCGCCAGTTCGGCCTCGCGCCCGGTGAACGGCACCGCCTCGCTCTACACGCGGAGCAGCCGGCTCGGCTGGGCCCGGGCCTCGGCCGCCGAGGGCGGGGAACCCCGCGGCCGTCACCACCTGAGGCGGTACGGGTCCTCGGCCTCGTACACGACCATGTCGCGGCCCGCCTGGAAGACCCGGCCGAACGGCCCCGCCGAGGCGCGCTGGGTCAGCATGCCGTCCCGGTCCCTTCAACTCGATCACCGCCATGGGACACCGCCGCGCGGCGGCGGGCAAGCGGGGCCGCCGACCTGGCCGCGGTCGGCCGCCGCGGGCGGGCCGCTTCTAAGGTGGCATCTGTGAGAGATGCGTTCCCCGGGAGCGATCCGGCGCTGGTCGCCCGCCGGGCCGCGTCGTTCGGCGGCGAGGCGGCGGCCTACGCGAAGGAGCGTCCCGACTATCCGGACGCGGCCGTGCGGTGGGCGCTGGAGCCGGTCGCCGGGCGCGGGCGGCTCCGGGTCCTGGATCTCGGTGCCGGGACGGGCAAGCTGACGCAGGTGCTGCTGCGGACGGGCGTGGACGCGGCCGGCGTGGTGGCCGTGGAGCCCGACGCGGCGATGCTGGCGGAGCTGCGGCGGCGCGTGCCGGGCGTGCGGGCCCTCCGGGGAAGCGCCGAGGCCGTGCCGCTCGAGGACGGAGCCGTCGACGCGGTGCTCGTCGGGCAGGCCATGCACTGGTTCGATCCGGACCGGGCGCTGCCGGAGATCCACCGGGTCCTCGCGGAGGGCGGCGTCCTCGGCGGGCTGTGGAACACCGACGACGACCGGGTGCCGTGGGTCGCCGGGCTGAAGCGGGTGGCGCGCAGCAGCGTGTCCGCCTCGAACTGGCGGTCGAAGACGCTGCCCGAGACCCGGTGGTTCCCGGGGTTCGAGCGGGCCGAGTTCCCGCACGCGCAGCGGCGGACCGCCGAGTCGCTGGCGGCGACCGTCGGGACGCACTCGCACATGCTGGTGCTGGACGCCGAGGAGCGCGCCGCCGCCCTCGGCCGGGTGCTGGAGTACCTTCACGGCACCCCGGAGACGGCCGAGGGGGAGTTCGACCTGCCGATCGTCACTCTTGCCGCGCGTGCTCCGCGGGGTCGCGGGTAGCGTCCCCGGGCGGCCTGGGCGGCCAGACGGTGGTGGTGATCGGCCACAGCGACCAGACCGCCAGGACGAATCCGAGGCGCCCCGGCCAGGCGTCGAGGGCCCGCGTGCGGTCCGCGTCGCCGACCAGCGCGATCATCGCCAGGAGCAGGCCGCACGCGATGGCCGTGGCGAGGACCGCCTTGCCGAACTCGCGCCACTCGTGGCGCGCGCGGGCCGCCCCGTACCTGGGGCTGCGCGTGGGCGGCGGGCCGCCCGCGAAGCGGTGGGCGAAGCGCTCGTCCGCCCAGCGCACCATGCTGTGGCCGAACGCGACCGAGTAGCCGAGGTAGGCGGCCGCCAGCCCGTGGCCGGTGCCGGCGGTCGCGCCGCCGCGCAGGTCGACGACCGCGGCCGCCAGCAGGACCAGGTCGAGCAGCGGGACGCACAGCAGGAGCGCCGCGCCGGTGCGGCGCAGGCGCAGCGCGTAGCGGGCGAGGAGGCCGGCGGCGAGGACGACCCAGAAGCCGATCTCGCATGCGGTGATGACCGCCAGGAGCACGTGGAATCCCTTCTCGACGCGGGTTTCCATCGTCTGCTCCGGACGGCCGCCGATCGTCGTCTGCGGTGAGGTTCCGGGGGTCGTCCGAAGGATGTACGGGCGCTCCTCACCCGGGCGGAAGTGGAGACCCCGGCCGGGATGCTGAGATGGACGCGTGCACAGCCTCCGACGTCTCACCACCCCCCAGGACGCGCTGATCGCCGCGGCCGCGTTCGCGGGAGGGCTCGTGGTGCTCGCGGCGCACGGCCACACGGTCTGGTCCGAGAGCTGGAACCCGCCGTTCGCGGTGCGGCTCGTCCCGCTGGCCGGGCTGTGCGCGGCGATGCCGCTGAGGCGGACGGCGCCGCTCACCTGGCTGCTGCTGGCGACCCCGTTCAACTTCGTCGACGTAGCGTTCGGGCCGAGCCTCGCCACCGCGATGATCTACGGGGACGCGCTGTACGCCGCGAGCCTGTACGGGCGGCGCCGGACGGCGGAGTGGCTGCTCGGGACGACGCTCGCCGCGAGCCTGGCGGTGGCGGCCGCCGTCGCGTTCGCGCTGCGCGGCGTCGCGGTCGGCGTGCTCGCGGCGTCGCTCACCGGGGTGGTATGGGTGACCCCCGTGCTGACCGCGATGGCGGTCCGGGAGCACCGCTCCCGGGCCGAGGCCGAGCGCCAGCGCGCCGAGCAGGTCGCGCGGCTGGCCGAGATGGACCGGCGGGCCGCGGTGACCGCCGAGCGCGCCCGGATGGCCCGCGAGCTGCACGACGTGATCGCCAACCATCTGAGCGCGGTCGCGCTGCACTCCTCGGCCGTCCTGAAGGTGCAGGGCCTCGACCGGGAGGAGGTGAACCGGGCCATGGAGGTGATCCGGGAGAACAGCGTGCGGGGGCTGGCCGAGATGCGGCGGATGATCGGGCTGCTGCGCGAGGGCGACGCCGAGGACCCGGCGGCCCGGCCGCGCCTGGCGGAGCTGGACCGGCTCGTCCGGCACACCGCGCGGCCCGACCTGTCGGCGCGGCTGGAGGTCGCCGGCGAGCAGCCGGACCTGCCGGCGGCGGTCGAGCTGGCCGCCTACCGGATCGTCCAGGAGGCGCTGACGAACGCGCTCAAGCACGCCGGGTCCGGGTACGCCGACGTGCGGGTGGAGTACGCGGGCGGGCGCGTGGTGATCGACGTGCTGAGCCCGCTCGGCCCGGACGGCTCCCGGCTGCCGGGCACCGGCAGCGGCCTGGTCGGGATGCGCGAGCGCGCCGTGATGCTCGCCGGCAAGTTCGACGCCGGGCCGGACGGCGGCCGGTGGCGGGTGCACGCCGAACTGCCCGTCGACTCGCTGAGCGGGGCGGCATGAGCGGCGAGCCGAGCGGGACGAGCGCTGAGCAGGGCCGCGTGGGCGGCGGGCCGGGCGGTCCGATCGAGGTGCTGGTGGCCGACGACCAGGCCGCCGTCCGGGCGGGGCTGGTGCTGATCCTCGGCGCCGCGCCGGACGTCCGGGTGGTCGGCGAGGCCGCGGACGGCGCGCGGGCGGTGGAGCTGGCCCGCGAGCTGCGCCCCGACGTCGTGCTCATGGACGTCCGCATGCCCGTCCTGGACGGCATCGCCGCCACCCGGCGGATCGCCGGGTTCACCGACGTCCTGGTGCTGACGACGTTCGACATGGACGAGTACGTGTTCGGCGCGCTGCGGGCGGGCGCGGCCGGGTTCCTGCTCAAGGACGTCGACGCCGACAAGCTGGTGGAGGCGGTGCGGACGGTCGCGGCGGGCGAGGGCATCATCGCCCCCAAGGTCACCCGGCGGCTGATCGGGGCCTTCGCCGCCCGGCCCGCCGTGCCCGCCGAGGTACCGGGGCTGGCCGAGCTGACGCCGCGCGAGCGCGAGGTGTTCGCCTGCCTCGGGGAGGGCCTGTCGAACGGGCAGATCGCCGCCCGGCTCGCCATGGCCGAGACGACGACCAAGACGCACGTGAGCCGCATCCTCGGCAAGCTCGGGCTCGCCGGCCGCGTCCAGGCGGCCATCCTCGCCCAGGAGACGGCCGTCACCGGGCTTTCCGGCCTTGATCCACATAAGGGATCAACCGGGGCGGACTAGGCCCGCAGCGGCGATCTCAGCGCGACATGGCTCGGATCAGGTCGGCCACCCGGACGATGCCGAGGCAGCGGCCGACCTCGTCGACCACGACGAGGTCGTCGTAGACGCGCTCGTCCGCGGCCCCGGCGGCCCGCAGCGCGGCGATCGCCGGGACGGTGCGCGGGACCGGGCGCGGCGGGTCGGCGAGCCGCGCGGCGGGCCGGCGCGCGTGCAGGGCATGGCCGTAGGCGCCCGACAGCTGGAGCAGGAAGCGCGTCCGGTCCACGGTGAAGCTCGGCCGCTGCCGCTCGTCCACCAGGACGACGCTGGTCGCGCCGGTCTCGGCGGTGAGCGCGTTGAGCACCTCGCCGGCGGTCGCCGTCCGCGGCAGCGTCACGGCGGGGAGGGTGAACTCCGACACGCGCGGTCCCAGTCCGGCGCCGGGCCGGGCGGGCGCCGCGGCCTCCCCGGTGACCGGGATGGTGACCGGCATCCCCGGCCGCCACTCCGGCGGAGCGAGGGCCGGCCCCTGGACGAGCCGGACGCCGGTCTCGCGCATGTGCAGCACCTGGTCGCGGGCGGCCATGCCGGGCGCCAGGACGTGCGTCTCCAGCCGGTGGGCCAGCTCGACGAGGCTCGCCACGAGCGCCGCGCGGCGCGGATCGGCGGCCGCCGTCCGGGCCAGCCCGGGATCGAGCTTGAGCAGGTAGGAGGCGCCTTCCACGAGCAGGTCGAGCGGCGTGTGCGCCGAGCCGAGGCCGGAGAGCCCGACGAGGTAGCCGGCGCGGCGCAGCGCGGACAGCGCGGCGGCGAGGGCCGGGCGGCGCGCGGGCGGGAAGCCCCCGCCGACGCACAGGATGATCTCCTGCGGGCGCCGTCCGGTGTCGCCGAGGCCGCGGTGCAGCTCGGCCAGCAGGTCCTCGCCGCCGGCGAGGGTCTCGGCGCGCAGCCCGATCTGGATCGGCAGCGGCGTGCCCAGCCCGGCGGCCGCGCGGGCGGCCTCGACCGCGCGCCGCACGTCCCCGGACGCCGGGTCGGGCCGCATCGGTCCGCCGGACGGGCCGGGCGGGCCGGACGGAGCGGACGGTGCGGCGTGCGCCTCCACGGCGACGACGGCGCCCGTGCCGAGGTCGACCACGGGATGGAACACAGCCCGGGCCGGGACGAGCGCATCGAGGGTGTCGGTGGCGGACACAGGCGCATCATGCCGCCCGCGGCCCGGTCAAACCGGACTTGTTGGGAGAAGTTAACCCACAGTTCCCGAGGTCACGCGGCCGGCCGGCATCCGGTCACAGCCCGCGGCCGGCCACGGCCGACAGCAGGTACGTCACGCCGGCGACGGCCGCCAGCCACACGTAGGCGGTGATGTCGGCGCCGCGCAGCGCCTGCACCACGAGCCCGCCGACGACCGCGACGGTCAGCACGTCGCCGGTCATCGCGGCGGCCCGCAGGTGCGCGCGGGCCCGGGTGCCCGACCCGAACCCCTCGCTGAGCGGCAGCGCCGGCTCGTTGCGCCGGTAGGCGAGATACGCCGCGTACCCGGCCAGCGCGGCCAGTGCGATGAGGGCCGTGCCCGACCGCCCGTCGGCGGCCAGCACGGCCCCGACCACCACACCGGCGCCCAGGACGAGCCCTGGGACGGCCCACCGGCTGAGACTGCGGCGTTCGGGAGCGATCCACATGTGCTCATCCTTGCGGATCGGCGCACGCGGGGGACCGGCAACGCGCCGGGCTGTATCTTTCCGCTTCGTGGCGCAATTTCGAATGAACGGCTCGAAGATGCTCGCCGTCGACCTCGGCGGCGAGACGATCCGGGCGCTGAACGGCTCGATGGTGGCCTACGAGGGCCAGATGTCGTTCAAGCGGCAGGGCATGACGGGCGGCGAGGGGCTGCGGGGCGCCCTCAAGCGCAGGATCGCCGGCGAGGGCATGACCCTCATGGAGATCACCGGGCAGGGGACGGTCTACCTGGCGAGCGAGGCGACGGAGGTGACCCTCGTCCAGCTCACCGGCGACACCCTGTTCGTGGAGTCGGAGAGCCTGCTGGCGCTCGACGGGAGCCTCCAGACGGGCGTCCAGTTCGTGGGGCTGCGGGGGATGGGCACGGGCCAGGGCCTCGCCACCACCAAGGTCGACGGGCACGGGACGGTCGCGATCCTCTCGCAGGGCCCGGCCATCGCGCTGGAGGTGACGCCGCAGACGCCGCTGTGCGTCGACCCGCACGCCTACGTCTGCCATCACGGGCAGCTGCAGCAGGACGTGGTCACCGACGTCAACTGGCGGACGGTGATCGGCCAGGGATCGGGGGAGAGCGTGCAGTTCCGGTACCAGGGGCACGGGCTGGTCTACGTCCAGCCGGCCGAACGCGGCGGGATTCTGGAGATCTGATGCCCGGCTACCAGTCGATCAATTCCAAGATGCTCCAGGTCCGGATCGGGCCCGGGCAGGAGGTCTACAGCAAGCGCGGGGCCATGCTGGCCTACACCGGCCCGGTGTCGTTCGCCCCGTCCACCACGGCGGGGCAGGGCATCGGCGGTGCCCTCGGGCGCGCCGTCGCCGGCGAGCACAGCGCGATGATGCACGTGACCGGCCAGGGCAGCGTCATGTTCGGCCATGGCGGGCTGCACGTGTCCGTTGTCGAGCTGAACGGCGCCGACACCCTGTACGCCGAGGCCGACCGGCTGCTCGTGCACGACGCGACCCTGCAGGTCGGGACCATGTTCATGGGCGAGCAGGGCGGCGTGCGCGGCATCGTGCGCGGCGCGGTCACCGGGCAGGGCCTGTTCACCACGACGCTCACCGGGCACGGCGCGTGCGCCCTGCTGTCGCACGGCGGCGTGATGGAGCTGCCGATCACCCCGCAGCGCCCCGTCCACGTCGACCCGCAGGCGTACGTGGCCCACCGCGGCCAGGTGCAGAACAAGCTCACCACGGCGGTGGGGCTGCGCGACCTGATCGGGCGCGGCTCCGGCGAGGGCTTCCAGCTGGAGCTGAGCGGCTCCGGCGTCGTCTACGTCCAGGCCAGCGAGAGGAAGATCTGACCGTGAGCACGTTCGGCACGCAGACCTGGAACCCCACGACCCTGCCGTCCAACGACAACGTCAACCCCTACGCCTTCAGCGTCGACCTCAACGGCCAGTGGTTCGCGCAGAAGGGCAAGATGATCGCCTACTACGGGCAGATCAGGTTCGAGGCGCTGTCGGCCGGCCCGCTGGACTCCCTCGTCGCGCACACGTTCAACTCCCCGCTGTACGCGCAGGACTGGATC
Organism: Actinomadura sp. K4S16; assembly: GCF_008327685.1. GTDB lineage: Bacteria > Actinomycetota > Actinomycetes > Streptosporangiales > Streptosporangiaceae > Spirillospora. The sequence goes on from NZ_BDDE01000011.1 coordinate 133,526, forward strand.
GTCGCGCAGGGGCAGGGCAAGCTCGTCCTCGCCGACCGCGGGTTCGACGTCAACTCCTTCGACCTGGAGGAGGGCAACCTCACCGTCCGGGCCGGGAACCTGCTCGCCTTCGAGCCGGGCCTGGAGCTGAAGCAGTCGATCATCCCGGGGTTCCTGACCCTGATCGGCACGGGCCGGTTCGTCGCCGCGTCCAACGGGCCCGTGCACTTCGTCGAACCGCCGATCCGCGTCGACCCGCAGGCGCTGCTCGGCTGGGCCGACTGCCCCTCGCCCTGCCACCACTACGACCACTCCTACATGCGCGGCGCGTTCGGCGCCGCCCGGATGATCTTCGGGATCGGCGGCTCGTCCGGCGAGGAGCACCAGTTCGACTTCACCGGCCAGGGCACCGTGATGATGCAGTCGTCGGAGGTCGTGATGAACGAGGACGTCCTGCTGCGCGACCTCGAAGGCCAGATCGGACTGGTCGGCACGTCCGGCCTCCAGCGGCTCCAGCACACGATCACGCAGCGGCTCGCCGCCGAGCGCCAGGGCTGACCCCCCGGGGGCCGGACGCGCGCGTCCGGCCCCCGGGGCCGCCGGGTCAGGACTGCGGCTCCTGCGCGGGCTTCATCACGTTGAACGGGACCCCGAAGGGATCGCGGACGGCCGCCGTCCGCCCGTACGGGGTGTCCTGCGGCTCGGAGTCGGCGGCGCCGCCTCCCGCGCGGACCTTGCGGACCGCCTCGTCGGCGTCGTCGACCGCGAAGTACGTCACCCAGGACGAGGCGGGGTGCTCGCCGCCGCCGAGGCGGATCTCGGATCCGCCGAGGATGCCGCCGACGTAGCGGCCGTCGCCCGCCCGCTTCAGCACGGTGTAGTCCATGTCACCCGGCATCGGCTCCAGCTCGTATCCGAACACCGCCCCGTAGAACTCCCCGGCCGCGGCCGAATCGCTCGTGACCAGTTCGTTCCACACGAACGAGCCCGGCTCGTTGACGATCCGCGAGCCCGGGTGGGCGCGGCCCTGCCACAGGCCGAACTGCGCGCCCTGCGGGTCGCGGACGATCGCCATGCGCCCGCGGTCCATGACGTCCATCGCCGGGACGACGACCTCGCCGCCCGCGTCGGTGACCCGCTTGACGAACCCGTCGCAGTCGCCCGCGGCGAAGTAGACCTCCCACCAGTACACGTCCGGCTCGCCCTCGGGGTTCCGCATCATCCCCGCGACGGGCTCCCCGCGCAGGTTGCACAGGTTGTAGTGGCCCGCCTCCGCCCCCGCGTCCTCGAACTGCCAGCCCATGAGGGTCCCGTAGAACGTCTTGGCGCGGTCGAGGTCGGGGATGCCGATGTCCAGCCAGGTGGGCGTCCCGTCAGGCGCGTTGCTCGTGACGTGGGTCATCTGCCTCACACTCCTTCGTGCCGGGGACCACGGCCCCGATGCCGTCCCGTCGCACGCGCCGCCACTTCCATCCTGGCCCCGCCCTCCCGCGTCTACACATCGGCTCCCGGCGGGCTCCGGGATGGCCGGGACCGGCCCGGCTTCACGTACACTGGGCGGATGGTTCCGCTCCCGAACTGACAGGCCGCCCAGCGCGCCCCGGTCACAGGACCGCGCGGCGCGCTTCTTCGTGCCTGTCCACCGAGCCGTCCGTCAGGGGAGCCCTGTCACTGTGATCATTGCGAAAGACATCGAGCTGCGCGCCGGGTCCCGGCTGCTGATCGAGGCCGCCACCTTCCGGGTCAACCCCGGCGACCGGGTCGGCTTCGTCGGCCGCAACGGCGCCGGCAAGACCACGCTCACCAAGGTCCTGGCGGGCGAGGCGCAGCCCGCGCAGGGCGCCGTGACGTCCTCCGGGACGATCGGCTACCTCCCGCAGGACCCCCGTGGCGTCGACCTGGACGAGCTGGCCCGCGACCGGATCCTCTCGGCCCGGGGGCTGGACGAGGTGATCCGCGACCTGCGCGCCGCCGAGGAGGCGATGGCGACCGCCACGGACGCCGGCCGTGACAAGGCCGTCCGCCGGTACGGGCGGCTGGAGGAGCGGCTGCACGTCCTCGGCGGCTACAGCGCCGAGGCCGAGGCCGCCTCGATCGCCTCCAGCCTCGGCCTGCCCGACCGGGTGATGAGCCAGCCGCTCGGCACGCTGTCGGGCGGCCAGCGGCGACGCGTCGAGCTGGCCCGCATCCTGTTCTCCGGCGCCGACACCCTGCTGCTTGACGAGCCCACCAACCACCTGGACGCCGACTCGATCGTCTGGCTGCGCGACTTCCTGAAGGGCCACCAGGGCGGCCTCGTCGTCATCAGCCACGACGTGGAGCTGCTGGACGCGGTGGTCAACCGGGTGTTCCACCTGGACGCCAACCGCTGCGTGATCGACATCTACAACGTCGGCTGGAAGAAGTACCTCGACCAGCGGGAGACCGACGAGCGGCGGCGCAAGCGCGAGACGGCGAACGCCCAGCGGCAGGCGTCCGCGCTGCTGTCGCAGGCCGACAAGATGCGCGCCAAGGCCACCAAGGCCAAGGCGGCCCAGCAGATGGACCGGCGGGCCCGGCAGCTGCTGGCGGGCGTCGAGGGCGAGCGGCAGGCCGACAAGGTGGCCAAAATTCGCTTCCCGGACCCGGCACCCTGTGGCAAAACCCCCCTCACCGCGGAGGGTTTGTCGAAATCGTACGGATCTTTGGAGATATTCACCGACGTGGACCTGGCCATCGACCGCGGCAGCCGCGTGGTCGTGCTCGGCCTGAACGGCGCGGGCAAGACGACCCTGCTGCGGATGCTGGCGGGGGTCGACAAGCCCGACACCGGGACGGTCGTGGCCGGCCACGGGCTGCGGATCGGCTACTACGCCCAGGAGCACGAGACCCTGGAGGTCGAGCGGTCCGTCCTGGAGAACATGCAGTCGGCCGCCCCCGGGCTGGCGCCGGTCGAGGTCCGCAAGATCCTGGGCTCGTTCCTGTTCTCCGGCGACGACGTCGACAAGCCCGCAGGGGTGCTGTCCGGCGGCGAGAAGACCCGGCTGGCGCTGGCGATGCTCGTGGTGTCCAGCGCGAACGTGCTGCTGCTGGACGAGCCCACCAACAACCTCGACCCGGCGAGCCGCGAGGAGATCCTCGCCGCGCTGCGGACGTTCGCCGGGGCGATCGTCCTGGTGACCCACGACGAGGGCGCGGTCGAGGCGCTGGCACCGGAAAGAGTGATTTTGCTCCCAGATGGTGTGGAAGACATCTGGAGTGACGAGTTTGCCGATCTGGTGGCGCTCGCGTGACCTGCGGGATGACTTCCGCAGATCTTTTCTGGCCGAGTGGGTAGCCGAACCGGCGGGAATGACTGATCATGGCGGGGGATAACGCAGCGGTCACCACATCACTACGGGAGGTACTCGTGGCCGAGACCCTGAAGAAGGGCACCCGCGTGACCGGTGCCGAGCGCGACAAGCTGGCGGCGGACCTGAAGAAGAGGTACGACTCCGGCGAGAGCATCCGCGCCCTGGCAGCCGCCACCGGCCGCTCGTACGGTTTCATCCACCGGATTCTGACCGAGTCCGGCGTCAACCTGCGCGGTCGCGGTGGCGCGACCCGGGGCAAGAAGTCCTGACCGGACACCGGCCCCCGGATGAGCGCACCGCCTGACCCGGCGCCGCGACCGACCGAGTAAGGTTCGGTCGCGGCGGCGGACAGGATCTCGGGTCCCGCCCCGTGGACGGCGGGACGGGACCCGAAACGCTCATCGGAAGGAAGACCCATGGGGGACGCGACCACGGCCGGCAGGCCGGAAACGGCCACGGCGGCGGAGGCGGCTCGGCACGTCCCGCCCGGCCTCGACGAGGCGGGCCTCCGGCTCGACGTGGACGGCGCGGTCGCGACCGTCACCCTGAACCGGCCCGAGCGGCGCAACGCCATGACCTTCGCGACCTGGCGCGGCCTCGCCGCGATCGGGCGCTCCCTGCCCTCGGACGTGCGCGTCGTCGTCCTGAAGGGCGCGGGCCCCTCGTTCTCGGCCGGCATCGACCTCGGCATGTTCTCCGGCGGCGGAGGCGGCGAGGGGTTCACCGACGGCTCCGACGCCGAGGGCACCGACCGCTTCATCGCCGAGCTCCAGGAGGGCTACACCTGGCTGCGGCGCCCCGACATCGTCTCCGTCGCGGCGGTGCACGGCCACGCCATCGGCGCCGGCTTCCAGCTCGCGCTGGCCTGCGACATCCGCGTGGTCGCCGACGACGCCAAGTTCTGCATGAAGGAGCCCGCGCTCGGGCTCGTCCCCGACCTGACCGGCACCAAGCCGCTGGTCGAGATCGTGGGGATCGGGCGCGCCCTGGAGCTGTGCCTCACCGCCCGGACGGTCCTCGCCGACGAGGCTGCCCGGATCGGGCTGGCCGAGACGGTGGTCCCGCGCGACGGCCTGGACGGCGCCGTCCGCGACCTCGCCGGCGCCCTGCTGGCGGTGAACCCGGGTGCGGCCGTCGCGACCAAGCGGCTGCTGTGGCAGGCCGCCGAGAACACCCTGGACGAGCAGTGCGCCGCCGAGCGCCGCGAGCAGATCGGCCGCCTCCGCGAGGTCTTCGGAAAGTGACGGCCGGCGGGCCGGGGGCCTCCCCCGGCCCGCCGCGCCGCTCTAGCGGAGCGACTCGCGGCCGCCCCGCGCCAGCGGCAGCAGCACCTTGCTGACGCCCGGCCGCACGGCGACCTCGGTCCCCGCCGGGTAGCGGAGCGTGTAGTCGTAGTCGGTCGACAGCAGCACCACGCCGAGCCGGTGGCCGGCCTTCACCGTGTAGTCGGTCGGTTCGAGGTCCCACGTGAAGGTGTAGGTCCTGCCCGCCTCGATCGGCTCGGTCCTGGCGAAGTCGTGCCGGTTCCGCGCGTCCAGCCACCCCCGCGTGATGATCTTGTAGGGGGCGGTCTCGGTCTGCAGCACCTGCCGGGTCGTGCAGCCGGGGTCGCCCGGCACGCTCTCGCCGTAGCAGACCTGCTCGCCCGTGGCGACCCGCGCGCCCGTGGGACGGGTGTCGGTGCCGTAGTCGACCAGCAGCGCCGTCAGGTACGGCGACCGGCCGTCCAGCGAGGCCCGCAGCGACACCGACGGGATCCCGTCCACCCGGGCGGGCGCCGCCAGCGGGCCGGTCAGGTAGGCGAGCCGGTTCGGGTCGGCCCGGTCCTCGTTCACGAGGAGCTGCTCGGCGGTGCGGGTCTTGCCCGCGTCCGCGAACGACTGCGCCGCGCCGGGGCGAGGCGTGAGGCCGAGGGCGCCCGGCTGCCCGGAGGGGCCGGCGTTGAGGCTCAGCGGCACGGTGCGGGTGCCGGGGACGGGCCAGTCCTTCGCCGTCTCCCACGTCCCGTCCGCGTGCTGGACGTCGACCCGCGGCTCGCGCTCGATGCCGTTGCGGATGCCGTACAGGTAGCGGTCGAACCAGTGCAGCGTCTGGCGCAGCCACTCCTCGACCCGCCAGCGGAACGGCGTGGAGTGGTTGCCCTGGTGCAGCCAGAGCTTGCGCGGCACGCCCGCCTCCTTCAGGGCGTTCCACCACTGCACGGAGTTCTTGGTCTTGACGTTCCAGTCGTTGAGCCCGTGCACGACCATGACGGCGGCGCGCACCCTGCGCGCCTGCCCGACGTAGTCGCGCTCCGCCCACACCTTGGAGTAGTCGCCGGTCTCGCGGTCCTGGGTCGCCTCGATGTCGTCGATGACCTTCGCGCAGACCTCGGGGTCCTTGCGGGTCAGCACCGCCTTGGCCAGGACGTCCAGGTCCTCGCCCTGGTAGCCGCCGGGTGCGACCACGCCGCCGCCCGCGCGGTAGTAGTCGTACCAGCTGGAGATGCCCGCGATCGGGACGATGGCCTTCAGGCCCTCGACCCCGGTGGCGGCGGCCATGTTCGGCAGCGTCCCGTTGTAGGACTGGCCGATCATGCCGACGTTCCCGGTGGACCAGGTCGCCGCCACCGGCGTGCCGTCCGGCGCCCAGCCCCGGGCCCGCCCGTTCAGCCAGTCGACGGCGGCCTTGGCGCCCGCCTGCTCGCTGCGGTCCCCGGAGGTCGGGCAGCCGGTCGAGCCGCCCGTCCCGATGCTGTCGAGGTCGGCCACGGCGTAGCCGCGCGGCAGGAAGTAGTTGTCGTAGTAGCCGGGGAAGATCTCGGCGAGATTGCGCTGCGTCGTGGTCAGCGCGCGGGACCTGGCGTCGCCGATGTCGACCGGGTGGTTCGGGACGTCGTTGATCCCGGCCCAGTACGGGCTCGGCTCCAGGATCGTCGGGACCCTGAGGCCGGCCGTGTCGGTCTCCTTGGGGCGCATGATCCGCAGCTGCACGCGGTCCCGCACGCCGTCGCGGTCGCTGTCGGCCGTGGTCTCGATGTTCACGGTCTGGGTGACGGCGTCGGCCCGGGAGAAGACCGGCTGCGTCTCCCCGTTCCGCACCGTGACCTGGTGGGCGCCCGCGTCGGCGTGGGAAGGCCGGGGCGCGGACCTCGTGGGCCCGGCCGCCGCCGCGGGCAGCGCGGTGGTGGCGGCGAGCGCGGCGGTGAGGGTGATCACGCCGGCGCCGCCGGTGAGGCGTCGTCTCATAGGGGCTCCTGGGGGATGTGAGCCTGGAACGGAGATCACGCTTACACCCCGGGAGCGGCTTGTCCAGAGCCGCGTTACGCCGTGAGCGGAGCCGGGAAGAGCGGTGCGCGCGTCCGCGTTGTGTCCGCCGGATACTGAGATGCTTACTTGATTACGTACTTGGTCACGTCGAGGCTCTCCGGGAGGCGCTCGTGGGAATGCCGGGAATGCCGGGCAACGGCTGGCAGGTGATGGCCTCGTTCCGCAAGGACAGCTCCGTCACCCACCAGAAGCTGGCGCCCGGCACCGTGGGGCGGATCGCGGGCTACGCCCGCCCCTATGTCCGCGAGCTGTCGATCTTCCTGGGGCTGAACGCGCTGGCCGCGCTGATCGTCGTCGCCAACCCCCTGCTGCTCAAATCGATCATCGACCGCGGCATCGTGCCGGGCCGGTCGGGCATCGTCCTGTGGCTCGCCGGCGCCGTCGCCGGGCTCGCGCTGGTGGAGGCCGTGCTCGGCCTCGCGCAGCGCTGGTACTCGGCGCGCATCGGGGAGGGGCTGATCTACGACCTGCGCAGCCAGGTGTTCGCGCACGTCCAGCGGCAGCCCGTCGCGTTCTTCATGCGGGCGCAGACGGGCTCGCTCGTCAGCCGCCTCAACAACGACGTCATCGGCGCGCAGCGGGCCCTCACCACCACCCTGTCGTCGGTGGTGTCCAACGTGATCAGCCTGGTCCTGGTGCTGGTGACGATGCTCGTGCTGTCCTGGCAGGTCACGGTGATCGCGCTGCTGCTGCTCCCGATCTTCATCCTGCCGGCCAAGTGGGTCGGCAAGCGGCTGAGCCGGATCAGTCGCGAGCAGATGGTGCTGGACGCCGAGATGGGTTCGCTGATGACCGAGCGGTTCAACGTCGCCGGCGCCATGCTCGCCAAGCTCTACGGGCGCCCCGACGAAGAGGAGGAGAACTTCTCCGGCCGCGCCGCCCGCGTCCGCGACATCGGGGTCGTCGCCGCCATGTACGGGCGGGTCTTCTTCACCGCGCTGACGCTGGTCGCCGCGCTCGCCACCGCCATGGTCTACGGCGTCGGCGGCTACCTGGTGGTGGACGGCGCCTTCCAGCTCGGCACGCTCGTCGCGCTCGCCACCCTGCTGACGCGGATGTACGGCCCGCTGACCGCGCTGTCCAACGTCCACGTGGACGTGATGACCGCGCTCGTCAGCTTCGACCGGGTGTTCGAGGTGCTCGACCTGAAGCCGCTGGTCCGCGACCGCGAGGACGCCCGGGAGCTGGCCGGGGCCCGCGCGCCGTCCGGCAACGGCTCGGGCCCGGCGCTCTCGAAGGCCCCGTCGATCGAGTTCGACCACGTCCGGTTCGCCTACCCGTCGGCGGAGGAGGTGTCGCTCGCCTCGCTGGAGTCGATCGCGCGCACCGACACCGCGCCCGGCCGGGAGGTGCTGCACGACGTCGACTTCACCGCCGCGCCGGGGCAGCTCGTCGCGCTCGTCGGGCCGTCCGGCGCGGGCAAGTCGACGATCACGCATCTGGTGTCGCGGCTGTACGACGTGTCGGACGGCGCGGTCCGGATCGGCGGCGTCGACGTCCGCGACGTCACGCTGGAGTCGCTGCGCGCCGAGATCGGCGTCGTCAGCCAGGACGCGCACCTGTTCCACGACACGATCCGCGAGAACATGCGCTACGCCCGCCCGGACGCCTCCGACGAGGAGATCCTCGCCGCGCTGGAGGCGGCGCACATCGGCGACCTCGTCGCCGCGATGCCCGAGGGGCTGGACACCGTCGTCGGCGACCGCGGCTACCGGCTGTCGGGCGGGGAGAAGCAGCGGCTGGCCATCGCCCGGCTGCTGCTCAAGGCGCCCTCGGTGGTCGTGCTGGACGAGGCGACCGCGCACCTGGACTCCGAGTCCGAGGCGGCCGTCCAGCGGGCGCTGCGCACCGCCCTGGCCGGCCGGACGTCGCTGGTGATCGCGCACCGGCTGTCCACGATCCGGGAGGCCGACCAGATCCTGGTGATCGACGGCGGCCGGGTCGCCGAGCGCGGCCGGCACGAGGAGCTGCTGCTGGAGGGCGGCCTGTACGCCGAGCTCTACCGCACGCAGTTCTCGCACCAGCGCGATTCCGGTCCCGGGGAGGAGTTGCGGGCCGAGTCGCTGGGGGCCGAGCCGCTGGGGGCCGAGTAGCCGAGGGCCGGGCGGCGGCCGCTCAGGCGTCCGGGCCGACCGGGTAGCCGAGCCGCCGCAGCTCGGTGCCCGCGACCTTCTCGACCTGGGCGGCCTGCCGCGGGGTGAGGCGCTCGCGCCACACCCCGACGCCCGGCTCCGCGGCGTCCTGCGCGCCGGCCCGCACCAGTCCCGACAGCGCCGACTTCGACAGCGGCGCGTCGAGGTACTCCGCCAGCTCGGCCCCGACCCGGCGCGGCCGGGCGACGAGCTCCTCGAACCGGACCGTGACCAGCTGCTCCTCCGGCACCTGGAGGCGGAGCCTGGCGCTGAGCCGCACCGAGCCCCGCCACCGCAGGGCGCACTTCACGGCGGTCGCCGCGCGCGGCCACCGGCTGCGGTCCGTGTGGTCCTCCACGCCGAAGAACGGATTGGGGAACACCGTGTCGAGGTTGGCCAGCCCCGGCTTGAACCAGGCCAGGCAGCGCTCGTCGGCCAGCATGTCGGCGACCACGTCCCGGCCGTCCCGGATCACCTGGACGAGCTGGGCGTCGGGGAAGGCGTCCAGCAGCACGTCGGCGCTGTAGATCAGGTCGGGGGAGGCGTCGGCGAACCGGGCGAGCCCCTGCGCCTGCACGCACGGGCCGGGCAGCTCGGAGCCGGGCGCGGGCCCCTCCGGGCGGCCGGGCGGGCGCGGCGGCAGCCCGCCCATCTCCCGGCACTCGTCCGGGCACTCCGCGCAGGCCCGCGCCGACACCTGCCACGCCTGCGCGAAGGCGTCGCGCAGCACGCGGGCGGCGCCCTCCCCGCGCTCGGCGATCGAGGGCTGCCGGGCGAAGGCGTAGGTGACGCGCAGGACGCCCGGCCGGCCGGTGGTCAGGTGGAAGCCGGGGGAGCGCTTGACCGCGCGCGCCAGCAGCTCCGCACCCGAGTGCGGAGCGCCCAGGATGAACACCGGGCGGCGGACCTTGGTGCCGTTGATCACCAGGATGTGCGGCGTCGACCTCATACCGGGCCAAGTTTGTCACCTTTTGAGGGCGGGGCGGCCCGTGACCCTCCGTGAGGCCCGCCCGATACCCATCCGTTAACCGCCGCGGACCGCACCGTCACCGGGACGCGCGGGTCCGCCCCGGACCTACGATGGTGAGGTGGACGCTCCCCTGACCCTCGCCCGGCTTCTGCCGGAGGCCGAGGCGATCACGGTGCTCACCGGCGCCGGCATCTCCACCGACAGCGGGATCCCCGACTTCCGCGGCCCGAACGGCGTCTGGACGCGCGACCCCTCGGCGGAGGCGATGTCCACGATCGGCTCCTACCTCGCCGATCCCGAGGTCCGCCGCCGCGCCTGGCGGGCGCGGCGCGACGACCCCGTCTGGGAGGCCGAGCCGAACGCCGCGCACGCCGCCCTGGTCGAGCTGGAGCGGGCGGGCCGGATCCGCGCCCTGATCACCCAGAACATCGACGGCCTGCACCAGCGCGCCGGATCGTCGGACGGCACGGTCATCGAGATCCACGGGACCATGCGCGAGGCCGTCTGCCTGGCCTGCGGGCTGCGCACCCCGATGCCGGAGATCATCGCCCGCGTCGACGCGGGGGAGGACGACCCGCCCTGCGCCGAGTGCGGCGGCATCCAGAAGTCCGCGACGATCTCCTTCGGCCAGGCCCTCGACCGGGACGTGCTGGACGCGGCGGTCGCCGCCGCGCGGTCCTGCGACCTGTTCCTGGCGGTCGGCACCTCGCTCACCGTGCAGCCCGCCGCGGGCCTGTGCCTGGAGGCCGTCGACCACGGCGCCCGCCTGGTGATCATCAACGCGGAGGAGACGCCGTACGATGAGCTGGCCGACGCGGTGCTGCGCCGGCCGATCGGCGAGACGCTGCCGCGCCTCGCCGGCCTCGCGCTCGGCACGGGGCGATGATCTGTTGGCGGGTCGTGACCGGTCGCCCCTTCCACTGGCGTCCGGATCCTGACAAGCTCTATCCGTCGCGGTGCGAGGAGGGATCGGGTTGAACAGCGGGGGCGCCCGCGCGGTGGCGGCCGGCGGGCCGCCTGACGCGCCCGCCGTCGGCACGCCCGGCGGTCCGGAGCGGGCGCGCAAGGCCCGCAGGTACCGGCGTCTGCTGCCCGGCGACCGCGTCGCGGTGGTCGCGCCCAGCGGTCCTGCCGAGCCCGCCCGGCTGGAGGCCGGCTGCGCGGTCCTGCGCGACCTCGGCCTTGACACCGTGGTGGGGAAGCACGCCCTCGACCAGGTCAACCTCGGTTCCGCCGAGCCGGTGCGCGGCGACTGGCACCGGCTGGCCGGAGCAGACGCCGACCGCGCCGCCGACCTCCAGGCCGCCTGGTGCGACCCGAGCGTCCGCGCGGTGGTCTGCGCGCGGGGCGGCTACGGCGCCACCCGCGTGCTCGACCTCCTCGACTGGGACGCCCTGCGCGCCGCGACCCAGGCGTCCCCGGCCTCCGGCGGGCCGAAGATCCTCCACGGCTCCAGCGACATCACCGCGCTGCACGCCGCCTTTGGAACGCGCCTGGGCGTCACGACGTCCTTCGGCCCCATGCCCGCCGGAGTGATCGCCGACCTCGACCCCGCGGCCCCCGACGACTCCCTGGACGCCCTGCGCGCGGCCCTGTTCGGCGGGGCCGCAACCCTGCCCGGCACCCGCACGCTGCGGCCCGGACGCGCGGAGGGCCCGCTGACCGGCGGCACCCTCTCGCTCCTGACGGCGCTGCTCGGCACCCCGTACGCGCCGCCGCCCGCCGCGGGCCGCATCGTCTTCCTGGAGGACGTCACCGAGGCGCCCTACCGGATCGACCGGATGCTCGTCCAGCTGCTCCAGGCCGGCTGGTTCGACGGCGCGGCCGGGGTGGCGCTCGGCTCCTGGAAGGACTGCGGCGACCCCGCCGAGCTCGACGCGGTGTTCGCCGCCCGGCTCGGCCCGCTCGGCGTCCCCGTCCTCGCCGGCCTCCCCGCCGGGCACGGGCCGCGCCAGCACACCCTGGAACTCGGCGCCCCCGCCGTGCTGCACGCCCCGGCCCCGCCGGGCCACGACCCCGCAGATCCGCACCCCGCCGTGCCGGACACCGGCGCGCTCACCCTCGAAGCGCCCCCGGGAGGTGCGCGATGAGCGGCCGCCACGCCCGTCCCGACTCATGGGACGAGGGGACCCTCGACTCCCTGCTCGTCCTCGTGGCCGAGAGCCTCGGCTACCGGTGCAGCCGCGTGCCCGGCGAGGTCATGCTGCTGGAGGGCGCGAACAGGCTGCACGTCAGCCTGCGCGACCTGCGGCAGCTCGCCCGGCTCGTGCCGCGCGACGACTGGCCCGCGCTGGTCTCCGACCACGTCACCACGATCGTCACCGCGATCGAGGAGCCGCTGGACCTCAGCGACTTCGACCTCGCCCAGCACCTGCTGCGCACCCGCATCTACCCGGCGGAGGCCGACAACGGGGTGCTCGCGGCCCGGCCGTTCGCGCCCGGACTGATCGAGGTGGTGGTGGTCGACACGCCGACCACCGTCCGGACGGTCACCACCGAGGAGATGGGCGGCTGGCCGGTGTCGGGCGACGCGCTGTTCATGCTCGGCCGCGCCAACGTCCGCGCCGACGGCCCGCTCCAACTCGACGAGCAGGACCTCGGCGGCGTCCGCGTCTCCGTGCTGCACGGGTGGACGTTCTACGCCGTCACGCACCTGGCGTGGCTGGAGGAGTACCTGCCTATCGGCCCGTACGGGGCGCTGGTCATCGCGCCCAACCGCAGCCTCATCGTCGCCCACCCGCTCCGGATCGCCGACCGCCACCCGAGGGCGCGCTACCGCGAGGCCGTGGCGGCGGCGACCGAGCTCCAGGCGCAGGCGCACCGCGCCTACGAGGAGGGCCCCGGGTCGCTCAGCCCGTACCTGTACTGGTGGCGGGCCGGTGAGCTGACCTGCCTGGAGACCCGCTACGAGGGCGACACGCTGGTCCTGCCGGAGGAGTTCGCCTCCGTGCTCGCGACGCTGGCGGCGGAGCGATGACGCGGATCGTCGTCGCGCCCGACTCGTTCAAAGGCAGCCTCTCCGCGGCGGAGGTCTGCGCCGCCGTCGCGGCCGGTGCCCGGCGCGCCGCGCCGGACGCGGAGGTCGCCGCGGTGCCGATGGCCGACGGCGGCGAGGGCACCCTCGACTGCTTCCTCAGCGCCCGCGGCGGCGACGCCGTCGAGGTCGCCGCCACCGACCCGGTGGGGCGTCCGGTCAAGGCGCGCTACGCGCTGTCCGGCGACGGGCGCTCCGCGGTCGTCGAACTGGCCGCGGCCTCAGGGCTGCCGCTGGTCGAGGACGTCCCGCCCGCCCCAATGGACGCGGCCACCACCGGCACCGGCGAGCTGATCGCCGACGCCGTGCGGCGCGGCGCCCGCGACGTCCTGGTCTGCATCGGCGGCAGCGCCAGCACCGACGGCGGCGCCGGGCTGCTGAGCGCGCTCGGCGTCCGCTTCCTGGACGCCGCCGGCGCGGAGCTGCCGCCGGGCGGCGCCGCGCTCGCCCGGCTGGCCTCGATCGACGACTCCGGCGTGCCGGAGGAGGTCCGCGCGACCCGGTTCCGGGTGGCCTGCGACGTGACCAACCCGCTCGTCGGGCCCGCCGGCGCGGCCGCCGTGTTCGGCCCGCAGAAGGGCGCCTCGCCCGCCCAGGTCGCGGAGCTGGACGCCGCCCTCACCGTGTTCGCCGACGCCTTGGCCGCGCGCGGCGGCCCCCGCGTGCACGACCTGCCGGGAGCGGGCGCGGCCGGCGGCACCTGCGGCGGCCTCGTCGGGCTGCTCGGCGCCGAGCCGTCGGGCGGCGCGGGGCTCGTCGCCGAGGCCGTCGGCCTGCCCGCCGCACTCGACGGCGCCGACCTGGTCGTCACGGGGGAGGGCCGCGTGGACGGGCAGAGCGCCGGCGGCAAGGTGGTGTCCGCGGTCGCGGCGCTCGCCCGGGACCGCGGCGTCCCGTGCGTCGCCCTGGCCGGCGGCGTCGCCGGGCCGCTCGACGAGCTGCACGCGCTCGGCCTGACCGCCGCGTTCAGCCTCGCCGACGGGCCCCGCACCCTGGACGAGCTGAAGGCGGGCGCCGCGCCCCTGCTCGCGGCCGTCGCCGAGCAGGCGGTGCGCCTCTTCCTCCGCTAGGGGAGCTTCCTCCGCCAGGGGGCCGTCCTCCGCTAGGGCACGCAGGCGGGCTCGGGTTCCGGAGCGGGCGCGGGCGCGGGCGCGGGGGCCCGGACGGTCAGCCGGGGCAGCAGGACGTGGGCCAGCGGCCCGATAGCCACGGCGTAGAGGACCGTTCCCACGCCGACGGTGCCGCCGAGCAGCCATCCGGCGGCCAGCACGGTCAGCTCGATCGCCGTCCGGACCACCCGGATCGAGTGGCCGCGCGCCGCGAGCCCCGTCATCAGCCCGTCCCGGGGTCCCGGGCCGAGGCCGGCGCCGATGTAGCAGCCGGTGGCGAAGCCGCCCACCAGCACGGCGGCGATCAGGTAGGCCCAGCGCCCGGCGAGCGCGTCCGGGGCGGGCAGCAGCCACAGGAACAGGTCGGCGAAGACGCCCACGAGCACGACGTTGCTGATCGTCCCGATGCCGGGCCGCTGCCGCAGCGGGATCCACGCGAGCATCACGAGGGCGCCCGCGATGATGATCCAGGCGCCGATCGACAGGCCGAAGCGCCGGGAGAGCCCCTGGTGGAAGACGTCCCAGGGGTCGTTGCCGAGCCCGGACGCCACCTGGAGGGCGATGCCCAGCCCGTACAAGGCCAATCCAACGTAGAGCTGCACCAAGCGACGTGCCATCAAGGCCATTATCGGGATTTCCCTCCACTGGTCACCATCATCCCGCACCACTCTTGCGGAAGTGGACTGGTGTCAGTAGAGCCAATGTGCGAAAGTGGCCTGTATGAGCACGCGCTACGTGAGCGGCCCGAATCTGGCCCGGCTGCTGGGGGACGTCTCGGAGGAGCGCCCCGTCTACGCGGCGGTGGCCCGGTCGCTGCGCGCCCTCGTCCTGGACGGCAGGCTCGCGCTGCGCACGCGGCTGCCCGCCGAACGCGACCTGGCCGCCGCCCTCGGCGTCAGCCGCACCACCGTGACGGCCGCCTACGACCGGCTCCGCGACGAGGGCTACGTCCAGAGCAGGCAGGGCGCGGGAAGCTGGACGGCGCTGCCCACGGTGCGGATGGCGTCGGCCGAGCCGCACGGGGGGCTCCGCGAAGCCTCGGGCGACGCCGTCCCAGCGGGCCACCGGTACGGCAAGGCCCACCCCGCGCCGGACGACCCCTCGTTCATCGACCTCGGCTGTGCGGCTCCCGGCGCTCCCGAGATCTTCCAGGAGGCCGTCGCCGCGGCCGTCGACGAGCTGCCCCGCTACAGCTCGGGTCCGGGCTACGCGCCCGCGGGGCTCGCAGAGCTCCGGGAGGTCATCGCGGACGGCTACACCGCGCGCGGCGTCCCGACCCGCGCCGACCAGATCGTCGTGACCACGGGCGCGCAGCACGCGTTCACGCTGGTGACCCAGCTGCTGGTGGAGCCGGGCGACGCCGTGCTGGTCGAGCGCCCCACCTACCCGCACGCGCTCGGGGCGCTGCGCCGCCGCGGCGCCCGGCTCGTCCCCGTCGGGGTCAACGAGGGCTGGGACGTCGAGCTCGCCGCCGGGGCCATGCGGCAGGCCGCCGTCCGGATGGCCTACATGATCCCCGACTTCCAGAACCCGACCGGGCACCTGATGGGGCCGGGCGACCGGGCCGCGCTCGTCGACGCCGCCCGCCGCGCGGACGCGTTCCTCGTCACCGACGAGACCTTCGCCGAGCTCGCCCACGACCCCGAGGCGCCGCGCGAGCCGCCGCTCGCGGCGTTCGACTCCGGCGGCCGGGTGGTCACGATCGGGTCGGCCTCCAAGCTGCTGTGGGGCGGGCTGAGGATCGGCTGGATCCGCGCCACCGCCCCGCTGGCCCGCCGGATCGTGCTGGCCCGCGAGCCGTTCGACATGGCGAGCCCGACCCTGGACCAGCTGATCGTCAAGGAGCTGCTGCTGCGCGTGGAGGAGGTCCGCGCCGAACGCGCCGCGAGCCTGCTGCGCGGCCGCGACGCGCTCGCCGGGGCGCTGCGCGAGCACCTGCCCGGCTGGGAGTTCCGGCTCCCCGACGGGGGCATGTCGCTGTGGGCGAGGATCGGCGCCCCCATCGCCTCCCGGGTCGCCGAGGCGTCCGAGCGGCTCGGCGTCCGGGTCGTCGCCGGCCCGGTGTTCGGGGCCGACGGCGTGCTGGAGGACTACGTCCGGCTGCCGTACGTGCTGCCGCCGGACACGCTCCGCCTGGCCGTGCGGCGCCTGGCCCTCGCCCACCGGGAGGCCGAGGCGGCGCCGGCGGCCCGGCCCCTGCCCGCCTACGTCTGACGCGCCCCCGCCCGGCGGGGGCGCGCCCGAGCGGCGTCAGGGAGCGCGCTGGATGTAGTCGACGAGGTGCTCGCGCTCGCTCTCCAGCTCGTCGATGGCGCTCTTGACGACGTCGCCGATGCTGACGATGCCGGCGAGCCTGCCGTCCTCGACGACGGGCACGTGCCGGAACCGGTGCTCGGTCATGGCGCGGCGCAGGTCCTCCACCTGGTCGCCGGGTCCGCAGCTGCGGACCTCGGCCGTCATGATCTCCGAGACGGGGTGGTCGAGCAGCGCCGCGCCGTGCTCGTGCAGCCGCCGCACCACGTCCCGCTCGGAGACGATGCCGGCGATCGACGCGCCGTCGGGCGAGACCACCGCGGCGCCGATGTTGTGCTCCGCCAGGACGGCGAGGAGCTGCCGCACGGTGGCGTCGGGCCGCACCGTGGCCACCTCGTCTCCCTTCCTCCGCAGGATGTCGCGAATCCGCATGCCTCACGCTCCCGGTGCCGGTTTCGGGCCCGCGGGGCGGCGGCCGCCGGGGGCGGGGCCGCTTGCCGGGCCTTGGTCCTGCCAAAATCGCATGTTCCGGCGTCCAGCGAAACCCCCGGTCCGGGAAACGCCCCGGTCAGGTGACGGCATAAAGGCCGAATAAATGCCGTAGATCGGGAACCAAGGGATGCATGGCGATGACGGCGCAGCGAACCATCGAAACGAACATCCCCGGGCGGCTCGACCGGCTGCCGTGGTCGCGCTGGCACTGGACGGTCCTGCTCGGTCTCGGCGCGGTCTGGATCCTGGACGGGCTGGAGGTGACCGTCGTCGGCGTCATCGGCCCGCGGCTCACCGACGCCTCCGGCGGGCTCGGGCTGACCGACGGCCAGGTCGGGCTGGCCGCGTCCGTCTACGTGATCGGAGCGTGCCTCGGCGCGCTGTTCTTCGGGCACCTGACCGACCGGTTCGGGCGCAAGAAGCTCTTCATCGCCACGCTCGCGCTGTACCTGGCGGCGACCGTCGCGACGGCGTTCTCGTTCAACCCGATGTGGTTCTACGCCTGCCGGTTCCTCACCGGGGCCGGCATCGGCGGCGAGTACGCCGCCATCAACTCGGCGATCGACGAGCTGATCCCGGCGCGGGTGCGCGGCCGGGTGGACGTGGTGGTGAACGGCTCGTTCTGGATCGGCACGTCCATAGCGGCGGCGCTGTCGATCCCGGTGCTGAACGGCGACCTCGTCCCCGAGGACCTCGGCTGGCGGGCCCTGTTCGCGCTCGGCGCGGTCCTCGGCCTCGGCGTGCTGTTCGTGCGCCGGACGGTGCCGGAGAGCCCGCGCTGGCTGTTCATCCACGGGCGCGAGGACCAGGCCGAGCGCGTGGTGGGCGGCATCGAGCGCGAGATCACGAAGGAGACCGGCGAGGCGCTGGAGGAGCCCCGCGAGAGCATCCGGGTGCGCCAGCGCAAGGTCGTGTCGTTCCGGGAGATCGCCTCGACGGCCGTGCGCCGCTACCCGCGCCGGACCGTCCTCGGCCTCTCGCTGTTCATCGGGCAGGCGTTCCTCTACAACGCCGTCTACTTCACCTACGCGCTCGTGCTGAGCACGTTCTTCGACGTCCCCGACGCCAAGGTCGGCTACTACCTGATCCCGATCGGCATCGGGAACTTCCTGGGCGCGTTCTTCCTCGGCAAGCTGTTCGACACGGTCGGCCGCAGGACGATGGTCACGGCCTCCTACGTCCTCTCCGGCGTGCTGCTGATCGGCACGGGGCTGCTGTTCCGCGCGGACCTGCTCGACGCCTGGACGCTGACGGCCTGCTGGTGCGCGGTCTTCTTCTTCGCCTCGGCCGGGGCGTCGTCGGCCTACCTCACGGTCAGCGAGATCTTCCCGATGGAGACCCGGGCGATGGCGATCGCCGCGTTCTACGCGGTCGGGACGGGGCTCGGCGGCGTGATCGGCCCCGCGCTTTTCGGCCGCCTGGTGGAGACCGAGAAGGTGGCGAACGTCGTGAACGGCTACTACCTGGGCGCCGCGCTGATGATCGCCGCCGGGCTGGTGGAGCTGGCCATCGGCGTCGAGGCCGCGCAGCGGTCCCTGGAGGACGTGGCCAAGCCCCTGTCGGCGGAGCAGGCCGCGGCGGCCTGACGGAGTTCCGGTCGCGCCTCCCCGCCCCGGTCAGGGGGCGAGGAGGCGCGACAGCGCGCCGAGGGCCGGGGTGAGCAGGCGTCCCGCCGGTCCGGCGTGGGCGAGGGCGGCCCGGGCCGCGTTGGCGCCGCACGCGCCGTGCACCCCGCCGCCCGGATGCGCGGACGCCGACGCCAGGTACAGGCCCGCGACCGGCGTCTCGGCGCGCCCGAGGCCGGGGACGGGCCGGAACACCAGCTGCTGGTGGAGCATCGCCGTGCCGCCGTTGAGCGCCCCGTTGCGCAGGTTGGCGTTGTGGTCCTGGAAGGCGGGCGGGGCGGTGACGCGCCGGTCGAGGACGCGGGAGCGGAAGCCGGGGGCCAGGCGCTCCACGACGTCCTCGACGCGGGCCGCCATGGCGTCGCGCTCGCGCTCGTCCCAGGCGCCCGTGATGCCGTCCGGTCCCGCGTCGGCCTTCACCCGGTGCGGGACGTGCGTGTACGCCCACACCGAGTCGGTCCCG
Source organism: Actinomadura sp. K4S16 (assembly GCF_008327685.1). Lineage (GTDB taxonomy): Bacteria > Actinomycetota > Actinomycetes > Streptosporangiales > Streptosporangiaceae > Spirillospora. Next base: position 152,223 of record NZ_BDDE01000011.1, read on the forward strand.
GCGGGGGAGCGGGTGGGGTCGGCGGTCGTCATCTGGCCGAGGAGCGCGAACGGCTCGGCCGGGACGCGGCCGGTGGCGAGCTGCGCGCTGTAGTCGGTCATCGCGTCCATGCCGGGGGACAGGTGGACGGTCCCGGCGCGCCGGGCGCCGTCCGACGCCCAGGGGATCGGCCCCGACAGCGCCCAGTCGACCTTGAAGGTGGCGTGGTCCCAGACGAAGCGGCGCATGTCCGCGCGGAGCGAGGCGGGCAGGTCGGACCAGCCGACCAGGCCCCCGTAGAGGGCGGGTGCCGAGACGTCGGCGAGGACGGCCTTCGCGGCGCGCACCGGTTCGCCCGCCGCGGTGCGGACGCCGAGCGCGCGCCCGTCCCGCACGACGACGGACGCGACCGGGGTGTCGCAGCGGAGGCGCCCGCCGCGCGACTCCAGCCGCCGCACGAGCGCCGCCGTCAGCTCGCCCGCGCCGCCCTCGGGGACCGGCCACCCGTACCGCTGGCCGGCCATGGCGAGGAGCCAGCCGAACATGGCCCCGGCGGTCGACTCGGGGAACACGTCGGTGTGCAGCGCCGACCCGGCGAGCAGCAGCGGGCCGCCGGGCCCGCCGAACTCCTGCTCCCCGAGCGTGCGGACGGGGGCCAGCAGGGTGCGCAGGGCCCGCAGGCCGCCCGCGCGGCGGGTCGACGCCAGCAGCGGGAGCGCGGCGCGCACCGGCGGGATCGGGCCGAGCATGGCGCGCAGGAGGTCCTCTCCCATCACGTCCCACAGGCGCCAGAGCCGCAGCCACGCCTCGCCGTCGCCCGCGCCGAGCGCGTCCAGGCCCGCGGCGGTCGCGTCCGCGTCGCGTTCGATGACGGCGCAGCGCCCGTCGGGGAGCGGGTGGGCGAGGACGGCGGGCGCGTGCCGCCAGCGCAGCCCGTGCCGCTCCAGCTCCAGCGCCCGCATCGCGGGCGACGCGACGCCGAGCGGGTAGAACGCGCTGCACAGGTCGCTCACGTAGCCGGGCCGGACGCCCTCGTCGCTGCGCACCGCGCCGCCGGGTTCGGGCTGCGCTTCGAGGACCTCCACGTCCCACCCGGCGTCGGCGAGCATGTTGGCGGCGACGAGCCCGTTGGGCCCCGCGCCGACGACCACGGCGTCAGCCATGCGGCATCCCCTCCCGCCGGTCACCCTACGGGCACCCCGCGGCGGCGCCGCGGTCAGCCCACGTCGAGGCGGGCCAGCAGCCGCATCACGCCCGGCGCCACGCGCGACCCGAGGTAGCCCAGCCGCGCCTCCGGCGTCACCGGGACGACCGCGCGGTCGTCGCGGACGGCCGCGACGATCTGCTCGGCCACGCGGTCCGGGCCGTAGTTGCGGCGCGCGTAGGCGCGCACGACCCGTTCCCGTTTGCGCGCCTCGTCCTCCTTGCTCTGGCCGACGAAGCGGGACGTGCGGGTGATGTTGGTGTTGACGACCCCCGGGCAGACGGCGCTGACCCCGATGCCCTTGCCCTTCAGTTCGGCGCGCAGGCACTCCGACAGCATCAGCACGGCCGCCTTGCTCGTCGCGTAGGCGGGCAGGGCGCGGGACGGCGTGAACGCGGCGGCCGACGAGGTGTTGACGATGTGGCCGCCCTGCCCCCGCTCCACCATCTGCTTGGCGAAGAGCCGCGAGCCGTGGACGACGCCCCACAGGTTGACGTCCAGGACCCGGCGCCAGTCGTCGGCTCCGTGCTCCAGGAACGGCCCGGCCACGCCGATCCCGGCGTTGTTGACGACGACGTCCGGCACCCCGTGCTCGTGCATGACCGACTTGGCGAAGTCCTCCATCGCGCCGCGGTCGGACACGTCCACCTGGACGGCGTGGCCCGCGGGGCCGAGGAGGCCGGCGAGTTCCGCGGTGCGCTCGGCGGCGGCCCGGTCGATGTCGGCGGCGACCACCTCGGCGCCGCGTTCGGCGAAGGCGAGCGCGGTGGCGCGGCCGATCCCGCTGCCCGCGCCGGTGACGACGACGAGCGCCCCGTCGAAGGGCCGGCGGTTCCGGGCGACCCTGGCCCGCCTGAGGGCCCGCGACTCGGCCGCGCCGAGCGGGCCGCCCCGGACGCCGGCGATGTGCTCGCCGATCCAGCGCGCGACGACGTCCGGGTGGCTGCGCGGCACCCAGTGCCCGGCCCTGACCGGCCGCAGCGACAGGTTCGGGACTCGGCCGGCCAGCCCGCCCACCAGGTGCGGCGAGACGAACAGGTCCTTCGTCGGGACGATGACCTGCGTCGGGACGTCCGTGCGCCGGTCGCGCGGGCGGCGGAGCCGCTGGAGCATGTTGGCCCGGTACAGCCCGACCCCGGCCGCGGCGTCGCGCGCCATCGTCCCGGCCGGGTGGCCGTGCCGGGGCGGGACGCCCTCGCCCAGTTCCAGCGCCTTGGCGAACGGCTTCGCCATCCCGGCCCGCCACAGCAGCTCCGGCAGCACCGGCGTCTGGAAGAAGTAGATGTACCAGGACCGGACGGCCTGCCCGGCCGCCCGCCGCAGGTTGGCGGGGGTGGGGCGCGCCAGGTTCCGGCGCGTCCAGTGCGCGACGTGGTCGAGGCAAGGCCCGGAGATCGAGGTGAACGAGGCGAAGCGGTCCGGCATCGTGCAGGCCGCCTCCCACGACTGGATCGAGCCCCAGTCGTGCCCCACCAGGTGCACCTTGCGCTCGGGCGCGGTCGCGTCCAGGACGGCCTCCATGTCGGCCATCAGGTACTCGAACGTGTAGCGCCTGCGCCCGGACGGCCGGGACGAGGCGCCCGCGCCGCGCACGTCGTACCGGACGACGTGGAACCGGTCGGCGAGCCGCGCGGCCACCTCGTCCCACACGGCGTGGGTGTCGGGGTAGCCGTGGACCAGCAGGACGGTCGGGCGGGACCGGTCGCCCTGCTCGTAGACGGCGAGGTCGACGCCGTCGCCGCGGACGCGCCGCCGGGTGACGGGTGGGGCGGGCTGAGTCATGCGGTCGTCGTCTCCCGTCGGGCCCACCGGTGCACGTGGGGCAGGTCGTCGTCGAGCCAGTACGCGTCGTCCTCGGTGACCACGAGGATCTCCTCGAACTTCACGCCGACGCCGCGGAACCCGATGTGGGGCTCGACCGCCCACAGCCCGGGCGTCGGGGGGTGCTGGGACTGCGCGGCCCCGTTCCAGAGCGGGGAGCGCCCCTCGAGGCGCTCCTTGACCAGTTCGCGGCCGATGGTCTGGAGGAACCGTACACCGAATGGGAATCCCACGCGCTTCGGGAGGATCCCGCCGATGACGCCGACCTGGTGGCCGATCACGCGCCCCGGATACCGGCGGTGCCGGCTGTCATGGCCCTGCCGCTCGATGAGGGCGTCGACCTCGGCGTAGACGTCGGCGAACGTGCGGCGCTCGCGGACGAGGCGGAGGATGAGGTCCCGGTAGCCGGCGAGGTCGGCGTCGAGCCTCTCCCAGATCCTGTTCTCGCCGAGCACGCCCCCGTACCCGATGTCGGCGGAGTAGCCGTCCCTCACCGGGGCCATGTCCAGGATGTAGGGCATGCCCTCCTCCAGGCGCGTCCCGCCGGGCAGGAACTGGGTGGGCATCTTGAAGCCGCGGAACGCCGACCGGTCGCCGAACCAGGCGAACGGGGTGTGGAGCCAGTCGTCCACGCCGCGCTCGCGCAGCCACCGGCGCATGCGGCGGCACGCCTCGCGCTCGGTCACCCCCGGTTCGAGCGTGCCGGCGACCTCCTCGGCGCACCGGTAGCTCAGGCGCTGGACGGCACGGAACCGCTCGAGCTCCGCCTCGTCGTGCACGCGGGCGAGCGCGGTTTTATTGGACACATCGTTAATAAATCGCCGATCCGCGTCCGGGTCAAGGGCTCGCGGAGTGATGCCCGCCACCGCGCGGAAGCGGATGGCGCGGCGGCGCGGCCCAGGGGAGGGGAGGTCTAGTAGGGGTCGTAGCCCGCGGCCTTCGCGGCCGGCGACTGGAGGAGGTACTCCAGCGCGCGGGGCGTGGAGCACACCTTCGACGGGTGGTGGTTCGGCTTGAGGTAGACGGGCGCCTCGCCGAGCAGGAGCCTGAAGATGCCGGGCACGTGGCCGAGCCGGACGGACCGCCGGTAGGAGCGGTAGACGCGCAGCGGGGTCACCCGCTTCTTGATCGTCGGGTCCTGCTTGAGCAGGTAGAGCGAGCCGCCGATCAGCGCCCAGTAGAGGAAGAACAGCGACACCACCCACGCGGCGACGCGGGTCGGGTACCGGCCGCCCATGGCCTTGTACACGTCGAACACCACCGAGCGGTGCTCGACCTCCTCGGCGCCGTGCCAGCGCAGCAGGTCCAGCATCGTCGGGTCCACGCCGGCCTTGTCGAGCCGGTCGTTGTCCATGATCCACTGGCCGAGGACGGCGGTGTAGTGCTCGATCGAGGCGACCGCGGCCAGTTCGAAGCGCAGCCGGCGCCGCCAGGCCCGCGGGTTGCGCTCCTTCAGCGCCGCCATCTGCGCGGGGCGCTCGGCGTTCCCCCGGCCCGCGGCGTCGGTGATCTTGGAGACGTCGATCCCGCCCCGCTCCAGGATCTGGTCGAGGACGCCCTGGTGGGAGCGGGCGTGCACCATCTCCTGCCCGATGAAGCCCTTGATCTCCTCCAGCAGCCGCTCGTCCCGGATGTGCGGGCGGGCGTCCTTGACGCACTGGATGAACCACTTCTCGCCCTCGGGCAGGACGATGTGGAACGAGTTGATGATGTGGGTGGCGACCGGGTCGCCCGGCACCCAGTGCAGCGGGGTCTCCGACCAGTCGAAGGCGACGCGCCGCGGCTTGATCGGCGGATGGCGCTCGTCGATGGGCGCCGCTCCGCCGCTCACCTGGGGCCTCGTCATTCGGTCCTCGCCTTCCACGCGTCCGGGCCGGGCGCGGCGTGCCCCCGATGCCGCGGTGGTCATTGGCAGAGCAGTCAACTCCTGCGAGGCCCGTGGTTTCTTGAGGGGAAGCCAACAAGTTACCGCTTGGTTTTCGGTCCTTTATGACAAGTGGCGCCGCTCACAGGGCGATACGCTGCGCCCCGGTGTAGACGTTCATGGTCTCGCCGCGCAGGAAGCCCACGAGCGTCATCCCGGCGTCCTCGGCGAGGTCCACCGCCAGCGAGGACGGCGCCGACACCGCCGCCAGCACGGGGACGCCCGCCGTCATCGCCTTCTGCGTCAGCTCGAACGACGCCCGCCCGCTCACCATGAGGACCGTCCCGGTCAGCGGCAGCCTCTCCTGCCGCAGGGCCCATCCGATCACCTTGTCGACGGCGTTGTGGCGGCCGACGTCCTCGCGCAGGGCGAGGAGCCCGCCGGCGGCGTCGAACAGCCCGGCGGCGTGCAGGCCGCCCGTCCGGTCGAAAACCCGCTGCCCCCCGCGCAGCCGCTCCGGCATGGCCGCGAGGACGTCCGGCGTGAGCCGCACCGCGTCCTCGGCCACCTCGTAGGGCCGGTCGGCGCGCAGCGCCTCGATGCTCGACTTCCCGCACACCCCGCAGGCGCTCGTCGTGGTGAACGCCCGCGTCATGGAGTCGTCCGGCGGCGGCACGCCCGGGGACAGCACGACGTCCAGCGTGTTCTGCTCCTCGGTGTCCGCGCAGTACCGCATCGTCGCGATGTCGCCGGCCCGCCCGACCACGCCCTCGGCCGCCAGGAACCCGGCGACCAGGTCGAAGTCGTGCCCGGGGGTGCGCATCGTGATCGTGAGCGGCTTGCCGGCGACGCGGATCTCCAGCGGCTCCTCCGCCGCCAGGGTGTCGGGCCGCCGTACCTGCGTCCCGGACGCGCTGAGCCGCAGTACGGGCCTGCGCACGGTGATCCGCCCCATGACCGTTGACGGTACCCCGGGAAACCGTCCCAAACGAGGGGCCGGGGCGGGCCGCGCGCGCTAGTCGGGCACTCCGCGGGGCCTGGGCGCCCGCCACCCCTGGCGCATGGCGAGGACGCGCAGCCCGAACGCCATCACGGCGGCGCCCGCGGTGACGGCGCCGCCGTGCAGGCCCGCCGCGTCCGCCGCGGCGGTCGCCGTGGCGCCGAGCAGCGCGGGCACCGCGTAGAGCTGCCGGTCGTACAGCACCGCCGGGATCCGCCCGGCCAGCACGTCGCGCAGGATGCCGCCGCCCACCGCCGTCACGATCCCGAGCAGCACCGCGTGCACCGGCGAGAGCCCATACTCCAGCGCCTTGACCGTCCCGGTCGCGCAGAACAGCCCGAGCCCGGCGGCGTCGAACAGCAGCACGGCGGGCAGCAGCCGGGTCACCTGCGGATGCCAGAAGAACACCAGCGCCGACGCCGCCATCGGCACCAGCACGTACCCGAGGTCGGTGAACGCCGCGGGCGGGACGGCCCCGATGAGCAGGTCGCGCAGGATCCCGCCGCCGAGCGCGGTGATCTCGGCCAGCACCACCATCCCGACGACGTCCAGCCGCTGCCGGACGGCCGCGAGCGCGCCCGACACGGCGAACACGAAGATCCCTGCGAGGTCCAGCAGCCACGCGACCCCGTGGCCGCTCACTCGTCCCGGTCCCTCCGGTCGATGTTCCAGTTCGCCACCACCGCCGCGAACGGCGGGATGACCAGCGCGACCACCGACATCGCGATCGCGGCCGGGTGCGAGTACAGCCGGACCACCGCCCAGGCCAGCACGAACAGGGTGAGGCAGGTGCCCATCATGATCCCGTAGGCCAGCTTGCGACGCCTCATGCCCTCACGTTACGACGCCCCGCCCTCCGCGCCCCGCCCGAGGGCGGGGTGGCGGAGGCGTACGGGAATCGAACCCGCCGTCCCGAGATCCTCGGGACCGTCGGCTTTGAAGGCCGGGGAGGCCACCAGGCACTCGCACGCCTCCGGCGGCGATCTTAGCCGAGGTAGAGGGAGTCGAGGTCGGCGGCGTACTTGGTGTGCACGACGCGCCGCTTCAGCTTGAGGGTCGGGGTGAGCTCCTCGCTCTCGGCGGTCCACTCGGCGGTGAGCAGCCGCCACCTCTTGACCTGCTGGACGCGGGCGAGCCGGGCGTTGGCGTCCTCGACGGCCCGGGCGACCTCCTCCAGGACGAGGGGGTGGTCGGCGAGCGCGGCGAGGTCGGTGGTGTCGATGCCGTGGGCCGCCGCCCAGACGGGCGCCACCTCGCCGTCGAGGGTGATGAGCGCGACGACGTAGGGGCGGCGGTCGCCGAAGGCGAGCGCCTGGCCGATGAGCGGGTGCTCCTTGAGCCGGTTCTCGACCAGGGACGGCGCGATGTTCTCGCCTCCGGCGGTGATGATCAGTTCCTTCTTGCGGTCGACGACGGAGAGGAAGCCGTCGGCGTCGAGGCGGCCGACGTCGCCTGTGTGCACCCAGCCGTCGGCGTCGATGAGGTCTGCGGTGGCGTCGGGACGGTTCAGGTAGCCGGGGGTGCAGGTCGCGCCGCGGACGAGGATCTCGCCGTCCTCCGCGAGCTTCAGCTCGACGCCGGGGAAGGGGCGGCCGACGGTGCCGAGCTTGAAGGAGTCGGCCAGGTTGGCGGTGATGGCGCCGGTCGTCTCCGTCATCCCGTAGGCGTCGAAGATCTTCAGGCCGAGGCCGGCGAAGAACCGGGCCACCTCGACCGGCAGCGGCGCGGCGGCGCTGGAGGCCTGGCGGACGCGGTCCAGGCCGAGCAGGGCGCGCATCGGGGTGAGGACGGCCTGGTCGGCGCGCTCGAAGGCTTCGGCGATCTCCGGGGTGAGGGCGTTGCCGTGCTCCTGCGCCGTCACGTAGGCGCGGCCGGCGTCGAGGGCGGCGGCGACCGCCCGCTTCCTGGCCTCGTCCTGCTCGGCCGACAGCACGGCCTGGATGCCGGCCATGATCTTCTCCCAGACGCGCGGGACGCCGAAGAAGGAGTGCGGCCGCACCTCGCCGAGGATCGTCGTCAGCTGGGCCGGGTCGGGGCAGAAGTGGACGTGGGAGGCCAGCCGGACCGGCAGGTAGTAGCTGAGCACGCGGTCGGCGATGTGCGCGAACGGCAGGTAGGAGATGCCGGCCGGGTGCTCGGGCAGGACGGAGCTGCGCTCGACCATCTCCGCCTCGTGCAGCACCATCGAGTGCGTGATCAGCACGCCCTTGGGGTCGCCGGTGGTGCCGGAGGTGTAGAGCAGGGTGACGGTGTCCCCGGGCCTGACCGCCTGCCAGCGCCGGTCGATCGCGAGCGTGTCGGCGGCCAGCTCCCGGCGGCCGAGCTCGGTGAAGGCGTCCCAGGTGAGGAAGCGGTCGCCGGGCGGGCAGGCCTCGGCGTCCACCACGATGATCTTGCGGAGGTCGGGGAGGCGGTCCAGGACGGGCAGCCAGCGGCCGAGCTGGTCGATCCCGTCCAGCACGGCGTACTTCGCCGAGCAGTGGCCGGCCACGAACGCGACCTGGTCGGGCGCGAGCGTCGCGTACACGGTGGTGGGGACCCCGCCGGCGTGCACCGCGCCGAGGTCGGCCAGGACGTGCTCGGAGCGGTTCGGCATCATCAGCGCGACGACCTCGCCCGCCTCCAGGCCGAGGGCGGCGAACCCGGCGGCCGTCTCCAGCGCGCGGGTCCGCGTGTCCGCCCAGGTGAGGGTCCTCCACTCGCCGCCGGTCCGGTCGGAGTAGGCGGGCCTGCCGCCGTGCCGTGCGGCGGTCGCGGCGAGGGCGGTGCAGATCGTCTGCCCCGCGACGGCCCGGTCGAGGTCGGCCCGCTGTTCCTGGATCCCCATGACGCCCCTCGTGGTCGTTGGTGAGTCTAGTAAGTGATGACTTGCAGAGGGGAGATCGCATCATGCCGAACCGGGTTCGGACAAGGGTTTCGGGGCTTTTCCCCGCTGGTCGCGGGGTCCGGTGGGCGATCGGTGACCGGGCGCGTACCGTCCGTTTGTTGATCATTTGAGGTAGTTGTGCGTTAAATTCTGCGGTGACCCGACTCGCCCCCGTGGCCCGCCTGACGCAGTACGCGCGCGGCGGCGGCTCGTGCAAGCTCCCGCCGGGGGAGCTGGAGCGGGTCGTGGCCGGCCTCACCGGCGGCGGCGACGCGCTCCTCGTCGGCGGCCCCGACGGCGACGACGCCGCCGTGCTGCGGATCGAGGGCGGCCGGGCCGTGGTGTCGGCCGCCGACTTCTTCACCCCCGTCGTCGACGACGCCTACGACTGGGGCCGCATCGCGGCCGCCAACGCGCTCTCGGACGTGTACGCCGTCGGCGGCGAGCCGCTGATGGCCCTCAACCTGCTCGGCTGGCCCGCCGACGCGCTGCCCGCCGAACTGGCCCGCGAGGTGCTGCGCGGCGGCCGGGACATGGCGGCCCGCGCCGGCGTCGCGATCGCCGGCGGGCACACCATCGACGACCCCGAGCCGAAGTACGGCCTCGCGGTCACCGGCGTCGCCGACCCGGACCGGCTGCTGCGGCTGGACGCGGGCCGCCCCGGCGTCCCCCTCACGCTGACCAAGCCGCTCGGCGTCGGCGTCCTCAACGCCCGGCACCGGGCGACCGGCGAGGTGTTCGCGCACGCGGTCGCGGCCATGACGGAGCTGAACGCGGCGGCGGGCCGGGCCGCCCTCGACGGCGGCGCCGCCTGCGCCACCGGCGTCGCCGGCTCCGGGCTGCTCGGCCACCTGTACAAGCTGGCGCGGGCGAGCGGCGTCACCGCCGTCGTGGACTCCTCCGCCGTCCCCTACCTGGACGGCGCGCGCGCCGCGGTGCGGGACGGGTTCGTGCCCGGCGGCACCCGCCGCAACCTCAGATGGGTGTCCCCGCACACCGACTTCCGCCGGATCGCCGAGGAGGAGCGGCTCCTGCTCGCCGACGCGCAGACCTCCGGCGGGCTGCTGGTCGCCGGGGAGATCCCCGGCGCGCCCGTCATCGGGGAGCTCGTCGGCCGGGGGCGGCACACCCTCGTCATCCGCTGACCCTCCGCCGCGCGCCGCCCCGTGTCACCGATCAAGGACGCGGGTAGGTTCCGGGCAGGCTCCACGGGGACGGGGGAGGCGAGGCATGACCATCGGGGGACTCGTGGCCGCCGTCGTCCTGGGCGCGGCCATCGGAATCCTGAGCAGGCTCGTGCTGCGGGGCCCCAGGCGCATGCCCGGATGGCTGCTGACCACGGTCGGCGTCGTCGCGGCGTTCGCCGGGACGGGCCTGGTGAACCTGTCCGACCTCGGCAACGGCGGCTGGAACGTGTGGGAGGCGCTGTTCCAGATCGTCCTGCCGGTGGCCGCCATCCTCCTGGTGGCGGCGTTCTGGCCCAAGCGCAGGGCCGCCCCCCGCGACACCGGCCGCCGCCCCCCGGAAGGGCCCTAGGGCCGGCGCAGGACCGGGCGCAGGCCGTCCAGGACCTCGGGATCCTCGATCGTGGACGGGACGGACACCTCCTGCCCGTCCGCGATGCCCCGCATCACGCCGCGCAGGATCTTGCCCGACCGCGTCTTCGGCAGCGCGGGCACGACGGAGATCTCCTTGAGCGCGGCCACCGGCCCGACCTGCTCGCGCACCATCGCGACCAGTTCGGCGCACACCTCCTCGGGTTCGGCCAGGACGCCGCTCTTGAGCACGACGAGCCCGCGCGGCACCTGCCCCTTCAGCGCGTCCTGGACGCCGATGACCGCGCACTCGGCGACGGCCGGATGGGCGGAGATGACCTCCTCCATCGTCCCGGTGGACAGCCGGTGCCCGGCGACGTTGATCACGTCGTCGGTGCGGCCCATCACCCAGACGTAGCCGTCCTCGTCGATGTGCCCGCCGTCGCCGGTCAGGTAGTGGCCGGGGTACTTCGTCAGGTACGACTCGACGAACCGCTCGTCGTCCTGCCAGAGCGTGGGCAGCGTGCCCGGCGGCAGCGGCAGCCGGATCGCGATGTCGCCGTCGGCGCCCGGCGGGACGGGCGAGCCGTCCGGACCGAGGATCCGCACGTCGTACCCGGGGACCGGCACCGACGGGGACCCCGCCTTCACCGGCATCGGCTCCAGCCCGCGCAGGTTCGCCACGATCGGCCAGCCGGTCTCGGTCTGCCACCAGTGGTCGACGACCGGCCGGTCCAGGATGCGCGAGGCCCACAGGTAGGTGTCGGGGTCGAGGCGCTCGCCGGCGAGGAACAGCGTGTCCAGGGCGGACAGGTCGTGCCCGGCGAGCAGCGCGCCCTCGGGGTCCTCCTTCTTGATCGCCCGGATCGCGGTCGGCGCGGTGAACAGCGCCTTGACCCGGTGCTGCGCGGCGACCCGCCAGAACGCGCCCGCGTCCGGCGTCCCGACCGGCTTGCCCTCGTACAGCACGGTCGCGCACCCGGTGAGCAGCGGCGCGTACACGATGTAGGAGTGCCCGACGACCCAGCCGACGTCGGACGCCGCCCAGAACACGTCGCCCGGCCCCACGTCGAAGACGTTCTCCATCGACCAGCGCAGCGCCACCGCGTGCCCGCCGTTGTCGCGGACGACGCCCTTCGGCCGCCCGGTCGTGCCCGAGGTGTAGAGGATGTAGAGCGGGTCGGTGGCGGCGACCGGCACGCACCCGGCGGGCTCGGCGGCCGCGACCGCCTCGTCCCACTCCACGTCCCGCGGCCGGACGAGGTCGGCGTGCAGCTGCTCGCGCTGCCGGATCACGCACCGCTCGACCTTGTGCCGGGCGAGCTCCAGCGCCCGGTCCAGCAGCGGCTTGTAGGGGACGATCCGGCCCGCCTCGATGCCGCAGGACGCCGACACGACCGCCTTCGGGCGGGCGTCGTCGATGCGGACCGCCAGCTCCCGCGCCGCGAACCCGCCGAAGACCACCGAGTGCACCGCGCCGAGCCGCGCGCACGCCAGCATCGCGATGACCGCCTCCGGCACCATCGGCAGGTAGATGACGACGCGGTCGCCGCGTTCGACGCCCTGCGCCCGCAGCGCTCCGGCGAACCGCGCGACGAGCTCGGTCAGCTCCCGGTAGGTGTAGGTCCGCACGGTCCCGGTGACGGGGCTGTCGTAGATGAGCGCGGCCTGCTCGCCGCGGCCCTCCTCGACATGCCGGTCCAGCGCGTTGTCGCAGGTGTTGAGCTCGCCGCCGGTGAACCACCGGTAGAAGGGCGGCGCCCCGTCGTCCAGCACCCGGTCGGGCGGCACGAGCCACCGGACGTCCCGCGCCGCCAGCCCCCAGAAGCGGGTCGGATCGGCGATGCTGCGTTCGTACGCGGCCGCGTAGGCGCCCATGTCGTCCTCCCGGTGACGGGTCCCTGGCCCGGATCTGCGCGGAGGCCCGGACCGGGCGTCTCCGCGATTCGGGCCGCACCCCTATAGGGCATGGCGCGGGGCCGGTTCGTCAAGAGCCCGCGCCGCCGGGCGGGGTCTACCGGGGGTGGCGCAGGGCGTGCGCGACGGCGATGAGGGCGGCCAGCGCGGCGCCCGCCGAGACGATCCAGAAGCACAGCTCGTAGGCGCCGAGGGAGGGCACGCCGGCGCCCGCGGCCCCTCCGGCCAGGATCGACGCGGTGACGGCGCCCGCGACGCTGCCTCCGGTGGTGCGGACGAGCGAGTTGATCCCGCTGGCGATCCCGCTCTGGTCCATCGGCACGTGCCGGACGGCGAGGGTGCCGAGCGCCGCGTAGGCGATCCCGAACCCGATGCCCTGGATGGCGCTGAACGCCAGCATGTCGTACACGTGCGTGTTCGACACCGCGAGCCAGGCGTAGCACAGCCCGGCGAACGCCGACCCGATCGCGAGCGTGTACGCGGGGCCGAGCCGGGCCGCGATCCGCCCGGCCATCGCCGAGAACACCAGCATCGTCAGGGTGCTCGGCAGCATGTAGAGCCCGACGTCCAGCACCGAGCCGCCGAGGCCGTACCCGACCTCCTCCGGCCGCGCCTGCACGAACCCGGCGATCAGCGTGAACGCGGCGAACATCGAGAAGCCGAGCAGCGCCGAGACGACGTTGGCCGACAGCGACCGGGCGCCGACGAGCAGGTTCAGCCGCACCAGCGGCGCGCGGACCCGCAGTTCGATCGCGACCCACACCGCGCACAGCGCGACCGCGGCGCCGAACAGGCCGAGGACGCCGCCGGACGCCCAGCCCCACGCGTTGCCCTGGCTGATGGCGAGCAGCAGGCAGACCAGCCAGCAGGCGAGCACGGCCGCGCCCGGCAGGTCCGGCCGGCCGCCGGCCCGGACGCCGACGTCGCGCGCCGTCGCGGCGACCAGCGCCAGGCCCGCCGCCGCCAGCGCGGCGGCGATCCAGAAGACCGGGTGGTGGCTCGCGGTGCGGGCGGCGATCAGCCCGGTCACGATCATCCCCGCGCTGCCGCCGACGCCCATGGTCGCGCTGACGATGCCGATCGCCGTGGTGACCCGTTCGGGCGGGAACGTGTCGCGGATCATGCCGATGGCGAGGGGGATCATCGCCGCCGAGACGCCCTGCAGGGCGCGTCCGGCGATCAGCACCGGCAGCGTGCCGGACACCGCGCACACCACCGAGCCCGCCAGCAGCAGCACCAGCGCGAGCATGATCATGCGCTTCTTGCCGTACATGTCGCCGAACCGGGTCAGCAGCGGGGTGGCGACGGCGCCGGCCAGCAGGGACGCGGTGAACACCCACGTCACGTCGGTGATGGGGGCGTCGAAGCGGACCATGAGCTGCGGCAGCAGCGGCAGCACGAGCGTCTGCTGCACCGAGACGACCATCCCGGCGACGGAGAGCGCGAGGAGGGTCGGGCCGGTGTTCCGGGCGGCCGGGGCGCCGGCTCCGCGCAGCGGCGGGGCGGGGGCCCCGCGCACCGCCGGGGCGCCTGTCCCACGTGCCGCCGGGGCGCCGGTCATGCGAACCTCCCGCATCGGCCGGCCACCGGAGCCCGGCGCGCGGCATGTACTTACTTAACCTAAATAAGTGTAGAGCGGCGGCTTTGCCCCGCGACGCCCGCGGTACGGCGCGACGCGCCCCTATATTCGTGAGCACGGAGCCGGGGAGGCGTGCGTGGTCGATTTATGGGAGTCCCAGTTGATCGCGGCCGCCTGGCTCGCCCAGGACGGTCCGGCCGGGGTGCCCCGCGGGTTCGGGACGCACGAGTTCGACCTCGGCTACGTCTACTGGCGCACTCCTCCGCCGGGCCGCTCCGGAGACGTCGGGTCCGGCCGGGTCGTCGTCGACCGGCTGAACGGGGAGCTGACGCACTGGCCCCTCGTTCCCGTGGAGGCCGTGGTCGAGCAGTACCGCGCCTTCCGCGAGCGCACACCGGCCGCGCCGCTGACCTGGGACCCCGTCGTGCAAGCCCGCCGCGACCGGGTGCGCGCACCGTTCCCGGAGAACGTCACCCGCCTGCGTCTCGGGGACGGGCGCCTGCGCACCGGTCGCAGCATGAAGGGCGACGGTGTGCCCAACCTGCATCCGCTCGTGCGCGGCATCCTCGACCGGTTGCCGGTCGAGTCCCGGACGCGCGGCAACGACCGCTGCTCGGAGGTGGCAGTGCTGTCCGACGTGATGCATGCCGAGGACGCCCGGCGGGCCGCGGCCGGCGAGCCGGCGCTGTCGGTCGATGAGGCGCGAGGCCGGCTGCTGCGCGGTGCGGACCTGGTGACGTACCGGGTCCGCGAGCCCGGCGACCCGCAGGACGGCCGGACCGCACCGCCGTGCGCCTCATGCCGGGCGCTGCTGGTCCGGCTGGGCCTCGCCCCTCGGCCGTTCGCCATCGACCCGGGTTCGGCCGCGCATGGCTTCGAGACGCTCACCGACGTTGAACGCGCCATGAGCGTGAGCCTCTACCCGCTCGGCGTCGAAGGCCGGGGCGAGTCGGTGCTCGCCCTCACCGACCTGGGCAAGGTGATGGCCATCGACCCGATCGGTGAATGGCACCTCGGCGACACCTTCGACGAGGCGCTCCACACGCTCGTCACCGGTCGGCTGCCGCGGCCGGTGCGCCCCGCCGACGGCCGTGGCCCCTCCTGGACCCCGTCGCCGGAGGAGCCCCCGGGCCTTGTCGGGCTGGGACCGCAGAAACGCCCTCTCGGAGCGGTGTTCTTCATGCCGCGGACGCCGTTCAACCTGCATTACGTGTGGCTTCCGGACATGCTGGGCCGCCTGGGGACGGATCCCGTGGCCAACCCGGTGTCCTCCCGCCTGTGGCAGGTCGGCGACTGGGGCGGAATGCACTGCGAGGCTTACGTCCTCGACCTCGACCACTACACCGCCCTCGTCCTCGTCTTCGGACTGTACGACTTCTTCGACCAGCGCGACGAGGCCGCCCGCGACGGGGTGCGGGGCGACGGGATGCCGCTGGTGTGCGCCTTCCGGGACGCGTGCGCCGCACTCACGCCGGATCTGGAGGTGGCCTTCCTGTACGCCGACCTGACGTTGGATCTGTTCCAGTTCATCGCCGAGCGGCAACTCGACGTCGGGACCCTGGACGGCGACGCCCTGCTCCGCGGCGGCTACGGCATGCTCTACCTCACCGACCTCATCGACTACGACGTGGCCCGCACCTTGGAGATCTGGCCACGCGAGGAAGTTCCGATCGAGGGCGGGCGACTCATCCTCGGGGACAGGTGGCCGGACTGATGGACGCGTCCGAGCCCGACCCGGTACTGGCGCGGTCGTGGAAGCACCTGCGCCGGAAGCTCCTCAAACGCGTTCCGCGCGAGGACCGCGACCATCTCGAGGCCCTCGCGCTGGACCTGATCGCGTCGGCGAGGCGGCACAGGCCGACGGGTGAGATCGACAGCGAGGAGCCCACCGACCGTCTGGCGATCGGCGTGGAGACCGCCGCCACGCTCGCCAGGCAGGGGACGACCGATCTCGAGGTGCTCGCGGCGGCCGCCACGCTTCCCTGGTACGACAGCGGTCTGGGGGCCCGGCCTTACTATCTGAACAACCTCCCCCCGCTCACCTGGCCCTTGGCCATGACTCTGGCGATGGCGCGGCCGTACAGCCCGACGCGCGGAGATCCGCCATGGCTCCGGACCCTGAACGTGCATCGGCTTCGCGGGCTTCCGCCGGAGCTGCGCACCGCCGCCGTCGTCGCGCGGGCCCGTCCGTCCGAGCGGTTCGGCGACTACCACATGCGTGTGCCCGGCCTCGACCCGAGCCTCCTGGGGTACGTCGCGGAAGCCCGCGGCCTCGTCTACCTCGTGCGCTGGGACGTCCCGGCGGACGCGATCCGCCCGGTGGAACCGCCGATCAACTATCCGGGCGACACCGGATATCGCCGGCCGTACGCGGAGCCGGGTTGGCTGGTCGACAGGGTCAGCCGTGAAGTCCGGACCGTCGAGTTGCGGTGGCTCCACCTGTCCCGCCTCTGGGCTACGCCGCTGCCGCCCGGGTGGCGGCCGGCCGATCGGCCGGCGGTCGTGGACGGTCTCGCCGCCGACCTCGCCACACTGCTGCCGGAGCCGCTGCACACCGCGCTCGGACCCGTCATGCGCGAGGTCACCGAACGCTACGCGAGCGTGCTGACCACAGAAGCCTGGCCCGAGTTCCTCGGCGCCTGGCAGACCGGCCGGCACACGGTAGGGCTGCTGGCCGGCGCCGGCTGCGCCGACCCGGAACCGCTCACCGCGGCCCTCCTGGCCGCCTGCGGCACGGCCCCCGCCGACACGCTCGTCGACGACGGCTCCCCGCTGTGGCGGACCCCGGCCGGCGCCCAGGCGAGGACGGCCCGCCCCGCCGAGCCCGAAACGGACACCCCCGAGGCCGCGGCACGGGCCGAGCGCCTTGCCGCGGCCCCCGCGCCGTTGCGCGCCCTGGTCTTCGCCAACGCGTGGGCCCGGCGACAGGCCGAGACGGGACTGTTCGGTACCACACCACCCGCCCGCACCCGCGAGCTCGACGCGTTGGCGCCCCTCGTCCGCGACCTGCCCGCCTTCCACCGGTTCGTCTGAGCCAGGGAGAGGCCCCGCCATCCGGGGCGGCGTCGCCGGCGAACCGGTCGCGCCCGCGCGTCGCGGTTTGCCGGGGGCCCCGGCGTCCATAGGGTTGCCTTTCGTGGACCTTCGTCTGCGCAACCCCCGCATCGCCTTCCCCCGCACGGCCCGTCCTTGTGAGGCCACCGGCGTTCCGGCCCGGAAAGGACGCTGATGCAGGTCGTCACCACCGCCGGTCACGGTGGCCACGGCAAGTCGGCGCTCGTGCGCGCCCTCACCGGCAGCGAGCCCGGCGAGCCCGGCGCCTGGACGGAGCTGCCCTCGGGGCGGCGCGTCGCGTTCGTGGACGCCCCGGGAGACGAGCGGTCCGTCCCGGAGATGCTCGCCGGGGCGGCGTCCGCCTCCGCCGTCCTGCTCGCCGTCGCCGCCGACGAGGGGTGGATGCCGCAGACGCGGGAGCACCTGGAGGCCCTCGGCGCGCTCGGCGCCCGGTTCGGGGTCGTCGCGGTCACCAAGGCCGACGCCGCAGACCCGAAGCCCGCGCTGCGCCAGATCCGCGAGCGGCTCGCCGAGACGGCGCTGAAGGGCGCGGAGGCCGTCGCGGTCAGCGCCGACACCGGCGCCGGGATGGTCGAGCTGGCCGCCGCGCTCGACCGCCTCACCGGGCGGCTGCCCGTGCCCGACCCGGCCGCCCCGGTGCGGCTCTGGGCGGACCGGGCGTTCACCGCCGGGCGGCAGACCGTCATCGCGGGCACCCTCACCGCCGGGACCGTGGCCGTGGGCGACGAGCTGCTCCTCATGCCCGCCGGCGAGCGCGTCCGCGTCCGGACGATCGGTTGCGCCGGCGAGCCCCGCGAGTCGGTCGGCGGCGTCTCCCGCGTGGTGCTGACGCTGCGGGACGCCGGGCGCGTCGACCCCGGCATGGCCCTGGTCACCCCCGGCGCCTGGACGCACACCACCAGCGTCGACGTCCGCACCCGCTTCGGCGAGGCGTCCGGCAGGCTCGCGCGGCGGATGACGCTGCACATCGGGTCGGCGGCCGTCCCGGTCCGGCTGCGGCCCCTCGGCCCCGACACCGCGCGCCTGACCCTGAACACCCGGCTCGCCCTGCACCTCGGCGACACCGGGCTCCTGCGCGACCCCGAGCGCCGCTCGATCGCCGGGGTGAGCGTCCTGGACGTCCGGCCGCCGACCCTCGTGCGGCGCGGCGCGGGCGCCGCCCGCGCGCGGGAGCTGGCGTCCTGGCCGGACCGCCCGGACGGCGCCCTCGTGCTCCGGCGGCACGGCGTGCTCCGCCGCTCGGAGCTGTCCCTCATGGGCTGCGCGCCGCCGGCGGACGCAGTCGCCCTGAACGGCGAATGGGTCGCCGACCCGGCGCACTGGCGGTCGCTGTTCGAGCGGCTCGCCGAGGAGACGTCCCGGCACGCCGCCGCGAGCCCCCGCGCCCCCGGGATCCCGCTGGAGACCGTCCGGCTGCGCCTCGGACTGCCCGCCCGGCAGCTCGTCGCCGCGCTCGTCCGGCCGCCGCTGCGCGTGGACGCCGGACGCGTCTACGGGCCCGCCCCGGGCCCCGCACCGGAGCGGGTGGCCGAGCCGCCGCCCGCGGCCGTCGCCGCGGAACCGCCGCCGCCCTGGGCCGCCGCCGTGGAGCGGCTCCGCGCCGACCTCGCCGACGCCCCCTTCCGGCCGCCCAGCGCCGAGCGCCTCGAAGAGCTGGGCCTCACCGGCGACGTGCTCGCCGGCGCGCAGAACGCGGGCGCCGTCCTGAAGATCGGCGACGGCCTCGTGCTGCTCCCGGGCGCCGACCGGGAGGCGCTGCGGGTGCTGTCCGCCCTGCCGCAGCCGTTCACCCCCGCCCAGGCCGGCGAGGCCCTCGGGACCGGCCGCGACGCCGCCGTCGCCCTGCTGCGCCACCTCGACCGCCTCGGGCTGACCGAGCGCCGCCAGGGCGAAAACCGGTTGAACCGGGACGGGTGACTCTGGCGTCATAGATCGCGGTCCGGTTCCGTCGATCAAGGAGAGGGAATGCCGTACCAGACCCTGAAGGGCGGCCGCGTCCCGATCCGGATGTGGACCGACCCCGCCACCGTCGAGGACCTCGCCCTCGACCAGCTACGCAACGTCTCCGCCCTGCCGTGGGTGGAGGGCCTCGCGGTGATGCCCGACGTCCACTACGGCAAGGGCGCCACCGTCGGCTCGGTGATCGCGATGAGGGACGCGGTGTCCCCGGCCGCCGTCGGCGTCGACATCGGCTGCGGGATGACCGCCGCGAAGTCGTCGCTCACCGTCGAGGACATGCCCGACGACCTGTCCGGGCTGCGCTCGCGGCTGGAGAAGGCGATCCCCGTCGGGCGCGGCTCGCACAAGACCGCCGTCGACCCGTCCGCGCTGCCGGGCCTGAAGGAGCGCGGCTGGTACGACTTCTGGAAGGCGTTCGACGACCTGCACCCGGCGGTGCGGGCCCGCCTCGGCCGCGCCCGCTCGCAGATGGGCACGCTCGGCGGCGGCAACCACTTCCTGGAGCTGTGCGCGGACGACGACGGCGCGATCTGGCTCGTCCTGCACTCGGGGTCGCGCAACATCGGCAACGAGCTGGCCGAGCACCACATCGAGGCCGCCCGCAGGCTCCCGCACAACCAGGACCTGCCGGACGGCGACCTCGCCGTGTTCCTCACCGGCACCGCCAAGATGGACGCCTACCGGCACGACCTGTTCTGGGCGCAGGAGTACGCGCGCCGCAACCGCGCCGTCATGCTGGCCCTCGCGCAGAACGTCGTGACGAAGCGGTTCGGGGAGAAGCGCTGCCGGTGGGACCAGGTCATCTCCTGCCACCACAACTACGTGGCGGAGGAGGAGTACGGAGGTGTCGAGCTGCTCGTCACCCGCAAGGGCGCGATCCGCGCGGGCGCCGGCGACCTCGGGATCATCCCGGGCTCCATGGCGACCGGCACCTACATCGTCCGCGGCCTCGGCAACGAGACGGCCTACAACTCGGCCTCGCACGGCGCGGGCCGCCGGATGAGCCGCAACAAGGCGCGCAAGAGCTTCACCGTGGACGACCTCGTCGAGCAGACCCGGGGCGTCGAGTGCCGCAAGGACAGCGGCGTCATCGACGAGATCCCCGGCGCCTACAAGGACCTGGAGACGGTGATCGAGGCCCAGTCCGACCTCGTCGAGGTCGTGGCGCACCTCCGCCAGCTCATCTGCGTCAAGGGCTGACGGCACGCGAGCCGGCGGTCCGGCGCCCCGCCCCACGCGGGACGCCGGACCGCCGTCCCCTACATCAGCAGGTCGGACTGGTTGTCGTAGGCGTCCACGTACTCGGCGTGCGTCATGGCGTAGGGGGCGATGTTGAAGTAGCACGACCACCGCAGCGGGACGCCGAGCAGGGAGCGCTCGCGGCCCCAGTCGGTGACCGACCGCATCCACTGGGCGGACTTGGTGACCGGCCAGGAGGCGTCGACGCCCCATTCGCTGAGCCCCAGGGGCACCCCCAGGGAGTCGGCGAACTGGCACGCCCGCCGCGTGCGCACGTCCATCGGAGGGGCGTCCGCGGTGGCGGTGATCTCGCCGATCGGGTACTCGTCGATCCCGATGAAGTCGACCAGGCCCGTGGGCGGCCAGTAGTAGCGCAGCGCCGACCGCGAATCGGAGTACGGGAGGTTGCACGAGTAGTTGCTGTAGCAGACCCCCACCTTCACCCCGGCCGAGCGGAACGGCGGCGCCGACCGCTTGTAGAGGTTGATGAAGTCGGGGCCGCTCATGTTGTCGACCGGCTGGTGGTAGATGATCACGTCGACCACGGCGCCCGTGGCGATGATGTCGTTCGCGAGCGACTGCAGCGTCGTCAGCGGTGTCGTCATCGTCGGCTTGATGCTGTAGACGCTCTTGCGCACGCCCAGGTCGTGGCGCAGCTGCGAGGTGGCCACCGTGGACGGCGGGGCGCCGTCGTAGCACCGGCGGACCGGCAGCGGCCGTCCGGTGAGCGTCTCGAACGCGCTGATCGCCTGCTGCCACGTCTGGCCGCTCGTCGGGTTGACGGCCGCGCCGACGAGCGGCCAGAGGTCGGTCATGACCCGCCCCCCTCGGGCGGGACCGCGCGGTCGCGGTCCTCGGCCGTGGTCGCCCGGTCCTCGATCCTGATCCGGTTCATGTGTACGTCCCCCCTTGAACCAGGAAATGGTGTCTTAAAGTAAAGAATGTTTCACGGAGGGTCGCCATGGTTCCGGTGGCCTTGTTTGGGTGTCCGCCCTGGTCAGGACTTCGTGGCCGCACCAGCACGGGGGCGCGCCGGGATGGCGCCGCAGGCCGTGCGGGAGCGGCGATGAGACGGCGGGGGAGGGGGCCCCGAGGATCCGCTGCCGCGCGGCGCGGCGCGGACCGGCCCCTACGCCTCCGGCAGCACCCGGTCGATGAAGGCGGTGACGTCGGCGAGGACCTCGTCGCGGTTGGTCTCGTTGAAGACCTCGTGGCGGGCGCCCGGGTAGAGCCGCTCGGTGAGGTCGTCCCCGCGGACCGCGTCGATGCCGACGCGGGTGTCGCGCGGCCGGACGAGCTCGTCGGCGTCGCCGTGGACGTAGAAGGTGGGCAGCGCGCCCAGCGAGCCGTGCTCGTTGACGCGGCGGAGCGCGGTGTCGAGCGCCCGGACGGTGGGCTTCTTGAACGGCCCGTGCCAGATCAGGGGGTCCTCGGTGTAGGCCTTCCCGACGGCCGGGTCGCGCGAGAGCGTGGCGGTGTCGATCGGCTCGTCCGGCATCTCGTCGCGGGGGAGCAGCTCCTCGACGACGTGCCAGCGGCCGAGGACCGGGCCGGACAGCACCAGCGCGGCGAGGCCGCCGCCGTGGAGCTGGGCGTAGCGGGTGGCGATCAGGCCGCCCATGGAGTGGCCGATCATGATGACGGGCAGTCCCGGGTGGTCGCCGCGGGCCGCCTCCACGACCGTGTGCACGTCGGCGACGACGTCCTCGAAGTCCTCGACCAGCACCCGTTCGCCGGCCGAGCGGCCGTGGCCCAGGTGGTCCGGGCCGCAGACGACGGCCCCGTGCCGGACCAGGACGTCCGCGACGTGGTCGTACCGGCCGAGGTGCTCGCCGTAGCCGTGCACGAGCACCGCGACGTAGCGCGGCTCGCCGTCCGCCCAGATCCGGGCGGTGACCGCCCCCCGCGTGCCCGCGAACTCCCACTCCCGCGACGTCGCCACCCCGGCCTCCTTGATCTTCGTCCGACGCCACCGTCTCCCGCGGTGGATCAAATCGTCAACCACCGGAATAGGCTGGAGTGCAAGACCGCAACAGGAAGGGGTGCCCGTGCTGGTCGACACCTTCGGCCGTACCGCGACGGACCTGCGGGTCTCCCTCACCGACCGGTGCAACCTCCGGTGCTCGTACTGCATGCCGCCCGAGGGGCTGGACTGGCTGCCCAAGCCGGAACTGCTCACCGACGACGAGGTGGTCCGGCTGGTCGGCCTCGCCGTGCGCGACCTCGGCGTCACGGAGGTCCGCTACACCGGCGGGGAGCCGCTGCTGCGGCGCGGGCTCCCGGACCTCGTGCGGCGGACGGCGGAGCAGGCGCCGCGTCCGCAGATCTCGCTGACCACCAACGGGATCGGGCTCGACCGGCTGGCCGCGCCGCTGGCCGAGGCCGGGCTCGACCGGGTGAACGTCTCCCTCGACACCCTCGACCGGGAGACGTTCCGGCGCCTCGCGCACCGCGACCGGCTGGACGACGTGCTGGCGGGGCTGGCGGCGGCGCGCCGGGCCGGGCTCGCGCCGGTCAAGATCAACACGGTGCTGATGCGCGGGATCAACGACCACGAGGCCGTCCCGCTGCTGCGCTACTGCCTGGAGCACGGCTACCGGCTGCGGTTCATCGAGCAGATGCCGCTGGACGCCCAGCACGGCTGGACCCGCGAGAACATGATCACCGCGGACGAGATCCTGGACCGGCTGTCCGCCGAGTTCGACCTCGTGCCCGACACCGGGCACGACCGCGGCAGCGCCCCCGCCGAGTCGTTCCTGGTCGGCGGCGGCCCCGAGACGGTCGGTGTGATCGGCTCGGTGACCCGGCCGTTCTGCGGCGCCTGCGACCGGGTGCGGCTCACCGCCGACGGACAGGTCCGCAACTGCCTGTTCGCCACCGAGGAGTCCAACCTGCGGGACGCGATGCGCGCCGGCGCCACCGACGCCGAGCTGGCCGACCGCTGGCGCGCGGCGGTGCGGACCAAGCGCGCCGGGCACGGCATCGACGACCCGTCGTTCCTGCAGCCCGCCCGGCCCATGTCGGCGATCGGCGGCTGAGCCGGTGGACGCCGGCGCGGCCTTCGACGCCGTGCTGCTCGCGGGCGGACGCGCACGCCGGTTCGGCGCCGACAAGCCCGCCGCCCCCGTGGGCGGACGCCCGCTGATCGAGTGGGCGGCGGCCGCCGCGTCCGGAGCGTCCCGGCTGATAGTGGTGGGGCCGCGCCGCGACGTCCTCGCGGGCGCCGTCGTCGTCCGCGAGGACCCGCCGGGCGCCGGACCGGTGCCCGCGCTGCGCGCCGGGCTCGCCGAGGTCCGCGCGCCGCGCCTGGCGCTGCTGGCCGCCGACCTGCCGTTCCTGCGCCCCGCCCACGTCGCCGCGCTCCTGGCGGCGATGGCGGAGGGGGCCGGAGCCGTCCTGGTGGACGAGGACGGCCGCGAGCAGTGGCTCGCCGGCTGCTGGCGGGCGGACGCCCTGCGGACGGCGCTGGCCGGCTACGACGGCGCGTCCCTGCGCGGCCTCCTCGGCCCCCTGGATCCCGTGCCGGTCACGCTCCCGGCCGGGACGCGCCCCGCCTGGTACGACTGCGACACCCCCGAACAGCTGGCCGCCGCCGAGCGCCTGCTTTGATCGTGCGAGAGTGGGCACACCACCGGCACCATGCTCGAAGGGGGAACCCATGTCTGTCCTCGAGGACTGGATCAACGCGGCCTGCCTCGAACTGGGCCTGGAGCCCGGCGACGTCGACCAGGGACTGGTGCTCGACCTCGCCCGCGACGTCGCCCACAACGTCGCGCGGCCCGGCGCGCCGCTGACTGCCTACCTGCTCGGCCTCGCGGTCGGCCGCGGCGTGCCCGCGCGGGACGGCGCCGCGCGGCTCACCGAGATGGCCGAGGGCTGGCGGGCCGAGGTGCCCGAGCAGGCCGGCGAGCCGGTCCTCGACGAGGCCTAACCCCGCCCGGCGGGCTCGTCGCGCTCGGCGACCGGCACCACGTCCTTCAGGAAGTCGCGGCGGGACAGGAACGCCGAGAGGCTCTCGCGGTGCTCGTCGCAGGCCAGCCAGACCTTCCGCCGGTCCGGCGTGTGGATCTTCGGGTTGTTCCACCGCAGCGCCCACACGGCGTCGGCCCGGCACCCCTTGGCGGAGCACTGCAACTCCTCGGGCCCGTTCCCCAGATCGGCGTCGGTCATGAGGCGAGCTTAGACACCTCCACGAGCCACCACCGCAACCAAGCACCAACCCTCACGATTGCGATCGCGTCCGAAGGCAGATTCGAGCGAAGCAAGAATCTGATCGCGCAGCGAGCCTTTGGGCGAGTCGGAGCGATGCCAGCGATCGCCCGCCTTTATCGACGATGGAGGGCCGCCAGGCCCGAAGGAGGAGAAAAAGGCAATGGACACCCGCTGGCAGGCTCTTTCGGTCTGCTTGGTCGCGGCGTTCATGACGCTGCTGGACGTCAGCATCGTCAACGTGGCGCTGCCGTCGATCCGGGCGGGGCTGCACGCGTCCGACGCGCAGCTGCAGTGGATCCTGTCGGGGTACGCGCTGACGTTCGGGCTCGTCCTCGTCCCGGCCGGGCGGCTCGGCGACGCCCGCAGCCGGCGGGCGGTGTTCATGTCCGGGCTCGCGCTGTTCACGGCGGCGAGCGCGGGGGCGGGCATCGCCCCGACGATCCTGTTCCTCGTCTTCGCCCGGCTCGTGCAGGGCGTTGCGGGCGGCATCCTCAACCCGCAGGTCGCCGGGCTCATCCAGCAGCTGTTCCGGGGCGCGGAGCGGGGGCGGGCCTTCGGGGCGCTCGGCGCCGTCATCGGGATCGCCACCGCCGTCGGCCCGCTGCTCGGCGGGGGGCTGATCGCGATCGCCGGGTCGGCGGAGGGCTGGCGGTGGGTGTTCTACGTGAACATCCCGGTCGGCGTCGCGGCGCTGTTCCTGGCGTGGCGGCTGCTGCCCGCCCCGGTCTACGGGGAGCGGCAGGGCCTGGACCCGCTCGGGGTGCTCCTGCTGGGCGCGGGCGTCCTCTGCGTGCTGCTGCCGCTCGTCCAGGAGCAGCAGTGGCACGGCGGCCGCAAGTGGCTGCTGATCCTCGCGGGCGCCGTGCTGCTGGCGGTCTTCGCCGCCTGGGAGCGCCGGGCCAGGGCGCCGATGGTCGACCTCGCGCTGTTCCGGCTCCGCTCCTACTCGCTGGGCACGGCGATCGCCCTGCTGTACTTCGCCGGGTTCACCGCGGTCTTCTTCATCTTCACCCTCTACCTCCAGGCCGGCCTGGGGCTCAGCGCGCTGGAGGCGGGCCTGGCGATCACGCCGTTCGCGGTCGGCTCGGCCGTCGGGTCCGCGCTCGGCGGCCGGGCCGTGGCCCGCTACGGCCGCCACCTCGTCGCCGCGGGCCTGTGCCTGGTGCTGGCCGGGCTCGGCGCGGCGTGGCTCGCCGTCGAGCTGAGGCCCGGCGCCGGGGTGGCCTGGGCGACCGCGGCGCCGCTGCTGCTGGCCGGGCTCGGCAGCGGCCTGGTGATCTCGCCGAACCAGACGATCACGCTGTCGCAGGTGCACTACACCGAGGGCGGCAGCGCGGCGGGCGTTCTGCAGACCGGCCAGCGGGTCGGCACCGCGATGGGAGTCGCCGCCGTCGGGTCGGTGTTCTTCGCCACGATCGCCGGGACGCGCGGGGACTGGGCGGCCGCGTTCCGGCACGGGCTGATCGTCGTCCTGGGGTTCGTGCTGGCGGCGCTGGCGGCGGCCGTGGCCGACCTGGCCGCCGGCCGCCGGGGGTCAGCGCCTCCGGACGAGGGCGCGCAGGCCCAGGCCGAGGACGGCCGCGGAGCCCGCGGCGGCCGCGGCTAGCACCCGGTTCTGGCGCCTGATCCGCGCCGGGATCCGCGCGTACGGGACCGTCGAGAACGACACCAGCTCGTAGCGGGAGACGTAGCGCCCGGCCAGGCGCCGCTCCAGCGCGTGCGTCGCCGCCTGCTTCATCCGGTACACCGGGGACGACACCCGGTCGCGCATCTCGATGAAGTTGTCCAGCGCCATCTCGGCGATCGCGTCGGTGTTCGCCTTGCGCCGCTCCTGGTAGAGCGACAGCGCGCGGGCCCAGTCGCCGCCGGTCTCGGTGAGGCACCGGTCGATCTCGATGCAGTCCTCGAACGCGCAGTTCGCGCCCTGCCCGAAGAACGGCACGATCGCGTGCGCGGCGTCGCCCAGCAGCGCCACGAGGGCGCCCCTGCCGTACCGCGTCCACGGCCAGCACCGGACGGTCACCAGCGACCCGACCGGGTTGCGCTCGTAGTCGTCGGCCAGGTCCGGCATCAGCCCCGCCACGTCGGGGTAGTGCCGCTCGAAGTACGCGGTGGCCTTCGCCGGGGTGTCGAGGGCGGCGAAGTCCTCCTTCGGCCAGAACAGCGTGCAGGTGAACGAGCGGTCCAGGTTGGGCAGCGCGATCATCATCGAGGTGCCGCGCGGCCAGATGTGCAGCGCGTCGGGGTCGAGCGCGAACTCGCCGTCCTTGGGCGGGACGGTCAGCTCCTTGTAGCCGTGCTCCAGGAAGTCGGCGTCCTCGTCCAGGCGCAGCGACCGGCGGACGGCGCTGTACGCGCCGTCCCCGGCCAGGACGACGTCGGCGGGCTCCGGGGCGGCGTCCTCCAGCAGGACGGCGCCGGCCTCGGCGTCCACTCCGGTGACGCGCTGGGAGAACCGCAGCGTGACGCCCGGCGTGCCCTCGGCGGTGTCCAGCAGCGACCGGTTCAGCTCGGCGCGGCTGATGGAGTTGATGGCGCGCCTGCCGTCGGCGCTGTAGGGCTGGAAGTTCTGCGCGCCCGAGAGGGGGTGCACCATGCGGCCGTGCATGGGCAGCGCCTGCTTGAGGGACTGGTCGCGCAGCCCCACCTGCTCCAGCGCCGCCAGGCCGCGGGCCGAGATCGCCAGGTTGATCGAGCGTCCCCGCTCGGCGCCCGCGACGCGCGGGTCGGGGCGCCGCTCGTACACCGTCACCGGGATGCCGCGGCGGCCGAGCAGCACCGCGAGCAGGCAGCCCGCCAGGCCCGCGCCGACGATCGCGACCCGCTCGCCGCCGTCAGCCGCCATGGACGGGGACCTCCTCGGTCTGGGAGCGGACCTCCCACAGGTCGGGGAACGCCGGGGCGAACAGGGTGCGGCGCAGGTAGTCCGCGCCGGCCGACCCGCCCGTGCCGATCTTCGCGCCGATCGTCCGCTCGACCATCTTCAGGTGCCGGTACCGCCACTCCTGGATGCCCTCGTCCACGTCGACGAGCGCCTCGCAGACCTCGGCGGCCGGGCTCGACTCGTCCGCGTAGACGGTGAGCAGGACCTTCTGCACGCCGGCGTCCGGCTCCCACTGCCGGGAGAAGTCGCGCTCCAGGGCCTCCCGCGGGACGGGATGGCCGCGTCCGGCGAGGTAGCGCAGCAGCGAGTCGAACACCGACGGGCGGGACACGGCCGCCTGGAGCCGCTCGTCGCCGCGCAGGTCCGAGGTGGGAAAGGAGCGCCGCCCGAGGACGGCCTCGATCTCGCGGAACTGCTCGCTCTGGAAGCCGCTGGAGTTGCCGAGCGCGTCGCGGAACGCCGCGAACTGCCGGGGCGTCATCGTCTCCAGCACGTCCAGCTGCCCGACGACGGTCTTGAGGATCTTGGCGATGCGGCGGGCGGTGTGCAGCGACCCGGCGCTGTTGCCCTCCTCCAGGCGTGCCTGGAGCAGCGCGGCCTCGTGCAGGATCTGCTTGAACCACAGTTCGTAGACCTGGTGAATGATCACGAAGAGCAGCTCGTCGTGCGCCCGGGTCTTCGGCTCCTGGCAGGACAGCAGGTCGTCGAGCCTCAGATAGCCGCCGTACGTCATCGTCGGCGAATCCGCCATCACGCCTCCTTGCGACACAACGGATGTGATCCGCAGCATATGGGATGGACCAGTACGACCAGGCAGGGGGTGGTCGTGCGGCCTCCATAACCCCCTACGATCAGAACCTGATTCGGTATCGAGCCGGGAGGCGCCGGATGGGCGGGACTGCCAGGGAGTTCGTGGGGCTGCCGTCGCCGGTGGCGGGGGGCCGGGCGGGCGCGGGCGGCCACCCGTGCCAGGGCGTCTACCACCGGCCCGCCGGGGCCGCGCCGAAGACCGCGTTCATCGCGACCCACTACAACGTCGACTTCTCCGAGCACTACCTCGCCGAGCACCTCGCGGCCCGCGGCCACGGCTTCCTCGGCTGGAACACCCGCTTCCGCGGCAACGAGGCGTACTTCCTGCTCGACCACGCGCTCGCCGAGATCGGCGCCGGCGTCCGCTGGCTCCGCGAGCAGGCGGGCGCCGAGCGGATCGTCCTGCTCGGCAACTCCGGCGGCGGCTCGCTGATGGCCGCCTACCAGTCCCAGGCCGTCGAGCCCAACGTCACGCCCGTCGCGGGGATGCGCCCCGTCCCGGCGATCGAGGACCTGCCCGCCGGGGACCTGTTCGTCGCGCTCGCGGCCCACTCCGGCCGCCCGGAGGTCCTCACCGCCTGGATGGACCCGTCGGTCACCGACGAGGCCGACCCGCTGTCGGTCGACCCGTCCCTCGACCCCTTCGACCCCGGCAACGGCCCCCCGTACGGCGCGGAGTTCCAGGCCCGGTACCGCGCCGCCCAGCGCGCCCGCAACGAGCACATCACCGACCGGGTCCTCGCCCGCCTGGACGCCCTGCGGGGCACCCGCGCCCGGGACGCCCTGTTCACCGTGCACCGCACCTGGGCCGACCTGCGGATGATCGACCCCGCGATCGAGCCGTCCGACCGCCCGCCGAACCGCTGCTACCTCGGCGAGCCCGCCAAGGCCAACTACGGCGTGTTCGGCCTCGGCTCGCTGTGCACGCTCCGCTCGTGGCTGTCGATGTGGAGCCTGCGCACCTCGCAGTGCGTCGCCGCCCCGCACCTGGCGCGCATCACCGCCCCGTCCCTGGTGGTGCACGCCACCGCGGACGAGGGCGTCTACGACAGCGACGCCCGCGCGGTCCTCGACGCGCTCGCCGCGTCCGACAAGACCTTCCACCGCATCAAGGACACGCACTACCTGCCGGACTCCCGGCCCGAGGCCGCCGACCTGATCGACGCCTGGGTCCGCGCCCGCTGAGGGCCTCACCTTCACACGGGCGGTCTCACCACGGGCGGTCTCACCACAGGCGCAGCGACCGCGTGAAGATCCCGGCGACGGCCTCCTCGTCCACCGGGCGCGGCGAGGTCGCGAGCAGCCGCTGCTGCTTCATCGCGCCCTCCACCAGCCCGGGGACGTCGCCCTCCGCGTACCCGACGCCGCCGATCCCCGCCGGGATGCCGACGTCGCGCATCAGCCGCAGCACCGCCAGCGGCAGGTGCTCAGCAGCGTCGTCGGGCCGGTCCATCCGCGGGTCGAGCAGCTCGGCGGCCCGGACGTGCCGCCCGGGGCACGCCTCGAAGGTGAAGCGGAACGCCTCGGGCGCGGTGAGCGCCACCGACATGCCGTGCGGGACCATCGCCTCCCCGTCCGGGTAGCCGTCCGGCCTGAAGTCCCTGACCTGCCCGGCGATCGGGTAGGCGTTGGCATGCGGGATGTGCACGCCGGCGTTGCCGAACCCGAGCCCCGCGAACGTCGCGGCGAGCGCCATGTCGGTGCGCGCCTCCCGGTCCTCCCCGTCCTGGACCGCCCTGCGGAACGACCGCGACAGCAGGCTCAGCGACTTCTCCGCCCACATGTCCGACACCGGGTTGGCCCCGCAGTACGGGACCCGCTGCTCGGGCCTCTTGCGCTCGTACGCGTCGTAGGGGCGCGCGGTGTAGCTCTCCAGGGCGTGGCAGAGGATGTCCATCCCCGCGGACGCGGTCACCCCGGACGGCTGCGTCATCGTCAGGTCCGGGTCCACCACGGCCAGCGCGGGCCGCAGCCGCGGATGGCTGATGCCGGTCTTGACCCGCAGGTCCAGGACGTCCAGGACGCACACCGTGGTGCTCTCGGCGCCCGTGCCCGTCGTGGTGGGGACGGCCACCAGCGGCAGCAGCGGCCGCTCCGGCGCCCGTCCGGCCCCCACCGGCGGGTTCAGGTACTCGGCGAGATCGCCCTCGTTGGTCGTGAGGAGGTCGACGGCCTTCGCGGTGTCGATGCTCGACCCGCCGCCGACCGCCACGTACGCGTCGTAGGGCCCGGTCTCCCGGGCGTGCTCGACCGCCTGCCGCATGCTCGCGTCCGTCGGCTCGACGCGCACGCCGTCGTACACCGCGGCCTCGATCCCGTAGGCCGCCATCGCCTCCGCGATCCGCTGCGGCGCGCCCGTCGCGGCGATCCCGGCGTCGGTGACGACCAGCACCCTCCGCGCCCCGAACTGCGCGAGATCGAACCCGATCTCGTCCGCCGCCCCGCTCCCGAACTTCAGCTGCGGCGCCCCGTACGTGAAGACCGTCTCGCTCGTCATGCCCCCAAGGTGTCACAGACCCCGGCCGTTCCAGAGCGGCGAGACCCGCCGGACCTGATCGAGCGGGATCGGGCGAGCGGGATCAGTCGAGGTCGCCGGTCGCCAGGCGGACCCGGCGGAGCGCGGTGGTGATCTCGGCGGCCTCGGCGGCCGGGAGGCCGGCGATGCCGAAGCCCGCCTCGTTCAGGGCGTGCGTGGCCTCCTCGGCGAGGTCGCGGCCTGCGGGGGTGATGGTGGCGAGGACGACGCGGCGGTCGTCGGGGGAGGGGCGGCGGCCGACGAGGCCCCGCTGCTCCAGGCGGCCGATCACGTTGGTGACCGACGCCGGGTGCACCATGAGGCGGGTGCCCATCTTGCCCATGGGAAGGGTCCCGGTGCGGGCGAAGGCGAGCAGGCGCAGGGCCTCGTAGGCGGCGAACGTCAGCCCGTACGGCTTGAGGACGGCCTCGATCCGGCTGAGCAGGATCTGCTGGGCCCGCATCACCGACGTCACGGCCGCCATGTGGTCGGCGTGCTCGGGCCAGCGGCCGCTCCACTGGCGGTGGGCCTCGGCGATGGGGTCGGGCATGTCGGGCACCGGGCCACCGTATTCGGTCTTGACTGCGTCGCGCACGGAAACTATTTTAACTTCCAAATATTGGATGTCCAAGGGTTGAGGTGGAGACGGTGACGGGGGAGCTGCACGCGCCGGTGCACCCGGTGCGCTTCGTGACGGCGGCGGCGCTGTTCGACGGCCATGACGCGGCCATCAACATCATGCGCCGCATCCTGCAGTCCCAGGGTGCCGAGGTGGTGCACCTCGGGCACGACCGCTCCGTGCGGGAGGTCGTCGACGCCGTCCTGGAGGAGGACGCGCAGGGCGTGGCGGTCAGCTCCTACCAGGGCGGCCACGTCGAGTACTTCGAGTACCTCTCGCGCAGCCTGAAGGAGGCCGGCGCGGAGCACGTGAAGGTGTTCGGCGGGGGCGGCGGCGTCATCGTGCACGAGGAGATCGCCCGGCTGTCCGGCGCCGGCGTGCGGATCTTCTCCCCGGAGGACGGGCAGCGGCTCGGCCTCCCCGGCATGATCAACGAGCTGGTCCGCGAGTGCGACGTCGACCTGGCCGCGGAGCCCGTGCCGGCCGACGCCGTGCTGGCGGGGGAGCGGCGCGCCCTCGCCCGGGCCATCACGTGCCTCCAGGCCGGGAGCCTGCCCGGGGACGCCCGCGCGCGGCTCGCCGAGGCGGCGGCCGGGCGGCGGGTCCCCGTGCTGGGGATCACCGGGACGGGCGGGTCCGGCAAGTCGTCGCTCACTGACGAGCTGGTGCGGCGGCTGCGCGTCGACCAGGGCGACCGGCTGCGCGTCGCGGTGCTGGCCGTGGACCCGACCCGGCGGCGCGGCGGCGGCGCGCTGCTCGGCGACCGGATCAGGATGAACTCCCTGGACGGCGACCGCGTGTTCTTCCGCTCGCTGGCGACCCGGGGCGCGCGGGAGCTGCCGGACAACATCGAGGACATCGTCACCGCCTGCAAGGCCGCCGGGTACGACCTGGTGATCCTGGAGACGCCCGGCATCGGGCAGGGCGACGCCGCGATCGTCCCGCTGGTGGACGTGTCGCTGTACGTGATGACGCCGGAGTTCGGCGCCGCGTCCCAGCTCGAGAAGATCGACATGCTCGACTTCGCCGACGTGGTCGCGATCAACAAGTTCGAGCGGCGCGGCGCGGCGGACGCGCTGCGCGACGTGAGCCGCCAGCTCGTGCGCAACCGGGAGGCGTTCGGGCAGCGGCCCGACGACATGCCGGTGTTCGGCACGAGCGCCGCCACGTTCAACGACGACGGGGTCACGGCGCTCTACCAGCACCTCGGCGGGCTGCTGGGCGAGCACGGCCTGCCCCTGGAGCCGGGCGCCCTGCCCGAGATCGCGAGCAAGGTGTCGACCGGCGCCGCGACGATCATCCCGCCGAACCGGGTGCGCTACCTGTCCGACATCGCCGAGACCGTGCGGGCGTACCACGCCGACACGGTGAAGCAGATGGAGGCGGTGCGGCGCGTCCAGCGGCTGGACGAGGTGCGCGCCGAGCTGACGGACGCCACCGAGGTGGAGGCCCTGCTGGAGAGGGCGCGCCGCGACGTGGAGCCGGGGAACGCCGAGCTGGTCGAGAACTGGCCCGCCGTCGTGGAGTCCTACTCCGGCGACGAGCAGGTCGTGAGGATCCGCGACCGGGAGCTGCACACCCGGCTCACGCGCGAGTCGCTGTCGGGCACCCGGATCCCCCGCGTCGCCCTGCCGCGCTACACCGACCACGGCGAGCTGCTGCGGTTCCTCCGCAGCGAGAACCTGCCCGGCCGGTTCCCGTTCACCGCCGGGGTGTTCCCGTTCAAGCGCGACAACGAGGACCCGGCCCGCATGTTCGCGGGGGAGGGCGACCCCTTCCGCACCAACCGCCGCTTCAAGCTGCTGTCGGAGGGCCAGCCCGCGACGCGCCTGTCCACCGCGTTCGACTCGGTCACGCTGTACGGGCGCGACCCCGACGAGCGTCCCGACGTGTACGGCAAGGTCGGCACGTCCGGGGTCTCGATCGCCACGCTCGACGACATGAAGGCGCTCTACGACGGGTTCGACCTGTCGTCGCCGACCACCTCGGTGTCGATGACGATCAACGGTCCCGCGCCCACGATCCTGGCGTTCTTCCTCAACACCGCCGTCGACCAGGGGCTGGACGCCTTCTACGAGGAGAACGGGCGCGAGCCGTCCGAGGAGGAGGCCGCGCAGATCCGCGCGCGCGTGCTGTCCACCGTGCGCGGCACCGTGCAGGCCGACATCCTCAAAGAGGACCAGGGGCAGAACACCTGCATCTTCTCCACCGAGTTCTCGCTGCGGATGATGGGCGACATCCAGGAGTGGTTCATCGCCAACAAGGTCCGCAACTTCTACTCGGTGTCCATCTCCGGCTACCACATCGCCGAGGCCGGCGCGAACCCCATCAGCCAGCTCGCGTTCACCCTCGCCAACGGCTTCACCTACGTGGAGTCCTACCTGGCGCGCGGCATGGACATCGACGACTTCGCGCCCAACCTGTCGTTCTTCTTCTCCAACGGCATGGACCCCGAGTACAACGTGCTGGGACGCGTGGCCCGCCGCATCTGGGCCGTGGCCATGCGCGACCGGTACGGGGCCAACGAGCGCAGCCAGAAGCTCAAGTACCACGTGCAGACGTCCGGGCGCTCCCTGCACGCGCAGGAGATGCACTTCAACGACATCCGCACCACGCTGCAGGCGCTCATCGCCATCTACGACAACTGCAACAGCCTGCACACCAACGCCTACGACGAGGCGGTCACCACGCCGACGGCCGAGTCGGTGCGGCGGGCCCTGGCGATCCAGCTCATCATCAACCGGGAGTGGGGCCTGGCGATGAACGAGAACCCGCTGCAGGGGTCGTTCGTCATCGACGAGCTCACCGACCTGGTCGAGGAGGCCGTGCTCGCGGAGTTCGACCGCATCAGCGAGCGCGGCGGCGTGCTCGGCGCGATGGAGACCGGCTACCAGCGCGGCCGCATCCAGGACGAGTCGATGCTGTACGAGCAGCGCAAGCACGACGGCTCGCTGCCGATCATCGGCGTCAACACGTTCCGCGCGCCGGACGGCGACGACGGGACGCCGCAGACGATCGAGCTCGCCCGCGCCACCGAGGAGGAGAAGCGGTCCCAGCTCGACCGGGTCCGCGGCTACCAGGACGCGCACGGCGAGGAGGCGCGGGCCGCCCTCGCCGCGCTCAAGGACGCGGCCCGGTCCGGGGGGAACGTGTTCGCGGTGCTGATGGACGCGGCGCGCGTGTGCAGCCTCCAGCAGATCACCGACGCGTTCTTCGAGGTCGGCGGCCAGTACCGCCGCAACGTCTGAGGCCCGCGCGCCGATGGCCGTCCGCGACGACACCCGCGCCCCGGCCGCCGTCCCCGGCCGGGTGCGCCGCGTCGTGTCGATCGTCCCGTCCCTGACCGAGACGGTCGCGGCGACCGCGCCCGAGCTGCTCGCCGGCGCGACCGACTGGTGCACCCGTCCCGAGGGCCTGGACGTGCCGCGCGTGCGGGGCACCAAGAACCCCGACCTCGAGCGGATCATCGCGCTGCGGCCGGACGTCGTCGTCGGCAACACCGAGGAGAACCGCCCCGCCGACGTCGAGGCGCTGCGCGCGGCGGGCGTCCCGGTGTGGATGACGCGGATCCGCACGGTCGAGGAGGCGCTGGCCTCGCTGCGCCGCATGCTCACCGAGGCGTGCCGGGTGCCGGTGCCCGGCTGGCTGGAGGAGGCGTCCCGCGTCTGGGCGGGCGTCGCGCCGGGGGAGCCTCGGGCGGCGGTGATCCCGATCTGGCGGCGGCCGTGGATGGTCGTCGGGCGCGACACCTTCACCGGCGACGTCCTGGCCCGCCTGGGCGTGTCCAACGTCTACGCCGGGCACTCCGACCGCTACCCGAAGATCCCCCTGGACGAGCTGACCGCGGCCGGCGCCGACCTCGTCGTCCTGCCGGACGAGCCGTACCGCTTCACCGAGGACGACGGCCCGGAGTGCTTCCCCGGGCTCGACGTCGCGCTCGTCAGCGGCCGGCTCCTCACCTGGTACGGCCCGTCCCTCGTCGAGGCACCGGCCGCGCTCGCCGAACGGCTCGCCGCGGCCCGCCCGCGCTAGCCGGGACGGCGCACGGACGCTAGCCGGGACGGCGCACGAACATCGCCTCCAGGCAGCGGGCCATGCGCTCGTCGAGCTCCTCGGCCGGCACGTCGATCTCCCGCGCCAGATGCTCGCGCAGCAGCGTGTACCCGTAGATGGTGGACGCGATGGCCGCCTGCACGGCCGCCACGTCCTCGACCGGCAGGTCGCCCCGCGCCGCCTCCGCGGCGAGATCCTCCCGGCCCGCGCCCCGGTTGAGCAGGACGCGGGGCCGGTCGTCGCCGTCCAGCACCAGCAGCGTCGCCAGCCGGACCGGCTCGGGATGGCGCAGGCTCGTCCAGAACAGCCGGGCCAGCCGCTCGCGCAGCGGCAGCCCGGCCGCGTCCACCGCGTCCTCGGCGTTCGGGCGCGACCGGTGGAACAGCGCCGAGCGCAGCAGCGCCCGGCGCGACCCGAAGTACTGGTAGACCAGCCCGCGGTTGACCCCGGCCTCGTCGGCGACCTGGCGCAGGTTCAGGCCGGCGAGGACGCCGCCGCGCCGCAGCAGCGCGACCGCCGCGGCGCGCAGCGACTCCTCCGTCCCCTCCCGGTCCCGCGCCCGGGCCGCCCCGTCACGCGCGGGGACCACCGGCCACGTAGATGACCTGGCCGGACACGAACGAGGCGTCGTCGCTCACCAGGAACGCGACGGTCCCGGCGATGTCCTCGGGGACGCCGACGCGCCGGACCGGGATCTCCTTGGCCGCGGCGGCCTTGAAGTCCTCGAAGTCCACGCCGACGCGGGCGGCGGTCGCGGCCGTCATCTCGGTGGCGATGAACCCTGGCGCGATGGCGTTGGCCGTCACCCCGAACCTGCCCAGCTCGATCGCCAGCGTCTTGGTGAAGCCCTGGAGGCCCGCCTTGGCCGCGGAGTAGTTGACCTGGCCGCGGTTGCCGAGGGCCGACACCGACGACAGGTTCACGATCCGGCCCCATCCGGCCTTGGTCATGTGCTCCTGCGCGGCGCGGGTCATCAGGAACGAGCCCCGCAGGTGCACCGACATGACCGCGTCCCAGTCGTCGTCGGACATCTTGAACAGCAGGTTGTCGCGGGTGATGCCGGCGTTGTTCACCAGGACGACGGGAGGGCCCAGCTCGGCGGCGACGCGCGCGACGGCGGCGTTCACCCGCGCGGTGTCGGCGACGTCCACGCCGACGGCGAGCGCGGTGCCGCCGTCCTTGCTGATCGTCTCGACCGTGCCGGCGCAGGCGGCCTCGTCGAGGTCGCAGACGGCGACGGCGAAGCCCTCCCTGGCGAGGCGGACGGCGGTGGCGGCGCCGATGCCGCGCGCGGCGCCGGTGACGATGGCCACCCGGGTTTCGGTCATGTGCCCAGCCCTTCCGTCAGACCTGGATGTCCTTGGCGATGATGGTCTTGAGCACCTCGCTGGTGCCGCCGTAGATCCGGGTGACCCGGGCGTCGGCGTACAGGCGCGCGATCGGGTACTCCAGGATGTAGCCGTAGCCGCCGTGCAGCTGGAGGCACTTGTCGACGACGCGGGCCTGCACCTCGGTGCAGAACAGCTTGCAGACGGCCGCGTCGGCGGGGGTGAGCTCGCCGGCGTCCAGCGCCTCGATGCAGCGGTCGACGAGCGAGCGGGCGGCCTCCACCTCGGTGGCGCACTCGGCCAGCACGAACTTGGTGTTCTGGAACGACGACACGGTCTTGCCGAAGACGGTGCGCTCCTGCACGTACTTGCGGGCGAACTCCACGGCGGCGGCCGCCGAGGCGTAGGAGCTGGTCGCGATGCCGAGGCGCTCCTCGGCGAGGTTGTGCGTCAGGTACTCGAACCCGCGGCCCT
This sequence comes from Actinomadura sp. K4S16, assembly GCF_008327685.1. Taxonomy (GTDB): domain Bacteria; phylum Actinomycetota; class Actinomycetes; order Streptosporangiales; family Streptosporangiaceae; genus Spirillospora. The sequence continues at coordinate 189,156 of NZ_BDDE01000011.1, forward strand.
CCTCGCCGAGCAGGTCCTCCACGGGGACTCGGACGTCGGTGAACGACAGCTCGGCGGTGTCGGAGCTGCGCAGCCCGATCTTCTCCAGCTTGCGGCCGACCGCGTAGCCCTCGCTCCTGGTGTCCACGGCCAGGATCGACAGGCCCGCCCGGCGGTTCTCCGGCGTGGCCGGGGACGTCCGCGCCACCACGAGCACCCGGTCGGCGAGGACGCCGCCGGTGATGAACGTCTTGGCGCCGTTCAGGACGTAGTGGTCGCCGTCCCGCTTCGCCGTGGTCTGCATGCCGGCGAGGTCGGAGCCGGTGCCGGGCTCGGTCATCGCGATGGCCGTCATCATCTCGCCGGACACGAACGGCGGCAGCCAGCGCTTCTTCTGCTCCTCCGAGCCGTACTTCAGCAGGTACGGCAGCACGAGGTTGACGTGCACCCCGTAGCCGCCGAAGCTCACGCCGGCGCGGGCGCACTCCTCGGAGATCACGGCCTGGTACTTGAAGCTGGTCTCGCCCGCGCCGCCGTACTCCTCCGGCACCTGGATGCCGAACACGCCCAGCTCGCCGAGCTTGCGGTAGAAGTCGCGCGGCGGGTGGCCCGCGTCCTCCCACTCCTCGTAGACCGGGGCCACCTCGGCCTCGATGAAGTCCCGGATCGTGTCCCGGAAGGCCTCGTGGTCCTCGTTGAATACGGTGCGGCGCACGCCGTGCCCCTCTCGCCTGCGTTACTAACAGAACGCTAACTTAACTCGAACAGAGTTCTAGAATCAAATACGAGAGGGTTCGTGCGCCGCCTCCGGGCGCGGCCCGGCGCTCCGCGGGTCAGCAGTCGGGCTCGCAGACCCGGCGCGAGACGGCCTTGAGGAAGATCCCCTGGATCTGCCCGGGCGTCTCGGCCACGTACGCGTCGCCGTGCGTCACCTCCGCGATCCGCCGCAGCTCGTCGACGTCCACGCCCGAGCCGTAGCCCAGCATGTTGACCTGGACGGGGCGCTCCGGGTCGTACTCGCGGCGCATGTGGTCGAGGGTCTCCTCCAGGGACGGGCCCCGTGGGTCCTCGTTCCTGCCGTCCGTCCACAGCAGGACCGAGTTCACGTACTCCGGCTTGTAGGTCCGCTTCATGTAGTCGAACGCGGCCATGACCGTGTCGTACAGCCCGGTGTCGCCGTGCTCCTTCACCTGGATCCGCGCGAACGCGCTCAGCACGAGCTGCCGCCGGGTGGCCGACCCCAGCCGCTCGTTGAGGGGGCCCACGCTCACGAGCTCCCGCCAGTCCCGGTCGCCCTCCAGCTTCGTGGAGAAGACCCACTGGCCGAGCTCGCTGTCGTCCGGCAGCAGCGAGAGCCCGCCCTGGGCGGTGCGGACCGTGGACTGCAGCCGCGTCACCCCCGGCGCGACCGGCTCGTCCATGGACCCCGACACGTCGATCACGCTCAGCATCCGGATGCTCAGCGACAGCTGCGCCCACGACTGCATGGTGCGCCGCACGTCGGCGGCGGGCGTGTCCGGGAGCGCCCGCGGCGGGCGCGGGTCCAGGCCGGTCCGCGGGGAGAACGACGCGGGCGCCGCCCCGCCGGGCGCCCGGAAGCCCAGCCGCTGGAGGTCGTCACGGGTGGCCTTGTCCACGAGCGCCGTTCCCAGCAGCCGCGCCGCGCGCGCCTTGGCCCGGTCCTCCGCCAACACGGTGACGGGGTGGTCGAGGTAGACCGTGCCCTCCGCCGGGTGCACCGCCACCGCCGGCTCCGCCGGACGCCGCGCGTTGTAGGCGTACACCGCCTGCTCGGGCGCCAGGGCGACCGGGTAGCGGTCGGGCTTGCCCTGGCCGGCCGCGCCGAACTCGGCGAACTCGGCGAACTCGGCCTGGACCGAGGGGGCGACGCCCTCCCGGATCGTCCGGACCACGCCGGTGAACGACGCCTCGCCGCCCGGGGCGTCCGCCAGCAGCGCGCCGGCCAGGATCAGCGAGCCCATGCCGGTCGCGCTGCGGTTCGGGTCGGGGACCTGGAGCCGGAGCAGCCGCGGCGGGATCCCCCCGCCCCCGCCGCCGGGCCCGGCTCGGCGTTCGAGGCCGTCCCGGCCGCCGCGAGCAGGTCCTTCCAGGACGGCCGCTCCGGCGCGCCGAGATCGCGCAACTGGGTCGCGAGGCCGCGCGGCATCGCCAGCACGATCGGGGTCGAGGCGATCCCGCCCAGCCGGTCCGGGTCCCCGGGGGCCGGGGCCCGACCGGGGCCCTCGACGAGCTTGGTCCACAGCGAGGAGTCGGGGATCCAGACGTCCGGCTTCTGGGCGACCCCGGCCACGCCCTTGCCGGACAGCAGCGTCGTGACCGCGGCGGGGTCGGCGGCGCGCACCCGCGCGCGGGCGCACCGCCCGTCCACCTTGTGCCCGGCGTCGTTGAAGCGGCCCGCCGCCCGCGCCACCGCGGGCGCGACGTCCGGCGCCGCCGCCACGTCGAGCGTCACCGCGCCGTCGCCGGAGCACCCGCCGCCGGTCGAGGCGAGGGCGTAGGCGCCTAACCCGGAGAGCAGCACCAGGCCGACCGCGCCCGCCAGCGGCCCGAGCAGCACGCCGCCGACGCGCCGCGGCGGCCGCCCCCCGCCGAGGCCCCACGGCCCGCGAGCCGGCCGGGCGGCGGCGTGCGCCGGACCCGGAGGCCGGGGCGTGCGGTGCGGCCGCGTGAAGGCGTCGAACGGCTCGCCGGAGGACTCGCCCGCGCCGGAGGGCGGGAGCCCGCCCGGGCGGGAGGCGCCGAGGAAGAGGTAGGGGGACTCCGGGCCGCCCGACTCCGGCGGGGTCCGGGGTGCCCACTCAGGAACGTCGTCGTGTGCGCTCATGGCCGATCTCCGTTTCCCGGGCGGGGGTGCGGGCCGTGTCGCGCCGTGGGTCGACGGCCCGCCGGTGAGACACATGGGGGATGTGTCTCAAAGGGGGCAGCTGTGATGTTCGTCTCAACGGCCGCCTCCGTCAAGGGGTGGCGGGCCCCGGGCTCCCGCTAAGCCTCCCCTCCGGCGCGGGGCGTCGGCGTCGCTCAGCAGTACGCGGCGGGCCCGGGAAGAGGATCGGTTCGCGGCCAGGACGTCTTGGGGGAGGGTGTCCGGGTGGAAGCGCCGCGACCCCCGCGGATCTGGGCGGGGAGGGCGTGAGGGGCCCGGGTTTCGGGTCGTGGCCGGACCAGGCCAGCCCGGAGGGCTTGCGTTCCGGCGGGGATGTGCCTCATCCGGGAAGGGCGGTCAAGGAGAGGTCCGCGGAGGGTCGTCCGCCGCGCCGCGCGGCTTCAAGAGTCACCGAGGACATTGAAAAGCGGCGCCGGGTGGATACGGGGGCAATCCACCCGGCGCCGCATCATCGGTGTTCCGACGGGGGCCCGGAACACCGGCACGGGCGCTCCGACGGGGGACCAGAGCGCCGGTACAAATCGTACACCGAAACCCCCTGCGGTTAGTCAAGAGAATGTCACGACCGGATTTCCGGACGCTGTCCGGAAACCGGCTTCTGTTCCCTGCGCGCGCGGTCGTCGAAGGCCGCCGGGGCGGTCGGTTCGCGCCCTCCGTTCGCGAAGATGACGGCGACGTAGGGGAGCACCACGGCTCCGACCACCATGAGGAGCGCGAGCCACCACGGCGCGCCCGCGACCGCGGCCACCACCGCCCCCACGAAGCAGATCGTGCGGACGCCCATGGACACGAGGTACCGCCGCTGGCGGCGGCCGATGTCCTCCGACATGGGGCGGGGAGCGTCGGTGACCGTGTAGACCGCCGGCTCGCGGTGGTGGCGGGGATTGACCTTCACCATTCCACGGTAAGCCCATGGAGTCCGACCTGCACCGGCAGTACTGGGCAAAACATCTGGAGGAGTCGATGACCGATCGCACGTACCGCGTGACCGAGATCGTGGGGACCTCGCCGGACACCGTCGAGGCCGCGATCCGCAACGGTGTCCGGCGCGCCTCGCAGACCCTGCGCCATCTCGACTGGTTCGAGGTGACCGAGGTCCGCGGCCACATCGAGGACGGTGATGTGGCCCACTTCCAGGTGACCATGAAGGTGGGCTTCCGCCTGGAGGACGCGTGAGCCCGCGGTGGGCTTAGCGCCGGGGGCGCCCGGCGCCCGGACCGTCACGGCCGGGGGACGGCGGGAACGCCGCGCCGGGTCCGGCTCAGGGCCCGGGCGCGGCGTTCCCGCCGTCCCGTCCGCGGCGGCTCAGGTGGCCTGGCTCACCGTCGACATGTGGAAGTCGGGCACCCGGATCGCCGGCATGGCGGTGCGGGTGAAGTAGTCGGACCACTCGCGCGGCAGCGTCGGCCCGGTCTCGCCGACCTCGGCGAGCCGCGACAGCAGGTCGACCGGGCTCTCGTTGAACCGGAAGTTGTTCACGGCCCCGACGACCTCGCCGTCCTCGACGAGGTAGACGCCGTCGCGGGTGAGCCCGGTCAGCAGCAGGCTCTGCGGGTCCACCTCCCGGATGTACCACAGGCACGTCAGCAGCAGCCCGCGCTCGGTGCGGGCGATCATCTCCTCCAGGGAGGCGCCGCCGTCCGGCCCGCGCATCGCCAGGTTGTCGACGGCGGGGGTGACCGGCAGCCCGGTCCGCTCGGCGGAGTGCCGGGTCTGGGTGAGGGACGCGAGGGTCCCGTCGCCGATCCAGTCCGTGGCGCCGAGCGCGAGCCCGTTGTCGAACACCGACGACTCGCGGCCGGAGGCGTGCGCGATGACGAACGGGGCGCACTCCATGCCCGGGGCGGCCGGGTCGCTGGACAGGGTGACGGGCAGGTTCGCGAGCCGTTCCCCGACGCGGGTACCGCCGCCCGGGGCGCTGAACACCGTCCGGCCGTCCTGCGCGTCCTGGGCGCCCGCCGACCAGTACAGGTAGATCATCAGGTCGGCGACGGCGGAGGGCGGCAGGATCGTCTCGTACCGCCCGGCCGGCAGCTCCACGCGCCGCTCGCCCCACTCCAGCCGCCGCGCGAGGCCGGCGGTGAGGGCGGCGACGTCCACGTCGGTGAAGTCGCGGGTGCCGACGCCCGCCCACGCCGAGCCGCCCGCGCCCTTGGCGTTCAGCTCCACCAGCCCGGTCGGCTGGTCGTGCCGCAGCCGCAGCCCCGCCGAGCTGCCGAGGAACGTCGAGGTGACCATGTGGTTGGCGAACCCGTACAGGCGCCGGCCGCCGGCCTGCGCGGCGGCGAACGCCTCGCCGAGCGCGGGCGCGAAGCCCTCGAAGACCCCGATGCCGGTCTCGGCGGGGTCGTCGTCCCATCCGGAACCGCCCGCGAGCGGCGCCTCGGCGACCAGCGGCCGGGCGTCCTCGGCGGGCTCGTTGCCCGCGGCGTCGGCCTCGGCGGCGCGCACCAGGTCCTCGATGCCGTCGGCGCCGACGGCCGACCGCGACACCACGCCCGCCGCCACCCCGTCCGCCGTGCTCCGCAGCGCGATGACGGTGAGGCGGTTGGAGCGGGTCACGCCGTTGGTGGTGAGGGTGTTGCCCGCCCACCGCAGGTTCGCGGTGCTCGCCTCGTCGGCGATGACGACGCAGTCGTCCGCGCGGGACAGCGACAGGGCCCGCTCGACGGCCTCCTGCGGCCTGATCGTGCTCACTGGCCGGCCTCCTTCACCGCGTTGAGGATGTTGACGCCCCGGAACAGCGCCGACGGGCAGCCGTGGCTGACCGGCGCGACCTGCCCCGGCTGGCCCTTGCCGCAGTTGAACGCGCCGCCGAGCACGTAGGTCTGCGGACCGCCGACGGCCTCCATCGAGTTCCAGAAGTCGGTGGTCGTCGCCTGGTAGGCGACGTCGCGCAGTTGCCCGGCCAGGCGCCCGTTCTCGATCCGGAAGAACCGCTGCCCGGTGAACTGGAAGTTCTGGCGCTGCATGTCGATCGACCAGCTCTTGTCGCCGAGGATGTAGATGCCGCGCTCGACCCCCGAGATCAGCTCCTCGGTGGACGGGCCGCCCTCGGCGGGCCTGAGCGAGACGTTCGCCATCCGCTGGATCGGCATGCTGGACGCGGAGTCGGCGAAGGCGCAGCCGTTGGAGCGCTCGGCGCCGGTGAGGCGGGCGATGCGCCGGTCGGTCTGGTAGCCGGTGAACAGGCCCTCGGAGACGATGTCGAACGACTGGGCCTCCACGCCCTCGTCGTCGTAGCCGATCGTGGCCAGGCCGTGCTCGGTGGTCCGGTCCCCGGTGATGTTCATGACCTTGGAGCCGTACCGCAGGGCCCCGAGCTTGTCCGGCGTGGCGAACGAGGTGCCCGCGTAGGCGGCCTCGTAGCCGAGCGCCCGGTCCAGCTCGGTGGCGTGCCCGATCGACTCGTGGATCGTCAGCCACAGGTTGGACGGGTCGACGACGACGTCGTACACGCCCGGCTCCACCGACGGCGCCGCGAGCTTCTCGGCGAGCAGCTCGGGGATGCGGGCGAGCTCGCCGTCCCAGTCCCAGTGCCGGCCCGACAGCCACTCCCAGCCGTACCCGGCGGGCGGCGCGAGCGTGCGCATCGTGTCGAACAGGCCGTCGGCGATGCCCACGGCGGTCACGACCGGATGCAGCCGGACGCGCTGCTGGGTGGTGACCGTCCCGGCGAGGTCGGCGAAGAACTTGTTCTCCTTGACCTGCAGCAGGGTGGCGTCGACGTGGTCGACGCGGTCGTCGCCGAGCAGCCGCCGGCTCCACCCCGCCAGCAGCGCGACCTTGTCGGCGGTCGGCACCTCGAACGGGTCGGTCTCGTACGCGGAGACCCAGGTGCGCTCGCCGTGGACGGGCTCGGGCGCCAGCTCGATCGGCTCGCGGTTGACGGCCCGGGCGACGGCGGCGACCTCCACGGCCTGCGCGGCGACGCGGGCCGCGCCCCCGGGCGTCAGGTCGATGCCCGCGGCGAAGCCCCAGGTGCCGTCCTTGACGACCCGGACCGACAGCCCGACGTCGTCGGCGTCCAGCGCGGTCTCCAGGGCGGCGTCGTGCAGGCGGAGTGTCTGGCTGCGGATGCGCTCCAGGCGGAAGTCGGCGTGCTCGGCGCCCAGCTCCCTGGCACGGGACAGCGCCGCGTCGGCCAGCGCGCGGAGCGGCAGCGCGGTGAAGGCGGGATCGATGTCATGCACCCTCCGCAACCTACCGCCCGCGCCCGTCCCGCCGGGGCCCGCGCGCCGACCGAACAAAGGGAGGTGAGCGGATCTTGTCGGTTGGGGACATCCGCAGCGGGCGCCGGGGCCGCTAGTGTCGGGCACCAGCCAACGAGCAGCACAACGAGAGGGTCCTGATGAGTCGCTCTGTCCTCGTGACCGGCGGTAACCGGGGCATCGGCCTCGCCATCGCCCGCGAGCTCGCCGCGGCGGGCGACGCGGTCGCGGTCACCTACCGGTCGGGAGAGCCGCCCGAGGGGCTGTTCGGCGTCCGGTGCGACGTGACGAGCGCCGAGGACGTCGACGCCGCCTTCGGCAAGGTGGAGGCGGAGCAGGGCCCGGTCGAGGTGGTCGTCGCCAACGCGGGGATCACCAAGGACACGCTTCTCGCGATCATGAGCGAGGAGTCGTTCACCTCCGTCCTGGACACCAACCTGACCGGCTCGTTCCGGGTGGCCAAGCGCGCGGTGAAGAGCATGATGCGCAAGCGCGCGGGGCGGATCGTGCTGGTCTCCTCGGTCGTGGGGCTGATGGGCTCGCCGGGGCAGTCCAACTACGCCGCGTCCAAGGCCGGCATGGTCGGCTTCGCGCGCTCGCTCGCCCGCGAGCTCGGGTCGCGGGGCATCACGGTCAACGTGGTGGCGCCCGGCTTCGTCGACACCGACATGACGGCGGTGCTCAGCGAGGACCAGCAGAAGGCCATCACCGCCGCGGTGCCGCTCGGCCGCATCGCGAAGCCGGAGGAGATCGCCAAGGCCGTGCGGTTCGTGGCCAGTGAGGACGCCGCCTACATCACCGGGGCCGTGATCCCGGTCGACGGCGGCCTGGGAATGGGGCACTGACAGTCATGGGAATCCTCGAAGGCAAGCGCATCCTGGTCACCGGCGTCCTCACCGACGCCTCCATCGGCTTCCACGTCGCGCGGATCGCGCAGGAGCAGGGCGCCGAGGTGGTGCTGACCGCCTACCCGCGGCCGACCCTGACGCAGCGGACCGCCAAGCGGCTGCCGTCCGGCCCCGACGACCCGCCGCCGGTGCTGGAGCTCGACGTCACCGACGCCGACCAGCTCGGCGCCCTCGCCGGGAACCTGCGCGACTGCGGCTTCGACCGCCTCGACGGCGTGGTCCACGCGATCGGCTTCGCGCCGCAGACCGCGCTCGGCGGCAACTTCCTCGAGACGCCCTGGGAGGACGTCGCGACGGCCGTGCACGCCTCCACGTACTCGCTGAAGTCGCTGACGATGGCGTGCCTGCCGCTGATGAAGGACGGCGGCTCCGTCGTCGGCCTCGACTTCGACGCCACCAAGGCGTGGCCGGTGTACGACTGGATGGGCGTGGCGAAGGCCGGCCTGGAGTCGTGCGCCCGCTACCTGGCCAAGTACCTGGGCCCGCAGGGCATCCGGGTGAACCTCGTCGCCGCGGGGCCGCTCGCGACGATGGCGGCCAAGAGCATCCCCGGCTTCGAGGGCATGACGGACATGTGGCCGAAGGCGGCCCCGCTCGGCTGGGACATCAAGGACAGCGAGCCCACGGCCCGCGCCTGCGCGGCGCTGCTGTCGGACTGGTTCCCCGCGACGACGGGCGAGATCGTCCACGTCGACGGCGGCCTGCACTCCATCGGCGCCGCGTCCGCGTGACGCCCGGCGGGCCGCGGCGACCCGCGGCCCGCGGCCCGCGGAACCCTCAGCGCGCCTCGCGGCGGCGGCGGAGGGCGCGGCCCGCGACGCTGATGTGGAGCGCGCCCACGGCCCCGGCGGCCCCGGCCGCGGCGGCGACCAGCAGCATCTGGCCGTTGTCCTGGCCGGACGCGGCGACGGGGGAGATGAGCCGGGTCTGCGGCACGGCGGCCGTCCCGCCGGACGCGTTCGCGTAGGCGTTCGGGTCGGCCGCGATCTCCGGCGTGGGAAGCACGCCGGGAAGCCCCGGCGCGGTGACCGGGGCCTGCCCCTTGTACGGCTTGAGGCCTCCGGGCCCCGTCATCGGGGCGGGCCCGGACGCGGCCCCCTGCCCGCCGCTCGGCGCCGAGGCCGGCTTGCGCGCCTTGACGGGCGCCTTGGCAGGCGTCCGCGTCTTCTTGGTGGACTTCTCCGGAACCGGCTTCGCGGTCTTCGACGGCGTCGGCGTCGGCGTGGGCTTCGGGGTGAGCCCCTCGCGCAGGTTGCCGAGGTTGCACTTCCAGTTCTCGATCGTGCTCTGGGGATCGACGCCCTTCTTGCACGTCTCCGCCTCGGCCGCCGGCGCGGAGAGGACGACGACGAGCGCCCCCGCCGAGACCGCCGCCGACGCCGTACCGAGCCGCCTGAGCCGCTGGGGCATGTCGTTCCTCCACCTGCTGTCCCTGACCCTTGTTGACATCGTGTCCCATACGGGGTCGTCCGTAAACCGCGACACGGGGGTTTCTTTACCCGTCAGTACCTCACTGGGCCACCAGCCGAGCGAGCCTGGTGCGCCGCGCCGGGGCCCCGTCCTCGCGGACGGCCCTGGCCAGCGCGGGTCCGGCCGCCTGCACGACGGACAGGTGGCGGCGCGCGAGGCCGAACGCGGTGGCCACCAGCGGCCGCGACAGGCCGTCCGCCGCCAGCACCGCGACCACGCCGGGACGCCGGGTCCCGCGCGCGAGCGCCACCGGCACCGCCCAGCCGTGCCGCAGCCGGGACGCGTCCGCCGGGGCGACGACCGCGGCGCCGCCCGGGAAGTCGACCTCCAGTCCGTGCGGGCCGCCGCCGGTCACCACGCCCGTCTCGCCGAGCGGGGCCTGCGGGAGGGGCGCGGCGACGACCACGCGGTCGCCGGGGTCCATGCCGCCGAACGCGCCGGGGCCGGGGTTCAGGCGGGCCTTGAGCGCGGTGTTGAGGGCGCCGGCGCCCGCGTCCCCGCCCGCCGCCGGGGCGACGACCTGGACGTCCTCGACGGGGATGCCGAGCGCGCGCGGGATCGAGTCGGTGACGAGCTGGACGGCCCGGTGCACCGCCTCCCCGGCGCCCTCGGCGGGCACGATCACGACCTCGCGGCCGGGGGCGTCCACGGCGGCCAGCTCGCCGCCGCGCACCGCCTCGGTCAGCTCGCCGACGGGGCCGGACGGCGGCTCGGCGTCCAGCTCCACCACGGGCACGGTCTCCGACGCCTCCAGGTCGTCCAGCGGCCGGCCGGGCCCGGCGGGCGGCGCGGCGCCCGGCTCGCAGCACAGCACGAGGTGGGCGCCGTCCGGGCACGCCTCGGTCAGCACCGCGCACAGCTCGACGTCGAGCGCCGCGCCGTCCGCCACGATGACCAGGTCGAGCTCGAAGGGCCGCTGCTCGCCGCGCCCGTAGACGACGGCCCCGGGCGCGGCCGACGGGTCCTCCCGCGGCTCCAGCAGCCGGTGCAGGCTGGTGACCTCGACGCCCTCCGCGGCCCCGCCGGGAAGGGCGGCGGCGAGATCGGCGGCGGCACGGTCGGTGGGCGCCGCCACCGCGGTCCGGACGCCCTGCGACGCGGCGGCGGAGGCGATCGCGGCGACCGTGCGGGCGAGGCCGTCCGGCGCGCCGCGCAGGATGCTCACGCCGGTGCGCAGCGCGGCGGTGAGGGCGAGGGAGCGGTCTTCGGGGAGCCCGTCGCGCAGGCCCTTCAGGGCCGCGTCGTCCAGCAGCGGCGCCGCGGTGAGCGTCAGGCGCTGGAAGCCCTCGGCCGCCGCCTCCTCGGCGAGCGCCCACCGCGCCGGGCCGAGCGTCTCCTCCGGCTCCGGCGGCTCGGCGTCCTCCTCGAACGCCTCCTCGTCGAACTCGGGCTCCTCGGTGAGCGACAGCACCTCCGCCTCGTCCAGCGCCGCCTCGACGGCGCGCCGGGGGTCGGGGAAGCGCAGGCGCTCCAGCGCGGACAGCACGTCGGCGGCGGGCGTGACCGTGTGGCCCTGGCGCGCCGCCTCCGTCAGCAGGTGCAGGACGAGGGCGCCGCCGCGGCGGGGGTCGTCGGGGCGGGCGCCGTCGCCGAGGACGGCGCGGGCGAAGTGGTCGGCCTGACCGGGGCGGACGCCGGGGACGCTCAGCAGCCGCCACGGGTCGTCGCGCAGCCGCCCGGCGGCGCCCGGTCCGAGCCGCGCCGCGGCCCGGGCGGCGAGGGCCGCGGGCACGCCCGTCTCGGCGAACAGCTCGGCGAGGGCGCGCAGGCCCTCCTCCGGGGTGCGTCCGGGCTCGGGCGCCGGCGCGGGTGCGGGCGCGGAGTCGGGGGCGTCTCTCTCGACGAGCGCTCCGGCGGCGGCCTCGGCGGCGCGGATGGCGGCCTCGGCGCGGGCCTTGCGCTCGGCGGGGGAGGGCGTCTGGTCAGGGGTGTCGGTCACGGGCTTCCCGTCACGGCTGATCGCGGTTGGCGGTGGACCGTCCAGAGCGTGCCACGGACGGCCCCGGGCTTCACGGATGAATCGCGCACGGACGCGTCACGGGTGGGAGGTCGTGTCCGAGACGTCGGAGACGTCGTCGAGCGCGCCGCGGATCTCGTTCGGCAGCGTGACCTCCTCGCTCTCCAGGATCGCGCGGAGCTGCGCGGCGGTCCGGGCGCCGACGATCGGCGCCGCGACGCCCTCCCGGTCGCGGACCCACGCCAGCGCCACGGCGAGCGGGGAGCACCCGAGGCCCTCGGCGGCGGTCACCACCGACTCCACGATGCGGGCGCACTCCTCGTCCAGGTACGGCTGGACGAACTCGGCGAAGTGCGGGGCGGCGGCGCGCGACCCGGCGGGGATGCCCGTGCGGTACTTGCCGGTGAGGACGCCCCGGCCGAGCGGGGACCACGGCAGCAGGCCCGCCCCGGCGTCCAGGGCGGCGGGCACGACCTCCCGCTCGATGTCGCGGCTCAGCAGCGAGTACTCCAGCTGCGCGGACACGATGGGCGCGCGGCCCGGCCATGCGCGCTGCCAGGCGGCGGCCTTGGCGACCTGCCAGCCGGCGTAGTTGGAGACCCCGACGTAGCGGGCCCTGCCGGACGCGACCGCCTCGTCCAGCGCCGACAGCGTCTCCTCCAGGGGCGTGGCCGGGTCGTAGACGTTCAGCTGCCACAGGTCGACGTGGTCCAGGTCCATGCGGTCGAGGGAGGCGTCGAGCGCGCGCAGCAGGTGCCTGCGGGATCCGTCGTAGCGCCCGTTCGGCCGGATGGCGGCCTTGGTCGCGACGACGAGGTCGTCGCGGTCGACCAGCTCGCGCAGCAGGTGGCCGAGGATGCGCTCGCTGTCGCCGTCGCTGTAGACGTCGGCGGTGTCGACCAGGGTCCCCCCCGCCTCCACGAACGCGGTGAGCTGGGCCGCCGCCTCGTTCGGGTCGGTGTCCTGGCCCCAGGTCATGGTGCCGAGGCCCAGCCGGGACACCAGCAGCCCGCTCCGCCCGAGGTGACGCTCCTTCATAGGCGGTCAATCTAGCGGTCCGCGCAGGCCGCGCGGAAAGCGAGCGGCGGCTCCGGCGGGACGCGCCCGCGGCGTGAAGATCCTGGTGAGATCTATTGCGGCCGGCTCCCGCCGGGCTAGAGTTCGCAGCCATGGCGCCACCCCCGTTCTCGATGTACTCGCCGAAGACGCCGGAGGGCGATGGCGGGCCGAGCGTGGCGCCGGTGTTCGGCGCCGGCCCCGGCGACGACCCCGGCTACCTCGCCTCGCTGCGCGCCGGCACCGAGCTCGGCCGGATGCGCCTGATGATGCTGGCGCTGCTGGCCGCCCCCGTGCTGATCCTGGCGATCATGCCGCTGATCGTCGAGGACGGCCGCCGCGACGCACCGCCGTGGATCCACCTCCCGCTCGCGGCGGCCGCGCTGCTGGCCCTGCTCGCCGGACCCCGCGCGCCGCGCCCGATGGAGCCGGGCGCCGAGCCGGGCGCGGCGGCGCTGACCGCGCTGATGATGTTCCGGCAGGCGGTCCTGCTGCGGTTCGCGCTGGCCGAGGGCGTGATCCTGCTCGGTCTGCCGCTGGCGATGGTGGCCCACAGCGAGCTCGTCTTCGTCGTCGGGTTCGTCCTCGGCTACCCGCTGCTGGTGTGGCTGGCGCTGCCCACGCGCTCCGGCGTGGAGCGGATGCGCCGGCGCCTGGAGGCGCGGGGCGCCGAGTCGCACCTGTGGGCGGTGCTGCTCGCCGCGCCGCCGTCGCCCCACGTCATGGACGGCTAGAGCCAGCCGCTCTTGCGCAGTCGGCGGAACAGCAGCACGCACACGACGGCCATGACCGCGATGACGAGCGGGTAGCCGATCGTCCAGTGCAGCTCGGGCATGTGGTCGAAGTTCATGCCGTAGATCCCGGCGATCGCGGTGGGCACGGCGATGATCGCGGCCCACGCGGAGATCTTCCGCATGTCCTCGTTCTGCCGCTTGCCGAGCAGCGCCAGGTGCGCGGTCAGCACGCTGTTGAGCAGTTCGTTGTGGGAGTCGACCTGCCCGTCGACGCGCAGCAGGTGGTCCAGGACGTCGCGGAAGTACTCGCGGGTGGAGCCGCACTCGGCGACGCGGCCCTTCACGATCTCCTGGAGGACGGGCACGAGCGGGTCCTCGGCGCTGCGGAACTCCAGCACCTCCCGCTTGAGCGAGTAGATGTCGGCGGTGACGTCCCGGGCGTTCGGGTCGAACACGGCCCGTTCCAGCCCGATGATGTCGACCTCGACCTCGTGGGCGACGACGCCGTACCGGTCGACGACCTCGTCGCACACCGCGTACAGGACCGCGGTGGCGCCGTGCCCGAGCAGCTCCGGGCTCTCCTCCAGCCGCTTGCGGACCGGCCCGAGCGGGTTGCCGGCGCCGTGCCGGACGGTCACCACGAAGTCCCGGCCGAGGAAGACCATGATCTCGCCGACCTCGATGTCGGAGGTCTTGTCGATGTAGGCGAGGGTCTTCAGCACCACGAACAGCGTGTCGTCGTAGCGCTCCATCTTGGGCCGCTGGTGCGCGGACACCGCGTCCTCGGCCGCCAGGGGGTGCAGGTTCAGCTCGTCCTTGACCAGCTCGAACTCGTCCTCGTCGGGTTCGAAGAGGCCGATCCACAAGAAGCAGTCGCCGTCCTCCCGGGCGAGGTCGAACGCGTCGCTGATGTCGCCCTCGATGTCGCGGCGCTTGCCGCCGGCGTAGATGGCCTTGTCGACGATCACGCCACGCATTGTCGCGCATCCGGGGCGTCGGGGCGTTCCGGTGATCTCCTAGAGTGGCCGGTGTGACGACGCTTCTCCTGGTTCGGCATGGCCTGACCGCGATGACCGGCCCCGTGCTGGCCGGATGGACGCCCGGCGTGCGCCTGGACGAGCGCGGCCGCGCGCAGGCGGCCGCGCTCGCCGCCCGCCTGGCGCCGCTGCCGCTCGCCGCCGTCGTGTCCAGCCCCCTCGAACGCTGCGCCGAGACCGCGGAGGCCATCGTCGCGGCGCGGGCCGAGCCCGCCGGGAAGATCGAGACCGACGAGCGGTTCGGCGAGGTCCGCTACGGCGACTGGACGGGGCGCCCCCTCAAGGAGCTGGCGGAGGAGCCGCTCTGGCGCGTCGTGCAGGCGCACCCGAGCGCCGCCCGGTTCCCCGGCGAGGCGGGGGAGGCGCTGGCGGACGCGCAGCACCGCGCCGTCGCCGCCGTCCGCGACTGGAACGAGCGGATCGCCGCCGCGCACGGGCCGGACGCGCTCTACGCGGTGTGCAGCCACGGCGACATCATCAAGTCCGTGGTCGCCGACGCCCTCGGCCTCCACCTGGACCAGTTCCAGCGCATCCAGGCCGACCCGGCCTCGCTCACCGTGATCCGGTACACCGAGACGCGCCCGTTCGTCGTGCGGCTCAACGACACCGGAGGCGACGTCGCCGGCCTGGTCCCGGAACCGCCGGAGGAACGTTCCGGGAAAGCCGGACTCGGGTCGAGTGACGCGGTCGTCGGCGGCGGCGCGTAGGGTCATTGGCATGCCCGTCATCTCCTACGACCCGCCGGAGCGCTTCGTCGCCGGCGCCGTCGGGCGCCCCGGCGACCGCGCCTTCTACCTGCAGGCGCGCTCGGGCCGCCGCGTCACCAGCGTCGGACTGGAGAAGTTCCAGGTGACGCTGCTGGCCGAGCGGCTCGAGGAGCTGCTGGACGAGGTCCTGCGGCGCAGCGGCGGGGAGGCGGCCGTGCCCGCGGTCGCCCCGTCCGAGCTCAAGGACGACGGCCCCCTCGACCAGCCCGTCGAGGAGGAGTTCAAGGTCGGCACGATGGCGCTGGCCTGGGACCCCGAGGACGAGCAGGTGGTGATCGAGGCCCAGGAGGTCACCGAGTCCGACGAGGAGCCGGAGGTCGGCGAGGACGACCCGGCCGTCGCGGTGCTCCGGGTGCGGATCAGCGCGGCGCAGGCCCGCGCGTTCGCCGAGCGCGCCCTGCAGGTGGTGGCGGCCGGGCGGCCGCCGTGCCCGCTGTGCGGCCTGCCGCTCGACAGCGAGGGGCACGTGTGCCCCCGCCAGAACGGGTACCTCGGCTGAGATGACACCCCGCTGTGCTGGATCATGGACGACGTGGCCGGGAGAATGAGCGCATGACGCAGTCCTCGCGCGGGCGGGCGCCCGCCGGCGACGCAGGCGGACGGGCCGGGGCCGGGCGCCCGGTCCCGCCGCGCGACGCGGACGCCGCCGAGCGGCTGCTGTCGGCCGGGCGCATCGCCGTGGAGGGCCGGCTCGTCCAGGCTTCGAACGCCACCCTCTACTGCTCGATCGAGCACGACGGGGCGACGGCCAACTGCGTCTACAAGCCGGTCGCGGGGGAGCGGCCCCTGTGGGACTTCCCCGACGGCACGCTCGCCGAGCGGGAGGTCGCCGCCTACGAGGTCTCCAAGGCCATGGGCTGGAACACCGTCCCGCCCACCGTCCACCGCGACGGCCCGTACGGGCCCGGCATGGTGCAGCTGTGGGTGGAGCCCGACCCCGACATCGACCTCGTCGCGCTGTCCCGCTCCGACGACGAGGCCGTCCGCCGGATGGCGGTCTTCGACGCCGTCGTCAACAACGCCGACCGCAAGATCGGCCATCTGCTGCCGCCCGGCGACGGCCACGTGTACGGCTGCGACCACGGCGTCTGCTTCTCCACCGAGTACAAGCTCCGCACCGTCCTGTGGCAGTGGCGCGGCAAGCCCCTCACCGCCGAGGCCGTCGACGCGCTCGGCCGGGTCCACGCCGAGCTGCGCGGCGCCCTCGGCGCGCGGCTGGCCGAGCTGCTCACGGCCGAGGAGGTCGACGCCACCCGGCGCCGCGTCGAGCTGATGCTCAAGCACCGCATCCACCCCTACCCGCCCGAGGACTGGCCCGCCATCCCCTGGCCGCCGCTGTAGGTCGGCCCCGCCGGGTGCGGCATTTCCGGGAAATGCTCCAATTAGGGCATGTGCACGGCGATCATCAGTGTCGACCCCGCCTCCCCCGTCCCGGTGCTCCTCGCGGGCGTGCGCGACGAGTTCGTCGCCCGCGCCTGGGAGCCGCCCGGCCGGCACTGGCCGGACCGCCCAGGCCTCCTCGGCGGCCGCGACCTGCGCGCGGGCGGTACCTGGCTGGCGGTGGACCCCGGCGCCCCGCGGGTCGCCGTCGTGCTGAACGGCCGCGGCCGGGCGGCGCCCGAGGCGGGCCGCGTCTCGCGCGGCGAACTGCCGCTGCGGGTCGCCGCCGACGGCAAGCTCGGCCTGCCCGACCTCGCCGCCTTCGACCCGTTCCATCTCGTCGGCGCCGAACCCGACCGGGTCCGGCTGTGGAGCTGGGACGGCGCGGCCCTCACCGAGCGGGACCTCGGCCCCGGCCTGCACATGATCGTCAACAGCGGGCTGGAGGGTGAGGGCCAGCTCGAGGGCGAGACCGAGGACGCCTACATGGCCGCGCGGCTCGCGCACTTCCGGCCGCTCCTGGCCGCCGCGCCGCGCCCCGAGCCGAGCCCCGGGGACCCCGTGGAGCGGGCCTGGGGCGCGTGGCTGCCGCTGGTGAACGGCGCCGGGCTGCCCCGCGCCGACCACCGCGCCCTGCTCCCCCTGCTCGACCTGGGCGACGGCCGGGTGTGGGGCACCACCTCCGTCAGCCTCGTCGCGCTGGGCCGGACCGGCGTCCGGTACGACTTCTCCGCCACCCCGGGGGACGGGCGGGCCTGGACCCGCGTCCGCTGAGGGGCGGCGGCCGGGACCGCGGCCCCGGACCTCTTGCCGGCTCCGCCTGCGGGACGTGACGCTCGGTGCTAGTTTGACTACCTGATGCGATCTTCGTCGGAGCGGGGCCGCCCGCGCAGGGTCATCGGCGGACGGGGAGTGCGGATGGCGGCGGTGGCGCGGCGCGCGGCGCCCACGACCGGGTACCGGGCCCGCGTGCCCGGGCGGGCGGCGGCCGCGGCGGCGGCGCGATGAGCAGTTGCGCCGAGGTGGAGACCCGCCGGCGCAGGACGGCGCCGGACGGGGCCCGGCCCGTGGCGGGCCGCACCCCGTGCCAGCTCGCGTGGGCCCGGTTCCGCCGCGACCGGTTCGCGGTCGCGGCGCTCGCCGTCCTGGCGCTGATCCTGGCGTTCGCCGCGCTGGCGCCGCTGTGGGCGCACCTGACCGGCCACCCCTACGACGCGACCTTCCCGGAGACCGGGCTGGACGCCGGAGGGCAGCCGCGCGGACCGGGCGGCCGCTTCCCCCTCGGCGCCGACCAGCTCGGCCGCGACGTCCTCGTCCGCGCCGCCTACGGCGCGCGGATCTCGCTGGCCGTCGGCATCCTGTCGGCCCTGCTCGCGTCCGCCGCCGGGACCGCGGTGGGGACCCTCGCCGGGTTCGCGGGCGGCCTCGTCGACGGCGTGCTCGCCCGGCTCATGGACATGCTGCTCGCCCTGCCGTACCTGCTGGTGGCCATCATGCTGGCCACCACGTTCCAGATCGGCTCGGTCGCCGCCGGCCTGACCATGACGATCCTGATGATCGCGTTCTTCTCGTTCGCGGCGGTCGCCCGGGTGATCCGCGGCCAGGTGATCATGATCCGGAGGCGGGAGTTCATCGAGGCGGCCCGCGCCCTCGGCGCCTCCGACGTCCGGATCATGTTCGGCGAGATCCTGCCGAACCTGTCCGCGCAGATCACCGTGCTGACCTCGCTGCTGATCCCGGCCTCGATCGTCTTCGAGGCGACGCTGTCGTTCCTCGGCGTCGGGGTGCGCCCGCCGATGCCGAGCTGGGGGTCGATGCTCGGTGAGGGAGGCGACGTGTTCCAGACCGCCTGGTGGCTGCTCGCCGTCCCGGGCGTCCTGCTGCTGCTGACCACGCTGGCGTTCAACGTGCTCGGCGAGGGCGTCCGCGACGCGTTCGACCCGCGCGGCGACCGCGTCCCCGGGGGGCGGTGAGGCGCGTGGCGCGGTTCGTCCTCCGCCGGCTGCTGTACGCGGTCGTGGTGCTGTGGCTGGTGGCCACCCTGGTGTTCGTCTTCCTGCACGTCTCGCCCGTCCCGGTGGAGCGCGTCATCGGCGGGCCGCGCGCCACCGCGGACACCCTCGGCCAGATCCGCCGCAACCTCGGGCTGGACCGCCCCGTCCTCGTCCAGTACTGGCGGTTCGCCGCGCGGCTGCTGCGCGGGGACCTCGGCGACTCCTACATCAACGGCATGCCGGTCACCACCCTGATCGGCGAGCGCCTCCCCACGACGCTGCTCCTGGTGGCGGGCGCCGCGATCCTGTGGTTCGCCGGCGGCGTCCTGCTCGGCGTCCTCAGCGCGGTGCGGGCGCGCGGCCTGTGGGACCGGGCCGCGACCGTGCTCGTGCTGGTCGGCCTGTCCACCCCGCCGTTCGTGATGGCGCTCGTGCTGCTGCAGGTGGCCTCCGCCGGGTTCGGCCGGGGCGCCGTCCACCTCTTCGAGGCCGGGCCGCCCCTGCAGGAGCACTTCCTGCGGCGGATGGTCCTGCCGTGGATCGCGCTGGCGTTCCTCATGATCGCCACCTACACGCGCCTCACCCGCGGGGCGATGCTGGACGTGCTCGGCGAGGACTACGTCCGCACGGCGCGGGCCAAGGGCCTGCCGGAGCGCCGCGTCGTCGGCCGGCACGGGCTGCGCACGGCGCTGACCCCGGTCGTCACCCAGCTCGGCATCGACCTCGGCGCCCTGATCGGCTCCACGGTCGTCACCGAGAAGGTGTTCGGGCTGCAGGGGGTGGGCCAGCTCGTCTACCAGTCCATCGCGCTCGGCGACACCCCGGTCATCATCGGGGTGACGCTGCTGGTGACGTCGTCCGTGGTCGCCGCGAACCTGCTGGTCGACATCGGCTACTCGGTGCTGGACCCGCGCGTCCGGCTGGGCTGAGGGGCGCCGGGCGGGCCGTCCGGTCGGATGCCGCGATCTCGGATTCATGCCGCGAAGTGCGCATGGATAAGCTTTCCGTATGCGATCGTGGCCCGCCTCCGAAGTCCCCCGCCTGTCCGATGCGGGACTGCCCGCCGCGACCCGGCCTCTGAGCCTGCACGACACCGGGACGGGGACGACGCGCCCCACCTCGCCCGGCGACACCGCCCGGATGTACGTGTGCGGGATCACCCCGTACGACGCGACGCATCTGGGCCATGCCAACACGTACCTGGCCTTCGACCTGGTCAACCGGGTGTGGCGGGATCTCGGCCATCAGGTCTGCTACGTCCAGAACGCCACCGACGTCGACGACCCCCTTCTGGAACGTGCCCGGCAGACGGGCGAGGACTGGCGCGATCTGGCCGACCGGGAGATCCAGCTCTTCCGCGACGACATGACCGCGCTGCGCGTGCTGCCGCCCGACCGGTACATCGGCGCGGTCGAGGCGATCCCTATGATCATCGAGATGATCGAGAAGCTGCGCGGCCGGGACGCCGCCTACGAGGTGGCCGGCGACGTCTACTTCCCGATCGCCTCCGACCCGGCCTTCGGGCAGGTCAGCCGGCTCACGCGGGAGGAGATGGGCCCGCTGTTCGCCGAGCGCGGCGGCGACCCCGGCCGGCCCGGCAAGCGCGACCCGCTCGACGCGCTGCTGTGGATGGCGCGGCGGCCTGGCGAGCCCGGCTGGGACTCGCCGTTCGGGGAGGGCCGCCCCGGCTGGCACGTGGAGTGCTCGGCGATCTCCATCGAGTACCTCGGCATGGGGTTCGACGTGGAGGGCGGCGGCTCGGACCTGGCGTTCCCGCACCACGAGATGGGCGCCTCGCACGCGCAGGTCGCCACGGGGGAGCGTCCCCACGCCCGCGCCTACGTGCACGCCGGCATGGTCGGCCTGGACGGCGAGAAGATGTCCAAGTCGCGCGGCAACCTCGTGTTCGTCTCGAAGCTCCGGCGGTCCGGCGCCGACCCGATGGCGATCCGGCTGGCGCTGCTGGCCCACCACTACCGCTCGGACTGGGAGTGGACGCCGGCCGAGCTCGACAAGGCGGCGGCGCGCCTCGGCCGCTGGCGGGCCGCGGCGGCGCGCCCGTCCGGTCCGCCCGCCGCCCCGCTGGCCGCCGCGGTCCGCGAGAGCCTGGCCGACGACCTCGACGCGCCGGCCGCGCTGGCGGCCGTCGACGCCTGGGCGGCCGCCGACGGCGCCGACGAGGCCGCGCCGGCCCAGGCCGCCGCCGTCGTCGACGCCCTCCTCGGCGTCGATCTCTGACCGGCCGGGCCCGCCCGGCCCTCGGCCGCGGCGGTCCCTGCCGATCCCGGCACGGCGCGGCCGGTGAGCCCCGCGCGTCACAGCAGGCCCGCGAGCCTGTACAGCACCAGCGAGCCGGCCACCGCGACGTTCAGGCTGCTGCCGGCGCCCACCATGGGGATCTCCACGGCCAGGTCGAGCAGGTCGAGCGCCTCGGCGGGGATGCCGGACTGCTCGTGGCCCAGCACCGCCACCGTCCGGGTGCGCGCGGCGGGCAGGTCCGCGAGCCGCACGGCCTCGTCGGCCAGCTCGACGCCGACGACCCGGCTCCCGGACGCCCGCTGCCGCTCCAGCCAGCCGAGCGGGTCGCCCACCCAGTGGACGCAGGCGGGGCGGCGCAGCGTGTTGCCCCGGGCGAGGGCCTCGGGCACCCAGGGGAAGCGGGGGACGGCCATGCACGCGCCCACCGCGTCGCAGGTCCGCAGGAGCGTCCCGAGATTGGCGCCGTGCAGCGGCCACAGCGGCGCGACGAGGAGATGGTCCCAGCAGGTGTGGGAGCGGCGGCGCCGCTGGCGCCGGAGCTCGCGGGGCGGGCGGACGCGGATCGCCGCCTGGCGGGGGCTCACCGGCCCCGGGCGCTACCGCCCTCCGAGGGAGATGACGTCATGTCGGGCGCACTTCGCGGCGTGCGCGGGCCATCGACGGGGAATCGACGTGATCGAGTCTAGCCCCCGCCGCGGCCCTCAGCCCGGATCGCGGCGGCGCAGGTAGCGCTCGAACTCGCGGGCGATGGCGTCGCCGCTGGCCTCCGGCAGCTCGGTGGCGTCCTTCTGCTCCTCCAGGGTGCGGACGTACTCGGCGACCTCCGAGTCCTCCTCGGCGAGCTCGTTGACGCCGTGCTCCCAGGCGCGGGCCTCCTCGGGCAGCTCGCCGAGCGGGACGGTGACGTCGAGGAGGTCCTCGACGCGGCGCAGCAGGGCGAGGGTGGCCTTGGGGGACGGCGGCTGGGCGACGTAGTGCGGGACGGCCGCCCACAGGGAGACGGTGTCGAGGTCGGCCTTGGCGCAGGCGTCCTGGAGCACGCCGAGGATGCCGGTCGGCCCCTCGTAGCGGGCCGGCTCCAGGTTCAGGGTGTTGACCAGGCCGGCCTCGGAGGCGGCGCCGGTGACCGGCACCGGGCGGGTGTGGGGGGCGTCGGCGAGCAGCGCGCCGAGGAGCACGACGTTGCGGACCTCGAGCTCCAGCATCAGTCCGACCAGCTCGCGGCAGAACGACCGCCACCGCATGTTGGGCTCGATCCCGTGCAGCAGCACGACGTCCTTGCCGTTCGGGAGCCGCGCCCACGACACGCGGGTCGTCGGCCAGGTGATGCCGCGGGTCTCGCCGTCGGTCATCTCGACGATGGGGCGGGTGACCTGGAAGTCGTAGTAGTCGTCCGGGTCGAGCTCGGCGATGGGCACCGCCTCCCACGTCGACTCCAGATGCGCGATCACCCCGCTGGCGGCCTCCCCGGCGTCGTTCCACCCCTCAAAGGCGGCCACGACCACCGGATCGACGAGTTCCGGCACGCTTTCGAGTTCGACCACGCGCTGCCTCCTTCCGACGCCCAGGTACAGCGTCACCGACGGGGGCCGTCATTCCCGGGGGTCGGGGGCCCCGCTCATGATCGGTGGCTGTCAGCCTACGTCCTGACGGTGACCTACCCCACCCCTCCGGAGGCCAGACCCCGCCGTGTACGCCCGCGGCGGAACCCGGGTCACGATCGGGTCACTTGCCGCGGGGGGTGGTGTGCACGATCAGCACGTCGCAGGGGGCGCGGTGGGACAGGTTCGCCGGGACGGACCCGAGGATGCGGCCCGCGAGGCTGTTGAGGCCCCGGTTGCCGATCACCATGAGGTCCACGGGGCGCTCCTTCGCCAGCTTCGACAGCACGTCCACGGCGTCGCCCTCGACGGCCTCCTGCTCGATGTCGGTGGCGCCGGCGGCGACGGCCCGCTCCCGCGCGGCGCGCAGCGCGTCGTCGGCGGGGGTGGACCCCTGCACCTTGTAGGCCAGGTCGCCCAGCCGGTCGGCGGCGGTGGCGCGCTCGCGCTCCGGCATGGGGCTGTAGGCGGAGGCGAGCAGGAGGGTGGCGCCCGTGGCGGCGGCCAGCTGCGCGGCCCTGTCGACCGCGCGGAACGAGGAGTCAGAGCCGTCGGTGCCGACGAGGATGATGCGGTACGCGCTCATGCCGTTCCTTACCCGTTAGTAGTCACTGGTGGCACGCTATCGGTCCGGTGACCCATCCGTCACCGTCTCTTTGCACACCCCGTCCAAGAGGCGCGGGCCCGCCTGGAGCGCGGACGGCCCGGAGTGTCCGGTGATCACCCGGATAGGGTGGTTCTCCGGTTCGTGCGACATGTGAGGAGAGCTGTGACTGCTGGGGGCCCGCAGGCCGTGCTGTTCGACATGGACGGCCTGCTCATCGACTCCGAGCGCGTCTGGCTCGAGGTCGAGTCGGAGGTCATGGCCTGGCTCGGCGGCGAGTGGAGCCCCGCCCACCAGGAGCGCCTGGTCGGCGGCTCCCTCTACCTCGCCGTCGACTACATGCTGGAGCTGACCGGGGCCGACGCCCCCCGCGAGGAGGTCGGCCGGCGGATGCTGGACGGCATGGTCGAGCGGCTCGGCGCGTGCGTCCCGATGATGCCCGGCGCCAAGGACCTGCTCGCCGAGGTCCGCGCCGCCGGGGTGACGGCGGCCCTGGTGTCCTCCAGCCACCGGCGGCTGATCGAGCCGGTGCTGGACGCCGTCGGCCGCGAGCACTTCGCGCTCAGCGTCGCCGGTGACGAGGTCGCCCGGACCAAGCCGCACCCCGAGCCCTACCTGACCGCCGCCGCCCGGCTCGGCGCCGACCCGGCCCGCTGCGTGGTGCTGGAGGACTCCCCGAACGGCGTCGCGGCGGCCGAGGCGGCGGGCTGCGTCACCGTCGCCGTCCCCGGCGTCCTGCCGATCCCGCCCGCGCCGGGACGGACGGTGGTCGCCTCGCTGCTCGAGGTGGACCTGGAGCGGCTGCGCTCCCTGGTCGTGTGACACTCGCCGGTCGCGTGACGAGTGCGGCGGCGCGTCCGCCGTCCGACCGCGGCACCTCACGGCGCGGCGCCGCGCGGGCCTGATACCCGCGGGGCGGTACCCCGGGGGGCGGCCCCTAGGGGAGGGTCCCGCCGGGGGAGGAGACCGGTCCGGCCGCAAACCGTCCGCCGGGAGGAGCAGAACCGGCATTCCACGTGTGACGATGGAGAGAGCACCGACACACGGAGTGAGGGGCCGGCATGAGCGACGCAGCCATTTTCGCGATCAGTCTCGGGGTGACCCTGGTCGGGCTGGTGATCAGCTGGGGCGCCTACCGCCGCCGGGGCGCGGCCAGCGGGCTGCGCGGCGCGGCCCTGTCCCTGGTGCCGCTCGCGGCGGCGATGACGGGCGTGACCGAGTTCTTCGTCGACCTGGCGTTCAGCCCGGTGAAGTGGGCGGGCGTCGCCGTGGGCGGCCTGGCCGTGCTGCTCTACCTGGCCTCCGGCGCGATGCTGAGCAGGCGCGGGGACGCCGGCGGCGGCAAGGCCGCGGGAGGCGGGGAGGGGCACCGCTCCGCCGGGCGCGGCGGCAAGCCGAGGCGCGGCGTCGAGGGGCCCGCGCCGGGCGGGGGAGACCCGGAGCTGGCGGAGATCGAGAAGATCCTCCGCGACCGCGGCATCTCCTGAGACCGCGGCCCCCGCACGCGACGTGACGGCGGGCCGGGACGTCCCGATCGCGGGCGTTCCGGCCCGCCGTTTCTGTGCGTCCGGGGCCTGACCTGCGGACGATCAGTCTCAGAACGGACTCAGTACGGTAAAGCTTGTCGTTCCGGACCCCCCTGGCGTTGCGGGGCCACTCGTGGCTGAACGTACTATTCGGGCGATTTGTCCGAAGTGGCGTACGGGCGCGTGTTTGCCAGATGACGACGAGATCACAAGTCAGATACGGGTACTTCCGAAGTACGTCTCACGGATGGACAGTCGTGCCCGAAGGACTACGTTTCCCTTCAGCAAACGCGGCGTAACGGGCACGGGGGCAGCGGATGATCTCCGCGACCGCCGGTCACTCGCCGGCGGCAGGCAGAACCAGTGGCCGGACGGTAGGAGGTAACGAGCGTGGCCGCACCCATAGAGGTGACCGGGTCCGACAGCGAGGCGCAGCCGGAAGCGGTACTTGTCGGCGTCGACAAGAAGAAGATCCAGGGACGCTCCCTCGGGCAGATCGCCTGGATGCGGCTCAAGCGGGACAAGGTCGCTCTCACCGGCGCGGTCATCGTCTTCGTGCTCATCCTGATCGCGATCTTCGGTCCGTTCTTCGTGCAGAACCCGCTGACGTACCACCAGAACCTGATCGACCCGACCTACAACCGGCCGAAGGGCGGCATCTGGCACACGGGCATCAGCGGCGACCACCTGCTCGGCGTGGAGCCCGGCACCGGCCGCGACCTGCTGGCCCGCATCGTGCACGGAGCCCGGATCTCGCTCCTGGTGTCCTTCCTGGCCACCCTGCTGTCGGTGGTCATCGGGACCGTCATGGGCATCACCGCCGGCTACTTCGGCGGCTGGGTCGACTACCTGATCAGCCGGGCCATGGACGCCTTCCTGGCCTTCCCCCTGCTGCTGTTCGCGATCGCGCTGGTGGGCGTCGTCTCCGACGGCGCGTTCGGCATGAACGGCAACGGGCTGCGGATCTCCGTGCTGGTCGTGGTGATCGGCTTCTTCAACTGGCCCTACATCGGCCGCATCATCCGCGGCCAGACGCTGTCGCTGCGCGAGCGCGAGTTCGTCGACGCCGCCCGCAGCCTGGGAGCCCGCAACTCCTACGTGCTCTTCAAAGAGGTCCTGCCGAACCTGGTCGCCCCGATCCTGGTCTACTCGACCCTGCTGATCCCGACCAACATCCTGTTCGAGGCGGCGCTGTCGTTCCTCGGCGTCGGAGTGATCCCGCCGACGCCGTCCTGGGGCGCCATGCTGACGCTCGCGGTGCCGATCTACTCCTCGGACCCGGCCTACATGATCATCCCCGGTATGGCCATCTTCATCACCGTCCTCGCCTTCAACCTCTTCGGTGACGGGCTGCGGGACGCTCTCGACCCTCGGGCCAAGTGACTCGGGTTCAACCGACCCGTCTAATTGAAGGGGTGCGCCTGCACATGAACAAGATGAGACCATTTGCGGTCTTCGCGGCCGGTGTGGTCGCGGCCGCAGGGCTCGCCGCCTGCGGCGGCGGTGAATCCGGAGGCTCGGGGAGCGGCCCCGGGTACAACGCCGGCGTGAACGAGGTCGTCAACAAGTCGGACAAGAAGGGCGGCACGCTCAAGCTGGCCGACTCCGACGACTGGGACTCGCCGGACCCCGGCAACACCTACTACGCGTTCTCCCAGAACTTCGCCCGCCTCTACGGCCGCGGTCTGACCACGGCCAAGGCGGCGGCGGGCAAGGAGAGCCTCGAGATCGTCCCTGACCTGGCCACCGACATGGGCCAGCCCAGCGACGGCGGCAAGACCTGGACGTACAAGCTGCGGACCGGCGTCAAGTACGACGACGGCACCACGGTCACGTCCAAGGACGTCAAGTACGCGATCGAGCGCAGCAACTACACCAAGGAGCTGCAGCTCGGGCCGAAGTACTTCAAGCAGTACCTCGTCGACAACAAGCCCGCCTACAAGGGCCCGTACGAGGACAAGAGCGACGAGGGTCTGAAGTCGATCGAGACCCCCGACGACCAGACGATCATCTTCCACCTGAACGAGCCGTTCCAGGAGTTCGACTACCTGGTCTCGATGTCGCAGTCCATCCCTGTGCCGAAGGCCAAGGACACCGGCACGAAGTACGAGACCTCGATCGTCTCCAGCGGTCCGTACAAGATCGACAACTACACGCGCGGCAAGTCGATGTCGCTGTCGCGCAACCCGAACTGGAACCAGAGCACCGACCCGCTCCGCAAGGCGCTGCCGGACAAGATCGAAGTCCAGATCAAGCAGAACGCCGATGACATCGACCAGCGGCTGCTCGCCGGCTCGCTGGACATGGACATCACCGGCGTCGGCGTCCAGGCGGGGACCCAGCCGAAGGTGCTGACCCCCGAGCAGAAGCCGTACGTGGACAACCCGATCCAGGGCTTCCTGCGGTTCATGTCGCTGAACGTGAACGTCAAGCCGCTCGACAACATCCACTGCCGCATGGCCGTGCAGTACGCGACCGACAAGGTCGCCGCGCAGACCGCCTACGGAGGCCCGCTGGCCGGCGGCGACGTCGCCACCACCGTGCTCCCCCCGTCGGTGGACGGCTACACCAAGTTCGACCTGTACCCGCAGAAGCAGGCCGAGGGCGGCGGGCTCGACCAGGCCACGCTCGCCAAGGCCAAGTCGGAGCTGCAGGCGTGCGGCAAGCCGAACGGCTTCACGAGCAAGATCTCGGCGCGGTCGGACCGGCCGAAGGAAGTCGCGATGGCCGAGGCGATCCAGCAGAGCCTCGCCAAGGTCGGCATCAAGGTCAGCATCGTCCAGTTCCCGGCCGGCGACTACTTCAACAAGTACGTCGGCGTGCCGAAGTACGTGCACGACCACGAGATCGGCATGATGATCATGGCGTGGGCGGCCGACTGGCCGACCGGGTACGGCTTCCTGTCGCAGATCGTGCACGGTTCGGCGATCAAGCCGTCCGGCGGCAACAACCTCGCCGAGCTCAACGACCCGAAGGTCAACAAGGGTCTCGACGACGCGATCTCCACGCAGGACAAGGCCGCTCGCACGAAGATGTACGGCGAGGTCGACAAGGCGGTCATGGGGACCGCCGCCGAGGTCCCGCTGATCTACGCCAAGGCCCTGATGTACCGGCCGAAGCGCGTGACGAACGCGGGCATCACGTACTACTACGGCGGAATGTACGACTACCTGAACATGGGCGTGGAGTGACACTCCGCTTCGTCCGTGCGTACAGCTGAAGGCAGGTGAAGGCGACGCCCGCCGGCCGGTCCGGGACCCACAGGTCCCGCCGGCCGGCGGGTCGGGCCGAGCATTGTGTTCGCATATCTCATCCGGCGCCTCATCGGTGCCGTCGTCATGTTGCTGCTGGTCAGCATGGTGACCTTCGGCATCTTCTTCTGGCTGCCCAAGATCGCCGGTCAGACGACCGACCAGATCGCGGCGTCCTACGTGGGCAAGGCGCCGACCGCCGAGGCCATCCAGGACACCAAGGAGCGGCTCGGCCTCGACAAGCCGGTCGTGGTGCAGTACGGCAACTACGTCAAGGCCATCGTGGTCGGCAAGGACTACAAGGCCGGCCCCGTGACCGACCACTGCCCGGCGCCGTGCCTCGGCTACTCGTTCCGCAGCAGCCAGCCGGTGCTGGAGACGCTGATCGACCGGGCCCCGGCGACCCTGTCGCTGTCACTCGGCGCCGCCGTGGTCTGGCTCATCAGCGGCATCGCCACCGGGGTGGTGTCGGCGCTGCGCAGAGGCTCGGTCTGGGACCGGGGGGCGATGATCATCGCCCTGGCCGGCGTGTCCCTGCCGATCTACTTCACCGGCCTGGTCTCCCTCGCGCTGTTCTCCTACAGCCTCAAGATCTTCCCAGGCGGCGGCAGCTACGTTCCGCTCACCTCCAATCCGGTGACCTGGTTCCAGTCGCTGGTGCTGCCCTGGATCACGCTGGCGT
Source organism: Actinomadura sp. K4S16 (assembly GCF_008327685.1). GTDB lineage: Bacteria > Actinomycetota > Actinomycetes > Streptosporangiales > Streptosporangiaceae > Spirillospora. Next base: position 217,477 of record NZ_BDDE01000011.1, read on the forward strand.
TCCTCTACGCCGCGATGTACGCGCGGCTCACCAGAGCGGGCATGCTTGAGACGATGAACGAGGACTACATCCGCACCGCCCGCGCCAAGGGCCTGCCGGAGAAGACCGTCGTCACCAAGCACGCGCTGCGCGCCTCGCTGACGCCGATCCTCACGATCTTCGGTCTCGACATCGGGCTGCTGCTCGGCGGCGCCGTGCTGACCGAGAACACCTTCGGCATCCCGGGGCTGGGCCAGCTGGCGATCAGTTCGATCAGGGGCGGCGACCTGCCCATGGTGCTCGGCGTGACGCTGCTCACGGCGACGTCCATCATCGTGATCAACCTGATCGTCGACATGCTGTACGCGATCGTCGACCCGAGAGTGAGGCTTGGCTGATGACCGGCACCGCGCCCGCCGCGGACACCGCGGGCACCGGCGAGGCCCCGAGCGCGTTCCTCGAGGTCCGCGACCTCAAGATCCACTTCCCGACCGACGACGGCCTGGTCAAGTCCGTCGACGGCCTGTCGTTCCAGCTGGAGCGGGGCCGCACGCTCGGGATCGTGGGCGAGTCGGGCTCCGGCAAGAGCGTGACCAGCCTCGGCATCCTCGGCCTGCACAACCGGCGCAACGCCGACGTGTCCGGGGAGATCTGGCTGAACGGCAAGGAGATCGTCGGCGCCTCGCAGAACGAGGTGCGCCGGCTCCGCGGCCGCGAGATGGCCATGATCTTCCAGGACCCGCTGTCCTCGATGCACCCCTTCTACACGATCGGCCACCAGATCATCGAGGCCTACCGGGTGCACAACGACGTGTCCAAGGCGGTGGCCCGCAAGCACGCCATCGACATGCTCGGCAAGGTCGGCATCCCCAAGCCGGACCGGCGGGTGGACGACTACCCGCACCAGTTCTCCGGCGGCATGCGCCAGCGCGCGATGATCGCGATGGCGCTGTCCTGCGACCCCGAGCTGCTGATCGCCGACGAGCCGACCACGGCGCTGGACGTGACCGTCCAGGCGCAGATCCTCGACCTCATCCGCGACCTGCAGCAGGAGTTCAACTCCGCGGTCATCATGATCACCCACGACCTCGGGGTGGTCGCGGAGCTGTCGGACGACATCCTGGTGATGTACGCGGGCCGCGCCGTGGAGTACGCCTCCGTCGACGACGCCTTCCACCGGCCGCTGCACCCCTACACCTGGGGGCTGCTCGGCTCGATGCCGCGTCTGGACCGGGAGCGCTCGGAGCGGCTGATGCCGATCGAGGGGTCGCCGCCCAGCCTGATCAACGTGCCGTCGGGGTGCGCGTTCCATCCGCGCTGCCCTTACAGTGACCTCAACGGTGACAAGAGCACGACCGAGCGGCCCGAGCTGGTCGAGGTCGAGCCCGGCCACAAGGCGGCGTGCCATCTCCCGCTGGAGAAGAAGCGGCAGATCTGGAACGACGAGATCCGGCCGAAGCTGTGACGAGCACGGGTGGGAACGAGACTGTGAATACGACCAAGACCCCGGCCGACGAGACCCGTCCGGCCGCGGAGGCCCGCCCCGTACGGGAGGGCGAGCCGCTGCTGGAGGTGGACAACCTCGGCAAGCACTTCCCCGTCACCGCGGGGCTGCTGCGCCGGCAGGTCGCGGCGGTGAAGGCCGTCGACGGCGTGTCGTTCTCGGTCCGCAAGGGCGAGACGCTCGGACTGGTGGGCGAGTCGGGCTGCGGCAAGTCCACCACCGGCCGGATGATCATGCGGCTGCTGGACCCCAGCTTCGGCAAGATCACCTTTGAGGGCGAGGACATCACCACGATGTCGCAGGGGCGGCTCCGGCCGCTCCGGCGCGACCTCCAGATGATCTTCCAGGACCCCTACTCGTCGCTGAACCCGCGCAAGACGGTCGGCGCGATCGTCGGGGCGCCCTTCCGGCTGCAGAACATCGAGGCCAAGCAGGGCGTCAAGAAGGCGGTCCAGGAGATCCTGGAGCTGGTCGGGCTGAGCCCCGAGCACTACAACCGCTACCCGCACGAGTTCTCCGGCGGGCAGCGGCAGCGCATCGGCATCGCCCGCACCCTGGCCCTGAAGCCGAAGCTGATCATCGCGGACGAGCCGGTCTCGGCCCTGGACGTGTCGGTGCAGGCGCAGGTCGTCAACCTGCTGGAGGACCTGCAGAACGAGCTCGACCTCACCTACGTGGTGATCGCGCACGACCTCTCGGTGGTCCGGCACATCTCCGACCGCGTCGCCGTCATGTACCTCGGCAAGATCGTCGAGTTGGCGGACCGCTCGGACCTGTACGAGCGGCCCATGCACCCCTACACGAACGCGCTGCTGTCCGCGGTTCCGATCCCGGACCCGAGCCAGCGCGCCGAGCGCAAGCGGATCCGGCTGCAGGGCGACGTGCCGAGCCCGCTCGACCCGCCGCCCGCCTGCCGGTTCCACACCCGGTGCTGGAAGGCGCAGGACATCTGCAAGCAGGTCGAGCCGCCGCTGGTCGAGCTCAGCCCGGGACACCAGGCCGCCTGCCACTTCCCGGAGAACACCACGGTCAGCGCGACCGACGCGGTCGCCAAGGCCGCGGTGGCGCCCGCCGCCCCGGCCGAAGACCCGGAGCCCGCGGAGTAGCGCCGCCGGGCGCGTGAGCGCGCCCCGCGCACGAGGAAAGGCCCGGCCCCCGCGAGGGGGACCGGGCCTTCTTCACGGGCGCCCGCTCCGGACTACTCGGTGGAGATCGCCTTGAGGACGTCCATGCGGCCCGCGCGCCACGCCGGCCAGAGCGCCGCCAGGACGCCGATGACCGCGGCGACCAGCAGGTAGACCACCAGGGTCCCGTACGGCACGGCGAGGACCCCGAGGCCCTTGTCGGCGAGGGCGTTCTGCAGCGCCGCGCCGAACGCCACCCCGATGCCCATGCCGAGCACCGCGCCGAAGACCGCGATCATGATGGACTCCAGCCGGACCATGCGGCGCAGCTGCCGCCGGGAGATCCCGATCGCGCGCAGCAGCCCGATCTCCCGGGTGCGCTCGATCACCGACAGCGCCAGCGTGTTGATGACCCCGACGGCCGCGATGATGACGGACATCACCAGCAGGATCGTCAGGAACGTCACGAACCCGTCGACCTGCTTGCGGGCATCGGCCTTCAGCGACGCCTGGTCGGACACCTTCAGGTTCGGGTAGTCCTTCAGCGTCGACTCCAGCGCGCTCTTCGTCGCCGCCGACGGCGCCGAGGCGTCCACCACGACCGCGGCCACGGTCGGCTTCACCGTGTGCCGCAGGTGGGCCTGCTGGGAGATGAGCCGGGGACCGACCAGATCGCTCCTGGCGTACACCCCCGCCACCGTCAGCCGCTCGGTCCGTCCATCGGTGAACTGCACCGGGACCGCGGTCCCGACCTTCCAGCCGCGTGCCTTGGCGGTGGCCTCGTCCACCATGATCCCGGCGTCGCCGATGGCGGTGCCACCGGAGGTGATCTTCAGCCTGGCGGCCTTGGCGATCACCGCCACGTCGCCGGACATGTACCAGGCCTTCTTGTTGTCGATCTTGGCGTCGCCCTCGTAGGTCGAGGACGCGGAGGCCACTCCGGGCGTCGCCCCGATCTTCTGCACGGCCTCGGTGCTGATGCCGCCCGCGCCCTCGACCTCGACGAGGTAGTCGGCGCCGAACTGCGCGTCGACCTGCTCGTCGATCGAGGCCCGCATCGTCGCGCCCAGCACGTTGACCGTGGTGATCAGCGCCAGGCCGATCATCAGGGCCGACGCCGTCGCGGCGGTCCGGCGCGGGTTGCGCAGCGCGTTCTGCCGCGCGAGCCGGCCCGGCGAGCCCAGCAGCCGCGCGAACGGCGCGCCGAGCACCTTCATCACCGGGACGCTGATCACCGGGGCGAGCATCGTGACGCCGATGAACACCGCGAACGCGCCCGCGCCCACCGGGATCGCCGGGTTGCCGCCGTTGCCGGCGAGCCCGGCGGCGATGAGGCCGGCGCCGACGAGGGTGAGCAGCGAGCCGAGCGCGACGCGGATCCGCAGCGACCGCTGCGGCAGCGCCACGTCGTCGCGCATCGCCGCCACCGGCGGGATCTTCGCGGCGCGGCGGGCCGGGAAGTAGGCCGACACGACCGTCACCACGATGCCCACCGCGTACGACCAGATCACCGGGGTCGCGGTGAACGTCAGCCCGCCTTGCCCCGCGTCGCCCATCTGGGACTGCAGCAGGGACGCCAGGCCGGCGCCGGCCGCGAGGCCGAGGGTGGAGCCGACCACGCCGACCGCGACGGCCTCGCCGATCACCGCGCGCGTGACCTGGGCGCGGGCCGCGCCGATCGCGCGCAGCAGCGCCAGCTCGCGGGTCCGCTGCGCGACCAGCATCGAGAACGTGTTGAAGATGATGAAGGACCCGACGAAGATCGAGATCAGCGCGAACACGAGCAGGAACGTGCGGAAGAAGCTCATCATCGCCGCGATGTCGCTCTTGGACTCCTCGCGGAGCTTCTCGCCGGTGACGGCCTCCAGGTTCTGCGGCAGCGCCTTGGCGACCCGGTCGCGCAGCTCGGCCTGGGACGGGCCGGTGGAGCCCATCTCGATGTCGCTGAAGTAGCCGGGCTTCAGCATCAGCCGCTGCGCGGTGGCGGTGTCGAAGCCGGTGAGGGTCGCGCCCATCAGGTTCCCGGCGTCGACCAGCCCGACGATCCGCATGCGGGCCGGCGGCCCCGCCGTGACGACGCGGGTGGTGTCGCCGACCTTCAGCTTGCCCTTCTCCGCGGTCCTGGTGTCGATGACGACCTCGTCCGGCCCCTGTGGGGCGCGGCCCGCCGCCAGGTCGTAGGTGCCGCCCGTCGTCCAGTTCGTTCCGATCTGTGGCGGCCCGTCCTGCGCCGTCCCGACGATCTTCCCGTCCTTGCCGACGACGGCCGCGTACCCGTTGACGTTGCCCTTGGGGTCCTTGACGCCGTCGATCCCCTGCAGGGTCTTCAGCACGGCCGCCGGCACCGGCTGCGCCGCCATGCCGTCGTCGTCGCCCTCGACGACCTTCTTGGCCCGCACGTCAACGGCCACGTTCGTGCCGATCCGGCTGAACAGCTCGTCGAACTGCTTGTTCATGCTGTCGGTGAAGATCAGCGTGCCGGCCACGAACGCGACGCCGAGGATCACCGCGACGGCCGTCAGCACCAGCCTGATCTTGTGCGCCGCGAGGTTGCGGAGCGTGACCTTGCCCATCATCGCGCCGACACCCCGGATCCGGACGCGCCCGCGGGACGGGTGTCGTGGCCGCCGGCGTCGAAGCCCTTCATGCGCTCCAGCACCCGCTCGGCGGTCGGCTCGGCCATCGTGTCGACGATCTGGCCGTCGGACAGGAACAGCACCTGGTCGGCGTAGGCGGCCGCGGACGGGTCGTGGGTGACCATCACGATGGTCTGCCCCATCCGCCGCACCGAGTCGCGCAGGAATCCGAGGACCTCGGCGCCCGAGCGCGAGTCCAGGTTCCCGGTCGGCTCGTCCGCGAAGATGATCTCAGGGCGGGAGGCCAGGGCGCGGGCGCACGCCACCCGCTGCTGCTGCCCGCCCGACAGCTCGGTGGGACGGTGCTTGAGCCGCGGCCGCAGCCCCACCGTCTCGATCACCTCGTCCAGCCACTTGGCGTCGGGCTTGCGCCCGGCTATGTCCATCGGCAGCGTGATGTTCTCCAGCGCCGTCAGCGTCGGCACCAGGTTGAATGCCTGGAAGATGAAGCCGATCTTGTCGCGGCGCAGCCGGGTGAGCTGCTTGTCCTTGAGGCGGGTCAGCTCGGTGTCGCCGATGAAGACCTGTCCGGAGTCCACCGAGTCCAGCCCCGCCATGCAGTGCATCAGCGTGGACTTGCCGGACCCGGAGGGGCCCATGATCGCGGTGAAGCGGCCGCGGGGAATGCCGACGGTGACCCCGTCGAGCGCGACGACCTGAGCGTCGCCGCGCCCGTACACCTTCGCGATCTGCTGGGTCCGAGCGGCGAAGTCGCCCGCCCCGGACGCGTGTGCCGCGCCGGCGGTCGATGGGGCGGTGTTCGTCACGGGAAACTCCTGTGGGTGAGTGAGCAGGAAACGTCCGGACCGCGCCGTGCCCCCGGCGATCCGACGTCCAAAACACTAGAAGGCGGACAAACCCGTTTCCTGGACCTCAGGAACTGATTTGCCCGTCCACCCACGGCAGGAGAAAGGACCCCGCCGTCGTCCTACCGGAGTAGGCCTCCGCCGCCGAAGGTCAGGGGCGCCTCAGGGGCCGCCCCTGAAACCGGCCGCCCGCCCGGTGCGTCAGCTCTGGCCGGGCCTGCTCAGCCCCGTCTCGTAGGCGTACACCACGGCCTGCACGCGGTCCCGCAGGCCCAGCTTCGCCAGGACGTTCCCGACGTGCGTCTTCACCGTCGTCTCGCTCACCACGAGCTCGGCCGCGATCTCGGCGTTGGACTGGCCGCGGGCCACGTGCGACAGCACCTCGCGCTCCCGCTGGGTCAGGGTGTCCAGCCCCGGCGGGGGCGCCGAGTCGCGGACGGACGGGAGCCGGTTGGCGAACTTGTCCAGCAGGCGCCGCGTCACCGACGGCGCCACGATCGCGTCGCCCTCCGCCACGATCCGGATCGCCTGCACGAGGTCCTCCGGCGGCGAGTCCTTGAGCAGGAACCCGCTCGCGCCCGCCCGGACCGCCTCGATCACGTACTCGTCCAGGTCGAACGTGGTGAGGATCAGCACCTTGGGGTCGTGCGAGGCCGCGCCCTCCCGGATGATCCGGCGGGTCGCCTCGATGCCGTCCACCCCCGGCATCCGGATGTCCATCAGCACCACGTCCGGCAGCAGCGACCGGGTCATCTCCACCGCCGCCGCGCCGTCCCCCGCCTCGCCGACGACGGCGATGTCGGCCTCCGCCTCCAGGATGAGCCGGAACCCCGTCCGCAGCAGCGGCTGGTCGTCGACGAGCAGCACTCGTACCGTGGTCATCGGGCCGCCACCGCCGGCCGCCGTCCCGGACCGTTCATCGCCCTGCTCCTCGCCCTCACCGGACCGCCGCGTCCGCGGCGCTCCTGCCCAACCTACGGCCTCGCGCGGCCACGGCTCACGGCTCCAGCGGGAACCGGGCCCGCACGCCGAATCCGCCGCCGACCCGCGGCCCGATCTTCAATTCGCCACCGTACAGCGCGACCCGCTCGTACATGCCGACCAGGCCGTGGCCCGGATTGTCGCCGTTGCCGGCCATGAACGTCGCGGTTCCGCGCCCGTCGTCCTCGATCTCCACCGTCAGGTCGCGGTCGCCGTAGTACAGCCGCACCCAGGCCCGCGCCTGCGGCCCCGCGTGCTTCAGCGTGTTCGTCAGCGCCTCCTGGATCAGCCGGAACGCCGCCACGTCCACGCCCGGGGACGGCGGCCGCGCCTCGCCCTCCATCCACAGCTGCACCGACAGGCCCGTCTCCCGCACGTGCTCCAGCAGCTCGCCGAGGTCGCCCAGGCCCGGCTGCGGCGCCAGCTCCCGGCCCGGCCGCTCGGTGTCGCGGTCGGTGCGCAGCACGCCCACGATCCGCCGCATCTCGCTCAGCGCGGTCCGCCCGACCTCCTCGATCGTCGACATCGCCTCGCGCGCGCTGCCCGGGTCCCGGTCGATGATCCGGCGCGCGGCGCCCGCCTGCACGGTCATCACGCTCACGTGGTGCGCCACGACGTCGTGCAGCTCCCGGGCGATCCGGGACCGCTCCTCGACCCGTGCGGCCCGCGCGTCGGTGCCGCGCGCCCGCTCCAGCCGGGCGGCCCGGTCCTCGAGCTCGGCGAAGTAGGCCCGGCGCAGCCGCAGGTTGCGGCCCAGCACCCACACGCCGATCACCAGTGCGCAGTCGGTGATCAGTACCTCCGGCGCCGCCGACACCGGCAGCACCAGCAGGTACGTCAGGAAGTAGACGAACGCCGTCACGCCGCCGAGCGCGCTCTGCGCCAGCCCCCGGTGCGCCGCCACGCTGTAGACGGCCATCAGGAACGCCACGACGTCCGGCACCGACGGCGGGTAGTGCAACACCGCCATCACCAGCTCGCCGCTGATGATGAACAGCAGCACGGGCATCGGGTGGCGGCGGCGCCACGTCAGCGCCATCGTCACCGCGGTGACGAGCAGCCCGTCCCAGACGTCCGGCGACCGGAAGCCCTCGTAGCTGTCGCCGGCGGGCAGCTCCTCCAGGAACAGCTGCGGCAACCCCACCGCCAGCAGGCCCACCGCGAGCAGCGCGTCGGCCGCCATCGGACGCGCCTGCAGCCAGGCGCGGAAGGCGTGGAGACCACGGATGCGGGGTGACACGACACTCACCCTAGGAGGCCGCGGCAGGTCCCGAGCCCTCCTGAACGCGGATCCGCGGTCCTCCCCAAGGATGACCCGGCCGCTCCGGGGGCGCTACTAGAGATCGTCGTGCTCGCGCGCGCCGACCCCCGCGCGGGGGTCGGCCCGGCCGGCCCCCTCCAGGTCGGCGGGGGAGGGGCGGTCCACCGGGGCCGAGGGCAGCGGCGGGGGCGTGCCGCCGAACTCCGGGCAGCGCTCCTTGTGGTCGCACCAGTCGCACAGCCGGCCCGCGCGCGCCCGCCACTCGCCGGTCTCCATCGCCCGCCGGATCGCCTGCCACAGCGCCTCCACCTTGCGCTGCGTGGCGCGCAGGTCGGCCTCGTCCGGCTCGTAGCGCAGGATCTCGCCGTTGCCCAGGTACATCAGCTGCAGCAGCCGCGGCACCCGGCCGCGCAGCCGCCACAGCACCAGCGCGTAGAACTTCATCTGGAACAGCGCGCGCGCCTCGAAGTCGGCCCGGGGCGCCGTCCCGGTCTTGTAGTCGACGATCCGCACGTCGCCGCTGGGCGCCACGTCCACCCGGTCGATGTAGCCCCGCAGCTTCAGCCCCGAGTCCAGCACCGTCTCGACGAACAGCTCGCGCTCGGCCGGCTCCAGGCGCCGCGGGTCCTCGAGGGTGAAGTACCGCTCCACCATCCGCCGCGCCTGCGCCAGCCACTCCGCGTGCTCGGCCTCGCCGTCGGCGCCGTCCTCGAACAGCTCGGCCAGCTCCGGCTCGGCCTCGAGCAGCCGGTCCCACTCCGGCGCCAGCATCTCCAGCGCCGCCTCCGGCGTGCGCGCCCCGGTCGGCAGGTCGAACAGCCGCTCCAGCACCGCGTGCACCAGCGTCCCCCGCACGGCCGCCGCGCTCGGCCGCTCCGGGATCCGGTCGATCACCCGGAACCGGTACAGCAGCGGGCACGTCATGAAGTCGCCCGCGCGCGACGGCGACAACGACCCGACCACCACCGCGCCCCCCGCGCCTCCGCCCTCGTCCGCCCTGCGCGCGGGCGGAACGGACGTCCTGCCGCCGGCCTCGGTGCCGCCCGTCTCGGTCGTCTCGGTCGTCGTCATGGCACAGCAGACTAGGCGACACCCCCGACGGAAATCCCGCACCCGCCGCCGTGCCCGGCCTCGCGGCGCCGGCGGACCCGCGCCGCCCGCGGGCGACCTGCACCGGCGGGGCCGTAGCATCGAGGGCGTGACACACAGCGCGCCCCCGACCGAGGACCGGACCCCGGCCGGCGGCCGCGGTCCCGACGACGACCGCGCCGGACGCCCCGGCCTCCTCATGGGCCGGCCGTTCGGCGTGCCCGTCTACGTCTCGCCCAGCTGGTTCCTGGTCGCGGTCCTGGTCACCGTGATGTTCGAGGGCCAGGTCGACGGCGTCGTCAGCCGCCCGCTCAGCTACCTCGTCGCCTTCACCTACGCCGTCCTCCTGTACGGGTCGGTGTTCGTGCACGAACTGAGCCACGCCGTCACGGCGCGCGCGTTCGGGCTGCCCGTCCGCTCCGTCACCCTCCACATCCTCGGCGGCGAGACCTCCATCGAGCGCGAGGCCCCCACGCCCGGCCGCGAGTTCCTCATCGCCTTCGCCGGGCCGCTGGTCAACCTCGTCCTCGCCGGGCTCGGCCTGCTCGCCCACGCCGTCCTCCCGATGCCGGACGTCGCGCTGCTGCTCGTCGAGGCCCTCACCTTCGCCAACCTCCTCGTGGGGCTGTTCAACCTGCTGCCCGGCCTCCCGCTCGACGGCGGCCGGCTGGTGCGCGCGGTCGTCTGGAAGGTCACCGGCCGCAGCCGCAACGGCGCCGTCTTCGCCGGCTGGGTGGGCCGCGGCGTCGCGATCGCCTGCCTCTTCGCCGGCGCCTACCTCGCCACCTACAACACCGGAGAGGGCGGCGGCATCGGCTGGCTCGCCCTGCTCTGGTCGGCCCTCGTCGCCTCCTTCATCTGGGTGGGCGCCACGCAGTCCATCCGCGCGGAGCGCGTCCGCGACCGCATCCCGCTGCTGTCCGCGCGCCGCCTCGCCCGCCGCGCCACCCTCGTCACCGCCGACGTGCCGCTCGCCGAGGCCGTCCGCCGCGCCCGCGAGGACCACGCCGGCGCGATCGTCATCGCCGACCACGACGGCAGGCCTCTCGGCCTCGTCAGCGAGAAGGCCGTCACCGCCACCCCCGAGCACCGCCGCCCCTGGGTCAGCGCGGGCGACCTGTCGCGCGGCATCGACGACGGCCTCACCCTGCCCGCCGACCTCTCCGGCGAGGAGCTCGTGGAGGCGCTGCGCAAGGCGCCCGCCTCGGAGTACCTCCTCGTGGAGCCCGACGGCCGCGTCTACGGCGTCCTCGCGGTCGCCGACGTCGACCGCGCCTTCGCCGGCATCTGACCCGTCCCGCCCCGCCCGGGCGGTGCTCAGACCGCCTGCGCGACGGACAGACCTGCCCGCGGCCGCCGCTAGCCTTGACCTCCATGAGCGAACCCCAGCCGAACGGCTCCGCACCGTCGCCCGGCCGCATCCCGCACGGCCCCTTCCGCCCCGGCGACCAGGTTCAGCTCACCGACCCCAAGGGCCGGATCAACACCATCACCCTCCAGCCGGGCAAGGTCTACCACTCGCACAAGGGCTCGGTCCCGCACGACGAGATGATCGGCAGCCCCGAGGGGAGCGTCTTCCGCTCCAGCGGCGGCACCGAGTACCTGGCCTTCCGGCCGCTGCTCGCCGACTTCACCCTCCGCATGCCGCGCGGCGCCGCCGTCGTCTACCCCAAGGACGCCGCCCAGATCGTCGCGATGGCCGACATCTTCCCCGGCGCGCGCGTCGTGGAGGCCGGCGCCGGGTCCGGGGCCCTGACGTGCTTCCTGTTGCGGGCCGTCGGCGAGCACGGCCTCGTCTCCTCCTACGAGCGCCGGCCCGACTTCGCCGACATCGCGCGTGCGAACGTCGAGAAGTTCTTCGGCGGCCCCCACCCCTCCTGGCGCCTCACGGTCGGCTCCCTGGAGGACGCCCTCGCCGAGACCGACGTCGACCGCGTCGTCCTGGACATGCTCGCGCCCTGGGAGACCCTCGACGCCGTCGCCAAGGCCCTCGTCCCGGGCGGCATGGTCTGCGCCTACATCGCCACCACCACCCAGATGTCGCGCGTCGTCGAGGACCTGCGCTCCCACGGCAGCTTCGCCGAGCCCTACGCCTTCGAGACGATGCTGCGCTCCTGGCACGTCGACGGGCTCGCCGTCCGCCCCGACCACCGCATGGTCGGCCACACCGGCTTCCTCGTGACCGCCCGCCGCCTCGCCGACGGCGTCACGCCGCCGGCCCGCCGCCGGCGCCCCGCGAAGGGCGCCCACCCCGCCCCGGACGATGCCCGTACCGCCTCCGGCGAGGCCCGCAAGGCCTCCGGCGAGGCCCGCACCGCCTCCGAGGACGCCGCGTCCGCCCCGGACGCCGCGCCCGGCGGTCCCGCCGAGGCCTAGATCACATTAGCTCCGCGCCCATCCACCGGACTCGGCAAACGCCGTGCCACGACACGCCCGGGATCACGAACCCGCAGGTCCAGGCGTCGTAAGCCCCCGCCCCGCGGTACCTCCACGGCACCTCTGCCAACCCTCCCGGAAGACCCCCGCACGACACGAACACCGAATGGGCAGGTTACGGAAGCCCTCCAGATAGGTAGGGTCTCAGTAGGTCGTCGGCTCTCTTCGTGAGGAGGTGGCGGGGCGTGGCCGCTCGTGACGATGCTGGGGCGCGCAGGGCGCAGCACGAAAAGGAGGTCAAGGACCTCCAGACGCAGATCTCCTTCCTGGAGGAGGAGATCTCCGTGCTGCGCCGCAAGCTCGCGGAATCCCCGCGCCAAGTACGTGTGCTGGAAGAACGCCTCCATGAGGCACAGGCCAACCTGGCCGCCGTAACCGGTCAGAACGAGCGTCTCGTAGCGACCCTCAAAGAGGCTCGCGAACAGATCGTGGCGCTCAAGGAGGAGGTCGACAGGCTCGCACAACCACCCTCCGGGTTCGGCGTCTTCCTGGACGCCCGCGACGACGGGACGGTCGACATCTTCACCGGGGGGCGCAAGCTCCGCGTGAACGTCAGCCCGGCCGTCGAGATCGACGATCTGCAGCGCGGCCAGGAGGTCATGCTCAACGAGGCCCTCAACGTCGTCGAGGCGCTGAAGTTCGAGGAGCAGGGCGAGGTCGTCATGCTCAAGGAGCTCTTCGACGACGGCGAGCGGGCCCTGGTCATCGCGCACGCCGACGAGGAGCGCATCGTCAAGCTGGCCGAGCCGCTGCGCGGCGTGGCGCTGCGGGCGGGCGACTCCCTCATGCTCGAGCCGAGGTCCGGCTACGTCTACGAGAAGATCCACAAGGCGGAGGTCGAGGAGCTCGTCCTCGAAGAGGTGCCCGACATCTCCTACGACGAGATCGGCGGCCTCGGATCGCAGATCGAGATGATCCGCGACGCCGTGGAGCTGCCCTACCTGCACGCCGACCTGTTCCGCGAGCACCAGCTCCGGCCGCCCAAGGGCGTGCTGCTCTACGGTCCGCCCGGCTGCGGCAAGACGCTCATCGCCAAGGCCGTCGCGAACTCGCTCGCCAAGCAGGTCGCGGAGAAGACGGGCCAGGAGGGCAAGAGCTTCTTCCTGAACATCAAGGGCCCCGAGCTGCTGAACAAGTACGTCGGCGAGACCGAGCGGCACATCCGCCTGGTCTTCCAGCGGGCGCGCGAGAAGGCGTCCGCCGGGACGCCGGTCATCGTGTTCTTCGACGAGATGGACTCCATCTTCCGCACCCGCGGGTCCGGGGTCTCCTCCGACGTCGAGAACACCATCGTCCCCCAGCTGCTCAGCGAGATCGACGGCGTCGAGGGGCTGGAGAACGTCATCGTGATCGGCGCGTCCAACCGCGAGGACATGATCGACCCCGCGATCCTGCGCCCCGGCCGGCTGGACGTCAAAATCAAGATCGAGCGGCCGGACGCCGAGGCCGCCAAGGACATCTTCTCCAAGTACATCCTCGACGGACTCCCGCTGCACCCCGACGACGTCAAGGAGCACGGCGGCTCCGCCGAGGCCACCGTCGAGGCGATGATCCAGCGCACCGTCGAGCGCATGTACACCGAGAGCGAGGAGAACCGCTTCCTGGAGGTCACCTACGCCAACGGTGACAAGGAGGTCCTGTACTTCAAGGACTTCAACTCCGGCGCGATGATCCAGAACATCGTCGACCGGGCCAAGAAGATGGCCATCAAGCAGTTCCTCGACACCGGCCAGAAGGGCATGCGGGTCAGCCACCTGCTGGCCGCCTGCGTCGACGAGTTCAGCGAGAACGAGGACCTGCCCAACACCACCAACCCGGACGACTGGGCCCGCATCTCCGGCAAGAAGGGCGAGCGGATCGTCTACATCCGCACGCTCGTCTCCGGAACCAAGGGCTCCGAGGCCGGACGCTCCATCGACACCGTCGCCAACACCGGCCAGTACCTGTAGCCCCGACCCGGCGCATGCGCGCGGCGGCCCCTCCAGACGGGGGCCGCCGCGCGGCATGCCCCGCCACGCCCGCCGCTAACAGCGGGCCCCATGGCTCCACCCTCCCGGCCCCGATAGGCTCGACGATATGAGTGTTCGGCGGGTGATGGGCATCGAGACCGAGTACGGCATCTCCGTACCCGGACAGCCAGGGGCCAACGCGATGGTGACCTCCTCCCAGGTCGTCAACGCCTACCTGGCGGCGTCGGCGGCACGGGCCCGCAGGGCCCGCTGGGACTTCGAGGAGGAGAACCCCCTCCGGGACGCCCGCGGCTTCGACCTGGCGCGCGAGGTCGCCGACCCCACGCAGCTCACCGACGAGGACCTCGGCCTCGCCAACGTCATCCTCACCAACGGCGCCCGGCTGTACGTGGACCACGCCCACCCCGAGTACTCGGCGCCCGAGTGCACCAACCCGCTCGACGCCGTCATCTGGGACAAGGCCGGCGAGCGCGTGATGGCCGACGCCGCGCGGCGCGCCGCGCTCGTGCCGGGCACCCACCCCATCCAGCTCTACAAGAACAACACCGACAACAAGGGCGCCTCCTACGGCTGCCATGAGAACTACCTCATGCGCCGCGAGACGCCCTTCGCCGACATCGTCCGGCACCTCACCCCGTTCTTCGTCTCCCGCCAGGTGGTCTGCGGCGCCGGCCGCGTCGGCATCGGCGTGGACGGCCGCGGCGACGGCTTCCAGATCAGCCAGCGCGCCGACTTCTTCGAGGTCGAGGTGGGGCTGGAGACCACCCTCAAGCGGCCGATCATCAACACCCGCGACGAGCCGCACGCCGACCCCGAGAAGTACCGGCGGCTGCACGTCATCATCGGCGACGCCAACATGGCCGAGCTGTCCACCTACCTCAAGCTCGGTACCACCTCGCTCGTGCTCGCCATGATCGAGGACGGCTTCCTCACCGTCGACCTGTCGGTCGACATGCCCGTCGCCGCGCTGCGCGCCGTGTCCCACGACCCGTCCTGCAAGCACCTGCTCACGCTGCGCGACGGCCGGAAGATGACCGCGGTCCAGCTCCAGATGGAGTACCTGGAGCAGTCGCGCAAGTACGTCGAGGACCGGTTCGGCTCGGACGTCGACGAGATGACCCGGGACGTCCTCGACCGCTGGGAGTCGGTCCTGCACCGCCTCGGGGACGACCCCATGCAGCTGTCCCGGGAGCTCGACTGGGTCGCCAAGCTGTCCCTGCTGGAGGGCTACCGCAGCCGCGACGGGCTCGACTGGTCCCACCCGCGCCTGCAGCTCGTCGACCTGCAGTACACCGACATCCGGCCCGAGAAGGGCCTGTACAACCGCCTGGTGGAGCGCGGCCGCATCGACCGGGTCGTCACCGAGGCCCAGGTCCAGGCCGCGGTCGAGGACCCGCCCGAGGACACGCGGGCCTACTTCCGGGGCCGCTGCCTGCGCCAGTACGCCGAGTCGGTCGCCGCGGCCTCCTGGGACTCGGTCATCTTCGACGTCCCCGGCCGCGAGTCGCTGCAGCGCGTCCCCACCCTGGAGCCCCTGCGCGGCACCAAGCAGCACGTGGGCGCCCTCCTGGACCGCTGCCGCACCGCCGCCGACCTCGTGGCCACCCTGACCGGCCAGAGCTGAGCCCCGGCACGGGCGTCCTGAACGGCCCCGGGACGGGTCCGCTCGCGCGTGCATTGGATAGCGGGACTATCGAGCGCGATCGGTACCGCTGACCTGGCGCGACGGTGAAGGGCTCGGTTTCCTGGCCGGTTTGCCCGTTTCGCTGGGCGGTGGACCGGCGATAACCCGAGCATGCCCCCGGTCCCCGGCCGGAGACGGCGAAACGGAGCCGAGAGTTCCGCGCACCGTCGAAGATCGGAGATAGGGTCGGAGGCACCGGCAGAGCGGAGGTACGGAATGGCCACGAAGGACACCGGCGGTCAGAAGCAGACCACCCGGCGCACGGAAGAGGTCGAGGAGACCGAGGCCACGACCACCGAGGACGTGCAGGAGCGCCAGGAGAAGCTCACCGACGACGTGGACTCGATCCTGGACGAAATTGACGAGGTGCTGGAAGAGAACGCCGAAGACTTCGTCCGCGCCTATATCCAAAAGGGCGGGCAGTGATCCCCGGTCCTGGCGGATCGGCCACATAGCGAATCGCCGTTTCTCCGGGGGCGGAACTCCGACCTGACACGGCAGTGAGGACATGGGTGGGCCCGGCAGGGGCCCGCCCATGTTCGTGCGTCCAGGGGCGGACGAGGGCCGGCCGGGCGGGGGCCGGGTTCGCCGTGGGCTGACCGGACCGGTGATCGGGCGGCATGCGCGCGGGCGACCTTGAACAGTAGGGTCGTAGAGTCCGCGCCGGTGAGATCACCGGAGCCGGCGCAATGGTGGAGGGGAAGGGAGTCGCGTGGCGTCCCACGATTCGCACACCGGACGTCTGCCGGGGTTGTTCGCGAGCCCGGATACGTCGTCGTTCACGGAGTTCCTCGGGGCGTACTCCCCGGACCTGCTGCCCGGAAGGCGGACGCCGCCGGCGTCGCGGGCGGGCGACGACATCCCGCACGGGACGACGATCGTCGCGGTCGCCTTCCCCGGCGGGGTGGTGATGGCGGGTGACCGGCGGGCGACGGCGGGCAACGTCATCGCGCAGCGCGACATCGAGAAGGTCTTCCGCGCCGACGAGTTCTCCGCGATCGCGATCGCCGGCACCGCCGGGATCGGGATCGAGATGGTGCGGCTGTTCCAGGTGGAGCTGGAGCACTACGAGAAGCGCGAGGGCCGCACCCTGTCGGTCGAGGGCAAGGCGAACCGCCTGGCGACGATGGTGCGGCAGAACCTCGGGATGGCGATGCAGGGCCTGGCGGTGGTGCCGCTGTTCGCGGGCTACGACGAGGAGCGGAACGAGGGGCGGATCTTCTCCTACGACCCCGCCGGCGGCCGCTACGAGGAGCGCGACTTCCACTCGATCGGCTCGGGGTCGGTCTTCGCGCGGGGCGCCCTGAAGAAGCTGTACCGGCCGGACCTGTCGGCGCAGGACGCGGCGCTGGCGTGCGTCCAGTCGCTGTACGACGCGGCCGACGACGACTCGGCGACGGGCGGCCCCGACCTGACCCGCCGGATCTTCCCCGTGGTGGCGTCGGTGACGGCGGACGGGTACCGCCGGCTCGGCGAGGACGAGGTGGGCGCGCTGGCGCAGGCCGTCGTCGACGGACGTTACGACTCGCCGGGCGGCCCGACCGCCCCGCTGCGATAGAAGGGATCCAGACCGGTGTCCATGCCGTTCTACGTGTCGCCCGAACAGCAGATGAAGGACAAGGCGGACTACGCGCGCAAGGGCATCGCGCGCGGCCGCAGTGTCGTGGTGCTGCAGTACGACGACGGCATCCTGTTCGTGGCGGACAACCCGTCGCGGGCGCTGCACAAGATCAGTGAGATCTACGACCGGATCGCGTTCGCGGCGGTGGGGAAGTACAACGAGTTCGAGAACCTGCGGCTCGGGGGCGTCCGCTACGCCGACATCAACGGCTACCAGTACGACCGCCGTGACGTGACGGCGCGGGGCCTGGCGAACGTGTACGCGCAGTCGCTCGGGACGATCTTCACCGAGACCAACAAGCCGTACGAGGTGGAGCTGGTCGTCGCGGAAGTGGGCGAAGACGCCGAGACCGACCAGATCTACCGGCTGACGTTCGACGGCTCGGTCGCCGACGAGCACGGCTACGTCGCCATGGGCGGGCAGGCCGAGGCGGTGGCGCAGTCGCTGAAGGACGGCTACCGGGAGGGCTCCTCGCTGGAGGCGGCGCTGCGGACGGCGGTGCGGGCGCTGGAGGCGCAGGACTCCGACCGGCACCTGGAGGCGACCTCGCTGGAGGTCGCGGTGCTGGACCGCAACCGCGAGCACCGGCTGTTCAAGCGGCTGTCGGCGGCGCGGATCGGCGAGCTGCTGTCGGCGGAGGAGTCCGGACCGGGCACCGCCTCCGGCGGCGAGGACGCCGGCGGCTCCACCGGAACCGGGGCTGACGAGGACTGACGCGCCCGCCGCCCGGCGGCGCCGTGCAGGACGGAGACGGGCCCGCGGGGCGGGGCGGCCACACCGCCCCGCCCCGCGGGCCCGCGGCGTGCCGGGCGGCTTGCGGGGCGGCGGACGGGTTCGCCGGAAACGGTGGGTCGAGAGACTGCCAAGTGACGGCCGCGCCGCATAGGGTCTTGGTGTGGACAGGCGCATCTTCGGGCTTGAGAACGAGTACGGCGTCACCTGCACCTTCCGCGGGCAGCGGCGGTTGTCACCGGACGAGGTGGCGCGCTATCTGTTCCGCAGGGTCGTGTCGTGGGGCCGCAGCAGCAACGTGTTCCTTCGCAACGGTGCCCGGCTCTACCTGGACGTGGGGAGCCATCCTGAGTACGCGACGCCGGAGTGCGACAGCGTCGTCGACCTGGTGACGCACGACAAGGCGGGCGAACGGATCCTGGAGGGGCTCCTGGTCGACGCCGAGCGGCGGCTCCGCGAGGAGGGCATCGCCGGCGACATCTACCTGTTCAAGAACAACACCGACTCCGCCGGCAACTCCTACGGCTGCCACGAGAACTACCTGGTGGGGCGGCACGGCGAGTTCGGGCGGCTCGCGGACGTCCTCATCCCGTACCTGGTGACGCGGCAGATCATCTGCGGCGCCGGCAAGGTCCTGCAGACCCCGCGCGGCGCGGTGTACTGCGTGTCGCAGCGGGCCGAGCACATCTGGGAGGGCGTGTCGTCGGCGACGACGCGGTCCCGTCCCATCATCAACACCCGCGACGAGCCGCACGCGGACGCCGAGCGGTTCCGCCGCCTGCACGTGATCGTCGGCGACTCGAACATGAGCGAGACGACGATGCTGCTGAAGGTCGGGGCGACCGACCTGGTGCTGCGGATGATCGAGGCCGGCGTGGTGATGCGCGACCTCACCCTGGAGAACCCCATCCGGGCGATCCGCGAGGTCAGCCACGACATGACGGGGCGCCGGAAGGTGCGGCTGGCCAACGGCCGCGAGGCCAGCTCGCTGGAGATCCAGAAGGAGTACTACGGCAAGGCCCGCGACTTCGTGGACGCGCGGGGCGGCGACGCCACGGCCAAGCGGGTGCTGGAGCTGTGGGAGCGGACGCTGCGCGCGGTGGAGACCGGCGACCTGGACCTGGTGTCCCGCGAGATCGACTGGGTGATCAAGTACAAGCTGATCGAGCGGTACCGGCGCAAGTACGACCTGCCGCTGTCGTCGCCGCGCGTGGCGCAGCTCGACCTCACCTACCACGACGTGCACCGCGACCGCGGCCTGTACTACCTGCTGGAGAAGCGGGGCTCGGTCGACCGGGTGTCGCGCGACCTCGACATCTTCGAGGCCAAGTCGGTGCCGCCGCAGACGACGCGGGCGCGGCTGCGGGGCGAGTTCATCCGCAAGGCGCAGGAGAAGCGCCGCGACTTCACGGTCGACTGGGTCCATCTGAAGCTGAACGACCAGGCGCAGCGGACCGTGCTGTGCAAGGACCCGTTCCGCTCCGTCGACGAGCGCGTGGACAAGCTCATCGCGGGCATGTAGGCGGACGGCCCGGCGGCGTTCGGACGCGGGGCGCGGCGCCGGCCGGCGCGCCCCGCGGACCGGCCGGGGCGACACGCGCACGGCAGGTTACCGGTAGGTCACCTGGGCGGTAGGGTGAGCGCCCAGTAGCGCTCACCACCCCCCGAAGGACCCCGTATGCGCCGTCGTCTTCGGTTCCTGCCCGCGGCCGTCGTGCTCGCCGCGCCGCTCGCCCTGTCCGCCGCCTGCTGGGGCGGCGGCGTGGACGTCGAGGTGACCGGTGACTTCGGCAAGCTGCCGCAGGTGAAGTTCCCCAAGGGGGAGCCCGGCGGGTCCTTCGCGGTGAAGACCGTCAAGGCGGGCAAGGGCACGGCGGCGCGCAAGGGCGACCTCGTCGTGGCCGACTACGTGGGCTACCGCTGGAACAAGGGCGGGCGCAAGCTGCTGGCAAGCAGCTACTCCAAGGGCGAGCCGGGCGCGTTCCCCACGGGCCGGCTGGTGCCGGGCCTGACCAAGGCGTTCGACGGGGTCCAGCCGGGATCGCGGGTGGTGGCCCGGATCCCGCCGAAGGACGGCTTCGGCGACAAGGGCGACCCGAAGCACCAGGTGGGCGGCGGCGACACGCTGCTGTACGTCCTGGACGTCCGCGCGGTGTACCCGCGGACGGCGGGCCCGCACGGCGCGCGGCAGGCCCCGCCGTCCGAGCCCGGGCTGCCGAAGGTGGCGGACGCGGCGCCGGGGCAGGCGCCGGCGGTGACGATGCCGCGCACGGCCCCGCCCAAGAGGCTCCAGGTGCGCACCCTGGTCAAGGGGGACGGCCCGGCCGTGCGGAAGGGCCAGCTGGTGGCGCTGCAGTACGGCGGGTACTTCTGGCGCGACGGCAAGGTGTTCAACTCGTCCTGGTCGGAGGGCCACCCGTTCGCGGCGATGATCGGGACGGGCCAGGTCATGACGGGCTGGGACCAGGGCCTCGTCGGGCAGCGGGTGGGCAGCCGGGTGCTGCTGGTGGTGCCGCCGGCCCTCGGGTACGGGCCGAAGGGCCTGGCGCAGTTCGGGATCAAGGGGAACGACACGCTGGTGTTCGTCGTGGACCTGCTGGGCGCGCACTGACCCCGGCCTCCCCGCCTCCCCTCTAAGTCGAACTCCCGTTGTTCTTAGAATGGCGGGATGGAGGACATCGACGCGATCGCGCTGCTGCAGGACCCGCTGCGGCGGCGGCTGTACGAGTTCGTGGCGGCGCAGGGCCGCGACGTGGGGCGGGGCGAGGCCGCCGAGGCCGTCGGCGTCGCGCGGACCCTGGCGGCCTTCCACCTCGACAAGCTGGTCGACGCGGGCCTCCTGGAGGCCGCCAGCAGGCGGTTGACGGGCCGGTCGGGGCCCGGGGCGGGGCGGCCGGCGAAGGTGTACCGGCGCTCGGCGGCGGAGCGGGACGTGTCGGTGCCCGCCCGCGACTACCGGACGGCGGCGGGCCTGCTGGCCGAGGCGGCCGAGACGGCCGGGCTCGACATGGAGCTCCAGGACGCGGCCCGCCGCAAGGGCAGGGCCCTGCGCGGCGGGAGCGGCCCGTGCGGCGGCCTGGACGATCTGGCGAAGACGCTGGTCGACCGCGGCTACGAGCCCGTCGTGGACGGCGAGGTCCTGCGCATGCGCAACTGCCCGTTCCACGCGGTGGCCGAGCAGTTCCCCCCGCTCGTGTGCGGGATGAACCTGGCGCTGCTGGAGGGACTGGTGGAGGGTTCGCCGGTCCGGGTCCGCATGGATCCGCGGCCCGGCTGGTGCTGCGTCGCGGCCGCCCCTTCTAAAAACAATGAGGATTGACATAGAAGCGGCGCCCGTGGTGAGGTGAGCCCATGAGCACACGGACCCGGTACCACCTCGCCCAGTTCAACGTCGGCACGCTCCGCCACCCCCTCGACGACCCGCGCATGGCCGACTTCATGGCGCTCGTGGAGCCCGTCAACGCGCTCGCCGACGGCACGCCGGGGTTCGTCTGGCGGCTGGTGGAGGAGGGGGAGGAGGACGCCACCGGGATGCGCCCCGCCGGCGAGGACGTGATCGTCAACTTCTCGGTGTGGGAGTCGGCGGAGGCGCTGTGGGACTTCGTCTACCGCAGCGGCCATCTGGAGACGATGCGGCGCCGCCGCGAGTGGTTCCAGCGGCACGTCGAGGCGCACCTCGTGCTGTGGTGGGTGCCGGCGGGCCACATCCCGACCGTCGGGGAGGCCCTGGAGCGCCTCGCGCTGCTGCGCGAGAACGGCCCGTCGCCGCGGGCGTTCACGTTCACCTCGTCCTACACCGCCGACGAGGCCGCGAGCGCCGGCGGCAACGAGGCCGCGGGCGGCGGCGAGGCCGCGGGCGCCGAAGGGGCCGGCGCCCGCACGGCGGACGCCGAAGCCGCGGCGCTGTGAGCGTCAGCCGAGCAGGGCGGCCGTGTGGCGGCCCGCGGCGGCGGCCGTGAGGAAGTAGGGGAGGTCCTCGTCCAGGCGGCGGCCCATGGTGGACAGCCGGACGCCCCAGTCCTTCTCGGCGGCCCTGAGGGCCTCGTGGAGGCCGTCGACGGGGACGGGGACGAGCCGGTGCCGGTCGCCCAGCGGCGCGGCCCCGGCGGCGACGCGGGCGCCGAAGGGGCCCCCGAGCTCGGGGACGGGGATGTCGGCGGGGGCCAGTGCCACGCGCCCGTAGGCGGTCAGGGAGTGGTGCGACACGCCGATGTGGCGCTCCCGCTTGTCGCCCTCGCTCACCCGCAGCGACCCCACCGGCCGCCCGCCCAGCACGGACGCGGCGTTGACGGCCTCGCCCGCCGAGACGCCGGAGAAGCCCCACCGGGTGCCCGTCCCAAGGTTTCCCGGGCCCTGGGCGAGGACGGCGACGTCGGCCTCCAGGACGAGCCGCGCGGCCAGCAGGCCGGTGTGGACGGTGACGGCCTCCAGGTCGCCGCCGAACGCCTGCCCCACGGTGACGGTCGCGGCGAGGGCCCCGGCGTCCTTCAGCTTGGCGATCGACATCGAGAACCACGCGGGCAGCGCCCCGCCGTCCGGCATGACGTAGACGACCCGCGCGGCCGGGCGCTCGGCCAGCAGGGCGGCCAGGATCGGCGGCAGCGCCGAGTGCAGGTCGGCGACGACGACGGGCATGCCGTCCAGCGAGTCGGCCTCGCGCAGGGCCGCGTGGTGGGGCGAGTCCTGCTCGTCGGCGCCGAGGACGGTGGCCTGGAGCGGGGTGTAGCGGGCCTTGACCAGGTGGCCGGGCCCCTCCGGGTCGGGCGGGAGCCTGTCGGGTACGGCGACGACCATGGCGTAGCCGCCGGTGCCGAGACCCATCGCCAAGGCCGTAGTGTTGAGCAGGACGGTGTCGCCCGGTTCGGGCCTCCCCACGAGGGCGGGGTAGGCCAGGGCCCGGTGCGTCCCGTCGCCCCCGATCGAGACGTCCAGCTCGACCGCCCCGGGCCATTCGCGGCGGATGTCCTCAACTGTGCCTTTGCGCCATCGGATCACACCGGGAAACGGTAGCGTCCTGGGCGACGGCACGTGGGGCCGATCGGCACGCCGGCCGGGGTACGGGGCTCACGGAGGAACGAGGTGGTGGCGAAGTGTCGCGGCGCAAGACCGAGCGGCTGCTGAACCTGGTGGTCTGCCTGCTCGCCACCCGGCGCTATCTGACGGCCGAGCAGATCCGCCGGGCGGTGCCCGGCTATCCCGACTCCGACGAGGCGTTCAAGCGCATGTTCGAGCGGGACAAGGAGGAGCTGCGCGAGCTCGGCGTCCCGCTGGAGGTCGGCAGCGACCAGCAGGGCGGCGGCGGCGAGGAGATCGGCTACCGGATCCCCCCGCAGGACTACGAGCTGCCCGACATCCACCTGACGCCCGACGAGGCGGCGGTGCTCGGCCTCGCGGCGCGGGTGTGGCAGCGCGCCAGCATGGCCGAGGCGGCCTCGGGTGCGCTGCTGAAGCTGCGCGCGGCCGGAGTGGAGACCGACGTGACCACCGCCGCCGGGATCGAGCCGCGGGTCAACACCCAGGACCCGTCCTTCCCCGCGCTGTGGGAGGCGGTCCGCGACGGACGCCCGGTCGCGTTCGACTACCAGGGCATCGGGCGGACGTCGGTGGCGCGCCGGCACCTCGACCCGTGGGGCGTGGTGAGCCGGCGGGGCCGCTGGTACGTGGTCGGGTTCGACCGCGACCGCGACGAGCAGCGGGTGTTCCGGCTGAGCCGCATCGTCGGGGAGGTGGCCCCGGACGGCCCGCCCGGGTCGGTGACGGTGCCCGACGGGGTGGACGTGCGGCGCATCGCGTTCGACTGGAGCGAGCCGCTCGGCGAGCCCCGCCCGGCGGCCGTCCGGCTGCGGCGGGGCGCGGCGCAGGGCCCGCGGCGGTGGGCCCGCGACGTCCGGCCGGTCGAGGAGCCGGGCTGGGACGGGGAGTGGGACGAGGCGGTCCTGACCTTCCGGGACGTCGACCGCTTCGCGCCCTACCTGGCGCGGTTCGCCGACGACGTGGTGGTGCTCGATCCGCCGGACCTGCGCGAGGCGGTGATCCAGCACCTGAAGTCGGTGCTGGCCGCGGCCGGCCCGCATCCGGCGGACGGGCGGGGAGAGCACGGGGGGACGGACGGCCGATGACGGCGAGGACGGCGGCGAAGACGGCCGCGAAGACCGCGGCGAAGACGGCGGCGACGACGTCCACGGACAGGCTCGCGCGCCTGCTGGCGCTCGTGCCGTACGTGGTGAACCGCGACTCGGTGATGCTCGGCGAGGCGGCCGCCGCGTTCGGAGTCACCGAGAAGCAGTTGATCGACGACCTGAACCTGCTGTGGTGCGTGGAGCTGCGCGCGCCCGACCCCTACTGCCCGATCGACCTGTCCTACGAGGGCGGCGAGATCACCGTCGCGGAGGCCGAGTCGATCGCCCGGCCGCTGCGGCTGAAGGTCGACGAGGCGAGCGCGCTGCTGGTGGCGCTGCGGATGCTGGCCGGGATCCCCGACCTGGACGACCGCGACGCGCTCAGCCGGGTGATCGCCAAGCTGGAGACCGCGGCGGGCGCCGCGGCGGCGGTGTCCAGCAAGGTCGCCGTGGAGGTGGACGCCCGGGGCGGGACGGGCGACTCGGCCCGCACCGCGGTCGGGGCCCTGCGCGACGCGATCGCGGCGGGCCGCCGCGTCCATCTGACCTACTACGTCCCCGCGCGGGACGAGAACACCGAGCGCGACGTCGACCCGATGCGGCTGCTGGTCGTGGAGGGCAACACCTACCTTGAGGGCTGGTGCCGCCGGGCGGAGGGCGTGCGGCTTTTCAAGCTGGACCGGATCGCCGACCTGTCGGTGCTCGACGTGCCCGCCGAGGTGCCGGACGATGCGGAGCCGATCGACGTGGACGCCGGCCTGTTCCGCCCCTCGCCGCAGGACGAGGCGGTCACCCTGGAGCTGTCCCCGCGCGGCCGGTGGGTCGCCGACTACTACCCGTGCGAGAGCGTGGAGGAACTGGGGGAGGGGCGGCTCCGGGTCGTCCTGCGCACCCCGGACGCCCGCTGGGTGCGGGGCCTGGCGCTGCGGCTCGGCGACCAGGGCCGCGTCGTCGCCCCGGAGGCGGTCGCGGCCGGGGTGCGGGAGGACGCGGCGCGCGCGCTGGCCCGGTACGGCCTGGCCTGAGCGATCGGATAGCGTGGCGGTCGTGGCGTGGGTCTCGGTTTCGGTGTCGCTCGGCTTCGCCGGGCTGGCCGTGCTCGCCTGGTGCGCGGTCAAGGTGTGGCTCGGCGTGCGGCGTTTCGGACGTGAACTGGAACGCACCCGGCGGCGGCTGGAACCGAAACGGTCGGCGCTGCGCGATGAACTCTCCCGGCTCGAGGACGCTCGGTCGCCACAACCGCCCGGGGACGGCGTACGATCGTGCTGAGTGTCACCTGTTGAAGAGGATTGCCCATGCCGAACATCGGGACTCCCGAACTGCTCATCATCCTGCTGGTCGTCGTCCTGATCTTCGGGTCGGCGAAGCTGCCCCAGCTGGCCCGGTCGCTGGGCAAGTCGGCGCGCATCCTGAAGGCCGAGACCAAGGGCCTGCGCGAGGACGATGACGACGCGCCCGCCGACCGCCCCGC
Source organism: Actinomadura sp. K4S16 (assembly GCF_008327685.1). Taxonomy (GTDB): domain Bacteria; phylum Actinomycetota; class Actinomycetes; order Streptosporangiales; family Streptosporangiaceae; genus Spirillospora. The sequence continues at coordinate 242,890 of NZ_BDDE01000011.1, forward strand.
GCAGACCATGCCCGCCTCCCAGGGCGAGGACGCGCGCGAGAAGGCGGCGCGGCTGCGCGAGGAGGCGGCCCGGCTGGAGCGCGAGGCGGCCGCGGGCGAGGGCGGGCAGCGTCCCCGCGGCGCGCTGGGGTCGGGCGAGCCGATCCAGGGCGTGCCGGTGTCGGACCCCGGTCAGGCGCGCAAGGGCTGATCCGGCCCGCGCCCCCGTCCACCCCGACCCCCGAGCCGAATGCCGACGATGAAGCTGAACAGCCGCGACGCCGCCCCCGACGGCCGCATGCCCCTCATGGACCACCTCCGTGAGTTGCGGAACCGGCTCATCAAGGCCGTGCTGGCCTTCGCGGTCGGCGCGGTCATCGGCTGGCTCCTGTTCGACCCGGTCTGGGACTTCCTCAAGCAGCCGTACTGCTCGCTGCCCCAGTCCCACGTGGTCGACAAGGACCAGTGCTCCTTGTTCGTCAACGGGATCTTCTCCTCGTTCTTCCTGAAGCTGAAGATCTCCTGCATCATCGGCGGGGTCATCTCCGCGCCGTTCTGGCTGTACCAGCTCTGGGCGTTCGTGGCGCCCGGCCTGTACCAGCGCGAGCGGCGCTGGACGTACGTGTTCCTCGGCGCCGCGGTCCCGCTGTTCTTCGTCGGCACGGCCCTGGCCTACCTGACCGTCGACAAGGGGCTGGCGATCTTCCTGGGGTTCGTCGCCGACGACGTCAAGCCCCTCATCACGGTCGACAGCTACCTCAGCTACGTGCTGACGATGCTGCTGGTGTTCGGGCTGACGTTCGAGCTGCCGCTGTTCGTGGTCGTGCTGAACATGGCGGGCGTGCTGAGCTCGTCGCGGATCCGCCGGTCCCAGCGGCTGATCCTCTTCGGCATCTTCGTCTTCGCGGCGGTCGCCACGCCGAGCGCCGACCCGTTCACGATGCTCGCGCTCGCGCTGCCGACCGTGGCGCTGTTCGAGATCGCCGCGCTGCTCGCCTTCCTCAACGACCGCAGGCGCGCCCGCCGTCCCGACCCGTACGCGGGCCTGTCCGACGACGAGGCCTCGCCCCTCGACCTCGAGGCGATCGACGCCGAGCTGGAGAAGGGCGACCGGGCCCGCTGATTGGGTATCGGGCCGGTCGAAACCGTAGGCTCGAAGGTATGACCTCCCCCGACACCACGTCGGCCGACGAGAGCCCGGCTCAGCGGTACGCCGCCTATCGCAGGCGGACCGCGGGGCACGGCCCGGCCCTGCTGGACTTCCGGACGCTCTACGACTTCGAGCTCGACGCGTTCCAGCTCGAGGCGTGCCAGGCCCTGGAGGACGGCAGCGGCGTGCTCGTCGCCGCCCCCACCGGTTCCGGGAAGACGGTGGTGGGGGAGTTCGCCGTCCACCTCGCCCTGACCGGCGGCACCAAGTGCTTCTACACCACGCCGATCAAGGCGCTGTCGAACCAGAAGTACGCCGACCTCGTCCGCCGGTACGGCCCGGAGAAGGTGGGCCTGCTCACCGGCGACAACAGCGTCAACGGGGAGGCGCCGATAGTCGTCATGACGACCGAGGTCCTGCGGAACATGCTGTACGCGGGCTCGCAGACCCTCGCCGGGCTGGCGTTCGTCGTGATGGACGAGGTGCACTACCTCGCCGACCGGTTCCGCGGCGCCGTCTGGGAAGAAGTGATCATCCACGTCCCGGACTCGGTGCGGATCGTGGCGCTGTCGGCGACCGTCAGCAACGCCGAGGAGTTCGGCGAGTGGCTGCACGAGGTCCGCGGCGACACCGCGGTGATCGTGGACGAGCACCGCCCCGTCCCGCTGTTCCAGCACATGCTGGTGGGGACGCGGCTGTACGACCTGTTCGTCGACACCGGCAAGAGCGGCGACCGGCAGGCCAGGCTGAACCCGCAGCTGACGCGCATGGCCGTGGAGGAGGTCCGGCGCGCCAAGGTCAACCAGGGGCGCCGCACCGGCCGCCGCCGCGCGCCGCGCCCGCAGCGGTTCCGGCCGCCCGCCCGGCCGGACGTGATCGAGCGGCTGGAGCGCGCCGGGCTCCTCCCGGCGATCACGTTCATCTTCAGCCGGGCCGGCTGCGACGCCGCCGTCCTGCAGTGCCTGCACGCCGGGATCCGGCTGACCTCCAAGGAGGAGGCCGAGGAGATCCGCGCGCACGCCGAGCTGCGCACCGCCGACATCGCGCCGGAGGACCTGCGGATCCTCGGCTACGGCGACTTCCTGGCCGCCCTGGAGCGCGGCGTCGCCGCCCACCACGCCGGGATGCTCCCCACGTTCAAGGAGATCGTCGAAGAGCTGTTCACCCGTGGGCTGATCAAGGCGGTGTTCGCCACCGAGACGCTCGCGCTCGGCATCAACATGCCCGCCCGCACCGTGGTGATCGAGAAGCTGGACAAGTGGAACGGCGAGGCCCACGTCGACCTCACCCCGGGCGAGTACACCCAGCTCACCGGGCGCGCCGGGCGGCGCGGCATCGACGTCGAGGGCCACGCCGTCGTGGTGTGGGGCCCGAACGTCGAGCCCGCGTCCGTGGCCGGGCTGGCGGGCACCCGCACCTACCCGCTGAACTCCAGCTTCCGGCCGTCCTACAACATGGCCGTCAACCTCGTCGGCGCCGTCGGCATCGAGCGCGCCCGCACGCTCCTCGAGGAGTCGTTCGCGCAGTTCCAGGCCGACCGCGCCGTGGTCGGCCTGGCCCGGCAGGTGCACAAGAACGAGCAGGCCCTCGAGGGCTACGCCAAGGCGGCCGAGTGCCACCTCGGCGACTTCATGGAGTACGCCGCGATGCGGCGGCGGCTGTCGGACCGCGAGTCGGAGCTGTCGCGCGAGCGCGCGGGCGCCCGCCGCGCCGAGGCCGCCCGGTCGCTGGAGCGGCTGCGGCCGGGCGACGTCATCCTCGTCCCGTCCGGGCGGCGCTCGGGCCTCGCCGTCGTCCTGGACCCGGGCGTCGGCCGCCGCTCCGACGGGCCCGCGCCGCTCGTGCTGACGGTGAACCGGTCCGTGCAGCGGCTGTCGATCCAGGACTTCCCGCGCGCCGTCGAGCCCGTCGAGCGGATCCGCATCCCGAAGTCCTTCAGCCCCCGCAACCCGCAGGACCGCCGCGACCTCGCCTCCACGCTGCGCAACAAGGTCCCGGACGACGTCCGCGAGCGCAGGCGCACGCGCGGCGACTCGCCCGCCACCGACGACGCCGAGATCACCCGGCTGCGCGCCGAGCTGCGCCGGCACCCGGTGCACGGCTGCGACAAGCGCGAGGAGCACGCCCGCTGGGCCGAGCGCTACCACCGCCTGGAGCGCGAGACCGAGCAGCTCCGGCGCCGCGTCGAGGGCCGCTCCCAGGTCATCGCCCGCACGTTCGACCGCGTCTGCGCCGTCCTGCAGCAGCTCGGCTACCTCGAGGGCGACTCCGTCACCGCCGAGGGGCGCCGCCTCGGCCGCATCTACAACGAGCTGGACCTGCTCACCGCCGAGAGCCTGCGCGAGGGCCTGTGGGAGAAGCTCGGCCCGGCCGAGCTGGCGGCGTGCGTGTCCGCCCTCGTCTACGAGTCGCGGCAGCCCGACGACGCCGCTCCGCCCCGCACGCCCTCCGGTCCCGCGCAGGACGCGCTGGCCGCGATGGTGCGGCTGTGGGGCCAGCTGGAGTCGGTCGAGCACGACAACCGGGTCTCGTTCCTGCGCGAGCCCGACCTCGGCTTCGCGTGGACCGCCTACCGGTGGGCCAAGGGCGACGACCTCGACGAGGTGCTGCTGGAGAGCGACCTCACCGCGGGCGACTTCGTACGGGCCGTCAAGCAGCTGCTCGACCTGCTCGGGCAGGTCACCGACGCCGCGCCCCCGAACAGCCACATCCGCAAGACCGCCCGCCGCGCCATGGACGCCATGCGCCGCGGCGTCGTCGCCTACTCCTCGGTCGCCTAGGCGGTGCGGCGCCGGGCCCGCCGCGCCGAGAGGGTCCGGTCGACGCGGTAGGCGGCCAGGCGCACCAGGAGCGGCTCCGGCGGGCGCCTCAGCCACCCCGGCGTCAGGCGGTAGGTGAGGCCGGCCGTCCGCAGCAGCGCGCCGGCCGCTCGCCGGCGGGCCGGAGTCCACGGCAGGCCGTACCCGTCGCGCAGCTCGTCCGGCAGGAGCGCGGCCGTGACGAGCCGGAAGACGGCGAGCGCGGGGAAGAGGATCCGCAGGCGGCGGGGCCACAGGACGGCGGCGGCGACCTCGCGGGCGGTGTCGGCGACCTCCAGCGCGGCGAGCGTGTCGGCCATGTAGGCGCGGAAGGCGGCGAGGTCGGGCGGCTGCGACTCCAGGGGGCAGCCGAGGACCTCGGCGACGACCCTCGACTGCCGGTAGTACGCCTCGGCCAGACCGGGGTCGTCGCCCCGCATGACCTGCTCGTAGACGTGCAGGGCCGAGTCGATGAGGGTCGCGTTGACCCACATCTGGAGGTCGGGGTCGTTGCCGGAGTAGCCCTCGCCGCGCACCGTCGTGTGGATGCCGCGGACCTTCGCCGCGATGCGCGCCACCTGCTCCGGCGTGCCGAAGGTGACGACGAGCAGGAAGTCGAGGGTGCCGAACAGCCGCGCCAGGGGGCGGTCGGCGAAGTCGCTGTGCTCGGCGACGCCGCGCGCCACGGCCGGGTGGGCGAGCTGCATGAGCAGGGCCCGGCCGGCCGCGAGGCCGACCAGCGGCTCGGCGGCCAGGCTCCGCAGGACGTCGCGCTCTCCGAGGCGGTCGGTCGTGATCTCGGACGGGGCGGTCACGGCGCCTCCCGGGGGGTCGGATCCTGCCGGGTCATCCTCCCGCACCTATTGGCAGATGGTCAATAACGCCCCGGCTCCCTCGGAAAGACCCGGACGAACCCCGGTGAAGACTGCAAAAACTACCAAGGCTGTGAAAAAACCTCGTACGGCCCAGTTCCCGGTGGCACAATCAGGCGCTTCACCGGAACACGAGAAAGGCCCCGACCGTGGCCATCCGCGACAAGATGCGCGCCAACGCGGCCCACGTCCTGCAGCCGGGCGAGAACATCCAGGCGGTGTTCGGCGCCCAGACCACCAGCCAGTACTTCGCTCTGCTCTCGTACTGGATCATCATCTTCAGCAACGCCTACCGGGTCGTCGTGGTGACCGACCGGCGCATCCTCGTGTGCCGGTCCGGGCGGCTGCGCATGACGCCGGTCAACGAGGTCCTGCGGGAGCTGCCCCGCGGCACCCGGATCGGCCCGCCGAGCGGGCTGTGGTGGCGCTGCGAGACGCTCGGCGAGCGCCTCTACATCCACAAGCGGTTCCACAAGGACGTCAACGCCGCCGACGGCGTCGCCGCCTGACGCCCTCCCCGGCCCGACGCCCTGCCCGGTCCCCGGGCAGGGCGTCTCGTCGTCTCCGCCCCTGGCGCTCGTCCTCTCGGCCCAGGTCGGATCGGCTTCCAGGAGGAGATGGCTTCCGTTCCGGGGCGCTAGTGTGATCCTGATCACGGACCAACCGCGAGAGAGCGAGCCGGGAGAGGCATGATCGAGGCGGAGAACCTCACCAAGCGCTACGGCGACAAGACCGCCGTGGACGACCTGACCTTCACGGTCGCCCCCGGGCGGGTCACCGGGTTCCTCGGCCCGAACGGCGCCGGGAAGTCGACGACCATGCGGCTGCTGCTCGGCCTCGACCGGCCGGACCGCGGGGACGCCCGGATCCACGGCCGCCACTACCGCGACCTGAACGCCCCGATGCGCGTCGTCGGCGCGCTGCTGGAGGCGCGGGCCGTGCACACCGGCCGCAGCGCCTACAACCACCTGCTGTGCCTCGCCCAGACGCAGGGCATCGGCAGGAAGCGCGTCGACGAGGTGGTCGAGCTCGTCGGCCTCACCGGCGCCGCCCGCAAGCGCGCCGGCGGCTTCTCGCTCGGCATGGGGCAGCGGCTCGGCATCGCCGCCGCGCTGCTCGGCGACCCGTCCGTGCTCATCCTGGACGAGCCCGTCAACGGCCTCGACCCCGAGGGCATCGTCTGGATCCGCACGCTCATGCAGCACCTCGCCGCCGAGGGCCGCACGGTGTTCGTCTCCAGCCACCTGATGAACGAGATGGCCGTCACCGCCGAGCACCTCATCGTCATCGGCCGCGGCCGGCTGATCGCGGACTGCTCCACCGAGGAGTTCATCGAGCGCAGCACCGAGAAGACGGTGATCGTCCGCAGCCCGGACGCCGCCCGCCTCGCCGCCCTCGTCACCGCCGAAGGGGGCGGCGCCGTCCCGGACGGCGACGGGCTGCTCACCGTGACGCACATGGAGGCGCCCCGCGTCGGGGAGCTGGCCGCCGCCGAGGGGATCGTCCTGCACGAGCTCACCCCGACCCGCGGCTCGCTGGAGTCGGCGTTCATGGAGCTGACCCGCGACAGCGTCGAATACGGCGCGGCGGGCGCGGGCGCGCCCGTGCCGGCCGCCGTCCCCGCCCAGGAGGGGGAGACCCGATGACCACGGCCACCACGCCCGCCGCCGACCCCGCCGAGCACCCCCGGCCGGGCTTCGGGCGGCTGCTGCTCTCCGAGTGGACGAAGATCCGCACCGTCCGGTCCACGCTCTGGACGCTGATCCTGCTCGTCCTCCTCGACCTCGGCTTCACCGCGCTGTTCGTCGGCCTCACCGTCGCGCAGTGGGACAAGACCGATCCCGCCGACCGCGCCCAGGTCGTCGCCGACCCGACCGGCTTCATCCTCGGCAGCGGGTTCTTCCTCAGCCAGCTGACCATCTGCGTGCTCGGCGTGCTGGTCATCGCCTCGGAGTACTCCACCGGCATGATCCGCGCGAGCCTGCTCGCGGTGCCGCGGCGGCTGCCCGTGCTGTGGGCCAAGTCCCTGGTGTTCGCGGCGGTCGTCCTCGTCCTCGGCGTCGCGGTGTCGTTCGCCTCGTTCTTCATCGGCTCGGCGCTCATCGGCGACAAGGCCGAGGTCTCGCTCGCCGACGATGGCGTGCTGCGCGCCGTCGTCGGCGGCGGCCTCTACCTGGCGATGCTCGGGCTGTTCGCCCTGGCGATCGGCGCGATCGTGCGGCACACCGCCGGCGGCATCACCGGCGTCATCGGCTTCGTGCTCGTGCTGGCGCCGCTCGCGCAGCTGCTGCCCGGCAGCATCGGCGACCACATCCACGCCTACCTGCCGTCCGAGGCGGGCCATCTCATCGCCCAGGCCCGCCAGGGCCAGAACGACCTGCTGACCCCCTGGCAGGGGTACGGGGTGTTCGCGCTCTGGACGGCCGTGCTGCTCGCCGTGGCCGCCGTCCTGCTCAAGCGCCGCGACGCCTAGCGGTGCTTCTCGGTCCCGGCCCGCGGCGTCGGGGGAGTACCGGCTGGTCGCCGGGTACGGGAAGGGCATGCTGGACCAGCCCGAGGAGAGGGAGTCCCGGCCGAACGCGCTCCGCGACTACGCCCTCATAGCCGACGGGGAGCGCGGCGCCCTTGTGGGCCCGGACGGGGACTTCGCGTGGATGTGCTTCCCGGCCTGGGACTCGCCACCCGCCTTCGGGGGCCTCCTCGGCGGCCCCGGCGCCTACGTGGTCCAGCCCGCGGCCCGTCGGTGGGTCTGGGGCGGCTACTACGCCGACCGCGGGCTCATCTGGCACAGCCGGTGGGTGACCGGCGACGGCGCCATCCTGGAGTGCCGCGAGGCACTCGCCCGCCCGGCGGTCTCCGACCGGGCGGTCGTCCTGCGGAGCTGCCGGGCCGTGCGGGGCCGGTCCCGCGTCCGCGCCCTGCTGGACGTGCGCACCGGCCCGGGCGCCGCCCGGATGCGGGACCCGCGCCGCGACGGCGCGGAGTGGACCGCCCGCGGCGGCGGCGCGTCGCTGCGCTGGCTCGGCGCGGAGGAGGCCGTCGTGCGGGCGGGCGGCGACGGCGGGCCCGTGCTCGACCTCGCCTTCGACCTGGAGGAGGGCGAGACCCGCCACCTGGTCCTCGAGGTCGCGGCGGGCGGGGGCGGCGGACCGCTGGACGCCGCCGCGCTCTGGGAGGCCACCGAGCGGGACTGGCACGAGGCCGTGCCGCACTGCCGCGACACCATCGCGCCGCGCGACGCCCGCCTCGCCTACTCCGTCCTCACCGGCCTCACCGCCTCCGGCGGCGGGATGGTGGCCGCCGCCACGACGGCGCTGCCGGAGCGCTCGAACGAGGGCCGCAACTTCGACTACCGCTACGCCTGGATCCGCGACCAGTGCTTCGCGGGGCGGGCCGTCGCCGTCCACGGCGGGCCGCCCGGACTCCTGCGCGACGCCGTGGGGTTCGTGTCCGCCCGCGTCCTCGCCGACGGGGACCGGCTGAAACCCGCCTACACCGTCAGCGGCGGGAAGGTGCCGGACGAGAGCGCCAGCGGCCTGCCCGGCTACCCCGGCGCCCAGGCGGTCGTCGGGAACAGGGCCGGCGACCAGTTCCAGCTCGACGCGCTGGGGGAGGCGCTGCTGCTGCTGTCCGCCGCCGCCGAGCACGACCGCCGCGAGCCGGAGGCGGTGGAGGCCGCCCGCGTCGCGGTCGACGCCGTCGCCCGCGGCTGGACCCGGCCCGAGGCGGGGATCTGGGAGATCCACGACGACCTGTGGACGCATTCGCGCCTGACCTGCGTCGCCGGCCTGCGCCAGGCGGCCCGGACGCTGGCGGGCCGCGCCGAGGCCGGCCGGTGGACCGCGCTCGCCGACGCCATCCTCGCCGAGACCTCCCGCACCTCGCTCACCCCCGAGGGCCGCTGGAAGCGCGCGCCCGGTGACGACCGCGTGGACGCGGCGCTGCTGATCCCCCCGCTGCGGGGCGCGCTCCCGAGCGACGACCCCCGCACCGCCGCGACGCTGCGGGCGGTGCGCGAGGACCTCGTCGAGGAGGGGTTCGTCTACCGCTACCGGGTCGGGGACCGGCCGCTCGGCGTGGCCGAGGGCGCCTTCATCCTCTGCGGCTTCTTCCTCGCGCTCGCCGAGGACCGCCAGGGCCACACCGCCCGCGCCCTCGCGACCTTCGAGCGGACCCGGTCGGGCTGCGCGACCAGCGGCCTGTTCTCCGAGGAGTACGACGTCAAGCAGCGGCAGCTGCGCGGCAACATGCCCCAGGCGTTCGTGCACGCCCTCCTGCTGGAGGCCGCCCACCGCCTGGCGCACTGATCCCGGGGGAGGCCGGCCCGGAAATCCGGGCGCCGCGATTGAAGCGCGGTTTCCGGGATAGTCGCTTCGACATGGCTGTATCGGCGGAGGGCACCAGGCAGGAGCAGAGGCGGGAGGCCGCGGCGTCCCGAGGGCGGGACGCGCTGCGGCGCGCGCTCACCGAGCGGGTGGACGGCGAGGTCCGGTTCGATCCCGGCTCCCGGGCCGCCTACTCCCACGACTCGTCCAACTACCAGCAGCCGCCCATCGGGGTGGTGGTCCCGCGGACGGTCGAGGCAGGCGCGGAGGCCGTCCGGGTATGCGCCGAGCACGACGTCCCGGTCCTGTCCCGCGGCGGCGGGACGAGCCTGGCGGGGCAGTGCGTCAACAACGCCGTGGTCGTCGACTGGTCCAAGTACTGCCGCGCGCTGGTCTCGGTCGACCCGGAGGCGCGCCGCGCCGTCGTCGAGCCCGGCGCGTGCCTGGACGATCTGAACGAGCGGCTGTCGGAGCACCGGCTGATGGTCGGCCCGAAGCCCTCCACCCACGACACCTGCACGATCGGCGGGATGATCGGCAACAACTCGTGCGGCGCGTCCGCGCAGGCGTACGGGAAGATGGTCGACTCCGTCGTGCGGCTGGAGGTGCTGACCTACGACGGGCTGCGGATGTGGGTCGGCGAGACCTCGGACGAGGAGTACGAGCGGATCCTCGCCGAGGGCGGCCGGCGCGCCGAGATCTACCGGGCGCTGCGCGAGCTGCGCGACGACGGCATGGAGCTGATCCGCACCCGCTACCCCGACATCCCGCGCCGGGTGTCCGGCTACAACCTGGACTCGCTGCTGCCGGAGAAGGGCTTCGACGCGGCCCGCGCCCTCGTCGGCTCGGAGGGCACGCTCGTCACCGTCCTGCGCGCGGAGATCTGCCTGGTGCCGGTCCCGGCGTTCGAGTCGCTCGCCGTCCTCGGCTACGACGACATCGCGGCCGCCGGGGACGCCGTGCCGCGCGTCCTGCCCTCGGATCCGCTCGCGCTGGAGGGCATGGACGAGCAGCTCCTCGACCTGGCCAAGCGCGACCACCTCGCCGCGCCACGGGTGGTGGAGGACATGCCGGAGGGAGCGGGCTGGCTCATGGTCCGCTTCGGCGGCGACACCAGGGACGAGGCCGACGGCAGGGCCCGCGCCCTCCTCGAGGAGATCGAGAACGGGCCGAACCCGCCGCGCTGCACGTTCGTGCACGACCCGCACGAGGAGGAGCTGCTCTGGAAGGTGCGCGAGGCGGGGCTGGGCGCGACCGCCTACCCGCCCGGGCAGCCCGACACGCACGAGGGCTGGGAGGACTCCGCGGTCCCGCCCGACCGGCTCGGCGACTACCTGCGCGACTTCCGCGCCCTCGTCGAGGAGTTCGGCTACGGCCCCGTCTCCCTCTACGGGCACTTCGGGCAGGGGTGCGTGCACACCCGCATCCCGTTCGACCTGGAGGACGAGCGCGGCGCCTCCCGGTACCGCCGTTTCGTCGAGCGCGCCGCCCGCCTCGTCGCGGACTACGGCGGTTCGCTGTCGGGCGAGCACGGCGACGGCCAGGCCCGCGGCGAACTCCTGCCGATCATGTTCGGGGACGAGGTGGTCCGGCTGTTCGAGCGGTTCAAGGCGGTGTTCGACCCGGGGAACCGGATGAACCCCGGCAAGATCGTCCACCCGTACCGGCTGGACGACGACCTCGACCACCTCGCCTACGACCCCGCCGAGCCGGACACCTACTTCTCCTTCCCCGACGACCACCACCGCTTCGCCCACGCCGCGTCCCGCTGCGTCGGGATCGGCAAGTGCCGGGCGTCGTCGGGCGGCGTCATGTGCCCGAGCTACCGGGTGACGGGGGAGGAGGAGCACTCCACCCGCGGCCGGGCCCGCGTCCTGATGGAGATGATGCGCGGGATGCCCGGCGCCGGCACGCCGAACCCGTCGGTGCCGGGGCCGGGCGGCGCCGCCGTCATCACCGACGGCTGGCGGTCCGAGGACGTCCGCGACGCCCTGGACCTGTGCCTGGCGTGCAAGGGCTGCCGCAGCGACTGCCCGGTCAACGTGGACATGGCCACCTACAAGGCCGAGTTCCTCGCCCACCACTACAAGGGGCGGATCCGTCCGCCCGCGCACTACACGATGGGCTGGCTGCCCCTGTGGGCCCGGATCGCGGCGCTCGCGCCGGGCGCCGCCAACGCGGCGCTGCACGCCCCCGTCCTGGGCGGGATCGCCAAGCGGGCCGGCGGCATCGACCCGCGCCGCGAGATGCCCCGGTTCGCCGGCGAGCGGTTCACCGACTGGTTCAGGCGCCGGCCCCCGCGCGGCGGGGGCAGGCGGGTCGTGCTGTGGCCCGACACCTTCACGAACAACTTCCACCCGCACATCGGCAGGGCCGCCGTCCGGGTCCTGGAGGCGACCGGCCACCGGGTCGAGGTCCCGCCGGTCCCGCTGTGCTGCGGCCTGACCTGGATCTCCACCGGGCAGCTCGGCGTGGCGGCCCGCGTGCTGCGCCGCACCGTCCGGGCGCTCGCGCCCCGGCTGCGCGACGGCGTCCCGGTGGTCGGGCTGGAGCCGAGCTGCACGGCGGTGTTCCGCGCCGACGCCCCCGAGCTGATGGAGGGCGACGCGGTCGAGGACGACGTCAAGCGGCTCCGCGACCAGACCCGCACCCTCGCCGAGCTGCTCGACGAGCACCAGGAGGAGTCCGGCGGCGCCTCGCCCGGCGCGTCCCACGACGTGGTCGCCGGGCTCGACACGCCGAAGGTCGGCGCGATCGCCCAGCCGCACTGCCACCAGCACGCCGTGATGGGCTTCGGCGCCGACCAGCGGGTGCTGTCGCGCGCCGGGGTGGACGTGCGGACGCTCGACGTCGGCTGCTGCGGTCTCGCGGGGAACTTCGGCTTCGAGGCCGGCCACTACGAGGTCTCCACCGCGATAGCCGAGCAGGGCGTCTGGCCCGAGGTCCGGGACGCCGCGCCCGGGACGGAAGTCCTGGCCGACGGGTTCTCCTGCCGGACGCAGATCGAGGCGGGGACCGGCGCCCGGCCGCGCCATCTTGCCGAACTCCTCGCCGATCTGCTACCCCAGGACGACGGTCCGTGACCGGCGGTGGAGCGGTCCCGGGCCGCGTTGGCGCGCGCGGGACCGGCCCCTGTAGAAAGTCGTCATGAACGCGCTGGACGACGACGGCGTCGACGAGGTGACCTCGGCGCTCCTGACGGCCTCCCGGCTGCTGGTGGCGGTCTCGGTGCGCTCCCTGGCGGCCACGGAGGGCGCCGTCACGCTGCCGCAGTTCCGTCTCCTGGTGGTGCTGTCCTCGCAGGGGCCGGCCAAGCTCGTGACGCTCGCCGGCCTCCTGGAGGTCAACCCCTCGACGGCGCTGCGCATGGTGGACCGGCTGGCCGCCGCCGGGCTGGTGGACCGGCAGGCGAGCCCCGACAGCGGCCGCGAGGTCCGCATCCAGCTCACCCCGGCCGGGCGCGGCATCGTCGACGACGTGACCGCCCGCCGCCGCGCCGACATCGCCGCGGTGGTGTCCCGGATGCCGGCCGGGCAGCGGCGCGCCCTCGTCGACGCCCTGCGCGCCTTCACCGAGGCCGGCGGCGAGCCGCCGCTGACCTCGCTGTCGCAGCTCGGCTGGACCTGACCGCCGGGCCGAACCGGTCCGGGTCCGGTCGAGATCCCGTCGAACCTCCGCGACCGGACGCGCGTACTGCGCATCGACGCCCCTTCCCCCAGACCGAAAGGCGGCGGCGGATGCGAGAACCCCGACCGGTCGTCGCGGCGCTGTGCGGCCTCGCCGCGGCGCTGCTGCTCGGCGCCTGCGCGCCGATCGGCCGCCAGGCCTCCGACGGCGGCGCCGTGGCGCCGCAGGCGGGCGCCGCGGACGCGGCGCAGTCGACCGTCGACACCCCGTGGGGGCCGCTCGGCCCCGCCGACCGGGAGCTGATCGTGAAGGTCCGGCAGGCGGGGCTGTGGGAGATCCCCGTCGGCCGGGAGGCCGAGCGCCGCGCCTCCCGGGCCGCGACCCGGCGCAACCTCGGCGAGATCGCCCGCCAGCACGTGCGCCTCGACGCGCTGGACCGGGCCGTCGCCGCGAAGCTGAACGTCCCGCTGCCGAACCAGCCCACCGCCGACCAGCAGAGCTGGATGTCGGAGATCACCGGCAAGTCCGGCAACGACTACGACCGGACCGCCGTCGCCCGGCTGCGGATGGCGCACGGGCAGATCTACCCGGCGATCGGAGCCGTCCGCGGCAGCACCCGCAACACTCTCGTGCGGGCCTTCTCCGAGCAGTGCGAGACGTTCGTGCGCACCCACATGCGGCTGCTGGAGGGCACGGGCTTCGTCACCGGCGACATGCTGCCCGATCCGCCGCAGGCCACGGGCGCGCCCCCGGCGGGGAGCCCGGGCCAGCCGTACAGCCCCGCTCCGCCCGCGACCTCGCTGCTCGGCGGCGGGCAGTAGGCCGGACCGGGGAGCCGTGCGGGGGCGGGCCCGGTCAGGCGGGCAGCTCGGCGAGCAGCTCGTCCAGGGTCGCGCCGAGCGGGGCGTCCAGGGTGACCAGGGCGTGCGGGTCGCCGCGGGTCGCGCCCCGGTTGACGATGGCCACCGGCACGCCGTGCCGCGCCGCGTGCCGGACGAACCGGTAGCCCGACAGCACGGTCAGCGACGACCCGAGCACCACCAGCGCGCCCGCGCGTTCGGTCAGCGCGTAGCAGGCCCGGACGCGGGCCGGCGGCACGTTCTCCCCGAAGAAGATCACGTCGGGCTTGAGCGCGCCGCCGCACCGCTCGCAGCCCACGATCCGGAACGCCTCGACGGCCTCGTCGGGCAGGACGGCGTCGCCGTCGGGGTTGACCGCCTCGGCGCCGGCCGCCCAGCCGGGGTTGGCCTCGCGCAGCCGCTCGTCCAGCCGCTCGCGCGCGGACCGCTCCCCGCAGGCCAGGCAGAGGACGCGGTCCAGCGCGCCGTGCAGCTCGATCACCTCGCGCGCCCCGGCGGCCTGCTGGAGCCCGTCGACGTTCTGGGTGATGATCCCGGCGAGGAGGCCGCGCCGCTGCAGTTCGGCGACCGCGCGGTGCCCCGCGTTCGGGCGGGCCCGCGCGATGTGCCGCCAGCCGATGTGGCTGCGCGCCCAGTAGCGGCGGCGCGCCGCCTCGCTCCCGGTGAAGGCCTGGTAGGTCATCGGCGCCGCGCGCCGCCGGCGGCCCGTCTCCCCGCGGTAGTCGGGGATGCCCGACTCGGTCGACAGGCCAGCCCCGCTCAGCACCACCACGTCGCCGTCCGAGACGAGGTCGGCCAGCATCCGCAGCCCGGTCCGCGTCCCGCTCTCCACAGCCTCCGTCACTCTTCCATGGTGCACGACCGGGACGGGTGCGGCACGGTGCGCCCCTGGGGCGAAGCGGCGGCGGGGAGGATCGCGCCCGTTCCCGCGTCCCCACATACCGGGCGTGTCGGTTGTGAGGCCCAGTTAACGCGGGGATGACGGCGGCGATGCCTCCGGGAAATACGGGCCGCCGACGATCGGGGCCATGGGAGCCGACAGCAGACCGGACAAGCGCCTGGTCGTCGCCGGCCACGGGCCGGCCGCGCACCGCCTGGTGGAGGCGGTGCGCGAGCGCGACACCGCCGGCACGTGGACGATCACGGTGATCGGCGAGGAGCCCAGGACCGCCTACGACCGGGTGGCATTGACGACGCATCTGGAGGGCGCCGACCTCGCCTACCCGGCGCACGACGGCGCGGTCACCGTGCGGACGGGCGAGCGGGTCACCGGGATCGACCGCGCCGCCCGGACCGTCACGACCTCGGCGGGGGGCGCCGTCGCCTACGACGCGCTCGTCCTGGCCACCGGGTCGTCGCCGTTCGTGCCGCCGGTCGAGGGCAGGGACCTGCCGGGGGTGTTCGTCTACCGCACGATCGACGACCTGGACGCGATCCGCGCCTACGCGCGCGGCAAGGAGACCGGGGCCGTCGTCGGCGGAGGACTGCTCGGCCTGGAGGCGGCCCGCGCGATCCAGGGCCTCGGCCTGCGCAGCGGCGTCGTGGAGGTGGCGCCCTGGCTGATGCCCCGCCAGCTGGACGAGGGCGGTGGCGCGATGCTGCGCCGCCACATCGAGGCGCTCGGCATGGCCGTGCACGCGGGCACCCCGATGCGCGCCCTGGAGGCGGGGGAGGACGGATCCGTCCGCCGCGTCGTCCTGGAGGACGGCACGGTGGTCGACGCGGAGGTCGTGGTGTTCTCCGCCGGGATCCGCCCGCGCGACGAGCTGGCCCGCGGCTGCGGCCTGCCGGTGGGGGAGCGCGGCGGGATCGTGGTGGACGCCTCCTGCCGCACCGAGGACCCCGCCGTCTTCGCGATCGGCGAGTGCGCCCTCGTCGGCGGCGCGGTGTACGGGCTGGTCGGGCCCTGCTTCTCCATGGCCGAGGTGGTCGCCGACCGGCTGCTGTCCGAGGCGAGCACCGCGGTGTTCGAGGGCGCGGACATGTCGACCAAGCTCAAGCTGATGGGCGTCGACGTCGCCAGCTTCGGCGACCCGTTCGCCGGCCCCGAGCAGGGCGCCCTCGGCGTCACCTACACCGACCCCGTCGTCGGCGTCTACAAGAGGCTCGTCGTCAGCGACGACGCGCGGACCCTGCTCGGCGGCGTCCTCGTCGGCGACGCCGAGTCCTACGGGACGCTGCGCGCCCACGTCGGCGGGAGCCTTCCGGGCGCGCCCGAGCAGATGCTGTTCGGCGGGACCGAGGCCGCGGGCGGCGACCTGCCCGGCGCGACGGTCATCTGCTCCTGCAACAACGTCACCGCCGAGGGCATCCGCTGCGCGATCGCCGAGCACTCCCTCACCGACGTGCCGGGCGTGAAGGAATGCACCCGGGCCGGGACGAGCTGCGGCAGCTGCGTCCCGCTGGTGAAGCGGATCCTGGACGCCGAGCTGACCGCCGCCGGGATCGAGGTCAGCAAGGCGCTCTGCGAGCACTTCGCCTACAGCCGCGCCGAGCTGTTCGACATCGTCCGGGCGGGGCGGGTCACGAGCTTCACCCAGCTCGTCGAGGAGCACGGGACGGGCCGCGGCTGCGACATCTGCAGGCCGGTCGTCGCCTCCATCCTCGCCAGCCTCGGCAACGGCCACATCCTGGAGGGCGAGCAGGCGGCGCTGCAGGACACCAACGACCACTTCCTCGCCAACCTGCAGAAGAACGGCACCTACTCGGTGGTCCCGCGGGTCCCCGGCGGGGAGATCACCCCCGAGCGGCTCATCGTGATCGGGGAGGTGGCGCGCGACTTCGGCCTCTACACCAAGATCACCGGCGGGCAGCGGATCGACCTGTTCGGCGCCCGCGTCGAGCAGCTGCCCGAGATCTGGCGGCGGCTCGTCGAGGCCGGGTTCGAGTCCGGCCACGCCTACGGCAAGGCGCTGCGCACGGTGAAGTCGTGCGTCGGGTCCACCTGGTGCCGCTACGGCGTCCAGGACTCGGCGGCGATGGCGATCCGCCTGGAGCTGCGGTACCGGGGGCTGCGCGCCCCGCACAAGCTGAAGTCGGCCGTGTCCGGCTGCGCCCGCGAGTGCGCCGAGGCGCAGAGCAAGGACTTCGGCGTCATCGCCACCGAGAACGGCTGGAACCTCTACCTCGGCGGGAACGGCGGCATGCGGCCCCGGCACGCCGACCTGTTCGCCACCGACCTCGCCGACGACGAGCTGATCACTCTCATCGACCGGTTCCTGATGTTCTACATCCGCACCGCCGACCGGCTGCAGCGCACCGCGACCTGGCTGGAGTCCCTCGACGGCGGCCTGGACTACCTGCGCGAGGTCATCGTGGACGACCGGCTCGGCATCTGCGCCGACCTCGACGCCGCCATGGCCCGCCACGTCGCGTCCTACTCCGACGAGTGGCGCGACACCCTCGACGACCCCGAGCGGCTCCGCCGGTTCGTCTCGTTCGTGAACGCGCCGCAGACCCCCGACCCGAGCATCGCCTTCGGGACCGAGCGCGACCAGATCCGACCCCTGCCCCTGGAGGTGAAGCGGTGAGTCCCGCAGACACCGCCGGCATCGTCGTCGTCGGCAACGGCATGGCCGGCTCGCGGTTCGTGGACGAGCTGCGGGCCCGGGACGCCGCCACGCCGGTGACGGTGTTCGGCGCGGAGGCGCAGCGCCCCTACAACCGGATCCTGCTGTCGAACGTCCTGGCCGGGATGACGCGGCCCGACCACATCAGCCTGGTCGACGCCGCCTGGTACGCCTCCCACGGCGTGGACGCCCGGCTCGGCGTCGAGGTCACCCGCATCGACCGCGAGGCGCGGACCGTCCACGCCTCGGACGGGACCGTCACCCCCTACGGGACGCTCGTCCTCGCGACCGGCAGCACCGCGTTCATCCCGCCGATGCCGGGCCTGCGGGACGGCCTGCCGCGCGGCGCGCAGGTCTTCCGCACCCTGGAGGACTGCCGCCGCATCTCCGAGCTGGCCGAGTCGGCGCGCCGCGCGGTCGTCGTCGGCGGCGGCCTGCTCGGCATCGAGGCCGCGCGCGGGCTCATGGGGCGCGGGCTGGAGGTGACCGTCCTGCACCTGGCCGGGCACCTCATGGAGCGCCAGCTCGACCCCGCCGCCGGGAAGGTCCTGGCCCGCACGCTGGCGGCCCTCGGCATCGGCACCCGGCTGCAGGCCGAGGTGGCGGGGCTGCGGACCGCCGGCGGCGCGGTGACCGGCGTCGAGCTGGGCCTGCCCGGCGGCGGGACGGAGGTCATCGACACCGACCTGGTCATCCTGGCCTGCGGCGTGCGGCCCGAGGTGTCGCTCGCCCGGAAGGCGGGCCTGGCGGTCGGCCGGGCCGTGGTCGTCGACGACGAGCTGCGGTCGGTCACCGACCCGTCCGTGCGCGCCATCGGCGAGTGCTCCGAGCACCGCGACGAGGTGTACGGGCTGGTGGCGCCCGCGTGGGAGCAGGCGGCGGTGCTCGCGGGCCTGCTCGCCGGCACCGAGCCCGCGGCGCGGTTCACCGGCGCCCGCCAGATCACCCGGCTCAAGGCCGCCGGGATCGAGCTGGCGTCGATGGGCGAGACGCACTTCGGCGACGACGACGAGGACGTGGAGGTCGTGCGCTTCACCGACGCCGCGCGCGGCACCTACAAGAAGGCGGTGATCAGGGACGGGCGCCTGATCGGCGCGATCCTGCTCGGGGAGACCTCCACCGCCGGGACGCTCACCCAGCTCTACGACCGGGCCGCGCCGCTGCCCGCCGAGCGCCTCGGCCTGCTGTTCCCCGGCGCCGGCGGCGCCGCCGAGGCCGAGTCGCCGCTGCGGATGCCGGACGCGGCGACCGTCTGCCAGTGCAACAACGTCAGCAAGGGCCGGATCCGCGCCTGCTGGCAGGGCGGCGCCCGC
Organism: Actinomadura sp. K4S16; assembly: GCF_008327685.1. GTDB lineage: Bacteria > Actinomycetota > Actinomycetes > Streptosporangiales > Streptosporangiaceae > Spirillospora. The sequence goes on from NZ_BDDE01000011.1 coordinate 261,383, forward strand.
ACGGCCGACGCCGTCGCGCGGGAGACCCGGGCGAGCACCGGCTGCGGAAGCTGCCGCTCCGCCGTGGAGGGCATCCTCGCCTGGTTGGACGAGCAGGACACCGTCGGCGCCGCGTGAGGGGCGGCGGGTAGGCTCCGCCGCATGCTCGACGGACGCCCGCTGATCGACGCGCACGTGCACGCCGCCCGGCTGCCCACGCTCCGCCCGGCCTGGCGGCGCTGGGCCGAGGAGTTCGGCTCGTCCCACCCGTGGCAGGACCTCTACGACGACGAGGGCGCCCTCGTCCCCGAGCGGGTCGACGCCTACTTCGAGGCCGAGGGCGTCGACATCGCCCTGCTGCTGTGCGAGTACAGCCCGCGGACCACCGGCACGCAGCCCATCGAGGACCTGCGGCCGCTCCTGGAGCACAACCCGCGGCGCTTCAGGCCGATCGCCAACGTGAACCCGCACCTGCACTACCCGGTCGACGCCGAGGTCGAGCGGCAGCTCGGGTTCGGCGCCGCCGCGCTCAAGCTCCACCCGGTGCACGGCGGGTTCAGCGTCGCCGACCCGGAGCTCTACCCCGCCTACCAGGTGTGCCGCGACGCCGGGGTCCCCGTCGTCGTGCACTGCGGGACGAGCTCGTTCCCCGGCTCGGCCAACCGGTACGCCGACCCCGCGCCGGTCGACGACGTGCTGCGGCTGTTCCCCGGCCTGACGTTCGTCCTCGCCCACGGCGGCCGCGGCTGGTGGTACGACGCCGCCGCGTTCCTCGCGCTGTCGCGCGAGGAGGTGTGGATCGAGCTGTCCGGGCTGCCGCCCCGGCGGCTCCCCGAGTACTACGCCCGGCACGACCTGCGGCGCCTGGCCCGCAAGTTCGTCTTCGGCACCGACTGGCCCGGCGTGCCCGGCGTCGCCCGCAACGCCCGCGCGGTCGGCGCCGCCCTCGACCTGGACGAGGAGACCCTCGGGCTCGTCCTCGGCGGCAACGCCCTCCGGATCTACAAGGACCTGGCCCTCCCGCCGGCGCCCAAGCGAAAGGACCACCCATGACCGACGCGGACCCCTTCACCGACGACGTCGTGAGGCAGATCGCGCGCCACATGAACGAGGACCACGCCGCCGACTGCCTGACGATCTGCCGCGCGCTCGGCGGCCGCCCCGGGGCGACCGCGGCCCGGATGACCGGCCTGGACGCGGAGGGCATCGAGTTCGCCGTCGCGGACGGCGGGGTCGAGCACACCGTCCGGATCCCGTTCGGCGAGCGGCTCACCGAGCGCCCGCAGGTGCGCCGCGAGGTCGTCCGCATGACCGAGCGGGCCCGCGCCGCGCTCGCCGAGCGCCGGGACGTTCCGGACGGCCCGTAAGGCGGCCGGCGGGCCGGGTGCCGGACCGGCGCCGCGCCCGCCGGGGAACCCGGTGAGCAGCCGCGCCGCGACGGGGCGTGACCGGCACGGGCTGTTTTGTGGTGTTAATCCGAATATCGGACAACCGGAAAGGGTGCACGGTTTCGGGGGCGGGCTGGAGGAGATCCGGTAGGCACCCGAGGGGCCCGCGGTGGGCCCCCGACCCCCACGGAGGCCGACATGCTCGCGATCGTCGCCGCGATCGTCTTCGCCCTTGCCCTGCTGTTCGATCTGGCCGACATCACCTCGGACGCCATCAACAACGGCACCCTGACCGTCCTCGGCCTGCTGCTGCTCGCCCTGCACCTCGGCGGCGTCGGCACCGGCACCTCGGCGGGCTGGCGGCCGCGCCGCCGCGCCCGCCGCTGACGGCGTCGCGGGACTCACTCCGCGCGGGAGAAGCGGACCCGGCGGCGCGCCGGGTCCGCCTCCTCCAGCCGCACCTTGACCTGCTCGCCGAGCGGCAGCCCCTCCCCGTCGCAGCGGCCGAACACGGGCGGCGCCACCAGTTGGACGCGCCCGCCGGTGCGGTCGCCGTTGACGTCCACGACCACCGCGTCGAACACGTCCCCGACGTGGTCGCGCAGGAGGAGCGCCTCGACCAGGTCGACGCAGGCGTGGTCGATGTCGGCGCCCCGGCGCAGCGCCCGCTGCATCGCCTCGGGCAGCTCCGGCAGCGCCTCCCGCGCCCAGCCCGGGACGGGGCGGCCGGCCGCCAGGGCCAGGCACACCTCCGTGGCGTACCGGTCGGCCAGCCGCCGGATCGGCGCGGTGACGTGCGCGTACGGGGCGGCGACGGCGGCGTGCACGGCCTGCTCGGGCGGCGTCCCGTCGAACGCGGTGTAGCCGGCGCCGCGCATCAGCCCGGCCGCGTCGTGCAGGAACGCCGCGTGCCGGGGCAGCGCCGGGTCCAGGGCGCGGACGATGTCGCCGTACGAGGCGTCCCCCGGCCAGGACACGCCGAGCGCGCGGGCGGCCAGCCGCAGCCGCTCGACGGCCTCGGCGGGCGCGGGCGCCATGGTGCGCAGCAGCCCGACGCCGCCGTCCAGCATCAGCCGGGCCGCGGCACGCCCGGTCAGCAGCGAGATCTGCGCATTCCACGCCTCGGTCGCGAGGTCGCCGCGCAGCTTCAGCGCCCAGCCGCCGCCCGCGTGCACGACCTCCTGCTCGGGCAGCGGCAGGCTCACGCCGCCGCGTGCGGCCTCCGCCGCGATGAGCCGCTCGCCGATCTCGCCGAGCAGCGCGATCCGCGGGTCGCCGCCGTCGCGCCGGGCGGTGGCGTAGTCGAGCCGGGCGCGGCTGCGGACCACGGCGCGCCGCACGTCGACGCCGGTGATCCGCCCGGCGTCGTCGATGTCGATCGTCCAGGCCACGGCCGGGCGCTCCCGGCCGGGCAGCAGGCTCGCGCTGCCCTCCGAGAGCGGGCGGGGGTGCAGCGGCGCGTTCGCGTCCGGCAGGTACAGCGTCACGCCCCGGGCGCGGGCCTCGGTGTCGAGCGCGCCGCCCGGGCGGACGAACCCGGCCACGTCCGCGATCGCGTACCGCACCCGGTGCCCCGATCCGCGCCGCTCCAGGTGCATCGCCTGGTCGAGGTCGAGCGAGCCGGGCGGGTCGAGGGTGAAGAAGGGGACGTCGCGCAGGTCGACGCGGCCGTTGGACGGGGGCGCGGACGCGGCGGCCTCGGCGAGGGCGGCGGGCGGGAACGCGCCGGGCACCGAGAACTCGGCGCGGATCCGGTCGAGCCCCGCGCGGACCTCGGCGTCGGCCTGGGCGGTACGCAGTCGCAGCGGTCGGCGCGGCACACAACCGAGCGTACGGGACGAATCCGTCGATCTCTCTGTGAATCTACAATGTAAAGGCGTCGTCCGGCCGCCGGCGGTCCGGCCGCCGGACGCTCACTCCTCGGAGGAGTCCGCGAACGCGCGCAGCCCCGCCGGGTCCTCCACGGTGACCCTGCGCCAGCCGGTGCTGACCAGCCCCTCGCGCCGCAGCGCGGACAGCGCCCGCGCCACGGTCTCCCGGGAGGCGTCCATCCAGCTGCCGAGCTCCTCCTGGGACAGCGGCGGCGCGATCGCGATCGGCCCGCCGCCGACCGGCGGGGCGTGCCGGGCCGACAGGTCGGCCAGGTCCGCCAGCAGGATCGCCAGCCGCCGCGCGCCCTGCGCCGACACGTGCGCCCGCAGCCTGCGGTCCGCGTCGTCGAGCCGCCGCACGAACGTGCCGCTGACCAGCCGCCACGCGCGCGGATGGGCGTCCAGGAAGGCGGTGAACCGGGTCGCCGGGACGATCAGCGCCCGGACGTGGTCGAGCGCCTGCACGGTCGCCGACCGCTCGCGGCGGCCGAGCACCGCGCTCTCGCAGACCAGGTCGCCGGGCCCGCGCACGGCGAGCACGACCGCGCGGCCGTCCTCGCCGGCGCAGGTGACCTTCGCCCAGCCCGACTCGATGACGATGATGTGGTCGGAGTCGTCGCCCTGGTAGCACAGGGGCGCCCTCGGCTGGTAGCTCCGGGTCCGCCCGGCGTTCCGCAGCGCCGCGCGCTCCGGTGCGTCCAGGGCGTCCCAGAATCCTCCGCCGGGGTCGGCGGCGAGGCCGCCGCGGGTTCCGGTCCGCTCGCTCACGGCACGTCCGTCTCAGGTCCGGGGCTCGGATGAACCGGTACCCACGGCAATTGGGGGGAGTGGGGCGTTGAGGCCCAAGTGCCGCGGGTACCGGTCGCCTGCATGTGCCAATGAGAACCCCTCACTGTTCCGCATGCTGCACGCCGGAGACCGCGCCGTCTGTGTCATCCGACACTCTCGGCGCAAATTGCAGCGGAAAAGGGGCGGTTCAGCGGGAGAGCGCGTTCAGCAGGCGGTTGACGGGGCTGGACAGGTTCCAGGTGTCGGCCAGCTCCACGAGGGCCTCTGCGTCGCGCGGCTCGGCGGGCAGCCGGTCGTCCAGGCCCGCCAGCTCGGGGGCGTCGATGTCGGTGACGACCCGCACCACCGTCTCGGCGGCGGCCAGGTAGTCGCGGGCCGCCTCCATCCGGCGGCGCGCGCCCGCCGGGAAGCCCTCGTCGGTGCCCGCGTCCAGCGCCGCGAGGATCCCGTCGACCGACCCGAACCGGGTGACGAGCGCGGCGGCGGTCTTGTCGCCGACGCCGGGCACGCCGGGCAGCCCGTCGCTCGGGTCGCCGCGGAGCGTGGCGTAGTCGCCGTAGCCGCGGCCCGGGATGCCGTACTTGGCCGCGACCTCCTTCTCGCCCATCACCTGCAGGTTCCGGATCCCCCGGGCGGTGTACAGGACGGTGACGGGACCGCGGTCGTCGACGAGCTGGAACAGGTCGCGGTCGCCCGTCACGATGTCGACCGGCCCGTCCTTCGCGCCCCGTACCGCGAGCGTGCCGATCACGTCGTCGGCCTCGTAGCCGGGAACGCCCGCGCGGGCCAGCCCGACGGCGTCCAGGACCCGGTCGATGAGCGGGAGCTGGGCCTCCAGCGCGTCGGGCGTCTGGTCGCCGCCGTCCTCGGCGACCCGGTGCGCCTTGTAGGAGGGCAGCGCCTCCACCCGGAACGCCGGCCGCCAGTCGGCGTCCATGCAGCAGACGAGCCGGTCCGGGCGCCGGTCCTGGACGAGCCGGGCGATCATGTCGATCAGCCCGCGCACGGCGTTCACCGGCGTCCCGTCCGGCGCCGTCACCGACTCGGGGACCCCGAAGAAGGCGCGGAAGTACAACGACGGCGTGTCCAGCAGCATCAGCCCGCTCATGGGCCACATGCTGCCACGCGGGCCGGGTCGGCGGCGCCCGGACGCCCCTGGGATCCTGGTACCGGCCACTGGAGAGGATCGAACATATGGAGACGGATGTGACAACGGAGTTGTATCCGCGCGAGCGCGTCGGCCTGGTGCGCGAGGCGACGGCGAAGGCGGGCCTCGGGGCCGTGCTGCTGACACCCGGCCCGGACCTGCGGTACGTCACCGGGTACGACGCCAAGCAGCTGGAGCGGCTCACCTGCCTGGTGGTCCCGGCCGACGGCGAGCCGTTCCTGGTCGTCCCGAGGCTGGAGCTGCCCGCCGCCCAGGAGTCGCCGGCGGGCTCGCTCGGGCTGGAGCTGGTGCCGTGGGACGAGACCGACGACCCGTACGCGCTGGTGGCCGACCGCCTCCCGCGGGACGTGGGGACCGTCGGTCTGGCCGACCGGATGTGGGCGGTGATGGCGCTGCGGTTCCGCGGCGCGATGCCCGGCGCCGAGCAGACCGCGGCCGGGGCCGTGCTGCGGGAGCTGCGGATGCGCAAGAGCGCGGCCGAGGTCGCCGCGCTGCGGGAGGCGGGGGAGGCGATCGACCGCGTGCACCGCCTGGTCCCCGGCCTCCTGAAGGCCGGCCGGACCGAGCGCGAGGTCGGCCGCGACATCGCCGACGCGATCATCGCCGAGGGGCACGCCCAGGTCGACTTCGTCATCGTCGGCTCGGGTCCGAACGGCGCGAACCCGCACGCCGAGCTGTCGGACCGGGTCATCCGGCCCGGCGAGCCCGTCGTGGTCGACATCGGCGGGACGATGCCGAGCGGCTACTGCTCGGACTCGACCCGCAACTACTGCGTGGGCGAGCCGCCCGCCGACTACCAGGCGTACTTCGCGGTGCTGCTGGAGGCGCAGCGGGCCTCGTGCGAGGCCGTGCGCCCGGGGGCCACGCCGGAGGCGGTGGACGCGGCGGGCCGCGACATCATCGCCGCCGCCGGGCACGGCGAGCACTTCTTCCACCGCACCGGCCACGGCATCGGACTGGAGTCGCACGAGGAGCCCTACATCGTCGCCGGCAACCGCGAGCCGCTGGAGCCGGGAATGGCGTTCTCGATCGAGCCGGGCATTTACCCGGGGCCGCACGGCGCCCGCATCGAGGACATCGTCGTGTGCACCGAGGACGGCTACGAGCCGATGAACACCACCGAGCGCGGGCTGGTGGTCGTGGACTGACACCGGTCCCGGACGCGCCGGGACGCCTCGACGGGCACGTGGGCATGAACGGGTTCTGGTTCATGCCCACGTGTCATTTTCGGTCGTCTCAAATTGAGGCGGAAACGGCCCGGTAACGATCTCTGCACCAAATGCTCCGGACCGTACGCTGCCGGTTGCGGTCCGGGCGTCCGGCCCTGTACCTCCTTGTTGCACTGTTACGCGGGGGTAAACGAAATTCCTCCGCATCAACGTGCCGTGACGAAGAGGAGACGCCGTGGCAGAGGTCGACCTGACCAGCGTCGGGAAGGTCTATCCCGACGGCACGCGGGCCGTGACCGACCTGAACCTCCACATCGCCGACGGGGAGTTCCTCGTCCTGGTGGGCCCGTCGGGCTGCGGCAAGACGACCGCGCTGCGGATGGTCGCCGGGCTGGAGGAGATCTCCGAGGGCGAGGTCACGATCGGCGGCCGGGTCGTCAACCGGGTGCCGTCCCGGGACCGCGACGTCGCGATGGTGTTCCAGAGCTACGCCCTCTACCCGCACCTGTCGGTGCGCGACAACATCGGCTTCGGGCTGTCGCTGCGCAAGCTGCCGAAGTCCGAGATCCGGGAGAAGGTCGACAAGGCCGCGCGGACCCTCGGCCTGACCGACTACCTGGACAAGAAGCCCCGCAACCTCTCGGGCGGGCAGCGGCAGCGCGTCGCGATGGGCCGCGCGATCGTCCGCGAGCCGCAGGCCTTCCTGATGGACGAGCCGCTGTCCAACCTCGACGCCAAGCTGCGCGTCCAGATGCGCGCCGAGATCGCGCGCATCCAGCGCGACCTCGGCGTCACCACCATCTACGTCACCCACGACCAGACCGAGGCGATGACGCTCGGCGACCGGGTCGCGGTGATGAAGAAGGGGCGGCTGCAGCAGGTCGCCGCGCCGCAGGAGCTCTACGACCGGCCGGCGAACCTGTTCGTCGCCGGATTCATCGGCTCACCGGCCATGAACCTGATCCAGGGCACGCTGTCCGGCGACGCGGCGAACCCGCGCCTGGAGATCGGCGGCCAGACCCTGACGCTCCCGGCCGAGGTGCTGACCGAGCGCCCGGCCCTGGCGTCCCACCTCGGGAGCGACGTCGTCGTCGGCATCCGGCCCGAGGACATGGAGGACTCCGAGCTCGTGGAGACGCCCGAGGGGTCCGGGCTCACCTCCACCGCCGACCTCGTGGAGGCGATGGGCTCGGACGTGCTGGTGCACTTCGCGATCGAGGCGTCCCAGGTCGTCACCGAGGACACCAAGGAGCTCGCGCGCGACGCGGGGACCGACGTGCTGGGGCACCTGGAGAAGCCCCGCACGGACCTGGTCGCGCGGTTCAGCCCGCGCACCCGCGTGAAGGTGGGCGACCCGGTGACGATCCGCGTCGACACCGGCCGCCTGCACTTCTTCGATATCGAGACGGGCGCGTCGATCTGGGGACCAGGCGACGCCGCTCCGGCCAGGGAGGATGAGGAATGACGGTCAGCTTTGCCGGCGGGGGGACCTCCCCCCGCACCCCCCGATCCGGCTTCGGCCGGCGGGTGACGGGAGCCGCCGTCGCGGCGGGCCTGCTGCTGTCGGCGGCCGCCGCGTGCGGCGGCGACGACAAGGGCGACGACTCCGGGCCCGCGGGCGGGGGTGAGCTGAAGGGCACCACCATCGAGGTCGCGGCCAAGTGGACCGGTCCGGAGGAGGCGAACTTCCGCAAGGTCCTGCAGGCGTTCGAGAAGAAGACCGGGGCGAAGGTCAACTACGCCTCCACCGGTGAGAACACCGACGCCTACCTCGGCCCGCGCATCGAGGCCAAGAACCCGCCGGACGTGGCGATCCTGCCGCAGCCGGGCCTGATGCAGCAGTACGCCGGCAAGGGCGCGCTGAAGCCCCTCGCCGACGACGTGGTGACGCAGGTCGGCCAGAACTTCGCGCCGTACTGGAAGGAGCTCGGCTCCTCCGACGGCAAGACCTACGGCGTCATCGTCAAGGCCGCCTACAAGTCGATCCTCTGGTACCGGCCGGAGGCGCTCGACGAGGCCGGCGTCCAGCCGCCCGCGGCGTGGGCCGACCTGACCAAGGCGGCGGGCACGCTGCAGGACGCGGGCACCACCCCGTTCACGCTCGCCGCGGGGCCGCAGGACTCCTGGACGCTGACCGACTGGTTCGAGAACGTCTACCTGTCGCAGGCCGGGCCGGAGAACTACGACAAGCTCGCCAAGCACGAGATCAAGTGGACCGACCCCAGCGTGGGCAAGGCGCTGGAGACGCTCGCCGAGATCTGGGGCAAGGGCGACTACCTGAACGGCGGCGTCGCGACCGCGACCAAGACCAAGTTCGACGAGTCGGTCACCCAGGTGTTCGGCCAGCAGAAGGCCGCCATGGTGTACGGCGGCGACTTCGCCGCCGCCAACATCGCCACCACCAAGGCCAAGGTCGGCACGGACGCCAAGGTGTTCGCCTTCCCGAAGGCCGGCGACACCGCCCCGGCGATCCTCGGCGGCGACGTCGCGGTCGCGCTGAAGGACGGCAAGGGCGCGCAGGAGCTCATGAAGTACCTCGCCTCGCCCGAGGCGGGCACGGTGTGGGCCGGGCTCGGCGGCTACCTGACGCCGAACAAGAACGTCAAGCCCGACGCCTACTCCGACCCGATCGCCAAGCAGCTGGTCACCCAGCTCCAGCAGTCCGGCGACGCCGCCCGCTACGACATGTCCGACCTGGCGCCCGCCGCGTTCGGCGCGACCCCCGGCAAGGGCGAGTGGGAGGCGCTGCGCCAGTTCGTGCAGAACCCGACCGACGTCAAGGGCACGCAGGCCAAGCTCGAGGCCGAGGCGGCCAAGGCGTACAAGTAGGGCCCACAAGTAGGGAACCCCTGAATGAAGGCTCCGAATGAGGAGGTGCCGCCGGCCGCGACGGCCGGCGGCGCCGCCGCCGTCGCCGCTCCGGCCGCCCCCCAGGGCCGCCGCGGGGCGCGCGAGCGGCTGACCCCGCCCTCGTGGCTGGCCCTGATGTTCCTGCTGCCGGCGCTGCTGCTGCTCGGCTTCCTGGTCGTCTACCCGATCGTCTACTCGGTGATCCGCAGTTTCTTCGACGCCTCGGGCGGCTCGTTCGTCGGCGTCGACAACTACACCGGGATCTTCAAGGGGCACGACAACCTCGTGGCGGTGCGCAACACCGCGATCTGGGTCGTCGTGGCGCCGACCGTGGTGACGATCGTGGGCCTCCTGTTCGCCGTCCTCACCGAGCGGATCCGGTGGGCGACGGTGTTCAAGCTCGTGGTGTTCATGCCCATGGCGATCTCCTTCCTCGCCTCCGGCGTGATCTTCCGGCTGGTGTACCAGCAGGACCCGGACAAGGGCGTGGCGAACGCGGCGATGGTCGCGATCCACGACATGTTCCGGCAGGACACCACCTACCCGGGCGCCGCGCCCCGCGGCGGCGGGAGCGCACCGGTCCGACAGGAGGGCGGCGCCGTGGTCACGGTGCGGCCCGTCTCGGCCGGGCAGAGCGCGCTCGTCCCGCTGCTGAGGGTCAAGCCCGAGTACCTGCCGAAGTCAGCCGAGCCCGCCGCGCAGCCCCCGGCAGCCAAGCCGGGCCAGCTGACCGGCACGGTCTGGTTCGACTTCACCCGGGGCGGCGGCGGGCAGCAGAACGCCCCGAACTCCGGTGAGTCCGGCCTGCCGGGCATCCGGGTCGAGGCGGTCCAGGGCGGCAAGGTGGTCGCCAAGGCGACCACGGAGGCCGACGGCACGTTCACGATGAAGAAGGTGCCGGACGGGGCGTACACGATCCGGCTGCCCAAGGACAACTTCACCACCGCTTACCAGGGCGCCGAGTGGCTGGGCGACACCCTCATCACCCCGGCGATCATCGTGTCGTACCTGTGGGTGTGGTCGGGCTTCGCGATGGTGCTGATCGCCGCGGGGCTCGCCGCCATCCCGCGCGACGCGCTGGAGGCGGCGCGGGTGGACGGCGCCACCGAGTGGCAGGTGTTCCGGCGGGTGACGATCCCGCTCCTCGCGCCCGTCCTGATGGTGGTGCTGGTGACGCTCGTCATCAACGTCCTGAAGGTCTTCGACCTCGTCTACATCATCGGCGGCGGCGATCCGAACGCCAGCGTGCTGGCCCTGCAGATGTGGACCGAGTCGTTCGGCGGCGGCAACGACCAGGGCTCCGGCAGCGCCATCGCGGTGCTGCTGTTCCTGCTCGTGCTGCCCGCCATGCTGTTCAACGTCCGGCGAATGCGGCAGGAGCGCAAATGAGCACCGCGGAGAAGGACGCCCCGGCGCCCTCCGGGGCCGGCGGCGGCAACGGCGCGGCGGGAGCGCCGCGCCGGGGTGTGGCCGCCCGCGTCGTAGGGAAGGTCGGGGGGACCGCCGCCCAGGCGCTGCTGGTCCTGATCGCGGTGTTCTGGCTGGTGCCGACCCTCGGCCTGCTGGTCGCCTCGCTGCGCTCCAACGAGGACAACAACGCCGACGGCTGGTGGAACGTGTTCGCCAAGCCGGCGCAGCTGACGACCGAGTCCTACAGCGCGCTGCTGGACAAGGGCGACTTCGTCGACTCGTTCTGGAACACGGTGCTGATCACCGTTCCGGCGACGCTGCTGGTGGTCGCGATCGCCTCGCTGGCCGCCTACGCGTTCGCCTGGATGGAGTTCCCCGGACGGGACTGGCTGTTCCTGCTCGTCGTGGCGCTGCTGGTGGTGCCGATCCAGGTCGCGCTGATCCCGGTCGCCAAGCTCTACGGCAAGATCGAGTTCGGCGGGTTCCAGATGTTCGGCTCGGTCACCGGCGTGGTGCTGTTCCACGTCGCGTTCGGGCTGCCGTTCGCCATCTTCCTGCTCCGCAACTTCTTCGCGGCGATCCCCCGGGACCTGCTGGAGGCGGCGCGGATGGACGGCGGCTCGGAGTGGACGATCTTCCGCCGGGTGATCTTCCCGCTGGGCGGTCCGGCGATCGCCTCGCTGGGCATCTTCCAGTTCCTGTGGGTGTGGAACGACCTGCTGGTCGCGCTGGTGTTCGCCGACACCGAGTCGCAGCCGATGACCAAGTGGCTGCAGTCGCAGATGCGGCAGTTCACCGGCAACATCGACATCCTCGCGCCCGGCGCGTTCCTGTCGCTGGTCGTCCCGCTGGCGGTCTTCTTCGCCTTCCAGCGCTACTTCGTCCAGGGAGTCCTCGCGGGCTCGGTGAAGTGACCTCCGGGGACGAGACGGTCCCCCGCGCGACGGTGCCCACGGCCTCTCCGAGGCCGTGGGCACCGATCTGTTCCGGCGCATCATTGTGGGGGAACGATCCCCCACACCCCCTGGTGCGCTTCGCGCTTGTGAGGGTCAGCCGGACTTGCTCAGGTCCGCGGCGCCGTGCGCCCCGGCGACGCCCGGGTGCCCGATGGCCAGGCCGCTGGACGGGTCGAAGAAGTGCAGGCGGCGCGTGTCCACGGCGAGGTCCACGTCCTGCCCCGGGCGCACGTGCGAGCGGGAGTTGACGCGGGCCGTCCACAGCGCCTTGTTCTCGATCAGCGGGATCGCCATGTCGCCCTCGCCCTCGGCGGCGTCCTCGGCGAGGTCGGCGGTGTCCTTGTGCTCGACCGGCGGCGCGTCGATCGTGAAGATCACGTTGATCTCGCTGCCGAGCTCCTCGGTGACGCTGCTGCGCACCGCCATCGGCGCCCAGCCGGTCTGGGCGTGCGCGGCGTCCTCGAAGTCCGACGGGCGGACGCCGAGGATGATCTTGCGGCCGAGGTAGTCGCGCAGGCCCGGCCTGCCGTCCAGGACGGCCGCCGGGACGGGCAGCGTGTAGCCGGCGAAGGAGACCCGCGCCCCGCCGTCGCCGGTGTCGAGGTCGGCGAGCACGAAGTTCATCGCCGGCGAGCCGATGAACCCGGCCACGAACAGGTTGACGGGGTTGTCGAACAGCCGCTGCGGGGTGTCGACCTGCTGCAGCTTGCCCTCGCGCAGCACGCACACCCGCGACCCCAGCGTCATCGCCTCGACCTGGTCGTGGGTGACGTACACGGTGGTGACGCCGAGCCGCTCGTGCAGCTGGCTGAGGGAGGCGCGCATGGACACGCGGAGCTTGGCGTCGAGGTTGGACAGCGGCTCGTCCATCAGGAACGCCTGCGGCTGGCGGACGATGGCGCGGCCCATCGCGACGCGCTGGCGCTGGCCGCCCGACAGCGCGGCCGGCTTGCGGGACAGGTACTGCTCGAGCCCCAGCATCTTGGCGGCGTCGCGGACCTTCTGCTTGATCTCCGCCTTCGGCGTGCCGCGCAGCTTGAGGCCGAACGCGAGGTTCTGCTCCACCGTCATGTGCGGGTAGAGGGCGTAGTTCTGGAAGACCATCGCGATGTCGCGGTCCTTCGGCGCGAGGTCGTTGACGACCTGGTCGCCGATGGAGATCTTCCCGCCGCTGATCTCCTCCAGGCCGGCGATCATCCGCAGCGCGGTGGACTTGCCGCAGCCGGACGGCCCGACCAGCACCATGAACTCCCCGTCGCGGATCTCCAGGTCGAGCCCGTCGACGGCTTTGACGCCGCCGCCGTACACCTTGTCGACCCGGTCCAGCACGATCTTGGCCATCCGAACCCCTTGTGGAAACGTTTCCGCCGTTCCCCTGTCGAGCAGGGGATATGTCGTAATGGCTGGAGTAAACATCATGGAATCGTTTCCAGGGGAGACTCATCGTGAGAAGATGATCGAAACGGTCGAGAGGGGCGGGGCGGTCATGGCGGAGCGGCGGTCGGCGACGATCAAGGACGTGGCCGCGGCGGCGGGCGTCGGCATCGCCACCGTCTCGCGGGTGTTCTCCGGGACGGGCTCGGCGAGCGCCGCGACCCGCGAACGGGTGCTGGCGGCGGCCCGCGAGCTGGACTACCGGCCGAGCGCCCTCGGCCGGGGGCTGAAGCTGCGCCGCAGCGGCGGCATCGGCCTGGTCGTCCCCGACGTCACCGACCCGTTCTGCGCCGAGCTGGTCGCGGGCGTGCTGGCCTGCGCCCGCACCCTCGGCGAGCACGTCATCGTGGACGCCGCGCACGGCGACCCGGCCCGCGAGGCCGAGATCGTCGACCGGCTCGTCGAGCAGCGGGTCGACGGGATCATCGCGCTGCCCGCGGGGGACCAGGCCGACTGGCGCGCCGCGGCCCGGGTGTGCTCCAGCGTCGTGTTCGCCGACCGCGTCCTGCCCGGGCTGCCGGACGTCCCGTCCGTCCTCGCCGACGACGCGGGCGGCGTCCGGTCCCTCGCGGAGTACCTCGTCGGGCTCGGGCACCGCCGCATCGGGTTCCTCGGCGGGGCGCCGGGCCGCCCGCCGGGGGTGCGCGAGCGCGCGTTCCGCGAGACCCTGGCCCAGCTGGGGGTGCCCGTGGAGGAGGACCTGATCGTGGCCGCCCGGCCCGCCCGCGACGCCGCCTACGCCGCCGCCGCCGGGCTGCTGCAGCGCCGCGCGGACGCCACCGCCGTGCTGGCCGCCGGCCACCTGCTCGGCGAGGCCGCCGTGCTGGTCGCCCGCGAGCTGGACCTGCGGGTGCCCGCCGACGTGTCCATCGCCATGATGGACGACGTCGCGTGGGCCGAGCTGTGCGACCCGCCGCTCACCGCCGTGGCCAGGCCCGGCCACGACATCGGCTACCGCGCCTGCGAGCTGCTGCTGCGCGAGCCCGCCCGGCGCGGCCGCGGAGGCCCGGTCCTGCTGCCGACGGAGCTGGTGGTGCGCGGCAGCTGCGGACCGCTGCGCACCGTGCGCCGCTGACCTTCGCCCCTCACCGGGGCCCGCCGGGGCCTCGGCCCCGGCGGGCAAGGCCGATCCGTGATCCCATGCGGGCCCGCGCACCGGCTCCGGCGCGCTAGATTTCCCGCGTGGAGGAGATCGATCGTCAGATCATGGCGCTGCTGGCCGACGACGGGCGGATGAGTTTCACCGACCTGGCCAAGGAGACGGGGCTGTCGGTGTCGGCGGTGCACCAGCGCGTCCGGCGGCTGCAGAAGCGCGGCGTCATCACCGGCTTCGCCGCGCAGCTCGACACCCGGCAGATCGGCCTGCCGCTGACCGCGTTCGTGTCGATCAAACCGATCGACCCGGCCGCCCCCGACGACGCCCCCGAGCGGCTGGCGCATCTCCAGGCGATCGAGGCGTGCCACTCGGTGGCGGGCGACGAGAGCTACATCCTCAAGGTCCGGGTCGCCTCCCCGAACGAGCTGGAGGACCTGCTCCAGAAGATCCGCGCCGCCGCGAACGTCGCGACGCGCACCACGGTCGTCCTCAGCACCCCCTGGGAGGCGCGGCGCCCGCCCCTGTAGTCAGGCCCCGGGTGCGAACGCCTCCAGCGCCTCCTGGGCGCGCTCCAGCGACGCCTCCGGGTCGGCGTCCGGCCCGGTGATCTCGGGATCGAAGTTCAGGTCGACGAACAGCTCGGTGACGCCCTGCCGCGCGAGCGCCCCGAAGTCGCCGCGGATCTCCTCGTAGGAGCCGGTGAGCGGGCGCCTGCCCTCCCGGCCCGCGGGCCGGATCCGGACCGCGCCCCGGCACACGAACCGCAGCGCGGACGCGTCCCGGCCGGCCCCCTCGGCGGCTTCCCGCACGATGTCGATGGAGCGCCCGATCGCGGCGAGGTCGGCGCGGCTGGAGCTGACCCAGCCCTCCGCCATCCGGCCGGCGCGCCGCAGCGCGGGCTCGGCGCCGCCGCCCAGCAGGATCGGCGGACCGGACGGCTGGAGCGGCCGCGGGTCCATGGTCACCGGCGGGATGTCGTAGAACTCGCCGCGGAACCGCGCCGCGTCCCCGGGCCCGCCCGCCCACAGGGCGCGCAGCGCGCCGATGAACTCCTCCGCGCGGGCCCCGCGCCGCTCCATCGGGGCGCCGACCGCGGCGAACTCCTCGGGCATCCAGCCGATCCCGAGGCCGAGGTCCAGGCGCCCGCCGCTGACGTGGTCGAGGGTGGCGGCCTGCTTGGCCAGGATCGGCGGCGCGTAGAACGGCAGGTTCACGACCGCGACGCCCAGGCGGGCGCGGGTGGTGTGGGCGGCGAGGTAGGCCAGGGTGATCAGGGGGTCGGGGACGTTGCGGTAGGTGAGGTCCCGCGACCCGGCGGGGTTGAGGACCCGCTGGAGCGTCCACAGCGAGCGGTAGCCGAGCTCCTCGGCCCGCCGCGCCACCGCCACCTGGTTGCGCGGGGTCGCCCACGCGCCCGACCCCGGAACCGCGAACCCGATCTCCACGGCGTCCCCCTTACCCATTCCGGCGCGACCTTACAACGTCAAGGGCCGCGGCGGAAAGCGACGCGCAGGGCCTCGTGGGCGGACGGCGCGGCGCCGACGTGGTCGAGGGCGAGGAGCGCGGCGCCGAGGAGCGGAGGGTCCTCGGGGACGAGCAGGCGCGCGCGGGGGGCGAGGGCGGCGTAGCGGTCCGCGACCGCGTCCATCAGAAGGGGGCGGCGGGCGGCCAGGACGCCGCCGCCGAGGACGACGTCGGCGGGGGAGTGCAGCAGGTCCAGGCGGCGCAGGGCGACCGAGCCGAGGACCGCCACCTCCTCGGCGAGCCGGAGCACCGTGCCGCGCGCCGCCGCGTCGCCGGCCTCGGCGGCGTCGAGCAGGACGGGGGCGAGGCCGGTGAGGCGGCCCTGGTCGATCTCGCCGAGGTGGAGGGCGAGGCCGACGTCGACGGCGCGGGGCACGCCGAAGTGGGCGGCGACCGCGGCGGTCAGCGCCGTCTCCGGTCCCCGTCCGTCCTCGCCGCGGACGGCGTGCCACAGGGCCGCGCGGCCCAGTTCCGCGCCGCCGCCCCAGTCGCCGGTGTGGGGGCCGAGGGACGGGAACCGGGCGGTGCGCCCGTCGGGGGCGACACCTGCGCAGTTGATGCCGGCGCCGCACACCACCGCGACGCCCCAGCCCTCGGTGGCGGCGCTGCGCAGCAGCGCGAACGTGTCGTTTCCGACGGTCACGCTCGGGGCGGCGCCCCGGGCGAGCAGGAGCTTCTCCAGGCGCTCCTCCTCGCCCGGCAGGTCGACGTTGGCCATGTAGGCGGCGAGGTGGACGACGTCGCCGGCCGCGGCCCCGGCCTTCCGCAGCGCGCCGCCGAGGTCCGCCGTCAACGCGTCCAGCGCGGCGTCGAGACCCGCGGTCTGCGGGCGGAAGCCCGCGCCGCGCACGGTGGCGAGCAACTCCCCGGCGGTGGTGGCGACGGCCGCGTCGGTCTTGCTGTTGCCGCCGTCGACGGCGACGAGGACGCCCGCCCCCATCAGGCGGCCCACGGCAGGTGGGCGCGGTTGGCGGCGACGAGGTCGCGGGCGAGGCGCTCGGCCGTCTCGATCCGCCCCACGAGCGGGTGCGCGAGCAGCGCGGTGGTGACGCGTTCGAGGCCGCCGCGCAGGGCGGCGTCCAGGGCCAGCTCCTCGTACGCCGCCACGTGCGCGATCAGCCCGGCGAACAGCGGCTCCATGGGCGGGACGGGCAGCGGCACCGCCCCGGAGGCGGTGATCCGCGCCGGGACCTCGACGACCGCGCGGTCGTCCAGGAACGGCAGCGTGCGGTGGTTGCGCACGTTGACGACCTGGGCGTCGCCGCGCCCGCCCAGCAGCGACGCGGCCAGCCGCACGGCGGCCTCGGAGTAGAACGCGCCGCCGCGCTCGGCGAGCCGGGCGGGCTTGGTGTCCAGGGAGGGGTCGGCGTAGGCCTCCAGGAGGTCGCGTTCGAGCGCGGCGACCTCCTCGGCCCGCGACGGCGCGCCGCGCTGCTCCCGGACGACGCGGTCGTGCTCGTAGAAGTAGCGCAGGTAGTAGGACGGGACGGCGCCGAGGGCCCGCAGGAAGGGGGCGGGAAGGCCGGAGACCGCGGCGAGCTCGGCGGGGTGCCGGTCGAGCAGGTCCGGCAGGACGTCGCGTCCGTCGAGCAGGACCGACCGCACCCACGTGAGGTGGTTGAGGCCGGCGTGGCCGAGGCCCACCCGGTCCGGCGGGACGTCCAGCAGCGCCGCGGCGCGCCGCTGGAACCCGATCGCGACGTTGCACAGGCCGACCGCGCGGTGCCCGGCGTCCAGCAGGGCGCGGGTGACGATGCCGACCGGGTTGGTGAAGTCGATGATCCAGGCGCGCGGGGCGCGGGCGGCGACGCGCGCGGCGATGTCCAGCACGACCGGGACGGTGCGCAGCGCCTTGGCGAGGCCGCCGGCGCCGGTCGTCTCCTGCCCGACGCAGCCGCAGGCCAGCGGCAGCGTCTCGTCGAGGCGGCGGGCCGCCTGCCCGCCGACGCGCAGCTGGAGCAGGACGACCGTCGCGTCCGCGACCGCCTCGTCCAGGTCGCCGGTGGTGACGACCCGGGCGGGGTGGCCGGCGCGGGAGAGCATCCGCGCGGCGAGCCCGCCGACGAGCTCCAGCCGCCGGGCGTCGGGGTCGGCCAGCACCAGCTCCGACACCGGCAGCGCCGCGTGCGCCCGCGCGAGGCCGTCCACCAGCTCCGGTGTGTAGGTGGACCCGCCCCCGATGACCGTGAGCTTCACCCCTTCACCCCCGCCAGGGTCACGCCCTGGACGAACACGCGCTGGGCGAGGAAGAACACCACCAGCACCGGCAGGATCGTCAGCAGCGTCGCGGCCATGGTGAGGTTCCACTCGACGTGGTGGGCGGCGCGGAACGTGGCGACGCCGATGGCCAGCGTCCAGTGGTCGGGGTCGGCGTAGACCAGCGGCCGGAAGTAGTCGTTCCAGCAGTAGAAGAACTGGAACAGCGCCACCGCGGCCAGGGCGGGCTTCGCCATGGGCAGGACGACCCGCAGCATCGTGCGCAGCTCGCCGCAGCCGTCCACGCGGGCGGCGTCGGCGTACTCGCGGGGGATCGTCACCAGGAACTGGCGGAGCAGGAAGATGGAGAACGCGTCCCCGAACAGCTGCGGGATGATCAGCGGCCACAGGGTGCCGGTCAACCCGAGGCGGGCCCAGACGATGTACAGCGGCACCATGGTGACCTGCGGCGGCAGCATCATCGCCGAGACCACCACGACGAGCGCGAGGCCCCGCCCGCGGAACCGGAAGCGGGCCAGCGCGTAGGCCACCGGGACGCTGGAGACCAGCATGAACAGCGTCGACAGCCCCGCGTACACGGTGCTGTTGACGGTCCAGCGGACCATGTCGCCGCCGAACACCTCGGCGAAGTTGCCGAACCGCCAGTCGCGCGGCCACAGGTCGCCGCCGAGCGCCTGCCGGTCGGTCATCACGGCGGTCAGCGCGATGAACGCCAGCGGTGCCAGGAACATCACGCCGATGGCGACGGCGGTCGCGTGCACGGCGAGCCACAGCAGCGCCCGGCGGGCGCGCCCTCCCCGGGTCATCCCGCCTCCTCTCCGGCGAACGCGCGGAACCTGCGGAGCAGGACCACGGTGAACGCCATCGCGGTGGCGAACATGACCAGCGCCAGCACGCACGCGTAGCCCATGTTGAACTGGCGGAACCCCTGGTCGTACAGCCACTGCGGGAACGTCAGCGTGGAGCCGTCGGGGTAGCCGGGGGAGTACTGGACGCCGGGCAGGTCGGCGCGCCCGGATGCGACCTTGCCCGCCACCATCGGCTGCGTGAAGTACTGCAGCGTCTCGATGACGCCGGTGACGGCGGAGAACGCCAGGACGGGGGACACGGTCGGCAGCGTGATGTGCCGGAACCGGGCCCAGGCGCCGGCGCCGTCGATCGCGGCCGCCTCGTACAGCGACGCGGGCACGTTCAGCAGCGCGGCCAGCATGATGATCATGACGTCGCCGACCGCCCACAGCCCGAGCAGGGTCAGGCCGGGCTTGGCCCAGCCGGGGTCGTTGAAGAAGTCGGGCAGCGGGATCCCGAGCCGCGCGGAGACCGTCGGTAAGGGGCCGGTGCCGGGGTTCAGCAGGAACACGAACGCGACCGTGGCCGAGACCGGCGGCACGAGGTAGGGCAGGTAGAGGATCGAGCGCAGCACGCCCGCGCCCCGCTTGATCCTGGTGAGCAGCTGGGCGGCGCCGAGGCCGAACAGCACCCGCAGCGGGACGAGCACGGCGACCAGCCACAGCGTGTTGCGCATCGCCGTGCGGGCGTCGCGGTCGTGCAGCAGGTAGGTGTAGTTGTCCAGCCCCGCGTACTCCAGGGTGAACAGGTTGTAGCGGGTGAAGGAGAAGTAGACGGTGGCGGCGAGGGGGTAGGCGAAGAACAGGCCGAACCCGGCGAGCCAGGGGGACAGGAACGCCAGGACCCGGAGCCGCCGGCGCAGCCGCGCCCGCGCCGCCGTCCCGCCCCGCGCTCCGGTGAGCGGGAGGCGAAGTGATCCGGATGCCACGGTCAGCCTCCGGCGAGCTTGAGGGAGTCGTCGACCTCGCCGTCGAGCCTCTCCAGCGCCGCGCCGAGGTCCTTCACCTTGCCGGGCTCCCACTCGTCCTGGACGAACTTCTCGAACCGGACGACGTAGTCGTTGCCGTTCGGGGTCGGCGGCGTTGTGGAGCTGTGCGGGTTCCGGAAGACGTCGAGGAACGTCCGGAACTGCGGCGGCAGCCTCAGCCCCGGCGACGACAGCGCCGGGATCGTGGAGGGCACGTTGCCGAGCGCGTTGGCGAACGTGACCAGAGCGCCGGTGTCCGTGGTGAGGTACCGGACGAACTCCCATGCGGCCGGGGCGTGCCTGGCGCCGCGCGGGACGCCGATGACGGTTCCGGTGACGAACCCGCCGCCGTAGGCGCTCGCGCGCTCGTCGGAGACGGGGACGGGCGCCGTGCCGTAGTCGAGCCTCGGCGCCTCCTCCTGGATGAACCTGGTGCGCCACTCGCCGTCCACGGCCATCGCCGTCCTCCCCTTCTGGAACGGGTTGGACGACTCGAACTCCTGGCCCATCGAGCGCAGGAACTTCTTGACGTTGCCGTAGCCGTACCAGTCGATGAGGCTCTTGTTCCACTTCAGGTAGGCCTGGAAGGCGGGGTCGCCGGAGAAGTCGGCCCTGCCGTCACGGGTCAGCCATGTGACGCCGAACTGGGGCGCCAGGTGCTGGACCTGGTGCTCGTAGTACTGGACGGACGGTAGGAATCCCGCGACCTTGATGGTCCCGTCGGGGTCGCGGACGGTGAGCTTCTTGGCCAGGCGGGTCAGCTCGCCCATCGTCCTGGGCGGCTGCTCGCCCTTCATGAGCTTCTTGTTGTAGTAGAGGCCGTAGGCGTCGGCCAGCAGCGGCATCGCGCAGCGGGTGCCCTTGTACTCGGTGTAGCTGCGCACCGCCGGCGGGAACTGGCCCAGGTCCAGCCTGGACTTGGCGATGTAGGGCGCGAGGTTCTGCCAGGCGCCGCTCCGGCACCACTGCCCGACGCTGTCGGTGGTGAAGGACGACACCACGTCCGGGGGGTTCCCGCCGCGGATGGCGTTGGTGATGCGGTCGTCGGTCTGGCCGTTGACCAGCTTGACGGTGATGTTGGGGTGGGCCCTGTTGAAGCCGGCCACGGCGTCCTGGAAGGCCTTCACCTCGTGCGGGGCGCTCCAGCCGTGCCAGACCTCGATGGTCTGCCTCTCGTCGGACGCCGGGCCCTTGCCCGACGGGTCGCCGCCGGCCGTGCACGCGGTCGCGAGGCCGAGCCCGGCGGCGGCCGTGGCCGCCGCGAGCCGGCGCGTTGTGGTGGGGGGCACTCCGGTTCTCCTTAGGGGTGGGGAACGGCGTGGTAGGAGGAGGGCGCGGTCGGGGCCGGTGGGTCAGGGGACGGTGGTGGTGAAGACCTCGTCTCGGGTCTCCCGGAGCGCCTGCTGGAGCGCCCCGGCCAGGACGGGGTTGCCCTGGACGGTGCTGAGCCGCACCTCGGGGCGCGGGATCGTGAGGCTGTGCAGGTGCTGTTCGATGCGCGCGCGGAGCGGTTCCCCGC
Organism: Actinomadura sp. K4S16; assembly: GCF_008327685.1. Classification (GTDB taxonomy): domain Bacteria; phylum Actinomycetota; class Actinomycetes; order Streptosporangiales; family Streptosporangiaceae; genus Spirillospora. The sequence goes on from NZ_BDDE01000011.1 coordinate 282,569, forward strand.
CGGCGAGCAGGACGTCGCCGGTGAGGACGACGAGCGCGGGGTCGACGACCGCGACGACGGTGGCGAGCGTGGCGCCGAGCCTGGTGGCGAGCTCGGTGAGGGCGCGTTCCGCGCGGGCGCCCGCGCCGGTGGCGGTGCGCCTGCCCTCGGTCTCCACGTCGGCGGCGGCGCGGCCGAGCGCGGCGGCGGCGTCCCGGCCGCGGAAGCCGTGCTCGCGCATCAGCCTCAGCACGGCCGCGCCGCCGGTGAGGCTGTGCACGCCGCCGGTGCGGGTGCGGCGCACGTCCCGCATGAGCGGGGCGCCTGCGGCGGGCATGTAGCCGATCTCGCCGGCGCCGCCGGTCGCGCCCCGGTGCAGCGTCCCGTTCAGCACGACGGCCATCCCGACGCCGTCGGCGACCCACAGCAGGACGAAGTCCGCCGCGCCCGCGGCCCGCCCGCCGGACCGCTCGGCGAGCGCGGCGAGGTTGACGTCGTTCTCGATCGCGACGCGGACGCCGAGCCCGCCGCTCAGCGTCTCCACCAGGTCGGGGATGTGCCAGCCGGGGATGTGCGAGGCGTACCCGAGGCGGCCGGTGGCGGGGTCGACGGCGCCCTGGATGCCGATGACGGCCCGGTCGAGGCGGTCCCGGGTGAGCCCGGCCGCGGCGGCGGCCCCGTCGAGCGCGGCGGCCATCCGGGCGACGACGTCCACGCCGGTGCGTCCGGGGGTCGGCAGCGTGTGCTCGCCGACGACCGTCCCGGCGAGGTCGGCGACGCTGGCGCGGATCCGCGCAGGGGTGACGTCGGCGCCCGCCACGTGGGCGGCGGCGCCGTTGATCCGGTACAGCTCGGCGGTGCGGCCGGGCAGGCCCTCGCGGACGCCGTCGCGGACGACGAGCCCGGCCTGCTCCAGCCGGGCGAGCAGCTGGGAGGCGGTCGGCTTGGAGATGCCGGTGAGGTCGGAGATCTGCGGGCGGGTCAGCGGCCCCCGGGCCAGCAGCGCCTCCAGGGCCGCGCGGTCGTTGATCGCCCGCAGCAGGCTGGGGGTTCCGGGGACGGGCGCGGACACGGCGGCTCCTCCAAATTAGGAAAGTTTCCTAACTTGAAGGAAAAGTAAGGACTCTTAACGGATACGTCAAGGGCCGGGGCCGGTCACGGCCGCCGTGAACCGCCCGCTATCGAGGCGCAGGCCGACTGCGGCGAGGTGAGGGGGATCAGGGCGCGGTGACGATGAAGGCGGAGTTGCCGAAGCCGATCTCGTCGCCGGGACGGACGCGGGCCGGGCCGGTCAGCCGGTACCCGTTGACCCGGGTCCCGTTCATCGAGCCGAGGTCGGAGACCATCCAGCCCTCGTCCGCGCGGTAGATCTCGGCGTGGAACCGGGAGACGGTGAGGTCGGTGAGGATGAACTGGCAGGCGGGGGCGCGGCCGACGACGATGCGGCCGAGCTCGCGCGGGGGCAGCATGAACCGGGGCAGCCGCGGCGCCCGCCACGCCGCCTCGATCCGCGCGGTCGCCTGCGAGACCGAGGAGATCAGGCCGGTCAGCCGGTTCATGACGCGGTTGGAGGCCGGCAGGTCGTGCACGATGTCGGCCAGTTCGGCCTTGCTGCGCGCCTGCAGCACCTGGTCGACGCGCCGCTCGAACGTCTCGTCCGACATCCGGCCCTCGGCCACGCGGTCGCTGAGGACGCGCAGCACCCGGTCCCGCTCCGTGTCCGACGCTCTCACCGGGAATGAGGGCTGACCGTCCATAGCTGTGAGTATCCAGTCCCCATCGTCGGCTGTCCAGAAAGGCCCGTCGGGCCGAGGACGGGCGATCGGCCTCACCCGCCCTCCACCTTTTCGACGCCGCCCCGCCCCCGGAAGTTCGCGGACGGGGCGGCGGCGTGCGGACGCCGGGCCTTGTCGGCCGGGGGGCTCAGCGCGACAGCAGGTCGCGGGCGATGTGGGTGATCTGGATCTCGTCGGTGCCGGCGTAGATCTGGAAGGACTTGGCGTCGCGGGCGAGCTGCTCCACGCGGTACTCGCTCATGTAGCCGTTGCCGCCGAACAGCTGCACGGCCTCCTGCGCGACCTCGCTGGCGGCCTGCGCGGCGTACAGCTTCATCGCCGACGCCTCGGCGAGGGTGGGGGTGCGTCCGGCGCGCTGCATCTCGATGTGCCGGAACACCAGGTTCTGCACGTTGAGGCGCGCGACCTCCATCTTCGCCAGCTTCAGCTGGATGAGCTGGAAGTCGCCGATGCGCTGGCCCCACAGCTCGCGGGTCTTGGCGTACTCGACCGAGAGCTTCAGGCACTCCTCGATGACGCCGAGGGCCATCGCGGCGACGCCGGCGCGCTCGGTGACGAAGTTCTGCCGGGCCGACTCCTTGCCGCCCTGCGCGCCGGAGGACAGGAGCCGGTCGGCTCCCGCGCGCACGTCGTTGAGGAACAGCTCGCCGGTGGGGGAGGAGTGCAGCCCCATCTTGCGCAGCGGCTTGCTCTGCTCCAGGCCCGGCATGCCCCGGTCGAGGACGAAGGTGAGGATCTCGCGGTTGCGGGGGTCCTCGCCCTGGTCGAGCTTGCAGTAGAAGACGATCGTGTCGGCGTAGGGGCCGTTGGTGATGAAGGTCTTGCTGCCGTTGAGGACGTACTCGTCGCCGTCCTTGCGCGCGGTGGCCTGCATCCCGCCGAACGCGTCGGACCCGGAGTTCGGCTCGGTGATCGCCCAGGCGCCGACCTTCTCCATGGTGAGCAGCGGGAGCGCCCAGCGCTCCTTCTGCTCGGGGGTGCCGCGCTTCATGATCGTCCCGGCGGCGAGGCCGAGCCCGACGCCCATCGCCGAGACCAGGCCGGGCGCGACCTTGCACAGCTCGATGACCGGGATCATCGACATCGCCGCGCTGCCGCCGCCGGCCCGCTCGCCGTCGGAGCCGGCGGCGCCGCCCTCGCGCTCCTTGGCCAGCCGGGACTGGAAGGACGAGCGGGCCATCTCGTCCATCCCGAACGTCTTGTAGAGGCTGCGGAGCAGATCGTAGGGCGGCAGCTCGCCCGACTCCAGCGCGTCCAGGTTCGGGCGGACCTCCGCGTCGATCCAGCCGCGCACCGCGTCCCGGATCATCAGGTCTTCCTCGGACCACTCGATCATGCTCTGCCCCGCCCTCTCGACTCCTGCCGCGTAACGGGGCCCATCAAAGCAGAGTCTGAAAGCGAACGCTTATCGCGGGTCCGCTAACCGAGACGGACGACGTCGGCGAGGACGCCGCCGTCCGCCGTGAGCCGGTCGGGGGAGGGGCTGTCGTACACGACGAGGATGCGGGTGCCCGGCTCGTCCAGCACGGCGATGCCCTCGGCGTGGTCGTCGCCGTCGCCGTGGGGCAGCTCGCCCAGCACCTCGAGCTCCTCGGCCGTGACGATCTCGCCGGCGTCGGCGCGGGCCGCGCCCGGCCACCGCACGAGCCGCACCGGGCCGTCCAGGTCCATGCTCGGCCCGGTGAGGACGAGCAGGTCGTCGCCGTGCGGGCACAGGTCGCGCACGCCGAGGCCGCCGAGGTCCAGGAAGTGGGTGCGGTAGGGCTCGCCGTCGTCGCCGACGGGCAGCGCCTGCAGGCGTCTCGGGTCCCGGGGGTGCGGGGCGGGGCGGATCTCCACCAGCACCGCCCAGCCGCGCAGCACCGGCCCGCGGAGCCCGATGTAGAGGCGGTCGCCGTGCACGGCGACGCCCTCGATGTCCAGGCCGTTGTCCTTGCTCGGGATGGGCAGGAACGGGGCGAGGTGCGGGTCGTCGGCCAGCAGGTCGGCGATGGAGTCCTTGTCCAGGCCGAGCACGGCCGCGGTGCGGTCCCCGTCGTCGCGGACGGCGCGGGGCAGCCCGTCGTCGCCGGTGACCAGGGGGATGCGGGCGAGGATGTAGCGGTTGTCCTCCCGCACGACGGTCGCCAGGCGCTTGCGCGCCTTGGCGTCGCCGTTGCCCGGCTTGATCTTCTTGCGCTTGAGGCTGTGCGAGCCGATCGCCCACAGCCATCCGTCGGCCCGGGCGAGGCCCTCGATGTCGGCCTCCTCGTCGGGGCCGGCCGGCAGCGGGACGAGGTCGGCGAGCGCGACCGTGACCTGCCCGTCGTAGCCGGTGACGCGCCCGTCGTCGTCCGTGACGGCGGTGAGCCGCTCGATGGTGGCGGTCTCGTCGCCCGCCACCCACAGGCAGCGGCCGTCCTGGCGCACGGCGGAAAGGTTGGTGTGCGTCTCGGCCTCACGGCTCTCCTGGTCGAAGCGCAGCTCGACCCGGCGTTCCACGATCATTGGGGAATGCTCCCACAGGGCCGCGACCTGTGGCGACGCGGGGGAACGGTCCACAACCGGCCCTCAGGCCTCCCAGCGGACGTCCAGCCGCGGCGGCTTGCGGAAGACCAGCCCGCGCGGGCGGGCGGGCCGGGACGGATCGAGCCGGAGCCCGGGCAGGCGGTCCAGCAGCGCGGTGAGCGCGGTGCGGGCCTCCAGCCGGGCCAGGTGCGCGCCGAAGCAGAAGTGGGGTCCGTGCGCGAACGCCAGGTGCTCGGCGGCGTTGCGGCGCCGCACGTCGTAGCGGTCGGGGTCGGGGAACACCGAGGGGTCGCGGCCCGCTCCGGCGATCGAGACCCGCACGAGGTCGCCGGCCCGGACGTCCGCATCGCCGAGCCGGGCGTCGCGGGTGGCGTACCGGTCGACGACCGAGGCCGCGGGCTCCAGCCGCAGGGACTCCTCGATCGCGGCGGGCAGCAGGCCCGGGTCGTCCCGGACGAGCCGGAGCTGGTCGGGGTGCCCGAGCAGGTGCAGCGCCGCGTTGGCGATCATGCCCTCGGTGGTGTCGATGCCGCCGAACATCAGGATCGCGGCGTTCGCGACGACCTCGGGGGCGCGCAGGCCCCGGCCGGCGGCCTCGGCCAGCAGCGACCCCGGCCGGGCCGCGTCGACCGCCTCCCGGACCGCCGCGCCCAGCAGCCGGTACGCCTCGCCGGCGCGCTCGGGCGCCGCGCCGCCCGCGGTGATGGCGGACACGGCCTCGACGAACGCGCCGTACCAGGAGCGGACGGTGCCGGCGACCACCCCGGACAGGCCGAGGGCCTCGGTGACGACCGCGACGGCGAGCGGCCCGGCCAGCTCGCCGCGCAGCTCGGCGCGGCCCGCCGGCGCCAGCGCGCCGACGAGCCGGTCGGTCTCGGCCTCCACGAACCGGGTGAACCGCTCCCGGGTCCGCGCCGGGCGGAAAGGCCGTGCGAACGCGTCGCGGTGCCGGGTGTGGGCCGGGCCGTCCAGCGACAGCATGCTCGGCCCGACGACCTGGGCGGTGGAGAAGCGCGGATCGTCCACGGTGTAGGTGTCCGCGTCGCGCATGACCTCCAGCGCCGGGCGGCGGGCGGTCACCAGCCAGCCGCCCAGCGCGGGCAGCCAGGTGACGGGTTCGCGCTCGCGCAGCCGGGCCAGGTGCGGGTGCGGGTCGTCCTCCAGGTCGGCGGCCGTCACCGAGGCGCCGAGCGGGAAGCGGGCGGTCAGGTCGAGGCTCACCCGTCCCAGACTATTCCGGCAGATTCCTGATCTACAATGTAAAGGCGTCGGCCGTTGCGGCTCAGGTCTCCGACCGCTGCCGCCACCACGCCTGCCCCTCTTCGGGCAGCGTGTAGATCGGGTCGTGGTACTCGTAGCGCCGGGTCAGCGCGTCGGGGTCGGACAGCTCCAGGCCGGTGCGGTAGTTCTTCGTCCAGTAGGAGATGCCGCGCTCGCGGTCGTACTCGGCGAGCTGGTGCACCCACCGCTTGCCGACGTAGGGGACGTCGCAGACGATCCGCGGGGTGGCGAAGCCGGGCAGGTAGCCCATGATCGCGTGCTGCAGCTCCTGCGCCTCCCAGACCGCGAGCCGCCAGTGCTCGCTGCTGGGGATCATGTCGCACATGTACAGGTAGTACGGCAGGATCCCGGCCTCGTCCAGCAGCGCGAACGACAGGTCGAGCAGCGCCTCGGGCGTGTCGTTGACGCCGCGCAGCAGCACGCCCTGGTTGCGCACGTCGCGGATGCCGGTGTCGAGCATCGCGCGGGCGGCCTTGGCGACCATCGGCGTCACCGACTGGGCGGCGTTGACGTGGGTGTGGATGGCGATCTGCACGCCGCGCGCGTTCGCCTTGGTCGCCAGGCGCTCCATGCCGGCGCGGACGTCGTCCTGCAGCCAGTGCTGCGGCAGCCCCATGAGCGCCTTGCTGGCCAGCCGGATGTCGCGGATGTTCTCGATGTCCAGCAGCGAGTCGACGAACGACTCCAGCCGCGCCCACGGCATGTTGGCGACGTCGCCGCCGGAGACGACCACGTCCCGGACGCCGGGGGAGCGGCGCAGGTAGTCCAGCATGGCGCCGAGCCGGTCCGGCGGCTTGATGGTGAACTTGTGCTTGTCGACGGTCGGCGTGGAGTTGCCGACCAGGTCCATGCGGGTGCAGTGGCCGCAGTACTGCGGGCAGGTCGGCAGGAGCTCGGCCAGGACCTTGGTGGGGTAGCGGTGGGTGAGCCCCTCCACCGCCCACATCTCGGCCTCGTGCAGCGAGTCGCGGGAGGCGTGCGGGTGGGACGGCCAGTCGGTGCGCCGGTCGCTGAACACCGGGAGCATGTAGCGGCGCACGGGGTCGGCGTAGAAGGCCTCCGTCGAGGAGGCGTCCATCGTGTTGAGCATCTGCGGCGGCAGCAGCATCGACATGGTGGCGCGCTCGGCCTGGTCGCGCTCCAGGTCGGCGTAGAAGCGCTCGTCCAGCAGGTCGCCCATGACGCGGCGCAGTTGCCGCACGTTCTTCACGCAGTGGGCACGCTGCCACTGCGCGGACTCCCACTCGGCCTCCGTGACGTCCCGCCATCCCGGCAGGCGCCGCCAGTCGGGCTCCACCAGCGGCCGGCGCCGGTAGGCGTACGGCTGGCGCGCGGCCTCCTCGGACTGGAGGGCGTCCGGGTGCAGGGCAGTGGTCATCGTCGACCGCCTCCTCGCCTCACATTGATCGCATAAAAGTCTTGTATGCCGCCGACGTTACGGGAAGACTTTCGATGAAACCAGGGGTGCCCTGGATATCTTGCGTAACACCACCCGATGTTAGGAGAAGGACGGCATGGCGATGACCGGAGGCGGGACCGGGACGGCGGTCGGGCTGCACCGCGTGCTGGAGCCCGCGGGCGTGCTGCCGCAGGCCGCGCTCCGGCTGGATCCCGACCCGCGGATCCGGCCGGACGAGGTGCGGATCGGCGTCGAGCGCCTCAACCTGGACGCCGCGTCCTTCCGCCAGCTGCACACCGCGCACGGCGGCGACCCGGACGCGATCCGCGCCGAGGTGCTGCGGATCATCGGGGAGCGCGGCAAGATGCACAACCCGGTGACCGGGTCGGGCGGCATGCTCGTCGGGGTGGTCGAGGAGGCCGGGCCGGACTCGCCGCTCGGCCTGAAGCCCGGCGACCGCGTCGCCACCCTGGTGTCGCTCACCCTCACCCCGCTCGCGATCACCGACGGGCTCGCCGGGTGGGACGGGCGGTCGGAGCAGGTCCCGGCGCGCGGCCACGCGATCCTGTTCGGCCGCTCCATCGCCGCCGTCCTCCCCGACGACATGCCGGTGCCGCTGGCTCTCGCCGTCATGGACGTGTGCGGCGCGCCCGCGCTCACGCACCGCGTCGTCGCGGCCCGCGGCGGCGGCCCCACCGTGGCCGTGCTGGGCGCCGCCGGCAAGAGCGGGTGCCTGTCGCTGGCCGCCGCCCGCCGCGCCGGCGCGTCCCGCGTGATCGGGCTCGTCCCCACCGCCGAGGAGGAGGAGCGGCTCGTTGCGTCCGGCCTGGCCGACGCCGTCGTGCGCGCCGACGCCCGCGACCCGGTGGCCGTCGCGGCCGCCGTCGGCGAGCCGGTCGACGTCACCGTCGTGTGCGTCGACGTGCCGGGCTGCGAGCACGGCGCGATCCTCGCCACCGCCCCCGGCGGCACCGTGGTGTTCTTCTCGATGGCGACCTCGTTCCCGGCCGCCGCGCTCGGCGCCGAGGGGCTGGCCGCCGACGTCACGATGCTCATCGGGAACGGCTACGTCCCCGGGCACGCCGAGACCGCCCTTGACCTGGTGCGGTCGGAACCCGCCGTGCGTGCGCTGTTCACCTCCCGGACCGGTGCGGATTCGGCAGAATGACCGGAAACGTCCCGGCCGTGGCGGGGACCGTCCGATCATCGAGGGAGAGAGCATGGCGAGCATCACCGAGGAGCTGCGCGGGCGGGACCCGAAGGAGCGGCAGGCGCAGATCGTCGACGTCCTGGTCGACGCGTTCTCGGACCTGATGGAGCGCAGCCCCGCCGAGTTCCGCCGCCGCTTCCGCAAGATGGCCTCGGACCCGTTCGCGTTCTACCGGGGCAGCGCGTGCCTGTTCTACGCCGACATCGCCCACGACGACGACCCGTGGGCCGACGATCGCACGTCCCGCGTGTGGATCCAGGGCGACCTGCACGCGCAGAACTTCGGCACCTACATGAACGACGACGGCGTCTTCGTCTTCGACGTCAACGACTACGACGAGGCCTACGTCGGCCACTTCACCTGGGACGTCAAGCGCCTGGTGGCCAGCCTGGCGCTGCTGGCGTGGCAGAAGGCGATCTCCGACGCCGACATCCGCCGGCTCATCGAGGCCTACGTGCGCGCCTACGTCGACCAGGTCCGCAAGTTCGCCGCGCACGAGGGCGACGAGAAGTTCGCGCTGACGCTCGACACCACCGACGGCTACGTCCGCGACGTGCTGGTCGACGCGATGGGCGGCACCCGCACCGGGCTGCTTGACGGCATGACCGTCGTGTCGGGGCCCGATCGGCGCTTCCTCGACCGCCCCGGCGTCCGGCGCCTGGACGACGCCGAGCGCGCCAAGGTCGAGGCCGCCTACGAGGAGTACCTGAAGACCATCCCGAAGGAGAAGCGCTTCGGCAGCCTCACCTACGTGATCAAGGACATCGTGGGCGCGTCCGGGTTCGGCATCGGCTCGGCCGGGCTGTCGGCCTACAACATCCTCGTGGAGGGCAACACCCAGGCGCTGGAGAACGACGTCATCCTGTCGATGAAGCAGGGCAACGTCGCCGCGGCCAGCCGTGTCGTCGACGACCCCCGCATCCGCGAGTACTTCCAGCACCACGGCCACCGCACGGCCGTCTCGCGGCGCGCGCTGCAGGCCAACAGCGACCCGTGGCTCGGCCACACCCAGATCGACGGCGTCGGCTACGTCGTGCAGGAGCTGTCGCCCTACGAGGCCGACCTGGACTGGAGCGGCCTCACCGAGCCCGAGGACATGCTGTCGGTGCTGGACGACCTGGGCCGCGCCACCGCCAAGGTGCACTGCGTGTCCGACACCGACTCCGACCACACCCTCGTCGGTTTCCAGGTCGAGGACGCCATCGACGCGGTGATCGGCCCGGACGAGTCGGACTTCGTCGAGGCGATGGTGGCCTTCGGCACCGAGTACGCCGAGATCGTCCGGCAGGACCACACCTACTTCGTGGACGCCTTCCGCAACCACGAGATCCCCGGCCTGTAGCCGCGTCCGCCCCCCGAACGCCCCGACCCGCCGCGGTCGGGGCGTTCTGACGTTCCGTGCTCGGTTCAGTGGGCGAAGGCGATGGCGGTGCCGGCGCTGACGACGACGGCGATGGCGACCAGTACGAGCGAGGAGCGCAGTGGGTTGCGGCGCTTGGGCAGCGCCTTCTGTGCGCGCGGCGCCGCGTGCAGTCGCACCGGTGGGCGCTTTTCGGGCGGTTTGTGCGTGGGCGGCGCCGGTTCGGGGCGCGTCCGCGGGGACGGGCTGGGCGCGTGCGGGGCGAGCGCCACGGGTCGTGGCTTCGGCGCGGCGGCGGGCGGTGGAGCCGGTGCGGGGTGCCCGGGCTGCGGAGGCGGCTCCGGTGCCTCCGGGGGTGGTGGCGGGGGCGGTTCCGGGACCTCCGGAGTGTCGGAGGGCGGTTCTTCCGGCGGCGGAGGCTCGGCGGGAGGCGGTTCCTCCGGGGGCGGGGGTTCGGAGGTGTCCGGCAGGCCGCAGCCGTCCGCGGAGCCGGTGCCGATCTCGATGTCGATGCACACGTCGACCCCGATCTCGATGCCGGGCGTGGGCGGCGGGTCGGCCTGCGCGGTGGCCGGGAAGCCGAGCATGACGGCGGGCAGGGCCAGGGCCGGCAGCGCGAAGGCCGGCAGGGTGCGGGCCCTCAGGGGCCGGGACCGCCGCGTGCACGTCGGCAGGGTGCGGGCCCACCGGGGCGCGGCGGGCGGGGTGGGGCGGCGGCGCATCAGCCGCCTCCCGCGATGCGCTGCAGGTCGGCGTGCAGACCGGAGAACGCCTCCGGTCCGACGGCGAGGGCGCCGGTGAACACGTGCGAGATGTCGACGGTGAGGTAGGTGCCGGCGGCGAGCAGCGCCGCCATCAGCGCCAGCGGCACCAGCGCCATGCCGCGGGGGCGGGCGCCCACGAGGAAGGGCAGCAGCAGGACCACCGCGCCGGTGAGGACGGTGACGGCGAGCAGGCCGGCGGGCGGCGTCGTCCGGGCGTCGGCGGCGCGCTGCCGGCGCGCGGCCGAGATCTCGCCGAGGTGGTCGAGGACGGCGCCGCGGGCGTCCGAGGCCTCGTCGGTGCCGGGCTGGATCGCGATGACGTCGTGGCGCAGCCGGTCCAGTTCGGCCCAGGCCCGGGCGCTGAGGCGCCCGTGCTCCATCAGCCGCCACTCGGGGCCGCGGACGAGTTCGACATAGGTGATGAGCCCGTCCTGGACGCGCCGGGCGTCCGCGGCGGGGAGGCGCTCGGCGGCCCAGTAGGCCTCGGTGATCGCCTGGCTCTCGGTGTAGGTGTTGGAGCGGGCGGCGTCCGCCGTGGTCCACGGCACGACGATGGCGATGGCGAACGCCAGCAGGAACAGCGCCGAGAGCATGGCGCCGGTGTGGGACGAGGTGGGGCCGTCGGGGGCGCCGTCGTCCACGGTCCCGCGCGCCCGCCGCACCAGCCGGCTCGCCACGATGACCACGCCGACGGCGCAGGCCGCGGCCGCGAAATAGATGATCATGCCCCTCCCGAAATCGTCCCGTCCATGACCGGGGGTGAGCATAGCTTTACCTAGAGTCGCCGTGGGGTGTTTGTCGCCGACCGTCACCTGGGGGTGAGATGGTCGTCGGCAGAGGGAAGGCGGGGCTGTGCGCCACCGGAAGGTGCGGGAGATGTGGTGGTAGTTCTTGTGGAATACGGTGTTCGTACCGGAAGATCTCCCGTAGAGAACTCGGTATGAAGGATGATTGTTAGGACCGGCCTGAGAGGGGCGGCTGCGTGAGGGGAGACGGCAATGGCGCCGCAGGGAAAGCTGGACCTCGACCCGGAGGTGGTGCGCACCGCCCGGCGCCTGGCCGCCCGGGCCGCCGAACCCATCATCGACATGGCCCGCTCCCACACCACCGTCTCGGTCGAGCGGGCGCTGCTGAGGCTGGCGGGCCTGACCGGCGCCGACGATGAGGGGCGCCCCTGGGTCAACCACCTCGCCGACGCCGTCCGCGACCAGGTCGGGCTGGAGCACGGGCTCGCCCTGCCGGTCTGGGACGCGCTGCTGACCGGGCCGTACGGCTCCCTCGACGACCTGGCCCGGGCCGCCGCCCGCGGGCGGGTGTCGTTCCGGCTGCCGGCGGGCACCGACGCCGAGCACGCACGCAAGGCCGCGGGCGAGGCGGCCCGCGGCGGCATGGCGCGCGTCGACCGGCGCCGCGCCGAGCGCGACCGGCTGCTGGCCGAGCTGCCCACCCCCGACCGGGCCGACACGCCGAGGCCGCTGGTCTACCTGATCGTGGCGACGGGCGACATCTACGAGGACATCCCGCAGGCGCAGGCCGCCGCGCGCGAGGGCGCCGACGTCGTGGCGGTGATCCGCTCCACCGGGCAGTCGCTGCTGGACTTCGTGCCCGAGGGCGCCACCCGGGAGGGCTACGCCGGCACGTACGCCACCCGGGAGAACTTCCGGCTGATGCGCTCGGCGCTGGACGACGTGTCCCGCGAGCTCGGCCGGTACGTGCGGCTGACGAACTACGCCTCCGGGCTGTGCATGCCGGAGATCGCGACGCTCGCCGGGCTCGAGCGCCTGGACATGATGCTGAACGACTGCATGTACGGGATCATCTTCCGCGACATCAACCCGCGCCGGACGTTCATCGACCAGCGGTTCTCGCGGCAGATCCACGCCCGCGCCGGCATCGTCATCAACACCGGCGAGGACAACTACCTCACCACCGCCGACGCCGTCGACGCCGCGCACACCGTGGTCGTCAGCCAGCTGCTGAACGAGCGGTTCGGGCACGAGGCGGGGCTCAGCGACGACCAGCTCGGCCTCGGCCACGCCTTCGAGATCAACCCGGCGATCCCGGAGTCGTTCCGGCTGGAGCTGGCGCACGCCCAGCTCGTCCGGGAGCTGTTCCCCGGCGCGCCGCTGAAGTACATGCCGCCGACCAAGCACATGACCGGCAACATCTTCGCCGGCTACCTGCTGGACGCGTTCTTCAACCTCGCCGGCGTGATGACCGGGCAGTCGATCATCCTGATCGGGATGATGACCGAGGGCATCCACACCCCCTGGCTGTCGGACCGCGACCTGGCGCTGGAGAACGTCCGCTACGTCCGCGACGCCTGCGGGAACCTCGCCGAGGACTTCATGCCCCGCCCGGACGGGATGCTCGTCCAGCGCGCCAAGCAGGTGCTGTCGGAGTCGGTGGAGCTGCTGGAGCGCGTCGCCGACGACGGGCTCCTGGAGGCCATCGCCGAGGGCACGTTCGGCGTCACCCGCCGCCCGCCAGACGGGGGCAAGGGCCTGGACGGCGTCGTCCCGCGCGCCGACGGGTACTTCAACCCCGCGATCGAGATCCTCGACACCGAGGACCCGCACGCCGCCCGCCCCGCCGCCGACCAGGAGGTGCCCGCATGACGGTCGAGAGCCCCGGAACCGGTACCGGGACCCAGGCCCCCGCCGAGCCCGCCGACACCCGGCAGGTGATCCGCCCCTACGGCGACACCACCGGCGACGGCATGGTGCAGATGTCGTTCACCCTGCCCGTCCCGGCCGGGAAGCGCGCCGAGGCGGCCGCCCTGCAGCTCGCGGGGAAGATGGGCCTGGACCCGGCCAGCGTCGTCCACGCCAAGCCGATGGGCCCCGACTTCACCTTCTTCATCGTGTACGGGAAGGTGCGGCACCTCATCGACTACGCCTCCATCCCCGTCCCGGAGGAGCGCGCCTACCCGCTGCTGACCGCCCAGGAGGTGAACCTGGCGATCCGCGAGGCGCTGAACCGGCGGCTGGTGGTCGTCGGGGCCTGCATCGGCACCGACGCCCACACCGTCGGGATCGACGCGATCCTCAACGTCAAGGGGTTCGCGGGGGAGAAGGGCCTGGAGTACTACCGGGAGATCCAGGTCGTGAACATGGGCGCCCAGGTCACGGTCGAGGAGCTGGTCGAGCGCGCCAAGGCCGAGGACGCCGACGCGGTGCTGGTGTCCCAGGTCGTCACCCAGCGCAACGCCCACCTGCACAACACCAAGCAGATGGCCGCCGCGTTCCACGCCGAGTACCCGACCGCGGTGGCCGGGGGCATGGGGCGGCCGCTGCTGGTCGTCGGCGGCCCCCGCTTCGACACCGTCACCGAGGCCGACCTCGGCGTCGACCGCATCTTCGGCAAGGGCACCACGCCCGCCGAGGTCGCCAGCTACCTCGTGCACGCCCTGCTGCCCGGCGAGCACCGGCCCACCACGATGGAGGAAGAGTGAGCGACCCCCGCGAGGGACTGACCGTCACCCACCGCCGCTACATCCCCTACTCGCACGCGCACTACGCGGGCGACCTGGTCGACGGCGCCTACGTGCTGGGCCTGTTCGGGGACGTGGCCACGGAGCTGTGCATCCGCACCGACGGCGACGAGGGCCTGTTCGCCTCCTACTCCGACGTGCAGTTCCGCGCGCCCGTCCGGGCCGGGGACGTCCTGGAGACCACCGCCGTGCTGACCCGCGCGGGCACCCGCAGCCGCGTGATGGACTTCGAGGCCCGCGTGGTGTGCCGGGGACGTCCCGACAAGGGCGAGTCGTCGGCCGAGGTGCTGCCGGAGCCGGTCGTCGCGGTCACCGCGTCCGGCACGGTCGTGGTAGCCGCGCCGGGAGGCTGATCCCGCCTCCGGCCGATCCAGGCCGTGATCGCAAAGGGCGTCCGGTGAAATCGCCGAACGCCCTGATCATGGTGTTGAGCTGGGATAACATGGAGTCGCCGCAGAACATGCGGCGGTTGACAAGGTGGCGGAAGCCGGTAGTTTTGCTGCAGTCCAGCACGGGACTCACCGATCGGCCGCCCGAGGGGCCGCCGGGCGCCGCGCCGCGACGGGGACGGGGATCACGCGAGTGGTCGGCATCGTGCCCGCCCGAGCCAGCGCGGTGATCCGGGGCCGTGCCGGGCGGAGCCGCCCGATCGCGCGGGGGGTTGGACCCGGGAAGGGCCCGGACATCCAGTAGAAAACGGAGCCTCGTTCTCACCGCCTGTGGGACGACTCCGGCCCGATGGATGTCGCGGGCCCTCTTCCGTGTCCGGCACCCGGTGAACCGTCCGCTTTCGTTCTGACCTGTGCCCGCGGTCGCCGCGGGCGCCCGGTGCCGGTAGCGTTCCGGCAAGGACCCGAGTGAACGAGGTGGGACGTGGCCCAGGAGACCCTCCCGGACCGGTCGCCGGCCGCGGGGCCGGACGGCGGCCCGGGCGGCGGGCCCGGTGGCGGGGCGCCGCGCCGGCGGCTCGCCCGGCTGCGCGGCGGCCTGCGCTCCGGGGGCCGCGCGGGCTGGCCCCGCACGCTGCTGGCGGCGGCGGCCGGGCTCCTGATGTGGCCCGCCTTCCCCCCGTTCGACCTCACGCCCCTCGCGCCGGTGGGCGTCGCGCTGCTGACCCTCGCGCTGCGCGGCCTGACGGCCCGCACCGGCGCCTGGCTCGCCTTCGTCGGCGGCGCCGCGTTCTTCATCCCCGCGCTGGAGGGCATCTCCCGGATCGGCCCGGACGGCTGGATCATCCTCAGCCTCGTCGAGGCCGCCTACTTCCTGCCCCTCGGCGCCGGCATCGCGCTGGTCACCCGGCTCCCGGGCTGGCCGGTGTGGACGGCCGCGCTGTGGGTCGGCCAGGAGGCGGTCCGCGGCCGCGTCCCGTTCGGCGGGTTCCCCTGGGCGCGGCTCGCGTTCAGCCAGACCGACACGCCGCTGACCCCGTACGCGTCCTTCGGCGGCGCGCCCCTCGTCACGTTCCTGACGGCCCTGCTGGGCGGGCTCCTCGCCTGCGCCGCCGTGGCCGCCCACCGCGCCTGGGCCCACCGTGCCCAGGCCGGAGCCTCCCAGCCCGACGGCTCCGAGACCGACGGTGCGGACGGGCGGGAGCCGTCCCGGACGCGCCGGGCAATGGTCCCCGCCGCGGTCTGCCTCGGCGCGGTCGGCGCCGCCGTCGCCGGCGGCCTGCTGATCCCCACCCCCGCCTCGGGCCGCCCGGTCACCGTCGCGGTGATCCAGGGGAACGTGCCGCGCCTCGGCCTGGACTTCCTCGGCCAGCGCAAGGCCGTGCTGGACAACCACGTCAAGGCCACCCACGAGCTGGCCGAGGGGGTCCGCGCGGGGCGGTTCGCCAAGCCGGAGCTGGTGGTGTGGCCGGAGAACGCCAGCGACCTGGACCCCTACGCCGAGCCCGACGCCTACACCGCCATCGACGGCGCGGTGAAGGACATCGGCGTCCCCGTCCTCGTCGGCGCCCTCACCGACACCCCCGACGGGGAGAAGGTCGAGAACCGCGGCATCGTCTGGGACCCCCGGACCGGCCCGGGCGACTACTACGTCAAGCGGCACCCCGTCCCGTTCGGCGAGTACCTGCCGTTCCGCGACGTCCTGACCAAGCTGATCACCCGGTTCGAGCGGATCCCGCGCGACTTCGCCAAGGGCGACCGCTCCGGCGTGATGGCGCTCGGGCCGGTGGACATCGGCGACGTGATCTGCTTCGAGGTCGCCTACGACAAGGAGGTCCGCGACGTGGCGCGCGGTGACATCCTGGTCGTGCAGACCAACAACGCCACCTACGGCAAGACCAGCCTGCCGCCCCAGCAGATCGCCATGTCGCGGCTGCGCGCGGTCGAACATGGCCGTA
Source organism: Actinomadura sp. K4S16 (assembly GCF_008327685.1). Lineage (GTDB taxonomy): Bacteria > Actinomycetota > Actinomycetes > Streptosporangiales > Streptosporangiaceae > Spirillospora. Next base: position 298,706 of record NZ_BDDE01000011.1, read on the forward strand.
CGATCTTGGTAGCCGCGACGAGCGGGATCAGCGCCATCGTCGCCCCCGACGGCCGGATGGTCGACCGGTCCCGGGAGTTCGTCCCCGACATCCAGGTCGCGGCCGTCCCGGCGCGCGCGTCGCGGACGACGGCCGACCGGCTGGGGGAGGCGCCCGAGTGGGCGCTCGCGCTGCTCGGGCTCGGCGCGGTCGGCGCGGCGGTACGGACAGCCAGGAAGAACGAGGGGAATTGACGCCGATGGAGATCCCAGCCGGGCTCGGCCGGGTGCTCGTGATCATCCCGACGTACAACGAGCGGGACAACATCGAGCGCATCACCGGGCGGGTGCGCGAGGCCGTCCCGTCGGTGGACGTCCTGGTCGTGGACGACGCGAGCCCCGACGGGACCGGAGAGGTCGCCGACGCGATGGCGGCCGCGGACGAGCAGGTCAAGGTCCTGCACCGGCAGGGCAAGGAGGGCCTCGGCCCCGCCTACATCGCCGGTTTCCGGTGGGCCGCCGAGCACGGCTACGACGTCATGGTCGAGATGGACGCCGACGGCTCCCACCAGCCCGAGGAGCTGCCGCGGCTGCTGTCGGCGCTGGAGGACGCCGACCTCGTCATCGGGGCCCGCTGGGTGCCCGGCGGCAGGGTGCGCAACTGGCCGAAGCGGCGCGAGGCGCTGTCGCGCGGCGCCAACACCTACGCCCGGGTGATGCTCGGCATCCCGCTGCACGACTCCACCGGCGGCTTCCGCGCCTTCCGCGCCGCGACCCTGGAGAAGATCGGGCTGGAGGGCGTCGACTCGCGCGGCTACTGCTTCCAGATCGACCTGGCGCTGCGGGCCCTGCGGCAGGGCCTGCGCGTGGTCGAGGTGCCGATCACGTTCGTCGAGCGCGTCCACGGGACCAGCAAGATGAGCCGGGACGTGATGGCCGAGGCGGCGCTGCGGATCACCCAGTGGGGGATGTCCGATCGCATCGGCAAGCTCCGCGACCCCCGCTGACGCGCGCCCGGCGCGCCGGGCGCGCGCCGGGAAACGAACGGGGCCGTCCCTGCGTTGAACGGGGGAGAGGCTTTCGACGACCCCGAAGATGGAGACATGCTGCCGCTGCTGATCGTCCTGGCGCTCCTGCTGCTGCCGGTCCTGGAGATCTTCGTGCTGATCCAGGTCGGCGGGGTGATCGGCGTCTGGCCCACGGTCGGGCTGCTGATCGCCGAGACCGTCCTCGGCGCGTGGCTCGTCCGGCGGGAGGGCCGCCGCGCCTGGCGGGCCCTGCAGGAGACGGCACGGCGGGGCGTCCTGCCCGACCGGGAGGTCGCCGACGCGGCGCTGGTCATGGCCGGCGGCGTCCTGCTGCTGGTCCCCGGCTTCGTCACCGACGTGCTGGGGCTCGCGCTGGTGCTCCCGTTCACCCGCCCGCTCGTCCGCCGCGTCCTGGGCGTGTTCGCGGCCCGGCGGATGCGGGCCGCCGAGGAGCGCGCCGCCACGATGTTCCCGCCCGGCGCCGCCGGGTTCGACCCGTTCGGCCGCGGCCGGGGCCCCGAGCGCGTCGAGACCCCGCCGGGACCGGTGGTCCGCGGCGAGGTCATCGAGGACGACACGCCCGCCGAGCAGGACGACGCTCCCGCCGGGCAGAGGGACGACAGGCCCTCGCGCGCCTGACCGTCAGGCGTCGCGGGCGGCGAACACGGCGCCGCCCGCCAGCAGGGCCGCGGCCGTGTAGGCGGCCAGCACCCCGAGGCCCTGCCACGGCCCGATCGGCAACCGGTCCACGCCCCGCGTCGCCTGGACGGCCAGGCCCGCCGTCATCGGCGCGGCCTTCGACAGCCGCTCCTGCCAGGCGTCGTCGCCGACGAGCCGGACGAGGACCGGGACGATCCACAGCAGCGCCAGCACCGCGCTGATCGCCGCCGCCTGCTCCCGCAGCACCGTCCCGGCGCCCAGCGCCAGCAGGGCGACCAGCACCAGGTACAGGACGGTCCCGGCGGCCGCGCGGGCGGTGGGGCCGTCGGCGAGCGACAGCGGCGGGTAGCCGTTCGCGGCCGTGAAGCCGTTGCCGGGCAGGATGCCCCGCCCCGCCGCCAGCGACGCCAGCACCCCGGCCGTCCCGGCCGCGGCGACCAGGCCCGCCACCACGGCGGCCTTGGCGGCCAGCACCGTGATCCGGCCCGGCACCGCCGCCAGCGTCGCGGTGATCGTCCCTGCGGCGTACTCGCCGCCGACCGCCAGCACGCCGAGGACGACCGCGGCGACCTGCCCCACCTGGACGCCCGACAGCGCCAGCTTCGGCGTGTCCTCCATGCACCCGGCGGGCGTGGCGCAGTGCGCGGTGTCCACGGTCCCGGTGACCGCGGCGCCCACCGCGGCGACCAGGACGGCGAGCGCCGGCGCGAGCAGCGCGGTGCTCGGCACCGTGCGCAGCTTCGTCCATTCGGCGTGCAGCGCGTGCAGCGCGCGCCGGCTCCCGCGTGCCCGACCGGTCATGCGTCCCGCCGCCTGAGCAGCCACGCGGCGGCGGCCAGCGCGACCGCCGTGTAGGCGCACAGCACCCCGAACCCGGCCCACGGGCCGATCGCCCGGTCGAACCGGGCGACGGTCTGCTGGATCGCGAACCCGGCCGCCGGGGTGAGGCGCTCCAGCCACCGCGCCGCCGACAGCGGCAGCCCGGTCGCGACGATCTGCGGGACGAGCAGGAGCAGCAGCACGATCGTGATCGCGGGCGCGCTGCGCCGCACGATCACCGCGACCGCCAGGGAGAACACGGCGATCACGGCGAGCAGTGCGGCCGTGCCGAGGACGGCGCGCAGCACGGTCCCGTTGGCGAGGGACGGCGTCGCCAGCCCGTGCGAGCGCTGCACCGGCCCGGCGAGCAGCACCGACCCGAACGCCGCCGCCAGCCCCGCCGCCAGCGCCGCCAGGCCCGCCACGACCGCCTTGGCGGCCAGCACCCGGCCGCGGCCGGGGGAGGCGGCGAACGTCGTGCGCAGCATCCCGCGCCGGTACTCGGCCGTCACCGACAGCACGGCCACCACCACGATCGCCACCTGGCCGATCAGCACCCCGGCGAGGGTCGCCTTGGCGGTGTCGTCGGCGAACGCGTTGGGCCCGATGTCCCCCACTCCCTTCAGCGCGAACGTCCCGCCGGACCCGGTGCGGCCGTCCAGCGACGGGTCGGCCGCCGGGCCGTCCGTGGCGCCGCGGTCGCGCCACGCGGCGCCCGGCTGCGCCGGCGTCACCGCCACCTGGTCGAAGGTCGCCCGGGTGGCGGAGGGCTCTCCTGAGACGCTCTCCCCGCCGAACATCCGCTGCACCTCGACCTTGTCCGGGGCCGCCACGACCATGCCCGCCAGGGCCGTCTTCGGCAGGCCCTCCAGCTGGACCGACCCGACGCGGCGCCAGTCGCGGCCGTCGGACGAGGCGTAGCCCGTGACGCCCGTCCCGCCGCGGGTCAGCTTGAGCCAGCGCGGCGCGGTGCCGGCGCCGCCGTAGGCGCCGCCTGCCTTGTAGCCGGTCTGGAGACGGACGCCGTGCCCCGGCGTCACCACCAGCGCCGCGTACGGGGTGCCCTGGTCCGCGCTCCCCCTGATCATCAGGCCGGCCTTGGCCCACGCGCCGCCGCCCTCCTGGGAGGTGACGCGCGCGACGATCGAGCCGTCGCCCGCCAGGGGCAGGTAGGTGTAGTGGCCGAGGTCGATGGTCTGGAGCCGCGCCGGGTCGGACGGCCCGTCCCCCGAGCCGGTGGACTCGCTGCCCGCCGCCGACAGCAGCGCCACGAGCACGGCCAGCAGCACCGCCGCCGGCAGGGCCAGCATCCAGCGGCGGACGGTGCGCAGCTTGGTCCACTCGGCGAGCAGCAGCCGCCCGAACCCGTCGCGGGCCTCGGCTTCGAGCGTGCTGCGGTACGAGGTCGCCGCGGCCGGCCCCGGCGTGCTCACAGGGCCTCCTGGACCGGCGCGCTCTGGAACTCCACCGCGTCGCGGGTCAGCTCCATGTAGGCCTCCTCCAGCGAGGCGCGGTGCTCGCCGATGCCGGTGAACCCCACGCCGGCCTCGGTGAGCACCACGATGATCCGCTCGGCGGGCAGCCCGGTGACGGTGACCGCGTCCGGCCCGGACGCCGCCACGGTGGCGCCCGCGCGGGCCAGGGCGGTCATGGCCTCGCGCCGTTCGGCGGTCCGCAGCTCGACCCGGCCGCCGGACGCGGCGGACAGCAGGTCCGCGACGCTGGTGTCGGCGACCAGCCGGCCGCGCCCGATCACCACCAGGTGGTCGGCGCCGCCCTCCAGCTCGGCCATCAGGTGGCTGGACACCAGCACGGCCCGCCCCTCGGCGGCCAGCGACCGCAGCAGCCCCCGGATCCAGGTGACGCCCTCGGGGTCCAGGCCGTTGACCGGCTCGTCGAACATCAGCACCGGCGGGTCCCCGAGCAGCGCCGCGGCGATCCCGAGCCGCTGCCGCATGCCGAGGGAGAAGCCGCCCGCCCGGCGGCGCGCCGCGCTCGCCAGCCCGGTCAGCCCGATCACCTCGTCCACCCGCCGGACCGGCAGCCCGTTGGCGTGCGCGAGCCACAGCAGGTGGTCGCGGGCGCGGCGGGCCGGATGGACCGCCGACGCGTCCAGCATCGCCCCGAGCCGGCACAGCGGCGTCCGCAGCGACCGGTAGGGCCTGCCGCCGACCAGCGCGGTCCCGCCGTCGGGCCGGTCCAGGCCCATGATCATGCGCATGGTGGTGGACTTGCCGGCGCCGTTCGGGCCGACGAACCCGGTGACCCGCCCGGGGCCGACCGTGAACGACAGGTCGTCCACGGCGACGGTGGGCCCGTACCGCTTGCGCAGGGCCCGTACTTCGATGGTTGCCTCCATGGACCGGGAGGCTACGGAGCGCCGCGCCTCCGGGTCATCACGCGGGGGAGGAGTCTTCGCGGGCGGGGGCCGGGGGACCGGGCGTCCCTCCCGCGAGGGACGCCGCCGCGGCGCCGTCCGCGCCACAATGGCGTGCGTGGGCGACAGCGACCAGACCGCCGGGCGGGCGCGGTGGCCGGTGGCCGGCGGGTGCCTCGCCCTGGCCGCCGCCGCCGAGGCCGTGTACCGCACCCACGGTTCGGGGGTGGTCCTGTCCCTGGCCCTGGTGGTGGACGTGTGCGCCACGCTCCCGCTGGCGCTCGTCCGCGACCGGGCCTCGGCCGCCGCCGCCGCGATCACCGTGGCGGCGGCCGCGGCGTGCGTCCTGCACCGCGGTGCCGCCGTCGCCGCGCTCGCCGCCCTCGTCACCGTCTGGACGGTCCTGGCGCGCCGCCGCGTCCTGCGGCGCCGCGCCGAGACCGCCGCGCTCGCCGCCTCCCGGCGGGCGTTCGAGAGCACCCTGCTGGAGCACACCGCGCGCGGCGAGCGGGCCCGCATCGCGCGCGAGCTGCACGACGTCGTCGCCCACCACATCTCGATGATCTCCGTGCAGGCCGAGACGGCCCGGCTCGCGGTGCCCGGCATGCCGGACGAGGGCGCCAGGCGGCTGCTGGCCATCGGCGACACCGCCCGCACCGCGCTCACCGAGATGCGGCGGCTGCTCGGCGTGCTGCGCGAGGACGCCGGCGCCGAGCCGACCCGCCGCCCCCCAGCCCGGCCTGCAGGAGCTCCTCGACCTGGTCGACCAGACCCGCGAGTCGGGCGCCGCGGGCGTCCGGCTGATCGTCGGCGGGCGCGTCGCCGCCCTGGACCCGGGGCTGGAGCTGGCGGTCTACCGGATCGTCCAGGAGGCCCTGACCAACGCCCGCAGGCACGCGCCGGGCGCCGCCGTCGACGTGGAGCTCCGGTACGCCCCGGACGCCCTGCGCGTCAGCGTCCGCGACAACGGCCCCGGGCCCGGGCCCGGCGGCGGCCCGGCCGGGCACGGGCTGCTCGGCATGCGCGAGCGGGCCGCCGCCGCGGGCGGCGACCTGCGCACCGGCCCCGGGCCCGGCGGAGGGTTCCTGGTGGAGGCGGTCCTGCCGCTGGAGGAGGAGCCGTGAGCGTGCGCGTCGTGGTGGCCGACGACCAGGAGGTCGTCCGCGCCGGGTTCGGGGCCCTGCTGGGCACCCAGCCGGACCTGGAGGTCGTGGCGACGGCGGCCGACGGCGCCGCCGCGGTGCGGGTGTGCGGCGAGCACCGTCCGGACGTCGTGCTGATGGACGTGCGGATGCCGGTCATGGACGGCATCGAGGCCACCCGCCGCGTCACCGCCGAGCCGGACCCGCCGCGGGTGCTGATGCTGACCACGTTCGACCTGGACGAGCACGTCTACGACGCACTCGTCGCGGGCGCCAGCGGGTTCCTGCTCAAGGACGTCACGGCCGAGCGGCTGTTCGACGCCGTCCGGGTCGTCGCGGCGGGTGAGGCGCTGCTCGCCCCGGCCGTCACCCGCCGCCTCATCGGGGAGTTCGCGCGGCTGCGGCCGCGCCCGCCGTCGCGGGGGCCGGTCCTGGACGCCCTGACCCCGCGCGAGACCGACGTGCTGCGCCTGGTCGCGGCGGGCCTGTCCAACGCCGAGGTCGCCGCCCGGCTGGTCGTCGGGGAGGAGACGGTCAAGACCCACGTCAGCCGGATCCTGCGCAAGCTCGGGCTGCGCGACCGCGTCCAGGCGGTCGTCGCCGCCTACGAGAGCGGCCTGGTGCTGCCCCGCTCGGACAGGTGACCCGGCCGGACCGGGCCGCGGCGCCCGCCCCGGGCATGGCGAAGGCCCGCACCCTCGCCGGTACGGGCCTTCGCTACGAGCCTGTCAGCCGTTCACGCGGACTTCCTGCGTCCCGCTCGCAGGATCTCCAGGCGTTCGGCCAGGACCTCCTCAAGGTCTTCCACGGTCCTGCGCTCCATGAGCATGTCCCAGTGGGTCCGCGGCGGCTTTCCCTTCTTCGCTTGGGGCAGCTCCCCGTCGACCCGCAGGGCCGTGGCGCCGCAGCTGCGGCATTCCCAGGTGATCGGCACCTCGGCCTCGGCTGCGAGCGTCACGGTGAACCGGTGGCCCTTCGTGCAGGTGTAGTCCACCTCTTGGCGAGGGGCCAGATCGGTGTTGCGATCGTTCTCGTAGCTCGTCGCTCCGAGTCGGGTGCCGCGAAGTGCGCGCTCGGCCATCGTCACGTGCCTCCCAGACGGCTTGCGGTCTTGCCCTGACCAACGCTGAACACCCTGCCAAGATTCCCGCGCCCGGGGTGATCCAACCCTGCTGTTTGCGGCCGTACCCAGCCGCCGGCGGGGAACACGCGGCTGGCGCGCTAGTGACGGGATGTCAGGACCGCGTCGATCAGCCCGTAGTCCTTGGCCTCCGCGGCGGTGAAGTAGCGCTCGCGCTCCAGGTCGCGGCGGACGTCCGCGGGGTCGTGCCCGGTGGCCTCGGCGAGGATCGCCTCGGTCTGCCCGCGCATCCGCAGCACCTCCTGCGCCTGGATCGCCAGGTCCGTGGCCTGGCCGCCGGCCGTCTCGAGCGCCGGCTCGTGCAGCAGGATCCGCGCGTCCGGCAGCGCCTGCCTGCGTCCGGGCGAGCCCGCCGCCAGCAGGATCGCCGCGGCCGACCCGGCCTGCCCGACGCAGGTCGTCTCGATCTCGGGCCGCACGTAGCGCATCGTGTCGCAGATCGCCAGCATCGCGGTGATCGAGCCGCCCGGCGAGTTGATGTACAGGGCGATGGGCCGGTCGGGGTCCATCGCCTCCAGCGCCAGCATCTGCGCCGTGACGTCGCCCGCGCTGGTGTCGTCGACCGGCGCGCCGAGGAACACGATGCGCTCCTCGAACAGCTTGCTGTAGGGGTCGGTCTCCTTCCGGCCCTGGCCGGTCCGCTCCTCGAACTGGGGAACGAGGGAGCGCCGTTCCGCTCGTGTCATGTGCCCACCCGGTCGGTGCTGTCGATGACGTGGTCGACGAAACCGTAGTCGCGGGCCTCCTCCGCGGTGAACCACGCGTCGCGGTCCCCGTCGGCCTCGATGCGCTCCAGCGGCTGGCCGGTGTGGAACGCGGTGCGCTCCGCCAGGGTCCGCTTGAGGTACAGCGACTGTTCCGCCTGGATCCTGATGTCGGACGCGGTGCCGCCGATGCCGCCGTGCGGCTGGTGCATCATCACGCGCGCGTGGCGCAGCGCGTACCGCTTGCCCCGCGTCCCCGCGCACAGCAGCGTCTGTCCCATGGAGGCGGCCATGCCCATCGCGACGGTGGATATGTCGTTCGGGACGAACTGCATCATGTCGTAGATCGCCATCCCGGCGTCCACGACGCCGCCGGGGGAGTTGATGTAGAGGGTGATGTCGCGCCGGGCGTCCTGCGCGGCGAGCAGGAGGAGCTGCGCGCCGACCCGGTTGGCGACGCCGTCGTCGATCTCGCTGCCGAGGAACACGATCCGCTGCGCCAGCAGCCGCTCGAACAGCTGGGCGTCCGCCAGTCGCGGCAGTTCGGCCACGCCGGCCCGCGACCTGCCCGCGAACGTCTCCGCCCGCCGCCCGCCGTCCTCTCGCCACGGTTCGCCGTTCACCCGAGCCTCCTTGATCATCTGTACATTTCGTACACTACGTACGGACAGTAATCCAGAAGCCGGAGGACGGCCAGAGGGCGGCGGAGTGTTTCGCTATACGATGAATCACGTGGATGTTCCGGTAACCGAAGCACGCGCCCAGTTCGCGGATCTGGTGAACCGGGTCGCCTACACCGGCGAGCCCGTCCGGCTCACGCGGCGGGGCCGGGTGATGGCCGCCCTGGTCTCCCCGGAGGATCTGGAGCTCCTGGAGACGGTCCGCTCCCAGCGCGCCGACCTGCAGATGGGCGGGACCGTCACGCCCGGGCAGCCGTCCCGTCCCGCGGAGCGGCCCCAGCAGCCGCCGCAGCCGCCGATGCGCATCGCGGCCGAGTACCGCCCGCCCGGCTTCAGGCCCTGACTCCGGTTCCGAGGCCCGTCCGCGGACGGGCGCCGGCATCGTCCCGGGGACGGACGAGGCCCGCCGCCGCGGCCGCGACGACGCAGAGCGCGGCCGGCAGGAGCAGCGTCAGGCCGAGCGGCATGACGCGGGTGAGCGGGCCGATGACGGCCGGACCTGCGAGCATCCCGAGGTAGCCGAGTCCCGCCACGCGGGAGACGTTGGCACCGGAGGCGGCCCGGTCGTGGTGGCCGGCGGCGCTGAACAACTGGGGGACGGCCCCCGACAGCCCCGCGCCTAGCACGGCCCAGCCGATCAGGGCCGGAGCCTCCCGGGGCGACAGCGCCGCCAGCGCCAGGCCGAACGCGGCCAGGCCGGCGCCGTTGCGGAGGACGGCCACCGGGCCGAAGCGCGCGGCGAGCCGGTCGGCCAGCAGCCGCCCGCCGGTCATGGCGGTGGAGAAGGCCCCGAACGCCAGCGCCGCCGTGCCGGGGGAGGCGTCCAGACCGCGCAGGTGCAGCGCGCTCCAGTCGTTGGCCACTCCCTCGCACAGCATGATCATGAAAGCGAGCGCGGCCAGCCCCCGGATGCGCCGGGGCGTCCGGCGGCGCACCGGCGCGGCGGCGTCCGGCGTAGCGCCGGACCGCAGGAGCGCAGGAGCGGCCGCAGCGCCGATGGCCGTACTCAGGAACGCCACGAGGCCAAAGGTCGCCGCCGGGCTCCAGCCCCAGGTGAGCGTCCGGGCGCCGACCAGGGCGGCCAGGACGCCGCCGAGGGAGAAGGTCGCGTGGAAGGCGGCCATGACGGGCCGTCCGTAGCCGCGCTCGACCTGGACGGCGTGGGCGTTCATGGCGACGTCCAGCGCTCCGTGGCAGGCGCCGAGCAGCAGCAGTGCCGCGCCGAGCGTCCAGGGGCCGGTCGCCAGGCCCGGCAGGACCAGCGCGGCGCCGGCCGCCGCGGCGCTGAGCGGCACCACCCCGCGGGCGCCGGCGCGGTCGGTGAGGGGGCCCGCGATCCGCATCCCGGCGACCGCGCCCGCGCCGAGCAGCAGCAGGAGCCGTCCGAGCACCGCGTGGTCGATCCCGGTCCGGTGCTCGATGGGAGGGATGTGGACGATCCACATCCCCAGCAGGAACCCGGTCAGGGCGAAGTAGGCGAAGGTCGCCAGCCGGGCCGCCCGCGGTGGTCCGGCCGTCTCGGGAGCGGTCATACGAGCCTGACGTCCACGCCGGCGTCCCGCAGGCGGGCGACGGCGGCGTCGGGGGCGGACCGGTCGGTGACCACCATGTCGAGGTCGGTGGCCGGGCAGACGAGGCCGAGGCCGCTGCGGCCGAACTTGGCGCCGTCGCACACGGCGACGACGCGGCGGGCCGAGGCGATCGCCGCGCGCTTGACCGGGACCTCGTCGAGGTCGTGCGCCGTCAGCCCGTGCTCGGCCGACAGGCCGCACACGCCGAGGACGGCGGTGTCGACGCGCAGCGAGGAGAGCGAGGCCTCGGTGAGCGGCCCGGTGAACGCCAGCGCCCCGGGCGTGGTCCGCCCGCCCGGGACCAGCAGCCGGATCTGCGGGGCCCCGCTGAGGGCGTTCGCGGAGTGCAGGTCGAGGGGGACGACGGTGAGCCGCCGCCCGGCGATCGCGTGGGCGACGGTGAGGGCGGTGGTGCCGGCGTCCAGGACGACGGCCTCGCCGTCGGTGAGGAGCGCGCCGACCTCGGCGGCGAGGCGCCGCTTGGTCTCGGCCGCCTCGTGCTCGCGGACGGCGAAGGGCATCGCCTCGCCGCGCAGCAGCAGGCTCACCGCCCCGCCCCGCACCCGGCGCAGCACGCCCCGCTCGGCGAGCAGGTCGAGATCGCGCCGGATGGTCATCTCCGAGGCGCCGGTCTCCTCGGCCAGTTCCGTCACGCTCACCCGCTCGGTGGTTCGCAACCGCTCGATGAGCATGTCCACCCGTTTCGAACTTTCCATGTGTTCAATCAAGCAGTTTTGGTGTTAGGTAGTCAACCGAGACCTCGGGAGGCCCCATGACATGGATCGTGTTCGACTACGCGGGTGTGATCAGCGCGTCCCCGCCCGTGGGCGCCGGGGCGCTGCTGCCCCGGACGGTGGGTGCGCCGCCCGCGCGGTTCTGGCCGGTGTACTGGGCGCACCGGCGGGACTACGACCTGGCCGCCGTGACCGCCGCGGAGTTCTGGCGGCGTGTGTGCGGCCGGCTCGACGTGCCGGTGGACGACGACCTGATCCACGTCCTGGTGACCCTGGACGTGCGCACATGGGCGCACGTCAACGAGGACACCGTCGCCCTGCTGAGGGAGCTGGCGGAGCGGGGCACGCCGCTCGCCCTGCTGTCGAACGCTCCCGTCGAGCTCGCCCGCATGGTGGACGGACGGCCCTGGGCGCCGCTGTTCCGGCACCGGCTCTACAGCGCCGACCTGGGCCTCGCCAAGCCCGCGCCGGAGATCTTCCACGAGCTGACCGGGCGGCTCGGCGCGGCCCCGGACGAGGTGGTCTTCGTCGACGACCGCGAGGAGAACGTGCGGGCGGCCCGGATGCTCGGAATCCGGTCGGTGCTGTTCACCGGCGTGCCGGGGCTGCGCGCCGAACTGGCCCGCGTCGCCGGGGCGGACGGGGTCAGGGCAGGGCGGCGGGCGGGGTCTCGTACGGCCACAGGCCGCGGGACGCCATCACGTCGCGGAGGGTGACCAGCTCGTCGGTCATGATGCCGTCGATGCCGAGGTCCAGGAGGCGCTTCATGGCGGCGGCGTCGTTGACCGTCCACGCGTGGACCTGGAGCCCGAGCCGGTGGGCGTGCTCGATGAACGCCTCGGTGACGAAGGGCACCGGGCCGAGGCCGTAGGGCACCTGGGCGCAGGCGACGCCGGTGGCGGCGAGGCGGACGAGCTTGGCGGTGGGCCCGCCGATGGACTTGGCGCGCAGCGCCATCAGGCCCCGCGGGCCGAGCGCCATGCACACCTCGTGGTCGGTGTACTGGGGGAGCCGGGCGCGCATCTGCGCCAGCCGGCGGGTGGAGAACGAGGTGATGCACACCCGGCGCCAGGCGTCGGTGCGGCGCAGCGTCTCGGCGAGCGGGCCGATGACCGGGGCGTCCTTCAGGTCGATGTTGACGCGCGCCTCGGGGAAGGAGCCGAGGACGTCCTCCAGGCGGGGGATGGGCTCGGTGCCGCCGATGCGGGCCTTGGCGACCTCGGCGTAGGGGAGCCGGGCGATGGCGCCGGTGCGGTCGGTGACGCGGTCGAGGGTGCGGTCGTGGAAGGCGACCACGACCCCGTCGGCGGTGGCGTGGGCGTCGGTCTCCAGGTAGCGGTAGCCGAGGTCGGTGGCGCGCTGGAACGCGGCCATCGAGTTCTCCGGGCGCCCGGCCGCGCCGCCGCGGTGGGCGAAGGGGATCGGGCCGGGATGGTCGAGGAATTCGAACGAGCGCCGCACCCGTCCGATTATGGCCGACCTCGCCGCCCGTCTTGACCTTACTGCGTAAAGGGCGGGGGCGGGAACGCCGGTGCTAGCGTCGGCGCGGCGAAAACCGATCAGCAAGGAGAACGCGGACATGGCGGACGTGAACGACTACAGGGCGACGTTCGAGCTGGTGGACGTGGACGGCGACGGCTACATCTCGACGGCCGAGCTGAAGAACCTGATGAGCCGGCTGGGGCAGGACGTCACCGACACCCGCGCCGTGGAGGTGGTCGTGGCCGCCGACGCCAACCGGGACGGGAAGATCTCCCTGGAGGAGTTCACCGCGCTGATGGAGCGCACCTCGTCCCGGTGACGGCGGCGGCCGCGCGGGTCAGCGGGCCCGGCGCCGCAGCTTGAGGGCGTTGTCGGTGCGGGTCATGGTCCGCCCGTCGGGTGCGGTCTGGACGCGTTCGTGCTCGTCGCTGCGCAGGACCTCCCATTCGCCGTCCGGCAGGCCGAGGGAGTCCAGGACCTCGTCGGGCGTGGGCAGGTGCACCCCGGGGTGGGCGCCGGGGTCCCACGGCGGGGGCCCGGCGTGCCCGACGACGAGCAGGATCCCGCCGGGCGCGACGGCTGCGGCGGCGGCCCGCAGGACCTCCTCGCGGGGCATGTCGGCGGGGGAGTGCAGGAACTGCGCCGACACCAGGTCGTAGGACCCTTCGGGGAAGGAGGCGGCGAGGTCGCGGCGCTGCCAGTCGACGCGGTCGGCGACGCCGGCCTCCTCGGCGTGGCGGGCGGCGCGCTCGAGCGCCACCCCGGAGATGTCGGCGGCGGTGACGCGCCAGCCCCGCCGCGCGAGCCAGACGGCGTCGGCGCCTTCGCCGCATCCGAGGTCCAGGGCGGTGCCGGGCTCCAGCCCGGCGGCCTCCTGGACGAGGACGGCGTTGGGCTCGCCGCTCCAGATGTGGTGGTGCTCGGAGTAGCGGGAGTCCCAGTACTCCTGGTGGGTGGTGGTGTCGTCCATGCTCCGATGGTGCGCGGCGACCGCGTCCGGCGGCGAACTGCGTTGCCGTTTCGGCAAAGCGGGCAGGACGAGCGCGACCAGGACGGCCGGAGCCGCGGCGACGGCGTAGCACGCCGGGAGCGGCAGCACGTCCAGGGCCGCGCCGGTGGCGGCCGTGCCGCCGGAAGCGCCGAGGTTCAGCGCGGTGTTGACCCAGGCCACGGCGCGGGTCCGGGCGCCGGGCGGCGCGCCGGCGTCGGCGAGGAGGTAGGCGGTGGTCAGCGTCGGTCCGACGAACAGTCCGGCGGCGGCCGCCGCCGCGGCCAGCACGGCGACGGAGGGGGCGAGCCCCGCCGCGGCGAGGGCGAGGCCGAGCGGGCACGCGAGCACGGCGAGCCGGCTGCGTCCGGGCGCGGCCCGGCTCAGCGCGCCGTAGGCGAGGCCGCCGAGGGTGCTGCCGGCGGCGACCGCGGCCTCCACCCAGGCGACCGCCGCGGGCTGGTGGTGGCGCTCGGTGAAGGCGACGGCCAGCAGGCCGGTCGAGCCGAGGACGACTCCGGTGGCGGCGGCGGTGAGGGCCGGCGCGAGCGGGAACACACGCACGCGGGCCGCGCGGCGGCGCAGTGCCGGGCGCGGGGCCGCCGGGGAGGCGACCATGCCGAAGGTCCCGGCGGCGATGAGGACGGCGCCGAGGGCGACCCCGAGGGACGGCGCGGCGACCGCGGCGAGCAGGCCCGCCAGGAGCGGGCCGGTGACGAAGACCAGCTCTTCGGAGACGGTGTCGAGGCTGTAGGCGCGGCGCAGGAGAGGGCCCTCCGGGAGGAGGCCGTTCCACAGCGTCCGCATGACCACGCCGACCGGGGGTGCGGTGACCCCGGCGGCGGTGGTCAGGACGCCGAGCAGCGGGACGGGCGCGTCGGGCCGCGAGGTGAGGACGGCGAGGGCGGCGAGGAGGAGGGCGTAGGCGGCGGCCATCGGGGGCAGGGCGCGGCGGGGCCCGTGCCGGTCGATGAGGGCCGCGCGCACCGGCGACACGACCGAGACGGTGAGGCCGAGCAGGGCCAGCAGCCCGCCGGCCTGGGCGTACGAGCCCGTGGTCGCGGTGAACGCCAGGGTGAGGGACAGGTAGACGGTCCCGTAGGACAGCCTCCCCAGAAAGGCGAAGGCGAAGGTGCGGGAGGCGTGGGGGGCGCGCAGCACGGCCGCGTATGACGCTGTCATGGAGTCGGTTCCTCAGGAAGGCCCGGGGGCCGGTTTACGGGGACGCCGGAGGCCGCCGCGGCATCAGCGGCGGCGGGGGCGTCCTACGCAAAGATGAGGAACCGCATGCCGTGATCGTAACGCGTGCGCGGCCGGTGGGAGATCCCGCCGGCGCATGTCGGGGCCCCTGGTTCATGCGCCAGGCCGGATACCGGACCCAGAGGGTTCGAGGTCCGGCGGCCCGGCGAGGGCGGGAGCGCTGAGGGGAGGCCGCGAGCGGGGCGTCGTGCGGCGGGACAGCAGGACTCCGGCCAGTGCGGCGGCGAGGCCGGCCAGCCCGGCGGCGGCGAAGCCGCCTCCCGGAGCGGTGAGGTCGATCGCCGTGCCGGCGGCGGGGGCCCCGAGGGCGAAGCCCGCGCTCAGCGCCGAGGACTGCAGGCCCGTGGCCTCGCCGCGCACGCCGGCGGGCGCGAGGCGGCTGACGGCGTCGGCCACCGTGGACAGCGTCGGGGCGGCGAGCAGGCCGGCGCCGGCGCCGGCCGCGCACAACCAGCGCCAGTCGTGGGCGAGCCCGGCGGGCACGGTCGCCAGGCCGAGCAGGCCGAGCAGCAGCCACGCGGGCAGCGGCCGGGGGAGCGCGCCGTACACCAGGCCGCCGGCGACGGACGAGACGCCGTAGACGGCCACGACCACGGCCGCCCAGGAGACCTGGCCGGCGTCTTCGAGGGTGGCGACGATGGCCAGGTCGGTGGCGCTGAGCAGCATGGTGGCGCCGAACGCCGTCACCAGCGTCGCGATCATGCCCGGGGTCAGCCACTCCCGGCGAGGAGGGCGGCCGACCGCGGCGGCGTCCGCTTCGTCCCCGGTCCGCAGGGGCGGGTCGAGCAGGGCGATTCCCACCGCGCCCGCCAGCATCGCGGCGCCGACGCCCCACGCCACCAGGCCGGGGGACGCCTTCGCCGCACAGAAGATCACGATCGGGGGGCTCAGCATGTACGACAGTTCGCCCTGCACCGATTCCAGCGCGAACGCGGCCTGGCGCTGCCCCGCCGTCGTCATGGCGGCGATCGCCTGCCTGGTGACCAGGGGGACCGGCACCATGAGCAGGCCCGCCGCGAAGGCGGCGCCCAGCAGGGCGCCGTACGGTAGGACCGGCACGCTCAGCCAGAAGACGGCCTGCACCGCGGCGGTGGTCAGCAGGACGACCCGCGGCCCCCGCGTGTCGATCACGCGGCCGAGCAGCGGCCCGCCCAGCGCCATCCCCGTGCTGACGGCCGCCGCGACGCCTCCCGCCGCGGCGTAGCTCATGTCCAGGCCCAGCACGACGTACATCGTCAGCGCCATCACGTCGGCCGTGATCGCGGCGCGGGCGAGGAACGCGATGCCCAGCAGTGGTGCCATCCTCGGCACGGCGAGCACCTGTCGGTAACCGGTCACCCGCGCGACGCTAGATGATCTGTCCTGGCCATAGGAAGCAGTTAATCCGCTTGACCCGACATAATGGCTCCTTATGGCGAGAGATCTCGAGATCGCGTTGCTGCGGTCGTTCGTCACCGCAGTCCGGGCGGGCAGCATCAGCCGCGCCGCGACCGCGCTCGGGCAGACCCAGCCGGCGATCAGCCAGCAGCTGCGCAGGCTGGAGAGCACCGTGGGCCGTCCGCTGCTGCACCGGTCCGCCTCGGGCGTCGCGCCGACCCGGGCGGGTGAGGAGCTCCTGCCCTACGCCGAGCGCATCCTCTCGCTGTCCGCGCAGGCGCTCACCGAGACCGTGCGCGCGCTCACCGGCCGCTGCGGCGTCGGGCTTCTCGAGGACCTCGCCGCGTCCCGGCTCTCACAGGCCCTCGCCGACCTCGCCCGGCTGCACCCCGGCGCGACGCTGGAGGTGCTCAGCCTCTCCAACGCCGCGATGCGGGAGGCCTACGACGCGGGCCGCGTCCAACTCGTGCTCGACGTGATGCCGTGCGTTCCCGGGCCGCCGCGCTGGACGGTGCGCCGCCCGCTGGTCTGGGCGGTCGGTCAGGGCGTGGACGTGGCCGCGGACCCGCTGCCGGTGGTGCTGTTCTCCAACCCGTGCTCGTGGCGTACGGCGGTGCTGGAGACGCTGGTGCGTTCCGATCGGCGCTGGCGGGTGGCGTTCGAGAGCAACGGCCTGGCGGGCGTGCTGGCAGCGGTGCGAGCCGGCCTCGGCGTCGCGGCGCTCATGCCCGCGAACCTGGAACCGGCCATGGCCTGCCATGACGCGGACGCCCTGCCCGCCCTGCCGGACGTCGAGTTCGGTCTTGTCCGGCACCCGGCGACCGACGATGATCCCCTGGTCGATGCGGTGGAGACCGCACTCCGACGCATGATCTGACGACCGCCGCGGGCCGGCGCTCCGGCTTTCGGCCGCCTAGGCCCGGCTGCCGGTGGGGGTCAGGCGCTCCATTCGCGTCGGCGGGCCTCGGCGAGGGCGATGGCGGTGGCGACGGCGACGTTGAGGGAGCCGACGCGTCCGACCTGGGGGATGTAGGTGACGGCGTCGGCGGCGGCCAGCAGGGCGGGGGAGCAGCCGTGGTCCTCGCTGCCGATGGCGAGGCAGACGTCCCCGCCGAGGGGGGCCTCGTGCAGGGGCACGGCGTCGGTGGTCAGCTCCACGGCGACGAGGCGCAGGCCCTCCTTGCGGACGGCGGCGGCGGCCTCGGCGGCGGTGCCGGCGTGCTCCCAGGAGACGAGGCGGTCGGTGCCGAGGGCGGTCTTGGCGACGTTGCGGTGGGTCGGGGGCGTGGCGTTGCCGGCGAGCCACAGGTGCTCGACGCCGAACACGGCGGCGCTGCGGATGATCGAGCCCATGTTGAAGGGCTGGGTGACCGATTCGATGAGCAGGCCGAGGCGGGCCTCGGTGCGGCGGCGCCAGTCGCGGTTGAGGCGCTTGACGTCGGTGGCGCGCAGCTGGCGGCGCCCCTGGGCGGGGTCGGGGGTGCTCATCGGGTGTGGCCTTCCGTGCGGGACGCGACGCGCAGGACGCGGTAGGCGGATCGGGAGGCGATCCGTTCGGTGGGGAAGCCCTGGCCGGTCAGCCACTTCTGCAGGGAGTCGGAGCCGAGGTGCTTCTGGACGACGAGGTGGGCGAGGCCGCCGGGGGCGAGGCGGGGGAGCCAGGTGAGGAGGAGGTCGTGCAGGGCGGCCTTGCCGATGCGGATCGGCGGGTTGGACCAGATCGCCGCGAACCGCAGCTCGGGGTCGACCTCGTCCGCCAGACTGAACCTTACATTGTCAAGGCCGGCGGTTTTGGCATTCTCCTCGGCGAGCCCCAAGGCTCGCTGATTCACGTCCACTCCAAAAACTCTCGCCTGGGGCGAGCGCTTGGCCATGGTGATGGCGATGGGGCCGTATCCGCAGCCGAGATCGAGCAGGTCTCCGGTCGCCGGGGGCGCGGGGACGGTCTCCAGCAGCACGCGGGTGCCGGGGTCGACGCGGTCGGGGGAGAACACGCCGCTGTCGGTGGCGAGCCGCAGGTGCAGGTCCGGCAGGACGAGGTCGACGGTGCGGCGGCGGCTGGCGGCGTCGGGCCGGTCGGCGAAGTAGTGTTCCCCCACGTCGGCCGACCGTATCAGCGTTCGGGGGCCGCGCGAGCCGTCAGGGGAGGCGCGAGAACCAGACGAGGGAGACGCCGCCGGCGGCGAAGGCGAACAGCAGCGCGATGCCGACGTAGCGGGCGGCGACGTCGCGGTGCTCGGTCCGGAAGCCGAGGGAGGTGCCGATGTTGGCGTAGACCTCGCGGAGCTGGTCGGCGTCGGCGGCCTCGTAGGCCTTGCCCTCGGTGCTCTCGGCGAGGCTCTTCAGGGTCTCCTTGTTGACCGAGACGCTGGTGGTCTCGCCTTCGATGTCGACGGTGCCGTAGGGGGTGCCGAAGGCGATCGTGGAGACCGGGACGTGCGCGACGCGGCTGGCGTCGATGGCCTCCTGCACCGAGCGGCCGGTGGTGTTGTCCCCGTCGGACAGCAGGACGATGTGGGCGGGCGGCGGGTCCTGGCGGGCCTGGGCGTCCAGGGACCGGACGGCCTGCAGGGACGTGAAGACGGCCTCGCCGATGGCGGTGCGCTTGGCGAGGACGAGCTGGTCGAGGGAGGCGACGGCGGCGTCGCGGTCGGCGGTCGGGGCGGCGATGAGGTTGGCGCTGCCGGCGAAGGCGACGACGCCGACGTTGAAGCGGCGGGGCAGGTCGCCGATGAACCGCTTGGCGGCGGCCTTGGCGGCGTCGAGGCGGCTGGGGGTGACGTCCCGGGCCATCATGGACAGCGACACGTCGACCGCGACCACGATGGTGGCGCGGTCGCGGGGGACCTTGACGGCGGTGGCGGGCCGCGCGAACCCGAGCATCATGAGGGCGATCATGATGAGGAACAGGACGGCGGCGACGTGCCGGCGCCAGCCGGGGCGGCGCGGGGCGACCTGGGACAGCAGGGCGAGGTTGGTGAACCGGACGGCGTACTGCCGGCGGCGCAGTTGCATCAGCAGGTAGGCGGCGGCCAGGGCCGGCAGGAGGCCGAGGAGCCAGAGGCGTTCGGGTGACAGGAAGGTCATGGGCGCACTCCCGCGGTGGTGACGGGCCGGCCTGCGGCGCGGCGCTGGCGGAGGGCGAAGCGGGCGACGTCGGCGATCCAGTCGCGGTCGGTGCGCAGTACGAGGTGGTGGGCGCCGCAGCGGCGCAGTGCGGCGCGGGTGCGGTCGCGCTGGGCGGCGGCCGCGGCCGCGTACCGTTCGCGGACTCGGCGGCTGAGGACGATCTCGTGGACGGTGCCGGTCTCGGGGTCGGTCATCTCGACGAGGCCGACGTCGGGGAGGTCGAGTTCGCGGGGGTCGATGATCTCGATGGCGAGGACCTGGTGGCGGGCGGTGAGGCGGCGCAGGGGGCGTTCCCAGGCGGGTTGGCCGTGGGGGCCGTCGGGGGTGGGGTCGGCGCCGTCGGGGGTGAGGAAGTCGGAGATGACGACGCGCAGGCCGCGGCGGGTCTGGCCGCGGTCGAGGGCGGCGATCGCGGCGGCGAGGTCGCGGGGCGGGGCGGTGGCGGTGGTGCGGCGTCCGGCGGTGTCGTCGACGGACTGGGCGTCGAGGACGGCCTGGAGGAGGGCGTACAGGGCGGCTTTGCCGGTGCGTGCGGGCCAGCGGCGCATGCCGTCGTCGTGGAGGAGGTAGGCGCCGACGCGGTCGCCGAGGCGGACGGTGAGGAAGCCGACGGCGGCGAGGGCGGCGACGGCGAGGTCGCGTTTGATCATGGTGCCGGTGCCGAAGTCCATGCTGGGGGTGAGGTCGACCAGGGCCCAGGCCTCGAGTTCGTGGTCGGCGATGAGGTCGCGGACGTGGGGGGTGGTGGTGCGGGCGGTGACGGCCCAGTCCATGTGGCGGACGTCGTCCTCGCCGGGCTGGTAGAGGCGGGCTTCGGCGAGTTCGGTGCCGGGGCCGGGGAGCAGGCCGAGGTGCTCGCCGTTGAGGAGGCCGTCGAGGCGGCGGGTGACCTGGAGTTCGAGGCGGCGCAGGGTGCGTTCGGGGGCGAGGTGGGCGAGTTTGCCGCGGGGGTGAGCCGAGCGGAGCTCGTCGTTTGATTGGTGGTGGGCGGGGGCTGGAGGACGGGGAGCCGAGCGGAGCTCGTCGTTTGATTGGTGGTGGGCGGGGGCTGGAGGACGGGGAGCCGAGCGGAGCTCGTCGTTTGATTGGTGGTGGGCGGGGGCTGGAGGACGGGCCGTCATGCGGTGGTCACCGCTGCGGCGCCGTGGTTCCAGACGACGCGGGGCGGGGGGACGGCGGCGAGGATCTGGCCGATGACGTCGGCGGTGTCGACGCCGTCGGCGAGGGCGTCGAAGGTGAGGACGATGCGGTGGGCCATGACGTCGCGGGCGACGGCGCGGACGTCGTCGGGCAGGACGTAGTCGCGTCCGGCCAGCAGGGCGAGGGCGCGGGCGGCGGAGGCGAGGCCGAGGGTGGCGCGGGGGCTGGCGCCGATGTCGATGACGCCGCGCAGGTCGGGGAGGCGGTACTGGTCGGGTTCGCGGGTGGCCATGACGAGCCGGACGATGTAGTCGGCGATGAGTTCGTGGACGGAGACCTCTTCGGCGGCGCGCTGGAGGCCGGCGAGGCGGTCGGTGTCGAGGATCTGGGCGGCTTCGGGCGGGTCGACGCTCATGCGCTGGAGGATCTGGAGTTCCTCGTGGGCGGCGGGGTGGTGGACGTCGACCTTCATGAGGAAGCGGTCGCGCTGGGCTTCGGGGAGGGGGTAGACGCCTTCGGACTCGATGGGGTTCTGGGTGGCGAGGACGAGGAAGGGGCGGGGGAGGGGGTAGGTGTTGCCGCCGAGGGAGACCTGGCGTTCGGCCATGACCTCCAGGAGGGCGGACTGGACCTTGGCGGGGGCGCGGTTGATCTCGTCGGCGAGGACGAAGTTGACGAAGACGGGGCCGAGTTCGACGTCGAACTGCTCGGTGGAGGGGTGGTAGATGCGGGTTCCGACGATGTCGGAGGGGACGAGGTCGGGGGTGAACTGGAGGCGGGCGAAGGTGCCGCCGACGACGCGGGCGAGGGTGCCGACGGCGAGGGTCTTGGCGACGCCGGGGACGCCTTCGAGGAGGCAGTGGCCGCGGGCGAGGAGCGCGACGATCATGCGCTCGACCATGTGCTCCTGGCCGACGATGACCTTCTTGACCTCGGCGAGGGTGGTCTGCAGGAGTGCTGCGGCCTCGTCGACGTCGGTGGCGGCGATGGTCATGTGGGTGTCCCTCACTTGTCCGTCGTGTGCCCTGTCATCGTGCGTGGTGGTGGTGCGGCGTGGGCGCCTTACGACCCTACGCGATCACTTGTACCCGTTCGCCGGGGATACGTGCGTGTGGCGGGTGATCGGTTCGGGGGTGCGGCGGGGGTGTTCCCGAGGCCGATCGTAGGGCGTGGTTGTTAGTGTTGCGGCCATGTCGAGGCCGTTGCCGCCGGGTGACCCGGCCCAGTTGGGGCCGTTCCGTCTGTCGGCGCGTCTGTCGGAGTCGGCCGCCGGGATCGTGTTCCTGGGGGTGGACGGTGAGGGGCGGCGCGCGAGTGTGGCGGTGCTGAACCGGGGCGCGGCGGGTGACGCGGCGGCGCGGGACCGGTTCCGGGCGGCGATCAATGCGGCGGTGCCGGGTCCGGGGCGTGCGGCGGGGGCCGGGGGGCCGGGTGAGGCGCCGGTGGTGGCGGCGCAGCCGGACGGGCCGGCGCCGTGGGTGGCGACGCTGTACGAGGCGGATCGTGCGGGGGCGGAGCGGTTTCTGGAGCCGGTGGTGTTCCAGGGGTCGGGTCGTGGGTGGTGGGGCGGGCGGCGGCGTGGTCCGCAGTTCCAGCCGTATTGGCTGGGGTCGGGTGAGCCGGCGTTGGAGCGGCCTCGGCTTGTGGTGGGCGGGGGTCCGGTTCCGGTGGGGGAGCGTCCGCCGGAGCGGAGTCTGGTGGGCGCCGTGGTGGGGTTGGCGGCGGTGCTGCTGGTGCTGGGGTTGCTGATGGGGGTGCTGTTCGCGTGTGTGCCGGAGGCGAAGGATCCGCCGCCTCCACCGCCGGAGCCGACGCCGTCGTGGCGGGTGTCGCCGCGGTCGCCGGTTCCCACGACGCCTGCGCCGTCGACGCCGCCGCCGCGGTCGCCGGGGCCGTCGACGCCGGCTCCGTCGCCTTCGCCGTCGGGTTCGGGGGGTGACGACGGCGCCCCGCTGTAGGGGGCCGTTTGTGGTGGTGCGTCCCTTGTGTTGGGAAAGGGTGGCTTGCGTAGGGGAAAAGGGCGTTGCGGGGTGGTACGGCGGGTGGCCAGCATGGGGGGATGCTGGAGAGTCTGCTCGCCTTCGCGGGCGCCGCGGTGCTGATCGCGATGGCGCCGGGCCCGAGCACGGTCGTGATCATGCGCCAGTCGATGCGGTCGCGGCGCTCGGGGCTGGTGACGGTGCTGGGCAACGAGACGGGCGTGCTGTTGTGGGGGGTGGCGGCGGCGGTGGGGCTGTCGGCGCTGCTGGCGGCGTCGCGGCTGGCGTACGAGGGGCTGCGGATCGCCGGTGCGGTGGTGCTGGTGTGGTTCGGGGTGCGGGCGCTGTGGCATGCGCGGCGCGGCGGTCCGGCCGCGGCGGGCTCGGATGCGGGTTCTGAGGCTGCGGGTTCGCAGGTCGCGGGTCCGGTCGCGGGGGAGGTGCCGGGTTCGGGGTGGCGGTGCTACCGGCTGGGGCTGGTGACGAACTTCGCCAATCCGAAGGCGGGGGTGTTCGCGGTGTCGTTCCTGCCGCAGTTCGTGCCGGAGGGGTGGCCGGTCGCGGCGGTGCTGGTGGGCTTCTCGGTGCTGTGGGCGCTGATCGACCTGGTCTGGTACACGGTGGTGGTGTGGCTGGTGGGGGCGGCGCGGCGGGTGCTGGGCCGCCCGGGGGTGCGGCGGCGCCTCGACCAGGTGTCGGGCGTGGTGCTGGTGGGGCTGGGCGTGCGGCTGGCGGCCGAGGCGCGCTGAGTCGCACTGAGTTGCACCGACGGGGCCCGCTGGGACCGCCCGTGCGGGGGCGCCGATACGGTCCGCCGATTTGGCACATTTTCATGATCGCTTTTCGGGGCGGGGGCCGTAGCCTGGGGCGGTGAGCGCTCTGGATGACCTGGCCGACCGCTATGTGGACGAGTTCGCCGCGCTGGATCCGTGCCTGGCGGCGATGATGGGCATCGCCGGGCAGGACGCGCGGCTGACCGACTACGGCCCGGACGGGCTGGCGGCGCGCGCCGACCTGACGCGGCGGACGCTGGCGGACCTGGAGCGCGTCCCGGTGGAGGGCGAGGCCGGGCGGATCGCGGCGGCGGTGCTGCGGGAGCGCCTGGAGGTCGAGGCGGCGCTGGACGAGGCGGGGGTTCGGGAGGGGTTCCTGGACACCACCGACGGGCCCGTCCAGCAGCTGCGGGTGGCCCTGGAGCTGCTGGACCAGGGCCCCGGCACCGACTGGGAGGCCGTCCACGCGCGGATGCGGGCGCTGCCGGGGGCGCTGGCGGGTCTGCGGACGTCGCTGCGGCGGGCGGCCGGGCAGGGCCGGGTGGCGGCGCGGCGGCAGGTGGTGCGCAGCGCCCGCGAGTGCGCCGAGACCCCGACGTATCTGGCGGGGCTCGCGGCGCGGTACGGGGACGGGCCGCTGCTGGGGGCGCTGGAGGCGGCGGCGTCGGCGGCGTCGGCCGCGCTGGGGGAGTTCGCGGCGTTCCTGTCGGGTGAGTTGGCGGCGCGCGCGCCGGAGCGGGACGCGCTGGGCGCCGACCGGTACCGGCTGGGCGTGCGGGACTTCCTGGGGACGGACCTGGACCTGGCGGAGACCTACGCGTGGGGCTGGGAGGAGCTGGCGCGGATCGAGTCGGAGATGGCGGGCGCGGCGCGGGAGATCCTGCCGGGCGAGCCGCTGCCAGCGGTGATGGCGGCGCTGGACGCCGATCCGGCGCACCGGGTCTCGGGCGCCGAGGTGTTCCGGGGGTGGATCCAGGAGCTGGCGGACCGGGCGATCGCGGATCTGGACGGGGTGCATTTCGACATCCCGGCGCCGCTGCGGCGGATCGAGTGCAGGATCCCGCCGGTGGAGGCGGGGGTCTACTACCTGGCGCCGGCGGAGGACCTGTCGCGTCCGGGGACGGTGTGGTGGACGGTGGAGGACCCGTCCGCGGACATCGTGACCTGGACGGTTCCGACGACGATGTTCCATGAGGGCGTGCCGGGCCACCACCTGCAGCTGGGGGTGACGACCCTGAACCGGGGGCTGAACCGGTTCCAGCGGCTGTCGAGCGAGCTGCACCCGGGGCACTGCGAGGGGTGGGGGCTGTACGCGGAGCGGCTGATGGACGAGCTGGGCCACTACCGGGATCCGGCGCACCGGCTGGGGATGCTGGCGGGCGGGCAGCGGTTCCGCGCGGCGCGGGTGGTGCTGGACATCGGGCTGCATCTGGAGCTGCCGATCCCGGCGGGCACGGGGTTCCACGAGGGGGAGCGGTGGACGCCGGAGCTGGGCTTCGAGTTCCTGCGGGCCCGCAAGGGGCCTGATCCGGACGCGGCGGTCGCGTTCGAGATCGACCGGTACCTGGGGCGTCCGGCGCAGGCGATCGCCTACAAGCTGGGGGAGCGGATCTGGCTGGAGGCGCGGGAGGAGGCGCGGCGCCGGGAGGGGGCGGGGTTCGACCTGAAGGGGTTCCACCGGCGGGCGCTTGATCTGGGGCCGATGGGCTTGGACCTGCTGCGCGCGGAGTTGGCGCGGTCCTGACCGGTGCCCTGGCGCGGGGCCGAACGGCCAGGGGCTCGGGGTCAGACGGGTTCGGAGGAGTTGAGGCGGGAGCGTCCGTGGTTCTCCAGTGCCTCGACGCCGGTTTCGCGGAGCCAGCGCCGCCCGTTGGGCCGGTGCCAGTCGGCTTCGGGTGCGTCGGGGGAGCCGGGAGCGGCGCGCGCGGTTTCGTCGGCCGGGTCGGCCGGCGGGTCGGCGATGTCGCCGGTCCTGCCGATGTGGCAGGCCCGCTCGTCCCCGGGCTCGATGATCGTCTTGTGGTAGTGGGGCGGCCACCGCAGCAGGAGGCGGCGGCCGCAGGTGGGACAGGCCCACTCCTCCAGCCCCGACTCCTGGGTCCGGACGCGGCGCAACTCGTGGGTCAGGTGCAACTTGCCTCTCCTCGACCGTCGGCTGAGTTCCGGCCAGTGTTCGTGCGTAAGTGATTTCCCGCGCCCGGCAGGTTAAACGGCACGGCAAACGTCTTTAAGGTCGATGCGGCGGTCGTAACGGCATGTCCGTAATCAGGTGAGGGCGCGGTGGACGGCGGCGCCGATCCGCGCGACGGCCTCGGCGGGGCGGCGGGAGAACGACCCCCACCCGAGGAAGCCGTGGTCCAGGCCCGTCCCGGGCACCAGGACGACGGGCACGCCGGCCTCCCGCAGCCGCGCCGCGTACGCCTCGGCCTGCGGCCGAAGCCGGTCGTGCTCGGCGGTCGCGACGACCGCCGGGGGCAGGCCGGAGGGGTCGGGGTCCAGCAGCGGCGACACCTCCGGGCGGGCCGGGTCGGCGCCGCGCAGGTAGGCCCGCAGCGCGCGGCCTATGCCTGATGGCGGGAACTCCAGCCCGTCGGGGTCGGGCAGCGGCGGCGGGACCTCCCGCAGGTCCAGCGCCGGGTACAGCAGGACCTGCAGGGCGGGCCGGGCGGGCCCGGCGTCGCGCAGCAGCCCGGCGGCCGCGGCGGCGAGCTGGCCGCCCGCGCTGTCCCCGGCCACCCCGACCCGGCCGGGGTCCAGGCCGAGCCGGGACGCGTTCGCCGCGACCCACCGCACGGCCGCGACGGCGTCGTCCAGCGCGGCCGGGAACGGGTCCTCGGGCGGGCGCCGGTACCCGACCGACACCCACGCCACGCCGCTGGCCGCCGCCAGCGCCCGCACGACGGGGTCGTAGGACTCGACGTCGCCGAGCACCCATCCGCCGCCGTGGAAGTACACCAGCGCCGGCGCCGGGCCGTCCCACGCCGGCCGGTACAGCCGGGCGGGGAGCGGGCCCGCGGGGCCGTCCACGGTGAGGTCGCGGACGGCGGCGACGGGCGGGCGCGGGGAGCGGGCGAGGTCGGCGGCGTGCTCGCGGCGGGCGTCGCCGACCGTGCCGCCCGCCCCGGCGGGCGCGGCGAGGCGGGCCCGCAGGAACGCCAGGTACTCCGGATCGCGGCCCATCACCCCTCCTCGGCTCCGAGCCTACGGGCCCGCGGAGAGGCCCGTCGGCGCCGGGCGGCGCCGCCTTCCGGGCCCCGGACGGGAAGGCGGAAGGCGGCGCGGACGGTCAGGGGGACGCGTCCCGGGGGCGGTTCAGAAGGGGTAGGTGGCGATCTCGGCGCGGACCGTGAGCCACTGCGTCTCGGTGAACGCCTCGATGTTGGCGTCCGGGCCGCCGAACCGCGACCCGTTGCCGGACGCCGCCACCCCGCCGAATGGCACGACCGGCTCGTCGTTGACCGTCTGGTCGTTGATGTGGACCAGCCCCGTCGGGATCGCGTCGGCGATCCGCATCGCCTGCCCCACGTCGCCGAGGATGCCCAGGGACAGCCCGTACTCGGTCGCCGACGCCAGCTCCACCGCCTCCTGCGGCGTGGAGAACGGCACGACCGGCGCGACCGGCCCGAACACCTCCTGCGCGTAGGCGGGCATGTCGGGCGTCACCTCGTCCAGGACGGTCGGGCGGTAGAACAGGCCCTCGTGGGTGCCGCCCGCGGCGAGCCGGGCGCCCGCCGCGACCGTGGCCCGCACCAGCTCGTCGATGTGCGCGAGCTGCCCGGCGTCGATGATCGGGCCGAGCGCGACCGGTCCGGCCGCCGGGTCACCGACCGGGAGCTTGTCGGCCTTGTCGGCCAGCGCCGCCACGTACTCGGCGTGCAGGCTCTCGTGCACCAGGTGCCGCCCGGAGGTCATGCAGATCTGCCCCTGGTGCAGGAACGACCCCCACGCGCCCGCCGACACCGCGGCCTCGACCCGCGCGCCCGGCAGCACGATCAGCGCGTTGTTGCCGCCGAGCTCGAGGTGGGCGCGCTTGAGCAGCCGCCCGCACACCTCGCCGATCCGGCGTCCGGCGGCGGTGGAGCCGGTGAAGGACACCACCCGCACCTCCGGCGCCGCGACCACCGCCTCCCCGGCCTCGCGGCCGCCCGGCAGCAGGTGCAAAAGCCCCTCCGGCAGTCCCGCCTCCTGGAAGACCCGCGCGATGCTCACCCCGCCGCACACCGCGGTGCGCGGGTCCGGCTTGAGCAGCACCGCGTTGCCGAGCGCCAGCGCCGGCGCCACCGACCGCATCGCCAGGATCAGCGGGAAGTTGAACGGCGCGATCACGCTCACCACCCCGGCGGGGCGGCGCCGCGCCAGGCTCCACCGCGGCTGCGCCGACGGCAGCACCAGGCCCTGCGGGTGCGAGGCCAGCGCCGCCGCCTCGTAGCACAGGTTCGCCGCGAAATGCGTCTCCAGCTCCGCCTTCGGCGGGATCGACCCCGCCTCCCGGACGATCCAGTCGCCGATCTCGGCGGCGTGCTCCTCGAACAGCCGCCCCGCCGCGCGCAGCACCGCGGCGCGCTCCTCGTAGGTGCGGGCCGCCCAGTCCCGCTGGGCCGCCGCGGCGGCCCGCGCCGCCCGCGCCGCGTCGGCGGCGCCCGCCTCGCCGAGCGTGCCGAGCGTCCCGCCGGTCGCGGGCTCGGTCACCTCGAACACGCCGCCGTCCCCGGCCGCCGTCCAGCCGCCGTCGAAGATCTTCCCGGTCCACGCGCCGGGGTCGAGCAACGTCATCGTTCCTCCTCGCAAGGGGTGCCCGCGCCGAACCTCCCACCCTCACCGTCCGCGGCCCCCGCGGGAACCGCATCGTTCCGCTCAGTGGAAACCCGCCGCGGGGAAAACCCGTTGCGGCGCCTCGCCGCTCCGGGCACTCTGGACACGCAGAACCCGCACGGGCCCCGCTGGAGGGCGGGCCCGCGGCGCCGAAGGGAGGGACGGGAGATGACCCGCTGTAGCAGCGGACGACGCACCGCACCCCGGTCCCGGCCCGCCGGCCGAACGACCCCCTGACCCGCCCGCGTCCCAGGTGCGACGCATGCGCGGGGGCGGTGTCCCCAGATGTCCTCCGATGTCCTCCCATGCCCGCCGGTCGCACAGGCCGGCCCGTGGCGCCGTGGCCGAGAGGTTCAGGCGGCGGTCCGCAAAACCGTCACACGTGGGTTCGAATCCCACCGGCGTCTCCGGTCCCGTCCCCGCTGTCACCCTGGGGACGGGACCCCCTCCCCGTAGCTCAGCGGACAGAGCACCGGCCTCCGAAGCCGGGAGCGCAGGTTCGATCCCTGCCGGGGAGACGCGCGGCACCGCCGCGGGCGGCGGCCTTCAGGCCCGTGGCCCGGGGCCCGTTCAGCGGCAGGGCAGCGGGCCCGGCGCCGGCGGCCACACGAACGCGTGGGCGTACCAGGCGCCCGCGTCGCCCCGCACGGGCCGCCTGCCGTAGGTGACGGCGATCGCGGCGAGGTGCGCGCCGCCGTCGGCGCCCGCCCCGGACGCGCCGCCGGGCTGCAGGACCTCGCCCAGCAGCAGCCGCACCGGCTCGTGCAGCTCCAGCCGCAGCACCAGCGACCCGCGCCGCCGCGCCGCCGCCCGCCCCACCACGTCCCCGATCAGCGGGGCGAGCCGGTCGGCCAGGCCCGCCGCGGCCGGTCCCAGCCCCCACCCGTGCAGGGCGCCCTGCACGATCCCGCGGACGCTGCCCGCCGCCGCGCGCCCGCCCGGCAACTGCCACCGGCCGGCACGGGGGGTCGGCCGCGGAACACCCTGGACGGAAACGAAGGTCATGTGCCTCTCCGATCACGAACGAGCTTCGGGCCCCGCAGGGGCCCCGGACCGGCCGCGCCGGACCGCGCGCAATCGACAACCTCGCCGGAGGTGTGCCCGGCCCGCCCCCGCTCATGCGCCCCCGCCGGGCGGGCGGCGGAACCCCCGCGCGGCCGGGGGCCGGGGAGGTCAGGACGGGTCGGGCAGGGCGCCGGCGATGCAGTCCAGGACCCGCTCCAGCCCGTAGTGGAACTGCTCGTCGCCGGACATGTGGGGCAGGCGCGCGTCCACCACGATCCGCTTGAACATCGGGTAGCGGCCGGAGTCGAGCAGCTCGCGGACGTAGGGGGCGCTCTCCATCATCCAGCGCTCCGGCGTCATGCCGCTCTGGCGCATCTCCCGCATCCACGCGATCTCGCCGCGCACCGCGCGCTCGACGTAGCCGTTCAGCATGTCCAGCAGGACGAGGATGTCGTCGATCGGGACGCCGACGTCCAGGGCGCCGGAGGCGAACTCCAGCAGCCGCAGCCGGTTGGGGCCGAACGTGGCGCGCGGCCGGTGCAGGCCCACCAGCCAGGCGTGCCTGCTCCACACCGCGCGGGTGTTCTCGGCGATGAGCCTCAGGTCGGCGCGCCAGTCCCCGCTCGGCCGCTCCGGGATCTCCATCTCCAGCAGGACGTGGTCGACCATGAGGTCGACCAGGTCGTCGCGGGAGGGCACGTAGCGGTACAGCGACATCGCGCCGGTGCCGAGGTCGGCGGCGATGCGGCGCATGGACGCCGCCTCCAGGCCCTCGGCGTCGGCGATGCGGACCGCCGCCTCGGTGATCTGGGCGCGGCTGTAGGCCGGGCGCGGCCCCCGGCCCTGCCGCTCGGGAACCGACCAGATGCTGCCGTGCCGCTCGCCGCCTGCCAACGGACCTCCTCGTGACTCTCCCGAGCATCCTAGTTGCGTACACCGTACCCGGTTGTCTACCGTAGCCGCGTACACCGTACTCAAAGGAGTGGATCGTGACCGACGAACCGATCGTGCTCGCCGAGGGGCTGCGCAAGCGCTTCGGCGACACCCAGGCCCTGGACGGCCTCGACCTGGCAGTCCCCGCCGGCACGGTCTGCGGGGTCCTCGGCCCCAACGGCGCGGGCAAGACCACCGCCGTGCGGATCCTGGCGACCCTGTCCGACGCCGACGCCGGGCACGCCCGCGTCGCCGGCCACGACGTCGCCCGCGAACCCGACCGCGTCCGCGCCCGCATCGGCCTGGCCGGCCAGTACGCCGCCGTCGACGAGAAGCTCACCGGACGCGGCAACCTGCGCATGTTCGGCCGCCTCTACCACCTGCCGCGCCGCGAGGCCCGCCGCCGGGCCGACGAGCTGCTGGAGCGGTTCGGGCTCGCCGACGCCGCCGACCGGCAGGTCGCCGGCTACTCCGGCGGGATGCGCCGCCGCCTCGACCTGATCACCAGCCTGATCCTGCGGCCCCAGGTGCTGTTCCTGGACGAGCCCACCACCGGCCTCGACCCCCGCAGCCGCGGCGAGATCTGGGACGCCGTCCGCGGCCTGGTCGCCGACGGCACCACCGTCCTGCTCACCACCCAGTACCTCGACGAGGCCGACCGGCTCGCCGACGACATCGCCGTCGTCGACCACGGCCGCGTCATCGCCACCGGCACCCCCGACCGGCTCAAGGCCTCCATCGGCGACCGCCTCGACGTCGTCCTGGACGACCCCGCCATGGCCGGCCGCGCCGCCGGGCTCCTGCGCACCCTCACCGGCAGCCACCCCGCCCTGGAGGGCGAACGCCTCTCGGTGCCGCTCACCACCGGATCGGTGCGCCTGGCCGACGTCGTCCGCGAACTCGACCGCGCCGGCGTCACCGTCGGCGACGTCGGACTGCGCCGCCCCACCCTCGACGAGGTCTTCCTGCGCCTCACCGGCGACGCCCCCCGCGACAACGCCGACCACGACAACGCCGACCACGGCCCCGGCGACCACGGCGGTGCCGCCGGACGCCGGAAGGAGACCGTCCGATGACCGCCCTCACCACCGCCCCCGCCCCCGCGTCCCGTGCCGGACGGCTGCGCTGGGCGCTCGCCGACGGCCTCACCCTCATCGGCCGCGAACTCGGCCGCATCCGCCAGGAACCCGGCGAGCTCATCGCCGCGCTGATCTTCCCCGCGATCATGGTGGTGCTGTTCGGCTACGTGTTCGGCAGCGCCATCTCCGTCCCCGGCGGCGGCGACTACCGCGCCTACCTCATGCCCGGCCTGTTCGCCATGGTCACCTTCACCTCCACCATGGCCGTCACCATGCGCGTCGCGACCGACGCCTCCCGCGGCGTCATGGACCGCTTCCGCTCCATGCCGATGGCCCGCTCAGCCGTCCCCTTCGGGCAGACCGGCGCCGAGATCCTCAACGGCGTCCTCGGCATGGTCATCATGGCCGTCGCCGGCCTCCTGGTCGGCTGGCGCGCCCACAACGGGATCTGGCAGACCGCCGAGGCGTTCCTGCTGCTGGCCCTCATGCGGTACGCGCTCAGCTGGGTCGGCTGCTACCTCGGCCTGGTGGTGAAGAACGAGCAGACCGCCGACCAGCTCATCCCGCTCGTCTTCCCGGTCACCATGCTGTCCAACTCCTTCGTCCCGACAGCGGGCATGCCCGCTGTCCTGCGGGTCATCGCCGAATGGAACCCCGTCAGCGCCCTCACCGCCGCCTGCCGCGGGCTGTTCGGCAACCCCGGCGCGCCCGCCGGCGACCTCGCCTGGCCCCTCGCCCACCCCGTCGCCGCAACCCTCGGCTGGTCGCTGCTCCTGCTCGCGGTGTTCGCGCCCCTGGCCGTGCGGACCTACCGCGTCCGCGGCCGCTGACCCGCAGAAAAACCGAGCACCGGGGCCCGGCCGG
>NZ_BDDE01000011.1:330816-462624 GCF_008327685.1 Actinomadura sp. K4S16
TCAGCGTCTCAGCAGGCCAGCACGCGCCGCCGGACCGGACGCCGCCCTACGCCGGGCCGCCCGGCTCACCGGCCGCGGTCCCGGTACATCTGCCGCTGCCACTTGCTGATCGCCTTGGTGCGGTTCTCGCGCTCGGCCCGCAGCCGCTGGTCGGTGCGCGAGGCCGCCCACGCGTTCTCGCGCAGCAGCTTGCGGTAGCTGTCGAGGCGGCGGCGCGGCAGCGTCCCGTCCTCGACCGCGGCCAGGACGGCGCAGCCCGGCTCGGACCGGTGCGCGCAGTCGCCGAACCGGCACAGCCCGGCCAGCTCCTCGACGTCGGCGAAGGCGCGCTCCAGCCCGTGCGACGCCTCGAACAGGCCCACGCCGCGCAGGCCCGGCGTGTCGATCAGGACGCCGCCGCCCGGCAGCGGCAGCAGCTCCCGCCGCACCGTGGTGTGCCGGCCCTTGCCGTCGGACTCCCGGACCTCGCCCGTGGCCAGCGCCTGACCGCCCAGCAGCGCGTTGCCCAGCGTGGACTTGCCCGCACCCGACGGGCCGACCAGCACCACCGTCCCCGACAGGACGGCGCGGACCACGTCCACGCCGTCGCCGGTCGCGGCGCTGCAGGCCACCACGTCCACGCCCGGCGCGGCGGCGGCGACCTCGCCCTGCTGGGCGTCTGTGCCAGGCACCTGGTCGGCCTTGGTGAGCACGACGACCGGCCGCGCCCCGCTCTCCCAGGCCAGCGCGAGCAGCCGCTCGACGCGGCCCAGGTCCAGCGGGGCGGCCAGCGACACCGCGACCGCGACGGTGTCGACGTTGGCGGCCAGCACCTGGCCGCGCGAATCCCGCGACGCCGACGACCGCACGATCGCGGTCCGGCGCGGCAGCAGCGCCGCCACCGCCGGCCGCCCGTCCGGGCCGCCGGCGCCCAGCGCCGCCCAGTCGCCCGTGCACGGCGCCTCCGCCGCACCGCCGCCGGACACGGCGGACACGGTGGAGGCCCGCGCCGGGCCGTTCTCGGTGACCACGTCGCACAGGCCGCGGTCGACCGCGGCCACCCGCGCGGGGATCAGCCCCGCCGCGCGGTGAGAGGTGAACTCATGCTCCAGGGCGTCGTCCCAGCCGTAGGCGGCCAGAGGAGACGACCCCGTGAAAGAGGAAGACAACGGATCGGAACCTTCGCGTGAAAGGGCCCCGGCGTGACGGCGCCGCAGTCGGCGCGCGGTGAGATCGATCAGCCGGATGAGGCCCGGGAAAGGAGGACGGGCTGAGTGCTGCCGCGGGCAGCAGCCACCGAGGCGACGGCCATGCGTCCTCACCTCCCATTCGGTTCCGCGCGGGACTCTACCCCTCCCGGCCCGCGCGGCCAACGGCTTTTCTCACCCGCGCGGGGGAGCGGCCTCGGCCGCTGCGGGGAGGCCCCGCGCGGCCCGCCGCGGGCACGATCGCAGGCATGGCCACGCTCACCGGACACCTCTCGCCGCACACTCTCGGACGCCGCCTCCCCGCGGCCGCGCTCGCCTGGGTCGCCGCCTACGGCGCCCTGCGCGCGTACTGGGCGTCCGGGCACCGGCCGCACCAGATGTCGCCCATCGGCACCGACCTCGTCGTGTTCACCGGGTGGGGGAGCGCCGCGCTGTGCGGGGCCGCCGCGCTCGCCCTGGCCGTCCTCGCGCACCCGCGCGCCGACCGCCTGGCCCGCGCGCCGCGCCTGGCGCTGGCGGCCGCCGCCTGGACCGCCGCGGCATGCCTGGTCGCCTCCGGCGCGATGCTCCTGCTGGACGTGGTCGGCGCGGTCCTGCCCGGGCTCGGCCTGGGCCTCTACCCGCTCGGCGCGCTGTCGCGGGCCGCGGCCGTCACCGCCGGGATCATGACCGCGCTGTCCGCCCGCGCCTACACCGCCCGCACCCGCACCGGACCGGTCTGCGCCGCGTGCGCCCGCCCCGCGACCGGCCCCGGGCCGCTGGCCCGCACGCCCGCCTGGGCCTACGGCGCCGCCTACCTCGCGGTCGCCGGATGCCTGATCCGCATCGCCGCCCAGGCCGCCGTCGGGTTCGCCGAGTCGCCGCTGGCGGGCGGCGTGTCGGCGGTGCTGTTCGAGGCGGGGTTCGTCCTCGGAGGCTGCCTGCTGCCGCTCGCGCTCGTCCACTCCTTCGGGCGGACGTGGCCGCGCTGGGTGCCGGGCCTGGCCGGGCGCGGCGTCCCGCGCCGGCTGGTGCTGTGGCCCGGCGCCGCGATCTCCGGCGGCCTGGTCGTCTACTTCGGGCTGATGCTGCTGCAGATGTCCTGGGAGCGGCTGCACGGCCGCAACCCGTTCCCGCCCGACGGCCGCCTCGACCTGCCCGAGGCGTTCTTCTGGGTCGCCGTCCCCGCCTACTTCGCCTGGGGCGCCGGCATGGCCGCCGCCGCCCGCGCCTACGCCCGCCGCACCCGCACCCCCTGCCCGTCCTGCGGCCGCTGACCGCCCGGCCCCAGCCTCAGCCGAGCACGCGGACGGCCCGCTCGCAGGCGGGTCGGTGGGGGATTGCGGGGCGTTGACCGGAACCGGCAGGCGTCGTCGGCAGTTATGGTGATTTGGGGCGGGATCGCGATGAGGGGGCGTGACCGTGGAGGACAACGACGACCGGCCGACCGGGCTCGACAGGACCGGCGCGGCCGACCGGGGCGGCAGGGCCGCGCGGGCTGACCGGGCCGCCGCCCGGCGGGTCGAGGAGATCTGGGACGGGCTGGCCCCCGCCGCCGCCCGGATCGCCACCGCGAGCGAACCCGTCCGCGACGCGGCCCGCGGCGCCGCCGCGATCGCCGCGGACCGCATCCTGCAGCAGGTCGCGGGCACGCCGGTGATGAGGGCGGCCGAGCAGGCCGCGCGGGACGCCGCCGTCAAGGCCGCCCGCGCCGCCGCCGAACGCGCCGTCACCGAGGCCCGCGCCGCCGCCGCGGCCAACCCCGCCACCGCCGGCGCGTTCGAGGCCGCCACCGCCGCGATGACCCTCGCCGAGCAGGCCGCCCGCCACCCCATGGCCGCCGCCGCGCGCCGCCTGGCCGCCCAGAGCCCTCTCGCCCGCGCCGCCACCGCCACCGCCCTGGACGTCGCCGGGCGCACCGCCTCCGCGCCCGTCGTGCAGGCCGCCACCCGGATGGTCGTGGACGCCGCCGTCGACACCGTCGCCGACGCCGCCGTGGACGCCCTGATGACCGCCGGCCGCGACGTCGTCGCCCGCGTCGTCCGCCAGACCGCCGAGCAGGCCGCCCGCGACCTGGCCGTCGCCCTGCGCGACACCGCCCGCGGCGCCGCCGAGACCACCGGCCTCGCCGCCGACCTGGCGCCCCTGGCCGACCTGGCCGCCCGCGCCGGCCGCGACCCCGCCGTGCGCGGCGCCGCCCGCACCGCCACCGGCCTGCTCACCGCCGCCGCCAGCAGCGCCCTGGCCCGCACCGCCCGCGACCTGGCCGCCCGCGCCGCCACCGCCGCCGTCGAGGCCGTCCTGCGCGAACTGCTCCGCGACGCCCTCAAACTCGCCCTGCGCGACTCCCTGCGCGGCATCATCGTCGAGGTGTCCCGCGACGTCGTCGTCGACGTCGCCAAGACCACCTGGAGCACCGCCACCCGCCCCGCCCCGGCGGGCCGCGCGACCGCCGTCGTCATCGTCGAAGCGAGCACCGTCGAGACCGCCGGACCGTCCGGGGACGCGTGGGCCGACGCCACCGCCGACCCCGACGCCGACCGCCCCCGCTGAACGGGCGCTCAGAAGATCCTGAAAGAACCATGAGAAACCGCCGCCGGCGGCCGGGCCTCCCACCTGCGCTGTCTACCGTGAGTACATGGAACCCGGCCCGCTGGAGACACCGACCCCGCGGATCCTCGTGGTCGACGACGAACCCGCCGTCCGCGAGTCGCTGACCAGCAGCCTGGAGTTCGAGGGCTACCGGGTCACCGGCGCCGCCGACGGCGTCGCCGCGCTCGACCGGGTCGAGCGCGACGCCCCCGACCTGGTCGTCCTGGACGTGCTCATGCCGCGCATGGACGGCCTGACCACCTGCCGGCGGCTGCGCGCCCTCGGCGCCACCATGCCGGTGCTCATGCTCACCGCCCGCGACATGGTCGGCGACCGCGTCACCGGACTTGACGCCGGCGCCGACGACTACCTCGCCAAGCCCTTCGAGCTCGACGAGCTGCTCGCCCGCGTCCGCGCCCTGCTGCGCCGCGCCGCCATGAACGCCCCCGGCGCCGCCGCCCCCGCGGACGTCCTGGCCTTCGACGACCTGCGCATGGACACCCGCACCCGCGAGGTCACCCGCGCCGGGCGGCCCCTGGAGCTGACCCGCACCGAGTACATGCTGCTGGAGATGTTCCTCGCCCACCCCCGCCAGGTCCTCACCCGCGAGCAGATCCTGGAGACCGTCTGGGGATTCGACTTCGAACCCGCCTCCAACTCCCTGGACGTGTACGTGATGTACCTGCGGCGCAAGACCGAGCGGGGCGGAATGCCGCGGCTGGTGCACACCGTCCGCGGCGTCGGGTACGTGCTGCGCGCGGCGGCGTCCCCATGAGCACCCGCGCCCCGGTCACGCGGCGCCTCACCCGGCGGCTCACGCTGCGCGCCCGCATGGCGCTGCTCACCGCCGCGGCCGTCGCGCTCGCCGTCGCCGCCTGCGCCAGCGCCGGCTGGCTCCTCACCCGCAACCAGCTGTACCGCGAGCTGGACCGCCGCCTCGGCGCGGTGTCGGGCGGCCCGCCCACCGCGCCGGACGGCTACCGCCCCGGCCCGCCCGGCCAGGGCCCCCGCACGCCCCGCCTGCCCCGCCAGGCCGAGGCCCTCCTCGCCGCCTGCTCGTCCGAGCCGACCGGCACCGGCGCGCAGAACCCGCCGCCCGGCCCCTACGAGATCATGCAGCTGGTCCGCGCCGACGGGCGGCGCTGCACCGTCCCCGGCGCCGGCGCGCTGGAGGTCACCGCACAGGACGCGCGGGTCGCCCGCGGCGAACGCGGCCACGCCTACCACGACGGCGCCGGCGTGACCGCCTCCGGCACCGAGGACGACGTCCGCGTCCTGACCCGCTCGTTCCGGCTGCGCGACGGCACCCCCGCCGCCGTCTCCTACGCCATCTCCCTCGACGAGGTCCAGGGCCCCCTGGACAACCTCGCGCTGCTGCTCACCGCCGTCACCGCCCTCGGCGTCGTGGTGTCGGCCGCCGCCGGCCTCATGATCGCCCGCGCGTCGCTGCGGCCCGTGGACGAGCTCACCGGCGCCGTCGAGCACATCGCCCGCACCGAGGACCTCGCCACCCGCATCCCCGAGGAGGGCACCGACGAGATCGCGCGGCTGTCGCGCTCCTTCAACACCATGACCGCCGCCCTGGCCGCGTCCCGCGAACGCCAGCAGCAGCTCATCGCCGACGCCGGCCACGAGCTGCGCACCCCCCTCACCAGCCTGCGCACCAACATCGACCTGCTGCTGCGCTCGCAGGCCACCGGCCGCGACCTGCCCCCCGAAACCCGCCGCAACCTCCTCGCCTCCGTCCGGGCGCAGCTGCGCGAACTGACCAGCCTCGTCGGCGACCTGCTGGAGCTCGCCCGCCCCGCCGAGACCGGACCCGTCCGCGAGACCGTCGCCCTGCACGAGGTCGTCGAACGCGCCGTCGAACGCGCCCGCCTGCGCGGACCCGGCCTCACCATCACCAGCGACACCCGGCCCTGGCACGTCCACGGCGACCCCGCCTCCCTGGAACGCGCCATCGTCAACCTCCTCGACAACGCCGTGAAGTTCAGCCCGCCCGGCGGCGCCGTCACCGTCCGCCTCGAGGACGGCGAGCTCACCGTCCGCGACCACGGGCCCGGCATCCCCGCCGCCGACCTCCCGCACGTGTTCGAGCGGTTCTGGCGGTCCCCGTCCGCCCGCAGCCTGCCCGGCTCCGGCCTCGGACTGTCCATCGTCGCCCGCGTCGTCGCCGAATGCGGCGGACGCGTCGCCCTCGAGCCCGCCCCCGGCGGCGGCACCCTCGCCCGCCTCCACCTGCCCGGCACCCCCGCCCCCGGCGACTGAACACGCCCCCCGGACCCGGCCCGGGCGGGCGCGGCGCGTTTCTCATGGGGCGTTAAGACACGGCTCACCGCCCTCCCACACCCGCCCCCGAACCTCGGTCCCATGAGTCGCCTCACCACCGAACCGGGCACGCCCGCCGCGCCGCCCCCGGCCCCGCCCGACCGCGGCGGCCGGGGACGGCTCGTCGAAGTGGTCGTCCCCGTCCACAACGAGGAGCGCGTCCTGGCCGCCAGCGTCGAGCGCCTGCACGCCTACCTCGCCGAGAGCCTCCCCTACCCCTTCCGCATCACCGTCGCCGACAACGCCAGCACCGACGCCACCTGGCCCATCGCCCGCGACCTGGCCGCCCGGCACCCGCGCGTGCGGGCCGTCCACCTGCGCGACAAGGGACGCGGCCGGGCGCTGCGCCACGTGTGGAGCACCAGCGACGCCGACGTCGTCGCCTACATGGACGTCGACCTGTCCACCGACCTCGACGCGTTCCTGCCGCTGGTCGCCCCGCTCATCTCCGGGCACAGCGACCTCGCCATCGGCTCGCGCCTGACCCGCGGCTCCGCCGTCGTGCGCGGCCCCCGCCGCGAGATCATCTCCCGCTGCTACAACCTGCTGCTGCGCACCGCGCTCGCCGCCCGCTTCACCGACGCCCAGTGCGGCTTCAAGGCCGCCCGCACCGAGATCGTCCAGGCGCTGCTGCCCTCGGTCGAGGACGAGGAGTGGTTCTTCGACACCGAGCTGCTGCTGCTCGCCGAACGCAACGGGCTGCGCATCCACGAGGTCCCCGTCGACTGGGTCGACGACCCCGACAGCCGCGTCGACGTCCTGCGCACCGCCCGCGACGACCTGCGCGGCATGGCCCGCGTCGCGCGCCGCATGCTCACCGGCGCGTTCCGAGCCCCCGTCGGCGGACGCCCCGGCCCCGCCGCCGCGCTCCCCGCCGGCATGGCCCGCCAGCTCCCGGTGTTCGCCGTCATCGGCGCTGTCAGCACCATCGCCCAGCTCATCCTGTTCGTCCTGCTGCGCCTGGTCATGGGGCCGCTGTGGGCCAACGCGCTGTCCCTGGTCGTCACCACCGTCGGCAACACCGCGGCCAACCGCCGCTTCACCTTCGGCGTCACCGGCCCCGGCCGCGCCCTGCGCCAGCAGCTCGAAGGCGGCGCCGCGTTCCTGCTCGGCCTGGCCCTCAGCACCGGCGGCCTGGCCGCGCTGCACGCCGCCGCACCCGGCGCCGGACGCGCCGTCGAGGTCGCCGCGGTCGTCGCCGCCAACGCCGTCGCCACCCTCGCGCGGTTCCTGCTGATGCGCGCCTGGATCTTCCACCCCCGCCGCCTCGGCGACCGCCCCGCCCAGCCCGCGGCCCAGCCCGCGGCCGACAACACCGGAGGGACCCCGGCATGACCTCCACCCTCACCCCGCCGCCCGCCACCGGGCGCCCCGCCGCCCCCCGCGACCGCGCCCGCCGCCTCCTCCTCGGCCCCGACGGCGACCCCCGCTGGGCGCGCCCCGCCCTGTGGGGCGTCCTCCTCCTCGCCGCCGCCCTGTACGCGTGGGGGCTGTCGGACGCCGGAGACGCCAACGCCTACTACTCCGCCGCCGTCAAGAGCGGCACCCAGAGCTGGAAGGCGTTCTTCTTCGGCGCCCTGGACGCCGGCTCCTTCATCACCGTCGACAAGCCGCCCATGGCCCTGTGGGCCATGGGGCTGACCGCCCGCGTCCTCGGATTCGGGACCTGGAGCCTGCTGCTCCCGCAGGTCGCCGAGGGCGTCGCCGCCGTGGCCGTGCTGTACGCGACGGTCCGCCGCGCCTTCGGGCACGCCGCCGCGCTCACCGCCGCCGCCGTCCTCGCCCTCACCCCGATCACCGTCGCGATCAACCGCGACAACAACCCCGACACCCTCCTGGTGCTGTTCCTGGTCGCCGCCGCCTGGGCCTGCCAGCGCGCCGTCGACACCGGCCGGCTGCGGCCCCTGCTGCTCGCCGCGCTCCTCGTCGGCTGCGGCTTCAACACCAAGATGCTGCAGGCGTTCCTCGTCGTCCCCGCCCTGGCCCTGGCCTACCTGGTCGCCGCGCGGCCCGGCCTCGCGCGCCGCGTATGGCACCTGCTCGCCGCCGGCGCCGTCCTCGCCGCGTCCTCCCTGTGGTGGACGCTGCTGGTCGACGCCATCCCCGCCCGCTCCCGCCCCTACATCGGCGGCAGCACCGACGGCACCGCCTGGGACCTCGTCGTCGGCTACAACGGCCTCGGCCGCATCCTCGGCCAGGGCGGCCCCGGCGGACGCGGCGGCCCCGGAGGCGGCGGCGGATTCGGCGGCCAGGCCGGCGCCGGACGGCTGTTCAACGACATCCTCGGCGGCCAGATCTCCTGGCTCATCCCGTTCGCCGTCCTCGCCCTGGCCGCAGGGCTCGTCCTGCTGCGGCGCCGCCCCCGCACCGACACCGCACGCGCCGCGCTGCTGCTGTGGGGCGGATGGCTCACCGTCCACTACGTCGTGTTCAGCTTCGCGCAGGGCACCTTCCACCCCTACTACTCCACCGCCATGGCCCCCGCGATCGCCGCGCTCACCGGCGCCGGAGCCGTCCTGCTGACCCGCGCCCACCGCGACTCGCGGGCCTGGGCGTGGGCGCTGCCCGCGGGCGTCGCCGCCACCGGCGCGTGGGCGTCCGTCCTGCTGGACCGCACACCGTCCTGGCACCCGTGGCTGCGGTGGGCCGTCGCCGCCGCCACCGTCCTCGCCGTCGCCGCCCTGATCGCCGGACGGGTGGTCCGCCGCGCCGGGACGCGCGCCACCGCCGCCGGGCTCGCCCTCGCCGCCGTCGCGGCACTGGCGGGCCCGGGCGCCTACGCCGCCTCGGCCGCCGCCACCGCCTCCAACGGCACCAACCCGCTGGCCGGGCCGGTGACCGGCGACGGCTTCGGCCGCCCCGGCGCCTTCCCCGGCGGACGCGGCGCACCCCCCGCCATGCCCGGCGGCCAGCCGCCCGGCGGGCAGGCACCCGGCGGGCAGCGGCCCCCGTGGGCGGCCGGCGGCCAGAACGGGCAGCCCCAGAACGGGCAGGCGCCCGAGGGGCGGGCGGACGGGCGCGGGCAGCGCCCCGGCGGATTCGGCGCAACCGGCGGCGGTCCCGGCGGAAGCGTCGACACCCGGATGATCACCTATCTGGAGAAGAACCAGGGCGGCGCCGCCTGGCTCGTCGCCGTCTCCAGCGCCCAGGAGGCCTCCTCGATCATCCTGCGGACCGGGCGCCCCGTCATCGCCATGGGCGGCTTCACCGGCAGCGACCCCGCCATGACCGTCGCCAAACTCCAGCAGTACGTCAAGGAGGGCAAGCTCCGCTACATCCTGCTCGGCGGCCGCATGGGCCCCGGCGGCGGCGACACCGCCGTCACCGCCTGGGTCCAGAAGAACGCCACCCCCGTCGACCCGAGCGCCTACGGCGGCACCGGCACCGGCACCTCCTCGGGCACCTCGCCGGACGCGGCGTCCGGCTCCACCGGCGCCCGCCTCTACAAGCTCGGCTGACTAGGGAGCACCGACATGACCTCCACGATCCCGGCCGCCCCGCCCGCGCCCCGCACCCCGCGCGGGCGGGGCGGCCTCCCGCGGCGGCTGCTGCGCGGCCCCGACGCCGACCCCGCCTGGGCCCGGCCCGCGCTGCTGGCCCTGCTCGCCGCCACCGGCGTCCTGTACGTCTGGGGGCTCGGCGCGTCCGGATGGGCCAACGCGTACTACTCCGCCGCCGTCCAGGCCGGTGCCGCCAGTTGGAAGGCGTTCTTCTTCGGCTCCTCCGACGCCGCGAACGCCATCACCGTCGACAAGCCCCCCGCCGCGCTGTGGCCGATGGCCCTGGCGGCCCGCGCCTTCGGCGTCAACACCTGGAGCATCCTCGTCCCGCAGGCGCTCATGGGCGTGGCGACCGTCGCGACCCTCCACGCGGCCGTCCGGCGCCGCTTCCCGGCGTGGGCGGCGCTGCTGTCCGGCGCCGCGCTCGCGCTGACGCCGGTGGCCGCGCTGCTGTTCCGGTTCAACAACCCCGACGCCCTGCTGGTGCTGCTGCTGACCCTCGGCGCCTACGCCCTGCTGCGCGCGCAGGAGACCGCGAGCACCCGCTGGCTGCTGCTCGCGGCGGCCTTCACCGGGACCGGGTTCCTGGCCAAGATGCTCCAGGCGTTCCTGGTCGTCCCGGTGTTCGCGCTGGTGTACCTGGCCGCCGCGCCCGCACCCCTGCGGCGGCGGCTGTGGCAGCTGGCCGCCGCCGGGGGAGCGCTGCTGGCCTCGGCCGGGTGGTGGGTCGCGGCCGTGGCGCTGGTGCCCGCCTCCGCCCGCCCCTACATCGGCGGATCGCAGCACGACTCGGTCCTGGAACTGGCGCTCGGCTACAACGGGCTCGGACGTCTCAACGGCGAGGAGACCGGCGGCCTCGGCAACCTCGACCAGGACGCCGGGTGGGGCCGCATGTTCGGGCCCGTCGTCGGCGGCCAGATCTCCTGGCTGCTGCCCGCCGCGCTCGCGCTGCTCGCCGCGGGGCTGTGGGCGACGCGCCGCGCGCCCCGCACCGACCCCGCCCGCGCCGCCCTGGCGCTGTGGGGCGGATGGCTCCTGCTCACCGCCGCGGTCTTCAGCTGGATGCAGGGCATCTTCCACGAGTACTACACCGTCGCGCTCGCGCCCGCGGTCGCCGCGCTCACCGGCATGGGCGCCGCGCTGATGTGGGAGCGGCGCCGCACCCCCGAAGCCGCCGCGGTCCTGTCGGCGACCGTCGCCGCCACCGCCATGTGGGCCTACGTGCTGCTCGGCCGCTCCCCGGACTGGCACCCCTGGCTCGCGCCCGCGGTCGCGGCCGGCGGGCTGCTCGCCGCCGCCGCGCTGGCGGCCGTGCGGCTGCTGCGCGGCCCCGTCCTGGCCGGCGCCGCCGCCCTGGCGGTCCTGGCCTGCCTCGCCGGGCCCGCCGCCTACGCCGCCGAGACCGCCCGCACCCCGCACACCGGCGCCATCGTCACCGCGGGCCCCGCGACTTCCACCGGGTTCGGCCCTGGACGCGGCGGCCCGGGCGGGCGTCCCGGACGCTCCGGGCCCGGCGGCCGGATCCGGGGCCCCGGCGGGCCCCCGCCCCAAGGCCCGGGGGCGGCGGCGCGCATGCCCGGCGGCCCCGCGGGCCTCCGAGGCGGCGGAGGCCTGCAGGCAGGACCGCAGGCCGGAGGGCCGGGCGGGGGACCGGGCGGCCTCCTGAACGCCGGGACCCCCGGCGCCGCCGTCACCGCCGCCCTCCGAGCCGGCGCCGCCTCCTACACCTGGGCCGCGGCGGCCGTCGGATCCAACACCGCCGCCGGCTACCAGCTCGCCGCCGGCAGGCCCGTGATGGCGGTCGGCGGGTTCAACGGCACCGACCCCGCCCCCACCCTCGCCGAGTTCCAGCGCCTCGCCGGTCAGGGCAGGATCCACTACTTCATCGGCGGCGACGACGGCCGAGGAGTTCAGGGACGCGGAGGAGGCCGTGCGGCGAGCACCGGAGGCAGCGACGCCGCCCAGCGGATCAGCGCATGGGTCGCCGCGCACTACACCCCCGCCACGGTCGGCGGCACCGTCCTGTACGACCTGACCCCGGGCGCGGGGTGACCGGGCGTCCCGCAGGGGGAAGAGGAAGGGGGAACGGCACCAGCGACCAGGGAGTGACCCGATGGCCGACACGCTCGACGCCGACGACGTCGCCGACCGCCTGCGCGGCCTGCCCGCCTGGAGCCGCGACGGCGACCTGATCCGCAGGCGGGTCCAGGCGCCCTCCTTCATGGCCGGGATCGAGATCGTCGACGACGTCGCCCGCGCCGCCGAGGACGCTGACCACCACCCCGACATCGACATCCGCTGGCGCACCCTGACCTTCGCCCTGACCACCCACAGCGCCGGCGGCCTCACCGGCAAGGACTTCGACCTCGCCGCGGCGATCGACCGGATCGCCGCCCGGCACGGCGCCGGGTAGGGGCGCGCCGTGGCCGTCCAGGTCGCGGTGTGCGGGCCGGGGGAGTGCACCGAGCGCGAGTGGGACCACGCCTACGAGACCGGCCGGATCCTCGCCGGACGCGGCGCCGTGGTCGTGTGCGGAGGGCACGGCGGTGTGATGGCCGCCGCGGCCGCGGGCGCCCGCGCCGCCGGCGGCGTCGTGGTCGGGATCCTGCCCGCCGCCGACCGCGCGGCCGCGTCCCGCGACCTCACCGTCGCCGTCCCCACCGGCCTCGGGCAGGCCCGCAACAACGTCGTCGTCAACGCCGCCGACGCCGTCATCGCCGTCGGCGGATCCTGGGGGACGCTCTCGGAGATCGCCCTGGCCATGCGCGCCGGGCGCGTCCCCGTCGTCCAGCTCGGCGGCTGGCGCGTCCACGACGAGGACGGGCGGCCCGTCGGCGGCATCGTGCACGCCGCCGACCCCGCCGCGGCCGTCGACGCCACCGGCCTGTGGCCCCGCGGCCCCGGCCCCCCGGGGGAGGGCTGAGCGTTCACGGGGACGGCGCGGCGCCCGGGAGCCGGGCGGCGATGCCGTCGAGCAGGTAGGCCAGACCGTGCGCGAAGGTCGCGTCCCAGTCGTTGCCGCTGACGTGGCCGTGCTCGGCCAGCACCGGGTACCGGTCGCGCCGCTCCCGCAGGTGCTCGT
This sequence comes from Actinomadura sp. K4S16, assembly GCF_008327685.1. Lineage (GTDB taxonomy): Bacteria > Actinomycetota > Actinomycetes > Streptosporangiales > Streptosporangiaceae > Spirillospora. Next base: position 343,485 of record NZ_BDDE01000011.1, read on the forward strand.
CGGCGGCGCGCCGCACGGCCGCCTCGTCGCGCCCCTGCCACGCCGCCTGCATCATCGACGACCCGATGACGTAGTTGGCCAGGCCGTAGGCCGCCGCGGTCAGCTCCGCGCCGCCCAGCCCGGCCCGCACCAGCGCCGCGTGCAGGAACTCGGTGCGCTCCAGCACGTTCGGGCCCATCAGCGGACGCCCCAGGAGCCCGGCCGCCCACGGGTGGCGCAGCATCGCCGACCGCCACTCCCCGGCGAGGGCGGTGACGTCCGCGCGCCAGTCGCCCGAGGGGACCTCGGGCAGCCGCGCCTGCCCGAACACGGTGTCCAGCGCCAGGTCGAGCACGTCGTCCTTGGTCTGGACATGCCAGTACAGCGTCGTGGAACCGGTGCCCAGCCGCTCGGCCAGTCGCCGCATCGTCAACCGGCCGATGCCCTCCTCGTCCAGCAGCGCCACCGCCTCGGCCACGATGCGCTCCCGGCTCAACGGCGGCCCCTCGCGGCGGGGTTTGGCGTCCCGGAACCAGATGCGCTCCGCCTCACTCGATCCCATGCCCGCCACCCTAGTACGTTGTGCTACGACTAGACCAATGATCCGGTACCCGTACAACGATCGAGAGGGCGGCCGTGGGCCACATCGAGGTGAGCGACCTGACCTACGTCCTGCCGGACGGGCGGCCCCTGCTCGACGCGGTGTCCTTCCGCGTCGGCGAGGGCGCCAAGGCGGCGCTCGTCGGGCCGAACGGAGCGGGCAAGACCACACTCCTGCGCCTCATCGCCGGCGAGACGCGGCCCTCCTCGGGCATCGTCGCCCACTCCGGCGGCCTCGGCGTGATGCGGCAGTTCATCCCCGGCGACCGCACCGTCACCGAACTGCTGCTGTCGGTGGCCCCCGGCCGGGTCCGCGCGGCCGCCGCGGCGCTGGCGGCGGCCGAGAGGGCACTGGGCGGCGACGAGGCAGGCCAGCTCGCCTACGCCGAGGCGCTCAACGACTACACCGACGCGGGCGGATACGACATCGAGGTCGTCTGGGACGCCTGCACCACCGCGGCGCTCGGCCTGCCCTACGACCGGGTCCGCGACCGCAAGGCCGCCACCCTGTCGGGCGGGGAGCAGAAACGGCTGATGCTGGAGGCGCTGCTGCGCGGCCCCGACGAGGTCCTGCTCCTGGACGAGCCCGACAACTACCTGGACGTCCCCGCCAAGCAGTGGCTGGAGGAGCGGCTGCGGGCCGCCGCCAAGACGGTGCTGCTGGTCTCGCACGACCGCTGGCTGCTCGCCCGCGCGGCCGACCGCGTCATCACCGTGGAGGCCCGCACCGCCTGGGTCCACGGCGGCGGGTTCGCCACCTACGCCGCCGCGCGCCGCGACCGGGCCGCCCGCCTCGACGAGCGCCGCCGCCGCTGGGACGAGGAGCACGCCCGCCTGCGGGGCCTCGTGCACACCCTCCGGCAGCGGTCGGCGAACAACGACGCCGTGGCATCCTCCTACCAGGCGGCGCGCACCCGCCTCGCCCGGTTCGAGCAGGCCGGGCCGCCGCAGAGCGCCCCGCCCGAGCAGCGCGTCCGCATGCGGCTGCGCGGCGGCCGCACCGGCAAACGCGCCGTCGTCTGCGAGGGCCTCGAACTGACCGGCCTGATGAGGCCCTTCGACCTGGAGGTCCGCTACGGCGAGCGCGTCGCGGTGCTCGGCTCCAACGGCTCGGGCAAGTCCCGGTTCCTGCGCCTGCTCGCCGGCCTGCCCGCCCCCGAGGTGCCGCACCGCGGCCTGGCCCGGCTCGGCGCCCGCGTCGTGCCCGGCCACTTCGTCCAGACCCACGCCCGCCCCGACCTGCAAGGCCGCACCCCCGCCGAGATCATCACGACCGGGCACGCGTGCACCCTGAACGACGCGATGCGCGCCCTGGCCCGCTACGAACTCGCCCCCGCCGGGCGCCGGCCGTTCCACACCCTGTCCGGCGGGCAGCAGGCCCGCCTGCAGATCCTGCTGCTGGAGCTGTCGGGCTGCACGCTGCTGCTCCTGGACGAACCCACCGACAACCTCGACCTGGCCAGCGCCCAGGCCCTGCAGGACGCCCTGGACGACTACGCCGGCACCGTGCTGGCCGTCACCCACGACCGCTGGTTCGCCGCCGACTTCGACCGCTACCTGCTCTTCCGCGCCGACGGCCGCGTCCAGGAGAGCGCCGAACCGGTCTGGCACGAAGAGAGCGGCCCCTGATCAGATCGGCGGCGGTGGAGGGATGTAGGTGAAGGGGACGCGGTTGCTCTCCCCGCCGAGGGTGATGATGCGGATGAAAGTGGGGTCCGTGGTCAGCCCGAACGGCACGGTGACGAGCAACTGCGCACTGGAGTTGATCAAGACCTCCCCGGGGACCGGCGCTCCGGAGTTCTCGAAGTGGGCGACGATCATCGGGCTCACGAAGGCGGTCCCGTTGACGAGGACCTGGGCGCCCGGGATGCCGCTGTTGGGAACGACCGAGGTGATGACGGGGATGTCGTAGTAGGTGAAGCCCGCCGGCAGCGTGGGGACCGTCGGGTGGACGACGGTGCCGCCCGCGGTGGTGACGTAGACATTCTCCAGCTGCGTCCATGGAGGCCCGCCCAGCGGAGTGACGGGATTGGCCGCGGCGGTGACCTCGCCGTCGGACACGGAGGTGAACGGGACCTCCACGGCCTCCTCCGGCGTGGGGCCGATGCGCACGCGGCGCGTCGTCAGCAGGTTCTGGCCGAGCACCGTGAGCACGGGCGGGTCCGCGGCCGATCCCGCCGCCGGCGCCACGGGTGAGCACGATCGGCGCGAGGATGTAGTAGAACGGCAGCGCGTTGCTGGTGCCGCCGGGACCGGTGACGGTGACGTTCACGAGACCGAAGCCCGACGGCACCGTGCAGGTGACGGTCGTCCCGGCCGTATCGGGGGTGCCGGCCACCGTCCTGGCACCGAAGTTGACCCGGTCGGCTCCTTCGAGATTCGTGCCGGAGATGACGAGTGTCTGACCGAAGTGCCCCTGGTTGTTGCCGTTCTCTCCTGCGGCCAGTTCGGTGATGACGGGGCGGTTCTTCGCCATGCGCGCTCCTTCGCCAAGGCGTCCCGAAGGGCGCCGGGGGGTCGGGGATGGACTTGCTGGCTGAGATATACCAACCTGACCACAAGGAGTAATCGAACTGATCCGCTAAGTTGCCGTGGCCCCGTGCCCCCTAGTGGGCGGAGAAGCCGCCGTCCACGAAGACCGACTGCCCCGTCACGTAGGCGGCCGACGGCGAGGCCAGGAACACCGCCGCGCCCGCGAAGTCCTCCGCCAGGCCGTTGCGGCCCACCATCGTCCGCTCGGCGAGCGCCCTCACCTTGACCGGGTCCGACGACAGGCGCGCGTTGAGCGGCGTCATCACGAACCCCGGCACCAGGGTGTTGGCGGTGACGCCGCGGCTGGACCAGGCCTCGGCCTGCGACCGGGCCAGCGCCACCAGCCCCGCCTTGGACACCCCGTAGGCGCCGCTGGTCACCGACGCCCGGAACGCCTGCTGCGAGGCGATGTGGATCAGCCGCCCGAAGCCGCGCTCGGCCATCCCCGGCCCGAACCGCTGCCCGAGCAGGAACGGCGCGTCCAGGTTCACCGCCATCGTGGTGTCCCACACGTCGGCGCCGAGCTCGTCCATCGGCGGCCGCAGGTTCACCCCCGCCGCGTTGACCAGGATGTCGGGCTCGCCGAACGGCTCCACCGCCGCCTCGGCCGCCGCGGCGACCGCGTCCCGCGACCCCAGGTCGGCGCTCACCGGCGCGGCCCGGCAGCCGTGCCCCTCCAGGTCCCGGACGGTCGCCGCCAGCTCCGCCTCCCGCCGCGCCACGACCACCACCGACGCCCCGGCCCGCGCGAGCGCCTCGGCGATCGCCCGGCCGATCCCCGAACTGCCGCCCGTCACCACCGCGACCCTGCCCTCCAGCGAGAACAGCTGCGACAGGTACGGGGCGGGGGAGGGGCGGTCGCTCATGATCGCAGAGTCTACGGGGCGCCGGTACCGCCGTCCCGCGGCGGCCCGTCCGCCCGGTCGGCGGGCGGGCCGGGCACCCCGCCCGGCGGGTCGTCGCCGCGGCGGCGGTCCCGCCACACCACGAACACGATCACCGCGACCACCACGAACGTCGGCACGAAGAACGGCACCGCCGTGATGATCGGATGGGACGCCAGCACCCCCGCCGCGACCGTCACGCGCCCGCCTCCGGCCCCGCCTCCGTGCGGGCCGCTGCGCGGGCCTCGTCCCGGCCGGGCGCGGAGGGCTCCGGACGGTCCGGCAGCCGCCGCGCGATCCGCGCCACGCCCCAGCCCAGCGACAGCACCAGCGCCAGCGTGCACGCCAGCACCACCGCCGAGCACACCGCCCACAGCCAGGCCGGCGCGTCGGTCTTCAGCTCCCGCTGCAGGATCGACCGCTCGCCCTGCAGGTCCCGGGTGAAGCGCGGCGGGGCCGCCAGCTCCTTCGCCCCGATCGCCGGGTCGTCGGGCAGGTAGACCGGGACGCCCGCCAGCGTCCGCCCGTCGTGCACGCGGATCAGCGTCTTCCACTCGCCGTGCAACGGCATCGGCCCGCTCGTCCGGTAGACGCCCTCGCGCACCTTCACCAGGCGGTCGACGTGCAGGCCCTGCCCCTGCCAGCCCGTCACCGTCACCCACGCCGGGCCGTCGACAGCGTCGGCGGGGGAGAACTCCACCCGCGCCTCGGCGGTGCGGTGCGCGGCGTCGCCGCGGACGCCGGTGAGGGTGACCGTGGCGGTGCGGCCCTGCGGGACCGTGAACACCAGGCCGTTGGCGACCGCCGCCGCCACCGCCAGGATCGCCGCCGCGAACACGCCCCGCGCCACCGCCGGGCGCGGCATCCGCCCTTGCAGCCCCTCGGCCAGCAGCGCCCCGCACACCCCGCCCGCGACGCCGCCGGCCACGGCCATCGCCATGCCCTCGGCGACGATGTCGGGCGTCCACGGCAGCCGGAACGCGACCTGCCCGTAGGCGTACTCGGCGCCGAACCCGGCCGTGCCGATCAGCACGCCCGACACCGCGCCCAGCGCCGGCGGCCGCCGCGCCAGCACCAGCGCCGCGGCCTCCACGCACACCGCCTCGGCGAAGTACAGCGGCACCGCCGCCCACAGCTCCCCGATCACCCCGCCGACCAGGACCGACACCCCGCCGCGCACCAGCATGTAGAACACCACGGCGAACACCGCGCCGCCGCGGCCCGCCCACAGCCGCGCCGCCACCAGCGCGCAGCCCGCCGCCAGCGCGATCAGCAGCGGCTGGTGGACGAGCCGGAACTGCGGCACCCCGAAGTCGTACTCGGCCTGGAACACCGACAGCCCGATCAGCAGCCCGCCCGCGTGCATGCAGCGCCGCACGTACCGCAGCCACCCCGGCGGCTGCCCGGCGTCCCCGCAGGCCCGGCGGCCCTCCCGCTCCAGCACCATCATCGCCACCAGCGACAGCCCCGCACCGCCGATCAGCATCAGGTGCGTCGGCCCCCACAGCGTCACGTCCTGCCCGAAGATGCGGTGCCACACGTCGTCGAGGGGGAACCCGAGCAGCGCGTAGAAGCCGGCGCCGGCCAGCAGCACCCCGCCCGCCGGGGCGTACCAGTCGCGGGTGATCCGCACCGACGCCGCGCCCGGGCGCTCGCCCTTGGGCAGCACGACGGCCAGCACGCCGGCGGTGAAGATGCCGAACAGCCCGATCAGGATGGGGTAGTGGGCGATGTTGGCCAGCGGCCCCTCGTCCCGGCCGTGCGAGATGTGCAGGGAGATGTCCCAGTACATTCCGACGAGCGCGACCATCAGCGACACCATCGCGACCGGGATCGGCAGCGCCGCCCAGCCGGGCGTGCCGCGTCCCGGGCCGCGCGCCGCCAGGTCCGCCGCGCGCGCCAGGACCGTGATGCGGCCGCTGCGGTGCCCCCATCCGAGCACCAGCAGCGCCGCCGTCAGGGCGGCCGCGGCGCCGGAGGCGATGAGGATCTGGTCCAGCGCCGCCCCGCCCGCCGGCTTCGCCGGCGCCTCGGCGGCCAGCCGCGCCGCGGCACCGCCCGCGCCGCAGAACCGCGCACCCATGCCCGTCACGTGCTCCACCACCACTGCTCCCTCGACGCAGGAACCGGGACGACCCGCTACCGACCGGGACGCCCCCTCGCCCGGAGTATGTCACTTCATAATGTGTCATTGTCTAGTGTCACAATCTGTGGTGTGCAACACCGGGACGGAAGGGGAGCCATGCGGCGGCGGGCACGAACGGGAGCGATCGCGGCGGTCACGGCGGCTCTGACGGCGGTTCTGACGGTGGCGGCAGGGTGCGGCGAGCCCGCGCCCGAGGCCCCGCCCAGTGCCCGGTCCTCCGCGCCTTCAGGTACGCCCGCTCCGGCCGCGTTGGGGCCGTCCGCCGTTCGGATCGCCGTGACCGTGACCGGCGGGAAGGCGCACACCGCGCAGCGCCGCGTGAAGGTCCCGCGCGGCGCCGCCGTCGAGATCACCGTCACCGGCGACACCGCCGACGCCTTCCACCTGCACGGCTACGACCGCGAGGTGGAGATCGCCCCCGGACGGCCCGCCGTCCTGCGGTTCACCGCCGACACCCCGGGCGTGTTCGAGGCCGAACTGCACCACTCCGGCGCCCGCGTCCTCGAACTGCAGGTCGGGTGACCCCCGTGCACGTGCTCGCCCACGGTCTCGGCGGTCGCACCGACCTGCCCCTGGACGCCGTCGCCGCCATCGCCGGCGGCGGCCTGGCCGTCGCGGCCTCCTTCCTCGCCCTCACCGTCGCGTGGAAGCGGCCCCGGCTCCATCCGGACGCCGGACGCCCCCTGCCGCCCGCGCTCGCCCGCCTGCCGGCCGCGCCTGCCCTCACCGCGGCCGGACGCGCCCTCGCGCTGGCCGCGACCGCCCTGGTCGTCGCCGTCGCGTTCGCCGGACCCGCGTCCGACACCCGCAACCTGGCCCCGTGGGCGCTGTTCGTGACGTTCTGGGTGGGCCTCGTCCCCGCCAGCGTCCTGCTCGGTCCCGTGTGGCGGCGCGTGAACCCGCTGCGGACCCTGCACGCCGCCCTCTGCCGCGCCACCCGCACCCCGCCGTCAGGACGCCGCGCCCTGCCCGAGCGGGTCGGCTACCGGCCCGCCGCCGCCTGGCTCACCGGGTTCGTCTGGCTGGAACTGGTCGCCCCGCACCGCTCCGACCCGCGCCTCGTCGGCGCCCTGATCCTCGCCTACGCCGCCTGCAACCTGGCCCTGGCCTGGTGGTTCGGCCGCGACTGGTTCACCCGCGGGGACGGGTTCGAGGCCTACTCCAGCCTCCTGGCCCGCATGTGCCCGATCGGGCGGCGCGGCGACGGCGCCCTCGTCCTGCGCACCCCCCTGACCGGCCTCATGAGGGGCGGCCCCGAACCCGGCCTCACCGCGACCGCCTGCGTGCTGATCGGCTCGACGGGGTTCGACGGCGTCACCCGCACCACCTACTGGCGCGGCAACGTCGACCCCTCCAGCGTCCCCGCCGGAACCCTCGGCCTCGCCGCCGCCGTCGGCGCCGTCGCGCTCCTGTACGCCGCGGCGCTGCGGCTCAGCGCACGGCTCACCGGCCAGGACGCCCGCACCATGCCCGCGCGGTTCGCCGCGACGCTCCTGCCGATCGCCCTCGGCTACACCGTCGCCCACTACTTCTCGTTCTTCGTCCTGGAGGGCCAGACCACCGCCATCCTCGCCAGCGACCCGTTCGGGACGGGGCTGGACCTGCTCGGCTCCACCGGCAACCGCGTCGACTACGACCTCGCCGGGCCCACCCTCATCGCGCAGGTCCAGGTCAACGCCATCGTCCTCGGCCACATCGCCGGCACCATCGCCGCGCACGACCTCGCCCTGCGCGGCCCCGGCCGGGCCGCGCGCGGGCAGCTGCCCATCGCGGCCGTCATGGTCGCGCTCACCTGCGCCGGCCTGTTCGCCCTGCTCAGCGGCTGACGCCCCGCGCCGCCGGAGACCAGAGACGACGCACGCGCGGGACGCCGGGCGCCCGCGGGGTCAGCGCGCGAACCTCCACCGCATCGCGCCGAACGGCTCCACCGTGCCCACCGTGAACACCGTGTGGAAGACGATCCGGTACAGGTACCACGGCGGCCGGCCCGCGCTCTGCGCGCTGTACGGCGCGGTGAACGCCTCGCCGTCCACCTGCGCCGGCCATCCGCCCTCCCGGTACCCGGCCGCGACGGCCTCCAGCACCGGCGGGTCGGTGACGCGCTCGGCCTCGCCCTCCAGCACCACGTCCCCGACCGGGGTGCGGACCGAGACCGTGCACGCCGGGTTCGCCGCCAGGTTCCGGGACTTGCGCGTGCCCGGGCCGCTGACGACGTACAGGTCCCCGTCGTGCCACAGCGCGCCGACGCCCGCCGAGTGCGGGCGCCCGTCCGGACGGACCGTGCCGAGGAACACCGGCGTCTCCGGCTTCGGCAGCGCCGCCTTCAGCGCGTCGCGGACGCCGTCCCACGCCAGTTCACCGGCGCCGTAGATGTCGAGGTCGCGTGCCTCGACGGGTTCGCGGTCGCTCATCTCCGCCTCCTTCGCGAAACAGCCTTCGCGGGGGTAGACGGCGCGGCGGCGGCGAACTCATCGGCGCCCGGTTCCTAGAGTGGCGGGCATGGCTCCTTCGATCGCCACCGCGAACCGCGTCGACCGTCCCGAACTGCTGGAGTTCCTGCGCCCCCGGCACCACGCGCTGCTGTCCACCGCCCGCGCCGACGGGCGGCCCCAGATGTCGCCCGTGACGTGCGGGGTCGACGGCGAGGGCCGGATCGTCGTCTCCACCTACCCCGAGCGGGCCAAGGCCCGCAACGCCCGCCGCGACCCGCGCGTGTCGGTGTGCGTGCTGTCCGACGACTTCAACGGCCCCTACGTGCAGGTCGACGGCACCGCCGAGGTCATCGACATGCCCGAGGCCGCCGACGCGCTCGTCGACTACTACCGCTGCATCGCCGGGGAGCATCCCGACTGGGACGAGTACCGGGAGGCGATGCGCCGCCAGGACAAGTCCCTCATCCGCGTCACCATCGACCGGTGGGGCCCGATCGCGACCGGCGGGTTCCCCGCCCGCCTCGCCGCCGGCGACTAGCGGCCGGCGGCGGCCCGCTCGGGCAGGCCGCGGCGCAGGAACTCGGCCGTGACCGACGACGGCGCCTCCAGCAGCTCGGTGGGGGTGCCGGCGAACACGACCTCGCCGCCGTGCCGGCCGCCGCCGGGCCCGAGGTCGACCACCCAGTCCGCGTGCTCGACCACCTGCTGGTCGTGCTCGACGACGATGACGGTGCCGCCGCCGTCCACCAGCCGGTCCAGCAGCGCCAGCAGCGCCCCGACGTCGGACATGTGCAGCCCCGTCGTCGGCTCGTCCAGCACGTAGACGGTGCCTGCGCGGTGCAGCCGGGTCGCCAGCTTGATCCGCTGGCGCTCGCCGCCCGACAGCGAGCCGAGCGGCCGCCCGAGCGTCATGTAGCCGAGCCCGACGTCGTTGAGGGCCCGCAGCCGCTCGGCGATCGCACGTTCGGCCGTCCCGGCCGGGTCCCCTCCGCCGGGGGACGGGGCGGCGGGCCCGGTGAAGAAGGCCAGGGCCTCCTCGGCGGTCATCGCCAGGACGTCCGCGATCGTCCGGCCGCGCACGGTGTGGGCGAGGACCTCCGGGCGGTACCGGCCGCCCCCGCACGCCTCGCACGTGGTGGTGACCGGGTCCATGAACGCCAGGTCGGTGACGATGACGCCGTTGCCGTCGCACTCCGGGCACGCGCCCTCGGAGTTGTGGCTGAACAGGGCCGCGGGCGCGCCGCTCACCCGCGCGAACAGCCGCCGCAGCGGGTCCATCACGCCGACGAAGGTCGCGGGGCTGGAGCGGCGGGACGCCGCGATGGCCGACTGGTCCACCACCACCGCGTCGGGGTGCCGGGCGGCGAACTCGTCCATGACCAGGGTGCTCTTGCCCGACCCCGCCACGCCGGTCACCGCCGTGAGCACCCCCGTGGGGAACCGCACCGTCAGGCCCTTGAGGTTGTTGGCGCGGGCGCCGGCCACCACCAGCCACCCGGTCGGCTCCCGGAACCGGGTCTTGACCGGCGCCGCGCGGCGCAGCGCCCGCCCGGTCGGCGTCGCGGCGGCGCGCAGCCCCTCGACCGTCCCGGTGAAGACGATCTCGCCGCCGCGCACGCCCGCGCCGGGCCCCATGTCGACCACGTGGTCGGCGACGCCGATCACCGCCGGGTCGTGCTCGACCACCAGCACCGTGTTGCCCTTGTCGCGCAGCCGCAGCAGCAGCGCGTTCAGCCGGTCGACGTCCCGGGGGTGCAGGCCCGCGCTGGGCTCGTCGAAGATGTAGGTCATCCCGGTCAGGCTCGACCCCAGGTGCCGGACGACCTTGAGCCGCTGCGCCTCCCCGCCCGACAGCGTGCGCGTCGGGCGGTCCAGGGTGAGGTAGGACAGGCCGATGTCCTCCAGCCGCCGCAGCCGCGTGACCGCCTCCCCGGCGACCCGCGCGGCGACCGGGTCGGTGATCTCGCCGAGCGCGGCGACCAGGTCGCCGATCTCCATGCGTGACAGGTCGGCGATGGTGCGGCCGCCGATGCGCGAGGCCAGCGCCGCCGCGTTGAGCCGCGCCCCGCCGCAAGCCGGGCAGGTGTCCTCGCGCACGACGCGGCGGGCCGCGTCCCGCACCTTGGGCGGCAGCGACCCGAGGTCCCGCTTGATGTAGAGGCGGTGGAAGCGCTCGAGCATGCCCTCGTAGGCGTTGTGCCCCATGGACCCGGTCCGGTTCAGGCGCGGCACCCGGAACCCCTTGCCGTGCAGGAGCAGGTCCCACTCCCGCGGGGTGAAGTCCCGCAGCGGCTTGTCCGGGTCGAACAGCCCCGACTCGGCGTACAGCTGCCACACGAACGTCCCGACGCCGAACGGCGGGAAGTGGACCGCGCCCTCGTTGAGCGACCGGTCGGTGTCCAGGAAGCGGTCCAGGTCGACCCGCGCGACGTGCCCGAGGCCGTCGCATTCGGGGCACATGCCGCGCGGGTCGTTGAAGGAGTAGGCCGCGGCCTCCCCGGCGCCGGGCGTCCCGTGCCGGGAGAACAGGACCCGCAGGACGGGGGAGATGTCGGTGATCGTGCCGACCGTGGAGCGGGCGTTGCCGCCGATCGGCCGCTGGTCGACCACGACCGCGGGCGTGAGATGGTCGATGACGTCGGCGTCGGGCCGCTCGTGGCGGGGCATCCGGTCGCGGGCGAACCAGCTGAGCGTCTCGTTCAGCTGCCGCTGCGACTCCGCCGCGACCGTCCCGAACACCACCGACGACTTGCCCGACCCCGACACCCCCGTGAACACCACGAGCCGGTCCTTCGGGATCCGCAGCGAGACGTCCTTGAGGTTGTTGTTCCTGGCGCCGGTGATGACGATGTGGTCCCCTCTCATGGCCGCCAAGCTAGGCGCCAAAGAGGTCAGAACCTGGCCGCGTTCTCCGCATACTGGGGGCATGTCCTCCGAACGTCTGCTGCGGCTGCTGTCCCTGCTGCAAACCCGCCGGGAATGGAGCGGGCCGGAGCTGTGCGAGCGCCTGGGCGTCAGCCCCCGGACCGTCCGCCGCGACATCGACCGGCTGCGCGGCCTCGGCTACCCCGTGCACGCCACGCTCGGCGCGGCCGGCGGGTACGTGCTGGAGGCCGGCGCCGCGATGCCGCCGCTGCTGCTGGACGACGAGGAGGCCGTCGCGATCGCGGTCGGGCTGCGCGCCGCCACCGGCGGAGCGGTCGAGGGCATCGCCGAGGCGTCCGTGCGCGCCATGGCCAAGCTCGAACAGGTGCTGCCCGCGCGGCTGCGGCGCCGTGTCACGGCCCTGCACGCCGCCACCACCACGCTGGGCGCGCCGCCCGCCGGGCCGGTCGCCGACCCCGAGACCCTGGCGGTGCTGGCCGCGGCGTGCCGCGACCACGAGCGCGTCCGCTTCGCCTACCGCGACCACGCCGGCGAGGAGACCCGGCGCCTGGCCGAGCCGCACGGCCTGGTGTCGGCGGGGCGGCGCTGGTACCTGGTCGCGTTCGACGCCGGCCGCGACGACTGGCGGGTCTTCCGCGTCGACCGCGTGTCCGCCCCGCTGCCGACCGGCGTCCGCCGCCCGCCGCGCGAACTGCCCGCCGCCGACACCGCCGAGTACGTCACCCGCTTCCTGGCCGGGTCGCAGCCGGCGACGCGGGCGGTGCTGCTCGTGCACGCTTCCGCGCGGGAACTGGCCGACCGGTTCCGCGTCACCGGCACCGAGGTCGAACCGGTCGACGACCGGACCTGCGTGCTGCGGACCTCCGCCGACTCCCTGGAGTGGACGGCGCTGCGCATCGCCTACCTCGACATCGCCTTCGAGATCCGCGAGCCCGCCGAACTGCGCGACCGCGTCGCGGCCATGGCCGACCGCCTGGCCCGCGCCGCCCGCTGACACCGGTGCCGACGCGTTCCCTGTACCTGACAGAAGGTGTCAGCTTCCCCTGAAAGACTGAGGGCATACCGATCACGAAGGAGCCGATAGATGCCCGGTATCGCGGAATTCGCCGCCGTCACCCTCGACTGCCCGGAGCCGCCGGCGCTCGCCGCGTTCTACGCGGCGGTGACCGGAGGCGAGGTCACCTACGACACCCCCGAGGCCTCCGCCGTCAAGCTGCCCAACGGCCTGGACGTCTACTTCCAGGGCGTCGCCGGGCACCAGGCGCCGACCTGGCCCGAAGGGGACCGGCCCCAGCAGTTCCACCTCGACTTCTACGTCGACGACCTGGACAAGGCCGAGGAGGCCGTCACCGGCCTCGGCGGCGGCAGGCCCGACTTCCAGCCCGGAGGGGACCGCTGGCGCGTCCTCACCGACCCCGCCGGGCACCCGTTCTGCGTCTGCCTCCGCCAGAACTAGCCGAGCACCCGCACCGGCAGGCCGCCGCGCGGCCGCATCGCGGTCACGCTCGTCGGCGTTGCGGCGGTGGAGACCAGGGACAGCCGGGTGCGGCGCAGCAGGCACGCCAGCATCGTCTTGATCTCCACCGTCGCCAGCGTCGAGCCGATGCAGCGGTGCGGACCGCCGCCGAACGGCAGGTACGTCGCGGGCGTGGTGGGGCGGTACAGCGCCGACGACCGGTCCCACCGCTCGGGCCGGAACCGCCCCGCCTGCGGCCACACCTCCGGCATCCGGTGGGTGACGAACGGGGAGTAGAACACCATCGCGCCCGCCGGGACCCGGTGCCCGCCGTAGGTGAAGTCCTCGACCGGGACGCGGGCGCTGAGCACGGCGGGCGGGAACAGCCGCAGCGTCTCGTTCACCACCCCGTCCAGGTACTCGAGCGCGGGCAGGTCGGCGGCCTCGACCGGCCGGTCGCCGACCACCTCGGCCACCTCCCGCCGCGCCCGCTCCTCGGCCTCCGGATGGGCCAGCAGCGCGTACACCGCCCACGCCATCGCGGCGCTGGTGGTGTCGTAGCCGGCCGAGATCAGGCTGATGACCTGGTCCTGGAGCTCCTGGCGGGTCAGGCCCGCGCCGTCCTCGTCGCGCGAGGCCAGCAGCATGCCCAGCACGTCGTCGTGCTCGCCGCCCTCCCGCAGCCGCCGCTCGATCTCCTCGTCCACCCGCCGGGCCACCAGCGCCCGGGAGGCCGCGACGCGCCGCATGTAGGGGTTGGGGACCGAACGCAGCACCATCTGCAGCACGAAGTTGCGGTCCACGGCCGCGAGCGCGACCTGCAGGCGCCGCCCGATCACCTCGCTGTCGGCGGCGAGCCGGTCGCCGAACAGCACCTCGACGGTGCTGCGGCGGATCACCGCGCGCAGCTCGGCGTAGGCGTCCAGGGTCCGGCCGGGGCGCCACGACTCCAGCGCCGCGTCGGTGTTGGCCGCCATCCGCGCCACGTACCCGGCGACGCGCCGGTGGTGGAACGCCGGCTGGACGAGCCGGCGCCGCCGCCGGTGGTCGGCGCCGTCGCTGACGATCAGCGCGGTCTCCCCGTTCACCGGGACCAGCAGGTCGAACGCCTCCCGCCAGCGGAACAGGCCCGAGTTGGCGAACACGAACGTGTTGGCGTCGGGGCCGAACAGGTGCACGAACGGCATCCGGCGCGTCCCGACGACCGCGACCGGGCCCGCCGCGGCGTGCAGGCGCAGCAGGCTCGCGCACGGGTTCAGCGTGAACCCGATCCCGTGCCGGACCGTCAGCGACGGCGAGGGCCCCCGGGCCCTTCCGCCCGCCGTGCGGGCCTTGGAGGGACGGGGCGCGCGTACCGGGATCTCGGGTGCCACGCGCCCACTATGGCACGCCCCGGCGAGGCGCGGGCCGGGCCCGGTGGGAGGATGGGACGCGTGACGGACGACCGCGCGGAAGGGCCCCGCCGACCGAAGCCGGGCACCCAGACGGTGGACCGCTGCGTGGCGGTGCTCCGCTCCTTCGAGGACGCCGAACGGCAGACCCCCACCGAGGTCGCGCACCACCTCGGCCTGTCGGTCAGCACCGCGCACCGCATCGTGCGGGCCCTGCACGACACCGGGATGCTCGCGCAGGACCCCGCGACCGAGCGGTACTTCCTCGGCCCCACCACCGCCATCCTCGGCCGCCTGGCGCTGGAGCGGATGGGCGCGACGCTCCTGCAGCCCGAGCTGACCGCGCTGCGCGACGGGACGGGCGAGGCGGTCAGCCTCGGCGTGCGGGCCGGCGACGAGGTCGCGGTGCTGCTGCACCTGCCGTCGGTGCATCCCCTGCGCTACGACCAGCCGCCCGGCGACCGCAACCCCGTCCACGCGTGCGCGATGGGCAAGGCGCTGCTGGCCTTCGACGACGACCCGGTCGCGATGGACGAGCCGTTCGCCCGCCACACCCCGGCGACCCTCACCACCCGCGCCGATCTGGAGGCCGACCTGGAGGGCGTCCGCGAGCGCGGCTACTCCGTCAACGACGAGGAGCGCCTCGCCGGCGTCCGCGCCGTGGCCGCGCCGGTCCGCGACGGCGGCGGGCGCGTGTTCGCGGCCGTCGCGCTGCAGGGCCCGTCGGTGCGGTTCGGCGACGACCGGCTGCCCGTGCTGGCCGAGGCCGTGCTCGCCGCCGCGGGCCGCCTCACCGACCTGCACCGCCACCTGTCCTAGGCGTCCGCCCGACCCTGACCGCCGCCCGACCCTGACCGCCGCCCGGCCGCCTTGACCGCCGCTCAGCCACCCGGGCCGTCCGCGCCGGGGGAGGTGGCGGCGAGCTCGTCCAGCAGCGCCGCGACCGCCGGCGGCCGCGGGCCCGCCGGGACGACCGCGCTGATGCGGCGGCCGCCGACGCCGCGCACGCCGGGGACCGCGACGCCCGGCTCGGTGTGCAGGCCGAGCGCCAGCGCCGGCAGCGTCGTCACGGCCAGGCCCCGCGCTACCAGTCGCTGGATCGCGACATGGTCCTCGGTGGAGAACGCGATGTCGGGGGTGAACCCGGCCTTGCGGCACGCCCACCGCAGGTGGTCGCGGCACCGCGCGCAGCCCGACGCCCACGTCTCCCCGGCCAGGTCCTCCAGCCGCGGCCGCTCCGCCGACGCCAGCGGATGCGCGGCCGGGACCAGCAGCCGCAGCGGGTCGTCGCACAACACGACCTCCCGGAACCGGGAGTCGGTGTCGGGCGGCGCGGACGCGTGCCGGAACACCACCGCGATGTCGGTGTCCCCGGCGCGCAGCAGCGCCATCGCCTCGGGCGGCTCGGCGTCCACCAGCGTGACCGACACCCCCGGCGCGCGGGCGCGCAGCCGCGCCAGGGCGTCGGGCAGCAGCCCGCCCGCCGCGGTCGGGAACACCGCCACCCGCACCCGCCCGGCGCGCAGCCCCGCGATCGCGGCGATCTGCTCCTCGGCGTCGTCCATGCGGGCCAGGACGTCCTCGACGTGCTCCACCAGGATCCGGCCCGCCTCGGTCAGCCGCACGCCGCGGCCGTGCCGGACCACCAGCGGGGTGCCGACCTCGGCCTCCAGCCGGGCGATGTGGTGCGACACCGCGGGCTGGGTGTAGGACAGGGACCGGGCGGCGGCGGTCATCGAGCCGAGCCGGGCCACCTCGCGCAGGATCCGGCCCCGGTGCAGGTCGAGCATCGCCGCAAGGTATCAACGGAACTGATGGGTCGCCAAGAAAACCGTACTTTGTGCTATGGGCGGGCGGTGCGCCACGATCGGGGCATGAGCCTTTCCCTGCGGGACGCGCAGCGCGAGTTCGTCGCCGGCATCGCCTTCCTCAACACCGCCACCTACGGGCTGCCGCCGCGCGCCGCGCACGAGGCGATGCTCGCGGCCGAACGGGACCGGGCCGCCGGGCTGCTGTCCCCCGACGCGCTGGACGAGGCGGTGACCAGGTCCCGGGAGGCGTTCGCGCGGCTGATCGGCGTCCCCGCCGAGCGGGTCGCGTGCGGCCCGCAGGTGTCCTACTTCACCGGGCTGGTCGCGGCGTCGCTGCCCGCCGGCGCCGAGGTGCTGGTCGCCGACGGCGACTTCACCTCGCTGCTGTTCCCCTTCGCCGCCCGCGCGGACCTGCGCGTCCGTTCCGTCCCGCTGGAGCGCGTCGCCGAGGAGGTCGGCGCGGGCACCGGCCTGGTCGCGGTGTCTGCGGTGCAGTCCGCCGACGGCCGCATCGCCCCCATGGACGCCATCGTCGACGCCGCCCGCGCGCACGGCGCCCGCGTCCTGCTGGACGCCACCCAGGCCGCCGGATGGCTGCCGCTGCCCGCCGGCCGCGTCGACTGGCTGGTCGCCGGCGGCTACAAGTGGCTGCTCGGCCCGCGCGGGACCTGCTTCCTCACCGGCACCCGCGAGGCCCTGGACGCCCTGCCCGCCATCGGCGCCGGCTGGTACGCCGGCGCCGACATCTGGGACTCCATCTACGGGCTGCCGCTGCGCCTGGCAGGCGGCGCCCGCCGCCTGGACCTGTCCCCGGCGTGGCAGTGCTGGGCGGGGCACGCCCCCGCCCTGGAACTGCTGGAGCGGGTCGGCGTCCCCGCGATCCACGACCACGACGTCGCGCTGGCGCGCCGGTTCGCCGCCGGGCTCGGCCTCCCGCCGGGCGACTCGGCGATCGTGTCGGTGCCCGTCCCGGACGGCACCGCCGACCTGCTGCACCGGGGCGGGGTGGCCGCCGCCGTCCGCGCCGGGCGGCTGCGCTGCGCCTTCCACCTCAGCACCACCGAGGCCGACGTCGACAAGGCCGTCGGGCTGCTCGCCCCGCTCGTCCGCGCCGCCGGGTGAAGTTCTTACAAGGTTCGAACAAGGTGCCTTGACCGGCCCTTCCACGCGGTCCCTGCCGGGCCGCGCGCCCTACGTTCGTGCGCATGAACGTACTGCTCACCGGGTCGGCCGGATTCATCGGCTCGCACATCGCCGAGGCCCTGACCGCCGCGGGCCACCGCGTCCGCGGCCTCGACCTGCGCCCCGACGGGCTCGGCGGCCCCGCCGCCGACGTCCGCGACGCCGCGGCCGTCGCGCGGCGGCTGGAGGGCGTCGACGCCGTCTGCCACCAGGCCGCCAAGGTCGGCCTCGGCGTGGACGTGTCCGACCTGCCCGACTACACCTCCGTCAACGTGCAGGGCACCGCCGTGCTGCTGGCCGAGATGGCCCGCGCCGGCGTCGGCGTCCTGGTGCTGGCCTCCTCGATGGTCGTCTACGGGGAGGGCGCCTACACCTGCGCCGCCCACGGCATCGTCCGCCCGCGCCCCCGTCCCGAGGACGCGCTGCGCGCCGGGCGGTTCGAGCCCCCGTGCCCGGCGTGCGGGCATCCGCTCGCCCCCGGCGCCGTCGGCGAGGAGACCCCGCCCGGCCCCCGCAACGTCTACGCCGACACCAAGCTCGCCCAGGAGCACCTCGCCGCGTCGTGGGCGCGCTCCACCGGCGGGTCCGTCGCCGCGCTGCGGTACCACAACGTGTACGGGCCGCGGATGCCGCGCGACACCCCCTACGCCGGCGTCGCCGCGATCTTCCGGTCGCGGCTGATGGAGGGGCGCGAGCCGCTGGTGTTCGAGGACGGCGCGCAGCGCCGCGACTTCGTCCACGTCCGCGACGTCGCCCGCGCCAACGTGCTGGCGCTGGAGCGGGTCGCCACCGCGCCGCCCGAACCCGGCGGGCTGCGCGCCTACAACATCGCCAGCGGCGAGCCCCGCACCATCGGCGACATGGCCGCCGCGCTGTCCGGCGCGTTCGGCGGCCCCGAGCCCCGCGTCACCGGCGGCTACCGGCTCGGGGACGTCCGCCACATCGTCGCCCGGCCCGACCGCGCCCGCCGCGAGCTGGGGTTCTCCCCGGCGGTGACGTTCGCCGAGGGCATGGCCGAGTTCGCCCGGCCGCCCGTCACCAGTTCGTAAGGGTCGTTCCCCCGTCACCGAAAGTAGCGTCTGAGCTGTGATCGATGTGGTTCTCCCGTGCCTCGACGAGGCCGAGGCGTTGCCCTGGGTGCTGACCCGGATGCCCGAGGGCTTCCGGGCCCTGGTGGTCGACAACGCCTCCACCGACGACTCCGCGAGCGTGGCCGCCGCCCACGGCGCCCGCGTCGTCCCTGCGCCGCAGCGCGGCTTCGGCGCCGCCTGCCACGCCGGGCTGCGCGCCGCCGAGACCGAGATCGTCTGCGTGATGGACGCCGACGCCTCGCTCGACCCCGCCGAACTGCCCCGCCTGGTCGCGCGGCTCCACGCCCTGGAGGCCGCCGGGCACCGCGCGCTGGTGCTGGGGCGGCGGCGCCCGACCGGGCCGGGCGCGTGGCCGCCGCACGCCCGCCTCGGCAACGCCGTGCTGGCCCGCTCGCTGAACCGGCGCGCCGGGACCCGGCTGCGCGACCTCGGGCCGATGCGCGCCGCCCGCCGCGACGGCCTGCTCGACCTCGGCCTGCGGGACCGCCGGTTCGGCTACCCCCTGGAGATGGTGCTGCGCGCCGCCGGCGCCGGGTGGCGGATCGAGGAGACCGACGTCGCCTACCGCCCCCGCACCGGCTCCTCGAAGGTGACCGGGACGCTCGGCGGGACGGCCCGCGCCGTCCGCGACATGCGGCGCGTCCTGGCGGAGGTCGCCCGATGACCGGCACGCAGGCGGCCGACGGCCCCGAGCCCGGCTCCGCCGATGTCGTCGTCATCGCCAAGGAGCCGGTCCCCGGCCGGGTCAAGACCCGCCTGACCCCCGCCTACACGCCCGCCGAGGCCGCCGCGCTCGCCGAGGCGTCCCTGCGCGACACCCTCGCCGCCGTCGCCGCCGCACCGGCGGCCCGCCGGATCCTCGCGCTCGCCGGCGACCCCGGGCCGTGGCTGCCGGACGGCTTCACCGTCATCGCCCAGCGCGGCGGCGGCCTGGACGAGCGCCTCGCCCACGCCTTCGACGACGCCTACGCCGGCCGCCCGGTGGTGCTGATCGGCATGGACACCCCGCAGGTCACCCCCGCGCTGCTCGACCGCGCCCGCCGCGGGCTCGGCCGCCGCGACGCGGTGTTCGGGCCCGCCCGAGACGGCGGGTTCTGGCTGCTCGGGCTGCGGCGCCCCAGCGCGGCGCTGCTGCGCGGCGTCCCGATGTCGCGTCCCGACACCGGGGCGGTCCAGCTCGCGCGGCTGCGCGCCGCCGGGCTGCGCATCGCGGCGCTGCCTGAGCTGACCGACGTCGACACCCCCGCCGACGCCGAGGCCGTCGCCGCGGCCGCGCCGGGGAGCCGGTTCGCCGCCGCCGTGCGGGCCCTCGGCCACCGGACCGTCCCGGCATGATCGGCGAACTGTACGAGGAGGCGCTGCAGGGCCGCGCCCCCGTGGAGATCGAGCACGCCGACGGGCGCCGCCGCCCGCTGCCCGTGCACGACTGGCTGGCCGTGCGGCCCGGCGACGGCGGCCTCCTGGACCGCTGCGACGGCGCCACCCTGGACGTCGGCTCGGGGCCGGGCCGGCTGACGGTGGCGCTCGCCCGCCGCGGCCTGCCGGTCCTGGGCATCGACCTGGCCCCCTACGCGGTCGCGCTCACGGTCGCGGCGGGCGGCCCGGCCCTGTGCCGGGACGTGTTCGGCCGCGTCCCGGGCACCGGACGCTGGCGCACCGTGCTGCTCGCCGACGGCAACATCGGCATCGGCGGCGACCCCGCCGCGCTGCTGCGCCGCGTCCTGGCGCTGCTGGCGCCCGGCGGGCAGGTGCTGGCGGAGGTCGGGCCGCCCGGCTCGGCCTCGCGCACCGAGCCGCTGCGGCTGCGCTCGGACCGGTCGGTCGGCGAGTGGTTCACCTGGGCGCACGTGTCCGCCGACGCCGTCACCGGGCTGGCCGCCGCGTGCGCCGCGACCGTGACGGAGTTCTGGGAGGAGGCGGACCGGTGGTTCGTCGCGCTGCGCTCCGGGGACGCGCGCTCATGAGGACCGCGCTCGGCAGGAGCGGCCCGGCCGCCGCGCTGCGCGCGGTCCCGGGGCGGTTCACCAGCCGCCTGCACGACGAGCGGGTCGCCTCCTGGCTCGGCATCGCCCTGGGCGCCGCCGTGCTGGTCTGCTTCGGGACCGGGCTGGTCAGCCACTTCATGCAGCAGCCCGCAGGGTGGATGCGGTGGCCGTCGCGGCCGGTGAACCTGTACCGGGTCACCCAGGGCGTGCACGTCATCGGGGGGATGGCGACCGTCCCGCTCCTGCTGGCCAAGCTGTGGACGGTCTACCCGCGGCTGTGGCAGTGGCCGCCGGTGCGCTCGGTCGTGCACGGCGCGCAGCGGCTGCTGGTGTTCGTCCTGGTCGGCGCGGCGCTGTTCCAGTTCGTCACCGGGGTGATGAACGTCGCCTACTGGTACGCGTTCCGGTTCTACTTCACCACCGCGCACTACTGGACGGCCTACATCCTGGTCGGCGCGCTGGTCGTCCACATCGCCGACCAGTGGTCCAAAGCGCGCCGCACCGTGATGACCCGCCCGCAGGACGGCGTCGGGCGGCGCGGCTTCCTGCTCACCGTCGCCGGCGCGAGCGGCGTCGTCGCGCTCGCCACGGTGGGGGAGGCCGTCACGCCGCTGGCGCCGCTGGCGGTGCTGGCGCCCCGCCGCCCCGGCACCGGGCCGCAGGACGTCCCGGTCAACAAGTCGGCCGCCGCGACCGGCGTCACCGCCCGGGCCCGCGACCCCCGCTGGCGGCTCACCGTCACCGGCCGCGTCGCGCGGGAGGTCACCCTGTCCCTGGCCGACCTGCGTGCGCTGCCGCAGCACACCGTGCGGCTGCCGATCTCGTGCGTGGAGGGCTGGAGCGTGGAGGCGTCCTGGCACGGCGTGCGGCTGCGGGACGTGCTGCGCCTGGCCGGCGTCGCCGACGACGCGCAGGTGCTGGTCGAGTCGCTGCAGCGGCAGGGCCTCTACCGCACCTCCCTGGTCGCTCCGCCGCACTGGCACGACCCGCTGACGCTGCTGGCCCTCGGCATGAACGGCGCGCCCCTCGCCCTCGACCACGGCCACCCCTGCCGCCTCATCGCCCCGAACCGGCCCGGGGTCATGCAGACCAAATGGATCCACCGGCTGGTGGTCTCGTGAACGCGCGGACCGCGTCGAAGGCGGCCGCGTACGCGGTGGGGCTGGCGCTCATCGCCTACGGGCTGCGCGGCATCGTGACCGATGTCCCCGTGACCCGGTGGGCGAAGTGGTTCGCGGGGGCGGCGGTCCTGCACGACGCCGTCCTGGTCCCGGCGGTGCTGGCCGCGGGCGCGCTCACCGGCCTGGTGCCGGCCGGGCACCGGCGCATCGTGCGCGCCGCGCTCGTCGTCGGCGCCTGCGTGACCGCCGTCGCGATCCCCGTCGTGCTGGCCTACGGGCGCCGCGCCGACGAGCCGTCCCGGCTGCCGCTGCCCTACGGCCGCAACCTGGCGATCGTGCTGGGCGCCATCGCCGCCGCGGCGGCCTGCGCCCTCGTGGTCCGCGCGGTCACCGCGCACCGCACGGCCGGAGACGGGAGACACGGGAGACACGGCGGGGCGACGCGCGCTCCGAAGCCCTCGCGGAAGGAGCCTGGGCGATGACGCTCACCGACGCGCACGGCCGGGTGGAGGCGGCCGGGCCGCCGAAGGGGCGCGGCCGGTCCGGACGGGTCGCCGTCGCGGTGTGGGCGGCCGGGATCGCGGCGGCCTTCGCCGTGGGCTGGTACCTGCGCCGCGCGGGCCTGTCCACCGAGGACGCGCTGCCGCCGCTGCACGCGCGGGCGCGGGGCTGGCCGCCGCCTTGGCGGCTGCTGCCGGCGGCGGCGCTGGCGGCCCTGGCCGCGGCGGCGCTGCCCGCGCTGGCGGCCCGGCTGCCGTGGCGGGCGCTGCCGCCGGTCGCGTGGGCGTCGGCCGCCGCGTGGACGGTGGCGCTGGCCGCCTCCGACGGGTGGGGCGCGCTCGCCGGGCCGCTGGAGGCGCCGACCGAGTACCCGGCGGGCCTGGCGCAGCTGCGCCCCGACCCGCTGGAGTGGCTGCGGACCTTCACCGAGCGGCTCGGCGGCTACACCACGCACGTGCGGGGGCATCCGCCGCTGCCGATGCTCGTCCTGTGGGCGCTGGAGAAGGCCGGCCTCGGCGGCACCGGGTGGGCGGCGGCGCTCGTCATCGCGGCGGGGACGTCGTCGGTCGCGGCGATCGCGGTCACGGTGCGGTGCGTGGCGGGGGAGCGGGCGGCGCGGGCCGCGGTGCCCTTCCTGGTGCTGGCGCCGCTGGCGGTGTGGGTCGCCACCGCGATGGACGCGTTCTTCCTCGCGGTCGCGGCCTGGGGGACGGCCCTGCTCGCGCTGGCCGCGCGGGGGTCGGGGGCGCGGGCGCTCGCCGCGGCCGTGGGGGGCGGACTGCTGCTCGGGTGCCTGCCGTATCTGAGCTACGGGCTGCTGCCGCTGTACGCGGTGCCGCTCGCGGTCGTGCTGCTGCTCCGTCCCCGGGCGCGGGTGCTCGCGGCCGCCGGCGCGGGGCTGGCGGTGACCCCGGCCGCCTTCACGCTGCTGGGGTTCTGGTGGCCCGACGGCGTCCGCGCCACCCTGGACACCTACCTGGTCAGCCGCGGGTCGGCGCAGCGCTCCTACGCCTACTTCCTGCCGGCCAACCTGGCGGTGCTGGGTCTGCTGACCGGTCCGGCGGTGGCGCACGCGCTGCCGCGCACCCTGGCCGTCCTGCGGCGAGGCGTGCCGTGGCGGCAGGTGCTGAGGCGGGACGCGGGGGCCCGGACGGTCCCGCCCGCGGCGGCGGTGGCGGCGCTGGCGGGCGCGGCGCTGCTCGGTGTGCTGGTCCTGGACCTGTCGGGCGTGACCCGGGGCGAGGTCGAGCGGATCTGGGTGCCGTTCGCCGCCTGGCTCGCGGTCGCCGCCGCCGTGGACCGCCCCTCCGCGGGGGCGAGGGGCTGGCTGGCCGCGCAGGCGGCGACCGCGCTGGCCCTCCAGGCGCTCGTGCTGTCCCCCTGGTGAGCCCCCGCGCGGTCATGGTTCGGCGGGCGCCGAAGCGATGGCGCGTTAGCGTCCGCGCATGAGCGACACAGAATTGAAGGAGCGGCTGGCCGACCGGTTCCGGGAGGTCAACGGCGACCACCCGATGACCGCCGCCGACGACGCCTACGCCACCGCGTGGTACACCGACCTGGAGGGCCTGTGCCGCGCCGCCGGCCGCGACGCCGACGAGGTGCGGCGGCTGATGCTGGAGGGCCGGCTGCCGCTGCCCGGCTATCTGCGCTCCGACGGGGCCGAGATGGTGCCGGCGGACCTGTTCGACCTGGCCGACCAGGCGGGCGGCGTCGACGCGCTGGAGGGGTGGTTCCGCGCGCACTGGGACGACGAGACCACCGCCGGGCAGGAGTGGTCCGCCTACCTGTCGGGCCAGTACGTGTGCCTGCGCTCAGTGACACCCAGCACGATCCAGTACAAGGACGCCCTGGTCGCCGCGATCGAGGCGGCGCCGGGAGAGCCGGACGCCGGGACGCCGGCCTGGACGCGCCGCCTGCACGCGCTGGTCGACGAGCTCGACGCGCTGGAGCCGCCGTTCACCGCCTACGACCGGCTGCGGTTCGGGGGCCCGGTGTCGCGGGACCTGTGCATCGACGCCGTGCGGGCCCGCTACCCGCGCCCGGCGCCCGACCCCGCCGGCGCCCGACCCGTCAGGGCCTGATGGACCGCGCGCCCGCCGCGGTCGTCACCAGGCGACGGGACCGTCGTCGTCGAAGAACCCGCCGGTGGGGCCGTCGCCGTCCAGTGTCGCGAGCTTGATCGCGACGGCGGCGCCCTGCGCGGCGGTGCGCGTGGTCGTCCGGCCGGTCGCGCGGGTGAACTCGACGGTGAAGTCGGTCGCGCACGCGCCGGGCGCGGCGGCGTTGACCAGGATCCCCGACCCCCGCAGCCGCTTGGCGTACTGGATCGTCAGCATGTTCAGCGCCGCCTTGGAGGCCGGGTAGGCGGCCGAGCCCGGCACGTCCCAGAAGTAGTGGCCCGGGTCGGTCATGGCGGCCATCGAGGACGTGCCGCTGGAGATGTTCACGATCCGCGCCGCGGGGGCCCGGCGCAGCAGCGGCAGCATCGCGTTGGTCACCCTGATCACGCCGAACAGGTTGGTGTCGAACACACGGCGCACGACGTCCAGGTCGGCCTCGTCCGGGAAGTGCAGCGCCCCGCCGGAGATGCCGGCGTTGTTGACCAGCACGTCCAGGCGCCCGGGGGACGCCGCGATCGCACGGGCCGCCGCCTCGACCGCGGCCTGGTCGGTGACGTCGAGGACGAGGGCGCGGGCGTCGTGCCCCGCCTCGCGCAGCGACGCGGCCGCCTTCTCGCCCCGCCCCGGGTCGCGGGACCCGATCAGGACGGTCATGCCGCGTGCGGCGAGCCCTTCGGCGACGGCGTACCCGATGCCCTTGTTGGCTCCGGTCACCAGGGCGGTCTCGGTGGTGTGCTCAGGTGTGGCGCTCATGCCCTGAAGCCCACCACCGGTGGCGGCGCCGGGGCCAACACCGATCCCGCCGCAATCAATACCCTGAGGGTATGGATGTGGTGGAGACGCGGGAGCTGACCTACTTCCTGGCGGTGGCGCGGGAGCTGCACTTCGGCCGGGCGGCCGAGAAGCTCGGCATCGCGCAGCCGCCGCTGTCGCGGGCGATCGGCCGGCTGGAGCGGCGCCTGGGCGTGCCGCTGCTGGAGCGCACGAGCCGCCGGGTGGCGCTCACCCCGGCGGGGGAGACCCTGCTGGCCGAGGGCGGCGCCGCGCTGGAGGCCGTCGCGGCGGCGGTCCGGCGGACGCGGCGCGCAGGCGCCGACGAGCCCAGGCTCGTCCTGGCGATGAAGCCCGGCGGGGACGGCGGCGGCCTGCTGCCACGGATCCTGGCCGCCTACGAGCGCGAGCCGCAGGCGCTGCCGGTGGAGATGCTGTTCGGGTACGGGGCGGCGGACGCGCTGCGCGACGGCCGCGCCGACGCCGCCCTGCTGTACGCGCCGCGCCAGGACGTCACGGGCCTGGCCACCGAGGAGCTGATGCAGGAGCGGCAGGTGGTGGTCGTGCCCAAGGGGCACCGCCTGGCGGGCCGCGCCGAGGTGTCGATGGCCGACCTGGACGGCGAGGTGCTGCCGCGGCGCCCGCCCGGCGCGGGGCCAGGTGCGGGTCCCGGTGACGGGCCCGTGATCGGGGACGGCGGCCAGCTGATGCAGCTCATCGCGCTCGGGCGGATGGTCGCGGTGCTGCCGGAGTCGATGCGCGGGCTGCTGCGCGACGACCTGGCGGCGATGCCGGTCCGCGACGCCGCGCCGACCACGCTCGTGCTCGCCTGGTCCGAGGCGTCCCGGTCCCGGGCACTGGCCGCGTTCGTGCGCGCCACGACCGCCGCCGCGGCCGCGTTCACCGCCTCTCACCTGCGCTGATGCCGCCGCGAAAAATATCTGAGGAAATCTTCGGCGGAATGTCGATCCGGCGGCCGCCCGTGCGACGCGTCAGTGAAAGGCCGATGAGACACCCGCACGGAAGGACCACCGCCATGAGCGCCCAGACCCACACCGCCGCCCCCGCCGCCCGCGTCACCGCCGCCTCCGCCGGGGAGCGCCGCACGCTGCGCAAGGTGCTGTGGGGCGCGCAGATCCTGCTCGCCGCGTTCCTGTTCTTCGCCTCGGCGCTGCCGAAGTTCGCCGGGCAGGCCGACGCCGTCGCCACCTTCGACGAGATCGGCTGGGGCCAGTGGTTCCGGTACGTGACCGGGGCCGTCGAGGCGGCCGGCGCGATCGGGCTGGTGGTCCCGCGGCTGGCCGGGCTCGCCGCGACCGGGCTGATCGGCCTGATGGCCGGCGCCGCCCTCACCCAGCTGCTGGTGCTGGAGCCGGCGTGGGCGCTGCTGCCCGTCGGGTTCGCGGTCGTGTTCGCCGCCGTCGCCTGGGACCGCCGCGCCGAGTCCCGCGAGGTGCTGCGCTCGCTGAAGCGCTGACGCGGCACACCTCCGTTCGGCGGACGGCCCGGAAGCCCGAGGGGCTCCGGGCCGTCCGCCGTCCGGCGTGCCCTCGGCGGGGCGGCCGTCAGCCGTTCCCGGGCAGCAGGGCGCGCAGTTCGGCGGTGAGGGCCTCGGCCTCCTCGGGGCGGCCGTGGTAGGCGGCCGGGGTGTTCTGGAACAGCTCGACTCGCCATTCGCCCATGAGCTGGGACGCGGTGAGGGTCTGCACCGCGTTCGCGGCGGGGCTCAGGTCGGCCGAGCCGGGCGGGACCATCCCGGCGACGGCGCGCAGCACGGCGGCGCCGGGGGCGATCAGCCGGACGTCGCGCACCAGGCCGACGTAGTGGGCGGTGGGGTGGTCGGCGAAGATCCGGTCCAGCTGCGCGGCGATCCGCGCGCGGCCCGAGTGCAGGGTGCCGTCGAACCCGACCGCCTCGCCGTCGTCGCGGAAGGGGGCGGCGAACGCGGCGCCGTCGCGGGCGTTCCAGCCGTCCAGGACGCGCCGGTACAGGTCGCGGACGGCCTCCAGCGCGCCGAGCCGCTCGGCATAGCGGTCGTGGTGGACCTGCCAGCGGGCGGTGGTCCAGTTCGGCCAGTCGACGCGGGCGCCGTCGAGGGCCTCGGCGAGGTAGTCCAGGTGCAGGTGCCATCCGGCGAGGGTGCGGATGAGGAACTCGCCGGGCAGCTGGACGTCGCTGGTGAACACCAGGTGCGTCCCTTCGGCGGCGGGCGCCAGCTCCCAGCGCAGCCTGCCGTGCAGGTCGGAGTCCAGTTCCAGCAGCCGCGGCGGGTCGAACTCGGTGACGGTGCCGCGCGCGCTGGCCTCCTCGGCGGCGTCGCCGGCGTTGAGCCAGCGCAGCTCGAACTTGCCGCCGACGGCGGGCTCCAGGACGGCCTCGGCGAGCCAGGCCGACAGCTCGGCGGGGTCGGTGAGGGCCTTCCAGACGCGCTCGGGCGGGTGGCGCAGGCGGCGCTCGAAGCGCAGCAGGGCGCGCCCGTCGCGCTGGGTGGCGGTGCCGTCGGGTGCGTGCGGGTCGCCGGTGCTCATCTCGCCTCGCCTCTCGTCGGTGGTTCGGGCCCGGACGCGCGGACGCCGCGCCCGGGGCCCCGCGCCCCACCGAACATAGCCGGAACAGCATATAACTGGCAAGGCATGAGAGGGTCAGGGCGGCGGCAGGGTGAGCAGGGTGTGCCCCCAGGTCAGGCCCGCGCCGAAGCCGGCGAGCAGCACCAGGTCGCCGGGGCCGATCCGGTGCGTCCGCACGGCCCGGTCGAGGGCGTAGGGGATGCTGGCGGCGCCGATGTTGCCGACCTGGTCCCCGACGATCGCCAGTTGGCCCGGCTCCAGCCCGGCCTCCCCGGCCAGCGAGGCGACCAGCCGCGGGTTCGGCTGGTGCGGGATGACCAGGGCCAGGTCGGCGGGCTTGACCCCGGCGTTCTCGGTCGCCTCGGCCACCAGCCGAGGGAAGACCGCGGTGATGAAGTCGCGGACCGCGCGGCCGTCCATGTGGATCGTGTGGCCGAGCCCGGCGAGGGTCTCGGCGCTGGCGGGCAGCCGGCTGCCGCCGGCGGGGATGAGCACGTCGTCCACGCCCGAGCCGTCCGATCCGAGGGTGATCGGGCCGATGCCGTGCCCGGCCGGGGCGGGGCCGACGACCGCGGCGGCGGCGCCGTCCCCGAACAGCGCGGCGGTGGCGCGGTCGGCGCGGTTGAGGAACCGCGAGTACACCTCCACCCCGATGACCAGCACGTAGGGGGAAGAGCCGCGCTGGGTGGCGAGCCAGCCGATCGCGGTCTGCAACCCGAACACGAACCCGGTGCAGGCGGCGGAGATGTCGAACGCGGCGGCGCGGCCGGCGCCCAGCATCGCCTGCACGCGGCAGGCGGTGGACGGGGCGATCACGTCGGGCGTGGAGGTGCCGAGCACGATCAGGCCGATGTCGGCGGCCCGCAGCCCGGCCGCGCGCAGCGCCGCGTCGGCGGCGGCCGCGGCCAGGTCGGAGGCGGCCTCGCCGGGCGCGACGACGTGCCGCCGCCGGATCCCGGTGCGCCGCTCGATCCAGTCCGGCTCCAGGCCCAGGGAGCGGGACAGGTCGGCGCTGTGCGCGACCTCGCGGGGCAGGTGGGCGCCGGTTCCGAGGATCGTCCACCCCCGCCCGCCGTCGCGCGCTGCTCGGCCGCCGTCCGCCGGGGACGTCCGGTGCGCGTCGGGCACGGTCATGTGTCCTCCCTATCGCCCCATTGATGGTTGTCAGCCCCATCCCATAAGTGAATAATCCCATTTCAGGGTTTTGGTCCATAACCGAGTAATAAGCGGCCGTTGGCTTAATAGAAAAGGCAGCCTTCCTTCAAGGTAAGGAGACCCCGCGTGCCCGCACCCCCGTTCCGTCCGGCCGACGAGCTCGAACCCGGCGACACCTGCGCATTCCTGTTCCCCGGCACCGGCGCGGCGGGCGTACCCGACCTGCCCGCCCTGGCCCGCACCGGCCCCGGCGCCGCCCGCGCCGTCGCCGACGTCCTGGACGCCGTGCAGGAGGGCCTGCCGCGCCACGGATGGCCGAGCCTGCGCTCGATCCTCATGGACGATCCCGGCGGCTACCGGGAGGCGGCCCGCACCCCGGGCGTCGCCCAGCTCGCCGGCTACGCCGCGTCCGTCGCCGTGGACCGCGCCCTGCGGGCGCACGGCGTGCACCCCGCGTTCGCGGTCGGGCAGAGCTTCGGGGAGATCGCCGCGCTGGTCTGCGGGGGCGCGTTCGCGATCACCGACGGCGCCCGCATGGCCGTCGCGGCGGTCGGCGTCCTGGCCCGGCACGGCGGAGGCGGCGGCATGGGCCTGCTGGAGGCCGGCGAGGACCGCACCCTCGCCTGCATCGACGCCGCGGGCGCCCCGGAGGTGGTCGTCGCCTGCCTGAACGCCCCGCATGTCACGGTCGTGTCCGGGCCCGACGGGCCGCTGGACGCCGTCCTGGAGGCCGCGCGCGGCCAGGGCGTGAACGCCGTGCGGCTCGCCGTGCCCTACCTGTCCCACCACCCGGCGATGGCCGGCGCCGACGACGAGTGGTACGCCATGATCCGCGGCTTCCCGCAGCGGCCCCTGGAGCTCACGGTCCACTCCCCGGTGCGCGGCCGCGCCTACCGCGACGACGACGACCTGCACCGCGCCATGGCCGACTGCATCGTCAAACCCGTCCGGCTGCCCGAGGCCCTGAGCGCCGTCCACGCGGCGGGCGCGACGGTGTTCGCCGAGGCCGGCGCCGGCAACGCGCTGTGCCAGTGCGCGCGGCTGACCATCCCGGACGTGCGGACGCTGGCGCCGCTGCGCGACCGCCCCCGCCACGGCCTGACCGGCAAGGCCGCCCCCGCCGCCAGCCCGTCCGGCGAGCGAAAGGACCCCGCGTGAACACCGACGCCGAGGACCTGCGCCAGTTCGTGCACGGCGCTTCCCTGGACGCCAAGGCGCGCGCCCGCCTGGAGGAGGCCGTCCCCGAGGAGTTCTTCACCGTCCCGGGCGGGCTCACCGCGCCCGACCGGCACGCGCTCACCTACGAGCGGCTGCGCCGCGCCGGGCTGGCCGCCCCGCCCGCCGGCGAGCTGCTGGCCGACCCTCCGGCGCTGTGCGCGCTGCTGGAGCGCGCCGCGGTCGCCGACCCGCCGCTGTTCCACCTGATGCTGCTGCACTACACCCTCGCGCTCGGCCCGATCCTGCGGTTCGGCGCCGGGCAGGACGGGGCGCGGCGGGCGCGCGAGTCCCTGGAGTCGATGGCCTCGTTCGGGACACTGCTGATGACCGAGGTCGGACGCAGCAACAGCCACCTGTCGCCCCGCACCGTCGCCCGCCACGACCCCGCCACGGGCGGGTTCGTGCTCAGCACGCCGGACTCCCGGGCCGCCAAGTTCCCCACCAACACCGCCCACCCGGACCTGCCCAAGACCGCCGCCGTCTACGCCACCCTCGTCCACGGAGGCGAGGAGCGCGGGGTGTTCGTGTTCGCGGTCCCGCTGCGCGGGCCCGGCGGCGCCGTCCCGCCCGGCGTGCGGATCGTCCCGGCGCCGGAGACCACCGGCCTGCAGGTCGACTACGCCGCCGTGCTCCTGGAGGACGTCCGCGTCCCCTACGAGGCGTGGCTGCGCGACGGCGCGAGCATCGGCGCCGACGGGGCCTTCCACGACCCGGCGGGGTCCGCGGCGGCGCGGCTGACCCGCTCGATGGGCATCGCCCCGCCGGTGTGGCGGGCGGTGATCTCCGCCTCCGCCGCGATCACCCGGGCGTCGGCCGAGATGCTGCTGGCCCACTCGGCGGGCCGCGCTACCCTCGGCCGGCTCGCGCCGCGCCGCCCGCTGACCGACTACCGCAACCAGCAGGAAGCGGTGCTCGGGGCGATCGCGTCCGCCTACGCCCTCACCGCCGTCGCCGCCCACGTCACCACCCCGGGCCCGGCGGCGGGCGGGGCCGCGGAAGGCGCCGCCGCCGAGGGCGGCCCGTCGACCGCCTGGGCGCCCTGGTCGGCGGTCGACCGGGACCTGGCGCTGCTGAAGGCGGCCGCGACCGTCCAGGCGCAGGAGACGGTGTCGGCATGCCGGGTGCACAGCGGCGCCCCCGGCTTCGCAGCCGTGGAGCGCCTCAACGCCTACCGGGGCCTCACGCACGCCTACCAGAACGCCGGCGGCGACAACGAGCTGATCCTCTACGACACCGCCCGCGCGATGGCCGACCTCGACCGCTACGTCCCGCCCGAACCCGGGCTCGGGCCGCCCGACGACGGCGACCTGGACTCCCCGCGCGTGTGGCTGTTCCTGGCCCGCGACGCCGAGCGCCGGATGCGCGACCGGCTCGCGGGCCGGGTCGAGGCGGCCCTGCGCGGCGGCGAGGACGCCTTCACCGCCTGGAACGGCAACCTGGCGCTGGCCGCGCGGACCGCCACCGCCTGCGCCGACCGGGTCATCCTGGAGATCCTCGCCGCGGCCGACGGCGCCGGGCCGCGCGCGCTCGGGCCCGTCCTGCGCCTGCACGCCCTGGACCGGCTGGAGCGCCGCGCGGCCGGCCTGCTCAACGAGGGGGTCGTCCCGCCCGGGTTCCTGGACGAGGTGTGGGCCGCGCGGCGCCGCACCTGCGACGAGCTGGCGCCGCGCGCGGCGGAGCTGGCCGCCGCGTTCGAGCTGCCCGCCCCCGTCACCGCGCCCGCCGCGTTCCTGGTCTGAAAGCCCCCGGCGCGGGAAGAAACGGCACGCCACGCCCCTAATTCGCGAAGGAGGCGGGGGAACCAGCGCAAGGTGGCTACCGTTCTCGTTAGACAGACCGAACGCGGGTGATGGCGCCCGCAGCCGATACGGAGGTAGACACAGTGGGAGTCAGTCTGAGCAAGGGCGGCAACGTCTCGCTGACCAAGGAGGCCCCCGGACTGACCGCCGTCGTGGTCGGACTCGGGTGGGACGTGCGGACCACGACCGGTACCGACTTCGACCTCGACGCCAGCGCCCTGCTGTGCTCGGCGGAGAACAAGGTCCTGTCGGACCAGCACTTCGTGTTCTTCAACAACCTCAAGAGCCCCGACGGGTCGGTCGAGCACACCGGCGACAACCTCACCGGCGAGGGCGAGGGCGACGACGAGGCGATCAAGGTGAACCTGACGGCCGTGCCGGCCGAGGTCGCCAAGATCGTGTTCCCGGTGTCGATCTACGACGCCGACAGCCGCCAGCAGAGCTTCGGGCAGGTCCGCAACGCCTTCATCCGCGTGGTGAACCAGTCCGACAACAGCGAGATCGCGCGCTACGACCTCTCGGAGGACGCCTCGACCGAGACCGCGATGGTGTTCGGCGAGCTGTACCGCAACGGCGCCGAGTGGAAGTTCCGCGCGGTGGGCCAGGGCTACGCCTCGGGCCTGTCGGGCATCGCCTCCGACTTCGGGGTCAACGTCTGATCTGCCCGCACGTGAAAAGGGGCGCCCCCATCGCGGGGGCGCCCCTTTCACGTCCTGCCGGAGGGGCGGGGCGGGCGGGTCAGCGGGCGGGGACGACGGCGAGGGCCTCGATCTCCACGAGCAGGTCGTCGCGGACCAGGCGCGACACCTCGACCAGCGACGCGGCGGGCGCGACGTGCTCGGGGACGAACTCGGCGCGCACGGCCCGCACGACCCCGACGCCGCTCACGTCCCGCAGGAAGTACCCGA
Organism: Actinomadura sp. K4S16; assembly: GCF_008327685.1. Classification (GTDB taxonomy): domain Bacteria; phylum Actinomycetota; class Actinomycetes; order Streptosporangiales; family Streptosporangiaceae; genus Spirillospora. The sequence goes on from NZ_BDDE01000011.1 coordinate 376,020, forward strand.
GCCGCACGACGTGCTCCCAGCGGGCGCCGGCGGCGGTGAGCGCGGTCTCCAGGTTGGCGAACACCTGACGGGTCTGGGCCTCCAGGTCGCCGGGGCCGACCAGGTTCCCGGCCGAGTCCAGCGCGATCTGGCCGCTCACCACCACCAGCCGGCCGGGCACGTCGACGGAGACGGCGTGGCTGTATCCGGGGCCCGGCGCGAGGCCCGGCGCGTCGATCTGGCGGTTGGCGGGGCGCGGTTCGTCGCTCATCACAAGATCACGATACCGGCGGGCGGGCGAGCAGCTCCTCGCGCAGCCGGGTCTTGAGGATCTTGCCGCCGGGGTTGCGGGGCAGGCCGTCCGCGCGGAACCAGAAGTGCGCGGGGACCTTGAACGCGGCGATCCGCCCGTCCAGGAACTCCTGGAGCTCCCGGCCGGTCAGCGCGGCGCCGGGCCGCGGCACGACCACCGCGCCCACCTCCTCGCCGAGGACCTCGTGCGGGACGCCGATCACGGCGCAGTCGGCGACGGCCGGGTGCTCGTAGAGGGCGGCCTCGACCTCGGCGCAGTAGATGTTCTCGCCGCCGCGGATCAGCATGTCCTTGGCGCGGTCGACGATGTAGACGAACCCGTCGGCGTCCAGGCGGGCCAGGTCGCCGCTGTGGAACCAGCCGTCCACGAACGCCTCGGCGGTCGCCTCGGGCCTGTTCCAGTAGCCCTTGATCACGTTGGGGCCCTTGATGAGCAGCTCGCCGACCTCGCCGGTCGGCAGGTCCTCCCCGGCGGGCCCGACGACCCGCACGTCGCAGACCGCGACGGGCGGGCCGACGCTCTCGGGCCGCTCCAGGTAGTTCACGCCGCCGTTGTAGGTGGTGACCGAGGAGGTCTCGGTCAGGCCGTACCCGTTGCCGGGCACCCGGTCGGGCAGCCGCTCCTTGATCTTGTCGACGAGGGCGGGCGCGGCCGGCGCGCCGCCGTAGCTGACGCCGGTCAGGCTGGAGGTGTCGTAGTCGCCGAAGTCGGGGGAGGTCAGCACCTGCCAGGCCATCGTCGGCACGCCGCCGAACCCGGTGACGCGCTCCCGCTCGATCAGCTCCAGCGCCGTGCGGACGTCCCACCGGTACATCAGCACGACGGTGCCGCCCTGCAGGGCGCTGGTCACCAGCACCGAGTGGCAGCCGGTGGCGTGGAAGAACGGGACGCTCAGCAGCGTCACGCGCGGCTGCGGCGCGGCGAGATCCTCGACCGTGCGGCCGGCGCGCACGCCTGCCGACATGATCCCGTAGGCGAGCCCGACGGGGTTGCCGGCGATGTTGCGGTGCGTACCGAGGGCGCCCTTGGGGCGGCCGGTGGTGCCGGAGGTGTAGAAGATCGTCGCCTCGTCCTCGGGGTCGAGCGGCACCCCGGGCAGGGAGGCGGCGTCAGGGTCGCCGCCGTCGCCGACGACGTCCTCGAACGCCTCCATGCCCGCGGGAACGGCGCCGTCCGGCCGCGCGACCAGGCACGCCACGCCCAGCTCCGGCAGCACGCCGGCGAGCCGCTCGGCGCGCTCGGCGTCGGCGACCAGGACCTTGGCGCCGCTGTCGGCCAGCCCGTACTCCAGCTCCGCGGCGCTCCACCAGGCGTTCAGCGGGACCACGACGGCGCCGGCGACGGCCGCGCCGAAGAACGCCACCGACCACTCGGGGTAGTTGCGCATCGCGATCGCGACCCGGTCGCCCTTGGCGATCCCGTACCGGTCGGCCAGCAGCCGCGCGAACGCGGCCGCCCGCGCGTAGTGCCCGGCGAAGGTGAGCCGGTCGTCCTCGTAGACCAGGAAGTCCTTGCCGCCGTGCGCGCGGGAGATCTCCAGGATGTCGCGCAGGGTGGTCGGGGCGTTCTTCCAGACGCGGGTCCGCACGCCGCGGATCCGCACCTCCTCCATCTCGAACAGCTGCCCCGGCGCCGTCATCGCCGCCCGGACCTCGGCGATGCCCGGCAGCGGCCGCCCGGCCTCCTGCACGTCCCGGTCCTGCACATCCCGGTCCTGCACGTCGCGCCTCCCGCGGGGTGGCGGCGCACCGTCGGGGCGGGCCGTCCGCCGAACACGATTCGGTGCGCCGTGCCGGAAAATGTATGGCCCGCGTCACACGCGGGTCAACGCCCCGGCGCCGCGCGGACCTCGGGGAACGGGTCCGGCCGAACGGTCCGGAGGAAGATCCCTGCCTGCGACAATGGGGACATGAGCGAGCGCAAGCCGATCGAGTACTGGCTGTCGGACATGGACGGCGTCCTGGTCCACGAGGGCCGCCCCGTCCCTGGGGCCGAGGAGTTCATCCGCCGCCTGGCGGCGTCGGGGAAACCGTTCCTCGTCCTGACCAACAACTCGATCTACACCCGGCGGGACCTGTCGGCCCGCCTGGCGGCGGCCGGGCTGGCCGTGCCGGCGGAGGCGATCTGGACCTCGGCGCTGGCCACCGCCCGGTTCCTGGCCGACCAGCGGCCCGAGGGCTCGGCCTACGTGATCGGGGAGGCAGGCCTGACGACGGCGCTGCACGAGGCGGACTTCGTCCTCACCGACATCGACCCCGACTATGTGGTGCTCGGCGAGACCCGCACCTACAGCTTCTCCCAGATCACCCGCGCGATCCGGCTGATCGAGGGCGGCGCCCGGTTCGTGGCGACCAACCCCGACCCGATCGGCCCGTCCCCGGAGGGCTCGCTGCCGGCCTGCGGCGCCGTCGCCGCGATGATCACCCGCGCGACCGGGGTGGAGCCCTACTTCGTCGGCAAGCCGAACCCGCTGATGATGCGCACGGCGCTGAACGTGGTCGGCGGGCACAGCGAGAGCACCGCGATGATCGGCGACCGCATGGACACCGACATCGTCGCCGGGGTCGAGGCGGGGCTGGAGACGGTCCTGGTGCTGACCGGCGTCACCCGCAAGGAGGAGATCGCACGGTTCCCGTTCCGCCCGCACCGCGTCGTGCCGTCCATCGCCGACCTCATCGACCTGGTCTGACCGCGCCGGTCGCCCCGGCACCCCGCGCCCCCGCGTCCCGCGCGGCGGGCCCGGGGCGGCCGTAGACTCGCAGACGCCATGCGCACGATCAGACAGGGCGGCTCGGTTGAGCTGGAGATCCGCAGGTCCCGGTTCGTCTGCACGCTCGCCCGCGCAGCCGACGAGGCCGAGGCGGCCGCGTTCATCGCCGCGCACCGGCGGGCGCACCGCGACGCCACCCACAACTGCACCGCCTACGTCGTCGGCGAGCACGGCGAGATCACCAAGAGCAGCGACGACGGCGAGCCGGCCGGGACGGCGGGGATCCCGATGCTGGAGGTGCTGCTGCGGCGCGGGCTGACCGGCACGGCCGCGGTCGTCACCCGCTACTTCGGCGGGGTCAAGCTCGGCGCGGGCGGGCTGGTGCGCGCCTACGGGCAGGCGGTCGCCGACGCCGTCGACGCCGTCGGGGTGGTGGAGCTTCGCCCGGTGGTGACGCTCACCGTCGCCGTGGACCACGCGTTGGCGGGGCGGTTCCTGGGCGACCTGCACGCCCGCGGGCACCAGCCCGGCGACGTCCGCTACGGGACGGGCGTGGAGGCCGACGTGGCGGTGCCCGTCACCGAGCTGGAGGCGTTCGAGGCGTGGGCCGCGGAGGTCACCGCCGGGCGCGCGTCGGTGCGGCGAGGCGCGCCCGGCCACATCGAGGTGCCCGTCCCGTGACCGGCCCGCCGGCGCGATGCCCCCGGCGGACCCCTGCCCGCGGGGCGGGGGCAGGCCGAGCCCCGGCGCCGGCCGGCCGGGAGCGTCGGCTCAGCCGCTGAGGAACTCGGCCAGGGCGGGAGCGAGCACGGCCGGGTCGACGTCGTGGTTCTGGCCCTCCAGGGTGCGGTGCGTCCCGGCGGGCAGGTGCGCGGCGGTGCGGCGGGCGATGTCGCGCATCCAGGAGGGGCTGTCGCCGCCGTCCAGCACCAGGGCCGGGACGGTGACGCGGCCGAGCAGGTCCTCCGGCAGCACGGCGCCCGTCGCGGCGTCGTCCATGACCGCCGAGTCGTAGGCGAGGCTGGGCGCCAGCGCCTCCAGCGCGGGCCACATCGGCGCGCCCCGCATATGCCCGATCATCTCCTCCGGCATCCCGACGGCGGTCATGAACAGGGCGAGGGCGTCCCCGCGGCGCCCGTCGGCCAGCAGGCCGGTCAGCTCGGTGTTGTAGGCGCGGGCGTGGGTGATCCGCTCGTCGTGGGCGGGGTTGAAGGGCGGTTCGAACAGCGCGAGGCGGGTGATGGGCAGCCCGTGCGCGGCGGCGCGCAGCGCCAGGACGGCGCCCGACGACATCCCGTACACCGCGGCGGACCCGCCGGCGGCCTCGATGACGGCGGCCAGGTCCTCGATCTCCCGTTCGACGGCGTAGGGCGGGGTGTCGCCGCTGTCGCCGCGTCCCCGCCGGTCGTAGGTGAACACGGTGTGGTGCGGGGCCAGCAGCCCGGCGAGCGCGGCCCCGGAACCGCGGTCGTTGAGGGCGCCGCCGACATGGACCAGGGCGGGCCCCTCGCCGGTCCGTTCGACCGCGATGCTCGTGCCGTCCTTGGAGTGCGTGGTTTCCATGAAGGTTTCCTTCCCAGGTGACCGGCCTTGTGCGGCCGTTCTCCCCAAACCGACGAACGCGCCGCGCCGGAACGGACACCTCCCGGGGGACGACTTTTCAGGCTTGCCCGTCCGGGGCGGTCTCGCTGAGGCGCCGGGCCAGGTAGCGGCGCTCGGCGTCGTTGGCGGCCAGGTCCAGGGCGCGGCGGTAGGCGGCGGCGGCCTCGGCGTCGCGGCCCAGGCGGCGCAGCAGGTCGGCGCGGGTCGCGGGCAGCAGGTGGTAGCCGTCCAGGCCGCCGGAGCGCTCCAGGTCCTCGACCAGTTCCAGGCCGGCGGCGGGCCCGTCGGCCATGCCGACCGCCACGGCCCGGTTCAACCGCACCACCGGGGACGGGACGAGCGCCGCGAGCCGCCCGTACAGCACGGCGATCTGCGGCCAGTCGGTGGCGGCGGCGTCGGGAGCGGTGGCGTGGCAGGCGGCGATGGCGGCCTGCACCTGGTACGGGCCGGGCGGGGGCCTGCCGGGCACGGGCCGCAGGGCGTCCTCCAGCACGGCGACGCCCTCGGCGATCTCGGCGGCGTCCCAGCGGGAGCGGTCCTGGTGCTCCAGGGTGACCAGCGCGCCGGTGCCGTCGACGCGGGTGCCGGCGCGGGCGTCGTGCAGCAGCATCAGGGCCAGCAGCCCGCGCGCCTCGGGCTCGCCGGGCAGCAGCGACACCAGCAGCCGGGCGAGCCGGATCGCCTCCCCGCACAGCGCGCGGCGCTGCGGCTCGCCGCCGGCGGCGCCGTACCCCTCGTTGAACATCAGGTACAGCACGCCGAGGACGGCGGTGGTGCGTTCGGGCAGCAGGTCGGGCGGGGGGACGCGGTAGGGGATGCGCGCGTCGCGGATCTTGCGCTTGGCGCGGGTGATCCGCTTGGACATCGCGGCCTCCTCGACCAGGAACGCGCGGGCGATCTCGCCGGTGGTGAGCCCGGCGAGCGTCCGCAGGGTGAGGGCGACGCGGGCGTCCAGCCGCAGCGCGGGGTGGCAGCAGGTGAACATCAGCCGCAGCCTGTCGTCGCCGAAGGCGTCCGGCTCGGGCGGCGGGGGCGGTGCGGCGGTGCGGGCGGCCTGGGCGAGCTTGCGGGCGCCGGCGGCGTCGCGGCGCAGCCGGTCCACGGCGCGGTTGCGGGCGGTGGTGGTCAGCCAGGCCCCCGGCCGGGACGGGACGCCGTCGCGCGGCCAGCGCTCCAGCGCCGCGGTGAAGGCGTCCTGCGCGCACTCCTCGGCCAGGTCCCAGTCGCCGGTCACCCGGATCAGCGTCGCCACGACCTGGCCCCATTCGGCGCGGAAGGCCCGCGCGGCGGCGTCCGCCGCACCGGCCGCGCCGCTCGCCGGGGACGCCGGGGGCTCGGGAGGTGTGGGGGCCGTGCCGGTCACGTCGTCTCGGGGCCGGGTTCCTCGACGGGCCGGATCTCGATCTGGCCGAGCGCGGCCCACGGGTGGCGGGCGGCGATCTCGACGGCCTCCTCCAGACCGCCGCACTCGATCAGGGAGAACCCGCCGATCTGGTCCTTGGTCTCGGCGAACGGGCCGTCGGTCAGCAGGACCTCGTCCCCGCGGACCTTGACGGTGGTGGCCTGGTCGCTGGGCGCGAGCCCGGCGCCGCCGCGGATGACGCCGCGCCGCGCCATCTCCTGCGACCAGCCGCCGCAGCCGGTGGCGGCGGCCTGCTCGGGATCGGTGCCGGCGGTCTCGTCGCTGCAGATCATCAGCACGTAGCGCACGGTTCCTCCGCTGACCGGGGTCGTCCTCGGACGGGTGCCCGTCCGCACAGCAGCATCCCAGACCCGCCCCGGCCCTGCCGATACGCGGGTGAAGGCGATCCCGCGGAACCGGCGGCCGTCCCGTCGGCGCCGGACCGGCGAGTGCCGGCGACGCCGTGCCGCCCATCGGCCGAGCCTCCGCGCGAACGGCGGTAAAGGCCCAGGTAGGAACGTTCCATGTGCGAGCTCCGCCGGACCTGTCTAGCGTCTTCGGCAGCGGGCCCGCATCGATCGTTTCGTTCACAGAGAGAGGTTCTCCATGACCATCCTCGTTACCGGAGCGACCGGCACCGTGGGCAGGCACGTGGTCGATCGCCTCGTCACGGCCGGGTGCTCCGTCCGGGCGGTCACCCGCGCCCCGGAGGCCGCCGGGCTGCCCGAGGGCGTCGACGTCGTCAAGGGCGACCTGAACCGACCGGGCGACCTGGCGTTCGACGGGGTGCGGAGCGTGTTCCTCATCGCCGGCCTCTTCGACCCGGAGCGCACGACCGTCCTCGCGGAGGACTTCGTCGGTCGCGCCGTGGCGGCCGGGGCCGCGCGGATCGTGACCATGACCAGCGCCGCCGTCACGATCCGGCGAGGCTACGAGAGGCTGCGCGCGGTGGAACAGGTCGTCGAGGAGTCCGGGGCGGCCTGGACCCACGTGCGGCCCGGTGAGTTCGCCGTCAACAAGCTCGACGTCTGGGGCGAGTCCATCCGGACGGAGAACGTGGTCCGCAACGCCTACCCCGACGGCGTCGGCGTGCCCGTCCACGAGGCCGACATCGCCGAGGTCGCCGTGATCTCCCTGCTGGAGGACGGCCACGCGGGCCGGGCGTACTCGCTGACCGGCCCGGAGCCGCTCACCCACCGGCAGCAGGCGGAGGCGATCGGCGCCGGCCTCGGCCGTCCGCTCGCGTTCGAGGCCCTGACGTACGGGCAGGCCCGCCAGGCCTACATCGCGGCCGGGATGCCGATGGAGGTCGCCGAGTTCATCCTGGGCTACCAGGCCGAGTACGCCGAGGAGCCCCCGGCGGTCTCGCCCGTGTTCGAGCAGGTCACGGGAAGGAAGGGGCGCACGCTCGCGCAGTGGGCGGCCGACCACGCCGCTGAACTGGCCCCCGCCGGCTGACGCGTGCATGAGGCGCGGCCGGTGCCGCGGGCCCTCGACCCGCGGCACCGGCCCTCCTCCTCCGCTCGCCCTCCTCCGCGTCCGCGCCGCCGGAGGAGACCCCCGGGCGGCCGAACGGCCGGCGGCACTCCGGCGGGCACACGCGAACGATCCGGAGCTGCGCTCGATCGACCTGCTGACGAGCACGCCGTACGACCTCCGCGTAGGCCGTGACCTCCTGAGCGTCCCCGGCGGTGAACTGCCGAAGCCCGCGTTCGCCGTTCGTTGACCGGGGGTCGGGAACTCGCAGAATGTCGAGGATGGGCACTCCATACGGGTTCGGGGCGCGCCGGGGCGCGTCGGCGGCGCTGCGGGGGGCGGGCCGGTGACGGGGCTGGATCCGGGGGTGGTGGCGGGGCTGGTGCTGCTGGCGGTGGCCGCGGGCGTCGGGATCACGGCGGTGGGGCCGGGCGGGGTGCTGGTCACCGCGGGGCTGGTGGCGCTGACGCCGCTGTCTCCGGCGCAGGTGGCGGGCACGGCGCTGGTCACCAACGTCGCGACGGGGGTCCTGGGCACGGCGGTGTACACGCGGTCGGGGCAGTTGCGCGAGCCGCGGACGCGGCGGACCGCGGTGCTGCTGTGCGCGGGCGCGGCCGCCGGGACGCCGGTGGGGGTGGTGCTGAACGGGCTGGTGACGGGCCGGGTGTTCGGCGTGCTGCTGGGGGCGCTGGTCGCGGTGACGGCGGTGCTGGTGCTGGTCCGGCGACCGGGCGGGAGGGGGTCCGCGGCGGGCGGGCCGGGGTGGCCGGTGACCGCGGCGGCGGGTGCGGGGGTGGCGGCGGCGGGCGCGATGTTCGGGGTCGGGGGGCCGATGCTGTGCGTGCCGCTGCTGGTGGGCCTGGGGGTGCCGGTGCTGTCGGCGCTGGCGGCGGCGCAGGCCCAGTCGGTGGTGATCGCCGGCGCCGGGACGGTCGGGTACGTCGCGGCGGGCGCGGTCGACTGGCCGCTGGCGGCGCTGGTGGGCGTCCCGGAGCTGGCGGGGGTGCTGGCGGGGTGGGTCATCGCCCGGGCGGTGCCGGCGGGGGCGCTGAAGGCGGCGCTGGTGGTGAGCCTGCTGGTGCTGGCACCGTATGTGGCGCTGCGCGGCTGAGTCGTCCGGTGGGCGGCGGACGCGGCGGCCCGCCGGGGCCGCGGGGCGAGCAGGCGGCCGGTGGCGCGCGCCGCGGCAGGGCGGCGTGGGTGGGGTGGGTCAGGTGCGGGAGCGCAGGCGGCGGAGCATGCGGGCGTCGGTGAAGCCGACGGCGCGGGCGGCGGCGTCGGTGGTGGCGCCCTGCCCGATGAGGTGCTCGGCGCGTTCGAGGCGCAGTTCCTGCTGGTAGCGCAGCGGGGTGAGGCCGGTGGCGGCGGTGAAGCGGCGGGTGAGGGTGCGTTCGCTGACGCCGGCCTCGGCGGCCAGGACGTGCAGGGGCAGGGTGCGGGTGTAGCGGGCGTCGATGAGGTCCTGGGCGCGGTGGACGGCGTCGCTGACGTGCGCGCGGTGCCGGAGCAGCGCGCTGGCCTGGGGCTCGTCGCCGTTGCGGCGCGCGTACACGACCATGGCGCGGGCGGTGCGGGCGGCGGCGCCGGGGCCGTGCCGGGAGGCGACCAGGTGCAGGGCGAGGTCGATGCCGGAGGCGATGCCGGCGGAGGTGATGACGCGGCCGTCGGTGACGTACAGGACGTCGCGGACGACGGTGGCGCGGGGGTGGCGGCGGGCCAGGGCGTCCTGGAGTTCGTGGTGGGTGGTGCAGCGGCGCCCGTCGAGCAGCCCGGCGTGGGCGAGGGCGAACGCTCCGGCGCAGACGGAGGCGACGGTGCCGCCGGCGGCGTGGTGGCCCGCCAGGCGGCGGGCGGCGTGGGCGGAGACGGGCGGGGCGTGGGGTTCGCCGGTGCCCCAGCGCCATCCGGGGACCAGGACGATGTCGTCCGCGGTGAGGGCGGGCCAGGCGGTGGGCGCCTGGAGGGGGACGCCCTGCGCGGTGGGCACGGTGACGGGCGCGCCGGCGGGGCGGGTCTCCTGCCCGCCGCCGGGTGCGGGCAGGTCGGCGACGTAGGCGAGCCGGTAGGGCAGGCCGGCGTCGGCGGCGGTGCCGAACACCTGGGCGGGCCCGGCCAGGTCGAGCAGGTGCAGGCCGGGCACGAGCAGGAAGACGACGCGGGTCACGATCCGGTCAGCCTACCGGGGCGGGGGCGAGGTCGTCGAGGGAGGCGATCTCGGCGAACCGCCGCGCCAGGGCGTACTCGGTGCGGGCGATGATCTGGTCGGTGGGCAGGGTGGCGGGGTCGGCGAGGATCTCGGCGAGGGGGCGGCCGGGCGGGGCGTCGCGGTGCTCGATGGGGAAGGTGGCGGTGGCGTCGGTGACGAAGGTGACGCGGTAGCCGAGGTCGGCGGCCAGGCGTGCGGTGGTCTCGCAGCACTGCTCGGTCTGGATGCCGCAGATCACGACCTCGCCGACGCCGCGCTCGGTGAGCAGCTGCTGCAGGCCGGTGGTGGTGAAGGCGTTGCGGGAGGTCTTGGTCATGACGGGTTCGCCGGCGGCGGGGGCCAGGCCGTTCATGAGGCGGACGTGGCCGAGTGCGGGGTCGAAGGCGTTGCCGGTGCCGGGTTCGGCGTGCAGGACCCACACGACCAGGTCGCCGGCGGCGCGGGCGGCGGCGGCCAGGCGCGCGGCGCGGGCGGCGATGTCGGGCGCCGAGACCGCGACCCAGTTGGGGCGGCGGCGGAAGGAATCTTGGACGTCGATGACGAGGAGTGCGCGGTTCATGGTGTCGATCCTGGCCGGGCGCGGTGGCGTCCGGCAGGCATCATCGCGGCGGGATGCGGAACGATCCGGTCACCGGCCGGGGCGGGGCCTGGGTAAAGGATCTCGGGCGGGGGAGGGAGGGGACGTTCTGGGCGGGAATCCCCCGAGGTGAGGGGGTCTGCGCGAGTGAGGGGGACTCGGCATGGGCGGAGGCGGCAGGGGGCACGCGCCGGGCGTCAGCATGGGGGTGGAGGAGGAGTTCCTGCTGGTGGACGCGGCGTCGGGGCAGTGCGTCGCGGACGCCGAGGACGTCCTGGAGCGGGCCGGGCCGCACCGCTGGCGCGCGTCGGGCGGCTCGTTCCACACCGAGCTGCTGGGGTCGCAGGTCGAGGCGGTGACCGGGGTGTGCCACGACCTGGCGGGCCTGCGCGCGCAGCTGCGGTACGGGCGGGCGCGGCTGGCCGAGGCGGCGCGCGGGGCGGGCGCGCTGCTGGTGTCGTCGGGGACGCCGGTGCTGGGCGGCGATCCGCCGGCCGCCGCGCGGGGCGAGCGGTTCGCGGCGATCGTGGCCGCCTACGGCGACGTGGTCGAGGACTACCAGGCATGCGGCTGCCACGTGCACGTCGGCGTCCCGGACCGGGAGGCCGCGGTGGCGGTGGTGAACCACCTGCGGCCGTGGCTGCCGGTGCTGGTGGCGCTGGCGGCGAACTCGCCGTTCGACCGCGGGCGCCCCACCCGCTACGCCGCGCGCCGGATGATGGAGATGGCGCGGTTCCCGGGGGCGGGCGTGCCGCCGTGGTCGGCGTCGGCCGCCGACTACGACGCGCGGGTCGCGGCGCTGGTGGAGTCGGGCGCGCTGGTGGACCGGGCGATGACGTTCTGGCTGGCGCGGCCGTCGCCGCGGTGGCCGACGGTGGAGGTGCGGGCGGGGGACGCGGCGGCGACCGCGGACGAGGCGGTGCTGCAGGCCGCGCTGGTGCGGGGCCTGGTCGGCGCGGCGCTGGCGGAGCTTTCGGCGGGCCGGGAGGCGCCGCGGGCGGACGCGCAGGTGTGCGCGGCCGCGCTGTGGAACGCGGCCCGGCACGGCCTGGACGGCGCGATGGTGGACCCGGTGGCGGGCCGGGCCGTCCCGGCGTGGCGGCTGGTGGACGCCATGGTCGCCCACGCGGCCTCGGCCCTGGAGGACGCCGGTGACCTGGACACCGTGTTCACGCTGGTGGAGGGCGTGCGCCGGGCGGGGACGGGCACGGACCGGCAGCGCCGCGCGGCGCGGCGGGGCGGTCCGCGCGCGGTGGTGGACATGCTGGCGCGCCAGACCGAGTCGGGCGGCCTGGCCGCGGGCGCGGGGCCGGGTACGGAGGGCGGGCCGCTCGGCGGGGCGGCGGAGGGGCCGGGGGAGCCTCCCGGCGCGGCCCCAGGGGAGAAACCGGGCGTATGGGACGCGAGTGAGCGGGTACCGGAGCCGGACGCCCCTTGACGACGGAGGAGAAAATGACCGTTCAGCAGGAACGACCGCCCTCCCGCGGTCCCGGCGCGGCCGCCCCGGCGGCGGGCTTCGGCTCCGCGCTCGGCCCGGTGCGGGCGCGCGCCGACCGCGCCCCGGTGCTGCCGGCGCCGCGCGGGCCGCTGTCGCGGGCCGTGGCGGCCATCCTGGCCTCCGGCCCGCCCCCGGGCCCCGTCCACGACCCCGCTGACACGCCGGAGACCGCCGGGCTGGTCGCCGAGACGCAGGCCTGCGACCCCTACGGCGAGGACCTGCAACTGGCCCTGCACACCTGCTACGAGCTGCACTACCAGGGCTTCGCCGGTGTGGACCCCGACTGGGAGTGGGATCCGGGGCTGCTGCGGCTGCGCGGGGCGATGGAGGCGGTGTTCCTGGCGGCGCTGCGCCGCGACGTGTGGCGGACGGCCGGGTCGGAGGCGGCCCGGGACGTGCAGGGCGCGCTGGAGGAGTTGCTGGTCGAGCCGGTGGACGCTCGCGGCGTGTCCCACCTCCTGCGCGACGAGGGCGCGTGGTGGCAGGTGCGCGAGCACGCGGCGCTGCGGTCGGTGTACCACCTGAAGGAGGCCGACCCGCACGCCTGGGTCATCCCGCGGCTGCGGGGGCGGGCCAAGGCGGCGCTGGTGGCGGTGGAGAACGACGAGTTCGGCGGCGGGCGCCCGGAGATGACGCACCAGGGCCTGTACGCCGACCTGCTGGACGACCTGGGGCTGGACCCCTCCTACGGCGCGTACGTGGACGCGGCGCCGGCGGTGATGCTGGCGACGGTGAACATGATGTCGCTGTTCGGGCTGCGGCGGTCGCTGCGGGCCGCGCTGGTGGGGCACTTCGCCGCGGCGGAGATCACCACGGCGCCCGCGGCGCGGCGGATGGCGGGCGCGCTGGAGCGGCTGGGCGCCGGCCCCCGGGCGCGGCTGTTCTACACCGAGCACATCGAGGCCGACGCCGTCCACGAGCAGGTGCTGCGCCACGAGGTGATCGGCGGGCTGCTGGAGGCCGAGCCGGGCCTGGCCGGGGACGTGGTGCTGGGCGTGCGCGCGACGGGCCTGCTGGAGGACCGGCTGGCCGACCACCTGCTCGGCTGCTGGCGGGCGGGGCGCTCGGCGCTGCGGCGCCCGCTCGCCGACGCGCCGGCCGACGCGCCGGGGGCCGGGTGAAGGGGACGAGGAGGCCGATGATGCTGTTCAGGCCGCCGGGCGTGTACCGGCCGCAGACCGACACCTCCCTGCTGACCCGGGCGCTGCTGGCGTCGCTGGCGCGGGCGGGGGCGCCGCCGGGGGCGCGGGTCCTGGAGCTCGGCACCGGGACGGGCGCGGTGGCGCTGGCCGCGGCGCGGGCCGGCTGCGAGGTCGTCGCGGTGGACGCCTCGGCGCAGGCGGTGCTGGCGGCGCGGGTGAACGCGCGGATGCGGGGCCTGCCGGTGCGGGTGCTGCGCGGGGACCTGTTCACGCCGGTCACGGGGGAGGAGTTCGACGTGATCGTGGCCAACCCCCCGTACGTGGCGGGGGAGGCCGACCCGGCGTCGGTGCGGGGCCGGGCGCGGGCGTGGGAGGCGGGGCCGGACGGCCGCGCGCTGCTGGACCGGATCTGCGCGCAGGCGCCGGGGCATCTGGCGCCTGCGGGGACGCTGCTGGTGGTGCATTCGGCGCTGAACGGCGTGGCGGCCACGCTGGTGGGGCTGCGGGACGCGGGGATGCGGGCGTCGGTGGTGGCGCGGCACCGAGAGCCGTTCGGGCCGGTGATGCGGCGCCGCGCGGGCGCGCTGCGGTCGCGGGGGCTGCTGGTCGCCGGGCAGCGGCACGAGGACCTGGTGGTGGTGCGCGCCGACCGGGTCGGGGAGGAGGCGCGCGATGACCGCGACCGGGCGGCCGCCTGAGGCGCCCGCCGCACCGCCCGGGCCCGTCGCGGGCACGGCCGGTGCGGCGAGGCCGCCGGGAGGCGGGGCCGGAGGCCGGGAGCCGCGCCGGGTGCGGATGGTGCCGGGCGGGCCGGTGCTGGTGGAGGGCCCGGTGGAGGTCGTGCTGGAGGACGGGTCGACGGTCGTGTCGGACCGGTGGCTGGTCGCGCTGTGCGCGTGCCGCCGCAGCCGCTCCTACCCGTTCTGCGACACCAGCCACCGCCGGCGCCGCCGCGACCGGCCGGGCGCGGCGGCCGAGCGCGAGGCGGACTGAGCGCGAGGCGGACTGAGCGGGACGGCGCCGGAGCGCGGTCGCGAGGCTCCTCGCCGCACGGCGGTGCACCGTGCAGGGTGCGCCGTGCGGGGGCGTCTTCCAGGCGTCGTCGTGGAGGCGGTCGGGTCCGGGGCGGGTGCGTGAGCGGCGGCGGTCAGCCGCCGAGGCTCTCCAGCGCGGTGTCCAGGCGCTGGGCGAGGGCCTCGATCTGCTCCTCGTTGGCGCCGGTGTCGAGCTCGGCGATCACGGCCTCCCTCGTGGTGATCACCATGGCCTCCTCGGGGCCCTCGCCGCGCCCGGGGTCGGTGGGGACGACGGCGGCGCGGCCCCCGACGACGACGAGGGCGGCGTCGCGGTCGCTGGAGGCCAGCAGGGTGTGCAGGTGCTCGGGTGTGATCGTCGGCATCGGGTGACCTCCGGATCTGGTCGGGAGCCGTCGGACGTGGCGGCTGTCGGACGTGGCGGGGCGGTCAGGGCTTCTGGCCGACGCCGGTGGCGATCTCGCGGCCGCGCATCCGGCCGCCGGTGCCCGGGGCCAGCGGCGGGGTGCCGCGGCCGGCGCCGGTGCGCAGCCCCTCCAGGAACTCGCTGATCGCTTCGCGGGAGGTGTGCCGGGGCGTCCAGCCGAGCTCGTCGCGGGCCCGCGTGGTGTCCATGAGCGGGATCTGCAGGGCCAGGTCGAACAGGGCGGGGGAGGCGGGCACCAGGTGCAGGCTCCAGGCGGCGGCGATCGCGGCGCGCACGCCCCGCGCGGGCAGCCGCACGGTCCGGGCGCCGAGCAGGTCGGCGAGTTCGGCGGCGTCCAGGACGGGCTCGGCGGCGAGGTTGAAGGCGCCGCGGGCCTCGCCGGTGGCGGCGAGCCGGAACGCCTGCCCGGCGTCGGCGGAGTGCAGGACCTGCAGCCGCAGGCCGGGCAGGTCCGGCACGACCGGGATCAGGTCGGGGCGGGCGAGGCGGCCGGGCAGCAGCGGCCCGGCGAACAGGCGGCGCTGCTCGCTGGCGCTCTGCCGTTCGAAGACGAACCCGGGCCGCAGCCGCACGACCCGGCATTGCGGGTTGGCGGTCTCGAAGGCGTCCAGGAGCCGTTCGACGTAGGCCTTCTCGCGGCTGTAGGCGGCCTCGGGCCACCCGTGGGTGGGCCAGGACTCGTCGACCGGGCGGTCCTTGGGGCCGGGGGAGTAGGCACCGACGGAGGAGGAGTACACCAGCGCGGGCACGCCCGCGCTGGCGGCGGCGTCGAACACCCGGGCGCTGCCGACGACGTTGGAGTCCCAGGTGACCGCGGGCCGGTGGGTGGGCTGGAACAGCCACGCCAGGTGGACGACCGCGTCGGCGCCGCGCAGGAGCGGGACCAGGTCGGTGTCGGTGACGTCGGCCTCGGCCCAGCGCAGCTTGCCGGTCCCCTCGGGGTCGGCCTCGCGGGCGGCGCCGGGGCCGGGGTCGCGGCGGGCCAGCCCGACGATCTCGGTGACGGCCGGGTCCCCGGCGAGCGCGCGGACGGTGCTGGTCCCGATGTTGCCCGTGGCGCCGGTGACGACGACGCGCATGGCGATCCCCCCTCGTCGGCGGTCCACCTCCGGGGATCGTCCCCGCAGGTGGACGGCCCCATTCCCGTCCCGCGCCGATGTATGCCCGCCGCCCAACGCGCGGTGCTGCCGGGCATTGCCGCCGGGCGGTGCCGCCGACGGGGGGAGCGCGCCGGGTCAGGCGGGCTGGGGTTCGCCGGGGCGGCAGCGCAGGCACGGCCGGTACCCGGCGGCCCGCGCGGCGGCCAGGTCGCGGAACCCGCGCCGGTGGCCGGGGGTGATCCGGCGCGCGTCCCCGCACGTCGGGTAGCACACGATCCCGGTGGTGTCGGAGCCCACCAGCCGCACGCCGCTCCGCGCCAGCTCGGCCGCCTCCTCCACGTCGACGTCCTCGGCGCGCAGCAGCCGCTCCTTGGCGCCGGCACCGAAGACGTAGTCGCCGAGCGAGCCGTCCGAGCGGGTGACGCGGTGGCAGGGGATCAGCAGCGGGACGGGGTTGCGGCCCAGCGCCGACCCGACGGCGCGCACGGCCTTGGGCCGCCCGGCCTGCCGCGCGACCCACGCGTACGGGCGGGTCTGCCCGCGCGGGATCCGCGCGGCGGCGCGCAGCACGGCGGCCTCGAAGTCGCTGAGGCCGCGCAGGTCCAGGCGCAGCGGGCCGAGCCGGCCGGTGCGCAGGGCGGGCACGAGCCCGGCCGGGGGGCGCTCGGCGGGCAGCAGGGGCCGGGCGAAGCGGGCGCGGAACGCCGCGGCGAACTCCCGCTCGTCCATCCCGGCGCGCAGGTAGGCGACGCCGTGGTCGGTGAAGGCGACCTGCAGGCCCTCCAGGGGGCCGGGGACGTGGACGCGGCGGGCGGCGATGCGGTCCAGCAGGGCGGGGGGCGCGTCGGCGGCGAGCCCCGCCAGTTCGCCCGCCAGGCCGCCCGCCCATTCGCCGGCCGGGTCGCGGTCCCCGGCGAGGTCGCCGGCCAGCGGGTCGGGCGTGCCGCCGGCGGGGTCGGTGCGGTTCATCGGTGGCCCCCTTTCTGCTCGGGGTGGGCTGCGGTCCGGCCGGGTGCGGCGCGGCCGGGGCCGGCCTGGTCCGCCTGGTCGGGCGGGGTGCGGTCGGGTGCGGCGCGCAGGTCGCGCAGGCGGGCCAGGCCGCGGGAGATGTGGGACTTGACGGTGCCCTCGGGCAGGCCCAGGACGGCGGCGATCTCGGCGACGGGCAGGTCGGTGACGTGCCGCAGCACGACCGCGGCGCGCTGCTGGTGGGGCAGGCGGGCCAGCAGCCCGGCCAGCTCCCGGCCGGTCTCGCGGCGGGTCGCGGCGTCCTCCACGCCCTCGCCGGGGTCGGGCGGGTCGGGGGCGTCCTCGATGGGGGCCGCCGCCGGGCGCCGCGCGGCCGAGCGCAGGCTGTTGCGCCACACGTTGGTCAGGATCGTCAGCAGCCAGGCCCGCGGCTTCAGCCCGGCGATCCGTCCCGCGTCGTAGCCGGCCAGCGCGCGGTAGGCGCGCAGGAACGCCTCGGCGGACAGGTCCTCGGCCTCGGCCCACCGCCCGCACAGCCGCAGCGCCGTGGAGAACACCGTGCCCCGGTACGCCTCGTACAGGGCGGCGAACCCGTCGTCGAGGTCGCGTGCGAGGGCGGCGGCGACGTGCGCGCCCGCGGTGTCGCCGCCGGTGCCGCCCGTCGCGGTGTCCGCGGCGCGGTTGAGAGCTTCGTCCGTGACCGTCACATCCGTTCAACACCGCCGCGACCGGCCCGGTTGCAGCCGCACGGCCGTGCGGCGGCGGGCCGGGTCGGGCCGTTCGCCGAGGCCGTGCGGTGCGGTCAGCTCAGCCAGCCGGGGCGGATCATCCCCGTCTCGTAGGCCAGCACCACCAGCTGCGCGCGGTCGCGGGCCCCGAGTTTGGCCAGGATACGGCTGACATGGGTCTTGGCGGTGGCGGGCGACAGCACCAGCCGCCGCGCGATCTCCTCGTTGGACAGGCCCGCCGCGACCAGCTCCAGCACCTCCCGCTCCCGGTCGGTCAGCGAGCTGAGCTCGGCGGCGGGCGGCGGCGCGGAGATCCGGGACGCGAACTCGGCGATCAGCCGCCGGGTCACCGTGGGCGCCAGCAGCGCGTCGCCGCGCGCCACCACCCGCACCCCGTGGATCAGCTCGGGCGGCTCGGTGTCCTTGACCAGGAACCCGCTGGCCCCGGCCTTGATCGCGCCGTAGACGTAGTCGTCCAGGTCGAACGTCGTCAAGATCACCACCCGGACGTCGGCCAGCCGCGGGTCGGCGATGATCCGCCGGGTGGCCTCCAGCCCGTCCAGGACGGGCATGCGGATGTCCATCAGCACCACGTCGGGCCGCAGCTCGCGGGCCCGTGCGACGGCCTGCTCCCCGTCCCCGGCCTCGGCGACGATCTCGATGTCGTCCTCGCCCTCCAGGATCGACCGGAACCCCGCCCGGACCAGCGTCTGGTCGTCGGCCAGCATCACCCGGATCACGCGCTCTCCTCTGTCTCGCCCATTACGCCCTTCCCGCCCGGCCGGTGCGGTTCCGGCGGGTCGCCGGCGCCGTCCAGCGGCAGCCGCGCCCACACCCGGAACCCGCCCGCCGGGCCCGGCCCCGCGGTCAGCTCCCCGCCGACCGAGGCCGCCCGCTCCCGCATGCCCCGCACCCCGTTGCCGTCCGCGGCCCGCTCGGCCGGGCCGGCGCCGTCGTCGTCCACCCGCACGACCACCTCGCCGGGGAACAGCCGCACCTCGACCGTCACCGCCGCGGCCCCCGAGTGCCGGACGGCGTTGGTCAGCGCCTCCTGCACGATCCGGTACCCCGCCAGCCCGACCGGCGCAGGCAGCTCCTCCAGCGCCGCCGTCCCCGGCGACCCCGGCTCGGGCAGGTCGCCGGACCGCCGCACCGCCAGCCCGGCCGCGGCGGTCTGGTCCAGCAGCTCACCCACCCGCGCCAGCGACGGCGGCGGCGCCGGCGGCCGCTCCGCCGCCCCGGCCCCGTCCGGTTCCGCCGCGTCGACCTGCCGCAGCACGCCGAGGACGCCGCGCAGCTCCCGCAGCGTCTCCTTGCTGGCCGCCTTGATCGCCTCCAGCGCCGCGTAGGCGCGGGCGGGGTCGTCGCGGCGGTGCAGCGCCGCCCCGGCCTGCACGTTGATCAGCGAGATCTGGTGCGCCAGCACGTCGTGCAGCTCGCGCGCGATGCGCAGCCGCTCGGCCACCGCGCGGCGCCGCGCCTCGTCCTCGCGGTCGCGTTCGGCCGCGGCGGCGCGCCGCTCGGCGGCCTCGGCGAGGGCGCGGCGGCCGCGCACGTACTGCCCGACCGCCACCGTGACCAGCAGCCCCAGCGACAGCGACGCCACGCTGCGCGCGTCGGTGACCGCGTCGGGATCGCCGCCCCCGCCGCGCAGCGACGCCGCCGCCAGGAACCCGGCGTTGACGACGATGACCGCGCCCAGCGACACCGCCAGCCGGCACTCCACGGCCGCGTTGAACAGCGCCAGCCACAGCACCACCGCGACCGGCCCGTCCGGGTACCCCAGCGGGTAGTACAGGGGAGGCACCACCACCGCGACCACCAGGACCGCGACCGGACGGCTCCGCCGCCACGCCAGCGCGGCCGCCGCCACCGTGATCAGCGCCAGCCCGCCCGGCCACAGCGGCCGGTCCCCGGGCTTGACCGCCGCCTCGCTCATCGCCACCGACACCACCAGGACCGCCGCCGCCAGCAGGGCGTCGGCCGCCCGCCCGCGCGGCCACCGCGCGCCGCCCGCGATCCGCCCGGCGATCCCGCGCGCCGCCGCGGCCCGTGGCGCGGTCTCGGCCGCGCCCCGGGCCCGCGCGTCCGGGCCGGACGGGCGCCGGCGGCGCCGGGGGGTCGCTGTCACGCGCCAACCGTAGTTCAGCCCGGGCCCGTCCCGCGCCCCAACGAAGATCGTCCCTGCCCGGGCGGGAGCGGCCCGGCCCCTGACTTTCGTCAGTAACGGCCCAGATCACCGGCCAGTAGCGTGAGTCCCGTGAACGACTCCGCGGCCCCCGGTCTCCCCGCGCCCGCCCCACCCGCGCCGTCCGCGCGGGTCCGGCTGCGCGCGCTGGTCCGGCGGCCGTCCCGCGCGGCGCTGGTCAGGGACGTCCTGCTGTACGCGGTCCTGGTGCTGCCGGTCGCGGCCGGCATGGCCTCCCCGCCGCAGCCCGCGCGGCCGTCGTGGTGGCTGCAGGCGGCCGGGCTCGCCGTGCTCGCCGCCGCGATCGCCGCCGCCCGGGCCCGGCCCGCCCCGGCGGTGCTCACCGTGATCGCGCTGACCCTCGTCCACGGCAACTTCGTGTTCGCCATGCCCGTCCTGTCCTACCTGGCGGGCCTGCGCAGCGCCCGCGCGCAGCCGCTGCTGTGGACCTTCACCGGCGTCCTGGTCGGCGGGGCGCTCCTGTCGGTGCTCCGCGGCATGGACGTCACCGCCTGGTTCCCCCTCACCGTCTGGCTCGTCCTGCTCGGCGTCCTGCCCTGGCTGGTGGGCCGCTACTGGCGCCAGTACCAGGAACTGCTGCACGCCGGATGGGAGCGCGCCGAGCGCCTGGAGCACCAGCAGCGCATCGTCGCCGAACGCGAACGCCTGCGCGAGCGCGCCCGCATCGCCCAGGACATGCACGACTCCCTCGGCCACGAACTGGCCCTGATCGCCGTGCGCGCCGGCGCGCTGGAGGTCGCGCCCGGACTGGGGGACCGGCACCGCGCCGCGGCAGCCGAACTGCGCACCGGCGCCGCCGAGGCCACCGACCACCTCCGCGAGATCATCGGCCTCCTCCGCGACGACACCGCCGAACCCCCCGCCGCGCCCGGCACCGGGGGAGCGGTCCCGGACCCCGCGCCGGTGCGGCCCGCGCGCGAGAGCATCTCCGACCTGGTCGACCGCGCCCGCGCCTCCGGCGTCCCCGTCCGCCTCACCGGCGACGCCCCCGCCGGGCTCGCGCCGATGGCCGCGCTCACCGCGCACCGCGTCGTGCAGGAGGCCATCACCAACGCCGCCAAGCACGCCCCGCGCGCCGCCGTCACCGTCGCCCTCGCCGACCCCGGCGGCGAGCCCGGCGGGGTCACCGTCACGGTCGCCAACGACCCCCCGCCCGGCGGGCCGCCGCTGCTGCCGTCCGGCGGGCGCGGCCTGACCGGCCTCACCGAGCGCGTCCGACTGCTGGGCGGGACCCTGCACGCCGCGCCCACCGCCGACGGCGGCTTCCGCGTCACCGCCGACCTGCCCGCCGCCCCGCCCGCCCCCGCACCGGCCGCCCGGACGGCCCCGGCCGGGAAGGCGCCGACCCCGCGGGACGCGCTGCGCACCGCCCTCGGCCTCACCCCCGCCCCAGGCCCCGCCCCCAAGGCGGCCACGGGGGAGTGGCCCTCGGAATCGGCCTGGCACCTTGCCCGCGAACGCCGCCGGGTCCGCCGCGGCCTGATCACCGCGATCGCCGCCCCGACCGCCCTCATGGCGCTGCTCGGCGCGATCATGGCCGGCTACCACGTCTTCGCCACCCTCAACTCCGTCCTGCGGCCCGCCGACTACGGCGCACTGGCCGTCGGCGACCCCCAGCGCCGCGTCGAACAGGCCCTGCCGCCCATGCAGACCCCCGACGCCGGCACCGTCCGCTCCGCGGTCCCCGAACCCGCCCGCGCCCGCTGCCGCTACTACCGGCCCGACGCCAACGTGCTCGGCATCGGCCGCATCTACCGGCTCTGCTTCGCCGGCGGCCGCCTCATCGCCAAGAACACCTACGACACACGGCAACTCGGCGCCCACCGCGGAGACCGCCAGGAGGACCAGTGATCCGCGCCCTGCTCGCCGACGACGAGGCGATGATCCGCGCGGGCGTGCGCGCAATCCTGACCGCCGACCCCGGCATCGAGGTGGTCGCCGAGGCCGCCGACGGCCGCGAGGCCGTCGACCTCACACTGCGGCACCGCCCCGCCGTCACCCTCCTGGACATCCGCATGCCGCGCCTGGACGGCCTGGCCGCCGCCGCCGAACTGCGCCGCCTCGCCCCCGCCACCGGCGTCATCATCCTCACCACCTTCGGCGAGGACGAGTACATCGCCCGCGCCCTGGCCGGCGGCGCCAGCGGCTTCCTGCTCAAGTCCGGCGACCCCCGCGAACTGATCGCCGGGGTCCGCGCCGTCGCCGACGGCGCCGCCTACCTGTCCCCGAAGGTCGCCCACCGCGTCATCACCCAGATCGGCGGCGGCCGCCTGGACGCCCGCGCCCGCGCCCGCCGCCGCGTCGCCGCGCTCACCCCCCGCGAGCACGACGTGCTGGCCCTGCTCGGCGCCGGCCTGTCCAACGCCGAGATCGCCGGGCGCCTCCACGTCGTCGAAGGCACCGTCAAGGCCTACGTCAGCGCGATCCTCACCCGCCTGGACCTGCGCAACCGCGTGCAGGCCGCCGTACTCGCCCACCAGGCCGGCCTCGTCGACGGCACCGACGACCCCACCTGACCCCGCCCGCCCCCGCGCGGGGTCAGGCGTCGCGGCGGCGCAGCACCACCACCCCGCCGCACAGCGCCGCCGCCGTCCACGCCGCCAGGATCGCCAACCCCACCGCCTGCGGATACGGGCCGTCCCCGGACATGAAGTACCGGCCGGCGGTGCTGGGCATCGAGTCCGACACCCGCCGCGCGAGCCCCGCCCCGTCCCCGGCGCCCAGCAGCATCGGCGCCACCATCAGGAACAGGAACGCCGCCGTCAGCGACGCCGCCGTGCTGCGCAGCATCGCCCCGACCGCCAGCACCAGCACGGCCACCAGCGCCAGGTACACCCCGGACTGCAGCGCGTCGGCCGCGAACTCCCCGGCCCGCAGCCGCCCCCACCGCCCGAGGGCCGGATCGGCGACCGCGGTCCCGGCCGCGTTCAGCACGACCCCGAGCGGAAACGCCACCGCCGCGACCACCGCCGCCTTCGCGCCCAGCATCCGGCCCCGCGGCGGCACCCACTGCAGCGCCGCCCGGATGCTGCCCGTCGCGTACTCACCGGTGACCACCAGGATCGCCAGGGCCAGCACCACGAACTGGACCATGTCCAGCGCGCCGACCGCCACGCCGCTCACCGACACCACGCCCATGTCGTCGCCGGGCAGCGCGTTGGTGTTGTTGGACACCGTCGAGGTCGCCAGCGTGAACGCCATCACCGCCATCAGCGCCACCGCCGACGCCAGCCCCCACCAGGTGGACCGCACCGACCACAGCTTCGTCCACTCCGCGGCGACCGCGCCGCGCCACCCGCCGCCCTCGGCCGCTCGGACGCCGCCGCCCGCCCGTACTCCCATGATCGCCATCGCTCAGACCCCCGTCCCCGGCACCGCGCCGTACTCCACGCTCGCGCCCGTCAACTCCATGTACGCCTCCTCCAGGGACGCCTGCACCGCGCCCAGCTCCAGCACCGGCGCCCCCACCTCGAACGCGACCAGCCCGACGCGCTCCACGGCCAGCCCCGCCACCCGCAGCTCCTGCTCGCCGACGCGCCGCACCCGCCCGCCCGCGGCCTCCAGCCGCTCCGCCAGCGCCCGCGCGCGGGGGCTGCGGACCCGCACCGCGTTCCCCGACCCCGCCGCGATCACCTCGGCCATCGGCGCGTCCGCCAGCAGCCTGCCCTTCCCGATCACCGCCAGCCGGTCCGCGGTCAGCTGCATCTCGCTCATCAGATGCGAGGACACGAACACCGTCCGGCCCTGCTCCGCCAGCGACCGCATCAGCCGCCGCACCCACAGCACCCCGTCCGGATCGAGCCCGTTGACCGGCTCGTCGAACATCAGCACCCCCGGATCGCCCAGCAGCGCGCCCGCGATCCCCAGCCGCTGCCGCATCCCCAGCGAGAACGCCCCCGCCCGCCGCCCCGCGACCGCCTCCAGCCCCACCATCGCCAGGACCTCCTCCACCCGGCCCCGCGCGATCCCGTTGCTGCGCGCCATCGCCAGCAGATGCGCCCGCGCCGACCGCCCCGGATGCACCGCGCCCGCGTCCAGCAGCGCGCCCACCTCCCGCAACGGATGCCGCATCTCCGCGTACCGGCGGCCCCCGACCAGCGCCTCGCCCGCGCTCGGACGGTCCAGGCCCACCACCAACCGCATCGTGGTGGACTTCCCGGCGCCGTTGGGGCCCAGGAACCCCGTCACCTTGCCCGCCGCCACCTCCAGCGACAGCCCGTCCACCGCCGTCCTGTCCCCGAACCGCTTCGTCAGGCCCCGCAACACGATCATCAAGGTCCTCCCGTCCAGCCGTCCCGAGCGACGCTAGGCAGCGGGGGAGGAGCCCCGCACCGGGCGGACGCCACCGCCCGCCCCCGACTTTCGTCAGGAACCCGGCACCCCGGACGGCGCACGCGAACGGGCCGCCCCGAGCGGCGCCGAAGCACCACCTGGGACGGCCCGTGAAACCCGGCCCGCCGATCGAACGGCTAGCGGAGGGGACCCCGGCGGGGCGGCACGCCGCCCATCACGTCCGGCATCGTCACCGACGCGTCGTCCATCGGCGCGGCCGCGCCCACCATCGGCGCCGCCGCGGCCGCGGGCCGCGGCGTCCCGAGCGGCACCCCGAGGCCCGGACCCCGCGGCGCCGACGGGCCGGCCCCCAGCAGCACCGCGCCCACCGCCACGCCCCTCAGCGCCTCCACCAGCGGACGCAGCGCCAGCACCAGCACCATCGCCGCCGTCGGCGCCACCACGACGCCCACCAGGAACCCCGCCGCGACGTCATGCGGGTAGTGCACGCCCACGAACACCCGCGAGAACGCCATCAGCGCCGCCAGCGGCAGCACCAGCGGCGCCATCGCCCGCCACGCCACCACGATCGCCGCCGCCGACCCCGCCGCGATCGTCGCGTGGTTGCTCGGGAACGACCAGTCGCCCTGCGCCGGGCACGCCGCGATGTGCACCGCCCCCGCCACCGCGCGGCACGGCCGCTCCTCCTGGATGAAGCTCTTGGACACCTCGCTCACCAGATACGCCGACACCATCGCGAACGGCGCCGCGAGCGCCAGCCCCATCGCCCGCGCGTCCATGCCCCGGGCCCGCACCCAGCCCGCGACGAACAGCACCGCGAACAGCAGCAGCCCCGCGTCGGTGCCCACGTCCGCCGCCGAATGCACCCACGAGGGCGTGCCCTGCGCGAACTCGGTGATCTCCCGGTACAGATCCGCGCTGAAATCCGGCGCTCCCATGCTCTCCCTCACGCTCGCAGCGGCCCGTGCCCGTCATCTGCCAGACCCGTCATCTGTCAGACACCGAAAAGACCGCTGATGTTCACTCCACGGCCATGGAGGGTCAAGCTTTTCACCTTAGGGGGATCACTCGCCGGGCAATGGCCCCACTCGTAGCGCCGGTTCGCGCTCCGGCCCCTCGGCCGTCGCGACTTCGGCGGCCTCCGCGGCCTCGACCCCTTCGGCGGGTCGGGCGGCGCCGCGACGGCGCCGCCGCGCGAACCGCGCGCCCTCCACGACCGCAGTCACCCCCAGCGCCAGCCCGAGCCCGACCGCCACGCCCTTCAGCGGGTCGTCCTCGAACGCCACCCCGCCCGCATACCCCAGCAATGCCCCGTACAGGCCCCACGACACCGCCGCCACCGCCGCGAACACCGAGAACGACCGCAGCCTGAACCCGACCGCGCCCATCGTCACCGTCACCGCGGTCCGCCCGCCCGGCACGTACCGCGCCACCACCAGGATCAGCCCGCCCCGCTCGGCCATCGTCCGCCGCGCCCACCCGAACGCCCCGTGCCGCCGCGTCCCCGGCCGCGCCCCGCGCACCAGCCGCCCGCCCGCCCGGCGCCCCACCAGATACGACACGTGGTCGCCGGCGAACGCGCCCAGCGCGGCCACCGCCACCACCGGCGCCAGCTCCGGCCGCCCCGACGCCGCGTACACCCCTCCGGTGATGAGCATGCTCTCGCTCGGCACCACGGGGAAGAACCCGTCGAGCGCCGCCACCGCGAACAGCGCCAGATAGAACCACGGCGACGTCACCGCGGTGTCGATCACACCCGTCAATCCGTCCATGGGCACGACGCTAAGGAAGCGCCACCACCCGGCGGATCCCGCGAAAGGCCCTGTTCACCCCCCACTTTCGGCAGGGGCCGGGCCCGCGCCCTCAGGTCCGGGCACGACACCCGCCTCCCCCCGAAGGACCACTCCGCACCACCCGGCCCGCACCACCCGGCCCGCGCGGCCCGCCGGAAAACGGGTCGCGTTCCCGCCCCCGCCTCCACCACACTTCACACCCTGTGGGACACCTGCACATCTTCGACATGGACGGCACCCTGCTGACCGGCACCACCGCCAACCTCGAGATCGCCCGCCACCTCGGCACCCTCCCCGAGCTCCGCGACCTCGAGGCCCGCTTCGCCGCCGGCACCCTCGACACCCGCGGCTTCTCCACCGAGATCCACCGCCTGTGGCGCCACCTCACCCCCGCCGTCGTCGCCACCGCCTACCAGGCCGCCACCTGGCTCACCGGCATCACCGACGTCTGCGCCGACATCCGCGCCCGCGGCGAGCACTCCGCCGTCATCACCATGTCGCCCGACTTCTTCGCCCACCACCTCCTCGACCACGGCTTCGACCACGTCGTCGCCTCCCGCTTCCCCCCGATGCCCTTCACCGGCACCCTCGACCCCGCCGGCATCCTCACCCCCGACGACAAGGTCCGCATCACCGACGACCTCCTCGCCCGCCACCGGCTCACCACCGACCAGTGCACCGCCTACGGCGACTCCATGTCCGACGCGCCCCTGTTCCGCCACCTCGCCAACACCGTCGCCGTCAACGCCGACCACCACCTCGCCGACATCGCCGCCCTCGACTACCGCGGCACCGACCTCAACGCCGCCTACACCCTCGCCCGCACCCTCCGCCCCACCTGACCCACACCACCACTGACCTGGCGCGACTCATCGAACCTGGCCGACACGCCGCCACTCGCCGACCCCGCCCCGACATGGCACGATCACACACGTGACCAGCACACCCGCCGCACCGCACCACCTGCGCGACCTCGCACGCCTGCGCCGCGTCCGCGACCGCATCGACCGCGAGTACGCCCGCCCCCTCGACGTCGAGGCCCTCGCACGCGGCGTGAACATGTCCGCCGGCCACCTCAGCCGCCAGTTCCGCCAGGCCTACGGCGAATCGCCCTACTCCTACCTCATGACCCGCCGCATCGAACGGGCCATGGCCCTCCTGCGCCGCGGCGACCTCACCGTCACCGAAGTCTGCTTCGCCGTCGGCTGCTCCTCACTCGGCACCTTCAGCACCCGCTTCACCGAACTCGTCGGCATGCCGCCCAGCGCCTACCGCCGCCGAGCAGCCGACACCCCGCCCCCGCCCACCTCCTCCGGCACCGCCGCCGGCGTCCCCTCCTGCCTGGAAAAACAGGTCACCAGACCGATCAGGAATCGAGAAGCGCCCACCGCCCCGCCGCCCCTAGCGTGACCACCGTCCACCCCCCTCCCGCACCGCCGATCGGGTAGACAGAGCCCACTGCCGCGCCCGACACATGGAGACACGATGAGCAAGGCCACGAGCACGGACACCACCCCGCCCGCGCCGCACGCCGCCGACGTCCACGACCTGATCCGCGTCCACGGAGCACGCGTGAACAACCTCAAGGACGTCGACGTCGCGATCCCCAAACGCCGCCTCACCGTGTTCACCGGCGTCTCCGGCTCCGGCAAGAGCTCACTGGTCTTCGGCACCATCGCCGCCGAGTCCCAACGCATGATCAACGAGACCTACAGCGCCTTCGTCCAGGGCTTCATGCCCACCCTCGCCCGCCCCGACGTCGACGTCCTCGAAGGCCTCACCACCGCGATCATCGTCGACCAGCAGCGCATGGGCGGCGACGCCCGCTCCACCGTCGGCACCGCCACCGACGCCAACGCCATGCTCCGCATCCTGTTCAGCCGCCTCGGCCGGCCCCACATCGGCTCACCCCAGGCGTTCTCCTTCAACGTCGCCTCCATCAGCGGAGCAGGCGCCGTCACCACCGAACGCGCCGGCAAGACCGTCAAGGAACAACGCAGCTTCAGCGTCACCGGCGGCATGTGCCCCCACTGCGAAGGCACCGGCACCGCCAACGACTTCGACCTCACCGCCCTCTACGACGACACCCTCTCCCTCAACGAGGGCGCCCTCACCATCCCCGGCTACACCATGGACGGCTGGTACGGCCGCATCTTCCGCGGCTGCGGCTACTTCGACCCCGACAAGCCCATCCGCAAGTACACCGACGCCGAACTCCACGCCCTCCTCTACAAGGAACCCGCCAGGATCAAGGTCGAAGGCGTCAACGTCACCTACGAAGGACTCATCCCAAAGATCCAGAAGTCCTTCCTCAGCAAGGACCGCGCCTCCATGCAGCCGCACATCCGCGCCTTCGTGGACCGCGCCGTCACCACCACCCCCTGCCCCCACTGCGACGGCACCCGCCTCAGCGACACCGCCCGCTCATCGAAGATCGACGGCATCAGCATCGCCGACGCCTGCGCCATGCAGATCAGCGACCT
Source organism: Actinomadura sp. K4S16 (assembly GCF_008327685.1). Lineage (GTDB taxonomy): Bacteria > Actinomycetota > Actinomycetes > Streptosporangiales > Streptosporangiaceae > Spirillospora. Next base: position 403,961 of record NZ_BDDE01000011.1, read on the forward strand.
CGCCGCATGGGTCCGCGGCCTCGACGCCCCCTCCGTCGCCCCCCTCCTCAAAGCACTCGGCGACACCCTCGACTCCTTCGTCGAGATCGGCCTCGGCTACCTCTCCCTCGACCGCCCCTCCGGCACCCTGTCCGGCGGCGAGGCCCAGCGCACCAAGATGATCCGCCACCTCGGATCCTCGCTCACCGACGTCACCTACGTCTTCGACGAGCCCACCATGGGCCTGCACCCCCACGACGTCCAACGCATGAACGACCTCCTGCTCCGCCTCCGCGACAAGGGCAACACCGTCCTCGTCGTCGAACACGAGCCCGAGACCATCGCCATCGCCGACCACATCGTCGACCTCGGCCCCCGCGCCGGCACCGCCGGCGGCACCATCTGCTACGAGGGCACCGTCGACGGCCTGCGCACCAGCGGCACCATCACCGGCCGCCACTTCGACGACAAGACCCCCCTCAAGGACACCCTCCGCACCCCCACCGGCACACTCGAGATCCGCGGCGCCGACACCCACAACCTCCGCGACGTCGACGTCGACATCCCCCTCGGAATCCTCGTCGCCGTCACCGGCGTCGCCGGCTCCGGCAAGAGCTCCCTCATCCACGGATCCATCCCCAAGGGCGCCGGCGTCGTCTCCATCGACCAGACCCCCATCCGCGGCTCACGACGCAGCAACCCCGCCACCTACACCGGACTCCTCGACCCCATCCGCAAGGCCTTCGCCAAGGCCAACGGCGTCAAGCCCGCACTGTTCAGCGCCAACTCCGAAGGCGCATGCCCCAACTGCAACGGCGCGGGCGTCATCTACACCGACCTCGCCATGATGGCCGGCGTCGCCACGACCTGCGAGGAATGCGAAGGCAAGCGCTTCCAGGCCGAGGTCCTCACCTACACCCTCGGCGGCAAGAACATCAGCGACGTCCTCGCCATGCCCGTCGACCACGCCGAGCAGTTCTTCGCCGAAGGCGACGCCCGCACCCCCGCCGCCCACCGCATCCTCCACCGCCTCGCCGACGTCGGCCTCGGCTACCTCACCCTCGGCCAACCCCTCACCACCCTGTCCGGCGGCGAGCGCCAGCGCCTCAAACTCGCCACCCACATGGCCGAGGACGGCGGCGTCTACGTCCTCGACGAACCCACCGCCGGCCTCCACCTCGCCGACGTCGAGCACCTGCTCGCCCTCCTCGACCGCCTCGTCGACGCCGGCAAGTCCGTCATCGTCATCGAGCACCACCAGGCCGTCATGGCCCACGCCGACTGGATCATCGACCTCGGCCCCGGCGCCGGCCACGACGGCGGACGCGTCGTCTTCGAAGGAACCCCCGCGCAACTCGCCGCCGAACGCTCCACCCTCACCGGCGAACACCTCGCCGCCTACCTCGCCACCTGACCGGGCCCACGAAACCCACGGCCGCGCAGGAACACAAACCCCTGCGCGGCCCCCTCACCCGGCCCCGCGCACCGCGTCAACCACGCCGCCGGCCCTCCACCGGACCCAGCAGCGGATGCACCCGCATCGCCGCCTCCAGCTCACCCGGAAGCTCATCGCGGTACCGGCCCAGCGTCGACAGATCCGCATGCCCCAGCACCCGCCGCACCGCGTCCATGTCCGTCGCCGCCGCCAGCAGATGCGTCGCCGTCGTATGCCGCAGCCCATGCGGCGTCACACTCCGCCGCCGCCCCGGCTCCACCCGCTCCAGCACCCGGTCGATCACCCCCTGCACATCACCCCGCGCCAACCGCCGCCCCCGCCACGACAACAGCAGCGCCTTCGGCTCCCGCCCCCGATCCAGCACCACCCGCCCCTCCGCCAGATACGCGTCCAGCACCTCCGCCACCGGACGGGGGAGCGGCACATCCCGCGTCCGCCCGCCCTTCCCGAAGATCCGCCAATACCGCGTCCCCCCGTTGACGAAGAAGTCCTCCACATTCGCCGCCGTCAACTCCGACACCCGCGGCCCCACCGCCGCCAGCAGCAGCACGATCAGACCGTCGCGCAACTCCGTCCGCTGATCCGCACGCCGCCGCACCGCACCCGACCCCGCACCCGGCGCCTCGGCCAAACCCCGCGCCGCACCCAGCAGCCCCTCAGCCTGCTCCACCGTCAACGCACGCCGCTCCGCCCGCAGCCCGCCCCGCTCCTTCGGCCGCACCGTCACCGCCTGCATCGGATTCAGCTGCACCCACCCCGCCACCACCGCATGCCGGAAGAACGCCGACACCGAACGCCGGAACCGCGCCTGCGACGCCGCACTCTGCGACGGCGCACCCGCGGCCCCAGCGGGCCGCGCCCCCCGGCGCCGCCGCTCATCAGGCTTGCGCGCGAACCTGAGCAGAACCTCATCGACGTCCTCGCCCGTCAGATCGTCCAGCACCCGGTCCTCACCCGCCAGCGCCGCGAACGTCACCACGTCCCGCACGTACACCTCGGCCGACGACGGCGCCAGCGCACCCGTCGACGCCTTCGCACGCACCATCTCCGCATAGCGGTCCACACACTCGGCCACGGACAGACGCTGAACATCGGCAGGACGCACCCGCCGGACGCTACCGCCCGCCACCGACACAACCCCGTAAGATCGACAACATGGGGGAGAGGGCACTGTTCGACCAGGTCGGCGAGATCGTCCGAGGCTCCACACCGCCGGCCCTCGGCCACCCCCACGTCCAGGTCCGCCACAACGGCGTCAAGGCCTGGTTCGGCGACCCCGCGCCCCAGCGCGAGCACTACGAGGCCCAGATCATCCCCGCCGCCCTCGCCCCCGGCGCCCGCGACCACGCCGTCGAGATCGGCTTCCACGCCGAACACCGCGACGAACCCGACAACCAGGACGCCCTCACCCGCCTCCTCACCACCGAACCCGCATGGCGCGCCGAACTCGGCGACGAACCCCGCACCGGCGCCTTCCTCGGCCGCGACACCTGGCGCCGCATCTCCGAGACCTGGCCCGACGCCGACCTCACCGGCCCCGACATCCCCTTCGAGATCGGCGTCCGCCTCGTCGACTACATCCGCGCCCTGGAACCGCACCGCCGGCGGGTATGACCCCGCACACGCGTTCATCGGACACGCGTTCACCGGACACGGGGGAGGGGCCGTGCTCATCGGCACTTCGGGATGGCAGTACACCGACTGGCGCGACGTCCTGTACCCGCCCGGCCTAGCGCAGCGGCACTGGCTGCGGCACTACGCCGACACCTTCGCCACCGTCGAGAACAACAACGCCTTCTACCGCCTGCCCACCCGCGAGACGTTCGAGCTGTGGCGCGACCACACGCCGCCCGGCTTCGTCATGGCGGTCAAGGCCAGCCGCTACCTGACCCACATGAAGCGCCTCAAGGACCCGGCGGAGCCGGTCGCGCGCCTCATGAACGCCGCCCAGGGCCTGGGGGACAGGCTCGGTCCCGTCCTGCTCCAGCTCCCGCCCACGCTGCAGGCCGGCACCGACCGCCTCGACGAGTGCCTGCGCCGGTTCCCGGACGGCGTCCGCGTCGCCGTCGAACCCCGCCACCCCTCATGGTGGACCGACGAGACCCGCCGCGTCCTGGAAGACCGCGGTGCGGCGCTGTGCTGGGCCGACAGCCTCGGCGAGGCGCAGACGCCGCTGTGGCGCACGGCCGACTGGCGCTACATGCGCTTCCACGAGGGCCCCGCCGAACCCTGGCCGGAGTACGACGACGAGACCCTCCAGCGCTGGGCGGACGAGCTCGGTGGGGAAGGGGATGCCTACGTCTACTTCAACAACGACCCGGGGGGCGCCGCCGTCCGCAACGCTCTGCGCTTCGCCGAGCTCACCGGCAAGCCGTGACGCCCGGGGAGCGGACCCCTGCACCCCCGGCCGACCGTGCAAAAGCCCCACTTCCCCACAAAGTTCGCAAACCAGACAGAATCCAGCTTCTGTCTGGTTTGACTAGAAAAGGGGGCAGAGCACGCGCGGAGGAGTGGCGGTACCGCCGGAGGCGCCGGCCGACCACACTGGTCCGGTGAACGACCTCACCATGACACCGCGGCTCGCCCCGCCGACCACGGCGGTGCGCGACTCGTTCCTGGCCGGGGAGAGGACCGACCACCTCGCCACCGGCGACCCGACGGACTGGCTCGACGAGGCCCACCAGGACTTCGAGGCCTTCGTGGCGCGCCGGCGCGGCGTCCAGGAACGCTGGGGCGTCCCGTCGACGACGTTCTGGTACGTCTCGGGCGAGCACTACATCGGCACGCTCATCCTGCGGCACCGCCTGACGCCGGAGCTGGCCGAGGTCGGAGGACACATCGGCTACCACGTCGTCCTCCCGTGGCGGCGCCGAGGCCACGCCACGCGGATGCTCGCGGCGGGCCTCGCCGAAAGCCGCCGGCTCGGCCTGGAACGCGTCCTGCTGACATGCGCCGCCGACAACGAACCGTCCCGGCGGGTCATCCTCGCCAACGGCGGCGTCCACGACGGCCTCGCCCGCGGCGAGGACCGCTACTGGATCGACCTCTGACGGACGACCGCGCTCCGCCCCGACCGGTTCGCCCCGGCGGGGGCGGGCAAGGGGGCCATATGACCTGGACCACGCGAGGACGACGCCGGGGGTGAGACGCCCATGACCGCCGACCAGGCGACCGGACTGCCCGAGTATCCGGTCAACGACCCCGCGCTGCTCAAGCTGTCGCCCGCGGAACTGCGGGATCTGCAGAGCGAGCGGCTGAGGGCCATGGTCCATCACGTCCACCGGAACGCGCCCTTCTGGCGGCGCAGACTGGACGCGGCGGGCATCGGCCCGGCCGGCATCAACGGCGTGCGGGACGTCGCGCGGCTGCCCACCTGCACAAAGGCAGACCTGCTCGCCGACCAGGAGCGCGACCCGCCGTTCGGCGGATACACCTGCACGCCGCCCGCCCAGTGGCTGAAGGTGTTCACCACCTCGGGTACCGCCGGCAAGCCGCTGCGCCGGGTCTTCTCCCGCAGGGACTGGCGGCTGATCCTGGACTGGGTCGCCCGGCAGCCGCCGCTCACCGGGCCGGGCGAGATCGTCGTGCTGACGACCCCGGTGGACGCCATGATGGGCGCGACCGTCCTCACCGACGCGGTGCAGCGCCGCGGCGGCCTGGTGTTCCAGGCCGGTACGCGGCCGGACCCGCAGAAGGTGGAGGCGATCGCCGAACTGCGGCCCGCGGTCGTCGCGGGCTCCCCGTCCTACCTGCTGCATCTGGCCGACGTCGCCGAGGGCGCGGGGATCGACCTGAGCCGGTGCGGGGTCCGGACCGTCTTCGCGTGGGGGGAGCCGGGGTGCGCGGTCGAGGCGACCAGCCGCCGGTTGCTGGAGCGGTTCGGCGCGGGAAACCTCGTCGATGCCCTCGGGATGACCGAGTTGATGCCGTTGGGCGGTAACTGCCCGTACTCGGCTGACCTGCACTTGTCGGATGACTTCGTGTTCGTCGAATGCCTGCGTCCGGATCGCGACGAACCGGTCCCGCCCGGTCATCTGGGCGAGTTGACGTACACCAACATGGTCGGCGACACCCAGCCGCTCCTTCGGTACCGCAGCGGTGATCTGGGGGTGCTGTCCGACGGTTCGGCGTGCGCGTGCGGATCGGTGGGGACTCGCATCGTGGGCTCGATCCAGGGCCGGGCCGACGACATGATCTGGTATCGCGGCGCGAACATCTTTCCCTCGGCCGTGGAGGCGGTGGTGCGCGGCATGCACGACCTCGGTGACGAGTACCGTCTCGTCCGGTCGCGCGATGCGGACACGCTGACGGTGCAGGTCGAGTCGCGTGCACGGCTCGACGGTCCGGCGCGCGCCGCGCTGGGCGACGCGGCCGCCGAGGCGCTGCGGGGCGCGATCCGCGAGCGCGTCCCGGTGCAGGTGCTGGATCCAGGCTCGCTGCCGCGTGCCGATGGTCTGCGCAAGGCGCGGCGCGTTGTCGACCGCGGCTGAAGGCGGCGGATTCCGTCCTACACTCCCTCTCTCGGGCCTGCCGTCGATGGTCGATAATGAACATTATGTTAAGTAGAGCGCGGTGAGGGCCCTTCTCGGTGTTCGGGCGTCGCGGGTGATCGATCTGGTTTGATCTGTGGGCGAGGGCCGTGGAGGCTTGGTTCGGTCGGTTGTCCGGGTCATCGGCGGGAGTGGTGTGCATGGTGCCGGACCGGTTCGTTCGTGCGCTGGACGTCTTCGAGGGCGTGCTGGCCGGAGTGCCCGCGGATCGGTGGCTTTCTCCCTCGCCGTGCGAGGGCTGGGCCGCGGTCGATGTGGCCGGGCATGTCACGGCCGGGTTGCTGGTGGTCGAGATGCGGGCCGCCGGGCGTGAGCTGCCCGAGGACGATCCGGACTGGCGCGAGGTCGCCGGCGCGGACCCGCTGGCCTCCTGGCGGCGGGTGCGGTCCCGGATGATGGCCGAGCTCTCCCCCGAGGCTTTGGCGCGGCCGGTGCAGCTGGCTCTCGGGCTGGAGATGACGCTGCGCGATTGGCTTGAGGGGTATCCCCTGGAACTGCTCGTGCACTCCTGGGATCTGGCCCAGGCCACCGGGCAGTCGGTCGTCTTCGATGCCGATCTGGTCGGTCCCGCGCTGGCGACGGCTGAGCAGATGGCGCCGGGTGGCCGTGAGGCGGGCATGTTGGGGCCGGAGGTCGCCGTTCCGGAGGGCGCCGACGTCCAGGCGCGTCTGCTGGCGCTCTTCGGCCGCTCCCCCGCGGGCGTGTGATCCGGGCGAGCGTTGTTACGGAGAGTGACGGCCGGGTGGGCCTCTCCCCCGGTTGTTCTTCTGATGCGCGGGTGGCGGCCAGGCCGTCGTAGGCGTCGCCGACGATGAGTTCGTGCCGCGGTGTCGACACCGGCGCGCACGAGGGCGTCGATCTGGTGGTCGAGGTGTGCTGGGGCGCCCGCGCCTACGGCGCCTTGGTAGTGCCGGCGGGTGCGTTTTCGCGTGTTCGGCGGTGTGCGTTCAGTACGGAGTCGAGCAGGCCGGGGAACAGTGCGTCGAGGTCCTCTCGGCGCAGCCTTACCAGCCGGGACCGGCCCTGCACCTTCGTCCATGTGACGCCGGCCTCGCGCAGCACCCGGTAGTGGTGCGACAGCGTCGTCTGATGCACGTCGATCTCGGCGCCGATCGCGTTGCAGAAGGCCTCGCCCATCCGGTCGAGGCGCAGGACGAGGTCCAGCCGCACCGGATCGGCGAGCGCTCGCAGAACGTCCACCAGCCGGATGGCCTCGGTCGCCGGCTGTGACACCTCGCGCATCGCCGCCCCCTGTGTTCCGCGTACTTCGGCACGCTACCAACTCATTGATATATGGACAACCATCCATGTATTGCCTAGGGTTTCGCTCGGTACTCCTGGGATCCCTCTGGAAAGGCGGCGTCGCCCGGTGTTGAAACGACTCCTCCCGCTGGCTCTGGCGACCTTCGCCGTCGGCACCGACAGTTACGTCATCGCCGGCCTGCTGCCGGCCATCGCCGCGGACCTGCGGGTCTCCACTCCCGCCGCCGGGCAGCTGGTGACGGTGTTCGCCCTGGTGATGGCCGTGTCGGCGCCCGTCATGGGCGCGCTCACCAGTGGACTGGCCAGGCGGTCCGCGCTGCTGATCGCGTTGGGGGTGTTCGTGGTCGGCAACGCCGCCACCGCCCTCGGGACCGGCTTCGGGGCGGTGATGGCCGCTCGCGTCGTCACGGCGGTCGGGGCCGGGATGATCAATTCCGTCGCCTCCAGCACCGCGGGGGCCATCGCGCCACCGGAACGCCGAGGCAGGGCCCTTGCCTTCGTGTTGGGCGGCCTCACGTTGGCGACGGCGTTGGGCCTCCCCCTCGGCACGCTGATCGGCCGTACCGACTGGCGCATCACCCTGTGGGCCGTCGCCGGGATCGGCCTTGCCGCGCTTCTGGGAATCGCCGTCGGCCTGCCCGAGGTGAGGCTCCCGGCCGCCACGCTGGGCGACCGGCTGCGTCCGCTCAGGCAGGGCAGGGTTCTCGCGCTGCTGGCGGTCACCACGCTGGTGTTCCTCGGCGCCTACACCCTCTACACCTACATCGGCCCGGCGCTGGAGGACGCGACCGGCGGCTCCGAATCGCTGCTCTCCGTCGTCCTGCTGGCCTGGGGAGTCGGCGTCCTGGCCGGGAACATCGTCGCCGGACGGCTGGTCGACCGGCACGATCCCGCGCGGGTGCTGACCGGGCCTCTCGTGATCGCCGCCATCGCCCTTGGCCTCACTTCGGTGGCGACCGCCACGCTCGTGTCCACTCTGGCATGGGCCGCGATCTGGGGCGCGGCGCTGGGCGTCGTCGTGGTGCCGCAGCAGCACCGGCTCATCGCCCTCAGTCCGGAAGCGGCACCGGTTCTGCTCGGCCTCAATTCCTCGGCCATCTATGTCGGGATCGCTCTCGGCGGTGGTTTGGGCGGGCTGGTTCAGGAGTGGTTCGCCATGGCGCCCGCCGCGCTGGGGTTGCCGGCAGCCGGTGTCACGACCCTGGCGCTGCTCTACCACTTGGCGGTCGTACGCCTTCGCGCGTCCGCAGCGCCCCGGCCGACCCGCTCCACCGCGGAGAAGGCCCAGGCGTGACGCCCTGCGTTGGGTGCGAGCCTCGGGACGGCGGGGGCCTTCAGATTGTGGTCATCAGGGGTCTCCTCCTGAATGAGGAGAGCGGTTAGGGTGCGGGTATGCGCCGACGACATTGATCTTCACCTGAGGCGGGGCTCGCGCGGAGGCTGTACGCCTACGCGTTCCTCGAGGACTTCGTTCTTCTGTACCCGGTGTACGCGGTGCTGTTCGCCGATGCCGGGCTCTCCCCCGCCGCCGTTTCGTCGTTGTTCGTGATCTGGTCGGTCACGACGTTCGCGCTGGAGTTGCCGTCCGGGCTGTGGGCGGACGTGTTCTCGCGGCGGTTGCTGCTGGTGGCCTCTCCCCTGCTGGCGGGTGCGGGTTTCGGGCTGTGGGCGTTCTTTCCTTCGTATCCGGTGTTCGCGGCGGGGTTCGTGTTGTGGGGCGCGGGTTCGGCTCTGCGTTCGGGGACGATGCAGGCGCTGGTGTACGAGGAGCTGGAGCGGGTGGGGGCGCCGGGCGCGTACGCGCGGTTGATGGGGCGTTCTGAGGCGGTGTCGCTGCTGGCCGTGGTCGCGGCGTCGGCGGTGGCGGCGCCGGTGCTGGCGGCGTGGGGGTTCCGGGCGCTGGGTGCGGCGAGTGTGGCGGCTTGCGTGGGGTGTGCGGTGGCGGGGTGGTTCCTGCCGGAGTCCAGGGGCGGTGGTGAGGGGGCGGAGCCGTCGCTGGGGTCGGTGGTGCGTCAGGGGTGGGCGCAGGTGCGGGGTGAGCCGGCGGTGCGGCGGGCGCTGGTGCTGGTGGTGGTGCTGGAGGGTGTGACGGCGCTGGATGAGTACGTGCCGCTGCTGGTGGCGTCGACGGGGGTGGCGGTGTCGGCGGTGCCGTTGCTGGTGCTGGTGGTGACGGTCGGTGACGCGGTGGGCGGCTGGTCGGCGGGGCGGGGGGTGCGGTGGCTGGCGCCGGTGCTGGGGGCGGGTGCGGTGTGCCTGGCGGTGGGGTGCTGGGGTGGCCGGCCGGGTGGGCTGGTGCTGGTGGCGGCGGCGTTCGGGGTGTTCCGGTGGGCGATGGCGGCGGCGGACGCGCGGTTGCAGGAGCGGGTGGGTGACGGGGCGCGGGCGACGGTGACGTCGGTGGCGGGTTTCGGGGCGGAGGTGGTGGCGGTTCTGGTGTACGCGGGGTACGCGCTGGGGTCGCGGTGGGCCGGGGCCGGGGTGCTGATGGGTGCGGCCGCGGTGCCGTATGCGGTGGTGGCGGTAGTGCTGGGGTTGGCGGCGCGGCGGGGCCGTGTACATCCGGAGGCGTAGGCGGCGGGTGGTCGGTACGCGAAAGGCGCATTGCGGTTGAACGCTCTCGCCGGATTCGCGGGGGGCGGGTGCGGGCCGAGGATCGTGGGGTCGTTGCGGATCGATTCTTGGGGTGCTGATGGGTGCGGGGTCGTTGGATCTGGCGCGGCTGCAGTTCGCGTTGACGGCCGGTACGCATTTCCTGTTCGTGGCGCTGACGCTGGGGTTGGCGACGCTGGTGGCGTTGACGCAGACGCGGGCGACGGTGTCGGGCAGTGCGGTGCATGCGCGGATGGTGCGTTTCTGGGGGCAGCTGTACGTCATCAACTATGCGGTGGGGATCGTCACCGGGTTGGTGATGGAGTTCCAGTTCGGGTTGAACTGGTCGGGGCTGTCGCGGGTGACGGGGAGCGTGTTCGGGGCGCCGCTGGCGCTGGAGACGATCGTGGCGTTCTTCGTGGAGTCGACGTTCCTGGGGTTGTGGATCTTCGGGTGGGATCGGCTGAACCGGTGGGTGCACCTGTCGCTGATCTGGGTGGTGACGTTGACGGCGTACCTGTCGGCGTACTTCGTGCTGGTGGCGAACGGGTGGCTGCAGCGTCCGGTGGGCTACGTGATGGTGGATGGTGTGGCGCGCCTCGATGACGCGGGGGCGCTGCTGGCGAATCCGACGGCGGTGCTGGCGTTCTTCCACGTGCTGTTCGGCGGGCTGCTGACGGCGGGGTTCTTCATGGCGGGGGTGAGCGGGTTCCATCTGCTGCGGCGGACGGCGGAGGTGGAGTTCTTCCGCCGGTCGATGCGGATCGGGCTGCTGACGGTGATGGTGTCGGTGATGCCGGTGGTGGTGTTCGGGGGGACGCAGTTCAGTTACGCGCAGCCGACGAAGCTGGGCGGTCGCAAGGCGGCGGCCGCGGTGGCGGACTTCACGGCGCGGTTCGGTCCGGACGACTACCGGCCGCCGGTGCTGTCGGGGGTCGGCGAGGCGCTGATGATGGCGATGTGGATGCTGATGCTGCTGATCGCGGTGGTGGCGTTGGTGAAGTTCCCTTTCAGGCGGTGGCTGGTGCGGGGGCGAGTGTTCCACGTGCTGATGATCGCGGCGGTGCCGCTGCCGTACGTGGCGATGATCGCGGGGTGGGTGTTCCGCGAGGTGGGGCGGCAGCCGTGGATGGTGTACGGGGTGCTGAAGACGCGGGACGCGGTGTCGCCGGGCGTGGGGTCGGCGTCGGTCGCGGTGTCGTTCGCGGTGTTCTCGGTGCTGTTCGCGGGTTTGTTCGGGGTGAACGCGTGGCTGCTGGCGCGGTTCGCGCGGCGGGGGCCGGAGGGGGCGGGGCTGGGTGCCTCTCCCCCGGTCGAGCCGGTCGCGCCGGCGATGAGCCCGACGTTCTGACAGGAGCCTGGTGATGGATTCTCTCGCGGTGGTGTTGCTGGCGGTGTTCTCGGCCGGGTACCTGGTGCTGGCGGGTGCCGATGTCGGGGTGGGGATGCTGCTGCCGTGGCTGGGGCGGGACGAGCGGGAGCGGCGGTTGGTGATCGCGTCGTTCGCGCCGTTCTTCCTGGGCAACGAGGTGTGGCTGGTGGCGGCGGCGGGTCTGGTGGCGGGCGCGTTCCCGGGGCTGGAGCACGGGTTGGTGGCGGAGTTGTATCCGCTGTTCTCGGTGCTGCTGGTCGGCTGGGTCGTGCGGGACATGGGGTTGTGGCTGCGGGGCCGGGTGGACGCGGCGGCGTGGCGCGGCCTGTGGGACGGTGCGGTCGTGGCGGGGAGTTGGGCGCTGGCGCTGGCGTGGGGGTCGGTGCTGGGGTCGGTGCTGGCCGGTGGCGGGCTGGGTGTGGGGAGCGTGCTGGGGTTGCCGTTGGCGGCGCTGTTCGCCTGGCACGGTGCGGGGTTCGCGCGGTGGCGGCTGCCGGCGGGGCTGGCGGAGCGGGCGGGGCGGGTCCCGGCGCGGTACGGGTTGTCGGCGCTGGTGATGGCGGGGGCGCCGGTGGTGGCCGGGGTGCAGGTGGAGTGGTCGGAGGTCGTGGCCGAGGGTGCGGGGCTGACGATGACGGCGGTGGTGACGGTGGTGGTGCTGCCGCTGCTGGTGGCGTCGCAGGCGCTGGTGTGGTGGACGTTCCGGGGGCGGGTTCAGTCGCCCTCGTACCTGTAGGCGGCCGTGGTGAAGGGTGTGGAGCGGCGTCTGCTGCGGTCGGTTCCTCGGCGGGCGGTGGTGCTGCTGGGGGTGCTGGCGGCGGGGCAGGGCGTCCTGCTGGTGGTGCAGGCGGAGCTGCTGGTGCGGGCGGTGGCGGGGCTGGACGCGGGGCCGCTGCCGTGGTTGGCGGGGGCGGTGGCCGGGCGGGCGGTGCTGGCGTGGGCGTCGGCGCTGGTGGCGGGCCGGGCGGCGGCGCGGGTGAAGCGCGGTCTGCGGGGGGCGCTGCTGGGGCGGGCGGCGGACGGTGCGGGGGCGCGGGTGACGCTGCTGACCCGGGGCTTGGACGCGGTCGATCCGTTCTTCACCGGTTATGTGCCGCAGCTGGTGGCGGCGTGCGCGGTGCCGGTGGTGGTGCTGGTGCGGTTGGCGGCGGCGGACTGGGCGTCGGCGCTGGTGGTGGCGCTGACGGTTCCGCTGGTGCCGGTGTTCGGTGCGCTGGTGGGGATGCGGACGGCGGCGCTGACGGGGCGGCAGTGGGGGCTGCTGCACCGGCTGGGCGGGCATTTCCGGGACGTGGTGGCGGGGCTGGGGACGTTGCGGGCGTTCGGTCGGACCGGTCATCAGTCGGTGGTGGTGCGGGAGCTGGCGGGCGAGCATCGGCGGGCGAGCGTGCGGGCGCTGCGGGTGGCGTTCCTGTCGTCGCTGGTGCTGGAGCTGGTGTGCGCGTTGTCGGTGGCGCTGGTGGCGGTTCCGGTGGGGTTGCGGCTGCTGGGCGGGGAGATGGCGCTGGCGACGGGTCTGCTGGTGCTGGTGCTGACGCCGGAGGTGTATCTGCCGTTGCGGGCGCTGGGGCAGCGTTTCCACGCGAGTGCGGAGGGGGTCGCGGCGGCGCGGGAGGCGTTCGCGGTGCTGGACGCGGCGGGGGGTGTGCGGCGCGGTGGCGGGGCGGTGCCGGGCGGGCGGGCGCCGGAGATCGTGCTGGAGGAGGTGACCGTCCGGTATCCGGGGGCGGGCGGGGCGGCGCTGGATCGGGTGTCGCTGCGGGTGGGGGCGGGTGAGCGGGTGGCGGTGACGGGGCCGTCGGGGGCGGGCAAGTCGACGCTGCTGCTGGTGCTGGCCGGGCTGGTGTCCCCCGACTCGGGTCGGGTGCTGGTGGACGGGGTGGATCTGGCGGAGTTGGACGTGGAGGCGTGGCGGGCGTGTGTGGGGTGGGTGCCGCAGCGTCCGCATCTGTTCGCGGCGTCGGTGGCCGACAACATCCGGTTGGGTGATCCGGGGGCCGGGATGGGGCGGGTAGAGGAGGCGGCGCGGGCGGCGGCGGTGGATTTCGTCGGGGGTTTGCCGGAGGGGTTCGCGACGGTGCTGGGTGAGGGCGGTGCGGGGTTGTCGGCCGGGCAGCGGCAGCGGCTGGCGATCGCGCGGGCGTACTTGTCGGGGGGTCCGGTGATGCTGCTGGACGAGCCGACGGCGCGGCTGGATCTGCACAGTGAGCGGGTGCTGGTGGACGCGGCGGTGCGGTTGCTGGCGGGGCGGACGGCGGTGGTGGTGGCGCATCGTCCGGCGTTGCTGGGGGCGGTGGACCGGGTGGTGCGGTTGGAGCGCGGCCGGGTGTGCGGGGCATCAGGCGCGGGTGCCGGGGAGGCGGCGGCGTGAGGGGGGTGTGGGGCGCGGTGCGTCCGCACGCGGTGCGGCTGGTGGCCGCGGGTGCGGCGGGCGCGGCGGCGGAGCTGTGCGGGCTGGGGTTGATCGCGGCGGCGGCGTGGCTGATCGCGCGGGCGTCGCAGCGGCCGGAGCTGGCGGCGCTGTCGTTGGCGATCGCGGCGGTGCGGGGGTTCGCGCTGGCGAAGGGGTCGCTGCGGTATGTGGAGCGGCTCGCGGGGCATGACGCGGCGCTGCGGGCGCTGGCGGAGTTGCGGGGGCGGGTGTTCGACGCGTTGGCGGCGGCGCGTCCGGGGGCGCGGCGGGTGCGGGACGGTGAGGCGTTGACGCGGATGGTGTCGGATGTGGACGCCGTCCAGGACCTGCTGCTGCGGTGCGTGCTGCCGGCGGCGGCGTCGGTGGTGTGCGGGGCCGCGGGGGTGGCGGTGTGCGCGCTGGTGGATGTGCCGGCGGCGGTGGTGCTGGCCGTGGGTTTGCTGGTGGCGGGCGTGGTGGTGCCGGTGGCGGCGGCGGTGGCGGGGGGTCGTGCGGCGGCGCGGATGGCGGCCGGGCGCGAGGTGCTGGCGGTGCGGGCGCTGGACGTGCTGGAGGGTGCGCGGGATCTGGCGGTGTTCGGTGCGTCCGGCCGGTTCGCGGAGCGGGCGGAGGATGCGGCGCGGCGGCTGGAGCGGGCGGAGCGGTCGGCGGTGCGGGTGTCGGCGGCGGTGGCGGCGGCGGGTTTCGCGGTGCAGGGCGTGGCGGTCGCGGCGGTGGCGTGGGCGGGGCTGCGGGCGGGCGTGGACGAGGTGGGTGCGGCGGTGCTGGCGCTCACGGCGCTGGTGGCGGTGGAGTCGGTGCTGCCGCTGGCGGGTGCGGCGCAGCGGTTGCGGGAGGTGCTGCCGGCGGTGCGGCGGGTGGGGGCGGTGCTGGCCGCTCCCCCGGCGCCGCGCGCGGCGCGTGCGGGGGTGGTGCCGCGGGGGCCGTTGGAGGTGGAGCTTTTGGGCGTGCGGGTCGCCTACGGGGAGGGTGTGGCGCTGGACGGGGTGGATCTGCGGGTGGAGCGGGGGCGGCGGGTCGCGGTGGTGGGGGCGAGCGGCGCGGGCAAGAGCACTTTGCTGGCGGCGGTGGCCGGTGAGGTGCCGCTGGTGTCGGGTGCGGTGGTGCTGGGCGGGCGGGAGCTCGGCCGGTACGCGCCGGACGAGGTGCGGGGCGCGGTGCGGGGGCTGGCGCAGGACGCGCACGTGTTCGGCGCGACGGTGCGGGCGAACGTGCTGCTGGCGCGGCCGGACGCCGGTGAGGCGGAGTTGTGGGCGGCGGCGGAGCGCGCGCGGTTCGCCGAGGTGGTGCGGGCGCTGCCGGACGGGTGGGACACCGTGGTGGGGGCGGGCGGGCGGGGCCTGTCGGGCGGGCAGCGGCAGCGGCTGCTGCTGGCGCGGGCGCTGCTGGCCGACCCGCCGGTGCTGGTGCTGGACGAGCCGGCCGAGGGGCTGGACCCGGCGATGGCGGACGCGGTGGTGCGGGACCTGCTCGAGGCGCCCGGCGGCGGGACGCTGCTGCTGGTGACGCATCGGCTGGCGGCGCTGGGCGCGGCCGACGAGGTGGTGGTGCTGGACCGGGGCCGGGTGGTGCAGCGGGGCCGGCATGAGGAGTTGGCGGCGGTGCCGGGCGCCTACCGCGATCTGTGGGAGGCCGAGCTGCTCGCCGACCGCGCGGTGGCGTGCTGACCCGCGGGCGGCCGGGGTCAGGGCGGCAGGGTCAGGGCGCCGGGGGCGGGTGTTCGGCCGGGTCGGTTCTGGCGCGGCGGAGGGCGCGTGCGAGCGCGGCGACGGCGTCGGGGATGGCCGAGGCGGGGACGGCCGCGTATCCGAGGACGAGGCCGGGCGGGTGGGGCCGCTGCGCGTGCCATGACAGCGGGTGGGCCTTGACGCCGAGTTCCAGTGCCGCCGCGGCGAGGTCGGCGTCGTGCAGGGCGCCGGGGGGCTCGCCGGGGAAGGTGATGGTCAGGTGCAGTCCGGCGGCGGCGCCGTGCACGGCCGCGGTGGGCAGGTGCGCGGCGATGGCCTCGATCATGGTGTCGCGGCGGCGGCGGTGGCGGCGCCGCAGCAGCCGCAGGGTCCGCTCCATCTCCCCCGAGTCCATGAGTTCGGCGAGGACGAGCTGCGGCAGCGCGGCGTTGCCGAGGTCGGCGAAGCGCTTCTCGGCGACGACGGCGTCCAGGTGGGAGGGCGGCGGGAGGAGCCATCCGATCCGCAGCGCGGGCGCGAGGAGTTTGGAGACGCTGCCGACGTAGAAGACGCGGTCGGTGAGCATGGAGCGCAGCGCGGGGACGGGCGGCCGGTCGTAGCGGTGCTCGGCGTCGTAGTCGTCCTCGATGACCAGGCCGCCGTCGGCGGCCCAGCGCATGAGGTCGCGGCGGCGGTCCGCGCCGAGCACGGCGCCGGTGGGGAACTGGTGGGCCGGGGTGAGCAGGACGGCGGGGGCGCCGGTGGCGCGCAGGCGGTCGACGCGGATCCCGGCGGCGTCGACGGGGACGGGCGGGGTGCCGGTCCCCCAGTGCGCCAAGTGCTGGCGGACGCCGAGGGAGCCGGGGTCCTCGACGGCGATCCGGTCGATGCCCTCGCGGGTCAGGACGCGGGCGGCGAGGCCGAGGGCCTGGGTGGTGCCGGCCACGATGACGATGCCGTCGGGGTCGGCGCGGATGCCGCGGTTGCGGGCGAGCCAGGCGGCGACGGCGGTGCGCAGCGCGGGGGCGCCGCGGGGGTCGCCGTAGCCGAGGGCGGTGGCGGGCAGGGCGCGCAGGACGGTGCGTTCGGCGCGGTGCCAGGCCGCGCGGGGGAACGCGGCGAGGTCCGGCAGGCCGGGTGACAGGTCGGTGCGGGCGGGCAGGGCGCGCAGGACGTCGAACAGGTCGGGGCCCGGCCGTCTCGGGAAGGGCGTGCCCGCGGGCGTCCGCGGCGCGGAGGCCGCGGAGGCGGAGGGGGTGACCGCCGGTCCGGTCGGGGGGCGGGCGGCGAGGGGGGCCGCGACGACGACGGTGCCGGCGCGGCCGCGTCCGGCGACATGGCCCTCGTCGGCGAGGCGCTGGTAGGCCTCGGTGACCACGCCGCGGGAGACGCGCAGCTCGGCGGCCAGGACGCGGGTGGCGGGCAGGCGGGCCCCCACGGGCAGGCGGCCGTCGGCGACGGCGTCGCGCAGCCGCCCGGCGAGCCAGTCCGCCAGTCCGCCGGGCGGGGCGTCGGCGGTGTCGAGTTGCAGGAAGTCCGATCCCCCCGAGTCCGATCCCCGCGCGTCTCCCCCCGACCCCGGTCCCCGCGTTATGGACCGGTCGTGTTCGCCGCCTTTGGACCTGTGCATCAGGCCATTGTGCGGCCACGGTGGACGCATGGAAACCACCACGACGACCGGGTCAGGCCGGTATGTGCACGGGTACTCCGGCCGGGAGGCGCGGCGGCTCGGCGACCAGGCCGACGCCCTGGCGGCGCTGCTGCACGACGGGACCGCCTACCCGGCGGGCAGCCGGGTGCTGGAGGCCGGCTGCGGTGTCGGCGCGCAGACGGTGCACCTGGTGTCGCGCTCCCCCGGCGTCCGCCTGACCGCCGTGGACCTGTCGGGCGCCTCCCTGGACCAGGCCCGCGCCCGCGTCGCCGCGTCCTGCCCCGAGGCGGCGGTGGAGTGGCGGCGCGCCGACCTGCGGGACCTGCCGTTCCCCGACGCGGCGTTCGACCACGTGTTCGTGTGCTTCGTGCTGGAGCACCTGCCCGACCCGCGCGCGGCGCTGGCCGGGCTGCGGCGGGTGCTGCGGCCCGGCGGGACCCTCACCGCGATCGAGGGCGACCACGGGTCGGCGTTCTTCCACCCCGACAGCGCCCATGCCCGCGCCGCGATCGCCCACCAGGTCGTCCTGCAGGCCGCGGCGGGCGGCGACGCCCTGCTCGGCCGCCGGCTGGGGCCGCTGCTGGCCGAGGCCGGGTACGCGCGGGTCGGCGTCGTGCCGCGCACCGTCTACGCCGACGGGGCCCGGCCCGACCTGGCGCGCGCCTTCACCCGCGACACCTTCACCGCGATGGTCGAGTCCGTCCGCGACGAGGCCGTCGCGGCGGGGCTGGCCACCCCGGCCGACTTCGACCGCGGGGTCGCCGACCTGCACCGCGCCGCGGGCCCCGGCGGCACGTTCCACTACACGTTCTTCAAGGCCACCGCCGTCAACCCGCAGTGACCGTCCCGGCCCCGCCGGGCGGACCGCCCGCGGGGCCGGTGGGGGGCTCGGTCCTCGGCACGAGCCCCCCACCGGGGTCCTGGCCGCCCCCGCCCGCGGCCGCCGCGCCTCGCGCGGCCCTCCCCGCCGCGGGCCGGCCGCCGCTCAGTTCCTCTCCGTGCGCCCGCGGGGATAGCGTCGGGTGCGCCGGTAGCCCACCAGCTCGCCCTCCGCGTCGACCTCGGTGTCGTAGACCGCGAGGATGTCGGCGGAGTCGGGGATGCGGTGCGTCTCCACGACCTCCACCGTGACGCGCCAGCCCTCCTCGGTGCGCTCCATCCCCACGACGCTCTCGGCGCTGCGGCCGGTCATCGCGGTGACGTGCTCCACCGCCATCCGGGCCGCCTTGGACGCGGACAACATCACCGGCCTCCCTAACCGCCCGGCTGGTAGCCGCGGGCGCGGCCCTCGTTCAACCGGTGGATCAGCTCTTCCTCGCGCGCGGCGGCCTCCTCCTCGGTGATCTCGCCGGCCGCGGACTCGTCGGCGACCTGCTGCATCTCCGCGGCGATCCGCCCCGGGTCGTACAGCTGCGCCTCGGCCTGCTCGGTCAGGGTCTCGGCCAGCCACATCACGCCCTTCACGGGCGCCAGCGGCAGCGTGACCAGACCGGTGAAGAATCCCATCGTCCTTTACGCCTCCGGAACGAAGTCGTAGGGCGGCAGCGGCCCGATCAGCCGCAGCCGGATGCGGTCGCCGTGGGTCTGCCCCAGCTTCTCCACGGCCTCCTCGAACGCGGCGCGGCGGTCGGCGCGGACCAGGAACGAGGCGTCCAGGACGTCCTCCTCCCGCGCCGGGGTCTTGCGCGAGAACGCCTCCGCCGCCGAGGTGGCGCCGTCCAGCAGGACCTGCTCGTCGTTCTCGCGGAGCCGCTGCATCGACTGCGCGATCAGCTCGCCGAGCCGGACCCGGTCGTAGTAGACCGCGTCGGCGGCGTCGGCCGGCACCTCCCGCAGGCGCTGCGACAGCTCGGCGACCTCCGGGTCGTTCTGCATGATCTCCCGGAGCACGGCGTCCTCGACGTAGGTGGCCTTCAGGCGCAGCTCGACGCGGCCCTCCAGCTGGTCCAGGACCTGCCCGAGGCGCTCGGAGTTGTCGGCCAGCAGCTCCTTCTCGACCGCGCCGCGGTCGGCCAGCGCCGCCCCGAACCGGAACGGCAGCACCACGGTCCCGGCGTCGACCAGGGCGTTCAGCACCCGCTGGTGCGCCACCAGGTCGGCGCGCTCGCCCAGCGGCCGGTCGGCCGGCAGGTCGCTGACGAGCGCGGCGCACACGCCGCCGTCCTCGACCAGCGACACCGGCCGGTCGTCCAGCCCGGCCAGGTCGGGCGGCAGCGCCGCGCCCGACCGGGTCACCCCGTACACGTACTGCGGGATGCGGTCCCCGGCCTCGGAGCCGCCAGGGGCTTGCGGCGTGCTCATTCTTCCTCGTCCTCCTTCTTGCGCGATGAACGGCGCCGCGCGGGCTCCTTGTCCTCGGAGTCGTCGGAGTCGCCGCCGAAGGTCTCCTTCAGCCGCTCCTGCGCCCCTTCCAGCGCGCCGCGGGTCTTCTTCTTGGCGCCCGACTCCTGCATGCCGCCGACGAACTCCGGCAGGCCCTGCGAGGTGCCGTCGTGGGCGATGTCCAGGCGGTTCACCGCCTCGGCGAACCGCAGATAGGTGTCGACGCTGGCGACGACGATCCGGACGTCGATCGTGAGGATCTCGATTCCGACCAGCGAGACCCGCGCATACAAGTCGATGACCAGACCCTTCTCCAGGATCAGGTCGACGACGTCGGCAAGGCCGCTGCCGGAGCCGCCGCGCTGCACGACATTGCTGCCCGAAGTCTGCTGGGCGACCGGCCCAGTCATGTGATCGCTCCTTCTCGGGTGTCACCCGTTAGGGGGTTGAGCATGCACCCCGATGTACCCGCCTCGGCCTCGCTAAACGGACAATTTGGTTCCGGTCATCGGTTGGTCAAGGCCGCGGCGGGCGCCGAAACGACGGCCGGGTCCCCTCCGGGGCGCGCGAAAGCCCTCGCGGAAGGGTCTTCCGCGGGGGCTTTCGCGTCTTCGGGCGGCCTACCGGCCGGCGGCCGGTCAGCGTTTGCGGGCGGTGATGCGCCCCACGACGATTCCGGCGACGGCGGCCCCGGCCACCGGCACCGCGCGCAGGAACCGGCCGAGCGTGACGAGCTTGGCCAGCCCCGCCACGCGGCCGGGCAGCGCCGCCACCTGGCCGCCGGCCCGCGCGACACCCGTCCCGGCGGTCTTCGCCGCGCCCTGCGCGGTGTCCTTCGCACCCTGCGCGGCGCCCTTGGCGCCGCTCTTCGCGCCCTGTGCAGTGCCCTTGGCTCCCTGTGCGGTGCCCTTGGCGCCGTTCTTCGCGCTGTCCTTCGCGCCCTGGGCGGTGCCCTTGGCTCCCGTGGCGGCGGCCTCGGCCGTGCCCGCCGCCCTGCCGACGTTCTTGCTCACTGGTCCGGACCCGTCGCCCGAAACCGAGGGGGTGTCCATCTTCCGTCCTTCCATCAGGGGGAATCTCCTTTGCGCGCCGGAGTGCGACCGGCGCGCGGCGCCCGCCGCACCTCACCGGCGCGGAAACGGGCATTCGGCCTGTACGCGGCGTACCCCACCGGGGCACCGCAAACATTGCCGGTCACCCGGCGGGCGCGCGCCGCCGGGGGGCGCGGACCCCGGGCTCCGGCGATTGGAACCGCCGGTCCGGGTATGCGTAGGCCATGCCACCCGACGAGCCGGCGGGCGCGCCCGCCCCGCCGCCGCGCCCCGGCCCCGCCCGGCGCGCGGCCGAGCCGCTGGCCTGGTGGACGGCGCTGACGACGGTGTATCTGGCGCTGGTGTCCACCATCTCCCCCACCGAGATCGCCGTCGGGGCGCTCGCGGCGGCCGCGTGCGCCGCCGCCGCGGTCGCCGCGCGCCGCGACATGCTCTCCGCGGGCGTGACGCGCCCGCCCGGGGACGCGGGCGGCCGCGTCACGCCCGCGCGGCTCCTGCCGCCCCTCGCGCGGCTGCCCGCCCAGGTCGTCTCCGACACCGCCCGCGTCACCCTGCGCGGCGCGTCCGGCGGGCGCTGGACGGCGCTGGCCGTCGCGCCCGGCCCGGCCGCCCGCGGCGCCGCGACCCTGCTGGTGTCGGCCTCCCCCGGCAGCTACGTCGGCGGCGTCGACCCCGACCGCGGGCTGCTGCGGGTGCACCGCCTGGCCGGCCCGACCCCGTTCGAGCGGAGCCTGCGCCGCGCCGGGCTCGTCGACGACCCCGGACCCGCCGGCGCCGGTGCCGCCCCGCCGCGCGGCGACGGGCCGAACAAGGCAGGACCGCGCGCGGGAGGGCCGTCATGAAAGCCGACGTCGCCGGCACCGCGGTGCCCGCCCTGGCCGTCATGGCCGGCGCGCTGCTGCCGGCGCTGCTGGCCACGCTGCGCGGACGGCCCGCCGGGCGCCTGGCCGGGCTGATCGCCACCGGGCCGCTGACGACCCTCGCGCTGGTGCTGCTGGCCGCCGCCTACGGCCGGCCCGCCTACCTCGACGTCGCCCTGGTGCTGGCGCTGCTGTCGTTCGCCGGGTCGCTGGTGTTCGCCCGCTTCCTGAGCCGGACCCTGTGAGAGGAGGCCCCCGATGAGTCTCGACCTGCTCGCCGACGTGCTGACCTGGGCCGGAGCCGCCGTCGCCGTCGCCGCCGGACTGCGGCTGCCCCTCACCCGCGGGGCCGCCGCGCGCCTGCACGCCGCCGCGCCCGTCACCGTCCTGGCCGCGCCGCTGCTCATCGCGGGGCTGGCGCTGCGGCCCTGGTCGTCGTGGCACGACGTCGCCAAGCTCGCCGTCATCGCCGTCCTGCTCGCCGCGACCGGCCCCGCCACGGTCGCCACCGCCGGGCAGGCCGTCGAGCGCGCCGCCGGCCGATCGGAGTGACCCCGCCGTGACACCCGCGACCCCGCCCCCGCCCGTGGCGGCCCATGCCGCGGTGGCGCTGGACGCGCTGTCCGGGCCGCTCGCCGACGCCCTCATCGCCGCCGCCCTCGGCCTGGCCGCGCTCATGGCCACCGCCGTCGTGCTGACCCGCGACACCGTCCGGCAGGCGATCGTGCTGTCGGGCTACGGGATGGTCCTCGGCCTGCTGTTCCTCATCCTCCAGGCGCCCGACGTCGCAATGTCCCAGATCGGCGTCGGGACCGTCCTGGTGCCGCTCCTGGTGGTGCTGGCCCTGCACGCCACCCGCCGCCGCCGCGACACCGGCGACGAACCGCCCACCCGCGGCACCGGACCCGGAAAGGACGGCGACGGAAAGGGCGGCGACGGACAAGGCGAGAGCGGCGCCGGGCGGGAGGCGCGCCGGTGAGGCCCCGCGCCCGCGTCCCCCTGTTCGCCGCCGGAGCCGCCGGGACCGCCGCCCTGTTCACCGCCGGCGCACTCGGCCTGCCCGGCTTCGGCGGCCCCGTGCACCCCTACGCCGACCGCGCCGTCCACCAGGCCGTGCGGCAGGGCACCTCCAACACCGTCTCCTCCGTCAACTTCGACCAGCGCGCCTTCGACACCCTCGGCGAGGAGCTCATCCTGCTGTCGGCCGCGGTCGCCGCCGTGGCGCTGCTGCGCGTCGTGCGCACCGAGGAGGAACGCGACGGCGCCTCCGTGCGGCACGGGCCCGCCGAGGTCTCCGACGCGCTGCGCGTCGTCGGGGCCCTCCTGCTGCCCTTCACCCTGCTCATAGGCGTCTACATCGTCGCGCACGGCGCCCAGTCCCCCGGCGGGGGCTTCCAGGGCGGCGTCATCCTCGGCACCGCCGTCCACCTGCTCTACCTGGCCGGCGACTACCCCGCTCTGCAGCGGCTGCGGCCCATCCCGGTGTTCGAGTCCGCCGAGGCCGCCGCCGCCGCCGCGTTCGCCCTGCTGGCCCTGGCCGCCGCCGGGGCCCCGCCCGCCGACCGGATCCCCGCCCTCAACACCGCCGTCGGGACCGAGGTCGGCTGCGCCATGGTCCTGCTGCTCGGCAAGTTCTTCGAACAGGCCCTCCTGGTCCGCGAGCACCGCGCGGCCGGCGACCCGCGGGAGCCCTCGTGAGCACCCTGCCCTACCTCACCGCCGGGTGGATCATCCTCGCCGGCCTCTACGGCATCGTCACCAGCCGCGACCTCGTGCACGCCGTGGTGTGCCTGTCGGTCACCCAGTCCGGCACCTACGTGCTGCTGCTGGCCGTCGGGTACCGGTCCGGCGCCACCGCCCCGGTGTTCTCCGACCGCCCGCCGCCCCCCGCCGGCGGGCCCGTCACCGACCCCGTCGTGCAGGCCATGACCCTCACCGACATCGTCGTCGGCGCCACCGTCACCGCCCTGCTGCTCGCCCTGGCCGTCCAGGTCGCCAAACGGCGCGGCACCCTGGACCCCCGGGCCCTGCGCTCCCTCGAGACGTGATCCTCCAGGCCACCGTCGCGCTGCCCGTCCTGGTCGCGGCCCTGCTCGCCGCCACCGGACGGTGGCTGCCGCGCCTGGCCGTCGACACCGCCGCCCTGGCCACCGCCGCCGCCGTCACCGCCCTGACCGCCCTCACCCTCGCCCGCGCCCCCCACCACCCGCAGGTCACCTGGCTCGGCGGCTGGGGCCCGGCCACCGGCGTCGGGATCCCCCTGGCCGCCGACCCCCTCGCCGCCGCGCTCGCCTGCACCGCCGCCGCCCTCACCCTGGCCGCGCTGGCGTTCTCCTGGCGGTACTTCACCGAGATCCAGGCGATCTTCCACGCGCTCATCCTGCTGTTCCTGGCCTCCATGTGCGCGTTCGTCTACACCGGCGACCTGTTCGACGCGTTCGTGTTCTTCGAGCTGATGAGCGTCGTGGCGTTCGCGCTCACCGGCTACCGCTCCGAGGAGCCCTCCACCGTCCACGGCGCCCTGAACTTCGGCATCGTCCAGTCCCTCGGCGCCTACCTCACCCTCGCCGGCATCGCCCTGGTCTACGGCCGCACCGGGCAGCTCGGCCTGGCCGCCATCGGAGAGAGCCTCGCCGCCGGCGGCGGCGACCGCGGCCGCCCGGGCGCCCTGGTCACCGCCGCGTTCGTGCTCATCTGCACCGGCTACCTGGTCAAGGCCGCCGCCGTGCCCTTCCACTTCTGGCTCGCCGACGCCCACGCCGTCGCCCCCACCCCCGTCTGCGTCCTGTTCTCCGGAGTCATGGTCGAACTCGGCGTGTACGGGGTCGCGCGGACCTACTGGGCGGTGTTCGCCGGCCTGGTCCCGCTGCGCGCCGTCGCCGTCCTCGGCGCCGCGGCCGCGCTGCTGGGCGCCGTCATGTGCGTCCTGCAGCACCACATCAAGCGGCTGCTGGCCTACTCCACCATCAGCCACGCCGGGCTGCTGCTGGTCGGCGTCGCCGCCGGCACCCCCGGCGCGCTGGCGGGCACCGCCTACTACCTGGCCGGACACGCCGGGGTGAAGGGCGCGCTGTTCCTGGCCGCCGGGGCGCTGCTGAACCGGCACCAGAGCGTCGACGCCCGCGAGCTGCGCGGCCGCGGACGCGGAATGCCCGTCACCGGCGCCGCGTTCCTCGTCGGCGCGCTGTGCCTGGCCGGGCTGCCCCCGTCCGGGCTGTTCGCCGGGCACTCGGTCACCGAGCACGCCGCCCTGGAGCGCGGCTGGTGGTGGTTCACGCCCCTGTCCATCGCCGCCTCCGCCCTCACCGCCGGCGCCGTCCTGCGGGTCTGGCTCGTGGTGTGGCGCGGCAGGCCGCTGCCCAGCGACCCCGGCGAACCCGACGCCCGGGACGGCTCCGCGGAACAGGACGAACCCGCCGGCCAGAGTGAGCGCGAGGGGCCCGAGACGCCCGTCACCCTCAGCTCCATCCCCTGGGTCATGCTCGCCCCCGCCATCGCGCTGCTGGCCGGCGGGCTGCTGACCGGACTGGTGCCCGGCGGTCCCGTCGCCGGCGCCGCCGAGGTGTTCGCCGACCGCGGCGCCTACGCCGGGCTCGTCCTGGACGGCCGGCTCACCCACCCGCACGGCCCGCCCGCCGAGCCCTGGACCGCCCCCGGCCTCGCCGGGGCGGCCGTCACCCTGCTGCTCGCCGCGGCCGTCGCCGCCACCGGCGTGCGCCGCACCGCCCGGACCCGCGCGCCGGCCGCCGCGCGCGCCGCCCCGGGACGCGCCGCCGGGGCCGCCACCCGCCGCCTGCACGCGCTGCACTCGGGCGACGTCGGCGACTACGCCGCCTGGCTCACCGCGGGCGTCGCCGTCCTGGCCCTGCTCACCGCGCGCTTCTGACACCCGCCCCATGAACGGCGGCGGGATCAGATGCTCCAGAGGCGGCGCTTGCGGTAGCGGGGCTCCCACATCACCCGGTTCAGCTCCCGCAGCGGCTTGGGCAGCGACGTCAGGAACCGGCTGCGCTCCACCGGCCCGATCCCGTCCACCACCCACGGGACGAACATCGGCGTGCCCGCCTCGCAGCGTCCCCGGGACTCGGCGGCGAGCTCCTGCCACTCCGCCTCTGCCAGCACCGACTCCGCCAGCGGCAGCGCGCTGGTCTCCTCGTGCCGCAGGTGCCGCTCCAGCGCCTCGCGCAGCTCGCGCACCGCGGCGCGCAGGTCGCCGCCCTCCCCCGCCGCGCCCGCGCCCATCGCCGCGTCGACCCGGGCGACCAGCGGGGCCAGGCGGGCGTGGTCGGCGCGCATCTCCTCCAGCACCACCCGCTCCGCACGGCGGGCGACCACGCGCTCCACCCGCGGCCACAGCCACCGGTCCTGCAGCTCCTGGTGCAGCCGGATCTGCTCCTTGAGGTTCTCCCAGCCCGCGCGCACATGGGCCGCCCGTCCCTTGCCCGCCGCCGCGGCCGCCGCGAGCCGGTCCAGATCCCGGCGGAACGCGTGGTGGGAGGCGTACAGGAGGGTGCGGCAGGTCGTGTCGCGCGGCTGGACCGCGAAGGTCTCCATACCTATAGGAGGCCCCCTGCGGGCCCCGATGTGACGTTCCGGACTTCACGAGAGACGCACCTCACACCCCGCGCCGCGCCGGACGCCGGCCCGCGGTCCGGTCGCCCCTGCCCAGGCCGGACGCGCCGGGTCCGCCGCACCGGGTCATGCGCCGCCGGAGTCGAGCAGGTCCAGGGCCGCGCGGGTGAACGCGCGGACCCGCGCCGTCTCGGCGCCGGCGCGCCACGCCAGCCCCCACTCCAGCGGCGGCGCCCCGTCGAGCGGCACGTAGGCGACGTCGGGCCGCGCGTGGTAGCGGCGGGTGTGGGCGCCCACGCACAGCACCCCCTCGCCCGCGCCGACGAGCGTGAGCAGCTCCGCCGTCGTCGCGCCGGGCGGCGCGTCCAGCACGCGCACCCGGGCCAGGTCGGCCCGCGGCACCGCGGCGCGCCGCGCGAACGGGTGCCCGGACGGGACGGCCAGCATCCGCGCCTCCCGCAGCAGCACAGGCCCGGCCACCACGCCCGGGCCCTCCAGCGGGAACTCCGCCAGGCACACCTCGGCCTCGCCGTCGCGCAGCCACGCCGGCGCCTGCCCCGGCCGCGCCTCCCGCAGCACCACCCGGCAGCCCGGTTCGCGCGAGCGCAGCAGCTCGGCCGCGCCGGCCAGCAGCTGCCCCGCCGCGGCGTCGGTGAACGCGGCCGTCAGCGTCCCGGTGACCCCGCGCCCCTCCTCGACGGCCCGCCGCACCGCGGCGCCGATCCGCTCCCACGCCGGGCCGATCTCCCCGGCCAGCCGCCGGCCCGCCGGGGTCGGCTCCACCCGCCGGGACGTCCGGTCGAACAGCCGCGTCCCGACACGGCGCTCCAGCCCCCGGATCGTCTGGCTGACCCGCGCCGTGGACACCCCGAGCCGCTCGGCCGTCCGGCCGAAGTGCAGCTCCTCCGACAGCACCAGCAGCGCCTCGATCTCGTGCCGCTCCAGCACCGCCGCACCCCCGATCGTTAAGCGTGGTTTCACGATGGTTGCACGATGCGGCGTTGATCGCCACGGCGGCCGCCGGGAGGCTGGACGCGCCACCACGACCCGACCCCCGCCTGGGAGGAAACGTGTACGTCACCCGTTCGCACGCCCTGACCGCCGACGCCGGAGCCGCCGACCTGCGGGACCGCCTCGAGGTCACCGACGCGCTGTACCGATTCGGGCTCGGCCAGGACCTCAAGGACCGGGCGCTGTTCGCCTCCGCGTTCGCCCCCGACGCCGTGCTGGACTTCCGCCCGGCCGCCTCGGCGTGGGGCGCCGAGCCGCCGCCGATGGCCGGGCGCGACACGATCGTCGACACGATCCTCGGCATGTTCGAGGGGCGCGTCGCCACCACCCACCAGGTCACCAACCCCCGCGTCGAGCTCGACGGCGACGACGCCCGGCTGACCGCGCTGGTGGAGGCCCAGCACCTGCTCGTCGCCGACCGCTCCGTGCACGCCCTGCTGAAGAACCTCTACGACGTCGACCTGGTCCGCGCCGGCGACGGGCCCGGCTGGGTGATGCGCCGCGTCGTCATCGACAACGTCTGGCTCACCGGCGACCCCGTCGCGATCTTCGGCTGACCCGCCTCACCCGCCCGCGGCGCCGTCCCCCTCGGCGTCGATCCCCTCGGCGTCGACGGCGGCGGCGATGCCGTCCAGGACCAGGGCCAGGCCGCCCTCGAACGCCTCCCGCGCCGCCCGCTCCAGGTACGGGACGTCCTCGTCCACGGCCAGGCCGCCCTCGGCGTCCAGCCACGCCACCAGCGGGAAGCACTCGGTGAACCCGGGCGCCAGCTCCTCCAGGGCCCCGGCGCGGCCGTACCACCACCGCTCCTCCGACATCCCGGTGTCGCGCACCGCCTGCCGCGACTCGGCGAGGGTCTGCGCCGCGCCGCGCACCACGCTCGACAGCGCCGACACCGCGCGCCGCACCCGCCGGGCCGGCAGCCCGGTACGGGCCAGCACGCCCAGCAGCGCCTCCAGCGCCCGGTACTCGTTCGGCCCGAGCACCGGGCGCGCCTGCGACACCTGGAGCATCCACGGGTGCCGCAGGTAGAACTCCCAGGAGTCCTGCGCCCAGCGCACCAGCGCCGCCCGCCAGCCGTCCGAGGCGTCGTAGCCGCCCGGCAGCTCTGCCAGCGCGCGGTCGTACATCAGGTCCACCAGCTCGGCCTTGCCCGGCACGTAGGTGTACAGGGCCATCGCCGTGCGGCCCAGGCGCTCGCCGACCGCGCGCATCGACAGCGCCGCCATCCCCTCGGCGTCGGCGACGGCGATCGCGGCGTCCACGATCACCTCCACGCTCAGCCCCGGCCGCGGCCCCGGCCCCCTCCGGGACGGCTCCGCGCCGCGCCACAGCAGGTCCATCGAGCGGCGCGGGTCGCCCTGCCCGGCGAAGACGACCAACGTGCATCTCCTTATGCCATAAACTGATCTGGATCGAGGATCTCTTTACGCTCTAAGATATCAAGCGAGTGAGGAAGCCCCCATGCCGCTCCAGCCGACGACCGCGCAGCCCGAGCCGCACGCCGGCGCGCTCCGGGCCGCCGACGCCCACGACGTCATCGAGGTCCGCGGCGCGCGGGAGAACAACCTCGCCGACGTCAGCCTCGACATCCCCAAGCGCCGCCTGACCGTGTTCACCGGCGTGTCCGGGTCGGGCAAGTCGTCCCTGGTGTTCGGCACCATCGCCGCCGAGTCCCGGCGCCTGATCAACGAGACCTACACCGCGTTCGTGCAGGGGTTCATGCCGAGCGTCGGCCGCCCCGACGTGGACGCGCTGCGCAACCTCAGCGCCGCGATCGTCGTCGACCAGGAGCGGATGGGCGCCAACTCCCGCTCCACCGTCGGGACCGCCACCGACGCCCACGCCATGCTGCGGATCGTCTTCAGCCGGCTCGGCGAACCGCACGCCGGCACCTCCTCGGCGTTCAGCTTCAACAACGCCGAGGGCATGTGCCCCGACTGCGAGGGCCTCGGCCGCGCCTCCCGCGTCGACCTGGACCGGCTCGTCGACCGAGACCTGTCCCTCAACGAGGGCGCCATCACCGTCCCGAACTTCGGCGTCGGGTCCTGGTACTGGAAGGTGATCGCCGACTCGGGGCTGTTCGACCCGGACGCCAAGCTGCGCGACTACACCCCCGCCCAGTGGGACGACCTGCTCCACAAGGCGCCCACGAAGATCAAGAGCAGCGGCATCAACACCACCTACGAGGGCCTGCTGGTCAAGGTCAAGCGGCTCTACCTGGACAAGGACACCGAGTCCCTGCAGCCCCACATCCGGGCGTTCGTCGAGCGCGCCGTCGCCTTCAGCGCGTGCGCCGCCTGCGGCGGAACCCGCCTCAACCCCGCCGCCCTCGCCAGCCGCATCGACGGGCTCAACATCGCCGACTGCGCCGCCATGCAGATCAGCGACCTCGCCGACTTCGTCCGCGGGATCGGCGCGCCGTCGGTCGCGCCGGTGCTGGCCACCCTGCAGGGCACCCTGGACTCCCTGGTCGAGATCGGCCTCGGCTACCTCAGCCTGGACCGCGAGTCCACCACCCTGTCGGGCGGCGAGGCCCAGCGCGTCAAGATGGTCCGCCACCTCGGCTCCAGCCTCAGCGACATCACCTACGTCTTCGACGAGCCCACCGCGGGCCTGCACCCCCACGACATCGCCCGCATGAACGACCTGCTGCTGCGCCTGCGCGACAAGGGCAACACCGTCCTGGTCGTCGAGCACAAGCCCGAGACCATCGCCATCGCCGACCACGTCGTCGACCTCGGCCCCGGCGCCGGCGCCGACGGCGGACGCGTCTGCTACACCGGCGACCTGGCCGGGCTCCGCGCCTCCGGCACCCTCACCGGACGCCACCTGGACCACCGCGCCCGGCTGCGCGACAAGGTCCGCGAGCCCTCGGGGCACCTGGCCGTCAAGGGCGCGGACCTGCACAACCTCAAGAACGTCGACACCGAGATCCCCCTCGGCGTCCTCACCGTCGTCACCGGCGTCGCCGGATCCGGCAAGAGCTCCCTCATCCACGGGTCCCTGCCCGGCCGCGACGGCGTCGTCGTGGTCGACCAGTCCCCGATCCGCGGGTCCCGCCGCAGCAACCCCGCCACCTACACCGGGCTGCTGGACCACGTCCGCACCGCGTTCGCCAAGGCCAACGGCGTCAAACCGGCCCTGTTCAGCGCCAACTCCGAAGGCGCCTGCCCCGCCTGCAAGGGCATCGGGCTGGTCTACACCGACCTGGCGATGATGGCCGGCGTCGCCTCGGTGTGCGAGGAGTGCGAGGGGCGCCGCTACACCGCCGAGGTCCTCACCTACACTCTGCGCGGCAAGGACATCAGCCAGGTCCTGGCCATGCGCGTCGCCGAGGCCCGCGAGTTCTTCACCGCCGGGCAGGCCCGCGCCGTCCTGGACCGCCTCGCCGACGTCGGCCTCGGCTACCTCGGGCTCGGGCAGCCCCTCACCACCCTGTCCGGCGGGGAGCGCCAGCGCCTCAAGCTCGCCATCCACATGGCCGAGAAGGCCGCCACCTACGTCCTGGACGAGCCCACCACCGGCCTGCACCTCGCCGACGTCGACCAGCTCCTGGCCCTGCTGGACCGCCTCGTCGACGCGGGCAACACCGTCATCGTCATCGAGCACCACCAGGCCGTCATGGCCCACGCCGACTGGATCATCGACCTCGGCCCGGGCGCCGGCCACGACGGCGGCCGTGTCGTGTTCACCGGCACGCCCGCCGACCTGGTCGCCGGCGCCGACACCCTCACCGCCCGCCACCTGCGCGAGTACCTCCACGGCGCCTGACCCCGCGCGGCCCGCCGGGCACCCCGGCGGGCCGCGCGGCGGGACGGGTCAGCGCGGCGCCGCCCGGCCCAGCACCTCCAGGTAGTGCGGGTTGGACATCACCCCCAGGACGTTGCCGAACGGGTCGACCACCGACGCGGTCGCGAACCCCGTCCCCTCGCCCCGCTCAGTGATCTTCTCGTGCTCCCGCGCGCCCATCGCCACCAGCCGCTCCACCGCCGCCTCCAGGTCGTCCACCTGCCAGTACATGATCGCTCCGCCCGGGCCCGCCGCCGGCCCTCCCGGACGGAACCGGGCGTCGACCAGCCCCAGTTCGTGCTCGTAGTCGCCCACCCGGAACTCGTAGTAGGCCGCACGGCCGTCCGGGCCGGCGACGTGGAAGTAGGGCCGCATCCCCAGCAGGTCGGCGTACCAGTCCTTGGCCGCCTCCATGTCGTCCGCCCAGAGGTTGATGGTGGCGAATCCCCGCAGCATGTCGTGCCTCCGATCACCGGGGACCGGACGGTCCGGCCCCGACGCCTCCGACGCTAGAGGGCCATTAGGTCACCCAACGTCCTATAGGCACGGCAGGATGGAGGACATGCGCGATCCCTCCGGGCGGCTGCTCCAGCTGCTGTCACTTTTGCAGACCCCCCGCGAATGGTCGGGCACCGAACTGGCCGAGCGCCTCGGCGTCACCACCCGCACCATCCGCCGCGACGTCGACCGCCTGCGCGAGCTCGGCTACCCCGTCCACGCCACCCACGGCAGCACCGGCGGCTACCGGCTCACCGCCGGCGCCGCGATGCCGCCGCTGCTGCTGGACGACGACGAGGCGACCGCCATCGCGATCGGCCTGCGCACCGCCGCCGCGGGCGCCGTCACCGGCATCGAGGACACCTCGCTGCGCGCCCTGGCCAAGCTCGAGCAGGTCCTGCCCCACCGCCTGCGGCACCGCGTCGCCGCCCTCACCGAGGCCGCCGTGCCCCTCCCCCCGCAGGACGGCGCCCCGCCCGCCGCCGACCCCGCCGTCCTGGCCCTGCTCGCCGCCGCCTGCCTCACCCGCGAGAAGACCCGCTTCACCTACACCGCCGCCGACGGCCGCAGCACCCGCCGCCTGGCCCAGCCGCACCGCCTGGT
The DNA here is from genome assembly GCF_008327685.1 of Actinomadura sp. K4S16. Lineage (GTDB taxonomy): Bacteria > Actinomycetota > Actinomycetes > Streptosporangiales > Streptosporangiaceae > Spirillospora. The sequence continues at coordinate 435,614 of NZ_BDDE01000011.1, forward strand.
CACCGCGGGCCGCCGCTGGTACCTGGTCGCCCACGACGAGGACCGCGCCGCCTGGCGCACCTTCCGCGCCGACCGCATCACCGACCCGCACCGCACCGGCATGCGCGGCCCCGAACGCGACCTGCCCGGCGGCGCCGACGCCGCCTCCTGGGCCATGGACGCCCTGGCCGGCGGATCGGGGACGATCCGCGCCCGGCTGCTCCTGCACGCCCCCATCGAGCAGGCCGCCGAGCACGTCACCGCCTGGCAGGGCGTCCTGGAACCCGCCGACGACCGCACCTGCCTGCTGCACACCCGGTCGGACTTGATGCGCTTCCTCGCCTACCGCGTGACCCTGCTGCCCCTCGACTACACCCTGCTGGACCCGCCCGAACTCGCCGACCACCTGGCCGCCATCGCCGCCCGCGCCACCCGCGCCATCCGCCCCTTCACCACACCAGCGGCCCCCTGACCGCCAGGCCACCGCGGGGAGCCCCACCTGCGCTCCGGCGGTCGGGTGAGCCGGGCGGGCGGGTGTCAGGGGTCGCCGGGGGCGGCTTCGAGGGAGGTGTCGCCGAGGGACTCCAGGAGGGTCCGCAGGACGCCGGCCAGGTGGTCGCGGTCGGCCGGAGACAGCGCCGCCAGCAGGCGCTCCTCGTTGGCGGCGTGCAGGCCGACCACCGCGTCCACGATCTCCAGGCCGCGCGGCGTCAGCCGGATCCGCACCGACCGGCGGTCACCGGTGTCGCGCACCCGCTCCACCAGGCCCCTGGCCTCCATCCGGTCGATCCGGTTGGTGATCGCCCCCGAGGTGACCATCGCCGCCCGCAGCAGCGCTCCCGCCGTCAACTCGTAGGGGGCGCCGTGCCGGCGCAGCGTCGCCAGCACGTCGAACTCCCAACTCTCCAGCCCGTGCGCGGCGAAGAACTCCTTCAACTCCCGGCCGAGCAGCGACTGCGCCCGCGAGATGCGCCCCACCACGCCCATCGCCGACACGTCCAGGTCGGGACGCTCGCGGCCCCACTGCGCCAGGATCGCGTCCACCGCGTCCGCCATGTCCTGCCCTCCCGCCGCAATCTCAACGTTGAGATTATCAATCGGGCGCGGCCGAGGCGGGGACATGGCAGGCGACCCGCGCCCGACCCTCTGCCGCACGCCTACCGCCGGGCGAGCTTGCGGTAGTCGCGCAGCGTGATGTTCTCCGCGGCCTTACGGGCGATCTTGGCGGCCATGTTCTTCCCCGGCAGGTACGGCATGACCTTGTAGTAGCGGTTGAGGAACGTGGCCATGGCGCGGCTTCCGGGGACCATGAGCTTGGCGACGCCGTTGCCCATCTTCTGGCAGCCCACCGCGTACTCGCGCATCTCCTCCTCGTACCGCCCGAACGCGACACGGTGGTCGCCGCCCGCCACGGCCAGCTCGCCCGCCAGCACGTACGCGCCGACCAGAGCGAGCCCCGACCCCATGCCCGACAGGGAGGAGGGGCAGTACGCGGCGTCGCCGAGCAGCGCGACCCGGCCGCGCGACCAGGCGTCCATGCGGACCTGGCCGACCGAGTCGAAGTAGAAGTCGGGCGCGTACCGCATGTCCTGCAGCAACCGGTCGCTCTGCCAGCCGTTGCCGGTGAAGGTCTCGGCGAGGACGGCCTGCTGCCCCGCCACGTCGCGGCGGTCCAGGTCCAGCTGCGGCGAGGCGAAGTAGAAGACGGCCTTGGCCTCGGCGTTGTGGCGGGCGCTGTACATCGCGACGAGCCTGCCCGCGGTGCGGTAGGCGTGCCCGGTGTGGTCCAGGCCTAGGTGGTTGGCCGTGGTGAAGATCGCGCAGTTGACGCCGAGGTGCTTCACGAACCGCTCCTCCGGCCCGAACACCAGGCGGCGGGTGTTGGAGTGCAGCCCGTCCGCGCCGATCACCAGGTCGAACCGGCGCGGCGCGCCCCGCTCGAAGGTCACCTCCACGCCGTCGGCGTCCTCGGTGAGCGAGGCGATGGAGTCGCCGAAGACGTACTCGGTGTGCTGCCTGGTCGCGTCGTACAGGATCCTGGCCAGGTCGCCCCGGAGGATCTCGATGTCCCCGGCGAACAGGTCGGCGGGCATCTTGGCCTGCTCCTTGCCCGCGCTGTTGACGTACGACATGGAGCCCACGCCGGTACGGGCGCGCTCCAGGTCGGCCAGGATGCCCATGCGGCGCAGGACCGTCAGGTGGGCCTCGCCGCGGAAGTCGACGGCGTAGCCGCCGTCGCGGAGGGCGGGGGCGCGTTCCACGATGGTGGCCTGGAAGCCGTGCCGGTGGAGCCAGTAGGCGAGCGCGGGGCCGGCGACGGAGGCGCCGGAGATCAGTACCTTGAGGTTCGTCATGACCCAGAGCTTCCAAGGGGGCGCTCACCGCGGGCTCACCGTGCGCTCACCGCGCCCACGGTCACCGCAGTGAAGTCACCGTGCTCAGCACCGTGTCCACGACCTCTTCGGGCAGCCCCAGCATCCGCAGCACCTCCGAGGCGGACGTCCCCATCCCGTCCGCGGCCGCGGCGGCCTCCCGGTAGCGCCCGCGCGCCTCGGCGCCGTGGCCGCGGGCGTCGGCGACGCGCCCCAGCCCGATGAGCGTCCGCAGCCGGGGCCCGAGGCTCTTGATCCAGTGCGGGTCGATCCGCTCCAGCGCCTCCGCGTACAGCCGTTCGGCCTCGGCCAGGTCGCCCTCCCCCAGCGCGATGTCGCCGAGGCCGCGCAGGGCGGCCGCCAGGTAGGTGGAGCTGCCGGCGCGGCGGGCGAGCACGGCGGCCCGCGCGTAGTCGGCACGGGCCAGCGCAGCGTCGTCGCCGGCGCGGTGGTCACCGCGGTTGACCAGCAGGTCGGCGCTGTCCTCCAGGGCGCCGAGCTGCTCGGTGAGCACGAGGGCCTCGTCGGTCAGCGCGACCGCCCGCCCCCGGTCGCCGCGGGCGGCCGCCGCTCCGGCGAGCGTGTCCAGGGCCAGCGCGCTCCCCCACCGGTCGCCGAGCGAACGGAACCCCCGCAGGGCCTCGCCGAAGGCGTGCTCGGCCCCCGCCGGGTCCCCCTCGCCGAGGCGTCCGAACCCCGACACGTAGTGGGCGGCGGCCCGCGCCCACGGCTCGGCGCAGTCGCGCTGGGACGAGACGAGCGCGAACGCGCCCTCCGGGTCGGGTCCGTTGGCGTTCCGCATCATCCACAGCAGCAGGACGACCGGGTAGCGGCCCGGCCGGTCGCCGGGCCACGCGGCCGCCAGCGCCTTCGCCGCCGCAGCGCGATGCCGCTGCCACATCTCCTGCCCCGCGTCGCCCGACGCCGACGCCGACGCGGCGAGCAGCGCGCACGCCGCGTACTCCTCGCCGAGCCCGGCGGGGACCGCCTCGCCCACCCGCGCGAGCAGCGCGGTCGCCTGCGGCGCGGCCGACGCGGACGCGCCCCGGATCCACAGGTAGGTGAACGCCGAGGCGAGCAGTTCGAAGGCGAGCCCGGTCTCCGCCTCCTCGACCGCCCAGTGCAGCGCCGCCACGAGGTCGCCGTGCTCGGCGGCCACGACGGGCAGCCACTCCAGCTGCTCGGCCCGCCGCAGATGCGGATCGGCCTCCCGCACCAGCTCCAGGACGCGCCGGGCGTGGCCGCGCCGCACCGACGCGCGCTCGCCCGCCGCGTCGAGAAGCTCGCCGCCGTACGCGCGGATCGTCTCCAGCATCCGGTAGCGGCCGCCGGCGAACTCCAGCAGCGACTTGTCGACCAGCGACTCCAGCGTCTCACCGTCGGTGCCGCACACCCGCATCGCCGACTCCGCCGTCGCGCCCCCGGCGAAGACCGCGAACCGCCGCGCCGCCCGCTGCTCGGGCTCGGAGAGCAGGTCCCAGCTCCACGCGACCACCGAGCGCAGCGTGCGATGCCGCTCGTCGGCCGTGCGGTTGCCGCGTGAGGCGACGCCGAGGAGATCGTCCAGCCGTCCGGCGAGGTCGCCGGCCTCCAGGGTGCGCGACCGCGCGGCCGCGAGCTCGATGGCCAGCGGCAGGTCGTCGAGCGCCGCGCATATCCGCCGCAGCAGCCCGGGGTCGGCGGTGAAGCCCCGCCGCACGGCGCGGGCCCGCTCGGTGAACAGCCGCACGGCCGCGTCGGCGTCGAGCGGCCGCACCTGGACCAGGTGCTCGCCGATGATGCCGAGCGGCTCGCGGCTCGTGGCCAGCACGCGCAGCCGCGGGCAGGTCGCCAGCAGCCGCGCCGCCAGCTTCGCGACCTCGTCGACGACGTGCTCGCAGTTGTCCAGGACGAGCAGCAGCACCTGGTCCGACAGCGCCGCGATCAGGCGGTCGACCGGCGCCTTCGCGCCGCCGTCCATCTGGAGGCCGTTCTCGCGCAGGCCGAGCGCGCCCAGCAGGGCCTGCGGCAGCCCGGCTCCGTCGCGCAGCGGGGCCAGCTCCACGAAGCACACCTCACCGGCCGCGCCCTCGGCGTCCGCCGCCTCGGCGCCGGCGACCTCGACCGACAGCCGGGTCTTGCCGACGCCGCCGGGCCCCGTCAGGGTGACCAGCCGGGCCACCCGCAGCAGCCCCGCGACCTCCGCCACCTCGCCGGAGCGGCCCACGAAGCTCGTCAGCTGGGCGGGCGGCGCGGCGGGCGCCGGCGCCGGATCGGCGCTGAGCAGTTCCCGGTGCAGCGCGGCCAGCTCGGCCGACGGGTCGGCGCCCAGCTCGTCGGCCAGCCGCCGGCGGATCTCCTCGAACACCACCAGCGCCTCCGCCTGCCCGCCCGCGGCGAACAGCGCCCGCATCAGCAGCCCCGCCAGCCGCTCCCGGAGCGGATGGCGGCCGACCAGCTCGCGCAGCTCGGCTACGACCGCGCCCTGCTCGCCGAGCCGGAGCGCGGCCTCGATGCGGTCCTCGACCGCCCCGAGCCGCTGCTCCTCCAGCCGTGCGGCGGCGGACCGGGCCGTCTCGCTGTCGGGCAGCTCGGCCAGCGCCGGTCCCCGCCACAGCTCCAGGGCCTCGCGCAGGAGGGCGAGCGCCCGTCCGGCGTCGCCGCCGGCCAGCGCCGCCCGGCCCGCCCCGGCCAGCCGCTCGAACCGGCAGGCGTCCACGTCGTCCGGATCGACCGCGATGCGGTAGCCCGCTCCGGCCCGTTCGATCACCGCGCCGCCGCCCAGCGCCGTGCGGAGCCTGGAGACCTGGGACTGCAGGGAATGCGCCGACAGCGCTCCGGCCGGATCGACCTCCTCGACCAGCCGGTCCGACGAGACGACCTCTCCGGGGCGCACCAGCAGCAGGGCCAGCAGCGCCCGCCGGGCCGGACCGCCAAGCGGGACCTCGCCGCCGTCGCCGCGCCACGCCCTGGTCTCGCCGAGGATCCCGAACCGCATGCCGGCGATTATCCACCGGCGGACGATCAAGGAGCGATCGGACCGAGGAACGTCCCGCCCGAGACGTCGACGGTCTGGCCGGTCACCCACCGGCCCTGCGGGCCCGCCAGGAACCCGACGACGTCCGCGACGTCCTCGGGCTCGCCCAGCCGCCCCAGCGCGGTGATCGACTCCAGCCCGGCGACCACCTCGGGGATCGAGGTGTAGCCCGCGGTCATGTCGGTGCGCACCGCGCCGGGCGCGACGGTGTTCACCGTGATGCCGCGCCGTCCGAGCTCGTTGGCCAGCGACGGCGCCATCGACTCCAGCGCCGCCTTGCTGATCGTGTAGCCGATCTGGGTGGTGACCGCGAACCGGCTGGCCGTCGAGCCCATGTTGATGATGCGGCCGCCGTCGTTCAGCAGCGCCAGCGCGCGCTGGATCACGAAGAACGGGATGGCGACGTTGACCTCCAGCAGCCTGCCGAGCTCCGCCGGGGTGACCTGCGCGATCGGGGTGGTCGAGGCGATGCCCGCGTTGTTGACCAGGATGTCCAGCCCGGCTCCATCCCGCCCGGCCTGGGCCAGGCCTGCGGCCAGTTCGTCGAACAGCCGGTCCACCGCGCCGTCCTCGCCGAACCGCGCCCGGACCGCGAACGCGCGGCCGCCCGCCTCCTCGATCCGCGCCACGGTCTGCTTGGCCGCCTCCTCGTTGCCGCCGTAGTGGACGGCGACCAGCGCGCCCTCGGCCGCCAGCCGAAGCGCGACCGCTCGGCCGATGCCCCGCGAGCCGCCCGTCACCAAAGCCGTCCTGCCGGTCAGAACGTTCATCGTCGCTCCCTGTCCATTGGCCGGTCCGCGGCGGATCCGGCAATGGACCAACGGTCGCGAGGCGGGCTCACCGGATGCTCACCGCGAACTCACCGCGCCACGTCGACGCCGGTCAGTTCCCTTCCGCTGGACCTGTGACCCGCGTGGCCATGGAGCTTCTCCGAGGCCGTGACGGTCCCGCCCGTAAATGGTTTGTCCGCGGAGGGCGGGCACCGGGATGCTCTGCGGAAAGGGCGACGGAAAGGAAACCCGCGCCGTGGCCGTCACCAGCCTCTCCGGGGCCGAACCGGAAGTCCGCACGAAGGCCGGCGTCCTGCGCGGGGTCCGGGAGGCGGGCACGGCGGTCTTCCGCGGCGTCCCGTTCGCCGAACCGCCGGCCGGCGCCCTGCGCTTCGCCGCGCCGCAGCCGGTGCGCGGCTGGGACGGCGTGCGCCCGGCGGTCGCGTACGGCCCGCCGCCCCCGCAGTCCGGCATGCTCGCGCAGCCCCCGGAGACCACCGGCGACGACTGGCTGACGCTCAACATCTGGACACCGGAACCGGATCCGGCGGCGAAGCTGCCGGTGATGGTGTGGATCCCCGGCGGCGGCTACATCACGGGCAACGCGGGCCTCCCGGAGTACGACGCCGGCAACCTGGCCCGGAGCGGCACCGTGGTCGTGTCCCTCAACTACCGCCTCGGCGTCGAGGGCTTCGCGCAGATCGACGGAGCCCCGGCCAACCGGGGGCTGCTCGACCAGGTCGCGGCCCTGCGGTGGGTCCAGGACGACATCCGGGCCTTCGGCGGCGACCCCGACCGGGTCACGGTCTTCGGGCAGTCGGCGGGCGGCGGATCGGTCGCCGCGCTGCTCGCCATGCCGCGCGCCGCGGGCCTCTTCCGCCGGGCGGTCGCGCAGAGCGTGCCGGGCACGTTCTTCTCCCCCGAACTGGCCGCCGACATCGCCGCCGCCTGCGCCGCCGAAGTGGGAGCGCGCCCCACGGCGGCCGGGCTGTCGGCCGTCGCCCCGGACCGGCTGCCCGCCGCGGGCGACGCGCTCTCAGCCGAGATCGGCCGGTGGCGGGAGCGGTGGGGGCCGATCACGCACCGGCCGATCCCGTTCGCGCCGGTCGTCGACGGCGACGTCCTGCCCGCGACCCCCTGGCAGGCCCTGGCGGACGGCGCCGCCCGGGACGTCGAACTCCTCGTCGGGCACACCCGTGACGAGCACCGGCTGTTCAGCCTGATCGACGGCGTGCTCGGACAGGTCACCCACGAGCAGACCGAGACCGCGCTGCGCCTGCTCGCCCCCGGCCCGGACGGCGCGCGACGGTACCGGGAGGCGTTCCCGGCGGCGACCGACGAGGAACTGTACGAACTGGTCAACGCCGACTGGCTGTTCCGCATGCCGAGCCTCCGCCTCGCCGACGCGCAGATCGCCGGCGGCGGCCGGGCCCACCTCTACGAACTCACCTGGCCCGCCCCGGGAGCGGGCGGGGGCCTCGGCGCCTGCCACGGCCTGGACGTGCCGCTCGTCTTCGGCAACCTGACCAGCGGGCGGCCCGCCATGCTGATCGGTGACCCGCCCTTCCCCGAGGCGGAGGAGCTGTCCGCGCGGATCCGCTCGGCATGGACGGCGTTCGCCGCTCACGGCGACCCGGGCTGGCCCCGGTACGACGCCGACCACCGCCGCACGCAGCTCTTCGACACCCGGCCGATGACCGCGGCCTACCCCGAAGAGGCCTCGCGGCTGCTTTGGCAGGACCACGCCTTCCCGGCGCTCTCCCTGCTCACGCAGTAGCGGTCGTCAACGGCCCGTCCGCAACCACTCCGGGACGCTCCCGAACCCCCAGAGCCGGGACGAGCCCGTTTGACGTCCGCAGTAGATAACCGCTATCTATTGGCTAGCCGTTAGGGGGATGCATGCAGGACGCAGTGCTGGCGATGCTCGCGAAGGAGCCGTCGCACGGCTACCGCCTGCGCGAGCGGCTGCGGCGCGATCTCGGGCCGCTGGGACGGTCGATGAACGCGGGCCAGATCTACGTGACCCTGGCCCGGCTGGAGCGGGCGGGACTGGTGGTCTGCGAGCGGGCGGACGGGCTGCCGGACCGGCCCGACCGCAAGGTGTACGCGCTGACCCCGGCCGGACAGCAGCGGGTGGCCGCGTGGCTCGCCGAGGTCGACTGGCCGAAGCCGGATCTGGCGGAGTTCCACCTCAAGCTCGCCGCGGCGGCCGCCGCCCGGCTCGCCGATCCGGTGGAGCTGGTGGACGCGCAGCGCCGTGAGCTGATGCGCCGCTTGGGCGAGGCGCAGCGCGCGTCGCTGGCCGAGCAGGACGGCTCCACCGCCGGCCTGCTGCTGGAAGGAGTCGCGCTGCGGCTGCAGGCGGACCTGCGCTGGTTGGAGGCCTGCGAGCGGGTCTGGTCGCGGCGCGGAGATGAAACCGAGGATGTATGAACGAGTTCGGCGGTGTGCTGCAGGTCCGCGACCTCACCAAGGAGCACGGCCAGGGGCAGAGCCTGGTCCGCGCGGTCGACGGAATAGACCTGGACGTACCGGCGGGGCAGACGCTGGCGGTGATGGGGCCCAGCGGCTGTGGGAAGTCCACCCTGCTGCACCTGCTCGGCGGCCTCGAACGGCCGACCGCCGGCCAGGTGTGGCTGGCCGGACGGCGCATCGACACCGTGGACGAACGCGGCCTGGCCCGGCTGCGGCGCCGGTCGGTCGGGTTCGTCTTCCAGGCCTTCCACCTGATCGAGGAGCTGTCGGCGGCGGAGAACGTGGAGCTGCCCGCACTCCTGGCCGGACGCTCGGCGCGCGCTGCCAGGCGCCGCGCGGCCGTCCTGCTGGAGCGGTTCGGCCTCGCCGACCGCGCCCGGCACCTGCCCTGGCAGCTGTCGGGGGGACAGCGCCAGCGGGTGGCCATCGCCCGCGCCATGGCCAACGAGCCCCGGGTCCTGCTGGCCGACGAGCCGACCGGGAACCTGGACACCGCGGCGACGCGCGACGTGCTGAGGATCTTCGCGGACCTGCGCGCCGCGGGGCAGACCCTCGTGATCGTCACGCATGACGAGCGCGTCGCGGCCACCGCGGACCGGCTGGTCTCGATGCGCGACGGGACGTTCATCGACGACACCCGGCTGGCGGGCGGCACCGGACGCCTCGACGGCCTGATCGGACTCGACGGCTGAACGCCGCGGTCCGCTTCACGCGGCGGTGGTCGCAGGCGAGGTGGCGCGGCTGGGACGACGGTCCTGCGCGGCGCCCGGTCGGTCGCGTGGCGCTGGAGAGTGGGAGTCAACGCACTCCCTCCATTTTCAACTTATAGCGGAGCAGGGGGCTTGCGGCAAGACCCCGGTCGTGCCGCAGAATCGTCGGCCGAGGCCGGTACCTGCGTGAACGGGGAAGCGACCCGGGCGCGTCGACGCGCGGGCGGGGGCGCCTTCGCGCGCCGCCGGCGAGGCCCGCACCGCGTCCGCGGGGAGTCGGCGCGCGCGGGAGAGCCGAGCCGGCGGGACGGCCGGGAACCGCTCTGGTGAATGGGGATTCATGATCGACGTGATCGTGGTCGGCGGCGGGCCGACCGGCTTGATGCTCGCCTGCGAGCTGCGCCTGCACGGGGTGCGCGTGCTCGTGCTGGAGAAGGACGAGGAGCCGCCCCCGTTCGTGCGAGCGCTCGGCCTGCATGTGCGCAGCATCGAGGTGATGGACCAGCGCGGCCTGCTGGAGCGGTTCCTCGCGCACGGCCGCAAGCACCCGCTCGGCGGCTTCTTCGCCGGCATCAGGAAGCCCGCGCCCGAGGGGCTCGACACCGCGCACGCCTACGTCCTCGGCATCCCGCAGCCCGTCACCGACCGGCTGCTGGCCGAGCGCGCCGCCGAGCTCGGTGCCGAGGTGCGGCGCGGCCACGAGGTGGTCGGCGTGGGCCAGGACGAGCACGGGGCGACCGCCGAGCTGGCCGACGGGACGCGGCTGCGCTCGCGCTACCTCGTCGGCTGCGACGGCGGACGCAGCACGGTCCGCAGGCTCCTTGGCGTCGGCTTCCCCGGCGAGCCCTCCCGGGTCGAGACGCTTCTGGGCGAGATGGAGGTGACCGCGCCGCCCGAGACGCTGGCCTCCGTGATGGCCGAAGTCCAGAAGACCCAGAGGCGGTTCGGCCTCATGCCCGTCGGGGACGGGGTCCACCGCGTCGTCGTCCCCGCCGAGGGGGTGGCCGAGGACCGGTCGGTGCCGCCGACGCTCGAGGACTTCAAGCGGCAGCTGCGGGCGGTCGGCGGCACCGACTTCGGCGTCCACTCCCCGCGCTGGCTGTCCCGCTTCGGCGACGCCACGAGGCTGGCCGAGCGCTACCGGGTCGGCCGGGTGCTGCTGGCAGGGGACGCGGCGCACGTCCACCCGCCGGTGGGCGGGCAGGGCCTCAACCTCGGCATCCAGGACGCGTTCAACCTCGGCTGGAAACTCGCCGCCGAGGTCGGCGGCTGGGCGCCGGAGGGGCTGCTGGACAGCTACCAAACCGAGCGTCACCCCGTGGCCGCCGACGTGCTGGACAACACCCGCGCGCAGATGGAGCTGCTGTCCACCGAGCCGGGTCCTCGCGCCGTGCGCGGGCTGCTGTCGCAGCTGATGGACTTCGACGAGGTGAACCGGTACCTCACCGAGAAGATCATCGCGATCGGGATCCGCTACGACCTCGGCGACGGGCATCCGCTCGTCGGCCGCCGGCTGCGGGACGTCGAGCTGAAGCAGTGCCGCCTCTACGAGCTGACGCACGGCGGCCGCGGGCTGCTGCTCGACCAGACCGGCCGGCTCTCGGCGGCGGGCTGGGCGGACCGGGTGGACCACGTCGTCGACACCGGCGAGGACCTCGGGGTCCCCGCTGTGCTGCTGCGGCCGGACGGCCACGTCGCGTGGGTCGGCGACGACCAGACGGAACTGCTCGACCACCTGCCCAGGTGGTTCGGCGCCCCCGCCGACTGAGCGCGCGCAGGGCGCGGCGCCGTCTCGGACTTCGCGCACGCGCCCTGGGCGGGCCACCTGCCCGCGTCCACGCGGCCCGCCCGGTCGCGGCTCCAGGCGCCGGTCCCGGGACGCTCAGGCGTCGACGGCCGGCTTGAGCACTTCCCGGCACCACTGGCGGAAGCCGGTGGGCGTCGTGGCCTGCGGGGTGCGCGGCTGCGCGTTGTAGATGCCCCGGTCGACGGCGTCCGCCATGGCCACGGCACCCCGCGCCCACGCCTCGCTCATCCCGTGCTGCACGAGGGCCGCCTTGTGGGCTTCGCCGGGGATCTGCTGGTAGCGGACGGGCCGCTCCAGCACCTCGGACATGATCTGCGCCATGTCGTTGTGGGACAGGTCCTCCGGGCCGAGGAGCGGGACGTCCTCCTGCCCGGTCCAGGAGGCGTCGAGGAGCAGCCCGGCCGCGGCGGCCGCGATGTCCCGCGTGGCGCATGTCGGGATCTTGCGGTCGCCGGAGAGCGAGGAGAAGAACACGCCCCGGCTCTTCAGGGACTCGACCTGCCAGAGCATGTTCTCCATGAATCCCGGCGGGCACAGGGAGCGGTAGTGCACGCCCGTGCTCTCGATCAGGTCGTCCATGGCGAACACCGCCGAGATCTGACCGGCGTTCCGGGCCGTCCCCCGGCCCAGGCTCGAAAGCCCGATCACTCGCTCGACGCCTTGGCCGACGACCGCCTCGCACAGCGGCTCGACGAAGTCCAGCATGTGTCTCGGGAGGCTCTGGGCGCGGGGGTTCGGAGGCACGATCCACAGGACGCAGTCCGCGCCCGCGAACGCCTTGCTGACGACGCCGACGTCGTCCGTCGCGCCCTGGACGACCTCGACGCGTTCGCGCACCCGCGCGGGCAGGCGCGAGGGGTCGCGGGCGATCACCCGGACGGGGCGGTCGCCGTCGTCGAGGACGCCTTCGAGGACCTGGCGGCCGATCTGGCCGGTGGGAGTGGTGATGACGAGCACGGGACCTCCAGTACCGCACCGAGATTAACCGGAACCGGAATCCCGGTTCCTGTTTGCGCCTGCACAGTACCGGAATTACGCTTCCGCTTGTCAAGCCATGACCGAGAACCCACGGCCCCTGCGCGCCGACGCACGCCGCAACCGCGAGCGGATCATGAGGTCCGCCGGCGAGCTGTTCGCTCGCCTGGGCCACCGTGCCCAGATGGAGGACATCGCCGCGCACTGCGGCCTCGGCATGGGCACCCTCTACCGCCACTTCCCCAACAAGAAGGCGCTGCTGACCGCCATCGTCCAGGAGCGCTTCCACGGCATGACCGGCCTGGCCCGCGCGGCGGAGGAGATCGACGATCCGGCCGAGGCCCTGGAGGCGGTCCTGCGCGGCTACCTGGAGGCCGCGAACGGCGACGCCGGCTTCCAACTGGCGCTCATGGGCTCCGACGAGCCGCAGTGGGAGGACGTCCTGCGGCAGAAGGCCGAGTTCGCCGAGGCCGTCGCCCGCATCATCGACCACGCGGTCGCGTCCGGGCGGGTCCGGAAGGACCTCACCTTCGGCGACTTCACGATGCTCGCCAACGGCGTGATCGCCACCATGTACTTCAAGCCCGGCGGCCACGCCGACTGGCGCCGCCACCTGCAGATCGTGCTCGACGGCATCCGCACCGGCACTCCCCGCTGACGCCGCTCGCTGCAGCCCCTCTGCCCACGTCGCGGGGCGGGCGTCAGGTGGTGAGGTCGGCCTCCGGGTCCGGCACCGCCAAGGCCCAGGTCCCCATGGCGTCCAGGACGTCGCGCAGCCCCTCGCCGAGCGGGGTCAGCGCGTACTCGACGCGCGGCGGGATCTCCGCGTAGCTCGTTCGGGTGACGATGCCGTGCCGCTCGAACTGGCGCAGCCTGCTGGTCAGGGTGTGGGGGCTGATGCCGGGCAGGGCCTCGCGCAGCTGGTTGAACCGGTGCGGGCCCTTCAGGAGCTCACGCACGATCAGGGTGGCCCACGGCCCGTTCAGCAGCACGAGAAACCGGGCGACGCCGCACTCGGGGAGGCAGGGATCAGACACATTTCCGACCGTAACCCATTAGTGCAGTTGATGTAACTGGTGCAGTGCATGCACTAATAGCCCCATGACCTACGTGATCCATGGCGCCACCGGCGCCCAGGGCGCCCCCGTCGTCGCCGCTCTCGCCTCCGCCGGCAAGGCCGTGACCGCGGTGAGCCGCGACGAGCATGCCGTCGTAAACGGCGCGCGCGTCGTCTCCGCCGCCTACTCCTCCCCCGCCGACCTGACCGAGGCCTACCGGGGCGCCGCAGGAGTCTTCGTCCACCTGCCGGTGGCCGCGGAAGAGGACCGCCGACTCTTCGCGGACAACATCCTGACCGCCGTCCGCGCCGCCCAGCCGGGCCGCGTCGTGTTCTCCACCAGCGGCTTCCCGATCGATCCCGCCATCGGCGGTGCCGCCGCGGCCCTGGCCGCCGGCCTGGCCGACAGCGGCGTGTCCCACGCGGTGGTCGCGCCCGAGCTGTACCTGGAGAACCTGCTCATGCCCTTCGTCCTCGGCTCGATCCGCGAGCGCGGCGTGCTGCCCTACCCGATCCGGGCCGACTTCCCCGTCTCCTGGGCGTCGCACCTGGACATCGCCGACGCCGTCGCCGCCCTGTTCGACCGCCCGGACCTCGCCGGCGCGGTCTCGGTCGGCCAGTACCCGGCGATCACGGGGCCGGACCTGGCCGAGGCGTTCGGCGCCCGGCTGGGGCGGGACGTGGTCTTCGAACCGATCACTCCCGAGGAGATGCGCACCTCGGTCGCGCCTCTGCTCGGGGAGGGCCCGGCCGCCGGCATCGCGGAGGCCTACCGGATGATGAGCACCATGGCGGGCCGCTCCATCACGCCGGAGACCTCCGCCCAGAAGCTGCTGGGCCTCCACCCCCGAACCACGAGCCAGTGGCTGGCCGACGTCGGCCTCTGACCGCGACCGCTGCCGGATCCGGTCGGTAGGCAAGGCGTGGCGCGCTCCTTGTCCGTCCTTGGACGCTTGCCCGCACAGAACGGCCGGCAGCTGACCCGAGCCTCCACGGCCGGCTTGAGGCCACTGGCCGTTCGGCTGCTGCTCAAGCCCCGATCAGTGCTGGTCGGAGACATGCACCGGCGCGTTCCGCCGACCCTGATCAGACCTCTTTCGAGGACCCGCCGCCGGACGGTTCGCCGCTGCCGTCCGCGGCGGGCGGGGCGGGCTGCGGTATGGACCGGGCGTGCTCGGCGCGGATGGCGCGTTCGAGGTGGGCGGTGGCGGCCTCGCGGGCGGCGTCGCGTTCCGCGGTCAGCGCGTCGATCCGCGCCTGCAAGCGGGTGGTCTGGACGAGCAGGTTCTCGCGGGCGGTGTCGCGTTCTCCGATCGCGCGCTCGACGGCCTCATGGGCACGCGTGTCGGCGGCCTGGGCAGCCTGTTCAGCGACGGTGAGAGCGGCTCGCAGTCGGGCGAGCTCGCTGTGCGCCGTTTCCAACTGTTCGGTGGTCGCGCCGAGGGCGCCCTGGGCCTCGGTGAGGCGACCGCTTGCCTGGTCGAGCCGGGTGCGCAGGTCCTGCTCACGCACCCGAGCATGGTCGGCGGCACTCTGCGCCTGGTCCTGGACGTCTTCCAGGCGGCGGCCGACCCGGTCGAGCTCGCCCCGGGCCTGAGTGAGGTCGTGTTCTGTGGATCGCAGGCGTTCGTGGACGTCCCCGAGTTGGTCCTGCAGCGTGCGGGCGGTCTCCTCGGCGGCCTGCCGAGCCGTGGTCTCGGCCTGGGCGGTGGCGCGCGCGGCGCGGGCGACCTCGTCGGCGGCCTCGGCGCGCTCCTCGGCGCGCCGGCGGGCGTCGTCGGCGGCCGCGGCCGCGGCGCGGGCTGCGTCGTGGCCCTGCTCGGCACGGCGGCGGGCCTCGTCGGCGGTGCGGGCGCGCTCCTCGGCCCCGGCCGCCTGCTGCTCCAGCGCGGTGTTGCGGTCGACGACGGTGGCGACGATCTCCTCGATGCGCTCGGCGGCCTGCGTCTCCCGGGCGGCGCGGGCGCGGGCGTCGGCCGCCATGCCGGTGAGCACCGCGCGCAGTGCGGCCAGGGGCTCCTTGACCGCGGCGGCGGACGGGCTGCGGCCCGCGGCGTGCGCCTCGGCCTGGCAGTCCTTGACCGTGCGGCCGTCGGCATCGCGTTCGGCGGGGCAGTACTCCGGCCGCCGGCCGCGGGTCTTGGGCGGCCGCGGCAGCGGGGTGTCGCAGTGCTTGCACCGGCCCCACGGCGCGTCCGGATCCGCGCCGGCCGGAAGCCGCCGCCCGGAGGGGGCCTCCTGAGCACCGCCCGGCTCCCCCGCCGGTGCGCCGCCGAGTCCCCCGTCCGGCGTTCGCGCGCCATCCGCATCAGCAGTCGCCACCGTCTCGTCCTCCCGTCTCGGCGCTTCCCGTCACCTGGCCGTCCCAGCACGGCGCTCGCCGGTCGGTCCCTCCACAGAAGCACCGGGACCGGCACCCGCGAGGACCTCGCGTCGATCATGTCAGAAATCTTGTAGCAAGAAATAGAAACGTGCCGATGTATTTCTTGGAGACGAAATGAGATCAGCGCATAATCCGGGTTATGCGCTAGGCTGCCAGCGTGATCAATGAGGACGCTCAAGACCTGCTCGAAGGTGTGGTGCTGCCGTCCACCGGGCCGGCGCCCGCAGACGCCTCGGTGCGGGAAGCGCGTCCCCTCCCCGGGTCAGGAGAGGCGGAGGGCGCCGCTCCCCCACCCGCTTCCGCAGGCCGATCCGCAGCGGGGATGGCGAGAGCGGAGGCCGGAACGTTGGCGCGCCCGGCCACCCCGCTGGCCGCTGACGCGCTGGCCAAGCTGGACGCCGACCTGGGGCAGGTGCAGGTCGCCCGGATCGGCGGTCGGCGGATCCACCGGCGACGCATCGAACTGCTGGCAGAGGCGTGCACGCCGCAGACGTTCGCGCTGGTGCTGGACTGGCTGAGCAGTACTCGCCGCGGCTCGGCCGCCACCAAGCGCACCTACGCCGACGATCTGCGCCGGGTCTGGGCGCCGCTGGCCCGCGAGCTCGGCCACGACGCGTTCTTCGTCGGCTGCCTCACCCGCGAGCATGTGCGGATGTGGCGGCTGCGCCAGGAGGCCGCCGGTGTCGCGGCGCGCAGCATCGGCCGCTACGTCGCCTGCCTGTCCTCCCTGCACTCCTACGCCGCCGGGCGGATGGACCCGCCGCCCGCCAATCCGGTCACCCAGGACGACCGGCCCCGCGTCACCGCCGAGCGCACCGCGGGATCCACCCCGGTGCTGGAGGTCGAGCAGGTCCGCGCGGTGGCCGCGTGCGCGACCGGCGAGCTGGACCTGCTGGTGGTGATGCTGCTGTACAGCCTGGCCGGACGGGTCACCGAGCTGTGCGCCGCCGACGTGACCGACCTCGTCCGCGACGGCGACCGCAGCGCCCTGTCCGTCATCCGCAAGGGAGGCAAGCGTCGGACGATGCCGCTCCCGCGGCGCTGCGCCGACCTGCTGCACCGGCACATCGGCGCACGCACCCGCGGGCCGCTGCTGCTGGACGCCAAGGGAGACCGGCTGGACCGGCACGACATCGACCGCATCACCACCCGGCTCGGCCGCGCCGCCGGCGTGCTGCCCGGCCGGGACCTCACCCCGCACGTGTGGCGCGCCTCGCGCATCACCCACATGCTCGACGCCGGAGTCCCGCTCGCCGAGGTGCAGGAGTTCGCCGACCACGTCGACCCCGCCACCACCGTCGGCTACTGGGAGCGCCGCACCAAGCACCTGCGCGCGACCGCGCACGCCGACCAGGCCGCCGGCCTCTTCGACGACCTCCCCGCCTCCGGCCACTGACCGTCCAGGCCAGGTGCGAACGGAGAACAGACTTCATGGAGCCGCCCGCAGCACTGGCTGCACGGGAGCCCCCGCCTCTAAAGTCGGGTCGGACGTCTCCGACGAATGGAGCGCGCATGGTCAGTGACGACGGCGGTGTGGCTCCCGATCCCATGACGCGAGCACGTGAGAAGGCGGCGGCCTCCATGAGCGTCGCCGCCGGCGCCTGGGTGGACGCTCTGGACGACCACCAGTTGTCCTTCGCGGTCCTGCCCTCCCCACTCGACTCGACCGCGGAGACGGAGCGGCTGCGGTGGTTCTTCACCCCGACCGATCACGGCGGACTCGCCGTCCGTGACCAGAATGCCCACCAGCAGAGCTTGGCCATGCAGTTGGTCGCCACCGGACTGTCGGCTGAAGGCTTCGCCGCCGTCGCCACGGTGATGGGCCTGGAGAACATCCTGGACCAGGTCGAGGGGTGGGGGTCCCGCTGGGGCCGCCGGCGCGGACGCGACCCCGGCCTGTACTGGCTCAGGCTCTTCGGCCGTCCGGGGGCCGAAGTCTGGGGCTGGCGGTTCGGCGGCCACCACATCTCCCTGAACTATCTGATCATCGCCGACCGGCTCGTTGCCACGACTCCCTGTTTCATCGGGGCCGACCCTGCCAGGACCGAATTCCTGGGAAGCACCCTTCGGCCCCTCCAAGGGGCCGAAGACGCAGGACGCGAACTGCTCTCGACCTTCCGCGCGCCCCAGCTTCGGCAAGCGCTGCTCCACACCTCCGCGATGTCCAACATCGTTTCCGGCAACAGGCCGCGAGTCCGCCACGGCGACACGATGATGCACCTTCAAGACCTGTGGCGCGGACGATTCCCGGACCCCGAGCTGGACGCACTCGTCAACGACATCGACCGCCGGGCGGAAGCGAACAGCGGATACACCCAGGCCGACCACGCGCAGGTGGCGATCACCATCCCGTCCAAGGGGATCAGCGCACGGGATCTGGACGACGAACAACGCCACCTGCTGCGGCGGCTCCTCACCCGCTACACCGGCAGGGCTCCACAGGACCTCGCCGCGGCGCACCGCGCCCATCACGCCCGGGACTCCGTGCTCGATGAGGTCCATTTCGGCTGGGCCGGCGGCACCGACGAGGGTGAACCGCACTACTACCGAGTCCAGGGCCCGAACATCCTCATCGAGTACAACAACACTCAGCGGGACGGCAACCACGCCCACTCGGTGTGGCGCGACCTGCACTCGGACTTCGGGCTGTGTGAACTGGCCGAGCACCGAGCACGCATTCTCCCCCACTGACGTACCGCAGGAACCAGGCCCATCCACACGGCAGGCAAGAACCACGTCTTACCGCTCACGACCCACTCTCCGGAGGGGAACCGCGGAAGACGCGCAGGCGGCCTGCGCAGAGGGTTCTGATCAGGCAGGAGACGAGAAAGACGATGGCGGCCAGTGCGCTGGCCGTGACGGTGGAGCCGGCGACGGCGAGGACGATCGCAGCGATCTCTACGTCCATCCGCACGCCCTGCGGCCAGGCCTGGGGATTCACCGAGGTGACATTCTCATCGCGCGACTCGTTCTCAACGGCCACCGCTTTCCGTCGTGGGAGCAGACGGAGGCGCTCGTGCAAGCTTGCGGCGGCGACGTGCGCGCGTGGAAAGGCCGCTGGACCGAGACCGATCGCATACTCGGCGCCGAACCTCCGGTCGGCGCCGACGCGTCAGGTGAGCCGCGGTGCCTTACCGGTCAGGATTTCTACAAGGTCATGCTCGCCGAGGTGCATCAGGCCAGGTTTCGGATCATGACGACCTTCATCCGGCATCGGCCGCCCGAGTACTTCCTCGGATTCACCGACGGGGAGACCGCGCGGATCGCCTCTGCCTATTTCAGCGACGTCGTCCGGTGGTCGGCTCTGCCGGGCCACCGGACGGTGCGGCGGATCGTCTGCGCCCCGAACCCGGAGATGGAAGAGTGGGTGAAGCGGTTCGTCCAGGAGACCTCGGCCTATCCGCGTCACGAGATCCGTGTGGTGGACTGGTCCCTCGGGGTCGACGCCATCAACATGGCCGTCTTCGACGACTCGGTTGTCCTGCTCGCTTTCACGTCCGGGTCTGCCCAGCAACTGACCGGGTTTCGGATCGAGGAACCTGAGTTCGTCCGCTGCTCGGTCGGACACTTCGAACAGCTCTGGTCGGTTTCCAGCAAGCCCCTTTGATACTCCGGGACTGAGGGACCGTTCCGGCTGCAGGAGTGGTGGCCGGCGTGGAGGCTAGCGCGTGAGGTCGGGTGCGGCGTCGGGCGCTGTCGGTTCGTAGCAGTCGTAGTTGCGTTGGGCGACGATCCGGCCGTCCTCGATCCGGAGGAAGGCGGCGATGCGGGCCCGCAGGACGTGGCCGACGGGATAAGGGCCGTAGGGGACCGCGAGCCTGCCCCACCACTCCACCTCGAGCGCCACCTGGTCGCCGGCGGCGATGGCGTTGCGTACCTCGAATCGCTGCTCCGCCATGGCGTCCTGGCCGCGTTCAGCGGCCTCCCGCATCGCGTCGAGATCGCGTACCGCCCCGTCGGGGAAGAGCAGGTTGGGCATTTCCTCGTGGACCATCTCCGGCGCGAGGAACCGAGTGATCTCCTCGGCGGACGCTCCGTCGGACACTGCCCGGTGATAGCGGACGGCGAGGTCGATGTTCCGGGATTCCCGGTCACGGTCGTGCGACATGAACACAACCATAGTTGCACAACTATGGTTGTCAAGTGCACGCTGGGTTCATGGAGTCATCATCAGCCGCTCCGGAGGGCGGGTCGGATGCCGTGCGCCCTGAGGATCTCGATCTAGGCAGCCTCGCCCTGTTCGTCGGCCTGACGGCGGCCGAGGAGGTGCGCCGGGACATCGAGCGCGAGGGCTTCACCGGGTTGCGGTTCTCGCACGGCTATGTCTTCCAGCATCTCGTCGACGCCGAACCGACCATCGGTGAGCTGGCCACCCGGCTGGAGATGACGCAGCAGGGCGCCTCGAAGGCGGTCGCCGAGCTGGAACGCCTCGGGTACGTCGAGCGAGTGCCCGACCCGGCGGACGCGCGGATCCGGCGGGCCCGCCTCAACGCGAGGGGACGGGCCGCCGTCGAAGCCGCACGGCGCGGCAGGGCCGCCCAGCAGGAACGGATGGCGCGCCGGTGCGGGCGCGAACGGCTCGACACCGCGCACGCCGTCCTGGTCGAACTGCTCGACGCGCTCGGGGGCGCCGACGGCGTACGCCGTCGGGACGTCCGCTTCCCCTCCTGACGCCCGATGGCGCTGAACTCGTTGCCTCCGACGGCCAGGCCCGTCCACGGAGCCTCGCGCCAGCCTGGGTGGACCATTCAGCGGTGGCCGAGGCTCCAAGTGCTCCACGGTGTGTCGTGCGGCGAGGGTGTTATGGCGAACAGGTGTCCAGGGCTCGGGTCAGGGCGTTGAGGGCTGCGGGGTAGGCGTGTTGGCTGGGGGTTCCGAAGCCGATGATGATGCCCTGGGTGTGGTCTCCGGGGGTGTGCCAGCGGTCGCCCAGTTGTCCCACGGCCAGCTCCTGGGCCGCCGCGGCTTCGAGCACATCCTGCTCGGTGGGGCCGTCGGCGGGCAGGCTGATCAGGACGTGCAGGCCGGCGGCCACCCCGTGGACGGAGAAGGCGGGGGAACGCCGTCGGGAGTCCAGCCGGGTCAGCAGGAGGTCGCGGCGGCGCCTGTATCGCAGCCGGCTGGCGCGGACATGCCGGTCGTAGGCGTGGCTCGTGATGAAGTCCGCCAAGGTCAGCTGGCCGATGCTCTCGGTGTGGCGGTCGTCGTGGCGCTTGGCCTCGACCAGTGGTTCGAGGAGGCGGCGGGGGGACACGATCCAGCCCAGGCGCAGCGCGGGCCCGAGGGTCTTGGAGACGGTGCCGACATAGGCGACATGGTCGGGTGCGGTGCCCTGGATCGCGCCGATGGGCTGGCGGTCGTAGCGGAACTCGCCGTCGTAGTCGTTCTCGATGACGAGGCGGTCGGTGGAGCGCGCCCAGCCGACGAGGGCCCGGCGGCGTTCCGGGGCGAGCGTCCCTCCGGTCGGGTACTGGTGGGCGGGGGTCAGTTCCACGGCGTCCACCACCGGAAATCCGGGCGTGCCGAGCAGGTCGGTCCGGGCGCCTTTCCCGTCCACCGGGAGGGGGACGACGGACGGGCCGTTGCGGCGGATCACATCGCGGTGGAAGGTGACGCCGGGATCCTCGGCGGCGATGGCGGCCGCGCCGAGCACGCGGCTGAGCAGGGCCAGGGCCTGGACGTATCCGCCGGTGATGACGATCAGGTCGGGTGACGCCAGGACGCCGCGGGTGCGTCCGAGGTACTCGGCGAGCGCGGTGCGCAGTTCGATCCGGCCGCGCGGGTCGCCGTACGAGTAGGCCTCCCCCGCCGCGTCGCCCAGGGCGCGGCGGGCGGACCGCAGCCAGGCCGCGGTCGGGAACGCGGAGGCGTCCGGACGGCCGGGGCGCAGGTCGTGCCGGAGCCGAGGGGGCACCGGCCCGGGTGCTCCGCCCGAGTCCTCGGCGGCGCCGTGGGGAAGCCGGGCCACGACCGTGCCCGAGCCCTGGCGGGCGGCCAGGTAGCCCTCCGCGACGAGCTGGTCGTAGGCCGCCTTGACGGTGCCGCGGGACAGGCCCAGTTCGGCGGCGAGCCTGCGGGTGGCGGGCAGCCGCGCCCGGGGCGCGAGCCGTCCGGTCCGGATGGCGGCCCGGAGGGCCTGCTCCAGACCGGCCCGGCGCCCGGTCGCCGGGTCGAGCTCCAGATGGAGATCGACCCCGGAAATGGGCCAAGATCCTGACACGAAAGCGGATCTTATCGTCGCTCCATTTCCGCCGTAGCGTCGCCGGCGTGATCATCGAGGCGCTCGGACGGTGGGCCGGCGGGACGGGCCGCACGCCCCGCCGCATGGTGTGGCTGCTGGCCGTGGCGTACGGCCTGACCATCGCCAACCTGTACTACTGCCAGCCGCTGCTGCCGCAGATGGCGGACTCCTACGCCTCGTCTTCTCTGGTGGGGTACCTGACCACCGCCGGGCAGCTCGGCTACGCGCTGGCGCTGCCGCTGGTCGTGCCGCTCGGGGACATCGTCCGCAGGCGTCCGCTGGTCTGCGTGCTGCTCCTCGTCGACGCGGCGGCCCTGGTGGCGACCGCGACGGCTCCCACCGCCGGTGCGCTGCTCGCCGCGGGGGCGGTGATCGGCCTGGCGAGCGCGAGCGTGGTCAACATCCTCGTCCCCTACGCGGCCACGACCGCCGCCGACCACGAACGCGGCCGGGTGGTCGCGACGATGCTGAGCGGCGGGCTGGTGGGCATCCTGCTGTCGCGCACGGTCGCCGGACTCACCGCCGAGCTCTTCGGCTGGCGCGTCCTGTACCTGGCGTCCGCCGCGGTGACGCTGCTGCTCGCCGCCGCGCTGGCACGTGCCATGGCGCCGTCGGCGGCGGAGGTGCCGATCGGCTACGCCGCGCAACTGCGGGCGACCGTCCGCCTGGCGGCGAGCGAGCCGGTGCTGAGACGGCGGTCGCTGATCGGCGCGGGCGTGTTCGGATCCTTCGGGGTCTTCTGGACGACCGTGGCGTTCATGCTGGCAGAGCCGCCCTACCGGTACGGCGAAGCGGAGATCGGCCTGTTCACGCTGGTCGGCGCCGCGGGAGCCCTCGCGGCGAAGGTCGCCGGACGGGTCGCGGACCGGGGGCGGCAGCGCCCGTGGACCGGTGCGCTGCTCCTCCTGGGGGTGGCCTCGTTCGGGGCGGTGGCGCTCGGGGGCCGCAGCCTGCCGTGGCTCATCGCCGGGCTCCTGGCGATGGACGTCGCGGTCCACGCCACCCATCTGCTGAACATGAGCGTGGTCTACGGCCTTGTCGACGGCGCCCGCTCGCGGATCGCCTCGGTCTACATGACCTTCTACACGCTCGGAGGCGTGGCGGGCACCGCCGCGGGCGCGGCCGCCTACCGGTTCGGCGGATGGACGGCGGTGTCGGCGACCGGCGCGGCGTTCATGGCCGCCGCACTCGCAGCGTGGGCGCGCGAAGGCCGCGGAGGTCCCACCGAAGGCTGAGACGTCCGCGGCCTGCGGGCACGGCACCCGCGCTCGGTCAGGAGGAACCGGGGTCCGGGGCGCCGAACCAGGTGCTGAGCGCCTGTCGCAGCGCGGGCGCGGCGGTGCCGGCGGGTTCGTCGAGGGACGCGGCCCAGGCGATGCGGGCGTCCGGGCGGATCAGCAGGACGTCCGCCGGCCGCTGACCGGTCTTGGCGGTGCGGACGTCGACGCGGTGCCGCCAGTCCCGGGCCGCCTCGCGCAGGTCCGTCCGGTCGGCGAGGTCGAGCAGGACGGGCCGCGGGGCGCGCATGAGGTCGGCGACGCTGGTGACGCCCTGGTCGGTGTGGAGGGTGAGGTCAGGGGCGAAGGCGCCGGCCAGCGGATGGTCGGCGCCCGGCATCGGGTAGCGGATGTCGGCGCCGGAGAGAAGCGCACTCATGCGGCGCAGCGGCTGCTCGTCGGTGAGCAGTTCCTGGAAGAGCTCCCGGAGCGCCTCGGCGGCGGGGTCGTGACCGCGCCGCAGCGCCACCTGGGCCCGGGTGTGCAGCATGGTGCGGGCGGCGGCGAGGTTGCGTTCGCGGTGGTAGGTGTCCAGCAGGTCGGCCGGCGCCCAGCCGTGGACTGCGGCGGCCAGTTTCCAGGCCAGGTCGACCGCGTCCATCATGCCGGCGTTGATCGCCACGCCGGTGGCGGGGAACAGGTGCGCCGCGTCCCCCGCCAGCAGGATCCGCCCGCGGCGGTAGTGCTCGGCCTGCCTGGCCTGGAAGGTGAACCGCGACAGCCGGAGCGCCTCCCCCACCGGGAGGTCCGCGCCGAGCACGCGGCGGATGCTGCCCTGGAGCTCGGCCACCGTCATCGGTGCGTCGTCGTCGTACTCGGTGGCCTCGTCCTCGGTGGTGAAGACGGAGACGGCCTCGGCGCCCGGGGACGAGCCGAGCCCGAACAGGCCGCGGTCGGTCCGGGTGAACCCCGGGCGGATCGCGCCGAAGCCGGGGACGTCGAGGCCGCCGTCGTCGAGCACGGTCACCGTGTCGGGCAGGGTGACCTGGGCCAGCCGGTTGACCTCCGGATAGGTGGTGCCGGGGAAGCCGACGCCGGCCAGGTCGCGGACGCGGCTGCGCGCGCCGTCGCACCCCACCAGGTAGCGGGCGCTCACCCGGTAGGGCCCGTCCGGGCCGTGCACCTCCGCCGTGACCGCGGCATCGTCCTGGCTCACCCCGACCACCGGGTGTCCGCGGCGGATCTCGGTCCCTAGTTCGTCGGCGCGCTCTTCGAGCAGCCTCTCCAGCCGCTGCTGCGGGAGCGGCAGGGCGTGCATGGGGGTGTCCGGCAGGTCGGTGAAGTCGACGTGCACCCCGCCGAACGGGAACCGAGGGGCCGGAACGGGGTCGGCGCAGGCCGCTTCGAGGCGTTCCAGCAGGCCCCGGTAGCGCAACAGCTCCAGGATCTGCCCGCCCAGTCCCCCGGCCTTCGGGACGTCGCGGCGCCGCGGCCGGCGCTCCAGCACCAGCGGCCGCGCACCGGCCGCCCGCAGCTCCCCGGCCAGCATCAGGCCGACCGGACCGGCGCCCACGATGATCACATCGGCGTCCATGCACTCTCCTCAGGTGAACGGCACGTGCCGTGCCGACGGCACGCTGCCGTTTCGGATACGAATCGCGGTCACGACGCGGACCGCGCTGAAGCCGGGCCGGTGGATCGGCTACGGCAGGAGCACGAGAGGGCTCCGGGACGGGGCGGCCGGAAGGCGCCCGGGAACGGGCCCGGCTGGGGTCGCTACGCCTTCGATGCCGCGGCCCGCCGTTCGGTGAGCGCGGTCTCGCCGGCGGCGTTCTCGGCGCGGCGGAAGGTGCGGCGGTAGGTGTCGGGCGGGACGCCGACCGTGCGGTTGAAGTGCCGGCGCAGTGTCGTGCCGGTGCCCATGCCGGTGGCCGCCGCGATCGCCTCGATGTTCTCGCCGGTGGTCTCCAGCAGTTCCTGGGCGCGGCGGATCCGCTGGGTCAGCAGCCACTGCAAGGGGGTGGTGCCGGTCACCGACCTGAACTGGCGGCCAAGGTTGCGCGAGCTCATGGACGCCCGGCGGGCCAGGTCCTCCACGGTCAGCGGCTGGTCCAGCCGTTCGATCGCCCAGGGCAGCAGGTCGGCGAGCGGGTGGTCCTCCTGGGCGGGCATCGGGGAGGCGATGAACTGGGACTGGCCGCCCGCCCGGTGCGGCGGCACGACCAGGCGGCGCGCGACCGCGTTCGCGACCGCCGAGCCCCTGTCGAGGCGGACGAGGTGCAGGCACAGGTCCATCGCGGCGGCCTTGCCGGCCGACGTGAGCACGGTGCCGTTGTCCACGTAGAGGACGTCCGGATCGACCTCGACCCGGGGGTGGCGCTCGGCCAGGACCCCGGTGTGCGCCCAGTGCGTGGTCGCGCGGCGTCCGTCCAGCAGGCCGGCGGCGGCGAGCACGAACGCGCCCGTGCAGAGGGAGGCCACGCGCGCACCGGCCTGATGGGCGGCGCGCACCGCGTCGACGAGGTCGCGGGGCGGGTCGGCGTCGACGTCGGCCCACCCCGGGACGATCACGGTGTCGGCGCTCGCCAGGCGGTCGAGCCCGTGGTCGGGCTCCAGCCGGAAGCCGCCCGCCTCGACGGGGCCCGGCCCGCAGCGCAGGAGGCGGTACCAGGGCCCGGTCACGCCGGCCGGCGCGGTGCCGAACACCTCGAAGGCCACCGCCAGCTCGAAGTGCAGCATCCCGTCGGTGACGGCGACCGCGACAGTCCTCATGTCCGAAATTGTATGAGGCATGGCGTTCCAGACGCTCGTGCGGGACGACCGCCGCCGCCATGATCCATCCAGTGGTTCGGACGAGGACAGCGGGAGAGACGATGGGTTCGGGTCAGGCGGTCGTGGTGTTCGGCGCGTACGGGCACACCGGGCGGTTCGTGGTGGCGGAGCTGCGGGACCGCGGGTTCGTCCCGGTCCTGTCCGGCCGCGACGCCGGGAAGCTGGAAGCACTGGCGGAGTCCTTTCCGGGGCTGGAGGTGCGGCCCGCGTCGGCCGGCGATCCGGCGTCGCTGGACCGCGCGCTGGCCGGCGCGGCGGCGGTGGTCAACTGCGCGGGGCCCTTCGCCGCGACGGCCGCCCCGGTGATCGAGGCGGCGCTGCGCGCCGGCGTCCCGTACGTGGACGTCGCGGCCGAGATCGAGGCGAACGCCGACACGTTCGCGCACTTCGCCGGGCGCGCCCGCAACGCCGGGGCCGCGGTCGTGCCCGCGATGGCGTTCTTCGGCGGCCTCGGCGACCTGCTGGCGACCGCGGCGATGGGCGACTGGACGGCCGCCGACGAGGTGCACGTCGCCTACGGGTTGAGCGGTTGGCGGCCCACCACGGGAACGCGCGCCTCGGGTGCGGTCTCCCACGAGCGGCGGGACGGCCGCAGGGTCCGCTTCACCGGCGGGAAGCTGGAATACCACCACGACGCCCTCCCGTCCGTGAAGTGGGCCTTTCCCGAGCCGATGGGCGTGCGGCCCGTCATCGGGGAGTTCAGCATGGCCGACGTCGTCACGATCCCCAGCCACCTGGCCGTCCCCGAGGTGCGCTCGTACATGACGGTGGAGGCGGTCGAGGACCTGTCGGCTCCGGGCACCCCGGCGCCGGCGGCCGCCGACGAGCGCGGACGCTCCGACCAGACGTTCCTGGTCGAGGTCGTCGTGCGCTCCGGCGGCGAGGAGCGTCGCGCGACGGCGAGCGGCCGGGACATCTACGCCGTGAGCGCGCCGCTCGCGGTGGAGGCGGTCGACCGCGTCCTCACCGGCCGGACCAGGGCGACCGGGGTCGCCTCCGCCGGGCAGATCTTCGACTCCGCCGACTTCCTGCACGCGCTGTCCGCACACCTCTCGTTCGAACTGCGCCGGTGACCGGGGCTCTCCGGGCCGAACCGAGCGGACGCCTCCCGGGCGTCGGCTCGGATCGGCCCGGCGCCCGTCAGATCTCGTCGACGTTCATCGCGCCCTCGTTCGGG
>NZ_BDDE01000011.1:463092-608763 GCF_008327685.1 Actinomadura sp. K4S16
TCGACCGGACCATGCGGTCCCCGTCGCGGTTGACCAGCGTGCTGCCCAGCAGGCCGATGATCTCCTGCTCGCCGGCACCGTCGAAGACGGGGGTGGCGACGTTGGTGCGCGGCTCGACGCGGTCGAGGCCCTTGTCCCGCAGCCGTCCGGCCCACTCGTCCTCCACCCCGGCGATGTCCCAGCCGCGGGAGGCGATCCAGCCGAGGTGGGTCTCCAGGACCTGTCCGACGTTCATGCGGCCGGGGACGCCCAGGGGGTTCAGGACGATGTCGACGGGGGTGCCGTCCTCCAGGAACGGCATGTCCTCCACCGGCAGCACCTTGGAGATGACGCCCTTGTTGCCGTGCCGGCCCGCGAGCTTGTCCCCGTCGGTGATCTTGCGCTTCTGCGCCACGTACACCCGGACCAGCTCGTTGACGCCCGGGGGCAGCTCGTCGCCGTCGTCGCGGGAGAACACCCGCACCCCGATGACCTTGCCCTGCTCGCCGTGCGGCACCTTCAGCGAGGTGTCGCGCACCTCGCGCGCCTTCTCACCGAAGATCGCCCGCAGCAGCCGCTCCTCGGGCGTCAGCTCGGTCTCCCCCTTCGGGGTGACCTTGCCGACCAGGATGTCGCCGGGGACGACGTCGGCGCCGATGCGGATGATCCCGCGCTCGTCGAGGTCGGCCAGGACCTCCTCGGAGACGTTGGGGATGTCGCGGGTGATCTCCTCGGGGCCCAGCTTGGTGTCGCGGGCGTCGACCTCGTGCTCCTCGATGTGGATCGAGGACAGGACGTCGTCCTGCACCAGCCGCTGCGACAGGATGATGGCGTCCTCGTAGTTGTGCCCCTCCCAGGGCATGAACGCCACGAGCAGGTTCTTGCCCAGCGCCATCTCACCGTCGTCGGTGCACGGCCCGTCGGCGATCACCTGGCCCAGCTCCACCCGCTGGCCCTCGTCCACGATCGGCTTCTGGTTGAAGCAGGTGCCCTGGTTGGACCGCTTGAACTTCGACACCCGGTAGGTGGTGCGCGTGCCGTCGTCGTTCATCACGGTCACGTAGTCGGCCGAGACCTCCTCGACCACACCCGCCTTCTCCGCCGTGATCACATCACCGGCGTCGGTCGCGGCACGGTACTCCATACCGGTTCCGACCAGCGGCGCCTCACTGCGCAGCAGCGGCACCGACTGACGCTGCATGTTCGAACCCATCAGCGCACGGTTGGCGTCGTCGTGCTCCAGGAACGGAATCATCGCGGTCGCGACGGACACCATCTGGCGCGGGGAGACGTCCATGAAGTCGACCTCGTCCGGCCGGATCGCCTCGACCTCGCCGCCCTTGCGGCGGACGAGGACGCGGTTCTCGGCGAAGGCGCCGTCGGCGTCGATCGGCGTGTTGGCCTGCGCGATGACGTAGCGGTCCTCGACGTCGGCCGTGAGGTACTCGATCTCGTCGGTCACGCGGCCCTCGACGACCTTGCGGTAGGGCGTCTCGATGAAGCCGAAGGGGTTGACGCGGGCGAAGGACGACAGGGACCCCATGAGGCCGATGTTCGGGCCTTCGGGCGTCTCGATCGGGCACATGCGGCCGTAGTGCGACGGGTGGACGTCACGGACCTCCATACTCGCCCGCTCACGCGACAGGCCGCCCGGCCCCAGCGCGTTCAGGCGGCGCTTGTGGGTCAGGCCGGCCAGCGGGTTGGTCTGGTCCATGAACTGCGACAGCTGGCTGGTGCCGAAGAACTCCTTGATGGAGGCCACCACCGGCCGGATGTTGATCAGCGTCTGCGGCGTGATCGCCTCCACGTCCTGCGTGGTCATCCGCTCACGCACCACCCGCTCCATGCGGGCCAGACCCACGCGCACCTGGTTCTGGATCAGCTCACCCACCGTGCGCAGCCGCCGGTTGCCGAAGTGGTCGATGTCATCGACCTCGATCGGCACCGCCACGCTCCCGAGGGTCGCCTCCTCCTCGCCGGCGTGCAGCCGCACCAGGTACTCGATCGTGGCGACGATGTCGTCCTCGGTCAGCGTCCCCTGGTTCATGTCCAGGTCCAGACCGAGCTTCTTGTTGATCTTGTAACGGCCGACCTTCGCGACGTCGTACCGCTTGGGATTGAAGTACAGGTTCTCCAGCAGCGTCTGCGCCGACTCCCGCGTCGGCGGCTCACCCGGCCGCAGCTTGCGGTAGATGTCCAGCAGCGCGTCATCCTGACCGGAGGTGTGGTCCTTCTCCAGCGTCACATTGATCGACTCATACGAGCCGAACCGCTCCCGGATCCGCGCCTCGTCCCACCCCAGCGCCTTCAGCAGAACCGTCACCGGCTGCTTGCGCTTGCGGTCGATGCGCACACCCACGTTGTCGCGCTTGTCGACCTCGAACTCCAGCCAGGCACCCCGGCTCGGGATCACCCGGCAGCCGTAGATGTCCTTGTCCGACGCCTTGTCCAGCGCACGGTCGAAGTACACCCCGGGCGAACGCGTCAACTGCGACGTCACCACCCGCTCGGTGCCGTTGACGATGAACGTGCCCTTCGGGGTCATGAGCGGGAAGTCGCCCATGAAGACCGTCTGGCTCTTGATCTCACCGGTGGTGTTGTTGATGAACTCCGCCGTGACGAACATCGGGGCGGAGTAGGTCATGTCCTTGTCCTTGCACTCCTCCACGGAGTACTTGGGCGGCTCGAACCGGTGGTCCCGGAACGACAGGGACATGGTCCCGGAGAAGTCCTCGATCGGACTGATCTCTTCGAAGATCTCCTCCAGCCCCGACTGCATCGGGACGTCCCGGCGTCCGGCCTGGCGAGCCGCCTCGACCCGGGCCTTCCAGCGCTCGTTGCCGACCAGCCAGTCGAACGAGTTGGTCTGCAGGGCGAGCAGGTCGGGAACCTCGAGAGGCTCGCGGATGCGTGCGAAAGAGACGCGGCGGGGACCGGCGGGTACGGCGGAAGCGGTGCGCGAGGCTGCCAACAGGTGTCCTTCCGAGGGCTCGCGGCGGACTGACGGCGCGCACGCCGGACGACATCACGGCCGATACGGAAGGAGGGGATGCCGAAGGACGAGCGCGAGAAGGCAGCATAGAGCAAAATGCAGACAGCTGTCCACGCCTATAAGAATTGTCAACCTTCGATCCCGCAACCAGGATGACATGCCCGCGTCTCTCCCGTCAACCTGGGCACCGAAAAGGCCCCAGAAGAGACATCCATCCATTTCGGAAGGAAGATGCCGCCCCGGTCAACCCAGAGAGGAGGCATAGCCGAGAACCACCGCCCCGAGAGCGCCGACGCCGAACCAGGCCACCGACCGGCGGGCGGGACGGGGACCGTCGAGGAGGGTCGCGAGTCCGAGCGGCACGAGCGCGACGCACAGGCCCGCCGCGCCGACGATCGACAGCGGCGTCGTCCCCTTCAACACTCCCAGGGGCAGAAGCGCCATGAGCGCCAGGGCGAGACAGCGGACCGGGCCGAGCACGCGGGAGCGCCAGGCTCCGGCCGCCAGGACCAGCCAGCCGGCCATGACCGCGAACGAGGCGTACTGGAAGATGTGGAACGCCTGATAGGAGGCGGCGACGGCGGCGACGGCCGACCGCCGCCCCTGGGCATCGACGAGCCCGAAGGCCAGATGGTCCACGCCTGCATGGAACGTGCGGGCGAACAGCCCCACCATGACGAGACCGCCGCCCAACGCCGCCGGCGTCGGCCGGAGGGCGCCGATGCGCAGCGCCAAGGCGCTGACCGCCGGCCATAGGGCCACGGTCCCTGCCGCGAAACAGCTGTAGGACGTCGTCAGCAGGACCGGGTGCTGGTCGTAGGCGGCCAGTTGGTCGGGGAAGAAGAAGTGGAACCTCGCTCTGAGGAGTACCCCGGACAGCAGGAGGACCGGCCCGAGGAGCAGGGATGTCCCGGCGAGCCACCGTCCCGGGAACGCGAAGCCGACATGTGCCGAAGGCTGGGGTGAAGACATGCCCCACAGGCTGCCCGCGCGGCCCTTTCCAGCGGATCGGCCCGCAACCGACATTCCTCGTTCAGCCCTCTGGGGACTGCGCTCGCCGGAATGCCGGCGAAGTCCTCCTCAGGGATGATCCATCCTGGTCCGATGCGGCGGGTGAACTGCGCCGATAACGTGCGTTCCGTGGACGAAGCCGACTTCGAGTCCCGTCAGGCACGCCTGCTGCGCCGGGGCCACCTGCTCGCCCTCGACGTGCTCCTGGCGGTCGTCCTGGTCGCGATGGACGTGGTGGTCGCGGGGAACATGCTCAAGGACCGGCCGGACTTCGCCCCGCTCTTCCAGGTCTCCTGCCTGGTGGCGGTCGCACTGGGCTCGGTCGTGGCCGTCCGGCGGCTGTGGCCGTGGCGCGCGTTGGCGACCGCGGTGGCCATGTCGTCGGCCGCCGCCGCGGCCGGCGTGCTGTGGGATCCGTTCGCGGCGACCGCGCTCGCGCTCGGCGCCGTCGCCTCCGTCGCGCCCCCGCGGCGGTCGGCCCGCGCGCTGGGCTGGTGCGCGGCCGCCGCGACCGCCGCCGCGACGATCGCGCAGGTCGTCCACCCCCGGTACGGCCTGGCGGCCGCCGCCGGCTGGACGGCGGCCGCCTGGCTGCTGTCCGCCGGCGCCTGGCTGGTCGGCCATCTGCTGCGGCGTCGCAGGTGGAACGCCGTGTGCGCGCAGGAGCGGCGGGCGCGCCGGATCCAGACCGACGAGCGGCTGCGGATCGCCCGCGAACTGCACGACGTGGTCACGCACGGCATGGGCCTGATCGCCGTCAAGGCGGGGGTCGCCAACCACATCGCCGAGGCGCGTCCCGAGCAGGCCCGCCAGGCGCTGCAGGTGATCGAGGCGACCAGCCGCGAGTCCCTGGCGGAGATGCGGCGCCTGCTCCAGATGCTGCGCCGTGACGACGCGCCGGGCACCGATCTCACCCGGCCGGACGTCGACGGCCTGGAGGATCTGGCCGAGCGGGTCCGGGCCGCCGGGGTGGAGGTCGAGCTGGTGGTGTCCGGTGAATACGATCTCCCCGAAGCACTGCGGCTCACCGTCTACCGGATCGTGCAGGAGGCCCTCACCAACGTGGTCAAGCATGCGGCGCCGACCCGTTGCCGGGCCACCGTGGACGTCTCGCCCCACCAGGTGCGGATCCTGGTCGTTGACGACGGCCCGGTCCGCCCGGGTCCCGAGCCGGGCCCCGGTGGACACGGACTGGTCGGGATGCGGGAACGCGCCGCGATGTACGGCGGCTCCTTCAGCGCCCAGCCCCGTCCCGAGGGCGGCTTCGCGGTCGCGGCCACGCTTCCGCGCTCCCAGGGCGGCGGCGGGTGACCGAACAGATCCGCGTCCTGGTGGCCGACGACCAGGCCCTGCTGCGCGGCAGCTTCCGCGCCCTCATCGAGACCACCCCCGACCTGACCGCGGTCGGCGAGGCCGCCACCGGGGCCGAGGCCGTCGAACTCGCCCGCGCCCTGCGGCCCGACGTCGTCCTGATGGACGTGCGCATGCCCCACCTGGACGGCATCGAGGCCACCCGCCGGATCCACCGGGCCGCCGGCACCGAGGACGTCCGGGTCCTCATGCTGACGATGTTCGACCTGGACGCCCACGTCTTCGCGGCCCTGCGCGCGGGCGCCGCCGGCTTCCTGCTCAAGGACACCCCGCCGGCCGACCTGCTCAACGCCGTCCGCGTCGTCGCCGGCGGCGAGGCCCTCCTGGCCCCCGCGGTGACCCGCCGCCTCATCGCCGAGTTCACCCGCCAGGCCCTGCCCGCGCACCCGCTCCCCCGCGCCCTCGACGGCGTCACCGACCGGGAGCGCGAGGTCCTCACCCTGGTCGCCCGCGGCTTGTCCAACACCGAGATCGCCGACCACCTGCACCTGAGCCTGGCCACCGTGAAGACCTACATCGGCCGCCTGCTCGCCAAACTCCAGGCCCGCGACCGCGCCCAACTGGTGATCATCGCCTACGAGACCGGCCTGGTCGCCCCCGCGCCCTAGCCGGGGCGAACGGAATCGGGGGGCGTTCAAGCGGGGATCGAGGTCTCGCGGCGGGGGGCGGGGCGGGCGGAGCGGCCGAGGCCGGGGATCAGGACCGCGGCGACGACCAGGTGCATCCCCGCCAGGACCGCCATGGAGGCGCCGTCGGCGGCGCCGCCGAGCGGTCCGATCATCGACAGGACGAGGACGGTCGCGGCGACCGTGGTCCATGCGCGTCCCGGGCGGGCGGTCGCCCGTTCCAGCACCGCGAACAGCCCCCAGGCCGCCAGGCCCACGATCAGGCCGGCCGCGACGACGGGGCCGGCGCCGACCGGCCGTACCTCCCCGCCCGTCTCGGCGGCCAGGTCGAGCCCGGCCACCGGGTCGGCCGCCGCCCACAGCGCCAGCGCGGCGGCGGCCCCTCCCGCGACGGTCAGCGCTCGCCGTGCGGTGTTCCCTCCGGACATGTGCTTCTCCCTTCGTAGCGGCCGGTGCATGTCCGGCAGCGTCGCCGCGGCGGCGGGGCCGGCGCATCGGCCGCGCGGCGAGGGCCGGTCCGCCCGCGGTACGGGCGGGCACCGACTTTGGTAGGTGTCGGCGCCGTGAGCACGCGGTTAGCCTCGGTCCGGTGAACGAGACGTTCGACCGGGCGGGGCTCGACGCACGGCGCATGTTGCGCGGTGCGGCGGTCCTCGCCGTGGTGGCGGGCGCCCTGACCGCGCTGACGGTCTGGGGCCGTGTCAGCGCGCAGGCGGCGGGCGCCGCCCTGGCCCTCGACATCGCGGTCGCCCTGGCGAGCTGGCTGCTGACGCCGCTGCTCATGTGGCGCCCGGTCGGCGCCGCTGTGGCGCTGACGGCGCTGGCGGCACTGTCTCCCACCGCCACCCCGGCGGCCAGCATGGGCGCGTTGCAGGTCGCGCACCGGCGTCCGTTCCGGACCGCGGCGCTGGTCGGCGCGGCGGGCGTCGCGGCGCACGTCGTGCAGGGGCTCTGGCAGCCGAACCGGGGGATCTCCTTCAGCTGGTGGCTGCTGCTCGTCGCCGTCGGCTACGGCGCGGTGATCGGGTGGGGCGCGCTGGCGCGGGCGCGCCGGGAGTTGCTGGAGTCGCTGCGCGAGCGGGCCCGCCGCGCCGAGGCCGAGCAGGGCCGCCGGGTGGCCGAGGCCCGCATGGCGGAGCGGACCCGGATCGCCCGGGAGATGCACGACGTGCTCGCCCACCGGCTGTCGCTG
Organism: Actinomadura sp. K4S16; assembly: GCF_008327685.1. Lineage (GTDB taxonomy): Bacteria > Actinomycetota > Actinomycetes > Streptosporangiales > Streptosporangiaceae > Spirillospora. The sequence goes on from NZ_BDDE01000011.1 coordinate 470,264, forward strand.
CTGGCGACCTACGCGGGCGCGCTGGAGTACCGGCCGGACGCCCCGCCGGAGAAGCTGTCGCAGGCGGCGGGAGTGATCCGCGCCGGGGTGCACCAGGCGCTCGACGAGCTGCGCGACGTGATCCTGCTGCTGCGCGCCGAGGACGACGCGGTCGCGGAGGACCGGCCCCAGCCCGTCCTGGGGGACGTCGTCCGGCTGGTGGAGGAGTCACGCGACGCGGGCGGGCAGGTGGAGCTGCGGGACGAGACGGTCGAGGCGTCCGCGCTGCCGGCGGCGGCCGGGCGCACCGCGTACCGGGTCGTGCAGGAGGGGCTGACCAACGCCCGCAAGCACGCGGGGGGACGTCCCGTCCGGGTGGTGCTGGAGGGGCGGCCGGGCTCCCGGCTCGTGGTCGACATCCGCAACCCGCTGCCCGAGGACGGCGCGGAGCCGCTCGCGCCCGGCAGCGGCACGGGACTGGTCGGCCTGACCGAGCGCGTGCGGCTGGCCGGCGGGCGGCTCGACCACCAGGCCGCGGAGGGCGAGTTCCGGCTGCGCGCCTGGCTACCATGGCCCGCGTGAGCCGCCCCCTGCGCGTCCTGATCGTGGACGACGACGCACTCGTCCGCGCCGGACTGTCGATGATGCTGGACGGGGCGGGCGGGATCACCGTCGTCGGCGAGGCGGCCGACGGCGACGAGGTGCCCGCGGCCGCCGACGCGCACGCCCCCGACGTCGTCCTGATGGACCTGCGGATGCCGCGCGTGGACGGCATCACCGCGACCCGCAGGCTGCGGGCCCGGCCGAACCCGCCGGAGGTCATCGTGCTGACGACCTTCGACTCCGACGAGAACATCCTGCACGCCCTGCGCGCGGGCGCCAGCGGGTTCCTGCTGAAGGACACTCCGCCGGACCGGATCGTCCACGCCGTCCGGCAGGTCGCCGGCGGCGACCCGATCCTGTCGCCGCGCATCACCCGCCGCCTCATGGACCGCGCGGCGGTGGAGGCCGGCGCCTACCAGCGCGCCCGCGAGGCGCTCGCCCGGCTGAGCCCCCGCGAGAACGAGGTGGTCCTCGCCGTCGCCCGCGGGCGCTCCAACGCCGACATCGCGGCGGAGCTGTTCATGAGCGTGGCCACGGTCAAGGCGCACGTCTCCAGCGTGCTGACCAAGCTCGACCTGGACAACCGCACCCAGATCGCGCTGCTGGCCCACGACGCGGGCCTCGCCTGACCCCTCCCGCGCGGCCCTGCTCTTGCGCGCCGCCGCGTCTCCGTGCCAATCTTGGAACGACCATTCCAAGATTGGGGGTGCGGGCGATGCCGGACGTCAGGCATTTCGATCCCGACGCCGTCCTGGACCAGGCGGTGCGGCTGTTCTGGCGGCGCGGCGCGGCCGCGACGGGCATCGCCGAGGTGGTGTCCGAGACCGGGGTCAGCCGTTCCAGCCTGTACGGGACGTTCGGCGGCAAGCGGGACCTGTACCTGGCGGCGCTGCGCCGCTACGTCGACCGGCACTCGCGTCCGGTGTTCGACCGGCTCGCCGCCGACGGGCGGGGCCTGCCGGGCCTCGCCGCGTTCTTCGACGGGCTCATCACCGCGCGGTGCTCCGGCGAGTACGCGCGCTGGGGCTGCATGGTGTCCAACGCCCACGCCGCGCAGGACGCGGGCGACGCCGACGAACGCGAGGTGCTCGACGCCCACCACGAGGCCCTGTGCGACGCCATGCGCGCCGCCCTCCTCGCCGCACGCGACCACGGGCAGCTGCGCGGCGACCTGGACGTGCCCTCCACCGCGCGGATGCTGGCGCTGCTCGCCTACGGGGTGAACGTGCGCTCGCGCGCCGGTGCCGACCCCGGCGAGCTGTCGGCCACGGTCGACGCCGCCCTCCGCCCCCTCTCGCCCGCTCCCCCGCCCCTCTGAGGAGATGACCATGGCCGAGTTCACCGTCTACGACGAGACCGACGCCCCCGCCGAGGCCCGCCCGCAGTTGGAGGCCGCCAAGAAGCGCATGGGGTTCGTCACCACGCTGAACGGCGTGATGGCCGAGTCGCCGGAGCTGCTCGCCGGCTACAACGCCCTGTCGGAGCAGTTCACCAGGTCCTCGCTGCCGCGGAACGCCAAGCACGTCGTGCTGATCACCGCCAGCGTGCTGAACGGCTGCGAGTACTGCGTGGCCGCCCATTCCACGATGGCGCTGCGGACCCGCGTCCCCGCCGAGGTCGTGGACGCGCTCCGCGCCGGGCAGGCGTTGGACGACCCCGCGCTGGAAGCCGTCCGCCGCCTCACCAGCGCCGTGGTCGTGCGGCGCGGCTGGGTGGACGAGGCGGAGGTGGAGGCGTTCCTGGCCGCCGGCCACACCCGCCGCCACGTCCTGGACATCGTCCTCGGCGTCGGCATGAAGACCCTGTCCAACTACACCAACCACCTCGCCCACACGCCGCTCGACCCGGCCTGGAAGGAGCAGGAGTGGACGGCTCCCTCCTGACCCCTCACACCGCGGCGTGCCGGGGCTCCGCTTCCCCGGCAGCCGCGGGCGCGGCCGTCCGGGCCGTGCCGCGCGCCGAGGCCGCCACCAGGACGGCGAGCCCGGCGAAGATCGCGGCGGCGATGGCACCGGTGACGTGCAGGCCCGCGGTGAACGCGGCGTGGGCGGAGCGCAGCAGCTCCTCCGCCGGACCGGACGGCAGGTCGCCGGCGGCGGCGACCGCGCCGGCCAGGGTCTTGGCCGCGGGCCCCGCGACGCCGTCCATCCGGGCCTGGTAGACGCTTGCGCCGACCACGCCGATGACCGCCAGGCCCAGCGATCCGCCGAGGTAGTTGCTCGTCTCCGACATCGACGCCGCCGAGCCCGCGCGCTCGGGCGGGACGGACCCGACCACCAGGCCGGTCCCCAGCGCGAACAGCGGACCGGCGCCGAGGGCCAGGACGGTGACGCCGGTGATGACGGCCGCGAGCCCGTCCGACACCGCCAGCGGGACGCAGCCCGCGGCCGACAACGCCAGCCCGGAGGCGATCGCGGTGGCGGGCCGGAGCCTCTTGGCCAGCGCGGGCGCCGCCATCGTCCCGGCCGCGACGCCCAGGCCCATCGGCGCGAACAGCACGGCCGAGGCCAGCGGCGAGTACCCCAGCACGCCCTGGAGGTACTGGGTCGCCATCAGGCCCGTCCCCGCCATGGCGACGCCCGCGAGAACCAGGGACACCAGGACGGCGCTGAAGGCGCGGCCGCGCAGCAGCCGCAGGTCCAGCAGCGGGTGGTCGAGCCTGAGCTGGCGCCGGACGAACACGGCCCCGACGGCCGCCCCGGCGGCGATCGCCGCGACCGGGACGACCCCGCCGCCGTCGGCCAGCGCCAGCTGCTTCATCCCGTACACCATCGGCAGCACGGCGCCCAGGGAGAGCCCGACGCTGAGCTTGTCGACACGTCCGGCCGTCCGGTCCCGGAACTCCGGCAGCAGGAACGGGCCGGCCACCAGCACCAGCGCCATGACCGGCACCGCGGCCAGGAACACCGACCCCCACCAGAAGCGCTGGAGCAGCAGCCCGGCCAGCACCGGGCCGAACGCGCCGCCCGCGAACTGGCAGGTGGCCCAGATCGCGATGGCCTTCCCGCGCTCGCGCTCGTCGCGGAAGATGTTGGTGATCAGCGCCAGCGTCGAGGGCACCAGCGTCGCGCCCGCCACGCCCAGCAGCGCCCGGGCGGCGATCAGCGTGCCCGGGTCGGGGGCGTAGGCGGCGACGACCGACAGGACGGCGAACGCGCCGGCCCCGGCGAACAGCAGGCGGCGCCGGCCGATCCGGTCCCCCAGCGTCCCCATGGCGATCACGAATCCGGCGACCATGAACCCGTAGGCGTCGCTGATCCACAGCTGCTCGGTGCCGCTCGCGCCCAGGTCGGCGCTCAGCCGCGGCAGCGCCAGCAGCAGCGCCGTGATGTCCATGGCCAGCAGCAGCGACGGCAGCACCAGCACGGCCAGCGCGAGCCACCCGCGCTTCCCTGCGGGCTCTGCCACGGCGTCCTGCCCCTCGTGCTCCATATCCTTCCACCCCTCCAGTGAGACCCGATGTCACGGATGGGTCGGAGCGGGCGCGAGGTTCTCTACATCGGCCCCCGAGAAAGAATGGGAACGTGTGTCGAAAGCGGCCGAGCGGCTCCGACGTCTCCTGCACGAGGCGCCGCGGAGGCGCCGGACCGAAGGGGAGACCATCGTGAAGTACATGCTCATGCTGTACGCGTCGCAGCGGGACTACGACGAGATGGCGGGCAAGGTGCCCCAGGAGGAGGCCGTCTGGTCCGCCGAGGACCTCGCCGCGATGCACGCGTTCATGGAGAAGTTCAACCAGGACCTGGTCGAGTCCGGGGAGTTCGTGGACGCCCAGGGCCTGGACGCGCCCGTCCACGCCCGCCGGTTCCACAGCGGGGAGGAAGGGGGAGCGCCGACCGTGACCGACGGGCCCTTCCCCGAGACCGCGGAGGTGCTCGCCGGGTACACCGTCATCGAGTGCGACGGCTTCGACCGCGCCTCGGAGATCGCCGCCCGGCTCGCGCGCTGCCCGGTCCCGGAGGCGGCGCGGGCCCGGTCGTACGCGGACCTGCGGCCGATCGTCGACGGGCGCGCCGACCTGGAGCCGTGACCGCGCCGCCGGAGGGGGCCTGGGACCTGCTGCGCCCGCTGGCGCCGCAGGTCCTCGGCGCGCTGGTCCGCCGGTACGGGCACTTCGACACCGCTGAGGACGCCGTTCAGGAGGCGTTGATGGCCGCGGCGTCGCAGTGGCCGGAGCAGGGGGTCCCGGCCGATCCGCGCGCCTGGCTGATCACGGTGGCGGCCCGCCGCCTGACCGACCTGCTGCGCGCCGAGCAGGCGCGCCGCCGCCGTGAGGACGCCCTGGCCGCCTGGACGCCGCCGGACGCCTGGCTCGCCCCCGCCGCCGACCGCCCGCCGCCGGGCGGCGACGACACCCTGATCCTGCTGTTCATGTGCTGCCACCCGGTCCTGTCGCCGGACCTGCGGATCGCGCTCACCCTCCGCTCGGTCGGCGGCCTGACCACGGCCGAGATCGCCCGCGCGTTCTTCGTCCCCGAGTCGACCATGGGGCAGCGCGTCAGCCGCGCGAAGCGGCGCGTGCGCGACAGCGGCGTCCCGTTCCGGATGCCCGCCGCGGACGAGCGTCCCGGACGGGTCGCCGCAGTCCTGCGCGTCCTCTACCTGATCTTCACCGAGGGCTATGCGAGCACGGCCGGGCGGCACCTGTACCGGGGCGAACTGGCGACCGAGGCGATCCGGCTGGCCAGGATCGCGCACCGGCTGCTGCCCGGCGACGCCGAGGCGGCGGGGCTGCTCGCGCTCATGCTGCTCACCGACGCGCGCCGGCCCGCCCGCACGGACCCGGCCGGCGACCTCGTCCCGCTCGCCGAGCAGGACCGGAACCTGTGGAACGCCGGGTACATCGCCGAGGGCACCGCGCTGCTCGCGGAGACGCTGCCGCGCGGGCCCGCCGGCCCCTACCAGGTGCAGGCCGCGATCGCCGCACTGCACGACGAGGCCCCGACCGCGCGGGAGACCGACTGGCCGCAGATCGCCGCCCTCTACGAGGTGCTGCTGGAGCTGGAGCCCAACCCGATGGCGGCGCTCAACCACGCCGTGGCCGTGGCGATGGCCCGCGGGCCGGCCGCCGGGCTCGCCCTGCTGGAGGACCTGCGGGCCGACAAGCGGATCGCCGGGCATCACCGCCTGCACGCCGTCCGCGCCCATCTGCTGGAGATGTCGGGCGACACCGCCGCCGCGCGTGCGTGCTACCTCGCGGCGGCCGAGGCCACCCGCAGCCTCACCGAGCGCCGCTACCTCAACGCCCGCGCCGCCCGCCTGACGGACACACCCGGCTGACGGGCGCGGTGCGGGTCCTGCCGAGCGCGGCGCGGGAGAGGCCCTCGACGCAGCGCGTGATCGGCGTCCCGGGGCTTCAGGCAGGTGACGAGCCCCGAAGGCGGGTCACCACCTGCGGGGGCAGGTGCCGCGCGAGCTCCTCGAGGAGGCTCACGGTCTCGGCGACCCGCTGCGGGTCGTCGGTGTCCAGGGCCACCGCGAGCGCCGCGGCGATGGAGCCGGCCCTGACCTCCTCCACCCTGGCGGAGGGCCGGGACGCGGGGTGGATGCGGACCCGCCGCCGGTCGTCGGGATCGGGCTCGGTGTCGACGGCGCCCACGCCGCGAAGCCGGGCGACCGCCGCCGACACCGCGCTCTGCGGAAGACCGGTACGCGCGGCGATCTCTCCGACGGCGCTGCCGGGGTGTGCGCGCACGTCGCTCGCGACGATCAGGACGGTGCGGACGCTGGTGGAGTGCCGGCCGATGCCCTCGGTGGGCAGGGCCTCCTCGCCGATCTTCATCAGGGTCCGCCCCAGCAGGAAAAGCTCGACTCCGTCCATGCGGCCAACTTACATCGAACCTGATACATCAATCTTGATGTATCAAGTTTGATGCTTTATGGTTGGCCTCACCCGGGCGGAGACGCCCGCCCGACCGAGAGGACTCCCGATGGCCACCGCCACGACACCGCCCGCCGCGACGGGCATGCTCCGGACCGACGGCGCCCGGATCCACTACGAGGTGCGCGGCACCGGCCCGATGCTGCTGATCTCCCAGAGCGGCGAGGGGGACGCCGGGCGCAGCGCGGACCTGGTCGACCGGCTCGTCGCCGACTACACCGTGGTGACCTACGACCGCCGCGGCCTGTCGCGCAGCGTGCTGGACGACCCGTCCCGGGGAGCGAGCCTGGCCGACCACGCCGACGACGTCCACCGCCTGCTGGCCGGACTGACGGACGAACCGGCGCTCATGCTGGGGTGCAGCCTGGGCGCATCCATCGGGTTCCACGTGGCCGTGGACCACCCCGGCCAGATCGGCACGCTCGTCGCCCACGAACCCGTCACCCCGCGGCTGCTGCCCGCCGACCAGCGGGCATGCCATGAGCGGGAACTGGCGCACATCCAGGAGGTCCACCGCCGCGACGGGCTGGCCGCCACGTTCGAGCTGATCGCCGGTGTGCTGGGCATCGACCCCGCCGCGCCCGACGCCGAGCCCGGCGTCACCCGCGCGCCCATGACGCCCCAGCGGGCGCGCAACTTCGACTTCTTCGTCGAGCACGACTTCACCGCGGTCATCGACGACACCCTCGACGTCGCCGCGCTGGCCGGCGTCTCGACCCGGATCGTCCCGGCCGTGGGGCGCACGACTCCGCGCACCGTCTTCGACAACGAGTGCGCCTTCGCGCTGGCCGCCCTGCTCGGCACGGAGCCGCACGAGTTCCCCGGCGGCCACAACGGCAACACCACCCACCCCCGCGCTTATGCCGCGGCCCTGCGTGCGGCCCTCAACGTCCGCTGATGGGCGGGACGGGGTCAGGGTGCCGGTGCGGCCGTCAGGGCGCCTGCTCGGGCGGCGGCGCAGGCGGCCGCGGCGGCACGGTCGGCGGCCTGCCCGCCGATCGGCTCGCCGGTGATGAACAGCCGGTAGTACAGCGGCGCGACGGCCGACCGGACGACCTCGACCGGGTCCGTGGCCGCGGGGACCTCGCCGCGCTCGACGGCCCGCCGGACGATGACGGCGGCCTGCTCGTGGCGGTGCGCGAAGAACGCGTGCAGGGAGCGGGCGGCGTCGCCGCTCTGCGCGGCGGCCAGCACGAACGCGCGGGCGATCGGACCCTCGACGGGGTCGGCGAAGTTCTCCGCGACGAGCCGGACGAGGCCCCGCAGATCACCCGCGAGGGACCCGGTGTCGGGGATCGGCCAGGGCTCGGCGGCGGCGAGGTCGAGGGCGTCGGCGATGAGGCCGTCGGCGCTCCCCCAGCGCCGGTAGACGGTGGTCTTGTGCACGCCGGAGCGGGCCGCCACCCCTTCGACGGTGAGCCCCTGGTAGCCGCGCTCGGACAGCTCGGCGAGCGTCGCCCCGCGGACGGCGTCGCGCACCCGCGCGGTGCGTCCGCCGGGGCGGACGGTCCCGGGTCCGGGCGCGGTCACCGCGCGGTCCGGCGGTCCCGGCTGGTCTCCATGATCCCGATCGTAACGCAACTCATGTTGCGTTAACTTCGTCTCCGGACGGAAACAGCAGTGGAGGGACGAGGGGGGACCATTCATGTCAGAGGGTTCACACACCACGATGAAGCAGTTCACGGTGTCCGGCCCGGACGCGGGACCGTACGGCGTCACCGCGGGACCGGACGGCGCGCTGTGGTGCACGCTCGTCCACGAGGGCCGGATCGCCCGGATGACGCCGGACGGGGACCTCACCGTCCACGGGCCCGTCCCCGCCGGACCGATGATCATCACGGCGGGCCCGGACGGCGCGCTGTGGTTCACCGCGTTCCACGGCCACCCGATCGGCCGGATCACCACCGCGGGCGAGGTCACGCGGTTCGCCGTGCCCGAGGGTTGGGGGCCGTGCGGCATCGCGGCCGGGCCGGACGGCGCGCTGTGGTTCACCCGCATGCACGCCGGCGGCATCGGCCGGATCACCGTGGACGGCCAGGTCAGTGCCTTTCCGGTGCCGGGAGAGGGCACGATGCCCTCGATGATCGCGGCGGGCCCGGACGAGGCCCTGTGGTTCACCCTCAACCAGGGCAACGCCATCGGACGGATCACACTGGACGGGGAGGTCGCCGTCCACCCGCTGCCCACCGAGGGCTCCGCACCGGTCGGCATCACCGCCGGGCCGGACGGCGCGCTCTGGTTCACCGGCATCGGCGCCGGGCACATCGGGCAGATCACCACGGACGGGAAGGTGACCGAGTACCCGCTGCCCGACCGGGCCGCACGCCCGCACGCCATCGTCGCCGGGCCGGACGACGCCCTGTGGTTCACCGAGTGGGGCACCGCCCACGTCGGCCGCATCGGCTCCGACGGCCGCGTCGACGAGCACCCGCTGCCGACGCCCGGATCCGAGCCGCACGGCATCGCGGTCGGCCCCGACGGCGCCCTGTGGGTGGCGCTGGAGACCGGCGCGCTCGCCCGCGTCGCCGTCGCCTGACGCGCCCCTCGGGAACGGCACGGTTCGAGCCGCGCCGAAACGTCCGGGGGCGACCGTGGCGGTATGGATTCCACCACGCAAGCCACCGGGGTCCCCTGCGCCGCGGAGGCCGGCCCCGAGCCCCGGCGCGGCGCGATGCTCGCGATCCTGTGCGCCGGGATGTTCCTGGTGCTGCTGGACGTGACGATCGTCAACGTCGCGCTCCCCGGCATCGGCCGGGCGCTCGGCACCGGGCTGCCCGGGCTGCAGGGGGTCGTGGACGGGTACGCGGTCGCGATCGCCGGGCTGCTGCTGGGCGGCGGCGCCCTCGGCGACCGGATCGGGCACCGCCGGCTGACGCTCACCGGATTCGCGCTGTTCGGGCTGGCCTCGCTGGCCTGCGGGGCCGCGCCCGCCGCCGGCCCGCTCATCGCCGCACGCGTCGCGCAGGGAGCGGGCGCCGCGCTGCTGCTGCCCGGCAGCCTCGCCCTGATCACCGCGCTCTACTCGGGACGCGCCGAGCAGGCGCGCGCCCTCGGGGTGTGGGCGGGCATCTCGTCCACGGCGCTGCCGGCGGGGCCGCTGCTGGGCGGGCTGCTGGTCGACACGATCGGCTGGCGGTGGATCTTCCTGCTGAACGTGCCGATCACCGCGGCCGCGATCACCGGCGTCCTGGCGCTGGTCCGCGAGCCCGGGCGGCGGCGGGCGGCGGCCGCGCTGGACCGCGCCGGGATGGCGCTCGCACCGCTCACCCTGGGCGGACTGGTCTGGACGGTCATCGCCGCGGGCCACGGCCACCGGGACGGCGCCGCCGTCGCCGCCGTCCTCACCCTGGCCGCGGGAGCGGCGTTCGTCCTGGCCGAGCGGCGCGCGGCGGCGCCGATGGTGCCGGGCGGGCTGCTGCGGGCCCCGGCGTTCCTGGGCGCCGGCGGGATCGCGCTCATCATGAACCTGGTCACCAACGGGGTGCTGTTCGTGGCGACGCTGCGGCTGCAGCAGGCCGGGCACCGCTCCGCGCTGCTGGCCGGGGCGATGCTGCTGCCGATGGCCGCGCCGCTGGCGGTCCTGGCGCCGGTGAGCGGGCGCCTCACCGCCCGGTTCGGGACGCGGGTGCCGCTCGCCGCGGGCACCGCCGTCGCGGCGGCCGGGTGCCTGTCCCTTGTCGGCGCCGGCCCCGGCGGCGGCTACGCGGCGCTGCTCCCGGCGCTGCTCGGCATCGGGATCGGGGACGGCCTGGTCGTCACCGCCGTGGTCGCCGCCGCGATGCGCGCCGTCCCCCCGGAGCACGCCGGGCTGGCGGGCGGGTTCAACAACACCGCCCGGCAGGTCGGGACGGCGCTCGGCGTCGCGGTGTACGGGGCGGTCGCGGGGCCCGCGACCCATCCGGCGTTCGCCTCCGGCCTGCACGTCCTGGCCTGGGCGAGCGTGGCGCTGTGGCTGGCCGCGCTGGCCCTCACCCGCGTCGTCCCGGCCCGCTGACGGACCGAAAACCGGTTGGCAGGACCGGCCGCCCGGCCCTAGAACGGTCGGCATGCTTCGCAAGTACCCCCGGACCCGGCACATCGCGGGATCCCGGCTCCAACCGGGCGACCACGATCTGGCCGCCGTGCCGTTCGAGTCGATCGCCGGGCGGTACCTGGTGGTGGAGGAGAAGCTCGACGGCGCCAACGCCGGCATCAGCTTCACCTCCGCCGGCGAGCTGCGGTTGCAGAGCCGCGGCCACTACCTGACCGGCGGGCCGCGCGAGCGCCAGTTCGGGCCGCTGAAGGCGTGGGCGGCGTCGGTCCAGCACGTCCTGCGCGAGCGCCTGCGGGACCGCTACGTCCTGTACGGCGAGTGGCTGTACGCCAAGCACACCGTCTTCTACGACGCGCTCCCCCACTACTTCTGCGAGTTCGACGTCCTCGACCAGGAGGACGGGACGTTCCTGTCGACCGAGGCGCGCCGCGAGCTGCTCGCCGGGACGCCGGTGGTGTCGGTGCCCGTCCTGCACGAGGGCCCGCTGCCGGATCTGGCCGCGCTGACGAGCCTCACCGGCCCCTCCACCTGCCGCACCCCGCGGTGGCGGGACGCGCTGCGCGCGGCGGCCGAGGCCGGCGGCGCCGACCCCGACCGCGTCGCCGCGGAGACCGACGCCTCCGAGGAGATGGAGGGCCTGTACATCAAGGTGGAGGAGGACGGGAGGACCGTCGACCGCTACAAGTGGGTCCGGCCGAGCTTCCTGAACGCGATCCTCGACTCCGGCACCCACTGGCAGGACCGCCCCATCGTCGCCAACGGCCTGGCCGACCCGGAGGTGCTGTATGCAGGTGTTTGAGGAGCTCTGCCCGGCGCCGCCGCACTGGACCGTCCCGTGGGACCGGATCCGGGAGGCCTTCTCCTGGGTGCGCGACATGGCGGACGTCCCGCAGGACGCCGTCTACCACGGCGAAGGCGACGTCGAGACCCACACCCGGATGGCGTGCGAGGCGCTGGCTTCGCTGCCGCAGTGGCGCGCGCGCCCGCCGCAGGAGCGGGTCCGGCTGTTCACCGCCGTGTTGATGCACGACATCGCCAAGCCGCACTGCACCGCCCTCGACGACGACGGCCGCATCACCGCGCGCGGCCACTCCCGCCGCGGCGACCTCATGGTGCGGCGCATCCTGTGGGAGCTGGGCGCGCCGGTCGCCTGGCGCGAGCACGTCGCGGCGCTGATCCGCCACCACCAGGTCCCCTTCTGGGCGCTGGAGCGCCCCGACCTGCGGCAGATCGCGTTCCGCGTCAGCCTCCTGGCCCGCAACGACGACCTGGTGCTGCTGGCCTGCGCCGACATCCTCGGCCGGATCTGCCCCGACACCGAGGAGCTGCTGGACAACGTCGCCCTGTACGGGGAGTACTGCGCCGAGCAGGGCTGCCTGGACGGACCGCGCGCGTTCCCCTCAGACCACGCGCGGTTCTGGTACTTCCGCAAGCCCGACCGCGATCCCGCCTACGCCGCCTACGACGACACGCGCTGCACCGTGACCGTCCTGTCCGGGCTGCCGGGCGCCGGAAAAGACCACTGGATCGCCGCCCACCGCCCGGACGTGCCCGTCGTCAGCCTCGACCGGCTCCGCGCCGAGATGGGCGTCGACCCGGCCGGCGACCAGCGCGCCGTGGCGGCCGCCGCGCACGAGCTGGCCCGCGGGCACCTGCGCGCCGGGCGGTCGTTCGTGTGGAACGCCACCAACGTGTCCCGGCAGCAGCGCGAGCTGTGCACCGGCCTCATCGCCGGCTACCGGGGGCGGGTCGAGGTCGTCGCGCTGGAGGCGCCGCCGCGGGTGCTGCGGGACCGCAACCGGGCCCGCACCTCCCCCGTCCCGGACCCGGTCATCGACCGGCTCGTGCGCCGGTGGGAGACCCCCGATCCGACCGAGGCGCACCGCGTCGACTGGCTCACCACGGCGTGAGCCGCTGACCGGGCACGCCGGTCAGGCCCGGACCCCGCCCGCTCACCGCGTGTCGGGACGCGGCCACGTTTAGCCCATGCGCACAGGGAACGCCCATTTCCAGGGTTCGAACACGTGGAGGGGGCCTGGAGGCATGAGCATCGTGCGGCAGCAACACGACGGCGACGGCCAGGCCGGGACGATGGGCGCGCACCGGCAGGACATGGGACGCGCCCCGGAGTTCCGCGCCGAGCGCCACGAGGCGGGAACGGGCGAGCTGGTCCGGCAGGCCGCACAGCAGGTCTCGGATCTGATGCGGGCCGAGCTGCGCCTGGCCGTGGCCGAGCTGAAGGACAAGGGCCGGCACGCCGGCACCGGCGCCGGGCTGTTCGGCGGCGCCGCGCTTGTCGCGCTCTACGGCGTGGCCGTGCTGCTGGCGGCGGCGGTGGCCGCGATCGCGCTGGCGCTGCCGGTGTGGGCGGCCGCGCTGATCATCGGCGGTTTCCTGCTGGTGGTGGCGGGCGTGCTGGCGCTGATGGGCCGGGCGCAGGCGAGGCGGGCCACACCGGCCAAGCCCGAGCAGGCCATGAACGAGGCCAAGCAGGCCGTGGCCGAACTGAAGGAGAGGGCGACGCACCGATGACGATGCAGGGCAAGCACGGCGCCGCGGCAGGCACCGAGGAACTGCGTCAGGAGGTCGACCGGGCTCGGCACGAGCTCGGGGAGACGGTGGAGCAGCTCGCCGCCAAGGCCGACGTGAAGGCCATGGCGCGGGAGAAGGTCGAGCAGGCGCGCGACCGGGCCCGCGACGCCGCGGCGTCGGCGTGGGAGGCCGCGGGCTCGGAGAAGAACAAGGCCAGGGCGCGCCAGGGCGGCGTGATCGTGGTGTCGGCCGGGGCGCTCGCCCTCGGCGCGGTGTGGATGCGCCGCCGCCGCGGGTCGTCGCAGGCGCGGCTGGGACGCGGCCGGAAAACGTCGATGCTGATGAAGGCCCCGACGCGGAGGAAAAGCCCGGTGCGGATGAAGGCCCCGGTGCGGGTGCGGATGCGCGCCGGGCAGAAGCACGCCGTCATGGTGCGCCGGCACGGTCGGCGCTGAGTGGCCGGGAAGAAGGGAGTCATGCGCAGACGACCCGGCGCCCCCACCGATCTGCCCGCGCGGTCGTGGTGGGAGACGCTCAAGCGCACCCTCAAGGAGTTCCAGAACGACAACCTGGGCGACCTGGCCGCCGCGCTCACCTACTACTCCATCCTGTCGATCTTCCCGGCGATCCTGGTGGTGGTGTCGCTGGTGGGGCTGGCCGGGCAGTCGGCCACCGAGTCCCTCGTCCAGAACGTCGGGAGCCTGGCGCCGGGCGCCGTCCGCGACCTGCTCGTCAGCTCGATCAGGCAGCTCGAGGGCAACGCCGGAGGCGCGAGCATCGCGGCGGTGCTGGGCCTCGCGGCCGCGGTGTGGTCGTCGTCGGGCTACGTCGGGGCGTTCATGCGCGCCTCCAACGTCGTCTACGACATCCCCGAGGGGCGCCCGTTCTGGAAGACCGTGCCGCTCCGGATCGCGGTCACGCTGGTGACGCTGGTGCTGCTGTCGGGGTCGGTGATCGCGGTGGTGGTGTCCGGGCCGCTGGCGCGCAAGGTCGGGGACATGCTCGGCTTCGGCTCCCAGGCGGTGACCATCTGGGGCATCGTCAAGTGGCCGGTGCTGGTGGTGGTGGTCGGCTTCCTGATCTCGCTGCTGTACTGGGCGTCCCCCAACGCCAAGCGGGGCTTCCGCTGGGTCACGCCGGGGGGCGGGCTGGCGATCGTGCTGTGGCTGGCGGCGTCCGGGCTGTTCGCGCTGTACGTGGCGAACTTCGCCTCGTACAACAAGACCTACGGCAGCCTCGCCGCGATCATCATCTTCCTGGTGTGGCTCTGGATCACCAATCTGGCGATCCTGCTGGGCGCCGAGCTGGACGCCGAGCTCGAACGCAGCCGCGCGATCGCCGCCGGTCAGCAGCCCGAGGAGGAGCCGTACGTGGAGTTCCGCGACACCCGCGCCTTCGACGAGGAGGAGCGCCGCGAGACGGGCGTCGCGGACGACCGCGGCGGCGGAGCGTCGACCCCCCAGGCCCGGCGGAGGTAGCGGGGTCGCCGGGCGGCCCCGCCACCGGGGAATTACGGGTCGCACAAGACCTGACCCCCTGAATAGGATCTTTCGCATGCTCCAACCCGCCTATCCCATCGAGACCGAGCGGCTGACCCTGCGGCCGTTCCGCGAGACCGACCTGGAGGGTCTGTACGCCTACCAGTCCCTGCCCGAGGTGGCGCGCTTCCTGTACTGGGAACCCCGGTCCCTTGAGGAGTCGCGCTCCTTCCTGAAGCAGAAGATGAGCGCCTCCGTCGTGGAGAAGGAGGGCGACTGGCTGGTCCTGGCGGTGGAATGGCGCGAGACCGGCGAGCTGATCGGCGAGGTCAACCTCCAGTGGCGCAGCCGCGAGCACCGGCAGGGCGAGATCGGCTACATCTTCAACCCCGCCTACCACGGCAAGGGCTTCGCCACCGAGGCCGCCGAGGTGGTGCTGCGGCTGGGCTTCGAGGGGCTGGACCTGCACCGCGTCTGCGGGCGGCTGGACGGGCGCAACGCCGCGTCCGCCCGCGTCCTGGAGCGCCTCGGGATGCGCCGCGAGGCGCACCTGGTGCAGAACGAGATGGTCAAGGGCGAGTGGAGCGACGAGGTCATCTACGCGATGCTCCGCCAGGAGTGGGACGCCCGCTCCGGGTCCTGACGCGAGCGTGGTCGGGGCGGTGGCCGGGGTCCCGGTCACCGCCCCGCCTGCTCCTCCAGGCTGCGCGCCAGGTCGCGGACGTGGCCGCGCAGCTCCTCGGGCCGCCGGATGGCGAAGGGGAAGCCCAGGCCGGCCAGCATCTGCGCCATCCCGTCCAGCCGCTCGGCGCGCGTGGTCATCACCACTCCCCCCGGGGCCTCGGCCAGCGTCGCCGTCGTGGCGGGGATCCGGCGCCGCGCCTCGGCGAGGGTCGTCTCCAGCAGCACCTCGACCTCGTGGGCGTAGGGCACCCGGGCCAGCGACCGGGTGACGTGCTGGACCGGGTCGACGTCGCCGGGGGGCTCGAAGCGGGCGCTGCCGGGCTCGGCGGCGGCGACGCGGTCGACGCGGAACGTGCGGATCTCCCCGCTGCGGTGGTCGTGGCCCGTGACGTACCAGCGTCCCGAGTGGAAGACGAGGCCGTAGGGGTCCAGGTCGCGCTCGGTCTCGGCGCCCTGCCAGGACCGGTAGCGCAGACGGACGCGGCGCCGCTCCCTCGCCGCCGCCGCGAGGGTCAGCACGGCGCCGGTGTCGGGCGCGGCGGAGTCCCGGGCGGCGAGGGTGAACCCGAGCGTCTCGCGCAGCGCCTGGACGCGGTCGCGCAGGGCGGCGGGCAGGACGCGCTGCACCTTGGCCAGCGCGCTCTCGGTCGCCTGCCCGGGCAGCCCCACCCGCCGGCCGGCCAGCAGCCCCAGCACCACGGCGGCGGCCTCGTCGTCGGTGAGCATGAGCGGCGGCAGCTTGTAGCCGGGCATGAGCCGGTAGCCGCCGTACCGGCCGCGCTCGGCGACGACGGGGACGCCCAGGTCCTCCAGCCGGGAGGCGTAGCGGCGGACGGTCCGCTCGTCCACGCCGAGCCGCCGCGCCAGCTCCGGGCCGCCCATGCGGGGGTTGGCCTGGAGCAGTTCGAGCATGGCCAGTACGCGGGTCGTCGGATGGGACGACGCAGATTGTGACACGGGTCACTCGCTTAATCCGGGCGGGTTCTGTCCTGTATCGACCCTAGCGTGGGGTCACACCCACCGAGAGAGGACGGCCCACCATGGCAGACGGCAAGACGGCGACCGGCAAGACAGGGACCGGCAAGGCGACGTTCGTACTGGTCCCCGGGTACTGGCTCGGCGCGTGGGCGTGGGACGAGGTGGCGGCCGACCTGCGGGCCGCGGGCCACGAGGTGCACGCGGTGACGCCGGCCGGGCAGGCCGAGCGGGCCGCCGAGACCCCGCCCGGCGCCGACGTCGAGGCCCAGATCGCCGACCTGCTGCGTCTCGTCGAGGGCCGCGACCTGACGGGGGTCGTGCTCGTCGCGCACAGCGGCGCGAACATGGCCGTCACCGGCGCCGCCGACCGGGCGCCCGAGCGGATCGCCCGGGTCGTCTACGTCGACAGCGGCCCGATGCCGTCCGGGCTGGCCGGCATCGACTTCCGCGACCCCGCCTCGCGCGCGGAGCTGGAGAAGGCCGTCGCCGAGCACGGCGACGGCTGGCGGATCCCGGTGCCGGCGTTCGACCCGCAGGACGACCCGGTCAACCTCGCCGGCCTGAGCGGCGAGGCGCTGGCCGCCATGCGCGAGCGCGGCACGCCGCAGCCGTTCGGCACCGCGACGCAGGCGCTCACCCGGCCCGACCCGCTGCCGGCCGTTCCCCGCACGCTCATCGCGACCACGATCCCGCTGGCCGCGGTGAGGGAGATGGGCGAGAGCGGGCACCCGGTCTTCTCGATGATGACCGGGCCCGGCTGGACCTACCACGAGCTGCCGACCGGGCACTGGCCGATGTTCTCCAGGCCCCGCGATCTCGCCGCGCTGCTGGCCGGGACCGCCTCCGGCGGCGCCTGAAGGACTCACTTCTCCACAGCCACTCGAAGAAATCTTGTAACCCGGCCATGTAGATCATTTCGGCGGAGGCGAGGACACTCTGCGGAAGTCGCGCGGCCACGGGGGTCGGGCCTATCGGCGAGGTGAGCCTTGCACACGACACCGACCGTCCGCCGCCGACCGCACCGGGTGACCTGGCGGCGCTCGCTGGCGTCCGGGGCGATCACGGCCGTCCTGGCGGCCGGCCTCGGCGCGGTCGGCACCGGCCCGGCGCAGGCGCTCGCGGGACCGGCCAGGGCGGACGACGGGGCCCGCATCACCGCGGAGAAGAAGATCGCCTCGCACGAGGTCGACATCGCCATCGCCTCGCCGGCCCTGGGCAAGACGGTCAAGACCCGCATCCTGCTGCCGAAGAACTGGACGCGGAACGCGACCGCGACGTGGCCGGTGCTGTACGCCTACCACGGCGGCCAGGACGACTACACCTCCTGGACGCGCAACACCGACATCGAGGCGTGGGCGGCCAAGTACAACGTCATCGTCGTCATGCCGGAGGGCGACAACGGCTCCTACACCGACTGGTACAACTACGGCAAGGGCGGGACTCCCAAGTGGGAGACCTTCCACACCGCCGAGGTCCGCCAGCTGATGGAGCGCAACTACCACGCGGGGGCGGTGCGCGCGGCGATCGGCAACTCCTCCGGCGGCGCGGGCGCGATGTCCTACGCCGCCCGGCACCCGGGGATGTTCAAGTACGCGGCGTCGCTGAGCGGGATCCTGTCGATGCGCTCGATCGGGATCCCGGCGCTGCTGATGTTCACCAACGCGGGCAACGGGCAGGACCCGTTCGCGATCTGGGGCGTCCCGTGGTCCGACGACGCCAACTGGGCCGCGCACGACCCGTACTCGCTGGCCCCCAAGCTGCGCGGCACCGGCCTGTTCTTCTCCGCCGGCACCACCGGGCGGCCCGGCCCCGGCGACCCCGACGTGGCGCCGTGGGACATCGGCCTGCTCAGCGAGATCGCCGTCGGCGCGAACAACAAGGACTTCCAGCGGCGACTGGACGAGCTGAAGATCCCCTACACCGCGCACATCTACGGCGACGGCCGGCACAACTGGCCGGCGTGGGTGCGCGAGGCGAGCGGGGTGTGGCCGACGCTGATGAAGTCGATCGGCGCGCGGAGGGCGTGACGCGCGGGACCGGTCCCTGAGCGGAACCCGGCCCGGTTCCGGTGCGGCGGCGGCTGCCGTGCCGGGACCGGGCCGCCGCGTGTGCGGCCCGGTCCGGCGGGTCAGTAGCCCAGGCCGTGCCCGAACGGGTACAGGACGGTGCCCGGCTGGTCGCGGGCGGGGATCGCGACGGGCAGCCGCCCCCGCGGGTCCAGCTCTCCGAACAGGACCTTGGCGGCCGACCGCAGCGCTTCGGCGGTGTAGGAGTAGGTGGCCACGTAGGTGGTCGCCTCGGGGAACCAGGCGATGTCGTAGGGGTCGCGGACGGCGATGACGACGACGGGTTTGCCGGTGGCGACGAGCGCCTTGACGAGGTTCATCTGCCCGGGCCCGTTGTGGTTGGGCTCCTCCTTGATGTCCCAGGCGCGATTGGTGACGGCGACGACGAGGTCCTGGTCCCGTGCGGCGGCCACCGCCTCGTCGATCTGGGCCTGGCCGGGGCTGATGCCGGTCTGCCTGATCGTGGTGACGGCGCCGCGCCGGGCGATCTCGGTGCCCAGGGTCGCGGTGGTGGACACGCCCCATCCGGTGACCAGGACCTTGCGCGCGCCGGGGCGCAGCGGCAGGATCCCGGCGCCGTTCTTGACCAGGGTGGTGGTGCGGTCGGCGGCGCGCTGGGCGGCGGCCAGGTGCGCGGGCGTCCCGACGACCTGGTCGATCTTCGACTCGTCGGCGTAGGGGTCGCGGAACAGGCCGCGCCGCTGCTTGAGCTCCAGGATCCGGTAGACGGACTCGTCGATGCGCTTCTCGGTCAGCTCGCCGGACTTCACGGCGTTGACGACGGCCGTGAGCTGGCGGGGGAACACGCCGTTGCCCTGGGCGTCCGCGGGCGGCTTCAGCAGGACGTCCACGCCGGCCTTGAGGGCGAGGACGGGGATGTTCTCGTCGCCGTACTTGTCGCGGACGCCCTGCATGTCGAGGGCGTCGGTGACGACGACGCCCCGGTAGTGGAGCCGGTCGCGCAGGATGCCGGTGAGGATGGGCCGCGACAGGGTGGCGGGGTCGCCGGACGGGTCCAGCGACGGCACGACGATGTGCGCGGTCATGATGGAGTCGACGCCGTGCCTGATCGCGGCGCGGAACGGGGGCAGGTCGAGCCGCTCCCATTCGGCGCGGGTGTGGTCGATGCGCGGGACCCCGGTGTGGCTGTCGGTGGTGGTGTCGCCGTGCCCGGGGAAGTGCTTGGCGGTCGGGGTCACTCCCCCGTCCCGGTACCCGCCGATCTGCGCGGTCACCATGTCCGACACCAGCCGCGGGTCGGACCCGAAGGAGCGGACGCCGATGACGGGGTTGGCCGGGTTGACGTTGACGTCGGCGTCGGGCGCGTAGTCCTGGTTGACGCCGATGGCGCGCAGCTCGGTCCCGGTGATGCGGGCGAGCGCGCGGGCGTCGCCGGTGCGGCGCCCGGCGGCCAGGGCCATGCTGCCCGGCGACTGCGTCGCGGGCGGCTGGACGCGGGCGACGATGCCGCCCTCCTGGTCGATGGCGATCGTGGCGGGGACGCGCAGCGGCTGGGCCGCGGCGGCGCGCTGGATGCCGTTGGAGAACGCGGCGAGCTGCTTCGGGTCGGCGACGTTGTCGCCGTAGTAGATGAAGCCGCCGGGGTGGTAGCGGGCGACGACCTGCGCGGCGTTGTCGACCCCGTACAGCCTGCGGTTGGCGGCGACGTCGGCCGGCTCGGCGGTGGTCGCGCTCTTGCCGTAGATCTGCAGGACGAACAGCTGCGCGGCCTTGTCCTGCAGAGACATCGACCGCAGGATCCGCATCAGCCGGGGGTCCTTGCCGGCGTCCGGCGCGGTCTGCGCGGACGCGTCCACGCCGCTGAGGCCGGTCACCGCGAGCGCTCCCGCCGCGAGGCCGGCGAGCCACCGGCGGCGGCGCGTTCGAGGACGGTGCATGACGGCCCCCTCCCTCCCCCGAGCTGCCTGATGATCAAGGTTCTTCCGGCACGTTAACCGCGGCGGACGGCGCCCGTCCACGGCAATGGTCGACGATCCGGCCCGGAACCGTCCCCGATCCGGCAAAGCCCCGGCGCGGCGGCGTCAGCGGCGCAGCCACCGCCACCAGCGGCCCGGGGGCACGTCGGGCTTGGTCAGCGGGTGCTCCTCCACCTCGTAGCGGCGCACGTAGGCGCCGGCGAACGCCTGGAGGCTGGCGCCGAGCGGGATCGCCAGCAGCACCCCGATGGGCCCGGCGACGGCGGCGCCGGCCAGGATCAGCCCGAACGCGACCGCGGGGTGCATGTCCAGGGTCCGCGCGGTGATGCGCGGTTGCAGCAGGTAGTTCTCGAACTGCTGGTAGGCGACGATGAACAGCAGGATCCACAGCGCCGTGCTCGGCGACTTGGTCAGCGCGATGAGCACGGGCACGGCTCCGGCGAGGTAGGTGCCGACGGCCGGGATGAACTGCGACACCACCCCCACCCACAGTGCCAGGGCGGCCGCGTACGGGACGCCGAGCAAGGCCATGGCGGCGAAGTGGGCGATGCCGGAGATGAGGGCGAGCAGTCCTCGCGAGTAGATGTAGCCGCCGGTCTTGTCGACGGCGATCTCCCAGGCGCGCAGGACCTCGCGCTGGCGTCGCGGCGGCAGCAGGGAGCAGACCGTACGGCGGAACCTGGGGCCCTCGGCGGACAGGTAGAAGGTGAACAGCAGGACGCCGAGGGCGTTGAAGACCACACCGAAGGCGGTGGTGCCGAAGCCCCACACGTTCGCGGCGAGGCTCGACAGGTGCCGTGACAGGGTGTCGGTGATGGTGGGGAGCCGCTGGAAGATCGTCCGCTGGGACAGGTGCGTCCCGAACGTGGAGTTCACCCATCCGACGAACTGGCGGACGTAGCCGGGGAACCCGCCGATCAGGTTGGTGGCCTGGGCGGCCAGCAGCGAACCGATGCCGCCGAGGAACGCGGCCATGAGCAGTCCCACGACCACGAACATCGCCGCTGTCGCCGCGCCGCGCCGCCATCCGCGCGCGGCCAGCCAGTTCACCGCCGGCTCGATCGCGAAGGCCAGGAACAGCGAGATCAGCAGGAGCAGCAGCAGGTCGCGCAGCCGCTCCAGCAGCCAGACGCCCGCCAGGAACGCCAGCACGCTCGCGCCCGCGAGCGCGAACGCCCTGGGCAGCCACGGGGGCATCCGCTGCGCACGCTCGGGGGCCCGCTCGGCGGCGGGGGCCTCGGGCGGGACGTCGGCGGGACCCTCGGCGGGTTCGTCGACAGGACCCTCGGCGGGTTCGTCGGCGGGTGAGTCGCCGGGCGTGTCGCCGGGGGTCGGGCCGGGCGGCTGCGGCATTCCCGCACGTTAACGGCGTCCGGCCCGGCATTCCGGGCGTCCCGCACCGCCGCAGGGGCAAGCTTTGCCGGGATTTCAGCCCCCGCCGCGGCCGCCGCCGCGGCCGCCGCCGGCCGGTCAGCCCTCGGTCGCGGCGGTCAGTTCGGCGAGCAGTTCGCTGGCGTGGACCGCGTCGAGCCCGCCGGTCACGTGGACGCCGCCGATCGTGACGATCTCGGCGGGGTCGCGGTCGCCGATCGCGACGCCCGACCCGAAGCCGAGGCCGACGGCGGCGCCGCCGGGGAGCCGGCGCGACATGCCGGAGACGATGCCGGCGTCGGCGGGCGCATCGTGCTCCCAGCCGTCGCGTTCCAGGCGCAGCAACCGCCCGAGCGGGACCTGCGCGCCCTCGAAGCGGGCGAGGACGCCGGTCCGGCGCTCCTCGTCGGTGAGGGCGTGGACGGGCCGGTCCAGCTGCGGGAACGGCTGGGCGATCTCGTAGTCGGCGAACACCCGGGCCCAGGCGGCCAGGTCCTCCTCGGTGAGGTCGAGGCGGTGCGCGACCCGGACCCGGACCGCGCCGTCCAGGACGAGGGCGTCGTCGGCGAGGTCGGCGAAGGTGCCGTCTTCGGCGACCCGGAAGGTCGTGCCGTCGCCGGTGACCCACACCAGCCGCCGCACGATGTGGCGCAGCAGGGGGTGGCCGGCGAGGACCCGCTGGAAGTCGGTCAGGGGCCAGGAGCGCCGCCGGACCATAGCGGTCTCCAGCCTGCGCACCTGGCCGGCGGCCACGGCGCGGGCGTCCTTGCGCAACGCCGCGAACCGCTTGTGGGCGGCGGGGGCCAGGTCGGGGTCGTCCTTGGCGCCCGGTTTTGGCAGCGCCTTGCGCGGCCTGCCGGACTCGTCCCGGACGCAAGGGGCGAGCCGCTCGTCGAAGCCGACGGTGAAGCGGCGGGGGCCGTAGTCCAGGACGAGGGTGCCGGCGGCGTCGAGGCCGAGGTCGGGCACGAGGCGGTCGGCGAGTTCGTCCTCGGTGAGCCCGAGCCCTTCGGCGATCTGGTCGATCTTGCGGCGGGCCAGGTCCTTGAGGGTCTTGAACCGCAGCTTCTGGGAGATGCCGTGCAGGTGCATGAGCGCGACGTCGGTGCCGATCTCGGCGAGGACGTCCAGGCCCGCGGCGGCGTTCTTGTGGCGGCTCTGGCCGGGCCACGCCCGGATCAGCGGGGTGAGGCGGCGGGCGGCCTCGTCGCCGCCGAGCAGGCCGAGCTGGGTGAGGGCCCAGCCGTCCCTGGCCGGGTGCCCGGCCGCCTCCCACCGTTCGAACACCGCCCAGGAGAACGCGGCGAGCGCCCCGGGGTCGCAGGCCCGCCTGACGTCGGAGAGGTCGGGTCGGGCGCCGCCGGGGCGCTCCAGCGCGAGCGTCAGCAGCAGGTCGCGCGTCGCGGCGGGCGGCAGGGCCCGGTCGCGTCCGGTCGTGAGGATCTGCGGCAGCAGCGCCGGGTCGGCCCAGTCGCCGATCGCCGGCGCGCGGACCGGGACCAGGTCGAGCGGGTCGAGGGCCGTCAGGTCGGCGATCGCGGCCGCGGCGGCGTCGCCGTGGACGCGGGCGGCCTCGACGACCGCCTCCGCGCCCTCGCGCCCGGCGATGTGCAGCAGCGCGGCCTCCGCGGCGAGGCGCTCCCGCCCGGCCGGGCCGAGAGCCGCCGGGAGGAGCAGCCGGGCGGCGGCGATCCCGTGGCGGGCGAACCACGCGTGCGCGATGGACCGCGCCGACTTCAGCCGCAGCGACCAGTCGGCCATGAGCGCCGCGACGCGCCGGGTGAGGAACGGCAGCAGCACCTCGCCGTCGGAGGCCGGCGACTTCGACGCGGCCCTGGCCAGCAGCGCGGCGGCGTCGAGCTCGAAGCGGGCCGCCAGTTCCTTCTGGGCCCAGGTGAGGGGGACGTCTCCGGCTGCCCACTCGACGAACAGCGGCCGGACCATGTCCTCGGGGCCCTGAGTGAACAGCTGCAGCGTCTCCCAAGGGGACAGCCGCCCGGCCTTGTGGTCCTGGACCTTGCCTAGCCAGCCGTCCCCGTCCCACCACCGGGCGGACGGGTCGGGGTACCAGGCCTCGCGCTCGCCGGGCGCCCAGCGGACGGCGTCGGCGTCCGGGGGCACCAGGCCGTCGATCACCACGGCTCGGCGTTCCCGGCGGCGGCGTCTCCAGGGCGGGTTCGCCAGCGACGCGGGCACCTCCCGCGCCGGGGCGTCGGGCACGCGGGCCCGGCCCGCCTTCCCCCCGCCCGGTTCGGGGCGGGTGAGCAGATGCTCCTCCAGCAGTTCGGCGGCGACCCCTGCGGCCTTGCCGGCGCCGGCCGCCGCGTCCGCGAGCAGCCGCGCGGCCCGCGCGGGGAACCGCTTCATCGCCGCGGCCAGCGCGGGCCTGACGCGCTCCCGGTCGGCGCGGTCCACCAGGGCCCGGAACGCCTCGTCGGTCGGCAGGACCGCCAGCGCCTCGGCGGCGTTCTTGCGGGCCTTGGCGCCGTCGGCGGTGTCGTAGGCGTGGACCAGCAGCGGCGCGAGCGGCGCGCCGACCCCGTCCACGGCGGTGGCCACCAGATCGGCGTTCGCCGCCTGCCACCCCAGGACGCCCAGGCGCGGCAGCTGCGCCGGGGCGGTGACGGAGCACCACAGCATCCAGGAGTACATGTACTCCTGCGGCCCGCCGAGTTCGTCCAGCGATTCCTCGACCCAGTCCTGGCGCGTCGGCGCGAGGTATGCGGCGACGAGGCGGAGCAGGACGGTGCCGCGGTACTCCTCCAGCCGCGCGACGGCCCGCTCGTACTCGGCGTCGTAGGCCGCGGCGAGGACGGCCCGCATCCGGATAAGCGCGGACCGCGTCCCCCACCAGTGGCCGTGCTTCGCGTCCGGGTCCCGCAGCCGGACCCACGACTCGGTCCGGTCGCCCTGGTCGGTCCACCGCCACGTGGGCTCGGCCTTGCTGATGCCCGCGACCACGGCGGCGGCGAACGCGGGGCCGCGGTCGGCGCACCACGCGTCCACGAGGCGGCTGTGCGGGTCGTCCCGCCAGTCCTCCTGGCGGACGGCGAGCTGCCCGACGACCGCCGCGCCGATCGGGTCGTCCTCCCCGCCGAGGTGGCGGCGGGCCGCCGCGACCAGGCCGGGGTCGCTGCGCGGGTGGGCGAGCGCGTCCTCGACACCGGCCGACCGCGCACGGACCTTCTCGGCGAGCGCGTCGCCCGCCGCCGGATCGAGCTTGAGCGCGACCCCGGGCGTGCCGCCCCGCCGCGGATGCAGCCGGCGCCGCCACGCCGCCGGAACGACCAGGGTCTCCTCGTCGGTCTCCTCGTCCATGGCGCCTCACCGTAGGCCCCGGCTCTGACAGCGCTCAGGGGGCGAACGCGCGGAGGGTGACGTCCACGAGCGCGTCGGCGTACTCGGGGGTGAGCGGCCCCGAACGGTGCAGCCAGCGCTGGAAGAGCGGGGCGTACAGCACCTCGAGCACCAGGTCGAGGTCGGCGTCCGCGCGCAGCTGCCCCGCCCGCTGGGCGCTGCGCAGCCGCTCCTTCTTCGCCCGGTCGAGCGGGCCCGCCAGCTTCTCGCGGTACAGGGCGGCCA
This sequence comes from Actinomadura sp. K4S16, assembly GCF_008327685.1. Lineage (GTDB taxonomy): Bacteria > Actinomycetota > Actinomycetes > Streptosporangiales > Streptosporangiaceae > Spirillospora. The sequence goes on from NZ_BDDE01000011.1 coordinate 495,388, forward strand.
GGTCGGGGTCGTCGACGATCTCGGTGTTGAGCGCCCTGAGCGGCGCCTCGAACGCCGGGTCGGCGAACTCGGCGACGGTCGCCCGCATGACCGTCCTGAGGTCGGCCTCGAGGTCGCCGGTGTCGGGCAGCCGGACGCCCTCCTCCCCCTCGCTGAGCGCCAGGAACGCCTCGAAGACCACCGCGCCCTTGGACGGCCACCAGCGGTAGATGGTCTGCTTGCCGACGCCCGCCCGCGCGGCGATGGCCTCGATCGTCGTCTTGGGGTACCCGATCTCGGAGACCAGCTCGCGCGCGGCGGTGAGGACGGCCCGCCGGGACCGCTCGCTGCGCCGCGCCGGGTTCGGGGTTCTGTTGCCGGACACGGCCGGGAAGCCTACCACCCAACAAGACGATACGTATCGTCTTGACGATAGACCGGCCGCCTTCCATACTCGAGCCTGCCGAGACGAACCGTCTCGTCTTGAAAGAGTGGAGGAGAGTGCATGGCGACCGCCCGCGTATGGTTCATCACCGGCGCTTCCAGGGGCCTGGGCAGGGCCTACGCCGAGGCGGCGCTCGCCGCCGGAGACCGGGTCGTGGCGGCCGCGCGCGACCTCGACCCGCTGGACGACCTGGCCGCCGCCCACCCCGACCGCCTCGTCCGGCTGGCGCTGGACGTCCGCGACCGCGCGGCCGTGCACGCGGCGGTGGACCGGGCGGCGGCCGCGTTCGGGCGACTCGACGTCGTGGTCAACAACGCCGGCACGATGCTGCTCGGCATGGTGGAGGAGGCGACCGAGGAGCAGGTCCGCGCCCAGTTCGACGTCAACTTCTTCGGCGCGGTCTGGGTGGCCCAGGCCGTGGTGCCGCATCTGCGGGCGCAGGGCTCCGGCCGCATCCTGCAGGTCACCACGATGGGGACGGGCGGCGGGGTCGCGTCCGCCGGGTTCTACGCCGCGAGCAAGAGCGCGCTGGACTCGCTGAGCCAGGCGCTGGCGATGGAGGTGGCGCCGTTCGGGATCAAGGTGACGATCGTGCAGCCGGGCGGGTACGGCACGGACCTGTTCACGCGGGGCACCACGCAGACCCGGCCGAGTCCGGAGTACGAGCCGCTGCGCGCCCGGCTGGCCGAGATGTGGGGCGAGGACGCCGGCCCCGACCCGAGCACCGCGGCCCCCGTGGTCATGGAGCTGGCCGGCCTGGACGACCCGCCGCTGCGGCTGATCGTCGGCGCCGCCTCCTACGACATGGTCCAGGAGATGGACCGGGCGCGCACCGAGGAGTACCGGGCCTGGGAGCACCTCAGCCGCAAGGCCCCGGGCTGACCCGTACGAGGGATGCAGCCGGAATACGCAGAAAGGGGCCGCGGGCCGGTTCATGATCGTTAGGATGGCCACCGTCGGTTTGGGAGTGCTTCCGGAGGGTGTGCGTGACCTCGATCGATCGGACCGCGTATCCGCGGTTTGGTCGGGTGGTCTCGGCGCGAGAGTTGGCGGAGGCGTTCACTCCGTCGGTGGCCGAGGTGGAGTGGGCTCGGGGCCGTACGCTGGATCCGCAGCATCTGTTGGCGCTGGTGGTGTGGTTGAAGTCCTACCAGCGGCTGGGGTACTTCCCGAAGCTGGATGATGTGCCGGAGGTCGTGGCCCGGCACGTGCGGGGTGTGCTCGAGCTCGCTGAGGATGTGGAGTTGGAGCGCGCGGCGGCGCGTTCGGCCAAGCGGCATCGTCAGTTCGTCCGGGACCGCCTACAGGTGGTGTACGAGCCGGCGCGGGTCCGCCACGTAAGACGCGATGGCCGGCTCGGTCCGGACAGAGGTGAACAACGCCTTCTTCGCCAGGGTCGCGGCCCGGCGGCCGGGCGGTCCTGACGAGCGCGCACGAGGCGGTCTTAGCCCAGCACGGCAACAACTACCTGCCGCTGCTGGAAGCGCACTACCGCTCTCAACCGCTCGGCGCTGTTCACCTTGGTGAACGCGATCAAGCTGGAGGCGACCAACGCCGAGCGCAGCGTGCTGGACGCGGTGGAGTTCCTGCGCGCGCTGCGCGGTGCCAAGGCCGCGCTCGTGCCCGATCGGCTCACTCTCACCCGGCCCGGCCTGGACGGGGAACCGGTCGCGGTGGAGGTGGCGATCGATGTGGAGGCGTTCGCCTCGGCGGCTTGGCGGAAGATCCTGCGGGACAAGGCCAAGCCCGGGATGCTGGTGCGCCGCCACCTGGAGGTGTGCGTGTTCTCCTACCTGGCAGACGCCGGCTACCCGGGCAACACCGATCTCGTCCTCGAGGGCGGCCGTCCGGTACTGCGCCGGCGCAAGGGCGCCGAACGGCGGCCCGAGGCGCTGATGCTGGAGGCGGCGATCCATGACCGGCTGCCGCAGCGCGCGCTGCTGGACATCTTGACCCGCACCGCGTACCTGCTGGGCTGGCACCACCACTTCGGGCCCGCCTCGGGGCCGGATCCGAAGAGGACGCGGTCGATTGGGACCTGATCGAGACGCACTGGAACGACCTGCTGCGCACCGCGATCTCGATCCGGGAGAACCGGCTGTCCTCGGTCACGCTGCTGCGCCGTCTGGGCCATCACTCGCGCAAGAACCGCCTGTACCGGGCGTTCCGCGAGCTCGGCCGCGCCATCCGCGCCATCCGCACCATCACGCTGCTGCGGTACCTGTCCGAACCGGAACTGCGCGAGCAGATCACCCACTGATAACCCGACGTCTTGCTGATCGCGGATGCAGTCACCAGAGTAATTCAGCCGGAAACCAGCGCCGGAAGTCGACCAGCGGCCCACGGCAACTGAAGTCGGCCGCCGTGCACGGCCAGCTCGCAACGCCCGCAGAAGTCCCGCCAGTACCCGCCGGCCGACACCTGCTGGCAGGCGACCGGCCCGCCGTCCAGTCTCCGGCAAAACGGGGGAAGCTCAGCTCCCGCCTCCTGACGACTGAACAGGCGGTTCATCACCGGTTCACCCTGTAGACGATTTGTGACATATCGGCAAGACTGTCCTTTCGATTCTTTCCGGGCCGTCTGGCGTGCATGTTTGTGAGGATTTCAGTGGACGCTGATGGGTTGGGCGCAGACGCCGACGTTGCCCAGTCGCCGCCGCAGGACGCGGTTCATGAGGTGCCGCTTCAGCGGCGTGTTCTGGTCTCGAATGTGGTGGGTGTTCTACGGCTGGGCTATGGGTTGGCAGGTCGGCATCTGCTTTCCTTCCTGGCTCCGGCCGTCGTTGTGCTGGTGCCGGTCAGTGTGATCTGCGGTGGCCTGATCATCGCGGTGGTCGGGCATCGCGGGCTCATCGTCAACGGTGATCTGCATGCGGTCTCGATGTCACCGGGTCTGGTCGTGGCGGTGATCGCTGCGCTGGTGGTCGTGGTCACCGGTTATGCCATGGCGCTGGCTGCGACGGTGATGATGTCGGGGGGCCTGCTGCTGGGCCGCCCGGTACCTCCGGGGGTAGCCGTCCGGGCGGTGTGCAGGCGGCCGGTCACGTTCGCGGTTTTCGTTGTCATGGTGGGCGCGCTCGGTGCGCCGGCACTCGCGGCCGGCGTCGCGGTGGCCGCGGCCGGTGTCGCGGCAGGGGCCGGTGTCGCGGTGTTCGTGCTGGTGTCGGGGTGGTCTCTGACGCTCGGGGTCCCGGTCGCCGTGCTTGATGGGCGGGGTGCGTGGCAGTCGGTCAACCGCGCATGGTCGGTTTCGCGGCAGCGCAGAACGCGGCAGACCATCGCTTTGACGCTGGGCATGCTGGTGGGGCCGGGCCTGTTCGTCGCTGGAGTGCGCTGGGCAATGTCCCCGCTTGGGGGAGCCGCGCACATCGTGCTCGTCAATGCCGTCATCGCCATCGCGGTCGTAATCGTGGTGCCGTTCCAGGCGGGCGTACTCACCGTCGCGGCGCTGAACCAGGAGTACCCCGCCGCGCCGCTGAACCAGTGGTACCCCGACTCCCCGGAAGAAAAGCCCGCAGAGCCCCTCGACCTCGCCCACATCGCCGAACTGCTCCCTGGCACCGGTTCGATACCTCCTCGCACCCGGTGGGCGGCACTGTGCCTGGTTCTGCTGCCGCTGCCCGGTCTGCTCTACGGCGGGTACGTGTCGCGCAACCCACTGGGCCTGACCACCGACCACGCGGTGATGGAGAAGGTCGGCGGCCTTCCGATGGCGTTGCAACTGCTGCCCGGGCAGCGGCCGATTGCGATCTTCTCTGACCTGTCCGCACGCGTGTGCGCCGGCCCGGGCTGCACCGACAGCCGCCTCTACAGCGGTGTCCACGTTGGCGACCGGCGTGACAGAGGCGGCAGCGCCGTGACGCTGCCGGACGGCACAGTGGCCGTGGCCGTATGGGGTCCGCAGCACCCCGGCAAGGGCGATGACCACGCGCTGCCACAGGTGCTGCGACTGCTCCGGTGCGACACCAGCGGATGCGGCGGCCGGCCGGCGACCCAGAACGCACCGGTCGTGGCCCGCAGCGACAATGACCACCTGGCCTCCTCGCGTGTGGCGGCGATGACCGCGACCCGTGGGGGCATCGTGATCGCTGCGATGTCAGAGACCAGATATCCGGACCCGAACCGGCCTGGAGGCCCTTTCGGGCTGCGGATGCAACTCATCCGATGCGCCGACATCCGCTGCACGACACCCCACACCCTCGCCAACGTTCGCCTATCAGCCGACCCGAGCCCCACAAGCCGTCCGATCGCCATGGCAGCCGACCAGCAGGGCCGCCCGATCGTGGCGTACGAAGACGCCGACGCCATTGTCAATGTGATCGCTTGCGATAGCGCCGAATGCCGACATCCCAAGGTCACCCAAACCAGCCTGGAACGGCACCGAATCGACCCGCTCAACTACGAGCTCTACATGAACGGCGTCGACATCGCCGTACCACCGGATGACCGACCCGTGATCACCTACCGCGACACGCGAACCGGAGCAGCGAGACTGCTGCACTGCCGCACCTTCGACTGCACACAGGCATCCAACACCGCCCTCAGCGGGCCCGGACGGTGGCAGAGCCGGCCCGCACTCACCCTCGACCGCGACGGACGTCCACTGATAGCGACCTACGACCGCGACAGGCTCATGCTCGTCGCCTGCCAAGACTTCGGCTGCGACCACCGCCGCGGCGTCGCTTTGGCCAAGTTCGAGAACGGGCCCGGCTTCGTGGATCTCACCGTCGGCCGCGACGGACACCCGCTGGTGCTATGGAAAGACGGCCGGCTCCTCAGCGGCAGCAACAGCACGCTGCACTTGACCACCTGCACACGCCCACGGTGCGGCGCGTAAATCAAGCGATGCGGTTGAAGGTGTTGCGGAGCGCGCTGGAGTGCCGGTGGGAGCGTGCTGCCGCGCCCGCAGAGGCCTCCGCTCGGGTCCGTGGCACCAGCCGCAAAGTAGAACGTTTCCCAGGTCGCGGCCGGTCTCAGAACCGTCTCTTAGAACGCCGAGGTTGCGAGAGAGGTTCTGCGAACGGCGACCTGGGGAATGCCCCAGCCGGACGCGCGGCGCGTTGACCTTGCACAACCGTTCATTTCTGAGAATACGAACCGCAACTCGTACGTCCACCTCAGGGCACAGCCACGGCGCCGCCAGGGCGGCCGCCCGCGGCCCCTTTCTGCCGTATTCCGGCCGCACCCGTACGAGGCCCGGGCGCTCGGCGGGCCCCGCCCCGCGGTGTCAGGCCAGGCCGTGCCGGACGATCGCGAGCAGGCGGCGGACCCGGTCGGGGTCGGCGCTGGAGGTGGCGACCGCGTGGGCCAGCGTCAGGACCTCGGTCACGGTGAGGTCCGCGCGGGCGGCGCCCGCCCGCTGCGCCCGGGTGAGCAGATGCTCGGCGGTGGAGGTCAGCGCGGCGTGCCAGCGCTCGAACAGCTCGCCGCGCCGGGCCTCGTCGCCTCCCGCTTCGGCGAAGGCGGGGGCCCGGCCGGTCGCGACGTGGACGGCGAAGGCCTCCAGCCAGGCGTGGAACGCCTCCCCCGCGTCGGCTTCGGCCGCTAAGGCGGCGCCCCGGTCGCACAGGGCGGCGACCTCGTCGGTGTAGACCGCGGCGAGCAGGTCGTCGCGGGTCGGGAAGTGCCGGTAGAGGGTCGCGTTGCCGACGCCCGCGCGCCGGGCGATCTCGTCGAGGGGCGCGCCGGGCCCGCGCGCCTCGAACAGCTCCCTGGCGGCCGCGACGAGCAGCCGGGCGTTGCGTTCGGCGTCGGCGCGGCGCCCCCGTCCCGAGGCGGCGGTCATTCCGGCTCCCTGGTCGTCCGACGGGGACCTGCTCGGCTAGAGTAGCCGAGCACTAAACGGGGACTTCCCCGTTTATCGTCTCCCGCCCCGAGGAGGAGCGATGGCGTTCACCGCCGACGACCGCACCGAGATCACCGAGCTGCTCTCCATGCACGGCCACCTGTGCGACCGCGGGGAGCTGGACCGGCTGGAGGAGCTGTTCACCCCCGACGTCGTCTACGACGTCTCCGACTTCGGGCAGGAGCCCCTGCTCGGCGTCGCGGCGTGCGCCGCCGCCGCGCGTGCGCTGGGAGAGCTGAACCCGGTCGGGCACCACGTCACCAACACCGTCCTCACCGAGGCCCCGGGCGGCCGGGTGCACGCGCTTTCCAAGGGGCTCGGGGTCAACGCCGACGGCACCGTGGGGAGCGTGACGTACGAGGACACCGTCGTCCGCACCCCGGGCGGCTGGCGGATCAGCCACCGGAAGATCCGCGCGCACCGCGCACCTCTGGGCGGACGCGCCTGAGGGGCCTCCTCGGCGCCGCCGATCGTCAGGGTTCCTGCGCGGCCGTCCACCCGAGGACACGGCGGCATCAACTCGGGGCGTCCCGCAGGGCTCCTGCCGTCTCCTGCCGGCCCGGGTGCCACCGCAGGGCGACGATGACGGCCGCGGCCGCCTGGATCCCGCCGTTGAGGAGCGCGGGGGCGGCGTACTCGGTGTACCCGGGGATCACCGACTCGGTGACGTTCACCAGGGCGTGGACGACCAGCGCCGTGGGCATGACCCCGCCGGATCTCTCGAAGATCCAGACGATGAGGACCCGCAGCGCGACCGTGCTGAGGGACTGGCCCGCGATCCACAGCGCGGAGCGGTCGCCCTGGGCCCAGCCGACGACGTGCCAGACCGCCCAGACCACTCCGATGAGCGCCCCGGCTCCGAGCGGCCCCCATCGCTCGCGCAGCGGGGCCAGAAGGTAGCCGGTCCACCCCGCCTCCTCGCCGAACGCGGTGACGAGGTAGACGGCGAACAGCGCCGGGACGGCCGCCGGCGGCGAGTGCGACCCGTCGAGCGGCGTCCCGGTGAGCGGCATCAGCCCGTAGACCAGCAGCGCTATCGCGGGGACCAGCAGCCAGGCCGCCGGCCACGACGGCCTGCCCCCGGAACCCCGGAGGGACAGGGTCCTCTTCAGCAGCGCTCCGACTCCGCGGCGCCCCTCCTCCCGCGCGGTGAGCACCACGGCCACCACGAGGGGCAGGACGAACTGGAACGCGCTCACGGGCATGCCCATGGGCAGCGCGTCCGGGCGCTCGATCAGCGCTCCGGCCGCCCAGAACGGGAGCGAGAGGGCGAACAGCAGCACCAGGAACGCCAGCGGCGACCTCGCGGTCGGCGGGGCGGGACGAACGGCCATGCTCTGGATTGTCCTGAAGTGCGCCGGATGCGGCACGGTCCCGGCACGCATCCGTCCGGCCCTAGGGTTGGGCGGCATGACGCTGCGACTTGTTCAGGTGAACTTCAAGGCCCGGGACGACTCGGCCCTCGGCCGGTTCTGGGCGGAGGCGCTCGGCTGGGGCGTGTCCAGCGAGGGCCCCGGTGTGACCAACGTCGAGCCCGTGGGCTTCGACTGGCCGGACCCCAGCGCCGTCTGCGTCGACGTCGTTCGGGTGCCGGATCCCGAGACGGTGAAGTACGGCGTGCACCTGGACCTGGCCACCACGTCCGTGGCGCATCAGGCGGAGTTGGTCGCGCGCCTTAAGGAGCTCGGAGCGAAGCCCGTGGACATAGGCCAGGGCGACGTGCCGTGGACGGTCATGGCCGACCCGGAGGGCAACGTGTTCTGCGTGCTGGAGCCTCGGGAGGTCTACCGGGACACCGGGCCGATCGCCGCGGTGGTGGTCGACTGCGCGGATCCGCGGGCCATGGTCGGGTTCTGGGGCGAGGCGATGGACTGGACCGTGCACGAGTTGACCGATGACCGCGCGCTGCTGCGTTCCGCGGAGGGCGTCGGGCCGTATCTGGAGTTCTGGCGCGCTTCGGACGCGCGGGCCTGGTGGAACCGCGTGCACCTTGACCTGCTGCCCCACCCCGTCGAGGCGAAGGAGGCGGAGGCGGCCCGGCTGCGGAAGCTCGGCGCCACCGACGTCGACCTCGGCCAGGGCGACGTGCCGTGGACGGTCATGGCCGACCCGGAGGGCAACGAGTTCTGCGTGCTCGGCCGGGGCTGACGCGGAGCCTGCCGCCCGTCGCCGGCGCCTGCGCGGCCGGAAAACCGCTTGAGGCTTCCTTCCGCGTTCCCGTAAATTGCCCTCGGCCCATCGCAGTGAGGACAGAGGACAGACCCGCGTGACCCCGCCTGCTCTTCAGACCTGACACCTTCTTCCGCTCACCTGTAGCCGACGACTCGTCGGTTCCGCCGGGCTGCCCTCTGCGCGCCCGGTCGTTCAGCGTTCGAGGCCGCGCGCAATCGGCCTCGTGTCAGGTCTTGAGAGCTCATGTCTTCACAACCCCATATCGTGCTGCCCTGGGTCGTCCGCCGGACCAGGCTGCCCCTGCTGTCGCTGCGGTGCGCCGAGTGCCGCTCGGAGTCGGCCACCACCGGCGAGGGCAGGTTCCGCGTCAACGCCAACGGCAAGCTGCTGGACGTGTGGCTGCTGGTCCGCTGCGTGTCGTGCGATCGGACCGCCAAGCTCACCGTGCACGAGCGGACCCCGGTCGGCTCCTTCGATCCGGCCGATCTCCACGGCTACCGCGTCAACGATCCGCGGCTGGTGGCCTCCCGGCTGCTGGATCCGCTGCTCGCCCGGCGCAACCGGTTCACCCTGGACTGGACGGGCGCCTGGCGGCTGCACACCCCGCCGGAGCGCCTCGACGAGGCGTGGCCGGTCCGGGTGGAGGTCGCCTTTGACGATCCGGTGCCGGTGCGCCCGGACCGGCTCATCGCGCGAGGGCTCGGCCTCAGCAGGAACGAGGTGCTGCGCCGCGTCAAGTGCGGCATCTCGCTGCGGCGTCCGACCAGTGCCGGGTTCGCCTTCACGGTGATGCCCGGGGACTAGCCGAGCGGGTCGGGCGGGCCATACGGCCCGCCCGGCCTCGCCCCGGGCCCGTGCCGATCCCCCCGGTCAGGGGACGGCGAGGTCGAGGGCCTTGAGGCGGGCGGGGTCGGCGATCATCTCGTAGGCGGCGACGCGGCCGCCGCGGACGGTGACGGCCAGGGCGAGCAGGAGGCGGCCGTGCGGCGCGACCACGGCGCCGACCGTCCCGTCGACCAGGGCGGGCCCGGCGTACCGGGCGCGGCGGCCGAACAGCTGCATCTCGCGGGCGACGGAGCCGGCGCCGCGCAGGACGGCGGGGCGGCCGGGGGTGAGGGCGGCGTGGTCGGCGCGGCGGACGACGTCGGGCGCGAGCACGCCGAGGAGGGCGTCCAGGTCGCCGCTGCGGGCGGCGGCGAGGAAGGCCTCGACGACGCGGCGCTGCTCGGCGAGTTCGCGTGCCGGCGCGGCGGTGGTACCGCGGACGCGCTGACGGGCCCGGCTGGCGAGCTTCTTGGCGGCGGCCGGGGTGCGCTCGACGATGGGGGCGATCTGGTCGAAGGGGACGGCGAACACGTCGTGCAGGACGAAGGCGACGCGTTCGGCGGGGCCGAGGGTGTCCAGGACGACGAGCATCGCGCGGCCGACCGACTCGATGAGGACGGCCTCGGTCTCGGGGTCGCCGTCGTGCGGCTGGACGGGCGAGCGCCATCCGTAGGGCTCCTCGCGCCGGGAGGCGCGGGTGCGGAGCATGTCCAGGCAGATGCGGGCCACGACGGTGCGCAGCCACGCCTCCAGGTCGTCGATGCCGGCGGGGTCGGTGCGCTGGAGCCGCAGCCACGCCTCCTGGACGGCGTCGTCGGTCTCGCCCGGGGAGCCCAGCATCCGGTAGGCGACCGCGCGCAGTACCGCGCGGTGCGCCTCGAAGCGTTCGGCGAGTCGGTCGTCCATCGGTCACCTTTCCGTACCGCGTTCCGTCTGCTCCGTGGCATCCGAGAGGCGACGACGGCGGGGAGACAGGAGACAGATGATCCGACACGACCAGGGTAGCGAGCCGGGCGCGCAACCGCTGCTGCGGCCGGTGGCGCTCGGGGACCTGGAGCTGCCCAACCGCGTGGTGATGGCTCCGCTGACGCGGGCCCGCGCGTCCGGCCGCGGCCTGGTGCCGACGGACCTGCACGCCGCCTACTACGGGCAGCGCGCCACCGCGGGCCTGATCATCGCCGAGGCGGCGTGGGTCGGCGAGCGGGCGATCGGGGCCCCGGGCGTCCCCGGCGTCTACACCGAGCGGCAGGCGGAGGGGTGGCGGCGCGTCACCGATGTCGTGCACGCGCTGGGCGGGCGCATCGTGCTGCAGTTGTGGCACGCGGGCGCCCACTCCCACCCCGACCACCTGGGCGGGGCGCGGCCCGGAGGGCCGTCCGCGGTCGATCCGGGCGAGGAGTGCTGGACCGCGGCGGGCCCCAGGGCGACGGTCACGCCTCGGGAGATGACGCGCGCGGAGATCGAGCGGACGGTCGCCGACTACGGCGCGGCGTCCGCGCGGGCGCGCCGGGCGGGGTTCGACGGGGTGGAGGTGGCGGCGAACGGCACCTACCTGCTCGCGCAGTTCCTCAACCCGCGCCTGAACCGCCGCGCCGACGCCTACGGGATCGACCGCTCCCGTCTGCTGCTGGAGGTCGTGGACGCGGTGGCGGCGGCGTGGGACGGGCGGCGCGCCGGGGTGCGGCTGTCGCCGTACTGGACCGTCCACGACGCCTCGCCCGGGGCGCGCCGCGGCGACTACCCCTACACGGCCGGCGAGGGCGCCCTCGCCGTCTACGACTCCCTCGTGGCGGAGTTGGGCACGCGTCGCCTGGCCTATCTGCATCTGCGCGGACGGGCTCTGACCGAGCCGGGCGCGACGCCGGACTTCGACGAGTTCGCCCGGTACCGCAAGCTGTTCGGCGGCCCCCTGGTCGCCAACCACGGGTTCGGCCGGGAGTCGGGGAACGCGGTGGTCGACGCGGGGATCGCCGACGCGGTGGCGTTCGGGCGGCCGTTCATCGCCAACCCCGATCTGGTCGCCCGGTTCGCGCTGGGCCAGGGCACGGCGCGCAGCGACGAGGCCACCCACTACGGCGGCGGTGCCCGCGGCTACGTCGACTACCCGATCTGGCCGGGCCCCTAGGCCCCGGCCGACGGGCTGGTCGCCCGTGGTCGTCAACACGAAGGCGCGGCGTCGACCTTCTATCCTTCGCCGCTTCCCGCTCCCGCCGCGGCGAGGGACAGGGCGAGCCCGGCGAGGTCCGCGGGCCTGAGTACCCGGTCGAAGCCGGGAAGCGGGACGTGCAGTGCCCTGGTCCAGCGTTCGGGTATCGCTTCCTGCCCGTAGACCGTGCCGGCCAGGGCGCCGGTCACGGCGGCGACGGTGTCGGTGTCGCCGCCGAGGTCGATGGCCGCACGCAGCGCCTCCTCGAAGGAGCCGGTCGTTCTGACGGCCCAGGCGGCGGAGGCGAGGCAGGGCCAGACGGCTCCGTTGAACTCCGTGGCGTCGTCCGGGTGCCAGCCGGTGGACAGGACCCGGGCGTACCTGTCGCGGTGGTCGGGGTGGACGTGCGGAAGCACCTCCGGGAGCGCCGCGATCGGGTCGGCGCCGTCCAGCGCGACGCGGACCAGGTCGTGGAAGATCGCGGTGCCTTCCCACGCCGCCGGGTCGCCATGGGTCAGCGCGGCGATCCGCCGGGCCGCGTCCATGGTGGCCGCCCTGCCCGCCGGCGCGAAGTACACCGCCGAGGTCGAGGCCCGCATGAGCGAGCCGTTTCCGGCGGCGCGACCCGTGCTCTGGAAGTGACGGGCCGCGGCCAGGTCCCAGGGGTGACCGGCGGCCAGGACGTTCTCGGTCTGGAGGCCGATGTCCTTCGGCTCCGCTGCGGCCCACCGCTGGAACCTGGCGAACATGTCGGGCAGGTCGAGCCCGCCGCGTTCCAGAAGCGACAGGGCCACCAGCACCGCCATCTGGGTGTCGTCGGTGGCCTCGCCCCGGTCCCAGCCGCCGCCTGCCCGCATCTCGTCGCCGTGACCGAGCGGGTACTTCTTGGAGAACGCCCCCGCCGGGCCGAACTCGAACGGCGCCCCGAGCGCGTCCCCCACCGCCGAGCCGAGGGCCGTCCCGACGACTCGTGATCGCCTGTCGCTCGCAGTCACGGGGGCCATGCTCCCACCCTGTGGCCGGGGTTCTAGGCCCCGGCTCCGGGCGGCGGGACGAACTCCGGCTGGTCGAGGACGCGCAGCCAGCTGCCGTCGGGCTGGCGGCGGACGACCTGCGCGCGCGCCCCCGCCCCGTCCCTGGGCGGTGTGGAGGTGAGGGCGAGGTCGCCGCTGACCAGGGTGGGAAGCGGTTCCTCGGGTTCGAAGCGGGGGCGTGCGGCGAGGATCTTCTCCCACATCTCGCGGATCGCGTCGCGCCCCGCGGTCTGGGAGCCGGGCGGGTAGGCCAGCACCGCGTCCTCCTCGTAGAGGGCGGCGACGCCGGCCGCGTCGCCGGCGTTGGAGCGTTCGACGAACAGGCGGGTGATGTCCTCCGGCCGCATGGCCTTCTCGTATTCCGTCATGGTGTTCCCCCAGTTCGTTCGGGTCGGTGCCTCCCATGCTCGTCCGCCGCGCTCCAGAAGTCCAAGAGAGGGTTCTTCTCCGATCCAGAAGCGATGCTTATGGGCCGGGCGGCGGTGCAGAATGCCGGGTATGACGGAGACCTTCGCGCATCGCCTGCGGGTCCGGTACAGCGAGTGCGACCAGCAGGGGGTGGTGTTCAACGGCCACTACCTGTTCTTCTACGACGTGGCGTTGACCGAGATGTGGCGGGAGCTGTTCGGCGACTACGCGCAGATGGTGGAGCAGGGCTACGACCTGGTGGTGGCCGAGGCGCGGATCCGGTTCCGGGAGGGCGCGCGGTTCGACGAGCTGCTGGAGGTGTCGATGCCGGTGGCGCATCTGGGGACGACGAGCATGGTGGTCCGCCCGGTGTTCCGGGTGGGTGGGCGGCTCATCGCCGACGGGGAGGTGCGGCATGTGTTCATCGACCCGGCGTCCAAGGCCAAGAAGGAGATGCCGCCGCAGGTGAGGTCGGTTCTGGAGCCTTACCTGGACGGGGCGGGACAGGCGGCCGGCGCCGCGTCGGGTTCACAATCGCCTTGACGATGGTTCGAGCATCGCGCGTTTCCCGGATCTGGAATCGGGGTTCGGCCCGACGTGCCCGGCACAGTTCCCGCGGCTCCGATTCAAGTGGGTGACGCGCCCCCGGGGCAACCCCCTTTTCTTCGGGGCGGCCCCGGGGGCGCGGGCGCCGGTTCAGCGGGCGAACAGGGACGCGTAGACGGTCCGGTCGCCGTCGGTGACGATCTGCCCGGCCAGCTGGGGGCCGGTGACGGTGGACAGCCGCAGGTCGAGGTGGCGCTCCTCCTCGCGGAGTTCGACGGGGCCGGCGGGGGCGGCCGCGAGCCGGTCGCCGATCTCGGCGAGGCGGGCGGAGCGGTCGCGGTCGAGCGCGGCGCGCACCCCGGCGAGCCCCGCCGCGGGCGGCCCGCCCTCGAACGGCCCCTCCTCGAACCGTCCGGCCTCGCGGTGGGCGAGGTCGTAGGGCGCGGGGTCGGGCGGTGCGGGTTCGGCGTGCCGGGCGGCTACGCCGTAGGCGAAGCAGACCAGCGCGGTCCACATCTCGGCGAAGTAGCGGGGGTCGGGCGCGATCTCCAGGCCGGCGAAGCGGCCGGAGAGCAGGAACAGGGCGCCGACCTGGCCGGGCTGGAGTTCCAGGCGGGACTGGAACTGGGTCAGCACCGCCCGCCTGCGGGACAGGATCTGCTCCAGGTGGCCGCGGCGGGCGAGGCCGTGGCGGGCGTTGAGGGCGGCGATGTCGCCCCAGAGCTTGCCGTAGTCGGCGGCGCCGCGCAGTTCGAGGGCGCGGGCGCGCAGTTCCAGCGGAAGGACGAAGAACCACTGGTCGCGTTCGCCGAGGTGGCCGCCCTGGCTCTGCTGGACGCAGCAGGCGTCGTCGAAGCGCAGGGTCTGCCCGGCGGACAGCAGCGCCGACCGGCACAGGGCGTGGTTCTGTGCGCGGTCCTGGACGTAGCCGATGTGCAGGGGGACGATGGCGACGCCGGAGTCGGCGCGGTTGGCGAGTTCGACCTGCCCGTAGCCGACGACGCGGGACAGTTTGAGGCCGGTGCGGGGCGGCACGAAGCCGCGGTGGGCGGGCCCGGAGACCGGCACCATGGTGAGCGCGCCGGCCTGCTGCGGGGTGCCCAGGCGGTGCCCGGCGAGGCTGCCGGGGCCGGGGACGAGGGTGTCGAGCGCCGTCGTCTGCGTCATGCGGTGCTCCCTTTCGGGGAGGTGCTGCGGCGGCGTGCGCGGGGTGCGGCGCGTCCGCGCACGGGCGGGTTCAGGCGGCCGGGCCTGTTCAGGCGGCCAGGCGGGCGGTGAGGGTGTCGGCCTGCCGGTCGAGGGCGTCGAGGCGGTCGTGCAGGGCGGCGCGCAGCCAGGGCGCGCCGGCGGCGCAGTGCCCGAACATCCAGGGCAGCAGTTCGGCGAAGTCGTCCTGGTGCCAGAAGCCGCGCTGGGGCAGGGACGGGGCGGGGCGCCGCAGCGTCAGGTCGTCGCTGCCGGTGAACATGGCGTGGCAGAACACCACGGGGGTGGTGACGCCGGCGCGGGGCAGGCTCGCGGCGACCCTTGCCAGGTCGCCGGGGAAGACGTTCTCGTAGCCGTCGGAGACGACGGCGACCAGGTCGGGGCCGGTGCCGAGGGCGTCCAGGACGGCGGTGGCCAGGTCGGTGGCGCCGCGCGGGGAGCGCTCGTCGCCGCCGGTCTCGATGACCTCCAGCCGGGCGCAGACCTCCGACAGCACCATCCGCAGCGCGGCGGCCTGGGACAGGGCGGCCCATTCGCGGTCGCCGTAGCCGCGCATGGACGCCGAGGCGTCCACGACCAGAGCGACGGTGCCGCCGAAGCGGGGGAAGGCCGCGGCGGCGGCGCCGACGTGGCGGGCGAGGGCGGCGTGGAGGTCTTCGGCGGGCCCGCCCCGGTACAGGTGGACGAGGGCGGCGGCGATGTCGCCGCGGTTGGTCGCGGTGATGGTGGCGGGCCGTTCGCGGACGGTGTCGACGGGCAGCACCGGTTCGCCCGGCGCCGCAGGGCCGGCGGCGGGGCCGGAGGCGGCGTCTGCGGGGTGGTAGAGGGCCTGGACGCGGGCGGGCGCCGCGGCGGGGTCGGTGAGGAAGCGCAGCAGGCGCCGCTGGAGGTAGTCGGAGGCGGTGTCGCCGCCGGCGATGCGGCGGGCGCAGCCGCGGGCGGTGGCGGCGCCGAGGGCGTGCTCGAAGCAGTCGCGCAGGGCGGGGCGGCGCGCGGCGATGAGGGCGTCGGCGGCGGGGTGCTCCAGGACGAACCGCAGCGCGGTGCGGGTGGTGTGCTTGTGGTTGGCGCGCAGCCGCCGCAGGGCGAGCAGGACGGTGATGACGTGGGCGGGCGGCAGCCCGAGGGTCAGGACGCGGGCGACGCGGGCCTGCACGGCGCGGGTGCGGTCGTCGAGCCCGGCCTGGGAGGCGGCCAGGATCTGCAGCAGCACGCGGGCGCGCTGCCAGGGCCGCACGCCGGGGGCGACGCCGAGCAGGGCGTAGCCCTCGGGGTCGCCGGTGTGCGCGGCGCGGTGCAGGTCGGCGTCGTCCCAGCGCAGGGAGGCGCCCCGGGGCAGGCTCAGGGCGGTGTCGTGGTCGTGCAGGTGGTCAAGGAGCGTGGGGGTGTCCATGGTTGTCGGCCTCCGCAACCATGGAGTGTAGGAATGATCGGGAGCGCCTCGACACTCAATTTCCGGTGGGCGGGCCCGCTGCGGAGGTGTCGGCGGTCGCGGGGCCGGGCGCGGCGGCGTAGCGGCCGAGGCCGTGTTCGAGCAGGTCGAAGGCGCGGGCCGCGGCGGCGTAGACGTCCTCGGCCATCTCCTGCAGGGTCTCCCCCGCGGCCTTGCGGTCGGCGATCTGCTCGACCAGCGTGTTCTGCACGGCGAAGATCATGGCGGCGGCGGCGCGGGGGGCGATGTCGTCGGGGTCGGCGCCGGTGGCCTCGGCGATCAGGTCGGCGAGGCGGTCCTGGGCGCGGCGGCCGATCTCGCGCTGGCGGGCCAGGAGCGCGGGGCTGTCGCGGACGGTGCGGGTCCAGACCTCCGAGCCCTCGTGGAAGGCGGTGTGGTAGGAGCGGGCGTCCAGGCCCTCGAAGAAGCGGCGGCGGAACAGCGCCACGGCGCCCTCGCCGGGGCGGCGGTCGCGGAAGTCGCGCGCGGCGGCCTCGATGATCTCGTCCTGCCGGTCGAAGAACAGGTCTTCCTTGGTCCGGAAGTAGTTGAAGACGGTGTTGACCGACACGTCGGCGGTGCGGGCGACGTCGGCGATGGTGACGTTGTCGAAGCCGCGGGTCATGAACAGGCCGGTGGCGATGTCGGCGATGCGGCGCCGCGTCTCGCGCTTCTTGCGCTCCCGCAGCCCCAGTTCCGGTTCGACCTCGGGGACGTGGTCCTCAGCCATGCCCAGGAATATACCTTCACTGGTGTCACTGAAAACTTGGAGTGACTGCAAATTTGGGGTTACGCTAGCGGTGTCGTTCTCAGAGGAGGTCATCGTGATCGAGGCCCGCGGGCTCGCCCGCACCTTCACCGGCCGGAACGGGACGGTCGAGGCCGTCCGCGGCGTGGACCTGTCGGTCGCGCCCGGCGAGATCGTCGGGTTCCTCGGCCCCAACGGGGCCGGGAAGACCACGACGCTGCGGATGCTGACGACGCTGCTGGCGCCGACGGCGGGGACCGCGGCCGTCGCCGGCCGCGACCTGCGCGCCGACCCGGCGGGCGTGCGGCGGCGCATCGGCTACGTCGCGCAGGGCGGCGGCACCGACCCGGGCGTCCCGGTCGCCGAGGAGCTGGACCTGCAGGCGCGCCTGTACGGGGTGCGCGACCGGGCGGCGCGGATCGCGGCGCTGTGCGCGCGCCTGGACCTGGAGGGCCTCGGGCCGCGCCCGGCCGGGTCGCTGTCGGGCGGGCAGCGCCGCCGCCTGGACATCGCGCTCGGGCTGGTGCACCGCCCGCCGCTGCTGTTCCTGGACGAGCCGACGACCGGCCTGGACCCGCAGAGCCGCGGCAACCTGTGGGACCACGTCCGCGCCATGCGCGACCGGGACGGCACGACGGTCTTCCTGACCACGCACTACCTGGACGAGGCCGACGCGCTGTGCGACCGGCTGCTGATCATCGACCGGGGGCGCATCGTCGCCGAGGGCACGCCCGCCGAGCTGCGCCGCCGCGTCGCCGGGGACGTCGTCACGGTGGAGCTGGCGGAGCCGGCCGGGGTCGAGTCCGCCCGCGGGGCGCTGTCGGCGCACCCGGCCGTCCGCGAGGCAGCCGTGACCGGCGCGACGCTGCGGCTGACCGTCGAGGACGGCGAGAAGGCGCTGATGTCCCTGATCCGCGCGCTGGACGGTGCGGGGGTGGAGCTGGCGTCGCTGAACCTGGCCCGCCCCACGCTGGACGACGTGTTCCTCACCATCACCGGCCGGTCGCTGCGCGAAGCGGCCTGAACTCAGGAGTCTCCCCCATGTCTCTCGAACCGACCGCTTCTGTCATCCCGTCCGCGCCTTCCGCGGCGCCCGGGCGGGCCGCCGCTCTCGGGCGGGTCGCGTCCGACACCCGGCTGGTCTTCCTGCGGTACATGCGGCAGACGCTGCGCAGCAAGGTCGCGGTGGTGTTCGGCGCGATCCAGCCGATGCTGTACCTGGTGCTGTTCGGACCGCTGCTGTCGGACCTGGTCGACGTGCGCGGGTTCGGCGCGCGCAGCGCCTGGCAGGTCTTCGTGCCGGGCGTGCTGATACAGCTGTCGATGTTCAGCGCCGGGTTCGCCGGGTTCGGGCTGATCGCGGACCTGCGGTCGGGGGTGGTGGACCGGCTGCGGGTCACCCCGGCCAGCCGGTCCGCGCTGCTGCTGGGGCGGGTCCTGCGCGACACGGTGGTGGTCGGGTTCCAGGCGGCGGTGGTCGTGGCGGTCGGGCTGGCGCTGGGGCTGCGGGCCCCGGCGGGCGGGATCGCCGTCGGGCTGCTGCTGGTGGTGGCGCTGGCGGTGAGCGTGGCGTCCCTGTCGTACGTGGTGGCGCTGCGCACGCGCAGCGAGGACGCGTTCGCGCCGATCCTGACGTCGGTGACGCTGCCGCTGATGCTGCTGTCGGGGCTCCTGCTGCCGATGAGCCTGGCGCCGGGCTGGCTGGACGCGGTGTCGCGGTTCACGCCGTTCCGGTACACGGTGGACGCCGCGCGGGCGGCGTTCCTGGGCGACTACGCGTCGGCGGCGGTCGCGGAGGGCGCGCTGGTCGCGGCGGTGCTGCTGGTGGCGTCGGTGGCGCTGGGCGCCCGCCGCTTCCGCCGCGAGAACGCCTGACCCGGCTCCGGAGGCGGTCCAGGGCGGGTCACGGGGGCAGGGCGGCGGTCCGGGGCCGCGTGCCCGGCCCGCCGTCCCGCGCGGCCTCCCGCCCGCCGTCCCGCGGAACGTCGGCCGGGGCGGTGGCGGCGGCGTTCAGGACCTCGGGGTGGGCGACGGCGGCGCGCTGGGCGATGTAGGCGCCGGCGAGCACGATCGCGCCGCCGGTGATCTGCGCGGCGGTGAGGCGCTCCCCGAGCGCGGCCCAGGCGATGAGGGCGGCGGCGACGGCCTCGGTGTAGCAGATGGCGCCGCCGACCTGCGCCGACAGCCGCTGCAGTCCGGCGACGCCGGTGAGGTAGGCCAGGACGGTGCTGACCAGGCCGATCCAGGCGACCAGCGCCCAGCCGGGCGCGGCGTGCCCGGCGACCGGCACGGGGGCGGGCAGCACCTGCCAGGGCAGCGTCCACGGCGCGGCCAGGGCGGTGAGGGCGAGCGCGGCGACGACGCTTCCGGCGGAGGTGATGACGAGCGGGTCGACCTGCCCGGTCAGCCGGTCGACGATGAGGAAGTAGCTGGCCTGGCAGGCGGCGGCGCCGAGCCCGGCGGCCAGGCCGACCGGGTCGAGCGACAGGCCCGTCCACACCTGCACGACCAGGGCGAGGCCGGCCATGGCGGTCGCGACGCCGGCGGCGGCGGTGCGGTGCACCGGGGCGCGGCGCACCAGCCGCAGCCACGCCAGCACGATGACCGGGCCGCTGAACTCCAGCAGGATCGCCACGCCGACCGGCAGGCGGGAGGCGGCCACGAAGTAGAACGCCTGGCAGCCGGCGACACCGGTCAGCCCGTACAGGGCCAGGGCGGGCAGGTGTGGGCGCAGGCCGCGGACGGCGGCCCGCCCGCGCAACAGGAACGGCAGCGGCGCCAGGACCAGCGCGGCGACCGCGATGCGCAGCCACACCGCCTGCAGGGGGCCGAGCCCGGCCTCGATGAGGGCCTTGCCGAACGGTCCGGACGCGCCGAAGCACACCGAGGAGAACAGCGCCAGGCCGAGGCCCCAGGCGCGGGTCCGTGCGGCGCCGTCCATCCTCACCCCCGGGTCGCGCGGTGTGCCGCCGAGCCCGCTCCCGGCGGGCTAATGAGCATCCTTCCATAACGCTCCTTACACGTCGATGGAGGGCTACCGGTCCGTAACGCGGGCGATGCCGGACGGAACGCCCGCTGCTACTACTATTCGCCGGATGAGCTGGCAGGCGGCCGGGGCGGGGCCCGGCGGAACCGGTGGGGGCCCGAGCGGCGACCTGTTCGCCTCGGTCGAGGGCAACGTGCGCGAGCTGGTGGCCTCACCGTGGTGGCAGACCGCCCAGCCGGCCGACCGCGCGGCGCAGATCGCCGCGCGGATGCTGTGGGGCGCCGGCGAGTGGTGGCTGTACGGGGCGTGGGGTCGCTGGTACCGGTGCGGCCTGGACGGCACCTGGCACCCCTGCCCGCCCCCCGCGCAGTTCGAGGACCGCCGCGTCGCCGTCCCCGCGCCCCAGGGCGCCGGGACGCCGCCCGTCCCGCCGCAGCTGTTCCCCACCGGCCCCGACCTCGCGGCCGGGCGCGTCGCGCCGCTGGGGTTCCTCGGGCCCGTCCCCGACACCGCCGTCGTCGCCCGCATCTCCCAGGCCCTCACCACCGCGCTGGCGGTGAACCCGCAGCAGTTCGCCCAGCGCGACCCGATGTTCCAGCCGGGCACGCCCAGCACCGTCGCCGCCGCGTGGGGCGCGCTGCTGTGGTGCGCGGGATCCCCCGTGGTGCTGACCGAGCACCCCCTGATCGAGTCGTTCATCCCGTTCCTGACGACCTCGGCCGAGCAGCTGCACTGGATGATGCCGCCCGACTTCGGCACCCTGGCCGGCTACTACGTCCACCGGCTCGGCGCCGGCGACGGCGGCGGCGCCGCCCACATCGCCCGCGTCATGTACGAGGTCGCCGCCGGGCTGCAGGCCGACCCCCGGTTCCGTCCCGGCGCCGACGCGCTCGCCGCGGTCACCGCGGCGTCGCTGCGGATGGTCAACCAGGACATGGCCACCGTCCGGTACGGGCCCGAGGCGATCGTGCAGGAGTGGCGGCGCCGCTGCCCCGCCGAGTTCGCCACCCCGATGGTGCGCGACACCGCGCCGGGCGAGTACCTGCGCCTGGCCCTGTACGACCTCCAGGAGATCGTCGCGGGGCTGACCGGGCCGCGCCCGGCCGCGGCGGGACGCAGCCACGACGAGGTCCGCCGCGCCGGGATCGCGGTGCTGGCCGCCGACCTGCAGGCCGCGCCGGGCGCGCTGCCGGCGCTGCAGCGCTGGCTGGACGCCGACAGCGCCCGCACCCTGCAGGCGGTGCTGACCGACCCGGCCAACCCGCTGCGGTCGCTGTGGCCGCGCGACGGCCGCCTCCCCGACGCGCTGCGCAGCGACGACTCCGACGCCCTCGCCGCGCTGCTGGCCACCACCTACACCCTGGGGCTGACGTGGTGCCGGCTGGCGCAGGTGCCGCCGCCGGCGACGGGGTTCGCGGTGCCGCAGGCGGTCGCGGCGGAGCTGACGTCCCCGGCGATGCACACCCCGCCGTCCACCGACGAGCTGTCGGCGTGGGACATCATCAAGGCCGCCCGCGCCCACATGGCCGCCGAGCGCGCCTCCTCCGGCGGCGACCTGCCGGTCGCGCCGGTGCCCGAGCCCGCGCAGGAGGCCCCGGGCCCGCCGCCCGCGGTCGCGCCCGCCCCTCCCCCGGCGGCCCCGCCGGTGCCGCCGCCCGCCGCGCCCGAACCGCCCGCCCCGCCGGCGCATGCCTCGCCGGGCCCGTCGGAGCCGCCCTTCCAGTACGCGCCCCCGCCCCCTCCGGTGTCGCCGCCGCCGTTCCCGGGCCCGTCCTCGCCGCCGCCCGAGCCGAGCGCCCACCACGAGCAGGGGCGGCCCGAGCCGCCCCGGTACGAGCAGCGGCCCGCCGCGCCCGCGCCGGCGCCGGACCCGTTCGGGTCGGACGTGCCGCCGCCGCGGATCGCGCCTCCCCCGGCGCCCGAGCCCCCCGCCCCGGCGCCGCCGACCCGGCAGGCCCCCGAGCCGGCGCCGGAGCCGGTGTGGCCGTCGGAGCCGCAGAGGACGCAGCTGGACACCGACGCGTTCCGCACCCAGCTCGATCCGGGCCCGGCGTGGCCCGGCGCGGACGCCCCGCCCCCCGTCCCGCCGTCCCCCGCTCCGGCGCCCGCGCCGCACGCCGACCTGCCGCCGCCTCCGGCGCCGGTGCCCGAGCCGCCGCCCCCGCTGCCGCCCGCGCCCGTGCCCGAGCAGGCCCCGCAGGTCGCCGAGGCCTACGGCGTCCGGTTCCTGTGCGGCGCCGACGACATCGAGCGCGTGGTCACCGAGGTGCGGCGGCGCGGCAAGTGGGCGCGGCGGCTGCGCGGCCAGGAGGTCTCGAGCGCGTCGGCGCCGGCGCTGCTGCTGATCGGCGCGCCGTCCAGCGGGCAGCGGCGGCTGGCGCGGATGGTGGCCCGCGCGCTGGCGGAGGTCGAGGCCTCCAGCGGCGAGGTCCACGCCGTCCACGCCGAGGACCTGCGCGAGCACGGCCCCGACGGGCTGCGGGCCGCGCTGGAGGAGCACTCCGGCCACGTCCTGCTGCTGGACGGCCTGGACGGGCTGATCCTGGACGAGGCGCAGGGCCCGGCCTACGCGTCGGTGCTGTACCGGACGCGGCTGGAGGGCGTGAACGACACCGCGCTGCTCGGCACGTGCGAGCCCGACCGCGTCGGTGAGCTGTCGGCGGCGTCGCCGGAGCTGGTGACCGACCTGCGGGCGGTGCGGCTGCCGGACCTGTCGGGCGCGCAGGCGCGCGCGGCGCTGGTGCGGCTGCTGGCCGAGGAGCGCAGCCTGCGGCTCGGGTCGGACGCCTGGGCCGTGGTGAACCGCGAGGTCGGCTCGCTGCGGCCGCGGGGCAGGCTGACCGGCGCGCGGCTCGTGGAGGCCTACCTCGACCGCGCCGCGCAGCGGCATCTGGGCAGCGCGGAGGCGACGCAGGCGATCGGCAGCGCGCTGTCGCTGACGGCGGCCGACTTCCAGGGCCTGGCGGTGGAGCTGTCGGGCCGCTGACCCGCGCCGCACCGGCCCCGTCCACCGGGGCCCGGTGCGGCGCGAGGCCCGAAAACCCTTGCCGGTAAGGGTTTTAAGCCCCTTCGGAAGGGTGCGAGGGCGGCGGACGGGGTCACGATGGGTGCGTGGATCGCGTAGATCGGCTGCTGGCGCTCGTCGCGGAGCTGCGTGCGGCCTCCCCCGACCCGCTGGACCCGGCGGTGCTGGCCGCGCGGCTCGGGGTCAGCGAGCGGACCGTCCGCCGCGACCTGGAGCTGCTGACGCACGGCGGGCTGCCGGTGCGGGCGGAGAAGGGCCGCGGGTACGCGCTGCCCGAGTCCGCCGCCCGCGAGCCGCTGTCGGAGGTGGGCTCGCTGCTGGGCCCGGTGCACGACACGCTCGCCGAGGCGGTCCGCACCCGCCGGGTCGTGCGGCTGGCCTACACCGACCAGGCGGGGGCGCGCAGCTTCCGCGACGTCGAGGCGCACGGCCTGGTCGTGGCCCCCTACGGGGAGTACCTGGTGGGGTGGTGCCGGATGCGCGACGGGCCGCGGATGTTCCGGCTCGACCGGATCGGCGCGGCGTTCCTGTCGGGGCGGGGCGCGGAGGTGCGGGATCTGGACGAGCTGCTGGCGGCGCTGCGGGTGCCGATGCCGCGCCCTGCGGCAGAGGCGGGGCCGCGGGGCCCGGCGGGCGCGGCGCGGGCCCGGGCGTGGACGCTGGACCGGCTGGAGTCGGTGCGGACGCGGCTGCGCGACGCCGCCGCGGAGGTCCGCGGCGGCGGCGCGGGCGCGGCGGCGCTGCGCGGGGTGCTGGGGCATCTGGCCGAGTGGACGCGCTGGCAGGTGGCGGCGATCCGGTCGGCGGCGACGGGTGAGGACCCGGTGCTGGAGGGCCGCCCCCCGGCGTTCCCGCCCGCCTTCGGGCGGGAGATGCCCTATGACGCGCGGGAGCGGATGATCCAGGACGCGATGGCGCTGCGGTCGCTGAGCGACCTGGCGCGCGATCTGCGGCAGGTGCTGGAGGCGGTCGCGCACTGGGCCGCCGATTGCGACGACGCGCTGTGGGAGGCCGAGCTGCCCGATCCGCGCCCGTACGGGCCGCCGGGCCCGCCGCGTCCCCTGGCGGATCTGCTGGCGGGCTGGCGGGGCCCGCTCGCCCACATCGAGTGGCATCTGGACCGGCTCACCGACGAGCCGCCGCCTCCGGCGGGCGACGACGAGGACGTGTGGGTCGTGGACCGCTGCCCCCTGCAGGCCTGACCCGGGCGGGTTCAGTCGGCCGGGGTGTCGACGGCGAGGGCGGGGGTGTCCAGGGGGTCGAGGTCGCGGGTGAACCAGACGGCCTTACCCGGCGGCGCGGGCCGGGCGCCGAACTCGGTGGCGAGGGAGGCGACCAGCAGCAGCCCGCGGCCGGCCTCGGACCAGTCCAGGACGGGGGGCGGCGCGCCGGGCGCGCCCGGCGCGCGGGGGTCGGCGTCGCCGACCTCGCCGGTGAGGCGGACCCCGGCCCTGGTGGCGTCCAGGCGCAGGGCGAGGCGCACGGGCCCGGCGCCGTGCACGACGGCGTTGGTGACGAGCTCGTCCACGATGAGGACGATGTCGTCGGTGTCGTCGGGGCCTGTGACGCGCCACCGCCGCAGTGTCCGGCGGGTGAGCTCGCGTGCCCGGGCCGCGGCGCGGGGCCCGGTGTCCAGATCCCAGGCCATCGCCACGCCGCCGTCGTCCCTGCCGGTGGTTCCGCCGCCCGCAGGCCTCGTGGTCCCCGTCCCCGTGGTGCGCACTTCCCCGTCTCCTCACCTGTGCCGGGTTTCGCCGCCGGTGCTCGCGGTCGTGCGGGCCCCCCGCGTGGCGACCGGGCGGTCTCCCCGCATTTCCCGCATGACTCATATTCGTGGACGCGTCTGCGGGCGGACCGGTGCACGGGCGCAGGCAACCCTCACCGCGGGGTGAGGTGAAGTTCACATGCGGGGTGGCGATGGAGGAGGCACCCGCGCGGAGCCGCTACAGTGGGTGCGTCGGTGTGGCATGTGTCCCCCGGGCTCTACCTGATGCCTTCGGGGAATACCGCCGGTCCCATGCGGTCCGGGCTGGAGCTTCGTTGTGCCTTTCGCCGTGAGGCGACCACCACACCGGCTTGAACGCCAAGGCCCCGGCGGGCTCGCCCCGCCGGGGCCTTGGCGTTCGCACGTCCCACGGACCCTCCTGCCGCCCAGCAGGTGGGCGGTCAGCCGCCGGGATACCGGCGAGCCGGGCGAGATGGCCCTGATCTACGACCGCGCCCGCTGACCCGGCCGGGGCGGCGGCGTCCGCCTGACCGGCCCGCGAGGACGATTGGACCGAGTTTTGGCGGTAGCTCGACCGGGATGAGGAGGACGGTCAAGTCGTCGCCCTCAGTGTCCGTCGCGGACCACCGCCAACCCGCCGACCCGGGTGGTGATGCCCGCAGGCCCGCGCCGGGCCGAAGCGAGCACGCTGGCCGGTCGACCGAGGGTGTCACCCTGCTCCACCTCGATCGCGACCCTCTGCGCCCCTGTCGTGTCGAGCAGGTGGGCGGCCAGGCAGCCGGTGCTGTTGGCGTTGGCGACGTCCTCGTCGACACCGATCGCCGGCGCGAACATCCGCGCCGCACCCGGTCGGTCGCCCACCGGCGGTACGTACACGAAACAGCCGAGGAGCCCGTACCGCCGGCACGCCGCCGTCAGCCTGCCGAGGTGTGGGCGGACTCGGAGCAGCGCCGACCGGTCGTTTACCGGTACCAGCATGCGCGGGGCGCCGGGCGCGGCGATCCGTGGCGCGTCGGTCGGATGCGGATCGTCCGCGGTGAGCCCGAGCGCGGCGACGATCGCGGCGCGCTCGTCCGGTGCCGGGTGACGCAGCGCGACGAGGCCCTGGTCGAACCACACCTCGATGCCGGCGGGGCGGCGGATCGCGAGGGTGTCGAACGTGCGCCCGCCGGTGTGCTGGCGGTCGTTCAGTTCGCCCAGTGCGGTGCGGGTCAACCGGACGGCCTGCGCGGCAACGGTGCCGTGGCCGCAGCCGGAAAGTTCGGCGGTGGCGGTGAAGAACCGGACCGGCCGGCCACCGTCCGGCGTCTGCCCCGGGCCGAGGAACGCCGCGTGCGAGGTGCCGGCCGCAGCGGCGACCGCACGCCGGTCCGCGTCCGTCGCCGCCGGGTCGTCGTCGGTGACGGCCGTGGGGCTGCCGCCCCGGCCGTCGCGCCGCACGCACGCATCGACCACCGTGACATCCGGCCAGGACATCGGCCCACCTTTGACGCTCGATGCTCGGAGATGGCTGGGCCCGTCCTTCAGCCGATGCCTTCGATGATGCGGAAGTCGCGCTCGACGCTGTCGGAGAGGACCACCAGCGCCTTCTGGTATGCCTCGCTCTCGTATGCCGCGACGGCCTGTTCGAAGCTGTCGAACTCGATCAGAATGACGCGTTGCGTGTTTCCGGCTTCGTGGGCGACGACTCGGCTGCCACGGGACAGGAGCCGCCCGCCGCCGGCTCGGACGGCCGGACCGGCCAGCTTGTCGTAGGCGGTCAGCTTCTCAGGGTCGGAAATGGCGCGGTAGACACTGACCCAGTAGCCCTTGGCCATGGGGACCTCCTGTGTTCGGCCGGACATGTCCGACTTCGAATTGACGCTCGGATTGCTCGATCCCGGCGACGGAGCACCGGGCGTTTGCGAGGACGTGCTGATACGGCCTGGTTCGGCTCTGCCGCCCGCGGCTGCCGGTCCGCGTCCCGGCGCCGCCTTCCTCAGTGCTTCGGAAATCGAATCGACGGATACACGATAGTGTGTCGGATATCGAAGCAGCAAGATGGGACGGTACGACGGATGGCGGCACCCAGGCCGGGACGGGCGGTCCGAGGGTCGAGCACCGGCCGGCCGCTGATGGCCGCCCTCGACCTGTTCGGCCGCAGGTGGAACCTGCGGATCGTCTGGGAACTGCAACACGGGCCGGTCGGGTTCCGCGCGCTGCAGGAGCGCTGCGACGACATGTCCTCCAGCGTGCTGCGGCAACGGCTGACCGAGCTGGTCGACGCCTCCCTCGTCGAGCAGCTTCCGGACACCACCTACGCCCTCACCGAGCTGGGCCACGGCGCCCGCCGCGCGCTGCGCCCGCTCGTCCGGTGGTCCGCGGAGTGGGCCGCGACCCTCTCCGCCTCCGGCTCCGAAGACGCCCGCTAGCGCTTCTGGTATCGAAGCACCAGCGTCATGCGGCCGCGAGGAGGCCGAGTGCGGGAATCAGCGGTAGGCGCCAGCGGTCGGCCGCGAGTTGGGCCCGCCGTCACCGAACCGTCGTCGCCCCGGCGGAGCTGCAGCCAGAACCCGGTCCGATCCCTCCTCGCGGGCCGACTTGGGCGGCCGGCGGCGTGCTCAAGCCGCCGCCGCGGGCGCCTCGCGGGCGCGGGCCCTGCCGGGTGGCTGGGTAGCGGGAGGCGGCGGGGCGGGGTGGGGTTAGAGGAGGGCGGCGGCGATTCCGGCGGCTACGGCGGCCAGGACGATGAGGGCGGCGGCCGCGGCGAGGGCGATCGTGCGGGCGCGGCGGGCGCGGGGGGTGCCGAGGCGTGCGAGGCGCTGGGCCAGGCGGGGGTCGTCCTCGCTCAGGCGGACCTCGATCTGGCTGAGGATCCGCTGCTCCTCCATCGACAGCGCCATGCTTCATACCTCCGGGGGGTGGTCAGGTGACAGGATTCCTGCCCACGGACCATGATCATTATCCCTCGGGGGCGGTGGCCGTCGCGCCGCGTCCGGGTCGGCTCTCGTGGTGGAGCCGGTCAAGGGCGGTGACGTAGTAGGTGTAGGAGCGGCCGGGCTTGGCGGCGGGGTCGATGATGCCGCCGCCGCGGACGTCGGCGATGAGGTCGCGGGGGCGGACGGGGGCGCAGCCGGGCTTGCCGCCCTCGGCCCGGTAGACGGCGTAGGAGACCGCGCCCTGCGAGGTCCGCCAGGTGACCTTCACGCCCTTGCCGTCCTTGCCGGAGGCCGGGACGGCGGCGGTGCCCTGCACCGAGGGGGGCGCCTGCCCGCCGCGGCGGGCGGGGACGGGCGGGACGGCAGGGCGGGAGTAGTGGTCCTCGCGGAGGCGGGCGGCGAACCCGCGCCGGTTGGCGGCGAGGTCGGAGGCGCTGAAGAACACGTCGCCGCCGATCTGCGGGTACCGGGCGTTGAGGGCGAGGTGGCGCGACAGTTCGGCGGGCTTGCGCCAGGTCGCGTCCTCGCCGACGCGGTAGGCGGCCTGGCCGATGGTCAGCTGGACGCCGGTGCCCTCGACCTGGCGGGCCCACCAGGGGGCGAGCTCGGCGTAGTCGGCGCGGGGGTCGCCGATGGGCCAGTACAGCTGGGGGGTGACGTAGTCGAGCCAGCCCTTTTTGATCCATTTGCGGGTGTCGGCGTAGATGTCGTCGTAGCTCTGCAGGGCGGAGGTGGACGACCCGGCGGGGTCGCTGCTCTTGTTGCGCCACACGCCGAAGGGGCTGATGCCGAACCGCACCCATGGCTTGGCGGCGTGGATGCGGGCCGACAGCGACTCGACGAGGGTGTCGACGTTGCGGCGGCGCCAGTCGGCCCTCTTCATGCCGTCGCCGTAGGCCTTGTAGGCGGCGTCGTCGGGGAAGTCGCCGTCCTCGGGGTAGGGGTAGAAGTAGTCGTCGAAGTGGACGGCGTCGATGTCGTACTTGCCGACGACGTCCATGACGGCCTTGGTCGCCAGGTCGCGGACCTGGGGCAGGCCCGGGTCGTACCACAGGCCCTTGCCGTACTTGCGGACCCAGTCGGGGTGCTGCCGGGCGGGGCTCTTGGGCGACAGCTTCTTCAGGTCGGCCTGGCGGGACACGCGGTAGGGGTTGAACCAGGCGTGGAACTCCAGGTTGCGGGCGTGGGCCTCCTCGAGCATGAACGCCAGCGCGTCGTAGCCGGGGTCCTTGCCCTGGGTGCCGGTGAGCCACTGCGACCACGGCTCGTACGGGGAGGCGTAGAACGCGTCGGAGTTGGGGCGGATCTGGACGAACACCGCGTTCATGTTCATCGCGGTGGCGGTGTCGAGGAGCCGGGTGAACTGCTTCTTCTGGTCGGCGGCGGAGGCGCCGGGGTCCTTGGGCCAGTCGGTGTTGCCGACGCTGGCGATCCACATGCCGCGCAGCTGCCGCCCCTTGGCGCCGTCGGGCGCGGGGACGCCCGGGCACTCGGCCCTGGCGTCGGGGGGCACGGGCCCGCGGGCGCCGTCCTCGCGCCCGCCCGTGCCGCCGAGGGCGGTGATGCCGCAGGCGGCGAGCGCGCCCGCCGACACTCCCGCCGTCAACGCCGCCGCCGCTTGCCGGGTCCTCGATCGCCATGCCATAGCGGCCCATTGTTACGCACGCGCCGCGATGCCATGGACGAAACAGCGATGCCCGTGTGATCCCCCACTGTCCCGTTATGCCCGATCCTCTGCATTGCGATCTTCGAACACGCGTTCCATACTGGCCGGACGGTTCATCGATCACACGTTCGAGGAGGTGGGGCATGCGCTGGGATCATCTCCGGCTGGACGAGGCCGGCGTGCCCGGCGGGCAGGCGCCGCCGCTGATCGAGCGCGGCGCGGTGGCCCGCACGTTCGACACCCCGGAGTTCCGCGGCATGACCTTCTACGAGGTCCGCGCCAGGACGATCGTCAACAAGGTGCCGGAGGCGTCCCGCGTCCCGTTCCGCTGGACGGTCAACCCCTACCGGGGATGCTCACATGCCTGCATTTACTGCTTTGCCAGAAAAACCCATGAATACCTCGACATGGATGCGGGTGCGGACTTCGACTCGCGGATCGTGGTCAAGGTCAACGCCGCCGAGCGGGTGCGGGCGGAGCTGGCGGCGCCGCGGTGGCGGGGCGAGCACATCGCGATGGGCACCAACGTCGACTGCTACCAGCGCGCCGAGGGCCGCTACCGGCTGATGCCGGGCGTCCTGGCGGCGCTGACGGAGGCGGCCAACCCGTTCTCGATCCTGACCAAGGGGTCGTTGATCCTGCGCGACCTGCCGCTGCTGCGGGAGGCGGCCGCCCGCACGCGGGTGAGCACGGCGGTGTCGGTCGGCTCGGTCGACCGCGACCTGTGGCGAGCGGTGGAGCCGGGCACGCCGCCGCCCCGCCGGCGGCTGGAGGTGTGCGCGGTGCTGAACGAGGCGGGCATCGGCTGCGGCGTGCTGATGGGCCCGGTCATCCCCTACCTGTCGGACTCCCCCGCGCAGCTGGAGGCGGCGGTCCGGCAGATCGCCGACGCGGGCGCCACGTCGGTGTCGGCGATCACGCTGCACCTGCGCCCCGGGGCCCGGGAGTGGTTCCTGTCCTGGCTGCGCGAGCACCATCCCGACCTGGTGGTCCCCTACGCGCGCCTGTACCGCGGCGGCGCCTACGCTCCACGCGAGTACCAGGAGCGGATCGCGCGGCGTGTCCGCGAGCTGGCCGCCCGGTACGGCGTCGGCGGCCGCGCGACGCACCGGCCCGCCCGCACGCCTCCCCCGCCACCGCCTCCTCGACCGGAGCAGCTCGCCCTCCTGTGACCCGCGGAACCGGGTCCGCAGGCGCGATCAGCGGCGGATCGCGCCCGGCGCCGGTGCGGGCTCCGGGGTGGGGCGGCGGTGGATGAAGGGGGCGGAGCGGCCGGGGGCCAGGTGGGGGCGCAGGGTGAGGTCGTCGGTGTAGTCGCCGCCGCGCTCGGTGCGGTACGGGATGGGGTCGGCGGTGGGCAGGGCGTGCAGGCGGGCGTCGAGAGCGGCGGCGGCCGCGGCGTGGTCGGCGGGGGTGGCGCGGTCGGCGCCGGTGACGACCAGGGGCGGCAGGACGTCCATGCCGGTGTAGAACAGCGTGCCGTGCAGGAGGGGGAACAGCAGGTCCTCGGCGGCGCCGTGGACGCCGCGGGGGCCCAGGCCGGTGGAGCGGGCGCCGGCGGTGGTGACGACCAGTGCGCGGCGTCCGGCGAGGCCGCCGTCGCCGTAGCGGAGGGTGCGGCCTTCGTCGTCGGTGACGCCGAAGGCGAAGCCCTGGACGAAGACGCGGTCGAACCAGCCCTTCAGGATGGCGGGCATCCCGTACCACCACAGGGGGAACTGCACGACCAGCGCGTCCGCCCAGGTGATCTTGTCCTGTTCGGCGCGGATGTCGGGGGCCAGGGCGCCGGCGGCGTGGGCGCGTTCGGACGCGGCGCCGACGATGAGGCGGCTCGCGGGGTCGTGGCCGAAGTCGGCGGGGCCGACGAGGGGGTTCCAGCCCATCGCGTACAGGTCGGAGTGGCGGACGCGGTGCCCGTCGCGGCGCAGGGTGGCGGCGCCGCGGTCGCGCAGCGCGCCGTTGAGGGAGCGGCCCTCGGGGTGGGCGAAGATCCACAGGACGTTCACGGCGCTGTCTTCCTTCCCGGTTCGTCGGCTCCGGTGCCGGCTTTCTGGGTGCCGGCCTTCTCGGTCGGCTTGCTCGGTGGCGGCCGGTCCGGTGTCGATGCTGCCGGGCGGGGGGCGCCGAGGGTGAGTGGCCGGTGGGCCATGCTGTGCAAGGATCGGGCCATGGCGGGCGGGGTGCACCGGGTGGCGGTGGTGGTGCGCGAGGGCGTGCTGCCGATGGAGCTGGGGATCGTCCACCAGCTGTTCGGGCAGGCCCGGTCGGCGGGGGGCGCGCCGCTGTACGAGGTGGTGTCGTGCGCGGTGGAGCCGGGGGCGGTGCGGGCGGACGCCGATTTCGCG
Organism: Actinomadura sp. K4S16; assembly: GCF_008327685.1. Lineage (GTDB taxonomy): Bacteria > Actinomycetota > Actinomycetes > Streptosporangiales > Streptosporangiaceae > Spirillospora. Next base: position 526,839 of record NZ_BDDE01000011.1, read on the forward strand.
GTGGCGGTGCCGCACGGGCTGGAGGCGCTGGAGGCGGCGGACACGGTGGTCGTGCCGGCGTCGCACGTGCTGGACGAGACCCGTCCCGGGGACGGGCCGGTGCCGGGCGCGCTCGCGGCGGCGGCCGGGCGGGGCGCGCGGGTCGCGTCGGTGTGCACGGGCGCGTTCGTGCTGGCGGCGGCGGGGCTGCTGGAGGGGCGGCGGGCGACGACGCACTGGCTGTCGTGCGCCCGGCTGGTGGAGATGTTCCCGGGGGTGCGGGTGGACGCGGCGGTGCTGTTCGTCGACGAGGGCGCGGTGCTGACCTCGGCGGGCGAGGCGGCGGGCGTCGACCTGTGCCTGCACATGATCCGCCGCGACCACGGCGCGGCGGTGGCGGGGGACGTGGCGCGCCGCACGGTGGTGCCGCCGCACCGGGAGGGCGGGCAGGCGCAGTTCGTGGCGCTGCCGGTGCCCGAGTCGCGGGAGTCCTCGACGGGCGCGGCGCGGGCGTGGGCGCTGGAGCGGCTGGACCGCCCGGTGACGCTGGCGCGGCTGGCGGCGCGGTCGTCGATGAGCGTGCGGACGTTCACGCGCCGGTTCCGGCAGGAGACGGGCGTGTCGCCGCAGGTGTGGCTGGCGGCGCAGCGGGTGCAGGCGGCGCGGCGGCTGCTGGAGGAGACCGACCTGCCGGTGGACCGGGTCGCCGAGCGGGCGGGGTTCGGGACGGCGGCGTCGCTGCGCGCGCACCTGCACGCGGCGATCGGGGTGTCCCCCTCGTCCTACCGCGCGACGTTCCGCGGCCCCGAAGGCCCTGGAGGCCCGGAAGGACCACAGGATCCGGGCGGCGCGTAACCGGGGGTCAGGCGCGTACTGGGGGTCAGGCGCGTTCGGCGTCGAGCTCGACGGGTTCGGCGATGACGTCGACCATGGCGCCGTTGCGCAGCACGGTGATCGGCAGGGGCCGCCCGATGGCCTCGGCGAACATGAGCCGCTGCAGCGACTGGGCGTGGGAGACCGGCGCGCCGCCGGCGGTCAGGACCAGGTCGCCGCGGCGCAGCCCGGCCCGGTCGGCGGGGCCGGCGGGCACGACCTCGGCGACGCGCAGCGCGTCGTCCTGCCCGATCCGCTCGCGCAGCGCGGCGGGGACGGGGACGGGCGCGGCGGCCAGGCCTAGGTAGGCGCGGCGGACGCGGCCGTCGCGGATCAGGGCGGCGATGATGCGGCGGGTGGTGGCGTTGATCGGGACGGCCAGGCCCAGGCCGATCCCGGCGACGGCGGTGTTGACGCCGACGACGCGGCCGTGGGCGTCGGCGAGCGCGCCGCCGGAGTTGCCGGGGTTGAGGGCGGCGTCGGTCTGGATGACGTCCTCGATGACGCGGACGGCGGTGCCGCTGCGGGTGGGCTGGGAGGTCGGCAGCGACCGGCCGAGGGCGGACACGACGCCGGCGGTGACCGAGCCGGCGAGACCGAGGGGGTTGCCGACGGCGACGACGAGCTGCCCGACGACCAGGGCGTCGCTGTCGCCGAGGGCGACCGGGTCGGGGACGGGCCCGTCGGCGCGCACGACGGCCAGGTCCGACAGGGGGTCGGCGCCGACGACGGTGAACGCGCCGGTGGCGCCGTCGGCGAACGCGGCCTGCCCGCCGGACGCGGCGCCGACGACGTGGGCGTTGGTGAGCAGGAACCCGTCGCCGGTGAACACGAAGCCCGACCCGGTGCCCTCGCCGCGGCGGCCGCGGACGCGCAGCGCCGCCACGCGCGGGGTCAGCTCGCGGGCGACGGAGGACACCACGCGGGAGTAGGCGTCCAGCGGCGGCTCGTCCCGCCCGGGCGGGGCCTGGCGGGGATCGCTGTCATGGGGGACCATCGCACCTCCCGATGATTACATCGTTACACGGTAACGGTGGGAGGGGAAGGGGTGTTCCCGGCTACCCCGCCGCGCCGGGGCCCGCGCCGTCCGGGGCGCCCCCGCCCTCGCCCGGCCCGTGCGGGTGCAGGTCGGAGCGCAGGAGGCTGTACAGGACCTCGTCGCGGTACCGGCCGTCGCGGAACCCCCATTCGCGCATGACGCCCTCGCGGGTGAACCCCGCCTTCTCCAGGGCGCGCTGCTCGGCGAGGTTGCCTGTCTCGGTCTCGGCCTGGACGCGGTGGGCGGTGGTGTGCGCGAACAGGTACTCCGCCAGCAGGCGCTGCGCCCGCGACCCGGCGCCGTGGCCGCGCGCCTCGGGCAGCAGCGAGATCCCGATGCTCCAGCACCACGCCCGCCCCGCGGCGGCGAGGCGCCGGTAGGACACGATGCCGAGGAACGCGGCGCCGCGGGCGACGACGAGGGTGCCGGTGTCCTCGCCGAGCATGCCGTCGTCCTCCCAGCTGCGCCGGAACCTGCGGACATCGCGGAACCCCTGCCACAGGAACGGCGCGGCCAGTTCCGGGTCGCCGCGCAGCCGCTCGATGAGCGGCAGGTCGGCCTCGGCGACGGGCCGCAGCGCCACCCCGGCGCTCCGCACGGGCTGTCCGGTCCTGCCGGTGGAGGTCTCGTTCATGCCGCTCCCAAGGTCAGCGCAGGGTGGACAGGCCGCCGTCGACGTGCAGGACCTGCCCGGTGACGTAGGAGGCGCGCTCCGACAGCAGGAACACCGCGACGTCGGCGACCTCCCACGCCGTGCCCTGCCGGCGCATGGGGATCAGCCCCGCGACCCGGTCGCGGCTCGCGTTCCCGTCGGACGCGGCGCGCCCCATCACCGTGTCGATCAGGCCGGGTGCCACCACGTTGGCGCGCACCCCGCGCGGCGCGCCCTCGGCGGCGATGTGCCGCACCAGCCCGGTCAGGCCCGCCTTGGAGGCGTCGTAGGACGGCGACCGCGAGCCCGGCTTGGTCCCGGCCAGCGACCCGATGAACACCATCGCCCCGCCCGCCTCCAGCGCCGGCATCGCGGCCTTGCCGACCAGGAACGGCGCCCGCAGGTTGACCTGCAGGACGCGGTCCCAGTCGGCCAGCGCCGTGCCCGCCAGCCCGTACCCGACGCCGATCCCGGCGTTGAACACCACCCCGTCCAGGCCGCCGAGGCCCTCGGCGGCCTTCGTCACGACGGCGTCGCAGGACGCCGGGTCGGTCACGTCCGCCACCACCACCCGCGCCCGGCCGCCCTCCGCCTCGATCATCGCGGCGGTCTGCCCCGCGGAGTGCTCGTCGAGGTCGGCGCACGCCACCGCGGCGCCCTCCCGCGCGGCGGTGACCGCGATCGCGCGGCCGTTGCCGACCGGCGCGGCGGGATCGTCGCTGGGCCGCGTCCCCGCGCCGACGACCAGGATCCGGCGGCCCGGCAGCAGCCCGCCGGGCGGTGCGATCTCGGGCATGACCGGCACCGTAGCGGACGCCGCCGCCGACGCCCAGCCCCGGCCCGCCGCGCGCGGCCGGCCTAGCACGGAAGGCCCCGCGCGGCGGCTAGGGTGCGGGCATGGGAACGGCTGCGGACGCGCGCGAGGAGCCCGTGGTGGTCGAGCGCGCCGCCGGACTGGGCGGCGAGCTGGTGCTGCGCCGCGCGGGCGGCGACTACGAGATCATCAGCAACGGCGTGTTCCTCATGGACACCCGCAACGGCGAGTCCGAGCGGCTGCTGGTCCGCGCCGCCCTCGAGGCGGCGGCGCGGCGCCCCGGCGGGCCCGCGCGGGTCCTCATCGGCGGCCTGGGCGTCGGGTTCTCCCTCGCCGAGGCCCTCACCCTCCCCGACGTGGCGCACGTCACCGTCGTCGAACGCGAACCCGCCGTCGTCGCCTGGCACGCCACCGCGCTGCGGCCCTGGTCCCGGGGCGCGCTCGACGACCCCCGCGTCACCGTCGAGCGCGCCGACCTGCTCGACTACGTCTCCGCCCCGGACGCGGGCCGCTTCGACGCGGTCTGCCTGGACATCGACAACGGCCCCGACTGGACCGTCACGCCCGGCAACGCCCGCCTCTACGCCGCCACCGGCCTGGACGCCCTCGCGGCGCTGCTGACGCCGCGCGGCGTGCTCGCGGTGTGGAGCGCCAACGCCGCGCCGGCGTTCGAGGCGCTGCTGCGCGACCGGTTCGCGGCCGTGGAGGTCCGCCCGGTCCCGGTGCCGCGCGGCGAACCCGACGTGGTCTACCTCGCCCGCGACCCGCGCACCCGCGCCTCCGCCTGACCGCGGCCGGACGCCGTCCGCGGCCGTCCGGCGCCGTCGAGGCACGGCGGCGACAAAGCGCCCCCGCCCGTTTCTGTAGGCCGCGCCGTCCACCCCGCGCCGGCCGTTCGCTAGGTTTCGGCCTGACACAACCGTTTTGGGAGGATCTGTGGCTACTGCCCACGCAGCCCGGCGGCGTCCCGCCGTCCTGGGCGACCTGCTGCCCGGCTCGCTGGCCCGCGACGCCGCGCTCGTCATCGGCGCGGCCGCGCTCGTCGGCGTCGCCGCGCAGATCGCGGTCCCGCTGCCCGGCACCCCCGTGCCGGTGACCGGGCAGACCTTCGCGGTGCTGCTCGCCGGCGCCGCCCTCGGCTTCGGCCGCGCCGGCCTGGGCATGCTGGTCTACCTGCTGGCCGGGATGGCCGGCGTCCCCTGGTTCACCGACGGCACCTCCGGCGCCGGGTTCCCCACGCTCGGCTACGTCATCGGGTTCGTCGCCGCCGGGGCCGCGGTCGGACGGCTCGCGCAGCTCGGCGGCGACCGCACCCCGCTGCGCACCATCGGGACCATGCTCGTCGGCACCGCCATCATGTACGCCGCCGGCGTCCCCTACCTGATGGCCGCCCTCCACGTCGACCTCGCCAAGGCGCTCGACCTCGGCGTCGTCCCCTTCCTGGCCGGCGACGCGCTGAAGGTCCTGCTTGCGGCCGGGCTGCTGCCCGCCGCATGGAAGATCACCGGCGCCGACCGCCGCTGACCCCAGCGCGCCCCCGCCCCCTCCCGCGCATGGGAACGGGACGGACGGGCATACGCGCAACCAGCACCGCCCAGGCCCGGGCGGCCCGGCACCACCGGGCCGCCCCGCCCGCCACCGGCCGCCCCCGCCGCGGACCCGATGTGGCGCACGCCTCACGACCCCCCGCCACCCCGCCCGTTTGAACAGGTTCAAATCTGGCGTACAGTGGCTCACGTGAAGCTCGCCGTGACAGCACCGGACCGACTCACCGTCCGCACCGTCCCGATCCCCGACCCGGGCGACCTCATCGCGCGGCTTCCGCACCCGTCCGCGCTGGCCTGGATCCGCCACGGCGAGGGAATCGTCGGCTGGGGCGAAGCCGCCCGCCTCACCCTCCCCGGCGGCGACGACCGCTTCGACGCCGCCGCCCGCCTGCTCCACGACCTGTTCGGCGCCGCCGCCGTCGACGACCCCGTCGACGTCCCCGGCTCCGGACCCGTCGCCTTCGGCACCTTCGGCTTCGACCCCAAATCCCCCGACTCCACCCTCATCGTCCCCCAGCGCATCCTCGGCCGCCGCGACGGCCGCGCCTGGCTCACCACCATCGGCGACGACACCGACCCCCTCGCCCTCGCCCACCCGCCCCAGGCCCCCACCGGCCTGCGCTGGAGCGACGGCGCCCTCACCGAGGACGCCTGGAAGCACGCCGTCGCCACCGCCGTCGACCGCATCCGCCGCGGCCACCTCGCCCCACCGCCGCCCCGCGCCGCCGACCAGACCGAGCAGACCGGCCGCACCGGCCACCTCGGCAAAGTCGTCCTCGCCCGCGACCTCACCGTCCGCGCCGACACCCCCATCGACGCCCGCGTCCTCCTCCAGCGCCTCGCCGCGCGCTTCCCCGGCTGCTACACCTTCTCCTGCGCCGGCATGGTCGGCGCCACCCCCGAACTCCTCATCCGCCGCACCGGCGGCGACATCGAATCCCTCGTCCTCGCCGGCACCACCGCCCGCGGCGACACCCCCGCCGACGACCAGGCCCGCGCCGCCCGCCTCTTCGCCTCCGCCAAGGACCGCGAAGAACACCGCTACGCCGCCGAGATGGTCCGCGACGCCCTCACCCCCCTCTGCGCCCACCTCACCGTCCCCGACCAGCCCGAACTGCTCACCCTCCCCAACGTCCTGCACCTCGCCTCCCCCCTGCGCGGACGCCTCGCCGCCGACCGCTCCGTCCTCGACGTCGTCGCCGCCCTGCACCCCACCCCCGCCGTCTGCGGCACCCCCACCGACACCGCCATGGACCTCATCCGCGAACTCGAGGGCATGGACCGCGGCCGCTACGCCGGCCCCGTCGGCTGGGTCGACGCCCGCGGCGACGGCGAATGGGGCATCGCCCTGCGCTGCGCCGAGATCGACGGCACCCGCGCCCGCCTGTTCGCCGGCTGCGGCATCGTCGCCGACTCCGACCCCGACGCCGAACTCGCCGAAGCCCGCACCAAGTTCCGCCCCATGCAGTACGCCCTCCACGGCTGACCACCGCCCCCGGCACACTGGACCCATGCGCGCGAGCCGGCTGCTGTCCCTCCTGCTGCTCCTGCAGACCAGGGAACGCATGACCGCCCGCGAACTGGCCGCCGAACTCGAAGTGTCCGTCCGCACCGTCTACCGCGACGTCGAATCCCTCAGCGCCGCCGGCGTCCCCGTCTACGCCGACCGCGGCCCCGACGGCGGCTACCGCCTCCTCAACGGCTACCGCACCCGGCTCACCGGCCTCACCGCCACCGAAGCCGAATCCCTCACCCTCTCGGCCCTGCCCGGCCCCGCCTCCCAACTCGGCCTCGGCGACGTCCTCGCCGCCGAACTCAAACTCATGGCCGCCCTCCCACCCGACCTGCGCAGCCGCGCCGCCCGCATCCGCGAACGCTTCCACCTCGACGCCCCCGGCTGGTTCCGCTCCCCCGACGAAGTCCCCCACCTGCACGCCATCGCCGACGCCGTCTGGAACCAGCACCGCATCGAGGTGCTCTACCGCCGCTGGCGCCGCCCCCAGCAGGTCACCCGCACCCTCGATCCCCTCGGCGTCGTCCTCAAAGCCGGCACCTGGTACCTCATCGCCCGCGCCGCCGACCCCGCACCCGACCCTCACCCCGCACCCCACCCCGACGCGCCCGCCGACGGCACCGCCGACGCCCCCCGCACCTACCGCGTCTCACGCGTCCTCACCCTGCGCGCCCTGCCCGGCCACTTCGACCGCCCCCACGGCTTCGACCTCGCCGCCTACTGGGCCGCCTACGCCGAACGCTTCGAAGCCGACGCCTACCGCGAACACGCCACCGTCAAGCTCTCACCCGACGGCCTCACCCGCTCCCAGATCCTCCTCCCGCCCACCATGGCCCGCGCCGCCCTCGACACCGCCACCCCGCCCGGACCCGACGGCTGGGTCCACGCCACCCTCCCCATCGAATCCGTCCGCCACGCCCACGTCGAATTCCTCAAACTCGGCGCCGACGTCGAGGTCGTCGACCCCCCGCACCTCCGCGACATGATCGCCGCCACCGCCCGCGCCATCACCGCCCGCTACACCCCCGCCGACGGCTGACGAGCGCCGACCAGGCGGCCACTCCGCCGCGCGCTCCACACGGCTAAGAGCCGAGAGCAGCCCTACGTCGCGTCTCCGTGAGATGGACGTCGATGTACCCGGCGAGCCTCAGAGCGTCCCCGGGACTGTCGGCCTGAAAGGTGATGCGGCGAAGCAGGCTGACGCCGCTGAGCACGACGCCCTCACGAGCAAGGACGAACAGGAGGGCGAGGAAGGCGCACCGAGCGTTGCCGTCGTCGAAAGGATGGAAGAAGCAGACGTCCAGATAGGCGCGCGCAGCGCGGGCGGTCAACGCCAAGGACCGCTCACCACCCGCCGCACTCTCGGCCAAACAGGCGTCAAAGCGTGCGCGAGTATCCGGCCCGATGCCGTAGCGCTCCCTGCCCCCCTTGGCGAACGCGGGCAGGCTGCGGAACGGCGGCGGCTCCGCAGTGCCCAGGACGTACCGCTGCCACCCGCGAAGCAACGCGAAGTCGAGCGAAGCGCCGCGCGCAGCGTCGGCCCGCACCCGCTCCAGAGCGGCGAGCAGACCCTCGGCACGGGCAGGATCCACGGCGCCGTCGAAGGCCCGGATGTCCTCCGCGGCGCCGTCACGCGACGAGGCCACCGGCTCCTCCGCGCCATGGGCCGGCCCCTCCGGCCACGGCACGGCCTCGCGCACCGCGAGCCAGCGCCCCAAATGGTCCGGAACGCCGCCGGCGGACCGCACGCCGTCATCCGGCCGCAGCGACCGCGCAAGCTTTTCCGCGACGTCCTCGACCACCACCGCGTCGGGACCGGTCCAGCTCTCGAACCGCCCGCCGATCGCGTCGTCGACCAGACCCCCCGCCACGTCCCCAGCAACTCCCCAGTGGCTGAGGAACCAGGTGAGCACCTGCATGCAGTGCCCGTACCAGCCGCTGCCGCAGCCGGTGCGGTCGACCACCTGCAGGATCAGGTTCCGAGCGGCGCGCTCCCACAGAATCCGCTGGTCCTCGACGGCGGACAGCTCCAACGGGTACGCCTCGAACCATCCGGCCAGACTCTCCAGCCACTCACGCCACTCGCACAGCGCCGCGACCACACGGGCGAGCGTCTCCTCCGGGCTGGTGATCGAGTCCCGCGGACAGCACCAGTTCCCGACCGGCCCGCCGTCGAAGTCCCCCTCGTCATGCGCCCAGCGCCAGCCCACGACCCAACGGCCGTAGCACTCGACAAGGGCGTGAGACATGGCGTCCGCCCAGGGCTCGGCCACCTCGCGATCCCAAGCACGCATCGCCGAATCAGCGGGGGGAACCTCAGGGCGGCGCGGCACTCGCCGGGCCGGACCGAGCGAACGCACCACCCGCGCCGCGGCCGCGGCGTCGAAAGGATGAAGGGCAGGATCCACCTCAGCCCAGGTCAGATAGGCGGGGGACAGCTCAACGATCACCGCGCAAGCCTGCCACGTCCACCCGGCCCCGCTTCAAGCGGATTTCCGCGCCTCACACCGCCGACGGCTGGCACCCCGGGCACCAGAACAGGTTCCGCGACGCCAGCTCCGCCGTCGCCACCGCCGTCCCGCACACCAGGCACGGCAGGCCCGCACGCCGGTACACGTACACCTCACCGCCATGACCGTCCACCCGCGGCGGACGCCCCATCGCCTCCGGCATGTGCTCCGGCCGCACCGTGTCGATCCGCCCCGCACGCACCCCCGCCGCCATCAACTCCACCAGGTCGTCCCACACCGCCCGCCACTGCCCCGCACTCAACCGCCGCCCCGGCAGCCGCGGATCGATCCCCTGCCGGAACAGCACCTCCGCCCGGTAGATGTTCCCCGGCCCCGCCACCACCGACTGATCCATCAAGAGCACCGCGATCGGCGTCCGCGCCCGGCTGATCCGCCGCCACGCCGCCTCCGGATCGGCGTCCCCCCGCAGCGGATCCGGCCCCAGCCGGTCGCGCAGCAGCTTCACCTCCCCCGGCTCCAGCAGCTCGCACGCATTGGGCCCCCGCAGGTCCGCGAAACCCCCGCCGCCCTCCAGCCGCAGCCGCACCATCCCGACCGGAGCCGGAGCCGGCCCCTCCCCGAACACGTACTTGCCGTAGATGCCGAGATGCACATGCAGCGTCCGCTCGTCCTCGAACCCCAGCAGCAGATGCTTGCCGTGCGCGTCCGCCGACGACAGCACCCGCCCGTCCAACTGGCGCGCACCCTCGGCGAACCTCCCCTGGGGACTCGTGGCGGCGACGGCGAGGCCGCCGAACATCCGCTGATGCTCGGCGGCCAGACGGTGGATCGTGTGTCCCTCGGGCATGGCCCGGAGCATAGCCCCGCGCTACCGCAGCGGCTCCCCGACCTCCCGCATGTGACCCAGCGCCAACCGGTACGACTCCACCAGCCCCGTCTCCGCGTACGGCAGCCCCACCGCCGCGCAGTGCTCACGCACCAGCGGCCGCAGCGCCCGCAGGTTGCACCGCGGAACACCCGGGAACAGGTGATGCTCGATCTGGTAGTTCAAGCCGCCCATCAGCCAGTCCGTCGCCAGACCGCCCCGCACGTTCCGCGACGTCAGCACCTGCCGCCGCAGATGCCCCCACCGCTCCCCCGGCTCCGGCATCGCCATCCCCTTGTGGTTGGGCGCGAACACCGCACCGAGATGCACCCCGAACACCGCGTGCTGAACCGCGACCAGCGCCAGCGCCTGCCCCACCGGCAGCAACGCGAACGCCAGCCCCAGGTACCCCACCGCGTGAAGGACCAGCAGACCACCCTCCAGGACCTGGTCCCGGCGAGCCCGCCCCCGCAGGAACATCAGGCTCCCCACCTTCAGGTTCAGGCCCTCCAGCGTCAGCAGCGGAAAGAACAGCGCGGCCTGGTGCCGCGCCACCCACCGCAGCGCACCCCGCTTGCTCTGCGCCTGCTCACTCGTCCACGCCAGCACGCCCTCCCCCACGTCGGGGTCCTTGCCGACATGGTTCGGATTCGCGTGATGCCGGTTGTGCTTGTCGTTCCACCACCCATGCCCCATGCCCAGCAGCAGGTTCCCAAGCAGCAACCCCAACCACCGGTTCCCCCGCGCGCTCCGCGCGATCTGCCGGTGCCCCGCGTCATGCCCGAGGAACGCCGTCCGCGCCGACAGCACCGCCAGCGGGACGCCCAGCAGCACCGTCCACCAACTGTCCCCCGCCCACGCGACCGCCGCCCACACCGCAGCGGTAGCCGCCAGGTTCAGCCCGATCGCCCACGCGTAGTAGCCGCGCCGACGGTCGAGCAGCCCGCTCCCGCGGACGCGCCGCGCCAGCGGCGCGAAATCACTGTCGGCCGACCGCTCGGACGGTCGGGACGGGGCGGACAGGGTAGCGGGCATCGAGGCTCCAATCACCGGAGGACGGGACACCGCGCGGGGCGCGGATGAAGACGCCTCGAAAACTACGGAGTGTGAGACCGCCCGGTCGCCCCGCTGCGGAGCCATTCACCACCTGGCTCCCAGGTCCCGGTACCGCGCGGCCCTCCCACCCGCCCGAGCGACCAGCGGCGGAACCGGGACCCTGCACCGAAGCCGGGACAGGGCCTCCATATAGGGTCACAAGTCATGGACGACGACTCTCGGTGGATCGAACTGGACGGCGCCGTCAACGCCCGCGACCTCGGGGGCCTCCCCACGGTCGACGGCCGCACCACCCGGCGCGGACGCGTTCTCCGGTCCGACAACCTCCAGGACCTGTCCGTCGCCGACGTCCGGCTCCTCCTGGACGACTACGCCCTCAAGAACATCATCGACCTGCGCAGCGACGCCGAAGTCCGCCTCGAGGGGCCCGGCCCCCTCACCCGCGTCCCGTCCGTGACGATCCACCAGCTGTCACTGTTCGCCGAAGGCGGGCGCCACACCGACGTCGCCGCCGACGTCGCCAAAGCCCTCCCCTGGCAGGAGCGCGCATCCGACGGCCCCGAACAGGACCGCTCCACCGGGCACTACCTCGGCTACCTCGCCGACCGCGGCGACTCCGTCGTCGCCGCCCTGCGCGTCATGACCCGCACCGACGGGTCCGCGCTCGTCCACTGCGCCGCCGGCAAGGACCGCACCGGCGTCGTCTGCGCCCTCGCCCTCGACGTGGCCGGCGTCACCCGCGAGGCGATCGTCGCCGACTACGCCCAGACGGGCGAGCGCCTCGAGGCGATCCTGCGGCGGCTGCGCGCCAGCGACACCTACGCCGCCGACCTCGACTCCCGCCCCGCCGACAGCCACCGGCCCCACGCCGCGATCATGGAGAAGCTCTTCACCCGCGTCGACGAGGAGCACGGCGGGACCCTGGGCTGGCTCGCCGGACACGGCTGGACCACCGAGGACACCGACGCCCTCCGCGAACGCCTCCTCGGCTGACCTCCGCACCGAGCAGACATACCCGAGCCATCGCTCGCCCCTCGCGAGCCCATGGTCCAGGGCCTCAGGAAAACGTAGGCCAAGACGCGCGACCAAGCCGGTTCCCTCTCGGCCGCCGGGCCTTCCTCTAGGTGTGGGGTTTGGTTTTGTGGATATTGGGAGATTGTGTGCACCCAACCCAGGGCCTTTACATTGTAATTTGAATGTTGAAGTAAATGCCGGGGATGCCGCCGTTGCGTGGTCGCCCGGGTTCTCGCAGGTCAGGTGAGGATGTCGCGGACGGCCGCCTGCGCGGCCTTGCGGAGGTCGGCGTGCAGGGCCGCGTTCGCTTCCCTGTCGGTGCGGGCCTCGATGATCCGCAGCCCCTCCCCCGCCAGCGCCTTCGGCAGCTCCGCCGCGGTGCCGAGCCGCCGGTACGGAACGCCGTGCGCGGCGGCGACCGCCTCCAGGTCGACCTGGTGCGGGGTGCCGAAGACCCGCTCGAACGGGCCGCGCAGCGCCGCCTGCGGCAGCAGCGAGAAGATCCCGCCGCCCTGGTTGTTCACCACGACGATCGCCAGGTCGGGACGGCGGTCCCGCGGCCCCACGATCAGGCCGTTCTGGTCGTGCAGGAACGCCAGGTCGCCCAGGAGGGCGTAGGAGCGCCCGCTGTGCACCAGCGCCGCGCCGATCGCGGTCGACACCAGCCCGTCGATGCCGCTCGCGCCCCGGTTGGCCATGATCCGGATGCCGCGGCGCGGCCGCATCACCTGGTCCAGGTCGCGGATCGGCATGCTCGCCGCCGTGAACAGCAGCGACCCGCCCGGCAGCGCCGCGACCAGGTCGCGGGCCAGCCGCGGCTCGCTCACCTCGGGCACGGCGTCCAGGACCGCGTCCACCGCAGCGGCGGCGGCCTGGTCGGCGGACCGCCACGACTTCAGCCACGTGTCGTCGCCCGACACCACCGGGATCTCGACGTCGGGCGCCACCTGCGTCGCCGAGCGGACCGGGTCGGGCCAGTGCGCCAGATCCGGCGCCAGCACGATGTGCTCCTCGGCACGGCGCAGCAGCGACAGCAGCGGGCGCGACAGGCCCGGCTTGCCCAGCGTCACCACCACCTCGGGGCGGTGCCTCTCCACGAACTCCGGGACGCCCAGCAGGAAATGGTGCGACGACAGGGCGTGGTCACCGTAGCGGGCGTTGCCGTTCGGTTCGGCGAGGACGGGCCAGCCGGCCATCGACGCGGCCGCCACGTACCGCTTGACGTTCACGGCGCCGTCCCCCACCACCAGGACGCCGCGCCGCGTCGGCGGGACGTGCAGCACCGAGCCGGGCGTCGCCGGACGCACCTTCGTCCACGCGCCGGTCGCGTCCCCGTCGAGGGGCTCGCACCACGTCTCGTCGCCGTCGGGGATCAGCGGCTCGCGGAACGCCGCGTTCATGTGCACCGGCCCCGCGACGGGCGCCTGCGCCAGCCCCCACGCGCGGCTCACCAGCGAGCGCCAGTACGCCACCATCCCCGGCCGGTTCTCCGGGACGCCGATCTCGGTGCTCCACCGCACCGCCGTCCCGTACAGCTTCACCTGGTCGATCGTCTGGTTCGCGCCCGTGTCGCGCAGCTCCGGCGGCCGGTCCGCCGTGATCACGATGAGCGGGACGCCGGACTCGTGCGCCTCGACCACCGCCGGATGGAAGTTCGCCGCCGCCGTGCCCGACGTGCACACCAGCGCCACCGGGCGCCCCGACCGCTTCGCCATGCCGAGCCCTAGGAACGACGCCGACCGCTCGTCGATCCGCACGTGCAGCCGGAGGCGGCCCGCCTCCTCGGCCGCGTGCAGCGCCAGCGCCAGCGGCGCCGACCGCGATCCCGGCGCCAGCACCGCGTCGGTCATCCCGCAGCGCACCAGTTCGTCGACCAGGACGGTCGCCAGCGCGGTCGCCGGGTTCACCGTGCCACCTCGACCACCGCGGGGCCGTCCAGATGGGCCTGCGCGGCGAGCGCCCGTTCCCGCCAGGGCGCGCTCGGCGCCTCCCAGCGGCGCAGCGCCTCCTCGTCCACCACCGGCCGGCGCACCTCGATCTCCCCCGCGAGCGGACGCAGCGGGTCGCGCACGACGTCGCCCTCCAGCAGCGACAGCGTCCCCAGCCCGCACGCGTACCGCAGCTCCGGCAGCGCGGCGGCCAGCGCCACCCCCGCCGCCAGCCCCACCGACGTCTCCACCGCGCTCGACACCACCACCGGCAGCCCGCACGCCTCCGCGACCCGCAGCGACGCCGCGACCCCGCCGAGCGGCTGCACCTTCAGCACCGCCACGTCGGCGGCGTCCGCCGCACGCACCTTCAGCGGGTCCTCGGCACGGCGGATCGACTCGTCCGCGGCGATCGGCACGTCCACCCGCCGCCGCACCGCCGCCAGTTCCTCGAGCGTCGCGCAGGGCTGCTCGGCGTACTCCAGCTCCCACCGGTCCAGCGACCGGACCATCCGCGCGGCGCGGTCGACGTCCCAGGCGCCGTTCGCGTCGACCCGGATCCTGCCCTGCGGTCCGAGCGCCGCGCGCACCGCCTCGACCCGCGCCATGTCGTCGGCGTCGGTCTGGCCGCGCTCGGCGACCTTCACCTTCGCGGTCCGGCAGCCGGACTCCCGCGCCATCTCGAACGCCCGCTCCGGGCCGACCGCCGGGATCGTCGCGTTCACCGGGACGCGGTCGCGGACGGGGGCGGGCCAGCCCAGTGTCGCGGCCTCGCGCGCCGCGGCCAGCCAGCGGGCGCACTCGGCGGGACCGTACTCGGCGAACGGCGAGAACTCCCCCCAGCCGGCGGGACCCTGGAGCAGTGCGCCCTCCCGCCGCGTCACGCCGCGGAACCGCGTCCGCATCGGGATGGAGTACACCCGCACCCGCCGACCCCCTGACCGTCAATCACGGCATTTCCGGATCACACCGTGCGCTCGGACCCTTAGTAGTACCACCGAGAACGTATCGAATGGTGACGGGCAACGCCGCCCCGACCCGTTCATGTCCGCCGCACCCGCTCCCCCGCGCCGGATCGCGCCGCGGCCACCGGTTCGCGGGGGTCAGGTCGCCGCCTGGCCGCACCCGCATGCACCGTCGACCAAGGGCAGGCGCGAGCCGTCCGGCCGGAGTGCGGGGATCGGACGGTCAGTAGTGCCAGGGGAAACGCGACCAGTCGGGGGTGCGCTTCTCCAGGAAGGAGTCCCGGCCCTCGGCGGCCTCGTCGGTGCCGTAGGCCAGGCGGGTCGCCTCGCCGGCGAAGACCTGCTGGCCCACGAGGCCGTCGTCGATGAGGTTGAAGGCGTACTTCAGCATGCGCTGCGCCGTCGGGCTCTTGCCGTTGACCTTCCGCGCCCACTCCAGGGCCGTCGCCTCGAGCTCGGCGTGCGGGACGACGGCGTTCACCATGCCCATGCGGTGGGCGGCCTCGGCGTCGTAGGTGTCGCCCAGGAAGAAGATCTCCCGGGCGAACTTCTGCCCCACCTGCCGCGCCAGGTACGCCGACCCGAAGCCGCCGTCGAAGCTCGCCACGTCCGCGTCGGTCTGCTTGAAGCGCGCGTGCTCCCGGCTGGCGAGTGTCAGGTCGCACACCACGTGCAGGCTGTGCCCGCCCCCGGCCGCCCAGCCCGGCACCACGCAGATGACGACCTTGCCCATGAACCGGATCAGCCGCTGCACCTCCAGGATGTGCAGCCGCCCCGCCCGCGCCGGGTCGATCGTGTCGGACGTCTCGCCCTCGGCGTACTTGTAGCCGTCCTTGCCGCGGATCCGCTGGTCCCCGCCCGAGCAGAACGCCCAGCCGCCGTCCCTGGGCGACGGCCCGTTGCCCGTCAGCAGCACGCAGCCGATGTCGCTGGACATGCGCGCGTGGTCCAGCGCCCGGTACAGCTCGTCCACCGTGTGCGGACGGAACGCGTTGCGCACCTCGGGGCGGTTGAACGCCACCCGCACCGTCCCGTGGTCGACGGCCCGGTGGTAGGTGATGTCGGTGAAGCCGAACCCCTCGACCTCTTTCCAGGCGTCCGCGTCGAACAGCTCCGAGACCATGTCTTCCTCTCCGTCGGGCGACCGCGCCGCGGCCGGGGCGCGGCGCTCGGGCTCCATTCAACCGGCCCCGCGTTTGAACGCGTTCAGCGGGGTCGTCTACGCTGATGAGATCATGGATCGCCCTCTGCACGCCGTCGTCCTGCCGCCCGGCCCCCGCCTGCTGCGAGCCCTGGCCGACGCCCTGGACGGCGGCCCCGCGATCTCCCCCCTCTCCCCCGACCTGCCCGAGGCCGCGCTGCGCGGACTCCTCGACGCCCTGGCGCCGGACGCGGTCGAGACGGCCGACGGCGTCGTCCCGCACTCCCCCGCCGCCGGGCACGCGCCCGTCGGCGCCGACACGGCCGTCCTGATCGCCACCTCCGGGTCCACCGGCGCCCCCAAGTTCGTCGAGCTGTCGGCCGGCGCGCTGCGCCACTCCGCCGCCGGCACCCTCGCCCGCATCGAGGCCGGGCCCGGCGACCGGTGGCTGTGCTGCCTGCCCACCAGCCACATCTCCGGCGTCCAGGTCCTGGTCCGCGCCCTCGTCGCCGGCACCGACCCGGTCATCGCGCCCCGCTTCGACGCCGCCGCCGTCGCCGAGGCCGGCGGGTTCCACCTCTCCCTCGTCCCCACCCAGCTGCGCCGGCTGCTGGACATCGGCGCCGACCTGTCGCGGCTCGGCGCGATCGTCCTCGGCGGCGCCGCCGCCCCACCCGGCCTGCTGGCCGAGGCCCGGGGGCGGGGCGCCCGCGTGTTCACCACCTACGGGATGAGCGAGACGTGCGGCGGCTGCGTCTACGACGGCACGCCCCTGGACGGCATGCGCGTCGCGCTCGGCGACGGCGGCCGGATCCGCCTCGCCGGCCCGTCGCTGTTCACCGGCTACCGGCTGCGGCCCGAGCTGACCGCCGCCGCCCGGGACGGCGAGTGGTTCCTCACCCAGGACCTCGGCGCCGTCGAGGACGGCCGGCTCCGCGTCCGCGGCCGCCTGGACGACGTGATCAACACCGGTGGCGAGAAGGTCGTCGCGGGGGAGATCGCCACCGTGCTGTCGCGGCACCCGAAGGTCCGCGACGTCATCGTGGTCGGCCGGCCCGACCCCGAGTGGGGCGAGCGGGTCACCGCCGTCGTCGTCCCCGCGGCGTCCGGCCTGCCGGAACTGACCGAGCTGCGCGCGTTCGTCCGCGAGACGATGCCCCCGTACGCCGCGCCGCGCGAGCTGGAGCTGGTGGACGCCATCCCGCTGCTGGCGTCCGGCAAGCCCGACCGCGCCCGGCTCCGCGCCCCCGCGCACTGAGCCCCGAGCACTGACGGCCGGACCGCGGAGCACCATCCGGCCCGCGCATGGCACGGCGACCCCCTGGGCAGAGGACGGATCATGGCGGCACAAAGCGGCGGGCGACAGGTCGAAGAGCGGCGGGACGGCGGATCGCACGACGAGAGCCGCCTGACCGTCGCGCTGGCGTTCGCCGCCAATCTCGGTATCGCCGTCGCCAAGGTCGTCGCCGCGCTCATCACCGGGTCGGCGTCGATGGCCGCCGAGGCCGCGCACTCGATCGCCGACACCTTCAACGAGGTGCTGCTGCTGGTGGGGCTGCGCCGCAGCGGGCGCCCCGCCGACCGCCGCCACCCGCTCGGCTACGGCAAGGAGCGCTACATCTGGACCCTGCTCGTCGCCGTCGCGATCTTCGGGATGGGCGCGCTGTTCTCCTTCTACCAGGGGATCCAGACGCTCACCGGGCACCGGGGCGCCGCCGAGTCCGGCACGATCGTCGGGTACGCCGTGCTGGGGGTGGCGTTCGTGCTGGAGGCGGTCTCGTGGCAGCAGGCCGTCCGGCAGGTCCGGGCCGCCGCGCGGGCGGAGGACCTGCCGCTGCGCGCCTACATCCGCCGCACCGACGAGCCCACCGCGGTCAGCGTCCTGCTGGAGGACTCGGCGGCCCTCGTCGGCCTGGTCATCGCGTTCGGCGGCCTCGGCCTGCACCAGCTCACCGGGTCGGCGACCTGGGACGCCGTGGGCTCGCTGCTCATCGGCGTGCTGCTGACCGCCGTCGCGCTCGTCCTCGGCCGGATCAACCTGAACCTGCTGATCGGCTCGCAGGCCGACCCGCGGATCGTCGCCGACGTCCGCGCGCGCCTCGGCGGGGCGCCCGAGGTGGAGTGGGTCGTCGACATCGTCACGGTGACCTTCGGCGCCGACCGCGTCCTGGTCTGCGCCCGGCTCGACTTCCGCGACTCCCTCACCGCCGCCGAGGTCGAGCGGGCCTGCGTCCGGATGGCCCGCGACCTGCGCGCCGCGCACGAGGAGATCGACGAGGTCTTCCTCGAACCGGTCCCCCGCGACGACCCTGAGCTGCGCGAACGCGTCATCGCGCGTTATGGTCGGACATTGCGGCCCAAGAGTCCGGAGGCGTAGTGGCCTTTCTCACGTCGTCGCCGACCCGGGGCCTTTACGAAGTAAGGTAGGAACGGAGCGGTTCGGCGGGTGTGAAACCGCTGGCTGCGGGCACCACGACCGTCTGGATCGCTCCTTCACGATCCCCCGGCGGAGCGCCGCCCGGCGATGGGGCCGGGAACAACAGGCCCGTCCTGCGACGTTCCGTTAAGTGCGTGCGCCACGAGCGAACACAATCCAGCGCCGCACTCACACACCGAAGGGAGGGGGGTGTCCCCATGCCGCGAAGCGCCGTCGAGACCCCGCTCACGGAGTCGCCGAGCCCCGCGCTCAACGACCTCCTGAAGCGTGGCCGCGCCCAAGGGCGCCTCTCGCTCGACGAGGTGAGGGGGGCCTTCGAGACCGCCGGCATCAGCCCGGCCCAGGGCCGCTCCATCCTGCGCGAGCTGTCCGAAGCCGGCATCAGCCTGGCGGGCGAGTCCGACGCCGTCCGCAAGATGGCCGCGGCCGCCGACCACGACGGTGGGGAGACCGCCCAGGACACCTCCGCCGGCGCCGCCAAGAGGCGCGCCGCCCGCAGGGGCGCCGCCAAGCGGACCGCCAAGCCCGCCGGCGCCGCGCCGCGTTCGGGCGGGCAGGGCGACGCCCCGGTCGAGGAGGGGTTCGAGGTCACCGAGGTCGAGGTCGAGGAGACCTCCGCCGACCTGGACGACCAGTCGACCACGATGGGCGACTCCGTCCACACCTACCTCAAGGCCATCGGGCGCCGCCAGCTCCTGACCGCCGAGCAGGAGGTCGACCTCGCCAAGCGGATCGAGGCCGGCCTGTACGCCGAGCACAAGCTGGAGACCGAGGACCTCTCCCCCGCCCTGCGCGCCGACCTGGAATGGGTCGCCGCCGACGGCCGCCGCGCCAAGGCCCACATGCTGGAGGCCAACCTCCGGCTCGTGGTGTCGGTCGCCAAGAAGTACTCCGACCGCGGCCTGTCGCTGCTGGACGTCGTCCAGGAGGGCAACCTCGGCCTGATCCGCGCCGTGGAGAAGTTCGACTACTCCAAGGGCTACAAGTTCTCCACCTACGCCATGTGGTGGATCCGCCAGGCGATCCAGCGCGGCTTCGCCGACTCGGCCCGCACGATCCGGCTGCCCGTCCACGTGCTGGAGATGCTCAGCAAGCTGAGCCGCGTCGAGCGCGACATGCACCAGCGGCTCGGCCGCGAGCCCACGCCCGAGGAACTGGCCGCCGAGCTGGACAAGAGCCCCGAGCAGGTCCGCGAGCTGCTGCGCACCAGCCGCCAGCCGATCAGCCTGGACTCCACCATCGGCGAGGACGGCGAGACCCGCATCGGCGACCTCATCGAGGACACCGACAGCCCCGAGGCCTCGGAGCTGGTGGACCGCCAGCTCATGGCCGACCAGCTGCGCCGCACCCTCGACATCCTGTCCCCGCGCGAAGCCAAGATCATGGCGATGCGGTTCGGGCTGTACGACGGGACGCCGCGCACGCTGGACGAGATCGGCAAGGCCCTCGGGCTGACCCGCGAGCGGATCCGGCAGCTGGAGAAGGAGTCGCTGTCCAAGCTGCGGCACCCCAGCAACGCCCGGCCGCTGCTGGACTTCGCCGTCTGACCCGTCGCAGGCCCGGCAAGCGGAGGGCCCGCGTGACCGCCGCGGTCACGCGGGCCCTTCTGCGTTCCGTCAGTCGGCGCGGCGGAACTGCAGGATGGCCACGCCCATCAGGCCCACGCCCATGCCGAGGACGAGAAGGACCTCCAGCCAGATCGGCACCACCCAGCCGCCCCAGGTGACGCCGGGGTCGAACGTCCGCATCAGCTCCGGCGAGACGTCCAGGCGGGAGAACACCGCGTGCCGCAGCGGATCGACGGCGTAGGTGAGCGGGTTGAACCGGGTCAGCACGGTCAGCCACGCCGGGAGCCCGCTCAGCGGGTACAGGGCCCCGGACAGGAACATCATCGGCATCATCGCCATCTGCATGAGGCCGAAGAACGACTGCATGCTGGTGATCCGCGCGGCCATCATGACGCCGAACCCGGTCAGCGCGAACGCCCCGATGAACATCAGGCCGAGCAGCTCCAGCAGCAGCCCCGGGTCGTAGGGGACGCCGGCGAGGCCCGCCAGCGACACGATCACCGCGCCCTGCAGGGTCGCCACCAGGGCGCCCCCCACGCACTTGCCGACGACGATGGCGCTGCGGCTGACCGGCGCGACGAGCATCTCGCGCAGGAACCCGAACTCGCGGTCCCACACGATCGACCCGGCGGAGAACATCGCGGTGAACATCACCGACATCGCGCACACGCCGGGGAAGATGAAGGTCTTCAGGTCGACGGCCCCCGCGGCGCCGCCGCCGCTGGCCATCAGGTTGGACAGCCCGGTGCCCATGACCAGCAGCCACAGCACCGGCTGGACCAGCCCGGACACCATCCGCAGCTTGTCGCGCCAGAACCTGATCAGCTCCCGGTGCAGGACGATCTTCACGGCGCGCAGGTCCTGCCGCAGGCCGCGCTCGGGCACCCGCACCCGGACGACCTCGGCGCCCGCCGCCGCCCTCTCGGCCGTGCTCGCCATCGTCACCTCCTCATCGCGCGCATCGCGACGCGCATGCCGTCGCTCGCCGAGGCCTCGGCGTCGCGGATCGTGGTGCCGGTGAAGGACATGAACACGTCGTCCAGGGACGGCCGCGCCACGTTCACCGACCTGATCGGGACGCCCAGCTCGGCGAACAGGCGCGGCACGAACGCCTCGCCGGAGGCCACCGGGAACGCGACCGCGCCCTCCGAGACGACGGCCTCCAGCCCGAAGCGGTCCTTCAGCGCGGCGATCGCGGCCCCGTCGTCGGCGGTCTGGATGCGGATCCGGTCCTTGCCGACGCCGGCCTTGAGCGCCTCGGGGGTGTCGAGCGCGACGATCCGCCCCGAGTCCATGATCGCGATGCGCTCGCAGAACTCGGCCTCGTCCATGTAGTGCGTCGTCATGAAGATCGTGATCTCCTCGGCGGCCTGCAGCTGCCGGATGTACTCCCAGATCGACGCCCGGGTCTGCGGGTCCAGGCCGACGGTCGGCTCGTCCAGGAACAGCACCCGCGGCGAGTGCAGCAGCCCGCGCGCGATCTCCAGGCGGCGCTTCATCCCGCCGGAGTAGGTCTGCACCAGGTCGCGGCGCCGGTCCCACAGGTTGACCATCTCCAGCACCTGCCGGATCCGGGCGGCCGTCACGGCGCGCGGCACCCCGTACAGCTCGGCGTGGAAGCGCAGGTTCTGCTCGCCCGACAGGTAGCCGTCGACCGTCGGGTCCTGGAAGACCAGCCCGATGTTGCGGCGGACGGCGTCGCGCTCGCGCACCACGTCGAACCCGGCGACCCGCGCGCTGCCGCCGCTCGGGCGCAGCAGGGTGCACAGCATGTTGATCGTCGTGGACTTGCCCGCGCCGTTCGGGCCGAGGAAACCGAAGATCTCCCCCGACCGCACGGTGAAGTCGATCCCCCGCACGGCCTCCACTTCGCCGAACCTCTTCGTCAGGCCGTCGACCTCGACGGCCGGTCCCCCGTCCGGCATGGGGCCTCCCCTCCGCGATTGGAGCGAACACCCATATTTTGGGCCATCCAACGGTAGGGATAACCTATCTCTCAGGTCAAGAGAAATAGGGCTTGCCAAGAGCCCAGAGGGAGCAGTCGTGGACGACCGGCCCGATCCCCTGTGCGAGTCGCCCGTCTACCTGCTGTTCGAGACGGGCCGGCTCGTGCGGCGCACCTCCGCCCGGCTGTCCCCCGGCCAGCCGAGGCTGCCGTACCTGCTGGTCCTGTCGTGCGTGGTCCGGCACGGGCCGCTGTCGCAGCGCCAGGTCGCCGAGCGGCTGCGCATGGACGCCGGCGACCTCGTCGGCATCGTGGACGCGCTGGAGGGGGCCGGGCACGTCCGGCGGCGCCGCGACCCGCGGGACCGGCGCCGGTACGCGCTGGACGCCACCGAGCACGGGCGGCTGTTCCTCGGCGCGTGCCTGGACGACCGGGCCCGCCTCGACGAGACCCTGTTCGGGGCGCTGTCCCCCGGCGAGACGCGCCTGTTCAAGGAGCTGCTGCTGCGGGTCCTCGCCCACCACGACGACCGGTTCGCCGACGCGCCCGCCCCGCCGGAGCAGGACGGGCCGGGCGCGGCGGACGAACCAGGTCAGCGGGCCGACGCCGGCGTCGCGAGCGGGAGCAGCGCCTCGTCGTAGCGGCGCAGGACGACCCGGGCCATCGCGCCGTGCGCGCCCAGCGGCGCCGCCACCGAGTCCGCGCCGCACGCCCGCATCCGGTCGTGGAACCGGCCGGGCGCCAGCAGGTAGGACGCCACGGCGACCCGGCGGGCGCCGCCTTCGCGCAGTCCCGCGACGACCTCGTCCAGCGGCGGGCCGCCCGCCGCGACGAAGCCGTGCGGGACGGGCCGCCCGAGCCGCCGCGCCAGCAGCCGGGCGGCCGCGCGCACGTCGGCCGCGCCCGCCGGGTCGGCGGACCCCGCCGCGCCGAGGACGACGGCGTCCCGGCGGTGCGGCGGAGTCCGGTCCTGCTCGGCCAGCCGGGCGGCCAGCGCGCTGGCCAGCAGCGCGTCCGGGCCGAGCGGCCGGGACGTCACCGCCCCCGGCAGCAGCCGCCCCGCCCGGCCGGGGATGTCGATCAGCGCGTGGTACCCCCGCGCCAGCAGCAGCGGGACCACGACCACCGGTCCGCCGCGCAGCCCCTCCGCCGCCTCCTCCAGCGACGGGCGGGAGAGCTCGCCGTACGCCTCGGCCACCCGCAGGCCCGGCCGCATCGCCCGCACCCGGTCGAGCAGCGCCCGCACGGCCGCGGGCCCCGCCGGGTCGCGGGTGCCGTGCGCCACGGCCAGCAGCGCGGGCGCCCCGGCGCCGGGCTCAGCCACCGGCGCCCGCCGGAAGCCGGTCGACGATCCGCGGGTCGCAGGCCAGCCGGTAGCCGCGCTTGACGACGGTCTCGACGATGCCGGGCCGGCCGAGGCCGCGCCGCAGCCGGGCCACCGCCATCTCCACCGCGTGCTCGTCGGCCTGCGGCCGGGCCTCCCGGGGCCGCGCCTCCCGCGCCCAGCCGTCCCGCGATCCGGACCCGGCGGCCAGCCGGCTCGGCAGGACCCCGCACAGCTCGGCCCGCGACACCACGTGCCCGGGGCGCCGCGCGAGGGCCCGCAGGATCGCCATGGGCGCGGGCGCGATGGGCCGCAGCTGGCCGTCCAGGACGACGGCGTGCCCGCGCAGCTCCAGCGAGAACCCGCGCACCGACAGCCGGCGCGACCGGCGCCGCGGCAGGTCGGAGACCAGGGCCCGCACGAGCGCGCCGATCCGGGCGCGCTCGGGCTGGACGGTCGGGACGCCGCGGTCGGTGAGCGCCTGCGCGGTGACCGGGCCGACGCACGCCGCCACGACATGGGTGCGCATGGCCTCCAGCAGTGCCTCCTCCAGGTCGTCCTCGGCGGCGACGGCCAGCGTCGCGGCGACCGCGGGGGCGCTGGTGAAGGTGATCGCGTCGATCGTGCCCGCGACCGCCTGCCCGACGAGGCGGCGCAGCGGCGTGGAGTCCTCGGCGCGCGACCACCGGTACACTGGGATCTCGATCACCTCGGCGCCGGCGGCGCGCAGCGCGTCGACCAGCTCCGGCTGGCGCTCGCCGTACAGCTGCACGGCCACGCGCGCGCCGTCCAGATCCTTCTCCACCAGGTGCCGGATCACCTCGGAGCACTCCTCCGACTCCGGCGACCAGCGCTCCTGCAGGCCCGCCGACCGGATCGCGCCGCGCGCCTTCGGGCCCCGCGCCACGATGTCGGTCCCGGCCAGCCGGGCGATGAGGGCGTCCCGCATACCGTGCCCGTCGGCGGCCTCCAGCCACGCCCGGAACCCGATCCCGGTCGTGACGACGACGTGGTCGAGGGGCCCGTCGAGGCACGCCAGGGTGGCGTCCAGCAGTTCGTCGTCGTCCACGAGCGGCACCAGCCGGATCGCGGGGGCCGGCACGACCCTGGCCCCGCGCCGCTCCAGCAGCGTCGCGAGCTCCTCGTGGCGGCGGGCCGCGGTCACGCCGACGGCGAACCCGGCCAGCGGCTCACTGCCGGTGCTCATCGGTGAGCGCCACCTCCACCCGGTCCCCGGAGCGGCGGACCGGGAAGGTCGGCAGCGCCACCCGGGGGTCGTCAAGGCACACCCCGGTCCGCAGGTCGAACACCTGCTTGTACATGGGGGACGCGACGGTCGGCGTCCCGTCCCGGGTGCCGAGGATCCCCCGCGACAGCACGTGGGCGCCGCTGAACGGGTCGAGGTTCGACAGCGCGTACAGGGCCCCGTCGAAGGCCCGGAAGATCGCCACCTGCGTGCCGTCCACCATCGCGCAGGCGCCCCGCTCGGGGGTCAGGCCGGCGTAGGAGCAGATGTCGAACCAGCGGGCCGCGGGCCGGCCCGCCCGCTCCCTGGTGATGGTCGCTTCGGGTGTCGTGGTCATCGCGCGGCAACCTCCTGGCGGGGAACTGTCCGATGGTCCGATACTCGGAAGAGGCGGTTTCGCGGTTGGGTCTCCTTTGTCACCGCCGTGTTAAAAGGGGCTCACCGCGAGGCGCCGAGGGCGGCGCCCTCCTCGGCGGGCAGGGGCCGGAGGCGCACGGCGCAGACCTTGAACTCCGGCATCCGCGAGACCGGGTCGAGCGCGGGGTTGGTGAGCAGGTTCGCGCGCCCCTCCCCCGCCCAGTGGAACGGGATGAAGACGGTGTCGGGGCGGATGGCGCCGGTCACCCGCGCGGTCACGGTCGCCGCGCCGCGGCGGCTCTCCACCCGCACGCCGGCGCCGTCCTCGATGCCGAGGCGCTCGGCCAGGTCGGGGTGCAGCTCGACGAACGGGCCCGGCGCCGCCTCGGCCAGCGGCCGGACGCGCCTGGTCTGCGCCCCCGACTGGTACTGGGCGAGGACGCGCCCGGTGGTCAGGTAGACGGGGTAGTCGCCGTCGACGTCCTCGGCGGCGCCGCGGTGCTCGACGGCGACGAACCGGGCCCGCCCGTCCGGGGTGGGGAAGCGGTCCAGGTAGGGCCTCGGCGTGCCGGGGTGGTCCGGCGACGGGCACGGCCAGAACACCCCGCCCTCGGCCTCGATCCGCTCGTAGGTGATGCCGGAGTAGTCGGCCGCGCCGCCCGCGCCCGCGCGGCGCAGCTCCCCGAACACCGCCTCCGGGTCGGTGCTCCACTCCCCCGGCGCGCCGAGCCGCCCGGCGAGCGCGGCGAGGATCTCCAGGTCGGTGCGGACGCCGTCCGGCGGAGGGACGGCGCGGCGGCGCCGCAGCACCCGGCCCTCCAGGTTCGTCATCGTCCCCGACTCCTCAGCCCACTGCGCGGTCGGCAGGACGACGTCGGCGAGCCGCGCGGTCTCCGACGGCACGAAGTCGGCCACCACCAGCAGGTCGAGCGCGCGGAGCCGCTCCTCCACGTCCGCGGCGCGGGGCGCCGAGACGACCGGGTTGGACCCGAACAGCAGCAGCGCCTTCGGACCCTCGGCGGTGCCGAGCGCCGACAGCAGTTCGGAGGCCGACCTCCCCGGACCCGGCAGGTCCTCGGGGTCGACGCCCCAGACCTCGGCGACGTGCGCGCGGGCGGCCGGGTCGTCGATCCTGCGGTAGCCGGGCAGCTGGTCGGCCTTCTGGCCGTGCTCGCGACCGCCCTGCCCGTTGCCCTGGCCGGTCAGGCACCCGTATCCCGAGCCCTCGCGGCCCGGCAGCCCGAGCGCCAGGGCCAGGTTGATGTACGCGCTCACCGTGTCGGTGCCGCGGGCGTGCTGCTCGGATCCGCGCGCCGTGAGGACGTGGGCGCGGGAGGCGCGGGCCAGCAGTCGGACGGCCTCGCGCATCAGCGGCACGGGCACGCCGGTGATGCGCTCGGCCCGGTCGGGCCAGTAGGCGTTGGCGACGGTGCGGACCGCCTCGAACCCGGTGGTGCGGGCGGCGATGTACTCCTCGTCGGCCAGGCCCTCGGCGAGCGCCAGGTGCAGCAGGCCGTTGGCGAGGGCGATGTCGGTCCCCGGCGCCGGCTGCAGGTGCAGGTCGGCCTGGCGGGCGGTGGCGGTGCGGCGCGGGTCGACGACGACGAGGGCGCCGCCGCCGTCGCGCATCCGCGCCAGGTGCCGCATGAACGGCGGCATCGTCTCGGCGACGTTGCCGCCCGCCAGCAGGACCGCGCCGGAGGCCGCGAGGTCGGTGACCGGGCCGGGCAGGCCGCGGTCCATCCCGAACGCCCGCCCGGACGCCGCGGCGGCCGACGACATGCAGAACCGCCCGTTGTAGTCGATCTGGGACGTGCCGAGTGCGATCCGGGCGAACTTGCCGAGCTGATACGCCTTCTCGTTGGTCAGCCCGCCGCCGCCGAACACCGCGACGGCGTCCGGCCCGTGCAGCCGCCGCAGCCGTTCCACCCCGGCGGTGACCCGGTCGAGGGCCTCGTCCCAGCCGCACGGCTCGAGCGGCTCGCCCCGGCCGCGGCGCATCATCGGCGAGGTCAGCCGGTCCGGGACGGTGAGCAGCTCCGCCGCCGTCCAGCCCTTCTGGCACAGCCCGCCGCCGTTGGCCGGCACGTCCTCGCGCGGCTCCACCCGCAGGCTCCCCCGGCCGCCGTCGTGCAGGGTCATGCCGCACTGCAGGGCGCAGTACGGGCAGTGCGTAGAGGTCCCGATCATGCGCCGAGGCTCCGCGCACCCGGTTTCGCCGCCGAGTCCCGGGTGTGACCCCGGCGTTAAATGGCTTTCACGCCGCGCGTCCCCCGAGGTCAGGAAGCGGACCGGCCGGGCCGCGACGCCTCTTGACGAACGCGTGTCAAGCGTTGTCGATCCCTGTCATGGCCTATTCGTTGCATTTTGACCCGTTGTCGAACGGATCTGCGGTGGTCCGGCGATCTCGCGGACGGATGCGGCCGCCTGTCCGTTACGACCTGAATCGGTCCGCGTTGATCACGTTTAACCTCGGAGCATGCCCGACCTTGCTTACTACGCCTCCCTGCCGCGGGCCCGCGGCGCCGCGGCGGCCCTGCTGCTGGACGACCTGGGGCGGGTGCTGCTGGTCAAGCCCACCTACAGCGAGGGCTGGTTCCTGCCCGGCGGCGTGATCGAGGCCGACGAGTCCCCGCTGTCGGCGTGCGTGCGCGAGTGCGAGGAGGAGCTCGGCCTCGTCCCCCTCCTGCACGGCCTGGCCTGCGTCGACTGGGGCTCGCCGCGCGACGACGGCGTCGACGCGGTCAACGTCTTCGTCTTCGGCGGCACGATCACCGGAGCGGAGATCGCGGCGATCCGGCTGCCGCCCGAGGAGCTGTCCGACCACATCCTCGTGGCGCCGGAGAAGGTCCCCGAGCTCGCGCCGCCGCACGTGGCGCGCCGGATGGAGCCCAGCCTGCGGGCCATGGCCGCGGGCAGCGCCGTCTACCTGGAGGACGGCCGCGAGCAGCCGTTCGGCGCCGCCCGCGCCTGAGACCGGGCGGCACGACGGCCGGACAGGACCACCGGCGCCGGACGTCCACGCCGGCGCCGCGTCCGGGCCGGTCTACACCGACACCGCGTCCTGAATGGTGCGAGCGCGTTCTCCCTCGGCGGCGCGCGCGCAGTGGGCGCCGCAGTAGAAGTGCCCGCCCACGTCCACGCCGTGCCCCATGATGCGGCACTCGCAGTGCTCGCAGATCGGCGCCATCTTCGTGACGGCGCACTCGAACGAGTCGAACGTGTGCACCTCGCCCTGCGCGTGCACCTCGAACGCCATCGCGTACTCGTTCCCGCAGACCTCGCAGGTTCCCATGGTCGCGTCTCCGTCTCCCCCGCCGCGTCGCGATCCGCGTCCTACCCGAAGCCGCACGAGCTACCCGTCCACGGGACGACACCGCCCGGCCCCGGTGGCCGCACCACCGGGGCCGGGCGGCCCCACGCCCTCAGACGCCGGCTTCGGCGAGACTCTTGCGCACTCCCCCCACGGTCACCTTCCGCATGTATCCGGCCCAGGTCAGCACGACGCAGACCCCGTAGAAGGCGGCCAGCCCGATCAGGGCGGCCCCGATCCCGTCCGTGCGCTCCAGCGAGATCCGGAACGTCTGCTGGATGAGGACGCCGCCGAACGCACCGACCGCGGAGATGAGGCCGATCGCCGCGGACGCCTCCCGCCGCGCGGTCAGGACCGCCCGCCGCGCCGCCTCCTCGTCCGCGGAGCCGAGCCCCGCCGTCATGCGCGTCTTGAAGATCGCCGGGATCATCTTGAACGTCGAGCCGTTGCCCACGCCGGTGGTGGCGAACACCCACAGGAACGCGCCGAGGAACAGCGGCCATGACTTGGTGGTCACCGCCGCCCAGATCGCCACCACGCCGAAACTCATCCCGAGGAAGTTCCAGAACGTGACCACGGTGCCGCCGAGCCGGTCGGCCAGCAACCCGCCGAGCGGCCGCGCGGCCGAGCCGACCAGCGCGCCGAGCCAGATGTAGTGGGACGCCTGCACGCCGGCGAACTGCGTCTTGATCAGAACGCCGAACGAGAAGGAGTAGCCGATGAAGGAGCCGAACGTCCCGATGTACAGCACCGACATCACGATCGTGTGCGGCCGCCTGGAGATCCGCCCCATCTCCCGCAGCGTGTAGGGCTGGCTCACCCCGGACAGGTTGTTCATGAACAGGTACGCGCAGGCGGCGGCGACCAGCGCCAGGGGCATCCACACCCAGCCGAGCGCGACCAGGCCGAAGGCCGCGATCAGCGGCGGCATGGTCAATTGCGTCACGCTGACTCCGACGTTCCCGCCGGCGGCGTTCAGGCCGAGCGGCAGGCCCTGCTTGTCGGTCGGGTAGAAGTGCGTGATGTTCGACATCGAGGAGGCGAAGTTGCCGCCCCCGAGGCCGGTGGCCGCGGCGACGAGCAGCAGCGCCCAGAACGGCAGGCCCGGGTTCTCGATCGCGTAGACGAAGAGCGCGCACGGGATGAGCAGCAGCAGCGCGCTGGCGATCGTCCAGTTGCGGCCCCCGAACCGCGCCGGCGCGAAGGTGTAGGGGATGCGGAGCCCCGCCCCCACAAGGTTGGGCAGAGTGGTCAGCCACAGCACCTGCCCCACCGACAGCACGGTGCCGTTGTCGGCCAGGTGCAGCACGGCGATGCTCCACAGCAGCCACACGCAGAAGCCCAGGTGCTCGGTGAGGATCGAGAACGCGAGGTTGCGGGCCGCGACCCTGCGCCCGGTCCCGGCCCAGAACAGGTCGTCGTCGGGCTCCCAGTGGTCGATCCACCGGCCGCGCCGCCCGGCGGCTCCCCGCGGGCGCGCGGTCTCGTCGGTGAGCAAGGTCATGGACGTCTCCTCCGGGTGTCGTAGAGGTCCCGGGCGCAAGGCCGGGACGCTGCGAACACCCAGAAGCTAGGAAGGCCGGATTACAGGCCCTGGCGCTTCCTGTACCCACCGTGCTACATCAAGCGCACACTGGAAATATCCGCATGTGAACCCACGTCAGCCGCGGGTCACCGCCGGGCGGGCCAGCCGGGCGACCGGCCGGAGGAGCGCAGCACCGCCCTCCACGGGTCCCCCCGCTCCAGCGGCAGGTGCGGGACGCCCCAGTGCCAGGCCGACACCAGCAGGTCCGGATCGCGCGGGCGGTAGTCGGCCCCGATCGCGCGGGCCATGTCCCAGGCGTGCAGGTGCCACTCCACGCACGCCGCGCCCGCGTGGTCGCCCACCGTGTACTTGGTGCCCCGGTAGATCAGATGCGTCCGGTCCCACATGTCGGGCATCAGGTCGGCGTACGCCCCCGCCGACACCCCGAACGCCAGGATCCGCTCCGGGCCGGGCTCGGGCGGCAGCACCGCCAGCTCGGCGGCGTTCTGCCGCGCCTGCTGCCTGATCAGCACCGCCGTCGCCGCGTCCTGCGCGAACAGCTTCGCCAGCCGGCTGTCGGGCGCGTCCTGGAGGTACTCCAGGCAGTTCTCCGCGACGCACCGCAGGTGCCCGGCCAGGTCGACCAGCTGCCAGTCGGCGCAGGGCGTCGGCACGTCCCAGTCCCCGACGGCGTCGGCGAGCGCGCGGATCGCCTCCACCCCGTCCTGGTAGGACTCGAGTACGCGGCACCGGTCCGGCGGCGTGCGCTCCACGTGACATCCCCCAACGTCCAGAGCACCGAGTGCCCTCCCGCCGGGAGGTGCCCGCGGCCGTCACGCCGGCGCGGCGTGCGGCGCGAGGCGCCCCCTGGCGTTCCCCAGAGAGGGCAGACTCTCAGAGTTCGGTGGCCCGTGCCACCCGGTGACGCTGTGTCGCCACACGTCCGCCGCGGCTCACAGGCGGGCGGCGGGCCGCGTCCTGAAGCTCAGCCGGTGCGCCTCGCGGGCCGTGCGCAGCCGGTCGACCTCCTCCGTCCACGGGCGCACCGCCGGGCGCGCCTTGGCCTTGCGGTAGGCGATCTCGGCGGCGCGGCGCGTCTTGGCGTCCTGCGCCTCCGTGGAGTACACCTTCGGGCCCATCGCGACCCGCTCGGAGGCCTCGGCGGCGGCGAGCACGGCCGTCATCGCCTCGTCGAAGGCGATCGTCAGCTCGCGCAGCTCCGGCTCGGCGGCGCCGGACGCCTGCGCCTCCCGCAGCGCCCGCTCCGCCTCGCCGGCCGCCGCGAGCCGGTCCTCGTACTCGCCGGCCAGCCGCTGGTCGGCCTCGTACGGCTCCGCGACGTCCTTGCTCACCCGGCGGCCCAGCGGCATGGTGGTACTCCCTCGACGGTCGTGCAGTGTTCGATCGAGGGTAAGCGTACGCGGCGTCCCGGCGTGTTGCGGCGGCGGACACCCGGCCGCGGCCCTTTACGTAGTAAGGTCGCTCCATGGTCCGGCAACCCAGCATCAACGCCCAGAACCGCGCCCCGCTGACCACCGAGCGGATCACCGAGGCCGCGCTGCGGATCGTGGACGGCCAGGGGCTCGGCCGCCTCACGATGCGCCGGCTCGGCGACGCCCTGGAGGTGGAGGCGATGGCGATCTACCACCACCTCCCCCGCGGCAAGGAGCAGCTCCTGGACGGCCTCGTCGCGCACGTCGCGGCGGCGCCGGCCGACACGTCGGCGTCCGGGCGCTGGCAGGACGTCCTGCGGGCGTGGGCGGGCGACTACCGGGACCGCCTGCTGGCGCACGCGGGCGTCCTCCCGCTGGTCGTCACCCGGCGCAACCCGGCCGCGCTCACCGCCACCCTCGCGTCCCTGCGGGAGGTGCTGCGCCGCGGCGGCGTCGCCGAGGACGCCGCGGCCGTCGCCGCGCACACCTTGCTCGGCTACGTGATCGGGCACGCGGCGCTGGAGGTGCGCGGCACCGCCGAGGACGGGGCCGCCGCGCGGACCGCCGCCGGCGACGGCGACGTCGACTGGGGCGCCCGGTTCCGCGCCGGCCTCGACGTCGTCCTCGGGGGCGTGCGCTAGGCGCGGTCAGTCCTCGACGAGGATGATCTCCAGGTGCCGGGGGCCGTGCGCGCCCTCGACCCGCGCCGTCCCGATGGCGTCGGTGGCCGACGGCCCGCTGATCCACGTCAGGGGATGCGCCGGGTCGAGCCGCGCGACCGCCTCCGGCACCGTCCCGACGATCTGGTCGGCGTGCACCACGCACAGGTGGTAGCCGGGGACGAGGGTGAGCGCCCGCCTGCCCTGCGCCCGGCCGCCGTCCAGGACGACCGTGCCCGTCTGCGCGACCGCCACCGCGCAGCCGGTGACGACGCCGTCGACCGCGGCGAGGGTGGCGAGGTCGACCGCCGGGGTGTCGGGCAGCGCCCGCACGCCGTCCAGTTCCGCGAGCCACCCGAACGGCAGGTCGGCCGGGACGACGATCTGCTTGGCCTCCCGCCCCCACAGCGCGGCCGCCACCGCCGTGCCCGCCTCGTCCGCGCCGACGTGCCGCACCGCCGCGCGGTTGTCGGCGACCCGCTCGGTGAACAGCGCGAGGACGTCGGCCCTGGTCTCGGCGTCCGCCGCGGTCAGGTGCCGGGCGTAGCCGCGCGGCACCGGCGGGCCCGTGCCGCGGGCCCCGCCGAGCGCCTCGCGGACCCGCCGCAGCACCTCCTCGCGCGAGCTCATGCCCGCGTCCTGTCCCACCAGCCGCGGAAGCTCTCGGCCGGCGGCGCGGGCAGGTCGCGGGCCTCCGTCCACTTGCCGAGCAGGCCGGGCAGGCGGCGGATCCGCCCGCCGCGCGACAGCAGCCGGGCCCACCGGACGCCGCGCCGCACCGCCGCCTCGTGCCGGCGCGGGTCGCCCATCGTCCAGGCGAGGCCGCGCATCAGCGCCATCTCGGGGGTCGGGACGGGGCGCCGCCGCCGCGACTCGACCACCCTGCCGCGCAGGTGCACCAGCACGTCCGGGATGTCGATCTTCACGGGGCAGACGTCGGCGCAGGCGCCGCACAGCGTGGACGCGTAGGGCAGCGAGGCGTCGGCGGCGCTCTCCACGCCCCGCATCAGCGGGGTGAGGACCGCGCCGATCGGGCCGGGGTGGACCGGCCCGTAGGGGCGCCCGCCCGTCCGCTCGTAGACGGGGCAGACGTTCTGGCAGGCCGAGCAGCGGATGCAGCGCAGGGCGGCACGGCCGACCTCGTCGGCGAGGGCGCGGGTGCGGCCGTTGTCGAGCAGGACGAGATGGAACTCGCGCGGCCCGTCGCCCGCCGTCACGCCCGTCCACGACGAGACGTACGGGGTCATCCGGTCGCCGGTCGACGAGCGCGGAAGCAGCTGGAGGAACACCTCCATGTCATCCCATGTCGGGACGACCTTGTCGATACCGGCGACACTGATCAGCGTCTCGGGGAGCGTCAGGCACATCCGCGCGTTGCCCTCCGACTCCACCAGGACGACGGTGCCGGTCTCGGCGACCAGGAAGTTCGCGCCGGTGACCGCGACGCGGGCGCGCAGGAACCGGTCGCGCAGGTGGGCGCGGGCGGCGGCGGCCAGCGCGGCGGGGTCGTCGGCGAGGCCGGGCCCGGCGGCGGGCACCGCGCGGCGGAGCAGCTCCGCGATCTGCGCGCGGTCGCGGTGCGCGGCCGGGGACAGCAGGTGGGACGGCGCGTCCTCGCCGAGCTGCAGGACCATCTCGGCGACGGCGGTCTCGCGGACGGTGACGCCCGCGCGGGACAGCGCGTCGTTCAGGCCGATCTCCCGCGTCGTCGCGGACGCGGCCTTGACGACCTCCTTCGCGCCCGCCGCGCGGACCAGGCCGGTGACGACGCGGCGGGCCTCCGCGGCGTCCGCCGCCCAGTGCACGGTGCCGCCCGCCTCGGTGACGGCCCGCTCCAGCTCCTCCAGATGGGCGTCGAGGTCGAGGAGGGCGCCGTCCCCGATCGCGCGGCCGGCCTCGCGGAGGTCCTCCCAGTCGGCTGCCTCGGCCGCCGCGGCGGCCTCCCGCTCCCGCAGCGCGGCCGCCGCGCCGCGCAGGTTGCGGCGCAGCCGGGTGTCGGCCAGTTCCGGCCGCGCGGCGGCGGCGAACTTCGGCCTCGGCGGCCGGGCGGGCCCGCTCCTCCCCGGGGAGGGCGCCGCCCCCGGCGGTGAGGCCGTCATGCCGGCCCCGTCTCGGCGAGGATCTCGGCCAGGTGCATCGTCCGGACGCCGCCGCGCAGCCGCGAAAGCGCGCCGCCGATGTGGGCCAGGCACGCGTCGTCGACGGCGCAGACCACGTCGGCGCCGGTGCCGCGGATGTGCCTGACCTTGTCGGCCACCATCGCGACCGACACGTCCGCGTTCTTCATCGCGAACGCGCCGCCGAACCCGCAGCACTCGCCGGCGGACGGCAGGTCGACCAGGTCAAGGCCGCGCACCGCGCGCAGCAGCCGCACCGGCCGGTCGCCGACGCCGAGGGTGCGCAGGGACCGGCAGGACGGGTGGTAGGCGACCCGGTGCGGGAAGTACGCGCCGACGTCGGTGACCCCCAGGACGTCGATGAGGAACTCCGTCAGCTCGTAGACGGCGAGGCCCTCGGCGGCGCGGGCCAGGCCGGGGTCGCGGGCCCCCCGGGCGATCTTCGGGTAGTCGTCGCGGACGGTCGCGGCGCACGACGCGGACGGCGCCACCACGACCTCGCAGCCCTCGAACGCGGCGGCGTGGGAGCGGGCGAGCGCGGCGGCCTCGCGGTGGTAGCCGGCCGTCCAGTGGATCTGGCCGCAGCAGCCCTGCCCCGGCGGGAACGCCACCTCGTGGCCGAGCCGCTCCAGCAGCGCGGTCACGGCCTTCGCGGTGCCGGGGAACAGCACGTCGTCGAAGCACGCGACGGACAGCGCGACCCGCACCGGCCTCACTCCCCCAACCCCGCAGAGCCCGTCCCCCGCCGAACATCGTAGGGGTTTCAGGCTCCGGCGGCGTGTCGTTCTCCGTCCGTTACCGCGCCGGGGGGACCCTACTGCGTGGCACCCCGGAGTGGGAGGGATCACACCCGTCCGGTACTCCGGTACCAATGGACAACCGTCCCAACGGGCTATGGCCGGTGGGGGCGAACCACTCCACACTGGGGTGCGTCAGAAAAGGAAAGCACCACGACCGACCAGTAGTTGAGACCGGAGGCACGCCATGTGCCCGCACCAGCCGCCTTGTCCCTCCCACGACGCACCCGACCGCGACGCCGCCCGCACGCTGGCCTCGCACCCCGAACAGGGGTGGAGCCTGCTGTGCAACGGGGTCGTGCTGTTCGAGGACACCGGTGAGCTGCTGCCCGACGGGGGAGTCATCGCGCCGCACCGGCCGACGGACGCGCAGGCCACGTCCGCCGCTTGAGCGGGTCTCCACGGGGGACTAGTTCAAACGGGTGATCATCCTCGGGGGCACGCCCGCCCACCACCGGCCTCTGGGCCCGCACCGGGCCCGGAGCGACCCTACTCCCGGCCCGTCCGCACCGGACGGGCCGCCCACCTTCTCAGCCACGGCTCCACCGCCCGGCCGACCGCCGCGGGGTCCTTGTTCAGGTCGTGCCGCTCCCCCGCCAGCACCGCGACCTCGGCCGCGTCCGCCGGATCGGGGACGCCGAACGGGTCGCGGTCGCCGTTGACGACGAGGACCTCCACCCCCGCCGACCGCAGCTCGTCCACCCGGGTCTTCTCGGGCCTGCCCGGCGGGTGCAGCGGGAACGCCAGCGCCACCACGCCCGCCGCCCCGGCCGCCGCCGCCGTCCGGCACGCCACCCGCGCGCCGTTGCTGCGGCCGCCCTGCACCAGCGGGACGTCCCCGAACCTCTCCCGCAGGACCGCGACGACCTCCAGCCACGCCTCGTCCTGCTTGGCCGCCGGGCCGGGCGCCCGCCGCCCGGCGAGCCGGAACGGCTGCGTCACCCGCGCGACGGCGCCGCCGAGCGCGAGCGCCTCCGCCCGCACCGCCAGCAGGTCGGCCGCCTCCACTCCCCCGTTCGACCCGTGCGTCAGCACCAGCAGGAACGCGGGGTCGTCCACCTCGTCGAGCACCACCTCGGCGGGCCCGTGCGCCGTCGCGACCTTCATGTGACTCAAGGTAGCGGCCGCGCCGGCCGGCCCGTGCGGCAGACTGGCCCCATGCAGAGGATGACCGAGAGCGAGTGGCGCGCGTTCGTCATGGAGGGCACCCGCACCGGCAAGGCCGGCGTGACCCGCAAGGACGGGACGCCGCACGTCACCCCGGTCTGGTTCGTCCTCGACGGGGACGACGTGCTGTTCAACACCGGCCGCCACAGCGTCAAGGGACGCGTCCTCGCCCGCGACCCGCGCGTGTCCATCTGCGTCGACGACCAGGCCCCGCCCTACTCGTACGTCCTGCTCCAGGCCGAGGCGACGCTGGTCGAGGACCTGGACGAGGTGCTCCGCTGGGCGACCGCCATCGGCGGCCGCTACATGGGCGCCGACCGGGCCGAGGAGTTCGGCCGGCGCAACGCGGTGCCCACCGAGTACCTCGTCCGCGCCCGCATCACCAAGGTGATCGCCGAGCGCGCCATCGCCGAGTAGCTAGCCCTCGGTCCAGTCCGGGACGGGCGTGCCCATCGCCAGCCGGAACCGCTCCGCGAAGCTCTCGTGCAGCAGCGGGCCCCACGGGTAGCCGCTCGGCACCCGCACAGCCCTGCCGAGGGTCTCGTTGGACTCGCCCGCCCGGCGCTCGGCGTACCGGGCGGCGAGCAGCGCGTACATGTGGTCGAGGGCCCCGAACGCCTCCCCGGCCAGGGCCGGGAGCGTCCCGTCCGACACGGCCTGCTCGACGACCGGCTCCCACCACAGGTCGCCGGGGTCGCCGTCGTCCTCGGCGTCGCCGAAGTCGCGGCGCAGCCGCGCCCGCACCTGGCCCGCGGTGCCGGGGTCGGTGAGCCCGCGCCGCCACACCTCGCCGGCCTCGGCGCCCCGCCCCCGCAGCGGCAGCGTCCGCGCCAGCAGCTCGGTGGCCAGCGGCCCGACCTCCGGGTCGGGCGGCTCCTCCCCCAGCGCCGCGCCGAACGCGCCGATCGCCTGGTCGAGGTAGGAGATGCCGAGCGCGACGGCGAGCCGGGAGTGGGCGTAGGGGGCGGTACCCCGGTCGATCAGCCTGAGCCCGGCGGTCAGGACCCGCTGCGCCCGCGCGGGCTCGTCGCGCTCCAGCAGCCGCTGCGCGAGGTCGTGCGCGGCGGGCGGCCCGTACTCGGCGTCCCCGGTCGCGATCACCGCCTCCCAGTGGCCGCGGGCGGTGTCGAAGTCGCCGGCGTCGTCGGCGATGCGGGCGAGGGCCAGGTGGGCGGGCGGCAGGTAGGCGGGGTTGCCGAAGTCGACAACGACCCGCCAGGCGGGCGCCGCCAACTCGTGCTCGCCGGCCCGCTCGTGGGTGAGGGCCAGGTGGTAGGCGGCGCGCGGCCCGTACTCGGGGTCGGCCGTGGCGATCGCCGCCCGGTCGGCCTCCCTGGCGCGCTCCACATGCCCGGCGTCGTCCAGGACGACCGCCAGCCCCAGCGCCGCCTGCGCCCGGAAGGGGGTGTCGCCCAGCGCGAGCACCCTCTCGAACAGCAGCGCGGCCCGCTCCGCCTCACCGTTCTCGGCGAGGCCGCGGGCCTCCTCGCACAGTCGCGCCGCGTCGTCGGACACGGCGTCCAGGGACTCGCTCATCGCTCTTCTGCCCTC
Organism: Actinomadura sp. K4S16; assembly: GCF_008327685.1. Lineage (GTDB taxonomy): Bacteria > Actinomycetota > Actinomycetes > Streptosporangiales > Streptosporangiaceae > Spirillospora. The sequence goes on from NZ_BDDE01000011.1 coordinate 564,135, forward strand.
TGGGGGTCGGGATCAGCAGAAGCGTAGCGACAGGCCCCCACCCCCGTCCCGCCCCGACACCCCGAAATCCCGCCATGATCACAAATCCGTCCCCGAACCCGTCCCCGCCCCTGGCGCATGCCGCCGAGCCATCAACTCCAGGCCTCCGTGAACGCCCGATCCGCCCAGCCGGCCCCGGCACCGCGCGAACGGCCCTCGACCGTAAGCGCTCCAAGCCTTCGCGGTCACCGCCGAACGCGCTCAAGTATCAGGAGCGGACGCGAACGGCGCCCAGCCACCACCCCAGCCTTCGGCGACCCGAGCTACCGCGATCGCGTCCGAAGGCAGGTTCGAGCGAAGCAAGAACCTGATCGCGCAGCGAGCCGCAAGGCGAGACGAAGCGATGCCAGCGATCGCACGTGGGCTTTGGGCTGAGGCGCCCCAGGCGCCTCAGCCCAAAGCCCACAAATAAACACTGCTCAATCTTCGAACGCTTCGGGGGGCGGGCAGGAGCAGACGAGGTTGCGGTCGCCGTAGGCCTGGTCGATGCGGCGGACGGGGGGCCAGTACTTGTTCTCCCGCAGGGACGGGAGAGGGTAGGCGGCCTCCTCGCGCGTGTAGGCGTGCTTCCAGTCGTCGGAGACGAGGCAGGCGGCGGTGTGCGGGGCGTTCCTGAGGGGGTTGTCCTCGGCGTCGTAGCCGCCGTCGGCCACGCGCTGGATCTCCCGGCGGATCTCGATCATGGCGTCGCAGAACCGGTCGAGTTCGGCGAGGTCCTCGGACTCGGTGGGCTCGATCATCAGGGTGCCGGCGACGTGGAACGACAGGGTCGGGGCGTGGACGCCGTAGTCGATGAGTCGCTTTGCGACGTCCTCGGCGGTGATCCCCGTCTCCTTGGTGATCTTGCGGAGGTCGGCGATGCACTCGTGCGCGACGAGGCCGTTCCGGCCGGTGTAGAGGATCGGGTAGTGCGGGGCGAGGCGGGCGGCGAGGTAGTTGGCGCCGATGATCGCGCCCTCGGTGGCGGCGCGCAGCCCGTCCGGGCCCATCATCGCGATGTAGGCCCAGGAGATCGGCAGGATGCCGGCCGAGCCCCACGGGGCCGCGGAGATCGGGCCGACGCCGGTGCCGGGGCCGGCCTCCTCGCGCAGCGGGTGGTTGGGCAGGAACGGGGCCAGGTGCTCGCGGACGCCGACCGGGCCGACGCCGGGGCCGCCGCCGCCGTGCGGGATGCAGAACGTCTTGTGCAGGTTGAGGTGGGAGACGTCCGAGCCGAACTCGCCGGGGCGGGCCAGGCCGACGAGCGCGTTGAGGTTGGCGCCGTCGACGTAGACCTGGCCGCCGGCCTCGTGCACGGCCGCGCACACCTCGGTGATCGTCTCCTCGAAGACGCCGTGCGTGGACGGGTAGGTCACCATGATCGCGGCGAGCCGGTCGCCGTGCTCGGCGAGCTTGGCCCGCAGGTCGTCGAGGTCGACGTTGCCGCCCTCGTCGCACTTGACGACGACGACCCGCATCCCGGCCATGACGGCGCTCGCGGCGTTGGTGCCGTGCGCCGAGGACGGGATCAGGCAGACGTCGCGGTGCTCCTCGCCGCGGGAGGCGTGGTAGCCGCGGATGGCGAGCAGCCCGGCCAGTTCGCCCTGGGAGCCGGCGTTCGGCTGGACGGAGACCTTCGCGTACCCGGTGATCTCGGCGAGGCGGTCCTCCAGCTCGCCGATCAGCTCGACGTAGCCGGCGGCCTGGTCGATCGGCGCGAACGGGTGGACGTCCGCGAACTGGGGCCAGGTGATCGGCTCCATCTCGGCGGTGGCGTTCAGCTTCATCGTGCAGGAGCCGAGCGGGATCATGGACCGGTCGAGCGCGATGTCCTTGTCCTGGAGCCTGCGCAGGTAGCGCAGCATCGCCGTCTCGGAGCGGTGCGCGTGGAAGACCGGGTGGGTCAGGTAAGGGCTCTCGCGGCGCAGCGCGTCCGGGAACGCCTCGGGCGCCTCGCCGGCCGCCGGGGCGCCGAACGCCTCCAGCACGGCCGCGACGTGCGCGGGCAGCGTCGTCTCGTCGCAGGCGACCGCGACCCGGTCGGGCCCGTCCGGGCGCAGGTTGATCCCGCGCTCGCGGGCGGCCGCGACGACCTCGGCGGCCCGGCCGGGCACGCGGGCGAGGACGGTGTCGAAGAACGAGCCGTGCACCACCTCGACGCCGCCGGCGCGCAGGCCCGCGGCGATCTCGGCGGCCCGGCGGTGCGTGCGCTGCGCGATCGCGGCCAGGCCCTCGGGCCCGTGGTAGACCGCGTACATGCTCGCCATCACCGCGAGCAGGACCTGGGCGGTGCAGATGTTGCTGGTGGCCTTCTCGCGGCGGATGTGCTGCTCGCGGGTCTGGAGCGCCAGCCGGTAGGCGGTGGCGCCGTCCGCGTCGACGGACACGCCGACGAGCCGCCCGGGGAGCTGGCGCTGGATGCCCTCGCCGACCGCCATGTAGCCGGCGTGCGGGCCGCCGAACCCGTAGGGGACGCCGAACCGCTGCGCGGAGCCCACCGCGATGTCGGCGCCGGACTCGCCGGGCGGGCGCAGCAGCGTCAGCGCGAGCAGGTCGGCGGCGACGACGGCCTTGGCGCCGCGCTCGTGGGCCTGCGCGATGACGGGCTCCAGGTCGCGGACGGCGCCGGAGGCGCCCGGGTACTGCAGCAGCACGCCGAAGAAGTCGCCGTCCGGGAGCCCGCCGGACAGGTCGGCGACGACCACCTCGATGCCGAGCGGCACCGCGCGGGTCCGGACGACCTCGATGGTCTGCGGGAGGGTGTCGGCGTCGACGAGGAACGTCCCGGGCTCCTTGCGCCTGGACACGCGGTGCGCGAGGGCCATGGCCTCGGCGGCGGCGGTGCCCTCGTCCAGCATGGAGGCGTTCGCGACGGGCAGCCCGGTCAGGTCGCCCACCACCGTCTGGAAGTTCAGCAGGGCCTCGAGGCGGCCCTGGGAGATCTCCGGCTGGTAGGGCGTGTAGGCGGTGTACCAACCGGGGTTCTCCAGCACGTTCCGCATGATCACGCCGGGCGTGGTGGTCCCGTGGTAGCCGAGCCCGATCATGGACGTCAGGACGGTGTTGCGGGACGCCAGCTCGCGGAGCCGGTCCAGCGCGGCGGTCTCGCTCAGCGCGGGCGGCAGGTCCAGCGGCCGGGAGGTGCGGATGGCGGCGGGGACCGCGTCGTCGATCAGCGCCTCGGCGCCGGAGTAGCCGATGGCGGCCAGCATCCTCGCCTGGTCGCTCGGGGACGGGCCCACGTGCCGGTCGGCGAACGCCGACCGCGGGTGCTGCGGCGCGGCCACGGGGGCGAAGAACTGGGCGGTCATGGAAGGCCTCCTGGCTGCTGCGGTCGCTCAGGTGCGCCGCCGGCGCGGGCCGGCGGGCCGGTCTCCCCCTCTGTCATCGGCACCTGAGAGCTTCACCCGCGCGGCGGGGTTTCCCCTTCGGTGAGCCGCCCTTCCCCGCGCGCGGGGATCGACGCCTGCTTTCCAGAGGTGCCTCGTCCGCGCGGTCCTTTTGCCTGAGAGGTTCCGGGGAGGTTGCCCCTTCGGCGCCCCACGCTGGCGGCGTGGGGTCTCTCCCGCACAGGGTCGACGGCATGTCCTAGGACGAACCCTACCCAAAGGCGCGTCCACCGGGTGGTTCCGGCCCGCCGCAAGGGCCGAGCCCTTCCGGCGCCCGGGGTCTACCGGCGAGTACCATGTGCTCACCCACCTGGGACGGGAGGGGCTCGGGCCGCACGGGGGCGGGGAGATGAGGCTGCGGGATGGACGCGCGTCCCGGCGGCGCTCCGCCGACTCGACGGCGCGCCGCCGGGTCTGGGACGCTGGCCACGATGACGGATGGCCGGAGCGGCGGTACGGCGTGACACAGACCCACGACGGCGCGGTGCGCCCGGCGCCGGGGGCGTCCGCCGGCGTCCCCGTCGAGGAGCCCGCCCAGCCCGACCGGATCCGCCGCCCGTCCGACGCCTTCCGGTTCGCGGCGTCCGTCGTGGGGCTGGCGGCGGTCATGCTGCTGGTGTCGATCGCGCAGCAGACGACGCACGGCCTCCAGACCGACATCGCGCAGGGCACCGCGCACGCGCCCCGGCCGCTGCTGACGCTGGCGACGCTGGTGTCCAGCTTCGGGGTGCTCGCCGTGCCGATCGCGTTCGGGATCGAGCGGCTGTTCCACAAGGACGGGACGCGGGTCGCGATCGCGCTGCTCGCCGCGATGATCGCGTTCGGCGTCACGGTGGGCCTGGACGACCTGGTGGTGCGGGCCGCGCCGGGGGGCGTGCTCGACTCGCTGATCTGGGGCGGCACCGAGACCGCGCCGGTGCACACCGACATCGCGCCGGTCATCGCGTTCGTCAGCGCGGTCGGGATGGCGGGCCGCGCCCGCTGGCAGGCCGCCACCTGGACCATGATCGGGCTGGCGGCGCTGACCGGGCTGACCGCGTCGTACGCCTCCGTGGCCGCGCTGGCGGCCACCTACCTGCTGGGCCGCGCCATCGGCCACGGCACCCTCTACGCGGTCGGGACGCCGAACCCGCGCCCGTCCGGCAGGACCGTGGTGGCCGCGCTCGAACGGCTCGGCCTGCGGCCCGAGCGGGCGGCGCGGCTGGACGGCTCCGGGGAGGGCACCGACCAGACGCGCCGGTACGGCGTCGTCCTCGCCGACCGCCCGCGGGGCGGGACCGGCGCCCGGCTCCCGGCGCGGCGCGGGCCGCACGGCGAGTGGGACGTGGAGGTCCGCGTCCTCGACCGCGACCAGCAGACCGCCGGGCTGCTCTACCGCGTCTGGCGGCTGCTGCGGCTGCGCGGCGACACGACCGGGCGGACGCTGCGCTCGCTCCGCCGCTCCCTCGAGCTGGAGTCGCTGACGGCGTACGCGCTGGACGCGGCGGGCGCCCGGACGCCGCGGCTCGCCGGCACCTGCGAGGTCGGCACCGAGGCGGCGCTGCTGGCCTACGAGCACGTGCCGGGGCGGCGGCTCGGGGACGTCCCCGACGACGAGGTCACCGACGCGCTGCTCACGGACGTGTGGCGGCAGTTCCGGGCGCTGCAGGCGGGGCGGATCGCGCACCGGCGGCTGGAGGGCGGGGCGGTCCTGGTCGGCGACGACGGCCGCGCCTACCTGACCGACCTGCGGTCCGGGGAGACGGCGGCGGGTGACCTGGCGCTCCGCCTCGACCTCGCCCAGCTGCTCACGACCCTGGCGCTGCGGGCGGGGCCGGAGCGGGCGGTCCGGACGGCGGCGTCCGTGCTGGGCGAGGAGGCCCTCGGCGGGGCGGTGCCGCTGCTGCAGCGGGTGGCGCTGTCCCGGGCGACGCGCACGGCCCTCCGGCACCACAAGGACCTGCTCACCCGCATCCGCGAGCAGATCGTCCGGCTGAAGCCGGAGACCGAGGCGGCCCCCGCCAACCTGGAGCGCTTCCGGCCCCGGACCATCGTCAGCATCGTGGCGCTGTCGATCGCGGCCTACATCGTCATCCCGCAGGTGACGAGCCTGGACATCGGCCGCCTGGCGGCCACGGCGAGCTGGCACTGGGTGGCGGCGGCGCTCGGGGCGGCGGCGCTCACCTACGTGGCCGCCGCGTTCATGCTGATGGGGTTCGTCCCGGAGCGCCTGCCGCTGTGGCGGACGGTCCTGGTGCAGCTGGCAGCGTCGTTCGTGAAGCTGGTCGCGCCCGCGGCCGTGGGCGGCGTCGCGGTCAACACCCGCTACCTGCAGCGCACGGGCGTCCGGCCGGCCCTCGCCGTCGCGAGCGTGGGCGCGTCCCAGCTCGTCGGCATGGTCATCCACATCCTGCTGCTGGTGCTGTTCGGGTTCCTGACCGGCTCGACGGCGAAGGCGACGCAGGACCTCGCCCCCTCCCGGACGATCATGTTCGCGGTGCTGGGGCTGGGGCTGCTCGCCGGGCTGGCGCTGACCGTGCCGCGGGTGCGGCGGGTGGTCGCCTCGCGGCTGAGGGCCATGTTCTCGGGCGTGGTGCCGCGCCTGGTGGACGTCCTGCAGTCCCCGCGGAAGCTGGCCACCGGGATGGGCGGCACGCTGCTGCTGACGCTGGCGTTCACCCTGTGCCTGGACGCCTCGGTCCGGGCGTTCGGCGGGTCGCTGCCGTGGACGACGGTGGTGCTGGTGTTCCTGACCGCGAACGCGGTCGGATCCGCGGCGCCGACGCCGGGCGGGCTCGGCGCCGTCGAGGGCGCCCTCACCCTGGCGCTGACGATCTCGGGGCTGACGGCGGAGACGGCGACATCGGCGGTGCTGCTCTACCGGCTGCTGACGCTGTGGCTGCCGGTGCTGCCGGGCTGGGGGGCGTTCGCGTTCCTGCAGCGCAAGGAGGCGCTCTGAGGCGTCAGCCGGTGCGGCGGGCGCGCCGCCGGTCGGCGAGCTCGTCGTGGGGGTGCCCCGCCGGGTCGGGCTCGCCGGTGGAGGCGCGCTCACCGGGTAGTTCCGCCAGGCTGCACTCCACCTCCTGCCACACCCGTCCGAGCGCGATGCCGAACACGCCCTGCCCGCCCTGGAGGAGGTCGACGACCTCGTCGGGCGAGGTGCACTCGTACACGCTCACGCCGTCGCTCATCAGGGTGATCTGAGCGAGGTCCTGGACGCCGCGGTCGCGCAGATGGGTGACGGCCGTGCGGATCTGCTGCAGCGAGACGCCGGTGTCCAGGAGCCGCTTGACGACCTTCAGGACGAGGATGTCGCGGAAGCTGTACAGCCGCTGGCTGCCGGATCCCTGCGCCGACCGCACGCTGGGCTCCACCAGCTTGGTGCGGGCCCAGTAGTCGAGTTGCCGGTAGGTGATGCCCGCCGCGGCGCACGCCGTCGGGCCGCGGTAGCCGACGTCCTCCGGCGGCGCCGACACCTGGGTGTCGAAGAGCAGGCCCTGCTCTCCGGCACGGCGGGACGCCACGCGCCTGTCGGGGGTCGCCTTGCCCTCGCCGCTGCTCACCGCCACGCGGACCTCCGGCTTCTATCAGCCCGCGGCGGTTCGTCAAGGGGGTTTGACGAATAACACCACGGGTGTTCCACCAGCACGGTAGGTGCCGGTCAGGGTGTGGTCAACGTTCATCGTCGGCGCGTCGCATGCCCGGACGAACCGGCTTCACATGGGCAAACTGCACACCTTCGCCACCCACGCAGTCCATACCCCGATGGTTCCCCCGCAAAAACCGCCAGGTCCGGCCCAATGGGCGACCAATCGCCCCATGGCATGAACTCGCCCCCTCCAGAGTGACATTCGCCACAGGCCCGGCGCGGGACGCGCTCGACCGGCGCGTCGCGGGCGGGACGGCGGCGGGCTGTGCGGAGGGGGCTATCCGGCGCGGCCGAAGTCCTCCGGGGAGATCGTGTCGAGGAACTCGCGGAACTTCTCGACCTCGTCCTCCTGCTCGTCGGGGATGGCGACGCCGGCCTCCTCCAGGACGTCCTCGCTGGCGAAGATCGTCGCGCCGGTGCGCAGGGCGAGGGCGATGGAGTCGGAGGGGCGTGCGCTCACCTCGACGCCGTTGGAGAAGATGAGGTCGGCGAAGAAGATCCCTTCGCGGAGCGCGGTGATGTTGACCGTGCGGAGCTGGACGCTGAGGGCGTCCAGGACGTCGCGGAACAGGTCGTGGGTGAGGGGCCGGGCGGGCAGCACCCCCTGCTGGGCGAAGGCGATCGCGGTCGCTTCGACCGCCCCGATCCAGATGGGCAGGTAGCGATCGCCCTCCGTCTCCTTCAACAGGACGATCGGCTGATTGGAGGGCATCTCGACCCGGACGCCGACGACCTCCATCTGCTTCACTGCGGCTCCCTGCTGGTTCTCGCTGTCTCGATCACCACGTGCAGCGGATCGATTCCTGACCGAACCATGTAGCCAACGTACACCCAGGCTCGGACAGCTCGCGGCGGACGGGGGGCGGGAAAATCGTCCACGGGCCGCGTGCTCAGTGGTCGAGGCTCTCGCGCAGCCCCGCGCCGACCAGCGCGGCGTGCAGCCGCACCGACAGGGCGGCGATCTCCCGCGCGGTCTCGGCGGCCTGCTCGTGCGCGCCGCGGCTGCGGCGGCGCAGCTGCGGCGCGACCATCTGCTCGATCAGGCCGACCTGCCGGTCGGCGGCGGCCTTGACGGCGCGCAGGTGCCGGACCTCGAAGCCGAACTCGCCGAGCGCGGCGGCCACGCGCGCGATGTTCAGCGCCTCGCCCTCGTAGTGCGCGCCGGTCCGGCGGACGAGGCCGTACTCCTCGAGGCGGGCGAGGAGGGCCTCGTCGATCCCGGCGCCGTCGAGGAGCTGGCGGCGGGTGAGCCGGACGGCCGGGTCAGGGGCGGTGGTGTCGGCGGCCACGAGCGTGCGGGGGCGCCGCCGGTCCGGCTCGGCCGGACCGGACGGGCCGGTGCGGCGGGCGCCGAGCGGCGGGACGCTCTCGCCGCGGTCGCGCGCCTCCAGGTGCTGCCTGATGACGCGCAGCGGCATGTAGTGGTCGCGCTGCGCGGTGAGGACGTACCGCAGGCGCTCGACGTCGGCGTCGCTGAACTTGCGGTAGCCGGAGGGGCTGCGCTCCGGCTCGACGAGCCCCTCGGACTCCAGGAACCGGATCTTGGAGATGGTGATGTCGGGGAACTCGGGCCTGAGCAGCCCGAGGACGTCCCCGATCGTCATCGGGGACCGGGCCGGCTCCGCGTTCAAGGGCCCTCCCATCGTCGCCTGGCCTCGCCGCGTTCCGTCAGCCGTGGGCCGGGTTGGTGAGGAACACCAGCCGGAACTTGCCGATCTGGACCTCGTCGCCGCCCGAGAGCCCGGCCTGGTCGATCCGCTGCCGGTTGACGTAGGTGCCGTTGAGGCTGCCGACGTCGCGGACGGAGAACGCGCCGCCCTGGCGGGCGAACTCGGCGTGGCGGCGGGACACGGTGACGTCGTCCAGGAAGATGTCGCTCTCGGGGTGCCGCCCGGCGGAGGTGCGGTCCTTGTCGAGCAGGAAGCGGCTGCCGGCGTTGGGGCCGCGCTTCACGACGAGCAGCGCGGTGCCTGGGGGGAGCGCCTCCATCGCCATCTGGTCGGGCCCGACCGGCTCCTCGGCGCCGGCATCGGTGTCCAGCGCCTCGAACCCTCCGATGGAGATCGTGGACGTGGACTCGCCCGGCGACTCCCGGGGAGGCGGCGGCGCCGAACTCCTCAGCGGAGTGCCGCAGTTCGAGCAGAAGCGGGCATCATCCGGGTTGGCGTGACCGCACTGCGTGCAGTAGACGCTCGGCATCGATCGGCTCGGCCTCCTACCATCGGCGTGCCGCCCGCGGACTCCCCGCCTTAGCGGGGGTCGCCTGCGCCACGCGCATCCTTCACCCAACCCACGCCGGGGGTCCGCCCCCGGCAACGGTCCAACTCACCGCCCGCTCACACGACGGTCGCCGCAACTTACGCGGGTATCACCCGAGGGGTCAACTGGAACGGTGAACCGGCTGCACCAAACTACATTCGCCGATGATCGCAGGTCCATGCCGCCGCGCGGGCGGCCGCGATCAGTAGCGCCTGCGGGCGCGCGGTCCACCGTCTCCCCCGTCCCCTCTAGGGAGACCGTACCGCGCCGACGGTCACTTTCGCGCGCCGGCTGATCAGGACGCGCGCCCCGGCCCCCTCCAGCGTGCGGACGAGGCCGCCGGGGATGGTGAGCGCCGTGGTCATCGTGTGGGGGTCGCCGATGGCCAGGAACCGGTACGGGGCGGTGAGCAGCCGGCCGTCCACGAGGATGCCGTCGCGGTCGTCCAGGAAGTGGGTGTCGACGCCGACGCGCACGTCGCCGACCTGGATGACCTCGGCGCCGGCGTCGCGGAGCTCCTCCATGGCGTCCAGGAGGTTGAGGGCCTTCACGCCGCGGCCGGGGTCGTCGATCCGGAGCTCGATCCCGGGGCCCTCGGCGGGCAGCGTGCCGGCGAGCAGGCCGTAGGTGGTCGCCCGCTCGCGCGCCTCCTCCAGGGCGGTCCCGCCCTCGGCGTCCCGCTCCAGCCGGGCCTTCGTCTCCTCCAGGTCGCGCAGGTCGCCCCTCAGCCGCTCGGACCGCTGGCCCAGGTCCCCCAGGATGCCGACGAGTTCGTCCTGCCGCGCGGTGGCGAACGTGGTGTCGCGCTCGGTCGAGCCCACCTGGGCGGCGACCGCGAACCCCAGCAGGAGGCACAGGAGCCCCCCGATGAGCTGGCCCGGGCTGACGCGCGGGCGCAGCAGGGCGGCGAGGGCGCGCAGCCCCCCGGGCTCGGGTGGGGCCTGCTGGTCCTCGGGCGGGTGCTCGTCCTCGGGCGGCTGCTCGTCCTCGGGCGCCTGATCCACCTCGGGAGCCCGCTCGTCCTCGGGGACTCGCTCGTCCTCGGGTGCGGTCCCGTCGCGCCGCGTGGCCTCGCCCCCGGTCATGCGCCGAACAGCTTCCGCCGGATGGCCGCCGCGTTGGAGAAGATCCGGATGCCGAGGACGACCACGACGCCGGTGGACAGCTGCGAGCCGACGCCGAGCTTGTCCCCGAGGAAGACGATCAGCGCGGCGATGACGGTGTTGCTGACGAAGGAGACCGTGAAGACCTTCTCGTCGAAGATCCCCTCCAGCCGGGCCCGGACGCCGCCGAACATGGCGTCGAGCGCGGCCACGATCGCGATCGGCAGGTAGGGCTGGAGCCAGAGCGGGACGTCCGGCTGGACCAGGAAGCCCAGCGTCACGCCGACCACGAGCCCGATCAGCGCGATCATCTTCGGACCACCCCTCCCCCGCTCACCGGCCGCCCCCGTCGCGGGGGGACGGCGTACCGCAGCCGGAACGCGCCCGCGGCGGGCAGCCGCACCCCGTCCGAGCGGCGCGTGTCGTACCTGATCCCGAACCGGTCCCGCAGCGCGGCGAGCCGCCGGTCGGCGGGCGAGCCGGCGAAGGCCTCCCGCAGCCGCCCGGGATCGCCGAGCGCCGTCACCTCGTAGGGGCCGGCGAGCGGCCGGTAGTCGACCATGATCGCCTCGCCGGCGGCGCGGATCGCGGTGGTCGGGGCGAGCCGCCGGCCGTTGACGCCGATGGCCCGCGCGCCGGCCGCCCACAGCCCGTTCACCAGGACCTGGAGGTCCTGATCATAGACCCGGCCGCCCTCGGCGGCGCGGCCCGGCGCCGCGTGCCCGGCGGGGGCGTCGCGCGGCGCGTCGTCCAGGGTGACGACCAGGCCCTCGCCGGCGGCGGGCGCGGCGGCCGCCGCGGCGCCCGCGGCGGCCACCTGCTGCCGGACGCGGCGGCCGGCGGCGCTGCGGGCCAGCGCGGCGGCCCGGCGGCGCTCGGTGTCGGCCCGGAGCCGGTCGAGCCGGCGCTGGAGGGCGTCGGTCTCGGCGGTGCGGGCGTGGATCTGGTCGATGAGCTCGGAGCGCCGCTCGGCGGCCACCGGCTCGCTGCGGTGCACCTCGAGGCCGGCGACGGCGGCCAGCGCACCGGTGAGGGCGAGGACGAGCAGGACGCCCGCGCCCCGGAGCCGCCCCCGCGGCGGCGCGGTCCCGCCGGATGCGGCGCGGCGCGCCGCGGCCTCCGCGTACCCCGGATCGAGGTGCTTTCCGGCGAACAGGTCGGCCAGCAGCGACATGGAGGCGTCGGGGCGCCGCCATCCGGGCGGCCCGCCCCGGTTCCGCGGCCGCTCGTCCGCGTCGCGGCCGCCGGGCGTGTCCTGTCGTGCGATCACCGGCCCATCATGGCAAGGACCTGCAAATCGGCGCCGGGCGCGTCGGCCTTGGCGGGGCGCGGCGTCCCCGGGGTCAGGCGGCGGCGGGGCGCAGGCCGATGTGGACGGCGAGGCCCGCCAGCACCGAGCCCATCACGTACCGCTGGGCGCGCCGCCAGCCGGGCCTGCGCGCGAGGAAGGCGGCGATGGAGCCGGCGCAGAGCACGATGAGGGCGTTGACCGTGACGGCGATCGTGACCTGGACGGCGCCGAGCAGCAGGATCTGGGCGGCGACGTTCCCGCGCGCGGGGTCGGCGAACTGCGGCAGCAGCGACACGTACAGGACGGCGATCTTGGGGTTGAGCAGGTTGGTGACCAGCCCCATGGCGAACAGCCGGCGCGGCGGGTCGGCGGGCAGGTCGGCGGGGGCGAACGCGGTCGTGCCGCCCGGCCGCAGCGCCTGCCACGCCAGCCAGAGCAGGTAGCAGGCCCCGCCGATCTTGATCGCCGCGTAGAGCGGCGGGACGAGCGCGAACACGGTGGTGAGCCCCGCGGTCGCGGCCGCGACGTAGACGAGGAAGCCCGCGGCGACGCCGCCGAGCGAGATCAGCCCGGCCCGGCGGCCCTGGGTCACCGACCGCGACACCAGGTAGATCATGTTGGGCCCCGGGGTGAGGACGAGGCCGAGGGCGAAGAGGGCGATGGCCGCGACGGCCGCGTACGAGATCATTGCGCTCCAGTCGGTCAAGGTGCTCCAAGGCTAGGAGTCGGAGTAATCTCTAAGCAATAAAAACATTGTGCTCGGTGCAATATGGGGTGGCGCATGGACGACTTCCGGCGGCTCGCGGACGAGCTGGCGGCCGACATCGCGGCGGGGCGGCTGCGCCCGGGCGAGCGGCTGCCGCCGCAGCGGGCCTTCGCCCGGCGCCGGGGCATCGCGGGCTCCACGGCGAACCGCGTGTACCGGGAGCTGGCCAGGCGCGGTCTCGTGGTCGGCGAGGTCGGGCGCGGGACCTTCGTCCGCGCGGGCGAGCGCCCGCCGGGGCCCGCGCTCGCCGAGCCGGCGGCCGCGCGCGTCGACCTGGAGCTGAACTATCCGGTGGTGCCCGAGCAGACCGCCCTGCTCGCCGCGGGGCTGGAGCGCCTGCGCCGCCCGGACGTCCTCGACGCCGCGCTCGGGCCCGCGGGCGTCGCGGGCACCGGCGCCGCCCGCGAGGCCGCGGCGGCGCTGCTCGCCACCCCCGGCTGGCGGCCCGCCCCGGACGGGGTCCTGTTCGCGGGGAACGGCCGGCAGGCCATCGCGGGGGCCGTGGCGGCGCTCGTGCCGGCGGGCGGCCGGCTCGGCGTCGAGGCCCTGACCTATCCGGTGATCAAGGGGATCGCGGCCAGGCTCGGGGTGACGCCGGTCCCGATCGCGATGGACGGGCACGGGCTGCGCCCGGACGCGCTCGCCGACGCCCATCGCGCCGCCCCCCTCGGCGCCGTCTACGTCCAGCCGACGCTGCACAACCCCTGCGGGACGACGATGCCGCCCGAGCGCCGCGCCGAGCTGGCCGGCGCGCTGGAACGGCTCGGCCTCCACGCCGTCGAGGACCGCATCTGGGCGTTCCTGCCCGGCGGCGGGCCCGAGCCGCTGGCGGCGCACGCGCCGCACCGCACCGTGCTGGTCGACAGCCTCTCCAAGCGCCTCGCCCCCGGCCTGAGCCTCGGCTTCGCCGTCCCGCCCGCCGCGCTCGCCGGGCGCGTCGCCGCCGCGCTGCGCTCCGGCGCCTGGGGTCCGGCGGGCTTCGCGCTGGAGGCGGCCGCGGGCTGGATCGCCGACGGGACGGTCGAGACGGTCACCCGCGCCAAGCGCGCCGACGCGGCGGCCCGCCAGCGCATCGCGGCGAGCCGACTGGAGGGCGCGGCCGTCCGGTCCGACCCCGCCTCGTACTTCTGCTGGTGGGAGCTGCCGCAGCGGTGGCGGGCGGAGACGTTCGTGGCGGCGGCGGCCCGGCGGGGGATCGCCGTGACCCCGGCGGCCGCCTTCGTCGTGGGCGGGGGCGCCGCCCCGCGCGCCGTCCGCTTCGGCCTGGCCTCCCCGCCGCCGGACGTCCTCGCGCGCGCCCTGGAGACCCTCGCCGGGATCGCCGCCGGGGACCCCGACGACGACGCCCCGGACTGACCGGAAACCGCCGCGGCCGGCGCGCTCCGGCGGCTGGACGCGCACCGGAAGATCGTTCATCGTCGGGGTGGGGCCGCCCGGCGGGAGGACAGATGATCGAGGTCCGCGAGGTGGGGCAGCGCGCGGCCGGGGGGCGGCGGACGCTGCGGGAGGTGTCGCTGTCGATCGGCGCCGGGGAGCTGGTGGCGATCATCGGCGGCAGCGGTGCGGGCAAGACCACCCTCCTGGACGCCATCGCGGGCGTCCGGCCGCCCGCCGAGGGCGAGGTCAGCTACGACGGCGGCGGGAGCGCTCCGGCCGCCGGCTCGCTCGGCTACGTCCCGCAGGACGACATCGTGCACCTGGAGATGCCGCTGCGGCGCACCCTGCGGTACGCGGCGGGGCTCAGGCTGCCCGCGGGGACGTCCCCGGAGCGGGCCGAGCGCGCCGTGGACGGCGTGCTGGAGGCGCTGGCGCTGACGGGCCGGGAGGGGCAGCGCGTCGGGTCGCTGAGCGGCGGTGAGCGCAAGCGGGCCAGCATCGCGGTCGAGTTGCTGACGCGGCCGCGCGTGTTCTTCCTGGACGAGCCCACCTCCGGGCTCGACCCGGCGGCCGCGGCCGACCTGATGCGGCTGCTGCGCGGGCTCGCGGACGCGGGGACGACGGTGGTGCTCACCACGCACCACCCGCCGGACGTCCTCGTGTGCGACCGGGTGGCCGTCCTCTCCCAGGACGGGCGGCTGGCGTTCTACGGCGGCCCGCGCGAGGCCCGTGAGCGGTTCCGGGCGGACCGGGTGGAGGACATCTACCTGCACCTGGCCGAGGGGGACGCGCACGACTGGGAGGGGCGGTTCGGCGCGTCCGCTCCGCCGGCGTCCGGGCCGGGGATCGGCCCGCTGCGGCAGTGGGCGCTGCTCACCCGCCGCAGCCTGGACCTGCTCACCCGCAACCGGCTCACCCTCGCCGTGCTGATCGGCTCCCCGCTCATGGTGCTGGCGATGTTCGCGGTCCTGTTCCGCCCGGGCGCGTTCGCGCCGGAGTCCCCCAGCCCCGGCGCGACGGTGATGATCCTGTTCTGGATCGCGTTCGGCGGGTTCTTCTTCGGCCTGACCTACGGGCTCCTGCAGATCTGCAACGAGCTGCCCGTGCTGCGGAGGGAGCGGCTCACCGGCCTGAGGGTCGGACCGTACGTGCTGGCGAAGGCCGCCGTCCTGCTGCCGCTGCTGGCCGCGGTGGACGCGCTGATGCTCGGCGTCCTGCGGGCCCTGGACAGGCTGCCCGCGATGGGGTGGGGCACCTACGGGGAGCTGTTCGTGACGCTGCTGCTGTGCTCGGTTGCGGCGCTGGCACTGGGTCTGCTCGTGTCGGCGTCGGTCACCGATCCGGCCCAGGCCACGATGGCCCTGCCGATGCTCTGCTTCCCGCAGGTGCTGTTCGTCGGCGCGATCCTGCCCGTCCCAGTGATGGCGGCGCCCGGACGATGGCTCAGTTGCGCCATGTCCAACCGCTGGGCGTTCGAGGGGCTCGGGCACAGCCTCGGGGTGGACGGGCTCTGGGCGACGGGCCGCTCGCCGCTGGGCCCGCCCCTTCTCGCCTCGTACGGCGACACCTTCTCGCGGCCGGTCGCCGTGGACTGGGCGGTGCTGGGCGGGTTCGCCGCGTTGTTCCTCGCGGGAGCCTGCCTGGTCCTCACCCGCAGGACATAGAAACCCTTCTCCGCGGGCCATTTAAGGCCACCCCCGCACCCTTGTATCCCCATTGGGGATTTTGGACCGTTTAGTGAGGAATGCGGCTTATGTAGGCGGGGGAGATTTGTGAGAATTTCATCCGGTTTCCGCGCCGAGCTCATGCCCGGCTACGCGGAGACGCGGCGGCTGGACGAGCTGCGGGCCGCCGAGTACGGCCACCTGGACGGGCACACGTACCTGGACTACACCGGCTCCGGCGTCGCCGCCGCCGCCCAGATCCGCGCGCACGCCGAGCGCCTCGCCGGGCGCTGCTACGGCAACCCGCACTCGGAGAACCCCACCTCCAGCGCCTCCACCGCGCTCGTCGAAGGGGCGCGGCGGGCCGTCCTGGAGTTCTTCAACGCCTCCCCCGAGGAGTACGCGGTGGTGTTCACCCACAACGCCACCGGAGCGTGCCGCCTCGTCGGGGAGGCCTACCCGTTCGGGCGCGGCCGGCGGCTCGTCCTCACCGGCGACAACCACAACTCGGTGAACGGGATCAGGGAGTTCGCGAAGGCGCGCGGCGCCGAGGTCGCCCACGTGCCCGTCCGCGGGCCCGACCTGCGCGTCCGCGAGGCCGAGCTCGCCGCGGCGCTGCGCGGCGGCGGCGGGCTGCTGGCGTTCCCCGCGCAGAGCAACTTCAGCGGCGTCCAGCACCCGCTGGGCTGGGTCGACCTCGCCCACGCGCACGGCTGCGACGTGCTCCTGGACGCGGCCGCGTTCGCGCCCGCCAACCGCCTCGACCTGAGCCGGGTCCGGGCCGACTTCGTCCCCGTGAGCTGGTACAAGGTGTTCGGGTACCCGACCGGCGTGGGCGGCCTGGTCGCCCGCCGGGAGGCGCTGGCCCGGCTGCGCCGCCCCTGGTTCGCGGGCGGGACGATCCAGGCGGTCAGCGCGCTCGGCGGCTGGCACGTCCCCGCGCCCGACGAGACGGCGTTCGAGGACGGCACCCTGAACTTCCTGTCCATCCCGGACGTGGAGTTCGGCATCCACTGGATCGAGGACATCGGCATCGACCTCGTCCACCGCCGCGTCGGGTGCCTGACGGCGCTCCTTCTGCGCCGGCTCGCCGAGCTGCGCCACGCCGACGGCTCCCCCGTGATCCGGGTGTACGGGCCGGAGGACGGCGACCGGCGCGGCGGCACCGTCTCGTTCAACGTGCTCGACCGGCGCGGCGCGGTCGTGGACGAGCGGATCGTCGCCCGCGACACCGCCGCCGCCGGCATCTCGGTCCGCACGGGATGCTTCTGCAACCCCGGCGCCGGCGAGGCCGCCTTCGGCATCCCCGAGCCCGCCCTGCGGAGCGCCGCGCACCGGCGGACGCGGACCCTCGACGACTACCTCGACGTGCTCGGGCTGCCGAGCGGCGGCGCGGTCAGGGCGTCCCTCGGCCTCGTGTCCAACGCCGCCGACGTCGAGCGCCTCGCCGGGTTCCTCGGCGCCGCCTACGCCGACCGGGAGCCCGACCGGGCCGGGCTCAGGCCCCGCGAGCGGTGCTGAGGGCCGGTCAGGAGCCCGCGCTCTCGACGACGGCGGCCCAGTCGGCCAGGAGCGCCTGCGCGGCGTCGGCGTCCGGCCCCTCGGCCCACAGGTGCGTCACGGCCTCCGCCGGGTCGGGCAGGACGAGGACCCAGCGGCCGTCGCCCTCGACCACGCGGACGCCGTCGGTGGTGTCGATCGTCCGGCCCGCCGCCGCCTCCACGACATGGCGCATCACGCTGCCCTTGGCCGCCCACGGCGTCGGGACGGAGCGGCGCAGCAGGTGCGCGTCGGGGATGCGGCGGTCGATCTGCGACAGCGTCAGCCGCGTCCGCGCGACCAGCCCGACGAGCCGGACGAACGCCGCGATCCCGTCCACGGTGCCGCTGAACTCGGGCATCAGGAACCCGCCGCGCCCGTCCCCCGCGAAGACCACGCTCGGCTGCGCGGCCGCCTTGGTCAGCACGTCCTGGGACGTGGAGGTCCACTCGACCTGCACGCCGTGGAACCGGCACACCTGCTCGGCGACCCGCGTCGTCGTCACCGGCAGCGCCACCTTGCCGCCGCGCCGCTCGGCCGCGACCAGGTCCAGCATCACCAGCAGGGCCCGGTCGTCGCCGACCAGCTCGCCGTTCTCGTCCACCAGGGAGATCCGCTCCCCCACCGGGTCGAACCGGACGCCGAACGCGGCCCGCGACGACGACACCAGCTCGCCGAGCCGCTCGAGGTCGCGCATCCGCTCGGCGAGCGTCTCGGTCGGGTTGGCCTCGTCCAGGCCGGCGTTGCGGGTGAGGACCTCCACGCCGACCTTGCCGAGCAGGTTCGGCAGGACGAGCGAGGCCACCCCGCCCGCGCAGTCCAGGACGATCTTCAGCCCCGCCTCGCGGACGCCGCGGATGTCGACGCGGCGCAGCAGGTCGCGGGTGTAGGTCTCCACGACGCGCGGCGGGTAGGTCAGCTCGGCGATCTCGCCGGGGAACGCGCGGCGGTACTCCTGCCGGCCGAAGACGCGCTCCAGCTTGCGCTGCGCGCCCTGGGAGAGGTCGGCGCCGTCCGCGTCGAGGAACAGGATGTCGACGCCCTGCGGGTCGCCGAGGGTGGTGCGGATGTAGATGCCGCCGACGCTGTCCTCGCGGCCCGTCTCGAACCGGGCGACGGTCAGCGGCGTCGCCTCCAGGTCCTGGACGTTGATGGCGCTGGCGGTCAGCGCGCTGTTCACGGCGCGCTTCAGGGTGCGGGCCGCGCGGGAGACGTCCCGCCCGGTGACGACCGTCGAGCCCTTCTTCAGCGTCGTCGCGTAGGCGCTGGCGAGCCGGACCGCCAGCTCCGGGGTGATCTCGACGTTGACGAGGCCGGACACCCCGCGCGGCCCGAACAGGTTGCGCTGCCCCCGCGACTCCCAGATCACGCTGGTGTTGACGACGGCGCCGGCCTCGATGGTCTTGAACGGGTACACCTTCACGCCGCTGGACACGTACGCCTCGGCCTCGATGACGCACTCGTCCCCGATGACGGCGCCCTCCTCCACCCGGGCGCCCGCCATGATGTCGGTGTTCTTGCCGACGACGCAGCCGCGCAGATTCGTGGACGGCGCCACGAACACGTTGTCGTGGACGATGGCGCGGTGCAGGAACGCGCCCTCCTTCACCACGACGTTGCTGCCGAGGACGGTGAACTCGCGCAACTCGACGCCCGCCTCGACCTTCGCGTAGTCACCGATGTAGAGCGGGCCCTTGAGGACGGCCTCGGCGTCCACCTCCGCGCCCTCGGCGACCCACACGCCCGGCGACACCTCGAAGCCGTCGAGGTCGATGCCGACCTGCCCGGACAGCATGTCCGCCTGGGCTTTGAGGTAGCTCTCGTGGGTGCCGACGTCCTCCCAGTAGCAGTCGGCCACGTACCCGAACAGGCGGGCGCCCTCGGCGAGGAGCTTCGGGAAGACGTCCCCGGACCAGTCGACCGGCTCGCCCTCCGCGACGTGCTCCAGGACCTCGGGCTCCATCACGTAGATGCCTGTGTTGACGGTGTCGGAGAACACCTGGCCCCAGGTGGGCTTCTCCAGGAACCGCTGCACGCGGCCCTCGTCGTCCACGATGATGATCCCGAACTCCAGGGGGTTCGGGACGCGCTTCAGGCCGATGGTGACGAGGGCGTCGTTCTCCTCGTGGAACCGCACCATGTCGGTCAGGTCGATGTCGGTGAGCGCGTCCCCGGAGATCACCAGGAAGCGGTCGTCGCGCAGCGCCTCCTCGGCGTTCTTGACGCTGCCCGCGGTGCCGAGCGGCACCTCCTCGGTCGCGTAGCTCAGCGCCATGCCGAGCTCCTCGCCGTCGCCGAAGTAGTTGCGGATCAGCGCGGCCAGGAACTGCACGGTGACGACGGTCTCGCTGAACCCGTGCTTCTTCAGCAGCCGCAGCACGTGCTCCATGATCGGCCGGTTGACGAGCGGCAGCAGCGGTTTGGGCTGGTTGGCGGTCATCGGACGCAGCCGCGTCCCCTCGCCTCCCGCCATCACGACGGCCTTCATCGGGGGGTCTCAGCTCCCTTCTGGTCACCGGCGGGCGGTCCCGCGCCCGGACCGTCCGTCTCGGGCGGGGCGCCCGGGGGCGGCGCT
Organism: Actinomadura sp. K4S16; assembly: GCF_008327685.1. Lineage (GTDB taxonomy): Bacteria > Actinomycetota > Actinomycetes > Streptosporangiales > Streptosporangiaceae > Spirillospora. Next base: position 583,744 of record NZ_BDDE01000011.1, read on the forward strand.
CCGCGGCCGGCCAGCACCAGTTGCCGCGTCTGCGCCCAGTACAGGACGGCCGCCCACCAGTACAGGCCCGTGCCCCAGCCGGCGAAGGCCCACCCGATGACCCTCGCCGCGGTGGCCGCGCCCCCGTCGTGGTCGCCGAGCAGCAGCAGCGGGAAGGAGTACAGCAGGCACATCGTCGCCGCCTTGCCGATGAAGTGGACCGGCAGCGTGGGGCCGTAGCCGAGCCGCCGCATGATCGGCGCGATCGGCAGGATCGACACCTCGCGGGCGACGAGCACCAGCACCAGCCACAGCGGGATGATGTCGCGGATGGTGAGCCCGACGAGCGTGGCCAGGATGTAGAGGCGGTCGGCGGCCGGGTCGAGCACGGTGCCGAGCCTGCTCGTCTGGTTCAGCGCGCGTGCGAGCTTCCCGTCCAGCCAGTCCGACAGGCCCGCGAACACCAGCAGGCCGAGCGCCCACCAGTCCGCCTCGGCCAGCACGAGCCACAGGAACAGCGGGACGCCCAGGAGCCGGGCGAGGCTCAGGATGTTGGGCACCGTGAAGATCCGGTCCTGCGGGGCCTCCTGCAAAGTGCTCACCGACCCGTTCGCCTCCCCTGGTCCCCTTGATCCTGACCCTATCCGTAAGGGGTGGAAAGCCCCCCGGCGGCGTCCGGGTCGGAGTCGGGAGGGTCCCGGCGAACGTGCGCTACCGGATTCCCGCCGGGGCTCGCGTCACGCCCGGTGCGGCGCCGCGGCGTCCGCGAGCGGCAGGACGGCCGTGACGACGAACCCGCCGGACTCGCCCGGCCCCGCGTCCAACGTCCCGCCTACGCTGCGCGCCCTCTCGATCATGCCGAGGATCCCGAAGCCCTCGGGCGGGGCGCCGGACGGGCCCCTGCCGTCGTCCGCGACCCGGACGACGAGCCCCGCGCCGTCCCGCTCCAGGCTCACCGTCGCGCGCTTCGCGGCGGCGTGCTTGACAACGTTGGTCAGGGCCTCCTGGACGATCCGGTACGCCGCGACGCCCGTCTCCGGCGGCAGCGTCCCGACGTCCCCGTCCCGGAGGTCGACGTCCACGCCGCCGCCGCGCGCCGCGCGCACGAGGTCGCCGATTCCGTGCGGGCCCGGCAGCGTCGAGGGGGCGCCCACGTCCGTGCCGCGCAGGACCTGGAGGGTGCCGCGCAGCTCGGTCCTGGCGTCCCGGCAGGTCGAGGCGATGGACGCGAGCGCGTCGGCCAGCTCGTCCCGGTCGAGGGGCCGGTCCCCGCGCACGAGGTGGGCCGCCGCGCCGGCCTGGACGCCGATGAGGGTGATGCTGTGCGCGAGGAGGTCGTGCAGGTCGCGGGCGATCCGCAGGCGCTCCTCGGCGACCCGCCGCCGCGCCTCCTCCTCCCGCGTCCGCTCGGCGCGCTCGGCCCGCTCGGTGATCGTCGCGAGCCGCGCGCGGTGCACCCGCCGCACCTGGACGGCGATCACGACCGACACCACGGCCTCGATGACCGCGATCTGCTCGCGCAGCGAGCCGCCGCCCGCCCGCATCGCCATGCCGACCACGCACACGGCGAGCAGGGACGCCGCGACGCCGAGCACGACCCGCACCCTGCGCCCGAGCACCGCGTAGGCGAACAGGGCGACGACCTCGGCCGGCACCAGCGCGTGGTGCTGGTACTGGGCGAGGTGGTAGGGCAGTACCAGGACCACCAGCGCCGCCAGGCCCGAGGCCGGCCGGCGCCGGATCACCGCGAGCGGCACGTGCGCCGCCACCAGCAGGAGCGCGCCCGGGGCGTCCAGCTCCCGGACGCCCGGCCACAGCACCGCCGCCGCGGTCGCGGCCACCGCCAGCACCGCCGCCGCCGAAGCGTCCTTCACCGTCGCGTCGACCCGGGGCACCGTCAGCACGCGATCATTCTCCCCCACGTGCGCGCGACCCGCGCAGCGGTCCTCGCCCGCGCGGACGATCTTTCGCGCCGGGCCCCGTGCGGCGCCGCGGGGCCGCCCTATAGTTCTGCAAACCCCGTCACGAAGGGCCGACAGTTGTCCGTCCCCCCGCCCGCCGTCCCCCCGCCCGGACTACGGATCACGCTCGGCGCGCGAGCGTACCGCCGGCCGCTCGGCCTCCTGCTCGCCGCGCTCGCGGTCGGCGCCGCCGCCCTGCCGGCGGCCCGCTCCGGCCTCGGGTCCTGGGAGCCGGAGAGTGCCCGCGGGGCCCTGCTGCTGTGCGGCGGCGGCTGCCTTCTGGCCTCCCTCGCCGCCGTCCTCTGGGCCGTCCGCCTCCACCTGACCCGCCTCGTCGTCACCATCGACGCGGAGGGTGTGGTTCTCCGCCGAAGCGGGCGGGAGGCGCGCGTCCCGGCCGGAGCGGTGGACGCGGTGGGGATCAGGTGGCCGGTAAGCGACCCCGTGTGGACGCTCTGGCTCGACCCGGAGCGGGCGCCGGGCGTCGAGGCCGTCGCCCCGGTGGACGGGAAGGCGGTCGCCCTGCTCAGGGACCGGACGCTCCCCTCCGGATGGCTCCAAGCCGTGCGGACCGCGACCGCCGAGACCCTCGGCGCGGCCTGGCGCGTCGTCGACGACGAGGGCGAGGAGGTCCCGCCGCCCGCGGCCGGCGCCCTGTCCCGTGCCCCGCAGATCGCCGTGGACGGCAGGGGCCGGTACCGCGACCGGGACGGCGGCGCGGTCCTCGCCGTGGCCTGCCGGCGGCGCGGCCGGAGGACCGTCGTGCTGCGCGACCCCCACGCCGCCGCGCTGCTGGTGGTCCGGGGCCCCTCCCGGTTGCCGGGCCGCGACCGCGTGCGCGTCCTCGACCCCGCCGGGCGCACCCTCGGGTTCCTGCGCGGCCCGCGCGAGCCGTCCTTCCACACCGCCGGCGGGATGCTCCTCGGCAGCACGCGCGAGACCGGCGGCGGCCTCGTCGTCACCGGCATCGACGGCCGGCGCTCGGCCGCGCTGGGCACCGGCGGCGAGGGCGACCGAGACGAGGTCCGGCTGGAGCGGTCGCCGTCCGCCCCGGACCCGCTCCGCACCCTGGCCCTCGCGCTGCCGGTCGCGTTCCGCCCGGGCCGCCGCTAGCCGGGCGGCCGGAGCCGGTCAGATGACGGGCTTGACGTCCAGGATGGGCGTCCCGTCCACGGCCTCCATGTCGCGGACGCGCAGCCGCCGCCCGCTGACCTGGAGGATCTCGACCGGATGCAGGCCGACCGGATTCGGCCGGTCCGGCGAGCGGGTCGCGAACACGCCGGTCTCGGGGTTGGCCGGGTCGTTGCGCGGCCGCGTCCGCAGGACCTCGCGCGACGCCTGGTGCAGCCAGGTGAGCACGATGATCCGGTCGCCGGGGCGGAGCCCGTCGAGGGCGGCGCGGTAGGCCGGTTCGAAGACCAGCCAGGCCTCGGGGGCGCCTTCGGTGCCCTGCTTCGGCGCCGCCGCGCGGTCGGTGAGCGGCGAGGAGACGTGCCCGACCGGTGTGAGCGTGACTTCCCTGTCGACGTGGGACATGCCGCGATCTTCCCAGAGGCTCCGCGCGGGCGCGTTCTACCCCGCGGACGGCGGTTGCGGCAACGGGGGCGGCGCGGGTTAACGTCGGGGACGACAGATCGCGGGGGTCCGGCGAACCGGGCTGAGATAGCGGCTGGGACGGCCGCTGACCGCATGAACCTGACCGGGTAATGCCGGCGTAGGGAGAGATCGAGTCGTCATGACCGAACCTGTGGTTTCAGCTGCCCGCAAGACCTACCTCCAGGGCTCGCGCCCGGAGCTCCGGGTCCCGATGCGGGAGGTGGCGCTGACCAACGGCGACGTCGTCGTCCTGTACGACACGTCCGGGCCGTACACCGACCCCGACCAGCGGACCGACGTGCGCCGCGGGCTGCCGCCGCTGCGGGAGGCCTGGATCGCCGAGCGCGGCGACACCGCCCCGTACGAGGGGCGGGCGGCGCGCCCCGAGGACGACGGGCGCCGGCCGTCGCCCACCGCCTTCCCCGGGGGCGCGGGAGGCCTCCCGCAGGCCGACGGCGAGGGCTCCCTGCCCCGGCGGCCGCGGCGCGGCACCGGCGGCGCGGTGACCCAGCGGGCCTACGCGCGGCGCGGGGAGATCACGCCGGAGATGGAGTTCGCCGCGCTGCGCGAGGGCGTGGCCCCGGAGGCCGTCCGGGACGCGCTGGCGGCGGGGCGCGCGGTGCTGCCCGCCAACGTCAACCATCCCGAGATCGAGCCGATGGTCATCGGACGCGACTTCCTGGTCAAGGTCAACGCGAACATCGGCAACTCGGCGGTCGCGTCCTCGATCGAGGACGAGGTCGAGAAGATGACGTGGGCCACCCGCTGGGGCGCCGACACGATCATGGACCTGTCGACGGGGCGGGACATCCACACCACGCGTGAGTGGATCCTGCGCAACTCGCCCGTGCCGGTGGGGACCGTCCCGCTGTACCAGGCGGTGGAGAAGGTCGGCGGCGACCCGGCGGAGCTCACCTACGAGGTGTTCCGCGACACCGTGATCGAGCAGGCGGAGCAGGGCGTGGACTACATGACCGTCCACGCCGGGGTGCTGCTGTCGTACGTCCCGCTGACGGCGCGGCGCAAGACGGGGATCGTGTCCCGGGGCGGGTCGATCATGGCGGCCTGGTGCCTGGCGCACCACGAGGAGAACTTCCTCTACACCCACTTCGAGGAGCTGTGCGAGATCTTCGCCGCCTACGACGTGACCTGGTCGCTCGGGGACGGCCTGCGCCCGGGCTCCATAGCGGACGCCAACGACGAGGCCCAGTTCGCCGAGCTGCGCACCCAGGGCGAGCTGACGCGGATCGCCGCGCGGTTCGGCACCCAGGTGATGAACGAGGGCCCCGGGCACGTCCCCATGCACAAGATCAAGGAGAACGTGGACCTGCAGCAGGAGTGGTGCGACGGGGCGCCGTTCTACACCCTCGGGCCGCTGACCACCGACATCGCGCCCGGCTACGACCACATCACCTCCGCGATCGGGGCCGCGATGATCGGCTGGCACGGCACCGCGATGCTCTGCTACGTCACGCCGAAGGAGCACCTCGGGCTGCCGGACCGCGACGACGTCAAGGCCGGCGTGATCGCCTACAAGATCGCCGCGCACGCCGCGGACCTCGCCAAGGGCCACCCGGGCGCGCGGGCGTGGGACGACGCGCTGTCGGAGGCGCGGTTCGACTTCCGCTGGGAGGACCAGTTCGAGCTGTCCCTCGACCCCGGCACCGCGCGGGCCTTCCATGACGCGACGCTCCCGGCCGCGCCGGCGAAGACCGCGCACTTCTGCTCGATGTGCGGCCCGCACTTCTGCTCCATGAAGATCACGCGGGACGTGCGGCGGTACGCGGCCGATCGCGGCCTGGGCGACGAGGAGGCCCTCGCCGCCGGGATGCGGGAGAAGGCCGAGGAGTTCAAGGCCTCCGGCGGCCGCCTGCACCTCCCGGTCTCACCCGCCGGGAGCTGACCGGCCGGAGGGCCGGAGGGGCGCCGCCCGGGGCGCCGACGGGCCCGCCGCGCACCGTGCGCGGCGGGCCCTGGCAGGTCAGGGCGCATCCCGGCGCGGGGGCGCGGCGGCGGCGCGGCTAGGATCGAAGGACCGTTCCAAAGCCGCGGATCCCTCCGATAGCCGCAGGCCCGCTCCACCCGCCGGAAGGATCGACGACCCAGGTGACCAGCGACGACACGCCGAAGGCGCGTGCGGTGCGCGCGGACGTGCGGCGCAACCGCGCGCGGCTGCTCGCCGCGGCGCGGGAGACCTTCCAGAGCCGGGGCGCGGGCGCCTCCCTGGAGGGCGTCGCGCGGCTCGCGGGCGTCGGCATCGGAACGCTCTACCGCCACTTCCCCACCCGGCAGGACCTCCTGGAGGCCCTGCTCGCCGACGTCTACGACGGGCTGGCGGCCGCCGCGCGCGACCTGCTGGACTCCCCCTCCCCCGGCGAGGCGCTGCTGGCCTGGCTGCGGACGTTCGTCTCGGAGGTCACGGCGTTCCCGGGGATGGCGGCCTCGGCGGTGGTGTCGCTGCGCGACCCCCGGCTGGAGGACTCGGGCTCCCGCACGGCGATGTTCGAGGCGGGCGCGGCGCTGCTCGCCCGCGCGCAGCGCGCCGGGGACGCGCCCGCGGACGCCGCGTTCGGCGACGTGCTGGGGCTCGCGGGCGCGATCGCGACGGTCGCCGAGAGGGACCCCGGCGCCGCCGGCCGGATGCTGTCGCTCGCCGCCGCCGGAGTGGTGCCGGGCGGCGCGCGCTAGGACCGGCCGATCGCGGCGGTCAGGACGTCTCCGGGTCGGGCAGGACGCGGCGGGGACCGCGCGGGGCGTCGGCCCGCCGCCGCCACTCGCGCGGATAGCCGACCGACACCTCGATGTGCGGGACGCCGTCGGTCCAGATCGTCCGGGGGATGTGCAGGTGCCCGTACACGACGGAGACCGCCCCGAACCGGCTGTGCCAGTCCGCGGTCCGCTCGGTGCCGCACCACTGGGCGAACTCGGGGTACCACAGGACGCGGGTGGGTTCGCGGACGAGCGGCCAGTGGTTGACCAGGACGGTCCTCGTCCCCGGCTCCAGGGCGGACAGGCGCCGCTCGGTGTAGTCGATCCTGGCGTCGCACCAGGCGTCCCGGCCGGGATGCGGATCGGGGTGCAGGTAGACCTCGTCGGTGCACACGACGCCCGCCTCGTGCGCGACCTTGAGGGCCTCCTCCTTGGTGGACGTCCCGTCCGGTCGGAACGTGTAGTCGTACAGGATGAACAGCGGCGCGACCGTGACGGCGCCGTCAGGTCCGTCCCAGACGGGGTAGGGGTCCTCGGGGGTCAGCACGCCGAGGCCGCGGCACATGTCGACGAGCCGGCGGTAGCGGGCCTCGCCGCGCAGCTGCACGGGATCGCCCTTGACGGTCCACAGCTCGTGGTTGCCGGGGACCCAGAGCACGGTGGCGAAGCGTCCGGCGAGGGTGCGGAGCGTCCACTCGACGTCGGCGAAGCGCTCGCCGACGTCGCCCGCCACGATCAGCCAGTCGTCCTCGGACGCGGGCCGCAGCCCCTCGACGAACGCGCGGTTCTCCGGGAACCCCACGTGCAGGTCGCTGATCGCGTAGACGCCGCCCATTCAGCGATCGTAAGCCCCGCCGCGCCTCAGTCGCCGTCGGCGGGGAGGGTGAACAGGCGGATGTGGACGGGGCGGGCGCCCGGCGGCGCGTCCTCCCGGCTGTGCGCGTGCTCGTGCAGCAGGCGGATATAGGCCTCGAAGAACTCGGCCAGGCCCTCCTCGGTCATGTGGGCGAAACCCCGCGACATCCGCGCCCAGGCCTGGTCCCGCTCGTAGGCGGCGGGGAGCCCGGCGAACAGCTCCATGTCCTCGGCGTGGCCGACCCGCATCAACTCGGCCAGGACCGGCCTGTCCTCGGGCGGGAGGGAGCCGGGGTGGGGCGCGCGGATGTCGCGGAGCCCCTCGGTCCGGCGCCACCAGCGCTCCCGGCCGCCCGAACGCTCCGGGATCTCCTCGATGAACCCGTGCTTCTCCAACTGGCGCAGGTGGTAGCTGGTCGTGCCGGTGTTGGCGCCGAGCGCCTCGCCGATCGTCGTGGACGTCGCGGGGCCGTGCACCTGCAGCCGGTGCAGGATCCGGCGCCGCAGCGGGTGGCTCAGCGCCTTCATGCGCCCCGGGTCGTCCAGGACGACGGGCTCCTCCTCGTCCTTCATGGGGAGAAGCCTAGTACCGCAGACGTATATTTGCAGAGAAGTCTTTGCAGAGGTTTCTCTGTAGTTCTAGGGTCGCCGCCATGAGAACCGCGATGACCCTCCTCCTGGCGCTGCTGCTCGGCGCCTTCTGGGCCGCGCCCGCCCGGGCCGGCGCCGGCGGCGGCCCGGGCCGGATCCCCGCACCGCCCGGCCTGACCTCGACGGACGTGGCCTTCACGGGCGCGGGCGGGCTGACCCTGTACGGCACGGTCCTCGCCCCGGCGGTGAAGGGGCCGCCCCGTCCCGGCGTCGTGCTCGTCACCGGGTCCGGCGCCGGGGTGCCGCGCGAGCACCTGCTCACCGAGGCGACGGAGTTCGCGCGGCGCGGCCTCGCCGTGCTGATCTACGACAAGAGGTCGGCGGGGTACACCGCACTGCGCCGCGACTACTCCGAGCTCGCCGAGGACGCGCTCGGCGGGCTGCGGGCCCTGCGCGCCCGCCCCGGCGTCGACCCCCGGAAGGTCGGCCTGTGGGGGCTCAGCGAGGGCGGCTGGGTCGCGCCGCTCGCCGCGTCCCGCTCGGCCGAGGCGGCCTTCGTGATCGTCGTCGGCGGCAACGCCATGACGCCGATCCGCCAGCAGACCTGGAACGAGGTCTCCGACCTGCGCAGGGTCGGCGTCTCGGGGTCGCTGATCGACCGCGGCAAGCCGGCCCTGGCCCGGCTCGCCGGCGACGCCGGCGTGTTCGCCGAGGCCTACTTCGACGCGCCGGCCGTGCTGGCGCGCGTGCGGCAGCCCCTGCTCGGCGTCTGGGGCGAGCACGACCTGCAGACCCCGCCCGAGGACAATCCGCCGCTGTTCGCGAAGGCCCTGAGGCGGGGCGGCAACGACCACTGCACCTTCCGGTTCTTCGCCGGAGCCGACCACGCCGCGCACCTGACCCCGGACGGCGGGATCACCCGCGGCCCCGAACTCGCACCCGGCTACGCCGACCTCGTCGGCGCCTGGGTGCGCGACGTCACGAGCGGCAAGCCCCCCGCGGCCGACACGGCGACGCCGCCTGGTGGGGCGGCGACCCCGCCCCACCAGGCGCACGCCAGCACCGAGGTGCCCCCGCTGGCGTGGTGGGAGTCGCGGTGGGTGCACCTGGCGGCGGCCGTGCTCTTCCTCGTGGGATTCCTCGCCTACCCGCTGGCCGCGCTCGTGCGCAGGCTGCGCGGGCGGAGGGTGCGGCCGGTGAGCCGCTGGGCCCGGCTGCTCGCCGGGGCCGGACTCGTCGCCACCTTCGGCCCGGTCGTCTACCTCCTGTCCCTCGTCGCGGGCAGCGATCCGAGCCCCGGTCCCGTCCTCGGCGGCAGGCCGCTGCCGTGGCTGGTCCTCCAGGGGCTCGCCGCGGCGACGGTCGTGGCGGCGGCCGGAACGACGCTGGCGTGGCGCCGGACGGGGGCGACCGTCCCCCGCGGCGAGCGCGTGCGGCTCGGGCTGCTGCTGGCCGCCGGCGCGGTCTTCGTCCCGTGGGGCGTCCACTGGGGCGTGCTGCTCCCGTGAGCGCGGCTCGGGGCCCGTGCTCCGGGAAGGGAGCACGGGCCCTCGGCGCCGCCGGCCCGGGTCAGCCGTCCTTGCCCCAGACGTAGACGGCCAGGCTCATCGCGAGGAGGCTCGCCCAGCTGAACACGGCCCGGACGGTGTTCCACGCCGTCCAGCGGCCGGAGTAGTCCGACCAGATCCTCGCCGCCCCGGACGCGTCCTTCGGGATCGTGACGCCGTCCAGGTCGTTGTTCATCGGGATGTTCACCGCGAAGCTCGGAAGGAGCGCGCCCACGAAGTACAGTCCGGCCGCGGCGAAGAAGAGCAGGGCCGCCGACTTCTGGTCCATGGTGAGCAGCAGCACTCCCGCCGCCGCCGCCAGGACGGGCACCAGGAGGAACATCGCCACGAAGACCGGGTTCTGGATCCGCTGGTTGATGCCCTGCATGGCGTCGACGGCCGACGCGGGGCGGGCCGCGTTCAGACCGGGCATCACCCCGGTGGAGAAGCCGAAGAACGTTCCGGCCATCCCGGCCGCCATGATGATGGAAAGGGTCGCGGAGACGCCCGCGAGAGACGATTTCATGATGGTCAGGTCCTCGGGTCAGTGGTTCCAGATGCCGCTGGCGGCGGCGTCGCGCGCGTACTCGGAGAAGTCCCGCGGCTTGCGGCCGAGGGCCCGCTCGACGCCGTCGGCGGGCCGGGCGTTGCGGCCGTCCAGCACGGTGGTGAACAGGTAGGTCAGGAGGGCGATGACGTCCTCGGGCACGCCGTGCTCCCGGAGGGCCGCCGCGTGGTCGTCCGCGCCGACGGGGACGAAGGCGATCCCGCGCCCGGCGGCGCGGCCGATCTCGGCGACCGCCTCGGCGAACGTGAGCGCCCGCGGGCCGGTCACCTCGTAGACCTCGCCGGCGTGCCCGTCCCGGGTGAGCGCCTCGACGGCCACGTCCGCGATGTCGTCGGCGTCCACGAACGGCTCGGGCACGTCGCCCGCCGGGAGGACCACCTCGCCCGCCCGCACGGGGTCGAGCAGGTAGTCCTCGCTGAAGTTCTGCGCGAACCAGCTCGACCGCACGACCGTCCACCGCAGGCCCGACGCCGCCACGATCCGCTCGCACTCCCGCGCCTCGGGCTCGCCACGCCCCGACAGCAGGACCACGCGCCGCACGCCCGCGTCCGCCGCCGCGGCGGTGAACGCGCGGATGGCGTCGGGGGCGCCGGGCACGGCCAGGTCGGGGTAGTAGGAGAGGTAGACGTTCTCGACGTTCCGCAGGACGGGCGCCCAGGTCGACTCGTCCTCCCAGTCGAAGGGCGGCGAGGCCGACCGCGAGCCCATCCGGACCGGGACGTCCCGCGCCTCCAGCCGCTCGACGACGCGGCGGCCGGTCTTGCCGGTCCCGCCGAGGACGAGGGTGAGGCCGCTTTCGATGATGTCCGCTGCGCTGTTCGTCATGCCTTCGAGTCAACTGCCGGGCGGTTCCGGCCACCATCGTCGAGACGCTCGCCCCCATACGCGAGCGTCTACGCTGGCCCCCATGGACGCCCTGGCCGAACTCCTCGACGGTCCGCGCGCGCGGGGAGCGTTCATGCTGCGCTCCACCCTCGCCCGGCCCTGGTCGCTCCGGATCCAGGACGAAGCGCCCCTGACCCTTCTCTCCATGGTCAGGGACGAGGCGTGGCTGATACCCGACGAGGGCGAACCGCAGCGCGTCGGCCCCGGCGACATGGCCGTCTTCCGCGGCCCGGACCCCTACACCGTCAGCGACGACCCCGCGACCGCGCCGCAGGTCGTCATCCATCCCGGGCAGCGCTGCACCACCCCGGACGGGACGAGCCTCTCGGAGGCGATGGACCTCGGCGTCCGCGCCTGGGGCAACGACCCCGGCGGCTCGGCGGTCATGCTGATCGGCACCTACCAGATGCGCGGCGCCGTCACCCAGCGGCTGCTGGCCGCGCTGCCCCCGGTGGCGGTCGTCCGCGGCGACACCTGGAAGTCGCCGCTCGTCGCCGTGCTGCAGGAGGAGATCGGCAAGGACGAGCCCGGCCAGGACGTCGTCCTCGACCGGCTCCTCGACCTGCTGCTCATCGCGACGCTGCGCGCCTGGTTCTCCCGCCCGGACTCGGCCGCGCCCGGCTGGTACCGGGCCCACGGCGACCCGGTCGTCGGCCCCGCGCTCCGGCTCCTGCACGACGACCTGGCGCACCCGTGGACGGTCGCGGACCTCGCGGCCGGGGTCGGGGCGTCCCGCGCGGCGCTCGCGCAGCGGTTCGCGAAGCTGGTCGGCGAGCCGCCCATGGCCTACCTCACCGGCGTCCGCCTCGCGCAGGCCGCCGACCTCCTGCGCGAGACGGACGCGACGCTGGAGGCGGTGGCCCGCCGGGTCGGCTACGGCACCGCGTTCGCGCTGAGCACGGCGTTCAAGCGCGAGCACGGCGTCAGCCCGCAGGAGTACCGCGCCGGGGCGGCGGCCGGCTGACCCGCCGGCTCACCCCTCCCGGCGCAGCGTCGGCTCGGCGCGGACGACGGTGTCGTCGGCGGCCTCGGGGATGAACGGGATCACGAACGCGTAGTCGGCGAGGACCGACTCGGGCACCTCGCCCGACTCGCCGAAGGCGGCGATCTCGCCCCAGCAGGGCGAGCCGAGGGAGCCGCTGCGGTGCCGGACCGACAGCCCCGCGCACAGGTTGGCGAACCGCAGCCGCTCGGGCAGCGCGAGCCCGGCGAGGGTCGCGAACACGAAGCCCGCGGCGAACACGTCGCCCGCGCCGGTCGGGTCGAGCGCCCGCACCGGCAGCGCGCGCGTCTCGGCCCGCTCCCCCGCCGCCGAGTCGATGGCGATCGCGCCGTCGCCGCCGCACTTGACCACGACGAGCGGCACCCGCTCGGCGAGCGCCTCGGCGGCCTCGGCCGGCGAGCGGGTGCGGGTGTAGGACATCGCCTCGGCGGCGTTCGGCAGGAAGGCGTCCACGTGCGCGAGGCGGTCGAGGACCTCGGCCGGCCAGGCGCCCGTCTGGTCCCAGCCGAGGTCGCCGAACACCAGCGTGCCGCGCTCGCGCATCCCGGCCGTCCACGACGGGAGCGGGCGGTCGACGTCCACGACGCACGCCCGCGCGGCCGGCGGCGGCGCGCCGGGACCGTCCGGGCCCGCCTGCGCGGCCGGGACGGGGCGCTCGAACGTCACCATGCTGCGGTCGGAGTCGTAGGCCATCGACACCGTGACCGGCGTCGACCAGCCCGGCACCCGCCGCGACGGCCCGAGGTCGACGCCCTCCTGCTCGGCGAGCGTCCGCCACAGGTAGGCGCCGAACATGTCGTCGCCGAACGGGGCCGCCAGCCCGACCCGCAGGCCGAGCCGGCTCATCGCGACGGCGATGTTGGCGACGCCGCCCGGCGCGGAGCCGAGGCCGTCGGTGACGATCTCGGTGCCGGGCGGCGGCAGCCCGGGCAGCCCCGTGAAGATCATGTCCATGAAGACCTGGCCGGTCAGGAAGACGTCCAGCGCGGGCGCCGGGCCCCGCCCGGCGGGCGGCCGGGCGCCCGCCGCCTCCCGCCCGGCGCAGGGCTCGGCGAGGGACGGCACGGGCGCCCGGCCGGGTGCGGTCTGCTGAGTCACGAGGCCCCCAAGGACGAGGCTTGGCACGTTCCCACGGACCCTAGACCGCGCCACCGACATCGGGCTCCTACTTCGGTACGTACAGTCGGATGTCGTCCACCTGCGCCGATCCCTCGTAGAAGTTCATGTGCGGGTCACCGATCATGAACCGGTCGGGGTAGGCGGACCCGGCCGGCCAGGTGTCGCGGTCGACGAGGGTGCCGCCCGGGCCCGTCCAGGTCCAGTCGGCGTTGAACCGGCCGTCGTACTCGCCCGGCTTCTGGTTGTAGTGCCAGATCGGCTCGCCGTCCTGGACGAACGCGCGCGTGTAGCGGAAGGTCGCCCGGCCGACGTGCGCGAAGACCCCGGACATCTCCATGGTGTAGGCGCCGCCGCGCCGCTCCACCGCGAAGGTGTACGGCTCCTTCGGCAGGAGTTCGGGCCTGAGGTCGACGGTCGAGACGATGGCGCCGCCCTTGCGCAGCCCGCACTCGCTCTCCATCAGGTACTCGGTGCCCGGCATCGTCGGGTAGCGGCGGTCGTCGGTCATGAAGATCGCGTTGACGCCGTTGCCGGTTCCGGCGGAGTACGGCTCGTACTGCCCGGTCGCGGGGTTGCAGTACAGCAGGCCCTTGCCGGTGTACTTGTACCGGTTGTAGCCGTCCATGGCGACCTTGCGGTGGCCGTGGACGAACACGTTGTTGTGCGGCGCGACCTGCCGGTAGTCCATGATCGACATGTAGTAGAAGCCGTTGGAGTCGGTCCGGACGTCGGCCCACGCGCACTCGGGCCTGGTGTAGTCGCCGCCCGACGCCCAGGGGAAGTTGGTCTTGCAGCCCTCGGGCGAGTAGCCGTTGATCCGGCCGTCCGGATAGTCCCACGACCCGTCGCGCCGACCGCCGAAGTCGAGGCCGCGCAGGGTCATCTCCACCCGGTACTCGGCGGGCAGGTCGCGGGTCGAGCGGATGACGACGCCCGCCTGGTGGCTCGGCTCCTTCAGCAACGCCATGCCCTTGCGGGACGTGAGCGTGGGCGGCGCGTCCGGCCGGCCGTCTCCGTCGGCGTCCCGGGCGGCCAGCTCGGCGGTGAGCCAGCCGCGCTTCCCGAACGCGAACGACTTGCGGTAGGTCTTCATCTTCGCGAGCTGCTCGCGGAACGCCGGACCGCCCACCGTGTCGAAGTAGGCGCCGTCGTTGTCGTACATGTCGACGTTGTAGGGACTGGACGGACCGTCGCCGTCCGGCCTCCAGGGCGTCTTCGCATCGTCGATGCGCCGGTCGAACGGCTCGGAGGCGACCAGCCTCCAGCCGTCCCGCGCCCCCGGCCTGCCCTCGTCGGCCCGGGCCGGCGCCGCGCAGAGCGCCGCCGGCATGAGCGCGGGCAGGGCGAGCGCCAGTGCGCCGCGCACGAACTTCCTCATCTGGCCGCCTTCCTCGCCGCGCCGGGCGCGGCGTCGCCGTCCTCCGGACCGCCGCCGGAACGGCACCGTCTTGACGATCTTCCGCGACGGTAGTTCGGGCCGTCCGCCCATGACCACGGCAAACATCGACAAAGTGGTATTGACCAGTCGCCATAATGGGACATACCGTGTGCGACGACAGGAACAGGCGGTAAGGAGGTGATACGCATGCCATCCACCGGTGAAGCCCGGACCGGGAGCACGAAACGGCAGGCGGTCCGGCGCGAGCTGCTCGCGATGCTGGACGGCCTGGACGTCGGCGACGCGCTGCCGTCCGAGCGCCGCCTGGCCGAGGAGCTCGGCGTCTCGCGGCCGACATTGCGCCAGGCCGTCGACGGGCTCGTCACCGACGGACTGCTCGAGCGGCGGCACGGGAGCGGGACCTACGTGGCCGAACCCCGGATCGCCGTGTCGCTGACCATGACGTCTTTCACCGAGGACATGATCAGGCGCGGGATGAGGCCGGGCGGGCGGGTGCTGTCGTTCCGCACCGAGGCCGCGGGGGCGCGGATCGGCCGCCGGCTGGCCCTGTCGCCCGACGAAGAGGTATTTACCATTCGGCGCCTGCGGCTGGCCGACGAGGCCACCATGGCCATCGAGACCCTCTACCTGCCGCGGGCGCTGATGCCGGGCCTGCGGCGGCACGACCTGGAGGGGCGGTCGTTCTACGACCTGCTCCGGGGCGGCGGCATCGTGATCGCCTCGGGCACCGAGACCATCGAGCCGACCGTCACCACCGCCGAGGAGGCCGCCGAGCTCGGCGTCCCGGTGCACACGCCGGCGTTCCTGTTCGAGCGGATCACCAGGGACGCGGACGGCCGGCCGCTGGAGTACGTCCGGTCCGTCTACCGCGGCGACCGGTACCGGCTCGAACTGGACCTGCGACCACCGAACCACTGACCGCACGCCCGGGCGCCGCGTCCCGGGCGCACGATCGTCCGTCCGCGCTGACGGGGGCGACAGCGCACCACCCATCCCCCGAGATGTGAGGCGAGTTCACCATGGACGTCATCAAGGACATCCTCACCTTCCTGGCCGACAACGTGTTCGGCCAGGTGCCCATCCTCATCGGGCTCATCACGCTGCTGGGGCTGCTCCTGCAGCGCAAGCGGTTCGAGGACGTCTTCGCCGGGGCACTGCGCGCCACGATCGGCGTGGTCATCCTGTTCATCGGCGTGGAGGTCTTCACCGGCGGGCTGACGAGCTTCCAGACCGTGCTCGCCAGCGCGATGGGGACCACGCCGCCGAAGGCCGACAACACCCTCGCCGACTTCCTCGCCGACCAGGGCGGGACGATCGCGCTGGTGATCACGGTCGCGTTCCTGGCGCACGTGCTGGTGGTGCGGCTCTTCCCGGCGGCCCGGTACCTGTACCTCACCGGCCACCTGATGTTCTGGATCAGCACGGTGACGGTCGCCTCGCTGGTGACGATCGCGCCCGGCGCCGACCAGCTCACCCTCGTGCTCTGCGGGGCCGGTTTCGTCGCCGCGTACTGGACGCTCCAGCCGCTGTGGATGCGCCCGCTGATGCGCCGCGTCATGCCGGACGACCGGTTCGGGTTCGCGCACACCAGCTCGCTCGCCTGCCTGGTCACCGGCTACGCGGCCCGCCCGCTCGGCAGCCGCGAGAAGCACGACACCGAGAAGCTGAAGCTGCCGCGCCAGCTGTCGTTCTTCAAGGACGTCAACGTCAGCACCGCGCTGATCATCACCGTGATCATGCTGATCGGGGTCGCGTTCGCCGACGACGGCGTGGTGGCCAAGGCCGCGGCCGAGATGGACGACAAGCTGTCGCCGTGGGTGTGGGCCATCCTGGTGGGCCTGCGGTTCGCGGGCGGCATCGCGATCCTGCTGTTCGGCGTGCGGATGTTCCTCGGCGAGATCGTCCCGGCGTTCAAGGGGTTCAGCGACCGCGTCATCCCGGGCACGCGCCCGGCGCTGGACGCGCCCACCGTGTTCCCCGTCGCGCCGACCGCCGTAATGGTCGGATTCGTCTCGTCGACCGTGGTGTTCCTGGTCTGCCTCGGCGTGTTCGCCGGCGCCGGCTGGTTCACCCTCGCCCCGCCCATGATCATGCTGTTCTTCGTGGGCGGCGCGGCGGCGCTGTTCGGCAACGTGGTGGCGGGCTGGCGCGGCGCCGTCCTCGGCGGCGCCGTCACCGGGCTGGTCCTCGCCGTCGGGCAGGCGGTCACGTGGGGCCTGTACGAGAAGACCGCGCCCGAGCTGGCGACGCTCGCCGACCCCGACTGGTACGCGATCGCCTGGCTGCTGAAGGCCGCGGACCCGGTCGTCGGCGGAAACTCGATCTGGCTCGTCCCCGCCGTCGCGATCGCCGCGATGGTCGCCACCCTGCTGCTCCTCGGCCGCGCCGAGAAGCGCCGGGCGACGGTGGAGGAGGAGGCGGCGCCCGAGAGCGCGGCCCCCGCCGAGGCATGACGGGCGCCGCGCGGCGGCCGTGCGAACGGGGACGGCCGCCGCGCGGGCCTGACCGACCCTACGAGGAGAGAAGACGGACATGGCACTGGACCGGCAACTGGAGATCCTCGCGGTCTGCGGCGTCGGCATGGGCTCCAGCCTGATGCTCAAGATGACCGCCGAGGACGCGCTGCGCTCGCTCGGCGTGGACGCGCGGGTCGAGAACACCGACGTGTCCACGGCGCGCGGGATGTCGCCCGACGTGGTGATCGGCCAGGGCATGCACACCGGCGAGATCGCCGACCTCGCGCCCGTGGTCATCACCATCAGCGACTTCCTGGACAAGGAGGGCCTGGCGGCCCAGCTCCGGGAGCGCCTGACCGAGCAGGGCTGGCTCCCGTGACGGCCCGTCCCGAGGGGGCGGCGCCCGGGACCGCGCCGCCGGGACCGGTCGTCGCCGCGGCCGACGGGGCGGCGGCCCGCGACTGGCGGGAGGCCGTCCGGGCGGCGGCCTCCGGGCTGGTCGCCGCCGGCGCGGCGGGCGAGGGCTACCCGGAGGCGTGCGTCCGGGTGGTGGAGGAGAACGGCCCCTACATCGTGCTGACCAAGGGGCTCGCGCTCGTCCACGCCCGTCCCGAGGAGGGCGGCCTGGCCGTCGGCGTCGGCGTCACCCGGCTGGCGTCCCCGGTCGAGTTCGGCCATCCTGACAACGACCCGGTCGACCTGCTGCTGGCGTTCTGCACCCCCGGCCCCGACGCGCACGTCGGCACGCTGTCCGCGCTGGCGCGCGCACTGTCCGGCGGACTCGCCGAGCGCCTCCGCGCGGCGTCCGGCGAGGACGACCTGGCCGGCATCCTGAAGGAGGCTCTACCGAATGCCTGACGCGGCGTCCTCCGGGGTCCCCGCACGGGTCCGCGCCCTGCTCGACGACCTCGACGCGGTCTCCGGAGCGGCGGCCGGCGAGGCCGCCGCGCTGCTGCTCGACGCGATCGAGGCCGACGGGATCGTGCACGTCGCCGGCGCCGGGCACTCCCTGGCGATGGTGTGCGAGACCTTCTACCGGGCCGGCGGGCTCGCCGCCGTCCGCCCGATCTGGGACCCCGCGGTGTTCCCGCTCGACGACGCGCTGCGCAGCACCCGCGCCGAACGGCGGGACGGGGTGGGGCGCGCCGTGGTCGAGAAGGCGGCGCCCGCCCCGCCCGACGTGGCGGTGGTGTTCTCCACCAGCGGCCGCAACCCCTATCCGGTGGAGGTCGCGGAGGAGTGCGCGGCGCGGGGCGTGCCGGTCGTCGCGGTGACCTCGGCGCGGGCGTCGCGGGGCGCGGCGGCGCGGACCGACACGACCCTCGCCGACCACGCGGCCATCGTGCTCGACACGTGCGTCCCGCCCGGGGACGTCCTGCATCCGGCGGGCGCGCCGCGCACCGCGGCGGTCTCCACCGTCCTCGCCGCGTACGCGTGGGCGCGGGTGCTGGCCGACCTCGACGACCTCGCGGCGGCGCGCGGCGCCGACCTGCCGCGCTGGACGAGCGCGAACGTCCCCGGCGGGGACGAGGTGAACGCCGCGCTGCTGGAGCGCTACCGCCACCGCGTCCCCGAGTTGACGGGCGAGGGCTAGCCGGGAACCAGGGGTCTTCCTGCGGCGTTTCGCATATATCCGATCCTGCCCGCTATGACATGATGCGGGGCTACATCGGACCGGAACGAGGAGCGAGATGACGACGAGACCGACCGGGGACGACCTTCTTGCCGTGTTCACGCGCGCGGACCTCGGCGGCGACGAGAAGCTCGACCTGATGGAGTTCACGCTCGTGCTGGAGGAGCTGGGACTGTCCTGGACTCGGGCCGAGACGCAGGACAGGTTCGAGAGGGCGGACAGCAACCTCGACGGGTTCATCTCCTATGGCGAGTTCCGCGCCATCCTGGAGTCCCAGGGCTGGGTCGACGGGCCCCTGCCCGGCGCCCGCGCCTGACGGCGGGCCTGAGGAGACGGCCGAGAAGAGAAGGGCCCGCCGGACGACCGGGCGGGCCCTTGTGCATCCGCGCTGTGGAGTCGTGCGCGTCCGCGCCCGTCAGGCCTTGCGGCCGCGCAGCTCCCGGTACCTGCGCACGAGCGCGGCGGTGGACGGGTCGGGCGCCTCGGACAGCGGCTCCTGCGAGGTGAGCGCGGGGGCGAGGTCCATCGCCATCACCTTGCCGAGCTCGACGCCCCACTGGTCGAAGGAGTCGATGCCCCAGACCGTCCCCTCGACGAACACGATGTGCTCGTAGAGCGCGACGAGCGAGCCGAGGGTCTTCGGCGTGAGCTTCGGCGCGAGGAGCGTGCTGCTCGGCCGGTTGCCCGGCATGACCTTGTGCGGGACGAGCGCGGCGGGCGTGCCGTCGGCCGCGATCTCCTCGGCGGTCCTGCCGAACGCGAGGGCCGAGGTCTGCGCGAGCATGTTCGCGGTGAGCAGGTCGTGCATGCCCTCGCGGTCCTCGAACGGCTCGGCGAAGCCGATGAAGTCCGCGGGCACGAGCCGGGTGCCCTGGTGCAGCAGCTGGTAGAAGGCGTGCTGGCCGTTGGTGCCGGGCTCGCCCCAGAAGATCGCGCCGGTCTGCGCGACGACGGGCGCGCCGTCGGCCCGCACCGACTTGCCGTTGGACTCCATCGTGAGCTGCTGGAGGTAGGCGGGGAAGCGCGACAGGCGCTGGCTGTAGGGGAGGACGGCCCGGGTCTGCGCGCCGAAGAAGTCGGTGTACCAGACGCCGAGCAGCCCCATCAGCACCGGCATGTTGGCCTCGAACGGCGCGGTGCGGAAGTGCTCGTCGACCTCCCGGAACCCGGCGAGCATCTCGCGGAACGCCTCGCCGCCGATGGCGATCATCAGCGACAGGCCGATGGCGCCGTCGAAGGAGTAGCGCCCGCCCACCCAGTCCCAGAAGCCGAACATGTTGACGGTGTCGATGCCGAACTCGGCGACCCGCTCGGCGTTGGTGGACACGGCGACGAAGTGGCGGGAGACGGCGTCGTCGCCGAGCCGCTCGGTGAGCCACCGGCGCGCGACCTTGGCGTTGGTGAGGGTCTCCAGCGTCCCGAACGTCTTGGAGCTGACGACGAACAGCGTCTGCTCGGGGTCGAGGCCGGCGAGCTTGCCGAGGATGTCGGCCGGGTCGATGTTGGAGACGAACCGGCAGGCGATGCCCGCGTCCGCGAAGTCGTGCAGGGCCTCGTAGGCCATGGCGGGGCCGAGGTCGGAGCCGCCGATGCCGATGTTGACGACGGTCGTGATGCGCTTACCGGTGGAGCCCGTCCACTCCCCCGACCTGACGCGGCCCGCGAATTCGGCCATCTTGTCAAGGACGGCGTGCACGTCGCCCGCGACGTCCTGCCCGTCCACCGTCAGGGCCTCGCCGGGAGGCAGCCGCAGCGCGGTGTGCAGGACGGCGCGGTCCTCGCTGACGTTGATGTGCTCCCCGCGGAACATCGCCTCGATCCGGTCCCGCAGCCCGGCCCGCTCGGCGAGCGCCGCGAGCAGCGTCAGGGTCTCGCCGGTGACGCGGTGCTTGGAGTAGTCCAGGAACAGGTCCCCCGCGGTCACGGTCATCCGGTCGGCGCGCCCCGGATCGTCCGCGAAGAGCTCGCGCAGGTGCCGCCCGGCGATCGCCGCGTGGTGCTCGGCCAGCGCGGTCCATTCGGGCGACTCGGTGATATCTGCCATTGCCTCTCTCATCTCCTCGTGGGGGCGAGGGCGTACCCCCGCGGGCGGGCGCCGAACGTCCCCCGGGCACCCCGCCGGGCCCCACCGGCGATCATAGGTCGACCGCGCGCGACCGTATCAGGGCCGTCCCCGGCCCCGCAGTGGTCCGCCCCCGGCCGCCCGCGCCCGACCGGTCCGCGGGTAGGGTCGCCCGCAGGTCGCAGGAGGTGCCCGGATGAGCGACGTCCCCGACGGGATCACGCGCGTGTTCGACCTGACGCCGCTCGGCGGGGACTCCTTCACGGCCGCGTCCCCGCCCGTCGGGCGGCCTCGGCTGTTCGGCGGCCAGGTCGCGGCGCAGAGCCTGCGCGCCGCGTGCCTGACGGCGGGCGGGCGGCCGCCGCACTCCCTGCACGCCTACTTCATCCGCCCCGGCCTGCCGGACGATCCCCTGGTGTTCGAGGTGGCCCGCACCCGCGACGGCCGCTCGTTCTCGACCCGGCACGTCACGGCGAGCCAGGGCGGCAAGCCGATCCTGGAGCTGATCGCCTCGTTCCACGACCCGGAGGACGGGTTCGACTGGCAGGCCGGTCCGCCGCCGAGCGCGCCCGGCCCGGAGGAGCTCGCCGAGCCGGAGCTGCCCGCGTTCCTCAGGCACCCCGCCGGGTTCGACATCCGGGTCGTGAACCCGCCGGCGGGCGGCGGGTTCCCCATGCCGCACCCGTTCTGGATCAGGGTGTCGGCGCCGGTCGGCGACGACCCCTCGCTGCACGCCTGCCTCGTCGCCTACCTGTCGGACATGGGCGTGGTCAGCAGCGCCCGCGCGCCGGGCTCCCCGCGGCGCCTCGCCACCGCGGTCACGCTCGACCACGCGGTGTGGTTCCACCGGCCGCCGCGCGCCGACCGGTGGCTGCTCTACTCCGCGGACCCCGTCGCGAACCACGGCGCGCGCGGCCTCGCCCGCGGCACGCTCCACACGGCGGACGGCACGCTCGTGGCCTCCGTCGCCCAGGAGGCGCTCCTGCGCCCCGCCTCCCCCTGAGCGCGCCGGAAAACCCCTGGGGCTCTGTCACCGCCCGCCGCTAAGGTCCCCGTCCACGGTGCGGTGGGCCTACGACGGCCTGCCGGCCGGGGCGGAGACCGACCTGGAGTGGCAGGTCCACCTGCTCACCGTCCGCGCGGACGGCGAGATCACCGCCTACCCGCTGCCGTGGGCCGCCGGGATCGACCGCGAGCGCGGGCACGACCCGGTGCCGGGGATGCTCGACGTCGTCCGGCGGCACGCCGAGGACCGGCAGGTCGAGCTGAACCCCTACTTCACCGCGCACCGGCAGGTGGACGCCACCGACGCGGAATGGGAGGCGGTCCTGGACGCCGCCGCGCGGCTGCGCGCCCGCCTCGCCGCGGGGCCCGGGGAGACGGCTCCCGGCGCCGCCGATCACGGCCGGGACTAGGCTCGCCCTCGGCCGCCGGAGGGCGGGCGGATCGCGTTTCGAGGGGAGTCCCGGGTGGGCGAGCGGGCGTTCTGGGTGGGCACGTACACCGGCGCGGCCGGCGGCGGCGCCGGGATCTACCGGGTCGTGCGAGGGGCGGACGGCGCGCTGCGCGCGGACGGGCTCGCAGCCGAGGCGGTGTGCCCGTCGTACCTGGCCGTCCATCCCACCGGGAACGTCCTCTACGCCGTCCGGGAGGAGGACCGCGGCGGGGTCGCGGCCTACGGGGTGGCCGGCGCGCGGCTGAAGGAGCGCGGCGCGCGCGAGGCCGGCGCACTGCCCTGCCACCTGTCGGTCACTCCGGACGGCGAGCGCCTCGTCGTCGCCGACTACGGGTCCGGGACGGTCAGGGCGTATCCGCTGGGACCGGACGGCGGCCTCGCCGGCGGTCCCGACGTGGCGGAGGGGCACGGCGGCGGGCCGAGGGCCGACCGCCAGGAGGGCCCGCACGCCCACATGGCCGTCAGCGCTCCCGACGGGACCGTCCTGACGACCGACCTGGGGGCCGACCTCGTGCGGTCCTTCCGGTTCGAGGGCGGCGCCCTGCGGCTCGCCGGGGAGACGGCCCTCCCGGCCGGCTGCGGGCCGCGGCACCTGGCCGTCCATCCGAGCGGGCACGTGTACGTGCTGGCGGAGCTGGCCGCGGCCGTCCTCGTCCTGCGGCCGGCCGACGGGTACGCGGGTCTGGAGGTCGCGGCGGTGTCGGCCGCGACGGCGGGCCCGGCGGGCGGCTCCGCCCAGGGCGCGGCGATCAAGCTCGGCGACGGCGGCCGCCACGTCTACACGTCCATGCGCGGCACGGACGTGGTGACGGCCCACCGGGTGCTGGACGGCGGCGCGGCGCTGGAGCCGGTCGCGGACGTCCCGTCCGGCGGGCACTGGCCGCGCGACCTGCACGTGGACGGCGAGTGGATGCACGTGGCGAACGAGCGGAGCGACGCGGTCGCGACCTTCCGGATCGGGTCGGACGGCGTCCCCGTGCCTGAGGGACCGCCCCTGCCGCTCCCCTCGCCGGTGTGCGTGATCCCCGCCTGACCGCCGGTCCTGGCGGGCGTTTCCTGCGGGGCCCCTCGGGCACGTCCCGGGTGAACGAGCCCGACACCCAGGGAGCATCCCGACATGACGACGATCGCCACGACCAACCCCGCGACGGGCGAGGTCGAGAAGACCTTCGACGCGCTGACCGACGAGGAGGTCGACCGGCGCGTCGCGCGGGCGGCGGAGACGTTCGCCTCCTACCGCACGGTGCCGATCGGGCGGCGGGCGGAGTGGATGAACGCCGCGGCCGACATCCTCGACGGTGAGGCCGACCAGATCGGCGCCATGCTGACCACCGAGATGGGCAAGACGCTCAAGGCGGCCGTCGCGGAGGCGCGGAAGTGCGCGAAGGCGTGCCGCTACTACGCCGAGCACGCCGCGGAGTTCATGGCCGACCGGCGCCCCGCCGACCCCGCGGACGTGAACGCCCGGGACGCCTACGTCCGCTACGAGCCGCTCGGGCCCGTGCTTGCGGTCATGCCGTGGAACTTCCCGCTGTGGCAGGTGATCAGGTTCGCGGCGCCGGGGCTGATGGCGGGGAACGTGGGGCTGCTGAAGCACTCCTCCAACGTCCCCCAGACGGCGCTGTTCCTGGAGGACCTGTTCCGCCGCGCCGGGTTCCCCGAGGGCGCGTTCCAGGCGCTGCTGATCGGCTCGGCGAAGGTCGAGCGGGTGCTGTGCGACCCGCGGGTGAAGGCGGCGACGCTGACCGGCAGCGAGCCCGCCGGGCGGTCCGTCGCCGCGATCGCCGGGGACGAGATCAAGCCGACGGTGCTGGAGCTCGGCGGCAGCGACCCGTTCGTGGTGATGCCGTCCGCCGACCTGGAGGCCGCGGCGCGGACGGCGGCGGAGTCCCGCTGCCTCAACAACGGGCAGAGCTGCATCTCCGCGAAGCGGTTCATCGTCGACGCCGGCTGCGCCGACGAGTTCGAGCGGCTGTTCGTCGAGCGGATGCGCGCGAAGAGGGTCGGGGACCCGATGGACGAGGCCACCGACATCGGCCCGCTCGTCAACGAGCAGGGCCGCGCCGAGGTCGAGGAGCTCGTCGCCGACGCGGTCGGCAAGGGCGCGACGGTGCTGTGCGGCGGCGAGCGCCCGGACGGGCCCGGCTGGTACTACCCCCCGACGGTCGTCTCCGGGGTGACGCCCGAGATGCGGATGTACCACGAGGAGGTCTTCGCGCCGGTCGCGTCGCTGCTGCGCGTGCGCGGCGTGTCGGAGGCCGTCGAGGTCGCGAACGCCACGGGCTTCGGGCTCGGCTCGAACGCCTGGACCCGCGACGACGCCGAGCGCGAGCGGTTCGTGCGGGAGCTGGACGCCGGGCAGGTCTTCATCAACGGGATGACGACCTCCTTCCCCGAGCTGCCGTTCGGCGGGGTGAAGCGCTCCGGCTACGGGCGCGAGCTGTCGGCGGACGGCCTGCGCGCCTTCTGCAACGCCAAGACCGTCTGGGTCGGCTGACCGCCGGCGACCGGGCGCCGGCCCGTCCGGACGTCCCCGGTCCGCCGCCGGAGCGGCGGACCGAGGTTGCCGTCACCGGACGGCCTGGGGGACCTTCCACGGGTTGTCGTCGCGGAGCGGCGGCGGGAGCAGGTCCTGCGGCCAGCCCTGGTAGGCGACGGGCCGCAGGAACCGCTCGATCGCGGCCGTGCCTACCGACGTGGTGGAGGGCGCCGTCGTGGCGGGGTACGGGCCGCCGTGCTGCATCGCGTGCGTGACGGAGACGCCGGTGGGCCACTGGTTCCACAGGACGCGGCCGCTGCGCCCCGCGAGCACGGCGGCGAGCGCGGCGAGGCCGCCGGCCTCCTCCGGCTCCGCGTGCAGCGACGCGGTCAGCTGGCCCGGCAGGGCCGCCACGGCGTCCGCGACCTCGTCGAGGCCGTCGTAGGTGACGACCAGGCCGAGGGGCCCGAAGCACTCCTCCGCCGCGGCGTCGATGTCGGCCTTGAACGCCGCGAGGTCCATGGTGAGCAGGCGCGGCGACAGCGCGTCCCGCTCGTCCGGCCAGACGAGCCGCCGCACCCCGGGCCGGGCGCCCAGCGCGCCCGCCGCGGCCAGGTACCCGGAGCTGATGCGCTCGTTGAGCATCGGCGCGGCGGCGGCCTCGCGGAGGTGCGCCGCGATGCGGTCCGGCAGCCCGGCGGGCGCGAACAGCAGGCCGGGGT
>NZ_BDDE01000011.1:608773-918949 GCF_008327685.1 Actinomadura sp. K4S16
TGGTGCAGAACTGGCCCGCCCCCAGCGTCAGGGACGCCGCGTACCCCTCGGCGATCTCCCCGGCGCGCGCCTCGGCCGCGCGGGGCGTCACCACGGCCGGGTTCACGCTGCCCATCTCGCCGTAGAACGGGATCGGCACGGGCCGCTCCGCCGCGATCCTCGCCAGCGCGAGGCCGCCCCGCTGGGAGCCGGTGAACGCGGCGGCGGCGGTGCCGGGGTGCCGCAGCGCCTCGACTCCGGCGTCCTCGCCCTCGATCAGGGCGAACACGCCGTCCGGGAGCCCGGCGCCGCCGATCGCCTCCGCCGTCCGGCGCGACAGCCGGGGGTGGCCGGGGTGCGCCTTGACGACGACGGGGCAGCCCGCCGCCCAGGCCGAGGCGGTGTCGCCGCCGGCGACGCTGAAGGCGAACGGGAAGTTGCTCGCCGCGAACACCAGGACCGGGCCGACGGCCGTCC
Organism: Actinomadura sp. K4S16; assembly: GCF_008327685.1. Classification (GTDB taxonomy): domain Bacteria; phylum Actinomycetota; class Actinomycetes; order Streptosporangiales; family Streptosporangiaceae; genus Spirillospora. The sequence continues at coordinate 609,230 of NZ_BDDE01000011.1, forward strand.
GGCAGCGGCGCAGGTCGGGGCGCGGGCCGGTGGGCCAGTCCGGGTCCGGCCGGTCGATGCGGGCGTCGTGGAAGGCGCCCTCCAGGACCTGCTCGGCGAACAGCCTGAGCTGGAACGTGGTGCGGGCCAGCTCGCCGTTCAGGCGCGCCTCGCCGAGGCGGCTCTCCTCGTCGGCGAGGGCGACCAGCTCCTCGCGGGCGGCCTCCAGCGCGTCCGCCACCGCGGTCAGGCGGGCGGCGCGTTCGGCCGGCGGCGACGCGGCCCAGCCTGGCGCGGCGGCGGCCGCCGCGGACACGGCCTGGTCCGGTGTCATGAAGGTTCCTCCGTGGTCTCAAGTGGAGCGGCGGTCAGGGGCCGCCGTGAAGGGCTCGGGAGCGAGCCGGCCGGGTCCCTCCTAGAGGACGAAGCCCTCGGGGAAGGGATCGGCGGGGTCGAGCAGGTAGGTGGCGGTGCCGGTGATCCAGGCCCGCCCGGTGAACTCGGGGATCACCGCGGGCAGGCCGCCTGCCTCGGCGGTGCCGACCAGGCGCCCGGTGAAGCGGGTGCCGATGAACGACTCGTTGACGAACTCGCTGTGCAGCGGCAGCTCGCCGCGGGCGTGCAGCTGCGCCATGCGGGCGGACGTGCCGGTGCCGCACGGCGACCGGTCGAACCAGCCCGGGTGGATCGCCATCGCGTTGCGGGAGCGCCCGGCGTCCGACCCGGGCGCGAGGAACTGGACGTGCTTGCACCCTCCGATCAGCGGGTCGCCCGGGTGGACGGGCCGGTCGGCCTCGTTGATCGCCTCCATGATCGCGAGTCCGGCGCGGAGGATGTCGTCCTTGCGGGCCCGGTCGAACGGCAGGCCGAGCGGTTCCAGCTCGGTGATGGCGTAGAAGTTGCCGCCGTAGGCCATGTCGTAGCGGACGTCCCCGAGCCCGGGCACGCTCACCACGGCGTCCTGGCGGAGCGCGAACGAGGCGACGTTGCGGAGCGTGACGTGCTCGGCGATGCCGTCGCGGACCGCGACGCGGGCCTCGACGAGTCCGGCGGGGGTGTCCAGCCGCACGATCGTCTCCGGCTCGGTCACCTCCACCATGCCGGTCTCGACCAGGACGGTCGCGACGCCGATGGTGCCGTGCCCGCACATGGGCAGGAACCCGCTGACCTCGATGTAGACCACGCCCCAGTCGGCGTCCGGCCGGGTGGGCGGCTGGAGCAGGGCGCCGCTCATCGCGGGGTGGCCGCGCGGCTCGTCCACGAGGAAGCGGCGCAGCCCGTCGAGGTGCCGCACGGCGTGGCGGCGCCGCTCGGCCATCGTGGCGCCGGGGATGGGCGCGACGCCGCCGGTGACGACGCGCGTCGGCATCCCCTCGGTGTGCGAGTCGACCGCGCTGATCGACCGGGCCGAGCGCATCAGGCCGCCCGCCGCCGCGCGAGCGCCTCGATCGCGCGGTCCATGTCGGCGGTGACGGCGGCGCGGTGCGCGGGCACGAGCGGGCCGCGCGGCGGGCGGCAGGGGCCGCCGTACCGGCCGACCTGCTCCATGCCGAGTTTGATCGCCTGGACGAACTCGGTGCGCGAGTCCCAGCGGAACGCGGCGACGAGCGGCTCGTACAGGGCGCGGGCCTCCTCCAGCTTCCCGGCGGTGGCCAGTTCGTACAGCAGCGCCGACTCGGCGGGGAAGACGTTGGGGAAGCCCGCGAACCACCCGGTCGCCCCCATCAGCAGCGCTTCGAGGGTGACGTCGTCGGCGCCCGCGACGACCTCCAGGCCGGGTGCCCTCTCCCGGATCTCCAGGACGCGGCGCACGTCGCCCGAGAACTCCTTGACCGCGACGATGCCGTCGATCTGGGCGATCTCGGCGAGCAGGTCCGGGGTGAGGTCGACCTTGGTGTCGATCGGGTTGTTGTAGACCATGACCGGCAGGCCTACCGACGCGACGGCCTCGAAGTGCGCGATGATCTCGCCGCGGTTGGCCCGGTACATCGTCGGCGGCAGGCACAGCACGCCGTCGGCGCCGTCCTCGGCCGCGACCTCCGCCCAGTGCCGGGCCTGGTGGGATCCGGGGCCGTGCACACCGACCACCACGACGCCGTCCCCGCCGACCGCCTCGACGGCGGTGCGGGCGACGCGGCGGCGCTCGTCGTCGGTCAGCGAGGAGTACTCGCCGAGGGAGCCGTTCGGGCCGACGCCGCGGCAGCCGCTGCCGACCAGCCAGCGGCAGTGCTCGGCGTACCGGTCGTAGTCGACGGCGAGCCCGGCGGGGGCGGCGGCGTCCTCGCGGTAGGGCAGGGCCGTCGCCACGATGACGCCGCCGAGGCTCTGGAGCTTGCTGTCGCTCATCGGGCGCTCTCTTTCTCTTCGGGGTCCTCGACTGGAGGGTTCGCCAACTCGCCCAGCCGGATGGGCTGGGCGACGGGCCGGTGGTGGGGGTCTCCCCCGTCCGCCCGGCCGCGGAGCAGTCCGGCGACCGTGGGGCCGCAGACGCGGGCCTGGCAGGGGCCGAGGCCGGCGCGGGTGCCGAGCTTGACGGCGCGGGCCGAGCCGGCGGCCTCGCCGTCCGCCGCGCGCAGGAGGGCCCCGTAGGTGGTCTCCTCGCAGCGGCAGACGACCGTGTCGGGGCGCAGCCAGCCGGGCCACGCCGCGCCGACGGGGTGCGCGGCGGCGAGCCGGCCGGCGAACGCGCGGGCCCGGTCGCGGCGGCGGCGCAGGGCGGCCGCCGCGCGGTCGCCGGGGTCCCCTCCCCCGGCGGCCCAGCCGGCGAGCAGCCCCTCGGTGCGGGCGGCGGGCGCCCCGGCGATGCCGGTGATCTCCCCGGCCGCGTAGACGCCCGGGACGCTGGTGCGCTGGTCGGCGTCGACGTCGGCGAAGGCGGCGTCGGCGGCTCCGCCGCGCAGCAGGCAGCCCGCGGCGACGGCCAGCTCCAGCTGCGGGCTGAAGCCGTGGGTGACGCACAGGGCGTCCACCGCGACGGTGCGCTCGGTGCCGGGGACGACCGACCAGTCGTGGTGGAGCCGCGCCGTGACCGCCTCTTCGACGCGCCCGTCGCCCCGGGCCTCGATCACGGCGCGGCCCGTCCGGTAGGGGACGCGGTGCCGGGCCAGCAGCCCCGCGTACCCGGCCAGCTCCCCCGCCTTGCCCGCCTGGTGCGCCAGCTCCCACGGACGCCGGGCCCAGCCGCGCGCCACGGTGGCGGCGGGGTTGGCCTCCAGCACCTCCAGGACGGTGGCGCCGGCCTCGAGCAGCGACGCGGCGACCGGGAGCAGGAACGGTCCAGAACCGGCGATCAGGACGGGGTCGCCGATGACCAGGCGCTCCCCCTTCGCGAGCGCCTGCGCCGCCCCGGCGGTGTAGACGCCGGGCAGCTCCCAGCCCGGGAACGGCAGGACGCGGTCGTGCGCGCCCGGCGCGAGCACCAGCGCGTCCGGGCGCAGCACGCGCCGCTCCCGTCCGGCGCCGTCGGCCTCACCTCGCAGCACGTGGACGTGCGGCGGCCCCTGTTCGGCGCGTTCGACGGTCCAGACGGCGCTCTCGGGCCACCAGTCGCAGCGCGGGTGGCCGAGCACGCGGTCGCGCAGCCGCTCGAAGCCGCGCCATCCGTGGTGCAGGCGGCCGGGGCGGGCGGCCCCGAAGGCGGCGGGCGGCATCCGGTGGTACTGGCCGCCGGGCTCCTCCGCCGCGTCGACCAGCGTGACGCGCGCCCCGGCGCGCAGCGCGCCCGCCGCCGCACCGAGCCCCGCCGGTCCGGCGCCGACGACCACGACGTGCCGGCTCACCGGGCGTCCCGGGTCTGGGTCTCGACGGCGTCGCCGTCCCGGGCGCGGCGGCGGCAGGCCCGCACGTCGCGGACGCCGTTGACGGTGAGGAGGCAGTCGAAGCAGGCGCCGATCCCGCAGAACACGCCGCGCGGCGCGCCGGACGGGGCCCGCCGCCAGGTGCGGCGGCCCGCCGCCAGCAGCACGCCGGCGAGGGTCTGGCCCGCGACGCCGTCCACGGGCTCGCCGTCCACGGTGATCCGCAGCGGCGCGTCCGGGCGGCGCCCGGTCCGGTCGCCGTCGGCGGGCACGAGTCGTGCGCTCATCGGGTCTCTCCTTCGCACTGGACGGCGGGCCGGTCCGCGCGGAACGGCGCCGCGTCGATCGCGGGCGCGCGGCCGAGCATGAGGTCGCGCAGGACGGCGGCGGTCCCGGCGGACAGGCCGATCCCGGCGCCCTCGTGCCCGGCGGCGTGCCACAGGCCCTCCAGGTGCGGGTCGGCGCCGATGACGGGCAGGTGGTCGTCGACGTACGGGCGGAACCCGCCGTAGGCGCGCATCACCGGCGCCCCGGCCAGGGACGGGAACAGCCGCAGCGCCTTGGCCGCGATGACCGACAGCACCTCGGGCCGGAGCCGGTCGTCGAACCCGACGCGGCGGCGCGAGGAGCCGAGCAGGATCGTCCCGGCCCGGGTCGACTCGACGACGGCGGACGCCTGCAGGTCCCCGGCGCCGCTGCCGACCGCGCCCACGTAGTCGGCGTCGTACACCTTGTGGAAGACGGTCGGCGGCATCGGCGCGGTCACCAGGACCTCGCCGCGGCGGGGCCGGACGCCGAGCCGGACGCCGAGCCGCGCGGCGACCTCCCCCGCCCAGGGGCCGGCCGCGTTGACGACGGCGTCGGCCCCGAGCGTGCCGCCGGAGGTGCGGACGCCGGTGACGCGGCCGCCGCGCCGGACCGCGCCGAGCACCTCGCATCCGGTGCGCACGGCGGCGCCGGCGCGCACGGCGGCGGCCAGCAGGGCGGTGGCGGCGCCGGCGGGCTGGACCTGCGCGTCCTCCGGGTAGTGGACGGCCTTGGTGAAGTCGCGCGTCAGGTGGGGCTCGGCGGCGGCGAGGGCGGAGGCGTCCAGGTCCTCGGCGCGGATCCCGGCCTTGCGCTGGGCGCCGGCGAACTCCGTCAGCGCCTCGGCGCCCGCGGGGGTGGTGGCGACGACGATGCCGCCCTTGGCGTCCCATTCGACGCCGGCGGCGTTCGGGTCGCCGTCCAGGATGGCGGGCCACAGCTCGCGGGACAGCCGCGCCAGTTCCAGTTCGGGGCCCGGCCCCTTGTCGGAGAGCAGGATGTTGCCCTCGCCGTGGGCGGTGGTCCCGGCCGCGGGGCCGCCCCGGTCGGCCACGGTGACCGCGCATCCGGCCAGGGCCAGCTCGCGGGCGCAGGCCGCGCCGATAATCCCGGCGCCCAGCACCACGACCCGCGTCATCGACCCTCCCGTTTACCGTTCGTTAAACCGAACGATTCCGAGAGTAGGCGCGTCGCGCGCGCGATGTCAACGCGCGGACGGGTCGGACTTCACGGGGTTTCCACCAGATGGGACGGCGTCCCGGCCGAGGCGTGGAGCCGCTGGTCAGCGGTGTACTGCAGCAGCAGGACGGAGCGGACGGGCCCCTCGACGGCGGTGTAGCTGTGCGGCAGGCGCGCGTCGAAGCCGACGTAGTCGCCCGGGCCGAGCTCGACGTCCCGGTCGTCCACCCGAACGGCGAGCCGCCCGGACTGGACGATCGTGTGCTCCATCCCGACGTGGCCGAGCGAGTCCTGCCGGCGGCCGGCCCTGACCTGCTGGTCGTACACCTCGAACATGGCCCCGCCGGACTCGATGCCGCGCAGCGGCCGCAGGTCGACGCCCTCCCCGCGCAGCACCTCCACCTCCGCCGCCCGCACCACCGTGAGCCCGGACGGCTCCTGGCGGTCGAGCAGGTCGGAGATGGGGACCTCCAGCGCGCGCGACAGGCTGAACACGGTCTCGATCGTGGGGTTCCCGGCGCCCGCCTCCAGCTGGGACAGCGTCGCCTTGCCGATCTTCGAGCGGCGGGACAGCTCCGACAGCGACAGCCCGAGCTCCAGCCGCGCGCGGCGCAGGTTGCCGGCCAGCACGTCCCGCACCGATTCCCCTGACGCGCCCACGCTCCCGCCCCTCGTCCGCTCGCTCGCCTCGCGTTCGCTCTACCGAACGGCCAGTGTACTCGGCGGGCGCGCGAGGTCCGGGCCGGTCACAGTTCCACGGGCGTCCCGGCGCCGGCCGCGCGGGCGCGCTCGACGATGACGGCGGCCGCCGCCGCGTCCTGCACGCCGAGGCCGACGCTGTTGTAGAAGACGATCTCGTCGTCGGAGCCGCGTCCGGCGGCGAGGCCGGCGACGACCGGGCCCAGCGGGCGCAGCCGGGCGGGGTCCAGGGACCCGGCCCGCACGGCGGCCACGACGGGACCGGCGTGCTCCAGGGCGGTCGTCACGTCGTCCACGACGGCCGAAGCGGCGCGGGCGAGGACCTCGCCGTCCACTTCCTCCCGGTCGGGGGCGAAGGATCCGACGCTCACGACCGTGCACCCGGGTTCGAGCCACGCGCCGAGGACGACCGGCTCGGCGCTGGTGGTGGCGGTGACGACGATCTGCGCGCCCCGGACGGCCGCACGGGCGGACGCCGCCGGCTCGACCGGCAGCTCCAGCTCCCGCGCGAGCTCGGACGCGGCGGTGCAGGTCGCCGGGTGGCGGCAGGCAATCGCCACCTCGCGGATGGGGCGGACCGCCGCCATCGCCCGCACGTGCGCGCGGCCCTGCACCCCGCAGCCGACGACCGCGAGGCGGGACGCCCCGCGCACCGCGAGGTGGTCGGCCGCCACCGCGCTCGCCGCCGAGGTGCGCAGCGTCGTCACCGAGTCCCCCTCGATGATCGCGACGGGCCGGCCGTCCACCGGGTCCTGGACGGTCACCAGCGCGGCCACGGTCGGCAGGCCGCGCGCGGCGTTGCCCGGGGTGACGCTGCCGAACTTGGCGACGGCGCCGGCGCCGGGCAGGCGCGAGACGTAGCTGAAGGCGACCTCGCCGCCCGGCCCGTCCAGCAGCACCCGCGGCGCGAGCCGCGCCTCCCCGCGGCCGAGCGCGCCGAACGCCTCCCGCTGCGAGGCGATCGCGGCGGGCAGGTCGAACACCGCGCGCACGTCGGCGGCGGAGAGCAGCAGGACACCGGCCATGGGGAAGATCATTGCGAGGCCCCCGCCGCGCTGTCGAGTGGCGAAAGGGCAAGCGGTGCTTACCGATCAGTGCATGAGATCGCATGCTTGCCCGTCTCGACGCCCGTGCCCCGACGTTTCACGCTTTCACCATCCCGGACCACGAGGGACCTGCCGGCCACGAGCGACGGAGAGCCGCCGATGACCCCACTGACCCCGCGGGACCGCGGACGCCGGTTCCGGATCTTCACCGCGGCGGGCGCCGGCCTGCTGCTCGTCCCGCTCGCCGCCGCCTGCGGATCGGGCGGCTCCGGCGGCTCGGGCGCCATCAAGATCGGTGTCCCGGCGCCGCTCAGCGGCGACTCGGCCTCGGCCGGGCAGGACATCCTCGCCGCGGCCAAGGTCGCCGCCGACGAGATCAACAAGGCCGGCGGGGTGGACGGCCGGAAGATCCAGATCGTGGAGGCCGACGACCAGTGCAGCGCCCAGCAGGGCGCCCAGGCCGCGCAGAAGCTGCTCAACAGCGGGGTCGTGGCGGTCGCCGGCGGCTACTGCTCGGGCGCGGCGGTGCCCGCGATCCCGATCTACGGCAGGCGCGGCGTCCCGTTCGTGATGGACGCCTCCACCAACCCGTCCCTGACCGACAGCGGCAAGGGCAAGGTGTTCCGCACCTGCGGGCGCGACGACAACCAGGGCCTGGTCGCGGCCAAGTTCATGACGGGGCCGCTGGGCGCCAGGCGCATCGCGCTGCTGCACGACAACACCACCTACGCCAAGGGCCTCGCGGACGCGGCGGCGAACTCGACGAAGCAGGCGGGCGGCCAGGTCGTCTACGAGAACGCGCTGCAGCCCGGCCAGTCCGACTACGGCCCGGTGCTCACCAAGATCGCCTCGACCCGGCCGGACGTGCTGTACTTCACCGGCTACTTCGCCGAGGCGGGCCTGCTGATGAAGCAGCGCAAGCAGCTCGGGCTGAAGTTCACGCTCATGGGCGGGGACGCGACGACCGACTCCACCGTGCTGAAGACCGCGGGCTCGGCGGCCGGCGGCTACATCGCCACGACCGCGCCGCTCGCCAAGGACCTGCCCGCCGCCGCGAAGTTCGTCTCGGCGTACAAGGCCGCGAACAACGCCGACCCCGGTCCGTTCTCGGTGTACGAGTACGACGCCGTCAAGATCGTCGCCAAGGCGATCGACGACGCCGGATCCACCCGGGGCGCCGCGATCACCGAGGCACTCCACAAGATCAAGGACTTCCCGGGCATCACCGGGCCCATCACCTTCGACGCCAAGGGCGACCGGACCGACCCGCTCTACATCACCGTCCAGGTCCAGAACGGCGCGTTCACCGCCTACAAGAAGCTCGACGAGAACGGCGCCACCTGGGTGGACGCCAAGACCTCCTGATCAGGGGCCCGATGAGCGAATTCGTCCAGTACCTCGTGAACGGCCTGACGATCGGGGCCTTCCTCGCGCTGATCGCGCTGGGCTACTCGATGATCTACGGGGTGGTCCGGCTGATCAACTTCGCGCACGGCGACGTGTTCATGATCGGCGCGTTCGCCGGGTTCGGGACGCTGACCGCGCTCGGCGCGACCGGCGGGATGGCGCTGCCCGCCGTCCTCGCCGCCGTCGTGGTCGGCGCCCTCGCCACCGGCGTCGTCGGCACCGGGATCGCCAGGGCCGCCTACGTCCCGCTGCTGGCCTCGCCGCGCCTCGCCCTGCTGATCGCCGCGATCGGGGTGTCGCTGGCGCTGGAGGAGGGCGTCAAGGTCCTCACCAGCGCCCGGTTCAAGTCGTATCCCACCACGCTGGACGGCGGCCGGATCTTCAGCGGCGCCGTCCACGTGACCTGGGGGCAGCTCGCGCTGGTGGTGCTGTCGGTGGCGCTGATGGCGGCGCTGTGGCTGTTCGTGACCCGCACCGTGACGGGCACCGCGATGCGCGCGCTGGCGATGGACCGTGACGCGGCCCGGCTGCAGGGCATCAACGTGGAGCGGCTGATCCTGACGACGTTCTTCATCGGGTCGCTGCTCGCGGGCGCGGCCGGCGTCATGTACGGGGTGTACTACGTGCAGATCAGCTTCGGCATGGGCTTCCTCATCGGCCTGCGCGCGTTCACCGCGGCGGTGCTCGGCGGCATCGGGAACCTGCCGGGGACGATGGTCGCGGGCGTGTGCATCGGCCTCGTCCAGTCGTTCTCCGCCGGGTACGTCTCGTCCCGCTGGACGGACGTCATCATCTTCGGGCTGCTGATCGCGGTGCTGGCGCTGAGACCGACCGGCCTGTTCGGCGAGCGCGTCGTGGAGCGGGCATGAGGGCCCGGGCGCCGCGCCTCGCGGGCGGGGAGGCCGCGGCCCGGTACGGCGGCTGGCCGCTGCTGGTCGCGCTGGCGCTGGTCGCCGGGCAGACCCTCGACGACTACGCGCTGACCGTCGCCGGGACGATCCTGGTCTACGCGATCCTCGGGCTCGGGATCAACATCGTCGTCGGGTACGCGGGGCTGCTCGACCTCGGGTTCGCCGCGTTCTTCGCGATCGGCGCCTACGCCTCCGGGCTGCTGATGCTCAAGCTGGAGTGGGGCTTCTGGCCGACGCTGCCGGTCGCGGTCGCCGCCGCCGCGGTCGCGGGGGCGGTCATCGGGTACCCGACGCTGCGGCTGCGCAGCGACTACCTCGCGATCGTCACGCTCGGCTTCGGGGAGATCATCCGGATCACCGTGATCAACCTGCAGGTGACCGGGGGCCCGAACGGGCTGACCGGGATCCCGCCGGTGACCGTCGGCGGGCGGGAGATCGTCACGCCGAAGGACTTCTTCTACCTGGCGCTCGCGTTCTTCACCGTCGTGCTGGCCGCGACCGCGCTGCTGGCCCGGTCGCGGCTCGCCTACGCCTGGCGCGCCATCCGGGCCGACGACACCGCCGCCGAGGCGGTCGGCGTGCCCGCGCGGCGGGTGAAGCTGCTGGCGTACGTCCTCGGCGCGATGACCGGGGCGGTCGCGGGGCCGCTGAACGCCGCGCAGCTCGGCACCGTGGACCCGTCCAGCTTCACGTTCCTGACCTCGCTGATGATCCTGCTCGTGGTGATCATCGGCGGGATGGGCAGCCGGCCCGGGGTGATGGTCGGCGCCGTCGTGATCGTCGCGCTGCCGGAGGTGCTGCGCACCGTCCAGGAGTACCGGGGGCTGTTCTTCGCGCTGCTGCTCATCCTGATCGTGCTCCTGCGGCCGCAGGGGGTGTGGCCGTACCGGCCGCGCCGCCTGCGCCTGCCCGAGCGGGCCGGGCCCCCGCCGGAGCCGCCGACCGCGCGGGGGACGCTGCTGGAGGTCGACGGCCTGTCCCGCCGCTTCGGCGGCGTCACGGCCGTGGACGGGCTCGCCCTGCGCGCGGACGCCGGGCAGGTCGTCAGCGTGATCGGCCCGAACGGCGCGGGCAAGACCACCGCGTTCAACTGCGTGACCGGGATGATCGCGCCGTCGGCCGGGACGGTCGTGCTCGCCGGGCGGGACGTCCGCGGCCTCGCCCCGCACCGGGTCGCCGCCGCCGGGCTCGCGCGCACCTTCCAGAGCATCCGGCTGTTCGAGGAGATGACCGTCGCCGAGAACGTGCTGATCGGCCGGTTCGCCCGCGACCGCGCCCTGCTGCGGCCGCTGTCGCGGGCCGACCTCGACGCGGTGCGCCGCTGCCTGGACTTCGTCGGGCTGCTGGACGCGGCCGACCGCCCCGCGGGCGGGCTCGCCTACGGCGACCGGCGCCGGCTGGAGATCGCACGGGCGCTCGCGGGCGATCCGAGCGTCCTGCTGCTGGACGAGCCCGCGGCGGGCGCGAACCCGACCGAGAAGCGGGCGCTGATGGAGCTGATCGGCCGCATCAGCGCGCTCGGCGCCGCCGTGGTGCTGATCGAGCACGACGTCGCGCTGGTCATGTCGATCTCCGACCGGGTGACGGTGCTGGAGCACGGGAGGACGATCGCGGTGGGACCGCCGGCCGAGATCCAGGAGGACCAGCGGGTCATCGCCGCCTACCTCGGCGTGCCGGACGACCCGGAGACCGACCTCGTCACGGAGGTGCTGCGGTGACGCTCCTGCGGGTGAGCGACCTGCGCAGCCGGTACGGTCAGGTCGAGGCGCTGTCGGGGGTCTCGTTCGAGGTCGGCGAGGGCGAGATCGTGGCGCTGCTCGGCAGCAACGGCGCGGGCAAGACCACCGCGCTCCGGACGGTCACCGGCCTGCACCGCGCCCGGTCGGGCCGGGTCGAGTTCGACGGCCGCGACATCACCCGGCTCGCCGCGCACAGGGTCGTCGCGGCCGGGCTGGGGCACGTCCCGGAGGGGCGGCGCGTGTTCCCGGCCCTGACCGTCGCCGAGAACCTGCTGCTCGGCGGCTACCTGCGGCGCCGGGACCGGGCCGCCGTCGCGGCCCGCCGCGAGGAGGTCTACGCGATGTTCCCGCGGCTCGGCGAGCGGCGCGGGCAGCCCGCCGGGCTGCTGTCGGGCGGCGAGCAGCAGATGCTCGCCATCGGGCGGGCGCTGATGCTGCGGCCCCGCCTGCTCGCCCTGGACGAGCCGACGATGGGGCTGGCGCCGCAGACGGCGCAGCAGGTCCTGCGGGTCGTCCGGGAGATCCGCGACCAGGGCGCCACGGTCCTGATCGTCGAGCAGAACGCCCACCAGACGCTCCGCCTCGCCGACCGCGCCTACGTCCTGGAGACGGGCCGGATCGTGCTGGAGGGACCGGCGTCCGCGCTCGCCCGGGACGACCGTGTGAAGGCCGCCTACCTGGGCGGCGACCCGGTCATCGAGGGGACGTGAGCATGCTCCGCGCCGCCTCCTCGATGGCGTCCTCCGACAGCAGGACGTGGTAGGCGGCGTCCCCCAGCGGGATAAAGCTGTCCTCGCTCGCCACCCGGGCCGCCCGCCCCCGGAAGCCGGCGTCGGCGAGCGCCGCCAGGACGCCCTCGGACACGCCGCCGGTCCGGCGCGTCTCGTCCGCGACGAGGACGGCGCCGGTGGCGCGGGCCTCGCGGAGCAGGTCCTCGACCGGGAGCGGCGCCAGCCAGCGCAGGTCGACCACCCGGCACCGGACGCCGGCGGCCTCCAGGCGCCGGGCCGCCCGCAGGCTCATGCGCAGGCCGTTGGCGAAGGTGGCGATGGTGAGGTCGCCCCCGTCCCCGTAGGTGCGGGCGCGCCCGATCGGGACCGTCCCGCCCGCGGGGGCCAGCCAGCCCCCGTCGCCCTCCTCGTACAGGTCGCGGGCGTGGTAGAGCGCGATCGGCTCCAGCACCACGCACACGCGGCCCCCGTGCTCGGCGGCGTCCATGCACGAGCGCAGCATCCCCGCGGCGTCGTCGGGGCGGGCGGGTGAGGCGATGACGAGCCCGGGGATGTCGCGCAGGGCGGCCACGGCGTTGTCGTTGTGGAAGTGGCCGCCGAAGCCCTTCTGGTAGGCGTATCCGGCGACCCGCACGACCATCGGGTTGCGGTACCGCCCGGACGAGAAGAACGGCAGCGTCGCCGCCTCGCCCCGGATCTGGTCGAGGGCGTTGTGCAGGTAGGCGAGGTACTGGATCTCCGGGACCGGCAGCATCCCGGCGGTCCCGAACCCGAGCGCGAGGCCGAGGACCGACTGCTCGTCCAGGATCGTGTCGAACACCCGCGCCGCCCCGGCCCGCTTCATCAGCCCGCGCGTGACGCCGTAGACGCCGCCCTTGCGCGCCACGTCCTCGCCGAACACGACCGCCCCCGGCCGCTCGTCCAGCAGCTCGCCGAGCGTACGGTTGATCGCCTGCGCCACCGTCACCGGCTCCCCCGCCGCGGGCTCCGCGCGCCCCGCGGGCCCGGTGGACCGGAGCGGCGCCATGACCTCCGCGGCGGACGACAGGCGGCGCGCGCCCGCGACCTCGTCCGCCAGCGCCATGACCTCGGCCCGCTTGGCCTCGTAGAGCTCGATGACGTCCTTCGAGGTCGCGGCGCCGCTGTCGACGAGGAGGCGCGCGGTCCCCAGGAGCGGATCGCGCGCCATGTCGGACGCGACTTCGGCCGGGGTCCGGTAGGCCGACTCGACGTCGGACCCCGCGTGCCCCATGAGCCGGACGGTCCGCAGGTGCAGGAAGGCGGGGCGGCGGTGCTCGCGGACCCAGTCGGCCGCCCGCACCGACACCGCGTGGGCGTCGGCGAGGTCGCAGCCGTCCGCGTGGAAGTAGGCGAGGCCGGGCCGCGCACCGTAGGCGGCGCGGATCCAGCCGGGCGCCGTGCGGACGCTGATGCCGATCCCGTTGTCCTCGCAGACGAGCAGGAGCGGCAGGGGAAGCCCCTGGTAGGCGCAGTTGGCGGCCGCGTTGATCGCGCCGGCGGCCGTGGAGTGGTTGGCCGAGGCGTCCCCGAAGCCGCACACGGCGACCGCGTCGCGCGGCCATGGCGAGTCCAGGCCGAGCCGGGCGGCGCGTTCGATCGCGAAGGCCACGCCGAGCGCGCGCGGGAGGTGCGAGGCGATGGTGGAGGTCTGCGGGATGACGTTCAGGGGGCGGCTGCCGAACACCTTGTGGCGCCCGCCCGCGATCGGCTCCTCGGCGGCGGCGACGAGCCCGAGCAGGACGTCGCGGAGCGGGTCCTGGCCGGGGACCTGGCGTGCGCGCTCCAGGAAGAACGCGCCCGACCGGTAGTGCAGGAGCGCCGGGTCGTCCGGGCGGAGCGCGGCGGCGACGGCCGCGTTCCCCTCGTGGCCGGCGGAGCCGATCGTGTAGAAACCGCGGCCCTCCGCCTGGAGCCGGCGGGCCGCGAGGTCCAGGTGCCGGCTGCCGAGCTGCGCGTCGAACAGCTCCAGGCAGCGCTCGCCGGTGAGCCCGCCCGGCGGCGCGGGCGCGCCGGACGGGGCGAGGGTCGCGGCCGTCTCGAGGAAGTGGACGTCGGCGGGCTCGGGCATGCGTGCTCCTGTGGGCTGATCGGGACGCGTGTCGAGCATCGGACGCCGCCACGGCCCGGCCAAGCCGCGCAAGGCCGCGAACCGGTTGGGAATTGCCCAAGGATCGCTTACCGACGCTTTCCGGAGAGCCTCAGCCCGGCTTGGCCTCGCGGTAAGGAAGCCGTGCTCTGCCCGATCTTGGCTCGGGCACGCGGCCCGTTCAGGCTGGGACCGTGCTCTCCTCCGTCATCGGCGGCGCCCGAATCCCGGCGGGGCCGCGCTCGTACCGCTCCACCGACCCGTCCCGCACGTCCGAGACGGTCGCCGAGGTGTCCCTCGCGGACGCCGGCGGCCTCGTCGGCGCCTGCCGGGCCGCCCGCGCGGCGCAGGACGCCTGGCGCGACGTGCCGGCGCCCGTCCGCGGGCAGGTGGTCGCCGCGATCGGCCGGCTCGTCGAGGCCAACAAGGCGGCGCTCGCCCGGACCGTCACCCGGGAGGTCGGCAAGCCGTACGCCGAGGCCCTCGGCGAGGTCCAGGAGATCGCCGACACCTGCGCGTTCTTCCTCGGCGAGGGGCGGCGGCTGTACGGGCAGACCGTCCCGTCCGAGATGCCCGACAAGCAGCTGTTCACCTTCCGGGACCCGGTCGGCGTCGTCGCCGTCGTCACGGCGGGGAACTTCCCGGTCGCGGTGCCGTCCTGGTACATCGTCCCCGCGCTGCTGTGCGGGAACGCGGTCGTGTGGAAGCCCGCCGAGTACGCGGCGGCCTGCGCCGACGCGTTCTACGAGCTGTTCGCGCACGCGGGGCTGCCGGACGGCGTCCTCAACGTCGTGTACGCGGACGGCCCGGAGACGTTCCGCGGCCTCGAGCGGGCCCTCGGCGAGGGCCTCGTCGACAAGGTCGGCTTCACCGGCTCCACCGAGGTCGGGTCGCGGATCGGGGAGCTGTGCGGCCGCCACCTCCAGACGCCCTGCCTGGAGCTCGGCGGCAAGAACCCGATGGTCGTCGCCGAGGACGCCGACCTGCCGCTCGCCGTCGAAGGCGCCCTGTTCTCGGGGTTCGGGACGGCCGGGCAGCGCTGCACCTCCCTCGGGACCGCGATCGTGCACGAGTCGGTGCACGGCGAGTTCCTCCGGCTGCTGGACGAGGCGACGCGGGCCGCGCCCGTGGGCGACCCGGCGGGCGACGTCCTGTTCGGGCCGCTGATCAGCGAGCGGTTCGCGGACGGCTTCGAGAAGGTCCTCGGCTGGATCGGCCCCGGCCACACCGTGCACGGGTCGTCCGCCACCGGGCGGATCACGGCGGCGGCGCCGCGGGCGGGCTTCGCCGGCGACCCCGAGGCGGGGCTGTTCTACCACCCGGTGATCGTCGACGGGGTGCGGCCCGGCGAGGAGCTGTTCATGAACGAGGCCTTCGGGCCGGTCATCGGCGTCACCGCGTACCGGACGCTGGACGAGGCGATCGCCCTCGCCAACGCCCCCGGCTACGGCCTGTCCGCCTCCATCTACACCGCCGACCCGGCGAAGGTCTTCGCGTACCGGCGGCGGATCTCGGCCGGGATGGTGAGCGTGAACAACTCCACGTCCGGCGCGGAGGCGCACCTGCCGTTCGGCGGGAACGGGCGCTCCGGCAACGGCAGCCGCCAGTCGGGCATGTGGGTGCTGGACCAGTTCACCCGCTGGCAGTCGATGAACTGGGACACCTCCGGACGGCTCCAGAAGGCGCAGATGGACGTCCTGGAGATCACCCCCGACCTCGGCTTCCGGCTGTAGGGGCGGGCGTGGGGACCGGACCGGGGACGGAGACCGCGGCGGATGCCGAGGCCGACGTCGTCGTCATCGGCGGCGGCGTGATGGGGACGAGCGTCGCGTTCCACCTCGCCGAGGCGGGCGTCCGGCGGGTGGTGCTGGTCGAGCGGGACGAGCTCGGCTCGGGCTCGACGAGCAGGGCGGCGGGCGGCGTGCGCGCCCAGTTCTCCGACGAGGTCAACATCCGGCTCGGCGCCCGCAGCCTGGAGGCGTTCACCCGCTTCCCCGAGCGCCCTGGCCAGGAGATCGACCTGCACCGGGTCGGGTACCTGTTCCTGCTGTCGCGGCCCGAGGACGTCGCGGCGTTCGAGGCGGGCGTCGCCCTGCAGAACGAGCTGGGCGTGCCGAGCCGGATGGTCTCGGTGGCGGAGGCGTGCCGGCTGTCGCCGCTGGTCTCCCCCGACGGGCTGCTGGCCGCCGCGTTCTCCCCCGACGACGGGCACTGCACGCCCGAGTCGGTCGTGCTCGGGTACGCGACGGGCGCGCGCCGGCACGGCGCGGAGATCCGCACCCGCTGCGAGGTCGTCGGCATCGAGGCCCGCGGCGGCGAGATCACGGCCGTCCGGACCTCGCGCGGGCGCATCCGGACCTCCGCCGTCGTCTGCGCGGCCGGAGCCTGGTCGGCGGCGGTCGGGCGGATGGCGGGCGTCGACCTGCCGGTGGAGCCGCTGCGCCGCCAGATCGTCTTCACCGAGCCGATCCCGGACCTGCCCCGCCCGGTGCCGATGACGATCGACTTCGCGACGTCGTTCTACTTCCACGCCGAGGGCGAGGGCCTGATGCTCGGCATGTCCGACCCGGACGAGCGGCCCGGCTTCCGGCTGGACCGCTCCGACGCGTGGCTCCCCCGGCTCACCGAGGCGATCGGGACCCGCGCCCCCCGCCTCCTGGACGTGGGGCTGACGGGCGGCTGGGCGGGCCTGTACGAGGTGACGCCCGACCACAACGCGCTCATCGGCGAGGACCCGTCGGTGTCCCGGTTCCTGTACGCGACGGGCTTCTCCGGCCACGGCTTCCTGCAAGGCCCGGCGGTCGGCGAGGTCGTCCGCGACCTGTACCTCGGCCGCGAGCCGTTCACCGACGTCGCCCCCCTGCACGCGGCCCGGTTCGCCGGCGACGCCCTCCGCCCGGAGATCAACCGTGTCTGACGTGCTCGAACTCATGGACGAGTGGGGCCCCGAGAGGGTCGTGTGCGTGTCCGACACCCGGACCGGGATGCGGGGCGTCCTCGTCATCGACAACACCGCCCGCGGCATGGGCAAGGGCGGCATGCGGATGAGCCCGTCGGTGACGGTCGCGGAGGTGGCGCGGCTCGCCCGGGTCATGACCTACAAGTGGGCGGGCGTCGACCTGTTCTTCGGCGGCGCGAAGGCCGGCATCGCGGCCGACCCCGGGTCGCCGGACCGGGAGGCGGTCCTGCGCGCGTTCGTGCGGGCCCTGTCGCAGGAGATCCCCCGGCGGTACGTGGCGGGCCTCGACATGGGGCTGTCGGAGCGGGACGCGGCGATCGTCCAGGACGAGCTGGACGACCGGGGCGCGGCCGTCGGCACCCCGCACGTCCTCGGCGGCATGCCCTACGACGAGCTGGGCGTGACCGGCTTCGGGGTCGCGGAGGCCGCCGACGCCGCCGCCCAGCACGCGGGGACGTCCCTGCGCGGCGCACGGGTCGCGATCCAGGGGTTCGGCGCGGTCGGGCATGCGGCGGCCAGGCGCCTGCACGAGTTGGGCGCGACCGTCGTGGCGGTCTCGACCGTGCACGGCGCCCTGCACGACCCGGACGGCCTGGACGTCGGGCGGCTGCTCGCCCTGCGCGCCGAGGCGGGCGACGCGGCGGTGCGGGAGTACGGCGGGCGTCTCCTCCGGGCCGGCACGGAGCTGTCCGTCCCGGCCGACATCCTCGTCCCCGCCGCGCTGCAGGACGTCATCGACGAGGACGCGGCCGCGGACGTCCAGGCGGCGATCGTGGTGGAGGGCGCGAACCTGCCCACCGGGCGGGCGGCGCAGCGCGTCCTCGCCGAGCGCGGCGTGACGGTCGTGCCGGACTTCGTCGCCAACGCGGGCGGCGTGGTCGCGGCGGGGTTCGCGATGGACGCCCGCCACTCGGCGTTCCGCCCCGACCCGGAAGCGGTGTTCGCGGCGGTCTCGGCGAAGATGCGCGACAACACCGGCCGGGTCCTCGACGCCGCCCGCGCGCAGGGCACGACGACGCACGAGGCCGCCGTGGCGCTCGCGCAGGAGCGCGTCCGCGCCGCGATGGAGCTCAAGGGCCGGTGGCGCCGCTGACCTCGTTCTCGACGCCGCGGGCGACCTCGATGAGGCCGCGCATGGCGTCCTTGACGAGCGGGTTGGTGTTGGTGGTGCGGCGCAGCACGGTGACGTGCCGCCGCGGGGAGCGGCGGCTGAGCCGCAGCGTCCGCAGCCCCGGCGCCGGGACGCAGCCGAGCGCCGGCACGAGCGCGATGCCGAGGCCGCACGCGACCAGCCCGCACACCACTGCGTAGTCGTTGCTGCGGAACGCGATGTTGGGCGTGAACCCGGCCGTGCCGCACAGCCGCAGCAGGGCCTGCGCGCCCGAGCTCTCGGGGCGGCTCGCGATCCACGTCTCCGACCGCAGGTCCCGCAGCCGGACGGTGCGGCCCCCGGCGAGGGGGTGGTCCCGCGGGACGCACAGCACCAGGTTCTCGTCCATCACCGGCGTCTCCACGATCTGGTCGGGCCAGGTGCGCGGGAACAGGTCGTACCGGTAGACGAGCTGGAGGTCGAGGTCGCCGTCGAGCAGCTCGGGCAGCAGCTCGTCTGGCTCGCCCTCCGCCAGCGTGATGTCGATGCCGGGCCGCACGCGCGACAGCTCCGCCAGCACCCGCGGAAGGATGCGGGCGCTGGCGGTCGGGAAGCTGCCGAGCTGCAGGGCGCCGCGCTCGCCGCTGGCGACCGTGCGCAGCTCCCGCTCCAGCGTGTCGAGCGCCGACAGCACGTCGTTGCCCTTGCTGACCATCAGGAACGCGGCGCTCGTCGGGCGCACGCTGCGGGCCCGGCGCTCGAACAGCACCAGGCCGCAGGCGCGCTCCAGGGCGGCGATCTGCTGGGAGACGGCGGACGCGGTGTACCCGAGGTTGCGGGCCGCGTCCGCGAACGAGCCGGTGCGGACGACCTCGCGCACCGTCTGGATGTGCAGGGGACTGATCATGGGCGCACCCCGTTCAGCGCTGAACGTGACCGTCTCCCCCGCAGACGCCTCCCTCCATGCGTATCATCCCGCGGGCCGGGGCCCCAGTCCCAAGATCAGTCGTGCCGCGGGCGCTTGGCCACCAGCGTCAGCACGTCGTACTTGGCGACCGAGGCCCCCTCCTGGTTCGTGACGTCGGTGTCCCAGCGGACCTCGCCGTAGTCGGCCCCCTCGCGCGGCGTGATCTGCTTGGCCGTCAGGGTGACGGTCAGCTCGTCGCCCGGCTTGACGGGCGTGAGGAACCGGAGGTTCTCCAGGCCGTAGTTCGCCAGGACGGGCCCCGGGGACGGCTCCACGAACAGTCCGGCCGCGAACGACACGACGAGGTAGCCGTGCGCGACCCGCCCGCCGAAGAACGGGTTGGCCCTGGCGGCCTCCTCGTCCGTGTGGGCGTAGAAGGTGTCGCCGGTGAACTCGGCGAAGTGCTCCACGTCGTCGAGGGTGACGACGCGGGGGCCGCCGACGGCGGTGTCGCCGACTTGCAGGTCCTCGAGGTGCTTGCGGAACGGGTGCTCGTCGGTGACGGTGCGGTCGGTGCCGGGGACCCAGCGCCCGGTGATCGAGGTGAGCATCGCCGGCCCGGCCTGGACGGCGGTGCGCCGCATGTGGTGCACCACCCCGCGGATCCCGCCCATCTCCTCGCCGCCGCCGGCGCGCCCGGGGCCGCCGTGGACGAGCGCGGGCAGGGGCGAGCCGTGCCCGGTCGACTCCTTGGCGTCCTCGGCGTTCAGCACGAGCAGGCGGCCGTGCCACGGCGCGGCGCCGAGCACGACCTTCCGGGCGAACTCCGCGTCGCCGGTCACGACCGACCCGGCGAGGCTGCCGCGCCCGCGCGCGGCCAACTCCACCGCCTGCTCGGCGCCCTCGTACGGCATCAGCGTGCTGACCGGCCCGAACGCCTCGACCTCGTGCGGCTCGGCGCGGCCGGCGTCGTCGGCGCGCAGCAGCACCGGGGAGATGAACGCGCCGCGCTCGGCGTCCGCGCCCACGACCTCGACCCGCTCGGGGTCGCCGAACACGACGCGGCCGGCGTCCATGAGGGCCTTCAGGGAGCGGCGCACCTCCTCGCGCTGGTCGAGCGTGGCGAGCGCGCCCATCCGCACGGCGGGGTCGGACGGGTTCCCGACGACGACCTTCGCCAGCCGCTCCCGGACGGCCTCGGTGACGTCGTCCATCAGCGCGGCGGGGACGAGCGCCCGGCGGATCGCCGTGCACTTCTGGCCCGCCTTCACGGTCATCTCCGCGACGAGCTGCTTGACGTACAGGTCGAACTCCGCCGTGCCGGGCACCGCGTCCGGCCCGAGGACCGAGCAGTTCAGCGAGTCGGCCTCGGCGTTGAACCGGACCGCGTTCCCCACGATGACGGGGTGGGTGCGCAGCAGCCGGGCCGTCGACGCCGACCCGGTGAACCCGACGATGTCCTGCTCGGTGAGGTGGTCGAGCAGGTCGCGCGGCTCCCCGCAGACCATCTGCACCGAGCCCTCGGGCAGGATCCCGGCCTCGACGATCAGCTCGACCAGCCGGGCGGTCAGGTAGGCGGTCTGGCTCGCCGGCTTGATCAGGCTCGGCACCCCCGCGAGGAACGCGGGCGCGAGCTTCTCCAGCGGACCCCACACCGGGAAGTTGAACGCGTTGATCTGCACCGCGACGCCGTGCGACGGCGTGCACAGGTGCTGCCCGACGAACGTCCCGCCCTTGCCGAGCGGCTCCACGGCGCCCTCGACCAGCACCGTGTCGTTCGGCAGCTCCCGCTTGCCCTTGCTCGCGTAGGCGAACAGGACGCCGATGCCGCCGTCCACGTCGAACTTCGAGTCGCCCAGCGTCGCGCCCGTCCTGGCCGACAGCGCGTACAGCTCCTCGCGGTGCTCCCGCAGGTGGGACGCGAGCGCCTTCAGCAGGGCCGCGCGCTGGTGGAAGGTGAGCTCCCTCAGCACCGGGCCGCCGACCGAGCGCCCGTACTCCAGGGCGGCGCCCATGTCGATCCCCGCCGAGGAGATCCGGGCGACCTCCTCCCCGGTGACGGCGTCGTGCAACGGCGCCCCCTCGTCCTCCGGGGAACGCCAGGAACCCGACACGTAACTGCGCAGCACGACCACTGGGACCTCCTTGTCCTTAGCTCTGACCATTCTTGCCGCTTCCAAGCTTCCTTCACGCCTCGCAGACCTGACAGCCGGGGCCCCGATCCTTTGTGTACTCCCGCACCGCCGGGGCGGGTCACCTGTTCGCGACGACGTTCCAGGCGTCCTGGCGGACGTCCACGTGGGGGGACCGGCGCAGGCCGTCCAGGAGGTCCCCCCATTCGCCGGCCCATCCGGCGGCCGAGCCGCCCGACCGGACGACGCCGACGGCGAGCAGGTGCGAGGCGGCGTCGCCGCGTGCGGTGAGGGCGCGGGCGGCGGGCAGGAGCCGGCCGGGCCCGCCGCTCCCCCGCGCGCCGAGCGCGTGGTCCAGCCGCCGGTCGGCGACCCTGGCGGCCAGGACGGGGCGGTCGCGCAGCAGGCCCGCCAGGGCCCCGAGCTCCTCGGCGATGCGCTCGGGTGAGGCGTCGCCGCCGTTCAGGCGGGCGGACAGGAGCGCGACGTCCGCGGCGCCGGCGACGTGCAGGGGGTGCCTCGCGAGCATCTCCACCACGCGGCGGGCGAGTGGCGCGTCCGGCCGGCCGGCGATCGCGTGGGCCACGGCCGCGACCCGCGCCCGCGCGCGCTCGCCCGGCTCGGCGGCGAGCAGGGCGGACAGCACGCCGAGCGCCTCCTCCGCCACCGAGCCCGCCCGCACCAGGGCGTTGAGGACGGGCAGCTCATCGTCCCCGGCGGGGTCGGAGGGGTCGGCGACGGCGGCGAGGACGGCGCCGACGTCACCGGTGTACCAGCGGACCCACGCGGCGAACGCCTTGGACGCCCGGAACCGCACGCCGGGGCCGTCCGCCGCCGCGCCGAGCCTGCGGACCAGTGCGGCGTAAGCGGGACGGTGCGCGGGCGCGTACTCCGAGGGCTTCGCCTGGAAGAGCGCGCGCAGCAGCGGTTCCGAGGCGTACGGGCCCGCGGCGGCGCCCAGTGCGGCGAGCGCGCGGGGGGTCCTCCGGCATCCTCCGGAGCGCCGCCGCGACCGCGATGCGGACGTCCGGGTGGAGACCGGGGTCGTCCCACGCGCGCAGCAAGGTCTCCGCCGCGCCGGGGACCCGCAGCCGTTCGATGAGCCGGGCCGCCTGCTTGCGGACGGCCACCGTGCGGTCCGGGCCGGTCAGCGCCTCCGCCAGGACGGGACCGAGGCGCGACGGCGGCACCGCGGCGGCGGCCCGTGCCAGCGCCGCCGCCGCGACCACCGATCGCGGGCCCCGGGCGTGGCGCAGGAGCACGGCGAGGGCCTCGGCAGGACGGTCCGAGACCGCCATGGCCTCCAGCGCGGCCTCGGCGAGGGCGGGCTCGCCGTCCCCGTCCGCTCGGGCGTCGAGGTGGTCCAGGCAACCGGGCAGCCGGCCGAGCGAGGCGACGGCGGCGGCCCTGGCGCCGACAGGTCCCGCCGAGGCCGCCAGCAGGTCCCGCATGCGCCCGGCCTGGTGCGGCGTCCACCGGCCGGGCTGCTGCGGCTGGATCGCGGGGACCCCGCCCGGGTCCCCGAACCGGCCCGTCCGGGCGCGTTCCAGGGCGGGCAGGAGCAGGTCGGTGCGGCGGCCGGCGACGACGCGCCAGACCTCGGGCAGGGCGATCGCGGAGGGGTCGGCCGCCACCAGTGCCGCGGCGCGGCGCTCGCGCTCCACCGGGTCGGCGAGCCACAGTGCCGCGGCCTCGCGGGCGAGCGGCTCGGGCGCCGCGCGGACCGCCGTCCGCAGCAGGCTCTGAAGGGCCGCCGACGCGAACGCCCGCCGCCCGAGCGCCCGTGCCAGCGCGACGACCACCTCGTGTTCACCTGGCCCGGGGCGCACTGCCGCGACCAGGTCGCGCTCCCGGCCGCGGGGCAGCACGCGGTCGAGGCGGTGGCCGTCGAGCGCCTCCGCCCCGTGCCGGGCAACCAGGCGGGCGTAGGCGCCGATCGCCCACCGGACGAGCGCGGGCCGCGCCGCGTGGGCGAGGAGGCGGTCCGCCAGAGTCCGCAGCCTCAGCCGGGTCGCCTGGGAGGAGTCCCGCGCGTCGACGGCCGCGGCGGCTACCTCCTCCAGCGGCGCGGCGAACGCGTCGTCCAGGAGGCGGACCGGCACGGACGCCAAGGCCGCGAGGAGGTCCGCCCTCAGCGGGTCCCGCTCGTTGCGCGTGCGGCGCGCCAGTTCG
This sequence comes from Actinomadura sp. K4S16, assembly GCF_008327685.1. Lineage (GTDB taxonomy): Bacteria > Actinomycetota > Actinomycetes > Streptosporangiales > Streptosporangiaceae > Spirillospora. Next base: position 632,391 of record NZ_BDDE01000011.1, read on the forward strand.
GCGACGAGGTCGCGAAGGGCCGCGGCGTCGCCGGTGCGGGCGGTCGCCTCGACCAGGAGGGTGCGGGCGGGCCCGCGCAGCCTCGGGTCCCCGCCGAGCGCCGCCTCCCTCAGCGGCCCGGCCGCCTCCTCGTACGGGAGGTGGGCCGTGAGCTTCAGCGGGAGGGCCGGATCGTCCAGCCGGGATCGCGCTGAGTGCCACACCGAGCCGTGCCAGTCGAGCATCCGGCGCGCCTCGCCGGCCGCCCGGCCGGGGGGCAGGAGGGCGAGCAGCGGCAGCGCGGCAAGTCCCGGGTGCCCGCCTTCTCCCGCGAGGTCGTAGACCTCGGCCCGGCGGCGCGGCGGGACGTGCGCTAGGAGGTCGCGCAGCGCGTAGGGGCCGGCCTGGACGAACTCCCGGAGCTCCGGTGAGGGCAGGCGGCCCACATGCGCGAAGTACGCGGCCGGGAGCCGGCCCCGGCGACCCGTCCGCCGCACCGCCCGGGCGGCCCTGACGGCGTCCGCTCTGAACAGCGCCGGGAGCAGGGTGCGCGGCAGCTGCGCCAGTGCCGGGCGGGAGCCGTTCGCCTCCAGCAGTCCCAGCAGCCCCGCCGGATCGCGGCGGGCCAGCTCCGGGAGGCCGGCCCGGCAGCGCCTCCACCAGGACCATTCGTGCGCCCGGTCACGGCCGCGCGCGAGGAGGGCATCGGGGTGCCGTCCGGCCAGGGCGCGCCACGCGGTGACCGCGTGCTCCAGGTCGGGCAGGAGGCGCGCGACCGTCCCGCTCGTGCAGGCCGGCAGGAGCGCGGCGGCTTCGCGATCGCCCCAGCGGGCGCGGACGTCCGGCAGGAGCCGGTCGGCGAGCCCCGCGCGGCCGCAGTGGCGGAGCGTCCGGTAGAACGCGCGGCGCAGGTCGGCGGGGGCGTCGTCCAGCACCGCCGCGGCGGCGTCGTCGGAGACGGGCAGCGTGCGGACGGCCCGCAGAGCCGCACGGCGCAGCGCCATGTCGGGGCCCGCGAGGACGCGTTCCAGATGGTGCGCACGGCAAGCCGTCTGCCCTGAAATACTCCTGACCATGACCTTTGTGGCAGACAGTGGGCGATACGAGCGGCTCCCCTACCGACGGTGCGGGCGGAGCGGGCTGCGGCTTCCGGCGATCTCGCTGGGGCTGTGGCACAACTTCGGCGACGACCGGCCGCTGGACGTCCAGCGGGCCATCCTGCGGCGGGCGTTCGACCTCGGCGTCACGCACTTCGACCTCGCCAACAACTACGGGCCGCCGTACGGGTCCGCCGAGACCAACTTCGGCCGGATCATGCGCGAGGACCTCGCCCCCTACCGGGACGAGCTGATCATCTCGACCAAGGCGGGCTACGACATGTGGCCCGGCCCCTACGGCGAGTGGGGGTCGCGCAAGTACCTGCTCGCGAGCCTCGACCAGTCGCTGCGCCGGATGGGGGTCGACTACGTCGACATCTTCTACAGCCACCGCTTCGACCCGGAGACGCCGCTGGAGGAGACGATGGGGGCGCTGGACCGCGCCGTCCGGTCCGGCAAGGCGCTGTACGCGGGCATCTCGTCCTACTCCCCCGAGCGCACCGCCGAGGCGGCGGCGATCCTGCGGGAGATGGGTACCCCGCTGCTGATCCACCAGCCGTCCTACTCGATGCTCAACCGCTGGATCGAGGGCGGGCTGCTCGGCACCCTCGACCGGGTGGGGGCCGGCTGCATCGCGTTCTCGCCGCTGGCGCAGGGGATGCTGACCGGCAAGTACCTCGACGGCGTCCCGGAGGGGTCCCGGGCGAGCAAGGGCACGTCGCTGTCCACGGGCCTGCTCACCGAGGACAACCTCCGGCACGTCCGCACGCTGAACGAGATCGCCGGGGCGCGCGGGCAGTCGCTCGCCCAGATGGCGCTGGCCTGGTCGCTGCGCGACGGCCGGGTCACCTCGGCGCTGATCGGCGCGAGCAGCGTCGCGCAGCTGGAGGAGAACCTCGCCGCCCTCGACCGGCTCGACTTCACCCCCGACGAGCTCGCCGCGATCGACCGGGACGCCGTCGAGGCGGGCATCAACATCTGGGCGGCCTCCAGCGCCGGCTGAGCGCCGCCGGCGATCGGGGCGCGCGCATCGACCGGGCGCGGCGTGCATCGACCGGGCGGCAGGGGGCACGAGCAGCTCATGGAGGAGATGACGCTGCGGAGCTCCGCGTTCACCGACCACACGCTCATGCCGTCGGACTACTCCCACGACAGCGGGGACCTCTCGCCGCCGCTGGAGTGGTCGCCCGCCCCCGAGGAGGTGGTGGAGCTGGCCCTGGTGTGCGAGGACCCGGACGCCCCGGTCGGCACGTTCGCCCACTGGCTGGTCGCCGGCATCGACCCCGTGACCACCGGGCTGGACGCCGGGGAGCCGCCGACCGGCGCCGTCCTCGGGCGCAACGACTTCGGCGCCGAGGGCTACGGCGGGCCGAAGCCGCCGGTGGGCGACGACCCGCACCGGTACTTCTTCCGGCTGTACGGGCTGTCGGAGCCGTCCGGGCTGCGGGACGGCTTCACCGCCGAGGACCTGCGCGACGCCGTCGAGGACAAGGTCGTCGCATCGGGGACGCTCGTCGGCACCTACGCGAGGTGAGCCATGGGCGGCACCGGGGCCGGCGGGCCCGACCGGAACGGACCCGAGCGCCACGAGCCGGAGCGGCGCGAGTCCGGAGGGCGCGAGCCGGAGCGGCGCGAGCCCGGGTGGGACGAGCCCGAGCGGCACGACATCGGCCGCAACGAGCCCGGGTGGCACGGACCCGGGTCGCACGGACCGTACCCGCACGAGCAGCCGCGCGGCGACGAGCCGGTGACCGCGCGCAGCCCGCTGGCCCTGCGCGCGGTCCTGTCCACGGTCGCGCTGGTCGGCGCGGTGGCAGCCGCGATCGTGTTCGCGGTGAACGGTTCGGGCGACGGCTCCTGGACCGCGGCGGGCATCTGCGCGGCCGTCGCCGTGATCGCCGCCGTCGACCTGGTGGTGATCGCCCGGCGCGCCCGCCACTGAGCCGGCGGGTCAGTGCCGGTGGTCGGGCTCCGCGACCCCGGGGTCGGCGAGCAGCCGGCCGATCCGGTCCCGGCTCTCCTCGTCGGTCGGCGTGTAGACGACCAGGCGCGCGTTCGGCGACGCGGTGATGTCCATGCTCGTGGTGCGCGTCCGGATCTCGCCGACGGCGCGGTGCCGGAAGAGCTTCACGGTCGGCCCCGGCAGCGCGACGTCGTGGGACGCCCACAGCCGCGCGAACATGGGGCTGGCCGCCTGCAGGCGCCGGACGAGGTCCTTCCAGCCCGGCTCGTCCAAATGCCTGCTGTAGCGGTGCCGGAAGACGGCGACGTGGTCGGGCGCGGCCTTCTCCAGGTTCGCGACCGGGTTGCAGCACGGCGGCAGCGTGAACACCATCCACAGCGTGTTGCGCTCGCACGGCCGGGCCCGCACCACGTGCGGGAAGATCGCGGCGTAGGCGGCGTTCCAGGCCAGGATGTCCGAGCGGGCGTTGGCGACCGCCGCGGGCATCGGCACGAGCGCGTCCAGGATCGCCTGGACGTCCTCGGGGAGGGTCTCGGCGTGCTCCTCGACCGCGGCGTCCGGGATGTCGGCCAGCCGGTACAGGTGCTCGCGCTCGGCGCCGTCGAGCCGCAGGGTGCGCGCCACGGCGTCCAGCACCTGGGTGCTGGCGTTGATCGGGCGGCCCTGCTCCAGCCATGTGTACCAGGTGACGCCCACCCCTGCGAGCTGGGCGACCTCCTCTCGGCGCAGTCCGGGCGTGCGGCGTCGGGGGCCCGGCGGCATCCCGACGTCCTCGGGGGTGATCCGCTCGCGCCGGCTGCGCAGGAACGCCGCCAGTTCCGTGCGGCGGCGCGGGCCCGCGCCGTTGCGGCGGGCGGTGGGCGCGGCGGGCGCACTCGTCATCGTCACTCCCCCAGCCTGACTCCGACCGGCGTGCTCTTCCAGGTGCTGTCAGTACCAGTATCGGCAGGCTCTCGTTACCGGTACCGGTCTCCGAGCACGCTCGTACACATGACACAGACAACCGACCTGCGCGGGACCATTCCCGAACGGGGGTCGCGGGACGGCTCCGGCGGGCTCGCGCTCGCCGTCATCCTGCTCGGCCAGTTCATGGCCATCCTCGACGTGAACATCGTCAACGTGGCCCTCCCGACGATGCGCGCGGACCTGCACGCCTCGGGCGCGGGGCTCCAGCTCATCGTCGCGGGCTACATCATCTCCTACGCGGTCCTGCTGATCACGGGCGCGCGGCTCGGCGGCATCGCCGGCCACCGCCGCCTGTTCCACCTCGGCCTGGCGTCCTTCACGGCGGCGTCGCTGGCGTGCGGGCTGGCGCCGTCCACCGGGACGCTGGTGGTGTTCCGCTTCCTGCAGGGCGCGGGCGCGGCGATGCTCACCCCGCAGGTGATGTCGATGATCCAGCGGGACTTCACCGGCGCGGCCCGGGCGCGGGCGCTCGGCGTCTACTCGGCGGTCATCGCGGGCGGCGTCGTCGTCGGTCAGGCGGCCGGGGGCCTGCTGGTCGGCGCGGACCTGTTCGGCACCGGCTGGCGGACGGTCTTCCTCGTCAACGTGCCGATCGGCGCCGCGCTGCTGCTCGCGGGCCCGCGCGTGCTGCCCCGCGACGAGCCCGCGCCCCGGACGCGCCCGCTGCGCGCCGAACTGGACCTTCCGGGCCTGCTCACGCTGGCCCCGGCGGTGCTGCTGCTCGTCGTCCCGCTGATCATGGGGCACGAGCTGGGCTGGCCGCTGTGGGGCTGGGCGTCGCTGGCCGCCAGCGCCGCGTTCGCCGCGGCCTTCGCCGCCGTGGAGCGGCGGGTGGCGGCCGCGGGCGGGCGGCCGCTGGTCTCGCCCCGGGTGCTGCGCGCCCCGCTGCTGGTCCCGGCCTGCGTGGCGATCATGTTCGGCCCGGCCAGCTGGGGGTCGTTCCTGTTCACCACCACCCTGCACCTGCAGGGCGACCTGCGGATGTCGCCGCTGGAGTCGGGGCTGGCGTTCGTGCCGTGCGTGACCGCGTTCGGGCTGGTCGGGCTGAACTGGCAGCGGCTGCCCGCCCGCTGGCACGGGCGCGCCGTCCCGGCCGGGTTCGCGGTCGCGGGGGCGGGCTACCTGTGCGTCGGGCCCCTCGCCGGGGGCGGCGTCCCCTACGAGGCGCTCACCGTGGTCATCGGGTTCGGGCTCGGGGTGATGCCGATCATCATGACGCTCGCCCTGCGGCACGTCCCGGCCGGCGACGCGGCGGACGCGAGCGGGCTGCTGCTCACGCTGATGCAGCTCGCGCAGGTGGTCGGCATCGCCACCGTCGGGACGCTGTTCCTCACCCTTGCCGAGTCCGGCGGGTCGACCCGGCACGCCGAGTACGGCGCCGGATGGGCGCTCGCCGGCATGGTCCTGCTCGGCGCCCTGTTCGCCCTGTCCCTGGCCCGCGGCCGGGCGGCGGCCCGCCCCTGACGGTCAGTACCCCGACAGGCGGGCGCGGGCCGCCTCCACCGCGGGCGGGACCGGCCGCCTGGCGCGGACGAGCCCGGGCAGCGCGCGGGCCGCGTCGGCGAGCCCGGCGCGGCCGTCCCGGGTGGCGAGCACGGACGCGGCGGCGCGCGCGACCGCGGGGAGCGGGCGGCGCAGCCACGCGGTCAGCACCCGGTTGCGGGCCTGCCGGCGGCGGCGGGCCGCCGGATCGCGGCCCGCGGCCGCCGGATGGTGGTGGACGACCAGTTCCGGCACGTAGGCGAGCCCCCATCCGGCGGCGGCCAGGTCGAGGGCGAGCAGTTCCTCCTCGCCGCCGAAGTGCAGGACGTCGGAGAAGCCGCCGACGCCGAGGTAGGCGTCCCTGCGGACGACGACGGAGCAGGCCAGGAAGCCGAGGACGGCCGGTCCCGGGAGGTCCTCGGGGCGGCCGAGGGGCGAGCGGGCCATCGCCTCGGAGACGGGGTCGAGCCGCTCCTCCTCCCCCACCAGGACCCTCGCGGCGAGCAGCGCGGTCCGCGGATGGGCGTCGAGGAGCTCGACCGCCCGCTCCAGGGAGCCCGGGGCCCACCAGGAGTCGTCGTCGGCGAAGGCCACGTAGCGGGTGGTCGCGAGCTGGGCCCCGGCGTTGCGGGCCGCCGCGCCCCGGTTGGACGGCAGCCTCAGCACGGTCGCCCCGGCCGCCTCGGCGGCGGCGGGGGTGCCGTCGCTGGAGGCGTTGTCGACCACGATGACCGGGGCCGTGTGGTGGCCGAGGCTGCGGCGCAGTTCGGCGGCCCGGTCGCGGGTCGCGACCACGATCGTCACGTCCGGCATGCGGTGGTCTCCTCAGCTCACGTAGCGGCGGGCCTTGGACGCGCGCTGGGACGCCTCCAGGCGGCGCAGCCGGTCCTCGACGTCGCGGGGCAGCGTCCTGCGCTCTCGGGCCACCCAGGCCAGCCCCGCGGCGGCCTCGGCGAGCGCGGCGGCCGTCACGCGGTCGCGCGGCAGGGTGCGGAGCAGGACGGCCGTCCGGCGGAGGGCGACCGGGAGCGGGCGGCGCAGCCAGGTGAACCACAGGGTGTTGCGGATGCCGTGGCGGCGCCTCAGGTGCGCCTCGCGGACGGGGGACGGCTCGTGGCGCACGACGACGTCCTCGGCGAAGCACAGCTGCCAGCCCAGGGCCATCAGGTCGGCGCTGAGCAGTTCCTCCTCGCCGCCCAGCCACAGCCGCGGGGAGAACCCCCCGGCCTCGCGGAACGCCTCCAGGCGGACCATGGAGGCGCCCGCCAGGAACGAGCCGAGCGCCGGGCCCGGCAGCCACGGCGGTCCGGGGACGGGCGAGTGCCGCAGCTCCGGGACGATCGGGTCCTCGCGGCCGCCGGGCTCCACCAGGATCCGGCCGGTGACGACGGCGAGCCGCGGGTGCGCGTCGAGGAGGCCGGCGGCGAGCGACGGCGCGTCCGGGTCCCACCGGATGTCGTCGTCCCAGAACGCGACGTAGGGCGTGCGGACATGGTCGGCGGCGAGGTTGCGCGCGACCGCGCCGAGGTTGCGGGGCGAGCGGATCAGCGTGACCTCCGGGAACTCCTCCGCGACGGCGTCGGCGGTCCCGTCCCGCGAGGCGTTGTCCACCACGATGACCCGGGCCCGCTCGGTGAGCGCGCGGGCGGCGGCCAGGGTGGCGAGCAGGGACCGCCGCCGGTCCCGCGTGATGACGACGACGGTGAAGCGCATGAACCGCCCAGTACCCCACGCAATCCCCTCTATGTGCGCAGATGCCGCATCACCGGCCACTTCTATTACCAGCGACTCTTCTGGCATCAGCGTTTAGCGGCACAGTTCTCGGCAATGTCCGGAATTACCTATAGGGGATTCGGCTCCGGCCGGTCCGTCCCGGGGCGCGGTGCCTGAGACCACGGCACTTCCCCACTCCATTACCGAACGCTGCGTCGAAACGGGGGGCACATGCGCGTGCTCGGAATCAACGCGATCTTCCATGACCCGGCCGCCGCGCTGGTGTCGGACGGCACCGTCGTCGCCGCGGCCGAGGAGGAGCGCTTCAGCCGCCGCAAGCACGGAAAGCGGCCGGTGCCCTTCTCCGGGTGGGAGGTGCCGGAGCGGGCCGCCCGGTGGTGCCTCGACGAGGCCGGGCTGGAGCCCGGCGATCTCGACGCCGTCGCCTACTCCTACGATCCCGGACTCGTCGAGCCCGGGCTCGACGGCCACGACGCCCAGTGGGAGCGCCTGCGGACGCTGTACGCGCAGCGCGCCCCCAACTTCCTCGCGACCGCGCTGCCGGGCCTCGATCCCGGGATCGTCCGGTACGTGCCCCACCATGTGGCGCACGCCGCGTCCGCCGCGCTCGCCGCGCCGGGGCCCGGCGAGGGCGACGTGCTGGTCCTGGACGGCCGCGGCGAGTCGCACTCGCACCTGGCCGGGACGTACGAGGGCGGCGAGCTGACGCCGCTGCACGCCCAGCGCCTCCCGCACTCGCTCGGGCTCATGTACGAGGACCTCACCGAGCACCTCGGCTTCCTGCGCTCCAGCGACGAGTACAAGGTCATGGCGCTCGCGTCCTACGGCGAGCCGCGCTTCCTGGACGAGCTCCGCGAGCACGTCCGCGCCACCGAGGACGGCGGCTTCGCGGTCGCCCCGATCGACTGGGGCTCCCTGGCGAAGGCCCGCAGGCCCGGCGCCGAGTGGACCCGCGACCACGCCGACCTCGCCGCGAGCGTCCAGACCCGCCTGGAGGAGGTGGTCCTGGACCTGGCGGCCTGGCTGCACGGCCGGACCGGCGCCCGCCGCCTGATGCTCGCCGGCGGCGTCGCCCTCAACTGCGTCGCGAACTCCCGGCTGGCCGAGGCCGGGCCCTACGAGGACGTCTGGGTCCAGCCCGCGGCGGGCGACGCCGGGACGGCGCTCGGCGCCGCCCTGCACGTCGCGCGGTCGGGCGGCGACCCGCTGGCCGCCATGCCGGGCGCCGACCTCGGCCGGCGGTGGGACGAGGCGGAGATCGCCGCGCGGCTCGACACCGCCAAGATCCCGTACGAGCGGCCGGACGATCTGGCCGCCGCCGTCGCCGACGCCCTGGCCCGCAACGAGGTCGTCGCGTGGTTCCAGGGCCGCTCGGAGTTCGGCCCGCGCGCGCTCGGGCACCGCTCCCTGCTCGCCCATCCCGGCCATGCCGGGAACGTCGAGCGGCTCAACGACGTCAAGGGCCGCGAGCAGTTCCGGCCCATCGCGCCGATGGTCGCGCTCGACCACGCCTCCGAGATCTTCGAGGGTCCGCTGCCGAGCCCCTACATGCTGTTCGTGCACCGGGTGCGGCCCGGGTGGCGCGAGCGGATCCCCGCCGTCGTGCACGTCGACGGCACCGCCCGCATCCAGACGGTCGACGCCGCCGACGAGCCGCTGCTGGCCCGCCTGCTGGAGGAGTTCCGCCGCCGCACCGGGCTGCCGGTCATGGTGAACACCAGCCTGAACACCGCCGGGCGCCCCATGGTGGACGACCCGCGCGACGCGCTGGAGTGCTTCGGCTCGGCGCCGGTCGACCTGCTCGCCATCGGACCGTTCGTGGTGCGCCGCCGGGAGGTGCACGCCCGATGAGCCACACCGTCGTCATCCCGACGATCGGCAGGCCGAGCCTGCGCGTCACGCTGGAGGCGCTGCTCACCGCGCTGGAGGACGGGGCGGGCCCGGCCCCGCACGAGATCATCGTCGTGGACGACCGCCCGGCGCCCGGCGCGCCGCTGCCGCTGCCGCCGTCCGCCGGGCCGGAGATCCGGGTGCTGCGCTCCGGGGGCCGCGGCCCCGCCGCCGCGCGCAACACCGGCTGGCGCGCCGCCACGACCGAGTGGGTCGCCTTCCTGGACGACGACGTCGTCCCCGAGCCGAAGTGGCCCGCCCGGCTGGCGGCCGACCTCGCCGGCCTGCCGCCCGAGGCCGGCGGCTCCCAGGGCCGCGTCACCGTCCCGCCGCCGGACGGCCGGGCCCCGACGGACTGGGAGCGCAACACCGCCGCGCTCGCGGACGCCGAGTGGATCACCGCGGACATGGCCTACCGCCGCGGCGTGCTCGCCGAGCTCGGCGGCTTCGACGAGCGCTTCCGCCGCGCCTACCGCGAGGACGCCGACCTGGCGCTGCGCGCCATGGACGCGGGGCACGGCCTCGTCCTCGGTGAGCGGCGGCTGACGCATCCGGTCCGCCCGGCCGGGTTCTGGGCGTCGGTGCGGGCGCAGGCCGGGAACGCCGACGACGTCCTCATGTGGCGCGTGCACGGCCCCGACTGGCGCCGCCGCGCCGGCGAGGGCCCCGGTCTGCTGCGCCGCCACGCCGCCACCACCGCGGCGGGGCTGCTCGCCCTGGCCGCGCTTCCCGCGGCGCCCCGCGGCCGCGGCGGCGCCGCCGTCGCGCTCACCGGCGCGGGAGCTTGGGCGGGACTCACCGGGAGGTTCGCCTACGAGCGGATCCGGCCGGGGCCCCGCACCCCGGGCGAGGTGGTCAGGATGCTGGTCACCAGCGCCGCCATCCCGCCCGCGGCGGTATGGCACCGCCTGCGGGGCCTGGCCGTCCACCGGGGGGCGCGGGCGTGGGGCGGGCCGCGCGCCGTGCTGTTCGACCGCGACGACACGCTGATCAGGGACGTCCCCTACAACGGCGACCCGGCCCGGGTCGAGCCGATGCCGGGCGCCCGCCGCGCCCTCGACCGGCTGCGGCGGCACGGCGTCCGCATCGGCGTCGTGTCCAACCAGTCCGGGATCGCCAAGGGGCACATCACCGCCGGGGACGTGCGGCGCGTCAACGCCCGCGTCGAGGAGCTGCTCGGCCGCATCGACGTGTGGGAGTTCTGCCCGCACGACGGCGGCGACGGCTGCGCGTGCCGCAAGCCGCGCCCGGGGCTGATCGAGCGCGCCGCCGAGCGGCTCGGGGTGGCGCCGTCCGACTGCGCCGTCATCGGCGACATCGGCGGCGACATCGAGGCCGCCGCGGCGGCCGGGGCGCGCGGCATCCTCGTCCCCACCGGCCGGACCCGGCGGGCGGAGGTCGCGCGGGCGCGGGAGACCGCGCCGACGCTGGACGCCGCCGTCGATCTCGTCCTCGGCGGAAGGCGGCGCCGATGAGAGTCCTCGTCGCACGCCAGGACAACATCGGCGACGTCCTGCTCGCCGGCCCCGCCGTGCGGGCGGTCGCCGAACGCGCCGACGAGGTCGTGCTGCTGTGCGGGCCGCGCGGGCGCGCCGCGGCCGACATGCTGCCCGGCGTCGACCGGGTCGTCGAGTGGCGCGCCCCGTGGATCGACCCGGACCACGTGCCCGTCGAGCAGGCCGCGGTGGACCGCCTCGTCCGCGAGCTGAAGGGGTTCGACCGGGCCCTGATCCTGACCTCGTTCCACCAGTCGCCGCTGCCGCTCGCGCTGCTGCTGCGGCTCGCCGGGACGCCCTGGATCGGCGGCATCAGCGAGGACTACCCGGGGTCGCTGCTCGACCTGCGGCACCGGCCCGACACCGACGTGCCCGAGCCGCTGCGCATGCTGGCGCTGGTGGAGGACGCCGGGTTCCCCTCCCCCGGCGACACCCGGCTGCGGGTGCGCGGCCCGCTGCCCGACATCGACCACCTCACCGGCGGGCCCGGCTACGTGGTGGTGCACCCCGGGACCTCCGTCCCCGCGCGCGCCTGGCCGCCCGGCCACTGCGCCGAGGCGGTGCGGCTGCTCGTCAGGGCGGGGCGCCGCGTGGTCGTCACCGGCCACAAGGACGAGAAGGACCTGACCGCCCTCGTCGCCGGAGAGGACGGCCTCGACCTCGGCGGGCGCACCAGCCTGCCCGAGCTGGCGTCGGTGCTGCGGAGCGCCTGCGCGGTCGTCGCCGGCAACACCGGCCCCGCGCACCTGGCCGCGGCCGTCGGCACGCCGGTCGTGTCGCTGTTCGCGCCGACCGTCCCGGCCGCCCGGTGGGCCCCCTTCGGCGTCCCGCTGGCGCTGCTCGGCGACCAGCGGGCGCCCTGCAAGGACAGCCGCGCCCGCGAGTGCCCGGTGGACGGCCACCCCTGCCTGTCGTCGGTCAGCGCCGACGAGGTCGCCGCCGCCGTGGAGATCGTGGCGTCGGACGAGTTGGGCGCGCCGGCCAGGGAGGTGCCCGCCCCGTGAGAGTCCTGATGTGGCACGTGCACGGATCGTGGGCGACCTCGTTCGTCCACGGCCCGCAGACCACGCTCGTCCCCGTCACCCCCGACCGGGGCCCGGACGGGAAGGGCCGCCCCGACACCTTCCACTGGCCCGACCGGGCGGTCGAGGTGCCGCCGGAGCGGCTCCGCGGCGAGGACGTCGACGCCGTCGTGCTCCAGCGCCCCCACGAACTGCGCCTGGCGGAGGAATGGCTCGGGCGGCGTCCCGGACGCGACGTCCCCGCCGTCTACGTCGAGCACGACACTCCGCGCCGGACCCCCTCCGACGTGGGGCTCCCCGAGGAGGTCGTCCCCGACAGCCGCCATTTCCTGCACGACCGCTCCGACATCCCCGTCGTGCACGTCACCCACTTCAACCAGCTGTTCTGGAACTGCGGCCGCGCCCCGACCACGGTCATCGAGCACGGCGTCGTCGACCCCGGCTACCGGTACACCGCCGAGCTGCCGCGCGCCGGCGTCGTCATCAACGACCCGCTGCGCCGCGGGCGCGTCGCCGGCGCCGACCTGCTGGCCGGGCTGGCCGCCGCCGTCCCCCTGGACCTGTTCGGGATGAACGTGACCGGCGCGCCGGAGCGGCTCGGCATCCCGCACGAGTCGCTGTGGACCTTCGAGGACCTGCCGCAGGCGAGCATGCACGAGCAGCTCGCCCGCCGCCGCGTCTACGTCCACCCCTACCGGTGGACCTCGCTCGGCCTCGCACTGATCGAGGCCATGATGCTCGGCCTCCCGGTGGTGGCGCTCGCCACCACCGAGGCGGTCGAGGCGGTGCCGCCCGAGGCCGGGGTGCTGTCCACGCGCGTCGCCGCCCTGGCCGACGCCGCGCGGACCCTGGCGTCCGACCCGCCGCGCGCTCGCCAGATGGGCAAGGAGGCGCGGGCCCACGCCGTCGACCGGTACGGGCTGGCGCGGTTCCTGCGCGACTGGCGGCGAACTCTCCAGGAGGTAACGCGATGAAGATAGCCATGATCTCGGAGCACGCGAGTCCCCTCGCCGCCGGGCGCGGTCCCGCCGGCAAGGGGCTGGGCGGAGCGGACGGCGGCGGGCAGAACGTGTTCGTCGCGGAGCTGGCCGCCGAGCTCGGCAGGCAGGGGCACCGCGTCACCGTCTACACGCGCCGGGACGCGGCCGCCCTGCCCGAGCGGGTCCGGTTCGCGCCCGGCGTGACCGTGGAGCACGTCCCGGCGGGCCCGGCCGAGCATGTCGCCAAGGACGACCTGCTGCCGTGGATGCACGACTTCGGGAGGTACCTGGAGCGGCGCTGGGCCGACGACCCGCCCGACGTCGCGCACGCCCACTTCTGGATGAGCGGCCTCGCGGCCGTCCAGGCCGCCCGGCCGGCGGGGGCCGCGCGCGTCCCGGTCGTGCAGACCTACCACGCGCTCGGCACCGTCAAGCGGCGCCACCAGGGCGACGCCGACACCAGCCCCGCCTCCCGCGTCCGGCTGGAGCGCGCGATCGGGCGCGCGGCCGACGCCGTCGTCGCCACCTGCTCGGACGAGACCGCCGAGCTGACGGCGATGGGCGTCCCCCGGGACCGCGTCCGCGTGGTGCCGTGCGGGGTCGACCTCGACCTGTTCTCCCCCGACGGCCCGGCCGGCCCCGGGGGCGGGCGGCACCGGCTCGTCGTGCTGTCCCGGCTCGTCGAGCGCAAGGGCGTCGACACCGCCATCCGCGCGCTGGCGCAACTGCCGGACGCCGAGCTGCTGGTCGCGGGCGGGCCGCCGCGCGACGGCCTCGGCACCGACCCGGAGGTGCGCAGGCTGCGCCGGGTGGCGGCGGACGCCGGCGTCGCCGGGCGGGTGGAGTTCCTCGGCAGGCTCGGCCGCGAGGAGGTCCCGCCGCTGCTGCGCTCGGCGAGCCTCGTCGTCACCCTGCCCTGGTACGAGCCGTTCGGCATGGTGCCGCTGGAGGCCATGGCCTGCGGCGTACCGGTGGTGGCGACCGCCGTCGGCGGCCACCTCGACACCGTCGTCGACGGCGTCACCGGCGCGGTCGTCCCGCCACGCGCCCCGGAGCGGGCCGCCGACGCGATCCGGCGGCTGCTGGACGATCCGGCGAAACGGGCCGCGATGGGCCGCGCGGGAGGCGAACGGGCGCGCGAGCACTACTCGTGGGCCCGGGTCGCCGCCGACACCGCCGGGGTCTACCGGCACGCCGCCGCGCTGAGCGAGGTGGCCGCCTGATGACCGCGCAACCCGGCCTCGGGACCCGCACGTCCACCGTCCACGACCAGCGGCTCGAGGAGCTCGCCGAGGCCGCGCTGCGGTTCCGCGAGCAGGTCCCCACCGTCGAGGCGTGGGGCCGCCGCCTGGCCGGCGTCCTGCGCGCCGGCGGCCGCCTGCTCGCCTGCGGCAACGGCGGCAGCGCGGCGGAGGCGCAGCATCTGACGGCCGAGCTCGTCGGCCGGTTCGAGGACGAGCGGCGGCCGCTGTCGGCGATCCCGCTGCACGGCGACACCTCCTCGTTCACCGCGATCGGCAACGACTACGGCCCGGCCACCGTGTTCGAGCGGCAGGTGCAGGCGCACGGCCGCCCCGGGGACGTGCTGGTGTGCCTGTCGACCAGCGGGCGCAGCCCCAACGTGGTCGCCGCCGCGCGCCGGGCCCGGACGCTCGGGCTCGCGGCCTGGGCGGTCACCGGGCCCGGCCCGAACCCGCTGGCCGCCGCGTGCGACGACGCGATCACCGTGCGGGCCGCCTCGACCTCGACCGTCCAGGAGATCCACCTCGCCGCGATCCACCTGCTGTGCGGGGCGGTCGACGACGCGCTGGGGGTGCGGCATGCCTGAGCGGAGCCCGCGCGGCGGCGCAAGGAGCGCCGCCCGCGCCGGCCGGCGCGGGCGGCCGACCCCCCGGAAGGAGGTGCCATGACGGCGCCACTGGTCGTGGTGGGCGACGTCCTGCTCGACATCGACGTCGTCGGCAGCAGCAGCCGGCTCTGCCCGGACGCGCCCGTCCCCGTCGTCGAGCAGGCCGAGGAGCGGCCCCGCCCCGGCGGCGCGGGCCTCGCGGCGCTGCTCGCCGCGGCGGGCGGCCGCGAGGTGGTGCTCGTCACCGCGCTCGCCGACGACGACCCGGGCCGGCGGCTGCGCGCGATGCTGGAGCGGCACGTGGAGGTTGCGGCGCTCCACCTGCACGGCGGGACCCCCTGCAAGCTGCGCATCCGGTCCGGCGGCCAGTCGGTGGCGCGCCTGGACGCCGGGGACGGGCAGGCCCTCGACGGGCCCGTCGGCCCCCGCGTCACCGAGGCGATCGCCGGGGCGGGCGCCGTGCTCGTCTCCGACTACGGCCGCGGCGTCTCCCGGCACAGCGCGGTCCGCTCCCTGCTCGGCGGGCTGCCCCCGAGCGTGCCCGTCGTGTGGGATCCGCACCCGCGCGGCGAGCCGCCGGTGCCCGGCGTCCGGCTGCTCACCCCGAACGAGGAGGAGGCCGCCCGGCTCGCCGCGGCCGACGGCGCCGACATCACCGGGTTCGGCCTGTCGGCCGCCGGGCGGCGCGGCCGGCACCTCGGCCGGTCCTGGGGCATCGAGGGCGTCGCGGTCACGCTCGGCGCGGAGGGCGCGCTGCTGTGCGACGGGTCCGAGGCGCCGTTCCTCGCCCCCGCCCGGCCCGCCCGCGGCGACTCGTGCGGCGCGGGCGACAGCTTCGCCGCCGGGGTCGTCGGCGCGCTCGCCGACGGCGCGGACCTGCCCGCGGCCGTCACCCAGGGCGTCGACCGGGCCTCGGAGTTCGTCCGCGCGGGCGCCGCGGCGGCCGTCGCGGCGCAGCTCGCCGAGACCGGCTCGGCCCGGCTCGTCCCCGAGCGCGGCGAGGACGCCTGGGACGTCGTCGAGCGGACCCGGCGGGCGGGCGGCACGGTCGTGGCGACCGGCGGCTGCTTCGACCTGCTGCACGCCGGCCACGTCAGCCTGCTGCAGCAGGCGCGGCGACTCGGCGACTGCCTGATCGTCTGCGTCAACTCCGACGCGTCGGTCCGGCGCCGCAAGGGTCCCTCCCGCCCGGTGACGCCCGCCGCCGACCGCGTCCGGGTCCTGGAGGCGCTCAGCGACGTCGACGCCGCGCTGGTGTTCGACGACGACACCCCGGCGCCGCTCCTGGAGCGGCTGCGCCCCGACGTCTGGGTCAAGGGCGCCGACTACGCCGGGACCGCCCTGCCCGAGGCCGAGACGGTCCGGGCCCACGACGGCGAGGTGGTCCTGCTGCCCCTCCTGGAAGGGCGCTCCACCACCCGCCTGCTGTCGACCACGAAGGGAAACGCGTCATGAACGTCCTCATCACCGGCGGCGCCTCCGGACTCGGCGCGGCCGTCGCGCGGAAGGTCGCCGACGACGGCGGTCGCCCCCTCATCCTGGACCGGCACCCTCCGAAGCAGGACTTCGAGCACATGCAGGCCGACCTCGCCGACCGCCGCTGCGCCGAGCGCGCCGTGCACGGCCTCGCGCGCGCCGCCGGCGGGCTCAACGCCGTCGTCACCGCCGCCGGCATCGACGCCTGCGGCGCGCTGTGCGAGGTCCCCGCCGAGGACTGGGAGCGGGTCGTCCAGGTGAACCTGCTCGGCACCGCCGCCGTCGTGCGCGCCGCGCTGCCGTACCTGGAGAACGAGCCCCACGGGCGGGTCGTCACCGTCGCCTCCACCCTGGGGTTCCGCGCCGTGAGCGACGCGACCGCGTACTGCGCGTCGAAGTTCGGCGTCGTCGGCTTCACCCGGGCGCTCGCCGCCGAGACGGCCGGGAAGGTCGCCGTCACCATGGTGGTGCCGGGCGGCATGGACACCGCGTTCTTCGACGACCGCGCCGACCAGTACAAGCCCGGCCCGGACGCGAAGCTGAACCGGCCGGAGAACGTGGCCGCGGCCATCGCGTTCGCGCTCGCCCAGCCGCCCGGCTGCGAGGTCCGAGAGCTGGTCGTGTGCCCCTCGGAAGAGCCCTCGTGGCCGTGACGGCCGCCTCGCCGGCGGGCGGAGCGGCGCGCAGGGCCCTGGTGCTGCGGGCGCTCGGCCTCGGCGACCTGCTGACCGCCGTCCCGGCGTTACGGGCGCTGCGGCGCGGGATGCCCGAGGCGCGGATCACGCTCGCCGCGCCGCCGGTGCTCGCGCCGCTCGCCCGCGCGACCGGCGCGGTCGACGACGTCCTTCCGGCGGACGGACTGGAGGCCCCGCTGCCGCCCGCGGGGCCCGTGGACGTCGCGGTCAACCTGCACGGACGGGGTCCGCAGAGCCACCGGCTCCTCGCGGCCCTGGAACCGGGGCGGCTGCTGGCGTTCGCCTGCCCCGGCGCGCCGCACTCCGGCGGCCCGGCTTGGGACCCCGGCGAGCACGAGGTGGCCCGCTGGTGCCGGCTGGTCGCGGCCTACGGGTTCGACGCCGACCCCGCGGACCTCGGCCTGCCGGCGCCGGCGGCGGCCTCCCCCGCGCCGGGCGCCGTCGTCGTCCATCCCGGTGCGGCGTTCCCGGCGCGCCGGTGGCCGCCCGAGCGGTTCGCGGCCGTCGCGGCGGCCCTGCGGGACGGCGGGGAGCACGTCGTCGTGACCGGCGGGCCCGGCGAGGCCGGCCTCGCGCACCGCGTCGCGGAGCTCGCCGGGCTCGGCCGCGCCGCCGACCTGTCCGGCCGCACCCCGCTGCCCGAGCTGGCCGCGCTCGTCGCGCAGGCCCGGCTCGTCGTCTGCGGCGACACCGGGGTCGCGCACCTCGCGACCGCCTACCGCACACCGTCGGTGCTGCTGTTCGGGCCAACGCCGCCCGACCGGTGGGGGCCTCCCGACCGCGCCGAGCACCGCGTCCTGTGGGCTGGGCGCCGCGGCGACCCGCACGGACGCGAGCCCTGCCCCGGGCTGCTGGAGATCACAGCCGACCAGGCCGTCGAGGCCGCCGGGAGGGCACTCGCCCGCCCGAACCGATGAGGGGGACAAGATGAGACATCCACGCGCCGTCGTCACCGGGGGCTCCGGCTTCCTCGGCTCCCACCTGTGCGAGGCGCTGCTCGCCGAGGGCATCTCGGTGGTGTGCCTGGACAACCTGCTGACCGGCACCTCCCGCAACACCGCGCACCTCGCCGAGCGGCGGGACTTCCGCTTCCTGAAACGCGACCTGACCGAGCCGGTGAACGTCCCCGGCGACGTCGGCTACGTCTTCCACCTGGCGTCCGCGGCGTCCCCCGCCGACTACCTGAAGTACCCGATCCAGACCCTGGAGGTCGGCAGCCAGGGCACCCGCAACGCGCTGGACCTCGCCGAGGCCAAGGGCGCGCGCTTCGTCCTCGCCTCCACGTCCGAGGTGTACGGGGACCCGCTGGTGCACCCGCAGCCCGAGTCGTACTGGGGCAACGTCAACCCGGTCGGCCCGCGCAGCGTGTACGACGAGGCGAAGCGGTTCGGCGAGGCGCTGACGTCGGCGTTCCGGCACTCCCGCGGCCTCGACGCGGCGATCGTGCGGATCTTCAACAGCTACGGCCCCCGGATGCGGCCCGACGACGGCCGCGCGATCCCGACGTTCCTGCGCCAGGCGCTGACCGGGGAGGACCTCACGGTCACCGGCGACGGCTCGCAGACGCGCTCGATCTGCCACGTGGACGACACCGTCCGGGGCATCGTCGCGCTCGCCCTCTCCGACCATCCCGGGCCGGTCAACATCGGCAGCCCCTACGAGATCTCGATGGCCGACCTGGCGCGGCTGGTCATCGACCTGACGGGATCGACGTCCCGCATCCGGTTCGTCGACCGCCCGCAGGACGACCCGCGCGTCCGGCGCCCCGACACCGCGCTGGCCGAGGAGGTGCTCGGGTGGGCACCGCGGATCTCCATCGAGGAAGGCCTGCGCACCACGATCGAATGGTTCGCCAGGGAACTGGTCGTCGCGCGGCCCGCCTGACCGCCCGGCACAGGCGCGGGGCCGGAACACGTGCACGTGTTCCGGCCCCGCGCCTCTTCCGACCGTGCGGCGGTCAGCCGGAGTGCCCGGCGGGCATCAGCTCCCGGATGTCGGGGGGCAGCGACTCGCGCACCTTCGTGGTGATCGACCCCTGGGTGGCGTCGTCCACCACCCCGAGGACGCTCCGCGCGAGGAACGCGGCCCGGGCCTCGTCCGTTCCGGCCCGGATCGCGACGCGCTCGACGAAGCCGTGCTTGTCGAAGCGCTCCCCGCTGCCGGCGCCGCCGTAGACCTCGGTGCGCCGCAGGTGCTCGCCGATCTCGTGCGGCAGTTGTGCCGCGAGGTTGTCGGCGAGCCCTTCTGGAACCCGCTCGCCGAGGGTCTCCAGGGTCGCGCGGGACGCCCGCTCGGCCTCCCCCCACCCCGGAAGGCGGGCCCGGTCCTGGACCTGTCCGATGAACTCCTCGTGTCGCATGGCGGACGCTCCTTCCTCTGCCTGAAATGGAGGAACTTCCCGGTATCGGCGGGCCCCTAACGCACGCCGAGGACGTCCATCAGCTCGCCGAGCAGCGCGCCGTCCGCCGGATGCGCGGGGGCCCGCCCGGCTCCCTCGGGCGACAGGCACCACGCCCACCAGCGGTCGAGCTCGGCCGCGTCGAGGATCCGCTCGCCGGTCCGCGCCGCCGGCACGGTCACGACGGCGGGCCAGGACCAGGCGCGCGCCTGCGCGGCGACCTTCGCGCCGCCGCCGACCGGGTCCACCGCCAAGGCGGGGATCCCGTTCTTCAGCGCCAGGACGAGGCCGTGCAGCCGCGTCGTGACCACCACGTCGAGCCGGCGCAGCACCGACTCCAGCTCGGCCGCCGTCGTGAACAGGCGCCAGTCGCGCGGGTCGAGCCGCGTGTCCAGCGGCAGCCGCGCGCACTCGCGGCCGGCGAGCCACTCCACCAGCTCCCGCTCGACCCGGTCGTGGCGCCGCCGGTCGCCGTACTCGGCCTGGCCCGGCGCGAGCACGACCCCCGCCACGGGCACCGACGGCGCCGCGGGCAGCGCCGCCAGGTCCCGCCGCGGCGCCTCGACCGGCGCGTCCCGGGCGAGGACGGCGTCGAACCCGGTGACCGCCGGGTCCGCCGGATCGATGACCGACACGCCCACGGCGACCCGCGTGCAGCGCGCGTACCTGCGGTGGAGCTCCTCGATCTGCGGGCCGTGGAGCGGCCCGCAGGCGAACACCACGTGGGTGTAGAAGGCGGGGTCGGCCCGGTCGAGGTCCAGGCCCCCCGGCCGGAAGACCGGGCTCCACGCCAGGTGGCATTCGACCCCGGCCCCGGCCAGCGCCGCCCGCACGGCCTCCATCGCCAGGACGTCGCCCGCCGTCGCCTCACCGTGCAGGAAGCTCGGCCATCCCGTCACCAGCACGCGCATCAGCCAGCCGCCTTCCGCCGCCTCGGGCCTCGCCGGGCGCCCTCCGGACGCGGAGGAGGCGCCCCTGCGGCCCTGCTACCCGGCACCGTCCCTCCCATGTCCGGAGCGGCTGTGACCGGGACGGAACGTGGCGGTTCCCGCGCGGTGACAGTCCAGACACCTACCGGTTTACGGAGAGGGCGCCTTGGGCAGAGTCACCTCGCGGCCCACTCGCGAGCTCGGAGCCAAGTGCCCCGAACTGCGAGCCTGGGCCGCGCCAGGTTTCTCACCCGGTGAGGGCCTGCGCGATCGCCATCCCGCAGTAGGCCGCGCCGAGCCCCGCGACGATGCTCGCCCCCGCATTGGCCACGGCGTAGAAGCGCACGCCGTCCTCGGCGAGGCGCAGGGTCTCGTAGCCGAAGGTGGAGTACGTGGTCAGCGCGCCGCAGAACCCCGTCCCGGCGAAGGCCGCGACGCCGCCGTGCGCGGGCGTCGCCGCGAGCAGGCCGAGGACGAAGGACCCCGCGACGTTGACGGTGAACGTCCCCCACGGGAACACCGAGTCGTGCCGGGCCTGGACGGCCCGGTCGGCGAGGTAGCGCAGCGGGGCGCCGAGCGCGGCGCCCAGCGCGATCAGCACGATGGTCACTGCCCGCCCGCCTCGCTCCGCTCCGCGTACCGCACCCTCGCGACCGCCTCCCGGCGGCGCGGCCGGGCCAGGAGGCGGGTCACGCGGACGCCCGCGTAGACCGCCGCGAGCGCTGCCGCGAGCGTCCCGGCCAGGTAGGCCAGCCCCACCAGCGGCGCACCGCGGCCCACCATCTCCTGGACGTCGACGATGTAAGTCGAGAACGTGGTGAAGCCGCCCAGCACCCCCACGCCGAGGAACGGCCGCACGAGCCGGTGCGCCTGCCATGTCTCGGTGACGAGGACCATCAGCACCCCGATCAGAAGGCACCCCGAGACGTTCACCCAGAAGACGGCCCACGGGAACTCCCCCGCGCGGTGGAGGAACGCGCTGCCGAGCCCGTACCGCGCGAGCGCCCCGAGGGCCCCGCCGGCCGCTATGGCCCCGAGCACCGCCCAAGGCGCGTCGCGCAGCTCGTAGCGCTGCCTCGGAACATGAAGGTCGACATCGGAGTCAACGGGGCGGCCGGTCACGGGGCACACTCCTACCAGTACGACGCACTCACCGGTAGGGACCGTTGGCGGAACGTTCCGCGGTTCGCCGTCCAGGCACGGCGGGCCCCACCGCCGTTCCCCGTCTCCGGGTCCTTCCCGAGACTACCGGCACCGTGTGACCGAGGCGTCCCCGGGTGGTGGGACGGGCCGGCGTCAGGGCTTGGGCAGCGCGCAGGACCCGCTCAGCACGACGGCGTTGCCCCTGCCGAGGCAGCGGGCGAGCAGGTAGGTCTGCTGCCCGTAGTGGCTGCCCTGCCGGACGGTGACGTGCCCGGCGCGGTCGATCTCGCACGGGTTGTTGAGCGTGCAGCGCTCGCCGTCGTCGTTGCCGGTGTTGTTGATGCCGACGACCTGGCGCGTCCGGGCGTCGACGACCGGCGACCCGGACGTCCCGTGAACGGTCCGGCACTGCGGCGCGTAGCGGATGGAGTCCTTCCAGGTCCAGTCGGCCTCGCGCAGCCGGTAGACGGTCGCGTCGATCCTGCAGCCGTAGATCTTCCGCCAGTACCCGGACACGACGCGGATCCCCGTGCCCGCGTGCGGCTTCGCCGTCGACAGGCGCAGCGCGGGGATCCCGTAGCGCTTCCGGATCGCGGCATAGGTCGTGTTCAGCCGGTACACCGTCACGTCGGTGTCGGTCATCGTGGCGTACTCGACCCTGGTGGCCTGGAGGGTGCCGAGGTCCTCGCCGCCCGTCCGGTCGAGGAGCGTGAACGTCCGGGACGAATTCCGGTTCACGATCACCTCGCCGGCCTCCGGCATGCCCGACTCCAGGCAGTGGCCGTTGGTCAGCACCAGCGCCGGGTCGGTGTCCCGCGACCGGGGCCCGCGCACGAGGGAGCCCGAGCAGTTGCTCAACGCGACGATCCCGGTGAAGTCGACCTGCGCCCGCTCGAGGCGCGGCGCCTGCGGCAGTGCGGCCTGGGGCGGTGCGGGTGCTCCCTGCGGCAGGGCGGGCGCGGCCTGCGCGGGGCCTGAGGCGAGCGCGCCGGCGAGCGCGAGGGCGAGCGTCCCGGCGGCGGTGAGGGCGGCTGCGGCGAGGCGGCTGGGCATGCGGATCCTCTCGGGCGGGCCGGCGCGAGCCGCCCCGGGCGGGACGGCGCCGGCGCGGCGGATGCTAGATCATCTACCCCCGGCGCAGCGGCCCCACCGTTCCCGACGGCCAGTGCTTAGTCAACTTCCACCCAGCCATATGTACGCTCCACGGCCTTCTTCCAGCCCGCGTACCCCTCCTGTCGCTGGTGCTCGTCCCAGGTGGGCAGCCAGCGTTTGTCCTCGTTCCAGTTCTGGCGGAGTTCGTCGGTGGTGTTCCAGAATCCGACGGCGAGGCCGGCGGCGTAGGCGGCGCCGAGGGCGGTGGTCTCGGCGACGACGGGTCGGGAGACCGGGACGCCGAGGATGTCGGCCTGGAGTTGCATGCACAGTTCGTTGGCGGTGACGCCGCCGTCGACCTTGAGGACGTCCAGGGAGACGCCGGAGTCCTCGCGCATGGCCTCGACGACGTCGCGGGACTGGTAGCAGATGGATTCCAGGGTGGCGCGGGCCAGGTGGGCGTTGGTGTTGTAGCGGGAGAGGCCGACGATGGCGCCGCGGGCGTCCGATCGCCAGTAGGGGGCGAACAGGCCGGAGAAGGCCGGGACGAAGTAGACGCCGCCGTTGTCGTCGACCTGCCGGGCCAGGGCCTCGCTCTGGGCGGCGCCGGAGATGATGCCGAGCTGGTCGCGCAGCCACTGCACCGCCGACCCCGTCACCGCGATCGACCCCTCCAGCGCGTAGACGGGCGCGTGGTCGCCGAACTGGTAGCAGACGGTGGTGAGCATCCCGGCCTTGGAGCGGACGAGTTCCTCGCCGGTGTTGAGCAGGAGGAAGTTGCCGGTGCCGTAGGTGTTCTTGGCCTCGCCGGGCGAGAAGCACACCTGCCCCACCGTCGCCGCCTGCTGGTCGCCGAGGATGCCGGTGAGCGGGACCTCGCCGCCGAGCGGGCCCCCCGCGCGGGTCATGCCGTAGGCCTCGGGGGCCGAGGAGGGCTTGATCTCCGGGAGCATGGAGCGCGGGATCCCGAAGAACGACAGGAGCTGGTCGTCCCAGGAGAGGGTCTCCAGGTCCATCAGCATGGTGCGGCTGGCGTTGGTGGGGTCGGTGACGTGCACGCCGCCGTCGGTCCCGCCGGTGAGGTTCCACAGCACCCAGGTGTCGATGTTGCCGAAGACGGCGTCGCCGTTCTCGGCGGCCTCGCGGACCCCGTCGACGTTCTCCAGGATCCACTGGATCTTGCCGCCGGAGAAGTACGTCGCGGGCGGCAGCCCGGCGCGGTGCCGGATGATCCCTCCCCTGCCGTCGCGGTCGAGCGCGGACGCGATGCGGTCGGTGCGGGTGTCCTGCCAGACGATCGCGTTGTAGTAGGGGCGCCCGGTGCGCCGGTTCCACACCACGGTCGTCTCGCGCTGGTTGGTGATCCCGAACGCCGCCAGGTCGCCATGGGAGAGGTTCGCCTTGTTCAGCGTGCTCTCGATCACCGAGCGGGTCCGCTCCCAGATCTCGGTCGGGTTGTGCTCGACCCAGCCGGCCTGGGGCAGGATCTGCTCGTGCTCGAGCTGGTGGCGGGCGATCTCGTTGCCGCCGTGGTCGAAGATCATGAATCGGGTGCTGGTCGTGCCCTGGTCGAGCGCTCCGACGAAGTCGGCCATGGACTCTTCCTTTCCGCCCGCGCGAACGGGCACCTCAGGTGACGTCGTACTCCGGCTTCGGCTCGGTGGGCAGGCCGCCCTCCTCCTCCGGGAGGTTGCGCCCGACGAGCAGGAGGAACAGGCCGGCGCCGAGCACGCCGCCGATCAGCGGCGCGGCGATGGGAACCCAGAAGTACAGCCCGCCGTACTGGTCCCGCCAGGCGGTGTCGTAGCCGGTCAGGTACTGGGCGAGCCGGGGCCCGAAGTCGCGGGCCGGGTTGATCGCGTAGCCGGCGTCGGAGCCGAACGCCATCCCGATCGCCACCACCACGAGGCCGATGATCAGCGGTGCCAGGTTGGACAGCGGCGGCGCGTTGCGCGGGTCGGTGAGGGCGAGGACGAGGAACAGCAGGATGGCCGTGCCGATCACCTGGTCGCGGAACGCGCCCCAGGTGCCGACCGGGAGCGAGCCGTTGCCCGGCAGGGTGGAGAACACGAACTGGGTCTTGAAGGTGTGTCCGGGGTCGAACTTCGCGAGGATCTCGCTGTAGTCCCACCGGACGATCAGCGCGGCCACGAAGGCGCCGAGCGTCTGCGCGAAGCAGAACGGCAGGACCTTGCGCCAGGGGAACCCCTGGAACACCGCGAGCGCGACGGTGACGGCGGGGTTGAGGTGGCCACCGCTGATCCGGGCCGCGACGTACACGCCGAGCGTGACGCCGAAGCCCCAGGCCCAGGCGATGCTGTTGTGGTCGCCGAGGCTCTGCGGCTCGCCGAGCCCGCTCGCCGCGACGACCTGGGCGACGACGCCCACGCCGAACAGGATCAGGATCAGCGTGCCGGCGAACTCCGCCGACATCTCCCTGACGATCTCGGGGAGTCTCGGCCCTCGCGTCATTTCTCCTCCTCGGGCGTGTGGGCGGGCCGCAGCGGGCCGTGATCGTGATCGTTCCCAAGGAGGGCGTCCCTACACAGAGTGATCTAATGACCGCGGAACGCGTCCTCCAGCCACCACGAGGGGCACCGGCGGGTGGTCTTGGCGTCCACCACCATCGGCCGGTCGCGCGGCCCCGCCAGCCAGTCGGCCACCGCCGCGAGGTCGGCGCGGGTCCGGACCGTCGCCGCCGCGCAGCCGAACCCGCGCCCGATCGCGGCCAGGTCGGCCGGCGGGAACGTGACGGTGCCGAGCGGATGCCCGCCCGGGCCGAAGTGGTGCACCTCGGCCCCGTAGGCCTCGTCGTCGTAGACGAGCACGAGCAGCCCGAGCCCGAGCCGGACGGCGGTCTCCAGCTCCGCGACCGACATCAGCGCGCCGCCGTCGCCGAGCGCGGCGACGGCGAGCCGGTCCGGACGGGCCGCGGCGGCGCCGATGGCGGTGGCCAGACCGAGCCCCACCGACTGGAAGGCCTGCGTGAACACGAGGCCGTCGTCATCGGGGACGTCCAGGAACATCGCCGGGTAGCCCATGAAGTTGCCGGAGTCGACGGCGACCGTGCGCTCGCGGGGCAGCATCCCGTCCAGGGCGATCGTCAGCGTGCGCGGGTCGATCCGGGGGCCGCCCTCGCCGTCGTCGGGCTGCTCGTCGTAGGGGACGTCCTGCCAGCGGCCCTCGCGGGCGAGCCGCTCCGCGACCTCGGGCGTGCGGTACCCGGCGGCCCGGTGCCCGCGCGCGTCGAGCTCGGCGGAGACGGCCCGCGCGGTCTCCGCGGCGTCGCCGATCAGGCCGAGGTCGACCGGTCGGTGCGCGCCGAGCGCGTGCGCCTCCACGTCGACCTGCACGACCACGGCGTCCCGGCCGATGAGGGCGCCGTGCCGCGTCGTCCACCCGGTGAGCGAGCAGCCCCAGGCGACGACCAGGTCCGCGCCGCGGATCAGCTCGGCCGCGGCGGGCGTGGCGAACCCGCCGCTGACGTCCAGGGCGAAGGGGTCGCCGGCGAACAGGCCGCGCGCCACCGCCGACGTGGCGGGCAGCGCCCCGCAGCGTTCGGCGAGTCCGGCGAGGGCGTCGCGGGCGCCCGACAGGCGCGCGCCGCGGCCCGCGACGAACACCGGCCGCTCCGCCGCCTGGAGCGCGTCGGCGAGGCCGCCGACCGCTGCGGGCGGCGGCACCGGCAGCGCCGGCACCCGGCCCGGCCGGCCCCGCGCGGGCGTCCGCGCCGCCGCCTCCGGCAGGTCGGCGGCCTGCACGTCCAGCGGCAGCCCGAGCAGCACGGTGCGGCGCTCGGCGACCGCCGTCCGGCAGGCGCGCGCCACATCGGCCAGGGCGGTCTGCGGCGAGTGGATCCGCTCGGGGACGGCGCCCACCGCGGCGGCGATCGCCGCCTGGTCGACACGGAAGTTGGAGCGGACCGCCGCGGCGGCCACCTCGCCCGCGACCACCACCAGCGGCGTGCGGCTCTTGGCGGCCTCCGCCATGCCGGTGACCGCGTTGGTGAGGCCGGGCCCCTGGTGGACGGTCGCGATCCCGAGGCCGCGGCCCACCCGCGCGTACGCGTCGGCCATCGTCACGGCGCCGGCCTCGTGGCGGGCCGCGACGAACCGGGCGCCGTTGGCCACGAGGGCGTTCGTCACGTGGAAGTTGCCGCTGCCGACGACCCCGAAGACGGTGCCGGCGCCGAACCGCGCGAGGGCCTGCCCGACGGCCTCGGCGACGTTCATCGCTCGATCAGCGCGAGCACGCGGGCGGGGCTGCCCGAGCCGCCGACGATCGGCAGCGGGGAGGCGAGCAGCACGGCGCCGCGGGCCGGCAGCCGGTCGAGGCCGCGCAGCTGGGTGAGCCCGTACTTGCCCGCGCCGAGGAAGTAGGAGTGGCACGGGAACGGCGGGTCGAAGCCGTGGGCGGCGCCCGCGTCGGTGCCCACGGTCTCCACGCCGAGCCCGAGCAGGGGCGTCTCCTCGGCGAGCCACCGGGCGCACTCGGCCGAGATCCCCGGCGTGTGCGGGCCGCTCTCGTCGGCGTTGAGGAAGGCGTCCTGGTCGCCGGCGCGGGCGTCCCAGCCCGTCCGGTAGAGGAGCCAGCCGCCGTCCGGGAGCGGGCCGTGCTCGCCCTCCCAGTCGCGGACGTGGTCGATCTCCAGCAGGAAGTCGGGGTCGGCGGCGGCGCGCTCGGACGCGTCCAGCACCACGGCGGGGGCGACGAGCCGGGCGGGCGGGACCTCCGAGACGTCCTCCCCGTCGCGGCCGGTGGCCCAGTGCACCGGGGCGTCGAAATGGGTGCCGACGTGCTCGCCGGTCTCGATGTCGTTCCAGTACCAGGCGGGGCCGCGGTCGTCGTACCGGCTGATCTCCCTCAGCCGGAACGGGACGGTGTTGGCGAACGGCTCCGGCAGCCGCAGGATCGGGGTCCGCTCCGACAGCGGGGCGGTCAGGTCGACGATCTCGACGGAGCCGTCGGCGACGGCGGCGAGCAGCTGGGCGAGCACGGACATCGTTCCTCCGGCGGCGCGGGGGCTGGGTGGACGCGCGAATCCGTCGAACGTACCGCAGACGGCCGTGTTCGGAGGGTCACCGGACGCAGGCCGCGGGCCTTTGTGCCGCGACGCCATGTCCGCCGCCGGATTTCGTCGCACCGCACCATGGACGCGGCGGCGCGGGGCGCCCACCATCGGGGCGGAACCCCGGCCGAACCCGCCCCCCACGGAGGTCCGATGCGCCGCAGGCCCTGGACGCTCGCACTCGCCGCAGCCGCCGCCACCGCCGCCCTCGCCGCTCCCCCGGCGCACGCCGCTCCCCCGGCGCCCGCGCCGCCGCCCGCGCCGTCCGCCCGCGTCACCGAGGCGGCGCGCGGCTTCGACCCCCTGCTCCCCTCGTCCGACCCCGTCGGCCTGCACGAGGCCCACCGACCGCTCAAGGTCGCCTACACCTACGAAGGCCGCGAGCACACCCTCGACGACTACCTCGCCCGCACCGGGACGCAGGGATTCGTCGTCCTGGACCGCGACGACGTCGTCTTCGAGCGCTACGTCGCCGCCGACCGCGGCACCCTGTTCCAGTCGTGGTCGATGGCGAAGTCGTTCACCTCGGCGGCGGTCGGAATCGCGCTCGGCGAGGGCCTCATCGACTCGATCGACGACCCGGTCACCCGGTACGTCCCGGAGCTCAAGGGGTCGGGGTACGACGGCGTCTCGCTGCGGGACCTGCTGCGGATGTCGTCGGGCATCCAGTGGACGGAGACCTACGACGTGCCGTTCGTGCACGTCGCCGCGAGCCTCGGGTACCCGCTGACCGAGCTGGCCAAGCAGCGCAAGCGCGGATGGCAGCCCGGGACGAGGTTCGAGTACACGAGCATGAACTCGTTCGTCCTCTCCTGGGTGGTGGCCAAGGCGACCGGCGTCCCGTACCACTCCTACGTCCAGCGGAAGATCTGGGGCCCGGCCGGAATGGCCTCCAAGGCGTACCTGGGCAACGACTCCAACGGCAACAGCATGGGGTACTGCTGCTACTACGCCACCGACCGCGATTTCGCGAGGTTCGGCCTGCTGTACCTGAACGGCGGCAGGGCGAACGGGCGCCAGGTCGTCCCCGCCTCCTGGGTGACGGAGTCGACGCGGCCGTCCGCCCCGTTCAACCAGGGGTACGGCCTGCAGTGGTGGCTCGGCGAGGACGGCGACTTCTCCGCCAACGGCCTCGGCGGCCAGCTCATCTGGGTCTCGCCCCGGTACGGCGTCGTCATCGTGAAGTCGACGCTGGGGACCGTCCTCGCCGGGGAGGAGACCGACGCCGCCTTCGAGGCGGTCGCCGCCGAGGTCGCGCGGACCCGCCCGGCCCTGGCGGGCTGACCGCCGTCCCGCGCCGGGGAACATTCCAGATGCGCCAGAGGTTAGCGTTCCCCAAGGGTGATCCGGATCATCGAAGGGGACCGTATGGCGACGGAACCGGCACGCAGGGGACGCAGGCTCCACCGGGGGACGGTGCTGCGCACCGAGCACCTCACACCGCACATGATCCGCGTGGTCCTCGGCGGTGACGGGCTCTCGGAGTTCGGCGCGGGCGAGTTCACCGACCACTACGTGAAGCTGCTGTTCCCCCGGCCGGGCGTCGCCTACCCCGAGCCCTTCGACATGGAGCGGGTCCGCGCCGAGATGCCGCGCGAGCAGTGGCCGAGCACCCGCACCTACACCGTCCGCGCGTGGGACGCGGGGGCGCGCGAGCTGACGATCGACTTCGTCCACCACGGCGACAAGGGCCTCGCCGGCCCGTGGGCGGCGAGCGCCCGGCCGGGCGAGGAGATCTACTTCACCGGGCCGGGCGGCGCCTACGCGCCCCGCGCGGACGCCGGCTGGCACCTGCTCGCCGGCGACGAGAGCGCCCTGCCCGCGATCGCCGCCTCGCTGGAGCGCGTCCCGGAGGGCGCCCCCGTCCGCGCGTTCGTCGAGGTCGCCGGACCTGAGGAGGGGCAGGACCTGCGCACGCCCGGCGACGCGGAGATCGTCTGGCTGCACCGGGGCGGCGGCCAGGTCGGCGACCTGCTGGTCGAGGCCGTCCAGAAGCTCGACTTCCCGGACGGCGAGGTGCACGCCTTCGTCCACGGCGAGGCCGACCTCGTCAAGGCCCTCCGCCGCCACCTGCGCGTCGAGCGCGGCATCCCCCTCGACCGGCTGTCGATCTCCGGCTACTGGCGGCGCGGCCGCGACGAGGACGGCTGGCAGTCCGGCAAGCGCGACTGGAACCGGCAGGTGGAGCAGGAGGAGGCCGAGGCGCTCGGCTGACCGCCGCCCGGGCTCAGGCGGTGACCTGGGCCTGGTCGTCCAGATCGGGGTCGGTGTCGGTGTCGGCGTCGGTGGCGAACCCGGGCAGCCAGCGTTCGGCCTCGGCGCGGAAGGCGCCCTCGGCCTCCAGCTGGCAGAGGACGCCGCCGCAGCCGGACAGGGCGCGGCTGACGGCGAGGTACTGCGGCGGGAGGCGGAGCGCGCGGGCGAGCGCGCCGGGCCGCAGGTCGGACGCTAGGCCGAGCCCGCGGGCGGTCTGCTCGCGCAGCCATCCGCGCGAGTAGCGGAAGCGCTCCACGGCGAACGGGGCGGCGTGCGGGGCGACGAGGGCGGCGACCTCCTCGGGGTCGACCTCGGCGTCCCCGACGAGGAAGCCCTCCTCGAACAGCGCGTCCACGATGTCGTCGGGGTCCCCGAGGGTGCCGATGCGCGTGAGGCGCCCGATCGACCACTGGAGCTCGGCCGGGACGCGGGCGGC
Source organism: Actinomadura sp. K4S16 (assembly GCF_008327685.1). Classification (GTDB taxonomy): domain Bacteria; phylum Actinomycetota; class Actinomycetes; order Streptosporangiales; family Streptosporangiaceae; genus Spirillospora. Next base: position 662,342 of record NZ_BDDE01000011.1, read on the forward strand.
GCCGCCGAAGTCCATGACGCCGAGGCGGCCGTCGTCCAGCAGCCGGAAGTTGCCCGGGTGCGGGTCGATGTGGATCATCTCGCAGCGGACCGGGCCGGACAGCAGGAACCGGAACAGCAGCAGCCCGGCGCGGTCGCGGCTCTCCTGGTCGCCCTCGGCGATCACCTTGGCGAGCGGGGTGCCGCCCAGCCACTCGGTGACCAGCACGTGGCCCGACTGGGCGACGACGGCGGGGACGACGAAGTCGGGGTCGTCGGCATAGGCCTCGTGGAAGGCGGTCTGGGCACGGGCCTCGTCGACGTAGTCGAGCTCCTTCTCCAGGCGGCGCTTGAGGTCGGCGACGATCGGCTTGACCTCCACGCCGGGGAACAGCGGCGTGACCAGGCGGCTGAGCCGGGAGATCTGGTTGAAGTCGCTCATCAGGGCCTGGGCGGCGCCGGGGTACTGGACCTTGACCGCGACGGTGCGGCCGTCGCGCCAGACGGCCTTGTGGACCTGGCCGATGGACGCGGCGGCGGCCGGGCGGTCGTCGAACTCGGCGAACATCTCCCGCCAGTCCGGCCCGAGGCCCTCGGCGAGGACGCGGTGCGTCGTGGCGGCGGGCATGGGCGGCGCCGCCTCCTGCAGGCGGGTCAGGCTGGCGCGGAACGGGCCGGCGACCTCCTCGGGCAGCCCGGCCTCGAAGATCGACAGCAGCTGCCCGACCTTCATGGCGCCGCCCTTCAGCTCGCCGAGCACGGCGAACAGCTGCTCGGCGGTGCGGCGCTGGACCTCCAGCGCCACGGCCTCGGCGGGGCGGCCGATGGTCCGCTTGCCGAAGCCGAGGGCGGTGCGCCCGGCGAACCCGAGCGGGAGGGTCGCCAGCTTCGCGGTCCGCGTCACCGCGCGGCGGGGGATGTCGCTCACGGCCCCTCTTTCGACGATGCGTCCAATGACTTCAGCCTCTCATGGGGAGCAAGGCCGCGAAACGGCCACACCCCGACTACTCTTCAGCGTCCCGCCGCGCCCGGTGATTCCCCGCCGCCCGGGCAGGGGCGCAGCAGCAGCTCCACGACCTCCAGGGCCTGCTCGATCTCCGGCCGGTTCCCGCCCAGGTAGTGCGCGTACATGAAGGAGTCGGCGACCCTGACGATCGCCTGGGCGAGCGTGCGGGTCGGCAGCCGGGTGCGCAGCGCGCCGCGGTCGATCTCCGCCTGCAGCTCCGCGGTCAGCAGCTCGGTGGCGCGGTCCTCGATGGTGCCGGGCATGGTGGCCAGCCTGACGAACAGCCGGGGCTCGCGCTCGGTGAACGCCTTCAGCGGCCCGGCGTCCACCACCGCGCGCATGAACCGGTCGAGCAGGGTGAGGATCCGCGCGGCGCCGGCGCCGCCGACGCCGCGCGCGGCGACACGGTAGGTGCGCTCGGTCATCTCCCCGAGCAGGGCGCCGAGGAGCTGCTCCCGGCTGCCGACCCACCGGTAGAGGGTGGCGCGCCCGACGCCCAGCTCGGCGGCGAGCGCCGACATGTCGATCGGCTCGCCCCGCAGGTAGTGGGCGGACGCGGCGGCCAGCGCGGCGGCGCGGCCGCCCTGGTGCGAGGGCGAGCGGGTCGCGCCGGACGCCGGGCGGAAGGCGTCGCCGGCGGGAACGGGGCCGCTCATCGACCCAGCATGGCACAGCCGCCGCGCTGCCCATCCCATGACTTGTCGCGTTCGCGCGACTACAGGCGGTTATCGGGGGTAGCTAGCAGGTGTGAACCACAAACACGGGGGCGCCGGACGCAAGGGCCGGCTGCTGATCATCGGTGGGGCGGAGAACCGGGTCTGCGGCTCCGGCCCGCTGGAGACGTTCGTCGAGCTGGCGGGCGACGAGGACGCGCGGATCGTCGTCATCACCACGGCGACGGAGGTGCCCGAGGAGGTCGCCGACGAGTACACCGCCGTGTTCGGGCGGCTCGGCGTCTCCTCGGTGCGCGAGCTGCGGCTGCTCGGCCGCGCGGCGGCCGACGACGCGGCCACGCTGCGGGCGCTGGAGACCGCGACCGGGGTGCTGTTCAGCGGCGGCGACCAGTCGCGGATCCGCACCCTGGTCGGCTCGAAGACCAACGAGCTGCTCAAACGCCGGCTCGGCCAGGAGGGCCTGGTGATCGCCGGGACGAGCGCCGGCGCCACCGCCATGGGCCCCTGGATGATCCTCGGCGGCCGCGGCCACGAGGTCGCCGCGTCCAGCGTGAAGGTCGGCCCGGGGCTCGGCCTGCTCGACAACGTGCTGATCGACATGCACTTCAACGAGCGGGGGCGGCTGCCGCGGCTGATGAGCGGGATAGCGCTGGACACCCGGCTGCTCGGCGTGGGGATCGACGAGGACACGGCGATCGTGGTGGGCGACGGGCGGTTCGAGGTCGTCGGGACGGGCGTCGTCACGGTCGTGGACGCCGGGCAGGCGACGGTCGCCTACGCCGCCTCCGACGACGAGCCGATGGCCATGCTCGACGTGTCGCTGCACCTGTTGCCGGCCGGATGCGCGTTCCAGATGAACGACAGGCTCCCGGCGATCGGCGACATGCGCGGCCCGGAGGAGGGGTAGCGGTGCGGCTCGACCATGTGCGCCGCCTCGGCGGCCCGAACGTCTACCTGTCCCGGCCGGTCGCGATCGCGCGGCTGGACCTGCAGGGCCTGACCGGCCACGAGACCACCGACCACCCCGGCTTCGCCGGGCGGCTCGTCGACGCGCTGCCCAGCCTGGCCGGGCACCACTGCTCGGCGGGCCGCCCGGGCGGGCTGCTGGAGGCGATGGCGCGCGGCACCTACTTCGGCCACGTCACCGAGCACGTCACGCTGGAGCTGTCCGGGCTGATCGGCCGCGAGGTGTTCTTCGGCCGCACCGTGCGCGCGGGCGGCCCCGCCGAGTACGACGTGATACTGGAGTGCCCGCGCGACGAGCCGTCCGCGAGCCCGGTGGTGGAGCGCCTGATCACGCTGGCGGTGCGGATCGTCAACGGGGCGCTCGCCGGGCGCGTCCCCGACGCCTCCGCCGACCTGGCCGCCGTCACCGCCGTCCACGAGCAGGAGCGGCTCGGGGTGAGCACGGCGGCGCTGGCGCGCGCGGCGCGCGAGCGGGGCGTGCCGGTGCGCCGGGTCGGCGGCCTCAACCTGCTGAAGCTCGGGTACGGGCGTTACCGCCGGACGGTGTGGGCGGCGATGACCGACGCCACCTCGGCGATCGGGATGGAGGTCGCGGGCGACAAGCGGCTCGCGCACCGCCTGCTCGCCGACGCCGGCCTGCCCGTGCCGGAGGGCCGGGTCGCGGCGTCCCCGGGCGAGGCGCTGGAGGCGCTGCGCGCCGTCGGCGGCCCGGTGGTCGTCAAGCCGCTGGCGGGGCACCAGGGCGAGGGCGTCCACATCGAGCTGACCACGCCGCCGGAGGTGGTGGCCGCGTTCACCTCGGCGGCCGGGGACGGCGGCGAGGTCCTCGTCGAGAGCTACATCCCCGGCAAGGACTACCGGGTGCTGGTCGTCGGCGGCCGGGTCGCGGCGGCGGCCGAGCTGACCGCCGCGTGCGTGACCGGCGACGGGACGGCCCCGGTGGCGGCGCTGGTGGAACGGGTCAACGCCGACCCGGCGCGCGGCGAGGGCCACGACCGGGCGCTCACCCGGCTCGTCCTCGGCCCCACCGAGCTGGCGCTGCTGGCGCGGCAGGGGCACGGCCCCGAGTCGGTGCCCGCCGCCGGGGAGCGGGTCTGGCTGCGCCGCAACGCGAACCTGTCCACCGGCGGCACCAGCCGGGACGTCACCGCGGACGTCCACCCGGAGGTCGCCGCGATGTGCGTGCGGGCCGCCGGGGCCGTCGGCATGGACGTGTGCGGCATCGACCTGCGGCTGCCCGACATCGCCTCCCCGCCGCCCGCCGAGCACGGCGCCGCCGGGATCCTGGAGGTCAACGCCGCGCCGGGCCTGCGGATGCACCTGGCGCCGCACGAGGGCGCGGGACGGGACGTCGCGGCCGACATCATCGGCCTGCTGTACCCGGAGGGGACGCCGTCGCGGGTGCCGGTCGTGTCGGTGACCGGCACCAACGGCAAGACCACGACCGTCCGGATGATCGCCCACATGCTGGAGCTGGACGGGCGGCGGACCGGCATGACCAGCACCGAGGGCGTCCACGTGGGCGGGCGCCTGGTCCACCGGTCCGACGCGTCCGGGCCGCGCTCGGCGGAGATGGTACTCGGCGACCGGTCGGTGGAGGCGGCCGTGCTGGAGACCGCGCGGGGCGGCATCGTGCGGCGCGGCCTCGGCTACGACCGCGCGGACGTCGCGGTCGTCACCAACATCACCCGCGACCATCTCGGCGTGGACGACACCGAGTGCCTGGAGGACCTGGTCGACATCAAGTCGCTGGTCGCCGAGGAGGTCCGGCGCGGCGGCCACGTGGTCCTCAACGCCGAGGACGAGGCGTCGGCGGGGCTCGCCGAGCGGCCGGGGGTCCGCGAGCGCGACCCGGTGCTGCGCCTGTTCGCCCTGTCCCCCGACGCCCCCGTCCTCGCGGAGCACCTGCGCGGCGGCGGGGTCGGCTACTGCGTGCGGGACGGGTGGCTGACCGAGGCGCGCGGCGACCGCCGGACCCCGATCCTGCCGGCCGCGGAGGTGGCGGGCTCGTTCGGCGGGCACGCCCGGCACGTGATCGCCAACGCGCTCGCCGCGTCGGCCGCCGCCCGCGCCCTCGGCGTCCCGGTGGAGGTCCTGGCGCGGGCGCTGCGCTCGTTCGACCCGCACACCCGCAACCCCGGCCGGGGCTGCGTGTACCAGGTCGGCGCCAACCCGGTCCTGGTCGACTACGCGCACAACCCGGCGGCGGTCGCGGCGGTGGGCGCGTTCGTCGAGCGGCGCTGGGGCGGGTCGGGGGTCGCGGCGGTGACGCTGCCGGGCGACCGCTCCGACGAGCTGGTGGGCGAGACCGCCCGGGCGCTGGCGGGCTCCTTCGACCGCGTCGTCGTCTACGAGGACGAGGACCTGCGGGGGCGCCGCTCGGGCGAGATGACCCGGCTGATCGTCAAGGGGCTGCGGGAGGCCCGCCCGGGCGTGCGCCACCACCCGGCGGGCGACCTGAAGGGAGCGCTGACCTCGGCGCTGGACATGGCGGAGCCGGGCGAGCCCGTCCTGCTGCTGTACGAGAAGCTCCAGCCCGTGGTCGAACTGCTCGAGACGCTGGGCGCCGAGCCCGCCGGCTAGCCCGCCGGCCCGTCCACCGGCCCGTCCATCGGGCCGTCCGCCGGCGGCGGGCGCAGCAGCAGGGCGGTGACCGTCAGCAGCGCCAGCACCACGATGCCGTCCAGCCAGTAGTGGTTGGCGGTGCCGACGACGACCGCGACCGTCGCGGTCGGGTGCAGGAGCCACAGCCATCGCCACCGCGTCCGGGACGTGACGATGAGGCCGAGCGCGATGACGGCCGCCCAGCCGATGTGCAGGGACGGCATCGCCGCGTACTGGTTGGCGATCGTGTCGCTCTGCGGCGCCCCGTACACCGACGGCCCGTACCGGGCGGCGGTGTCGATGAGCCCGGTCGCGGGCAGCATGCGCGGCGGCGCCAGCGGCACGAGCAGGTGCAGGACGAGCGCCGCGGCGGTGAGCGCCACGAGGACCCGGCGCACCCACCGGTAGTGGGCGGGCCGCCGCAGGTAGACCCAGAGCAGGAACAGCACGGCCGCCGGGAAGTGCACGCCGGCGTAGTAGGCGTTGGCCGCGTGCACGAGGGTCTGGCTGTGCAGCAGGCCGTGCTGGACGGCGACCTCGTCGGGCAGGCCGAGGACGCGTTCGAGGCGCAGGACGCGGTGGGCGTTGTCGAACGCCTCGCTCACCCGCCCGTCCGCCAGCAGCCGCCCGAGCTTGTATGCGGCGAACAGCACGATGATCAGCAGCAGCTCGCGGACGGGCCGCGGCCGGCCGCCGGGCCGTCCCCCGGCCGAGCCGGCGGGTCCGGGCCTGCGCAGTCGCGATAAAGCGCCGGCCGGCCGGGGCGGCTGGTCGAGGAGGCTCACTGCGCTGTCCTTCACGGGTCTTCCGCGCCGGCGGGGGCCGGGCGGGGGGCGGGCTCGCGGACGCCGTCCGGCCGGGCGGCGTCGTCGAGCGGATGCCGAAGCCTCTCACCTTCCGCGTCCGCATGGGGAAGTCCCACCGTAGACCGAACTTGCCTGGTTGGCAAAAATTCAGAGGCTGCCAATTTAGGTGACGTGCCTCTCACCGGGCGCCCCGCCCCCGCGCGGCTAGTCGAGGGGAAGGCCGGTGTAGTTCTCCGCCAGCGAGGTCATGGCGGCCTCCGAGGAGACAACGTAGTCCAGGTGGGAGCGCTGGAGCCGGCGCTCGAAGGCGGTCGCGGCCGGGTCGGCGTGCAGCAGCGTGGTCATCCAGTACGAGAAGTGCTCGGCTCGCCACACCCGCCGCAGGCACGCGTCGGAGTAGCCGTCCAGCAGCGCGTGCGATCCCGAGGCGTACCGGTCGGCGAACGCCCGCGCCAGGACGGTCACGTCCGACACCGCCAGGTTGAGTCCTTTCGCCCCGGTCGGCGGGACGATGTGGCCCGCGTCCCCGGCGAGGAACAGCCGGTCGTGCCGCAGCGGTTCGGCCACGAAGCTGCGCATCGGCGTGATCGACTTGTCGGTGACCGGGCCCTCGCGCAGCCTCCAGCCGTCGTCCGTCGCGAACCGCGCCGCCAGCTCGTCCCAGATCCGGGCGTCGGGCCACGCGGCGATGTCCTCGTCCGGCGGCACCTGGAGGTAGAGGCGGCTGACGTGCGGCGAGCGCAGGCTGTGCAGCGCGAACCCGCGGTCGTGGTTGGCGTAGATCAGCTCGTCGGTGGAGGGCGGGACGTCGGCGAGGATCCCGAGCCAGGCGAAGGGGTAGTCGCGCTCGAACGTCCGCAGCCCCGGGACCGCCGGCCGGCTGACGCCGTGGAACCCGTCGCAGCCGGCGATGTAGTCGCAGTCGAGCGTGCGGGTCCGCCCGCCGCTGCGGAAGGTCACACTCGGCGCCGAGGCGTCCAGGGCGACGACCTCCGCCTCGAAACGCACGTCGCCGCCGTCGGCCAGCCGCCGGGCGACCAGGTCCTTGACGATCTCGGTCTGCGCGTAGACGGTCACGGTCCGGCCGGTGAGCCCGGTCAGCGGGATCCGGTGCCCCGCGCCGCCGAACCGCAGCTCCAGCCCGTGGTGGACGAGGCCCTCGCGGTCGAGCCGCTCCCCCGCGCCGCTCTCGCGCAGCACGTCGGTCGTGCCCTGCTCCAGCATCCCGGCCCGCTGCCGATGCTCCACGTAGTCGCGGTCGCGCCTCTCCAGGACGACCGAGTCGATCCCCTGGAGGTGGAGCAGGTGCGACAGCAGCAGTCCCGCCGGGCCTCCGCCGATGATCGCGACCTGGGTACGCATCGATCCTCCTCGTGTGGGTCCGCCCGCATGTTCGCGGACGTCACCGCAGGTTCAGGCGCCGGAATTCCGCTCAGCGGAAAAGCTTTCCGAGTGTCCGCTCCAGTGCGCGGCCACGTCCCGGGACAGGGCGCGGACCGCAGTGGTCAGCGGCGGCAGCAGCCGCCGCAGGTCGGCGCTGCGAGTGCTCGACACCAGCGACATCGCCGCGACCACCTCGCCCGCGCCGTCCCGCACGGGGGCGCCGACCGACGACGCGCCGAGCGTCATCTCGTCGCGGGTCACCGCGTAGCCGGAGCGGCGGACCTGCTCGACGCAGCGCCGAAGCTCGGCCGGGTCGGTGATGGAGCGCGCCGCGTACCGGGGCAGCTCACCGGCCAGGACCTCCTCCCGGACCGCCGGCGGCGCGAACGCCAGCAGCACCTTCCCGACGCCGGTGGTGTGCAGCGGCAGCGTCGCGCCGACCTGGGTCACGACCGGCACCGACCGCGTCCCGCGCAGCCGCTCCACGATCAGCACCCGCGCGTCGCGGAGCACGCCGAGCTGGACGTTGTCGTGGGTGGCCTCGTACAGGTCCTCCATGTGCGGGAGGGCCAGCTCCCGCAGGCCGGTGACCGCCGGGGCCTGGCTGCCGATGCGCCACAGCCGGGTGCCGATGCGGTACGTGCCGTCCGGGACCCGCTCCAGGAACCCGCCGCCGACCAGCTCCCCGACGAGCCGGTGGCCGGTCGCCAGCGGGAGGCCGGCGCGGCGGCAGATCTCGCTCAGGTTGAGGCGGACGCCACCCTGCGCGAAGGCGTTGAGGATGGCCATCACCTTGCCCGCCACGCTGACCGGCCGCGCGCGTTCCGCGCTGTCGTCTCCCACGTGGCCCCTCCGCCCGGGCTCACGCCCGTCACCGGTCTTCGCTGAGCACCCGCTGGGCTACGGCGAACGCCGAGTTCGCGGCGGGCACTCCACAATAGATCGCCGTCTGCAGGAGCACCTCCCCGATCTCGTCGGGGGTCAGGCCGTTGCGGAGCGCGGCGCGCACGTGCATGGCCAGCTCGTCCAGGTGGCCGCCCGCGACCATGGCGGTCAGCGTGATGCAGCTGCGGGTCCTGCGGTCCAGGCCGGGGCGGCTCCACACCTCGCCCCACGCGTAGCGGGTGATCAGGTCCTGGAAGTCGGCGGTGAAGGCGTCCTTGCGGGCCTCGGCGCGGTCGACGTGGGCGTCGCCGAGCACCTCGCGCCGCGTCCTCATGCCCCGCTCGTGCCGCTCCCCGTCGGACAGGCGCTCGCTCATCGGCGGGATCCCTTCCATGTGCGGTCCAGGTGCGCGGTGATCGCCTCGGTGACCTCGGCCGGGCGCTCGGCGTTCGCCAGGTGCCCGGCGCCCTCGACCACCGTCAGGACGGCGCCGGGGATGCCGGCGGCGAGCCGGTCGGCGTGGCCGCGCGGCGGGGTCGGGCCGTCCTGCGCGCCGGCGACCACCAGGGTCGGCGCGCGGATCTCGCCGAGGCGCGCGGTCGCGTCGAACGCGGCCAGGGCGTCGCAGCAGCCCGCGTAGCCCTCGGCGCCGGTCGCGCGCAGCATCGCCGCGTAGGGCTCCGCGCCGGTGAAGGACGGCGTGAACCAGCGTCCCGGCGCCGTGTCGGCGACCGGGCCGACGCCCTCGCGGCGCACGAGCGCGGCGCGCTCGTGCCAGGCGGCCGGGTCGCCGAAGCGCGGGGAGGTGCAGCACAGGACCAGGCTCGCTACGCGGTCCGGGGCGCGCAGCGCGAGGGCCGTCCCGACCGCGCCGCCGAGCGAGACCCCGGCGTAGGCGGCCCGGTCGACGCCGAGGCCGTCCAGCAGCGCGGCGACCCCGTCGGCGAGGTCCTCGACGGTGAACGGGCCGCCGGGCGGGGGCGCGCCGCCGTGGCCGGGGAGGTCGTAGCGCAGCACGCGCCAGGCGCGGGTCAGCGCGGGCATCTGCGGCAGCCACAGGTCCGTGGTGGTGCCGAGGGCCGGGCCGAGGACGACGACGGGCGCGCCGTCCGGCCCGTCGAGGCGGTGCCGGGGTGCGGCGGTCATGTGCGGCTCCTGCGGTACGCGTCGAGGGCGCGGCCGACGAGGGCGGCCGCGGCGCCGGTCCCAGGGTCGTCGCCGAGGACGTCCAGGAGGTCGTCGAGGTCGGCGCGCATCCGCTCGGTGGACACCTCCAGGCCCTCCAGCAGCTCGGCGGCCGTCTCGGCGGCGCCGCCCGTCAGCCGCAGGCACTCGCGCAGCGGCTGCCACTCGGCGTGCCACTCCCCCGCGGGCCGCTCGTGCGGCGCGGCCTGCGCGGCGAGGACCACCTGGACCTGCGCCGGGACCTGCAGGGCGGCGGACCGCACCAGCGCCGACAGCGCCGGGTTGCGCTTGTGCGGCATCGACGACGAGCCGCCCCTTCCCGCCCCAGCCGCCTCGGCGGCCTCGCCGACCTCGCTCTGCGCCAGCAGCCAGACGTCGGTGGCGATCTTGCCGAGGGCGCCGGCGGCCACCGCCAGCGCCGCCGCGAGCCCGGCGACGGGCGTCCGGCGGGTGTGCCACGGCAGGACGGGGCAGGCCAGCTCCGTCTCCCGCGCGTAGGCGGCGACGAGGTCGAGCGCCCGGTCGCCGAAGGCGTCCAGGGTCCCCGCCGGGCCGCCGAGTTGGACGGGCAGCGGCACCGCGGCGAGGCCCTCCCGGGCCTCCAGGCAGCCCATCAGCCAGCCCGCCGCCTTGGCGCCGAACGTCGTCGGCAGCGCCTGCCAGCCGAGCGTGCGGGCCGGCATGGGGGTGTCGCGGTACCGCGCCGCGAGCCCGGCCAGCGCGTCCAGTGCCCGGTCGAGGTGGGCGAGGACGACGCGCCTGGCGCGGGCCGCGACGAGCATGGCGCCGGTGTCGGCGATGTCCTGGCTGGTGGCGCCCTTGTGCACGTGCTCGCCCGCGGGACCCGCGAGCGCGCGCAGGTCGGCGACCAGCGGCACGACTGGGTTGCCGGAGCCGCGCGCCCGGCGGGCGATGCCGGGCAGGTCGAACCGGTCCGCGTCGGCGGCGGCGGTGATCGCCTCCGCGGCGGGGCCGGGGACGAGACCGAGCCGGGCCTGCGCGCGGGCGAGCGCCGCCTCCGCGTCGAGCATGGCCGTCAGGTAGGCGAGGTCGCTGGTGGCGGCCTCGGCCTCCGTCCCCGCCCGGACGGGCGACAGCAGCCCCGCGTCCGGCGCCGGGCGGCGGCCCTCCGCGGAGCCGTGCGCGCCGGGCGGCGGCACGTCCTCGTCAGAAGGCAAGGAACACCGTCTCCCGGTCGCCCTGGAGGCGGACGTCGAACCGGTACTCCCGCTCGCCCTCGCGTTCGGCGACCAGCGTGGCGCGCCGCTCCTCCGGGACGGCGCCGAGCAGCGGGTCGCTCGCGCGGGCGGCCTCGTCCTCGGGGAAGTACAGCCGGGTGAAGACCGGTTTGAGCAGGCCGCGGGCGAAGACCAGCACGGCGATGTAGGGGGCGCCGCCGCCCACCGCGCCGGGCTTGACGGTGCTGAACCAGTAGCCCCCGGCCGCGTCGGTGCCGCACCGGCCGAAGCCGGAGAAGCCGTGCCCCTCGCGCACGATGCCGCCGGGGCGCCGCGCGATCTCGCCGTTCTCGTCGGCCTGCCAGATTTCCAGCAGCGCGTCCGGCACCGGCTGCCCCGCGCCGTCCAGGACGCGCCCGCGCACCCGGATCGCGTCGGGACGCCACGGCGGGACCACCTGCGGGCCCGCCTCGTACGGCAGCGCGTACCCGAAGAAGGGGCCGACCGTCTGCGACGGCGTCATGGCCGAGGGCGGGAGGGAGGGCGTGCTCATCAGGCCTCCGTCGGGGTGTCGCCGAGGACGATGTCCCACTGGTAGCCGAGGGCCCACTCCGGTGTGGTGGTGTCCAGGTCGAACCGCGAGACCAGCTTCCGCCGGTCCCGCTCGTCGGGGATCGACTGGAAGATCGGGTCGTGGGCGAACAGCGGGTCGCCGGGGAAGTACATCTGGGTGACGAGCCGCTGGGTGAACGCCGTGCCGAACACCGAGAAGTGGATGTGGGCGGGCCGCCACGCGTTGTGGTGGTTGCCCCACGGGTAGGCGCCCGGCTTGATCGTGACGAACCGGTAGCGGCCGTCGTCGTCGGTGAGGCAGCGTCCGGCGCCGGTGAAGTTGGGGTCGAGCGGCGCCGGGTGGACGTCGCCGAGGTGGTTGTACCGCCCCGCCGCGTTGGCCTGCCATACCTCCACGAGGGCGCCGCGCACCGGGCGGCCCGCGCCGTCGAGGACGCGGCCGGCCACGACGATCCGCTCGCCGAGCGGCTCGCCCGCGTGCTGGACGGTGAGGTCGTGGTCCCGCCGCCCGAGTTCCTGGTGGCCGAAGACCGGGGAGGCCAGCTCGACGCTGTCCGGGCCGAGCTTCGGCATGACCAGGTCCTGCGAGGGGGCGCGGAGCACGGTGCTCTTGTACCCCGGGTACAGGTACGGCGGGTGCGTCATGCCCTCATCCCTTCTGCTCAGCCTTCCCCATTCCCACTCCGCGGGGGGACGTCGCACCATCCCCGCGGTCTCCACCCTCGCAGCCGGCCCGGCGCGCACCGTCTCGCGGCTTCCGCCCAGTGGAAGGGCAAGGGCAGGGCTCAGAGGGCTTCGGGCAGACCGAACAGCGGGAACAGGCTCGTGTCGAAGAACACCGAGACGTGCGCGACGCCGTCACCGGTGATGGACAGCACCTGCAGCTGGTAGGCGCTGTGCACGCCGTCGGCGTCGCGCTTGTAGAGGCCGAAGGCGGGCTGCCCGTTCGCGGCGGCGGGGACCATCCGGATGTCGCCGGGGCCGGGGCTGCACTGCGCCCTGATGAGCCGGACGGCGGTCTCGGCGCCGACGAACCACTCGGGGAAGGGCGGCATCTCCCAGATGACGTCCTCCTTGAACAGCTCGATCAGGCCGCCGATGTCGGCGTCCTCGAACGCCTTCGCATAGCGCTCCAGGAGGTCGCGCTGCCCGGGGTCGGTCGGCTCGACCAGCTCGTCGCGCAGGGGCGCGTTCTCCTCCAGCTGCGCCCGCGCCCGCTGGAGCGCGCTGTTGACCGCGGCGGTGGAGGTGTCGAGCAGCTCGGCGACCTCGGCGGCCCGCCACTTCAGGACGTCGCGCAGGATCAGCACGACCCGCTGCTTGGCGGGCAGGTGCTGCAGCGCCGCGACGAACGCCAGCCGGGTGCTCTCGCGCGCGGTGACGATCGTCGCCGGGTCGGCGGCGTCCGCGCCGAGCAGGGCGTCGGGGGCGGGCTCCAGCCACGGCACCTCGTCCGAGGCCACCACGGGCCGCTCGGGCTCCTCGCTCGGCGCCCCGAGCCCGGACGGCATCGGCCGGTGGCCGCGCTGGTCGATCGCGGTCAGGCACACGTTGGTGGCGATCCGGTACAGCCAGGTGCGCAGCGACGACCGGCCCTCGAAGCCGTCGTAGGAGCGCCACGCCCGCAGGTAGGTCTCCTGGACGAGGTCCTCGGCGTCGTGGATCGAGCCGAGCATCCGGTAGCAGTGCGCCAGCAGCTCCCGCCGGTAGGGGTCGGCGAGGGCCAGGAAGTCGCGGTCCGTCTCTATGGTGTTCGGCATGGTGGTCGTCACCTCTGCTGGGCGGCATCGCCGTGGCGGCGAGGGCGGCGGGCGCCACCGCCTCCGACCGTAGGCGGGCCCACCGACAGAACACGTGCGTCCCTTCGGATCCTACGCGCGAAGCCCGTGACCATGGCCGGAACCGTGGTCGGAAGACCGCCGCCGCCAGGGTTCGATCACCGTGATGCCCGCGCCGGACATCCCGGCGAGGGCGGCCGGAGTGTCCTCCAGCGCCAGGACGCGGCCGACCAGCAGGTCGGGGCGCAGCGTCCCGGCGCGGACCAGCTCCATCATCGGGCCGTAGGCGTGGGCGGCCATCCCGTGGCTGCCGACGATCTCCAGCTCCCAGCCGATCACCCGCTCCATCGGCAGGTCGGCGCGGCCCGCGCCGGGCGGCAGCAGCCCGACCTGGACGTGCCGGCCGCGCCGGCGCAGCGACCCGACCGAGGCGCGCGCCGTGGCGGGGCTGCCGAGCGCGTCCAGCGACACGTGGGCGCCGCCGTGGGCGGCCTCGCGCACGGCCTCGGCCACGTCGTCATGGGCGGAGGCGTCGACGACGGCGGCCGCGCCGCACCGGCGCGCCAGCTCCAGCGCCTGCGGCGACACGTCGACGGCCACGACCCGCGCGCCGGCCGCCGCGGCGACCATGACGGCCGACAGCCCGACGCCGCCGCAGCCGTGCACCGCGAGCCACTCGCCCGCGCGCACCCGGCCCTGCGCGAGGACGGCGCGGAACGCGGTGGCGAACCGGCAGCCGAGCGCGGCCGCGGTGGTGCAGGCCATCTCGTCCGGGAGCCGGACCAGGTTCACCTCGGCGGCGTCGATCGCGACGTACTGCGCGAACGACCCCCAGTGCGTGAAGCCGGGCTGGGTCTGGGCCTCGCAGACCTGCTGGTCGCCCGCCGCGCAGGACGCGCAGCGTCCGCAGGCGCACACGAACGGGACGGTCACGCGGTCGCCGGGCCGGAAGCCGGCGACGCCCGCGCCGGCCTCCTCGACCGTGCCCGCCAGCTCGTGCCCGGGGACGTGCGGGAAGGAGCGGATGTCGGGGTCGTGGCCCTGCCAGCCGTGCCAGTCGCTCCGGCAGACGCCCGTGGCCTCGACCCGGATCACCGCGCCGCCGGGCGGCACCCGCGGGTCGGGCAGCTCGCGGATCTCCAGGGGGCCGCCGAAGGAGTCGTAGGCGACCGCCTGCACTAGGGCGCCCGCACTAGAACTCGAAGCCGCCGGGGCGGCCGTTCCGGTCGGCGATCAGTCCGGCCAGGGTCGCGACGGCGATCTCGGCGGGGGTCCTGGAGCCGATGTTCAGGCCGATCGGGCGGTGCACGCGGGCGATGTCGGCCGCCGGGACGCCGAGTTCGGTGAGGGCCGGGATGTGCGGGGCGGGATGCCGCGGGTTGCCCATGACGCCGACCCACCGGACGGGCTGGGTCAGCACGTCGCGCAGGACGGGCCCGAGCTCGGGCCGGTGGTGGTCGGTGACGACGACGTCGGCGGTGGCGTCCAGGGGCGGCAGGTCGGCGGTGCCGTCGCGGTCCTTGTCGGGGTCGACGAGGAACGTGCGGTAGCCGAGGTCGGCGGCGTAGCGCAGGAGGTGGTCGGCGACGGGGCCGGCGAACACCGCGACCAGGGTCCGCTCCCCCGTGTCGGGCTGGACGTCGCCGTGCGCGACGGCGCAGGAGGAGTCGTGCTCGTGCGGTGCGGCCATACCCGAAGTCTGCCCCGCGCGGCGCCGGATGGTCCAGGGGCCACGCCCTCGCCCGCCGGCTCGCCGCGGTCCGCCGGAGAACCGCCGCGAACCGCCGCCGCGGAAACGTGGAACTCGCGCGTAGGAACGGGTATGCCTTCTGTCTAGACTGCTGTCACCCGGCGGCCACAGGAGGGACCGTGATCGCGAGACCGGAGGGCGGGCCCCGCGTCGTGGTGGGGGTGGACGACTCCGCGGGCGCGCGCTGCGCCCTCTCCTGGGCGATCGGCGAGGCGCGGCTGCGCCGGCTGCCGCTGCTGGTCGCCCACGCCGCGCCGCTGCCCCCGCACGTGTCGGCCGCGGGCCAGCTCGGCTGCGGGATCACCGAGGCGCTGCGCGCCTCCGGAGCCGAGCTCGTCGCCCGGCTCCTGGCGGAGGTGTGCGGCGGCCCGCCCGAGGGCGTGGACATGACCGCCCTGGCCCTCGTCGGGGAGCCCGGCGCGACCCTCGTGCGACTGGCGGGCGACGACGACATCCTGGTCGTCGGGCGTGGGGACCGGGGCCCGTTCTCGCGGCTGCTGCGGCCGTCGGTGCGCCTGCACTGCGCCCGCAGGGCCCGCGCGACCCTGGTGTGCGTCCGCCCGCCCGCGTTCGACACGCTGCTGGAGAGCCTGGCGGTGCGGGACGAGTCGCCCGAGAGCGTCCCCGACTCCCGCTTCCGGCGCCTCGGCCGCCGCCTGCGCCTCCCCCTCTGACCGCACCCCCGCCGACCGCGCCTCCACCGCCGACCGGGACGGCGCGCATAGGCTCTCCCCATGCGCAAGTACGTGATCATCGGTGCTGCCGGCAGCGGCAAGGGGACGCAGTCGGGGCTGCTCGCGCGCGATCTGGACATCGTCCACATCAGCGTCGGCGACATCTTCCGCTGGCACGTCAAGAACCACACCAAGCTCGGCGCGCAGGTGCGGCGCATCATGGCGGCCGGCGAGCTGGTCGGCGACGACCTCGCGGAGAGCGTCGTGCGGGAGCGGCTGGCCCAGCACGACTGGAACTACGGGTTCGTCATCGACGGGTTCCCGCGCAGCCGGCGGCAGACGGAGTTCTTCCTGGAGAGCTACGACATCGACGGTGTGATCCACCTGGACCTGCCGGACGACGAGGTCCGGCGCCGGGTGCTGGCCCGGCGGCTGTGCGCCGAGTGCGGGATGGACTACAACCTGATCGCGGACCGTCCGACGCAGGAGGGGCGCTGCGACGTGTGCGGGGGCAAGCTCGTGCCCCGGGAGGACGACACGGAGGAGGCGCTCACCGAGCGGCTGCGCGACTTCCACGAGAGGACCGACCCGATCCTGGAGCTGTTCGGCCGCAAGGAGTACGTGGTCACCGTCGACGCGCGGCCGGGCATCGAGGAGGTCCAGCGGACGCTCCGCGAGAGGCTCGGCCTGCCGATGCCATGACCCCTCCTCCCGAGCCGGCCTCCCCCGTGGTGGAGCTGGCGGACGAGCGGGCGGCGCGCCGGGGCCTGCGGCTCTTCCTGAAGCGCGACGATCTCGTCCACCCGGAGCTGCCGGGCAACAAGTGGCGCAAGCTCCGGCACAACATCGGGCCCGCGCGCGAGCACGGGACCCTCCTGACCTTCGGCGGCGCCTACTCCAACCACATCCGCGCCGTGGCGGCGGCGGGCGGGATCCACGGGTTCGCGACCATCGGCGTGATCCGCGGGGAGGAGCACCTGCCGCTGAACGCCTCGCTCGCGCACGCCGAGCGCATGGGCATGCGCCTCACCTACATGGACCGCACCACCTACCGGCGCAAGCACGAGCCCGACGTCGTCGAGGCGCTGCACGAGCGGTGGGGCGACTTCTACCTCCTGCCCGAGGGCGGGAGCAACGCGCTCGCCGTCCGGGGCTGCGCCGAGCTGGGCGCGGAGGTCCCGGGGTTCGACGTGGTGTGCTGCCCGTGCGGGACGGGAGGGACGCTGGCCGGGCTCGCCGCCGGCCTGGCCCCGGGCCAGCGCGCCGTCGGGTTCGCGGTGCTCAAGGGCGGCTTCATGACCGCGAAGGTGGCGCGCCTCCAGCACGAGGCCTACGGCGGGCGGCGCGGGGACTGGAGCGTCGAGGACGGCTTCCACTTCGGCGGCTACGCGCGGACGACCCCGGATCTGGACGCCTTCGCCGACGACTTCGCCCGCCGGCACGGGGTCGTCCTCGACCGGATCTACACGGCCAAGATGATGTTCGGCGTGCTCGCGCTGGCCGAGCGCGGCGCGTTCCCGGAGGGCGCCCGGATCCTGGCGGTCATCACCGGCTAGGCGGACGGCCCCGTGTCCGGGGCGGGGCCGTCCGTCCCGGCGTCAGGCCGGAGGCAGGTCCACCAGCTCGGCGAGGGCCGCGCGGTGCCGGTCGGGGGTGCCGAGGGCGATGGAGTCGGCCTTGGCGCGCTTCAGGTAGAGGTGCGCCGGGTGCTCCCAGGTGAAGCCGATGCCGCCGTGCATCTGCACGCACTCCTCGGCGGCCTTCACGGCGACCGCCGAGCAGTGCGCCTGCGCGACGGCGACCGCGACCGGCGCGTCCGCGTCGTCCGCGGCGACGCAGGACGCGGCGTGGCGGGCGACCGCGCGGGCCTGGGTGATCGAGGTCCACAGGTCCGCGAGCCGGTGTTTGAGGCCCTGGTAGGAGCCGACCGGGCGGCCGAACTGGTAGCGCGTCTTGACGTAGGCGACGGTGTCGTCCAGGCAGCGCTCGGCGAGCCCGAGCTGCTCGGACGCCAGCATCGCGGCGCCGGTCCGCAGCGCGGCGGTGACGGCGCCGGTCCCCTCGGCGACACGCCGCGCGGGGGCGCCGGAGAAGGCGAGGTCGGCGAGCCGGCGGGTCATGTCGAGCGAGGTGGCGGCGGTGCGGCGGGCGTCGGCGGCGTCCACCGCGTACAGGCCGTCGCCGGCCGGCACGAGGAGCACCTCGGCGGCCATGCCGTCGGCGACGCTGGTGACCTCGCCGGTCAGCGCTCCGTCCGCGACCCGGACCGTCGCGGGGACGTCGCCCGGCGCGGCGCTGAACGGCACCGCCAGGACCGCGACGGCCTCCCCGGCGGCCAGCCGCGCGAGCAGCTCCCGCTCCCCGGCGGCCTGCAGCGCCGCCGTGGCGATCACGGCGCTGGTCAGGAACGGGACGGGCGCGGCGGCCCGGCCGAGCTCCTCCATCACGACGGCGGTCTCGCGCCAGGTGGCGCCGGCGCCGCCGAGCTCCTCGGGGACCGGCAGCCCCGCGCAGCCGAGCCCGCCGGCGACGGCCCGCCACAGCGGCGCGTCGTAGGGCTCGTCCTTCTCGGCGCCGGCGAGGACGGAGGTCCAGGGCGCCTTGTCGTCCAGCACCTGCCGGACGCTCGCGCGCAGGTCGTTCTCGATCTCCCCGTACAGCAGGTCGCTCATCTGGGCAGGTCCTTCCAGGCCACGTCCTTGTCGACGCGGATCTCGCCGGGCAGGCCGAGGACGCGCTCGGCGATGATGTTGCGCAGGATCTCCGAGGTGCCGCCCTCGATGGAGTTGCCCTTGGCGCGCAGGTAGCGGTAGCCGGGCGAGCGGCGGGTGAAGTCGACCTCGGTGGGGCGGCGCATCGTCCAGTCGTCGTAGCGCAGGCCCTCCTCGCCGAGCAGCTCCAGCTCCAGGCCGGACACCTCCTGGTTGAGCTTGGCGAAGGCCAGCTTCGCGCCCGACCCCTCGGGGCCGGGCTGCCCGGCGGTGAGCTGCTGGCGCAGCCGCTCCCCGGTGAGCCGGGCGGCCTCGGTCTCCACCCACGCGCGCAGCAGGGCGTCGTGCAGGCCGGGGGTGCGCAGTTCGGGGCGGTCCCGCCAGAGCGCGGCGACGACGCCGATCATGCCGCTCTCGCGCGGCATGGCCTGGCCGCCGATCGCGACGCGCTCGTTCATCAGCGTCGTGGTGGAGACCTGCCAGCCCTGCCCGACCTCGCCGAGCCGGTGCTCGTCGGGGATCCGGACGTCGGTGAGGAACACCTCGTTGAACTCGGCCTCGCCGGTGATCTGCCGCAGCGGCCGGACCTCGACGCCCGGCGCGGTCATGTCGCAGACGAAGTAGGTCATGCCGCGGTGCTTGGGGACGTCCGGGTCGGTGCGGGTGACGAGGATCGCCCAGCGCGCCTCGTGCGCCATGGACGTCCACACCTTCTGGCCGTTGACCGTCCAGGCGTCGCCGTCGCGGACCGCGCGGGTGCCGAGCGCGGCGAGGTCGGAGCCGGCGCCGGGCTCGCTGAACAGCTGGCACCACAGCTCCTCGCCCGTCCACAGCGGGCGCAGGAAGCGGCGCTTCTGCTCCTCGGTGCCGAAGGCGAGGATCGTCGGGGCGGCCATGCCGAGCCCGATGCCGTTGCGCTCGGGATGGTTGGCGGGGGCGCCGGCCTCGGCGAAGGCGCGGTCGACGGCGGGCTGCAGGTGCCGCGGCGCGCCGAGCCCGCCGAGCCCCTCGGGGTAGTGGACCCAGGCGAGCCCGGCGTCGAACCGGGCCCGCAGGAACTCCAGCGGCTCGGTCGCCGAGGGGTCGTGGCCGGCGAGGAACTCGCCGACCAGCCGGCTCAGTTCGCCGGCGTCGGGCGGTGCTGTGCTCACGGGGCCTCCGCGCGGGGCGTGGGTGGCGGCGGCCACCCGGAACGGCACATACCAACCGGTCGGTATGGCGAGTCCACCCTAGGAACGGCCGGGACGGCCAGTCAACCGCCCGCGCCCGGCGGTTCCGGACGACTCCCCCCGGCACGGCCGGTCCGCACCGGGTCCCGCTCGGCCGTCCCCGGCTCAGCCGTCCCGCATCGCCCGCGCGAAGCCCGGATGGTCGTGGTAGTCGCGGGTCTCGGCGATCAGCCCGTCGCGCACCCGCAGCACCTGGATGTTGGCGACCCGGAACGCGCGGCCCGGCGGGACCACGCGGCCGTCGTAGCCGAACTCCGCGACGATCACCTCGGGGTCGGCGGTCTCGTGCACCACCACGTCGCGGGCGCGCAGTTCGAGGGGCCCCCGCGCGGCGGCGCGGAAGTGCCGGTCTATCTCTGCGCGCCCCTCCAGGCGCGGCGGCGCCGGCGGGAGGGCGAACGGCTGCTCGACGACCGCGTCCTCGGCGTAGAGGGCGGCGAGATCGTCCCAGCGCCCGGCCGAGATGCCCGCGCTGAGCCGCGCGAACACCTCGCGGGGGGTCGGGGCGCCCGGAGCCGTCACGCCATCGCCTCCTCGAACGCGCGGTGGTGGGCGTAGTCGCGGGACTCCACGATGTGCCCGTCGCGCACCCGCAGGACGAAGATGTTCGGCACGACGAACTCCCGCCCGTTCTCGGTGTTGCGGCCCGCGTACTCGAACTCCGCGATGATCACCTCGGGGTCGGCGGTCTGGTGCACCACGATGTTGCGCGCCTGCATCTCCACCGGCAGCGTCTCCAGCCGGGCGAAGTGCCGGCGCAGCGCCTCGCGGCCCTCCAGGCGCGAGGCCGGGTGGGCGAACGGGTGCACGACCACCGCGTCCTTCGCGTAGAGCTGCGGCAGCCCCTCCGGCCGCCGCGCGATGATCCCGTCGATCAGCCGCTGGAAGACGGCCCGGGGGCTGGCGAACTCTGACATGCGATCTCCCCTACAATCGGAGTACGTGCTCCGGATGAGAAAATACGGAGCCGATACTCCACTTGTCAACGGAAGGCCGCGATGACTGCACCCGCCTCCGGCAGACCGCTGCGCGCCGACGCCCTGCGCAACCGCGCCAAGGTCCTCGCCGCGGCCGAGGAGGTCTTCGCCGTCCAGGGGACCTCCGCCCCCACCGAGGAGGTGGCGCGCAAGGCGGGCGTCGGCATCGGCACGGTGTTCCGGCACTTCCCCACCAAGGAGTCGCTGCTGGAAGCAGTGCTCGTCGCGCTGCTGGAACGGCTGGCGGCCGAGGCGCGGGAGCTGCGGTCCGCGCCCGACCCGGGCGCCGCGTTCTTCGGCTTCTTCTCCCGGGTGGTCTCGCAGGCGGCGACCAAGCAGGCCGTCACCGAGGCGCTGGCCGAGGTCGGCGTCGACGCCCGGGAGGCCACCGGGCGCGCCGGGCCGGGCCTGAGGGCCGCCATCGGGGTCCTCCTCGAACGGGCGCAGGACGCCGGCGCCGTCCGGGCCGACGTCGGCCCCGGCGAGGTCATGGCGCTGCTGGCCGGCATGTCCTACGCCGCCGGACGCGCCGGGGCCCGCGACGACGTCCTCCGCATCGCCTTCGACGGGCTGCGCCCGCGGGAGTGCCGGGACCGGGCGGCGGGCCGGACGTAGGGGCCGCCCGGCCGCCGACTACGGTTCCGCCAGCTCGGCGGGGAGGTCGGCCTCGTGGAGCACGGTCAGCGTGGTGACGGCGCGGGTCAGCACCACGTACAGGCGGGCGAGGCCGCGCGCCTCGGCGGCGGCGATGGCGGCGGGCTCGGCGACGACCACATGGTCGTACTCCAGGCCCTTGGCCAGGGTCGCGGGCACCACCAGCAGCCGTCCGGTGCCCTCGGACTCGGGCCCGAGGACCTCGTGCTCCAGCCCGGCGGCCTCCAGCGCCGCCGCGTGCTCGTCCGCCCGCGCGTCCGGGACGATCAGGCCGACCGAGCCGGGGCGGGCGAGGGCGGCGCGCGCGGCCTCGGCCGCCCCGGCGACGACGTCGGGGACGCGCCGCACGGTGAGCGCCCCGGCGCCGGGGCGCAGCGAGCGCGGCCGCTCCAGGTCGGGCGCGACGTGCGGGAGCAGGCGGGCGGCGAAGTCGAGGACGGTCCCCGGAACACGGAACCCGAGGGTGAGCTCGGTGACCTCCCCGTCCTGCCCGAGGTGGGTGAGGACCTCCTTCCACGAGCGCGCCGACCACGCGGTCGTGCCCTGCGCGAGGTCGCCGAGGACGGTCGCCGAGCCCGTCGCGCAACGGCGGCCGAGCGCCCGCAACTGCATGGCGGACAGGTCCTGCGCCTCGTCCACCACCAGGTGGCCGAGCGAGGCGGTGCGCTCGATGAGGTCGTTCAGCTCGTCCAGGAGGGCCCGGTCGGCGGCGGTCCACTTGGCGGAGCGGTGCGAGCGGGCGGCCTTGCCCCGCAGGAGGACGGCCTGCTCGTCCTCGTCCAGCACCCCCTTCGCGGCCCTGCGCAGCAGCTCGGCGTCCGACAGCAGCCGGTGCAGGACCTGCTCGGGGGTCACCTTCGGCCACACCGCGTCGAGGACCTGCCTGACCGGCCTGCTCCGCGCGACCTGGTCCTGGACGCGGTCGTCGGGGGCCTCGCCGCGCCGCTCCATCCGCACGAGGACCTGGTGCGCGAGCCGCTGCGCGAACGCGGCCCGGCCCGCGCCGTAGCGGGTCGTCCCGCGCAGCGCGGCGGCGGTCTCGCGGATCTCGTGGTCGGCGAGCCGGTATCGCGCCGCGCCCCGGGTGACGACGAGCCCCTCCTCCGGTTTGCGGACGTGCAGCCACAGCGCCTTGCGCAGCACGTCGGCCATCCGGGCGTCGCCCTTGAGGGCGGCCGTATCCGCGGGCTCGCCGGCCAGCGGCGGGCCGACCAGGTCGTCGATGGTGGCCTGCTCGACCCGGACCTCGCCGAGCGCGGGCAGCACCGCCGCGATGTAGGCGAGGAACGCGCGGTTCGGTCCGACGATGAGGACGCCGGACCGCGACAACCGCTCCCGGTGCGTGAACAGCAGGTAGGCGGCGCGGTGCAGCCCGACGGCCGTCTTGCCGGTGCCGGGCGCGCCCTGGACGCAGACGCTGCGGGGCAGGTCGGCGCGGACGATCACGTCCTGCTCGGGCTGGATGGTGGCGACGATGTCGCGCATCGGGCCGGTCCGGGGCCGCTCGATCTCCTCGGTCAGGATCCGGGACGGGCCCGTCCCCGGCGGCGTGCCGCCGCCGTCGAGGGGCTCGTCCTCGAACGCGGTCAGCTCGCCGGCCCGGAAGCCGAAGCGCCGGCGCAGCCGCCAGCCCATCGGGTCCGCCGGTCCGGCCTGGTAGAAGGCCCGCGACACGGGGGCCCGCCAGTCCAGGACGAGGGGCCGCCCCTCGTCGCCGTCGTGGACGTGCCGCCGCCCCACGTACATCACGGCGGGGAGGTCGGGGCCGGCCTCGCCGCCGCGGTCCATCCGGCCGAAGAACAGCGGGGTTCCGGGGTGGTCGGCGAGCGCTCTGACCCGCTGGTCGAGGAGCGACTCGAGGAACTGCTTGGAGACCCAGTCGGCGGCGACGTCGGCGCTGAGGCCTTCGGCGTGCTCGCGCATCCGGCGCAGCGCGGCGCGGGACTCGGCGAGGTGGGCGCGTTCGGCTGCGAGGACCGCGGTTTCGGAAGGGTCGGCGGGCTCGGCGGGCATGCGGACAGACCTCCGGCTGCGAGGGTGGTGGGGGGCGAAACCCACGACCTTACCGATCCGGAGCGGGCGGCGCTGGACATTTCACGGGACGCGCTTCCGGGGGCGGCGGCGCTGCGCCTTGCCGGTGGGCGCGGGGTGTGTGACGTTGGTACGCATGGCGACTCTCACCGGACGGTCCGCTTTGGTCACGGGAGCCTCGTCGGGCATCGGCGCCGTGGTGGCGGAGGCGCTCGCCGCCGCCGGGGCCCGGGTCGGCCTGGTGGCGCGGCGCAAGGACAGGCTCTCGGAGGTGCTGTCCCGGTGCCGCGAGCACGCCCCGGAGTCGGCGATGTGGGCGGCCGACCTCGCCGACCTCGACGCGGTCGCCGACCTCGCCGCGGAGGCCGAGCGCGAGCTCGGCGGCGTCGACGTGCTGGTCAACAACGCGGGGATGCCGAAGCGGCGCCGCGTCCAGGACCTCTCGGCCGCCGACGCCGACGAGGCGATGCGGCTCAACTACCTGTCCCCCGTGCGGCTCACGCTGGCGCTGCTGCCCGGCATGCTCGCGCGCGGCGGGGGGCACCTCGTGGCGGTCGGCTCGGTCGCGGCGCGGCTCGGCCCGCCGCACGAGGCGGCCTACTCCGCGTCCAAGGCCGCGCTCACGGCGTTCTGGGAGAGCATGGCGGTCGACCTGGACGGGACGGGCGTGGGGGTCCACGTGATCCAGCCCGCGCTCATCGCCGGGACGGAGCTGTTCACCCTCCCCGGCAACGAGCCGCCGCTCAGCGACGTGTCGGACGCCCTGCCGCCGCAGGAGGTGGCCGCTGCCGTGCTGGAGGTCCTGGAGAGCGGGCGGTTCGAGCGGTACGTGCCCGACTGGTTCGGCGAGATGGCCTCCGGCAAGGCCGCCGACGTCGAGGCGTTCGTCGCCGGGGTCAAGGAGTGGACCCGCGACCGCCTGGCGACGCACCCGTCCTGACCCGCGGCGCCCTGACCCTCCGCGGTCCGTTGCCGCCGCCCGCGCTCCCTCAGTAGGGTGTGGCCTCCCAGTGATCCACATCACACGAGGCGCGAGGGGGCGGGTGCCATGGCCGCTGCGCGGGGCCTGCGGGTGCGCGACGTGACGGTCCGGTTCGGGCGGCTGACGGCGGTCGACGGGGCGGGGCTCACCGTCCCGTCCGGCGCGGTCACCGGCCTCGCCGGCCCGAGCGGCGCGGGCAAGACGACGCTCTGCGACGTGATCACTGGGCTGCGGCGCCCGGCGGCGGGGAGCGTGCTGCTGGACGGCGCCGACCTGACCCGCAGCGCGGCGCGGGAGCGGGCCCGGCGCGGCATCGCCCGCACCTTCCAGCAGACGGGCGCGGCGGGCGCGGCGACCGTGCGCGAGAGCGTCCAGGCCGCCGCGGCCAGGCACGCGATGACGCGGGAGCACCCGGGCCGCACGGCGCGGGACCGGTGGCGGCGCCGCTGGGACGCGCGCCGCGGCGCGGGCGCCGTCGCCGCCGCCCTCCTCGCCCGCCTCGGCATCGAGGACCATGCGGACACGCCCGTCCGCGACGCGCCGCCCGGCGTCGCCGGGCTGGTGGACCTGGCGCGGGCCCTCGCCGCCGAACCGGCCGTGCTCGTGCTGGACGAGCCGTGGGCGGGCCTTCCGGTGCGGCACGCGCGGGCGCTGGAGGTTTTGCTCCGGGACCTGGCCGAGGAGGGGCTCGCGGTGCTGGTCGTCGAGGAAGAGATCGAGGCCCTGCTCGGGGTGTGCGACGTCCTGCACGTGCTCGACGGCGGCAGGATGATCGCGGCCGGCCCCCCGGCGGAGGTGCGGGCCGATCCCCGGGTGCGCGACGCCTACCGCGCCGGCCCGGACCTCACCACGTGTCGATCCACGGGCGGGGACGGTCGTCGGCCGGCGGTGCGGCGGCCAGCACTGCGGTGATCCACCGCCGCGTCTCGGCCGGGTCGATGACGTCGTCCAGCTCGAACACCGTGGCGGCGTGGAGCGCCTTGCCGTACTCGTAGGCGGCGGCGACCATCTGCTCGAACATCGCCTGCGGGTCCTCGGCGGCTTCCAGCTCCTTGCGGAACCCGAGCCGGACGGCGCCCTCCAGCCCCATGCCGCCGATCTCACCGGTGGGCCAGGCGAGGGTCGCGAGCGGCGCCTTGAACCCGCCGCCCGCCATGGCCTGCGCGCCGAGCCCGTACCCCTTGCGGAGGACGACCGTGACGATCGGGACGCGCAGGTTGGCGCCGATGACGAACAGGCGGCTGAAGTGCCGGACGGTGGCGGTGCGCTCGGCGTCCGGGCCGACCATGAAGCCCGGGGTGTCGCACAGCGACACGACCGGCAGGCCGTGCGCGTCGCACAGCTGCAGGAACCGGGCGGCCTTGTCGGCGGCGTCGCGGTCGATGGCGCCGCCGAGGTGCGCCGGGTTGCTGGCGATCAGGCCCAGCGGGCGGCCCTCGATCCGCACCAGCGCGGTGATGATCCCGACGCCGAACGCCCGGCGCAGCTCCAGCACCGACCCGTTGTCGGCGAGGTGGGCGACGGCGCGGCGGACGTCGTAGGCGCGCATCCGGTTCTCCGGGACGACGTGCCGCAGGATCCGCTGGTCGTCGCAGGTCCAGTCGTCCACCGGGCCCCGGAAGTAGGACAGGTAGCGGCGGGCCGCCCGGACCGCCTCGGCCTCGTCGTCCACCACGATGTCGATGACGCCGTTCGGTTCCTGGTCGCCGACCGGGCCGATCTCCTCGGGCGTGAAGACGCCGAGGCCGCCGCCCTCGATCATGGCGGGGCCGCCCATGCCGATGTTGGCGTCGCGGGTGGCGACGATGACGTCGCAGCAGCCGAGCAGGGCCGCGTTCCCCGCGAAGCAGCGCCCGCTCGCGATGCCCACCGACGGGACGGCGCCGCTGAGCCGCCCCATCGCGTGGAACGTCGTCACGTCCAGGCCGGAGACGGCGGTGGTGTCGGTGTCGCCGGGGCGTCCCCCGCCGCCCTCGGCGAACAGCACCACCGGCAGGCGGCGGCGGTGGGCGATGTCGAGCATCCGGTCGGTCTTGCGGTGGTTCTGGTGGCCCTGCGTCCCGGCGAGGACCGTGTAGTCGTAGGACATGACGACCGCCTGCGCGCCGTCGACGTCCCCGATGCCGCAGACCATGCCGTCGGCGGGCGTGCGCTCGATGAGGTCGTCCAGGGAGCGGCGCTGCCGCTGCGCGGCGATGGCGAGGGCGCCGTACTCGACGAACGTGCCAGGGTCGCACAGGTCGCCGATGTTCTCCCGCGCGGTGCGGCGGCCGCGCGCGTGCCGCTTGGCGACCGCCTCGGGGCGGGCGGCGTCGAGCCCGGTCTCGTGGCGGCGCAGTGTTTCGGCGAGGTCGGCGCGGATGAGGTCCAGGTCGGCCGCCTCGTCCTCGGCGGCGTGGTCGCCGCCCGCCTCGGCGGGCTCGGTGAACAGCAGCGGCGCGCCCTCGGCGACGGTCTCGCCGGGCGCGGCGGCAAGAGCCCGGACGATGCCCGCCTCCCCCGCGCGGACGACGTGCTCCATCTTCATGGCCTCGAGGACCAGCACCGGCGCGCCCGCCCGGACGAGGTCGCCTTCGGACACCTCCACGCTCACGACCGTCCCCTGCATCGGCGCGGGGACGGCGACGGTGCCGGGCGGCGCGTCCGGGGCGGCCGGCGCCTGGGGCGCTCCGGCGGCCGGGGCCGTCTCGACGTAGTACCGGCGGTGCTCGCTCTCCAGCAGTTCGGGCAGGTGGTCGGCGACGAAGGACGTGCGGGCCCCGCCGGCGGTGAATCCGGGGTGGCGCAGCACGCCCTGCAGCAGCGGGATGCTCGTGGCGACGCCCGCGATCTCGAACTCGCCGAGCGCGCCGTGGGCGCGGGCGGCGGCCGAGGGCAGGTCCTCGGCGCGGGCGATGACCTTGGCGAGCAGCGGGTCGTAGCGCGGGCTGGTGCGGTAGCCGGCGTACCCGTGGGTGTCGACGCGCACGCCGGGACCGGACGGCGGCGCGAACGCGGTGAGCGTCCCGGCGCTCGGGCGCGGCGTCCCGTCCGCGGCGATCGTCTCGGCGTTGACGCGCACCTGGACGGCGCAGCCGGTCGCCGGCGGCGGCGCGGCCAGGCCCACCCCGGCGAGGTCCTCCCCCATCGCCAGCCTGATCTGCGCCTTCACCAGGTCGACGCCGGTGATCTCCTCGGTGACGGTGTGCTCGACCTGGAGCCTCGGGTTGGCCTCCAGGAACCAGAACTCCTCGCCGTCGACGAGGAACTCGAAGGTGCCGAGCCCGGCGTAGCGGACACGGGCCGCCAGGCGCAACGCGGCGTCCAGCAGCGCGTCCCTGACGGCGCCGGGCAGCGCCGGCGCGGGGGCGATCTCGATCAGCTTCTGGTGGCGGCGCTGGACGCTGCAGTCGCGCTCCCACAGGTGGGTGACGGCGCCGGACCCGTCGCCCGCGACCTGGACCTCGATGTGGCGCGCGCTCGGCACGTGCTTCTCGGCGTACAGCTCGCCGCTGCCGAAGGAGGCGAGCGCCTCCGACCGGCACCGCTCGTAGGCGTCCGCCACCGCCGCGGGATCGGTGACGACGCGCATGCCGCGCCCGCCGCCGCCCGCGAGCGCCTTGAGCACGACGGCGCCGTGCTCGCGGGCGAACGCCTCCGCGCCGGCGGGGCTCACGGCGCCGGGCGTGCCGGGGGCCACGGGGACGCCCGCCTCCCGTGCCAGGCCGCGCGACGCGGTCTTGTCGCCGAACAGCTCCAGCAGCTCCGGCGGCGGCCCGACGAAGGTGAGCCCGGCCCCGGCGCAGCCGGCGGCGAAGCCCGCGTTCTCGCTCAGGAAGCCGTAGCCGGGGTGGACGGCGGTGGCGCCGGCGTCCTTGGCGGCGGCGATGAGCGCGTCCGCGTCGAGGTATCCCGCGGCGCCCTCGCCGGGCAGGACGCGCGTCTCGTCGGCGCGCCTGGTGTGCGGTGAGGCCGCGTCGTCGCGGGTGCGCACGGCGACCGTCCGCAGCCCCAGCTCGGCCGCGGCCCGGACGACCCGCAGCGCGACCTCTCCCCGGTTGGCCACAAGGATCCCGCCCACCCGGCCTCCTCACCTCGCCTGAGCCGGTCGGCCCTCACTCTAGAGAGCGGGGCGCGGGGGGCCGCGCCCGGATGCCCCGGCGCGCGCGGACGACGGGATCGGGGCCTGTTCCCCACCGTCTTCCAAGCGGACATAATGGCGGGTCACGACCTGGGAGGCCGCGGGGAGGCGACCTGCCGCGGGACGAGGGGGGCCGATGCCGGAACGGCGCCGGAGGACCGTGCGCGACCTGCGCCGCGCCAACCGGTCGGTGCTGCTGCGGCGGCTGTACTTCGACGGGCCGCTCAGCCGCCAGGACCTCGCCCGCGAGACCGGGCTCAGCCCGGCCTCGGTCAGCAACGTGGTCGGCGAGCTGATCGGCGCCGGGCTCGTCGTGGAGGCGGGCAGCGTCGAGTCCGACGGCGGCCGACCGCGGGTGCTGCTGAAGGCCGCGGCCGGGTACGGCCACCTCGTCGGCGTCGACGTCGGCGAGACGCGCGTGGTGGTCGAGCTGTTCGACCTGGCGCTGACCCGGCTCGCCAAGGCCGACCTGCCGCTCGGGGACGGCGGGCACGACGAGCGCGCCGTCGTCCGGCACATCCTGGACGGCCTGCCGGCGGTGATCGACGGCGCGTCGGTCGACCCGGCGTCCGTCATCGGGGTCGGCGTGGGCGTCCCCGGCGTGGTCGAGCACGGCCCGGAGGCGGTCGTGCACTGCCAGACCATCGGCTGGGACGGCGTGCCGCTGGAGCGGATGCTGCGCGAGGGCACCCGCCTGCCGCTGTTCGTCGACAACGGCGCGACGTCGCTCGGCCAGGCCGAGATGTGGCTCGGCGCCGGGCGCGGGCACCGCGACGCCGTCGTCGTCCTCATCGGCTCCGGGATCGGCGCCGCCGTGATGATCGACGGCTCGCCGTACCGGGGCGCGGCGGGCAGCGCGGGCGAGTGGGGCCACACGACGTCCCGGGTCGGCGGCGCGCGGTGCCGGTGCGGCTCCCGCGGCTGCCTGGAGGCCTACGTCGGCGCGACCGCCCTGCGGGAACGGTACCGGGCGGCGGGCGGCCCGGCCGGGACGGGCGAGGAGGCGGCCCTCGCCGCGCTGCTGGCCGACCCGTCCGCGGCGGCGGCCGCCCTGCGCGACGACGTCGCCGAGCACCTCGGCGCGGGCATCGCCGACCTGGTCAACCTGTTCGGCCCGGAGAAGATCATCATCGGCGGCTGGGCCGGGCTGCTGATCGGTCGCCGGATGCTGGACCGGATCACCGCGGCGGCCGCCGCCTACGCGCTGCGGCACCCGTTCGCGCGGACCTCCGTCGACCTGTGCCGCCTCGGTCCCGAGGCGGTCGCCGTCGGCGCGGCCACCCTCCCGCTCGCGCACCTGCTCGACGGCGGCGACCCGGCGGGCGCACGATGGCCCGGCGGCGGCCCGCGGGGGATAATGGTCTTCTGACCAGCACCCTGGAGGGCGACGACACATGGGCACCGCCGGCCGTTCCGTGCGCGAATCCCTGCTGGACGCCGCGGCAGACCTCCTGGTGGAGCGCGGCTACCGCGCCGTCCGGATGCGCGACGTCGCCGCCGCCGCCGGGGTCAGCCGGCAGACCGTCTACAACGAGTTCGGCGACAAGTGGGGCCTCGCGCAGGCGGTCGTGATCCGCGACAACGAGCGCTACCTCGACGGCATCGACGCCGTGCTGTCCGAGCACGACGACCTGTACTCCGCGGTGGTCGCCGCGGTGGTGTTCTCGCTGGAGACCTCCGCCGACGACCAGCTGAAGAAGGCGGTGCTCACGGGCGCGGGCGGCGACGAGATGCTGCCGCTGCTCACCACGCAGGCGGAGCCGGTGCTGTTCGCCGCCAGCGCCCGCATCGCCGAGCACGCCCTGCGCCAGTGGCCGGATCTGGACCGGGAGGCGCTCACCGAGATCGCCGACGCGGCGGTGCGCCTGACGATGAGCCACATCATGCTGCCGTCCGGGCCACCGGAGGTGTTCGCCCACTTCGTCGCCCGCATGGTGACCCGCTACATGGCCGCCACCGCGCGGCCCTCGGTCCGCGACGGCGGGTGACGGTCAGGGGACGTCGCTCCGGATGTGGACGACCTTGACCGCGGTCATCTCGTCCAGGAGCTCGGGGCCGTAGCCGAACCCGTGGCCGCTGGCGCGGCGCGGGGTGGCGGCGCCGCCGGGAGCGCCGCCGAACACCGCGTTGATCTTCACGGTGCCGGCGTCCAGCGTGCGCCAGGCTGCCTGCGCGTGCGCCATGTCGCGGGTGAGGACGGTCGCGGCGAGGCCGTAGCGGGAGCGGCGCGCAGCCTTCAGCGCCTGCTCGAACCCGGCCACGGTGCGCACGGGCGCGACGGGGCCGAAGGTCTCCTCCGCCATGACCGCCATGTGGTCGGCGCAGCCGGCGAGCACGGTCGCCGGGTAGAAGCAGCCGGGTCCCCCGGGCAGGCGCGCGCCGGTCAGGGCCCGCGCCCCGTCGGCGAGGGCCTTCTCCACCTGCTGGTGGACCTGGGTGCGGTGGCGCTCGTCGACGAGCGGCCCGAGCTCCGTGGACGGGTCGGCGCCAGGCCCCATGCGCAGGTCCCGCGCGCGGGCGGTGAGCGCGTCCAGGAACGGCTCGGCGACGGCCTCGTGCACGTAGACGCGCTCGACCGAGGTGCAGATCTGGCCGGCGTTGGCGAAGCAGCCGAGCGCGGCCTGCTCGGCGGCCCATGCCGGGTCGACGCCGGCGTCCACGATCAGGGGGTCGGCCCCGCCGTTCTCCAGGACGGTCCTCGCGCCCCTCCGGGCGGCCAGTTCGGCGATGCGGCGGCCGGCGCGGGTGGAGCCGACGTGCGCGACGACGTCGGCGCCCGGGTGCCCGGCGAGGGCCTCGCCGACCGCGCCGCCGCCGGTGACCATGTTCAGGACCCCGTCGGGCAGGCGCCCCGCGATCAGCTCGGCGAGCATCGCGCCGGTGTGGGGCGTCCGCTCGGACGGCTTGTGGACGACGGTGTTGCCCGTCGCCACGGCCGCGCCGACCAGGCCGCAGGCGATCGCGACCGGGTCGTTCCACGGCGTGATCGCGGCGACGACGCCCCACGGCTCGCGGACCATGAAGTCGGCGGCGTCCCGACCGCCCTGGAGGCTGCGCCCGCCGTGCAGCGGGCCCAGTTCGGCGTACTGGCGCAGGGTCCCGATGCCGGCCTCCACGCCGCCGAGGGCGTCACCGGTGGGCTTGCCCATCTCCGCGGTCACCAGGGCGGCCAGCTCGTCCATGCGCTCCTCGACCGCGCGCGCGGCCGCGTGCAGCGCCGCGCCCCGCTCGGCGGCCGGCACAGCGGCCCAGCCGGGCGCGGCGCCGCGGGCCGCCGCCACGGCCGTGTCCACGTCCGCCGCCGACGAGGCCGCCACCACCCCGAGCGGTTCGCCGGTCGCCGGATCGGTCACCGTGAACGTCTCGTCCCCGGTCCCCTGGCTCCACCGCCCGCCGGCCAGCATCCACCTGTCGCGCGGCCGCATGGCCTCCCCTTCCCGTCGTCGGATCCCTCCGCCGGTCCCCCGGTGCCGAGGTCCCCGTCTCGCCTACCCCGCGAAGCGGCGTTCATGACCACCCCTCGTCAGTGACCACTTACTTCGGTCGGCTACCGTGAGCCGGGCGAGAGTCGACGAGGGAGCTTGCGAGGGAGGCGCGATGGACTTCGACCTGCCGGAGGGCGCGGCCGCGGTGCGCGAGGGCGTGCTGGCGATCGCCGGGAAGTACGACCAGGACTACTGGAGCCGGTGCGACGCGGACAAGCGCTGGCCGGAGGAGGTCTGGCGGGAGCTGGTCGACGGCGGCTGGCACAGCCTGGCGGTCCCCGAGGAGTACGGCGGCGGGGGCCAGGGCCTGCTGGAGCTGGCGGTGGCCCTGGAGGCCCTCGCCGAGGGCGGCGCGGGCGGCGCCGCGTCCTTCATGTACCTGCTGACGCCCGCGTTCGGCGGGCTCACCATCGCCCGGCACGGCACCGCCGAGCAGAGGCGCGAACTCCTGCCGAAGATCGTCTCCGGCGAGATCGAGACGTGCTTCGCCGTCACCGAGCCGGACGCGGGCAGCAACGCGATCAACATCGCCACCCAGGCGCGCCGCGACGGCGACTCCTTCGTCGTCAGCGGCCAGAAGATCTGGATCTCCGGCATCGAGCGCGCCGACCTCCTCGTCCTGGTCACCCGGACGATCCCGGCCGCGGAGGCCCGGCCCCGCACGGCCGGCTTCACCGTCCTGCTCGTGGACGTCAAGAAGGCCGTGGCCGACGGCACGCTGACCTACCGGCCGATCCCCAAGCTCGGCACCAACACCGTCGCGTCCAGCATGGTCTTCCTGGACGGCGTGCGCGTGCCCGCGGACCGGGTCCTCGGCGAGCCCGATCAGGGCTTCGCCGTCCTGTGGGACATCCTCAACCCCGAGCGGATCCTCGCCGCCGCGGGCGGCGTCGGATCCGGCGGGCTGGTGCTGCGGATCGCCTGCGAGTACGCCGTCGAGCGCGCCCCGTTCGGCAGGCCGATCGGCGCGCACCAGGGCATCGCGTTCCCGCTCGCGCGGATCAAGGCGCAGCTGGAGCTGGCGCGGCTGATGACCTACAAGGCCGCCTGGCTCTGGGACCGGGGCCGGCCGTGCGGCTCGGAGGCCAACATCGCCAAGCTCACCGCGGCCGACGCGGCCTGGCAGGCCGCCGACCGCGCGTTCCAGACCCACGGCGGCATGGCGTACTCGCTGGAGTACCCGATCGCCAGGATGTTCCGGGACGCCCGCATTGGCAAGAACATCCCGGTCGCCGAGGAACTCGTCCTCGCCCACATCGCCCAGCACGAGCTGGGGCTCCCCAAGTCGTACTGACCGGGGCCGTGGGCGGTCCGGCCGGCGCCGGGCCGCCCCGGGGACCGCCGGGCCGCGCCTCAGCCGAAGCGGGGCGGGCGCTTCTCCCGGATCGCCGCGACGCCCTCGCGCACGTCCGGGCCGGTGAACCCGAAGAACTCCATCGCCAGGGACGCGTCGAACGTCGGCCCGGCGAGGCGCAGCCAGTTGTTCAGCGCGTGCTTGGTGAACGACAGCGCCTCGGCGGGCCCGGCGGCGAGCCGCCCGGCGATCTCCAGGGCGCGCTCGTGCACCTGCGCGTCGTCCACGCACAGCGAGACCAGGCCGATGCGCTCGGCCTCCTCGCCGGTGAGGACGTCGTTGAGCAGCAGGTAGTACTTGGCCTTCGCGAGCCCGCACAGCAGCGGCCACACGATGGCCGCGTGGTCGCCGGCCGCCACGCCCAGCCGCGTGTGCCCATCGATGATCTTCGCGGTGCGGCCCGCGACGGAGACGTCGGCCAGCAGCGCGACCGCGAGCCCCGCGCCCACCGCCGGGCCCTGCACGGCGCTGACCACCGGCTTGGAGCAGTTCACCACGTTCATCACGATGTCGCGGGCCTCGCGCATGATCCGGCGGCGGGACGCGTGGTCGGTCATCATCTCCTCGATCATGGCGAGGTCGCCGCCGGCGGAGAACGCCGTCCCCTCCCCGCGCACGAGGACCACGCGCACCTCGTCGTCGGCGTCGGCGTCCCGCCAGATCTCCGCCAGCTCGCGGTGCCCGGTGGTGTCGACCGCGTTCAGCTTGCCCGGCGTGCTGAGCGTGACCCGCAGCACCCCGTCCGCCGCCCAGTCGATCCTCAGCCGCTCGTACGCGTCGTACCGCGTCATGCCGCACTCCCCTGCCGCGAGTGGTCGTCGAATGCCGCGCGCAATCGTCGCACAGCGAACTCCACGGCCTCGGCACCGGCGTCGAAGATCTCGGGCAGCAGGAAGAAGGAGTGCACGACGCCGTCGTAGCGGCGCAGCTCCGCCGGCACGCCGGCGGCGGCGAGCCGGCGGGCGTACTCCTCGGCCTCGTCGCGCAGGATGTCGTACTCGGCGGTGATCACGGTGGCGGGCGCGGCGCCGGCCAGGTCCGCGGCGCGCAGCGGGGCGAGCCGGGGGTCGGACGGGTCGGCGCCGTCCCGGTAGAGGTCCATGAACCGGGCGAGCGACCCGGCGTCCAGCCCGTACCCCGTGCCGTACTCCCGCCAGCTCGGGGTGTCCATCGCCGTGTCGGTCACCGGGTAGACGAGCAGCTGGTGGGCGAGCCGCACCCCGGCGTCCCTGGCCAGCAGCGCGCACGCGGCGGCGAGGTTGCCCCCGGCGCTGTCGCCGGCGACCGCGACGGCCCCGTGCCGCACCCCGTACCGGCCGGGCCCGCGCGCCACCGACGAGACGACGGCCCAGGCGTCGTCCACCGCCGCGGGGAACGGGTGCTCGGGGGCGAGCCGGTAGCCGACGCTCAGCACGGCGCACTCCGCCGCGGCC
This sequence comes from Actinomadura sp. K4S16, assembly GCF_008327685.1. Classification (GTDB taxonomy): domain Bacteria; phylum Actinomycetota; class Actinomycetes; order Streptosporangiales; family Streptosporangiaceae; genus Spirillospora. The sequence goes on from NZ_BDDE01000011.1 coordinate 696,758, forward strand.
GCCAGGTCGCGGCAGAAGGCGTCCACGTTGTCGACGCCGCCGAGCACCCATCCCCCGCCGTGCAGGTACACGACGGCGGGCAGCGGCCCCCGCTCGGGCGGCTCCGGGCGGTACAGGCGCACCGGCACGGGCCCTCCCGGGCCGGGAACCTCGATGTCGCGGACCTCCGGAAGCTCGCGCCGCTCGACCGGGAACGCCGCGCCGATCCGCTCCCGCATCTCCTCGATCGCGGGCTCGGCGTCCCCGCCCCCTCCCGGCGGCGCGGCCGTCCACGAGGCGAGCAGTTCCAGAAAGCTCACGGTCTGCGGGTGCAGGGGCATGCGGCGGCCTCCGGGGGTCGGCGGGAATCCTCCCCACGGCCTCCCCGGTGGCCCGCCGATCAATCCCCGGCCTCAGCGGCCGGCGGCACCGGCGTCGGCCGCCTGCCGCACCGGCGCCGGCGGCGCCGCGGGCGCCTGCCCGCGGCCCGCGGCCTCGGCGACGAGGGCCTCGAACAGCCGCCGGTCGTCTCCTTCCTCGGGGTGCCACTGGACCGCGAGCCCGAAGCGGTGCCCCTGGAGCTCCACGGCCTCGACGACCTGGTCCTCGGCCCACGCGACGGCGGTCAGGCCCTTGCCGAGCCGGCTCACCGCCTGGTGGTGGCAGGTGGGCACGTCGGCCGAGCCGCCGAGGATGCCGCCGATCCGGCTCGTCTCGCTGATCCGCACCCGGTGGGAGCCGACCAGCCCGGCCTGCGGGGCGTGCCCCTTGTGGCCCACCGCCTCCGGCAGGTGCTGGACGAGGGCGCCGCCGCGCACGACGTTCAGCACCTGCATGCCCCGGGAGACGGCCAGGAAGGGCAGATCGGCGGCCACGACGGCGCGGGCGAGGGCCAGCTCGAACCGGTCGCGCTGCGGCTGCGGCGGCCCGGTCTCGTAGTGCCGGAAGGCGCCGTACAGCTCGGGGTCGACATCGGCGCCGCCCGCCAGCACGACGCCGTCCAGCCGGGAGACCAGGGTGCCCAGCCCGCGCAGGGTCGCGGCCGGCGGCAGCAGGACCGGGACGCCGCCGGCCCGTTCGACCGAGCGCGCGTACGGCACCGGCAGCAGCGCGGCCTCGCGCACCCAGCTCCCCCAGCGGGCCGGCTCCTGGTAGGCGGTGATGCCGATGAGCGGCGGCGCGCCCTCACCGGCCGCGGGGCGCGGGGCCCCGCACGCGGCTTGCGACATGTGTGTCTCCCCCTCTGCTGAGCACCGGCCGCGGGGCGGCGGCCGCTATGGGTGATCCGCCTGTCGGCCGCACGTCACCGTGCGTCACCCGCCCCCTCGCGCCGCCCGGCCCCGGGGCCCTCCTCCCGGCCAGCTTGCCGCACGGCACGCACGTCCGCCGTGGAAAGCGGCGAGATCGGCGCACCGCGCCGCCGCGGGCCGCGGCGCGGCCTTTGGCGGCGCGCAGCAGGAAACACGAAGAATTCTGAAATCTTCTCCCGGGATAGGGGTTCTTCCTCCCCATCCGACCGGTTCCTCCTGAACGTCGGAACACAGATCCGATACTGATCAGTATGCGTTGACTGCGGCACTTACCGGGGGTCACGGAGAATTGAACCTTCGTTACTGACAGTAGCGATCACGAGGCTCTTCGCGAGCAATCCATTGAACACCTGCGGAGATTGGTGAGAGAATCTCACCGAGTCGGGCAGCGAACGCGCACGGATCGACCGTCGCACCCGCCGTCCGGCCGCCGGAAACAGCCCGAAGGGAAGGCGTGCCGCCGAATGCCATCGGAAACTCGCGTGATCAAAGAATGCTTCGCACGCCTCGAGGCCGACCCGGCGGGCGCCATGAGCTTTTTCTACGGCCGCCTTTTCGCGGCCCGGCCCCGACTGCGGTCCCTGTTCCCGCCCGCGATGGGCGGCCAGCACGACCGGTTCTTCCACGCGCTCAGCCGGATCGCGTGGAGCCAGGACAACCCGGAGGAACTCGCCCGCCACCTCGAGGGCCTCGGGCGCGGCCACCGCAAGTACGGGGTGCTGCGCGAGCACTATCCGGACGTCGAGGAGGCCGTGGTCGCGACGCTGCGCACCTTCGCCGCCGACGTCTGGACGGCCGAGGCCGAGACCGCCTGGCGCACCGCCTACCGCTCCGCGGCCGAGGCCATGGCCGGCGCGGCGGAGCGGGACGCCGCGGACGCCCCGCCGTGGTGGGTCGCCGAGGTCGTCCGGCACGACCGCCGCGCCTTCGACCTCGCCGTCCTCACGCTGCGCCCCGAGCGCCCCCTGCCGTTCGCGCCCGGGCAGCACGTGAGCGTGCAGTCGGCCAGCTGGCCCCGGGTCTGGCGGCCCTACTCGATCGCGAACGCGCCCCGCCGGGACGGGACGGTCTGCCTGCACGTCCGGGCCGTTCCCGCCGGATGGGTGAGCGGCGCGCTGGTCCGGCACACCGGGCCGGGCGACAGCGTGCTGCTGGGCCCGCCGGAGGGCGCGATGACCCTCGACCCGGACTCGGACCGCCCGCTCCTGCTGATCGGCGGCGGCACCGGCCTCGCCCCGGTGAAGGCGCTGGCCGAGCAGGCCGTCGCCTCCGCCCCGGACCGCGACGTCCTGCTCGTCGTCGCGGCCCGCACCGAGGACGGCCTCTACGACCTCCCCGGGCTTCGGCTGCTGGAGTCCGCCCACGCCCGGCTCCGCGTCGTCCCGGTGGTCTCACGCGAACCCGCGCCCGGCGCGGTCGCCGGCCGCGTGCCGGACGTCCTGCCGCTGATCGTGGACGGCGCCGCCGGCCACGACGCCTACGTGGCCGGCCCCGCCCCGCTCGTCCGCGGGGCGGTCTCCGCCCTGCAGCGGCTGGGCGTGCCGCTGACGCGCGTCCACCACGACCTGCTCACGGCCGGCGACTGACGCCCGTCACAGGCCGGCGCGCTCCCGCAGGAACCCGGCCGTCTTGGCGTCCGCCGGGTAGAACGACTCGATCGCCAGCTCGGCCACGGTGATGTCGACCGGCGTCCCGAAGGTCGCGATGGTGCTGAAGAACGACAGCTCGCGGCCGTCCACCCGCATCCGCAGCGGGACGAAGACCTCGTGGTCCGCGGGCGGGGCCATCGCCTCCCCCACGTCGCCGGGGAAGCTCCGCAGCTCCCGGTACAGCTGGGCGAGCGACGCGTCCGCGGTCAGGGCCACATGGCGCCGGACGCGGTCGATCATGTGGGCGCGCCACTCCGCCAGGTTCAGGATGTTCTTGGCCATCCCGTCCGGGTGCATGCTGAGCCGCAGCACGTTCAGCGGCGGCTCCAGCAGCTCGGGCGGGGCGCCCTCCATGAAGAACGCCGCCGCGCCGTTCGCGTCGATCAGGTTCCAGAACCGGTCCACCACCACCGCCGGGTAGGGCTCGTGGCCCTCCAGGACCTGCCGGATCGCCGCGCGGACCGTGTCCATCTTCGGTTCCTCGATCGGCGTCTCGTCGAACACCGGCGCGTACCCGGCGGCCACCAGCAGCAGGTTCCGGTCGCGCAGCGGCACGTCCAGGTGCTCGGCGAGCCGCAGCACCATCTCCCGGCTCGGCGCCGAGCGCCCCGTCTCCACGAAGCTCAGGTGCCGCGTCGACACGTCCGCCTCCGACGCCAGCTCCAGCTGGCTCAGCCTGCGCCGCTGCCGCCACGCCCGGAGCTGGTCCCCGATCGGCCGCACGTCGCTCAACCCCGTCGTCATCGTCGTCACGGCACGACGCTACCGACACCCGGGTCAGGCCCGCGATTACGTCCGGGGTAATGGACGCGGTGCCGCCGGATCACCAGGGTGGGTTCCGACACCGCCGGAGGAGGCTTCATGACGACCGGGCTCACCCCCGACCAGCTGACCGACGCCATGCCGTTCGCCCGCGCGCTCGGCGTGGAGATCGACACCGCCGGACCCGAGGAGGTCACCGGCCATCTGGACTGGGCCGCCGACCGCTGCACCGCGGGCGGCGTCATGCACGGCGGCGCCCTCATGGCGCTGGCCGACACGCTCGGCGCGGCGTGCGCGTTCCTGAACCTCCCGCCCGGCGCCTCCACGACGACGCTGGAGTCCAAGACCAACTTCTTCCGCGGGGTCAGGGAGGGGCGCGTCCAGGGCGTCTCGCGCCCGCTGCACACCGGCCGGACCTCGATCGTCGTCCAGACCGACCTGCTCGACGCGACCGGGCGCCGCGTCGCCCAGGTGACCCAGACGCAGGCCGTACTGGGGCCCTGATCCCGGGGAGGACAGGGCGCCACGGCAAATGCCTTTACGTTGTAGATTTTTTAGCGAGATGCTCGGCAAAGAAGGCGAGGATGCGCGCCCAGCCGTCCGGGGCGTTCTCGCGGCCCTTGCCGAACCCCATGACGATCTTCGCGACCGGGCCGAGCGGGGGCGGCGGGGTGAGCCCGGTGAGGAACCCGTGCCCGGTGCCCGGGTACTCCTTCACGTCGTGCGGCACGCCGGCGGCCGTGAGGGCGCGCTCCAGCCGGCCGGCGGCGCCCCGCAGCGTCGGGTCGGCGGCCCCGTAGCTGCCCACGATCGGGCACGCGCCCCGCAGCGACTCCTCCGGCCGGCGCGGCAGGATCCCGTAGTTGGCCGCGGCGGCCTTGAAGTCGTACTTGGCCGCCGCGACCAGCGCGAACCCGCCGCCCATGCAGAACCCGCACACTCCGACGTCGCCGGTGCAGTCGTCCCTGCCGGCGAGCCACGCGCGGGTGGCCTCGATGTGGTCGTAGGTCGGCCCGCGCTGGGCGCGCATGTCGCGCATCGCCTTGGCGACGCAGCGCACCCAGGGGGCCCCGTTGTAGAGGTCGGGCAGGACGGCGAGGTAGCCGTTCGCGGCGAACCGGTCGGCCTGGGCGCGCATGTCGGCGTTCGCGCCCATCGCCTCGAACACGATCACGACGCCCGGCCAGGGCCCCTCGCCGTCGGGGACGGCGAGGTACCCCGGCAGCTCGCCGGCGCCCATCGGAATGGAGATGTCAGACATAGCGTCCAATACTCCCCCAGGCGGGCCGGGCGCGCCTAGAGCCCCGCCCCAGTCGCCCCCAACTCGCGGCACCACCGCAGGACCGACGCCTCCCCACCTCCGCGAACCCACGACCGAAACTGCCATCGACCTCAGCGCCCCTGAACGGCTCCGCGTCGACCTCCAGTCCCGAAGTTCGAACCCGCCCCCGAAACGACGATCTTGCCGTTTCGCCGGACGAGCAGAAGTCCCCACGGGACGGCTGCGCCATGAAGTCCGCCCGAATAGTTCTCAACACCATCGTTATATCCGTCTTTATTCCAGTACCGGCTGGACTGGCTGCGCCCGTGATTGACAAGCGGCCTGTTGCGCCTGGACACCAACGAGACGACATACGTCTGCCGGATATTGCGAAATGATTGCCCGTTCGGCATCACCCGCAACAGCCCGATACGATCATCAATACGTATGTTGGCGCTGATACCCGCCTTGACAGCGAGAACCTGTATCCCTCCAGCCAGTTCTTCGGAGGCGGTGTAGATCACTCGGTGTCCGCTTGCGGCGTGCGTTGTGCCGTCACCTTCCACCATCGCTTCAATCAGAACCCGAATGATCTCAGGCGCCCAGTCCTGCACCTCCCGAGGCAATTGCTTGTCGACCGCTCGCCCCAACGGGGCCAAGTAGTCCCTAAGCTGAACGCACTGGGTTCGGACGCACCCATGACCTGAAGCCGGAACATAGGCAGACAAACCTAACTCGCCCAAGACTCGGACCATGGCATCCAGCACGGGACCTCGGTTCTGCGCCAGAATGATCTGGTTCCCGTTGATCGACCCTTCCGAGATGAAGTAACCAAGGAATGCCGCGAAAGCCCTCGCCGGAAAAGCTCTACCCGGATAGGTCCGCAAGCAGCGCGCGCCGTTGTCCGACCTCGTCCATACCCGGCTTGTCGAGGGGACCCGCACCTCCGGATCGGCTCCACGCAGCCATCTTGCCGTCTTGTCGTAACGGACGCGCTTGTGCATGAGAGCCCCCGGCGTCTCGAGGGCGTACGACTGCTCTCCCCGTCGCGCCGCACGCGTGTCGACCCGTTGAACCCAGAGTGGATGCTCGACACCCACCAGCAGATCGATCTGTTCCGAGCGGACTCTGTACATCGGGCCATCGACCATACGGTGATATACGGCAGTCGCTGGTTGATACTCCAGTGCGCCTGTTAGCGGATCTACGGCTCCGAGAATCTCTGTCCCGTCCACCCGCGGCCAAGGCTTCCAGCCACGATCCGTCAACACATCCGTTTTGTCATCATATCCGACCAACATCCTGCCCCCCTCACCATGCTTCGCTCGATGCCGCGAGAGGGAAAGTGAACCACGGAGGTCGGACAAGACGCCCCTGCCGGTGATCGGATATCAGTAGGCCCTGCGTCCACAGGGCATCCCACCGCCGTCAGGGACAGACGCGACCGTTGGCCTCGAAGGCGGCGTGCGTCAAAGGCATGAGCTTCGCCCACTCCTCTTCCATCAACTCTGCGACCATCTCGATCTCCCGTTGCGGGAACGAGGGGAAGGTAGCGTCCTCACGCTTGATTCGCAGGGACAAGAAGTTCATCAAGGCGCGCGCATTACAGGTCAGGTACATCGACGAGTACAGCCCCACAGGAAGAACGCTCCTCGCGACCTCACGTGCGATGCCCGCGTCCAGCATCTCCGTGTAGGCGCGATACGCCTGGCGGTAACTCTCCTCCATTGCGGCTGTGACGATTTTGTGCTGCTCCGGAGTGCCGTCCACGAACACGTACTTGCCCGGCCTTCCTTCCTGCACAAGTTTCCGGTCGGGCCCCGGCACGTAGAACACGGGTTCCAGCCTGCGGTAGCGGCCGCTTTCCTCGTTGAACGAGAACGTCCGGTGCCGCATCTGCTCGCGGAACACGAAGATCGGCGCCTTCACGTAGAAGGTCATCGACGAGTGCTCGAACGGCGTGCCGTGCCTGTCCCGCATGAGGAAGTTGATGAGGCCCTTGGACCTTTCGGGGTCGGCCTCGATCTCCGCCAAGGAGTTCTCGCCCTTGGTCGACACTCGTGCCGCCCACAGCACATCAGCGTCCGAGGCCGCGGACTTGATCAGCTCCACCACCACGTCGCTGCGGAACTCGATGTCCATCGCCTCGCCGTCTGCCATCGAATCTCCCCTTCATCTCTACTCGACCGTCCCGGCAACCTTAGCGGCGACGAGCGACCTTCTGGCATGGCGGGTGTCAGCCACCAACCTGAGTGACACTCATGGCATTTTGGCCCACACTGGGTCATTCATGCAGCCTGGGGAGGTCCGATGCCATCGGAGTCGACCGTGCTCGGAGCCTGTCCGCTGGACTGCCCCGACGGGTGCTCATGGGTCGTCACCGTGCGGGACGGGACCGCCGTCCGGCTGCGCGGCAACCCCGACCACCCGTACACGCGCGGGGCCCTGTGCGCGAAGGTGAACCGGTGGCTGGAGCGCGCCGCACAGCCGGACCGCATCCTGCATCCGCTGCGCCGGGTGGGCGCCAAGGGCGAGGGGCGGTTCGAGCGCATCGGCTGGGACGAGGCGCTCGACGAGATCGCCGCGCGGCTGGAGGACATCGTCCGAGAGCACGGCGGAGAGGCGGTCTGGCCCTACTGGGGGACGGGGACGCTCGGCTACCTCCAGGGCCTCGAAGGCTATTCGGGCCGGCGGTTCTTCAACGCGCTCGGCGCCTCGGCCCACGACGCCAACATCTGCTCGGCGGCGGGCAACGCCGGGATGGCCGAGGCGGTCGGCTCGCCCGGCGGCATGGACCCCGAGGACCTCGCGCACGCCCGGCTGGTCCTGCTGTGGGGGACGAATCCCCTGACGAGCGGCCACCACGTGTGGAAGTTCGTCCAGGACGCGCGGAAGGCGGGCGCGCACCTGGTCGCGATCGATCCGGTGCGGACCCGGACCGCGCGCCAGGCCGACGAGCACCTGGCGCCCCTGCCCGGCACGGACGGCGCGCTCGCGCTCGGCCTGCTCAACGTCATCGTGGGCCTCGGCGGGCAGGACGCCGGCTTCCTGGCCCGCCGCACGCTCGGCTGGGACGAGTTCGCCGCCCGGATCGCCGAGTACACCCCGGACCGGGCCGCGCGCATCACCGGCGTCCCGGCGGACCGCATCGTCGCGCTCGGCGAGCGGATCGCCCGCACCCGCCCCACCGCCATCCGGGCGACGCAGGGCCTCCAGCGGCACTCCGGCGGCGGGGCCGCCCTGCGGCTGATCTCCGCCATCCCGGCCGTGACCGGCGACTGGGCGCGGCGCGGCGGCGGGGTCGCGTTCTCCACGTCCGGGCACGTGAAGCTGAACAAGGCCGCGCTGTGGCGGGACGACCTGCGCCCCGGCCCGGTGCGGACGCTGTCGATGAGCCGGCTGGGCGAGGGCCTGCTGGACGTCCAGGACCCGCCGGTCAAGGCCCTGTTCGTGATCGCGGCGAACCCCGTCGGCAGCACCCCGCACCAGAACAAGGTGCGCAGGGGTCTGGCCCGCGACGACCTGTTCACCGTGGTCCTGGAGCAGTTCCCGACCGACACCGCGGACTACGCCGACATCGTGCTGCCCGCGACGGCCCAGCATGAGCACGCCGACCTGCACGAGGGCTACGGGCACCTGTACCTGACGTGGAACGAGCCGGCGGTGGCGCCGCCCGGCGAGTGCCTGCCGACGACCGAGACCTTCCGCAGGCTGGCGCGCCGGATGGGCCTGGAGGAGCCGGCCCTCTACGACTCCGACGAGAGCCTCGCCGAGCAGCTGCTGGCGTCGGACCACCCGTGGATGGCCGGGATCACGCTGGACCGGCTCCGCAAGGAGGGGTTCGTGCGCATGTCGGTCCCGGACCCGTTCCTGCCGTACGCCGACGGCTTCCCCACCCCGTCGGGGCGGTTCGAGTTCCGCTCCCCCGCCGCCGGGCTCGCCGGATACGTCCCGCCCGCGGAGGTCGCCGACGCCGAGCGTGCCGAGAGGTACCCGCTCGCCCTGGTCTCGGCGGCGTCGCACGAGTTCCTCAACACCCAGTTCGCCAACAACCCGGAGCTGAGGCGCCGCTCGGGCGGCCTCACCGTCCGCCTCCACGAGGACGACGCGAGGGCGCGGGGCCTGAGCGACGGCCAGCGCGTCACGGTCGCCAACGACCGGGGCGCCTTCGAGGCCGTCCTGAAGGTCACCGACGAGGTCCGCCCCGGCGTGGCGGCGACCGCCAAGGGCCACTGGGCCAAGCTCTCCGGCGGCGCCAACCCCAACGCCGTCGTCGACGAGCGCGACACCGACCTCGGCGGCGGCCCCGTCTTCCACGACACCCGCGTAGAGATCACCGCGATCCCGCCCGGGTCGTGAGCGCCGCGGAGGCGATATTCCGTGGACCACCGGCTCGCCCGTGGGAGAGGATTTGCGCCCATGGCTTGGACTGCACCCGCCGTGGAGCGCGGCGACTTCCCCACCAGCGGCGGCGAGCGCGCGTCCCTGGAGGAGTACCTGGACTTCCACCGTGCGACCCTGATGCTCAAGTGCGGCGGGCTGACCGGTGAGCAGCTCGCGTCGAGGCCGCTGCCGACCACGGGCCTGACCCTGCTCGGGCTCGTTCGGCACCTCGCGGAGAACGAGCGCTGGTGGTTCCGTCGCAGGTTCGACAAGCAGGACACGCTAGGGGACCTGTACTGCTCGGAGGAGCACCCCGACGGCGACTTCGACCTCGGCACCGCCGCCGGCGCGCAGGAGGACTTCGCCGTCTACGCGCGGGAGGTCGAGCTGGCCCGGCAGACCACGAGGGACCGGTCCCTGGACGAGGAGTTCCCGGGCAGGGACGGCACGCTGACGCTGCGCTGGGCCTACCTCCACATGATCGAGGAGTACGCCCGCCACAACGGCCACGCCGACCTCCTCCGCGAGGCCATCGACGGCTCCACCGGCGAATGAGACGCCGCGCCGACGAGGGCCACCGGGAGGAGTACGCGTCGCTGAAACGCGCGCTGGCCGCGCGGACGGATCACGACGTCGACGACTACGGCCGCGACAAGATGCCGTGGATCGGTCGGGCCCTCAAGCGGGCCGAGGGCTGGGCGCGTCGTTGACGGCGGCCGGGGGCGCTTGGTCGGGCTGGGGCCCGCACCCGGCGGGGTCAGTGGAGGCGGCCTGTCTCGTGGAGGTGGTCGAAGATGATCTGGTCGACGGGGGACACCCGGGCGCGGTCGGCGTGGGTCAGCCAGACGACCTCGGCGATCTCGCTGGACGGCGTCGGGCTGCCCTGGTGGTCGGCGGTGTAGCAGGTCATCCGGACGGTGACGCCTTCGGCGTGGCCGTGCGCCTGGGCCTGGAAGGTGCCCAGGTGCGCGGCGGTGGCGGGGACGATCGCGACGGCGAGCTCCTCGTCGATCTCCCTGACCAGGGTGTCGAGGTCGCTCTCGCCGGGTTCGCGCTTGCCTCCGGGCAGGTAGTAGACGTCCTTGCCCCGCGATCGGGTGCTGAGGATCCTGCCGTCCTCGAGGTGGATCCAGGCGATCTTGTCGATGAGGGTGCTCACCGGTCCATCCTGTCGTGCCGCGAAGGCGGGTGCCATGATCTTCGCGGCCGGTACGGTGTGGCCGGGAGGGATCATGACGTTTCAGGGCGATGCCGGGGCGCTCGAACGTGCCAGGAAGTACGAGCGGCAGGGGCGGGCCGAGGAGGCCGCGGCCGCCTACGCCGGCGCCGCCGAGGCCATGGAGGCGCGCGGCGACCGGGCGTCCGCCGCGGCGGCGCGGGCCCGGTACGCGCGGGCGCTCGCGGCCGCGGGACGGACCGGCGAGGCCCAGCGCGTCCTCGACGTCCTCGACCGGGCGGCCGCGTCGCTGCCCGCCGGGGTCCGGGCGGGCCTGGACGCGCAGGCGGCGCACGTCCTGGCCGCCGCGGGGCGGACCGGCGAGGCGGCGCGGCGGGCCTGGGCGGCGATGTCGGCGTTCGGGGCGTCGCAGGACCCCAAGCGCGCCGGCGCGGCCGGCGTCCACGCCGCGCGGCTGATCCTGAAGGACGCGGGGCCGCGCGGGGCGCTGCGTCCGCTGCGCGAGCTGCTGGCGCAGATGCCGCCCGGCGGCGAGGCGTACGGGCAGGTCGCGAAGCTGCTCGCGGACGCCGAGCGGCGCCCCGACCGCGACCACGACATCCTCGTCACCGACCCGGACGGCGCCGCGTGGGGACGGCTCGCCGCGGCCCTCGCCGTGGGCGCGCACCTGGCCGTCGGGAACGGCGTCGCCTGGAACACGCTCGCCGGCGACGACGGGAGCTCCCGCGACGACCGGGTGCTGCTGGAGCGCGACTGGGGCATCACCGACACCGAGGGCTGGCGCGAGCAGATGGACGCGCTGCTCGACGCCCGCAACAGCGACCCGGCGATCCAGATGGTGCTCGACCGGCGCGGGAGGGGCACCGACCGGAGGGCGTGGGAGGACGCGATCGTCGCCTGGTGCCGGGAGCGCGACATCGCCGAGCCGACCGTCCGGGAGGTCGTGGAGCTGTCCGGGACGGTCCTGCGCTACGAGGCGCGGTTCCGGGCGGACGGCCTCCTCCCGCCGGACGGCCGGGTCGAGAGCGTCTACGGCTACGACTTCGGGCGCGCGGTGAACATGGCCCGCTGGGGCCTGAACGCCGGGTACTGCGACGCCGAGGAGGCCGAGAAGTGCGTCCTCACGGCGGGGCACCGCGCCCACCAGGTGTACGCGTCGTGGCGGGAGTTCTCCGCCGGGTACGTCCTCGGCCGGATGCTGCGGTTCGACGAGGGCGAGTTCGGCGAGTGGTACGAGCGCTCCCTCACCGGCCACCGCGTCCTCGCCGAGGACCCCGGCAGCCCGTGGCGGCGCATGGCCTGGGGCTGACCGCCGGGCTCAGCCCAGCGCGTCGATGTCGGCGATGACCGCCTTGCGTCCCTCGCCGTCCAGCGACGAGGCCTCCACGGCGTTGCGGGCCAGGGACGCCAGTTCGGCGCGGCCGAGCCCGAACGCCTCGGCGGCGACGCGGTACTCGCCGGTGAGGGTCGTGTTGAACATCGGCGGGTCGTCGCTGTTCAGGGTGACGAACAGCCCCTCCTCCAGCATCCGCGGCAGCGGGTGCGCGGCGAGGTCGGCGACCTGGCCGGTGCAGACGTTGGAGGTCGGGCACACCTCCAGCGGCAGCTGCGTCTCGCGCAGGTGGGCGACGAGGCGGGGGTCGTCCAGGCAGCTGGTGCCGTGGCCGATGCGCTCGGCGCCGAGGCCCTCCAGGGCCTCCCAGATCGTCTCCGGGCCGGTCATCTCCCCCGCGTGCGGGAGGCTGCGCAGCCCGGCGGCGCGGGCCGCGGCGAACGCGTCGCGGAACGCGTCCCGGTGCGGCGGGCGGCACTGCTCGATGCCGCCGATCCCGAACCCGACGAGCGCCTCCGGCGGATGCCGCAGGGCGTGGTCGAGGGTGCCGCGGGCGCCGTCGGCGCCGAACTCGCCCGGGATGTCGAAGATGTAGGCGACGCGGATGCCGAGCCGGTCGCGGGCCTCGCGGGCGGCGAGGTCGAGCGCCTCGGTCACCGCGGGCATCGGCATGCCGGCCCGCTGGTGGGTGTAGGGCGTGACGGTCAGCTCGACGTACCGGACGTTCTGCGCGGCGAGGTCGCGGGCGACGCCGGACACGAGGGTGCCGACGTCCTCGGGCGTCCGGACCAGGCTGGACACCGACTCGTACACCTCGGCGAAGTGCGGGAAGTCGCGGAACTCGTAGAAGGCGCGCAGCTCGCGCTCGTCGACGGGGACGGGCCCGTCCGGGTGGCGGCGGGCGAGCTCCAGGACGGTCGGGACGGAGGCGGAGCCCACGAGGTGGACGTGGAGCTCGACCTTCGGGAGGGCGTCGATGAACGCCGCGATGCTGGTGTTGTCGGTAGGCACGCCGCGAAGCTAACAGCGATCCGACCTGCCGGAACAGGCGAACCCGCCGAACCTCCCACGAAATTGTCAGAAACCCCTCCGTTCGGCAGGATGGTCCCGTGCGCGCCGCCCGACTGATCTCCGCCGTGCTCCTGCTGCAGTCGCGGGAGACGATGACGGCCGGCGAGCTGGCCCGCGAGCTCGAGGTGTCCGAGCGCACCGTGTACCGGGACATGGAGGCGCTGTCGGCGGCCGGGGTGCCGGTCTACGCCGACCAGGGCCGCGGCGGCGGGTACCGGCTGCTCGGCGGGTACCGGACGCGGCTCACCGGCCTCACCCGCGAGGAGGCCGAGGCGCTGTTCCTGTCCGGGCTGCCCGGCCCGGCCGGGGACATGGGGCGGGCCGACGCGCTCGCGGCGGCCGAGCTGAAGGTCCTCGCCGCGCTGCCGAGGGCGCTGCGGGACGCGCCCGCCCGCGCGAACCAGCGGTTCCACCTCGACGCGCCGGGCTGGTTCGGCGAGAGCGGGCCGCCGCCGCTGCTGCGCGACCTCGCCCGCGCCGTGTGGGACGACGAGACCGTGGAGCTGCGCTACCGCCGCAAGGGCTCCGAGGTCGTCCGGACGGCCGAGCCGCACGGGCTCGTCCTCAAGAACGGCACCTGGTACCTGGTCGCGCGGGTCGGCGGCGCGCACCGCACCTACCGGGTGGACCGCGTCGCCGCCGTCCGCCCCACCGGGGAGTTCTTCCAGCGCGACGAGGACTTCGACCTCGCGGAGCACTGGCGCGGGCAGGCCGCCGCCTTCGTGCGGTCGATGCTGCGCGAGGAGGCCACGGTGCGCCTGTCCCCCGCCGGCATGCGGATCCTGCGGTACGCCGTCCAGCCGCACGCGGCCCAGGAGGCGGCCGCGGCCGCCGGCGAGCCCGACGAGCGGGGATGGGTGGTGACGACGCTGCCGGTCGAGTCGACGGTCGTCGCGGCGTCCGAGCTGATGCGGCTCGGGGCGGAGGTCGAGGTGCTCGCGCCGCCGGAGCTGCGGGAGCGGATGGCCGACAACGCCGCCCGGCTCGCGGAGCTGTACCTGTCGGCGGACTAGCCGCCGCGGACGCGGCCCCGCCGGCGGCGGCTAGTCCTGCTTGCGGGCGATCGCCTCCGCCAGCTCCGCCTTGGTCATCTTCGAGCGGCCCTGGACGTCGAGGTCGGCGGCGCGCTCGTACAGCTCCCGCTTGCTGCTGCCCTCGTAGTCCACGCCGCCGAAGCTCCTGCCCTTGCCGCGGCGCGCGTCGGGGTTCTTCGCCCGCGGGTCCGACGGCCCCTTGTGCCCCTTCGGCACCCACCGGTCGCCGCGCTTCTCGAACTTGTGCTTGAGCGCCGAGTAGGCGGTGCGGTGCGCCCGCTCCCCCTCGCCGTAGGTCTCGACGGCGGAGTCGTGGGCCTTGGCGAAGGTCTCCTGGGCCTCCTTCGGAGAGCGCTGGAGCGTGCCGGGAAGCTCACCCTTGCGCGGCTCGCCGCTCTTGTTCGTCATCGGCATGGCTCCTCCTTTCGCCTCTCTCCACGCCGATAACCGGTCAGCGCGCCCTCAAACCGGCGGCCGGCCCCGCCGCTACCGGTAGCCGGTGACGTCGGCGGGAAGGCCCGCGCCCTGGACCTCGACGATGTAGCGCCAGGCGTCGGGGCGGCTGCCGTCCACGTCGGTGAACCCGTAGACCTGGGCGAGGCCGCCGCTGGACAGCGACGCGCCGTTCCAGCGGGCCCGGTCGGGATCGGCGGCGAGGGCCGCGACGGCGCGTCCCACGAACGCCGGCGTCTCGGAGATCGCGAAGTGCGGGGTCGTCTTCGTGGCGTCGAGCCAGTTCTCCTCGGTGACGCCGTAGTTGTCGAGCATCGCCTCGGAGCGGAGCCATCCCGGCGTCAGCGAGACGGCCGTCGCGCCGTACGGGGCAATCTCCACCGACTGGGCGAGCGCCATCCGGATGACGGCGCTCTTGGCGAGGTCGTAGAACAGGCCGCATTCCTTGCGGTAGGCCGCGTTGTACTCGGCGGTCCCGTCGGTGACCTCCACGACCAGCCCACCGGGCTGGCGGATCAGCAGCGGCAGGGCGTGGTGGCTGGTGATGGCGTGGGTGTCGACGGCCAGCCTGAGCATGTGCAGGCCGTCCTCCAGGGACTGCTCCCACAGCGGCTTGCCGAACTGGAAGAGGCGGTCGCCGCCCCACACGTCGTTGACGAGGACGTCCAGCCGGCCGCGCTCGTCGTCGATGCGGCGGACGAGGGCGGCGACCCGCGCCGGGTCGAGGTGGTCGACCTGGACGGCGACGCCCTCGCCGCCCGCGGCGGTGACCAGCTCGGCGGTCTCCTCGATCGTCTCGGGACGGTCCATCTCCGACCGGTGGGTCCGGGTGGACCGTCCCGTCACGTACACGGTCGCGCCCGCGGCGCCGAGCTGGACGGCGATGCCCCGTCCGGCCCCGCGCGTGGCGCCCGCGACCAGTGCGGTCTTTCCCTTCAGTGCACGGCTCATGGGGACGATGCTGGCACCGAAACCTGACAGGTCACGTCAGGGTTTCGTCCCGGTCGGCCGCGTTTTCGGTCAGGTGAAGATGCTCACCCCGCCGGGCCCGACGAGCAGCCCGACGACGATGAGGACGATCCCCCACAGCAGGTCGCGCCGCGCGAGGATCACGTAGATGCCGGCGATCACCAGGATGACCGCGATGAGCCACAGGATTGTCATCATGGCCCCCGGCGTCCCCCCAGAGAACGCCAAGAAACCACCATCTCGTTGTGGATGACCGAATTACCCGTTTTGGTGTCGGGGGGAGGACGGGCCTCCCCCCGACGCCGGGATAACGGCGATCACCCGCGGCGCGGAAGGCGGCGCGGTGTGGCCGGGAACAAGTCTTCCGTCGCGGCGGGGGCCGCGACAGGAACCTCAGGACCAATTCCCGCCAAGGATTCCTAGTGCTTCGGAACTAGTGGGCCCCGTCCCAGGTCCTCAGCCTTGGGGACGGCACAGGCGCAGGACGTTGGCGACGATGCGGTGCCCGGCGCCCCCGGCCGCGGTGAGGATCGACTCCGGATGGAACTGGACGGCCCAGCGCCGCCGCTCGGGGTCCTCGATCGCCATGACGACGTCCCCGGTCAGCGCCGTGACCTGGAACCCCTTCACCCCGTCGGGCGTGGCGTGCAGCGAGTGGTAGCGGGCGGCGGTGAAGTCGTCCGGCAGCCCCTCGAACAGCTCGCCGCCCGTCACCTTCACCTGGCCCGGCTTGCCGTGGGACGGCTCCGGCAGCAGCGCCAGCTCGCCGCCCGCGTGCTCGACCATCGCCTGCAGCCCGAGGCAGACGCCGAAGACCGGCAGGCCCCGGGCGCCCAGCTCGTCCAGCAGCGCGCGGGTGCCGAAGTCCTGCGGGCGCCCGGGCCCCGGCGACAGCACCACCAGGTCGGGCGCGTACTCGTCCAGCATCCGCACCGGGAAGCCGTGCCGGAGGGTCACCACGGAGGCGCCGTGCTGCCGGAAGTAGTCGGCGAGGGTGTTGACGAACGAGTCCTCGTGGTCGACCAGCAGGACCGTGAGGCCCTCGCCCGGCTGCGCGGGGAGCGGGGCCTCCTGCGGCGCGGCGGTCCCGGCGCCCTTCCGCGCGGCGGCGAGCGCGCTCAGCAGCGCGCTGGCCTTGAGGTGCGTCTCGCGCTCCTCCTCGTCCGGGTCGGAGTCGTAGAGCAGCGTGGCCCCGGCCCGGACGGTGGCGACGCCGTCGCGGATCTGCGCGGTCCGCAGCGTGAGGCCGGTGTTCATCGAGCCGTCGAAGCCGACGAAGCCGACCGCGCCGCCGTACCAGCGGCGGGGCGAGTCCTCGTGGTCCTCGATGAACTGCATCGCCCACGCCTTGGGCGCCCCGGTGACCGTCACCGCCCACATGTGGGTGAGGAAGGCGTCGAGCGCGTCGAAGCCCGGCCGCAGCCGCCCCTCGATGTGGTCGACGGTGTGGATCAGGCGGGAGTAGATCTCGATCTGCCGGCGGCCGAGGACGCGCACGCTGCCGGGCACGCAGATCCGCGACTTGTCGTTGCGGTCCACGTCGGTGCACATGGTCAGCTCGGACTCGTCCTTCGCCGAGGACAGGATCGTGCGGATCTGCTCGGCGTCCTCCAGGGGGTCGCCGCCGCGCCTGATGGTCCCCGCGATCGGGCACGTCTCGACGCGGTCGCCGCTGACCCGGACGAACATCTCCGGCGACGCGCCGACCAGGAACTCGCCCTCGCCGAGGTTGAACAAGAACTCGTACGGCGCCGGATTGGACTCGCGCAGCCGCTCGAAGAACGCCGCGGGCGCGTCGCAGCGCCCGTACATCGCGTGGCCCGGCGTGACCTCGAACAGGTCGCCCCTGACGAACTTCTCCTTGGCGTCGCGCACCATCTGCGCGTACACGCCGGGGACGGGCTGCGGCGGGAGGTCCCCGCACCGCCGCACCGGCGTCGCCCCGGTGTCGCGCGGCAGCCCCGCGGTGCCCGCCCCGCCCACCTCGAACTCGTAGGAGATCCGGTGCGAGGTCTCGCGCTTGCGGTCGACGACGACCATCTCGTCGGGCAGGTGCAGGACGAGGTCGCGCTGGTCGTCAGGTCGCTCCAGCCGGGTCCGCAGCGGCTCGAACTGCAGCGACAGGTCGTACCCGAACGCCCCGTAGAGGCCGAGGTGGGGGTCGTCGCAGCGGAACAGGTCGACGACGGCGCGCAGCGCGGTGAAGACGGTCGGCCGTCGGCTGCGCTCCTCCTCGGCGAAGAACTCCTCCGACTCGGGGACGAAGAGCTCGAACAGCCCGGGCTCGTCGGCCCGCACCTCGCCGGCGGCGCGCAGCGCGCCCGCCAGGGCCGGCAGCAGGACCCGGCCGCGCCCGTTCAGCGGCCGGACGGCGACCGTCCGGCCGCGTGCGACGATCTCCAGGCAGGGGTCGGCGTAGGCCATGTGCCAGCGGCTGTAGCGGCCCGGGTACTCCATGCCGGAGCTGAGCACGCCGCCGCGCCGCTCCCCCACGGCGGCGACGAGGGCGTTCAGCACATCGGACTTGCGCTCGGAGTCGACCGGGGTCGCCGTACGGCTCACCCGTACTCCCCCGGCCGTGACGAACTCGCTGGTCAGCGGCTGTCGTGAGACGGTCTCCACCGCGGTGGCCCCTCATGTCGGGCCCCCACCGGGCGGCGAAAACGCGAAACGACCGCCGGGTGAGGGCGGTCGCCTGGTCTGGAACATGCGCGAACCGGCACCGCCTCAGCGGCGCCACCACCACCGGGAGGCTGGGGTTCGCATGCGGCGAGGTTACCACGGGCGCATGCGCGAGGGTCTGCTCGCACGCGGAGACCGGCTCCTACCTGGCCCTTCCTGAGCTGGAACGATCCATCGAACTCGTGCCGAAGCCGATATCAGGCTGTGACCAGCGGGTGTGTAGGCTCGCCCGGCCGCACCCCCGGCACGGTGCCGCCTCGCGATCCGGGCGGGCCGTGCGCGGGCAAGACGAGGAGGACCCCCATGACTCCCGACGACTCCCGGGAACCGACTCCGACCCAGCCCCCGCCGCCGGGCTCCGACCGCACCGATCGGAGCCCGTGGAACTGGCTGCTGATCATCCCCGTGGCGATCCCGCTGCTCACCCTGCTCTACAACAGCGACAAGCCCCGCCTCGCGGGCTTTCCCGCCTTCTACTGGATCCAGCTGGCCTTCATCCCGCTGGGCGTCGCCTGCACCGTCCTCGTGTACCAGATGACGAAGAAGCGGGGCTGAGCCGATGGCACGCGACCACCTCACCGAGATCATCGTATTCGCCGTCCTGTTCCTGCTGGTCAGCGGGATGGGCTTCGTCGCCGCCCGGTGGCGGCGGCCCGACTCCATGCACAGCCTGGACGAATGGGGCCTGGGCGGCCGCAGCTTCGGCAGCTGGATCACCTGGTTCCTGATCGGCGGCGACCTCTACACCGCCTACACGTTCGTGGCCGTCCCGGCCCTGGTGTTCGGCGCCGGCGCCGCCGGGTTCTTCGCCGTCCCCTACACGATCGTCGTGTACCCGCTGGTGTTCCTGGTCCTGATCAAGCTCTGGTCGGTCTCGCACGTGCACGGCTTCGTGACGCCGGCCGACTTCGTCCGGGCCCGGTTCGGCTCCCCGACACTGGCGCTCGTCGTCGCGATCACCGGCATCGTCGCCACGATGCCCTACATCGCGCTGCAGCTGGTCGGCATCGAGGCGGTGCTGAAGGCGATGGGCGTGAACGGGCACTGGCCGATCATCATCGCGTTCGTGATCCTGGCCGCCTACACCTACCAGTCCGGGCTGCGCGCGCCCGCGCTGATCGCCTTCGTCAAGGACGTGCTGATCTACCTGGTCATCATCGTCGCGGTGCTGTACATCCCGGCCAAACTCGGCGGCTGGGGCGACATCTTCGACGCCGCCAAGGCCAAGTTCGACAAGACGCCCGCGCCCGGCGACGGCATCACCATCGCCGGAAGCGGCCAGCTCAACTACGCGATGCTGGCGCTCGGCTCGGCGATGGCGCTGTTCCTCTACCCGCACAGCATCACCGGCGTGCTGGCCAGCAAGAACCGCAACGTGATCAAGCGCAACATGGCGGCGCTGCCCGCCTACAGCTTCGTGCTGGGCCTGATCGCGCTGCTCGGCTACATGGCCATCGCCGCGGGCGTGAAGCCGGTCAGCACGGGCGGCAAGCCCGACACCAACACCGTGGTCCCGCTGCTGTTCGACCACATGTTCCCCGACTGGTTCGCCGGCGTGGCGTTCGCCGCCGTCGGCATCGGCGCGCTGGTCCCGGCCGCGATCATGTCGATCGCCGCGGCGAACCTGTTCACCCGCAACATCTACAAGGAGTACATCAACCGGGACGCCACCGCGAAGCAGGAGGCCACGGTCAGCAAGCTGGTCTCGCTGATCGTCAAGGCGGGCGCGGTCCTGTGCATCCTCGCGCTCGACCCCGAGTTCTCCATCGACCTGCAGCTCATCGGCGGCGTCATCATCCTGCAGACGCTGCCGGCGGTGGGGCTCGGCCTGCTCACCCGCTGGTTCCACCGCGGCGCCCTCATCGCCGGCTGGGCCGCCGGCATGGCGGCGGGCCTGTGGATGCTGTACCAGATCCCGAACCCGGTGAAGGGCAAGGAGCACTTCGGCGGTTCGGCCTACCCGCTGAGCGACCTCGGCCTGGACACCAAGACGACGATCTACACCGGCATGCTGGCGCTCGCCGTCAACGTGGTGGTCGCGGTCGCCGGCACCCTGGTCTGCCGGGCGGCCAAGCTCGCGGACGGCGAGGACGCCACGCGCGCGGCGGACTACCTCGCCGACGAGGGCGACCCGAGGGTCAAGGACCTGGAGCTCAGCTCCAGCACCTGATCCCGCCCGGCCACGGGCTAAGCACGGCGACGGCCCGGTCGTCCGCTCACGCGGACGGCCGGGTCGTCTTCTTTTCGGCTTCATGTGGCGCCTTCGACAAGGGAGGGGCCCCTCCCACGAGGACCACGCGTCCCTCCGCTCGCGCCTCTGACCGCCGCTCTCGCCGCCGCGGCCCTGCTCGTCCCCGCCGCGGGCGTGCAGGCCGCCGAGGGCCCCGGCGCGCACCGCAAGCTCGACCTGCGGATCGCGACCTACAACACCTGCGGGCACGGATGCCCGCCGGCTGGGCGGGCACCAGGCACCCCAGGAGGGCTACCCGCTCAAGTCCGGCGCCGGACGCTTCACCTACGACGCCCGCAGGTTCTCCTACCTGGACGAGCGGGGCAGGCCGCTCCCCCACGACCTGCTGTGGCTGCCGGACTCCACCGAGGATCTACGGCAAGACGTTGACTTCCTCTCCCGCCTACAGGCAGGGGATTCCAGCGGTCGCCCGCTGGGTTTCCTGCTTCGCCGACGACCGCCCCGTCCGGGAGGTGTCCCGTTGAGGTCTTACACCGTCTCCACAGGCGGTCACCGCCAGCCCGGCGGTCAGGATGTTGCGCGCGGCGTTGACGTCGCGGTCATGCAGGCTGCCGCACCCGCACGTCCATTCTCGGACGTCCAGCGGCAACTCGGCGCGAACCGTGCCGCAGGCCCCGCAGAGCTTGGAGGAGGGGAACCAGCGGTCGATCACGACCAGGTCGCGCCCGTACCAGGCGCACTTGTACTCCAGCATCGTCCGCAGTTCCCGCCACGCGGCATCGGAGATGGCGCGGGCGAGCGTGCGGTTCTTGAGCAGGTTGCCGACGGTGAGGTCTTCGATCACGACCGTTTGGTTCTCACGGACGAGACGGGTCGACAGCTTGTGCAGGAAGTCGCGACGCCGGTCGGCGATCCGCGCATGCACGCGGGCAAGTCTGCGGCGGGCCTTGTCCCGGTTCGCCGAACCCGGGGCTTTGCGCGACAGTTCCCGCTGCGCTCTGGCCAGGCGGGCGCGGTCACGGCGCTCGTGCCGGGGGTTGGCGCTGTCGCGCGACACCGTCACCGTGCTCGGCTCAGCTCCCTCAGGCAGTGGACGCGACCAGCGGACGTCCAGGGGTTCGGCCATCTTCGCCAGCGTGAGGTGCCCGTCGCGCCAGGTGAAGGCGCTGCGGGTGTACTCGGCCGAGGCGCGCGACCGCTTGCGCGACTTGAACCGCGGATGGGCGGCCCGCTTAGCGAAGAAGTTGCTGAACGCCGTCTGCAGATGCCGCAGCGCCTGCTGCAGCGGAACGCACGACACCTCCGCGAGGAAGGCCAGTTCGGGGGTCTTCTTCCAGTGCGTCAGCGCGGCCGAGGACTCCACATAGGAGATGCGGCGTTGCTCGCCGCACCAGGCTCGGGTGCGTTCCTCCAGCGCCTTGTTGTACACCAGCCGCACACACCCGAAGGTGCGCGACAGCTCGGCCGCCTGCTCGACGGTGGGGTAGAAGCGGTACTTGAACGCCCGCCTGACCTGCCGCGCCATGACGCACGTTCTAGCAGCTGCGCTTCGAGCCGATCCGGCGGACGCCGAAACGCCCTGACTCCTCCATTCCGCTCCACAGGAGTCCGTTTCCTCCCCAGCCTGAAGGCGGGGGCCTCCACGAAGGAACCCCGATGACCGTTCCAGCCGTTGATCACGCGCACGCCCCGGCCGCCGGGGAGGTGGCCGCGGAGCTGCGCGACGTGCACATCGGCTTCCGCTCCGGCCGGCAGGTCACGCCGGTCGTGCGGGGCGTCGGCCTGCGGCTGCGGCGCGGCCGCGTCCTCGCCCTGGTCGGCGAGTCGGGCAGCGGCAAGAGCCTGACGTCGCTCGCGCTCATCGGGCTGCTCCCGCCCGGCGCGGAGGTCATGTCCGGCGCCGTCGTCCTGGACGGCGAGGACACAGCCGGGTTCTCCGCCCGGCGCTGGCGTGAGACGCGCGGCAGCCGCGTCGCGATGGTCTTCCAGGATCCGATGGCGGCGCTGAATCCCGGCTTCGCCGTCGGCGCCCAGATCGCCGAGCCCTTCCGGCGGCGCCTCGGCCTCGGCCGGCGGGAGGCCCGGGAGCGGGCGGTCGCGCTCATGCGCGAGGTCGGGATCGCCGACGCCGAGGGCCGCTACGGCGACCACCCGCACGAGTTCTCCGGCGGCATGCGGCAGCGCGCGGTGATCGCGATGGCGCTCGCGCTCGGCCCGTCGGTCCTGCTCGCCGACGAGCCGACCACGGCGCTCGACGTCACCGTGCAGGCGCAGATCCTGCGGCTGCTCGCGCGGCGGCAGCGGGAGGCGGACCTCGCGACGCTGCTGGTCTCGCACGACCTCGGCGTCGTGGCGCGGGTCGCGCAGGACGTCGCGGTCATGTACGCCGGGCGGATCGTGGAGCGCGGCCCGCTGGACGCCGTCTACACGCGGCCCGCCCACCCGTACACGCTCGGGCTGCTGGAGGCCGTGCCGGACGCCGGGTCGGGCGGGCGCCTCAAGCCGATCGAGGGCGTCCCGCCGGACCCGCGGCACCGGCCCGGCGGCTGCGCGTTCCACCCGCGCTGCCCGTTCGCGACCGAGAGGTGCCGCACCGACGATCCGCCGCTCACCGAGGACGGCGACCGCGCCGTCGCCTGCCACCACTCCGCGGAGGTCGCCGCCTCCCGGCCCAGCGAGGAGCCCCGATGACGGCCACCGCCCAGGACACCGAGGTCGTGCTCAAGGTCAGCGGCCTGGAGGCGGGGTACGAGCGCCCCGGCCGGCACGGGTTCGGGCGGCGGCGGGTGCCGGTCGTCGCCGGGATCGACCTGGCCGTCCGGGCCGGGCGGACGCTCGGCGTCGTCGGCGAGTCCGGCTGCGGCAAGTCGACGCTGGCGCGGGCCGTGGTCGGGCTGCGCCCCGCGTTCGCCGGGTCGATCGAGTTCGCGGGCGCGGACCTGGCGTCGGTGCCCGCCCGGCGGCGCCGCAGGATGAGCCGCGACCTGCAGATGGTCTTCCAGGACCCCTACACGTCGCTGAACCCGAGGATGACCGTCGCCGCCGTCGTCGCCGAGGGCTGGCGCGTCCATCCCGGGATCGTGCCGCGCGACCGGGAGGACGCCGAGGTCGCGCGGCTGCTCGACCTCGTGGGGCTGAGCCTGGAGCACGGGCAGCGGCACCTGCACCAGCTGTCGGGCGGCCAGTGCCAGCGGGTGGCGATCGCCCGCGCCCTGGCGCTGCGGCCGAAGCTCCTGGTGTGCGACGAGGCCGTGTCCGCGCTGGACGTGTCGGTCCGCGCGCAGATCCTCAACCTGATGGCCGACCTGCAGGCCGAACTGGGCGTGGCGTACCTGTTCATCTCCCACGACCTGGACGTGGTCCGGCACATCGCCCACGACGTCGCCGTCATGTACCTCGGGACGGTCGTGGAGCAGGGCCCGGCCGCCGAGGTGTTCGGCGACCCGCAGCACCCCTACACGCGGGCGCTGCTGTCGGCGGCGCCGTCCGTCCGCGACCGGCCGGACGACGGCGCCGGGGAGATCGTGCTGCGCGGGGAGGTGCCGTCCCCGGCCGAGCCGCCGAGCGGGTGCCGGTTCCGCACCCGCTGCTACATGGCGGCCGACGTCTGCGAGCGGGAGACGCCGGCGCTCGTCCCGCGGGGCGGGCCGCCCCAGGCGGTCGCCTGCCATTTCGCCGACGGCGCCGGGACCACGGCCCCGCCCCGGGAAGGGTCGGAGCCGGACGGGCGGGCCGGGACGGATCATGCGCGGCCGTAGGCGTCCTCGAGGCGCTCGATGTCGTCCTCGTCGAACCGGCCGAAGGCGATCTCCATGACGCGCACGGCCGGGCCGTCCGAGCCGAGCCGGTGGGTGTCACCGGCGCGGATCAGCACCCGCTCCCCCACCTCCGGCAGGATGCGGCGCCCGGCCACCTCGAACACCGCGCCGGGGTCGAGCGCGACCCACAGCTCGTCGCGGTCCCGGTGCCGCTGCAGGCTGAGCCGCTGCCCCGGCTCCACGTGGATGATCTTCACGGTGGACGGCTCGTTGAGCGTGAAGCGCTCGAAGCGCCCCCAGGGGCGCCGCTCGGTCCGCACGTCGGGCTCGGGCCGCGCCTCGCTCTGCGCCTGGGTCTGCACGTCGGTCTGCACGGTCACCTCGGGAATCGTGGGTCGTCGGACAACTGGGGGCCGCGGGCCTCGGACGCGGCGGCGGGCAGCCCGCCGAGGACGAGGTCGACGAGGCCGTCCACGACGGCCTCGCGCGGCACGTCGCCGGAGTGGTCGAGCCACCAGTCGCCGGCCGTCTGCACCATGCCGACGATCGCGTGCCCCCACACGTAGGCGCGGGTGCGGTCCGCCATCTCGCCCTCGGCGATCATCACCTCGGCCAGCTCCCGGCTCACGTCCCGGATCATGGTGCTCATCGCGCTGTGCGTGGCCGTGTCCTCGGCGCTCGCCCGGTGCATGAGGAACCGGTAGAGGTTGAGGTTCTTGGAGATCGTCGCCAGGTAGGTGTCGATGGTGGAGCGGGTGCGGTCGCGGATCGGGTCGCCGCGGGAGAACTCGTCCCGGATCCCCTCGATCAGCTTGCGCGTGTGCCGCTCGGCCAGCGCCTGGTAGAGGCCGCTCTTGTCGCCGAAGTGGCGGTACAGGATCGGCTTGCTGATCCCGGCCTCCGCGGCGATCGCGGCCATGGACGCCTCGGGCCCCTCCCGCTGGATGACCCGGTCGGCGGCCTCCAGCAGGGCGCGGCGGCGGCCGGGATCACGCCGTGATCCGGGCCCCGGCCGGCCCGCCGTACTCGTCATGGACAGCACGGTATCCGGGGGTGTTACCCGGTGACAACACCGGCTGGCCTGGGCGGTGAGGCACGCCCGCCGGGCAGGGCGAAGCGGGGGGCGGATGTCCTCCGCCCCCCGCCTGGCCGGTCCGCCTACCGGGCGAACGCCTGGAGCTCGGCGGCCCGGACGATCCCCGCCCTCGGGCTCGCGGTGGCGCAGTCGGTGCCGGAGCGCGGGTCGTTGTCCTGCTCACCCGCGTAGGCCGGCGCGCCGGTGCACTGGCTGGAGACCACCTCGAACCGCAGGTGCGTCGCGGTGACGTCCCGCAGGTCGAACGAGCGCATGATCAGGTCGGGTGCCGTGGGCCGCGGCCGGTCGGCCGGGAAGGCGTCGGACGGGCTGGTGTAGACGGTGCGGTACGAGGCCGCCTGAGCGCAGTCGGCCTTGGAGGCGTCGCAGGCCAGCAGCCGGAAGGCGCGCAGCGCCGTGAACCGGTTCTGCGCGCCGCCCGCGCCCTCCGGGTCGTCCGCCACCGACGGCCGCAGCATCGCGCTGACCTGCACCCGGCCGACCCTGACCGGACGGTCGCCGGCGAGGTCGACGGTGACCTGGCGCCCGGCGACGGGGGCCGTCACCGACTGCCAGTTGGTCGCCTCCGTCTCGTCCAGCAGCGCGGCCTGGGACGCGCCGTCGCCGGTCGCCGTCGCGCCGTTGGCGCCCGCGGCCTCGTTGCGGGACATCACGACCGGCAGGGTCCGCTGGGACGCGCCGATCGAGGCGGTGAACCTGCGGTGCCCGAAGCCCGCGCCCACCGCGACGAAGGAGTACCGGCCCGGGGTGAGCGCGACGGTGTCGCCGAGCGGGGTCGCCGGGTCGGTGTCGGCGACGGGGACCGCGCGGGCCTCGTAGTCGCCCACGTACAGGCGGACCTTGCCTCCCTTGGCGTCCCCGAGCGGCGTGAGCCGCACCTGGGCGTTGCGCGACAGGGGCGAGGCGAAGCTCGGCGTCGCGTCGGCGTCGGCGGGGCCGTTGCTGGCGGCGTCCTTGCCGAGGCCGTGCTCGGCGAAGACCTTCCACATCATCTCGTGGTCCTTGCCGCCGAAGCGCATGGTGTCGGCGGCCAGCAGGGCGTTGCGGTGGTCGACGTAGCTGACGGCGCCGCCGGCCATGAGCAGCAGCGCGTCGAACGACACCTGCGCCCACCGCCGGTTGCCGGGGCACTTCGCGACCGGCACGGCCCCGTCGGCGCACTTGCGCTGGAGCGCGGCGCTCCCGGCGCCGTACCGGCGGACGAACGCCTGGCGCAGGTCGAACTGGGTCGCGGTCCAGATCTCGCCGTCGGCGTGGACCTGGGTGCCGACCAGGTCGTAGCCGAGGTCGGCGTAGTTCAGCGGGCTCCGGCTCATGTCGTAGTTGCGGATCCCGGCGCGCCGGTCGCCGGTGACGTACCCGCCGACGACGTACGGCGTCTCGCCGGGCTGGCGCAGCCCGTACTCGTTGAGGTACTCCATGGCGAACAGGTCGGAGGTGCTCTCGTTCATCGCGCCCGCCTGCGGCCCGCTCCACCCGGCGTCCGGCCCGGCGATCATGCGCCCGGAGATGGCGTGGGTGTACTCGTGCCCGATGACGCTCATGTCGAAGTCGCCGTCGGTGCACGGCGGGTAGAACGAGCCCGCGACCGGCTGCCACAGGTACATGTTGGTGATCGCGGGGGTCCCGTCCGGCGGCGTGATCTGGTTGGCGTTGTCGCGGACGGTCGGGAACCGCGCCCCGGCCTGCGCGTTGCCCTGCTCGGGGTCGCCGCCCCGCCCGCCGCGCTCACCGTTGTCGGCCTGCATGTTCCAGGCCGACTCGGTGAAGCCGAGCCGGTAGGACCAGTCGTGCATGCGGTTGTGCTGGACGAACAGGTTCGAGATGGCCGCTTCCAGGTCCGCTTCCTGCGGGCTGTCCAGCGTCGCGGGGTCGCACTTGCTCGTGTGCCACTGGTTGGTCCACGGATAGGTGTAGTTCCGGTCGGGCCTGGGAGCGCTGGTGCGGGTCCCGACCGTGAAGGGATCACTGCTCGCGCGGTTCTCGTACGTCCTCGCCGAGTTGCCGACGCTGGTCGTGCTGGACGCGCCGGTCGCGGGGTCGACGTCCCAGGGACGTCCGCTGGAGGGGTCGCCCCCGACGGGGGCGCACCCCGCCGCGGGGGCGAAGCACCAGGTCTGCCTGGTGTCGCGGGACGAGTAGTCGCCGGACGGGGTCGCCGGGAACACCGCCCAGCGCGGGTTGTCGCTGTCGTGGTCGACGAGGTTCTCCCGCACGAGCACCGAGCCGGTCCGGGCGTCGACGTAGGAGGTGACGGCCTTCGGCTCGGCGCCGGAGCCGTCGATGAGGGTGACCTGGTAGGCGCTGCGGACGCCCTCGGCGGTGGGCACCGCGACGAGCCGCGCCTTGCGCGGGTCGCCGGCCGACGCCCTGATGCCCGCGTCCCGCCCGGCCGCGGCCACCGCGTCCTTCTGGGAGAGCGTGGCGGGCGCCGGGGCGGCGCCGTCCCGGGACAGGGTCGAGGTGACCGAGACGACCTCGCCGCCGGACACGCCGACCGCCACCAGCCCGTCGTAGCCGGCGGGCAGGCCGCCGAACCGCTGGCGCAGCAGCACGGCCGCGCCCTCACCGATCGGGTTGACGGCGACCTTCTCCAGCGCGCCGACGGCGGCGGCGTCGAGGCCGAACAGGTCCCGGTGGCCCTCCAGGTACGCGCGGGCGGCCTTCTCCGGGTCGCCGGGCAGGCCGCCGGCCAGCGGTCCCGCGCCGGTCACCGAGGCGGGGGTGCCGAGCCTGTTCCACCGCACGGTCACGCCGCGGGCCGCGTCCACCTGGCGGCCCGTCGGGGCGAGGCGCCCGGGCCGCGCGTCCTTGTCGGGGAGTTCGGCGTGCTCCCCGGGCGCCTTCGGGCGGGGAGGCGGCGGTTCGGCTCGTCCGGGGACCGCGAGGCCGACTGTGAGGAGTGTTCCGGTGGCCGCCAGCGCGGTCGCCGCGGTCCAGCGTTTCCTGGGCACCATTGCCTCCTGGAGGCGGGCCGGAGGGCCCGGTCTCGGGGGGATCGGCCGGAGGGGTCGCCCGGCCGATCTAGAGACAAGCAGCGCCTACGCCACTCAACTATGGCGAATCACGACATTTACCAACTGCCACCGCGCAGCGTTCTTCGCCCTTGACACCGCCGGTTCCCCTTGAGCCCCACGTGGGACGCCCCGCGCATCTCCGGGCGGCCGCCGCGCGACCGTCCGCCCAGGTGACCACGGCTGGCCACCGCCCCGCACCGGACCCTCGCGCTCGCCGCCGGGACATGCGGCGCGGACGCCTTCGGGCCGGACCGGGCGGCCCGGCCCGAAGGCGCCTACAGCCCGCGGCTGCGGCGGTAGTCGGCCACGACCAGGTCGGTCAGCTCCTGGAGGGACGTCTCCGACGTGGGCTTGTCGAAGGCGATCCGGCCGTGCTGCAGGAGGTTGACCCGGTCGCAGACGTCCAGGACCTGGGCGTAGTTGTGCGCGATGATGATGATCGAGACCTCGCCGCGCTCCTTGAGGTCGCGGACCAGGTCGAGGATCATCGTGCCCTCCTTGGCGCCCATCGCGGCCAGCGGCTCGTCGAGCAGCAGGATCCGGGCGTCGGAGTACACCGAGCGGGCGACCGCGATGGCCTGCCGCTGGCCGCCGGACAGCTTGGCGACCTCGACGTCCACCGACGGGATCCGCACCCCCATGTCCGCGAGGTGCTCGGCGGCGCGCCGGCGCATCGCGCGGTTGCTGAGCAGCGGCCAGCGCACCAGCTCCCGGTTGAGGAACATGTTGTGGTAGACGCTGAGCTCGTTGACCAGGGCGAGGTCCTGGTAGACGGTGTCGACGCCGAGCGAGCGGGCGTGGTCCACCGAGCGCAGGCTCACCTCGGTGCCGTCGATGAGGATGCGGCCGGTGTCCGGACGCTGGAAACCACTGATGATCTTGATGAGGGTGGACTTGCCGGCGCCGTTGTCGCCGATCAGGCCGAGCACCTCGCCCTTGCCCAGGCGCAGCGTGACGTCGGCGAGGGCCTCCACGCCGCCGAAGCGTTTGCCGATGTTCTCCACCCGCAGCGCGTCGCTCATGAGCGCCCCGCCCTTCGCAGCCGGGCCAGGTGGACGTTCAGCACCATCGAGATGATGATCGCCGACCCGAGGATGATGTTGAACGGGTTCGCGCTGATCCCGATGAGGTTGAAGCCGTTCTGCATCTCGGCCAGCACCAGCGCGCCGAGCAGCGCGCCGATGACGGTGCCCGAGCCGCCGGCCAGGGCGGTGCCGCCGATGACCGCGGCCGACACCGCGATGAACATCGCGTTCGCCCCGCCCGAGCTCGGGTCGATGGACCCGACCCGGAAGGCCTCCAGGATGCCGGCGAAGGCGCCGAGCGCCCCGGTGAGCATGAAGTTGCCGATCTTGACCCGGCCGGTGCGGATGCCCGCCTCGGCGGCGCCGAGCGGGTTCCCGCCGGTCGCGACCGTGTGCAGGCCCCACCGCGTGCGGGTGAGCACCAGGTGGAAGAAGACGACGATCAGCAGGCACCAGGTCAGCTCGGCCCAGGGGGCGCGCCCGAACCAGCCCGCCAGGCCCTCCGCCGCTTCGGGTATCTGCGCCGGGTACGCGTGCGAGGTGGTGAGCATGATGCCCTGGACCAGGAACATCGAGCCCAGCGTGGCGACGAACGATGGGACCCTCAAGACGACCGTCACCAGCCCGTTGCCCAGTCCGATGAGCGCGCCGGCCAGGATCGCCAGCACGATCGCGATGATCGGGTAGACGCCGGAGAAGTCGACCATGTAGTGCATGAGGAAGGGCGCCAGCGCGAAGACCATCCCGACCGACAGGTCGATCTCGCCGCTGACGAGCAGGAACACCTCGCCGACCGCGATGATGGCGTAGGGCGCGGTGCCCTGGGACACGTTGACCAGGTTGTCGTGGCTCAGGAAGACCGACTTGGCGGTCTGGAAGTAGATCAGCAGTCCGAGCGCCACCAGGAGGATGGTCGCCTCCCGGCGGCGGAGGAAAGCGTCGGTGGCGAGGGCGGGCAGCCCCCGGGCACGCCGCGGTGGCGTGCCCGGGGTCGCCGCCTTGTCCCGTACGGTGCTTTCGCTCACTCCGTGCTCCTTCTCGTCAGACGTGAGCGATGGGACCCGACCGCGACACCAGCTGCTGGGCCGTGCTGGAGCCCTCGTACCGGGTCTTGGTGGTGAGGTAGGGGCCGACGTTCTCCTTGCTGACGAAGGTCAGGCCGGTGTTGGTCATCGGGGGGAAGACCAGGCCGCCGGACAGCTTGTAGAACCACAGGGCCATCACGGGCAGGAATCCCTGCAGGTAGGGCTGCTGGTCGATGGTGAAGTCCAGGTCCCCGGACTTGACTGCGCTCAGCGTGCCCGGGGTGAGGTCGAACCCGCCCGAGACCACGCCCTTGCTCTTCAGGCCGTACTTCTGCATGACCTTGCCGATGGCCTCGGTGGAACCGGCGTCCACCGCGAACATGCCCTTGATGTCCTTGTGGCCCTGGGCGTACGCGTCGACGGTCGAGAGCTCCTTGGGCACTTCGGCGCCGGTGGCCACCGAGGTGAACTTGATCGGCTTGCCGGAGGCCTTGATGGCGTCCTGCGCGCCGTCGATGCGCGGCTGGATGTTGAGCGAGCCCGGGGTGGCGATGAAGCCGACCGCGTCGCCCCCGGACATCAGCCCCGCGATCTTGGCGCCGAGCTGGTAGCCGGAGGTGTACAGGTCCTGGCCGATGTAGGAGAGCCGGCTGGTGCCGGGATCGTCCTTGGCGCCGTCGGCGTTGTAGGAGACCACCGGGATCCCGGCCTTCAGCGCGTTGTCCACCGGCTGCCGGAAGGCGGTCTTGTCCACCACGGCGACCGCGATCCCGTCGGCCTTGCCGGAGATGGCCGCGTTGGTGGCGCTGACCATCTCGGGGACCGCCGAGTTCTGCGAGCCCGTCCACTGGAACGAGGCGCCCAGCAGGGCGCAGGCGTCCTGCGCGCCGTACTGCGTCGGCGTGAAGAACGGGTTCGTCGTGACGTGGTTGATGAACACGAACTTCCAGTTCGGCGTCTTCGGGAACTGCCCGGGCCCGCCACTGCCCGAGCCCGAGCTCTTGTTGTCCGAGGAGCAGGCGGCCAGCAGCGCCGACGCCGCCGCCGTCGCGCTGACCAGGCCGGCGCCGCTCAGGAGCCGGCGCCGGGTGGGCTCGGGCAGGCCGAGGGTGTCGACGGCCTCTTCGACCGCGGGATCGATGCGCGTCATGTCAGGCTCCGAACTGGTAGACGGTCGAGGATCGGTAGACCTGTCCGGGCTTCAGCTCCGTCGAGGGGAAGCCCGGCTGGTTCGGCGAGTCGGGGAAGTGCTGGGTCTCCAGCGCGAACCCGTCGCCCTGCCGGTAGACGCGGCCGCCGGTGCCGACCAGCGTGCCGTCGAGGAAGTTGCCCGAGTAGAACTGGAGACCGGGCTGGTCGGTGGAGATGGACAGGGTCCGGCCGCTCGCCGGGTCCTTGACGCGCGCGGCGGTCTTCCAGCCGGACCCGTCGAGGACGAAGTTGTGGTCGTAGCCCTGGCCGTAGAGGAGCTGGTCGAAGCCGGTGCGGATGCGGGCGCCGATCGCGGTGGACCTGGTGAAGTCCAGCGGGGTGCCGCGCACCGGGGCGATCTTTCCGGTCGGGATGAGCTCCGACGAGCCGACGGGGGTGTACCGGGAGCCGTTGATCTGGAGCCGGTGGTCGTAGACCGTGCCGCTGCCCTCGCCGGACAGGTTGAAGTAGGAGTGGTTGGTGAGGTTGACGACGGTCGCCTTGTCGGTGGTGGCGCGGTAGTCGAACCGGATGGCGTTGCCGCGCGTGACGGAGATGGTCACGTCGGTCTTGAGGGTGCCGGGGAAGCCCTGGTCGCCGTCCGGGCTGGTGTGGGACAGCCGGAGCGCGACGTTGCCGCCGGCGGTGTCCGGGGTCGCGGACCAGACGCGCTGGTCGAAGCCGGTCGTGCCGCCGTGCAGCGTGTTCCCGTTGTTGTTGGTCGTCAGCTGGTACGTCTGCCCGTCGAGCGTGAACCGGCCCTTGGCGATGCGGTTGCCGTACCGGCCGATGAGCGCGCCGAAGTACGTGCTGTTCTTGGTGAGGTAGTCCGACAGGGTCGGGAAGCCCAGCGTGATGTTGGCGAGCCTGCCGTGCCGGTCGGGCGTCTCGATGGTCTGGATGATGCCGCCGTAGGTGATGACGCGGATGCGCGTCGACCCGTTGGTCATCGTGTAGCGCCAGATCTTGGTGCCGTCGGGCATCGTGCCGAACAGGTCCTTGGCGATCCCGGCCTTCAGGTGCCGGTCGGACGCCGTGGAGGAGGGGGCGAATCCGCCGATGGCGGCGCCGGCGAGCGCTGCCAGCGCGGCCAGCCGTACTGCGAAGCGTGATCTGGTCATGGGACGGGTTTCCTCACAGATCTCGTGGGGTGGGGGGTGTCCTGGCGGCTAGAAGCCCTGCGCCAGGCGGTGGTACGCCTGGTTCCAGCGCATCTCGCGGCGGAACCGGGCGACATCGGTGTCGCGGTCGACGACGAGCAGCTCCACACCCGTCATCTCGGCGAGATCGGCCAGGATCTCGGTGGTGACCGCCTGGGACAGCACCGTGTGGTGCGGTCCCCCGGCCGACAGCCAGGCCTCGGTGGAGGTGCGGAAGTCCGGGCGGGGCGCCCACACGGCCCGGGCCACCGGAAGCCGCGGCAGCGGCTCCGGCGGCCCCACCAGGTCGATCTCGTTGGCGACCAGCCGGAACCGGTCGCCGAGGTCGGTCAGCCCGACGACGAGACCCGGTCCGGGCGCCGCGTCGAACACGAGCCGGACCGGGTCCTGCCGGCCCCCGATGGCCAGCGGATGCACCTCGCAGCTCGGCACGCCCGCGGCGATGGAGGGGCAGACCTCCAGCATGTGGGCGCCCAGGATGAGCTCCTGGCCCGGGACGAGGTGGTAGGTGTAGTCCTCCATGAAGGAGGTGCCGCCGGGCAGTCCCGCGGCGGCGCTCTTGAGGGCCCGCAGCAGCAGGGCCGTCTTCCAGTCGCCCTCCGCGCCGAAGCCGAGGCCGTCGGCCATCAGGCGCTGCACGGCGATGCCCGGCAGCTGCCTGAGGCCGCCGAGGTCCTCGAAGTTGGTGGTGAACGCCTGGTAGGACCCGGCGGCGAGGAAGTCGCGCAGCCCGAGCTCGATCCGCGCGGCGTCGCGCAGCGCCGTGTGGCGTTCGCCGCCGGACCGCAGCTCGGGGGCGACGGCGTAGGCCTCCTCGTACTCGGCCGCGAGGCCGCCGACCCGGTGGTCCGGTACCGCGTCGACGGCCGCGACGAGGTCGTTGACGCCGAACGCGTTGACCGAGGCGCCGAACCGGATCTGCGCCTCGACCTTGTCGCCCTCGGTGACGGCGACGTCCCGCATGTTGTCGCCGAAGCGGGCGAGCCGCAGCGTCCGCAGGTCGGCGGCGCCGCGTGCGGCCCTGACCCAGGACCCGATCCGCGCGCGGACCGCGGGGTCGTCGGTGTGCCCGGCCACCGTGGTGCGCGCCATGCCGAGCCGGGTCTGGACGTGGGCGTGCTCCCGGTCGCCGTGCGCGGCCTGGTTGAGGTTCATGAAGTCCATGTCGATGCTCGCCCACGGCAGCGCCGCGTTCGCCTGCGTGTGCAGGTGCAGCAGGGGCCGGAGCAGCGCGTTCAGCCCGGCGATCCACATCTTGGCGGGCGAGAACGTGTGCATCCACGTGATGACCCCGACGCAGTCGTCGTCCGCGCCCGCCTCGAGCATCGTCCGCCGGATGGCCTCCGGTTCGGTCAGGACCGGGCGCCACCGCACCGCCGCCGGGATGCCCTGATCCTCGTCCAGCGCCTGGGCGATCCGCCGTGACTGCTCGGCGACCTGGCGGAGGGTGTCCTCGCCGTACAAGGACTGGCTTCCGGTGAGGAACCAGACGGTCGGTGCCATCGCGTGGCCGCTCCCTTCGTTCGTCATGGACTCGCTCGTCATGGACGCTGTCCGTAGGCGTTCCGGTAGCGGTCGTGGAGGCGGTCGATGTCCTCGGGCCGCAGCGGGACGGGATCGCCGAGCTGGCGGGCGAGGTGCACCGCCCGCGCCGCGTCCTCGCACATCACCGCGGCCTTGACCGCGGCCCGCGCGTCCGCGCCGATGGTGAACACGCCGTGGTTGCGCATGATCACCGCCGGGGAGCGGTGGCCGCGCAGCGTGCCGACGATGCCGCGCCCGATCGAATCGTCGCCGATGGGCGCGAACGGGCCGAGCGGGATCTCCGCGCCGAACTCGTCGGCCATGGCGGTCAGGACGCAGGGCACCGGCTCCCCGCGGGCGGCCCAGGCGCAGGCGTACGCCGAGTGGGTGTGCACCACCCCGCCGACCTCGGGCATGTGCCGGTAGACGTAGGCGTGCGCGGCGGTGTCGCTCGACGGCCGCAGGTCGCCCTCGACGACCGCGCCGTCCAGGTCGCAGACCACCATCGCGTCCGGGGACAGGTCGTCGTAGGAGACGCCGCTGGGTTTGATGACCATCAGGTCGTGCCCGGGGACCCGGGCGGAGACGTTGCCGGCCGTCCACACGACCAGCCCGTACCTGACGAGCTCCGCGTGCAGGTCGCTGACGGTCCGCCGCAGCGCGCGGACCTGCTCGGCGGGCGTACCGGGCATCAGAGGTCTCCCTTCGAGCCGAGCGCGTCGTCGCGCAGCCGGCGCAGCCGGTGCAGGACCGCGCTGCTCGCCTCGCCCCGGGCGGCGAAGTGGTCGTGCAGCTCGCGGTACTCCGCGTAGAGGAGGTCATGGGCCCCGGCCCTGGCCGGGTCCGGCGTGTAGGCCGCGGTGACCACCCGGCCCATCGCCGCCGAGGCCTCCGGCACGTCCCGGTAGGCGCCCGCCGCGACCGCGGCGTGGATGGCGGCGCCGAGCGCCGGCGCCTGGTCGGAGGCGGCGATCGAGACCGGCCGGCGCAGCACGTCGGCGTAGATCTGCATCAGCGCCGCGTTGCGCTTCAGCCCGCCGGCGACGACGAACTCGCCGATCGGGATCCCGGCCGCTTCGAAGGCCTCGACGATGACGCGGGTCCCGTAGGCCGTCGCCTCCATGAGCGCGCGGTAGACCTCCTCCGGCCGGGTGGCCAGGGTCATCCCCACGACCACGCCGGACAGGTGGTGGTCGACCAGGACCGACCGGTTGCCGCCCATCCAGTCCAGCGCGACCAGCCCGTGCGAGCCGACGGGCGCGGAGGCGGACGCGGCCGCCAGCTCCTCGTGGTCGCGTCCGGTCATGCGGGTCCACCAGGCGAAGACGTCGCCCACCGCGCTCTGGCCGGCCTCGTAGCCGTAGGCCCCGGCGGTGATGCCGCCGTCCACGACACCGCAGATCCCCGGCACGTCCGCGAGGACCGCGCTGTTGACCACGTGGCAGGTCGACGTCCCCATGATCGCCAGCAGCCTCCCGTCCTCGACCGCGCGGGCGGCCGGGGCGGTGACATGGGCGTCGACGTTGCCGGCGGCCACCGCGACGCCCTCCGGCAGCCCGGTCAGGCGGGCCGCCTCGGCGGTCAGCGTCCCCACCCGCGACCCCAGCGGGGAGAGCGGATGGGCCAGCCGGGTGGCCGCGAAGTCGGCGAAAGCCGGGTGGAGGGCGGCCAGGTAGTCGGCGGAGGGGTAGGCCCCGTCCTGGTAGATGCCCTTGTAGCCGGCCGTGCAGGCGTTGCGCGTCTCGCGGCCGCACAGCTGCCAGACGATCCAGTCCGCGGCCTCGATCCAGCGTTCCGTCCGACGGTAGGCGTCCGGATCCTCCTCCAGTACCTGCAGCGCCTTGGCGAACTGCCACTCCGAGGAGATCCGGCCGCCGTACCGCTTGATCCACTTCTCCCCGCGCTCGTGCGCCAGCGCGGTGATGCGGTCGGCCTGCGGCTGGGCCGCGTGGTGCTTCCAGAGCTTGGGCCAGGCGTGCGGCCGGTCGGCCAGGTCCGGGAGCTCGCACAACGGGGTGCCGTCCGAGCGGACGGGGAGCACCGTGCAGGCCGTGAAGCCGGTGGCGATCCCGATGACGTCGGCCGGGTCAACCCCGGCCCCCGCGATCGCCGCGGGCACGGCGGTGCGCAGCACCGCCCGCCAGTCCTCGGGGTTCTGCAGCGCCCAGTCGGGCGGGAGCGGCTCCCCCGTGCCGGGCAGCTCCCGCTCGATCACCGCGTCGGCGTAGTCGTGGACGGCGCCGCCCAGTTCGGCGCCGTCGGCGACCCGGACGACGACGGCCCGCCCGGACAGCGTGCCGAAGTCGACGCCGACGACGCAGGCGTCCGGCGGCATGTTAGCGCTCACAATTTCCTCGTCAGCAAAGTCGGGGAGGGCATCGGTCGGGTCAGGGACGCGGGGTCGGCCGGGCACTGGACCTGACCACCAGCTCCGGCGGGATCAGCACATTTCCCGGCGGCCCCGAGGGTTCGTTCAGCCGCTGCACGAGCAGTTCCAGCGAGCGGCGGCCCAGTTCGCCGAAGTCCTGGCGCACCGTGGACAGCGGCGGGATGAAGTAGGCGGCCTCCGGGATGTCGTCGAAGCCGACCAGGCTGACGTCGTCGGGGACCCGGCGGCCGGCCTCGTGCAGCGCGCGGAGCACGCCCAGGGCCATGTGGTCGTTGGCGCAGAACACCGCCGTGACCTCGGGGTCCTCCGCGAGCCGCCGGCCGGCCTCGTAGCCCGACCGGGCGCTCCAGTCACCGGAGAGCATCTCCGGCACCGGCGCGCCGGCCTCGGCCAGCGTGGCCCGCCACCCCTCGGCCCGGCCCACCGCGTCGAGCCAGGATCCGGGTCCCGCGAGGTGGTGGACCGTGCGGTGGCCGAGGTCGAGCAGGTGGCGGGTCGCCGCCACCGCGCCGGCCCGCTGGTCGATGGCCGC
The DNA here is from genome assembly GCF_008327685.1 of Actinomadura sp. K4S16. Classification (GTDB taxonomy): domain Bacteria; phylum Actinomycetota; class Actinomycetes; order Streptosporangiales; family Streptosporangiaceae; genus Spirillospora. The sequence continues at coordinate 733,729 of NZ_BDDE01000011.1, forward strand.
CATCGGGACCCGCGCGGTCAGCCCGCACCCGGCCCCCACCAGCGGCACGAGCCGGCCGGCCTGCGCCAGCACGTCGTTCGTCGAGGTGTGCGGGGCGATCACCACGACGCCCTCGACGGCCTGCTCCGCCAGCCGCCCGACCGCGTCCAGCAGGGCCCGCCGCGTGATCGCGCGCAGGCTGACGATGCTGACGAAGAAGTCGGCGTTGCGGGCGGCCTGCTCGATGCCGTGCAGCATCGACGCCGGCCCGTAGAGCGTGGATTCGAAGCTGATCACGCCGAGCGTCCTGGAACGCCTGGTCACCAGGGTCCGGGCCGCCGGGTTCGGCCGGTAGCCGAGCTCGGCGATCGCCGCCTGCACGCGGGCGCGGGTGCGCGCCGAGACGTTCGGATGGTTGTTGACCACCCGCGACACCGTCTGGTGCGACACCCCGGCGAGCTGGGCGACGTCAGCCATGATCGGAGGATTCGGCGGTCCCTGTTGCGACAACGTCTCCTCCTCTGCGATCGCGCCGGCGCCCGGGGGGCGTTGCGTAGGTCGATTGTGAGCGTGAACAATTCCACCGTCAACCCCTCGAAGCGATCACTTCCCCCGAGGCACGATCCGGCCAGCGAAGGGCCCGGCGCCGGCGATCCCGAAGTCACTGATCACCGATGCCGGGCCCGGACGTTCCCGCTCCGACGCGGAGAGGCGCCTAGCGCACGGGCAGGCCGGTGACGGTGCGGCCGATGACCAGGCGCTGGATCTCCGAGGTGCCCTCGAAGATCGTGAAGATCTTGGAGTCGCGGTGCATGCGCTCGACGGGGTACTCGCGGGTGTAGCCGTTGCCGCCGAGGATCTGGATGGCCTCCTCGGTGACGTGGACCGACATCTCGCTGGCCATCAGCTTGGCCATCGAGCCCTCGGCGTTCTGGAAGTCCTTGCCGGTGCGCGCCATCCACGCGGCCCGCCACACCATCAGGCGGGCGGCGTCGAGGCGGCACTTCATGTCGGCCAGCTTGAAGGCGATGGCCTGGAAGTCGCCGATCTTCTTGCCGAACTGCTCGCGCTCCTGCGCGTACTGGAGGGCGTACTCGTAGGCGGCGCGGCCGACGCCGAGGGCCATCGCGCCGACCGACGGGCGGGTGGTCTCGAACGTCTTCAGCGCGGCCTGGCCCTTGGAGCTCTTGCCCTCGCGGGTGCGCGCGATGCGCTCGTCGAACTTGTCCTTGCCGCCGACGATCAGGCGGGAGGGGATCCGGACGTCGTCCAGGATCACCTCGGCGGTGTGGGAGGCGCGGATGCCGTGCTTCTTGAACTTCTGGCCCTGCCGCAGGCCCGGGGTGCCCGGCGGGACGATGAAGCTGGCCTGGCCGCGGCTGCCGAGCTCGGGGTACACCGAGGCGACGATGACGTGGACGTCGGCGATGCCGCCGTTGGTCGCCCAGGTCTTGGTGCCGTTCAGCACCCACTCGTCCTTGGCCTCGTCGAACACGGCGCGGGTGCGGATCGAGCCCACGTCGCTGCCGGCGTCGGGCTCGGAGGCGCAGAAGGCGCCGAGCTTGATGTCGTCGGTGGTGCCGAACATCTGCGGCACCCACTCGCTGACCTGCTCGGGCGTGCCCACGGCGGCGACGGACGCGGCGGCGAGGCCGGTGCCGACGATCGACAGGGCGATGCCCGCGTCGCCCCAGAACAGCTCCTCGAACGCCACCGGGATGCCGAGGCCGGTCGGCTCCAGCCACTGGGTGGCGAAGAAGTCGAGGGAGTAGATGCCGACCTTGGACGCCTCCTGGATGAGCGGCCAGGGGGTCTCCTCGCGCTCGTCCCACTCCTCGGCGGCGGGGCGGATGACGTCCTTGGCGAACTCGTGCACCCAGTCCCTGACCTCGCGAACGTCCTCGCTGGGCTCCAGCGAGAACGGCGTCTGCTCCGCACTCGTCATGATTAATTGACCCTCTCTCCAATATCGCCTGTTACCAACGGTAGCACCATCTGGAGTTACCGCGGGTAACACATCGGGCGGAGGCGCCGCGCGGGAGCGGCGGAGGCCGCTAGCCGCAGCCCGGCGAGATGGATCGAGCGGCGCTGTAGCCGGGGACCTCGATCATCGGCGGGCGCTCCCCCACGGCCACGTCGGCCGTGCGGGCGTCGTGCCCGTCCGCGGCGCGCCGGAACCTGGTCAGCCCGGTGGAGGGGGCCGCGAGGGGGATCATCCGGCCGTGCCGCTCCAGCCGCGACCAGGCGGTCAGCATGATCTGGCCGGCCATCGCCCCGAGCGCCTCGGTCGACTGGTGCGTGTGGATCCGGCGGCCGAGGTCGACCTGCGCGATCGCGTCGAGCCCGGAGTCCTGGTGGACGTCCAGCAGCAGGCCGAGCTCCACGCCGTAGCCGGTCACGAACGGCAGCCGCTCCAGCAGCGCGCGGCGCCCCGCGTACTCGCCGCCGAGCGGCTGCATGACGCCGGCCAGCAGGGGCCAGTGGAGGTTGATCAGGGGGCGCGCGACCAGCTCGGTCACCCGGCCCCCGCCGCCCTCGACGCGCCGCTCCCCCTCGACCAGCGGCCGGTCGTAGCAGCCCTTGACGTAGCCGACGGACGGGTCGGTCAGCAGCGGGCCGAGCAGACCGGTCACGTAGGAGGAGGTGAACTCGCGCAGGTCGGCGTCCACGAACACGATCAGGTCGCCGGACGTCACGGCGAGGGACTTCCACAGGGCCTCGCCCTTGCCGGACATGCGGCCCTGCTCCGGCAGGACGGCGTCCTGCGCCACCACCTCGGCGCCGGCCGCGGCGGCCACGGCGGCGGTCCGGTCGGCGGAGCGGGAGTCGACGACGACGATCTCGTCCACCAGCGGGATCCGCTCGACCAGGTCGGTGCGGACGGCCGCGACGATCGCGCCGACGGTCGCCTCCTCGTCGCGCGCGGGCAGCACGACGCTGATCCTCGTCGCGCCCTTGGCGGCGAGCAGGAGGCGCGGCGGCCAGTCCTCCGCCGCGCTCGTACGGCGGGCCAACCACGACGCGACCTCGGGCAGCACGCGCTCTCCCTTCCGTGCGGGGCGACCGGGACCGGGCGTCCTGCGGCCGGTGTCCCCTCCCCTACCAGGAAACGCCGGATCCCCCCAGATCATTCACCGTTCGCGCCGCGATCGGCGAACCGACCCGAAGGTTTAACGGCGCCACAACACGCCCGTCACTCGGCGGCGTGCCGGTCCAGGAACTCGTAGACGTCAGCCTCGTCGACGCCGGGGAACGCTCCCGGCGGCAGGACCGACAGGACGTGCGAGTGCGCGCGCGCCGACGGCCACGCCATCCCCTCCCACCGGTCGGACAGGGCCTTCGGGGGCCGCTGGCAGCAGTCGCCGTCCGGGCAGGCCGACCTGACCCGCCGGGTCGTCTCCCGGCCGCGGAACCACCGGGAGTCCTCGAACCGGACGCCCAGCGTGATCGCGAAGTCGCGCTCGTGGCTGGGGTCGATGTGCGACAGGCACCAGTACGTCCCGTTCGGGGTGTCGGTGTACTGGTAGTAGACGGAGTAGCGGTCCGCGGCGCCGAACACGTGCCGCCCGGCCCATTCCCGGCACATCCGCTGGCCCTCGATCGCGCCGTCCTCGTCCTGCGGGAAGGCCAGGCCGTCGTTGGCGTACGCCTTGTAGATCGTGCCGTTCTCGTCGTTCTTGGTGAAGTGCAGTTGGAGGTCGAGGTGGTGGGTCGCGACGTTGGTGAAGCGGTGCGCGGCCATCTCGTAGGAGACGGAGAACACGTCGGCCAGGTCCTCCACCGACAGCTCCCGCGCGGCCTTGGCCTCCTGCAGGAACGGGACGACGGTGCGCTCGGGCATCAGGATCGCGGCGCCGAAGTAGTTGGCCTCGACGCGCTGGCGCAGGAAGTCGGCGAAGTCGCGCGGCTGGTCGTGGTCGAGCGCGATGTGCCCGAGGGTCTGCAGCAGGATCGTGCGCGGCGTGTGCATGCCGAGCTGCTCGCGCTCCAGGTAGATCCGCCGGTTGCGCAGGTCGGTGACCGACCGGACCGAGCGGGGCAGGTCCTGGACGTACTGCAGGCTGAAGCCGAAGTGCCCGACCAGCGTCATCAGCAGCCCCTGCGACACCGCGCCGCGCCGGTACCCGACCGCGTCGAGCGTCTGGGACGCGACGCGCTCGATGTCGGCGAAGTGGTTGCCGCGCTCGTGCATCTGGCGGCGCAGCTCGGCGTTGGCCTTGCGCGCCTCCTCGGGGCTCGCGGTGGGCTTGGTGCGGCTGCGTTTGAGCTCCCCGTACAGGGCGAGGATGTGCTCGATGACCTCGTTGGGCATCCGCTTGCCGACCTTGAGGTGCGACAGGCCGAGCGTCCGGTACAGCGGGTCGCGCTGGGCCTCCTCCAGCTGGATCTCCAGCTGGGCGCGCCGGCTCGGGGGCTGGCGGCGCAGCAGCTCCTCGACCGGGCACTCCAGCGCGGTGGCGAGGGCCTGCAGCAGGGAGAGCTTGGGCTCGCGCCGCCCGTTCTCCAGCAGGGACAGCTGGGACGGGGCGCGGCCGACGCGCTCGCCGAGTTCCGACAGGGTCAGGCCTCGGGCGCGCCGCAGATGGCGGAGGCGCTGCCCGAACGTGACGAGATCCACGTCACTCGTCAAGTTGAGGGGTTCTTCTGTCCGCAAGGTCGTCACCGCTTCATCATAGCGGAAATTTCGCACTTCTTCTGTTACTCGCCAGTTCATAACGGGGTTGCGGTCCGGGCATAGTCGTGAACGAGCACCCAGGGGACGACACGGAAGGGCAAGACGATGAGCGCAAGTCGCCTCAAGGGCGCAGCCGAGGAGCTGCAGCGACAGTGGGAGACCGACCCGCGGTGGAAGGGCGTCGAGCGGACCTACACGGCCGAGGACGTCGTCCGCATCCGCGGTTCGGTCCAGGAGGAGCACACCCTCGCGCGCCTCGGCGCGGAGCGCCTGTGGAAGCTCCTCCACGAAGAGGACTACGTCCACAGCCTCGGCGCGCTGACGGGTCTGCAGGCCGTCCAGCAGGTCAAGGCGGGCCTGAAGGCCATCTACCTGTCCGGCTGGCAGGTCGCGGCGGACGCCAACCTGGCGGGCCAGACCTACCCGGACCAGAGCATCTACCCGGCGAACTCGGTCCCGGCCGTCGTGCGCCGGATCAACAACGCGCTGCTGCGCGCCGACCAGGTCCAGTGGGCCGAGGGTGAGGGCGACACGCACTTCCTCGCCCCGATCGTGGCCGACGCCGAGGCCGGCTTCGGCGGCGTGCTGAACGCCTTCGAGCTGATGAAGGGCATGATCGCCGCCGGCGCCGCGGGCGTGCACTGGGAGGACCAGCTGGCCTCCGAGAAGAAGTGCGGCCACCTCGGCGGCAAGGTCCTCATCCCGACCTCGCAGCACATCAAGACCCTCAACACCGCCCGCCTCGCCGCGGACATCTCGGGCGTGCCGTCTCTGATCATCGCGCGGACCGACGCCGAGGCCGCGACCCTGATCACGACGGACGTGGACGAGCGCGACCGCGAGTTCATCACCGGCGAGCGCACCGCCGAGGGCTTCTACCGCGTCCGCAACGGCATCGAGCCCTGCATCGCCCGCGCCAAGGCCTACGCGCCGCACTCCGACCTCATCTGGATGGAGACCGGCACCCCGGACCTGGAGCAGGCCCGCAAGTTCGCCGAGGCCGTGAAGGCCGAGTACCCGGACCAGATGCTGGCCTACAACTGCTCGCCGTCCTTCAACTGGAAGGCGCACCTGGACGACGCGACCATCGCGAAGTTCCAGCGCGAGCTCGGCCACATGGGCTTCAAGTTCCAGTTCATCACCCTGGCCGGGTTCCACGCGCTCAACTACGGCATGTTCGACCTGGCGCACGGCTACGCCCGCGAGGGCATGACGGCCTACGTCGACCTGCAGGAGCGCGAGTTCGCGGCGGCCGAGAAGGGCTTCACCGCGGTCAAGCACCAGCGCGAGGCCGGCACCGGCTACTTCGACATGGTCAGCACCGCGATCAACCCCGAGTCCTCCACGACGGCCCTGAAGGGCTCGACGGAGGAGGGCCAGTTCCACTGACCCTCGCCGGCCGGCGCCGCCGGCCCCGCTCTCCGGCCTGATCCCCAGGACCCCGAAGGCCCCCGCGTCCCTACACCCGCGGGGGCCTTCCGGTGTCCCGGGACACGTCGCGCCTCCTTTCCCGCCTCTGTGGTCCCTCCTTACGTTCCGGCCACATTCGGCAATGGACCTCGACAAGCGCCGCCGGAGGGGCGCATCGTGAGCCCCGCCAGTCGATCTCTCTGAGAGAGGACCCCTGATGGCGCGTCACCCCCGGTCCATCCGCTCCCGGGCGATCCCCGGAAGGATGCTGCCGCTCGCCGTCGCCGCGGTGAGCGTCGTCGCGCTCGCGCCCGCCGCCGCCGCCGACGGGCCCGCACACCAAGGACGCTTCACCCCCGGCGCACCCGGTGTCGGCGACTCCTACTTCCCGCTGGAGGGCAACGGCGGCTACGACGTCCGGCACTACTCGCTGGACCTGAGCTACGACCCCGACTTCGACCAGCTCGACGGCACCGTGACCGTCACCGCGCGGGCCACCCAGAACCTGTCGCGGTTCGACCTCGACCTGTCCGGGATGGACGTCGACAAGGTCTGGGTCGACCGGCGCCGGGCCCGCTACGAGCGGCACGGCCAGGAGCTGGTCATCACACCGCGCCAGGGCCTGCGGAAGGGGCGGACCTTCACCGCCGTCATCAGGTACGGCGGCGTGCCGCAGACCATCGTCGGCTCGCCGATCGTGTTCGGCTCCCCCTACGGCTTCCTGCACACCCCCGACGGCGCGTTCGTCGGCGGCGAGCCGAACGGCGCCAGCACCTGGTTCCCCGTGAACGACCACCCGAGCGACAAGGCCACCTACGACTACACGATCAGGGTGCCGGAGGGCCTGACGGCCGTCGCCAACGGGCGCCCGACGGGGCACCGCTCCGCCGTCGCCGCCTTCAGCCGCCGCGCGGCCAAGACCCGCGCCGAGGTCTTCACGTGGCGCGAGGACAGCCCGATGGCGAGCTACCTCACCACGATCGACATCGGCAAGTGGACCGTGAAGCAGGGCCGCACGCCCGGCGGCGTCCCCAACTACACCGCCGTCGACCCCGAGCTGCTGGCGAACCAGCCGGACGCGGTGAACTTCTTCTACGACACCACCAGCGAGGTCACCGACCTCTGGTCGAAGACGTTCGGGCAGTACGCGTTCTCCAGCACCGGCGCCATCGCCGACGACGCCCGCTTCAACGGCCAGCCGCTCGGGTTCTCCCTGGAGACGCAGAGCAAGCCGGTGTACTCGGCCGTGCGCAGCACCGGCACGATCGCGCACGAGCTGGCGCACCAGTGGTACGGCGACGCGGTCTCGCCCGCGCGCTGGAAGGACGTGTGGCTGAACGAGAGCTTCGCCACCTGGTCCGCGTGGTACTACACCGAGGTGCACGGCGGCCGGTCCGTGCACGACGCGGCCCGCGCCACCTACGCCGCCCGCCCCTTCCCCGACCGCGAGGGCCGCCCGTACTGGTCGGTGCTCACCGCCGACCCGCAGCGCGACACCATGTTCAACGACCGCGTCTACAGCGGCGGCGGCATGATGCTGCAGTTCCTCCGCGAGAAGATCGGCGACGAGAAGTTCCTCACGCTGCTCCGCACGTGGTACGCCCAGCACAAGTACGGCAACGCCAGGACCGAGCAGTTCACGGCGCTGGCCCAGCAGGTCGCCGGGCAGGACCTGAGCGGGTTCTTCAAGGACTGGCTCTACTCCCCGGTCAAGCCCGACATCCCGCAGGGCTGACCCTCCCCCGCCCGTGGACCGGGCCCCCGGCGCGCCAGGCCGGGGGCCCGGTTCTGTGCGAAAGTACGTGGTCGGAGCCGCGCCGCCTGTCTAGGCTTCCGGCAAGTGGGCGTTCTTCCGTGGGTGTGGTGGTACGGGTTCCGGCGCCACGCCGCCTATCCGCTCGGATCCCTCACCGAGTCGCTCACCAACACGATGTTCGGCTTCATGCGCGCCTACGTCCTGCTGGCGCTCTGGGAGGTCCGGCCGTCCCTCGGCGGGTACGCGGCCGCCGACGCCGTGACGTTCTGCTTCGTCACCCAGGCGCTGATCGGGCCGGTGCAGGTCTTCGGCGGGATGGAGCTGACCGAGCGCATCCGCAACGGGGACGTCGCGATCGACCTGCACCGGCCGGCCGGGCTGCAGGGCTGGTGGCTGGCGCACGACCTCGGCCGCGCGGCGAGCTCGCTGGTGCTGCGCGCCGGGCCGCCGCTGGTGGCCGGCGCACTGGCGTTCCCGTTCCGGTGGCCCGCCCCGGCGAACCTGGCGGCGTTCGCGGTGGCGCTCGTCCTCGCGACGATCGTCAGCTTCGGGCTGCGCTACCTGGTGGCGATGGGGATGTTCTGGCTGCACGACGACCGCGGCCTGAGCGCCGTCACCCTGGTCATGTCGCTGTTCTTCTCCGGGATGATCCTGCCGCTCGTCGTGTTCCCCGGCCGCCTCGGCGAGATCGCCGAGGCGCTGCCGTGGTCCGCGCAGATCCAGGTGCCGGCCGACGTGTTCCTCGGCCGGTACGACGGCGCCGGGCTGGCGGGCGCGCTGGCGTTCCAGGCGGGGTGGGCGGCCCTGCTGCTCGGGGCGGGCGCGCTGGCCACGCGGGCGGCCCGGCGGAGGCTGGTGGTGCACGGTGGCTGATCCCGCGGTGACCGGCGCGCTGCGCGTGTACGGGCTGCTCGCCTGGACGTGGATCCGGGCGGCGGCGCAGTACCCGGTGTCGATGGTGCTGCTCGGCCTGGCCACGGCGGTGGTCTCCGTGCTGGACGCCGCCGCGATCATGGTGCTGTTCTCGCGGGCGCCGCGCATCGCCGGGTTCGGCGTGTACGAGGTCCTGTTCCTGTACGGCACGTCGGCCCTGTCGTTCGCGCTGTCCGACATCGTCCTCGGGACGACCGAGCGGCTCGGGGCCCACGTGCGGGAGGGGACGCTCGACGCGATGCTGGTGCGCCCGGTGAGCCCGCTGGTGCAGATCGCGACGGAGGGGTTCACGCCCCGGCGGCTCGGCAAGCTCGTCCCGGCGGTGCTGGTGCTCGCGTACGCGCTCGGCCGGCTGGACGTCGCCTGGACGCCGGGCCGGCTCGCGATGGTCCCGGTGATGGTGCTGTCCGGGGCTGCGATCTTCGGCGGGCTGTGGGTGCTGACGGCCGCGGTGCAGTTCGTCCTGGTCGACAGCCACGGGGCGAGCAAGTCGGTCACCTACGGCGGCGCCTTCCTCACCCAGTACCCGATGACCATGTTCGCCCGCGACCTGGTCCGCGGGGTGACGTTCGCCGTGCCGCTGGCGTTCGTCAACTGGCAGCCCGCGCTGTACGTCCTGGACCGGCCCGATCCGCTCGGGCTGCCGGACGCGGCGCGGTTCGCCTCCCCGGCCGTCGCCGCCGCGCTGTGCGCGGCGGCGGCGACGGCGTGGCGGGCCGGCCTGCGGCACTACCGATCGACAGGGAGCTGATGGCGGTGCCGATGATCGAAGCCGAGGACGTCGTCAAGTCGTTCACCGTGCGGGCGCGCTCGGGCGCCCTGCGCCGGACGCGGCGGCGGGTGCGCGCGGTGGACGGGGTGTCGTTCACCGTCGAGCGGGGCGAGTTCGTCGGCTACCTCGGCCCGAACGGGGCGGGCAAGTCGACGACGATCAAGATGCTGACCGGCATCCTCACCGCGTCGTCCGGCACGCTGCGGGTGTGCGGGCTGGACCCGTCGCGGCGCCGCACGACGCTCGCGCGCCGCATCGGGGTGGTGTTCGGGCAGCGGACCACGCTGTGGTGGGACCTCCCGCTGCGCTCCAGCCTGGCGCTCGTCCGGCGGCTCTACCGCGTCGAGGCGGCCGCGCACCGGGCCCGGCTCGCGGAGCTGACCGCGCTGCTGGAGCTGGAGCCGTTCCTGGACACCCCGGTCCGGCAGCTCAGCCTCGGCCAGCGGATGCGGGGCGACCTCGCCGCGGCACTGCTGCACGACCCGGAGCTGCTCGTCCTGGACGAGCCGACGATCGGCCTGGACGTGGTGAGCAAGGCGACCGTCCGCGACTTCCTGGAACGCGTCAACGCCGAGCGCGGCACCACGATCCTGCTGACCACGCACGACCTCGGCGACATCGAGCGGCTCTGCCGCCGCGTCATGATCATCGACCACGGCCGGCTCGCCTACGACGGGGGGCTGGACGAGCTGCGGCGCACCGTGGACGCCGACCGGACGCTGGTCGTGGAGCTGGCGCGGCCGGCCCCGCCGATCACCTTGGACGGGATCGAGGCCGAGCGGGTGGAGGGGCCGCGGCAGTGGCTCCGGCTGCCGAACGCGGCGAACGCGGCCGCCGTCGTCGCCGCGCTGGCGCGCGACCACGAGGTCCGCGACATCTCGCTGCGCGAGGCGGGCATCGAGGAGGTCCTCGCCGGCCTCTACCGCGGCGACCACGCGTACTGGTGCTCGGGGCGGCCCGTCGCGCCGTAGCGGAGCGTCACCACGACCCGCCCGGCCTCGGCGAGGGCCGCGAGGTAGCGCTGCGCGGTGGCGCGGGAGATGCCGACCTGGTCGGCGATCTCGGCCGCGGACCGCGGCTCGTCGGCCCGCCGGAGCGCGTCGCTGACCAGCCGCGTCGTCACCGGCGACTGGCCCTTCGGCGCGGGGGTGCGGGCGTGCAGCGGCGCGTACAGGGCGCGGACCGCGCCGTCGAGGGCCGCCTGCGACAGCTCGTTCTCGCCGGACAGCGCCTCCCGGTACCGGGCGTAGGCGGTGAGGCGCTCGTTCAGCGCGGCGGCGGTGAACGGCTTGACCAGGTAGTGCAGGGCGCCGTGCCGGAACGCCTCCCGCACGGCGCGGGGGTCGGCGGCCGCCGTCGCCATGATGACGTCGGCGTCGAGCTCGGGCAGCAGGCTGAGGCCCGAGGCGTCCGGCAGGTAGACGTCCAGCAGGACGAGGGCGGGCCGCAGTTCGGCGGCCATGGCCCTGGCCTGCGCGGCGCTGTGGGCGAGCCCGGCGACCGCGAAGCCCCGCAGCGCCGCCACGAATCCGGCGTGGACCTGCGCGACGCGGAAGTCGTCGTCCACCACCAGCACGTCGATCATCGCACCGCCTCCGCGCCCAGCACCCCGGGGAGCCGGGCGACCGCCACGGCCCCGCCCCCGTCCGGCCCGCCCGTTCCCGCGTCCACGAAGGTCACGTCGCCGCCGCGGGCGCGGGCGGTGCGGCGCGCGAGGCCCAGCCCGAGCCCGCGCGAGCGGCCCGCCGCGGTGTCGCGGGTGGAGACGCCGTCGTCGAAGACGGCCTCGCGGAGCCCGTCCGGCAGCCCGTCGCCGGAGTCGGTGACGGTGGCGTGCAGGTCGGGGCCGTCGCCGAGCAGCTCGACCTCGACGCGAGCGGGCCGGCGCCGCCCGAGCCGCGCGGCCTCGACGGCGTTGTCGACGAGGTTGCCGACGACGGTCGTCACGTCCAGGGGGTCGGCGACGCGGCCCGGCACGTAGCTGCCGGCGCCGATGTCGAGCCGGACGCCCTTCTCGGCCGCGACGGCCGACTTCGCCGACAGGAAGGCGCGCAGGTACGGGTCCGAGACGGGGTCGGGCAGGTTGTCGGGCGCCGGGGCGCGGCGCGCGGCGTCCTCCATCAGCGTGCCGATGTAGTCGGCGGCCTCCTCGCTGTGGCCGAGTTGGAGCAGGCCGGACAGGGTGTGCAGCCGGTTGGCGTACTCGTGGCGCTGCGCGCGGAGCGCGTCGAAGAGCGTGCTGACCGAGTCCAGCTCGCGGGCGAGCGTCTCCAGGTCGGTGCGGTCGCGCAGGGTGACGACGGCGCCGAGGTCGCGGCGGTGCCTGCGGACCTCCCGCCGGTTGACGACGAGGACGCGGTCCCCGGCGGTGACGAAGAGGTTGGTGGCGTCGCGCCGCCCCGTCAGGACGTCCCGCAGCGCGCCCTCCGGGGCGAGGCCCCCGGCGGACGCGCCGCGCTCCGGTGCGACGCCGAGCAGCCGGGACGCCTCGTCGTTGCAGACCGCGACCCTGCCCGCGCTGTCGACGGCCACGACGCCCTCGCCGACGCCGTGCAGCACCGCCTCCCGCTCGTGGACCAGCTCCACCAGCTCGTACGGTTCGAGGCCGAGCGTCTGGCGCTTCAGCCTGCGGCCGATCGCGGCGGACGCGACGACGCCGAGCAGGACGGCGCCGGCGACGAACAGCGACATCTCGCGCAGCAGGCGGCCGAGCTCCCGGTCGATGGCGCGGGCGTCGAACCCGACGCTGACCTCGCCGAGGATCCGCCCGCCCGGCCCGTACAGCGGCACCTTGCCGCGCGCGGACAGGCCGAGCGTGCCGCGCTCGACGCGGACGACCTCCCGCCCGGCGAGGGCGTCGGAGGGGTCGGTGCTCACGTGCCGGCCGAGCTCCAGCGGGTTCGGGTGGGACAGGCGGAGGCCGCGGCCGTCGGTCACCACGACGAACAGCGCACCCGTCCGGACCCGCACCCGCTCGGCGCGGTCCTGGACGAGCCCGCCGGGATCGTCCACCGCGACCGCCGCCGCGATCTCCGGGTCGGCGGCGACGCTGCGCGCCACGGTGAGCGCCCGCTGGCCGTACTGGTCGCGCAGCCGGCCGTCGAGCATCCAGGCGACCAGCCCGTACCCGAGGACCGCCACGACGACGACCACGCCCACCTGCAGGATCAGCACCTGGCGGGCGAAGGAGATGCGGGGCCGGACGGACATGACGTGCACCGTAGACCATGCCGGCCCGGCCGCCCAGACCCCGCGTGAGCAGAACGCGCAGAACCCCGGCTAACGCGCTTAACGTGGGGATTCGCGGCTTGCGAGCACATCGCGGGCAAGGGTTCCGGTGACGCGCGCCACATTCGTACGGTGCCGCCGTGTCCACATCAGCAGCACCCAAGCGAGAAGGCTCCGAGCGAGCCGCCGGACCAGTGATCGAACTGGCCGGCGCCACCAAGCGCTTCCGGTCGGCGGGCGGCGTCCACACGGCGGTCAGGGACCTCCACATGTCGGTGGGGCCCGGCGAGTTCGTCGCCGTGGTCGGCCCGACCGGCTGCGGCAAGTCCACCACCCTGTCCCTCGTCTCCGGGCTGGAGCCGGCGTCCGAGGGCCGCGTCCTGGTCCACGGCCGGCCCGTGGACGGGATCCCCGACGGCGTCGGCTACATGTTCCAGAACGACGCCGTCCTGCCGTGGCGGTCCGTCCTGGACAACGTGGCGGCGGGCCCCCGCTACCGGGGCGCGTCCAAGCGCGAGGCCCGCGACCGCGCCCGCGACTGGGTCGCGCGCGTCGGCCTCGCCGGGTTCGAGGGCTACTACCCCCACCAGCTGTCCGGCGGGATGCGCAAGCGCGTCGCGCTCGCGCAGACCCTCGTCAACGAGCCGTCCGTGCTGCTCATGGACGAGCCGTTCTCCGCGCTCGACGTGCAGACCCGGGGCCTCATGCAGGACGAGCTCCTGCGCCTGTGGTCGGGGTCCGGCGCCGCCGTCGTGTTCGTCACGCACGACCTGGAGGAGGCGCTCGTGCTGTCCGACCGGGTCGTGGTCATGACCGCGGGCCCCGCGACGATCAAGGGCGTGTTCGACGTGCCGCTGGAGCGGCCGCGCGACGCCGAGGAGGTCCGGCTCACCGGCGGGTTCCTCGAGATCTACCGCGAGGTGTGGGACTCGCTGCGCGAAGAGGTCCAGATCACCCGCGAGAGAGGGGCCGGCCATGCCGCGTGAGACGAAGACGCATGAGACCGAGACACGCGAGGCGAGCGCGCGCGAAACGGAGACCGCCCCGGCGGCGGCCGCCGGCGAGCCCGGGCCGGCGCCGGGCGCGTCCGGGCCGGGCGACCAGGGCGACCGGGCGGCGATCGCGCGGCTGCGCACCGCCGGGCTGCGCCGCACCCTCGGCGTCACCGCCGTCCGGGTCGCGCTCGTGGCGGCCTGGCTGGGCTCGTGGGAGCTGGCCGCGCGGAGCTGGATCGACCCGTTCTACTACTCGATGCCGTCGAAGATCTGGGAGCGGCTCGTCGACTGGTTCACCGAGGGCACCTCGCAGGGGTCGATCTGGGAGCAGATCTCGGTCACGCTCCAGGAGGCCGTCGCGGGCTTCGCGCTCGGCGCGGCGGGCGGCGTCGTGCTCGGCATCGTGCTCGGCCGCAGCCGGTTCCTGGCGGAGGTCTGCGCGCCGTTCATCAAGGCCGTCAACGCGATCCCGCGCATCATCCTGGCCTCGCTGTTCATCATCTGGTTCGGGCTCGGCATGCAGTCCAAGATCGCGACGGCGTTCGTGCTGGTGTTCTTCGCGGTCTTCTTCAACGCCTTCCAGGGCGCCCGCGAGGTCGACCGGAACCTGGTCAACAACGCGCGGATCCTCGGCGCGGGGCGGCTGCAGGTGCTGTGGACGATCGTGGTGCCGAGCGCCACCTCGTGGATCCTCGCCTCGCTGCACTCGGCGTTCGGCTTCGCGATCATCGGCGCGGTCGTCGGCGAGTACACCGGCGCCGACAAGGGCCTCGGCCTGCTCATCAACCACGCCCAGGGCACCTTCGACGCCGCCGGGATCTACGCCGGGATGATCATCATCACGGTGCTGGCGCTGCTCGCCGAGTACCTGCTCACGCTGTTGGAGGGCCGGCTGCTGCGCTGGCGCCCCGCCGCGTCCGGGCACGACGTCCAGATCTGACGCCGCGCCTTCCCGCCCCTCTCCTCCCCACCCCTCCTCCTTCCCACCCCTGTCGCACGACCAGGAGAACCGTCATGCCCAGCACCTCCGTCCGGGCCGGCGCCGCCGCGCTCGCCGCCCTCACCGCCCTGTCGTCCCTGTCCGCCTGCCGCGACTCCCGCGCCGGGTCCGGCGGGGACGCCGGCTCCGGCGGCACCGTCAAGATCATGATCGGCGGCATCGACAAGGTCATCTACCTGCCCGCCAAGCTGACCGAGCAGCTCGGCTACTTCAAGGAGCAGGGCCTGGACGTCCAGCTGCTCACCGAGCCCGCCGGGGCGCAGGCCGAGAACGTGCTCATCTCCGGGGACGTCCAGGGCGTCGTCGGCTTCTACGACCACGCCATCCACCTCCAGACCAAGGGCAAGTGCGTCCAGAGCGTCGTGCAGATGGCGGACGTGCCCGGCGAGGCGGAGATGGTCTCGGCGTCCAAGGCGGGCTCCCTGACCTCCCCGGCCGGGTTCAAGGGCAAGAAGCTCGGCGTGACCAGCCCGGGATCGTCCACCGACTTCATCACCCGCGCGCTGGCCGTGCGCAACGGCGTCAAGACGTCCGACTACACGACGGTGAAGGCCGGCGCGGGCCAGACGTTCATCTCCACGATGGAGAACGGCGGCATCGACGCCGGCATGACGACCGACCCGACCATCGCCAAGCTCGTCAGCACCGGCAAGGCCAAGGTCATGGTCGAGATGCGCACCGAGGAGGGCACCCGCCGGGCGCTCGGCGGGCTCTACCCGTCCAGCTCGCTCTACATGGACTGCGCGTACGTGAAGGCGCACGGGGAGACCGTGCAGAAGCTCGCCAACGCCTTCGTCAAGACGCTCGGCTGGATCAAGCAGCACAAGCCGGCGGAGATCGCGGCGAAGATGCCCAAGGACTACGCGGGCGGGGACCCGGCGCTGTACGAGAAGGCGGTCGGCGACTCGATCAGCATGTTCAACGGGGACGGCGTGATGAAGCCGGACGCCGCCGAGAACGTCCTGAAGGTGCTGGCGCAGTTCTCCCCCGAGGTCGCGGAGAAGAAGGACGAGATCGACCTGGGCAAGACCTACACCACGCAGTTCGTCACCAAGGCCAAGCAGGGCTGAGCGCAGTGCCGGGGTAGAACGCAGTGCCGGGGTGAACGCCCCGGCGGAGCCAGCCGGACGCGGTGACGCGGGCCGGGCCTCGCGCGGAGGCCCGGCCCGTCAGCGTCCCCGGGTGGAGTAGAAGTCGACGCCGCCGTCGTCCTCGCGGTGGCCCGAGCCCCAGCGCCGCGGCGCCCAGGTGGGCATCAGCAGCGCGAACCCCATCATCCCGTAGATCCCCGAGCCGAGCAGCATGCGCAGCCCGAAGTCCATGTCGCCGGCCGGCGGCACCTTGCCGGGCAGGTCGAGGGCGCGGCCGGGGTCGGCCAGGAAGTAGGCGGACGCGCCGAGCAGCGCCAGCGCGGGCACGAGCGAGACCAGCGGCGACGCCCACCGCGCGACGATGACCACGCCCATCACCAGGCCCACGGCGGCGAGCAGGGCGAACGCGCCGTAGATGCGCGTGCGGTCGGTGATCTCCTGCCCGGTGCCGTCGAAGGACTGGCCGGCCTGGACGTACCCCCAGGCCGCGCCGTACAGCAGCGCGGGGGTCAGCAGGACGCCGAGGACGAAGCCGAAAGCATGGCGCACCGCGCATCACTTCCATTCGAACGCGCCCGCCGCAGGGCGCGGGTTCCGGTAGCGCCTCAATCACAACACGCGCATCGGCGGCGGCGCAGGATATCCGTGCCGTTTTATGACGGTTTGTTTTGAACGCCATTGAACGGGCATCGCGGTCTCATTCGATCCGCAGCACGTTGGAGGAAACAATGTCGACCGCGATTTGGGTCATCGTCGCCCTTGTGGTCGTCGCCGTTCTCGCCGCGGCCGGGTACCTCGCCTGGACCCGGTCCCGCACGGCGCGGCTCAAGCGGCGGTTCGGCCCGGAGTACGACCGGGTCCTGGAGCGCCACGGCGGCCGCGCGGCCGCCGAGCGGGAGCTGCGCTCCCGCGAGCAGCGCCACGAGGAGCTGGAGCTGCGCGACCTCGACCCCCGGCGCCGCGAGGAGTACCGCGAGCAGTGGGTCCGCGTCCAGGAGCGCTTCGTCGACTCCCCCGAGGCGGCGGTCGAGGAGGCCGACCGGCTCGTCACGGTGGTGATGGGCGAGCGGGGCTACCCGACGCACGGCTTCGAGGAGAAGGTCGCCCACCTGTCGGTGGAGCACGGCCAGACGCTGGAGCACTACCGGCGGGCCCACACGATCAGCGGACGGGCGGCGACCAAGGAGGCGTCCACCGAGGACCTGCGCCAGGCCATGGTGCACTACCGCGCCCTCTTCGAGGAGCTCCTCGCCCCGCACGGCGAGGCCCGTCACGAGAAGGGCGGACGGCACACCGCGGAGCACCGCGCGGCGAACCCCGCGGAGCACGCCGAGCGGCGCGCCGAGGAGCGCGCCGGGGAACACGCCGGGGAACACGCCGGAAGGCACGCCGCCGCGCCCGCCGGGCACCGCGGCGACGACCGAGACATGAGGAGCTGACCCGATGGAGCACAGGCGACCCGAGACCGGTACGCCGGCGTCCGGCGGGCCGCTCGCCGGCGAGCGGGCACGCGCCGCCGGAACGGCGGACCCGGGAGTGACCGACGACCTGCACGTGGCCGGGCCCGGGCCGGCCGCGTCCGGTACGCAGGCCCCGGAGACCGCGCCCGACACGGTTCCGGACCCGATCCCGGCCCGGCCCCCCGCCGGGACCGCGAATCCGGCCAAGCCCCCCGCCGGGACCCCCAACCCGGCCAAGGCCCCGGTCAAGGACGCGGGCGCGATCAAGACCCCCAGCCAGGAGGCGAACCAGGCCAGGACCCCCGTCAAGGACACGAACCCGGCCACGGCGACCACCCGGGACACCGACCCGTTCGGGACGCCCGTCCAGGGCGCGGAGCCGAAGCACGCCGCTCCCCGCGGGCCGGGCGCGGCGCCGGGGGCCGCATCCGGCGGCGCCCCCGAGAAGCTGTTCGACGCCGCCGAGGCCGGGCGGCTCCGGGAGCGGTGGCACGAGGTGCAGGCCGCGTTCGTCGACGACCCCGGCGAGTCGGTGCGCAAGGCCGACGGCCTGGCGTCCGAGGCGGTCGACGCCCTCGCGCGCTCGCTCGCCGCGCAGCGGCGCTCGCTCACCGAGGAGCTGGACGGCGGCGGGCAGCCCGACACCGAGCGGCTCCGCCTGACGCTGCGCCGCTACCGCGACCTCCTGGACCGCATCTTCGCCGCCTGACCCGACCCGCCCACGGGCGCCCCCGCACCCCGCGGGGGCGCCCTTCGCCGTCCGGGGGCGGCGACCGCCCACGTGGCCGGCCCCGCCGCCTCCCGAGATCGCCCCACCGCTCGTCAGGAAGCCGGTGAGGGTGAATACTGAATCCCGTTCGGTAACCCCGTGAGCGGAGGACCAAGGTGTCCGAGAACTTCTCGATGACCATCGACGGCCGGGCGGTGACCGCGCCCGGCACCTTCGGCGTGATCGATCCGGCGACCGGCGAGGTGGCCGAGCAGGCGCCCGACGCGTCCCGGGAGCAGCTCGACGCCGCGATGGCCTCGGCGCAGGCCGCCTACGCCGAGTGGCGCCGCGACGAGTCCGCGCGCCGCAAGGCGCTGCTCGCGGCGGCCGACGTCATGTTCGCCAGGTCCGAGGAGATCGGCCGGATCCTCACGCTGGAGCAGGGCAAGCCCCTGGCCGACGCGACCATGGAGGTCGTCGGCGCCGGCGTGTGGCTGAAGTACTTCGCCGACCTCGAACTGCCCCGCGAGGTCATCCAGGACGACGCCAACGCCCTGGTCGAGGTCGTGCGCCGCCCGATGGGCGTGGTCGCCGCGATCACCCCGTGGAACTACCCGCTGCTCCTCGCGATCTGGAAGCTCGCCCCCGCGCTGCTCGCGGGCAACACGATGGTCCTCAAGCCGTCCCCCTTCACCCCGCTGTCCAGCCTGAAGCTCGGCGAGGTGCTGCGCGACGTCCTGCCGCCCGGCGTGCTGAACGTCGTCACCGGCGGCGACGAGCTCGGCGCCTGGATGACCGGGCACGAGGTCCCCCGCAAGATCAGCTTCACCGGCAGCGTCGCGACCGGCAAGCGCGTCGCCGCCGCGGCCGCGCCGGACCTGAAGCGCGTCACGCTGGAGCTCGGCGGCAACGACCCCGCCATCCTGCTGGACGACGCCGACCCGGCCGCGGTCGCCGACCGGCTGTTCGGCGCCGCGTTCCAGAACAACGGGCAGGTCTGCTCGGCCATCAAGCGCGTGTACGTCCCGGAGGCGCTGTACGGGGACGTGGTGGACGCGCTCGCCGAGCGGGCGAAGGCCGCCCGGGTCGGCAACGGGATGGATGAGGGCGTCCAGTACGGGCCGATCAACAACCGGCCGCAGTACGAGCGGGTCGGCGAACTCGTCGCCGACGCGCTGGCCGGCGGCGCCCGCGCGGCGGCGGGCGGCAAGCCGATCGACGGGCCCGGCTACTTCTTCGAGCCGACGATCCTCGCCGACGTCGCCGACGGCACCCGGATCGTGGACGAGGAGCAGTTCGGCCCGGCCCTGCCGGTCGTCAAGTACACCGACCTGGACGACGCCCTCGCCCGCGCCAACGGCACCCACTTCGGGCTGTCCGGCTCGGTGTGGGGCGCCGACGCCGACCGGGCCGCGGAGGTGGCCGGGCGGCTCGAGTGCGGCACCGCCTGGGTGAACACCCACCTCGCCCTCGCCCCCCACCAGCCGTTCGGCGGCTTCAAGTGGAGCGGCGTCGGCGTCGAGAACGGCCCCTGGGGCCTGTACGGGTTCACCGAGCTCCAGGTGATCCACCGCTCGAAGGCCTGAGCGGGTCCGCCCTGACCGGGTGCGGTCCGGCGGCCGGCCGCCGGACCGCACCCGTCTCCGGTACGTTCCACATGTCCCACCGACCGCGGAGGAGCCGGACAGGATGCAGACCTGGGACGTCATGCGGCAGGACGACCTCGGCAACGTCTTCCGCGTCGCGGCGCACGACTCCAGGATCTCCGCGCTGGCACAGGCCATCGTCCTTGAGAGCGGCGTCCGGCACAGGCAGATGTACTGGGTGGACGGCCCGCCGGGGCCAGCCGTGCGCACCAACCGCGACCTGTACCTGGTGTTCCTGCACCTCGGCCAGGACGCCAGGGCGGCGTCGTGGTCCCTGTCGGCGTTCCTGCGCTCGCTGTGGAAGGTCGGCGCCGTGCTCGCCGACCAGGCGCGGCTCGAGCCGGACGACGTGGCGGCGATGTTCGCCGCGGCCGCCGCCACGTCGCCGGCGCCCTTCGACCCCGCGTGGAGCGGCAGGGACCTGTCGCTTCCCGGCGACGAGCCGGAGGGGTACGCCGACTGGGAGCGGGTCCTGCTCTCCCAGATCGCCGACCTGGAGGACTTCCTGGCCGCTCCCCCGGGCCCGCAGGCCCGGTTCGGCGTGGAGGCGCCCCGGCCGCCCGGCTCGGGGGCCCGCGCCACCCCGTCCCGCTGGTGCAACTTCGACCCGGCGACGTACCTGGAGTGCGCGGTCGCGGGCAGCCTCGGCGGGTGGGACGCCGCCGACGGCGCCCGCGCGCCGCTGCCGACCGGGCCCGGCGAGCCGCCGGCCCGCTCCCCCGTCCGCACGATCACCGCGATGAGCTGGGCCGACCTGGCCCGCGTCGCCGTGTGCGGGCAGATGTACGAATAGCCCGCCCTGTCACCCCGGCGTGGTAGGACTGGCTCCATGGGCGACAGGCCGGTCGAGTTCGGCGACCGGGGCGGCTGGTGGCTGGCACGGGGCCGCCCCCATCCGGCGCTGCGCCCGTTCCTGCGCTCCTATGACGGCTACTGGGAGACGGAGGCCGTGCCCACCCGGATGCGGACCCTGCCCACCCGCACCACCGTGGTGATCCTCAACCTGGGGCCCCCGCTCCACCTGGCGGTCCCCGACCCGGGAGTGCGCGACCGCGCGTACGGGTCGTTCGTCGCGGGGATGCACGACGGCCACGGCATGTACCTCAGCCCCGGCGGGCAGCGCGGCATCCAGCTCGACGTGACGCCCCTCGGCGCCTACACGCTGCTCGGCGTCCCGATGGCGCGGCTCACCAACGCCGCCGCCGACCTGCCCGACCTGCTCGGCCGGGAGGCGCGGACGCTGGTCGAGCGGCTCGGCGACGCGCCGACCTGGCAGGCGCGGTTCGACATCCTGGACGCCTTCCTGCTGCGCCGCCTCGACGCCGGCCCGGTCCCCGACCGGGAGGTGGTCCGGGCGTGGCGGCTGCTCACCGGCGACCCCGCCGTGTCCGTCGCCGGCATCGCCGCCGACGTCGGCTGGAGCCGCAAGCACCTCACCCACCGGTTCCGGGAGCAGGCGGGGCTGCCGCCCAAGGTGATGGCGCGGGTGCTGCGCTTCCAGCGCGCCGTCGAGCTGCTCCTCGGCGGCGCCGGGCTCGCCGAGGCCGCCTTCGCCTGCGGGTACTACGACCAGGCCCACCTCAACCGGGAGTTCCGCGCCCTGTCCGGCTGCACGCCCACCGAGCTGGTCGGCGGCCGGCTCGGGCAGCAGCGCGTCCCCGCGCCGGCCGACGTCCCCGCCTGACCCGGGCCGCGGTCAGTTCTGGTGCACGCCTCCGCCCAGGTTCATCACGATGACGCCGAGCACGATGATCACCGCGCCGGCGACGGTCACCGGCTTGACCGGCTCGTCGAACAGCAGGACGCCGCCCGCGAACGCGCCGATCGTGCCGAGCGCGGACCAGATGGCGTACACGGGCCCGACGTTCAGCGACGTCAGCGCCCTGGCCATGAAGACGAACGAGATCAGGTACCCGGCCACGACGATCAGCGACGGCACGAGCCGGGTGAACCCGTCGGAGGCCCGCATCGCCAGCGTCGCGGCGACCTCGAAGGCGATCGCGAGGCCGAGCAGCACGAACGGCATCAGCGGGCCTCGCCGTACTCGGCGGCGACCGCCTCGAAGACCTTCATGTCCGCGTCGAACGGCGAGCCGGGGCGGGGCCAGTGCAGCGCGATCTCGGTGATGCCGAGCTCGCCGTAGCGGCCGGCGAGGTCGGCGAACGCGCCGGGCGACTCCAGCCAGGGCTCCTCGTTGAAGCCGGTCAGCAGGACGAGGTCGGCGAGGTCGCGGCCCTCGGCCGCGCACGCCGCGCGCAGGGCGTCCAGCCGGGAGCGGACGATGCCGTAGGGCTCGTCCCCCGCGCCGTGGGCGCTGGTCACCCAGCCGCTGCCGTGCCGGGCGGCGAGCCGCATCCCGCGCGGCCCGTCCCCCGCGATGACGAGCGGCACGCGGGGCCGCTGGACGCAGCCGGGCTCCTGCACGACCTCGCGCGCGGTGTAGTACTCCCCCTCGAAGGACGTCTCGGGATCGGTCAGCAGGCGGTCGAGCAGCGCGACCCATTCGGCGAAGCGGGAGGCGCGCTCGCCGGGGCTCCAGTCGGCGCCGCCGAGGACCCCGGCGTCGGACGCGCGGCGCGTGCCGCCCGCCCCGACGCCGATGGTCAGCCGCCCGCCGCTGACGTGGTCGATCGTCTTGATCGCGTGCGCGGCCGGCACGGGGTGCCGGAAGTTGGGCGAGGTCACCAGCGTGCCGATGCGGATCCGGGAGGTGACCGCCGCGGCCGCGGCGAGCGTCGTGTACGCGTCGTACCAGGGCGTCGTGCCGCGCCAGGCGATGTGGTCGTACACCCACGCGTGCCGGAACCCGAGCTCCTCGGCGCGCCGCCACAGGTCCCCGGCCTCCGGCCAGGACCGCATGGGCCACATCACGGTGCCGATCCTCGGTGCCGTCACCGGTTCCTCCGTTCTCCCCCTGACGTCCCACCGCGGAAACGTCCCCCCAATAGATACAGGCCGCCGGGGACAGATCAGGTGCCGGGCCCCGCGAGCCACCGGTGCAGGGCCCACCACCAGTTCGCGGTGCGCGACACCGCCGCGCCCCCGGCGGGGTCGAGCAGCGGCCGCCCGGTCAGCTCCTGGAACCGGCGGATCCGGTACTTCACGGTGTTGCCGTGGACGTGCAGCGCCGCGGCCGTCGGCTCGATCCGGCCGCCGTGGTCGAGGTAGGCCAGCGCGGTACCGGCCAGTTCCCGGTGGAAGGGATCGCCCGGGTCGAGGCCCGCCAGGAGCGCGGCGGCGAGCAGGCCGCCGAGCTCCGGCTCGGCCTCGGTGGCGGTGAGCAGCGCGAGGTCGGCCAGCTCCCGCATCCCGGTGAGCCCCGCCGCGGCGCCCGCGCGCAGCGCCCGCCGTCCGAGCGCGTACATCGGGGCGACGGCGCCGGGACGGGCGGGCGGCGCCGCCACCAGCAGCGGGCCCGACGGCCCGGTGACCCGGTCGCGCGGGCCGGGGAGCCGGGCGACCAGCGCCGCGAGCCGGCCGTCGACCAGCCCGCACAGGCCGGGCCCGGCGGCGGTGAGCGCCGCCTCCAGCCGCCCCGCCACGGCCGGGTCGCTGACGTCGGACACCACGCAGTGGTAGGCGGCCCCGGGGTCGAGCGGGGCGAGCACGGGGACGGCCTCCCCGTGCAGCAGCTGCCGGAGCATCTGGAGCCGCTCCTCGCGGGCGGTCCGCGCCATCTCCAGCTCGGCGACCCGGTGCGCGTGGACCATCCGCTGCACGAGCGCCGTGGTGATCTCGTCGATGCGGGTCACGCCGTCCAGCAGCGCCGCGTCCGGGACGCCCATCCGGCGCCCGTCGGCGACGAGGGCCCGGACGAGGTGGGCGCGGCCCGCCTGGAAGCCGTCCAGGAACGCCGCGACCGGCACGCCCTGCCGGGCCCGGTCCGAGCCGAGCCGCTCGGCCGCCGCGAGGACCTCCTCGCTCGGCTCGCCGTCCTCCAGGGCGGCGAGCACCCCGCGGACGAGGGCGCGGGTGTGCCGCCTGGTCTCCTCCTCCGGCAGCGCGGCCACCAGCTCCGACCGGCCGCGCGCGGCGCGGACCGTCGCCTCCAGCAGCACCGGGTCGTCGGTGTGCTCGATCAGCAGCCGCAGGAAGCGGTCGCCCGCGCCGGGGTCCATCACCCCATTGTGCTCCGCCGTTGTCCCTTCCGGACAACCGGGCGTGCGGGCGTTGGGCGCCCCCGGTCTAGCCGGGAGGCCGGACCATGGTGTTCGGTGGTCGGGAGACGAGCCCAAGGAGTGCCCGATGTCCGACGAGGAAGAGTTCCTGGAGAAGCTGCCGACCGACCTGATCTTCCGGCTGCCGCCCACGTTCGACGACGTCGCGGACGAGCGCCGGCACCGCAAGGAGCGCCTCGCCGCCGCGCTGCGGATCTTCGGCAGGTTCGGCTTCGAGGAGGGCGTGGCCGGGCACATCACCGCCCGCGACCCCGAGCGCACCGACCACTTCTGGGTCAACCCGTTCGGCATGTCGTTCAAGCACATCCGGGTCAGCGACCTGATCCTGGTGAACCACGAGGGCAAGGTCGTGGAGGGCCGCTACCCGGTCAACGAGGCGGCGTTCGCGATCCACTCGCAGGTGCACCAGGCGCGCCCGGACGTGGTGGCCGCCGCGCACAGCCACTCCATCCACGGGCGGGCGATCTCGGCGCTCGGCCAGAAGCTCGAGCCGATCACGCAGGACGTGTGCGCGTTCTACCAGGACCACGGGCTGTTCGACGACTACACCGGCGTCGTCACCGACCTTGAGGAGGGCAAGCGCATCGCCGCGGCCCTCGGCGGCCACAAGGCCGTCATCCTGCGCAACCACGGCCTGCTCACCGTCGGCGACACCGTGGACGCCGCCGCGTGGTGGTTCATCACGATGGAGCGCTCCTGCCAGGTCCAGCTCCTGGCGAAGGCCGCGGGGCAGGTCGTGCCGATCGAGCACGACAACGCCGTCCTCACCCACGAGCAGATCGGCAACGACCTGGTCGGCTGGATCAACTACCAGCCCCTCTACGACCAGATCACCCGCGAGCAGCCCGACCTGTTCGAGTAGGCGGCCCCTCCCCCGGCCCCGGCGCCCTCGGCGGCGCCGGGGCCTTCGCGCGCTCCGGGCGCGCCCGCGGATCGTGGTGGGCGAGCAGGACGCGGGCGGTGCGCTCCAGCGCGGCCCGGTCCCCGGGGGTCAGCGGCTCCAGCAGTTCGGCGTCCAGTTCGGCCGCGCGGCGGGTGACCTCGTCCAGCTCCGCGCGGCCCTCGGCGGTCAGCTCGACCACGTAGCGGCGGCGGTCGGCCGGGGCGCGCTCCCGGCGGACGAGCCCGGCCCCCTCCAGCCGCCCCACGACCTCGACGAGGTCGCTCGGGTCGATGCGCAGCCGGACGCCCAGGTCGCGCTGGGAGGCGGGCGCGGCGTCGTCGAGCGCGGACAGCACGGCGAAGTGCCAGAGGCCGAGCCCGTGCTCGTCCATCATGCGGCCCATCCGCACGCGCCCGGCCCGCCCGACCTGGGCGAGCACGAACGTGGTGATCCCGAGCAGGCGGGGCGGCAGCGGCCCGGCGGTCTCCTCCATCCCCCTATTGTAGGGTTGCTCCAATCATTGGTGACCACCCACGAATGGGAGACGGTATGGACGCGCTGTATCCGCGCCTTCTGGTGGACGACTTCCCCGCCTGCGCCCGCTTCTACGAGGCGGCGATGCGGGCTCTGCTCGGGATCGAGCCGGTCAAGCTGCTCCCGGAGGCCGAGTACGCGAACTGGGACCTGCGGGGTGAGGCCGTGCTGGTCGTGATGGGACGCGCCCGGATGGCGAAGGCGGTCGGTACCGCGGACCTGCCCGCGCCGTCCGGGCAGGACGGCGCGATGCTGGTCCTGCGCGTGGCCGACGTGGACGCGGCGGCCGGGACGCTCCGCGGGCTCGGCGCCGCGCAGGTCGCCGGGCCGCGGGACCGCCCCGAGTGGGGGCCCGGGCTGCGCACCGCCCACCTGCGCGACCCCGGCGGCAACCTGCTGGAGCTCCAGTCCTACTGAGCGGTCTCCTCGCCCGGCTCTCCGGCGGGCTCGGTGAGCGGGAGCAGGACCTGGAAGCGGGTGTCGCCGGGAAGCGACTCCACCCGGATGTCGCCGCCGTGCCGGCCCGCGACGATGCGCCAGGAGATGTCGAGGCCGAGGCCGGTGCCCTGCCCCACCGGCTTGGTGGTGAAGAACGGCGTGAAGATCCGGCCGAGGTCCTCCTCGGGGATGCCGACCCCGGTGTCGGCGATCTCCACCAGCGCGCAGTCGTCCTCGCGGGCGGTGCGGATCGTCAGCGTGCCGCTGCCCTGCATGGCCTGCAGCGCGTTCACGATCAGGTTCGTCCACACCTGGTTCAGCTCGGCCGCGTAGACCGGGACGGGCGGGAGCGTCTCGTCGTAGACGGTCTTCACCGTCACGCCCTCGCCGAACTTGCGCTTCAGCATGGTGAGCGTGCTGTCCAGCAGCTCGCGCAGGTCGGTGCGCTGGTAGGGGGCGCGGTCGAGCTGGGAGTACTGGCGGGCGGAGTCAAGCAGCGCGGTGATGCGGCCCATCGCCTCGGAGATCTCCGCCTGGAGCTGGGTCACCTCCATCACCTCGGCCAGCCAGCGCATCGCGGCCGGCAGGTGCCCGCCCGCCGCGCGCTCGACCTCCTCGGCCTGCTCGATGCCGATCCCGGCGGCCACCAGGCCGGGCGCTAGCTCCCAGGCGTCCTCGACGCCGTGCTCCTCCAGCCAGTCGCCCAGCTCGTCCTCGGCGTCGCTGACCTCCAGCGGGCTGCGGCGCCCGCCCGGTGCGGCGGGCAGCGCCGGGCGCAGCGCCACGAGCGCGCTCAGATGGGTGCAGTCGACGCCCTGCGCGGCGAGGTCGGCCAGGCTCTTCTGCGCCCCGATCAGCCGGTCGCCGAGCTCGGCGCTGGCCCGCGCCGCTGCGGCGGCCGGGTTGTTCAGCTCGTGGGTGAGGCCCGCGGTGATCGTGCCGAGCGCGGTGAGGCGCTCGCGCTGGTCGATGGCCCGCCGCGCGTTGGTCATCCCGAAGAAGACGCCCTCCAGCAGGTGCGTGGCCATCGGGAACCACTTGCGGACCATCTTGCCGAACTTGTACGCCGGCAGCACGAAGAGCCGCGAGGGGCGCGTCGCGCGCAGCGAGTGCTGGTACCGCTGCTCGATCTTGTCGCCCAGGTACGCCTGCACGGCCCCGCCGTAGGTGCCGGGCCGGTCGGTCCGGCTGACCTGCGCCACGTGGCCCCGGACGTTCTGGGTCATCACCATCTCGCCGTCGAGCAGCACGTACAGGAACTCGGCGGCGTCGCCCTGGGCGCAGATGATCCCGTCCTGCGGGTAGTCGGCGACCGTCCCGCAGGCCGAGAGCCATCCCAGCTTCTCGTCGTCGAGGTCCTCGAAGAGGAACAGCTCCCGGAGCTGCTCCGGTGACGCGGTGTTCATGCCTGCTCCAGGTAACGGTGGACCAACGCGACGGCCATCGCGCCGTCGCCGACCGCGGACGCCACCCGCTTCATCGACTCCGAGCGCACGTCGCCCGCCGCGAACACCCCGGGGACGCTGGTCTCCAGGTGGTAGGGCTGGCGGGTGAGCGGCCAGCCGGCGGGGCGGCGGCCCCCGCCGACGAGGTCGGGCCCGGTCAGGACGTAGCCGCGCGCGTCGCGCTCGACGAAGCCGTCCAGCCACTGCGTGCCGGGTTCGGCGCCGATGAACACGAACAGCCAGTTCGCGTCGATGGTCTTCTTGCCGCCCGGCCAGGCGAACGTGAGCCGCTCCAGCCGGCCGGCGCCCTCCGCGGCGCACACCGTCTTGCCGGTGTGCACCTCGATGTTGGGCGTCGCCGCGATCTGCTCGACCAGGTAGTGCGACATCGACTTCGCCAGGCTGTCGGCCCGGACGACGATGTGCACCCGCTTGGCGTACTTCGCCAGGTGCACGGCCGCCTGGCCCGCGGAGTTGGCGCCGCCCACGACGGCGACCTCCTCGTCCGTGCACGACGGCGCCTCGGTGAGCGCGGCGCCGTAGTAGACGCCGCGCCCGACGAAGTCGTCCACGCCCTGCGCGTTGAGGCGCCGGTAGGAGACGCCGGTGGCGAGGATGACGGCGTGCGCGGCGATCTCCGTGCCGTCCGCCAGCCGCGCCACCCGGGCCGTGCCCCGCGACTCCAGCGCGGTGACCTCGCCGGCCTGCAGCAGCTCGGCGCCGAACCGGTCGGCCTGGCGGCGGGCCCGGTCGGCGAGCTGCGCGCCGCTCACCCCGTCGGGGAACCCGAGGTAGTTCTCGATGCGGGAGCTCTGCCCGGCCTGGCCGCCGAGGGCGCGCCGCTCCACCACCACGGTCTTCAGGCCTTCGGACGCGCCGTACACGGCGGCGCCGAGCCCGGACGGGCCGCCGCCGACGACGATCAGGTCGTAGAAGTCGGTGGACGGGGTGCTCGGCAGCCCGACGGCGGCGGCCAGCTCGGCGTCGGACGGGGCCGACAGCACCGTCCCGTCGGCGGTGACGATCAGCGGCAGCTCGGGGCAGTCGGCCGCGGTGACCAGCTGGGCGCCCTCCGGGTCGCCGTCCATCAGCCAGGTGTAGGGCACCTGGTGGCGGGCGAGGAAGTCGCGGACCTCGTAGCAGCGGGACGACCAGCGGTGCCCCACCACCCGCAGCTCGCCCGGCGGGCGCCGTTCGACCCGCGCCCAGGCGTCCAGCTGCTCGTCGATCACCGGGTAGAACTTCTCCTCCGGCGGGTTCCACGGCTTCAGCATGTAGTGGTCGAGGTCGACGTCGTTGATCGCGCGGATCGCCGCGTCGGTGTCGGCGTATGCGGTGAGCAGCACCCGGCGCGCGAAGGGGAACAGGTCCATGGCGCGCTCCAGGAACTCCACGCCGTCCATGCCGGGCATCCGGTAGTCGGCGAGCAGCACGGCCGTGTCGTCGCCGCGCAGCCGCAGCTCGCTCAGCGCCTCCAGGGCCTGCCCGCCCGACTCGGCGCGCACGATCCGGTACGACTCGGCGTACCGGCGGCGCAGGTCCCGCGCCACGGCCCGGGACACGCCCGGGTCGTCGTCGACGGTCAGCAGCACTGGTTTGGACAACGCGTCCCCCTCGTTTCAGCACATCCGCGAGCAAAAGCCTACGTGGATCCGGCGCCCGTTCGCCGGACCGGATCCGCCGACGGGGGCCCCGCCGCCCGGACGCCGCCGCGCCATCGGCCATGATCGGGGACATGGACCTGCGTGTTGCGCTGATCGGATACGGCACCGGCGGCTCGGTGTTCCACGCGCCGCTGATCTCGTCGGTGCCGGGGATGCGGCTGGCCGCGGTCGTGACCGGCGCCCCGGAGCGGCAGCGGGCCGTGCGGGAGCGGTACCCGGAGGCGGAGGTCCTCGACACCGTCGACCGGCTGTGGGGCGCGTCGGGCGCCTGCGACCTGGTGGTGGTGACGGCCCCGAACCGGCAGCACGTGCCGCTGGCCCGGACCGCGCTGACCTCGGGCGTCCCCGTCGTCGTGGACAAGCCCGTCGCGGCCGCGGCGGCCGACGCCCGCTCCCTCGCCGCGCTGAGCGCCGTCCGCGGGCTGCCGGTGTTCCCCTTCCACAACCGCCGCTGGGACGGCGACTTCCAGACGGCGCGGCGGCTCGTCTCCGCGGGCGCCCTCGGCGACGTCCGGCGCTTCGAGTCCCGCTTCGAGCGCTGGCGGCCGGAGGTCAGGGAGAGCTGGAAGGAGAGCATCGACCCCCGCGACGCGGGCGGCATCCTGTTCGACCTCGGCTCGCACCTCATCGACCAGGCGATCGCCCTGTTCGGCCGCCCGGAGAGGGTCTACGCCGAGATCGACACCCGCCGCGCCGGGGCGACGGCGCCCGACGACGTGTTCGTGGCCCTGACCCACCCTGGCGGCACCCGGTCGCACCTGTGGATGAGCGCCACCGCCTCGCACCTGGGCCCGCGCTTCCGCGTCATCGGCGGCAAGGCCGCGTACACGGTCTCGGGCATGGACGTCCAGGAGGAGCAGCTCCGCGCGGGCCTCACCCCCAAGGACCCCGGCTACGGCATCCCCCCGACCGGGTCCGGCGGCCTGCTCGGCACGCCGGGAGAGGAGGCCCCGGAGCCCACCGCCGCGGGCGCCTACCACGACTTCTACGCGAGCGTCCTGCGGACGCTCCGGGACGGCGCGCCGCCCCCCGTCACCCTCGCCGACGCCATCACCGGGCTGGAGGTCATCGAGGCCGCCGCCCGCTCCGCCCGCGAGTCCGCCGTCGTCGACCTCGGCGACCATTGACATCCTCTCCGTCCTAAAGGACGGAGATTCCCTCCACGCTGCGCGCGGACCACGCGGCGTCCGGGTGGGTTACCGCTTCGCCGCGCGGTGCCGCCATCGCTGGTGGTCTGACCCGCGCTCCACGGTCGTTTCGGCTCTCCGCCCGTCCGGCGGCGAGTATGTTCAGCGCCGCGTTCACGTCCCGGTCGTGGGCTGCTCCGCAGGGGCAGTCCCACGCCCGGACGTCGAGCGCGATCTTGTCGTTGATCCGGCCGCATGCCGAGCACATGCGGGTGGACGGCAAGAACCTGTCCACCCTGCCGAAGGTGCGCCCGTACCGGGCGGCCTTGTACTCCAGCATGGCGGTGAAGGCGGCCCATCCGGCGTCGTGGACGCTCTTGGCGAGCCGGGTCCGGCCCAGACCGGCCACGCACAGGTCCTCGACGTACACCGCTTGGCTGTCGCGGATGATCGCCGTGGACAGCTTGTGCTGCCAGTCCCGCCGGGTATCGGCCACCCGCGCATGCGCCCGCGCGACCTTGACGACGGCCTTCCCGCGGCGGTTCGAGCCCTTCTGCTTGCGCGACAGGGCCCGTTGCAACCGCTTGAGCTTGCGAGCGGCGCGGCGCAGGAACCTGGGCGCGGTCACCTTCGTGCCGTCCGACAGCACCGCGAAGTGCGTCAGCCCCAGGTCGATCCCCACCTCGTGATCCGAGGACGGCAGCGGCTCCTGCGGGCCGGTGTCCACGACGAACGAGGCGAAGTGGCGTCCGGCCGCGTCCCAGATCACGGTGACCGAGCTGGGATCCGACGGCAGCGGCCGCGACCACCGCACCCGCACCTCGCCGATCTTGGGCAGCCTGAGCCGGCCGTTGTCCAGCACCTTGAACCGGGAGTTGCGGGTGAACCGGATGCTCTGCCGGTTGTCCTTGCGCGACCGGAACCGGGGCGGGGCCACCTTGCGGCCCTTGCGCTGCCCGCTGATCGAGGCGAAGAAGTTGCGGTAGGCCGCGTTCAGGTCGGCCAGGGCCTGCTGCAGCACCACCGCCGACACCTCACCCAGCCATGCCCGCTCGGGGGTGACCTTGGCTTGGGTGATGACCCGCTTGGACAACTCGGCGTCCGACGGGTACGGCAAGCCCTGCTCACGGGCGTCCAGCCGTGCGCGCAGCCCGTCGTTGAACACCACCCGTGCGCACCCGAACGCCCGAGCCAGCGCGATCTGCTGACCAGGCGTCGGATACATGCGGTAGTTGTATCGTAACTGCACACCCGCACCGTACTGGCCTATGACCGAACTCGAAGGCATCCGCACCGACAGAAACCGCGTCGTTGCGATGCACGTGCACTTGGTCTTCGTGACGAAGTTCCGGCACGCCGAGCGCCGTCAAGCGGTACATCGAGCAGCAGAATCGTCCCGGTCAAGGCACTGCCCGGGCCATGACGACCCTCCCAGCGCGGGCCTTCCCCCGGCCTGAAGGCCGGAGCACTGGCCCGCATGCCGGTAGCGCGCCTCGGCGACCACGCCGGTGCAGGATCTGGGAGTGATGCGGGCCATCGGCATGCGGTACGTGCGCACGTACTACCCGCAGTTCGACGATCCGCTGCCAGACGCGCACCTCGGCGAGGTCGAGTACGAGATGACCCGCACCATGTGGGAGGAGATGCCCTGAGGCGGCGGCACCCGGCCTCGGCGGGGTGTAGTGGGCCCACTTGCCACCGGCGATCGAGGCCCAGCGGTCGGTGGTGCCCGGGTGCAGACCGAGGAGCTTGCCGATCACGGGCGGTGGGAGCTGGCGGGCGTATTCGAGCAGGTCGCCATCCCGCCATGGGGCGAGGTGTGAGAAGTGGACTCCCAGCCAGGCCAAACGCCTTCTTCAACGGTGCGAATAGCGCATCAGATGCTATTCGTCCCCTTATCAGAGGACGGAGACGTGGACGTGGTCGAAGTGGTTCTGGGTGACGCTGCCGCGGTCCTCCATCTGCCGCCAGCCGCCGCTGCCGCGCATGTCGTAGATGCGCTGCTTCCAGATGACGTACTTGATGCCGAGGCGGGACGCGTTGTCGATGACGTACTGGGCGACGCGGTCGCCGTGCGCCTGGGCGGAGGCGCTCGGCATCTTGCCGCCGGTGCTCTCCATGAAGTCGCAGGCCCGGCCCGAACCGTGGTCCTGGGGGTCGCCCGGGCGCGAGCAGCCGATGGTGGGGAACGCGCCGAACTTGCCGTCGATCTCCTGCAGCGCGGTGCGCATCCGCGCGGTCATCGAGTTGCCGACGATCGGGGACTTCGTGCCGCTCGCCCCGTCCGGGCGGCCGCCGCCGCCGGGGACGCTGGTGCGGGTCACCTCGGGCTTGTACTTGGCGAGCAGCTTCTTGACGCGGGCGCGCTGGCCCTCCAGGTCGTCGATCTCCTTCTTGACGGCGGCCAGCTTCTGCCTGGCCGTCGCCTGCGACTGGACCGCCTTCGCGTTCAGCGCCTCCAGGCTCTGGATGCGGCGGCCGTTGTTGCGGGTGATGTGCTCGATCACGGCGGCGTCGCGGACGGCGGCGCCCGGCTCGGCCGAGGAGATCATCGGGATCACGTCGAGGCGCCCGGTCATGTAGGTCGTGGAGGCGATGCGGGCCACGTCGACGCGGGCGGCGTCGTACTCGCGGCCGGCCTTCGCCGCGTCCGCGCCGGCGCGCTCGGCGGCCTTCTTCGCCTCCTCGAGGGAGACGAGCTCGCCCCGGTACTCCTTGGAGAGCTTCTCCGAGCGCGCCTTGAGCTTGGCGTACTCCTTCTTCAGGTCCTTCGGCTCCTGCGGGAGGCTCGCCGCGCTCCCGGACACCGGCGGCAGGGCCGCCGAGACGCCCGCCGCGAGGGCCAGCGCCGCGAGGCGCTTCGCCGTCCTGCGCCCGCGCGGGGGGCGGGGCGTCCTGCCGGGGGGATCGAGGGCCGCCACAGATCTCTCCTAGATAACAAAGCTCAAGATTGGCGGCACGCTACCACAATCGCCCGAATTGCCTCACAAGCTTCACAAAACACATAGAGTCACGCGCGGGCTACCGGCGGCCCCGGCCCCGGACGGCCCAGGGGCCGGACCGCGTGGCGCGGTCCGGCCCCTCCCCCGGTGGCACCGGACGGATCCGGCGCCCCCCGTCACGGCCCGACGAGTTCCTCCCAGCGCGGCACCCGCGGCTGCGACAGCAGCCGCAGGCCGGCCTCGGCGAGCGTCCGGTCGCCCTTGCGGTTGTTGCACCTCCCGCACGCCAGGACGGTGTTCTCCCAGGTGTCGCCGCCGCCGCGGGACTGCGGGTGGACGTGGTCGATCGTGTTGCCGCGCTTCCCGCAGTAGCAGCAGCGGCCGCCGTCGCGCAGGTAGACGCCCCGCTTGCTCCAGGGCGGCCGCCTGCCGTGCCTCCAGCGCATCGCGACGTAGCGGACGAGCCGCAGGACCCGCGGCACCGGGAAGCGGCCGAAGGTGCGGCCCTCCTCGGCCTCCTCCACGACGGCCACCTCGCGCACCAGCATGC
Organism: Actinomadura sp. K4S16; assembly: GCF_008327685.1. Classification (GTDB taxonomy): domain Bacteria; phylum Actinomycetota; class Actinomycetes; order Streptosporangiales; family Streptosporangiaceae; genus Spirillospora. The sequence continues at coordinate 767,144 of NZ_BDDE01000011.1, forward strand.
GGATGGCGTGCCGCAGATCCACCCTCTGCATGGGCTCGTACGACGCGTTGAGGACGAGCACGTTCACCGTGTCACCTCCCTGGCCCGTGCCGCTCCCCCGTCAGGATTCGAACCTGGATATCCGCATTAACAGTGCGGCGTTCTGCCGTTGAACTACAGGGGAATGCTTCGGCAATTCTCCGCCTTCCGGGCATTTCCCGGAAGACCTCCTTGAGAATGCCCATCGGCGGGGCCCGGAGGCAACGTGTTTTCCGGTCAGGAACCGGTGGCGGGGAGGGCGGACACCGCGGCCTGGTACTCCAGGGACTCGCGCTCCAGGCGGAAGCCGAGCTCCTCGTTCACGGCGAGCATGTGGGCGTTGTCGCCGGAATTGTCTGTTTCGATTTCCCGCACCCCGGGGCACTCCTCCCCGAGCCAGCGCAGCATCGCGGCCTTCACCCAGATGCCGAGGCGCCGGCCGCGGTGCTCGGGCAGCACCGCCGTGTCATACTGCGCCGCGCGCCCGGCGCACCCCGCCGGCACCACGACCTCGGTGAACCCGGCGATGACGCCGCCGGACAGCGCCGCGACGGTGTACAGGTCGTCGCCGCGCTTGGCGACGATCTCGGCCATCTCGCGGACGCGGTGGGCGTCCCACGGCGACCCCTCGTACTCGGCGAAGTCCGCCATGGCGTGCTTGGCGCGGGCGAGGGCGTCGGCGTGCTCGTCCGGCACCGCGCCCTTCCAGCGCACGAGCCGGTACCCGGCGGGCGCCTCCGCCAGCAGCCGCGCCACGCGCTCGGCGGGGACCTCGTCCAGCCGCAGCAGCATGCCGCGCAGGGTCAGGACGCACTCGAAGCCGTGCGACTCCAGGAACGGGACGGCCGGGGTGCCCGCGAGGACCTGGGCGATCACGCTGGAGCGGCCGTCGGCGCGCAGGCCGGCCGCGGCCGCGGCGAGCAGGCGGCCGCCGAGCCCGCGCCGCCGGTGCTCGGGGCGGACCTGGATGTCGATCTCGCCGGGCCGGTCGGCGCCCGGCTCGCCGGGCAGCCGCAGCGCCGCCACCGCCACCAGGGCGCCGCCCGCCCCGGGACCGCCGGCGGCCGCCCACAGCCGCTGCCGCGAGCCGGCCTCCGCCCCGAGCAGCAGCCGCGCCGTCCGCTCCGGGTCGGGCGCGGGGTCGCCGGCCGGCTCGGCCGCGTGGACGGCGGCGAGCACCGAGTGCCACTCCCGGATCTGCGCGTCCGTCGGATCCTCGAGCGCGATGACGTCCATCCGACTTTTGTACCTGATCCCCGCCCGCCGCGACCGGGACCTGGCACAACCCATGGTTTCGGACGTACGGGAACCCGGCTCAGCGGTCTCGCGAGAACGCCTCCAGGATCCGCTCGGCGGCGAGCGCGGGCGTCAGCGCGCCGTCCGCGACCTCCCGCTCCAGGCCGGGTGCCAGCTCCCGGACGCCGGGATGCCCGCGCAGGTCGGACAGCAGGCGGTCGCGGACCAGCTCCCACGTCCAGCCGACCTGCTGGCGGCGGCGCCGGGCCTCGAGCTCCCCGGACTCGCGGAGCCGGTCCTGGTGCTCGACGAGCGCGCCCCACACCTCCTCCAGCCCGGTGCCCTCCTTGGCGCTGCACGTCAGGACCCGCGTGCTCCGGACGCGCTCGTCGCTGCGCAGCAGCCGCAGCGCGCCCGCCAGCTCGCGGGCGGCGCGCTCGGCCTCCCTCCGGTGCTCGCCGTCGGCCTTGTTCACGGCGATGACGTCGGCCAGCTCCAGCACGCCCTTCTTGATCCCCTGGAGCTGGTCGCCGGTGCGGGCGAGGGTGAGGAACAGGAAGGAGTCGACCATCTCGGCGACGGCCGTCTCGGACTGCCCGACGCCGACCGTCTCGACCAGGACGACGTCGTACCCGGCGGCCTCCATGACCACCATCGCCTCGCGGGTGGCCTTCGCGACGCCGCCGAGCGTCCCCGCGGTGGGCGAGGGCCGGATGAACGCGCCCGGGTCGGTGGCGAGGCGCTGCATGCGGGTCTTGTCGCCGAGGATGCTGCCGCCCGTCCGTGTGGAGGACGGGTCCACCGCGAGGACCGCGACCTTGTGCCCCTCCCCCGTCAGCCGGGTGCCGAGCGCGTCGATGAACGTGGACTTGCCGACCCCGGGCACGCCGGTGATCCCGACGCGGCGGGCGCTCCCGGCGTGCGGGGTCAGCTCGACCAGCAGCTTCTGCGCCAGCTCCCGATGGTCCGGGCGGGCCGACTCCACGAGCGTGATCGCCCGCGCGATCCACGCCCGCGACCCGTCCCGCACCCCGGCCGCGTAGTCGTCGACGCCCGGCGCGCTCACCGTGCTCCTTCCGGTTCCGCCTGGTGCTCCACGGCGCCGTCTCCGCCCGGCACTCCTCAGGCGCTCTCTGGCGCGGCGTGGCCGAGCCGCTCGGTGAGCTCCTCCAGCAGGCCGGCCGCCGCGTCCGCGAGGACGGTGCCGGGCGGGAAGATCGCCGAGGCGCCGGCCGCGCGCAGCTCGTCGAAGTCCCCGGGCGGGATGACCCCGCCGACGACGATCATGATGTCGTCGCGGCCCAGCGCGGCCAGCTCCTCGCGCAGCGCGGGGACCAGCGTCAGGTGGCCGGCGGCGAGCGAGTTGACGCCGACGATGTGCACGTCGGCCTCGACGGCCTGCAGGGCCACCTCGGCGGGGGTCTGGAACAGCGGGCCCACGTCGACGTCGAAGCCGAGGTCGGCGAACCCGGTCGCGATCACCTTCTGCCCGCGGTCGTGGCCGTCCTGCCCCATCTTGGCCACGAGGATGCGGGGCCGGCGGCCCTCGGCCTCCTCGAACGCGGCGGTCGCGGCCCGCGCCCGCTCGATGCCCGTCACCTGGCCCGCCTCCTCCCGGTACACACCGGAGATCGTACGGATCTGCGCCGCGTGACGCCCGTAGGCCTTCTCCAGTGCGTCGGAGATCTCGCCGACGGTCGCCTTGGCCCGGGCGGCGTCGATGGCGAGCGCGAGCAGGTTGTGCCCCAGGTCGTTCGGGCGGGTGCCGTTCTCGGCGGCCTCGGCGGCGCGGGTGAGCGCGTCCAGCGCGGCCCGCGTCGCGGTCTCGTCGCGCTCCTCGCGCAGCCGGCGCAGCTTGTCGATCTGCTGGGCGCGGACGGAGGCGTTGTCGACCTTGAGGACCTCGATCTCCTGCTCGGTGTCGGGGCGGTACTTGTTGACGCCGATGACCGGCTGCCGCCCCGAGTCGATGCGGGCCTGGGTGCGGGCGGCGGCCTCCTCGATGCGCAGCTTGGGCAGCCCCTCGTCGATCGCCTTCGCCATGCCTCCGGCCTGCTCGACCTCGGTGATGTGGCCCCAGGCGCGGCGGGCTAGGTCGTAGGTGAGCCGCTCGACGTAGGCGCTGCCGCCCCAGGGGTCGATCGTGCGGGTCGTCCCGGACTCCTGCTGCAGGAGCAGTTGGGTGTTGCGGGCGATGCGGGCCGAGAAGTCGGTCGGCAGCGCGAGCGCCTCGTCCAGCGCGTTGGTGTGCAGCGACTGGGTGTGGCCCTGCGTGGCGGCCATGGCCTCGATGCAGGTGCGGGCGACGTTGTTGAACACGTCCTGCGCGGTCAGCGACCAGCCGGACGTCTGCGAGTGGGTCCGCAGCGACAGCGACTTCGGGTTCCGCGGCTCGAACGTCTTCACCAGCCGCGCCCAGAGCAGCCGCGCGGCGCGGAGCTTGGCGACCTCCATGAAGAAGTTCATCCCGATCGCCCAGAAGAAGGACAGGCGGGGCGCGAACGCGTCGATGTCGAGGCCCGCCTCGCGTCCGGCGCGGATGTACTCGACGCCGTCGGCGAGCGTGTAGGCGAGCTCCAGGTCGGCGGTGGCCCCGGCCTCCTGGATGTGGTAGCCGGAGATCGAGATGGAGTTGTACTTCGGCATCCGCTGCGAGGTGAACGCGAAGATGTCGGAGATGATCCGCATGGACGGCTGCGGCGGGTAGATGTAGGTGTTGCGGACCATGAACTCCTTGAGGATGTCGTTCTGGATGGTCCCCGCCAGCGCCTCCGGCTTCACCCCCTGCTCCTCCGCGGCGGCGATGTAGAGCGCGAGGACGGGCAGGACGGCGCCGTTCATGGTCATCGACACGCTCATCCGGTCCAGCGGGATGCCGTCGAAGAGCTGCCGCATGTCGTAGATGGAGTCGATCGCGACCCCGGCCATGCCCACGTCGCCGGACACGCGCGGGTGGTCGGAGTCGTAGCCGCGGTGCGTGGCCAGGTCGAAGGCCACCGACAGGCCCTTCTGCCCGGCCGCGAGGTTGCGGCGGTAGAACGCGTTGGACTCCTCGGCTGTGGAGAAGCCGGCGTACTGCCGGATCGTCCACGGCTGGGTGGCGTACATCGCCGGGTAGGGGCCGCGCAGGAACGGCGCGATGCCCGGATAGGTGCCGAGGAAGTCGAGCCCGGCCAGGTCGTCGCCGGTGTAGAGGGGCCTGACGCCGATGCCCTCCGGGGTGTCCCAGGTCTGCGCCTCGGGGGCGGCGCCGGTGGCGCCCTCGACCGCGGCGCGCCACCGCTTGGCGGCCTCGTCGGCGGGGGGCGCGGTCCCGAGCTCGACCTCGGTGAAGTCGGGGATCATTCGTTCACTCCCAGATCGTGGAGGGTGGTCTCCAGCACCTCGATCGCGTCGCACCCGGCGTACACGCGGGCGTCGACCCCCTCGTAGGTTCCCTTACCCGCCAGCCAGACCTTCACCGCGCCCGCGGCGCGCAGGATCCGCGCGGCCTCCGCGGCCTGCTCCCCGTACAGGGCGTCGCTGGAGCAGAGGCAGGCGACGGCGGCGCCGGACGCCCCGAACTCCTCGGGGGCGCCCGCGACCGTCTCGATCCCGCCCGCCTGGAAGAGGTTCGCGGCGAACGACGCGCGCGCCGTGTGGACGGCGATCGGCCCGAGCGTCGCCAGGAAGACCTTCGGGCGGGCGCCGGTGGCCCGCGCGTGGGCGTCGGAGCGGTCGCGCAGCGCCTCGAAGTCCTGCGCGTAGGCGACGACCGGGAGGCCGCCGCCGGGCGCCGGCGGCGCGGGGTCGCGCGGGGGAAGGGTCTCGCTCAGGTTCGGGAACTCGCTGACGCCGGTGAGCGGCGCCTTGCGCCGGGCGATGTCCTTCCGGCGCCGCTCCCAGGTGGCGGCGAGGCGGCGGGCGACCAGGCCCGAGTCGAGCGCGGCGGCCAGTCCACCGGCCTTCTCGATCTCGGTGAACCAGGTCCAGGCCGCCTGGGCGATCCCCTCGGTGAGGCTCTCGGCGTACCAGGAGCCGCCCGCCGGGTCGACGACGCGGGCGAGGCTCGACTCCTCCAGCAGCAGCGTCTGGGTGTTGCGGGCGATGCGGCGGGCGAAGCCGTCCGGCAGGCCGAGGCGGGCGTCGAACGGCTGGACGGTGACCGCGTCCGCGCCGCCGACCCCGGCGGCGAACGCCGCGACGGTGGTGCGCAGCATGTTCACCCACGGGTCGCGCCGGGTCATCATCGCCGACGAGGTGACCGCGTGGACGCGCGCGGCGGCGCCCTCGGCGGCGCCGCTGACCTCCGCGACCCGCGCCCACAGGCGGCGCGCCGCGCGGAGCTTGGCGATCGAGGCGAACTGGTCGGCGTTGACGGCGAGGCGGAACTCGATCTGCCCGAACGCCTCGTCCACGCTCAGCCCGGCGCCGGTCAGGGCGCGCAGGTACGCGACGCCGGCCGCCACGGCGGCGCCGAGCTCCTCGGCGTCACCGCCGCCCGCGTCGTGGTACGGGGTCCCGTCGGCGACGACCGCGCGCAGCTTCGGGAAGTCGCGGACGCAGCGCGCGGCGAGCCCGGCGGCCTCGTCCAGCGATCCGGCCGTCCCGGTGCGCGCCGCGAGGCCGAGCGGGTCGGCGCCGAGGTTGCCGGCGGCTTCGGCCGCGTTCCCCCGCTCGGTGACCAGCGACAGGAACGCCTCCGCGGCCTCGCCCGCCGCCGCGCCCGCGTCCAGCACGACGGGCGCCAGGTCGAGCAGGACGCCCCGCAGCGCCTCGGGGAGCGCGGACACGGGCATGCCGCCTTCGCCGAGCCGCAGCCAGAGCGAGGTGGCGCCGTTCTCCAGGTCGGCGAGCACCGCGTCCCGGACGACGGCCGGGTCGGGGTGGGCGTGCAGCTGCCGGACGTCCCATCCCGCGATGCCCTCCCCGTCGGGGCGCACCTCGCGCACGTAGGGCGCCAGTCCGGGACGTCCCGGCGGCGCGTCGTCGCGCGTGTAGAGCGCGGCGATCGGCACTCCGTCGTACGACTCGCGGGTCAGCAGACCCTCAATCTCGTCGAGGGGGGTGTCCTCGCCCGCCGCGCCGGACTTGCGCAGCACCCCCTTCACCATCTCCCGCCACCGGTCGCGGTCGGCCGTGGGGAAGGCGGCGGCCAGTTCGAGTTCCTCAGGCGGCACCGTCATGCCTGGATCGTAGGCGAGCGGCCGAATCCGGCTCGAAACCGGGTCCCGCTGACCAGTACGCGGGACCGGGGCGCGGCCGGAGTCCCCGCGCGCCCGGGCCGGCGGTGCCCGCCGCCCGCCCCGGCGATCTCCGGGTACCCCGAAAGGCCCTGTGGCGAGGGGCGTTGCTAGAGTTCGGCGTCGTAGACCCCAACCCCCGAACCATGCAGAGGGAAGACGAACGCATGTCGACTGGCAGCCACGCCGGGCGCCCCAGGTCCTGGGTCGCCGTGGCCATCATCTTCGTCGGTTTCGCCATCGGCGGCGTCGGCATCACGCTGGGCCCCGACTGGGTCGTGTTCGGGGTCGGCGCCGCGGTGACCGTGATCGGCGGCATCATCGCGCTGGCCGTCGACATCATGACCGACGTCGTCGTCGACGAGCCCCGGCAGTAGCGGTGTTCGGCCGGCCGCCCATCGAGGAGCGGATCGCCGCGCGGCAGCGCGAACGCGGTCCGCTCAAGCCGGGGTCCGTCTTCCCCCACGGCCCCGCCAAGATGCTGTTCTTCTTCGGCATCGGCGTGGTCGTCGTCACGCACCTCATCGCGCTGTCGATGTACTTCGTGGACCCCGGCCCCTGACGGCGCCGGGAGCCCGCGCGGCATGCGCCGGGGCCCGTCTCAGCGGCCGCGATCCGAGCCGTTGGGCGGGCCCTTCCGCTTGTCGCCGAGGTAGAACAGCCCGACCATGAGGAACACCGCGACGGCGGCCAGGATGACGAGCACGCCGATCGGAGTCGACCCGTACACCGGACCTCACCTCCCCTTCCCTCGCTGCGCCTGACCGCACCATGCCCGCTCAGCGCCGGGTCAAAATAGGGCCAAGAGTCCCTTTTCCCCCTATTCCGGACCGTCCGGCAGGTGCGGACGCCGCGGCGGCGACGTACTTTCGAGGGGACCGTGGCCGCCTGCGTCGCCCCCGAGCCCGAGGTGGTGGGATGGCCCTGCGATTCGGAATCGAGGAAGAGTACTTCGTCGTCGATCCCGTCTCCCGTGAGGTCGCCCCGCGCGCCCCGGCGGTGGTGCGCCGGGCGGAGCCGGCGCTCGGCGAGCGCACCTCCACGGAACTGGTCGCCTACCTCGCCGAGGCCAAGACCTCGCCGTGCGACGACCTGGACAAGCTGGACGAGCAGATCCGCTCGATGCGGGCGGTGATGGCCGCCGCCGCGGCGGCCGAGGGCGTCCGGCTCGCCGCGACCGGGACGCCCGTGCTGGGCGACCTCGTGCCCGCCCCCATCGGCCGCGGCGCCCGCTACGCCGAGAGCCTCGCCGTCTACCGGGGCCTGGACGACGAGCAGAGCATCTGCTCGTGCCACGTCCACGTCGAGATGCCGGACCGCGAGCGCGCCGTCCAGGTCAGCAACCACCTGCGCCCCTGGCTGCCGACGCTGCTGGCCCTCACGGCGAACTCCCCCTACTGGGCCGGGCGCGACACCGGCCACGCCTGCTGGCGGGCGCTGGCCTGGGCGCGGTGGCCGGTGGCGGGACCGCCGCCCTACCTCGCGTCCGCCGGCCACTACGACGACCTCGTCGGGACGCTGCTGGAGTGCGGCGCCCTGATGGACACCGGGACCATCTTCTGGGACGTCCGGCCGTCGGCGCGGCTGCCCACGCTCGAGGTGCGGCTCGCGGACGTCGCCTCGACCGCCGACGAGGCGGCGGTGTTCGCCGCGCTGGTCCGGGCGCTGGTACAGGTGTCGTCCGACGCGGTGGACGCCGGCGAGCGGGCTCCCGACCCGCCCCAGGAGATGCTGCGCGCGGCCTACTGGCTGGCGGCGCGGCACGGGCTCGCCGGGCGGGGCGTGGACGTGCGCACGGGCCGCCCCGCGGACTTCGGCGCGCTGGCCGGCGACCTGCTGGCGCACGTGCTGCCCGCGCTGCGATCCGCCGGGGACCTCGACGCCGTCGCCCGCGGCCTCCGGCGCCTCGCCGCGGACGGGACCGGCGCGGAACGGCAGCGCCGCGCGTACCGCAGGCGCGGCCGGCTGACCGACGTGGTCGACGCCGTCCTGCTGCGCGACCGCTGACCCCGTCCCGCAGAGCGGGCGGTGACGGCCCCGAACGCGATTGGTCCGGAATTCGTCTGTTTTCGAGGTCCACTTCGCGGGTACCGCCGATTCGGACCAAGGATTCGGCTGACCTCGGGGGACGTCCGCATGACCCTGCTCGCACGGCTTCCCGCCAGCGCGTACCCTCGATCGGATGCACGCGACGGCAGGACCATACGGAGCGACCCCGCGATGAGGCTCGGGCCCGGCAGGACGGGCGCGCCCCGCGCGGACGCCTTCGTCCACCAGGCGCTCTTCTACCACGGCGACGAGGAGTACCTCGCGGGCACCCTGCCGTTCATCCGCGCCGGGCTCGGAGCGGGCGAGCCGGTGGCCGTGGCGGTGCCGGGCGACCGCCTGGCCCTGCTCCGCGGCTCTCTCGGCCTCGCCGCCGCGAAGGTGACCTGGCTCGACATGGCGACGGCGGGCCGCAACCCCGGGCGCATCATCCCGGGCGTGCTGCGGCGCTTCGCCGACCGGCACGCCGGAGGCCGGGCGCGGATCATCGGCGAGCCGGTCTGGCCCGGCCGCTCGGCGACCGAGTACCCCGCCTGCGCGCAGCACGAGGCCCTGATCAACCTGGCCTTCGCGGGGCGCGAGGCGAGCATCCTGTGCCCCTACGACACGGCGCGGCTGGCCCCGGTGGCGGTCGCCGACGCCCGAGCCACCCACCCGGTCGTGATCGACCGGCACGGCGAGCACCCGAGCGGCGACTACGCGCCGCACCGCGTCATCAGCGACTACAACCTCCCGCTGCCCGAGCCGGCCGAGGCGGTCGCGATGAGCTTCGACCTCGACGCGCTCCCCGTGGTCCGCGAGTTCGCCTGCTACTGGGGCGAGCGGTTCGGCCTCGGCGCCGCCGCCGTCGGCGACCTCGAGCTCGCGGTGAACGAGCTGGCCGCCAACTCGTGCCTGCACGGCGGCGGCGAGGGCACCGCGCGGCTCTGGACGGAGGACGGGCACGTCGTCTGCGAGGTCCGGGACGCCGGGAACATCAGGGATCCGCTCGCCGGACGCCGCCCGGCGGACATGAGCCCGCACGGCGGCCGGGGCATCCTCATGGTCAACCACCTCGCCGACCTCGTCCGCGTCCACACCGGGCCGGACGGCACCGCGATCCGCGTCTACATGCGCCCCTGAGCCCGGCTCAGCCGACGGCCCGGCCGATCCCGGCCAGCGCCTCGGCCAGCAGCGCCTCCCGCCCGGTGGACGCCGCGTACTCGGCCAGCGTCGCGGCGAGGTTCAGCGCCAGGGTGCGCGCGGCGGCCTCCTGGTCCACCGGGACCGGCCCGTACTCCGCCAGGAGCGCCTCCCGTGCGGCGCCCGCGAACCCCGCGTAGGCCAGCGACAGGTCCACGGCGGGGGCGGCGAGGCAGACGTCGCCCCAGTCGATCACTCCTGCCGCGTGCCCGTCCGGGGTGAGCAGGAGATGCCGGACGTGCAGGTCGCCGTGGACGACCACCGGGTCGCCGCCCGGTGCGCCCCAGCTTTCGGCCGCGGCCAGGAACTCCCCGACGGCCGGATCGCGCTTCCACAGCCCGCGGGCGGCGAGGGCGTCGAGGCGGTCGTACGTCCGCGACGCGCGCTCGGCGGGGTCGGCGCGCCCCATCGGATCGAGGGGCAGCCCCTCCCCCGCCTCGCGGGCCAGGGCCGGGTCGTGCAGGGTCCGCAGGAAGGCCCCGGTCTCGGCGGCGAGGACGACCCGCCGCTCGTCCGGCGGCCGGACGTCGGCGAGCTCGCGGCCCGGGATCCGCCGCCCGCCCCAGAACGGCCAGGGGAAGTCGTCCGACGGCTCCCCGACGAAGCGCGGCACGGGCACCGGCAGCGGCAGCCGCCGGGCGAGGACGGGCAGCACCGCGATCTCGCGCTCGACCCCGGCGATCGCCATCTGCCGGCGCGGGAAGCGGAACACCCAGTCCCCGCCGACGAGGAAGACGGTGTTGTCCCAGCCGGCGGCGAGGCCCTCCACCGGGGCGCCGCGGAGCTCAGGGAACCTCCGCCCGATCAGGGCGCCCGCCAGTCCGGCCGTGACCTCGCGCTCGGGAGCCCACTCCGGAGTCGTCACGCGGAGCAACGCTACCCCTGCCGGCCAGCCGGACGGCGGCGACGACGAGGGCGCAGCCGGCGATCTGCGCGGCGCCGGGCCGCTCGCCCAGGACCACCGCGCCGAGGGCGACCGCCAGCACCGGCTGGAGGAGCAGGAGGGTCCCGGCGACGTCGGCGCCGAGCCGGGGAAGCGCCGCGCCGATGAGCACCCAGCCGCACACCTGCCCCGTCATGGCCAGCGCGGCGAGCCAGCCGAGCGCGGGCCAGCCCGGCGCGGGGTCGACGCCCTGCCACGGCCCGCCGACCGCGAGCGCGGCCGCTCCCGCGCCGAGCGTCGACAGCAGGACGGGCTGCGCCCGGTGCTCCTGGCCGCGCCCGGCGACGCGGGTGAGGAAGAGGTAGCCGCCGTAGGCCAGCCCGGCGCCCAACCCGAACAGCGATCCGAGGACCGGGTCCGTCCCTCCCGTGCCGTGCCCCGCGAGACCGCCGGCCAGCGCGACGCCGGTCAGCATCACCGGCACGGCCGGGGCGAAGGCGCGCGAGGGCCGCTCCCCGAACACCGCGAGCGCCAGCAGCGGCACCACGACGACCTGCACGTTCACCAGGACCGTCGCGATCCCCGCGCCGACGCCGTCGATCGACGCGCCCCACAGCACGAAGTCGGCGCCGAGCAGCACTCCCGCGAGCACGTCGACGCCGCCCCGGCGCCGCGGCCCCGCCCGGCGCCGCTCGCGGAGGGCGAGCGGCGCCAGCACCGGCAGCGCGAGCGCGCACCGGAAGAACCCCGCCGTGCCGGACGAGACGCCGGACAGCCGGAACAGGATCGCCGACAACGAGATGAACGCGGCTCCGGCGATCACGAGCAGCCGCGGATCGGTCCTTCGCACGCCCCCACGCTGCCGTCACTCGATCAGTTAGCACAAGCGAATGTTCGTAAGCGAAGATCGGTAGCATCGCTACCGTGACGATGAACCTGGAGCGGCTGCGCGCCCTGCACGCGGTGTCCGTGCACGGCTCGATCGCGGCCGCCGCGGAGGCCATGCACGTGACGCCCTCGGGGGTGTCGCAGCAGCTCGCCAAGCTGGAGCGCGAGACGGGCCACCGCCTGCTCGAACCGCGGGGGCGGGGCGTCCGGCTCACCCGGGCCGGGCACGTCCTGGCAGGGCACGCCGAGCGCGTCATGGCCCAGCTGGCGGCCGCCGCGGCCGAGCTCGACGGGCTGCGCGAGGCCGTCGTCGGGCCGCTGCGGCTCGGCTCGTTCGTGACGGCGGCGCGCTCGGTGCTGCCCGCCGCGCTCACCGCGCTGCGCGAGCGGCATCCCGGCATCGCCCCGACCCTGCTGGAGGGGGAGAGCGAGCACATCCTGCCCGCCCTCGCGCGCGGCGACATCGACGTCGCGGTCGTCGAGAGCTGGGACACCTTCGTCACGCCGTTCCCCGCGTCGGTGTCCAACGTCCTGCTGGCGTCCGACGTCATCGACGTGGCGCTCCCGGCGGGCCACCCGCTGGCCCGGCGCCGCGCGGTCGGCCTGGACGAGCTGGGCGGGACGCGCTGGGCCGCGTGGACGGCGGGCGGGACCTGCGAGCGGCAGCTCGTCCAGACGCTGCGCGAGCACAACGTGGAGCCCGACATCGCCTGCAACGTCGCCGACTACCCCACCCAGCTGGCCTTCGTCTCCGCCGGCCTCGCCGCCGCGCTCGTCCCCCGGCTCGGCCGCGACCCCGTCCCGGACGGGGTCCGCATCGTCGCGACCCGGCCCGCCGTCCGCCGCAAGGTCCTCGCGGCGTGGCGGACCGGGTCGGACCGCCCGGCGGTCCGGGCGTGCGTGGAGGCGCTGCGGACGGTCGCCGAGCGGCTGCCGGACGGGCGGGCGGCCTCATGAGCGGGCGCGCCGCCCGCCGACCCGGCCGCGGGGCTTGAACACCGAGAGGGCGGTGGCGGTGAGCAGCATGACGACCTGGCAGGAGACGACCGCCACCTGCCACCACTGCCGTCCGGCGGACGGGTCCGCCCCGCCCGCGGCGGCGTCCGCCATGGCCTCGGGCGTGAACAGCAGCATCCCGGCGAGGATCACCGCGATCAGCAGCACCAGCTTGGCCAGCACCCAGTAGTGCCGTGCCAGGCCCCAGGCGCTGCCGGTGGCGAGCGCGACGCCGGTGGCGAGGGAGGTGAGGCTGAGCGGGATGCCTCCCCCGAACACCAGCACGCTCATCAGGCGGTAAGCGGAATGGGCGAGCGTCCCGTCCGAGGTCAGCGTCGCGGTCAGGTTCAGCAGCACGAGGCCCCACACCTCCCCCAGCAGCGCGACGGAGGCGACCACGTGCACGACGGTGACGGTCTTGCGGACCGGCGGCCCCGGCCGCCACAGCTGCCCCGCGGCCGCCGGCCGCGACTGGACGGTGGACATTGAACGCTCCCGGCTCTCTCGACGACGCACCGATCGTGCGACGGCGGCACCGGCGCCGTCGTCGGCCGCCCGGAGGCTTCCCCGCTGCCCCGCGCGGAGCATCCGCGGGCGGGCGCCTGCTCCCCGCGTGGTAGCCCGCCCCGCGCGGCGGCTCGCCTCCGCGCGAAGGCAGGCCGAGACTTGACCCGGCCATCAGGTGGAGGGGGCGGCCGGCGGGAATGATGCCCTGCGCCCGGTCTTCCGATCGCTAATGGGGAACGATGCGTCTTCTAGCCCGCGCTCACCAGATGCCCGTCCGGCTGGCCGTCGGCGCGTTCGTCCTGAACTCCGGCCTGTCGAAGCTCCAGGACCTGGAGGGGGCCGCCGAACAGACCCACGGGACGGCGAAGACCGCCTACCCGTTCCTGGAGTCGAAGGACCCGAAGGACTTCACCCGCATGCTCGGCAGGGCGGAGGTCGCCCTCGGCACCGCGCTGCTGGTCCCGCTCGTGCCCTCCCTGCTCGCGGGGGCCGCGCTCACTGCTTTCTCCTCTGGGCTGGCCGGCCTGTACCTGCGGCTGCCCGGCATGCGGCAGGGGCGCGGGCTGCGACCCTCCCCGCAGGGCATCCCGCTCGCGAAGGACACCTGGCTGGTCGGGATCGGCGTCTCGCTCGTCCTGGACGACCTGGCGGCGGCGCGGGCGGAGCACTGCGCCCGCGCGTGACGCCTCCTTGACGCGGGGCCGCGCGCCGGTGAGGATCAGCGCGTCCCCGAGGAGGCCGCGCATGACGACCGAGCCCCGCCCGTCACCCGCCGTCCGCACGGCGGCCGACGCCGACGCCGACACGCTCGCGGCCGTCCTCGGACGCGCCTTCGACGACGACCCGGTCTGGCGCTGGCTCCTGCCGGACGACGCCACCCGCGTGCGGCGGATGACCGCGCTGTTCGGGATCCTGCTGCGCCGGGTGCACCTCCCCCACGGCGCCACCGAGGCCGCCGGGCGCGGGGACGCGCCGGAGGCCGCCGCGCTGTGGGACCCGCCCGGCCGGTGGAGCGTGCCCCTGCGGCTGCAGGCGGCCCACGCGGTGCCGCTGCTGCGCATCCTCGGCGCGAGGACGCCCGCCACCCTCCGCACGCTCGGCGCCATGGAGAAGCACCACCCGCCCGAGCCGCACTGGTACCTGGCGGTGCTCGGCACCGATCCCCCGGCGCAGGGCAACGGCCTCGGCGCCGCCCTGCTGCGCTCGCGGCTCGACCGCTGCGACGCCGAGGGCCTGCCCGCCTACCTGGAGTCCTCGAAGGAGCTGAACGTCCCCTACTACGAGCGGTTCGGCTTCCGGGTGACGCGCGAGCTGCCGCTGCCGGGCAAGGGGTGCCCGCCGGTCTGGCTCATGTGGCGCGACCCCGAGCGCTGACCCCGGGGCTCTCCACCGCGGCCCGGCATCTCCGGTTAAGTGGTTGTCATGGCCAGAAAAGGCCATTGTCAGGAATGTCCATGCGGCGAGAAAGGCCCGCCCCGCGGCAGTCCGCCGCAGACCCCGCGCGGGCGCGCGCCAAACCCGGTTGGCCCGATGCGGCCACGCGCGCGGCGGGTTTCGGCCCGACCACCGGACGCGGCGGCCCCGGACCCGGCCCGCGGGCCTACCGTCGCAAGTGAGCCATTGCACCGACCCCCTCTGGTGAAGGCGACAGGTGAAGCACCATGCCCATGGTCCGCGCGAGGGCGCCGGAGACGCCGCTCGCCCTGCACAGGCCGGGTCCGGCACGCGTACACGACTACCTCCTCGGCGGCAAGGACAACTACGCGTCCGACCGGGACCTCGCGCAGCGGATCCTGCGGGTCCTGCCGCAGGCCGCGGGCGCCGCCCGCGCCGCCCGCGCCTTCCTCGCGGACTCCGTGGCGCTGCTCGCCGGACGCGGCGTGCGGCAGTTCGTCGACCTGGGCTGCGGCCTGCCGAAGGCCGACAACGTGCACCAGATGGCGGCGCGCCGCACCGGCGGCACCCGCGTCGTCTACGTCGACCACGACCCGCTCGTCATCGCGCACGCCCGCGCCCTGCTCATCGACGGCGGGAACCTCGCGGCGCTGCCGGCCGACATCCGCGACCCCGGCGCGATCATGGACAGCCCCGAGGTCCGGCGGCTGATCGACCCCGCCGAGCCGGTCGCGCTGGTGTTCTCCAGCGTCCTGCACTTCGTCCCCGGCGCGGAGGACATCGTCGCCGGGCTCGCGGCGGCGACCGCGCCCGGCAGCGCGCTGGTCGTCTCGCACGCCACGGCCGACTTCGCCCCCGGCGCGGTCGGCGAGGCCGCGCGGCTCTACCGCGAGGCGACCTCCCTCCCGGTGCGTCCGCGGGGCGGCGCCGAGGTCGCGCGGCTCCTCGGGCCGTTCCGCCCGCTGCCGCCCGGAGTGACGCCGCTCGCCGCCGACGGGCCCGCGAGCGAACCGGTCATGTACGGCGCCGTCGGCATCCGCTGAGCACGGTTGTGGGGTTGCTCACACCCATTCGGTCCGCCGTCCGGCCCGGCGGCCGCCTCCGGTTCGCCGCGGCCGCCCTGCTCCCGACGCTCCTCCGGCGTCCGGACGCCGTGACGCTGTGTCAGCGAGAGGAACCGCGATTCAGAGAAATCTCATTTGCCCGTTAGAAACGGTAACGGTTCGGCCCCTATCGTGGCCCGGATGCCGACGAACACCCTCACCCCTCCGGACAAGACGATCGGCGCTCCCCCGGCGCGGGCGCCCCGCATGGGCTGGCTGGACGCGCTGCGCGGCCTCGCCGCACTGGTGGTGGTGTTCGAGCATTCCCTGGACGTGCTGCTGCCCGAGGTCCGCCAGGCCACCGGGCCGTGGTTCGACTTCGGCCGGTACGGGGTGTTCGTGTTCTTCCTCGTCAGCGGCTACGTGGTGCCGTTCTCGCTGGAGCGGCGCGGCAGCGTCCGGCAGTTCTGGGCCGGGCGGTTCTTCCGGCTGTATCCGGCATGGGGCGTGGCGGTGGCGCTCGCGCTGGTGCTCGGGGCGGCCGGCCTCTCCTACGGGCTGCCCGCGCCGATCGGCGACCGGCCCTGGGCGTCCGCGCTGGCGCACCTGACGATGCTGCAGGACCTGCTGGGCGTGCCGAACGTCGTCAACGTCTTCTGGACGCTGTCCTACGAGATGGTCTTCTACCTCCTCGTGACGGCAATGTTCGTCGCCGGCGTGCACCGCGCCAGCGCCCGGGTGGCCCTCGGCTTCGGGGTGGGGGCGGCGATCCTGGGGGTCGCGCTGCCGTCCGGGCTGCTGGCCTCCCGATGGCCGGGCGGGACGGTCCTGGCCGCCGCGCTCCTGCTCGCCGGCGGGCTGGCCGCCATGGTCAGCCGGAACCGCGGGCTGCGGCGGGCGGGCGTCGCCGTGGTGGCCGCGCTGGCCCTCGTCCTGCTGGTGCTGAACAGCCGCATCGGCGCCATCGAGAGCCTGTGCATCATCGCCACCATGTTCGCCGGGACCGCGATCCGCGGCATCCAGGACGGGCGCCTCCGGCCCGGCCGCGCCGCCGCGATGGTGGCGATCGTCCCCGTCCTGACGCTGGCGGCGGGCATGCGCGCGCCGACCAGCTGGGCCCTGCACGCCAACCCGAACCCCCTCGGCCTGGACTGGTCCATCGCCGTGGGCGCCGCGTGGCTGACGTTCCTGGCCGGCCTCGCCCTGCGGAACCTCGCCATGCCGCGGGTCCTCGTGTGGCTCGGCCTCGTCAGCTACTCGGTCTACCTGCTGCACCCGCTGGTCATCCAGGCGGTCTGGCACGCCGCCGGACGCGAGACCTGGGGCCTGTCGGCGCCGGTCCGGGCGGCGTGGGGCGTGGTGCTGCTGGCGACCGTCCTCACCTCGGCGGCGCTGGCCCACCGCTACGTCGAGCGCCCCGCCCAGGACCTCGGACGCCGCCTGACGGCGCGGCGGCGCTCCCCCGCCCCCGCCCCCGCCCCGGCGCCGCAGCCGGCCACGTCCTGACCGCCGGCCCTGACCGCCCGGTCGGGGGCGGCACGGGTGATGACAGGGTGCGCTTTCTTGCCTAGGGTGATTCGCCCGAGCCCACCCCGCCGATCGGACAACGGATGACAGAAGGGCCGATGCCCGCCGAGCTGCCCGACGTGCTGCGGCAGCACCTCCAGGCCGCCGTGGACGAGATGGAGCGGGAGATCCGCGACCAGGTCCCCGAGTACGCCGGCGCCGACGGGGGCGAGTACGCCCGGAGGGTGGAGCGGACGGTCAGCGACACCGTCGCGTTCTTCGTGGACTCCGTCGACCACCCGACCGCGGACGCGCGGAAGATCACCGAGATGTACATGCGGCTCGGCGAGGAGGAGGCGCGGCAGGGCCGGAGCCTGGCGGCGCTGCAGAACGCGATGCGCGTGAGCAGCCAGGTCGCCTGCCGCCGGTTCATCAAGGACGCCTACCGGCTCGGCTGGTCGCGCGAGACGCTGGGCCGGCTGACCGACTCGCTGTTCATGCTGCTGGCGCGGGTCGCCGACGCCGCCGCACAGGGCTACGCCCGCGAGCAGGGGCAGCTGGCGACCGAGCGGGAGCGCCGCCGCGACCGGCTCCGCGACCTGCTGGTCGCCGAACCGCCGCCCGGGCACGAGGCGATCGCCGACCTGGCGGTCGCGGCCCGGTGGGAGCTGCCGAAGAGCATCGCGCTCGTGGCGCTGCCCTCGGGGGCGCCCGCCGGGGCCCGGATCCTGCCGCCCGCCGTGCTCGCCGACTGGGAGGCGCCCGTCCCCTTCCTCGTGGTGCCCGACCCGGAGGGCCCCGGCCAGGACCGGCTGTGGCCGGCACTGCGCAGGCTCGGCACGGCGGCGGTCGGCCCGACCGTCCCGGTCGGGCAGGGCGCGGTCTCGCTGCGCTGGGCCCGGCACGCCCTGACGCTGGCGGAGCGGGGCCTGCTTCCGGCCGGCGGCCCCGTCCGGTGCGTGGACCACATCGCGTCGCTGGCCACCCTCACGGCGGACGAGCTCGTCGGCGCGACCGCCGGAGCCGTGCTCGGGCCGCTGCTGGAGCTGCCGCCCGCGCGCCGGCAGCCGCTCGCCGAGACGCTGCTGACCTACCTGCAGTGCGGCGACAACGCGGTGATCGCCGCCGAGCGGCTGCACATCCACGAGCAGACCGTCCGGTACCGGCTGCGCCGCATCACCGAGCTGACCGGCGGCCGGTTCACCGAGCCGGACGGCCGCCTCGACCTCATGCTGCTGCTGAGCTGGCTGGTGCGGACGGGCCGCGCCGAGCGGACGGCGTGACCGGCGGTCAGCGGGCGGCCAGGCGGTGCCCGAGGAACGCCAGTTGGGGGCGGAGCCGCCGCCGCCAGTACGCCGCGTCGTGGCAGCCGCCCTCCAGCCCGCCCTCGGGTCGGACCCGCTCGCGGAACTCGCGCACCCGGTCGGCGAACGGGTCGCTCGTCCCGCAGTCGACGCGCAGCGGAACGCCCTTCAGCTCGTCCAGCGCGCGGAAGACGTCGTTGCGGTCGTAGTCGGCGGCTCCGTCGAACGAGCGGCGGTTGGCGGCGATCGCGTCCTCGTAGGAGCCGAACAGGGCCGGGGACGCGGCGACCACGGCGGCCGTGCGCGCGGGGCCGAGGCGGCGGGCCAGCAGGAGGGCGCCGTAGCCGCCCATCGACCAGCCGATGGCGCCGACGCGGTCGGTCCGGGCGCCGCGCTCGCGCAGCCGCGGCAGCAGCTCGTCCACGACCATGCCGAGGGGGTCGTCGCCGCCGGCGCGGGGGTGCCAGTAGGTGTCGCGCCCGCCGTCGACGCTCACCAGGGCGAACGGGGGGACCCCGCCGCGCGCGACGGCGTCGGGCAGGTAGTGGTCCAGTGCCAGGTTCCGCACGAGGGACGAGCCGGTCTCACCGGTGCCGTGCAGCGCGACGACCACCGGCAGGCCGCGCAGCGGCCGGTTCGCGGCGGGCGGGACGATGGTCGCGGTGACGGTCGTGCCGCGGCGGGCGGAGCGCCACGTCACCGGTTCGACTTCGACGGACGCGGCGGGCGGCGCGGGCGCGTCGCCGCACCTGCCGAGCGCGCGGTCGAGCCGGACCTTTCCGGGGAGGACCTCGTTCTCCACCAGCGCGTAGGCGGTGCCGCCCGTGGCCGCGACGGCGCCGATGCCGCCGAGCCCGCCGAGGACGAGGGCGCGTCGGGTGATCAAGGGATGTCCTTTCAGGAGGGTTCGGGCACCGTATCGCCCTCCCGCGCCGCGTGCGCGGACCGCGACAGCAGCGCGACGCCTCCGGTGAGCAGGAGCACGCTGCACGACAGGGCCGTGAACGCGGCGGCCGTCCGGGGCGGCAGCGTCTGGAAGGCGAAGGCGGCCACCAGGTAGGAGGCGATGGGGTTCGTCATCGTCATCGCGGTCATCGCGGCGGGCAGCGACCCGGCCGCGAACGCCCGCTGCTCGAGGACCAGGCCGAGCAGCGTGCTGCCCGCCAGCGCGTAGCCGGGCCAGTCCACCGCGGTGGCCGCGACGCCGCGATCGACCAGGTCGGCGGTGGTGAGCTTGATCAGCACGGCGGTCGCCGCGAAGCACAGGCCGGCGCAGACGCCGAGCAGCGCGGCCCGCACCGGGCCCTTGCGCAGCCACGCCGCCCGGGACAGCAGGAGGACGACGGGCGCGGCGACGAGCCCGGCGAGGAGGATCCGCGGCCTGGAGGGCTCGCCCTGGGGCGGGATCGCGCCCGGCACCGTGAACAGGACGGCGAGGCCCGCGGACACCGCGATGCCGCCGAGCAGGTCCAGCCGCGCGGGGCGGCGCCCCGTGCCGATCGTGCCGAGCGCGATCGTGAAGACCAGCTGGGTGACCAGCAGCGGCTGGACGACGGCGGTCGACCCGAAGTGCAGCGCGACGGCCTGCGCGCAGAACCCGGCGAGGTTGACCCCCCACCCGGTCAGCCACACCGGGTCGCGGACCAGCCGGCGGATCAGCCCGTGGGCGGCGGACGCGTCCGATCCGCCGTGCACCGCCCGCCTCGCGGCGCGGTACTGCAGCGCCGCCGCGGCGGCGAACAGCAGCGCCGCGAGCAGGCTGAAGCCGATCGCCCAGGCCATCAGGCCGTCCCGCTCTGCGCGCCGCTGCCGGCGCCCGCCGCCTCCACGGCCGCGGCCAGCCGCGCGAACGCCCGCTCCAGTCCGTCCGGCAGCCGCGCCGACTCGGGCAGGATCCCGGGCTCGCCGGTGACCGAGACGTGCAGCGCCCCGTTCCAGCTCAGCGCGCCCACGGCGAACGGCACCCCGTCGGCGAGCGGCAGGATCGGGTGGACGTCCCCGAGCGGCGCGCCCGCGAGCGACATCGGCAGCGGCGGTCCCGGCATGTTGGACACGATGCCGCCGAAGAAGCGGGCGCGGTAGGTCCGGCGGGCCGCGCGGGCGTGCAGCGGCGGCGGCAGCGCGCCCATCAGGCGCATCGCGGCGGTGCTCGCGGGCGCCCGGCCGGATCTGCGGCGCCGTTCGGCCGCCGCGTGCACGGCCGCGAGGCGGTCGCGGGCGGGCATCGGCCCGACCGGGACGTCCAGCCGCAGCGCGGCGGTCAGGTTGCCGGGCACGGCCGTTCGGCCCCGGCCGGGCGGCGCGGGCACGCGCAGGGTCATCGGCACGGCGGCGCGCAGGGGGCGGCCGCCGGGCCGCTCGCCGCGCCCGTCCAGCACGTCCGCGAAGGTCTCGCCGACGAGCGCGAGGAGCACGTCGGTGACCCGGACGCCGGCCGCGCGGGCGACGTCCCGGACGCGGTCGAGCGGCAGCGAGGCGGTGCCGAAGACGCGCTCGGGGCCGAGGGCGCCGGTGACGGACACGGTCGGGGCGGTCCCGTCGAGGCCGAGCAGGACCAGCCCCGGCAGGACGGCGGCGGCGCGCGCGAGCCCCCGGGGGCCGCGCTCCGGCACCGCCTCCGGGAGGCGGGGTTCGAGGATGCCGCGCAGGATGTCGACGACGCCGATCCCGTCCGCGACGGCGTGGTGGAACAGCACCACGACGGCGTCCCGGCCGCCGGGTCCGCCGCGGACGAGCCAGAACCGCCACAGCGGCAGGTCGCGGTCGAGGGGCTCGGCGATCAGCCGGGCGACGAGGCCGTTCAGGGCGGCGCGCCCGCCGGGCGGCGGGAGGTCCACCTCCTGGACGTGCCGGCCCAGGTCGACGGCGCCGGCCTCCACCCAGCGCGGACGCCGCAGGACGCCGCCGGACCGCACCCGCTGGGTGAGGCGCGGCAGATGGGGCAGCCGCTCGCGCATCAGCGCGCGCACCCGCTCGGCCGAGGGGCCCGGGCCGTCGAACTCGGCGACGCCGCCCACGACCTGCGGGACGTTCTCGCTCTCGACGTACAGGAAGAAGGAGTCGGCGGCGGCGATCCGCTGCCGCGTCCCGGGGGCCCGCCCGGTGCCGGCGTCCGGCGGGCGGCGCGCGCCCGCGAGGCCGGCGCGCAGCCGCTCCGCGCCGGCGGCGGCCGGGATGAGCACGAGCCCGCCGGGGATGTCCACGACGTAGTGCGCGGCGGTGGAGACGATCACCAGTCCGGTCACGACCAGGTGCAGCGCGCAGAGCCAGGTGAGGACGGCGCCGCACCGGGCCCGCAGCGCGGCGGCCCCGATCCAGGCGACCCAGCCGATGTGCAGGCTCGGCATCGCCGCGTAGGGGTTCGCCCCCGCGGACACCATCTCGGTGCCCCAGGTGGCGGGCGGGTGGTGCATCGCGATGACGTCGGTGTAGCCCTCGCCCGGCAGCAGCCGCGGCGGGGTCGTGGGCCACAGCGCGAAGCAGCAGATCGCGATCAGCGTCACCCAGATCAGCGTGTTGCGCGCCCACGCGTACGCCGGGTCCCGCCTCCACCACAGGTAGGCGAGGAATCCGAAGGTGCCGATCACGTATGTCGTGGCGTACTCCCACGCGGCGACGGCCCCGAGCCGCCCGTGCCGGGCGAGCAGGTCGTTGAGCGCGCGCTCGGCGTCCAGGCGCGCCCAACGCTCGAAGTCGAGCAGCGCGCGCCCGTGCGCGTCGCTGGCGGCGCGGTCCCCGCTGAACGCGTGCGTGAACACCAGGTACACCACCAGGACGGCCAGCGCCGCGGCGATCTCCCGCGCGGCCGACGCGGCACGTCCCCCGTCCCGCTCGCCCCCCGTCCCGGACGCGACCGCCTCGCTCCGGACCACGACGCCCCTTCCGCCTCGCGCATCGCTCCGCCCACCACAGATCATCCTGCCCACCGACGGACAAGACGACCATGACCCGGCCGGTTCTTCCCGCGTCCGCCCCCGCCCTCGGCCCCGCTCGCCGGATTTCGGGCCCCGCCCCCTCTTGACCCCGGCGGCAAACAGAACTAAAACAAAGAAAATCAAACTCAAACAGAAGGGAATCCACATGGAGCCGGGAGCGGGCGGCGCATGATCGTGACGGTGACGCTCAACCCCAGCCTCGACCGCACGATCGAGGTGGACGTGCTGACCCGCGGCGCGGTCATCCGGGCCCGGTCCGCACGGCTGGACCCGGGCGGCAAGGGCGTCAACGTGTCCCGCGCGCTGCTGGCCAACGGCGTCGGGTCCGCCGCCGTGGTCGCGGTGGGCGGCGCGGACGGCGACCAGCTGCGCCGGCTGCTGGAGACCGAGGGCCTGCGGGTGCACGCCGTCCGCGTCGGCGGGCGGACCCGGTCCAACGTCACGATCGTCGAGCCCGGCGGCGTCGTCACCAAGCTGAACGAGCCCGGCGGCCCCCTGTCGCCCGGGGAGCTGGACGAGGTCGGCGCCGCGGTGGCGGCCGCGGCCGGCTCCGCCAGCTGGATCGTCGGCTGCGGCAGCCTGCCGCCGGGCGTGCCGGACGGCACCTACGCGCGGATGTGCCGCCGGTTCGCGGCGGGCGGCGTCCGCGTCGCGGTCGACACCAGCGGCCCGGCGCTGCGCGCCGCCGTCGCCGCCGCGCCCGACCTGGTCAAACCGAACCGGGAGGAGCTCGCGGAGGCCGCGGGCGGCCCGGTCGACACCGTGGCCGACGCGGTCGAGGCGGCGGAGCAGTTGCGGGCGTGGGGGGCCCGCGCCGTCCTGGTCAGCCTGGGCCCGCAGGGCGCGGTGCTCGTCGACGGCGACGGCGTGCTCACCGGCGAGGCGCCCGTCGCCCGCCCGCGCAGCACCGTCGGCGCGGGCGACGCCCTGCTCGCCGGGTTCCTCGCCGCCGGAGCCCGGGGCCCCCGCGCCCTCGCCGAGGGCCTCGCCTGGGGCGCGGCCGCGGTGCGGATGCCGGCGAGCCGGATGCCCGGCGCGGACGACGTGCGGCGCGACATCGTCCGCATCCACGCGCGCCCCGACCTCGCCCGGCCCCTCCTCACCTGACGCCTCCTCCCCCCGCCCCCTACGAGCAGGACCCACCCCACCCTCGATCGACAGGAGGCCGAGATGGCCACCACCTACACCCCCGAGCCCGCCGGAAGCGGGCTCCGAGCGCACGTCCAGCGGCTCGGCGGCAAGATGGCCGGGATGGTGATGCCGAACATCGGCGCGTTCATCGCCTGGGGCCTGATCACCGCCCTGTTCATCCCGACCGGCTGGCTGCCGAACAAGGATCTCGGCGAGCTGGTCGACCCGATGATCAAGTTTTTGCTGCCACTGCTGATCGGCTACACCGGCGGCCGGATGGTGCACGGCCAGCGCGGCGCCGTCGTCGGCGCGGTCGCCACCGTCGGCATCATCGTCGGCGCCGACGTGCCGATGTTCCTCGGCGCGATGATCATCGGCCCGCTCGCCGCGTACCTGCTCAAGCTTTTCGACGGCCTCGTCCAGGACCGGGTCCGGGCCGGGTTCGAGATGCTGGTCGACAACTTCTCCGCCGGGATCATCGGCGGCGCCATGGCGGTCGCGGGCAACCGGGTCATCGGCCCGGTGATGAACACCTTCACCGAGTGGGCGGGCGACGGCGTCAGCCGGCTGGTCGACCACGACGTGCTCCCCCTCACCTCGCTGGTCATCGAGCCCGCGAAGGTGCTGTTCCTGAACAACGCCATCAACCACGGCGTGCTCAGCCCCCTCGGTGTGCAGCAGGCCGCCGAGCACGGCAAGTCCGTGCTGTTCATGCTGGAGTCCAACCCAGGCCCCGGCCTCGGCGTGCTGCTCGCCTACTGGTTCTTCGGGCCGCGGCGGCTGCGCCCCTCCGCCCCGGCGGCCATCATCATCCACTTCTTCGGCGGCATCCACGAGATCTACTTCCCCTACATCCTGATGAAGCCGCGGATGATCCTCGCCGCGATGGCGGGCGGTGTCACCGGTGTGTCGATCTTCGTCGCGACCGGCGCCGGGCTGGTCGCGGTGCCGTCGCCCGGCAGCATCTTCGCCTACCTCGCGGAGACGCCCCGCGGCGTCGGGACGTGGATCGGCGTTTACACCGGCCTGTTCGCCTCCGCCGCCGTCTCCTTCGGCGTCGGCGCCGCACTGCTCGGCTTCGGAAAGCTCGCCGAGCCGCGCACCGAGGGCGCGGACGGCGAGGATGCGGAGACCGCCCCGGACGCGGAGGCCGGCGAGGAGGCCGCGGACGCCAGGGAAACGACCGCCCACTGATGGAAGGCACACCCACGATGAACGGCAAGGACATCCGCAAGCTCGTCATCGCCTGCGACGCCGGGATGGGCAGCAGCGTCATGCTGGCCGGGCAGCTCCGCAAGGCGCTGAAGAAGAACGACGTGACGGTCGAGCACACGCCCGTCGACAAGATCCCCGCCGACGCCGACGTGGTCGTCTGCCACACCGGCCTCGCCGCCCGCGCCCGCCGCGGCGCCGGCGGCACCCCGGTGGTCGCGTTCGATGTCTATCTCGGCGACCCCGCCGTCGACCGGCTGGTCAAGGCGATCAAGGACGGCGGCGAGATCGGTGTCTGACGGCGCCGCCGGCCTGCTCGCTCCCGAGGCGATCCGGCTGGACGCGCGGGCCCGCGGCCGCGACCACGCCATCCGCGTCTGCGGGCAGGTACTCGTCGACACCGGCGCCGTCGAACCCGCCTACATCGAGGCGATGCTGGAGAGAGAACGCTCGATCTCCACCTATCTCGGCGAAGGGGTCGCGATCCCGCACGGCACGTCCGTGGGCCGCGACCTCATCCACCGCGACGCGCTCGCCGTGGTGAGGTTCCCGGACGGGACGGACTGGGACGGCCACCCCGTCACCGTCTGCATCGCGATCGCCGCGCGCGGCGACGGGCACATGGAGATCCTCGCCGAGCTGGCCCAGGTGCTCATGGACCCGGTCCGGGCACGGACGCTCCGCGAGGCCACCGAGCCCGGGCAGGTCCTCGCCCTGCTCGCACCGCAGGAAACGCAAGAACCGCAACCGACAGAACAGGAACATCCCGTATGAAGGTCGCCCGTTTCTACGCTCCCGGCGACATCCGCCTGGAGGACGCGCCCGAACCGGCGCCCGGGCCCGGCGAGCTGAAGATCCGCGTCCGCAACTGCTCCACCTGCGGGACCGACGTCAAGATCTCCCGGTTCGGCCACCACCACATCGTCCCGCCGCGGGTGATGGGCCACGAGATCGCCGGCGAGGTCACCGAGACCGGGCCGGGCGTGGAGGGCTGGGCGGCGGGCGACCGCGTCCAGGTCATCGCCGCGATCCCGGACGGGACGTGCTCGGAGTGCCGCCGCGGCCGGATGACGGTCTGCACCGCGCAGGAGTCGATGGGATACCACTACGACGGCGCGTTCGCCGAGTACATGGTCGTCCCGGCGAAGGTGCTCGCGGTGGACGGGGTGAACCGGATCCCGGACGGCGTGTCGTTCGCCGAGGCGTCGGTGGCCGAGCCGCTCGCCTGCGTCCTCAACGGCCAGGAGCTGGCGCGGGTCGGCGAGGGCGACGACGTGGTCGTGTTCGGCTCCGGCCCGGTCGGCTGCCTGCACGTGCGGGTCGCCCGGGCCCGCGGCGCCGCCCGGGTGTTCCTCGTGGAGGTCAACGCCGAGCGGCTGCACCAGGCCGCCGCGATCGTGAAGCCGGACGCGGCGATCGACGGGAGCGCCGCCGACGCCGTCGAGGAGATCCTCGAACGGACCGGCGGGCGCGGCGCGGACGTCGCGATCACCGCCGCCGCGTCCGGCGCCGCGCAGGAGCAGGCGCAGCGGCTGGTGGCGCCCGGCGGCCGGGTGAGCCTGTTCGGCGGGCTGCCCAAGGACGCCCCGGTCATCTCCGTCGACGCCAACCGCGTCCACTACCGGGAACTGTCCCTGGTGGGCGCGAACGGGTCGAGTCCCGCGCACAACGCCCGCGCGCTGGAGCTGATCGGGTCCGGCCGGGTGCCCGTGGAGGACCTGATCACCCACCGGCTTCCGCTGGACGCTCTGCACGACGCCCTGGACCTGGTCGTCCGGGGCGCCGCGATCAAGGTCACCATCGAACCGTGAGGGAGACGGCCATGGCCGAACGGAACGTCGTCATCGCCGCGGCGCAGGGACTGCACGCCCGCCCGGCGCAGCTCTTCGTCCAGGCGGCGGCGCGGCAGCCGGTGCCGGTGTCCATCCGGGTCGGGAACGGCGCGCCCGTCCCGGCGAACAGCATCCTCGGCGTGCTTTCGCTCGGCGCGCGCCAGGGCACCGAGGTGATCCTGGCCGCCGAGGGCGACGGGGCGGGAACCGCGCTCGACGAGCTCGCCGGCCTGCTCGCCCGCGACCTGGATGCCGAACAGCCCGCTTGACCGTCCCGGGGACCCGGCAGAATGAACGCGCACCGGAACGCAGACGGAACGGATGGGACGACCATCATGTACGCCGAGGAACGGCAGCAGGCGATCCTTGCGCTGGCGCGCTCGAAGGGCCGGGTGGACGTCGTCGCGCTCGCCGAGGAGTTCTCGGTCACGACCGAGACGATCCGCCGCGACCTGACCGTGCTGGAGCGGGCCGGGACGGTCAGGCGCGTGCACGGCGGCGCGATGCCCGTCGAGCGGCTCGGGTTCGAGCCGGAGCTGGCGGCGCGGGACGCGGTGATGACCGAGGAGAAGCAGCGCATCGCCAAGGCGGCGCTGGAGGAGCTGCCCGCCGACGGGTCGATCATCGTGGACGCCGGCACGACCACCGCCCGGTTCGTCCAGCTGCTGCCGACCGACCGCGAGCTGACCGTGATCGTGAACTCACCGCCGCACGCCGCGGTGCTGGCGACCCGCCCCAACCTCACCGTGATCATCCTCGGCGGGCGGGTGCGCGGCCGCACGCTCGCCACGGTGGACGACTGGGTGCTGCGCCCGCTCGCCGACCTGTGGGTGGACGTGGCGTTCATGGCCACGAACGGCTGCTCGGTCGAGCGCGGGCTGACGACCTCCGACCAGGCCGAGGCCGCGGTGAAGCGGGCGATGATCGCCTCGTCGCGGCGGCGGGTGCTGCTCGCCGACCGCACCAAGATCGGCCATGACCACCTCGTACGGTTCGGCGGCCTCGCCGACATCGACGTGCTGATCACCGACACCGGGCTGGACACCGACCTCGCCGCCGACCTCGCCGCCGCCGGGCCGGAGGTCGTCCGCGCCTGAGGGGGCCGGAGCCCTCGCCGGCGTCCGGCCGCCGTCCCGCGCGGGAGGGGCGCGGGACGGCGGCGGGGGCGCGTCAGCCCGCGGCGGGGACGCCGTTCGCGGGCGCCTGCGGCTGCGGGGCCGTGTAGGGCTGGATCGGCCCGTCACCGTCGTCGGTCGTGAGCGGCTGCCCCTGCGGCACGACGTTCTGGCCCTTGATCGTGCCGATCACCGCCCCGGTGTACCCGGCGTGCGACTGCGCGCTGTAGGCGAACGGGACGACGCCCGGCCCGGTGAAGTGCGACTTCTCCAGCGCCTCGACGACGCCCTTGCGGGTCGGGTTCTCGCCCGCCGCCTGGAGCGCCTGCACGAAGGTGTAGGCGACCGACATGCCGTAGACGATGTTGCCGTTGAACGGCAGCTTCGGGATGTACTGGTCGTGGATCTTCTTGAACAGCGCCGTCCAGCTGTTGGCGGTGTCGCCGGGCGCCGCCAGGTAGCCGTCGGTGACCATGCCCTGGATGAGCGGACTGCCCTCGACCTCGCTGCCGCCCTTCTTGGCGAAGCTCTCCAGCAGCCCGGTGAGGGTGATCGGGTCGGACCCGACGTTGCTGACGACGAACGTCGGCTTGTAGTTCAGCTTCAGCGCGGCGAGCCGGAACAGCGCCGTGTAGGTGGGGATGCTGAACAGCACGACGACGTCCGCCTTGGACTGGGCGATCGCCTGCGCCTGCGCGCCGATGTCGGTGCCGCCCGGCTGGTAGGACTGCCGGGACACGACCTGGTCCTTCGGGATGTACTTGTCGAGGCCCTTCACCCCGTCCTGGCCGAAGTCGTCGTTCTGGAAGAAGTAGGCGACCTTCTTCCCCGCGAAGGTCTTCTTGACGTGGTCGCCGAGGATCTTGCCCTCGCGGATGTAGTCGACCTGCCAGCCGAACGTCTGCGGGTGCTTGTCCGGCTGGTCCCAGCAGCCGCAGCCGGACGCGACGAAAAGGTCCGGGACGCGCTGGGCGTTCAGGTAGTCGACGACCTTGGAGTGCGTGGGCGTGCCCAGCCCGTTGAAGATCGCGAACACCTTGTCCTGGAGGACGAGCTTCTGCGTCACGCTGACGGTCTGCGTCGGGTTGTAGCCGTCGTCCACGTACTTGTAGACGATCTTGCGCCCGTGCACGCCGCCGTTCGCGTTGACGTAGTCGAAGAACGCCTTGGACGCCGCGGAGTTGGCACTGTAGCCGGGCGCGGCCGGCCCGGTCAGCGGCTGGTGGCTGCCGATCGTGACGGTGGTGGCGGTCACGCCGGGCGCCGACCCGCCGCCGCCTCCGTCACCGCCGCAGCCGCTCGCCGCGACCGCCAGCGTCGCCGCGGTCATCAGGGCGAGCGCCCGCCTGGTCCGGGGTCGCTTCATCTGCTCCTCCTGAGTGCGTTGTGGTGGGCCCCGATGTGTCCCTTGGCGCGGGACCGTGCGACCCGGGAGCCAGGTCGCGCCTCGCGCGTGCACGGCGCCGGACGGCGCCGCCGATGTCGCGGAGCCCTCCCTGGACGCCGCGCGGGAAGGCCAGCGTCACCGCGATGAGGACGAGGCCGTAGATGGCGAGGGGCAGATTCGACGCGATGTTGTGCGAGAGGCCGGACGAGGACGACAGGTCCGCCGCCCAGGTCGGCACGTAGACCAGGATCAGCGCGCCCCACACGGCGCCCGGCAGGGTGCCGAGCCCGCCGATGATGATGGCGGCGATGAGCTGGAGGGACAGCGTGAGCGGGAACGCGCCAGGCGCCGCCAGCGTGGCGACCAGGGCGAGCAGCCCGCCGGCGAGCCCGGCGCAGGCCGCCGAGACGACGGTCGCGGCGATCCGCGTCCGGGCCACGCGGACCCCGCTCAGCGCGGCGGCGATCTCGTCGTCGCGGCCGGCGCGCAGCGTCCGCCCGAACCGGCCGCCGGTCAGGTTGGCGAGCAGGAACAGGGTGGCGACGGCGCCGAGGCAGCAGATCCACGCCTGCCAGCGCTCCAGCGGGAACGCGGCGCCGAGCGCCGCGGGCGGGACCGGCGGAGCGATCGTCAGCCCGTTCTGGCCGCCGAGCGCGCCGGCGAGCGGCTTGTAGTTGGCGAGGCCGGGCAGCCCGACGGCGAAGGCGAGGGTGGCGCCGGCCAGGTAGGGGCCGTGCAGCCGCGCGGCGACGGCGCCGACCACCGTGCCCGCGACCGCGGTGACGCCGGCCGCCGCCGCGAGGACCGCCGCGAGCGGCCAGCCCCAGTGCCCGATGACCAGCGCGGCGGTGTAGGCGCCGACCGCCATGAACGCGCCGTGCCCGAGGGAGATCTGGCCGCCGAGCCCGGTCAGCACCGTCAGGCCGGCGACCGCGCAGGTGAGGTAGGCGGCCTGCGCGATCTGCAGGTCCCGGTAGGGGCCGGCGGCCGTGGTCAGCAGGTACAGGACGGCGATCGCGAGCAGGGCGCCGGACGTGTGCCGGGCCAGGGTCGAGCGGCGCAGGACGCCGCGCACAGGCGCGGTCATGGGATCACACCCTCCGTCCGGTGCTCGCGGCGAACAGGCCGTTCGGTCTGATCATCAGGACGGTGATGAGGGCGGCGAGCGCCCCGAAGGCCACCAGGTCGGAGCTGAGGTAGCCGGACACGTAGCTGAGCGCGCAGCCGAGCAGCAGCCCGCCGGTGACGGCGCCCGCGGGGCTGTCCAGCCCGCCGATCACGGCGGCGGTGAACCCGAAGACGAGCATCGCGTCGAACTGGGAGGGCCCGACGAACACCGACGGGGCGATCAGCACCCCGGCGAGCGAGCCGACGAGCGCGGCGAGCGCCCATCCGAGGGTCAGCATCCGGCCGACGCGCACGCCCTGCAGGCGGGCGATCTCGGGCGCGAAGGCCGAGGCGCGCAGCCGCAGCCCGAGGTCGGTGCGGACGAACAGCAGCGTCAGCAGCACCATGACCGCGGCGACGGCGCCGATGACGAACAGGTCGAACGGGGACAGCTGGAGCCGCGTCCCGCCGACGGACAGGCCCTTGATGGTGAGGGCGGGCGGGTAGGAGTGAGGCGTGTCGCCCCAGATCATGCCCGCGGCCGCCTGCAGCAGCACGAGCAGGCCGAGCGTGACGATGACGGCGTTCAGCGGCGGCTTGTTCTCGACGGGGCGTACCACGACCCGCTCGACGACCGCGCCCAGCACCAGCCCGGACGCGAGGGCGGCGCCGAGCGCGAGCCAGTAGGAGCCGCCGGCGTCGAT
Source organism: Actinomadura sp. K4S16 (assembly GCF_008327685.1). Classification (GTDB taxonomy): domain Bacteria; phylum Actinomycetota; class Actinomycetes; order Streptosporangiales; family Streptosporangiaceae; genus Spirillospora. Next base: position 797,793 of record NZ_BDDE01000011.1, read on the forward strand.
GACGCTCCAGGCGAGGAACGTCGTGAACATCAGCATGCCGCCCTGGGCGAAGTTCACGACGCGGGTGGAGCGCCAGATCAGCACCAGCGCGAGCGCGACGGCCGCGAACACCGCCCCGGAGGTGATGCCGACGAGCGTGAGATTGATGAAGCGCACCATCAGAACCCCAGGTAGGCGTGGCGGAGACGGTCGTCGGCGGCGAGGACGGCGGCGGCCTCGTCCGCCACCACGGAGCCGAGGTCGAGGACGACGGCGCGGTCGGCGACCGACAGCGCGCTGCGCGCGTTCTGCTCCACGAGCAGCACGGTCCGGCCGTCCTCGTCGCACAGCCTCCGCAGCACGGCCATCAGCTGGGCGACCACCCGCGGCGCGAGGCCGAGAGACGGCTCGTCCACCAGCAGCAGCCGCGGCGCGCCGGTCAGCGCCCGGGCGAGCGCGAGCATCTGCCGCTCGCCGCCGGACAGGGTGGCGGCGGTGCGGGACCGCCGCTGCGCGAGCGGCGGGAACAGCTCGTACATGTCGGCGATCCGCCGCGCGAGCGCCGCCCGGTCGCGCCGCCACAGCCCGCCGAGCCGCAGGTTCTCCTGCACGGTCAGCTCGGTGATGACGCCGCCGTTCTGCGGGACGTGCGCGACGCCGAGCCGGACGACCTCCTCGACCGGCAGCCCGGTGATGTCCGCGCCGTCCAGCTCGACCCGCCCCGAGCGGGGCCGCAGCAGCCCGGAGACCGCGCGCAGCAGCGTGGTCTTCCCCGCGCCGTTGGCGCCGAGCACGGCGGTGACCGAGCCCTCCGCGACCGACAGGTCCACGCCGCCGAGCGCGCGGACGGCGCCGTAGGAGACGGTGAGGTCCTTCACCTCAAGCACCGGCGACCTCCTCGCCGAGGTAGGCGTCGAGGACGGCCGGGTCGTCGCGGACCCGGTCGGGCGGCCCGCTCGCGATGACCTTGCCGAAGTCGAGCACGACCACCTGGTCGCACACGCTCATCACGAGGTCCATGTGGTGCTCGACGAGGACGACGGCGGGCCCGCCGCGCAGCCCGCGGATCAGCTCGGCCAGCTCGTCCATCTCGGCGGCCGACAGCCCGGCGGCGGGCTCGTCCAGCAGCAGCAGGTCGGGCTCGGCCACGAGCGCGCGGGCCAGCGCGACCCGCTTCTGCACGCCGTAGGGCAGCTCCCCCGGCGGCCGCGCGGCCTCGCCCGCCACGCCCAGCTCCGCCAGCCGGGCCATGGCCCGCTCGCGCAGGGCCGCCTCGTCGCGGTCGGCGCGCGGCAGCGCGAACAGACCGGACCAGAACCCGGCCCGCGCGTGCGGTTCCGCGCCGACCATCACGTTCTCCAGCACGGTCAGCCCCGGGAACAGGCCGAGCCCCTGCAGGGTGCGCGCGATGCCGAGCCGGGTCAGGTCGTGGGGGCGGTGCCGGCGGAGCGCGCGGCCCCGCCAGCGGACCTCGCCCGCGTCCGGGCGGACGAAACCGCACACGACGTTGAAGAGCGTCGTCTTGCCTGCGCCGTTCGGGCCGATCACCCCGGTGACGCGGCCCTCGGTCGCCGTGAGCGACACGCCGTCCAATGCGACCAGCCCGGCGAAGCGGACGGTCACCTCTCGCAGTTCCAGGATCGTAGAAGAGCCGGACATGTCGCCTCACCTCGCCGATGAATCAGCGCGAATCCCCCGAGGCCGAAATGCACATACCGACTGGTCGGTTCCATGAAGATAGAATCACCGGGCGCTCCGGTCAACAGGCGATTCGCACTCGTCCGAGGCCCGCCGCGGCGAATCCCCGCCCGGCGGTAGGCTGATCGGCGTTCTGCGGGCGGCCGCGCCGGGGCGGCACGAGACCCCGGGGGACTCCCGGACGGCGGAGGTGGAGTGATGACGCAGGCGCCCGCGGGCCGGATCTCCGGCACCCTGCCGCTGCCCGACCGGCTGCTGGCCGTGGCGGTCCGGATGTTCGCCGAGAAGGGCTTCGAGAGCACCTCGGTCCAGGAGATCGTGAACGCCGCCGGCGTGACCAAGGGGGCGATGTACCACTACTTCGGCTCCAAGGACGACCTCCTCTACGAGATCTACCACCGGCTCCTCGGCCTGCAGATGTCCCGGCTGGAGCAGATCGCGGACGGTCCCGGCACGGCCGCCGAGAGGCTCCGCGCCGCCGCCGTCGACGTCCTCAACACCTCGTTCCTCTACCTGGACGACTTCACCGTCTTCTTCCGCTCGACGCACCTGCTCTCCCGCGACCGCCGCGAGGCCGTCCGCGCCGAGCGGCGCCGCTACCACGAGCGGTTCCGCGCCCTGGTCGAGGAGGGCCAGCGCGAGGGCACGTTCCGCACCGAGACGCCCGCCGACATCGCCGTCCACTTCTTCTTCGGGACCGTCCACCAGATCGGCGCCTGGTACCGCCCGGGCGGCCGCCTCAAGACGGCCGCCATCAGCGAGCACTACGTGGACCTGTTCCTGCGCGGCCTGGAAAAGTAGCCGCGGGACCGGCGGGCGGCCCGCGGGCGTCAGCGGTCCACGTGGTGGATCTTGAGCGCCGCGTCCCGGTGCCGGGCGCGCAGGGGCTTCTTGTCGAACTTGCCGACCGTGGTCTTCGGGATCTCCTCCAGGAACGTCCAGTACTCCGGGACCTGCCAGCGGGCGACCTTGTCCGCGAGGAACGACGCCAGCTCCCCGGCGTCGGCCTCGGCGCCCTCGCGCAGGACGACGCAGGCGAGGGGGCGCTCGTCCCAGCGGGCGTCGGGGATGCCGATGACGGCGGCCTCCGCCACGGCGGGATGGGCCATCAGGTGGTTCTCCAGTTCCACCGAGGAGATCCACTCCCCGCCCGACTTGATGACGTCCTTGGCGCGGTCGGTGATCTGGAAGAAGCCGCGGTCGTCGATGGTGCCGATGTCGCCGGTGCGCAGCCAGCCGTCGTCGAACTTCGCGGGCGCCGGGTCGCGGTGGTAGGCGCCGGTGATCCACGGCCCGCGCACCTCGATCTCGCCGACGGACTCGCCGTCCCAGGGCAGCTCGGCGCCGGAGTCGTCCACGATGCGCATCTCCACGCCGGCGGCGACGCGGCCGGACTTCAGCCGCCAGTCCATGTCCTCCTCGGTCCCGGGCTCGACGCCGGGCGGCGGGAACGCCATGCCGCCGAGCGGGCTCGTCTCCGTCATGCCCCAGCCCTGGATGATGCGCAGCCCGTACCGCTGCTCGAAGCGCTCCAGCAGGACCCGGGGGGCGGCGGCCCCGCCGGAGGTGCCCGCCCGCAGCGACGACAGGTCGATCTCCTCCCGCTCCCCGAGGGCCAGGATCGCGTTCCAGATCGTCGGGACGGCGGACGCCAGCGTGCTGCGCTCCGCGGCGATGAACCGCGTGAGGTGCTCCGGCTGCATGAACGGGCCCGGCATGTGCAGCGTGGCCCCGGACAGGAACGCCCCGTACGGCAGTCCCCAGGCGTTGACGTGGAACATCGGGACGATGGTGAGGACGCGGTCGGCCTCGGTGATGCCCACCATCGACGCCGACTGGACGGCCATCGCGTGCAGGAACGTGGAGCGGTGCGAGTACACCACGCCCTTGGGGTCGCCTGTGGTGCCGCTGGTGTAGCACATGGATGCCGCGGACCGCTCGTCCACCTCGGGCCAGGCGTAGCCGGGCTCCTCCGCGGCGAGCAGCTCGTGGTAGCGCAGGACGGGTGCGCCGTTGCCGTTGGCCTCCAGGGGCGAGGCGTCGCCGTCCCCGACGACCACGAACGCCTCGACGGCGGGGAGCTCGCCCACGACGCGCGCCAGGAGCGGGACGAGGCTGTCGTCGACGATGACGACCTGGTCGTCGGCGTGGTTGATGATGTGCGAGAGCTGCTCGGGGAACAGCCGGATGTTCAGCGTGTGCAGCACCGCCCCCATGGCGGGCACCGCGAAGTAGGCCTCCAGGTGCTCCTGGTTGTTCCAGCAGAACGTCGCCACCCGGTCGCCGGGACGGACGCCCAGCCTGGCCAGGGCGGACGCGAGCCGCTCGGCGTTGCGGGCGACCTCGGCGAAGGTCGCCCGCCGGGGCGGGCCGCCGCCCGTCCACGTCACGCACTCGCTGCGGCCGTAGACGCGCGCTCCGTGCCGCAGGATCGCGGCGACGGACAGCGGAAAGTCCTGCATCGTGCTGAGCATCATGGCAATTCTCCGAGAGGGCCCGCGACGGCGAGAGGAACGGCCGGACCGCACGAATTTCCGCACATACCGACCGGTCGGTTCACCATATTTTCACCACCGCCCCGCCGTCAACGACCCGCCGTCCGGGGCAGGAGGCCCGCGAGGCCGGGCGGTTCCGCGGCCACGCGGGCGCCGGCCTGAGCGCCCCCGCGGGCCGCACGCTTCCGGTCCCCCTCCGAACACCGCCCCGGGTCAGCGGCGCCGCAGCAGGAGCATCGCGGCGTCGTCGGCGATCGGGCCGCCGACGTACCGGGTCAGGTCGTCCTGCAGCTCGTCGAGAGCCGTTTCGGGATCGGGCGCGGCGAGGACGCCCGCTCGCTCGAGCAGTGGGAAGAACACGCCACCGGAGTCCCGCGCCTCCACCACGCCGTCGGTGTAGAAAAGGATCTGATCTTCGGGGGCCATGGTCAGGCAGTGGACGGAATCGGGCTCGTCGACCAGGGCGCCCAGCCCGAGCGGTGGAGCGGCCACCGGCGGGTCGAGCGTCCGGACGACCCCGTCGGGACGGACGAGCAGGGGCGCGGGGTGGCCCCGGTTGAGCAGTATGACGCCGTTGTCCTGGAGTTCGGCGAGCACCGCGGTGACGAACTGCTCGCTCGTCAGGTGCCGGGTCAGCGCCTTCTCGATCCGCGCCGTCACACCGGGCAGGTCGGGCTCGTCGTACGCGGCCTCCCGGAAGGCCCCCAGGACCACCGCCGCCGTCTCCACGGCGTCCAGCCCCTTTCCCTGGACGTCGCCGACGATGACGCGGACGGCCTCGGGCGTCATCGCAACCTCGTACAGGTCGCCCCCGATCGTCGCCTGCGCCGACGCCGAGACATAGCGGACCGCCATGCGGAACGGGCCGACACGCCGCGGAACGGGCCGCAGCAGGACGCGCTGAGCCGCCTCGGCGACCGAGCGCACATCCGCCAGTTCCCGTTCACGGCGCACGCGGTACGCGCTGGCGAGCATGCTCGCCGCGATGACTCCGCTGATCGAGGCGAACGTGAGGTTGTTGCTCCGGGTCCCCAGCACTCGGTCGTACAGCCCCAGGACCGTGCAGAGGGTCAGCGCGAGCACGCCCACGGCCGCGGTGCGGCGCACACTCGCCGACAGACTCGCGAACGCAGGCCCGAGAGACAGGAGCGGCAGGTAGCCCACGCTCGGACCTGCCAGGACGTCGACGATCGCGACGATGGCCATCATGGCGAACGGCAAGGAGTCGAGAAAGACTCGGCCAGCGCGATCGGCCCCAGGTCGCATCCTTGTCATTCCCGTTCCGGTCGGCGCAGTCCAAAGTCGGTCCCCACGGTCGCGAAGGCACCCACCACCTCATCCCCCGGACTCCGGCGATGACACCGGCGCGCGGGAGCGCGCCGCCGAGGGCGCGGCGGCGCGTCCCGCCCGGCGCCGGGCGACGACCTGCGCGGCAGACGCCAAAAAACGCCGGTCTTTTCTGCGCGGAGGTGCGTAGCCGGGCGGGGCGCGGCGGGGTTGGATCACGCTATGAAGATCGCCGCGCGGGCGGCGATGATCGTGGCGGTTCTCGCGGCGCTCATCGCCCACCCCCTGCCCGCCGGAGCGTTCGAGGACGCCCCGGGAACATCGAGGCACACCATTCCCATGGGCGACTGGAACCGCCCCTACCTGCTGCACGTCCCGCCGGGCTCCGAGTCCCGCACGCCGCTGCCGCTCATCGTGGCGCTGCACGGCGGCCTGAACGACTCCGAGTACGTCCGCAAGCAGAGCGGGCTCGACGAGGTCGCCGACCGGCACGGCTACGCCGTCGCCTATCCCGACGGGCTCCTCGGCACCTGGAACGCGGGCGCCTGCTGCTGGTTCGCCCGGTGGACCGGCGTCGACGACGTCGCGTTCCTCGACAAGCTCATCGACACGCTGGTGCGGCAGGGCGTCGCCGACCCCCGCCGCGTCTTCGTCACCGGCTTCTCCAACGGCGGCGGCATGGCGTACCGGTACGCGTGCGAGCGCGCGGAGAAGGTCGCCGGCATCGCCGTGGTGTCGGGCGCTCTGGCCATCGGCTGCACGCCGAAGAAACCGGTGTCGGTGCTGGCGTTCCACGGGACGTGGGACCCGTCCGTCCCCTATGACGGCGGCGGGAACATGGACGCGGACGTCCATTTCCCGTTCATCCCCGTCCGGCTCCTCATGGAGTACTGGCGGTGGGTGGACAAGCTGCCCGCGCTGTCGCAGCCGGTGCCGGACGGGCCGGACGACTGCGTCGGCACGGGCCCCGGCCCGGTCGTCGTCGCGCTCTGCACCAGGCAGCGCGGAGGGCACGAGTGGCCGGACTACGCCAGCGAGCTCATGGCCGGGTTCTTCGCGGACCGGCCGTCCCTGCCGAAGCCGTGAGCCCGGGCTGAACGCGGGCGTCCCGCTCCAGAGCCCGGGGCCGAGACGCCGTGACCTGTGGGGAGGTCACGGCGTCTCGGCCGCCAGGCTCCGCGGGCGGATGTCCTTCCAGTTGTCCACGACGTACCCGATGCAGTCGGACCGCGACTCGGGGCCGTGGACCGTTGTCCACCCGGCGGGGACGTCGGCGAACGCCGGCCACAGGGAGTGCTGGCCCTCGGCGTTGGCGAGGACGAGGAACGCCCCGTCGGGGTCGTCGAACGGGTTCGTCATCGGCTTTCCCTTTCTCTAGACGCCGGGGGCGACGCGGGCGGAGCGCCGCGCCATGGACCGGACGATCTCCCCGGTGCGGACGGCGGTCATGGACAGCAGCGAGGAGGCGATCCCGTGGCTGTGCTCGGTGGCCCCCTGCAGATAGACGCCCCAGGCGGGGCCGGGCTCGGTGGCGATGCGGTAGTCGCGCCCGACGACCGGGCGCCCGTCCGGGCCGGTGCGGCAGTGCGCGCCCGCCTCGCCGAGCAGGTCGAACGGGTCGCGTTCGCGGTAGCCGGTGGCGTAGACGACGGCGTCGGCGTCCAGGGCCGTGACCTCGCCGGTGGGCAGGAACGCGACCCGGACCCGCAGTCCGCCGGGGCCGTCGGCGACGTCCAGGACGCGGGAGGCGTTGAGGATGCGCAGCCGCTCGGCGCCCGCGACCTTCTCGGCGTAGGCGCGCCGGTACAGCTCGTCGATGAGGTCGAGGTCCACCACGGAGTAGTTGGTGTTGCGCGAGTACTCGAACAGCATCCGCTTCACGTCGCCGGGCGCCGCGTAGTAGTGGTCGACGGCCTCGGGGTCGAAGACGCGGTTGGCGAAGGGGCTGTCGTCGGCGGGCGAGTACCCGTACCGCGCGAAGACCGCGCACACCTCGGCGCGGGCGAGCGTGCGGTGCAGGTACTCGACGGCCTCGGCGGCGCTCTGCCCGGCGCCGACCACGACGATCCGGCGGGGCTCCCAGTCCCCGCGCTCGCCGAGCCGGGTGAGCAGGTCCTCGGTGTGCCAGATCCGCTCCCCCGGCCGGACGCCCTCCGGCAGGACGGGTTCGAGCCCCGCGCCGATGACGACGTCGCGGGCGAGGTGCGTCTCCAGCTCGTCGCCCTGCCGCACGACGACCTCCAGGGCCTCGTCGTCGTGGGGGCGCAGGGAGACGACCTCCGCCCCGTAGCGGACGCGCTCCTCGAACGCGGCGGCGGCCCATTCGAGGTAGTCGTGGAACTCCAGCCGCGTCGGGAACATCGTCTTGTGGTTGACGAAGTCGACGAGCCGGCCCCGGGCGTGCAGGTAGGCCAGGAACGAGTAAGGGCTGGCGGGGTTGCGCAGCGACACCAGGTCCTTGAGGAAGTGGACCTGCATCGTGGCGCCGTCGATCAGCATCCCGCGGTGCCAGCCGAACGCGGGCTGCTTCTCGAAGAACACCGCGTCGGCGCCGCCGTGCTCCTCCTCCAGCGCGGCGGCGAGCGCCAGGTTGGACGGGCCGAACCCGATGCCGACCACGTCGCGGACGGGGGTGTGCATGCGCTCCTCCGGCATCAGGCGGGCTTCGCCGCGCTCGCGGCCTTGGCGATCTTCGGGACGACCTGGTCGACCACGTAGGGGACGGCGAGCGGGGTGGGGGTGCGCAGCGGCCAGAACGACTTCAGGTCGAGCGGCACGTAGGAGCCGCGCTCGACGGCGCCGAGGCCGGCGAACAGCCGGTTGGCCTCGATCTTCTTCTGGGTGGCGGGGTCGTCGTTGTAGTGGCTGATCAGGACGTCCACGTCCAGGACGGAGACCTTCTCCAGGCTCAGCTCGGCGGCGAACCCGTCGCCGGGCAGCCTCCTCAGCGACTCCGGGAGCGTCATGCCGAACTGCTGGAGCAGTTTCACGCTCGTGTCGGCGCCGGACTTCATCACGCCGATGTTGCCGTTGGGGAAGACGCTGGTGAACGCGAACTCCTTGCCTTTCAGCTCGGGGTGCCTCGTCTTCACCTGGGCGATCTTCGACTCCACGTCGGCGACGAGCCTCGTTCCGTCCTGGGGGCGGCCGATCGCGGCGGCGACCTGCCGGGTGATCTGCTGCCAGGAGTCCTCGGCGGGGCCGGTCTGGTAGGCGAGCGTCGGGGCGAGCTTGGAGAGCTTGCCGTACTCCTTGTCGATGGCGAAGTCGCCGGCGGCGAGGATCAGGTCGGGCCGCAGCGCGGCGATCTCCTCCAGGTTGAATCCCGCCTCACCGGCCTTGAGCAGCTTGGGCTTCTCACCGGTCAGCCTGGGCGCGCTCCAGGGGGCGAGTCCGTCGGGCTGGACGCCGGTCAGCTCGGCCATGCCGACGGGCGTGACGCCGAGGGCGAGCAGCGCGTCCTGGTCGACCTCGCCGAGCGCGACGATCCGCTTCGGCGCGGACTCGACCTCCGCGGAGCCGAGCTTGTGGGTGACGGTGACGGGGAACGCCCCGGCCGCGCCGCCGGAGCCGCCGGGGCCGCCGGCGGGCTCGTCGTCGCCGCAGGCGGCGGCCGTGGCGAGACCCAGGACGAGCGCGGCGGCGACGGCCAGGCGCCGCATCAGGGTGCGCATAGCGGACCTTCCATGTTCGAGGGGAGGCGGGAGGGCGTTGATCAAGAATTTTAGGTTAGCCTTACCTAACTAGACAATGCCCGGGCCGGTATGAGCCGCCTCACTTCCGGCGGGTCCGAGCCGGGCGAGCAGCCCCGCCGCGGTCGGGGCGGCCATCAGGTCCGCGATCCTCAGGTCCGCGCAGCCGGGCTCGCGCCTGATGCGCCGCACCAGCTTCATCGCGAGCAGCGAGTGCCCGCCGAGGTCGAAGAAGTCGTCGTCCGGGGCGACCTCGGGAACGCCGAGTTCTTCGGCGAAGATCCGGCACAGGACCGCCTCCCGTCCGTCGTCCCGGCGCGCCGCCTCCGGGGCCGCCTCGGCGGTCACGGTGCGGGCGGTCAGGACGGCCGGCAGCGATCCGACCCTGACGCCGGGATCGTCGGCGACGGCCCCGAGCAGCGCGATCAGGCCGTCCGCCAGCGCGGCCGCCGTGGCGCGGTCGAACAGGTCGGCGGAGTGGTCGAGGACCAGCCGGAGCCCGTCCGGTCCCTCCCGGAAGATGAAGTCGAGGTCGAACTTCGCCGCGCCCGGCCCGAACAGCGCCTCCCGCTGCTCCAGTCCCGGGAACCGCACGTCGCCGGCGCCCTGGTTCTCGTACCCGACCATCACCTGGAACAGGGGGTTGCGGCCGGGCACGCGGCGCGGGCGCAGCGCCTCCACGACCGCCTCGAACGGCAGGTCCTGGTGGGCGAGGCCGGCGAGGCCGGCCTCCCGGACGCGGGCGAGCAGCTCCGCGAACGTCGGGTCGCCGGACACGTCGGCGCGCAGGACGAGCGTGTTCACGAAGAAGCCGACGAGGTCCCGCGCGGCCTCCTCCGTGCGCCCGGCGACGGGGCTGCCGAGGGGGATGTCGTCTCCCGCGCCCATGCGGTGCAGCAGCGCGGCGACGGCGGCCTGGCAGACCATGAACACGCTGGCGTTCGCCTCCCGCGCGACGCGCCTGAGCCGGCCGGTGAGGCCGGGCGGCAGGTCGGCGGTGAGGGTACCGCCGCGCTGCCCGGCCGTGGCGGGGCGCGCCCGGTCCACCGGCAGCGGGATCTCCTCGGGCAGGTCCGCGAGGGTCCGCGCCCAGTGGTCCAGCTGCCGGGCGTGGACGCTGCCGGGGTCGGCCGGGTCGCCGAGGAGCTCGCGCTGCCAGAGGGCGTGGTCGGCGTACTGGACGGGCGGCGGGGCCCAGGCGGGCTCCTTGCCGTCCAGCCGGGCCGCGTAGGCCTCGGCCACGTCGCGCGCGAACGGCCCGAACGACCATTCGTCGAACGCGATGTGGTGGAAGACGGCGAGCAGCAGATGCTCCCGCTCGCCCTCCGGGAACACCGCCACCCGTAGGGGGGTCTGTTCGGCGAGGTCGAACGGCCTGGCGATGACGTCCTCGGGCGCACAGGTCGCCACCTCCAGGACGGGTTTCGCCTCGTCGGGGGCGAGGATCCGCTGGTAAGGCACGCCGTCGTGTTCGGCGAAGACCGTCCGGAGGCTCTCGTGCCGGGCGGTGACGTCCCCGATCGCCGCCTCCAGGGCCGCGAGGTCGAGGCCGCCCCGCAGCCGGACCGCGAGGGGCAGGTGGTAGGCGTCGCGGGGCCCGTCGTCCTCGCGGAGCAGCTGGTCGAGCATCCACAGCCGCCGCTGGGCGGACGACAGCGGCACCCGCTCGGGCCGCTCCCGCGGTTCCAGGACGGGCCGGGCCCGCGACTCGGCGCCGCGGTGCAGGCGCCCGGCCAGTTCCGCCACGGTCGGCGCCTCGAACAGGTCGCGGATGGCCAGTTCGGCGCCGAGCACCGCCCGCGCCCTGCCGACGAGCCTCGTCGCGAGCAGCGAGTGGCCGCCGAGGTCGAAGAAGTCGTCGTCGATCCCGGCGCCGGGCGCGTCCAGGACCTCGGCGAACAGCGTGCACAGCAGGCGCTCGACGGGGGTGCGCGGGGCCCGTCCCGCGCGGCGCGGGGCGTCCTGCCCGGGGTCGGGGAGGGCGCGCCGGTCGAGCTTGCCGTTCACCGTGAGCGGCAGCGCGTCCAGCGTCATGATCGCGCTCGGGACCATGTGTCCGGGCAGGCGCGCCCGGAGGCTCTCGCGGACCCGCGCGGCCAGCACGCCGTGGTCGCGCGCGGCGACCGGGTCGTTCGCGTACGAGGCGGGCGCGCGGCCGGGCTCGGCCGGCGGGCACGCCGCTCCCCCGCCGAACACGGCGTCGTAGCGGCCGGGCTCGTCGGACGGCGTGAGGACGGCGTCCGGGAACAGTCCGTGCAGCGTCTCGGGCTCGATCCCTTCGGGCGCCGAGGTCAGCGCCGCGCGCGCCTCGTCCGCGGAGGCCCCCTCCCGCAGCGCCCGCAGCGCCGCGGCCTCGCCCGACGACCTCGGGTCGGGGATCCCTCTCACCCGCAGCGGCCCGGCGGGCCTGTCCCGGAGGTCGTCGAGGGTGGTCCAGTCGACGGCCGGCGTCGGCGGGGCGGGGGCCGCGTCCTTGCGCAGGACGACGTCGTAGCGGTGGCGGGTCAGTTCGTTGTGGTGGGTGCCGCGCTTGATGAGGACGTCCACGCGGGCCGGGACGTCGAGCGCTGCGAAGAACGCGGGGTCGAGGAGGAGCTCCTTCTCCAGGCGGACGGCGCGTTCGATCGAGTCCAGGTCGCCTCCGCCGCGCCTGAGTTGAACTGCGGCATGCAGGCAGCGGACCGTGCGCAGGTCGCGGACGTCTCCGACGAACAGCGCGCCGCCCGGGGCGAGCAGGCGCATCGCCTTGGCGACGACGTCCTCCAGGTAGGCGCCGCCGGGGAAGTACTGGACCACCGAGTTGATCACGATGGTGTCGAAGTACCCCTCAGGCAGGCCGTCGGTGTCGTGGGCGGGCCGGCAGCTGAGGCGGACGGGCGAGCCCGGGCCCGCATCCTGCCAGTCACGGGACGCCGGCCCTCGGGTGCCTCCGCCGAGGTCGGCGTGGAGCTTGGCGATGACCGGCTCGGAGAAGTCGGTGCCCCAGTACTCCTCGCTCCGGGGGGCCAGCCGGGTGAGGAGAAGGCCCGCGCCGACGCCGATCTCCAGGACGCGGCGGGGACCGAGCGCGCGGACGCGCTCGACGGTGGTCTCCCGCCACTCGCGCATGTCGTCCAGCGGGATGGGCGCGCCGTCGTAGCTGCTGTCCCACCCCGCGAACTCCTCGGCGTGGACGACCGTGCCGACCTCGGTGTACTCGGTGTCGTAGATCTGCCGCCACTCGGCGAGCTGCTCTTCGGCGGCGCCTTCGCGGGAGCCGTCGGGGACGATGTAGCCGATGAGGCGCTTCACGCCGGGGACACCGGTCTCGGCCGCGACGACGGCGGCCTGCCCGACGCCGGGCTCGGCGGCGAGCGCGGTCTCGATCTCTCCCGGTTCGACCCGGTAGCCGCGGATCTTCACCTGGTCGTCGGTGCGGCCGAGGAAGTCGATGTCGCCGCCGTCGCGCACGCGCACGAGGTCGCCCGTCCGGTACATGCGGGATCCGGGCGGGCCGAACGGGTCGGCGACGAAGCGCTCGGCGGTCAGGTCGGCGCGGCCGAGGTAGCCGCGCGCCAGTCCGGCGCCCGCGATGTACAGCTCGCCGGGGGCGCCTGGCGGGACGTGCCGCAGCCAGGCGTCCAGGACGTACCCGCGGGTGTTCCAGATCGGCTTGCCGACGGTCGGTGTGGCGCTGTCCTCGGTGCCGCCGCCGAGGGTGTTGATCGTGTACTCGGTCGGGCCGTAGAGGTTGTAGCCGAGGACGCCCTCGGCGCGCGCGAGGCGCTCCCACACCGCCGCCGGGACGGCCTCGCCGCCGAGGAGGACGAGGGGCGGCCGGTGCCCGCCGTCCAGGAGGCCCTCCTCCAGGAGCTGCTGGGCGTAGGTCGGCGTCACGTTGATGACGTCGATCTCGTGCTGCCGCAGGTAGGCGGTGAGGGCCTGGGCGTCGCGGCGGAGGTCCTCGTCGCAGACGTGGACCTCGTGGCCTTCGATGAGCCAGAGAAGCTCCTCCCAGGACATGTCGAAGGAGAAGGAGACGGTGTGGGCGATGCGGAGGCGGCGCCCCGCCGACGCGACCACCGGGTCGAAGATGTTGGCGCGGTGGTTGAACTGCATGTTGGTGAGGCCGCGGTAGGGCGTCACCACGCCCTTGGGCCGCCCGGTGGAGCCCGAGGTGTAGATGACGTAGGCGGGGTGGTCGAGCCTGCCGGGCGTGCCGGGCGCGAACCCGGGGACTTCGTCTGGCGCCAGGTCGTGGCCGGGCTGCGCGGCTAGGGCCTGCGCGGTCGCGGGGTCGTCCAGCGCGAGGGTGGCGCCGGAGCGGGTGAGGCCCGCGGCGATGTCGCGGTGCGAGACCAGGCAGACCGGTGCCGCGTCCTGGAGCATGTAGTCGAGCCGGTCGGCCGGGTAGTCGAACTCCAGCGGCAGGTAGGCGGCACCCGTGCGCAGGACGGCGAACAGGGCGACGACCATCTGCGCCGAGCGCGGCATGGCCAGCGCGACGACCTTCTCAGGACCCGCGCCGTGGGCGAGCAGGAGCCTGGCGAGCCGGTTCACCTCGGCGTTCAGCTCGCCGTAGGTGAGGCGGACGTCCGGAAGGGAGACGAGCGCGGGGTCGCCGGGCCGCTCGGCCGCGCGCTGGGCGAGCAGTTCCGCGACCGTCAGCTCGGGGACGGGATGGCGCGCGTCGTCCCAGTCGCGCCGGAGCCGGTCGTGCTCCTGCGGGACGAGCAGGTCGAGTCGGCTGCACGGGGATCCGGGCGCCTCGGCGAGCCGCCGCAACACCTGGACGTAGCGGTCGGTGACGCGCTCGGCCTCGGCCTCGGTGAACGCGTCGCCCCGGTACATGACGCGCAGCCCGGCGTCCGGCTCCACGACCATGGTGATCGGGTAGTGGGTGGCGTCGCGGACCTCGCGTCCGAGGACCCGCAGGCCGCCGTCCGGGCCGAAGGCGCGGTCGGTCGGCATGCCCGGGAAGTTCTGGAAGACGAACAGCGTGTCGAAGAGGGTGCCGAGCCCGGTGGCGCGCTGGACGTCGGCGAGCGCGACGAAGGAGTGGTCGAACAGGTCGGACTGCGCCGCCTGGACCCGGTCGAGGACCGTGGCGAGGGCGTCCGCCGGGCCCGCCTGCACGCGGACGGGGACGGTGTTGAACAGCAGGCCGACCATCGACTCGACGCCGTCCACGTCGGGGTGGCGTCCGGACACCGAGGCGCCGAACACGACGTCGTCGCGTCCGGTGAGGCCCATCAGGACGAGGCCCCAGGCGGCCTGGAAGACGGTGCCGGTGGTGACGCCCCTGTCCCGGGCGACCTCGTCCAGCCTTTCGGCGAGCCCGGCGGGCAGCTCGCGGCGCACCTCGCCGGCGCCCGCGAGGTCGGCGGGCGCGCCGACCAGGCCCGGCCGGACGAGGGCGGGCTCGTCGAAGCCGTCGAGCGCGCGGTGCCAGGCGCCGGTCGCGGCGTCCCTGTCGCGGCCGTTCACCCAGTCGAGGAACGCGCGGAAGGGCGCGACAGGCCGGCGGGCCTCGGCGGCGGCGTCGGTGTAGGCGTCGAGCAGCGAGGTGACGAGCAGGCCGCCGGACCAGCCGTCCAGCAGGATCAGCTCGGAGGTGAGGACCAGCCGGTGGTCGTCCTCGGCGAGGCGGGCGAGGGCGAACCGGATCAGCGGCGGCGCGGCGGGGTCGAACGGCTCGGCGCGCTGCGCGTCGACGAACGCCTCCAGGTCCCGCGGGGGCACGTCGGCGTGCGTCCACGGGGTCTCGAAGTCGTCCGGGACGAACTGGACCGCGCGGTCGCCGTCCGTCCGGAACCCGGCGCGGAGGTTGGGGAACTTCTCCAGCGTGGCGCGCGCCGCCCGCGCCATCCGCTCGGGGTCGACCGGGCCGGACAGCGCCACCACGGCCTGCTGCACGTAGATGTCGCGGCCCTCGCCCGCCAGCATCAGGTGGTAGAGCAGGCCTTCCTGGAGCGGCGAGAGCGGAAGCTCGCCCGCCGGGCCCGCCGCCTGGGCCGTCTTCTTCCCTTCGGAGGGCGCGGCGGCCCGGGCGAGGGCTTCCACGGTCCGCAGCCGGAAGACGTCCCGCACGGTGAACGACAGGTCGGCGCGGCGTGCTCGGGCGACGAGGAGCGCCGCGCTGATGCTGTCGCCTCCGGTGCGGAAGAAGTCGTCGTCGGCGCTCACGGCGTCGCGGCCGAGGACGCTCGCCGCGAGCCGGGCGAGGACGCGTTCGGGCTCGGTGGCGGGGGCGCGTCCGCCGGGCGGGCGGCCGGGCTCGGGGAGGGCTCGCCGGTCGACCTTGCCGTTCGGGTTGAGGGGGAGCTCGTCCAGGACCACCAGTTCGGCGGGGACGAGGTAGTCGGGCAGCAGGGCGCGCAGCGGGGCGTCGAGCGCCTCTGCCTCGACATCGCCCGTGACGTAGCCGATCAGGCGGGATCCGTGCGCGGTGACGGCGGCCCGCCGCACGCCCGGCAGCGCGGCGAGCGCGGCCTCCACCTCCCCCGGCTCGATCCGGAAGCCGCGGATCGTGATCTGGTCGTCGGCGCGGCCGAGGAAGTCCAGTCCGCCGTCCGGGCGGCGCCGGACGCGGTCCCCGGTGCGGTAGAGGCGGGAGCCGGGCGGGCCGAAGGGGTCGGCGACGAAGCGCTCGGCGGTGCGGGCGGGGTCGCCGAGGTAGCCGCGCGCCAGCCCGTCGCCCGCGAGGTACAGCTCACCGACGGGGACCTCGCGGAGCGCGGCGTCGAGGACGTGGGCGCGGGTGTTGTCGATGGGACGCAGCCCGCCCGCCTCGGCGACGAGGCTGTCCCCGGCGGCCTCCGAGCACCCGTACAGGTCGACCAGCCGCGCCGGCACCTGGTCCGCGAGCGCGGTGGGCAGTGCCTCGCCGCTGCTGATCCACGTGGTCACCGAGGTCGGCAGGCCGTTGTCGACGAGCGCGGCCAGCAGGCTCGGGACGAGCGTGACGAGGCCGATGCCGTGGCGGTCGATGAAGCCGGCGAGCGCGACGGCGTCGGCGGCGGTCTCCTCGTCGGCGATGACGACGGTGTCGCCCGCGGCAAGGCCGCCGAGCAGTTCGGTCGTGCCGTCGATGAAGGCGGGCGAGCTCTTGGCGGCGCGGATGCCGGGCGCGGCGAGGCCCGCGCCCCAGGCGAGCCGGTTGGCGAGGGCGCGCTGGGTTCCGGCGACGGCCTTCGGCCTTCCTGTCGAGCCGGAGGTGAACACGACGTAGGAGGTGTGGCCGGGGTGGACGTCCGGACGTGCGCGGCGGGGGGCGTCCGCCGGCGGCTCGTCGCGGCCGAGGACCAGCAGCGGCCGGACGGCGTCGAGCATCGCCGCGACGCGGGCGGGCGGGTACGCCAGGTCGATCGGCAGGTAGGCGGCGCCCGTCTTGAGCACGGCGTAGAGCGCGACGGCGAACTCGTCCGAGCGGGGCAGCGCGAGCGCGACGACCTGCTCGGGGCGGGCCCCGGCGGCGGCGAGCCGGTCGGCGAGCGCTTCGGCGCGGCGGTCGAGTTCGGCGTAGGTGAGGGCGGCGTCGCCGAACACCACGGCGGTCTTGTGCGGGGTCCGCGCCACCTGCGCCTCGATAAGGCCTGCGGCCGTCAGGGCCGGGAGGGCGCGCGCGTTGTCCGGGTGCTCGACGGGCGCGCCGAGCGAGGACAGCCTGCGGCCGGGATCGGCGGCGACCCGGTCGAGCAGCGCGCCCAGGTCGTCCATGAGCCGCTCGACGGTCGAGGCGTCGAACAGGTCGGCCGCGAACGCGGCGAACCCCTCGACCTCGACCTCGCCCTCCGCGAAGTACAGGTCGAGGTCGAACTTCACACCGCCGGTCTCCGGTAGGAACGGCTCCGCGCGCACGCCGGGCAGCGCGAGCCGGACGTCGTCCAGCCGCCGGTGGACGATCATGACCTGGAACAGCGGGCTGCGGGCGAGGGAGCGTTCGGGGGCGAGCCGGTCCACGACCCGCTCGAACGGGACGCCGGCGTGGGAGAACGCGGCGAGGTCGGCGGACCGGACCCGGTGGAGCAGCTCGGCGAACGTCGGGTCGCCGGACAGGTCGGTGCGCAGCACCAGCGGGTTGACGAAGACCCCGACGAGGCCGGCGAGGTCCTCGTCCGCGCGTCCCGCGATCGGGGAGCCGAGGGCGATGTCGTCGCCGGCGCCGGACCGCTGGAGCAGCGCGGCGACGGCGGCGTGCAGCACCATGAACACGCTTGCGCCGGCCTCGCGGGCCAGGCGCCGCGCCCCCGCCGCCGGGAGCCGGAACGGCACCAGCCCGCCGCGCCGGCTCGCCTCGGCCGGGCGCGGCCGGTCGAGCGGCAGGACCGTCTCCTCGGGCAGCCCGGCGAGCGCCTCCGCCCAGAAGTCGAGCTGCGGCGCCGTGGCGGGGGCGGCTTCGCGCTGCCAGGCCGCGTAGTCGGAGTACTGGACGGGCAGGGGCTCCCAGCCGGGGCCCCGTCCGTCCCGGCGCGCCTCGTAGGCGCGGGCGAGGTCGGCCAGCAGCGGGGTGAACGACCACTCGTCGGCGGCGGCGTGGTGCAGGAGCAGGATCAGCGACCATTCGGCGTCGCCCGTCCTCACGAGGGTGCCGCGGACGGGGAGGTCGCGTCCGATGTCGAAGACGTGGGCGGTGGCGGCCTTCTCGATGGCCGCGCGCCCTTCCGGCGTCTCGCCCCGCGCGTCGAGCACGGCGAGGCGCACGGGGACGTCCGGGTCGAGGACGCGTTGCACGGGCAGGCCGTCCGGCCCCTCCACGAGGAGGGTGCGCAGCGCTTCGTGGCGGGCGACGACATCGGCGAACGCCTGGTCGAGGGCGTCCTCGTCGACCGCGCCGTGCAGGCGGATGCCGAGCGGCAGCGAGTAGGACGCGGACGGGCCGCGGAGCCGCTCCTCCAGCCAGAGGCCGCGCTGCGCCGCCGAGGCGGGGACGACCTCGGGGCGCGCCACGTCGCGGACGCGGACGGCGCCGGTCGCGACCAGGCGGGGCGCGAGCGCGGCGACGGTCGGCGCCTCGAACACGTCCGCGATGGTCGGCTCCGCGCCGAGCACGGCCTGGGCCCTGGCCGCGAGGCGCGCCGCCAGCAGCGAGTGCCCGCCGAGGGCGAAGAAGTCGTCGTCGATGCCGACCCCCTCGACGCCGAGCAGCTCGGCGAAGATCGCGCAGAGGGCGGCCTCGCGGGCGTCGCGCGGCGCCCGTCCCGACACCTCGGCCTCGGGGGCGGGCAGCGCGGCGCGGTCGAGCTTGCCGTTGACCGTCCGGGGCAGTCCGTCCAGCGCGATGAGGGCGGAGGGCACCATGTACTCGGGCAGCGCCCTGGCGAGCGCTTCGCGCAATCCGGTCTCGTCCAGCCCCTCGGCGGGGACGTAGTAGCCGACCAGCCGGGGGTCGCCGGGGCGGTCCTCCCGGACGGCGACCGCGGCCTGCGCGACGCCGGGCTGCGCGGCGAGCACGGCCTGCGCCTCGGCGGGCTCGATCCGGAAGCCGCGGATCTTCACCTGGTCGTCGGTGCGGCCGAGGTACTCCACGGACCCGTCGCGGGCGCGGCGCGCGAGGTCGCCCGTCCGGTACATGCGGGATCCGGGCGGTCCGAACGGGTCGGCCACGAAGCGCTCGGCGGTGAGGTCGGGGCGTCCGGCGTAGCCGCGGGCGAGCTGCGCGCCCGCCAGATAGAGCTCGCCTGGGACGCCCGGCGGGACCGGGCGCAGGCGGGCGTCCAGGATGTGGGCGCGGGTGTTCCAGAAGGGGGTGCCGATGCCTTCCGCGGGCAGGTCCGCGGAGGTCGCCCAGATCGTCGCCTCGGTCGGCCCGTACATGTTGGTGGCGAGCGACGCGGACCCGGCCAGCGAGGCGGCGAGCGCGGGCGGCAGCGCCTCGCCGCCGACCAGGACCCGGAGGCCCGTGAACGCGGCCGGGTCGAGCGTGCCGAGCAGCGACGGGGTTCCCTGGACGACCGTCGCGCCCGCCAGGAGCCTCGCGAGCGCGGCCGGGTCGCGGACGGTGTCGCGGGCCGCCAGGAC
The DNA here is from genome assembly GCF_008327685.1 of Actinomadura sp. K4S16. Classification (GTDB taxonomy): domain Bacteria; phylum Actinomycetota; class Actinomycetes; order Streptosporangiales; family Streptosporangiaceae; genus Spirillospora. The sequence continues at coordinate 816,943 of NZ_BDDE01000011.1, forward strand.
GACCGTCGCCCCGCTGGTCAGGGGAACGAGCAGCTCAAGGGCGGCGATGTCGAACGCGATGGTCGTGACCGCGACCAGCCGGTCACCGGTGCCGAGGTTCAGCCGGTCGCGGGTGGTGAGCAGGAAGTTCGCGAGCGCGCGGTGCGGGATCGCCACGCCCTTGGGGCGGCCGGTGGAGCCGGAGGTGTAGATGACGTACGCGAGGTCGTCCGGGCGCCGGATCGGCGTGCGCGTGTTTCCGGCGTTGCGCCGAGAGCCGTCGAGGACGAGGAGGTCCGTCCCGTCCGGGAGGAGCGGCGCGGTCTCGCCGGTGACGATCGCGCAGAGCGGCCCGGCGTCGTCCAGCATGGAGGCGAGCCGGCCGGCGGGGTGGTCGAGGTCGAGCGGCAGGTAGGCGGCGCCCGCCTTCAGGACGCCGAGCAGGGCTGCGACGAGATCGGGCGTGCGCGGCAATGCGAGCGCGACGACGGTCTCCGGCCCGGCGCCTCGGGCGCGCAACTCCGCGGCGAGCGCGGACGCCCGTTCCTCCAGGTCGGCGTAGGTGAGTGCGGTTCCGCCCGCCTCGACCGCCGTGGCACCGGGTGTCCGTGCCGCCTGCTCCTCGAACAGCGCGACGGCGTCGGTCGCGGGCAGGGCGCGGTCGGTGGCGTTGGCCTCAGCGATCAGGGCGCGCTCCCCCGCGCTCATGACCTCCAGCGCGCCGATCGGCCGGTCGGGGTCGGCCAGCGCGTCGCGGAGGAGCGTCTCCAGGTGGGCGAGCAGCGCGTCGATGCGCTCGTCCTCGAACAACTCGCGCCGGAACGTCGCCTCGACCGTCATTCCCTGCGGCCGGACGAAAGCCTCCAGCGACAGGTCGACGTGCGTGGTGCCGTTGTGGACGTGCGTCCAGCTCGACGTGATGCCGGGCAGGTCCAGCTCGCCGATCTCCTGGGCGAGGAAGAGGAGCATCGTGTCGAAGAAGGCCGAGCGCCCCCGTCCGCGCGCGGGCCGCAGTTCCCGGACGAGCCGGTCGTACGGCAGCGCCTGGTGCGCGAACGCCTCGGTGACCGTGCGGCCGACCCGGCGCAGCGCCTCCCGGAACGTCGGCGCCCCGGACAGGTCGGCGCGCAGCACGAGCGTGTTGCCGAAGTTTCCGACGAGCCGCTCCACCTCGGCGTGCTCGCGGTTCATCGCCGACGACCCGACCGCCACGTCCTCGGCGCCGGTGTAGCGGTGCAGCAGGACCGCGTAGCCGGCGGTCATCACCATGTACGGGGTGAGGTTCTCCTCGGCGGCGAGCTTCCGCATCCCCTCGGTCACGGCGTCGTCGAAGCGGCGCGCCCGCCGTCCCCCGCGCTCGGACACGACCGCGCCGCGCGGCCGGTCGGCGGGCAGGTCGAGCGGAGCGGGCGGCGGATCGAGGTGCTCGCGCCAGTACGCGAGGTCGTCCTCGGCGGGGGGCCGCCGCTGCTCCCAGTCGGCGTAGTCGGCGTACTGGACGTCCAGCGAGGGCAGCCCGTCGGGCCCACCGGTGACGGAGGCGCGGTAGAGCGCGGAGAGGTCGCGTGAGAGAGAACCCCAGGTCATGCCGTCCCAGGCGATGTGATGCACGACGAGGACCAGCGCGTGCTCGTCCTCGCCGAGCCTGAGCAGCTCCAGCCGGATCGGCCGTCCGGCCCGCAGGTCGAACGGGACCGCGGCCAGCCGCGCCGCCCGCTCCTCGGCGTCCGCACAGGCGACGGGCGGCAGGTCGAGCGAGTCGTCCTCGGTGACGATCTGCACGGCACCCTCGCCGGGCGCGTCCGCGTAGACGGTGCGGAGGACGGCGTGCCGCCGGATCAGCCCCCGCAGCGCCTCGCGGAGAGCCGTTGCGTCGAGCGGCCCGGACATGCGGATGAGCAGGCAGACGTTGTAGGCGGGACTGTCCGGGAAGGCGCGGTGGTGCAGCCACATGCTCTGCTGCGCGTGGGACAGGGGAGCCGGTCCGTCCGCTCCGCGAGGGGCGAGCCGGGCGGTGTCCGCGCCCAGGCCGGCCTCGGCCATCATCCGCCGCATCAGTTCGCGTCGCCGCGCCGTCGTCTGCTCCTGCACGCTCAACTCTTCCGTCGTCGGCTCCGCCATAGCGAATTAGGTTAGCCTTGCCTAAGAAAATCATGCAAGGTTAGCCTTACCTAAGTTTGACCTTCCGGCCGCGAAAGGGAGCCGCCTTGTCCACTGCTCTGCCGAACCCCGCCGAGCCGGTCGTCGAGCACTCCTCGGCACCGCTCGCCCTCATGGCCCGTCTGGCCGGATCGGGCCTGTTCAGCGACTACGTCGTGTACGAGCGGCCAGGCTCATGGACGTTCGCGGGGGGCATGCTCGCCGAGGTCGTCCTCGACGCCGACGCCGTCCACGCCCACTGGCCGGGCCGGGCCCTCACCAGCCGACCCTGGACGGGCCGTCCCGCCGACGCGCTCCGCGAGACCTTCGCCGACGCTCCGCTGCCCGCGTGGAACGCCTACGGCTGGATCGCGTTCGAGTCCGCTGCCCCTCGCCCCACCGGCCGGCTCGCGCACCTGATCGTCCCCCGCACCGAGGTGCGGGCCGAGCACGGCCGCGTCACCGTCACCGGCGTCGACCGGACCGACATCGAGCAGGTGACCAAGCTCCTGGCCAAGCCGGACGGCCACCCCGTCGGCGAGCCCTCCCCCGTCGACGTCCGCGTCGGCGGCGACCCCTACCGCGCGCGCGTCGCCGAGGCCGTGGCCGACATCCACGCGGGCCGCTACCAGAAGGTCATCGTGTCGCGCCGCCTGGACGTCCCCCACCCGGTCGACGTCGTCTCGACCTACGTCCGGGGCCGCGAGGCCAACACCCCGGCCCGCTCGTTCCTGCTCGACCTGGGCGGCTTCCAGGCCACCGGGTTCAGCCCCGAGGTGCTCGCGAGCGTCGACCCGGCGGGGCACGTCATGACCCAGCCCCTCGCCGGCACCCGCGCCTTCGGCCTCGGCGCCGACACCGACGCGCGCACCCGCCGCGACCTGGAGACCGACCCCAAGGAGATCTACGAGCACGCCGTGTCCGTCCGCACCTCCCAAGAGGAGCTGTATCGGGTGTGCGAACGGGAGAGCGTCCGTGTCACGGGCTTCATGACGGTGAAGGAGCGCGGGACCGTCCAGCACCTGGGCTCCAGTGTCAGCGGCACCCTCTCCCCCGGCCGCACCGCATGGGACGCCCTGGACGCCCTCTTCCCCGGCGTCACCGCGTCCGGCATCCCGAAGCCGGAGGCGATCGAGGCCGTCACCCGCCTGGAGGAGCGCCGCGGCCTGTACTCGGGCGCCGTCGTCACCGTCTCCCATGACGGCGCGCTGGACTCCGCCCTCGTCCTGCGCGCCCTCTACGCCGAGAACGGCCGCGCGTGGCTGCGCGCGGGCGCCGGGATCGTCAGCGCCTCGCCCCCCGACCGCGAGTACGAGGAGACCTGCGAGAAGCTCTCCAGCATCGCGCCCCACGTCGTCGCGCAGACCTGAGCCGGCGGCGGGTAGGGACCCGCCATGCCGGAACTTCCAGACGTCGAAGGCTTCCGCCGGGTGCTCGCCGAGCACACCGGCAAGCGGATCGCCTCGGTATCGGTGCTCGACTCCGGAGTCCTGCGCGGAGTCACCGCCCGGCGCCTGGACACGGCGCTGCGCGGCCACCGCTTCGAGGAACCGCACCGCCACGGCAAGTGGCTGCTGGCCCCGGCTCATGGCCCGGTGCTGCTGCTCCACTTCGGCATGACGGGCTCGCTCACGTGGCACCACCCGGACGAGCCCCGCCACCGCCACGACCGCGTCATCTGGAGGCTCCCCGACGGCGAACTGCGCTTCCGCGACATGCGCAAACTGCAGGGCGTCCACCTGGCCGCCAGCACCAGAGAGGCGGACGAGACCCTTGAGAACCTGGGCCCCGACGCCCTGGACTTCTCCCGCAACGCCTTGGCGGCCGCCCTCTCCCACCACCGCGGCCGTCTCAAGACGACCCTCACCGACCAATCGGTCATCGCCGGCCTCGGCAACCTCCTGGCCGACGAGATCTGCTGGCGGGCCCGCATCAACCCCCTGAGCCCCGCCCGCGCCCTGACCACCCCCGAGGTCGCCGCTCTCCACCGAGCAATGCGCCGAGTCCTCCGCGACTCCATCAAGGCGGAACGCGTCCCACCCCGACCAACCTGGCTGACCGGCGCCCGAGACGCCAAGCCCCCCGTCTGCCCACGCTGCGGCACCCCCTTGGAAGCCCGCCGCCTATCCGGCCGCAGAACAACCTGGTGCCCCACCTGCCAACCCATCGAGCCCTGACGAGCCGGCCGCCCAGGCGGCTTGACCAGCCGGTTCGTCGGAATGCCGGATATCGTGGCGATCATGGCGCAGATCCGCTACCTCCAGGGCGACGCGACCTCCCCGCAGGCCAAGGGCCCCAAGATCATCGCGCACATCTGCAACAACCGGGGCGGATGGGGCAAGGGCTTCGTCCTGGCGATATCCAGACGCTGGCCGGAGCCCGAAGCGGCCTACCGGCGCTGGCACCGCGACCGCGCCACCAACGACTTCGAACTGGGCGCGATCCAGCTCGTCCAGGTCCGACCCGACATCTGGGTCGCCAACATGATCGGCCAACACGGCATCAAGACCGGCCGAAGCTCCGGCCCGCCGATCCGCTACCAGGCAGTGGAGCAATGCCTCCACCGGCTGGCCGCACGGGCCATCGACCTCGAAGCGACCGTCCACATGCCCCGCATCGGCTGCGGCCTGGCCGGCGGACGATGGGACCGCATCGAACCCCTCGTCATCAACCAGCTCACCGAACCCGGCATCTCCGTCACCGTCTACGACATGCCATAGGCCCGCTTGTCGGGCTTGGGCAGCCCGGCTCTCCATCCCGCCTAGGGAGTGGATCGCTGCTCGACATGGTAAGAAGTCTGTTCTGGAACGGGACGGGGAACGCCAATGAGCAGGTGTGAGGTTTATTTTTCGGTTGATGTGGAGGCCGATGGGCCGATTCCGGGGCCGTATTCCATGTTGAGCTTCGGCATGAGCGCATGTGGAAGCTTCGACGGGGACGAGTTCAGGCCGGTGGATCCGGCCGAGACCACGTTCTACGCGGAGCTGAAACCGATCAGCGACGCCTACGTCCCGGAGGCATTGGCGGTCAGTGGCCTGGATCGCGACCGCCTCGCCGTCGAGGGGCGCGATCCGGGCGAGGCCATGAACGCGGCCGCTGACTGGGTGACCGCGGTGGCGGCATCGGCGGGTGGGTCGCCGGTATTGGTGGCGTATCCGCTCGGCTTCGACTGGATGTTCCTGTACTGGTACTGGACGCGGTTCGCTGAGGCCGGATCCCCTTTCGGACACTCCCGGCACATCGATCTCAAGACCGCTTACGCCACCAAGGCCCGCAGTCCGATCATTCGCTCGACCAAACGCCAGATGCCCGGCGAGCTGCTGTCGGACCGCCCTCACACGCATAATGCGCTGGACGACGCGATCGAGCAGGCCGAGCTTTTTCACAATCTGGTCCGCTGGGCCGGGCATCCGCGTCGGCAAGGCAAGGAGCTTGCGGAGTGATGGGAACCTGACCCCCTCAGGGAGAATGCGGACGCGCGCTGAGGCCGGCGAAGGACCCGCCCGTCTCCATGGCGCGGGCGTGCTGGAGATCGAGGAGGCCGTGCTGTCGGAGGTCGGGGTGCGGCAGCACGAGTGGCGGATCGAGGCCCGGGAGTACGCCCGGCATGAGCGCCGCCGTGGCCGTCGCTTCGCGTTCACGCGGCTCGTTCCGGCTCGGACGGCGTTGGTGGTGATCGACATGGTGCCGTTCTTCGTCTCCGACAACCCCTACTGCCGGGGGATCGTGCCCAACATCGGCCGCCTCGCCGATGCCCTCCGGGCGGCGGGCGGCACGGTCGCCTGGGTCCTGCCCGCGGTGGGCGAACGCACGGCGGTGGCCGACGAGTTCTTCGGGCCGGAAACGGCCGAGAAGTACCGTACTTCCGGCGGCGTGGGTCCGATGACCGAGCGCCTGTGGCGTGACTTCGCGGTCCATGCCGACGATCTGCTGGTGGAGAAGTCCGCGGCCAGCGCCTTCTTTCCGGGACGCTGCCCCCTTCCCGACCTGCTGGAGCAGCGCGCGATCGACACCGTGCTCATCACCGGCACCGTCACCAACGTGTGCTGCGAGTCCTCCGCACGCGACGCGAGCACCCTCGGACTCCGGGTCATCATGGTCGCCGACGCGAACGCGGCGCACCGCGACCAGGACCACAACGCCACCCTGCACACCGTCTACCGCTCCTTCGGCGACGTCCGCCCGACGTCCGAGGTGCTCACCATGATCGGATCAGTGCCCGCCGACGGCGCGAACCGGCGGCGGGGCCCGTAGTCCGCAGACCGTTGGTGTTCTGGGCCCGCAGTCGGACGGTGTCATGTCATGGCCGAGCGCGAACGTCGCGCGGCCGCTCGGGTGCCCCTGCTGAGCGGAGGCTCCGCGCCAGGGTGGGGATCATCACCGTCGCAGCGACGAGGTGCAGCCCCAGGAGTGCGGTGATGGTGGCCGTGTCCGCCCCGGAGAGGAAGGGCGGGACCAACGAGATCGCGGTCAGCGACACCGCCGTCCACACGAATCGCTCGGCGGGGCGGGCGCTCCAGCGAAGAAGAGCGGCGGCGATGACGATGCCCACGACCGAGAAGAAGCCGGTCACCACGGCGAACCCGGGCAACGGGATCGACTCGCCGTCGGCGGGGAGCTCGAAGTCGACGCCGGCGGCCTGGGCAAGCGCGGCGGCGAGGGTGGTGGCCACCATCGCCGCGAGCGTGGCGATGAGGCCGGTGACGGCGAGCCTGCGGAGTCCGCGGGTGTGGCCCGTCCGACCCGGTGCCGGGTCTGCGACGGCCCCTGTGTCATTCATGGTGTTCATGTCATTCTCCGTCATTCGGTGGCTGGTGTAGGGGTGGGTCGACTGGCATGCGACGGTCCCGGCCTGGGGGGTGACGATGCGTACCCTCGCCGTGCGGCGGCCGGGGTTCCGCAGGGCGCGGACGCCGGTGCCGCGGAGCCAGAACCCGGCGTCGCGTCCGAGCACCGGTCCGGGCTCACCGCCGCGCAGTTCCAGCTGCACCCGCCCTTGGGTGACGATGCCGAACGCGTCGCGCCAGTCCGCTGCGACCACCGCGACACGTGCGCCGCCGCGCAGCGTGAGCGTCCGCACCGGGACTACTCCGTGCCGTCCGCCGGCAGGCGCTCGGGCAGGCCGAGCCGCGCGAACCGGTCACCGTGGAACGTGACGAGCTCGCTGATCGCCCCGCCGGTGATGCGCAGCACGTCGAGCGTCAGCGGCAGGTACGCGCCCTCCCGCTCCTGCCAGAGGTAGAAGGCGACGGCGGGCTGCCGGTTCACGGAGGTCTGGACGGCGCGCAGGCCCTCCAGGCGCTCGAAGCCGTCCTCGATCCAGTCGTTCACCACCTTGTCGCGGCCGACGAGCAGGCCCGGCGTGGGCGGCATGGAGAAGCGCACGTCGTCCCGAAGCAACGCGGCGAGCCCGTCGACGTCCGTGGCCACGCTGGCGTCGGTGAAGCGGCGCACCAGCTCGCGCGTCCCGGCGTCCCCCTCCCCGCCGGTCCAGTCCTGCCGCTCGGCGGGCAGGTGCTCCCGCATCCCGGCGCGGGCCCGCTGCAGCGCGCTGTTGACGGAGTTGACGGAGTCCCCGAGGAGCTCCGCGACGTCCTTGGCCGGCCAGCCGAGCACGTCCCTCAGGATCAGCACGGCCCGCGGGCGGGGCGCCAGGTGCTGGACGGCGACCAGGTACGCCAGCTCGATCGTCTCCCGCGCGACGGCGACGGCCTCCGGCTCGTCCGCGTCGCCCGCGGGCAGCTCGTCGAGCAGCCGGTCCGGATAGGGCTGCAGCCACGGCACCTCGCCGCCCGTCGCCGGCTCCGGGCGGCGCTTGGCGAGCAGGTCCAGGCAGGCGTTGGTGGCGATCCGGTACAGCCAGGCCCGGAACGTCGACCGCCCCTGGAAGGTCTCCCGCCGCCGCCAGGCGCGCAGGAACGTCTCCTGCACGGTGTCCTCGGCGTCCTCGAACGATCCGAGCATCCGGTAGCAGTGGACGTGCAACTCCCGCCGGTGCCGCTCCGCCAGCCCCGAGAACGCCGGCTCGTCGACCTCGCCCAGCCCGCTCACGCTCACCTCCGCCGGCCGCGTGTCCGCACTCATCACGTCATCCTTCCCTCTCGTCGTGTTCCGTCATAGGTGTGACGGGTGCGGCCGCGAGAACTCATCACCGGGGTCTGCCGGTGCGGATCGAGTCGGCGGCAGCGGGGCCGCCACTGGCGGCGGTGGGTGCGGATAGGGGGTAGCTCAATCGGGAGAGCACTTAGACCCGGTGGGCGCAACCACATCCGCCCTCCCCCACACGAGCCGGCCGCTCCCCACAACAACGCGGCGGGCCGGGTGGGCTCGGTCCTGTTTGTCAGTGGCATCGGGGATGCTGGCGGCTCATGTCAGCGAGACAGGGAGCCTCCAGTTGTCGATCCGTGTTGCCGGCCGTCGCCGTGGGATGGTGTCGCTGAGGGCGGAGTTTCCAGGCGCGGAGTTCATCGATGTGACCTCCAAGGCGCCGGAGCCGTGGGTGCGGTTGAGTCCGTTCTACCCGCACGGCGGCATCCCGGTCCCCTACTGCGACGGCGTGACCAGTCAGTCCGTGGAAGGGATCTGGCAGGCTCTCAAGGTCTTCGACGGGTCCGATGTCGACCCCGCGAAGCTCGAGATCACCACGATGAAGGGGTTGAAGCGGACGGTGCGTCGACACGGCCCTGTCAAAGGCCACCGCACCGGCCTGCACGGCGACCCACTTCTGTCCTATGAGTCAGCCAGGCGCCGGATCTACCTGCCGGCTTACCGGTGGGTTCTCGAACACCGCGTCGCCGATCTGGTGGAGCGGCTCCGCGAGAAGAAGGATGTCGTGCTCCTCGACTACACCACCAACGGCGACGTCACCGATCCCGCCAGCCCTCTTTCCCACGCCGCGCTCATCCAACTGCACATAGAGGGGCGCTGGCCGCGAGAAGGCGACGCGGATGCCGCCGGCGCATCAGCGACGGGATGAGCGGGCCCGCCGATATTCGAATGCGAACGGATCCGGGGCGGGCTACCTTTTGATCAGCGCGTCGGGCCCGGTGCCCGCACGGGTCGAAGGCCATCGGTTATCTCTTTCCAACAGATGCAATCCGGTGGTCGTTTCCACATCCGTGCCGGCACCCGGCCCTACGGGTCGGGCTGTACGCATATGGGAGGGCGGGTCGAAGTCCGCCGGTTATCGTAATCCAAGGGTCGCAGGTTCGAATCCTGCCCAGCCGACGAAGTCGGCTGGTGGCGCAGTCAGGCAGCGCATTGGGCAAAAACCCGGCGGGCGCAACCACATCCGCCCTCCCCTATGCAGGCCGACCGCTCCCCCACATCCGCCCCACCGGCGGGTCGAAACTCCTGGAGGCCCCTAATGGCCCGTGACCCTCTCGCTTCGGTGTCCACCGTCGACACGCCGCAGAGCCGGCCGATTCCCGGCCGCGAGACCGAGCAGGTCCGCAACAACGCCGGCGGCTACGGGTTCGCCAAGGACCTGTGGACCCGGCTGGAGGACTTCCTCATTCTCGGCACCACCGGCGGCACCTACTACGTCGGTGAGGACAGGCTCACCGCCGACAACGCGCAGGTCGTGTTCGACGCGATCGCCGCGGACGGTGTCCGGGTCGTCGACCTCGCGACGGAGATCTCTACTGCGCGTCCGCCTCGGGCTCCGAAGAACCGTCCCGCGCTGTTCGTCCTGGCCGCCGCGGCGGCGCGCGGGGACGCCGACACCCGGCAGGCCGTGAAGGCGTCGCTGGCGCAGGTCGCGCGGACGACGGACCACTTCGCGACGTTCTTCGGGTACTGGAAGAACCTCGGCGGCAAGGCCACCGCCGGCGGGACCGCGCCGGTGACCGGACGCGCGATGCGGACCGCGCTCGCGTCGTGGTTCCTCAACGGCGACGTCGACCAGGTCGCGTGGCGGGTGTGCAAGGCGCGGCAGCGCAAGACCCCGTCCGGGGAGGCGTTCGCGCTTCGGGACGCGCTCCGCATCGCGCACCCCAAGGCCGACTCCCCGGCGCGGCGCGCCCTGTTCGGGTGGATCGCCGGGAACGTCTCCGACGAGGACGTACGGACGCAGGTGCCCTCGGTGGACGCGTTCCTCACGGCGCAGGCCGTCACCGGCCCGGTCGAGGCGATCGACGTCGTGCAGGACCGGGGCGTGCCGTGGGAGTTCCTCCCCGACGCGGTTCTCACCGACCCTGGCGTGTGGGACGAGCTCGTCGACACGATCGGGATGACGGCGCTGATCCGGAACCTGTCCCGGATGACGCGGATCGGGACGCTGACCCCGATGGGTGACGCGACCCGCCGAGCCGCGGCCCGGCTCACGGACGCCGGCGCGCTTGCGAAGGCCCGGATCCACCCCATGGACCTGTTCCTCGCTCTGCGCGTGTACGGGGCCGGTCACGCGCAGCCGAACCCGCGCGCCGACGTCCAGCGCTGGTCGCCGGTGCCCGCGATCGCCGACGCGCTCGACGAGGCGTACGAGCTGGCGTTCGGGCACATGGAGCCGTCCGGCCGCCGGCTGCTGATCGCGGTCGACTCGTCCGGGTCGATGTCGTGGAGCGGCGTGCGCCACGGCGGGACGCCGCTGGGATCCTGCTACGAGGTCGGCAACGCCATGGCGGTCATCCTCCACCGCATCGAGGGCGGCGACTGCCACGTCATCGACGTCGACACCGCCGTGCACGCCTCCAGGGTGACCGCGCGCACCAACCTGCGCGAGATCGGCTCCTGGCGGCCCAGCGGCGGCGGCACCGACCTGTCACTGCCGTTCCAGTGGGCGCAGCAGCAGCGCCTCGACGTCGACGGGGTCGTGGTCTTCACCGACAACGAGACGTGGGCGGGCCGGCAGCACCCGTCGCAGGCGCTCGCCGCCTACCGCCGGGCCGTGAACGGCGACGTGCGGGTCGTGCTCGCGGCGATGGCCGCGAACGGGCACACCACCGGCGACCCCCGCGACGAGGGCGTGCTGAACATGGCGGGCCTGGACGCGTCGCTGCCGATGGTCGTGAACGGCTACTTCCGTTGAGGTTCCGGGGCAGATGACCATCTGCCCCGGAATCCCGCGTCAGTCCGCCGTCTGAACGGGCTGCCGGAGGACGGTCTTGAACTTGGCGGGCTCGGTCCGGCGGTGGTCGCCGAGGTAGACCTCGTGATGGTGCCCGGACATCCGCAGGTTGTGGGCGGCGAGGTACTCGTGATGGAGCCTGGCGAGTGAAGGGCCCTCATCGTCGTAGGGTCCGACGTGCAGGAGTTGGGCGCAGGTGCCCTCCTTCAGGCTTTCGCGGCGGACCTCGGCGATCGCCGGCAGGCCCTTCTTCGCCAGCGCGGCCCGCTTGGCCTCCTCGATGAAGTCGTCGCTGATCCAGTCGGGCTGGCTGATGAGCATGCGCCATTGCCAGGCGTCCTTCTCGCGGGTGATGAACACCTCCGGATCGTCGGACCACCACAGCCCTTCGAGCGGCCCGACGACGAAGTCCCGGCCGAGGTCGGCCTTGCTGGCGAACTTGATCGTGTAGGCGACGGCGTAGAGCGCCTCGACGGCGCGGGCGTAGCCGGCGCTGGTGTTGGGGTCGCCGCTTCCGTCGGCGGCGATGAACCGCTGCGCGGGGACGTCGACCAGCGCCCAGTCGGTGTTCTTCGGCGCGTAGCACTGCCTGAGTTCTCGTTTGATGTCATAGCGAGTCGTCATGGCCGTCTGCCTTTCTGGCTGGGGGCTCGGTGGTGGATCGGTCGTCGGCTCCGGCCGCCCGGTAGTCGGCCAGCCACCGCTGTTCGGCGGCCAGCTGGCCCAGCGAGTAGTCGAAGATGGCGCGGACGAAACCAGGCATGCCGGGTTGTGCGTCGCGGGCCGCCCTGATGGCGGCCGTCCGCTCCGCCAGGGCGGCGGCGCGCCGGTCGAGCGCGGCCCGCAGGCGCTCGGGCGGAACGACCGGCTGGTTGGCCAGCCCGACCAGGAGGGGCGGGAACACCGGCCGGAGTTCGGCCACCGCGGCCTCGGCCGCCCTCGCGCACGCCTCGCGGCCCGCGGATGTGGGCTCGTACACGCGGCGCGCCTTCCCCCGGACGGGACGCGGCGCGTCGACCTCTGTGATCAGCCCGCGGTCGCGGAGCCGGGTCAGCAGGTAGTAGATCGAACTGAAGCCGATCTCGGTCCACTCGCGCATGCCCCGGGCGGTGATGACCTCGTCCAGCTCGTAGCCGTGCCTCGGCTTCTCCACGAGCAGGCCGAGCAAGGTCAACTCAGCTGGCGTCAGGTCTGCGGCCACCTGCTTACTCTAGTACTAGAATAGAGGGCGATCGGTCGCTTCCCTCTGCTGCTCTCCGTCAGGCGTGCTGGGGCGCAGACCTCGATGGGCGCTGTTCAGTCACCTGCGGCGGGCGGGAAGTCGAAGTCCCACGCCATCTCCCACACCCACATGCCCGACCCGAGGTCGGTGGTGGCCAGCAGGGTGCCGTCCCGGCTGAGCGCCGCGCTGTAGAGCGTCGCGCCATGGCCTTCCAGCGTGCGCAGGCAGCGCCCGGAGCCGACCTCCCACACCCGGACCTGCCGGTCCTCGCCGGTGACGGCGAAGGTCCCGTCGGCACTGAGGGCGAACACGCTGAGAAGGTTCGGGATCGGCAAGGTGGTGACGATCTCGCCGGTGTCGGTCCGCCACACGTGCAGCGCGTTCCGGTCGGGAGACGCGCCCAGCCTGCCGTCGGCGCTGAAGGCGACGGGGGTGTCCATCCCACCGCTCGCACCCTGGCTGCGGAAGGAGTACCGGAGGTCGCCGGTGCCCACGTCCCACGCGCCGACGAACAGGCCGTGGGAGACGAACAGGGTCCGGCCGTCCGCGCTGAAGTCCAGGCGCTCGTCGCGCGGACGCGACCGCAGCGTCCACGCGGGGCGGTCCTCCCCCAGCGGCCACAGATGGATCTCGTTCTCGTCGAGCGGGCCGCCGAAGCGGTTCGCCTCCGGGTGCGTGCCTCCGTGCGTGGCCGCGAACCGGCCGTCCGGGCTGAGCGCCGCCGCGTGGACGCTGCCGCCGTGCGCCCGCCACGCGTGCAGGATGCTTCCCGCGGGCAGGTCGCGGAGGCGGAGGCCGCCGGTCCGGTCGCCGATCAGGATGCGGTCGCCCACCGGGTTCACCGCGAACGCGCTGATGGCGCCGAACTCGTCGGTGAACAGGCGCTTGACGCCGGTTTCGAGGCTCAACTGGCGGATCGTGCCCGAGGACGTCAGGACCAGGAGCAGCATCCCGTCCACGCCGAACCGGATGTCCCTGGCGGTTCCGCCCTCGCCTCGGTCGAAGGTGTGCAGCCGCTCCCCTGCGGCGACGTCCCAGACGTCCACCTCACCGGTCCAGCGGCCGGTCGCCGCGATGAGACCGTCCTCGCGCAGGGCCAACGTCGGGGGCTGCGTGAACTCGCTGTGCCCGTCGTAGGAGTACAGCGGCGACGCGCTGAGCAGGGTGGACCTGCGGCCGTGCTCGCCCACCCTCGCCCACGCCGCCCGCAGGTCCGGGTGAAGGCCGAAGCCGGGCATCCGCTGGGCGGACCTCAGCGCCTCCGCCGCGGCCGAGTGCCGGCCCCGGTTCGCCAACTCGTCGGCGCGGTCCACCAGATCGCGGAACACGTCGTCCGCGCGGGTGAGTTCGCCGGCCGACCGCGGCCGCGCGTAGTACCACGGGGCCTGATAGCCGCCGGTGGGAAGCGAACGCACCGCGATGCGCCCCCAGGGCAGGCCGACCACCGCCGCCCGGCCGTCCGCGCTGACGTCGATGGAGCACGCCCAGCGGGCGTCGGACGGCAGTTCCCGGTCGATCGTGCGCAGGCAGCGGCCGGTCGAGGCCTCCCACACCTGCACCTGCGAGCCGCCGTCCGCCGAGGTCACCACGGTCGGCCCTGCCGCGGCGAGCGCGACGTCCTCCACGTGCCGCCATGCGTGCGGCACCTCGCTGACCACGGCGCACCGCCGCGCGTCCCACAGGGTGAGCGGCCCCTGCCACCAGGCGGCCACGGCGTACCGCGCGTCGGCGGACACGCCGCCGACGTCCATCGCGCTGGTGTGGACGGGACGGCCGTACAACGTCCCTCTGGCGGGCCCGGCCAGCATGCCGGCGCATTGCTCGCTTCCCACGTCCCACGAGCGGACGGTGCAGTCATGGTCCGAGCCGAACGACGCGGACAGGGCTCTGCCGCCGTCCTGGCTCAGCGCCAGAGATGTGACGGGTCCGGCATGTCCGCGCAGAGCGGCGACGCAGCGCGCCTCGCCGGTCTCCCACACCTGGATCGTGCCCTGCGCGGACCCTGTCGCGACGTATCGGCCGTCGCCGCTCACGGCCACGGTCTGGACATCGTTCACCGCCGGCCGCCTCCGCAGCCGCCGGCCTCGCTTGAGATCCCACAGGTCGACGGTGCCGTCCTCCAGGACGGCGGCCCCGAGCGCCCCGGCCGCGTCCATCGCCAGGGCGGCGACCGGCTGCCCGCGCCTCGCCAGTGTGCGCTGTCGCCGGCCGGAATCCGTCGCCCACAGAAGCAGCCTGCCCGTCCGATCGCCGGACAGGACGAGGCCGCCGTCCGCACTGATCGCGACCGCGGAGATGTCGTCCTCCACGCGACGGGGGCCTTTCCGGGCCCGCGGGTCGAGGTCGGCACGGATCTGCGGCGGGCGGCGCTCCCACTCGGCCAGCGCCTCGGCGGCGTCCGGGGAGGCGGGATCGGCCGCGACCGCCTCCCGCAGCAGCTCACCGGTCGGCTCGTCCTCGTGCCGCTCCAGTTGCACCGCACCCAGGAGAAGGGCGCCGTAGCCCGCCCGGCCGGCTCCGGACGCGGCCAGCGCGGCCTCGATGTTGGAGACGACCTCCTCGCCGGTCTCCTGGCCCGCCCGCCATCGGTGCAGGCCGAAGTTGTAGACCGACGGCAGGTGGTACGGGTCGGTGCCGATCGCCCGCCGCCACAACTCCTCGGCCTCCTCGGTCCGGCCGAGGTCCAGGAGCGAGAGGGCCTGGTTCGACAGGCCGTCCGACAGCAGCCGCGCCGCCTTGGGCGCGGGCCGTTCGTAGTCGACGCCGAGCACCTCGCGGTACGCCTCGGCGAGCGTCGCCGCCAGCTCCCCGAAATCGGCAGGACGCGCCGCCGGGTCCTTGGTGAGGCACCGGCGCAGCACGGTCACCACCGCCGGCGGGACCGGCACCGGCGTGTCCTCGTCCAGCACGGCTTCCAGCGCCTCCCGGGCGGCCTGGCCGCGGCGCGCCGGCAGCCGTCCGGCGAACATCTTCAGCACGGTCACCGCCCACGACCACACGTCGGTCGCCGCGGTCAGCCGGACGTCCCGGTCCCCCGCGGCCGCGGCCGCCTGCTCCGGGGAGCAGTACGCGGGCGTCATCCCGCCGAAGGTGACCGTCTCCGGACGGCCTCCAGGCCGCGCCGCCTCGCCGCTCCCCGCTCGGGCCTTGGCCAGGCCGAAGTCGGTCACCTTCGCCGTGCCGTCCGCTTCCAGCATCACGTTCGCGGACTTGACGTCCTGGTGGATGAGCCCCGCCTCGTGTGCGTGCTCGAGCCCCCACGCCGTCTGCACGGCTATGTCGAGGATGCGGGCCAGCGCCGCCTGCCGGCCGCCCGCGTACAGCTCTCCATTGCTCACGGCCTGAGCCAGGTTGCCGCCGTCGACCCATTCCGCGAACACCCGGGGCACGCCCTCGATCGTGCGGACGTAGGCGCAGGCGACCGTGTGCGGGTGCAACCCGAGCCCGATCCACGTGCCGGCCTCGGCCTCGAAGTAGGCGCGGTCCTCCGAGGTCCGGACCAGCTCGGGTCGCGGCGTCTTCACGGCCATGTCCACCCGCCAGCCGCGATGACGCACCCGATGCACCACCCCCATCCCGCCGCTGTGCACCACGCCGAGCACCTCGTACAGGCCGAGCACGACCTCTCCCGGCACCCACTCCCTAGTCGCCTCCATGGCGTCAGTCTGCGCGATTCCCGCGCGGTCCGCGTCCTGGAACCGTGGGCGGGCTCATCGGGGGCAGGTGGGGCGGTAGTCCAATGCGGGGAGGGCTTGGCGCCATTCCTTTTCTGTCAGGCCGCCTGTGGTGTTCTGGCAGAGGGCCGCCTTCGTCAGGGCGGGGGCCAGGTCGTGGGTCAGGACGGTGCCGGCCTCGGCGGCGCTGGTGAGGGTTCTTCCGTCTTCGGAGAACGCCAGGGCGCCGATGGCGGTCTGGTGGCCGGTCAGGGGGAGCGCGTACGGGCGGCCGGATTCGACCTCCCATAGGCGGACCTGGCCCAGCTCGTCGCCGGTGGCGAGCAGGGTGCCGTCCGGGGAGAGCGCGGCGGCCCTGACGTAGCTCTTGTGGCCGCGCAGGACCAGGCCGCGCGAGCGGAGCGTCCTGCCGTCGGTGAGGAGGACCTTCTGGTCCGTCTCGGCTCCCTCGGCGCTCACGATCGTGCGTCCGTCGCGGCTCATGGCGAGGACGGTGAGGAGGGACGTGTCGTCGGTTCGGGCGAGGACCCGGCCGGACGGGTACTCGATCAGGCCGGACTTGCCGTCCGTCATCACGGCCTTTCCGTCCGGGCGGAACACGATCCGTTTGACGAAGCTGTCGGCGGACGACGGCAGCGCGCGGATCTGCCGGAATGTCTTCAGATCCCAGAACTGGAGTTCTCTGGCGGTGCCGCGGCGGACCAGGAGCGCCAGGCCTCGGCCGTCCGGGGAGAGCGCCATGGCCTGGATCGCGTCGGCGGGGTGCGGCAGCACCACATCGCCGAGCTTCGTGTACTTCCCGGCGTCGGTGACGGTGACCGTACGGGCGTTCTTGTAGATGGCCAGCCGTGCGCCGTCCGCGCTGATGGCCAGGTCGTTGCCGTTGCCGGAGTACTCGTAGTCGGACGCGAGGTCGAATCCGCCGTTGGCGGCCCGCTTCCGCCGCACGTCCCAGAAGGGGACCTTGGCTCCGCTGCGGTACGCCATCGTGGAGGCGTCCGCGGACATGGCCAACTGCTGGAACAGGCCGCTGCCCTGGACGACCTGGGTGCTCACGAATGTGCTGATGTCAAGGGACGACACCTGGCCGGTCGCCGGCTCGATGCAGCGGAGCGCGCGGTTCTCGACGAAGCGGACCAGGGCGCAGTCGGCGGACGGCGCGTAGCGGACGACAGGC
Organism: Actinomadura sp. K4S16; assembly: GCF_008327685.1. Taxonomy (GTDB): domain Bacteria; phylum Actinomycetota; class Actinomycetes; order Streptosporangiales; family Streptosporangiaceae; genus Spirillospora. The sequence goes on from NZ_BDDE01000011.1 coordinate 834,201, forward strand.
TGCGCGGGCGCGGACTGGTTGGCGCCGCCGTACTGGAGCCGCCACAAGGTCCTCGCCTGCGCCAGGTAGCGGCCGTCCTGGCTGAAGGCCAGGCTGGAGAGCGTCTTGGCCGGCCCGAGCCTGGCGAACGGCTCGTCCGCGCCCAGCTTCCAGACCAGGATCTCGGTCTCCTTGCCCGTGGCCGGGGCGTGCGCCACGGCGAGCAGCGAGCCGTCCGGGCTCACTTTGGCCGCGCTGACGTACCGGCCCTTGAGCGCCCGGTTGAGGCGGGGCAGCGCGATCGCCGTCCTGGCCGCCAGCTGGTCGACGTGCACCGCGCCCTGGGGCGTGACGCCCGCGACGATCTGGTCGCCCGCGTCGGCCGCGAGGATCTCGGCGCCGCCCTTCGGGCGCGTCCAGCTCAGCGGGACCTGCCGGAGGGTGCGCAGGTCCCAGACGGTGCGGGCGTCGCGGTCGCCGGCGAGCAGGAGGTGCCCGGACGGGCTCAGGTCGATGCCGTCGAAGACCGTCGCGTTGGCGCCGATCCTGCCGATGGGCAGCCTGCCTCGCTCCTTGCCGGACGAGGTGTCCCAGACGCGGGCCGTTCCGTCGTCCGCCCAGGTGACCATGGTGCGCGCGTCGTCGGTTACGACGAGGTCCACGGCGCCGGCTCCGGTCATCCCGAATTCGTGCAGCTCGGCGTGGGTGTCGATGTTCCAGAGGCTGGCCTTTCCGGCGTCCACGACGGCGAGGACGCGCCCGTTCGGAGACGGCTGGCGCCGGGTCGTCGCGCTCACGCCGGGCGGCATGAAGACGTCGCTCTCCCACTGGTACCGCAGCGCGACCAGCGCCTCCCTCGTCTCCTTCGTGTCGGAGAGGGAGCCGGCGGCGATGGCCAGCCTGCGAGCCGTCCTCGGGTCGGACTTGCGGACGGCCATCGCCACGGCCGCGAGGCGCCGCGCCTCGGCGTCGTCGCGCTGCCGCGCCACGGTGCGGCCCTGCTGGAAGACGAGCACGCCCGCGACGAGCGTCACCAGCAGCAGGACGGCGAGGACCCCGGAGACCGCCGTCCGCGCGGTGGACCGGCGGCGGACCGCCGCGCGCCCGGCGTCCAGGAACGCCTGCTCCAGCGTGTTCGGCCGCAGCGCGCGGCCGCCGCCCACGGCCCAGGTCATCGCCCGTTCGAGCCGGGTCCCCTGGAGGAGGTCGCCGGCCTTGCGGCCGTGCTCGTCCCACAGCCGCGCGCCCTCGGCGAGCTCCTGGTGGACGTCCAGGCCCGGCCGTTCGGCGGCGGCCCAGTCGCGCAGCCGCGGCCAGGCGCGCAGCAGGGCCGGTGAGGCGAGGGTGAAGCGCTGCCCGTCCCAGGTGAGCAGCCCCGCCCCCGTGAAGGCGGACAGGACGGCGTCGATCACGGGCTCCGGCGTGCGGCCGTCGCTGAACTCGGCGCGCGCCGCCGGGCGGACGAGGTCGTCCACGGCCGCCGCCATCCGCAGCAGGATCTGCGGGACGGCCTGCTGCGCCGCCGGGTCGAGGCTCCGCATCTCCGCCTCGGCGCGCTCGCCCAGGGCAGGGGGCGCGGCCTTGGGCATGCGGACGGCCCGGGCCTCCCGTTCGCCCTGTTCCAGGAGGTCGGCGTCGGGTCGCCCGCCGAGCAGGCCGAGGAGCAGGCCCGGCGCGTCCGGGCGCCGGTCGGGGTCCTTGGCCAGCGCGGCCTCGACCATGGAGCGCAGCCGCTCGGGGACGGCGGAGGTGTCCGGTTCGGTGTTCAGGACCGAGTGCATGAGCTTGGGGAGGGTCTCGCCGCCGAAGGGCGCGCGGCCGGACGCGGCGAACAGGACCGTGGCGCCCCAGGCCCAGATGTCCACGGCGGGCCCGGGGCTCTTCCCCCGGAACACCTCGGGCGGCATGTACCGGGGCGTGCCCTTCATCCCGGTCGCGCTCTGCTCCATGTCCTCGGTGCGGGCGATGCCGAAGTCGATGACGCGGGGGCCGTCGGGTCCCAGCAGCACGTTCGCGGGCTTCAGGTCGCGGTGGACGACACCCGCCCGGTGGACGGTGGTCAGCGCGGTCGCGATCCCGACCGCCAGCCGGTACAGGTCGTCCGACTTGTAGGGGCCGTCCTCCTCCACCGCCTGCTGGAGGGTCGGGCCCGCGACGTACTCGCTGACGACGTACGGGGGCGCATGGTCCAGGTCGACGGCGAGGACCCGCGCCGTGCAGAACTGCGAGACGCGCCGCACCGCCTCGATCTCGCGGACGAACAGGTCGCGCTGCGCGCCGGAGTGGTCGCCGTGCAGCGTCTTGACCGCGACCCGGGCGCCGTCCGGCCCGTACCCCTCGTAGACGACGCCCTGCCCGCCGGTGCCGAGCCGCCCCGCGAGAAGGTAGTCGCCGAGCCTGGTCGGATCACCGGGTCCCAGTGGTTCGGGGGCCACAGACGTCTCCTCATCCTAATAAACATGATCGTCTATTAGGATGCCGCGCCGGTCGGCCGCGTTCGCGGGAAACGGTGAACAGCCGTCGACGAAACGGCGACGGTCTCACCGGAGGCGGGCGGCGAGCGCCTTCTTGCTGATCTTGCCGACCGGCGTCCGGGGGAACGCGGCGACGGTCTCCAGGCGGTCGGGGAACTTGTAGGCGGCGACGCCGCGGGCGCGCAGGAACTCCTTGGCCTCGCGCAGCCCGGGGGCCTTCTCCCCCTCCCTGACGATGAGGAAGGCGCAGGTGCGCTCGCCCATGACCGGATCGGGAAGGCCGACCACGGCGGCGTCGTGGACCGCCGGGTGGACCAGGAGGTGGTTCTCCAGCTCCGCGGCGGAGATCTTGTCGCCGCCCCGGTTGATCTGGTCCTTCTCGCGGCCCTCGACGATGAGGTGGCCGGACGGCAGCCGCCTGACGAGGTCGCCCGTGCGGTAGAAACCGTCCCGGGTGAAGGAGCGGGCGTTGTGTTCGGGGGCGCGGTAGTAGCCGCGCAGCGTGTAGGGGCCTCGGGTCAGGAGTTCGCCCACTTCCCCGGGGGCGACCTGCTTGCCGTCCTCGTCGACGATGCGGATCTCGTCGGCCGGGGAGAGGGGGCGGCCCTGGGTTCGTTCGATCAGGTCGCGGGGGTCGTCCAGGCGGGTGTAGTTCAGGAGGCCCTCGGCCATGCCGAAGACCTGCTGGACCTGGCAGCCGAGCGCGTCCGGCACCTCCGCCGCGCGTTCGGCGGCGAACTTGGCGCCGCCCACCTGGAGGAGTTCGAGGGACGACAGGTCCTCGTCCGACCAGGTCACCGCGTCCAGCCAGAGGAGGGCGATAGGAGGGACGACCGCGCAGACCGTGGCGCGCTCGCGTTCGATGAGCGGGAACGCCTCGTCCGGGGCGCCGGAGGGCGAGAGGACGACCGTGCCGCCCGTGGCGAAGACGCCGAGGATGCCGGGGCAGGCCAGGGCGAAGTTGTGCGCGGCCGGGAGGACGACCAGGTAGACGGTGTCGCGGCCGAAGCCGCAGAGCTCCGCGCTGGCCTCCAGGTTGTAGACGTAGTCGCGGTGCGTCCGGGGGATCAGCTTGGGGAGGCCGGTGGTGCCGCCTGAGAGGAGGAGGACGCCCACGTCGGACGGCGCGGGAGAAGGCACCGACACCGGTTCGGCGTCGACGGAGGCGAGCGGCACGAACTCCTCGGCCTCGCCTTCGACGATCACGTGTTCCACGGGGAGCGTGCGGGCCAGGTCGCGGTAGTCGAAGTCGCCGTCGCGGTCGGCGCAGATGTAGGCGCGGGCCTCGGACAGCTCGCACAGGTAGCGGATCTCGCTCTCGCGGTGCGCGGGGAGCGCCAGGACGGGGGCGGCGCCGATCCGGACGAGGGCGAGGAACGCGACGACGAAGCCCGTGGTGTTCGGAAGCTGGACGACGACGCGATCTCCTCGGCGCAGGCCGAGGGCGAGGAGGCCGGCGGCGGTGCGGGCGGCGCGGGCGTCCAGGTCGGCGTAGGTGAGGCGGTCGCCGCCCGCCACCAGTGCGGGCGCCGCCGGGTCGCCGCGCAGGACGTCGCCGAGAAGGCGGTCGGTCCAGTGGCCCTCGGACGTGTAGCGGGCTTCGAGGTCGGCCGGCCAGGGGGTGAAGCCGTCCACGCTCACCGACCCGCGAGCTGGGCGGGCGCGCCGGGGGCGGGCTCGGACGGGTCGGCGTCGATCGTCGGCGAGCCCACGTGGCGCGGGCCCGCCTGGGTGACGGTCGCCCGGTGGATCTTCCCGTTCATCAGCGTCCGCTGCACGGCTCCTCTTTCCACGATCAAGTAAGGCTAGGCTAACCTTAGCTACTCGATCGGCAGAGGAGAACCCCGAGGATGCTCCGGCGACTGGTCATCGACGTCGGGCCGCTGCGCGACAGCAGGCCGTTCCGCAACGTGTTCGTCGCCCGCACCGTCTCGGTCTTCGGCATCGGCATGCTGGCGGTCGCCCTTCCGGTGCAGGTCTACGACCTCACCGGGTCCACCGTGCACGTGGGCGGGGTCTCCGCCGCCGAGGGGTTCGCGCTGCTCGCCGGGTTCCTCTGGGGCGGGGTGCTGGCCGACCGGCACGACCGGCGCCGGCTGATGCTGCGGGCGCGCGCGGCGGCCGGGATCGGGTTCGTGCTGCTGGCGCTCAACGCCTTCCTGCCCTCCCCCTCGCTGGCGGCCTTGTACGCGCTGGCGGCGTGGGACGGGCTGATGACCGGCGTCAGCATCACCGCGCTGCTGGCCGCGACGCCGGCGCTGGTCGCGCCGGACAAGCTCGTCGCGGCGGGGGCGCTCAACGCGCTGACCGTCCGGCTCGGGTCGATGGCCTCCCCCGCGCTCGGCGGGCTCGTGGTGTCGGCGTTCGGCGTGGGCTGGAACTACGCGGCGGCGGCCGCCGGGACGCTCGGCACCCTCGGGCTGCTGACCGGCCTGCCGCGCCTCAAGCCCGAGGCGGCGAGCACGGAAGCCGACCCGCTGAAGGCCGTCTGGAACGGGTTTCGCTTCGTCGCCTCGCATCGGGTCGTCGGCTCGCTGATGCTCCTCGGGCTGCTGTTCATGGTCGCGGGCGGTGTCCCCGTCCTGATGCCGGCGTTCGCGAGCCGGAGCCTGGACGGCGGCGCCACCACGGTCGGGCTCCTGTTCGCGGCGCCGGCCTGCGGCGCCGTGCTGGCCTCTCTGACGAGCGGCTGGGCCGGGCGGGCCCGGACGCCGGGCCTGGCACTGCTCGCCGCCTCCCTCTCCGGTTTCGTCGCGCTCGCGTGCCTCGGCCTGGCCCGCCACCCGGCGCTCGCCGTGGCGATCCTGTTCGTGTACGGGTTCGTCCAGTCGGTCGAGGAGATCCTCCGGTACGGGCTGATCCAGTCCCATACGCCCGACTCGCATCTCGGGCGGGTGAACGCGCTGTGGTCGGCGCAGGAGACGGGCGGCGGCGCGGTCGGGTCGCTCGGCGCGGGAGCGCTCGGCCGGTACCTCGCCCCGGGCGCCGCCATCGTCCTCTACGGGACGGTCAGCGCCGTCCTCGCGCTGGCGCTGGCCCTGACGCTCACCGGGCTCCGGACCGCGACGCTGCGGCCGGAGCCCGAGCCCGGCTGACCCTGACCGGGCTCACCCGAGGCGAGCGGTGAGCTCCTCCTCGGTCATGGCCTCGACCTCCAGCCAGATGGCGGCGACCGCCTCCAGGCGTCCCGGCGTCTCCTCCAGTTCGGTGAACCGGCGGCAGATCCGCGCGACCGTCCGCTCGGCGAACAGGACGCGGACCGGCAGCGCCGTCGTGTCGAGCGCCTCGCGCAGCCGCGCGAGCACGGTGGTGGCGAGGACGGAGTCGCCGCCGAGTGCGAAGAAGTCGGCGTCCGCGCCGACGCGTTCCCTCCCCAGCACCTCGGCGACGATCCGGGCCAGCACCTTCTCCAGGGCCGTCTCCGGCTCGGCGTGGTCCGCGGCCGCCTCGCCGGCCTCGGCGGAGGCGAGGGCCGTGAGGGCCTCGCGGTCGACCTTGCCATTGGCGGTGAGCGGCAGGTCGTCCACGCGCACGAGCAGTTCCGGGACCATGTGCGGGGGCAGCAGGTCGCGGACGCGGGCGAGGACCGCGTCCCGGTCGGTCCCGGCGGGCGCCGCCACGGCGGCGGCGAGTCGGCCGCCGGCGAGGAGCGCGGCGGCGCGCTCCACGGCGGGATGGTCGCGCAGCGCGGCCTCGACCTCGCCGAGCTCAATCCGGAAGCCGCGCACCTTGACCTGGTGGTCGCGGCGGCCGAGGAACTCGATGGTCCCGTCCGGGCGGTAGCGGGCCAGGTCGCCGGTCCGGTACCAGCGCACCCCCTCGTGGACGACGAACCGGTCGGCCGTCCGGTCGGGGTCGCCGGCATAGCCGTCCGCGACGCCGGCGCCGCCGATCCACAGCTCACCGGCGACCCGGTCGGGGCGGTCGCGGCCCAGCACGTCCACCACCCGGCACGCGACCCCGCGCAGCGGCACCCCGTACGGGACGGCGTGCCAGTCGGCCGGGACCTCGCCCGGGACCTCCTGCACCGTCGAGTGGATCGCCGTCTCGGTCGTCCCGCCGAGCGCCGCGAAGCGGCAGCCCGGCGCGCGTTCCCGCAGGAGCCCGGGCAGGTGCGTCCCCACCCAGTCCCCGCCGAGCAGGACGAGCCGCAGGCTCTCCGCCGGGCCGGCGGAGAGCAGCATCTCCAGGACGGACGGGACGCAGTTCAGGACGGTCACCGACCAGCGCCGCAGCAGCTCGCCCCACCGGGCGGCGTCGCGCCGCTCGTCCTCGTCCGGGAGGACGACCGCGCCGCCCGCGTGCCAGGCGGCGAACAGGTCGAACACCGACAGGTCGAAGTCGAGCGCCGACACCGCGAACGTGGCGTCGTCCTCCCCGATCGCGAACCGCTCGACCAGGTCGCCGATGGTGTTCATCGCCGCGCCGTGGGAGACCTCCACGCCCTTGGGCTCCCCCGTCGACCCGGAGGTGAACAGCACGTAGGCGACCTGGTCGGGGCGCGCGGCGACCGGTGCCGCCGGCGGCTCGCGGCCCGCGACGCGGCCCGGAGTGAGCGAGGCGGCGACGCGGGCGCCCGCGCGGATCCGGGCGCGCCGCGCGTCCGGCTGCTCGGGACCGATCGGGACGTAGGCGGCGCCGGCCGCGAGCACCCCGAGCGCGGCGGCCGCCTGGTCCGGTCCTTTCGGGAGCTCGATCGAGACCCGGTCGCCGGGGCGGACGCCTTCGGCCGCCAGCGCCGAGGCGATCCGCAGGGCGCGGTCGGCGAGCTCGCCGTAGGTCATCGTCCCGTCGTCGCCCCAGTGCAGGGCGGGCGCGCCCCGCCGGCGGGCGGCGTGCGCGAAGAACCCCTCGGTCAGCGTGCGTTGCGGGGGGGCGGGCGTGGCGTTCAGCCTGTGCCTGACGCGGAGCTGGGCGGGCGGGGCGGCGATGCCGAGGGGCGCGTCCCAGTCGGCGCCGGGGGCGGCGAGGCGGGTGATCGCGGCGGTGTAGGCGCCGAACATCGCCTCGGCGACGCCGTCCGGGAACGCGGGCAGGCGCACGTCCCAGTTCAGCAGCAGGCCGCCGGACACCTCGGTCACCTGCGCGTCCAGCAGCACCTGCGGGCCCTGCGAGATGATCCACGCGGGTTCGCCGAACAGCTCGCGGACGCGGTCGCCGAACAGCTCCCCGAGATTCAGGGCGCTGGTGTAAACGATCGGGGCCAGCACCTGCTCGCCGCGGAGCCGCGACAGGTCGCGCAGCACCTCCAGACCCGAGTAGTCGCCATGCGCGCCCGCCGTGTGCAGGTTCGCCTGCAGTGCGCGGGCGCGGGCGACGAACGGGAGGTCCTCGGTGAGGTCGGCCTCCAGCAGGACGGACCCGGTGAAGTCGCCGACGACCTTGTCGACGTCGGGGTGGACGGGCTCGCGGTGGAACAGCGGCAGGTTCAGCAGGAACCGCGGCGCCGCCGACCAGGCCCCGATCACCTCGGCGAACACGGCGGCCAGCGCCATGGCGGGCGTGACCCCCTCGGCGTGCGCGCGGGCGATGAAGCGGTCCTTGTCCGCCGGCGGCAGCCAGTGGTGCCGGCGCTCGACGCGGTCCCCCGGCTCCGGGACGACCGGCAGCTCCGGCGGCCCGGGCAGGCCGGCGAGCCGGTCGGCCCACCAGCGGCGGTCCGCGGCGCGGGCCTCGGCGCGGGGGTCGTCGGCGAGGTAGCGCGCGTAGCCGTAGCGGATCGGCGCGAGCGCCTCGCCCTCGTACAGCGCCGCGAGGTCGGCGAGCATGACGCGGTAGCTCATCGCGTCGGCGGCGACCATGTCGACGTCCAGGTGGAGGCGCGCGGCGCCGCCGGGGAGGAGGCTCAGCCGGGCGTCGAAGACGCGGCCGTCCTCGATGGGGAGCCGCTGCCGCGACATCTCGTCCCGGACGCGCTCCAGCTCGGCGCCGGGGTCGTCCGACGAGCGCAGGTCGTGGACGGTGACGAGCGGCCCGGGACGCTCGGGGAGGATCCGCTGCGTGCCGTCGTCGCGGACGGCGGCGCGCAGCATCGGGTGCCGCCTCGCCAGCGCGCCCACGGCCGACTCGAAGCGGGACGGGTCGATCGGGCGCCCGTCCAGCTCGACGTACAGGTGGGCGGCGACGGAGCCGAGCTCCTGGCCGGAGTCGCGGCCGATCCAGTACGCGTGCTGCATGAGCCCGAGCGGGAAGGGGCCGTCCGGTTCGACGGCGTCCGCGCCGACGTCCGGGAGGGGTCCCGCCGCCGCCTCGACCTGGCCCTTGTCGGCGAGCAGGTCCCACCACCCGGCGAGCGTCGGACGTCCGGCCAGCTCGGCGAAGCGGATCTCGATGCCGCGGCGCCGGAGCCGGCCGGTGAGCTGCATGAGCCGGATCGAGTCCATGCCCAGCTCGATGAGGTTGTCGTCCGCCTCCGCGCGCTCGCCCAGCACCTCGGCCAGCGCGGCGTGGAGCTCATCCCAGGTCAGCACGGAACTCCCTTCAAATTAGGTAAGGCTAACCTAATTAAATGGGATCTCTCCGTCAACGCCGGCCGGCGGAGGCCAGCAGCCAGGCCAGGTAGCCCCCGCCGAGGACGCCGGTGACGACGCCGACCGGCACCGCGACCGGCAGGTGCAGCGCGACCAGGTCCGCGCTCGCGAGCAGCGCCGCCCCGGTCAGCGCGGCGGGCAGCAGCTGCGCGCCGGGCCGCCGCGTCAGCCGCCGGGTGAGCTGCGGCGCGGCGAGCGCCACGAACGGGACGGGCCCGGCCGCCGCGGTCGCCGCCGCGACGAGGCCCACCCCGGCGACGGTCAGCAGCGCCCGGGTCCGCTGGACGGGCACGCCGAGCGCCCGCGCGGCGTCGTCGCCGAGCTCCCCCATGCCGAGCGGCCGGGCCAGGAGGAGCGCCGCGGGGACGAGCACCGCCAGCGCGAGCGCGAGCGGGACGGCCTGGTCCCAGTCGCGCCCGTTCAGGCTGCCGGTCAGCCAGAACGCGGCCTCGTACGCCTCGCGCAGTTCGGCGCGGGTGATGAGGTAGGAGTTGAGCGCCTCCAGCATCGCCGCCGCCGCGACGCCGATCAGCACCAGCCGCATGCCGTGCACGCCGGTCCCCCGGCGGTAGGCGGCCAGGTACACCGCCAGCGCGGTCAGCACCGCGCCCGCGACCGAGCTGGCGGCGATCGCGAAGGCGCCGCCGCCGAACACCAGGATCTGCAGCAGCGCGCCAGTGGCCGAGCCGGTGGTGAAGCCGATGAGGTCGGGGCTGCCGAGCGGGTTGCGGGAGATGCTCTGGAAGACCGCTCCGGCGAGGCCCAGCGCGAGGCCGGCGAGCAGGCCGGTGACGGCGCGCGGCAGGCGCAGGGTCGTCACGATGAACGCGGTGGCCCGGTCGCCCTCGCCGAGGAGGACGCGCACCACGTCCGGCGGCGCGATGGGGAACTCCCCCGAGCCGACGACGAGAACGGCGGCGCAGACCGCGACCGCCGCGACGACCCCGCATACCGCCGCCGTCCGCGGCTCCCAGCGCAGCGACATCCCGCCCGCACGCACGACCCTCACAGCTCGCGCGTCCTTCCCCTCCGTACCATCACCGCGAACAGCGGCGCTCCGAGGAACGCGGTGACGATGCCGGTCTCCAGCTCTCCCGGCGCGACGACGCGGCCGATGATGTCCGCGCCGAGCAGTAGGACGGGCGCGAGCAGCAGCGAGCAGGGCAGGACGAGCCGCTGGTCCGGGCCGACCGCCGTCCGGACGGCGAACGGGACGGCCAGCCCGAGGAACGCGATCGGCCCGGCCGCCGCCGTCGCGGCGCCGCACAGCAGCACCACCGCGAGCGCCGCGAGCGCCCGGGTCCTGCCGGGACGGGAGCCGAGGGCGCGGCCCGCGTCGTCGCCCAGGCCGAGGGCGTTCAGCGGGCGGGCGAGCGCCAGCGCGAGCACCGTCCCCGCCAGGACGAACGGCAGGACGCGCAGGAGGACCTGCACGTCGCGGCCGCCGAGGGTGCCGACCTGCCAGAACCGGAAGCCGCCGAAGGTGTGCGGGGTGAACAGCATGACCCCGGCCGTCATCGCGCCGAAGACGGCGTTGACGGCGGCCCCGGCGAGCACGAGCCGCGCGGGCGACGCGCCGCCGCGCCCCCGGGCGCCGATCACGTAGACGAGGCCCGCCGCGCCCGCCGCGCCCGCGAACGCCGCCCACACGTAGACGAGCACGTCGTCCGCGCGGAACGCGCCGATGACGAGGACGACCGCGAGGGCCGCGCCGCCGTTCACGCCGAGCAGGCCCGGCTCGGCGAGCGGGTTGCGGGTGAGCGCCTGCATCACCGCGCCCGCCAGCCCGAGCGCCATGCCGACGGCGACGCCGAGCAGGGTGCGGGGCAGCCGCAGCTCATGGACGATCAGTTGCGCCCGGGAGCCGCCGTCCGGGGAGAACACGCCGGGGAGCACGTCGGCGAGCGGGACGTGCCCGGCGCCGATCGCGAGGCTCGCCCCGACCGTCACCGGCAGCGCCGCCGCGAGCAGGACCGTCCACCACAGGCGCACGCCGCGCGCCCGGCCCCGCCGTTGCGGACTTCTCGGCGGGCGTCGCAGCACGGAGGGCGGCACGAGGTAAGGCTAGCCTAAGCTAACTCGCCTCTCAATGCCCCCTCCGCCTCCCTCGACGCCAATCACAATATGCGTGTATGGTATACATGAATATTGGAACTTGAACACTTGTATTGGAGGTGTGCGGATGGCGAGGACCGGCCGGGACGGCGGCCCGGCGCCGGAGGACCTGACGGCGCGGGCCCGGATCCGGGACGCGGCGCTGCTGCAGTTCGCCGAGCACGGCATGAAGGGCGCGACGTTCCGCGGGATCGCCGAGACCGCGGGCGTCTCGGTGGGGCTCGTCCAGCACCACTTCGGATCGAAGGAGGAGTTGCGCGAGGCATGCGACGCCTACGCGCTCGACATGGTCCGCGAGCTCAGCTCGACGTCCGGCGGCGAGGCGATGGCGGACCCCGCGTTCGTGGCCGCGACCGTCCAGGCGGACCTGCCCGTGCGGCGCTACCTGGCCCGCGCGCTCGTCGACGGCTCGGAGGCGGCGAGCCGGATGTTCGACGACCTGGTCGCCACGACCGAGCGGTACTTCGCGGACCCGCCGCCGGGCGTCGCAACGCCCACCACCCGCGACGTGCGCGCCTACTCCGCCGCCGTCGTCGCGATGACGACCGGGATGGAGGTGCTGCACCAGCACCTCACCCGGGTCCTCGGCGCCGACACCTTCACCCCCGAGGGATCGGTGCGGCTGCGCCGCGCGGTCCTGGAGATCTTCGACGACCGGCTGCTCGACCCGGAGTTCGCCGCGCGCGCCCACGCGGCGATGGACCGGTACGAGGCCGGCCTCAAGGGAGACGACGATGAATGACGTGGTCCGGGCCGACGGCCTGGTCAAGACGTTCGGCCGGACGCGCGCGCTCGACGGCCTCGACCTGCGCGTGGCGCCCGGAGAGGTGCACGGGTTCCTCGGCCCGAACGGCGCCGGGAAGTCCACGACCATCCGCGTCCTGCTCGGCCTGATGCGCGCCGACTCCGGCGCCGCGAGCCTGCTCGGCGGCGACCCCTGGCGCGACGCCACCGCCCTGCACCGCCGCATCGCCTACGTCCCGGGCGACGTCACGCTGTGGCCGAACCTGTCCGGCGGCGAGGTCATCGACCTGCTCGGGCGGCTGCGCGGCGGGCTCGACGGGGGCCGGCGCGACGAGCTGCTCGACCGCTTCGAGCTCGACCCGAAGAAGAAGGGCCGCGCCTACTCCAAGGGCAACCGGCAGAAGGTCGCCCTCGTCGCGGCGTTCGCGTCCGACGCGGAACTCCTCATCCTTGACGAGCCGACCTCCGGTCTCGACCCGCTCATGGAGGAGGTCTTCCAGGAGTGCGTGCGGGACGAGAAGCGCGCCGGGCGCACCGTCCTGCTGTCGAGCCACATCCTCAGCGAGGTGGAGGCGCTCTGCGACCGCGTCACCATCATCCGCAAGGGCAGGACGGCCGAGACCGGGACGCTCGACGAGCTGCGGCACCTGACCCGAACGTCCATCCGCGCCGAGCTCGCCGGCGCGCCGGACGGCGTCCCGCTGCCGGGGGCGCACGACGTCCGCATCGACGGCACCACCATCGAGTTCCAGGTCGACGCCTCCGAGCTGGACGCCGCGCTCAAGGAGCTCACCCGGATCGGCGTCCGGACCCTCACGAGCCGGCCGCCCACGCTCGAGGAGCTGTTCCTGCGCCACTACGAGGACGACCTCGCCCGGGGGGCCGCGTCATGACCGCCACGACCCTGCGCGCCCCCGCGCGCGCCGCCGGCCGCGGCGGCGGGCTCACCGGCGCCGGCATGCTGCTGAAGATCTGGCTGCGCCGCGACCGCGTCATGATGCCGGCCTGGATCTACGCGCTGACCGCGCTCGTCGCGAGCACCGTCTACAGCTTCAAGCACGAGTACGGCACGGCGGCCGCACGCGAGACCTTCGCGCGCGGCATCGGCGACAACCCCTCCACGCGGATCCTCTACGGGCCGGTCCTGAACGACGGCAGCGTCGCGGGGCTCAGCGCATGGCGGGTCGGCGCGACCGGCGCCGCGGTCACCGCGGTCATGTGCGTCCTGCTGGTCATCCGGCACACGCGCGCGGAGGAGGAGGCCGGCCGGCTGGAGCTCGTCGGCGCCGCCGCCGTCGGACGCCGCGCGCCGCTCACGGCGGCGCTCCTGACCGCCGTGACCGCCGCCGGCACCCTGGCGGCCGCGGTCGCGCTCGTCATGGTCCTGTTCGGACTGCCGGCGGCCGGTGCGGTCGCGTTCGGCCTGTCCTGGTTCGGCGCCGGGCTGGTGTTCTCCGGGGTCGCGGCGCTCACCGCCCAGCTCGCCGAGACGTCCCGGCTGGCGAACGGCCTGGCGTTCGCCGTCCTCGGCGCGGCCTACCTGCTGCGCGGCGCAGCCGACGCGGGCTCGGCGCACTGGCTGTCGTGGCTGTCGCCGATCGGCTGGGCGCAGCGCCTGCGCCCGTGCGCGGGAGAGCAGTGGGCCGTGCTCCTGCTGCCCCTCCTGGCGTTCGCGGTGCTGGTCGCCGCCGCCTACCTGCTGACCGAGCGGCGCGACCTCGGCGCCGGGATCCTCGCCCCCTCCCTCGGCCCCGCGCACGCCCCGCCGTCCCTGCGCGGCCCGCTCGCCCTGTGGTGGCGGCTGCAGCGCGGGTCGGTGCTCGGCTGGTCCGCCGGAGTCCTCGTGTACGGGCTGGCCATCGGCGGCGTCGCGGACGGCGTCGGCGACCTGGTCAACGGCAGCGACGCCGTGCTGGACGACATCCGCAAGATGGGCGGGCAGCAGGACATCGCGGACGCGTTCCTCGCCACGGCGATGGGCCTCATGGCGCTGTTCACCGCCGCCTTCGCGGTGCAGAGCGTCCTGCGGCTGCGCGCGGAGGAGAGCGCCGGGCGCCTGGAGCCCGTCCTCGCCACCGCCGTCGGCCGCACCCGCTGGGCCCTCGCCGGGCTGGCCGGCACCGTCGCGGGGACGGTGGTCATGCTCGCCGCCACCGGCCTGGCCGTGGGCCTGGTCCACGGAGTCCGGTCGGGCGACCTGGCGGGCCAGCTCCCGCGCCAGATCGGCGCGGCGCTCGCCCAGCTCCCCGCGGTCTGGGTCGTCGCCGCCGCGGCGGTGCTGCTGTTCGGGGCGCTTCCCCGCGCGACGTCCGCCGCCTGGGGCGTCCTCACCGTCTTCCTGCTCCTCGGGCAGGTGGGGCCGCTGCTGGGCCTCCCGCAGGCGGTCATGGACCTGTCCCCGTTCACCCACACCCCGAAGCTGCCCGGCGGCGACCCCGACCCGCTCCCCCTCGCCGGGCTCACCGCGGTGTCGGCCGCCCTGGCGGCGGCCGGACTGGCCGCCTTCCGCCGCCGCGACGTCACCTGATCCCGGCGGTCGGCGGTTCCCGGGCGGGCCCCGGCAGGCCCGCCCGGTAACCCCGCATGACCTCCCCTTTCATGGGTACTCCGCAGTCTTGCGACTACGGAAGGTGATCACTATGCCCCTTGGCCCCGGCGACACGCCGGAGGGAACCCCCATCGACCCGTTGCGGATCCACAGCGACATCCGCGGCCCCTGCCTGCTGGTCGAGGCGGAGGGGGAGCTCACCCTCCTGACGTCCGACACGCTGCGCGAGCACGTCCTCGCCGACATGCGGGCCATGGGCGGCCCGCCGCTGGTGGTGCTGGACGTCGGGCGGGTGAGCTTCTGCGACTCCTCGGGACTGAACGCGATGATCACGCTGTGGAAGGCCGCGCACGGGTCCGGGGGCGAACTCGTCCTGGCCCGCCCGGAGCGCCGGTTCCGCACGATCATCGAGCGCAGCGGCCTGGACCGGCACCTCATCGCCCACCGGACCCCCGAAGAGGCCCTCGCCGCCCTGTCCGCCCGCTGAGCCCGCCCGTCCCCTCCCCGGGCCGGGCCCTTGCCGCAGGATCCATACGGTGATATGAACCGGACGGCCCCGCCGCCTTCCGCGCCTACTTCGACGGCATGGTCCGGGACCGGCTCGAGCGCAACGCGACCGTCGAGCTGCTCAAGCGGCTCGACCGCGTGCCCCTGCCCCCGCCCGCGTCCTGGCCGCTCCCGAGGGCCGCGTGGACGGGGCTCGCGCTCCCCCCGACGCGGCTGCTGCGCGCGACGGGCATCGCGGCGCTCCCGCCCCTCCTGCGCGAACGCTTCGGCCTGCGCTGGACGGCGTTCGACCAGCGCCGTTTCGACCTCTTCGCGCGGGGCGTCCGCCTGGCCCACGCCGCCACGCCGGCCCCGCCGCACGGTTCCCCCGCCGCCGCCCGCGCCATACGCGCGGCCCGGCGGGCGCGCGGCGGCTAGAGTCGGCCGCACGATGACGAGCGACGACGAACTCCTGCGGAGCCTGCTCACCGGCGGCCCGGAGAGCGAGCCGCAGACCGACCGCATCCTGGACGCCGCACTGCGGTCCTTCGAGACCTACGGTCCGCGCCGCACCACCATGGACGACGTCGCGCGCGAGTCCGGCCTCGGCCGCGCCACGATCTACCGCCGCTTCCCCACCAAGGGCGACCTCGTCACCGGCGTCCTGCTGCGGGAGGCGCGGCGCTTCTTCGCCGAGCTGGACGAGGCCGTCGCGGCGCTTCCCACCCTGGAGGAGCGCATAGTAGAAGGGTTCGCGGTGACCCTGCGGATCAGCCGCGAGCAGCGGCTCATGACCCGCCTCATGGTCGTCGAGCCCGAGCTGTTCCTCCCGCACGCCACGGTCAAGGCGGGCCCGCTGCTCGCCGCGGCCCGCGGCTACCTGGCCGGCCGGCTGCGCACCGCGCAGCGCCTCGGCGACGCACCGGCGGACGTCGACCCCGAGGTCGTCGCGGAGATCCTGGTCCGCCTCACGCACTCGCTCGTCCTCACCCCGGACGGCCACATCCCCCTCGACGACACCGGCGCCCGCGCCTTCGCCCGCCGCTACCTCCTCCCGATCGTCCGCAACACCCCCTCCTGACCGCGCCGCGAGACCCGCGGGCGCCGGCAGGGCTCACGGGGTCTCGGTGGACGGGAGGACGATGCGGACGGTGGTGCCCTCGCCGGGCGGGCTCTGGACGGTGACCCGGCCGCGCAGGGCGCCGACGCGGTCGGTGAGGCCCGCCAGGCCTCCGCGCGGGCGCGGGGCGGCACCGCCGACGCCGTCGTCGCGGACCTCGGCGGCGATCCCGTCCGGTCCCGGGCGGACGGTCAGGTGGATCGCGTCGGCGCGGGCGTGCTTGACGGCGTTGGCGAGGGCCTCGCAGAGCGCGAAGTAGAGGGTCGACTCGACCTCCGGGGGGAACCGGCCGGCGGGCAGGTCGAGGCGGACGGGCAGGGGCGTGCGGGCCGCGACCAGCTCCATCGCCGGCCCCAGCCCGGCGTCGGCGAGGATGGCCGGGTGCATGCCGCGGGCCAAGGCCTCCAGTTCGGCGACCGCCTCGGCCAGCTCCCGGCGGCAGGTGCGGGCCTGCTCCCGGGCCCGCGGGTCGGCCGCCGCGTCCTCCAGCCGGGCGAGCATCTCCTCCAGCGCGTGCAGCCGCTGCTGGGCGCTGTGCTTCAGGTCGGCGGCGAGCCGCTCGCGCTCGGCCGCCTGGACGCGCACCAGGCGCTCGCGCGCCTCGCGCGCCCGTTCCAGGTTGGCCTGCGCGGCGGCCTGCAACCGGACGGTCTCCAGCGCGCGGCCGCCCGCGACCAGCGCCGCGTCGACGAGCGCCCCGTGGTCGCGGAGCGCGGCGGCGAGGTCGACGGTGGCGAGTGGCTCGCCGCCGGACGTGCGGACCTCGTGCCGCCAGCGGCCCTCCGCGCCTCCGGGCGCGTCGCGCATGCGGCGGCCGTCCACGTCGACGTAGCCGCCGTCGGCCCACATCCACAGGTCGAGGGCGTCGTCGCCCAGGACGGTGCGGAGCGCGTCGCGGACGCGCGGCACCGAGAGGGGGGCGACGAGCAGCCGCTGCATCCGCTCGGCGACGGTCAGCTCGGCCAGCCGGGCGCGCAGCGCGGTACCGAGGAACGCGAGCGGCAGCACCGTGGCGAAGACGCCCTGGAAGAGGTAGACCTCCAGTACCTCCGCCAGGTCCACGTCCCTGCCGACGAGACTGTGCTGGACCGCGAGAGCGCCGGTGACTCCGAACGTCACGGCGACCGCGACGGGGACGGCGAGCGCGCGGTCCAGCCGCCCCGCGCGCGGCAGGCGGGCCGTCAGGATCAACACCAGGGCGCCCGCCAGCACCGTCATCGCGGCGGTCATCCCGCGCTGGACGTCGTGGAACACCGCGTGCTCGGGACGCAGCGCCGGCCACGCCGCCGACGCCGCGAACCCGTTCCACGCCGGCCGGGAGACGGCGCACAGCAGCGCCTGGCCGCCGAACATGATCAGGGCGGCGGCGCCGGTCCACAGCCGCGCGGCGGCGCCGTCCAGCCGCCCGGCCGGGTACAGCAGGACGCCGACGCCGATCGCGACGAAGAACGCCGACTGGGCGAACACCGACACCAGCGGGGCCGCGCCGGTGTTCCAGGCCGCCGCCCAGGTGACGGCCCACGCCGCGGCGGCGGCGACGAACGCCGCGCCGGTGCGGTCGGCCGTCCGCCCCGCCGCGAACAGCCCGCCCGCGACGGCGAACCCGCCGCAGCACAGGAGGGTGACCGCGGCGGCGGCGGGCTGGGCGCGCCAGTGCGGCCAGCCGCAGGCCAGCGCCGCGACCGCGACCGCCCCGCCCGCGGCGAGGGCGCGGCGGACCCGCGCGCCGAGCCACGGCGGCCACCGGGGGACGGGCCTCACCGCGATCCTTCCGTGTCGTCCCGGGAAACCACCGTCCCGGACGGGGGTTTTCCCGGATGTGCGCGCGGGGCGGCACCGGGAGCATGGGCACGTGGCGGGACGGCCGCGTCGAGGACCCGTGCACGGGCCCGCGGCGTCTCGCGGTGGCGTGCGGGGGCCACCACCGGGGTCACCTGACGCGACCGGACTCGCACGGACAGTATCCCCACCGCCGCCGCGTAAACGCGAGGGTCCGTTATTCGATCGATGCGCGGGACGCGGGCGCACGCGAGTGACGCGGGCCGGGTGTGTCCGGTACCGGTCAGCGGGTCTCGGCGGCGCGCAGCCAGGTCAGGACGGCGAGCACCCGCTTGTTGCTGTCCTGGGGGCCGGGCGGCCCGCCGGGCGAGGTGATCTTGAGCTTGCCGAAGATGGCCCGCACGTGGTCCTCGACGGTGCGGGCGGACAGGTGCAGCCGCCTCCCGATGCCGGCGTTGGAGTGCCCCTCCGCCATCAGCGCCAGGACCTCCCGCTCGCGCCCCGACAGCCGGGCCAGCTCCTGCTCGCGGTGCCGCGCCTCGACCAGCCTGGTCACCACGTCGGGGTCGATGACGACCTCGCCGCCGACGACGCGCTCCAGCGCCGAACGCAGGTTCTCCACGTCCGTGACGTGGTCCTTCAGCAGGTACCCGACGCCGCGCGGCCTGCCGCGGAACAGCTCCATCGCCTGCGGGGTCTCGTTGAAGGCGGACAGGACGAGGACGCCGAGGCCGGGGTGGCGCTCCAGCAGCCGGCGCGCCGCGACGACGCCCTCGTTGGTGAAGGTCGGCGGCATGTGCAGGTCGAGGATCGCGGCGTCGGGCGGGTCGTCGGCGACGCGGGCCAGCAGCTCCTCGCCGGACCCGGCGGACGCCACGACCTCGATCCCGACCGTGGTGAGCAGGGTGACCAGGGCCTGCCGGAAGATCCCGCTGTCCTCCGCCACGGCTACTCGCATGGGAGGTCCATCCTTACCGTCATGCCCGCGCGGGGGCCGCCGCCGACTTCCACCTCACCGCGCAGGGCCCTGATCCGGCCGGACGTACCGGCCAGTGCGGCGGCGGGATCGGCGGAGCCGGCGCCGTCGAGTCCGACCTCGGCGACGACGCGTCCGTCCTCCTCGCCGACCCGCACGAGGATCCGGGTCGCACGGGCGAGGTCGACAGCGTACGACAGCGTCTCGCAAAGCGCGGTGTAAAGCGTGGACTCGACCTCTCGGGAGAACCGCCGCGGCGTGACGTCGAGCGCCACCCGGGTGCCGAGCCGCTCGGCGACGACCTCCAGCGCCGGGCCGAGGCCGTCCTGGACGAGCAGCGCCGGCTGCACCTCGCGCGCGAGCGTGCGCAACTCGGCGAGGGCCTGCTTCAGCTCGGCGCGGCACGTGCGGGCGTGCTCCTTCACCGCCGGGTCGCCGGTGACGGCCTCCAGCGTGCCGAGCATCGCGCCGAGCGCCAGCAGCCGCTGCTGCGCGCCGTCGTGCAGGTCGCGGGCGAGGCGTTCGCGCTCGGCGGCCTCGGCCCGGACGAGGCGCCGGTAGGCGGCCCTGACCTGCTCCAGGCCCGCCTGCACGCCGGCCTGCAGCCGCGCGGTCTCCAGTGCCCGGCCGCCCGCGACGAGCGCGGCCTCCACGAGGGAGCCGTGGTCGCGGAGCGCGCCGCCGAGCTCGACGACCGCGAGCGGCTCCCCGGCGGCGCCCCGCACCCGGTGCCGCCAGCGCCCTCCGTCGCCCGCCGGACCGCCGTCCTCCAAGCGCTCCGCGCCGTCGGCCTCCGGGTCCAGGTCGACGGGACGCCCCGCGGTGTCGACGTAGGTCTGCTCCGTCGGCGCCCAGAACCACAGCTCCAGCGTCGGGTCGTGCAGGACGTCGCGCAGCGCGTCGCGGACCCGTTCGACCGACACCGGGGCGGTCAGCCGGAGCATCCGCCCCGCGACGGCCAGCTCGGCGATGCGCAGCCGCAGCCCCGAGGCCAGCAGGGTCAGCGGGACCAGGACGACGATCGCGCCCTGGACCACGTAGACGTGCAGCAGGTCGTCCAGCGGGATCGACGGCTCCATGGTGGGCTTCTGGGTGAGCGCCGCCGAGACGCCGACGAACCCGATCGCGACGGTGACGGGCAGCGCGAGCAGGCGCCGCATCCGCCCCATCCGCGGCAGCCGCAGCGCGAGGACGACGAGGAACGCGAGGGCGAGGAAGAGGTACAGCCCGGCGGAGACCCGCAGCACGGTCTCGAAGGTCTCCAGGTCGGGGTAGAGGGCGGGCCACCAGACCGACTCGCCCCGGAACGCGGCCCATTCCGGCTCGGACGTGACCCACATCGCCGTGGGGCAGCCCCACAGGATCACGCACGCCATGGCGGTCCAGATCCGGTCGGCCAGGTACTCCAGCCGCCCGCCCGGGTAGAGCAGGACGCCGACGGCGAGCGCGAGGTAGAAGTCGGCCTGCGCGTAGGGCGACATGATGGGCCCGAAGGTCGCGTCCCAGCTCGCGGCCCAGTTGACCGCCCAGAACACCGACGCGGCCGCGAACAGCAGCCCGGTGCGGCGGGTGCGCGGCCCGGTCGCGAGCAGCACGCCCACCACGGCGATGGCGGCGCAGCTCACCAGCGTGATCGCGGCGGCCGCCGGATGGTCCCGCCAGTAGGGCCAGCCCGCGAGGAGCGCCAGCCCCGCGACCGCCGCCCCGGCGACGAGCGCGCGCCTCGTCTCCGTCCCGAACCACGGCGGCGACCTGCGCCTGCGTGGCGCGGAAATCACCACGACCATCCTTTCCATGCTGGTGCCTCGGTCCGCATCCTGCCACCGCGAACCCACGGGGCGCCGGTCCGTGCTTTCCCGGACCCGGCACGGCCGCGCGCCGCGCGCCGGCCCCCGGTCACTCGTGCGGCGCGGCGTGCGCGCCTTGGAGGGTGACGGCGGCGTTCCTGTGGGCGCGGGCGACGCGCTCGGTCTCGGCCGGGTCGCCGCCTTCGACGATGAGGTCCAGGATGTGGCCGTGCTCGACGACGGAGCGGCGGGCGCGGCCGGGGAGGCAACCGAAGGACGAGCGGCGCATGTGGTCCAGCCGCGTCCACTCGGCCTCCAGCAGGGAGCGCAGGTGCGGGTCCGGGCAGTGCTCGTAGATCGAGAAGTGGAACTCGCGGTTGAGCGCGGTGAACGCCGCCGGGTCGAACTGCTCCAGCGCCTCGGCCATCCTGTCGTTGATCTCGCGGGAGGCGGCGACGTGCCCGGCCGTCATGCGCGGCGCGGAGATCGCGGTGGCGTAGCCCTCCAGCCGGGCGAGGACCTGCAGCGTGTGCTCGACCTGCTCGGCGTCGAAGACCGCGACGCGGGCGCCGACGTTGCGCACCACCTCCACCAGCCCGTCGGACTGGAGCCGGCGGAGCGCCTCGCGCAGCGGGATCGTGCTGACCCCGGCCTCCTGGGCGAGCTGGTTGATGACCAGCCGGTATCCGGGAACGTAGATGCCTTCGAGGATGCGCGACCGCAGCAGCCCGTAGCAGAACTCGACCTTGCTCTCCCTGGTCCGGTCCTGCTTCTTCGCGGCAGCCAACCCGGTCCTCCTCGTCCTCGGGCCGCGCTCCCGGACGCGCCCGCCGGCCCGGTCGCCGCGACCCGCCCGTCCGCCCCGCCGCAGGCGCGCGGGCCGTCCGGGTTCCTCGTGTCGGCTCATCATTGTCCCCGACGGCCAAGACCGGAAAGACCTTCACGTTCGTTCAGTCGGGCGGCAGCGGCGCCGCGATGCCCTGGTCGCGGCCGAGCAGCACGCCGCGGGTGATGGCGGACGAGCCGAACCGGTCCCGGACGCCGTCGACCGCCTCGTCCACCGCCCTCGCCTGGTCGAACGGCAGCACGAGCTGGACGGCGCGGTCGTCGTGCAGGTTGCCGAGCGAGAGGCCGATCAGCGTCAGGCCGCGGTCCTCGATCATCGGCGTGGCGGCGGCGAGCAGGCCCCGCGCCGCCGCCAGGACCATGGGCGTCTCGGCGGTCGCCTGGGCCAGCGTGTGCGAGCGCGTGACCCGGGCGAAGTCGCCGAACCGCAGCCGGAGGGTGACCGTCCGGCAGACGCGGCGGGCCTTGCGCAGCCGTCCGCCGAGCCGGTCGACGAGCCCGACGAGCAGCACGTCCAGCTCAGCCGCCGTGCGCCGGCGCCGCCCGAGCGCCCGCTGCGCCCCGATCGACCGGCGCCGCACGCCCGTCCGCACCGGGCGGGGGTCGCGGTTGTGCGCCAGCGCGTACAGGTGGCGGCCCGCTCCCGGGCCGAGCATCGAGGCCAGCGTGGACTCCGGCATGTCGGCCACGTCCCCGACCGTCCGCACGCCGAACCCGGCGAGCTTGGCGGCGGTCGCGGGCCCGACGCCCCACAGCCGCCGCACCGGCAGCGGGCGCAGGAACTCCAGCTCGCCGTCCGGCGGCACCACCAGCAGCCCGTCGGGCTTGGCGACGCCGCTGGCGACCTTGGCGAGGAACTTGGTGCGCGCGACCCCCACCGTGATCGGCAGGCCGACCTCCTCGGCGATCTCGCGGCGGAGCCGGACCGCGACGTCCACCGCCGGGCGGCGCAGCCCGTCGGCATCGAGGAACGCCTCGTCGATCGACAGGCCCTCCACCAGCGGCGTCGTGGCCCGGAACACCGCGAAGACCGCCTTGCTCGCCGCGGTGTAGGCGCTCATGCGCGGCGGGACGACGACGGCCCGCGGGCACAGCCGGCGCGCCTGGCCGCCGCTCATCGCCGTCCGCACGCCGCAGGCCTTGGCCTCGTAGCTCGCCGCCAGCACCACGCCCGTTCCGACGATCACCGGCCGCCCCCGCAGCGCGGGGTCGTCGCGCTGCTCGACCGACGCGTAGAACGCGTCCAGGTCGGCATGCAGGATCGTCGCGCCACCGGACACGAACATATGTTCGCATGCCCGCCCGCCGGCACGCGATACGGGGTGGGCGGGAGATCCGGCCGTCGCTCCTGGTGGCGGGCCCTTTGGACGGGCAGAGGGCCCGTCGCGGCAAGCGTCGCGACGGGCCCTCGTGCGATGGGTGTCACTCGTTGAAGAGGCGGCCGTAGTCGGCCATGGCCAGGGCTATGTCCGCCTGGGCCCAGAAGCGGTGGTAGGTGAACACCGGCACCGTGGAACTCTGGCCGCTGGCGTACGCCCACACGCGCGCGTAGTCGGGGTCGCTCTTGTAGAAGGAGCGGATGGACATGAACGTCGAACTGGAGTTGATCGGGTCGCCGTTCGGCATCTTGCCGCTCCAGCCGGAGGGGATGTAGACCGGGTCCGCGATGCGCTTGTAGTCGGACTTGCTCTCCTGGACGGAGACGCCCTTCGCGTCGGTGTGCTTCCAGATGGCGTCGAGCAGGTCCTTGGCGGTCTGCTTGGCGTCGGCGTCACCGGACTTTGCGGCGTAGTACGCCAGGGTCTTGGCGTACGCGGCGGCCACGCCGACGTCGTCGGTGTAGTCCTGCACCGAGACGTGCAGGCCGGTGTTCGCGGCCGGCATCCCGGTGGCCGACGACCAGTTCGCGTCGGGCTGCCCCGTCCACTTGAGGGTGGACGGGATCTTGATGCCGCCCGTGGACGGGTCGACCGTCGTCTGCGACAGCGCCCAGGAGACCCACTTGTCGAGGATCGCCTTGGCGGACGCGTCGCCGGTGACCTGGTAGTACTCGGCCACGCGCTCCATCGACCACGCCTGGAAGCCGAACCACTGGTTGCTCGGCGGGTCGTGGTAGACGGGCTGCCAGTCGTAGGCCATGCCGAAGAACTCGGTCAGGCCGGTCGGGGGCGTGCTGTAGCTGCCCTCCCAGCTGTTGGTGACGCCGCCGGCGATCGCGCCCTCGGCGGACTGCAGCCACTTGTAGAGCTGGAGCTGCCGGGTGAGGCTCTTGTCCCAGTCGGCCTTGGCCGTCGCGCCCTTCGGCGCGAGCGCTGCGTCGTTCACCAGGGCGTAGGCGGCCAGGGGGTTCTGGTAGCCGAAGTGCGAGGCGCCGTCGCCGATGCGCCACGACCATCCGGCGTTCGTGTCCGTGGCGCCGCCCCAGGCGTAGTACCAGGACAGCAGGTAGTGCTCGCTGTCCTTGCCCGACCCGGCGGGGCAGGACGTGGGCGAATGGCAGTCGCCGATCTTCTTGAAGTACTTGTCGAAGAACGAGTAGCGCAGGTAGTCGCCCATCTTTCCGGCCTTGGCCACGGTGGCCGAGACGTCACCGGAGTTGCCTTGCTCCTTGGCCCAGGCGTTCGCCCAGTACGCGGCCTGGATGGCGCGCGCGTCGGCGTCCGGCGCGTCGGTGAACTTCCACTGCTTGGCGTAGGAGGAGTCCTTGATGAACAGGTCGAGGTAGCCGTTGGTGCCGCCGAACGCGAACTTGTCGCACGTCGGCTGCGGGACGGTCTCGAACACCGACTCCTGCGCTCCGCGCTGGTAGGTGTTGATGTAGGAGGGGCCGTCCGCGCTCGGGCCGTTCTCGCAGCCGCCGCCGGGCGTGTTGCCGTACCCGTAGACGTTGTCCACGTCCTGCAGCCAGTGCATCCCGTAGATGTCGTCGGTGCCGTAGGCGGACTTCAGCTCGCTCGCGATCGGGTCCTGCCCGACCGGGACGCTCCCGTCGATCTGCGACGGGTAGTCGCTCACCTCGGGGTGCTCGGAGGCGTAGGTGGCGGGCTTGGAGGCGTTGTAGAAGGAGTTCGTCGGCTGGTCCGCGTGCGTCGGGATCATGTACTTCTCCATCAGCGCCCAGGAGGCGTTGAAGGGGGCCCAGTTCTGCGTGACCTTGCCGTACATGGCCTCCAGCCAGATGAGGTAGCTGTAGGCCTCGGACGTCGTCTCGTGCCCGTGGTCGGGGGCCTCGACCATGAACGTCTCGACCGAGTGGTACGGGATGCCCTCGGGGCTGAAGTAGCCGTTCGCCGGGTCCTTGATCTTGTTGTACTGGTCGAGGAACCGCTGGGTGTAGACGTCGCCGGAGGTCGCCACCTCGGTCGCGGTGACCTTGGCCGCCGTGTAGCCGGAGGCGGCGGAGGTGAACGTCGCCTGGCCCGTCCCGGAGGCGTCGGCGCTGATCGTCACGTTCTGGGCGGTGGACCAGTTCTGCGGCGTGAAGGTCAGCGTCCCGCCGCCGGTCACCGACAGGCCGGAGTTGCCCGCCGTCCGGGTCGTCGTCACGGTGACCGTGCCGGAGGGGGCTTCGGACAGCTTCACCGCGTAGGTGGCCTTCGCGCCCTGCGCGACGGTCAGCGCGGTGGGGCTCGCCACGACGCTCGCCGCGGCGGTCACCGTGACGCCCACCGGCGCGGACTCGGCCGTCCCGCCGTTGCTGTCGGTCACCTTGGCGTAGATCGAGTAGGAGCCGGCCGCGGTCGGGGTCCAGGTCAGGCCGTACGGCGCGGTGGTGTCGGCCGCGCCGAGCGACCCGTCCTGGTCGAAGAACTCGACCTTGGAGACGGTCGCGCCCGACCCGGCCGCCGCGGTGGCGGCGATCGGCACCGCGGCGCCCACCGAGTACGTCGCGCCGGCGGACGGGCTCGTCAGCGCCACCGTCGGGGCGGACGAGCTCTGGTTGCACGGGGTGCCGTTGAGGCTGAACGCGGTGGGGTCGGTGTTCGTCCCGCTGTAGGTGAACTGCGCGCCCACGTTCAGCGAGGCGCCGGACGCGAGCGTCCGGTTCCAGCTCTCGTTCTCGACGGTGACCTGCTGGCCCGACTGCGACCACTTCGCCGACCAGCCGTTCGACAGCTTCTGGTTCCCCGAGTAGGAGTACGTCAGCTTCCAGCCGTCTATAGCGTCGCCCTGGTTGGTGATGTCGATGCTGGCCGTGAACCCGTTGCCCCAGTCGTTCTTCTTGTAGACCACCTTGCACGATGCGGCGGCGGCGTGCGCCGGGGCCATGACGCCCAGGCCGCCGCAAAGCAGCGCCAGCGTCGCGCCCACGGCCGTGAACGCGCGCCATCGTTGACGTCTTCTCACCTGGTGTTCCTTCCTGTCGCGCCCGGTGCCCGGGCATGGCGTGCCGCACCACCGGCGGAGCGCGGAGGCGGCGGTGGCGTGGAGGACGGTGCGGCGTCAGCCCGGAGCCGTCAGCCGGACTCCCTGATGATCAACTTGGTGCGCAGCACGACGCCGCGCTCGGTGTTCGGCCTGCCGCCGGTGCAGGCGCGCAGCTCGCGCGCCAGGCGGGCGCCGAGGTCCTCGGCCGGCTGCCGGACGGTCGTCAGCCGGGGCCGGACCTGCTGGGCGACCGGAGCGTCGTCGAACCCGACGAGCGCCACGTCGTCCGGGACGCGGCGGCCCGCCCGGCGCAGCGCACTGAGCGCGCCGACCGCCATCTGGTCGGACGCGGCGAGCACCGCGTCGACGTCCGGCCGGCGTTCCAGTAAGCGGCGCATCGCCCGCTCGCCGGACAGCCGGCCGAAGTCGCCCTGGCAGACCAGCCCGTTGACGCCCATCCCGGCCTCGCGCGCCGCGATGCGGTAGCCGGCGAGCCGGTCGACGGCGGCGCCCATGTCGGCGGGTCCGGCGATGGTGCCGATCCGGCGGCGGCCCGAGGCGAGCAGGTGCCGGACGGCGGCGTGCGCGCCGCCCCGGTTGTCCACGTCGACGTACGGCAGCGCCACCTCGTCGAGGGGGCGGCCGGCGAGCACCACGGGAGCGCCGGCGGCGGCCTGCACGAGCGGGGCGACCTGGTCGCGGCGGGCGCCGACGAGGAGCACGCCCTCGGCCCGGCCGCCGCGCAGGTAGCCGGTGGTCGCCCGCCACTCCTCCGCCCGCCCGGCCATGAGGACGACGAGCGGGGCGCGGCCCCCGAGCTCGCGGCGCACACCCCAGAGCAGGCGCGCGAAGAACGGGTCGCCGAGGACGCGGCAGCCGTCCTCGCAGACGACGGCGGCGATGGTGCCGGAGGACTCCCGGTCGGGAGAGCCGCTCCGGCGCCGGACGTAGCCGAGCCGCTCGACCGCCTCCTCGACCTGGAGGCGGGCCGCCTTGCTGACCCGCGCCGAGCCGTTCAGCACGCGGGACGCCGTGGCCGGCGACACCCCGGCGAGCTGAGCGACGTGGGCGAGGGTTGGCGGGCGGTCGGGGAGGGCGGGGTCGTGCGGGGGGTGGATGACGGTCACGCTGATGGCACTCCCTTCGGGGGTTCCCGGCCTTTCGAGGGGGTGGACCGGGTCGGGGAGTAGTGGGAGCGCTCCCAAGAATCCGATCGGACGCCGATCGTGTCAAGAGGCGAGTGAAGAACGGATTACGGGCCGCCCGCACCCGCCCTTCACCGCGCACGCAAAGCGCCGTGAAACTTCGTGAAAGGAATGGAACAAGGCTTCCCCGCCGCGTCCGAGGCGTTCTACGTTCACCGCAGTCCAAGGAGTGGGAGCGCTCCCAAGGTACGACGTCCGACGTGAAGGCGGAGATCCCATGAGATCGCTTTCCCCCCGCACCGCCGCGGCGGCCGCGCTGGCCGGCGCGCTCTGCGCGGCGGGCTCGCTCGTCGCGGGCGCCGGGTCGGCGCTCGGCGCGGCGCCGGCCCGCGCCGCCGTCGCCTGCGAGGTCGGCTACACCGTCGACGACTGGGGCACCGGCTTCACCGCCGCCGTCACGATCACCAACCGGGGACCGGCGGTGGACGGCTGGACGCTGACGTACTCCTACACCGGGAACCAGCGCCTCACGAACGGCTGGAACGGCCGGTGGACGCAGTCGGGCGGGTCCGTCACGGTCGCCAACGAGAGCTGGAACGCGGCCATCGCGACGGGCGCGTCCGTCCAGGCCGGCGCGCAGTTCTCCTACAGCGGCGCGAACGCGGCGCCCACCGGCTTCGCGGTCAACGGAACGGCCTGCAACGGCGGCGGCGAGCCGACCACCGAGCCCCCCACCACTCCCCCGCCGGGCGGGCCCGCCCCCAAGCTGAAGGTCTCCGGGAACAGGTTCGTGGACGCCGGAGGGAACACGGTGCGCCTTCGCGGGGTGAACCGGTCCGGCGGCGAGTTCGCCTGCGTCCAGGGCAACGGGATCTGGGACGGCCCGATGGACGCCTCCTCCGTCGCCGCGATGAAGACCTGGAACGTCAACAGCGTCCGGGTGCCGCTCAACTCCGACTGCTGGCTCGGCCTGGACAACGTCGATCCCGCCTACCGCGGCACCGCCTACCAGAACGCCGTCGGGAATTACGTCGCGGTGCTCGAGGAGAACGGCATCACGCCCATCCTCGAACTGCACTGGAGCCGCGGGTCGTGGACCGGATATGACAGCCATTGCCAGACCGCCGCCGCGGAATGCCAGAAGCCCATGCCGGACGCCCAGTACGCGCCGGAATTCTGGAAGCAGCTGGCGGCCGCGTACAAGGGCGACACGGCCGTCGTGTTCGACCTGTTCAACGAGCCGTATCCGAACAACCTCCAGACCATGGACTACGCCCAGTCGTGGAAGTGCTGGCGCGACGGCGGCCCGGCCTGCACGGGCCTGACCTACGAGGCGGCCGGGATGCAGGACCTCCTCGACGCCGTCCGCTCCACCGGCGCGCAGAACGTCGTCATGGCCGCGGGCAGCAGCTACTCCAACGACCTCGGCCAGTGGCTCGCCCAGAAGCCGTCCGATCCCACCGGGAACCTGGCGGCCGCCTGGCACTCCTACAACTTCAACTACTGCAAGGACGCGTCCTGCTGGGACCAGCAGATCGCCCCCGTCGCCGCCCAGGTCCCGCTCGTCGCGGGCGAGATCGGCGAGAACACCTGCGGCCACTCCTACGTCGACACGCTGATGGCCTGGCTGGACGCGCACGGAGCCTCCTACCTCGGCTGGACGTGGAACACCTGGGACTGCTCCAGCGGCCCCTCGCTGATCAGCTCCTACGACGGCACCCCGACCGCGTACGGCGCCGGACTGCGCGACCACCTGCGGTCCGCTCCCTGACCCCACTGGCAGAACCCCACCCCCACCAGATGGAGGAATCCGAATGAAACACCCCTCCGCGCGCAGCGGCCGCGGCGCCAGGCGCGGCCTGGCGGCCGCCTCGGCGGCCGTCCTGCTCGCCTCAGGCACGGTCGCGCTGGCCCAGGCCCAGGCCAGCGCGGCCGCCGGCTGCAAGGTCGACTACACCACCAACGACTGGGGCAGCGGGTTCACCGCCTCCGTGACGGTCACCAACCTCGGCGACCCGATCACCAGCGGCTGGACGCTGGAGTGGGACTTCGCCGGCAACCAGCAGGTGACCTCGGGCTGGAACGGGACGTTCACGCAGTCCGGCAAGCACGTCACCGTGAAGAACCCGAGCTGGGCCCAGACGCTGGCGACCAACGCGTCCGTCAACCCCGGCTTCCAGGGCACCTACTCCGGCAGCAACCAGGCACCCGCGCAGTTCAAGCTGAACGGGACCGTCTGCGACGGGTCGACGGGCCCGACGGACCCGCCCACCGACCCGCCCACCGACCCGCCGCCGGGCGACCGCGTCGAGAACCCCTACGCCGGGGTGAAGGCGTACGTGAACCCCGACTGGTCGTCCAAGGCCGCGGCCGAGCCCGGCGGCAGCGCGGTCGCGAACCAGCCGACGGGGGTGTGGCTGGACCGGATCGCCGCGATCGAGGGCACGGGCGGCGCCATGGGCCTGCGCGCCCACCTCGACAAGGCCCTCGACCAGGGCGCCGGGGTGATCCAGCTCGTCATCTACGACCTGCCCGGACGCGACTGCTCCGCGCTGGCGTCCAACGGCGAGCTCGGACCGGACGACCTCGACAAGTACAAGTCGCAGTTCATCGACCCGATCGCGCAGATCCTCGGCGACGCCAAGTACGCCGGCCTGCGGATCGTCACGGTCGTGGAGATCGACTCGCTGCCGAACCTGATCACCAACGCGGGCAGCCGGCCGACCGCCACCGAGGAATGCAACGTGATGAAGGCCAACGGCAACTACGAGAAGGGCGTCGCCTACGCGCTGCAGAAGCTCGGCGCCATCTCCAACGTCTACAACTACCTCGACGTCGGCCACCACGGCTGGATCGGCTGGGACGACAACTTCGGCCCGACCGCCCAGCTACTCGCCACCGTCGCGCAGGCGTCCGGCTCGAAGAGCAACGTCGCCGGGTTCATCACCAACACCGCCAACTACGGCGCCCTCCAGGAGCCGTACTTCACCATCGACGACACCGTGAACGGCACGTCCGTCCGGCAGTCCAAGTGGGTCGACTGGAACCGCTACGTCGACGAGCTGTCCTACGCGCAGGCGTTCCGGCAGGAGCTCGTCAAGGACGGCTTCGACTCGGGCATCGGGATGCTGATCGACACGAGCCGCAACGGCTGGGGCGGCGCGAACCGCCCGACCGGCCCCGGCCCGAAGACCAGCGTGGACGCCTACGTGGACGGCAGCCGGACCGACCGGCGCATCCACCTCGGCAACTGGTGCAACCAGGCCGGCGCGGGACTCGGCGAGCGTCCCAAGGCGGCCCCGGCCGCCGGCATCGACGCCTACGTGTGGATGAAGCCCCCCGGCGAGTCGGACGGCGCCAGCAAGGAGATCCCGAACGACGAGGGCAAGGGCTTCGACCGGATGTGCGACCCCACGTACACCGGCAACCCGCGCAACAACAACAACATGAGCGGCGCGCTGCCTGACGCCCCGCTGTCCGGGCACTGGTTCTCCGCCCAGTTCCAGGAGCTGCTCAAGAACGCCAACCCGCCCGTCCAGTAACCGCCACCAGGGAAACGGCCCCGTGACACGCTCCTGTCACGGGGCCTCTCCTTGTCCGGAGGGCGGTTCCCTCTCTTGGCGCGTCCCATGAATGGAAGCGGCCCGCGGCGCCCCCTGTCCGGCGCCGCGGGCCACGTTCCGCTCGGGCCTCAGGAGGTCATGCAGTGCGGTTCCAGTGCGGTAGGCGAGGTCGGCGCCTTCACCGTGAACCCGAACGTGGTCGACGCGCCCACGGCGAGAGAGCCGTTGTAGGCCGCGTTCTTGACCGTGACGTCGGGGCCGGACTGCGTGAAGCTTCCGTTCCACAGGCTGTCGACCGTCTCGCCGTTGGCGAAGGTGAAGTGGGCCATCCAGCCGGCGAGCGGGAGCGTGCCGGTGTTGGTGACCGTGATCTCTCCCTGGTAGCCGCCGTTCCAGCTGCCGGTGGAGCGGTAGCCGGCCTTGCAGACCTTGCCGGGGTCGCCCGGCGGGTCCGTGGGCGGGTCGGTCGGGCCGCCGCCGTCCTCGCCGACGCCGGTCACCTCGCCGTTGCCGCCGTCGAAGACCACGTCGGAGCAGCCGTAGAACGTCTCGTTGCTGTCCGAGCGCTGCCACACGGTGTAGAGGATGTGGCGCCCGCTCTTGCCGGACGGCAGCCTGGCGTTCCAGTGGTAGTAGGCGTCCTCGTTGCCGGGCGAGCCGACGCTCGGCGGGTCGGTGACGCTGTAGAACGGCTGGTCCTCCAGGTCGTCCCAGCTGAGGGGCCGGGTCGGGCTCCAGCTGTCCTTCGTGACGTAGGTGCGGAACGTTCCCGGATGGGCCGCCCACTTGTTGTACCGGAACTCGATCTCGCCCCCCGAGGTCAGGTGCGTGACCGGCCAGTCGTCGCGGGCGAGGTCGTAGCCGCTGAAGTCGTAGACGACCGCGCCGCCGCTGCACAGCTTCCCGTCCGGGATGAAGCCGCGGGTGCGGCCGGCTCCGTCCGAGCGCAGCACGGCGAACCAGTTGTAGAGCGAGTTGGGCCCGCTCTGCGCGACCGCCGCCGCGCAGGCCGGGTTGTGCGGGACGATCTGCCCGGTCGGGCTCAGGCCGTCCTTCCAGCACAGGTAGGTGCGGCTGCCGGGCACCATCATCGCGCCGTGCGCGGACGCCGGCGCGGCCGTCAGCAGCGCACCGGCGATCATCGCGGGGCCGAGCACCGCCCCCGCGGCCAGTGCCCTTCGTCGTCGCTTGCCCATGTTCCTCCCGTCACCGGGCCGAGGAGAGTGCTTTCCAGCGGAAGCTAACTCCGCGCCGCAAGGCCCGTGAACGGGCCTTTCAGGCTTTCATCGGCCGCCGGGACGGGACCCGGCCGGGTGCGCCGCGGGCGCGCCCGCGGGGGTTCAGCCCTTCGTCGCGCCCGCGGTGAGCCCTCCGATCAGCTGGCGCTCGGCCACGGCGTAGAAGGCGATGGCGGGCACCATCGCGAGCACGATGTAGGCGATGACGAGCGCGTAGTTGGTCGAGTACTGGCCCTGGAACTGCTGGATGCCGACCGGGATCGTCTGCCACTTCGGATCGGCCAGCACCAGGAGCGGGAGGAAGAAGTTGTTCCAGCTCGTCACGATGGCGAGGACCGACACGGTGCCGAGGGCGGGCCTCGCCATGGGCAGCAGGATGCGCCAGAAGAACCCGAAGCGGGTGCAGCCGTCCATGATGGCGGCCTCCTCCAGCTCGGCCGGGATCGTCCGGAAGAACGAGCGCAGGATGATGATCGTGATGGGCAGCGCGAACGCGGCCTGCGGCAGGATGATGCCGAGCGGGTTGTCCAGCAGGCCGAACGAGCGCAGCAGGACGAACAGCGGGAGCACCGCCACGGCGGGCGGGAACATCAGCCCTGCCGCGAACAGCGTGAAGAAGAACTCCCGGCCCCGGAAGGCGTAGCGGGCGAACGCGAACGCCGCCAGCGCCGCCGCCGCGACGGTGAGCAGCGTGGTGGCCACGGCGATCATCACGCTGTTGGCGATCTGCCGCCAGAAGTCGCCGGACGACAGGATGCCGGTGTAGTTCGACACCCGCCACGGCGAGGGCAGCCCGATCGGGTCCGTGGTGAGGTCGCCCGTGGTCTTGAAGCCGGAGACGACCGCGTACAGCAGCGGGACGACGATGAAGGAGCCGAGCACCCACACCAGGGTGTGCCGGGACGCGCTCCGCGCGATGCCCGCCCTCATCGGCGGCCTCCCGCGGAGGTGACGGCGCCCTGCAGGTCGCGGCGCAGCGCGTAGCGCTGGTAGAGCAGGGAGAAGACCATGCTGATGAGGAACATGGCCACGCTGATCGCGCTCGCGTAGCCCATCTGGTACCGCTTGAAACCGAACTGGAACATGGTGACGGCCATCGTCTCCGTGGAATTCGTCGGCCCGCCGGTCGTGGTGACCCACACGAGGTCGAACAGCTGGATCGAGCCGATGACGGACAGGAACACGCTGATCCGCAGCGTCGGCCCGAGGAGCGGCAGCGTGACGCTGCGGAACCGCCGCCACGGCCCGGCCCCGTCGATCGAGGCGGCCTCCAGCACCTCGCCGGGGATGCCCTGCAGCCCGGCGAGGTAGATCATCATGTGGAAGCCGAAGTACTTCCAGGTCTGGACGGCGAACAGGGTGGGCAGCGCGGTGCTCGGGTCGGAGAACCACGTCCCGGCGAGGTTCCCGACGACCGGCAGGCCGCCGACGAGCCGGTCGGCGAGACCGGTCTCCGGGAGGAGGATGATGCCGAACAGGACGCCGGCGATCACCTCGGAGAGGATGTAGGGCGCGAAGAAGACCGCCCGGTAGACCGCGCGGCCGCGCATCCGCTGGTTCAGCAGCACGGCGGTGCCGAGCGCGATCGGCAGCTGGATGACGATCGACAGGACGACCAGGACCAGGCCGCGCCACAGGTCGCCCCGGAAGACGGGGTCGCCGGCGAGCTTCCGGTAGTTGCCGAGCCCGGCGAAGTCCTCGGGCCGGCCGAAGCCGCCCCAGGTGAAGAAGCTCGTGTAGAACGCGACGAAGATCGGGATCAGCACGAAGAAGAAGAACAGCAGCAGCGCCGGCAGGAGGAACCAGGTGGCGGACATCCAGCCGCGCAGCCGCCCGGCCGGCGCCCCGCGGGCCCGCTTGCGCGGGGCCCGCGCGGCGAACCGCGGCCGGTCGTCGGTCGTGGCGGACAACGTCATTGGCTCTTGGCCGCCTTCGTCACCTGCTGCGCCACCTCGTCGGGCGTCTTCTTGCCGCCGACGAGGGCCGCGACGCTGTCGTTGACCTGCTGCCCGACGGCGGGCGGGAAGGCCTGGTCCAGGTAGAGCTGGAACCCGCTGGAACCGTTCAGCGCCTGGGCGACCTGCTTGCGGTTCTCGTCGCCGAGCGCGCTCTCGGCGCCCTTGACGACCGGCATGAAGGCGCCGGAGGAGACGAGCTTGCGCTCGTTCTCGTTGTTCATGAGGAAGGCCAGGAAGTCCAGCGCCTCCTTGGGGGCGTTCTTGCTGAGCGCGTGCCCGTTACCGCCGCCGAACACGTCGGTGACCGAGCCCTGTCCCCCGTCGACGGTCGGGAAGGGGAACCAGCCGAGGTCGTCGCCGATGCCCTTGCCCGAGGCGTCCTTCTGCACCGCGGGCGCCCACTGCCCCATCAGCTCCATGCCGGCCTTGCCGGAGCCCATGGTGGCGGCCTGGCCTCCTGGCGTGTCGTAGCCGGCGTTCTGGAATCCGCTCTGGAAGGGCTGCAGGTCGACCAGTTCCTTGAGGTGCTGCCCGGCCTGGACGAACGCCGGCGCGTTGAAGTCGTTGCCCTTCGCGGCCTGCTCCATGGCGGCCATCCCGCCGACGCGCATCGCCAGGTAGGCCCAGTAGTAGTGGCCGGGCCACTTGTCCTTGCCGGCCAGCGCGATGGGGGTGACCCCGGCGCCCTTGAGCTTGCGGACGGCGTCCAGGAACTCCGCCCAGGTCTTCGGGGGCTCCTTGATCCCGGCCTTCTCGAAGTGCCGCTTGTTGTACCAGAAGCCCACCATGCCCATGTCGTACGGGACGGCGTAGGTCTTGCCGTCGAACTGGTACGGCTTCTGCGAGACCGGGGTGATGGTGCCCAGCAGGCTCGCCCCGTCCTTGTCGAGGCTCTTGACCAGCCCCGCGTCGATCTGCTGCTTGAGCACGCCGCCGCCCCAGGTCACGTAGACGTCCGGCAGCTTCCCGGAGGCGACGAGCGCCGTCATCTTCGACTTGTACGCCTCGTTCTCCAGGTTGGTGAGCTTGATCTTGACGTTCGGGTGCGCGGCCTCGTAGGCCTTGGCGATCTGCGGATAGAGCGACTTGGACGGCTCGGTGGTCGCGATGTCCATCCACTCGACGGTCACCTTGCCGCCTCCCGACCCGGAGTCGCCGTCGCCGCAGGCGGCGAGCATGGGCGCGGCCGTGGCCAGCACGGCGCCCGCGGAGACCGCGGTGAGGAAGGAACGGCGCGACAGCGGTGGAATGCCCATGGGTGGCCTCCTGGATCGGGGGTGGGCTCGGCCTGGAGCGGGTGGGGCGAGGACGCTCGTTCGAAACTTTTCGAAATGCTTCGAAGCTCGCCGTTGCCGTGGAACTCTAAGAAAGCGGCTCTCCAGGGTCAAGACTTCCGCGGCGAAAGACCGGAATGAAACCGGTGGAAGGTTCGGTACGGGGGCTAGGAGAGTTCGAAACATTGCGATACTGTTCGCAATCGTTTCCCCGGGGAGGAGTGAAGCGTGCCCGTGCGCACCACCGACGAGATGCCGGACCGGCCGTCCCGGCCGACGCTGGCACTGATCGCGTCCGAGGCGGGCGTCTCCCCCGCCACGGTCTCCAAGGTCCTGAACGGCCGCACCGACGTCGCCGCCGCCACCCGCGAGCGCGTGGAGGCGCTGCTGCGCCGCCACAACTACCCGGGCCCCGGCGGCACCCGGCGGGCCCGCAGATCCGGCCTGATCGACCTGGTCCTGGCCGGCCTGGACAGCCCGTGGGCGGTGGAGATCCTGCGCGGGGTGGAGGCCGAGTGCGCCGAGCACGGCGCCGGCGTGGTCGTCTCGCTGGTGCGCGAGGACGACGCCCGCCCCCCGAGCTGGCAGAACCTGCCCGCGCTGCACCACAGCGACGGGGTCATCCTGGTGACGTCCCGGATGACCCCGCGCCAGCTCCAGCAGCTGGAGCGGGCCGGAGTCGGCCTCGTCCTGGTGGACCCGGTGAACATCCCGGACACCGGGATCGCCAGCGTCGGGGCGACCAACTGGGCGGGCGGGCTCGCCGCCACCGAGCACCTCATCGGGCTCGGCCACCGCCGCATCGCGATGATCGGCGGACCGGCCGGCATCCTCTGCACGAAGGCCCGCGTGGACGGCTACCGGACCGCGCTGGAGCGCGCCGGGATCGAGGTCGACAAGGACCTCGTCCGGTACGGCGACTTCCACCACCGCGGCGGCTACGCCCGCACCCGCGAGCTGCTGGCGCTGCCCCGGCGGCCCACCGCGGTCTTCGCGGGCAGCGACGAGCAGGCCATGGGCGCCTACCAGGCGGCCCGGCTCGCCGGGCTGTCCATCCCCGAGGACCTCAGCGTCGTCGGCTTCGACGACCTGCCGACCTGCGAGTGGCTGTCGCCGCCGCTGACGACGGTCCGGCAGCCGCTGGAGGAGATGGGCCGCGTCGCGGCCCGCACCCTGCTCCAGCTCCTGGACGGGCGGCCGCCGCTGGCCCCCCGCGTGGAGCTGGCCACCGACCTGCGCGTCCGCGCCTCCACCGCGCCGCCGCCCGCCCGCGTGAAGCCGGCCACCGACCTGCGCGTCCGCGCCTCCACCGCATCACCCCCGCCTCCCCGCCTGGTCGTCCCACCCGGAGGAACGATGACCGAAGCCGCCCCCGCCCCGAGCACGACCCGCGGCCCCTGGCAGGACCGCGGCCTGCCGGTCGCCGAGCGGGTCGCCGACCTGCTGGCCAGGATGACTCCCGAGGAGAAGGCGGGCCAGCTCGCCGGCTTCTGGGCGATGCCCGCCGAACCGGGCGAGCCCGTGGCGCCGATGGAGGACGACTCCCACGAGGACGCCCCGCCCCTGGAGGAGATCCTCGACCGCGGCCTAGGCCAGCTCACCCGCGTGTTCGGCACCGGGCCGGTCGCGGCGGCCGAGGGCGCCGCCCGGCTCCGCGAGCTCCAGGCCCGCGTCGCCGCGGGCAACCGGTTCGGCATCCGGGCGATCGCGCACGAGGAATGCCTCAACGGCTTCATGACGTGGGGCGCCACGGTGTTCCCCAGCCCGCCCGCGTGGGGCGCCACCTTCGACCCCGAGCTGGTCGGCGAGATGGCCGCCGCGATCGGGGCGAGCATGCGGGCGGCCGGCGTCCACCAGGGCCTCGCGCCCGTGCTGGACGTCGTCCGCGACGCCCGCTGGGGGCGGACGGAGGAGTGCATCGGCGAGGACCCGTACCTCGTCGGCGTCCTCGGCACGGCCTACGTGAGCGCCCTGGAACGGTCCGGCATCGTCACCACGCTCAAGCACTTCGCCGGGTACTCCGCGTCCCGCGCCGGCCGGAACATGGCGCCGACGCCGATCGGCCCGCGCGAGTTCACCGACGTCGTGCTGGAGCCGTTCGTGATGGCGCTGCGCGACGGCGGCGCCCGCTCGGTCATGCACTCCTACACCGACGTGGACGGGATGCCCGCCGCGGCCGACGAGCGCCTGATGACCGGCCTGCTGCGCGAGGAGCTCGGCTTCACAGGCGTCGTCGTCGCCGACTACTTCGGCATCTCGTTCCTGCAGAGCCGGCACCGGGTGGCGGGGTCGCGCGGCGAGGCCGCCGCGCTCGCGCTGCGCGCCGGGATCGACATGGAGCTGCCGACCGTCCGCTGCTACGGCGAGCCGCTGATCGAGACGATCCGGCGGGGCGCCCTGCCCGAGGAGCTGCTCGACCGCGCGGCCGGCCGCGTCCTGACCCTCAAGGCCGAACTCGGCCTGCTGGACGGGCCCGCCGGCGAAGGCGACGGGGCGGACCCGGACTTCGATCCCCCCGGGCACAGGGACCTGGCCCGGCGGCTGGCCGAGGAGTCGGTCGTCCTGCTGGCGAACGACGGCGTGCTGCCGCTGCGCTCCGGCTCCGGGGTGGTGCTGGCGGGGCCGCTCGCGGACGACCCGTTCGCGATGCTGGGCTGCTACACGTTCCCGAGCCACGTGGGCCGCGAGCACCCGGAGCTGCCGCTCGGCGTGCCGATCCCCACGCTGGCGGACGCCCTGCGCGCCGATCTGCCCGACGTGCGGGTCGCCGCCTCGGGCGACGTGTTCGTCACCGACGCCGACATCGAGGCGGCCGTGGCGGCGGCGCGCGACGCCGAGGTGTGCGTCCTCGCCCTCGGCGACCGGGCCGGGCTCTTCGGCCGCGGCACGTCCGGCGAGGGCTGCGACGCCGAGACGCTCGCGCTGCCCGGACGGCAGGCCGAACTGGCCGCGGCGGTCCTGGACACCGGCACGCCGACGGTCCTGGTGATGCTGACCGGGCGCCCGTACGCGATCGAGTCCCTGGCCGACCGGGCCGCCGCCGTCGTGCAGGCGTTCTTCCCCGGCGAGGAGGGCGGCGGGGCCGTCGCGGGGGTCCTGTCGGGCCGGGTCGAGCCGTCGGGGCGGATGCCGATCAGCGTGCCGCGCCGCGCGTCCGGCCCGCCGGTCACCTACCTGCGGTCGCTGATGGACGGCGGGCACGACTGGAGCGTGGTCGACCCCCTCCCGCTCTACCCGTTCGGCCACGGGCTGACCTGGACGTCGTTCGAGTACGAGGACCTGCGCGCGGACGAGCGGGCGGCGACCGACGGGGCGGTGACGGTCAGCGCGGTCGTCCGGAACACCGGGGAGCGGGCCGGGACGGAGGTCGCGCAGCTGTACCTGTCCGACCCGGTCGCGTCGGTGGTGCGGCCCGCGCGCTGGCTCGCCGGATGGGCCAGGGTGCGGCTGGAGCCGGGAGAGGCGGCGCGGGTCGGGTTCCGGGTGCACGCCGACCGGACCTCCTTCACCGGCGCCGGCCTGCGGCGCATCGTCGAGCCCGGCGCCATCGAGGTCGCCGTGGGCCGGTCGAGCGCCGACCTGCCGCTGCGCGGCTCGTTCACGCTCGACGGACCCGTCCGCGAGCTCGGCCCGGACCGGGTCCTCACCGTCCCGGTGGAGGTGACGCCGCTGTGACCGCGTTCCGCAACCCCGTACTGCCGGGCTGCCACCCCGACCCGACGGTCTGCCGCGTGGGCGCCGACTTCTACCTCGTGACCTCGACGTTCGAGTGGTTCCCCGGACTCCCGGTGTTCCACAGCCGCGACCTCGTGCACTGGCGCCAGGTGGGGCACGCGCTCGACCGGGCCGGCCAGCTGCCGCTGGACGGGGTCCCGGCGTCCGGCGGGCTGTACGCGCCGACCCTTCGCCACCACGACGGGACCTTCTACCTGGTCTGCACGCTCGTGGACGGGACGCGGTGGTCCGGGCACTTCGTGATGACCGCCTCCGACCCGGCCGGGCCGTGGTCGGAGGCGCACCGGCTGGACGGCGACGGCATCGACCCGTCCCTGTTCTTCGACGACGACGGCCGCGCGTGGTGCACCGGCACCCGGCCGACGGGGCGGTACGAGGGGCACACCGAGATCTGGCTGCGCGAGTTCGACCCGGCGGCCCTCGCGCTGACCGGCGAGGAGCACGTCATCTGGGACGGTGCGGTGAAGGGGGCGATCTGGTCCGAGGGCTCCCACCTCTACAAGATCGGCGGCCGGTACGTCCTGCTCACGGCCGAGGGCGGCACCGCGCTCGACCACGCGGTGATGGTCGCCCGCGCCGACGCCGTCACCGGCCCCTACGAGGGGAACCCGCGCAATCCGGTGCTGACCCACCGCAACCTCGGGAGCGGGCATCCGGTCGTCGGGGCGGGGCACGCCGACCTCGTGGACACGCCGGACGGCGAATGGTGGATGGTCCTGCTCGCGATGCGCCCGCACCACCTCGACCGGTGCGTCCTCGGCCGGGAGACCTTCCTGACCCCGGTCACCTGGGAGGACGGCTGGCCGGTGACCGGCGGGCGGATCGAGCCGAGCCACCCGGTCCCGTCGCTGCCGCCGCACCCGTGGCCCGCCGCCCCGGCATGCGACCACTTCGACGGGCCCGAACTCGGCGCCGCCTGGAACATGCTGCGGACGCCGCGCGAACGCTGGTGGAACCTGACCGAGCGCCCCGGGCATCTGCGGCTGCGCGCCCGTCCGGAGACGCTCGCGGACGCGGCGAACCCGTCGTTCGTCGGGCGGCGCCAGCAGCACCCCGACTTCGCCGCCTTCACCTCGCTCGACTTCGCACCGGCCGACGAGGAGTGGGCCGGGCTCGCCCTCGTCCAGAACAACGACTTCCACGTCCTGCTGGTGTCGACGGAACTGGGGCTTCGCCTGGTCAAGCGCGAGCGGGGGGTCGAGACCGTGCTCGCCGAGGGGCCCGCCGTGCGAGGAGCCGTCCGGCTGGGCTTCGAGGCGCACGGACGCTGGTACCAGGCGTTCTACGGCATCGCTCCGGGCGAGTGGACGCCGCTCGGCGGCCCGGTGGACGGCGACATCCTCAGCAGCCAGGTCGCGGGCGGCTTCACCGGCGCCTACATCGGCCTCTACGCGACGTCCAACGGCCGGGCGGGCGGCGGCCGCGCCGACTTCGACTGGTTCGAGTACCGCCCGCTCTAGAGGAGCAGCGCGGGGTCGGCGATCACGCGCTGCACGACGAGGCCCGCGGCGCCGAGGACCGCGGCGCCCTCGGCCAGGCCGGAGACCTCGACCGGCGGCGCGCCGCGCCGCAGCGAGCCCAGCCCCGCCGCGAGGACGCCCTCCAGCGGGGGCCGGATCCAGGCGGCGAGCGGGGAGAAGACCCCGCCGAGCACGACGGTGTCCGGGTCGATCAGGTTGACGACCGAGGCCAGGGCGCCGCCGAGCGCGCGCCCCGCCCGGGCCACCGCCTCCAGTGCCGCCGCGTCGCCCGCGTCGAGGCGGTCGACCAGCCGGCCGACCGACCCCTCCGGCCCTGCCGCGGGCCGCGTCGCCGGCAGGCCCGCCGCGCGCAGCATCGCCTCCTGCCCGGCGACCTGCTCCAGGCAGCCGCGCCCGCCGCAGGAGCAGGCGGGGCCGGACGGGTCGGCCACCAGATGCCCGAGCTCGCCGGCGAAGCCGTGCGCGCCGCGGAACACCCGCCCGTCCACGACGATCCCGGCGCCGATCCCGATCTCCCCCGAGACGTGCA
This sequence comes from Actinomadura sp. K4S16, assembly GCF_008327685.1. Taxonomy (GTDB): domain Bacteria; phylum Actinomycetota; class Actinomycetes; order Streptosporangiales; family Streptosporangiaceae; genus Spirillospora. Next base: position 874,876 of record NZ_BDDE01000011.1, read on the forward strand.
CGAAGTCGCCGAACCGGGCACCGCCGCCGAACCACAGCTCGCCGAGGGCCGCCAGGTTGGCCTCGTTGTCGTACTCGGCGGGCAGCGCGGTCGCCAGGCCCGGCACGCCGGTGACGGGGACGTCCGTCCAGCCGAGGTTCGGTGCGTGCCGCACCACCCCGTTCTCGCGGTCGAGCAGGCCGGGCAGGGCGACCGCGGCGCCGGCGACGGTCAGGCCCTGCCCCGCGGCGGCGGCGACCGCCTCGCCCGCGAGCGCGGACAGCGCGGCGAGGACGGCGCCGGGCTCGCGACCGCGGTTGTCGGAGCTGACCACGTGCCGGTAGCGGACCTGCTTGGCGAGGTCGAGGACGCAGGCGGAGAGGTAGTCGACGTTGACCTCCAGGCCGAGTCCGGCGGCGCCGTCGCCGTGGACGGACACGCCCACGCCGGGGCGTCCGCGCTCCCCCTCGTGCACCGGCGCGCCGTCCCGCACCAGGCCCGCGCCCTCCAGCAGGGAGACGAGGTTGGACACCGTCGTCTTGGTGAAGCCGGTCAGCTCGGCCAGGCGCGCCCGCGTCACGGGCTGGTGGCGGGCCACGTGCTCCAGGACGACGGCGAGGTTCCGCTCGCGCATCGTCGCGTGCCGGACGGGGGCGTTGGCGGACTTCGTCATGGGCAAACCCTAAATGAATCGCGTGTATAGGCAGGGCCGAGACCCTCTGCTAGGTTAATTAGTCCAAGCTCTTTACGAAAGGCGGGACGATGCCCGAGAGCCTGGTCGCGGGCGTCGACTCCTCGACGCAGTCGACGAAGGCCGTGCTGTGCCGCGCCGAGGACGGCGCCGTGGTCGCGACCGCCTCCGCCCCCCATCCGGACGGTACCGAGTGCCACCCCGACCACTGGTGGAGCGCGCTGTCGCAGGTCCGGGAGCTGCTCGAACGCGCCGACGCGGTCGCCGTCGCCGCGCAGCAGCACGGCATGGTCGCGCTCGACGGCGCGGGCGAGGTCGTCCGGCCCGCGCTGCTGTGGAACGACACCCGCTCGGCGCCGCAGGCCCGCGCCCTCGTCGAGGAGTTCGGCGGCGCGAAGGCCTGGGCGGAGCGGACCGGCAGCGTGCCGCTCGCGTCGTTCACCGTGACCAAGCTGCGCTGGATGGCCGAGCACGAGCCGGACCACGCGCGCCGCACCGAGCAGGTCATGCTCCCGCACGACTGGCTCACGCTGCGGCTCGGCGCGTCCGAGCCGGTGACCGACCGGGGCGACGCGTCCGGCACCGGCTACTGGTCCCCCGCGACCGGCGCCTACCTGCCGGACCTGCTGCGCGCCGCGCTCGGCCGCGACGCCGCGACGCCCCGCGTCGCCGCGCCCGGCGAGCGCGTCGGCGAGACCCCCTGGGGCGCGGTCCTCGCCCCCGGCACCGGCGACAACATGGGCGCCGCGCTCGGCCTCGGCCTAGAGCCCGGCGACGCGGTCGTCTCGATCGGCACCTCCGGCACGGCGTTCGCGGTCGCCGGCGAGCCCGCGGCCGACCCGGCCGGGCTCGTCGCGGGGTTCGCCGACGCCACCGGCCGGTTCCTTCCACTCGTCTGCACGCTGAACGCCGCGCGGATCCTCTCGGCCGCCGCCGCGCTGACCGGGGCCGCGCTGGACGAGTTGTCCGCGCTGGCTCTCGCCGCCGAACCGGGCGCGGGCGGCCTGACGCTGCTCCCCTACCTCGACGGCGAGCGCACCCCCGACCGCCCGGACGCCACCGGCGTGCTCGCGGGGCTCACCACGTCCAACGCGACGCGGGAGAACCTCGCGCGGGCCGCCGTGGAGGCGCTGCTGTGCTCGCTCGCCGACGCCGTCGACCATCTCGCCGCGCACGGCGCCCGGCCGCGCCGCGTCCTGCTGATCGGCGGCGGCGCCCGCGCCGCCGCCGTCCGGACCCTCGCCCCGGCGATCTTCGGGATGCCGGTCACGGTCCCCGAGCCCGCCGAGTACGTCGCGCTCGGCGCCGCCCGCCAGGCGGCCTGGGCGCTGGCCGGGACGCCGGAACCGCCCGCCTGGCCGGCGCCGCCCGCGACCGAGTACACCGCCGACCGCACCGATGCCGGGGTCCGCGCACGCTACGCCGCGCTGCGCGACGCCGCCCCGGAGATCTGAGGAGGAACCCGTGAGCGACTACACCCCCACCCCCGAGGACCGCTTCTCGTTCGGCGTCTGGACGGTCGGCTGGCAGGGCGTCGACGTGTTCGGCCCCGGCACCCGCCCGCCGATGCCCGCCGACCGCGCCGTCCGCAAGCTCGCCGAGATCGGCGCCTACGGCGTCAACTTCCACGACAACGACGTGTTCGACTTCGACGCCACGCCCGCCGAGCGGCAGGGCGCGATCGACGCGTTCAGGAAGGCCCTCGACGAGACGGGCCTCGTGGTCACCACCGCCACCACGAACCTGTTCGGCCACCCGATCTTCAAGGACGGCGCGTTCACCGCCAACGACCGCGAGGTCCGCCGGTTCGCGCTGCGCAAGGTCATGGACAACCTGGACCTGGCCGCCGAGCTCGGCGCCCGCACCTACGTGTGCTGGGGCGGGCGGGAGGGCGCCGAGTCCGGGGCCGCCAAGGACGTCCAGGCGGCGCTGGACCGCTACAAGGAGGCCTTCGACGTCCTCGGCGCCTACGTCGCCGACCAGGGCTACGACCTCCGCTTCGCGATCGAGCCGAAGCCGAACGAGCCGCGCGGCGACATCCTGCTGCCCACCATCGGCCACGCGCTCGCGTTCATCCAGACCCTGGAGCGCCCCGACACCGTCGGGCTGAACCCCGAGGTCGGGCACGAGGAGATGGCCGGGCTGAACTACGCGCACGGCCTCGCGCAGGCGCTGTGGCAGGGCAAGCTGTTCCACATCGACCTGAACGGGCAGCACGGCCCCCGCTACGACCAGGACCTGCGCTTCGGCGCCGGCAACGCGCGCGGCGCGTTCTGGGTCGTCGACCTCATCGACCGCAGCGACTACGACGGCCCGATCCACTTCGACTTCAAGCCGCCGCGCACCGAGGACGACGAGGGCGTGTGGGAGTCGGCGGCCGCGTGCATGCGCAACTGGCTGATCCTGCGCGAGAAGGCCCGCGCCTTCCGCGCCGACCCCGACGTCCAGGACGCCCTGCGCCAGGCCAAGCTGGAGGAACTCGCCCAGCCCACCCTGGCCGACGGCGAGGACTGGCGCTCGGTCCGCGACGCCACCGCCGACGCCGACGCCCTCGGCGCCCGCCGCACCGCCTTCGAACTCCTCGACCAGCTCGCCCTGGAGCACCTCTACGGCGTGCGCTAGCTGTGTCTTCCCAGGGGGGCGGTGTCTTCCCAGGGGGGCGACCCCCTGGAACCCCCGTTGCGAGCCGGGCGATCCTCACGCCACGGTTTCGGTGTGTTGTGCCCGTGCGGGTTTGTTGCGTGGCGCTGCGGTCGCCCGGCTCGGCGGGTCGGGCGACCTCCAGGCGCTTAGAGCGCCTTCCGGCCGCCCGACCCGCGGCCGTGGCTCAGCTTCCTTCCGTGGGGTTCAGCTTCCTTCCGTGGGGCTGAGCCTCCTTCCGGGGGGACCGAGCCTCCTTCCGTGGGGACCGAGCCTCCTTCTGTGGGGGTCGAGCCTTCTCCCGTGAGAGCTGGGTTTTCTGCCTTGGGGGCTGGGCTCCCTTCCTTGATGGTTGAGCTACCTGCTTTGGTGGCCGGGCTTCCTGCCTTGGGGGCTGGGGTTCCTGCCTTGGTGGTTACGGGGTTGCCAGGGCCTCGGTGGGGGCCAGGCGGGCTGCGCGTAGGGCCGGGTAGATGCCGGCGGCGCCGCCTATGAGGAGGGTGGCGACGATGCCGCCGGCCATCGCCCACACCGGGACGACCGTCGGCCAGCCCTGCGTCACCGCGAAGACCGCGGTGACCACGACGCCCATGGCCACGCCGCCGACGCCGCCGAGTGCGGCGAGCAGCTGCGACTCGGTGAGGAACTGCAGCCTTATCTGGCCGCGGGTCGCGCCGAGCGAGCGGCGCAGCCCGATCTCGGCGCGCCGCTCCAGAACCGAGATCACCATCGTGTTGGCGACGCCGACGCCGCCGACCAGCAGCGCAACGCCGCCGAGGCCGAGGAGCAGCCCGGTGAACGTCCTGTCGGCGGCGTCCTGCGCGGTCAGCGCGTCCGAGGGGCGGCTCACCTGCACCTCGGTCGGCGCCTGCGGGTTCGCGGTCGCCGCCAGCAGGTTCCGCACCTTCACCACCGCGTCCTTGCGGGCCCGGGTGTAGACGGTGGTCGGGTGGCCGTCGAAGCCGAGGTGCGCCGCCGCCGACTCCCAGCCGACCAGCGCGGCCGAGTCCAGCTCCGGCGCCAGCTGGTTCGGTTCCAGGATGCCGACCACCGTGAACCACTGGGAGCCGAGCCACACCTGGACGTTCGGCGTCGACACCCCCAGCCGGCCGGCCGTCTCCGCGCCGAGCACCACCGCCGGGTACTTGGCCGTGCCCGCGTTGAGCCACGTGCCCGCCGAGACCGTCAGGCCGACGGTCTTCGGCAGGTCGAGACGGGCCGCCAGGACGCTGATCCCGCCGCTCTCCCCCTCCGGGATGCGGTCGTTGCGGTAGACGTGGGTGTCCGCCAGCTTCGCCGTCGCGGACGCCGACTCCACGTCCGGCATCCGGCCCACCATGCCGACCGACTCCTTCGGCAGCTTCGAGTCCTCGCCGAAGAAGTCCCGGCCGGGCGCCACGGTGAGCAGGTTGGTGCCGAGCCGGTCGAGGGTGGCCTCGAGCTGGGCGCGGCTGGAGGTCGAGATGCCGACCACGCCGACCATCGCGGCGATGCCGATCGCGATGCCGAGGGCCGACAGGAACACCCGCATCGGCCGGGATCGCAGGCCGGCGGCGCCGACGCGCAGCACGTCGCGCGGCCCCAGCCGCACCGGCCCGTCCCCGCGGGGAGTCGTCTTCACCGAGCCGCCCTTCACCGTGTCGCCTCCACCCGTGCGTCGTCGTGGACGATCCTGCCGTCGCGCATCCGCACCTGCCGTGGGAGCAGGGCGGCGATGTCCCGGTCGTGCGTGATGAGCACGACCGTCGTGCCGGCGTCGGACAGCTCCCGCAGCAGGTCCAGGACGCCCGCGCCGGAAGCGGAGTCCAGCGCGCCGGTCGGCTCGTCCGCCAGCAGCATCGCGGGCTCCCCCACCACGGCGCGGGCGATCGCGACCCGCTGCTTCTCGCCGCCGGACAGCTGGTGCGGCCGGTGGTCGAGCCGGTGCCCGAGCCCGACGCGCTCCAGGGCGCGGCGGGCCCTGCGGCGCCGCTGCGGCAGCGGCACGCCCCCGTACAGGAGCCCGTCCGCGACGTTGTCGAGCGCGCTCACGCCCGCGGCGAGATGGAACTGCTGGAACACGAAGCCGATCCGCCGGGCGCGCAGCGCCGACAGCCGCCGGTCCGGCAGCCGCGACACGTCCGTCCCCTCGACCAGGACGGTGCCCGCGCTCGGCCGGTCGAGCGTGCCGAGCAGGTGCAGCATCGTCGACTTCCCCGACCCGGACGGCCCGACGATCGCGACCAGCTCGCGCTCCTCGACGGTCAGCGACACCGCGTCCAGCGCCGTGACGCCGCCCGGATAGGTCTTGGTGACCTCGCGCAGTTCGACGACCGGGCTCACGAGGGCACTCCGACCTTCATCCCCTCGGACAGCCCCGATCCGGAGATCTCCACCTTGCCGTCGGTGAAGGCGCCTGTCTCGACCGGCACCGTCCGGACCCGCCCGCCCTCCACGACCTGGACCGCGTAACCGCCGTCCCCCTGCGCGAGCAGCGCCGCGATCGGCACGGCGAGGACGTCGGTGTGGCGGTTGGCGGTGAGATGCACCGCGACGGGCGCCTTGTCGTAGGACCCGATCTCCTTCCCGCCCGCGACCGCGATCCGCACCTCGACGGTCGCCGGCTGGTCGTCCTGCGCCTGCGTGGCGACCTTCCCGACCGAGGTGATCGTCCCCTTGACCGTGTCACCGGACGGCAGCTCGATCTCCACCGCGCCGCCCTTCTTCGCGAGCCGCCGGTACTCCACGTCCAGGTCGACGGTCACGACGCGGCTCGTTCCGGTGTAGGTGAGGACGGGGCCGCCGACGCGGTCGCCGACGCTCGCCTTGCGCTCGTCGACTCTGATCCGCCCCGGCGCGACGACGGCGGCGCCCGGCTCGACCCGGCCGGTCTCGGTCACCCCGAGGTCGTCCTGCCAGCGCTTCACGGCCGCGGCGGTGGAGCCGTCGAAGGTCTTGTCGACGGTGAAGCCGGTGTAGCCGAGTGCTCGCAGGTTCCGCTCGAACTGCAGGACGTCGGCGCCTTCCGTCCCATCTGCGAGCGTGCGGTACAGCGGCAGCCTTCCGTACAGCAGCGGGACCGGCTTGTTGTCGACCCGGTACACCGACCTGCCCCTGGAGACGACCGACCCCGCCCCGGCCAGCCAGGTGAGGGTGCCGTGCCCCGTTCCCGTGATGGTGCGGGCGCCGCCGTAGCCGAGCGTCCCGTCCACGTTCTGGGTCTCGACCAGCGTCGTCCGCTCGATCGCCGCCGTAGCGGGCGGTGGCGCGCCGCGGTCGGCGGCGGGTTCGCCGCCGCCGAGGCCGACCGTGGCGAGCCCGGCGCCGCCCGCCACGACCACCCCGGCCGCGCCGAGCGCGATGGTGCGCGTCCTGGCCACTAGCCCCTGCCAACGGTCGTGGAGGGTCCCTTGCCGCCGTCCGGCGAGTACTTCGAGCACGCCTCCTGCGCCTTCTTGAACGTCTGGCTCCGGGGGTCGAGCCCGGTGCCCCCGCCTGCCTGGATCTTGATGCCGCCATCCGGTTCGGGATCGGGGAACTTGCTGATGCCGTTGTCCCGCATGCACTTGGCGAACGCGCGCATCTTGGCGAGGTCCTCAGGACTGGCCTTCGGCGGCTTGCCGCCGTTCGGCATGAGGTGCGCGCACTTCTTCTGCGCCGCTTCGGCCTTGCCGTTCGTCTTCGGCGCCTTGCCGGGGCCCTTCGGGTCGGGCGGCCCCGGCTGGGCGGACGAGCGGATCTCCACCCGGCCGTCGTCGGTCGGATCCTGCATGTCCACCCCGTTGTCGCGCATGCACTGGGCGAACTTCCGCATCTTCTCCAGGTCGCTGGCCTTCTTGGCGGTGCCCGTCGCCTTCGCGTCCTTGTCCAGGACCCCGCAGCCCTGTACGCCGAGGGCGAGGGCCGGGACGAGCGCCAGCACCGCGAGCGTCTGTCGTCGCATCGGTCGGTCTCCTTGTCGACTCCGCCGGGCGGAGCGCCGGCGGCGACCGCAAGTCCATCCCCGGGCCGGTAACCCCGGCGTAACCGGATCGCGTTATGCCGGCGTTACGCCCCCTTCCCGAGACTTGGGCGGCAGGACGCGCCGGAGGGCGCGCCGGTCGACGGCAGGGGACGGCAGACGTGCGGGTTTTGGTCGCCGAGGACGAGCGGATGCTCGCCGACTCGATCGCCGAGGGGCTCCGGGCGGAGGCCCTCGCCGTGGACGTGGTCTACGACGGGGACGCCGCGCTCGAACGGCTCGGCGTGCACGAATACGACGTGCTCGTCCTGGACCGGGACCTGCCGGTCGTGCACGGCGACGACGTGTGCCGCGCGGTGGTGGAGTCCGGCGCCCTCGTCCGGGTGCTGATGCTCACCGCCGCCGTCACCGTCCCGGCCCGCGTCGACGGGCTGCGCCTCGGCGCCGACGACTACCTCACCAAGCCGTTCGCGTTCGAGGAGCTGGTGGCGCGGATCCTGGCGCTCGGCCGGCGGGCCCGCCCGGCGGCGCCGCCGGCGCTGGAGCGCGCCGGGATCCGGCTCGACCCGTCCCGCCAGGAGGTGTACCGCGACGGCCGGTACGTGCACCTGGCGCGCAAGGAGTTCGGGCTGCTGGCCGAGCTGCTGCGCGCGGACGGGACGATCGTGTCCGCCGAGCGCCTGCTGGAGAAGGTCTGGGACGAGCACACCGACCCCTTCACCAACACCGTCCGGGTGACGCTGATGAAGCTGCGCCGCAAGCTCGGCGATCCCCCGGTCATCGAGACCGTCCCGGGAGTGGGGTACCGGATTCCATGAGAGCCACGCGTGCCGCAGGGTTCACGGACCGGCTGCGGCCGACGATCCGACTGCGGCTGACGATCCTCTACACGGGCCTCTTCCTCGGCGCGGGCATCGTGCTGCTCGGGCTGACCTACCTCCTCGTGCAGAACAACCTGCAGAGGCAAGGCGAACCCGCGGCGGACCGCGTTTTCAGCGCGGCGCCCAAGGAGGTGGTCCCCGGAGTGGCGGCCGCGGCACCGCCGCCCGGGGAGGCCTCGCAGCTCACCGTGCAGAAGGTGCAGGGCGCGCTGATCAAGGGGCGCGAGGACTACCAGCGCGAGACGCTCAACGCGCTGCTCACCCAGGGCGGGATCGCGCTCGGGCTGGTGGGCGCGGCCGGACTCGGCTTCGGCTGGCTGCTCGCCGACCGGGCGCTGCGGCCCGTGCATGCGATCACCGAGACCGCGCGGCGGGTGGCGCGCAGCCACGACCTCACCGAGCGGATCGCCTACGAGGGGCCGCGCGACGACGTCAAGGAGCTGGCCGACACCTTCGACACCATGCTCGGCCGGCTGGCGCGGGCCTTCGACGGGCAGCGCCGGTTCGTCGCGAACGCCTCGCACGAGCTGCGCACCCCCCTCGCCATCAACCGGACGCTGATCGACGTGGCGGTGCGCCGCCCGGACGCCACCGACGACGTCAAGCGGCTCGGCGAGTCGCTGCTGGTCGTCAACGGCAGGCACGAGCGGCTCATCGACGGGCTGCTCACCCTCGCCGGGACGGAGAACGTCGTGGTCGACGCCGGGCCGCTCGACCTCGCGGACGTCGCCGGGCACGTCCTGCGGCAGGCCGCCCCCGAGGCGCGGGCCCGCGGGGTGACCGCCGACCGCCTGCTCGGCCCGGCCTCCACGTCGGGCGACCCGGTGCTGGTGGAGCGGCTCGTGCAGAACCTGGTGGAGAACGCGATCCGGCACAACCGCGACGGCGGCGAACTGCACGTCGCCACGCGGGGCCGGGACGGCTGGGCGGAGCTCACCGTCGCCAACACCGGTCCCGTCGTGCCCGCCTACGAGGTCGAGACGATCTTCGAGCCGTTCCGGCGGCTCGGCAACGACCGGGTGCGCTCCGACCGGGGCTCGGGGCTCGGGCTGTCGATCGTCCGGGCCACCGCGACGGCCCACGGCGGCACGGTGACCGCGGCGCCGCGCCCGGAAGGCGGCCTCGTCGTGACCGTCCGCCTGCCCGGCCGGGTGGACGGCCCGCCGCTCGCGGCCCCCGCCGGAGGGATCGCCTCATCCGCTCCGGGCTGAGGCGGTCCCCTGGGTGTGGGCCGCCGCCGGCCGCAGCGCGGACACGGCCAGGGCGACGGCCGTCCCGCCGAGCGCCCACCCGGCCAGTACCCACAGCGGGTACGCCGTGGCGTTGCCGGCGAAGTAGACGGTGTTGCGGACGGCCGTCGTCGCCGCGCCCGTCGGCAGCCAGCCGCCGATGGCGCGCCAGAACGGCGGCAGCAGCGCGACCGGGTAGGCGCCGCCCGCGCTGGGGTTGCCGAGCACGACGAACAGCAGGATCGCCAGGCCTATCCCGAGCAGCCCGAACAGCGTCTGCAACGCGGCGGTGGAGGCCGCCGCGGCGAAGACCACGAGCGCCCCGATGCCCCACACCTGGAAGAAGTGGCCGGGCAGCGCACCGAGGACGGGACCGGCGATGACCGCGCCGCCGAGCCCCGACACGGCCGCGTACAGGGCGAGCGCCCCCAGCCGGATGACGGTGCGGCGCCCGTTCGCCGGCCGGGCGCCGCCCGCGAAGCCGAGGATCGCCGCCGCCAGGTACCCGCCCACGACCCAGCCGATGACCAGGTAGAACGACGACAGGCCGCGGCCGTCCTCGGGGTCGGGCGGCCGGATGTCGACGACCCTCACCTGCCGGTGCCGGACGGTCTCGAACCGGTTCGCGACGTCGGTGGCCGTGCCGGCCAGCGCCGGTCCGGCGGCGGACGCGACGAGCAGCGTGTCGGTGCCTCCCCGCGGCTCCACGATGATCGCGGCGTCGACCTCGCGGCGCAGGATCTCCTGGCGGGCCTGCTCCGCCCCGGCCGCCGTGCGGGCCTTCAGCGGCCTGCCCTTCAGCGCGTTCACCTGCTCGGCGACCTGTCCCGCCACCGCGGGCGGCGCGACCACCGCGACGGGGATGCGGTGCGGCGTCGGCGAATGGAACGCGCCGATGTAGGACAGGATGAACCCGAACTGCAGCAGCAGGACGCCGGTGACCAGGGCGACGCCGCGCAGCGTCACCGCGTCGCGGAGTTCGGGCCCGAATCCGCGGTCGGGCGGCCGCCGGTCGGGCGCGCGAGTGCTCATGCCGGTCGTCTACCCATTCGGCCCCCCGCCAACTGCGCGAACGCCGGCCAGGGCACCCGAGCCGGCGACGCGTCCGGACGGCGGGGCCCGCGGACCTGAATCCCCGGCCCGATCAAGGTAGCGTCGGACCAATGACCAGTGCTGAACTGCTCACCGACGCGTTCGACCGGATCCAGGAGGCCGTCCACGGGGCGGTCGAGGGCCTCGGCGGTCCGCGGCTCGCCGAGCGCCCCGCCGAGGGCGCCAACTCGATCGCGTGGCTCGTCTGGCATCTCACCCGCATCCAGGACGACCATGTCGCCGGGGTCGCCGGCACCGCCCAGGTCTGGACGCGGGACGGCTGGGCCGACCGGTTCGGGCTGCCGTTCGACGCGTCCGACACCGGGTACGGCCACGGCCCGGACGAGGTGGCCGCCGTCCGGGTGGACTCGGCGGACCTGCTGACGGGATACCACGACGCCGTGCACGACAGCACCGTCCAGTACGTGGCCGGGCTGACCGACGCCGACCTGCCCCGGATCGTCGACCGGGCGTGGGACCCGCCGGTCACGCTGGCGGTGCGGCTGGTCAGCGTGGTCTCCGACGACCTCCAGCACGCGGGCCAGGCCGCCTACGTCCGCGGACTGCTCAGGGGCGTCTGACCTCCGGGCCGCCGGGGCCGCTCCGGCGCCGGGGCGGCCGGCACGAGCTCGGAGATCAGGAGCGACCAGCGGGGACCGATGCGGTCCAGGTGGTGGGACCGCACCGAGCGCAGGGCCGCCTCGCCCAGCCGGTCCCGCAGTCCGCGGTCCGCGATCACCCGGCGGAGCGCCCCGGTCATGGCGTCCACGTCCCCGGCGGGGACGAGCAGCCCGTCGCGCCCGTGGCCGATCATCTCGGCGGGGCCGACCGGGCAGTCGAACGCCACGACCGCCAGGCCCATGCCCATGGCCTCGATGACGACCATGGGCATGCCCTCGCGGCGCGACGACAGCGCGTAGACCGACGCCCGCTCCATCTCGGCGTACAGGTGGCGGGTCCGGGGGTGCAGCTCGACCCTGCCGCCGAGGCCGAGCTCGTCGATCAGCGCCTGGAGCCGGTCGCGCCGCGGCCCGCCTCCGAAGACGCGCAGGGTCCAGTCCGGATGGTCGGCGGCGATCGGCGCGTACGCGCGGATGAGCAGGTCGAAGCCCTTGGTGTGGACGAGCCGCCCGGCGGCCAGGACGACCTTGCCGGCCCGCCGGGACGGCCGGTCCGGCAGGGCGGGCGCGGCATTGGGGATGCACACGACGCGCGCACCGGACCCCGCGAGCGCGGCCTCGTACTCGGCGCACGCCGCCTCGGTGAGCGTGGAGACGACGGTCAGCCGCCGGTAGGAGCGCAGGATCTGGCGCCGGAGGGCGGGCTGGTAGGCCCCGAGGTGCATGTGGTCCTGGCCGATCGTCGCGGTCCCGGCCGGCGCCAGCTCGGCCGCCAGCAGGTTGAGGGACGGCCTGGTCCCGATGAGCACGTCGGGCGGCGCCGCCGGCGGCAGCGCGCACCGCAGCAGGCACACGTCCGTCCAGAGGCTCATGTGGCGGAACGACGCCTCGTCCGCCGGTGTCAGCAGGCTCGGGAGCCTGGCCAGGACGCGGGCCGCCCGCCCCTTGGGCGCGAAGCCGTCGTCGGCGTAGGTGAGCGTCGCACCGGCGGGGACGGGGAAGAACGGCCTCCTGCTCCGCTTGAGCACGCTGACGATCTCGACGTCGTGGTCGCGTGCCAGGTGGCCGCACAGGTTCAGCACCGTGCGGATCGTCCCGCCCGTGCCGTGCGCGTTCTGCAGCAGGACGCGCACGCGGAGCCGGTCACCGGGCGGCGGGACGCGCCGCCGCCTCAGCAGGGGCCGCAGCGTCCAGAGCGCCGCGCGGCGCAGACCGCGCTGCGCCCTGCGCCGGACGCGGCGCCGCAGCCGCAGCGGGCGGGCCGACTCCTCCACCGTGCCCCCGATCTCCGATGACCGTGCCCGGCCCGTTCCCGGGGCGGGGCACGGTCATGGTCATCCGGTGGTCACGGTTCGGTTGAGGGCGCTGCCCTTCACCCACCGGTCCCAGGACATCTGGTAGTAGCTCCAGCCGTTGAGCGGCTCCAGCCTCCGCTTGCTGCCGGTGATGATCACCGGGTCGCCGCGGTAGGACCACTGGTAGTACCAGCGGGCGTCGGCGGGCGGGGAGTTGACGCAGCCGTGGCTGACGTTCTGGCGGCCCTGGGCCCACGTGGTGGCGGCCATCGAGTGGATGTACTCGCCGCTGTTGGAGATCCGCACCGCGTGCGGGATGACCTCCTTGTAGCCGCCGTTCTTCTTGTCCTTCGGGTCGACGCCCATCCACTCCGACGTCATGATCGCCGGATTCTCCTTGCCCATGGTCAGGTGGATGCCGCTGGTGGTGAGGTAGGTGTCGACGCCGTTGACGACCCGGCCGCCGCGGCCGGCGCTGATCCCCCAGCTGCGGATCTTCTTGCCGTTCTTCTTGACCACGAGCTTGTGCGTCTTGGTGCTGACGGTGACGAGGTGCGAGTCGCCGATGCGGAACGGGCGGGCGAAGTCCGACACGCCGTAGGTCTTCTTGCCCGACCTCACGCCGGCCAGCTTGGCGGTCAGCACCACCTTCTGGTTGGGCGCCCACCAGGTGCCGTTCTTCGTCCGGAAGATCACCGTGGTGTCGTTCATCCAGTACCAGGCGCCGGTGGCGGGCGTCGTCGACTTGACCTCCAGGGCCTTCTCGACGGCCTTCTTGTCGGCGACCGGCCGGTTGAAGACGACCTGGATCGGCATGCCGATGCCGACCTTCTCGTTCTTGCTCGGGGTGACGTCGACGATGCTGAGCTCGTTCGCCGCCTTCTGCGTGGCGAACGCGGCGTTGACGGTGGCCGTCTTGCCCTTGGGGCTCTTGGCCACCGCCACGACCTGGTACTTGGCGCCCGGACGCAGCGTCCGCGACTTCCAGCTGGTCTTGTCGGCGGCCATCGCGCCGTCGACCGGCTTGCCCTTGAGCGTGACCGTGACCTGCTCCAGCGTCCCGCCCGCGGCGGTGACGACGACTCCGTCCTCCGGCTTGGCCTTGGTGTTGCCGTTGCCCGGGCTGATCGTCACCTGGGGGACGCTCGCGTCGCCCTTCTCTCCGACGGTGACGCCGGAGTCCTTCTCTCCGCCGCCGCTGCAGGCCGTCGTGAGGAGGAGCACGGCCCCAGCCATTCCCGCACCCGCCCGAACCCCTGCGGAAAACCTCCGCTGCACCGCTGACCTCCAGAACCCCGCCGTGTACCACAGCGACATTAGCGACAAAATTCGGCGATCATGCCATGTCTCAGGGTTTTTGCAGGCCCCCGAGATCAAAGCGTTGCAACGGAGGCGGGGCCGCCAGCCCCTCCTGGCCGCGGCGGCCGTCTCAGCGGAGGGCGCTGCCCTGCCGCCACTTGTCGAACGACAGCTGCCAGACGCTCCAGCCGTTGTCCCACTCGACCTCGCGGTCGGTTCCGGTCAGGTCGATGACGTCGCCGCGCTGCATGGTGTCGTAGAACCACTTCGCGTTGGCCGGGCTGACGTTCAGGCAGCCGTGGCTGACGTTCGCCGAGCCCTGCGAGCCGACCGACCAGGGCGCCGCATGCACGTACTCGCCGCTGTTGGAGAAGCGGACCGCGTAGTTGACGACCGTCTTGTAGTAGCCGGGGTCGCCCTCCTGACGCCCGGGGGACGTCATCGTGACCGGGTTGCCCTTCTCCATCAGCAGGTGGACGCCGCTGGTGGTGGTGAACTCCCGGGTCTCGCCGTTGCCCGCGCTGAACGGGATGGTGCGCAGCTTCTTGCCGTCCCGCGTCACCGTCATGTGGTGGTCGCCGATGTCGCCGGTCGTGATCTGCGCGGCGCCGATGCTGATGGTCGCCTTGGCGTCCTTCGCCCCGTAGACGCCGCCGCCCGCGTTCACCCCCGCCAGGTCGGCGCGGAAGCGGACCGTCTGGTGCGGCTGCCAGTACGTCTTCGTCCGGTAGATGACCTGGTCGGACCCGACCCACCGCCACGCGCCCTCCACGGGCTTCTCCGCCGTGACGTGCAGTGTCCGCTCCACGGCGGCCTTGTCGGTGACCGGCCGGTCGAACCGCACGAAGATCGGCATGCCGACGCCGACCTTCTCCCCGCTGAGGTTCGGGGTGACGTCCGCGATCGACAGGGTCTCGGCGGGCTTCAGCGTCGTGAACGTGCTGGTGGCCGTGCGGGCCTTGCCGCCCTCGCCGGCCTGCGCCGTGACGGTGTAGGAGGTCCCGGGCGTCAGGGTGCGGGTGGACCGCCACGTCTTGCGGCCGTCCCCGTAGCCGCCGGATATGGCGGCGCCCCCGCCCTGGACGGTGACGTTCCGCAGCTTCGCGCCGGAGGCCTTGACCTCGATCGTCCCGTCCGGCTTGACCTGGGCGGTGCCGTTCGCCGGCGTGATCGTCACGGTCGAGTCCGACCCGCCCGAGGCGAGCTTGCCCTCGCCGCCGATCGAGCAGCCGGTCACGAGCAGCGCCACCGCTCCCGTCCCGACCGCGACCACAGGCCCAAACCGACCCTTTGCCACCACTGGCTCCCCCAACCCCATGTGTTCACCCCGTGCAGGTGAAATCTATCTAAGGATGGAGACGCCCTGAATCAGGCACAGGTTCGGACATCAGCGAAGTTTCGCTGGCCAGATGGGTTCGGCGGGGGTCGAAGGAGGGTCAAGCGGGGGTGCGGGGGCCTAGGACCGGTCAAGCCGGGAGCGGGGACCGGTCAGGCGCCGACCGCGGGGGCGATCGCGAGGGGCGCCGGCGGGGGCTCGCCGTTGAGGCGGCGCACCAGCCGCTTGAAGCCCCAGACGGAGACTGCGATGCCGATCGCGCCCAGTCCCGCGACGATGCCGGTGCGGATCCACAGGTACATGCCGATCGACTCGTTGAAGAGCATCCAGAGGCTGACGGCCGCGTTCGTGAGCAGCACGCCCGACCACAGCAGCGAGATGCGCAGGAAGAACCGGTGGACCCGCTCGTGCTTGTAGAAGGCGTCGGGGATCGGCGCCATGTCCTTGGCGAGTTTCATCGCGAGCGGCCGCCGGAGCGGCACCGAGGCGAGGAAGGCCATGCTGACCGCGAGCGTGCCGAGGGTCGGCTGGAGGAAGTAGATGACCGCGCTGTGCGTGGCGGCGGCCAGGCCCGCGCGCACGGTCACGCCGACCGCGGCGAGCATCAGCATCCCCGACACCGGGTGCCCGCGCACGTACCGGTAGACGATCCCTCCGTACACCCAGGCGACGGCGGCGATGAGCGCGCCGTTGAGGCCGAGGAGCATGAGCGCGGCGTAGAAGACCGCGACAGGGGCGATGACGCCCTCGATGAAGCGCGGGAGCGCGTGCATCAGCAGCGCGGTCACCCGCGGCAGTTCGAAGATGTGGTGGCCGCCCGCGTGCCCCTGGCCGTCCTGCGGCTTGGGCGCCCGCACCAGCCCTGGCGGTTCCGCGGTCATGGTCGCCGGTCCTTCCATCGAGCGTTGTGCTCCCCGGTCGGTGTACATGGACTCGGATGTGCTCACGATTCGCCCCACCGTACGTGAAGATCCGGGCACGTCCGTCCTGTTTCAACGGATTCGTACCTTGCTTCCCTTCCTCCTTAGTTCGGCTCCGGGACCCCTGTGGTGCGAATCACGGCCGGATCCGGCCACGTCGGAACAGGTCCCACCCGGCTTATTTCCGAGTTTCCGGAGACGTCACGAGGGATTTCTTCCGGGTATCGCCAAAGGCTTTTCAGGACTCGGGCGCGGTCGGCTGCACGTTCCTCGCGGCCGCGTAGATCGCCCGCAGCGTGACCGCCACCGAGGGCCTGCGCACGCTGGCGGTGCGGGTCACGGCGTAGACCTCGCGGGCCAGCGTGCACTCGGGGATGCGCCGGACCGCCACGCCCTGGTCGCCGGCCGCGAGCGCCAGCGCCGGCACCGCGGTGATGCCGATACCGCGGGCCACCAGGCTCAGGATCGTGTGGAGGCCTTCGAACTCCCACGGTACGGGGCGGGCGCCGCCGACGGTGTCGAGGAGCCGCTCGACGGCCTGCCGCGACGGCTCCCCCGGCGGCGCCGCCATCCACGGCTCCTCCCGCAGCTGCTGCAGGTCGACCGGCCGGTCCGGCCGGGACATGGGGTGGGTGTCCGGGACGACCAGGACGAGGGGGTCGCGGCGCAGGTGGAAGAACTCCAGCGCGGCGGGCGACTGGTCGGGGACCTTGCCCGTCCAGTCGTCGATGAGGGCGATGTCGACCTCCCCGTTCTGCACCTGGCGGATCCCGGCGCCGGGCGCGGTCTGCCGCAGCACGAACGTGAGGCCGGGATGGTCGCCGAGGCTGTGCGCCAGCGCGGGGGCGAACGCGACGGCCGCGGTCGGGAACGCGGTGACCACGACCCGTCCCGTGGGGGCGCCGGCCTGGGCGGACAGCTCGGCCTCGGTCGTCTCCACGAGGGCGAGGATCTCCTCGGCGCGCTCGGCGAGGCGGCGCCCGGCGTCGGTCAGCTCCGCGCTGCGGGCCGTGCGGTCCAGCAGCGGCACGCGGGCCTCCCGCTCGAGGGCGGCCAGCTGCTGGGACACCGCCGAGGGCGTGTACCCGAGGGCCGCGGCGGTGGCCGCGATGCTGCCGCGGCGGGCGAATTCGGCGAGCAACCGCAAGCGGCGCAGTTCGAGCATCAGCCCATCTTACGGTCACCATCGGTGAGACTCGCTTGTAATGATGCTAAATGCGGGCAAGAGTTAGTCGAACCCGGCCGGGTCGCACAGACGGGGATTCCACGGTCACCCACCGTGGAACAGCCATGCCCTTTTGGAGCCTTCATGCCTGCCCATAACCAGTCCGCAGCCGTCCGGCCGCTGTCGTTCGAGCCGCGCCCGGTCCCTCTCTCGGCGACGCTCGCGGTCAACGAGGCCATAGCCCGCAAGCGCAGACGGGGCGAACGCGTGCTCCCCCTCGGTTTCGGGGAGGCCGGGATCCCGATACATCCCGCCCTGACCCGCGAGCTCGGCGCGGCCGCCGGCCGGGGCGGCTACGGGCCGGTCGCCGGGACCGCCGCGCTGCGCGCCGCCGCGGCCGGGTACTGGGCCCGGCGCGGGCTGCCCACCGACCCGGGCGCGGTCGTCGCGGGCCCCGGCAGCAAGCCGCTGCTGTTCGCCCTGCTCACCGCGCTGGGCGGCGACGTCGTCGTGGCCGCGCCGAGCTGGGTGAGCTACGCGGCGCAGGCGTCGCTGGCGGGCCTGGACCCGATCCGCGTCGCGACCCCGCCGGGCGAGGGCGGCGTCCCGAGCCCCGCCCTGCTGGCCGACGCGGTGGTGCGGGCCCGCGCCCGGGGCCGCGACGTGCGCGCCGTCGTGGTGACGCTGCCGGACAACCCGACGGGGACCCTCGCGTCCGAGGCCACCGTCCGGCGGCTGTGCGCGGTCGCCCGCGAGCAGGACCTGGTCGTCATCTCCGACGAGATCTACCGCGACCTCGTGCACGCGCCGGGTGCGGCGGTGCCGAGCCCGGCGCGGTACGCGCCCGAGCGGACCGTCGTGACGACGGCGCTGAGCAAGAGCCTGGCGGCCGGCGGCTGGCGGATCGGGGTGGCGCGGCTGCCGGACGGGCCGTTCGGCCGGGCGCTGCGCGACAGCCTGCTCGGGGTGGCCAGCGAGATCTGGTCCAGCGCCCCGGCCCCCATGCAGCACGCCGCCGCGTTCGCGTTCGCCGAGCCTCCCGAGCTGGTCGAGCACGTCGACCGCAGCAGGCGCCTGCACGCCGCGGTCACCGGCGCGGTGGCCGACCGGTTCGCCGCGGCCGGAGCGCGGGTCACGCGTCCGGAAGCGGCCTTCTACGTCTACCCCGACTTCGGCCCGATGCGCGACGCGCTGGAGGCCGACCACGGCATCCGCACGGGCGCCGAGCTCACCCACCTCCTCCTGGAGCGCTACGGAGTGGGCGTCCTGCCGGGGAGCTCCTTCGGGGACGCCCCGACGGCGCTGCGCATGCGGGTCGCGCCGAGCCTTCTCTACGGAGAGGACGACGAGCAGCGCCTGGCCGCCCTGGCCTCGCCCTCCCCGGCCTCCCTGCCGTGGATCGCGAGCGCTCTGGACCGGCTCAGCGAGGTGCTCGACGACCTCTCCGCTGGCGTCCCGGCGGGGGCGCCGGCTCTCGCCTGAGGGGTGACTGGGGTCCGCGGGCCGCCCGGTGACGGGACGGTCCGCGGACCCCCTGCGTGAGCCTCCGGGAGCGCACCGTCACGGGGCCGGAACCAGCCGGTCAAAGGATGTGCGTCCGGCCCGACCGGCGCGTATAAGCGTGGTGTAAGGTCCAACGACGCACGGGGCGAACGTCGCGAATCGACCAGCAACAGGCCATCAGGAGTCCTGTCAGCTCCGCCCGTGGTAAACCCAGGACGAGCGCGAAGTCACGCGGTGATGGAAGAAGGCGAGGGGGCCCGCCATGAGGCATGCACGGGACGGGGCTGCCGCGGCGATGAGCGCCGCTTCCAGGATTCTGGTCGCGCGGGGCAAGAACGAGCCCCAGGAGATGGAGAATCCCGACGTCGCCTGGGGGCAGCGCGCCCGTGACGGGGTGTGGGTCCCGACCAGGGACGGGCAGCGCATCCACCTCGGCATCGACGTCGCGGCGGCCGACACGGTCGCCCAGGTGCTGCGCCCGAGCCTGCGGGTGTTCGTCGGCGTGGACGTCGACACCGACATCGTCGCGCAGACGACGGCGGGCGGCGTGCGGCTGCTCACGGTGATCCACGGCCCCGACGCGCCCACGGAGTTCCGGTTCGCCGTCTCCCTGGCCGACGGGCTCGCGCTGGAGTCGATGCCGTCCGGCGGCTACGACGTCGTGCATCTGCGGTACGGCGCCACGGTGGGCCGGCTCTACAACCCGTGGGCGAGCGACTCGATGTTCCGCCAGGTGAAGGCCGACTACACGCTGGAGGGCTCGGCGGTCACGATGCGCATCCAGCACACCGACGCCTACTACCCGGTCGTCGCCGACCCGCACTACGAGCGCTGACACCGGCGGGAGCCGGGTCAGGAGGGCGGCCTGTCCGCGGCCAGGGGGTCCTCGAAGTCGAGCTCCTGGACGAGCTCGTCCAGCCGGGCCAGGGCCGTCTGGAGGCCCGCCTTGCGGGCGAGCATCGACTCGGCCCGCCGCCGCTCCGGCTCGACCAGCCCGAGGCGGCGCAGCAGGACCGAGCGCGGCGCCGTCGTTGATCAGGCTCTCGCCCTCCAGGATCGTGACCATCCGGGGCGGCGCCCCGAGCCGCTGCATCACCGCCGTCGCCGCCACCGGGTCGGTGGGCGACACGGCCGCGCCGAACGCCAGCGCGGCGGCCCAGCCGACGTCCGGCAGCAGGGCGTGCAGCGTCGCGGCCACCGCGACCGTCGTGACGGTGGTCAGGCCGAACGCCAGGGTGACGATGGGCACGGCGTCGGCGCGGGCCTCGCGCGGGGGGGGTGAAGAACGCCGCGTGGTAGAGCAGCGGCGGCAGGAACCCGAGCAGCACCACCTCCGGCGGGACGACGACCGCGGGCAGGGCCGGCACGAACCCGGCCGCCATGCCGAGCAGGACGAGCACGATCGCGTCCGGCACGCGCAGCCGGCCGGCCAGTCCGCGGGCGAGCAGCACGACGACGGCGACGGCCAAGAAGACGATGAACAGCCGGTCCTCCTCCACGGCCATGCTCCTTGCCGGAACGCCGCCGGGTAGTCGCGGCGGGCCCGCCCCGGTTGGAACGTTCCGCCTGGATACGGGCCCCGTGGACGCCAGCGCGTCCTGGCGGGGTGGGCGTCGACGTGCGCGGTCTCCGTCATATGGTGGGGGCCACGGGCCGCGTTCCGGCCCCGGCGAGGCCGCCGGGCACCCGACCGCCCGGGTCCCCCGAGACTGGAGTCATCGTGATCTTCACTCATGACACCGAGCACGCGCTCGCCGTCGTCGTCGACCTCATCAACACGAGCGCGGCGGCCTCCGGCGCGGAGGAGCTCGGCGGGCTGCCCGGCCTGCGCGAGTTCGTGGACCGCAACGCGTTCAGCGACGTGGGCGAGCTCACCGCGGCCGACCTCGACCGCGTGCTGGAGCTGCGCACCCGCTTCCACTCGGTGTTCCGCGCCGGGGACGTCCCGTCCGCCGTGCAGCGGATCAACGAGATCGTCGGCGAGGTCCGCACCACCCCGCATCTGACCGACCACGACGGCTACGACTGGCACGTGCACTTCTTCGCGCCTGGCGCGCCCCTCGGCGAGCACCTGGCCGCCGACTGCGGCATGGCGCTGGCCTACGTGGTGGCGGCCGGCGAGCTCGACCGGCTCCGCACCTGCGAGGCGCCCGACTGCTCGCGCGTCCTGGTCGACCTGTCCCGCAACCGCTGCCGCCGCTACTGCGACAGCCGCACCTGCGGCAACCGCATGCACGTGGCCGCCTACCGCGCCCGCCAACGCGAAGCCGCTCCGAGTTGATCTCAGCCGGTGAGGTGGGCGACTTCGGTCAGGGCGCGGCGGGCGGCGGGGACGTCGTGGACGCGGAAGACGCGGGCGCCGAGGAGGGCGGAGACCGCGAGGACGGCCATGGTGCCGACGCCGCGCTTGTCGACGGGGCGGCCGAGCGTCTCGCCGATGAAGTCCTTGTTGGACACCGCGACCAGGACCGGCCAGCCGGTGGCGGTCAGCTCGCCGAGCCGGCGGGTGATCTCCAGTGACTGGCGGGTGTTCTTGCCGAAGTCGTGGGCGGGGTCGATGAGGATCGCGTCGCGGCGCACCCCGAGGGACGCGGCGCGCTCGGCCTCGGCGGTCACGTGCCCGATGACGTCCGCCACGACGTCGTCGTAGCCGATCCGGTGGGGGCGGGTGCGGGGCGCGAGCGCGCCGGCGTGGGAGCAGACCAGCCCGATGCCGTGCGCGGCGGCGACCTCGGCGAGCCGCGGGTCGGGCCCGCCCCAGGTGTCGTTCAGCAGGTCGGCGCCGGCCCGCGCCACCTCCTCGCCGACCTCGGCGCGCCAGGTGTCCACGCTGATCACGACGCGGGGGTACCGCTCGCGGACGGCCGCGACCAGGCCGACGACGCGGCGCAGCTCCTCGTCGACGCCGACCTCCTGGCCGGGGCCGGCCTTCACACCGCCGATGTCGACGATGTCGGCGCCGGCCTCCACGGCCCGGCCGACGGCGGCGAGGGCCGCGTCGAAACCGTAGGTGGCGCCCCGGTCGAAGAAGGAGTCGGGTGTGCGGTTCACCACGGCCATGATCGCGTGGGGGCCGATGTCGCGCCCGTTCAGCCGCAGCGGCGGTGCGTCCGGTGACCTCATGATGGATCTCACGGTGGCACACCGGCGGCCCGGCGGGCGAACCAGAAGGGAATTCGGTTCAAACCGTGCCCTCCCTCGTCATGGACACGGCCTGGTCGGTAACCTCATAAATCACGCTCGTTGCGGGTTTGCACCCGTGGTGGGCCCGCGTCGGACCTATTTCAGCCATGGAGGATCCGCTGTCCAGGCGAGCACTCATCACCGGCATCACCGGACAGGACGGCTCGTATCTGGCCGAGCATCTGCTTGAGCTGGGATACGAGGTCTGGGGCCTGGTGCGGGGGCAGGCGAACCCCCATGTGTCGCGGCTGCGCAAGCACATCGGCGACGTGCAGATCACCACCGGGGACCTGCTGGATCAGGGCAGCCTGATCTCGGCGGTGGAGCGGGTGCAGCCCGACGAGGTCTACAACCTCGGCGCGATCTCCTACGTGCCGATGTCGTGGCAGCAGGCCGAACTGACCGCCGAGGTCACCGGGATGGGCGTGCTCCGCATGCTGGAGGCGATCCGGGTGGTGTCGGGGATCAGCACCTCCCGCACGCCGGGCGGCGAGCAGATCCGCTTCTACCAGGCGTCGTCCTCGGAGATGTTCGGCATGGTCCGGGAGACGCCGCAGAACGAGAAGACCCCGTTCCACCCGCGCAGCCCGTACGGGGTGGCGAAGAGCTACGGGCACTACATCACGCAGAACTACCGCGAGTCCTACGGGATGTTCGCGGTGAGCGGGATCCTGTTCAACCACGAGTCGCCGCGCCGGGGCGCCGAGTTCGTGACGCGGAAGGTGTCGCTGGGCGCCGCCCGCATCAAGCTGGGGCTGGCCACCGAGCTGCGCCTCGGCAACCTCGACGCCCGGCGCGACTGGGGCTACGCGGGCGACTACGCCCGGGCGATGCGCATGATGCTGGCCCAGGACTCCCCCGAGGACTACGTCATCGGTACGGGCCAGACCCAGTCGGTGCGGGAGCTGGTGGAGTTCGCGTTCCGCACCGCGGGCCTGAACTGGGAGGACCACGTCGTCCTGGACGCCAGGTACACGCGCCCGGCCGAGGTCGACCTGCTGTGCGCCGACCCGAAGAAGGCCCGCGAGCAGCTCGGCTGGGAGCCCGAGGTGACCTTCGAGGGGCTGGTGACCATGATGGTCGAGTCGGACCTGAGGCTGCTGTCGCGGTCGGCGCGTCCCGAGGACGAGCCGTTCAGCCCCGACCATTGGTGATGCGGTGACCGCGGGCGTGGCACGATTCAGGTATGGCCACATGTGAGCACGTGCAGTCCCTCGCGGCGGAGGACCCGTCCCCGAACACCCCGCAGGGATGCGAGGACTGCCTCCGGGAGGGCACACGCTGGGTCCACCTCCGGCTCTGCCTGAGCTGCGGGCACGTCGGATGCTGCGACTCCTCCCCCAGGCGGCACGCCACCGCGCACTTCGAGAAGGAGGGGCACCCGATCGTCCGGTCGTTCGAGCCGGGCGAGGACTGGCGGTGGTGCTTCGTCGACGAACTGATCGTCTGATGCCCGACGTCCGGCTGGGCACCGGCCCCGGACGCTGGATCCTGCTGGCGACGGTGCTCGGGTCGAGCGTGGCGATGCTCGACGCCACCGTCGTGAACGTGGCGCTGCCGAGGCTGGCCCGCGACCTGAACGCCGACATGGCGGGCCTGCAGTGGACGGTGAACGCCTACACGCTCACGCTCGCGGGGTTCATCCTGCTCGGCGGCTCCCTCGGGGACCGGTTCGGGCGCCGCCGGGTCTTCCTCGTCGGCGTGGTGTGGTTCGCGGTCGCCTCGGTGCTGTGCGGCGCGGCGCCGGACATCGGGACGCTGATCGTGGCGCGGGCGCTGCAGGGCGTGGGCGGGGCGCTGCTCACCCCCGGTTCGCTGGCGATCATCCAGGCGTCGTTCACGGCCGACGACCGCCCGCGCGCGGTCGGCGCCTGGTCGGGCCTCGCCGGCGTCGCGGGCGCGGTCGGCCCGTTCGTGGGCGGCTGGCTGGTCGAGGCGGCGGGATGGCGGTGGGTGTTCCTGCTGAACGTGCCGCTCGCCGCGGTCGTGGTGCTGGTCGCGGTCCGGCACGTCCCGGAGAGCGTCGACCCGGAGGCCCGCGGGCGCTTCGACGTGCTCGGCGCGGCCCTGGCGGCGCTGGCCCTGGCGGGGACGACGTACGCGCTGACCGAGGCGCCGGGCGGGGGCGCGCCCCCGCCGGTCATCGCCACCGCCGCGATCGCGGGGCTGGCCGCGGCCGTCGCGTTCGTGCTGGTCGAACGGCTGCGCGGCGGGCGGCGGCTGCCGGCCGGGCGGACGCGCCGGGAGGCGCCCCAGCCGATGCTGCCGCTGGACGTGTTCGCCTCGCGGCAGTTCTCGGCCGTCAACGTCGTCACGTTCATCATGTACGGCGGGATGGGCGTGCTGTTCTTCCTGTTCGTGCTGAACCTCCAGGTCGTCGGCGGGTTCTCGCCCATCGCGGCCGGGACGGCGCTGCTGCCGGTCACAGTGCTGATGCTGCTGCTGTCCGCACGCGCGGGCGCCCTCGCGCAGAAGATCGGCCCGCGGCTGCCGATGACCGCGGGGCTGCTGGTGGCGGCCCTCGGGATGCTCCTGGTGGGCCGGATCGGCGCGGGCGCCTCCTACGTCCGGGACGTCCTGCCGGCCGTGGTGGTGTTCGGGCTGGGCCTGGCGGCGGTGGTCGCGCCGCTCACCGCCACCGTCCTCGCCACCGCCGACGTCCGCCACGCGGGCGTGGCCAGCGGCGTCAACAACGCCGTGGCGCGGGCCGCCGGGCTGCTCGCGGTGGCGGCGATCCCGCCGCTGACGGGGCTGACGGGCGACGCCTACACCAACCCGGTCACCTTCTCGCACGGGTTCCGGCTGGCAATGATCACGTGCGCCGCGCTCCTGGCGGCCGGAGCGGTGCTGTCCTTCCTCACGGTCGGCGGCGACGCCCTGCGGACGCCGTCCGGCGAACCGGTCGAGCCGGAATGCCCGCGCCAGTGCGGGGTCGGCGCGCCGCAGTTGCAGCCCGAGCCGGAGACCGTCCCGGCCGAGCGCGCCGGCGGGGCGGCCCCCGAGACCAGGACCTGACCGCCGCACCGGTCCGCTGATTCCCGGTCCGGATCCGGCTATGTCCAGGACCGGAGCGGTTCGTTGGCATACGGTCGGTGCATGAATCTGCGGCAGCTGCGCTATGTCGTGGCGACCGCCGACCACGGCACGATGACGTCGGCGGCCCAAGCCCTCTACGTGGCCCAGCCCGCGCTGTCGCGGGCCGTCCGCGAGCTGGAGCGCGAGCTCGGCCTGGAGCTGTTCGCGCGGTCCGGCCGGGGCGTCGTCCTCACCCCCGCCGGCGAGCAGGTCGTCCGGCAGGCCAGGGTCGCGCTGGGCGCCGTCGACGCGATCGAGGGGCTGGCCGTCAACCGGGCCGACGGGCGCGGCGCGGAGCTGCGGATCGCGGTCACCGCGTCGCTGGAGCCGGAGCTGACCGGGGGCCTCATCCCGCGCTTCGCCCGGAACCAGCCGGCCGTGCGGGTCCGGGTGGTCCGCTGCGCGGACCGCGACCAGATCGCGGCGGCGCTGCGGACGGGCCGCGCCGACCTGGCGCTGACCGACCTGCCCGTCCCCGGCGACATGACCGCGCACCCGTTCGAGCAGCGCGAGGTGGTGCTGATCTCCCCGCCCGCGCTGAAGGTCCGCGAGCCGGTGCCGCCGGCCGCGCTGGACGGCATGCGGCTCGTGCTGCCCGCCCGCGGCGGAGCCCGCCGGGCCGAGATCGACACGATGCTGCGGCGGATCGGCGCGCGGCCGGTCGCCGCGGTGGAGTCGGACGAGCGCGGCGCCTGGCTCGGCTGGGTCCGCGCCGGAAGGGGCTCCTTACTCTGGTACCGGAACCAGATCGACGACACCGAAGGGGTGACGGTCCGGTCGTTCATGCCGCCGCTCACCCGCATGATCGGGCTCGTGCACGCGCACCGCCGGCTGCCTCCCGCCGCCCGCGACTTCCTCGCCTTCGCCAAGGAGGCGCCCCGCGACCACCCCGCCCGCTGACCGCTCCACCGACCGCTCCCCCCGCCCCTCCGGCCGGAGCCCGCCGCCCGGCGCCGGACCGGCCCGGACATGCCATGATTCGGCGGGTGGATACGACGCACGCGCTCTGGCTGCTGGCCGTACCGGTCAGCGCCCTGATGGTGGCCGCGGGGGCCCGGCGGATCGGGCTCTCGGCACCGCTGGTCCTGGTGATCGCCGGACTCGGCCTCTCCTTCGTCCCGGGCGTTCCGGAGTTCGAACTCGACCCGGAGTTCGTCCTGTTCGTGTTCCTGCCGCCGCTGCTGTTCTCGGCGGCCTGGAACAGCTCGTTCACGAACATGCGCGAGAACGTCTGGTCCATCGGCCTGCTGTCGGTCGGCCTCGTGCTGTTCACCACGTTCGCCGTTGGGTACGCGGCGTCGCTGCTCGTCCCCGACCTGCCGCTGGCGGCGGCGTTCGTGCTCGGCGCGATCGTGGCGCCGCCGGACGCGGTCGCGGCGGTGAGCATCGCGCAGCGCCTCGGCCTGCCCCGGCGGACGGTGACCGTCCTGGTGGGCGAGAGCCTGTTCAACGACGCGACGGCGCTGACCGCGTTCCGGGTGGCGCTGATCGCGGCGACGGGCGCCGGGTTCACGCTCGCGGAGGGCGTCGGGCGCTTCCTGTTCGCCGCCGTCGTGGGCGCGGCGGTCGGGCTGCTGCTCGGGCCGCCGCTGCACTGGCTGCGGACCCGGCTGAACGACCCGCTGGTGGAGAACGGCGTCGCGCTGGTGGCGCCGTTCGCCGGCTACCTCCTCGCCGAGAGCGTGCACGCCTCCGGGGTGATCGCCGTGGTGGTCAGCGGGCTGTACCTCGGCAACCGGGAGACCCAGTCCGCGGCGGTGACCAGGCTGATCGGGCACTCGTTCTGGAAGGTCATGGTCTTCGTCCTGGAGTCGGTGGTCTTCCTGCTGATCGGCCTCCAGCTTCCGCCGGTCGTCAACGCGCTGTCCGGGCGGAGCTGGCAGCAGCTGGCCTGGTGGGCGATCGCGGTGTTCGCCGTCACGGTCGCGGCCCGGTTCGCGTGGGTGTTCCCCGCCTCGCAGATCCCGCGGCTGCTGTCGCGGCGGGAGCGGGAGCTGCCGAACCTGGGCTGGCGCGGCCTGGTCGTGATCTCGTGGGCGGGGATGCGGGGGGTGGTCTCGCTCGCCGCCGCGTTCGCCGTCCCGTTCCTGATCTCGGGCGGCAGGCCGTTCCCCGGACGCGACCTGATCCTCTTCCTGACGTTCACGACCGTCCTCGGGACGCTGCTGGTGCAGGGGCTGACGTTCCCGGCGCTGATCCGCGCGCTCCGGATCGGCGGGGGCCGGGAGCGCTACGCCGACACCGTCGCCCTCGCGGGCGCCCAGCACGCGGCCGCGCAGGCCGCCCTGGAGCGCCTGGAGGAGCTGAACGCCGAGGAGCGGCTCGACCCGTCGGTGGTGGAGCGGCTCCGCCGGCTCGCCGAGCACCGGCAGCTGCGCGCCTGGGAGCGGCTCGGGGGCGGGACGGGCCCGGAGGGCGAGGAGGTGCCGACGGCCACGTACCGGCGGCTGCGGCGGGAGATGCTGATGGCCGAGCGCCGGGTCTTCGTCCGGATGCGGGACGAGCGCCGCATCGACGACGAGGTGCTGGCCAGCGTCATGTGGGAGCTGGACCTGGAGGAGGTCGCGCTCAGCCGCGACTAGCGGGAGCGGGACGCTGCCCCGGCCACGGTCGCGCCGTGGCCGAGGCGCCGGTTCCGGTCAGACCGCCCCGTTGAGGGGCTGCTCGGGCAGCTGGACGGCGTAGGACTCCTTCACCACGTCGAGGTGGTGCCAGGACTCCCGCACCGTCACCCCGGACACCGACCGGATGGCGTCGAACACCGCCACCAGCTCAGCCCGGGAGGCCGCTTCGACCTGCCCGACGATGTCGTAGCGGCCGAAGCCGGTCGCCAGGTAGCGGACGCCGTCCTGGGCGGCGACCGCCTCGGCGACCTTGCGCAGCCCGCCCGTCACCACCAGCCCGAACCCGCCGAGCTCGGCGGCGCCGAGCGCCAGCGGGTCGGCCAGCCCGGTCACCTGGATGACGCCCGTGCGCATGAGCCTGACCACCCGGGCCCGGGTGGCGGCCTGCGAGAGGCCGATCACGTGCGCGAGCCGGGTGTAGGGCGCGCGCCCGTCGCGCTGCAGCTCGTGCAGCAGCCGCCAGTCGATGTCGTCGAGTGTGACCTCGCCGAGCTCGCGCACCACCGCGTGCGTGTCGCGCACGGTGGCCACCGACCGGAACACCTCGGCCGCGCGCACGCCGGCGACGGACCTGATGTGGTCCACCTCGGCGGCGAGCGCGGCGTCGTCGCGGGTGCGCACCTGCGCGACCAGGTCGTACGGGCCCGCGGTCAGCGCGGTGAAGCTGACGGCGGTGCGCTCGGCGACGCTCTCGGCCACCTCCCTCGCCGACCCGTCCACGGTGACCGACACGTGTCCGATCGCCTCCGCGCCGACGACGGCGGCGTGCACGATGCCGACGACGCGGACGACCTGGGTTTCGAGAAGGTGCTGCACCCGTGCCCGCACCGCCGTGCGGGAAAGCCCGACGCGATCGGCCAGCGCCTGGAACGTCGCCCGGCCATCCCGCTGGAGCTCGCGGACGAGCACGGCGTCGACCGCATCCAGCACGGCTCTCCTCCTCGACATGTGATGAATCGTTTCGCCAGCAACTGCAAGATCATTCCATTTCAGGACGGTATGACGTCAAATATTGATCTTGCTCGTGTTCGCCCGCCCCGGCGGCCGTCAAAGCGTCGGTGAGCGGTTCCGGGCGGCGACGTTTCGGATGCCGCACAAACCGGTTCAAAAGCGCAACGCTGCCGGGCCCGCACCGCGCACGGCGCGGCGGAGACGAGGGCGGCGGGCGCGCCGGACGGCCGTCCCCGCTCCGGTGCTCGCCGCCCGGCCGGGGCGGCCCGCGGCGCGGGCGGGCATGGCCGACCGGGTCCACGTGCGTGACCTGCATGCGCTTCTCCCGGTGTTCTGCTGACCCACCCCCAACGGCGGATCGGCCGTCCGCGCGAGGCACATGTAAGAAAAGTGCATCGGGGGCGCAGTTACGTCAAGAGGTAACTTTACAGAGAGCCAAGCCTCACGTTGCACCGTTTTCGAGCAGGCGCACGGACCCACTTTCCGTTATGCCTGGAAGAGGGCGGGAGAGGGGCCGGAGACGACACTCGACGCCCCCGGGGGACACAGTGTCATCACCCCTGGTCACGGCTTTGCCCGCGACATCCCGGGCGCTCCGCGGCGCCCGCCCGGACGTTCCTGGCGGGAGCATCGCCGGGTATGACTGACAATGTACGGTGGCCCAGCCACTGCGAACGCGATTGGTGTGTAGTACAGCCGTGCACCTGCTGAACGGTGAGCGTTCCGCTCACGACCTCACCTACAACGACGTCTTCATGGTCCCCCGCCGGTCCTCGGTCGGGTCGCGCCTGGACGTCGACCTGTCCACCTCGGACGGCAGCGGGACGACCGTCCCGCTCGTGGTGGCCAACATGACGGCCGTGTCCGGCCGCAGGATGGCCGAGACCGTCGCCCGGCGCGGCGGCATGGCGGTGCTCCCGCAGGACATCCCCGTCGAGGTGGTCGCCGAGGTCATCTCCTGGGTGAAGAAGCGGGACCTGGTCGTCGACACCGCGATCCGGCTGGATCCCTCCAGCACGGCCGGCGACGCGCTGGCGCTGCTGCCGAAGCGGGCCCACAACGCCGTGATCGTCGTCGAGGACGACCGTCCGGTGGGCGTCGTCACCGAGGCCGACTGCATGGGCGTGGACCGGTTCGCCCAGCTCCGCGACATCATGTCCCGCGACCTGGTCACGCTGCCCGCCGGCGTCGACCCGCGGGAGGCGTTCAACCGGCTCCACGAGCGCGGCCACCGCCTCGCCCCCGTGGTGGACGCCGACGGCCGCCTCGCCGGCGTCCTCACCCGCACCGGCGCGCTGCGCGCCACGCTCTACCGGCCGGCCGTGGACGCCGGGGGCCGGCTGCGCGTCGCGGCGGCGGTGGGCGTGAACGGCGACGTCGCCGGCAAGGCCGCGGCGCTGCTGGAGGCCGGCGCCGACCTGATCGTCGTCGACACCGCGCACGGCCACCAGGACAAGATGATCAGCGCGCTCGGCGCGGTCCGGGCGCTGGAGCCCGCCGTCCCGGTCGCCGCGGGGAACGTGGTGACCGCCGAGGGCACCCGCGAGCTGATCGAGGCGGGCGCCGACATCGTCAAGGTCGGGGTGGGCCCCGGCGCGATGTGCACGACCCGGATGATGACCGGCGTCGGCCGCCCGCAGTTCTCCGCCGTCCTGGAGTGCGCCGCGGAGGCGCGCCGGCTCGGCCGCCACGTGTGGGCGGACGGCGGCGTCCGGCACCCGCGCGACGTCGCGCTGGCGCTCGCGGCGGGCGCGGCGAACGTGATGGTCGGATCGTGGTTCGCCGGCACCTACGAGTCGCCGGGCGACCTGCAGCGGGCCGCGGACGGGCGGCTCTACAAGGAGAGCTTCGGGATGGCGTCCGCCCGTGCGGTGCGGCTGCGCACCGCCGAGGACTCCCCCTTCGACCGGGCCCGCAAGGCGCTGTTCGAGGAGGGCATCTCCACCTCCCGGATGTTCCTGGACCCGCAGCGGCCCGGCGTGGAGGACCTGATCGACTCGATCGTGGCGGGACTGCGCAGCTCGTGCACCTACGCGGGCGCCCGGACCCTGGAGGAGTTCCACGAGCGCGCCACGATCGGGATCCAGAGCCCGTCCGGCTACGCCGAGGGCAAGCCGCTGTCCAGCAGCTGGTAAAGGGCGCCTCCTCCGGGCCGCAGGGCGGTCCCGCATTTCGCGACACGCCGCCGCCTTCGCACCCCGATCAGCCCTCCGACCTGCACGCTCTTACGTCAGGAACGGAGTGGGGGTCTCCGTCCCTGGAGGGGGCGCAGCATGTTCGACGGCGGGCCGATCGGGGCCGGGGCACGGCCGCTGCCGGAGGACCCGCCGCGCCCCGCGGCGCGCGAGCGCCGGGCGCGGGAGGAGGCGCTTCGGGAACTGGCCGAGGCGCTGCTGATCGCCGCGGTGTCCCCGGCGCTGCCGGGCATCGCGCACCTGCGGGCCGGGCGCGTCCGGTCCGGGGCGGCGCTGCTGACGTTCCAGGCGGTGGCGCTGACGGCGGCGGCCGCCGCCGCCGGGCACGGCCGGCCGCTGCTCTCGCAGGCGGCGGCGCGGCCCGGGTGGCTGGTGGCGCTGACGGCCGGCTGCGTGGCCGTCGCGGCGCTGTGGGCGGGGCTGATCGTCCACTCCTACGCCGTCCTGCTCCCGGACGGGCTGACGCCGCTGTGGCGGCTCGCGGGCGGCACCACGGTGTCGGTCCTGTGCCTGCTGGTGATCGTCCCGCCGCTGACGGCCGCCCACGCGGTGGCGCCCTGCCCGCTCGGTGACCGCCGCCCGCCCGGAGATCATCGGCCGCACCTTGATCATCCGTCCGGCCCCCGGACGGCGGCGGATTTCACTATCCTGTCCATCTGCAACAAAGGCCACATCCGCTCGCATGCGATCGACTCTTACGCAACCTTTGCCCGGTTCGACGCGTCAATAATGTGAGCCGAGGCTTAATTCACCGTGGGTGGGAATCGGAGCGTACATGGGTCGGTCGCCGAGTGGGCGTGCCCCGGACAGGGACGATGAGGGTACCTCCGGCGGAGCCGGGGGTCTCCCCCGCGCGCTGGCGCTGACGCTCGCGTCCGCCCTGGTCTGGGGTGTCGCGCACTTCGTCACGGGACGCCGGATCGCCGGCGGGCTGCTGCTCGCCCTGTACGCCGCGATGCTCGCCGCGCTGGCGGGCGCCGCCACCGTGTACCGCTCCGACCTGGTCCACTACGCCGTCCAGCCCGCGGTGCTGCAGCGGGCCTCCGCCGCGATCGTCGCGCTCGGCCTGCTGTGGATCCTCGTCGTCGTCCGCTCCTACCTGCTGCTGCGCCCGGCGCGGCTCGCCGCGGGCGCCCGCACGCTCGGCGCGGCGGCCGTCGCGGTGATGTGCTTCGCCGTCGCGGTGCCGGTGGCGTGGTCGGCGCACAGCACCTACGTGTACCGGGACGCGCTGACCAGCATCTTCCGCACCGGCAGCGAGAACGGCAAGCCCGTCGACACCGAGGACCCCTTCAACGGGCAGTCCCGCGTCAACATCCTGCTGCTCGGCGGCGACTCCGCCGCCGACCGCACCGGCGTGCGCACCGACAGCGTGACCCTCGCCAGCGTCGACACCAAGACGGGCGACACGGTGCTGCTGAGCCTGCCGCGCAACCTGGAGAAGTTCCCGATGCCGCCCGGCCCGGCCCGCGACCGGTTCCCCTACGGCTTCACCGGCGACGGCCCGCAGAACCCGGGCCTGCTGAACGAGGTCTACGAGTACGCCGAGAACCACCCCGACGTGGTGCCCGGCGTCGCCAAGAACCGCCGCGGCCCCGAGCTGCTGAAGGCCACCGTGGCCGGCATCCTCGGCCTGCGCGTCGACTACTACATCCTCGTCGACATGTTCGGCTTCGCCGACATCGTCGACGCCATGGGCGGCGTCAAGCTCAAGATCACCGAGCCGATCCCGTACGGGCTGCAGGGCGGCGTCCTGCAGCCCGGATACCGGACGCTGAAGGGCAAGGAGGCCCTCTGGTACGGGCGGTCCCGCACCAACAGCAGCGACTACGTCCGGATGAGCCGGCAGAAGTGCCTGATGCGGGCGATCGCCGAGCAGGCCGACCCGCAGACGGTGCTCACCAGCTTCGACAAGCTCGCCGCGGCGGCCAAGCGGACGCTGTCGACCGACATCCCGCAGGAGCTGCTGCCCGCGCTGATGAAGCTGTCGAACCGGGTCAAGAACGGCGCGCAGATCAGGAGCCTGCAGTTCGTCCCGCCGCTGATCTTCTCCGGCAACCCGGACTTCCACAAGATCCGCGAGCTGGCGGCCGACGCCGTCAACAGCGACCCCCGGCAGGTCGGCGCCAAGCCGAGCGGCTCGCCGTCCGCCTCGCCCAGCGCGTCGCCGGACGAGCCGGACGGCGGCGAGTCGCCCAAGCCGAGCTCCAAGCCGGTGTCGCTGGAGAGCAGCTGCCCCTGACCGGTCGGCCCGGCCCGCTGCCCGCGCCGCCGCGGCGGCGGTCCTGACCCGCGTGGTTTGTCCTTCCTGGTCCGGGGAGGGGGGATCATTGAGGAAGAACCCCTACTTCGAAGGACTGGTGCGGTGCCTCGGATCCACGGCTGCGACGCCTTCCGCGTGCGGATGCCGCGCGGGCGGCGGCCGGAGAGCGTCCTCGTCCGCCTCTCCGGCGGCGGCGCCGTCGGCTGGGGCGAGATGGCCGTCCCGGCCGGGGACGCGGACTCCGGCGCGGCGTGGGCGGACATCGAGACGCGGATGGGGCCGGCCCTCATCGGGCTCGACTGGGACCGTCCCGAGGACGTGTCCGCCGCCGCCGACCTCGGCGCGCGCGAGGCCGCGGCGGCCGTCGACACGGCCTGCTGGGACCTGTGGTGCCGGATGCGGGGGCTGCCGCTCGCGCACGCGCTCGGCGGCACCCGCACCTCCATCGTGACGGGCGCGCGGATCTCCCCCGAGCCGGCGCTCGACACGGTCACCGCGCGCGTCAACAAGGCCGTTGGAGCGGGCCACACCCGGGTCACGCTGGACATCAGGCCAGGGTGGGACATCGAGCCCGTCCGCGCGGTCCGGCAGGCGTACCCGGCGCTGGCGCTCGTCGCGGACGCCGGCCACGCCTACACCGAGTCGCCCGAGCACCTGGCCGTCCTGGAGGCGCTGGACGCCTACGGCCTGGCGGCGATCGAGCGCCCGTTCCCGGCGGGCGACCTGGCCGCGCACGCCCGGCTCCAGTTGCGGGTCGGCAGCGCCGTGGCGCCGGACGTGGGAGACCTGGAGACCCTCGACGCGGCCCTGGCGCTGGAGGCGGGCCGGGCCCTGCACCTGCGGCTCGACCGGCTCGGCGGGCTCACCGCGGCCCGCAGCGCCCACGACCTCGCGTACGCGGCGGGCTGGGACGTGTGGTGCAGCGGCTGCGGCGCGTTCGGCATCGGGCAGGCGGCCGCGGTCGCGCTCGCGGCGCTGCCGGGGTGCACGCTGCCCAGCGACGTGTCCGACCCGGCCGGAGGGCCGGTGTTCGTGACGCCGCCGGTGCGTTCGTCCGGCGGCGTCGTCGGGGTCCCGCTCACGCAGCCGGGGCTCGGCCACGAGGTCGACGAGGCGCGCATCGAGCGGCTGGCGACCCGCCGCATGCGCCTGTCGACGTGACGTCCGCCCCGGTCTGGGTGGTGGCGGGGCCGCCCGGCTCCGGGAAGACCACGGTCTCGGACCTGCTGCTGCGCCGGCTGCGGCCCGTACCGGCGCTGCTGGACAAGGACACGATGTTCGGGCCGTTCGTGGCGGCGACGCTCGCGGCGTTCGGCCGCGATCCCGGCGAGCGCGAGGGCGCCTGGTACGACGCGCACGTCAAGCCGCACGAGTACGCCGGGATGACCGCCACGGCGCGGGAGATCCGGTCGCACGGCTGCCCGGTGCTGCTGAGCGGACCGTTCACCGG
Source organism: Actinomadura sp. K4S16 (assembly GCF_008327685.1). Taxonomy (GTDB): domain Bacteria; phylum Actinomycetota; class Actinomycetes; order Streptosporangiales; family Streptosporangiaceae; genus Spirillospora. The sequence goes on from NZ_BDDE01000011.1 coordinate 909,207, forward strand.
TCAGATCCGGGACGCGGCGCGGTGGACGGAGTGGGTCGCGTCCCTGGGCGGACCGCCGGTGCGCCTGGTCTGGATCCGGACGGACGCCGCGACCCTCCGGCGGCGCCTGGAGGAGCGGGGGTCGCCCCGCGACACCGGCAAGCTGGCGGCATTCGACGCGTTCGCCGCCCGGATGCTGCCCGGGACGCCGCCTCCGGTGCCCCATACGGCCGTGGACAACCGGCTCGACGCCCCCGTGCCGCTGGAGGCGCAGTTGGACGCGCTGGCCGGATGACGCTCTGGCGGAGACCCCGCGGTCTCCGCCAGATGGCCGCCGCCCACCGGACGGACCGCCGGCCGGCAAGGCCGTCGCGCGTCAGCCGTTGATGTTGATGTTGATATTGGTGTTGGTGTTCTCGTCGCAGTCGTGGTGGTGGCCGTGGTGGTCGCCATGGTGGTCGCCATGGCCCCCCATCACCTGGGCGTACGAGGTGGCCGACGCGATGGCGTCCGGGCCGGTGGAGGCCGACGCCGTGGCGCTCAGGCCGGCGATCCCGGCCAGGGTCGCCCCGGAGGCGAGAACCACAACCGCGAGAAACCTCTTCATGATCATCCCTTTCGCTCCGGTATCCGGTGCTTGCGTCGCGATCCTTCCCGCCTCCTCTCTTTCCGTAACGTAACGACTACTAACAGTGAGCAAAGGCGCCGGTGGGGGGATTCAGTGGGACTTGGGGCGTCCAGGAAGCGCCGCACGGCAGGGCGCCGGCGCCCCGGACCCGCCGGCCTCCGAGCCTGGGCGTCGCCTCAGTGCTCGGAGGGGTACTGCGGCGGCGGGGGCATGTACTGCTGCGGCGGCGGGTACTGCTGCGGCGGCGGCTCGTACGGGGCGGGCTGGGCGAACCGGCCGGGCTGTGCGTAGGGGTCGGGCTGGGCGTAGGGGTCGGGCTGGGCGTAGGGGTCGTAGGACGGTGCGGGCGGTGGGAGGGCGGGCTGCTCCGGCCGCGGGGGCAGCGCCTGGCGCCGGGCCGCCCGGCGCTCCTGGTAGGCGCTCCTGAGCCGGCCGCCGACGCGTTTGCCCGCCTCGCCCACCTGCTGCGCCCTCTCGCCCTGCATCGCGCCCTGCACGCGGGCGGCGGAGCGCCGGCCCAGGTCCTGCACCTGCCGGGCGCGCTCCGACTGCAGCGCGCGCTGCATCGATTCGGCCTGGGCGAGGCGGGCCGCGTTCTCCCGCACGGCCTGGCCCGCGACCTGGCCCGCCGCCTGGGTGCCGTCCCAGGCGATGACGGCGCCCTGCCGCGCGGCCGCGGCGGCGCGCCGGTAGCCGTCCGCGCGGACCAGGACCGTCCCCGCCAGCAGGTCGGCGAGGCCGCGGCGCCGGGCGCCGAGGAGCGTCGGCGCGCTGTTGGCGAGGAAGACCGCGACGGCCGCCAGCCACAGCACGAGGGAGAGGAAGAAGAGGCCGTGCAGAAGAAGGATCCACGCGGCGCAGTACAGGCCGGTGCCGCCCGCCGTCGTCGCCAGCGAGCGGCGCAGCGCCCTGGCCTTGGCGGACTTGACGGACTCGGCGGACCCGGCGTGCTCCACGCGCAGGTCGAGGACGGCCTTGCCGAGGGTCCGGCCGGCGAAGGCCTGCCCCGCGAACTGGTGGAGGAACTCGATCAGGATGAGCAGCAGCAGCGCCTGCTCGATGGCGCTGACGACCGTGTTCCAGAGCCCCATGCCGAAGTCCTCGGCGGCCTGCTGGACGTCGCCGCCCGTCAGCAGGAGCCCGCCCGCCGACGACAGCGCGTCGCCCCACAGCCCGTCGCCGAGCAGTCCGTTCAGCCGTCCCCACGTCATCATGCCGAGCAGGACCGCGGCGCCGATGAGGAGCCCGGTGTCGATGCCCCAGGCCGCCAGGCGGCGGCCGCGGGGGGCCGCGGCGGAGGGCGGCACCGGTGGCGGGGCGGGCGGCACGGGCTCGGCGGCGGGCGGCGGAACGGGCGGCGGACCGTACACGTGAGTCCCTCGGATGGCGGTCTTCTGTTTGATCAAGCGCGGGGAACGCCAGGAGTCTAGGCCGCCCGCTCCCCGCGCCGCCACCGCAATGTCAGTAGGACTTGGGGAGCCCCAGGGAGTGCTGCGCGACGAAGTTGAGGATCATCTCGCGGCTGACGGGGGCGATGCGCATGAGCCGGACGACCCCCGCCAGCATCCCGACGCCGTACTCGGTCGTGAGGCCGTTTCCGCCGTGGGTCTGGATGGCCTGGTCGACGCAGTGGATCGCGGCTTCGGCGGTGGCGTACTTGGCCATGTTCGCGGCCTCGCCCGCGCCCATGTCGTCGCCCTCGTCGTACAGCCAGGCGGCCTTCTGCCCCATCAGCCGGGCCAGCTCCAGCTCGATCTTGGCGGCGGCGAGCGGGTGCGCGAGGCCTTGGTGCGCGCCGATCGGCGTCCTGAACACCTGCCGCGTCCTGGCGTAGTCCGTCGCCTTGCCGAGGGCGAGCCGCCCGATCCCGGCGCCCATCGCCGCGGCCATGATGCGTTCGGGGTTGAGGCCGGCGAACAGCTGCAGCAGGCCGCCGTCCTCGTCGCCGACGAGTGCGTCGTAGGGCAGCCGGACGTCGTCGAGGTGGCAGATGAACTGCTTCTCCGGCGACACGATCTCCATGTCGATGGGGGTGAAGGTGAAGCCGGGCGTGCCGGTCGGGACGATGAACAGCGACGGCCGCAGGTTGCCCTTCTGGTCCTGCGTGCGGGAGACGAACAGCACCGCGTCCGACTCGTCCACGCCGGAGATGAACGTCTTCTGCCCGTTCAGCACCCACCCGTCGCCGTCGCGGCGCGCCGTGGTGGTGATGCGGTGCGAGTTGGAGCCGGCGTCCGGCTCGGTGATCGCGAACGCCATCTTCACCGAGCCGTCGGCGAAGCGCGGCAGCCAGTGCGCCTTCTGGCCGTCCGTGCCGGACCTGGCGATGATCGTCGCGCAGATCGCCGGGGACACGACCATCAGCAGCAGCGGGCAGCCCGCCGCGGCCAGCTCCTCGCACACGGCGGCGAGGTCGCCGATGCCGCCGCCCCCGCCGCCGTACTCCTCCGGCACGTTGACCCCGAGGTAGCCGAGCCGCCCGGCCTCGGCCCACAGCTCGTCGGTCTTCTGCCCGGCCTTGGCCTTCTCCACGTAATAGGAGGAGCCGTACTTGGCGCCCAGTTCGGCGACGGCCGCGCGCAGCGCCGTCCGCTCCTCGGTCTCGACGAAGCTCATTCGGGGGTCCCTTCGATGACGGCGAGCACGGCGCCGGACTCGACCTGCCGTCCCGCGGCGACGTTCAGTTCGGCGACCGTCCCGGCGGACGGCGCGGCGATGCGGTGCTCCATCTTCATCGCCTCCAGGACGACCAGGGTCTGCCCTTCGGCGACGGTCGCGCCCAGCTCGGTCTCGACGCGGACGACGGTGCCGGGCATGGGGGCCAGCAGGGAGCCCGGGGCGATCTGGCCGCTCGGGTCGGCGAAGCGCGGGACGGCGGCGAGCGTCACCGGGCCGAGGCGGGAGTCGACGTGCACCGCGTCCCCGGCGGTGGTGACGGTGAAGGTCTCGCGGAGGCCGTCGTGGTCGAGGACGACGCGCTCCGGCGCGGCGGCCACCAGCGACGTGCCGGGGCACAGCTCGGAGGCCAGGCCGTTCCTGTCCAGCCGGTAGTCGACGTCCACCGGGCCGCCGGGCCCCTCGAACGTCCTGCGCTGCGGCTGGGACCGCACGTTGCGCCAGCCGGACGGCAGCCCGCCGAGCACGGAGGCGCCCGCACGGTTCCCGGCGGCCTGCGCGAGCGCCGCGGCCAGCGCGCTGACCCGGACCGCCGCCTCGTCCGCGAGCGGCGCGGCCAGGGTGTCGAGGCCGATGCGGTCGAGGTAGCCGGTGTCGGTGTCGCCGTCCAGGAACGCCGGCTCCCCCAGGACCCGGACGAGCAGGTCGCGGTTGGTGGTCAGGCCGTGGATGCGGGCGCCGCGCAGCGCGGCCGCCAGCCTGCGCGCGGCGGCGGCCCGGGACGGCGCCCACGCGATGACCTTGGCGAGCATCGGGTCGTAGTGCACGCCGACCTCGGACCCGCTCTCCACGCCGCTGTCGAGGCGCAGCCCGTGCCCCGCCGGCACGGCGAACTCGGCGTCCACGCCCGGCACCTCGAAGGTGTGCAGCGTGCCGCTGGCGGGCCGCCAGTCCCGCGCGGGGTCCTCGGCGTACAGGCGGACCTCGATGGCGTGGCCGCGCGGTTCCGGCGGCGCCTCCGGCAGGCGGGCGCCCTCGGCGACCTCGATCTGGAGCCGGACGAGGTCCACCCCGTACACGCATTCGGTGACCGGGTGCTCGACCTGGAGCCGGGTGTTGACCTCCAGGAAGTAGAAGCGGCCGTCGCGCGCGAGCATGAACTCGACCGTGCCGGCGCCGACGTACCCGATGGCGCGCGCCGCGTTCGCCGCCGCCTCGCACAGGCGCGCGCGCAGCTCGGGCCCGACCGCCGGGGACGGCGCCTCCTCGATGATCTTCTGGTGGCGGCGCTGGACCGAGCACTCGCGCTCGCCGAGCGTCCAGACGGTCCCGTGCGCGTCGGCGAGGACCTGCACCTCGATGTGGCGGGCGTTCACCAGCAGCGGCTCGCAGAACACGGTCGGGTCGCCGAAGGCCGACTCCGCCTCGCGCCGCGCCCCGGCGACCGCGTCCGGCAGCTCCTCGAGCGCGCGGACGACGCGCATGCCGCGCCCGCCGCCGCCCGCGGACGCCTTCACCAGCAGCGGGAGGTCCGGCTCGGCGACCTGCGCGGGGTCGAGCTCGGGCAGCACGGGGACGTCCGCGGCGGCCATCAGCTTCTTGGCCTCGATCTTGGACCCCATCGCGGCGATCGCCTCGGGCGGCGGGCCGATCCAGACCAGGCCGGCGTCGACGACGGCCCGCGCGAAGTCCGCGTTCTCCGACAGGAAGCCGTAGCCGGGGTGGACGGCGTCGGCCCCGGCGCGCCCCGCCACGTCGAGGAGCCGCTCCGCCGACAGGTACGTCTCCGCCGGGGACGCCCCGGGCAGCCGCCCGGCCGCGTCGGCCTCCCGGACGTGCGGCGCGCCGGCGTCGGGGTCGGAGTGGACGGCGACCGTCCCGATGCCGAGGTCCCGGCAGGCGCGCAGGACGCGGCGGGCGATCTCGCCGCGGTTGGCGACCAGCACTCTGTTGATCATTGTTCGACACTCACATCCGGAAGACGCCGAAGCCCTCGGCTCCGCGCACGGGCGCGTTGTGGACGACGGACAGGCACAGGCCGAGGACGGTCCGGGTGTCGCGCGGGTCGATCACCCCGTCGTCGTAGAGCCGCCCGGACAGGAAGAACGGCAGCGACTCGGCCTCGATCTGCGCCTCGACCATCTCCCGCATCGCGCGGTCCTGGTCCTCGTCGTAGGCCTGCCCGCGTGCCTGCGCCGCCTGCCGCGCCACGATCGACAGGACGCCCGCGAGCTGCTGCGGGCCCATCACCGCCGACTTGGCGCTCGGCCAGGCGAACAGGAACCGGGGGTCGTACGCGCGGCCGCACATGCCGTAGTTCCCCGCCCCGTACGAGGCGCCCATCACGATCGTGATGTGCGGGACCCTGCTGTTGGCCACCGCGTTGATCATCAGGGCGCCGTGCTTGATGATCCCGGCCTGCTCGTACTCCTTGCCGACCATGTAGCCGGTCGTGTTGTGCAGGAACAGCAGCGGGGTGTCGCTCTGGTTGGCGAGCTGGATGAACTGCGCCGCCTTCTGCGCCTCGTCCCCGAACAGGACGCCCTGCGCGTTGGCGAGGACCCCGATCGGGTAGCCGTGGACGCGCGTCCAGCCGGTGACCAGGCTCGTCCCGTACAGCGGCTTGAACTCCTCGAACCGCGACCCGTCGGCGACGCGCGCGATGACCTCGCGCGGATCGAAGGGGACCTTCAGGTCCTCCGGGACGATCCCGGCGAGCTCCTCGGCGTCGTACAGCGGCTCCTCGACCGGGCCGGGCGCGGGGCCGAGCTTGCGGTGGTTGAGGTTACGGACGATCTGGCGCCCGAGGCGAAGCGCGTCCGCCTCGTCCGCCGCCATGTAGTCGGCGAGGCCGGAGGTGCGGGCGTGCATCTCGGCACCGCCGAGCTCCTCGTCGTCGGCCTCCTCGCCGGTCGCCATCTTCACCAGCGGCGGGCCGCCGAGGAACACCTTCGCGCGCTCCTTGACCATGACGACGTGGTCGCACATGCCCGGGATGTAGGCGCCGCCCGCCGTGGAGTTGCCGAACACGAGCGCGATGGTCGGGATGCCCACGGCCGAGAGCCGGGTGAGGTCGCGGAACATGCGGCCGCCCGGGATGAAGATCTCCTTCTGCGTCGGCAGGTCCGCACCGCCCGACTCGACCAGGTTGATGACGGGCAGCCGGTTCTCCAGCGCGATGTCGGACGCCCGGAAGCTCTTCTTCACCGTCCACGGGTTGCTGGACCCGCCCCGCACCGTCGGGTCGTTCGCCACGATCATGCACTCGACGCCCTCGACGACGCCGATGCCCGTGACGACGCTCGCGCCCACCGGGAAGTCGCTGCCCCACGCGGCGAGGGGGCTCAGTTCGAGGAACGGCGAGTCGGGGTCGAGGAGCAGCTCGATGCGCTCGCGCGCCAGCAGCTTGCCCCGCTTGCGGTGGCGGGCGACGTACTTCTCACCGCCGCCCTCCAGCGCCTTGGCGTGCTCGGCGTCGAGGGCCGCCAGCTTCTCCAGCATGGCCGCGCGGCGCGCCCGGTACTCCGGGCTCCGCGCGTCCAGGGTGCTCTTGAAGGTCACAGGACTGCCTCCGGGATGTCGACGAGGCGGGACCGCAGCCACTCCCCCAGGGCCTTGCCCTGCGGGTCGAACCGGGTCGAGGCGGACACGCCCTCCTGCAGCAGCCCTTCGACGACGAAGTTCACCGCGCGGAGGTTGGGCAGCACGTGCCGGTGGACGGCGTGCTCCCGGGTCTCCGGCAGCAGCGCGCGGAACCGTTCGGTGGTCAGGAACGGCTCCAGCCAGCGCCACTGCGCATCGGTACGGGCCCACACGCCGATGTTGGCGTCACCGCCCTTGTCTCCGCTCCGCGCCCCGGCGACACGGCCGAGCGGTGCGCGGACGGTGGCGCCCGGCGGGACGTCCCCGAGGGGCGGCGGCTCGGCGGGGGCCTCCGGTTCGCGCACGACGGGTGCGGCCGGGACGGCGACGCGGTCGCCCTCGTGCGTCACCGCGACGTGTCCGATCGCGTCGTTCGGGACGTACGCGGGGGTGTAGACGCCGTAGGGCGCGCCCTTGCCGGGCGGGGAGGTCATCGTGAAGCCCGGGTAGCCGGCGAGCGCGAGCTCCACGACGGCGCCGCTGAACGCGCGGCCGACCTTCTCCGGATCCGGGTCCAGGACCGCGCAGCGGAGCAGGGCGGTGGCCTCCCTCTGCGTGGCCGGGTCCGGCCCGGGGGCGCCGATGAGCGTCCATTCGACGCGGGCCGGCCGCGCCTCCGCGAAGGCGTCCTCCAGCTGGGACTTCGCGAGCTCGGCCTTGGCGTCGACGTCCAGGCCGGTGAGGACGAAGGTCATCTCGTTGCGGTGGCCGCCCAGGTGGTTCAGGCACACCTTGGTGGACGGCGGCGGCGGGACGCCCTGGACGCCGCTGATGCGCACCCGGTCGGGCCCGTTCTGCGCCAGCGCGATCGAGTCGAACCGCGTCGTCACGTCCGGGCCCGCGTAGGAGGGCCCGCCGATCTCGTACAGGAGCTGCGCGGTGACGGTCTCGACCGTCACCGCGCCGCCCGTCCCGTCGTGCTTGGTGATCACGCTGGAGCCGTCGGGGTGGATTTCGGCGACCGGGAAGCCCGGTGCCTTTACATTGTAGATTTCTTGGAAGAAGGCGTAGTTGCCGCCGGTCGCCTGCGCGCCGCACTCCAGCACGTGCCCGGCGACCGTCGCGCCCGCGAGCGCGTCCCAGTCGTCCCGCGCCCAGCCGAAGCGGGCCGCGGCCGGGCCCACGACCAGGGAAGCGTCGGTGACGCGTCCCGTCACCACCACGTCCGCGCCGCCCTTGAGGCACTCGACGATCCCCCAGGCGCCCAGGTAGGCGTTGGCGGTGAGCGGCTGCCCGTAGCGGGCGTCCGCCAGCCCGAGCTCCTTGGCCCGCGGCAGCAGGTCGTCGCCCTCCACATGGGCGATCCGCACGTCGATGCCCAGCCGGGAGGCCAGCTCGCGCAGCCGGTCCGCGAGCCCCCGCGGGTTGAGCCCGCCGGCGTTCGTGACGATCGTCGTGCCGCGCTCCGCCGCGAGCCCGAGGGACTCCTCCATCTGCCGCAGGAACGTCGAGGCGTACCCGGCGCCCGGGTCCTTCATCTTCCCGCGCCCGAGGATCAGCATCGTCAGCTCGGCGAGGTAGTCGCCGGTGAGGACGTCCAGCGGCCCGCCCTCCAGCATCTCCCGCACCGCGGAGAAGCGGTCGCCGTAGAAGCCCGAGGCGTTACCGACCCGCAACGGTTGGCTCATGGGCTGAACCCTGCCAGCCCGCCACTAAAAAATCAATCGTGCATGATTGTTTCTTCGCCTGATCGTTTGGTTCACTGGAGAGCCCACCGATCCGAGGACTCCATGACCGCCCAGGCCCTCCCCCGCGAACCTCAGCAGGACCGCAGCCGCGCCACCCGGCGGCGCCTCCTGGAGGCCGCCATCGACTGCCTCGCCTCCGTGGGCTGGGCGGGCACGACGGTGGCGGTCGTCGCCGAGCGCGCGGGGGTCTCCCGGGGCGCCGCCCAGCACCACTTCCGCACCCGTGAGGAGCTGGTGACGGCGGCGGTCGAGTACGGCTCGGACGTGCGGATCGCGCAGATGCGCGAGCGCCTGGACGTGCTCGCCGACCGGCGGCCTTCCACGCTCGACGTCGTCGCGCTCCTCGGCGAGATGTACACCTCCCCGCTCTTCCGCGCCGCGCTCCAGCTATGGGTCGCGGCCAGTTCCGACGAGCAGCTGCGCGCCCAGGTCGTTCCCCTGGAGGCGCGGGTCGGACGGGAGGCGCACCGCCTCACCGTCGAAGCCCTCGGCGCGGACGAGTCGGTCCCCGGCGTCCGGGAGACGGTCCAGGCGACCCTCGACCTGGTCCGCGGCCTCGGCCTGGCGGATCTCCTCACCGACGACTCGGCCCGCCGCACTCGCCTGCTCCACCAGTGGGCCGCCACGCTCGACCGGGCGCTCGGCCGCTGACCGCGCCCCGCCCGGCGATCAGGGGGTGATCTCCCGCAGGGGGTCGCCTCCGTCGACGAAGAGCCGGCCGCCGGGAGCCAGCACCGCGGCGATGCGCCGCAGAGCGTGCCGGCCGGCCTCCGGATGGCGGCCGTCGAGCGCGCCCACCCGGACGGCGAAGACGAGGTCGAAGGGCGCCTCGCCCGCGTCGAGCGTGAAGTCCTCGATGGCGGCGCGGCGGACGCTCATCCGTCCCGCCGCGATCTCCTCGGCCGAGGCCGCCTCCGCCTGCGCGACCGCCTTGGCCGACCGGTCGATCGCGACGATGTGCCCGCCGTCGAGCCGGGCGGCGACGGCACGCGCTGCCGCCCCCGGCCCGCACCCGATCTCCAGGACCCGCATCCCGGGCGCGAGCGGCAGAGCGTCCACGACCTCGGCGAGACGCGGCGAAAGCGACGGCATGCACCGACCCTATGCCACCGATCCGGGGGTGGAGACGAAGCCGGCTCCTGCCGCAGCGGAAGCAGAACGTTCGGAAATGAGAAAGGCCCCGCCGTGAT
>NZ_BDDE01000012.1 GCF_008327685.1 Actinomadura sp. K4S16
AGGGACAGGCCGAGCTACTCGTGGGCGGCGGGTGTTTGCGGTGCTGGTGGCTGGGCTCGCGCGATAGCGTCGGTGGGTGATGAAGGTCCAGGGCCGGGCGGGGGTCGGCGCGTGGTGAGTCGGAGGGGTGACCTGGCTGCGGATGTCCGGGATGTGGTGGCTGTGCATATGCCGGGCTATCGCGTTGACTCCGTGGTGTTGTTGGGGGAGGGCGAGGACAACGTCGCCTTCCAGGTCAATGACGAGTTGATCGTCCGGTTCGGCAAGGAGTCCGATCCCGCGGAACGGGCTGGGCGCGTCCGTGATGAGGGCCGCCTTCTTGCCGCCGTTGCGGATGTGTCGCCGTTGCCTGTGCCCAAGCCCACCTTCACGGTGGCCGAGCAGGGGTGCCTGGCCTATTTCAAGCTGCCTGGCCTTCCGTTGATCGACGCGGATCCGCGGCAACGGGCGCTCCACATCGACTTGATCGCCGCCGAGCTCGGGGGGTTCCTCGGCGCGCTCCATGCCGTTCCGGTGGGCCAGATGGTGGACCTGGTGGATACCGATGACGAGCCGATGACCGTGTGGCTGGAGGAGACCGCGCAGATCTACGCCACGATCATCGAGACGGTGCCGCCGGTGCACCGTCCCGTGGTGGAGTCGTTCCTCGGCACCTCGCCCCCGGACGGCCCGCGTGAGCTGGTGTTCTCCCACAACGACCTGGGAATCGAGCACGTCCTCGTCGACCCGGACGAGTGGGTCGTGACCGGGGTCATCGACTGGAGCGACGCCGCGATCACCGACCCGGCCCGTGACTTCGGTCTGCTCTACCGCGATCTCGGGCCCGCCGCTCTTGACCGGGCCCTGGACGCGTATCGGCCCGGCGTCGACGTCGGGGAGATCAAACTGCGCTCAGGCTTCTACGCCAGATGTGGCGTGCTGGAGGACATGGCCTACGGGCTTGAGACCGGCTTCAGCGCGTACCTCGACAAGTCCCTGGCCGCACTGGAGTGGCTGTTTCCAGAAGGCGATCGCCACTAGGACGAGCAGCCACGCTCCGACGCAGGCCGCAGGGTGCCCGCCGCATCTGGCCAGGGGAGCCAGTGGCCGTCGCGCATCAGGTCGCGGCCGGACAGTTCGTTCTCCTCGCGCCATGCCTGGACGCGCCGCGGGGTGACGCGGAACCAGCGGTACGGCGTGGCCAGGGCGCGTGGGTCGAAGCCGGTGCGTTCGGCGAAGCGGTCGCCCTGCTCCTGGGGCAGCGCGTCCATGTCGAGCACCTCGACCATGCCCTCGATCATGACCACGTCTCGGGTCAGGCCCAGTCCAAGCCGGGTGGTTCGGGTGGCGGCCAGGTTCCTGCCGGTCGGGCTGTCCGCCGGCGTGGAGAGCAGTAGCGCCTCGCCGTCCCAATCGAAGGACAGCGGGACCAGGTAGGGCGCACCGTCCGGCGACGCGCTGGCCACCCAGACGTCGACGTCGTGGACGAGCCGGTGTTCGGCGTCGCGGCGTCGCTCGGCGCGCGTGCGGAACGGGGCGCTCATCGCTCCCTCGGCAGAGGCTCGGACGGTGCCTGCCGCCCCACTTCGGGCCGGACGCTCAGGGCTCGCATCAGTTCCTCGGCGACTGGAAGAGCGGGGCGAGGAAGGCGTCGACCTGGGCGCGATCGTAACCGCGCATCACGACCACGAAGGCCGGCGGCTCGATCTCGGGCGGGCTTTCGGTGCCGGCCAGTTCGGCGAGCTTGCGGAAGAACGCCTCGACCTGGAGGCGGTGGTAACCGCGCATCTTCAGGCGGAACGGCAGCGGAGAGCCGGACTCGAACGCCTTCAGTAGACCCACTCGCTCAGGCCCGAACTCTTGCCATGTCATGGCGGCAAGTTAGCAGCAGCCGGAGACGAGGCCCGTCGGTCTGAACGGCGAAGGCGGCGCGCCAGGAGCACGGCAGAGGCGGGTTCGCGTCCGGTCCGCAGGGATGTATCCGCAGGGATGTATTCGTGCTGGTGAGGGGACAATGGGGGTGTGGGTCGGTGGGTCCTGCACGTTGATCTGGACCAGTTCATCGCGGCCGTCGAGGTGCTTCGCCGTCCGGAGCTTCGCGGGCGGCCGGTGGTCGTCGGCGGCGACGGCGATCCCACGAAGCGGGGCGTGGTCAGCACGGCCTCGTATGAGGCGCGCGAGTACGGCGTCCAATCCGGCCTGCCGCTGCGCACGGCGGCGCGGCGCTGCCCGGACGCCGTGTTCCTGCCCGTCGACCGGGAGCTCTACGAGTCCGTCTCGGAGCGGGTCATGGCGGCGTTGCGCGGCCTCGGCCTCGTGGTCGAGGTCCTCGGGTGGGACGAGGCGTTCCTGGCGGTCGACGGCGACGACCCAGAGGCGACGGCCCGGGAGATCCGGGACCGGGTGCGGGCGGCGACGGGGCTCGAATGCACGGTGGGCATAGGGGAGAACAAGCTCCAGGCGAAGCTGGCGACGGGGTTCGGCAAACCGGCCGGGGTCTTCCGGCTCACCGGGGCGACCTGGTTCGAGGTGCTCGGCGACCGGCCGGTCGACGCGCTGTGGGGCATCGGGGCCAAGACCGCGAAGCGGTTGAAGGGGTTCGGCATCGCCACGGTGGCCGACCTCGCGGCGGCGGATCCTGACGTCCTGGCCGGGGAGATCGGCCCCGCGACCGGGCCGTGGCTGGTGCGGCTCGCGCAGGGACGGGACGGCTCGCCGGTGAGCGACGCACCGTATGTCCCGCGTTCGTGCGGACGGGAGACCACGTACCAGCAGGATCTGGACGACTGGGAGACCGTTCGCCGGGAGGTCGTCCGGCTGGCGCGGCGGGTCGCCGACGATGTGGCCGCGGACGGCAGGGACGTCGCCCGCGTCGTCGTCAAGGTCAGGTATGCGCCGTTCATCACCCAGACCCACGGCCGGACGCTGGAGACGCCGACGAACGAGCCGTCCCGTATCGAGGAGGGCGCCCTCGCCGCGCTGACCCGGTTCACCGGGCGGCGTCCTGTGCGGCTGCTGGGGGTGCGCGCCGAGTTCGTCCGCTGACCTGGGCAGATTCCTGGAAGATGGTCGTCGTTTTTTACTCTTTTGTCGGGTTTTGGGGTGAAGGGGGCCGGGGAGGAACGCTCTCGTTGCTTGAAGGACGCGACGGGGAGAGAAGCAGATGAAGAGGGTCATGACCGGTGCACTGATCGCCGCTGTGGTCGGAATCGGGGGACTGGGCAGCGCGGCCGCCGCCCAGGCGTCCCATTCCGGGGACCAGAACACGCGCCAGGACTGCCGCACCTACTCCAGCGTCGAGCAGTGCGGGCAGCCGAAGCTGAACGAGAAGCAGCGCGCGTGCGTGGACTCGGCGGTCCAGCAGGGCATGACCGAACGCCGCGCCACGGTGGAGTGCCACGCGTTCGCATAGCCCCAGGGCACGCGGCACGCCGATGGGACCGGTGAGCCGAGTGACCCAATGCGCTGGGGGCCGGTGCGCTGGAGGGGGTCCAGTGCGCTGGGGGGATCCGGCGCTATGAGGGGCCCGTCCCCTATGGGACGGGCCCCTCGTCATGCCCTCATCATGCGGGGACGCTCAGCGCGGCGGCTCCGTGTCGGTCCACTCGGTGATCTCGAACGCCCGGTAGGCGGCCATCTCTCCGGGCCTGTGGAAGCGGTCGGGCATGTCCTGCGCCCTCAGCGCGCGCGGCTTGCCGTTGTCTCCCGGGGGCAGCGGCCGGCTGCCGTGCGGTGGCGTGGCCACGAGGTCGCGGATGGCCAGCAGAGACCCGGTGGCGGGGTCGACGACGAACTGGCGCCGGTAGGTTCCGAGTTGCTTGGGGGCGGTGAACATGCCGAGGGGCGTGGTGGTCTTCAGCGGGAGCGACACCACCGTTCCGACGCGGCCGAGCGGATCGGTCGTCCGGCCCTCGGGCTTGATGCCTGGCATGTCGGACAGCATCCGGAAGACCGCTGCCCGCACCCTGGGCGGCGCCGGTTCGGTGGACAGCAGTTCCCCGGCGACATCGCTGAGAGCCCGAATACGCTCCTGCCCCCGCAAGGCGCGGATCGGCTCCTCCTTCTCACCGTCCGTCGAGACCGCGTGCCAGTGTCCCTTGAGGCCCAGCAAGACCTTCTTCAGTGCCTCCGGTTCCGTGGGCAGCGCGGCGATCTGTCCCGGTGTCATGCCGTAGAACCGTTCGACGGACGCCGGCCACGGGGCTCCCCTGCCCGTCTTCGGGGACATGTCCAGGTTGACCTGTCCGCCTCCCCCCTCGGGATTCGGCACGTGGACCCAGGACGGTGACCCTGCCGCCTGCCACTTCTGCTTGTCCTGCGGGGTGACGGGGAGGCCCTGGAGGTCGAAGTGGGTGCCGCGGCGCAGACCGGTCCGGTCTGTCCACATCTCGTTCCCCTGCCTCGAATCGACCTTGTAGTGGTTCTCGGCGCTCTCGCCGACCGCGTAGATCTCGCCCATGACGGTCTTGGTGTGCCAGTACTTCCCCGCCGGCGCCTTCGCGGCGTTGGTCGCGGCCACCAGGAGCACGTTGCCGTTCAGGGGGACGGTGTTCTCCACGCGGGGCTTGCCGGTCGGGTCGCCGTCCCCCGTGGAGACCACGACGGCCACGGTCCCGGCGGCGACGGCGGCCGTGGCGGCCACGCTCACCAACTGGATCCGCATACGGCGCCGATTGCGGGGGCGGGGCCGCGGACGAGCTCCGCCGCCGTCCTGCCAGTCAATGCGCTGGGCGAGCCGCTCCGGGGGCTCCTCCACCGCGAGACCGGTCCGCATCTGCCGCAGGGCATCGATTTCGTCCATGCTCTACTCCTCGGAGAGGGCGTGTGTGGGGAGGGCCTTGCGCAGCTTGGCGCGGCTTCGGTGGATCTTGGCCTTGACGGTGCCGAGGGGCAGGCCGAGCGCCACCGCGATCTCGGCGTAGGACATCTCGCCCCACGCCAGCAGCAGGACGGCGTTGCGGTCCTGCGCGCCCAGCGAGGCCAGCGCCCGTGCCAGGCCGGGTCCGCACGCCGCCGCGGAGGCGCGCTCACTCGCCCTGTCGGCGACACCGTCCTCGGCGGGGTCGGCGCCGGTCCGGGCGAACGCCCGGTACATGCGGGTCTCGTGGCGGTGGTGCTTGGCGATCAGGTTGCTGGCGATGCCCCACAACCAGGCGCCGAACTCGGCGCGGCCGTCGAACCTGTCGCGGCGCCGGAACGCGGTCGCGAACGCCTCCGAGACCACGTCGTCGGCCATGGCGGTCCCGAGCCGCCGCCTGGCGTAGGCGTGGAGCCGCGGCGCGTGCCGGCGGAACAGCTCGCCGAACGCCTCGGGTTCGTCCAGCGAGGCGGCGACGAGCGCCGCGTCGTCGAGCTCGTCGCGGGCGTGGCTCAACACGGCCATGGGCGTCTCTTCATAGAGGGCGTCTCCGTGTCTGGGGGAGTGCTGACATCCCCTCTATCCCGAAGCCCGCGCGCCGGTTGCTTCTCCCGACGATCTTTTAGGCGCGCCCCGGCCAACCGAGCCCTGTCAGACAGGGCCTCTGCCGGCCGAGGTCCCTGTCAGGCGAGAGGGAGGGGACGGCGGGGGACCGGGGACGACTGGAGGATCGACGTCGTCGTCTTCGCGTACGGGGTGAAGCGGTCGAGGATCGGTTCGAGCTCCTCGACGGCGCGCAGGTGCGCGATGAAGTAGAAGCAGTCGTCACCCGTGATGCGATGGCATTCGACGATCTGCGGGATCTCGTCTGCGATCTTGGGGATGCGGCTCAGCTCGCGCGGGCTCGGACTCACCCGGACGAGGACGGCGATCGGGAACCCGAGCGCGACGGGGTCGACGGTGGCGTGGTAGCCGGTGATGACGCCGGTGTCCTCCAGGCGCTGGACGCGCTCGGCGACGGCCGGGGCCGACAGGGCGACGCGGCGGCCCAGTTCGGCGAGGGACGCCCGGCCGTCCCGCTGCAGCTCCGTGAGGATCCGTAGGTCGATCGGGTCGAGCGGTTTGGGTTCGTAGGCGCGGCCCGGTCGGCCCCTTCGGTTCGCCATTCCTCCAACTTACGGACCGGCCGACGATACGACCATGCGCTTTCCGCCCTGGTCGTACTTTGTCGGAAGTGCGGTCTTCCACTACCTGGGGCCCTCGTTCGCCGTGCTGCTGTTCTCCCGCATCGGCCCTCTGGGCGTTGCCGGGATCAGGATCTGGAGCGCCGCCCTCGTCTTCGCCGTCTGGCGCAGACCCTGGCGGACGCTCACGCGCCACACCTGGCGGACGATGCTGGTGTGGGGCGCCGTCCTTGCGGCGATGAACTCGTCCTTCTATATGGCGATCGCACGGTTGCCCCTGGCGACCGTGGCGGCGATCGAGTTCTTGCCCGTCGTCGTCCTGGCGGCCCTAGGTATAAGGACAAGACGCAACATCGCCGCACTCCTGGCGGCGGTCGGCGGTGTGTACGTCCTGACGGAGGTGCGGATAGAAGGGGAGCCGCTCGGGTTCGTCTTCGCGTTCGCCAATGCCGCACTGTTCGCGCTGTACATCGTCGTCGCCCACAAGGCCGCCCAGTCGGGGGGTGGGGGGATCGACGGGTTGGCTTTGGCGATGGTCGTCGCGGGTGTGCTCGTCCTTCCCATTGGCGGCGTGCAGGCCGTGCCTGCGGTGGCCGATCCGGTCGCGTTGGCCGCGGGGGTCGGTGTCGGGATCTCCTCGTCCGTCATCCCGTACGTCTGCGACCAGCTCGCGATGGCGCGGCTCAGTCGCGCCACCTACGCGCTGATGGTGTCGCTGCTTCCGGCGACCGCCGCCGTGACCGGACTGGTGGTGCTGCGGCAGGCACCCGCCCCGGCGGAGATCGCCGGAGTGGGGTTGGTGATCGCCGGGGTGGCGGTGCACCGTGGAGACCGTTGAAAGGAGAAACCCCATGGAACAGGTACGTCTCGGAAAGACCGGTATGAAGGTCTCGCGGATCTGCCTCGGCATGATGAGCTACGGCGACCCGGCGGTTCGGCCGTGGGCCTTGGACGAGGACGCTGCGGAGCCGATCGTCCGGCGGGCGGTGGAGGGCGGCGTGACGTTCTTCGACACCGCCGACGTGTACTCGATGGGCGTGAGTGAGGAGATCACCGGACGGCTCCTGCCGAAGCTGTTCCCCCGCAGGGACGACTACGTGCTGGCGACCAAGGTGTGCCTCCCCATGGGAGACGGCCCGAACGACAAGGGCCTTTCGCGCAAGCACATCATGGCGAGCATCGATGCTTCCCTCGCCCGGCTCGGCACTGACTACGTCGACCTGTACCAGATCCACCGCTGGGACTACGGGACGCCCATCGAGGAGACCATGGAGGCCCTGCACGACGTCGTGAAGGCGGGCAAGGCCCGGTATATCGGAGCGTCCAGCATGTACGCCTGGCAGTTCGCCAAGGCCCAACACGTCGCCGACAAGCACGGCTGGACGAAGTTCGTCTCCATGCAGAACCACTACAACCTCATCTATAGAGAAGAGGAGCGGGAGATGATCCCGCTCTGCGTGGACCAGGGGGTCGGCGTCATCCCGTGGAGCCCGCTCGCGCGGGGGATGCTCGCGGGCAACCGGGAGAGGGGCGGCGAGCGCAAGACCGTCCGGTCCCAGAACGACTCCTTCGGCGACAGCCTGTACACGGAATCGGACTTCGACGTCGTCGACGCCGTCCGCGAGGTCGCGGCGGGACGGGGTGTCCCGCCGGCGCAGGCGGCGCTCGCTTGGCTGCTCGCCAAGCCGGGGGTGACCGCGCCGATCGTGGGAGCGACAAAACTCACTCACGTGGACGACGCGATCGCCGCGGCGGACCTCCGGCTGGAGGAGAAGGAGACAGAGCGGATGCAAGCCCCGTACCGCCCCCACGGGGTTATCGGGCATTCCTGACGATCCCGGCGGAGGACGCCTCCGGGGCGGAACGCGCCGGGGGCGTCCCGCGTCTATCAGGGGTGGTGATTTGCGATACCACCGGCGATCGGGGCAGGCTGGGGGCGAGAACGCCCACGCATGGCAAGACCGCCACGTGGGGACATGGGTGACAAGGTTCGGAGGCCGCGTTATGCGCCGCGCGCCTCCGGACTTCCGGGAGCTGAGGAGCCCCGGGACGACGGCGCTGAAGGAGCCCGACGATGACCGAGAACGACGGCACGCAGGGACCGCAGCGGCCGATGCCGGAGGAGGAGGGGCAGCCCAGGCCGCCGGAGGGCCAGGAGCCCCCCGCCCGGCCGCTGGGAGACCGCACCGTGGTGTTCGGTGCTCCGCAGTTGGGTGGCCGTCCCCCGGCTCAGCCGGCGCAGCCCCGCGACGAGGAACGGCAGGCGCCGCCCCCGCCGCCCCCCACGATGGTCGAGCAGCCGATGCAGCAGTTCGGCGAGCAGCCCCCGCCCCCCTTCGGCGCTCCGCAGGACCAGCAGCCCCAGTACGGCCAGCCCGCCGGGCAGATGCCCTACGGCGCGCCCCCTGGCCCTGGCGGATTCCCGCCCCCGCAGGAGCAGCCTCAGTACGAGCAGCCCCAGTACGGCCAGCCGCAGTATGGCCAGCAGCCGGAACAGCCCTCGTACGGCCAGCAGCCTGAGCAGCCCCAGTACGGACAGCAGCCCCCGCAGCAGCAGACCGGGTACCCGCAGCAGCCGATGCACGGTGCGCCGCAGGAGCAGCCCCAGTACGGCCAGCCCGAGTACGGTCAGCCCCAGTACGGCGGGTTCGCGTCGCCCGAGGCCGGCGCGCCCGGCGAGCAGGCGCCGCAGGCCGAGCAGCAGGAGTCCGCGGCGGACCGGACGATGATCGTCCCCGGTCCGGCCGCCGGCACGCCCGAGCCCGAGCAGCAGCAGCGCCCCGTGGTGGACGACCAGGCGACGCTGCACTGGTCGCCCGGCACCGACATCCCGGTCGCGACCGGACCCGAGCGCAAGCACG
Organism: Actinomadura sp. K4S16; assembly: GCF_008327685.1. Lineage (GTDB taxonomy): Bacteria > Actinomycetota > Actinomycetes > Streptosporangiales > Streptosporangiaceae > Spirillospora. The sequence continues at coordinate 8,883 of NZ_BDDE01000012.1, forward strand.
ACGCCCCGGCCGAGCCGTGGCAGGCCCCGACCCCGCCGTCCACGCCGGAGCCCTGGACGCCCGAGTCGGGCCAGCCCGGCGCTGGTCAGCAGGGTGGCCAGCCGGGCGGCCAGCAGGGGCAGGCCGACCACGAGCGGACCATGATGGTGCCGCCGCCCGACTCCGGTTACGGCGCGGGGTCGCAGCAGACCGGTCCCTCAGTGGACGACCTGTACCGCCCGCCCGGCGAGAGCAACGTGGAGGACGCGCGCCCGACCGAGGCGTTCGACCCGTCCGCCGCCTCCCAGGGCCGGCACGCCGCCGAGTCGTCCGGGATGGCCGAGCACACCCGCCTCGACATCGGCCAGCAGCAGTGGGGCCAGCAGCAGGGTCAGCAGCAAGGCCAGCAGTTCGGCCAGCAGCCCGGCCAGCAGCCCGGCTACGGCCAGCCCGAGCAGCAGCCGGGCTACGGCGAGCAGCAGGGCTTCGGCCAGCCCGCCGGCCAGGGCGAGCAGCAGGGCTACGGCCAGCAGCAGTTCGGCGGCCAGCAGGGCGAGCAGCAGCAGTTCGGCCAGCAGGCTTACGGCCAGCAGCAGGAGTTCGGCCAGCAGGCCCAGCAGGGCTACGGCCAGCAGTTCGGCCAGCCCGGCGGCGAGCAGCAGCAGGGCCAGCAGTTCGGCCAGCCGCAGGCATACGGCCAGCCAGGCCAGCCAGGCCAGCCAGGCCAGCCAGGCCAGCCAGGCCAGCCAGGCCAGCACCCGCAGTACGGACAGCAGGGCCAATACGGTCAGCCGTCTACCTACGGGGCCGAAGAGGGCAAGGGCAACAAGAACACCCTCCTGCTGGTCGGCGGCGCCGTCGCCGCCGTGGTGATCGTCGTGGTGCTGGTGGTCGCTTTCGTCCTGTAGGACGCGACACGCCCAGAACGCGAGACGGCCGGGGAACGCACAAAAGCTGCTCCACGACTTCCCCAAGTGCGGGGATGTGGGTAACAATGCAGCAGAGGCGCCCCCGGCCGTCGACCACCCCGGCTCTCGCGATCGCGTGCGAAGCCAGGTTCGAGCGAAGCGAGAACCTGATCGCGCAGCGAGCCGCAAGGCGAGCCGGAGCGATGCCAGCGATCGCAGCAGTGCTCGACGATGGAGGGCCCCCAGGCCCGAAGAAGGAGAGCACTGCAGTAGGCACAGCAGGGCCCCCAGGCCCGAAGGAAGAGAGCGCTGCGATGAGCACGCCTCCCTTCCCCGCTTTGCACTTTGGCTGAGTGGTCGGTAACCTCTTCACTTGTGCCCGCTGTGTGCGGGCCGCTATGCGTGCGCGTCGGCGAGGCCGGGAGGCCAGCCCCAGCGCCGCATCTACTCCCCGGCTTGATTCGGCCCAGTTAAGGGCCGGGCGGTCTGTGTCGGTTTCGCGCGGTTGTATTTCCGTGGGGCGGCGACACGCCCGACCGCGTGGGTCGGAGAGGTCGGGAAACCGGCAGGTCACAGCCTCACCTGAGGTGGTGATTGCAGCAATAGGACTTACCGGCTCGGTACGAGGAAGACGGAGACGCGGTGCCCACGATCCAGCAGCTGGTCCGCAAGGGCCGCCAGGACAAGGTGACCAAGAACAAGACGCCCGCGCTCAAGGGCAGCCCCCAGCGCCGGGGCGTCTGCACGCGCGTCTACACGACGACGCCAAAGAAGCCGAACTCCGCGCTCCGGAAGGTCGCCCGTGTCCGGCTGACCAGCGGGATCGAGGTCACGGCCTACATCCCCGGCGTCGGCCACAACCTGCAGGAGCACTCGATCGTGCTCGTGCGCGGCGGCCGTGTGAAGGACCTCCCCGGCGTTCGGTACAAGATCATCCGCGGTTCCCTCGACACCCAGGGCGTCCGGAACCGCAAGCAAGGGCGCAGCCACTACGGCGCGAAGAAGGAGAAGAGCTGATGCCGCGCAAGGGCCCCGCTGGCAAGCGCCAGCTGATCGCTGACCCGGTGTACAACTCGCCGCTGGTCACCGCGCTCATCAACAAGGTTCTCCTGGACGGCAAGCGCTCCATCGCGCAGAGCATCGTGTACGACGCCCTCGAGGGCGCCCGCGAGAAGACGGGCAACGACCCGGTCGTCACGCTGAAGCGCGCGCTCGACAACGTCAAGCCCACGCTGGAGGTCCGCAGCCGCCGCGTCGGTGGCGCGACCTACCAGGTCCCCGTCGAGGTGCGGCCGGCCCGCAGCACGACCCTCGCCCTGCGCTGGCTGGTGCTCTACGCACGGCAGCGCCGTGAGAAGACCATGACCGAGCGGCTGATGAACGAGCTGCTCGACGCGAGCAACGGTCTCGGCGCGTCTGTCAAGAAGCGCGAGGACACGCACAAGATGGCGGAGTCCAACAAGGCCTTCGCCCACTACCGCTGGTAATCCCGGCGGATCTGCAACGACGAGAGACGACGCGAGGACGACAGTGGCTACCAAAACCGGTGTAGACCTGGCCAAGGTCCGCAACATCGGGATCATGGCCCATATCGACGCGGGCAAGACCACGACGACCGAGCGCATCCTGTACTACACGGGGATGAGCTACAAGATCGGCGAGGTGCACGACGGCGCCGCCACCATGGACTGGATGGAGCAGGAGCAGGAGCGGGGGATCACCATCACCTCCGCCGCCACCACCTGCGAATGGCCCGTCGACGACGTCAAGCACACGATCAACATCATCGACACCCCCGGCCACGTCGACTTCACCATCGAGGTGGAGCGCAACCTGCGGGTGCTCGACGGTGCGGTCGCGGTCTTCGACGGCGTCGCCGGTGTGGAGCCCCAGTCCGAGACCGTGTGGCGCCAGGCCGACCGGTACGGCGTGCCGCGCATGTGCTTCGTCAACAAGCTCGACCGGGTCGGCGCGGAGTTCCACCGCTGCGTCGACATGATCGAGAACCGGCTCAGCGCGACGCCGCTGGTGCTGCAGCTCCCGATCGGCGCCGAGGCCGACTTCAAGGGCGTCGTCGACCTCGTCCGTATGAAGGCCCTCGTGTGGAACGAGGAGGCCAAGCTCGGCGAGATGTACGACGTCGTCGACATCCCCGAGTCGCACGCCGAGACGGCCCGCGAGTGGCACGACAAGCTCGTCGAGACCCTCGCGGAGAACGACGACGAGATCATGGAGCTGTACCTGGAGGGCGAGGAGCCCACCGTGGAGCAGCTGCACGACGGCATCCGCCGCGCGACGATCGCCGCGAAGCTCACCCCGGTGACCTGCGGCACGGCCTTCAAGAACAAGGGCGTGCAGCCGCTGCTGGACGCGATCGTCCGCTACCTGCCCTCGCCGCTGGACGTGGAGGCCATCGAGGGCCACGCGGTCCGCGACGAGGAGAAGGTCCTCACCCGCAAGCCGAGCGAGGACGAGCCGTTCTCCGCGCTGGCGTTCAAGATCGCGAGCGACCCGCACCTGGGCAAGCTCACCTTCGTGCGCGTCTACTCCGGGGTGATGGAGTCGGGCGCGAACGTGATGAACTCCGTCAAGGAGCGCAAGGAGCGCATCGGCAAGATCTACCGGATGCACGCCAACAAGCGCACCGAGATCGAGCGCGCGGGCGCCGGCGACATCGTCGCGGTGATGGGTCTCAAGCAGACCACCACCGGTGAGACGCTGTCCGACGACAAGAACCCGATCGTGCTGGAGTCGATGAACTTCCCGGCGCCGGTCATCCACGTCGCGATCGAGCCGAAGACCAAGGCCGACCAGCAGAAGCTGGGCACCGCGATCCAGCGGCTGGCCGAGGAGGACCCGTCCTTCCAGGTCCGCACCGAAGAGGACACCGGCCAGACCGTCATCTCCGGCATGGGCGAGCTCCACCTGGAGATCCTCGTCGACCGGATGAAGCGGGAGTTCAAGGTCGACGCCAACGTCGGCAAGCCGCAGGTGGCCTACCGCGAGACGATCACCCGCAAGGTCGAGAAGGTCGAGTACACCCACAAGAAGCAGACGGGTGGCTCGGGCCAGTTCGGCCGCGTGATCATCGACCTGGAGCCGCTGGGCGGCGGGTCCGACGGGTACGAGTTCGAGAACAAGGTCACCGGTGGCCGCATCCCGCGGGAGTACATCCCGTCGGTCGACGCGGGCTGCCAGGAGGCCGCAGAGTTCGGTGTCCTCGCCGGCTACCCGATGGTGGGCGTCAAGGTCACCCTGCAGGACGGCGCCTACCACGAGGTCGACTCCTCGGAGATGGCGTTCAAGGTCGCCGGTTCCATGGCGTTCAAGGAGGCCGCCCGCAAGGCGTCCCCCACGCTGCTGGAGCCGATGATGTCCGTCGAGGTCACCACGCCCGAAGAGAACATGGGCGACGTGATCGGCGACCTCAACAGCCGCCGCGGCCAGGTCCAGTCCATGGACGAGCGGCACGGCATGCGCGTCATCAAGGCGCTCGTGCCTCTGTCCGAGATGTTCGGCTACGTGGGTGATCTGCGCAGCAAGACCCAGGGCCGGGCTGTCTTCACCATGCAGTTCGACTCCTACGCCGAGGTTCCCGGGAACGTCGCGCAGGAGATCATCGCCAAGGCGCGGGGCGAGTAGTACCGGGCCTGCCCACAGATCACCAAGGACGTACATCGAAGCGGTCGTCTAGGCGGCCGAGGATCGCAACAAGGAGCAACCAGTGGCGAAGGCCAAGTTCGAGCGGACGAAGCCGCACGTGAACATCGGCACCATTGGACACATCGACCACGGTAAGACCACGCTTACCGCGGCGATCACCAAGGTGCTCCACGACAAGTACCCGGACCTCAACCCCTTCACGCCGTTCGAGGACATCGACAAGGCGCCGGAGGAGCGCGAGCGCGGTATCACCATCTCGATCGCGCACGTCGAGTACCAGACCGAGGCGCGGCACTACGCGCACGTCGACTGCCCGGGTCACGCGGACTACATCAAGAACATGATCACCGGTGCGGCGCAGATGGACGGCGCCATCCTGGTGGTCGCCGCCACCGACGGCCCGATGCCGCAGACCAAGGAGCACGTGCTCCTGGCCCGCCAGGTCGGCGTCCCCTACATCGTCGTGGCGCTGAACAAGTGCGACATGGTGGACGACGAGGAGATCCTGGAGCTCGTCGAGCTCGAGGTCCGCGAGCTGCTGTCGGAGTACGAGTTCCCGGGCGACGACGTCCCGGTCGTGCGCGTGTCCGCCTTCCAGGCGCTGCAGGGCGACGAGAAGTGGTCCGAGTCGATCGTCGAGCTGATGGCCGCCGTCGACGAGAACGTGCCGGAGCCGGTGCGTGACACCGAGAAGCCGTTCCTGATGCCGATCGAGGACGTCTTCTCGATCACCGGCCGCGGCACCGTCGTGACCGGCCGCATCGAGCGCGGTGTCGTGAACGTCAACGAGACCGTCGACATCATCGGCATCAAGCCGGAGTCCACCTCGACCACCGTCACCGGCGTCGAGATGTTCCGCAAGCTCCTCGACCAGGGCCAGGCGGGCGACAACGTCGGCCTGCTCCTGCGCGGCATCAAGCGCGAGGAGGTCGAGCGCGGCCAGTGCGTCATCAAGCCGGGCACGAACACCCCGCACACCGAGTTCGAGGCGCAGGTCTACATCCTGTCCAAGGACGAGGGCGGCCGGCACACGCCGTTCTTCAACAACTACCGTCCGCAGTTCTACTTCCGGACCACGGACGTCACCGGCGTGGTGAACCTCCCCGAGGGCACCGAGATGGTCATGCCGGGCGACAACACCGAGATGCGCGTCGAGCTGATCCAGCCCGTCGCCATGGAGGAGGGCCTGAAGTTCGCCATCCGTGAGGGTGGCCGGACGGTCGGCGCCGGTCGCGTCACCAAGGTCATCAAGTAACACCCCTCGTCACGCGGCGGCCCGGTCAGCGGGCAACCTCAACCGGGCCGCCGCGTCACGAACAGTGAAGTAAACAGCGGCACTACAGCAAAGGACACCGAGGCCACCATGGCGGGACAGAAGATCCGCATCCGGCTCAAGGCCTACGACCACGAGGTCATCGACACCTCCGCGAAGAAGATCGTTGAGACGGTGACGCGGACGGGCGCCAAGGTCGCGGGCCCGGTGCCGCTGCCGACCGAGAAGAACGTGTACTGCGTCATCCGCTCGCCGCACAAGTACAAGGACAGCCGCGAGCACTTCGAGATGCGCACGCACAAGCGGTTGATCGACATCATCGACCCGACGCCCAAGACGGTCGACTCGCTGATGCGACTCGACCTTCCGGCCGGCGTTGACATCGAGATCAAGCTCTAAGGGACGCACCGAGAGATGAGTACGCAGAGGAAGGGCGTCCTGGGCGAGAAGCTCGGCATGACCCAGGTCTTCGACGATGAGGGCCGGATCGTTCCGGTGACCGTCGTCCAGGCCGGGCCGTGTGTCGTCACCCAGCTCAAGAGCCAGGAGAAGGACGGCTACAGCGCCGTCCAGATCGGGTTCGGGCAGATCGACCCGCGCAAGGTGAACAAGCCGAGCACGGGTCACTTCGAGAAGGCCGGCGTCACGCCGCGCCGCTACCTCGTCGAACTGCGGGCCGACGACACCACCGGGTACGAACTCGGCCAGGAGATCACCGCCAGCGTCTTCGAGGCCGGCCAGAAGATCGACGTTACCGGCACGAGCAAGGGCAAGGGCACCGCCGGTGTCATGAAGCGCCACGGCTTCAAGGGCCTCGGCGCCTCGCACGGCACCCAGCGCAAGCACCGCTCGCCGGGTTCGATCGGCGGCTGCGCGACCCCTGGTCGCGTCTTCAAGGGCCTCCGCATGGCGGGACGGCACGGCAACGCCCGTACCACCGTGCAGAACCTGACCGTCCACGCCATCGACGCGGAGAAGAACCTGCTGCTCATCAAGGGCGCGGTTCCCGGTCCCAACGGCGGCGTGGTGCTGGTCCGCGACGCAGTGAAGGGGACGGGCAAGTGACCTCCAAGCTCGACATCGACCTGCCCGGCGAGGTCTTCGACGCGAAGACCAGCGTGCCGCTGATCCACCAGGTCGTGGTGGCGCAGCTGGCCGCGGCGCGCCAGGGCACGCACGCCACCAAGACCCGGGGCGACGTCTCCGGCGGCGGCAAGAAGCCGTACCGGCAGAAGGGCACCGGCCGCGCCCGTCAGGGCTCGACCCGCGCGCCCCAGTTCGCCGGCGGCGGCGTCGTGCACGGCCCGCAGCCGCGGGACTACTCGCAGCGGACGCCCAAGAAGATGAAGGCCGCCGCGCTGCGCGGCGCCCTGTCCGACCGCGCCCGGTTCGGCCGGGTGCACGTGGTCGACAACCTCATCGAGGGCGACACCCCGAAGACGAAGACGGCGCTGAAGGCGCTGCGCACGGTGCTTTCCGAAGCGCACGGAGCGGGCACCGAGGCCAAGCGCGTCCTGCTGGTCCTGGACCGCGAGGACGACGTGACCTGGAAGAGCCTGCGCAACGAGCCGAGCGTGCACGTGATCGTCTCCGACCAGCTCAACACCTATGACGTGCTGGTGAACGACGACGTCGTCTTCACGAAGACGGCGTACGACGAGTTCATCTCGCGCGCGAAGAAGAAGTAAGGAGGGTCGCACATGAACAAGATCGCTGACCCCCGCGACATCATCATCGCGCCGGTCGTCTCGGAGAAGAGCTACGGGCTGCTGGACGAGAACAAGTACACGTTCGTCGTCCGCCCGGACGCCAACAAGACGCAGATCAAGCAGGCCGTCGAGTCGGTGTTCGGCGTCAAGGTGACGAGCGTGAACACGCTCAACCGGCAGGGCAAGCGCAAGCGCACGCGGTTCGGCTACGGCAAGCGCAAGGACACCAAGCGCGCCATCGTCAGCCTCGCCGAGGGCGAGCGGATCGACATCTTCGGCGGCCCGGCCTAAGCAGGCCGGGTCGTCCCGAAGACTGACAAGGGATGAACGAAAAAGATGGGCATCCGTAATTACAAGCCGACGACTCCGGGTCGTCGCGGGTCCAGCGTGGCCGACTTCGTCGAGGTCACGCGCCGCGAGCCCGAGAAGTCGCTGCTGCGTCCGCTCCCCAAGAAGGGCGGCCGCAACAACCACGGCCGCATCACGACCCGGCACCAGGGCGGCGGGCACAAGCGCGCGTACCGCGTGATCGACTTCCGCCGGCACGACAAGGACGGCGTCCCGGCCAAGGTCGCGCACATCGAGTACGACCCGAACCGCACCGCGCGGATCGCGCTGCTGCACTACGTGGACGGCGAGAAGCGCTACATCCTCGCCCCGCGCGGTCTGCGCCAGGGCGACCGGGTGGAGAACGGGCCGGGCGCGGACATCAAGCCGGGCAACTGCCTGCCGCTGCGCAACATCCCGACCGGTACGGTCGTGCACGCCATCGAGCTCCGCCCCGGCGGCGGCGCCAAGATCGCCCGCAGCGCGGGCGCCGGCGTCCAGCTGCTGGCCAAGGAGGGCAAGTACGCCACGCTGCGCATGCCCTCCGGCGAGATGCGGATGGTGGACGTGCGCTGCCGCGCGACGGTCGGCGAGGTCGGCAACGCCGAGCAGTCGAACATCAACTGGGGCAAGGCCGGCCGCATGCGGTGGAAGGGCAAGCGCCCGACCGTCCGCGGCGTGGCCATGAACCCGATCGACCACCCGCACGGTGGTGGTGAGGGCAAGACCTCCGGTGGCCGGCACCCGGTGAACCCGGCCGGTAAGAAGGAAGGCCGCACTCGCCAGGCGAACAAGTCGAGCGACCGGCTGATCGTCCGTCGTCGCAGCAAGAAGAAGCGGTAGGAGTCGCTCGTCATGCCACGTAGCCTGAAGAAGGGCCCGTTCGTGGACGACCACCTCATGAAGAAGGTGGACGCGCAGAACGAGAAGGGCACCAAGAACGTCATCAAGACGTGGTCGCGGCGCTCCATGATCGTGCCGGACATGATCGGTCACACGATCGCCGTGCACGACGGCCGCAAGCACGTCCCGGTGTTCGTCACCGACGCGATGGTGGGACACAAGCTCGGCGAGTTCGCGCCGACGCGCACGTTCCGCAGCCACGTCAAGGAAGACCGCCGCAGCCGCCGAGGCTGAGCAGGCAGAGCAGTTAGCACGTAGGAGAGAGGGAACAGCGATGGAAGCCAGGGCCCAGGCGCGGTTCATCCGCGTCACGCCCAGGAAGGCCCGCCGCGTGGTGGACCTCATCCGCGGCCTGCCTGCCGCGGAGGCTCAGGCGGTGCTGCGGTTCGCCCCCCAGGCAGCGAGTGAGCCGGTGGGCAAGGTGCTGGCGAGTGCCATCGCCAACGCCGAGCACAACTTCAAGCTCGACTCGGGCACGCTCGTCGTCAGCCGTGCGTGGGTGGACGAGGGGCCGACGCTGAAGCGTTTCCGCCCCCGCGCCCAGGGCCGGGCTTACCGCATCAACAAGCGCACGAGCCACATCACCGTGGTCGTGGAGTCGCGCGAGGAAGCCTCGAGCGGGGCGTCCGGCGGCGGTAAGAAGACGAGGAGGGCCCGGTAGTGGGTCAGAAGATCAACCCGCACGGGTTCCGGCTCGGCATCACCACCGACCACAAGTCCGTGTGGTTCGCCGACAAGCTCTACAAGGACTACGTCAAGGAAGACGTCCAGATCCGGCGCATGCTGCAGAAGGGCATGGACCGGGCGGGCATCTCCAAGGTGGAGATCGAGCGGACCCGTGACCGCGTAGAGGTCAACATCCACACCGCCCGGCCGGGCATCGTCATCGGCCGCCGCGGCGCGGAGGCCGAGCGCCTGCGCGGCGACCTGGAGAAGCTGACCGGCAAGCAGGTCCGGCTGAACATCCTCGAGGTCAAGAACCCCGAGATCGACGCGCAGCTCGTCGCGCAGGGCGTGGCCGAGCAGCTGTCCAGCCGCGTCGCGTTCCGCCGCGCCATGCGCAAGGCGATCCAGTCCGCGATGAAGTCCGGCGCCAAGGGCATCAAGGTCCAGTGCGGCGGCCGTCTCGGCGGCGCCGAGATGTCGCGGTCGGAGTTCTACCGCGAGGGCCAGGTCCCGCTGCACACGCTGCGCGCCGACATCGACTACGGGTTCTACGAGGCCCGTACGACGTTCGGCCGCATCGGCGTCAAGGTGTGGATCTACAAGGGCGAGGCCGCGGCGACGCGCGCCGAGCGCGAGCAGAAGGCCGCGCAGCAGCGCGCCACCGGTGGCGGCGGCGGTGGCCGTGAGCGCCGCGGTGGCGACCGCCGTGGCGGCGGCCGCGGCGGCCGTGGCGGCCGTGGCGGCGCCGGCGCCGGTGGCGGCCGCGGCGGCGAGCAGAAGCAGCAGCAGGGTTCCGAGCAGCCGGCGCCGACGGCCGAGGCTGCTCCGCAGGGTGAGGGGAGCTGAATTACCGATGCTGATCCCTCGCAAGGTCAAGCACCGCAAGCAGCACCACCCGAAGCGCCGCGGCATGGCCAAGGGCGGCACGAGGGTGACGTTCGGCGAGTACGGCATCCAGGCCGTCGAGAGCGCGTACGTGACCAACCGGCAGATCGAGGCCGCGCGTATCGCCATGACCCGCCACATCAAGCGCGGCGGCAAGGTCTGGATCAACATCTTCCCGGACCGCCCGCTGACCAAGAAGCCCGCCGAGACCCGCATGGGCTCCGGCAAGGGCTCCGTGGAGTGGTGGGTCGCCAACGTCAAGCCGGGCCGCGTGCTGTTCGAGATCTCCTACCCCAACGAGGAGATCGCCCGGGAGGCGCTCACCCGCGCGATCCACAAGCTCCCGATGAAGTGCAAGATTGTTAAGCGAGAGGTGGGTGAGTCCTGATGGCCAAGGGTCTTACCGCCGACGAGCTGCGGACCGAGCCCGAGGACGTCCTGGTCACCAAGCTCAAGGAGGCCAAGGAGGAGCTGTTCAACCTCCGCTTCCAGGCCGCCACCGGCCAGCTTGAGAGCCACGGGCGGCTGCGCACCGTGAAGCGCGAGATCGCCCGCATCTACACCGTGATGCGGGAGCGCGAGCTCGGCATCGTCACGGTCGAGGACGCCGCGGAGGGCAACGAATGACCGAGCAGCAGACCGAGCAGCGGAGCAGCCGCAAGATCCTTGAGGGTCTCGTGGTCAGCGACAAGATGGACAAGACCGTGGTCGTGTCCGTCGAGGACCGCGTGAAGCACCCCAAGTACCACAAGGTGATCCGCCGCACGAAGAACTACAAGGCGCACGACGAGGCCAACGAGTGCGGCGTCGGCGACCGCGTCCGTCTCATGGAGACCCGCCCGCTGTCCGCCACCAAGCGGTGGCGCGTGGTGGAGATCCTCGAGAAGGCCAAGTAGGGCCCCAGGGCCCGTGGGACGCAGTCCCGCCATTGACCACAGTCTGGTTCCACCAGGCTCGGCCCCGGAGAAGCCGGCGCCGAGAACCGGTGTGACGAACAGGAGTTAGACGTGATCCAGCAGGAGTCGCGACTCAAGGTCGCCGACAACACGGGTGCGAAGGAGATCCTTTGCATCCGGGTTCTCGGCGGCTCGGGTCGGCGCTACGCGGGAGTCGGCGACATCATCGTCGCGACGGTGAAGGACGCCCTTCCCGGCGCCGGCGTGAAGAAGGGTGACGTCGTCAAGGCGGTCGTCGTGCGCACCCGCAAGGAGCGCCGGCGCCCGGACGGCTCCTACATCCGCTTCGACGAGAACGCCGCCGTCCTGATCAAGGACGGCGGCGACCCCCGCGGCACCCGTATCTTCGGCCCGGTGGGCCGCGAACTGCGCGAGAAGAAGTTCATGCGCATCATCTCGCTCGCGCCGGAGGTGCTCTGATGAAGATCCGCAAGGGCGACGAGGTCATCGTCATCGCCGGCAAGGACAAGGGCGCGACGGGCAAGGTCCTGCGCGTCATCCCCCGCGAGGAGCGGGTCGTCGTCGAGGGCGTCAACCTCATCACCAAGAACATCAAGGCCGACCAGCAGCGTGCCGGCAAGGAGAGCGGTCGCGTCACGGTCGAGGCGCCGCTGCACGTCAGCAACGTCGCGATCGTCGAGGACGGCAAGCCGGCCCGGGTCGGTTACCGCACGAACGACGACGGCACGAAGGTTCGGATCTCGCGCCGTAGCGGTAAGGAGATCTGAGACCGATGACCGAGACCACCGAGCGTCCCGTCCCGGCGCCGAGGCTGAAGCTGCGCTACCGCGAGGAGATCGCGGGCAAGATGCGCGAGCAGTTCGGCTACGACAACGTCATGCAGATCCCCTCGCTGACCAAGATCGTGGTCAACATGGGGGTCGGCGACGCGGCCAAGGACGCCAAGCTGATCGAGGGTGCCGTCCGCGACCTGGCGGCGATCACCGGGCAGAAGCCCGCCGTGAACCGGGCCCGCAAGTCCATCGCGCAGTTCAAGCTGCGCGAGGGCATGCCGATCGGCGCGCACGCCACGCTGCGCGGCGACCGGATGTGGGAGTTCCTGGACCGCCTGCTCGCCACGGCGCTGCCCCGTATCCGCGACTTCCGCGGGCTGTCGCCGAAGCAGTTCGACGGCAACGGCAACTACACCTTCGGGCTGACCGAGCAGGTCATGTTCCACGAGGTCGACCCCGACAAGATCGACCGCTCGCGGGGCATGGACATCACGGTCGTGACGTCCGCGAAGACCGATGACGAGGGCCGGGCGCTGCTCAAGCTCCTGGGCTTCCCCTTCAAGGAGAGCTGAGCATGGCGAAGAAGTCGATGATCGCCAAGGCGGCGCGGAAGCCGAAGTTCGGCGTGCGCGCGTACACTCGGTGCTCGCGCTGCGGGCGTCCGCGCTCCGTCTACCGGAAGTTCGGCCTGTGCCGCGTCTGCTTCCGGGAGATGGCCCACCGCGGCGAGCTGCCTGGCATCACGAAGTCCAGCTGGTGACCGCGTCCCCGGAGCGCCGCTCCGGGGGCGGCGGAAGCCGGCCTGTAATGACCAACCGGGCGCCTGAGAGGGCGCCCACGACCGCGCCAAAGGTCCACGGGCCGCATCAACCCGAGGAAACCGTGGCGAGGGAGGGCCAGTAGGCCATGACGATGACCGACCCGATCGCAGACATGCTGACGCGTCTGCGCAACGCGAATTCGGCGTACCACGACTCCGTGGCCATGCCGTACTCGAAGATCAAGGCGCACATCGCCGAGATCCTCCAGCAGGAGGGCTACATCTCGGGCTGGAGCGTGGAGGACGCCGAGGTCGGCAAGAAGCTCCTGATCGAGCTGAAGTTCGGCCCGACCCGCGAGCGTTCGATCGCCGGCATCAAGCGCGTCTCGAAGCCGGGTCTGCGCGTGTACGCGAAGAAGGACAACCTGCCGAAGGTCCTGGGCGGACTGGGCGTCGCGATCATCTCGACGTCCTCCGGTCTCATGACGGACCGCCAGGCGGGCAAGCGCGGAGTGGGCGGGGAAGTCCTCGCCTACGTTTGGTGAGGGGAGGGCACTTCAAATGTCTCGTATCGGACGTCTCCCCATCTCCGTCCCCAGCGGTGTCGAGGTGAAGCTCGAGGGCCGCGAGGTCACCGTCAAGGGGCCGAAGGGCACGCTCTCGCACACTGTCGCCGAGCCCATCGAGGTCAGCCAGGAGGACGGCAGGCTCGTCGTCTCCCGGCCCAATGACGTCAACAAGGTGCGCGGCCTGCACGGGCTCACCCGGACGCTGATCAACAACATGGTCGTCGGGGTCACCGAGGGCTACAAGAAGACCCTGGTCATCCAGGGCGTCGGCTACCGGGTGGTGGCCAAGGGCAAGAACGTGGAGTTCTCGCTCGGCTACAGCCACCCGATCCCGTTCGAGGCGCCGGAGGGCATCACCTTCACGGTGGAGAGGCCGACGCAGCTCGTCGTCGAGGGCATCGACAAGCAGCTCGTCGGTGAGATCGCCGCCCGCATCCGCAAGCTGCGCAAGCCCGACCCGTACAAGGGCAAGGGCGTGCGCTACGAGGGCGAGCAGATCCGCCGCAAGGTCGGAAAGGCTGGTAAGTAGTCATGGCAGGCACCAAGACCCTGGCCGGCAAGGCCACGAGCGGTCGCCAGCTTGCTCGCAAGCGTCGGCACCTGCGGGTCCGCAAGAAGGTCGTGGGCAGCGCCGCGCGGCCGCGCCTGGTCGTGACCCGCTCCAGCCGGCACGTGTTCGTCCAGGTCATCGACGACGACAAGGGCCACACGCTGGCCAGCGCGTCGACGATGGAGGCGGACCTGCGCGCCGACTCCGGCGACAAGACGGCCAAGTCCCGCAAGGTCGGCGAGCTCGTCGCCGAGCGGGCCAAGCAGGCCGGCGTCCACGCGGTCGTGTTCGACCGCGGCGGCAACAAGTACCACGGTCGTATCGCCGCGGTCGCGGACGGTGCGCGTGAGGGGGGCCTCGAGCTCTGATGGCCCTTTACAAGGTGAACGAGAGGAACCACTGATGGCAGCGCAGAGGCGTGGTGGCGGTCAGGGTGGCGACCGTCGCGACCGCCGCGACGACCGCCGCGGTGGCGCCGACAAGGGCCAGTCGTACATCGAGAAGGTCGTGGCGATCAACCGTGTCGCCAAGGTCGTCAAGGGCGGGCGTCGCTTCAGCTTCACCGCCCTGGTGATCGTCGGTGACGGCAACGGCACCGTCGGCGTCGGCTACGGCAAGGCCAAGGAGGTGCCCGCGGCGATCGCCAAGGGCGTCGAAGAGGCCAAGAAGCACTTCTTCAAGGTGCCGCGGATCCAGGGCACCATCCCGCACCTGGTGCAGGCGCGCGACGCGGCGGGCGAGGTCCTGCTGCGCCCGGCCAGCCCCGGTACCGGTGTCATCGCCGGTGGTCCGGTGCGCGCGGTGCTGGAGTGCGCCGGCATCCACGACGTGCTGAGCAAGTCGCTGGGCAGCGACAACGCGATCAACATCGTGCACGCCACGATCGCGGGTCTGAAGTCGCTGAAGCGTCCGGAGGAGATCGCGGCCAAGCGCGGCCTGCCGATCGAGGACGTCGCCCCGGCGGCCATGCTGCGCGCGCGCGCCGCGGGCAGCGAGCCGAGGGCGGAGGTCGCGTCGTCATGACGAACCTGAAGATCACGCAGACCAAGTCCGTGATCAGCGAGAAGCAGAACCAGCGTGACACGCTGCGCACCCTGGGCCTGAAGAAGATCGGGCAGAGCGTGGTCCGCGAGGACCGCCCCGAGGTGCTCGGCATGATCCGGACGGTGGCGCACCTGGTCACCGTCGAGGAGGTCGACTGACATGGCGGCTGATCTCGGTAAGGACTCCGCCGCGGAGACCGAGGGCACCCCGCTCAAGGTGCACGACCTGCGTCCGGCCCCCGGCGCCAACAAGGCCAAGACCCGCAAGGGCCGCGGCGAGGCGTCCAAGGGCAAGACCGCCGGCCGCGGCACCAAGGGCACCAAGGCCCGCAGCACGGTCCCCGTCGGGTTCGAGGGCGGCCAGATGCCCCTGATCCGCCGGGTGCCGAAGCTCAAGGGCTTCAAGAACCCGAACCGGGTCGAGTTCCAGGTCGTGAACCTGGACAAGCTCGCCGCGCTCTACCCCGAGGGCGGCGAGGTCACGGCCGAGGACCTGGCGGCCAAGGGCGCGGTGCGCCGCGGCCGTCCGGTCAAGATCCTCGGTACCGGCGACATCTCCGTCGCGGTCCAGGTGAAGGCGCACGCCTTCTCCGGCGCCGCCAAGGAGAAGATCGCCGCCGCCGGCGGATCCGCCGACGAGCTGTAAGGAAACACCTCTGATGCCGGGGCCGTGCCCGCGTGAGGTCCGGGGCCTTGAGGCCGCCGGGCCCGGCGGGGCGGCCCCGGTGTCATCTGCTGTTAGAGTCACACGAGCGAAGGTGCCCTGCGTGAGATTGCGCACTCTGCCGTCACACCGGGTATTCTCCGCCCGAA
Organism: Actinomadura sp. K4S16; assembly: GCF_008327685.1. Classification (GTDB taxonomy): domain Bacteria; phylum Actinomycetota; class Actinomycetes; order Streptosporangiales; family Streptosporangiaceae; genus Spirillospora. The sequence continues at coordinate 24,621 of NZ_BDDE01000012.1, forward strand.
CTCATGGACCTGAAACCGCCCCCTCGGCGGCCATGAACCCGCCAGTCGCGCAGGAGGAATGGTGCTGACCGCGTTCGCTCGGGCTTTCCGTACGCCTGACCTGCGTAAGAAAATCCTTTTCACGTTGTTCATGATCGTGGTGTTCCGGATCGGATCGATCCTGCCCACGCCCAACGTGAACGTGAAGGTGCTGAGGGAGACCGCCAACGCGGCCAAGGATCAGAACACCCTCTACGGCCTGGTCGACCTGTTCAGCGGCGGCGCGCTGCTGAAGCTCTCGGTCTTCGCGCTCGGCATCATGCCGTACATCACGGCCAGCATCATCTTGCAGCTGCTGACGGTGGTGATCCCCCGGCTGGAGGCCCTGAAGAAGGAGGGCCAGGCCGGCACGACGAAGATCACCCAGTACACGCGGTACCTGACGGTCGGATTGGCGATCCTGCAGGCGACGGGCATCGTCGCGATGGCGAGCACCGGTCAGCTGTTCCAGGGCATCTCCGGAAGCGGCGACATCCTGTATGACACGGGCGTCTTCCCGATCATCACCATGGTGATCATCATGGTGGCGGGCACGACCGTCATCATGTGGCTGGGCGAGCTGGTCACCGACCGCGGCGTCGGCAACGGCATGTCCATCCTGATCTTCACCCAGGTGGTGGCGGTCTTCCCCGCCCAGTTCTGGAGCATCTACAAGAGCAAGGGCGGCTTCGTCTTCGCGATCGTGGTCCTGGTGGGCCTGGCGATCATGGCCGGCGTGGTGTTCGTCGAGCAGGCGCAGCGGCGCATCCCGGTCCAGTACGCCAAGCGCATGGTGGGCCGCCGCATGTACGGCGGCACGTCGACCTACATTCCGCTGAAGGTCAACCAGGCCGGCATCATCCCGATCATCTTCGCCTCGTCACTGCTCTACCTGCCGGTTCTGGCCACCCAGTTGTGGCCGAACACCAAGTGGCTGCAAAAGGTCCAGCCGTATCTCCAGCAGGACAACGCCTGGCACATGGGGATCTTCTTCGTCTTCATCATCTTCTTCACGTACTTCTACGTCGCGATCACCTTCAACCCCACTGAAGTCGCCGACAACATGAAGAAGTATGGTGGATTCATCCCAGGTATCCGTCCTGGTCGGCCGACCGCCGAGTACCTCGACTTCGTGCTGACCCGGATCACCACACCCGGTGCGCTCTACCTGGGGCTCGTGTCCCTCATCCCGATGGTCGCCTTCGCACTCATGAAGGCGAGTTCGGACTTCCCGTTCGGCGGCACGAGCATCCTCATCGTCGTCGGCGTCGGACTGGATACCGTGAAGCAGATCGAGAGTCAGCTCCAGCAGCGCAACTACGAGGGCTTCCTCCGGTAGTGCGTATCGTCCTGGTGGGCCCCCCGGGTGCGGGCAAGGGGACGCAGGCCCAGTTCATCGCATCTCACCTGTCCGTCCCGAAGATCTCGACAGGTGACATCTTCCGCGCGAACGTCAGCGGCGGGACGCCGCTCGGCCGGCAGGCCAAGCAGTACATGGACCGCGGTGACCTCGTCCCCGACGAGGTCACCATCGCGATGGTGCGCGACCGGCTCGGCGAGGACGACGCCCGCGACGGCTTCCTGCTGGACGGGTTTCCGCGCAACGTCCCGCAGGCCGAGACGCTGAAGAAGATCCTCGCCGAGTGGGACACCCGCCTCGACATCGTCCTCGAACTCGTCGTCGACGAGGACGAGGTCGTCCGGCGGCTGTCGGGCCGGCGCACCTGCGACAAGTGCGGCCGGATCTGGCACGTCGACTTCGACGACAAGCAGGACGACATCTGCGACGACTGCGGCGGGCACCTGTTCCAGCGGGACGACGACAAGGAAGAGGTCGTCATGCACCGCCTGGAGGTGTACCGGCACGACACGGCCCCGCTGGTGCAGTTCTACGCCGACGAGAACATCCTCGTCGGCATCGACGCCACGGGCCCGGTCGAAGAGGTCACCAAACGCGCCCTCACCGCGCTGCGTCCGCTGGAGAAGTAGAGCCACCGGCAGGTCGGGCCACCGGAAGGCAGTGCCACCGGAAGGCAGGGCCGCCGGAAGGCGGTGCCACCCGAACGGCAGGGTCACCGGGAAGCAGGGCCACAGGAGAAGTGACGGGCCCGTCGACGAGTGCGGCGGGCCCGGCGGACAGACACCGGCGCGGACGCGGGGGATCCCGCGTCCGCGCGGCCGTTTCGGAACCGAGCGGCCGTCCCGGGACCGAAACGACCGGCCCGATACCGGAGCGACCGGCCCGGTAGGGGAAGCGACTGGCCCGATACCGGGGCGACCGGCCCGGTGCGGGGACGGGTGCAAGGGGAGAGATGTTCAAACGGCGCAGGCTCACGATCCAGATGAAGACCTCGGAGCAGATCGAGCTGATGCGCGCGGCGGGGCTGCTCGTCGGCCGCACGCTGGAACTGCTGCGCGAGGCCGCCAAGCCCGGCATGAGCACGCTGGACCTGGACGCGCTCGCCGAGCAGCACATTCGCGACAACGGCGGCGTCCCTTCGTTCAAGGGCTACCACGGCTTCACCGGGACGATCTGCGCGTCGGTCAACGAGGAGATCGTGCACGGCATCCCGCGGGCCGACAAGATCCTTCGCGAGGGCGACGTGCTGTCCATCGACTGCGGCGCGATCGTGGAGGGCTGGCACGGCGACGCGGCCGTCACGGTCCCGCTCGGGGAGATCACCGACGAGCAGCGGCGGCTGCTGGAGGTCACCGAGGAGTCCCTGTGGCGCGGTCTCGCGGCCGGACGCGCGGGGGCCCACCTGACGGACATCTCCCACGCGATCGAGGCTCATATCCGCTCTCAGGGCGCCTACGGCATCGTCGAGGGCTACGGCGGGCACGGCATCGGCACCGAGATGCACATGGACCCGCTCATCCCCAACCACGGGGCGCCCGGCCACGGGCCCGTCCTGGAGCCCGGGATGTGCTTCGCGGTGGAGCCGATGGTGAACCTCGGCACCAAGGAGACCGCCGAGCTCGACGACGGCTGGACGGTCGTGACGACCGACGGCCGCACCTCGGCGCACTTCGAGCACACGTTCGCGGTCACGCCGGACGGTCCCCGCGTCCTGACCGCGCTCGACGAGGGCCGCGAGTGGTTCGCGAAGCTCGGATCCGCGCCGCAGAATGGATAAAGGGCCCAACAGGGCCCGAGGCCGCGGTCCGGTCGACAGCCGCGGCCTGAGCAAGGGCACGGTCTGAGCGCGGCTTGAGCAGGGGCGCGGTCTGGTCGGAAGGCGCGGCCTGATCGAGAGACGCGGTCTGGTCGGAAGGCGCAGTATGGCCGTAGGACGCGGTATGGATGGAGAGGGCAGGCCCCTCCGACGGGGCAGGTCCTGAGGAGCGGAGGAACGATGGCGCCGAACCCTGAGATCCGGGCGTCGGACGCCGACCGCGACCGGGTGGCCGCGAGCCTGCGCGAGCACTGCGCCGAGGGCCGGATCACGATGGACGAACTGCAGGAGCGGCTGGACGCGGTCTACGCGGCGAAGACGCTCGGGCAGCTCCAGGAGGTCACCTCCGACCTGCCGGAGGAGGACCTCTACCAGCTCCCGGTCCCGGCGCGGAGCAAGGGCACCGCGTCGCCGGCGCGGCCGCCCTCCGGCGACCTCGAAACGCGGCGCATGCGGGCGATGTGGGGCGCCTGGGCCGCGGTCAGCGCGATCAACCTCACCGTCTGGCTGATCATCCTGGTGACCACGGGCGCGGTCTACCCGTGGTGGATCTGGGTGGTGGGCCCCTGGGGCGCCGTCCTGCTGATGCGGACGATCTTCGGCGGTCGCCAGGGCGGCTGCTAGACCCCGCCCCTCGCCCAGTCCACCGCCGACGCTCAGTGCGTGGGCGGCCGGGTCACTCCACGTCCATCAGGGGGCGGTAGTTGCCGGTCGGGGCGAAATGGGTGGTGGCGGTGCCGTCCTCGCCTATGAGGTGGAGGGCGAACCCGGCGGGCTCGCCGGTGACGGCCGCGCGGCCCTGTTTGGTGAGGTCGAGGAACAGCTGCCGGTAGGTGCTCGGGCAGGTGGTGCTGACCCGTCCCGCCAGCGATCCGACCGACGCCCGGTGGACGTGCCCGGAGATCACCCGCACGACCTGCGGATAGCGCGCGATCACGGCGGCGAACCCGGCGGGGTCGACGAACCGCAGGTCGTCGATGAACCGCATCCCGATGGGGTACGGCGGGTGGTGGGTGGCGACCACGGTCGGCGTGTCGGGCGCGGCGCTCAGTGCCTCGTCCAGCCAGGCGAGCCGCTCCTCGCTCATGTGCCCGTGGGAATGGCCGTCGACGGTGGTGTCGCAGCACACGAGCCGCACCCCGGCCACGTCGACGGCGTACTGGAGGGGCGCCCGCGGGCCGGTCCCGGTGGCCGCGACCGCCGGATGGTCGGCGAAGGCCCGCCGCAGTTCGTCGCGGTCGTCGTGGTTGCCGCACATCGGGTACACGGCCATCGGCAGCGGCGACAGCAGCGCGTGCAGCCGGGCGTACTCGGCGGGCCGGCCGCCGTCGGCGAGGTCGCCGGTGAGGACGACGGCGTCGGGCCGCGCGGGCAGCGACAGCAGGCTCGACACGGCGGCCCGCAGCGCGCGGACCGGCCCGGAGTCGTCGTCCACCCCGCCGTCGCGTCCGGCCGCCAGGTGAATGTCGCTGAGCTGCGCGATGATCGCCATCAATCCCCTCCCCGTTGCCCAAGCACATCACGGAACCGCACGCTCCGGGCGGCCCGGGGCGAGCGGGGCGCCGGGACGATCTTCGCGTCCTGGCGCCCGTACTGTCGACTCGCCTCCCTGGCGGACCAGGTGCCCCCTGAGGAACCGTTACGCCTCAGGCGGCTTCCTGGCGGGGGAGACGCCCCTCACACCCTCGCGTCAAGCGAGTTGCCTGTGGGGGGCGACCCCCCACACCCCCGCGTCAGGCGACGTGCGGGATGACCAGGGAAAGAGCCGATGTGACCTCTTCGGGAGCGGGTGCGACGTCCGGGACGACGTCGCGGAGGGCCAGCCAGCCGTTGATGGCCTGCACGGTCGGCTTGGCCTCGATGAGCTGCGGGTCGTCGAGCCCGTACCAGGCGGCGACCTTGGACCACCGCCACAGCCGGTGGCCCGCGGTGGACATCTCCGAGGACGGGAAGCCGGTGGCGCCGCGCGCCCCGGTGATCGCGTGCCGGACGGAGTCGAGGGAGCGACCGACCCGCTCGGCGATGTCGCGGATGGTCAGCAGCGGGTCGGCCTCCACCCGCAGGACGTGAACGCCGGGCGCGCTCTCCTCGACGTGCCCGACCACCTCCATGATCGCGGCGGCGAGGGTGGGGCCCGTCCAGTTGCAGGAGGCGTTCCCCAGACGGTCGGCCGAGCGGAGCTCGTCGGTTGGATGGTGGCGGGTGGGGGCTGGAGGACGGTCTGCGTGGTGCGGCTCGCTGATGATGGAGACCGTGACCGCGCCGTGGGTGCGGTCGAACAGCGGGTCGAGCTCGTCCTCGTAGAGGGGACGGCTGAGGATCAGCGCGAAGTCGTAGCTCGGCATGCTGACCCTCCTCGTACGTCTCTCTCCTGGAAAGGTACAACGCGGACGCGATGTATGCTTGACTTGGGAGCAGTCTCCGGACACGTATCATGCGTCGATTTCGCATTGGACGGCCGGTTGACGTAGACTCCCTTGTCGGTCCGTCGACGGCCGCCCATCTCCCCTTTGGCGCTTCCGCGCCGCGGTGCGGGTTGCGGCCGATTCTCCCCTGGAGAGCCGGGCCGCGTCCAATGAGCCGATCAGCGAAGCGCGGAGGACATGCCCAAGAAAGAAGGGGCCATCGAGATCGAGGGCACCGTCATCGAGTCGCTGCCCAACGCCATGTTCAGGGTGGAGCTCGACAACGGGCACAAGGTGCTCGCCCACATCAGCGGCAAGATGCGGATGCACTACATCCGGATCCTGCCGGACGACCGCGTCGTTGTGGAGCTGAGCCCCTACGACCTCACGCGCGGTCGGATCGTCTACCGCTACAAGTAAATCCCACTGGGGTTGCCTTCCCCGTGCGTGGCGGCGCGGGGGTGACCCTTATCTCTAGGAGACCCAGTGAAGGTCAAGCCGAGCGTCAAGAAGATCTGCAACAAGTGCCGCGTCATCCGCCGGCACGGCCGGGTCATGGTCATCTGCTCCGACCCGCGCCACAAGCAGCGTCAGGGCTGACGCTCAACAACCAGCAAGCGCATCGCAGCCTTCACACGGCCGTACGCGCCGGGCCCCGGAAGACCGGGATCCGGCCGTACGGCACCGTCGTGTGGAGGAGCACCCCCGGACCTCCGGAGGCCGGGGCCGCCACCCGGGCAGGGTGTGTGCGGACGCGGTGTGTCCATACCTCCGGACGAATGAAGGGAACTGCCCACGATGGCACGCCTCCTCGGCGTCGACCTCCCGCGCGAAAAGCGCCTCGAGGTCGCTCTCACCTACATCTTCGGCATCGGCCGGACGCGGGCGCTGGAGACCCTCTCGGGTACCGGCATCAGCGGCGACCTGCGGGTGCACCAGCTCGGCGACGACGAGCTGGTCAAGCTCCGCGACTGGATCGAGGCGAACTACAAGATCGAGGGTGATCTTCGCCGCGAGGTCCAGGCGGACATCCGCCGCAAGATCGAGATCGGGTGCTACCAGGGCATCCGGCACCGCCGCGGGCTTCCGGTGCACGGTCAGCGCACGCAGACCAACGCGCGCACCCGCAAGGGCAAGAAGAAGACCGTGGCCGGCAAGAAGAAGGCCGGCAAGAAGTAGTCCGGAGTCGGTCCTCCGGATCGATGACCTCAAGAGTAGAGAGAGCACATGCCTCCTAAGAGCCGTGTCGGCGCCAAGAAGGTGCGCCGCAAGGAAAAGAAGAACGTCGCTCACGGGCACGCCCACATCAAGAGCACGTTCAACAACACGATCGTTTCGATCACCGACCCCAACGGCAACGTGATCTCCTGGGCCTCCTCGGGCCACGTCGGGTTCAAGGGCTCGCGCAAGTCCACCCCGTTCGCCGCGCAGCAGGCCGCCGAGGCCGCCGCCCGGCGCGCGATGGAGCACGGCATGCGCAAGGTCGACGTCTTCGTGAAGGGCCCGGGCTCGGGCCGCGAGACCGCCATCCGGTCGCTGCAGGCGACCGGCCTGGAGGTGGGCTCGATCCAGGACGTCACGCCCGTTCCGCACAACGGCTGCCGCCCGCCGAAGCGCCGCCGGGTCTGAGCAGGGGAGATCTAGAACAATGGCTCGTTACACCGGTGCGGACTGCAAGCTCTGCCGCCGCGAGAAGATGAAGCTGTTCCTCAAGGGCAGCAAGTGCGAGGGCCCGAAGTGCCCGATCGAGATCCGTCCCTACCCGCCGGGTGAGCACGGTCGCGGTCGGCCCAAGGAGACCGAGTACCTGCTGCAGCTTCGTGAGAAGCAGAAGGCGCGGCGCATCTACGGCGTGCTGGAGCGGCAGTTCCACAACTACTACGTCGAGGCGAACCGCCAGCAGGGCAAGACGGGTGACAACCTGCTCACGCTGCTGGAGCGCCGGCTCGACAACGTCGTCTACCGGGCCGGCTTCGCCAAGTCCCGCGACATGGCCCGCCAGCTCATCCGGCACGGCCACATCCGGGTCAACGGCAAGAAGGTCAACATCCCGTCGGCCCTCGTCAGCGAGGCCGACATCATCGACGTCAAGCCGAAGTCGATGGAGATGACGCCGTTCCAGGTCGCCAAGGCCGAGGTCGGCGAGCGCCAGGTCCCGGCGTGGCTCGGGGTCGACGGCGAGAAGATGCGGATCCTCGTGCACTCGCTGCCCGTCCGCCAGCAGATCGACGCTCCCGTCCAGGAGCAGCTGATCGTCGAGCTCTACTCCAAGTAGGGGCTCAGCGCCGCCGGGGTCCCGTGGGGCCAGTCCCTGTGGGATCCCGGCGGATCGGGGAAGAATCCAGAACGCGGTAGTCAAATAGCGGGCACCGCGGAAAGAAGGCACCACCATGCTCATCGCTCAGCGTCCGACTCTCACCGAAGAGCAGGTCGACGAGTACCGGTCGCGGTTCACCATCGAGCCGCTGGAGCCGGGCTTCGGCTACACGATCGGCAACTCGCTGCGTCGTACCCTGCTCTCCTCGATTCCCGGTGCGGCCGTCACCAGCATCCGGATCGAAGGCGTCCTGCACGAGTTCTCCACCGTGCCCGGGGTGAAGGAGGACGTCACCGACATCATCCTGAACCTCAAGGAGCTCGTCGTCTCCTCCGAGCACGACGAGCCGGTCGTCATGTACCTGCGCAAGCAGGGCCCGGGCGAGGTGACCGCGGCCGACATCGCGCCGCCGGCGGGCGTCGAGGTCCACAACCCCGACCTCCACATCGCCACGCTGAACAACAAGGCCAAGCTGGAGATGGAGCTGACGGTCGAGCGCGGCCGCGGCTACGTCTCCGCCGCGCAGAACAAGCAGCCGGGCCAGGAGATCGGCCGGATCCCGATCGACTCCATCTACTCGCCCGTGCTCAAGGTCACCTACAAGGTCGAGGCCACCCGAGTCGAGCAGCGCACCGACTTCGACCGCCTCATCCTGGACGTGGAGACCAAGCAGGCGATGCTGCCGCGCGACGCGGTCGCCTCCGCCGGCAAGACCCTCGTCGAGCTGTTCGGGCTGGCCCGGGAGCTCAACGTCGAGGCCGAGGGCATCGACATGGGCCCGTCCCCGACGGACGCCGCGCTCGCCGCGGACCTGGCCCTGCCGATCGAGGAGCTGAACCTCACCGTCCGCTCCTACAACTGCCTGAAGCGCGAGGGCATCCACTCGGTGGGCGAGCTCGTCGCCCGCAGCGAGCAGGACCTGCTCGACATCCGCAACTTCGGCGCCAAGTCGATCGAAGAGGTCAAGCAGAAGCTCAACGACATGGGCCTGTCGCTGAAGGACTCCCCGCCCGGGTTCGACCCGAGCGCGGCGGCCGACAACTACGGCGACGACGACCAGAGCTACGCCGAGACCGAGCAGTACTAGAACCCGATTCCGGCGGCCGGGGGGCCACGCTCCCCGGCCGGCCCGGAACCAGCTGACACCGGTACCTGATACGGCCGGTGCAGGAAGGAAACGACATGCCCCAGCCCACCAAGGGCGCCCGCCTCGGCGGCGGTGCCGCGCACCAGCGCCTGATCCTGGCGAACCTGGCCACGGCGCTGTTCGAGCACGGCCGCATCACCACCACCGAGGCCAAGGCCCGGCGGGTGCGTCCGCTGGCGGAGAAGCTGATCACCAAGGCGAAGAAGGGCGACCTGCACAACCGTCGCCTGGTCGCCAGGACGATCCGCGACAAGAGCGTCCTGCACGAGCTCTTCACCGAGATCGCGCCGCGCTTCGAGAACCGTCCCGGCGGCTACACCCGCATCACCAAGATCGGGCCGCGCAAGGGCGACAACGCCCCGATGGCCGTGATCGAGCTGGTGCAGGAGCAGCTGGCGGCGTCCACCGGCGGGGCCGCTCCCGCGGCGGCGCCGAAGGCCGAGGAGACCGAGTCCAAGACGGAGGCGGACGACACCACGGCCGCCACCGCCAAGGACGAGGCGGCCGACGAGGCCGCCGACACCAAGGACGAGGGCGACAAGGAGTAAATCCGCCGCCCGACCTTGGGGAGCGTTTGCTCGACATTCGCGAGGGCCCGCCGTTTCCATCGGGACGGCGGGCCCGAACTTTGCCAGACTTGATCGCATGGTCATGTCAGGGGGGCGACGATTCACCGGGGAGCGTGTCAGGGGAGTGCCCGATGAACGCGGCGCCTCGGGAGGGATGAACGGACGTTGCAGAAGGACGACTCGGCTGACATGACCGCACTTGTACGACTCCGGCTCGACATCTCCTACGACGGGTCGGACTTCGCGGGCTGGGCGAGGCAGCCGAACCAGCGGACCGTCCAGGGCGTCATCGAGGACGCGCTGGCGCGGATGCTGCGTCTGGACCCGCCGCCCATGCTCACCGTCGCCGGCCGCACCGACGCCGGCGTCCACGCCCGCGGGCAGGTCGCCCACCTCGTCGTCCCCGTCGCCGCCTACTCGGCGATCAACGGGACGATGCCGCGCCGTCTCGCCGGGCTGCTGCCCCCGGACGTGCGTGTGTGGCGCGTGTCGATCGCGCCGGAGGGGTTCGACGCGCGGTTCTCGGCGCTGTCCCGCCGCTACGTGTACCGGGTGTGCGACAACCCCTTCGGGGTGGAGCCGCTGCGCCGCCACGACGTGCTGTGGCATCCCCGCCCGCTGAACCTCGACCGGATGAACGAGGCGGCCCGCAGGCTGGTGGGCGAGAACGACTTCGCCGCGTACTGCCGCAGGCGGGAGGGCGCGACGACGATCCGCGAGCTGCTGCGCTACGAGTGGACGCGCGACGACCGCGACCCGCACCTCGCGCTCGCCACCGTGGAGGCCGACGCGTTCTGCCACTCGATGGTCCGGGCGCTCGTCGGCGCGCTGCTGATGGTCGGGGACGGGCGGCGCGAGGTCGACTGGCCGGCGCAGGTGCTCGCGGCCCGCGTCCGCGACTCCGGCGTGAATGTGGCGCCCGCGCACGGCCTGTCCCTGGAGGAGATCCGCTACCCCGGCGACGAGAGCCTGGCCCGGCGCGCGCAGGAGACCCGCCGCGTCCGAACGCTGAACGCGACCGCCGCCGCGTCCGCCGACCAACCCGCCACCACCGGCGCCGCCGCCCCCCGCCAGGACGGCTGACCAACCAGGGCGGCTGACCTGGCACTGCCGGTCGGGCAGAGCGACCGACCGGGCAGGGCTGCCCCGATCAGGCAGGACAGCGACCGGGCTGGACGGCGACCGGCAGGCGGCTGACCGGGTAGGGCGGCCGATTAGGCAGGGCGGCAGGGCCGCCCGGCCGGGGTCAGCCTCGGGATCGGGCCATGATCGGGCGCAGGTCGTGGTCCAGGAAGAGTTGCGCCGCCTTCTTGATCACCGGGTCGCCGGGCTTGGCCTTCTTGCCGTTCGCCCACTGGACGTAGGCGTAGGCGACGTACCGGCCGCGGACCGTCGCCGCCGCGTACCCGCCGGCCTGGTCGATGTCCGGGGACCGCTTGCCCGCCATGCCGCGGAACCACTCGTACCGGGCCGGGTCGCCCGCCTTGCTCACGGCGATCGCGGCGGCCTTCGTCGGCATCACCGCGATGCCGGAGGTGACGGCGAGCTTGGTCTCCGGGTCGATGTAGGTGGCGCGGACGATCTTGCGGCACTGCTCCTTGCGGAGGGCGGCGAGCATGGAGCCGCGGGCGGCGTAGGTGACGTCCCGGTTGAGGGACCAGCGGTCCCGGAGGTAGGTCCGGTCGCCGAACTTGATCTGCTCGTTCGGGAAGACGTCGTGGAACGCCAGGTCGGCGGTGTCGGTCTTCTCGTTGGTGATGTCGACGGGGCCGGCGGGCGGCTTGCTCGGCGATGCGGCCGGGGGCGAGGGCGCGGGGGTGGTCCGCACCGCCGCCGGGGCCTCGGCGGGCTTGCCGCCCTTGTCGTCCTTGCCGTCCGATCCCGACCCGCCGATGAGGAACAGGCCGCCGACCGCGGCGAGGATGACCGCCGCGACGCCGCCGATCAGCACCGGGCGGCCCTTGGTGCTGCCGCTCCGGCCGGTGGCGGGCGTGCCGTGCGGAGGATTCCCGGGGGGCGGGACGTCGGCCGGAGTCCCGGCCTCGGTGTGGTAGACCGGCCCGCTCACCTGGGGCCGGCCGGCGCCCGCCGCGCCGTCCCCGACGGGTTCGGCGTGCGGGAACGGGCCGCTTCCGGTGGGCGGGACGACGCCCGGCGGCAGGATGGCGTCCGGGACGAGCACGGGCGCCGGCGACGCGGCGTCCTCCGCCTCCTTGGCCTTTTCGAACGCCGACCGCTGCGCGGGGATGTCCGTCGCAGTGTCGGCAACCGCGCTGTCGGTCACGGCGTTGTCGGTCACGGTGGTGTTGTCCACGGCGGCCTCTGTCTCTGGTGTGCCGACCGCCGCGGCTTCGGCCCGTGGGGCCTCCTCCGGCCGGGCGTCTTCCTGCGACGCCTCGTCCTTGGGAGCGGCGTCCTTGGGAGCGGCGGCGTCCTTGGGAGCTTCGCCCTGGGACGCGCCGAACGCGGGCGGGACGGGCTGGAAGCCCTCGGGGTCGGTGTCGTCGGGGGAGATCGGCGGCTTGACGATCGGCTCGGCGGGGACGGCGCCGCGGGAGTCGACGCGCGGTACCCCCGTCCCGGCGACGAGCGTCCCGGGCGGCGCCGAGGCGGCCTCGGGAGCGGTGGGGGCGGGGGCGGGGGCGGGGGAGACCTCGGGAGCGAAGACGTCCGCCTCGTCCTCGACCACCGGGGCCGAGAGCGGCTGCGGCGCCGCCGGCGCCTGCTCGGCCGGCGGTGCGGTGTCCGCGGACTCGGCGGCCCACCAGGGGGCCTCCAGTCCGAAGGCGGGGAGCTTGAGGGGGGCGGTCTCGCCGCCCTGCTCGCCGTGCTCCCGTGCGTCTCTAGGTCCAGACATAAGCAGTGAGGGTATTCATGGGGGTCACTTCTGGAGGGGTTTGCCTTCGGTCTCCCGGTAGTGCAAGGCCAGCGCCAGGTTGCTGCCCTTGACCATCTGCGTGCCGAAGACCTGGACGGCGGCATGGTACTTGGTGGGGATCTTCTTGCCGTCCGGCCGCTGCACCCAGGTCATGATGACGTAGTGGCCGCGCGCCTGCGAGGTGCCGAGCGCCTCGCCCTTGCCGTTGTTCTTGGTGATTCCCTTGCCGGGGAGCGCCACCAGGAACGCGTCCTTGGCGGCGGCGGCCTTGACGGCCTTCTTGGCCGCGGCCTCGGTCTGCAGGTTGAAGACGCCGACCGTGCCGATGAGGGAGCCGTTGCTGAGCGCGTAGGTGGCCCGGAGCGCCTGCGTGCAGCGCCCCTTCTTGAGGGCCTTCGCCAGGGTCGTGCCGCCGACGACGGTGCAGGTCTTCTTGCCGTTGACGGCCGTCCGCACGTACTTGCGGCCGCCCGCCTTGAACGTCGCCTTGCCGAAGACCTCCTTGAGGGTCAGCGGCGCGGGGTCGGTGGTGCGGCTCTGCAGCTTCACCGGGGCCAGGACGGGCTGCGTCGGGCTCGGCGTCGGCTGCGGCTGCTTGGACGCGGCCTGCGTCGGCGTCGCCTTCGGCTTGTCGTCGCCCTTCAGCATCGACGACAGCCCGACGCCGCCGCCGATGAGGAGGATGCCGGCGACCGCCGCGCCGCCGATGATCAGCGGCAGGTTGCGGCGGCGCTCGGGGCGCCCGGACGGGCCGGACGGCCCGGGCGGCATGCCCTCGTAGGAGCCGAAGCCGCCGTCGCCCGGCGCGTTCTCGCCGTAGGCGCCGCCGGCGACCGGCTCGTCGCCCCACGCGGGCGGCTGGTCGGACCAGGCGGCGGTCTGCTCGCCGGGCGCCTCGCCGCCGGACGCGCCGCCGCCGAAGCCGCCACCGCCGTAGGGGGCGCCGCCGAACGCGTCGTTGCCCGACGTGGACCCGCCGAAAGCTTCACTGCCGAACGCGTCGCCGCCGGATGAGGAGCCGCCGAACACGTCACCGCCGCCCGGCGTCGTGCCGGGCCCGCTGTCGCGTGGCGCGAAAGGGGCTTCGTCGTTGTCGTGGCCGTACGGCGGCGCTTCGGCTCCGGGTCCGTACGGCGCGTGCGGCGACTGCCGAGGGGGCCAGTCGCCGGGTTTGCCTTGATCGCCCGGATAACCCATGGGTTGGACCTTACCGTTCCTCGTTCAGGGCTCTGGACCTTCGCGACACCCACCATGACATGGGGGCGAACCGGACGCCGGTGATTTGCCGAAGGTCACATCCCTGCCGAGCCGGGGCGGTCACTTCCAGCCGAAGTCCTGCGTCCACAGCGGCCCGCCGGGTCCGGAGGCCATGCCCACGCCGATGGCGCGCAGCCCGCAGTTCAGGATGTTGGCCCGATGGCCGGGGCTGTCCATCCAGCCCTTCACGACGGCCGAGGCGGTCGGGTAGCCCTTGGCGATGTTCTCCGCCCCGGGGCTGCTGTACCCGGCGTCCTCCATCCGCTTCCACGGGCTGTCGCCGTTGCGGGACGTGTGGTCGAAGTAGTTGTTGGCCGCCATGTCCGCCGAGTGCTTGCGGGCAGCCGTGACGAGCCGCGAGTCGATGCGCAGCGCCTTGCAGCCGTGCTTGGCGCGTTCGGCGTTGGTGAGCGACACCACGCTCGTCTCGGCCCCGGACGAGCCGCCGGAACCACCGGACCCGCCGGAACCGCCGCCCGGGTTCGTGCCGCCGCCCGGGGTCGACGGGGCGTCCGAGTCGGCGGGCTTCTTGGACTTGGACGGCGAGGCCGACGCGCTCTTCGGCGGGTGGATCACCTTCAGCGGCGGCGTCTGCTCCTCGGCGGTCGGCGCCGGCGACGCGCCGGCCCGGCCACCGCGGCCCGAACCCGTCCCGGACCCGGAGCCGTTGCCGGTAGCGGCGAGCGGGTCGCTCTGCGGACCGGTCGGTACCTCGACGGACGGGTTGCGCTCGGGCGCGGACGCGGACGTGTTCTCAGACCGCAGCTGAGGCAGGACGAGCCGGTCGATCGCGACGCCGACGCCGATGGCGAGGGCGGACGCGGTGGCCGCCACGACGATTCCCCGCGCGCCCTTTTTCTTGGGACGCCTTCCGCGCGGCGAACGGCCGTTCCAGAACGCGTCACCGTCACTCGGCCGCCGCTCCCCGGGCGGAGGCCCCGAGCGGCGCCGCGGGCCACTGGCGACGAGCTCGTCACGATAAGGGGGGACCCCGGGACGCGGCGGGACGTCACGCGAGCCGGAGGCGTCACGCGGCGCGGAGGCGTCACGCGGTGCGGGGCCGGGCTGCCCGGCACGGCCGGACCGGCGGCGTCCGGCGGAATCTCTGCGGGGAGTAGTCAGCGGGGGCTCCCGGGTGCGGGCCGGCGTGAGCCGGCGTGGACCGGTCGCCCGGCACCATATCCCGAGATCGACCCTCTGTTACGGAAATGATTCCAGAAAGACCGAAACCGCTACAAAGGGTGATCAGTAGAGTGCTGAACGTTTCCCATTCGGCACTGCCGCCGCGCACGCCACGGTCCATACCGGGCAGCGCATGCCGGGCCCGACATACCCGCCCGCGAATACCCGTAGCGCAAGCCGCCCCCACAAGCCCGCAACACACCGGCTGCACAGCCCCACCTGCCGGCCACGCAGGTCCGCCACGCTTGCCAGCCCGCAGGCCAGTCGCGCCACCGGCTGTGCGATCCGGCCGCGCAGGGGCCGTCACGCCTGCCGGCCCCACAGGCCTGTCGCGCATGTCGGCTACGCAGTTCCGCCACGCATGCCGGCTATGCAGGGGCGGCGCGTCTGAGGGTGCGCAAGGCGGCTGCGCATGCTGGGTACTCGGGCCGCCTGTCGCGCCGTGGGCCCGTCGCGTGTGCCGGCTGTGCGAGGCCTTCGGTTGTCTTCGCGTTCACCGGCGAACGCGCCCAGTGCCGCCGTCGTCGCTGCCACCGGCGCCAGTTCCGGCTGCCTCGGCGGTGCGTGCCCTTGCTGGTGATGTGCATGCTCTCGCTCGGCCGCACGCCGGTCCTGCGGGACTGTCGTGTATGCCGGTTTCGCGGCGTGTCGCGCGTATCGTCTGCAGGTCCGTCATGTCTGTCGGCCCGCAGGACTCGCCGTGTATAGCGGTCCGGGCAAGCCTGGCGTGCGTGGCAGTTGCGTAGCCGGTTGTGGACTGACGGGGTCGCGCTGGCTTGTTGTGGAGGCCGCGCATGCCGGCCCGTTGTCCATGGCCGCCATTGATACGTACATACCGGTCATACGGCATACTGGTGGTGTACTGGGCGCGCGGCCGGTGGCGCCATGGCGGCTCGTTTTGACCCGTGTGCGCGCGGCCGAGTATCCTGCGTATTTGTTGTGTGCGTCGACGCCTGCTCATTGCAGGTGGGAGGCGACGCGACGACGTGTCGGTGCGTCCCCATCATGTGCGTCCCTGTGGCCGCGTGCGGGCCCCGGCATCCCGGAGCGCCAGGTCGGATGATCCTCTGATCGGCGCGAGCAGGATTCCGCTGCCAGGTGGCACCCGTCCTCCGGACGGGTGGAGGATCGAAACCGCTGAGAGTCGACGAGAAACGAAGGCTTACGACCGTGCGCACGTACACCCCTAAGCCCGCTGACGTCCAGCGTCAGTGGTACGTCATCGACGCGACCGATGTCGTGCTGGGCCGTCTCGCCAGTCAGGTCGCACAGCTGCTTCGGGGTAAGCACAAGCCGATCTACGCCCCGCACCTCGACACCGGTGACTTCGTCGTCATCGTGAACGCCGACAAGGTGGCGCTGTCCGGCAACAAGCTGGACCAGAAGCGCGCCTACCGGCACTCGGGCTACCCGGGCGGTCTGCGTTCGGTGAGCTACGCCGACCTGCTGGCCAAGCACCCCGAGCGGGCCGTCGAGAAGGCGATCAAGGGCATGCTGCCCAAGAACTCCCTCGGCCGGAAGATGTTCGGCAAGGTGAAGGTCTACGCCGGGCCGGAGCACCCGCACCAGGCGCAGAAGCCGGTCCCGTTCGAGATCACCCAGATCAGCCAGATCAAGAAGTGACTCCCGCGCACGAGCCGATCGTGCGCAGCCAAGCAGAGGCCGCCGGGGCACCCGTCGTACGGGCCAGCCGCCCTGGCTAGAACACCCCAAGGAGAACCGTGGACGAGACCACCGGCGCCGAGCAGGCCGCCGAACTCGACTCGTACGAGGACGCGCCGTCCGAGTACAGCACCGAGACCCCCGAGGCCGCCGGCGAGGGCTTCCTCGGCCAGCCGGTCGCGACCGGCCCCGCGGCCGGCACCGGCCGCCGCAAGCAGGCCATCGCGCGGGTCCGCATCGTCCCCGGCACCGGCCAGTGGAAGATCAACGGCCGCACCCTGGACCAGTACTTCCCGAACAAGGTCCACCAGCAGATCGTGAACGAGCCGTTCGTGCTGCTGAGCCTGGAGGGCCAGTTCGACGTGCTCGCGCGCGTGAACGGCGGCGGCACCACCGGCCAGGCCGGTGCGCTGCGCCTCGGCATCTCCCGCGCGCTGCAGTTCGCGAACATCGAGCACCGCCCGGCGCTGAAGAAGGCCGGCTTCCTCACCCGCGACGCGCGGGTGCCGGAGCGCAAGAAGGCCGGTCTCAAGAAGGCCCGCAAGGCTCCGCAGTACAGCAAGCGTTGATCGACGGCACGAGCCGTCGCACCCCGTGGCTTTTTCGTGTCCGGCCCGCATGGCCGGCGCACCGGGTGCGGCGGCTCGTCCGCTTTTCCGGGTGATCTCTCCTTCTCTCTGATCGGGAGTTGAACTGTGGCTCGTCTGTTCGGGACCGACGGCGTGCGCGGGCTCGCCAACCGCGATCTGACCGCCCCGCTCGCCATGGACCTGTCCGTCGCGGCGGCGAGGGTCCTGGGCGAGCAGGGCGCGTTCAAGGGGCACCGGCCGGTGGCGGTGGTCGGCCGCGACCCGCGCGCCTCGGGAGAGTTCCTGGAGGCCGCCGTCGTGGCGGGCCTCGCGAGCGCCGGGGTCGACGTGCTGCGGCTCGGCGTCCTGCCGACGCCCGCGGTGGCGCATCTGACCCATGCATTGGACGCCGACCTCGGCGTGATGCTGTCGGCGTCGCACAACCCCGCCCCCGACAACGGGATCAAGTTCTTCGACCGCAGCGGCTACAAGCTCCCCGACGAGCTGGAGGACCGCGTCGAGGCCCGGCTCGGCGAGGCGTGGGACCTGCCGACCGGGGCGGGCGTCGGCCGCGTCCGGGAGGCGCACGGCGCGGTCGAGCAGTACGTCGCGCACCTGCTGACCACGGTCCCGGTGTCGCTGGACGGCCTGCGCGTCGTCGTCGACTGCGCGAACGGCGCGTCCAGCGACGTCGCCCCGGAGGCGCTGCGCCGCGCGGGCGCCGAGGTCATCACGATCGGCACGGCCCCCGACGGGTTGAACATCAACTCCGGCTGCGGCTCCACGCACCTGGAGGCGCTGCAGAAGGCCGTCCGCGAGCACGGCGCGGACGCGGGCATCGCCAACGACGGCGACGCCGACCGCTGCCTTGCGGTGACGGCGTCCGGCGAGGTCGTGGACGGCGACCAGATCATGGCGGTCCTGGCCCTCGACCTGCGGGAGGCCGGCGCCCTCGCCCAGGACACCGTGGTCGCGACCGTGATGTCGAACCTCGGCTTCAAGCTGGCCATGCAGGAGGCGGGGATCACCGTCGTGGAGACGGCGGTCGGCGACCGGTACGTCCTGGAGGCGATGAAGGAGGGCGGCTTCGGCTTCGGCGGCGAGCAGTCCGGCCACGTCATCATGCTGGACCACGCCACGACCGGGGACGGCGTCCTCACCGGCCTGCACCTGCTCGCCGCGATGGTCCGCCGCGGGCGCCCGCTGGACGAGCTGGCCAAGGTCATGACGCGGCTGCCGCAGGTCCTCATCAACGTCAAGGGCGTCGACAAGAACCGCGCGAAGACCTCCCCCGAGCTGGCCGCGGCCGTCGCCGCCGCCGAGGCCGACCTCGGCGACACCGGCCGCGTCCTGATCCGCCCGAGCGGCACCGAGCCGATGGTCCGCGTGATGGTGGAGGCGGCGTCCGAGACGCAGGCCCAGTCGGTGGCCGAGCACCTCGCCGGCGTGGTGCGCACGGCCCTCGGCTGACCCTGCCGCCCGCCCGCGCCGTTCCCGGTCTCGCGGCCGGGAGCGGCTAGCGCTCGTCGATCTCCAGCCGGCCGACCTTCAGGTGCTTGATCTCGACGGTCCCGGCCTGGAGATGGCCGATGACGGCCCGCTTCACGGCGAGCTTGCCGATCGCGACCGCGCCGACCGCGACCGCGCCGACGGCCATCGCCCCGAGCGCCAGGGAGCCGAACCCGTTCCCGGCCCGCAGCGTGAGCCCGGTCGCGGACGCGCCGGTCACCTCGGCCCCGGTCGCCCGCGCGCCCACGCCCCGCTCCGTCCGCACCCGCGGCCGCTCCTGCGCCGTACCCTCGGCGTCCGCCCCCTGCTCAACGTCCCTGGCGGCGTCACTGTCGCGCGATTCGCTCATGGGACGAGCTTACGGCCGGCTCAGCAGCGGCCGAGGAAGTCCTGGAGCGCGTCGTGGTCGGAGCGCGTCACCGGCAGCTCGTACTCCTTCGCGACCGCGATGTACTTGATGGCGTAGACGCACTGGAACCCCTTCTGCGGCTTCCACTCGCCCGGGCCGGAGTCGCTCTTCTGCCGGTTGGGCACGCCCCAGACGGCGAGCAGGTTGTCGTGGTCGTTGGCGAACTGCTCGCGCTTGTCCTCGCTCCAGCGGGAGGCGCCCATCCGCCAGGCGAGGGCGAGCGGGTAGACGTGGTCGATCTGCACCTCGGCGGCGTCCTTCTTCTCGAAGGTGATCTGCTTGCCGCTGTAGGGGTCGTCCAGCCGTCCGGAGAGCACGATGCACCTGCCCTTCTTCTCGACCTTCTCCAGGTCGCGGGCGAGGACGTCGTTGCGCTGGTCGCAGCCGTTGTGGTCGGTGTCCTTCCAGCGCGTCCCGAACTTGTCGCGCCGGTAGCCTCCGCTGTCCCCGGTGGACGCGATCCGCAGTCCGGACAGGTTCTTGCGGGCCTTGGCCGCGTCGCCGGACGCGGGCTTGGTCGTGCCGGACGAGGGCGACCCTGTCTCCGAGAGCCCCACGTCGCCCTCGCAGCCCGCCGCCGCCAGCGGGACGGCGAGCGCGAGGCCCGCCACGGCGGCCCGCGCAGTCCTCGTGCGCCCGGTCCTGGCGCGCCCGGTCCTCGTGTGCCCGGTTCTCGTGCGCTCGGTTCTCGTGCGCCCGGCGCTCATGCGCTCGGCGCTCGTGCGCGCCGCTTCCGTCGGCTCGGCTTTCGTCAGCTCGGCCTCCGTCGGCCTGGCCTTCGTCAGCCTGGCTTTCGCCAGCATGGCCCTCGTCCACGAGGCCTTCGTCAGCACCGGCGCCTGTGTCATGCCTTCACCGTCCTGGGGGGTTTCTGCGGGTTTTTGCCACCTTGAAGGCAAATAACCGATCAAACCTCACGACCAGGCGTTCTGCCACATCGACGCGTCGTTTACGGCACGATTGCCCCGTGCTGCATCTGAGAGCGATCGTGCCGGCCGAGCGCACCGACGCGGTCTGCAAGGAGCTGGCGGCCTGCGCCGGGGCCACCAACGTCGTCGTGATCGCAGGCGCCGCCCGCTCCCCGCAGGGCGACCTCGTGACCGCCGACATCGCCCGCGAGGCGGCCAACGAGGTGCTGGACGCGCTGCGCGCCCTCGACGTCGACCGGGACGGGTCGATCGCCCTCGACAAGGTCGACCTGACGCTGTCCGACCACGCCGAAGTGGCCAAGGACCTCGCGCCGGGGCACGGCGACGACGCGGTCGTCTGGGAGGAACTCGACCGGCAGGTCAGCGAGGGAACGGCGCTGACCTGGTCCTTCGTGGCCTTCCTCGTGCTGGCCACGCAGCTCGCCGCGATCGCGGCGCTGATCGACTCGCCGGTGCTGGTGGTCGGCGCCATGGTCCTCGGGCCGGAGTTCGCCGCGATCGCGGCGATCTGCTTCGGGCTCGTCCGGCTCCAGCCCGGACGCATCGTGCACGCGGTGCGGGCGCTGGCCGTCGGGTTCACCGTGGCGGTCGCGGTCACCTACGTGTGCGCGCTGGCCGCCCGGTGGACCGGCGTGATCGAGCTGGACAGGCTGCCCGACAAGCGCCCGCTCACCGCGTTCATCTACAGCCCGGACCGCTGGTCGTTCATCGTCGCGCTGCTCGCGGGCGCGGCGGGCGTGCTGTCGCTCACCGCCGGCAAGTCGTCCGCGCTGGTCGGGGTCTTCATCTCGGTCACCACCGTGCCCGCGGCGGGGAACCTCGCGGTCGCGATGGCGCTCAAGCACGGCAGCGAGATCACCGGCTCGCTGCTCCAGCTGGGCGTCAACATCGTCGGAATGATCATCGCGGGGACGGTGACGCTGCTCGTCCAGCGGAGCCTGTGGGCCGTCGTGCTGCGCCACCGCGGCCGGAGGACCGCCGCGCGGGGAACTTAGGTCGGCGCCGCGTCGGACCAAAGGCTGCCCCTGATCGCCCTTTAGGGTGACGTGCCGCGGCGAGCCAGCCACTAGGTTCGACGGTATGCCCATCATCGCCACCCAGGGCCTGACGATGAGGTTCCCTCGGGTGACCGCCTTGGACGACCTCTCCGTGGCCGTAGAGCCCGGCGTCGTCGGCCTCGTCGGTGCCAACGGCGCCGGCAAGTCGACGCTCATCAAGATCCTCCTCGGACTGCTGCCGCCCACCTCGGGGACCGCGACCGTCCTCGGCCTCGACATCGCCCGCGAGGGCCTGCGGATCCGGGAGAGCGTCGGGTTCATGCCCGAGTACGACTGCCTGCCGCCGGACGTGTCCGCGACCGAGTTCGTCGTGCACATGGCCCGGATGTGCGGGCTGCCGCCGACCGCGGCCCGCGAACGCGCCGCCGACACGCTCCGGCACGTCGGGCTGTACGAGGAGCGGTACCGTCCCATCGGCGGCTACTCGACGGGGATGCGCCAGCGGGTGAAGCTCGCGCAGGCCCTCGTCCACGACCCGAAGCTCGTCTTCCTGGACGAGCCCACCAACGGCCTCGACCCGGCCGGGCGCGACGAGATGCTCGAACTGATCCGCCGGATCGGCGCCGACTTCGGGATCAGCGTCCTCGTCACCTCGCACCTGCTCGGCGAGCTGGAGCGCGTCTGCGACCACGTCGTCATCATCGACGGCGGGAAGCTGCTGCGCTCCCAGGCCGTCGAGGCGTACACGACCGAGAGCGGCGTCCTCACCGTCGAGGTCGACGAGGGGCGCGACGCGCTCGGACAGCACCTCTACGACCAGGGCGTGGCGGTCCGCCCGGAGGGCCGGTTCCTCGTCGTCGACATCGCCGGCGAGCAGACCTACGACCTGGTCCGCGACGGCGTCGCCGAGCTCGGGCTGCGGCTGGTCCGGATGGAGCAGCGCCGCCACCACATCGAAGAGGTCTTCCAGACGCCGCCCGCGCCGCAGGACCCGCCCGGAGACGCGCAGCCCCCGGGCGTGCGGCCGGGAGACGTGCAGCAGGGAGCGCCGCGATGAGCACCAGCACGATCCACGACATCGGCTACCGGCACTACGACGGGCGCCGCAACGGCCGCGCCTATGTCCTGCGGTCGCTGTACGTGCACAACCTGCGCGCCGCGTACGGCCTCGGCCGCCCCGCGCGGGCGAAGGTGATGCCGTTCCTGCTGGCGGCGATCATGCTGCTGCCGGCCGCCGGGTCGGTCGCGGCGTTCGCGTTCACCAAGCAGGAGGACGCGCTGTTCCGCTACGCCTCCTACGCCAACATCATGCAGGTCATCGTGGCGATCTTCCTGGCCACGCAGGCGCCGGTGCTGGCCTCGCGGGAGGTGCGCTTCCACGTCATCCCGCTGTACTTCTCGCGCCCGGTCGGCCATCTCGACTTCGTGCTGGCGAAGGGCGCCGCGATGGCGACCGCGCTGTTCGCGCTGATGGCGGTGCCCGTCACCGTCCTGTACGTCGGCGGACTGATCTCCAAGATGCCGGACCCCGGCGAGCAGGTGCTGAAGTACCTCGGCGCCCTCGTCGGCTGCGTGCTGTTCGCACTCGTCCTGGCGGCCATCGGGATGGTCGTCGCGGCGTTCACCCCGCGGCGCGGGTTCGGGGTCGCCGCGGTCATCGCCGTCTACATGATCAGCGCGGCGTTCGTCGGCGCCGTCCAGGGGATCGCCGAGGCGCAGACGAACTTCACCCTCCAGGGCTGGGCGGGGCTGTTCACCCCGTTCAACCTGGTGGACATCGTCCAGGTCCGGCTGCTCGGCGCGCAGACGTCGTCGGCCGGGGTGCCGTCCGGCATCGCCGGCGGCGTGGTCGCGCTCGCGCTGTGCGTCCTGATCATCGTCGGCTCGATCGCGGTCCTGTACCGCCGGTTCCGTAAGGCGGGCCTCTCCTAATGAGCGGAGCGACCCGGGGGGTGTGGGGGGTCGTCCCCCCTCGAAGGAGTACAGCATGAGCGAGC
The DNA here is from genome assembly GCF_008327685.1 of Actinomadura sp. K4S16. Taxonomy (GTDB): domain Bacteria; phylum Actinomycetota; class Actinomycetes; order Streptosporangiales; family Streptosporangiaceae; genus Spirillospora. The sequence goes on from NZ_BDDE01000012.1 coordinate 47,643, forward strand.
TCATCCTGGAGAACGTCTCCCGGTGGTACGGGAACGTCGTGGCCGTCAACGGCGTGTCGATGAAGGTCGGGCCCGGCGTCACCGGGCTCCTCGGGCCGAACGGGGCCGGCAAGTCGACGCTCATCCACATGATGGGCGGGTTCCTCGCGCCGTCGTCCGGATCCGTCACGCTGGACGGGACGCCGATCTGGCGCAACCCCGGCGCCTACCGCAGCCTCGGCCTCGTGCCGGAACGGGAGTCGGCCTACGACTTCCTCACCGGCGAGCAGTTCATCCTCGCGATGGCCAAACTGCACAAGCTGCCCGACCCCCGCGCCGCCGCCCGCCGCGCCATCGGCCTGGTGGAGATGGACTACGCGGCCGGGCGCCCGATCGGCAACTATTCCAAGGGGATGAAGCAGCGCATCAAGATGGCGTCGGCGCTGGTGCACGACCCGCCCGTGCTGCTGCTGGACGAGCCGTTCAACGGCATGGACCCGCGGCAGCGGCTCCAGCTGATGGACCTCATCCAGCGGATGGCCGCCGAGGGCCGCACGATCCTGTTCTCCTCGCACATCCTGGAGGAGGTGGAGCGGCTCGCCAGCCACATCGAGGTGATCGTGGCGGGCCGGCACGCGGCGTCCGGCGACTTCCGCAAGATCCGGCGGCTGATGACCGACCGGCCGCACATCTTCCTCGTCCGCTCGTCCGACGACCGGCGGCTCGCCGCCGCCGTCATCGCCGACGGCTCGGCCCGCAGCGTCCAGCTCACCGAGAAGGGCCTGCAGGTGGAGGCGGTCGACTTCCAGCGCTTCACCTGGCTGCTCCCGCAGGTCTCCCGGGACGCCGACGTGCGCCTCTGGGAGGTCTCCCCGGCCGACGAGTCCCTCGAAAGCGTCTTCTCCTACCTGGTGGCCCGATGAATGGCACGATCGCGATGATCACGTTCCGGGCGATGCTCGGACGCAAGCGCGCGCTGCTCCTGCTGGGGCTGCCGCTGCTCCTGCTGGTGCTGGCGGTGGCCCTGAGCGTGACCGGCAACGACGACCTGGACGTCTCCGCGGGCGTGCTGCAGAAGTTCGGCCTGGCGACGCTGCTGCCGCTGCTCGCGCTGATCGCCGGCACCGGCGTGATCGGCCCGGAGATCGACGACGGCCAGATCATGTACGTGCTGACCAAGCCGATCCCGCGCGAGGTGATCGTGCTGACGAAGCTGGTCGTGGCGATCGTCCTGGTGACGGTGTTCGCCACGGTGCCGACGCTGCTGGCGGGGGTCATCCTCACGGGGACGACCGCGCAGCTGACCCCGGCGTTCGCGATCGGGGTGCTGGTCGGCGGCGTCGTCTACAGCTCGGTGTTCGTCGCGCTGGCCGTCGCCAGCCGCAACGCCGTCACGATCGGCCTGCTGTACGCGCTGGTGTGGGAGTCGCTGCTCGGCAACTTCGCGCCGGGCGCCAAGTCGGCGTCCATCCAGCAGTGGTGCCTGTCGGTGACGGACGCGCTCACCGAGGCGTCCCCGGTCAGGTCCACCGTCGACCTGCCCGTGGCGATCGGGCTGCTGGTCGCGGTGACGCTCGTCGCGACGTTCCTCGCCACCTTCCGGCTCCGCTCCCTCCCGGTCGCCAGCGCCGACTAGCGGGGGAGGAGGCCGCGGTCCATGGCGACGACGACGGCGTGCGTGCGGTCGCCGACGTCCAGCTTGGCGAAGACGCGGAGCAGGTGCGTCTTGACGGTGGCCTCCGCGATGACGAGCCGCCGCCCGATCTCGGCGTTGGACAGGCCGTCGGCGACCGCCCGGAGCACCTCGACCTCCCGGGCGGTCAGCGCGGCCGGCTCGGGGCGGCGCATCCGGGCGACGAGCTTCTCCGCCACCCGGGGCGCGAGGACGGTCTCGCCGCGCGCCGCCGCGCCGATCGCCTCGACCAGCTGGTCGCGGGTGGTGTCCTTGAGCAGGTAGCCGACGGCGCCGGCCTCGATCGCGCGCTCGATCTCGGTGTCGGTGTCGTAGGTGGTGAGGACGAGGACGCGGGTCCCGAACCGGCCGATCTCGGCGGTGGCGGCGACGCCGTCCAGCACGGGCATCCGCAGGTCGAGCAGCGCGACGTCGGGCCGGAGCCGTTCGGCCAGGGCGATCCCCGCGCGGCCGTCACCGGCCTCGCCGACGATCTCGATGCCGGGCTCGGCGGCCAGCAGCGCGACGAGGCCCGCGCGCATGACCGTGTGGTCGTCCACCAGGATGATCCGGAGTCTCCGGGGGGCCGGTGCGGGATTCGCGGTCATCTCACGCCCTCGCGGGGATCATGGCGAGGATCCGGGTGCCCTCGCCGGGGGAGCTGGTCACGGTGAGCTCGCCGCCGAGTTCGGCGAGGCGGCGGCGCATGCCGTCGAGTCCGAAGCCGTGCGACCCGGCGACCGTGAAGCCGCGGCCGTCGTCGGTGACCTCCAGCTCGACGCCGTGCGGGTGCCGTTCGAGCACGACGCCGACCGTGGACGCGCCGGCGTGCTTGCGGACGTTGGCGAGCGACTCCTGCGTACAGCGCAGCAGCGCGATCCGGGTCGTCTGGTCGCACTCGACGTCGGGCAGCTCGGCGTGGACGGTGAGCCCGGTGTCCTCGGCGAACCGGTCGAGGGCGCGGCGCAGCGTCCGGGCGATCGACGCGGAGGCGACGTCCCGCGTATCTGATCCGTGCGCCTCCGGCCCGAACTGCGCTCCCGAACTGACGAGGACGCGCGCCTCGGCGAGGTTCTCCCGCGCCGTCTGCTCGATCGACAGGAGTTGCCGGCCGGTCAGGTCCGGGTCGGAGCGCAGGCCGGTGCGGGCCGCCTCCGCCAGGACGACGATGGACGCGAACCCCTGCGCCAGCGTGTCGTGGATCTCGCGGGCGATCCGTTCGCGCTCGGCGGTGGCGCCCTGCCGCCGCTGCGCCTCGGCGAGGCGGCGCTCGGCGTCGGCCAGGTCGGCTTCGAGGAGCCGGGCGCGCTCGTCCTGCTGCCCGACCACCCGGTGCATCCACAGCCCGAGCAGGACGCCCGCCGCGTACCCGATGAGCGCGGCGACCGAGTTGCCGGTGGGCGGCTCCACGTCCGGGGCGTGCCGGACGGCGTCCCCGGCGACCGCCGCCGCGGCGGCGGCGCCGCTGAGCAGCACCGCGCGCCGCGGGCTTCCCGCGAAGATCCAGAAGTGCGGGAGGGACGCGATGAGCAGGGACGCGGCGCCGCCCATCAGGAAGGAGACGCCGCCGATCCCCGCGATCAGCACGCCCAGGAACGTGTTCCGGCGGACCACCGGATTCCCGGGGAACGTCTCCGTGATCGGGTAGCACAGCCCGAGCACCGACAGCAGCGCCAGCGTCGGGGCCCTGGTGGAGTCCGGCTGGTCCGCCACCGCCAGGGCGGGGGGAACCAGTCCGAACACGATCCAGGCGGCCGCGTACCACCTGCGGAGCGCCCGCACCTGGGGACGTTCGCCGGGCTGCACCATGACGATCAGCCTATGTTCTGCGGCACCGGCGTGGCCGCGCGGTCCGGGGCCCGCCGCGGGCGGCGCGACGGCCACCAGCACCGGTCGCCGAGCAGCAGCATCACCGCGGGCAGGACCGTGACGCGGATGACGGCGGCGTCGAGCAGCACCGCCACCGCCAGGGCGAAGCCCATCTGCTTCAGCTCCATGATGTGGACGGTGGCGAAGCCGGCGAACACCGTCACCATGACGAACGCCGCGCTGGTCACCACGCTCGCCGAGCCGCCGACGCCGTCCAGCACCGCCTGCCGGGTCGGGACGCCGCGCAGCGCCGCCTCCCGGATCCGGCTGATCACGAACACCTGGTAGTCCATCGACAGGCCGAACAGGATCACCAGCAGGAAGAGCGGGACGCGGGAGCCGACCGAGCCGGTGGAGGTGAAGCCCAGCAGGCCTTCCGCCCACGTCCCCTGGAACACCAGGGTGAGCAGGCCGAGGGAGGCGCCGGCCGACAGCAGGTTCAGCACCACGCCGATCAGGCCGAGGACCACCGAGCGGAACGCCCACACCGTCATCGCGAACGTGACCAGCAGCAGCGCCCCGATGACGAACGGCAGTTTGCTCTCCTGGTGCTCGGGATAGTCGGCGTAGCGGGCCACGTCCCCGGTCACGGCGGTCTCCACGCCGAGCCGTCCGACGGTCTCCGGGACGTACTCGCCGCGCATCCGCTCCAGGGAGCGCCGCGCCTCGTCGGTGCTCACGTGGTGCGGCACCGCGAGTTCGAGCAGGTGGATCCGCCCGTCCGGCGAGGTGCGCAGCTCGGACGTCCCGGCGAGCAGGGGATCGCCCTCGGCCCTTTCCGCCAGGGCGCGCAGGGCGGCGGTCACCTCGTCGGCGCGTGCGGCGTCGGCCTTGACGACGACCTGGTGCATGGCCTTCAGCTCGGGGAACGCCGCGTTCAGCCGGTCGTAGGTCCGCATCGCCGGGATCTCGCGCGGGTGGCTGTCGCGGCCCATGTCGGTGAGGTCGATGCTCAGCAGCGGCGCCGTCAGCGCCAGCATGGCGGTCAGGGCCACGGCCAGCGTCGCGGCCGGGTGCCTTCCGGTGGGGCGCAGCATCGCCCGGGTGATCCGGCCGCCGCCGGTCCGCGGCGGCTTCGGCGTCCGGCCGCGCCGGACGGCCCGCCGCTCCGCCCACCCGCCGAGCTTCGCCAGCACCGCCGGGAGGACGGTCAGCGAGCTGACGACGGCGATCAGCGTGACCACGATCGCCGCCGTCGCGATCGAGGAGAAGATCACGTCGTCGGCCAGGTAGAGGGTCGCGCTGGACGCGGCGACCGCCAGCCCGGACACCACCACCGAGCGCCCGGACGTCGCCGCGGCGACCTCCACGGCCGCCCGCGCGGTCAGCCGGCCCTCCGCGCGGGCCCGCTCCTCCCGCTCCCGCTTGAGGTAGAAGAGGGTGTAGTCGACGCCGACCGCCATGCCGATCAGCAGGATGACGCTGGCGCCGACCCCGGCGTCCGGGAAGACGTGCGAGGCGAGCATCGACAGGCCGATCGCCGCCGCGATCGAGGTCAGCGCGAGCACCACCGGCACGACCGCCACCGCGAACGACCCGAACACCACCAGCAGCGTGATCAGCGTGATCGGCAACGCGATCACCTCGGTGCGGGCGAGGTCGTCGTCGCGCAGCTTCTCGACGCCCTTGCTGATGGACGGGCCGCCCGTCTCCTCCACCCGCACGTCCGGGTGCGCGGCCCGCACGGCCGCGGTCTGGGCCAGCAACGGCTCGACGTGCTTCTTGCCCTGGAGTTCGGGGCCCTTCAACGTCACGTCGACGCGCACGGCCGAGCCGTCCTTCGACCGCACGGGCGCGGACACCGACGCGACCTCGGGCAGCCGCCGCATGCGCGCGGCGGCGTCCTGGGCCGCCGCGTCGGCCGCCGCGCCCCTGCCGGTGACCAGCACGCGCTCGACGGGCCTCTGCTGGAGCCCGCCCTCGGCGGCGATCGCCTCCCCCCGTCCGGCCTCGCCGATCCGGAAGTCCTCGGTCGTGGCCGCGTGCCCGCCGGCCGCGACGCCGATGCCGAGGCACAGCACCACGAACAGCAGCCAGGCGGCGATGCCGCGCCAGGGGTGCCCGGCGCTCCACCGGGCCATGCGTACGAGAAGATCAGTCATACCGACGATGCTGGCCGCGGCACCCCTGCGCGCATGAGCCTCGACCGGTGGAACATGCCGTCCACCGATCGGTGGACGGCGGCGGCGTGCGGCCGACGAGCCCGGGCTGCGAGACGGGTCAGGCGGTGAGGCGGATCAGGTCGGCGAGCATCTCGGACGCGGTGACCGGGTCGAGCGCGCCGAAGGGATGCTCCTTCCCGGAGTAGCGGCCGGTCATCAGCATGACCCGCTCGATCTTCTGCTCCGCGTACTCGTCGGGTTCGATGACGCGGATGCCGGGCTCGAACGCGACCATCACGTGCCGGTCGTCCGGGGTGATCAGGTTGACCTGGCGGCGGAACCCGCCGGTCTCCTTGTCGCCGAGCTCCCAGCCGCGGGACGTCATGCCCATGAGCCTGCCGAAATGGACGGCGTGCCCCTCGAACCGGGCCAGCCGGCCGGTGTCGCGCTCGTCGTCCCCCAGCTCGTGGACGGGACGTCCGAGCTGCGGGAACGGCTGGAGGATCTCGTAGTCGGCGAAGACCGGGGCCCACGCCGCGACGGCCTCCTTGCCGAGGAGCACCGGGTGCGGGAGCGTCACGCGGGCGTCCTGCGGGAGGGCGTACTCGTCGTCGTGGACGTCGGCGAGCGTGCCGTCCTCGGCGACCCGGAACGCGGCGCCGTCCGCCGGCCCCGCTCCGTCCGGCCCCGCTCCGTCCGCCCCCACCCCGTGCGCCGACCAGACCAGGCGGCGTGCGATGTGGCGCATCAGCGGGTGCCCGGCGAAGACCGAGCGGAACTCCTCCGCCGTCCAGGAGCGCCCGGCCACCATCGCCTTCTCCAGCCGCTTGATCTGGTCGGCGGCGACCGTCCGGGCCTCCTTCTTCAGGTCGGCGAACCGTTTGTAGGCGAGTGGCGCGAGCGTTTCGTCGTCCTTGACGCCCGGCTTCGGCAGCGTCTTGCGGGGCTTTCCGTCCTGGTCGGTCACGAACGGCTTGAGCTGCTCGTCGAACCCGACGACGAAGCGGCGCGGGCCGTAGTCGAGCGTCATCGAGCCCTCGGCGTCCAGGCCGAGGTCGGGGACGATCCGGTCCGCGAGCTGCTCGGAGGTGAGCCCGCGCTGCCGGGCGATGGCGTTCAGCCGGCCCTGCGCATGGCGGCGCATGTGCTTGTGGTCGGCGCTCCGGCGGGCGAGGCGGTCCAGATGGCGCAGCTTGCCGTCGGCGGGCGCGTCGATCGCCATGAGGACGTCGAGCGCCGTCAGCCCCTTGAACCTCCAGGTGTAGTAGTTGTCCCAGCGCGCCATCCGGTCGGTGAGCCGGGCGGCGGTCGCGGCGTCGCCGAGGCGCCGGAGGGCGTACTGCACGCCCGGCGACGCCCACAGGCCGTGGCGGGGTTCGTTGAGGCACAGGGCCCAGGCGAACTCGGCGAGCGAACCGGGATCGCACAGCTCGATGACCTGCTCGCACCCCGGGTACGGGTCCTCCGGGGTGGAGATCAGCAGCATCGTCGCGAAGTTGCGGACGGCCGTCACCGGCAGTGCCCGGTCGCGGCCGCGCAGCAGGAGCCGGGGGAGCTTGCGGACGGTCTCCTCGTCCCATTCCGGCAGGTCGTCGGGGTACTGGTCCAGCGGGTCGGTGCGCAGCGCCTCGATTGCCGCGACTGCCTCCTCGCCGTACCCGCGCGCCGCCTCCACAAGGCAGCCGCTGCCGTGCTCGCGGGCGATCAGCGCGAGGCCCTGCTCGGCCTTCGCGCGCTTGGGACCGGGCTTGCGCAGCGCCTCCGGGACGACGAACGGAGCCGCGGCGGACCCGTGCCAGGCGAACCAGAGCCGCGCGGCCTCGTCGACCCGGCCGAGCGCGCCGATCATGACCTGCGCCGTGGCGTCGTCCACGAACGGGACGAGCGCCTCCGCGCCGGAGGGGTGCGCCTTGGCCGCGTTCAGGATTAGCCGGTGGGCGGCGAGGCCGCGCCGGGCCGCGAAGTGCTTGTGCGGGACCCGGTAACTCCAGCCGGCCCAGTCGTCGTGGTAGCGCTCGTCGGCGAGCAGTTCGTCCGCGAGGTCACCGGGCCCGTCCATGACCAGCCGGTAGTACCGGCGGGCCCGCTCGCCGCCGCGCGGGTCGCGCAGTGCGGCGCCGCTGCGGAAGTGCTCGGCCACCGCGGCCCAGTCGGTGTCCGCGGGCAGCGGCGCGTAGGACGCCATGTAGCCGTCGGCGACCTTCAGCCACTCCTCGCGGAGGCCGGGCGGCCAGGATTCGGCGGCCTGCGTCCTGGGCCGCTTCAGCCCCTTCAGGACGACCGGTTCCGCGCCGCGGGGCGTCCGGCGGCTCCACGGCGGTTCGACGAGCAGGCGGGGCAGGTCGCTCTCGGGGGCGTCCTCGACGCCGGGGGTGTCGGTCATTGCTCCAGTCTCACGGCAGGCACGGACAGTATCGATCTTCAGACGCACCGTCCGGAACCGCGGTTCGCCCGGCTCCGCAACGGGCCGGTTCACAATCACTGTGACGCGTGTTACAACGGGCAAGAGGATCATGTAACGATCCATCAGGGAGTGTGCTCATGTCGGTTTCGCGCCGTCAGCTCCTCGCCAGGACGGGTGCGGTGGGGGCGGGGATCGCCTTCACCGGGTCCGTGGAGCAGTTGTTCGCCGGGGCCGCGTCCGCCGCCCCGGCCGGCGGCCACGACGGGTACGGGCCCCTCGTGCCCGACCCGAGGGGGCTGCTGGACCTGCCGCGCGGGTTCCGCTACACCGTCCTGTCCCGCGAGGGAGAGCCGCTGCGCTCCGGAGAGGGGGCGGTACCGAGCCACTGCGACGGGATGGCCGCCTTCCCCGGGCGCCGGGGCCGGACGTGGCTCGTCCGCAACCACGAGAACCGGCCGGACGCCGCGCACCGGGTGCCGGCCGTCGAGGGCGTCACCTACGACCCGGGCGGCCTGGGCGGCTGCACCGCGCTGGAGGTCGACGCGGCCGGGCGCGTGCACACCGAGCGCGTCGCCATCGCCGGGACGGCCGTGAACTGCGCGGGCGGCCCCACCCCGTGGAACACCTGGCTGACCTGCGAGGAGACCGAGGACAAGGCCGGGACCGGGAACTACACCAAGGACCACGGGTTCATCTTCGAGGTCGACCCGTACGACCAGGGCCGGACCGTCCCCGAGCCGCTGACCGCGATGGGGCGCTTCCAGCATGAGGCGATCGCCGTCGACCCGCGCGACGGCACCGTCTACGAGACCGAGGACGCCTTCGAGAAGCCGTTCGGGCTGTTCTACCGGTTCCTGCCGGAGCGGCCGCGCGGCGGCTTCGGCAGCCTGCGGGCCGGCGGCCGACTGGAGGCGCTGTGCGTCCCCGGCGTCCCGGACCTGTCGGTCGTGCAAGAGCCCGGCACCGTGTTCGACCACGTCGAATGGAAGAAAGTGCCCGACCCGCTGGCGGCGCAGACCCCGATCCGGTTCCAGGACTTCGGGTCCGGCGGCATCACCCACGCCCAGAAGCTGGAGGGCTGCTACTGGGGCGGCGACCGCGTCTACTTCGTGTCGAGCTTCGCGAAGACGAAGGACGGCTCCCGCGCCGACCACTTCGGGCAGGTGTGGTCCTACGAACCGCGCCACCGCCGGCTCACCCTCGTCATCGTGTTCGGCCCGGACACCGACCTCGAGAAGCCCGGCGAGTCGCCCGACAACATCTGCCTGGCCCCGCAGGGCGGCCTGATGGTGTGCGAGGACGGCAACGGCGCCCAGCACGTCTTCGGCGTCTCCCGCCGCCGCACGGTCTACCCGATGGCCCGCAACCGCCAGAACATCGGCACCGAGACCGAACCCGAGTGGGGCGAGTTCGCCGGCGTCACGTTCTCCCCCGACAACCGGACGATGTACGTCAACGTCTACACCCCGGGCACGACCTTCGCCGTAACAGGCCCCTGGTCCCGCTGACCCGCCTCAGATCCGACGGAGTCGGATCCTTTGGACAGTGTGGTTCTTGTCCTTGTGGAGGACGAGGGTGGCGCGGGCGCGGGTCGGCAGGATGTTGGAGACGAGGTTGATCTCGTTGACGTCCCGCCACACGCGCTGCGCGAAGGCGGCGGTCTCGTCCTCGTCCAGTTCGTGGGCGTACTTGTGGAAGTAGGAGCGCGGGTCGGTGAAGGCGGTGCGGCGCAGGGCGAAGAGCCGGTCGATGTACCACTGCCGGATGTCCTCGACCCGCGCATCCACATAGATCGAGAAGTCGAAGAAGTCGGACACGCCGAGGGTGCCGGGCGGCGGCGCCTGCAGCACGTTCAGGCCCTCGACGATCAGGATGTCGGGGCGCCGGACGGTCTGCACCGCGTCCGGGACGATGTCGTACTCCAGGTGCGAGTACACCGGGATCGAAGCCTCCGCCGCGCCCGACTTGATCGCCGAGACGAACCGGACGAGGGCGCGGCGGTCGTAGGACTCGGGGAACCCCTTGCGGTCCATGATCCCGCGCTCGGCCAGAACGGCGTTCGGGTAAAGGAAGCTGTCGGTCGTGACCAACTCCACGCTCGGGTGCTCCGGCCAGCGCGCGAGGAGCGTGCGCAGCAGCCGGGACGTGGTGGACTTGCCGACCGCCACGCTGCCCGCCACCCCGAGGATGAACGGGGTGGGCTCCACCTGGCCGCCGAGGAAGCCGCTGACGGTGTCGCGCAGCCGCCCGTCCGACAGGAAGAACAGGTTGAGCAGCCGGGACAGCGGCAGGTACACCTCCTCGACCTCGGTGATGTCGATCGGGTCGCGCAGGCCCCGCAGGGCGTCCAGCTCACCGGGGGTGAGCGGGAGCGGGGTGTTCTCGCGAAGGCCGCGCCAGGCCTCACGGGAGAGTTCCACGTAGGGGCTCGGCACGCTGTCCCATCCGCTCGTCATGGCTGAACAGTAACCGGGCTGCGTGCCGGTCACCGGGTTTCCACCGGTCGTCCACGCTAGCGTCATGCTTCCGCGGCCCTCGCAGGTAGGTCCGGTGCGAGACACCGAATAGAGTTGCCGCCATGTGCGGAATCGTGGGGTACGTAGGCGGCCGTCCGGCCCTCGACGTGGTCGTCGACGGCCTGGCGCGGCTGGAATACCGCGGCTACGACTCGGCCGGGGTGGCCGTGCTGGCCGACGGGAAGCTGGCGACGGCCAAGCGCGCGGGAAAGCTCGTGAACCTGCGCAACGCCCTGGCGGAGGAGCCCCCGCCCGCCGGGACGCTCGGCATGGGGCACACGCGGTGGGCGACGCACGGGCCGCCGAACGACCGCAACGCCCATCCGCACGTCGACTGCACCGGCTCGGTCGCGGTGATCCACAACGGCATCATCGAGAACTTCGCGGAGCTGCGGGCGGAGCTGGAGGAGGGCGGGCACGGGCTCGGGTCCGACACCGACACCGAGGCCGTCGCCCACCTGCTGGAGGACGAGCTGAAGGGCGGCGGCGACCTCGCGGACGCGATGCGCCGCGTCTGCGGCCGGCTGGAGGGCGCGTTCACGCTGGTCGCGACGCACACCGGCTCCCCGGGCCTGGTGGTCGGGGCGCGCCGCAACTCCCCGCTCGTCGTCGGCGTCGGGGACGGCGAGAACTTCCTCGCCAGCGACGTGGCCGCGTTCATCGAGCACACCCGCGACGCGATCGAGCTGGGCCAGGACCAGGTCGTCGAGCTGCGCGCCGAGGGCGTCACGGTCACCGACTTCGACGGGCGCCCCGCCGAGGTGAAGGAGTACCACGTCGACTGGGACGTGTCCGCCGCGGAAAAAGGCGGCTACGACTACTTCATGCTCAAGGAGATCGCCGAGCAGCCGCGAGCCGTCGCCGACACGCTGCTCGGCCGGATCGGCGCCGACGGGCGCCTGCACCTGGACGAGATGCGCATCCCGGACCAGGAGCTGCGCGAGGTCGACAAGATCATCATCGTCGCATGCGGGACGTCCTACCATGCCGGGCTGATCGCCAAGTACGCGATCGAGCACTGGGCGGGGCTGCCCTGCGAGGTCGAGCTGGCCAGCGAGTTCCGGTACCGCGACCCGATCCTGTCCCCGACGACGCTGGTCATCGCGATCTCCCAGTCGGGCGAGACGATGGACGCGCTGATGGCCGTCCGGCACGCCCGGGAGCAGAAGGCCAAGCTGCTCGGCATCTGCAACGTCAACGGCTCGACGCTGCCCCGCGAGTGCGACGGCGTCCTCTACACGCACGCCGGGCCGGAGATCGCGGTCGCGTCCACCAAGGCGTTCCTGACGCAGCTCGTCGCCGTCTACCTGATCGCCCTCTACATCGCGCAGGTGCGCGGCACCAAGTGGGGCGACGAGGTCTTCGCCATGGTCCAGCTCCTCGAGCGGATGCCGGAGAAGGTGGAGAAGGTCCTGGAGACCATGGAGCCGGTGCGCGAGCTGGCCCGCTCCCTGGCCGGCGAGCGGTGCGTGCTGTTCCTCGGCCGCCACGTGGGCTTCCCGGTCGCCCTGGAGGGCGCGCTCAAGCTCAAGGAGCTGGCGTACATGCACGCCGAGGGCTTCGCTGCCGGCGAGCTGAAGCACGGCCCGATCGCGCTGATCGAGGAGGACCTGCCCGTCGTGGTCGTCGTGCCGCCGCGGGCGCGGGACGTCCTGCACGACAAGATCGTGTCGAACATCCAGGAGATCAGGGCCCGCGGCGCCCGGACGATCGTGATCGCCGAGGAGGGCGACGAGTCGGTCGAGCCGTACGCGGACACGCTGATCAGCGTCCCGGCCGTTCCGACGCTGCTCCAGCCGCTGGTCACGACCGTCCCGCTGCAGGTGTTCGCGTGCGAGCTGGCCACCGCCAAGGGCCACGACGTCGACCAGCCGCGCAACCTCGCCAAGTCCGTCACCGTCGAGTAGCCCGACCCCTGGGAGACATCCGGATTCTGGGGAGATTCCGGATTCTTCTGAACCGTCCCGCGACGGGCCGCGTCTCATCGGAATCGGGACCGGCCCGGCGACGGGAGGTGGCGGGTGGCGGGAGACGGCGGCCTCGCGATCGAGGCGCGCGGCGTGGTGCGGCGCTTCGGGCCGGTGGAGGCGCTGCGCGGCCTCGACATCACCGTCCCGTACGGGCAGGTCACGGCGCTCGTCGGGGCCAACGGGGCGGGCAAGACGACCCTGCTGCTGATCCTGGCTACGCTGCTCGCGCCCGACGCGGGCACGGTGCGGATCGCGGGGCACGACGCGCTCGCCCGTCCCGCCGAGGCGCGTGACGCGCTCGGCTGGATGCCGGACGCCTTCGGCGTCTACGACCAGCTCACGGTGGACGAGTACCTGGGCTTCTTCGCCGACGCCTACGGGCTGCCCAAGCAGGAGCGCCCGCGGCGGATCAGGGCGCTGCTCAGCCTCGTCCACCTGGACGACCACCTCGGGCGCCCCGTCCACGCCCTCTCGCGCGGGCAGAAGCAGCGGCTCGGGATGGCGCGGGCCCTCGTGCACCGGCCCCGCGTCCTGCTGCTGGACGAGCCCGCGTCCGGCCTCGACCCGCGCTCCCGCATCGAGCTGCGCGACCTGCTGCGGTCCCTCGCGGCCGACGGGGTCGCGGTGCTCGTGTCCAGCCACATCCTCAGCGAGCTGGAGGAGATCGCCGACCGGGTCGTCCTCGTCGACCACGGCCGGACGGCCGGCGACCACGCGATGGCGGAGATCACCGGCACCTCGGCACGGGTCCGGTGGCGGATCCGCTCCCTCGACCCGGAGCCGCTGGCGTCGGCGCTCGCCCGCGAGCTGGAGGAGCTGCCGTGGGTGCAGGCGGCCGACGTGGCGGGAGGCGCCGAGGTCGGCCCGCTGACCGAGGGCGAGGCGGCCGGGCTGCTGGCCAGGCTCGTCGCCGCCGGCGTGCCCGTCAGCGGCCTCGCGCCCGCCGGCAGCGCGCTCGAATCGGCCTACCTGGCGATGACCGAGAACCGGAGGTGAGCATTGTCCTTGACCGCGCGCGGAATCGGCCTGGTGGCACGGCAGGAGATCAGGACCCGGCTGCGGACCGGCCGCTGGAAGGTCCTGCTCCTCGTCTGGTGCCTGGTCGTCAACGGGCTCGGGCTGCTGTTCCGGGTGGCGCTGGAGTACGGCGACACCTCCTCCTTCGGCGAGCCCGGCGTCCCCATGTTCGGCGGGGTCCTGCTCGGGGTGCTGGTGCTGACGCTGCTCGTCACCCCGGCGCTCGGCGGCCAGTCGGTCAACGGGGACCGCGAGCGCGGAACGCTCGCGACGCTGCAGGTCACCCGGCTCACCCCCGGCGACATCGCGCTCGGCAAGCTCGCCGCCGCCTGGGGGACGGGCCTGGTCACCCTCGTGCTGACCCTGCCGAGCCTGCTCCTGCCGGTCGCCGAGGGCGCCATCGGCGTGGGACGGGCCCTGGTCGTCCTGCTGGTGACGGCGCTGCTGATCGGCGTGGTCTGCGCGGTGTCGCAGGCCTGGTCGGCGCTGGTGGCCCGCAGCGTCACCTCGATCCTGCTGTCGTACCTGACGGTGTTCGCCCTGCTGGTCGGGACGCCGCTGCTGTTCACGCTGGCGGTCCCGCTCACGTCCGAGCACGTCCCCGACCGGTACGGCGGGTACAGCGAGGACCACACCGAGCGCGTCTGGTGGCTGCTGGCCCCGAACCCGGTCGTCGCGCTCGCCGACGCGGCGCCGCGCCTGCCCGAGCGCCGCGTCCTCGTCGGAGACGTAGTGCTCAGCCGCGCGCCGGAGTCCGACCCGCTCGGATCGATCAGCCGCACCGTGCGCGAAGTCCGCGCCGGGGACGACGACCACGGGTCGGACCGCGAGGACGGGGCCGCGGTGTGGCCCTGGGGGCTGGCCTTCGACCTGGCCCTCGCGGCGGGCGCGGTGTGGATCACGGCCTCCCGCCTGCGGACGCCCCTGTACCGGGTCCCCCGAGGCGTCCGCGTGGCCTGACGGACGCCTCTGGGGGCCGTCAGGTGACTGTGCGGCGGATAGGCGTTTCTCGCGGCGTGAGCGATTTCACAATGCGATCATCTTCTGGGAATGCGATCAGCGGGAGCGGTGTACCGCGGGAAATCATGCGGCTCCTTACCGAGCGGCGCGGATCCGCTCCCGCTCAACGCAATTCTCAGGCCGGTTGGAAATCTCGCCGGACTTGCAAGTTGCAGTGACTGTTTCAGCGGGTGTCGAAACGACCGTCCTTGGCGCGCTCGGTGAACGTGCGCCATTCATCGGGCCGGAACGACAGGATCGTCGCGGCGTCCTCGGTGTCGCGCACGCATATGGCGTCCCCGCCGCGACGTGCGACCTCGACGCAGTTGCTGGCGCCGCATCGGGCGCTCTTTCTCCATCGGGCGTGCGGTGTCCCCTGGAAACTCATTCCGGCTCCCTGCATCGAAAGTTGCATTTGCCGCGGCCGCGCTGCCGGTGCATCAAGCACACGGTAACAAGATCGCAAAAAACGCCTGATCACGTCCGGGTGGCGCGGTACCCGTGTGTCAGGCGTGCCGAGGTAGTTCCAGAGTTGCGGTTGTGAGGGCGACGAGCCGGGTCGGCGCGGTGGACCCGGCTCGTGCGGCGTGGCCCCGCACGCCTTGGCGGACGGGGCCGGACGGCGCCTCGCGCCGGGTCAGCGGCCCAGGTCGAAATCACCCTTCTTCGCTCGTTCGACGAATTCCCGCCATTCCGCCTGGGAGAATGACAGGACCGGACTCTGCGTGCCGTACTTCGCGTCGCGGGCCCCGATAAACCGGGACGAATCGGTTAGCGTGCCGATCTCGACGCATGTATTACTCGCCCCGCAGTGGGCGCTTCTCCTCCATTGTGGTACAGGAGTAGCAAAAAGGGACACTCGGTGCCTTTCGCAAGGATTGAGCCCTTAGCGGACCGTCACCACGCGTCCCTGGCCTCGGCGATGCGCCGTCGCGATTGCGCGGGATCCAGTGCCTGGCGGGACAGACTCGAATAGGCGAGCCGGTACATATAGGTGACGGCTTCTTCCGCCAAGTGGCTGATCGTCAGTGATTCCGTGTGAACGATATCAGGAAAATTGATGTCGTGCACCGAGGAGAATTCCAGGAGGATAAACGATTCGGCCAACACCGAGTGTGGTACGTCCAAGGGTAGGATCTGCAGGGTCACGTTCGGGCGCTCGGTCATCTGGTACAGATGTTCGAGCTGCTCCCGCATGACCTTCTGATCGCCGATGCGGCGCCGCAGAACCGCCTCGTCGATAACCGCCGACAGTTCCAGGGGAGCGGGTCCGTCGAGCAGTTCGCGCCGCCGCATTCGCACGTCCAGCCGGCGGTTGAGTTCCTGCGGAGGCAGGGTGGCCAGGTCGCTCCATCCGCCGATGACATTCCGGGCATAGCTCTCAGATTGCAACAGTCCGGGAATAACGGTGCTGCCCCATTCCCTGGCCGCCGTCGCCTCGGACTCCAGTGCGATGAAGTCCGCGAGTTCGCTCGGCAGGTCGCGGTAGTCCTCCCACCAACCCCGCTGGGCGGCGTCGTGCGCCAGGGCGATCAGGTCGTCGTGCCGGGCGCCGTCGATCTCGTACAGCTCCAGCAGTCGCCGCACATCGCCGATCTTCGCGCCGGTCCGCGCGTTCTCGATCCGGCTCACCTTGGCGGTCGACCAGGCGAGCCGTTCGGCGACCTCGTCTCCGGTGAGGCCCTTGGCCTCGCGCAGCCTCCGGAGCTCGGCGGCCAGGCGCCGTTGACGGACGGAGGGACCACGGGAAGTGCTCATTGCTCGGGCCTCTCCAGTCCCGGCGGACTGATCTGGGCGCATTCTGCCGCACCGGGGGGCCGCGGCGCGAATACATCGGACCGGATGCCCAAGATTCTACGACTGAAGATTCTTTTGCGCACATGACACCGAAAGTTGCGGTGCAAGTTGTGATCGAACGGCTCCGGGGTTGCGGAGGGTCCCCACGTGGCACTCTAAGTGTGTGATCGACTTGGGGAGTCGCGGATGAGGTACGCGCACGAGGTCGGCAAGGTGCGGGCGGCCGAGCAGGCCCTCATGGCCCGGCTCCCCGACGGCGCCCTGATGCAGCGCGCCGCCGCCGGGCTCGCCTCGGTGTGCGCGCGCCTCCTGCCCGCCGTGTACGGGGCCCGCGTAGTCCTCCTGGTGGGCGGCGGCGACAACGGCGGCGACGCCCTCTACGCCGGAGCCCGCCTCGCCCGGCGCGGCGCCCGCGTCCAGGCCGTGCAGGCCGGATCCAAGATCCACGAGGGCGGGCTGGCCGACCTGCGCGCCGCCGGCGGCCGCCTCCTGGACTCCGCGCCCACCGAATCCGCCCTTGTCGAGTCCGCCATCGCCGGCGCCGACCTGATCATCGACGGCCTGACCGGCATCGGCGGGACCGGCGGCCTTCGCGAGCCCCACGCCCGGTACGCCGCGCTCGCCTCCGAGGCCGCCGGGCTCGTGGTCGCCTGCGACGTCCCGAGCGGCGTGGACGCGAGCACCGGACGCGTGGAGGGCGCCGCCGTCCACGCCGACGTCACCGTCACCTTCGGCACGCACAAGCCGGGCCTGCTCATCGACCCGGGCGCCGCCCACTGCGGCGTGGTCGAGCTGGTCGACATCGGCCTCGGCCCCGATCTGCCCGACCCCGACGTCGTCGCCGCCCGGCCCGCCGACATCGCCCCGCCCGAGCCCCGCCCCGAGTCCGACAAGTACCGGCGCGGCGTCGTCGGCATCATCGCCGGCGGCGACCAGTTCACCGGCGCGGCCGTCCTCAGCACCGGCGGCGCGGTCCGCGGCGGTGCCGGAATGGTCCGCTTCGCCTCGGTCGCCCGCCCGGTCGAGCTCGTCCGGCAGCGCTGGCCAGAGGTCGTCACCACGGTCGTCGAGCCCGGCCGCCACGACGCGAGGGTCCTGGAGCGCATCGGACGCGTCCAGTCCTGGGTGGCCGGCCCCGGCCTCGGCACCGGCGACGCCGCCGAGTCGCTTCTGGAGGCCGTCCTCGGCACCGACCTGCCCGTGCTCGTGGACGCCGACGGCCTCACCGTCCTCGCCCGCCGCCGCGACCTGCTGTGCCGCGCCGCCCCGACCGTCCTCACCCCGCACGCGGGCGAGCTGTCCCGGCTCATCGCCGCCGACCGCGAGGACATCGAGGCCGCCCGCCTCGACCACGTCCGCCGCGCCGCCGCCGAGCTCTCCGCGACCGTCCTGCTGAAGGGCTCCACGACCCTGGTCGCCGAGCAGGACCGCCCCGTCCGCGTGAACCCGACCGGCACCCCGCGCCTCGCCGCCGCCGGCACGGGCGACGTCCTGTCCGGCCTGATCGGCGCCCTGCTCGCCGGCGGCATGCCCGCCCTCGACGCCGCCGCCGGCGGCGCCTACCTCCACGGCCTGGCCGCCCGCCTGGCCTCCGCCCCCACCCCGGGCCCCGAAGCCCCGATCAGCGCCCAAGACGTGATCGACGCCCTCCCCCACGCTTTTCGGGCTGTGTCTGCCCAGGGGTAGCGACCCCCCTGGAACCCCCCGTTACGAGCCGGGCGATCCTCCCGCCACGGTTTCGGTGTGTTGTGCCCGTGCGGGTTTGTTGCGTGGCGCTGCGGTCGTCCGGCTCGGCGGGTGGGGCGGCCTCCAGGCGCTTAGAGCGCCTTCCGGCCGCCCGACCCGCGCTGTGTCTGCCCAGGGGGGCGACCCCCTGGAACCCCCGTTGCGAGCCGGGCGATCCTCCCGCCACGGTTGAGGTTCTCGTGCCCGTGCGGGTTTCGGCGTGGCGCTGCGGTCGCCCGGCTCGGCGGGTCGTGCGGCCTCCAGGCGCCTGGAGCGCCTTCCGGCCGCCCGACCCGCGACGGGGTCTGGGGCTGAACCCTGGGGTGGGCATTTGCGTCTTATTGGGCGAGGGAGCGCCGGGGGAGCGCTTGTGAGGGGCCGTTCTGGCCGTGACCTGGGCGATAAGGCCCAGGCATGGGCGCGGGGACGGCAGACTGGGTGACCATGAGGGTTCCTGCGGAGGCACGGGTCGATCTCGGCGCCATCGGCCACAACATCGGGGTGCTGCGCGAGCGCGCGCGGGGCGCCGAGGTGATGGCCATGGTGAAGGCCGAGGCGTACGGGCACGGGCTGGTGGAGGCCGCCCGCGCCGCGCTCGCCGGCGGCGCGTCCTGGTTGGGCGTCGCGAAGCTGGCCGAGGCGCTGCGCCTGCGGGACGCGGGCCTCACCGTCCGCACGCTGGTCTGCGTGGGCGTCCCCGGCGAACCGTACGAGGAGGCCGTCGCGCGGGACGTCGACCTGACCGTGGGGGCGGTCTGGCTGCTGGACGAGGTCGTCCAGGCGGCGGAGCGGGCCGGGCGCGAGGCGCGGATCCATCTCAAGGCCGACACGGGCATGTCGCGCGGGGGTGCGCGGGGCGACGACTGGGAGGCGCTGGTCGACGCGGCGCTCAAGGCGGAGGCCACGGGCCACGTGCGGGTCGCGGGGGTCATGTCGCACTTCGCCTGCGCGGACGAGCCCGGCCATCCCTCGATCGCGGCGCAGATCGGCGCGTTCACCGAGATGGTGGCGCACGCGGAGAAGGCCGGGGCGCGCTTCGAGGTGCGGCACCTGTCGAACTCGGCGGCGGCGCTGACCCTGCCGGAGGCGCGGTTCGACCTCGTCCGGCCAGGCATCGCGACGTACGGGCTGACGCCGGTGCCGGCGCTCGGCGGGTTCGGGCTGCGCCCCGCGATGACGCTCGTGGCGGACGCGGCGCTGGTCAAGCGGGTTCCGGCGGGCAGCGGGGTGTCGTACGGTCACACGTACCACACCGAGCGGGAGACCACGCTGGCCGTGGTGCCCGTGGGCTACGGAGACGGGATCCCGCGGCACGGGTCCAACGTGCTGGAGGTCCTCGCGGCCGGGCGACGCAGGACGATCGCCGGACGGGTCTGCATGGACCAGTTCGTCATCGACGTCGGCGACGACCGGCTCGCGGCCGGAGACGAGATCATCCTGTTCGGCCCGGGCGACCGGGGCGAGCCGACCGCGCAGGAGTGGGCGGAGGCGCTGGGGACGATCTCGTATGAGATCGTCACCCGCATCGGGGCCCGGGTACCGAGGGCGTACCCGGGGGCGCTGTAGGGGGCGCGGGAATGGACAGCAGGAGAAAGCGCAGGCTCGGCGTCGCGGGCGTCGTCGCGGGCGTCGGCGCGGCGGGCGTGGGCGCGGCGGTCGGGCTGCGGCACCTCGCCGTCGGCCGGGTGCGGCTGCGGCCGGACCCGGACGCCGCCGAGCCCTTCGGGCAGCTGCGCGGGCGGGAGATGACCGTCGCCGCCGACGACGGCGTCCCGCTGCACGTGGAGGTGGACGGCCCCGACGACGCCGACCTCACCCTCGTGTTCTGCCACGGCTACACCCTCAACCAGGACTCGTGGCACTACCAGCGCCGCGACCTGCAGGGGTCGCTGCGGCTGGTGTTCTGGGACCAGCGCAGCCACGGCCGTTCCGGACGCGGGCGCCCCGGGGACGCGACGATCGAGCAGACCGGCGACGACCTGCGCGCGGTCCTGGACGCGGCCGCCGGCCCGGACCGCCGGGTCGTCCTCGTGGGGCACTCCATGGGCGGCATGTCGATCATGGCGCTGGCGGAGAAGCATCCGGAGCTGTTCGGGTCGCGGGTCGTGGGCGTGGCGCTGGTGAACACCTCCTGCGGCGACCTGGCGGAGATGACGCTGGGGCTGCCGATGGTGCTGGCCAAGGCCGTCCGGCCGCTTGCCCCGGGGACGCTGCGGGGCCTCGGCCGCCGCGCCGAGCTGGTCGACAAGGCCCGCGGGCTGGGCGCCGACCTGGCGTTCGTCGTCACGCGGAAGATGGCGTTCGCCGACAAGTACGTCAGCCCGTCCGTCGTGGCCTTCCTGGAGGAGATGATCAGGCGGACCCCGATCGACGTGATCGCGGAGTTCTACCCGGCGCTGATGGCGCACGACAAGATCGGCTGCACGGACGTGATCGGCCGGGTCCCGGTGCTGGTGGTGGCGGGCGGCCGGGACCGGCTGACCCCCGCCGAGCACGCCCGCCGCATCGCCGACGCGCTGCCGGACGCGGAGCTGGTAGAGGTGGAGGAGGCCGGGCACGTGCTGCCGCTGGAGTACCCGGGCGTGGTGACGGGGGGCCTGCGCCGGCTGGTCGAGCGGGTCCGTCCCGTGTACGAGGAAGAGGAGCGCACCGCGTGAACGCCGTCACCCTCACCGTCCCCACCGCCGAGGACATGCGCGAGCTCGGGCTGCGCCTGGCCGGGGTGCTCCGGGCGGGCGACCTGCTCGTGATGACGGGCCACCTCGGCGCGGGCAAGACGACGCTCACGCAGGGCATCGGCGAGGGGCTGAAGGTGCGCGGCCCGATCACCTCGCCGACGTTCGTCATAGCGCGGGTGCACCCGTCGCTGGCGGGCGGTCCGTCGCTGGTGCACGTGGACGCCTACCGGCTGGGCGGTTTCGCCGAGCTGGACGATCTCGATCTCGACGCGTCGATCGCGGAATCGGTGACGATCGTGGAATGGGGAGAAGGCCTCGCCGAGGGCCTCGCCGAGGACCGGCTGGAAGTGATCATTTCTCGCGGCGACGGGTCCGGCGAGGAGCGCGAAGTAAGGATCGTCGGGGTCGGTGAGCGCTGGTCCGACCTGGATCTCGGCCCTGGATGATGCTGGACTGGCAACTTCTACGGATTTTGCCGGCCCGACTGGTCCTTTTTTAGGCTTGATGTCGTACTCTTTGCCGCAACAAGCCTCACCTTCACGACATATCGATTTCCAACGGGAGTGGGAACCGGTGAGTGGTAGCCATCGCAGCGGGAATCCCCGCGACAGCTACCGCGATTCGGGCGGTGGCCAGGGAGCAGGCGGCGGCTACCGGCCGGACGGCGGTGGATACGGTGCGGGCGGAGACGCGTACGAGCGGTACTCCTCGGGCCGTCCGGGCAGCGGCCCGTACCAGCGGGAGACCGGCCCCTACGAGACCGGCAGCGGCGGCTACCGCACCGAGAGCGGTGGATACCGGACCGAGAGCGGTGGATACCGCACGGACAGCGGCGGGTACCGGACGGGCAGCGGCCCCCACCGCGGCGGGAGCGGCGGCTACCGCACCGGCAGCCACAGGGTGGCGCGCGAACGCCGTGCCGGACGGCGCTGGGCCGTCGTCCTCGGCGGCGCCGTCGCCGGCATCGCCGTCTGCGGGCTCGCGGTCTTCGCCGTCCTGAGCGGCGTCGGCGCGAGCGGCGAGCGGAGCACCGGCCAGGTCGTCGGCAGCGGCGCCACCGACAACTCCCCGATGTCCAAGGGGGAGCGCACCGCGGTCCCCGACTCCTGCACGATCATCGGCGACGACCTGATCAACCGGCTGGCGCCCGACTCCGAGCGCACCGAGGCCGACAACTACCAGGGCGACGACCAGCAGAACCAGTGCGTGTGGGGCGCCTACGCGGGCGAGAAGAGGCGGCAGCTCACCATCGAGCTGCGCGCGATCGCCGGCGCGGCCGGGACGTCGCCCACCGACGCGGCCCGCAAGACGTTCGTGACCGAGCGGACCGCCGATGAGTCCGGCAAGGCGCTGCTGGCCGGGCAGAAGCTCACCGACAAGATCCGGCTCACCGGCGTCGGCGACGAGGGGTACATCGTCTACAGCGTGGACGACAACCAGGGCTCCGGCGAGGCCATCGGCAACGTCCGGGTCGCCAACGTCCTCGTCACCGTCCACTACTCGGGCTCGGACAAGAGCGGCCCGCTGTCCTCCGACGCCGCCACCGGCGGCGCCACCGAGGTCACCAAGGCCGTGGTGACCGCCCTGAGTCAGCGCTGAGGGCCACCTGAGTCCGCGTTCAGCCATGCCCCGGCCTCGGGCTGGGCCCTGAGTCCGCGCTTAGCCGATCACGGGGCCGCCTGAGCCGGGCCGGCCAGAGCCGAGCGACTCCCGGCCGGCGGCCGGTAGGCTTACAACCCGTGCTGGTCTTGGCTTTCGATACCGCGACCGCCGCGATCACCGTGGCGCTGTACGAGTGGACCCCGGGCGAGGGCGCGGTGCAGCGCGGCCTCGCGGAGGCCGTCGACCGGCGGCGCCACACCGAGCTGCTCACCCCGTCCATCGCGGAGGTGATGGCGGAGGCGGGGGCGGCGCCCGGCGACCTGAGCGCGATCGCCGTCGGCGTGGGCCCGGGGCCGTACACGGGGCTGCGCGTCGGGCTGGTCACCGCGCGGGCGATGGGCGAGGCCCTCAGCGTCCCCGTGCACGGCGTCTGCACGCTCGACATCATCGCCTGGGCCACCCGGCGGGACGGGCCGTTCGCGGTCGCCACCGATGCCCGCCGCAAGGAGGTCTACTGGGCGCGGTACGACTCGGCGCGCTTCCGCGCCACCGATCCCGCCGTGGGCCCGGCGGTGGACGTCCTGGAGGGCGCGCCCGAGGGGATGCCCGTCGTGGGCGAGGGCGCGGCCCTGTACCCGGAGATCCTCGGGGGCTCGGAGCACGAGCCGCTGCTGCCCACCGCGACCGCCCTCGCCGAGTTGGTCGTCGCAAGGCTGTCGGGCCTGAAGGGGCCGGAGCTGCTGCAGCCGGAGCCCCTCTACCTGCGCCGGCCGGACGCCAAGGAGCCGGGGCCCCGCAAGAAGGTGACGCCGGCGTGAGCGATGTCGTCCTGCGGTCCATGACCGGTGCCGACCTTCCGGCGGTCCACCGGCTGGACCGGGTGCTGTTCCCGGAGGACACCTGGAGCGAGGAGATGCTCGCCGCCGAGCTCGCCGACCAGCCTCGCACCCGGCACTACATCGTCGCGGAGGCGTCCGACGGTGAGATCGTCGGCTACGCGGGCCTCGCCGCGGCGGGCGGGCAGGCCGACGTGCAGACCATCGGGGTGCGCCCGGACCGGCGCAAGGGCGGCATCGGCGCGGCGCTGCTCACCGCGCTGCTGGAGGAGGCCGTCCGGCGGGGGAGCGAGTCGGTGTTCCTGGAGGTCCGCGCCGACAACGACGCCGCCCACCGCCTCTACGAGCGGTTCGGCTTCGAGCGGGTCGGCATCCGCAAGCGCTACTACCAGCCCTCGGACGTGGACGCGATCGTCATGTGCCGCAAACTCCGCGACCGTCCGCCCATGGGCTTCAACAGGGCCGGATGACCAGGAGCGGCGGAAGGCGCCCCGGCGACGGCCGGACAAGCAGGACGCTCGCGGAGACAGCGCCCAACGGGGAGACAGGGCTTAACGGGGAGACAGGGAGACTCACGTGATTCGGGACGAGCCACTGGTGCTCGGGATCGAGACCTCCTGCGACGAGACCGGGGTCGGGATCGTGCGCGGGCACACGCTGCTGGCGGACGCGATAGCCTCCAGCGTCGACCAGCACGCCCGGTTCGGCGGCGTCGTGCCGGAGGTCGCGTCGCGGGCGCACCTGGAGGCGATGGGGCCGACCGTCGAGCGCGCGCTGGCGGACGCCGGCGTGGCGTTCACCGACGTGGACGCCTTCGCGGTCACCGCGGGCCCGGGGCTGCCGGGCGCGCTGATGGTCGGCGTCGCCGCCGCCAAGGCGTACGCGCTGTCGCTCGGCAAGCCGCTGTACGGCGTCAACCACCTGGCCGCGCACGTGTGCGTCGACCAGCTCGAACACGGCCCGCTGCCGAAGCCGTGCGTGGCGATGCTGGTGTCGGGCGGCCACTCCTCCCTGCTGCTGGTGCCGGACGTGGCGGGCGACGTCCGCTCCCTGGGCAGCACGGTGGACGACGCGGCCGGTGAGGCGTTCGACAAGGTCGCCCGCGTCCTCGACCTCGGGTTCCCCGGCGGCCCGGTCATCGACCGCATGGCCCGCGAGGGCGACCCGGCCGCGATCGCGTTCCCGCGCGGCAAGTACAACGACGGCACCTACGACTTCTCGTTCTCCGGCCTGAAGACGGCCGTCGCGCGCTGGGTGGAGGCCAAGGAGCGCGCGGGCGAGCCCGTCCCCGTCGCCGACGTCGCGGCGTCCTTCCAGGAGGCCGTCGTGGACGTCCTGACGCGGAAGGCGCTGAAGGTCTGCAAGGACAACGGCGTCCCCGACCTGCTGATAGGCGGGGGCGTCGCGGCCAACTCGCGGCTGCGCGCCCTCGCCGCGGAGCGCTGCGCGGCCGCCGGGGTCCGCCTGCGCGTCCCGCGCCCGAAGCTGTGCACCGACAACGGCGCCATGGTCGCCGCCCTGGGCTCCGAGCTGGTCGCCTCCGGCATCGCCCCGTCCGACCTGGAACTCCCCGCCGACTCCAGCCTCCCGATCGAGGCCGTCACCCTCCCCTGAACAAGCCCCCCCAGGCGCTGAGCGAGGCGGCCCCACAGCACGGTGCCAGCCCCACCGTGGTGCCGGTCCCAGCGTCGCGCCGGCCTCGGCGCACCGCCGACTGCGGCCCGGGGCCGGCCTCAGCCTCGTGTTGGCCTCAATCCGTGTCTGTCTCAGCAGATGCTGGTCCAGCGTCGGCCTTGGGCCGAGGTACTGGCCTTCGCAGCGCTACCTTTGGCGCGGTGCTGGTCCCGACCTGGGCCGGCCTGGGCGGAGTGGCTGCCTTGGTCGTGTCTGCCTCAGTGCCGCGGCGGACATGCTGCCGGGTTCAGCACTGGGCTAGGAGGCTGTCGAGGTAGTCCTCGCAGATGGGGATCTGGGGTTCGTCGATCATGCGGGTGTCGTCCTCGGGGAGCAGGTCGAGGACGCTGCGCACGTCCCAGTACGGGTCGTGTGCGTGGCCGCCGGAGACCTGGTCGAAGGAGCGCAGGAAGCGGTCGGCGACGGACGGGGCGTAGCGCAGTGCCAGGCCGCGGCGCATGCAGGCGATGTCGACGGCGACGGGGCCGGACGAGGCGTCCGACCAGTCGACGATGCCGGTGAGCCTGCCGTAGGACCACAGCGTGTTGTCGGCGTGGTAGTCGCGGTGGATGAACCGGGCGGGCGCCTCCGGGGCGGGCCGGGCGGCGACCTCGAAGGCGCGTTCCCACAGCTCGGGGCGGATCGCGTGCTTGGGCGGGAGCCGCACGTCGAGCCGGTTGTGCGGGACGTACGGCGGCATGGTGGACGCGCCGTTCAGCTCGTGCACCTCCAGCAGCGCGGCGGCCAGCTGGATCAGGTACTCGGGCAGGTCGTCGCGGGAGGGCCGCGGCGGGTGGCCCCTGAGCCGGGTGATCAGCAGGGCGGGGACGTCGCAGTAGGCGCCCGACGGGTCGGCGGCGACCAGGGACGGGGTGGGGATCCTGCTGGCGGCGAGCAGCGCGAGCGCCGCGATCTCGCGTTCGGGGGAGAACTCGGCGTCGCCGTAGCCGCGGCGGGCGGGGGCCGCTTCGCGGGAGGTCCAGCGGCGCAGGACGAGGTGGTGGGCCTCGCCGGAGCGGCTCTCGACGAGGAGGGCGTGGTTGGCGTGGGCGGTGCCGGCGAGGGGCCGCACCATGCGGACCTCGGCGCCCTCGCCGAGGCAGTCCTCCACCCAGCGCAGGGTGGTGTGCCCGGGCGGGACGCCGGTCGGCAGGCAGGGAGCCGGTGTGTGGGTCACCTGATCCATGAAAACGGATTCCGATGGGTATTGGGAGTGATTTTGCGAAGACGGAAAGTAACAAAACGCACGTCATCGGGGTGACATGAGGGAAGCATCTCCGGTCATCCCGGCGGTTCACCGGACGAACACGGCGAATACCGGGAGGTACGGGGATGCCGGGTGGGGCCCGCGCCGGCCCCACCCGGACACTCGTCAGTCCTTGGCCTCGCGGCGGGGACGCAGCAGCGCCTCGGCGAGCGCGAGCATCGTCTCCTCCAGGGTGGACAGCCGTTTCAGCACGTCCTCGTGCACCGCGTTGACCTGCTTGGACACATCGTCGTGGACGCCGTCCACCTTCCGGCCGACCTCGTCCTCCACATGGGAGAAGCGCTTGGCGAACTCGGCCTGCGCCGCGTCGGCGCGCCGGGCGGCATCGTCCTGCATGCTCTCCACCCGCCGCGCGAACTCCGCCTGGACGCCGCCGACCTGCCGCGCGACGTCCTCCTGCATGTGGCCGACCTGCTTGGCGACGTCCTCGTGGATGGTGCCGACCTGCCGCGTGACGTCGTCGTGGATGTCGCCGATCCGCTTGCCGAAGTCGTGGTGGACGCCGCTGACCTGCCGCGACATCTCGTTGTGCACCGACTCGACCTGCTTGGCCACGTCGACGTGCACGGACTCGACGCGGCGGGAGACGAGGTCGACCTGCGCGGTGAACTCCTCCAGCGCGCCGTCGACCCGCTTGGCGACCTCGTCGTGGATGCCCTCGATGCGCTTGCGGACGTCGTCGTGCACGTCCTCGAACCGGCGGGAGAACTCGTCCATGCGCTTGGCCACGTCGCTGTAGGCGGTCTCGGCGATCTGCGCCATGGTGGCCTTGACCTCGTCGCGGTCCGGCCGGGCGCGCAGCTCCTCGACCAGCGGGTCGACGGCCTCCGCGAGGTGCTTCTCCAGCGCGTCGAACCGGTCGCCGTACTCGGCGTCCGGGCGCTGCGCGAGGTCGGTCAGCGCCCGGTGCACCTCGGCGATCCCCAGCGCGGCGGGGAGCCGGCTGATCCGCTCGCCGACCCCGTCGATGCGGCCGTCGACCCCCTCGAACCGGCCGTCGAGGCCCTCCAGCTTGCCCGACAGCCCTTCGAGGCGGCCGTCGACGCCGTCCAGCCGGCCGTCGATGCCGTCGAGGCGGCCGCCGACGCCCTCGACCCGACCGCTGACCGCCTCGAGGCCCTGCTCCGTGCGGTCGGCCATCTCGCCGAGCGCCTGGTCGACCCTCGCCGTGACCCCGTTGATCGAGTGTTCGAGCCGCTCGGACCGGTGGCCGAGCTCCGCGAGCGACTTGTCGAGCCGGTTGAAGCGGACGGACGCGGCCTCCATGCTGCCCTGGAGCTTGTCCAGCCGCTTGGTCATGTCGTCCATGCGCCGCGACGCCTGCTGCGTGGCGTCGGTGATCTGCTGCGCCGAGTCGAGGACGGCCTGGATGCGGGTCAGGCCCTCGTCGACGTTCTCGGCTACCACGCCGACGTCGGCCCACAGCGCGGGCAGCTCGGCCACGGGTTTGACCCGCTCGCCGAACGCCTCGATGTGCTCGGCCAGGCCCTCGGCCCATTCAGGGGGCTTGCCGGACAGTTCGTCGACCTGCCCGCGGACGCTCTCGATCTGCCCGGTCAGCCCGTTGAGCTCCCGCTCGCGGACCTCGCGGAGCAGCCACTCCATGCCTTCCAGACGCTGGCGAATCTCGTCCAGGACCTGACCCTGTGAGCGCTGTTCATAGACGTGGTCCTGCGCCGCACGGGCGAGCAACTCCCGCATCCGGTCCGAAACCGGTTGACCCCCCGTCTGCAGGAAGTTGTGATTCGTTTCCACCCGATGCTCCTTCGTGTGCCGGCGCGACGAAATGACGCACGGCAAATGAATCTCTGGAGTGGCCACTGTAGTGCGTGTAGAGCGCGCCTAAAACGGGTAGTAGAGAAAGTTGCGAGTTCGGCGGGATGCGCCTGTTATCCGGCTAGGGCGACTAGTTGGAAATAGCTGATTGCATGGTGAGTTTCCCGTTTTGTGGCTATCGCTCTCTTCCTGGGGATAGGTGGGGTGTACGGCGGCGGGCGCGGCGGGACGGGTCCGGCGTTCTGGGTGGCGTTCTGTCCGTACATCTCGTCCAACATCGTCAGTTCGCGAACCCGCGGTCGGCTACACCCTGCCCGACGCGCGTGCGGCGAGCGTGACACGGCGGGGCCGGATCCGCGCTTTTTCGGGACGGCTTCGAGGGCGCCGATGGCCCTGCCGCTGAACCTGCCTTGGTGTTTCCGGGCCGCTCGGGCTCCGCGCACCGATTTCCACGGCCGCCCCATGCCCTTGCCGGGTGGCCGCAATCCCTGGTGCGCGCAATGCCGGAAAGCGCCGATGATTTGCACCGCCGTGGCGCGTCGCCCTGCCCCGCTTGGTGTTGCGCCGCCGGGTGGAAGATCTTTGGGAAGGGTTGCCGGACGGCGCCCGTCCCCGGCGGGTCAGGCCGCGTTCCCGAGGGGCAGACCGCGTTCCCGAGGGGCAGACCGCGTTCCCGAGGGGCAGACCGCGTGTCCGGCGGGTCAGGCTCCGGCGACGGGGTGCGTCAGCAGTGCGACGGGGTCGCGTCCTACACGGGTCACCACGAGGGTCAGCTCCTCGGCGCCCCGTTCCGCGCGGCGCCCGCCGAACCCGAGGTCGCGGCGGAGCCGGTCCACGTCGACGGCGGAACCGCGCTTCTTGACGGTCAGCACGCCGACCTCGCGGCGGCGCAGCTCGGCGCGCAGCCGCTTCACGGAGAAGGGCAGCACGTCCTCGATCTCGTAGGCGGAGGCGAACGGCGTCGGGCGCAGCTCGTCTGACGTGACGTACGCGATGCGGGGGTCCGCCAGGCCGCCGCCGACCAGATCCGCGACCTCGCCGACCAGGTGGGCCCGGATCACGGCGCCGTCAGGCTCGTACAGGTACCGGCCCCATGCACGCACGTCGGGCTCGCCCGCGCCGCTGGAAGTCAGCGTCCAGACCCGGGGCTCTGTCTCGGGCAGGGGCTCGGTCTCTGGAAAATGGGTGTCGGACGAGAGGAGAGTGGCCCGCCGGCCCGCGTCGCCTGCCAGCCCGCCCAGCCATAGGGCGGCCTCCTTCACGTCGCCGCCGACCGAGATCCACTCGGCCTCGGCATCGTCCGGTACGGCCTCATGGGGGATGCCGGGTGCGACCTTCAGGCAGGCGGCGGGCACCTGCCGGGCCATCTCCAGGACGACGTCGAACGGCGGTTCGTACGAGCGGGGATCGAAGACCCGGCCGCGCGCCGTGCGCCGTCCAGGGTCGGCGAAGACCGCGTCGAACCCGGCCGGGTCCTCCTTGGTCGCGTCCCCGGCCCGCACGGAGGCGAGACCGTCCAGTCCGAGAGCGGCCACGTTGGCGCGGGCCACCTCGGCCGTCAGCGGGTCCAGCTCCACGCCTTCCCCGATGAGGCCCGCGCGCGCTCGGGCGATGAGGTCGGCCCCTATCCCGCACCCCAGTTCCAGCACGCGCGCCCCGGGCAGCCGGTCCGCGAACCGTGCGGCACGGTAGGCCGCCACGCTCGCGCGGGTGGACTGCTCAAGCCCCGCCTGCGTGAAGTACATGCGGTCGGCGTCGGCCCCGAACTTGGCGCGGGCCCGCGCCCGCAACCGCACCTGGGTCAGCGCGGCGGCCACGAGCGAGGGGTCGTCGTGCCGTTCGCGCAGCCGCGACGCCGTGGCGAGCAGACCGTCCTCGCTCACGTCCGCCTCGGCCGCCTCCCTGAGGAGCGCCTGGCCGGAGGGGGTGCGCAGGGCCCGGAACGACGCGATGTCCATAGGGTGGAAGTTAGCGGCAGGAAGCGGAACCCCGGGCCCGGTGAACGTCCGGAGACGGCCGGTCGGCGGGTTCGTGTCCGTGTTGACGGGGTAACGGGCACGGAATAGTCTCACGACTGGCACTCTCAAGGGTAGAGTGCCAACCACAGCGACGAAGGTCGGTCTGGCACCCGCGACGGCAGGCCGGTCCAGGGTCGCCTCTTCTGTCACATGTGCTGGTCGGTCATCCATGGCCGGCCGAGGACCAATCGAAGGGGAGGTCAGATCGTGACGACCGCCACCAAGGTTGTTCTCAAGCCGCTTGAGGACCGCATCGTCGTCCAGCCGCTTGAGGCCGAGACCACCACCGCGTCGGGCCTGGTGATTCCGGACACCGCCAAGGAGAAGCCCCAGGAGGGCACCGTCCTTGCCGTTGGCCCGGGTCGCGTCGACGACAAGGGCGAGCGCGTCCCGGTCGACGTCAAGGTCGGCGAGGTCGTGCTCTACAGCAAGTACGGCGGCACCGAGGTCAAGTACAACGGCGAGGAGTACCTCGTCCTCTCGGCCCGCGACGTGCTCGCGGTCATCGAGAAGTAATCACCGAGACGTGATGCACCCGCCCCGGTCGGCGCCGCCTTCGGGCGGCCCGCCGGGGCGGATCGCGTGAAAGAGGAGTATCCGCATGGCGAAGATCCTGGAGTTCGAGGAGGACGCTCGCCGGGCTCTTGAGCGCGGCGTCAACGCTCTCGCGGACGCCGTCAAGGTGACGATCGGCCCGCGCGGCCGCAACGTCGTCATCGACAAGAAGTTCGGCGCGCCGACGATCACCAACGACGGCGTCACCATCGCCCGCGAGGTGGAGCTGGAGGACCCCTACGAGAACCTCGGGGCCCAGCTCGCCAAGGAAGTGGCGACCAAGACCAACGACATCGCGGGCGACGGCACCACCACGGCGACCGTCCTCGCGCAGGCGCTGGTCCGGGAGGGCACCCGCAACGTGGCGGCCGGCGCGTCGCCGCTCGCCCTCAAGCGCGGCATCGACGCGGCCGCCCAGTACGTGTCCGACCAGCTGCTGAAGTCGGCCCGCGAGGTCGAGGAGAAGGGCGAGATCGCGCACGTCGCGACCATCTCGGCCCAGGACCCGCAGATCGGCGAGCTGATCGCCGAGGCGTTCGAGAAGGTCGGCAAGGACGGCGTCATCACCGTCGAGGAGGCCCACACCATGGGCCTCGAGCTGGAGTTCACCGAGGGCCTCCAGTTCGACAAGGGCTACCTGTCGCCGCACATGGTCACCGACCACGAGCGCATGGAGGCCGTCCTGGAGGACGCCTACGTGCTCATCGTGGACGGCAAGATCTCCAACGTGCAGGAGTTCCTGCCGCTGGCGGAGAAGGTCGCGCAGACCAAGAAGCCGCTGCTCGTGGTGGCCGAGGACGTCGAGGGCGAGGCCCTTGCGCTGCTCGTCGCCAACAAGATCCGCGGCACGTTCCTGTCCGTCGCGGTCAAGGCGCCCGGCTTCGGCGACCGCCGCAAGGCGATGCTCGGCGACATGGCCACCCTGACCGGCGGCCAGGTCGTCAGCGAGGCCATCGGCCTCAAGCTCGACTCGATCGGGCTGGAGGACCTCGGCCGCGCCCGCCGGATCACCGTCACCAAGGACGCCACCACCATCGTCGACGGCGAGGGCTCAGCGGACGAGGTGACCGCCCGGATCAACCAGATCAAGGTCGAGATCGAGAACAGCGACTCCGACTGGGACCGCGAGAAGCTGCAGGAGCGCCTGGCCAAGCTGGCCGGCGGGGTCTGCGTGCTGCGCGTCGGCGCCGCCACCGAGGTGGAGCTGAAGGAGAAGAAGCACCGCCTCGAGGACGCCATCTCGGCGACCCGCGCGGCGATCGAGGAGGGCATCGTCTCCGGCGGCGGCAGCGCCCTGGTGCACGTCGCCAAGGAGGGCTTCGGCGCCCTCGGCCTGTCCGGCGACGAGGCCACCGGCGCCGAGGCGGTCCGCCGCGCGCTGCCCGAGCCCCTGCGCTGGATCTCCGAGAACGCCGGCCAGGAGGGCTACGTCGTCGTCTCCAAGGTGCAGGAGCTGCAGGCCGGGCACGGCTACAACGCCGCCACCGGCGAGTACGGCGACCTGATCGCCCAGGGCGTCATCGACCCGGTGAAGGTCACCCGCTCGGCGGTCACCAACGCCGCCTCCATCGCGGGCATGCTGCTCACCACCGAGGTGCTCGTGGTCGACAAGCCGGAGGAGGCCGAGGAGGCCGCCGGCGGCGGTCACGGCCACGGTCACGGCCACGGCCACTGAGAACGGCCGACCGGCGGGCTCGTCCCGTCCGGGAAGCGTAGGCGAGACCCCCGCCCCTCCAGGCGGGGGTCTCGCTGCGTCTCCGGCAGGAGGGCCGTCCTCGGGCCAGGGCCGGGTCCGACGGACGGGTTGCGTTCCCATCGGAGAAAGCGCGTTCTCGCCGGAAAAGCTCGCGACGCGCGGCAGCGGAGTGACCACGACGCGTAATAACTCCAGGTTCGCTCCCGCACTGTGACCATTCCGTTGTAGAGGACAGTGGAGACACGCCCGGGGGTGCTGGGCATCATGCTTGACGTGACCGAGGGATGCTTCGCCGGGACCATGACCGCGCGCGCTGCCGAACCCTCGAGCGGGCCGGCCCCTCCGCCTCCCGGCGGTCTCGGCCGCGGGACGCGGGCGCTGCGCGCCGCCCACGCCGGCGACGGCGACCTCAAGGAGCTGACCCATCTCGCCGTGCAGGGCGACCCGGGCGCCATCGAGGTCCTCATCGCCGAGGTGCGTCCCATGATCGTCCGGTACTGCCGGGCCCGGCTCGGCCGGGTCTCCGGGCAGTACCACATCGCCGACGACGTGGCCCAAGAGGTCTGCATCGCCGTCCTGTCGGCCCTGCCCCGCTACCGGGACATGGGCCGGCCGTTCGCCTCCTTCGTCTTCGGCATCGCCGCGCACAAGATCGCGGACGCGCTGCGCAGCGCGGTCCGCGCCGCCGTGCCCACCGAGGACCTGCCGGACGGTCCGGACGACCGTCCCGGGCCCGAGGAGACGGTGGTCCGCTACATCGAGGCGCAGCGCGCCCGCGACCTGCTCACGCGGCTGCCCGAGCACCAGCGCGAGCTCGTGCTGCTGCGGGTCGTCGCGGGGCTGTCGGCGGAGGAGACCGGTAATGTGCTGGGCATGTCGGCGGGGGCGGTACGGGTCGCGCAGCACCGGGCTCTGGCCCGGCTCCGGGCGATGGCCAGAGAGGAGTCGATCGCTTGACGGAGCGCGGCCCCCACACCGGCCTGCGGGGCGCCCCGGATCCGGACGAGCCTTCGAGCCCCGGCGACGCCCCGGCCCCGGCCCCGGCGTCCCGCCCGGTCGCCGCCCCGCCCGTGGACCTGTCCGCGGTGCGCCGTACCGACGCGATCATCGAGTCGCTGGCGGCGCGGGACGCTGCCGGTACCGCGGCCCCCGCTGAGGGCCCCACTGAAGGCCCCGCTGAGGGCTCTGCCGAGGGCCCCGACGAGGCTCTCCGCGCCGGTCCGCCGGACGACGAGCGCGACCCGGCGGACGAGGGGCGGGCCGACGACCGCGACCCCGCGGTGCGGCTCCTGCGCGCACTGATAGTCGACGTCGACGACCCGACCTGCGAAGCCCCTGACCAGAGCTGCGACGCCCCCGGCCCGCCCGCCCCCTCGGGGCCCGGCCCGCGCCGCCGCGGGCCGCGCACCATCGTGGCCCTGGGCGTGGCCGGCGCCGTCCTCGCCAGCAGCGGCGTCGCGGCCGCCGGCGGCCGCGACGCCGAGCGCACCACCGCCTCCCCGGCGCCGAGCGCGGCCGGCGTGGCGGAGGACGTCGACCGGACCGCCGACTCCGAGGCCGGTGTCCTCGAACGCCCCCAGACGCCCGTGCGCCCCGCGCCGGATGCCGGACGCCCCGCGCAGCGCACGCCGTCCGACGACCCTGGCCTGGGCCGTGGGGACTACCGGCAGTTCAAGCGGCGCGGTGAGAGCGGCGTCCCGAGGCTGATTCCCCGGCGCCCCCCGCACCGGCAGGAGGCCCCGATGATGTTCACGGACCCGGGCGACAAGCCCGAGGCGCAGTCCGCCGACGACCCCCGACTCCGCCTGGACGACCTGCGCCGGATAGTCCGCAAGCGGGCCCTCGACTACCAGAACCGCTCCATCGAGGACTGAGAAACCTCCTCGGCACGCACTTCGTGCGAACCGGCAGGGTCAGTTCTCGTCGCGGCCCTCTTCGCTGTCGATCACGCCGTCGACGTAGCCGCGGGCGTACTCCCAGCTGACGTAGTCGACGGGATCGGGGGAGAGGGCGGGCTCGTGCACGCGGGGAAGGCCCTCGTCCAGGAGGTGGCGCAGGTTGCCGTGCAGCAGCTCCCAGTCGATGTAGTGCAGCTTGCCGCAGTCGCCGCAGTCGACCGTGAGGCCGCGTACGCCGAGCGGCTCCAGCAGGGCCCGGAAGACCTCCAGGTCGGCGAGGTCGGCCAGCACGTCCTCCCGCTCCGTCACGCTGAGCGGAGCGGTCTCGTCGCTCGGGTCGCCGAGCGCCGCCGCGGGATCCTCCGGGTCTCCGGCGAACGGGTCGAGCGGAGCATCGTCGTGCACACCCCCACGCTACTGCGCGACGCCCCGTGAGGTGCACCCCCGCTCCTCTCCGAGTGCGAACGGTCGCGAAGCGTAAGGGCGGTCAGGGGAATGGGAAGGACCGCCCGGCGTGTTGGGAGATGTCACCAAGACCACGTGACCGCCGCGGGCAAAGCCCGTCCCGCCGCGGGCTCAGGCCCCTACCATGGGGACAGGGTCCTTGTGACCTGGCCCGACGTCGCCACCATTACGGGAAGGTTGTCATGAACCCCGCCGCCGCGCCCGACAAGTTCCTCCCGCAGGGCCTGACCTTCGACGACGTGCTCCTGCTGCCGGGCTACTCCGACCTGCAGCCGGGCGAGGCCGACACCACGACCCGGCTGACCCGCGAGATCTCGCTGCGGATCCCGCTCGTCTCGGCGGCGATGGACACCGTCACCGAGGCCCGCACCGCGGTCGCGATGGCGCGCCAGGGCGGCATCGGCGTGCTGCACCGCAACATGTCGATCGAGGAGCAGGCCGCGGAGGCAGACCGGGTCAAGCGCTCCGAGGCCGGGATGATCACCAACCCGGTGACCTGCCTGCCGGACGCCACGCTCGCCGACGTCGAGGCGCTGTGCGCCCGCTACCGGATCTCCGGCGTGCCGGTCACCGACGTGCGCGGTGTGCTGGTCGGCATCGTGACCAACCGGGACATGCGCTTCGAGACCGACCTGTCCCGCCCCGTCCGCGAGGTCATGACGGCGATGCCGCTCGTCACCGCCCCGGTGGACGTCTCCCGCGAGGACGCGTTCCGCCTGCTCGCGGGCAACAAGGTGGAGAAGCTCCCGCTCGTCGACGCCGACGGCCGCCTCAAGGGCCTGATCACCACCAAGGACTTCACCAAGAGCGAGCAGTACCCCGACTCCACCAAGGACGCCGACGGCCGCCTGCTCGTCGCCGCGGCCGTGGGCGTCGGCGAGGACGCGCTGCGCCGCGCCCGCGCCCTCATCGAGGCCGGTACCGACGTCGTCATCGTGGACACGGCGCACGGCCACTCCAAGGGCGTCGCCGACACGATCGCCGCGATCAAGGGCAACTCGTCCGTCCAGGTCGTCGGCGGCAACGTCGCCACCGCGGCGGGCGCCCAGGTCCTGGTGGACGCGGGCGCCGACGCGATCAAGGTCGGCGTGGGCCCCGGCTCCATCTGCACCACCCGCATCGTCGCCGGCGTCGGCGTCCCGCAGATCACCGCGATCTTCGAGGCGTCCCGCGCGGCGAAGGAGGCCGGCGTCCCGGTGATCGGAGACGGCGGCCTGCAGTACTCGGGCGACATCGCCAAGGCCCTGGTCGCGGGCGCCGACACGGTGATGCTCGGCAGCCTGCTCGCCGGCGTCGAGGAGTCCCCGGGCGAGCTGATCTTCGTCCACGGCAAGCAGTACAAGTCCTACCGCGGCATGGGCTCGCTCGGCGCGATGCGCAACCGCGAGCGCGGCGCCTCGTACTCCAAGGACCGCTACGCCCAGGCCGACGTCAACGCCGAGGAGAAGCTGATCCCGGAGGGCGTCGAGGGCCAGGTCCCCTACCGCGGGCCCCTCGCCAACGTCGCGCACCAGCTCGTCGGCGGGCTCCACCAGTCGATGTGGTACGCGGGCACCCGCACCATCCCCGAGCTCCAGGAGCGCGGCCAGCTCATGCGCATCAGCGTCGCGGGCCTGCGCGAGAGCCACCCGCACGACATCCAGATGACGGTGGAGGCCCCCAACTACCAGGGCCGCTGACCTGACGTAAGCTCTTCCGGGGCTTGGTCCCGCGAACCGCGGGAAGACCAGATCACGTGGAGGAAGGGCGCAGTGGCTGCTGAGGTGGAGATCGGCCGTGGCAAGAGCGGCCGCCGGGCGTACGCCTTCGACGACATCGGCATCGTGCCGTCCCGCCGGACGCGCGATCCCGAGGAGGTCAGCGTCGCCTGGCAGATCGACGCCTACCGGTTCGAGATGCCGCTGGTCGTCGCGCCGATGGACAGCGTCGTCAGCCCCGCCACCGCGATCGCCGTCGGACGGCTCGGCGGGCTCGCCGTGCTCGACCTCGAAGGGCTCTGGACGCGCTACGAGAGCCCCGAGCCGCTGCTCGCCGAGATCGCCTCGCTGGACGACGTCCGCGCCACCCAGCGGCTCCAGGAGATCTACTCCGAGCCGATCAAGGAAGAGCTGATCGGCCGCCGGATCGAGGAGGTCCGCGAGGCGGGCGTCACCGTCGCGGCGCGGCTGTCGCCGCAGCGCACCGCACAGTTCCACAAGGCCGTCATCGACGCGGGCGTCGACCTGTTCGTGATCCGCGGGACGACCGTGTCCGCCGAGCACGTGTCCGGGCGCGCGGAGCCGCTGAACCTCAAGCAGTTCATCTACGACCTCGACGTCCCCGTGATCGTCGGCGGCTGCTCCACCTACACGGCGGCGCTGCACCTGATGCGCACCGGCGCGGCCGGCGTGCTGGTCGGGTTCGGCGGCGGCTCCGGGCACACGACGCGGACCGTCCTCGGCGTCGCGGTCCCGATGGCCACCGCGGTCGCCGACGTGGCCGCCGCCCGCCGCGACTACATGGACGAGTCCGGCGGCCGCTACGTGCACGTGATCGCCGACGGCGGCATGGTCAACAGCGGCGACATCGCCAAGGCGTTCGCCTGCGGCTCCGACGCCGTGATGGTCGGCTCCCCGTTCGCCCGCTCCACCGAGGCGCCCGGACGCGGCTACCACTGGGGCAGCGAGGCCCACCACGGCGACGTCCCCCGCGGCACCCGCATCGAGATCGGGACGATCGGGACGATGGAGCAGATCCTGCACGGCCCGTCCCACGTGGCCGACGGCTCCATGAACCTGATCGGCGCGCTGCGCCGCTCGATGGCCACCGCCGGGTACACGGAGCTGAAGGAGTTCCAGCGGGTCCAGGTCGTCGTGGCCCCCGGGCAGTCCACGGACTGAGCCGGTCCAGGGGCTGAGCCGGTCGCCGACTGAGAGACACCCCACCCCCGTTTGATCGCATCTCGGGGTGAACCGGTCCTTACTCTTGGGTAGGAACCTGTTCCGAAACCGAACCGCTGTGGGGGGATGCGCGATGACGGGATCACCGGTGACGGGTCTTGGAAGCTCCCGGCTCGGCCCGGCCGAGCGGGCGGCGGCCCTTGACCGCATGGCCCGCGAGGAGTTCGACGTCGTCGTGGTCGGCGGCG
Organism: Actinomadura sp. K4S16; assembly: GCF_008327685.1. Lineage (GTDB taxonomy): Bacteria > Actinomycetota > Actinomycetes > Streptosporangiales > Streptosporangiaceae > Spirillospora. The sequence goes on from NZ_BDDE01000012.1 coordinate 85,285, forward strand.
GCATCGTCGGCGCCGGCGCGGCGCTCGACGCGGCCACCCGCGGCCTGTCGGTCGCGGTGGTCGAGGCCCGCGACTACGCGTCCGGGACGTCGTCGCGGTCCTCCAAGCTGATCCACGGCGGGCTGCGCTACCTGGAGCAGTACAACTTCGACCTCGTCCGGGAGGCGCTGACCGAGCGCGCGCTGCTGCTCCAGCAGATCGCGCCGCACCTGGTGAAGCCCGTCCCGTTCCTGCTGCCGACGACGCACCGCGTGTGGGAGCGCGCGTACCTCGGTGCGGGCGTGGCCCTCTACGACGCCCTCTCCTTCCAGATGGGCAGCACGCGCGGCGTCCCGCACCACCGGCACCTGACGCGCCGCGGCGCGCTGCGCCTCGCGCCGTCCCTGCGCAAGGACGCCTTCACCGGCGCGATCCAGTACTGGGACGCGCAGGTCGACGACGCCCGCTACGTGCTGACCGTCCTGCGGACGGCGGCGGAGTACGGCGCCCAGATCGCTTCGCGCACCCAGTGCCTCGGGTTCCTGCGCGAGGGGGAGCGGGTCACCGGCCTGCGCATCCGCGACCTTGAGGGCGGCGCTACCAGCGAGGTCCGCGCGAAGCAGGTCGTCAACGCGACCGGCGTGTGGACCGACGACATCCAGGAGCTCGTCGGCGGACGCGGCCAGATCCACGTGAAGGCGTCCAAGGGCATCCACCTGGTCGTGCCGAAGGACCGCATCCACTCCTCGACGGGGCTCATCCTGCGCACCGAGAAGTCGGTGCTCTTCGTGATCCCTTGGGGCCGCCACTGGATCATCGGCACCACCGACACCGCCTGGGATCTCGACAGGGCCCACCCCGCCGCGTCCAAGGCCGACATCGACTACGTGCTGGACCACGTCAACTCCGTCCTGGCGACGCCGCTCACGCACGACGACGTGGAGGGCGTCTACGCGGGCCTGCGCCCCCTCCTCACCGGCGAGACCGAGGAGACGTCCAAGCTCTCCCGCGAGCACGTGGTCGCGCACCCCGTCCCGGGCCTCGTCCTGGTGGCGGGCGGCAAGTACACGACCTACCGGGTCATGGCCAAGGACGCCATCGACGCGGTCGCCCACGGCCTCGACGGCAAGGTCGCCCAGTCCTGCACCGACCGGATCCCGCTCGTCGGCGGCGACGGCTTCCAGGCCATGTGGAACGCCCGGCACCGCCTCGCCGCGCGCTCCGGCCTGCACGTCGCCCGCATCGAACACCTCCTGCGCCGCTACGGGACGCTCCTGGACGACCTGCTCGAACTCATCGCCGACAAGCCCGACCTCGCCAAGCCGCTGAGCGGGGCCGACGACTACCTGCGCGCCGAGGTCGTCTACGCCGCCACCCACGAGGGCGCCCGGCACCTCAACGACGTCCTCGCCCGCCGGACCCGCATCTCCATCGAGACCTGGGACCGCGGCGTCGGCGTCGCCCAGGAGGCGGCCGACCTGCTGGCCCCGGTCCTGGGCTGGTCCAAGAAGCAGCGCGACAGGGAGATCGAGTACTACCGCAAGCGCGTCGAGGCGGAGCGCGCCTCCCAGACGCAGGAGGGCGACCAGGAGGCCGACGCCCACCGCCGCGGCGCCCCCGACATCGTCCCCGTCGCCACGCCCTGACCCCGTCGCCTCCGGCCTGGCGCTCAGCGTTCGAGTCGGCCTCGCATGAGGGCCCTGCCGGTGCTGTACAGCTCGGCGGGGACCCGGACGGGGTCGAGGAGGTGCTGGAATGCCAGGCCGAAGTCGAGGGCCATGGTGAGGGTGGCGCGGTCGTCCGGAGCGATACCGTCGGGGGCGGTTTCGTCGGGGGCGGCGCCGTCCGCGGGTTGGAGCTCCCGGGCGAGTTCGGCGCGGCGTTCGGCGTACCAGTCGGCGATGCGCCACCCGGCGGCGTAGTCGCGCATGCCGTAGAGCCAGAACTCGACCAGGAGCAGGGCGAGGCGGCGTGGGGCCTCGCCCGGGTCGCGGCGGGACGGGCGGCCGGTGGGGTCGGCGTCCTCGGCGTCCTCGGCGGCGGCGCGGAGCTCCTCGCAGACGCCGGTGCGGGTGCGGGCGCTGGTGATGCGCTCCATCAGGGCGAGCAGCATGTCGGTCTTGCCGGCGAAGTTGGAGTAGACGGCGCCCTTGGTGAGGCCGGCGGCCGCGGCGATGTCGTCGAGCGAGGCGCCGTGGATGCCGCGTTCGGCCCAGAGGCGCTCGGCGGCGGCGAGCAGGGCGGCGCGGGTCTGCTCCCGCCGGTCCCGGCGCGGCCGGGGGCGGCCGGGGTCACCCTCGGGCGTGCGGCCGCGGGCGTGCGTCATCGCTGTCCCTCCCCTGGACGGCGCCGCGCCCTCGGGCGGCGCTGAGATTCTCCTCCTGCTTTCGGGATACACCGGGCGGACACGGTCAGTCCTCGACTTGCACAACTCCGGCCTGCTTGGAACGGTCCGTTCGGCGAGGTTTGTCAGCCGCGGTCGGAGAAACCGGGATCGCCCGGGGGAGTCGGCGGGACCTAGTGGGGCATATCACTGCAAGTAGCGCATTACTTGCGGGTAGCCAAACTGGACGGGTGGTCATACCCTGCCTGCATGGCATCCCCGACGGTCCCTGCCGAAGGCGCGGCAGACCCTGCCGAAGGCGCGACGAACTCTGCCGAAGACACGGCGAAGCCTGCCGAAGACGCGGCGAGCACTACCGAAGGCGTGAAGGACTCCGCTGACGGCGCGGCGGCCCCTGCCGAAGGCGCCGCGGTCCCTGCCGAAGGCTCGGAGAACTCCGCCGAAGGCGTGAAGGACTCCGTTGACGGCGCTGCGGCCCCTGCCAAGAGCGCGACGAACCCTGCCGAGGGCGCGGCGAACTCCGCCGGAGACTCGGTGGACACTGCCGACGCCGCGGCGGACTCTGCCAAGAGCGCGGCGGAGCACAGCCTCCCCAAGGCGCTGATCGACCGGCTGGTCTCGCATGTCGTCTCGGACGGCGCCGAGACCGCGACGATCCCCACCCCCTTCACCGGTGAGCCGCTCGCGGCCGTTCCGCTGTCGAGCCCCGAGGACGTCCGGGCCGCCTACGAGCGGGCGCGCAAGGCGCAGCGGGCCTGGGCGGCGCTGCCGGCGGGCGAGCGGGTCAAGCCCTTCCTGCGGCTCGCGGACGCCCTGGTCGACCGGCGCGAGGAGATCCTCGACGTCATCCAGCTGGAGACCGGCAAGGCGCGCCGCCACGCCATGGAGGAGTTCCTCGATGTGGCGCTGTGCTCGCTCTACTACGCCCGGCGGGCCCCGCGGCTGCTGAAGCCGCGCCGCCGCCAGGGGATGATGCCCGGGGTGACCCGCGTCCAGGAGCTGCGGCACCCGAAGGGCGTCGTGGCGCTGATCGCGCCGTGGAACTACCCGTTCGCGCTCGGGGCCAGCGACATCGCGCCGGCGCTGATGGCGGGCAACGCGGTCATCCACAAGCCGGACACCCAGACCTGCCTGTCCAGCCTGTGGGTCCTCGACCTGCTGGTGTCGCTCGGGCTGCCCAAGGACCTGTGGCAGATCGTCGTCGGGGAGCCGTCCGAGATCGGCGACCCGCTGGTGGACAACGCCGACTACGTCTCGTTCACCGGCTCCACGCGCGGTGGCAAGGCGATCGCGGAGAAGGTGGCGCCGCGCCTGGTCGCCTACTCGCTGGAGCTCGGCGGCAAGAACCCGATGATCGTCATGCCGGACGCCGACGTCGAGCGCGCCGCGCGCGGCGCCGTCCGCGCGTGCTTCACCAACGCCGGGCAGCTGTGCATCTCGATCGAGCGGATGTACGTGCACGAGGACGTCTACGACCGCTTCGTCCCGAGGTTCGTCGAGCTGGTCAAGGGCATGAAGCTCGGCACCGGCCTGAACTTCGAGGCCGAGATGGGCTCGCTGACCCACAAGCGCCAGCTGGACGCGGTTTCCGCGCACGTCGACCAGGCCGTCAAGGAGGGCGCGACCGTCCTCGCCGGCGGGAAGGCCCGTCCGGACGTCGGCCCGCTGTTCTACGAGCCGACGGTCCTCGCGGACGTCAACGGCGACATGGACCTGTGCGCGAACGAGACGTTCGGCCCCGTCGTCTCCGTCTACAAGTACCGGGACGAGGACGAGGTCGTCGCCCGCGCCAACGACACGTCCTACGGGCTGAACGCGTCGGTGTGGACGAAGAACGCGGCGCGCGGCCGCCGCATCGCCGCCCGCATCCAGGCGGGGACGGTCAACATCAACGACGGCTACGGCGCCGCGTACGCCTCGTACGACTCCCCGATGGGCGGGATGAAGCAGTCCGGTGTGGGACGCCGCCACGGGTCCGAGGGGCTGCTGAAGTTCACCGAGGTCCAGACCGTCGCGAGCCAGCACTTCATGGACCTGGAGCCGCCGGGCGCCATCGGCTACGACAAGTTCGCCGACTACATGGCCACCGGCATCAAGCTCATGAAGAAGCTGCGGATCAAGTAGGGAACGCCTGTGAAGCATGACTTCGACGTGCTCGTCGTCGGGTCGGGGTTCGGCGGCAGCGTCTCGGCGCTGCGGCTGACCGAGAAGGGCTACCGGGTCGGGGTCATCGAGGCGGGCCGCCGCTTCGACACGAACCCGGCCGGGGCGCCGGGGTCCCGGTATCCGGAGCTGCCGAGGACGAACTGGCGCATCGCCCGATACCTGTGGGCGCCCGCGCTCGGCCTGACCGGCATCCAGCGGATGCACCTCATCCGCGGCGCGAAGTCGAGCCGCGTGATGGTGCTGGCGGGCGCGGGCGTCGGCGGCGGGTCCCTCAACTACGCCAACACGCTGTACGTCCCGCCGGAGCCGTTCTTCAAGGACCGGCAGTGGGCGCACATCACCGACTGGCGGGACGAGCTGGCGCCCTACTACGAGCAGGCGAAGCGCATGCTCGGCGTCGTCCAGAACCCGACGACGACGGCGGCCGACAAGGTCATGAAGCGGGTCGCCGACCGGATGGGCAAAGGCGAGACGTTCGTGAAGACGCCCGTCGGCGTCTACTTCGGGCGCGGCGCCGGGATCGAGAGCGCCGACCCCTACTTCGGTGGCGAGGGCCCGCGCCGGCGCGGCTGCCTGGAGTGCGGCGAGTGCATGACGGGCTGCCGCCACGGCTCGAAGAACATGCTGACGGAGAACTACCTGTACCTGGCCGAGAAGGCGGGCGCCCGGGTGATGCCGCTCAGCCGCGTCACCGCGGTGCGGCCGCGCGCCGGGGGCGGCTACGAGGTCGACATCGTCCGGACCGGCTCGTTCGGCCGCAACCGCAAGACGCTCACCGCCGAGCAGGTCGTCTTCGCCGCGGGCACCTACGGGACGCAGAAGCTCCTGCACAAGCTGAAGTCGACCGGGCTGCTGCCGCGGCTGTCCGACCGGCTCGGCGCCCTGACCCGCACCAACTCCGAGGCGATCCTGGGCGGCGGGCGCCGGGGCGGCAAGCCGGGCCCGGACTTCTCCGAGGGCGTGGCGATCACGTCCTCGTTCCACCCGACGCCGGACACCCACATCGAGCCCGTCCGGTACGGCCGCGGCTCGAACCTGCTCGCGAGCCTGCAGACCCTCCTGGTGGACGGCGACCGGCCGGGGGAGCGGCACAGGCCGCGGATCCTGAAGTTCGCCCGTGAGGTGGTGCGCCGGCCCGGCGACCTCGTCCAGCTCTTCGACGTCCGGCGCTGGTCGCAGCGGACCGTCATCGCGCTGGTCATGCAGACCCGCGACAACTCGATCACGCTGAGCCCGAAGAAGGGCCCGTTCGGGTGGGACGTCCGCGCGTCCGCCGGGCACGGCGAGCCGAACCCGACCTGGATCCCCGAGGGGCACGAGGCGACCCGCCTGATCGCCGAGGAGATCGGCGGCATCCCGGGCGGCGCCTGGGGCGACCTGTTCGACATCCCGATGACCGCGCACTTCCTCGGCGGCTGCGCGATCGGCGACTCCGCCGAGACGGGCGTGATCGACCCCTACCACCGCGTCTACGGGCACCGCGGACTGCACGTCGTGGACGGCTCCGCCGTCTCGGCCAACCTGGGCGTCAACCCGTCGCTCACCATCACGGCCCAGGCCGAGCGCGCCATGTCGTTCTGGCCGAACCGTGCGGAGAAGGACCCTCGCCCCGCCCTGGGCGACGCCTACCGGCGCCTCGCCCCGGTCGCGCCGAAGAACCCCGTCGTCCCGGCCGACGCCCCCGCGGCTCTGAAACTCCCGATAGTCGACATCGCCTGACCCGCTCGGTGGCCGCCCCGGCGGAAGCCGAGGAGCCCGGTGCCGGAGCGGAAAGCTCCGGCACCGGGCTCACCGGTCAGACGGGGTACGTAATCAGGCGCCGTCGGGGATCAGGCGCGGTAGGCGGCCCACTGGTTCTTCATGCGCGTGGACTGGCCCGGCGTGAATTCGTACATGCAGGAGTCGTAGCTGTAGTCCATGAAGTTGTGGATGGGGTCGGCGCCGGGCGCCGAGCAGGTGTCGCGGCCGGTCGGGCAGCCTGAGGCCGGGCTCTGTTCGGCGGGCGTGTCGGAGACGCTGTCGCCGGAGCCGCTGCACCCGCCCTGGAACGTGTGGTAGAGCCCCATCCAGTGGCCGACCTCGTGGGTTCCGGTGTCGCCCTCGTTGTAGTTGCCGATCGAGCCGCCCGGCAGGCTCTGGTAGTGGACGACGACGCCGTCCATCGACGGCTGGGAGCGGTAGCTGCTCGGGAACGTGGCCCAGCCGAGGAGGCTGCTGCCGAGGTCGGCGGTGTAGAAGTTGAGGTCCTGCGCGTTGCCGGTGTGCAGCGCGGACTTCATCTTCCTCTCGTTGCCCTCGGGGTCGGAGAACCAGGCCGCGTTCTGCGTCCGCCTGATCTCGGCCAGAGTGAACGTGACGCCGCTGCCGGCGTAGGCGTTGTTGAGGACGGTGAGCTGCTTGTTCAGGACCGAGTCGGACACGTTGCCAGCGCTGCCGTAGACGACCTGGAAGTGCACCCGGACGGTGATGGCCGCCGCGGTGCTCGCCTTCCTCAGCTTGCCGACGCGGTTCTGGAAGTCCTTCTCCATCGCGGCGACCTGGGCCGCTCCGGGCTGGTTCCGCTCGGTGGCGTGGGCCCCGGCCCGGACGCGGGCCTGCGCGGGCTGGTCGGCGCAGACGGTGGACGAGGCGTGCCCGGCGGAAGGGGCGGCGAGTGTGGCGGGTGCGGCAGGGGCGTACGCCGTGAAGGCGGCGGCCATGCCGAGTACGGCGGCGATTCCGGCGCGTTTCATGGAACTCCTTGGGGGTGCTGCGCGAGCGGGGGAGCGCGCGCTGGGGGAGCGGAGTCATCGCTGGAACCAGGGTGAATGCGAACAAACAGCGCGTCTTTAGCAAACCTGGACGAACACGGATGCGTAATGCTGAATACGGCGCCGTAGCGCGGCGGCGTAGCGTGGCCCCATGGATGTGGAGGCCGAGGCGGCACGCATCATGGCCGAGCTGCGAGCACAGGCGGACCCGGTGCGGGCCGAGGGGGAGAAGCGCTACCTGAAGAGCGAGTTCGCCCATATCGGCGTCCCCGTTCCCGCGCTGCGCAGGATCGCGGTGTCGGCGGTCAAGGCCAAGCCGACACGGGAGGAACTGGTCGCCCTCGCCGCGACCCTCTGGGACGTCACCGACGAAGGCCGCCCGGTGCACGAGGCCCGCATGGCCGCCATCGAGGTGCTCATGAAGCGGGTGGCGTTGCTGGAGCCGCGCGACGTGAGCCTGGCCGAACGGCTCATCCGCGACTCGGCGAGCTGGGTGTACGTCGACCAGCTCGCGGAGAAGGTCGTCGGCGCCCTGGTCTTCCGCCACCCGGACCTGGCGGCGGTGCTCGACGCGTGGGTCGCCGACCCCTACATGTGGGTGCGGCGCACGGCGATGCTGGCGCTCATGGCGGGTGTGCGGGCGGGAGATCCCGACCTCGCCCGCATCGACCGCTACGGGGACGCGCTGATCGCCGAACGCGAGTTCTTCATCCGCAAGGTCATCGGCTGGGTGCTCCGCGAACTGTCCAAGAAGGACCCCGACTGGGTGGCCGCCTGGGTCGAACCCCGCCTCGACACCATCTCAGGCGTGACCCTACGCGAGGCCGTCCGCCGCCTACCCCCCGAAGTAGCGACCCGCCTCAAGACCACCGCCAAGAACAAGACCGCCACCAGGAGCAAGGCCGGAGTGGGCCGGGGCTGAGTGCAAGGCCGGGGCTGATGGTCAGGCCGCGGCCTGTAAGCGGACCGCGGCCGACGGCCGTGTCAGGCGCGGTAGGCCGTCCACACCTTGTGGATGCGGGCGCCCTGGCCGGCGGTGAAGGAGTTCATGCAGGTGTCGTAGCTGTAGTCCATGTAGTTGTGGATCGGGTCGTCGCCGGGCGTAGGGCAGGTGTCCTTGTAGGCCGGGCAGCCGTTGGTGGGGTCGCGCTCGGCGGGGGTGTCGGAGACGCGGTCGCCCTGGCCGCTGCAGCCGTCCTGGAACGTGTGGTACAGCCCCAGCCAGTGCCCCACCTCGTGGGTCGCGCTGAACCCCTTGTTGAAGTTGTGGATGGAGCCCCCCGGCATGCTGGCGTAGTGGATGGTGACGCCGTCCATCTCGGGGTCGGACTTGTACCTCCAGGGGAAGGTCGACCAGCCGAGCAGGTCGCCGCCGATGTAGGTGCTGTAGAGGTTCAGGTCGGCCTTGCCGCCCCTGTGCAGCTTCGGCTTGTAGGTGTCCTCGTAGCGTTCCGGGTCGCCGAACCAGGCCGCGTTGTCGGTGCGGCTCACGGCCTTGAGCGTGAAGGAGACGTGCGTGTCAGCGCCTCCGTTGCGCCCGCCGTAGGACGCGTTCATCGTGTCGATCTGGCGCTGGATCATCGCAAGGGACACGTTGCCCTTCGCGCCGGCGTGGATCACATGGAAGTAGACCGGAATGGTGATCCGCGCCCCTCGGCGCAGGCCGGCCGCCTTCGCGGACCCGTGCTCGCCCTGGCCGAGATCGTCGAGGATCCGGTTCAGGCGCGCTTCCACGGCCGCGGCCTCGGCGGGGCTCAGGTCCAGGTCGTCGCGGACATGGCCGTCCGTCCGGTGCCGCACGTCGGCGTGCCGCTCGGCTGAGCGGTTCGCGGCGAGGGGCTGCGCGCAGTCGCCGCCCCGGCGTTCGTGCCACGGGCTCGCGGACGGCCCGGAAGGCGCGGCGGGGACGAGGGCGGCGAGCAGAGCGGCGGCGGCGAGCAGCTTCACGGCACTCCTAGGGACGTCGCTCGCGGCCGGGGACCGGGCGAGCGCGGCGTTCCGGCGAGCACGGCGCACCCCCGGAGGCCGACTTCCGCGGAGACCGGGTTCGCGAGGAGACCGGGCCTCGGGGGAGAGCGGGCTTCCGGGAGAGCTGTGCTTCGCCGAATACAGGACGTCATCAACTGATAGCAGAACGCGGTCATCCTGTATGTGTGATCAAGGTAAATCGATGCTGACCGTTATCGGTCAGTTGCCGCATGTAACGATCAGCTCCGGGGTGCGGCGCATCGGCGCAGGCAGGGGCCCGTAGACTGGGAGACCCTTCCGGCCGGGCGAAAGGCGTAGTTGGTGGCCGCAGACCAGTCCTTTGACACCGTCCTCGTCGTCGACTTCGGCGCGCAGTACGCGCAGCTGATCGCACGACGGGTCCGCGAGTGCCATGTGTTCAGCGAGATCGTGCCGTCCACCATGCCGGCGGCGGAGATGCTCGCCAAGCGGCCGAAGGCGATCATCCTCTCGGGCGGCCCGGCTTCGGTGTACGCCGAAGGCGCCCCGGTCGTGCCGGAGGGCCTGTTCGACATCGGCGTCCCCACGCTCGGCATCTGCTACGGCCACCAGGTGATGGCGCAGGCCCTCGGCGGGACGGTCGAGAACTCCGACGTCGCCGAGTACGGCGGTGCCACCGTCGCCGTCACGTCCCCGGGCATGCTGTTCGCGGGCTTGCCGCACGAGCAGGCGGTGTGGATGTCGCACCGCGACTTCGTGAGCAGCGCCCCCTCCGGCTTCACCGTGACGGCCAGCACGGACGTCACCCCGGTCGCGGGCATGGAGGACCTGGAGCGCGGCTTCTTCGGCGTCCAGTTCCACCCCGAGGTCCTGCACACCCAGCACGGCATGGAGATCCTGCGGCGCTTCCTCTACGAGGGCGCCGGGTGCCGGCCGAACTGGACGATGGTGAACATCGCGGACGAGTCCATCGAGGCCGTCCGGCAGCAGGTCGGCGAGAAGCGGGTCATCTGCGCGCTGTCGGGCGGGGTCGACTCCGCCGTCGCCGCCGCGCTCGTCCAGCGCGCCATCGGCGACCAGCTGACCTGCGTGTTCGTCGACCACGGCCTGCTGCGCAAGGGCGAGCCCGAGCAGGTCGAGAAGGACTTCGTCGCGGCCACCGGCGTGAACCTGCACGTCGTGGAAGCCCAGGAGCGCTTCCTGTCCGCCCTCGACGGCGTCACCGACCCGGAGGAGAAGCGCAAGATCATCGGCCGCGAGTTCATCCGGGTGTTCGAGGAGGCGGCCCGCGAGATCGTCCACGGCGGGTCCGGGGCCGCCGGGGAGCCGGCCGAACCGGTCGAGTTCCTCGTCCAGGGGACCCTCTACCCGGACGTGGTCGAATCGGGCGGCGGCACCGGCGCGGCCAACATCAAGTCGCACCACAACGTCGGCGGCCTCCCCGAGGACCTCCAGTTCAAGCTGGTCGAGCCGCTGCGGACGCTGTTCAAGGACGAGGTCCGCGCGCTCGGCGAGCAGCTCGGCCTGCCCGCCGAGATCGTCTGGCGGCAGCCGTTCCCCGGCCCCGGCCTCGGCATCCGCATCATCGGCGCCGTCACGCGCGACCGCCTGGACATCCTCCGCGACGCCGACGCCATCGCCCGCGAGGAACTCACCCGCGCCGGCCTCGACCGCGACATCTGGCAGTTCCCGGTCGTCCTGCTCGCGGACGTGCGGTCCGTGGGCGTGCAGGGCGACAGCCGCACGTACGGGCACCCGATCGTGCTGCGTCCGGTGACCAGCGAGGACGCGATGACCGCCGACTGGGCGCGGCTCCCCTACGAGGTCCTGCAGCGGATCTCCACCCGCATCACCAACGAGGTCCGCGAGATCAACCGCGTCACCGTCGACATCACCTCCAAGCCCCCGGGCACCATCGAGTGGGAGTAGCAGGCACGGCGAAGGCCCGGACGGATCCGTCCGGGCCTTTCGCTTTCACCGGCCGGCGCCGGCCCTGCCGCCAGGCCGTGCCGCCGGCGTCAGACGTGCTGTCGGCCGAGCAGTCAGACGGTGGCGGGGGCCAGGGCGGCCTCGGCGTCCAGCGTCGCGGCGGCCGCGTTCACCACGGCGGCGATCCGCAGCGCCTCCTGGACGAGCTCGCGCGACAGGCCCGCCTCGCGGACGACCTTCTCGTGCGACTCCAGGCACCGCCCGCAGCCGTTGATCGCCGACACGGCGAGGCACCACAGCTCGAAGTCGACCTTGTCGACGCCGGGCTTCCCGATGATCGACATCCGCAGCCGGGCCGGGAGGGTCGCGTACGTCTCGTCCCCGATCAGGTGGGTGGCGCGGTAGTACACGTTGTTCATCGCCATGATCGACGCGGCGCCCTTGGCCGCCTCGAACGCCTCGGCGGACAGGTTGTCGCCCGCCTCCTCGGCCAGCTCCCGGATGACGACGGTGCTGCGCGTGGCGAGGGCGCAGGCGAGGACCGTCCCCCACAGCTGCTGGTCGGTGAGCTGGGAGGTCGAGGTCAGCGAGCCCAGGTTGAGCTTGGTGTCCTTGGCGTAGCCCGGGAGGGCGCCCTTCAGCGCGTCCACGCTCATGATCATGCGTCCTTTCGTGCGGACGGCCGGCCGCGGTCCGCGCGGCCGGCCGCCGTCGGTCGTGCTGGGACTCCGCGGGATCGGACCCGGTGAGAGGCTCAGGCGCCCGCGAGCAGCTTGGTCGCGTCGAGCGTCTCCTCGCCCTTGTTCCAGTTGCAGGGGCACAGCTCGTCGCTCTGCAGCGCGTCCAGCACCCGCAGGACCTCCTTGACGTTCCGGCCGACGGAACCGGCGGTCACCATGGCGAACTGGATCTCGTTGTTCGGGTCCACGATGAACGTCGCGCGCTGGGCGACGCCGTCCTCGGTGAGGATGCCGAGCGCCTCGGACAGCTCGCGCTTGAGGTCGGACATCATCGGGAACGGGATCTCCCGCAGGTCCGGGTGGTCCTTGCGCCACGCGTAGTGGACGAACTCGTTGTCGACCGACGCGCCCAGCACCTGAGCGTCGCGGTCGGCGAAGTCCTCGTTGAGGCGGCCGAACTCGGCGATCTCGGTGGGACAGACGAAGGTGAAGTCCTTCGGCCAGAAAAAGACCACGCGCCACTTGCCCTCGTAGGACTTGTGGTTGATCGTCTCGAACGCGCTGTCGGCGTCCAGCGAGACGCAGGCGGTGAGCTCGTACTCGGGGAACTTGTCACCGACAGTAAGCAACGCATGCTCCTTCGACATGAGAAAGGGTCGCCTCCGCATGAGGAGGCGCAGGAAGGCCGCGGGCTTCCCGCCTCGGCGGCCGTGTCACTCACAGTGCCGTGAGCCGATTCGCAAGAGAAATCGATCTGTCGCAAGTGATCGATAGGAACTTCTTATCAATAGCCCGCTTGCCTGCCCTGACCTGCGGAGCAATGACCGGGTGGTGCGGAAACCAAGCCGACTACTAGATGTAAATCACATCGACTCGCCCAAAACGGGCTTCACGCTCGGTGACGAGCCAGTGTAGGGCGTCGAGCCCGCACAATACGCATCGAGTGACCTATCCCTCAAAGCCGGTCATTCTCTCGGGCGTGGGCGGCGGCGTGGGTGGCGAGGGCTTCGGCGGCGTCGGCGAACATGTCGGCCAGGCCGGGCAGGGTGGTCTTGAGTTCGCCGTCCAGCCAGGCGATGACGTTCTCGTTCCAGCCGGCGACCAGCATGGTGGCGACGAACTGCACCCGCGCGTCGGCGTCGGGCGGGATGTCGTAGAACGTCCGGGCGTACTCGATGACCCGGCGGGTGTAGTCGCGGCGCGCGGCGGCCTGGCGCTCGCGCAGGACGGGACTGGCGGTCGCCTCGACCAGCATCACGCGGACCTTCCGGGGGTCCGCACGGCTCATCCCCAGGGCGGCCACGGCGGCGGAGCGGACGGTCGTGCGCAGGCCGGCGTCCGGCCCCGCGGCGGCGACGCCCTGCGCGGCGGCCTCGGCGACCTCCGTGACGATCCGGTCGTGGACCTCGGTCAGCAGCGCGTCCAGGTCGGCGAAGTTCTCGTAGAAGTAGCGCGGGTTGAGGCCGGCGCGAGCGCAGACGGCGCGCAGGGACGTGCCTCGGACGCCTTCCGCCGCGAGCAGGTCGAGGGCCGCCTCCAGGAGCGCGGCGCGGCGGTCGGCGCGGCGGCGGTCGGCGGTGACGCCGCCGTACGGGCGAGGGCTCACCTCCCAATCTTGACACAGGCGTTTCCAGAACCTACCTTTCTGGCAACACGCGTATCCAGATGGGGAGGCCCCCATGCCCCGGACCAGCGAAGCCGACTCCCCGAAGCGCGAGCCCGTGAACGGCGGGCCGCAGGCCGATCGGGCGGACATGGCGCGCATCTTCGCGCCGCTCATGCACGAGCACGACTACGTCATCGACCAGATCGACGGGGAGCTCCCGTCCGGCCTCACCGGCACGCTGTACCGGATCGGCCCGGGCAAGTGGGAGGTCGGGCGCACGCTGATGCACCACCTCTTCGACGGCGACGGGATGGTCTCGCAGTTCGCCTTCGACGGCCGGTCCGTGCGGTTCCGCAACCGCTACGTCCGGACGCCGCAGTTCAAGCACGGCATGGTCTCCAGCGCCCCCAGCCACCCGGGGGTCGGAACGCCGCTTCCCGGCGGATTCTGGGCCAACTTCGTTAAGGGGAAGGGGCCGGCGAACGTCGCCAACACCGGCGTGGCGCTGCACGCCGACCGGCTGCTGGCCCTGTGGGAGGGCGGTCCGCCGCACCGCCTCGACCCCGACACCCTGGAGACGCTCGGCGCGTACGACTTCGACGGGCGTCTGCGCGGCGCGCTCAAGGCGTTCTCCGCTCATCCGAAGTGGGATCCGGTGACGGGCGAGATGTTCAACTTCGGGCAGGACTTCACCCCGCTGCCGTCCCTCAACTGCTGGAAGGTCGACCGGCACGGCAGGCTGCGGCGGCTGGCCAGAGTCCGGATGCTGAAAATGCCGTGGAACCACGACGTGGCGCTGACGACCGAGCACATGGTGTTCGTCCTGGACCCGTACATGGTCGACCTGCGCACCATGTTCGGCGGCGGCGCGTCGGTGTTCGACGCGATCCGGCACCGTCCCGAGAAGGGGACGCGCTTCGTGCTGGTGCCGCGCAACGGCGGCCCCGCGCGGATCGTGGAGCACGAGTCGCTCGTGCACGTCCACGTGGCGAACGCCTTCGAGGACGGCACCGACACCGTCGTCGACCTGGTGCTCTTCGACGACTTCGAGGCGATCAGGCGGGACCTGTCCGAGTTCCGCACGCGCTTCACCGACCTGCCGTCCAGCAGGCTCATGCGCTACCGGATCACCCCGGCGGGCCGCGTGATCGAGACGCAGCTGTCGGACACGCCCGGCGAGTTCCCCCAGTACGACTGGCGCCGCTCCACGCGCCGCCACCGCTTCACCTACATGACGGGACGGACGGGCCCGAGCGGCGAGTACGACACCATCCTGAAGGTCGACAGCGACACCGGGCATACGCAGGCGCACGATGCCGGCCCGGGCACCTATGTGGGCGAGCCCATCTTCGTGCCCCGCGCGCCGGATTCCGCCGAGGACGACGGGTGGCTCCTAACCGTGGTGTATCTCGCCGCAGAGCACCGTTCGCGACTCACCATCCTGGACGCCCGGGACCTAGCTCCCGTCGCGAACCTCCACCTCCCGCACCACCTCCCCTTCGGCTTCCACGGCACCTTCACCTCGCGAGTCGCCGATCCCGGCGCCCCGATCCCGCACCCGGACCGCCTCCCCATCCACTGAGCGCCGCCCCACCCCCTGGCAGTGCCGTCTGGACGCTGTGGCGTGTGAACGCTGTGGCGAATCCCACCCCGCCTCGACCTGGGGCATGTCACGGTGCGTGACCGCGGTTGGGTAATCTCTCGGTCAGGATGGCGATCAGCAGACCGACGGTGGCCCAGTTGCGGGCCTTCCTGGCATTGGCGGAGTACCTGCATTTCCGCGACGCCGCCGCCGCGCTCCGCATGAGCCAGCCCGCCCTGTCCGGAGCCGTGGCGGCGCTTGAGGAGAGCCTCGAAACGCGCCTCGTCGAGCGGACGACGCGCAAGGTCCTGCTGACGCCCGCGGGGGAGCGGGTCGCGCGGCGCGCCGAGACCGTCCTGGCGGAACTCGACCGGCTGGTCGAGGAGGTCAAGGCCGTCCGGGGGCCGCTCGTGGGGCCGCTCCGGGTGGGGGTCATCCCGACCGTCGCGCCGTACCTGCTGCCCGTCGTCCTGCCGCGGCTCGCCAAGGAGTTCCCCGACCTGGAACTGTCCGTGCACGAGGAGCAGACGAGTCACATCGTCGCGGAACTGCTCGCCGGACGCCTGGACGTGGTGCTGCTGGCGCTCCCCGTGCCGGCGGCGGGCGTGACGGAGCTGCCGCTGTACGACGAGGACTTCGTGCTCGTCGCGCCCGCGGGATTCGACCTGGACGCCACCGGGGTGGAGCGGGAGGCGCTGAACGACCTCGACGTCATCCTCCTGAACGAGGGCCACTGCCTGCGCGACCAGGCGCTCGACGTCTGCAGGGAGGTGGGCGCGCGCGCCGCGGCGGCCACGTACGCGACGAGCCTGGCGACGCTGGTCCAGCTCGTGTCGGGCGGGCTCGGGGTGACGCTCGTCCCCGAGACGGCGCTGCACGTGGAGACCCGCCGGGCGCCGAACCTCGGCGTGCACCGGTTCGCGGCACCGGCGCCCTTCCGCCGCGTCGGCCTCGGCTTCCGGTCGACGTCGCCGCGCGCGGACGAGTTCGAGGCGCTCGCCGCGAGCATCCGCACCGCCGTCGCCGACTCGGGCGTCGCCCCCGGCATCC
Organism: Actinomadura sp. K4S16; assembly: GCF_008327685.1. Taxonomy (GTDB): domain Bacteria; phylum Actinomycetota; class Actinomycetes; order Streptosporangiales; family Streptosporangiaceae; genus Spirillospora. Next base: position 101,318 of record NZ_BDDE01000012.1, read on the forward strand.
GTCCCGCCTGATCTGGTCCGTCTGATCTGTCCCTTCCGGTATCTGCACGCCTGGAACTCGGGGTCTCGGGGGCGGTGGGCGGCTGATCCGGGGATTAAGGCGCGGGTCAAGTGGCGGCCAGGCGGGGTCAAGTCTGCGTCAGGGGACGTCCTCGCAATAGCGATGCGCGTTCGTGCGGCGGCGTGACGTCACCATGCTCGTGGGGCGAGGAGGAGGCCCCATGTCCCCGAAGCTCAGCGTCGTCGTGCCTTTCCACAACACCGAGGAGTACTTCCGGGAGTGCCTGGAGTCGCTGGCCGGCCAGACGCTGGGCGACCTCGAAGTGATCATGGTGGACGACGGGTCCACCGACAACGGCGCCGTGATCGCCAAGGACATGTGCGGCCGCGACCCCCGGTTCCGGCTGTTCACGCGGGAGAACGAGGGGCCGGGGCCGGCCCGCAACGCCGGGGTGCGGCAGGCGAGGGGCGAGTACCTGGCGTTCGCCGACGCCGACGACGTCGTGGAGCGCGAGGCCTACGCGCGGCTGGTCGCGTCCCTCGAACGGACCGGGTCCGACATGGCGTGCGGGAACGTCCAGCGGATGGACGACGACCGGACCTGGCAGTCGTTCCTGCACGACGGCCTGTTCACGGAGCCCCGGTCGAAGACGCATGTGTCGTCCATGCCGATGCTGATGCGCGACCGGACGCCGTGGAACAAGGTGTACCGCCGCTCGTTCTGGACCCGGACGGGTCTGGAGTTCCCTCCGGGCTACTACGAGGACCCCCCGGTCACGGCGCGCGCGCACGCGCTGGCCCGCTCCGTGGACGTCCTGAGTGAGACCGTCTACTTCTGGCGCAGGCGCCCCGGGTCCATCACAGAGGACCGCTACGACTGGGACAACTTCAGCCAGCGCATGCGCTCCGCGCGGGCCGTGCGGGACGGTCTGGCCGACTACGCGCCGCACCTCCTGAACGCCTACGACGAGCACGTCCTCATCCCCATCGAACTCCGCGTCCTTTTCGAGGCCCTCCCCAGGACGCAGGACGAGCACCGCGGGGAGCTCCTCGCCATCGGGGCGGCCCTGGCCAGGCAGGTGAGCCCGCGCGTCCTGAAGCGGCAGCCCGCGATGACCCGCCTCCAGATGCACCTGCTGTGCCGGCGGATGATGCCGGAACTGCTGGAGGTGCTGCGCTACGTCCAGTTGCGCAAGGCGGCGGACGCGCCGCGGGTGCGGCGCGGCCTGCGCCACCGCTGGTACGCGCAGTTCCCGTTCTTCGAGGACGAGGAGCGGGGCGTCCCGGCCCACGTGTACGACGTGACCGACGAGCTCAGGCCGGTCGCGGTGATCGACCGGGCCACCTGGGCGGACGGCCGGCTCCGCCTGGAGGGCCACGCCTACATCCGCCATCTGGACTCCTCCAGCGAGGACGGGTCCCGCATCCGGCTCTGGCTGCTGGCGTCCAACAAGCGGGGCCTCGTGCGCGTCCCGGTCAGGAGGGTCCGCAGGCCGGACGTGACCGCCGGGTCGCGGCAGTCGAACGTGACCTACGACTGGTCCGGGTTCGTCGCGGAGGTCGACCCGTCCTCGCTGCGGACGTTCGGCCGCTGGCGGGACGTCGACTGGGTGCCGTGCGTCGAGATCGTCAACCGGGGGCTGCGGCGCCGGTCGACGTTCACCGGCCCGCGCCTCACCGGGCGGCAGTGGCCGCGGGAGCGGGAGTGCGCGCCGGGCGTGCTCGTCCAGGGCGTCGCCGGCCGGCACCGGTTCATGATCCAGGTGCGCCGCACGCCGGCGGCGGTCGTCGGCTGCCATCTGGAGGGCGGCGAGCTGTGGCTGGACGGCTGGAGCCGCGTTCCGCTCGGGGACGAGCCGCGCGTCACCGCCGCACCGAGGGCGGGGCGGGGCAAGGTGCTCGGGGCGGTCGAGCCGGTCGGCTCCGAAGGGTTCCGGGCGCGGCTGCCGGTCGCCGGGCTGGTCCGGCGCCCGGGCGACTGGGAGGTCACCCTCTCGGACGGGATACGCCCCTACCTGGACGAGGATCCGGCGGGCGCGGCGTTCCCCGTTCCCGGCGGCGAACTGGAGATCGCCAGGACCCGGCGCAGCGCCCTGCGGATCGTCGTGCGCGGCCGCGTGCTCGCCGTCGAGGAGGTGTCGTGGTCGCCGGACGGCGCGCTCCACCTGGCGGGCACCTGCTCGGACCGGATCGGGCGCCCGGACTCGCTGACCCTCAGGCGGCGTCGGTCGAGCGAGGAGCACGTCGTCGGGCTGCACTGGGAGGACGACCGGTTCACCGCGGTGTTCTCGCCCGCGCGCATGCCGGTGTTCGGGCTGTCCCGTCCGCTGGTCTCCGGCCGCTGGGACGTCGTCGCCACCGTCGGGGGGCAGGAGCAGCCGGTGGTCGTCCGGCGCCACACCCTCCGCGACCTGCCCGAGCCGTTCGAGGCGGGGCTGCACCGGATCACGGTCCGGGCCCAGAAGAGCGACCAGTTGCAGTTGCGCGTGGAGACGGCCCTGGACGACGACGAGCGCGGGGCCTACGCGCAGAGCCGCATACGGTCCGGGCACTACCGGCGCCACCTGAACCTGCCCGTCCGTGAACTGGCCGTGTTCGACGCGTACCGGGGACGCCAGTACTCGTGCAATCCGCGCGGCATCTACGACGAGCTCCGGCGGCGCGACACCGACCTGGAATGCGTGTGGGTCACCGAGAACGGGCAGTTCGGTAAGCCGGCGGGCGCCCGGACCGTCCTCACCGGGACGCGGGAGCATTACGAGGCGCTCGCCCGCGCGCGCTACATCTTCGGCAACTGGTCGCAGCAGGAGTGGTTCACCAAGCGCGAGGACCAGACCTACGTGCAGTGCTGGCACGGGACGCCGCTGAAGAAGCTCGGATACGACGTCAAGCGGATGCCCTACAAGCGCACCGAGGGCGTGGACTGGATGGAGTACGACGTCCCTCAGTGGGACCTCCTGCTCGCCCAGAACGCGTTCTCCGTGCCGCTGTTCCGGCGCGCGTTCGGCTACTCCGGCGAGGTCCTCGAAAGCGGCTACCCCCGCAACGACGTGCTGAGCAGCCCGCACCGCGACGAGATCGCGGCGGCGGTGCGGCGGCGGCTCGGCATCCCGGAGGGCAAGCGGGTCGTCCTGTACGCGCCGACGTGGCGGGACGACTTCCACCACGCGATCGGCAAGCGCGCGTTCCGCCTCGAATTCGAGATCGACAGGTTCCGCGCCGCGCTGGGCCGCGACCACGTCCTGCTCCTGCGGACGCACTACCTCGTCACCGACCGCCCAAGGCTGCGGCCGGGCGACTGCGTCATGGACGTGTCGGTCTACCCCGACATCTCGGAGCTGTTCCTCATCAGCGACGTGCTCGTCACCGACTACTCGTCGTCCATGTTCGACTTCGCCGTGACCGGCCGCCCGATGGTGTTCTTCACCTACGACCTGGAGCGCTACCGCGACCACGTGCGCGGCTTCTACTTCGACTTCGACGCCGAGGCCCCGGGGCCGCTGCTCGCCACCACGCAGGAGGTCGTCGAGGCGCTCAGCGAGCCGGCCGCGCTGGAGACGGGGTTCCGGGACGCGCGCGCCGCCTTCGCCGCCCGGTACTGCCCGCACGACGACGGCCATGCCGCCGCCCGCGTGCTCGACCGGGTCCTTCGCTGAGCCCGCCGGACCTGCCGGCCGCCTCGTCGCGAATCCCCGAAGCCCACCGAATCCCCAAAAGCCACCGGATCCCCGAAAGCCCAGTACGGAGCCGCTCGTGTCCCCGCAGATCAGCATCGTCGTCCCCATCCGCAACACCGGCGGCCGCCTGGCGGAGTGCCTGGAGTCGATCGCGGGGCAGACGCTGCGCGACATCCAGGTGCTCATGGTGGACGAGCCCATGGGGGAGGAAAGGGCGGGCGACGGCGGAACGGGCAAGGACGCGGCGCTCGCCAAGGAGTTCGCAGGACGCGACGACCGTTTCGCGGTCCTGAAGCCCGGTCCCGGCACGGCGGCCATGGACGCCGGCATCGAGCAGGCGAAGGGCCGCTACCTCGCCTTCGCCGACGGTGAGGACGCGGTGCCGCCCTACGCCTACGAACTGCTCGTCAGGACGCTGGACACCACCGGCTCGGATCTCGCCGGCGGCAACGTCATGTGCCTGGACGAGGACCAGGTGCGGCAGTCACCGCTCCACAGGGACTCCTACGCGGAGACCATGAAGTCGACGCACGTGACCCGCCACCCTGCCCTCCTGCAAGACAGGACGGTGTGGAACAAGGTCTACCGGCGCTCGTTCTGGGACGCGCACGGCTTCGAGTTCGGGTCCGGCCGGGACATGCTCATCGCGGTGCAGACCCACCTGCTGGCATCCGTCGTGGACGTGTTGGACGCGACCGTCTACTTCTGGCGCGACCGTCCAGGGACGGCCATGCGCACGCGCCCCGACCCGGCCGACATCACCCAGCGCATGGCGAACCTCGCGAAGACGCGGGAACTCGTCCGCACGCACGCGCCGGACCTGCTGGCCGTCCACGACATGTACGCGCTCGACCTGGACGTGCGCGAGCTCATGCTCGCCCTGCCCGCCGCCACGTGGGAGGAGCGCGAACGCCTGGCCGAGCTGGGCGCGGAGATCGTCGCGGAGGCCGGGCGCCGGGCCACCGTCGGCCTTGAGGCGATCAGAAGGCTGGAGACGTACCTGCTCGGCGCGTGCATGCTGCCCGAACTGCTGGAGGTGCTGCGCTTCGAGGAGAGGGGGCTGCGGGACGTCCCGCTCGTGTCCCGCGGCCGCCTTCGGCAGCGCTGGTACGCCCGCTACCCCTTCTTCGACGACCCGGACACGGGCATCCCGGAGGACGTGTACGACGTCACCGACGAACTGGTGCTGTGGGCGGACGTCGACCGTGTGGAGTGGGACGTCGACACCCTCATCGTGGAGGGGCACGCCCACTTCGACCGGTTCGGGGTCGCGTCGGTGACCGATTCCCGGATCCGCGTCTGGATGCGCGACGTGCGGACCGGCAAGGAGATCCGGCTGCCGGTGGAGCGCAGGTACGTCCCGGAGGTCACGGCACGCGCCGGCCGGGCGAACGTCTCCCTGGACTGGTCGGGGTTCACGGTCCGGGTGGAGCCCGAATACCTGCTGGACGGCGACGAATGGCGGACGGCCACCTACGAGCTGTTCGCGGAGGTGACGACGGCCGGGCGCAGGGCGGTCCAGCGGTTGACCGCGACGGCCCCGGCCGTGCGGTGGACGGCGGCGCGGCAGGTGGACGAGCACGTGGCCGTCCAGCCGGCGGCGGGCGACGACGACGTGTTCGTCGTCCACGTCAAGCGGGCCAAGGCCGTCCTCACCGGACTGCGCCGCGAAGGCGACGTGCTGGTGCTGTCCGGCTGGACGCGGCGCGCGCTCGGCGCCGGAGCCGCGATGGTCGCGGTCCGCAGGCACGGGGGAGCCGAGGTCCGCGGCGAGGTGACGCTGCGGCAGGCGGCCGTCCTGCGGATGGCGGAGGGCACCGGGTTCGACTTCACCGCGAGGCTGCCGCTGGAGTACCTCGCGTCCGTCCCGGGCGGCGAGCCGCACGGCCCGCACCTGCGCGACGCCATCGACTGGGACATCCGGTTGACGGGCGACGGCGGCCCGCTCCGCCTCACCGTGGCGAGCAACGTCAGGCCCGCTCGGTTCGCCTTCCCGGAAGGGGAGGGGCGCGGCCGGGAGTTCGCCGTCAGCCGCACCGCGTTCGGGAACCTGCGCGGGGTCGAGCGCAGCATCCGCCCGGTCGTCACGGACGCCGAGTGGGACGCCGGCGGCCTGCTCACGCTGACCGGCGACTTCGCCGACCCCGAAGACCGCCCCGACCACTTCGTCCTGCGGCGGCGCCTTTCCGGCGACGAACACCGCGTCCCTGTCACGTGGGACGGCGACGCGGGAGCCAGCGACACAACCGGGAAGGGCGCCCGGTTCACCGCGACCTTCACGCCCGCAGCGATGCCGGTGTTCGGGACGGACCTCCCCCTGAGCAGCGGCACCTGGGACATGCTGGCGCGCACGAGTTCCGGAGAGGTGGCTCTCGTCGTCGAACGTGAGGCCATCCCCGACCTGCCCGACCGGCATCGCGTCGGAACGCACGAATTCGAGGTCGGCGTCCACCAGATCGACGCGTTGATGCTGTTCAGCCGTCCGGCCTTGGAGGACGACGAGCGCGGCGGCCACGCACAGGTCCTTCTCTTCCAGAGGGACTATCCCGTCTACCTGCGGAGCCCCCTGGCCGATATCGCGGTCTTCAGCAGCTACGACGGCAACCAGTACAGCTGCAGCCCCAGGGCCGTCTATGAGGAGCTCGTCCGCCGCGACACCGATCTGGAATGCGTGTGGATCTCCCGGGACGACCAGTTCGCGGTGGGCGGCAAGGCGGAGACGGTCCTGGCCGGCAGCCGCGAGCACTTCCGCGTCCTCGCGCGCGCTCGGTACATCGTCACCAACCAGGCGATGCCGGCCTGGTTCCTCAAGCGGGAGGGGCAGACCTACCTCCAGACCTGGCACGGCACCCCGCTGAAGCGCATCGCCTACGACCTGAGGGACATGCCGTACCAGCGCATCGAACCGCTGGACTGGATGGAACGGGAGGTGCCGCGATGGGATCTCCTGCTGTCCCCCAGCCCCTACGCCACACAGGTCATGCGGCGGGCCTTCCGGTACGAGGGCGAGGTCCTGGAGGCCGGGTTCCCGCGCAACGACATCCTCAGCACGCCCGAGTGGGAGCGCATCGGGGCCCACGTCCGGAAGCGCCTGGGGATCCCCCAGGGCAAGAAGGTCGTCCTCTACGCGCCGACATGGCGGGACGACCGGTACCACGGTGGGGGCAGGCACGGCTTCTCCATGGAACTGGACCTGGACACCATGCGGCAGGCCCTCGGCGACGACCACGTCCTCCTCCTCAGGACGCACCACCTCATCACCGACCGGGACCTCAGGCTCACCAACCGCATCGCCGCGGACCGGCTCGCCGGGAGCGACTCGGGTCCCTTCATCATCGACGTGTCCCGATACCCCGACATCGCCGAGCTGTACATGGCGGCCGACGTGCTCGTCACGGACTACTCGTCCGCCATGTTCGACTACGCGATCCTGGGGCGACCCATCGTCCTCTACACCTACGACCTGGACTGGTACCGCGACCACCTGCGCGGCTTCTACTTCGACCTGGAGGCCGAAGCGCCCGGCCCGGTCGTGCGGACGACCGCGGACGTCGCCGAGGCCGTCAGGGCGGCGCCCGCCGGCGAGCAGCGCTACGCGGACGCCTACGACCGCTTCTTCGTGAAGTACTGCCCACACGACGACGGCCAGGCGGCGTCCCGAGTGGTGGACCGCATCTTCGGCAAAGCCTGAACCCCGTCCCAGCTCTTCGGTGAGCACGTAGCCGGAGCCCGCCGCTCAGCCAGGGCGGCGGGCCCGTGCGAACAGTCGCACGCCCGGCCACGAGGCGGTCGGCAGCCGCCGTTCCAGCGCGGCGGACAAGCGCAGCGCCTCGTTGGCGAACGGGTGCAGCGGCGCCAGATCCTCGCGCCGCGCCGTCCGATTCCTGAGCAGCCGCAGGAGCGGCCTGTGCAGGACGCCCCTGCTCCACACGCGCTCCAGCACCAGCCCGGCGCCCTCCAGCAGATCGACCAGGGCGCGGCGGCTGTAGCGGCGGACGCGTCCGAGGGCCACGTCGTGCGCCGACCAGAGAGCCATGTCGCACGACACGGACACCAGCGCCGTCCCGCCCGGCCGCAGCACCCGCGCGACCTCCGCGGCCGCACGCGCGTCGTCCTCCACATGCTCCAGCACGTCCAGCACCAGGGCCAGGTCGTATTCGGATGCCGGAAGCGGCAGGTAGCGCGCGTCTCCCTCGTAGGCCTCGACGCCGTGGGCGCGGGCCAGCGCGACGGCGGCCGGGCTCAGGTCGACCGCGGTGGCGCTCCAGCCGTGGTCGGCCAGCACGCGGCAGCACGCACCGGACGCGGCGCCGATGTCGACGGCCGTACCGGGCACGCTGAACCGCAGCAGTTCCGCCGACAGGATCGCCCGGCGCTCGCGGTACCACCAGTTGTCGTTCTCGATCCGCGCGATCCGCTGGAGCTCGGTGGTGTCCACGGAACAAGCCGACCGCACCGGCGCAGGCCCGTTCCATCGACGCCGCCGCCCGCGCACGGATCGTTGACGCCGCCTTGACCCCGCCCCGGACGTGAACCCCGGACGTGAACCCCGGACGTGAACCCCGGACGTGAACCCCGGTCGGGGCCCCGCGAGGTCAGCGCTTCTTGCGGCGGCGCAGGAGGAAGCGGATGAACAGGATGAGCACCACCAGGCCACCGACGGCGGGAACGGCACGCTTGGCGATCGACGGGCCGACGAACTCCAGCAGGTCGATCGCGTCGTCGCCGTCGTCCCTGGCGCCCGCGCGCTGGGGCTCCCCGCGCCCGCCGGCCACGTGCAGCGAGGGTCGTTGCGAGGGCTCGGCCTTGACCGGGCCGGGCTTTTCGGCGGTCTCCTCCGGCGTCGCAGAGGCCACGCCGGTCTCGGCCTCCAGCTCCGGCTTGGCGGCCTCCGCAGCGCTCTCTGAGGCAGCGCCCGGGCTCTCCGATACCTCGCCGGACGTCTCCGCAGGCGCAACGGCGGCGACGGCGGGCGTCTCGGCGGAGGCCTCGGCGGGCTTCTCAGGCGGAGTCTCGGCGGGCTTCTCAACGGGGGCGGCAGGGGCGGGCGCCTCCAGCTCGGCGGCCAGCTGCGTCGCGAACCGGGAAATGATCTTGGAGCCGACCTCGGACAGGATGTTGCGGCCGAACTGCGCCGGCCGGCCCGTCACGTTCAGCTTGGTGTGGACGGACACGCGGGTGATGCCGTTTTCCTCGCGCAGCCTCGCCTGCACGGTCGCCGCCGCCGTCCCGGACCCGCGGGCCTCCTTGGCGGACGCCTCCATCGTGACGACGCGGGACGACTCGTCCGCGGAGACGATCCGCGCGGTGCCGCGGTAGGTGATGGTCATCGCGCCGACCTTCACCTTCATCCGGCCCGAGTACTCCTCGCCCTCGACAGAGTCGAGCGTCGCGCCCGGCATGCAGGCCGCGACGCGCTCCACGTCGAGCAGCACCGACCAGGCCTGATCCACCGGCACGGGGACGGTGAAATCGTGGTCCAGCTCCATGATCAGTGTCCTTATCGTCCGGAGACCTTGCCCGTGACCTTACGGTGGCCGCCCGTCGCGTCGCCAGTGGGGTCATACCCCCCACGCTCCAGGCAACTCGGTACCCCGCAGCCCGGCGAACATGCGGGACGGCCCACATGCGGTACGGCCCACATGCGGTACGGCCCACATGCGGTACGGCCCACAGGCGGGAGGTGGACATGCGGCCGGGCAACGGGGCGACGGTGCCCGGCCGCATGTCCATGCCGCGCGGGCGGGTCAGCCCGCGGCGGCCGCCAGCGCGCGCGCCGTCAGCACCGTGGCCAGATGCGCCCGGTACTCCGACGACCCGTGCAGGTCGGTGGGCGGCTCCGTGCCGGCCGCCGCCTGCGCGGCGGCGGTCCGGAACGTGTCCTCCGACACCGCCCCGCCTCTGACGGCGGTCTCCACCGCGCTCGCCCTGACCGGGGTCGGTCCCATGTTGGTCAGTGCGATCCGCGCCTCCTCGACGCCGTCGCCGTTGCGGCGGACGGCGCACGCGATGCCGACGATCGCCCATGCCTGCGCCGTCCGGTGGAACTTCTCGTAGTGCACGCCCCAGCCCGCGCCCAGCTTCGGCACGCGCACGCCTACGAGCAGTTCGTCCGGCTCCATCGCCGACGTCATCCAGTCGACGAAGAACTCCGACGCGGGGATCTCCCTCTCACCGCGCGCGGACCGGACGAGGAGCACCGCGTCCAAGGCGAGCGCGACCGCGGGCAGGTCGCCCGCCGGGTCCGCGTGGGCGAGCGACCCGCCGAAGGTGCCGCGGTGCCGGACCGCCGGGTCGGCGACGGTCTCCGTCGCCTCCACGATCAGCGGGACGTGCTCGCGCACCAGCGGATCGCGCAGCACCTGGTGGTGCGTCGCCATGGCGCCGATGAACACCGAGTCGCCCTCGTCGCGGATCTCCCGCAGCGCGTCGATCCGGTCCAGGTCGATCAGCGCGTCGGGGTAGGCGAGCCGGAGCCGCAGCAGCGGCATCAGGCTCTGCCCGCCCGCCAGCACCTTGGCGTCCTCGCCCGCGTCGGCCAGCGCCTGGACGGCGTCGTCCAACGAGGCGGGACGGACGTAGTCGAACGTCGCGGGGATCACTGGTCACCTCCGGCCGAGCCGAGTCCGCCGCCCGCGCCCGGTTCCGCGGCGGCGGGTTTCTCCTCCGCGCGCATCGCGCGCCACACGCGTTCGGGCGTGCACGGCATCGGCACGTCGTGCACGCCGTACGGGCGCAGCGCGTCCACGATCGCGTTGACGACCGCCGGCGTGGAGGCGATCGTGCCGGCCTCGCCGACGCCCTTCACGCCCATCGGGTTGGACGTCGCGGGCGTCTCGGTGCGGTCGGTCGTGAACGACGGGAGGTCCGCGGCCGACGGGACGAGGTAGTCGGCCATCGTGGTCGTCGTCAGGTTCCCGTCCGCGTCGTAGACGGCCTCCTCGTAGAGGGCCTGGGCGATGCCCTGCGCGAGCCCGCCGTGGACCTGCCCCTCGACGATGAGCGGGTTGACGACCTTGCCGACGTCGTCCACGGCCACGTACTTGCGGAGCTTCACCATCCCGGTCTCGGTGTCGACCTCGGCTGCGCACAGGTGCGTGCCGTGCGGGTAGGAGAAGTTCTCCGGGTCGAACGTGGCGTCGGAGTCCAGGGACGGTTCCAGACCCTCCGGCAGGTCGTGCGCGGCGAACGCGGCCAGCGCGACCTCCTGGATCGTCTTGCCCTCCTCCTGGACGCCCCGGACGCTGAACCGTCCGCCGCTGAACTCCAGGTCCTGTTCGGACGCCTCCAGCAGGTGCGCCGCCACCTTGCGGGCCTTCTCCACCACCTTCTCGCAAGCGGAGAACAACGCGACGCCCCCGACGGCCAGGGAACGGGAGCCGTACGTGTCCATCCCTTTGGGAGAGACCGCGGTGTCGCCGTGCAGGACCTTCACGTCCTCGAACGGCACGCCGAGCCGGTCGGCGGCGATCTGCGCCCAGGCCGTCGCGTGGCCCTGCCCGTGCGGAGACGAGCCGGTGACCACCTCGACCTTGCCGGACGGCAGTACGCGCACCGACGCGTGCTCCCACCCGCCGGCCCCGTACGACAGCGAACCGAGAACCCGGGATGGCGCGAGACCGCACATCTCCGTGAACGTGGACACCCCGATGCCCAACTGCACCGGATCGCGCCGTTCCCGCCTGTCCGCCTGCTCCGCGCGGAGCTTGTCGTACTCGAACAGCTCCAGCGCCTTCTCAGTCGCCGCCTCGTAGTTCCCCGTGTCGTAGGTGAGGCCCGCGATCGTCTCGTACGGGAACTCCTCGTGCTCGATCCAGTTGCGTCGCCTCACCTCGATGGGGTCGACGCCCAGTTCGTCGGCCAGCTCGTCCATCATCCGCTCGATGGCGTAGGTGGCCTCCGGGCGGCCCGCGCCCCGGTAGGCGTCCGTGGGCGTCTTGGTCGTGAAGACCCCCGTGCAGGTGAACGACAGCGCGTCCATCTTGTAGATGCCGTTGAACATGAACGCGCCCAGCAGCGGGATGCCGGGCGTGACCAGCATCAGGTACGCGCCCATGTCGGCCAGCAGTTCGACCTTCAGGCCGCGGATCCGGCCGTCGCGTTCGGCGGCGAGCGTGAGCCGCTGGATCTGGTCGCGGCCGTGGTGGACGGTCATGTTGCCCTCGCTGCGGGTCTCCGTCCACTTGACCGGACGGCCGAGCCTGCGGGCCAGCAGCAGCGCGAGGACCTCCTCCCCGTACACCTGCAGCTTGGAGCCGAAGCCGCCGCCGACGTCGGGGGCGACGACCCGGATCCGGTGCTCGGGGATCCCGGTGACCGTGGCCAGCATCAGCCGCAGGATGTGCGGGATCTGCGTGGCCGAGTACAGCGTGAACTCGTCGCCCTCGGGGACGCACAGAACCGACCGCGGCTCCATCGCCGTCGGGATGAGCCTCTGTTGGACGTAGCGGCGCTCCAGCACGACCGGGGCGTCCCTCATCGCGGCGTCGAGATCCCCGTTCTCGAACACCCACGTGTAGGACTTGTTCGTCCCCAGGTCCTCGTGCACCAGATCGGCGCCGTCGGCTATGGCCGCTTCCATGTCCACCACGGCGGGCAGCGGCTCGTAGTCGACGTCGATCTCCTCCAGGGCGTCGACCGCAGCGGCCTTGTCCCGGGCCACGACGCAAGCGACGGGCTCTCCGACGTAGCGGACCTCGTCCACCGCCATGGGCGGATGGTCCGGATGCTTCATGTCCTCGGTCACGACCCACGCGCACGGCAGCGAACCCTGCTCCGCGGCGAAGTCCCGCCCGCTGAACGCCGCGACGACCCCGGGACGCTTCTTCGCGGGCGCGGTGTCGACGCCGGTGATCCGGGCGTGCGCGAACGGGCTGCGCAGGAACGCCACGTACAGCGTGCCCGCGGGCGTCATGTTGTCGGTCCACTTCGTCCGGCCGGTGATGAGCCGGGCGTCCTCCGACCGCTTGCGCGGGGTGCCGACCTCCTGCACGGTCACGGCGTCACCTCCTGCCGGCCGGGCTCGCGCATCTCGCTCGCCGCTCGCCGCACGGCCTTGACGATGTTCTGGTAACCCGTGCACCTGCACAGGTTCCCTTCCAGCCCCTCCCGGACCTCGTCCTCGGACGGGTCGGGGTTCTCCCGCAGCAGGTCGAGCGACGCCATGATCATGCCCGGCGTGCAGTAGCCGCACTGGAGCGCGTGTTCCTCGTGGAAGGCCTGCTGCATCGGGTGCGTGGTGCCGTCGACGCCGAGCCCCTCGACGGTCGTCACGTCGTGGCCGTCCGCCTGGACGGCGAGCACGGAGCAGCTCTTCACGCTCATCCCGTCCATCAGGACGGTGCAGGCTCCGCAGTTGCTGGTGTCGCACCCGACCGGGGTCCCGACCTTCCCCAGCCGTTCGCGCAGATATTGGACGAGAAGGAGGCGCGGCTCGACGTCGTCTTCGTACGTCGCTCCGTCGACCTCGACACGGATACGTGGCATGCGGTTTCTCCCAGGGACGTCTCGGGGTGGACAGTGAGAGACGTCCCTGGGCGGGGCACGCTGATCCGGCCACGTCATCGGGGCCACCTCCGTGGAAGGCGACCCTACGAACCTAATCCGGGGTTGAATGCCGTACTAGTCCTCGACGTCTCTTATTTACCGACGTCTGGGGGACTGATGGCCGCTAGTGCACGCGGAGCAGAACCGGCCAGGTCTTCGGCCCGACGATCCCGTCGTCGGAGACGCCGCCCCACCGCTGCACGGCCCTGACGGCCGACTCGGTGGTGTCGTCGAACTTCCCGGTCATGCTCACCTCGGGGTGGCTGCGCGCGAGCAGCAGCCCCTGCAGGCTCTCCACGTGCTCCCCGTGGTCGCCCTTGCTCAGCTGCGGCAGCTTCTTCACCATGTCCTCCGTCCAGTTGCCCCCGCCGTAGGCGGGCCGTCCGTAACCGGCGATGACGCCGGAGTCCCTGACGCGGCGCCTCACCGAGTCGCTCGTATTGCCCTCGATCGTCTGCAGGCGCCCGCCGCCGAGGACCTTCTCGACGACGCCGACGTGGTCGATCGCGCCGATGCTGTTGGTGGCGCCCCAGTCGAAGAACACGATGTCGCCGGGCTTCGCCTGGTTGACGCTCGCGGTCGTCCCGCTGTGCCAGCGTCCGGCCTTCTGGAAGTCCTGCGCGTGCCACACGGTGTAGGCGCGGTCCCCGCCCGGCAGGACGGCGCTCGCGTTCCCGCTGTGGCGCGCCCAGTAGGTGATGGCCATGTCGCACCAGGACGCCCGGAGGAACTCGTTCCCGTGCCTGGCCGCGTACTCCCGCGTGATCGTGTTCGGGCGGCCCGACATCCCGAGCGACTTGCGGGCCGCGGCGATCATCCCGGCGGCGCTCATGCCGTACCGCCCAGGTCCGCGCCGTCCTGGCCTGTGCCGCCTGTGCCTGGGCCTGCCGGGTCTGTGCCTGCCGAGCCTGTGCCTGCCGAGCCTGTGCCTGCCGAGCCTGTGCCTGCCGAGCCTGTGCCTGCCGAGCCTGTGCCTGCCGAGTCTGCGCCGTCCACGCCGGCCAGGCCCTCCCCGCGGAAGATCCCTTCGGCGTCGGGCTCGCCGTACAACTCCCGGAGGATCTGCTCCTCGTCGGGTTCGGTGGCCCGGTGGACGTCGGGGTTCACGTCTACCTCGTCCATGTGGGTCGCTTCCGCGGTGTCTGTTCTGGTCTGGGGGGTCACGTTGCTTCTCCGCAGCGTTGGACTGTCCGATCGGCCAGGAGCCTCCGTTCTGTGGGCGGCTCCTGGCCGACCGTAATAGGAACATCCACACTTTCTCCGGTTTTTGCCTAAAAACACGCATTAGCTAGCTTTCCACCCCCCACCAGCCAAGACGCCGGCCCCACCCCAACCCGACCACCCGCCCACCCCCAAGCCGGGCCTCCCCCAAGCCGGGGGAGGGCGGGCCGCCCTTCCGGGCGCCGCTTGGGAACGTTCCATTTTCGAGACGGGGAAGTGGGCCGGCGGGCACGGGCGAATGGCTCGACCGGGCGGGGCAGAGGTTCCTGATCAGGGGATATTTGGCGTTTCCGGGGTACGAGCCGCATATGTTCTTCTTTTCCTCTTCCCGGCTGGGATGCCTGGGGTCGTTGCTCGTGACCCTGATACTCACCTGGGCCGTGTACGTGTTCCTCAGCCGCTGAGCCCGCGGCGCGGACGGGGGTTCGCGGAAGGGGCGAGGGCTCGCGGAAGGACGGACAGGCACTCGGCGGGCGATTCCGGCCGACTGTGCGTGATCAGCTTGACAAGGTTCGGTTACCGAGTGTCTCCTTGTGTGCGTGACGAAGCGCGCGCAGACAGACAGCCCCGTGGCCCTCGGCCGCGTGGCCAGCGCGCTGTGTCCTTCGTGTTGTCGCTGACCCGGTTCCGGGCGATCGGCGCTCCTGCCGACGGTCCCCGTTCCCGCTGACGATCCGTCTCCGGCCGACACACCTGCACGAAGGACTCTTCCCGTGGACCTTTCCGTGGTTCCCGATCTCACCATGCGCGGCCAGGACGATCCGCACGCCCGCGTGATCGCCCTCCGTCCCGCGACCGTCGGACAGCTCGCCGCCCGCGTCCGCGCACTCGCCGGACGTCCGGGCGAGTGGTGGCGGCTCGTCCGGTTCGACCCCGACGCACCCGTGCACGTCCCGCTGGACGGCGAGATCTGGCTGACCACCTGGCCGCCCGGCCATGGCAGGACGATCCGGGCCCAGGCCAGCACCCTGATCGCGGGCGAGCTGGCGGAGGTGGTGATCACCGCGCGCGGCGTCACCGAACGCCCGCTGCGGGCCAACCGGGTCCGGGTGCACGGCGGCGCGCACGGTGTCCCCGGCAGTGTTCCCGGCAGTGTTCCCGGCAGTGTCCCCGGCGGTGTCCCTGGCGGCGAGGAGCCCTATGAGGGGTCGCCTGCGCTGACGAATCCGGGGCCGGCGTTCGCGGTCAGCTTGCACGCCGCTGCAGCACGTCCTTCGGGCCTCCCGCCCAGGTGATGACGAGTTTCCCCGAGCGCAGGACGGCCCGTCCGTCGATCCGGTCGTGCGAGCCGTTCGCGCAGCTCAGCTTGATCCGGCCCGTCGCGTCGACGGTGCCGGTGCAGAAACCCGGCGAGTTGAGGGCGGCGGCGCCCCGGAACAAGAAGAGGGCCACGCGCTGGGAGCCTGAGCCCGCCGTCCAGGTGCCGTCCAGCGCCGACTTCTTCTCCACTCCGGGCCGCACCCCGTTCAGCAGCGGCGGCGTCGGACGCGCCGTGGGGGACGCCGAGGGGCGGGAGGAGGCGGGCTCTCCGGAGTCGCTGCAGCCGGCCAGCGAGGCGGCGAGAAGGGCGGTGAGCAGCGCGCTGGGGAGCAGCCTCCGCGCGGGCACGGCCGGCCGCATGGGTCCTCCAGAAGATGAAGACGCGCGGCGGGCCCCGGGGGATTAGGCCCGCCGCGCGTGAACCGGGGGTCGGCGCGGGACGGCCGGGCCGTCCCGCGGAAAATCCACACCAATAGAAACCCGTAGGTTTTTCACGTCAAGATGCTCGGCGACGTCCGGCCGAATCCGGTCAGAAGGTCAACCCGTGGAGGCGCGAAGGGGTCCCAGCCGCCGGGACGGGACCGCGAGCCGGTCGTGGCAGGTCAGCCAGGGGCGTCGGCCAGGTAAGGGGAGGCGGCCTCGCGGCCGACGAGGGGAAGCAGCGCGAAGTAGGTGAGGGACGGCAGCAGCGACGGCAGTTCCTCCGCCTCGCCCGTCTCCATCTGGACGTGGATCGCGCTGTAGATGCCGCCCACGATCGCGTCCACGACCGGGATTGGGACTGGCGGCAGGGACGGGTCGGTGAAGAAGACGCGGAACCGGGTGAGGTTGTCGATGCGCGCCTGCCTGACCTGCGGGCCCGCCGCGTTCACCTCCACCAGCGACGCCCGCGCGAACCGGGGCTCCCGGGCGAGGGCGGCGAGCAGCGTGCGGAGCCCGGCGTGGATCCCGTCCGGCCAGGTCGGGGCGGCCTCGTAGGCCTCCGTCATGCGGCGGAGCAGGATGTCCATGCCGCGCTGGTAGGCGGCGAGGAAGCACGCGTCGAGGTCGGAGAAGTGCGCGTAGAACGTCTTCTTCGTGACGCCCGCGCCCTCGGTGACCCGGCTGATCGTCGTGTGCGCGTAGCCCCGCTCCGAGACGACGTGGACGAACGCGTCGATCAGCCGCTCACGCTGGATCCCCGCGACGGTCTCGGGGGAGAGGCCGTGCCGGCCCGGCTTGATGGCGCGTCCCGGGTCCAGCGCGGACCGGGAGCCGGGCAGCATGTCCGCGCAACCCGCCTCCGGTGTGCCGGCCTTCCCCGCCATCGACCCTCGCTTCGTCACCTGCCGTCGGGATCACACTACTCGGCGTTCCCGGCGCGAGGGGAAGCCCCGGGCCCTGCGGCTCGGGTCACAGTCCCACGTCAGCGCAGGTGCCGGCGGCGCGAGCGGGTCAGCACCCGGACCGTTCCGACGAGCCCGAGCCCGATCAGCACGACCGGGATCATGGCCGTCAGCGGCAGGACGTCCCCGTCCGTCAGCCCGTCCGCGAGGAACAGCCCCGCCAGGGAGAGGAAGAACAGCCCCGTCACGGGCCCTGCCGGATCGAACCGGAACCGCTTCTGACCGGTCATCTTCCCGCCCGCCCCCGTCCCGCTGGATTCTCTATCCCTGAACGCTGTGTCTCTGAACGCTGTGTCTCTGAACGCTGTGTCTCTGAACCCGGAGGCCCCGAGCTCTGTGTCTCTGAGCTCTGTGTCGATGGAGTGAATGTCGTCGGCATGGGTGGCGCCGGGATCGTCGCCGGCGGCTCGCCGCTGCTCAGACACGGTGCACGTCCACGTCCCCGAGCTTCCCGCGGATCCGCAGGACGATCACCGGCGGGTTCGCGGTGGACGCGCCCTCCGGTTCCAGGGTCTGCACGACCTTGGCGGCGGGCCCGCTCGTCGTCCGGTGGTCGACCCGCACGTCGCCGAGCCCGATCCGCGCGTCCACCAGCACGCGGGCGGTGGGCGGCACCGTGACCTCCAGCCCGCCGACTCCGACCTCGGCGTCGATCGTGACCCGCTGGCCGGCCGCGACCGGCAGGGCGGAGAGGTCCAAGTCGCCCTGCCCGATGCCCACCTTGTACAGGCGGCCGATCTGCGAGGTGTCGGTGGGACGCCAGTTGACCTCCCCGTACTCGGCGTTGCGCGGGACGTCGCCCGCGACCGAGGTGGTCAGCATGGCGAGGGTCAGCACGGTCCCGGCCGCCGCGAGGCCGCGGGTGCGGAACCAGCCGCCGACGACCAGGCCGAGCCCGATGACGGCGAGCGCGGGCGCCATGACGATCAGCCAGGAGTCCGGCGCCGGGTAGGACCGGGCCACAGGGATCATCGCCGCGCCGGCGGCCATGGCGGCGAGCAGCGTGATCGCCGCCACCGGCGACGTCCCGCCTCCGCAGCCGTGCTGAGCGGGCGCCTTGGTCGCGGAGGCGGGCGCGGTGCCGAAGGGTGCGGTGCCGAAGGGCGCGGTGGCCGCGGGCGTCTCCGCCCACGCGGCCGAGTACGCGGCGAGGTCGATCATGCCGTCGGGCAGGCCGCTCGCCCCGGGCCCGGAAGGCCCGTGCCCGCCGAGAGGCCCGTCCTTGCTGAGGGAGACGCCGCCGACGGTGGCGGGCTCCGACCGGGTCCACCCTGCGGAGGGCTCCGGCGGATACCCCGTGATCCGTTCTGGGGTGGTGCGCGCCACGGCCACGAGGTCTACGCCCCGTGAGTGCGCGACCAGCAGCACCAGCCCGAACACCACGAGGAACGCGATCGCGTCGGTGAGGACCCCGCCGAACAGGCTGAACGTGACGCCGACGCACAGCAGCGCGCCGAGGATCGTGAGGACGGCCTGCCCGTCGAACCACCGCTTGAGCATCTGCTCGGCGATCGACGACTCGTCCGGGCTCGCCGGCATCAGCAGCGCCGCCGCGATGTAGAGGAAGACCCCTTGCCCGTGCGCGAGGACGAGGATCGCGAACCCGACGCGGAACACGACCGGGTCGATGCCGGTGTAGCGGCCGAGCCCCGTGCACACACCGGCCAGCACCTTCCGCTCGGCGTCGCGCGCAAGCCGCCGGTAACCGTCTGCGGCCTGCTTCCCAACGCTCTGCTTCCCAACGCTCTGCTTCCCGAGGCCCTGCTCCCCGAGGCCCTGCTCCCCGTCGCGCGTCTCACCGCGGCCCTCGCTGGGCCGCCCGCCGTGTCCAACGCCGTCCTCAACGCCGTTGCCTGTGCCGTCGTGAATGCCCACGCCGTCGTGAACGCCCTGGCCCACGCCGTGCCCGCTCTCGCTCGCGTCGCCGCCAGGCCCGCGCAGGTCCTCTTTCCGACCCTGTTCCTCGCCCATGCCAGCCATGGTCGCGCGCCACCGGCGACGGACGGTATCGGGGACGCCCCTGACTCTCCCCCGAGATTGGAACCAGGGTCAGGGCGGGCTCAGGGTTCGTGCGCCCTTTCGGCGCCGCCACCGACAGTTCACTGTGGCGGGCGGTCGAGCGGGCTGGACTCGGTCAGGCAGACTCGGGCGGGATCGGAAACCCGTACCGCTGAGAGATCTCACGCAGCGCCCGAATGCAAGCAGACTGCACGGGCGCATAGCCTGCGTACTGGAGCTTCACACTGGCGAACGGCTTGTCTGCGCAGGTCCCGCGCTTTTCGGTCTGGCCGTGCCAACCGCACTCGCCACGCCGTCCGGCCGTGTCGCTCCCGTGGTTGGCCGGGTCGAACGGCTTGACCCAGATCACGTGCCCGTCGCTCGCCATGGCCGCATGCTACGAACCGGCATACGTGACGCGCTGGCTGTCGGCCGGCACCGGACAGCCGCGCGGCCGACAGGACGGCCATTCGCAAGATCGCGGCAAGCGCCGGCCAGGTGCGGCGGGCACTCGTGCGAGACGGTGGTCGAGCAGCTCGCCGGGCCTGCGGTCAGGCGAACCGCGCAACACCGGCCCAGACCCGACGGTGAGGGCGCCGGCGCTGGTCCCATTTGGATCAATGCCCGGTTTCGACCCTGAGGCGGGACCAGGGCTGGTCCCTGATGCGGATTATGTCCGGGCGTGTGACCATCGATGACGTGGGAGAACCTTGGGAAGGGCGGCGGTGAAGCAGGAGACGGCGGAACGGCCGGCGGCGCCACCGGGACCGGTGGACGCGGCGCCTGCCACGCCCGCCCGGCTGGAGCGGGCGGCCGAAGGGCGGCTCATCGCCGGAGTGAGCCGGGGCCTGGCCTCGCATCTCGGCGTGGACGTGTTCCTCATCCGCGGCGCGTTCGTGCTGCTCACGGTCGCGAGCGGGCTCGGCCTCGCCGCCTACGCCGCGTTCTGGATCCTCGTGCCCGCCCAGGAGAAGGCCCCGGCCGAGGCCGGGCGGCGGCGCGGACGTGACTGGGGCCAGCTGCTCGCCTACGCGGCCGTCGCGATGGGGCTCGCCGCGCTGCCGTGGGGAGCGGCGGGGGTCGTCCGGTGGGCGCTGTGGCCGTTCATCGTCGGCGGCGTCGGCGCCGCGATCCTCTGGCAGCAGGCCGATCGCGACCAGCGGCAGCGCTGGACGCTGCCGCTGCGCCAGCGGTGGCTGCGCAGCCTGCTCGGACTGCTCCTCGTCGTCGGCGGCATCGGCGGGTTCGTGGCGCAGAAGGTGGAGGCC
Source organism: Actinomadura sp. K4S16 (assembly GCF_008327685.1). GTDB lineage: Bacteria > Actinomycetota > Actinomycetes > Streptosporangiales > Streptosporangiaceae > Spirillospora. Next base: position 121,672 of record NZ_BDDE01000012.1, read on the forward strand.
GACCAGGCGCGGTCCGTCCTCATCGCCACGCTGATCATCCTCACCGGGGTCGCGGTGATCGTGACGCCGTGGGTGGTGCGGCTCTGGCAGGACCTCGACGCGGAGCGGCACGAGCGCATCCGGTCGCAGGAGCGCGCCGAGCTCGCCGCCCACATCCACGACTCCGTGCTGCACACGCTGACGCTCATCCAGCGGAACGCGCACGACACCCGCGAGGTCCAGCGGCTCGCCCGCTCCCAGGAGCGGACGCTGCGGACATGGCTCTACCAGCCGCGCGCCGACCCCGACCGGACGTTCGCCGCCGCGATCAGGGAGACGGCGGGCGAGGTCGAGGACGACCACGGCGTGCCGATCGAGGTCGTCTGCGTGGGCGACACCGCGCTGGACGAGCGGCTCGGCGCCGCGCTGCAGGCCGCGCGGGAGGCGATGGTGAACGCCGCCAAGTACGCGGAGGCGCCGTCGGTGTCGGTGTACGCGGAGGTGGAGGGCGACGAGATCGCCGTCTTCGTCCGCGACCGGGGCAAGGGATTCGATCTCGACCAGGTCCCGGCGGACCGGATGGGTGTGCGGGGGTCCATCATCGGACGTATGGAGCGCAACGGCGGGAAGGCCACCGTCCGCACCGCGCCGGGCGAGGGCACCGAAGTGCGCCTGGAGATCAAGAAGTCATGAGCGCGGCCGCCGGGGCGTCCTCCCGCGGCGCGCGGCATGAGCGGCGGCCGACCGGGGACGCCGGTGGCCGCCGCCCACGGAGGAGCGGGACATGAGTGAGGCGTTGAAGAGGGTCGTGCTGGTCGACGACCACCAGATGTTCCGGACCGGTGTGAAGGCCGAGCTGGGCGGCGGCGTCGAGATCGTCGGCGAGGCGGGCGACGTCGACGAGGCGGTCGCGGTGATCCGCGGGACGCAGCCGGACGTGGTGCTGCTGGACGTCCACCTGCCCGGCGGCGGGGGCATCGAGGTGCTGCGGCGGCTGCACGGCGCCGTCACGTCCAAGTTCCTCGCGCTGTCGGTGTCGGACGCGGCGGAGGACGTGATCGGCGTCGTCCGGGGCGGGGCCCGCGGCTATGTCACCAAGACGATCTCCGGCCCCGAGCTGACGGACGCGATCGGCCGGGTCGCCGAGGGGGACGCGGTGTTCTCGCCGCGGCTGGCCGGGTTCGTCCTGGACGCGTTCGCCGCCACGGACGCCCCGGCCGTCGACCCGGAACTGGACCAGATCACCCAGCGGGAGCGTGACGTGCTGCGCCTGATCGCGCGCGGGTACGCCTACAAGGAGATCGCCAAGGAGCTGTTCATCTCGGTGAAGACGGTGGAGACGCACGTCAGCAGCGTCCTGCGGAAACTCCAGCTCTCGAACCGGCACGAGCTGTCGCGCTGGGCCGCCGCCCGCCGGCTCGTCTAGGCGGGCGTATGAGGCTCATGTGTTTGCCCGGACGGGCCCGGAGGTAAACGTTTTCTCTGCGGTTGTGAGCGAATCGTAATTCCCGATTCCCGTACATCATGATCACGAACACCGTCCGGTATGGGACAGTCGCTCTTCATGACATACCCTCCCTCCGGGCCCCCGCAGCCGGGCCCCCAGGCGCCCTACCCGCCTCCTCCGCCGATGCCGGGCGATCACGGTCCCGGGTCGCCCTACGGCTCGAACACCGAGAAGACCAACGGCCTGGCGATCGCCGCGCTCGTGACCGGCCTCATCCCGTGCGTCAGCCTCGTCGGCCTCGTCCTCGGGATCATCTCCCTCAGCCAGATATCGAAGAAGGGCGGCAAGGGCCGCGGGCTCGCGATCGCCGGGATCGCGCTGGCCTGCCTGTGGATCGTGCTCAGCATCGTGGCGTTCGCGCTGCGCGGCGGCGGCTCGTCCGACGACGGGGCCGCTCCCAAGCCGACCGCGACCAAACCCAAGGAGGTCGACGCCCAGAAGATGAAGCTCGGCGACTGCATCAACGACAACTCGGGCGCCACAACCAGCACGGCGACCGAGGCCCCCGTCGAGGTCGAGAGCGTCAAGATCGTCCCCTGTGCCGGCCCGCACGACGGCGAGGTGACGGCCGTCTTCAAGCTGAAGGGCTTCGTCATGCCGCCCGAGGCGCGGCTCCAGCAGCTAGCCTCGACCGGATGCAAGCTCCGCACGCAGGCGCGGATCAACCGCGACCCGGCCGCACGGGGCATCGCGAGCTCCTACTACTACCCCACGGCCGACTCGTGGAAGTCCGGTGACCGCACCGTCACCTGCGTCGCCGTGGCCGCCACCGACGGCAAGAAGCTCACCCGACCCCTGCACCGCTGACGACCCCGGCGCTCGCTGGGCGGCCGGCCCGCCGCCCGGTCCCGCCAGCGCCAGGCTCTGCCTGAGCCCTGTCTGGCTCCCGCTCTCCGGCTCTCCCGCTCCCGCGAGCCTGACACTCCTCCGACCGACGGTCCCCCACGCGCCACGGTTCTTGCGCGAGAAACGCCTCCACCGCCGCCGTAGCCCCGTCCAGCAGGACCTGCTCGGCGACGCTCCTCCGAGCCCGACTTCCGAGTCCCTGCTCAGCGTCCGGTCTGCGCCCAATGCCCCGTCCGTGTCCAACGTTCGGTATGTGCCCAGCGTCCGATGGTGCTCACTGATGCGACGCACGCATGGCGTCAACGACCATCTCGGCGATGTGCTCCACCGTCGACACTCCCGCTCCCATCGTCGGACTGTCGCCGCTGCACACCGCGATGAGGAAGTCGTGGTCATGCCCGGTGATGCGGCCGATGCTGTTGATCGCCCAGCCGTGCCCCTGGTGGCGGACCGGCGTCCAACCGTTCTTCAGCGCCACCTTCTCGCCCGGACGCGCAGCCGCGCTGATGCCCCACGCCTGCTCGTCCAGCACGGAACCCATCAAGCCGAGGACGTACCGGCGGGCGCGCGGTTCCAGCGGACTAGCGTCCGATGCCAGGTTCGTAAGCAGACGCACCTGATCGGCCGGGCTGGTCAGGGACGAACCCCACGAGGTGTGAAACGGCTTCGTGTGCCTCAGTCCGAAGGCCTTGTTCGTGTCCGCGACGCCAGGACCGTCCCCCGCTGCGGAGTACAAGGCGTTCGCCGCCGAGTTATCGCTTTGCCGGATCATCGTCCCGGCCAAGGCCCGTTCACCGCCGGTCAGCCCTCGGCCGTCGCGCTGCCGCTGCAGCAGGAGGCTGGACAGGATGTCCACCTTCATGATGCTGGCGCTGACGAACCGGCCCTTCTCGTTCTCGCCGAACGACATGCCCGTCCGCAGATCCGTCACCATCACCCCCGCCTTGCCTGGACGTTTCTGGATATAGGTGTCTACGGCCCGGCGCAGTGTCGCGGAGTCGAACGGGCGCGCGGCGAGCTGGACTGCGTTCACCTCCCGCCCACCCGCCGAAGGCTCGCCGGCCTCAACGACACCGCCGCTTGCGTGCCGCGTCCCGTCCGCCGTGATCCAGTAGGCGGTCGAACCCGCCCCGATACCCGCCGCGAGAGCGAGCACAATGAGATAACGCCGCATCGATTCCCCCGAATGTCGTGCGACCCAGAACTGACGTAAACCGTGAACTTGGAGTGCGCCTCGAACAGGCGTGCCTGCCCGACCCGCGCGCCTGGTCCGACATGCGCGGCTGAACCGGACATAGGTCCTGACCTGGCGCGCCCGCCCCCGCCGTGCGCGCAGACCTGCCGCGCGTACGCGAACCGGCGCACGTACCTGATCCGGCGCTCCTGCCAGGCAGGACGTGCGTGCCGGACCTGGCGCGCGGACCTGCCGCGCGTCTGCGAACCGGCGCACATGCCCGCTCCGGCGCGTCGTGCCAGGCAGGACGTGCGTGCTGGTCCTGTCCCTGCGCGCGGCCCAGGACCTGGCGTGGCTACCGGCCCCCGCACGCGCCCGATCAGGCGATTCGTGCCAGACAGGACGTGCGTGCCGGATCTGGCATGCGTGCCGGATCTGCCGTGCGTGCAGAATCCGGGCGCTTACTTACTGCTGGCCCGCGGCCTGATCCGGTGCATGCGCCTGGACGGCGAAGTGCCCGGATCGGCGCGCTTACCTGCTCCGACCTATGTGTGCGCCCGACGAAGGTGCGCGCCTGGCTCGGCGTGAGTGCCTGGCTCGGCGCGCGCCCGGATCGGGACGCGTACCCCTGCTGGCACACCTGCCTGAACCGGTGCGTGGACCTCGCGGACGCGCGCGCCCGGTTCGGCAGCGCGACCCCACCGAGTCCGCGCGTGTCTCGGCTGGCGCGCGTGCCCGTCTGGCCCTGGTACACGCGACCAGCCGAGTCCCGCATGTCTCGCCCGTTGCACGCGCTGCTCCAAACCGCGCCTGCTCCCACACCCCGCGTGCCTGGACGGCACGCGCCTCACGTAACGCGCATGCCTGGACGGCAGGCGTGCTTGGCGCGACGTGGGTGCCTGGACCGGCGCGTGTCCCGATCCGGCACGCGTTCCTGGCTTGGCGTGCGGGCCGATTCAGCGCGCGTGCCAAGCGGTCGGCGTACCTGGTCCGAGCTGGGCGTGCCTTGGGACGGCAAGCATGCTTGGCAGCCTGCGTGCCCGGACCGGTGTGTGTCCGATCCGCTCGCATGCCTGACCTGGTGCGCGTGCCATTCCGGTCCGCGTGCCTCGGCCAGAGCGGGCCTGGTCCGACCTGTGCGCCTGGGTGGCGTACGTGCCTGACGTGGTGCGCAGGGTGATCCGGTGCGTATGCCTGAGCTGGCGGCACCTGCCCCGGCTCAGCGCGCGTGCCTGACCGAGCGCGTGCCCGACTGGTGTTCGTGCCCGACTGGTGTTCGTGCCGACCGGTGTGCGTGCCCCGTCGGGCCTGTGCGCCTGGGTGGCGTGCGCGCCTGACCTGGTACACGTGTCAAATCCGCGTGCGCGTCTGACCTGACGACTTGGGTCCGGCTCAGCACGGTGGCCCGTCCGGTGCGCGGCCCTTCTGGTGCGCTCCCCGCCCGATGTGCGTGCCTGTCCGGTGCGCGGTTCCGCCGGTCTGCGCGCCTCGGCCGACCTGCGCGCCTGGGTGGCGTGCGCGCCCGACCTGGTGCGTCCTGACCCGGCATGCATGCCTGGCTTGGCCTGCATGCTGACCCGGTGCGCGCACTCAGTCCGGCCCGCGTGGCTGGTCCGACCTCCGCGCCTGGATGGGCGGGCGTGCCTGGCCTTGCGTCCGGCTCCTCGATCCGTACGTGCGTTCGGATTGGGGTGCGTCTGGTCTGGCGTGCGTGGCGCATGGGCTTGCGTGCCTGGGTTGGTACGCGGCCCGAGGCGGCGTGCGTGCCCTGAGCGGCGTGCGCGCTCGGTCTGGCTTGCGTGTCCGGACTGGAGGCGTGCCAGACCTCAAGCGGTGTGCGTGCCTGAAGCGAGCGGGACGACCTTGGCCGTCGTGACCGCCTTGACCGGTGTCCGCGGCTCGACCGGTGTGCGCGGCTGCCTGCGGGCGGGCCTTAGAGGGCGCCCGGAAGGCGGGCCGGGCAGCCCGGCTCGCAGCGCTCGGAATGGCGTGCCACCCGGCGCGCGTACGTGCCGAGGCGGCGGCGCAGGACGGCGGTCGTGAACGGCCCGGTGCCCGGGAACCCGTCCACCTCGCCGCGCCAGCGGATCAGCGTGCCCGCGAAGTGCGGCTCCAGTGTGATGTCCGCGCGGAGGCGCCGTTCCGGGTGTCCGGCCAACGCGAGGTACCCGTAGTGCCGCGGTGGATCCCACGCCACTACCTCCTCGCGCCAGGACCGGACGTAACGGACGGCCCCGAGCCCGTTCGGGTGCTCATCGCCGGCGGACTCCCGCCGCACCCTGGTCCAGAAACCGCCCCACTCGTCCCAGGCCTCCGGTACGCACAGGTGCTTGAAGATCACCTCAGGCGCGGCGGCGGATGTGGCGGTGGCCTCGATCTCACGCGGCATGACGACCCCCCGAGTTCTGTCACATGGGGGTACATGCCCGCTCGGAGGCTGATTACAGCTCGTAATGGAGTGTATTTGCCAAGTGACCGAGACTTGGGCGGCGTGACCTGATCGGCGTGTCTTCGAGACGCCTTGAATCAGGCGGTGTCGACGACCTGGAACGACTCGGCGAGACGTCCCTCGGGGAGCCCCGCGGCGGCGGCGTTGGCGCTGAGCCAGCCGCGCAGCATCTCCGGAAGCCCGTCCCCCATGTGCGCGGTCTGGCTGGCGTGCGCCCGCAGCGCGCTGACCTTCCGGTCGAACCGGTCGGTGATGTCGACGTAGTGGTTGACGACGGGGCCGCCGCTGATCCACACCTCCCGCGCCGTCCACGCCTCCAGGCCCTCGTCGGCGAGCAGCTCCGGGAACGCGTAGGGGTTGCGGGCGTCGGGGTAGACGGCGTCGAGCGCGGCCGAGCCGACCGCCCGGTGGTCGGGGTGGCTCGGGTAGATCCGCTCGTAGTTCCGCTCGGGGGACGGCATCAGCACCCGGTCCGGCCGCACCTGCCGGATCACGCGGGCGATGTCGCGGCGCAGGTCGAAGGTCGCCTCGACCCGCCCGTCCGGGTAGCCGAGGAACCGGACGTCGCCGACCCCGACGCACTTGGCCGCCGCGCGCTGCTCCTCGCGGCGCAGCGCGGCCATCTCGTCGCGCGAGACCTCGTCGTCGAAGCCGCCCGCGTCGCCGTCGGTGACCATGAGGTAGACGACCTCGATGCCGCGGTCCGTCCAGCCCGCGACCGTCCCGGCCGCGCCGAAGTCGACGTCGTCCGGGTGCGCCATCACGGCAAGGATTCGCTGCAGTTCGCTGTCGTCCAGAACATTGGTCACAGTTTCAACCATAAGGTCGGCGAACGGTTTCAGGTACATCCGGAGATCGTGCTTTCAGCGAACGTTCCGGGTGCCCGGATAGCGACGCGACCGCCTACCGCGCAGCCCCTTGAGGGCCGACGGCGTCAGAGGCGAGCCCCGTCCCAACCGGCCCTGCCCGAACATGCCCAGGCTGAACGTGCCCTGTCTCAACCTGACCCACCCCAACGTGCGGCCTGTCAGAACAGGGCCTGTTAGAAACGGGGGTCTGCTGCAACGAGCGCTTGTCGAGACTGGGGCCCCTGTCGGGACGGGCCTGCCCGAACGTGCGGCCCGCCCGAACGCGCGTCCTGCCCGAAGGTGGCCTCCTGACCGAACGTGCGCGCCGCCCGAACGTGCGCCTCGCCCGAACGCGCGTCCTGCCCGAAGGTGGCCTCCTGACCGAACGTGCGCCTCGCCCGAACGTGCGCGCCGCCCGAACGTGCGCGCCGCCCGAACGTGCGCGCCGCCCGAACGTGCGCGCCGCCCGAACGTGCGCCCGGCCCAACGTGCGGCGTGTCAGAAGGTGAGCAGGGCCGAGAGAAGACGCTCCTGGAACGCCGCCACGTCGCTTCCGATGGCCACCTTCACCGGACGGCGGGTGTCATCGGCGGGCAGTGAGCGGGCGTCCCATACCGTCGTGCCGCGCGTCAGTTCGCCTCGGAGCTCCACCCGGACCGGGCGCTGGACGTACTCGCCGAGCTCGGGGGCGACGACGAGCATCGCGGCGAGGGCGTCGTGGATGACCGCGCCCCGGCGCTTCAGGGTGGGCGTGTAGGCGTCCGCGTAGAACTCCAGGATGTTCGCGGCGAACCGGGCGACGGGGGTGTCGTGCGCGGCGAGCCGGTCCAGCCAGTCGTCGTGGACGGCGGTCGGGTGCGTGGCGTCCAGCGGCACCAGGACGATCGGCCAGTCCGCGGCGAACACCAGGTCGGCGGCCTCAGGGTCGTGCCAGATGTTCGCCTCGGCGTGCGTGGTGATGTTGCCGGGGTGGTCGAACGCGCCGCCCATCACGACGACCTCGCGGATCAGCGACGGCAGTTCCTCGTCCAGCAGCAGCGCTGCGCCCAGGTTGGTCAGCGGACCGGTCGCGAGCAGGGTCAGCTCGCCGGGCATCGCGCGGGCCAGCCGGACGATCTGCGCCGGGGCGGGCTCGGCGACCGGGCGTCCCGCGGGCTCGGGAAGGTGCGTGTCGCCGAGGCCGTCCGTGCCGTGCCAGTCCAGCGCGTAGTGGACGTCCTGCGCCATCGGCCGTGCGGCGCCGACCGCGACCGGCACCTCATGCCCGCCCACGCCCTGCCCATTCGGAAGGCTCTGCCCGTCTGCGCCCTGCCCGGACCCGTCTGCGCCGGCCACCGGGATGCCCGCGGCCTCCAGGACGCGCAGCGTGTTGAGCGCGCCGGTCATGGGGTCGATGTTTCCGTGGACGGTGCCGACCGCCGTCAGCTCCGCCTTCCCCGCCTGGACCAGCGAGGCCAGATAGAGCAGCGTCATCGCGTCGTCGATGCCGGTGTCGCAGTCGTAGAGGATCTTGGGTGGCTTCGTCACGGATGCAACCTATGCGGGCGCGGGCCGTCCGGGCACCCCGGTATCGCATGATCAACGATTGGGTCTGGGATGGGGGCGTTCGCCGGGGTAGAGCTGAGACATGCGCAAACTCATCAACGCCCCGGCGAACGTGGTGTCCGACGCGCTGCGCGGACTGGCCGCCGCGCACCCGTCGCTGAAGGTCGATCCAGAGAACGGGACCGTCGTCAGAGGAGACGCCCCGCGAACCGGGAAGGTCGCCCTGGTGTCGGGCGGCGGATCCGGTCACGAGCCGCTGCACGCCGGGTTCGTCGGATACGGGATGCTGGACGCGGCCTGCTGCGGGGAGGTGTTCACCTCTCCCGTCCCCGACCAGATCATCGCCGCGACGATGGCGGTCGACGGCGGCGCCGGCGTCCTCCACCTGGTGAAGAACTACACCGGCGACGTCATGAACTTCCAGATGGCCGCCGAACTGGCCGAGGACGAGGACATCGAGGTCGTCTCAGTCATCGTCGACGACGACGTCGCGGTGGAGGACAGCACGTTCACCGCCGGGCGGCGCGGCACCGGCGCCACGCTGTTCGCGGAGAAGATCGCCGGGGCGCTCGCCGAGGAGGGCGCGCCCCTCGCGGACGTCGCGGCCGTGGCACGGGAGGTGAACGAGCGCAGCAGGTCGTTCGGCGTCGCGCTGTCGTCCTGCACGGTCCCGGCCGCCGGGACCCCGACGTTCGAGCTGGGCGAGGACGAGATGGAGCTCGGCATCGGCATCCACGGCGAGCCCGGCCGTGAGCGCGTCAAGGTCGGCACCGCCGTGGAGATCGTCGACGCCTCGCTCAGCGCCATCGACGCGGACATGCCGCTGTCCGGCTCCGAGGTGCTCGTGCTGGTCAACGGGATGGGCGGTACCCCGCTGATCGAGCAGTACGTCGCCTACGCGGCGGCGGCCGAGTGGCTGGAGGGGCACGGCGCCACCGTCGTGCGCCGCCTGGTCGGACCGTACGTGACCAGTCTGGAGATGGCGGGCTGCATGATCAGCGTGTGCCGGGTGACGCCCGACCTGACCCGCCTCTGGGACGCGCCCGTCGAGACCCCCGGGCTCCGGTGGGGCCGATGAACACGGGATCGAGCGGTGCCGGATCAAGCGGTGCCGGATCGAGCGGTGCCGGATCAAGCGGCGCCGGATCGATGAACGCGGGGGATCTCGCGTCCTGGATCCGGCAGGCGGCCGAACGGGTGTCCGCCGACGCCGATCGGTTGACCCGGCTGGACGCGGCGATCGGCGACGGCGACCACGGTCTCAACCTCGACCGGGGCTTCCGCGCCGCCGTGGAGGCGCTGCCCGAGGACGTTCCGCCGGGCAAGGTGCTGATCGCCGCCGGACGGGCCATCGTCTCGAAGACGGGCGGCGCGTCCGGCCCCCTCTACGGGACGGCGCTGCGCCGTGCCGGCAAGGCGTTCGGCGACGCCGCCGAGGTGGACGCCGTCGCGCTGGGCGACGCGCTTCGGGCCGCCCTTGAGGGCGTCCAGGACCTCGGGAAGGCCGTCGAGGGCGACAAGACGATGGTCGACGCGCTGGCTCCGGCGGTCGCGGCGTACGAGGCGGCGCTGGCGGACGGCGTCGACCTGGCCGGATGCGCGCGGGCCGCCGCCGAGGCCGCCGCGAAGGGCGCGGACGCCACCGTCCCGATGCGGGCGCGTAAGGGCCGGGCCAGCTACCTGGGCGAGCGCAGCGAGGGACACATGGACCCCGGCGCCTCGTCCACCGCTCTGCTGCTCCAGGCCCTGGCCGATGTCGCAGGGGAGGGGTGACATGGTCGGGATCGTCATCATCTCCCACAGCCGGACACTGGCCGAGGGCGTCGCCGAGGTCGCCCGCGCCATGGGCGTCGGCAAGGCCGTCGTCGAACCCGCGGGCGGCGACTCCGAAGGGCGGCTCGGGACGAGCATCGACCTCGTCGAGCAGGCGGTCGCCGCGGTCGACGACGGTGAGGGGGTCGTGCTGCTCGCCGACCTCGGCAGTTCCGTGCTGACCGCCAAGATGCTCATCGAGGACGCCGACGGCGACGACGTGCTGCTCGCGGACGCCCCGCTGGTCGAGGGCGCGGTCGCCGCCGCGTCCATGGCCGCGACCGGCGCGGACCTCGCCGCCGTCCACGCCGCCGCCGAATCAGCCCGCGACCACCGCAAGACCAGCTGAACCACCCCGTGGTCGGGCCGGACCTGATCGGCGCCGGCCCGACCACGGCGGCTCTTTTCAGACTGCGCAGTCCAGAACTGGCCGTTCGCTTCAAGCCGCCCGCTTCAGGTCGTGCGGTTCAGAGTGCGGGGCGCTTCACGCTGGGCGGCGAGGGCTTCGATTCAGGCGGCGTAGTTCGGGGTGTCGTGTGCCGCGCGGGGCATGGTGGTTCAGTTCGTGTTGCGGTTCAGCGCATGACGACGGTTCAGCACGACGTGCGGTTCCAGCGAGTGGCGGTTCAGGGCGCGGTCGGTCAGAGCGTGCCGACTCAGAGCGTGCCGACTCAGAGCGTGCCGACTCAGGGTGTGGCGGGGTCAGGGTGTGGCGGGGTCAGGGTGTGGCGGGGTCAGGGTGTGGCGTCGGGGCCTTCGAGGAGCGTGCCGAGGACTGAGGCGACGCCTGCGGTGGGGTCGCCTCTGACTTCGTAGACGCGCGTCTCCCCGGCTGCCCCGTACTCCTCCGCCCCGTCCCCGGAGACCGTGATGCGGTAGGCGGGCAGGTCGGCGCCGATCTCGCCCCGCTCGCCGCGGGCGTGCGCTGCGGCGAGAGCGTCCACCGCATGCCGGACGCGGTCCGCTTGGCCGGCGGGGAGGGTCTCGGTGTCGTACTGCGCGACGACGGTGCTGTAGCCGGTGAAACCGCCGGTGCTCTCGATCGTCACGCGCATGCCGCGCACCTCCCCGTCGACTCGTCTGCTCTCCGCTCTCTACCCGCTCGCCGCGAATCCCTACTCGCCGCACGGATTCATCGCCGAACGGCCTCACGCGCTGGACGTCCCGACCTGTCGAGAGTCCCTAGTCACTGGGCGCCCCCCACTCTCAGAACGTCCCTACTCCCCGGACGTCCCAACTTGCTGAGCGTCCACACACCGAGCGTCCACACACTGAGCGCCCGCTTGCGGAGCCTCTACTTGCTGAATGTGCTGCGCAGCTCGTCCAGTCCGCTCCGGAGGATGTCGTCGTCCTCCAGTGAGCCGCCCTGGGCCAGCTTCTCCGCGGAGACGGCCTGGTACTCGGGCATCTGCATCGTGCCGCAGCAGCGCGACCTGTCCTGGCCGGCGAGCAGGCTCGCCGAGTTCTCGTCGTGCGGCTGGACCTCGGTGACGTCCTGCCCGTCCCCGGTGTAGGCGGCCTCGGTCATCGCCATCTGCCCGCTCATCAGGTCGCGCAGCGGCGTCGCCGCCGTCGTGATCTCCCGGACGGCGAACCGGTTGCGGATGAACGTCCGGTAGATGGCCGGGTCGCCGCGGTTCGCCGAGGCCTGGAGCATCTGGTTCGCCACGTCCACGTACCGGGCCCCGGTCGCGGGCGACGCGACGATCGCGTCGAACACCAGCTTGCACAGTGTGGACGCCGTCTCGATCAGCACGACCGCCGCGTCCTTCGTGCGCTGCTGCCGGCTGAGCTCGAAGGTGTAGACGTCCGCGAGGATGTCGTAGATCGCGCCGGTGAACACCTGCGAGATCGCGTGCACCTCGTTGCCGACCTCGCTGAGCTTGAGGTCGTTGTCGGCGTTGCGGAGTCCGGACGGCATGCCGAGGGCCTTGCCGAACTGCTCGGCCAGCTCCGTCAGGAACGACTTGTCGTGCAGGTTCGCCTTGGTGAGCGCGACGAGCGCGTCCGCCTGGTCCGGTTGCGCCAGGGCCAGGAAGATCGCCGTGATGTCGCCGAACGCCTCGTGCAGGCCGCCGGTCTGCGGCGGGTTGTCCGCCGACAGCCAGCCCGGCTTGAGGCCGTCCAGGATCGCGTGGCCCGTCTCGTGCGCGACGATGTCGAAGGACTGGCACGTGAAGAGCACGTTCGACGACGGCTGCCCTTGCGGCGTGAAGAAGAGGAACTTCAGCGCCTTGGCCGTCCGCGTGTAGAACGCGTTCGCGCCCTCGCCGGCGTGCGGGAACACGGTGATGCGCTCGGTGTTGCCCCCGACGTTCCACGCGAACGGGATCGGGACCCCGCCGTTGTGCCGCTCGTACATGGCCATCGTCTCCCGGACGACGGCGAACGTGTGCGCGCAGTCGAACTGCGGGGTTCCGGGCGTGAAGACGAAGTCGCCGTTGATGTTGCGCGCGACCGGGGTGACGCCCTGCAGCTCGGTCTGGACGCGCAGGTCCGTCGGTCCGTTCAGCACCACGGTCGGGATGAAGGTCAACCGGGCGCCGAGCGCGGTGACGGACGGGTCCTGCTTGTAGACCAGGAACCGGTGCCCGGGCTGCGCGGGAACCGGAATCGGCACCGGGCGCGGGACGGGACGCGGAAGCGGCCGGGCCGCCACCTGCGCGACCTGGGAGGCCCGTCCGGGCCACTGCGCGGGCACGACGATCTCGGTGGTCTCGGCGTCCCGTTGCGTCTGGAGTTCTTGCTGGTGGATCTTCATCAAAGCCACCTTCCCCCTGTGACAGTGCGCGAGCCCCTGTGACTCTGCGCTGCTGTGTGCGGACATGCGGGGTTGCAGTACGGGGCCTTGCATTCCGGGCTCGGACCGAGTCGGCGGCCCGACCGGTGCCCGCTCCACTTCCAACGTCTGCCGGGCGGTGAGATCGAGTCAACCCGCTGTGCTCAAAAGGCACCCCATCTGTCCACATGCTGCCTTCGGGCCCCTGATCAGGGTCGCCGGAGGTATCGGCCGGACGCGGAGTCGGGCCCGTCCGCCAGGCTCGTCCGAGGCGGGGAAGAACGCGCCCGGATCACGAGCCAACCGATCGCCGGAGGGGGTTGGGACGGAGTTCGGGCGAGGTTCGACAGGGTTCGGGACGGGGGCCGGGCGAGGTCCGGACAGGGGGCCGGGCGGGGGCCGAGGCGCTCGCGGTCGGCGGACGCGCCGAAAACGTCCGCGCAGCGCCGTAGACTCGCACGTGATGTCGAAGACCGAAGCTCACCCCTTGCTCGACGGCCTCAATCCGCAGCAGCGCGCCGCCGTCGTGCACTCCGGCGGCCCCCTGCTGATCGTGGCCGGCGCAGGCTCGGGCAAGACCCGGGTGCTCACGCACCGCATCGCCCACCTGCTCGGCGAGCGGGAGGTGCACCCTGGCCAGATCCTGGCGATCACCTTCACCAACAAGGCGGCCGCCGAGATGAAGGAGCGGGTGGACGCCCTCGTCGGGCCGCGCTCGCGCGCCATGTGGGTGATGACGTTCCACTCCGCGTGCGTCCGGATCCTGCGCCGCGAGGCCAAGCGCCTCGGCTTCCCCACGAGCTTCTCGATCTACGACCAGGCCGACGCGAACCGGCTGATGGCGCTCGTCTGCCGCGAGCTCGACCTCGATCCCAAGCGCTACCCGCCGAAGTCGTTCAGCGCCCAGGTCTCCAACCTGAAGAACGAGCTGATCGACTACGAGACCTTCAAGGCGCGGGCGTCCACGCACATGGAGCAGACGCTCGCCGAGGCCTACGAGATGTACCAGGCGCGGCTGCAGCAGGCCGGCGCCATGGACTTCGACGACCTGATCATGATGACGGTCAACCTGCTGCAGGTGTTCCCGGAGGCGGCCGAGCACTACCGGCGCCGGTTCCGGCACGTCCTGGTGGACGAGTACCAGGACACCAACCACGCGCAGTACGAACTCGTCCGGGAGCTGACCGCGCCCGTCGAGGGCGTCGGGGCCGCCGAGCTCTGCGTCGTCGGCGACGCCGACCAGTCGATCTACGCGTTCCGCGGGGCGACCATCCGCAACATCCTGGAGTTCGAGCGCGACTACCCGGACGCCACGACGATCCTGCTGGAGCAGAACTACCGCTCCACGCAGACGATCCTGTCCGCGGCCAACGCCGTCATCGAGCGCAACGCCGACCGCAAGCCCAAGAAGCTCTGGTCCGACCAGGGCGAGGGCCACAAGATCATCGGCTATGTGGCCGACAACGAGCACGACGAGGCCGCGTTCGTCGCCCGCGAGGTCGACAAGCTCACCGACGACGGCGTGGCCCGTCCCGGTGACGTCGCCGTCTTCTACCGCACCAACGCGCAGTCCCGTGTCTTCGAAGAGGTGTTCATCCGGGTCGGGCTGCCGTACAAGGTCGTCGGCGGCGTCCGGTTCTACGAGCGCAAGGAGATCCGCGACGCGCTCGCCTACCTGCGCTGCCTCGCCAACCCCGAGGACACCGTCTCCCTGCGCCGCATCCTGAACGTCCCCAAGCGGGGCATCGGCGACCGCGCCGAGGCCTGCGTCGAGGCGTACGCGTCCCGCGAGCGCATCTCGTTCTGGCAGGCACTCCGGACGCCCGAGGACGTTCCCGGCATGGCGACCCGCTCGATCAACGCCGTCCGCGACTTCGTCGTCCTGCTCGACGAGCTGCGCGCCGCCGCCGAGTCGCTCACCCCCGCCGACCTGATCGCCGAGGTGCTGAAGGCCAGCGGCTACCTCGCCGAGCTCCAGGCGTCCAAGGACCCGCAGGACGAGACCCGCGTCGAGAACCTCCAGGAACTCGAGGCCGTCGCCCGCGAGTTCGAGGAGCGCCTCGACGGCGAGTCCGCCGAGGGCCGCCTTCCCGAATTCCTGGAACAGGTCGCCCTGGTCGCCGACGCCGACTCCATCCCCGGCGGCGCGAAGGGCGGCCCCGTCCCGCCGGGCGAGCAGCCCGAAGAGAGCGAGCACGGCGTCGTCACCCTGATGACCCTGCACACCGCGAAGGGCCTCGAATTCCCCGTCGTCTTCCTCACCGGCATGGAAGACGGGGTCTTCCCCCATTTGCGCGCCATGAGCAACCCCAAGGAACTCGAAGAGGAACGCCGCCTCGCCTACGTCGGCATCACGCGCGCCCGGCAACGCCTCTATGTCTCGCGGGCCACGATGCGGAGTTCATGGGGAGCGCCGCAGGTCAACCCGCCGTCCCGCTTCCTCGGCGAGGTGCCGAGATCCCTCGTCGAGTGGGAGCGCGAGGCATCGTCCACGTCCGGCTCCGCGATGTCGCGAATGGCGGAACGCCCGGGGACCCGCTCCCCGGGGAACCGCCCCGTCCCGTCCTTGTCACCGGGCGACAAGGTCACCCACGACGCCTTCGGCCTGGGCACCGTCGTCTCCGTCTACGACAAGGGCGAAAAGGCCAGCGTCGACTTCGGTGGCGACTACGGCGTCCGCACCCTCGTCCTACGCTTCGCCACCATAGAAAAACTCTGACCCCCTCAATCTGCGTCGGCGGTGGACGTGTCGATTGGAGCACGTCCGCCCAGCAGACGCCGGCCGCTCCACGAGAACCGTCCAGCCGCCCAGCCCGCCGCCCACCCGACCGAGCCCGAAAACGCGGCAACGCGGCAACGCGGCAACGCACCCAACCCGCAAACCCCTCGCCTCAGCGAGGTCGATTGCTCGCCTCGGCAAAGCGTCCGCCCCCTGGCGAGCACCCACCCTGGCGAGCGTTCGCCCTGGCAGAGCGTTCGCCCTGGCAGAGCGTTCGCCCTGGCAGAGCGTTCGCCCTGCGGAGCGCTCGGTTCGGCGGAGTATTCGCACTGGCGACGCTTTCGCCACTGTGAAGTACTCGGCTAAGAGCGGTGCTTGCGCTAGCGGATTGCTCGCCGCAGCACAATGTCCACTTCAGTGGAGCGTTCGTCCCTGCTGAGTGCTCAGCTATGCGGAGCACGCCGGCCTGGCGCGGAGTTCGCTTCTGTGGGTTGCTCGGCTCGGTAAGGCGTTCGCTCTGGTAAACGCCCATGCCTGCAACGCTCCCCTCAGCGACGGTTCTCCTATGAGCGCTCGACTTGGCGGAGCGTTCGCCTCTGCGGAGCGCTCCTCCCGGCGAGGAGTTCGCCCCGTGAAGCGCTCGGCTCAATGAAGCGTTTGCCTCGTCGGGGGTGTGGAGGGCCTGCGTGGGGTGCTTCGCCGGTCCCATGGTGGCGATCGTCGTTCTGGGGTTGCGCGGTCAAGAACCGGTGTCGGTGGCACGGGTATAGCGGGCGGCGAGGGTGCGCAGGTGGTCGGCGAGTTCGGGGTTCGCCGTCTCGTCGATCCGGAAGTCGGCGCCCAGCATGCCGAGGTAGACGGCGAGCATGGACGGATCGTCGGAGCCGACCTCCACGATGCACGTGTCGTCATCGGCCGGTTCGACCGTGATGCCGGCGGGGAGTCGAGCCGCGATCTCGGTGGCCGGCGCGTTCACCACGACCCGCGCTCTGTAGGCCCACATCGCCCGGGCGAGGCCGGACGAGATGCGGGCCGCGACGTCCTCGTCCGGCATGTCCCGAGGCGCGAATCGGGGACCGGCGGGCGGGCGCAGGACGATGCGGTCGACGCGGAAGGTCCGCCAGTCGTCCCGCTCCAAGTCCCAGGCGAGGAGGTACCAACGGCGGCCGGAGGCGACGAGGCGGTGGGGTTCGGTCACGCGAGGCCCGTCTGCACCGTCGTGAGTGCGGTAGTCGAAGCGCAGGCGCTCGTTGTCGCGGCAGGCGGCGGCGATCGCGGTCAGCGCGGCCGCGTCCACGGGCGGCTCCGAGCCTGGCAGCGGGACCGTCGTCGAAGCGAGCGTGCCGACACGGTGGCGCAGGCGCGACGGCAGGAGGCGCTCCAGCTTGGCGAGCGCGCGGACGGAGCTTTCCTCGATGCCGGAGACCGCGCCGCTCGCCGCTGTCCGGAGCCCGATCGCCACCGCGACCGCCTCGTCGTCATCGAACAGCAGCGGCGGCAGGACCGCGGCTGGGCCGAGCCGGTAGCCACCGCCGACACCCGGTGACGCGTCGATCGGATACCCGAGTTCGCGCAGCCGCTCCATGTCGTTGCGGACGGTCCGGGTGGTGACGTCGAGGCGTTCTGCCAGCTCAGGCCCTGTCCAGTCGCGCCGGGCTTGGAGGAGCGACAGCAGCAGGAGCAGCCGGACCACCGAGGTTCGCGTCATCTCTCCATGATGCCGCGCATTGAGGAACGATCTGTTCCGCAATGACCTTTAGCGTGCCTGCCATGACGAACGAGATCCGTCCATTCCGCATCGATATCCCGGCGATCGAGCTGGAGGACCTGCGAGCCCGAGTGTCCGCGACGCGCTGGCCATCGACCGCGGGGGTGGCCGACTGGAGCCGCGGCGTCCCGATCGAGTACCTGAAAGAACTCGCCGGATACTGGGCCGCCGAGTTCGACTGGCGGGCGCAGGAAGCGGCGCTGAACGAGATCCCCCAGTTCAAGACGGTGATCGACGGCCAGACGATCCACTGCTTCCACGTGCGGTCGCCGGAGCCGGACGCACTGCCGATCGTCCTCACGCACGGCTGGCCCAGTTCACCGATCGAGTTCATGAAGATCGTCGGGCCGTTGACCGATCCCCGTTCTCACGGCGGCGATCCCGGGGATGCCTTCCATGTCGTCCTGCCCTCCCTACCGGGCTACGGTTTCTCCAACCCGATCGGTGACGCGGGCTTCAACCTGTTCGGCGTCGCACGAGCGTGGGCGGAATTGATGCGCCGACTCGGCTACGAGCGGTACGTCGCGCAGGGGACGGATGTCGGCTCGGGCGTCGCCGGAATGCTGCCGATGGTCGACCCGGGGCATGTCGCAGGCGTCCACCTGTCCGGAACGGGCGCGGCCCCGCCGTTCGGCCCTCCCCTTGAACCGGATCGGTTCTCTGGTGCCGATCGAGCGCGCGCACAGAAGTTCAACAGGTTCAGGGAGGAAGGGATCGGCTATCTGGCATTGCAGTCGACTCGTCCGCAGACCCTGGCGTATTCCCTGAACGACTCGCCGGTCGGTCAACTGGCCTGGATCGTGGAGAAGTTCCACGAGTGGACGGACCCGGCCATCGAGTTGCCCGATGCGGCCGTTGATCGGGACCAGTTGCTCACCAACGTGAGCCTTTTCTGGTTCACAGGCTCCGGGGCCACCTCCGCCCACGCCGTCTACGAGGGCATGCAGGCATGGAAGGCCTTCGCCGCAACGGAGAGCGGCCCCTCGCCGAAGCCGGACGTTCCCGTCGGTGTGGCCGTATTCGCTGCCGACAGCACCATTCGTTCCCTCATGGACCCAGACGGCGATATCGGGCACTGGTCGGAATACGACCAAGGTGGTCACTTTGCAGCCATGGAAGTTCCGGAGCTACTTGTGGGTGACATTAGGCTCTTCAGTCGATCTCTTAGGTGAGAGTTAGTGCTTATAGAAGGCCATAGTGAGACGGCTCTCGCAACGAGGCAGCGTGCGAAGAGAGGGTGAGCCGTCGAGGGGTCTAGTACGGAGAGGTCTCCCGCAGAGAGGCGTTGCTCATAGAGGGAGAGTTCTGAGAGAGGCGGACCGCGGCGGCCGCCAAAGGGGGTGGAGCCACGGGGGGCGGAGTAGTTACAGGGCGGAGTAGTTACAGGGCGGAGTAGTTACAGGGCGGAGTAGTTACAGGGCGGAGTAGATACAGAAGTCGAGCCCGTAGAGGGATAGTGCTCGTAAAGAGGTCGAACGGGTGGGGTGGCGCTGCGTACGGGGCCGCCCCTCCAAAGTCAAGGGCGCCTTCGGCGTCGCTTCGCGATGGGACTTCGTCCCACCCTTGACTTCGGAGCCTCTGCGGCCCCTGGTGCAGGTTTCGTCGGGCAGGCTCCGCCTGCCCCCGCCCGACGCGCCACCCCACTCCTCCAAGAGCCATCCCCTCGACGAGGGGACCACCTTCCAACCGCAACCGAGCCGCCCCATCGACGTGCGCGCCGCCCCACTGCCGAGCCCCCTCGCCACCGGGCCACGCCGACACCGGGCCACCCCGACATCACGGAGCAGTGTCCTGCGCCGGCTGTGGCCGTACCCGGGCCTGGGTCAGGTTCCGTCCAGGCCGTGGTGCAGCAGCCTGGTGAATGGATCTGCTGGCGTCGCGCCCGCAGCACCCGTCTGCCAAGGAAGAGCAGCCATGAGGGAGGTTGCAGACCAAGGGAGTCCGCGCATCGGGGAGTTGTCCAGCCAGGGAACTGTCCTGTCAGAGCGAGCTGGTTTTTCAAGAAACCCACAGCGGAGGCGATTGGCAACGGTGAGCTTCCGCTAGACGAGACCAATCGGCTGTAGGCGCCCATGCAACAAAAGGAATGCCACCCGCCAGGGGCCCACTTCGGGACGAGCGGGCTTCTCGCCACCGTCTCGCTTCCCTGAGCCTGAGCGCGTGACGAAGGTCTGTGTGCCCGTCCTGCTCCATCACGGCTCGTGAGTAGCCCGGCAACAGCGGACGGCCACGCAGCTGATGGCAGGGAAAGCCGGTGGTGAGGTAGCGGGCTCGACAGGCATCCTCGTCCTGACCACGCTTGCGGACGGCGCCGAGTTCATCGGCGAACTCAAGAAATTTGGCTCCCTCGGCTAGGGCCCACCGCTGGGGAGAAGGTTGTCCTACCACGGCGCAGACGGCCCGCCGAAGCGAACTCACCTTTTCTTTGAGAAGGACCAATTGACGAGTTATCCCCCTAAGACGTGTCCGCGATCCAGGCAGGTTTGGTGGTATTTGTGCTTTGGTGGGCGTGCCGCCAAACCGAAACGCCCGTCTCGTCCCATGAGCCTGATTGGCTCTTAAATTGATCAAGCTGCACCTATCTTGGTGGTGACAGTAATCAGCCTCCGATCTCGCGTCTGTTCGCCCACTAGTTCGATATACTCTGTGTATGTGTTCGGTTACGGGTATGGATTTCGGTGTGGCGTCCACGCAGGAGTTGGTGGACGCCGCTGCCGCGATCGCCGCCGAACTCGCTGCCCGTCCCGCGCCCGAGTCGGCTGCGGTGTGCATGGAGCTCGCCGAGACGTTAGCGGCGGCGTCGGACGCCCATGAGGCCGCGTTGGCCGGGTTCGTCGCCCGCGTGGACGCGGCAGGTGAGACGCGCCGCTGGGGGTTGCCGTCCACGCAGGCGTGGCTGCGGTCGCGGCTGGGCATGCGCGATGCCCGCGCCAAGGAGCGCGTCACGCTGGCCCGGCAGCTCCATCGGCTTCCTGTGGTCACCGAGCTCCTGGCCAGAGGTGAGTTGTCCTGCGGCTACGCCGCCACGGTCGCCGACGCCGTGGCCCGCCTCGACGATGACGACTGCGCCAAGGCCGAAACGCTGCTGCTGGACATGATCGGCCAGGGCTTCTCGCCCGGGAAGGTCGCCGCGTTCGGCCGCCGCATCCGGGAGGTGATCGCCGAACGCGACGGCTGCGAGGAGCCACCTGAGGAGGTGCAGCGCGGGTACGAGCGGTCCTGGATCGACTCCACCCGCTCGCTGGACGGCGGCCGCTACGTCAAGGGCTGGCTGAACGCCGAGGACGCCGCCGTCTGGGACGGGACGCTGGGTCCGCTGGCCAAGCCGGCCGGGCCCGACGACCACCGCGACCTGCCCGAGCGCACCGCCGCCGCACTGAGCAGCGTGCTGTCGGGCGGGCACAAGGCCACCAAGGTCACCGTCGTCTGCGACCTGGACACCCTGACCGGCGGCCAGGCACAGGCGAGGTTGACCGACGGGACACCGATTCCTGCACCGCAGGCCCGCCGCATTGCTTTGGCGGCCGGAGTCTCACCCCTGCTGTTGGGGAACGGGAACGCGCCGCTGTATCTGGGGCACAAGGTCCGCTTCGCCACCGCCGCCCAGCGCCAGGTTCTGGAGACGCTGTACTCGACCTGCGCGGTGCGGGGCTGCGAGGTGCCCGGGACGCTGTGCGAGGTCGACCACGTCAACGGATGGGCCCTGGGCGACAGCCCCACCGACATCGACAAACTCGCCCTGTGCTGCGGATGGCACAACCGCTACAAACACACCCACCCCCAACACATCCACACCACCCACGACCCCACCACCGGCCGCTACACCTACCGACTCCACCCACCCGGCACACCAACAACCCACCCACCCACCACCAACCCACGAACAGCCCACCCACCCACCACCAACCCACGAACAGCCCAGCCACGAACAGCCGAGCCATGGGAAGTCGAGTCATGGACGGCTGAGCCTTGGACGGCCGAGCCGCGACCAAGCGAGCGGCGAGTAGCTGAGCCGCGGACGGTCGAGCTGCGAGCCACCGCGCCGCGAGCCACTGACCCGCGGACGGTCGACCCGCGGACGGTCGAGCCCCGGACCGTCGAGCCGCGGACCGTCGAGCCGCGGACCGTCGAGCCGCGGACCGTCGAGCCGCGCGCCACCGGGGCGCGAGCCACCGCGCCGCGAGCCACTGACCCGCGGACCGTCGAGCCGCGGACGGTCGACCCGCGGACGGTCGACCCGCGGACTGTCGAGCCGCGCGCCACCGGGGCGCGCGCCACCGGGGCGCGAACCACCGGGGCGCGAACCACCGGGGCGCGGACCACCGAGCCGCGACCAAGCGAGCCATCCACGACCATCCACTGGGCCGCTTGATGGTCGTTTCGTTTGGTGTGCTCGAGGGTGCTTCGTCGTGACGATGATGGAGCGCTCAGGGCAGACGAGGTTGTGGGAGTCGTTTCAGCGGGCGGTGCCACCTGCACCGACGCGTCCGCAGGGTGGTGTGGGCGGCGCCGCGCCGCTGATCGAGAGGTGGTGGATGCGGCCGTGTTCCGGCCCACCACCGGTTGCGCCAAGCGGTAGGGCCTGCGTCTTGCTCGTCTCGGAGGCCTTTATGGTGCGCGCCAGAGTACGGCCGACCCCTACGCGGTCGCTGTCTTCTGATTGGGCGCATTCGTGGTCAGGGCATGTCGCCTGGCGCCCCATGCTTCTTGCGTTGCTCACTGACTCGGGACGCGTGGGACTGCTGCCCTATCAGTGCTAGGCGGCCAGCGGCGGGACACCGTGGCTGCGTAGGCGCCCGGGACGGTGGGGGCCGGCGCCTCGGCCGCGGCGGTGATGTGGGCGGATCCGGGGCGTTGCCGACGGCCGGGGCGGATAGCGCCTTGTCCTTGGTCTTGGCCGGGTCCGTGATGGCCGTGCGCGCGGCCCGCTGCGCAGCTCGATCAGCCCGTTCCAGCGTTCTTTGCGGAACCGTGCGATCCACTTGTGCGGCGCCGTGCTGGGACGCCATTCGGTCGGCCATGGCCTAGTGCACCTAGGTTGCGGCAAGACCTGCACCCGAGCTCTGCTTCGACTCGTCCGACCACCGTCTCAGCCCCCTTCCGCCAGGCTCGCGACGACACATGTAGGAGCACAGGATTTTCACCCCGCGAGAATCAGCAGGCATGCGCGTGAGTGAGAGCGGAGAGTGTATGACGCTTCAGGAGTTGATCAGTCGGCTGACTGCGGCAGATGACAGCCTTACCGTCTACGCCAGCGAACCCTGGTCCGCGCACAGCGACGCCGTAGCCGTCGTCAATGCCGATGGCACAACCCGACCCGACCAACAGGGGCGGGCCTACCTGTTGGAAGCGTCCTGGTCCGCGACGTCCTGGGAGTCTGGAGCAGCCACAATGGCGGAGCCGCTCCCTCGCCGCAGGAGGCCTGCCAGGCCGTCGTCTACTACGCCGAAAACGATGCATACCTGTTCCCGGACGACGAGCTGACTTGATCAGAACGTAGAGGCACCGGCGCCAGGGAAACCAGCGGTGAGTGCGTCGTTACGACGCCTTGTGCAGGCCGGGGTGGGTCTGCACGATCCCTCATGGAGACGCCGGGGCGCTAACCGCACCTCGTCACGGATGGGGTGTGGGGTCAGGGGTGACAGGGGCCAGGATCACTACCGGGATTTCGCGGTCGGAGGCGGCCTGGTAGCTGTCGTACAGGGGGAAGATCGAGGCCATTCGGGCCCATAGCGGTGGTTTCTCCTGCGGGGTGGCGGTGCGGGCCTGGGCGGTGAAGGTGTCGGCTCCGAGTTGCACGGCCACCTGCGGGTGTGCGGTGAGGTTGAGGTACCAGGTGGGAGGCTGGACGGCTCCGGCGTTGGAGGCCACCAGCAGGTAGCGGTCCTCGTCTCGGCCGTAGATCAGTGCGGTGCGGCGCAGTCGGCCGGACCGGCGGCCTCGCGTGGTGAGCAGCAGCGTAGGCCAGCCCCGGTAGAGGTGGCCCTGGGCGCCGTCGGTTTCGAGGTAGGCGCGGATGTGGTCGGCGACCCAGGGGGTCGGGCTGTCGTGGATCTCCTCGCCGGGTGCGGTCATCGCTCACTCCCGGTGCCGGCGCGGCGGGAGGTGGCCGTCCGCCAGAAGACGGGGATGAGAATGGCCCCGACGGCCACGTGGGTGAGGGCCAGCACCGCTTTGCTTCCCCCGGAGGCCTGTACGCCGATGATGGGCAGGAACGACAGCGCGAGCACGATCAGGGCGGCGTTGGTCCAGATCCGAGCCGCGAGTGGCGTTACCCGCTCCAGTGCGGCGAGTGCGGCCCAGCCGAGCAGCGACGGGGCCAGTGCGAAGACGCCGATGGCGGCCGCTCCCAGGTCCCGCGGCTCCTGGCCCTTCTGCTGGACGACCAGGTCATGGCCCAGCAGCGGCTCCCCGATCGCCCAGATGGCCAGTGCGGCCGCGACCGCGCCCGCCACTGCGAGTGCCCGCGCACGCCGCGGACTTCCGAGGTCGGCGCGGCCGCCCGTGCTCAGTTGCGTCATCTCGAAGGCTCCTTCAGCTGCTTGATAGTTAAGTTTCTAAAGTTCTTTGGGGCAGGCGGGGAGCGTAGCACTTACTTCAGTAGCTAAACAATTAAGCGACTTAAGTGACGGCTATGCTGGCCGCATGAGTCTCGATGCCGACGCCGCCGCCGAGACCGGCGCAGGTTCCGACGGGGATGCGGTCGTAGCGGAGTTGAGTGCCCTGGTCTTCGAGGTCACCGGGCGGTTGCGGGCCCAGTTCAACGCCGCCGCGGCGGAGCTCGGCCTTCCTCCGGCCCAGGCGCTCGTCCTGACCAACCTGTCCGGACCCGCCCCGATGCGTCAGCTTGCCGACTGGCTGTCATGTGAGCCGTCGAACGTCACCGGCATCGTCGACGGTCTGGAGGGCCGCGGCCTGGTGACGCGGCAGCCCGCGCCGGGTGACCGCCGCGTCAAGCACGTGGTGCTCACCGAGGCAGGTGAGCGCAAACGTCGGGAGTTGCGTTCCAGCGCCCACGCGCTGGCCACGACCTTTTTTGAAATGCCCGGCCCCGACCAGAAGCACCTCCGTGACCTGCTGGCGCGCGTCTTGACCGGCCCTCCGGTGAGCGCGGATGCCGAATCCGGCTGAGGCGCGGAGCCTTTGCGCCGCGCCGCGGGTCACCTCGGAGGCAGGACGTGTCCTTGCGGCCTGGTGCGGAAGGTGCGGCGGTAGGCGCCCGGTGTCGTGCCCAGGGTGTTGAGGAAGCGTCTGCGGAGGTTGGTGGCCGAGGAGAGTCCGGTGCGCCTGGCGATGGCGTCCAAGGGAAGGTCGGAGGACTCCAGTAGGTCTTGTGCCGCGGCGATGCGCTGGGCGAGCAGCCACTGCCCCGGGCTGGTTCCGAGTTGCTCGGCGAACCGGCGGGCGAGGGTGCGCGTGGATACGCCCGCGTGTGCGGCCATGCTCTCGATGGTCACCGGTTCGCCGAGCCGCTCGGCGATCCAGTCCAGCAGGGGTGCCAGCGTGCCGTCGATCTGGGCGGGGCGCGGCGGTGCCGAGTACTGCAGCTGGCCGCCCTCGCGGTGGGGCGGCATGACCATGGTCCGTGCGACATGAGCGGCGTAGCGGGCACCCTGGTCGCTGCGGATCAGGTGCATGCACAGGTCTATGCCGGCTCCGGCTCCGGCGCTGGTGGCGACGTCTCCGTGGTCCACGTACAGGACATCCGGGTCGACCTGGACGTGCGGGAAGCTTGTGGCGAGTTCGTCCGCCAGGCCCCAGTGGGTGGTCGCCTTCCGTCCGTCCAGCAGGCCCGCGTGTGCCAAGGCGAAGGCGCCGGAGCAGATGCTGACCACTCGGGTGCCGCGGGCATGGGCGCGGCGCAGGGCTTGGACGACCGCGGGGGACGGCGGTCTGTCAGCGGGCAGCCAACCCGGGACGATCACGGTGTCGGCCGCGTCGAGCGCGTCCAGCCCGTCGGTCACGATCATGTCGTACCCGGCCAGCGTGGCTACGGGGCCGGGGTGCTCCGTGCACACGCCGAAGGTGTACCGGACTGGAAGCCCGGCCCGCTCGATGCCGAACATCTGCGCCGCGCAGCCGAGTTCGAAAGTCGATTGGGGTGGACGTACGAATGCCGCCACGCGATGCATGGCATGAAAGTACCGCAACATGTCTTTCCTGACACTCGGCCGGGTGCGGTGCCGATCGCCAGCTTTGTCCTATGACTACGAGACGTCCTATGGCTGTCGAACGCCCCGTGAGCGCGGAAAGCCCTGTGACTGCGGAGGACGGTGCGTCCGGCTACGTGTGGTCCACCGTTCAGGACGCCCCAGTCCGTGAGCTCTTCCCGGGCATCCGGCTGCGGCCGCTGTGGAAGGGGGACAACGGCGCGAAGGCCTTCGTCCTGCAGATGGACCCGAACACGTGTTGGGAAGGGGTCGACGTCCACGATCCAGGTCCTGAGGAGGTCTTCGTGGTCTCCGGAACCTTCAACGACGGCGACCGGGACTACCCGGCCGGCTCGTTCATCCATGCCCCGGCGGGCTCTTCCCACGTCCCGCAGACGTCGACCGGCTGCACCCTGTTCCTCTTCTATCCGGAAGGCTGAAAGCCCGGCCGAGGTCAGGGGCGGATGGCGCCCACCAGCCACACGGAACCGCGGATGTGGACGCCGTCCGGCGTCTCGTAGGCCGCGAGTGCTGCTTGGAGTTCCTGTCGGACGCGGGTGATGACGGTCTGGTCCACGTCTTGGAGGTTGTAGCGGACCGGGCCCTGACTGAGGATGAAGTCCGCGGCGTCGCCGGTGTCACGGCCGTAGTCCATCGGCGCCTGGACGGGACGCACGTTCACGTCCGTCAGGCCTGCTTGGTGCAGTACTTCGCGGATCCGGGCTGGGTCGGACAGCGAGCCCATGCCCTGGGCCGCGGGTGAGGGGCGGCGCATCAGCGGCGCAAGCGCGGCGGTGGCCTGGGCGTACTCGCTGTCCGGGCCACCGGCCTGCGGAACGATGAACGCCATTCGGCCGCCGGGCCGCAGCGCGCGGGCGATGTTGGCGAACGCCGCGGCGGGGTCGGAGAAGAACATGACGCCGCCGCGGCTGACGACGACGTCGAAGCCGCCTTCCTCGAAGAGATGGGCCTCCGCGTCGGCCTGATCGAACCGCGCGTTGACGATGCCGTGCTCGGCGGCGTCGGCGCGGGCGCGGGCCAGCATCGGTTCGGAGATGTCGACGCCGACCGCCCGTCCCGCCTGGCGTGCGGCCAGCAGGGTGAGTTGGCCGGTGCCGCATCCGATGTCCAGGACGGTCTCCTCCTCGCCGATCGCGGCGAGATCCAAGAGCGGCTTGTTGAAGCCGCCCATCATCGCGTCGTAGCGCGGGGCGTTGTCGGCCCAGGCCGTCCCCTCCCACCCGTTCCACGCTTCGGACTGCTGGACGTTGATGACCGAGTGCATCCCATCTCCTTCGCTGAGGTCGTGGTCGTGGTCGTGGTCGTGGTCGTGGTCGTGGTCGTGGTCGTGGTCGTGGTCGTGGTCGTGGTCGTGGTCGTGGTCGTGGTCATGGTCGCGGGCGTGGTCGCGGGCGTGGGCGGCTGATGTGGGCGCGTCGGTGTGGCGCAGCGTGAACCAGAAGGTGGGCACCGGGTTCGTGCCGGGTGTGACGTCCACCAGTTCCCAGCCGGGGAACCGGGCGCGCAACTCGTCGGCGGTGACGCCGGAGATCGGGTCGTCGAACGCCTCGGGGCCGTAGCCGAACATCAGCAGCAGCGCGCCGGGGGCGGCGCGGCCGGTGAGGCCGATGGCGTAGGCGTCGCGGCGGTGCGGTGGGATCCCGCAGTAGCAGCTCAGGTCGAAGAACAGGTCGTAGGGGCCGGGCACGTCCAGTTCTTCGAGCCTGGTGGCGTCTCCGTGCAGCAGTCGGACCGCCGTCCCTGCCGCGGCGGCCTTGGCCCGGGCCTGGTCGATCGCCCGGCCGATCAGGTCGACGGCGGCGACGTCCCAGCCGTGCCGGGCCAGATAGACGGCGTTGGTCCCGGTGCCGCAGCCGAGTTCCAGGACGCGGCCGGGCGGCAGCGCGTCGTCTCCCTCCACCAGCGCGACGAGCTCTGGCGGGGTCACACCGCTGTCCCAAGGCGGTCTGCCGGTGCGGTAATTGGCCTCCAGTTCCCTTCGGACGGACTCCTCTTGCTCACGTTCCGCGCCGATCCCGTGTGCGTCCGCTCTCTGCGCGATGTCCGGCTGTTCCACGGCCTCTCCCAAGTCATCCACGGCGTCTCCCAAGTCATCCACGGCGTCTCCCACGTCATCCACGGCCTCTCCCGCGTCATTCACGGGGCCTCCGAGTCATCCACGGGCCTCCGAGTCATCCGTGGTCTCCTTCCAAGTTCTTAGAGCTGAACTCTAGTGATGAACTCTAGAGATATACTCCGGCCATGGAGACCGTCAAGCGGCCGGACAAGCGGGCCGAGCGTTCGCGGCGCACCCGGGAGAAGGTCATCGAGGCGGCGCGGGAGCTGTTCGTCGCGCACGGCTACGGGGCGACGAGCCTGCAGGAGGTCGCCGACCGGGCGGGGGTGGCCGTCCAGACGGTGTACTTCGTCTTCGGCAACAAGCGCGCGCTGTTCAAGGACGTCGTGGACACGTCCATTGCCGGGGACGCCGAGCCGGTCGCCACCATGGAGCGGGAGTGGTTCCGCGCCGCCTGCGCCGAGCCCACCGCGGCCAGCCAACTTCGGACGCACGTGCACGGCACCGGCGAGATCCTCGGCCGGGTCGCCCCGATCCTGCCGATGATCGCGGCTGCCGGCGCCGCCGATCCGCAGATCGCCGCGCAATGGCCCGACGACCCCGACCCGCGCTACACCGTGCACCGCGCCGCCGCCGAAGCACTGGTCGCCAAGCCCGACGCCCGCCCCGGCGTCTCCGCCGATATGGCGGCCGACCTGCTGTTCGGCCTGCTCAGCCCGCAGCTGTACCTGCTTTTCGTTCAGGACCGCGGCTGGACGCCGGACGCCTGGGAGGAGTGGGCCCGCACCACCTTGGCCGCTCAGCTATGCGGCTGAGTGCGGTTGAGCGCAGTTGAGCGCGGCTGAATCCGGCTGAGCGAATACCGGGGTGCCCGCGGAGCGCGTGATGATCATGCCGGCGTGGACGACTCGCGGATCGTGGACGACTTACGGATCAGGCCGCGCACCCGCTCCTGCTTGCCGCCGGACGACCTTCCGGCGCCGAGCGTGCTTTGGCGGCGACCTTCATCGAGGCCGACCGCCTCGGCAGGCGGTGGAGGAGCCGAACCCGGAACCGCCCGACACTGCCCGGAACCGTCCGACGCGGCGTCGTCGCAGCGCAGGATCGCCGACATCATGCGCGGCTGCCGGAGCGAGGCCGGCACCTCCAGATCACCTCGTCGATCTCCGCCCCCAGTGGGGCAGGGCCCAGTCGCCACCTGCTGTCGATCGATCCCGGCGGCTGCCGGGTGGCTGAGGCGTCCGGTGCCGTCGTGGGCTTCGCTATCTCCCAGAACCGGGACGGCGTGTGGTAGCTGGCGACGTACGGTGTCCTTTCCGGGCAGCAGGGCAGGGGATCGGTCGGCGTCTATGGACGCGGTGCCGGCGGGCGGCCGGGCCTGTCTTCCGCGACCGCGCATCCGCGACCGCGCATCCGCGACCGCGCATCCGGCCGTGACACGCCGCTACCGGCTGGCCTGCTTCACGCTGCATCCGCAGATGCGCATGATGGGCCGTGTCGAACGCTCCGCCCTCATCGCGGGCGGCGGGCTCCGCGAGGGGTGGTCCGACGGCCTCGAGTGGATGGACCGGCTGGACGAAGTCCTGCGCGGCGGCGGGCACCGCCCCGACCGCGTCCGCCTGCCGGCGAGCCTGCGGCTGGTCGTTTCCGACTGCCGCGACCGCCGGGGTTGCGTCTACATCGATGACTAACGCGGCCGCCTCGCGCTTCTGGCTGCCGCGGACACCGCGACCGCCGAGGTGCTTCTGCGGGAGGCCCACGCCTTCACGCGCGGCGAGACGGTCGTCAACTGCATCCCCACCGCCGACCCCTGGGCGGTGAATGTCGGGCTGGCTCGCGGTCCGCGTCACACGGGGTGCGTGCTTCGCCGGGCGTCTTCGATGGCGTGGAGGGCAGGGGCGCTCAGCAGGGACCGCCAGGTGGCGAACAGGTCCAGAAGATCTGTGACCTGGGCTCTGTCCAGGGAGGCCGTGCGCATGACGTCCAGTTCGTTGGCGACGGTGAGTTCGGCGAAGTCGCGGCGCCGACCTGCCGAGGGTCGCAGCGAAAAGCCGGTGAAGCGGTCGGCGAAGGCGCCGTCGGGGCGGTGCAGGGATGGATACGTTCGGGCCCGGTCGCAACTGGCGTAAAGGTAGACGAGGGACTCGGCCTCCGTCCCGACGATGGCGCTCAAATCCTCGCGCCGGTCAACGGAGCCGAGTGCTACGGGGAAGCCGTCGGTTCCGTAGAAGGCGTGGCACAGGCCCGCAAGACGAAGTGTGCGTCGCGCACCCCAGGCGCCGAGGAGAGCGTGCACTCGGTGGAGGTGCTCCAAGAGGGTGCCGCCGGGATGCTGGATCAGGTCGGCGCGTTTGGTGCGCAGCAGTTCGGCGGCCTCGGCCTCGCTGGCCACGCGGTCGTTCTGCTCCGTCGTCACGCCCGCTCCTTCGCCGGAGGTCCTCCCGACAGGCTGCGAGCCGAAGACGACGCTCGTCAATCGGTGGTTTTGGTTCGCCCCACCCAAGGCTGAGCTTGGAGTCGCGGAGGTGG
This sequence comes from Actinomadura sp. K4S16, assembly GCF_008327685.1. GTDB lineage: Bacteria > Actinomycetota > Actinomycetes > Streptosporangiales > Streptosporangiaceae > Spirillospora. The sequence continues at coordinate 151,854 of NZ_BDDE01000012.1, forward strand.
AGCGGGAGAAAGACCCCGTAAAGACACCTCGACCGGCCATTGGTCGTTCTGGGCGTTAGTTGGGGTATTGGAGCGCCTGATGTCGAATGGGCGCATTGTCGCAGATTGCGGCGATTCATCCGGTCCATCGTTCCCACACGAGCGCTACGGGGGTTCCAGCATGGGGTTCGTCACCACTCGCGACGGCAACGAGATCTTCTACAAGGACTGGGGCAGCGGGCCTCCCGTCGTCTTCATCCACGGCTGGCCGCTCAACGCCGACGCGTGGGAGGACCAGATGAAGCTGGTGGCCGACAACGGCTACCGCGGCATCGCCCACGACCGCCGGGGGCACGGACGCTCCAGCCAGCCGTTCGACGGCTACGACTTCGACACCTTCGCCGACGACCTCAACGACCTGGTCAACGAACTCGACCTGCGGGACGCCACGCTGGTCGCGCACTCGATGAGCGGCGGCGAGCTGGCCCGCTACATCGGACGCCACGGCACCGGGCGGGTCCGCAAGGTCGTCCTGCTGTCGGCGATCACGCCGTCCATGCTCCAGACCGAGGACAATCCGGATGGCGTGCCCCAGCAGGCGCTGGAGGACATCAAGAACGGCCTCATGCACGAGCGCTCGCAGTTCTGGAAGGACGCCTCGGAGGGGTTCTTCTCCGCGAACCGTCCGGGCAACAAGGTCACCCAGGGCAACCGTGACGCGTTCTGGTTCATGGGCATGCACGAGAGCCTCCAGGCCGGCGTGAAGTGCGTGGACGCCTTCGGCTTCACCGACTTCCACGAGGATCTGCGCAAGTTCGACGTGCCCACCCTGATCGTGCACGGCGACGACGACCAGATCGTCCCGATCAATGCCACCGCCCGCAAGGCGGCCGAGATCGTTCCGGACGCCGTCCTGAAGGTGTACGAAGGGTCCTCGCACGGCATCGCGATGGTGCCGGGCGACAAGGAGAGGTTCAACGCCGACCTGCTCGACTTCCTGAACGGCGGCTGAGCCTTCCTGAACGGCTGACCCTTCCTGAACGGCTGAGCCTGCCGGGGCGCCCGCTCACGCGGGGTGGTGGGTGCCCGGGGTGTGGCCGAAGGCCCGGCGGAAGACGTCGATGAAGCTGCTGGCGGACGACCAGCCGCACCGGTGGGCCACGGTGGTCACCGGCGTGTCCTCGGCCAGGAGCACCAGCGCGTGGTACAGGCGCAGCTGGGTGCGCCACTGCGGGAACGTCATCCCGAGGTCGGCCCTGAAGAGCCGGGACAGGGTCCGCTCGCTCGCGCCGACCTCCCGGCCCAGCTCGGCGAGCGTGCGGTTGTCGGCGGGATCGGCGTGCAGGATCGCGCACAGCGCCTTGAGGTGCGGGACGGCCGGGGCGGGAAGGTGCAGCGGCTGCTGGGACGAGACCCGCAGCTGGTCCAGCAGTACGTCCCGCAGCCGGGCGCGGGCGGGGGTGTCGTCGTCCGGGTCGCGGGTGTAGGCGAGGATCAGCTCCCGCAGCAGCGGGCTGACGCCGAGCACCGCCGGCTCGTCCAGCCCGAGCGGGTTGTCGGCGGCGGGGAGGCCGACCAGGTGCAGTTCGAGCTCGCCGTGGGCCTGGTGGGAGTGGACGGCCCCGGCCGGGATCCAGATGGCGCGGTCGGCGGGCGCCACCCATGACCCCGCGCTGGTGGTGACGGCCACCACGCCGCGTCCGGCGTACGCGATCTGGTGGTCGTCGTGGCGGTGGGCGTCGATGGCGGCGCCCGGCGCCAGCGAGCGCGCCCGGGTCGGTGCGACCGGTTGATGGCGGGTTTGTTGATGGCGGGTTTGCTGCATTGGTTGGCAGATTATCGGAAGCCCGACATGGTCCCCGCGCGTGAGCATGAGGGACGTGTCAACGAGAAGGTCGGTCTTCCTGCTGTCCGCCGGGCACGCCTGCGTGGACGTCTACCAGGGTTCGGTGACGGCGCTCGTCCCGTTCTTCGTCGCCGAGCGCGCCTACACCTACGCCGCTGCCTCCGGCATCGTCCTCGCCGCGTCGCTGCTGTCCTCGGTGGCGCAGCCGCTGTTCGGCGCGCTCACGGACAGGTGGGCGATGCCCTGGCTGCTGCCGCTGAGCACGCTTCTCGGGGGAGTGGGGATCGCCCTGAGCGGTCTCAGCGGCGACTACGCGCTCACCCTGGCCTTCGTGGCGGTCTCCGGGATCGGGGTCGCCGCCTACCATCCCGAGTCGGCACGGGTCGCGCGGAAGGCCAGCAGAGGCAGCCATACCGCGATGAGCTGGTTCTCCGTCGGCGGCAACCTGGGCTTCGCGCTCGCGCCCCTCCTGGTCGCGGCGGTCGTCGCGACCGGCGGCCTGCGGTGCACGCCGTTCCTGGTGGTGCCCGCGCTCGCGGGCAGCGTCCTGTGCGTGCCCGTCCTGCGCACCCTTGAGGGGACGGCCTCCGGCGGGCGCGCGGCCACGAACGCCGGAGTCGACGACCGGCGGTCCTTCACCAGGCTGTCGCTGGCCGTGATCTGCCGGTCGGTCGTGTTCGTCGGGCTGAGCACCTTCATCTCGTTCTACGCGCGGGAGCGCACGGGAGGAGGCGTGGCGGCGGGGACCGCGGCGCTGTTCGTCCTGTACCTGGGGGGCGCGGTGGGCACCGTGCTCGGCGGTTCCCTGGCCGCCCGCTGGGACCGGGTCACCGTCGTGCGCAGGTCGTACCTGCTGACCGCCGCCGCCGTCGGGGGCGTCGTGTTCGTGCCCGGCCCGGCGCTCTACCTGTTCGTGGCGCTGACCTCCGCGGGCCTCTACATCCCGTTCTCGCTGCAGGTCACGCTGGGCCAGGACTACCTGCCCACGCGCGTCGGCACCGCCGCCGGTGTCACCCTCGGTCTGACGGTCAGCGTCGGCGGCCTCGCGAGCCCCGTCCTCGGCGCCGTCGCCGACGCCTCCTCGCTGCGCGTGGCGCTCACCCCGCTGATCGCGCTGCCCGCGCTGGCCTGGCTGCTGTTCCGCACGCTGCCCGAGCCCGCCGTCCCGGCGCCGGCCACCGAGTCGGTGCCTGCCGACAAGCTGGTGCCTGCCGACAAGCCGGTGCCTGCCGCCGGGCCGGTGCCCGCTGACAAGCCGGTGCCCGGCGGCGAGTCGGTGTCGGCCGCCGAGGTGGTGCCTGCCGACAAGCTGGTGCCTGCCGCCGGGCCGGTGCCCGCTGACAAGCCGGTGCTCCCTGACAAGCCGGTGCCCGGCGGCGAGTCGGTGTCGGCCGCCGAGCTGGTGCCTGCCGCCGAGCTGGTGCCCGGCGACAAGCCGGTGCTCGCTGACAAACCGGTGCCCGGCGGCGAGTCGGTGCCTGCCGCCGAGCTGGTGCCTGCCGCCGAGCTGGTGCCCGGCGACAAGCCGGTGCTCGCTGACAAACCGGTGCCCGGCGGCGAGTCGGTGCCTGCCGCCGAGCTGGTGCCTGCCGACAAGCTGGTGCTCGCCGACAAACCGGTGCCTGGCGACAAGTCGGTGCTCGCTGGCAAGCAACAGTCGGTGGAGGGGGCGCGCTGATCAGGTTGGTCGGCGGCGGAGGAGGTTCGCCGGCAGGGTGTGCAGGACGAGCTGGTCGTCCTGGTTGAGGAGTTCGGCGCGGGTGAGCACGATGCCCCGGTCCGGCTTGGAGCGGGACGGGCGGGTCTCCAGGACGGCGACGCGCAGGCGGAGGGTGTCGCCGGGACGGACGGGAGCGGGCCAGCGCAGCTCGTCCACGCCCGGGGAGGCGAGGCTCGCGACCCGGGACAGGAAGTGGTCGGCGAACAGCCGCATCATGATCGAGCCGGTGTGCCAGCCGCTGGCGATGATGCCCTTGAACGGGCCGGACGCGGCGAAGTCCGGGTCCACGTGGATGGGCTGCGGGTCGAAGCGGCGGGCGAACTCGATGATCTCCGCCTCGTCCGGGGTGACGTGCCCGTACTCGTAGGTCGTGCCGGCGGTGTAGTCCTCGAAGTAGCGGTCGTCGATGGGGGCGGGGAAGTCGTCACCGAGGGCGCGCGTGCTGATCGTCATATGACCAGGATGGCTCAGGCCCAGGCGGAGCCGCCGGGGGAGCCGCCTGGCGGGCCGGAGAGGGAGGCCAGGAAGGCGTCCAGGAGCGCGGTCTGGCGGCCGGGCGGGTACGCGTCGGGGGCGAACAGTGCGTGGACGACGATGCCGTGCGCGAAGGCGGCGGCGGACGCGACGGTGTCGTCCACGTCGGTCGCGGCGGGCAGCTCGCCGCGTTCGACGGCGGTGGCGACGTGCGGGCGGAGCCGGGCCCGCCAGTCGTCGTAGCGGCGCCGCTGGCGCTCGCCCAGCTCCGGGTCGGCTAGCGCCACGTCCCATGAGCCGACCCAGACGCGGTTCATGGCCGACGCGGCGGGAGTCAGCGGCAGGACGTCCAGGAGCGCGGCACGCAGGGACGCCAGGCCGGGCGGTGCCTGGCGGAGCGGCCGGTTCGCGGTGCGCTCCTCGGCGAGGTCCAGGGCGTAGGCGACCAGGGCCCTCTTGTTCGGGAAGTAGTGCGTGAGCAGGCCGGTGGACGCGTCCATCTCCGCCGCGACGGCGCGCAGGGTCAGGCCGGTGAAGCCGCGGGCGGCGAGGACGCGCCAGACGGCCTCGGACACGTCCCGGCGCCGGGCGTCGTGATCACCTCGGGCGGGCATTCCCGTAGAGTACATAACAAACGTTCGGTACGTACCCCCCGGGAGGCTCCATGTTCGCTCGCACGCTCGCCGAGGGCGCGGAACTGCGCCCGTTCGAGCCATGGCAGGCGGCCGAGTTCGCCGAGCACGCGGACCGGGTCCGCAAGGACATCGAGCAGTACATCCCGTGGGCCCGGACCGTGGTGGACGAGAAGTCGGCCCGCGCGTTCCTCCAGGCCTACGCCGAGAGGCAGGCCAGGGACCAGGGCCGCATGTACGGCATCTGGGTGGACGGCGTCCTCCAGGGCGGCACGGTCTTCCGGACGTTCGACGCCGCGCAGGGCGTCTGCGAGGTGGGCGTGTGGCTCGCGGTCGAGGCGCGGGGGCGCGGGCTGATCACCGAGGCCGTCCGCGTCATGATCGACTGGGCGGTCGGTGTGCGGGGGATGCACCGGGTGGAGTGGCTGTGCGACCCGCGCAACGCCGCCAGCGCGGCCGTGGCCGAGCGGCTCGGGATGACCTGCGAGGGCGTCCTGCGGCAGGCCTTCGTGCTGGACGGCGAGCGGCGGGACGTCCAGGTGTGGGCGGTCCTCGCCGACAAGTGGACGGCCCCCTGATCCACCGGTCCCGGTAGGGTAATGGATGATCTTATTTTTACTCCTTACCCCCGGGAGTGTCCGTGCATGCAGAGCAGGTCCTCTTGCTGCTGGCCGCCGCCGTCGCCGCGGGCTGGGTCGACGCCGTGGTCGGCGGGGGAGGGCTGATCCAGCTGCCCGCGCTGCTGCTGCTGAACCCGGGGCAGCCGGTCGCGGCCGCGCTCGCCACCAACAAGCTGGGGTCGATCGCGGGCACCACCTCGGCGGCCGTCGCCTACGCGCGCAAGGCCAAGCCCGATCTCCGGGTCGCCGTCCCGGCGGGCCTGCTCGCGGTGGCCTGCGCCGCCGGCGGGGCCCTCTGCGCGGCGGCGATCTCCTCGGACGTGCTGAAACCCCTCATCATGGTCGTCCTGCTGGCGGTGGCCGCGATCGTGGTGTTCAGGCCGGACCTCGGCCGGGTGCCGCGGCCGGCGCTGCGGACCCGCCGCCGGGTCGCCGCCGCCGTCCTCGTCCCGGGCGTCGCGATCGCCTTCTACGACGGGCTCCTCGGGCCGGGCACGGGGACGTTCCTGGTGATCGCCTTCACCGCGCTGCTCGGCATGGACTTCGTTGATGCCTCCGCCACCTCGAAGATCATCAACGCGGGCACCAACCTGGGCGCGCTCGCCGTGTTCGCGGTGCAGGGGCACGTCCTGTGGGCCGTCGGGCTCGGCATGGCGGCCTGCAACATCGTCGGCGCGCAGCTCGGCGCGCACATGGCGATCAGCCGCGGCGCCGGTTTCGTCCGGGCCGTCCTGCTCTGTGTCGTCACCGCGCTCGTGCTGAAGCTCGGCTACGAGCAGTTCGGCTAGGAGCAGTTCGGCTAGGAGTCCCCGCTGGTAGGGAGGCCCTGCTACGGGGTCGGGAGCGGGCGCTCCAGCGCGGAGAGGCTCAGCAGGACGAGCGACGCCGTCCAGCCCAGGGGCGCCGGGCCCGCGGGCTTGCCGGTCGCACCGACCTTCTCCGGCAGGACGCCCATGGACGTGCGGTGCGCGGAGAGCCAGCCGAGCCGGTCGTGGGCCTCGCCCGTCCGGCCCGACGCGGCCGCGCTCAGCCCGAACAGCGCGGTCTCAGGCGTCCAGGCGACGGCGGGGTCGCCGGACCACCGCTCGCCCGGCAGGACGCCCCCGTTCGGCAGCGCCTGCTTGCGCGCGGCGTCCGCGACCGCGGCGGTCACGCCCGCGTCGGCCGGCGCGAACGGCGGCGCGATGAACGTCACCGAGGTGTCCATCAGCCCGCCGGGGACGGGTGAGCGCGGGTAGCCGTAGGGGGCGAACTGCCGGGCCACCGCGTCCGATACCCGCTGCGCGGCGTGCCGCCACTGCGCCGCCCTCTCGCCGTCGCCGCGCATCCGCGCGAGGTCGGTCGCCGCGCGCAGCCCGGCCAGCACCGGGCCGACCACGCCGAGCGTCGGGCGGCGCGGGTCCTGCTCGTGCCGGTGGCCGCGCTCCCAGTAGTCGGACGAGGCGGGCGGGAGGCCCTCGGCGTCCAGGGAGCGCGCCAGGTGGTCGGCGGCGCGCCGCACCATCGGCCACAGCACGGGCAGCTCGTCCTGGTCGGCGGCCTGGACGCGGTAGAACCACGTCGACCACAGCACCCAGCCGAGCGAGTCGAGTTGCGGGGCCCGCCCGTCCGCGACGGCCGTGCCGTCGGGGTTGTACCGCGCGGCCCACATCCCGTCGTCGTGCTGCGCGCGGGCGAGGAAGCGCAGGATGCGGCGCGCCTCGGACGGATGCCCGGTCGCGGCGAACGCGGCGACGGCGAACGCGGAGTCGCGGGGCCAGCAGTACCGCCACTTCGAGTACCAGGACGCCAGGGATGCGCCGTTCGAGCGGGTGAGGAGCCGGAGGTCGAGCAGGGCGCGCGTCGCCATGTCGCGGTAGGCGCCCCCCTGGCCGCCTTCCGGGACGGTGCCCTGCGCCAGCCAGGCGCTGTCGGACCGGACCGCTCGGGCCACCCGCGGGTCGGAGGCGTCCACGGTGATCGGCGCCTCGCCGCCGGACGGGACGAGCCGGATCCGGCCGTCCGCGAGCCTGACCACCGAGCTGCCCGGCAGGTAGGAGGCCCCCTCGGCCTGGTCGGGGGACAGCGGGACGCCCGCGAACGGCCATCCGCCGCCGCCGACGAGCCCGGGGCTCGCCCAGCCGGGGTCGGGCGGCTCGGGGACGGTGGCCCCGCCGGTCGCCACGAGGGCCGCCACGATGAGCAGGCCCGCGGTGCGCCGAACCTTGCGGACCCCCGAGCCGCCGCGCTTCGAGATTCGTCCGCGCGGCACGATCCGCCTGCGCGACGCGGTGGGCCCGCCCGCGGGCGGAGGCACGGTCGGCGATGCGGATGACGACGCAGATGGCGATGCGGATGGCTGCGCCGACGGCGGTGCGGACATGGCGGACGTGATGGGGACCGGTGCCGCGATGGACGTGTCCCGTTCCTCCGCCATTGCCATGCGTTCGCCCCCTGTCCGCCTGGCCGTCTCGCCGAATTAGTACATCAAACTACGTCAATCGGTTCATCCTCCTCACGGGCCACTCGTGCCCTGCCTTGAGGATGAGCACACCTCCCGCCCGGTGAGCCGTCACGCCAAGGGGAAGTCTCGGTGACTTATGTGACCCGGCGGCGTCACCATGAAGACGGGTTGACTAGGCTGCATCGACGGAGCGGACCGCAGAGTGCCGGCCGCACGGACACCCGTGTAACCCCCACTCGTGTGGTCGCACATTCGGCTGTCGATCCGTAAAAGGACGCCTCGTGGACCTGTTCGAACATCAGGCGAAGGAACTCTTCGCCGAGTACGGGGTACCGGTGCCCACCGGCAAGGTCGCCCATACTCCCCAGGAAGCCCGGGCCATCGCGGCGGAGCTGTTCGCCGTGGGGAGCTCGAAGGTCGTCGTCAAGGCCCAGGTGAAGACCGGGGGCCGCGGCAAGGCCGGCGGCGTGAAGCTGGCCGACTCCGCCGACGAGGCCGAGCAGCTCGCCACCCAGATCCTCGGCATGGACATCAAGGGCCACACGGTCCACAAGGTCCTGGTCGAGGAGGGCAGCGCGATCGCGCAGGAGTACTACTTCTCGTTCCTGCTCGACCGCGCCAACCGGACCTTCCTCTCCATCTGCTCCGTCGAGGGCGGCGTGGAGATCGAGGAGGTGCCGCACGACCGGCTGGCGATGGTGCCGGTCTCCCCGCTGGAGGGCATCGACCGCGCCAAGGCCCGCGAGATCGCGGAGCAGGGCCGCCTCCCGCAGGAGGCCCTCGACGGCGCCGCCGAGCTGATCGAGCGGCTGTGGGCCGTGTTCACCGACGAGGACGCCTCCCTCGTCGAGGTGAACCCGATGATCCTCACCGCCGACGGCCAGGTGAAGGCCCTCGACGGCAAGGTCTCCCTGGACGACAACGCCTCGTTCCGCCAGGACGACCACGAGAAGCTCGAGGACAAGGCCGCGGCCGACCCCCTGGAGGCGGCGGCCAAGGCCAAGGACCTCAACTACGTCAAGCTGGACGGCAGCGTCGGCATCATCGGCAACGGCGCCGGCCTGGTCATGTCCACCCTCGACGTGGTCGCCTACGCCGGTGAGGGGATGAAGGGGGCAGGGGAGGTGGGCGGGGGCCAGAAGCCCGCGAACTTCCTCGACATCGGCGGCGGCGCGTCCGCCGAGGTGATGGCGAACGGGCTGGAGATCGTCCTGTCCGACGCCGACGTCAAGTCCGTCTTCGTCAACGTCTTCGGCGGCATCACCGCCTGCGACGCCGTCGCCAACGGCATCGTCTCGGCCTACAAGCTCCTGGCCGACCGCGGCGAGGCCGTCGACCGCCCCCTCGTCGTCCGGCTGGACGGCAACAACGCCGAACTCGGGCGCAAGATCCTCACCGACGCGGCGCTGCCCGGCGTCCAGCAGGTCGACACCATGGACGACGCGGCCAAGCGCGCCGCCGAACTCGCAGCGGCAGGTGCATGACAATGGCCATCTGGCTCACCGAGAACAGCAAGATCATCGTCCAGGGCATCACGGGCTCCGAGGGCACCAAGCACGGCCGCCGCATGCTCGCGTCCGGCGCCCAGGTCGTCGGCGGCGTGAACGCCCGCAAGGCCGGCCAGACGGTCGACTTCGACGGCACGACCCTCCCGGTGTTCGGCACCGTCAAGGAGGCCATGCAGGAGACCGGCGCGGACGTCTCCGTCGTCTTCGTCCCGCCGAAGTTCACCAAGGACGCCGTGGTCGAGGCGATCGACGCCGAGATCCCGCTCTGCGTCGTCATCACCGAGGGCATCCCGGTGCACGACACCGCCTACTTCTGGGCTTACGCCGAGTCCAAGGGAAACAAGACCCGCATCATCGGGCCGAACTGCCCCGGCATCGCGTCCCCCGGCAAGTCGAACGCCGGCATCATCCCGGCCGACATCACCACGCCCGGCCGCATCGGCCTCGTGTCCAAGTCGGGCACGCTGACCTACCAGATGATGTACGAGCTGCGCGACATCGGCTTCTCCACCTGCGTCGGCATCGGCGGCGACCCCGTCATCGGGACCACCCACATCGACGCGCTCCAGGCCTTCCAGGACGACCCGGAGACCGACGCCATCGTGATGATCGGTGAGATCGGGGGCGACGCCGAGGAGCGCGCCGCCGCCTACATCGAGCAGCACGTGACCAAGCCGGTCGTCGGCTACGTCGCCGGGTTCACCGCCCCCGAGGGCAAGACCATGGGCCACGCCGGCGCCATCGTGTCCGGCTCCGCCGGCACCGCGCAGGCGAAGAAGGAGGCCCTGGAGAAGGTCGGCGTCCGGGTCGGCAAGACCCCGAGCGAGACCGCCGTCCTCATGCGGGAGATCATGCAGAAGCTCTGACCCCGGGACCAGGCTGAGAACGCCGGACCATCCGAAAGACGCCCGAGCCGCCCGCGGCCCGGGCGTCTTTCGCGTCCCGGCGCGCGGAGGCGCGCTGGGACGGGGCGTGATGACAAAGGCGACACGCCGGGCGGGCGGCCCTTGCGGGGACGGGGGCGGTGCCAGCATGGACCGGTGAGCGACAAGACCCCCGGGCAGCGTGCGAAGCGGGAGCCGTCGAAGGCCGCGTCTCCGAAGGCCGCGTCTCCGAAGGCGGTGCCTTCCAAGGCGGCGCCCTCGAAGGCCGCGCCGGAGAGCGGAGCGGGGCGGGCCGCCGGGCCGCCGCGCGCGGACTCCGGACGCGGCCGGTCCGCGGTCGCCGCCCCCGCCAGGCCGCTGTACGTGACGGGCCTCGTGGCGGCGCTGTGGTGCATCGGCATCGGGCTCGCCGTGCTCATGACGATCACGCTGATCGGCTGGATCGCCGCGCCGAAGACCGCGCTCGGCCACGGCATGGCCGGGGTGTTCCGGACGGCCGTGAACTTCTGGCTGGTCTCGCACCACGCGGGCTTCTCGTACGGGCAGGGACGGTTCGGGCTCCTTCCGCTCGGCGTGCTCGTCCTGCCCGGGGTGCTGCTGTACCGGGGCGGCGGCTGGATGATCCGGGTGACCGGGCTGCCGCACCGGCAGCGGATCGCGGTCGTGCAGGTGGCGGTCGCGCTGGCCGCGCCGTACGCGGCGCTGGCCGGGCTGCTCGCGCTCGCGGCGTCGACCAAGGAGGTCAGGCCGTCGGCGTGGCAGGCGCTCGTCGGATGCTTCCTCGTCGCCGTCACCGCGGGCGGGCTCGGGGCGGCGCGGGCGGTCGTGGCGGCGGAGGCCCAGGGGCGGCGGGTCCGCTCCGGGCTGGGCGCGCTGCTGCGGCTGCTGCCCGACCGGCCGCGGTCCCTGGTGATCGGCGTGGCGGGGTCGCTGAGCGTGCTGCTCGCGTCGGGCGCGCTGCTCGTGGCCGGGTCCCTCGCCACGCACATGTCGGACGCCGACGACCTCTACGACATGCTCGCCCCCGGTGTCGTCGGCGGCGTCCTGCTGCTGCTGATCGAGCTCGCCTTCCTGCCGAACGCGGCGATCTGGGGCATGGCGTACGCGGTCGGGCCCGGGTTCTCCGTCGGCGCCGGGACGAGCGTCTCCCCGACCGGGGTGTTCCTGGACGCCGTGCCCGCGTTCCCGCCGCTCGCGGCCCTGCCCCAGCCGGGCCCGGCGCCCGCGATCTCGCTGCTCGCGCTGGCGGCGCCGTTCGTCGCGGGCGCGGTGGGCGGCGTCCTGACGATCCGGTCGCTGCCGAGCCCGGTGTCGGAGGGCGCGCCGCTGTGGGGGTTCGTGTCCGGCGCCCTGACCGGGGCCGTCGCGGCGCTGCTGAGCGCGCTGGCGGGAGGTCCGCTGGGCGGCGGGCGGATGGCGACCGTGGGCCCGTCCGCCTGGCAGGTCGGGCTGATGGCCGCCCTCGAGGTGGGGATCTCGGCCGCGATCGCCGCGTGGGTGGCGAACTGGATGGTGCTGCGGCGCCCGGCGCGCGCCCCGTCCAAGAAAACGAAGTCCCGGAAGGCGAGAACAGGGAAGGCGAGAACAGGGAAGGCGGGGGCTGAGGCGGCAGGGGCTGAGCCAGGGCCTGGGAGGCGGGCGTCCAAGAAGGCCTCCGCGGCGATGCCGGCTTCCGGGACGGGCGCGCCGAAGAAGCCGGCCAAGCAGAAGAAGCCTGCCAAGCCCAAGAAGCAGGCGCGGGGGGTGCCGGAGCCGGTCGTTCCGCTGTCCGCGCCCGTCCCCGGGGACTACGACCTGCACGCGGAGAGTCCGCCCAGGCCGGGGCCGAGGGCGCCGCACGCACCGGACCCGCTGGAGTTCGAGGAGGCCGAGCCCGTCCTCGCGCCCCGGCGCTCCCGCCGCCGGCCCGAGCCCCTGCCCGACCTCATCGAGGACGTCCCCCCGCCGCCGGGCGACGGCACGGTCGTCGTCGAGGGGCATCTGGCGGACGAGCCCGACGAGCCCGACGAGCCCGGCGCGCGGGACGGCCTCGGCGGACACGAGGAGCCGGAGCCCGCGGAGAGGCGGCGCCCAGTCCCGCCGCCCCGCGAGGACTCCGGCCGCACCGAGAACCGGGGCGGCGCCATCTACGTCCTGCGCGACGAGACCGACCAGGACGGCTGACCCGACTCTGGATCCTCAGAGCGGGCGATTCCGAGGGGCCGGGTCAGCGGGGGCTGGGCAAGCGGGGCGGGGTCAGCGAGGCCGGGTCAGCGAGGCCGGGTCAGAGGAGGTCGCCGTACTTGTCCATGCTGCCGGCGGGCAGGTCGAGCTTCTCCTCGATCCTGGGGTAGTACTTCTCGCGGCACGCCTGCTTGTCGGTGGTGGTGTTGGACGCGCTGACGCAGCTCTGGTAGCCGCTCAGCTCCGTCCACAGGAACGCCGTGAGGGAGACCGACAGCAGCGAGAACGCCAGCCCGAGCGACCCGAGCACGATGCCGGGGACGGCGCCGGGGGCGGGGGACTGCGTGCGGCGCGCGTTCCGGCGGGCCTTGATGCCGACGACGAGTGCGGCGACGCCGAGCACCAGGCCGAGCGGGTAGAAGAAGAACGCGGTCAGCAGGGCGACGCCGCCGAGCCACAGGGCCCGCCAGCCGGTGCCCCGCCCGCCCTCCCGCGGTCCCGCGGGCGGCTGCCCCCCGGGTCGCGCCTCCGGGCGGTCTTCGGGCTGGGCCGGACGGTCCGGCTGCTCGCTCACGTTCTTCTCCTCCTGGCCCGTGCGCATGTCGATTCCCTGCGGTCTGCCGTGCGGTCCGGGTCCGTACGGTCTGGGTTCGTGCGGTCCCGGTTCGTGCGGTCCGGGTTCGTGCGGTCCCGGTTCGTATGGTCCGGGTTCGTGTCGTCTTGTGTGGTCTGGTTCGTGCGGTCTGGGGTGAAGCGGCGCCGACGTCGCCCGATAGGCTTCGTGGTGTCCCAGCAACGTCCACCGGGGAGTCATGGTGTCCGCCCGGCTCGTCGTCCTCGTCTCCGGCGCGGGGACCAACCTACAAGCGCTGCTCGACGCGTGCGCGGATCCAGCCTACGGGGCGAAAGTGGTGGCCGTGGGGGCGGACCGCCCCGATATCGGGGGAACCGAGCGCGCCGAACGCGCGGGTGTGCCCACTTTCACCCTTCGCATACCGGATTTCACGTCCCGGGACGACTGGGACGCGGCGCTCGCCGAGGCGGTCGCGAAGCACGAGCCTGACCTCGTGGTGTCCGCCGGCTTCATGAAGATCCTCGGCCCGCACTTCCTGGCGCGCTTCGGCGGCCGGACGGTCAACACCCATCCCGCGCTGCTGCCGTCGTTCCCCGGCGCGCACGCCGTACGGGACGCCCTGGCGTACGGGGTGAAGGTCACGGGCTGTACGGTTCACTTCGTCGACGAAGGCGTGGACACCGGACCCGTCATCGCCCAGGAGACCGTTCCCGTGGGCTGGCATGACGACGAAGACTCCCTGCACGAGCGGATCAAGCAGGTGGAGCGCCGCCTCCTCGTCGACGTCGTCGGACGGCTGGCCCGCGACGGATGGACCGCGCGGGGCAGGCGGGTCTCGATGAAGTGCAGGACCTGCGGGGACGCGCCCGACGGCGCTTCGTCCGCCACTGCCTCGTCCGGCAGCGGTTCGTCCGGCAGCGGTTCGTCTGACAGCGGTTCGTCTGACAGGGGTTCGTCCGATCAAGAGGGGAGCTCGGCCGGTGAGTCGGGTGGCGATTAAGCGCGCGCTGATCAGCGTGTACGACAAGTCCGGGCTGGAGGAGCTGGCCCGCGGCCTGCACGAGGCGGGAGTGGAGATCGTCTCGACCGGGTCGACGGCGGGCCGGATCTCCGCGGCCGGCGTCCCGGTGATGAAGGTGGAGAAGCTCACCGGGTTCCCCGAGTGCCTGGACGGGCGGGTCAAGACCCTGCACCCGAAGGTGCACGCGGGCCTGCTCGCCGACCGGCGCAAGGAGGACCACCTCCAGCAGCTCGACGACCTGGCCGTGGAGCCGTTCGACCTGGTGGTCGCGAACCTGTACCCGTTCGCCGACACGGTGGACTCGGGCGCGACGCCGGACGAGTGCGTCGAGCAGATCGACATCGGCGGCCCCACGATGGTCCGCGCCGCCGCGAAGAACCACGCGAGCGTCTCCGTCGTGGTGGACCCGTCCGGCTACGGAACGGTCCTGGACGCCGTGCGGGCCGGCGGTTTCACCCTGGACGAGCGCCGCCGCCTCGCCGCGCGGGCGTTCGCGCACACCGCGTCCTACGACGTGGCCGTGGCCTCCTGGTTCGCGAGCGCCTACGCGCCCGACGAGACCGCCGCCGAGACGCGGTGGCCCGACTTCCTCGGCGCCACGTGGGAGCGTTCGAACACCCTGCGGTACGGCGAGAACCCGCACCAGCGGGCCGCCCTGTACCGCTCGCCGGGCGAGACGGGCCTCGCGGGGGCCGAGCAGCTCTACGGCAAGGAGATGTCCTACAACAACTACGTCGACACCGACGCCGCGCGCCGCGCCGCCTACGACTTCACCGAGCCGTGCGTCGCGATCATCAAGCACGCCAACCCGTGCGGCATCGCGGTCGGCGCGGACATCGCCGAGGCGCACCGCAAGGCGCACGCCTGCGACCCGGTGTCCGCCTACGGCGGGGTGATCGCGGCGAACCGGCCCGTCACCGCGGACATGGCCCGCCAGGTCACCGAGAGCTTCGCCGAGGTACTGGTCGCCCCGTCCTTCGAGGACGAGGCCGTGACCGTCCTCAAGGACCGGTTCAAGAACATCCGCCTGCTGGTCTGCCCGGACGCCCCTGTCGGCGACACCGAGTACCGGCGCATCGACGGCGGCATGCTGCTGCAGGGCGTCGACCGCGTGGACGCCGACGGCGACGACCCGTCCGCCTGGGAGCTGAAGACCGGCGCCGCCGCGGACGAGGCGACCCTGCGCGACCTGGTCTTCGCCTGGCGGGCCATCCGCTCGGTGAAGTCCAACGCGATCCTGCTGGCCGCGGACGGCGCCACCGTGGGCGTCGGCATGGGCCAGGTCAACCGGGTCGACTCCGCCAAGCTCGCCGTCGCGCGGGCCGGGCAGGAGCGCGCCGCGTCGTCCGTGGGCGCGTCCGACGCGTTCTTCCCCTTCCCGGACGGCCTGGAGGTGCTGGCCGAGGCGGGCGTCCGCGCGATCGTCGAGCCGGGCGGGTCCGTCAACGACGACAAGGTGATCGCCGCGGCGGAGAAGGCGGGCATCACCCTCTACTTCACCGGCGTCAGGCACTTCTTCCACTGACGGCTCGCCAGGCGCGCCGCTCCTGCGGGCGCGCCGTCCTGCCGGACGCGGGGGCGGCCCCCGGCTCGTGATCCACGGCCGGGGACCGCCCCCGCCGGCATGTCCGAAGCCCTCTCGTCCCGCGCGGACGCGGGACGCCGTGCCCGGGGCTCCTCAGCGGCGGGTCAGCCCTGCGCCCGTGCCGTCGCGGTTCAACGAGGTTGTCCGTTTGTGACCTATTTTTCGGTGCGGGACCGCGCACCGGCGCCGGGCGGGTAGCCTCGGGCTGCCGCGCCCCCCTTGACCCTCCCTTGACCCCGGCGCGGGCGTTCCGTGTTGGAGGCGGGATGGATTTCCTGATGTCCCTCATGCTCGGCGTCGTCTACCAGGCCGACTCGCTGCTGATGGAGTCCCGGCAGGTGATCGGGATCGTCGCCGCGTTCCTGGCCGCGGTGCTCGCCGCCCAGTTCGGCTGGCACGGCACCGACCGCGTCATCGGCCGGCGCCAGCGCTCCGAGGACTGAGCGCTCCGAGCCCTGACCGCTCGAAGGGCCGAGCATGTGCGGGGCGGCCGGGGCCGCGCGCCCTCAGCGCAGTCTCGCCCGCAGGGCCCGCTCGGCGGCGGGCCACTCGTCGTCCGTCATCGCGTAGGCGGCGGTGTCGCGGATCGAGCCGTCCGCGCGGATCCGGTGCTTGCGGTGGACGCCCTCGAACGACGCCCCGAGCCGCTCGATCGCCGCACGCGACCGCTCGTTGCGGACCTGCGTGTGCCACCCGACCCGGATCGCTCCCAGATCGCCGAACGCGCGGCCCATCAGGAGCAGTTTCGCCTCGGTGTTGAGGCCCGTCCGGTGCCACCGCGCCCCGAGCCAGGTGTGGCCGATGCACAGGCCGCGATGGGACGGGGAGATCTCGTAGTAGGAGGTCATCCCGGCGACCTCGCCGGTCACCGCGTCGATCTGGACCCAAGGCAGGCGCAGCCCGCGCTCGCAGGCCGCCAGCGCCGTGTCGACCAGTGCGCGCATGTCCGCGGCGCCCGCCGGCTGACGCTCGTTCATCCAGGTCCACAGTCCCGGGTCCTTGGACGCCTCGAACAGCCCGTCGGAGTGCTCGGCGGCCAGCGGCTCCAGCCGCACGTACCGTCCGGTCAGGACGGGTCGCTCGAACCATGCGCCGCTCAACCGTTCGTCGCTCATGCCGAGCACGCTAGGAGCCCGGGGGCGGACTCCGGCAGAGCCACTTGGCGCCGTTATCCGCAAGCCACTCGCG
The DNA here is from genome assembly GCF_008327685.1 of Actinomadura sp. K4S16. Lineage (GTDB taxonomy): Bacteria > Actinomycetota > Actinomycetes > Streptosporangiales > Streptosporangiaceae > Spirillospora. The sequence goes on from NZ_BDDE01000012.1 coordinate 168,491, forward strand.
CGGACGCTCCCCGGGAAGTCCCTGGGCGGCCGTTCGCGGGCGGCCGGTTAGCATGGGTTCCTACGCGACTGGCGCGGTCAAGGTGGATCACCACCGGGGAGCGAACGACAGTCCGGACACCGCGCGCCTGGGTGGACGGGACCCCTTCCGGCCGGGCATTGCGCCCGGGGCCCGGTCCCGGCCGACATCCACGCGGAGGAACGCATGACGGCACAGATTCTGGACGGCAAGGCCACGGCCGCCGAGATCCGCTCGAACCTCAAGGTCCGCGTCGAGGCGCTCCGCGACCGCGGCGTGTCCGTCGGGCTCGGCACCGTCCTGGTCGGCGACGACCCCGGCAGCCACTCCTACGTGAACATGAAGCACCGCGACTGCGCCGAGGTCGGCATCGAGAGCATCCGCCGCGACCTGCCCGCCACCGCGTCCCAGGACGAGGTGGAGCGCGCCGTCGCCGAGCTGAACGCCGATCCCGCCTGCACCGGCTACATCGTCCAGCTGCCGCTCCCGAAGGGCCTGGACGAGCAGCGCGTGCTGGAGCGCATCGACCCCGCCAAGGACGCCGACGGCCTGCACCCGACGAACCTCGGCCGGCTCGTCCTGATGCAGCCGGGCCCGCTGCCGTGCACGCCGAAGGGCATCGTCGAGCTGCTGCGCCGCTTCGACGTCCCGCTGAGGGGCGCCGAGGTCACGGTCGTCGGCCGCGGCATCACCGTCGGACGCTCCCTCGGCCTGCTGCTGACCCGCCGCAGCGAGAACGCGACCGTCACCCTCTGCCACACCGCGACCCGCGACCTCGCCGAGCACACCCGCAAGGCCGACATCGTCGTCGCCGCCGCGGGCGTTCCCGGCCTCATCACCGCCGACATGGTCAAGCCCGGCGCCGCCGTCCTCGACGTGGGCGTCTCCCGGGTGGACGGCAAGCTCGCCGGCGACGTCGCCGCCGACGTCCGCGACGTCGCGGGCTGGGTCGCGCCCAACCCCGGCGGCGTCGGCCCGATGACCCGCGCGATGCTGCTCGCGAACGTCGTCGAGGCCGCCGAGCAGACCCGCTGACCGACCGCCGTCCCGAGACGGCGCGCCGCGGGGGCCGCCACCCAGCACCGGGTGGCGGCCCCCGCTCACGCAGCCCTGGCCGCGCCGTCACATACGCGGCCGTATGGGGGGCTCAGCGATCGCCCTCTGGTTTGCGCTGCCGGGGAGGGCGACCGCAGGTCTCACATCAGCTGGCCCTCCGTCCCGCGGCCGTGCTGTGCGCCGGACGGCCCGGCGCGTGGGTGTGGCCCGTCGTGCCCGGCCGGCGCGTCTCGGTGGTGCCGCGCACCCCGGGGACGCGCCCGTCCATCGGCGGACGTCCCTGCTGGGGGACGTGCACCGGCGGCAGCGGTCGGACGAGGCCCATCGCGATGACCTCGTTGGCGAGCCGAGTGCGCCGGTTTGCGCCCTCGGGGATCCGGAACTTCTGATAGAGGCGCAGCAGATGCTGCTTGACCGCGGCCTCGGTGACGACCAGCTCGCCGGCGATGTCGCGTGCGGTGGCCGGAGCCACGAACGCCTCGTCGGACAGGGCGGGCCGGCACAGCGAGGTCAGCACGTCGACCTCGCGGCGGGTGAGCTCGGGTGCGACGGCGCGCCGCAGTTCGACGTCCGGGTCGACCTCCTCACGGGGGATGCCCCCCAACCGGCAGCGCGCCGTGCCGAAGCTCACGACGTCACCGTCCTCCAGTACACGGCGTGCGATCGGCCGGCCGTTGACGCGCGTCCCGTTGCGGGACAGGCCCATGTCCACCACGTAGACGTACGGGCCACGTCGGACGATCTCTGCGTGCAATCGGGACACACTCGGGTCGTCGAGGCGGATGTCCACTCCTCTCCCTCTCCCGACCGTCGTCACGTCGGGGCGCAGCGGCATCACCAGCCCGCTGTCCTCGATCCGCATGAACGGCCCCTCCACGGCAGTCCTCCCAGCTAGTTAGCGACCCCTGTCTGCCGGGTTACCCGGGCGCCGTGCCGTCACACCCTCCTACTGGCGAGTAGGACCGGTGGCGCAAGGGATTGCGGGCTCTCGGCCATCACCTGGAGCACATAGGACCCATCCGCATTCCGGCGGGGCGCGCGACCGAGAGCGCGCGATGTCGTGCCGGGACCCGAATGCCTATACCGTGAGGGCCATGAGCACCCAGGTGCATCGGCGCAGGCGCAAGGCGCCGCGTCGGAGGGGCGCCGCCCCGCACTGGCTCGCGCGGCTGCCGTACCTCCTCGTGCTCAGCGGCGTCGGCGCGGGACTCACCCTGTGCGCGTTCCACTACTTCCGCAAGGGCTCGGGCCTGATGGCCGCCGCGCTGCTCATCGGCGCGCTCGCCAGGCTGCTGCTGCCCGAGTCGCAGCTCGGCCCGCTCGCCGTCCGCAGCCGGTCGGTCGACTGCTGGACGCTCGTGATCCTCGGCGAGATGGTCGCGTTCGTCTCGCTGAGCGTCCCGCCGATGAACAAGACCGGGCTCGTGCTCGCCGGCGCGTTCGGCGTCCTGATCGCCCTCACGATGCTGGTGCGCGGTGTGCGGCTCCTCATCGCCGGGCGTTCCTCCCGGACGGGTGAAGGGCCGCCGGGCTAGCGCGTCCATGCAGGTGGGGGCGAGGGCGGGGGTCGCCGTGGCAAGGCCAGGTCTAGACCTCATGACCGCCTCGGCTAGCCTAGCCAGTTGAGCCTTACAAGGACTGCTGGCCAGGTGTAGGAAAGGGACAGCACAAGCATGCCCAAGATCAAAGTAGCGGGCCCGGTCGTCGAACTCGACGGCGACGAAATGACGCGGATCATCTGGAAATTCATCAAGGACCAGTTGATCCTGCCCTACCTCGATGTGGACCTGAAGTACTACGACCTGGGGATCGAGCACCGTGACGCCACGGACGACCAGGTCACCGTCGACGCCGCCAACGCCATCCTGGAGCACGGCGTGGGCGTCAAGTGCGCGACCATCACCCCCGACGAGGCGCGCGTCGAGGAGTTCGGCCTGAAGAAGATGTGGCGGTCCCCGAACGGGACGATCCGCAACATCCTGGGCGGCGTGATCTTCCGCGAGCCGATCGTTGTCTCCAACATCCCCCGCCTGGTCCCCGGTTGGACGAAGCCGATCATCATCGGCCGCCACGCCCACGGCGACCAGTACAAGGCCACCGACTTCGTCGTGCCCGGCCCCGGCAAGGTGACGATCACCTACACCCCCGAGAACGAGGGTGAGCCGATGGAGTTCGAGATCGCGAACTTCCCCGGCGGCGGCGTGGCCATGGGCATGTACAACTTCGACGACTCGATCCGCGACTTCGCCCGGACGAGCATGCGGTACGCGCTCAACCGCGAGATGCCGCTGTACATGTCGACGAAGAACACGATCCTCAAGGCCTACGACGGCCGGTTCAAGGACCTCTTCCAGGAGATCTACGAGACCGAGTTCAAGGCCGAGTTCGAGTCCAAGGGCCTCACCTACGAGCACCGCCTCATCGACGACATGGTCGCCGCGGCGCTCAAGTGGGAGGGCGGGTTCGTCTGGGCCGCCAAGAACTACGACGGCGACGTCCAGTCCGACACCCTCGCGCAGGGCTTCGGCTCCCTCGGCCTCATGACCTCCGTCCTCATGACCCCGGACGGCAGGACCGTCGAGGCGGAGGCCGCGCACGGCACGGTGACCCGGCACTACCGGCAGCACCAGCAGGGCAAGCCGACGTCGACCAACCCCATCGCGTCGATCTTCGCCTGGACGCGCGGGCTGGAGCACCGCGGCAAGCTCGACGGCCAGCCCGAGGTCATCGACTTCGCCCGCAAGCTGGAGCAGGTCTGCATCGAGACCGTCGAGAGCGGCCAGATGACCAAGGACCTGGCGCTGCTCGTCGGCGGCGAGACCCCCTGGCTGACCACGCAGGGCTTCCTGGAGGCACTCGACACCAACCTCCAGAAGAAGATCAACTCCTGATCTGGCCCCCCGGCGGAGTCGACCTGTCGCAGGCGGTCGACTTCGTGTAGGCGGTCGAGGGCCGTCCCGGATCCGTCCGGGGCGGCCCTTCCGCCTTCTCGGGACCGCATCCAGCCTTTCCGGACGGCGTTCCGCCTGTTCGGGGACGGGGTGGCATGCCGGGAGGTGCACCTGGACGGTCGCGGGTAGGACGTGCGCGATAGCCTGGCACCGCAACTATCTCGACGGCGAGAGAACCCGCGCCGGCCGGCGCATGCGGGCGGCCTCTCGGGCGGTCGGGTTCCCAAGGATGGCCGCCTGAGCCCCGTCAGGTCACAGCAGGAGAAGGACGCATGACTCGCACCCCAGTCACCGTTACCGTTACCGGCGCCGCGGGCCAGATCGGCTACGCGCTGCTGTTCCGCATCGCGTCCGGGCACCTCCTCGGCGCGGACGTACCCGTACGCTTGCGCCTGCTGGAGATTCCGCAGGCGGTGAAGGCCGCCGAGGGCACCGCGATGGAACTGGACGACTGCGCGTTCCCGCTGCTGTCCGGCATCGACATCTTCGACGACGCCGGGCGCGCGTTCGAGGGGACGAACGTCGCGCTGCTGGTCGGCGCCCGCCCGCGCACGAAGGGCATGGAGCGCGGCGACCTGCTGGAGGCCAACGGCGGCATCTTCAAGCCGCAGGGCGAGGCGATCAACGCCGGCGCGGCCGACGACGTCAAGGTCCTGGTGGTCGGCAACCCGGCGAACACCAACGCGCTGATCGCGCAGCAGCACGCCCCGGACGTCCCGGCCGAGCGGTTCACCGCGATGACGCGCCTCGACCACAACCGCGCGCTGGCGCAGCTGTCGAAGAAGGCGGGCGTCTCGGTCGCCGACCTCCGGAAGATGACGATCTGGGGCAACCACTCCGCCACGCAGTACCCGGACCTGTTCCACGCCGAGATCGCCGGCAAGAACGCCGCCGAGACGGTGAACGACCAGAACTGGCTGGAGAACGACTTCATCCCGACCGTCGCCAAGCGCGGCGCCGCGATCATCGAGGCGCGGGGCGCGTCGTCGGCGGCGTCGGCCGCGTCCGCCGCGATCGACCACGTGCACACCTGGGTGAACGGCACCGCCGACGGCGACTGGACGTCCATGGCGGTCGTGTCGGACGGCTCCTACGGCGTCCCGGAGGGCCTGATCTCGTCCTTCCCGGTCACCACCGAGGACGGCGAGTGGGAGATCGTCCAGGGCCTGGAGATCGACGACTTCTCCCGCGCCCGGATCGACGCCTCGGTGAACGAGCTGTCGGAGGAGCGCGACGCCGTCCGCAAGCTCGGCCTCATCTGACCCGCTCCCTCTGCTTCATCCGCTTCACGGACGAGCCCCGGACCGCCCAGGTCCGGGGCTCGTCCCATGCGCACCCCGCCAGGCCGGACCGAGGGTGCAGGGGACGAGGGGCGGGTCGTGCGTCCCAAGGCGCGTCGTCCGCGGGTCGGTGTGCTCAGGGGGCGGCGGCGGGTGCAAATGATCTGAAGGCGTCGGTATCGGTCGCTAGGGTGTGATCGCTCGGAAAGTGATCGGGGGAGGCGTGCCGGTGGCCGAACAGGCGTTCCAGGTGGATCTGCGGGGCGTGGTGGATCTGCTGAGCCGCCATCTCTACGCCAGCCCGCGGGTCTACCTGCGGGAGCTGCTGCAGAACGCGGTGGACGCGATCACGGCGCGCGGCGCGGGGGGCCGCGTCGAGATCGAGACGGGCGGCGGCGTGCTGCGCGTGCACGACGACGGCGTCGGCCTGACCGAGGACGAGGTCCACACGCTGCTGGCGACGATCGGGCGGTCGTCCAAGCGGGACGAGCTCGGGTTCGCGCGCCACGACTTCCTCGGCCAGTTCGGGATCGGGCTGCTGTCGGCGTTCCTCGTCGCGGACGAGATCGAGGTCGTGACGCGGTCCGCGCGCGGCGGCGGCCCCGTCCGGTGGACGGGGCGCTCCGAGGGCAGCTACCAGGTCGAACCAGGCGAGCGGGACGAGCCGGGCACGACGGTGACGCTGCGGGCCCGCCCGGGGTCGGCGGAGCTGCTGAGCCCGCCGGTCGTCGCCGAGCTGGCCGCCACGTACGGGTCGCTCCTGCCGGTCGAGCTGGTCGTGGACGGCGTCGCCGTCACCGGCGACGGACCCCCGTGGCGCGCGTCCTACCGCGACCCCGCCGACCGCAGGCGGGCGCTGGACCGCTACTGCGAGGACGTCTACGGGTACACCCCGTTCGACGTGGTCGACCTCGACGTGCCGGAGGCGGGGCTGACGGGCGTCGCGTTCGTCCTGCCCGAGCCGGTGGCGCCGTCCGCGCGCTCCGCGCACCGCGTCTACCTGAAGCGGATGCTGCTGGCCGAGCACGTCGAGGGCCTCCTGCCCGACTGGGCGTTCTTCGCGCGCTGCGTCGTGGACGCGGGGGAGCTGCGCCCGACCGCGAGCCGCGAGGCCCTCTACGAGGACGAGCTGCTGGAGTCGACGCGGCACGGCCTCGGCGAGGTGCTGCGGCAGTGGCTGGTGAAGCTCGCCGAGACCGACCCGGCGCGGCTGCGGGCGTTCCTGCGGCTGCACCAGCTCGGCGTCAAGGCGATGGCCCTGCACGACGACGACATGCTGCGGATCGTCGACCGGTGGCTGGAGTACGAGACGTCCTCCGGGCCGATGACCCTGCACGAGTTCCGCCGCCGCCACCCGGACGGCCGCTTCACCGCGAGCGTGGACGAGTTCCGGCGGCTGTCGGCGGTCGCGGGCGCCCAGGGCGTGGGCCTGGTCAACGGCGGCTACGTCCACGACACCGAGATCATCGAGCGGCTGCCCGACCTGGACCCCGACATCCGGCTCACGCGGCTGGACGCGGCGGAGCTGACCACCACGTTCGGCGTCCTCGACCCGGCGACCGAGCTGGCACTGCGGCCGTTCCTCGCGGCGGCGCAGCGGGCGGTGGAGCGGCTCGGCTGCGAGGTGGTCGTCCGCGACTTCGATCCCGCGTCGCTGCCCGCGCTGTACCTGACGAGCCGGGACGCGCAGTTCCGCGAGGAGCTGGAGCGCGCGAAGGAGGAGGCGGGCGAGCTGTGGGCGGACGTGCTCGGCGCGGTCAACGCCTCCGCCGGCATCGACCGCCCCCAGCTCGTGCTGAACCACCGCAACCCGCTGGCGCGGCGCGTCACGGCGCTCGGCGACGGCGGGCCGGTCGAGCCCGCGGTCCAGGCCCTGTACGGGCAGGCGCTGCTGCTCGGCCACCATCCGCTGCGTCCCGCCGACACGGCAGTCCTGAACCGTTCCTTCATCGGCCTGCTGGAGTGGGCCGTCCACTCCCCGGAAGGTCCCGATGAGCACTGAGGACGTCTACGCGCTCATGGCGCGGTCGCAGGAGCTTCCCTACGGGGAGGCCCGCACCGTCCTGGTCGAGGACGCGCTGCGCCGCGCGGAGGCGGCCGGCGACGAGGTGCTGGCGTTCCACGTGCGGATCAGGCTGACCGACGCCTACCGGTACGGCGGCGAGCCCGCGAAGGCGTTCGCGACGTTCGGCCGCACGCTGGCCGACCACGACCGCGACCCCGCCCGGTTCGACGAGACGCACAACCTGCTGTGGCAGATGAAGGCGGCGGTCAGCTCCCTGACCCTGTTCCCGGAGATCCCGCTGGACCGCGCCTTCGCCGTCCTGGACGACATGGAGCGCCGCTACAAGACGGGCGGCCACAGCCTCCAGGCGGTGTACCACTACCGCAACGTGGTGGCGCGGCACATCGGCGACGGTTCGGCCGACGAGTGGTTCGTGAAGTGGCGCACGGCCGAGCGGGACGAGCTGTCCGACTGCGAGGGCTGCGACCCGACCGGAATGGTCCGCCACCTGGTCGAGGCCGGGCGGCACAAGGAGGCGTTCCAGATCGCCGCGCCCGTGCTGAGCGCGCAGCTGCGCTGCAACGAGCAGCCGCAGTCGATCCGGACGGCGATGCTGCCGGTCTACCTGCGCACGGGCCGCCTGGAGAAGGCCGCCGACGCGCACCGCCGCGCCTACCGGGTGCACCGGGCCCGCCTCGCCGACCTCGGCGACATCGCCGACCACCTGGAGTTCTGCGCGGTCACCGGCAACGAGGCGCGCGGCCTGGAGATCCTCCAGCGGCACATCGGCTGGCTCGACCGGGCCCCGTCCACGCACGCCGACATGAACTTCTCCGCCGCGGCGGCCCTCGTGCTGGGGCGGGTCGAGGCGGCCGGCCACGGCGCCGCGACCGTCCGCCGCCCGGCGGCGGGCGACCGCCCGGCCGCGGACGTGCCCGTGCCCGAGCTCCGCGCCGAGCTGGCCGAACGCGCGACGGCGCTGGCGGCCCGCTTCGACGCCCGCAACGGCACGTCCCACCAGGGCGACGAGGTGCGCGCCACGCTGGCGGCCGAGCCGGTCGTCGACTTCCTGCCGCTGGCCCCCCACCACCGCCGTTCGGTCCCCGCCCCCGCGCGGCGGACCGACCCCGCCCCCGAGCCGCGGACCGACGCCGCCCCCGAGCCGCGGAGCGACGCGGTGCCCGAGCCGCGGAACGGCTCCGCCTCTTCCGCGGACGTCTCCGACCTCGCGTCGGTGGACGATCTCGACGAGCTGCTCGAACGGGTGGACCGGTGCCGCAGGGAGGAGGACCTGCCCGGCATGCTGGCGGCCTGCCGGCGGTTCGACGCCGTTGCCGAGACCACCGAGCCGACGCCCCTTCAGAGGGCCCGCCGCATTGACGGCCGGGGCATCGAATTCGCCATCGACGGGAACGCCCAGGGCGCGGTCGAGTGCTGGGAGGAGGCGGCCCGGCTCTACGCCGAACTGGGCGACGAGACGGGTCGGCACCGCGTGCTCGGCCGCCTCGGCGCCATGCGCATCGACCTCGGCGACGAGGGCGGCCTGGAGCAGGTGATCGCGTCGGCCGAGCACCTCGCCGCGCACCCGGGGGAGGCGGGCGACGCCACGGGCGCGCTGCTCCGCCTCGCCACCGCGCAGATCAGGTTCGAGCGTCCGGCCGAGGCCCTCGCCACGCTCGACAGGGTCGACCTCGACGACGCGCCGGAATTCGCCGGAGAACTGTGGTTCCAGCGAGGGCAGGTGCTTCTGCGGACCGGTGACGCCGAGGCCGCGGAGGAGGCGCTGCGCCGCTCCCTTGACGCGTCGCGCGCCTCGGACCGGCCGGAGACGCTCGCCGCGCCCGCCCTGGCGCTCGCCGGCGTCCTGGCCCGGCGGGAGGGCGGGCCGGACGAGGAGGCGTTCGCCCTGTTCGACGAGGCGCTCGCCGTCCTGCGCGGCCCCTCGCCGCTGCGCGCGGCCGTGTACACCGACCGCGGCCTGACCTTCCTCGCCGCCGACCGCCCCGCGGACGCCGTCGCCGACCTCGTGGAGGCCATCGCGGCCTGGACGGCCGAGGGCATGCACGAGCAGGCCGTCCACATCCGCACGGACCTCGCCAACGCGTACCTGCGCACGGGCCGCCACCTGGAGGCCGCCGAGGTGGCCGAGGAGGCGCTGCCCGGCCTGGACGGCGAGAACGCCCGGAACTGCCGCCTGATCCTCGCGCACGCGCAGAAGGAGATGGGCGAGGAGGACGCGGCCGCGACCTTCGCCGACCTCGCCGAGGAGGCCGCGCGGGACGGCCGCCCCGACGCCGCCGCGCATTTCCTGGAGGAGGCCGCGGGCGTCCTGTCCGCCCTCGACAAGGACGCCCTGGCCGCCGCCCGGTTCGCCGAGGCCGCCGAGGCCTGCGAGAAGGCGGGCGACCCCTACGGGCTGGTCCGGACCCGCCGCCGCGCCGCGATGTGCCTGCTGTGGAGCGGCGACCGCGATAAGGCCGTCACCGCCATGGAGACGGCCCGTGCGGCCCTGGCCGGGCTGCCGCCGGACAACGAGCCCGCCCGCGTCTGGGAGACCGCCCTCGTCTCCTTCGACCAGGCCCGCCTCCTCGCCCAGGTGGGCCGCCTGCCCGAGGCCGCCGCCCACGCCTCCGCCGCCGCGGACGGCTTCACGACCTTGGACGAGACCGACGCCGCCGAAGAGGCCACCCGCCTCCACAACGACATCAAGGCGGCCATCGAGTAACAGGGGCCCCGGCTGCCTGGCCAGGCTCCTTGGTCAGGCTCCTTGATCAGGCTCCTTGGTCAGGCGACGCGGTGGGCGCCCTGGGAAGGGGCGGCCTCCAGGAAGTCGGGGGGCGTCCAGCCGCGCCTGGTGTAGGCGTCGGTGATCGCGTCGCGGACCTTCGGGGCCCGTGCGGCGGGGGCGAGGACGATGACGGAGCCGCCGAAGCCGCCGCCCACCATGCGGCCGCCCCGGGCGCCCGCGCGCAGCGCGGCGTCGACGGTGGCGTCGGCCTCGGGCCAGGAGATCTCGAACTGGTCGCACAGGGACAGGTGCGAGGCGTTCAGCATGGCGCCGAGCTCCGGGAGGGCCCCGGCGCGCAGCAGCCCCACGGCGGCCTCGACGCGGTGGTTCTCGGTCACGACGTGCTGGACGCGGCGCCGCAGGACGGGGTCGCGCAGCGACGCGAGGGCGGCGGCGAGGTCCTTGACGTCGCGCAGGGCGTCAACGCCGAGGAGGGACGCGGCCTCCTCGCACTCCGCGCGGCGGCGGCCGTAGTCGCCGCCGGTCAGCGCGTGCGAGGCCCGCGTGTCGACCACCAGCAGGACCATGCCCGAGGCCGCCGGGTCGAACGGGACCTGCGACGACAGCCCGCTGCGGCAGTCGAGCATCAGCGCGTGGCCGGGCGTGCACAGCAGCGAGGCCGACTGGTCCATGAGGCCGCACGGCATGCCGACCTGCTCGTTCTCGGCGCGCTGCGCGAGCCGGGCCAGGGCGGGCCGGTCGATCTCGACGCCGTGCAGGTCGCACAGGGCCAGCGCGGTCGCGCACTCCAGGGCCGCGGACGAGGAGAGGCCCGCGCCCTGCGGGAGGTCGGAGTCGACCAGCAGGGACGCGCCGCCCGTCCCGTGCTCGCGCAGCACGCGCGCGACGCCGACCGGGTAGGCGGCCCACTGCCGGTCGGCGGGCCAGTGCTCGGAGGCGACCGTTCCGCCTTCCACGGGCGCGGTGACGGCGGTGGCGGCCTGCAGCGACCGCACCTCAACCACGCCGTCGTCGCGGCGGGCGGCGGCGACCGAGACGCCGCGCGGAAGCGCGAACGGCAGGACGAAGCCGTCGTTGTAGTCGGTGTGCTCGCCGATCAGGTTGACCCGTCCGGGGGCGCGCCACACGCCCTCGGGGGCCCGCCCGAACGCCTCGGCGAAGCTCGCGCTCAGCGTCTCGGTCCTCGGGGTCTCGGTCATCGGGAGCGCAGGAACGTCCACGCGTCGTCGACCATGGTGCGCAGGTCGCGCTCGGGCTTCCACCCGAGCCGCGTCTGGATCTTCTCCGACGAGGCGACCAGCACGGCGGGGTCGCCGGCGCGGCGCGGCGCCACCTCGGTCGGGATGTCGCGGCCGGTGACCTCGCGGCAGACCTCGACGACCTCGCGGACGGAGCTGCCGGTGCCGCTGCCCAGGTTGAAGATCTCGTGGCGGCCCGGCTCGCAGGCCTCCAGCGCGAGCAGGTGGGCGCGGCCGAGGTCGGTCACGTGGATGTAGTCGCGGACGCAGGTGCCGTCCGGCGTCGGGTAGTCGTCGCCGAACATCTTCACGGTCTGGCCGTTCCCCTGCGCGATCTTCAGCACGTTCGGGATCAGGTGGGTCTCGACCGCGTGCCGCTCGCCGAGCCGCCCGTAGGCGCCGGCGACGTTGAAGTACCGCAGCGACACCCCGCCGACGCCGTGCAGCCGCGCGTACTCGGCGAGCGCCGTGTCGATCGCGAGCTTGGACGCCCCGTAGGGGTTGGTCGGTCGGGTCGGGTCGGTCTCCAGGATCGGCGCCGACTCCGGCTCGCCGTAGGTCGCGGCGGTCGAGGAGAACACGATGCGGGGGACGCCCGCGACGCGCATCGCCTCCAGCAGGGCGAGGGACTCGCCGAGGTTCTTGTCCCAGTACAGGCCCGGCTTCTGGACGGACTCCCCGACGAGCGACTTGGCCGCGAAGTGCAGCACGGCGTCGAACCCGGCGCCGCCGAGCACCTCCGCCGCCGTGTCGCGCATCGTGCCGCGCACCAGCCGGGCGCCGTCGGGCACCGCGTCCTCGTGCCCGGTGGACAGGTCATCGAGCACGACGACCTCGTGCCCCGCCTCCAGGAGCAGAGCGGAGACGACGCTGCCGACATAGCCGGCGCCTCCGGTGACGAGCAGCTTCACTGACGGACCTCCACGACGAGACTCCGGCTGGTTCACGACGATCAGGGACGATCCGGACGGCGGGGGCCGTCCAGGCTGGTGCGTCCAGGCTATGGGGTCCGCCCAGGCTATCCGGAACGCCGAACGGGGAAGGCTGAACCCATGGACCGGACGCCGTCCCGGCCGCCCGTGGGGCCCGCGGGCGCGCTCGCCCGCCCTCTCGTGTGGCTGCTGTCGAGTTCCACCCAGCTCGTCGTGCGGCTCTCGGGCGGCGACCCGGGCGCGCTCCGCGAGGAGATCACCGCGGAGCGGATGCGGGTGCTGGTGGCGCAGAACACCCAGCTCACCGCCGACGAGCGGGCGCTGATCGGGGAGGTGTTCGCGGCGGGGGAGCGGCCGCTGCGCGAGGTCCTCGTCCCGCGCACCGAGGTGGAGTTCCTGGACGCCTCGCTCCCGCTGACCGCCGCCGCGCGGATCGCCGCGGCCACCCCGCACTCGCGCTTCCCCGTCTGCCGCGACTCGCACGACGAGGTGATCGGCTTCGTGCACATCCGCGACCTGCTGGCCCCCGTCCTGCCGACGCTCCCCGACGCTCCCGTCCTGCCCGGTGGGGAGGCTTCGGGGGTGCGGGGCGCGGGTTCGGTGGGGGAGCTGGTGCGGCCGGTGAAGTTCCTGCCGGCCTCGAAGCGGGTGCTCCCGGCGCTGTCGGAGATGCGCCGCGAAGGCTGCCACCTGGCGATCGTCATGGACGAGTACGGCGGCGTCGCCGGCATCGTCACGCTGGAGGACCTCGTGGAGGAACTCATCGGTGACATCCGCGACGAATATGATGTACAGGACGCGCAGGCACGGCGCCTGCACGGCGGGGTGGTCGAGGTCGACGGCCTGCTCAACCTGGACGACTTCGCCGCCGAGACCGGCATCCGGCTGCCGGCCGGGCCGTACGAGACGGTCGCCGGGCACATCATGGCGGTGCTGCGCCGGGTGCCCGCCGAGGGCGACTCGGTGGAGGCCGGCGGGCGCCGGCTCGCGGTGGCCCGGATGGAGGGCCGGCGGGTGGCGCGCGTGCGCGTCATGCCGCGGGCGACGCCGCAGGCCCTACCGGTGCCGCCCGGCACGCCGTCCGCGACCCCGCGGACGGTGATCGGCGACGCCGCCGCCGGCTCCGGCACCCGGCAGGCCGCCGGCGGCGAAACCTCCGGTGACACCTGAGAGAATCGGTCCGTGCACATGCCCGAAGCGCCCAGCCCCGAAGCGTCCGCCGGAACGGCCGCGGCACCGCCGCGCGTGCTGTCCGGCATCCAGCCCACCGCCGACTCGTTCCACCTCGGCAACTACCTGGGGGCGCTCCGGCAGTGGGTCTCGATGCAGGACACCCATGACGCCTTCTACTGCGTGGTCGACCTGCACGCGATCACCGTCGAGCACGACCCCGCGCTGCTGCGCCGCCGCACCAAGGTCGCCGTCGCCCAGCTCCTCGCGATGGGCCTGGACCCCGAGCGCGCCACGGTGTTCGTGCAGAGCCACGTCCCCGAGCACGCCGAACTGGCCTGGGTGCTCGGCTGCCTGACCGGGTTCGGCGAGGCCCAGCGGATGACCCAGTTCAAGGACAAGTCGTCCAAGCAGGGCACGAGCGGGACGACCGTCGGCCTGTTCACCTACCCGGTCCTGCAGGCCGCCGACATCCTGCTCTACTCGCCCGACCCCACCGTCGAGGGCGACCGGGCGCTGCGCGTCCCCGTCGGCGAGGACCAGCGGCAGCACCTGGAGCTGACCCGCACCCTCGCGCAGCGGTTCAACCACCGCTTCGGCGAGACGTTCGTGCCGCCCGAGGCGCACATCCCCGCGGGCGCCGCGAAGATCACCGACCTGCAGGAGCCGGACGCCAAGATGAGCAAGTCGGCGTCCTCGCCGCAGGGCATCATCGACGTGCTGGAGGAGCCCGGCCCGATGCGCAAGAAGATCATGCGCGCGGTCACCGACACCGGCACCGAGGTCGTCTACGACGAGGAGAAGAAGGCCGGCGTCACCAACCTCCTGCGGATCTTCTCCGCGCTGGAGGGGACCTCGATCCCGGACCTCGAGGCCCGCTACGCGGGCTCCGGGTACGGGCAGTTCAAGAAGGACCTCGCACAGGTCGTCCTCGACACGTTCACCCCGATCAGGGAGCGCACCCTCAAGCTGCTGGACGACGAGGAGCGGCTCGACCAGGTGCTCGCCCTCGGCGCCGAGCGCGCCTCCAGGGTCGCCACCGCGACGATGGAGACCGTGCGCGAACGGGTGGGATTCGTGGGACGTGGTCGCTGACGGTCCCGCTCCCGACGCCGCGGAGGGCCCCGGGGAGGCGCCCTCCGCCGGCGGCGGTGTGATCCCCGCCGGCGGCACGCGCATGATCGGCGTGGCCATCCCGATCCCCGACCCGCACGGCGCGTTCCTCCAGGCCCGGCGCGCCTCGTTCGGCGATCCGCTCGCCTACTCGATCCCGGCGCACATCACGCTGCTGCCGCCGACCGAGATCCGTGACTCCGACCTCGACGCCGTCGAGGAGCACCTGCGCGGCGTCGCGAGCACCGAGAGCCCGTTCCCGATCAGGCTGCGCGGCAGCGGAACGTTCCGGCCGGTGTCACCGGTCGTGTTCGTGGCGCTCGCCGAAGGGATCGGCGGGTGCGAGCGGGTACAGGCGAAGGTCCTGTCGGGGCCGCTCGCCCGGCCGCTGCCGTTCCCGTACCACCCGCACGTCACCATCGCCCACCACCTCTCCGACAGCGTCATGGACCAGGCGTTCAAGGATCTCGCCGGCTACGGCGCCGACTTCGAGGCGTGGGGCTTCTCCCTGTACGAGCACGGGCAGGACGGCGTGTGGCGCCCGCAGTGCGACTTCATCTTCGGGGACGGCGCCGTGCCGTCGCCGGGTGGTTCCCGAGGCGGCTCCCCGCCCGCGTGAACCGGGGCGGGCGGCGCTTTGCCCGCCTGATGTGGCGGAAGACGCTGCGTTGACCGATCGATTACCGTCTGCGGCATCGAGTGGCCCCGGTTGGGTACGTTGCGTGCATGCGGCAGGTGATCGGCAGGGTCCAGCGGCGGAGCGAGTCCCTGTTCGGCGACGGGAAGGCCGCGCTGCGCCGTTTCCGGGAGCGCTCGCGGGGGTTCGACCACCTGGTGCGCGCGTTCGAGCGGTACCAGGAGCGCCGCGGCGACCGGCTCGCCGCCGCCCTCACCAGCTACGCGTTCCTGTCGTTCTTCCCGCTGATGGCGCTGGCGTACGCGCTGCTCGGCTATCTCGTCGGGGTCAGCGACGAGGCCCGCGACTACTTCGTCCGGGCGATCAACTCGCAGCTGCCGGGGCTCGCCGGCCAGCTGGACGTCGAGCAGATCGCCCAGTCGAAGACCGCCGTCGGCGTCCTCGGCCTGGTCGCGCTGCTGGTCACCGGGATCGGCTGGGTGCAGGTGCTGCGCGAGTCCCTGCGCGACATCTGGGGCAACGAGCCGGGCGGCGGCGGCAACTTCTTCCTGAAGCGGCTGTGGGACGGCGCCGTGCTGGCGTTCCTCGGTCTGATCCTGGTCTGCGGCATGGCGGTCACGACGGTCACGACGTCCGCCACCCACACCGTCCTCGGGTGGCTCGGGCTGGAGGACGTCCCCGGCGCCGGCACCGGGCTGCGGCTGCTGTCGCTGACCTGCGCGATCTTCTTCGACACCGTGGTCTTCCTGGCGCTGTTCTCCCGGCTGTCGGGCACCCGGGCGCCCTGGCGGCGGATCATCCGGGGCGCGCTGTTCGGCGCGGTCGGCTTCGAGATCCTCAAGCAGATCGCGGCGTTCCTGATCGGGCGGACGACGCAGAACCCCGTCTACGGCACGTTCGCCGTGCTCGTCGGGCTGATGGTGTGGATCAACATCGCGACCCGGTTCGCGCTGTTCGTCGCCGCCTGGACGGCGACGCGCCGCGTCATCCTCGCCGCGGACGCCACTAACCCGGAGAACAGCGCCGACCTCGCGGAGGTCGAGGAGCTCCAGGAACGCGCCGGCGAGAAGCCGGTCCAGGCCCAGAAGCCGGTCCAGGCGTAGAGAGCCCGCGGCCGCGTCAGTGACGGCGGCGTCAGGACGGGACGGTCGTGCGGGACCAGAAGGCGTCGTCGGCGTACTGGTCCTCGGCCAGGGTCCGGATCTCGGTGATCTTCCCGTCCCGGATGCGGAACAGGTCGACCGAACGGCCGTCCAGGACCTGTCCGGGACGCTCGGCGCAGGTCTGCACGAGGGCCGCGCCGTACTCGTCGTTGGCCATGATCGAGTAGGGCTCGGCGCGGAACGTCCCGCCGGACAGCTCGAACAGCCGGACGTAGAAGCCCAGGACCTCCTCGGGCGTCCGGTACACGCCGCAGATGGGCCCGCGCCCCGGGACGCGGTGCACGACGTCGTCGGCCAGGAGCCCGCGGATGAGGTCCATGTCGCCCTTGGCGAAGGCCGTGTAGCCGTCCTTCAGCAGCGTCACGTTCGGATGCTCGTCGAAGCCCGGTGGTGCCGGTGAGGGGGCGGGTGCGCCGGGCACGGGGACGTGCAAGTCGGACATGGCGCGTTTCCTCCCCCGAGGCGCCGTTCCGCCGTCCCGCGGCGGTGACGAGATCACCGGCGCCACCGCGAGCGTATGCCTCCTGGCCAGGGGGTGCCAGCGCCGTGGGAAGGGGTGGGAGAAGCTTTACCGGCCGCTGCGGTAGCGGGCCGCCTCCAGCCGCCGCCTGCGGCGCAGCACCACGAACAGCGCCGTGATCGCGAGCAGGGCGCCCACCGCGCCGCCGCCGACCAGCAGCCACATGCGCGAGGAGTCGTCGGAGGCGAGGGGCGCGTCGGGCAGCACGCCCGAGCCGCCGTCCTTGCGGGTCTTCTCGAGGTCGCCGGGCGGCACGAGGGCGCCCACCGGCTGCACCTTGCCGCGGGCCGCGAAGCCCCAGTTCAGCAGCTTGGCCGCGTAGGCCGACGGCGGCATGTCCGCCCGCATCAGCGAGATCACGATCGTGTGGCCGCCGCGGCGCGCCTCGGCGACGAACGTCTGCTGGGCGGCGATCGTGTAGCCGTTCTTGCCGCCGAGCATCCCGGGGTAGGCCAGCCGCTCGCCCGGGAGCATGTGGTTGTGCGTGTGGATCGGGTACCCGCCGACCTTCTTGCCCTTCTTGCGCTCCTTCTTCGTCGGGGGCGCCGGGAACTGGAAGTCGATCGCCTGCATGTAGGCGCGGTACTCGGGGTTCTTCATCCCCTCGCGCAGGATGAGCGCGAGGTCGTAGGCCGAGGTGTGCTGCGTCCGGACGTCCAGCCCGAGGTCCTTGTCCAGCCCGTTCGGGGACCCGGCGAGCGTGTCGCGCGCGTTGATCCGCCTGGCCTCGGCGTTCATGTCGGCGAGGGTCCTGCGCATCCCGCCGGCGGCCTCCGACAGCGTGACCGCCGCGTCGTTGGCGGACATCATCAGCAGCGCGTGGAACAGGTCGGAGACCTTGTACTGCATCTTCGGCGTCAGGCCGACCTTGGTGCCCTCGGTGTCGCACGCCTTCTGGGACGGCCGGACGAGCCGGTTCGGGTCCAGTTCGGGGACCAGCGTCAGCGCGGTGAGGGTCTTGAGGGTGCTGGCGGGCAGGTAGTGCCCGTGCGGGTCCTTGGCGGCGAGGACCTGGCCGGTGTCGGCGTCCGCGATCAGGTACGAGGCCGCCTTGATCTTCGGCGGGGCGGGGACGCCCGGTGCCGTGTTCGCGATGATCCCCCGGCTCGCGAGCCGGGGCCCGCCGACCGTCTCGCCGGCCGGCGCCGCGGTTGGGGCCGCGGCCGGCGGTCCCTCGGCGGGCGTCCTCCCGGCGCGTACGCCGGCGGGGGCGGCCGCGAAGGCGGGGGCCGCCGCGAGCGAGGCGGCCGTGACCGGCACGGTGATGACCGTCAGGGCGCGGCGGACGCCGGCCGGCCCTCGTCGCTGTCGTGACAAGCTCCCGACGCTCCTCAATCCCGTGGGAACGCGATCGCTCCCGGCGCGCAGGCG
Source organism: Actinomadura sp. K4S16 (assembly GCF_008327685.1). Lineage (GTDB taxonomy): Bacteria > Actinomycetota > Actinomycetes > Streptosporangiales > Streptosporangiaceae > Spirillospora. The sequence continues at coordinate 186,694 of NZ_BDDE01000012.1, forward strand.
CCCAACGCCCATGACTCCCCCCGAAGACTAGGCGACCTATCCGGCGAAGAGGTACCCGATCACGAAACCGGCAAGCGAGGGACGGATGCGACCGACGCGACGGATGTGACGCAAGTGACAGACAGGACGTACGACGCAGCCGTCCCATAACGTTACGTATGGGACACCTTGGATCGGTTACGATCCGTCATCGACAGGATTTTCAGACGGGCCGACGGTATTTTGGACGGGCTGACTAGTTCGATCTAGTGGTGCGCACACCAAGATCGATGACCGAAAAGTAGGACCTCCGCCCGCCGGCGACCGTCCGCATGAGTCAATTGATCCGCAAAGGGCAGGACGCCCGGCAGGGGGCGGGCACGGACGCCATCATGGAACGAACACGTGACCTGGACCGGCGTTTGTCCAGGCTTAGGGACCCGCTGGCTGAATTGCGCCACGTGCCACGCAACGACCTGCAAGGATTGTGGACGGAGGTTGGCCGTGGCCATTGACTTCAACGCATCGCACGGGGCGACGCTGGGCGTCGAGTGGGAGATCCAACTCGTCGATGCGGAGACCAGGCACCTGCGGCAGGACGCACGCGAGGTGCTCGCCGCCCTGCCGTCGCTCAGCGAGGACGGCGACATCCCCCGCGTCCGGCACGAGCTGATGGAGTCCACGGTCGAGGTCGTGACCGGGATCAGCGGCACCGTGGGAGAGGCCAAGGCCGACCTCTCCGGCACCCTCGCCGCCCTGCGCGCCGCCGCGGCCGACCGCGGCCTCGCGCTGGCCTGCACGGGCACCCACCCGATCAGCGACTGGCGGGAGGCCGTGATGGCGCCCATGGGGCGCTACGCGAAGCTCGTCGAGGAGATGCAGTGGCTGGCCCGGCGCATCCAGACGTTCGGCGTTCACGTCCACGTCGGCATCTCCGACGGCGCCAAGGTCATCCCCATCGTCAACGCGCTCTCGTCCTACCTTCCGCACTTCCTCGCGCTCACCGCCTCCAGCCCGTTCTGGAGCGGCAGCGACACCGGCCTCGCGTCCTGCCGGGCGGTCGTGTTCGGCCAGATGCCCACGGCCGGGCCGCCCCACCTTCTAGACGACTGGGCGGCCTTCGAGGATTACATGGACACGTTGATGCGTTCCGGAACGATAAGGAGCATCAAAGAGGTCTGGTGGGACATCCGGCCGCATCCCGACTTCGGCACCGTCGAGATCAGGATGTTCGACGGGATCCCCACGCTGCGTGAGGTGGGCATGGCCGCCGCTCTGTGCCAGAGCCTCGTCACGCTGTTCGAGCAGCAGCTGGACCGCGGGTACACCCTGCCGCGGCCGGCCGCCTGGGTGGTGCGCGACAACAAGTGGCGCGCCACGAGGTACGGGCTCGACGCGATCGTCATCACCGACGACACTGGGAACACCGCTCCGCTCCGCGACGACCTCTACGAGCTGATCAGGGAGCTGGAGCCGGTCGCCGACCGGCTCGGCTGCGCCGAGGAGCTCAAGGTCGCCGGCGAGGTGCTGGAGTACGGGGCCCCGTACGAGCGCCAGCGCGCGATCCGCGCCGCCGGCGGGACCCTGGAGAACGTCGTCGACGCGGCGATCGCCGAGCTCGCGGAGGACAGGTTCGTCACACTGGGGGAGGTCGCACATGCCGGAGCCTGAGGGACCGGACCGCACCGGGGACCCCGCGCGCACCGACCCCGCGACCGCACCCGCCGCGCACGACGCCGCGACTTCCAAGCACGCCGCGGCTTCGAAGCACGAAACGCCCTCGAAGAACGACCTGTCCTCGACGGACGACACTTCGAAGGACGACGCGGTTTCAGAGAACGACACGGCCGCGAAGAACGACACGGCCGCGAAGAACGACACGGCCGCTGAGCAGGACACGGTTTCCAAGAACATCACCCGGCGGGCGCCGTTCGGCTCCGCCGTCGCGCAGGGGGCGCACATGACACATCCGGGACCCGGGGTGATGCCCGGCCTTGAACCACCCACCGCCCCGGGGCCGGACGGTCCCGAGGGCCGTGCGGACCTGGGCGCCGCCTCCGGCGCCGCCGGCGCGAACGGGCTGGCGCCCGGCGTGCCCGAGGCTCTCGGCTCCGAGGGAGCCGTGCGGCGGCAGGACGCCTCCGCCGCGGCGGCCGGCGCCCACGCGGCGACCGGCGTCCCCGCGGTGGCCGGCGTCCCGGCGGTGCTCGGCGGGGCCGTGCTGCAACCGCAGCTCGACGCGTTCCTCGCCGCGCACGAGGCGGAGCTGATCGCGTTCCGCCGCGACCTGCACATGCACCCCGAGCTCGGCTACTCCGAGCACCGCACGACCCGCAGGCTCGCCGAGCGGCTCCGCGCGGCCGGGCTGGAGCCGGTGATCCTGCCTAAGGGCACCGGGCTGTTCTGCGACATCGGCCCCGCCGACGGCACGACCGTGGCGCTGCGGGCCGACATCGACGCGCTCCCGCTCCAGGACGAGAAGGAGGGCGTCGCCTACCGGTCGACCGTCCCCGGCGTCGCACACGCGTGCGGGCACGACGTGCACACCGCGATGGTGCTGGGCGCGGGCCTGTTCCTGGCCCAGCAGGCGGAGGCGGGGCTGCTGCCCGGCCGGGTCCGGCTGCTGTTCCAGCCCGCCGAGGAGACGCCGGGCGGCGCGCTCGACGTGATGGCCGCGGGCGGTATCGCGGGCGTCGACCGCGCGTTCGCGCTGCACTGCGACCCCCGCATCGAGGTCGGCCAGCTCGGCCTGCGCACCGGTCCGATCACCGCCGCCTGCGACAAGGTCTACGTGAAGGTCACCGGGCCCGGCGGGCACACCGCCCGGCCGCACCTGACCGCCGACCTGGTCTACGCGCTCGCCAAGATCGTGACCGAGCTGCCGTCCGCGCTGTCGCGGCGCGTCGACCCGCGCTCCAGCCTGTCGCTGGTGTGGGGGCGCGTGTCGGCCGGCTCCGTCGCCAACGCCATCCCCGACGACGGGATCGCCGAGGGCACCGTCCGCTGCCTGGACGACGAGGCGTGGCACCGGGCCCCGGAGATGATGAAGGCGCTGCTCCAGTCGGTCGCAGCCGCCTACGACGTGGAGGCGTCGCTGGAGTACGTCCGGGGCGTCCCGCCGACCGTGAACGAGGCGGCCAGCGTGCAGATGTTCCGCGACGCCGCCGCCCAGGTCATGGACGAGGACGGCGTCGTGCCGACCCCGCAGAGCCTCGGCGGCGAGGACTTCGGCTGGTACCTGGAGTCGATCCCGGGCGCCCTCGCCCGGCTCGGCGTCCGCACCCCGGGCTCGCCCGGCGAGTACGACCTGCACCGCGGCGACTTCGACGTCGACGAGCGGTGCATCGCCGTCGGCATGAAGGTCCTGAGCGCCACCGCGCTGACCGCGCTGTGGGACGGCGGACGTCCCGGCGACGCCGAGTCGATCGAGGGGGCCGCGCTGGCCTAGCCCCCGCCGGTCGGGCTGCGGTCATCACCGTGGGTGATCAAGCGGCTCGCCCCTTCCGATCTCCGGGTACCCCGCGCACGAGGGCTCCGCGTGCCGGTCAGCGCCGCCCATGGGCGCGCTGACCTGTGGCGATATGCCTACGCATTGGTAACGGACCTGTTGCGAAACCGTGCAAGCGGGAAGTTTGCGGTCAATCGCGAGGTAGCGTCCGATCGATTTCGGTGACCGGACCGGGTCACCAGACCGTGGGTGGGACGGAAGGAGCGCTACCTTGCGCCGTGGACTGAAGATGACGCTCGTCACCGTGACGGGTGCGGCCCTGACGCTCAGCGCTTCCGCGTGCGGTGGCAAGAAGGCCGAGAGCAGCGGCGGGGACGAGGGCGGCAAGAAGACCCTCAAGATCGGCCTGGCCTTCGACATCGGCGGCCGGGGTGACCAGTCCTTCAACGACTCGGCCGCCGCGGGCCTCGACAAGGCCAAGAAGGACCTGGACGTCAAGACCGAGGAGATCTCCGCCAAGCCGGACGAGCCGGACTCCGACAAGGAGTCGCGCCTGCGCCTGCTGGCCAACAAGGGCTACAACCCGGTGATCGGCGTCGGCTTCGCCTACACGGCCTCGATCAACAAGGTCGCCAAGGACTTCCCGAACACCAAGTTCCTCGTCGTCGACGCCGACCAGTGCAAGGTCGAGGGCGCCAACGTCAGCGGCGCCTGCTTCTCCGAGGAGCAGGGGTCCTACCTGGTCGGCGCCGCGGCCGCGCTGAAGTCCAAGACCGGCACGATCGGGTTCATCGGCGGCGTCAACGTCCCGCTGATCAACAAGTTCTTCGCCGGGTACCAGGCGGGTGCGAAGAAGGCCAAGCCGGGCATCAAGGTGCTGCCGGCCAAGTACCTCACGCAGCCCCCGAACTTCAACGGCTTCAAGGACGCCGGTCTCGGCAACGAGGCGGCCAAGGGTCAGCTCGACCAGAACGCCGACGTGATCTACCACGCGGCGGGCGGCGCGGGCATCGGCGTCATCAAGACCGTCGGCGCGGCCAAGAAGTGGGCGATCGGGGTCGACTCCGACCAGTACAACCAGCCCGCGGTCGCCGGGGTGAAGGACCAGATCCTCACCTCCATGGAGAAGCACGTGGACGTCGCGGTGTACGACTTCGTCGAGAGCGTCGCCAAGGGCACGTTCAAGGCCGGCACCACGCAGTACAACCTCAGCAACGACGGCATCGGCTACGCCACCTCCGGGGGCCACGTCGACGACATCAAGGCCAAGCTGGACGAGCTGAAGGCCGACATCATCAGCGGCAAGATCACGGTTCCGACCAAGGCCTGACGCCGAGGCCCGGGCACGGGGGGATCCCTCCCGTACGGCGACGTGCCGGACCGGCCTCGTCCGGCCGGAACCGCGCACCGGGCGCCACCTCCACGGGTGGCGCCCGGTGCGGCGGCACGTCCCCCGGTCCACGTCTTCTTCACGTTCTAGGCAGGAGGAGGGGCACTCGTGCCTGACCAGGTGCCGGCCGTGCGGCTGACATCGATCACCAAGCGGTTCCCCGGAGTGGTGGCCAACCGCGACATCAACCTCACCATCGAGCGCGGCGAGGTGCACGCGCTCTGCGGTGAGAACGGCGCCGGCAAGTCCACGCTGATGAAGATCCTCTACGGGATGCAGCGGCCGGACGAGGGCACCGTCGAGGTCGACGGCGAGCAGGTCTCCTTCCGGACGCCGGCGGACGCGATCGCCCGCGGCGTCGGCATGGTGCACCAGCACTTCAAGCTGGCCGACAACCTCACCGTCCTCGAGAACGTGATCCTCGGCGCCGAGCCCCGCGCCAAGGGCCGGCGGCGCGGCCGCATCGACTTCGCCGCCGCCCGCGCGAAGATCAAGGAGATGTCGCAGGCGTACGGGCTGCGCGTCGACCCGGACGTGCTGGTCGAGACGCTCGGCGTCGGCGAACGGCAGCGCGTGGAGATCCTCAAGGTGCTCTACCGCGGCGCCCGCGTGCTCATCCTCGACGAGCCGACCGCGGTGCTCGTCCCGCACGAGGTCGAGGAGCTGTTCGGCAACCTGCGGGAGCTGCGCGCCGAGGGCCTGACCGTGCTGTTCATCTCCCACAAGCTGGACGAGGTGCTGACCGTCGCCGACTCGATCTCGGTGATCCGGCGCGGCACGACGGTCGCGACCAGGCTCGACCCGCGGGAGGTGACGTCCCGGCGGCTGGCCGAGCTGATGGTCGGGTCCGAGCTGCCCACCCCCGAGCTGCGCGAGTCGACCGTCACCGAGGACGTCCAGCTTGACGTCGCCGGGCTCACCGTCCTGACCCCCGAGGGTCGTCCCGTCGTGGACGACGTGTCGCTGCGCATCCGCCGCGGCGAGATCGTCGGGCTGGCCGGCGTCGAGGGCAACGGGCAGACCGAGCTCATCGAGGCGATCATGGGGATCCGGGGCGCCGACGCCGGGACCATCGGCTACGGCGGCGACGACATCACCCACTGGGCGACGCGGCGGCGCCGCGAGGCGGGCATCGCCTACATCCCCGAGGACCGGCACCGGCACGGGCTCATCCTGGAGGGGACGCTCTGGGAGAACCGCATGCTGGGCCACCAGACCCAGCGCCCGAACGTGCGCGGCCCGTGGGTCGACCGGCGCGGCGCACGCCGCGACACCACCCGGATCGTCCAGGCCTACGACGTGCGGACGCCGGGGATCGACGTGCCCGCCGCCGCGCTCTCGGGCGGCAACCAGCAGAAGCTCATCGTCGGGCGGGAGATGTCCGGCGACCCGCACCTGCTCATCGCAGCGCATCCGACGCGTGGCATCGACGTCGGCGCCCAGGCCGCCATCTGGGAGCACCTGCGGCAGGCCCGCGCGGACGGGCTGGCCGTGCTGCTGATCAGCGCCGATCTTGAGGAACTCATCGGTATGTCCGACACCCTGCACGTGATCCTGCGGGGGCGGCTGGTCGCGGAGGTCGATCCGCGGACCGTCACCCCCGAGGAGCTCGGCTCCGCCATGACCGGCGCGGGAGCGCCCGCATGAGCGACGAGCGCAAGGACCTGGACCCGGCGGGCGAGGAGCCCGCCGGCGTTCCCGCGCCGCGGAAGGGCGACGCTCCCGAGCCCGGGCCGTCGGCCGCGAAGCCGTCCGGGCCGGTGGAGCCGGAGACGGTGCCGTCGTGGAAGGCGATGCTGCGCGGCCTCGGCCCGCGCGGCCTCGGTCTGAAGATCGGCGCGCCGGTGCTGGCACTGCTGATCTCCCTCGGCATCACGATGATCCTGCTGCGGATCACCGGCGCCGACCCGGTCAGCTCGATCCAGAGCATGGTCGACTACGGCACGACCGACAACTCGATCGTCGACATCATCAACCGCGCCGCCCGCTACTACCTGTCAGCCGTGGCCGTGGCGATCGGGTTCCGGATGGCGCTGCTGAACATCGGCGTCGACGGCCAGTACCGGATGGCAGCGTTCCTCGCCGCCGCGCTCGGCGGCGCGGTGGCGCTTCCCGCGCCGTTCGGCCAGATGCTGACGATCATCGCGGCGATGGTGGTCGGCGGGCTGTGGGCGGCGATCGCGGGCGTGCTGAAGGTGACCCGCGGGGTCAGCGAGGTGCTGTCCACGATCATGCTGAACGCGATCGCGACCGGCCTGATCGCCTACCTGCTGAACGACAAGCGGCTCGCCGAGGCGCGGCCGGGCAGCAACAACGTCGCGACGGCGAAGATCCCCGAGTCGGGGCGGGTCGGCGGCCTGAACGGCTTCCTGTCCTCGATCGGCATCGACCTGCCCGGCGACGTGTACGGGCTGCTTCCGCTGGCGATCCTGGTCGGCGTCGTGTTCTGGATCGTCATCAACCACACCAGGTTCGGGTTCGACCTGAAGGTGTCGGGGCTTTCGCCGTCGGCCGCGCAGGCCAGCGGCGTCAACGCCCGCCGCATGATCGTCTACACGATGGTCGCGTCCGGTGTGGTGGCGGGCCTGATCGGCATGCCGGAGCTGCTAGGCGCGTCCTACGAGTACTCGCTGAACTTCCCGCCCGGCCTCGGTTTCACCGGCATCACGGTCGCGCTGCTCGGCCGCAACCACCCGGCCGGCATCGCGCTCGCCGCGCTGCTGTTCGCGTTCCTCGACCAGACCTCCGACATCCTCCAGGAGGTCGACGTCCCGAAGGAGATCGTCGGGGTCATGCAGGGCGTGGTCGTGCTGACCGTCGTCATCGTGTACGAGCTCGTCCGGCGCTGGGAGATCCGGCTGCAGCAGCGGGCCGTCGCCGCCGAGCTGGCCACCGGCCACGACCTGGCCCGCGAGGCCGCTGGGAGTGCCTCATGAGCACCGCGACCGAGACGGCCACCGCCAGGAAGGCCGTGAACGGCAAGCGGCGGCTGCGCTGGCCGCACTACCTGCTCATCGCGTCCGGCCTGCTGGTGCTGCTGTCGCTGGTCCGGGTGATCGACGACGCCGACCCGGTGACCTCCAGCGGGACGGTCAGCGCCGCGCTGCGCCTCGCCGTGCCGATCTTCCTGGCCGGGCTCGGCGGGCTGTGGTCCGAGCGGTCCGGCGTGATCAACATCGGTCTCGAGGGCATGATGATCCTCGGCACCTGGACGGGCGCGTGGGCCGGCTACCAGTGGGGCCCGTGGATCGGCGTCCTCGCCGGGATCATCGGCGGTGCGCTCGGCGGGCTGCTGCACGCGATCGCGACCGTGTCGTTCGGCGTCGACCACATCGTGTCCGGTGTCGCGATCAACATCCTCGGCCTGGGGCTCACCCAGTTCCTCGCCGGTCTGATCTTCGACAAGGGGGAGGCGAAGGCGCTCGGCGGCGGCCCCCGCCAGTCGCCGCCCGTCGATCCGATCCAGACGCTGACGCTGCCGGTGCTGTCCGGAGGCAAGATCGGCGGCTGGCAGAGCCCCAACTGGCTCGGCTCGCTGGAGAAGCACCACTGGTTCCTGGTGTCGGACCTCGCGGGCATCGTGCGCGGCCTGACCAGCGACATGTCGCTGCTGACGCTCGTGGCGCTGCTGCTCCTCCCGGCCAGCTTCTTCGTGCTGTGGCGGACGGCGTTCGGGCTGCGGATCCGCTCGTGCGGCGAGGACCCGTACGCGGCCGAGTCGCTCGGCGTGCAGGTCTACCGGATGAAGTACGCGGCCACCATGATCTCGGGCGGTTTCGCGGGCCTGGCGGGCGCTTTCCTCGTCACCGTCGCCGCGCCGATCTACCAGGACGGCCAGACCAACGGCCGCGGGTTCATCGGCCTCGCCGCGATGATCTTCGGCAACTGGCGTCCGGGCGGCCTCGCCGCCGGCTCGCTGCTGTTCGGCTACACCGACGCGATGAACGTGCGCGGCGGCGGCGAGTCGGTGCACGCGCTCCTGCTGTTCGTGGCCATCCTGCTGATCGGCGTGGCCGTCTGGCAGGGCGTGCGCGCGAACCGCCTGCTCCCGCAGGCGGCGCTGGACGCGGCGCACCGCCGCGACATGCGGGGCGCCGTGATCGGCTCCGTGCTGTCCCTGGTCACGGCCGCCGCGCTGCTCACATGGTTCCTGCTGAGCGACATCGTCCCCGGCGAGCTGGTCTCCTTCACGCCGCACCTGACGACGCTGCTCGTCCTGGCCCTGGCCAGCCAGCGCCTCCGCATGCCCGCCGCCAACGGGCTCAGGTACAGGCGTGGTGAGGCACGATAACCCCTATGGAGATTGATTGGCCTGCTCTGCGCGTTGCCGCGCGGGAGGCGATGGCTCGTGCTTACTGCCCGTACTCCGGGTTTCCGGTCGGGGCCGCCGCGCTGGTGGACGACGGCCGGATCATCACGGGGTGCAACGTGGAGAACGCCTCGTACGGCGTCGGCCTGTGCGCGGAGTGCTCCGTCGTGTCGGCGCTGCACGGGCCCGGCAAGTCGGAGCGGCCCCGGCTGGTCGCCATGGCGGTGGTCGACCGGCACGGGAACCCGCTGATGCCGTGCGGGCGCTGCCGGCAGTTGCTGTGGGAGCACGGCGGCGCCCCGATGCTGCTGGAGACGACGCGCGGCATCCTGCCCATGTCGGACGTCCTGCCGGACGCGTTCGGTCCCGACGACCTCGTGGACCGGGCCTGACCGGCACGTCCCGCTCGACAACGCCGGTCGGCGCACCCCGCCGGCCGGCCGCACACCCCAGCCAGACCGACTCAGTCTGACCGGCACAGAGAGGATCTCGTGGACGCCATCGATGTCATCCGCGCCAAGCGGGACGGCGGGACGCTGACCCCCGAGCAGATCGACTGGGCGGTCGACGCCTACACCCGGGGCGCGATCGCCGAGGAGCAGATGTCGGCGCTGGCGATGGCGATCCTGCTCAACGGCATGTCGCGGGCCGAGGTGGCCCGCTGGACCGAGGCCATGATCCGCTCCGGCGAGCGGATGGACTGGTCGGCGCTGGACCGTCCGACCACCGACAAGCACTCCACCGGCGGCGTCGGCGACAAGATCACCCTGCCGCTGGCGCCGCTGGTGGCGGCGTGCGGCGCGGCCGTCCCGCAGCTGTCGGGGCGGGGCCTCGGCCACACCGGCGGGACGCTCGACAAGCTGGAGTCGATCCCGGGCTGGCGGGCGTCGCTGTCGAACGCGGAGATGCTGGACGTGCTGCGCTCGGCGGGCGCGGTCATCTGCGCGGCGGGCAGCGGCCTGGCGCCGGCCGACCGCAAGCTCTACGCGCTGCGCGACGTGACCGGCACGGTGGAGTCGATCCCGCTGATCGCCTCCTCGATCATGTCCAAGAAGATCGCCGAGGGCACGGGCGCGCTGGTGCTGGACGTCAAGGTCGGCTCGGGCGCGTTCATGAAGACGGTCGGCAACGCCCGCGAGCTGGCCGAGACGATGGTCGCGATCGGCTCCGACCACGGGCTGCGCACGGTCGCCCTGCTGACCGCCATGGACCGTCCGCTCGGCAACGCGGTCGGCAACGCCGTCGAGGTGGCCGAGTCGGTCGAGGTGCTCGCCGGGGGAGGCCCGTCCGACGTGGTCGAGCTGACCCTGACGCTGGCGCGGGAGATGCTCGACGCCGCCGGGATCTCGGGCAAGGACCCGGCCGACGCGCTGCGCGACGGCTCCGCCATGGACGTCTGGCGCCGGATGATCACCGCGCAGGGCGGCGACCCCGACGCGCCGCTGCCGACCGCCCGCGAGACCCACGTGGTCACGGCGCCGTCCTCGGGCGTCCTGACCAGGCTCGACGCCTACGGGGTCGGGGTGGCGGCCTGGCGTCTCGGCGCCGGCCGGGCCCGCAAGGAGGACCCGGTGTCGTTCGGCGCTGGCGTCATCTGCCACGCCAAGCCGGGCGACACGGTCGAGGAGGGGCGGCCGCTGCTGACGCTGCACGCCGACGACGAGGCCAGGTTCGGCCGCGCGCTGGAGGCGCTGGACGGCGCCTTCGACATCGAGGCAGGCGGCGCCGTCTCCGCGCACCCCCTGGTCATCGACCGGATCGCGTGAACCGACCAGTTTGTTAATAATCACCGTTGACGGGCGTTGTGTCCGCTCTGGAAGCTGATCAGGTTTCTCTCAGCAGCCAAGGAGCGGACGTTGCGACTCTCACTCCTGCCCGTAGCGGCGCTCGCGGGCGCGGTCGGCCTCGTGGCCGGCATGGTGCCCGCGTACGCCGACGCGGGACGTCCCCACATCGTGGTGAAGGACGGCAAGACGCAGCCCACGTTCTCGTTCAAGGACGCCATCCGCGAGAAGGTGTTCGTCGAGACGACCGTGGACAGCGACCGGGACGGCAAACGCGACCGCGTCTCCGTCTACGTCACGCGCCCCAAGGAGACGAGCGGCGGCCTCAAGGTCGCCTCCATCCTCGAGGGCAGCCCCTACTACGCCGGCACGCAGGACCCGCCGTACCACCCGGCCGACGTGACCGACTACCCGCGCCTCGCGCCGTGGACGCCCCCGCCCGGCCCGCCCGGCCCGACGAGCTACTCGCGCGTCTACTACGACAACTACTTCGTCTCCCGCGGCTACGCCGTCCTCGCCGCCGACACCCTCGGCACGGGCGACTCCGACGGCTGCCCGACCGCCGTCGGCCCGAACGAGACGCAGGGCATGAAGTCGGTCATCGAGTGGCTCACCGGCAAGGCGACCGCGTACGACGCCCAGGGCAACAAGGTCGACGCCGGCTGGTCGACCGGGAACGTCGCCATGGCCGGCAAGTCCTACGACGGCACGCTGCCCCTCGCGACCGCCGCGACCCGCGTGCCCGGCCTCAAGACGGTCGTGTCCATCTCCGGCGTGTCCAACTGGTACGACGAGTACCGCGCCAACGGCGGCGTCGTCGCGCCGGACGGCTGGGAGGGCGAGGACCTCGACCTGCACGCCAAGGCCGTGCTGACCCGCCACGACCTCGCGGTGTGCGCGCCCGTCATGCACGACCTCGAGAAGAAGATGGACCGGGTCACCGGTGACTACAACCGGACCTGGGACGAGCGGAACTTCGCCAAGTCCGCGCCCCGGTTCAAGGCCAGCGTGTTCATGACCAGCGGCCTCGCAGACTGGAACGTCAAGCCGATCCAGATGTCCCTCCTGTGGGACGGGCTGAAGAAGGCCGGCGTCGACCGGAAGCTCTGGATCCACCAGGCCGCGCACGACGAGCCCCTGGACGTCCGCCAGAGCGTGTGGCTCGAAACGCTGAACCTGTGGTTCGCGCATGAGCTCTACAACGTCCGGAACGACATCATGCGCCAGCCCAAGGTCGACCTTGAGCGCACACCGGGCCAGTGGGAGACGCACAAGGACTGGCCGGACGCCTCGGCCCGTCCCGTTCCCCTCGGCCTGTCGGCGAAGGGCCTCGGCCGGCGCGGCCACGGCACCCAGCAGCTGGTGGACGACCCGTCCCGCAAGGCCGAGGACCTGGCCGCGGACCCGGACGCGGCGGACCCCAACCGCCTGATCTATCTCACGCCGAAGCTGACCAAGGCCATGAAGCTCAGCGGCACGGCGCGGATCAAGCTGCGCGCCTCCGTCGACGGCCGCTCGCCCTACCTGTCGGCCCTCCTGGTCGACTACGGCTCAGACGAGCGCGTCTCCGGCTTCGTCCGGACATCCGACACCTGGTGCTACGGGGATTCCATCCCGGGTGACGAGGGCTGCCGCCCCGTCCGGAAGTACACCACCGCCGTCACCCCGTTCAAGATCGTGACGCGCGGCTGGACGGACGTCCGCAACCGCGAGTCGATCTGGCGGAGCACCCCGGTGAAGGCCGGCAAGGAGTACACGTTCAGCTGGCCCATGCAGCCGTACGACTACGTCTTCAAGCCCGGCCACCGGATCGGCCTCATGGTGCTGGCCACCGACCACGCCTACACGCTCCGCTACCCGGCGGGGACCAAGGTCAAGGTCGACCTGGACGGCAGCACCCTGACCCTCCCCCTCACCAACGGCTGACCCGGGCACGGCATCGCCCCGTGCCCGCGCGTCTCGTGGGCGACTGTTGAAGGGCAGCGCCCGGAACGCCGAATCGGCGTTCCGGGTGCTCGCCATTGCGAGCCCGTGCGTCCGGCGTCTGAGATGATTCGACCAGACGGAGGGAGGCGACCGGCCATGGCAGACCTATCCGCCTTCGCCGAGCTGGTGCCGCTCGATCACGGCTTGTGCGTGGTCAGCACCTTGCGGGGCGATGGCAGCATCCAGTCGTCGGTGGTCAACGCCGGCGTGCTGGACCATCCGGTACGGGGAGACCGGGTCGTCGGGCTCGTCGCCACCGGAGGCTCGCGCAAGCTGGCCCACCTGCGTGCGGACCCCCGGGTCACGATCGTCGTCCGGGCGGGCTGGCGATGGGCGGCCGTCGAGGGAGACGCCGAGCTCATCGGCCCCGACGACCCGCGTCCGGGGGTCGACGGTGAAGCGCTTCGCCTGCTGCTGCGGGAGGTCTTCCTCGCCGCCGGCGGCACTCACGACGACTGGGACGACTACGACCGGGTGATGGCTGGGGAGCGGCGCGCCGCCGTGCTCATCACGCCGCGCCGTGTCTACACCAACCCGCAGACCTGACGGCGCCCGGCGGCGGGCGGCCGCGCCGGTACTCCTACGTGGGCCCGCCCGAGTTCCTCGCAACGGTACGACCAGGCATGGAAGGACGGCGGATCGCGTCCCCGGACGATCTCGCCACCTGGCTCGCCGCGTGCGACGAGGACGAGTCGGCCGAGCCGTTCACCTTCGTCGTCGACCTGGACGGCTTCCTGCGCCTCTCTCACCGGCGCAGCGAGCACGTCGTCTGCGCGGGAGGCATGCCCGTCCTGAGCGCCGGTGAGATCACCTTCGCCGAACACGGCGGCCGGTGGTCGGTGGAGGGAGCCAGCAACCAGTCGACCGGCTACTGCCCCGATCCGGATTCCTGGCCCGCCGTCGGCGGTGCGCTCGACCGGGCCGGACTGGACCATCCGGGCCGCTTCACCGACCCGATGGTCTTCCGCCGCTGCCCCGAGTGCCGGGAACGCAACCTGGTCAAGGACGCCCACTTCTTCTGCGCCCTCTGCGACGCCGAACTCCCGCGCACCTGGAACATGGCCCCCGCCGATCACTGAGGGGCGGACGCCTCCCCGCGGTGGAAGCGGCGCCGCCGGAGCCGGGCGGAGGCGGCCGCGGCGTACTGGGCGCGGCCGAGCATGAGGAGGCCGGCGGCGACGCCCGTCCAGCCGAGGGCGATCAGGCGCGGGTCGCCCTGGTGGAGCCCGTAGAGACCGAAGCAGAGCAACTCGCCCAGGATGAGCAGCCATGTGCCCCGGGAGATCCCGGTCGGCCGGGGCGTGCGGTAGGCGGTCCACACCGAGGGGGCGACCTGGAGCACGAACGAGGTGGTCAGGACCGCGCCGATTCCGGCGCGGCCGGTCGCCGCCCACGCGAGGAGGATCAGGGCCGTCCACGCGGCGACGATCGCGGCGGGACGGCGGGGGACGCCGTTCCGGCGGCCGAGCAGGAGCGCGAGCGCGCCGGCGAGCACGGTCGCCGAGACCGCCGGCACCAGTGCGGTCCAGAACTCCGACAGCGTGAAGTAGATGATCCATCCGGCGTTGCCGACGCTGGTCAGGGCCGCCCACGACCAGGAGACCCCGGCCGTGTCCCCGGCTCGCAGGACCCGGGCCAGCTGCGGCAGGAACTGGGGCACCCCGAAGACCGCCGCCGCGATCGGCAGCCAGTCCGCTGCTCCGCTCATGAGGAACCACCCCTCCGGTCGCGGGCCCCTTTCCGCCCTTTGGGGGAAGAGTAGATCAATTCTGGCGCAGCTTTGTTGCTATTAATGGCCGAAATGCGGGATCTAATGGAAGGATCATGCTCATGGACGGAACTGATCGAAAGATCCTTGCTGAGCTCCAGGGCGAGGGGAGGCTGACCGTCACCGAACTGGCCCAGCGGGTGCGGCTCAGCCCCGCGCCGTGCCACCGGCGCCTGCGCGAGCTGGAGCGGGCGAAGGTCATCACGGGGTACCGGGCGCTGGTCGACCCGGCGGCCGTCGGGTTCGGTCTGGAGGTGCTGGTCGCCGTCACGATGGACCGCGAGGACGCCGCCACGATCATCGAGTTCGAGGAAGCCCTCGCCGGCGTCCGGCACATACGCCACGCCGAGCGGCTGTTCGGTGATCCGGACTACCTCCTGCGCGTCCTGGCCCCCGATCTCGACGGCTACGCCGCCATCCGCGACGAGACGCTCGCCACGCTGCCCGGCGTGCGGCGCCTGACCTCCACCATCGTGATGAAGCGCATCGTCGACGACCGGCCGCTGCCGCTCTCGCCGTAGGGAGCCGGTCGGGCCCCCGGCCGGCTCCTCACCGTCGCCGGCCGCAGGCGCCGCTGCCCGCTGTGATCCTCGCCGCGGGCTCAGGGGGCGTCGCCCGCGGGCGCGGTGCGGGTGGCCATATGGGCCTGACGCATCCGGCCGTCGGGCGCGAAGCGGCCGAAGAAGTAGACCTCGATGGCCAGGTCCTTGCCGCGCTGGGACACGTGCAGGGTGTAGCGGGCGGCGAGGCGGTCGCCGTCCGCGACGGCCTCGTGCACCTCCACCCGGCTGGTGGGCCGGTTCTTGCGGACGGGCCGGGTGTGCGCGATGAGCTTGTCGCGGTCGATCCGGATCCCGTCGGCGAGCTGGACGATGTCCGGGGTGTGGTAGCGGTCGACGATCAGCGCCGCGTCCTCGTCACCGGCCAGCAGGTCGGCGGTGAAGGAGGTGTAGAAGTCGGCGATGAACCGTCCGGGTTCGGTCTCGCTGAGTGGACGCATGGGACCCCTGTCGGTAGAGCCGGTACGATCTTTGACGCTCTGTAAGATATGAGCCGGGATGTAACTTTGACAAGGTGTAAGAGGTAATGCCGCCTTCGGCCCGCAACCGCCGAGCCGACGCCCGCCGCAGCAGGGAGGCCATCCTGGATGCCGCGACGCGGGTGCTCGACGCCGAGCCCGACGCCGGTCTCGGGGCGGTCGCGGTCGCGGCCGGCGTGACCCGCCAGACGGTCTACGCCCACTTCCCCTCGCGGGAGAAGCTGCTGCTGGCGGTCGCCGAGCGGCTCACCGACAGGACCGCCGCCGCCATGGACGCAGCCGATCTCGACGCGGGTCCGGCCGCGGACGCGCTGGTGCGCCTGCTCGACGCCGCCGCCCGGGAGGCCGAGCGCCACCCCGTCCTGACGCGGCGGATCAGCACGGTGCCCGTCGGGCCGGAGGCCGACCGCGACCGGCACGCGCCCGTCGCCGACCGGATCAGGCAGGTGATCGAGCGGGGGCGGCGGGACGGCGAGTTCGACGATCGGCTCCCGGTCGGCTGGCTGGTCGCGGCCACGATCACGCTCGCCCATGCCGCGAGCGAGGAGCGGCAGGCCGGACGGATGGACGGCACGTCCGCCGGCGACGCGCTGCGCACCAGCCTCCTGCGGCTCCTCGGCGCCTCCTGAACGCCTCGGCGAGGCGGGATGCGGTGTGACGGCTTTCATGCCAACTTTTCCGGGATTTGTGAGGGCGGGAGCCTTTCCGGGGGACGAAAAAAGGATCACCGAACCAAACGGGCGCAAGCCTCATCAGATACGGGCATAAGGGGGCACGGGCTCACGGGCTGAAAGTCGAGTAGGCCGCCGTGTCGATATGGAGAGAACATGCGACTCGGAAAGGCGACCGTTCTCGGTCTCGTGGTCGGCGCGGCGACGTTCGGAATGGCCGCGCCCGCGATGGCCGACCCGGGGGACGTCATCGTGAAGCCGGCGCAGGCCCGTCCCGGCGACAAGGTCACGGTGGTGGGGAAGAAGTGCCAGGTCGACGGCGAGGCGGGGTCGCTGGCCTTCGTCGGGGGCGCGGTGCCGCTGAACGGCTCCGAGGAGGTCGACGGCCGGGCCGGTCTCGCGACCATCAAGAAGGACACCTTCCCCGGCACCTACACGGTGCTGGTCAGGTGCGGCGCGTACAGGGCGACCGGCGAGGTCCGCGTCGTGGACGGCAAGGCGCGCCCGATGGGGCAGCCCACCCCGACCGGCGGGGCGGCGACGGGTCTCGGCGGCGGGACGGGCGGCTCGGACACCGCGCTTCTGGCCGGCGGCGGCGTCCTGCTGCTGGGCGGGATCGGCGCCGGCGCCATTGCCGTCCGCCGTCGTAATGGCGCGGTCGCGTAATAGCGCGCCTTTCTGATAAGGGAGGCGCCGCTGTGACGGCGGCGTCTCCGTAAGAGCAGAATCGGCGATTCTCATCGGATGGAAGGAAAAATGCGGGGAAAGGGCGGCCGGTGGGGCCTCTGGGGGTTGGCGGCGATCCTGTCCGCCGCCGGCCTCGCCGCGCTCGTCCTCGGGCTGGGCGGCCCGGCCGGGCCGCCCAGCCCGCCCGCGTGGGCCGCGGCCACCCGGCCGGTCGACCGGCACGGGCCGGTGCTCGACCCGTCCCCGCCCGTCCGGGTGGACGTCCCGTCCATCGGGGTGCGGGCGCCGCTGGCCCGCCTGGGCCTTGAGGCCGACGGCTCTGTGCAGGTCCCCTCGGCGGACCGGCCGGGGGAGGCCGGCTGGTACGCGGGCGGGCCCACGCCAGGCGAACGCGGCGCCGCGGTCATCCTGGGCCATGTCGACACCGCGAAGGGGGCCGCGGTTTTCTACGACCTGGGCCGGCTGAGGCCCGGGCACCGCGTCGAGGTGAGCCGCGCGGACGGGCGGGTGGCCGTGTTCACCGTCGAGTCCGTGGAACGTGTCCCGAAGGGCCGGTTCCCCACCGGTCGCGTCTACGGCCCCCTCGACCATCCCGGGCTCCGCCTCGTCACCTGCGGCGGCTCGTTCGACCGGGGCAAGCGCAGCTACACCGACAACGTCATCGTCTACGCCGCCGAGACGGCGGTCCGGTAGCGGCCCGCCCGGCCTGGGAGGCCAGGCGGTGGGCGACCGGGTCCCCACACCGCGATCGCTGGGAACGCGCCACAACGTCCGGTTGGGCGAGGGGACGGACGGTTGTTTGATCCGGCGGCCCGCCACCCGCTTTGATCTCTCTCGGCCGCCGGGGGCGGCCGACATGAGGGCGGCCGGCGGGAGGGGCGCGGTGAGGGTGCGCATGGGGGAGGGGCGGTCGCTCGGGCGGCCGTTCGGGTGGCTCTGGGCGGCCTACGCGGTCAGCGCGGTCGGGACGTGGCTCGCATTCGACGCGTTCCCGCTGATCGCGATCACCGTGCTGGATGCCGGGCCTGCCCGGGTGTCGGCGCTGGCCGCCGCGGGCCTGCTCGTGGGGGCGGCGGTGGCGGTGCCGCTCGGTCCCTGGGTGGAGTTCCGCCGCAAGCGGCCCGTGATGATCGCGATGGACCTGGTCCGGTGCGCGGCGCTGCTGAGCCTGCCCGCCGCGTTCCTGCTCGGCGGGCTCGGGTTCGTCCAGCTGCTGGTGGTGTCGGTCGTGGTCGCCGCGGCCGACATCGCCTTCACCGCGGCGAGCGGCGCCTGCCTGAAGGCGCTCGTCCGGCCGGAGGACCTGGTCGTCGCGAACGGGCGGCTGGAGTCCACGAACTGGACCGCGCTCATGCTCGGGCCGCCGCTCGGCGGCGCCGCGATCGGGCTGTTCGGGCCGCTGGTGACCGTGACGGCCAACGCGGCCAGCTTCGTGCTGTCCGCGGCCGGGATCCGCGCGATCGGCGGGACGGAGCCGCGCCCCGCCCACGCCCCGGAGACGGGCGCCCGGCTCCGGGGCGGGGACCTGCTCGAAGGGTGGCGCCACATCCTCACCAGCCCGGCGCTGCGCCCGCTGTTCCTCAACCAGATCCTGGTCGCCGGGCTGATCATGGCGACGGCGCCGGTGCTGGCCGTGCTGATGCTGGGCCGCCTCGGCTTCGCGCCGTGGCAGTACGCACTGGCGTTCGCCGCCCCCTGCGTCGGCGGTCTCGTCGGCTCGCGGCTGGCCGGACGGCTCGCCTCGCGGTTCGGGCGTCCGAGGACCATGCTCGTCTTCGGGACCCTGCGCGCGTGCTGGCTGCCCGGACTGGCCTTCGTCCGTCCGGGCGTCGCCGGGCTGGTGCTCGTCATCGCCGTCGAACTGGGGCTGATCACGTGCATGGGGGTGTTCAACCCGCTCCAGGCCGCCTACCGGCTGGAGCACACGCCGTCCGACCGGGTCGCCCGGGTGCTGTCGGCGTGGTCGGTGACCGGCAAGCTCACGATCGCGGGCATGACCGCCCTGTGGGGGCTGCTCGCCGGCCTCACCGGCCCCCGCACCGCCGTCGCGATCGCCGGCGTCCTGTCCCTGGCGACCCCCGCCCTGCTGCTCCGGGCACGCCGCGCGCTATCCGGCCCGGACGTCTTGACGCAGGTCAGCCCCAGTGCGAGCGTGAAAAGTGAGGGGGAAGGGGGAACCATCAATGATAGAGATCAAGAGCATCGAGAAGCCGGACGACCGGCGGGACTTCCCCAGGGGGCACCTGGAGATCGCCAACCTCAGCGGCCTCGTCTTCGGGAAGGCGACGTTCGAGCCCGGATGGCGCTGGACGGAGTCGGTGAAGGACATCGCGGGCACCGACCTTTGCGAGGTGCACCACAACGGCTACGTCGTCCAGGGACGGATGCGCATCCTCACGAATGACGGCGTGGAGCAGGAGGTCGGCCCCGGTGACGTGTTCGTCGTCACGCCCGGCCATGACGCCTGGGTCGTCGGGGACGAGGCCTGCGTCATGTACGACTTCGCCGGGGGCATCGGCGAGTACGCGAAGGCCTAGCGCCGACTGTTCGGCATTCTGAGGCGGGGGCGCCGGCGCGTGCCCCCGCCTCCTAGCGTCAGCTCCCGCCTCATGGCGTCAGGAGGACGCGGGGTCGGGCTCGGCGGGCCGGTGCCGCCGGTAGTGGCGGGCGACGCGGACGCGGTTGCCGCAGCGGGCCGCCGAGCACCAGCGGCGGCGGGGGTGGGCGGGCAGGAAGAGCATCACGCAGTCGTCGGCCTCGCACTCCCGGACCTTGGCGACCGCCGGGTCGGCGAGGAGTTCGGCGGCGGCCTCGGCGAGCCAGGCCGCCGGGCGGAGCGCGGGCGGGCCGGTGCGGCGGCGGGCCGCGCGGAGCGACCGCCCGTCCCAGTCCAGTTCGGTGACGGCGGGTGCGGCGCGCTGCGCCCGGTTGAGCGCCTCCAGGTCGCCGGCCGATGGCGGCTCGCCGCGGCGGACGCGGTCGAGGGCCAGGGCCGTGTGCTCCCGGACGTCCCGGACCGCGGCCAGCGACTCGGCCGCCGGTTCCGTGGCGGCGAACGTCCGGGCCTCCTCGGACCTCTCGGCTTGCAGACGCAGCCAGACCCGCAGTTCATCGGGCGTGGACAGCAGGTCGGCGCCCACCGGTCGCGTGTTGACCAGGTCCAGGGCCGGCGGCTCACCGATCAGCGGGCTCGGGTCGCTCATGTTCTAACGGTACATCGATGGGTTGACCCGTTAGGTGGTTGACGACTATATCTAATGCGTCTCTTCGGAAAGAAGGCGTTAGACATGCTCACGATCGCTCGCACCGCCCACCGCCACGTCGACGTCGGCGGCGTCCGCGTCTTCTACCGCGAGTCCCTCCCGGAGCGGGAGGACGCGCCTGTCCTGCTGCTGCTGCACGGCTTCC
Organism: Actinomadura sp. K4S16; assembly: GCF_008327685.1. Taxonomy (GTDB): domain Bacteria; phylum Actinomycetota; class Actinomycetes; order Streptosporangiales; family Streptosporangiaceae; genus Spirillospora. The sequence goes on from NZ_BDDE01000012.1 coordinate 207,163, forward strand.
CGTCCGCGTCGCACCAGTTCCGGCGGCTCATCGACGTCCTCGGCGCCCGCTACCGCCTGATCGCTCCGGACTACCCCGGCTTCGGCCGCACATGGGCGCCGGACGGCTTCACCTACTCCTTCGACGGGCTCGCCGACGTCATGGAGGGGTTCGTCGAGCGGCTCGGGCTCACCCGCTTCGCCATGTACGTGTTCGACTTCGGGGCGCCGGTCGGGTTCCGGCTGGCCGAGCGGCTGCCCGAGCGCATCGCGGGCCTGGTCGTCCAGAACGGCAACGCCTACGCCGAGGGCCTGTCGGACGGCGCCCGCGACTTCATCGCCCTGCGTCCCGGAGAGCCGGGCGCGGAGGAGACCGTCCGCGGCCTGCTGACCCCGGAGGGCACCCGGAGCCAGTACGAGACGGGCGTCGCCGACCCGGAGGTGCTCGCACCGGACGGCTGGACCCTCGACCAGCACTTCCTCGACCTTCCGGGACGCAAGGAGGCCCAGGTCGCGCTGGCCTTCGACTACCACTCCAACGTCGAGAGCTACGACCGCTGGCAGGCCTGGCTGCGCCGGCACACGCCGCCCGTCCTCATCGTCTGGGGAGCCGACGACCCGTTCTTCCCCGCGCCCGGCGCCCGCGCCTACCTGCGGGACGTCCCGGACGCCGAACTCCACCTGTTCGGCACCGGCCACTTCGCCCTCGAGACCCACCTCCGCGAGATCGCGCCGCTCGTCGCCGCGTTCCTCGACCGCGTCCGGGCCTAGCGGGGCGGAAGGTCCGCAGGTCGCGCGGGTGGGGCGGGGGCGCCGGGTTGGCGAGAGTTGACGACGCCCGAGGGGGCGGGGACGGGTAGGTTCGAGAAATGAACGTTCGGCCGACTCTTGAGGACATCCGCCGCGCGCCGAAGGTGCTGCTGCACGACCACCTGGACGGCGGGGTGCGGCCCGCGACCGTCGTCGACCTGGCGCGGGAGACCGGGTACGGGGACCTGCCCACCACCGACCCGGACGCCCTGCGGACGTGGTTCGAGGAGGCGTCCAACTCCGGATCGCTCGAACGGTACCTGGAGACGTTCTCGCACACCGTCGGGGTGATGCAGACCGTCGAGGCGCTCACCCGGGTCGCGTACGAGTGCGCCGAGGACCTCGCGAAGGACGGGATCGTCTACGCCGAGGTCCGGTACGCGCCCGAGCAGCACCTGCGGAACGGGCTGTCGCTGGAGCAGGTCGTCGAGGCCGTCCTGGACGGCTTCGCCCGGGGCCGCGAGGACTTCGGGATCCGCGTCGGGACGCTCGTCACCGCCATGCGGCACCAGGCGCGCAGCATGGAGATCGCGGAGCTGGCCGTCCGGTACCGGGACCTCGGCGTCGTCGGGTTCGACATCGCCGGCGCCGAGGCCGGGTACCCCCCGACCCGGCACCTCGACGCGTTCGAGTACCTGCAGCGCGAGAACGCGCACTTCACCATCCACGCGGGTGAGGGGTTCGGGCTGCCGTCGATCTGGCAGGCGATCCAGTGGTGCGGCGCCGACCGGCTCGGGCACGGCGTCCGCATCATCGACGACATCGAGGTGGAGAACGGCGAGGCGCGGCTCGGCCGGCTCGCGAACTACGTGCGGGACAAGCGGATCCCGCTGGAGATGTGCCCGACCTCCAACATCCAGACCGGCGCGGCGAAGTCGATCGCCGAGCACCCGATCGGGCTGCTGCGGCGGCTGAGCTTCCGCGTCACGGTCAACACCGACAACCGGCTGATGAGCGGCACGACGCTGTCGGAGGAGTTCGCCAAGCTCGCCGACGCGTTCGGCTACGGATGGGACGACCTGCAGTGGTTCACGGTGAACGCGATGAAGTCGGCGTTCGCGCCGTTCAACGAGCGGCTCGAACTGATCAACGGCGTCATCAAGCCCGGTTTCGCGCAGCTCAAGTGGAGCGGCGCCCGGCCCCTGGCATGATCGGGCCATGACCATTCGCTCCACCGGCGGGCGCGTCGCCGCGTACGCGTGGCTGGTGTTCGCCGCCCTCAACCTCGTCGACCTGTTCTTCGGCATCACCGGTGACCCCGACTACTCGCTGACGACGGTGACGATCGCGTTCCTGCTGCTGCTCGGCTGCGGGATCGCCTACGCGGTCGGGCTGCGGCCGGTGATCGTCGGCGACGACGCCGGGATCACGGTCCGCAACCCGCTCCGGGACGTCCGGGTGCCGTGGGGCGCGGTCCGCCGGATCGAGGGCAAGAACGCGGTGACGGTCGTGTTCGCCGGCCCGGACGGGACGGACCTGGAGACGCGGGCCTGGGTGCTCCAGACCTCGCCGCGGGCGCAGGCCAAGGCGGAGGCCCGCGCCGAGAAGGAGGCTCGCAAGGGCAGGGGGCAGGGCCTGGACCTGCGGGGGCGCACGCCGACCGCGTACGCCGCGCAGCAGTTGAACGAGATGAAGGACCGGCAGCGCCCCAAGGCCCGGTCGGGCGCGCCCGACAAGGCGGCCAAGGCCAAGGCGGAGGAGGAGGGGCCCGCCAGGGGGACGGTCAAGTGGTCCGTTCCCGCGGTGGCCTCGCTGGCCGTCCCGCTGGCGGTGCTCGTCGCGCTCCTGATCACGGGCGCCGTCACCTGACCGGTGTGATCAGGCGAGGGCCGCGGAGACGTCCGCGCGGAGGGCCTCCAGGCCGGAGGCGGCGCGCGCGCGGACCGCGGCGATGTCCTCGTCCACCGGGAGGACGACCTCCAGGTAGCACTTCAGCTTCGGCTCCGTCCCCGAGGGGCGGATGACCACCCGCGACCCTCCGGCGAGCCGGAACCGCAGCCCGTCGGTGGGCGGCAGGCCCCCGGTGGGCCGGGCGAGGTCGTCGAACGACTCGACGCGCCGCCCGCCCAGCTCGCGCGGGGGATCGGCGCGCAGCCGGGTCATCGCCGCGGTGATCAGCGAGAGGTCGTCCACCCGGACCGACAGCTGGGACGTCGCGTGCAGCCCGTACCGGCGGGCCTGCGCGTCCAGCAGGTCGAGCAGCGTGCGGCCGTCGCGCTTGGCGTCCGCCGCGAGCGCGGCGACGGCGAGCGCGGCGCCGATCCCGTCCTTGTCGTTGACGAGGACGCCCCGGTCGTCGCCGACGCTGTACCCGAGTGCCTCCTCGTACCCGAACACCAGCCGGCTGTGTTCCCTGTGGGGGGACGACCCCCCACGCCCCCCGGAACCACCTCGCGCATCTCCGGCCTTCATGATCCACTTGAAGCCGGTCAGCGACTCGGCGAACCGCACGCGGTGCGCGGCGGCGATCGAGCGCAGCAGCGACGACGACACGATCGTCGTCACGACCAGGCGGTCATCGCCCGAGGTGTGTCGCAGCACGTGCTCGGCCAGCAGCCCGCCGACCTCGTCCCCGGTGAGCGCCCGCCACCCGGACGGGCCCGGGACGGCGACGGCGCAGCGGTCCGCGTCCGGGTCGTTCGCGATCACCAGGTCGGCGCCGCGGGCCTCGGCGAGCGCCAGCGCCAGGTCGAGCGCGCCCGGCTCCTCCGGGTTCGGGAACTCGACGGTCGGGAAGTCCGGGTCGGGCTCGGCCTGCTCGGGGACGACGATCGGCGAGGGGAACCCGGCACGGTCGAACGCGGCGAGCAGGACGTCCCGGCCCACCCCGTGCATGGGCGTGTAGACGATCGAGACGTCCCGGTCGCCGCCGAGGCGCAGGGACGACACCGCGTCCAGGTAGAGGCCGGCGCCGTCGTGGACCGGCCAGCCCGCACCGAGCGGCAGCTCGTCCACGCGGCCGACGGCGTCGATCGCGGCGGAGATCTCCGCGTCCGTCGGCGGGACGATCTGCGCTCCGTCCGCCCAGTACACCTTGTAGCCGTTGTCGCGCGGCGGGTTGTGGCTGGCCGTGACCATGACGCCCGCGACGATGTCGTCGAACGCCCGGGTGAAGTGGGCGAGGACGGGCGTCGGGACGGGGTCGGCGAACACCTCGGGGCGCAGCCCCGCGCCGCTGAGCACGGCCGCCGTGTCGTCGGCGAACCGGCGGGACCCGTGCCGCGCGTCGAAACCGATGATCACCCGGCCGCCGGCGGGCAGCCGGGCGGCGAGGCCGGCGGCGGCGCGCATCACCGTCACCCGGTTCATCCGGTTCGGCCCGGCGCCGAGCTCGCCGCGCAGGCCGGCCGTCCCGAACTCCAGCCGCGCCCCGAACCGGTCGGCGAGGGCCGCGTCGTCGCCGGCGTCCAGGATCGCCCGCAGCTCGGCGCGCGTCCCGGGGTCGGGGTCCTGTTCGAGCCACTCCTCGGCCCGCGCCCGCAGGTCGCTCACAGCTTCGCCAGGACGGTCGCGAGCAGCGTGCCCATGCGTCCGGCCGACGCGCGTCCCGCCGCGAGGACCTCCTCGTGGTCGAGGGGCTCGTCCGACAGCCCGGCCGCGATGTTGGTGACCAGCGAGATGCCGAGCACCTCCGCGCCGCCCTGGCGGGCCGCGATCGTCTCCAGCACCGTCGACATGCCGATCATGTCGGCGCCCAGCGTGCGCAGCATGCGGATCTCGGCGGGCGTCTCGTAGGTCGGGCCGCGGAACGCCGCGTAGACGCCCTCCGACAGCGTCGGGTCGACCTCCTTGGCCAGGGCCCGCAGGCGTCCCGAGTACGCCTCGGTCAGGTCGAGGAACGTCGCGCCGGTCAGCGGGTTCGCGCCGGACAGGTTCAGGTGGTCGGAGATCAGCACCGGGTCGCCCACCCGCTGGTGCTCGGGGCGCAGCCCGCCCGCCGCGTTGGTGAGCACCATCGTCTTCACGCCCGCGGCGAGCGCCGTGCGGACGCCGTGCACGACGGCCTCGACGCCGCGGCCCTCGTAGAGGTGCGTCCGGCCGAGGAACACCAGCGCGTGGCGCCCGGCGATCTCCACGACGCGGATCCGCCCGGCGTGGCCCTCCACGGCGGGCGGCGCGAAACCGGGCAGCTCGGTCACGGTCAGCTCGGCGACGGGCTCGCCCAGCCTGTCGGCCGCCGGGACCCAGCCGGACCCCATGACGAGTGCGACGTCGAAGGAGTCGATGGACGTGCGGGCGCGCAGCTCGTCCGCCGCGTCCCGTGCCAGTGCAAAAGCGTCGTTGCTCACGCCGCCGACACTACCGCCGCCCCGGCACGGCCCCGCCGGGTCAGTCGCCCAGCGACTTGCAGGGGCGTGTGCGCAGGTCCTTGACGTAGTCGTCGGGCGCGCCGGCCTTCTCCGCGGCGTCGGCGAGGATGCCGAGGTAGCGCGCGGACGGCAGGCCGCCCTCGTAGTCGTCGAGGACGTACAGCCAGCACAGCGCGTCGCCGTCGAGCGTCTGCACCCGCACCCTGATCTTGCGGTAGACGCCGAGCGCGGCCCCCTCCCAGGCGTCGAGCTCCTTCTCGTCCCAGGCGGGCACGTCGTACATGACGACGAAGACCTGTTCGGAGTCGTCCTCGACGACCGTCGCGAGGGCCCCGTCCCAGCCCTTGTCCTGCCCCCCGAAGGTCAGGCGCCACCCGGCGAGCCAGCCGGTGCCGCGCATGGGCGAATGGGGAGCCCGGCCGGCCATCTGCTCGGGGTCCATGTTGGAGGCGTACGCCGCGTACAGAGCCACGTTGGCAGGCTACGCCAAGTAGAGCTCGGGGGTGTGGGGGTCGCCCCCCCGCAGGGACGCGTGGGCTCGGGGTGTGGGGTCCCGCCCCCATAAGGGACGCGTGGGCTCGGGGGCCCACAACGCATGCGCCTGGTGGGGCTGTTGGTGCGAGAGGCGGTCCCCGCAGGGGAGGCGCCGCCCCGAGCGCCGGGTGTGGCGGTTGTGGTCTGGGGATGGAGCGGGCCGGGGCGGGGAGCGGGGGTCGGTGGGGTTGTTGCAGGAAGAAGTGGTCCGGAGCGGGACTTTTCACTGCCGAGAGTAGGAAACAATGGAAGATGTGACCCGCATCGTGATCATCGGAGGAGGCCCGGGCGGTTACGAGGCCGCGCTCGTCGCGGCGCAGCTCGGCGCCGACGTGACCGTCATCGAACGGGACGGTCCGGGCGGCGCGTGCGTGCTCACCGACTGCGTGCCCTCCAAGACGCTCATCGCCACCTCGACCCGCATCGCGGTCATGTCGGAGTCGGCCGGCCTCGGACTGCGCTTCAACGGCGGCCCGGACGGCATCGTCGGCGCCCTCGAGGCCGACATGGCCACCGTCAACAAGCGCGTGAAGGACCTCGCGCGGGCCCAGTCGTTCGACGTCGCCGAACGGCTCGCCTACGAGGAGGTCAAGATCGTCCGCGGCGAGGCGCGGCTGGTGGAGCCGCATGTCGTGGCGGTCGGCGAGCGCCGCATCCGCGCCGACATCGTGCTCATCGCGACCGGCGCGACGCCGCGCGTGCTGCCCGGCGCGGAGCCGGACGGCGAGCGCATCCTGAACTGGCGGCAGCTCTACGACCTGCCGGAGCTGCCCGAGGAGCTGATCGTGGTCGGCTCCGGCGTGACGGGCGCCGAGCTGGCCGGGGCGTACCTGTCGCTCGGCTCGAAGGTGACGCTGGTGTCGTCGCGGGACCGGATCCTGCCGACGGAGGACGCCGACGCCGCGGCCGTCCTGCAGGAGGTGTTCCTGCGGCGCGGCATGAACGTCATGTCGCGGTCCCGGGCGGCGGCCGTGGAGCGGTCGGGCAACGGCGTGATCGTCACGCTGGAGGACGGGACGAAGGTCGAGGGCACGCACTGCCTGATGACCGTCGGGATGGTCCCGAACACCAAGGGCATCGGCCTGGAGGAGGTCGGCGTGCGGTGCGACGCGCGCGGCTTCGTCGAGGTCGACAAGGTGTCGCGGACGTCCGTCCCGCACATCTACGCGTCCGGCGACTGCACGGGCGTGCTCATGCTGGCGTCCGTCGCGGGCATGCAGGGCCGCATCGCGATGTGGCACGCGCTGGGCGAGGCCGTGCAGCCGCTGAAGCTGGGCTGGGTCGCCTCCAACATCTTCACCGATCCCGAGGTCGCGTCGGTCGGCGTGACGCAGCACATGGTCGACTCCGGGGACGTCAACGCCCGGACGGTCATGCTGCCGCTGTTCACCAACGCGCGCGCCAAGATGCAGGGCTTCGAGGACGGCTTCGTGAAGCTGTTCTGCCGGCCGTCCACGGGGATCGTGCTCGGCGGCGTCATCGTGGCCCCGCGGGCGAGCGAACTGATCCTGGGCGTGTCGATCGCCGTCCAGCAGCACCTCACGGTCGACCAGGTGGCGCACACGTTCGCGGTGTACCCGTCGCTGTCGGGCAGCGTCACCGAGGCGTCCCGGCGGCTGATGTCCGAGCACGCCTACTGAGAGGTCCCCCGCCCGGGCCGGGATCGCCGGGAGCCCGGCCATGGGCGGCGCGCTTCAGTAGTGGCCGCCGTGCCCGCCGTGGCCTCCGCCTCCGTAGTGCCCGCCGTGCCCGCCGCCTCCGTAGTCGTGGCCCCCGCCCCCGCCGCCTCCGCCGGAGTCCGCCGTCACGTCGAAATCTGCCCCGAGCGCAGCGTCGGTGGCCGAGTCCCTACCGGCGGAGTCGGAGGAAACGCGCGCGTTGGAAGAGGCGCGGGCTCCGGCGCCCCGAGAAGGCCGCCGCCCTCCGCGCTTCGGGACCATGGGGGCGTCCAGGGCGGCGCCACTCAGGACGGCCTCGGCGTCGGCCGCGCATGCCGGGACGGAGCGGGCGGTGCCACCGGACGGCGTCCACACCACGTTCTGGACGGAGGGTCCGTGCTCGGGGTCGAAGAAGCACGGCGCGCGCTCGGGCACTTGTTCCCCGGCGAGCCGGGCCCGGGTTGCGGTCATGTAGTAGTGGCTGTCCTCCGCCGCGCTGACGACCTCCTCCATGTCCTCCAGGCCGGCGGCGTGCTCAGCCGCCTCCTTGGCCCGGTCGTAGCAGCTCATAGCGCGCTCGTAGTCGGCGCGCACGTCGGGATCCACATCGCCGTCCGCCACGTCCAGGTCGAGGCGGGCGATGTCCTCGCCGAGGTGCGCAACGGCCGCCTGGAGGTCGGCCATCTCGCGGGCCGCTCGTTTCCGCCGCTCTCTGCGGCGTTTGAGCCTGCCCCGCCCCCTGGACGCCGCTATCGGCCCCCCGAACAGCAGGAGCCCCGCGAACACCGCGAACAGCGCGGCGAAAACTACGCCCTCGGCCGTGCTGTCGGGCTCGGGGACTGACGGGAGCAACGCCCAGATCGCCCGGGTCTCGGGGTTCATTTCCTCAGCATGCCTGCGTGGGCGCGCCGATGCTCGCCGGACGGCTTTGCGGACACCTCGAACGGGCGTCGCACCCCATCCGCTCCCGGAGCCCCGTGGGCTTACCGGTCGGGTGGGCGGAGGCCGTGGCGTCGCAGGCGGGAGCGGCGCAGTTCGTCGGCGCTGATCACCACCGTCGGGGCACGCACCTCAGAAGCCGCCGAAGTCGCCGCCTCCGCCACCGAAGTCGCCCCCGCCGCCGAAGTCTCCACCGCCGAAGTCCCAGCCGCCGCCGATGTCGCCGTCGCCTCCGCCGCCGAAGTCGCCGCCTCCGCCGAAGCCGCCGCCGCCCCAGCCGCCGCCCCACATCGAGCCGAGGGCGGTGCCGATCAGCATGCCGCTGAGCAGGTCCATCCCGCCGTACCCGTAGTAGTAGCCGCCGGCGTAGGGCGCATAGGCGGGGCCGGCGTTCCAGTACGGCCGGCGTTCCCCGCCCACCGGGACCATGCGGACGTCCGGGTCGCCCCCGCGCAGGACGGCCTCGGCGTCGGCCGCGCATGCCGGGACGGAGCGGGCGACGCCACCGGGCGGCGCCCACGTCACGTCCTGGACGGAGGGTCCGTGCTGCGGGTTGAAGAAGCACGGCGCGCGCCGTTCGGGCGCCGGTTCCCCGGCGAGCCGGGCGCGCGTGGCGGTCATGTAGTAGCGGCCGTCCTCCAACGCGGTCGTGACCTGCTGCATGTCCTGCGGGCGGGTGGCGCGCTCGGTCGCGGCTTTGGCCTGGTCGTAGGAGTTCATCGCGCGCTCGTAGTCGGCGCGGGTGTCGGGGTCGAGGCCGGTGTCCATGACGTTCAGGTCGAGGCGGGCGATGTCCTCGCCGAGGAGCGTGACGTCTTCCTGCACGCCCGCCTTGAGGTCGGCCATCTCGCGGGCCGCGCGTTCCCGCCGCTTCTTGCGGACGTTGAGCATGACGCCCACGACCGCCGCCGCCACGAGCACCAGCAGGCCGAGCAGCACGTATCCGGCCGTCGCGCTGGACTTGGAGGCGCTGTCGACCTTCTTCTCGGCGAGGCCGCCGAACTGGATCAGCCGCTGCTTCAGCGGTGCGCCCTCGGTGCGGGTGACCAGCTGGTTGATCTCCGCGCGGTCCAGCTTCTTGGAGATCGCGCCCATCCGGGCGCCGTCGGCGGTGATCGCGACATAGGTCGCGCCCTTGCCGACGCGCTCGGCGACGGCCGGGAGCAACTGCCTGACCTGGGCCGCCGTGATGTCGTTGCGGACGACGACGGCGCGGATGTCGGCGTCGCCGTCACCGCCCAGGGACGTCTCGATCTCGTTCCTGTCGGCGGGGGTCAGCGGGTTCCCGGCGCCGCTCGTAACGTAGAGGCGCGAGTCGATCAGGCCCTTGGCGATCTGGCCGACGGTGTCGTCGGCCGCCGCCCGCGGGACCGCGGCCTGCGCCCCGACCCGCACGGCCTCCCCCTGCACGGCCCCGGTCTGCGCCGTCGCGGTCTTCGGTGCCGTGGCCTGGGACGTGGCGGCCACCGCCGGGGCGGCGAGGGCAAACGCCGGCGCGGCGACGGCGACGACGACCGCCGATACGGCCCCGCCGCGAGCCGCCCGATTTGCCCGCTTCTCGGTGCTCATTCCCTCAGTCTGCCCACGTGGACGCGGCGATGCCTCGTTCGTGGGACGGATTTGGGACATCCCGAATGGGGACCGGACCCCAACTGCTCCCATGGGTCCCCGTCTCGGGAGCGCCGAGGCCCGGCGGCGCCCTCGTCCCTACACCGGCCGAGGGCGCCGTACCGCTGTGCGGCGCGTGGTCAGGAGTCCTTGATCTCGCAGATCACCGCGCCCGCGGACACCGTCTGGCCCACCTCGGCGGACAGGCCGGTGAGCGTCCCCGCCTTGTGCGCGGTCAGCGGCTGCTCCATCTTCATGGCCTCCAGGACCACGATGGTGTCGCCGGCCGCCACGGTCGCGCCCTCCTCGACGAGGAGCTTGACGATCGTGCCCTGCATCGGGCTGACCAGGGCGTCGCCGGACACCTGCGCGGCGCCGCCCTTCTTGGCGCCGCGCCGCTTGGCGGGCGCCGCGCCGCCCGCGGCGGGGGCCGCGGAGGCGCCGAGCCCGGCGGGCAGCACGACCTCGATGCGGCGGCCGCCGACCTCGACGGTGACGCGCTCGCGCTCGCCCTCCGCCTCCTCGCCGGCCGGGGGAGCCTCGTAGGGCGGGATCTGGTTGTCGAACTCCGTCTCGATCCACCGCGTGTGGACGCTGAACGGGGTCTCGTCGTCCGCCGGGACGAACGCCGGGTCGTCCAGCACCGCCCGGTGGAACGGCAGGACGGTCGGCATGCCGTCGATGACGAACTCGGCGAGGGCGCGGCGGGACCGCTCGACGGCCTGCCGCCGCGTCGCGCCCGTCACGATCAGCTTGGCGATGAGGGAGTCGAACGCCTGCGGGACGGTCTGCCCGGCCTCGTAGCCGGCGTCCAGCCGGACGCCGGGGCCCGTCGGGGGGTGCCAGGCGGTCAGGGTGCCGACGGCGGGCAGGAAGCCCCGCCCGGCGTCCTCGGCGTTCAGCCGGAACTCGATCGAGTGGCCGCGCAGCTCCGGGTCGCCGTAGCCGAGCTCCTCGCCGTCGGCGACGCGGAACATCTCGCGGACCAGGTCGACCCCGGCGACCTCCTCGGTGACGGGGTGCTCGACCTGGAGGCGCGTGTTGACCTCCAGGAACGAGATCGTGCCGTCCTGGCCGACGAGGAACTCGCACGTCCCGGCGCCGACGTAGCCGGCCTCCTTCAGGATCGCCTTGGACGAGGAGTACAGCAGCTCCAGCTGCTCCTCGGAAAGGAACGGCGCCGGCGCCTCCTCGACGAGCTTCTGGTGGCGCCGCTGGAGCGAGCAGTCGCGGGTGGACACGACGACCACGTTGCCGTGCTTGTCGGCCAGGCACTGCGTCTCGACGTGCCGGGGCTTGTCGAGGTACCGCTCGACGAAGCACTCGCCGCGCCCGAAGGCGCCGACGGCCTCGCGGACGGCCGAGTCGTACAGCTCGGGCACCTCCTCCAGCGTCCGGGCCACCTTGAGACCGCGCCCGCCGCCGCCGTAAGCGGCCTTGATCGCGATGGGCAGGCCGTGCTCCTCGGCGAACGCGACGACCTCGTCCGCGCCGGACACCGGGTCCGGGGTGCCGGCGACCAGCGGCGCGCCGACCCGCTGCGCGATGTGCCGGGCCTGCACCTTGTCGCCGAGCGCGGTGATCGCGGCGGGCGGCGGGCCGATCCAGGTCAGCCCCGCGTTCTCCACCGCGGCGGCGAAGTCGGCGTTCTCCGCCAGGAACCCGTAGCCGGGGTGGACGGCGTCGGCGCCCGACTCCGAAGCGATCTTCAGCAGCTTCTCGATGTCCAGGTAGCTCTCGGCCGCCGTCTGCCCGCCCAGGGCGAACGCCTCGTCGGCGACCCGAACGTGCAGCGCCTCCAGATCCGGCTCGGCGTACACCGCCACACTGACCAGCCCCGCGTCGCGGCAGGCACGGGCGATACGGACCGCGATCTCGCCGCGGTTGGCGATCAGGACTTTGCGCACGTGGGTCTCCTCCTTCAACCTCGCAGGCAGTCTAGATAACCGCGATCCCAGGTTTTCGTAAGCCCCTCCTTATTGGGGGCGCGGTCCCGGATAGCGGGAGGTTTCCCGAGAAAGCGGTACCCCCGCGGGGATCCCGGCGGACGTCCGCTCCGTCTGATCCACGAACCCGCGGAACGACCCCCGTGCGGGTGTGAGAGGAGCCACCGTGGCCGAGAAGAAGACGTCCGCAGCCAGGGAGCGGGCCGGTGCGAGCCGGCTCTCCGGGGTGCGAGCGCCCAGCCGGCGCACCGCGATCATCACCGCCGTGCTGCTGGTCGTCGTGGGCTGGCCGGTGCTGAGCGCGCTGCTCGGCGGTTACGAGCGGACCGGCGGCGGCGAGATCGCCGTCGTCCGCAACGGCGGGTTCTTCGACAACAACAGGATCCGGCAGGTCATCGACCCCGGCTCCGGCCGCGTCTGGATCGGGCTCTACTCGCAGGTCCACAAGTACCCCGCCCAGCAGCGCTTCTACACGATCACCTCGGACGCCGGGAAGGGCGACGAGTCCGGCGTGGACGTCGTGACCGTGCCGAGCTCGGACGGCGTCAACATGGGCATCGAGGGGACGCTGTACTTCACGCTCAACCAGGACCACCAGGCCCTCAGGCAGTTCGACGACAAGTACGGCACCCGCAAGTTCCGCAGCGCCAGCGGCGAGACCTACAACGTCTACGACGGCGACAAGGGCTGGTCGGCGTTCCTCGACCAGATCGTCCGGCCGGTGATCGACAACGACCTGCGCAGCCAGATCAACAGCTTCCGCTGCGCCGAGCTCGTCTCCTCCTGCGCCCTCGTGCAGAACTCCTCCGCGCCGCGGAACGTCCAGGCCGCCGGGCAGCAGGCGCAGAGCAACAACGGCAACATCGCCAAGGTGCAGAACGCGATCAACACGAGCCTGGCCGCGGACCTCAAGCAGACGCTCGGCGGCGAGTTCGTCACCAACATCCACTTCAACCTGGTGCGGATCACCCTGCCGTCCAAGGTGCAGGACGCGGTGGACCGCGCCCAGGCCGCGTTCGCGCAGATCAGCGAGGCGCAGGCGAAGGTCGCCTCGGCCAAGGCGGAGGCCGCCGCCAACAAGGCCCGCCAGGACGGCTACAACAAGTGCCCGACCTGCGCGAGGATCGAGGAGCTGAAGGCCCTCCCGCAGGGCATCACGGTCTACGCGCCCGGCAACCCGAACGGCTCCCTCCTGAGGGACTGACCGGGACCCGGAGCGGGATGAGCGGGCACCGCGGGCGGGCCCGCCCATGAGAGCGGGAGGCGGCGCGGTGGACGCGGGACGGAGGCGGTCGTGCGGTTCCTGATCGTTCTGGCGGAGCTGGCGGTGGTGGCCGCGGCGGCCGTCCTGCTGCTGTACGCGTTCACCGGCCGCTCGTCGCGGAGCCGGGCGCAACTGGAGAGCGGCGCCCGGTGGGAGACGCACACCGAGTCGTCGGACGGCGTCACCACGGTCGTCGTCCGGCGCGTCTCCCGCGGCGACGGGGGCGACGTGCTCGCGGAGACCGGCCGCCAGACCGTCGCGGCCATCCCGGACGCCGATCCGCAGTGGGAGGAGCGCTACCACGAGGCCATGGCGCAGGCCCGCTCCCGCGTCGCCGCGCTGGAAAGCGAAGTGGACTGATCCGGCGTTCCGCCCGGGGTCCGGCCGTGTAATCTCGGCTCGGATCTACCAGCCCCTGATCATCGGGAGACGCCGATGGTTCGCCCGTGGCCCCGGGCCGGACTGGCGGTCGTCCTGGCCGCCTGCCTGCTGGCGCCCTCGTCCGGCGTGCGCGGGCAGCCCCCCGCCGTGGAGGACTACGTCACCCGCCAGCTCACCGTCGCCGCGAGCACCTACCTGGAGCGCCGCTCCGAGGCCCTCGTGCACAGGGGCGACCGGGAGCGGCGCGCCGCTCCCACGGAGGTCCTCGGCGTGCGGATCTCCCCGACGCTGGTGCGGTCGCAGGAGAGGGCCGTCCGGGAGCTGGAGACCCGCAACCGCGCCCCCGTGGAGGGCGGCCCCGCCTACACCGGTGCCCGCACCCGCCTGGACGAGGGCCGCGCCGTCCGCACCGGGGACCGCATCACGCTGGAGGCGGTCGAGCACACCGAGATGCGCTACGGCAGCGGGAAGGTCACCCAGTCGGTGCGGCGCCGGTTCGAGTTCCGGGCGACCGGCGAGCAGATCACCATGGTCGGCGAGCGCGTTCTGGACCCGGGGGCGCACCCGGTGAACGACCCGCTCGGCGACGGCCGCTGACACGCCGGATTTCCCTTTCCGCCGGGATCGGGCATTCGGTCGCGGAAACCGCTCTGAAACTCCCTTGACGGGTAGTAATTATGCTCGTCACAAGCCCTGCGGCATGGCGTTGCTGGCCACATCCGGACAGGCCAGGATGGCGGGAATGTGGCCGTTTCGACGAGGGATTCGCGGGGTGCCTCTGGCTCGATGTGATCGGTGGGGCGTAGGCTGGCGCCATTCCTGCGGCAGAGCGTGGAAACGTTCCAACCGATCAGCGAGGAAAGGGCCGGGGCGATGGGTGACAAGCGCGGCGCCAACCTGGGCGAGCTAGAGGAACTGTCCCGCATCTTCAGCAAGCACTCCCGCAACCTCGACGCCCTCATCAAGGACCTCAACGGCCGCACCGTGAGCAGCAGCGCCGCCTGGTGGGGCCCCGGCGCCGACCGCTTCCGCGCCGCCTGGGCCGAGGCCAAGACCGCGTTCGACAAGATGGCCGTCGCGCTCGAACAGGGCAGCCAGGACATCCGCAGGTCCCAGCAGAACATCGAGGCCGCCACGCGCTGACGCGCCTCCCGCGAGCCGCGGGTCCCGGCCCATCCCCCCGAGGCCGGGACCCGCCTCTTTTTTCGGACCTTTTGGCGCGCTGCGCGCCCGGCTCTGCGCCCCAGGCTCTGCGCGTCGCCTCTCGCGTCCGGTGGTGTCGCGCTCGCCGCTCGCGGCTGGGGGTCAGTCGGGTCAGGGTGCGGTGGCGTCGGTGCCGACCGGTGGGGGGAGGGCCACCTGGATCCGGGTGGTGACACCTGCGGCGACGAACAGGCCGCGGCCGGTGGGGCCGCCCAGCGGCGCGTTGCGGGGCAGGCGGAGGCCGAACAGGTCGCCGTCGTCCGGCGAGTCCACCGACAGCAGCACCCCGGAGCGGGAGCGGCGGGTGTCGGACAGGAAGCCCCGGTAACCGCGGCCCAGATCGTCGGTGGTGCCGCCGATGACGACGGCGTGCTCCCCGTCGCGGGCCGTGCGCAGGACGGCGCTCAGGGCGTCGTCCAGTTCCGTCTCGTCCAGCAGTTCGGCGTCGTCCACGACCACGGCGTAGCGGTGCTCGTCGCCGATCGCGCGTTCAAGGTCGTCGGCGTCGGAGTCGGACGTCAGCACCCCGAGCACGCCGGGCCGGCCCGCCAGCAGCCGCAGCGGGGAGCGGCGCGGCGTCACCAGGACGACCGGGACCAGCCCGCCGCCGACCGCGGGGTCGAGCAGCGAGTGGACGACCGTCCGCAGCGTCGTCGAGCGGCCCGAGCGGGGCGGTCCCGCGACGGCGAACCCCGGGCCCTCGTTGAGCAGGTCGATCCCGACGGGGGCGAGCGTGTCGCCGCCGACGCCGACCAGCGCCCACAGCGCCGACGGGGCGAGGAACTCCGGGTCGAGCGACATCGCCTCCCGGTAGGTGACGCGGACGGGCAGCTCGTCCACGTGCAGCGGGCCCCGGCGGCGCGGCAGCCGGCCGTAGCGGGACACGCAGGTCCGGGCGATCTCCTGGAGGGCCGCGACCTGGGCCGCGCCGGACGCGTCGTCCCCGAGGACCGCGATCTGCGACTCGCGGGGCGGCGCGCCCGGCCCCGCCGGTTCGAGGGCGCGGCCGGGCGGCATCTCGGCGGGGATCTGCTTGTCCTGCAGGCCGCCGTAGCCGTAGTCGTTCGGGTCGGCCATGCGGAGGATGAGGCGGCGGTCGAAGACGGTGGAGACCTGGCCGCCGAGGCCGGAGCGGTCGCCGGTGAACACGGCGCGCAGGCCGGCCGCGGCCCCCTCGCGCAGCAGCCGGACGACCTGGTCCACGAGGCGCCCGTAGTCGTAGTGCTCGAACGCGCCGAGGAAGCCCTCCCAGCGGTCGAGCAGCAGGACCATCCACGGGAGGCGGTCGGTGGCGGCGACGGCGGCGCGCTGCTCGGCCACGGAGGAGAACCCCGCCTCGGCGAGCACCTGCTGGCGGCGGGCGACCTCGGCGGTGAGCGCGGTGAGGAGCCGCTCGCAGCGGTCGAGCTGGTCGCGGGTCACGACGGCGCCGCAGTGCGGCAGGGAGACCAGCGGGAGCAGCGCGTTCGCGCCGCAGTCGATCGCGTAGAGGTGGGCGTCGTAGGGGGAGCAGGCGCCCGCCAGCGACCCGGCGATCGTGCGCAGCGCCGTGGACCGGCCCGACTGCGCCGACCCGGCGATGTAGAGGTGGCCGCCCGCGGTGAGGTCGAGCGTCAGCTCCTCGCGGGACTGGACGGCGGGCAGGTCCGTGACGCCGAACGGGATCGGCGGGACGTCCACGACGGAGCCGCCCGCGGCGGTGCGGGGCGCCAGCGAGACCCGCTCGGGCAGCGGGCTCAGCCACGGCGAGGGCTGCCGCGCGATCCCGGCGCGGCGCGCGGCCTCGTCGACGGCCTGGACGAGGACGCCGAGGTCGGTGGCGAGCACCGCGTCGTCGGCGGCCTCGCGCGGCCCGGGCAGCGGGTGGCCGAGGCCCTGCCAGGGGAGCGGGTGGACGGTCGGGCCGGCCGAGCCGGTTCCGGCCCCGGGGCGGCGGCCCCCGATCCGCGCCGACTGCACGGCCTGGGGCGCCGCGGCCCCGGAGCGGACGTAGCAGCGCCCGGGGGCGGCCTTGGAGATCTGCGCCGCGTCCGGCGAGTCGAGGACGTCGGCGGACTCGTCCGGGTCCGTGACGCGCAGCGCGATGCGCAGGTTGGTGTTGGCGCGGATGTCGGCGGTCACGACCCCGGCGGGACGCTGCGTGGCGAGGATGAGGTGGACGCCGAGGGACCGGCCCCGGCGGCCGATGTCGACCAGCCCGGCGACGAAGTCGGGCAACTCGGTGACCATGGCGGCGAACTCGTCGATGACCAGGACGAGCCGCGGCATGGTCGCCAGCCCCGGATCGGACGGGCGCAGGTCGTTGTAGTCGTCGATGTCCTTGGCGCCCGCGCCGAGGAGGATCTCCTCGCGGCGGCGGAGCTCGGCGGCGAGCGACTCCAGGGCGCGTTCGGTGGCGTGGCCGTCCAGGTCGGTGACCATGCCGACGGTGTGGGGGAGGTTCGCGCAGTCCTTGAACGCGGCGCCGCCCTTGTAGTCGATGAGGACGAACGTCATCTCGTCGGGGCGGTTGGCGGCGGCGAGCGACGCGATCAGGGTCTGGAGGAGCTCCGACTTGCCCGCGCCCGTGGTCCCGGCGATGAGGCCGTGGGGGCCGTCCGCGCGCAGGTCGATCTCGTAGCGGCCGCCCGAGGCTAGGCCGATGGGGACGCGGGTCGTCCGCCCGCCCGTCCTGTTCCACGACTGGAGGATGTGCTCGGCCGTGGGCTCCGGCATGTCGAGGACGTCCAGGAGCCGGACGTCGGCGGGGAGTGAGTCCTCGGCGTCCTCGCGGGAGACGTCCCGGACGGGGGCCAGAGCGCGCGCCACCCGGTCGGTCCAGGTCGCGGACACCTGGTCGGCCAGGACGGGGCCGACGGCGTCCAGGCCCTGCCCTCGGAGCAGGAGCGTCGAGTGCCGGTGCGTGTCCCATGCGGCGACGACGCTGCATTCCTCGGGGAGCATGCGTTCCTCGTCGTCCACGCAGATGGCGTAGAGCCCGTACTCGGCGCCGCGCGACAGCAGCATCGGCATGCCCGGTATGCGGCGCAGCGCGCGTGCGCCGTCCAGGACGATCAGGATGTTGTACGGCACGGCGTCGGCCGCCCGCGCGCCCTGCCCGAAGAACGACGACTCGGCCTGCGCCGCCCGCCGCCGCTCGGTGACCCGGATCGCCAGTTCGGTGACGCGGTGCGCCGCCGACTCGGGGTCGGTGCCGACGAGGGCCACGCAGTCCTCGCCCTCGCGCGGCGCGCAGTGCGGCAGCCAGCGCACCCAGTTCCACTCGTCGCCGGCGTCCTGGTCGGCGGACAGCACGACGATGGCCAGGTCGCGGGGGCTGTGCAGGGCGGCGGCCTGCGCGACCATCCAGCGGGCCAGGGCACGGGACGCGTGCCGGGGACCGGTCAGCCCGACGACGCCGAGCTCGTTGAGCGGCAGCGCCACCGGGACCTGCCGGGCCGCCGGGACCCGGATCGCGTCGCCCGCGTGGGAGGTCGGGCCCTCGCGTCCCGCGGGCTCGGCTCCGGCGGTCGGCACGGCGTTTCCGGTGGACACGGCGTTTCCGGCCGGCGCGGCGTCCCCGGTCAGTTCGATGCGGGCGGGCAGGTCGGCGAGGCCCAGCCGCAGGTGGAGGACGTCGGGGTCGTCGCGGCGGCGCTCCCACAGGCGGCGCCGCGGTCCGGTCGCGGTCAGCAGCACCTCGGCGGGGTCGGGGTGCAGCGCGCGGCGCTCCGCCTCGTCCTCGCGCCGCAGCCGCTCCAGCTCGCCGTCGAACTCGCCCGCCTTCTGGTGGTACTCCTTCAGCGACCGCTTGTAGGACTTGCGGCCGTGCATCCGGTCGCCGAGCCACTCGCCGAGCGTCATCACGGGCCAGGCCAGCGCGAACAGCGCCCACCACCACTGGCCGAGCCCGAACGCCATGGCGAGCCCGAACGCCGAGAACAGCAGCGCGCCGAAGAGCCGGAGCCGCTCGCGCGGGTTGCGCTCGGGACGCTTCGGGACCTCCAGCGTCCGCGTCCGCAGCGGCCGGTTCAGCCGCGGCGGCCGGTTGAACGCGAGGCCGCCCTCCGGCATCGGTTCCAGGTGGGTGTCGGGGGCGGCGCACGGCGCGAGGGTCAGCACGCTGGCCCCCACCGTCAGCAGCGCGCCCATCGGCCACACCGTCTTCGCGCCCAGGGGCGTCCCGTCCAGGACGGCGGCCCCCTGCATCGTCATGGCGGACGCCTCGACCTGGACGGACGTGCGCCCGACCGTGAGCCGCAGGGACCGGGCCGGGACGGACGGGTCGTCCAGCACCACGTCGACGTCGGTCCCGGACCCGATCGTGCTGACGCCGAGCCCCAGCCGGTGCACGGACCCGGCCGCCGGGCCGCCGGCGACGCGGACCTCGACCAGCCCAGTCGGTTCGGTGAGCACGGTCGCGGCGGCGCCGCGCCGCTCGACCGCCACGACGGCGCCGTCCCGCAGCTCCTTCACCGCGAGCGCCTGCGGGTCGAGCATGCGGCCGTCCATCCAGAGCGCCTTGCGCGCGCCCCTGGACCGCAGCGCGTCCTTGGAGAAGCGCGGCGCGGGGACGGCCGGGCGGCCCTCCAGCGTGGCGGCGAGCGTCTGGGCGACCCCGTCCACGGTGGCCTCGGAGTCGACGTTCAGCACGACGTCGCGGGGGCCTCCGCCGGTCAGCGCCGTGAACGAGATCCGCATCCGAGCCCTCCGACGTCCTCGGGACAACCGGGCCTAGCTTAATTACCCGCCCCCTCCGCCATCCGGGAAGCGGCCACGACCGCCTTCAGAGCGTCGTCCATCGGCGTCGGGGCCATCCCGAAAGCCGACTCGAACGCCGAAGAGTCCAGCACATACGGCTTGTCGAACTGGTACCGGGTCTCCCGCAGCTCCTTGGCCATGGGCGAGAAGAACCCGGCCGCGTGGAAGACCGCGCGCGGCACCTCGTAGATGCGCGGCGCGGGCGCCCCGGCGATCTCGCACAGCCGCTCGCCGACCTCCCGCGTGGACACCGCGGGGCCGGTGGGGATGTGCCAGGGCCGCCCCCAGGCGCGCTCGTCGGTCCCGGCGATGGCGAGGGCCTGCGCGACGTCCGGCAGGTACGTCCAGGCGTGCGGGACGGACGGGTCGCTGAAGTACGGGACGCGCTTGCCCGCCAGCAGCGGCTTCACGAACCGCGCCTCGCCGATGTAGGCCTGGTCGGTGCTGCCCGGCCCGTAGTAGTCGGATCCGCGCAGTTCGGTGGCCCTGATCCGGCCCGCCTTGTGCGCGGCCAGGGCGTCCCGCCACATCTTCGCCCGGACGCGTCCCTTGGTGCCGGTCGCGGCGAGCGGCAGGTCCTCGGTCATCGGCCCGTCGACCGGGCCGTACCCGTACAGGCAGCTCAGCGTGACGAGGGCGGCCCCGGTGTCCTCGGCGGCGCCGAGGAAGGACGCGGCCATCGGCGGCCAGTCCTGCACCCACCTGTGGTACCGCGGGTTGACGCAGTTGTAGAGGGCGTCGGCGCCCTTGGCGACCCGGGTTAGGTGCTCCCGGTCGGCGACGTCGGCCGCGACCCGCTCGACCCCCTCCGGTCCCGATCCCGAACGCGTCACGACGACGACGTCGTGGCCCCGTCCGGTCAGCAGTTCGGCGAGGTGCGTGCCGACCTGCCCGGCTCCGACGATCACGTGCTTGCCCATGGTGTTCTCCTGACGCTGGTGTGCTGCGGTTCTGTGCTCTGCGGTGTTCGTGCTCGGCCCGTTCTCAGGGGCCCGTGCTCAGGGGCCCGTGCTCAGGGGCCCGTGCTCTGGCTCAGGCGGAGCCCTCGATGTGGCTCTTCAGGGCGGCGAGGCGCTTCTCGTGGCCCGCGCGGAGCTTGGGCTCCCCGTAGATCAGCCGGATCAGGGGGCCGCTCAGGGACTCCTCCGTGGTCACGCGGGTCCGGCCGCCCTCCTCGGCCAGGACGAGGCGGTCCACGGCCCGGTAGACGGCCAGGAAGGTGCCCGTCCAGCTGAGCTCCCGGCCCGGGTCGACCACGGCGAAGCGGGACCGCAGGGGCGTGCCGGCCTGGCTCCAGCGGAACTCCTTGCCCGGCTCGACGGCGTCCAGCGCGCGCAGCCGGAAGTCGGGCGACCAGGTCTCCCAGCCGCGCAGGTCGGCGAGGACCTCCCAGACCAGCGCGGCCGGCGCGTCGATCAGGACGCTGGAGGCGCTGGTGACGGGCGCGGCCTCGTCGATGCGTCCGCGCAGTGCGTAGTCGTCGTGCAGGGTGGCGAGGCTCGGCATGGTCACTCCTTGGTCAGTGCTCCGTTTCGAGAGCAATGCTCTCCTTCGAGAGCAGTGTTGTCAAGAGCAGTGCTCTCGAATTAGCGCGGCGCTCTGCTAACCTCCCGGAGACGAGAGCGGACCGGGGCGCGCGACCGCCCCGGAGGGGAGGCGGGCATGAGCACGGGGCGGACGGCGCGCGAACGGGTCCGGGCGGAGCTGGTCCGGGAGATCACCGAGATCGCGAGGCGGCAGCTCGCCACCGAGGGCGCCGCGGGGCTGTCGCTGCGCGCGGTCGCCCGCGAGATGGGCATGGTGTCGTCGGCGATCTACCGGTACTTCCCGAGCCGCGACGACCTGCTGACCGCGCTGATCATCGACGGCTACAACGCCGTCGGCGAGGCCGTCGAGCGCGCCGACGCGAAGGCCCTGGCCGACGCGAAGACCGGGGCCGACGCCGAGGCCGGGTACGCCGGGCGCTGGCTCGCCGTGTGCCGGGCCGTCCGGGAGTGGGCTCTGGCGCACCCGCACGAGTACGCGCTGCTCTACGGCTCGCCGGTGCCCGGCTACAAGGCCCCCGAGGACACCATCGCCGCCGCCGTGCGCGACACCCTCGTCATGTCGCGGATCGTCTCCGAGGCGCACGCGGCCGGGGCGCTCGACCCCGCCGGGCCGTGCCCGCCGGCGCCGCCCGCCATCGCCGAGGACATGGCCCGCGCCCGCGCGATGCTCCCCCTGGACGTCCCCGACGACGTCATCGCACGGGCCTTCACCGCGTGGGCCGCTTTGTACGGGACGGTCAGTTTCGAATTGTTCGGCCAGTACAACAACGTGATCGAGGAACGGGCCGCCTATTTCGACCACACGGCGGCTCTGCTCGGACGCCTCATCGGCCTGCAACCGTGACCCGGCGGGGCCTGCGGGCCGCCCGGAGCGGGGGTCAGTGACAGATGTGACTGGTGGTAAGTAGCCATGTGATCCGTGAATTCGCAGGTCATCGCCCTCCGCTCGGATATGGAGGGGCTCGGCTCCACCGAATCCATTGACGTGGCCTCGCCGCCCCCGCGAGCATGGATCGCCCGATGACGCGGACTCCGGTGGGACGGGGCCGGCGTCCGGGCGGGAAGGAGCGCGTGAGCAGCGCGATGAAGTCCAACCAGTCGACCATCTCCGTCGGCGGCGCGGCGGGCTCGTCCGGCGGGACGGCGGGGCTCGGCCGGTCGGGGCTCGGCACCTCGGGAGGGCAGCGGCTCCCGGCGTCCCCGCGCGAGCGCAAGCCGGCGCTCGCCGCCCTCGCGGTGCTGCTGATCCTCGGCGGCGCCCTCGCCAGCGCCTACCTCGTGATGGCGAGCGGCGAGCGGGTCTCGGCGATCCGGATCGCGCAGCCGGTGGCGGCCGGGCAGCGGATCCCGGCGAGCGCCCTCGAGGAGGTGCAGATCGGCGACACCGGCATCCAGTACCTCAAGTGGTCCGAGCGGGCGAAGGTGAGCCAGTACTTCGCGGCCGTGCCGCTGGTGAAGGGCGCGCTGCTGACCAACTCCATGATCAGCCCGGCCGACGCCCCGGCCAGCGGCCGGCTCGTCGTCGGGCTCGCGCTCAAGCCGGGCCAGATGCCCTCCGGCGACGTCACCCGCGGCGCGCACGTCACCCTGTTCGCGGTCGGCGGCGGCACGGGCGGCGGGCCGCGCCCCGGGACCGTCCTCGCGCGGGACGCGGTCGTCCTGAACGTGGGGAGCGGGGACGCCGGCGGCCCGACGCGGCTGCGGTCCGAGCAGACGAGCGTCGACGTCGCCGTCCTCCCGGCGGACGCGGCGCGGGTGACGCAGGCGGCCTCCGCCGGGACGGTCGCGCTCGCCCTGATCCCGCCCGGCACGAACGCCTCCGTGCCGCCCGCGCCGGAGGGGGACGGCGGCGGTTCGGGCGTCCAGCCCGTCCCGGGATCCGGCACCCCCGGTCCGGGCGCGGGCGGCGGCACCCCGGGCCCGGGCGGTACTCCGGGTCCAGGCGGGACACCAGGCACGGGCGGGGACTGACGGTGGCACTCATCGCGCTCGCGGCCGACAAGGGGGCGCCGGGCGTCACGACCGCGGCGGTCGCGCTCGGCGCCGTGTGGCCGCGTCCCGTGCTCGTCGCCGAATGCGACCAGGCCGGCGGCGACCTCGTCTACCGGCTCCCGGCCGCCCAGCCGGACGGCGACGCCGACGGCGGCATGCTCAACCCCTCGCGCGGCCTGCTCAGCCTCGCCGCCACGGCCCGCCGCGGGCTGCGCCCCGACCAGGTCGCCGAGCACTGCCAGCGGCTCGTCGGCGGCCTCGACGTGCTCGTCGGCGTCACCAACGCCGAGCAGGCCCAGGCGATGACGTGGCTGTGGGGGCCGCTCGGCCGGGCGTTCGCCGGCCTCGCCCCCGTCGACGTGATCGCCGACTGCGGGCGGCTCGGCGCGGCCAACCCGCTGATCGACCTGATGCACGAGGCCGACCTCGTCGTCCTGCTCACCAGGGCCACCCTGGAGCAGGTCGCCCACCTTCGCGAACGCGTCGCCGCGCTGACCGCGGAGCTGCGCGGCGGGCCGCCGGTCGGGGTGCTGGTGCTCGCCGACCCGCGCGACTTCCGCGGCTCCATCGCCGAGGTCGACCGGATCCTCGCGGGCGTCCGCGGCCGCGCCGCCGACGCCGCGCAGGGGCCCCCGCCGCCGGACGTCACCGTCCTCGGCGGCCTGGCCCTCGACCCGAAGGGCGCCGACCTGCTGTCGGGGAGCTGGGGCGGCCGGCTGGACCGGTCGCTGCTGATCCGCTCGGCGCGCGAGGTCGCGGCCGACCTCGTCGGACGCCTTCCCGCCGCGCCGCCCGGACCGCAGCCCGCCCGGCAGGACGTCCCGCCCGCGCCGCGGCCTGCCGAGCAGCCGCCGCAGGCCCAGCAGCCACCACAGCAGGGGCCGCAACAGGCGCAGCGGCAGGGGCCGCACGTGCCCGCAGGCGGCGGGCACGAGGAAGGGAGGCGCTAGATGGACCACGCACTCGTCAAGCGCCTCCGCCAGGAGGTCGGCGACCGGCTGGCCCGGCAGCGCCGGCTGGACGCCGCCAACGGGCTGCCGCCGATGTCCGGCGAGGACGAGCGGCAGTTCGCCCGCGCGCTCATCGGCCAGGTGCTGGAGGAGTTCGCGCGCGGCGAGATCACCTCCGGGCGCCGGCCGCCGAACGCCGAAGAGGAGGAGGCCCTCGCCGCCGGGGTGCACGCGGCGCTGTTCGGCGTCGGCCGGCTCCAGCCGCTGCTGGAGGACCCCGAGATCGAGAACATCGACGTCAACGGCTGCGACCGCGTGTTCATCGGCTACGCCGACGGCCGCGAGGCGATGGGCGAGCCGGTCGCCGAGAGCGACGAGGAGCTGGTCGAGCTGATCCAGATCCTCGCCGCCTACAGCGGGCTGTCCTCGCGCCCGTTCGACACCGCGAACCCGCAGCTCGACCTGCGGCTCCCGGACGGGTCGCGGCTGTCGGCGGTGATGGACGTGACCGTCCGCCCCGCGCTGTCGATCCGCCGCGCCCGCCTCGGCAAGGTGTTCCTCGCCGACCTGGTCGGCAACGGCACGTTCACGCAGGAGCTCGGGCAGTTCTTCCGCGCCGCCGTGCACGCCCGCAAGAACATCATGATCGCCGGGGCGACGAACGCGGGGAAGACGACCCTCCTGCGCGCCGTCGCCAACGAGATCCCGCCGCACGAGCGGCTCATCACCGTCGAGCGCGCCCTCGAACTCGGCCTCGACGCGTTCCCCGAGCTGCACCCGAACTGCGTGGCGTTCGAGCAGCGGCTGCCGAACTCCGAGGGCCAGGGCGCGATATCGATGGCCGAGCTGGTCCGCCGGTCGCTGCGGATGAACCCGTCCCGGGTGATCGTCGGTGAGGTGCTCGGCGACGAGATCGTCACGATGCTGAACGCGATGACGCAGGGCAACGACGGGTCGCTGTCCACGATCCACGCCAACTCCTCGGCCGAGGTGTTCAACCGCGTCGCCACCTACGCGATCCAGTCGGAGGAGCGGCTGCCGGTCGAGGCGACCCACATGCTGATCGCGGGCGCGATCGACTTCGTCGTGTTCATCGAGAAGCGCAACGACTACGCCTCCGGCGGCCGGCTGCGCCGCTACGTGGCCAGCGTCCGGGAGGTCACCGGCGTGGACGGGCGCGTCCTGTCCTCGGAGGTGTTCGCGCTCGGGCCGGCCGGCTACGCCGTCCCCGCGGCGCCGATCGCCTGCATCGCCGACCTCGCCGAGCACGGGTACGACCCGTCCGCCGGGGGTGTCTGGTGACGCGCGGGGGAGGTGGGTGATGTACGCGCCGGACGTGCTGCTCGCCGTCCTGACCGGCGCCGCGGTCGGCGGCGGCGTCCTGCTGCTGGTCGTCGCGCTGCGCGGGCTGCCGCCGAGCCGCCGGCCCGCCAGGGGCCGCAGCCGCGAGGACCTGGTCCGCACCCTCACCACCCGCACCGCCCTCGCCGTCATCGTCGGCACCGTCGTGCTGATCGTGACGCGCTGGCCGATCGCCGCCGCCGGCACCGGCGCGCTCGTCCTCGCCTGGAACGGCCTGGCGGGCGGCGCCGCCGAGGAGCGCAGGGGCATGGCGCGCCTGGAGGCCCTCGCCGCCTGGACCGAGTCGCTGCGCGACACCATCGCCGGCGCCGTCGGGCTGGAGCAGGCCATCCCCGCCTCCCAGCGCGCCGCCGCACCCGCCCTGCAGCAGCCGCTGCGCCACCTGGTCGACCGGCTGCACACCCGCGTCCCGATGCCGGAGGCGCTGCGCCGGTTCGCCGACGACCTGGACGACCCGTCCGCCGACCTGGTGATCGCCGCCCTCATCCTGAACGCCAAGCTGCGCGGCCCCGGCCTGCGCGACATGCTCAGCGCCCTCGCGAACTCGGCCCGCGCCGAACTGGACATGCGGCGCCGCGTGGAGGCCGACCGCCGCGCGACCCGGCGCAGCGTCCGGATCGTCGTCGCCGTCTCCGTCGGGACGGCCCTGGCGCTCGCCGTGTTCAACCACTCCTACGTCGAGCCGTACGACGACGTGCTCGGGCAGCTCGTCCTGTGCATCGTCGTCGCCCTTTACGGCGCCGCGTTCCTGTGGCTGCGCCGCCTGTCGCGGTACGAGCTGCCCGGCCGGTTCCTCAGCGAGCCGCGCAGGACCGCGCAGCCGGGCGTGCCCGCCGAGGTGCCGAGCACCGTCGCGGGCTGGCAGGGCCGCGCCGCCGAGGGCGGTGGCGCCCCGTGAACGCCGCGATGATCGCCGGCGCCGTCGTCGGCCTCGGCCTGTACGTGCTGGTCCGGGCGCTGTTCCCGCCGCGTCCCGGCCTCGCCGCGCGGATGGCCGCGCTGGACGCCGCCCGCCGCCGCGACCTGGAGGCGCAGCGGGCCGGGACGGCGTCGCCGACGCTGGAGCGGGTCGGCGGGACCCGCGCGAAGATCGGCCGGGAGCTGGCGCGGTTCTGCGAGTCGCGCGGCTGGCGGCTGCGGTCCGTCCGCGCCGACCTCGCGATCACCGAGCGGTCGCTGGAGGCGTTCCTCGCGACGAAGTTCCTGCTGCCCGCCGCCGCGCTGCTGTTCATCCCGCTGATCGTCGCCTATTTCGCGCTGCTCGGGCTCGGCTCGTCCGTCGCCGTCCCGGTGTGGATCTGCGTGCTGTTCGCCGCCCTGTTCTTCTTCTTCCCCGACATGCAGCTCCGGCAGGAGGCGCAGGCGCGCCGGCAGGACTTCCGGCACGTCGTCGGCGCCTTCCTCGACCTGGTCTCGATGAACCTCGCGGGCGGCCGCGGCGTCCCCGAGGCGCTGATGACCGCGTCGAACGTCGGCGAGGGCTGGGCCATGCACCGCATCCGGGACGCCCTGTCCAACGCCCGCATCACCGGCCAGACCCCGTGGCAGGCGCTCGGCGGGCTCGGCGAGGAGCTCGACATCGCCGAGCTGCGCGACCTCGCCGGGGCGCTCGCGCTCGTCTCCGACGACGGCGCCCAGGTCCGCAAGTCCCTCGCCGCCCGCGCCGCGTCGATGCGCAGCCGCGAGCTGTCGGAGCTGGAGGGCAAGGCGGGCGAGCGCTCCCAGTCGATGCTGATCGCGCAGCTGTTCCTGTGCGCCGGCTTCCTGATCTTCCTCGCCTATCCGGCCCTGATGCGGGTGCTCGCCTCATGACCGCGACCCCGACGACCCCGGACCGCACACCGCGAACCGTCCCCGCCGTACGCCCCCTGGAGGTGTCACGATGAGTCCGCTCAACCCCCTGAACGACCCGGCCGTCGTCTACTTGCGCGCCCTGCTCGGCACCCGCCTGGCGCGGCTGCGAGACGAGGAGGAGCGCTGCCGGGGCGCGTCCGCGATCGAGTGGGCGATCATCACCGCGATCCTCGCGCTGATCGCGATCACGATCGGGGCGGTGATCCAGAAGAAGATCCAGGACAAGGCCAACAGCATCAACACGGGCTGACCGCCGTGCGGCCCCGGGAACCCGACGTCTCCTCCGACGCGGGCGCTTCGTCGATGGAGTGGGCGCTGCTCACCCCCGTCCTCATCCTGATGATGCTCGTCGCGGTGCAGTTCGCCATGGTCTTCCACGCCCGGCACGTCGCGCTGGCGGCGGCGCAGTCGGGCGCCCGTGTCGCCCGCACGTCGCCGGTCGGCGGCGGCTGGGAGGGCGCGGCGACCGCCAAGGCGGCCGGCAGCGTGCGCGAGATCGGCCCCGACCTGCTCAGCGGACTCCAGGTCCGGGCGGGGGAGGACGACGACGAGCGCTGGGTCGAGGTCAGCGGCGAGGCGGTCCAGGTCGTCCCGTTCATGACGTTCCACGTGTCGCAGCGTTCGCAGGGCCCGATCGAGTGCTTCCGCCCCGACGTCGGCTCCGGGACGGCCTGCCAGCGGGGAGCCGGATGATGAGGTCCCGCGCTCCGCGTCCGTGCGCCGACGGAGGCTCCATGTCCCTGGAGATGGTCCTCGTCACGCCCATCTTCGTCGCGTTCCTGCTGTTCCTCGCCGGCGCCGGACGGATGGTCGACGCCAAGAGCCAGGTGGACGGCGCCGCCCGGGACGCCGCCCGCGCCGCGTCCATCGCCCGCAGCGCGGGTTCCGCGCAGAGCCTCGCCGCCGAGACGGCGTCCGCCGGGCTGCGCGGCACCGCCTGGTGCTCGGGCGGCCCCACCGTGCAGACCGACGTGTCCCGCTGGGGGCCGGGCGGCAGCGTCGGCGTGACCATCACCTGCGACGTCGACCTCGGCGACCTCGCGTTCATCGGGCTGCCCGGCAGCAAGCGGCTCCAGGGCCGCGCGATCGCACCCGTCGACACCTTCACCTACCGCGGAACCGACGGCGACCAGCCGGAGGACGCGCCATGACGACACCACCCGAGCCGAGCAGGACACACGCCGTGGGCGACCGGGGCACGATCGCGATGTACACGGTGCTGTTCACGCCGATCGTCATCCTGCTGGCGGGGCTGCTCGTGGACGGCGGGCTCGCCATCCACGCCCGGCAGCGCGCCGCGGACATGGCCGAGCAGGCTGCCCGCGCCGGGGCGAACCAGATCGACACCGACGCGCTGCGCGAGACCGGCGAACCCGTCCTCGACCCGGGCCGGGCCCGGGCGGCGGCGTGCGACCTGATCGCCTCCTACAGCGACCAGGTCACCGGGTCCCAGTGCGACGCCGACGAGCAGGAGGTCGCGGTCAGCGTGCGGATCAGCGTCCGGCCGCAGCTGCTCGGGATCATCCCGGGCTTCGGCGAGTTCGAGATGACCTCCAGCGCGACCGCCCGCCCCGTCACGGGCGGACCGGGAGGAATCAACCCGTGAGCATCAGCGAGAACGCATCTACGATGAGGACGACGTCCGGAGACCGGCGAACGGCAGGGGCGCGATGGTGACGCGGCAGGGGCGCAGGACACCCGTCCGGGTGGGCAGGCACCGCAGCACGGGCGACGTACTGGCCGGGATCGGGGCGCTCGTCGCGCTCACCGCGCTGCTGGCCGGCGTACCGCTCGCGCTGCTCACGATCTTCGGTTCGCCGCTGCCGGACCATGTGCCGTCCGCGTCCGACCTCACGCACAAGGTGGGCCCAGGCTCGCTCATCGCGATCCTCGTCGTGCTGGTGTGGCTGGCCTGGATCCAGCTCGCGGCGTGCGTGGTCGTCGAGGTGTACGCGGGGATCCGCGGCGTCGGCGTGCCCGCGCGGGTGCCGCTCGCGGGCGGGACGCAGTCGCTCGTGCACCGGCTCGTCGTGGCCGCGCTGCTGCTGTTCACCGCCACCACCTCGATCATGCCGGCGCTGGCCGGCGGGCTGTCCCAGCGGCCGCCCGTGGTGCAGATGCAGATGCAGCCGCAGGCGCAGGAGTTCCACCAGGTTCCGGAAGCGCCGGAGCGTCCCGCCGCCGTTCCCGTCGCCGCCGTGGAGGACCTCGCCGAGCACCCGACGGAGAAGGCCGCCACCACCAAGATCTACCGGGTGCACCCGCCGGACGGACGGCACCACGAGTCCCTCTGGGAGATCGCCGAGAAGTGCCTCGGCGAGGGCCGCCGCTACAAGGAGATCTACTCCCTGAACAAGGGGCACATCCAGCCGGACGGGACGCGGCTGACGATCGCGAGCCTCATCCGCCCCGGCTGGATCCTGGAGATGCCCGCGGACGCCAAGCACGCGCAGGTCATCCCCGCCAAGGACCTCCACGACTACTTCCGGCACGGGCACGCCGTCCCCGACGCGCCCGCGAAGCCGCGGAACCCGGCCCCGCCCGCGACGCCGAAGCCCACCCCGCCCGCGCAGCAGACGCCGCCGCAGCAGCAGACCCCGCCGACGCACGAGGCGCCGCCCACTCAGCCGCCCGCCTCCCAGGCGCCGCCGACCGCTCCGCAGCCCTCGGTCACGCAGGCCCCGCCGACCGCCCCCCAGCCCTCGGTCACGCAGGCGCCGCCGACCGCTCCCCAGCCCTCGGTCTCGCAGACCCCGGCGCCACAGCCAAGCCATCAGCAGGCGCCCGCGCCGGAGAAGTCCGAGACCGCGCAGCCGCCCGCGCACGGCGGCGGGCCGTCCGGCGAGATGGGCGGCCACGCGGGCAGCGGCGGCGCCGAGGTCCCCGGCCAGGGCTCGGAGCACGAGGACGGCGGCGCGTTCGACGTCGGCTGGCCGCACGGCCTCGCGGCGGCGTCGCTGCTCGCCGCCGGGCTGCTCGGCGCGCTCGGCCGGCGGCGCCGCACCCAGATGTGGAACCGCGCGTTCGGGCACATGATCGTCCGGCCGCGGGGGGAGGCCGCCGAGGCGGAGCGGGCGCTGCGGATCGGCGCCGACGACGACGCCGCGCGGTTGCTCGACCTCGGCCTGCGGCACATGTCCAAGTCGATGGCGGCGGGCGGGCGCTCCCTGCCGACCATCTACGGCGTGCACCTCGGGCACAGCGGCCTCGACCTGTGGATCGCGCCCGCCGACCGGAACCCGCCCGCCCCCTGGCAGGCGTTCGACGACGGGCAGGTGTGGCGGCTGGGCGCCGACGCGCTGCCCGGCCTGGAGGCGTCCGACCTCGCGGACGTCCTCGCCCCCTACCCCGGCCTGGTCTCGATCGGCACGAACGACAACGGCCGCATCCTCGTCGACCTGGAGGCCGCGCACGGGCTCATCGCCCTGCGCGGCCCCGAGGACACCCGCCGCGCCGTGCTGTCCGCGGTCGCGCTGGAGCTGGCGACCAACCGCTGGTCCGACCACATGCGGATCACGCTCGTCGGGTTCGACGCCGAGCTCGGCGAGGGCCTGGCGGAGATCGCCCCGGACCGCGTCCGGTCCGTCCCGACGCTCGCGGACGCGCTGCCCGAGCTGGAGGGGCGCAGCGAGGAGGTGCGGCAGGCGCTCGCGGCGTCCGGCGTCGACTCGGTGCTCACCGGACGCTGCCGCGGCGTGTTCGGCGAGGCGTGGATGCCGCACTACCTGATCATGGCGGACCAGCCGCCGGAGTGGGAGGCCGACCGGCTCGTCGCGCTGGCCCGCACCGGCACCCGGATGGCCGCCGGCTACCTGGTGCCCGGCGACGTGCAGGGCGCCACCTGGACGTGGGACGTCGACGCCGCCGGGCGCCTGCAGGCCGGCGTGCTCGGCTTCGACGTCGAGGCGCAGCTCGTCGGGGACGACGACTACCGGGGCGTGTTCGAGCTGTTCCGGACGTCCGCGCGGCTGGCGCCGGTGGAACTGCCGGGCCTCGCCGGCGGTGACGAGCCGCCGACCGCGCAGGAGTCGTCGGTGGAGGTCCGGCTGCTCGGCCCGATCGAGGTCGAGGCGCCGGGGCCGATGGACGAGAGCCGCCGCGAGCTGTGCACGGAGCTGCTGGTGTACCTGGCGGCGCACCCGGAGGGCGTCCACCCGACGGTGCTGTCCGGCGCGATCTGGCCGCGCGGCGCCAGCGCCGGGGTCCGCGACGCGTGCGTGGCGCGCGTGTCGGACTGGCTCGGCCGGGACGCGCGCGGCCGCCCCAACCTGTACTACGACGACCGGGGCCGGATCCGGCTCGGCTCCGAGGTCCGCGTCGACCTGAACGTGTTCCGCTGGCTGGTGTGGCGGTCGGCGGCCGAGCCCGCGTCCGAGACCGCGTACATGGCGTACGCGCTCGACCTCGTCCGCGGCCCGCTCCTCGCCGACCGGCCGCGCGGCCGGTACGCCTGGCTCGCCGACCACGACCTGGAGTACGAGGCGCCCGCGCGGGTCATCGACGTCGCGCACCGGCTCGTCGTGCTGCGGCTGGAGGAGGGCGACCCGCGCGGCGCGGTGAGCGCGGCCCGCGCCGGGCTGCGGCTCGCTCCCGAGGACGAGGGCCTGTGGCGCGACCTGCTCCGCGCCACCCACGCGACCGGCGACGTGGCGCAGGTCGAGGTGGTGGTGGACGAGTTGCGCGGCCGCGTCGGCCGGGACCCGATGTTCGACCGGCTCCAGCCCGAGACGGAGGCGCTCGTCGAGGAACTGCTCCCCGACTGGCACCACGTCGGCTCGCACTAGGGGCGCCGCGCTAGCGGTACAGGCCGGTGCCGCCCAGCGAGTAGCGGCCGGGCTGCGGATGCACGCACAGCCCCGCCGGACGTCCCGGCACCCTGAGGGACTGGAGCACGCGCCCGTTGCGGGTCGAGAGGGCGTAGACGAACCCGGCGGGGTCGGCGAGCCACAGCGACCTCCCGTCCGAGGAGACCCCGCCCGGTACCGCCGAGCGGCCGGGCAGCGGCCAGCGGGACGCGATCCGCCGCGAGCCGAACTCGACGGCGGTGACGGCGCCGCGGCCGACGACGAAGAGCCGGCGCGCGTCCCGGCTGATCGCGAGGCCCCGCGCGCCGGGCCCCGTCCGGACGAACCCCAGCAGGGTGAAGTGCCGGGCGTCGACCAGCCACACCCCGCCGTGGCGGGCGTCCGCCACGTAGAAGGCGGACCCGTCGGGGGACAGCCGCAGGTCGCCGGGCCGCGCCCCCGCGGGCAGCCGGATGGTGCCGGAGACGGTGCGGCTCGGGAGGTGGACGCGGACGAGCACGCCGGCGGCGGTGCACGTCGCCACGAGGGACGCCTCGTCCGGGGTGAAGTCGGCGTGGCCCGCCGCGCAGGGCATGGGCGTCGACGCCCGCGGTGCCATCGTGCGCGGGTCGCGCAGGTCGATCCGCTCCGGATGGCGCGCGAGGACCAGCGCGTCGCGCCCGTCGGGGGAGAAGTAGAGCCCGGTCGGCGCGGTCACCCCGACCGGGCGGCCCCGCCTCCCGCTGCGCGGCCCGAGCGGGACGAGCAGGCCGTGCGCGCGGTCGGTGGCCCACAGCCGCCGCAGGTCCCAGGACGGCGCCACCCGCGACACCGCCGCCCCCGCGGGGAACCGGCCGACGATCCGGAGCCCGGCGGGGTCGAGGACGTCGATGTAGGGGCCGTTCGGCACGTACAGCCGCGGCGGCACCCCCCGCGCGGCCGGTGCGAGCATGCCGGGGCCGGTGGCCGCGTAGACGCGCCCGCCCGCGGGCGCGACCGGTACCCCGCCGGACGGCCCGGACTCGGACGCGCGCGGAGCGGGGGCGCCGGGACGCGCCGGCAGGTACGGCGTCGGCCCGCCGAGCCCGACCACCGGGTCGTCCGGGGAGCCCTCCCCGGGCTGGTAGAAGGGGACGGGCGACTCGCATCCCGCCAGGCAGGTCAGCGCGAGCGCCGCGGCGAGCGGGAGCACGGCGGCCCGTGATCGTCGCCTGTGCTGTCGACTGTGTGGTCGTTCGTGAGGTTCCATGCGCGGTCTCCCCCCATCACGGCGGGGACGTTACCGAGGGGCGACGCACGGTACCCGGTTAATTGCCAAACGTGTCCACTGCGGCGAAGGGATCGAGGAATCGTCTAGTCGGACTTGCCGATGCCTATGCCGAACTCGCGGTAGACGCGCTCCCAGAAGCCGTCCCGCAGCCAGGTGCGGGCCTCCTGGTAGGGGCGCAGTGAGCCGCCGAGCTCCTTCTCGGCCTCGATCAGCAGCTCCTTGTCGATGACGGGCGGCAGGATCGGGCCGGGCAGCAGGTCGCGGATGTTGTCCCGGCCCCGCTCGAAGATCCACTTCTGGGCGACGTGCTCGCCGATCTCCAGCATGTGGTCGCGGTCGGGCCCGAGCTTGCCGTCGGACGGCGCGGCCGTGGTGGAGTTCAGCGACGCGGCCACCGTGGCGGGCGTGGCGCCGCCCGGCACCGGGACGGCCGCGCGGGCGGCCGCGGGCGTCGGCTTGACCGCCGGGGGACGCCCCGCGAAGACCTGCGACGGGGACGGGACGGGGCTCGTGCGCTGCGCGGCGGCCGCGGCGTCGCGGACCGCGGCGGCGGTGCCGGGCGCGGGCACCGGCAGGACCTTGGCCTTGGTGAAGTACGGGCGCAGGAACTCGGCGGGCAGCACCTCGACCGTGTCGGACTCCCACACCAGCCACTCGGCCTGGTTGGAGCCGTGCGTCGGCTCCACGCCCCACAGGTGCACGCGGACGCCGTAGCGCTGCGCGGCCTCCACGGCGGGCAGCATGTCCTCGTCGCCGGCCAGCAGCACCGCGTCGGTGATGGCGCGGTGCCGGGCGAGGGCCTCGAGGTCGGCGCGCAGCTGGGCGTCAACGCCCTTCTGCTGGCCCTGCGCGTTCAGGTTCCCGAGGCGGAGCTTCACCAGCGGGAGGTTGGCGATGACGCGCTGGTCGACGGTCGGCTGCCGCTTCGGCGCGGCGTCGAACCAGTACACCCGCAGCAGTTCACCGCGCCGCTGCTCGTCGGCGTGGTCGGTGAGCGCCTTGATGAGCTTCTCCGCGGCGACCCGGTACTCCCGCCGGGAGCCGCAGCCGAGCAGCAGGGCACCGGAGGCCGCGTAGAGGTACCCCGCGTCGACGAAGATCGCGTAGCGCGCGGGCTGTGGGACGTACTCCGAGGTGGCCATGGCCTTCCACCTTATTCGTGCGGAGCGCCCCGCCGGGTGCGAACCACGGTTACATGTCGCGGGGGCCGCCCCGGCGAGGCCCCCGTCGGACGTCAGCGCGGCAGGCCGCTGGCCCTCCACGCGCCGGGCCCCCGCGGCCTCGGCGCGCCCCCGAGCGGGGCGCGGACGAGCCGGGAGCGGTCGGCCCAGCGCGACGGCGGGGCCCCGGGGCCCGCGGCGGCCCGGGACGCGGCGGCGGCCCGGGCCCGGGCGGTCAGCACGGCGACGAGCGCCGCGAGCTCCTCCGGGCTCGGGTCGCCGCGGACGACCCGCAGGAACGGCTTGCTGTCGGCGGTCACGAAACCTCCCACCTTCCGGGCGTGTCCCCGCTAGAGCGGGATGTTCCCATGCTTCTTCGGCGGGAGCGTCTTGCGCTTCTCGCGCAGTGCCCTGAGCGCCCGGACCACCTGCCCGCGCGTCTCGGACGGCTTGATCACGTTGTCGATGTAGCCGCGGTCGGCCGCGATGTAGGGGTTGGCGAGCGCGTCCTCGTACTCGGTGATCAGCTCGGCGCGGCGGGAGTCGGGGTCGTCCGCGGCGGCCAGCTCGCGCCGGTACAGGATGTTGACCGCGCCCTGCGCGCCCATGACGGCGATCTGCGCGGTCGGCCACGCCAGGTTGATGTCGGCGCCGAGGTGCTTGGACCCCATGACGTCGTAGGCGCCGCCGTAGGCCTTGCGGGTGATGACCGTGACGAGCGGGACGGTGGCCTCGGCGTAGGCGTACAGCAGCTTCGCGCCGCGCCGGATGATCCCGTTCCACTCCTGGTCGGTGCCGGGCAGGAAGCCGGGGACGTCCACGAACGTCAGCACCGGGATGTTGAACGCGTCGCAGGTCCGGACGAACCGGGCGGCCTTCTCGGAGGCGGCGATGTCGAGCGTCCCGGCGAACTGCATCGGCTGGTTCGCGACGATGCCGACCGAGTGGCCCTCGACCCGGCCGAACCCGACGATGATGTTGGGCGCGTACTGGGCCTGGACCTCCAGGAACTCGCCGTCGTCCAGCACGTGCTCGATGGCGGTGTGCATGTCGTACGGCTGGTTCGGCGAGTCGGGGATGAGGGAGTCGAGCTCCTCGTCCGTCTCGGACGGGTCGACGGGCACGTCGAACGCGGGCGGGTCGGACAGGTTGTTCGACGGCAGGTACGACAGCAGCGCCTTGACGTACTCGATCGCGTCGTCCTCGTCGGAGCCCTGGTAGTGGGCGACGCCGGACCGCGAGTTGTGCGAGTGCGCGCCGCCGAGCTCCTCCATGGTCACCTCCTCGCCGGTGACCGTCTTGATCACGTCCGGCCCGGTGATGAACATGTGGGACGTCTGGTCCACCATGACGATGAAGTCGGTGATCGCCGGGGAGTACACGGCCCCGCCCGCGCACGGGCCCATGACCAGCGAGATCTGCGGGATGACGCCGGAGGCGTGCACGTTCCGCTTGAAGATCTCCGCGTACAGGCCGAGCGCGACCACGCCCTCCTGGATCCGCGCGCCGCCGGAGTCGTTGATGCCGATCACCGGGCAGCCGGTCTTGACCGCGTGGTCCATGACCTTGCAGATCTTCTCGCCGAAGACCTCGCCGAGGGAGCCGCCGGAGACCGTGAAGTCCTGGCTGAAGACCGCGACGGGACGCCCGTCGACCGTCCCGTACCCGGTGACGACGCCGTCGCCGTAGGGGCGGTTCTTCTCCATCCCGAAGTTGGTGGAGCGGTGCCGCGCCATCTCGTCGAACTCGACGAACGAGCCGGGGTCGAGCAGAGCGTCGATCCGCTCCCGGGCCGTCATCTTGCCCTTGGCGTGCTGCTTCTCCACGGCGCGGGCCGAGCCGGCGTGCACCGCCTCGTACCGGCGCCGTTCCAGATCCGCGATCTTTCCCGCCGTGGTGTGGATGTCGTAGTCCACCGGGGGTTCAGGGGCTTCCATCGCCATGCGCGCCAGGGTAACCGCCCGCTGATGCCGCGCTCGCGGCCGGGGCCCGCTGACCGGGACGGCGCCGGCCGCGGCGGTCCCGGGCCTGGTGGGAGGTGCGGGCCGGTGGATGGCCGCCACGCGGCGGCTCGTTACGCTTGGGCGGGTGGCCACGAAGATGCGAGACATCCTCCGCCAGGACATGCCGGAACCGCTGCGCCGCGACGTGCGGCTCCTCGGCGCCATGCTCGGCGACTCCCTCGTGGAGTACGGCGGCCAGGGGCTGCTGGACGACGTCGAGCGGCTGCGGCACGCGGTGATCGCGGCCCGCCGCGGCGAGACCGGCGGCGACGAGGTCGCCGCCCTCGTCGACGGCTGGTCGCTGGAG
Organism: Actinomadura sp. K4S16; assembly: GCF_008327685.1. Lineage (GTDB taxonomy): Bacteria > Actinomycetota > Actinomycetes > Streptosporangiales > Streptosporangiaceae > Spirillospora. Next base: position 243,763 of record NZ_BDDE01000012.1, read on the forward strand.
CGCGCCAGGCAGGTCGCCCGCGCGTTCACCGTGTACTTCCACCTGACGAACCTGGCCGAGGAGCACCACCGCATCCGGACGCTGCGGGAGCGCGACACCGGCGGCACCGTCCCCGGGTCCGTCGCCGCCGCGGTCGAGGACATCCGCGCCGCGGGCGACGGGCGCCTTGAGGCGATCGTCGACGGCCTGGAGTTCCGCCCGGTCTTCACCGCGCACCCCACCGAGGCCCGCCGCCGCGCGGTCGTCACCGCCATCCAGCGGATCAGCGACCTGCTGGCCCGGCTGAACGGCGACCCGGGCGCGAGCGAGCGCGAGGAGACCGAGCGCAGCCTCCGCGAGGAGATCGACCTGCTGTGGCGGACCGCGCTGCGCCGGGGCACGCAGATGGACCCGCTGGACGAGGTCCGCACCGCGATGGCCGCGTTCGACGAGACGATCTTCCGGGTCGTCCCGCACGTCTACCGGGCCCTCGACCGCGCCCTGGAGGGCGGGGCCGGCGGCGAGGAGTCCGGCGCCCGCCCGCCGAAGGCCCGCCCGTACCTGCGGTTCGGCAGCTGGATCGGCGGCGACCGCGACGGCAACCCCTACGTCACCGCGCAGGTCACCCGGGACGCCGTGATGATCCAGGCGGACCACGTGCTGCGCGCCCTGGAGGCGGCCTGCGCCCGGATCGGCCGGGAGCTGACCGTCCACGAGTCGACCACCCCGGCGTCCGGCGCCCTGCTCAACGCGCTCGCCGCCGCCCGCACCGCCCACCCCCGGCTGGTCGGGGACATGGCCAAGCGCTCGCCCGGCGAGCCGCACCGCCAGTTCCTCCTGCACGCCGCCGCCCGCATCGCCGCGACCCGCGAGCGCGACGCCGACCTCGCCTACTCCTCCCCGGAGGAGCTGCTCGCCGACCTGCGCACCGTCCAGGACTCCCTCGCCGCCGCGGGCGCCCCCCGGCAGGCCTACGGGCGCGTCCAGCAGCTCGTCTGGCAGGTCGAGACGTTCGGCTTCCACCTCGCCGAGCTGGAGGTCCGCCAGCACTCCGAGCTGCACGAGAAGGCGATCGAGGAGGTCCGCGCCGGGGGCCCGCGCTCGGAGATGACCGAGGAGATCCTGGAGACGCTCCGGGTCGTCGCGTGGATCCAGCGGCGGTTCGGCGTCCGCGCCTGCCACCGCTACATCGTCTCCTTCACCCGCTCCGCCGAGGACATCGCGAACGTGCACGCCCTCGCGGAGTCCCTCGGCGAGGGCGCGCCCGTCCTGGACGTCATCCCGCTGTTCGAGACGGGCGAGGACCTGGAGCGCGCGCCGTCCGTCCTCGACGGGATGCTGGGGATCCCGGCCGTCCGGCGCCGCCTGGACGACACCGGCCGCCGCCTGGAGGTCATGCTCGGCTACTCCGACTCCGCCAAGCAGCTCGGCCCGACCAGCGCCACCCTGCGGCTGTACGACACGCAGGAGGCCCTCGCCGCGTGGGCGGCCCGGGCCGACGTGAGGCTGACGCTGTTCCACGGCCGCGGCGGCTCCCTCGGCCGCGGCGGCGGCCCCGCCAACCGCGCGATCCTCGCGCAGGCGCCGGGCTCGGTCGCGGGCCGCTTCAAGGTCACCGAGCAGGGCGAGGTCATCTTCGCCCGCTACGGCCACGCCGAGATCGCCAAGCGGCACGTCGAGCAGGTCACCAGCGCCGTCCTGCTCGCCTCGACCGACGCCGTGCAGGACCGCGCCCGCGAGGCCGCCGCGCGGTTCCGCCCGCTGGCCGACAAGATCAGCGAGGCGGCCAGGGCCGCGTTCCGGAGCCTCATCGAGACCGAGGACTTCGCCCTCTGGTTCGCCCGGGTCAGCCCCCTGGAGGAGATCGCCGAGCTGCGGATCGGCTCCCGCCCGGCCCGCCGCAAGGCCGCCCGCGGCCTGGAGGACCTGCGCGCCATCCCCTGGGTGTTCGCGTGGACGCAGACCCGCGTCAACCTCCCCGGCTGGTACGGCCTCGGCAGCGGCCTCGCCGCCGTCTCGGACGACGGCCGCGACCTCGCCGAGCTCCGCGAGGCCTACGAGGCGTGGCCGCTGTTCAACACCCTCCTCGACAACGCCGAGATGAGCCTCGCCAAGTCCGACCGGGCGATCGCCGAGCGCTACCTGGCCCTGGGCGAGCGGCCCGAGCTCTCCGAGACCGTCCTGACCGAGTACGACCGCACCCGCCGGCTCGTCCTGGCGGTCACCGGCCACGGCCGCCTGCTGGAGAACCGCAAGGTCCTCTCCCGGGCCGTCGAGCTCCGCAACCCCTACGTGGACGCCCTCTCCCACCTGCAGCTGCGGGCCCTGAAGGCGCTGCGCGCGGGCGTGGAGGACGAGACGGAACGCGCCCACCTGGAGGACCTGCTCCTCCTGTCCGTCAACGGGGTGGCCGCCGGCCTCCAGAACACGGGATGACGGTGTCTTCCCAGGGGGGCGACCCCCTGGAACCCCCGTTGCGACGCAGGCGATCCTCACGCCGCCGTTGCGGTCGCTGTGCCTGTTGCGGCTTGTGTGGCGTCGCTGCGGTCGCCTGCGTCGGCGGGCATGCGCGTTGCGCTCGCTGCGCTCGCTCCACGCGCCTGCCCGCGCCCCGGCTGAGCACCAAGTCCAAGAGGGTGTGAACCGTCCACGCCCTACGCTCTTGGTCCAACGCTCTTGGACGTGCACACCTTGACGCTCTTGGATGTGCCAGCTGTGGCGCTCTTGGAGTGGACTTGAGGGACTTGAGCGACGGCGCGGGTCGGGGGGCCGGAAGGCGCTCTGGCGCCTGGAGGTCGCACGGCCCGTCGAGCCGGACGACCGGAGCGACACGACACCAACCCGCACGGGCACAGCACACCCGCACCGTGGCGTGAGGATCGCCCGGCTCGTGACGGGGGTTCCAGGGGGTCGCCCCCATGGGCAGAATCAAGCGCATGAAGTACGGGCTGCTGATCTGCGACGACGAGTCGGCGTCGCCGAGCAACGAGGAAATCGCGGCCGATCCGGCGCACCGGGCATGGCTGGCCGACCTGGAGCGGACCGGAGCCAAGCTGCTCGGCGTGCGGCTGCGGCCGGTGGCGGAGGCGACCACGGTCCGCGTCCGCGACGGCGAGACCCTGGTCTCCGACGGCCCGTTCGCCGAGACCAAGGACTTCGTCGGCGGCTTCATGGTCATCGAGTGCGCGGGCCTGGACGAGGCGGTCCGGATCGCCGCCGGGCACCCCTACGCGCGCTGGGGCAGCGTCGAGATCCGCCCCCTCTGGGAGTGACCGTGCCCGGCGACCCGGTGCGCGCCGCGGTCGACGCGGCGTACCGGGACGAGTGGGGCCAGGTCGTCGCGACGCTGATCGCGGCGACCGGGGACTGGGACCTGGCCGAGGACTGCGCGCAGGACGCGTTCGCCGCCGCGCTGGCGACCTGGCCGCGCGACGGCGTCCCGCGCCGCCCCGGAGCGTGGCTCACGACGGCGGCCCGCAACCGCGCGCTCGACCGGCTGCGCCGCGACGCCGCGGGCGCGGCCAAGCTGCGCCTGCTCGCGGCGGACGGCGCGCGGGAGCCCGCTGAGGAGGACATCCCGGACGAGCGGCTCAGGCTGATCTTCACCTGCTGCCATCCGGCGCTGCCGTTCCCCGCCCGGGTCGCGCTCACCCTGCGCACGCTGGCCGGGCTGAGCACCGCCGAGATCGCCCGGGCGCTGCTGGCGGCCGAGCCCGCGATGGCGCAGCGCCTCGTCCGGGCGAAGCGCAGGATCCAGGAGGCCGGCATCCCGTACCGGGTGCCGCCCGCCGAGCAGCTCCCCGAACGGCTCGCGGCCGTCCTCGCGGTCCTCTACCTGATCTTCAACCAGGGCTACGGCGAGGAGGACCCGGACCGGGCGCTGAACGCCGAGGCGATCCACCTGGCCCGCGTGCTCGTCCGGCTCATGCCGTCCGAGCCCGAGCCGCGCGGCCTCCTCGCGCTGATGCTGCTGCACGAGGCCCGCCGCCCCGCGCGCATGGAGGACGGCGTCCTGGTCCCCTTGGAGGACCAGGACCGCTCCCGCTGGGACCGGGACCTCGTCGCCGAGGGCGTGGCCGTGCTCGACCGAGCGCTCGCCCTGCGGCGCGGCGGGCCGTACCAGGTGCAGGCCGCCATCGCCGCCTGCCATGCCACCGCGCCGGACACGGCGAGCACCGACTGGCCGCAGATCGCGGCCCTGTACGGCGCGCTGGCCCGCCTGGCACCGTCCCCGGTGGTGGACCTCAACCGGGCCGTGGCGGTCGCGATGGCCGAGGGCATCCCGTCCGGCCTCGCCCTGGTCGAGGAACTCGCGGCGTCCGGATGCCTGGACGGATACCACCTGCTCCCCGCGACCCGCGCCGACCTGCTGCGCCGCGCCGGCCGCAAGGCCGAGGCAAAGGCGGCGTACGAGGAGGCGCTGAAAATGGCGCCGACCGAGCCCGAGCGCCGCTACCTCGCCAGCCGCCTTCAAGAGCTCTGAAAAAACCCGGCGGCGATGTCGATCCGGGGCGGGCGCCCTTCGTCGGTGGGGTGAAGGTCCACCGGAAGGAAGGGAAGATCCATGAGCACCGACACGACGCTCCCGACCCCCGAAGTGGTCGACCGGGCCGCGTTCCAGGCCGAACTGGACGCGCTCCGCGTGCGGGAGAAGGCGCACACACGCGCGGGGGACGCGATCGCGGCGGCCCGCCGCCGCCTGCCGATGGTGGAGGTGGACGCCTCGACCCCGCTGACCGGCCCGGACGGCCCCGTCACACTGCTCGACACGTTCGAGGGCCGCCGGCAACTGGTCGCGTACTACATGATGTGGTTCACCGGCCGCCCCGCGGCCGAGCAGTGCCCGGGCTGCACGTTCTTCAACGGGCAGGTCCGCGAGCTGTCCAACCTGCACGCCGCCGGGATCACCTACGCGACGTTCTGCCAGGGCCCGTACGAGGAGAGCGTCCGGTACCGCGACTTCATGGGCTGGGACATGCCCTGGTACTCCGCCCGGGACTCCGCCGAGACGCTGCTGACCGGCCGCCAGGCCGGCATGTTCCACCTGGTGTGCTACCTGCGGGACGGCGACCGCGTGTTCGAGACGTACTGGACGAACGGCCGTGGCGTCGAGGCGATGGACACCGCCTACTCGCTGATGGACCTCACCGTCTACGGACGCCAGGAAGACTGGGAGGACTCACCCCCCGCCTGGCCCCGAGCCGGCTCCGTAGACGGCGGCTTCTTCAGCACCAACGGCCGCCCCACCGCCCAATGGCCCCGCCTGAACGCAGGCCACCCCGACGACCTGACCCCCGCCTGAGCCCCCCGCCGAGACGCTCTTGGAGTGAACCTGAGCTACCGCCGCGGGTCGGGCGGCCGGAAGGCGCTCCAGGCGCCTGGAGGTCGCCCGCCCCGCCGAGCCGGGCGACCGCAGCGCCACGAAACAAACCCGCACGGGCACAACACACCGAAACCGTGGCGTGAGGATCGCCCGGCTCGCAACGGGGGTTCCAGGGGGTCGCCCCCCTGGGAAGACACAGCCCCCTGGGCTAACACGGCCAGACCGGCTTTCGCTTCTCGTTGAAGGCGGCGATTCCCTCGCGGCGGTCGGCGGAGAAGGCGACTGTGCGCCAGGCGTTCTCTTCCAGGTCGAGGGCGGCGTCCAGGGCGGTGCCGCCGCCCAGGCGCATGGCGCGTTTGGCTGCGCGGACGGCGGTGGGGGAGTTGCGGGCGATCACCTCGGCGATGCCGAGGGCCTCCTCGCGGGCGGTGCCGGCGGGGACCCTGCGGTCGGCGAGGCCGTAGGCGAGGGCCTCCTCGATGCCGAGGCGGCGGCCGGTGAACACCAGGTCGGCGGCCTTGCCGGGGCCGAGGCGGCGCAGCGCGAGCTGGGTTCCGCCGCCGCCGGGGACGAGGCCGACGCTCACCTCGGGGAGGCCGAACACGGCCGACTCGTCCGCGACGATGATGTCGGCGGACAGCGCGAACTCGCAGCCGCCGCCGAGGGCGTAGCCGTGCACGGCGGCGACGACGGGTTGCGGCAGGTTCAGGACGCCGCCGAACGCGGCGCGGAAGACGGGGCGCTGCGCGAGGATCTCCTCGTCGGTCATCCCGTTGCGCTCCTTGAGGTCGGCGCCCACGCAGAACGCCTTCTCACCGGCGGCGGAGAGCACCACCGCGCGGACCGAGGCGTCCGCCGCGACCTCGGCGCACACGGCGGCGAGGCGCCGCGCCATCGCGGTCGACAGGGCGTTGAGGGCCTCGGGCCGGTCCAGCACGATCTCCGCGACGTGCCCGTCGCGCCGCAGCGTCACACCATCCATGTCACACCCTCCATATGGGGCACCCTAACGAGCGGGTTCCCCGCGGCCGGATGCCGGTCCCAAGATCGAACTCGTTATGGGGTTGGATTGGTGGTGTGACCGACTCACGGTATGGGGACCTGGACCGGCCGCCGCTGCACGAGGCCGCGCTGCGGCGCGCGCTCGTTCGGGAGGACGGGCTGTGGCGGGACGTCCGCGTGGTGGAGGAGACCGGCTCCACGAACGCCGACCTCGCCGACCGGGCGCGGGAGGGCGCGCCTGAGGGGACCGTGCTGGTCACCGAGCTCCAGACGGCGGGCCGCGGCCGGCTCGGCCGGACCTGGACGGCGCCGCCGCGGTCCGGGCTGACGTTCTCCGTGCTCCTGCGCCCGCGGGTGCCGCAGTCGCGGTTCGCCTGGGCGTCGCTGCTGACGGGGGTGGCGGTGGCCACCGCCCTCCGGCGGATGACCGCCTGGTCGCAGGCGGGGGAGGGGTTCCTCGGGGAGGGCGGCGACGTCGCGGTGGACGTCCGCCTGAAGTGGCCGAACGACGTGCTGGTCGGGGACCGCAAGCTCGCCGGGATCCTCGCCGAGATGGTGGACGGCGGCCTCGTGGTCGGGGTCGGGCTGAACGTCGGGCTGCGCGAGGACGAGCTGCCGGTGCCGACCGCGACGTCCCTCGCGATCGAGGGCGCGCCGCTCAGCGACCGGGCGCCCCTGCTGCGCGCGATCCTCCGCGAGTTCGCCACCTGGTACCGGGAGTGGACGGCGCTCGACGGTGATCCGGAGAGCAGCGGGCTGCGTACCGCGTACCGCGACCTGTGCGCGACCCTGGGCCGCGAGGTGCGGGTGGAGCTGCCCGGCGGCGAGCGGCTCACCGGGACGGCGCGGGACGTGGACGAGACGGGGCGGCTCGTGGTGGCCGGACCGGGAGGCGAGCGCGCGGTCAGCGCCGGAGATGTGGTGCACGTCCGATGAACGGGACGGGACGATCCGCCATCCGGCCGCTGAAGTTGATGCTGATCTGCGACGATATGTTCGGGTACCGATCCACGACGCCGGCGCCACGGCCCATGGCGGCGGCGGACTGAGGGGCGGATGATGGCGGCCGGATTGCCGGATCCGAAGGAGATCGAAGAGCTCCTGCTCGGAGGCGAGCTGCGGTACAACCGCGTCGAGGCCGTCCGGCAGTCCGGGGTCTCCCGGGACTTCGCCGGACGGATCTGGCGCGCGTTCGGCTACCCGTCGATGCCCGACGAGACGATCGCCTACACCGAGGGCGACGTGGCGGCGCTGGACCGGCTCCGCAGGCTCGTCGACGACGGGATCCTGGACGAGGACGGCGTGATCCGGCTCGTCCGGGCGTTCGGCCAGACCATGACGCGGCTCGCCGAGTGGCAGGTCAACCTCCTGCGCAGCATGCTGACGCAGGACCTGAACGACGCGCCGTCCGCGCAGGCCGTGGACACGGTCGTCGACATCGCCGAGAAGCACATCGGCGACTTCGAGCCGCTGGTCGTGCACGCCTGGCGGCGGCAGCTCGCCGCGGCCGGGACGCGGGCGCTGGCCGCGGCGGCGAGCCGGGAGAACGGCGATTCCGCGGGCCGGCCGATGACCACGGTCGGTTTCGCGGACATGGTCTCCTTCACCCAGGTCAGCCGGGAGCTGGAGGAGATCGAGCTCGCCCGGGTGGTGGAGTGGTTCGAGGAGACCGCCGCCGACATCATCGCCTCCTGCGGCGGCCGGCTGGTGAAGACGCTCGGCGACGAGGTGCTGTTCAGCGCGGAGACGCCGGAGGTCGGCGCGGAGATCGCGCTGACGGTGGCGTCGGCGATCCAGGACGAGACGGAGGTCCCGGACGTGCGGGTCGGCGTCGCCCACGGGCCCGTCCTGCCGCTGATGGGCGACGTGTTCGGCACGACCGTGAACCTCGCGGCCCGGCTCACCTCCCTCGCCCGGCCGGGCTCGGTGGTGATCGACGCCGAGCTGGCGGCGTGCCTGGAGAAGGCGCCGGGCTACGAGGTCACCCGGATCGTCAGGCGCCCGGTCCGCGGTCTCGGCATCGTCCAGCCGTACGTGCTGCGCAGGAGCGGCGGGCAGGCGCCGTAGGCCTCAGACGGGGCTCGGGCCGCCCTCGCCGGGCGAGTCGGTGAGGCGCTGGAGGTAGTTCTGCTCGCCGAGGGCCTGGACGAGGCTCAGCTCGGTCTCCAGGTAGTCGATGTGCTCCTCCTCGTCGGCGAGGATGTCCTCGAAGATCCGGGCGGAGGTGACGTCGCCGCGCGAGCGCATGAGCTCGATGCCGGGCCGCAGCCGGGCCACGGCCTCCATCTCGATCTCCAGGTCCGCCTTGAGCTGCTCGACGATGGTCTGCCCGATGCGCAGGGTGCCGAGCTTCTGGTAGTTCGGCAGGCCCTCCAGGAACAGGATCCGGTCGGTGAGCCGCTCCGCGTGCCGCATCTCGTCGAAGGACTCGTCGCGGGTGTGCTTGGCGATGCGGGTGAAGCCCCAGTTCTCCTGCATCTTGGAGTGCAGGAAGTACTGGTTGATCGCCGTGAGCTCCGCGGTGAGCTGCTCGTTCAGCAGCGCGATGATGTCGTTGTCGCCTTCCATGGCCCCCATGCTTCCATGCCGGACCGGATCCGGGACAGTACCGAACCCCGCACGGTGCGTGTCCGATTCGTAGCGCACCGTGCGGAACGGGCGCTGACCGGAGGGGGAAAGGGGGCCTCAGGCGGCGGTCGAGGACGCGGAGCCGCCGTCGGCGCGCTGCCCCATGGCCTGTGCGGGCTCCGGGAGCCGGGAGGCGTCGAGGGGCGCCTCGGGGACGGCCGCCAGAGGGTGCGGGCCGCCGTTCAGGGCGTCCGCGAGGGCCGCGGAGGCGCGGTACTCGCTGACCATCGTGTGGATGCGCTTGGTGCACAGGCCGCAGCCGGGCTTGAATCCGCAGGCCGCCTTGACGGCCTTGGCGGTCGTGCAACCGCTCGCCATGCAGCCGTGGACGTCGTCCTCCGTGACGGCGTTGCAGATGCAGACGTACATTCCGGTGGGAGACCTTCCGTGCGGCTCGTCCTGTTCGCGGCGTCCTGTTCGCAGCGTGCCCGACCGGGGCCGGTAAGGGCGCCCTCATTAAGGTTAGGCTCCCCTAACGTAACGCACCGATGTCCGTTCTGGCCAGTGGGGTCCCGATCGGTGTGATCTATCCCCCAGGGGGAAGGGCTTCCCGGGTGCGGCCCCCGGTACGTGCGCGGTCGGGCGCCCCGGTGCCGCACCCTTACGAAGGGCGGAACAATTGGCTCAGGTTTGGCCGGGTGACGCCTACCCCCTGGGGGCCCGGTTCGACGGCGCGGGGACGAACTTCGCCGTCTTCTCCGAGGTGGCCGAGAAGGTGGAGCTGTGCCTGTTCGACGGCCCGGCGGGCGACGGTGAGGAGACGCGGCTGACGCTGCCGGAGGTGGACGCCTTCGTGTGGCACGCCTACCTGCCGGGCGTCATGCCGGGGCGGCGGTACGGGTTCCGGGTGCACGGCCCGTACGACCCGTCGCGCGGCCTGCGCTGCAACCCCGCGAAGCTGCTGCTGGACCCCTACGCCCAGGCCGTCGAGGGCCAGGTCGACTGGGACGAGGCGTGCTTCGGCTACGACTTCGGCGACCCGTGGTCGCGCAACGACGCCGACTCCGCGCCCCACACGATGCGGTCGGTGGTGGTCAGCCCGTACTTCGACTGGGGGGACGACCGCCCGCCCCGCACCCCGTACCACGAGACGGTGATCTACGAGGCGCACGTCAAGGGGCTCACCGCCCGGCATCCGGACGTCCCGCCCGCGCTGCGCGGCACCTACGCGGCGCTCGGCCACCCAGTGATCACCGATCACCTGCGCTCGATCGGGGTGACGGCGGTGGAGCTGATGCCCGTCCACCAGTTCGTCCACGACGACGCGCTGACGAGCCGCGGGCTGCGCAACTACTGGGGCTACAACACCATCGGCTTCTTCGCGCCGCACAACGAGTACTCCTCGTCCGGGCAGCGCGGCGAGCAGGTGCTGGAGTTCAAGGCGATGGTGAAGTCGCTGCACGAGGCCGGGATCGAGGTGATCCTGGACGTCGTCTACAACCACACCGCCGAGGGCAACCACCTCGGGCCGACGCTGTCGTTCCGCGGCATCGACAACGCCTCGTACTACCGGCTCACGGAGGACGACCCCCGCTACTACATGGACACCACGGGCACCGGCAACAGCCTGCTGATGCGCAGCCCGCACGTCCTGCAGCTGATCATGGACTCGCTGCGGTACTGGGTGACCGAGATGCACGTGGACGGGTTCCGCTTCGACCTCGCCGCGACGCTGGCCCGCGAGCTGCACGCGGTGGACCGGCTGTCGGCGTTCTTCGACCTCGTCCAGCAGGACCCGGTGGTCTCGCAGGTCAAGCTGATCGCCGAGCCGTGGGACGTGGGCGAGGGCGGCTACCAGGTCGGCAACTTCCCGCCGCTGTGGACGGAGTGGAACGGCCAGTACCGCGACACGACGCGCGACTACTGGCGCGGGCAGCCGGGCGCGCTGCCCGACTTCGCGTCCCGGCTGACGGGCTCGTCCGACCTGTACGCCGACGACGGCCGCCGCCCGCTCGCCTCGATCAACTTCGTGACGTGCCATGACGGCTTCACGCTGCACGACCTGGTCTCCTACGACGGCAAGCACAACGAGGCCAACGGGGAGGGCAACCGCGACGGCACCGACGACAACCGGTCGTGGAACTGCGGCCACGAGGGCGCGACGGACGACCTGGAGATCATCTCGTTGCGCGAGCGGCAGAAGCGCAACTTCCTGGCCACGCTGTTCCTGTCGCAGGGCGTGCCGATGCTCCTGCACGGCGACGAGATCGGCCGGACGCAGAGCGGCAACAACAACGCCTACTGCCAGGACACCGAGCTGTCCTGGGTCGACTGGACGGGCCTGCGCGACGACACGTTCTTCGACGAGCGCGGCCCGCTGCTCGACTTCGTCCGCCGCCTCTCCGAGCTGCGGACCGAGCACCCGGTGTTCCGCCGGCGGCGCTTCTTCAGCGGCGGCGTCGAGGGCTCCAGGCGCACCCGCGCGGGGACGCGGCCCGAGGACCTGCCCGACCTCGTGTGGTTCACCCCGGGCGGAGTGGAGATGACCGACGAGGACTGGTCCGCCGGGTTCAACAAGTCGCTGACCGTGTTCCTGAACGGCGACGCGATAGGGGAGCCGGACCGGCGCGGACGGCAGGTCAGGGACGACTCGTTCCTGCTGCTGTTCAACGCCCACGAGGGCGACCTGCCGTTCACGCTTCCGCCCGCGCGTTACGGGCAGATGTGGATGAAGGTGCTGGACACCGCCGATCCGCTGCTCGCCGAGGAGGAGTCGCCCGTCGTGAAGGCCCGCGAGAACGTGCCGGTCGCCGCTCGCTCCGTCCAGGTCATCCGCCGGCTCTGAGGCAGGACGGGCAGATGGACGACGACGCGCACACAGCCCCTGCGTGGGTAGACCTCAGGCAGGCGGACGCCGCGCAGGCGGACGCCCACGCGCAGGCCGAGCCCGTCCCCGAGGAACCGCTTCCCGCCGCCGAACCCCCCGAGGAAACCGTGTCCGAGGACCACATGCCCGAAAGGGCGGACAGACCCGAACAGGCCGACAGACCCGTCCCAGAGGAGGACGCCCTCCCCGTGCCGCCGACCGGCACCTACCGCCTCCAGCTCCGCGGGACGCCCGAGGAGCACTTCGGATTCGCCGAGGCCGCCGCGCTGGCCCCCTACCTGGCGGCCCTCGGCGTGTCGCACGTCTACCTGTCGCCGATCCTGCAGGCCGCGCCGGGCTCCACGCACGGCTACGACGTCGTCGACCACTCCCGGCTGTCGGAGGAGCTCGGCGGGCCCGAGGCGTTCGGGGCCATGGCGACCCGGTTCCGGGCGCACGGGCTCCGGGTGCTGGTGGACGTCGTCCCGAACCACATGGCGATCCCTGAGCCGCCCGAGCTGAACCTGCCGTTCGCGGACGTCCTGGCGGAGGGGCCGCGGTCGCGGTTCGCCCGGTGGTTCGACGTCGACTGGGCGGCGGGCGGCGGGCGGATCGTGCCGCCCGGCGAGGGCGAGCCCAACTACCGGCGCTTCTTCGACATCTCCGGCCTGATCGGGCTGCGGCAGGAGGACGCGGAGGTCTTCGAGCGCACGCACGCGCTGCTGCTGAGCCTGGTCCGGGACGGCCTGGTGGACGGGCTGCGCATCGACCACCCCGACGGGCTCGCCGACCCGCGCGGCTACCTGCGGCGGCTGGCCGAGGCCGCCCCGGACCGCCGGCTGCTCGTCGAGAAGATCACCGAGGGGGAGGAGCGGCTGCCGGCGGACTGGCCGTGCGCGGGCACCACCGGCTATGACGCGCTCGGCATGATCGGCGGGCTGTTCGTCGACCCGGCCGGAGAGAAGCCGCTGACCGACTACTACGTGTCGCTCACCGGCAACCCGGCCGAGTTCGAGGAGGTCGAGCGCGACGCCCGGATGCACGCCGCGACGCACAGCCTCAAGCCCGAGATCGAGCGGCTCCAGCGCGTCCTTCACCGGGTGGTGGGCGAACGCCGCCCCGGCCTGGAGCGGGCCCTGGTCGAACTGCTGGTCGCCATGCCCGTCTACCGCGCGTACGTCGTGCCCGGGGAGGACGCACCCCAGCAGGCCGTGGACGTCGTGGACGAGGCCGCCCGCCGCGCACGCGCGCACTTGCCGGAGGAAATGCACGGCGACCTGGAAACCATCGTGGACCTGGCCCTCGGACGCGGCGAGCGCACCGACGCCGAGTTCATCGTCCGGTTCCAGCAGACGTCGTCTCCGCTGGCCGCCAAGGGCGTGGAGGACACGGCCTTCTACCGGTGGAACCGCATGGCCGCCCTGAACGAGGTCGGCGGCGCGCCAGGGCGGTTCAGCGTCGGCGAGCCGGAGTTCCATGCGTTCTGCATACGGCTCGCCCGCGACTGGCCGTTGACGATGACCACGCTCTCCACGCACGACACCAAGCGCGAGGAGGACGTGCGCGCCTGGCTGGCCGTGCTGTCGGAACTGCCCGGCGAGTGGGTCGAAGCCGTGGACCGGTGGCGGACCTGGGGCCCCGGCACGTCCCCCTTGGAGCCGGACCTGGAGTACCTGCTCTGGCAGACGCTCGTCGGTGCCTGGCCGCTCACCAGCGGCAGGCTGGAGGAGTTCCTCACCAAGGCGATGCGGGAGGCCAAGACGCGCACCTCCTGGGCCGATCAGGATCCCGAGTACGAGGAGGCCGTCCTGGAGTACGCGCGCGGCGTCCTGACCGACCCCGACCTCGTGACCGACATGACGTCGTTCGTCGCGAAGCTGGCCCCCTACGCCCGCGTGAACACGCTCGGCCAGAAGCTCGTCCAGCTGGCGATGCCGGGCGTCCCCGACGTCTACCAGGGCTGCGAGATGACCGGCCTGTCGCTGGTCGACCCCGACAACCGGCGGCCCGTCGACTACGGGCGGCGCCGCGAGCACCTGTTCCGGCTCGACACCGGCCGGCAGCCGAAGGAGGTCGACGACGAGAAGCTGCTGGTCACGTCGCGGGTGCTGCGGCTGCGCCGGTCCCATCCGGAGTGGTTCGGCCCCGGCTCCCGGCACGAGCCGGTCACCGCGCGCGGGCCCGCCGCCGAGCACGTCGTGGGGTTCGCCCGGGGCGAGGCCGTCGCGCTCGCCACCCGGCTCCCCGTGGGCCTGGAGCGCCGCGGCGGCTGGAAGGGAACGCGCGTGGACGTGCGCCGCCAGGGCTGGCGGGACGTCCTGACGGGCTGCACGCACATGGGCCCGATCCTGGACGCCTCGCGCCTGTTCGAGCACCTTCCCGTCGCGCTGCTCGTCCCCCGGGAGATCGATCGGTGAGCGCCCGTTTCGAGGTGTGGGCACCCGCCGCCGGCCGCGTGGACGTCGTGGCCGGCGGCGCCCGGCACCCCATGGAGGCGCGGCCCTCGGGGTGGTGGGAGGCCGAGGTCGCGGACGCCTCCCACGGGACCGACTACGGATTCGTCCTGGACGAGGCCGACGAAGTGCTGCCCGACCCCCGTTCCCCTTGGCAGCCCGAGGGCGTCCACGGCCGCAGCCGCCTCTACGACCACGGACGGTTCGCGTGGACCGACCAGCACTGGCACGGCCGCCCGCTCGCCGGCAGCGTCCTCTACGAGATGCATGTGGGGACGTTCACGCCCGAGGGCACGTTCGACGCGGCGGTGGAGCGTCTCGACCACCTGGTGGCGCTCGGCATAGACGCGGTGGAGCTGCTGCCGGTCGCGTCCTTCCCCGGCCGGCACGGCTGGGGTTACGACGGGGTGCACCTATGGGCGCCGCACGAGCCGTACGGCGGCCCGGACGGGTTGAAGCGCTTCGTGGACGCCGCCCATGCCCGCGGTGTGGCCGTCGTCCTGGACGTCGTCTACAACCATCTCGGGCCGGACGGGAATCGCCTGGGAAGCTACGGCCCGTATTTCACGAGCGCCCATGCCACGCCTTGGGGTGACGCCGTGAACTTCGACCAGGAGGGATCGGACGAGGTCCGCGCATTCGTCGTCCAGAACGCGCTGATGTGGCTGCGCGACTACCACCTGGACGGGCTGCGCCTCGACGCCGTCCACGCCTTCACCGACCACAGTGCGGTGCACATCCTGGAAGAGCTGGGACGCGCCGTGTCGGCGCTTTCCGCTCACCTCGGCAGGGCACTTTTCCTCATCGCCGAATCGGACCTGAACGACCCGCGCCTGGTGACGTCCCGGGAAGCCGGCGGATACGGTCTGGACGCCCAATGGAGCGACGACTTCCACCACGCCCTGCACGCCGCGCTCACCGGTGAGAGGCAGGGATACTACTGCGACTTCGGCTCCCTGGAAACGCTGGAGAAGGCCTTCACCAAGGCCTTCGTCCACGACGGGACCATGTCGACCTATCGGGGGCGGCACCACGGCCGCCCGGTCAATGTCAGGGAAACGCCCGCGCACAGATTCCTCGGCTTCCTGCAGAACCACGACCAAGTCGGCAACCGCGCGGCGGGCGACCGCATAGGTGCCCTTGTGCCGTCCCCCGGGCTGCTGAAAGCCGGCGCGGCGCTGCTCCTGCTCGGGCCGTTCACGCCCATGCTCTTCATGGGTGAGGAATGGGGCGCGTCCACCCCGTGGTGCTATTTCACCGACCACCAGGATCCGGAACTGGCGCGCGCGGTCAGCGAGGGGCGGCGGCGCGAGTTCTCCCGGCACGGCTGGAGCGGCGAGGTCCCTGATCCACAGGCTGTGGACACGTTCCGGCGCTCGGTCCTCGACTGGGCCGAGCCGGACCGGCCCCCGCACCGCGACCTGCTCGAATGGCACCGCGACCTGATCGCTCTGCGCCGCTCCCGGCCCGAGCTGAACGACCCCCGGCTGACCGCCGTGACGGTCGAGACGCACGGCGAGAGCCAGGAGGCCGGCGGGGCGGCGGGCGAGGCGGTGCGCGCGCTGGTCTTGCGGCGCGGCCCGGTGTGCGTGGCGGCGAACCTCGGCGACGGGCCCGTCCTGCTCCCGATGCCCGGTCCCGGCGGAACGTCCCCACGGCTCCTGCTCGCCTCGGATCCGGCGATTCACATCGAATCGGTCAGCTTCGGCGATTCCGGATCGGTCGCGATGGCGCTGCCGGGCGCCTCGGCCGCGGTCCTCGACCTGGCGGCCGCCCCCGCCTGGGGACGTGACTAGGGCCACAACTGCGACGCGTCGGCAAAACCGTGTTCGCTGTTGTACTACGAGTGGCAAACCGCAGGTCAAGAGCGCGGCGGGAGCCGGGCAATGGTCAAGTTTGGTCATACGATCGGTTCATGACCTCAGTACTGCTCGCCGAGGACGACACGTCCATCTCCGAGCCTCTCGCCCGCGCGCTGCGTCGCGAGGGGTACACCGTCGAAGTCAGCCCCGACGGCCCGCAGGCGCTGGAGCGGGCGCTCGGCGGCGGCGTGGACCTGATCGTCCTTGATCTCGGCCTGCCCGAACTGGACGGCCTTGAGGTGGCCCGCCGGGTGCGGGCCGAGGGGCACGGCGTGCCCATCCTGATCCTGACCGCCCGGGCCGACGAGGTCGACACCGTCGTCGGGCTGGACGCCGGCGCCGACGACTACGTGACCAAGCCGTTCCGGCTGGCGGAGCTGCTCGCGCGGGTGCGCGCCCTGCTGCGCCGGGGCAGCACCGAGACCCCGATCGTCCAGGGCGTGCGGATCGACGCCGAGTCGCGCCGCGCCTGGATGGGCGACCAGGAGTTGCAGCTCACCACCAAGGAGTTCGACCTGCTGCGCGTGCTCGTGCGCGACGCGGGCAAGGTCGTGACCCGCGAACAGATCATGCGCGAGGTGTGGGACACCAACTGGTGGGGTTCCACGAAGACCCTCGACATGCATATTTCCTGGCTGCGCCGCAAGCTCGGCGACGACGCCGGCAGTCCCCGCTACATCACCACGGTGCGGGGCGTCGGCTTCCGGTTCGAGCGCGGCGACTAGCACCGGCCGCCGCGGTCGTGCGGGACGCCGGGGGCCTTCCCGAGAGGCCTCCGGGGCTAGTGCCGCACGCTCCGCGGCCCCACCCTCGAAGGAGCCCCCATGAGGCGCCGACTGCTCCTGTCGACGCTCGCGGTGGCGGTGGTCGCGCTGCTCCTGCTCGGCATACCCCTCGCCTACGCCGCCCACAAGCTCGTGTACGAGGAGGCCGGCCGGTCGCTCGACCGGGAGGCGTCCTCCATCGCCGGCGGCGTCGGCTACAGCCTGGAGGCGCACCAGCCCGTCACCGGCACGGTCCTCGCCCGGGAGTACCCGGGCCGGCACGTGTCGATCACACTGCCGGACGGCCGGACCGTCACCGCCGGGCCGCCCGCGCGCGGGCGCGTCCTGTCGGCGACCGCCACCCACGGCCGGGTCAGGGTGCGGGTCTCGCGCCCCGAGGCGCAGATCCGCGACGCCGCGCTGCGGCTGCTCCTGCTGGTCGGCAGCCTGGCCCTGCTCTGCGTCGCCGTCACCGTCGGCCTGGCGATGGTGCAGGCCCGCAAGCTGACGCTGCCGCTGGTCGACCTCGCCGAGACCGCCGACCGGCTCGGCAGCGGCAACGCCCGGCCGCGCCCGCGCCGCTACGGCATCCCCGAGGTCGACCGGGTCGCCGAGGTGCTGGACCGCAGCGCCGTCCGCATCACCGACCTGCTGGTCGCCAGCCGCGAGTTCGCGGCCGACGCCAGCCACCAGCTCCGCACCCCGCTGACCGCGCTGTCCATGCGGCTGGAGGAGATGATCGAGGCCGCCGACTACCCCGACGTCGTCCGGGAGGAGGGCGCGGCGGCGGTCGCGCAGGCCGAGCGGCTCGTCGCGGTCGTCGAGCAGCTGCTCGCCCGCGCCCGGCACGACCGGACCGGCGGCGCCGTCCCGTCCCCGATCGACGAGATCATCGCCCAGCAGGTCGAGGAGTGGCGGCCGAGCTTCCGCAAGGCCGGCCGGGACGTGCGGATCATCGGCGAGCAGGGCCTCGTCGGCATGACCCACCCCGAGGGCTTCTCTCAGATCGTCGCCACGCTCCTGGAGAACTCGCTCGTGCACGGCGCCGGCACCGTGACCATCCACACCAAGCCGGGCGCGAGCTCGGTGGTGGTCGAGGTCGGCGACGAGGGCGAGGGCATCCCGGCGGGGCTGGAGCCCCGCATCTTCGAGCGCAGCGTCTCCGGCGGCCACGGCACCGGCCTCGGCCTCTACCTCGCCCGCTCGCTGGCGGTGGTGGACGGCGGGCGCCTGGAGCTCCTGCACTCCCGGCCCGCGGTCTTCGGGGTCTTCCTGCGCCAGGCCGCCGAGGTCCGCCTGGCCGCCGAACGCGTGGTCATGGGGCCTGCCTGACGCGGGGATTCAAGCCAGGTGCCCGGGGCGGGAGCTCAGATCTCGGCGTAGTCCTCGGCGGCGCGGTCGAGGGGGTGCAGGAGCCGGGGCGCGGGGGCGGGACCGCCCTCCGACGCGCGGGTCGCGCCGGGGCCATCCGCCGCGGGCTCGCCGGTGAGGTCGTCCGAGGGCGCCTCGGGCAGCCCGGACGCCGGGTCGACGGGCGGGGCGCTCGCCGGCAGGAACACCCACTTCTTGTACGACCAGAAGCGGAACAGGGTCGCCACCCCGGTACCGACGACCAGCGCGAGGTTGTAGAACACCGCGCCGTCGAGGCCGAGGACGTAGTGCGAGAAGCCGATGAACAGCTCGGTGATCACCAGCCCCACGCCGTTCAGCGCGAAGAACAGCACGTACTCGCGGCCGAGGCCGGTGCGGTCGCGGTGCCGGAACGTCCAGTAGCGGTTCGCCAGGTAGGAGAACGTCGTCGCGATCACCGTGGCGACGCCGTTGGACGTGAGCGGGCCCACCCCCATGCCGGTGTGCAGGCCGTTGCCGATCGCGAACGTGATCACGAACGCGATGGCGCCCACGCTGCCGAACTGGGCCAGCTCCCGCACGAGGTGCGCGAACCGCCGGTGGATTTTGGCGACCAGGCTCACGAAGGGGATCCGTCCTTCCGGGCTTGCGGGGAGGAACAACGAGGATAGACGCCCGCGGCGCCTGGGACGCTGGAACACGAAGCTTTCACGGCCACCCCCCGTTCGGTGCCCATTGTCCCGTGCCCACTGCCGAGGGTCCCACACACCTTCGACGCGGGCGCCGCGTGATTCGTTCGGCCCGGCCGCCCGATAGCCTTTCGACGTGAAGGTTCGTGACATGCCCGTGGTCGGGATGGCGGGCGGCGGGCAGCTCGCCCGGATGACCCAGCAGGCCGCGATCGCGCTCGGCGTCCCGCTGCGCGTGCTCGCCGGAGCGCCGGACGACTCGGCCGCCAAGGTCGTCTCGGACGCGCGGGTCGGCAACGACCGCGCCCTCGACGATCTGCTGGCCTTCGCCCAGGGCTGCGACGTGGTCACCTTCGACCACGAGCACGTCCCGGGGCCGCACATCCAGAAGCTGGAGGCCGCGGGCGTCCCGTGCCGGCCCGGGTCGGCCGCGCTCGCGCACGCCCAGGACAAGCTCGTCATGCGCGAGCGGCTGAGCGGCCTCGGCGTCCCCTGCCCCGCCTACGCGCCCGTCCCGTCGCCCGACCCGGCGGCGTTCCTGGAGGCGTTCGGCCGCGAGCACGGCTGGCCGCTGGTCCTGAAGTCCACGCGCGGCGGCTACGACGGCAAGGGCGTCTGGGTGGCCGGCGACCCGGAGGAGGCCCGCGTCGCCGACCGGCTGCAGGCCGAGGGCGTCGACCTCCTGGTGGAGGAGCACGTCCCCTTCCGGCGCGAGCTGGCCGCGCTCGTCGCGCGCTCCCCCTACGGCCAGGGCGCCGCGTACCCGATCGTGGAGACCGTCCAGGAGGGCGGGATCTGCGTCGAGGTGATCTCGCCCGCGCCCGGCCTCTCGAAGGACCTGGCCGCCGAGGCGCAGAGCCTCGCCCTCCGCGTCGCGGAGGAGCTGGGCGTCGTGGGCCTCCTCGCCGTGGAGCTGTTCGAGACCGAGGGCGGGCTGCTGGTGAACGAGCTCGCCATGCGCCCGCACAACTCCGGGCACTGGACGATCGAGGGCGCCCGGACCTCGCAGTTCGAGCAGCACCTGCGGGCCGTCCTCGACCTGCCGCTCGGCTCCACCGAGCCCACCGCCCCGTACGCGGTCATGGCCAACGTGCTCGGCGGCGACGACCCGGAGGTCTACCCCCGCTACATCCACGTGATGGCCCACGACCCGGGCGTCAAGGTGCACATGTACGGCAAGGAGTCCCGCCCGGGACGCAAGATCGGGCATGTGACCGCG
Source organism: Actinomadura sp. K4S16 (assembly GCF_008327685.1). GTDB lineage: Bacteria > Actinomycetota > Actinomycetes > Streptosporangiales > Streptosporangiaceae > Spirillospora. The sequence goes on from NZ_BDDE01000012.1 coordinate 263,838, forward strand.
CTCGGCGCCGACCTCGCCGAGGTCCGCGAGCGCGCCCGGCACGCCGCCGACTACCTGCGGTGGGGTCCCGCCATGAAGGACCGCGCGCGATGAGGACACCAGTGAGCGAGATCAACGGGAGGCACGCGTGAACGCCCCGGTCGTCGGCGTGGTGATGGGCAGCGACTCGGACTGGCCGGTGATGGAGGCCGCGGCCCAGGCGCTGGAGGAGTTCGGCGTCCCCTACGAGGCCGACGTGGTGTCCGCGCACCGCATGCCGCACGACATGATCGCCTACGGGGAGGACGCGGCGGCCCGCGGCCTCCGCGTGATCATCGCGGGGGCGGGCGGCGCCGCGCACCTGCCGGGCATGCTGGCCTCGGTGACGCCGCTGCCGGTGATCGGCGTGCCCGTCCCGCTGAAGTACCTGGACGGCATGGACTCGCTGCTCTCGATCGTGCAGATGCCCGCGGGCGTCCCGGTCGCGACGGTCGCGGTCGGCGCGGCCCGCAACGCCGGGCTGCTGGCCGTCCGGATCCTGGCCGCCTCCGACGAGGACCTGCGAGCCAAGATGACGGTCTTCCAGCAGGACCTCTACGGTCAGGCCAAGGCGAAGGGCGCGCGGCTGCGAGAGCGGCTCTGAGGGACTGTCGGCCCCGTCGGGGCCGTCACCGGCCGGCCCGGGGCCGTCAGTGCCGCAGGGACCACTCGACGGCGGGGCAGCGGTCCATGACGACGTCGAGCCCGGCGTCCCTGGCGCGCCGGGCCGCCGCCTCGTCGACGACCTGGAGCGGCAGCCACACGGCCTTCGCGCCCGCCGCGATCGCCTCGTCCACCGCCTGCCCGGCGTGCTCGGCGCGGCGGTAGACGCCCACCACGTCCACCTCGGAGGCGTCCGGGACGTCGGCGAGGGAGGCGTACCCCTTCTCGCCGAGCACCTCCCGCGCCTCCGGATGCACCGGGATGATCCGCTTCCCGCGCCGCTGCAGCAGCCGGGCCTGGTTGTAGACCTCCCGCGACGGGGCGTCCCCGAGCCCGACGAAGGCCCACGTCCTCGACTCGTCCAGCAGGCGGGTGATCACGTCCGGGTCGGCGAAGTCAGCGCTCATGCCCGCCACAACACCGCCTCCGGCCGCTTTAGTTCCCCGTCACGGACGCCCCAGCGCCCGGTAGTTCCACCCGGCCGCGCGCCACCGCTCGGGGTCGAGCGCGTTGCGCCCGTCCACGATGTTGCGCTCGGCGACGGCCTCGGCGACGGTGGCGGGGTTCATGTCCCGGAACTCCGCCCACTCGGTCAGCAGCAGGACGGCGTGCGCGTCCCGGACGGCGGACATCGCCGAGTCGCCGTACTCCAGCGTCGGATGGGCTCGGCGCGCGTTCCGCATGGCCTGCGGGTCGTAGACGGTCACCCTGGCGCCCTGGGCGCGGATGGACGCGGCCACGTCCAGCGCGGGGGAGTCGCGCACGTCGTCGGAGTTGGGCTTGAACGCGGCGCCGAGGACGCCGACCGTCCGCCCGGCGAAGGAGCCGCCGAGCAGCTGCCGGGCGAGGTCCACCATCCGGATCCGGCGGCGGATGTTGATCTCGTCGACCTCGCGCAGGAAGGTGAGCGCCTGGTCGGCGCCGAGCTCGCCCGCCCGGGCCATGAACGCCCGGATGTCCTTCGGCAGGCAGCCGCCGCCGAACCCCAGCCCCGGGCCCAGGAACTTCCCGCCGATCCGGTCGTCGTAGGACAGCGCCTCCGAGAGCTTCGTCACGTCCGCGTGCGCGGCCTCGCACACCTCGGCCATCGCGTTGATGAAGGAGATCTTGGTGGCGAGGAACGCGTTCGCCGACACCTTGACCAGCTCGGCGGTGGGGAAGTCGGCCGTGATGAAGGGCACCCCCTCGGCGATCATCGTCCGGTAGACCTCGCGGAGCACCTTCTCGGCGTGCTCGGCGGCGCCCTGGTCGGCGGGCAGCCCGGCCACGATCCGGTCGGGGTGCAGGGTGTCCTGGACGGCGAAGCCCTCGCGCAGGAACTCGGGGTTCCAGGCGAGCACGGCGTCCCCGCCCACCGGCGCCGCCTTGGCGAGCGCCTCGCCCAGCCGCGCGGCCGTCCCGACCGGCACGGTCGACTTGCCGACGACCAGGCAGGGCCGCTCCAGCAGCGGCGCCAGCGACGCGATCGCGTCGTCGACGTAGGTGAGGTCGGCGGCGTACTCCCCGGCCTTCTGCGGGGTGCCGACGCACAGGAAGTGGACGTCGCCGAACTCCGCGACCTCCTCGTAGGACGTGGTGAAGCGCAGCCGCCCGGTCTCCAGCCCCCGGCGCAGCACGGGCTCGAGCCCCGGCTCGTACACGGGGAGGTCGCCGGCCGAGAGCCGCGCGATCTTCTCCGCGTCCACGTCGAGTCCGAGGACCTCGAAGCCCAGGTCGGCCATGCACGCCGCGTGGGTGGCGCCGAGGTAACCGGTTCCGATGACCGTCAGCCGGTAGGACAAGGCCTGCTCCTCTCCGTTCGCTCTGGCCGACGAGCGGCCCTACATACGTGCCCGCTGCGGGCGGGTACCTGCGTCGGCCGCCACTGCCTACTGGCCGGTAGCATCTGCGGCATGAGTGCTGACTTTCCCACGTACGCGCCGTCCGAGGAGCATGAGCTGCTGCGGCGTACGGTGCGTGAGCTGGCCGAGGCCAAGATCGCTCCTTTCGCGGCGGAGGTGGACGAGGAGTCGCGGTTCCCGCAGGAGGCGTTGGACGCGCTGGTGGCCAACGATCTGCACGCGGTGCACGTGCCCGAATCGTACGGGGGTGCGGGGGCCGATGCGCTGGCGACGGTGGTGGTGATCGAGGAGGTGGCGCGGGTGTGCGCGTCCTCGTCGTTGATCCCGGCGGTGAACAAGCTGGGGTCGGTGCCGGTGCTGCTGGCGGGGTCGGCGGAGCTGAAGGAGCGGTTCCTGGGGCCGGTGGCGCGGGGCGAGGCGATGTTCTCGTATGCGTTGTCGGAGGCCGATGCGGGGTCGGACGCGGCGGGGATGAAGACGCGTGCGGTGCGCGAGGGCGAGGGGTGGGTCCTGAACGGGACCAAGATGTGGATCACCAACGCGGGGGTGTCGCGGTTCTACACGGTGATGGCGGTGACCGATCCGGGTGCGGGGGCGCGGGGGATCTCGGCGTTCGTGGTGGACGCCGAGGCCGACGCGGGGGTGTCGTTCGGGCCCAAGGAGCGCAAGCTGGGGATCAAGGGGTCCCCGACCCGGCAGGTGATCCTGGAGGACGTGCGGGTCCCGGCGGACCGGATGATCGGTGCGGAGGGGACGGGGTTCAAGACGGCGCTGGCGACGTTGGACCACACCCGGATCACGATCGCGGCGCAGGCGCTGGGGATCGCGCAGGGGGCGCTGGACTTCGCGGTGGGGTATGTCAAGCAGCGCCGGCAGTTCGGCAAGGCGATCGCCGACTTCCAGGGTGTGCAGTTCATGCTGGCCGACATGGCGATGCGGCTGGAGGGGGCGCGGCAGCTGACCTACCACGCGGCGATCAAGTCCGAGCGGGCGATGGCGGGGGAGAGCGTTCCGGATCTGACGTTCGTGTCGTCGGCGTGCAAGGCGCTGGCCTCGGACGTGGCGATGGACGTGACCACCGACGCGGTGCAGTTGCTGGGCGGGTACGGGTACACGCGCGAGTTCCCGGTCGAGCGGATGATGCGCGACGCCAAGATCACCCAGATCTACGAGGGCACCAACCAGATCCAGCGCATGGTCATGGCCCGCCAGCTCCTCAAGTAGCGCGCTCCCGAAGCAGCGCGGTCCCGAAGCAACGCGGTCCCGAAGCAGCGCGTCCTCGAAGCGGTGCGGCCTCGAAGCGGCGCGTCCTTGAAGCGGTGCGGCCTTGAAGCGGTGCGGCCTTGAAGCGGTGCGGCCTTGAAGCGGTGCGCGGGACGGCCGTCGGGGCGGGCCGTGCGGCCCGCCCCCTCGGCTTCGGCTCGCCGGTGCGAGCGGCCGGCCTGGGCGGAAGGCTCAGGCGTGTGAGATGTCGAGGATGACGCTGCCGTCCTTGCCCCGGTGCGGGCGCAGCGTGATGCCGTTGTAGGTGCCGGAGCTTGGCCCGTCCGTGTCGAGCGAGGCGGTCAGCGTCCCCTGGCGGCCGCGGGCGGTGAAGGTCAGCTGGCGACCCTCGATCTTGATGTGCAGCGGGGCCATCCCGTACTTCTCGTCGAACATGATCGTCTGGCCGTCCTTGACCTCGACCTGGCACTGCGCGTCCTCGCAGGCCTCCAGGTCGGTACCGTCCTTGGCCTCCGACTTGGGCTCCGGCTTGCCCTTCGGCTTGTGCTTGGACTTGTGCTTCGGCGGCGACTTCGGCGCCTCGGCCTCCTGGGCCTCCGCCTCGTCCGCCCGCGGCTCGGGGTCCGCCGACCTCGGGCGGGGCGCCGCGTTCTCCGACGACCCGCCGGACGACGGGTTCAGGCCGTATGCCGGATTGATGTCGTATGCCGGGTTTGTATCGAGGTTCGGGGCCGGCGGGGCCGGCGGCGGCGCGGTGTGCGGGCCGCTCGCGGCGGCGACGCTGGTGAGGGCGACCGAGATCGCGGCGGTCGCGGTGAGCAGTCCGGGAATCCTTGTGGACATTTCTCTGCACTCCTGACGAGGTCGGAACTCTGTTCACTGTCGCCCGGGCGCTGCTCACTGTAGCAGAGTGATCACTTAGCGTGTCGATCCAGCTCGGGGGCCGTGTTCAGCCGGACGGGCGCTCGTCCACGAGGAGGGTCTGCAGGACGCCGCCGAGTTCGCCCGAGCGGTCGGCGAGCGTGCCCCGGCACAGCGCGCTGCCGCCCGGGGCGGCGTCCAGCGACGCGTCGAGGCAGAGCCACTCGCCGACGGGGTCGCGGTGCAGCGCCACGGTCACGTCGGTGTTGATGATCAGCCATTTGGCCAGGTCGAGCTGGCTGCCGACGCCGGAGGCGCTGTCGGCGAGCGTCAGCGCGCGGATGAGGGGGGTGTCGGCCTCCCCGGCCACCAGGGGGATCCGGGACCGCGCCCAGACCGTCCCCGGGCCGGGCTCGCCGAAGGCGCCGCGGACGAGCCGCCACTCCATCGCGGACAGGTAGCCGTCCATGTGCACGCCCGGCCATTCCCCGAACGGCCGCGGGGCCTCGGGCAGCGGTGGCGGCGCCGGCGCGTGCGCGACCGGCTCCAGATGCGCGGGGGCCGCCATGATCCGCCAGGCGGAGGCGCGGACGACCGTCCGCCCCTCGTGCGCGATCTCGCCTTCGAGGAAGGCGACCCTCCTGCCGGGGCGGACCACGCGCACGCTGACGTCCAGTTCCGCCATGGGCACCGGGCTGAGGATCTCGACGGTCACCCGCGCGACGCGGCCGCCGGGGACGGGGTCGTGCCGCTCGAAGGCCCGCCCGATGAGGGCCGACACCGGCCCCCCGTGCTGGAGCCCCGGCGACCAGGGCCCCGCCGTGGCGCGCGTGCCGGCGAACCGCCCCTCGCCGGCCGGCTCGTAGAAGGCCCCGGCCGGTACGTCCTCGCCCATGCTGCTTCCTCCCCGCTCGTGACTAGAAAAGCATTCTAGAAGGCGGGGCGGCCGCGAGGACGGCGCCGGGGCGGCGGGCCGCTCAGCCGCAGAGCTTCTGGGTGGCCGTGCCGGTCTCGATCGCCGAGCCCGGCGACGGCGACGCGCTCGGGGAGTCCTTCACCTCGACGTCCTTCACGCCGGCCCAGTCGGACCCGTCCCAGTCCGCGCCGACCATCACCTGGATCTGGGAGCCGAGCGAGGAGACCTTCTTCAGCTTGGCGTCCGGGATCGCGGCGGCGAGGGTCTTGGCCGAGTCCTCCCGCTTCGGCCCGTACAGGATCTGGGTCGTCTGCTGCCCGCGCCGCGCCACGCCCGGCGCGACGCTCACCTTGAAGCCCGCCTTGCGGAGCTGGCCGCCCGCCTGGGTCGCGAGGCCGCGGGTGCCGATCGCGTTGAGGACGCGGACGGAGATCTCGTCCGGCGGCACCGTCAGCTCGTCTGCGGCCTTCTTCGTCGGCGTGGCGCTCGGCTTGGGGCTCTCCGCCGCGAGCGGCTGGTCGCGGCGGAGCCGGGTGAACAGGTCGCGCGCCTTGTGCTGGTCCCACTGGACGGTCGACTGCGGCGACGGCGCGTTCCACAGCACGGCGTTGTAGCCCGGGTTCGACAGCGGCACCTTCGCGAACGTGAGGTCGTCGGTCGACAGGTTCTTCATCTGGTCGGCGAGCCCGGGCAGGTTGTCGGCGAGCTTCTCGTCCACGCGCAGCGACTTCAGCGAGGCGTTCAGGAACTTCGTGGACTTGACCGGATCGCCGAGCGTCTTCGTCGACAGCGCCTGCTTCATCATCGACGCGATGAACTGCTGCTGCCGGTCGATGCGGCCGAGGTCGCTGCCGCCCGTCAGCGAGTAGCGGGCGCGGGCGAACGCGAGCGCCTTCAGGCCGTCCACGTGCGACTTGCCGGCCGGGAGCCGCAGGCCGCTCTTCTTGTCGTCGATGGCCTGCTCGGTGCACACGTCCACGCCGCCGAGCGCGTCCACCATGTGCACGAACCCGTAGAAGTTCACCTCGACGTAGTGGTCGATGGACACGCCGGTCGCCTGCTTGATCGTGCTGACGGTGAGGTCGGGCCCCCCGAACTGGTAGGCCCAGGTGAGCTTGCCCGGACGCGCCGGGACCCGCGTCCCCTTGGCGCCCTCCGACCCGTTCGACTTGTGCCCGGGGATCGTCACGTAGGAGTCGCGCGGCAGGCTCACCACCGACACGCTGTCGTGGTCGCGGGACACGTGCACCAGCATCATCGTGTCGGAGCGCTCGCCCGGCTCGTGCCCGAGCTTGGCCGCCTTCTGCTGCTCCTTGGTCAGCCCCTGGCGCCGGTCGACGCCCGCCACCAGGATCGTCATCGCGCCCTTCGGCGTGTCCTTGCCCTTGCCGAGGCCGCCGACCGACACCTTGTCGATCATGCCGGTGACGTAGTTCTGGAACGCCCACGCACCGCCCGAGGTGAGCAGGACGAACGCCGACGCCGTCCCGGTGAGGGTGAGGAAGCGCTTCTGCCGCCGCGCGCTCACCGCCGCCCGCGGGCTCAGCCCCCGGCCCGGCCGGCGCGGCCCGCGCGGGCTCTCCACCGGGACGCGGGGAGCGGGCATCCCGTCGATGGTCACGCCCTCGATGTCGCCGTCGTCGTCGGCCGCGTGGGCGCCCGGACGAGGCCGGAAGTAGCGCTCCAGGGGGTCCGCGTCGCCGCGGCCCGAGTCCTGCCCGTCTGCCATGCCGGCCGCCGCCTCCCGATGATCACGTGCTGACGCGAGTCCACACCACTCTAAAGTGGGGGACACCCGTCCGTTCGCTACCTGGACGTCGTGTCCTTGCAGTAACGTGGCGCCGTCTTGACCACACCCCGGCGGCCCGCACGCAAACCTGGGTGGCGTGGGCTGCGTCAGACAAGCGAGCAAGAGAGAGGAAGGGGCGCCTCACTCCGGTCCGCCGGACGGGTGCGCCCGCGAGCCCACATGAATTCGTCTCCCCATGCCCAGCGCGCCATGAACCAGGAAACCCGCTACGCCGTGAAGCCCCTTCCCGACTCCGGTCAGCGCACGTGGCCCGCCGTCTCGGTCGTGATGCCCGTCCTCAACGAGGAGCGCCACCTGACCGACGCCGTGCGCCGCATCCTCAGCCAGGACTACCCCGGCGAGCTGGAGCTCGTGCTCGCCATCGGGCCGTCCCGCGACCGCACCGAGGAGATCGCGCGCAAGCTCGCCACCGAGGACCCGCGCGTCATCGTCGTCGCGAACCCGACCGGGCGCACCCCGCAGGGCCTCAACATCGCGATCAAGGCGTCGCAGTACTCGATCATCGTCCGGGTGGACGGGCACTCGCTGCTGCCCGCCGACTACGTGCGGGCCGCCGTCGAGACGATGGAGGAGACCGGCGCCGACAACGTCGGCGGGATCATGGCGGCCGAGGGCGTCACCCCGTTCGAGAAGGCCGTGGCGCGGGCGATGACCTCCAAGCTCGGCGTCGGCAACGCCCGCTTCCACACCGGCGGCGAGGCGGGCGAGGTGGAGACCGTCTACCTCGGCACGTTCCGCCGCAGCGCGCTCGACCGCGTCGGCGGCTACGACGAGACGTTCACCCGCGCGCAGGACTGGGAGATGAACCACCGCATCCGGCAGACCGGCGGCCGGATCTACTTCACGCCCCGGATGCGCGTCACCTACCGGCCCCGGCCCAACCTGCGGGCCCTCGCCAAGCAGTACTTCCACACCGGGCGCTGGCGGCGCGTCGTGGGGCGCGAGCACCAGGGCACGCTGAACCTGCGCTACCTCGCCCCGCCGATCGCCGTCGTGGCGATGGCGGCGGGCGCGGTCGCGGGGCTGTTCGGGTTCTGGGCGGGCTGGATCCTGCCCGGCGGGTACGCGGCCGCGATGATCGCCGGCGCCGCCGTGGAGGGGCGCGGGCTGCCGCTGTCCGCCTGGATCCGGCTCCCGCTCGTGTTCGCCACCATGCACGTGACCTGGGGTGTCGGGTTCCTGACCAGCCCGCCGCGGCTCGGCCAGCCCGCCCCCGTCAAGCCCGGCGAATCCATTCAGTAGCAGGACAGAAATACACGATCACCCCCGAACCCCCGTGGTGCCGGGCACGTCCGACCGTTAGGTTTGGCGGGATCTCGCCCGCCGCTGTTCGGAGGTGTCCATGTCCAACGGAGCACGCCACGGCCTCGGGGTGCTGATCGGGCTGGTGGTGACCCCGGTGATCGCGCTGTGCCTGTGCTACAGCGTGACCAAGTTCAACCGGGGCATCCAGTTCTTCCTCCAGCGCAATGACGACCGGTGGGTCGGCGCCGGGCTGGTCATCGTGGCGGCGGTGCTGGTCGGCGCGGTGGCAGGGTCGCGCCTCTCGCCGCTCGCCTCGCTCGTCCCGGGCAGCGTCTACACGGCGGTCGGCTTCGTCTGGGTCGCGTCCCCGCGCTGGGCGTTCGAACACTCCGGACGCGAGTCGCTGCGTGAAGGGGCGCTTTCGGGATTCGGGTCGATCTCCGAAAGAATCCAACTCGGCTACACGATGCTCGGCGCCTACGGGTTCCTCCTGCTGCTGGGCGTCGCGCTCCTGGTCGCCTCGCTCGCGCCCTCGCGGTGGAAGTCCCGGAAGGCGGCCGCCGCCGCGCCGCCGTTCGGCGGCCCGCCGCCCGCACCGATGGGTCCGCCGCCCATGCACGGCGGTCCGGCGCCCATGGGGGCGCCCCAGCAGCCTCCCGCGCCGGGGCAGTCCCCGTCCTGGCAGAGCCCGCCGCAGTACGGGCAGCCGCCCGCTCAGCCGCCCGGCTCGAACCCGCCTCCGCTGCCGCCTGCCCGGTCCGGCGAGGACCGGCCGTCCGAGCCGCCCGCCAAGAGCGGCTCGGAGGACGACGAGCCGCCGGGCGAGTGGACGCAGATGTACGGCGGCAATCGCCCGAGCTGACTCCCCGCCGCCCGGGGCCGCCGCCGGCCGCTGTCCCGCGGTCGTCAGGCGGGGGCGTCAGGCGGGGGCGTCGGCCCCGGGCGCGGCCGCCGACGGCCGGACGGCCGCGAGAACGCCGGGGACGTCGTTGACCACCATCGCGTCGAACCCGGCCTCCGCGTACGTCGGAGCGGCCTCGGCGGACGGGCACCAGGCGATCGCCTCCAGGCCCGCCTTGTGCGCGATGTCCACGCAGTGCTCCAGCGGCCGCAGCCGCGTGTCGGGGTGCTCGATGCCGCACGACCCGGTGTGCACGGCCACGACGTCCATGCCGAGGCCCGCCGCGGCCGGGACGGCGTGCCACAGCGGGAACCGCAGCCACGTCAGCAGCCCGAGCGGGACGCCGGGGACCTCCTCCCGCAGGAACATCAGCAGCGACGGGTCGAACGAGGTGACGAGCAGCCGGCGCCGCTTCGCCTCCCGCCTCAGCACCGGCGCCAGCAGCGCGCCCGTGCGGCGGGACGGCTCGTCCAGCGCGTCCTCGAGGACGGTCTTCACGTCCACGTCCACCGCCACGTCCGCCGGCAGCGCGTCGAAGATCTCGGTGAGCCGCGGCAGGCCGCTCGCGGTCGCGGGCAGGTCGACCAGGTGGTCGCCGTCCACGGTCGTCGGGTCGTGCCGCAGCACGAGGACGTCGTCGGCGGTCCGCGTCACGTCGATCTCGACCCAGGACAGGCCCGCGTCGACCGCGGCGAGCATCGAGGGGAGCGTGTTCTCGGCGACGGGCTCCTGCGCCCCGGGCGGGGTGATCTCGCCCGAGCCGAGGCCGCGGTGGCCGATGACGGTGGGGGTGTTCTCGAAGATCAAGGTGCTTCCTCGCTGGCGAGATGTTCGGCGATGACGGCGTCGAGCGGCTGGGTGACCTTGAGGTTGCGCTCGCTGCCGGCGACGACCCGGATCGGGACGTCCGGCAGGTAGCGGTGCACGATCCCGCAGTCGTCGGTGGCGCGCAGGTCCGGGTCGGCGAGGGCGAGCTCGTAGGCCTTGCGGATCGTGCCGAGCCGGAACCCCTGCGGCGTCTGGAACCGGCTCAGCGTCTCGCGCGGCGGCATCGACGCGACCGTCCCGTCCTCGACCACCACGATCGTGTCGGCCGAGGGCACGCCGACCGCGACGGCCTCGCAGGCGTCCAGCGCGTCCAGCACGCGGTCGATGACCGGGCGGTCGACGAAGGGGCGGGCCGCGTCGTGGAACAGGACGCGGACGTCGTCGGGGCGGTCCTCCAGCAGGCGCAGCGCCGCCACCGTGGACGCGGTCCGGGTCGCGCCGCCCTCGATGACCGCCGCCGTCTTGCGGAACGGCGCGGCGATCACGGCGGCCTCGCGCAGGTGCCCGGCCGCCATCACGACCACGACCTCGCCGATCCCCGGATGCGCGTCGAACGCCCCGATCGCGTGCGCCAGGATCGGCCGCCCGCCGACCTCCATGAGCTGTTTGGGGCGCCCGGCGCCCATGCGCTCGCCGACCCCGCCGGCGAGCACCACCGCAACCGTCCGCGTCGCCATCTCTCTCCGGGATTCCCTGACTCTGAGTATTGGAGCCACTACGCTTTGCACTTACTCTGCTTCTCCGACCGGCCCGGAGGCACCGATGGATCAGGCGCCCGCGCGTGAGCGGCCGGTCACGCTCAACGTACCGGACCACCCCGCGGTCGCCCGCCCGGATCGAGAGGCCGCCCACGTCGTGGACTCTGTGGACCCCGTCGACGCCGCGGACCCCCTCGACGACGAGGGAGCGCGGCCGCGCGGTCGCGCCGAGCCCGGTGAGGGCCTCGTCGCCGGCTACGTGACCGGTCCCTGCGCCGCGCTCGTCGTCCGGTGGGCCGACGAGCGCGGGCTCACCGCAGGCGCCGTGTCGACGTCCTCGCTCGCGCTCGCGGGCCTGGCGGCGGTGTGGTTCTCCGACGGCGCGCGCCACGGCCTCGTCGCGGGCGCGCTGCTGCTGGCCGCCTCGCTCGTCCTCGGGCAGGCCGGCGCGGTCCTCGGCCGCCGGGCGAGCCCGTTCGCCGTCCGGCCGGACGCCGTCCTCGACCGGGTCAAGGAACTCGCCGTCTACGCGGGCCTGGCGGTCGGCGCCGCCGGCGAGGCCTCCGCGGAGGACGCGTGGCGGCTCGCGGTGGGCGCGGCGGCGCTGCTGGCCGTCCGCCACACGGTCTCGGCCTCCTACTCGGCGAGCAGGCCCGCGCGCCGCTCCCGCCCGTCCCCGCGCGGTACGTCCCAGCGGGGCAGGGCCGCACGGCGCGCCGCCAAGAGCCTCCGGCTGCCGCTCGGCGAGCGGTTCGCGCTGATCTCGCTCACCGCGGCCCTCGCCGACGCGCGGCTGACGTTCGCCGCCCTGCTCGCGTGGGGGTCGGCCGCCGCAGCGGCGACCCTGGCCGGGCGGGTGGCGAGGTCGCTCTCGCCATGACGGCGGTGCGGGTGTACCGCGACGACGGACCGCTGTCGCGCGCCCTCGGGCGCACGGCGGGCGGACGGCTCCCGCCGCTGCCGTTCACCGTGCTCGCGGCGGCGGCGACGGGCGTCCTGCTCGCGCTCGGGCCCCAGCCCGGGACGCGGATCGGCCCCGAACCGGCGGTGTTCGCCCCGCTCGTCGTGCTGCTGCTGGCCGGACCCGCGTCCGACCACCCGCACACCGGGCGGCTGGACTGGCTGGTTCCGCCCATTCTGCGCGGGATCGAGTATGGTTACCTCGCCGTGTTGGGGGATGCGCGGGCAGTTCCGGTGCCGCTCGTCTACGTGCTGCTCACGGTTCTCGCGCTCCACCACTACGACGCCGCCTACCGCACCCGCCAGGGGCGCCGGCCGCCGCGGTGGGTCCGCCTCGCCGGGCTCGGCTGGGAGGGCCGGATGCTGTTCACGGCCTTCGCCGGGCTGCTCGCGCCGCTTCCGTTCGCGTATGCGGCGCTGGCCGCCTACCTTGGCGTGTTGTCCGGCGGAGAGAGCGCCGCCACGTGGGTGCGGCACGGCCGCGCCGGCGGAGTGATGGTCGACCTGACGAAGAAGTTGTCCGAGGGTGTGGGGGACGGGCCCCACGGCGAGAGGGAGAAGAGAGCATGATCGGCATGGTGCTGGCGGCGGGCGCCGGCCGGAGGCTGCGGCCGTACACCGACACCCTCCCCAAGGCCCTGGTCCCCGTGGACGGCGAGACCACCATCCTCGACATCGCCCTCGGCAACCTCGCCGAGGTCGGGCTGACCGACGTCGTCATCGTCGTCGGCTACTGCGCGGACGCTGTGCACGACCGCAAGGCCGCCCTCGAGGAGCGGTACGGCGTGTCGCTCACGCTCGTCCACAACGACAAGGCCGAGGAGTGGAACAACGCCTACTCCATGTGGCTTGCTCGGCAGTACTTCACCAAGGGCGTCCTGATGGTCAACGGCGACACGGTCCATCCGGTGGGCGTCGAGAAGACACTATTGGCGAACCGCGGACCGGACATCCTCCTGGCGGTGGACGACGTGAAAACTCTCGCCGACGAGGAGATGAAGGTGATCCTCGACGGTGAGGGCCACCTGAAGACCATCACCAAGCTCATGGACCCCGCCACCGCGAACGGCGAGTACATCGGCGCCACCCTGATCGAGCCCGCCGCCGCCGGGCCGCTGGCCGACGCGCTCAAGGCCACCTGGGAGCGCGACCCCGACCTCTACTACGAGGACGGCTACCAGGAGCTCGTGAACCGCGGCGGCCGCATCGGCGTCGCGCCGATCGGCGAAGTCGACTGGGTTGAGGTCGACAACCACGACGACCTGGAGAAGGCCCGCCGGATCGCCAAGGGCTACTGACCGCACGGCACGAACTGACCGCAGGCACGGCTCGACGCGAGGAGGCCCATGCCCCTGCTGACGCGGATGCTGAACGCGCCGCTCTCCATCGACGTGCGGCGCGGCGCCGTGGCGAGCCTCGGCGAGCTGCTCGCCGACAGGCGGATCGTCACCGAGGGGCGCGTCGCGATCGCCGTCGGCCCCGGCCAGGGCGACCAGATCGCCGAGCACGTCCGGCCGTCCCTGTCGTCCTGCGAGGTGTTCCACGTCGAGGGCGGCACCGTGGAGGCGGCGGTCAGCCTGGGCTCCCGGCTGCGCGCCGGGTCCTACGAGGCGGTCGTCGGCATCGGCGGCGGCCGGACGATCGACGCCACCAAGTACGCGGCGACGCTGTCGGGCATCCCGATGGTGTCGGTCGCCACGAACCTGTCGCACGACGGCATCTGCTCGCCGGTCGCCTCCCTCGTCCACGACAAGGGCAAGGGCTCGTTCGGCGTCGTGATGCCGCTGGCGATGATCGTCGACCTCGACTACGTGCACGCGGCGCCCGACCGGCTCGTCCGCGCCGGGATCGGCGACGTGGTGAGCAACTTCTCCGCCGTGGAGGACTGGCTCCTCGCCGCCGACGAGTGCGGCGAGCGGGTCGACCGGATGGCGCTCACCGTGGCGCGCACCGCCGCCGAGGCCCTGCTGCACCAGCCCGGCTCCATCGACTCGGACCGGTTCCTCACCGTCCTCGCCGAGGGGCTCGTGCTGTCGGGGATGGCGATGGCGTTCGCGGGCGACTCCCGCCCGGCGTCCGGCGGCGACCACGAGATCCTGCACGCCATCGACCAGCTCTTCCCGGACACCGGCAACCACGGCGAGCTGGCCGGCATCGGCGCCGCGTTCTGCTACCACCTGCGCGCCACCCGTCTCGGCGCGGGGGAGGACCGGCTCGAAGAGATCCTCGCCTGCCTCGGCCGGCACGGGCTGCCCCGCTTCCCGGCCGACGTCGGGCTGACCGCCGAGCAGTTCGCGGAGGCGGTGCAGTACGCCCCGCACACCCGGCCCGGCCGCTATACGATCTTGGAACACCTCAGCCTCGACGAGGGCGAGACCCGCAAGGCGGTGCACGAGTATGTCCAGGCCCATGGAGGCTGAGCTGTCCGGGCAGAACCCTTCCACGCAGCCCCCCGGCTCCCCCGAGCGACCCGGCGCCGCCGAGCCGCCCGGCTCCGCGGAGCCGCCCGGTGACGACCACCGGCCGCACCGCAAGGGCGCGAAGGTCGCCGACATCCGCCGGTACGGCCAGCCGCCCGGTCTGAAGGACCGGCGCAACGAGGAGCACTGGGCCGGCCGCCTCTACATGCGCGACCTGTCCCCGTACTTCGCGTGGATCTCGCTGCGCCTCGGGTTCAGCCCCAACCAGCTGACCTACCTGATGATGCTCAGCGGCGTCCTCGCCGGCGTCGCGGTGTCGCTGCCCGCCGACCCGCTGTGGACGGCGCTCGCCGGCGCGTTCCTCATCCAGGTCTACCTGCTGCTCGACTGCGTCGACGGCGAGGTCGCCCGCTACCTGAGGCAGACGTCGGTCGCCGGGGTGTTCCTCGACCGGATCGGCCACTACCTCTCCGAGGTGTCGCTGCTCGCAGGCCTCGGCTTCATGGCGCAGGGCGGTTGGGAGAACGGCGGCTGGGTCGAGCTCGGCCTGCTCGCCGCGCTCGGCGCCGCGCTGATCAAGGCGGAGACCGACAACGTCGTCGTCGCCCGCGCCAAGTCCGGGCTGCCCGCCGACCCGACCGGCGGCGACCGTGCGCTGCGCCCCCGCTCCACCGGCATCGCGCTGGCCCGGCAGGCGGCGTCCATGCTGCGCTTCCACCGCATCATCGGCGCGGTCGAGCTGTCGCTGCTGATCCTCGCCGCCGCCGTGATCGACAGGCTGACCGGCGCGGACGACCCGGTCGCGGTCCGCGTCCTGATGGTCGCGGTCGCCGCCGTCGCCGTCGTGCAGACCCTGCTGCACCTGGTCAGCATCCTGGCCTCCCGGAGGCTGAAGTGAAACTGTCCGTCGTCGTCCTCACCATGGGCAACCGGCCCGAGGAGCTGGCCCGCGCCGTCCGCAGCGCCCTGGAGCAGGAGCACGTGGACGTCGAGGTCGTCCTCGTCGGCAACGGCGTCGACCCCGTCGGCGCGTCCGCGGGCGCGCCGCCGTTCGACGACGAGCGCGTCAAGACCCTCAGCCTGCCGAAGAACCTCGGCATCCCCGGCGGACGCAACCGGGGCGTCGAAGCGTCCTGCGGCGACGTCATCCTGTTCCTGGACGACGACGGCTGGTACCGCTCGCCCCGCCTCGGCGCCCACTTGCGCGACCGGTTCTCCGCCGAACCCGACCTCGGTGTCGTCTCGTTCCGCGTCCGCGACCCCGAGGGCGGGCGCGGCGAGCGCCGGCACGTCCCCCGGCTGCGCGCGGGCGACCCGGAGCGCTCGTCCGCCGCCACCACGTTCCTCGGCGGCGCCTGCGCGATCCGCCGCGCCGCGTTCGACGCCGGCGGCGGCCTCCCGGAGGACTTCTTCTACGCCCACGAGGAGACCGACCTCGCCTGGCAGATCCTCAACGCCGGCTACCGCATCGTCTACGACGCCTCGGCGGTGATGTTCCACCCCGCCGTCCTGCCGACGCGGCACGCCATGTTCTACCGCTACAACGCCCGCAACCGCGTCTGGCTGGCCCGCCGCAACCTGCCGTGGCCGCTGGCGCTCACCTACCTCGCCGTCTGGGTCGGCATGACCGTCCTCCGCGAGCGCAAGCCGAGCGCCCTCAAGCCCTGGTTCAAGGGCTTCCTGGAAGGCTGGCGCAAACCCGCGGGCCCCCGCCGCCCCATCTCCTACCGCACCGCCTGGCGCATGACCCGAACAGGCCGCCCCCCGATCATCTAGCCCAGGGGGGCGACCCCCTGGAACCCCCGTTGCGAGCCGGGCGATCCTCACGCTGTGCTTGCCCGGGGGGCGACCCCCTGGAACCCCCGTTGCGAGCCGGGCGATCCTCACGCCACGGTGCGGGTGTGTTGTGCCCGTGCGGGTTTGTTGCGTGGCGCTGCGGTCGCCCGGCTCGGCGGGTCGGGCGGCCTCCAGGCGCTCAGAGCGCCTTCCGGCCGCCCGACCCGCGCCCCGGCTCAGGGGGTCGTTACCGCGGCGAGGATCAGGTGGGTGAGTTCGGCGGTTATGGCGTCCAGGGGGACGTCCTGGTCGCGGGCGGACCAGTGGTGGACGAGGTTGTTCACGGCGCCGATGACGGCGATCATCGTGAGGCGGTGGTCGCGGTCGACGGCCTCGCCGCGGGCGGCGGCCTCGCGGATCATGGCGAGCATCGCGTCCTCCCACCGGCCGCGCCAGCTGAGGCGGTGCCCCTCCAGGCCGGCGCTGACGCCGATCACCTCGACGAACGCGATGCGCGCCCAGCGCGGGTCGCTGGCGGTGACGGTGACGAACGCGCGGACGGCGCGCTCCACGCGGGTCGCCAGGTCGGCGCCCGCCGCCTGAGCGTACGCGGCGGACACGGCCTCGGCGGCGCGGTCGTTGACGGTCCGGTGCAGGGTGGTGAGCAGTTCCTCGCGCCCGGAGAACTCCTCGTAGAAGTTGCGGGTCGACACGCTCGCCGTCGCGCACAGCCGCTCGATGGACGTCGCCGCGTAGCCGCGCGTCCCGAACAGCTCGAGCCCGGCGGCCAGCAGGCGCTCGCGCCGCTCCGCGCGGCGCTCCTCGGCCGACCGGCCTGCGTAGCTGCGCCTGGGTGCGGGATTGCGGCCGCTCATCGGTCTCCGTTCACCCGTGCGGATGGGGCAGCGTCAGCCTAACTCCGAGCGGAACGGGCGAGGGGGGCTCAGTCGGTGAGCAGGGTGGCCTTCCACTCCGGGTCGGCGGTGAGGACGGTCAGGCGCTGCGTGGCGCGCGACACCGCCACGTACAGCACGCGCAGGCCGCGCGGGGACTGGGCGGCGACGGTCTCGGGTCCCACGATCACCGCCGCGTCGAACTCCAGGCCCTTGGCCTCCAGGACGTCCAGGACCTGGACGCGCTCGGGCAGGCCCGCGCCGAGCCGGTCGCGGTCGGCGGGGCCCCAGGTCGCGGCGGGCTCGCCGAACAGCGCGGCCTGGGCGCCGGACTCCTCCAGGGAGAGCGGGACGATCAGGCCGATGGTGCCCTCGACCTGGCCGAGCAGCTCCTCGACGGCGGCGCGGGCGGCGGAGCCGAGACCGGATTCCGGGACGACCCGGACGACGGGCTCGAGCCCCGACGTGCGGACGGCGCGGGCCGGTCTCGCCTCCGGCAGCGCACGGGCGAGCACCCGCGCGGAGACCGCCGCGATCTCGGTGGAGTTGCGGTAGTTCGTGGTCAGCTCGTACTCGTGCCGGACGCGCGGCGGGGGCGCCTTGCGGGTCCGGCGGCGGCCCCGGGACGCGGGGCGCTCGCCGCCGAGCGCGGCCTCCATCGCCCGCCGGGCGGCGGCGAGGTCCTCCCAGGCGCTCTGGGCCGGGTCCTCGACGATCGTCCAGCTCGCCTGGCGGCCGCGGCGGCCGAGCATCCGCCACTGCATGGGGGACAGGTCCTGCGCCTCGTCGACGACGAGGTGCGCGTACTCGGGGCGGTCCTCCACCACGCCGTCGTCGACCCGGCGCGAGCGCTCCAGCCGCTCGATGGACGTGGTGAGCTCCTGCATCTCCGGCTCCCACGTCTCGTCCACGACCTCCTCGCCGGTGAGGATGTTGACGCCGTCCACCACGAACGGGTCGTCCTCGGACGGGGCCTTGCGGCGGCGGGACGGGCGGGGCGGGGAGCCGAGCAGCGCGTCGATCTCGTCCAGCAGGGCGACGTCCTGGTAGCTGAGCGGCGCGTCCTCCCCGGCCCAGGACGCGGCGACCGGCTCGACGTCGGCGCGGTCGAGGTCGCGTCCGGCGGCGCGGCGCAGCCGGGCCGGGTCGCCGAGCGAGCGCAGCACGTCCAGCGGGCGCCGGATCGGCCACCAGGCGACGAGGAAGTCGGTGAAGGCGCGCTGCTCGCGGACCCGCGCGTCGAACTGGGCGCGCTTGGGGTCGCCGTTCCCGTTCCCGCCGGCGTGGCCGCGCGCCGGCTCCTCGTCGAGGGAGGCGAGGCCGTCGGCGGCGAGGATCGCGTTCCACAGGCCCGCCTCGGCGCCCTCCTCGGCCTCGGCGGCCTCGGGGCCCCCGACCTCGCCGAAGCGGCGCCAGAGGGCGTCCAGCAGCATCTCCGCGGCCCGGCCGCGCGCGGCGTTCACGCTGCCGCGGCTGCGCCGGTGGACCTCGTTCCTGATGCGGTCGAGGCGGGCGCGGTCGAGTGAGACGACGACGCCCTTGAACACGACGCGCAACTCCTCGGGGGCGCCGGGCGCCTGGTCGGCGACGGCGCGCCGCAGCACCGCCGCCATCGCCTCGGAGCCCTTGGCGCGGGCGAGCCGCGGCGGGTCGTGGACGGTCGCGGCGGCGCCCTCGACGAGGTCGCCGAGCGAGCGGAGCGTCGCCGAGCCCTCGCCGAGCGACGGCAGCACCCGCTCGATGTAGGCGGTGAACCGGCGGTTCGGGCCGACGACGAGGACGCCGCGCGAGCCGAACCGGCGGCGGTGCCGGAACAGCAGGTAGGCGACGCGGTGCAGCGCGACGGCGGTCTTGCCGGTGCCGGGGGCGCCGCGCACCAGGACGGTGCCGTCGGCGGGGGCGCGGATCACCTCGTCCTGCTCCCGCTGGATGGTCGCCACGATGTCGCGCATGGCGCCCTCGCGGGTGCGGGCGAGCGAGGCGAGGAACGCGCCGTCGCCGACGACGGTCATCCCCTCGGAGGCCTCCGGGTCGAGCAGGTCGTCCTCCAGGTCGACCACGGTGTGGCCGCGGGAGTGCAGGACGCGGCGGCGCACGACGCCGCGCGGGTCCTCGGGGGTGGCGCGGTAGAAGTCCTCGGCGGCGGGCGCCCGCCAGTCGATGACGAGGGAGTCGTGCTCGCTGGTCCGGACGCCGACGCGGCCGATGTAGCGGACCTCGCGGGAGGCCAGGTCGAGCCGGCCGAACACCAGGCCGTCGTCGGCGATGTCGAGGGCCTGGACGCGCAGCGCCGCCTGGTGGACCATCGCGTCCCGGTCGACGAGTGAGCCCTTGGTGCCGGCGAGCGACTGGCGGTAGCCCTCGCGGATCATGGCCTGGGCGTCCGCGCGCATCTCCTCCAGCCGCGCGTAGGCGGTGTCGACGTAGCGCTGCTCGGCGGCGATCTCCCGATCCTTCACCGTGCCGCCGGGACCGGTCGGCCGCCCGTTGGCCTGGGACGACATGCAGGCTGCTCCTCGCGCGTGGGTCGGGCCGGGGACGTCCCGGCACCTCGAAGGCGAAGAGACAGCTTATGCGGTCCAGCCGGCGTTCAGCGTCGGGCGAGCGCCGGGAGGAGCGGCCGGCGGGCCGGCCCGACCCGTACGTGGACGTCCGCGGCGGGACGCGCCAGTGAGCGGTCCATGGCGTCGAGGACGGCGCCGTGCGGCGTCCCGGCCGCCGCGTGGACGCAGCGCAGCGCCACGCCCCGCCCGCCGTGCTCGGCGAACAGCACGTCGGAGTAGGCGGCCACTGCGGCGGCGGACGGGCTCTCCGGCGGGCCCGAGGCGTCCGGGCAGAGGAACAGCTCCCCGGCGCGGCGCTCCAGCATGCCCGGCAGCGTCGCCCGGACGATGTGGACGGCGCCGAGGACGTTCGTCCGCAGGACGTGCTCCACCTCGTGGAGCGGCTGCGCGAGCACCGGCCCGGCCGACGCGGCGGACGCGGCGTGGACGACGCGGTGCACGGGGCCGGTCATCGCCAGCACCTCCGCGACGGCGTCGGGGTCGGTGACGTCGCACACCCGCACGTGGGTGTTGGGGGAGCGATGCGCCGTCTTGGCGAGGCCGAGTTCGTCCACGTCCACCGCGACGACGTCCCACGCCGCCGCGGCCAGCCGCCGAGCCGCCGCGGCGCCGAGCCCGCGCGCGGCGCCGGTCACCAGCGCCGTCCGCCTCACGTGCGCACCTCCTCGGCGCCCTGGAAGACCATCTCCAGATGCCCGACGGTGCTGGTGGACAGGGCCCGCGCCCGGTCGAGCCCGAGGCCGCGCAGCTCGTCGGCCACCGGGTGGTCGCCCAGGACGACCTTCGCGCCGCCCGGCCGGGTCCGGACATCGGACGGTGTGAGCGTCCACGGGGTCCGGCGCGTCACGCCGTCCAGGCAGGAGTAGGCGTCGACGCTCGGGGCGCCCGCCCCGGCCGGCATCGGCAGGCCCGGCCGGACCGCGACCTCGATCACCGTCCGCCCGCCGATCCGCACCGCGCAGCGCTTCACACGCCCGGCGATGTCCATGGGGATGTCGGCGATCTCCTTGGGGAAGCCCCAGATCGTCCGTCCGGCCTCCAGCGTGAACTCCTGGTTGACCGGCAGCCAGTGGATGAACGCCCCGATCCCGCGCAGCCGGTCGAGCACCCCCTGCGGCGGCGCCGCGCCGGGCGGGCGCACCAGGAAGGCGACGGCGAACTCGTGGTAGGGGCCGAGGTCTCCGTCCGCGTACCGGACGAAGGCCAGCGAGCAGATGGCCCGGCCTGGCAGCGGCTCGGCGACGTCGAGCCCGGAGTAGGCGATGACGTCCCGGGCCGCGCCGGCGGGCACGGCGAACATGGCCGAGGCGACGGCGGCGTCGCGGATCCGCACCGGGAGGGTGACCCGCTCCCCCTGGATCGCGTGCGCCTGGGCGGTGGTTGTCACACCGCTAAGTAGAACAGGTTCTCGTTTTGCTGCCAAGGACCGACCCGCGGCCCGCGGCGGTCAGCCCTTCTCGAGGGCCGTCCGCATCCGGTCGAGCGTGGCGCGCATGCCCTTGCGGTTGACCTCGGCGCGCCCCTCGGCCGGGACGCCGGTGAAGACCTTGCCGAGCAGCGAGACGAACGCCGCGCCGCGGTGGTCGCGGCGCTGGTCCTCCCAGTACTCGGTGAGCCGGGTCCGGGGCGCGGCCGGGTCCTGGGTGACGTCCTCGAACCGGTAGCCCCACAGCGCCACGGGGATCCCGAAGCTCGACACCCGGAAGGCGAACACCTCCCCGGGGACCGCCGCGCTCACCTGGCACGTGGTGAACCACACGCGCCAGCCCGCGCGGTTGAACCCGACGAACCTCGTCCCCGGCCGGATCGCGCGCCCGCGCACCCAGGTCGCGAACACCTCCGGGCTCCAGTCGCCCATCCGCCGCGGATCCGCGACCGCCGCGTAGACGTCCCGCACCGGCGCGGCGACGACCACGCTCTCCTCGACGACCCACTCGCGTTCCATGGCCTGCATCCTCCCACTACATGACCGGCGGGTCACTGGAGGTGGGCGAAATGCCGCCTCCAGTCCGCGTACCAGGCCCGGAACCAGGGCTCGGGCTCGGCCAGCGGGACGATGTAGGTCAGGGTCTCGGCGTAGTAGCGGCGCTGGAAGTCCGGCGCCATCGCGTCGAGGGTCTGCACGTTGCTGGCGCGGTCGGCGAGCTTGACCAGGACCGCCTCGCGCGGGGCGTCCCGCAGGCGCCGCAGGTAGGCGGCCTTGGCGGCGCGCTTGGCCTGGCGTCCGGCCCCGCCGGCGGGCGGCTTGGTGACCCAGTCGACCAGCTCGGTCACCTCCGGGCCGAACTCGGCCTCCACGTCGGCGAGGGAGGCGGGCGTGTCCTCCACGACGTCGTGCAGGACCGCGGCGGACAGGACGGCGGGCGCCGTCACCCCCGCCCCGCGCACGAGCACTTCGAGGGCCTCCAGCAGGTGCTCGACGTAGGGGGCGCCGGTCGGCCGCCGCTGGTCGCCGTGCCAGCGCACGGCGGCGGAGACGGCCCGGTCCAGGCCGTCCAGGTCCACGTCCGAGCCGGACGCGGCGATGTCCGCCCGGGCCGTCTCCCAGGCGTGCCAGCGGGTGAAGACCTCCACGGGTCGCTCCGTTCTTTCCGGCCGTGTCGCGCGGGAGCCCCGCACAGGGCATGGTGGGTGTCGTCCTTTTGAGCACAGTCCTTGTCAGTACGGTACGTGGGGGGAGGCGGCGCGGTCGTGGTCGGGAGCCGGCAGCGGCCTGAGGGCCGACCGGAGTCCGTGGGCAGGGTCCGCGTCGCGCTCGGGCTGCTTTCCGGGGTCGTCGCCGTCGCGCTCTGCGTCGTCCTCGTCGACACCTACGTCCTGCGCGCCGAGTGGTGGCAGGTCCGCCACACCGTGACCGGGGCGCCCGTGGCGCCGCAGAGCGAGGCGGGCCCGCCGCCGGGCCCCCTCGCGG
Source organism: Actinomadura sp. K4S16 (assembly GCF_008327685.1). Classification (GTDB taxonomy): domain Bacteria; phylum Actinomycetota; class Actinomycetes; order Streptosporangiales; family Streptosporangiaceae; genus Spirillospora. Next base: position 286,367 of record NZ_BDDE01000012.1, read on the forward strand.
TGAGCTGGGAGCGGACGACGCGGGCGCACCGCGGTTCCGTCGCCGGCTACGACGGCGTCGCCTACCAGGTCGCGCGGGGACAGGTCGTGACGGCGTCCGGGCACGGGATCGAGGTGCGGGACGCGCGCACCGGCGCCGCGCGCTGGAGCTACCGCCGCGCCGGGTGGTCCCTGCTCGGCTGGACGTCCACGGGGTCGCGCGTCGTCGCCTACTTCGAGCGGGACGGCGACCGCGGCGACCGGGCGCTCATCGCGTTCGACGCGCTGTCGGGCGGGCTGCTGTGGCGGCGCGAGGACGAGCGGCCCGCCGCGGTCTCCCGGACGACGCTGCGCTGGCCCGCCGGGTCCGACGTGCTGCTCACCACCGACGAGGGGCGCAGGACGCTCTTCGGGGTCTCGGCCGTGACGGGGAACCGGGTGTGGCGGCTGGCCCTGCCGCGCGGCTGCCGGCTGTTCGAGGGCGGGGCGCACCCGTCCGACGGCCGGGAGGATCTCGCCGCGCTGGGCCTGCGCTGCGCGGACTCCCGCGGCGATCGCGGCGGCGACCCGGGCGGCGACACGGGGCATCGCAGCCGGCTGCTGGCGGTCGATCCCACGAAGGGCCTCGTGCGCTGGGACCGGCGGCTCGGCTCCCGGGAGTCGCCCGAGGTGTCGATGCTGGAGGGCGTGACGCTCGTCTCGGACGGGACGGCCCTGCGCGCGTTCGACGACGGCGGCCGCCAGTTCGGCGCCTGGAAGGGCGACGGCGTGTGCGGCGACCTGATGTGCCCGGGCGTGCTGGCGGCGGGCCGGCTCGTGGTCGTCTACCACCCGGACGGGACCGGCCCCGAAGAGGACGGCCCCGACGGAAGCGGCCCTGACGGAAGCGGCCCTGACGGAAGCGGCACAGGAGAGAACGGCGCCGAGGAGAAGAGCACCGAGGGGGGCGGCGCCGACGGGGCCCGCATGGAGGCGGTGGACGTGCGCTCCGGGCGGGTCGAGTGGAGCCGCGACGTGCCCGCCTACGCCGCGCTCGCGCAGGCCGGCGGGCAGGTGTTCGCGCTGCGCCCGCGGCTTTCGGAGCGCCTGCTGCCCGCGGGGGTCGACATCGTGGAGCCCGGCGACGGGAGCACCACGACCGCGCCCGCCCCCTTCTCGATGGACCCGGACCTGCCGGGCGTCCGGCCGTGGCTGGCGGCCGCGGGCGGGCTGCTGTACGCGGCGCTCCCGCAGGCGGCGCCGCGCCCGGACGGCGGAGCCCGGCTGGTCGCCCTGCGCGGCGGGCTCACCGGGACGGGGCCGCCGGAGCTCGGCGGCGTGCCGGAGGAGGACTGGCCGGACGCGTGCGCCCTGCTCAAGAAGCCCGACCTGGCGGCGGTGCGGATGGCCGGCCACGCCCCCGAGCCGAGCCGCGCGTCCGTCGGGACGGTGCGCCTCCCGCACCCGGTTTCCTGCACGTACGAGCCCCGCGGCGGGCGGGCGCGGGCCGGCGGGCGGAAGTCCCCCGAGCCGAAGCCGAGCGCGACGGGCTCGGCGTCGCCGCGTCCCTCGGCGGGGCAGGAGGCCGTCCCGAACTCCGGCAAGGACGGCCCGCGAAAGGACGATCCGAAGAAGAGCGGCTCGAAGACGGACGGTCCGGACCCGGACGGCGGCCAGGAGGCGGTGGTCACCGGCCTCACGGTGAGCGTCCGCTGGGTCGCCGACACCGACGAGGCGGCGTCGCGGATGCTGGGGACGCTCCAGGCCGCGCAGGCACAGGTCAGGCGGCGCCGCGACATCGGCGGCGACGAGGCCTACGAGATCGGCCCGACCGCCGGGATGATCGCGCTGCGGGTGGGCCGGTGCGTCGTGATGGTCGAGGCGAACCGGCCGCCGGGCGCCGCCGCCCGCATCGCCCGCTCGGTCGCCTACCGCCTGCGCCACATGTCCGAGTCCGGCTCCTGAACGCGGCCGGGCGGCCGCGGGCCCGGGCGGCTCAGAACTCGGGGACGGGCTCCGGCTCCGGTTCCGGGGCGACCAGGGAGGAGCGGCCCGCCCACGCCTCCAGTTGGGCGACGAACCGTTCGGCGTGGACGGGCCAGTGGAACCGCTCGCGGGCGGCCTCGTAGCCGCGCTTGCCGAGCCCCGCGCGCAGGCCGGGGTCGTCCCGCAGCCGCAGGACGGCCTTGGCGGCGGCCTCCGGCGCCTCGAACGGGACGATCAGCCCGCAGTCGGCGGGCTCGATGATCTCCACGGCGGGCGGGTTCGGCGTGCTGATCACCGGGATGCCGCGGGCCATGTACTCGACGACCTTCGTCGGCATCGAGTGCCGGTAGTTCGGCTCGTCGTGCAGCAGCGCCAGCCCTGCCATCGCGCCCTCGGCGATGCGCAGCGCCCGGTCGTTCGGGACGAACCCGTACCAGCGGACGATCCCCTCGCGCTGCGCGTCCCGCAGCGCGCCCCGGACGTCGGCGTCGGCCGCGCCGATCAGCTCGACCAGCACGCCCTCGGCGGCCAGGGTCCGGGCCATCTCGATCATGTCGAGGGCGCCGCGCGCCCGCGACAGCTGCCCGACGTAGACGGCGCGGCGGCCGTCCGGCGGTCCGGGCGGCACGTCGGAGACGTAGGTGGTGTTGGGCACGACCGGGTGCTCCCCGCGGAACCGGGCCCGGTAGCCCTCCTCGGCGAGCAGCAGCCGGTGCCGCCGCTCGCTGCGCCGCTCCAGATGGTGGACGGCCGGGCGCAGCAGGGGACGGGCCGGTCCGGGCACCCAGCCCTTGGCGGAGAGGGCGGCGGCGGTGTCCTCGTGGACGTCCCAGACGACCGTCCGCCCCTGCACCTCGCGGGGCAGCGACACCAGCAGCTCGGGGTCGTGCAGGAGGATGACGTCGGCGTACGCGGCGTGCTCGGCGAGCGCGCGGTGGGCGGCGCGGAGGGCCCGGATCCGGCGCCGTCCGGTGGCGCGCGGGACGTCCACCGGGCTGATGTGCCGCCACGGGGTCGCGTTGCACGCCCGGAACGGGGCGATGTAGGTGACCTCGTGACCGGCGTCGAGGAGGGCGCGTATCTGCCGATGCAGAATGCGCGCGTCCTCGGGGTGGTGCACGACCGTGCAAACGCAGACCCGCATCACACTCACTCCGCAATGTCCGAATCGACCATCACCGGTGATTCTTGGTCCCGGATGGAAATTGCCGATGAATTCCGGCTGGCCTGGGCATGGACGCTGCCGGGCGACTCGTCCTTGACTGATAGGGCCGTCCGCCGGTCAGGGATGCCTCCGCCGGACGGAAAATCCCTGGCAAAGAATCCCGTTCGCCGGAGAAGTCCGCTTGCCCTGGAAGTCTCGGCGGTGCAAAGAGGCTCGGCGGCGCCGGAGAACTCGATGTCGAGAAAGCCCCGGCGCCACCGATGCTCAGAGGAGCTCGACGGTGTCCTGCTGGACGTTGCGGGTCCGGCCGCGGGTGTCGAACAGCAGCCGCGCGTGCCGGGACAGCGTCGCCGCGTCGTAGGCGGCGTGGTCGGCCAGGACGATCGCCAGGTCGGACGCCTCCAGCGCGGCGACCAGGTCCTCGCCGGCCGACGGCACCGGGGCGCCGTCCACCTCCCACGAGGCGACGAACGGGTCGTGGAACGACAGGTCGGCGCCGAGGCGGGCCAGCCGCCGCGCCACGGGGCGCGCCGGCGACTCGCGCTGGTCGGCGATGTCGGCCTTGTAGGTGACGCCGAGCAGCAGGACCCTGGCGCCCTTGAGCGCGCGGCCCTCCCGGTTGAGGAGCTGCTGGGCGCGTTCCGCCACGTAGCGGGGCATCCGGTCGTTGATCTCCTGGGCCAGCTCGACGAACCGGAACGGGTAGCCCAGCGAGCGGACCTTGTAGGACAGGTAGTTCGGGTCGATCGGGATGCAGTGCCCGCCGACGCCCGGCCCCGGGCGGAACGCCTGGAACCCGAACGGCTTGGTGGCCGCGCAGTCGATGGCGTCCCACAGGTCGATGCCGAGCTCGTTGCAGAACACCGCCATCTCGTTGACCAGCGCGATGTTGACGTGCCGGTAGGTGTTCTCCAGCAGCTTGGCCATCTCGGCCTCGCGCGTCCCCTTGGCCTCCACGACCCGGTCGACGAACTTGCCGTAGAACGACGACGCCGCCGACGCGCAGGCCGGCGTCAGCCCGCCGACGATCTTCGGGGTGTTGCGGACGCCGTAGACGGGGTTGCCGGGGTCGATCCGCTCCGGCGAGAACGCCAGGTGGAACTCCTCCCCGGCGACCAGGCCGGACGTCTCCAGGATCGGCCGGACGACCTCCTCGGTGGTGCCCGGGTAGGTGGTCGACTCCAGCACCACCAGCGTCCCGGGCTCCAGGTGCCGGGCGACGGTCTCGGCCGCGCCGCGCACCGCGGTCAGGTCCGGCCCGCCCTCCGGCGAGAGCGGCGTCGGGACGCAGATGACCACGGTGCGGGCGCCGTCCAGGACGTCCTCGTGCAGGCTCGGGGCGAACCCCGCCTGCAGCATCTTCTCGACCTCGGCCGGCGACACGTCGTCGACGTGCGACAGCCCGGCCTTGAGGCCGGCGACCACGCGCGCGTCGAGGTCGAGCCCGCCGACCCGCAGGCCGGCCCGGCAGGCCTCCCGCACGAGCGGCAGTCCCACGTAGCCGAGTCCGATGACCACGAGATCCACGCGGCCGGCTCCCTTCGATCCATGTGCTTGGCGTATCTGTGTGCTTGGCGTGTCTATGTGCTCTGGTGGAGAGCGAAGCGGTACGCGGCCCGGTATCCGGCCGTCACGGCGCGCCAGGTGCGTTCCGCCGCGACCCATTCACGGGCCGACCGCCCGATTTTCTGTCTCCTTTCGGGACTGTAAGCCAGGTCTTCCAGACAATTCGCCCAGGCTTCCGGGTCTTCCGGAACTGTTAACGCCCCCGTCACGCCCGGTTCCACGATTTCGCGGAGAGCCTTGACATCACTGGCTATAACGGGGATTCCCCCCGCCATGGCCTCGATCGGTTTCAGAGGCGTCACCAACTGGCACACCCGGTCCGCCCGGCGCGGAACCGCGAAGACATCGAGGACGGCGTGGTAGCGGCGAACGGACTCCATCGGCACCCGGCCGGTGAACACGGCGTGGACGCCGCGTTCGGCCGCGCGCCGTTCGAGCGCGCCGCGCTCCGGGCCGTCCCCGACGAGCAGCAGCGTGACCGGGGCGCCGCGCCCGCGCAGCAGGGCGGCCGCGTCGATGAGCGTGTCGATGCCCTCGTAGCCGTAGAACGACGACGTGAGGCCCACGACCGTGGCGCCGGGGTCGATCCCCAGGCGTTCGCGCAGGTCCGAGGCGTCCGGGAGCGGCTCGAGGAACGCCTCGTCCACCCCGTTCGGCACCGTGAAGATCTTCTCCTCGGGGACGCCGCGGGACGCGATCTCCGCCCGCATCGCCTCGCCGAGCGTGACGACCGCGTCCGCCTCGGCCATCCGGCGGGTCTCCAGCTCGCGGGTCAGCCGGTAGAACTCGTCGTCCTCGCGGTGCGCGGGATCGCGGGAGAGCCAGGAGTCCTCCAGGAAGCCGCGAACCTCGTAGACGACGGGAAGGCCGTGGCGGTGGCCGAGCTCCAGCGCGACGGCCGCGTTCAGGTGGTTGCTGACCGCGTGCAGGACGGACGGCCGCAGCTCCCGGACCAGCCGTCCGGCGAGGTCGGCGCTCTTCGCCACCGCGTCCAGCGGATCGGCCTGCGGGAACCAGGGCAGCAGCCGGTGGTACGGGACGCCGTCGACGTCCACGCGCGCCCGCGCGTCGCCGAGGCCTTGGCTGAGCGGGTATCCGAGCCGGGTCACGATGTGGGGTTCGAGGCCCGTCTCGCGCAGGGCGAGGGCGATCCGGTGCGTCCGCACGGTGTAGCCCGCGTTCGTGCGCGGCAAAGCGTTGGTCACGAACTGCAGGACCACCCCGTGGTCCACGGCGCCGCGCTCCGCGGAGCCGTTCTGGACCGTCCGGCGCGCCGGCGCGGGCTGGGCGAGCAGGATCCGCAGGTCCCGGGTCTCGCGCTGGACCTCCCGCGGCTTCGGGACGACGAGGCGGGAGCGCCGCAGCCGGGCGCCGAGCGGGGTCCGGGCGGCCAGCCGCACGGCGAGCCTGGACGCCCGCCCCGGGTCGTCGCGGAGCTGACGCCAGGCGAGTCCGGCCAGGTAGACGGTCTTCTTCACGGGTTCGTCGGGCACAAGGCCGGACGGTAGGCAACTCCGATGAACAGAAGGGAAATCGTGTTGGCACCCATCGTGCACGTCCTCGGGGCGCGACCCAATTTCGTCAAGGCGGCGCCGGTGATCTCGGCGCTCGCCGCGGCGGGCGCCGAGCAGGCGGTGATCCACACCGGCCAGCACTACGACGCGCGGATGTCGGAGGTCTTCTTCGACCAGCTGGGCCTGCCCGAGCCCGACGTCAACCTCGGCGTCGGGTCGGGCGGGCACGCCGAGCAGACCGCCGCGCTCATGATCGGGCTGGAGAAGGAGTTCACGGGCCGTTCACCCGCGCTCGTCATCGTGTACGGCGACGTGAACTCGACGATCGCCGCCGCCCTCGTCGCGGCCAAGCTGCACATCCCGGTCGCCCATGTGGAGGCCGGGCTGCGCAGCTTCGACATGACCATGCCGGAGGAGGTCAACCGCAGGGTGACCGACCAGCTCTCGGCGCTGTGCCTGGTCACGAGCCCGGAGGCGATCGGCCACCTGGCCGCCGAGGGCGTCCCGGTGGAGCGGGCCCACCTGGTCGGCAACCCGATGATCGACACGCTGCTGGCCAACCTGGACCAGTTCGACACGGCCGCCGTCCGGGCGGCGCACGGGCTGCCGGAGCGGTACGTCCTCGCGACCATGCACCGCCCCGCGAACGTCGACGCGCCGGAGACGGCCGCGGCGCTCGTCCGGCACCTGCACGGCGTCGCCGACCTCGCCGACCTGGTCATCCCCGTCCACCCGCGCGGGCGGGCGAACCTGCTGGCCGCGGGGCTGGACGAGCACGACCGCGTGCACATCCTGGAGCCGTTGGGGTACATCGACTTCATCGCGGCCGTGCGGGGGGCGGCGGCGGTCGTCACCGACTCGGGGGGCCTCCAGGAGGAGACGACGATCCTCGGGGTGCCGTGCCTGACCGTCCGCCCCAACACCGAACGGCCGATCACGATCACCCACGGCACGAACCGGCTCGTCGCGTTCGAGGAGCTGGTGCCGGGGGTCCGCAAGTGCCTGGAAGGGGGATCGGCGAGCGGGACGGCCGCGGCGCCGGGCGCGCGGGCGGGCGGGCGCAGGCCGCCGCTGTGGGACGGCCACGCCGGTCCCCGCATCGCCGATGTGATCATGGAGTACCTGGGTGAGTGACGAGGAGACGAACGCCAAGGCCACCCAGCGGATCGGGCGGCTGAGGTCCGCGCTGCGCGAGCGCGAGGCGCGCATCGACGAGCTGGAGCGGCGGCTCGCCGCGCTGGAGGCCTCGACGGCCGTCCAGTTCGGGCGGCTGGTCGCCGGCGCCGCGCGCGACCCGAAGCGCGGCAAGCGGCTGCCGCGGGAGCTCTACCGGCTCTGGCGCAAGCGGAGCGCCCCCGTCTCGGCGGCGGCGCGCTCCACCGGCGGCGGGTCCCAGCCGGACCGCGTGGACCGGCCGGAGGACCGCCTGCTCGTCGCGGGCCCGTCCGACGTCCCGGTCATCGCGGGCGTGCTCGCGCCCGGCACGGCCGCCGTCCTCGCCGAGCACGCCAAGGTCGTCGCCCTCTACCCGCACGACGCCGCGATCGCCCTCGACGCCGCCGACGTGGACGCGCTCGTGGTCGACGCGGCGGCCGGCGAGCCCGGCGGCCCCTGGGCCTACCTGGGCGTCCCCGGCATGTACGACCGCGATCTGGCGCTGCACCGGATCCGCCGGATCGCCGCGGCCCGCTCGCTCCCGCTCGTCCTGTGGGGCGAGGCGCCGCCCGCCACCCTGGCGTCCCTGCGCTGGGACGCGACCGCCACCGTGCCCGCCGCGCTCATCGAGCTCCTCGAACCGGCGCCGTCGCGGAGGGACGCGGAGGGGCGTCCCGCCACGAGGAGCCCGGCCCGTTGAAAGGAACCACCGTGCGACCACGCGCCCTCGTCTACGGCGACGTCGACCTGAACATGATCGACGGATCGGCCATCTGGGCCCAGGGCATGGTGCAGGCCCTGGCCCGCGCCGGCTGCGAGGTGACCCTGGTCCTGAAGGCTCCCGTCCGGACCGGCCGGCTCGTCGACCCGCTCCGCGCGCTGCCCGGCGTCACCGTCCGCAGCCCGCACGCCGAGGGGCTGTTCGACGGCCCCGCCGGCATGTCGCCCCGGCAGGCCGCCGAGGTCCTAGCCCGCGTCGACGAGGAGGCCCCGTACGACCTCGTCGTCGTGCGCGGCCGCCACCTCGTCGGCAAGCTCGCCGCGGGCCCCCTGGCCGGGCGGCTCTGGACGTACCTGACCGACGTGCCCCAGTCGGCGGCGGAGTTCACCGCAGCGGCCAAGGGCGACCTGCGCCGGATCGCGGACGCCTCCCGCGTCCTGCTCTGCCAGACCGAGGAGCTGCGCGGGTTCCTGGAGAGCGCCGTCCCGGCCACGGCCGGCAAGAGCGTGCTGTTCCCGCCGGTGGTCGTGCTCCCGGACGGTCTGGAGACGCGCCGCCCCGGCCCTCCGGGCCATCCGCTCCGCCTCGCCTACACCGGCAAGTTCGCGCCGCGCTGGAACACATACGAGATGACGTCCCTCCCGCGCCTGCTGGCCATGCGCGGCGTGGACGCCGAGCTGCACATGGTCGGGGACAAGATCCACGACGACCCGGCCGACCCCGGCTTCGCGGCCCGGATGAGGACCGCGCTGGAGACGGGCGAGGGCGTGGTCTGGCACGGCGGCCACCCGCGGGCCGAGGCGATGCGGTTGACCGCCGGCTGCGACGTGGGCCTGTCCTGGCGCGACGCCTCCATGGACACGAGCCTGGAGCTGTCCACGAAGGTCCTGGAGTGCGGGACGCTCGGCGTCCCGGTCGTCCTCAACCGCACCCCCATGCACGAGCGGCTCCTCGGCGGCGACTACCCCCTGTTCGCCGCCACCGAGGACGACGTCCTCGACGCGCTCACCCTCATCGGCAAGAACCCCGAGGTCCACACGCTCGCCGCCGACCGCTGCCGCGCGGCCGCCGCCGCGTTCAGCCTCGACGCGGCCGCCGCCCGCCTGCGCGACCACCTGGCGCAGGCGTTCCCGGAGCCGTCCGACCGGGTCCTCGCCGTGAAGGGCCGCCGCCTGCGGGTGGGCGTGGCGGGCCACGACCTGAAGTTCTTCTCCCGCCTGCTGGACTACCTGCGCTCCCGCTCCGACCTGGAGGTCCAGGTCGACCACTGGGCCGCGCTGAAGGCCCACGACGAGGAGCGCAGCCAGGCCCTGGTCGACTGGGCGGACGTCATCGTCTGCGAATGGTGCGGCCCGAACGCCCTCTGGTACGCCCGGCGCAAGCGCCCGGACCAGCGCCTCGTCGTGCGCCTGCACCGCTTCGAGCTGTACGCCGGCTGGCCGAAGCAGCTCGACATCGGCGCCGTCGACCGGGTCGTCTGCGTCAGCCCCCACTACAACGAGCTGACCCGCGAGATCACCGGCTGGCCCGCCGAGAAGGTCGTCACGATCCCGAACTGGGTGGACGACGCGCAACTCGACCGCGACAAGCTCCCCGGCGCCGAGCACCACCTCGGGATGATCGGCATCGCCCCGTCCCGCAAGCGCCTGGACCTGGCCCTCGACGTCGTCGAGGAGCTCCGCCGCGACGACCCCCGCTTCACCCTCTTCGTCAAGTCCAAACTCCCGTGGGAGTACTGGTGGATCTGGCAGAAGGACGAGGAGCGGGCCCACTACGAGGAGGTCTTCCGCCGCATCCGCCGCTCCCGCGTCCTCTCCGGCGGCGTCGTGTTCGACTCCTACGGCCGCGACGTGGCCTCCTGGCTGCGCCGCATCGGCTGGGTCCTGTCCACCAGCGACGACGAGAGCTTCCACCTGGCCCCCGCCGAGGGCATGGCCTCGGGGGCCGTTCCGGCCCTGCTTCCCTGGCCCGGCGCGGACACCATCTACGACCGCCGCTGGATCCACGACGACACGTCAGCCATGGCCGCCTCCATCGCCACCACGGTCTCCCTGGACCGCTGGCAGGAGGACGCCGAGCTGGCCCGCACCCAGGTGAAGAGCGCCTACGGCCTTGAGGGGGTCTGCCGCCAGTGGACGGACCTCCTCACCGGCTAGGCGCGCTCACCCCCGCCCGGACGGGGCGGGGGACGCCCGCGTAGGGGGAGAGGGTGAACCACGTCGGGAGGCCGCGGCGCAGGCGCTCGGGCCCCTCCAGCTCGACCGTCCCCGCGCGCACCGCGTCGGCCCAGGCCAGGTCGCCGCGCCAGATCCCCACCAGGGCGCGCAGGGGAGCGGTCACGGTGACCGAGACCTCGTGACCGGGGTCGTCGTCGCATACGTCGGCGGTCCCGGGGGTCAGGAGCAGCCACCAGCGGCGGTTGCCGGGCGCGGTGTCCGGGAAGCGGAACAGGACCACGGTCCGGCCTTCGGGGACCGCGGCGGGATCGACGTGCCGGCGCATGTCCCAGAGGAGGAGTTTCGGGTCCAGGTCGCGCTCGCCCAGCTCGCCGATCCAGCGCACGCCCCAGACGGCGAGGGCGTCGACCACCGGGCGCAGCTCCTCGCCCGCCGGGGTCAGGACGTAGCGGTCGTCCCGCTTCTCCACGACCCCGGCGCGGACCAGCTGGTTCAGCCGCTTGGCCAGGAGGGTGGGCGACATGCGCGGAACACCGCGCCGCACCTCGTTGAAGCGCTCGCTGCCCGAGAGCAGCTCGCGGACGATCAGCAGCGTCCAGCGCTCGTCGAGCAGCTCCATCGCCTTGGCGACGGGGCAGAACTGATAGTAGGAAGCCCCCATAACGGGCAGGCTAGGCGGCCGACTCCCCGTCTGACCAGGGCTCGGTACAGATCCTGTACTAGGAACGCGCCCGGCCGGTTCCTAGCGTGGAGCCCACGACATGAGGGGAGAAAAGTCATGGGGGACGCAGTGAAGGCCGCGCACCGGGCGATGTGGGCGACGGGTGACTACCCGGCGCTGGCGGACGAGGTGATCCCGGATCTGGGGGCGGAACTGGTCCGCGCCGCCGGGATCGGGCGCGGGCAGCGGGTGCTGGACGTCGCGGCGGGGGCCGGCAACGCCGCCATCGCGGCGGCGCTGGCGGGGGCGGACGTGGTCGCCAGCGACCTGACGCCCGAACTGCTCGACGCCGGGAAGGCGGCCGCGGCAGGGCTCGGCGCGAAGCTGGAGTGGCAGGTGGCCGACGCGGAGGCGCTGCCGTACGCGGACGGGGAGTTCGACGCGGTGCTGTCCTGCGTGGGCGTCATGTTCGCCCCGCACCACGAGGCCACCGCGGCCGAACTGGTGCGCGTCTGCCGGCCGGGCGGCACGATCGGGCTGCTCAACTGGACGCCGGAGGGCTTCATCGGCCGGATGTTCGGCGTGATGAAGCCGTACGCGCCGCCGCCCCCGCCGGGGGCGCAGCCGCCGCCGCTGTGGGGGAGGCCGGAGCACGTCCAGGCGCTGTTCGGCGAGCACGTCGCGGAGGTCGGCTTCCGGCGGGAGGCGCTGCGCGTCGACCTGTTCGAGAAGCCGGGCGACTTCCGCGACTACTTCAAGAGCCGCTACGGGCCCACGATCAGCGTCTACAACCGCATCGCGGACGACCCCGACAAGGTCGCCGCGCTGGACGAGGCCCTCGCCGACCTGGCCCGCGAACACGACCGCGGAGGGCCGACCCTGTCCATGGACTGGGAGTACCTCCTGGTGACGGCCCGCCGCGCGGGCTGAGGGGGGCCGGGCGCCGCCTCCGGGGCGCCCGTCGCGCAGGGAACCGTTCCGGAAAGGTCCGATCCAGAGAGGCGATCCAGAGAGAAAGGTCCCCGCGGCCGTGCCGCGGGGACCTTTCCATGTCCGGGTCGGTGGGAAAGCCGGGTCAGCCGGAGCTGCCGACCACGGCGCCGGCCCCGGCGGGCTCGGCGGGCAGCTCGGCGCGGTAGGTCTCGATCTTGGCGTTGAGCTTGGCGAGGCTGCGGCTGTAGTCGCGGCTGGACAGCCAGAACTTGTAGATGATGATCAGCTCGAAGGCCAGCAGGCCGACGCCGCTCAGGACCACCACGGGGATGATGGCGCCCGGCACGATCGCGGCGGCGATGGGGGCGACGATGAAGACGCCCATCTGGAACTCGATGCCGCTGATCAGGTGCGGGCGGATGCGGCCCGCCATGAGGACGTTGCGGATGCGGGCGTACCAGGGGAAGCGCTGGTTGAAGCCCGCCTGGAGGACGGCGATGTTGGGGTCGTCGCCGACGACGCGGTTCTCCGCGTCGGCCTCGGGGTCCTCGGTGAGCGCCTCGGCGGAGCGCAGGTCCTCGTCGGCGTCCGCGATCTCGCCGTTGGCGCGGCGGGCCGCGAGTTCGAGGGTCCTGGCCTCCTCGCGGGCCGCGTTGAGGGTCGTCCGCATCTGCGAGCGGACCTTGTAGATCTCCAGCGCGTCCATGTAGCGCAGCATGTCGAGGAAGACGACGCCGAGCGCCGTCCAGACGTAGGCGACGTTGCCGGTGGCGGCGTACTGTCCGGCCATCAGGGCGATCGCGCAGGCGAGGACGCGGACGCGGTCGAAGATGTAGTCGAGCCAGGCGCCGAAGACCGAGCCGGTGCCCTTCAGCCGAGCGATCTTGCCGTCCATGCAGTCGAGCGTGAACGACAGGTGGTACAGCAGCGCGCCGGCGAGCAGCCACGGCCAGGACGCGACGGCGAAGCAGGCGCCGGCGGCGAGGCCGAGGACGAGCGCGCCGACGGTGAGCTGGTTCGGCGTCACGCGCGTCCGGTTGGCCGTGAACTTCACCAGCCTGGCGGCGAGCGGGTCGACCAGCAGCACGGTCCACCAGGCGTCACGCGCCTTGTACGTCCGTTGCCGAACGTCGTCGAGCGTGAAGTTCGCCATGGGGTTCCTTTCGTTCGCGGAGCGGTCCGATGGTAGCGGCTGTCCGGTTCCGGTCACCGCTGATCTCCCGGATCGTGATCGTCCGGTCACATGTCGATCAATTTCCGGGGTATGCGACGCGGGGTGCGTGTGCGTTCCGTCCTGCCTCACCTCCCCTTCTTCGGAGTGCTCGCGGTCGCGGTCTGGATCCGGGCCCTCGCCGTCCTCGCCTATCCCGCGCCGCTGTGGTTCGGCGACTCGCCCGGCTATCTGCAGGCCGCCGTCGAGTTCCGGCCCGATCCGACCCGCCCCAGTGGATATCCGATGCTGCTGTGGCTGCTCAAGCCGTTCCGCAGTTTCACCGTGATGGTGTCCGTGCAGCACGCGATCGGGATCCTCACCGGCGTTCTGGTGTACGTCCTGGTCTGGCGTGCGGGGCGGGCGGCCCTGCCCGGCGCGGAGGCGGGAGGACGGCGGGCGTGGCTGCCCGGCGCGGTGGCGGCGCTCCTGACCGTCCCGGTGCTGGTCCCCGTGCACCAGGTCGCCCTGGAGCACATGCTCATGTCGGACTCGCTGTTCGCGTTCCTGCTGCTCGCCGCGGTCGCGGTCGTGCTGTGGCGGCGCCGGACGACCTGGTGGCTCGGCGCGGCGGCGGGGATCCTCACGGCGGGGGCGGCCCTCACCCGGACGGCGGGCGTCCCCCTGATCGCCCTGATCCTGGCGGCTATGGCGATCAGACGGGCCGGCTGGAGGGCCTGCGCCGCCGCCGCGGCGGCGTTCGTCCTCCCGGTCGCCGGCTACGTCTTCTGGTTCCACGCGGAGTACGGCCAGTACAAGCTCGCCAAGGCCGACCAGGTGTTCCTGTACGGGCGCACCGCCGCGTTCGCCGACTGCCGGGTCATCAAGCCCCGGCCCGAGCTGGCGGTCATGTGCCCCAAGCGCAGCGATCCGCGGATCTCCAAGTCGTTCTCGGTGATGTGGACGCCCGACTCCCCGTTCCGCCGCATCCCCGGCTGGGTCTACGGCGACGAGGGCAACAGGCTCGCGGGCGAGTTCGCGTGGGCCGCGATCAGGGCGCAGCCCGCCGACTACGCGGAGGTCGTCGTCAGGGACACGCTGCGGGCTTTCGCCTGGCACCGGCAGCCTTACCCCACGCCGTGGACGTGGCTCCAGTACGAGTTCCCCGAGGGCGAGGCGTGGAGCGACAAGCAGGCCCGCCTCGCCCGGCACTACGGCCCGGACGGCGAGACGCGGGTGGTCCGGCCGTGGGCGGGGCAGGTCCTCGCCTACCAGGACCGCGTGGTCATGCCCGGCACGATCCTCGGCGTCCTGCTGCTCGGCGGGCTCGCCGCGGCCGCGCCGCACGCGCGTTCGGAGGGGCGGTGGCGCCCGGGCCGGTCCGTGCGGCACTGGGCGACGGGCCCGCTGCTCCCGTGGGGGACGAGCCTGGCGCTGCTGGTGGTCCCCGCCGCTACCGCCGACTTCGACTACCGCTACGTCCTGCCCGCCGTCCCGTTCGCGTGCGTCGCGCTCGGCCTGGCCCTGTTCCCGCCGCTCCGCCCGCCGCGGGTGCCCGCACCGCGCGACGAGGACCGTCCGGCGCCCAAGGAGAAGGTCGACGCCTGAACCGCCCCGGAAGCCGTGCCGGAGGCCGGCCGCGCCTTCCGATGACTCCTACAGGCCTCGACCGGTCGTGCCGAAGACGCGGTCGACCGCACGGGACGCGGCCTGCCCGTCGTCCAGGGGGCAGAAACGCGCCACGAAGTCCTTGTAGCGGTCGCGATACCCGGCGGTGGCCGCCTCGACGTCGCGGACCGCGTCGACGAGGTCGCCGGAGGTCTCCAGGAGCGGCCCGGGGGCCTCGGCCTCGAAGTCGAAGTAGAAGCCACGCAGCCGGTCCCGGTAGTCGGCCAGGTCGTAGGTGAAGAACAGCATGGGCCGGCCGGTGTTGGCGTAGTCGAACATCACCGACGAGTAGTCGCTGATCAGCATGTCGGAGATCAGGTACAGCTCGGTGATGTCGGGATAGGCCGACACGTCCCGGACGAAGCCGTGCTCGTCCTCGCGGACGCCGTCCACGACGTTGGTGTGCAGCCGGACGAGCAGGACGTGGTCGTCGCCGAGCGCGGCGCGGGCCCGCTCCAGGTCGATCCGCATGTCGAACTTGTAGCGGCCCCGGCTGTAGTACTGGTCGTCCCGCCACGTCGGCGCGTACAGCACGACCCGCTTGCCCTCGGGGATGCCGAGCCGGGCCCGGACCCGCTCGGCGACCGTCCCCGCCTCCGGGCTGTGCAGCAGGTCGTTGCGGGGGTAGCCGACCTCCAGCATCTCGCCCCTGAACGCGAACGCGCGGCGGAAGATCTCCGTGCTGAACGGGTTGGGGGACACCAGGTGGCTCCACTCGGGCACGGCGGGCCCGGGGTCCTTCGTCCGCGACTGGAGTGCCCTCTTCATGCCGGGCGCGTAGGCGAAGTGCACCTCCTTGATGTCGCCGCCGATCTTCTTCAGCGGCGTGCCGTGCCAGGTCTGCACGACGACCTGGTCCGGGTGCCGCCGGAACGCGTCGCCCAGCCGGTGGTTCGTCACGATGTAGCGGGACGTGGCGAGCGCCTCGTGCCACTCCCTGCCTTGGAGCCGGACGGCCCGCAGCGTGTCCGGCAGCTCCACCTGCGCGTCGTTGACCACCCAGAGCTGCTCCAGGTCCGAGCCGCGGCGCACCAGCTCCTCGTGGACGGCCTTCGGGCTGTCGGAGTACTGCCGCCCGCTGAAGCAGGAGAACAGGACCGCGTCGCGGAGCCCGTCGCGGTCGACGCGGCGGCGCGCCTCCTCCCGGTGCCTGGTGCCGGCGCTCTTCTCCTCCGGCGACACGTCGCCCGTCACGGCCAGGGCGAGCAGCCCGTCGCGCGCCTCCAGCGCGTAGCCGCGCCGCGCGACCTCCAGCGGCTCGGGCAGGTCCCGCTGCGCCTCCGGCGACAGCCGGACGGTCAGCGCGCGCCCGCCCGGGGGCCGGAACAGCACGTCCCAGCGTCCGGGGCGCAGCGGCAGGACGCCCGCGACGCCGGGCACGGCCGCGACCGGGACCTCCGCGCGCAGCGCGCCGGAGGCCGGGTCGGCGACGAGGTCGAACGCGTGCTCCTTGCGGTGCCATCGGCCGCGCAGCACGACCTGCCCGCTCCCGTGACGGCCCTCCGCGTGAGGGCCGTCCGTGAGCGCGGGGTGCGTCGCGGTCAGGACCAGGGTCCCGTCCGGGCGCCAGGCGCAGCCGTCGACGGTGAGCCGCGCCGTGGTGCGCCGGACGCGCAGGTAGCCGCCGGGTCCGCGCCCCGCGGCGACCTCCAGCGGGCCGAACGCGCGCTGGACGTCCGCGACCCCTTCGGCGAGCACCAGCGGCCGGCCCGCGGCGCGGACCGCCCAGTCGCGGGTGTCGTCGATCTCCTCCGGGGGCGGCGGGGCCCCTTCGAGGGACTCCGGGTCGACGCGGGCGGCGTACCGGCCGCCGCTCGCGGTGACCGGGACGGCGATGCTCTCGTCGCCGAGCGCCAGCTCCAGCTCGCCCGGCGGCTCGTCCGCCTCCACCTCGATCACCAGCTCGCCGCCGTCCCAGCGCAGCGCGACGGCCGCCGCCCGGACCCGCTCGACCTCGATGACGAGGCGGTCGTCGTCGATCCGCGGGACGACGCGCACGCCGTCCGCGACGTAGCGGTACGGCGGCTGGGCCCCGGTGCCGGACCTGCCGCCGCGCAGCGGCCCCCGCCGGAACACGCCGGCGGCCAGCACCGACGCCTCGACGGTCCAGACGCCCTCGACCCACCTCCCGTGATGGCGGAGCCGTCCGACGTCGAAGTCGAACGCGAAGCCGGACCAGCCGGACCGCTTGCCCGGCGCCGGCGTCTGCCGGGCCCGCGCGAGGAGCGCCCGTCCGGCCGTCCGCAGCGTCATCGCCTTCACCGACGTCCAGCGGCGCCGCATGCCGACCGAGTTGATGTAGGCCTCGCCGGTGACGGTGAGCCGGTCGCCGTCCCAGCCGACCGCGTGGACCCGGCCCCGCATCCGCAGCTCGTCGCGGGCCCGGTAGACCTCGCGCGGGACGGCGACCTTGGGGTCCTTCCAGTACGGGTAGACGACGTACCGGCGCAGCGGGTCGCGGACGATCGCCGGGGAGGCCTTGCCCCGCTCGTAGCGGACGACCTTCACCAGCTCGGTGGTGTGGCCCGCGGCGGCGAGATGCCACTTCAGCCGGGTCAGCGCGGGCACGTCGGCGAGCAGCTTCGCGGGCAGCCCGGCCATGTAGCCGGCGGCCTGCGCGACGACCTGCTCGCGCTCGTCGGCGGGCAGGTCCGGCAGCGCGTCCAGGAACACCCGCAGCTCCTCGGCCGCCGCGAGCGCCTGGAGCCGCCGCCGCGACCGGGCGTGGCCGTGCTCGCCGAGCCAGGCGGCGGCGAGGGCGACGGCGGCGAACCCGTCCGCGATCTCCTGTGCCTCCGTCGTCGCCGGGAACCGCTCGCCCCGGCGGCGCAGGACGACGTCGGGCAGCACGTCGACGCCCGTCGCAACATGCAATGCCTGGAGCGCGGGGAGCAGGTCCTCGTACCGGCCGAGGTCGGGGAACTCCAGCCCGTGCGACGTCCAGAACGACCGCCGGAACAGCTTCCCGGAGAGGCCGCGTTCGCGGACGAGGTCGGGCGTGCGGCGCACGTCCGTGCCGGTGACCGGCGGGAGGGACGGCTCGACGGGGCGCCACGCGGCCGCCCGGTCCGTCCCGCGGCGTTCGGCCTCGCGGCCTACCGCGATGTCGGACCCGGACGACTCCAGCGCCTCGACCAGCGTCGCGGCGGCCTCCGACGGCAGCTCGTCGCCGCCGTCCACGAACAGCAGGAAGTCGCCCTCGCTCCCGGCGGCGCCGAGGCCGCGCGCCGCGCCCCGGCTTGGCGCGCCCTGCCGGACGACGCGGAACCGCTCGTCGGGCAGGACGGCCCCGGCGGCGGCGCCGGCGCCGTCGTCCACCACCAGCACCCGCAGGTCGGTGTGCGACTGGGCGGCGATCGAGGCGAGGGTTCCGGCGAGCGACTCCCCGGCCCCGTGCGCGAGCACGACGACACTGACCCTGCTGGCGGACAAGCGACCCACTCCTTCGGGGGTGACCGGGCATGACGGGGCGGTCGCCGGACGCCGCCGCGGCGGCGTCCGGCCGCGCGGCCTACCGCGGCGGGTTCGGGACCTTCTCGCCGAGGAACATGCGGCGGACGGCGCGCTCGGCCGCCTGCCCGTCGTCCCACGGGCAGAACCGCGCGCGGAAGTCGGCGAGGTCCTTCGCCGCCGCGTCGCTCCACGCGGACCGGGACGTGAACGCCTCGACCAGCTCGGCCTCGGTGGTGGCGACGACGCCGGGCGGGGTCTCCGTCAGGTCGAAGTTGACCCCGCGGGTGAGCCGGTAGGTCTCCCAGTCGTTGGCGTAGACCACGATCGGCCGGTCGAGGTTGGCGTAGTCGAACATGACCGAGGAGTAGTCGGTGAGCAGCGCGTCCGAGGCGATCGAGAGGTCCTCGACGGACGGGTGCCGGGACACGTCGATGACCCGGTCCTCCGGCCAGCCGAGGTCGGCCGCCATGTTCTTGATCTTGTAGTAGTAGTGCGCCCGCAGCAGCAGGACGTGCCCGTCGCCGAGCTGGTCCGCGACCCGCCCGATGTCGAACATGGGGGTGTAGCGGCGCTGGTAGTCGCGGTGCGTCGGCGCGTACAGGATCGCGGTCGCGCCGTCCGGGACGCCGAGCTCGGCGCGCAGCCGGGCGCGCTCGTCGCCGTCGGCCCGGACGAGCCGGTCGTTGCGCGGGTAGCCGATCTCCAGCATCTCGTAGTCGCAGGGGAACCCGCGCTCCCACGCCTCGGTCGACAGCGGGTTGGACGAGACGAGGTAGTCCCAGCGGTCCGACCGGGCGATGAGGGCCTTGAAGTCCATGTCGTTGGCGCCGACCGGGTACTCCATCTGGTCGAGACCCATCTTCTTCAGCGGCGTGCCGTGCTGCGTCATCATGTGGACCTGCCCCGGCCGCTTCACGTAGTTGTCGGGGAAGTTCACGTTGTTCACGAAGTACTTGGCGCGGGCCAGCGTCCGGTAGTACTCGGCGGAGCCGGCGACGACGAAGTCGACGCCCTCCGGCATCGTCCTGCGCGCGCGGGGCTTGACGATCCACACCGGGCGGATGTCCGGGGCCAGCTCCCGGACCTTCTCGTAGATCGCCGCCGGGTTGCAGGCGTACCCGCGGTACCAGTACGCGGCGAAGACGGCGAGGTCCTCCTCGACCGGGAGGCGCCGCTGCATCTGGTAGTAGCGCTCCTTGGCGAGCTCCTTGCCCAGCAGCACGCCGCGCTTGCGGATCTTGGCCGCCTTGCCGGCCCGGCTCCCGGCCTTGTCCTTGGCCTCGGCGGCCCGGACCCGCTCGTACCCGCGGAAGTCGCCCGCCTTGATCATCCGGTGCTTGTCGGCCAGGAACGGCTTGTCGTCCGGCGGGACGTGCCCGGCCGGCTCGTACTCGCCGTACGTCTTCGACATCTCCGCGAAGAAGCGGGCCTTCTCCGACCCGTGGACGCGGTCGGGCCGCTCCAGGATGACGAGCAGGTGCCAGATCGTCCGGTCGAACATCAGCGGGCGGAACGGGTCGGCCTTCGCCCCCATCCCGTCCATGAACTCGAAGATGCGGTCGTACTGCGCGAACGCGTCGAAGTGCTTCGCGCTCGCGGTCTTGGTGATCGCGCCGCGGCGGCGCTGCCGGTAGATGTAGCAGACCCGGTCCAGCAGGCTGAGCCGCTCGGCGGCCATCAGGATCGGGTAGGTGACGTTGACGTCCTCGTAGTAGCCGCCGCTGAAGCGCAGCCCGAGGTCGAGCAGGAACTCCCGGCGGATCGCCTTGTTCCACGCCGTCATCATCATCTCGAGGACGCTCTGCCGCTCGGCGAGGGTGAACACGTCCGGCGCGGGCGGCTCGCGGAACAGGTCGTTGATGATGCTGCGCTTGACCTTGCCGTTCCAGTAGGCCCGGGCGTAGTCGAACACCAGCACGTCGGGGCGGGTCTCGGCGAGGCGGTCGCAGATCGCCCGGACGGCGCCCTCGGTGGCGTAGTCGTCGCTGTCGAAGAACCAGACGTAGTCGCCCGTCGCCATGTCGAGCCCGATGTTGCGCGCGCGGCCGAGCCCGACGTTCTCGCCGAGGTGCCGGACCTTGACGCGCGGGTCGCGCTCGGCGAACTCGTCGAGGATCTCACCGCAGCCGTCCGGTGAGCGGTCGTCGACGGCGATGACTTCGAGATTGGGGAGATCCGGGTCGAGGATGGAATCAAGGCATTGCCTGATGTACCCCTGCACTTTGTGCACGGGCACGATGACGCTCAAAGAGATGTCGTGATCAGAGCTCACGCGAAGGCCAATCAACTACTCGGTGATTCTGGACTATACCCACAGGTCAGCGTTGAACCTCAGGTCCTGGCGGGGGCGGGGCGGAGGAGCCGCCGCGCGTCGGGCTCGACCGCCCACCGGGTGCACCGCCGCACGGGGGCGGTGGCGAGGACGACGCCGAGCGCGGCGGCGGCCACGGTGACCGAGACGATGCCGAAGGGGTTGTGCAGGACCGGCTCGTCCAGCACGCCGGTGTAGTCGAACGACTTCATGACGAGCCCGTGCAGCAGGTACACGTACATCGTCCGCGTCCCCATCTCGGTGTACCAGGACCGGCCGCGCGGGACGCACGCGAGGAAGGCGGCGCCGAGGAGAACGGCGAAGGCGAGGGCCACGAGCCGCCACATCATGCCTTCGGCGGTGCCGAAGCCCATGGCCTCGTAGCCCTGGTTCCAGTAGAGGAGACCGCTGTCGATCCTGGGGACGACCGTGCCGAGCTCCCAGACGTAGGCGACGGGGAGGGCGGCGGCCAGCACGGCGAGCCCGGCCCACCGCGCCCGGCCGGCGCGCAGCCGGCGCACGTGCTCCGGGTCGACGGTCAGCCCGAGGACGAAGAGCGGCAGCAGCCCGGCCGTGCGGCTGAGCGTGGAGTCGGCGGTGAACGCCCAGCTCCCGCCGACGAGGCAGAACGCCACCGAGACGGCCACCGGGTGGCGCAGGTGCCCCCAGAGCGGGGCGCTCAGCCGCCAGAACACGAGCGCCACCAGGAACCACATGAGGAAATGCGGCCGGAACAGCTCGCTCAGCCGGAATTCGACCCCGTTGAGAAGGACCAATTGCGCCCGGTAGAGCAGGATGAAGATCACATAGGGGACGACCAGCGTGGGCAGGACGCTCCGGAACTTGTCCGTCGAACGCATGAATCCGCGTGAGAAATAGCCGGATACAAAGACGAAGACCGGCATGTGGAAGGCGTACAGGACGACATACGCGGCGTGCGCCGCGCGGCTGTCGCCGAACTGGGACCAGAAGTGGCCGACCACGACCAGGACGGCCGTGAAGAACTTGGCGTTGTCGAAGTACGCGTCCCGAGCGCGCGGAGCGGGCTTCGGCGCCGCCGCGTCCGGGGCGGCCGCGGTCGGCGCGCTCCCGGCGTCCGGACCGGGTGCACCGGCCGTGAGCGGCGCGTCGGGCGCGGGGCGCGGGCCGGGGACGGGAGGCGCGGCGGGCAGGGGAGCGACGGGCATGGGAGCGGTGGGCATGGGGGGCGCGGCGGGTATGGGAGGTGCGGTGGGTGCGGCTAGCGCACTGCCCGTGGCGGGAGGCGTACTGCCCGTGGCGGGAGGCGGCGTGGGGAGGACGTCGGTCATATCTCCGGGGGGTTCGGGCCTCAGGGGGGAGCGGGCCGGGTGTTCAGCGGGAGCGCGCGGGCCTTCTCAGGGGGGTGAAGACCCACGTCATCTTCGGTTCCAGCGCCCAGCTCATCGTCCGGACGACGGGGGCGGAGCACAGGAACGTTCCGACCACCAGGGCGCCGGCGACCACGATGACGACCCCGAGCGGGGTGTGCATCCAGTCGGCGCCCCACCAGCCGGTGAAGTTGAGCAGCCGGGTGACGAACCCGTGCAGCAGGTAGGCGTAGAGCGTGTAGGCGCCGAGCTTGGTGTACCAGTGCTCACGGCGCGGGACGAGGCTGAGGAACGCGGCGACGAGCACGACCGCGGCGGCGAACATCGCGAGCCGCATCAGGGTGCCGGCGAAGTTGCCGACGCCGAGCGCGAAGTGCGGGTGCTTCCAGTAGATCCAGTCCCGCGACATGTGGTTCATGACGAGGTAGGAGCCGGCGAGGCCGGCGGCGAGCACCGCCGCGCCGATCGGCCGCGCGGCCGGCCGCTTCAGCAGCTCGAAGTGCGCCGGCTTCAGCGTGAGGCCGAGCACGTAGAAGGGCAGCAGCCCGATCACCCGGTGGATGTCGAACGTCCCGCCGAGGTCGCTCATGTACGACAGCAGCGCGAACACCGTCGCCACGGCGAGCGGCCAGCGGATCTGCTGCCAGACCGGCGTGGAGAGCCGCCACATGAACAGCGCGCACAGGAACCACGTCAGGTAGTACGGGTTCAGCAGGCTGATCTCGAGGTGGTTGCGGCCCGCGAGCCAGTCGTACAGCGAGTAGGCGAACTCGAACACCACGTACGGCACCCCGACGTTGGTGATGAGCTTGCGCGCCTTGCCGCCGGCGAACGTCCAGTTCCGGGAGAAGTAGCCGGTGATCACGATGAACAGCGGCATGTGGAACATGTAGACGAACAGGTAGAGCCCCTTGGCCATCGGGACGTTCAGCAGGTTGGCCAGGGAGTGTCCCGCCACCACCAGCAGGATCGCGAAGTACTTCGCGTTGTCGAAGAACGGGTCGCGCACCTTGCGCGCGGGGCCCTGCGGCGCCGCCCCGCCGGAGGAGGCGGTGCCCGCGGATCCGGGCGCCCCCGCCGCGGGGGGCGCCGCCGGGTCCGTGGACGACGGCCGTTCGTCTCGCTGTGCCGCGTCGGCCCCCGAGGGCCTGGTGGTGTAGGTCATACGGCTGCCCGGTCAGGTCTCCTTGCAGATGTCGTCGCTGGCGCGGATCTCACCCTGCTGCTTCGGGATGCCGCTGCCGGCGCTCTTGAGTTTCGTCCAGTCGCGTCCGACGACCAGGTCGACGACGCCCGGCGTGCCGCCCGTGGTGCGCGCCGCGGCCTGCGGGTTGCTCGGGATCAGCGCGGTCAGGGTCTGGGCCTGCTGGTCGGCACCGGAACCGTACATCACCTTGGTGACGGCGGTGGGGGAGGGGGCGTTCCCGCCGACCGTGACCTGGAAGCCCTGCGACTCCAGGTCGGTGGCGACGCGCCCGGCCTGCCCGTCGATGCCGCTGCCGTTGTAGACCCGCACGCGCACCTGGCTCGGCGGGATCTTCGTGGCGCCCGGCTTGGGCTCCTTCGGTACGGTCTTGTCGTTGCGGACGGCGGCGAAGAACGGCTGGGCGTTCGGGGTGAGCGCCACCCGGTTCGGGTCGAGCGGGTCGGGCCCGGAGGGGACGGTCACGAAGCGCAGCTTGCCGGAGGTCATGCCCTGCATCTCCTGGCCGATGTCCATCATGACCTGCGGCGTCAGCTCCTTGTCGGTGGTGAGCGACTTGGTCACGGCGTTCATCAGCTGGAGCATGCGCCGGGGGTTGCTGAGCACGCCCGCGCTCATCGCCTTGCTGGCGAGCGCGCCCATGAACTTCTGCTGGCGCTTGATGCGGTCGGTGTCGGAGCCGTCGCCGAGGCCGTGCCGGACGCGCACGTACGCCAGCGCCGTCTCACCCTTGATCACGTGCTTGCCCCTGCTCAGCCTGAGCTTGGACTTGGGGTCGTTGACGTCCTTCGGCAGGCACACCGGCACGCCGCCGACGGCGTTGGTGATGGACTTGAACCCGTTGAAGTCGACCTGCATGAAGTGGTCGATGCGGATGTTGGAGATGCTCTCGATCGTCTTGATGACGCAGGCCGCGCCGCCGTTGCTGAACGCCGAGTTGATCTGCGCGCGGGTCTGGGCCGGGATCACCCCGCCCTTGCGGCTCTTGCAGGAGGGCATCCGGACCATCAGGTCGCGGGGGAAGCTGATGCCCATCGCCTGGCCGCCGCCGGGGGACAGGTGCAGCAGGATCATCGTGTCCGAGCGCGGCACCTCGTTCTTCAGCGAGCGGCCGTACTTGGCGTTCGCGCCCTCGCGGGTGTCGGACCCGAGCATCAGGATGTTCATCGCGCTGTTCAGCTTCTTCGGCCGGTTGGGGCCGAGCTGGGCGTTGACGTCCTCGTGCGAGATGTTCCCGAACGCCTGGCGGTACAGGCCGTACGCGGTGAGCGAACCGACCACCATGACCGCCGACAGTCCGATGCACACCCAGCCGAGGATGCGCCAGCCGCGTCGCGGCGCCGGCTGCGGGTCGGCGTCGTCGACGTACTCCATGTACATCGGGTTGCTGTTCATCGGCTCCGAGGTCCGGGGGTATGGGCGGTTCCGGGGGTCCGGGGGCCGTTCCCCGGCTGGGGGCGGCCCGTGGGCTCATGGTTCGAACGGACGGGACGAGGGCAAAGGGAAGCGTAGGTCAGGGGAGGCGGTACGGGGAGCCGGATTCCGCATTCGGTCCGGACGTACCGGCCACCACCGTCACATGCTCCAGGGTCAGGCGACGATCTAGGGCGGCTTTGTCAAAGTTTCGTTGGATTATGACGGAAGCACCCGAGGCTAGTGGTGCGAGAAGACCGGTCAGTACCCCGTCGAGTGTGGCGAAGGACATGTCAACCAGGAGCCGGTCGCGGGCGTCCAGCTCCCATTTCTCAACGGCCCCGCGCGCCGCGCCCACCAGGTCCGCTCCGCTGAATGTGGTCTTTGTCACACTCAGCGCGGGCGCCTCCGGGGCCACACCGGGGGCGGTGAACCGGTCACCGTACGTGCGCACCTCCGCCGCGTAGTCGGTCACGCCGGGCGGGCAGTCGGCGAGCGGGCCGCCGAGCGCGTGCAGCGAGAGGCCGACGACCTCTTCGGCCCCTCCTGCGAGCACCTCGTCCGCGAGCACGTCGTCCAGCACCTCCTGCGCCGCCGCCAGGATGTACGGACCGGAGGCCCCGGCCGGTTCGGCGCCGCCCCGCCCGAACGCCTCGGGGTCGACCGGTTCGGCGACGAGCCCGGCCGACCAGCAGGCCATCAGCCACACCGCGGTCTGCCAGTGCGGCGGCAGGACCAGGACGACCCGGGTGCCCGGCTCGGCGGCGAGGCCGTCCACCAGGAAGTTGGCCGTCTTCGCCACCCAGTTGTCGAACGTCCGCGCGGACAGCTCGACGCGTTCGCCGCTCGCGTCGTCGTAGAAGGTGACCAGCGGTCGGGACGGGTCGCCGGCGACCCGCCGCCGCAGCAGCTCCGCGGGCGTGCCCGCGTCCCCGGCTTGTGCGCTCATGCTCCGAGCGTATGCCCGCATGATCGTCGTGGCGCCGCCACCGCCCCGGTGCCGCTACGCTCCGCACGGGTGAAGGACGCAACAGTGGCGGGCGCACGCCGTGGAGGCGAGCCGGCCGGCGCCGAGGAAGGCGACGGCGGGCACCGCGGCGCCGGAGCACGGGGCGGAACCATGGACGCTGGTCGGCTGCTCGCCCGGGCCACCGCGGCCCCGGCGCTGGTCGTCGTCGCGTGGCTGGCGGTGTCGCTGCCGCTGCTGATGGCGGGCGTCTTCCGCCCGGCCCCGGCGGTCGCGCTGTTCCTGCCCGTCGCGGCGCTGGTGCTGTGGCTCGGCCTGCGGTCCCGCCCCGGGAACGTTCCGGGCGGACGCTCGGAGGGCCCGCACCCGGGGCAGCGCTGGCCGGTGTGGTCGGTCTTCGCCGTCACCGCCGCGTTCCTGGTGCTCCAGATCGTCATGTGCTCGGAGCAGATCGTCGTCCGCCGCGACCCGGCGTCCTACGTCCAGTTCGCGACCTGGCTGGCCGAGCACGGGTCGCTGCCGATCCCGCTGATGGAGGGGGCGTTCGGGGGCGCGCACGGCGTCCTGCGCTTCGACAGCCCCGCCTTCTACCAGGACGGCGGGGCCGTCGTCCCGCAGTTCATGGCGGGATGGCCGCTGGTGCTGGCGCCCGCCGGATGGATCGGCGGCGCCCACGGGATGCTGCTCATGGCGCCGCTGCTCGGCGCGTGCTGCGTGCTGTCGTTCGCCGGGCTGGTCGCGCGCCTCGTCGGCCCCCGCTGGGCGCCCGCCGGGGCGCTGCTGCTCGCGCTGACGCTGCCGATGCTCTACGTCTCCCGCAACACGTTCAGCGAGCTGCCCGCCATCATCCTGCTGCTGGGCGGCCTGTCGCTGATGTACGACTCCCGCGAGGATTCCGGCGACGGCCGGGACGGGCGGGCCGCCGGCCTCAAGGCCTTCCTCGCCGGGGCGGCGCTCGGCCTGATCGTGCTCGTCCGCATCGACGGACTGCGGGACGTCCTGCCGGTGGTGGCGTTCGCGGGCCTGCTCATCGCGCGCCGGCGGACGGCGGGGTACTGGACGGCCGGGGGCCTGCTGCTCGGCGCGGGCGCCGGAGTCGTCGAGGGCTTCACGATGTCCCGGCCCTACCTGTCCTACCTGCGGTCGTCGCTCGTCCCGCTGGCGGCCATCGCCGCGGCGGTGCTCGTCCTGACCGTCCTCATGGCGGCCGCGCTGCGGTGGGACCGGACGGGGACCCGGCTGCGCCGCGCTGGCGCGGCGGTCGCGCGCGGCCGGGCGCCCGGCGCCGCCGCCGTCCTCACCGTGCTGGTGCTGGTGGGCTTCGCGGTCCGGCCGCTGGTGCAGACCGTCCGCCGCCCGCCCGCGACCCGGGACGACGAGCTGAACGTCCGGTTCATCGAGATGGTCCAGAAGATCCAGCACCTTCCGGTGGACGGCACCCGGCAGTACTCCGAGCTGTCCCTGTACTGGGTCGTCTGGTACATCGGCGTCCCCGCGCTGCTGTTCGCCGCGGTGGGCGCGGCGCTGCTGGTGCGGCGGCTGCTGCGCGGGCAGTCGCCGGAATGGCTGCTGCCCTTCGCGATGGTCGTGTGGACGACCGCGCAGGTGCTGGTGCGGCCCGGCATCACCCCCGACCACCCGTGGGCGTCCCGCCGGCTGATCGGCCTCGTCATCCCCGGCGTGCTGCTGTTCACGGTGTTCGCCTCGGCCTGGGCCGTCCGGCGCGTCCGGCGGCTCGGGTACGGGCCGAAGGCGGCGCGGGCGTGCGCGGTCGCCGGCGTCGCGCTGATGCTCGTGCCCGTCGTGCTGACGTCCGGCGGCTACCTGGTCACGCGCACCGAGCAGGGCGAGGTCGCCGCGGTGGACGGGATGTGCCGCTCCCTGCGGCCGGGCGCCTCGGTCGTGGTGGTCGAGCAGGCCACCGCCGACCGGTTCCTCCAGGTCGTCCGCGGGATGTGCGGGCTGCCCGCCGCCCGCACGACCGGCGCCGCGTCGCGCGACGACGTGCAGGGCGTCGTCGCCGGGGTGTACCGGGCCGGGCGGCGCCCGGTGATCATGGCTTCGAGGCCCGACCAGGTCGCCCCCTACGGGACGCCGCGGCGGGTGCTGCACGTGGTGACGCGGCAGGACGGGCGCACCCTCACCGGCCCGCCCGGCGGGACCTGGGGGCTGACCATGGACGTGTGGACGGCCGAGCCCGCGCGGCCGTAGTGGCCGCCGATGCGCGCGGGGGCGAGTATCCTCGCGCTGCGTGAGCACCCAGTCTGTCGAGCCGACGCCCCAGCCGCCCGCCGATGTGGAGCCCGCGTCCGAACCCGCGCCCGCGCCCGATCCCGTCCCCGCGCCCGGTCCCGCGCCCGCCGCGGTCGACGCGTCCGACGCCGTGCACGTCACGATCGTCCTGCCGTGCTACAACGAGCAGGACCACGTGATCGACGAGGTCGAGCGCATCTGCAAGGCGATGGACGCCAGCGGCAAGACCTACGAGCTGCTGGCCGTCGACGACTGCTCGACGGACGCGACGCTCGCCCGGCTGGAGGAGGCGGCGCCCCGCTTCCCGAACATGCGCATCATGGCGTTCCAGCACAACAGCGGGTCGGGCACCGTCCGGCGCATCGGCTCGCAGCAGGCCCGCGGCGACATCGTCGTGTGGACGGACGCCGACATGTCCTACCCCAACGAGCGGATCCCGGAGCTGGTCGAGGTCCTCGACACCGACCCGGCGGTCGACCAGGTCGTCGGGGCGCGCACGACCGAGGAGGGGACGCACAAGGCACTGCGGGTGCCCGCCAAGTGGTTCATCCGCAAGATCGCCGAGCGGCTCACCAACACCAGGATCCCCGACCTGAACTCGGGGCTGCGCGCGTTCCGCCGCGAGGTGTCGCTGCCGTACCTGCGGCTGCTGCCGCCCGGGTTCTCCTGCGTCACGACGATCACGATCGCGTTCCTGTCGAACCAGCACCCGGTCCGGTACATGCCGATCGACTACGCCAAGCGGGCCGGGAAGTCGAAGTTCCACTTCACCAAGGACGCCTACCGCTACATCCTGCAGGTGCTGCGGATGGTCATGTACTTCAACCCGCTCAAGGTGCTGATGCCGCCCGCGCTGTGGCTGATCGTGATCGGGCTGCTCAAGGGCGTGTTCGACATGGTGGTGCACTTCGGCTACTTCGCCAACAACACCATCATGATCTTCGTGACGGGGCTGATCATCGCGTCGCTGGCGCTGCTGGCCGACCTGATCGTCCGTTCCCGCGGCGACGTCTAGCGGCATGCGCGTCGCGATCGTCGGGCCCGCGTTCCCCTACAAGGGCGGCGGCGCCCGGCACACCACCGAGCTGGCGCACCGGCTGGCGGCGGCGGGCCACGACGTCGTCATCGAGTCGTGGCGGGCCCAGTACCCCTCGTTCCTGTACCCGGGGCAGCAGACGATCTCCGAGCCGGAGGGGGAGCCGTTCCCCGGGACCCGGCGCCGGCTCGACTGGCGCCGCCCCGACGGCTGGTGGCGCACCGGCCGCGCGCTGCGGTCGAGCGACCTGGTCGTCCTGGTGGTGCTGAGCACCGTCCAGGTGCCGTCCTACCTCGGGATCCTCGCCGGCCTCCGCGGCCGGACCCCGGTGGTGGCGCTGTGCCACAACGTCCTGCCGCACGAGCGCAAGCCGTACGACGAGCCGCTGATGCGGCGCCTGCTGCGGAAGGTCGACGGGGTGCTCGTCCACACCGAGGCCCAGGCGGAGCTGGCGCGCACGCTCACGGGGCGGCCCGTGCGGGTCGCGGAGATGGCCGCGCACCTGCCGACGGCCACCGCCGCCGCGCCCGGTGACGGGAAGGTCCGCCGGCGGCTGCTGTTCTTCGGGATCGTCCGCCCGTACAAGGGCCTGGACGTCCTGCTCCGGGCCCTCGCCGAAGGCCCGGACGACGTCGCGCTGACCGTCGCGGGGGAGTTCTGGGGCGGCCTCGACGAGACCCGCGAGCTGATCCGCTCGCTGGACCTGACCTCACGGGTGGAACTGCGGCCCGGCTACGTGCCCGCCGCCGATGTTCCGGGACTCTTCGCCGCCGCCGACGCGCTCGTCCTGCCGTACCGGACGGCGACCGCGTCACAGAACGTCTGGATGGCCCACGAGCAGGGGCTACCGGTGATCGCAACCGATGTGGGGGGCTTCACGTCCCAAATCCGCGACGGCGTCGACGGCCTGATCTGCCGACCGGACGACGTTGCGTCCCTCGCCTCAGCCCTGCGCCGCTTCTACGAGCCAGGCGAGCCGGAGCGTCTCCGCTCCGGCGTGCGCCCGGTCGACCACGGCCCGCTGTGGGCCGCCTACCTCGACGCCCTGACCGGGAACTGACCACCGCTACCGGGCAGGCGGCGGCGGGCCCGCGCAGGTGATGATCGGTGCGGGGTCTGCCGGTCGGGGTATCAGGCGGCCAGGGTGAGGGGCACGGTGAGGCCGGGCGGCCCGGCGCATCCAGGGCGGTCCCCGCTGTAACCGAAAACCCTTACAGCCGTCCCATCCACTAGTAATGTTGTGGTCATGCGGACGGCATACAAGTGCCGGGCCTACCCTGACCCCGACCAGGCCGCCCTCTTCAACAACTTCGCGGTGACCTCGGACGGGGAGCGCATCGCCAACCCCCGCCACTTGGAGAACAAGCAGCGCAACCTGGCCCGGTACCAGCGGCGCATGGCCCGCAAGCGGCCCGGCAGCAGCAACCGGCGCAAGGCCAAGATCAAGATCGCCAGGGCCTGCCGCAAGGTCCGCGACGCCCGCACCGACTTCCTGCACCGCACCAGCACCGCCCTAGTCGGCAGGGCGGACGTCATCGTGATCGAGGACCTCGCCGTCGCCAACATGGTGAGGAACCGCAAGCTCGCCAAGGCGATCTCCGATTGCGGGTGGGGTGAGTTCCGCCGCCAATTGGAGTACAAGGCCGAACGGGCCGGACGGACCCTGGTGGTGATCGACCGGTGGTACCCCTCGTCCAAGACCTGCTCGGCCTGCGGGCATCTGCTCGCCGAGCTGAGCCCGTCGACCCGGCGCTGGACGTGTCCGGGCTGCCGCACCCGGCACGACCGGGACATTAATGCGGCCAAGAACATCCTTGCGGCTGGTCGAGCCGCAGCCAGGGGAGACCCCGGCGATGTCTGTGGAGCTGATGTCAGACGGCAGGGGCCCTCCCCTTCCGCAGTCGGCTGCGAAGCAGAAACCCCTACGGCGCGAGCCGTAGGACCCCCCTCCCACCCTGGAGGGGAGGAAGTCAAAGGTGCGGTTCGATGACCTTCATCAGGGCGCGCTTCGGCTTGGCGCCGACGATCTGCTCCACGACCTCGCCGTTCTTGAGGAGCAGCAGGGTCGGCAGGCCCATGACGCCGTACTTGCCCGGCGTCTGCGGGTTCGCGTCGTAGTCCATCTTCGCGATCTTGATCTTGCCGTCCTGCTCCTGCGCGATCTGCTCCAGGATCGGAGCGATCATCCGGCACGGCCCGCACCAGTCGGCCCAGAAGTCGACCAGTACGGGAGTGTCGCTGCTCAGGACCTCGTCCGCGAACGTCGCGTCGGTCACGGTGATCGGGGCCGTCACGGTCCCTCCTTCGTAGGCTGCGCGCCCGTCGTGGGCTGCGTACCGGTCACAAGTTCCTCCGGCCGCGGTTCATTCCCGGCGGCCGGGGCCGTCCTGCCGAGCAGGAGCGCGACGCCCGCGTTCAGGAGGTCGGCGGCGGTCAGCAGCACCCGGGACGCGATCGCGACCACGACCGGGGCGCCCGCCGGGAGCACCGGCGTCAGCACGACCGTCAGCGCCGCCTCCCGGGCCCCGATGCCGCCCGGCGCGATGAAGACGAGGAAGCCGGCGACGAACGCCAGCGCGTACGCCCCGGTCGCCAGGAACGGCAGCCCCTTGCCGTCGCCGCCCACGGCCGCGCACAGCAGCCAGGTGTGCACGCCGAACAGGGCCCAGCCGAGGACCGTCCACCCGACGGCCCTGAGCGTCGCGCCCAGGCTGACCGGGTGCTCCAGCGGCGGCCGCCGCACGAGCCTGAGCAGCACGCCCAGCGCCCAGCTCACGATCTTCGGGTGGAGCATCACCAGCAGGACGGGCGCCAGCAGGAACAGCCACCAGTACTCCCGGCGCGCCGCCGCGGACGTCAGCGGCAGCGTCACCGCCGCGACCGCGAGCCCGCACGAGGTGGACGTCGCGACCGCCAGCAGCGTCGAGCCGAAGCTGCGCTCGGGCGGCACCTTGTGCTCGCGCGTCATCTCGATCTGGGTGACCAGCGCCCACACCTTGCCCGGGACGTACTTGCCGAGCTGGCTGATCCCCGAGATCCGGAAGATGGCCCGCACCGGCAGCGGCGAACCGAGCCCGGCGAGGAACTCCCGCCAGCCGAGCATCCAGACGAAGAGCCCCGCCAGCCCCGCGGCGAGCGCCCCGGCGAGCGCGGCCCACGACATCTGCTGGAACGCGTCCACCGTCGCGTCCCACTGGGACGCCACGCTGTAGCCGCAGAACGCGAGCGCGAGCAGGACCAGGAGCACGCGCAGGCCCCGGACGGCGACGACCTTCATCTTCACGCGCCCAGCGTAGGCGAACGTGACCTCGCGGCCGTCCGATCGGCCTAGAGTTGGGGGGCGATGAAGATTTCGGATGTGGTCGCCTTCATGGGGCACCAGGTGCACGTGTGCCGGTACCGCGAGGCGGGGACGCTGCTCGACTGGATGGGGCGCGACCTGCGCGGCAAGCGGGTCCTCGACGTCGCGGGCGGTGACGGCTACTGGGCCGGCCGCGCGCGCCGGCGCGGCGCCGACGCCGTCTCGATCGACCTGGCCCGCGGCAAGATGGTCTACGGGCGGACGCTCGCGCACGCCCCCGCGCTGGTCGAGTGCGACGCGCTGCGGCTCCCGTTCGCGGACGGCTCGTTCGACGCGGTCCTGTCGGTCTGCGCGATCGAGCACTTCGACGACGGCGGCAGGTCGCTGGACGAGATGGCGCGGGTCCTCAAGCCGGGCGGTGAGATCTTCATGTCCGCCGACGTGCTGAGCCGCGCCGACGCCTGGCCGAAACTGCGCGACGCGCACAAGGCCAAGTACCACGTCCAGCACACCTACACCCACGACAGCCTGAGCAAGCTGATGGACGAGCGCGGCCTCGACCTCGTCCGGTACAGCTACCAGTTCCGCACCGCCGCCACCGAGCGCCTCTACCTGTCGCTTTCCACCTACGGGGGCAAGGTCGGCTTCAACGCGGCCGCCCCGCTCACCCCCCTCGTCGCCCTCGCCGACCGGACGGCCCCGAACGAGCGCGGCAGCATCGTTCTGGTCCGGGCCCGAAAAAGATAGAAATGGGCAAAGGCCGGGGCGCGTAAGAGGTGATCGTGTGGGGAGGGCCCCTCACGATGAATCGCGTGGAACGAGATCCGGCGAGTGCGCGCCCTCCGGGCGTACGCTCGAAGAGTAAAGAGTGATCTACGCCACCGCGCTGGATGGGGGAGTGGACCGTGGCGCCTCGGATTCTGCTCGACGCCACCGCCGTGCCTGCCGACCGCGGCGGGCTCGGCCGGTATGTGGACGGGCTGCTGTGCGCCCTGCACCGGCAGGGCGCCGACCTCGCCGTAGCCTGCCAGCGCGCGGACGCCAAGCGCTACGAGGGCCTCGTGCCCGGCGCGCAGGTGGTCGCGGGCCCCGCGACGCTCTCGCACCGCGCCACCCGGCTGGCCTGGGAGCAGTCCGGCCTGCCGCACGTGGCCGCGCGCGTCGGCGCGGAGGTCATCCACCTGCCCACCTACACGATGCCGGTGAGCGCGGGGCTGCCGACCGTGGTGACGATCCACGACGTGACGCTGTTCGCCGAGCCCGAACTGCACGACCCGGTGCGCACCTCCTACATCAAGTCGGCGACCCGCACCGCCGCCCGCCGCGCGACGCGGCTGATCGCCCCGTCCCGCGCGACGCGCGACGAACTGGTCAGCCTGCTCGGCGCCGACCCGTCCCACATCGACGTCGCCTACCACGGCGTCGACCACGAGGTCTTCCACCGCCCGTCCGAGGCGGAGGTCAAGCACGTCTCCGACCGCCTCGGCCTGCACGGCCGCCCCTACGTCGCCTACCTGGGCGCGCTGGAGCCGCGCAAGAACGTCCCGAACCTGATCCGCGGCTGGGTGAAGGCCTGCGCCGGGCGCGAGGACGCCCCGGCGCTCGTGCTCGCGGGCAGCGGCGGCTGGGACGACGAGGTCGACGCGGCCCTCGCCACCGTCCCCCTGGAGCTGCGCGTCCTGCGCCCCGGCTACCTGCCCTGGCCGGCCCTGCCCGGGTTCTTCGGCGGCGCCCTGGTCGTCGCGCTCCCGAGCCGCGGCGAGGGCTTCGGGCTGCCCGTCCTGGAGGCCATGTCCTGCGGCGCGCCCGTCCTCACCACCCACCGCGGGCCGCTCCCCGAGGTCGGCGGCGACGCGGTCGCCTACACCGAACTCGACCCGGACGGCATCGGCTCCGCCCTCGCCGCCCTGATCGACGACCCGGCGCGCCGCGCCGAGCTGGCCGAGGCCGCCCACGCCCGCTCCGAGCGGTTCTCCTGGTCGGCGTCCGCGGAGGCGCACATGGCCTCCTACCAGCGGGCCGTGGAGCAGTACGCGAAGGCCCGCACCCACTAGGCTCGCTTCCAACCCGGCGAAAGGAACCGAGTGGAAGCGATCCTCCTGGTGGGCGGTCAGGGCACCCGCCTGCGCCCCCTGACGATCTCCACGCCGAAGCCCCTGCTCCCCACCGCCGGGGTGCCCCTGCTGGAGCACCAGCTGGTGCGTGCGCGCGACGCGGGCGTGACTCGCATCGTGTTCGCGACGTCGTACCGGGCGGAGATGTTCAGCGAGGCCTTCGGCGACGGCGGGCGGCTCGGCCTGGACATCGTCTACGTGACCGAGGA
This sequence comes from Actinomadura sp. K4S16, assembly GCF_008327685.1. GTDB lineage: Bacteria > Actinomycetota > Actinomycetes > Streptosporangiales > Streptosporangiaceae > Spirillospora. The sequence continues at coordinate 320,630 of NZ_BDDE01000012.1, forward strand.
CGAGCCGCTCGGCACCGCAGGCGCGATTCGCAACGCTTCCACCGCCCTGGAATGCGACGCCGACAGTCCCGTCCTGGTCCTGAACGGCGACATCCTGTCCGGGCATGACATCCCCGCTCAGGTCGCCGCGCACGAGAAGGGCGAGGCGGCGGTCACCCTCCATCTGACGCTCGTGGACGACGCCCGCCGCTACGGCTCGGTGCCCACGTCGCCGGACGGGCGGGTAATGGATTTCGTGGAGAAGTCACCGAACCCTCCGACGAACCAGGTCAATGCAGGCTGCTATGTCTTCCGCCGCTCCGTGATCGGCAGCATCCCCGCCGGGCGGGTCGTCTCGGCGGAGTACGAGACCTTTCCCCAACTGCTCGCGGCGGGCGAACCGGTCTGCGGTTACGTCGAGGCCGCGTACTGGCTGGACGTCGGGACCCCGGCCGCGTTCGTCCGGGGCGTCAACGACCTGGTCCTCGGCACCCTGCCGTCCCCTGTCGTCGAGGTGGACGGGAGCGGCGTCCTTCTCTTGGAGAACGCTTCTGTCGCCTCCACGGCCCGGGTCGACGGCGGCACCTCGGTCGGCGCCGGAGCGCGGATCGGCGCCGAGGCCACCGTCGAGTCGAGCGTCCTGTTCGATGACGCGGTGATCGAACAGGACGCCCGTGTCGTACGCTCCGTGGTCGGCCGCGGTGCCCGCATCTGCTCCGGAGCCGTCCTGGAAGACTGCGTCATAGGCGACGGCGTGACCGTGCGCTCCGGAAACCAGCTGCTCAACGGCGCCCGCGTCTGGCCGAACACAGAACTCCCGCCGACTGCGATCCGCTTCTCAGCCGAGTAGCCGCGTACCGCGAGGAGCCTTTCCGGTCCTCGGTTCACGAGATGAGGCAACGCGCCCACACGACCTTGCCTCCGTTCAGGGTGGAACGATGGCCCCAACTCTCGGCGAGGTACTCGACGATCTGCAGGCCGCGGCCGTTGACGTCGTCCTTCCGAGCCCTCCTGCGGCGGGGGCGACCGGAGCCGATGTCCGCGACCTCGATAGTGAGGACGCCGCCGCTCAGGGTCAGAGTGAGTGTGATCATGCCTTGGCCGGCAGCCAGGGCATTCGTGAGCAACTCGCTGACGATGAGCGTTGTGTCGTCCGCCAAGGCGGCCAGTCCCCATTTGTTCAGGTGGACCTCGGCGAGGTCCCGCCCCAGCGGCACCGAGGACGGAATGGGCAACAGATCCCGCCGAAACTCCTGATGAGCATTGCAGTGCCCCATCCTGATCGTCACCTCGCTCTATGGATACGGATTCTGCGACCACTGGGACACCGGTGGCCATTTCCAGCGCTTGCTGGCCTACGCCCGTCGCGCCTACGACCTCAACGGCCACCGCCGGCACCAGCGGTACGAGGCGCACGCGTCGGAATTGCGGATCTTCGGTCTCGCCATCGTCCCTGGGCTGATGCAGACCGAGGCGTACACGCGAGCGCTGTTCACTGCCGCAAGGTCTAAGCAGGTTGAAAAGCAGGTGGCGTTGAGGTTGGCCCGTCAGGAGGCACTCTTCCGTCCAGACCCGCCCGAACTCTGGGTGCTGTTGGACCAGGCCGTTCTCGATCGGCCGATCGGTGGACGCCGCGTCATGGCCGAGCAGTTGGCGAGGCTTCGAGAGATCACCGAGATGCCCAACGTCATCGTCCGCGTCGTCCCTCGGTCGGTGGGCGCGTATTTTGGGCTCATGGGCGCCTTTGAGGTGCTTACCGTCGAACACGGCGATGTCGCATATGTCGAGGCGTTGGGCAGTGGCAGACTGGTGCTCGATATCGCTGAGGTGCGGACGTTCGGGAAAGGCTTCGAGCTCATCGCCGCGCAGGCGCTCCCCGAGGTCCCCTCGCGCCGACTGATCGAACGCATGATGGAGTACATGAGATGGCCCCCCAGGTCGACTGGCGAAAGTCGAGCTACAGCGGCATGACCGACAACTCGAGTTGTGTTGAGGCCGCCCGGCTTACGGGTGCTGTGGGTGTCAGGGATTCCAAGAACCCTGGCGTGGGGAATCTGGTGCTTTCCGTTGAGTCGTTCGGTGGGTTGCTGGCTCGTATCAAACGGGACGAGCTTAATCACTGAGGTGACCAGGCCGGTGAGGGCGATGACGGTCGCGCTCAGCATCACGGCTGCGAGCGTCTCACCCCTTGGCGCCGACGTCACACCCGGCGGGGCCGTCCGCGGCGGCACCACGGTGGGCCGCAACGCGATGATCGAGGCCGCTTCTCGACCGACATCTGATCAGCCGACCGCCTCGGAAACGATCCGCTCCACGGCGGCGGACGTCCCGGTGGCGCTCGCGGTCACGACGTTCCCGGCGGTGCCGGCCTTCCCGACCACGACGAACCGCGCCGCACCGAAGCTCTGCGCGCTCGCCGTCACGGTCCGGGTGGGCAACTCCCCGGCCGCCAGGATGATTCCGCAGCGCCGCTGAACAAGACTCGCCAGGTAGGGGCGCGCGTTGGCCACAGTCGCCGGCCCGGCGACCGCAAGGTACTGAATTTTGGCGTGGGTCTTCGACGACGCCCGCTGCATCCCCTCCCAGACAGTTGCGGCCTCCTTGCCGGTGATGCCGTGGGAATCGGTGAGCAGGCACGCCTTGAACGCCAGGTACTGCCGCGCTCGCGGTTCGGGCGAGGGCCTCAACAGGGCGAAGCAGACGCCTGCCGAGACCGCGGCGGCGAGTGCCACACCGATGGCGCCCCGCCCTTTGGGCGACAGGCGCCTCCACCGGTCGAGCGCTGCCCTCGCGGCATGCGCCGCCCGGCCCGCCATGCCGCTCGCCGTCGGTCGGTCGTCGCGGGGCCGCTTGGGGGATGTCGGCATGGGGCCTCGTCTCTTCCGGGACGTCGGATCGTCCCCTGCCGGTGACGCACCGGATCGAGGGACCCGTTTCCGGATGATCTTCCTCCCCCTCGGTCGGAAAGCTGAAACCTCGCTTACCGGATGTGGCTGAAGATCCCGCTGGAGTCTTGCAGGGTGCAATGGTCGGGCGTACTTTCCAGCCTGTTTGGAAGTTCTGGGAGGAAAGTCCAGATTGAGTTGATTTCCCGGGTGGGGCGTCGACTTCAGGAGAGGCCGGTGGTCGGTGCCGAGTTCCCAGCTCCTGGGCATCGTGATCGTCTGTTCCGTTCTCGGCCTCGCCGCCGCTGCAGGCGCGTATGCGGGCGGGGTCCTGCACCGCCTTACGCTCCGCCGCCATCGCTCCCGGGTCGTTCCGCGGTCCCGGTACGGGGCCACCGTGTTGCGGTCGCTCCGCCGGAGCGCGACCGCCCGGCGCACCGCGATCCTCATGTGCGTCGCCCTGGTGCTGATGGCCACCGAGCAGCCCGCCCTCGCGAGCGAGGGGATGCCCGAGGTCTCCTTCGCCGGCGTCAGCGGGATGTTCGGATGGCTGACCGGCGAGCCCGTTCCGCACTGGGGACGGCTGCCGAAGCAGAAGTCCGGGACGGCGGCCGGACGGTCGCACTCGGCCCCTGCGGCAACGACGCGGGCCGGATCGGGCGCTGGCCGCAAGCCGGGTCACGGCAAGGGCGAGCTTCCGGCCTTCAAGCCCGGGTCGCGGCGAGTCCCGAAGGGGCGCAGCGGCCACGGACAGGTCGGGTTCGCCGAGAGCACCAGTCGCCGGGTGGCGTCGAAGTCCACGGCGACGACCGACTACTACCGCAATGCCGACGGCTCCCACACGCGCAAGCTGGCGCAGGGGCCGATCAACTACCGCGACGGGAGCGGCGGCTGGCAGCCGATCGACACCACCGTCCGGAAGGGTGACGACCAGCGCTGGCATGAGCGGGCCAACTCGCTGGGGGTCAGCTTCGCGCCCAGGGCGTCCGACGGGCGGCTGGCCCAGGTGGACGGCGGTGACGGAGGGCGGCTGGCGTACGCGCTGCAGGGCGCGGCATCGGTCACCCCGACCGTGTCGGGCTCCGTGGTCACCTATTCGGGCGTGCTCCCGGCCACGGACCTGTCGATGTGGCCGACCGCGACCGGTCTGAAGGAATCGATCGTCCTGCGGTCGGCGGATGCGGGGAACGTGTGGGTGTTCCCGCTGAAGCTGCGGGGCCTCAAGCTGCGCAAGGCCGCCGACGGGTCGATCGAGCTGGTGGACGGCTCGGGCAAGACCGCCGGCCGCATTCCCGCCGGGTACGCGTTCGACTCCAAGATCGACAAGCGGTCGGGGGAAGGGGCGAGCACGCATGCCGTCACCTACGAGCTGACCGAGGTCGACGGGAAGCCCGCGCTGACCGTGAGGTTGGACGAGAAGTGGCTGCACGCGCCGGAGCGCGTGTTCCCGGTGACCGTCGACCCGTCGTACAACAACCTCTTCACGTGGTCGACCACCTATGCCGAGTCGGGCATCGACCCTGGCGACCATTCGGTGGAGGAGACCATCAAGGTCGGCTCCTGGGACGCCGGCCCGCACAGTGCCAACTCGTTCCTGAAGTTCCCCCGCGCCGGGATCGACGGTTCGCAGGTGACCGTCTCCGCTGCGCAGCTCCGGCTTTTCGACACCTGGGCGGCCACGTGCACGGCCGAGCGGTTCGACGTCGCGGCCGTCACCGAGGACTGGTCGCCGTCGAAGGTCGTCTCCTATCCCGGGCCTTCGCACGGCGGTTCGATCGGCAGCACGACGCCCAACGTCCCGCACGCCTGCGCCAACACCGGTGCCGACCGGACCGTGGGCGACGAGGTCACGGTGAACCTGTCGACCGCCACGTTCAACAATTGGGCCGGCGGCGGCGACGACTACGGACTCGCCCTCTACGCCTCGACGTCCGACAGCCTGCACTGGAAGCAGTTCAACACCGCTTTCGCTCCGACCGGCACGCCCGTACTGTTCCTCACCTACACCGGCGCGATGCTCCCGCAGGTGTATGGGCAGATCCCGCCGAGCGGGCACCACGCGCATACTCTGACTCCGCAGCTGACAACCTGGGGCGCCCGCGACCCCAACCTTCCCGTCACGATCAAGTACCGGTTCCAGGTTCTCGACACCGAGTCGAACGCCGTCGCCGACTCAGGGCTGATCAGCGCGTCGGCGACGTCGTCGACGGTCACCTGGCAGGTGCCCTCCGGCAAGTTGAAATGGGGCCATACCTACTACTGGGGTGCGGTCGCCTACGACGGGACCAACTATTCGCCGGCGCCGACGCTGAACCAGCTGGTCGTGAGCGTTCCGCAGCCGGCGATCACGTCGAGCCTGGCGCAGAACAACGACCACGACTTCGATCCCGCGATCGGGAACTACACCTCGACCGCGACGGACGCGAACGTGACGACGGTCGGGCCGAGCCTGGCGGTCGTCCGCGACTACAACTCGCGCGACACGCGCACGTCCGGCGGGTTCGGGACGGGCTGGTCGAGTGTGTTCGACGCGAAGGCCACCGAGAGGTACACGACTTCGGGCGCCGTCCGGAGCGTCGCGGTCGCCTATCCGAACGGAGCCACCGTCGGCTTCGGCAAGAACCCGGACGGCTCGTTCAGCCCGCCGTCCGGGCGGTTCGCGACGTTCACCGCGATCACCGGCGGCTACCGGCTGACCGACAAGAACGACACCGTCTACACCTTCGGGCAGGCGCTCGGCTCCGGCGGGTACGGCATCACCTCGGTCGCCGACGCCGCCGGACGGACGGTGACGTTCACCTGGGCGTCCGGGCACGTTACGACGATGACGTCGTCGGCGTCCGGCCGGTCACTGCACCTGACCTGGTCGACGCCGACGGGCGCCACGGCGCCGCATGTCGCGACCGTGGCCACCGACCCCTCCACCCCGGGCGACGCCTCGACCGCGCAAACCTGGACCTACTCCTACACAGCTGATCGGCTCTCGTCCGTGTGCTCCCCGGAGGACACGGCCCCGGACTGCACCCGGTACGGCTACCAGACCGCTTCACCCCATCGTGAGCAGGTGCTCGACCAGGGCGCGTCGTCGTACTGGCCGCTGGCGGAGACGTCGGGGACGACGGCGGCGAGCGCGGTGCTCGTCAACGAGGGCACCGACAACGGGACCTACTCCAACGTGACGCTCGGCCAGCCCGGCCCGCTGACCGGTAGCACGGCGACCGCCGCCGGGTTCAACGGCACGTCGTCCAAGGTGGGCCTGCCCGACCTGCACATGGGCGTGTCCACCACCGAGTCGGTGTCGATGTGGTTCAAGACGTCCCAGGGCCCCGGCGTCCTGCTGTCCTACTCCGACAAGGAGATCAAGGCCAGCAACACCCAAGGCAACTTCACCCCCGCCCTCTACATCGGGACGGACGGGAAGCTGAAGGGCACGTTCTGGTGGGACGGTGAGAGCCCGAACCCCCTCAGCACCTCTGGGTCCGTAGCGGACGGCGCCTGGCACCACGTCGTCCTGTCGGGTTCGCCCACCGAGCAGACGATGTGGCTGGACGGTGCCAAGGTCGCCACCGGGGCGGGCGCGACGTCCTACGACTTCAACTACCAACCGACATCGTTCCGGCACCACTACCTGGGCACCGGCTACCTCGGTTGGAAATGGCCCGACCAGCCGCATTACAGCACCTCGTCGTACACCGTCTACGGCACCTACTTCAACGGCTCAATGTCAGATGTGGCGTTGTTCGGTGAGCCCCTTGTCAAAGCCGACGTCGAAGCCCTGTACCACTCCGGGACGAAGCCGACGAGTCTGCTCAATTCGATCACCAAGCCGTCCGGGGACAGCCATGCGACGGTCTCCTATGACCCGCTGACCAGCACGGTCACGCATGTCACCGACGAGAACGGCGGTTCGTGGAACGTGGCGGCGCCCACGGTCACCGGCTCGTCCCAGGTGTACCGGGCCGCCGTACTCGGATCGCAGCCCGCGTCCTACTACCGCTTCGGGGAGGCGGCGGGCGCGGCCCGGGCCATCGGAGAGATCAACTCCACGCCGGCCGAGTACTCGAACGTCACGTTGGGGGCGGACGGGCCGTTCGACGACGCCACCGCGGCCGCGTTCGACGGCACCACCTCCATCGTCCGGCTGCCGCTCGACGACCAGGTGCAGACATCGCCCGGCTCGATCGAGATGTGGTTCAAGGTCCCGGTGGGCAGCACCGCGGGCGGTGTCCTGTTCGATGAGGAGTCCGAACCGGTCGGCCCCGTCGCGGGGAACTACGTCCCCGCCCTGTACATCGGCACCGACGGCAAGGTGCACGGCAAGTTCTGGGACACCGACGGAACCACCGAGGTCCTGGCCTCCGGGCAGAAGGTCAACGACGGCGTCTGGCACCACGTGGCCCTGGCCGCCGGGACCAACGCCCAGACCCTCTACCTGGACGGCGTCGCCCAAGGATCACTGAGCGCGCCGCTGGCCACGACCGGAGTCAACTACGTGTACGTCGGCGCCGGCATCTCCGGCGGCCACTGGCCGTCCCACCCGGTCGACACCACCGGGTACTTCACCGGGTCGATCGCCGACTTCGCCTTCTACCACTCGCAGCTGTCCGGCGAGGACGTCGTCCGGCACTACGCCGCGGGCCGCAACTCGCGCGGCCTCGCGCCCACGACGACCTTCAACCTCACCGACCCGGGCGGCAAGACGCTGGTGTACCAGTACGACCCGGCCTACGGGAACCGCGCGATCTCCCAGACCGACGAGTACGGCCACCGGACGACCTTCGGCTACGACTCCGGTGGCTACCTGCACACCGTCACCGACCCCAACGGCAACGTGAAGACGACCGGGCACGACGTGCGCGGCAACCCCGTCTCCGAGACCACCTGCCAGGACCAGGCCGCCCACAAGTGCTCGACGACGTACACGACGTACTTGCCCGACGACACCAGTACGCAGCTGACACCCGACCCGAAGAACGACCTGGTCGCCACCATCCGCGACGGCCGTTCGTCCGGGCCGTCCGATGACACCTACAAGACGTCCTACACCTACGACGACGCCGGAAACCGCACCTCGGTGACGACGCCGCCGGTGGCGGGCTTCCCCGACGGCCGTACGACAACGATCTCCTACACCGACGGGACCACGGTCGCCGCCGCCGACTCCGGGTTCGCACCGGCCGGGCTCCCCTACAAGACGGTGTCGCCCGGCGGGGCCACCAACACCATCGGCTACTTCCACACCGGCGACGTCGCCTCGGTCACCGACGCCGCCGGGAAGATCACCAGCTTCACCTACGACGGCCTCGGACGCATCCTGACCACCACCGAGGTGTCCGACACCTATCCCGACGGCCTGACGGCGTCCTACACCTACAACAAGCTGGGCCAGGTCCTGACCCAGACCGACCCGCCTGTCACCAACCGCGTGACCGGCGCCGTGCACACCCGGAAGACCACGTCGGTCTACAACGCCAACGGCGACGTCACATCCACGACCGTCAGCGACCTCACGGGCGGGGACGCATCCCGAACCGCGTCCACCGCCTACAACACCCACGGCCAGGTCACGTCCCAGACCGACCCCCTGAACAGGGTCACCGAGTTCACCTACGACGCCTACGGCAACAAGGCCACGGAGAAGAGCCCGCGCGGCATCACCACCGCCTACACCTACAACGCGGACGGGCAGCAACTCACGCAGACCCTCAAGAACTACACGGGCGACCCGAACGATCCGCAGGACGCACATGACCTCGTGGAGTCCTCCCGTGCCTACGACCCGGCCGGTCGGCTGGCCTCGCTGACCGACTCGATGGGCAACACCACGTCCTACACCTACGCCGACAACGGCCTCGTCGCGACGGTCACGCGCACCGACTCCAGCGGCGCCGACCCCTTCGTCGAACGCTCGACCACCTATGATGCGGCGGGCAACCCGGTCCAGCAGGTCACGAACAACGGCGCGACCGTCACCACGCAGACCATGGACGCCGCGGACCGGATCACCTCCACCACGGTCGATCCGTCCGGGGTGGCGCGCAGGCAGACCATCTCCTACACCCCCGACGACCAGGTCGAGAGCACGACCGACGAGGCTCCTGGCGAGTGGCCGGCGTCGACCTCCTACACCTATGACCCGCTGGGCCGGATGACCAGCGAGACCCTGAAGGCCGACGATCCCGGCCACCCGGTCGGCTGGTGGAAGCTCGACCAGACCTCCGGCGCCATGGTCACGGACTCCTCGGGAACCGGGAACGCCGCCCACGCCTCCGAGGTGACCTGGAACGACGACGCGGCCGTGTTCGGCGGCGCCACGGGCCAGGAGATCGCCACCAACGGCCCGGTCATCGACGCCTCGCAGAGCTTCTCGGTATCGGCCTGGGTGGACCTGGCCGCGACCGGCGGCACCGGGCTCCAGACGGCCGTGTCCCAGGACGACACCTCGGCCAGCGGCTTCCGGCTGCAATATGACGCCGCCAATGACAGGTGGGCCTTCGCCATGCAGGGCGCCGCGAGCAGTGCGCTGTCCAGCGCGGCCCCGTCAGCCGGGACGTGGGCCCACCTGGTCGGCGTGTTCGACTCCGGCACCGGGGCGATGACGCTCTACGTGGACGGGACGGCTCAGGGTACGTCCACGACTTCGGCCCCCGTGGCGGCCTCCGGCCCGCTGGCGATCGGCCGCGCCCAGCTGAACGGCGCCGCCGCCGACCTGTTCAAGGGTTCCATCTCCAACGTCCAGATCTACAACCGGGCCCTGTCGGCCGGCGACGTCTCCACGCTGTACGGCAAGGGCCGCACCGGCGGGACAGTCGCGTCGTGGACCACGGCCGTCACCAAATACAAGCTGGACACCCGGGGCCTGCCGACCTCGATGGTGGATCCGAACGGCCAGTCCACCCACTTCACCTACGACGAGGCCGGCCGCCAGGTGGTCGTCACCGCCCCGACCGTGAACACCGAGACCGGCGGCGGCACCCCGGTCGCCGCGCACCCCGTCTCGATGATCGGCTACGACACCTTCGGTGCCCGGACCGAGACGCAGGATCCCGACGGCAACGTCACCACCATCGCCTACGACGCCGCCGGACAGCAGACGGGCACCACCCTGCCCGGCTACACCCCGCCCGGCGAGACCAACGAGATCACCGCCGTCACGACCCGCGCCTACGACGACGACGGCAACGTCACCGACGTCACCGACCCGCTCGGCAAGATCACCCACCTCGCCTACAACCAGCTCGGAGACGTCTCCACGGTCACCGACGCGTCCGACGGAGTCGCCAAAGCCGTCCATGACACCAACGGCGAGGTCCTTTCGACCACCTCACCGACCGGCGCGCAGACCCAGTTCACCTACGACCACCTGGGCCGCAAACTCACCGAGACGACGCTGGAGCGCCGCCCGTCCCCGGTCGCGGCCACCACCACGTACTCCTACACCGCATCCTCAGACAATCCGAGCGGTGCGTTCCTCGCGTCCGAGACCACCCCCGAGGGCGCCACCACCCAGTACCGATACGACAACGTCGGCGAGGTGGAGGCGGTCACCGACCCCGCAGGAAACCAGACCCGGTACGGGTACGACCTGTACGGCCGCAAGGTCAAGATGACCAATCCGGACGGCACCTCCACCATCTGGCGGCTCACCCGGTACGGCGACCCCAAGCGCGTCATCCAACGGGACACCGACGGATCGACCACGCTGACCAGTACGGCGGCCACCTACGACGCCATGGGACGGCTCTGGTCGGCCACCGACGCCAACGGGCACAAGACCAGGTTCATCCGCGACTCCCTCGGCCGGATCACGTCCGAGGTGCAGCCCGTCGACGACACCCGCTCGATCACAACATCGTTCGGTTACGACGCGGCCGGCAACCGCACCCGCTACACCGACGGACGCGGCAACTCCTGGATCTACGGCTACAACACGTGGAACAAGCCCGAGTCCGTCCTCGAACCGGCCACCGCCACATACACGACCACCAATGACCGCACGTCCACCGTCGCCTATGACGCCGCCGGACGTCCCGTCCGCAACACGCTGCCCGGTGGCGTGACCGTCACGACCGGCTACGACGACGTCGGCCGGGTGACCAGCCAGTCGGGGACGGGGGCCGACGCGCCGACCGCCGACCGGACGTTCACCTACGACCACGACGGCCGCATGCTGACCGCCGCGACCTCGGCGGCCGGGAGCGCCCCCGCCACCAGCGAGACGTTCACCTACAACGACCGGGGACAGCTGCTCACCGCGTCCGGCTCGGCTGGCGCCGGCTCGTTCGCCTACAACGACGACGGCCTGCCCACCTCGCGCACCGACGCTGCCGGGACGACCACCTACACCTACGACGTCGCCGACCGGCTCTCGACACTCGCGGACCCGGCCACCGGCACCACCCTCACCTACGGCTACGACGACATGTCGCAGCTCACCTCCATCGCCTACGGCACAGGCGGCAACACCCGCGCCTACACCTACGACCATCTGCACCGTCTCACCGGCGACACTCTGAAAAAGCCGGACGGCACCGCCATCGCCTCGATCACCTACGGCTACGACGACAACGGCAACGAGACGTCCAAGACCACCACCGGGTTCGGCGGCACCGTCCAGAACACCTACGCCTATGACTGGGCGAACCGCCTCACCAGCTGGGACAACGGCACCACCGTCACCCCCTACGAGTACGACGACTCCGGCAACCGCACCCGCGTGGGCGCCGACGTCTACACCTACGACGCCCGAGACCAGCTGACCTCCGACGGCACCAACAGCTACACCTACACCGCCCGCGGAACCCTCTCCACGCAGACCACCCCCACCCAAACCCTCACCGCCACCAGCGACGCCTACGGCCAGCAGGCCACCGTCGCCGCCCCCGCCGGCACCCAGACCTACATCACCGACGCCCTCGGCCGCGTGGTCACCGCCGAGTCCACCGCCACCCCCAGCCGGAACTTCTCCTATACCGGCACCGGTAACACCCTCGCGTCCGACGGCACCAACACCTACACCCGGACGCCGGACGACGCGCTCGTCGGCATCGGCACCCCCGCGGGCGGCAACGGCGTCCTGGCCTACCTCGACCAGCACGATGACGTGGTCGGCAACTTCACATCCTCCGGCACCGCCCTCACCGGCTCGACCACCTATGACCCTCTCGGCAACGCCACCAACAGCACCACCATGTCCGGACGGTTGGGTTACCAGTCCGGGTGGACCGACGACACCACGGGCAAGGTCAACATGGCCGCCCGCTGGTACAACCCCGCCGTAGGCCAGTTCCAGAACAAGGACACCGTCGTCCTCGATCCCGTCCCGGACCCGAACCAGGCCAACCCGTTCGCCTACGTCGGTGGCAACCCCCTCCTCGGCACCGACCCCACCGGCCATTGCTGGGGCGGCTTCGGCCTGGTCTGCAAAGCCGCCAGCGCGATCAATCGCCACGTCATCCAGCCTGTGTGGCACCACATCCAGTCCGGCTACGACAAGGTCCGCCAGGGACTCTCCTGGGTCAACCGCCACGTCCGCAGCGCCGTCTCCGCAGCCGCCCGGGCCTTTGAGCACCAGCTCCAGGTCTGGACCCAGGAGATCCGCGACGCCTACCGTCAGATCCGTCAGCAGGAGATCCGCTGGAAGGCCGCTGCCAAACGCGCCGCCGCCCGGGCACGGAAAGCGGCCGCGGCGGCCAAGGCGCGCGCCATCAACAAGTTCAACGAGGCGTACAACCTCGGGAAGTACGCCGTCAGCAGGATGCAGAAAGCGGTCCACACCACCGCCACGTTCGTCCAGCATCATGGCGCCGCGATCGCATCGATCGCACTGTCGACCGTCACGTTCATCGGCTGCGAAGCCGCCCTCGGCGCCGCCACGGGCGGAGTGGGCGCGGTCGTCGGAGCCGCCGGCTGCGGCATGCTCGCCGGCATGGTCGGCGGCGCCATCGACCAGGGCGCCAAATGCATGAAGGGCCAGGAGGGCGCCTGTTCAGCCGAGTCCTTCGGCAAGACGATGCTGATCGGCGGTATCGGCGGCGCCGTGGGAGGCGCGATCGGGGGGAGTCTGGGTGGCAGGCTCGCCCAGTCCGCCCTTGGCAAGATCTTGCCCCGCCTGGCCACGGACGCTTTGGAAGGCGCCGCTGTCGGTGGCCTGTCCGGTGGCGCGACCGGCGGTATCGACTACGGCCTGACCTGCCATGAACGCTCGGGCGGCTGCAGCTGGTCGGGCGCTGCGGGCGCCGCAACCAAGGGAGCCGCGGTCGGCGCGATCGGAGGCGCCGCCGGCGGCGCGATCGGCGGCCGCCTGTTCCGCGGCAAGTGCCACAGTTTCACCGCGCCGACCCCTGTGCTGTTGGCGGACGGCTCGGCCAAGCCGATCAGCAAGATCAGGGCCGGGGACAAGGTGCTGGCCTCGGTTCCCGGCGGCCGCAACGAGGCTCATACCGTGCAGCGCGTCATCGTGACCCGCACCGACCACGAGTTCGTCGACCTGACCATCGCGGCCGGTCACCCGGGTCGCGGCCCTCCGGCCAAGCTCACCACCACCGGCACCCACCCGTTCTACGACATCACCCAGTCGGCGTTCGTCGACGCCGCGCACATCAAGCCGGGCGACAAGCTCCAGCAGCCCGACGGCACCACCGCCACCGTCACCAAGACCCGCCACTACACCGCCACCCAGGTCACCTACGACCTCACCATCAACAACCTCCACACCTACTATGTACAAGCAGGCACCACCCCAGTACTCGTCCACAACTGCGAAGGTGAGACGCTCGATCGAGCAATCGCTTTGCATCAGACCCGCGCGAACCCCGAATCTACGGTGGGCGTCGCGAAGGTGCGGCCAAGCGGCCAGCCAAACGCTCCCCCGGAGACGTGGGTCGCAACCGAACGGTTCGGGTTGCCACGCGAATGGGACCCGAAGGCGGGCGGCAGTTCGCCACTGTCTCCTAGCGAGCGGTACATTAGCGGTCCCGGTCATGCGGAAGAGACCTTGGCCAGAGAGATGCGGCTGAACGGGTACGAGCCAGTTGAGGTGGGATCATCCACGAACATGTGCTTTGAATGTTTTTACGGTCTCCAAGGGTCGCCATTCAATTTGGTCAAGAGCGACATCGGTGCTCGCAACTCAAATCGAATAAATCATTCGCAGTATCGCCTCATGGTGCGCCGGGAAGGCCGGTAGTTCAGTGCAGAAAATTCCACGGTTCGACCTGTTGGCATCGGATAGGTCGGTTGCAGTATTCGGGCTTTGCTGTTCGCGTCGGCTTGCTTCTGTCTCATTCGCGGATGGTGAAGAAATTGGGAACGTTCTTGACTCGGTGATCCGCGGATATCGTGTTGGGGAGTCAGTTGTAGATGATCTTGCGAGACTGGGGGACTATTCTGCGAAGTTCCCGGTGCTTGACGACGCTTCTTCACGGGATTACTACCGTGCGACTGCGGTGAAGTTGGCGCTCATGTCCCTCTCTCGTGACGACGGGGAAAGTGCCGCGTCGCGAGCACGGCAGATGATGTTCGTCTCGACAGGGGCTTGGCATGACCTTGGATATCTGATCGCACTGCGCGCCGACATGGCCGATGAGGACATCACGGTGTTTGCCGACAAGATAAGCGATCTTGAAGGTGAGCGGCAATGCAAGGATGTGGAGAGGCTTCGGGGCGAGGAGGAACAGCGGCGTGGCGCCGACCTACTCGATGCGGACGATCACGGGCACATAGTAGCGCAGGCACTAATATGGTTTCTGGTGGAACGGGGACGTAAGCCACCTTCTCCCTGGCGCTAATCGCTCAATCTGGCCACCCCTGTCCTTGGGTCATTCAGGGGTGGGGCGGTTGATAAAGCGTGATCGCAAGTTGACGGAGTCCCCTCAGATGTAGAGAAGCCCCTGACCGGCTGCGGCATGCTCGCCGGCATGGTGGGCGGCGCCATCGACCAGGGCGCCAAATGCATGAAGGGCCAGGAGGGCGCCTGTTCAGCCGAGTCCTTCGGCAAGACGATGCTGATCGGCGGTATCGGCGGCGCCGTGGGAGGCGCGATCGGGGGGAGTCTGGGTGGCAGGCTCGCCCAGTCCGCCCTTGGGAAGGTCTTGCCCCGCCTGGCCACGGACGCTTTGGAAGGCGCCGCTGTCGGTGGTTTGTCCGGTGGCGCGACCGGCGGTATCGACTACGGCCTGACCTGCCATGAACGCTCGGGCGGCTGCAGCTGGTCGGGCGCCGCGGGCGCCGCAACCAAGGGCGCCGCGGTCGGCGCGATCGGAGGCGCCGCCGACGGTGCGATCGGTGGCCGAGCAGCCCGACGGCACCACCGCCAACGTCACCAAGACCCGCCACCACACCGCCACCCGCCATCGACCTCGACCTGCCTGATCCAGGTCCGCGACGCCTCACCGTGCACCCCGAGCTGGTCGGCGACATGGGCGATCGTGCCGGTCCTCTCACCTGTCTGCTCACGCAGCTCACAGAGCATACGGACCGCGCGTTCACGCAGCTCAGCGGAGTACTTCCTCGGGGGCGCCATAGCCCCTCACCCTTCCAGCTCTCAGGGCTCGGGGATCTGGATCGGCCGCCGAGGGCTTGGACGTAGCGGGCGATGGCACCGACGGTGGAATCCTCGCCGCATTCGTTCTGGGAGACGCGGCTCTTGGTCACGCCCATCTTGTCGGCCACGTTGGTCTGGGACTCTGCGTTCGGCGAGCCGATGGCCGTCGATGTAGGCCTGGTTGCGCTTGCGGGCCTCGGCAACGGCTTCCTCGCCGCCCGCCGCTGCGACTACGTCGCCGCGGACCTCGCTCCACCTGAGGAAACTCGTCACCGCTGCTCCTCCCTGACCTGGTGTTCCTTCAGGTACTCCTCGGGCGGGTTTCGGCCGGGTGGCCCACCGCGCGGCCCTGCTTCACACCTGAGGTGGTGGGTAGCGGTGGATCTCCGCACGATGTCCTGCGGAGCCGGCGAACTTGGCGTCATCGGTGAGCAGGGGTATCCCCAGTAGTTCGGCGAGGGCCACGTACAGGCCGTCATAGGCGGTGAGGTTGTTGCGTAGCTCAAGGACACGCCGCTGCAGGGGCAGCATGGGGTGGCGGACGATTTTGAGCTGTGCGTAACGCTCCAGCATGATCTGGGCCCGCGCCTCGGAGATGCGTACCTCCGGCTTGGTGGTGATCGTGTGCCCGCGCACTACCGAGGCGATCTCCACGTCGATCAGCGCTGGGGCGTGAAGCTTGCGGGCCAGGCGCTGCCGAAGGAGGTCGTCGCCTTTGACGTTGGCCAGCAGGCGGAAGACGATCGAGGCGTCGACCACCAGGCTCACCGGCGTCCCTCGCGCATGGTCTCCCGGACGAAGTCAGGGTCGTAGGGCACGGGCTCATCGGTGGCGATCGTGGCCATCACCTCGTCCAGCGTCGGGGTAGACGCCTCCTCGTTCAGCAGGTCCCGTAGGTAGGCGGTCAGTGACTTGCCCTCATGCTCGGCCCGCGCCTTCAACGTCCGCTCGGTCTCGTCGGGGACGTCCCGGATCTGTATCACTCCCATGCCGGCATTCTAGCATGCAGTCTGCATGCAACCATGGCGTGGTGGTCCGGCGGCTGCCATGCGGGTCCACGGCCGAGAACGGGACGAGGGAACCCACGCTGGCGACCGGTGGGACGGCCGCCGCCCGGTGATTGAATGAGTGCAGCGGGAAGCGTCGTGCGCTGGTGTTGCCGTCGCCGCTGCCGTCAGAACCGGCCACCGAGCACTGTGGCAAGCCCGGGCGTGCTTGGGCGTCTGATCCTGGACCCGTCCTCGAACCGGCCACCGCCACTTACACGACCACCGGTGACCGCACGTCCACCGTCACCTATGACGCCGCCGGCCGTCCCGTCCGCGGCACCCTGCCCGGGTGGCGTGACCGTCACGACCGGCTATGACGACGTCGGTCGGGTGGCCAGCCGGTCGGGGATGGGGGCCGACGTGTCGACCGCCGACCGGACGTTCACGTATGACCACGGCGGCCGCATGCTGACCGCCGCGACCTCGGCGGCCGGGAGCGCCCCCGCGACCGGCGAGACGTTCACAGTGTCAAAGGCCCATTCCAGGGGAAGGACGGTGCCCCCTACCGACCCGCGCCCCCCTGGGCAAGTCGCAGTCGCGGGATTGGCATTGTGGGCGGCCGGTACATGCTTCGGTGCCCGGTATGGCCACCGCGCGTGGATCGCCCGCCGCTTGTTGCGCACCTGACCCCCTCGGGTAGCAGGATGGCGGCCGTGCGTCGGCCCGCGGCATGACGAGGGCGGACACGCGTCCTCTCCGCGCGGAGGCCACCGCTTCGGTCAGTGGCGGCGTCGGGCGTGGCGTCGCATGCCGTCCACCTTCTGCCGGAAGACTTCCGGGGTGACGATCGGGGTGCCGCGCCATGGCGACATGGAGATCAGGTCCACGTCGTTGCTGACGACCAGCAGGGCGCCGACTTCGGCCACGAGGTCGAGGATCAGGTTGTCCTCGTGGTGGGAGCAGTCATGGACCGTCCGAGGCGGTTCGACGACATCGCCTTCGCTGTGCTCCGCGATGGCCACCAGCGCGGTCAGGTACGCGCCGGCCTTTGCTTCCTCCCATTTGAAGGGCTCCACGAGGATCCGGTCGACATTTCGCAGGATGCGCGGAGACAACCACAGGGAGAACTCCGCGGCGTCGTTCGCGACGCCCAAGCAGTCCGCTGAGGCGTTGCCGGAGGTGCGGTCATTGCGGGTCTGATGTGGTGAGTTCCGCCTTCCGGCGTAGGAGGGCGGTGCGGCGTGCGCGGGCTCGGACGGTGAGCAGGGCGGTGAGGGCGATGAGGGCCGCGCTCGCCGCCACGGCGGGGAGCAGGCCCCGGCCGCGGACGGCGGCCAGCGTGGTGGTGACGGTTCCGGTGAGCAGCGCGGCGGTCAGGGCGAGCCAGGCGGCGACCACCCGGTCGAGTGCGAACAGCGGGGCGCGCCGCGTGATCGTCCAGATGCCGAAGACCGTCCAGGCCAGGCACACCAGGATGAGCAGCGCGAACGAGAGCCGGGTGCGGTCGGGGAGCGGGCCGGGTTCGGTGGTCCACAGCGCGGTGAGGAATGCCGCCCCGGTCAGCCCCGACAGCAGGGCGCCGATGCCGCGCAGCCGCCGGCCGCGTGACAGCATCGGGTCCAACCGGTCGAGCATGTCGTCCGGAGACGCGTGCGGTTCTTCGTTCATGACTGATCTCCCTTTCCGGTCAGGTGCTCACGCAGCAGGCGGCGCGCGCGGTGCAGGCGGGACTTGACCGTGCCGACCGGGATCCCGCAGATCTGCGCGCAGTCCGCGACCGAGAGGTCCTCCAGGTAGAACAGGATGAGGATCTCCCGCTCGGGGGGAGGCAGTGTCGCCAGCGCGTCGACCAGGTCAGCGCGGTCCACGACCCCTTCGGCCGGGTCGTCGAGGGGCGCTTGCGCGGCGCCGGGTGTCTCGGCGACCGCGTACTCGTGGCGGAGCCGGTCGAGGACGGCACGCCGGGCGATGGTGAACAGCCAGGGCGCGAACCGGCCGGGGTCGGCCAGCCGCGGCAGGCCCCGCAGTACCGCGACCCAGACCTCCTGGGCCACGTCGTCCGCGCGCCCGGCGTCCAGCATCCGCCGGACGAACGTCCACACCGGGGCGTGCCAGCGGCTCACCAACTCGGTGAAGGCGTCCCGCTCTCCGAGCTGGCAGCGGATCACCAGTAGCTCATCGTCCATCTCGTCCTCCCGTCCCCTGCACAGTCGCCCGTCAGGGCCGCGCGGTTCACGGGGAGTCGATCTCCGACGATGGCACCGGTCGCCGCGGCTTCGCCACAGGCGGGCGCCGGCTCTTCGCGGAGCCTTGAGGCAGGACGGCGGAAGACCGCCTCGCGGGGTGCTTGCGAGGCGGTCTCCGGGTTCGGGCGTCAGCGGACGGAGCGGACCCGTCCGTCGAGCCCCAGCTCCGCGACCGGGCGGCCGCCTTGGCGCACCACCTGGCGGTCGCCTTGCCGGCTCACCCGCACCGAGTTCCTCGCCGCCTGGGTGAGGTTGAGGCAGAGGTTGAGACTGATGGAGAACCTCGACCGGGCGGCGCAGTCCAGCTTGAGGTTGGGCATCCCCGGGCTCGGGTTGAACGGGTTGTAGCGGACCGGAGTCGGCATGATCCAGCCGCAGAAGCCGCCGCCCTGCAGGTTCACCACCTGCGCGGTCGGGTCGATGTCCGCCGTGCCGGTGGCGCCGAGGCCGCTGGTGCCGAACGTGTTGTCCACCTTGAGGGCCGTGTTCCGGAGATCGATGTTGGCCCGGCCGTCAGGGGCGGACGTGCACGACATCGCGACGGCGTAGGGCATGCTGGTCACGGTCGTGGTGCCGCCGTGCTGGAGCGACCCGGTGGACGAGGCGTACTTCAGGTCGCCGATGTCCACGGTGAACGTGGCCGGGTCGAGGCGGAGCCGGGTGAACCGGGTCCTGACGTTCGTCCCGGGGGACCCGCCGCCGGCGGTGTACTGCGAGTAATTGACGGACTGCCCGGTCCTCGCGAGGATGACGTACTCTTTCGGCGCCGTCGCCATGTCGGCGCAGTACACCGTGAAGAGCTTCTGGCCGTTGTAGAGCAGATAGATCCCGTTCGGCGCGCTCGGGACGTGCTGGCGGATCTGCTGGCAGCTCTGGAACAGGGCCGCCGCCTGGGTGCGGGCCTGGGCGTGCGCCGTCATCGTCCCGGCCAGGGGCAGGGCGGCGCATGCGGCCGCTGCGACCACTGATGTCCGGAATGGAATTTTCGCCATGAATTCGTCCTTTGTTGAGAGGTCGTGCTGTCCCGCAGATTAACAACCGCTTTCGGGACTGGAAATAGCCCCGAGGCAATGGCGGCGACAGGGAATGGGCAAAGCCTCTGCGGAAATAGCTAGGAGAATTCCGTTAAATGACGAATTCTATATTTTGCACCCGGAAGAGAGTGAGACGCCGGGCGGGTGGCAGACTGGGGGCCGGTACCGCCGGGGTGCGCAGGTCAGGGAAGGGCCTGGCGGGACCGGTGGGGTGCGTCAAGCAGGGAGAGTCGGCTCGTTGAGCGTTGCAGAACCGTCGTCCGGGGTGGCCGGTGAGGCGACCGCTGGGCGCCTCACCGGCCGGGTCCGGGAGTGGCGGCCGCCGTGGCCGCTGGATCTGCGCGACGCGCTGGCGCCGCATCGGCGCGGCTCGCGCGATCCGGCGTTCCGGATCGAGCGGGACGGGTCTGTCTGGCGGGCGTCCCACACTCCGGACGGGCCCGGCACGCTGCGCCTGCGCTGGGCCGGGGGCGCCGTCGAGGCCACGGCGTGGGGGCCGGGCGCCGAATGGCTGCTCGACGGGGTGCCCGAACTACTGGGGGCCGCCGACGAGCCGGACGGGTTCGTCCCGCGGCACGACGTCCTCCGCGACCAGGTCCTCAGGCGGCCTGGGCTGAGGATCGGCCGGACGCGCCGCGTCTTCGAGGCGCTCGTTCCGGCGGTGATGGAGCAGAAGGTGCTCGGGCAGGAGGCGTGGCGGGCGTGGGCCTACCTGCTGCGCAAATTCGGGCAGCCCGCGCCCGGCGCCCCGCACATGCGGGTTCCGCCGCCGCCGGAGGTCTGGATCGGGATTCCCTCGTGGGAGTGGCACCGGTCCGGGCTGGAGGCCGTCCGGGCCCGCACGATCATCGGGGCGGCGCGGGTCGCGCGGCGGCTGGAGGAGGACCCGGCCGAGGCGCGGCTGCGGTCGCTGCCGGGCATCGGCGTCTGGACGGCCGCCGAGGTCAGGCAGCGCGCGGCGGGCGATCCCGACGCCGTCTCCGTCGGCGACTACCACCTGCCCGGCCTGGTCGGCTGGGCGCTGGCGGGCCGCAAGGTCGACGACGCCGGGATGCTCGAACTGCTGGAGCCCTACGCCGGTCATCGCTACCGGGTCACCCGGCTGCTGGAATCGTCCGGGATGCACCCGCCGAGGCGCGGCCCCCGCTTGCCTGTCCGGGACTACCGGTCCTTCTGACCGGGGCCTGCGCCGTCCGGCGGCGCAGCCAGAAGTTGTTGGGGGCCCAGTCGAGGCCGTCCCTGCTGTCGGCGCCGAAGAGGGGGCCGAGGACGGCGAGGGCGATGATCAGGCCGAGTACGTACAGCATCTCTTCTTCCTTGGGATCGCAGTGGCAGCGTTCCCGCGCGGGACGAGCGGAGGAGCCGGGGTCACCGCCTCTTCTTCCGTCGCACCTACAGTTTGACTCCGTCCAACATTGAGGTCCAGCGACGGTTTCTGGAGGGATTGTGTAAGAATCGCTTCACTATGCTGGATCTCGGGCGATTGCGGGTGCTGCGCGAGCTCAAGCTGCGCGGAACGCTCGCGGCGGTCGCCGACTCCCTGGGCTACACGCCGTCCGCGGTGTCGCAGCAGCTCGCGCAGTTGCAGCGGGACGTCGGCGTGCCGGTGGTCGAGCGCGCCGGGCGGCGGCTGCGGCTGACCGAGGCGGGCGAGGTGCTCGTCGTGCACGCCGAGGCGCTGCTGGCGCGGGCGAAGCGGGCCGAGGAGGAGGCGCTCGCGGCGAGCGGGCGCGTCGCGGGGGTGGTGCGGCTCGTCGGCTTCCAGACGGCGCTGCTGCACGTCCTCGCCCCGGCCCTGCCGCGGCTGGCGGAGGCGTATCCCGATCTCGTGGTGGACGTGCTGGACGAGGAGTTCCACCGGGTGCTCCAGGCGCTGGTGCTCCAGGAGATCGACGTGGTGCTGACCGACGAGTACTCGCACCTGCCGCGCCCGCGCAGGCCCGAGCTGACCTCCGAGGTCCTCGTCACCGAGACCATGCGGGTCGGGATGCCCGAGGGCCACCCGCTCGCCCGCGCGGACGGCCCGGTGCGGATGGCCGACCTGGCCGGGTGCCGGTGGGCGACCGGGCACGTCGGCACCAACCACGGCGAACTGCTCGAGCGGACGTGCGTGGAGCTGGGCGGCTTCCGGCCCGACGTCCGCTACCGGTCCAACGACCTGATGGTCATCTTCGCGATGGTCGCCCAGGGCGGCGCCGTCTGCCTGGTGCCCGATCTCGCGCTCGCCGAGCGGGAGGAGGGCATCCTCGTGCGGGACGTCGCGGACGCCCCCGTGGAGCGCCGCATGGTCCTGTGGACGCGCGTCGGCGCGGAGGTGCGGCCCTCGGTCGAGGCCGTCCTGCGCGAGCTGCGCCGCTCGGCGGACCAGCTGGTCGAGCGCCGCCCCAGCGTCCGCCGCGGCGCGCCCTGATCAGCCCTTCACGACGAGCCGGCCGCGCCGGTGGTGGAGCGCCCGCCGGGCGGCTCCACCACCGGCGCCGCTCACCGGTCATACAGGACGGGACACCGGGGTCAGGGTGAGCGACTGCCGCCCGAAGTGCCCGATGCCGTCCGTGCGGCGGGACGCCTCCAGGCGCTCGGCGGGGACCTCGCCGTAGAGGGTGGTGCGCTGCCTGGCGGGCCGGCCCGCGCGCGCCGCTATCGCCTCCAACTCGCTGATGGGCTTGAACGAGCCGTTCTCCGAGCCGGCCATGCGGCTGATCGTCTCCTCCATGAGCGTGCCGCCGAGGTCGTTCACCCCGCCCTGCAGGACGCGCGTGCACAGTTCGTCCCCGAGCTTCACCCAGGACGTCTGGATGTTGGGGATCGCGCCGTGCAGCAGGATGCGCGCCAGGGCGTGGACGGCGACGTTCTCCCGCGCGGTCGGCCCCGGTCGCGCGAGCCCGGCGAGGTAGATGGGCGAGTTGTGGTGGACGAAGGGCAGCAGCACGAACTCGCTGAACCCGCCCGTCCGCTCCTGGATCGACCGCAGCAGCCTGATGTGCGCCACCCAGTGCGCGGGCGTGTCCACATGCCCGTACATCATCGTGGACGTCGTCGGGATCCCGATCTCGTGCGCGGTGGTGACGACCTCGACCCACTGGTCGGTGGGCAGCTTCCCCTTGGTCAGCACCCACCGCACGTCGTCGTCCAGGATCTCGGCGGCCGTCCCCGGCAGCGAGTCGACGCCCGCCTCCTTCGCCGCCTCCAGCCACTCCCGGATCGACAGGTCCGTCCGGGACGCGCCGTTCACGACCTCCATCGGGCTGTAGGAGTGCAGGTGGATGCCGGGCGCGCGGCGCTTCACCTCGCGGGCGAGGTCGAAGTAGGCGGTGCCGGGCAGGTCCGGGTGGATGCCGCCCTGCATGCAGACCTCGGTGGCGCCCGCCTCCCACGCCTCGTCCACGCGGTCGCCGACCTGCTCCAGGGACAGCGTGTACGCGTCGGCGTCCGTGCGGCGCTGCGCGAACGCGCAGAACCGGCAGCCGGTGTAGCAGACGTTGGTGAAGTTGATGTTGCGGGTGACGACGTAGGTGACCTCGTCGCCGACGGCGTCGCGCCGCAGGCCGTCGGCAAGCGCGGCGAGCGCGTCCAGCTCCGGGCCGTCGGCGTGCAGGAGGGCCAGCGCCTCGTCGTCGGACAGCCCCGCGGGGTCGCGCTCCGCGCGCGCCAGGGCGGCCTTGACGTCGGCGTCGAACCGCTGGGGCGCGGCCATGCGGTCGCGCAGCGCGTCCCAGTCGCCGTAGACCTCGTCGAAGTCGTCGCGCCGGTCCGCGGTGCGGCCGGTCGTGTCGATCTCGGTGTGCAGGTCGGTCCGGCCGGACGCCGTGAAGCCGCCGTCGGGCTCCTGCCAGGGGCGCCCCTCAAGGACGGCGTCCTCGCGGGCCAGCCCGGTCGCGGGGTCGGCAAGGGCGGCGACGTGGCCCGCGAGCCGCGGGTCCAGCCACGGCTCACCGCGGCGCACGTACTCGGGGTAGATCGTGAGGCGCTCGCGCAGCTCGAACCCGGCCCCGGCGGTCCGGGCGGCCAGCTCGTCGATCTGCGGCCACGGCCGCTCCGGGTTCACGTGGTCGGGCGTCAGCGGCGACACCCCGCCCCAGTCGTCGATCCCGGCGCGCAGCATCAGCGCGTACTGGTCGGCGACGAGGTTCGGGGGCGCCTGGACGCGCGCCTTCGGCCCGAGGACGAGCCGCGTCACCGCGATCGTCGCGGCCAGCTCCTCCAGCTCGGCGTCCGGGGTGTCGCGCATCTTCGTGTCGGGCTTCGCGCGGAAGTTCTGGACGATCACCTCCTGGATCGCCCCGTACTCGCGCATCGTCCGCCGGATCTCGAAGATCGCGTCCGCGCGCTCCTCGACCGTCTCACCGATCCCGATGAGGATGCCGGTCGTGAACGGCACGTTCGTGCGGCCCGCGTCCTCCAGCACCCGCAGCCGGACCGCCGGGTCCTTGTCCGGCGACCCGAAGTGGGGGCCGCCGCGCTCGCTGAACAGCCGCGTCGCGGTCGTCTCCAGCATCATCCCCATGGACGGCGCGACCGGCTTGAGCCGCTGGAAGTCGCGCCAGGTCAGCACCCCGGGGTTGAGGTGCGGCAGCAGCCCGGTCTCCTCCAGCACCCGGATCGCCATCGCGCGCACGTACGAGAGCGTGTCGTCGTAGCCGTGCGCGTCCAGCCACTCGCGGGCCGGGCGCCACCGGTCCTCGGGACGGTCCCCGAGCGTGAACAGCGCCTCCTTGCAGCCCATCTCCGCGCCGCGGCGCGCGATCTCCAGCACCTCGTCGGGGCTGAGGTAGGGGGAGTCCAGCCGATGCGGGACGGTCGCGAACGTGCAGTACCCGCAGCGGTCCCGGCACAGCCGGGTCAGCGGGATGAAGACCTTGCGGCTGTAGGTGATGACGCCGGGGCGGCCCGCGGCCTCCAGTCCGGCGTCGCGGACGCGGGCCGCGTGGGCGAGCAGGTCGTCGAGCTGCGCCCCGCGGGCCCGCAGCAGTGTGGTGGCCTCGGATCGGTCCAGTGTCTTGCCGTCGCGCGCGCGGGCCAGGGCCCGGCGAAGAGCGGAGCTCGTGCCGTCCATGCGGGCACTCTATGCCAATCGTCATATTCTGCGCCGCGTCGGGGGTCCGAGAAACCGGACAAAAAGATCGGCCCCGGCTGTTCAAGCCGAGGCCGCTCCGCATCTATTCCCGAGCCGTCACCGGACCGGGTTCACCGGACCGGGTTCACCGCGTCTCGATGAAGGCGTCCGGGCTGCGCGGCGGCCGCTCGCGCGGGGGCGCGGCGGCGTGGCCCACCCCGACGGCGCCCATCGGGTCCCAGTCGTCCGGCAGGTCGAGGACGTCGCGCACCACGTCGCGGCAGAACATCGTGCTCGACACCCAGCACGAGCCGAGCCCCTCCACGGCCAGCGCGACCAGCAGGTTCTCCACGCCGGCCCCGGCCGCCACCACGAACATCTCGCGCTCGGCGCGCGAGCGCCGCTCGTCCGGATAGTCGTGCGAGCCGTCCATGACCAGGCACGGGACGACGAGGTAGGGCGCCCGGCGCAGCACCTCGCCGCGCCGCAGCCGCTTGGTGACCGACTCCTCGGAGAAGCCGTCGCGGCGCAGGTCGGCCTCCCAGGCGTCGCGCATCGCGTCCAGCAGCCGCGTCCGGGACCCGGCCGACTCCAGCAGGACGAACCGCCACGGAGTGGTGTGGTGCGGCGCCGGCGCGGTGATCGCGGCGCCGACCGCGCGCCGCACCGCCGCCGGGTCCACCGGCTCGGCGGTGAACTCGCGGATCGTGCGCCGCGCGCGCAGCACGTCCGCCGACCCGAAGCGGAACATGTCCTCCTCGGGGGGACGCACCAGCGCCCGCGCGCCGGGCCCGTCCTCGCGCGTGACCAGGCCGGGCAGCCCGCGCACGACCGCGATCGGCACGCCCTCCAGCTTGCCCTTGACCAGGTCGCCGGCCGCCGCGATCTCGTCGGCGACGGCCGTGATCGTGGCGTCCAGCCGGTTGCCGTAGGCGTCGTCGCGCCCGCGCAGGTCGCTGAGCGGGGCCAGCCCGGCCGCGCCGATCGCCGCGTCCGTCAGCCCGTTGCGCCAGGGTCGGCCGAGCGTGTCCGACACGATCACGGCCACTTCGGCGCCGGTCCGCTCCCGCACCCCGGCGCGGATGCGCCGGGCCGAGGCGTCCGGGTCCTCCGGCAGCAGCAGCACCGTGCCGGGCCGGGTGTTGGACGCGTCCACGCCGGCGGCGGCCAGCACCAGCCCCTGCCGCGTCTCCACGATCCGGGTCTCGCCGCGCGCGTGCGCCCGCCGCGCCACCACCCGCACGGTCTCGGCGTCGATGGCCTTCTCCCGGTCGCCCGCGACCAGGACCCGCCCCTCCGCCTTGCTGACGATCTTGGAGGTGACCACGAGCACGTCGCCGTCCTCGACGGTCCCGTCCGGGATCAGCGCCGCGATGTCGGCGCCCTCGGCGACCTCGGGCAGCCCCGGCACGCCGAAGACCTCGATCCGCTGCGGGGGGACGGCCCCGCGGTCCGCTCCGCCCGGTCCCGCGCTCACTCGGCGACCCCCGCCCGCTTCAGCTCCACCGCGAGGTCGAGGGCCGCGCGCGCGATCGCGGTGGTCGCCTCGGCGTCGCGCATCAGCAGCGGGCGCGAGCGCACCTCGATGCCCTCGACCCGCACGTCGGCGTCGGCCTCGTCGACGAGCCAGCCGTCCAGCAGTCCGAGGCCGTAGTGCTCGGCGACCGCGCGCGCCGACGTCTCCACCCCGATCGCGGTCAGGCACGCGTCGGCCATCCCCCGCACGGGCGCACCGCCGACGATGGGCGACACGCCCACCACGGTCTTCGCCGCGACCGCGTCCCGGATGCCGGGCACCGCCAGGATCGTCCCGATGCTCACCACCGGGTTGGACGGCGGGAACAGCACCACGTCGGCGGCCTCGACCGCCGCCAGGACCCCCGGCGCCGGCTTGGACTCCGCTGCGCCGACCGCCGCGATCGACAGCGCCGGGACCGAGGCGCGCATCCGCACCCACCACTCCTGGAAGTGGATCGCGCGCCGCCCCTGCTCGTCCTCGACCACCACGTGCGTCTCGACCTGGTCGTCGGTCATCGGCAGCAGCCGGACCCCGGGCCGCCACCGGTCGCACAGCGCCTCGGTGACCGCCGACAGCGGGTAGCCGGCCGCCAGCATCTGGGTCCGGACGATGTGCGTGGCGAAGTCGCGGTCGCCGAGCCCGAACCATCCCGGCCCCACCCCGTAGGCGGCCAGTTCCTCCTTGACGGTGAACGTCTCCTCCGCCCGGCCCCAGCCCTGCTCCTCGTTGATGCCGCCGCCGAGGGTGTACATCACGGTGTCCAGGTCGGGGCACACCCGCAGGCCGAACAGGGAGATGTCGTCCCCGGTGTTCCCGATGACGGTGATCTCCGCCTCCGGGGCGGCCGCCAGGAGCCCGCGCAGGAAACGGGCGCCGCCGATCCCGCCCGCCAACGCCACGATCTTCATGGCCTCAACCCTACGGTGATCCCCGGGGCGACCGGAGGGGTCGCCGCTCCGGGCGACACTATGCAAAGCTTTGCCTGCAATGGGGAACGGCCCGTCCTGAGCCTTGGAGATGTCACCGTGAACAAGGAAGCCGTCCAGCGCCTGCGCGAACCGGCCGCCTGGGTTTTGCTCGCCGCGGCGGGCGTGCACCTTCTCGCGGGCATCATCTCGCTTCTCGGCGGCGGGGGCAGCTTCACGCTGCGCGCCCTCGCCCAGACCAACGACGGGACGTTCCTGCAGGTCGCGATGGTCGGCCTCGTCGTCCTGGCGGTGGCGCTGACGACCTCGGGCGCCACCCCGACCCCGCAGGCGCGGACGATCGCGATGGGGGCGCTCGGCATCCTCGGCGGCATCGCGCTGTTCGGCGTGATCTCGTGGCTGAGCGGGATGCTCGCGAACTCCGACTACGCCGGCGCGGTGAGCAAGCTCACGACCTTCCTGGTCGGCGCCGGCGACCTGGCCGTGGTCGGCGTGGGCGGCTGGTACGCCTTCACGGTCTTCCAGGGGATGCAGCCCCCGCGCCCGCAGCCGCAGATGCAGCAGGGGGCCTACCCCGACTTCGGCTACCAGCAGGGCCAGCAGGGTCAGCAGCAGTACGGGCAGCAGCAGTACGGCCAGCAGCAGTACCAGCAGTACCAGCAGTACGGGCAGCAGCAGGCCGCGGAGGGCCAGCAGGCTCCTCAGCAGGGGTACGAGCAGCAGCAGTACGGCCAGCAGTACGGCCAGCCCGCCCAGCAGGGCTACGAGCAGCAGCAGTACGGCCAGCAGGAGTACCAGCAGTACGGCGGCCAGGGCGGCTACCAGGCCGGGCAGCAGGGGCAGCAGGGCCAGCCGTCCGCAGACCAGGAGGAGATGGGCGAGTGGACCCGCGCCTACGGCGGTGGCGGCGGCTCCGGACAGGACCAGGGCCCGCAGGGCACCCAGCCCGCCCCGCCGCAGGCCGGCGACCAGGAGGGCGGCGACTGGTACCGGGACAACCGCCCCCCGCCCCCGCAGTAGGACCCGCGGCCGGACCCGCCGTGAAGCCTCCCGCGAACCCCCTCGGTGAGGCCTCGCCTTCGCGGTGACCGCCCGATTAACTGATCTTCATCTGAAGGTCAGCATGCCCATCCCGGCAAAACCCGCTATGTCGCCCGGGAATGCCTTCCGGCTTGACGGGGCGGCTGATACACGCGTGTAATTTCGTCCGTGTAGTTTCAATGCCGTCCCGGGGGAAGGAAGCTCTGGAGGGCATTGACCAGGGGGTTCCACGGGCAGGGAGGTGCGCTGTGAGCGAGGTGGTCATCCCGCTGGCGCACGGCACAGAGGACGAAGAGTTGGGCTGGCAGGAGCGCGCCCTGTGCGCGCAGACGGATCCGGAGGCGTTTTTTCCGGAGAAGGGCGGCTCCACTCGCGAGGCCAAGAAGGTGTGCCGGGCATGCGAGGTGCGTACGGAGTGCCTTGAGTACGCGCTGCAGCACGACGAACGGTTCGGCATCTGGGGAGGGCTTTCCGAGCGCGAGCGCCGGAAGTTGAAGCGCCAGGCCGTCTGACCCGGCGGGCCGCGACCCCGGATCTCGGGGGATCCGGAGCGTGCCCGGCGCGGCCACGCGTACAGTTATCAGCCGTGCCGGCCCCAGGGCCGGCACGGCTGACGCTCGTTCAGCGCCGGATGCCCGTTCGGCACCGGCCGTTCGGCCAGCACTGCCATCGTCCGTCCCACAGATCGAGCGACCCTTGGCCCCCACACTCGATCGCCATGTCGTCACCGCCGTCCTCGTCGCGCACGACGGCGCGCGGTGGCTTCCGGAGGCGCTGAAGGCGCTGCTCACCCAGTCGCGCCCCGTGCAGCGCCTCGTGACCGTCGACACCGGCAGCCGCGACCGCGGCCCCGCCGTCCTCGCGGAGGTCGTCGGCGAGGGCGAGGTCCTCACGCTGCCCCGCACCACCGGCTACGGCGAGGCCATCGCCGAGGCGCTGCGGCAGGACGCCGCGTCCGCCCCCGTGACCGGCGACGACCCCGTCCCCGCCGACCAGTCCCAGGGGTCGTCCCGGCCCCGCACGGAGTGGATCTGGCTGCTGCACGACGACTGCGCGCCCGACCGCGACGCGCTCGACCGGCTGCTGCGCACGGCCGACGCCGACCCCAACATGGCGGTGCTCGGCCCCAAGGTCCGCGACTGGGACGACCGCCGCGTCCTGCGCGAGCTCGGCGTCACCGTCGACGCCGCCGGGCGCCGCCACACCGGCCTGGACCGGCGCGAGTTCGACCAGGGCCAGCACGACGGCGTCCGGGACGTGCTGTCGGTCGGCAGCGCGGGGATGCTCGTCCGCCGCGACGTCTGGGAGAAGCTCGGCGGCTTCGACGTCGAGTACGGCATCTTCCGCGACGACCTCGACTTCTGCTGGCGGGTGCACGCCGCCGGGTACCGGGTCGTCACCGCGAGCGACGCCGTCGTCTACCACGCGGAGGCGTCCCGGCGCGGGCTCCGCGAGATCGGCATGACCACCGAGCACCCGGCCCGCCGCGACCGCCGCAACGCGCTGCTCACCCTGCTCGCCAACCAGCCGCTCGGCGCGATGCTGCGGGCCCTCGTCCGCAACGTGTGGGCGTCGCTCGCCCACGCCCTCGTCCTGGTGGCGACCAAGCGGCCGGGCATGGCCCGCGAGGAGCTGCGCGCGCTCGGCGACGTCCTGCGCTCGCCCGGCGGGCTCCGGCGGGCGCGGGCCGTCCGCGCCGAGGGCCGCACGCGCGTGCGGCGCAGCGTCCGGCGGTTCCAGACGCGCTGGGTCGTGCTGCGCCGGGCCGGCGAGGCCGTCTCGGAGTACTTCGCCGCCCACGAGCGCGACCGCGAGGACGTCGCCGACGACATCACGGCCGACGAGCCCGGCCCGATCCGCCGGTTCCTCGCGCGGCCCGGCGTCATGGTCGTGCTCGGCCTCGCCGCCGTCGCGGTCGCGGCCGAACGCTCCCTGGTGACTGCCGCCGGGCGGCTCGGCGGCGGCGCGCTCGTCCCCGCGTGGGGCGGCGCGAGCGACCTGTGGGCGCAGTACCTGTCCGGCTGGCATCCGGTGGGGCTCGGCACCGACGCCGGCAGCCCCCCGTACGTCGGGATCCTGGCCGTCCTGTCCACCGCCGCGTTCGGAAAGCCGTGGCTGGCGGTGTCGGTCCTGCTGCTCGGCAGCGTCCCGCTGGCGGGGCTCACCGCCTACCGCGCGTCGCGCCTGCTGGTGGTGGAGGCGCCGCGGACGGGACGGCGCGCCCGCGCGACCGGCCGCCGCGTCCCGGTGCCGGCCGTCCGCGCCTGGTTCGCCGCCGTGTACGCGCTGCTGCCCGCCGCGACCGGCGCCGTCGCGGGCGGGCGCCTCGGGACCGCCGTCGTCCTCGTCCTGCTCCCGCTGATCGCCGTGCACGCCGCCCGCGTCTACGGCTACCCCCGGTCGGAGGCCGCCGCGCTGGACCCCCGCACGCGCCGCAAGCGCGCGGGACGGGCCGCCTGGACGGTCGCGCTGCTGCTCGCCGTCGCGATGTCCTTCGTCCCCCTCGTCTGGCCGATCGCCCTGCTGGCCGCGGGGACGGTGTGGGCGCTGCTCGACCGACCGGGGCGGCAGGGCCTGCGCGGCCTCGCCATCGCGCTCGGCGTCCCGCCGCTGCTGACGCTCCCGTTGACCGCCGGCCTGCTGCTCCACCCGTCGGGGTTCCTGACGGAGGCGGGCCTGCACCGGCGGTTCGACCCCGCCGCCCCGGCCGACCTGCTGGCGCTCGACCCGGGAGGGCCGGGCACGCCCGCGCGGTGGGCGCTCGCCGGGCTGCTGGCGGTCGCCGTCTGCGCGCTGCCGCTGCGCAGCCGCCGGGGCCAGGTGCTGGCCGGCTGGCTGCTGGCGGTCTTCGGACTGCTCGTCGCGGTGCTGGCCAGCGCCGCCACCGTCACCAAGGGCGCGGACGCGGCGCCGGTGTGGCCCGGCGCGGCGCTGCTGTTCGCCGGAGCCGGAGTCCTGCTCGCCGCCACCGCCGCCGTCCAGCGCGCCACCGAGGCCCTGGCGGGCCAGCACCTGATCTACAAGGCGGGCGGCGCGGTCGTGGTGGCCGCCGCGCTCACCGCACCCGTCCTGGCGGCGGGGTTCTGGGTGGTCGGCGGCGCGGGCGGCCCCCTCGGCAGGCTCGACCCCGACACGGTCCCCCAGTTCGTCCAGGGCTCCGGTGGGGTCAGGACGCTCGTCCTGCACCGGGAGCCGACCGGACGGGTCTCCTACACGGTCCTGAGAGGCGCGCGGCCCCATCTGGGCGAGTCGGAGGTCACCGTCAAGGGGCCGGCCCGCGACCGCATGGACGACCTCGTCGCGGGCATGGCCGCCGGCCGGGAGGGCGACGACGGGCCGGCCCTGACGCGGATGGGCGTCCAGTACCTCCTGGTGCCGCATCCCGCGAGCGACCCGCTCACGAAGGTCCTCGACGCGTCGCCCGAACTCATCCGCCTCAGCCGGACGGGCACGTTCGCCGTGTGGCGGCTCCAGGCGGCGTCCGGCCGGATGATGCTCCTGCAGGGCTCGACGGTCACGCCGCTGCCCGCCGGGCGCGTCGACGCCCGTGTGCGGATCCCACCGGGGACGGGCACGCGCACGCTCCTCCTGGCCGAACCGGCCGACGGCGGCTGGCGG
This sequence comes from Actinomadura sp. K4S16, assembly GCF_008327685.1. Taxonomy (GTDB): domain Bacteria; phylum Actinomycetota; class Actinomycetes; order Streptosporangiales; family Streptosporangiaceae; genus Spirillospora. Next base: position 352,464 of record NZ_BDDE01000012.1, read on the forward strand.
GCCGCCCTGAACGGCCGCGACGTCAAGGCCCGGACGGTGGACGGCTGGGCGCAGGGTTACGACATCCCCGCCACCGGGGGAGAGTTCGAGCTGACCCGGTCGATGGCCACCCGGCACGCCTGGGTCGTCGTCCAGGGGATCGCCGTCCTGCTGGTGGCCGTCCTGGCGCTGCCGGGTGCGCAGGCGGACTTCATGCCCACCGGCGAACGGGAGCGCCGCCGCCGCGGCCGGCGCGGCCGGCGCCGCGCCCCCCGCGCCCGCCCCCAGCCGGCGCTGCCGCCCGCCAAGCCCCTGGAGCTCGCCGCGCCTGCGGAGCCCGCAGAGCCCGCGGAGCCCGCGGAGGAGACGAGCCCCGAGGAGGTGTCCTGATGCACAAGGTCCTGCGCCTCCTCGGCATGCGGTACGCCACGGCCGCCCTCATGCTCGTCGCCGTCGCCGCCCTCTACGGCGCCGCGACGTTTTCCCGTCCGGGCGAGGCGTCCGAGAAGGGCCGCGAGGCGCCGGTCACGCACGCCGTGATGGTCTGCCCGGGGCACGAGGGCGGCCGCCTCGCCGTCCAGTCCCTTCCCCGTAAGACGGGCGGCGGACGCGTGGACGTGGCGCCGACCAAAGGCGGCTCGCCGCTGGGATCCATGACGTCGCCCGGCCAGGCCTGGGGCGAGGACACCAAGTCCGGCCAGAACTCCTACACCCTCAGGGCCACCGGCCCCATCGCCGGCGGGCTGGAGGCGGAGCAGACCGCGTACCGGGACGGCGGCGACGACCGCGGCCTCGCCGGCGCCCGCTGCGCCGTCCCCGGCACCGACCTGTGGTTCACGGGCCCCGGGCCGGTCGCCGCCGACGAACTCGACCTCTACCTGACCAACGTCGACGCGCAGCCCGCGTCCGTCGACGTCTCCGCCCTCTCCGGCGAGGGACCGCTCGACACCACCGAGGGGCGCGGCACGCCCGTCGAGCCCTACACCACCCGGATCGTGCGGATCGGCGGATCGCCCGAGGGGCTCGGCGACATCGTGAAGACCGCCGCCGACCTGGCGCTGCGCGTCCGCACCACCAGCGGCCGCGTCGCCGCGTCCCTGCGCGTGCGGATCGGGAAGAAGAAGGGCACCGAGTGGCTGCCGCAGTCGCCCGCGCCCGCGGCCTCAGTCCTCGTCCCCGGGGTGCCGGGGGGCTCTGGCAAGCGCCGCCTGCTGGTCGCGGTCCCCGGCGAGGCCGATGCCCGCATCAGGGTCCAGGTGATCACCGCGGAGGGCGCGTTCGCGCCGCAGGGCCAGGACGTCCTGGATGCCCCCGGCATGACCGTGACCTCCGTCCCCCTCGACGGCGCCCTGTCCGGCCGGGCCGCCGCCGTCCGGCTCACCGCCGACCGTCCGATCCTCGCGGGCTTCGCCGCCGAGCGGGGCGCCGACGTCGCCTACGGCGCCGCCACGCCCCCGCTGAGCGCGGCCGGCCCCGGCGTCGTGGCCGACAACCGGTTCGACTCGTCCCTCGCCCTGACCGCCCCGTACGGCGCGGCGACCGTCCAGGTCACGACCGTGAACGCGCAGGGCGCGGGCACTCCCCAGGAGGTCACGATCGGAGCGGGACGCACGGTCGAGACCAAGCTCGCCGCCCCCGGTACCGGCGCGGACGCCGCCTTCGGCGCGGTGATCATGCCGAAGCCCGGCTCCGCTCCCGTCTACGCGTCCCGCATCCTCGCCACCGGCAAGGGCGGCGACTACCTGTTCACCGTGCTGCCGATCGTCCCGGCCCCGACGCTCCTGCGCCTGCCGGCGACCGCCGACTCCCAGACCGCCCTGACCCCCAACTGAGACCCGGGAGCGCGCCCGTCCGCTCCGGGCGCCGGTCAGTCGGCAGTGTCTTTGTGGGGGGCGACCCCCCACACCCCCCGCACGACTGACTGGCTCCCTCGGCTGCGCTCCGGGCGCCGGTCAGTCGGCAGTGTCTTTTGTGGGGGGCGACCCCCCACGCCCCCCGCACGACTGACCTGCGCCCTCGGCTGCGCTCCGGGCGCCGGTCAGTCGGCAGTGTCTTTGTGGGGGGCGACCCCCCACGCCCCCCGCACGACTGACCTGCGCCCTCCGCTGCGCTCCGGGCGCCGGTCAGTCGTCGGGAGAGTCGTAGCTCGGGTCCACGGACTCGGGGGAGAGGCCGAGCAGGTCGGCGACCTCCTCGACGAGCAGGTCGCGGACCAGGTGGGCGAGTTCGGCCTCGTCGGCGGCGCGGGCCTCGACGGGGCGGCGGTAGACGGCGATGCGCACCGGCCGGTCGCCGGCGCCGGGGAGGGTCTGGCCGAGCGGGACCGGCCCGTCGAACGACGGGTCGATGGCCGGCACCTCCTCGACCGTGAACTCCACCCGGGCCAGTTCGCGGCCCCAGCGCCCGGCGAGGCGCCGCACCTCGTCGTCGACGAGGTCGGCGAACCGCTCCGCGCGGGTGCGTGAGACCGGCGCCTGCGGGGGCGTCAGAGGACCACGGAGGCCGCGACCGTGCCGATCGCGGCGCCGTACGCCTGCCACACGGGATCGCACGCCTCAAGAGTACCTCCGCTGGTGACGCGGCCCACCCGTAAGGCCCTTCCATGTGGACTTTTGTACCGCTCTGTCCGGAACGGCCCGCGCAACGGGCCGTTCGTATGGCTCTGCCGTGAAAAGAGTGGTTACAGTGGCGGAGCCATGGCTCCCGGGCCCGCGTGGCCGATGGTGCATTTCGAAGGGCCGATTTCCCGTGAATCCCCCGTCCCGGCGCGCACGCCGGAGCCGCGACCAGGTCACCGTCGCCGCCGCCATGGCCCTCGGCGTGGGGCTCGTCCTCGGAGGCGGCGGCTGGGCGCTGGCCGCGCGCGACTCCGGTTGCGACGGCGCGCGCGAGCGGCTGTCGGTCAGCGCCGATCCCGCGATCGCTCCGGCGGCGCTCGCCGCCGCCGCCCGTTTCAACGCCGCCCGGCGCGCCGCCGGGCAGTGCCCCTCGGTGCGGGTCACCGCGCGCGGCTCGGGCGAGGCCGCGGGCGTCTTCCGCGCCGCGCGCGGCGTCCCGGACGTGTGGATCCCCGACTCCTCCGCCTGGCCCGACCTCGCGGGACGGCGGCCCGCCGGGCAGGCCCCTTCGATCGCGTCCAGCCCGATCGTGTTCGGGGTGTCCGCCACCATGGCGAGCCGGTACCGGAGGGACCTGGAGCGCAGGTCATGGGGCGCCTTCCGGCCCGGACGCCGCACGCCGGAGTTCCACCTCCGGCTGCCGGACCCCGCGCGCACCGGGGCGGGCACGGTGTCGCTGCTCGCGCTCCAGGCGTCCGCCGGAAGCGGCAAGGGCGCGCTGGACAGGTTCACCGCCGTCCTGCGCACCGCCGAGACCATCCCGAACGGGAAGGGCGTCGAGACCGCCTTCGGCGGAGGCGGCGACGAGGGGTCCGCGGTCGTCGCCGCCCCGGAGCAGGCCTTCCTCAAGCACAACGAGCGTGTCAAGCAGCAGGACCGCGACGGGGAGCCGATCGCCGTCGCCTACCCGCGTCTGGGCACGCCCTACCTCGACTTCCCGTACGTCGTCGCCACGTCCGACGCAAAGCGGAGACGGGTCGCCGACGGGTTCCTGAAGGAGCTCCGGTCGCCCCGGACGGCCGGCGACCTCAAGCGGGCCGGCCTCCGCGGCCCCGGGCAGAGCGCACCGCGACCGCTCGCGGTGGTCCGTCCGGGGGCGGCGGCCGGGGTCCAGGAGACGTGGCGCAAGCTCGGTCAGGGCCTGAACGTGCTCGCGCTCATCGACCCGTCGCGGGGCGGCGCCCCGATGCCGGGCGCCACCGGGACGCGGTTCGACGCGATGGTGAAAGCGCTCTCGACGGGGTTCGCGCTCGTCCCGGACGACTCGTCCTTCGGCCTCTGGACGCTCACCGGCGCGCCGGGCCGCCGCCCCTACCGGCCCCTGACCCCGATCCGGGAGCTCGGCGCGCGCACGCAGGACGGCGGCAACCAGCGCCTCATCCTGCAGGAGCGGCTCCAGCACGTCCGGCCGATCCGCGGCGAGGCCGCCGGGCTGTACCCGGCGATCAGGGCCGCGTACCGGGAGGTCGACCGCCACTACGGCAGGGACGGGCTCAACGTGGTGCTCGTCCTCACCGCCGGTGGCCCGCGCAGCGCCCCGGGAACGGAAATCGCCCGAACGGTGAAGAATCTTGGAGGGGCCTTCAACGCGCGGCGCCCGGTGAGCGTCATCGTTCTCGGGTTCGGCGCCGAGGCGGACCCCTCCCTCCGGAAGGTCGCCGCCGTCACCGACGGCGGCGCCTACAAGATCGACAAGCCCGAGATGGTGATGCGGCTCTTCCTGCGTTCCGACCAGCTCCGCGTCTGCGACGAGCCCCGGTGTCCCGAGTGACCGAGGACGCCCGGGCCACGACGCGGGTCGCCGTGACGTTCCGGCTGCTCCTGCTGCTGCGCTGCCTCCTGCTCGCCATGGCGGTCGTCCTCCAGGACAGCTACGGGCCCGAGAGCGGCGGCGGGCTCGACCGCGGGCTCGCGGCCGCCATCGCTCTGCTGGGCGTGGAGAGCGCGCTCGCCCTGGTCGTGTGGCGGCCCGTCCTGCGGCTCGTCCGGCGCATGCCCCTGCTTTGCTGCCTGGACGCCCTGCTCGTGTTCGGCGTCCTCGTCAAGGGCGGCGTCTTCGGGCCGTTCTTCCTGTTCACGGTGATGACGGCAGCGCTCGCCGGCGTCCTGTACGCGTGGGGGCCCGTGCTGCTGGTGTGCACCGCGCAGGTGGCACTCTGCTTCGCCGCGATGGGCTCGGCGACGCCCGCCGACCGGCACGACCCCGGGCTCCTCATCGCCCTGCCCGTCTTCTATCCGCTCGCGGCCTGCGCCGGAGTCGTCCTGCGGATCCTTTTCGACCAGTACGCCGAGGCGGAGGAGGCACGCCGCCGCGCCGAGGCCGCCGTCGCCGCGGCCGACGAGCGCACCCGGCTCGCCCGCGAGATGCACGACTCGCTCGCCAAGACCCTGCAGGGCATCACGCTGTCGGCGGCGGCGCTGCCCGGCTGGATCCGCACGTCCCCCGACCGCGCGGAACGCGGCGCCCGCGACATCCTGTCCGCGCTGCGGGTCGCCGCGCACGAGGCCCGCGGACTGATCGCCGACCTGCGCGAGGAGGCGTACGGGCTGCCGCTCCCGGACGCCGTCCGGCAGGTCGCCGAGGAGTGGAGCCGGATCGCCGGGGTCCCCGTCGACGTCGTGGCCGACGGGACGCACGACGACGTCCCCGTGGCCGTCCGCTACGAGATCGTCTCGGTGCTGAAGGAGGCGCTGACCAACGTGGAGCGGCACGCGCGGGCCGGCCGGGTCGAGGTCCGGCTGGCGGGGTCCCCGGACGGGCTGGAGCTGTCGGTCCGCGACGACGGCGCCGGGTTCGTCCCGCCGCAGGGAGGGCGGTTCGACCTGCTCGCCCGCGAGGGCCACTACGGCGTCGTCGGCATGACCGAGCGCGCCCGGCGCGCGGGCGGGCGCCTCGGCGTGCGCTCGGCCCCCGGGTGCGGCACCACCGTCACCCTCACCGTCCCGCGCGCCTCGTGGCCCGCCGAGGACGCCCCCGAGTCGGCGGGGCAGCTGTCATGAGCGACCGCGTCCGCGTCCTCGTCGTGGACGACAACCCCGTCGTCCGCGCCGGCCTGTCGACCATCCTGGAGTCCGGGGGAGTGGAGGTCGTCGGCGAGGCCGTCGACGGCGCCCACGCCGTCGAGCAGGCCCGGTCGCTGCGCCCCGACCTCGTCCTGCTGGACGTCCGGATGCCCGGCGTGGACGGCGTGGTCGCCGCCGGGCCGCTCAGCGCCATCGCCAAGGTGCTCATGCTGTCCTACGACACCGACGCCGACGTGATCGGCCAGGCCATCCGCAACGGCGCGTCCGGGTACCTGGTGCACGGGGCGTTCGAAGCGGACGAGCTGCTCGCCGCCGTCCACGACACGGTCACCGGGCGGTCCAGCCCGCTGTCGCCGCCCGCGAGCCGCGCCGTCGTCGAGGCGCTGCGCGGCGGGGCCGCCCCGGCCCGGCCCCCGGCGCCCCGCGACGACCTCGGGCTGTCCCCGCGCGAGGCCGAGGTGATGGACCTGATCGCGCGAGGGTGCTCCAACGGCGAGATCGCGCGGGCCCTGGTCGTCTCGGAGTACACCGTCAAGAACCACGTCAACCGGATCTTCGCCAAGCTGCACGTCCGAACCCGGGGCGCGGCCATCGCGCGCTGGCTCGGCACCGCGCGGTGAAGGCACGGTGAATATTCGGATCGTTACGGGATGTAGTTATTACCACGGAAATCGGCCGGTAACGGCGACACGTGCGCCGGGGTGGTGGCGGAGCCGGGTGGGGGGAGGTACGGTCAGCCATCGTGAGCCCCGTCCGCACTTGCTCCCGCACCGCCTGCAAGGCGCCCGCAGTGTTCACGCTCACGTACGTCTACCGCGACTCCACCGCGGTCCTGGGGCCGCTCGCAACGTACGCCGAGCCACACTGCTACGACCTGTGCGCAGAGCATTCCGAACGGCTCACCGCCCCCATGGGGTGGGAGCTGGTGCGGCTCCCCGTCGAGGAGGAGTCCGAGCCCACCGCCGACGACCTCGAGGCCCTCGCCGACGCGGTCCGCGAGGCCGCGAGGCCCGCCCCCGGGTCCGGCCACGAGCCGGTCGGCCAGGGCACGGAGGTCGGCCGCCGCGGTCACCTGCGCGTGCTCCGCTCCGAGCCCGCCGGAACGCAGCCCGGCCAGGAGTGAGCACGGGGCCCGCCCCCGTCCCGGTCCCCGGTCCGGCGTCGCGGCGGGGCGCGTCCCGTCGTCCCGGTAGGCTCGTGAACCTGCCGTTTTCCGCGCACGGTTCTTCGGACAGGGAGCAGGAGTGGGCGACCTCGCCAAGATCTTCAAGGCGTACGACATCCGCGGCGTGGTGCCGGACGAGCTCGACCCCGCCACCGCCGAGGCGGCCGGCGCGGCGTTCGTCCGCGTCACCGGGGCGAGCGCGGTCGTCACCGCCCACGACATGCGGGAGTCGTCGGTCCCGCTGGCGGAGGCCTTCGCACGCGGCGCCACCTCCCAGGGCGCGGACGTGATCGAGGCGGGGCTCGGCTCCACCGACATGCTCTACTACGCCAGCGGCGACCTCGACCTGCCCGGCGCCATGTTCACCGCCAGCCACAACCCGGCCAAGTACAACGGGCTGAAGCTGTGCCGCGCGGGCGCCCGCCCCGTCGGCCGCGACACCGGGCTCACCGAGATCCGCGAGATGATCGAGAACGGCGTGCCCGGCTACGACGGCGAGCCGGGCACGGTGACGCGGCGCGACATCCTCAAGGGCTACGCCGACCACCTCAAGACGCTGGTCGACCTGTCGTCCATCCGCCCCCTCAAGGTCGTCGTGGACGCCGGAAACGGCATGGGCGGCCACACCGTCCCCTCGGTGTTCGAGGGCCTGCCGATCGACCTGGTCCCGCTGTACTTCGAGCTGGACGGCACCTTCCCCAACCACGAGGCCAACCCGATCGAGCCGGAGAACCTGCGCGACCTGCAGGCCGAGGTCCGCGAGACCGGCGCCGACATCGGCCTCGCCTTCGACGGCGACGCCGACCGCTGCTTCGTGGTGGACGAGCGCGGCGAGATCGTCTCCCCGTCCGCGATCACGGCGCTGGTCGCGACCCGGGAGCTGGCCAAGCACCCGGGCTCCTCGATCGTGCACAACCTGATCACCTCCAAGGCCGTCCCGGAGATCATCGCCGAGCACGGCGGGACGCCCGTGCGGACGCGGGTCGGGCACTCGTTCATCAAGCAGACGATGGCCGAGACCGGCGCGGTGTTCGGCGGCGAGCACTCGGCGCACTTCTACTTCCGCGATTTCTGGTTCGCCGACTCCGGCATGCTGGCGGCGCTGCACGTCCTGGCCGCCCTCGGGGAGCAGGACGGCCCCCTGTCGGAGCTGCTCGGCGAGTACACCCGCTACGCGGCGTCCGGCGAGATCAACAGCGAGGTCGCCGACCAGGACGCGGCCGCCGCGAAGGTCAGGGAGGCCTTCGCCGGCCGCTCCGGCGTCGAGATCGACGAGCTGGACGGGCTGACCGTCCGCGACGACGCCGCCGGATGGTGGTTCAACCTGCGTCCGTCCAACACCGAGCCGCTGCTGCGCCTGAACGCCGAGGCCGGCGACGAGGGCACCATGGCGGCGATCCGCGACGAGGTACTGGCCCTGGTCAGGGAGAAGTGACCGGGCCGGGAAAAGCGACTGCAAGGGAGATGTGACGCTGCCATGACGATGAAGCTGGACTCCTGGCTCCTGGAGATCCTCGCCTGCCCGAACTGCGGCGGCGACCTGCGCGCCGACGAGGCGGCCGACGAGCTGGTGTGCACCGGCTCGTGCGGCTACGCCTACCCCGTGCGCGACGACATCCCCGTCCTCCTCGTCGACGAGGCCAGGACCCCCGCCTCGTGAGCGCCTCCCTCGACCCCTCCCGGCTGGAGGACGCGGAGGCGGCCGAGGCGGCGGATCCCGGCGGCGTGCTGCGGCAGGTCGCCGCGTCGGCGGCGCAGGTGCGTGAGGCGCAGCGCGCCGCGGCGGAGGCCGGCGTCGCCGGGCTGGCCGAGGACGGCCGCCCCCGCGCGATCGTGGTCGCCGGCACCGGCGCGTCCGCCGTCCCGGGCGACGTGCTCGCGGCCGTGTGCGGCACGGGCTGCGCCGTCCCGATCTCCACGGTGCGCGGCTACCGGCTGCCCGGCTGGGTGGGCGCGGCCGACATGGTCGTCGCGGTCTCCCCCTCCGGAGCCGCCGAAGAGACGCTGGAGGTCGCCGCGGAGGCCGCCCGCCGCGGCTCCCGGCTCCTGGTGGTCGGCGAGGCCGACTCGCCGCTCGCGGAGCTGGCCGGAAGGAGCCGCGGCGTCGTCGTCCCCGTCCGCTCCCAGGGGCCGGCGCGCTCTGCCCTGTGGAGCATGACGGTCCCCCTGCTCCTCGCCGCCCGGGCGCTCCGGCTGGCCGACGTCCCCGACACAGTGCTGGAGTCCACGGCCGCGCTGCTGGAGGACGTCGCGCACCGGTGCCGTCCGTCCAGCGAGCCGTTCGTCAACCCGGCCAAGCGCCTCGCCCTCGACCTGGCCGGCGACGTGCCGCTGGTGTGGGGCTCGTCGGCGCTCTCCTCCGCGGCGGCGTACCGGATGTGCTGCCAGCTCAACGAGAACGCCAAGTACCCGGCGGTGTTCGGCGAGGTCCCGGAGACCGGCCGCAACCAGGTGGCGGTGTTCGACGGCTTCTTCGCCCGCGGCGGCTCCCCGGCCGACCCCGACGACTTCTTCCGCGACCGGGTCGACGAACCCGAGCACGGCCTGCACCTCGTCGTCATGCGCGACCCGGAGGAGCACCCTCGGGTGCGCGCGCGGTGCGAGGCGTCCGCCGCGCTGGCCCGCGACCGGGGCGTGGCGGTCACCGAGATCCGGGCCGAGGGCGACCATCCCCTGGAGAGGATCGCGTCGCTGATCGCGCTGGCCGACTATGTCACGGTTTACTTGGCTATCGCGCTCGGCGTGGACCCCGCGTCCGAGCCTGCCGTACAAGAGCTCAGAGCGAGGATTGCGTAGATGAGTGCTGAGGGTGGAACGAAGGCCATCGTCGCCGCGCTGGCCGCCAACCTCGGGATCGCGGCGTCGAAGGCCGTCGCGTTCGCGTTCACCGGTTCGTCGTCGATGCTGGCCGAGTCGATCCACTCGGTGGCCGACTCCGGCAACCAGGGGCTGCTGCTCCTCGGCCGCAAGCGGTCCGAACGCGACCGGACCCCCCAGCACCCCTTCGGGTACGGGCGCGAACGCTACTTCTACGCGTTCGTGGTCGCGGTCGTCCTGTTCACCGTGGGCGCGGCGTTCTCGCTCTACGAGGGCTACCACAAGATCTCCCACCCGGAGGAGGTCAAGTCCCCGGTCTGGGCGTTCGCGGTGCTGATCGTCGCGATCGGCCTGGAGACGTTCTCGTTCCGCACGGCGATCAAGGAGTCGAACCAGGTCCGCGGCGAGCAGTCCTGGTGGTCGTTCATCCGCCGCGCGAAGGCCCCCGAACTGCCGGTGGTGCTGCTGGAGGACCTCGCCGCCCTCGTCGGCCTGTTCCTCGCCCTCTTCGGCGTCTCCATGGCCGTGGCCACCGGCGACGGCGTCTGGGACGGCGTCGGCACCGTGGCGATCGGGCTGCTGCTCGGCGCGGTCGCGACGATCCTGGCGATCGAGACAAAGAGCCTCCTGATCGGCGAGGGCGTCGACCCGCAGACCGAGCGGCGGATCATCGAGGCGCTGGAGTCGGTGGACGAGGTCGACCACCTCATCCACATCAGGACCGAGTACATGGGTCCGGACGAGCTGCTCATCGCCGCGAAGATCGCCGTCAACCACGACGACACGGCCGCGGACGTGGCCCGCGGCATCGACGCGGCGGAGGCGAGGGTCCGGGCGCAGATCCCGGAGGCGAAGCTCATCTACCTGGAGCCGGCGCTGGACGAGGCGTCCCGCACGCGCGTCGAGGAGACGCGGAAGCCGGAGACGCCCGCGACGTCCTGACCCAGGACGACGCGCGAGGACGTTCCGCGCGGCCCGCTCGACGGGCCGCGCCGGGACATGGGACCCCTCACCGGGCGGCCGCCGCAGGCGCCGGCCGAACCCCAGCCCAGGCGAGACCGGCGAGTGCCTCCGAGGAGGCGAGCCGCGGCCGTCCGGCGAGGTGCTTTCCCATGCCTCCCCGCCCGGACCCCTGAAACCGGGCGGTTCTGGTGTGACCGCGGCGACCCCGCCGAACCCCCTACGTCGGCGACGGCCACCGTCGCGGTCACGGTTAAGACACTACGTTCGCGGCACTCCTCCGCACGTCCCCCTCAAGGAGGGAAAGCGGGTGGTACTCCAGACGGATCCCCGCGTCCCGCATACACCCGCGTGGTGAGGCCACCGCCCGCCTCAGCGGTCAGTATTGAGGGGTGACGACCGACGACAAGGCCCGGACCGGACCCGACCCCGCGGGGTTCGGCCCAGCCGTCGCGCACCACGCGTGGCGGCTGTCCGGCCGGATCGTAGCGGGGGTCGGGCAGCTGCTGCTGTGGATCCTCACGGGCATCGGCACGCTCCTGCGCCCGCTCGCGGTCAGGCTCGGCGCCCGGCTGAACGGCGGGGCGGGACGCGGTCCCGGCGCCCCGCCCGGGCAGACGGCGCCGCTGCCCCGCTGGATCAACACGTGGCGGGAGGTCGTCGGGTCCTGGTACTTCGCGCCGCTGACCGGGCTGGCCCTGACGATCGCGGCGCTGGCGGAGCTCGCGCCGCGCGCCGACTCCCCGCTCAGCCTGGCGGGCGGGTTCGCGGTCGCCGCGACGCTCCCGCTCGTGTGGCGCCGGGAGAACCTGCGCGCCGTCGCGGCCGTCGTGCTCAGCGCGGTCGCGGCGAGCCTGCTCACCGGGCAGGTCCTGCTGGTCACGACCAGCTTCGCGGCCCTCTACACGCTGTACGCGCTGGGACGGCGGCTGCCCCGCCAGTCCACCGGCGTCCTCGCGGTCGGCAGCGTCGCCGCCCTCGGGGTCGTCTACCTCGCGACCGGGACCCTCGACGACGTCCCGTGGCCCGCGGCGATCGTCGCGGTGCTCGCCGCCATCGGCCTCGGCGACGCGCGGCGCGTCGTGGAGTCCGCCGGCCGGACGGAGGCGGAGGCCGCCGAGCGCACCAACGAGACCCTCACCCGGCTCACCGCCGTCCAGCGGGAGCAGGCCGTCATGCGCGAGCGCGCCCGCATCGCCCGGGAGCTGCACGACGTCGTCGCGCACTCCGTCTCCATGATCGCGGTGCAGGCGGAGACCGCCCCGTACACGATGGAGAACCTGTCGCCCGAGGCCCGCGCCGGCTACACCGAGATCGCCAAGACGGCCCGGGAGGCGCTGGTGGAGATGCGGCGGCTGCTCAGCGTGCTGCGCGCCGACGCCGCGCCCGAGCCGGAGGCCGCGAACTCCCCGCAGCCGCGCCTGGACCGGCTGCCCGACCTGATCGAGCAGCACCGCGGCGCCGGCGGCCACGTCGACCTCGCCGTGCACGGCGACCCGCGCGCCCTGTCCACGACGGTGGAGCTGTCGGCGTACCGGATCGTCCAGGAGGCGCTGACCAACGCGCGGCGGCACGCGCCCGGCGCCGGCGTCCGCGTCGACCTGACGTTCCTGCCGGACCGGCTCGCGGTCCGCGTCCAGGACGACGGCGCCTCCGCGGCCACCCAGGTCCTGAACCGGCCGGATCCCGGCCCCCGTACAGCAGGAGCGGACCCCGCGGGCCCGACCGCCGCGGACGCCGGCCGCACCCGGCTGGAGGCGCCCGGATCAGCCGGCGGACATGGCCTCGTGGGGATGCGGGAACGTGCGACCATGCTGGGCGGGCGGTTCTCCGCCGGCCCGGCCACCCAGGGCGGGTTCCTGGTGGAGGCCGAGCTTCCGGTGACGAGTGAGGGGAATTCCATCCGTGGACACGGTTCGCAGGCGCCGCCCGGCCGCCCCTGACCCCGCCGTCCCCGCGCCTCCGGGGCGGCCGCTGTGATCAACGTGCTGATCGTCGACGACCAGACGATCGTGCGGGCCGGGTTCGCCGCCCTGCTCGCCGCCCAGGACGACATCACCGTGATCGGCGAGGCCGGCGACGGGCGGGAGGCCGTGGCGATCGCCGAGCGCCGCCGTCCGGACGTCGTCGTGATGGACATCCGGATGCCCGGCATGGACGGCATCGAGGCCACCCGCCGCATCCTCGCGCTGCCCGGCGCGGAGAACGTCCGGGTGCTGGTCCTCACCACGTTCGACGTGGACGAGTACGTCTACGAGGCGCTCGCCGTCGGCGCGAGCGGCTTCCTGCTGAAGGACGCGACCGCCGACGAGCTGGTCTCGGCGGTCCGGGTGGTGGCGCGCGGCGACTCGCTGCTGGCCCCGCAGGTCACCGGACGCCTCATCCGCGAGTTCACCAAGCAGCGCCGCAGCCGCCCGCAGGCCCCGTCGGAGCTGTCGACGCTGACCGCCCGCGAGACCGAGGTCCTCGTCCTGATCGCGGGCGGCCTGTCCAACGGCGAGATCGCGCAGCGCCTGTTCGTGAGCGAGCACACCGTCAAGACGCACGTGGCGCGCGTCTTCACCAAACTGGGCCTCCGCGACCGCGCCCAGGCGGTCATGCTCGCCTACGAGTCGGGCGTGGTCGTCCCAGGAGAAAACGCGGCGGGCTAGCCCCGGTAGGGCGGGTACCCGCCGTGCGGCGGATACGGCTGCCCCGGCGGCGGATATGCACCCTGAGCAGGCGGATAAGAGGGCTGAGCAGGCGGATACGAGGGCTGCGCTCCGGGCGGGTACCCGCCCGGAGCGGCCGGCGGGTACCCGTGCGGAGCGGCCGGCGGATATCCCTGCGGGGCGGGATGGCCGGGCTGACCGCCGTAAGGCGCGGGCGGGTAACCGGGCTGTGCAGGCGGGACGACATGTTGGGCCTGCGGCGTGGGCGGGTGGGCGGCGTGGTGGACGCGGCGCCGCCGCCCGGACGTCCCGCCGACGAGGAACACGACACCGCCGATCGCCACGAGCGGCCCGACGACCATCATCAGGATGTTCTCGCGGCCGTTCTGCGACTTCTGCTCCTCATAGGAGCGCCTGGTCGCGTTGCCCTTGCGGATCGTCGTGCACGTGTCGCCGGGCGACATCGTCCGGCTCCCGCATTTCACCTCGTCGCCGCCGCCCGACACGATGCCGCCCACAAAGAGGCCGACACCCATGACGATGCCGACCACCCCGTAGAGAATGGAACGCACTCCTGCCGCCCTTCGCCGCCTTGCGGAACGGGGCGATGCTAGCGGTGTCCATCGCAGTGCTCTCCTCCTTCGGGCCTGGCGGCCCTCCATCGTCGGGCACTGCGGCGATCGCTGGCATCGCTCCGGCTCGCCTGGCGGCTCACTGCGCGATCAGGTTCTCGCTCCGCTCGAACCTGCCTTCGGACGCGATCGCAACCGGTCCGGTCGTTGCGTGGTTGCCGGGGTGGCTGAGGCTGTTGTTCGGACGAAAGTGGAGGTCTAAGGACGGCGGCGGAGTAGGCGCATGGCCTTTTCCTTTTCGAAGTCCAGGGCTCGGGTCGGTGGGGCGGAGAGGCGGCCGATGCGTTCGCCCAGTTCGCGCACGTGGGCCTGGACCTGGGGTTCCGCCAGGACTCTCAGGCCGAAGGCCAGTTCGGCGGGGCCTATGTCGTAGCGCTTCTCCAGGGCCAGGGCCAGCGCCACCGCGCGCAGCTCGGCCTCGCCGAAGCGGCGGTGGCCGCCGCCGCGCCTGGCGAGGGCGGCCTCGCGGGTGACGGGCAGCAGGCCGAGGGCCTCCCGGTAGCGGAGCATCCGGGGCGAGGTGCCGAGCCGCCGGGCGGCCTCCGTGATACGCATGGGGTGATTCTGACAAATTCGTGTCAGGAAGTCCTCCCCGGCCGTGCCTTGGCGCGCCGGGCGGCCGTAGACTCGCCACCGTTGACGCGGCCGTGCACTCGCCCGTCAAGACCTCGCGTACCCGACGGCGCGCACATGACCAAGGGAGCAACGAAAGCATGGACTACAAGGTCGCCGACCTGTCGCTGGCCGACTTCGGGCGCCGGGAGATCCGGCTCGCCGAGCACGAGATGCCGGGCCTGATGGCGGTGCGCGAGGAGTACGCCGCCGCCCAGCCGCTGCGCGGCGCCAAGATCATGGGCTCGCTGCACATGACGATCCAGACGGCCGTGCTGATCGAGACGCTGGTCGAGCTCGGCGCCGACGTCCGCTGGGTCTCGTGCAACATCTTCTCCACCCAGGACCACGCGGCCGCCGCGGTCGTCGTCGGCAAGGAGGGCACCGTCGACGACCCGAAGGGCGTCCCGGTGTTCGCGTGGAAGGGCGAGACGCTCGAAGAGTACTGGTGGTGCACCGACCAGGCCCTGCAGTGGCCCGACGGCACCGGCCCCAACATGATCCTGGACGACGGCGGCGACGCGACCCTCCTCGTCCACAAGGGCGCCGAGTACGAGAAGGCGGGCGCCGTGCCGACCGCCACCGAGGACGACCCCGAGGAGTGGGGCATCATCCTCGACACCCTCCGCCGCACCATCGCCGACAAGCCCGGCCGCTGGACCGAGGCCGCCGCCGGCATCAAGGGCGTCACCGAGGAGACCACGACCGGCGTCCACCGCCTCTACGAGATGGCGAAGGCCGGCACCCTCGCGTTCCCGGCGATCAACGTCAACGACTCGGTCACCAAGTCGAAGTTCGACAACAAGTACGGCTGCCGCCACTCCGTCATCGACGGCCTCAACCGCGCCACCGACGTGCTGATCGGCGGCAAGGTCGCCGTCGTCTGCGGCTACGGCGACGTGGGCAAGGGCTGCGCCGACGCGCTGCGCGGCCAGGGCGCCCGGGTCATCGTCACCGAGATCGACCCGATCTGCGCGCTGCAGGCTGCGATGGACGGCTTCCAGGTCACCACCCTGGAGGACGTCGTCGACCGCGCCGACATCTTCGTCACCACCACCGGCAACTTCAACATCATCACGGCCGAGCACATGGGCCGGATGAAGCACCAGGCGATCGTGTCCAACATCGGGCACTTCGACAACGAGATCGACATGGCCGGGCTCGCCAAGGTCCCGGGCATCGAGAAGATCGAGATCAAGCCGCAGGTGCACGAGTGGCGCTTCCCCGACGGCCACTCCATCCTCGTCCTCGCCGAGGGCCGCCTGATGAACCTCGGTTGCGCCACCGGCCACCCGTCCTTCGTGATGTCCAACTCCTTCACGAACCAGGTCATCGCGCAGATCGAGCTGTTCACCAAGACCGACGAGTACCCGGTCGGCGTGTACGTCCTGCCCAAGCACCTGGACGAGAAGGTCGCCCGCCTCCACCTCGACGCCCTCGGCGTCAAGCTCACCGAGCTCACCAAGGAGCAGGCCGCCTACATCGGCGTCCACGTCGAAGGCCCCTACAAGCCCGACCACTACAGGTACTAATTGCATTTCTCTCCTCCTTCGGGCCTAGCGGCCCTGCTGTGCCCATTGCAGTGCCCTCCTCCTTCGGGCCCGGAGGGCCCTCCATCGTCGAGCACTGCGGCGATCGCTGGCATCGCTCCGTCTCGCCTTGCGGCTCGCTGCGCGATCAGATTTTTGCTTCGCTCGAATCTGCCTTCGGACGCGATCGCAACCATTGAGGTCGTTGCGTGGTTGCTGTGGTGGCTGAGGTCGTCGCGATACGGCGATCGCTGGCCTCGGCCGGGGGAGAGTGCGCGTATTGGGACTGCCGGACGGGGGTCACCCCGTCCGGCAGCCGCTTCGTAAGGGTGTGTTGATGAGCGATATCGCGGATCGGTCGTTGGCGTATGAAGGCGTCAAGCGGATCGAGTGGGCGGATCGGAGCATGCCGGTGCTGCGGCAGATCCGGGAGCGGTTCGCCGCCGAGCGGCCGCTGGAGGGGTTCAAGGTCGCGGCGTGCATGCACATCACGACCGAGACGGCCGGGCTCATCCGCACCCTTCAGGCGGGCGGCGCGAGTGTGGCGTTGGCGTCGTCCAACCCGCTTTCCACGCAGGACGACACCGCCGCGGCGCTCGTGGAGGAGTACGGGGCCGAGGTGTTCGCTCGCGCGGGCATCGACCGCGAGGGGTACTACGCGCACATCCACCAGGCGCTGGAGACCGGGCCCGACTTCGTCCTGGACGACGGCTGCGACCTGGTCAACACCCTGCACACCGACCGGACGGATCTGCTCGGCACGGTGAAGGCGGGGTGCGAGCAGACGACGACGGGCGTTATCCGGCTGCACCAGATGGCCCGCGAGGGCGCGCTGAAGTTCCCCGTGGTCGCGGTGAACGACACCGACACCAAGCACATGTTCGACAACCGGTACGGGACGGGCCAGTCGACGCTCGACGGGATCGTGCGCGCGACCAACACGCTGCTGGCCGGCAAGACCGTGGTCATCGCGGGCTTCGGCTACTGCGGGCGCGGGCTGGCCGAGCGGGCGCGCGGCCTCGGGGCGCGGGTCGTCGTCACCGAGATCGACCCGGTGAAGGCGCTGGACGCGACGCTTCAGGGATTCGCCGTCCTGCCCATGGCCGAGGCCGCCGAGGAGGGCGACGTCTTCATCACCGTCACGGGGAACCGCGACGTCGTGAACGCCGACCACCTCGCCGTGATGAAGGACGGGGCGATCCTCGCGAACTCCGGGCACTTCGACGTCGAGATCGACGTGCGTGCCCTGAGCGACATGGCCGTGGAGGTGCACCACGGGATCCGGCCGCAGACGGACGAGTACGTGCTCGCCGACGGGCGGCGCCTGGTGCTGCTCGCGGAGGGCCGTCTCGTCAATCTGGCCGCCGCGGAGGGGCATCCGGCGGCCGTGATGGACATGTCGTTCGCCGACCAGGCCCTCACGTGCGCGTGGCTGGCCACGGCCTGCGAATCGCTGCCCGCGGCCGTCCACGACGTGCCGAAGGAGATCGACACGGAGGTCGCGCGGCTCAAGCTGGCGTCGATGTCGGTCTCCATCGACCTGCTGACCCCGGACCAGGAGGAGTACCTCCGGTCCTGGCGCATCGGGTCCTGACCCGTGCCCGCCGGGACGTACCTGCACCTCGACGAGGGGGTCGAGGAGCGTTTCCAGTGCGCGCCCGGGCCCGGCGGGTGGCGGTACACCTCCACGCGCTCCGACGGCGTCCGCGTGGACCTGGTCGTCGACGCGCGCTGGCGGCAGATCCGCGTCGAGGTCGTCACGCCCGGCTGGTGGGTGCGCGGCGGCGTGACCGGGCGCGAACTGGCCTGGGTGCGCGCCGCCGGTGAGACGGGCACCGAGCACGCCGAGCAGGCGTCGGGCTTCCTCGCCGACTCGCCGGGCTTCCTCGTGGCCGTCGCCCGGTCCTTGGGGCTGGACGAGGGCGCGCAGACCGATGTCCGCCTCGTCCGGTTGAGCGGGACGTCGCTGTCGGCCCTGACGACCCTGTGGCGCTGGCGGCTGGCCGGGACGTCCGTCTACGAGACGGAGACCGAGCCGTTGCCCGTCGCGGAGTACGAGGTCACCGACCTCTCCACGGGCGAGGTCGAGACGGTGCACCTGGCCGGGGACGTCGTGCTGGCCGCGCCCGGGATCGAGCTCACCGCCCTGGAGTCGCCGCCGAACACGGCGAACCTGCCCTGACCTGCCTGCGGTATCTTCTCCTACCTCTTCCGACAAGATCAGGTATGGGGGTCGTGCCGTGTACGGGCAGGTTCCGGAGGGGCCAGGTCAGGGGCAAGGGCCAGGCCAGGGCCAGGGGCAGGGCTGGGGGCAGCCGCCGGCGGGCGGCCCGCCGATGCCCGGCCCGTTCCCGCCCGCCGGTCCGCCGGGGCCGCCGCCGGCGAAGCGGCCCTCGCCGATCGTGTGGGCGGCCGTGGCGGCCGCGGGCGCGGTCGTGCTGGCCGGCGTCGCGTTCCTGGCGCTCAACGGGACGGGCGCGCCGACCGGCCCGGTGAAGGCCGAGCAGTGCGTCGACACCGCCTTCGCGATGGACGACGGCGACCGGATCCCGCCGAGCCTCCGGGTGAGCTGCGACGACGCCAAGGCGAAGGCCAAGGTGCTGAAGGTCGTCGGCAAGCGCGAGGCGTCCGCCTTCCAGTTCGGCGCGCGTGCCGAGCCCGACTGCCCCGCCGGGACGGACGGCTTCACGAACGTCCGCGGCAAGAAGGACGACAAGACCTACTACGAGGCGTGCGTGCGCAACGTCAAGGGCTCCCACCCGGGCGACCCGGGCGCGGGCGGAGGCTTCCTCGCGGCGGGCGACTGCGTGAGCAGCGGCTCCGTCGGCTTCGGCAAGGAGCAGCCGTGCTCCAAGCCGGACTGGTACGGCAAGGTGGTCGCACGCGTCGCCACGGAGAAGTCGTGCCCGTCCAAGACGCTGGAGACCATGAAGATGCGGTCCTTCGGCGGGGGCGGCGATGTGGCGAACCCGGTGCTGTGCCTGGGTGCGGGCGGCGGCGTGCTGTCCCCTGGCGACTGCATCGAGGACCCCTCGTTCAACGTCGGCGACCTGGGCAAGGCCCAGTGCGGGTCCAGCGACGCCGTCGCGAAGGTCGTCGGCAGGGTGGCCACGGCGAAGGAGTGCCCGGCCGAGGCCACGAACTACATGACGAGCGAAGGCGCGTTCCGGCCGGTGCTGTGCCTGAAGAAACTGCGGCCGACCCTGAGCGAGCGGCTGCGCTCGCTTCCCGGGTAGGGCGCCGCCCTCGATCTCCGGTGCGCCCGCCCCGCCCGTCAGTAGCCCGGATAGGGGCCCTGCGGCTGCGGAGGGCCGACTGGGCCCGCCGGGTACGGCGCGGGCGGCCGGGGAGCGTTCAGGACGTCCTGGTACGGCCCCGCGCCGTACTGGGGCGGCGGAAGGAACCGCGGCTGCCCGGGCCCGGGGCCGCTGAACGGCGGGGGAGCGGGAGGACCCTGCCGCGGCGGGCCGGAGGGCGGGGGCCCCGCCATCGCCATCGCCGGGACGGGAACGGGCGCGGCGCCCCACGCGGGGAGGCCGAGGCGGCGCATCCGGCGGGCGCGGCGCTCGGCGAGCCGCCGCTCCTCGCGGTGCCGGCGCTCGGCGAGGACGGCCGACAGCAGGATCTCGGGCCGCACGCCCGGCGGCGGTGGCGGGCTCACCACCGCGACGACCTGCGAGGCGATCCGCTGCCCCAAAGAGTCGCGGACCTCCGGCAGCAGCTCCCAGAACCGCGACAGGTACTGCCGGGCCGTCATCGCCAGCTCGTCCGACAGCATCGACAGCTCCAGCGTCCGCGCCCACCAGGCGAGCTGCGGCGGCATCACGGCGACCGGACCGAACAGCGCCGACGCGGGCACCCGCTCCTGGATGACGATCGTCCCGGCGAAGAGGTCGCCGAGCCGCTTGCCGCGCCGGTTGCAGAACGAGGTGATCAGCGCGGGCGAGCCGTAGAACATCCAGAACTCGACGAACCCGGCGAGCGCCCGCACCAGCGCCTGCCGGAACCGGACCGGCCCGCCGTCGTCGCCGACGACGCGCAGCCCGAGGGCCATCTTGCCCGGCGTCCGCCCCCGCGTGAGCGTCTCGAACAGGCACGGGTAGCCGACGAGGACGGCGACGACGCCGAGCAGCGACAGCCCGACCGTCCACGCCTCGTCGGCCACCAGCGAGGTCATCGACGTGACGTAGACGACGCTGTTCAGCAGCACGCCCTGGATCATCAGGTCGAGGAGGAGGGCGCAGCCGCGGCTGGCCAGCCGCGCGACCCGGAGGTCGAGCGCGACGGCCTCGCCGGTGACGAGATCGGCCATATCCTCTTCCTCCAATTACGGTGGATGGCCCATTGTGCCGGTTTCGCGGGTCGAGGCGTTAGTCTCGCCGGGTGGACGTCGACGCCTACGTGGCCGAGCACAACGCCGAATGGGTGCGCCTCGAACGGCTCATCAACCGCGGCCGCAGGCTGACCGGCGCGGAAGCCGACGAACTGGTCGAGCTCTACCAGCGCACGGCGACGCACCTGTCGGTCGTGCGGTCCAGTTCGCCGGACCCGCAGCTCGTGGGACGGCTGTCGTCGCTCGTGGCGCGCGGCAGGGCCGCGGTGGCGGGCGCGCAGGCGCCGCTCTGGCGCGACGTCACCCGCTTCGCGACCGTGTCGTTCCCGGCCGCCGCGTACCGGATGCGGTGGTGGTGGATCGGCAACGCCGTCCTCGGCAACCTGCTGGCGCTCGCCCTGGCGATCTGGGTCGTGCACAGCCCCGAGGTGCAGGCCACCATCGGGACGCCGGACGAGATCCGCGAACTCGTCGAGCACGACTTCGCGAACTACTACACCGAGCACTCGGCCTCGTCGTTCGCGTTCCAGGTGTGGGTCAACAACGCCTGGGTGTCGGCGACCGCGCTGATCTTCGGGATCCTGCTCGGCATCCCGACCGTGTTCGTCCTGCTGCTGAACCAGGTCAACCTCGGGATCAGCGGCGGCCTGATGTTCGCCTACGGCAAGGGCGACGTGTTCTTCGGGCTGATCCTCCCGCACGGCCTGCTGGAGCTGACCGCCGTCTACCTCGCCTGCGCCGGCGGCCTCAAGCTCGGCTGGACGATCATCGACCCGGGCCCGCGCCGCCGCGGCCAGGCCCTCGCCGAGGAGGGCCGCGCGGCCGTCAGCATCGCCATCGGCCTCGTCGCGGTGCTGTTCGTGTCCGGCCTCATCGAGGGCTTCGTGACCGGCTGGGTCCACATCACATGGCTGCGCATCGCGATCGGCGTCGTCGCCGAGGTCGCGTTCCTCGGCTACGTGATCGTCCTAGGCCGCCGCGCCGTCCGCCAAGGCGAAACCGGCGACAGCGACCTCCACCCCGACCTAGCCCCGGTCTCTGCTTAGCGTTCCTCTCCTCCCTTCGGGCCTTGAAGGCCCTCCATCGTCGAGAAACGCGGGCGATCGCTGGCATCGCTCCGTCTCGCCTTGGCGGCTCGCTGCGCGATCAGATTCTTGCTTCGCTCGAATCTGCCTTCGGACGCGATCGCAACCATTGGGGTTGGTGCGTGGTTGCTGCTGGGGCTGGGGTCCCTACAAGCGCCCTGCGGCTTTCAGGGCCAGGTAGGCGTCGGCCAAGGCGGGGGCTATTTCTGAGGGTGGGGCGTCCACCACTTCTACGCCGTGGCCTCGTAGTTCGGCTGTGAGGCGGCGGCGTTCGGCTCTCGCGCGCTCGGCGGCGGCCGCGTCGTAGACGGACGCCAGGTCGCCGCGGGCCTCCGCCATCTCCGTGAGCCGCGGGTCCGAGACCGCGGCGATCATGACGAGGTGCCGGGCGGTGAGCTGCGGCAGCAGCGGCAGCAGCCCCTCCTCGATCGCGGCGGTGTTCAGCTCGGTGAGCAGCACGACGAGGCACCGCTGCCGGACGCGCGCCATCAGCGTCGACACCATCCCGGCGGCGTCGCATTCGAGCAGCTCCGGCTCCAGCGGCGCGAGGGCGTGCACCATCGCGGGCAGCAGGTCGGTCCGGGACGCGCCCTCGACGCGGGCGCGGACGCGGCGGTCGTAGGCGAGCAGGTCGACCCGGTCGCCGGCGCGGGACGCGAGCGCGCCGAGCAGCAGCGCCGCGTCCATCGAGCAGTCGAGCCGGGGGATGTCGCCGACGCGGCCCGCGGACGTGCGGCCGGTGTCGAGGACGAGGTAGATGCGCCGGTCGCGTTCGGGCCGCCATGTCCGCACGACCACGTCGCCGCGCCGCGCCGTGGCGCGCCAGTCGATGGAGCGGACGTCGTCGCCGTCCACGTACTCGCGCAGGGAGTCGAACTCGGTGCCCTGCCCGCGGATCAGCGCGACGTGCGCGCCCGTCAGCTCCCGCAGCCGGGCGAGCTTGGCCGGCAGGTGGCGGCGGGACGGGAACGCGGGCAGCGCCCGGACGGTCCAGGGCGCGGAGCGGGAGAGCTGCCGCGCGGCCAGCCCGAGCGGCCCCACGGAGCGGACGACGACGGTGACGGCCTTCCGGTCGCCGCGGCGCGTGGGCGTCAGCGCCATCTCGACGCGGCGCCGCTCGCCGGCGGGCACGTCCACCTTCACCACGCGGGGCGCGGCGCCCGCGCTGGGCGGCCACACGTCCCGCAGCCGGGCCTTGAGGCGCCGCCGGCCGAGGTTCTCCACGACCAGCGCCACCTGGGCCGTCCCGCCGAGGCGCACGCTGGTGTCGCCGGCGCGGTGAAAGCGCAGGGCACGCACGTTCCCGGCCAGGGCAAGGTCGGCGAGGACGCCGAGCAGCAGGGCGCCCCACACCGCGAACAGCGTCCACCAGCTCGGCGCGAACAGCGGGACGATCGCGCCGAGGAGGGCCAGCAGGCCGAGGCGGCCGGTCAGCGCCATCAGCGCGGGGCGGGGACGTGGGCGAGGATGCCCTCCAGCACGCCGTCGGCGGTCGCGCCCTCCAGCTCCGCCTCGGGGCGCAGCTGGACGCGGTGCCGCAGCGTGGGCCTGGCCAGCGCCTTCACGTCGTCCGGGGTGACGTAGTCGCGGCCCGACAGCCACGCCCAGGCGCGGGAGGTCGCCAGCAGCGCCGTCGCACCGCGCGGCGACACGCCGAGCTGGAGCGACGGGGACTGCCGGGTGGCCCTGCACAGGTCCACGACGTAGGCGGCGACCTTGGGGTCGAGGTGGACGGTCCGGACGGCGGCCTGCCCGGCGGCCAGCTCGGCCGCTCCGGCGACCGCCTTCACCTCGGACAGGTCGCGCGGGTCGAACCCGGCCGCGTGCCGCTGGAGCATGGAGATCTCCTCGTCCCGGGTGGGGACGGGCACCGTCAGCTTGACCAGGAACCGGTCGAGCTGGGCCTCGGGCAGGGGATAGGTCCCCTCGTACTCGATCGGGTTCTGCGTCGCGCACACCACGAACGGGTCGGGCAGAGCGCGCGCGGCGCCCTCCACCGAGACCTGGCGCTCCTCCATGGCCTCCAGGAGGGACGCCTGCGTCTTCGGCGGCGTCCGGTTGATCTCGTCGGCGAGGAGGAGGTTGGTGAAGACCGGCCCCTCGCGGAACTCGAACTCCGCCGTCCGGTTGTCGTACACCAGCGAGCCGGTCACGTCGCCCGGCATCAGGTCGGGGGTGAACTGGACGCGCTTGAAGCCGAGGTCGAGGGCCCGCGACAGCGTCTTGATGAGCAGCGTCTTGGCCGTGCCGGGGACGCCCTCCAGCAGGACGTGGCCGCGGCAGAGCAGCGCGATCACCAGCCCGGTCACCACGGAGTCCTGACCGACGACCGTCTTGGCGACCTCGGCGCGCAGGGCCGCGAGCGCCGCGCGGGCCGTCTCGGCCTGGCGCCGGGCGTCCTCGGAGATCGTGCCCGGCCCCGCGCCGCCGGGCACGTCGTCCTTCCCGAGCTCTACAGGGGGGTTCAAGACTCGCGTACCTGCCTTTCCAGGTCGTCGAGGACGTCCGTGAGGGCGATCAGCCCGGCGTCGTCCAAGGGTTCAGGACCGTACAGGGCCGCTCCGACGTACGTCTCTTCGTACGCCGTGCGGCGGGCGACCGCCGTGACGATCTCCTGTGCGGCGGAGGGGTCCTGCGCGCTGCTGCGGGGCAGCCCGAGGAGCGGCACGAGCCGTTCGCGCGCGCCGGAGCGCAGGGCGTCCGAGGCCCGGTCGCGGGCGCGCCCGGCGCGGTACAGGCGGGAGAGGCCCTCGACCGTCTCGGCGGACCGGACGACGACGGGCAGCGCCTCCGCCACGACCGGGCCGAGGCGGCGGGCCCGCCACAGGGCCACCAGCAGCACCGCGACGAGCAGTTCGAGGATGAGCAGCTTCACCCCGAACGGCAGCAGGTCGCCGAGCGACCGCTGCCCCGCGCCGGCCCCCGCCTCGGGCAGGCCGGGAGCGAGCCAGACCGCCGAGGAGCCCGCGCCGACCAGGTTCATGGCCAGCGCGGCGTCGCCCTCTTCGGTGAGCCTCCGGTTCGTCAGCGGGGCCGTCGCGCCGAGCACCGTGACGGTGTGCACGCCGTCGCGGATCTGGACGAGCCTCGCGCCGCCGTAGTCGGTCCCGTAGCAGGCCGTGGAACCCGAGGCCTCGTAGGTGTCCGACTCGTGGAAGGCCACCTTGCCCGCGAGCGTCGCCGCGGGCAGGTCGCAGCCCGGCTCGGCGCTCCCGTCGAACGACGGGCCCTTCCTGCGCACCTGCGGGGCGAGCGCGTCCAGCGCGAACGACGTCGGCCGGACGAGCAGGACGTCGGCCGGTGTCGAGCTCAGCCGGGCCAGGTCGTCCTCGGTGAGCCGCTCGGTGCGCGTCACCACCAGGACCGTGCCCGGCGCGGCCGCCCCGAGGGCGTCGCCGGTGCTCCGGGCCACCGTCACCGGCGTGCCGTGCCGCCTGAGGATCTCGGCGAGCGCCCGGCTGCCGTCCCGCTTCGGCGACTCCGGGTCGAGCTCCTCCGCCGACGCGGCGGGGCGCAGCGCGGCCAGCGCCACAGCGACCGCGACCAGCGCGAGGACCGCCGCGACGATGCCCCGCGCCGACCGCCAGCGGCGCCCCGCGACCTGCCGGGCGGACGGCTCGGCCGCCGGCGCCCCGCCGCGCGGCGGGGAGGCCGTCACCATCGCGGCCCCCCTTCGTCGCCGGATCCGGCCAGGGTGAGGTCGTCGGACTCCAGCGGCTTCGGCCGCGCGGCCCGCAGCCGCTCGTCCAGCTCCTTCATCCGCGCGTATCCCTCCGGGGTGCCGGGACGGTCCCCGTACCAGACGTCGTCGAAGATCCGCACGCCCGCGGCCAGCTCGCCCGCCAGCTCCGGCACCGCCTCGCCCGCCTCGGCGGCCAGCTCGTCCGCGGTCCGCCCCGGGCGCGCCGCCAGCACCGCCCGCTCCTCGAGGTCGCGGGCGATGGCGCGCAGCCGCTCGCGGATCGCCTCGGCCCACCGCCCTTCCGCCGCGTGCCGCTCCGCGGCCTCGCGGTGGTCGAGCGCGGTGGACGGCGCGTCCTCCAGCAGCGGGCCCTTGCGGGAGCGCGGGTTCCGGCGCCCCCACATCAGCCACACCACCAGCGCCACCGCGACCAGCACGATCACGATGATGACGACGATGGACAGCCATCCGCCGCCGCTGCCCTGCGACTCCGGCGCGGGCGCCTTCTGGAAGAGGTGGCGCAGCCACTCGGAGAAGTCGTCCCAGAGGCGCTCCAGCCCGGACGGCTTGTCGCGCTGGTAGATCTGCTTTTCCAGCTCGCGGCGGGCCATCTCGCGGGCCTCGTCGCGGCCGATCGGATCGAGAATCACGTGCCCGCCCCCGTCCACGGACGCGCCTGCGGCGGACCCGTCCGCCACAGGCCGATGAACCCCTCGTCCTGCTCTCCGGCGCCGTCCTGCTCTCCGGCGCCGTCCTGCTCGCCGCCGCCTTCCTGCTCCCCGGCCTCGTGAGCCCCGCCGGTCCCTTGCGCGCCGGCGGGCGCTGGCGTCCCCGCGGCCTCCCGCTCGCCGGCGGCGACGGCCGCGGCCGAGCGGCCCCGGGTGCGCAGGTCGAGGTCGAAGCCCTCGCGGCGCATCCGCCGGTCCATGTAGAGCAGCGCGATCACACCCGCGTCGAACGGCATCACCACGGACCAGGCCACGATCCGGCCCGCGGTGTCCACCGCGAGCGCGCCCATCGTCGCCCCGCTGCCGGAGGCGTCGCCGAAGAAGATCAACTGTGCGAACAGGAACGGGATCCGCAACGCGAAGAAGCCCATGAACACGGTCACGAGCAGGGCGAGCACCAGCGTCCCGCACGTCCGGAACCACCGGCCCTTGGACAGCGTCCTCGCGCGGCGCAGCGCGCCGCCCACGGTCTGCCGCTCCAGGACGACGGCGGGCACCGCCTGGACGAACAGGATGTACAGCCACACCATCAGCCCGATGCCGATGGGGAAACCGAAGACTCCCGCGAGCACGGTCAGCGCCGGATGCGCCCCCACCGCGATCAGCACGAAGAACGGGACGACCGGCAGGACCAGCGCGCCCAGGGAGATGCCCATGACGGCCGCCGTCGTGGCGATCAGCCGCCCGAGCCGGGGCCGGGCGTCCCGCCACGCCTGCCTGGGCGCGATCGGCATGCCCAGGAGCTCGCGCCCCAGGATCGGCGCCATCAGCCCCGCAAGCAGCAGGATCCCGAACGCCGACAGCACCATCCCGAGCAGGGACAGCGTCAGCTGAGCGCCCAGCGACTCCATCAGCACGTCGGGGGTGACCTCGTCGCGGGCCTCCTCGCCGATGAAGAAGTAGGCCGCGACCGAGCTCGTCGCCTGGATCAGCGTGGCGGCCGCCGCCGAGAGGCCCAGCGTGGCGCGCGGCCTGCGGCGGATCCCGGCGATGGCGCCGTCCAGCATCTCCGAGATGGACATGGGACGGAACGGGACGCCCCGCGTCACGTCGGCGGCGTCGGCGGCGTCGTCCCAGCCGTCCGGTCCCGGCATCCCGTCTCCCTGCGATCTCCGGCGGGGGGTTGGCGGCGTGTCCGCCCGTGCCCGTTCTGGGCCCGTTCGCGACCGCCGGTCAGGTCATCCTGTCACGGGCGCGGCGTGAAACTTGCGATGGTTTCGGGAGTCGCCCCCGATCGCGAGTCGGCCGGACGGTTCGAGGGAGCGCCGTATGACGCAAACGCGGGTAACCTTGCACGCCGAGGCATATCTCTCCCTGGCGAGGTGGCGCCGGAGCATCGCGCCCCACTCCACCGAACCCCGACTTTGTGACGATGAGGGCCATGAGAGGACGTGTACTGGTCGTCGACGACGATCTCGCACTCGCCGAGATGCTCGGCATCGTGCTGAGAGGCGAGGGCTTCGAGCCCTCCTTCGTCCACGACGGCGACAAGGCGCTCGAGGCGTTCCGGGAGACCCGGCCCGACCTCGTGCTGCTCGACCTGATGCTGCCGGGGGCCGACGGCATCGACGTGTGCCGGCAGATCCGCGCCGAGTCCGGCGTGCCGATCGTCATGCTGACCGCCAAGAGCGACACCGTGGACGTCGTCCTCGGCCTGGAGTCGGGCGCCGACGACTACATCGTCAAGCCGTTCAAGCCCAAGGAGCTGGTGGCGCGCGTGCGCGCCCGCCTGCGCCGCACCGACGAGCCGGCGCCGGAGACCTTGCAGATCGGCGACATCACCATCGACGTCGCGGGCCACTCGGTCAAGCGCGGCGACCGGCACATCCCGCTCACGCCGCTGGAGTTCGACCTGCTCGTCGCCCTCGCCCGCAAGCCCCGCCAGGTGTTCACCCGCGAGGTGCTGCTGGAGCAGGTCTGGGGCTACCGGCACGCCGCCGACACCCGGTTGGTGAACGTGCATGTCCAGCGGCTCCGCGCCAAGATCGAAAAGGACCCGGAACGGCCCGAGATCGTCGTCACCGTGCGCGGTGTCGGCTACAAGGCCGGCCCGGCCTGAGGCCCCTCCCGCCGTGCCGCCGTCCCCGTGACACGCCGATGACCCACCAGCGCCCCTCCGCCCCGCCGCGCCGCCTCGCGGACCTCCCATGAACGTCGACATGCGGAGGGCGAAGCGGTTCGTCCGGCGCGGGCTGGGCGCCGTCCGCCGCGTCCTGCAGGGCGGAGCGAGCGCCGCCTACCTGCGCTGGCGGCGGTCGATCCAGGTCCGGGTCGTCACGTCCACCCTGTTCATCTCCGCGATCGTGGTGGCGATCCTGGGCGCGTTCCTCATGCAGCAGGTGTCGTCCGCGCTGATGGACGGCAAGGTCAAGGCCGCCCGCCTCCAGCTGGACGACGGCCTGGCGCAGGTCCAGCGCGACCTGGGGAACACCACCGGCGACGGCAGCAGGCTGAACTCGACGATCGACCGGCTGAAGGCGCGCAGCGGGCCGTCCGGGCTCTACGAGGTCTACATCCGCGACACGACCGAGCAGTACTTCGACGGGTACAGCACCAACGAGCTGCGCGAGGAGAGCGTCCCCAAGCGGCTCCGCGAGGAGCTCAGGAACGCGCCCGCCGGCTCCCGCGCCTACACCTACGGGAAACTGTCCTACTTCGGCCACCGTCCGGACGAGCGCGGCCTCATCGTCGGCGGCAGGACCGGCCAGTTCGAGCTGTACTACCTGTTCCCGCTGACGCAGGAGCAGCAGACCCTCACCAACGTCAGCCGCTCCCTCGCCGGCGTGGGCATCGTCCTGGTGCTGCTCCTGGCCGCGATCGCCTCCCTCGTCACGCGGCAGGTCGTCATCCCGGTGCGGCTCGCCGCCCAGGGCGCGCAGCGGCTCGCCGCCGGACGCCTCGAAGAGCGCATGCGGGTCCGCGGCGAGGACGACCTGGCCCGCCTCGCCCGCTCCTTCAACGACATGGCCGCCAACCTCCAGGAGAAGATCGGCGAGCTGGAGGACCTGTCCCAGGTGCAGCGCCAGTTCGTCTCGGACGTCTCCCACGAGCTGCGCACGCCCCTGACCACCATCAGGATCGCCGCGGACATGCTCTACGAGAGCCGCGACGGCTTCGCCGACCCGTCCGTCGGACGCTCCGCGGAGCTGCTGCAGAGCCAGCTGGAGCGGTTCGAGTCCCTCCTGGCCGACCTGCTGGAGATCAGCCGGCACGACGCGGGCGCCGCGACGCTCGACGCCGAGTCCCTCGACATGCGCGACCTCGTGCTGCGCGTCGTCGGCGACATTCAGGGCCTCGCCGAGCGCAAGGGCAGCAAGGTCATCCTGCAGCTGCCCGGCGAGCCCTGCATGGCCGAGGTCGACCGCCGCCGCGTCGAGCGCATCCTGCGCAACCTGCTCGTCAACGCCGTCGAGCACGGCGAGGGCGAGGACATCGTCGTCTCCGTCGGCGCCGACCGCGACGCCGTCGCCGTCGCCGTCCGCGACCACGGCGTCGGGCTGAAACCGGGGGAGGGGCAGATGGTCTTCGACCGCTTCTGGCGCGCCGACCCGGCCCGCGCCCGCACTACCGGCGGCACCGGCCTCGGCCTGTCGATCTCCCGGGAGGACGCGCAGCTGCACGGCGGCTGGCTCCAGGCGTGGGGAGAGCCCGGTGCGGGCTCCCAGTTCCGCCTCTCGCTGCCGCGCGTGGCCGGGGCCGAGCTCCGGGGCTCGCCGCTGCCGCTCGTCCCGCCCGGGGCCGGTGACGCCCGCCCGCTGTTCGCGGAACTGGAGGCGGGCGAATGAGCCCCTGCGCGGGAACCCGGCGGATCACGCGGCTGCTCGTCGTCGCCGTCCTGGTCCTCGGCGGCGCCGGCTGCGCGAACGTCCCGAGCGGCGGGCAGGTCGTCTCCGGCAGGCCGCCCGAGCGGGCCGAGCGCGTCGACGACCCGTACGTCCGGCTGATCCCGGTGAAGCCGCGCCCCGAGTGGGGGCCCGACCAGATCGTCTCGGGGTTCCTCGCCGCTTCCGCGAGCTTCGACGACGGCCACCGGGTCGCCAAGCAGTATCTGTCCGGCCAGACGTCCTGGAACCCCGGGCTGCGGCCCTTCGTGACCGTGCTCGCGAGCCGCATCACCGACCCGCACGTGATCAAGTCGTCCGGCGACCAGGCCACCGTCCGCGTCACCGGCGAGGAACTCGGCACGATCACCGCCGACGGCCAGTACACCGCCTCCCCGAAGGCGCTCGACGCCACGTTCCAGCTCGCCAAGACGCCGCAGGGCGTCTGGCGCATCACCGGCCTGCCCGGCGACGACAAGGCCGGTTTGCTGCTCACCAAGGACGACGTCGAGCGCGCCATGCGCACCGTCAACCTCTACTTCTTCGCGCCCGACCGGCGCACCCTCGTCCCGAACGGCGTCTTCCTGCCCGTCGTGAACCGGCAGACCCTGCCCACCCAGCTCGTCCAGGCCCTGCTGGCCGGCCCGACCTCCTGGCTGAACGGCGCGGTCGACACCGCCTTCCCGGAGGGCACCCGGCTCCGGCGCGGCGTGCAGATCGACAAGGACGTCGCGACCGTCGACCTCACCGGGCAGGCCCGCGGCGGCGACGTCGAGCGCATGTCGGCGCAGCTCGCGTGGACGATGCGGCAGCTCTCGGAGATCAAGTCGTGGCGGCTGTCGATCGAGGGGAAGACCGTCGCGCCCGACGACATGGACGCCACCCAGCCCGTGAACGCCTGGGAGGGCAACTCGCCCGACGGCCAGGTCCCGGGCGAGGGCGTGCGGCAGAACGCCTACGTCGTCGGCCCCTCCGGCTTCCTCGGGACGCTGGAGAGCGACCGCGCCCAGCCCGTCGTGACCGGCGCCGCGGGCCGCCTGTCCCGTCCCGCGGTGGCCCCCGACCACCAGGAGCTCGCCGGCCTGAGCGCCGACCAGAGCCAGGTCCTGGTCGCCGGCCCCGTCACCGGCCAGCCGGTGCCCCGGCTCCTGCTGACCGCGCGCCCCGGCGCCCACTTCACCCCGCCGACGTGGAGCCACGACGGCGCCCTGTGGATCGTGGAGACGAAGAAGAACGAGTCCTCGCTGTGGGTGCGCAGGCGCGGGCAGCCGCCCGTCCGGGCCGCCCACTGGGGCCTGGGCGGCCGCGAGGTCCTCGCCTTCCGCGTCGCCCGCGACGGCGTCCGCGCGGCCGTGATCGCCCGCATCGACGGCCGTCCGCAGGTCCAGTTGGGGCGCATCGTCCGGGCTCCCGACGGCGCCTTGGACGTCGGCTCGTTCCTGCCCGTCAGCTCCGAACTCCAGGACGCCGTCGACCTCGCCTGGCGCGACTACGGCACCCTCGCCGTCCTGGGCCGCGCCAAGCGCGACTCGCAGACGCTTCCGTTCCTGATGCCGATCAGCGGCAGCGCCATCACGTCGCTGGGCGTCGGCTCGCTCGGCGAGCCCCGCACGATCGCCGCCGCCCCCGGGGCCCCGATCCTCATCGGCACCCGCTCGTCCGGCAAGGACCAGGTCTGCCGCCAGCGCTCCCCGAGCAACTCCTACAGCGCCTGGATGTGCCCAACCCCCGCCAAGGACCCCTCCTACCCCGGCTGAGGGCACCTCCTGGCGGGCTGAGGGCTCTGGCAGGGAGGGGCGCGGCGGGCCGGAGGTGCGGCCGGCCGTCGCCGCCGATCTCTGTCACAGCGGGGTCGCCGAGAGTTATCCACAGTTTGTGAACGGCGGGGCGGTAGTCGGGCGGGCTCGGCATCGTCGGGGGCATGAGTGTTCTCGCCGATCTGATCGACCTGCTGCTTCCCCAGCACTGCGCAGGGTGCGGGCAGCATCCGGTGCTGCTCTGTGACGCCTGCGCACGGCCCCTGCGGGCGGCCGCACGGCCTGCCGGGCAAGCGCCCGCCGGCCTGCCCCCTCCGTGGACGGTGGCCGCCTACGAGGGGCCGCTCCGGACGATCCTGGCCGCCTACAAGGAGCGCGGACGTGCGGCGCTCGCCGTCCCCCTGGGGGAAGCCCTGGCGACCGCCGTCCATGCCGCCCTGCCTTCCGGGCCCGATCCGCCGCCGGTGGTGGTGTGGGTGCCGTCGGGGCGACGAGCCGTGCGGCGGCGCGGCCACGATCCGTTACGGGGTGCGGTCGACGTCGCGGTCCGGCGGCTTCGCGCGGACGGGGTTCCCGTGACCGCGCTGGACGCCCTGCGCCAGCGGGGGCGTGTCGCCGACCAGGCGGGGCTGTCCGCCAAGGAGCGGGCCGCCAACCTCAAGGGAGCCGTCGAGGTGCGGGCCGACGTCGCCGGGCGCCGCCTCGTGCTGGTGGACGACGTGGTCACGACGGGCGCCTCCCTCGCCGAGGCCGCCCGGGCCCTGCGCGCGGCCGGAGGGGAGGTGACCGCGGCGGCCGCCATCGCGGCGACGCCCCGTCACCGCCCCTGGTGACTCCATGTAGTGAAAGATGTCGGACTGGTGTGGTGTGAGGGGAAAGAGTGGAGTTAATCAAGTCACATTCGGACGTGGAGGAGTAGAGATTTCGCAAACTCACCGCGAGGCCAGTCCCGGCTGACCTG
Organism: Actinomadura sp. K4S16; assembly: GCF_008327685.1. Classification (GTDB taxonomy): domain Bacteria; phylum Actinomycetota; class Actinomycetes; order Streptosporangiales; family Streptosporangiaceae; genus Spirillospora. The sequence continues at coordinate 384,818 of NZ_BDDE01000012.1, forward strand.
GGCGGGCGTTGGGCCCGTAAGCGGCGCGTACACGGGGGTTCCGCGCCTGTGAGGGGGCCGTGGAGGGGCGGCGGGAGACCCCGCTGAGGCAGTCGGCGATGACGGTCAGTGAGTTTTTCCTAGCCTCACCCCCCTGACATTCGTGGCGTAAGGGGTTAGCGTTCCTGACATGGCACCCGCCCGGGTCCGTGGTTGCGTTGGATCGCAGTGCCCGTCAGGGGCACGGCAGACGATCCGGCTAGCCGATGCCAGGCGCAGGCGAAACGGCCCACGTAAGGCGACTTCTCGTCGACCGATCACGGTGCGCCTTAGAGGTAAGTCCTGCCCCGTCGGGGGATCCGACATCCCCCTAACCGGGAGAAGGGCAGTAGTGGCGAGAGCGCCGCGAGCCCCTCAGCAGGCGGATGTGGGGACGAAGACCAGGTCGGCCGGGCGGGTGCGACCCATCGTCCTGTGGTACCCGTCCGGGGCCGCCAGGGTCCCGGAGCGGGCAAGAATCGCAACCGGGAGAAGGGGGGTCCCCGCGTGAACATCACCGTCAGGGGCCGGCACACCGAGGTCAACGACAGGTTCCGTCGGCACGTCGACACGAAACTGGCCAAGATCGAGCGGCTGGACCAGAAGGTCATCCGCGTGGACGTGGAGGTGTCCGAGGAACGCAACCCGCGGCTCGCCGACCAGCGCGAGCGGGTGGAGCTCACGATCCGCTCCCGCGGCCCGGTGATCCGGGCCGAGGCCGCCGCGGACGACCGGTACGGAGCCCTCGACCTCGCTCTGGACAAGCTGGAGTCGCGGCTGCGCCGCGACTCGGAGCGGCGCAAGGGCCACGGCGGCAAGGGCCGCGCCAAGCTCGCGACGATGGAGACGATCCCCGAGGCGTTCCCCGCCGCTCCCGCGGAGCCCGCCGCACCGGCCGCCGAGGTCGAGGAGGAGGCCGAGCCCGCGGCGATCACGCAGGAGGAGAACCTCGTCCCCATCCCCATGGACGGCGACGGTCCCATCGTCGTCCGCGAGAAGTTCCACAAGGCCGAGCCGATGGGCATCGAGCAGGCCCTCTTCGAGATGGAGCTCGTCGGCCACGACTTCTTCCTGTACCGCGACAAGTCCACTGGGCACCCCTCGGTCGTGTACCGGAGGAGAGGCTGGGACTACGGGGTCATCAGGCTCGTCGAAGAGTGATGCCGTACTCGCGTCACGTGACCGCCTGAACCATGTCATGATCTGAAAAGGCGCATGAGCCGAGCCACGACGCGGCGCGTCCCGGGAACCTCCCGGGGCGCGCGGCGGTTGAACGGGAGACACCCCGGTCCGAAATCCCCCGGGTTCGTCCCCGGACCCCGTAAGTTCCCGAGGACCACCCGTAGGAGAACGACCCTCCGGCAGTTCCATATCGCTGAATAGTGAGAGGGGGAAGCGGCGTCTCCTCCACGCCGCGACTCTGGTGAGCGAGAATCCCGAGCCTCGCGACGCCGCGGCGGTACCCCGCCAGACCGGCGCCGGCACCGCCCCCGCCGGCCGGGAGGCGGCATCGCCGACCGGAGCGGCAGACCCCATCCGCGTGCTCATCGTCGACGACCACGCGCTGTTCCGCCGCGGCCTGGAGATGGTCCTCCAGGGCGAGGACGACATCGAGGTGATCGGTGAGGGCGGCGACGGGCAGCAGGCGGTCGAGATGGCCGGCGACCTGTTGCCGGACGTCGTGCTCATGGACATCCGAATGCCGCGCCGCAGCGGCATCGAGGCGTGCACCGCGATCAAGGACGCGGCGCCCAGCGCGAAGATCGTCATGCTGACCATCAGCGACGAGGAGGAGGACCTCTTCGAGGCGATCAAGGCCGGCGCCAGCGGCTACCTGCTCAAGGAGATCTCCATCGACGAGGTCCCGCAGGCCGTCCGCGCCGTGCACGGCGGCCAGTCGCTGATCAGCCCGTCGATGGCGTCCAAGCTCATCACCGAGTTCGCCGCGCTGGCCAAGCGCAGCGACGAGCGCACCCAGCAGGTCCCCGCGCCCCGCCTCACCGAGCGCGAGATGGAGGTGCTGCGGCTGGTCGCCCGCGGCCTCGGCAACCGGGAGATCGCCCGCGAGCTGTTCATCTCCGAGAACACGGTGAAGAACCACGTCCGCAACATCCTGGAGAAGCTCCAGCTCCACTCCCGGATGGAGGCGGTCGTCTACGCCGTCCGCGAGAAGCTCCTGGAGATCACCTGACCTTCGGCCACCGGCAATCCGGTTTTGTCGGTGTTGTGCCGTAGCATCGCCCGCGTGGTGGAACTCAGCGCGGACGAGGCACGGCGGCTCCAGCTGCGCGCCCAGGGCTTCCTTGGGGCGCGCCCGAAGGGGGGCGTTCCGGCGATGCTGGAACGGCTCGGCGCCGTCCAGCTCGACACGATCTCGGTCCTGGCCCGCTCCCACGAACTGGTGCCCTACGCCCGCCTCGGCCCGGTAGGGCGGAACAGGATCGAGGCCGCCTACTGGGGTGACGGCCGCGCCGCGAAGCCCGGAAGTCCGCCTTCCAAGGTCCGCCCGTCCGGTGCGGAAGACACTGGCCCCTCCGAGGAGACCGGCTCCTCCGGGCCGGCCGCCGATCGGCCGACCGGTGGGCGCCGTTCGGGCGGGTCCGGGGCGTTCGAGTACTGGGCCCACGCCGCGTCCATCCTGCCCATGGCCGACTGGCCGCTGTTCGCGTTCCGGCGCCGCGCGTACCTGCGCCGGGGGTGGCGCTGGCACAAGGTGCCCGAGGGCGTCTGCGACGAGATCCGCGCCCGGCTGGCCGCGGACGGCCCCCTCACCACCAAGGAGCTCGGCGGCGCCAAGGCCAGCGCCGAGTGGTGGGACTGGAGCGACCACAAGATCGGCATCGAGTGGCTGCTGGACATCGGCGAGGTGGTCTGCGTCGAGCGGGTCGGCTGGCGCCGCGTGTACGACCTCGCCGAGCGCGCGGTCCCCGCCGGGCTCATGGCGCGGGACCTGGACGACGACGCCTGCCTGACCGCCCTCGTCGCCCGCGCGGGACGGGCCCTGGGCGTGGCGACCCGCGCCGACCTCGCCGACTACTACCGGGTCAAGCAGGACCAGGTCGACCGCGTGGTGGAGGCGACCGGGCTCGTTCCGGTCGAGGTCGCGGGGTGGCCCCAGCGCGCCTGGGCCGATCCCGAAGCGCTGGCCTCACCGCCCAAGGGCAGGCACGCCACCGCGCTGCTCTCGCCGTTCGACTCCCTCGTGTGGGACCGCGCCCGCGCCTCCCGCGTGTTCGGCTTCGACCACCGCCTTGAGGCGTACGTCCCGAAGGCCAAGCGCGTCCACGGCTACTTCGCGATGCCGCTCCTCGCGGGCGGCCGCCTCCTCGGGCGCGTCGACCCCGCCCGGGAGGGCCGCACGCTGATCGCCCGCCAGGTGTCCATGGAGCCGTGGGCGACCCGCACCGCCGCCCGCACGGAGTCTTCGGCGGCGGCGCTCGCCACCGCCCTGTGGCGCGCCGCGTCGTGGGTCGGCTGCGACGACGTCCGCATAGAGCGCACCACGCTGCCCCCCACCCTCCTCAACGCCGCCCTGGCGACCGCCACCCCCTCCTGATCCCGGCACCCCCGTCCAAGCCGCTACAGGCCCCGCACAGGGGCAGTGTGCGGCGCCCGGCAGGCCGGGAAGCCCAAGAAGTCGCCGAGGTCGGCGGATCTGCTCGGCTCCGGCCTGGCCGCGCGATCGTTCGCCCAGCCGGAGGAGCGCAGAGGTGGTCGAGAGGGGAAGGATGCAGGCCGCGGCGCGCCGAGGTCGACGGACAGCCTGAGTTCTACCCCTGGGCTGGGCGAACGGGAGTCCGGACGCGGTGGCGGCGGCAGGGCGGGAAGCTCAAAAGCCGCCCCCGGGGCCGGTGGGGCGCTCGCGGGCGGCGAGGGCGTGCCGGGGGCCGGGGGCGGCTGTCGAAGGGGCCGGGGGCCGGTCAGCCGTGGGGGGCCTGCTGGGTGTCGGTGGCCACGGGGGTGTCGAGGACCTCGCCGGACTTGCCGCCGCGACGCTTGGAGGACTGGGATCCGAACAGCGAGTAGTCGACGATCTCGGGAATGACGCGGGGCGCGTCTACGACGACGTCGGAGAACAGGTGGACGGCCCAGCTGACGAGCAGGCCGAGCACGACGATGCCGCCTCCGGCCCAGAACATGACCCACAGGGGGCCCAGGCAGAGCCCGACGCCGCCGACCACGAAACCGGCGAAGATGACGGCGACGGCGATCCACGAACTGGGCCGGCCGGCGTGCGAACCGTGCGACTCTTCAGACATAGCGGCTCCCTCCTGAGGTGTGGGACATCTTCTCCGAGGCCCCGATTGTCAAACGGGGCGCGCTGTGGATTGCGCTCCGGAGTGACCTAGACCATTCTGGGTCTCGCCTACGATGGGCATCGTACGTGTGGTGTGCGCGCCGCCTGGAGCGGTGACCCACGATCTGCAAGGAGCCTTCGAGAGTGCCGCCAGTCATCGACAAGATCCTTCGTGCGGGCGAGGGAAAAACTCTGCGCAAGCTCAAGAAGCTCGCGGATCAGGTCAACTCGATCGAGGAGGACTTCCTCGAGATGAGCGACGCCGAGTTGCGCGAGCTGACCGACAAGTACCGGGAGCGACTCGCCGACGGCGAGTCCCTGGACGAGCTGCTGCCCGAGGCGTTCGCGACCGCACGCGAAGCCGCCAAGCGCGTCCTCGGCCAGCGGCACTACGACGTCCAGGTCATGGGCGGCGCGGCGTTGCACCTCGGCAACATCGCCGAGATGAAGACGGGTGAGGGCAAGACCCTGACCTGCGTGCTCCCCGCCTACCTCAACGCCCTGTCGGGCGAGGGCGTCCACGTGGTCACGGTGAACGACTACCTGGCCAAGCGCGACGCCGAGTGGATGGGCCGCGTCCACCAGTTCCTCGGCCTCGAGGTCGGCGTCATCCTCCCGCAGATGACCCCGGACGAGCGCCGGGCGGCCTACAGCGCCGACATCACCTACGGGACGAACAACGAGTTCGGGTTCGACTACCTGCGCGACAACATGGCGTGGAGCCTGGAGGAGTGCGTCCAGCGCGGCCACAACTTCGCGATCGTCGACGAGGTCGACTCGATCCTCATCGACGAGGCCCGCACCCCGCTGATCATCTCCGGCCCGGCCGAGCAGAACTCCAAGTGGTACTCGGAGTTCGCCAAGATCGTCCCGCGGCTGAAGCGCGCCGAGCTGATCAGCACGGCCGGGCAGGTCGACGAGTACGGGCCGGGCGACTACGAGGTCAACGAGAAGAAGCGCACGGTCGGCGTCACCGAGTCGGGCGTCGAGAAGGTCGAGGACTGGCTCGGCATCGACAACCTCTACGACTCGGTCAACACGCCGCTGGTGAGCTTCCTCAACAACGCGCTTAAGGCCAAGGAGCTGTACAAGCGCGACAAGGACTACGTCGTCATGAACGGCGAGGTCCTGATCGTCGACGAGTTCACCGGCCGCATCCTCCACGGCCGCCGCTACAACGAGGGCATGCACCAGGCCATCGAGGCCAAGGAGGGCGTGGCGATCAAGGACGAGAACCAGACGCTCGCCACGATCACCCTGCAGAACTACTTCCGCCTCTACAACAAGCTGTCCGGCATGACCGGCACGGCCGAGACCGAGGCGGCGGAGTTCAACAAGACCTACAAGATCGGCGTGGTGCCGATCCCGACGAACAAGCCGATGGTCCGCAAGGACGTCGCCGACGTCGTCTACAAGACCGAGCAGGCCAAGTTCGAGGCCGTGGTCGACGACATCGCCGAGCGGCACGAGAAGGGCCAGCCGGTCCTGGTCGGCACGACGTCGGTGGAGAAGTCCGAGCGGCTGAGCAAGATGCTCAAGCGGCGCGGCATCCCGCACGCGGTGCTGAACGCCAAGCACCACGAGCAGGAGTCGGCGATCGTCGCGGAGGCGGGCCGCAAGGGCGGCGTCACCGTCGCGACGAACATGGCGGGCCGCGGTACCGACATCATGCTCGGCGGCAACCCCGACTTCCGCGCCGACCTGGAACTGCACCAGCGCGGCCTGTCGCCGCTGGAGACGCCCGAGGAGTACGAGGCGGCCTGGCCCGAGGCGCTGGAGAAGGCCAAGGAGGACGTCAAGGGCGAGCACGAGGAGGTCGTCGACGTCGGCGGCCTGTACGTCCTCGCGACCGAGCGGCACGAGTCGCGGCGCATCGACAACCAGCTGCGCGGCCGCTCCGGCCGCCAGGGCGACCCGGGCGAGTCCCGGTTCTACCTGTCGCTGGAGGACGACCTGATGCGGCTGTTCAACTCGGCCCGCGTCGAGGCGATCATGACCCGGCTGAACATCCCGGACGACGTGCCGATCGAGTCCAAGATCGTCACCAACGCGATCAAGTCGGCGCAGAGCCAGGTCGAGCAGCAGAACTTCGAGATGCGCAAGAACGTCTTGAAGTACGACGAGGTGCTGAACCGCCAGCGCAAGGTCATCTACGCCGAGCGCCGCAAGGTGCTGGAGGGCGAGGACCTGCACGAGCAGGTCCGCCGGATGATCGACGAGGTCGTGGCCGGCTACGTCGCGGGCGCCACCGGCGAGGGCTTCGCCGAGGAGTGGGACCTCGACAAGCTGTGGAAGGCCTTCAAGCAGCTCTACCCGATCTCGATCACGGTGGACGAGCTGGTCGAGGACATCGGCGGCGACATCTCCGCCCTGGACGCCGAGACCCTCGCCGACAAGATCCGCGAGGACGCCCGCGCGGCCTACGACAAGCGCGAGGAGGAGCTCGGCTCGGAGGTCATGCGCGAGCTGGAGCGCCGCGTCGTGCTGTCGGTGCTCGACCGCAAGTGGCGCGAGCACCTCTACGAGATGGACTACCTCCAGGAGGGCATCGGCCTGCGGGCCATGGCGCAGCGCGACCCGCTGGTGGAGTACCAGCGCGAGGGCTACGACATGTTCAACGCGATGCTCGACGGCATCAAGGAGGAGTCGGTCGGCTACCTGTTCAACCTCGAGGTCGAGGTCGAGGAGCAGCCGGAGGCCCCGGTCGTGGGCGCCGAGCCGGTGTCGGTCGCCAAGTCCGCCACCGCGGTGGACATGGAGAAGGCCGGCGAGGCGGAGCCCGAGGAGGCCGAGGAGGCCGTCGCCATCAAGGCGAAGGGCCTCGACGAGCCGAAGCGCCCGAAGAAGCTGGAGTACTCGGCCCCGACCGTCGACGGTGAGGGCGGCGTCGAGCACCACAGCGAGGAGACCGCCGACGAGTACGCGGGCGTGAACCGCAACGACCCGTGCCCCTGCGGCTCGGGCAAGAAGTTCAAGCGCTGCCACGGCGACCCGCGCAACAAGGGCAAGTAGGGCGCCGGAGAGCACGAGCAGGACGCGCGAAGCGGCCTCCCGAGGTTTCGGGAGGCCGCTTCCGCATGTCAGGGGGCGGTCGTCTCCAGCGCCGTGCAGCGCCACCGCCCCCGCGCGTGCTCCAGCCGAAGGCCCAGCGCGTGGACGCGTCCGGCCACGACCACCACGGCGACCGCCTCCGCGACGGCGGGCGACGGCCGCTGCGCCCGCGTCGACAGCACCTTCGGCGGGACGACCCGCCCGCCGCGGGGCACGGGGCCGCACCGCGCGGCGAGCTCCCGGCAGACCGCCGGGACGGCCACGAGGGCCAGCTGCTGCGCCGGCCGTGCCCCCGCCAGGACCTCCACGGCGAGCCGCGCGGCGGCCTCGGCGACGGCCTGGACCTCCGCGTCCACCCCGTCCGCCGGCCGGACGAGCCGCAGTCCGGGCCCGCGCGGCGCGGGCCCCGCCGCCGGGCGCAGCGCCAGCGCCCCCTGAACGCCGGGCGCCGGACGGTACCGAAGGAACCGCACCGCGGCGGTTCTGGGCGGACGAACCATGGAACCTCCTGAATCGCTTTTTGAAACAGGAGTCACGAAGCCTGTGGAAAATACGTCCTGACCGCATACGGCCGTTCCCGTAACGCACTTCGTTGCGGGAATGCGGAAGGCGGCGGGACGCGAAGTGCGTCCCGCCGCCTTCGGGAGCGAGTCCCGGGGTGCGAGGACCCGGGACTCGGGAGGAGCCGGGGCGGCGGGTGCGCGCCGCCCCGGCTCGGGGCTCAGGTCGCCGGGGACTCCTGCGGTTCCGCGGTGCCCTTGCGCTTCTTCTTCTTGCCGCCGCCGAGCTCGGGGTCGGCCTCCGCGTCGACGGCGGTCGACTCCTCGTCGTCGGGTTCGCGGCCCGGGGTCGCGATGTTGAACTTCGTGATCAGGAACTTGAAGATGAAGTAGTACAGGAAGAAGTACAGGACGCCCATGCCGAGGATGAGCCACAGTCCCTTGGTGTTGTCCTTCGAGGCGTTCAGCAGCAGGTCGATGCCGCCCGCGGAGAAGCCGAAGCCGAGCTGGGCGCCGGCCGCCTCCAGGACCGCCATCGAGATGCCGGTGAGGACGACGTGCACGCCGTACAGGACGGGCGCGACGAACATGAACGCGAACTCGATCGGCTCGGTGACGCCGGTGACGAACGCGGTGAGCGCGGCGGAGATCATGATGCCGCCGACCGCGGGACGGCGGTGCGGGGGAGCGGCGCGCCAGATGGCGAGGGCCGCGCCGGGCAGGCCGAACATCAGCACGGGGAAGAACCCGGCGAGGAAGCCGCCCGCGTGCGGGTCGCCGGCGAGGTACCGGTTGATCTCGCCGTGGACGGTGCCGTCGGGGCCGTTGTAGGAGCCGAACACGAACCAGACGAGCGAGTTCGGGATGTGGTGCAGGCCGAACGGCAGCAGCAGGCGGTTGATGACGCCGTAGATGCCGGCGCCGGCCGCGCCCGCGCCGGTGATCCAGTTGCCGAAGTCGGTCAGCCAGCTGCCGAACACGGGCCAGATGAAGCCGATCACGACGCCGAGCGCGAGGGCGGCCACCGCCGTGATGATCGGGACGAACCGGCGCCCGCCGAAGAACGCCAGGTAGGTGGGCAGCTTCACCCGGTAGAAGCGCTGGTAGAGCAGCGCGGCGACGACGCCGATGAGGATGCCGCCGAGGACGTCGGTGGGGTTCTTGGCCCCGAAGTCGATGACCTCCTTGGGCGCGCCGTCCACCATCTTGGTGATCAGCACGTTGCCCTTGAGCTCGTCGCTGTGCGAGAACATGATCTTGGAGACCTGGTCGAACACCAGGTACCCGACCACGGCGGCGAGCGCGGTGGAGCCGTCGGACTTGCGGGCGAACCCGATCGCCACACCGACCGCGAACAGCAGCGGCAGGTAGCTGAACAGGGCCTGGCCGGCGCCGCCGACGACCTCGGCGACGCGGTTCCAGCCGAGGCCGTCCTCGCCGAGCATGTCGGGCTGGCCGAACCGGAGCAGCAGCGCGGCGGCGGGCAGCACGGCGATCGGCAGCATAAGGCTGCGGCCGATCCGCTGCAGCACCGCGAGGGCGCTCGACCCTCGGCGCGGCGCGGAGTCCACTGTTGTCGCGGTCATCGCGAGTTCCTCCTCAGGGGATTAGGAGTGCGGCGGGGGATTTCCGAGGGCCGTGTGGATCTGGTAGCGGTCCGCTCTGTAGGTCGACACGCCCAACTCGGCGCACACTCCTCCGGTGTAGGAGCGCCGTTGCAGGAGCAGCACGGCACTGCCCCGGGCGATCTGCAGGTGCCTGGCGTCGGCCGCATCGGCCAGGCTGGCGTCGATGGTCTGGTCGCCCGCGTCGAAGACGAGCCCGTAGACCGCTTCGAGGACGCCGTACAGCGAGCGGTCGGCGAGCCTGCGGTCGAGCAGGTCGGGTGCGAGCGAGGCCAGGATGTGCGCGCGTTCGAGTGCCATCGGCTCGCCGTCGGCGGTGCGCAGCCGCTCGATGACGTGGATCTCGGTGCCCGGCTCGACGTCGAAGATCCTGGCCAGCCGCGCGTTGGCGGGGACCGTGCGCCGGTCCAGGTCGACGGCGCCGGGCCGCAGTCCGCGGGCCAACATGTCCTCGGTGAACGAGACGAGCCGGAGCGGCATCTCGATCTTGGGCCGGGCGACGAAGGTGCCCTTGCCGGGGACGCGGTAGAGCCGCCCCTCGGACACGAGCTGGTCGACGCCCTGCCGGACGGTCATGCGGGACAGCTGGTACCGGACGCACAACTCGCGCTCCGAGGGGATCGGGGCGTCGACGGGCAGTTCCGCGCTCTCGATGAGGTCGAGCAGGATCGCGCGGAGCTGGAAGTACTTCGGTACCGGGCTGTGCGGGTCGATGGTGGTCACGGGGGTGTCCTCGATGGCCGGTGGCCGGATCGATGGGATGCGCCGGGTCTCGACGGTGGGGTTGGCGGGATCGGGGCTGTGACGGTGCTGCTTCGACGGTGTTCGATTTGGTTCGTACTGGTCTAGGCCGGACTAGACCACAGCATCGAAACGCATGTCAATGCACGAATTCGTAACGGCCCGATCACGCCGCGACGACGTCAAGATCGGCAAAGCCGCAGGTCAGGCCGGGACGTCGGACGGCGCCTCCGGTTCGACACGGCGGGCGGGCCCGTCCCGGACGCCCTTCGTCACGTGCCGGCGCGCGGGCCTCGCGGTGCCGACTCGGGGTCGGCTCGGGGTCGGACGAAGTTGCGTTCCGCATCTTCATCTCGCTCGGATTCGTGGAGTATGGTGCGTACTGGTCTAGTCCGGACTAGACCAGTTGGAATCCGCAGGAAACCATCCGCGATCATCGCGTCACAGAGAGCGCGCCCCCATGGCATCACTGCTGATCACGGCCGACCGCATGATCCTCACCCCGGCGGGCGGTCCGCACCGCGTCGTGTCCCCGGGATACGTCCGCGTGGCGGACGGTGTGATCGCGGAGGCGGGCGAAGGGCGTCCGCAGGGCGCGCCGGACGTCCACCTGCCCGACGGCCTCCTCGCGCCCGGGCTCGTCGACCTCCAGGTGAACGGGTACTTCGGCCACGACATGGTGGACGCGGACGAGGCCGCCTGGCACACCGTGGTGTCCCGCCTCCCCGAGACCGGTGTGACCGCGTTCCTCCCCACCTTCATCACGGCGCCGGTGCGGACGCAGGCCGAGGCGCTCCGCCGCACCCGCGATCTGCTGCCGGGCCTGCCCGCCGGGACGCGCGTGCTCGGCGTCCACCTCGAAGGCCCGTTCCTGTCGGAGAAGCGCAAGGGCGCGCACAATGCCGCGCACCTCACCGACCCCCTGCCCGGCGACATCGAGACCCTGCTGGAGACGGGCCTCGTCAAGCTGGTCACGCTCGCGCCCGAGCGGAACGGCGCGCTGGAGGCGATCCGCACCCTGACCGCGGCCGGCGTGCTGGTCAGCGTCGGGCACAGCGACGCGACCGCCGCGCAGGTCGCCGCCGCGGCCGACGCCGGCGCCCGCAAGGTCACCCACATCTTCAACGCGCAGACCGGCGTCCACCACCGCGACCCGGGCGTGGCCGTGCAGGCCCTCATCGACGAGCGGCTGAGCCCCGGCCTCATCCTCGACCTGCACCACGTCGCGCCCGAGGTGGCGACGCTGGTCTTCCGGGCCGCGGCGGGACGGGTCGTGCTCGTCACCGACGCGGCCTCGGCCGCCGGGATGCCCCCCGGCGCCTACGACCTCGGCGGCGAGCCCATCACCATGCCCGAGCAGGGCCCGCCGCTCCGCGCCGACGGCACCATCGCCGGATCCGGCCTCCGGCTGGACGAGGCGGTCGGCAACGCGATCGCGCTCGGGGTCGGCGCCGCCGCCGCGGTGGACGCCGTGACCCGGATCCCGGCCGACCTCGTCGGCCGGCCGGACCTCGGCCGGATCGCCCCCGGCGCGGCGGCCGACCTGGTCTGGCTGGGGCCGGACCACCGGGCGCATGCGACGTGGGTCAACGGGCAGGAAGTCTTCGGAGGGGGATCATGACAACCCAGATGCGCGCCGAGATCGGCGAGCAGCCGGACGCGCTGCGCCGGACGATCGACGCGCTCCTCCCGCGCACGCCGGACATCGCGGCGCTGGCACGGGAGACCCGGCAGGTGCTGTTCGTCGCGCGCGGGTCGTCCGACAACGCCGCGGTGTACGGGCGCTACCTGGCGGAGTCGCACGCCGGGCGGCTGGCCACGCTGGCCGCGCCGTCCATCGCGACCGCCTACCGGCGCCGGCTGGACCTGTCCGGCGTGCTGGCCGTGGCGATCAGCCAGTCCGGCAAGACCGAGGAGATCGTCGAGACCCTCGACTGGGCGCGCGACTGCGGTGCCCGGACGGTCGCGGTCACCAACGGCGCCGGGTCGCCGCTCGCCGAGGCCGCCGAGGTCGCGCTGGTCACGCGGGCGGGCGCCGAGATCGCCGTCCCGGCCACCAAGACCTACACGACGCAGCTCGCCGCGCTGTCGGTGCTGGGCCTCGGGCTCGGCGCGGACGTCGCCGAGGACGACCTGCGCCGCGTCCCCGACGAGGTCGCCCGGATGGTGGAGCTGACCGAGGCGTCGCCCGCCCTGCCGGAGATCGTCGAGGAGCTGGCGAAGGTCCCGGGTACGGTGGTGTCCGGGCGCGGCATCGCGTTCGGCACCGCACTGGAGCTGGCGCTGAAGATCAAGGAGGCGTGCTACCTGCACGCCATGGGCCTGTCGTACGCCGACCTGCTGCACGGCCCGATCGCGGTCGTGGACGCGCAGACCCCGGCGCTGCTGGTCGCCGCCGACTCCGGCCCGACGCTGCCCGGCACCGTCGCGCTGGCCCGGCGGGTGCGCGGCGCCGGGGCCCAGGCGTTCGGCGTCGGCGGCGGCGCGGAGCTGGCGCGGGCGTGCACGGCCGCGCTGCCCGGCCCCGGCCTTCCCGAGTGGGTGGCGCCGCTGGGCCTCATCGTCCCCGGCCAGATCATGGTCGAGAACCTGGCCCGCCGGCTCGGGATCGACCCCGACGTCCCGCGCGGGCTCAACAAGGTGACCCAGACGGACTGAAGTCCGCGACCCCCACCCCGAGAAGACCGAGAAGAGAGTAAGAACATGGACAAGGCCGAGGCCATCGTCGCCGCCCTGGGCGGGGCCGACAACATCGTGGAGATCGAGCCGTGCGCGACCCGGCTGCGCACCGAGGTCTCCGACGCCGGAAAGGTCGACGAGGCGGCGCTGAAGAAGGCGGGCGCGTACGGCGTCATGCGCAGCGGCACCGTCGTGCAGGTCGTCGTGGGCCCGGAGGCCGACACCATCGCCAGCGACATCGAGGACATCCTGGACTGACAGGACCTTCTCGACCGACCAAGGGAACCCCTCTGATGACCCGAGTACTGTCCCCGGTCGCCGGCCGGGTCGTCGGCCTCGCCGGCGTCCCGGACCCGGTGTTCGCCCAGGCCATGGTCGGCCCGGGCACGGCCGTCGACCCCGTGCGCGGCCCCGGCCACGCCATCGCGCCCGTCACCGGGAAGATCGTCAAGCTGCATCCGCACGCGTACGTCGTGGTGGACGCCGAGGGCCACGGCGTCCTCGTCCACCTCGGCATCGACACCGTCAAGCTGAAGGGGCAGGGGTTCGCGCTCCTGGCCGCCGAGGGCGACGAGGTCACGGCCGGGCAGCCGGTCGTCGGCTGGGACCCGGCCGTGATCGAGGCGGGCGGCCGCTCGCCGATCTGCGCGGTCGTCGCCCTGGACGCGGGCGCCGACGCCCTGTCGGACGTGCGCGAGTCCGGCGAGGTGACGGAGGGGGCCGAACTCTTCACATGGAGCTGAGCACATGGCGGTGATCGGTCTCGGCGCGGCCGTCTTCGACCTCGACGGCACGCTCATCGACACCGAGCCGCGCAACCGCGTGATGTGGTCGCGGCTGTTCGACGCGCACCGCGTCCCCTACGACGAGACCCTGATCGGCTCGTTCGCGGGGCGGCGCGGGCACGAGGTGCTGGCCGACCTCGCGCACCTGTTCCCCGGCCGGACCGTCGAGGAGCTCTTCGAGCAGGCGATCTCCTACGAGTCGCTGCCGGGGATGCCGGACGTCGCGCCCGTCCCCGGCGCGGTCGACCTCGTCCGGTCGCTGGCGGACGCGGGCGTGCCGCTGGCGGTCGTGACCTCGGGGCAGCGGCCCTACGCCGAGCGGCTGCTGGACGAGCTGGGCGTCCGCTCCCTGCTCGACCTCGTGGTGACGGCGGGGGACGTGGTCACGGGCAAGCCGCATCCGGAGGGGTACCTGGCCGCCGCGCGCGACCTGGACGTCCCGCCGGAGGAGGCGATCGGGTTCGAGGACGCCCCGGCGGGCGTGGCGGCCGTCAAGGCGGCCGGGATGACGTGCGTCGGCGTCATCACCACCCAGTCGGTGGGCGCGCTGGCCAAGGCCGACCACGTGGTGGCCGATTTCATGGAAGTGGACGTCGTGCCGGGCCCCGCGCTGCGGGTGCTCCGGACGGTAACGAGCTGATTGGGAGTGTGTGCGGTGACCGAGCGCAACGTCAAGATCGAGTCCAGGGTGGGGCTGCACGCGCGGCCGGCCGCGCTGTTCGTCCAGACGGCGGCCAAGGCCCCGATGGACGTGACGGTGGCCAAGCGCGGCGGCGCCCCGGTGAACGCCAAGAGCATCCTCGCCGTGCTCGGGCTCGACGCGCGGCACGGCGAGGAGGTCGTCCTGTCCGCCGAGGGCGAGGGGGCCGACGAGCTGCTCGACGACCTGGAGAAGCTGCTGTCCACCCCGGAGCCAGAGGGGGCGTGACGTGGGCCAGGTGATGCAGGGCGCGGGCGTCAGCCCCGGCGTCGGGGTCGGGCCGGTGCGCACGATCGCCGGGGCCGTCCCGGAGCCGCCCGCCGGGTCGCGGCACGGCGGCGACGCCGACGCCGAGCGCGACTCCGCCCTGGCCGCGCTGGAGGCCGTCGCCGCCGACCTGGAGGAGCGCGGGGAACGCGCCGCCGCGGCCGGCAACACCGACGGGCGCGACGTGCTGAACGCGCAGGCGCTGATGGCCCGCGACCCCGGCCTCGCCGACGGCGTCCGTGCCAAGATCGTCGAGGGGACGGCGGCGGCGCGCGCCGTGTTCGAGGCGTTCGGCGTCTACCGGGAGATGCTCGCCGGGGCGGGCGAGTACATGGCCGCGCGGGTCACCGACCTCGACGACATCCGCGACCGCGCGATCGCGCGGCTGCTCGGCCTCCCGGTGCCGGGCGTCCCCGAGTCCGGCGAGCCGTTCGTGCTCGTCGCCCGCGACCTCGCCCCCGCGGACACGGCCGTCCTCGACCCGGCGCAGGTCGTCGCGTTCGTGACGGAGGAGGGCGGCCCGACCAGCCACACCGCGATCCTGGCCCGGACGATGGGCGTCCCCGCGGTGGTCGCGCTCCCCGGCGCGACCGCGCTCTCCGAGGGGACGCGCGTCCTGGTCGACGGCGCGGCGGGGACGGTGCGGCCCGACCCGTCCGAGGCCGAGGTGGCCACGGCGCGGGCCGCTGCCGCCGCCCGCGCGACCGCGCTCCAGGAGTCCACCGGTCCCGGCGCCACCGGCGACGGGCATGCGGTCCCGCTGCTGGCGAACATCGGCGGTCCGAAGGACGTGGAGGCCGCGCTGGCGAACGGCGCCGAGGGCGTCGGCCTGTACCGGACGGAGTTCCTGTTCCTGGACCGGGCGGCGCCGCCGTCCGACGAGGAGCAGGAGGAGGCGTACCGGAAGGTGCTGGAGGCGTTCCCGGAGGGCCGCGTGGTCGTCCGGACGCTCGACGCCGGGGCCGACAAGCCGCTGGCGTTCCTGCCCGCTCCCGGCGACGAGCCGAACCCGGCGCTCGGCGAGCGCGGCCTGCGGATGATGCGCCGGCACCCTGACGTGCTGGCCTCCCAGCTCGCGGCGCTGACCCGCGCCGCCGCCGGTCTCAGCGCCAAGCTGCAGGTCATGGCGCCGATGGTGACGGACGCCGACGAGGCCGCCGCCTTCGCCGCCGCCTGCCGCGAGGCCGGCGTCGCGCATCCCGGCGTCATGATCGAGGTGCCGGCCGCCGCGCTGCGCGCCCGCGACCTGGCGCCCGAGGTGGAGTTCTTCAGCATCGGCACCAACGACCTCACCCAGTACGCGTGCGCGGCGGACCGGCAGGTCGGCGGCCTCGCGCACCTCCAGGACCCGTGGCAGCCCGCCGTCCTCGACCTGGTCGCCCCCGCGGCCGGCGCGGGCGTCCCGTGCGGGGTGTGCGGGGAGGCGGCGGGCGATCCCGCGCTCGCCTGCGTGCTGGTGGGGCTCGGCGTGACGTCGCTGTCGATGAGCGCGCCGTCCCTCCCGCTGGTGCGGGCCGCGCTGGTGCGGCACACCCTGGAGCAGTGCCGCGCGGCGGCGGAGGCGGCCCGCGCCGCCCGGACCGCCGAGCAGGCCAGGGAGGCCGCCCGCACCCACCTGCCGGGGCTGGCGGACCTCGGGCTCTGAGCCGGGGTCAGCCCGCGACCTGCCAGCGCGCGCCGTTCCTGCGCAGGACGAAGCTCGCGGCGAGCAGGCCGCCGGGGCGGGCGGGCGCGCCCTTCCACCGCAGGTCCTCGAACCGGACGGTGCAGTCCGCGCCGCCCGGGCCCACCTGGCAGGCCGGGACGGTCACGCCGCGCAGCGCCGCGAGGTCCTGCGGGCGCAGCTTCGCGCGGACCCTGCCGAGCCCCGAATGGCAGCGGCCGGGCCCGCCGAACACGCGCCGCTCGTAGGCGGGCGCCAGGTACGCGCACGCTTTGACGTTCCCCACCGCGACCCCGCGCAGGTACTTGTAGAGCGCCATCCGTGCCGGGAGCGTCCGTCGCTGCGGTGCGGCGGAGGCGGACGCGTCGGGGGCGGGACGGGAGTCGCCGGGCTCGGGGGTGAGCGGCGGCATCGTGACCTCGTTCCCGCCCCCGCACCCCGCCAGCAGCGGGAGCAGTGTCAGGGCGGCGACGAACCGGCGGGCGCGCACGAAGACCTCCTGGGGGCGCGAAGGCGGCCCGATCCTCCCAGCCGACCGGCCTTCGCGTCCATGGCACTCCCTACGGGGAGCCGCCTACCGGTAGCCCAACCCGTGCCCGGCGGGTTTTCCGCCCGCGGGCACCGGCAGCCTGCCCGTGGGCTTCACCGCCCCGCTCAGCACCTTGGCCAGGGCGTCCACCGACACCCGGCTGGAGGAGTAGGTGGCGAGCGCCGCCTTCGCGCCGCCCGCCGAGTCGAGGTCGTAGGGGCGGCCGAGCGCGGCGACGACCACCGGTCTGGACCCGAGCGCCCGGATCCGGGACGCGGTCGCCGCCCCCGCGTTCACGGTGGTCAGCACCGTGACGTCGGCCGAGCCGGGCGCCGCCGTCGCGACCCCTTGCCTGCGCAGCGCCGCAAGCAGCCGGCCGCTGTCCGGCCCGGACACGGCGACCTTCCTGCCCTTGACCGGGAGCAGGCCGCCGTCGTTGCGGACGAGGGTGACCGCGTGCTCGGCGACCCGCCGCGCGGTCGCCTTGTGCGCGGGCGTGCCGACGGCCGCCGCGGCCTTGGCCGGATCGGCGGCCGTCCCCTGGAACAGGCCGCGCCGCTGCTTGAGCCGGAGGATCCGCGTCACCGACTCGTCCAGCCGCTTCTGCGTGATCTTCCCGGTCCGGACGGCCTTCACCACCGCGTCGTAGGCGCGCGGCAGGTCCGGGGGCATCAGCAGCTGGTCGGCGCCCGCGTTGATCGCCCTGACCGGGACGGCGGCGTCGCCGTACTTCTCGCGGACCCCGGCCATCTCCAGCGAGTCGGTGGTGATGACGCCCTGGTAGCCGAGCTTCTCGCGCAGCAGCCCCGTCAGGACCGTCTTGGAGAGCGTGGACGGGTCGCCCGACCTGTCGAGCTTCGGGACGACGATGTGCGCGGTCATGATGAGGTCGACGCCCGCCGCGACGGCCGCCTTGAACGGGGGCGCGTCCAGCTTCTCCCACGTCCGCGGCGAGTGCCGGATCACCGGCAGGCCGGTGTGGCTGTCGGTGGCGGTGTCGCCGTGGCCGGGGAAGTGCTTGGCCGCCGCCGCGACCCCGGCCGCCTGGAAGCCGCCGATCGCGCCCTGCACCAGCGTGGACGCCAGGGCGGGGTCGGACCCGAACGAGCGCAGCCCGATCACGGGGTTGCGCGGGTTCACGTTGACGTCGGCGTCCGGCGCGTAGTCGAGGTTGATGCCGACCGCGCGCAGCTCGGCGCCGGTGACCTGCGCGGCGGCGCGCGCGTCGGCCGGGCTGCGGGTCGCGCCGAGCGCCATGTTGCCGGGGAACGTCGTGACGAACGGCGTCCGCGACACGATGCCCTGCTCCTCGTCCACGCCGAGCAGCAGCGGGATCTCCGAGGCCTTCTGCAGCGCGTTGGACTGCGCCGCCGTCCGCGCCGGA
Source organism: Actinomadura sp. K4S16 (assembly GCF_008327685.1). Lineage (GTDB taxonomy): Bacteria > Actinomycetota > Actinomycetes > Streptosporangiales > Streptosporangiaceae > Spirillospora. Next base: position 403,057 of record NZ_BDDE01000012.1, read on the forward strand.
CTCCCGATGTTGCCGGGGAAGTAGATCAGCCCGCCGACGCGGTACTTCCTGATCTTCGCGAGCGCGTCGGCGCGGCTGGAGAAGGTCGGCACGAACAGCTGCCCGACCTTCTCCGGCACGCTCATCTTCGCCACCCGGCCGGGGATCCACGCGTCCGCCGCCGCGCTCGGCGAGGCCGGGGAACCGGGCGCGGCGGAGCGGGCGGACGGCGTCCGCCCGCTCTTCCCGCCCTCGCCGCCGCCGCAGCCCGCGGCCCCGCCTGCCAGCAGGACCGCCGCCGCGAGCGCGAGGGATCGTGAGGCACGCACCCGACCAGGCCCCCCGGGATGGTCTCGGTCACTCGGTCGCATCGGACGCCCGCGACCGTAGCCGCCCCCGGGGGCCGCTGTCGACTCGATCTCTCCCGGCTCGGCGGCGGCGCCCCGGGTCAGGTGCGGCTCTCCCGGCTCAGAAACCGGTCTCCTCGTTCAGCGCGGACTCTCCCTCGTTCAGCGCGAGGTGGTGGACGGGTCAGGGGTCGCGCCGGCCTTCGCCTTGGCGGCCTTGCGGCGGGCGAGCTCCGGCGGCACGGCGGGGGAGGGCGTGGTGGAAGGGGAACCGCCGTCCCGCCCGCCGGGCTTCGGCTCCCCGGGGGTCTGCCCGGACCGGTTCTGCTTCGCCGGGTCGGCGTCGACCCAGTTCGCGGCCGCGCCGGAGAACGCGGGCTCGGGGAACGGCAGGGCCGGCAGGTCGCGGGAGGCCTTGTCCATGAAGGACTGCCAGATCGTCGCCGGCAGGTTCTCCCCGGCGACCGTCCCGGCGAATCCGGGCAGATCCCGCAGCGGGGCGGCCTTCGCGTTGCCGATCACCACGGCCGTCGAGACCTGGGGGACGAAGCCGACGAACCAGGCGGCGCGGTTGTGCTCGGTGGTGCCCGTCTTCCCGGCGGTCTCACGATCCGGCAGCGCCGCGCGCGTACCCGTCCCGCTCCTGACGGTGGCCCGCAGCGCGTAGGCGGCCTGCGCCGCCTGCTCGGGGTCCAGCACCCGGCGCCCCGGCCGGTCCCAGGGCAGCGGGACCCGCCGGCCGTGCGCGTCGACGACCCTGGTGACGAGGTGGGGCACGACGGCCGTCCCGCCGTTGGCGAACGCCGCGTACCCGGCGGCCTGGGTGACGGCCGCGACGTCGGGGGTGCCGAGCGCGACCCCGGCCTGCCCCCTGAATGGCGCGAGCGCCGAGGCGGGCACCCCGAGCAGCCGCGCGGTCTCCAGGACGTCCGGGATGCCCGTCTTCAGCGCGGCCTTCACGTATCCGGTGTTGACCGACAGGGCCGTCGCCTTGACCAGGTCCATCGCGCCGAGCGAGCCGATCTCCTCGTCGTTCTCGACCTTGTAGCCCGGCGCGGTCATCGGCGTGACGTCGCCGTTCGGCGCGAACTTCTGCGGGGAGCGGCCGCTCACCCTCGTCCGGACGCTGAGCCTCTTGCGCAGCGCGGCGGCCAGCACGTACGGCTTGAACGTGGAGCCCGCCTGCGCGACCGGCGCGAACACCGAGTCGATCTGGCTGCGCTTCGGGTCGCCGCCGTAGAGGGCCCTGACCGCGCCGGTCCGGGAGTCGACGGCGACGAGCCCGGCGTGCACGGTCCCGGGCCACCGCGGCTCGTCCGCCGCGCGCATGGCCTGCTCGGCCTGCCGCATCCAGCGCTGGTCGAGCCCGGTGTAGATCTTCAGGCGGCCGTTGACGACGCCGTCCATCGGGATGCCGACGCTCGCGAGCTCCTCCTCGACCCGGTGCCGGACGAGGAGGTCCTGGCCGGACAGGCCGACGCCGGTCCACTCGTCCTGGGTGCGGGGGAAGCGCTGCCGGTCGGCCTCGGCCCGGCTGAGCCTGCCCATCGAGACCATCCCGTCCAGGACGTACTTCCAGCGGGCGCGCAGCGCGCGGGCCGCGGGGCCGTCGCCCTGCGTCCGGAAGTACGCCGGGCGCTGGATCATCGCACCGAGCAGGGCGCACTCGGCGGTGTCGAGCTGCCAGACGTCCTTGTCGAAGTAGGCGCGGGCCGCCGCCTGCGCCCCGGACGTCTGCCGGCCGAAGTAGATCGTGTTGAGGTAGAGGTCGAGGATCTCGTCCTTGCCGCGGTTCCGGTCGAGCTTCATCGCGATGAAGATCTCCTTGACCTTGCGGTGCATCGTCCGGTCGCGGCTGAGCCCCTTGAAGTAGTTGCGGGCGAGCTGCTGGGTGATGGTCGAGCCGCCCTGCGTGTCGCCGCCGGACGCGTTGTTCCACAGGGCGCGGAACGTCCCGCTGGGGGAGACGCCGTGGCCGCCGTAGAAGCCGCGGTCCTCGGCGGAGAGCACCGCCCAGCGCAGCCGGTCGGGGATCTGGTCGTGCCGGACGTTCTCCCGGTTGGCGCCGAGGCGGAACAGCGGCGTGCGGCCGTCGGCGTAGTAGACCGCGGAGCCCTGGTCGGTGACGCCGTCCTGCGGCTGCGTCGGCACCGGCGTCCGGATGTAGGCGACGACGACGGTGGCGGCGGCCAGGACGACCGTTGTGGTGATCATCACGATCGCGGTGCGGCCCGGCCGCAGCCGGGTGCGGACGGCGCGAGGCAGGCGGGTGAGGGCGGGCCGGAGACGGCGCGCCCTGGGCAGGGAGTGCATGGGACCTCGTTCGACGTGGAGTACGGAGTCGGCCGTCGTCCGGGCCAGGGAGCACAGGGGCGGGCATGCGTGGGCATGCGCCCGGGCAGGGGGCGCATGCGGGTCGTGGAGCATCCCGCGCGGACGACGCTGCTGAGTAGTTGCAGCCGAATCTGTAGAGCCACGTCTGTGGCCGGTGGTCCCGCGGGACACGGCCCCATCGGGACCGCTCCCACGGCTCTGTCACCACCGTGGTAACAGCTTAATCACGATGGACCCCTGGATCGCAGGTGTTTGCGGATCTTCAGCGGGGTCCATCGCGATGAACCTGGCGGCCGGGCCGGGCCGGGTCGGGACGGCCGGGCCGGAGGCGGGCGGGCCCTCCGCCGCGGCGGCGGGGACGGCTCAGCCGGGCAGCGGGTGGCCGAGGCGGCGCAACGCCATCCCGGCCGCGCCGACGGCCCCGTCGCCGGCGCTGCGCGGCGGCTCGGCGAAGCGGGCGCGCAGTCCGGAGCGGACGGCCTCGGCGACGGGGCCTTCACGGAGCACCGAGCCGTGCATGACGACCGGTGCGCAGGGATCGGACAGGGCCGGGCGCACCGCGTCGACGTCGGCCAGCAGCCACTGCGCGGCCTCGTCGGTGATGCGCCTGGCCACGGGATCGCCGGCGGCCGCGGCGGCGGCCACCACCGGGCCGAGCCGGCCCAGCGCCGCCGGCGGGCGGCCGTAGACCTCCTTGATGATCGCTTGGGCGAGCCGGGGATTGGGCGGGGTCCCGGGCGTCTCCGGATGGCAGGGCGCCCCGCCCCCCGGGGCGGGATAGCGGGCGGACGGCGGATAGGCGGACTCGGGCGACAGGACGGCGGTGCCCGAGGCGCGCCCGCCGGAGGAGCCTCCTCCGGCGGAGAGCGCCGCGGCCTGCGGCACCACGGAGCCCGGTGACGGCGAAGGGGCGCCGGCCATGGCCAGCGCCCTTGGGTGGCGGGGTCTTCGCCGTTCCGAGTCGATCTCCGCGACCACGGTGGCGCCGAGCAGCGCCCGGGGGACCGAGTCGGTGAGCAGCGTCGGGGAGCCGCGGCCGTCGTAGGCGGCGAGCGCGGCCCGGACGGCCTCCTTCCCGAGCCACACCGCCGAACCCTCGTCCCCGACGAGCCAGCCGTAGCCGTCCGCGCGCTGCACGATCGCGCCGTCGTTGATGACCGCCGCGCCGGCGCCCGTGCCGGAGAACACCACGATGCCCTTGGGCTCGCTGGTTCCGGCGGCGAACGCCACCGCGATGTCGGTCACCACCGCGGGCGAGCCGCGCAGCCCGACGGACTGCCAGGCCCGCCGGGCCGCCGCGACGGCGGCGGGCCGGCCGGCCGAGCCGGCGCCGGCGATGCCGAACACGCCGGTGAGGATGTGGGTACGGTCGAGGTCTCCGAGCGCCTCCCGCAGGGCGGTGGTCAGCGCCCCCGCGGTGTCGCCTCCTGAGTTGGGGTTGGCCCCTGGGCCGGTGCCGGAACCGGCCAGGGCTCCCCCGAGCGTCAGCACGACGCAGCGGGTCTTCGTGCCACCCGCGTCGATACCGACCACGTAAGGACCGGCCAAATGGGTCAACACATGGCGACCGTAGCCTTTCCTAACGTTGACGTGACATCCTGCGCGTAAGAAAATTTCCTCCATGAGGAAACCCATCGGCCCCGGTCGGGGCCCCGAGCGGGGGATCACGGGGGAGCCCGCTGCGCCACGGGACGACGCGGCGGGCAAGGACAAGGACGCCACGCCGCTGAGCACCGTGGTGCGGGTCCGTTCGCTGCTTCCCTCGCTGCCCCCCGCCGAGCGAAGAGTCGCTCAACGCGTCATCGACGACCCCGAAGGGGTCGCCAACTCGACCATCACCGAGCTCGCCCAGAACTGCGGCACCTCCGAGACGACCGTCATCAGGTTCTGCAGGGCGATCGGGTTCCATGGTTACCCAGAGCTGCGGCTGACCCTCGCCACCGAGGCGGGACGGGCCCAGAGCGCCACCGGCGGCCGGGTCATCGGCAGCGACATCAGCCCAGACGACTCGCTAGAGCAGATCGTGGAGAAGGTCACCTTCGCCGACGCGCGGGCCGTCGAGGAGACCGCCGCCCAGCTCGACATCAAGATGCTGGAGCAGGTCGTGGACGCGGTCGTCGCCGCCGACCGGGTCGACGTCTACGGCGTCGGCGCGAGCGCGTTCGTCGCGGCCGACTTCCAGCAGAAACTGCACCGCATCGGCCGGGTCTGCTCCGCCTGGGCGGACGCCCACATCATGCTGACCAGCGCCGCCGTGCTGAACGCCGGCGACGTGGCGATCGGCATCTCGCACACCGGCGCCACCGTGGAGACCATCGACGCGCTGGAGGTCGCCAAGACCAGGGGCGCCAAGACCGTCGCGCTCACCAACTTCCCGAAATCCCCCATCGCGGAGGTCGCGGACCTGATCCTGACGACCGCCGCGCGGGAGACGACGTTCCGCTCGGGCGCCACCGCCAGCCGGCTGGCGCAGCTCACGGTGGTGGACTGTCTCTTCGTCGGAGTTGCGCAGCGCACCTACGGGTCTACCCGCAAGGCCCTCGAAGCCACGTACGAGGCGGTCCGCGGACGGACCGTGCGACCCGACCGGAGGCGTCGGTGATCGATTGCGAGCTCCCCACGGAGGGACGGAACCCCCGGACCCTCGACGTCGACACGCTGCCGACCATGGAGGTGCTACGCCTGATCAACTCTGAGGACGCGACCGTGCCGAGGGTCGTCGCCTCCGTCCTGCCCGAGGTCGCCCGGCTGGTCGACCTCGCCGTGGAGTCGCTGCGCGCGGGCGGCCGCGTGCACTACTTCGGCGCCGGGACCTCCGGCCGGCTCGCGGTGCTCGACGCCGCCGAACTCCCCCCGACGTTCGGCATCTGGGGCCGGGTCGTGGCGCACCACGCCGGCGGCCCCGGCGCGCTGTCGCAGGCCGTCTCCGACGTGGAGGACGACGTCGAGCTCGGCCGCCGGGACGCCCGCGACGTCGCGCCGGGCGACGTCGCGATCGGCATCGCGGCGAGCGGCCGCACCCCGTACGTGGTGGGGGCGCTGCGCGCCGCCGCCGCGGTCGGGGCGCGCACCGCGCTGATCAGCTGCAACCCGCACACGCCGTACGGGGCCGAGGTGGAGGTGCACATCGGGCTCGCCACCGGACCCGAGGTGATCAGCGGGTCCACCCGGATGAAGGCGGGCACCGCGACCAAGCTGGTGCTCAACTCCTTCTCCACCACCCTGATGATCAGGATGGGGCGCACCTACTCCAACCTGATGGTCAGCGTGAACGCGCTGAACGCCAAGCTGCGGGCCCGGCTGGTGCGCATCCTCACCGAGGCGACCGGGATGGACGCCCGCACCTGCGAGAACGCGCTGTCCGAAGCGGGCGGCAACACCCGCGTCGCGCTGGTCTCCCTGCTAGGCGAGGTCCCCGCGTCCCGCGCCACGATGGTCCTGGAGGAAACAGACGGCGGCGTCCGCGAAGCCCTGCAGAGGCTTAGATCGGCGTAGCAGTGCCTACTGCATCCCCCTCCTCCTTCGGGCCTGGCGGCCCTCCATCGTCGGGAAACGCGGGGCGATCGCTGCATCGCTCCGTCTCGCCTTGGCGGCTCGCTGCGCGATCAGGTTCTCGCTCCGCTCGAACCTGCCTTCGGACGCGATCGCAACCGTTGGGGTCGTCGCGGGGTTGCGGCGGATGGCTGATGTGGTCGGGACACGAGTCGGTGAAGGAGGTGGGCTGCCGGGGTTGTGCGCAGTGCCCGCCGGCGGCGGGCACTGCGGCGGTCGGGTCAGGTTTCGTGGCGGCGTAGTTCCTGGCGGGCGACGGTGCGGACGTGGACCTCGTCGGGGCCGTCGAAGATGCGCATGGCGCGGACCCAGGAGTACATCGCGGCCAGCGGGGTGTCGTCGGAGACGCCGGCGGCGCCGTGCACCTGGATCGCCCGGTCGAGCACCTCGTGCGTGATGCGGGGCACGACCACCTTGATCGCGGCGATCTCCGTCCGTGCGCCCTTGGCGCCGTGCCGGTCGATCAGCCAGGCGGTCTTGAGGGTCAGCAGCCGGGCCTGCTCGATCGCCATCCGCGACTCGGCGATCTGCTCCCGGACGACGCCCTGCCTGGCCAGCGGCCCGCCGAACGCCTCGCGGGAGAGGGCGCGGCGGCACATGAGCTCCAGCGCCCGCTCCGCCATGCCGAGCGCCCGCATGCAGTGGTGGATGCGGCCGGGCCCGAGCCGGGCCTGCGCGATCATGAACCCGTCGCCCTCGGCCGCGAGGAGGTTGGACGCGGGCACCCGGACGTCCTCGAAGAGGATCTCCGAGTGGCCGTGCTGGTCCTGGTAGCCGAACACGGGCAGGTGCCGGACGACCGTCACGCCCGGGGTGTCGCGCGGCACGAGCACCTGCGACTGCCGCCGGTGCGCCGGCCCCTCCGGGTCGGTCTTGCCCATCACGATGAAGATCTTGCAGCGCTCGTCGGCGGCGCCGGTGATGAACCACTTGCGGCCGTTGACCACGTACTCGTCGCCGTCCCGGACGATCGAGGTGGTGATGTTGGTGGCGTCGGAGGAGGCGACCTCGGGCTCGGTCATCGCGAACGCGCTGCGGATCTCCCCGTCCAGCAGCGGCCTGAGCCAGCGCTCCTTCTGCTCGTCCGTCCCGAACATGTGCAGGACTTCCATGTTCCCCGTGTCGGGCGCCGCGCAGTTGACCGCCTCCGGGGCGAGGTCCGGCGAGCGCCCGGTCAGCTCGGCGAGCGTCGCGTACTCCAGGTTCGACAGCCCGGACACGTCCGGCAGGAACAGGTTCCACAGGCCGCGCCGGCGCGCCTCGGCCTTCAGCTCCTCGACGACCGGCGGCAGCGCGTGCGGGTCGTTCTCCGCCCGCCAGGCGGCGTAGACGGGCTCGGCCGGGTACACGTGCGCGTCCATGAACTCCTGGAGGCGGTCCCGGTAGTCGCGTGCCTTCGGGCTGAGTTCGAAGTCCATGGGCGGCATTCTGACAGAACGGGATTCGGTCGATTCGCCGGGGATCGCCTACCATCGGCGCGTGAGCGTCAAAGCTGTGATCATCGACTGGGGCGGCGTACTCACCTCCCCCTTGGCCGACGCAATCCAGGTCTGGCTCGCCGCAGACCGCATCGACGTCGAGCGCTACAAGACCGTCATGCGCGCCTGGGTGAAGCAGGCCTACGACGGTGCCGGGACGAACCCCATCCACGGCCTGGAGGACGGCTCCCTGCCCACCGCCGAGTTCGAGCGGCTCCTCGCGGCCGAGCTGCTCACCGTCGACGGCGACCCGGTGGAGGCCGCCGGGCTCATCACCCGCATGTTCGGCGCGTTCGCCCCGGTCGAGCCCATGTACGACGCGCTGCGCGCGGTCCGCTCCACCGGCGCCCGCACCGCCCTGCTGTCGAACTCCTGGGGCAACGAGTACCCCCGCGACCTGTTCGCCGAGCTCTTCGACGCGGTCGTCATCTCCTGCGAGGTCGGGATGCGCAAGCCCGACGAGCGGATCTTCCGGCACGCCCTGGACCTGCTCGGCCTGGCCGCCGCCGAGTGCGTCTTCATCGACGACATCGAGCACAACGTCCGCGCCGCCGAGTCGCTCGGCATCCGCGGCATCCTGCACACCGCCCCCGACACCACGATCGCCGAACTGCGCGGAATGGACCTGCTGCCCTGACCGTCTGGCAGACTTGCTGACCGTCATGCGCGTCTACCTGCCGTCCACGCTCACGCTGCTCGCCGGCGTCCACACCGCCCGGGAGATCGGCCCCGCGCCGCTCGCCGCCCACGCGGTCACGCCCGCGCTGCGCGAGTGGTACGCGGGCGGCGACCTGGAGGAGCTGGAGTACGCGGCGATGTCCGCCGCCGCCCGCGCCTCGCTGCGCCTGCTCGCCGCCGACCCGTCCGCCCCGCGCCGCCGCGTCGTGCTCGCCGCCGAGGTCCCCGACGACCAGGTCGCCTGGGCGCGCGGCGACGCGGCCCTCGGCAACGGGGAGCGGGCCCTCGTCGAGCTCGCCGCCCCCGTCCCGTGGAAGCGGATCGCCTCCGGCCACGTGGACGACCCGGACGCCGTCCCCGACATCGCCGCCGCCGTGCAGGCCCTCGCGGCCGCCGACGCCGGCGACGACGACGCCCGCTTCACCGTGGACGGCGCCGAGGGCCACGAGCTCCTCTGGTACGCCACCCAGGAACTCGCCCACCTGCTCGACTAGCGGCCCCGGCGCGGGGTAGGTCCCTCGGCACGTCGGACTATGCCGTCGGATCGCAGGGAGACGTCAGATGGACGCCGTCACCACCGTGCCGGTTCCGATGAACGAACCGGTCAGGACGTACGCGCCGGGAAGCCCCGAGCGGGCCGCGCTGGAAGCCAGGATCAAGGAGCTGGGCGGCGCGCAGACCGAGCTGACCATGGCGATCGGGGACGAGCGGCGGATGGGGGCGGGCACCCCCGTCGACGTCGTGGAGCCGCACGACCACGGGCACGTCCTCGGCCGGATGGGCGAGGCCACCGAGGCGGACGTCACCGAGGCCATCGCCGCCGCGCGGGAGGCGGCGCCCGCCTGGCGGGCCATGTCCTTCGACGACCGCGCCGCGATCTTCCTGCGCGCCGCCGAGCTGCTCGCCGGGCCGTGGCGGGCCACGCTGAACGCCGCGACGATCCTCGGCCAGTCCAAGTCGGTGCAGCAGGCCGAGATCGACGCCGCCTGCGAGCTGATCGACTTCTGGCGGTTCAACGTCCGGTACGCCCAGCAGGTCCACGAGCAGCAGCCGCTGTCGTCGCCGGGGGTGTGGAACAGGCTGGAGTACCGGCCGCTGGAGGGCTTCGTCCTCGCGATCACCCCGTTCAACTTCACGGCGATCGCCGGAAACCTCCCGACCGCGCCCGCCATCATGGGCAACGTCGTGGTGTGGAAGCCGTCCCCGACGCAGCAGCTCGCCGCCCACCACACGATGCGCCTGCTGGAGGCCGCCGGCCTCCCGCCCGGCGTGATCAACATGGTCACCGGGCACGGCCGCGCCGTCTCCGCGGTGGCGCTGCGCCACCCCGAGCTCGCCGGCCTGCACTTCACCGGCTCGGTCGCCACCTTCCAGCAGCTGTGGCGGACGGTCGGCGAGAACATCGCCGGCTACCGCGGCTACCCCCGGATCGTCGGCGAGACCGGCGGCAAGGACTTCGTCGTCGCGCACCCGTCCGCCGACCCCGCCGTGCTGAAGACGGCGCTCGTCCGCGGCGCCTTCGAGTACCAGGGCCAGAAGTGCTCCGCCGCGTCCCGCGCCTACATCCCGCGCTCCATCTGGGACGGCATGCGCGACGACTTCTGCGCCGAGGTCGACGCCCTCACCATGGGCGACGTCGCCGACGACCTGTCCGCCTTCATGGGCGCCGTGATCGACGACCGCGCCTTCGCCAAGCACCGCCGCGCCATCGAGCGCGCCCGCGGGATCGACACCATGCGGATACTCGCCGGCGGCGAGACGGACGACTCGCGCGGCTACTTCGTGCGCCCCACCGTCCTGGAGTCGTCCGACCCCACCGACGAGATCTTCACCACCGAGTACTTCGGTCCGATCCTCGGCGTCCACGTCTACGACGACGTCGACTACGACAGCGTCCTCACCCAGATGGAGGGCGTCTCGGACTACGGCCTGACCGGCGCCGTCGTCGCCGACGACCGCGCCGCCGTCGCCGAGGCCACCGAGCGCCTCCGCTTCGCCGCCGGGAACTTCTACATCAACGACAAGCCGACCGGCTCGATCGTCGGGCAGCAGCCGTTCGGCGGCGCCCGCGCGTCCGGCACCAACGACAAGGCCGGCTCGATCTTCAACCTCACCCGCTGGACGAGCGCCCGCTCCATCAAGGAGACCTTCGTCCCGCCCACCGACCACCGCTACCCCCACATGGGCTGAGCTCCCCGCCCCTTCACGACCGGTCGAAGCGGTGAGAGGCTTGACGATAGGCTCGCCTCGCCGTCCGAGGGGCGGCGTCTGTGCACACCCCCTGGAGCCGTCATGGGAACGGGATGTCGACGCTGAACCGTCTCGTGCTGTGGAACATCGACCACACCCTGGTCGACGTCGGACGGATCACCCGGGACGCCTATGCCGAGGCGTTCCAACGGATCATCGGGCGGCCGCTGCTGCGCCTTGCGCCCACGCCCGGCCGCACCGAATCCGAGATCATCTTCGAGACCCTCGCGTTCAACGACGTCGTCACCACCGACGACCACCTCCCCGCCTTCTTCGACGCGCTGGCCGAGGCGTTCGCGAGCCGCCGCGCCGACCTGCGCGCGCACGGCCGCGTCCTCGCCGGCGCCCGCGAGGCCGTCGAGGCGCTCGCGCACGTGCCCGGCGTCGTCCAGTCGGTGCTGACCGGATCGCTCCAGCCGAACGCCGTGCTCAAGGTGACCGAGCTGGGCCTCGCCGGCCGCCTCGACCTCGAAGCCGGCGGCTACGAGAACGGCGTCTACAGCAAGGCCGCCCTCCTGGAGCTCGCCCGCACCCGCGCCGGGGAGCGGCACGGCGCCCGCTACCCCGAGTCCGCGACCGTCTACATCGCCGACTCGCCCCGCGACGTCCAGGCCGCGCACATCGCCCGCTCGCCGGTCATCGCCGTCGCCACCGGCAGCGCCACCGAGGCCGAGCTGCGCTCCGCCGGCGCGGACCGGGTCCTGGCGACGCTCGCCGACACGAACGCGGTGGTGAGCGCGGTCGCCGAGCTGACCCGGATGTGAGGCGCCGCGAGAAGACCCCCGGACGGGACGAAGATGTCACCTCGGGAGGGCAGCACGACGGGCACGCCGTCGATAACTTCGGGTAATCACTTGACAACGAGGAGTGATTATCGTGACATGCCGTGCGCTCGCCGTGTCCACCGTCCTCGCCGCGGTCCTCGGCGCCTCCGCGCTCATCCTGACCACGCCCCCGGCCGACCCCGTCCAGGCCGGCGCCGAACGCGCCGGAGAGATCTCCGTGTGCGAGCAGGTGGAGCCGCGGATCCCCCAGGTCCAGGGACGGAACTGCAACCCCGGCCAGTGGGGTCCGGTCTCGGACGTCACCATCGTCGACCGCCGCAGCAACGACACCTACCGCTGCCCGACCGGCGCGGCCGAGGGGTCCCTGTGGGTCAGCGGTGAGAACTGCCGCTTCCTGAGGGGCTGATCCCCTCCCCGTGGAACGGCGCTGCGAGGGCGCGTCCATCCCGCGGTCCTACATACCGCCGCGCATGGCGGTGTGCCCCGTTCGACCTGCCCGTTCTCCGGGGTGTGTGGGAGCGGAGGATGTGCGGGGCGTTTTCTGTGTGGGAGTGCGGGGTTGCCCGAAGATGCGTTTTGACCTGCGATAGGAGGGGTTGCCGGGCTTGACGGCGGGCACGGCGGGCAAGTTGCACGGTGTGCCGGGCGGGGCCGATATTGGGACGGTCGCGCAGCGTGGCGCGGCGGGGAGGGAGAGGTATGGCCCGGGAGGTATCCGAGGGTTCGGCGCTGTGGGAGCCGTCGGAGGAGGTGGTCGCGAACGCGCGGGTGACGCGGTTCGCCCACTGGCTTGGGGACCGGGGCGTCCTCGCGGAGTCCTACGACGAGCTCTGGCGCTGGTCGGTCACGGAGGTCGACGCGTTCTGGGACGCGATCTGGTCGTACTTCCAGGTCGTCGGCGAGCGCGGCGACGGCCCGGTCCGGACGGGCGGCCCCATGCCGGTCGACGGGCTGAAGTGGTTTCCCGGCGCGACCCTCAACTACGCGGCGAACGCCCTGCGCCGGGCCGAGGGGTCGCCCGACGAGACGGCGGTCGTCTTCCGCTCGGAGGCGGGCGGGCACCGGGTGCTGTCGTACCGCGAGCTGGCACTGCACGTCGCGGAGGTGCGCGCGGGCCTGGCCGGGCTGGGCGTGGGCAAGGGCGACCGGGTCGCCGCCTACATCCCGAACATCCCCGAGGCGCTGATCTGCTTCCTGGCCACGGCGTCGCTCGGGGCGGTGTGGTCGTCGTGCTCGCCCGACTTCGGGTCCTCCTCGGTGATCGACCGGTTCGCGCAGATCGAGCCCAAGGTCCTGATCGCCGTGGACGGCTACGCCTACAACGGCAAGCGGTTCGACCGGCGGGAGGTCGTCGGCGAGATCGAGGCCGCGCTGCCGAGCCTGGCCGCCACCGTCCTCGTCCCGTACCTGGACCCGGCCGCCACCCCCGAGGGCCTGCGCGTCGGCATGCACTACGGCGACCTGCCCCGGGCGGGCCACGACACCCTGGAGTTCGAGGACGTCCCGTTCGACCATCCGCTGTGGGTCGTCTACTCCTCCGGGACGACCGGGCTGCCGAAGCCGATCGTCCACGGCCACGGCGGCGTGGTGCTGGAGCACCTCAAGGCGCTCTCCTTCCACCAGGACCTCGGCCCCGAGGACGTGTTCTTCTGGTACACCACCACCGGCTGGATGATGTGGAACTACCTCATCGGCGGCCTGCTGGTGGGGTCCACCATCGTCATGTACGACGGCGCCCCCCTCGACCTCTGGACGCTCGCCGCGGACACCGGCGTCACCTACATGGGGGTCGGCGCGCCCTACATCACGGCGTCGGCGAAGGAGGGCCGCCGCCCCGGCGAGGAGCTCGACCTGTCCCGGCTGCGCGGCATCGGCTCCACCGGGTCGCCGCTCCCGCCCGAGGGCTTCGCCTGGGTGTACGAGGCGGTCGGCAGCGACCTGCTGCTCGGCTCCTTCTCCGGCGGAACCGACCTGTGCACCGGCTTCGTCGGCCCGTCGCCGCTCCTGCCGCTGCGCGCCGGCGTCATCCAGTGCCGCGGCCTCGGCGCCAAGGTGGAGGCCTACACCGAGGACGGCAAGCCGGTGGTCGACGAGGTGGGCGAGCTGGTCATCACCGAGCCCATGCCGTCCATGCCCGTCTTCTTCTGGAACGACGAGGACGGCGAGCGCTACCGCGGCTCCTACTTCGACATGTTCCCGGGCGTGTGGCGGCACGGCGACTGGATCAAGGTCCTGCCGGACGGCGGCTGCGTGATCTACGGGCGGTCCGACTCCACGCTCAACCGCGGCGGCGTCCGCATGGGCACGTCCGACTTCTACCGCGTCGTCGAGGCGTTCGACGAGATCACCGACAGCCTCGTCATCGACACCGGGCGCCTCGGCCAGGAGGGCCGGCTGCTGCTGTACGTCCAGCTCGCGGAGGGCGCCTCGCTCACCGACGAGCTGGTGGCGGAGCTGCGCAGGCGGATCCGGTCCGCGCTGTCGCCCCGGCACGTCCCGGACGAGATCACCGCCGTGCCCGGCATCCCGCGCACGCTGTCCGGCAAGAAGCTGGAGGTCCCCGTCCGCAAGATCCTCCAGGGGACCCCGGTCGACAAGGCCGCCAACCGCGACTCCATGGCGAACCCCGAGGTCCTGACCCACTTCACCCCGTAGCCCGGCTTCACCCCTTGGCCGCGGCGTAGGCGAGGACGTCGCGCCGCCGGTAGAGCCGGCGGACGCGGCCTCCTCCCAGCGGCTCCACCCTGGCGGGCTCCGGCCAGCCGGCGGGCGGGCGCCTGGCGTAGACGGTGACGCTCGTCTGCGCCAGGCCGAGGATGCGGGCGGCCTCCGCCAGGGTGACGAGGTCGTCGGGCCCCTCCTCGGCCGGGCGCTCGACGAGGGCGCGGTACCAGGCGGTCCAGGCGGCCTCGTCCCAGTACAGGGCCTTGCCGGCGCGGTGCGCCGGTTCGGGGTGGCCGTTGGACGCGCGGTCCGCCCAGAGCTGCTTGAGGCGGTGGCGGCTGAGGCCGTGGCGCGCCGCCAGCTCGTCGCGGGTGGCGAGGCCGGCCGGGACGTCCCGGGAGCGGTGCGCCTCGTACCAGCGGTCCCACTCGTCGGCGTCCCACGCGAGCTGGGAACCGACCGTCCCCACCGCCTCGGGATGGCCGTTGGCGGCGCGCTCGCGGTACCACTTCTCCAGGGTGCTGCGGCCGAGCCCGTGCTCGTCCATGAGTTCGGCGCGCGTGCGGACGCGGCGGCCGTCGAGTGTCGCCATGCGCCCAGTGTCCCGCGCGTGGCGCCGTTTCCGCTGTGCGCCTCCGCCGCCGGTGCGACACTGCTCTGCAACGACGACACTGCTCTGTAACGACACCGCTCCGGAGTGACACTTCCTTCCGGAGAGACGCTGCTATCGATAGTGACGCTGCTTTCTGTAGTGGCACGAGCTTCCGCAGTGACACGACGGCTGTAGTCCCTCGGCTACCCATGGTGAGTCGGGCTTCCGGAGTGACATCTGGCGCGTCCTGGGCACAGGTGGATGTGACGCCATTAGGGTGGTAGCCGACCCAAAGCTGGCCACCGGGGGCGATGGACCAGTTCGCTCCGAATGGTCGCGGGATCGGGTGAACTTGCCTCGTGTCTCGCGCGTCACACAGTCGGAGGGGTGATCCGGGTCGGGGCTCGCTCGATCTGTCGATCAAGGAGAGGGACGGTTCCACGCATGGAGGTTGGGGCGCTGCGGTCCGGAGACCCGGACCGGCTGGGGACGTACGCCCTGATCGGCCGAGTGGGCGAGGGCGGCCAGGGCACGGTGTTCCTCGGCGTGGCCGAGGACGGCCGGCAGGTCGCGATCAAGCTGCTGCACGCCGAACTGACGTCCGACGACAAGGCGCTCGCCCGGTTCCTGCGCGAGCTGGAGGTCGCCAAGCAGGTGGCGCCGTTCTGCACGGCGCAGGTGATCGACGCCGACGCGACCGGTGACCGCCCCTACATCGTCAGCGAGTACGTGCCGGGCCCGTCGCTGAACCAGCAGGTCCTGGCCGACGGTCCGCTCCACGGCGCCGGGCTCGACCGGCTCGCCGTCGGCACCGCGACCGCACTCGCCGCGATCCACCAGGCGAACATCGTCCACCGCGACTTCAAGCCGCACAACGTGCTGATCGGCCCGGACGGCCCGCGCGTCATCGACTTCGGCGTCGCCCGCGCGCTCAGCGGCGGCACCACCCTCACCAGCCGGGTCATCGGCACCCCGTCCTACATGGCGCCCGAGCAGATCAGCGGCGACGAGGTCGGGACGCCCGCGGACGTGTTCTGCTGGGCGGCCACGCTGGCCTTCGCCGCCACCGGGGCGCCGCCGTTCGGGCAGGACACCATCCCCGCCGTGATCAACCGGATCCTGCACGAGGAGCCCGAGCTCGGCGGCCTGGACGGGCCGCTGCGCGACCTGGTGCTCGACTGCCTGGAGAAGGACCCGTCCCGGCGTCCGGGCGCCCGGCAGGTGCTGATGCGGCTGCTCGGGCACGAGGAGGCGGCGCGTCCCGCCGCCCGCCCCTCCGGCGACACCGACGAGACCGCGATGCTGGCCGCCGGGTCCGTCCTGGCGGCGGAGGGCGGCGACGAGGACGAGGTGTTCGAGCCCGACCCCGTGTTCGCCGACACCCCGGTGTTCGACGACGACCCGGTGTTCGACCGGACCCCGGACTTCGACGACTCCTTCGACGACGCCGCGTTCGGGGCGCCGGGCGCCGGCGGAGACGCGGCGCGGGAGGCCGAGCCGCTGCTCGCCCCCGCCGCGTGGGCCGCCGACGAGACCCTGCCCGGCGACGCCGCCGGCGGGAAGGGCGGCGGGCTGCGGCGCTCGCTCACCGGTTCGGGGCGCTCCGCGGCGCTCGCCGGGGCCGCCGCGCTGCTCGTCGCGGTCATCGTCGTCTCCTCCGTCCTGCTGCTCGGCTCCGACGGCGGCGGCAAGGCGGGCCGCAAGGTCAGCGACCCGAGCGGGCCGCCCACGTCGAGCGACGTCGTGCCGACCACGGAGGCGCCCACCAGCCGGCAGCCCGTGCAGGAGGGGCCGCCGACGTCCTACGACCCGACGCCCACCGGCGACCCCACCCCCACCGGCAGCCCGACCCGGAGCGGCACCCCGACCCCGTCCGACTCGCCGACCACGACGCCGCCGACCGACACGCCCACCGACCCGACCGACCCGTCCACCGGCCCCACCGAGACGCCGACCGACACTCCCACCGACCCCGGAGGCGGCGGCACCGACCCCGGGGGCGGCGGCACCGGTACCGGCAGCGGCGCGGGCACCACCGGCCAGGCCGCGGGCTGACGCTCCCTCCGGCACCGAATCACATGATCGGCCCGAGTCGCTTCGGGCACCCTGACAGGGTGGGATAGGCCACGTCGGCCATGCACGGGACCAGGTCGGCTTTGCGGCGATTCCTGGCTACGCTCGTGCAGTGAGCGGCGCCACAACGAGGTGGCGATGGGTCTCAAGGGGAGATTGTCGATGAGCGGCATGCTCGATCAAGCGAAGGACGACCTGCTCCGGCGGGCCGCCGAGACGTGCGCGAGGCGTCCGGAGGCGCGCGGGGACGTGGAGGAGGCCTTCGCCTTCCTCCGCCTCTACTACCGCCAGGTCGCCCGCGAGGACCTGCTGGAGCGGGATCCGGCCGACATCTGCGGGCCCGCGATGGCGCACCGCGCGCTCGGCGAGGAGCGGCCGCAGGGGCGCGCGAAGGTGCGCGTCTTCACGCCGACGCTCCAGGAGGACGGCTGGGACCCGGGCCGCACCGTCGTCCAGGTCGTCACCGACGACATGCCGTTCCTCGTCGACTCGGTCACGATGGAGCTGACCCGCCACCACCTGGCGACCTACATGATCGTCCACCCGCTGCTGGGCGTGGACCGCGACGTCGCGGGCCACCTCAGGGCCTTCCGCGGCAACCACGACAGCGACGCCGACGTCGACGAGTCGTGGATGCACATCGAGGTCGACCGCACCACCGACCAGGTCGTCCTGGACACGCTGGAGAAGGACCTGATCCGCGTCCTGCAGGACGTCCGGGTCGCCGTCGAGGACGAGCCCAAGATGCGCGCCCGCGCCCACGAGGTCGCGACCGCGGTCCAGGAGGTGCCGCCGCCGCTGCCGGCCAAGGAGCTCGCCGAAGGCGTCGAGCTGCTCGACTGGCTGGCCGACGGCCACTTCACGTTCCTCGGGTACCGCGACTACACGCTCACCGGCGACGGGACGGCGCTGCGCCCCGAGCCGGGCACCGGCCTCGGGATCCTGCGCAACGACAAGCGCGAGTCCGACAGCTTCGCCGCGCTGCCGCCGGAGGTCCGCGAGAAGGCGACGGAGAAGCGCCTGCTCGTCCTCACCAAGGCGAACTCCCGCTCCACCGTCCACCGCCCCCTGTACCTGGACTACATCGGGGTGAAGAAGTTCGACGAGTCCGGCGAGGTGATCGGGGAGCGCCGGTTCCTCGGGCTGTTCAGCCACGTCGCCTACAGCGAGTCGATCGCGCACGTCCCCGTGCTGCGGCCCAAGCTCGACGAGGTGCTGGAGCGCGCCGGGTTCGCCCCCGACAGCTACGACGGCCAGGACCTCATCGAGATACTGGAGAGCTACCCGCGCGACGAGCTCTTCCAGATCTCGGTCGACGACCTGCTGAAGATCTCCCTCGGCGTGCTGCGGCTGCGCGAGCGCCGCCAGCTGAAGCTGTTCCTGCGCAAGGACCTGTACGGCCGCTTCATGTCCTGCATGGTCTACCTGCCGCGCGACCGCTACACCACCAAGGTCCGGCTGCGCATCCAGGACCTGCTCAGGGAGGCGTTCGACGGTGTCAGCGTCGACTACAGCGCGAACGTCACCGAGTCGATCCTGGCCCGGCTGCACGTCGTGGTCCGCGGCGAGCGCGGCCGCCCGCTGCCGGACGTCGACGTCGCGGAGCTGGAGGAGCGGCTCGCCCAGGCCACCCGCTCGTGGGAGGACGACCTCGCCGACGCGATCGCCGAGCAGTCCGGGGAGGAACGTTCCGGAACGCTCGGCCGCACCTTCGGGGAGGCGTTCCCCGAGGGCTACAAGGCCGACTTCCCGGCCCGTACCGCCGTCGCCGACCTGCGCCGCCTCGCCGCGCTCGACGAGAGCACCGACACCTCGATCGACCTGTACGCGCCGGAAGGCGCCGGGCCCGGCGAGCGGCGGCTGAAGATCTACCGGCTGGGCGAGCCGATCTCGCTGTCGCGGGTGCTGCCGCTGCTGCAGAACATGGGCGTCGAGGTGATCGACGAGCGGCCGTACGAGATCAACCCCTCCGACGGCCGCCGGTTCTGGATCTACGACCTCGGGCTGCGGTACGTGCCGCCCGCGGACGTCCCGGCGGAGGCCGTCAAGGACCTGTTCCAGGACGCCTTCACGATGCTGTGGCGCGGCGGCATCGAGAACGACGGCTTCAACGCGCTCGTCCTGCACGTCGGGCTGACCTGGTGGCAGGCGATGATCCTGCGCGCCTACGCCCTGTACCTGCGGCAGGCGGGCACCACGTTCTCCAAGCGCTACATCGAGCAGGTGCTGCTGCGCAACGCCTCGATCACCCGGCTGATCATCCGGCTGTGGGAGAGCCGGCTCGACCCCTCGCTGCGGGGCGGCGAGGAGGAGCGCAGCGCCGGCATCACCGAGGAGGTCCGCGGCAAGCTGGACGACGTCGCGAGCCTCGACGAGGACCGCATCCTGCGCGCCTACCTGGCGCTCGTCCAGGCGACCCTGCGCACGAACCACTACCAGAACAAGCCGTACCTGGCGATGAAGTTCGACCCGGAGGGCATCCCGGACCTGCCGCAGCCCCGCCCCATGTACGAGATCTTCGTGTACTCGCCGAAGGTCGAGGGCGTGCACCTGCGGTTCGGGTCGGTCGCCCGCGGCGGGCTGCGCTGGTCGGACCGGCGCGAGGACTTCCGCACCGAGATCCTCGGCCTGGCCAAGGCGCAGGCGGTGAAGAACACCGTCATCGTCCCGGCGGGCGCGAAGGGCGGCTTCGTCGGCAAGCAGCTGCCCGACCCGTCCGTCGACCGGGAGGCGTGGCAGAAGGCCGGCATCGCCTGCTACAAGGACTTCATCTCCGGCCTGCTCGACCTGACCGACAACCTCGTCGACGGCAAGGTCGTGCCGCCGCCGAACGTGGTCCGCCACGACGGCGACGACACCTACATGGTCGTCGCCGCCGACAAGGGCACCGCGACGTTCTCCGACATCGCCAACGGCGTCGCCGCCGAGTACGGCTACTGGCTCGGCGACGCGTTCGCCTCCGGCGGCTCGGTCGGCTACGACCACAAGGGCATGGGCATCACCGCCCGCGGCGCCTGGGAGTCGGTGAAGTACCACTTCCGGGCCCTCGGCAAGGACATCCAGAACGAGGACTTCACCGTCGTCGGCATCGGCGACATGTCCGGGGACGTGTTCGGGAACGGGATGCTGCTTTCGGAGCACATCCGGCTCGTCGCCGCGTTCGACCACCGGCACATCTTCCTCGACCCCGACCCGGACGCCGCCGCCTCGTTCGCCGAGCGGCGCCGGCTGTTCGAGCTGCCGCGCAGCAGCTGGGGCGACTACGACACCTCGCTGATCTCCAAGGGCGGCGGCGTGTACCCCCGCAGCGTGAAGTCGATCCAGATCACCCCGCAGGTGCGGGCGGCGCTCGGGCTCGGCGACGGGGTGAAGACCCTGCCGCCCTTCGAGCTGATCCGGGCCATCCTGCGGGCGCCGGTCGACCTGCTGTGGAACGGCGGGATCGGCACCTACGTCAAGTCGTCGCTGGAGAGCAACGCCGATGTCGGCGACAAGGCCAACGACCCCGTCCGCGTGGACGGCGCCGAACTGCACTGCAAGGTCGTCGGCGAGGGAGGCAACCTCGGCGTCACGCAGCTCGGCCGGATCGAGTTCGCCCGCGGCGGCGGCCTGATCAACACCGACTTCATCGACAACTCCGCGGGCGTCGACACCTCCGACCACGAGGTCAACATCAAGATCCTGCTCGACCAGGCGGTGCGGGACGGGGAGTTGGAGGGCAAGCAGCGCGACGGCCTGCTGTACGAGATGACCGACGAGGTGGGGCGGCTCGTCCTGCGCGACAACTACGCGCAGAACGTGGTGCTCGCCGCGTCCCGCGCGCAGGCGTCCGCGATGCTGCACGTCCACGCCCGGTACATGCGCAAGCTGGAGCGCGACGGCCGCCTCAAACGGCGCCTGGAGGCCCTGCCCGACGACAAGGCCCTCGCCGAGCGGCGCCACTCCGGGCACGGCCTGACCAGCCCCGAGTTCTCGGTGCTGGTCGCCTACGCCAAGCTCGCGCTGGACGCCGACCTCGTCGCCTCCGACCTCGCCGACGACCCCTACCTGGAGTCGTGGCTGGTCGACTACTTCCCGACGCCGCTGCGCGAGCGGTTCCGGCCCTTCATGGACCGGCACCCGCTGCGCCGCGAGATCATCACCACCGCCGTGGTGAACGACGTGGTCAACGCGAGCGGCTCCACGTTCGTGTTCCGGATGAACGAGGAGACGGGCGCGTCCTCCTCCGACATCGCCCGCGCCTACCTCGTCGCCCGCGACGTGTTCCAGATGCCGCGCTTCTGGAAGTCGGTCGAGAACCTGTCGCACCAGGTCGAGGAGTCGACGCAGATCGCGATGCTGCTGGAGGCGCGCAAGCTGACCGAGCGCGGCGCCCGCTGGCTGCTGCACAACCGGCGGCCCCCGTTCGACATCCAGGAGACGATCGACTTCTTCACCGGCGGCGCGGCCACCCTGAGCGCGCACCTGTCGAAGCTCCTGGTCGGGCTCGACCTCGCCGCGTTCGAGCAGCGCCGCGACGGCTTCGCCGAGCTGGGCGTCCCGGACGAGCTGGCCGAGCAGTGCGCCACGTTCGTCCCCGCCTACTCCACCTTCGACGTGGTCGGCATCGCGCACGACACGGGACGTCCGGTGGAGGAGGTCGCCGAGATCTACTTCGACCTCGCGGACCGGCTCCAGTTGTCCCGCCTGCGCGAGCGCATCATCGCCCTGCCGCGCGACGACAAGTGGCGCTCGATGGCCCGCTCCGCCCTCCGCGACGACCTGTACGCCGCGCACTCCGCCCTCACCCGGGACGTCCTCATCACCAGCAAGCCGGGCGGCAACCCCGAGGAGCGGATGATCCACTGGGCGGAGAAGAACAGGCCCGCCGTCCAGCGCGCCCAGCAGACCCTCAGCGAGATCTGGGAGAGCGACAGCTTCGACCTCGCGACCCTCTCAGTGGCCCTAGGCGCCATCCGCACCCTCGTCACCTCCAGTTCTCTCCCCTCGGAGTGACCTAGGGGCGAACCGCCGCGTGGCCCGGCCACCCGGACCACGCGGCGGCGAGCCCAGCAGACCAAGCCACCGCAACCGGCTCGCCTGAGAAGACCACCCGGACGCGCTGACCCCAGCCCCCGCCGCAACCACCCGGCGACCTCAAGGGCCGCGATCGCGTCCGAAGGCAGGTTCGAGCCTGCGAGAACCTGATCGCGCAGCGAGCCGCAAGGCGAGACGAAGCGATGCCAGCGATCGCCCGCTTTTATCGACGATGGAGGGCCGCCAAGGCCCGAAGGAGGAGAAAAAAGCAATAAGTACCGTCGGATGCCGGACCGGTTCCGCCGCAGCGGTCAGGAGGGGCGGGCCGGGCCGGCACCCGACGGAGTTCAGGAGCCCTGGGCGGTGACGGCCTTGCGGTACATGCCGCTGATCGTGGCGCGGCCCTTGGGCGGAACGCTGGCCAGGTACTGCACGAGGACGATCGTGTCCAGGCGCGTCCGGGCGCTGGCGGGCGGGGCGAGGCCGACGAGGTCTCCGCTGACGGTCATGCGGCCCCGCCGGGCCGCCGAGTACGCCTCGTTCTGCTTCAGGACGTACCAGACGACGGCTCCGCGGTCCTTGGTGCGCAGCCCGTAGACCTTGTACTGCGCGGGGGAGAAGCGGGACGAGAGCGTGACCCCGCGTGCGGCGAGGCTCTTCTCGCCCTCCTTGAGGGCCTTGTAGGTCTCGGTGGTCCTCGCCCCTTCCGCAAGGAGGGCCGCCCCGGGGGCGCCGGGCCCGTCCGTGAGGAGCGCGGCGTGCGCCTGGGCGAGCTTCGCGGGCTGGACGGCGAGGTCCTTGACGTCAGGGGCCACCGGGGTGGCGTACCCCTGCGGGTCGAGCGCGATGCGGCCGAGGGCGAGTTCGGACGGGTAGGGGTCGGCGGTCAGCAGCCACGGCGCGCCCTGCCCGGCCTGGGTGAACAGCAGCGCGTGGCGCAGCGCCCGCTTGCCCTGCCCGGTGACGGCGTCGGCCGCGAACCAGTGCGGGTAGCCGGTCAGCCGCGGGATGTAGAACGTCGGGCGGGTGAAGGCCACCTTCGGCGGACGCTGCCGGACGGCGCGCCGGAGCTTGAGCGCGGCGACGTCCATGGAGAGCTGCGGGTCGGCCTCGACCGTGCGCAGCGTCCGGCCGCTGAACCTGTGCCCCGCCCTGTTCATCCCGGCGGTGAAGGACGCGAGGACCTGCTGCGCCTGCTCCTTGGTGAGCGCGGGCGCCCCCTGCGGCTTCCCCGGGGCCGCGGAGGAGGAGGTGCTGCCGGAGCAGCCGGTGCTCACGGCGGCGGCCAGCAGGCCGGGTATGAGCATGGAGACGAAAGTGCGTGCGGCCATGAGGCCCCCCCGAATGGCGACATTGATCGAACCACCCGGCATCCTCGCAGAGTGACCGCACAGTCACTCTATGAACACGAAAGTCGGCCGAAAAAGGTGCCGCCGCTCGCGGGGCGGGCCTGGGGTCAGGCGATCTCCTGCTGGCGCAGCCAGCGGATCTCGGCCTCGATGAACTCGTCGATGTCGCCGTCCAGGACCGCGGTGGGGTTGCCGACCTCGACGCCGGTGCGCAGGTCCTTCACGATCTGGTACGGGTGCAGGACGTAGTTGCGGATCTGCGTGCCCCAGCTCGTGGTGCCCTCGCCGCGCAGCTCGGAGAGCTTCTCCGCCTCCTCGTGGCGCTTGCGCTCCAGCAGCTTGGCCTGCAGGACGTTCATGGCCGTGGCCTTGTTCTGCAGCTGGCTTCGCTCGTTCTGGCAGGAGACGACGATGCCGGTGGGGATGTGGGTGATCCGCACGGCCGAGTCGGTGGTGTTGACGCCCTGGCCGCCGGGCCCCGACGACCGGTACACGTCGATCCGCAGCTCGGTCTCGTCGATGTCGACGTGGTCGCTCTGCTCCACCACGGGGACGACGTCCAGGCCCGCGAACGACGTCTGCCGCCGGCCCTGGTTGTCGAAGGGGGAGATCCGGACGAGCCGGTGGGTGCCGTGCTCGCCGCGCAGCGTCCCGTAGGCGTAGGGGGCCTTCACGGTGAACGTGGTCGACTTGATCCCGGCCTCTTCGGCGTAGGACGTCTCGTAGACCTCCGTCGGGTAGCCGTGCCGCTCGGCCCAGCGCAGGTACATCCGCTGGAGCTGCTCGGCCCAGTCGGCCGCGTCCACCCCGCCGGCCTGCGCGTTGATGGTGACCAGCGCCTCGCGGGCGTCGTACTCGCCCGACATGAGGGTGCGCACTTCGAGCTGCTGGACGGCCTTGTTCAGGGCGGCCAGCTCCTCGTCGGCCTCCGTGCGCGTGTCGGCGTCGTCCATCTCCCGGGCCATCTCGTACAGCGTGGCGGTGTCGTCGAGCCGCTGCCGCAGGCCCTCGACGCGGTTCAGCTCGCTCTCCAGGTACGACAGGCGGCGCGTCACCGACTGGGCGCGCTCCTGGTCGCTCCACAGGTCGGGGTCGGCCGACTGCTCGCGCAGCTCCGCGATGTCGCGGCGCATGCCGTCGAGGTCCAGCACCTGCTCGATGCTGGACAGGGTCGAGCCGAGCTCCTTGAGCTGCTCTTCGGGTTCGATGCCTGCCACGGTCCGAGCTTATCGCCGTCCCGGCATGCTTATCGCCCCATGGCGGACGACCGGACGTCCCTCCAATATCATGCGGATGGCAGAATCACGGGCCGAGGAGGTCGGCCGAGGGCGGTCGGCCCTGGAATCTCGGTCCGGGGGACGGGTCTTTGCACAGCTTCCTGCGGGTGGTCGCGGCCGGGGTGCTGCTCGCCCTGCTCACCGCCGCGGGCTGCGCCGAGGGCAAGACGGAGGCGCGGCCCACCGTCACCATGCCGAAGACGTCCCCGCCCGCGCCGGTGGCGCTGACCCCGCAGGTCGCGGAGCAGGCGTTCCGCTCCTACGTCACCGACGAGGACGTGGCCAGGGCCGCCGGCGACGAGCGCCTCGCGCTGACGTGGACGTCCGACGGACAGTCCCAGCTCACCGCGGCCGAGTTCCGCAAGGCCGCCTACGACGGCGACCCGGTGCCGCGCTTCGGCTACGGCAAGCCCAGGCTGTACGTGCCGAAGCTGAAGGACGCCGCCTACCCGCAGTGGTTCGTGGTGTCGGTCGACCGCTCCGTCATGGACCGGCCCAAGAGCAAGCGCAGGGTGCTGATGGGCTTCATCCTGCGCGGGCCGTCCGACCACTGGAAGCTCACGGTCGCGACCGTCCTGCAGGAGAAGGCCAAGGAGCCGAAGGTGGCGATCGACGCCGCCGGCTACGCGACGGCCCTCAGCGCGGGCGACGCGTCCCTGCTGATCCGCCCCCGCGACGTCGGCGGGATCCAGGCGACGATCGCCGCCGAGGGGCCGCGCAGCGTCGCCGCGAAGGTGATGAAGTCCAACCCCGTCACCACCGGCTTCTACCAGGACGCCAAGCGCGCCAGGAAGAAGGCCAAGAAGGACGACATCACCTACACGGTCGTCTACACGGCGACGCCGTTCCCCTACTTCGGGCTGCGGACCGAGCACGGCGGCGGGCTGGTCATCTACTCGCTGTTCCGCAACACCTCGCTGGTCGCCAAGGACCCGCGCACCCCGAAGCCGGAGATCCCGCAGGAGGCCGAGCACCTCCTCGACGGGGCGGTCGAGGGCAACGAGGTCGACACCACGGCGACGCTGCACTTCGCCGCGTTCGACCCGCCGAAGGCCAAGAAGCGCGCCGCCCAGGCGAAGGCGCACATGCTCGCCGACGACGGCGCGGTGACCAAGGCGGCCACACCGCCGATCAAGAAGCCCTAGGGCCGATCAAGAAGCCCTGGGGCACCGCGTCAGCCGTAGACGCGCTGGAGGACGAGCGCCGCGAACAGCAGCGCGACGAGGATCGCCAGGACCACGGCGGGCGGCACGGACGGGCCGTGGTCGTGAAGCTCCGAGCGGGCCTCCCGGCAGGTGGGGCAGCGGCCCTCCACCACCGGGTTCGAGCACCGAGCACAGATGAGATGTTCGCAGCTCATGTCGTGGGCCCCAATCTCCGACAACGGCACGCGGTCCGTGCGGGAAGCGTCGGCCTGTCTGGTCGTTCGTCCATCTATTAGGTATCTTTCGCCATCATCCAGCGTAGCCGGACTGTATGGTCGTTCCGGCAAGTCCGGGGGCAAAGCCGGTATGAAACGACCGGACGTCGGGAGACCGTTCACATGGCACTGATCGGACGTCACGCACAGATCGGACGCGGTGCCGGCCCTGGGCGCCCGTACCGCTCCGAGTGGGACGAGGCGGTCGCCTCTCCCCTCTACACTGCTCGAAGGCTCCGCGTCCCACCTGGCCGTGAAGCCGGGCGGCGCAGGCAAGGGGCCACGGACTCTTCCGTGGCCGCGGGCCGGCCCGCTCCCCAACCCCTACAGCGAACCGCCGTGATGCAGCCGTGATCCACTTCGACAACGTCACCAAGGTCTACCCGAGCCAGAACCGGCCCGCCCTCCAGCATGTGAACGTCGCCATCGAGAAGGGCGAGTTCCTGTTCCTGGTGGGTCCGTCCGGCTCCGGGAAGTCGACCTTCCTGCGCCTCATCCTGAAGGAGGAGCGTCCTTCCCAGGGTCACGTGCACGTGGCGGGCAAGGACCTGAGCAGGCTGAGCAACTGGAAGGTGCCGCACCTGCGTCGCAGGATCGGCTGCGTATTCCAGGACTTCCGCCTCCTGCCCAACAAGAACGTCTTCGAGAACGTCGCGTTCGCCCTCGAGGTGATCGGCAAGCCGCGGCGGTTCATCGGCAAGGTCGTCCCCGAGGTCATCGACCTGGTCGGCCTGGAGGGCAAGGCCCACCGGATGCCGGACGAGCTGTCCGGCGGCGAGCAGCAGCGCGTTGCCATCGCGCGCGCGTTCGTCAACCGCCCGATGATCCTGCTGGCCGACGAGCCGACCGGGAACATCGACCCCGCCACCTCGATCGGCATCATGAAGGTGCTGGACCGCATCAACCGGACCGGCACCACCGTCGTCATGGCCACCCACGACGCCGCCATCGTCGACGCGTTCCGCAAGCGCGTCGTCGAGCTGGAGGACGGCCGCGTCGTCCGCGACCAGTCGCGCGGCGTGTACGGGCAGGCGTACTGACACATGCGCGCCGGAACGGGCGCAGCGAAATCTGAACCATCGATTCCCGCCGGGTCGTAGGACACCCTGAGGGTGCCCGAGAGGCGGCCGCCGGCGCCGCGTCCCGCGGCCGCCCCGGCTCCCGGCCCGGCAACGGCGATCAAGGACAGCGAGGCATGCGCGTACAGTTCGTTCTCCAGGAGATCTGGATCGGTCTCCGCAGGAACATGACGATGACGATCTCCCTCGTCATCACCGTCGCCATCGCCATGGCGCTCTTCGGCACCGGGCTGCTCCTGCGGCAGCAGGTCTCCGCGTCCAAGAGCTACTGGTACGACAAGATCGAGGTGTCGATCTTCCTGTGCGCGAAGACGAGCTCGAACCCGGTCTGCCAGAAGCAGGACGTCACCGACCAGCAGCGGCAGACGCTCAAGGCGCAGCTGGAGAAGATGCCGCAGGTCTCGCAGGTCCAGTACGAGAACAAGCAGCAGGCCTACGCCCGCTTCAAGGACCGCTTCGCGGGATCGCCCGGCTTCGTGGAGAGCACCCGCGAGGGCGACATCCCCGACTCGTTCCGGGTGAAGCTGAAGAACCCGGAGGAGTACAAGGCGGTCGCGCAGGCGATGCTCAACCAGCCCGGCGTCGACTCGGTGATCAACGAGCAGGAGATCCTGAAACGGTTCTTCCGCATCCTGAACGGCCTGCAGGTCGCGGCGCTGACGATCGCGCTGATCCAGGTGATCGCCGCGGTGATGCTGGTCGGCAACACCGTCCGGCTGTCGGCGTTCAACCGGCGCCGGGAGACCGGCATCATGCGGCTGGTCGGCGCGTCGAACACCTATATCCAGATGCCCTTCATCCTGGAGGGCGCGATAGCCGGGCTGATCGGCGGGTTGTTCGCCTCCGTACTGCTGATCTTCAGTAAGAAACTCCTGGTCGACAGACTCGCGGGGGACGTCCAGCTCGTCAGCCAGCTCGGCTGGAGCGTGGTGATCCTCGTCATCATCGTGTCGATCTGCTTCGGCGTCCTGCTGTGCGCCGTCTCCTCGTTCCTGACCCTGCGCAGATACCTGAAGATCTGACGCCGCGACCGGATCCGGCGCAACCGCCGGATCCGGGCCGCGGCGCCGCCCTACACTTGGCCGCATGACCCCCTCCGCGCCCCCGTCGAGCCCGTGTCCCCGCTGAACAGGCGGCCGGGCGGCGTGCTGCGCGGCGCCGCGATGGCGGCGGCGCTCGTCTGCGCCTACGGCGCCGGGGTCGTGAGCGGCTCGGGCTCCGAGCGGCACGCGGCCGTCGCCGGGGGCGGCTCCGTCCTGGACGACGCGGCGGCGAAGATCGGCGGCCGGGCCGCGCGGCCCGTCGACCGCGGCGAGCTCGACCGCGCCGCCATCGAGGGCATGCTGCGCGGGCTCGGCGACAAGTGGGCGCACTACTACTCGGCCCGCGAGTACGACGACGTCGAAGGGCGCCTCACCGGCCGCTACAGCGGCGTCGGGCTGTGGCTCGGCAGCGAGGACGGCGACGACCGCGTGCTGGTGGCGAGCGTCCAGCCCGGCACCCCCGCCGCCCGCGCCGGCGTCCGGGCCGGCGACGTCGTCACCCGCGTCGGGCAGGCCTCCGTGACGGGCTGGGACATCTCGCGCGTGGCCGAGGCGCTGCGCGGACGTCCGGACGAGACGGTCGAACTCACCGTGGAGCGCGAGCGTCGAACCAGGAGGTTCCACCTCGCCCGCACGAAGGTCTCCGGAGGGGACGTCACCGTGACCGAACTCCCCGAGCACGCGCGGATGATCCGCGTCGGCGCCTTCACCCGCGGCACGGGCGGGCAGGTCCGGGCGGCCGTGACCGGGCGGTCACCGGCGGGCCGGCCGGGCGGCGGCGTCCTGCTCGACCTGCGCGGCAACCCCGGCGGGCTGGTGGACGAGGCGGTCGAGACGGCGTCGGCCTTCCTGCCCGGCGGCCCGGTCGTGACCTATGAGCCGCGCGGCAGGCCCGTCCAGCGGCGCACCGTCACGACCCCGGGCGACGCGCGGACCCCGCTCGTGGTGCTCGTCGACGCGGGCACCGCCAGCGCCGCGGAGATCGTCGCGGGCTCCCTGCGCGACCGCGACCGCGCGGTGATCGTAGGATCGCGTACGTACGGGAAGGGCTCGGTGCAGGAACCCCTCCGGCTCGCCGACGGGTCGGTCATCGAGCTGACCGTCGGTCGCTACCGCACGCCGAGCGGCCGTAACCTCGACGGGGTCGGCATCGAACCCGACGTGGAGGTCTCCGCCGACCGCCCCGCGAAGGCGGCCGAGCGGCGCGCCCGGACGGTGCTGCGCGGCCTCGACGCGGCGATGCCCGGGTAGAGGCCACAAACTGACAAGACGACGATGCCTGACAAGACGACGATGCCTGACAAGACGACGATGCCGGACTGAGACGACGAACGCCGGACAAGGACTGAGGACGTGGCACGGGACACCGGGCGCAAGAAGGACACCGGGCACAAGCTCATCGCCCAGAACAAGCGGGCCCGCTACGACTACCACATCGACGACACGTGGGAGGCGGGCATGGTGCTCATGGGCACCGAGGTGAAGGCCCTGCGCGCCGGCCGCGCCTCCCTCGCCGACGGCTTCGCGCACGTGCGGGACGGCGAGGTGTGGCTGGAGAACGTCCACATCCCCGAGTACACCCAGGGGACCTGGACCAACCACGCCCCGCGCCGGCGCCGCAAGCTGCTGCTGCACCGCCGCGAGATCCAGAAGATCATCGCGAGGTCGGAGGAGCCGGGCTGGACGCTGATCCCGCTCTCGCTGTACTTCAAGGACGGGAAGGCCAAGGTCGAGATCGGCCTGGCCCGTGGTAAGAAGACCTACGACAAGCGCCAGGCCATCGCCAAGCGGGAAGCCGAGCGGGAGATGCAGAAGGCGGCGGCGGCCCGGTTCAGGAGACGGTGAAGGGTGTCGATGACGAACCGAGGCCGGAGGCGGGCCGGGGCCCGGACGCCGCTCCTTTCGCCGCTGCGGCGCCGTTCGGTCGCGCTGGCGGCCTGCGGCGCCCTGGTCGGGACGATGACGACCGGATGCTGGGCCGAGCCCTCCGCGATGCCCGCCGTCCGCGACTTCCTCATCGCCTGGCAGGTCGGCAACTACGAGGCCGCGGCCGGGCGGACGGTCGGCGCCGACCGCAAACAGGTCGAGGACGCCCTCGGCCGCGTCCGGCAGCAGCTCGACGCCGCGTCCCTGCGGCTGTCCCTCGGCACCGAGGTGGAGGGCTCCGACGTCGACCAGATCGTCAAGAAGGGCGACGAGGCCGACGCCCGCTTCACCGTGAAGATCGACCTGGGTGAGAACGGGCAGCCCTGGCAGTACCCCGGCCTCATGCACCTGCGCCGCGTCGGCGGCAAGTGGAAGGTCGTCTGGGACCCGTCCATCATCAACACCAAGCTGAAGCAGGGGCAGCGCCTCGCCGTGGTGACGGAGGTGCCGAAGCGCGCCCCGATCACCGACACCGCGGGCCGCACCGCGCTGCGCGAGATCGGCGCCTACCAGTTCGGGGTGTTCCCGGGGCAGCTCGCCGACCCGCGGAAGACCATCGACCAGCTCGTCAAGGAGACCAAGATCGACGGCGGCCGGCGGCTGGACGGCGAGCGCCTCCTCGGCCGTGTCCGGTCCGCGCCGCCGCAGACGTTCCTGCCGCTGCTGACCTTGCAGGCCCCCGACCACAACGCGGTGAGCCAGCGGCTCGCCCAGATTCCGGGGCTGCGGTTCCAGGGCGTCCGCGCGCCGATCGCGCCCGCGTACGCGCCCGAGCTGATCGGCAACCTCGGCCCGGCCACCGCCGACCGGCTCCAGCAGGTCGGCGCCCCCTACCAGCCGGGCGACACGATCGGCGTCAGCGGCATCCAGCTGCTCCAGCAGCGCCGCCTCGCCGGGACGCCGACCGTCAGCGTCGTCGCGCAGGACGAGACCGGCAAGACCACCGAGCGGCTGCGCTCCTGGCCCGGCCTGGAGCCGCAGGAGGTCCAGACGACCCTCGACCCCGGTTACCAGAAGCATGCCGACGACGCGCTGGCCGGCCTGCCGTACCCGGCCTCCATGACGGTCGTGCGGCCGAGCACCGGCGAGGTGCTCGCCGTGGCCAACCACGGGACGGGCGACAAGAACCTGGCGTTCGAGGGCCAGTACCCGCCCGGCCTGACGTTCGGGATCGTGTCCGCGCTGGCGCTGTTCTCCCAGGCCGGCATGAAGCAGTCCACTGAGACCACCTGCCCCGGCACCGTCACCGTCGGCGGCAAGACGTTCACCAACAGGGCCCGCCCCGACAGCACCTTCGCCAACCACTTCGCCGCGTCCTGCAAGACGACCCTCGCGCAGCTCAGCAGCAAGGTGGACGCCCAGACCCTCCTCCGCGAGGCGTCCCAGCTCGGAATCGGCAAGAACTGGGGCCTCGGCGTCCCCGCCTTCACCGGCTCCGTCCCGGCACCTGCGAACGACGGCGAAAAGGCCGCGACCATGGTCGGCGAAGGCGCCGTCCAGGTCAGCCCCTTGGCGATGGCCCTGGTGGCCGCCGCCGCCTACACCGGCACCTGGAAGCCGCCCTACGTCTTCAAGGACCCGTCCACGACGGCCCAGGCACCGCAGGCCCAGAGCCCGCCGTCCGAATCCATCTCGAACCTCAAGAGGGTCCTGAACCGCACCGCGTCCCGGGGCAACGCCCGCGGCGCCCGCGTCTCCGGCGACGTCGTCGGCGTCGCCGCCCTCGCCACCTACAACGAGGGTGGTCGGCCCAAGACCGTCTCCTGGTTCATCGGCTCCAGCGGGGACCGCGCCTTCGCCATCGCCGTCGAGGGCGCCGTCAACACCCCGAAGCTCGTCGCGAAGTTCCTGGGCGGTTAGGCGCGGTCAGGCACTTTGTCAGCTCTTTACCGGCGGCGCGCAACCAACCCGGCCCCCGGGTGCGTCTTTACGGGTGACTGAGCCACCGCTTGGGGGGTTGCGGGACTCAGTCGCCGTGATGAGACCAGAGCCTCGTCTCGGGGGAGGCTCTGCCGTCCGGACCGGCCCGACCCTGCCGGTCGACCCCGGTGGACGCGACACCGCTCGCGTCCACCGGGGTTCACGTGTGCCCGGAGGGAATCACTTTGCCCTGGCACGCGTTATCCTTGTAGCGTCATCGTGCGGAAGCTCCGCCGCCAGTCGGCGGGACGGACGCTTTGACAACTCAACATGGGGGTGACCGGCTTCGACTTCGGTCGTTCGAGCCAGGGGAAGCGGGTCGAGGGTTGCTGTCGTGACCTCGTAAATCCTGTGACAGCAAACCAATAACTGCCAACAAGAAGCAGTCCGAGTTCGCCCTCGCCGCCTGAGCGAGGAGCGAACTCTGTCAGCCCGGTAGCGTCTCCGAACCGGGGTCTGGCATCGTAAGGAGACTCCACCTGCCGATTCGGTCGCGGGACCGGTAGGGACAGCGAACAGCGACTGAGCCCGTCGGCGACACGCCTGCGTGAGCGCCGGGGCTGAGAAAGCGTCAAGCAGGCTGCACCCGGAGAAGCCCTGACTCATCACCGAAGGACGCGGGTTCGATTCCCGCCACCTCCACGACACGAGAAGCCGCCGACCAGACGAGTTCTGGTCGGCGGCTTCTCGCATGTGCGCCCGCTTTCCGCCCGCATCAGGAGCCCCTCTGCGCCGGGCGAGACCTTCGCGGCGGCTGCTGGGGCCGTCGTCTCCATGGCAAAAGAACATTCTTGTGTGGGTGTTCGGGGCGTCGGTAGGTTCGGCGTGTGACGACTGCACCGGAGGCGGCCCCCGGGCGGCTGGTCGGCGGGCGGTACCGGCTGGTCGAGACGCTGGGGCGAGGCGGGTTCGGCCTGGTCTGGAAGGCCCACGACACCGCCCTCGGGCTCGACGTGGCGGTCAAGGAGATGCGGCCGCCCGCCGCCGAGCTGGCCGAACGGGTCGCGCGCGCCACCCGCGAGGCGCACAACGCCGCGCGGCTGCGCGAGCATCCGAACATCGTCAGCGTGCACGACGTCGTCGTTGAGGACGGCCTCCCCTGGATCGTCATGCAACTCGTCGACGGGCACTCGCTGCACGACCGGATCGCGCGATCCGGCCCCCTGCCTGCGAGCGGCGCCGCACGCGTCGCCGCCGGCCTGCTGAACGCGCTGGAGACGGCACATGGAGCCGGGATCGTCCATCGGGACGTGAAACCGGCCAACGTGCTGCTCACCGGCGCCGGCGACGCCGTCCTCACCGACTTCGGCATCGCGGTGCACCACGCCGACACGACGCTCACCGCGACCGGCGCGTTCATCGGGTCGTTGGAGTACATGGCCCCGGAACGCATCGACGGGAACGACGAGCCCGCCTCCGACCTGTTCTCCCTCGGAGCGACGCTCTACCAAGCGGTGGAGGGCGTCTCCCCGTTCCGCCGCGACACCACCTCCGCCACGCTCAAGGCCGTCATCACCGACCCTCCGGCCCCACCGAGGCGCGCGGGAGGGCTCACCGAGCTCATCACCCGCCTCCTGGCCAAGGACCCGGCCGAGCGTCCGACGATCTCCGAGGCGCGCGCCCTGCTCGCCCGGGCCTCCGAACCGGAGGACCGGCGCCCGCGGGACGCGGACCTGACCGGGTGTGCGACGGTCACCGAGATCTCCAGACCGCCCGTGGAGTCGAATGACGGCCGCACGCGGATCGTCGACGGGGCGTCCTGGTGGAGCCGGGCATCGATCGTCCAGCGGACGGTCGCGGCGGCCTTGGTGGCCGCGGCCCTGCTCGGCCTGGCCATGTTCCTCGGCCGCCAGGTCTACGGGCAGCCGGCCGCCGAAGCCGGAATCGGGGACTGCGTGTACCACGCCGGCGACTCCGACTTCGGGTTCGGCACGAAGCAGGGGGACTGGTACCGGACGC
Source organism: Actinomadura sp. K4S16 (assembly GCF_008327685.1). Classification (GTDB taxonomy): domain Bacteria; phylum Actinomycetota; class Actinomycetes; order Streptosporangiales; family Streptosporangiaceae; genus Spirillospora. The sequence continues at coordinate 436,778 of NZ_BDDE01000012.1, forward strand.
CGTGTCACCTGAGGCTGGCCAATGGCACGGCCTACGAGACCGTCGGCCAGACCGCGGATGACCCGGACGACCCCGATCCCCAGGATCCGACCCACGGCTGCAAGTACTACCAGGGCTGGAATGACAGCTCGATGGTCAAGACCTTCCTCGGCGTGGACCCGCGGGGTCTGGCGAAGAACCTCTGTCTCTCGCCGATCGGCTGACCGGGCCGTCCGGCCGGTCGGGTGGTCACAGGCGCAGGATGACCAGGGCGGTGTCGTCGGTGATGCCCCCGGACGGCAGGAGGTCCGCCAGCAGGGCGTCGGCGAGGACCTCGGGTTCGGCGTGCCGGTGCCGGACGAGGGAGCCGGCCAGCCGCGACAGGCTGGCGTCGATGTCCTCCCGGCGACGCTCGATGAGCCCGTCCGTGTACAGGACCAGGACCGATCCGTCGGTGAAGGCGCAGTCGGTCTGCCGGCGGACGGCATGCTCGAAGCTGGCCGCCAGCGGGGGGTCGGTGGCCTGGTCGAGGAACGAGACGGTGCCGTCGCTGTGCAGCAGGGCGGGCGGAAGGTGCCCCGCGCAGCTGTAGGTGAGGGTGCGGGTCGTCCAGTCGATGAAGACGCTGACCGCGGTGGCGGCCTCGGCGCCGTCCACGGAGCGGGCGTACAGGCCGAGGGCCTCCAGGGCATGGGCCGGGCCGTCGGCGACGCGGGCGGCGGAGCTCAGCGCCGCGCGCAGCTGGCCCATCACCTTGGCCGCGGTCAGGCCGTGGCCGACGACATCCCCGACGGCGACCGTGATCCGGTCGCCGTCCAGTTCGACCAGGTCGTACCAGTCGCCGCACACGTTCAGCGAGCCGATCGCGGGCCGGTAGCGCACGGCGGCGCGGTGACGGCCGATCGCCGGGGCGGCGGGGAGCATCGCCTCCTGCAAGGCCACGGCGACCTCGCGCTCGCGGGCATGGGCCCGCCGCAGCCGCTCGTTGACCTCCTGCAGTTCCCGGGCCCGGGTGTACAGGTCGGCCTCCAGCACCTCGGCCCGGTCCTCGCCGCGGCGGGCGCCGCGGGCGCGAATGAGTTCGGTGACCTCCTCCACCCGGTGCAGCAGCAGCGCGACCTCCCCGTCGGGGCCTGGGACGGGGGTGTTGACCGGACTCCAGTACCGCTCCTGCCACACCCCGGGACGCTCGGAATCCTCCACGTCGTAGCGCTGCAGCGCCATGGCGTCGCGTTCCCCGGTGGCCGCCACCCGCCGCAGCGACGCCTCCAGATTGCGCATCCCGGTGGCGGTGGGGTCGTTGGGGTTGTCGGGGAAGACGTCGAACAGGTACCGGCCCACCAACTGATCGCGGGTGCGGCCCGCGATCTGCAGGAACGCCTCGTTGACGTCGACGTACACCAGATCCGGGCGGAGGAGCGCCACCGCACTCGGCAGTGCCTGGAACACCGCCCCGTAATCGATCTCGGCCCCGCTCACAAGCGCCCCCGAATACCCCCAGAACCGTTGTCCTGCTCCTTCCCACAGTAAGCACAGCCCCGGGGCGGGCCAGGGCCGCTAGCGGCGGACCTTGTACTTCAGGTGCAGTACCCGGTCGCCCTGGATGACCACGTGGGGGTCCTCCAGCAGATGCTGGCGGTCGATGCCGCCGAAGAAGCGCTTGCCCGATCCGAAGACCACCGGCACCACGTCCATCGCCACCTCGTCCACGAGACCGGCCGCGAGGATCTGGCCGCCCACGTCGCCGGCGTTCACCGCGACGGTCCGCTCCCCGGCGAGCTCCTGGGCCTTGGCGACCGCGGCCGCGACGTCGCCGACGAAGTGGCAGGACGCCTCCGGGTGCCAGCCCTCGGGCTTGGGCCGGTGGGAGACCACGACCACGTGGTCACCCGCGGGCGGCCGGCCCTCCCAGCCGTTCACCAGGTCGAACAGGGCGCGGCCCATGATGATCGCGCCGATCGACTCCCACATCGAGCGGACGTACCCCGCCGACGCCTTCGAGACCCTGAAGCGGCTTCCGGCGCCGGAATGGTCGTACTGCTCGCCGACGTCTCCGGTGATCGGGGTGTCGCCGTTGAAGTACCAGTCATGGAGCGGCCCGACGTCGTCCTTCTCGTCGGCGATGAAGCCGTCCACCGACGCCGCGCTGTGCATGATCACTGTGCCCACGGGTCCTCCTCGGTCCCTCGCCTGCTCCTCTCCGATCTTGTCGTCTCCGGGTGCGGCGGGGCTTGTAAGAAATCACTCGGCGGGCATCGGACCGCTGTCCGGCGGGAACCCCGGGTCGGCGGGGAACCGGCGCCGCAGGGCCAGGTACTCGGTCGGGGTGTGGCCGGTGAAGTCCTTGAACTCCCTGCTGAAGTGGGCCCGGTCGAAGTAGCCCGCCGCGTGGGCGAGATCCGACCAGTCGACCGGGCGCAGGGCGTCCACGGACAGGATCAGCCGCGCGAAGCGGTAGATCCGCGCCACCCGCTTCGGGGTGACCCCGACATGGGACTTGAACTGCGCCGCCAGGTGGTTGCCGCTCACCCCCGCGGCATCGGCCAGCGCACCGATCGGGACGGCGCCGTGGGAGACCTCCAGGCGCCGCCCGACGTGGTGGACCAGGCCGAGACCGCGCGCTTCGGCGAGTCGCGAACGCAGGTCCGCCTCCACCAGGCGCATGGCCTCGACGGCGGACGCGACGTCCCCGAGCTGGTTGCGGATCCGGTCCAGGGACCGCCGCCAGACGTCGTCGACCGGCACCCATCGGTTCCGCAGCTCGCTCACCGGCATGTCGACGAACGGGGAAAGCCCCCAGGGCTTGAAGTGCACCCCGACCAGCCGGACCCACGCGGGGTACTCGACGACGAAGCGCCGGGTCCACACGCCCATGAACCACCCGTCGGCTAAAAGCGCCGACGGCACCGAGGGGTCGGAGTCCCACAGGCGGGCGGGTTCGCCCAGGTTGAGGAACAGGTGCGCCGACGGCATCGGCGGCACGTTCATCCGGCGGTGCCGAGGAACCCCGCTCAGGCAGTAGATGTCGTCGATGAAGCCGTCGAGCGGCGGCGCGGGCACCCGGCCGACGTATTCCATGGCCCCAGTGTGATCGGCGAGGACCCAGTTCGCGAGGGACGCGGCCTCAGCAGCGGGCGGCCGCACCGGAGAGTCCTCTACGAGAGCGGAAGGCAGTCCACTCGGACCTCGCTGAGCCTGGCCGGGTCGCCGATGATGTCGATCGCCGCGATGAGGTCGTCCTCGATGGTGAGTTCGATGACCGCGAAGAGGCGCCCGCGAGGCGCGATGAGGACCCCCGCGGTGCCGTTCACCAACCCGGGGTGGGCGGATTGCGCGAGGGCCGAGTAGAAGACCGCGTCCTCGGCGACGCGGCGGGCGCCGTGGAGCACGGCCTCCGTGCCTGCTCGCAGTACGGTGTCGTCCGCGCGGCGGATGACGTCCGGGGCCAGGATCGTCAGGAGGGCGTGCAGGTCACCGGCTCGCGACGCGGCCAGGAAGGCCGCCACCACCTTCCGCTGCCTGGCCAGGTCGGCCGCGGGTACTCTGGCCGTGCCCCGCACCCGGTGCCGGGCACGGCTGGCCAGCTTCATCGCGGTGGCCGGCGACCGTTCGACGATCTCCCCGATCTCGGAGTACGGGACGCCGAACAGGTCATGGAGCACGAAGGCGACACGCTCGGCGGGACCGAGTTCGTCGAGGACCACCAGCATGGCGAGCCCGACGGACTCGATCAGCATCGCCTCGTCCTCGGGATTGGCCGCGTCCTGGGAGCGGGCCTCCGGACCGAGTTCGGCCAGGGTGCCCATGTCCGTGAACTCCTCGCCCCGGCGCCGCCGTGAGCGCAGCATGTCGAGGCAGACGCGACCGGCGATCGTGGTCAGCCAGCCTGAGATGCTGATGACATCGCCCGCGTAGGCGCGACTGGCCCGCAGCCAGACCTCCTGTACCGCGTCGTCCGCTTCGTGCGCCGAGCCGAGCATCCGGAAGGCCACCGCCCGGAGGTGGTCGCGCGCCTGGGTGAACTGCTGGGCCAGTTCCGCCTGACTGTCCATCAGGTCACGCTCCATCATCGATTCGGACGTCTTGGCGCGGAGTCAGGACCGGTTCGCCCTGCCCGTGCACTGCGGGCCCGCAACGCCCCGGAGGCGTTCACGCGCCGTCGACCCGTCAGCAGAGGATGCGGATGGCACACGATCCTGCCGCCGCTCGAACACCGAGTGGGCCTGTGCGGCGGGCGTGGGATACACGGCTCCGTAGTCTAGATGATCTGACGATGTCGCCCGCAGGCGGTGTGGTGGCCGCGGATCGGCCCCACACCCGTCCCGGAAGCCGAGAGATCCGCGGTCAGGTTCTGCCGCGCCGGTTCGTCATGGCTATGAGGGGCAGACGCGTCCGCCTCTCAAGGTCGAATGGAGGTAGACACGTCATGTCGAATGATGAGCGCAGTCGTCCGGACCCGGCCGGCCGGGACCCGGTGGGTACGGACGACGCGAACACGGAGGAACTGGATCCGCGCAGATGGATCGTTCTCGTCATCCTTCTGGGCGCGGGTTTCATGGACATGCTCGACGTGACGATCGTCAACGTGGCGGTCCCGAGCATGCTGCGCGACCTGAAGGCCGAGTACTCGCAGATCGAATGGGTCGTGGCGGGCTACGTGATCGGGTTCGCGGCACTGCTCGTCACCGGCGGCCGGCTCGGCGACATCTACGGGCGCAAGAAGCTCTTCCTGATCGGGGTCGCCGGCTTCACCCTCGCGTCCCTGTTCTGCGGCATCGCCGTCAATCCGAACATGCTCATCGGGGCGCGGCTCGCCCAGGGCGCCATGGCCGGCCTGATGGTCCCGCAGGTGCTCGCGATCGTCCATGTCACCTTCCCGGCCGACGAACGCGGCAAGGTCCTGGGCATCTGGGGTTCGGTCCTGGGCTTCGCGTCCGTGGCCGGTGTGATCGTCGGCGGCCTGCTCGTCGAGGGGGACGTGTTCGGGCTGGAATGGCGATCGATCTTCCTGATCAACCTGCCGGTCGGACTGATCGCCCTGATCGCCGGGTGGTTCGTCGTCGGGGAGTCGCACTCGCCGACGGCGCCCAAACTGGACCTCCTCGGCATGGTCCTCGCCGTGAGCGGCATCCTGCTGCTGATCTACCCGCTGATCAAGGGCCGCGATCACGGCTGGCCGGCCTGGATCTTCGCGATGATGGCGGCGTCCGCGGTGGTCCTCGCTCTGTTCGTCGCCTACGAGCACCGGCGTACAAGGACGGTCGGCTCACCACTCGTGGTGCTCGGCCTGTTCCGTGCCCGGGCGTTCACCACGGGCATGGTGGGATACCTGATCTTCTGGATCTCGCTCGGCGGCTTCTTCCTCGTCTGGACGCTCTACCTCCAGATGGGCCTCGGCTGGAGCCCGCTGCACGCCGGGCTGACCGCCGCGATCTTCGCGGTCGGCGCGGGCGCCGGCTCGGGCCTGTCGGTGGAGGTCCTCACCCCGCGGTTCGGCCGCAAGGTGCTGATGGCGGGCGCGCTCTTCAATGCCGCCGGATTCGCCTGGTACGCCTTGGCGGCCGACCACTACGGGCCCGGAATCAGCTCGTGGGGGATGGCGGGACCGCTCGTTCTCGCGGGCTTCGGATTCGGACTGGTGATCGCCCCGATCGTCGACGTCATCCTCGCGGGCGTGGACAGGCACGATGCGGGATCCGCCTCCGGACTGCTCAACACCACCCAGCAGGTCGGCTGGGCGCTCGGAGTCGCGCTGGTGGGTGTGCTCTTCTTCGCTCAGCTGGAGCATGACTCCGGGCGGGGCGTGGACGAGGTCACCCCCGCGTTGAGCAGGCAACTCAGCGCGGCAGGGGTTCCGAAGCAGAACCAGGAGCAGATCCTCGCCGGATTCCGTGCCTGTGTCCGGGACCGTTCGGAAGCGAACGACCCGACCGTCGTGCCTGCGAGCTGCCGGCCCGGGCCGGGCCAGCCCTCCGCGGTGGTCCAGGCGCTGACCGAATCCGGTGCCAAGGCCAACGCGCATAATTTCTCCCGAGGCTTCTCCATCGCGCTCTGGTATGGAATCGGGATCCTGATCATCGTATTCTTTGCGATGTTCGGTTTGCCGCGCAGGGCCCGCCCCCGTGACCTGGACGCCGAACTCCCGGTGCATGAGCCCGTGGATGCCGCGGGACGCTGACCCGGGCAGCCCGCCCGCCGCTTCGGATGAGCGTAACTGATCATCCGAAACGGCGGCCGCGGGCGTACCGACTTCTTCGAGGCGGGCGGCGATATGTGCCGCCGCCCGCCTCGTACGGAGCTCCTAAGCTCCCGCCGAAGATGTTCAACAAATTTCCCCTGGATGTCATTTTTCAGGGTCATTGGTCCGCAGTGCGGGCCAGAACGAGTCGCGCGGCCTGATCCATGGCGCCGTACAGAGCGGCGAGGCATTCGCCGCCGTGACGGCCGTCCCGCGGGCCGGTGAGTTGAGTTCCGGGTGGAAACGGGCGGTCGATGCGGCCCCGATCCCGGAAATCGGCGAAGTCGAATGCCGGTGCTTCGCGACGTACGTATCAGCAGGTCATAGACCGGTTGCAGCCGTGTCGTCCGCAGGTGGTCGCGTGCATGCGCGGATGGCGTGCCCTCTCGCACGGGCAGTTGCCGCGGAACCGACGTGCCGCACGGCGGGCCGGACTTCTTCTGGGAGTTCGGCGAACCGCGTGATCGACGGACGCCGCGCCCGCACCTGTGCTCGCGATTCCGCCGGCCTGGCATGCGACCGGGCGCCTCGGCCCCGCGCCGCGGTGTGCCGCCGCACCGCGGCGCAGGAATTCAAGCCCGAATGCTCGCCTCGTGTCGGGGTGTCGATGAGCAACTTTTGCCGGGCACCCTCATGTTGCCTGTCATTCTACGGGATAATGGTCGAGGTGAATTAACTGAACGTGACTTTTTGTGACAATGGGTGAATTGACTGAGTAATATTTCTGGCTTATCCTGCCTGGTGGATTGGGTGATTCTGGCAGCTCCTGCAAAGCGGAGGGCGGCGTGCAGCGCGCCGGCCTCCGGCCGGTCCGCCGAATTCCGTACTCGTTGCCGACTACAGCGAGCTACCTGGGTGGGGTTATGAGGTTCAAGCTGCTTGGTCCCCTCGAAATCCTGATTAAGGACAACCCGGTGGCCATCGCAGCTTCGCGACAGCAGATAGTGCTCGCGCTCCTACTGCTTGAAGTCGGCCACGTCGTCTCTGTGGACCGCATAGTGGACGCGCTGTGGGGGAGCGAACCGCCGCGGACCGCGAAGAGCCAGGTACAGATCACGATTTCGGCGCTGCGCAGGCTCCTCGGCGAGTCGGTCATCGTGACCAGGCCCCCCGGCTACCTGATCAGGGCGTCCGCGGAGAACATCGACCTCGCACGCTTCGAGGAGATGACGGCCGGCGCGACGAGAGCGGCGGCCGAGCAGCGCTTCCCCGAAGCGGTGCGCGACTTCCGCGGAGCGCTCGCCCTGTGGCGAGGGCCCGCCCTGGAGGGCCTGCAGAGCGAGGCCATCCAGAGTGCGGCGACCAGGCTCAACGAGTGGCGGATATCGACCTACCAGGAGTGCCTCGACCTCGAACTGCAACTCGGCCGGCACCAGGAGATCATAGGCGAGCTCACGAAACTCGTCGCGGAGCATCCACTGAACGAACGTCTCAGGGGCCAGCTCATGCTCGCGCTGTACCGGGCGGGCCGGCAGGCGGACGCGCTCGAGACGTTCCGCGTCGGACGGCACGCGCTGCAGGACGAGCTGGGCATCGACCCCTGCGCGGATCTGTGCCGTATGGAACAGGCGATACTCAGCCGCGACGCCCGGCTCGAGCTGCCGGCTCCGCGTCCCTCCGCCGGCCTCGTCGCACGTGGCACCGCCACGCCCGTCCCACGCGAGCTGCCGAGGACGATCCCCGACTTCGGCGGGCGCGCGGAGATCCTCGCCGAGTTGTCGCGGGTCCTCACCGGCCAGGACGCGAGCAGCGACCCGCCCGAGGTGCCGGTGGTCGTGCTCACCGGCCGGGGCGGCGTGGGCAAGACGGCGCTCGCCGTGCGGGTCGCCCACCTGCTCAGCGCGCAGTTCCCGGACGGCCAGCTGTTCCTGCAGCTTCGCCCGGGGATGTCGGACAGCGGTGCCTCGCTCGCCGAGCAGCTGCTGCGGTCGCTGAGGCTGCCCTCGGACACGATGCCGCCCGACCTCGCGGGCCGTGCGGCGTTGTACAGGAGCGTGCTCGCCGGCCGCCGGGTGCTCGTCGTCATCGACGGCGCCCGCCACAGTGACGAGATCACCCCGTTCCTCCCCGGGACCCGCGGTTGTGCCGCGATCGTCACCTGCAGCCAGCACATCGGCAGGCTGGAGGGCGTGCACGAGATCCGTGTGGGACCTCTGGACGATGAGGCTGCGCAGGACATGCTGCTGACCTCGATCGGCGAGCGCCGGATGAACGCCGAGCCGGAGGCCGCGCGGGAACTGGTCCGGCTCTGCGAGGGAATACCGATGGCCCTGCGGATCGTGTCGGCGAAGCTCCGCGCCCGCCCGCACTGGCCGATCTCGCACATGGTCCGCCAGCTCCGGGACGAGGCTCGGCGGCTCGACGAACTCTCCTTCGACGGAGCCAGCGTCCGGGCCACCATCGCAATGGCATACGACCTGCTCGACGAGTCGGCGCAGCGGCTGCTCAGGCGGCTGAGCCTGGTCGGCACCGAGGATTTCGCCTCATGGGTGGGCGCCCCGCTGCTCGACGCGGACATCGCCCGCGCCGAGCACCTGCTCCAGCAGCTCGTGGCGGCGCACCTGGTCGAGCACACGGTGACGGGAGACGGCGGCATCCGCTTCCGCCTCCACGACCTGGTGCGAATCTATGCGGCGGAGCGGTGTTCGGCCGAGGAGTCGACCACCGACCGGCTCGATGCCATACGGCGGCTGTTGAGATGCTGGCTGTTCATCGCGACCACGGCTCACCGCCGCATCCATGGGGGTGACTTCGCGGTACTTCACGGAACCGCCGAACACTGGCCGCTTCCCGAGTACAGCATGATCTCGCAGGCCCCCCTCGAATGGTTCAGGACGGAACGGAGTTCACTGGTCACTGCGGTGCGCCTTGCCGCTCGGCTCGGTATGGACGAGCTGTGCTGGAATCTGGCCTGTCTTGCCGTACAGGCGTTCGAGTCCTGCCTGCGCGGCGACGATTGGCGCGGTATGTACGCCGACGCGCTCGGTGCCGTCCGGGACGCCCGCAACAGACGTGGCGAGGGCGCGCTGCTGTACTCACTCGGCAGGCTGGAGGCGGGCCTGCGGAAAGCCGTCGCGGAGAACCATTTCGCGCAGGCACTGAAGATCTTCGATGAGGTGGGCGACGAGCGGGGACGCGCGCTGGCGTACGGCGGTCTCGCATTCACCGGCACTCTCGACGGCGACCATGACACGGCGATGGCGCGCCATCGGCAGGCGATCTCCGGGTTCCGCGGGACCGGGGACCCGATCGGCGAGGCCTACATTCTCAAGAGCATGGCGCAGATAAGCGCCGACCGGCGTGAATATGGCGCCGCGCAGTCCATGCTCGACGATGCGTTATCAATAGCCCATCGGCTCGGTTCCCCATGGCTCAGATGGCAGGTCGAGTTCGCACTGGCCGAACTGCAGATGCGTAATGGATGCGCGGAGGCGGCGGCGGAGGCTCTTTCCTCGGTGCTGCACTTCTCTAGAGAGCACTGCGATGTCGGTTGCCAAGCGCGGGTGCTGACCTCCCTGGGAGAGGCGAGGCGAATTATCGGAGATTTCGCGCGCGCTGAATCCGTTTTCGGTACCGCTCTCGACCTGGCCGGGCGCACCGGCAACCGGCTGATCCGAGGACGCGCACTGCTCGGGCTCGCCGAGCTCCATTTCGTCAGAGGCGAGGGGAAGGCGGCCCTGGCCCTTGTGGAGCAGGCCGTCGCGGTGTTCCGTGAGCACTGCGCCGAGGGCCTCTGGCAGTTCAGGGTGCTGGACCTCCTCGGCCGCATACACGAGCGGGTCGGCATGCCGGGCGTCGCGTCGCGCGCCTGGCAGGCGGCGGTGGAACTCGCGGGCGGCGGCGACTCCGTCCAGGGCGACCAGGGCGACCAGATCGCCGGGTTGCTGGCACAGGTGCGCGCGGCGACAGTGGAGGCGAGCCGCCCGGATTGGTGCAGCGGCCTCGGGGCGTGACCGCGTCCACCCCGCCTGCCCGCCTGCCCGCCTGGCTTCGTGCCGGGCCTCGCCAGGTGGTGAGCGCGACCGCACGACGTCCCCGGCCGGCACGGGGCGGCCGGTTCGAGAATGGACCCCGGTCCCACGCCCCCGGCCCCACGACCGCGGGTTTCGCCGCCCGCTTTAAAGGTAAATGACCAGTTGAGTGATCCTGGTCAACCTCGTAGTGAAGGCTGTATGATAAGGATACGATACTGGTATAAAGGCGGGTGCATGGTACGCTCCCCACCGGGTCGGCGGGCAAGTGCAGGAAGGGAAAATGCTGCGCGGACGAAGGTCGACCCGACTGCCAATCCCGCGCTTCAAGGTCTTTCGGCATGGAGTCGACTCGCTGTGAATATTACGGTAAATGTAATAGACGGGGTATCCGGCCGCCCTGCGGAGGGCGTCGAGGTGTCCGTCGTCGGTCGACCGGCTGGAGAGCTGGCCCTCCTCCTGCACGGGCTCACCGACTCGCGAGGCGATTTCACGTATTCGTCCGAAGCGGCGAGACACTCGTGTGGCGGAGGCTTCACCTTGGAAGTGGACGTCGACGCGTACTACGCCAGTCAGGGAATCATGGCCGGCTATAAACAGGTCACGTTCGCGGTGCGGGTCGTCGGTTCGCAGACCGACTACCGGGTCGGTATGTTCATCACGCCGTTCGCGCACACCGCCTGGAGCGTGCGGTGAGCTGAAAGCGCCCCTCGGCATTCGGCTGAGGACTCGGCCGGCGAGCCCGTGAAAGGCTGCCGATAGGCACATGATAGCGCCGCGATTCCCGCTTGTTCGATCGTTCTCAGGGCACCGCTTCAGACGGTCGGCCCATGTAGGAACGAGTGAGACGGGGACTGGCTATGCAGCAGATCTGTGCGTTCCGAAGCTGCGGGGCGCCCCTGCCCAAAGGAGCGGCATCCCGCGGGATACGGCTGTGCACCTTGTGCCGGGACGTGCTCACCGCACGCCTGGCCAGCCTGCCGGGACTGTACCTGGCCTGCGAGCAGAGCCTTGAGGTGCCTCGCCAGCATCCGATCAGGATGATGCGCGGCCGGCGACCGAGCGGGATCCGCCTGGACGAAGTGGCCGCGGCCGTGCGCAGTGACACGGTGCGCGTGCTCTCCTCATGGTGCGAGCTGGTCATCGAGGAGCGCGGCGTGACGGGGCTCGGCAGCCTCGATGTGAAGGCGCTCACCGCCTTCCTCCAGGCTCACCTGGACTGGCTGGTCGGCCATGCCGTGGCGGCCGATTTCGCCGAGGAGATCGTTGCCCTCGCCGCGGACGCCGAGCGGGCGCTGAACCCGACGAGAGTTCGGACCATCGACCTCGGCCCCTGTGCAGAGCACGGATGCGGCGGGAGGGTGCGTGCCTCGATCGGCGCGGGGGGCCAGGGGGCGGTACCTCAGGTCCGCTGCGACTCCGGACACGACTGGCCGCCGCGGCGGTGGCTCGATCTCCGCCGGCTGAACGCTCCGGTCGCCGGCATGCCCGCCGAGAGGAGCACGTCATGAGGCAGGCGCCGAGCGGCCGCACCACGGTCCCGACGGAACTCGCGGCGCTCGCCGCCGGTGTCGCCGCGGCGACCATCCGGAAGTGGGCCAGCCGCGGCCAGCTCACCCGCTACGGCAGTCCGAGGCGCGCGGAGTACGACCTCGACGAGCTCTACGAGCTGGTCGTCCGGAAGACGCCGAGCCGGTAGTCGCGGTACCCGCGGCGTGCCGCGATCATCATCTCCGATCAGTACCGCCGGCCCGGCGCCGCTCCCGCGGCGCCGGGCCGGCGGCATTCCAGCCGCCTGCGCGGCATCTCCCGACCGGGCCGGGACCGAGTTCTCGGCGCCGGTGGCGCCCGCCGACGGGGCAGGATTTCGCGCTCCGAATGGCACGGCCCGGTGATCGGAGCTTGGTCGACCGCTGTGAGCTGCGCCGATGCCGGAAACTGAGGACGGCGGGACGGAAGGCTCTTGACGCCGGAAGTCCGAACTGTCACGCTTGTTCTGGCGGCAGAGGTATGCCCAAATGCTTGCGAGAAGTGAGCATTTGATGGGATGAAACCCCCGCCTTCTTGATCACTGAGCGGCCCTCTCGTCCCGCAAGCGCGCCGGGAACCGCACCCGGCCGCGGTGAGCATTCTCTCCACACGAGAGCCCGGCACTTCCGGCTTTCCCGCACGAACCCACCGCGGGACTCACTCGCACCCTCCATCCCTGCGCGACGACGATCGTCGGAGGATCCACCATGCCTGACAACGCCCGATTCCCCGGCTCCGAGAACGAAGCCGACCTTCGGAGGAAGAATCGCGCCACAGTCGAGAAGTACATGAACACCACGGGCCAGGACCGTCTCCGGCGGCACCTGCTCTTCACCGAGGACGGCGTCGGCGGCCTGTGGACCAACGACACCGGCCGGCCCATCGCGATCCACGGACGCGACCGGCTCGCCGAGCACGCCATCTGGTCGCTGAAGTGCTTCCCCGACTGGGTCTGGACCAACATCGAGATCTTCGAGACGCAGGATCCGAACTTCATCTGGGTCGAGTGCGACGGGGAGGGGGCCATTCGGTTCCCGGGCTACCCCGAGGGCCACTACAAGAACCACTTCCTGCACTCGTTCCGCCTCGAGGACGGAATGATCAGGCAGCAGCGCGAGTTCATGAACCCCTTCGAGCAGTTGCGCGCGCTCGGAATCCCGGTGCCGGAGGTCAAGCGGGAAGGAATCCCGACCTAGGAGCCGGATGTGATCCGGGAGAGTCCGCCGACGCGGACAGCCGTCATGAAGCCGGGGAACGCCGCACCCTCGACGGGTGGAGACCGATGAACAAGGCCAGGTCAGCACACGATCTCCGCAATCTGCAACTGACTCTGTACTCGAAGGCCGCCCCGCAGCAGCCCGACTGGAGCGATCCAGCTCAGGTCCGGCGCATGCGTGAGCTGCTGGCATCCCGCCCTGCGCTCGTCAGGGCCCGAGACGTGATGCGTCTGCGTTCGCTTCTCGCCGAGGTCGCCGAGGGGCGGTCCCTGGTCCTCCAGGCCGGGGACTGCGCCGAAGACCCCGACGAGTGCACCCCGGAGCACCTCAGGAAGAAATCGGCCGCGCTGCACACGCTGGCCGGCGCACTGACCGTCATCACCGACAAACCGGTGCACCGCGCCGGACGCATCGGCGGCCAGTTCGCCAAGCCCCGCAGCAGCCCCACCGAACAGGCGGGCGAGTTGCTGCTCCCGGTCTTCCGCGGCCATCTCGTCAACGATCCGGCGCCCACGCCGGAGAGCCGGCGGCCCGACCCGCTGCGCCTTCTCACCGGGTTCATGGCGGCGAGCGAGATGATGGAGTACCTGGGCTGGCGCGGTGCGCGGAGCCTCCCGCACAGCGACCCGCCCATCTGGACCAGTCACGAGGCGCTGCTTCTCGACTACGAGGTCCCGCTGGTCCGCCGGGCCGAGTCGGGAGCGCTCGTGCTGGGCTCCACGCACTGGCCGTGGATCGGCGAGCGCACCCGGCAGCCGGACGGCCCTCATGTCGACCTGCTCAGCCAGGTCGCCAATCCGGTGGCGTGCAAGGTGGGCCCGGCGACGACGAGGGACGAACTGCGGGCCCTGTGCCGGCGGCTCGATCCGGAACGCGAACCGGGCCGGCTCACCCTGATCGCGCGGATGGGAGCCGAGCAGGCGGCATACCGGCTGATGCCCCTCGTCGAAGCGGTGCTCGGCGAGGGGCATCCGGTCATCTGGATCTGCGATCCGATGCACGCCAACACCGTCCGCACCCCGGAGGGCCGGAAGACGCGCCTGGTGAAGACGCTCATGCGGGAGGTCCAGGACTTCGTGCCCGCGGTGCAGGCGGCCGGCGGGGTCGCGGGCGGCCTGCACCTGGAGACCACCCCCGACGACGTCACGGAGTGCGTCGTCGACGAGGCCGACTTCGGCGGGGTCGGGGACCGGTACCGGACCTTCTGCGACCCGCGGCTGACCCTCTGGCAGGCCGTCGCCGTGATCTCGGCCTGGGGGAACTGAATGACCGATCGAGAGGAGGGCGCTCATGCCCGGCATCCCCGCCATCGAGACCTACCCGATCCCCGGTGTGGGCGACCTGCCGAACAACATCGCCGACTGGACGCCGGACCCTTCTCGCGCCGTCCTGCTCATTCACGACATGCAGCGTTTCTTCATCAGGCCCCTGCCCGCCCCGACACGGGACGAGCTCGTCCGGAACATCGCCTCGGTGCGTGAGCGCGCCGTCGCCCTCGGCGTCCAGGTCGCCTACTCGGCTCAGCCCGGCGACATGAGCGAAGAGGAGCGCGGGCTGCTCAGGGACTTCTGGGGCCCGGGGATGAGCAGCACGCCCGACGACCGCCTGGTGGCCGACGAGCTGTCCCCCGAAGCCGGCGACTGGATGTTCTTCAAGCGGCGTTACAGCGCGTTCTTCGGCTGTGACCTCCTGGAGCGCATCCGGCGCAGCGGGCGCGACCAGCTGATCATCTGCGGGGTGTACGCCCACCTCGGGGTTCTGATCACCGCCGTCGAGGCCTACAGCAATGACATCCAGACGTTCGTGGTCGGCGACGCCGTCGCTGATTTCAGCGCCGCCCACCACCGCATGGCCCTGGAGTACGCGGCCGAGTCCTGCGCGGCGGTGGTGAGCGCGAAGGAAGTGTTCTTGTGACCGGGCCGGGCGGTGCCGGGCGGTCGGGCTCCGGCGGCGACCTGCTCGATGCCGTCCTGGCGCCCAGCCCTCCCGCCTTCGCGCTGCTGCACCGCCCGGAGACGAGCGGGCCCGGATCACTCGACGTCCTCGTGGGAGACGTCTCGCACGTGGAGGCGCTGGCGGACATCCCGCTTCCGGACTCCGGCGGTGTCCCGCAGGGCCCGGCGGGCCGCCCCGAGGTGCTGGCGATCATTCCTTACCGCCAGATCCGCGAACGAGGCTTCGCGTGCGCGGACGACGGCGCTCCGCTGATCACGATCAGTGTGACCGGACACGCGACGGTGCCGCTCGCCGAGGCGATCGCCCGGATCCCCGATCCGCCCATCGCCGTCCCCGACGGGCACTTCGACGTGACGGACGACGCCTATGCCGAGAACGTCCGCCGAGTGATCAAGGAGGCGATCGGCGAGGGGGAGGGTGCGAACTTCGTCATCAAACGGTCCTACATCACCGGCATCCCCGACTACACGCCGCACAGCGCCCTGGCGGTCTTCCGACGGCTCCTCGAGGTCGAGTCGGGGACGTACTGGACCTTCGTCGTCCACACCGGCGACCGGACGTTCGTGGGCGCCACGCCGGAGCGGCACGTCACGTTGAACGGCGGCGTGGCCACCATGAACCCCATCAGCGGCACCTACCGCTATCCGGCGTCCGGCCCCTCGTTGCCCGACGTCATGGACTTCCTGGCGGACCGGAAGGAGTCCGAGGAGCTCTACATGGTCCTGGACGAGGAACTCAAGATGATGACGCGGATCTGCGAACCGGGCGTCCGGGTGGTGGGCCCGCGGCTCAAGGAGATGGCGCGGCTGGCGCACACCGAGTACTTCATCGAGGGGAGGAGCGGGCGAGATGTCCGGGACATCCTGAGGCAGACCATGTTCGCCCCGACCGTCACCGGCAGTCCCCTGGAGAACGCCTGCCGCGTCATCAGCCGGCACGAGCCGGCGGGCCGCGGCTACTACAGCGGGGTCGTCGCCTGCATCGGCCGCGACGCGTCGGGTCGCCAGTCCCTCGACTCGGCCATCCTCATCCGCACCGCCGACATCGACAGCGGCGGCCAGGTGCGCATCGGTGTGGGCAACACGCTCGTCCGCCATTCCGATCCGGCCTCGGAGGTCGCCGAAACCCGGGCCAAGGTGGCCGGGATGCTCACCGCGCTGAGGGCCGAAGCCCCGTCCAGGCTGGGGTCCCACCCCCGGGTACGGGACGCGCTGGCGCAGCGCAACGCGACGATCGCCGGCTACTGGCTGGGCGCCGGCGCCGAGTCGGCGTCGCCCTTCCCGGAGCTGGCGGGGTGCCGGACGCTGATCGTGGACGCCGAGGACACCTTCACCTCGATGCTCGAACACCAGCTGCGCAGCCTGGACATGCGGGTGACCGTGCGCCGCCACGACGAGATCCCGCCGTTCGGGGCCTACGACTTCGTCGTGCTGGGACCGGGCCCCGGCGATCCCGCGGACCCCGGCCTCCGCAAGCTCGCCCGGTTGTCGTCGGCCGCGGACGCCCTGCTGGCGGAGCGCCGTCCCTTTCTCGCCGTCTGCCTGAGCCACCAGGTCCTCTGCGAGCGGCTCGGACTCGGCGTGCGGCGCCGGGAGACGCCCAACCAGGGGGTGCAGATGGAGATCGACCTGTTCGGCCGCCGGGAGACGGTGGGGTTCTACAACACGTTCGCGGCCCGGTCGGCGCGGGACGGTATCGATATCGACGGTGTGGGCGCGGTGGAGATCTGCCGCGATCCGGACACGGGCGACGTGCACGCGCTGCGGGGTCCCCGTTTCGCCTCCCTCCAGTTCCATGCCGAGTCCGTGCTCACCCAGAACGGGCCGCGCATCCTCGGTTCGGTGATCAGAACGGCGCTGGCCGGATGAGGCCGCGACAGGCGGGGCCGGACGGGACGCACCCGTACACGGTGATCGACGCGTTCACGGACACGCCGCTGCAGGGCAATCCGGTCGCCGTCTTCTTCCACGCGGAGGACATCCCCGCGGAGCGCATGCAGCGCATCGCCAAGGAGATGAACCTGTCGGAGGTCACGTTCGTCCTCCCGCCGGAGCAGGGCGGCGACGCGCGCATCCGCATCTTCACCCCGGTCAACGAACTGCCGTTCGCCGGGCATCCGCTGCTCGGCACGGCCGTCGCGCTCGGCGAGTCGGTCGAGGGGGACCGGCTCCGGCTGGAGACGGCGATGGGAGTGATCCCCTTCGAGCTGGAACGCGCCGACGGGACGGTCGTCGCCGCCCAGATGGTCCAGCCGGTGCCGACCTGGCGGGAGTTCGACCGCGCGGACGAGCTGCTGGCGGCGCTGGGCCTCCCCGCGTCGGAGCTTCCGGTGGAGATCTACTCCAACGGGCCCCGGCACGTGTTCGTCGGGCTGGAGAGCATGGCCGCGCTGTCGCGGGTCGATCCCGACCACCGTGCCCTGGCCGCGTTCCCCGACATGGCGACCAACTGTTTCGCCGGGGCCGGCACGACCTGGCGGATCCGCATGTTCTCGCCCGCCTACGGGGTGACCGAGGACGCGGCCACGGGCT
This sequence comes from Actinomadura sp. K4S16, assembly GCF_008327685.1. Taxonomy (GTDB): domain Bacteria; phylum Actinomycetota; class Actinomycetes; order Streptosporangiales; family Streptosporangiaceae; genus Spirillospora. The sequence goes on from NZ_BDDE01000012.1 coordinate 454,200, forward strand.
CCGCGGCGGGGCCCCTCGCCATCCATCTCGCCCGTCACGGCCGCATCGGCTTCGGGCAGTGGATCGGCATCCAGCAGGGCGTCGAGATGGGGCGGCCGTCGCTGATGCGCGGCCGCGCGGATCTCGCCGACGGCCGCATCGCGACGGTGCGGGTGGCCGGTTCGGGCGTCCCCGTGGCGCGTGGATTGATCTACGCCTGAGCGGCAGCGGAGGCAGCAGTGAGCGCGAAGTACGAAAGCCTGACCGGTGTACTCGACGAGTCCTTTCCGGAGTACGCCGATCCGCCGGACGAGCCGATGGCCCTGGCGCGGGGCTGGATCTCGGCGGCGGTCGCCGAGGGGGTGCGCGAACCGCTGGCTCTCGCGCTCGCCACGGCCGACGGCCGGGGCCGCGCCTCGAACCGGATCGTGTCGATCACGGAGGTCACCCATCAGGGTCTGGTGTTCACCAGCCACAGCACCAGCCGGAAGGGCCGGGAGATCGCGCAGACCGGCTGGGCCTCCGGGCTGCTGTACTGGCGCGAGCTCGCCCGGCAGTTGATCGTGTCGGGGCCGGTGGTGCTGCTGGAGGCGGCCGAGGCGGACCGGCTCTGGGCGGCCAGGCCGGCGCCGCTGCACGCGATGACGACGGCGTCCCGGCAGAGCGAACCCCTCGACGACGTCCCTGCGCTCCGCGCTGAGGCCGAACGCCTGTCGGAGCGTGGCGGTCCGCTGCCCCGGCCGGACCGGTTCGCCGGCTACCGGCTGGAGCCGGCGAGCGTCGAGTTCTGGTCCGCCGCCTCCGGAAGGCTGCACCGGAGGCTGCGCTACGACACGTCTCCAACGGGCTGGCAGACCGTCAGGCTGCAGCCCTAGCCGGGCTCCCGCCCGGTCCGTTTCACATCGCCCCGAACGGCACCGCGATCCGTGTGATCGCGGTGCCGTTCGCGCTTCATGCCCGAATCAGTCTGGGACATAAGAGGAGTTCCCCATGGTGGACAGACCCCCCGAATTCGACGCGATCGTCATCGGTGCCGGGATGGGAGGCATCTACGCGCTCCACAAGCTCCGCAACGAGCTCGGCCTCGACGTCCGGGCGTTCGATCGGGCGGCCGGCATCGGCGGCACCTGGTGGTGGAACCGCTATCCGGGCGCCAAGTCCGACAGCGAGGGCCTCGTCTACCGGTTCTCGTTCGACAAGGACACGATCGCGGAGCCGGTGGGCGACAACCGCTACATCGACCAGGCCGACATGCAGGCCTATCTCGAGTCGGTGGTCGACAAGTTCGGCCTGCGCGAGCACATCCAGCTCGACACGAGCATCGACTCCATGGTGTTCGACGAGGTCCAGGGGACCTGGACCGTCACCACCGGTGAGGGCGAGAGCCACACCGCGCGCTTCGTCGTCACCGCCCTCGGTCCGCTGTCGGCGGTTTACGTGCCCGACATCAAGGGCCGCGACAGCTTCCGCGGGCGTCTCGTCCACACCGCGGCCTGGCCCGCGGACCTCTCGATCGAGGGCAAGCGCGTCGGCGTCGTCGGCACCGGCTCGACCGGCACGCAGTTCATCTGCGCGGCCGCGAAGACGGTCGACCGGCTGACGGTCTTCCAGCGGACGGCGCAGTACTGCGTCCCGAACGGCAACCGGCCGTTCACCGAGGAGGAGAAGGCCGAGTACCGGGCCAACCACCAGGACGTCTGGGCGGAGGTCTGGACCTCCTATGTCGGAGGCGGGTTCCGGGAGAGCCAGGTGGCCGCGATGAGCGTCTCCGAGGAGGAGCGCCGGCGCATCTTCCAGGCGGCCTGGGACAAGGGCAACGCGTTCCGCTTCATGCTGGAGACGTTCTCCGACATCGCTCGCGACCCGGCGGCCAACGAGGCCGCGGGCGAGTTCATCCGCTCGAAGATCAAGGAGATCGTCAAGGATCCGGAGACCGCGCGCAAGCTCATGCCGAGCGGCTACTACGCCAGGCGTCCGGTCAGCAACGAGGACTACTACGAGGTCTTCAACCAGGACAACGTCTCCCTGGTCAGCCTCAAGGAGACCCCGATCAGGGAGATCACGCCCAACGGCGTGCTCACCGAGGACGGGGTCGAGCACGAGCTCGACGTCCTGGTCTTCGCGACCGGCTTCGACGCGTTCGACGGCACCTACCGCCAGATGGACATCCGCGGCCGCGGCGGCGTGACCATCCAGGAGCACTGGAAGGACGGCTCCGGCAGCTACCTGGGCATGTCATGCCACCGGTTCCCGAACATGTTCATGGTCTTCGGCCCGTGCACCGTCTTCAGCAACCTGCCGCCGGGGATCGAGACCCAGGTCGACTGGTTCGCAGGCCTGATCAAGACGGCGCTGGACGACGGCAAGTCGTGGATCGAAGCCACCGAGGACGCCGAGCGGACGTGGACCACGACCTGCGACCAGATCGCCGAGCACAGCCTTTTCTCGAAGGTCGATTCGTTCATCAACGGCGGCAACATCCCCGGCAAGAAGAAGAGGCTGCAATTCTACGTCGCGGGGCTCGCGGCCTATCGCAAGAAGCTGGAGGAGGTGATGGGCGCCGGTTACGAAGGCTTCGTCCTCGATGCTCCCGCGGAATCGCAGGACCGGCAGATGGCATGACGGAGAATCCGGCCCCACTCGGCTGGCAGGCATACGGCAAAACAGAATCGAAGAGGAGATTGACCCGTGGCTGATTACTCAGATCGTCACTTCCGGCCCGACACGGGGCCGTTCGACTTCGAACGAGGGAACGCGGCCGTCGAAGTGATCTTCCCGGCGCTCCAGGCCGAGTCCCGCCTCGGTGTCTCCGAATCGGGCAGCGACGCCTCGCTGGTCGCCGACTTCACCATGGCGCTGGAGGTCACCTGGTTCGATGCGGTCGCGCCCTACTACTACCCGGCCAAGGGCATCTACTCCGACCTCGGCCACCGTCCGAAGAGCGAGTGCAACAACCGGAACAAGAACGTCGCGGTCCTCTACGCGTCCTACCGCATCCTCAACGACCGCCTTCCCCATGGCAGGGACGACTGGCGCAAGATGATGGAGTCGGTCGGGCTGAACCCCGACGACGACTCCGAGGACAAGGAGACGCCGGCCGGCATCGGCAACCTCGCCGCCCGGGGAATGATCGAGGCCCGCGCGGACGACGGCATGAACCGGCTGGGCTACGAGGGCCGCAAGTACCACCCGCAGCCCTACCGGGACTACACCGGCTTCCAGCCGGTCAACACGGCGTTCGAGCTGCACGACCCGTCGCACTGGCAGCCCAACGTCAACCCCTACGGCAACGGCGTCTTCACGGTCCAGCACGCGGTGACCCCGCAGATGCGCCTGGCCACGCCGTTCACCTTCTCGGACCCGTCCAAGTTCAAGCTCGAGCCGCCGGTCAACAGCGACGTGCGCAACATCGAGGCGTACCGTAAGCAGGCCGACGAGGTCCTGGCCGCGTCGGCGGGGCTCACCGACCGGCAGAAGGTCCTGGCCGAACTGTTCAACGACAAGTTCTTCACCCTCGGGGTCATCGCGGGAACGACCGCGCTGAGGACCAAGCCGATGGAGATCGGCGAGTTCGTCCAGTACCTCGCCACCGTCGAGGTCGCCATCTTCGACGCCGCCATCGTGGACTGGCACTACAAGGCCCTCTACCACTCGGTGCGGCCTTTCAGCGCCATCCGCTACCTCTACGGCGACAAGCCCGTGACCGCCTGGGGCGGGCCGGGCAAGGGCACCGTCCACGACATCACCGGCAACGAGTGGCAGAGCTACCTGACCACCCCCGACCATCCGGAGTACCCCTCGGTCTCCACCTCGCTCTGCGGCGCCTACACCCAGGCGGCGCGGCTGCTGCTCGGCGGCGACGAGATCAATTCCGAGATCCACGTGAAGGCCGGGTCGTCGGTGGTCGAGCCTGGGATCACGCCCGTCGAGGACATGACCCTGAGCTGGGACACGTGGACGGACCTCTCCGCGGACTGCGGCATGAGCAGGCACTGGGGCGGCGTGCACTTCCGCTCGGCGATCAGCAACGTGTCCGAGTTCGCCACGCAGATCGGTACGCGGGCCTACGAGTTCATGCAGGAGCACCTGGAGCCGTAGCGGGGTCCGGCTCCGCCCCGGGGCCCCGGGCCCGGCCGCCCGGGCCCGGGGCGGGGTCGGCTACCGAAGGTCTCGCTCGGTCAGTCCGTAGAGATTGCCGTCGTGTCCCCGGATCTGCGCCCACCGGGCGCCTTCCCGCCACGACGCGGCTTGCGGTGCCACGGTGATGTCGACACCCCGTGCGCGCAGGTCGGCGCAGGTGGCGTCGAGGTCGTCGCAGTCGAACCAGCCGTGGGTCATCCGCCCGGTCCGTTCGCGCAGTGCCGCCAGGACGGCCGGCTCGACGGCGGCGAGCGCCACGTGGGTCTGCGCTCCCGGTGGCCTGACCTCGACCCACCGCCGGCCGTCACCGTAGGGAACGTCCGCCGCCAGTTCGAAGCCGAGCGTTTCGGTCAGGAATTCCAGGGTGCTCTTCTGGTCCGTTACGTAGAGCACCGAAAGCCGGGGATGAGTGATCATCTGTTTCCCTTCGACGTGCGCCGGACTCGGCTGCCGACGATCTGCCCACAGTTTTACGAAAACCATCGCAGCCCTTCATGTCAAGAAAATTCCGGCCCCATTCATGGATATTGGACGTGTGCTTGCCGCGCGATATTCATGGAGTGTCGAAATAGGTGCGGACAGGGAGCGCAAGAGGCATCATGTCTACCCTTGAAAACGCTCGGATAGTGATCGCCGGTGCCGGGATCGGCGGGCTGACCGCCGCGCTGGCCCTGCACGCCCACGGGCTCGAGGCGACCGTGCTGGAGGCCGTCCCCGAGATCCGCCCGCTTGGAGTGGGGATCAACATCCAGCCCGCCGCCATCGCCGAACTGACCTCGCTGGGGTTCGGGGACGCTCTGGCGGAGATCGGCATAGCCACCCGCGAGCACCGCTACCTCGACCGCGCGGGCACCCTGCTGTGGACCGAGCCGCGAGGCGTCGCCGCCGGCCATCCGAGCCCGCAGTACTCGCTGCACCGCGGGGAGCTGCAGATGATGCTGCTGACCGCGGTGCGCGACCGGCTCGGTCCGGACGCGGTGCGCGCAGGGGCCCGGGTGACCGGCTTCGCGCAGGACGCCGGGGGCGTCCGCGTGCACGTCCGTGACCGGGCGGGCCGCCGGTCCACGATCCACGGCACGGCGCTCATCGGCGCCGACGGGATGGACTCCGCGGTCCTGTCCCGGCTCCACCCCGATCGCACCGCGGTCTCCGCGGCCGGTATCCACATGTGGCGCGGCCTGACCGAACTCGACGAGTTCCTCGACGGGCGCACCATGATCCTGGCCAATGACGAGGCCGGGGCCCGCTTGGTCGCCTATCCGTGCTCGGCACGTCATGCCCGGCAGGGCAAGGTCCTCCTCAACTGGGTATGCCTGGTCTCCTCGGCCGCGGCGGACGCGTCCGGCGACGCCGACGGCTCCGGGCGGCTGAAGGACGTGCTGCCGCACTTCTCGTCCTGGGACTTCGGCTGGCTGAGCGTCCCGGACGTGCTCACCCGCAGCGGCCGGATCCTCCAGTACCCCATGGTCGACCGCGACCCGCTCGACGAGTGGGGGACCGGCCGCGTCACCCTTCTCGGCGACGCCGCTCACCTGATGTACCCGATCGGCGCCAACGGCGCGTCGCAGGCCGTGCTCGACGGCGTCGCCCTGGCCGCGGAACTCGCCCGGGACGACGAGGTCGCCGCCGCACTGCGCCGCTACGAGAGCGTCCGCCGCCCGGCCACCACCGCGATCGTCCAGGCCAACCGGGACATGGACTCCGCCGAGCGCGACCTGGCGGCCCGCGCCGATGCGGACGACGCGACGAAGGCCGCCGTGCTGCAGGAGGTGACCGGCAGCTACCGCGACGCCGTCGAGACCGGCACCGGGCATGCCGCCCGGCCGCAGCCCTAGCCATCCCCGTCCACCACGACCACACGCCACGGAACACGAAGACGACACGGAACACGAAGAGGAGCATCGACATGATGCGCACATCCGTCCAGATCCTCGTCATCGGTGGCGGGCCGGCAGGGTCCACCGCCGCGACACTGCTGGCCCGCCAGGGATTCTCGGTGATGCTGCTCGAGAAGGACCACTTCCCGCGGTACCACATCGGCGAGTCGCTGCTGCCCTCGTGCCTGCCGATCCTGGACCTGACCGGGGCCCGGGAGAAGGTCGAGGCGCACGGGTTCAAACGGAAGGGCGGCGCCTACTACGCCTGGGGCGAGGAGAACTGGGAGCTCCGGTTCAGCGAGCTCTTCGGCACCGAGTACAGCTGGCAGGTCCGCCGGGCCGACTTCGACCAGCTGCTCCTGGAGCACGCCCGCAGCGAGGGCGTGGAGGTCCACGAGGGCGTGACGGTCCGCCAGATCGGCTTCGAGGGCGAACGCGCGGTGAGCGCGACGTGGGAACGCGCCGGCGGCGAGGGCGAGGAGGCGACCAGCGGGGTCGTCGCCTTCGACTACGTCCTGGACGCCTCGGGCCGGGCGGGGCTCCTGGCCACCAAGCACCACCACAGCCGCCGCCACCACGAGGTGTTCAAGAACGTCGCCCTGTGGGGGTACTGGAAGAACACCAAGCCCTTCGGGTACGGACCTGAGGGCGGCATCGGCGTGTGCTCCATCCCGCACGGCTGGCTGTGGCAGATCCCGCTGCACGACGGGACGGTCAGCGTGGGCGCGGTCATCACCAAGGAGCACCTGCGGGAGCAGCAGGCGAAGCAGTCGGACATCGCGCAGATCTACCGCGGCCACATCGCGGAGAGCCCGCTGATCTCCAACCTGGTGGAGGGCGCCGAACTCAGCAGCGAGGTGAAGGCGGAGACGGACTACTCCTACGTCACCGACCGGTTCGCGGGCCCCGGGTACCTGGTCGCCGGCGACGCGGCCTGCTTCCTCGACCCGTTGCTCTCCACCGGCGTCCACCTGGCGATGTACAGCGCGCTGCTGTCCGCCGCCACGCTGTCCTCGATCCTGCGCGACGGGGTGGACGAGGCGGACGCGACGAGCTTCTACACGCAGGCGTACAGGACGGCGTACGAGCGCCTCCTCGTCCTGGTCTCGGTGTTCTACGAGGCCTACCGCGGCCGCGACGAGCACTTCTTCAACGCACAGCGGCTGAGCCGGCGGGAGAAGAGCAACCTCAAGCTGCACGAGGCGTTCCTGCACATCACGGCCGGCGTCGAGGACCTGGCCGATGCCATGGACCAGGAGCGCGCGTACGACGCCGTCGCCAAGGAGCTCGTCGGGCCCGACGCCGAGGCCGGCAACCCGCTGGCCAACCACAACGTCAACATGCTCCAGCCGCCCGACGACCCCGGCCGTTCGCTGGCCGGGCTCTACCTGGCCATCGAGCCGAAGCTGACCCTGATGTACGCGGACTCCAGGAAGCCGGAAGCCGTCTAGGGCTTCCCGGGTCCTGACCGCCCTCTCCATCTCTCCGGCCCTACAGCGAACGGCGCGCTTCCCGGGCGATCGCCCGGGAAGCGCGCCGTCTTCTTCGACCTCAGCCTTCTTCGACCCTCAGCCGAATCACTTCCCAGCGGAGCTCCGATGACCGAGACACCGGCGGTCCAGATCTTCACCAAGCCGGACTGTGTACTCTGCAAGAACTCCAAACGCGTGCTCGACACGGCCGGAATCCCCTACGAGGAGCTGGACACGGCGACCGCGACCCGGCTCGCCGACTCGGCCGCGTACTTCTCGGGACGCCCCACGCTGCCGCAGGTCTTCGTCGGCGGGCAGTGGATCGACGGGCAGGACGATCTGAAGGCGCTCGCCGAAGCGGGCCGGCTCCGCGAGGTCGTCGAGTCCGCGCGGGGCGCGCTGCCGCTCGACTCGGTGACCGACGAGGATCTGGCCAGGGGCGCGCAGGACGTCCCACTCGTCGACCATCTGTCCCGGACCGACGGGACCCACGACTCCGATCCGGAATCCTGGCCCATCCTGCGCTTCTACCAACGGATCTTCGGTTTCTGGCCGAACACGCTGGCCTACCTGTACCGCTGGCCGACCGCCTACAAGCTGTTCGTGTACTGCCAGAACATCGCCTCGCTGCAGAAGGCCGCCGCGACCGTCGGCACGCCCGTGGTCTCGATCATCGGCTACGGCTCGTCCGCGGCACAGGGCTGCACGTACTGCATGACGCACAGCATCACGATGTTCAAGGGCCTCGACGTCGACGTCGACGCCCTGAAGGCCGCGCGCCGGGGCGACGCCGGTCCCGGCAACCCGTTCGGTCCCTTCGAGGTGGCGGTCGTGGACCTCGCTGCGCAGGCGACCAGGAACGCCGTAACGGACAAGGCCGTCGAGGCGGTCCGCAGGACCGCGGACCAGGGGCGCACGAAAGCGGTGGACCCCGACGAGGCGCTGGAGGCCGTCACCCAGATCGGCGCCTCGATGGGGTTCTTCAACGTCTTCAACGACCTCAGTGGTCTCGCCATCGAGGGCGACTGGGCGCAGGTGGCGAAGTCCAAGGGGATCGACGGCGGGCGGCACGCCGCCGAGGACGAGAACCCCGACAACCTGGCGCACGGCGTGCCCGAGGGCGGGCCGGCGGCCGAGGAGATGCTCGCCCGGTACGCGTCGGAGGTCGGCGACGTCACGGAGTTCACCACGCGGCATCTCGGGCTGATGCCCGCCTGGATCGCGGCCTGGCCGGACCGGACCAGGTCGCTTCACGCCTACATGTACGCGACCCTGATGAACGGCGACGGCGACGCAGTGATCGCTGGAGAGCTGAAGCACCTCATGGCCAGGGTGGCCGCGGCCTCCCGCGGCCACACCTACCTCGCGGCGGTCGAGGGCTTCATGGCGGCCCATGTCGCCGAGGACCCCGAGCGCGCCGCGGCGCGGGCGCGGCACGCCTACCGGGCGGCGATCGGCGACCCGGAGTCGATGGAGCCGTTCGACGCCAAGGAGCAGAGCGCGCTGCGCCTGGCGTGGCTGTCCGCCCAGAGCCCGCTGGTCACTCCGCGGCGGTTCGTCGAGCCGCTCGTCGAAATGTACGACGAGCGGGCCATCACCGAACTCATCGTCTGCTGCGCCGTCGCGTCGCTCGTGCAGCGCTTCGTCGCCGTGGTGCGGCCGGACATCGAACCCGAGGTCGGGACGTTCCTCGCGGGCAACGGCCTCGACGCCGATCTGCTGGCGGTCCGCTACCCCGCCGACGGCCGGCCGGCGCACCGCTGACCCTCGTCCCGACCAGGTGGGCCGCCGGCCGCCGGGAGACCATCCGGACCACGCGCCGCCGGTCGCGCCCGCCCCACGCAGTGGAGAGAACCGGAGGAGATCTCGTGAGCAGACGGGGAGTTCTCGGGCTCGGAATGCTCGGGCTCGGCATCGGGTACTTCTTGTGGTACACGCCGTACAGTGCCCTGGCCAAGGGCCTTTCAGGTGGTCTGCTGCCGGGTGCCGACGAACCCGTGGGCGGTCTCGTGCTGCTTCCGGCGGCGGTGCTGGGCCAGGTACTGGCCATGCCCGTCTTCGTGTACCTCGGGGGCTGGCTGAAGTATTCGGGACGGCGCGAGATCGCGGGACGCTCGATCCCCTTTCCCTCCCGGCACACCGCATGGTCGGCGTTCTGGATGGCCCTCATCATCGGCACGACGACGCTCAGCTTCACGTTTCCCGGCGCTTCCATCGTCTTCATGCTCGTGCTCATGCGCATCAGCACCCTCGTCAACGCCCCGGCCGTGGACCTGATACGGCGGCACAAGATTCACTGGTACTCGGCCGCGGCCCTGGTGCTGTGCCTGCTGTCGGCGGTCATCGCGCTGGCCGACGCCGCCAACTACACCCTCACGGCCGCCGCCCTGCTGTGCCTCGGCTGCTACGCGATGGGCTACCACAACCGGTTCCGCCTGATGAGCGCGCACGCGAAGACCGGCGATCCGTTGCGCGATCGCAGGTACTTCATCGAGGAGCACATGACGGCGCCCTTCGTGCTCCTGCTGATGGTCGGCGTACCGGCGCTGATCGGTCAGGGCTCGTGGATGCACGACCTGCGCGTCGGCTTCACGTCGTTTCTCACCACCCCGGCGGTGTTCCCGGCGCTGCTGATCGGCGTCTGCTACGAGGGGCTGTTCATCATGACCAGCCTGATATTCATCAACCGGCGGGAGTTCTCCTTCGGCACGCCGGTCCACGTCTGCGCCAGCATGCTGGCTGGCATCGCCGCCTCTCTCGTCCTGCACGGCGTCTTCGACTCGCCGCTGCCCAGTTCCGCCCAGTACGTGACCGCGGTGATGGTGGTCGCCGCCGCCTTCATCCTGAGCTGGGAATCGGTCCGGGTCCTCCTCGCCCGGAGGCGGACGCGGCGGGCGGCCGTGCTCGACGGGATCATGTTCGTCTGCGGCGGCAACACCAGCCGGTCGCCGATGGCCGCGGCGATCGCCCGCGCCGAGCTCGCCGCGAACGGCGGCACGCCGGGCCGGTGGATCGGCAGTGCGGGCGTCTCGGTGCGCTCGCCCGGGGCGCCGCTGGCCCCGGAGGCCGCGACGGCTCTTGCCGAGCTGGGCATCGACCCGCCCCTCGACCACCGGTCGCGGCAGCTGACCCCGGCCATGTGCGCCGCGACCAAGATGATCTACTGCATGACCCGCGCCCAGCGGGACCTGGTGGTGGAGCTCGCTCCGTCCGCCGCCGACCGCACCGTGTGCCTCGACTCGGAGGCCGACGTGCCGGACCCGGCCGGGCAGCCGCTCGACGCCTACCGCTTCTGCGCGGCCCGCTTCCGGACCCTCATCCGTCAGGGTCTCCGCGAACAGTGGGCCTAGTGATCAGCCGAACGAATTCGACTGAAGGGGAAGCCCGTCATGCGCATCCTGCGCGAACTCAGGGATGGACTTCAGGGGGTGATGGCCCTCATCCGCCAGGGCGGATCGCCTCGAAAACGCCACACCGGGGCTTCGTACCAGCACGCCTCGGCGTTCTGGGTCGGTTTCGTGCTGACCACCGTCGGCACCGTCATGCAGATGCCGATGTACTTCATGGCGCGCGACATGGACTACCACATCGCCGGGATGGCGATGACCAGGGGCATGTGGGTCGGCATGGTCCTGGTGTTCATCGGCCTGGGCCTCACCACATACAGCCTGTTCCCGCGGTCGCGGCCGGCCAGGCCCGAGTTGAGCAACATCAGCATCGGACCTCTCGACGACGCCAAGGTCAGACCTTCGCATCTCGCCTTGTTGGCCGTCCTGGCGTTCGCGGTCGTCATCGACGGTATGAAGCCGGCCTCGTTCGGCTTCGTCGTGGTCGGCGCGGAGGCGGAATACGGGCTGCGCGGGCCGCAGCACCCGGCGGCCGACGCGCTGCCCATCGGGCTCTACCCGCTGTCGGGCATCTTCGGCACCATGGTCGGCTCTTTTCTCTGGGGCTGGCTGGGTGACCGCATCGGGCGGCGCGCCTCCATTCTGCTCGCGGCGATGCTGTTCATCGGGAGCTCGATGTGCGGTGCGATGCCCGAGTACTGGATGAACCTGGTCTGCTGTTTCATCATGGGTCTCGGAGCCGGGGGAATGATCCCCGTCGTCTTCTCGCTGTTGGCCGAGACGGTGCCGAGGCGGCACCGGGGTTGGATGATGCTTCTGATCGGCAGCAACGTCGCCACCGCCTACGTCGCCGTGAGTTGGCTGGCGTCGACCCTGGCGGCACCGGAGAATTTCGGCTGGCGGATGTTGTGGCTCGTGGGCCTGCCCACGGGCGCGGTGCTGATAGTCCTCAACCACTGGATTCCCGAGTCTCCGCGATTCCTTCTCCAGCAGGGCCGGGACGACGAGGCACGCGCGGTCATGCGGCGTTACGGCGCCGTTCCCGTCGAGAGGCCGGGGGAAGTCTCCGTGGGCACGGAGCAGCACCGCGGATTCGGAGACCTGTTCTCGAGACAGTTCTTCGGTCTGACGGCGGGCGTTCTCCTCCTCGCGCTGAGCGTCGGCGGCACCCAGTACGGGTTCCAGCAGTGGATGCCGTCCAACCTGGAACGGCTCGGTCTCTCCACGGTCGACGCGAGCAGCCTGATGCGCAACGCCGCGATCATGGGGCTCCCGTTCACCGTGCCGGTCGCCATGGCCTACCACTGGTGGTCCAGCAAGAAGACCGCCCTGGTGGTCTCCGCCTTCATCGGCGCCGCACTCGGCGCCTTCGTGCTGCTGGGCGAGGAGATCACGGCCAACCGCACCTTGCTCTACGTGTTCCTCGTGGTGCCGGTGTGGGGGATCGGCATCATGAACGCCGTGCTGGCGGCGTACACGGCCGAGGTGTACCCGACCTCCATCCGATCCCGCGGCAGCGGGCTGTCCGCGGGATCGGTCAAGGCCGGCGGGGTCCTGATCCTGGCCTTGGCGGTCGTGGCGTTCGCCGCGCCGTCCATCCGGATGACCGCCGCCGTCGGCGCGGTCCCCATGCTGCTGGCGGTCGTCGTGCTCGCCCTTTTCGGCCCGGAGACACGGCACAGGCGACTTGAGCAGATCACGGCCGGCGGGGCGCCCGGACCGGTCCCCGCTCCCGCCAGGACCCCCGCCGCGGACTGAGGAACCTAGGACGCCTGCCTGCTCGCTCGCCACTCTGGGGCGAGCACCGACCAGACCTCCATGTCCTGCCGCTTCCCGCGATAGAGGTAACTTTCGCGGAGCGTGCCCTCCTTTGTCATCCCGAGCCGCTCGGCCACGGCGATGCTGGCCCGGTTGGCGGACGAGACCAGCCATTCCACCCGGTGGATGCCCCGCTCTTCGACGGCCCAGTCGATGATGACGCGCACCGCCCTGGTCACGAGGCCCTTGCCCGCGGCGGACGGCTCCAGCCAGCAGCCGGCCTCTGCGGTGCCCTGCCCGACGTCCATCGTCACGAAGAGGACGCCGCCCACCAACCTGCCGCCTGCCCATATGCCGTAGATCCGTCCCTTGTCGGCTGCGGCCTTGTCGGCGTACGCCTGCAGGTGCGAACGGCTGGACTCCAGGTCCGTGACGCGGTCCGGGAGCCCGACGTGCCGGCCGATGAACTCCCGTCCCCGGTCGATGTGGTCCAGGAACTCTCCGGCCTGCCATGGTTCGAGCGGCCGCAACTCCGCGCCATCGCCAAGGGGCACCGCGTACATCATCGCCTCCACGGTCAGAACCGGTACGAACTGCGGTGGATCTTCTCACGGGAGGCGCCTTCCGCCGGCCCGCCGTTCGGCGCCCTCGAAGGACCGGTCCGGTCGGGACGTTCCGCTCAGTCGCGCCAGGGCATGTGCTGGAGGGTCCAGGTGTTGCCGTCCGGGTCGGCGAAGTAGGCGTAGAAGACGCCGCCCATGTCCTCGACGGGGGCGACGTCCGCGCCGCGCTCGATGAAGTCGGACCTGGCCTGCTCGATGTCGCTGACGACCAGGTGCAGCCCGCGCTGCGAACCGACCGGCATGTCCATGCCGGGCAGGCCCTCCGTAAGTGCGATCGAGCAGGCCGAGCCGGGTGGGGTGAGCTGGACGTAACGGACGCCGTCCGAGGGCCGCACGTCGACGTCGGCGTTGAAGCCGAGGCCGGTGTAGAAGTCCTTGGCGCGGTCTATGTCCCTGACGGGCACTGGGACGAGTTCGAGCAGGAGCATCCCCGGGCGTACGGGCAGCACCGGGTTGCCGGCGGGCTGGGACTCGGTCATGGGTGGCGTCCTTTCGATAGCAGGGCGTCGAGCCGGTCGTAGGACTCGCCCGCGCCGCGTCGCATGGGGCCGCGGAGCACACTGTCGCGTGTCTCGCGCGTGGGGTACCGGACGGTGATGTTCACGGCGGTGCGGTCGTCCCGCTCGTCGAAGGCGGTGGTGACCAGGGCCTCGCCGGCCTCCCAGCCGTCGTGGATTTCGCTCTGCACCAGCCTCGCCGGTGCGTCCACCTCGAAGAAGACGCCGCCGTAGCCCATCTCGGCGCCGCCTGGACCGTGGGAGACGAAGCGCCAGGCGCCGCCGGGACGCAGGTCGACCTCGCAGACGACGAGCCGCCAGCCGCGGGCGCCGTGCCACTGCTTCAGCAGGTCGGGCCGCGTGAACGCGTCGAACACCCGGTGCCGGGGCGCGTCGAACGTCCGGCTGAGAAGGATCTCGGTGTCGGACGGCGCGCTGACGACGAGGCCCGCGCCGCGAGGCGGCCAGGTCGTCACGGGTCGTCCTGCTCGTCTTGCTCCCCGAGCCTTGCGAGCAGGTCGTCGAGCCGCTGGTAGCTCTCCTCCCAGTACTCGCGGAAGTCCGCGAGCCAGGCCAGGGCGTCCCGGAGCGGGCGGGCCTCGAGCCGGCACGGCCGCCGCTGCGCGTCCCGGCCGCGCGAGACGAGGCCGGCGCGTTCCAGCACGCGCAGGTGCTTGGACACGGCGGGCTGGCTCATGTCGAACGGCGCGGCCAGCTCGCCCACCGACGCCTCGCCCCGGGTCAGCCGGGCCAGGATGGCCCGCCTCGTCGGGTCGGCGAGCGCGGCGAACGTCGCGTCCAGGGTGCTGGTGTCCACTGATCAAACCTTCCGGTTCTATAACCAGTTGGTTTTGTATCGGGGGACAGTACGGCCTGTCAAGCGGCCGGGCCCGCGCGCCGGCCCGGCGTCATCGCATGTCAGGAGGTGGTGAGGGTGGCCATGGCGCGGTCGGGCTCCCAGTGGGCGCGCAGGGAGGTGATCTTGCCCGCGTCGTCCACCGTGTAGACGAGGACGCAGTCGATGGTCATCGTGGCGCCGTCCGGCGTCGTGGTCGTGATCGTCGCGACGTTGGCGCAGCAGGGGCCGTTGGCGAACGAGTCGGCGACGCGGAAGCGGAAGCCGGCGATCGTGGAGATGAAGGAGTTCCAGAAGTTGTCGATGCCGTCCGGGCCCCGGTGGCCGGCGCCCGCCGGGTCGAGGAAGGACGGGCCGACCGGGTCCTCGATGAGGGCGTCCGGGGCGAAGAGGGCCAGCCAGTCGGCCTTGCGGCCCTCGGCGACGGCGGTCATGGAGGCGCGGGCGGCGCGGCGGGCCGGGTGGTCCGCGTCGGGGGCGTCCCAGCTGATGGTGTCCACTGTAACGTGTTCTCGTTTCGGGGTCAGGAGGCCGTCTTCGCGATGACGGCCTCGGCGAACCGTTCGAGGTGCTCGATCTTCTTGTCCAGCGGCTCGGTGTCGGGGCCCTTGGCGTAGGGCATCCGGAAGCCGACGATCACGTCGGTGACGCCCTTGTCCTCCAGCCGCTTCACCCCGTCGGGCGTGTAGGCGTCCATCGAGATGACGTGCACCTCGAAGGGGTCGCCGGCCTTGCCCTCCGCCTCGCGGATGCGGCCCAGCCTGGCGAGCAGGTCGTCGAGGTCGTCGCCGCCGGCGTGCATCCAGCCGTCCCCGCGCACCACGGCGCGGCGCAGCGCGGCCTCGCTGTGCCCGCCGACCAGGATGGGGAACGGCTGCGCCGGGCAGATCTTGAGCGCCGGGACGTCGAAGTGCTCGCCGTGGTACTCGAAGTACTCGCCGCCGCTCAGCCCCCGCACGATGTCGATGGCCTCGTCCATGCGCCTGCCCCGCCGCTCCCACGGGACGCCCATGACCTCGAAGTCCTCCCGCCACGGGCTGAGCCCGACGCCGAGGCCGAGCCGCCCGCCGGTCAGGCACGCGACCGAGGTCGCCTGCTTCGCCACCAGCACGGGCGGACGTACCGGCAGCTTGAGGACGAACGGCGTGAACCTCAGCCGTTCGGTCACCGCCCCCATGGCCGCGATCAGCGTGAACGTCTCGATGAACGGCTTGTCCTCCAGGAACCCCCGGTCGCCGTCGGGGGTGTACGGGTACACCGAGTCCGACTCCTTCGGATACACCAGCGAGTCGGCGACCGACATGCTCGTGTACCCGGCCGCCTCGGCGGCCCTGGCCAGCGGCAGGTAGTACGACGGATCGGTCATGGCCTCGGCGTAGGTGAACCTCATGGCCGAAATACTAGAACGTGTTCCACTTCGGTGCCAGGGGCGCCGGCGGGGAGCATCATGGGACGGTGGGCATCTGGGAGTCGCTCGTCGCGGCCGGCGCGGAGCGGCGGTTCGCCGCGGGCGACGTCCTGCTCCGCCAGGGCGACCCCGCGACGCACGTCCTGCTCCTGACGCGGGGCCGGATCAAGGCGCTGCTGACCCTTCCGGACGGCGAGGTGCTCCTGCTCGCCGTCCGGGGGCCGGGCGAGATCCTCGGGGAGATCGCCGTGCTCGGCGGCGACGACCGCTCCGCGACGGCCGTCGCGATGGATCCGTGCGTCACGCGCGTCCTGCCCGCGGACCGCTTCCGTTCCCTGCTGCGCTCGGCCGGGGCGGAGGAGGAGATGCTGCGGCGTGCGATGCGGCGCCTGCGCGAGGGGGAGGCTTGGCGCGCGGAGACGGCGGCCCTGTCCGCCGGTCCCCGTGTCATGCGGGCCCTCCTGCGCCTCGCCGTGCCGGCCGGGGACGGGCCGCCCGGTGTGGGGCTCGGCCAACTGGAGATCGGCCAGGCGGTCGGACTCTCCCGCAGCGTCGTCGCGGCCGAGCTGGCGCGGCTGCGCGACCTCGGCGTCGTCTCCACCGAGCGCGGCCGCACCGTCATCACCGATCTGCCCCGCCTCCGCGAGCTGGCCGCATCGGGCCGCGGTTCTGTCTGAATTCCGACAGTTCTTCCGGCGCTTCGGCTCCACAGTGGTTGCCGTCCGCATGAGTGGAGGGGGCCCTATGGAGCAATACCGTGCTGTTCTCGTCGTGGACGCCGAGAAGTTCAGCGCGCATCGCGACGCCGACCTGCCGGACGTCCACCTGGAGATCCGGCGCGTGCTGGCCGCGGCCTGCGCCGAGAGCGGGCTCGGCCAGGCATGGGACGACGTCCGGTTCATGGAGAGCACGGGGGACGGGATCCTCGCCGTCCTGCCGCACGAGGCGGTGCCCGCGCTCATCGATCCGTTCCCCCGGCGCCTCCAGGACGCCCTGGCCGAGTGCGCCCCGAGGCTGCGCGCGCGGGGGATGCGGCTCCGCCTGCGCGCCGCCCTGCACGTCGGGCTCGTGGACGACGAGCGCCCCGACGCGCCCGGCATCTCCACCGCCGTCATCGACGCCTGCCGCCTGCTGGACGGGAAGCCGCTGCGGGCCGCGCTCGACGACAGCGACCCCGAGGTGACCTTCGCGGCCTTCCTGCTCTCGGCGGAGCTGTTCACCCCCTACGTCGCGGGCGGGCGGAGCGGCCTGCGCGAGAGCCAGTTCACCGAGGTCAGGGTCCAGGTGAAGCAGTTCGACCGGCCCGCCTACCTCTACGTGCCCGTCCCGTCCGAGGGGCGGCGGCCCGACCGGCGCGAGCGACCGCCGCAGGAGGCCGCCCCCTCCGCGCCCCCGGCCCCGTCCGGCGGGACGTCCGTCAACGGCGTCACGATCAACGGGGACGGCGCCCAGAACGCGATCGGGAACACCGTCGGCGGCGACTTCCGGCAGGAGCGCCGATGACGTCGATGGAGGACTTCACGATCAGCGGCGACGGGGCCCAGAACGTGATCGGCAACACGGTGTCCCGCGACCTGATCGTCCAGCAGCTCGTCGAGGTGCACAAGCGCCGGTCGATGATGCTGGGGGAGGCCGACGTGGACGAGCGCGTCGCCGGGTACGTGCGCGCCCGCAACCACGACCAGATCGTGACCGTCCTCGGGCGTCACCATGCGATCGGGCTGGCCGGCCCCCCGGGAGCCGGGGTGTCGACCACGGCGATCGCCGCGCTGCGGGAGCTCCGTCCGGGGATGCCCGTCCACCTGTTCTCTCCCGAGGAGGACGACGTGGAGGAGGGCCCGAGCGCGCAGCTCGGGTACTTGGTGCGCGGGACCGACGACGACGAGAAGCGGCTGTGGTCCTGCAAGGAGAGGATCGAGAGGGCCGGGGGCTTCCTGCTCGTCGTCGGGAACGAGACCGAGCTGCGCCGGTTCGCCGGCTTCCTGCCGATCGTCCAGGTGGAGCCGCCGCCCGCGGACCTCGTCTACCGGAGCCGGCTGCACCGGGCGGGCCTCGGCGGGACGCGCTGGCCCGCCTGGTCGCGCACCGCCGAACTGCTGCGGGGCGCCTTACCGGGGGACGCGCGCCGGCTCGCCGACCTCGTCATCGAGATCGGCGAGGAGGGGGAGGTCGAGCGGGCCTACCGGGGCTGGAAGGACCAGCTGTGCGGCTGGTTCGCCGAGCACCCCGGGCTGCGGGACCAGACCCTGCTGATCGCGGCCGCGGCGATCGGCCCGGCCGACGAGACCAGCGTGTACGGCGCCGCGATGTCGCTGGCGCGGCACCTCGAGATCAACGTCGAGGGCGGCGGGCTCGCCTGGTGCCCCTCCACCGGGCTGAGCGAGCTGCTCGGCGCCGACCGCGCGGACGACCGGATCGTGTTCCGCCGGCACGGCTACGCCTCCTCGGTCCTGCGGCACGTCTGCGACGACTACCCGCTGGTGCGGATGGACCTGCTGGAGTGGCTGTCGGCCCTGCCGAGCGACACCGTGCTGGCGCTCGACCCGGGACGCCGCCAGAAGCTCGTCGAGGTGTTCGCCGACCTCGCCGCCGAGAGCGGGGCGGCGGCGAAGATCGTCCAGGTGGCCGGGGGCTGGGCCTCCGACGGGAAGGCCGACCTCGCCTACGTCGCGCTGGCGCGGACCTGCCTGGACCCGCTGGTCGGGGGCCGGGTGCGCAGGGGCCTCTACGAATGGGCCAACAACCGGAACGCCCCGCAGACGTTGAAGCTGACGGTGGCGCGCGTGTGCCAGGTGGTCGGCGAGTCCTACGCGACGGTCGCCCTGACCCGCCTGAAGCATCTCGCGACCTACGGCAACGAGCAGGTGCGGGACGAGGTACTGGACGTGGTGCGGACCCTCGCGGAGGCGAACCGGCGGGAGGTCGTCCGCGCGGCCGCCGCGTGGTGCGGGTCGTCGGTGCCGCTGAGGGTGGAGGCCGACGCCGAGCGGCGCGCCCGGACGGGCCTGCGGGTCCTGCTCGACCTCCTGCCGGACGCGCCGGCGCGCGACACGTGGCTGTGGAACATCACGCTGGGCGCCGTCGACCGTCTGGCGCGCCAGGGGGGCGAGCGGCTCCGGGCGGCGGCGCTGGGCGCCGCGCGCGAACTGGCGGCGCACGACCGACGCGCGATGCTCGACCTGACGCTCGCCTGGGCGCGCAACGCCGACGGCAGCCCGCCCCGGGAGGCCGAGGTCCGCGCGCAACTGGCGACGGCGCTGTTCCTGGATCTGGCGGCCGAACGCGACACCGCCGGCCTCGCCGCCGTGCTGACGGCGTCGGCGGCCGTTCCGGCCCAGGCGTGCGTGCCGCCGTGGTCGGTCGCCATGGCCGCCGAGCTGAGGACCGGGGCCGGGTTCGGCCGCTTTCCCGAGGTGGCCATGCTGTGGCTGGAGACGGCGGCGGCGCGTCCCGCCCTGCGGCCGGGGATCGTCTCCCTGTTCGCCATGGTGGCGGGCGGCGACCCGGCGCGGCGGACCCTCCTCACGGACCTCGTCCGCACCTGGGCGGGCACCCGGCGGGCGCGCCGGACCACCAAGGAGGACCTCCTGGTGCACCTGCTGCAGCCGGAGTGGCAGCGGCTCCTGTACAAGCTCTGGGTGAAGGCCCGGCGGGCGGTCGCGGGGGGCGGCTGAGCGGCGCCGTATCTCCGGGACGCCGTGCCGTTATATCCGGGACGCCGTGCCGTTATATCCGGGACGCCGCGCCGTTACCGTCCGGAAGCGCCGTGCCGTTTGCCGGGGGTTGCGGCGGGTGGTTCGGTGGAGGGATGGAGCGCAAGATCGCGATTGTCACCGGCGGGACGTCCGGGATCGGGAAGGAGATCGCGCGGGGCCTGGCGCGGGCGGGGCTCCTGGTGGGGATCGTCTGCCGGAACGAGCTGCGCGCCGCCGCGGCGGTGGAGGAGCTGACGAAGGACGTCCCGGACGCGCGGATCGAGACGTTCCTGGGGGACCTGTCGGTGCAGATGGACGTCCGGCGGGTCGCGGCGTCGCTGGAGGAGCGGTTCGACCGGCTGCACGTCCTGGTCGACAACGCGGGCGTGTACCTGCTGCGGGCCAAGGTCAGCGCGGACGGGTACGACCGCGTGGTCGCGACCAACCATCTGGGGCCCTTCCTGCTGACGAACCTGCTGCTGGGGCTGCTGGAGAAGGGCGCGCCGTCGCGGGTGGTCGTCGTGGCGTCCGAGGCGCACCGGTTCGCGGACCGGCTCGACGTCGAGCGGATGGCCGAGCCCCGGTCGTACGGCCCGGCCGGGGCGCTGCGGGTGTACGGCCGGTCCAAGCTCCTCAACATCATGTTCGCGCAGGAGCTGGCCAGGCGGATGGAGGGCAGCGGCGTCACGGCGAACGCGGTCTGCCCGGGGCTCACCGCGACGAGCCTGGGCAGGGACGTCCGCGGGACCGAGCGCGTCATGGGCCTGTTCTCGCGCACTCCGGTGCTGCGGACGCCGGAGCAGGGGGCCCGGATGGCGCTGCGGCTCGCGCTGGACGAGGAGTTCGAGGGCCGCAGCGGCGGCTACTACAGCTCGACGCCGGGCGCCGGGATGCTGCCGACGGTGGGGGCGTTGAAGGATCCGCAACTCAGACGTGCGGTTTGGGACCGTTCGGCCCGCCTTGTGGGGCTGCCAGCCCTATAGGGTCAGGCTGCGTGAGCCAACCGCACGGACCGCCGGACCGGCCCGGCGCATGGAACGGTCCCCAGCCGCCCCCTCCAGCCCGGCCGACCCCGCCACCGCGGCCGGTCCCGCCGCAGCAGCCCGGCCGGCCGCCGGCCCCGCAGCCCGGAGCCGCGCGGCCGGGAGGCCCGCAGCCGGACCCGCGCTCGCCCGAGCCCCGGCAGGGGCCGCGCCCGTCCGCGTTCAAGGACCTCTTCAACGGCGTGGGGTACCTGCTGCGCGGCATCGGATGGGCGGCGCGGCACCCGGCCCAGTGGCTGTTCGGGCTGATCCCCGCGCTGATCGTCCTGGCGGTGTACGTCGCGGCGCTGGTCTTCCTGGCGTACCGGCTCGACGACCTGGCCGGATGGGTGACGGGGTTCGCCGACGGCTGGCCGGACGCGGCGCGGACGTCGGCGCGGGTCGTCGCCGGGCTCGCCCTGTACGGGTCGGCGCTGTTCCTCGCCGTCATCACGTTCACGGCGGTGACGCTGCTGGTGGGCGACCCGTTCTACGAGGCCATCGCGGTCCGGGTGGAGGAGTCGCAGGGCGGCGCGCCGCCGGAGCCGGACGTCCCGCTGCTGGTCCAGATCGGGCGGGCGGTCAAGGACACGCTGATCCTCGGCGCCGTGGCGCTGGTGTTCGCGGTCGTGTTCTTCGCCTGCGGGTTCCTGCCGGTGGTGGGGCAGACGGTCGTGCCGGTGGTCGCGGCGCTGGTGTCGGGCTACTTCCTCGCGGGCGAGCTCACGTCGATCGCGCTGGAGCGGCGCGGGCTGCGGCGCCGGGAGCGGTTCGCGCGGCTGAAGGCGGACCGCCTGCTCGTCGTCGGGTTCGGCGCGGCGACCTTTGTGGTGTTTCTCATTCCGCTGGGCGCGGTGCTGGCGATGCCGGGCGCGGTGGCGGGCGCGACGCTGCTGGCCCGGGAGCGCCTCGCCGGCGAGCCGCCGGCCGAGGCGTCCCTGACCAGCGCGCACTGAGGCCCCCGCCGTCCTCGCCGCGAATGGCCCTGCGTCCGAAAGGCCCGTACCGAGGCGGCGGGAAACCAACACTGAGGCGATAAGAAGATGTGTCCTGAGCGTGATTACCGGCCGGAACGCCATGGGTGATCTTCGCGTAACGTGTGCCGCATGTCCGATCAGGGGGAGCGCAACGTGCGCTGGACCGAAATGAGCGAGGGCGAGCCGCGGGACGGCGCGGACGGCGCGACGGGGCCGCAGGCGGCCTTCTCCGAGCCGAAGGTGCCGGAGGTGCCGGTGCCCCCGCCGACGGGGCGCACCGAGTTCTCCGCGCCCGGCGAGGGCGCCGGGACGCACGACGTCTGGGGCAAGGTCGAGACCGGACGGCCGGAGGCGCTGGGCGAGGAGGCCGCGCCGGCCGAGGAGGCCGCGCCGGCCGAGGAGGCCGCGCCCGCCGAGCAGGCGGCGCCCGGCGACGAGGCCGCCGCCGAGGACGTGAAGGTCGCCCCCGTGACCGAGGAGGCGCCCCAGTGGGAGGGCTCGCTCTTCGACGAGGGCGCCGGTGACGACGGCGAGGGCGACGACCGGTACGTGCCGGCCGTCCCGACCGGGTCCGGGCAGCCGGCGAAGCCCGGCAAGCCGAGCAGCGGCAACTGGCAGATGCCCGACTGGATGGCGGACGAGAGCGCGGCCGACGCCAAGCTCGGCGGCTCGCCGAAGCCGCGGCGCGACGCCCTCGACGAGGGCGGCGGCCGCTCCCGGCTCGTGCTGTTCGGCGGGATCGGACTGCTGGTGGTCGCGCTGCTCGCGGCCGGCGGCGTGTACTTCATGAAGAACGGCGACGACGAGCCGGCCGACACGTCCGAGACGTCCGGCAACGCCGACCGGCGGGCCGCGGCGGAGCAGTCCGAGGCGGCGCAGGTGGAGATGCCGCCGGACAAGCCGCTCGCGACGTTCCGCGGCAAGCCGAGCCGGATGCTCGGGCGGGTCAACGACGTCCACTCCGGGCTGTCGTATCCGCGGCTCGCGGCCCCCTGGCAGGTGCCCACCAAGAAGAACAAGCTGGGCACGCCGGGCTGGTCGGGGCAGCAGGTCCTGGTGACGGAGCGGCAGGCGGAACGGCTCTGGTACGGGCAGTTCCTCACCGGCACGCTGATCCCCACCCTGCAGAGCGCCTACCAGGGGCCCGACAGCGTGAAGAACGTGGCCGGGCTGGCCGCCAAGGGTTACGAGGCGCAGTACTACGCGTTCCCGCACAAGTCGGCGCCCCTGGCGTCGCAGGCCCTGAACATCGACGGGCACAAGGGCTGGCTGGTCGCCTCCTACCTCACCTACAAGCGGGCCGGGGTGCGCGCGACCGGCGAGATCGTCGCCATGGCGGTGGTCGACACCGGCCGCAAGTCGCCCGCGGTCGTGTTCGCGTCGATGCCGAACACGCACCGCCAGCGGTGGCCCGACATCAACGAGTTCCTCGGCCAGCTCAAGATCGCCGCCTGACCCGGCCCTCTCGGCCCGGGCCCGTTCCTGACAACCGAATGCCGTTCTAATAGGCTGTGGCCACCTCCGAGAAAGGTGTGGTCATGGGCATCGGGCTGACCGAGGAACACGAGGCGCTCGCGGCGTCGGTGCGCGGCTTCACCGAGCGTGCCGTCACGCGGCAGGCCGTCCGGGACGCGGACGCGGGGTTCTGGCCCGCGCTCGCCGAGCAGGGCCTCCTCGGACTGCACCTGCCCGAGGACGCCGGCGGCGACGGATTCGGGATCCTGGAGCAGGCCGTCGTGCTGGAGGAGCTGGGCCGGGCGCTCGCCCCCGGCCTCTACACCCCCACCGTGCTGGCGTCGGCGATCATGCACGCGGCCGGGGCCGAGGCGTGCGGGCTCGTCACGGGGGACCGGAAGGCGGCGGTCGGGCTTTCGGGCGGCCTCGACATCGACGGCTCCACCGTCTCCGGGACGGTGCAGCCGGTGCTGGGCGCGCCCCTGGCCGACCTCTTCGTGCTCCCGGCCGGTGACCGCTGGGTCGTCCTGCGGCGGGACGACGTCACCGTCGAGCCGCTGGAGTCCCTCGACATCACCCGCCCGGTCGGATCGGTCACGGTCACGGACGTGTCTCTACCGGACGAGAGTGTCATGAGCGGCGTGAACGTGCATGCCCTCGCCGTCGTCCTTCTTGGGGCCGAGGCATGCGGGGTCGCGGGCCGGGCCCTGGACGACGCCGTCGCGTACGCGAAGCTGCGTGAGCAGTTCGGCCGTCCGATCGGCCAGTTCCAGGGCGTCAAGCACAAGTGCGCGCGCATGCTCATCGCCGTGGAGCGCGCCAGGGCAGCCGTTTGGGACGCCGCGCGCGCTCTGGACGAGCCAGAAGAACAGCGCGACTACGCCATCGCAGTAGCCGCCGCCCTAGCAGCGGACGCCGCCGTGACCTGCGCCGAAGGCAACATCCAGGTTCATGGAGGCATCGGCTACACCTATGAGCACGATGCCCACCTCCTCTACCGGCGGGCCCTGACCCTCCGCGCGCTCCTAGGACGGACGAGCAAGCACCAGGCGACCCTCGCCGCGCTGGCGGTCAAGGGCGTCCGGCGTCCGATGAGCATCGAGCTGGCCGAGGACGCGGCGCCGGTCCGCGAGGAGATCCGGGCCCGCGTCGCCGAGCTGGCCGCGATGGAGCCGCTCGAACAGCGCGCCGCGATGGCGGAGGGCGGCTGGGTGACGCCGCACCTGCCGACGCCGTGGGGTCGCGGCGCCGGGCCGCTCGAACAGATCGTGATCCAGCAGGAGCTCAAGGCGGCGAAGGTGCGCCCGGTGCCGCTGATGATCGCGGCGTGGGTCGTCCCGTCGCTGGTCCAGTACGGCACGCCCGAGCAGCAGGAGCGGTTCCTGCCGCCGACGCTGCGCGGCGAGATCATCTGGTGCCAGCTGTTCTCCGAGCCGGGCGCGGGCTCCGACCTCGCCGGGCTGCGGACGCGCGCCGAGCGCGTCGAGGGCGGCTGGAAGATCACCGGGCAGAAGATCTGGACGTCGCTGGCCCGCGAGGCGCAGTGGGGGATCTGCGTCGCCCGCACCGATCCGGACCGTCCCAAGCACGACGGGATCACCTACTTCCTCGTCGACATGTCCTCGCCCGGCATCGAGGTCCGCCCGCTGCGCGAGTGCACCGGCGACGCCGTGTTCAACGAGGTGTTCCTGGACGGCGTGTTCGTGCCGGACGACCTCGTGGTGGGGCCGGTCAACGAGGGCTGGCGCGTCGCCCGCACGACGCTGGCGAACGAGCGGGTCGGCCTGACGAGCAGCTTCCAGCTCGGCGGCGACCTGCCCAGGCTGCTCGCCCTCGCGGCCGAGCTCGGCCTGGACGGCGACCCGCTCGTCCGCGCCGCCGTCGGCCGGCTGGCCTGCGACGAGCACGCGTTCAACCTGCTCGGGCTGCGCGCCACGCTCAAGCGGCTGTCGGGCACGGACCCGGGGGCGACGGCGAACGTCCGCAAGCTGGTGGCGATGGAGCACGGCCAGCAGGTCACCGAGTTCGGGTTCACGCTGCTCGGCGAGGAGGGCGCCCTGACCGGCGGGCGGCGCGACCCCCTGCGCGCCCGCTGGACCCGCTACCTGCTCGCGTCCCGGGCGATGACGATCGGCGGCGGCACCACCGAGGTCAACCTGAACGTGATCGGCGAGCGGATCCTCGGCCTGCCCCGGGACCCCGAGCCGGTCGGGTAGCGTCCAGGCTCACATGCGGGAGCGGACTGCTTGACCGACCGGACGCGGCACCTGGTGGCCGCCCTCACCGGCCTCGGGCTCGGGCTCGCGGCACTGGGGCCGGGGCTCGCGCCCGGCTTCGTGCTGTCCTACGACATGGTGTTCGTGCCCGATCCGGCGTTCACCCGCATGACGTTCGGGCTGACCGGGGTCGTGCCCCGGCACGTGCCGAGCGACGCGTTCGTCACCGCGCTCTCCACCGTGTTCCCGGCGGACGCGCTGCAGAAGCTCGTCCTGCTCGCGGTCTTCGTGACGGCGTGCACGTCGGCGGCCTCGCTGGTCCCGTCGCCCCGGCTGCCGCCGCGCCTGGCCGCCGGCGTCTGCTACGCCTGGAACCCGTTCGTCGCCGAGCGGCTGCTGCTGGGGCAGTGGGCGCTCCTCCTCGGCTACGCGGCCCTGCCCTGGGTGGTCGCGGCGGCCGCGCGGACGGAGGAGCCCGGCGGCGGCCGCCGCCTCGTCCGGACCCTGCTCCCCGCCGCGATCGGCGGTTTCGCGGCCTTGACGGTCTCGGCCCTGACGGCCCTGGCCGTCGCCCTCGTGAGCTCGGCAAGGGTCCAGCGCCTCCGCGCCGGCCTGCGGGTCGTGGCCGCCGCGGGCGTGCTGAGCCTGCCGTGGCTGATACCGGGAGCGCTGCGTCCGGCCGGTGTGCCAGGGGACGGGACGGCCGTCGACCTGTTCGCGGCCAGGGCGGACACACCGTTCGGGACGCTCGGGAGCCTGCTCCTGCTCGGCGGGGTCTGGAACGGCGAGACGGTGCCGCGCGGCTACGGGGCGCCGGTCACCGCGACGCTCTGGCTGCTCGTGGTGCTCATCGCGCTGGCCGCCTACTGGCGATGGTGCCGCGAGCCCGTCTGGTGGAGGGGCGCGGCCGTGGCGGCGGCGATCGGGTTCGCCGTGGCGGCTCTCGGCGCGGTGGCGGCCCCGGTCCTCCAAGTCCTCATCGACCTCTGGCCGGGGTTCGCCGTCCTCCGCGACGGGCAGCAGTACGCGGCCCCGCTCGCCGTCGTGGTCGCCGTGGGGCTCGGTGCGGCCGCCGACCGGGCGGCCGAGGCCAGGTGGCCGGGAGTGGCCGCCGGCGCGGCGGCCGTTCCGGTGCTCCTGCTGCCGACACTGGCGTGGGGCGCGGCGGGGGACTTGCGGTCCGTCCGATACCCCGGCGACTGGGCCCGCGCACGGCAGATCATCGACGGCGACCCGGCGTCCGGGGACGTGCTGGTCCTGCCGTGGGCGTCCTACCGGAGCTACCCGTGGAACCACGGCCGCCGGGTACTCGACCCGTTGCCCCGCTACCTGCACCGCCGCGTCATCGTGGACGACGCCGTCACCGTGGGCGGGACGACCGTCGCGCCCGAGGACCCCAGGGCGATCAGGCTCGCGCCCGCCGCGCGGACCGGAACACCGCCCGCGGCGACACTGCGTGACGAGGGCGTACGGTACGTCGTCGTGGACGCGGAGCCGGGCGCCAACCGTCCCTCCGGCGCCGCCACCGAGGTCCTGCGCGGCCCTGACCTGGTCGTCTACCGGATCGAAGGGGCCGGTGGGGGAGTCCGGGACGCGGTCCCGGCCGCGCCCGCGGCGGCCGCGTGGGCGGTGACGAGTCTGGCCGTTTTCTGGTCAATCCTGCCCTCAGGGACTACTCTGAGCTTCCCGTTACTCGGCGGTATCACGCGCCGCAGATCCGACCCCCGACGAAGGACCCCCTGATGCGCATCGCCATCGCCGCAATCGTCGGCGTCCTGCTGGCCGCCGGAGCGTCGTTCGGCGCCGTCCAGCTCGCGAACGCCTCCCAGAAGGACCCCGTCATCAAGCCGCTGTACAACTACGGCTCCCGGTGACGTGTAGGCCCTGATGGGGACCTGGCGTGACCGGCCGGCGCTCCTGGAGATCGTCGTCCCCGCCCACAACGAGGCCGACCGGCTTCCGGCGGGGCTGGATCTGCTGTGCGCCAAGCTCGCCGCGCTGCCGGTGCGGGCGGCGGTCATCGTCGTCGACAACGCCAGCACCGACGGGACGGCCGGGATCGTCGAGGCCTGGGAGGGGCCGGTCCCCGTCCGGCTGGTGCGCTGCGAACGCCGGGGAAAGGGAGCGGCGGTCCGGGCCGGACTGCTCGAGACACGGGCCCCCTACGTGGGGTTCATGGACGCCGATATGGCAACAGACCTCGCCGCGCTGGACGAAGCCATCGTCCTGCTGCGCGAGGGCCGCCCGGTCGTGGTCGGGTCAAGGCGCCACGGTCGGTCGGTCGTCCAGGGGTACGCGCTGCCCGTCAGGCGCCTCGGCGCCATCACGTTCAACCGGATCGTCCGCGACCTCGTGGGCGGCATCCCCGACACCCAGTGCGGGTTCAAGTTCTTCTACGGCCCGCTGGGGCGGGCCGCGGCGGCGGACCTGCGCACGGTCGGCTTCTCGTTCGACGTCGAGCTCCTCGCCCACTGCGTGCGGCGGGGGGCGTCGGTCACGGACATTCCGGTGATCTGGCGCGACCGTCCGGGGTCGACGTTCTCGGTCCGGCGGCACTCGCTGCAATGCCTGCTCGACCTGGTCCGGATCCGGGCGCGCGCCGGATTCCGGCTGCCCTTCGTGCCGATGGTGTCGAACATCCCGATCGTCCCGCTCCGGGCGGCCCTGGGGGAGCCGGTCCCGGTGCCGGTCGCCCTGGCGGAGTCCCTGACCCTGGCGAACTCGACCACCCTGTCGAACCCGGTCGCCCTGTCGAACCCGGTCGCCCTGTCGAAGCCGGTCGCCCTGCCGGAGAACGCCTCCACGTCGCGCGCGAAGACGGGATGAGCGAGAAACTGCGGCTGGCGGTCGTCAACTGGCGGGATCCCTGGCATCCCGCCGCCGGCGGCGCCGAGCGCTACGCCTGGGAACTGGCGCGCAGGCTCGCCGGTGAAGGAGCCCGCGTCCACTACGTGACGAGCAGGGCGCCGGGGCAGAAGCGCAGGGAACGGGCCGAGGACGTGGAGTTCGTGCGTCTCGGCGGCCGTTTCACCGTCTACCCCCTCGTGCTGCTGTGGATGCTGGGGTTCCGCCTGGGGCGGGGACGCTTCGACGCGGTCATCGACTGCCAGAACGGCATCCCGTTCTTCACGCCGTGGGTTCTGCCACGGCGCGTACCGGTGTTCTGCGTCATCCACCATGTGCACGACGCCCAGTTCGGCTTGTACTTCCCCAGATGGCTCGCTTGGATCGGCCAGGTCCTGGAGAGCCCGGTGAGCCGCTGGACGTACCGGCGGCATGCGTTCGTGGTCGTCTCGCCATCCACGCAGCGCGCCGTCAGGGAGCGACTGGGCTGGACGGGGCCGACCCACGTCGTCCACAACGGAACGGTGGTCGCCGAACCCGACGGCGTGGTCACGGAGCCCGCCGGGGACCCTGACCTCGTCTGCGTGACCCGGCTCGTCCCGCACAAGCGCCTCCCCCTGCTCCTCGACCTCGCCGCGGACCTCGCCGAGACCCATCCAGGGCTGAAGCTCCACATCGTCGGGGACGGCCCCGAAGCGGGCACGCTCGCCGCCGGGATCGAAGACCGCGGCCTGGAGAAGATCGTCGTCGCCCACGGCTACGTCCCCGAGAACGTGAAGGCGGCCCTGGTCGCCCGCGCCGACCTGCACCTCAGCACTTCCCAGGGCGAGGGCTGGGGACTCAGCGTCATCGAGGCCGCGGCCCTCGGCGTCCCGACCGTCGCGCACGACGTGGACGGCCTGCGCGACGCCGTCCGCGACGGGGCCACCGGATGGCTCGTCCGAGCGGGCGACGACCAGGCCGACGTCGTCCGGCGCGCCCTCAAGGACCTGGCCGGTCGCACGGAGCGCGATCGGGTCGCCACGGAATGTCAGAGGTGGGCGGCAGAGTTCGACTGGGCGCACACCGCCGCCCGGATGCGGGGCCTCATCGACTCCGCGGTCCGGGGCGATCCGGGCGGCGCGCGGGGCGACCGAAGGTACGGTGACGAACACCCTGGCTGACGTCCGGGGCAGCACCCGGGGAGCAGGGCCCCGGGGACCACAGGAGAGGGGCAGAGGGCGAGCATGGCCGTGGGAGAGGCGAATCCGCCCCGCGCCGGCGCGTCCCGCCGACCCGCGCCGGACGGCCCGGACATCGCGGGCCGCGTGCGGGAGCGGCTGCGCGTCCTCGCGTGCTGCCTCGCGCTGACCGCGCTCGCGTTCGGCACCAGGCCCGGCGCGATCCTCGCCGACACCAAGATCGACATGGCGGTGAACCCGCTCGGGTTCCTCGGCCGCGCCCTGCACCTGTGGGATCCGGAGCAGTTCGGCCAGCTGCAGAACCAGGCCGTCGGCTACCTGTTCCCGATGGGGCCGTTCTTCGCGCTCGGCGACGTGGCCGGGATGCCCGCCTGGATCACCCAGCGGTTCTGGCTGGCGCTGCTGATGTGCCTGGCGTTCCTCGGCACCTGGCGGCTCGCGGGGCGGTTCGGCATCGGCGGCGCCGGCGGTGTCGGCGGCCCCTCCACCGCGGGCGGGCCCGGGCAGGGCGCCCGCCTGTTCGCGGCGATGGCCTACGCGCTGGCCCCCAACGGCCTCGCCACGCTCGGGCAGATCTCCTCGGAGTACCTGCCGGTCGCGATGCTGCCCTGGATCGTCCTGCCGCTGATCGGCGCGGCGACCGGGGAGACCGGGCGGCTCAGGGCCGCGGCCGCGTCGGGGCTCGCGATCGCCTGCTGCGGCGGCATCAACGCGACCGCGACCGTCGCCGTGCTGGTCGTCCCGGTCGTGTACGTGGTGACGCGGCCGCGCGGCTCGTTCCGGGCGCGGATGCTCGCGTGGTGGTCGCTGGGCGCGGGCGCGGCCACGGCCTGGTGGCTCGTCCCGCTGCTGCTCACCGGGACGTACGGGTTCTCCTGGCTGACCTACACCGAGAAGGCCGAGACGACGGCGGGGCCGACCGGCCTGGTCAACGTGCTGCGCGGCGCGGAGCGCTGGGTCAACTACCTGGTCGTGGACGGGCAGGTCTGGGCGCCGGTCGGGCACGGCCTGTCGCTCGGCCCGGTGGCGATCGTCTGCACGGGCCTCGCCGCCGCGCTCGGCCTCGCCGGGCTGCTGAGCCGGCTGCTGCCCGAGCGCACGTTCCTGCTGCTCACGCTGCTCGCCGGACTGGCGATCCTGTCGACGGGCCACATCAGCGACGTGCCGAGCCCGTTCGCCGGGCAGCTCCGCGACCTGCTGGACGGCCCGCTCGCCCCGATGCGCAACCTCCACAAGTTCGACGCGGTCGTCCGGCTGCCGCTCGCGCTCGGCCTCGCCCATCTGATCGTCGCGGCGGCCCGCCGCGCGCACCCGGCGGACGGCGCGCGGAGCCCGGGCCCCGGGGCAGGTCCTGCCGCGGGGCCCGCCTCCGGCCTCCGGCCCGCCTCGCTGCTCAGCCTGCCGGTGGCCGCCGCCGTCGCGCTCGGCGGCATCGGCCTCACGGCCGCCTCGAACGGCCTGACCGGGTCGGGCGAGTTCAACGAGGTGCCCCGCTACTGGCGGGACGCGGCGACCTGGATCAACGCGCGGGCCGGGCGGCAGGGCGTGCTGGCCGTCCCGGGCGCGCCGTTCGGCGAGTACCTGTGGGGCCGCCCGATGGACGACATCGTCCAGCCGCTGCTGTCGGCGCGCTGGGGCGTCCGGCAGCTCGTCCCGGCCGGGTCGCCCGGATACACGCGCGCGCTGGACGCGATCGACCAGCAGGTCCGGTCCGGGCAGGGGTCGCCCGGCCTGAGCGCCTTCCTCGGCCGGATGGGCGTCCGGTACGTCCTGGTGCGCAACGACCTGCGGCGCGAGACGCTGCGCGGCGCCTGGCCCGCCCGCCTCCACCAGGCGCTCGCCGACTCGCCGGGGATGCGCAGGGTCGCCGCGTTCGGCGCGCCCGTCGGGGGAGCCGCCGACGACGCGGTGAGCGCTGTCGACCAGAAGTACCCGGCGCTGGAGGTCTACGAGGTCGGCGGCGCCGCCGGCGTCGCGAACCTCGCCGACGCCGTGAGCCCCGTCCGCGTGTACGGAGGGCCGGAGTCGCTGCTCGCCATGGCCGACGGCGGCGCGCTCCCCGACGGGCCCGTCCTGCTCGACGACGACGCGGCCGACCTCGGCGGCGCCCCGGTCGTGACCGACTCGCCCCGCCTGCTGCGCCGCAACTTCGGGGAGCTGCACCAGACGTCCCCGACGCTCCCCGCCGCCCGCAAGGGCGAGGCCGCCGACGTCCTGGACGAGGGCTGGAAGCGCTACACGACCCACGCGACCTACGGCGGCGGCGTCCGCGACGTCACCGCGTCCACGTCGGCGGCGGGCGACGACGCGGTCCCGCAGGCGCGCAAGCCCGAGGCGACCCCGTTCGCCGCGCTCGACGGCGACCAGTTCACCGCCTGGCGGACGGGCGGCTGGAACGGACCGGTCGGGCAGTGGCTCCGCGTCGACTTCGACAAGCCCCGCGAGGTCCAGAGCCTCACCGCCACGTTCCTCCAGGACGCGTCCCTCGGCCCCGCAGTCGCGCGCGTCGCCGTCGAGACCGAGAACGGTTCGGTGCGGCAGGACGTCCAGAAGATCGCGACCGGGCAGCCGCTCCGCGCGCCCGCCGGCCCGACCCGCTGGCTGCGGCTGCGGATCCTCGCGCTGGCCTCCGAGCCGGCCGTGCCCGGCTTCGCGCATGCGGCCGTCACGGAGCTGTCGATCGGCGGAGTGCGGCCCGCCCGCACGTACACGATGCCCGCACCCGCCGGTTCCCGGGGGCCTGCGACATACGTGATGAGCCGGGCGCCGGGAGCGGCGGGGGAGTGCGTGAAGGGCAACCGCCGCTGGGTGTGCTCGCCGTCCCTGGGCTCCGGCGACGAGGAGGGCGACGGGTTCGACCGGACGTTCACCGCCGCCGTCGCGGGCAGGGCCGCCGTCACCGGCACCGCCGTGCTCACCGACCGGCGGCTCATCGAGCGCTACACCGCCGCCCGCGGCCGCCCGGTCGTCGCCGCCGGATCCACGCTGTCCGACCACCCCGCCGACCAGCCCCGGTCGGCCTTCGACGGCGACCCGCAGACGTCCTGGATCGCCGGGGAGAAGGACGAGGCGCCCACGTACACCGTCCGGTGGAAGGGGCGCAAGCAGCTGTCCGCCGTCACGGTCACCCGCCCGCCCACCGCGTCGGGGCCGCTGCGCATCCGGGTCGAGGGCGAGAACGGCCAGGTCCGCGAAGGGCTGTCGGACGCCCAGGGGAGGCTGACGTTCGCCCCGATGGCGACCGACCGCCTGACGTTCACCTTCTTCAGGGAGACGCAGGCCCAGCCCATCCAGGTGGTCGACCTCGCCATCCCCGGAGTCAGGCCGCTCCCGGACGTCCGCGCCTTCCCGCTGCGGCTGCCGTGCGGGTACGGCCCGAAGGTGCGGATCGCCGGCGGCGCCGTCCAGACCGTCCAGACCGTCCAGACCAAGGCGACCGGTACGCTCGGCGACCTGCTCGCGGGCCGGCCGCTGCGGTTCAGCGCGTGCACCCCGGCCGCACTGCGGGCGGGCCAGAACCGGCTGGCCTCCGCGCCGTTCGACCCCTACCGCCTCGACACGGTGACGGTCGGTGCGAAGCCGGGCGGGGCGGCGGCCCGGGCGCCGCAGGAGGTCAAGATCCTCGACTGGGGGCCCAGCGCGCGCAGGCTGGAGGTCGACGCCGCCGCCTCCTCGTTCCTCACCGTCAACGAGAACTTCAACGCAGGGTGGCGCGCGACCGTCAACGGCACCGAGCTGCGCGCCGTCCGCCTCGACGGATGGAAGCAGGGCTGGATCGTCCCGCAGGGCACCAGGGGCGTCGTCGAGCTCGCCTACACGCCCGACCGGGCGCAGCGCATCGCCGTCGTATCCGGCCTCGCCCTGCTCCTCGTCCTGCTGGTCGCCGCCTTCTGGCCGGGCGGGCGCGGCCGCCGGCGACGCCCGTCCCCCCGCGCCCTCGTCGCCGGGACGGGCTGGCCCGCCTGGGCGGCTCTCGCTCTGGCCGCCGCGCTCGGCGGCTGGATCGCGGGGGTTCCCGGCCTCGCCGTCACGGCCGCCGTCGCGGCCGTCTGCGGCTGGGCCCGCACCCGCCGCTCCGCCGTGCCGCGCGCCCTCGCCTCGCCGTGGCCGGTCGCGCTCGCCATGCTCGCCGGGGCGGGCTGCCTCGCCGCGGCCGTCCGGCTCGACCTGCTTGACAACCCGGCGTCCCCGTCCGGACCGGTCGGCGACATCGCGCCCCAGCTCCTCGGGCTCGTGATCGTGGGCAGGCTCGCGATCGAGCTGTGGCGGCCCAAGCCGCCCGGCGGCGGTGAGTCCGGCGGCCGGATCTCGCTCAGCTGGACGGCGCCCGGGCAGGGTCCGCCGGACGGGCCGGGGCCCGGCGGCGGGTCAGCCGCTGGACCGGCCACTCCACCAGGTAGTAGCTCAGTGCCCCCGCTGCGATGGTCGCCGCGGCCAGGAGCGGCAGATCCGTCAGAACGCTCCCCCGGAATCCCCGGCCGGTCGCGTCGTACCAACCGACGATGATCGGAAGCTGCCACAGGAACACGCCGTAGGAGATCCGCCCGAGGAACCGCATCACCGGGTTCCCGAGCATCGGGCCGAGCGCCGGGTGCCCCGGCGGGGCGAGCACCACCGGCGCCGCGAACGCCGCCGCGCACAGCCCGAACACGATCAGGTGCAGCAGGGACGTCCAGAAGACGTCCGGCTTGAGGCCGATCGGCCCGGCGGCGGGCGTCGCCGCGACCACGTACAGCATCACCGCCGCGGCCCAGCACGCCGCCCACGAGTCCGACACGGCGCGGCACACCGCGGCCACGGGACGGCGCTCGTCCAGCCGCGCCCACACCGTCACCACCGCGAGCGCCATCCCGATCGCGAACCAGACGAAGTACCGCGGAAGCCAGACCCCCATCTTGGAGTGCCATTCCGGGACGAACATGGAGACGGTCCAGGGCAGCGACAGCGCCGCGTAGACGCCGATGCCGACGAGGAGTCGCCGGGCGCGGACGCCGACGTCCTGGGCGCGCGTCCGCCGCGCGTACCAGGAGAGGACCGCCGCGGTGGCCGGGAGCGTGACGTACCAGCCGACCTCGACGACGAGGCTCCACATCTGGCCGAGATGCGCGGGGCCGAGGTCGCCGGGCCACCACGGGTCGGGCAGGTAGGTCTGGGTCAGCGTGAGCAGCGAGATCCAGGTCACCGGGTCGGCGGCATGGTCCCGTCCGGCCGTGGCCATGAAGACCGCGACCACGGCCCAGTACGCGGGCATGATGCGGAACACGCGCCGGCGGAGGTACTCGGCCGTCCGCGGGACGGGCCGCCCGTCCAGCACGGCTGCCGCCCACGGGCGGTAGAGCAGCAGCCCCGAGAGCGTGAAGAAGATCGGCACGCCGACCTGACCGCCGTTGAACAGCCACCCCATGCCGTTCGGGTCGGTCACGGACCCGGCCGCGCTCGCGACATGGAAGACGAGAACGGCGAGCGCCGCCACGGCCCGGACCCCGTCCAGGGTGTCCTGATGCCCCGAGATGGGCGGCGCCACAGCCCCCCCGTCCCGGCGCTCACCCCGCCTGGAGGGCGCCGCCGCCATCCCAACCCCACCCTCCGTGCCGTGTCGTTCTTGCGGTGCCGTGTCACCCGAGCAGTGCCGAGCCGTTGTGTCGTACCGTGCCGTGTCACCCGAGCCGTGCCGAGCCGTTCGTCCCGTTCTTGCTATGCCGTCCGTGCCGAGCCGCGTCGCTCTTGCGGTGTGGTGCGATGCCGTGCGGGACCGGGGGCCCTCGATAGGCCGCCAAGGTAACGGGGAGCTTACCGACCAGTACACACGTCCGGTAGGGTGACCCGGACATGCTGGAGGTGCGGGGCCCGCGGCACGGCGAGGCCCCCGCCCGCCGTGAGAACGACGGCAGCCCCGGAGGTGTTCATGCGGCGACCGGTCGGCCTGGTCCTGATCGGCCTTGGCGCGTTCTTCCTCACGCTCGCGCCGCTCGTCCGTTTCTATGTGGCCGACCAGGTGGTCGTCGCACCGCTGAACCGCTACCAGGTGACGAGCCTGGAGTCGAAGGACTCCACGTACTTCGACGAGGCCGAGCGGAAGTTCAAGTCCGGGGTGACCCTGCTGGCCAGGAACACCGTGCGCGGCGACGTCCGGGCCAACGAGGGCAACGACAAGATCGCCGTCTGGGACTCCACGACCAACATCTACAACCAGGACAAGCCTGACAAGCCCGTCCAGATGCAGGGCTTCCGGATCGCCTTCGACCGCCGGACGGGCGCGCTGACCAACTGCTGCGGCACCAACGTCGACGGCGACAACGGCGTGAGGATGTCGGGGTACGGGCTGCTGTTCCCGGTCGCGAACGTGCACAAGCGGGACTACCCCTTCTTCGACATGACGACCAAGCAGACGGCGCCGATGCAGTTCAACGCCGTCGAGAAGGTCCACGGCCTGACGACGTACCGGTTCACCCAGACGATCCCGCTGACCAAGACGGCCGCGCTGGACGCCAAGCTGCCGCCGAAGATGCTGGGCCTGCCCGACGACGCGGGCGACCAGAAGGTCGACCGGTACGCCGAGGCCTACAACACCGTCTGGGTCGACCCGCGCACGGGCATCCCGGTCAAGCACCGCCAGAACATCCGCAGCAGCGTCCGCACGGCGGACGGCAAGGGCTCCATGATCGTCGCCCAGGCCGACCTCATCACCGTCGACAAGGACCAGAAGGCCCTGGTCGACATGGCGAACGGCGAGGCCCTGAAGATCGACATGGTGCGCAGCTATATCCCGGCCGCCGGCGTCCTCCTCGGCCTGGTCCTGCTGTTCGTCGGCGGCTACCTCGGCATGGCCCGCCGCGAGCCCCCGCCCCTGGCGGCCCCGCGCCGCCCCGACGGCAAGTTCGGCGACATGACCCCGCCCGGCCCGCCCAAGCCCCCGGCCCCACCCGCCGCCCCCGCGGCCCAGGCCGACCCCACCCCCCAGCCCCGCCGCACACCCCCCACCAGCCAACGCCGGCAACGCAAGGCCGCCGGCCCCGCCAAACGCCGCTGAGCCGCCACGACGACCCCTCCCGCGCTGCCCTCCCATCCGCTCGCCGCCCGGGCCCCGACCGAGCCCACACCCCCGGCTCCGCCGCAGGGTCCCTGGCGGCCAGCGCCGGCAACGGAAGGCCGCCGGCCCCGCCAACGCCGCTGAGCCGCGCGACGACCCCTCCCGCGCGCATCGCCCCACACGGCCCGCCCACCGCCCTGAGATGCCGCGCTCCACCCTGCGCTGCCGTCCGCCGCCCGTTTGCCTGGCACCGGCGGGTGCTCCAGGTCGTCCCCCGACGTTCTCCCTCCGCCCTCCGCGTGTCCGCCGCGTGCTCCTGGCCGCCGCCCTGCACAGCCTGTATCGCCCTCCGCAGTCCTTTCGCCGTCCGCGTGTCGTCTGGTTGGCCCGCGCTGCATTCAGCGGCCTGCGCCGCCGGTCCGCCCGCGCTCAGGGCCGCGCCCGACGTGGCGGCCAGCGCCCCATCGCCTCGCGTTGACCTGCCGCGGGTTGGCCGGCTGCTGCCCCGTGCGCCCTGCCGACTGGCGCTGTCGGGCGGGTCGGGCGTCGGCCCGCGTGGCGACAGTCTTGCGGTCCCGCGCACCGACTCGTGTATCGCCCTTGTGTGCAGGCTTCCGTGCCGCGTGCTGGGGCCCGTGCCGGTGGGGGTGGGGCGTGGTGGGAACCGGGAGCGGTCCGTTGCTCGGGATACGGGCTGATACGTGTTCTAGAAGCGGGGCTCGTGAGCGTCCGGGATGAGATTCCTAACTAGAACCTGTTGCAGTTTCGCGGGTGCGCGCCTAGGGTCGAGGCTGTGCGGACACGAGTCACCGAACTATTCGGCATCGAGTACCCGATCTTCGCGTTCAGTCATTGCCGCGACGTGGTCGCGGCGGTGAGCCGCGCCGGCGGCATGGGCGTCCTCGGCGCCCTGCATTTCACCCCCGAGGAGCTCGAACTTGAGCTGAAGTGGATCGACGAGCACGTCGGCGGCAAGCCGTACGGTGTGGACGTCGTGATGCCCGCCAAGTACGAGGGCGCCGACGTGGGCGACGCCGAGGAGCTGCTCGGCAAGCTCCAGGGCATGATCCCGGCGCAGCACAAGGACTTCCTGGAGAACCTGCTGGCCGAGCACGGCGTCGACCCGCCCAGCGAGCAGGCCGGCAAGGCGCTGCTCGGTTGGACGGACGTGACCGCGCGGCCGCAGGTCGAGGTGGCGCTCAAGCACCCGATCGCGCTGCTGGCCAACGCGCTCGGCCCGCCCCCGGCGGACGTCGTCGAGCAGGCGCACGAGCACGGGGTGAAGGTCGCCGGCCTGGCCTCCAACGCCCGGCACGCCCGCAAGCAGGTCGACGTCGGCGTGGACATCATCGTCGCGCAGGGCACCGAGGCGGGCGGGCACACCGGCGACGTCGCCACGATGGTCCTCATCCCCGAGGTCGTGGACGCCGTCGGCGAGGACACGATCGTGCTCGCGGCGGGCGGCATCGGCCGGGGCCGGCAGATGGCCGCCGGCATGGCGCTCGGCGCGGACGGCGTCTGGACGGGCTCGATCTGGCTGACGGTGGACGAGGCCGACACCCCCGAACGCGCCCTGCCGAAGCTGCTGAACGCCACGTCCCGCGACACCGTCCGCTCCCGGGCCTGGACGGGCAAGCCCGCGCGCTTCCTCAAGACCGCGTGGACCGAGGCGTGGGAGAGC
Organism: Actinomadura sp. K4S16; assembly: GCF_008327685.1. Classification (GTDB taxonomy): domain Bacteria; phylum Actinomycetota; class Actinomycetes; order Streptosporangiales; family Streptosporangiaceae; genus Spirillospora. The sequence goes on from NZ_BDDE01000012.1 coordinate 492,258, forward strand.
GAGAACTCGCCGGGCTACCTGCCGATGCCCATGCAGTTCATGCTGATCGCGGACGCCCTGCCCCGCATCCAGCGGTCCGGCGACGGCGAACTGGTCACCTTCCCGGTCGGCCAGATCGTCGGCTCGATGAACCAGGTGAAGCCGGCCGCCCAGGTCGTCTACGACCTGATCGAGGAGTACGTGGAGGCGATCGAGCGCCTCAACACCATCACCGAGGGCTGACCGCCCGCGGGCCCCGGTCGGCGTCGTTCCTCCCGACGCCGGCCGGGGCCGCGCGCTTTCTCAGCTGCGGATCAGAAGCGGGTCATCCAGGACAGGGCGCGCGCCAGGACGTAGTAGACGGCGCCTGCGAGGGCCCAGTTGATGTAGAGCTGCTCGTCGGGGTCGGGCCGCGTGAACACGTCGTGGAACGGCGTGGCGAGCCAGCGTCCCGCGTCGAGGGTCGCGTCCACCAGGGTGTTCCCCGGATTCGCGTCGCCCCAGGTCAGCAGCATGCCGAGGGCGAGGATCGCGACCGCCGCCCAGCCCGCCGCCATGATCATCGCGCTGACCGGGTTCGGCCTGCTGCGCCGCCACCGCGGCGGCTTGCGCTCGACGGCCGTGCCGTCCGTCCGCCGCCAGAGCGCCCGCCGGGGCGGCCGCTCGGCCGTCTGCTCCGGGGTCTCGTGCTGCTTGCGTCCTAGATGCAAGGCCATGGCCTCGTCCTTCCGTGCTCGCCTTCGCCCCAGGCGGTGCCACGCAAGGAATCTCGCAAACCCGACCCCCGTTTACGGACAGCCCGTTATCCGCTCTCCGGTTCCGGGGGCCGGGCTCCCCGGCCGCGTGCGGGCTGCCCGGTCACGCGCCGGGTTCGCCGGTCGCGTGCCGGGGCCCGGTTACGGGTCGCGTTCGCCGGTCGGGTGCCGGGCCGGCGGTGCGTGCCGGGGGCGGTCACTTGCCGTGGTAGACGGGCGGGCGCTTCTCCTTGAAGGCGCGGGAGCCCTCCTTGGCATCCTCGGAGCCGATGACCGGCCAGCCGATCTCGTCGGAGATCTTGAGCGCGTCCTCCTCGGAGAGGTGCTGGGTCTCGCGGTAGGTGCGCAGGATGCCCTGGACGGCGAGGGGGCCGCACTCGGCGATCTGGTCGGCGAGCTCGCGGGCGGCGGCGAGCGCCTGCCCGTCCGGGACGATCTTGTTGATCAGGCCCATCGCGAGGGCCTCCTGCGGGGTGACCGAGCGGGCGGTCAGCAGGATGTCCATCGCGTTGGCGTAGCCGATCTGGCGGGGCAGGCGGATCGCGGAGCCGCCCATGGGGAACAGGCCGCGCTTCGCCTCGTAAAGGCCGAGGGTGGCGCCCTCGGCGACCACGCGCAGGTCGGTGCCGACGAGCAGCTCGGTGCCGCCGGCGACGGCGTAGCCCTCGATGGCGCAGATCAACGGCTTGGTCGGCTGGCCCTCGCGCAGCAGCCCCTTCCAGTGGAAGTCGGGGATCTGCGCCATCCGCTCCTGGACGCGGGGATCGGACGGCTGCTGGCCCATCGCCTTCAGGTCGGCGCCGGCGCAGAACGTGCCCTCGGCCCCGGTGAGGATGCCGACGCGGACCTCGGGGGTGTCGGAGATGTAGGCCCAGGCGTCGGCGAGGCCGACCAGCATGGACGAGCTGAGCGCGTTGCGCGCCTCCGGGCGGTTCATCGTCACGATGACGACGTGGCCGTCCCGCTCGACGATGCAGTGCTCGGTGCTGATCGGCAGCCGTTCCGTCATGGTTCCTCCAGCTCAGATATCAAACGAGAACAGATTCTAGTTAAGCCGTTGCCCTACCGGTAGGGGTTGAACTGCAAAACGAGAACGTGATCTACTTTGGCTGCCGGACGCCCTCAGCGGGTGTCGGCGCGCTGTGGTTTCTGTGCTCTCTGTGGTTTCAGTGCTCCGTGTGCTCACGTAGGGAGATCCGATGGGGTCATTGGGCTTTTGGCGGCTGGCGCAGGCCGATCCCGAGTGGGTCGCCGCCGTCGATCCGGACGGGACGCGACACAAGGCGGGCGACCTGCTGTCCCGCGCGAACCGGCTCGTCCACGGCCTGCGTGCGCTGGGCCTTGAGAAGGGCGACGGCATCTGCGGGCTCGTCCCGAACGGCGCGGACGGGGTCGTCCTCTACCTGGCGGCGCTCCAGGCGGGCTGGTACTACACGCCGATCAACTGGCATCTGACCGGCCCGGAGATCGGCTACATCGTCGCCGACAGCGAGGCCAAGGCGTTCTTCGTCCACGAGCGGTACGCCGCCGAGGGCGCGCGGGCGGGCGAGGAGATCGAGGCCCACCGGCGGTTCGCGTTCGGGGAGGTCGAGGGCTTCCGGCCGGTCGCGGAGCTGGTCGACGGGCAGCCCGACACGCTGCCGGACGACCGCAGCAACGGCGCCACGATGCACTACACGTCCGGGACGACCGGACGGCCGAAGGGCGTCAAGCGGGCGCTGGCCGGGATCGACCCCGACGACAGCGCCGAGCTGATGACGTTCCTGCTCGGCATGTTCGGCATCCCGCCGGGCCTCCCCGCCGGTGGAGAGCACCAGGCGCACCTGGTCACCTCGCCGAACTACCACACGGCCGTGACCCAGTTCGGGGGCACGGCGCTCCAGATGGGCCACACGCTCGTCTACATGGACAAGTGGGACGCCGAGGAGACCCTGCGGCTGATCCAGGAGCACCGCGTCAGCAACACCCACATGGTGCCGACGCACTTCAAGCGGCTCCTGTCGCTGCCGGAGGACGTCCGTTCCCGGTACGACGTGTCGAGCATGAAGTGGGCGATCCACGCGGCCGCGCCGTGCCCGGTGCCCCTCAAGCAGCAGATGCTCGACTGGTGGGGCGACTGCATCTGGGAGTACTACGCGGCGACGGAGGGCGGCGGGACGATCGCCAGCCCGGCCGACTGGCGCGCCCACCCCGGCACGGTCGGCAACGCGTGGCCGATCAGCGAGCTGCTGATCGTCGACGACGACGGCGAGCCCGTCCCGACCGGGACGCACGGCACGATCTACATGAAGATGGCCGGCGTCGAGTTCGAGTACAAGGGCGACAAGGAGAAGACGGAGAAGAACCGTCTCAAGGACTACTTCACCGTCGGCGACATCGGGTACCTGACCGAGGACGGGTTCCTGTTCCTGTCCGACCGCAAGGCCGACATGATCATCTCGGGCGGCGCGAACATCTACCCGGCCGAGATCGAGAACGAGATCATCCTGCATCCCAAGGTCGGGGACGTGGCCGTGTTCGGCATCCCGGACGAGGAGTGGGGCGAGCAGATCAAGGCCGTCGTGGAGCCCGCCGAGGGCGTCGAGCCCGGTCCGGCGCTCGCGGAGGAGATCCTCGCGTCGCTTGAGGGGCGGCTGGCCAAGATGAAGTGGCCGAGGACCATCGACTTCATCGAGACGATGCCGCGCGAACCCAACGGCAAGCTCCTCAAGCGCAAGCTCAGGGACCCGTACTGGAAGGACCGCGACAGTGCCATCTGACACCGCGCCATCTGACACCGCGCCATCTGACACCGCGCCATCTGACACGGCGCCCGCAGGCAGCACCGCGCAGGCAGCCACCGTGCAGTCTGAGCCGAACCACGTCCTGGAGTTCCCGGGCGGCTACACGCGCTCGGTCGGCCCGGTGATCGGCCGCTTCTTCAGCGAGCTGCGCGACGGCCGGCTGGTCGGCGTGCGGACGGCGGACGGCAGGGTCCTCGTCCCGCCGTCGGAGTACGACCCGGAGACCGGCGAGGACGTGACGGACGAGTTCGTCGAGGTCGGCCCGGTCGGGACGGTCACGACCTGGTCGTGGGTGGCGCACCCGGCGAAGGAGCACCCGCTGGACCGCCCGTTCGCCTGGGCGCTGATCCGGCCGGACGGCGCCGACACCGCGCTCCTGCACGCCCTCGACCTCGGCGTCTTCGAGCAGGGCGCGAAACCGCCGAAGTTCCTCAAGACGGGCATGCGGGTCCGCCCCCGGTGGCGGGCCGAGCGCACGGGCGGGATCGGCGACATCGAGTGCTTCCAGCCCGAGGTCACGATGATCAACGCGCCGACGCGGCTGGAGTACCGGCTGAAGGGCGGCCAGGCTCTGCGGCGCTTCCTGGAGGGCATGTCCGAAGGCCGGATCCTCGGCCACCGCTGCCCGGTGTGCGAGCAGGTCATCGTCCCGATGAAGGGGCTGTGCCCGCGCGACGGCGTCCCCACCGCCGAGGAGGTGGAGCTGCCCGACACCGGCACCGTCACCACCTTCGCGGTCAACAACATCCCCGACCCGCGCGCGCCCGAGGTGCCGTTCGTGTCCGCCTACGTCCTGCTGGACGGCGCGGGCCTGACGATGCTGACGCTCGTGGCGGGCATCCCGGCCGACCAGGTGCGGATGGGCATGCGGGTGAAGGCGGCGTGGCGGCCCCGGGAGGAGTGGGAGCGGTCGATGAGCAACATCAAGTGGTTCGAGCCCATCGACGAGCCCGACGTCCCCTTCGAAGAGATCAAGGACTTCATGTGATGCCTCGTCCCGTAGCCGTGGTCGCGTTCGCGCAGACCGAGCACAGCGGTGAGGACCGGGGGACGGCCGAGATCGAGATCCTCGCCCCCGTCATCACCGAGATCAAGGAGCGGACGGGCCAGAAGCAGTTCGGCTTCACCTGCTCCGGGTCCTGCGACTACCTCGCCGGCGCGCCGTTCGCGTTCGTGTCGGCGCTGGACGCCCTCGGCGCGTGGCCGCCGATCTCCGAGAGCCACGTCGAGATGGACGCGGCCTGGGCGCTGTACGAGGCGTGGGTGAAGCTCCAGCACGGCGACATCGACACCGCGCTCGTGTACGGGTTCGGGAAGTCGTCGCAGGGCAACCTCCGGGCCGTCCTCACCCAGCAGCTCGACCCGTACCACCTGGCGCCGCTCGGCATCGACGCGGTGTCCCTGGCCGCGCTCCAGGCCCGCGCCTACATGGAGCGGTCGGGTACGAAGGAGGACGACCTGCGCGCCGTCGCGGCGCGGTCCCGCGAGGCCGGACGCGGCAACCCGTTCGCGCTGCACCTGCCCGAGCCGGACGGCGACGACTACGACGTCGCCCCGCTGCACCCCTACGACGTCGCGCCCATCACCGACGGCGCCGCCGCGATCGTCCTCGCCGCGGGCGACCGGGCCCGCGAGCTGTGCGAGCGCCCGGCGTGGATCACCGGGATCGACCACCGCACCGAGGCGCACGCGCCGGGCGTCCGCGACCTGAGCCGCTCGGAGTCGGCGCGCATCGCGGGCGAGAAGGCGGGCGCCACCGGGATCGAGGTCGCCGAGCTGCACGCGCAGTACACGCACGAGGAGCTGATGCTCCGGGAGGCGCTCGGCCTGGGCGAGGACGTGGCGGTCAACCCGTCCGGCGGGCCGCTGTCGGCGAACCCGATGATGGCCGCCGGCCTCATCCGGATCGGCGAGGCCGCCTCCCGCATCCACGACGGGTCGGCGTCCCGCGCGCTCGGGCACGCCTCGTCCGGCCCCTGCCTCCAGCAGAACCTCGTCTGCGTCCTGTCGGGAGAGAACCATGGCTAACCGTTGCGCGATCATCGGCGTCGGGCAGACGGCGTACAAGACCAAGCGGCTGGACGTGTCGATGGCGGGGCTGCTGCGCGAGGCGGCCCGGCGGGCGCTGGAGGACGCGCAGCTCACCTGGAAGGACATCGACGCGGTCGTCGTCGGCAAGGCCCCCGACCTGTTCGAGGGCGTGATGATGCCGGAGACGTTCCTCGCCGAGGCGCTCGGCGCGACCGGCAAGCCGATCATGCGGGTGCACACCGCGGGGTCGGTCGGGGGCTCCACGGCCATCGTCGCGGCGGGCCTGATCCAGGGCGGCGTGCACGACCGCGTCCTCACGATCGCGTGGGAGAAGCAGTCGGAGTCGAACGCGACGTGGGCGCTGACCGTGAACTCGCCGTTCACGACGTCGCTGGTCGTGGGCGCGGGCGGCTACTTCGCGCCGCACATCCGCGCCTACATGCGCCGGTCGGGCGCCCCCGACCACATCGGGACGCTCGTCGCGGTCAAGGACCGGCAGAACGCGCTGAAGAACCCGTACGCGCACCTGAAGATCCCCGGCATCTCCCGCGAGATGGTCGAGTCGACGCCCATGCTGTGGGAGCCGATCCGCTACCTGGAGACGTGCCCCTCGTCCGACGGCGCGTGCGCGATGGTGCTGGCCTCGGAGGACGCGGCGAAGAAGGCGCCCGCCCCGCCCGCGTGGGTGCACGGCACGTCGATGCGCTCGGAGCCGATGCAGTTCGCGGGGCGCGACACCGTGAGCCCGCAGGGCGGCAAGGACGCGGCCGCGGACGTGTACCGGCAGGCCGGCATCTCCGACCCGCGCCGCGAACTCGACTGCGCCGAGGTGTACGTCCCGTTCTCCTGGTACGAGCCGATGTGGCTGGAGAACCTCGGGTTCTGCGGCGAGAGCGAGGGCTGGAAGCTCACCGAGGCCGGCGCGACGGCACTGGACGGCGACATCCCGTGGAACCCGTCCGGCGGCGTGCTGTCGTCCAACCCGATCGGGGCGTCCGGCATGATCCGGTTCGCCGAGGCGGCGCTGCAGGTGCGCGGCCAGGCGGGAGAGCACCAGGTGGACGGCGCACGGCGCGCGCTAGGCCACGCCTACGGCGGCGGAGCCCAGTTCTTCGCCATGTGGATCGTCGGCAGCGACAAACCCTGATTCCCGGAGGTCCGTCCGATGGAGTTCAACCACGCTGACCTGTTCGAGGGTGTCGCGGACGCGATCGGGGACCGCCTCGCCCTGGTGTGCGGCGACCGGCGGCTCACCTACGCCGAGCTGGACGAGCACGCGAACCGCCTCGCGCACCATCTGGCGGACGCCGGGGTGCGCCCCGGCCAGCATGTCGCCGTCCAGCTCTACAACGGCGTCGAGTACGCCGCCGCGCTGCTGGCCGCGCTGAAGATCCGGGCCGTGCCCATCAACGTCAACTACCGGTACGTGGAGAGCGAGCTGCTCTACGTGTACCGGGACTCCGACAGCGTCGCGCTGCTGTACGACGTGGAGTTCGAGGACCGCGTCGCGGCGACCGTCCCGGACGCGCCCGAGCTGCGGCACCTCGTCGCGGTGGGCGGCACGCCGTCCATCCCGGGGGCGGTCGCCTACGACGAGGCCTTGAAGGACGCCTCCGGAGCGCGCGGCTTCCCGGCGCGTTCCAAGGACGACGTCTACATCATCTACACCGGCGGGACGACCGGGATGCCCAAGGGCGTCATGTGGACGACCGAGCAGATGCTGCTCGCGTTCTGGAACCCGACGTACCCGCGCCCGACCAGGCCGGAGGACGTGGTCGACAACGCCCGCAACGGCGGGCCGATGACCATGATGCCGATCGCGCCGCTCATGCACGGCGCCGCCCAGATGGCCACCTGGATCGCCTGGTTCATGGGCGCGACGCTCGTCTACACGCGCAAGTTCGACGCGGCCGACGTGTGGCGGACAATCGAGCGCGAGAAGGTCAACTCGGTGACGATCACCGGGGACGCGATGGCGATCCCGATGGCCGAGGAGCTGGCGCGCGGGGACTACGACACCTCGTCCCTGCTGGCCTACGTCTCGACCGGCGCGATCTTCACCGGGACGGTCCGGGACCGCATCCAGAAGCTGCTGCCGAACACGATGATCCTGGACCGCTTCGGCTCCACCGAGTCGGGCTCGACGGCCGAGGCGGTCGCCGGGTCCACCCCGGAGAAGGGCCTGCGGTTCGCGCCGGACGTGGAGAACGTCACCGTCCTGGACGACGCGTTCCAGCCCGTCAAGCCGGGCTCCGGTGTGATCGGCCAGGTCGCCCGCACCGGCTACATCGCGCAGGGCTACTACAACGACCCGGAGAAGACCGCCAGGACGTTCCCCGTGGTGGACGGCAAGCGCTGGCTCCTCACCGGCGACATCGCGACCGTGGAGGAGGACGGCTCGATCGCCGTGTACGGCCGCGGCTCGCAGGCCATCAACACCGGCGGCGAGAAGGTGTTCCCGGAGGAGGTCGAGGCCGTCCTCAAGGGCCACCCGGGCGTCTACGACGCGGTCGTGACGGGCATCCCGGACGAGCGCTGGGGGAACCGCGTCGCGGCGGTGATCCAGCCCTCCGGGGAACGTCCGTCCGATGCGGAGCTGGACGAGCACTGCCGCAGGGAGCTGTCGGGCTACAAGGTGCCGCGCGTCTACGCGTTCGTCGCGGAGATGAAGCGATCCCCGGCCGGCAAGGCCGACTACCGCTGGGCGAAGCAGGTCGCGGAGGAGGCCAGGTAGCGGCGGGCGCCGGACAGAGGTCGGCCCCGAACCTTCGTGGGATCCGGGGCCAGGAGCGGACCTCTGTTAGTGGTCCTAACAAAGACCAGCGTAGGGGCCGTCCGGGTGTGGTGGGATCATTGACGCGTGTCGGCTGCGCCACACGCCGTCGCCGTCCCGCTTGGCTCTGTCCGGGGCGGGGTCGGTAGAATCTCCCTCAGAGAGTCGCTCTTGAAATGAGCGTCTCTATATGAGAGAAAAAGGGAGAGAGGTCTCAGGCGTGTCGACCCCGGAACGCGACCGGATGGCGGGCGAGCTGCAGATGGCGATGCAGCGCAGCACGATGTTCACGGTGCTGCTGCACCATGCCACCGCGAGCAAGGCGGGCATGAACGTCACCGACGCGCAGTGCGTCAACGCGCTGACGCTGGACGGCCCCCAGACCCCCGGCCAGCTCGCGCAGCTCATGGGCATCACGACCGGCGGCGCGATCACCGCCGTCATCGACCGCCTGGAGCGCGCCGGCTACGTCCGCCGCACCCGCGACCCCGACGACCGCCGCCGCGTGATCGTCGAACTGGTCGAGGAGAACGTCGCCCAGTTCGCCCGCTACTTCGAACCCATAGGCCGCGCCTTCCGCGACCGCCTGGACACCTACACCGACGAGCAGATCGCCCTCCTCCTCGACTGGATCCGCCACAACAACGAGACGATGCCGGCCGTAATAGAGGAAATCCGCAAACTCCCCTGACGAGCCAGAAGCAGTCGGTGTGCCACGGCGCCTTTTCTAGGCCCGTGGGATATGGAGCCACGCGTCGGCTGAATACTCCTTGGTGGTGAAGTCGACGCGCTGGAAGGCCGCCGGATCGATGCCGGGGTAGCCGTTCGGCACGGTCTCCTCGTAGAAGTGGCGGGACAGCAGAGCCGCCGCCGGGACGGACTCCGGTGCCTGCGCGAGGGCCGTGCGAAGCGGTGCGGCGTCGAGCAGCCGGGCGAGGATCTCCAGCGGACGGCCGGTGGCCGTACCCATGTCATCTATGGCGACATCTCCGGCATGGAGGGCCACCCTGAGCCGGATCTGCGTCAGCGGCCGGGATTGGACGTTGTGGGCGCGGAGGCGGTTCGCGAGGTCCTGGAGCAGCGGATACACCATCCGGCTCTTCGGAGTGTCGCCGGGGGCCGCGACCCTGAAACCGTCGCCCAGGTCATCGACCCGGCACCGCTCCCAGTCGATCCCGCTCTCGTTGAACGACGCGCGGAGCAGGGACAGGAGCGCCTTCCTGATGGCCTCCTGCGCGGCGGCGCCGCGACCTGCCGAACGCTCGATGTCGACCACCAGGAGCGGCCGGTGGGCCGGCGGCTGGGCGGCCGGAGCCGCAGGCGCGCTGCGCTCGGTGCCGCCTCCACCGGCTTGCCGCACGTCGACGATGGCGTGGTCGCCGACGACCACCGGGCCGGCCACGCTTCCGCCGATCTTCAAGGAATGCCCGCCATCGGACCTCGCCATGGAAACCTCCGCACTGATCGGGTCGCTTTCGGTGACTAGTTCGAGGGCATGCGTGTCCATCGCCCGCAAATAAAGCATTCGAAGCTGGGGACTTGGGAAGTCGCTGTGACGTTTGCCGTAGAGCCGTCCGGGGTGACGACTATCGTGAGCGTCGCCGTCCCCAGCACAGAGCCAGTGCATCGTCTGTCGTGCACTGGTACCTGGGCGTGGTAGGAACCGCCGCTGCCGGTGATGTTCAGATCTCCGTCACACCGGGATTTGATGAGGTACGAGTCGGAGCCGGTGGCGACGACCGTCACCGGCCCCTGTCCGGTGCTCCAGTTCCCCGCCAGCCCGGTCGGCTCCGACGGACCGCCCTGCCGCGTGATCACTTGGGAGGCGACGTTCACGACCGCCGCGCCGATGACCAGTGCCACCACGAGGCCGACGAGGGCGGCGGTCTTTGCGGCCAGGCCCGCACCGACGACCGTTGACGCCAGGCCTCCGGCGGCACCCGACACCGCCGTCCCGGCGGCCGCAGACCCGTGGGTCGCAACTCCCGCCGCGGTATGGGGCATGGCACCGGCGGCACTTGCATTGGTCGCCGCCGCGCCGGCGGGAAGGCTCGGCAGGGTTGGAACGGGAGCGGGCGGTGGCGGGCCGGGCGCCAGGCTCGCCATATGCGAGGCGGGTGATGGCGCGGCCCCTGGCATCGCGCTGGAGCCATGCCCTGCCAAAGAGCTGTGTGCAGTCATGGAGTGATGCGCTGCTACGGGATCGTGCCCTGCCGGGGGGTTGTGCCCGGCAGGGGCATTGTGCCCGGCCAGGGAGTTCTGCCCTGCGAGGGAGTCGGGCGTCGCCCCGGGGGCGACCGGAGGCGGGGTGGAAGGCGATGGCAGGAACGGGGCGACGTGCTGGGCGGCGGCCGTCCCGTGCTCATTGCCGAGGACCCGCCATAGCTGGAAGGCCGCGCCGATCAGCATGGCCGCGACGACCCGGCGCCCGCGGAGCAGGCTGCGGACCCCCTCCTCGTGCAGGAAGTACGCCTTGGCGCCCTCGTCTCCTGCAGCCTCCGCCGCCTTGTAGCCGAGGCCCAGCATCCGGGCCCACGCGTCGAGCCGCCGCGAGCGCGCCAGCAACGGCTCCGCCGCCCGGGCCAGCCGTACGGCGGCGTCCGGTCGACCGGCCGACAGCGTCAGCTCCACCGCGCGTTCCAGGACCCTGCTGCGGACGGCCACCTGGTCGGGTGTGGTGCCGGGCCGGTTCAGCCACGTGGCGTAGTAGTGCCAGATCTGATCCGCGGGGAAGGGCGCGGGCCGCAGCTGAACGATCAGCGGGAAGACGTCGGGGAGGCACCGGTAGCCGCCCTCCTCGGCGGTGGCGAGCCCGAGGCGGACCAACCGGTCGCACAGTTCGGCCGCGTCCGCTCTGCCGGTGAGCCCGCGGACGTCGGAGGCGTCCACGGCGGCGCCGAACGTCGCCAGCAGATGCAGCGCGTTGGTCGCCGGCTCGTCTAACCGGCCGAGGACCAGGGGGATCAGCTCGGCCACGTGTCCTGGGCGAGGCAGCCGGATATCGGCGTCCTCCGCGGCCCGGGCAAGCGCGGCGGCGCGCAGCAGCGGTAACGGCCGACCTTCCGCGACGTCGCACAGGGCGACGGCCGTTGCCTCCTCACTGGGAGGCAGCGTGCCCAGTTCTCGCGCGAGCAGTTCCATTCCCGTGGTTCGATCGAGTCCGCCGACCTCCAGTGCGAAACCGTCGTCCCCCAGCAGGACCCTCTGGTGGCCGGTGAAGACGAGTGTCGCGTCCGGGGCGCTGTCGGCCAGAGCGATGATCTGGTCACGTGTGAGGTCGGCGTTGTCGAGGTAGACGGTCACCGCGACACCGGCCATCAGGCGGCGCAGTTCCGCAGCGGACGGCACGTAGCCACCGGTCTCGTAGCACGCCTCGAAGATCTCTTGGGCGAGGTCGTCGGTCTCGCGGTACCGGGCGTCGAGGTAGACCACCCCGGCTCCCTCCGTCTCCGACGCCACGTGCCGGATCAGGGTGCTCGTGCCGATGCCCGGCGGACCGTAGACCTGGATCAGCCCCCCGTCCCCGACCGCCCGGCACAGGGCCGCAACTTCGGCGGATCGCCCCAGCGGCACCGGCCGCCGCCGCGGCAGCAGCCGTATCGCCTCGCGCCGGATTGGCGCGGGGCGCTCCCGCTCGGTGACCATCCGGACCGTCGAGCCGTACCTCGCGTCGACGACCAGGGCGTAGTCGCCCACCACCACCGGGCCGTCCACGTCGCCCTCGATGCTGACCTGGTACCTCGGACCGCCTGAACCCCGTCCGCGATCGTTCGCACTCTCGTCCAACCCGGTCTCACCACCCGAGAAGCGTCCGGAACCACACGCGTGCCTGGCGGCCGTCCACATCCCGGCGACGGGCGCCCAACGACCAAGGGCCACTCTTCCACCGGCGGCCGCCACAACATGTGTCTACAGACGCAGATGTCTATTTGATCTGACCCTCCGTACGTCCGACCGAGAAACCCGTGGTCAGGGGTGATGTGGTCGTGGAGGACGGCCGTCCGGGTTGTCGGGACGTCAGTGAAGAGGCGGCCGGGTCGGTGCCTTGGTTCAGGACGACAGTGCGGAGCATCCCGGAGACGGCGTCGGCGGCCTTGCCGGTGCCCTGGTCAGGGCGCAGATGCTCGTTGGCCCCCACCTCGTACGGGCCGCAGGGCCCTCGGCCTCGCGGGTCAGATGCCCGCTTCGTCGGTCTCCGCCTATCCGGGTGGCGACAGTATTGAGCCCCTCGACGGGACTCGATTCGATTATTTGTTCGATACACTATCCGTATGTGTTCGGTCACGGATATGGATCTCGGTGCGGCGTCCACCCAGGAACTGGTGAACGCCGCCGCCGCGATCGCCGCCGAACTCGCTGCCCGTCCCGCGCCCGAGTCGGCTGCGGTGTGCATGGAGCTCGCCGAGACGTTAGCGGCGGCGTCGGACGCCCATGAGGCCGCGTTGGCCGGGTTCGTCGCCCGCGTGGACGCGGCAGGTGAGACGCGCCGCTGGGGGTTGCCCTCCACGCAGGCGTGGCTGCGGTCCCGGCTGGGCATGCGCGATGCCCGCACCAAGGAGCGCGTCACCCTGGCCCGGCAGCTCCATCGGCTCCCTGTGGTCACCGAGCTCCTGGCCAGAGGTGAGTTGTCCTGCGGCTACGCCTCCACGGTCGCCGACGCCGTGGCCCGCCTCGACGATGACGACTGCGCCAAGGCCGAAACCCTGCTGCTGGACATGATCGGCCAGGGCTTCTCACCCGGGAAGGTCGCCGCGTTCGGCCGCCGCATCCGCGAGGTCATCGCCGAACGCGACGGCTGCGAGGAGCCACCCGAGGAGGTGCAGCGCGGGTACGAGCGGTCCTGGATCGACTCCACCCGCTCGCTGGACGGCGGCCGCTACATCAAGGGCTGGCTGAACGCCGAGGACGCCGCCGTCTGGGACGGCACCCTGGGCCCGCTGGCCAAGCCGGCCGGGCCCGACGACCACCGCGACCTGCCCGAGCGCACCGCTGCGGCCCTGTCGAGTGTGCTGGCCGGTGGGCACAAGGCCACCAAGGTCACCGTCATCTGCGACCTGGACACCCTCACCGGCGGCCACGCACCCGCCCGCCTCACCGACGGCACACCGATCCCCGCGCCCCAGGCCCGCCGCATCGCCCTGGCCGCCGGAGTCTCACCCCTGCTGCTCGCAGGAGGCAACACGCCCCTCTACCTAGGGCACAAAGTCCGCTTCGCCACCGCCGCCCAACGCCAAGTCCTGGAGACGCTGTACTCGACCTGCGCGGTGCAGGGCTGCGAGGTGCCCGGGACGCTGTGCGAGGTCGACCACGTCAACGGATGGGCCCTGGGCAAAAGCCCCACCGACATCGACAAACTCGCCCTGTGCTGCGGATGGCACAACCGCTACAAACACACCCACCCCCAACACATCCACACCACCCACGACCCCACCACCGGCCGCTACACCTACCGACTCCACCCACCCGGCACACCAACAACCCACCCACCCACCACCAACCCACGAACAGCCGAGCCGCAACGAGTCGAGCCGCAACGAGTCGAGCCGCAACGAGTCGAGCCGCAACGAGTCGAGCCGCAACGAGTCGAGCCGCAACGAGTCGAGCCGCGGACCGTCGACCTGGGGAGCGCGGACCTGGGGAGCGCGGAGATGGGGAGCGCGGAGATGGGAACCGTCGGCCCGCGACCAACCGGGGCACCTGCCACCTTCGGTCGGGCCGCCTAACGTGGGAAACTATTTCGGTAGAGGCCTGAGGGCGCGCCGATCCTGGTCCGGTCGGTTCGATTTCCCGGGGATCGGAGAAGGTGCCGGCAGGGCGGTTGATTTCTCACGGCCGGCTTCCTGCGCTCAGCGGCTCCACGTTGTGCTGTGTGTCGTTCGCTGCGCCCGGGGGCGAGGTCCGTTGCGGCTACCGGGCCGCCGGCGGTGAGGGGCCTCTGCGGCCCCAGGCGGGCATGCTGTTCGCCGACAGGACGAGGCCGGAGAGCGTCGCGGTCGGTGAGTCGTGCATCTTGCGGTCCCGCCTGGTCCGCTCTTCGGTGGCCATCGCCTGCACCTGCGTCCGCCAGCGCGCCTCCTCGGCGGCGGCGTGCTCCTCGGACGGGCGGCGCAGCACGATATCGACGAGCGCGGTCACCCTGTGAAAGACGGGCCGCACCACGAGCAGCGACATGGCGGCGCCGCCGTACTCGCAGGTCGCTTGGCGCTGCGGTCGGCGGCGCGGCTGCCAGCGCGGTGCGGCTGCTGGCGATGCGGCTGCCAGTGCGGGGGCCGCTGGCGGTGCGGGTGCCGGTGCTGGGGGTGGAGCGGGCACTGGCGCTGTGGGTGCGGTGCCGGTGGACGTTGTTGCTTGTGGCGGTACCTCTGGCGTGCGGGGGAGCGGTGCGCTGTGGGTGGCGTGGTGTTGCCGGCGTGGTTGTCGGCGCGCGACTGCATCGCAGGAATGGGCGTGCTCTGCCACTGGGTGTGCAAGCTCTTATGGTCCGCGTCTTCCTGTGTAAAGGTAAAGCGCTCGGGAGAGGGCCCGGACCAGGGGTCAGGTTCCGGGCCCTCCCCATGCTTCGCGTCTCAAAGCGGGTTGAGCTTGATGGATCACCTGCCTTTCCTGTGACGAGTACCGCCAGGCGATGACGGGGAGGAACTCGCCTACTCCGTATCCCTGGATGGTCTGGCTTGGACGAGGTAGTCCCTGTACTTCTCGTCCTCACGTTCCATGAGCATCTTCAGCCGCTCTAATGAGTCGGCTACCAGGCACGATTGAAGGCCGAACTCGACCTCGGCCTGCCCCAGCGGCCTTCGGGTGAAGACGGTCGGCTTTCCGGTTCGCTCGGAGAGGTAGGGGCAGGCCCATCGCCCTTCGGGCCGCGGAGGGCACGGGAGCGGGTCCTCATGGCTGATGTGCGGGATGTCTGAACTGCGACTATTCGGGGAAATGTGCGGGGGCATCGCGCTTCCAATTTCTTTGCGTCTCCACCTCTTTCGATGCACATCCTCAAGCATCGAGTTACGCTCGGATATGGAACCGCGCCTACAGATCCCCCCGTGCACCTACAAAGTGGTGTAGGTGGCCAGAGAGGTTCGCGTATGTCCGATATCGACCCCATGGTCTCCGCCCTCGACTTCTACCTCTTCCACATGAAGCGGCTGAGGGAAGGAGCGGGTCTCTCGCAAGAGGCTCTCGGTACGAAGGTCGGGTACACCGGCAAGTTCGTCGGACTCGTGGAGACCAAGAAGCGCCGTCCCAACACCAGGCTCTCGGTCGCCATGGACGCGCTGTTCGAGATCCCGAAGTTCTTCGAGGCGATGCTTCCGCGCATCGCCGAGGAGGCCGGCCTCCCGCCCGGCTTCTGGGAGTACGTCGAAGAGGAGGCCCGAGCATCCCGGATCCGGATGTACAACCAGAACTACATCCCCGGGCTGCTCCAAACCGAGGACTACGCCAGAGCAGTGGTGAAGGCTGGGAGGCGGCCCGACAAGGTGGAGGAGTTGGTTGCCACTCGAATGGGCCGACAGGAGATCCTCCTACAAGAGCTTCCGCCGAATGTCGTCGTGCTCTTAGAAGAAGGAGTTCTTCGGAAGGTGGCGGGGAACCTGGAAACCACCAGGCAGCAACTCTCTCGACTGCTCAAGCTGATCCAAGAGCCGAACATCTCGATCTACGTCATCCCGACCAACGCGCAAGTCTTTCCGGAGAGCAGTTTCACTGTGCTGTCCTTCGACAAAGAGCCCGACCTCGGCTACGAGGAATCCGTGGGAGGCCGAGGCCGCCTTCTGGAGGCGGGCCCACAAGTGACCGAGCTAGGGGTAGGGTTCGAAACGATCAGGGAATCCGCCCTGACGGCAGTGGACTCCGAGGCTCTGATCCGATCGTTGGTGGAGGGTGCATGAGCAAACAGGCCACGTGGCGTAAGAGCAGTTACAGCGGCGGTGAGGGCGGCCAGTGCGTCGAGCTGGCCTCTCTGGACGGCTCCGTCGGCATTCGGGACAGCAGGGACCCCTCCGGGCCCGCCTTGCGGGTGGGCCGTGACGCTCTCGGTGGGCTCGTCGGGCGGATCAAGGCGGGCGAGTTCGACCTTTAAGGCCCGGCGTGCATTGTAGGTAGGCGCGAGCCGTCTCGCTTCAGGGGCACCGTGTTCGCGGTCGATGCAAGATTGCTCCGGCGTGGCGGGGCCGCCGCGCCGGAGCGTCGGTTGCTCGTGCGGAGGGACGCATCAGTCCATGTCGCCCGTGAGATCCTTCGCCGTGTCGGCTTGGTCGCCGTGGATCGAGATCCGGGATCGGAACGGCCGGCCAGGGTAACCACGGGAAACCAGGGCCTCCCCGTGTGATGGCGGTACCGAAGTGGTAAAGACCGCTCATGGGCCTTTTCCCCGATTCGAATCCGTCGAACGAAGATCAGTCGGACGGTGCCGGCGAGTCGCGCGGTCAAGGGCCGCGGCGCGGGCTCAGCGAGGCCATGCTCATAGCGATCATGTCCGCCGTGGTTTCGATCGGGTCTCTCGCCGTCACCACCTACGTCACGCTCACGCAGAACGACCGGCAGAATCGCAGTCAGCTCTCCAGCGAGGAGAGAAAGCGGATCGACGAGACGTCTCGGGAGTTCTCAGGTGCGGCCATCAAATACCATGCCAAGGTCGTGGGCCTGATCAAGAAGAAAAGCATGAAGACCGTCATCTCTCACGGGGGCGACTACGGTGATCCGCGCGGGACGCATGGCCTTTCGGATGAAATGACAAGGAAGTACGAAGACCTCCTGAGACTCCTCGAAGAAACGTCCCGTCGGCAGGCTGGCAGGTCAGCGCTCGTTTATGGAGATCTTCCAGAGTACGCCGCGTTCTACGCCGCGGCGGCGAAGGTCAGGACGCTCAACGACGCCCCCCTGCAGATAGCGGCGAACGAGGTGGTCAATTCCGTGGAGCCGCTGGAGGTGTGGACGCCCACCAAAGTGCGCCGTAAGGACGCCCAGTGGGACTATGCCACTCTTGCCTTCGCTCCGGACGACCAGAGCATGCGGGAGTTCGAAGTCGCGATGAACGCCTTCTCCATCGCGACCCGCAACGCGACGTCCGTGAAGTAGACGCGGCGGGCCGAGCGCTGGACCGGGGTGGGCGGTCACGTTCCGGTGGGGCGGGGGTTCGGTGCCGCCCGGGGCCTCGGGTGCGGTGGGAGACCGTCGTGGACGGGTCCGGGCCGTCCGGCTCGGACCCGTCCGGTGAGGGCGTTCGGTCAGCATTCTCCGTCGGCGAGGACCCAGTAGTCGGGACCGGTCTCGCGAAGCGAGTGGTAGGTGAGGACGTTCCAGAGGCCCATGGCCTGGCCCGATCCCCGGGCGTAGGTCAGTCCGACCTGGACGTAGGCGCGGCCGGCGACGGTGTGCGCGTAGTTGCTCGCCCGCACGCACTGGCCGGACGAGCCTCCGGTCGTGGTCGCGGAGACGGTGGCCGACCGTCCGCCCTCGGCGCCGCCGGAGTCCACGGCGGCCACCGCGTACGAGTAGCCCGTCCCTGCGGTCAGGCCGGTGTCGGTGTGGGTCGTTCCGGTCACCGGCGACGCGGTCACCTTGGTGCCGTCACGGTAGACGTTGTATCCAGACGCGCCGCTGACGGCGTTCCACGAGAGGGAGACGGTCGTGTCGGTGGTGCCGCTCACGGTGAGCCCGGTCGGTGCGGGCAGGCCGGTGGGAGGTTCCTGGCCGCCGTCCAGGCCCCAGGTCTCGGCGATGCGGTAGGTGGAGCAGATCGTGTCCAGGTAGTACTGCCCGGTCGTGCCGCACTGGTCGGCCCCCGAGCCCGGGTCCACGGGCAGGCCGTGCGCCATCCCGCTGATCGTGTACAGCCGGACGGCCGGCTTGCCGGTGGAGTCGTCGTACTCCTTCAGGGTGGTGCCGCCCGGCAGGCTCGACGTCCGGCTCGCGGTCTGGGAGACGCCCCACACGTTGGTCCACTGGTCGCGGAGCTGGTCCGCGTTGAAGGGGTACACGGTCGTGTCGCCCGTGCCCTGCCAGATCGACACGCGGGGGTAGGGGCCGGAGTAGCCGGGGTAGGCGGCGCGGACCTTGTCCCCCCACTGCTGCGGGCTGTAGCCCTTCTGGGAGGTGAGGCACAGGGTGCCGCTCGTCAGGTCGGTGCCGCAGCCGTAGGCGATCCCGCTCATCACCGCGCCCCCGGCGAAGGTGTCCGGGTAGGCGGCGAGCATGACGGCGGTCATCGCGCCCCCGGCGGACAGGCCGGTCACGTAGACCCGGCTCGGGGCGCTGCCGTACTGGGCGACGGCGTAGTCGACCATCTGCTTGATCGACAGCGCTTCGCCCTGCCCCCGCGCGGTGTCACCGGTCTGGAACCAGTTGAAACAGGAGTTGTAGTTGTTGGCGCTCTTCTGCTCGGGCAGCACGAGTGCGAATTTCCACAGGTCGGCGTACTTGGACCAGCCGGAATGGTCGAAGTAGTCGCGGGCATTCTGGGTGCAGCCGTGCATCGCCACCACGAGCGGCGCCCCGGACGGCAGGCCGTCCGGACGGTAGGCGTACATGGACAGGTTGCCGGGGTTGGAGCCGAATCCGGTGACCTGCGTGAGACTTGCGGCGCGAGCGGGGCTCGGGAACGCCACCACCAGAGCGCTGAGCAGGGCGAGCAGGGTGATGGCCGACCAGGGGAGCAGGGGTCTTCTCATGGGCGCGACCTCCAGGGGGTGGGAGTGACGCCGGTCACATGCCGACGTTCCGGAACATAAACGCGGCACCGATGACGGGAAATGGAAGTCCTCCACACAACCCGGCCCCCACCGAGTGTGTGCACCTCCCGTACCGGCCCTGCCGACCCCGACCGAAGTCCAGGTTCTCGGCCGGCTCCAGGGCAGGACTGGGGAAGTCCCCAGTGACCGCCGGCCCGTCGGGTCAGGTTCCCCTCGATCGTGGAGCCGCGCGAAACATGACGTGGGCTGTCAGGATTTCGGGGAAGCATGGGGGCACCGGTCGGCGCGGGAGGACGTGGGCCGGGCCTATCGACAAGGACCTGCCATGCGTGAAACCCAAGAAGAACTCACAGAGCTCCAGGCCCTTCTGGACGACTCCCTCTCCCGCTCCACCTCGCATCTGCGGTCGATCATCAATGAGGAGAGGTCGCTGACCGCGGAGCAGCTCTGCCAGGTCCTCACCGGCATGTGCACCCTCGCGCTGTCCACGGTGACCGCCAAGGGAGAGCCGCGGATCAGTGGCGTGGACGGGCACTTCCTGCACGGGAAGTGGCACTTCGGCACGGCGCGCGACGCGGCCAAGGCCCGCCATATGGCCGCCCGCCCTGCCGTCAGCGCGGCGCACATGCGCGGGGAGGACCTGGGCGTGTTCACCCACGGAACGGTGGAGATCCTCAACCCTCCCGGCGGCGAGCCCGCCGCGGACTGGCCGGACCTGCTCGCCTACTTCAAGGGCTTCTACGGTGAGGACGCCTTCGACTGGGACAACGACATCGTCTACTACCGGCTGCGTCCGCACTGGATGGCCGTCTACGCGCCCGACTTCGCCAAGCTCACGAAGACGTCGTGATCGGTGTGGCGGGAGTGACCTCCTGGCGGTGGACGATCACGTCGAACCACTGCCGCAGCGTGCCGCCGTCCATGTAGGACCCGGGGCCGGTGTGGGGCAGGCCCCGGGTCTGGACGGGGGCGTCCAGCCATCTGCGCACCGGCGGGGGAGCCGGTGTGCGCAGGTCGATGGTGAACTGCGCGGTGCGGACGCCTCCGAAGGGGCGCTCGAACCAGTTCGGGGCGGGGCGCGGCATGGGCGCGGTCCGACCGCCGCCGAGGCTCACCGTCCCGTGGTCGAAGGTGAAGCCGATCGACCGGTAGCGCGGGCCGTACCAGCGGCGCAGGTACGAACCTGCGGCGGCGAAGCGCATGTCCGGTTCGGGCGGCCCGACGATGCGCATCCGGGGCGCGTCGGCGGTGTGCGGGGAGGCCGCCCAGTACGCGATCTTGTCGCCGCTGAACCCGCGCCACCATTTCAGGTTCCGCGCCGCGTGGGCGTCCCTGTAGGCGTGCTGGTCGGGCTCCGGCAGGCTGTAGTGCTCGTAGAACGAGAGGATCTGCCGGGCGTTGTGCACGGCCAGGGCGTGCGCTCGGTCTCCCGGCCGATGCGGCAGCCCTTCGACCAGGTCGTACATCGCGCGGGCGTGGCGGACGTACGGCCGCTTGTCCTCCACCTCTCTGTACTTCATGACGTACTCCCACACGTCCGAAGTCCTGGGCCGGAGGAAGCGCAGGTGCCGCCGAAGTTCGGGGAGGCGGTCCGGCGCGGTCGCGGTGACATGGGCCCGGACGGCGTCGTAGGCCGGCAGGCCGGTGAGGAAGTACTCCACACCGACGAAACGCACCTTGTCGGCTCGGCCCGCGTTGAAGTCGCGGAGCCAGCGCAGCACATCGGCGACCTCGCGGGTCTGGTACTGGGGGAGCATCCGCTGCATCAGCGCGTCCAGGTCCCCTTCGCCCGTCCGGATGTACCGGTCGATCTGGACGCCCGTCGTCCAGTCCTCCTCCCACGCCACGGACCGGAAGCCGAGCCGCTCGACCAGGAGGCGGAGCGTGCGGTGCTTGAGCCGCGTCTCCTCGCGGGTGCCGTGCACCGACTCGCCGAGGCCGACGACGGTCGCGCCGCCGATCGAGCGCAGCAGCGGCGCCTGGTCGTCCAGGGGCGCCGCGGGGTCGAGGGTGCGCAGGGCCGCGGCGTTGTGGCCGGCCCACGCGGTCACCGGCTCCGTGCGGGGCTCGGCGCTCGCGGCGGGGGCGCCCGCGAACACGGTCCCGATGCCGGTGGCGGCCGCCAGAAGCAATGCCGCCTGTACGTTCCGTCCAAGGTGGTTCATCGTTTCTCCTTTCGGCCGTCATCGTGGCTCGCCGGTTCTGCGGAGCACGTCCCACGAGGGGCGGCATGCCGAGTACGCCCGGCGGCGTAGTTCGGCCTTCGTCCAGGCTGCGACGCGGCTAGGAGAATTCGCGATGGTCAGGCGGAGAGGCGGCCTCGGAGGAGAGCCGTCAGGGTCGCCTGGACGTCGGTCAGGGGGCGGCCGGGCTGGAGGGCGCGCCAGTCCAGGGCGACGGTCAGGACCATGCCGAAGACGGCGGAGGCGGCCGTGCCGGTGTCCAGGTCGGGGCGCAGGTCACCGGCGGCGACCGCGTCGCGCAGGACGTCGGCCACGACGCCGATGGCGCGTTCGCGGATGAGGCGGGCGGCGTGCTGCCAGTCGCCGCCGGCCCGCCACGTCTCGGCGATCAGGAGCCGGGCGAACGACTCGTGCTCGCCGATGTAGGCCAGCTCGGCGGCGACGACGGCCTCCAGCGCCTCCAGCGGGGGGCGGCCGGACGCCGCGTCGCGCAGCGCGGTGGCGAGCCGGTCGACGCCGTACTCCAGCAGCGCCGAGAACAGGGCGGCCTTGCTGCCGAAGTTGTAGTAGACGGTGCCCTTGGCCACGCCGGCGCGCTCGGCGATCTGGTCGACGGTCGTCGCGGCGAGCCCGCTCTCGGCGATGAGTTCGATCGCCGCGGTGAACAGCTTCTCCCGGGTCGCGATGCGGGCCACGTCCCCTGCCTCCGATCAGAGTTTCAGCGCCGGGTGCAGGCGCTTCATCGTCCAGACCCGGTTGTGCCGGACGGCCAGGGCGGTGAGCGCGAGCCCGCCGGCCAGGAAGGCGACCAGCACCGCACAACCCTGCCACACCGACGTCAGGTCGCCGCCGCTGATCAGGTGCCGGACGGCGTCCACGACCCACGGCATCGGCAGGTACGGGCGGACGGCCTGGAAGAACTCCGGGCTCGTCTCGATCGGGTACGTGCCGGCCGCCGAGGTGAGCTGGAGCATCAGCAGCGCCAGGGCGATGATCCGGCCGACGGGGCCGAAGCGGGCGTTCACCCACTGGATCACCGCGAGGAACGCGGCCGAGGCGAGCGCCAGGAACGCGACGAGGCCCGGCCAGTGCTCGGCGCGCAGGCCGAGCGCGAAGCGCAGGACAGCGAGGACGACGCAGGCCTGCGCCGCGCCGAGCGCCGCGGCGGGCAGCCAGCCCGCGACGGCGACCCGCCGTCCGGGCGCGGTGCCCGCGAGGGCCCGGGGGTTCAGCGGGCGCAGCAGCATGTAGATGATCATGCCGCCGACCCACAGGGAGAGGGGGACGAAGAAGGGGGCGAACCCGGTCCCGTAGTTCGGCACCTCGTTCTCGGTGGCGCTGGCGAGCCGCACCGGGTTGCTCATCATGTCGTCGCGGGCGGCGCGCTCCTTGGCGTCGTAGTCGGGGATCTGGGAGACGCCCTCGTTCAGGCCGTTCGCCAGTTGCTCGTTGCCGTTGGAGATCTGCGCGAGCGCCGTCTCCAGCGTCACCGCGCCGCCGGACAGCTGCCCAAGGCCGCCTTGGAGCTGGCCCGCCCCGCCCGACAGGACGCCTAGGCCGCTGGTGAGCCGGGACGAGCCGGAGAGCAACTGGCCCGCGCCCGCGTTGACCTGCTGGGTTCCGGCGTTGAGGCGGTCCACGTCGCGGCGGGCCTGCTCGACCCTGGCGGCGAGGGTGGGCGCGTCCTTGGCGATCTTGCGGGCGGCGCGCTCGACCGTCCGGGCGTCGGCGGCGACCTTGCGCAGGTCGCCGGTGTGGTCGCTGATGTAGCCGTCCACCTGCTTCGCGACGGTGACGACCTGCGCGGCGGCCCGGGTGAGGTCCCGCCTGACGTCCGGGGGGACCTCCGGGTGCGCGGCCAGGTAGGTGTTCAGCTCGGCCTGGGCCTTCTCCGCGCGCTGGACGGCGGCGGCCGTCTGGGCGGGCAGCCGTCCGGCGCCGTCGGCGAGGGCGTCCGCTCCCCGCGCGACGGCGAGCGCGGCCTGGCGGATCTCGGGGGCGTTGTCCCTGAGCAGCGGGACGAGGGTGTCGCTCGCGCGGTCGACGGTCGTGGTGAGCTGCTGCATCCCGGCGGCGACCTGGCCCGTCCCGGTGCGGAGCTCCTCCAGTCCGGAGGTCAGCTTGCCGCTGCCGGAGCGGGCCTCGTCGATGCCGCCCTTCAGCCTGCCCGCGCCCGCCTCGGCCTTGCCCGCGCCTTCGGCGAGCTTGCCCGCGCCGTCGTGCGCCTGGCCGGAGCCCTCCGCCAGCTTGTCCGCGCCCTGGGCCGCCTTGCCGAGTTCGCCGTGCAGCTTTCCGAACGACAGGAAGATCTGGTCGAAGTAGCCGTGCACGGCCTCGCTGCCGGCCGCGGCGCTGATCTCCTTGAACGCGGCCTGGGCGAGCGTCCCGACCACGTAGTTGTTCGCGTCGTTCATCTGGAGCCGCAGCCCCGCCGGGGTGGGCGTCCCGTCCCCGGACGGCGACGCGATCCGGGCGCTGAAGTCGGCGGGGATCGTCAACGACATGTAGTACTTCCCCGACCGGACGCCCTTCTCGGCGTCCGCCGCCGAGACGGTGCGCCAGTCGAAGACCTTGCGCTTCTTCAGTTCGTCCGCCAGGTCGGCACCCGCGTGGACGGTCTTCCCGTCCGCCTTGGCGGGCTTGTCCTGGACGACCAGCGCGACCGGGACGTGCTGGAGCCGCGCGTACGGGTCCCAGAACGACCAGAGGTAGAGCCCGGCGTACAGCAGCGGCAGCAGCACGAGCCCGGCCATCGCGACGCGGGTCAGCCGGTTGCGCTGGAACCGGCGCAGCTCGAGGCCGCCCGGGGTCAACGCGGGAAGTCTCATCGGGGGGTTTCTCCTCGGCTAGAGCGGGAGGGTGTGCGTGGCGAGGCCCTCGGCGGGCGCGGCGTCGTGGCAGGACGCGATCACGGTGACGCCGCCGGCGGCGATCGCGGCGAGGCGCTGCCACAGGTCGCGCTGCCGGTCGGCGGGCAGGCCCTCGTCCACGTCGTCCATCAGGAGCAGCCCGGGGTCTCCGGCGAGCGCCAGGGCGGCGCCCAGGAGCTGGGCCTCCTCGGGGGCGAGTTCCTCCGCGAGCGTCCCGGGGTCGACGTCCAGGCCGACGCGTTCGAGGGTGCGCCGCCTGCGGGCCTCACGGCCGCGGAACCGGCCGAAGACGCCTTCGCGCAGCGCCAGCGCCTCGTTGACGTGCTCGCGGACGGTCAGCGTCGGATCGAGTTCGGTCACCCCCGGCACGATCCCTAGGGCCGCGACCCGCTGGATCTGCCGGAGCCCGGTGAGCCCGCCCACCGCGACGGCGCCCTCGGCCGGCCGCATGCGCCCGGCGCAGGTGAGCAGCAGCGCGGTGCGGCCGGTGCCGGCGATGCCGCTGACGGCGACGAGCGCGCCGGCCGGGACGTCCAGCTCCACGTCGCGGAAGACCCAGCCCCGCGCGCCCCTGACGCCGAGGCCCCGCGCCCGCACGGATGATCCGCGTGCGGGCGCGGGACCGGCTCCGGGGCGGCCCCCGCCAGCCCCTGAGCCGATCGGGCGGGGTCCAGAGACGGCCGCCGCGGTCCCCCCGGCCGCAGCGGCCGCCCCTGGAGTCTCGTGCTCGGACGTCATCGCGACCCTCCGCGGAGGTTGAATTTGCACTGACCGGTCAGTACAAATTTAGCTCCACTTGAACGTCGCGAATCCATCCGAAGCGGTGACATCAGACACGTGCCCTCACGTCCGGCGTCACACGGAACAGGGGACGTGATTTGAGTCACAAGAACCGCATCTGACCAGGGAGTCTGCGAGGTCACTATTGGACGGGATGTCTGATCTGAGAGACTGCGGGAATGACCGACTCGTCACGTGCGCACCGCCGGCTGGCCACGCTCATGGCCGGGATGGGCACCCTGCACATGGTCGCTCCGAGGCCGTTCGACGCGCTCGTCCCCGTGCGGCTCCCCGGCGGCGCGCGGACCTGGACCTACCTCAGCGGCGCCGCCGAGCTGGCCTGCGCCGCGGCCGTCGCCCACCCGCGCACCCGCAAGGCGGGCGCGGTCGCGACGGCGGGCCTGATGGCGGCGGTCTTCCCGGCGAACGTGAAGATGGCCCGCGACTGGCGCCGCCGCCCGCTGCCCTTCCGCGCCGCCGCCTACGGCCGCCTCCCGCTCCAGGCCCCCCTCATAGCCTGGGCCCTCCACGTGGCCCGCACCGCCGACTGAGATCCCGCCCCCGCGGCGCGACCGGTGCCTTAAGATCAACCACCGCAGTGACCCCGCAACGGCGTCATGCCTGCGATCGCGTCCGAAGGCAGGTTCGAGCGAAGCGAGAACCTGATCGCGCAGCGAGCCGCCAAGGCGAGACGGAGCGATGCCAGCGATCGCCGCGTTTCTCGACGATGGAGGGCCGCCAGGCCCGAAGGAGGAGGAAACGCAGTTGAGCGCAGAAGCACTCCGTCCGGAGGATCCTGCTGAGGTCGGCGGGTATCCGCTGCTGGGCCGGCTGGGCGCCGGCGGCATGGGGCAGGTCTACCTGGGGCTGACCGGCAGCGGCCGGCACATCGCGCTCAAAGTGATCCGGGAGGACTTCGAGGGCCCGACGGCGCTCGCCCGCTTCCGCCGCGAGGTCGCGACCGTCGAGCGGGTGCGCGGCCGGTTCGCCGCGGCGATGGTCGGCGCCGGGCTGGACGCGCCGCCGTACTGGCTGGCCACCGAGTACGTGCCCGGGCCGACGCTCCGGCAGGCCGTCGCCGAGCACGGCCCGCTGCCGCCCGACACCTGCCTGCGGCTGCTCGCCGAACTGGCGCAGGGGCTGCTGGAGATCCACCGGTACGGCGTCCAGCACCGCGACCTCAAGCCGGGCAACGTGATCCTCGCCCCGGACGGGCCGCGGCTCATCGACTTCGGCATCGCGCGCGGCGAG
This sequence comes from Actinomadura sp. K4S16, assembly GCF_008327685.1. Lineage (GTDB taxonomy): Bacteria > Actinomycetota > Actinomycetes > Streptosporangiales > Streptosporangiaceae > Spirillospora. The sequence goes on from NZ_BDDE01000012.1 coordinate 518,351, forward strand.
GACCAGACGCAGATCACCCAGACCGGCGCGTGGAACGGAACCCCCGGCTACGTCGCGCCCGAGGTCGTCCGCGAGCAGCAGCCCCTGCCCGCGTCCGACGTGTTCTCGCTCGCCGGCACGATCGCCTACGCCGCCACGGGACGCCCGCCGTTCGGGGGCGGGCGCATCGAGGCGATCATCCACCGCACGCTCAGCGGCGACATCGACCTGGAGGGGGCCGACCCGCGCGTCGCCGACCTCGTCCGGCAGTGCGCCGAGAAGGAGCCCGAGGCCCGGATCACGCTGGAGCGGCTGCTGCGGACCGCCGCCCTCGCCGGGCCTGCCGCCGGACCCCTGGCCGCCGACCCCGCCTACCGGGCCATCGTGGGCGCCCCTCAGCCGATGCCCGCCAGCGTGCCCGACGCCGTCGCGTCGGGTCTCGTCCCGGCGGACCGCACGAGGACCGTCCCGGGCATCGCGCGCGGACGGTCGCGGGCGGCCGTCATCGCGGCGGGCGCCGGGGTGGCCGCCGTCGTCCTGACGGGCGCCCTCCTCGCGCGGTTCGCCCTCAACGGCGACGAGTCGGGCGGCAAGGGCGGGGGCGACGCGCAAGGCGGCCAGGGTACGGGCGGGAACTCACCCGCGGCTCAGGGCGGGTCGCAGGCCGGGCGGACCCCCGGCCCGGGCGGCCGCCCGCCGGACGTGATCCTCGTGAAGCAGCCCACCAGCGACTTCCGGAGCGTCGCGTACTCGGTGAAGGAGGGCACCTGCCTGCCCGCCGTCCGCACCGAGGACGAGGCCCTCTCCGGTCAGCTGCAGGTCTCGGCGCCGCGCCAGCCGTACTCGGGCAAGACCGTCAAGGTCGGCATGCGGTTCAAGTGGGATTCGCCGTCCGGGTACTACCTGGCGGCCCAGCTCCGCCCGCCGGGCCCGTACGGAAGCGCGGGGCCCGGATGGATGCAGAGCAAACCGCACCTGTACCCGTCCGGCTCCAGCGGGCTGGACCTCACCTTCCCCGCCGACTTCGCATGGGACGGCTCGGGCGCGGGGACGGTCCCGGAGCTGCGGTCCGGTGTCTGGACGGTCGTGTGGATGCACGTCCATCCGAACGGCGACGCCTACTACATGGGCTGCGACGGCTTCACCGTGAAATAGGCGTCAGCGGACGGCGATGACGGCGGAGCCGTGGCCGAAGAGGCCCTGGTTCACGGCGATGCCGGCCCGCGCGTCCTCGACCTGGCGGCCCTCGGCCTGGCCGCGCAGCTGCCAGGTCAGCTCGCAGACCTGCGCGATCGCCTGGGCCGGGATCGCCTCGCCGAAGGACGCGAGCCCGCCGCTCGGGTTGACCGGGATGCGGCCGCCGAGCGCCGTGGCGCCCGACCGGAGCAGCTTCTCGGCGCCGCCCTTCTCGCACAGGCCGATGTCCTCGTACCAGTCGAGCTCCAGGGCGGTGGACAGGTCGTAGACCTCGGCGAGCGACAGGTCCTCGGGGCCGAGGCCGGCCTCCTCGTAGGCGGCGTGCGCGACGGCGGACCGGAACGGGCGCTCGGGCTCCGGGACGGTCATCGCCGAGTCCGTCGCGAAGTCGGGCAGGTCAAGGACGGTCTTCGGGAACGTCGGCGTCACCGTCGACAGCGCCGGGATGCGCACCGGGTCGGCGATCCCGTGCTTCCTCGCGAAGTCCATGGACGTCAGGACGAGCGCCGCGCCGCCGTCGCTGGTGGCGCAGATGTCCAGGAGCCGCAGCGGGTCGGCGACCACGGCGGACTCGCGCACGTCCTCCACGGTCACTTCCTTGCGGTACCGGGCGTTCGGGTTCGCGAGCCCGTGGCGGGCGTTCTTCACCTTGACGGCGGCGAAGTCGTCCAGCGTCGCGCCGTACATGGCCATCCGCCGGCGCGCGTACAGGGCGAAGTAGATGGGGTTGGTCGCGCCCAGGAGGCGGAAGCGGAGCCAGTCGGGGTCGTCGGGGCGGTCGCCGCCGACGGGCTTGAAGAAGCCCTTCGGCGCGGCGTCGGCGCCCACGACCAGCGCGACGTCGCACAGGCCCGCGAGGATCTGCGCGCGCGCCGTGTTGATGGCCTGCGCCCCGGACGCGCATGCGGCGTAGCAGCTGGAGACCCGCGCGCCCGACCAGCCGAGCGCCTGCGCGAACGTCGCACCCGCGATGAACCCCGGGTACCCGTTGCGGATGGTGTCCGCGCCCGCCACGTACTGGACGTCCGTCCACGCGAGCCCGGCATCCGCGAGCGCGGCCCGCGCCGCCGCCAGCCCGTACTCGACGAAGTTGCGGCCCCACTTGCCCCACGGATGCATGCCCGCACCCAGCACGGCGATGTCGCGCGTCACTTGACCGGCCTCCACATCCAGACGGTGTACTCGGCATCGTCGTCCTCGTAGAGGACGCCCTCGGTGAGTTCGACCTCCATGCCGACCTCGAGGTCGTCGACGGTGTGGCCGGGGGCGACCTGGCCGAGGACGACCATGCGCTCGGCTTCCAGTTCGACGGCCGCCACCGCGTACGGGACGAACGGGTCGGGGGAGACGTACGGGGGCGGCGGTTTGTACTGGGAGTCCGCGTACGACCAGATGCGCCCGCGCGCCGACAGCGCGTACGGCTCCAGCTCGGAGCCGTCCTTCGGGCCGGTGCAGCCCGGGTTGCGGCACGCCAGCTCGTTGCGCGGGAAGTACGGCGTTCCGCAGGCGCCGCAGCGGGTACCCAGCAGGCGGACGTCGCCGTCCCCCGTGGTGAACCAGCCCTCGATCGCCGGACGGCGTTCCTTGGTCGTGGTCACGCGGTCCTCCTCGTCTCCGACGGGGCGCAGCGTAACAACCGGGCAGGCGCCCGAACCGCGGCATGTCCGGTGAGCGGGACGGACCGGGCGCCCCGATCCGCCGCCCACCCACCTAACTGACTCGTCAGTCACTTCGCTACAGTGAACCGAGTCGGATTCTGCTCATGCCGCCCGGCAGGTGCGGACGGGTGAGCCGCGGACACGTAAGCGGACACGTAACAGGGTGCGGACAGGTAAGGGAGCATGCGGATGCGGACTGGACTCGAAGGGAAGACCGCGCTGGTCACCGGGGCGTCCCGGGGGATCGGGAAGGCGATCGCCACCGCGCTCGCCGCCGAGGGCGCGAACGTCGTCCTCTCCTCCCGCAAGCAGGAGGCGCTGGACGAGGTCGCGAAGGAGATCCGCGCGGCCCACCCCGGCGTGGGCGTCCTCCCCAAGGCCGCGCACGTGGGCGACGCCGAGCAGGCCGCCGCATGCGTCGACGCGGCCGTCGCCGAGTTCGGCGCCCTCGACATCCTCGTCAACAACGCCGGCACGAACCCCTACTTCGGCCCGATGGCCGACATCGAGCCCGCCGCCGCGGCCAAGACCGTCCAGGTCAACCAGTTCGCGATCGTGCAGTGGACGCAGCTCGCCCTGCGCGCCTCGCTCGCCGAGCGCGGCGGCGCCATCATCAACATCGCGTCGGTCGGCGGCATGGTCACCGAGCACGGCATCGGCTACTACAACGCCACCAAGGCCGCCGTGATCCACCTCAGCCGGCAGTTCGCGATGGAGCTGGCCCCGAAGGTCCGCGTGAACTGCATCGCGCCCGGCCTGGTCAAGACGCACCTCGCCCGCGCCCTGTGGGAGAACAACGAGGCCGAGATCAGCAAGTACATGCCGCTCGGCCGCATCGGCGAGCCCGAGGACATCGCGAACGCGGCCGTGTTCCTCGCGGGCGACGCCTCGTCCTGGATGACCGGGCAGACGCTCGTCGTGGACGGCGGTGCCACCATCCGGCCCTCGATCGCCTGATCCGCCCTCGCCCGGTAACGACACCCGGAAAGACGCCCAGGCACCACCCGTCCAGGAACACCGCCCAGGAAAAGGGATACGCGCATGTCACGCTGGGGACTGACCATTCCGCTGACCGGCCTCCCGCTGGCCGAGCACCGTGAGATCGTTTCGGGGCTGTCCGAGCTCGGCTACACCGACGCCTGGTCGGCCGAGACGAACGGCGCCGACGCGTTCACCCCGCTGGCGCTCGCCTCGCAGTGGGATCCCGGGCTGCGCCTCGGGCCGGCGATCGTCCCGGTCTACACGCGGGGCCCCGCCCTGCTGGCGCAGCAGGCCGCCACTCTCGCCGACCTCGCGCCCGGACGGTTCGTGCTCGGCATCGGCACCTCGTCCGACACGATCGTGGAGCGCTGGAACGGCATCCCGTTCGACGAGCCCTACAAGCGCACCCGCGACACGCTGCGCTTCCTCCGCAAGGCGCTCGCGGGGGAGAAGGTGAAGGAGGAGTACGAGACCTTCGCCGTGAAGGGCTTCAAGCTGGAGAGCGCGCCCGCGGCGCCGCCGCCGATCGTCCTCGCGGCGCTGCGTCCCGGCATGCTGCGGCTCGCCGCCCGCGAGGCCGACGGCGCGATCACCAACTGGCTCGCGCCGAAGGACGTCCGGACGGTCCGCGGCGCGCTCGGCGACGAGCCCGAGCTGATCGCGCGGCTGTTCGTCTGCCCGACCGCCGACGCCGAGGAGGCCCGCGCGATCGGCCGCTGGATGATCGCCGCCTACATGACGGTCCCCGTCTACCGGGCGTTCCACGAGTGGCTCGGCCGCGGCGAGGCGCTTCGCCCCATGAACGAGGCGTGGGCGGCCGGCGACCGCAAGAAGGCGCTGGAGGTCATCCCGGACGAGGTGGTGGACGACCTGATCGTGCACGGCTCCCCGGAGGCGTGCCGCGCCCGCGTCCGCGAGTACGTCGACAACGGCCTCACCACGCCGGTGCTGGCCGTCGTCCCTGGCGGGGGCCTCTCCCAGGCGGAGGCGGTGCGGGCGCTCGCCCCGAGTGCGGACTGAGATCACGCGATCACGTCCCGATGTTTACGGCCATGGGGATCGGGGAGGGTGGGGCAAATCCTGCATGAAAACGACGTGAGGAGCTGATCGTGCTCACGCTGACCAGCGGTGCCGTCCAGGTCATCCGTACGGTGACCGCCAATCCGGAGCTTCCGCCCGAGACCGGTATCCGCATCGAGTCCGGGCTCGACGGCTCGGACGCGCTGCGGCTCTCGGTGGCCCCGGCCCCCGAAGCCGGCGACCAGGTCGTGGAGGAGGAGGGCGCCAAGGTGTACCTGGAACCCACGGTCGCCGAGATGCTCGACGACAAGACCCTCGACGCCCAGGTCGACCCGCAGGGCGACGTGGCCTTCACCATCGCCGAGGGGTCCGAGGGAACCCCGACCTGACGCAGCCGGGACCGGGGCGCGCCTCCGGCCGCCCCGGTCCCGCGCGCCGGCCCGTTCCGGGATCGACGCCGTCTCATGCGGCGCCGTCCGGTGCGGCGGCGTTCGGGCGGCGCCGTCCGGTCAGCGCATGGCTGAGACGACGGCGACCACGGCGAATACGAATGCGGCCGCGGTGAGGACCGCGAAGGCCGCGATCACCGCGCAGGCCAAGCCGCGCGGCTGATCGTGCCAGGCCCGGTCGCGCCAGGTCGAGAAGCGGTCGCGTGCCTGCCGATCCGGTCTTCGCCGGATCGGGCGTCCCGCGTCCGGGGGGTCGGGCGAAGGCGGGGTCGTCACGAGCGCCAGTGTTGCAGATAGACCGCTCCACTCGCCGCGCGCGGGCGCCGTGCGGTTCCCGGCCCTCGCTCGGCCCGGAGCGGCCGCCCGACTTCGCTCCGCCGAACGCGCCGCTCAGTCGCCGAACGACGGGTGCGGGCCCAGGGCCCAGTACTCGAAGAGGCCGTAGCCGGTGGCGGCGTCGGCGGGCTGCGCGCCGTCCAGGTACTCGTACCGGCCGACCGCGTCGACCATGCCCCACATGCGGGCCGCGTCGTCCGGTTCGCGGGTGTCGTAGGCGACGCCCTGCACCTTCAGGTCGGGCCCCTGGTACATGCCGTGCTTCCAGTCGGGCTCCAGCCCGTAGCCGGTGCCGACCATCATGTGGACGGGCAGGATCGGCGTCGCCCTCACCGCGAAGGGCTTCCCGCCGGGCGGCGCGAACCGGATCGTGGCCGTGACCACTTCGCGGGTGCCCTCCGCGTACTCCGGGAGGTATTCGGGACGGCCCAGGTACTCGGGCTCGCGGTCGCCGTCGGGCCACACGCGGGTGGCCTCCTCCAGCAGGCGGCGCCCCTTCTCGTCCTCCTGCACGATGCAGAGGATCGAGTGGTCCTCGAACTGCATCGGCGCGTACAGCCAGTAGAACGTCCCCGCGTTCTTGGCCTGGATGCCGGGCGGCTCCGACTCGCCCACCGGGCGGATGCCCCAGGAGCGGTCGCGCGAGCCCCACCAGTGGTCGGGCGTGACCTCGATGGTCTCGCCGTCCACCTTGATGGCGCCCGTCCAACGGCCGGTCTGCGCGAGGCGGCGGGAATCGAAGATGACACGCTCCTGCCAGCGCAGGTAGTGCGGCGGCTCCAGCGTGGCGGGGATCGCGCCCTCCCACGTGAGGTCGAACGAGAGGCCGTGCCCGGTCTCCTCCAGGACAACCCTGAGCCGCTTCAGCCCCTCGACGACCTCGACCCGGAACGGCCCGACCGTGGTGTCCATCCGGTCGTTCCCGAGTTCGCGGGACGCTCGGACGACCTTGTGCGCCGGCCCGCGCCGGACGACCGCGAACGCGTCCATCACGCCGAGGTTCGGGTACTGCCCGATCCCGATGATCAGCATCAGCTCGTCCGAGCACGGGTGGACGTTGAAGTAGTACCGGTCGTAGAAGTTGCGGTCGGAGGTCGTGACGTGCCGCATCACCTCCGGCGCCTGGTGGATCGGGTAGTCGTCGAGCGGCGAGAGCGTCACCGGTCCCCTCCCAGGATGCGGGCCAGCAGCTGCGTGCAGTTGTTGTTGTAGGGGAAGTCGGCCGACTCCTCGATCCAGCCGAAGTCGATCATCGCCTGCCCGATCCGCGCCATGATCACCGAGAACTTGAAGCCGGACAGGATCTCGTAGTACGCCATGTGCCGCATGGGGCGTCCGAGCAGTTCCTCGTACCGGGCGACGGTCTCGGCGTAGGACGGGAAGCCCTCCAGCCGCTCCGCGCCGACGCCCTCGGAGTGGTGCCGGTCCAGGAACATGAACCAGGCGAGGTCCTCCTCGGGGGCGCCGAGCACGGCGCCCTCCCAGTCCAGCACCGCCGCCGGCGCGCCCTCCTGGAAGATCACGTTGCCGATGCGGGCGTCGCCCCACAGCGCGACGGGGGCGTCCGGCTCGTCGGGGCGGTTCGCCTTCAGCCACGCCAGGGCCTTCAGCGCCGTCTCCTGCGGCCCCTGGTAGGCCCAGCCCAGGTAGTGCTCGTAGTAGTTGAGGCGCTGGTCGAGGCCGGGCGCGCCCCAGTCCGGCTGGTCGAGGAAGCCGAGGCCCAGCTCCCCGACGTCCAGCCGGTGCAGCCGCGCCATGACCTCCAGGGTGGACCACCACATCGCGGCCCGCTCGTCCGGCGGGACCTCGGTCACCCACCCGTCCATGTGGTACGGCGGCATGTCGGTCGGGACGCGGCCGTCGACGCGGCCCATCACGAAGAACGGGGCGCCGAGCACGTCCGGGGACGGCTCGTACCACCGGATAGGCGGCACCGGGATGGAGGTCCGCTCGTCCAGGATCCGCATCAGCCGGTACTGCTCCTCGAACCGCGGCTCGGGGAAGATCTGGTACTTCTCCGGGGCGACCCGCGCGACGAACGGCTCGCGTCTCGGCGCGCCGCCGCCGTCCCACTCGGCCTCGAAGAGCAGGGTCTCGTTGGAGAACCCGCTGGTCTGGGGCGTGTCCACGTGCGGGATGCGGACGCCGGGCAGATGGCCGTCCAACCACCGGGCGAGGGTCCGCCGGGTGAGCTCGGGATCGCGCTGGTCGGGAACGGGCATCGCACCGCCTCCTTGCCGTGCCTGCCGGCCGGGGCCGCGCCCGGACCGCGCAAAACTGAAACGTGTTCTATCAACGGTCCGGGGGGTGGTCAATGGGCCGGGAGAACGGCCGTGAAAAAATCGGCGGATGCGTCTCACCAAGCTCGGACACGCGTGCGTGCAGCTCACCGAGGACGACCGCACGATCCTCATCGACCCCGGCTCGTTCAGCGAGGCCGGGGACGCGCTGGCCGCCGCCGACGCCGTCCTCATCACCCACGAGCACTTCGACCACTTCGACGCCGACGCGCTGCGCGCCGCGATGGCCGCCCGCCCCGAGCTGGAGGTGTGGACGTCCCGCGTGGTGGCCGAGAACCTCGCCGACCTCGGCGGGCGCGTCCACCAGGTCGGCCACGGCGACGCCGTCACGATCGCCGGATTCGACGTGCACGTCTACGGCGAGGACCACGAGCTCATGCACCCCGACCTGCCGCCCATCCCGAACGTCGGGTTCCTCGTGGACGGCGAGGTCTTCCATCCGGGCGACGCGCTGACCGTCCCGTCCGAGCCCGTCCCGACGCTGTGCCTGCCCGGCAACGCGCCGTGGATGCGCGCGCTCGACCTGTACGAGTACACGCGGGCCGTCCGCCCGGGGCGCGCCTTCGCCATCCACGACGGGCTCCTCAACGACATCGGCCTGACGGTCATGGAACGCGTCCTCACCAGCGCCGGCGACGAGCTCGGCAAGGAGTTCCGCCGCCTCGCCCCGGGCACCACCGTGGATCTGGCCGCCAAGTGAACGCTTCCCCCCACCTCCCCCCGGCCACCCCTCCGTCCACCGGCGGTTTCGAGCGCGGAGCGGACGTCCTGCCGCAGGCGGAGGAGCCGCCGGGCGACGGCGAGCGCATCCCCGCGCCCCGCTCCATCCAGGCCGTGTTCTTCGACATCGGCGAGACCCTCATCAACGAGGGCGAGATCTACGGGCGCTGGGCCGACTGGCTCGGCGTGCCCAGGCACACCTTCCTCACCAAGCTCGGCGCGCTGCTCGCGACCGGCGGCGACCACATGGACCTGTTCGAGTACTTCCGCCCCGGGTTCGACCTGGGGGAGGAGCAGCGGCGCCGGGACGAGGCGGGCGTCCCGAACGGCTTCGGTCCGGACGACCTGTACCCGGACGCGCGGGCTTGCCTGTCCGCCCTCCGCGACCAGGGGCTTTTCGTCGGGATCGCGGGCAACCAGCCGGTCCAGGCGGCCGAGCAGATGGCGGAGCTGGGCCTGGACGCGGACGTGGTCGGCATCTCGGACGTGTGGGGCGTCAGCAAGCCGTCCCAGGAGTTCTTCGAGCGCTGCGCCCAGCTCGCGGACGCGCTGCCCGACCGCGTCCTGTACGTGGGGGACCGCATCGACAACGACGTCCGTCCGGCCCTTGAGTTCGGGATGCGGGCGGCGTTCCTGCGGCGCGGCCCTTGGGGGCACATCCAGAAGGACGAGGAAGCGCTTCGCGAATGCCTGTTCGTGCTGGACGACCTGGCCGGCCTGCCGAGCCTCGTCGCCGAGCACAACGCCGGCCGCCGGCCCCTAGGGGACGTCCCGTACTCCTGAGGTAGCAGCCCGGAACAGGTCGAACGGGCGATGTGAGGCCGGTAGTCCGGTTCGTAGCGTGAGACACGTAAGAACGAGAACGCAGCCGCCGAAAAGCGCGGCCGCGTTCACAGCTCGACGAATCGGGGAGAGAAGAACCCATGAACGGCCTCTATCGTCCGCGTCGCGACCGCGTCATCGCGGGTGTCTGCGCCGGTCTCGCGCGCCGGTTCGGCATGACCCCCTGGACCGTCCGGATCCTGTTCCTGCTCTCGTGCCTGCTGCCCGGTCCCCAGTTCGTCGTCTACCTGGTCCTCTGGGTCATGATGCCGAACGAGGACCGCCACATGGCGGGCGTCCGCTAGCTCAAGATCAACGATTCTGCTCGACCGGGGCCCGCCCGGAGGTGTTAGATCGGGGCACCACCATTCCCGTGGGAAGGGGAGGAGCCGCGGTGCCTGACGAGGCTCCGGGCCCCGGCCGGCCGGGCCGGGCCGCGGACGAAGCCGCCGCGCGGGAGGCAGACCACGCGGCGCGCCTGCTCGGGTACCTGCGCGACCTGGCGCGGGCCCGGCGGCGCCCGTCCCGCGACCTCGCCGACCACGACCACGTCCACTGGCTGGCCGAACTGCCCGGCGACGTCTACGTCGAGACCGACGCGGGGCCGGGCGAGGTGCTGTTCAGCGTCCCGGTCATCCCGCTGACGCCGCCGGTCGTGCTGGAGGAGTTCGACGGCTGGCTCGCCCTGCGCAACTGGTACCGGGTGCTGCGCGAGCTGTCCGGCGAGGAGGCGGTCCTCGCGACGGGGCTGCTGTCCTGGCGGCCGGCCGTCCACGACCACCTGCTGAGCACGCCCGTCCGGATCGTCCTGGACGAGCGGACCGAGCGCGTCGACGTCGTCCTCGCCGGGCACACGACCCTGCGCGACCGGGAGCTGCTGTCGGGGCACCCCGGCTTCCGTCCCGCCGACTGGATCGCCGACGCCGTCCAGGCCGGGCAGGGCTTCGGGCTGAACGCCTCCGTCGGCGACGTCCTGCGCAAATGGTGCCAGGTCGCGCTGACGAGCCCCGCCGACTACCGCGAGGACTGGGCGCCCGACGCCGACGCCGCCTCGCCCGTCCCGCGCCTCCGGCTCGCGCCCGCGCTCGTCGTCCGCCCGGCGGGCCGCGAGGCCGTCGCCGACCACCACGCCCGGCTGCTGAGCCTGCTGCCGCGCGGCGTCCCGCAGGGGGTCGCGCGGTTCGTCTCGCCGTCGCTGAAACCGCAGGTCATGCACATCCCGGAGCGTGCGCCGGAGACCGTCCCCGACCTGCTGGCCGGGCTGCTCGCGCGGGGCCGCCGGGTGCTCGTCGCCACGTCCGGCCCGGCCGCGTCCGCCGCCCTGCGCAGCGCGCTCCCGCCCGGCCTCGCGGCCCTCACCGCCACCGACCCGGCCATGGCGGCGCGCGTGGCGGACGCGATCCGCGCCCGCGGCACATCGCAGGGGCCTGGCACGTCGCAGGGGCCTGGCGCTTCGAAGGCCCCCGGCGCGTCGCAGGGGCCTGGCACCTCGCAGGGCTCTGGCGCGTCGCAAGGGCCTGGCGCGTCGCCGGCCCCAGGGGCGCCACAGGCCCTCGGCGTCGAGGCGCTCGCCGAGCGGGAGGACGCCGCCGCCCTGCGGGTCGCCGAGCTGACCGAGCGCCTGCGCGGCGGCGAACCGGCCGAGCCGCCGCCGGACCTGCGCGGCGAGGAACCCGAGCTCTCGTGGATGCCGGTCCGGCCCGACCTGCCGCCGGGCCCGCCGATCTCCCGGTCCGAGGCCGCCGAGCTGGTCGTCCTCCTCACGGAGGAGAGCGCCGAGCGCAAGGCCCGCACCGCGCAGCGCGACGTCGACCCGGGTGCGCTGCCGAGCGCCGCCTACGTCCGCACCCTGATCGAGGCGGAGGCCGCCGCGGCCGAGCGCGCCGAACGGTCGAAGACGGAGCTGTCGCAGCGCCTGCGCGACAGCGACGTCACCCTCCTCGCCCGCCTCGACGGGGACGCCTCCGTCGTCGCCGCCGCGCTGCGCGACCTCGGCCTGGAGGGGCACCCGGGCGGGTGGAACCCCTCCGACCTCGCCGTCCGCGCCCTCGGCGACGCGCTCGCCGAGCGGCGCCCGCTCATCTGGGCCCGCGTCGTGGAGATGACGTCCCGCGCCCAGTGGGCCGAGCGCGCCCTCGCCGAGCTGAGCGGCCACCGCGTCGACCTGCCCCCCGACGCGGACCTGCGCGGCCTCGCCGCCGCCGCCCAGGACCTGCGCGCGTACCTGGCCGACGGCGGCGCGCTCAAGCGCGGACCGCTGCGGTCCGGGGCCCAGCGCCAGGCCGAGCCCCTCCTCGCCACGGTGAAGGTGGACGGCGCGGCGCCGACCACGCCCGAACTGCTCGACATCGTCCACACCGACCTCATGGTGCGGATCACCTGCCGGGAGCTCCAGTACGTGTGGGAGGCCGCGGGGATCTCCTTCCCCGCCGACCTGCCGCCCGCCGAGCGCGTCGCCCGCTTCGTCCGCGCGCACTCCCGGCTCGCCCGCGTCCGCGACGCGATGACCGCCCTCGACTCGACGCGGCGGCTCCTCGAACGCTCCGGCTTCCGCGTCCCGCTCGTCCATCCGGTCCAGTGGCACGACTACGCGGCCGCGCTCCGCAACGCCCTCGAAGGGGTCGGCGTCGGCCGCGCCACCGCCGACCTTGACGCCCTCCGCGACTCGATCGGCCCCGTCGACGACGATGATCCCCCCGAACTGCGCGCCGCGCTCGCCGCCGTCGACGCCCGCGACGCCGCCGCCTACGGCCGCGCCCTGAGTGCGCTCGCCGAGGGCCGGCACGAGCGCTCCCGGCAGATCCGCTGCGAGGAACTGGTCGCCCGCGTCCGGGCCGTCCACCCCGACCTCGCCAACCTCATGATCGCGACCGACGGCGACGAGGTCTGGCACGACCGCACCCGCCGCTGGGACGAGGCCTGGACGTGGGCCCGCCGCCGCGCCGCGTCCACCGGCCCCGCCGCCGAGGAGCGCCTCCGCGAAGCACTGGCCGAGGCCGAGGGCGCCCTCCGCGAGGCCCGCGCCGACCTCACCGCGGCCCGTGCCGCCGCGTCCGCCCTCGCCCGCCCGGGTCCCGACATCGTGCCCGCCTGGATCCTCCCCCTGTGGCGCATACCGGACGTCCTCCCGCCCGCCCCCGACGCCTTCGACGTCGTCATCGTGGACGGCGAACACGAGGCGGGCGCCGAGGCCCTCTACGTCCTCTGGCACGCGCCCCGCACCATCCTCGTGGGCCCGTCCGGCCCCGACCTCCCGCCCCCCGAAGGCCCGCCGCCGAGCCCCCGCCTCCCGTCCCACCTCCACGACGCGATCACCCCCACGACACCGCTCTTCGCCGCCCTCACCGCTCCCCGCACCCCGCCGGATGCGCGGCCGCTGTCCGAGCGGCCGGACGTCACCCAACGGGACATCCCGATCCAGCCCCCGGGCCCGCAGGACGTGGGAGCGCGCCCGCAGGCTCCCGTCATGGGCCCGCCCGCGCGCGAGGAACGGCCGGACGCGACGCAACAAGACCTGCGCCCCCGACCGCCCACCAGCGCCGCCCCACCCACGACCCCTCAGGCCCCGATCTCCGGCAAGCAAGCGGAAACGAGACCCCGCGACCCCCGCCCGCTGGAACGACCAGAGGAACAGGACAGGGACCCGCGCCCGCCCGCAAGTCCCCCAGCCCCTCCCCCCGGAAGGCCCCCCGCGCTGCCGGAGGAGAGACGCCAAGACGCGAGAGGTCTCCCACCTGGACGTCCCCCGGGCCGGCCCCCGCACCGGGAGGACGCACGCCCTCAAGACCCGCGCGCGCTGGAACGCCTGGAGGACGAACGCCAGGACAAGGGAGGTCGGCCACCCGCGCGCCCGCCGCGTCCCGCCTCCGGCCAGCCACCGCGCAATGAGGAAGACGCGCGCCCCCAGGACCCGCGCACAGTGGCGGAGGACCGCCGCGACGTGCACGGTAGGCCGCCAGCGCGCCCGCCGGGTCCCGTCTCGGGCCAGCCTCCGCGCGAAGAGGAGGACGCGCGCATCCAGGACCCGCGAGTGGTGGAACGGCTGGAGGACGAAGGCCAGGCCCAGGGAGGTCGCCCGCCTGCGCGCCCGCCGGGTCCCGTGTCCGGCCGGCCTCCGCGCGAGGAGGAAGTTGCGCGTACCCAGGACCCGCGTGCGGTGGCGGAGGAACGGCGGGACGTGCGGGGTCGGCCGCCTGTGCGTCCTGGTGCGGGGGCGCCGGGGCAGCATGTTCCGCCTCGGCGGTTGGACGCGGCGTGGCGCGAATCGCAAGAGGCCGAGCAGCAGGGGCAGGGCGCGTCGCCGTCGCGACCGGGCGGGCGCGGTGGCAGCCTTCCGCCCCGGCGGCTGGACGCGACGAGGCGTGACCAGGTTGCTCCGGAGCCGGGCACCGAAGCACCGGGCCCCAGCCCGCGCGCCCCGGAGCAGGAACCCGCACCGCCTCCCGGCCGATCGGAGATCCCCGCGATCTGGGGCCGGCCCGGTCCGCGACCGGCGCCCCCGCAACAAGCACAGCCCCCGCAACAAGCACAGCCCCCGCAGCAGGGGCAGCCGCCGCAGCAGGCTCAGCCCCGTCCGCGGACGGAGGAACCGTCGCGGAGAGAGCGCCCACAAGACCAGCGCCCGCAGCAGGCGCAGCCCGGCCGGGGGGCGGAAGAGCAGTCGCGTACGGAGCCGCCGCGGCAGCAGCGTCCGCGGCGGGCGCAGCCTCCCCTTGGGGCGGAAGAGCCCTCGCGAACTGAGCCGTCGCGGCAACCGCGTCCGCAGGAGGGGCAGCCTCGCCCGGGAGCGGAGGAGACGTCGCGTACGGAGCGGCCGGGACAGCAATCGCGGCAGGCGCAGCCCCGGGCCGGGGCGGAGGAGCCGTCGCGGACTGAGCCGTCGCGGCAACTGCGTCCGCAGCAGGGGCCGCCTGGCCCGAGGGCAGGGGCGCCGTCGCAGCAGGGGCCCTCGCCGCAGGCGCAGTCGCCGGCGCGGGTGGAGGGGCCGCGGCCTCCGGGGCCGCAGCGGGCACAGCCGCCGCGGCATGCGCGGCCTCGGCTGGAGGGGCAGGCTCCGCAGCCGCAGCGTTCGGGGCAGGCCCCGCCACGGGCGGAAGGGCCGCCTCAGCCTGCGGCCTCCCCGCAGTCCGGGGCGGCGGCACGGCCGGGTTCGGGCGGGCAGGCGAAGGTGCGGCGCGGGCGGTCGATCGCGACCTACAAGCGTCCCGAGCTGGTCGAGATCGTCGGGCATATCGCCGAGCGCGAGCCGGATCTCACGGACGAGCAGATCGTCGAGCTGGTCACCCGCCTCCTCGGGTGCCCGGAGGACGAGGCGCTGCTCGTCGGGGCGCGGCTCCGGTACGCGGTGGAGGTGTACCGGGAGAGCACCCGGTAGCGGTCAGCGGCCCGCGCGGCGGCGGGCGCGGTGGGCGGCGACGGTCGTCCGGCTCGCGCACGCGTTGGAGCAGAAGCGGCGGCTGCGGTTGCGGGACTCGTCCACGTAGAAGCGGGCGCAGCCGTCGGCGCGGCAGCGGCCGACGGTCACGTCCGGGTCCCCGCACAGGACGTGGGCGAGGGCGGCGGCGCAGCTCCGGCCGAGCCACTGGACGCCGTCCTCCCCGTCGCGGGCGAAGTGCAGGTGCGGGCCGTCGCCGTCGTGCTCGGCGACGCGCATCGCGGGCGGGTAGCGGTCGAGGAGGAGGTTCACGGGGAGGGACGGGCCGCCGTCCGCGACCGCCGCGATCGCGTCCCGCAGGGCGGGCAGCAGGGCTCCCAGGTCGTCCGGCTCCGCCACGTGGTGCTGGTGGAAGAACTCCCGCCGCAGCGCGGTCGGCTCGTCGCCGTTGACCAGTTCGACCGCCAGGCGGGTCAGATTGCCGATGTAGGCAACGTAACGCACTTGACCACCTACCTTCCCGTCCCCAACAGTAGGGGGCATGATGGAGAACACTACCTACACCGCGCGGGCCCTCCAGCGGGCCGGCCGCTGGGACCTCGCGCTGGACGTCCTGGAGCCCGTGGCCGCGGCCCTGCGCGCGGAGATCCTCACCGATGCCTTCTGGTGGCGGCTCGAAGGCGCCGCGGAGGCCGAGGACGCGGTCGCGGCGCTGCGTGAGTCCGAACCCGCCCGGGCCGCGTTCCTGGACGGCCAACTCGCCTACACCCGGACGCTCTTCGGGGTCGACACCCGCCCCGACGACGCCGAACGCGCCCGCGCCGGGTTCACGACGGCCGCGTCCGACCGGGAGCTGGCCCCGTGGGCGGCCTTCTGGCTGGGCGTCGTCGCAGAGCTCCTGGACAAGGACCCCGTGGCGGCCGCCGAGCACTACCGCCGGGCCCTCGCCGGCGCGGACGACGATCCGCTGCTGGAGTCCTACGCGATCAGGCACCTGGGCGGCCAGGCCCTGGAGAGCGGTGACGCGTCGGGCCTCGACAGCCTGCGCAGGTCGTACCTCCTGCGCGCCGCACTCGGCGCCCGGCCGCAGACGGCGGCCGCGGCGGTCACGCTCGCCGACCGCCTCCCCGACGGCCCGGAGGCCCGCGACCTGCGGGAGATCTCTCGGGCGACGGCTCGCGAGCTCGGACTGCGCTGGCTTATGGAATAGAGCATTCCGTTCTGTTAAAATCGGGGCATGACGCGGATACTGGACCGCCGGACGCTGAACCGGGCGGCGCTGGAGCGGCAGCTGCTCCTTGAACGCTCGGCCATGCCCGCCCTGGAGGCGGTCGAAAGGCTCGTCGCCATCCAGGCGCAGGAGACCAACATGCCGTACATCGGGCTCTGGACGAGGCTGGAGGGCTTCCGCCGCGACGACCTCACGAGCCTCCTCTACGACCGGTCCGCCGTGCGCAGTTCGATCCTGCGGGGGACGCAGCACATGGCGTCGGCCGCCGACTACGTGTGGGTGCGTCCCCTCGTCCAGGAGAGCCTCCTGCGCGGCCGCCAGGCGGCGTTCGGCAGCGTCTCCAGGGACTGGGACCTGGAGAGCCTCGCCGCCGAGGCCCGCAGGCTGCTGAAGGGGCGGACCCTCACCCGCCCGCAGCTCGGCCGCGCCCTGGCCGAGATCTGGCCGGGCCGCGACCCGCAGGTGCTCGGCTGGTCGGCGCAGACGCTGGTCTCGGTCGTCCATCCGCCGCCCAGCGGGACGTGGGACACCGGCGGCGCGACGCCGTTCGCCCTGGCGGAGGAGTGGATCGGCCGGCCGCTCGCCGAGGAGTCGCCGGACCGGCTGATCCGCCGCTACCTGGCCGCCTTCGGCCCGGCCTCCGTCAAGGACTTCCAGATGTGGTCCGGGATGCGCCGCATGGACGCCGCCTTCGAGGAGCTCCGCCCGTCCCTCCGGACCTACAGGGACGAGGAGGGCGCGGAGCTGTTCGACCTTCCAGAGATGTCCCTCCCGGACGTCGGCGCCCCCGCGCCCGTCCGCTTCCTCCCGGCCTTCGACAACCTGATCCTCGCCTACGCCGACCGCCGCCGCATGATGACGGACGAGCAGCGCAAAGCCGTGTGCGTGGGAGCCATCACCAGGCCGACCCTCCTGGTCGACGGACGCGTCCACGGCGTCTGGACGCTCAAGCACGACCGGAAGGCGGCCCGTGCCGAACTGACCGTCGAACTGTTCGCCCCCCTCGAAGACGAAGGACCGGTCCGCGACGAGGCGGCCCGCCTCCTGTCCTTCGCCGCCACCGACGCCGACCACGCCCTGCGCATCACGCCCTGGACGGGATGAGCCCACCCGGACCTCAGGTGATCGGCATGGTGACCGCGAGCGGCCAGGCCAGCAGCACGCCGCCGACGATCGCGGTCACCCACGCAGGGGCGCGCACCGCGCGCAGCGCCGCCGCCTGGACGCCCTGCCAGGCCAGGAGACCGGCGATCAAAGGCGACACCAGCAGCACCAACGGGGAGACGGCCCCGACGAGGGCGGCTGCGCAGAGGGCGGCCAGCGCGGCCGTCGCCGACCACGCGTGCACGCCGATCGCGGTCAGCCGCTCATGCCCGGCGCAAAGCGCCTCGACACCGAGGCAGTACAGGCCGGTCCCCACGGTGATCGGGACGAGCGCCCATACTCGCGGCCCCACCGGCACCGCGTGCGCCCACCCCAGCTGGGCCGGGACGGCGAACGACACCACCGTCAATGCGACGAGCACGGCCGCCGCCGCGATCGTCCGCACCTTGGGCCGCCCGCCGAGGAAAGCCGCGTCCCGCGCGCAGACGAGCGCCACCACGCCGGCGACGCCGAAGAAGCCGGCGAGCGGCCCGGCCACCGCGAGCGGCAACCGGAACACCCCCATCACGGGCACCGCCGCCGCGACGGCGACCGCCGCCGCCACCAGCGCGAACCTCACCGAGACGCGGCGGCGCGCCTCGCGGTGGCCGTACGGCCGCCCGAGCAGCGCCGCGGCGATCGCCCCGAAGCTCAGCACCGCCGCGAGATGCAGCAGCATCGCCGACCCCGCCCGCTGGACGGCGCGCACGTCCGCGACCGGAGGCGAGCGATGCCCGAACGCCGCGTCGAGCCAGGCGCCGGTCTCGCGATGGGTGCGCGGGCTGAACAGCACCCCGGCGTGCTCGACGCCCCCGACGATGACGGCCCGCCGCGCCGTCCCGTCCCGCGGGTCGCCGTATGTCCTGCCTGGCCGCCCCTCGGGGTAGACGGCCCGCAGCGCCCGGACGGCGCCGTCCCGGTATGCGGGGAACTCCAAGCCACCGGCGAGCAGCAGCACGTTCCGGGCCGAGGCCGGCACCGGCATCTCTCCCTGCGAGATCGCGACCGTCGCCCCGACGGACGGATGCGCCGCGCCGTACCGGATGACCGCGGCGGCCCCCAGCGAGTGCCCCACGAGGCCGATGCGCTCGCCGTCCACAAACGGCATGGCCCGCAGATGCCGGACGGCGACGTCCAGATCCCGGTCGAGCCGCGCCTCGGCGGCGGGCCCGTCCCCGTTCCCGGGCAGCCGCCGCGTACTGGCCCCGTGCCCCGCGAGATCGACCAGCGCCACCGCGTACCCGCGCCGCGCCAGCGTGTCCGCGAACCCGCGCATGAGCCGCCCGCCGGCGCCGAGCCCGTGCGCCACCACGACGCCCGGCATCCGTCCGGCCGCCCCGGCACCCCGCACGACCTCGACCGGCACCCCCTCGACCACCACCCCCCGCCGCTCGACTCCGCGATCCGCCCCCAGCACCCCCACCCCCCCGACAAGGGCGCAGACAACCCCCACCACCACCGCCGCGATCCGCATCGGAGTCAGGCCGCGGCGTCCTCTCCCACGATGATCGTGAAGGTGGTGTGCATCGCCCTGGCGATCCGGTCCAGCATCGCCAGGGTGGGGACACCGCCACCGCCCTCCAGCCGGGAGAGCGCGGGCTGAGTGATACCGGCGCGCTCGGCCACGACCGCCTGCGTGAGCCCGAGTTCAAGGCGGCGTTCGCGCACCATGTCACCGAGCCGCAGGTCGAGACCCGCCTGCTCGTAGTCGAGATCGCCCGCGGCCTCCTCCCGCAGCCGCTTCACGCTGGAGGCCCGCCACTTGGTATGCCCGGCCATCACTCGCTCCTCTCGGTGCTCCACAGAGTCCGGCCATCGCCGCGATCTGCGGTTTTGTCATCGTTCACCGGCCGGGGTCGGAGTACCAGGGTGGCAGGGACGGGGGCGGGGCGTGATCGGAGTGCGAATGTCGGGGGTGACCGGCACAATCGCGCCCATGGTGACCGAGGAACTGGTCCAGGTTTGGCGGGACGTCGTTCGGGGCGACGAGAAGTCGTGGGTGCTGTTCGAGAACGGCACTTGCGTCATTCTGATGGAGCCCGGCGACGACCTGAGCGCGCAGGCGGTGGAGCTGCTGCGCGAGTACGGGCCCGTCCACGGGGGCACTCCGGCCGGTGACTTCGGGACGATCGATCTCGACCAGGCGCCGGGCTGGGCCGTGTACGGCCACCACAACGACATCCTCACCTATGTCGCTCCCGAGGAGGTCTGCGACGACGCGACCGATCTCGCCGTGGGCCTTCTCGGCCGTTCCAAGCGTGATCAGGACGGGCGCGAACTCATGGTCGTGCACGTGGAGGACAAGCGCGGCCGGTGAATTGGGCGGCTGTCAGTGGATGTCTGTACAAATGTGTGCGTGACGGAGTGGGACGAGGCGGGGCTGGCGCGGTTGCGGGCGGCCGCGCACCTGGGCATCGGGGATGCCGGCCTGCTCCGGGGGCGTTCGCTGAGTCCCGTGCTCCAGTACGCCGGGGACGTGCTCGTCGCGGCACTGGCCCAGGGGAGTGACGTGCGGTCGCTCGCCCTCGCCTGCCTCGACGAGCTGAACAAGCGCGGTCTGCCGGGCGACGCCGAGCTGGCGGACGAACTCGCCGCCGCCCTCGGGGAGGGGGCGCCGACCGGGCTGGCTCCGCTGCCCGTCGATCTCGGGGCGGTGGCGGCGGCGATGGACGACGGGTTCCAGGTCCTCGATCCCGAGCGCGGGGACGTGCTCCCGGCCGACGAGGCGGACGGGCTGCCGGTCCCGCCGGGCGTCCTGCCGGAAGGGGAGGACGCCCGGCGGGGAGCGGCCCGCGCGTGGCTGGCGGAGCAGGGGTTCCGGCCCGTCCCGCGGAGCCTCTAGGAGCCGGGGCGCACCAGGGGGAACGGGATCGTCTCGCGGATGCTGCGGCCCGTCAGCGTGATCAGCAGCCGGTCGATGCCCATGCCCATGCCCCCGGCGGGCGGCATCGCGTACTCCAGGGCGCGCAGGAAGTCCTCGTCCAGCTCCATGGCCTCGGGGTCGCCGCCCGCGGCCTGCAGCGACTGCTCGGTCAGCCGCTGCCGCTGCAGGATCGGGTCGATCAGCTCGGAGTAGGCGGTGCCGAGTTCGAGGCCGAAGATGATGAGGTCCCACTTCTCGGCCAGGCGCGGGTCGTCGCGGTGCGGGCGGGTCAGCGGGGACGTCTCGGCCGGGTAGTCGCGGACGAACGTCGGCGCCGTCAGGTGCTCCTCGACGAGCGCCTCGAAGAGCTCCTGGACGACCTTGCCCTGCCCCCACTGCGGGTCGACGTTCAGCCCCAGCCGCTCGGCGAGCGACCGGACCCGGTCCGGCGCGGTGCCCGGGGTGATCTCCTCGCCGAGGGCCTTGGAGACCGACTCGTAGACGGTGATCTCCTGCCACGGCTCGGCGAGGTCGTGCTCGACGCCGTCCCGGACGACGACCGTGGTGCCGAGGGCGGCGCGGGCCGCGTCCACGACGAGGGAGCGGGTCAGCTCGGCCATCGTGTCGTAGTCGCCGTAGGGCTCGTAGGCCTCCAGCATCGTGAACTCGGGGTTGTGCCGCGGCGAGACGCCCTCGTTGCGGAAGCTGCGGTTCAGCTCGAAGACGCGGCCGATGCCGCCGACGAGGAGGCGCTTGAGGTACAGCTCGGGCGCGATCCGCAGGTAGAGCTGCATGTTGTAGGCGTTGATGCGGGTCGTGAACGGGCGGGCCGTGGCGCCGCCGTGCACGGGCTGGAGCATCGGCGTCTCGACCTCCAGGTACCCGCGGGCGCGCAGGCCGTCCCGGACGGCGGCGACGGCGTCGCCGCGCATCCGCAGCATCCGGCGCGACTCGTCGTTGACGATGAAGTCGACGTACCGCTGCCGGACGCGGGCCTCCGGGTCCGCCAGGCCGGTGCTCTTGTTCGGCAGCGGGCGCAGGCACTTGGCGGCGAGCGTCCACGAGGACGTGAGGACCGACAGCTCGCCGCGCCGCGACGTGACGACCTCGCCCCGCACGCCGACCTGGTCGCCGAGGTCGATGAGCGACTTCCAGCGCCGCAGCGACTCCTCGCCGAGCGCGTCGGAGGTCAGCATGACCTGGAGGTCGCCGGTCTCGTCCCGCAGCGTGACGAAGATCAGCCGGCCGTGCTCGCGGGCGAGGACGACCCGTCCGGCGATCGCGACGGCGTCGCCGGTGCGGGTGTCGGGCGCGAGGCCGGGGTGCCGCGCCCGGATGCCGGCGGCGTCGTCGGTGCGCTCGCAGCCGAGCGCGTACGGCTCCATCCCGGCGTCGCGGATCTGGTCGAGCTTGGCGTGCCGGACCCGTTCCTGCTCCGACAGCCGGCGCTGCGGCGCGCGGGCCGCCTCCGCGGCCTCCTCGATCTGCTTGATCTTGTCGACGAGGTCGCCGGACGGGACCATCGCGGCGGCGCGGTCCAGCTTGGGGCGGTTCAGGCTCGGCAGGAAGCCCTCGGCGCGGGCGTAGGCGAGGCCCAGCCGGACGATGTGCCTTCCGTGCTCGTAGCAGATGAAGCGGGGCCGCCAGTCGGGCATGTACTTGGCGTTCGACAGGTACAGCGACTCCAGCTGCCAGAACTTCGACGCGAACGACAGGAGCCGGTAGTAGAGCCGGGCGACCGGGCCCGCGCCGATCTGGGAGCCGCGCTCGAACGCCGAGCGCAGCATCGCGAAGTTCAGCGACAGGTGCTGCGCGCCGACAGCGGCGGCCTTCTCGGCGAGCTTGGCGACCATGTACTCGTTGAGGCCGTTCTCGGCGAGCCGGTCGCGGCGCATCAGGTCGAGCGACAGGCCGGCCCGCCCCCAGGGGACGAAGCTGAGCAGGCCGCGCAGCTCCCCGTGCGCGTCGAACGCCTCGACCATGACGCAGCGCCCGTCGGTGGGGTCGCCGAGCCGGCCGAGCGCCATCGAGAAGCCGCGCTCGGTCTCCTCGCCGCGCCAGGCGTCGGCGCTGCGGATGAGCTTGGCCATCTCCCAGCCGGGGATCTGCGAGTGGCGGCGGATCCGCACCGTGTACCCGGCCCGCTCGACGCGCCGGACGGCCTGGCGGACCTGCCGCATCTCGCGGCCGTCCAGGTTGAAGTCGGTGAGGTCGACGATGGCCTCGTCGCCGAGCTCCAGCGCGTCGAAGCCGTGCCGCTTGTACACGCGGGCGGCGCGCTCGCCGACGCTGACCGCGCCCGGGATCCAGGCGTGCGCGCGGCACTCGCCGAGCCACGCCTCGATCGCCTGGTCCCACGACTCGGGATCGCCGAGCGGGTCGCCGCTGGCCAGCGAGACCGCGCCCTCCACCCGGTAGGCGATGGCCGCCTTGCCGTTGGGCGCGACGATGACGTCCTTGTCGCGGCGCAGCGCGAAGTAGCCGAGGGAGTCCTGGTCGCCGTACTCGGCGAGCAGCGCGCGCGCCGCCAGCTCCTCCGGGGGGCTGAGGACGGCGTCGCGCCGCCCCGGCCTGAACAGGGCCCAGAACGTGGCGATCAGCAGCCCGGTGCCGAGCACCCACAGGATCACGTCCACCCAGAACGGCACGGACACGTCGATCGGCTTGCCGGTGACGCGCGGCCCGAGGACGGTCTGGGAGATCGCGTAGAGGGGGTGCGTCCAGAAGTCGCCGCGGGGGTTGCGGTCGGTCAGCGTGACCAGGAACGTCCCGATCCCGCCGGTCACGATCAGCAGGCTGGTGAAGACGAGGGTCGCGAGGCGCCGGTTGGCCCGGTCGGGCAGGGTGGTGAACTGGCCGCGCGCGGCGATGAGCAGGCCGAGCACCGCGAGGTACACGGCGGCGGTGACGATGAGGCCGACGGGGGTGGGCTTGTTCGGGTTGAACAGCGTCGTCAGGACGGCGGTGACGCCGAGCGCGGTGGGCAGGCAGAAGATCAGGACGAGGATCCGCCACGCGGCCTTCTTGCGCCGCCGGACGCCCATCGAGAGCAGGATCCACAACAGGCCGATCGGGACGCTGGGGAACCAGCCGAGGTAGCCGATCCATCGCAGCGCCCAGATATCGGCTATCTCAAGGATGAGACCATAGGAGACCCATGCGAGCAGCGACAGGATCCCGGAGAGTCGGGTGTACCAGAAGAAGATCGTCGGCGCGGCCTGGATCAGGCGGCTCCACTCGCCCCGCAGGCCACGCTGCGGGCCCTGCTCGGTCATGGTCCCCTTTCTACCGGGTCGCACGTCGATCACGTTTCCGCCCCCGTGCGCCCGTCCGGCGGCGAACCCCGGGGTGATGTCGGGCGTCGTACGGGTAAGGGGATGTGGCTTGCACTCTCGGTCCAAGGTTGTCAGCAAAAGTCGATATGGTCGCGGATATGCCAAATGAACCCACCGGTGAGCGGTTGCTCGCCCGCCGCTACCGCCTGGTGACCCAGGTCGGCCGAGGCGGCATGGGGACGGTCTGGCAGGCGCACGATGAGGTCCTCGGTCGTGACGTTGCGGTGAAGGAGGTCATCCTCCCGCATGGTCTCACCGATGAGGAACGCGCCGTGCACCACAAGCGCACGTTCCGTGAGGCCCGGACCGCGGCGCGGCTCAGCCACCCCGGCGTCGTCGCCGTCTACGACGTCGTCGAGGAGGACGACCGCCCCTGGATCATCATGGAGCTGATCAAGGCCCGCTCCCTGGACCAGGTGATCAAGCAGGAGGGGCCGCTGGAGCCGCGCCGGGCCGCGGAGATCGCCCGGCAGATGCTCGCCGCGCTGCACGCCGCGCACGAGGCCGGGGTGCTGCACCGCGACGTCAAGCCGAGCAACGTGCTGATCACCGGCACGGGCCGGATGGGCGAGCGCGCCGTGCTCACCGACTTCGGCATCGCGACCGCCTCGGGCGACGCGACCCTCACCCAGACCGGGCTCGTCATGGGCTCGCCCGCCTACATCGCTCCCGAACGGGCCCGCGGCCGCGTCGCCGGGCCCGCCTCCGACCTGTGGTCGCTGGGCGTCACGCTGTACGCGATGCTGCACGGCAAGTCGCCGTTCGAACGTCCCGAGCCGATGGCCGCGCTGGTCGCGGTGATCTCCGACGAGCCGGACCCGCCGGAGAAGGGCGGCCGGCTCGTCCCCGTCATCGAGGGCCTGCTGCGCAAGAACCCCGAGCGGCGGATGGACGCGATCGAGGCCGGCCGGATGCTGGACGAGATCGTCCGGCAGGAGACCGTCGACACCCAGCGGACGATGGCCGTCGAGTACCCCGTCGAGGAGGCGCCCGCCGCCCAGACCACCATCCCGGAGGCCCCCGGCGAGGCGCCCCGCCCGGTGGACGGCGGCGCCCGCCCCGACCAGCTCACCAGCTTCGACCTCCCGAGGGGGGTGCCGAACGCGCAGGGCAAGCCGAGCGCCCCGGAGCCCGCCGACCCGGCCGAGACCGCGCCCGACCCCGACCGGGTCAGTTCGTGGCGGCCCCGCCCCCGCACCGAGCCCGCCGCGCAGGCCACGCGGGCGAGCGAGAGGCCGGAGCCGGGACCGGAGACCCACTTCCCGCCGACCACGCACCACCCGTCCGCCGGACGTCCCGCGCTCGCGTCCAACCGCAACGTGCTGATCATCGCGGCGGTGGTGCTGCTGGTGATCCTGGTCATCGCGGGGATCGCGCTGGCCAACGGCGGCGACGACGAAAAGGGGCAGAAGCAGAAGAAGAGCACGTCGGGTCCCTCGGCCACCGGGAAGGCCTCGTCCTCCTCGCCGGTCAAGTCGAAGAAGCCGAGCCCGGCCGTCCCCGCCGGGTTCAGGACGCACAAGGACCGCAGCGGCTACTCCGTCGCCGTCCCCGGCGACTGGAAGGGGCCCGAGCGCAAGAACGGCGGCGACTTCTTCTACGCGCCCGGCCGCAAGACCTACATCCAGATCGACCAGACCGACGACCCGGGCCCCAGCGCGATCGACGACTGGCGGCGGCAGGAGCGGGGCGGCTCCGGCTGGCCCGGCTACGAGAAGCTCAGGATCGCGGCGACCGGCGACCACCCGCCGGTGCCCGACACCGGCAACGGCGACAAGTCCGCGGACTGGGAGTTCACCTACAACGGCGACGGAGGCCGGGTGCACATCCTCAACCGCGGGTTCGTGACGAAGGGCCACGGCTACGCGATCCTGCTCCGGGCCCCCGACGCCGACTGGGACGAGGTGTACTCCGAGCTCCAGCCGGTCTACCGGTCCTTCAAGCCCGCGGACGCCTGATGGAGGGGCGTCTCCTGGCCGGCCGGTACCGGCTCGAATCCGTCGTGGGACGCGGCGGCATGGGCACCGTGTGGCGCGCCCGCGACGAGACCCTCGACCGCGAGGTCGCGGTCAAGGAGGTCGTGCTGCCCTCGGGCCTCAGCGACGAGGAGCGCGAGAACCGGCACCGCCGGACGCTCCGCGAGGCCCGCGCCTCGGCCAGGCTGAACCATCCGGGCGTCGTGACCGTACACGACGTCGTGGACGAGGACGGCCGGCCGTGGATCGTCATGGAGCTGGTGCGGGCCCGCTCCCTCCAGGAGATCGTGGACGAGGACGGCCCGCTGCCGCCCGGACGGGTCGCGGCGATCGGCGCCCAGATCGCGGGCGCGCTGCGGGCGGCGCACGCGATCGGCGTCCTGCACCGCGACGTCAAGCCGGCGAACGTGCTGGTCACCGGCGACGACCGGGCCGTGCTCACCGACTTCGGCATCGCGCAGCTGGCGGGCGACGCCACCCTCACCGGCACCGGGCTGATCATGGGGTCGCCCGCGTACATGTCGCCGGAGCGGGTGAACGGCGACCCGGCGATCCCCGCGTCCGACCTGTGGGCGCTCGGCGCCACCCTGTACGCGGCGACGGAGGGCAAGGCGCCGCACCACCGCAGCGACGCGATGGCCGTCCTCGCCGCCGTGATGACGCAGGACGTCCCGCCGCCGAAGAACGCGGGGCCGCTCGCGCCCGTCCTCACCGGCCTGCTGGAGCGCGACCCCGTGCGGCGGCTGCCGGGCGACCGGGCCGAGGAGGCGCTGAAGGCGATCGCCTCCGGGCACGCCGCGGACATGGCCGCCGCGCAGATCGCCGCGAACGAGGCGACGGCGGCGGAAGGCGGCCCCTGGACGGCGTACCCGCCCGCGCAGACGCCCTCGGCCGCGCAGCCCCCGGCCGCGCAGTCGCCCATGCCCGCGCAGGCGTCCATTCCTGTGCCCGTGCCGTCCGAGATGACGACGCACTACCCGCCGGGAACCGGCACGCAGTGGACGCCGGGGCAGCCGCCCGCGCAGGCGCGCAGGAGGTCCCCGGTCGTGCCGGTCCTCGCCGGCGTCGTCGCCGCGGCGGCGGTCCTGGCGGTCGCCGCGTTCGCCTTCTGGCCGCGGGGCTCGTCGGCCGGCGGCCCGGACGCGTCGCAGCCGCCGCAGGCCGCGGGGCAGCCCACGCAGGGCACGCAGACCGGGCAGACCACGCCCACCGCGCCGTCGAACACCCCCAAGCCCACGCAGGGTTCGGGCGAGCGGCGGCTCCCGGACGGGCTCGTCCTCGCGAGCGGCCCCGGCTACACGATCGGCGTCCCGCGCGGGTGGCGGCGCTCGGTGCAGGGCAACAGCGTCGTCTGGACCGACCCCGCGTCCAGCGCCTACGTGCAGGTCGACCGGACGGTCTGGTCCGGCGACCCCTACGAGCACTGGGTGACCTGGGAGCGGGAGGCGATCGCGGACGGCAAGCTCAAGGACTTCCAGCGCATCGGAGAGATCACCCGCACGACCGTCGCCGGGCGGCCCGCGGCCGACATCGAGTTCACCTGGTCCCGCTCGGGCGTCACGCGCGCGAGGGACCGCGGAGTGATGGTGGACGGCCGGCCCTTCGCCGTGGTGGTGGCGCTACCCGCCTCCCAGTGGAACGGGAACGAGGCACTCGTGAACAATGTGCTCGACACGTTCCGTCCCTCCGGGGTGGGATGACCAGTGGGGGGACCTTCTAGAAATGGCACAGGCACGTCTGCTCGGTAACCGCTACCGGCTCGACTCGGTGGTCGGCCGCGGCGGCATGGGCACCGTGTGGCGCGCCTTGGACACCATGCTCGGCCGCGAGGTCGCGGTGAAGGAGGTCGTCCTCCCGCCCGGTCTGAGCGACGCCGAGCGGGCCGTCCTGTACGAGCGGACGTTCCGCGAGGCGCGCGCGTCGGCGCGGCTGAACCACTCCGGGGTGGTGACCGTCCACGACGTCGTCGAGGAGGCGGACCGGCCCTGGATCGTGATGGAGCTGGTCCTCGCCCCGTCGCTCCAGGACATCATCGAGCGCGGGCCCATGGAGCACCGCAGGGTCGCCGACATCGGGCTCCAGATGCTCGGCGCGCTCCAGCACGCCCACCAGAAGGGCATCCTGCACCGCGACGTCAAGCCCAGCAACGTGCTGGTCACCGACACCGGACGGGCCGTCCTCACCGACTTCGGCATCGCGCAGATGGAGGGCGACTCGACCCTCACCCAGACGGGCCTGGTCATGGGGTCGCCCGCCTACATCGCGCCGGAGCGGGTGCAGGGCGAGCGCGCGGTGCCCGCCTCCGACCTGTGGGCGCTCGGCGCGACCATGTACGCGGCCGTGGAGGGGCGCTCCCCCTACGAGCGGTCCGACGCCATGTCGTCGCTGCAGGCCGCGCTGATCGAGCCCGTCCCGCCCGCGCGCAACGCCGGGCCCCTCGCCCGGGTGCTGGAGGGGCTGCTCGTGCGCGAGCCGTTCCACCGGATGACGGCGGCGCAGGCGATGCCGCTGCTCACCCAGGTGGCGGCCATGCCCGCGCCGCCCCCGCCGATGCCGACGCGGCTGGACGAGACGGTGGCGGACGAGCCCTCCGCCCGCTACCTGCCCGGCGGGCGGACCGAGGGCGCGTCGGAGACCGTCCTCGACCCCGAGGACCTCGACCCGGTCACGCGCCGCGACCCGGGGCAGGACACCGACCTCGATCCGGTGACCCGCCGCGACCGCGGCGAGCCCGGCCCGGTGGACCGCCGCGACCCGGGCCCGTTCCACGACCGGAACGCCCCGCAGCCCCCGCCGCCGTCCCCGCCCCGGCCGGAGCCGGAGTCGCGGACGATGCTGGAGACGGAGTGGGCGCCGCCGCCCCCGTCCCAGCACCCGGCGGTGCGGCAGCCGCATCCGAGCCTTCCGCCGCAGACGCCTCCGCCGTGGGAGCAGCCGCAGCAGTACACGAACTGGCAGCAGCCACCGCCGCCGCCCGTCCACGACCGGCCCGGCGGCGAGCGCCGCAGGACGGTGCTGGTCGTCACGGTCGCGGTCGTCCTCGTCGTGGCCGCGGTGCTGCTGGGCGCGTTCATCCTGCGCGGCAAGCTGAGCACCGGCGCGCTGGGCGGGACCGCCGGTCAGCCGGCGCCCCCGGCGGCGAGGCCGCTGATCTGCGCTCCGCCGGCGGTGACGGCGGGCTGCTCGGAGACCACGTCCGTCAGCACCATGTAGGGCGGGGTCAGCGGCGGCGGCGTCGCGGGGGTGAAGGTCACCGGGACGCCCAGCAGCTTGGCCGACATCTTCGTCGTGTACATGACGACGTCGCCGCTCAGTGTGAGGCCGCCGGTCCGGCTCCGCGCGGTGGCGCCGCCGTGCACGGCCGTCTGGTCCACGTTCTTCAGGACGGCCTTGGACATGCTGAACTTCAGCGCCTTCACCGTCCCGCCCGCCGAGGGGAGGGACGCGACGCCGTCGTAGCTGAGCCCCGACATCGTCAGCGAGTCGGCGCGCAGCGTCCCGGTGTCGGCGTAGAGGCGCGGCCCGGTCCCGGCGTCCTTGGCCGGGGCGGGCGTCGCGGTGGGCGTGGCAGAGGGTGTGGCAGTGGGCGTGGGGGTCCCGCTGGTACTCGGCTGCGGTGACGGCGTCTGGCTCCCGGAAGGCGTCATCGGCGCGGAGGTCTGCGCAGAGGACGGCGCGGAGGACGGCGCGGAGGGCGAGGGAGACGGCGTCGTCGAGGCCGCGGCGAAGGCCGGGGCCGGGGTTGGGGCGGACGAGTCCGACGGCGCCGGTGAGGGCGACGGAGCCAGCAGGTGGACGCCCAGGAGGGCCGGGACCGCGAGGGCCGTCAGCCGCCCGCCGCGCGGCGCCGCGTGCGTCCCGGGACCGCCGCCCCGGGACGCGGTGCGGCGCCGGGGCCCGTCCGGGGACGGCGACCAGGCGAAGCCGAGGGCGCCGCCGAGCACGCCCAGCAGCAGGCCCACGAGGAACCCGCCGAAGTTGGACGTGAGGAACGACGCGAGCGACAGCAGGACGGCGAGGACGCCGTAGAAGCTGCGGTGGGCGGGCTGGAACCACAGCAGCGCGCCCGCGGTGACGAGCAGCGCGCCGATGAGCCAGCTCGCCACCCCGGCCATGCCCTGGTGGACGATGAGCGGCATCGGGGCCAGCGGGATGGCGATCAGCTCGACGCCGCCGAGGACGGCGAACACGCCTCCCCAGAAGGGGCGTGTCCGCCGCCAGCGGCGGAACCCGCGCGGCGCGCGCCGGGCGGGCCCGGTGAGGTGGGCCGACCCGGTGCGGGGAGCGGATCCGGCGGGGCGAGGGGGTTCGGCGGGAAAGGTCATGGCCTCAGAAGCACTCGGCGCCGAGCTTCATGCTGAGGTCGTTCAGCTTGAAGGTCCCGGCGGTGGTCGCCCACGCGACCTGCCTGACGTTCCGCAGCTCGATCGTGGACGCCTGCTGCCCGAACATGCCCGCCGCGCCCTGGGCGCCGTCCGGGCCCTTGTCCAGCGTGCTCGCGTCCCGGCCGATCTCGATGTTGGAGAACGTGGCGTCGGCGTCGAGCTGCTCCACGTCCAGGACGAGGTCGCTCGCCTCGACGGGCTTGGCGCCGGTGCCCGCGGTCAGCCGCAGCGTGAACGGGCCGACCTTCACCGACTGGCACATGTCGCGGATCTGCGCGGACCTGATGGCCGAGACCTGCACCGGGTGCTTGGCGCCGTCCTTGCTCGCGTCGATCCCGCCGTACTGGACGAAGCCCTGCCCGCTCAGCGAGTCGGCGCTGACCTTGAAGCTGCCGCCCGAGACGGCGAAGGAGGAGGCGATCGCGCCCTGCGCGGTCATGAAGACGAGCGCGCCCGCGCCGACCGCGGCGGGGGCGGCGATCGCGGCGAACCGCTTCCAGCGGACGCGGCCGAGCGCGGCGTCGGATGAGGGGGACATGGGGGCTCCCGGGGGGTTCGTGGTCCTCGACGGACCTCGGTGACACGGGTCACTGATGTGACGCAGAGTGCAAGTTACCCCCAAGTACTTACTTGCGACAAACCGGACAAGCGACATGAAAGGTAAAAGATTCGAGTCGACTGACCTGCAAGATCACGTTCGGGCGGGTCGGGCTGCCTGGAGGGAGGTGAAGCGGAAACCGGCTACGGTCAGTAGCTGCTGATGGGCGCGGCAGGCGCCGCCCCGCAAGGGAAGGAGAGGTTCAGGCGCCCGCGGTCAGGGCGTCGAGCGCCATGCGCAGATCGGCGACATGGGCGTCGAGGTCGTCGGCGGACTCGCCGGACCGCATCCGGGCGACGTCCGCCTCGATGCGGGAGACCCGCTGGTCGAGGGCCGCCAGAAGCCTGTCGTACCCGGCCGCCGAGCCCTCGCCCTCCTCCAGCGTCTGGCGCAGCAGCCGGGCCTGCTCCCGCAACTGCTGGTTGCGGCGGTGCAGTTCCACGAACACCGATACCTTCGCGCGCAGCAGCCACGGGTCGAACGGCTTGGTGAGGTAGTCGACGGCGCCCGCCGCGTAACCGCGGAACGCCTGCTCGCCGGTGCCGCCGCCCGCGGTGAGGAAGATGATCGGGACGTCGCGGGTGCGCGGCCGGGACTTGATGTGCTCGGCCGTCTCGAACCCGTCCATCTCCGGCATCACGACATCGAGCAGGATCAGCGCGAAGTCGTCGTTCAGCAGTTCCTTCAAGGCGGCCTGGCCGGAGGTGACGGGCACGACCTCGACCGGCAGCGCGTCGAGCACGGCCGTGAGGGCGGTGAGATTCTCCTCGCGGTCGTCGACGGCCAGAATCCTCGCGTCGTGCGGCACCGGACTCCCTAGCGTCGGTGACGGCCTGTACCGTCCACCCTGTCATGGTCCTGCGGGCGACAACAGTGAATCGCCGCAGAGTAAAATTTCTAGGGCAGCCAGCCCGGTTTGACCAGTCCCGACTCGTAGGCGAACACGACGAGCTGCGCCCGGTCCCGTGCCCCGAGCTTCACCATCGTGCGGCTGACGTGGGTCTTCGCCGTGGCGGGGCTCACCACCAGCCGCGCGGCGATCTCCTCGTTCGACAGCCCCTCGCCGACCAGCGCCATCACCTCCCGCTCCCGCTCGGTCAGCGCGTTCAGCCGCGGCGAGGGCGCGGGCTCCTTGGCCCGGGCGGCGAACTCGGCGATCAGCCGCCGCGTGACGCTCGGTGACAGCAGCGCGTCCCCGTCCGCGACGGCCCGGACGGCGTGGATCAGCTCCACCGGCTCGGTGTCCTTCACCAGGAACCCGCTCGCGCCGCCGCGCAGCGCCTCGAAGACGTACTCGTCCAGCTCGAACGTGGTGAGGATCACGATCCGCACGCCGTCCATCCGCTCGTCGGAGGCGATCCGCCGCGTCGCCTCCAGGCCGTCCAGGCCGGGCATGCGGATGTCCATCAGGATGACGTCGGGGCGCAGCCGGCGGGCCCGCTCCACCGCCTCCGCGCCGTCGCTCGCCTCCCCGACGACCTCGATGTCGGGCTGCGCGTCCAGCAGCGCCCGGAACCCGGCCCGCACCAGCACCTGGTCGTCGGCCAGCAGCACCTTGATCATCGCGCGTCCCCTCCGGCCCGTGCGTCCGCCTCGGCGTCCAGCGGAAGCCGCGCCCGCACGGCGAACCCGCCGCCCGGCCGCGGACCGGCGTCGAACGCGCCGCCGAGCGCGGCGGCCCGCTCGCGCATGCCGCGGATCCCGCTGCCGGCCGGACGGTCGTCCAGCGGGGACACGCCCCGGCCGTCGTCCTCGACCTCCACCACGATCTCGTGCTCACCGTAGGCGATGCGGACCCGCGCCGTCACCGGGCCGGGCCCCGCGTGCCGGGTCACGTTCGTCAGCGACTCCTGGACGATCCGGTACGCGGCCAGGTCGGCGCCGGCGGGCAGCGGCCGGCGCTCGCCGGTGGTCTCGGCCTCGACCGCCAGCCCCGCGGACCGGGCGCGGTCGAGCAGGTCGTCCAGCCGCTCCAGCCCGGCGGTGGGGGCCCGCGGCGCGGTCTCGCCCTGCGCCCGCAGCGCGCCGATCACCCCGCGCATCTCGGTGAGCGCCTCCTTGCTGGCGTCCTTGATGGCGGCGAGCGCCGTCCGGGCCTGCTCGGGGTTCTCGTCCATCAGGTGCAGCGCCACGCCCGCCTGCACGTTGATCATCGAGATGTTGTGCGCGAGCACGTCGTGCAGCTCGCGGGCCATGCGCAGCCGCTCCTCGCTGGCCTGGCGGCGCTCCTCCTCGGCGCGCGTGCGGGCGGTCTCGGCGGCGCGCTGCGCGCGCATCCGGATCAGCTCGGCGGTGACGAGCACGACCAGCGCCCAGCCGACGACGAAGGCCGACCCGCCGAGCGTCGGTTCCTCCACCGGGAACGGGCCGCCCTGCCCGCGCTCCGCGGCCGGGACGCCGATCAGCGCGGTCAGGCCGAGGTAGGCCGCGAGGCCGATGCCCGTCCCCGCCCAGACCAGCAGCCGGTGCCCGGCGACGACGGCGGCCATCATCGCGACGACCAGGGACAGCGGCGCCGGGCCGTAGGTGTAGGCGCGCAGGAAGTACACGGCGGTCACCGCCGCGGTGGAGCACACCGTGAACACCGGGTACCGGCGCCGGAACAGCAGCAGGACGGGCCCGGCGAGGAGCAGCGCGAAGCCGAGCGGGTCCAGCGCGGTCTGACCGACGTCGTCGCCCCCGTGCCTCCAGGGCGGGCCGTCGGACGACCGCCCCGGACGCCCGTTGTCCTGCGCGCCCAGCGACCCGAACACCTGGAAGAAGGCGAGCAGGAGGGGGACGACCCACACCGGCCACGCGGCGGGCCGCGGCCAACGCGGCGGCGAAGTGCTCATTCCTGCACGTTAAGACATGCGCTTGCGGCGCCACGTCGGCCGTGGGGAGTCAGCGCCCCTACTCCGCGGGAGGTATCCGGAGCCGGGCGCCCAGCCATGCCAGGACGCCCGGGACGTGGTCGCGCCACTGGGACGCGGACGCGGGGGAGCCGTCCACCAGGGACGTCCCGACGCGCATCGGAGGGCGCGCCAGCGAGGCGAACCGCCGGGCCTGCTCGTCATCCCTGCCGGACGCGACCAGGACCGACACCGGCGGCGGCGGGACGTTCTGGAGCCGCCACAGAAGGTCGCCGGCGAGCCGGTAGCGCTCGCTTCCGCCGTAGAGGTCGCCGTCGGGCGCGCCGAACCGGCCGCCGAGGCTCGCGGCGGCGGTGAACCGGTCGGAGCGCAGCATCGCGAGCCGGGCGGCGCAGTAGCCGCCGGCGCCCGTCCCGGCCACGGCCCATCCCTCGCCGCCCCGCGCCACCCGGTACTGCGAGGCCAGGGCCTCCGGAAAGTCCTGCGAGAGGTAGGTACCGCCGAGCGTGGCGTGCCGCCCCGGCACGTCCATGCAGTCGGCGGCGCCGCGGATCCGCACCATCGCGTACACCATCGGCTGCGTCCCTCTGGCGGCCGATGGCAGGCCGGCGTCCCGCAGCCAGTCCGCGGGCGCGCCCTCCGCCATGAGGACGACGACGGGCAGCGGCTCGGCCCTCTGGAAGTACTGCGGCGGGAGGTAGACGTACGCCTCGCCCTCGATGCCGCTCCGGACGCCGTGGATCGTCAGGCGGTCGACCCGCCCGTCCTCGGCGGGGTCCTGCTTGTGACCCGCCCGCTTGGGCGCGAGATCGGTCACGGCGCGCTGGACGAGGCGTCCCGCCGCGTGCTGCGGCTGGACGTGCTGGACGTGGACCTTCGCGGGGTCGTTGCCGAGCAGGTCGTTCCACGTCGCGTAGAACACGAAGTACCGGTTGGCCAGCAGCACGACCGACGCGGTGAGCGCGGCCTGCGTGGCCAGCAGGAGCCCCGAGCGCGCCAGCACGGCCCGGACGCCGGGCCCCGCCGGCCGCCGCCACAGGACGACGGCCGCGACCGCGCAGCCCAGCGCCAGCAGGCACACCGGCCCGATGAGGGCGGCGCTCACCGGTTCCATGTCAGCTCACCGGTTCCATGTCAGCTCACCGGTTCCATGTCGGCTCCCGTTCCGGGTCACTCGGCCCTCAGCCGCGCGCTCAGCCACCTGATGGACGGCGGGATGTACTTGCGGAACGTCTTGAAGTTGTGGCCGCCGCTGCGCAGCAGCACCTTGTCCACGACCAGCGGAGGGCGCGCGGCCCGCATGAACCGCTGCGCCGACGGGAACGTCTTCTCGCCGACGTCCGCCGACGCGACCAGGATCGACACCGGCGGCGCGGGCAGGTGCCGCAGCCGCCAGACCAGGTCGTCGCTCAGCCGGACGGCCCGGCTCCCGCCGTACAGGTCGCGGGTCGTGGGGTCGAGCAGCGCGTCGAAGTGCCCGGCCATGCTGACGGCGGCGAAGAACCGGTCGGAGTGGAGCATCGCGAGCTTCGCGGCGCAGAACCCGCCGGTGGAGTAGCCGGCGAGCCCCCAGCCGCTCCGGTCCCGCGGCACCCGGTAGGTCCCGGCGACCGCCTCGGGGACGTCCTGCGCGAAGAACGTCTCGACCTGCGGCCCGCCGGGCACGTCGGCGCACTCGGTGTCCCAGCCGCGCACCACCGTCGGCCGCATCATCACGTAGATCATCGGCTGGATCCGCCGCTGCGCCTGTGCCCGCGCGACGTCGGCGGGGACGTGCCCCTGGTGGATCCATGCGAGCCGGTCCGCCGCCGGGTACCCGGCCAGCATGAGCACGACCGGGAAGCGGCGGGCGGCGTAGGCGCGCTGGAAGTACTGCGGCGGCAGGTACACGTACGCCTCCGAGGCGAGGCCCGTCCGGACGCCGCGGATGTCGAGCCGCTCGACCTGGCCGTCCTTGGCCGGGACGTGCTCGGCGCGCGGCCCCGGGTCGAGGCCCGACTGCACCGTCCGCACGGCCCGCGTCGCGGCGGCCGCGTTGCCCCCGGGCGACCGGTGCGGCTGCGCGCTTCCGCCCGCGGCGCTCAGCAGGTCCGTCCAGGAGCCGTAGAAGAGGTAGTGCGCGTTCAGGGCCGCGAGCAGCGTGAGCAGGAGAACTAACTGGCAGCCCGCCAGCATCAGCGTGCGGACTCCCACGGCCCGCGGCCCGGATGAAGCGGCGCGCGGCCAGGCGCGCACGGTCGCGGCCATGCAGCCGACGGCCAGCAGAAACAGCAGGCTCAGCGTCCCCGCGCTCGTGAGTCCCACGCATCTACTACGACCGAGGGGCGGAAAAAGTTCAGCGCGCCCAGCGGACGGGCAGGTGCGCGAAGCCGTGCCGGGCGCTCGACCGCAGCATCACCGGCTCGCCCGCCGGCTGCGGCAGGCCGGGGCGTTCGAGCAGCGCGACGAGCAGCGCGCGCAGGTGCACCCGGGCGAGCCGCGCGCCCAGGCAGGCGCGGTGCCCGAACCCGAAGCACAGATGGGACGGGCCGTCCCGCAGGAACCGGTCGGGGACGAAGCGCCCCGGCTCGGCGAACACCTCGTCGTCGTGGTTCGCGGACACGAGCCACAACATGACCTCCTCGCCCGCGAGCAGTGGCACGTCGCCGACGACCGTGTCGCGCTGCACGGTGCGCCGGACGTGCAGCACCGGCGTCCACCAGCGCAGCATCTCCTCGACGGCGCTGTCGATGAGCCGCTCGTCCCGCCGCCCCTCCCGGAGCCGGACGTACTCGGCGGGATGGCGCAGCAGCGCGTGGAGGCCGCCGGCGAGGGTGTTGCGCAGCGTCTCGGGGATGTCGCGGGCGACCTCGCGGACGAAGTCGACCGGCTCCCGCGGCGGGATCCGCGCGAGCATCGCCGTGGTGGGCGGGTCCATGTCGATCAGCGCGGCCTCGCCCGGCGGCTCCTCCCCGCTCAGCGGCCCGTGCACGACCCCGTCCACCTGGGGGGAGAACAGTTCGGGATGCAGGAGGGCGTACCGGACGTCGCGGTGGCGCAGCACGGCCCAGGCGCCCGGCCGTCCGGCCGTGCGCCCGTCCAGCCACACCACGGGCGTCCGCGTTCGGAGCCGTTCGAGGCTGTCGTGGGGGACACCCCGCGCGTAGGCGTCCGCGCAGTCGAGGACCCCGGCGTCGGAGACGGGCAGCGTGCCTCGCCGTTGAGGCATGGGTACCTCCTCTACCAGGCAGACGCTAACGCGTTACGGCCGCGTGCTGAAGGGCCGGTTTCGGCCGTGCCCGCCGCAAACCCCGCCGAAACGGCGTGCACGCTATCCCGCGAGCCACTCTCCGGTCTCCACGCTGACGAGGCCGTGCCGGGCGGCTTCGATCACCGCCTCCCGCTGCGAGTGCACCCCGAGCTTGCTCAGGACGCTCTGGACGTGGCTGCGCGCCGTGCTGCGCGTCACCCCCATCGCCTTGGCGAGCGCCTGGGTGGACTCGCCCCGCGCCAGCCGCGTCAGCACCTCGCGTTCCCGCGGCGTGAGGAACCGGGCGAACCGCCGCGCCTGGTCGTGCCGGCGGGCGTCGCCCTGGCGGATCCCCTGGTCGACGACGACCTCGCCGTCCGCGATGCGGCGCAGCACGGCGAGGATGTCGCCGGCCTGCTGCCCCTTGTGCGCGAACCCGCGGACGCCCGCCGCGATGCCCGCCTCCAGCACCGGCCGCTCCAGGAAGCCGGTCAGCACGACGAACCTCGTCCGCGGGGACGAGCCGCGCAGCCGCGGCATCCAGTCGAGCGCGGTGCCGGACGGGAAATGCAGGTCGATCAGGCAGAGGTCGGGCTGCGCGGTCCGCAGCACGGGCAGCGCCTCGGCGGGGGAGTAGGTCACCGCCACGACGCTGTGGCCGGCGTTGGCCAGCACCAGGGAGAGCGACTCGGCGAAGACCGCGTGGTCGTCGCAGACGACCGTTCTCATGGATGCGGCCGCCAATCGTCGGCGAGCGCGTCGGCGAGCGCATCGGCGAGTTCGTCGGCGTGAGTCTCGGCGTGCGCGTCGGCGAGGGCGTCCGCCGGCCGGTCCTCGGGGGGCGGCGCCGCCGGCAGCAGGATGCGGACGCGCGCCCCGCCCATCTCGCAGGTGCGGATCTCCAGCCTGCCGCCGTACCCGGAGACGAGGTCGTGGACGATGCCGAGGCCGAGCGACGCCAGGCCGGGCCGGGCCGGGCCCCGCCCGGCATGCGGCCCCTTGTCCATACCGAACCCCGGGCCATCGTCGTCGACTTGGACGACGAGCCAGCCCTGGTCGGTCTCCACGCGCACGTCCACGCGTCCCTCAGCGACGCGGAACGCGTTCTCGATGACGTTCCGGACCGCACGCCATAGGGCGACCGGGTCGATGTGCGCCCATGCCTCCGCGGCGGTGAGGCGTACCTCGTGCGGGGTGACGAGCCGCATCGCGGCGACGACGTCGGCGGTGAGGTCGTCCACCCGGATCCGCTCCGGGTTGGGCGCCGGGCGGTCGTCGTCGTCCTCGTCGAGCCGGCGCAGCAGGTGGTCGAGCCACCGCGTCTCGCCGAGCAGCTGGTCGATGCGGGCCCGGCTGGTGTCGCCGACGTCCTCCGCGACGACGACGGCCGAGGCCAGCATGATGATCGTGCCGAGTTCGTGTCGGATGTCGTGCCGCAGCCGCCGCCGCCAGAGCGACTGGCCGCCGCGGTCGGACGCACCCGTCCGGTCGCGGCGGTCGTGGCATCTGCCCTCCCAGACGCCCGTGCCCGCGAGCGTTCTCCCCCCGATGGGAGCGTCCGCCCGGGAAGACCGAGCCCACCCGTTGTTCATGAGGACCACCCGCCCCGAAGTTCCAGCACCGTCTCGACGGTCCCCCGGCCGCCCCGGGGATGTCCAGTAGATCGTCCGCCATATGTCACCATTTGTCCGGATGCGGTCATTTTGTCGCAGAGCGTAAACTCGGCCCCTTTACGTGGCGTCTCAGTCGACATATCGAGACCGCGAGGTATTTCTTTCATGCTGACGGCGTAGTCGCTTTACGCATTCCGGCGGGTGTGCCGCGGGAGGTGCGGAGAGACAGTCTGACCATGCCGACGGTCACATTCATCGGACATGCGGGGGTGGCGGTGGACGCGGCCGCGTTCCATCTGCTCGCGGACCCCTGGCTCTCTCCGGCCGGGGCCTTTCTCGGGGCCTGGCACCAGTATCCGAGAAACGATCACCTGGA
Source organism: Actinomadura sp. K4S16 (assembly GCF_008327685.1). Taxonomy (GTDB): domain Bacteria; phylum Actinomycetota; class Actinomycetes; order Streptosporangiales; family Streptosporangiaceae; genus Spirillospora. Next base: position 556,788 of record NZ_BDDE01000012.1, read on the forward strand.
TCCCGGCCCCCTGCTCGACGCGGACTGGGTGGCGGTCTCGCACGAGCATCTGGACCATTTCGACCCGTGGGTCATCGAGCGCCTTCCGGTGCGAACCCGGATCCTCATTCCGGGTTATCCCGGACCCGCCTTCCGGGAACGCGTGGCGGCCGCCGCCGGCGGGCGCCAGGTAATCGAGGTGCCGCCATGGGAGAAATTCGCGCTCGACGATCGCGGATCATGGCTCACCGTCATTCCGGAACTATCTCCCATGTGCCATGACGCCGCCTTTTTGATCGTGGCGGACGGCCGCGGGATCCTGCACTGCAACGACGCCCGGCTCACCGCCGCGCAGGCCCGGCGGGCCAAGCACATGGCGGGCGGCAGGCTCGACCTGATGGCGCTGCAGACGTCCGGGGCGTCCTGGCACCCGATCTGCTACGAGTACCCGGCCGGCGAGATGGCCGAGGTCTCGATGGCCAAGCGCGTCGCCAAGCTGCGCGCGGCGCAGCGGCTCGTCCGGCAGACCGAGCCCGTGCTGGCGGCCCCGTTCGCCGGGCCGCCGTGCTTCCTGGACGCCGAGGTCGACCACCTCAACTGGGTGCTCGACCAGGAGGGCGGCGCGTTCTGCGACCCGGAGGCCGCCACCTCCTGGCTGCGCGAGCATCTGCCGGGGCAGCGCTGGGAGTGCTTCAAGCCCGGCGACGCCGTCGATCTGGACACCGGCGAGATCACCCGCGACCCGGTCTCGGCGGAGTTCTCCTTCGCCGACGCCGACCGGGACGCCTACCTCCGCCGGTACGCCGCCGACCGGGCGGCCGCCATCGCGGCCGTGCTGGCCGGGCATCCCGAGCCCGGCCCGGACCTGTTCGACCGGTTCACCGCCCACTTCGCCCGCCTCGGCGGCCTCAGCGACTACTTCCTCCAGCGGATCGCGATGACCGTCCGCTTCGAGGTGACCGGCCCGAACGGCGGCACCTGGGACGTGGACTTCTCGCCGGACGGCCTCACGGTGGCGGAGGCGTCCCCGGACGTCCGCCCGCACTACCGGATCACCACCGCGGCCCGCTGGCTGGACGGCGTGCTCACCGGCCGGATGGCGTGGGAGGACCTGCTCATCTCGTTCCGGCTCAGCCTCTACCGCGACCCCGACGTCTACAACGACCACCTGGTCGGGCTGCTCAAGCACGCGAACGCGCCGGCGCTCGACGCCGTCGAGGCGTACGAGACCGGACGGGACGAGAGCGAGCGCATCGTCGTCGCCGACGGCGGCGCCCGCTACGACATCCCGCGCTACTGCCCGCACGCGGGCGAGGACCTCTCGGTCGGCGCGGTCGTCCGGGACGGGCGGATCCACTGCCTGGCCCACAACTTCGCCTTCGACCTCGCCACCGGCGAGTGCCTCAACGCCCGCGCCGCCAACCTCACCAGCCGGCCGCTCTGACCCTGCCCCCGGCCGCGGCGGCCCGTGCCGCCGCGGCCGGGGCGCCGGACGAGGTGGCGGTGAAGTTCCGCGTGGTCACAAGACGGTTGCGAATGGTGAGGCGCGGCGTGTCCGGAACGGGGTTTGGATCGCGGCATGTTAGCTTTTCGCTTGCTATTTGGGGGTTTGAAGGGGTGTGCGGTTGAACCGCAGGAAGCTCGGCCTTATGGCCGTCGCGTTGATTCTGGCCGTCGGTGTGATGGAAGTCCTGGCTCTGAGGCTCGGCTCACTGGAGTTCCCGGTCCCGTCGAGATCGCAGCATCCGGCCGTGGCCGACGAGCCCGGCGGCAACTGACCCCTCAGCGCGCCGTGTTGCGGGCCTTCATGAGGCTCTGCAGATCGGGGTGGGCGCCGCCGGACGCGTCCGAAAGGGCGGGGCAGGCCCACTCCTCCTGGCGTCCCCAGGAGTAGGAGATCTCCAGCGGAGGCCGCGGCGCGAGCCGGTCCCAGCGCGCGAGGATCTTGCGGAACTGGGCCTGCGTCGGCATCCAGTACTGCTTGTCGCCCTTGGTGCAGCTCTGCCCGAACGTCTGCAGGACGGGCGCGACCTTGGCGCGCGGGATGCCGGCGGCGTCCGCCATGCGGACCATCCGGTCGATCGCCCCGATGTCGCAGTGCTCGCGGGTCTCCGGCGAGCCCTTGCAGGGGTAGGGGTCCAGGCCGACCAGGTCGACGCCGACGCGTCGCGGCGTGAGCGGCTTCATCGGCCAGTCGGTCAGCGAGATGAACGAGACCTGCCCGGGTGCGTACGCCTCGATGTGGCGGGCGCGGCGGCGGATCTCGCCGGCGACCTCCGGGCAGTCGCCGGTGTTCGGCTCGTCCGACAGGTACCACCCGTACACCCTCGGGTCGTGGCCGAAGCGCTGGACGGCCCGCTGGAACGCGTCCCAGCCGAGTTCGAAGTCGCCGCAGGTGAAGTTGCCGACCCAGAGCAGCGCCTGCATCCCGGCGGGGACCCCGGCGACGAGCGCCGGGTCCGCCTTGACGTCCACCAGGTCGTAGCCGAGCGCCCGGAGCCGCGGATAGTCGGACGGCCGGGTGTTCAGCGCGATCCGGCGGGTCCTGCCGGGCTCGGTAGCGGGCGTCCCGGGCGGGGCCGCCGGACCCCGGTACGGCTCGTACCCGGACGCCCGGTCGTGCAGGTAGAGAAGGAATCCGGCCGCGAGCACGACCGTCGCGGCGACGGCCGCGATCTTGAATCGGGCGTCCCGGAGGTCCATCCCGCGTCACTCCCCGAAAGCGGTGGTCAGGCGGCGGAGCCGGGCTCCTCGGCGGCGCGCACCGGCTGCTCCCTGACGGTGGTCTCCCTGACGGTGGTCTCCCTGACGGTCGTCTGCCTTACGACGGTCTGCTCGACGGTCCCGGCGGCGTCCACCCGGAGGGGCGGGACCGTGAAGCCGAGGATGTGCCTGACGGTGTCCCAGAGCGCGCCGAGCGTGGCCCGCATCGACGGGTCCCGCAGGTAGACGGCGTCGACCGCGACCCGCGCCGGGACGATCCGCTCGATGTAGCCGGCGAGGTCGACCTCCTCGCCGGGGCCGAGCACGTCGAAGTCGCGGAACCGGACCTCGGACACGCCCGTCAGCCCGGGCCGGTGCTCGAAGACCCAGCGGCAGCCCCGGTCGTAGTGGACGGCGAGGTCGTAGGTCTCCGGGCGCGGCCCGACGAGGGTCATCTGGCCGCGCAGGACGTTCACGAGCTGCGGCAGCTCGTCCAGCGACCACCGGCGCAGGACCTTTCCGACCCTGGTCAGGCGCGGGTCGCAGTTGGCGGTGACGGTGAGGCCGCCGACGCCCTGCCGCATCGTCCGGAACTTGTACATGGTGAACGGCCGCCCGCCCTGCCCGACCCGCGTCTGCCGGAACACGCCCGGCCCCCGGCTGGACAGCCGCACCAGCAGGTAGACGAGCACCAGCGGGACGCTGAGGAGCAGCAGCCCGGCGACCGCGCCGGCGACGTCCAGCACGCGGCGCGCCGCGGACGGGGGGATGCCGTCGGAGATGTCGACGGGACGGCTCGCGAACTCGGACATGGTCACCCCTTGTCGTCGTGTGCGGGGGGCTCGGGCGCGGGGGTTGCGGGCGGTGCGGGAGACGCGGGCGCGGTGTTGCGGACGTGCCGGAACCAGACCAGCAGCGCCGCCGTCGTGGCGACGAACGAGACGGACGTGGCGACCGCGGCGCCGACCGCGCCGTGCGCCGGGATCAGGACCGCGCCGAGGACGACGACGACCGCGAGGCCGATGCCCTGCCCGGTGGACGCGGCGCCGGGCCGTCCGACCCCGTACAGGTAGGCCATGACGAGCCCGGTGACGCCGAACGTCGTGACGCCGGCGAGCCGGATGTAGGTGGGCACGACCGCGTCGTCGAACACGTCGCCGAAGATCCAGGGCAGCGCGGTCCCGGCGACGAGGGCGAGCGGCAGGGCGGCCAGGGCGGACACGCCGAGCGCGGGCAGGATCAGGCGGGCGGTCCGCCTGGTCGCGGTGTCCCGGTCCTCCTTGGCGAAGTCCGGGTACAGGATGTAGTTGACCGCGAGGCCCGGAAGCTGCACGAGCTCGGCGAACTTGCTCGCGACCGTGTAGACGCCGAGCACCTTCGGCCCGGCCAGCGCGCCGAGCAGCGCCATGTCGAACCGCAGTTGCAGCAGGTCGATGAGCTGGCCGAGGTAGCCGCGGAGCCCGTACCCGGCGATGGACGCGCCGAGCCGCCGGTCGGGGCGCCCCCAGCCGGCGAAGAACCCGCGCCGCGCGAGCCGGCGGGCGATCCACGCGGCGGCGGCGACGTCGGCGAGCACCAGCCCGGTGATCAGCGCGCCGGGCCCGTACCAGCCGGTCAGGAGCACGAGGTAGATCGGCAGGAAGACGAACTCCTCGACGGCGATGGCGAGGCTCGCGCCGGGCTGGTCGTCGGTCCCCTGGAGCAGGCCCTTGCCGACCGAGACGAAGCCCTGCGTGAAGGACGGCACGGCGGCGGCGACCGTGACCCACCACCCGAACGACTGGAAGAACACCAGGTGGACCAGCGGGCTGAGCGCCAGCCAGCCGGCGCCGGAGACCGTCGCGCCGATCACGGTGAGCCACGCCAGCGTGGGCCGCACGCGGCTCTGGTCGTAGTCGCTCCGGGCGAGGAAGAACGGCGCCGCGCCCGGCAGCCCGGCGCTGGACAGCTGGCACAGCAGCCCCGGCAGGATCCGGACGAGCGTGAACGCGCCGACGAGCTCGGGCCCGCCGATCCGCGCGACCATGATCGTCGCGAGGCCGAGCGAGGCGAGCGCGCCGATCCTCCCCGCCATGTTCCCCGCGACCAGCGCCAGCAGCCTGCGCCGGGCGCTCCCCGCCCGGCTCTCGGCGTCCGGGCCGTCCGCGGAGGGCGGTGCGGCGACCGCCGCGCCGTTCCGGTTCGGCTGGCCGCTCACCGCGCGACCTCCCTCTCGCGAACCCGGACCCCGCCTCGCACGCGATGGGGGCCGGGCCGGTGGGAGGAGGGTGGACGCGGCTCCACGGGCGGCCGGACGAGCCGGCGGTCGGGGGAGTCGCCGCGGCGTCCGAAGAGGTCGAGGGCGGCGATCAGGCCGAAGACCGCCCAGCCGTGCCGGTAGTGGAGCGTCTCGTAGAAGAGGCCGGAGACGAGGAAGACGGCGACGAGCGCGCCGAGCAGCTCGGGGCGCGGCACGAGCCGCGCGTACCCGCCGGTCAGCGCGTCCCGGCGGGCGATCCGCACGCACTTCAGCAGCAGGACGAAGACCAGCGCGATGAGCGCGACGCCGCCGAGGAAGCCGCGCTCCAGGACCGCGGCGACGTAGTCGTTGTGCGCCTCCCGGACGTAGGTCTCCTGCCGCACCAGCATCTGCCTCTCCGTCTGGCCGGGGCCGATGCCCCACGGGTGCGTCTGGTCGCCGATCATCTGGAGGGTGGTGGCGAGGACCGTGCCGCGCGAGTTCGTGCTCTCCCCGGTCGTCCGCCCGATGGAGTCGCGCAGGATCGGGGACGCCTGGCTGGCCTGGTCGAGGAACGGCTGAATGTCGACCTGGGTGACGACCGCGACACCGGCCCCGCCCACGAGGAAGGCGGACAGGCCGACCGCGACCGCGTGGTGCGCCTTGCCCTCGCGGAACAGCCGGAACAGGTAGCCGAGCAGGATCGCGACGCAGAGCGCGAGCAGGCCGCCGTTCGAGCCGGTGAGGATCTCCGCGGCGAGCAGGATCCCGCACACCGTCCACCGCTTCCCCCGCGTCTCCGGCCATCGGGTCGCGCGGGCGATGAAGAAGACGCAGATGAACCAGTTGGACGCGTAGTTGGCGTCGCCGAACGTGAACATCGCGCGCTCACCGTCGACCTGCTTGCCGGACAGCGCCTCGATCCCCAGCACGAAGCCGACGATCATGACGAGCGCGTAGAAAGTCCCGATCCATACGAACGCGCGGAGCGCGACCCTCAGCAGCGCCGGGTCGCGGCCGAGGTTGGCGACGCTCACCGCCCACAGCAGCACGAACAGGTCCTTGACCAGGGTCAGCGCGCCCGCGTCGTTGACGACGGCGGCGATCCCGCCCGCGACGATCGTCATCAGGGTCGGGACGAGGAACGGCCAGCGGACCGGGAGCCTCCAGGTGCCCGCCCACAGCAGCGTCGTCGCGGTGAGGCCGACCAGCGCGAGGTCGGGCAGCCCGGTGTTGCCGGGGCCCGGCGGAAGGCCGGCCGGCATCAGCATCGGCAGCGAGGCGATGCCCGCGACCAGCGCCACCGACGTCAGCCGCGTGCGGCGCCTCGGCGGCGGCGGCGCGGGCGGGGCCTCGGTCATCGCGGTCATGGGCGGCGGGAGTTCCCTCGGTAGGTCTCGTCCAGGACGGTCCCGAGGTACTCCGGCGAGAACCACCCGCCGACCCTGGCGCGCGCCCGCTCGGCCATCCGCGCGGCGGCGGACGGGTCGTTGAGCAGCGCCGACACGGCGGTGGCGAGCCCGTCCGGCTCCTCGGGCGGGACGAGCATCCCGGTCTCCCCGGCCAGCACGAGGTCCTGGTTGGACGGGACGGCCGTCGCGACCAGCGGGATCCCCGCCCCGATCGCCTCGACCAGCGCGCACGGGAGCCCCTCCCAGCGGCTCGCCATCGCCATCACGTCGAAGGCGGGCAGCACCTCCGCGACGTCGCCGCGGTGCCCGAGCCAGCGCATCCGGTCGCCGATGCCGAGCCTCGCGGTGAGCTTCTCCATCTCGCCCGCCATCGGGCCGCCGCCGACCCACAGGCCGAACACGTCGTCCGGCAGCCGGGCGATCGCCTTCGCGAAGACCTCCGGGCCCTTCTGGAACGTCAGCCGCCCGACCGACCCGACGACCTTCACGCCGAGCGGCAGGTCGAGGAGGCGGCGGGCCCGGGCGCGGGACCCGGGCGCGGCCGCGTAGGCGTCCACGTCCACGGCCGGCCAGGACAGCCGGACCCGCTCCGGTGTGGTCAGCCCGAGCCGCAGCGCCGTCGTCACCGTCTCCGACCCGATCGCAAGGAACGCGTCGGTGCGCTTGGCCGCGACCCGTTCGAGTCCTATGTAGGCGCGTCGCCGCGCCCACGACTGGAACTCGTTGAACGGGAACCCGTGCCAGGTGTGGACGATGCGGGGGACGCCCGCGCGGGCCGCCGCGACCCGTCCGATCACGCCGCCCTTCGCGCTGTGGGTGTGGACGACGTCGTACCGCCCCTCCGCCAGGACGCGGGTCAGCGTCCGCAGCGCGGCGAGGTCGTCGCGCGGCGAGACCTGCGGCACCAGCGGCCCCACCTGGACGATCTCCATCCCGGCCGCGTGCGCCTGCCGGGTGAGGTCACCGGCGGCGGCGTTGGCGACGGCCTCGTCCCCGAAGAGGACGCCGTTGCCGGTGGACGAGGCCGTGCTGTCCATGCCGACGCCGCCGGTGACGATCGCGTGCTGGTAGTCGCCGTCCGGCAGCGCCAGCGCGCCGTTCAGCGCGACCCGGCCGGCGCCCCCGTTGAACCGGGTGATCACCGTGGCGACCCGGAGCTTCCGCGCGGTGCTCACGCACGGCTCCGCAGCGCCTCGGAGAGTGCCGCGACAACGCGTTCGACGCCGTCGTCCGACAGCCCCGGATACAGCGGCAGCGACAGCAGCTCCTCTCCGACCCGGTCGGTCACCGGCACCTGCGCGCACTCCTCGGCGCCCAGGATCTCCTGGTAGGCCGTCATCTGGTTCGCCGGGATGAAGTGCACGGACGTCGCGACGCCCGCCGCCTCCAGCTCGGCGCTGACCGCGTCCCGGTCCGGCACCCGCACCTGGTAGAGGTGCCAGGCGTGCTGGACGCCGTCCAGGCGCCGCTGGGGCAGCACGAGGCCGGGCAGGTCCCCGAGCGCCGCGTCGTAGCGGGCCGCGATCTCGGCGCGCTCCCGCTGCCAGCCCGGCAGGGCCGCGAGCTGCGCCCGCCCGATCGCCGCCTGGACGTCGGTCATGTTGGCCTTCAACCCGAGCGTCCGCACGTCGTACCGCCAGCTCCCGCCGGGCAGGTACCGCCGCCACGAGTCCTTGCTCATCCCGTGCAGCCGCATCGCGCGGACCCGGTCGGCGAACTCCCGGTCGCTGGAGGCCACCGCGCCGCCCTCGCCGATCGGCATGTTCTTGGTGGCGTAGAAGGAGAAGCACGCCGCGAACGACTCCGACCCGACCGGCCTGCCGCCGCGCGCGGCGCCGGGGCCGTGCGCCGCGTCCTCGACGACCCTCGTCCGGTCGAGGCCCGCCGCCTCGGCGAGCGCCGCGACGTCCACCGGGTAGCCGCCCTGGTTCTGCACGACCATCGCCGCGGGCGCGGTGCGGCTCGCCGCCTCCCTGACCGTCGCGGGGCTCGGGACCAGCGTGTCCTCGTCGATGTCGACCAGCACGGGCAGGTGCCCCGCGTGCAGGATCGCGTTGATCGCGCCGCAGAACGTCAGGCTCGGCGTCAGCACCGCCGAACCCGGCGGGAGGTCAAGCGCCCGCAGGCACAACTCCAGCGCGGCCGTGCACGAGGAGACCGCGACGACGTGGGCGGCGCCCAGGTGGTCGGCGAACTCCTGCTCGAACGCGGCCGTCTGCGGCCCCGTCGTGATCCAGCCCGAGTCGAGCACCTTGACGACGGAGTCGGACACCTCGCCGGACACCGACGGAACCGTGAACGGAACGGACGCACTCACCTGGTCACCCCTTGATCTTCCGGGACGCGGCGACGACGCCGAGCAGCGGCCAGCCGGACGCGGCGACCAGGTCCCGGACGGTCTCCAGTCCCGCGACCCTCGTCACCGGACCGACCACCACGACCACGCCCACCTCGTCGTCCGAACCGGGATCGATCTCCTCGAACGCGTGCACCTGGCAGAGCCGGCGCACCGGGGCCGGCCGGCGGACCTCCGAAGGGGAGATCTCGGACTTCTTCGTCATCACGCCGGTGCCGGCACCGGCGCGGACCACCGACGTGCTGGTCTTCCCGCCGGGCCCCTTGCTGTTGAGCGACGGCCCGTCCGTGCCGCCGTCCTCGCCGCGGTCGCCGTCCGGGGCGTGGTCGCCGTCCGGGGCGTCGTCTCCGGGCCGGGCCTTGACGATCTTCGTGTCGTCCCCGTACACCGCGGACGCGACCGACGACACCAGGTCGGCCGGCAGCGGACCGGGCGCCCCGACCAGCACGACCCGTCCGACGCCCTCCTTCTTGGCGGCGAGCCGGACGCGCCGCCCGAGGTCGGCGAGCCGGGCAGGGCCCCGGTCGGCCCAGCCGAGCAGCGGCACCCCGAGCCGCCGCGCCACCCGCCGCTGCCCCGGGATCGTGGGACGGGCCATCTCCATCACCACCGCGATCAGGATTCCGCCGACCAGCCCCACCAGCCCCGCGATGGCCGCCGTCATCACGACCGGGTTCCTGCGCGGGGCCAGCACCGCCGGCTGCACCACCGATGCCGTCCCGGCCGACGAGAGCTGCGTCTGCAGGTCCGACCGGTTCGACCGCAGGTCGGTGAGCTCCGCCTGCACCCGCTCGCGCTCGTTGGCGGCGCCGATGTCGGGGTCCGGCTGCCGGCCCGCCCGCCGCGCCAGCGGGCCGAGGTCCTTCTCCAGCTTCCGGACGCGCTTGTCGATGTCGGCCATCTGCCGCCTGATCGACCCCTGGTTGGACTCGTTGATCTCCTGGACGACCGCGGCGCCGATCGCGTCGGCCAGCCGCCGCGCCACCTCCGGGTCGCGGTCCTTCACCGACAGCTCCACCACCGTGGACGTGCCGAGGCCGGTGACCTCGATCGCCTTCGCCGTCTTCACCGTCGACCGGTCGAGCCGCTGCCGCCGCAGCACCCCGCTCAGCAGGTTCTCGCTGGTCGCGAACGCCTTCACCTGGCTGACCACGATGGACACGCCCGCGTCCCCCGGCGCCGCGTCGGTCGCCCTGCTGCTCGCCTGCAACCGCGCCCCGGCCGTGTACGGCGGCTCCCGCCCGCTCATGACGAGCCCCACCAGCACCAGCGGAAGGACCGTCATGACCAGCAGGACCGCCCAGTAGCTCCGGACCACCCGCGCGGCGACTTCGTCGATCTCCACGATCTTCCCTCCGGCTTCGTCACGGCGAGCGTAAGAAGCCCCTCCGCCGGAGGGATCGTGCAAAAGACGACCCCGTTCTACGCCGTTTGCACCAGAGCGCGCCCGGGGTCAGTAGTCGTCCGAGGTGGGACGCATCCCGGCGCGCATCGCCAGGGTGATCGCCTCCAGGGCGGAGTGCATGTCGAGCTTGGCCAGCAGGTTCTGCGTGTGGGTGCGGACGGTGTTCGCCGACAGGCACAGCCGCTCGGCGATCTCCGCGCGGCCGAGGCCGTCCACCATGCACTGCAGGACCTCGCGCTCCCGCGGCGTCAGCTCGGCGATCACTCCGCCGGCGTCGTCCTCCCGCAGCCTGCGCAGCACCTCGCCGAGCACGTCCGGCGGGATCCAGCCGCCCCGCCGCGCGGCGGAGCGGATCACCCGGGCGACGAGGTCGGCGCTCTCGGTCTTCTCCACCCACGCCACGGCGCCCGTCCGGATCGCCCGCACCATCGCGTCCACGTCGCTCATCGCGGTCAGCATCACGACCCGGACGTCGGGGTACCGCTTGCGGACCCGGTCCAGGACGTCCAGCCCGCTCTCGGTGTCCAGCGTCATGTCGAGGACGATCACCCGCGGGCGCTCGGCGGCGGTCAGCGCCAGCGCGCGCCGCACGTCGGCGGCGATCGGCAGGATCACCAGATCGGGCTCGCGCCCCAGTCGCGCCGCGAGGGCCTCGGCGAAGAGCGCGTGATCGTCCACGATGAGGACGCGGATCGGTTCCATGCACCGACCATGACCGCTGAGCGCGCTCCGCGGATCCTGCAAACGCTGTACTTCGTTTCGGCCGTCCGATCCGCGGCGGAGGCGGTGCCGGGGGAAGACTCGTGCGCGGACGGCGGCCGGGCCCCGCCGGTTCACACGCGTCCGGACCCGGTCACCGAGAGTGCCAGACATTGACCATCCGCGGCCGGCTGCCGATTCTGTGGCTGACACTCAAGGGGACGCACTGGCCTGCAGGGATGCCACATGAAAGTGCTGATCACAGGGGGAGCCGGCTTCATCGGCAGCACGATCGCCTCCGCCTTCGCCGAACACGGGATCACTCCCGTGGTGCTCGACAGCCTGATCACCGGACGGCAGGAGTTCACCGCCGGCAAGGTCTTCTACCAGGGCGACATCGGGGACGGGGACCTGGTCGACGAGATCTTCCGCGACCATCCCGAGATCGTCGCGACCGTGCACTGCGCCGCGCTGATCGTGGTGCCCGACTCGATGACCGACCCGCTGCGCTACTACCGGGTCAACCTGTCCAGGACCCTCGATCTCGCCGGCCACCTCGTCCGCAACGGCTGCGATCGCATGATCTTCGCGTCCACCGCGGGGATGTACCGCCCCGAGGCCGACCTGTCGGTCTCCGAGACGTCCGATCTGGAACCCCAGAACCCCTACACCCGCTCGAAGATGATGGCGGAGCTGCTCCTGCAGGACTTCTGCAAGGCGTACGGGCTGCGCGTCATCTCGCTGCGGTACCTCAACCCGATCGGCGCCGACCCGCGGCTGCGCACCGGCCTGCAGAACAGCAAGCCGACCCACGCCCTCGGCAAGATGATCGAGTGCTACTCGCTGGGCGTCCCCTTCAAGATCACCGGGGTGGACTGGGAGACCCGCGACGGCACCGCGATCCGCGACTACATCCACGTCTGGGACATCGCCCGCGCCTTCCACGCGGCCGCGACCCGCTTCGACGCGATCATCCCGCCGACCGGTGACCACTCCCGCTACGAAGTGATCAACCTCGGCACCGGCGACGGCACCACCGTTCGCGAACTCGTCGCCGCCTTCCGTGAGGTCGTCGGCGAATCCTTCCTGGCCGAGGACGCCCCCGCCCGCCCCGGCGACGTCGTCGGCGCCTACGTCGTCCCGTCCAAGGCCTGGGAACTGCTCGCCTGGAAACCCGAGTACAGCATCGAGGACGCCATCCGCCACTCCCTCCAATGGGCCGACCGCCGCCGCGCCCTGGACGTGGCCTGACCCACGAACCCGTCCGGTCACCCCACCTTCCGCAAAGGGGTGACCGGACGAACTCCAAGGGGCGGTGACCTGGTCATGACCGATGGTGGAAGCCCGACCATCCGCCGGCGGGAACTCGGCTCGCGATTGCGGAGACTTCGCCTGGGATCGTCCAAGACGATCGACGAGGTAGCGCAGGCGCTGCTGTGCTCGACGAGCAAGGTGAGCCGGATTGAGACGGGCCAGCGCGTCGCGACCGCGCGTGACATCCGGGATCTGTGCGACCTGTACGGGGTGACCGACCCCGCGGTCAAAGACGAGCTGATGCGCCTGGGCAGGGAGGCGCGCCGGCGGTCGTGGTGGCGGCAGTACAGCGACCTCGGCGAGGTGACGTCGCTGCTCGACTACCAGGAGGGTGCCTCCTCGATCACGGAGTACGACTCCTGCCTCGTCCCCGGACTCCTGCAGACTGCGGACTACGCCCGTTCCGCCCTGCGCGGACTGTCGCCGAGCATCCGGGAGGACGTACTTGAGGAGCGCATCGAGGTGCGAATGCGGCGGCAGAGCCTCCTCACCCGGGACGATCCGCCTCGGCTCTGGGTCCTGCTCGACGAATCGGTGCTGATCCGGCATGTCGGCGGGAGCGCGACCATGAAGGCGCAGCTGAACAAGCTGCACCAGCAATCACGGCTTCCGCAGGTCACCCTCCAGGTCGTGCCTTTCAAGTCGGGCGCGCACCCGGGCCTGAACAGTGCTTTCTCCCTAGTGGAGTTCACGGGCGCGGCTCTGTCCCCCATCGTGTACACCGAAGGGCTGATCGGCGAAATCTACCTGGAGGGCAGGAACGATATCGACCGGTACCGAGAAGCGGTCGACCACCTGCGCGCCACCGCCCTGAGCCCTGCGGATTCGCAGGACCTCATCACCAGGATGATCGGACGTCTCTCATAGACGCGCCAAGTCGCCGATATATCCGTTTTCCATAATGAAAGCCAGGACAAGTGGACCATCGGCCGAGCCCGCCGTCGGCCCGTCCGGTCGCCCTCATGTTCCGCAGAGGGGCGACCGGGCGGGCCGCTTTCAGTAGGTGGCGGAGCGCTGGTACTGCGCCCAGATCGCGTCGTCGAAGTAGGGGGACAGGTTGTAGGAGCGGTCGGCGGCGACACGGCTGATGACGCCGTTGGCGAGGCCCAGATGCGTCCCGGCGTCGTAGTCCTTCAGCCAGGGGCCGCCACTGCTGCCGGGAGGTAGGTCGCAGTTGATCCTGACCCGGCTCTCGGGAGGCGGCAGGAAGGGCCGCGTCTCCCCGAAGCACTCCTTCTGGACGAGCAGCGCACCCAGGTAGGAGATGACGGTCCGCGGAGCGACGTAGGACTGGTTGACGATGATGCCGTTCTCGCCGACCGCGTCGCCGAGCCGTTGACCCTGCTGGTTCGGCTTGACGTTCACGAAGCCGAAGTCGTAGCGGAGGTCGCCCTTCTTCCCCCACTGCTTCACGCTGTTGGCCCTGAAGCCTTCGAAGACCCCGAACGGTGCCGGGTCGTTCGTCGTGGCACCGGGCCGGAACTTGAAGTTCTGGTACTTGCGGCTCTTGCCGCCCTCGGACATGCAGTGCCCGGCGGTGAGGACCAGGTTCCTGTTGTTGCTCCTGACCACGGCCCCTGTGCAGAGGCCGTGTTCGTGGGTGACGGGATCGTCGTATTCCAGGCGTCCCACGGTGGGGTTGAAGCCCGCCCCGATGCGGGAGGCGCCGAGATGGGCGGGGCCGCGTGGAAGCACCAGATGCGGCGCCCCCGGACGGACCGGCGGCGCGCCCGGCGCCCCCTCCGCGGACGCGATATCGACGCCCCCGACTCCGGTGGCGAGCACGGTGGTGAGAACCAGAGCCGACCCTATTTCGATATATTTTTGGGCGTAGTATCTTTTTATCATCCAATTCTCCGTAGCAGTGGATTGTTGCACGGATGGACGAGAGTCCAATCTAGATAAGAAGGCCGCCCGCGAAATCCACTTGCATGCCGATGTATTTTCGCCTCGGCTGGGTTATGGCCGAGCTGCGGCCGGCGTCTCGGCCCCACCGCGGAGCAGAACGATCAGCGGGAGCCGGTTCCCGGCCGCCGGAAGGCCCCCGAGGTGCCGCGACGCCGCACGCAGGGGCGGGCGGACCCTCGCTTCGGCGAACTTGTGAAGATCGGTGTGTAAACGGGGCCGCTCGCACGGGAGTACTGGGTGAAGGTCACCTACTCATCGAAGGCAGGGGCGGATGGATGATCCCCGAAAACGCTTCGCCGATCTGTACGACGAGAACTACCGGCGGGTGCTGGCGTACGCGCTGACCCGAACCGAGCCGCATACGGCCGAGGACGTCGCCAGCGAGACGTTCCTCATCGCTTGGCGGCGCCTGGCCGACATACGCGAGCCGGCGCTTCCGTGGCTGCTGGGCGTGGCCCGCAACCTGCTGCACAAGCAGCGGACGGGCGGATACCGGCGCCATGCGCTGGCCGACCGGGTCGCCGCCATGACCACCGATGCCGATCTCATCGCGTGGGACGTGGCCGAGCACGTCACCGAACGCGACAGCGCCGTCGCCGCGTTGGCCGCGATGACCGAGAAGGACCTCGAGGTGCTCACCCTCGTCACCTGGCACGGCCTGACGCCGCGCGAGGCCGCCAAGGTCGTCGGCTGCTCGACGGCGGCGTTCCAGGTCCGCCTGCACCGGGCCCGGCGCCGGCTCGTGAAGGCCCTCGACGACGCTCCCGCGCGGCGTACCCGTCCCTCCGTCACCGGCAGCGCCGAGCGGGTGACCAGATGAGCTCCGGAGCAGACATGAACCGAACCCCTGACAGCACCCTCCAGGCGCTGAGGCCCCAAGCCCTCGACGAACTCGCCGCCGAGTCGTACGCGCGCCGCCGCGAGCAGGACATCGCCCGCGTCCTGGCCGCCACGTCAGAGGAGGCCGTGCCCCGGACCGAACGGCGCCGGATGCCGCGGCTCCTGACCGCCGGACTGGCGGCAGGCGCGGTGGCCGCAGTAGCGGTCGGCGTCATCGTGGCCACAGGCGACTCTAGCGGCACCCGCACGCCCGCACCGGCCGCATCGCAGCGCCTGGACGCGCGCACGGTGCTGCTTGCCAGTGCCGAGGGCGCGGCCAAGGCCCCCGCGACGACCGGCAAGTACTGGTACACCCGGGAACGCGAGACCCGCCTCGTCGGCCCCGCCCGAAGGAGGTCCCCCCGCAGCGAGGCCCTGGCGAAGAAGCGAGGAAAGAAGTCTCCGCCGGTGACCGCCTACGTGACAACGACGCAGGAGACGTGGAGTGGCCGTGATCGCCGCGACCGCACGATCGTCGGCATCGACCGGAAGATCACCTTCCCGAGCGCGGCCGAGGAGGCCAAGTGGAAGGCGCTCGGCTCACCGGAGCTGGAGCCGTGGTCGGCCAAGCGGCACGTCAACGACTACGACTTCTCGGACCTCAAGCTCACCAAGACCCAGCGGAACCAGACGGTCTCCGCACTGGCCGAGCTGCCCTCCGAGCCCAAGGCCCTCGAAAAGGCGCTGCGAGGGTGGTACCGGGACGAGAATCAGGTGTCCCTGGGGCACGACGGTGTGCCGATGTCGGGAGACTTCGCCCAGTACGTCTTCGGTACCGCGCAGGATCTGCTGGTCGGCCCGATCACGCCCGCGACGAAGAGCGCGCTCTTCCGGATGCTCGCCAAGCAGCCGGGCATCACCTATCTCGGGACGGGCACCGACCGGCTCGGCCGCAAGGGCGCGGTCCTCGCCGGAAAGGGCGGGATCGAGATCCGCCTGATCATCGACCCGGAGACCGGGCAGCTCCTCGAACAGGACTCGGGCGACCGGAAGTCCCCCATGCTCGTCATGACCTACCAGTCGATGGGCTGGGTGAACCACCTCGACGACCGCCCCTGAAATCCCCTGACACGGCCCGGGACCCATGAAGCGGTCCCGGGCTTGGGGTTTCATCAAGGATGTTTGGTTCGCGCACCAGCGGACGCGTTTGGGTATGCGGTTTGGGTATGCGGTGAACTCCCGAATCGCTGGAAGCATTCTTGGCATTACTCAAAAGTTGCTGCGCTGGTCCGCCGGGCTGCGCTGGTCCGCCGGGCTGCGCTGGTCCGCCGGGCTGCGCTGGTCTGCCAGGCCGTGATGAAGCCGATCGCCTTCCACATCCCGGTGACCTGCGCCCGGTGCTACGCCCAGTGAACGTTCATGGTCACAGCCCCTTATGCGGCCCGATTGAGGGTGGCGGACGGCTCGGCCGTTTGCGGCTCAGTTCGTGGGTGGGCCGTCTGTGGCTCGATGGGTCGTGGGTTGGTGTTTGGTGGGTGGGTTGTTTTGTCGGGTGGTGGGTGGAGCCGATAGAGGTAGCGGCCGGTGGCGGGGTCGTGGGTGGTGTGGATGTGTTGGGGGTGGGTGTGTTTGTAGCGGTTGTGCCATCCGCAGCACAGGGCGAGTTTGTCGATGTCGGTGGGGCTTTTGCCCAGGGCCCATCCGTTGACGTGGTCGACCTCGCACAGCGTCCCGGGCACCTCGCAGCCCTGCACCGCGCACGTGGGATAAAGCGTCTCCAGGACTTGGCGTTGGGCGGCGGTGGCGAAGCGGACTTTGTGCCCTAGGTAGAGGGGCGTGTTGCCTCCTGCGAGCAGCAGGGGTGAGACTCCGGCGGCCAGGGCGATGCGGCGGGCCTGCGGTGCAGGAATCGGTGTCCCGTCGGTCAACCTCGCCTGTGCCTGGCCGCCGGTCAGGGTGTCCAGGTCGCAGATGACGGTGACCTTGGTGGCCTTGTGCCCGCCCGACAGCACGCTGCTCAGTGCGGCGGCGGTGCGCTCGGGCAGGTCGCGGTGGTCGTCGGGCCCGGCCGGCTTGGCCAGCGGGCCCAGCGTGCCGTCCCAGACGGCGGCGTCCTCGGCGTTCAGCCAGCCCTTGATGTAGCGGCCGCCGTCCAGCGAGCGGGTGGAGTCAATCCAGGACCGCTCGTACCCGCGCTGCACCTCCTCGGGCGGCCGCTCGCGCCCGTCGCGTTCGGCGATGACCTCCCGGATGCGGCGCCCGAACGCGGCGACCTTCCCGGGCGAGAAACCCTGGCCGATCATGTCCAGCAGCAGAGTCTCGGCCTTCGCGCAGTCCTCGTCATCCAATCGGGCGATGGCGTCGGCCACGGTGGAGGCGTATCCGTAGGACAACTCACCTCTGGCCAGAAGCTCGGTGACCACAGGGAGGCGGTGGAGCTGCCGGGCCAGGGTGACGCGCTCCTTGGCGCGGGCATCGCGCATGCCCAGCCGGGACCGCAGCCACGCCTGCGTGGACGGCAACCCCCAGCGGCGCGTCTCACCTGCCGCGTCCACGCGGGCGACGAACCCGGCCAACGCGGCCTCATGGGCGTCCGCCGCCGCCGCTAACGTCTCGGCGAACTCCATGCACACCGCAGCCGACTCGGGCGCGGGACGGGTAGCGAGTTCGGCGGCGATCGCGGCAGCGGCGTCCACCAACTCCTGGGTGGACGCCACAACGAGATCCATATCCGTAACCGAACACATACACAGAGCATATCGAACGGGTGAACGAGCTGCCTCGGGATTGCAGGTTGATTATTGTCACCATAGCGATAGTTCAGGCGCCGGCATCACATTCGAATTCCTGGAAAGTCCGGACATTGCCGCCCGAGGCGACAACTTCGCCGCGCTGGACGCACGCGATGACCCGGTGGAGAGCATCACCCGGATGATCGAACCCTTGATCACTATTTTTGGCGCGGAGGCGGCGTGGAGGCATCGATGACTGAGCCTCGGCCGCCGGCTATATCGACGATGCGACCGCGGAGCGCCTCCTGCTGTCCGACAACGAACATTGCTCGGGCGGACATTGCTCGGGCGGACATTGCTCGGGCGGACATTGCTCGGGCGGACGAGGTCCGGTCGGTTGCGACGCGATCCTGGTCGGCGCAAACATCATCCGGCGGGACAACCCGCACTGCGGTCCGCTCGCCGGAGGTCGTGGCGAGCGGACGACGCGCCGGCGCCCCGTGAGCCCTGTGAAGGTCACTATCGGCGGAGCGCGGTGGGGAACTGAGTGTGGGCGGTGCCACCACCCGAACACGTGGACATGCCCTGCCCGGGGAGAGGCGGCCTCCCGGAAGGTGCCTGCACGTTCCATCTGCTCAAGGGTGTGGGCGGGAAGATGTGCAGTTTCGTGCCAGTGCCGCTGTCAGCAGCGCTTGTGCCGACTCGCGCATGAGTGTCGCGGCCTCTGGCCGTGGCATGGCGGCGATGTCGACCATCCAGACCCAAGCCTCGATTCCGCAGCCGGCGCGAATCGCGACGGCGAGTCGTCTGCGGACGATCTGCGGATGCGACTCGGCCAGAGGCGCCAGGGCGTCCTCGATCCATGTGAGGGCCCTGCCTTGCCGTAGTGCGGGACGGACGTCGGGCGGCGCTTGCGGTCCCTGTTCCAGGGACACCCGCAGGGCGGCTCGCAGTTGCGGCTCCCACTCGCGCAGGATCTTCGTCTGCTCGGTGATGACCAGGTCGAGGCGAGCGTGGACGTCATCGGGTGCGTCCCGGTCGAGCAGGCTGGGCCGGTCGATGATCGGTATCGCCGCGAGGAGCAAGTGCTTCTGGTTCGGGAAGTAGCGGTAGGCCGTGGTGCGGGAGATGCCGGCGGCGTCGGCCGCCTGTTCCACGGTCGGGGTGTGTCCGCCTTCCAGCAGGGACCGGGCGGCTTCGACGAGGGCATTGCGCGTGCGCTGCTTCTGCCGTACGCGTCCGGTCGACTCATATGGTACTGCCATCCCGTCATGGTACTGTAGTCCCATGAACGAGGATCCAGTGGTCACCGACCCGGAGCTGTACCGGGTCCTGTGGGAGAACGACCGGGTGCGGGTGCTGGAATACCGGGATGCGCCGGGTGATGCGACACACCTGCACTCCCATCCCGACAGCGTCATGGTGACCCTGTCCTCGTTCCAGCGGGTGATCTCGTCGGGAGGCCGAGAGGCCCGGGTGGACCTGGAGGCAGGCCAGGCCCGCTGGCTGGACGCGCAGGAGCACCAGGGCCGCAATGTCGGCAGCACTCCCACCCATTCCGTGTTCATCGAACTAAAAGAACCCCGCCCCGGCGCCCCGCGCCAGGAAGCCGCGTTGGGACCGTCCGCCTCCTGAACACCGCCCGGCACCACCTGGCCGAA
This sequence comes from Actinomadura sp. K4S16, assembly GCF_008327685.1. Classification (GTDB taxonomy): domain Bacteria; phylum Actinomycetota; class Actinomycetes; order Streptosporangiales; family Streptosporangiaceae; genus Spirillospora. The sequence goes on from NZ_BDDE01000012.1 coordinate 575,994, forward strand.
GCAGCAGGCGGTGACGTTCACCGTCACCAGGTGGACGGGAACATGCGGTGTTTGAGGAGCGCGTCGACCTCGCCGGCGGCGCGTTCGGTGTCACCGCAGGGGGAGAGGTAGCCGTGCTTGCCGCGTCCGACCTCGAAGTAGGCCCAGTTCCGGCTGGGCGTGGCACGGACGCGCACTGCCAGGCGGACGTGGTCGTCCGGGCTGAACGCGAGGATCCACAGCAGCGGCGACCGGGTGGGGAAGTCGTCGGCCTGGTAGTGCTTGATGCAGCGGTAGCCCTTGGCCTCGATCGCGGCGGCGAGCAGTTCCAGGTGGAGGATGGCCGTCGCGCGGGTCTGCCACCACAGCAGACGCCCTCCCGCCTGGACGATCAGCGGGCGCAGCGAGCCCATGTGATCTTCCCTTCCTCGTTGAGCGGCCGGACGCCCCAGTCATGGACGAGCTGCTCGATCAGCACCAGACCGCGCCCGCCCTCGGCCTCGTCGGATGCGCACTGGATGACGGGGTGGGCACTGCTCTCGTCCCACACCTCGATGACGGTGAGCGGTTCGCGCACGTCCGGGAAGATCCGCACGACGATGTGCCCGACCCCGACGTGCTTGTAGGCGTTGGTAACCAGCTCCGTAACCACAAGCCGCCCGACGAAGTCGTCGGCGTGCCCGAGTTCGCGGAACCGGCCGATGAGGTAGCGCCGCGCTTGCGCGGGGGCTTCGTCGGACGGTTCCAGAACGAGCGGCGGCGCCTCGGGCGCGAGCAGTACTCCCGGCATCGGTGAACCCCTCCCAGCCTGGACAGAGGGCGATCTCAAACGGGCTAACCCCGCAAAACCGGAAGAAACCTGCTCGATCACCCTGTGTTATCGAATGAACACCATCAAGCCACAGGGCGGAGTACGTTAATAGGTGACCGGAGAAGCACCCCCATTTTGGTTGCATTCATTAGCGCACTGGTTGCAGGCCTGCGAGGAGAAGCTAGATGGCTGAGCCGAGAGGTAAGGGCAAAGACAGGCCTGAACTCAGGACCTTCGGGGCAGAGGTAAGACGGTTACGTGAGGCGGCGGGTCTGAACCAGACGGCACTGGCTGCCTTGGTGCACGTTTCGCGTGCTTATGTCAGCCACGTCGAGCGTGGCAAGACTCGATGCCGCTTCGACTTCGCCAACCGGTTGGACGGCGCGCTGCGTGCCAACGGAGAGATCATCCAGGCATGGAACGAGTTGCTGGAAACGATCAAGTCGACCAAGTACGCGACCTACTTCGTCAACTTCCCGAAGGTGGAACTGACAGCCGGCCTTATCCGTGTCTACGAGACGCACATCGTGAACGGACTGTTTCAGACCGAGGCGTACGCAGGCGCGATCCTGAAGAACCCCGATGACACCGCGTCCCGCATGAGCAGGCAGAAGCAAGTCATGTGCAGTCCGATGCCAAAGATATTCGTGGTGCTGGAGGAGAGCGTCATGCTCAGGCAAGTCGGCACCGTCGAGGTGATGCGTGAGCAGCTCGATTATCTGCTTGACCTGTCCCGCCGAGACGGGATCCGAGTCCAGATCCTCCCGCCCGTCTATGTTGAGGAGGCGCGGGCGGCCTTCGCCATAGCGACACAGTCCGACCGTAGTGAAGCGGCATACATCGTGAACGCGACCGAGGGCGTGACCAGCGCATCCGCTGAGGACCTTGCCAGCCTCAACGAGACCTTCGCTAGTCTGCAGGCGGAGGCGCTCAATGTAAGGGACAGTCGAGCGCTGATCAGGAAGGTGATCGAGGAAAGATGGACCTGAGCAAGGCAGTGTGGCGCAAGGCTTCACGCAGCACGGTTCAGAACGACAACTGCGTTGAGATTGCCAGGACTTCGCTGGTGGTGGCGTTCCGTGACAGCACGGACCCTGACGGTCCCAAGCTCGTCATCAGCCCCGGGGAGTTTCGGCACTTCACCAGAGTCCTCAAGAACCTTTAGCGCACTGTTCGAACCGGAAAGCGACCGGCGGTCATGGGCCGTCGCGAATGTGGCATAGTCCAATGGCATCTCAAGGCCGGTTCTAACTGTACAGAACTAGCCTTCCCGGTGTGAGGGCCGTGACCTCTGGGACAGCGAAGTCCGGGACGGTCCGAAGTTCAGTGGGAGCCCCACCCCTTCCGGCGCCTCAATGAGGTCCGGGTCGGTCAGCGGGGGTGAGGGTTATGGGGAACTCGGTTACGCCTCTTACGAAGGCGTTGCGGAGGATTCGGGGGCCCTGGTCGTCGGCCCATTCGGCGGTGGCCACGCGGGCTGTGAACTCTTCGAAGAAGATCTGGAGTTCCAGGCGGGCCAGGGATGCGCCGAGGCAGAAGTGGGGGCCCAGGCCGAAGGCTATGTGGTCGCCTGGGCGGCGGGTCACGTCGAAGACGTCCGGGTCCTCGAAGACCGCTTCGTCGCGGTTGGCGCTGCCGTACATCAGGAGGACCTGGCCGCCTGCCGGGATCTTCACGCCGGCGACCTCGGCGTCGGTCGCGGCGACGCGGCACATGTTGAGGATGGGGGTCGTCCAGCGGACGAACTCCTCGACGGCGTCCGGGATGAGGGACGGGTCGTCGCGCAGCTTGCGCCACTCCGCCGGGTTGCGGATGAGGGCGTCCAGGGCGGTGGCGATGACGGTCCGGGTCGTCTCGGCGCCGCCGACCAGCAGGAGCAGCGCCTCGTGGGCGAGGTGCTCGTCGTCGTAGGCGGGCTGGTCCGGGCCCGCGTTCGACCAGACGGACAGCAGGTCGTCGGTCGGGCAGGCGCGGCGGTCCTTGGCCATCTCCAGCACCGCGACGGCGTACTCCCCGGCGGCGATCGTCGCGTCGTCGGTGACGTAGCGCAGGCCGCCGCCCGCGTACACGGCCGTCGCCGACCAGTGGACGAGCCGCGGCCAGGCGTCCTCCGGGAAGCCGAGCAGCCAGCCGATGACGCGGGCGGGCAGTGGAGCCGCCAGCGCCGGGACGGCGTCCACGGTGCCCGCATCCAGGGCCGTCGTGATGCAGTCGACGGCGGTCGCGCGGATGCGCTCGGCGTAGCGGGAGACGCCGCGCGGGGTGAAGCGCTGGTAGACCATGCGGCGCCGGTGGGCGTGCTCGGGGTCGTCCTGTCCGATCATCGACGGGTCGGCCGGAAGCTGCGGGCGGTAGCCGCCGGAGTTCGTCCACACCTTGGGGTTCCGCTCGATCGCGAACACGTCGGCGTGGCGCGAGACGCCCCAGAGGCCGTTCTCCTCGTCGTGGTAGACGGGCGCCTCCGCGCGCAGTCGCGCGTAGACGGACCAGGGGTCGGTGGCGTACATCTCGCCGTCGAGCAGGTCGATGTCCACGGGCTCGCTCCTCGGGACGGGGGAGACGTGAGTCGAGACCACGATCTCACCAAGCAAGCGGTAGGTCTATCGTGGATCGGAAGGCGCCGCCGGTAAAGGGGGCGTACGTCCGGGATGCACGCGTTCGGGGCCGATGTACGGAAGAATGGGGGACGGTCACGGCGAGGCGGGCCATGCGGAGAGGCAGGGCGAATTGAGCGGCGATGCGCGGTTCACCGTCACGCGGACGCTGAGCAAGGATCAGCAGGCGCGGCGCGAGCGGCTGATCGACTCCGCCCGCGAACTCGCGCTGGAGGGCGGCTACCCGGCCGTCACCATGCACGACGTGGCCGACCGCGCCGGCGTCGCCCGCGCGACCGTCTACCGGTACTTCGCCACCAAGGACCACCTGCTCACCGAGGTGGCGGCGACGTGGGCGCACCGCGTCACCGACGACATCGACGCGCTCGCCGTCGGCGACACCCCGCAGGAGCGGCTCACCGCGCTGCTGGAGCGCATCGTGTACGTCGCGGCGGCGGAGCCCACCCTGACCTCGGCGATCATCCAGGCCGTGACCTCGGACGACTCCAGCGTCGACGACGCCCGCACCGTGCTGTTCCTGTTCCTGCGCGACCGGCTCTCGACGGCGATCGGCGACCCGGTGCCCGAGCGGGACGACGTCGAGATCGTCCTCGGGCACATCCTGCTCGCCGCGCTGATCAGCCTCGCCTCGCTGCGCCAGCCGGCCGACGAGGTCGCCTCGATGGTCCGCACCGCGGGCCGGTTGGTCCTGGCCGGCGCCTTCGCCGCCCCCACTCCGACCTGATTTGGTCCACTCGCCGCGACGCTGATTGGACCTGGGACGTAGACCATCCCAGGTCATAGCGTGCGCATGTGACGAACCCCCTGCTGTTCCTGCTGGCCGCGCTGGCGCTCGTCGCCATCCCGGGCCCGAACCACCTGTACATCACCACGCGCAGCATCGGCGAAGGGCGCCGTGCCGGGATCGCGTCCGCACTCGGCGTCGAGACCGGCACGCTCGTCCACATCGCCGCGGCGGCGGCCGGGCTGTCCGCCGTCATCGCCGCGTCCGCGACCGCGTTCGGATTCCTGCGCTACGCGGGCGCCGCATACCTCGTCTACCTTGCATACCGGACGCTGCGCACCCGCCACGAGGCCGGGGAACCCGTCCTCCGGCCGCGGCCGCTTCGCCGCGTCTACCTGGACGGCGTGCTCGTCAACGTCCTCAACCCGAAGGTCGTGCTGTTCTTCCTCGCGTTCCTGCCCCAGTTCGTCGACCAGGAGGCGGGCGCGGTGCCGCTGCAGATCGCGGTGATGGGGGCCGCGACCGCGCTGATCGGGCTGGCTAGCGACATCGTCTACGCGGTCGCCGCAGGCTCGATCGGTGCCTGGCTGCGGGCCCGCCCCGCGTTCCGGCGGCGGCAGCGGCACGCGACCGGGCTGATCTACCTCGCGCTCGGCGCCGCGGCCGTGTTCGCCGCGCCCAGCCCCCGCCGTGCGTGAAGTCCGGTCGCGCTCCTGCGCGGCATGGTGGGTTTGTCAGTTCGCTTATAAGTGACGCTGCGCAATGCGTAGCGCGTCTTGCAGCCCGCCCGGAAGGTCCTCTGTAGCTTCCGGTGCGGGAGGTGAGAACGTGACGACGAGCCTTGGAGAGCGCTCACCGCTGAAGCCCCTGGCCGGCGTCCCCCGTGAGCTGTCCGCCATGTTCCGGCCTCACCTGGACGCGCTCGCCGAGGAGATGATCGAGGAGATCCTCGCCGGGATCCCCGAGTACTCCCGGCCGCAGGACGAGGAGTACGCGCGCCTCGTCCGGCTCGCCGTCGAGGGTGCGCTGCGCCAGTTCGTCGACCTCATCATGGACCCGGGCAGCTCCTGGGAGCCGGTCGCCGCCGTCTACCGGGAGATCGGCTGGGCGGAGGCGCGCGAGGGCCGCAGCCTGGACGTCCTGCAGACCTCGATGCGGCTCGGTGCCCGGGTCGCCTGGCGCCGGTTCGCCGCCGAGTCGGAGCGGTACGACATCTCCCCGCGCACCCTCGCCGGCATCGCCGAGGCGATCTTCGCGTTCCTGGACGAGATCGCCCGCGCCGCCACCGAGGGCTACACCAAGGCCCGCGCGCAGGAGGCCGGCGAGCTGGAGCACCGCCGCCGCCGGCTGCTCGACCTGCTGCTGGCCGAGCCGCCCGCCGCCCCGCAGGCCGTCGCCGACCTGGCCCGCCTCGCCCAGTGGCGCGTCCCGCGCACGGTGGCCGCCGTCGTCCTGTACGAGCGGGAGCGGCGGCCGTTCTCGCCGCCGTCGCTGCCGCCCGAGGTGCTCGCCGACGTCAACCGCCGCGAACCCTGCCTGCTCGTCCCCGACCCCGAGGGCCCGGGACGCGGCCGGATGCTGGAGTCGGCGCTGCGCGACTGGGTCGCCGCGCTCGGACCCACCGTCCGCACCGAGGACGCGGCCAGGTCCCTGCGCTGGGCCCGGGAGGCGCTGCCGCTCGCGCGCCGCGGCATCCTGCCGTCCGACCGGCTGATCCGCTGCGCCGAGCACATGCCGGCGCTCGTCGTCTTCAAGGACGAGGAACTGGTGCGCGCCGTCGCGGAGCAGCGGCTGGCGCCGCTGAAGAGCGTCCGGCCCCGGCACCGCGAGCGGCTCATGCGGACGCTGCTTTCCTGCCTGCAGAACGGGTTCAACGCCACCGAGGTCGCGCACCGGCTGCACGTCCACCCGCAGACCGTCCGGTACCGGCTCCACCAGCTGGAGGAGCTGTTCGGCGAGCGGATGTACGAGCCGGAGCTGCGGCTGGAGCTGGAGATGGTGCTGACCGTCTGGCTCACCGCGCCCCCGGCGGTTCAATCAAGCGATTGACCGAGCGCGGTCCGAGCGCCTAGCTTTGGCCGCATGAGCAGCAGCGACAACGGGCGAGAGCGGATCATCGAGGCCGCGACCCGGCTGTTCGCCGCGCTGGGCTACGACGGGACGTCCACCCGCATGATCGCCGAGGCGGCGGGGCTGAACGTCGCCACCGTGGCCTACCACGTCGGCGGCAAGCGCGACCTGTACCTCATCGTCATGGAACGTGCCCACCGCGCCGAGCGGCAGGTGCTGGAGAAGGCCATCGCCGAGATGACCCCGGACGAGGAGGGCCTCCTCACCCTCGTCGACCGGTACGTCGTGCTCTGCCTGGAGCAGCCCGAGATCCCCGCCCTGTGGATGCACCGGTGGCTGTCGGACGCCGCAGACGTCGCGCATCTGGACGACGACTACGTCCGGCCGCTGATGCAGATGACCAGCGACGCCGTCCGCGCGGTCGTGGGCGACGAGGTCGATCTCGACTACCTCGTGTGGACGGTCGTCTGGTGCACGCACGGGTTCGGTGCGGGCGGCATCCTCGACCAGCAGGGGAAACGCCGGAAACTGGACGACCCGCAGGCGGTCGCCCGGTTCCGCGCCCACATGCGCCGGACGGTTTCCGCCGCGATCCGGATGCGCTCCGGCGGCGCCGGATGACCAACGTGCCGCTCCAAACGAATACCGCACTGCCCCGCCGGCGCCTCCTGGGCTACGGCGTCGGCTCGATCGGCACCGGTGTCTTCTCCTCGGTCCCCGGGCTGCTCCTCCTCTACTACCTCACCGACGTCCTCGGCGTGACGGCCGCGATCGCCGGGGCCGTCCTGGTCGTGCCCAAGGCGTGGGACGTGCTGCTCAACCCGGTCGTCGGCGCCGCCAGCGACCGCGAGGCCGTCCGGACCGGGCGCCGCACCCGCCTGCTGCTGCTGGGCGCGGTGACGCTGCCGCTGCTGTTCGCCGGGATGTTCGCCGTCCCGGTCGACTCCCCGGGGTTCGCCGCCGGCTGGGCCGGGATCATGTTCCTGCTGGCCGCGAGCGCGTTCGCGTGTTTCCAGGTGCCGTATGTGGCGCTGCCCGCGGAGATCTCGGGCGAGCCGTCCGAGCGCGGCCGAGCGATGGCGTGGCGGGTCGTCTGCCTGACGGTCGGCATCCTGGTCGCCGGCGGCCTCGCGCCCGTCCTGACCGGCGCCGCCGGCGGCGGGCGCGCCGGATACGCCCTGATGGGGGCCGTGATCGGGCTCATCATGGGCGCGGCGATGGTGGCCAGCACGCTGGCGACCCGCTGGATCCCCTCCCGCCCGGGACCGCACCCGCTCGGGCTGGTCGCCGCGCTGCGCACCGCCCGCGGCAACCGGCCGTTCTTCCTGCTGCTCGGCGCGCACGTCGGAAACACCCTCGCCGTCGCGATCATGCTGGCGGGCGCGCCCTACGTCGCGACCTACCGGCTGGACGACTACGGGCTCACCTCGGCGATGTTCGTCTGCATGGTGGCGCCGAGCGCGTTCGCCGTCCCGCTGTGGCGGTGGCTGGCGCGCAGGTACGGGGAGGTCGGCTGCTACGCCGCGGCGCTGGTGGTGTTCGCCGCGGCCGCCGCGGCGGCCTACCCGCTCATCACCTCCACCGCCGGCGTCCTCGCCCTCAGCGCCGTGGTCGGCGTCTGCTACGCCGCCGTCCAGCTGCTGCCGCTGTCGCTGATGCCCGAGACCGTCCACGCCGACGCCGGGCGGACCGGGCACGCGCAGTCCGGCGCCTTCACCGGGCTGTGGACGGCGGCGGAGACGGGCGCGCTCGCCCTCGGCCCCGGCGTCTTCGCGCTGATCCTGGCCGCCTCTTCGTTCCAGTCCTCCGACCTGGACACCCCCGTCGTCCAGCCGGATTCCGCCCTCAGCGGGCTGACCGCCGGGTTCACGCTCGTCCCGGCCGTGCTCCTGCTGCTCAGCGTCCCCCTCCTGCTGGCCTACCGCCGGCGGGCCGCCGCCCACCTCCCGATCGAGGAAACACCGGAACATGCCGTCTGACCCCCTTCCCGAAGCCGGCCGCCCCGCCGCCGAGCTGCTCGCCGAACTCGCCCGGCTGCGGGACGCCGACCTGCCCGTGCGCGGCGGCCAGGTCACCGCCTACGTCTACGACACCGGGCGGGAGGCGGTGCACGACCTCGCCGCCACCGCCTACCAGGAGATGCTGGAGGTGAACTGCCTGGACCCGACCGCCTTCCCCAGCATCGTCGCGCTCGAACGCCGGATCGTCGGGGCGGTCGCGGGCAAGCTCGGCGGCGGGTCGGGCATCTTCACCAGCGGCGGCACCGAGTCGATCATGCTGGCGGTGAAGGCGGCGCGGGATGCCCGGCCGGTGGACGGCACGCCCCAGATCGTCCTGCCGGCGACGGCGCACCCCGCGTTCCACAAGGCCGCGCACTACCTCGGCCTGGAGGTCGTGCACGTTCCCGTGGACGACGCGTTCCGCGCCGACCCGGCCGCGACCGCCGCCGCGCTCACGCCCCGCACGGTGCTCGTCGTCGCCTCCGCGCCGTCCTACCCGCAGGGCGTCATGGACCCGGTCCCGGAGATCGCCGCCATCGCCGCCTCCGCCGGTGTGCCGTGCCACGTGGACGCCTGTGTCGGCGGCTGGGTGCTGCCCTGGCTGCGCGACGCCGGACGGGACGTCCCGCCGTTCGACCTGTCCGTGCCGGGCGTGACGTCCCTCTCCTGCGACCTGCACAAGTACGGCTACTCGCCCAAGGGGGCCTCGGTCGTGCTGTTCGCGGACGAGTCGCTCCGCCGGCACGCGTACTTCGCGTCCGCCGAATGGCCCGGCTACACCGTCATCAACGCGGGCGTGCAGAGCAGCAAGAGCGCGGGGCCGCTGGGCGCGGCGTGGGCGACCCTCATGGCGGTCGGCGCGCGCGGTTACCGGGAGCTCGCCGAGTCCGCGATGAGCGCGGCCGAGCGGCTCGCCGCGGGCATCGCGGGCATTCCGGGCCTGCGGGTGCTCGGCGAGCCCGCCGCCCCGCTCGTCGCCGTCGCCTCGTCCGACCCGGAGCTGGACGTGTTCGTCGTAGCCGACGAGGCCCGCGCCCGCGGCTGGTTCTTCCAGCCGCAGCTGTCCTACCAGGGCATCCCGCCGAACCTGCATTTCACGCTGACCGGGGTAAGCGACGTCGACGCGCTCCTGGCCGCGCTGGCCGACGCGGTGAAGGCCGCCCGCGCCGCCGGGCCGCCGGACGTCCCGTCCGACCTGGTGGAGGCGCTCGCCGGCCTCGACCTCGACAGCCTGGACGACGCCGGGTTCGCGGGGCTGCTCGCGTCGGTCGGCGTGGACCTCGCTGGCGGCGCGGAACCGGAGATGGCCATGGTCAACGCGATCCTGGACGCCCTGCCGCCCGCCACCCGCGAGGCCCTGCTGATCCGCTTCCTGTCGGCCCTGTACGCCTGACGCCGGGGTCCGCGGACGTCGGCCGGCTCGACGCCGACGCTCCCCGCGTCGACTTGCGGCGCGCTGCCCCTGTCAGCGCTTGGACAGGGGCGGCACGCCGCGCGTCAACGTCGCTAGCCGAAGCGCGTCAGTCGCTTGACGATGGACGGGGGGCTTCCGGTGCCGACCTTCACCGGCACCCGGGCGGCGCCCGCGTCCACGACACCGGCCTTGGCGCCGCGCTCGGGCTCGGCGGGCGGGTCGCCGTCGAACCGGACGGGCACGGTGAGGCCGGGCCAGCCGACTACGTTCAGCGGCGACGCGGCGGTCAGCGCCTTCCGGCCGCCGAGCCCGTCGTCGAGCCAGGCGACCGTCTGGCCGGGGCGCGCCAGCGGCGCCGCGACGATGGCCTGCTCGGCCGCGACGAGGATGCCCTCCGCCGTGTTGACGGCGTCCGCCGCGCTGGGGGAGCGCTGCCCCATCACCGCGCCGACGATCAGGGTCTGCGCGCCGCCGACGTCCCGGCGCGCGGCGAACACGAAGTTCCCGCCCGCCGCGTCGGTGTAGCCGGTCTTGCCGCCGACCACGCCGTTGCGTCCGAGGATGAAGTTGCCGCCCTGCCGGGGGGAGCCGCCGCCGTCCGGCACGTACATCCGGTTGTTCACGATCTCGGTGAACGCCGGGATCTTCATCGCCGCCCGCAGCAGCTTCACCTGGTCGGCGGCCGTGCTGACGGTGCCGGAGTGGTAGCCGCTCGGGTCGGTGTAGCGCGTGGAGGTCATGCCGAGCCGCTGCGCCGCGGCGTTCATCTTCGCCACGAACGCCTGCTCGTTGCCGGAGTCCCAGCGCGCGAGCTCGTGCGCCACGTCGTTCGCCGAGATGATGAGCAGGGCCTCCAGCGCCTTGCGCTGCGTCAGCCGCTGGTTGGCCGTGACTTCCAGCAGCGACTCGCCGCGCCTCTTGCGCGCCGGGATCTGCGCCGCCGCCTGGGGCGACACGGTCAGCACCGGCCCCGCCTCGCCGGGCTTCAGCGGATGGTCGTTCAGGTACACGTAGGCCGTCATCACCTTGGCGACGCTCGCCGTGGGCGTCGGCACCGCCCCGCCCGACGAGCCCATCGTCCCGACCCCGTCCACGTAGAGCACCGCCTGGCCCACCCCGGGCCACGGCAGCGTCGGGGCCTGCCCGGGGAAGGTGTGGCTGGACGCGATGGTCAGCCGCACCGTCGGGTCGGGCGGCGGCCGCAGCAGCTGCCCCGCCGCGACCCCGGCCACGAGGACCAGCATGGCCGCGACCACGACGAGCCAGCGCCGCTTGCCTTTGCGCTTCTCCGCCACGGCGGGCTCGGGCGGTTGGGGAGGTGGCGCCTCCCCGTCCCAGGGCACGCTCCATTGCCCGGACGTCCGCGCCGTCGGGGCTGTCGGGGCCGTCGGGGCCGGAAGCGAAGCCTCCCAGGGACCGCCCTGCGACGACAGGTCAGGCAACCGCTCGATCCGCGTGGGTCCGGCAGGGGAGAGCGCTTGAGGACGGACGTCGCCGGGCGCTTCCTGCTGCGTCCCCGGCCCGGCCGCGCCCCAGGGCCGTTCGGTGTCGGGCGGGGCGGGGTGCCGCTGCGGCGCGGGCAGCGCCCGGTTGCCGCGCAACTCGTGGACGTCACCGGGACGTTCCTGGCGCTGCGGTGGAGCGGAACGGGCCGCACCCTGGCCCCGCTCGTTCTCCCGAGGCACCACATGCCGCGAGGCGGCCGGCGCCGCGCTCCCGTGCGCTCCGCCGGGACGTTCCTGCTGTGGCGCCGGCGCACCCTGAGGGCGTTCGGTGTCAGGGGGCGCGTGTCGGCCCCGATCGCCCCGTGTTTCATGGACGTCGCCCGGACGTTCCTGCCACTGCGGCTGCGCAGGAGCGGGGCGTGGAGCCGCGCCCTGGGGCCGCTCGTACTCCCGAGGTGCCGCCTGACGGGATGCGGCAGGTGGTGCGGCGTTCCCACGCGCTTCGCGGGCGTCACCGGGCCGTTCCTGGCGTTGCGGCTGGGCCGGGTTGTGGCGTGGGGCCGCGCCTTGGGGATGCTCGGTCTCCTGGGGTGGTGCTTGTTGTGATCGGGTGGGCTGCGCCGCGTTCCCGCGCGCTTCGCGAGGTGTTTCCTGGCGTGCGGCGGGTGCGGGTGCGTTCTGCGGGCCGCGTTCGCTGTCGGGGGGCGCCGGGCGGGCTCGCTTGCCGCGTGGTTTTTGGACGTCGCCTGGGTCTTCCTGGGGAGCTTCGCCCTGGGGGCGTTCGGGGGCGGGGCGTGCCGCGTGCCTGCCGCTGGTTCGGGGTGTCACGGCCGGGGGTGGGGCATCGCTGGGCGTCGGGGGCGCGGCATGGCCAGGGGCCGAGGCGCCGCGCCCCTCGCGCTCCTGCGCGGCGGGGGCCGCGCGGTCCTCTTGGGGCGCGGTGGTCTGGGTCGGGTCGTCGGCGGGGGGCTCTTCGGCCGGGGCCTCGTCCGCCGGGGACGCGGCCTCTTCCTCCTGGGCGGGCTCCTCGTCGCGGACGGACTGGGACGTGGGGCGCCAAGGCTTGGTCTCCGGGGGCGGAGGCGCGGCAGGGGACGGCGTGTCCCGTTCGGGCTCCTCGGCCTCGGGAGGCGTGAACTGGACGTACCAGGTGGGGCTCGCCGAGGGCTTCTCGCCCGGCTCTTCCGCCGCCTCCTCGTCGCCGGACGCGTCGGCCGACTCGTCGCCGGCCTCGTCCTGCGGTTTCACCGGACGGCGGACGGCGATGTCCGGACGGGTCATGTTGACCTTCGCCGGTACGCGGAACTCGGCGGTTCCGTTGCGCGCCGCTTCCTCGTCAAGTTCGGCGTCGTCGCCCACGTGCAGACCCCCTCTGCTCGTACCCCGACAGGCGGCGGAGCGGTCCTGCCGACAACCCCGTGCATATGAGGATGCGCATTTTATCGGGAAGGTTCGCCGGAATCCGTATCCGCGGGGCCGTGTCTCAGGTCCAGCGTGAACTCGCAACGCGGGTTGCGGAGATACACCGCTGACAACGTCCCCGCACGGGAAGGCCCGGTGCGCATGCCATGGTGGCCGCGATGACCGTTCCCCCCACGGCTCGGGAGTGCGACGCGGCTCTCATCGAGAGTTCGCTCGCCGATCCCGAGGCGTTCGCCGCGCTGTTCGACCGGTATTCGGCGATGCTCTACCGGTACGTCTCCCGCAGGCTCGGTCCGGAGCCCGCAGAGGACGTCGTCGGAGAGACGTTCCTGGTCGCGTTCAGCAAGCGGCACCGCTACGACCTGGCGCAGCAGGACGCACGGCCGTGGCTGTTCGGCATCGCGACGAAGCTGGTCGCGCGGCACCACCGGGCGGAGGCCGCGCGCTACCGGGCGCTGCGGCGCAGCCCCGTGGACGGCCCGGTGGAGGGGCCCGACGACCGCGTCGCGGCGGGGGTGACGGCGTCGGCGACGCGTCCCGCGCTGGCGGCGGCGCTGTCCGGCCTGGCGCGCCGCGACCTGGACGTCCTGCTGCTGGTGGCCTGGGGCGACCTGTCCTACGAGGAGGCGGCGCGGGCGCTCGGCATCCCGGTCGGGACGGTCCGCTCCCGCCTCAACCGGGCGCGGCGCAAGGTGCGCGCGGCGCTCGGCGACACCGACCCGACGCGCGAGGAGGCGTGACCGTGGACGACCTGGAACTGCTCCGCGACCTCGGCCGCGACCTGGAGCACGAGCCGCCGCCGTCCCTGGCCCGGCAGCGGAACCGGCTGCTCGACGGGACGAGGCGCAGGCGCCGCGGCCCGGGGCGGTGGACGCTGCTCGGCGTGGTCGCGGCGGTGACGGCCGCGGCGATCCTCGTTCCGGTGGTGCTGCTGCACGGGCGCGGCGCGCGGCCCGCGGCGCCGAACCCGCCCCCGCCCGCCGCGGCCAAGGCGCTGAACGTGCTGGTCATCGGGCTGGACGCGCGCTACAGAGGCGGCCCGCAGCGCTCGGACACCCTGATGCTCGTGCACGTCCCCGCCGACCGGAAGAAGCCGCAGGTGGTGAGCATCCCGAGGGACGTCCTCGTACGGATCCCCGCATGCGGGAAGAACCCGGCGCAGCGGGCGACGGTCAACGCGGCATTCACGCTCGGCGGAGCCGCCTGCACGCTGAAGACGGTGGAGTCGCTGACCGGCGTCCCGGTCGACCAGACCGTGACCGTGGATTTCGCCGGGTTCAAGAAGGTGGTGGACGCGCTCGGCGGGGTCGAGGTGACGCTGCCGGTGGCCGTGTCTGACCAGCAGTCCGGGCTGAACCTGTCCCGGGGCAAGCACCTGGTGAAGGGGACGCAGGCGCTCGCCTACGTCCGGACCAGGCACGGCCTGGGCGACGGCTCCGACCTGGACCGCGTCAAACGCCAGCAGCAGTTCCTCGCCTCGGTGGCGCGGAAGGCCAGGGAGATGATGTCGCGGGACCCGCTGAGGTTCGCGCGCTTCCTCGCCGTCGCGGCCGGCTCGGTCGAGAGCACGCCGAAGCTGGACGCCGGGACGCTGCGCTCCCTCGCGCGGGGGTTCGACAAGGGCGACGGGGCCGCCTTCCACACGATCCCGGTCCGTCCCGCGCCTTCCGACCCGAACCGGCTCGTGGTGGACGAGCCGGCCGCGCGGCGGGTGCTCGCACCGTTCCGGACGCGATGAGTGATCGCGCCTTCGGAGGGTAGGGGCCGCATCGATCCCGGCTACGACCCACGAGCAAGGAGTGTGTGAGCGATGGCCACGAAAGTCCGCGACATCATGACCGGCTCGCCCACGTCGGTGTCGCCGGAACTCGACATCGTGACCGTGGCGCGTGCGATGCGCGACGAGGACATCGGTGCGGTCCTGGTGGCGGAGGGCGACGACCTGAAGGGCGTCGTCACCGACCGCGACCTGGTGGTGCGCGGGCTCGCCGCGGGCGGCGACCCCGCCAAGGCGAGGATCGGCGAGATCGCCAGCAAGGTGACCGCGACCGTGGGGCCCGACGACTCCCTCGACAGGGCCGCGCAGATCATGCGGGAGCGGTCCGTGCGGCGGCTCCCGGTCATGGAGGACGGCCGTCCGGTGGGCATCGTGTCCATCGGGGACCTGGCGATCGAGAAGGACGCCGCGTCGGCGCTCGCCGACATCAGCGCGGCGCGTTCCAACACGTGAACTGCCCGGCCTAGGGCAGCACGGACAGGAGCCGTTCCAGCTCCTCGTCGGTGTTGTAGTAGTGCACGGAGGCCCGCACGGCCGCTGGACGGGCGTGCGGGTCGTATCCGTGTGAGACCGGGTTGGTGACGTTGACGTTGACGCCGGCCTCTCTCGCCGCCGCCTTGACGGCCGCCGGGTCGCGGCCCTCCACCGTGAACGTGACGATGCCGGACGGGCGGGCGCCCTTGTCCAGGACGGTGACGCCGGGCCGCGCGGCCAGCTCCTCCCTGAGCCGGGCGGCGAGGCCGAGGACGCGGTCCTCGATCTCCGCCATTCCCAGGCCGGCCGCGTAGTCGGCGGCGACGCCCAGCCCGATCTGCCCGGCCACGTGCCGTTCCCACGTCTCGAACCGCTGCGCGTCGTCGCGCATCACGAACCCGTCCGGGGCCTTCCAGTCGGCGGCCTGGAGGTCGAGGAACGGCGGGACGAGCGTCTGCAGGATTCCGTGCCGGACGTACAGGAAGCCCGTGCCGCGCGGGCCGCGCAGGTACTTGCGCCCCGTAGCCGACAGGATGTCGCAGCCGATCTCGTTGACGTCCATGGCGAGCTGCCCCACCGACTGGCACGCGTCCAGGAGGTACAGGACGCCATGCTCGCGGCACAGCCGTCCCACTTCGGCGGCCGGGTTGACGAGCCCGTTGTGCGTGGGGATGTGGTTCAGCGACACCAGCCGGACGTCGCCCTTGGCCAGTTCGGCTTCCAGCGCGTCCAGGGACAGGGTGCCGTCGGCCTCGTCCGGGACGACCTCCACATGCGCGCCCTTGGCCGCCGCCACCTGCTGGTAGGCGATGGCGTTGCTGGAGTACTCGCTCGTCGTCGTCAGGATGCGGTCGCCGTCCGCGAAGGGGATCGCGTAGAACGCCATGTCCCACGCTCGGGTGGCGTTCTCCACGAAGGCGATCTCGTCAGGACGGGCCCCCAGGAGCCTGGCGACGGCGTCGTAGAAGCGCGCGATCGGCGCCTCGTTGCGCTCGGCCGCCTCGTATCCGCCGATCAGCGACTCCAGTTCGAAGTGCCCGGCGACGGCGTCGATGACGGGACGCGGCGGCAGGGCGGCTCCGGCGTTGTTGAGGTGAGCCACCTTCGCGCAGCCGGGGGTGTCGGACCGGAGCTCGTCGATGTCCACAGGCCGCCTTCCTCTCGCGGAATGTCGTACCCCCGCGGGACCCTGGGATCCGGCGGCGGCTTGACCTCAACCTTTCTTGAGGTCGCATGCTCGCTGTTCCAGGCTAACGATCACAGGGGTCTCCATGGACATGGAAGTCACGGCGTGGATGTCGCTGCACCACGCCATGAACGCACGGGACAGCAGGCCGTTCTCCAAGGCGACGCTGGGGCGCATCGGCCGCTTCGCCCGCCCGCACCGGGGGCTGCTCACGGCATTCCTCCTGCTCAGCGTGGTGATGGCGGTCATCGCGGTGGCGACGCCGGTGCTCGCCGGGTGGGTCGTCAACGCGATCGTCGACCATGAGGCGACGTCCACCGTCGTGTGGCTCGCCGTTCTGATCGCCGTACTGGCGCTCGCCGAGGGCTCCCTCGGCCTCCTCAACCGCTGGCTGTCCGCGCGCATCGGCGAGGGGCTGATCCTCGACCTGCGCACGGCCGTGTTCGACCACGTCCAGCGCATGCCGGTCGCCTTCTTCACCCGGACCCGCACCGGCGCCCTGGTCAGCCGCCTCAACAACGACGTGATCGGGGCCCAGCGCGCGTTCAGCGACACCCTTTCCGGAGTGGTCAGCAACCTTGTGACCGTCCTGCTCACCTTCGCCGTGATGGTGCGCATCTCCTGGCAGATCACCCTGCTCGCGCTGGTCCTGCTGCCCGTCTTCGTCCTCCCGGCCCGCCGGATGGGCAGCCGCCTGGCGAAGCTCGAACGCGAGGCCGCGGCGCACGACGCCGCGATGAGCACGCAGATGACCGAGCGCTTCTCCGCCCCCGGAGCGACGCTGGTGAAGCTGTTCGGGCGCCCCGCGCGCGAGTCGGCCGAGTTCGCCGCCCGGGCCCGCCGCGTCCGCGACATCGGCGTCCGCACCGCGATGGTGCAGCACGTCTTCATCACGGCGCTCACGATGGTCTCCGCGCTCGCCCTCGCGCTCGTCTACGGCGTCGGCGGGTTCCTGTCCCTGCGCGGCCACCTCGACGCCGGCGCCGTCGTTGCCCTGGCCCTGCTGCTCACCCGCCTCTACGCGCCGCTGACCGCCCTGGCCAGCGCACGCGTCGAGGTGATGAGCGCGCTCGTGAGCTTCGAGCGGGTCTTCGAGGTGCTCGACCTGAAGCCGCTCGTCAGCGAGAAGCCCGAGCCGCGCGACGTGCCCGAGGGCCCGGTGGCGGTCGAGTTCGACAACGTCACCTTCGCCTACCCGTCCGCCGACAAGGTCTCCCTGGCCTCCCTCGAAGAGGTCGCCACCCTCGACACCCGCGGCGGCGTGGACGTCCTGCACGACGTATCGTTCCGCGCCGAGCCCGGCCAGATGGTCGCCCTGGTCGGCTCGTCCGGCGCGGGCAAGTCGACGATCGCGCAGCTGCTGCCGCGCCTCTACGACGTCGACTCCGGCGCCGTCCGGCTCGGCGGCGTCGACGTCCGCGACCTGTCGTTCCAGGCCATCCGCGACACGCTCGGCATGGTGACGCAGGACGGCCACCTGTTCCACGAGTCGATCCGCGAGAACCTCCTGCTCGCCCGCCCCGAGGCGACCGACGAGGAGCTGTGGGACGTCCTGCGCCGCGCCCGCCTCGACACCCTCATCGAGGGCCTGCCCGACGGCCTCGACACCATCGTCGGCGAGCGGGGCTACCGCCTGTCCGGCGGCGAGCGCCAGCGCCTCACCATCGCCCGGCTCCTGCTCGCCAGGCAGCGCGTCGTGATCCTCGACGAGGCCACCGCGCACCTCGACTCCACGTCCGAGGCCGCAGTCCAGGAGGCCCTGACCGAGGCCCTCGACGGCCGCACCGCCGTGGTCATCGCCCACCGCCTGTCCACGGTCCGCGCCGCCGACCTGATCCTCGTCGTGGAGAGCGGCCGCATCATCGAACGCGGCACCCACGAGGAGCTCCTCGCCGCAGGCGGCCGCTACGCCGACCTCTACCGCACCCAGTTCGCCGACGAGCCGCCCCTCGAACCCGTCGCCTGACCGAGCGCCTGGAAGTGCTCACCGGCCTGCGGCGGGGGTCAGCGCAGGTCGGTGAGGGCTTCCCGGAGGGCGCGGAAGATGCCGGAGCGCCAGCCGCCGCCCATGCCGCGGAAGGCGTAGGCGTTGACGGGGTCGTCGAGGTCGAAGCCCGCGTGCTCGACGAACAGGCGCGTTCCGCGCCCCTCGGCGACGAGCCGCCACGTCACCGTCGTGTCGAGGCCGCCGCCGCGCCAGCTGATGCGCAGCAGCCGGAGTTCCTCGATGTCGAGGACGCGGCATTCGATGGTCCCGTCGAAGCCGACCGCGGGGATCGGCTTGGCCGCGAAGGTGAAGCGGTGCCCGACGACGGGCTTGAAGTCGTTCGGCATCAGCCAGCGGGCCAGCAGCTCCGGCTCGGTCAGCGCCCGCCACACCTTCGCGGGCGGATGCGGCAGGAACTCGTCCACCTCGATCGAGGCCCGCTCACCACTCATGTCCCCCCACCTCCACATCGCACCCCGCGCCCAGTCGTGCCCCTGTGCTGAAGTCGCGTCCTCGCTCACCTGGCATCCTGCGCCCTCGTCGTGGCCGGCGCCCATGTCACACCCTGCACCCGGGCCGCCGTCCGCCCACGTCGCGCCCTACGCTCACGACAATTTGCGCCCATGTCAGATCTTGCGGAAGCGGGTCAGGGCGATGGCGCCGGACACTAGGACGATGCCGGTGGTCCACGCCAGGGACCGCCAGACGTAGTAGCCGGGGGCGTGGCCCAGGGCCGCCGCGTCGCCCTGCGTGAGGACGCGCACGGCGTCCATCATGACGGTGACCGGCTGGTGCTCGGCGAAGCCGCGCAGCCACCCGGGCATCGTCTCCACCGGGACGTAGGCGCCGGAGACGAAGCTCAGTGGCAGCGCGAGGAACCCCACGCCCTGCGCGGCCTGCGGGCTCGCGGTCAGCAGCCCCAGCGCCACGAACATCCACACGAACGCGAACCCGAACAGCACGCACAGCCCGAACCCGGCCAGCGCCGATCCCCAGCCGGCGTGCACCCGGAACCCCACGGCGAACGCCAGCGCGGCGCTCACCGCGAGGATCAGCGCGACCCGCACCGTGTCGGCCGCCACCTGCCCCGCGAGCGCGGCCGTGCGCGGCATCGGCAGCGACCTCAGCCGGTCCAGGTAGCCGGACGCGAGGTCCTCGGCGACCGCGACCGCCGCGCTCATCCCGGCGAACAGGCCGCTCACCGTCAGCAGCCCGGGGATCATGTAGTCGACGTACCCGACGCCGCCCGTGCCGATCGCGCCGCCGAACACGTACCGGAAGATGAGCAGGAACGCGACGCTCTGCACGAGCCCCATGACGAGGATCTGCGGCGTCCGGAGCGTCCGCCGGACCCCCCGCTGCGCGACCGCCCAGGTCGCGGCTCCGAACCCGGCCCCGCCGGCCACCCGGGTCATCGGCGAGCCGTGGGCGGTGGGGGGTGCGGCTGGGACGGTCATGACGGGGTCCGTTCCGGGTTGGTGGTGAGGGCTAGGAAGACCTCGTCGAGGGTGGGGCGGCGCAGGGTGACGTCCTCGATGGCCACGTGGTGGTCGGACAGGGCCCGGACGGCCTTCAGCAGGTCGTCGGGGCCGTCCTCGGCGGGCATCGTCACCAGCAGGGACGACGGGTCGGTGTGGACGGGGGCGATTCGCTCCAGGGCGCGGGCGGCGGGGGCCAGTGCGGCGCGGTCGCGGACGTGGACCTCGACGAGGTCGCCGCCGATCCGCGACTTCAGCTCGCGGGGAGTGCCCTCGGCGGCCACCCGGCCCCTGTCGATGATCACGACGCGGTCGGCGAGGCGGTCGGCCTCGTCCAGGTACTGGGTGGTGAGGAGGACGTTCGTGCCGCCCGCCGCCAGGCCGCCGATGGCGTCCCACAGTTCGATGCGGCCGCGCGGGTCGAGGCCGGTGGTGGGCTCGTCCAGCAGCAGCAGCCGGGGCGCGCCGACCAGGCTCGCGCCGAGGTCGAGGCGGCGGCGCGTCCCGCCCGAGTAGGTGCGGACGAGACGGTCGGCGACCTCGCCCAGGGACAGCCGGTCGAGCACTTCGGCCGCGCTCGCGCGGGCGGTCCGGCGGTCCTGGCCGAACAGGCGGGCGATCATCTCCAGGTTCTCCCGCCCGGTCATCGCCGCCTCGACCGCCGCGTACTGGCCGGCCAGGCCGATGAGCCGCCGCACCCGGCCCGGCTCGCGGGCCGCGTCGACGCCGTCCACGCGCAGGGTGCCGCCGTCGGGCCGGACGAGCGTCGCCACCGCGCGGACGAACGTCGTCTTCCCCGCGCCGTTCGGGCCGAGCAGCGCGACGACCTGCCCCGGTTCGGCGACGAGGTCGAGCCCGTCGAGGGCCCGCACGCCCCCGAACCGCTTGACCAGCCCGGCCGCCTCGACGACGGGGGTCACAGGTCCTCCTCGTCCAGCAGATCGCGCAAGTTGGCGAGCTTCTCCCGCCAGAACCGCTCGTAGGGGGACAGCCACTCCGAAAGCTCGCGCAGGGGCGCGGGCTCCAGCCGGTAGAGGCGCTGCCGGCCGCTGCGCCGCTCGCTGACCAGCCCGGCGTCGCGCAGCACCCTGAGGTGCTCCGACACGCTCGGGCGGCTCATCGAGAAGTGCGCCGCGAGGTCGTTGACCGGGCGCGGCCCGTCCAGCAGGAGCGCGGTGATCTCCCGCCGGACGGGGCTGGCCAGGGCCGCGAAGACGTCCACCGTCACCGCGCGGCCGGCACGGTGCCGTTGCCGTCGGAGTCGAAGTCCCAGGCCGCGTCCTGGCCGGAGACCGGCACGGTCAGCAGCCGCACATGCGTGATGTTCATGCGCCCCAAGTTACGTAGGGAGTTCCCTACCTGTCAAACGTAGGGAACTCCCTACGTGTTGCACGCCATGTTTGCCGGGCCGGTCGGGTGGCAGGTTGAGGGAATGCGTGCCGTCACCTATGACTCCTTCGCCGCCGACAACTCGCGCCTCCGGGTCGGGGACGTCCCGGACCCGAAGGTCGGGCCCGGGCAGGTCCTGATCGAGGTCCGCGCGGCGGGGGTCAACCCCGTGGACTGGAAGGTCATGGCCGGCGGCCTGGACGGGATGATGGACGCGGTGTTCCCCGTCATCCCGGGCTGGGACGTCGCCGGCGTCGTGCGGGGCAGCGGCCCCGACACGCCGGACTTCGCGGACGGCGAGGAGGTCATGTCCTACGCCCGCAAGGACGTCGTCGGCGCCGGGACGTTCGCGAAGTACGTCGCGGTCGCGGCCGACGACGTGGCGCGCAAGCCCGCGGCGCTCGACTGGAACCAGGCCGGGGGGCTGCCGCTCGTCGGCATGACCGCGCAGCGCTCCCTGGACCGCCTTGAGATCGGGCCGGGCGACGTGCTGCTGGTCCACGCGGCGTCCGGTGGGGTGGGGAGCCTGGCCGTCCAGATCGCCCGCGACCGCGGCGCCCGCGTCATCGGCACGGCCTCCGAGCGGAACCACGACTTCCTGCGCGGCCTCGGCGCCGAGCCCGTCGCCTACGGGGACGGGCTGGTCGAGCGCGTCCGGGACCTGGCGCCCGGCGGCGTGTCCGCGGTCGCCGACTTCGTGGGCGGCCAGCTGGACACGACCCTCGCCGTCCTGGCCGAGGGCGGGCGGCACGTGTCGGTCGCGGACAACACGGTCGAGGAGCACGGCGGCCACTGGATCTGGGTCCGCCCGAGCGGGGCGAAGCTCGCCGAGCTGGCGGCCATGGCCGACCGCGGCGCGCTCACGGTGGAGGTGGCCGGGACGTTCCCGCTGGAGAAGGTGGGCGAGGCGTTCGACGAGAGCCGCGGCGGGCACACGCGCGGCAAACTCGTCATCACGCCGTAGCTACTGGACCGGCCGGAGCCGCTAGATCCGCTTGCGCGCCAGGCCGGCTCGCCTGGCCCGCTCCTGGCGCTCGGGGCCTGCCTCGCGCCGGGCCTTGTCGAGCGCGGCCCAGTTCTCGGGCTGCATGCACATCAGCTCGCCCGTGCCCGGGACCAGGATCACGCCGCCGAAGGGCTCGTCCCCGGCGAACCACGCTCCGAGGCCGATCTCCTTGGGCCACCGGTCGGAGAACAGCGGCTCCCGGGCGGACATGCGCGGCGCGGCGTCGCCGCCAAGGATCAGGGAGCGCACTCCCTTGGCCCCCAGGTTCGTCTTCCGTATGGGGGCGCGGAACTCGAAGTCGTAGACCTTCAGCACCCGGGCGCATCTCCGCGCGGCGATGATCTGGGGAAGCCAGAACCTCGTCCCCATCCCCAGCGAGACCAGCCCCGCGCCGAGGAACGGGCCGAGGTAGCCGACGCCGACGGCGAGCGGCACGGCCACCAGCACGGCGGCGACCGCCATGACCAGCAGGTAGGGCCTGACCAGGACCTTGTAGTGGTACTTCACCGGGCCCTGGCGGTCGGTGCCGTCCGTGGCATAGGGGACGGGACCGCCGAACGGCCTGTAGAGCGCCAGCTGCAAGGCCAGGAGCACCACGATGGCGAGCCCGAGCATCCCGAGGACCGCGACCCAGTAGAAGGTGTCGCTGCGGACCGCTAGAAGGAGCACGAAGGAGACCGCGAAGCCCGCCGCCAGGTAGGACGGCCGCCACATCCAGTGCCGGCGGTCGTCGTCCGTGGAGGGACGCCCCTTCGTCCGCGGCTCTCCGCCGGTGCTGCCAGGTCCGGCCGAAGGCTCCGACATACCGCTCCATCCGCTCTTGTCTGTCACGTCCGTAGATCACGTGATCGTCCAAGGTAGGGCGATCGTCCCTGCGTGGCCACCCCGCGCCGCCGTTCGCCCCTGCCCGGCAAGGCCCCGCCCACAGCGAAACTGGTAACTTGGTACCATGGTAAAAGTTGAACGGGTGCAGACCGGCGTGCGCGTCGAGCGCAACGTGCTCAAGGTCCTCAAGGCGCTGGCCGAGTACCTCGACCTCTCCCTCGGCGATCTGGTCGAGGGCATCGCCCTGCACGCCTTCGAGGGCAAGGCCCCCTTCTCGCCGGAGACGCTCGCCAAGATCGAGCAGCTCAAGGACGTCTACGGCCTGACGCTGACCGCCGCGGACGCGCACACCCTGGACGAGCCGCGATGAGCGGCGTCCGGCACCGCCTCACCGGCCGCATCACCGTCCCGCTGCCCCCGGCCGAGGCGTTCCCCCTCTTCACCGCACGGGGCGAGCGGCGCTGGGTGCCGGGGTGGGAACCGTCTTTCCCCGCGCCCGTCACCGACGACGCGAGGCCCGAGACGGTCTTCCAGACCCACGCCGACGAGCGCACCACAACCTGGATCGTCGTCGAAGGGACGCCGGGACGGCGCATCCGCTACGCGCGCGTCACTCCGGGGACCAGCGCGGGAACCGTCTCCGTCGTCCTGGACGAGGCGGACGGGCACAGCGAGGTGACCGTCACCTACGAGCTCACCGCGCTCTCCGACGAGGGAGCCGCCCACCTGCACCGGTTCGCCGCCGAATACCCCGCCTTCCTCGCGACCTGGCAGGACGCCATCACCAAAGCCCTGCAAGCCGAAGCCCTGCGAGCCGCCAACCCGGGCCCGGCCACCTGACCACCCCTGGGGGATTCACCAGGAAGGACGCCGAAGGCCCGCCCACGCACCCCGTGCCGCCCCGCATGCAGAGGGAACCCGTTCGCGGCGACCGGTCGAGTACCGGGTGACAGCCAACCGAAAGGACCCCCATGAACGGACGTGGCCCATGTTGACCGCGCCTTCCGGGACGGAACCGGACGTCCCTCCCGGTCCGGTGACCGACGCCGCGGTCCTGCGGGAGTCGCTCCGGCGGCCCGAGCGCTTCGCGGAGATCTTCGACCGGCACGGCGACGAGATCCACCGCTACGTCGCCCGCCGCCTCGGCCCCGACATGGCCGAGGACGTCGTCGCGGAGACGTTCCTGGCAGCGTTCCGCAAGCGCGGGCGGTACGACCTCGGACGACCGGACGCGCGCCCCTGGCTCTACGGGATCGCGACACACGCCCTGCGCGAGCACCGCCGGGCCGAGGCCCGCCGGAACCGGGCCCTGGCCCGCGCGGCGCCGGACCGGCCGGAGGAGGGCTTCGACGAGCGCAGCACCGCCAGGGTGGCGGCGGGCCGGCTGCGGCCCGAGCTCGCCGCGGCCCTCACCCGCCTCTCGGCCGCCGACCGCGACCTGCTCCTGCTCATCGCCTGGGCCGAACTGAGCTACGACGAGGCGGCCCAGGCCCTCGGCGTCCCCGTCGGCACGATCAAGTCCCGCCTGCACCGGATCCGCAAGAAGCTCCACCGCGCGTTCGGCGGCGTCCACCCCCTCCAGGAGAGCGCGACATGACCACAGACGAGATCACCCTGTTCCGCGAGGGCCGCCCGGACGTGCCCGAGTACGACCGCATGGCCAAGGCCCGCCTGCGCGTCCGGCTCAGCGAGGACGCGCCCGCCTCCCAGGCCCGGCCGTGGCGGGGCCGCCGGCGCCTCCTCACGGCGGGCGCCCTCGCCGGGGCCATGGCGGTCGCCGCCGTCGTCGCCATCGGACAGGATGACCGGGAGCCCGAGCCCGTCGCCCTGCGTCCGGTCGGCGGCCCCCAGGACCTGGCCCGCAACGCCGCCCTGGTCGCGGCGACCAAGCCCGTCCCGAAGCTCGGCCCGGCGCAGTGGGCCTACGTGAAGACCGTCTACGCGGAGACCCAGGAAGGCGGCGGGCGCCCGCTCTTCGGCACCCCGGCGAAGACCCGCACCCAGGAACTCTGGCGCCGGACGGACGGCAAGCGGTTCGCCGTGGTCGAGAACGGGAGGCTGCGCGTCGCCGAGGGCTCGAAGTACACCCCGACCTATCCCGAACTGCTCTCCCTGCCGACCGACCCCGGCGCGGTGCTCGCGCGGATCTACAAGACGGTCGACGCCGAGTACGCCCGGCGTCTCGCGGAGTGGAGCAAGCCGGTCCCGGAGGGACTGCCGAAGCGGACACGCGAGAAGTACGCGCTGATGAAGAAGGCGAAGCCGAAGCCGCCGACCGCCGAGGAGCGCGACTCCGCGGCGTTCGAACTCGTCACCCGCTCCATGCGCGACGCCGTCCTCCCCTCGAAGATCGAGGCGGCGCTGTACGGCGCCGCGGCCCGGATCCCCGGCGTGCGCTACGAGCCCGCGGCCGCCGATCTCGGGGGGCGCCGCGGGGTCACCCTCTACCGCGTCGAGAACGGCTACCTGCGCAGTGAGATCTTCATCGATCCGAAGAGCTACGCCTACCTGGGCTTTCGCGTCCTAGCCGTGAAGGACCACCGGGAGCCCGGCCTGCTGCCGGTGAAGCGGGGGCAGATCACGGGCTGGGGCGCCCTGACGGCCGCGGCCTTCGTCCCGAAGCCGGGCGGTCGCGGCTGAGCCGGGACGGGATGCCGGGATGACGCCTCGCCCGGTCCGGGGGTGCGGACCGTCGGAGCGGGCGAGGCGTCACCGCCCCCGTCGCGCCGTCTCTCCGCGCGCGAGGAGCGGAGGAGGCGGCGCCGAGAAGGCCCCCGTCAGTCGACCAGGGCGCCGGCGGTGATGTTGACCTGCGTCGAGGTCAGGCTGGCGGCGTGGTCGGAGGCCAGGAAGGCGGCGACGCGGCCGACGTCGGTGAGGGTCGCGGCGCGCTTGAGCAGGGTGGCGTCCACCATCTGCTGCTTGACCGGCTCCATGTCCGGGATGTCCGGCATGGACTCGGGGATGCCGCCGGTCCGCATCGACAGGACGCGGACCGAGTGCGGCCCGAGCTCGCACGCCCACTGGCGGCGCATCGCCTCGACCATGTCGCAGCCGATCTGCACCGTCCCGATGCCGGGCATGCGGTTGGTGCTGTCGGAGCCGCCGAAGTGCAGGATCACGCCCGAGCCCTGCTTGACCATGTGCCGCGCGGCGGCCTGGGTGGTCAGCAGGAACGAGCGGGCGACCTTCTCCATGGCCCGGCCGAAGTCCGCCACCGGCATGTCGATCAGGGGCACGAACAGCGCGTCCTGGGAGATGACGTTGACGGACACGTCGACGCTGCCGGCCGTCTCCACGACCGAGTCGACCCAGCCGTTCACCGCGTCCTCGTCCAGGGCGTCCACGCGGGCCGTCTCGGCGAGGCCGCCGGCGCCCCGGATCTCCTCGGCGACGGCGTCGAGCGTGGCGGGGGTGCGGCCGGCGAGGAACACGCGCGCGCCCTCGGCCGCGAAGGCGCGCGCCATGGCGCCGCCGATCGCCCCGCCGCCGCCGTAGATCACCGCGGTCTTGTTCTCCAGAAGCATCGTGGTTCTCCGTTCGTTCGAGGTGCCACGACGCTACGAGCGCGACCGGACGGCCCGCATCGGTCATCGAACGGATGTGCGACACCGCAGGCCAGCAGGGGTGGACGGGCTCAGAGGGCGGTGTCACCGGGGCGGGGCCGGCGGGTGCGCCGGTCAGGGTAAGTCAGATGTCCGATACCAGCCGGGCCAGCTCGACGCGGCGGGTGACGCCGATCTTCGGATAGGCCTTGTAGAGGTGGTGCCCGACCGTGCGGGGGCTGAGGTAGAGCTGCGCGCCGATCTCCCGGTTGCTGAGCCCTGCGGCGGCGAGCCGCACGACCTGGAGCTCCTGCGGGGTCAGCCGCTTCAGGGGGTCGGCGTCCCCGGACCGGGCCGCCGGGCGGTCCCCGAGGACCTCCAGTTCGGCGCGGGCGCGCTCGGCCCAGCACTCGGCGCCGAGCCGGGCGAACGCCTCCCGCGCCGCGGTCAGCTCCTCCCGCGCCTCGGTGCGGCGGCGCCGGCGGCGCAGCCACTCGCCGTACAGCAGCCGGGTCCGCGCGATGTCGTAGGCGCGGTCGCCGTGCAGGCTCAGGGCGGTGCGGTAGTGCTCGTCCGCCTCGTCCCCGGCGGCGAGCAGGGCGCGGCACCGGGAGACCAGGGCGGTGCTCGACGCGGCCGCCGCCCACGTCTCGAAGGCGGGCAGGTAGGTGCGGGCCAGCTCCGGCCGCCCGGCGCGCACCGCCGCCTCCGCGTGGTCGGGGACGGCGCGGATCAGCACGTCGTGCCGGGCGGGGCCGGAGCACACCGCGTCCAGCCGCTCCAGGGCGGCGCGGGCGTCCCCCTCGGCGAGGTCGAGCAGGCCGAGGCCCCAGGACGCGAGCGCGGCGTTCGTCGGGTGCAGGTCGGCGTGCGCGAGGACGTCCGGCGCGAGGGCGCGGCTGCGCCCGGCGTCCGACTCCAGCCGCACCGTGATGCACTTCAGCGCGGTGACCTGCATGTCCATGCCGATGTCGGCGGCCAGCGACATGCCCTCGGCCGCCGCCGCGTCCGCGCCGCGCAGGTCGCCGAGCAGCACCCGCCCGATCGCGAGGGGCTCCAGGATGTAGGGGAGCCAGCCGAGCGCGCCCCTGGCCCTGGCCTCCGACGCCATCTCCACGAGCAGCCCGGTCGCGCCGCGGTCGTCGGCCACGAGCAGGCCCATGAAACCGCCGATGAGGCGTTCGACGACGTCCTCGATCCCGCCGTTCCGCGCGGCTTCGAAGAGGGCCCGCATCGGCGGGACGGCCCCCGGCGCGCCCTCCTGCAGCCGCCCGTAGGCGATCAGCGCGGCGGTCACCGGCGCCTTCGCCGAACCCGCGGGCAGCCGCACCGTCCCGAGCAGCTCGACGCTCTGCCGCACCAGGTCGTGCGCCCCGGCGTCCCGGGCGGACCAGACGGCCTCCGTCAGCATCGCCACCGCCTGCTCGGGGTCGCTCCCGGCGATGAGCGCCGCGCCCCGCAGCGCCAGCTCGGCGTCGGCGGCCGGGGAGGCGCGCTCGTAGGCGACCTGGGCGCGGATGAAGGTGGCCTCGGCGACGACCCCGTCCTCGGCGGTGAGGTGCTCGGCCTCCTCTGCGAGGCGGGCGGCCTGGTCGGGCCGTCCCGCGTCGTAGGAGGCCCGCGCCGCGTGGACGAGCCGCCGCGCCCTGCCTTCCGGCTCGGTGCTGAGCCGCGCGGCGCGCTCGTAGGCGGTGGCGACGGCGGCGGTCCCGCCGCGCAGCTCGGCGCGGTGCGCGACCCGTTCGAGCTCGGCGGCGACGTCCTCGTCCGGGCCGGTCGCGGCCGCCGCCAGGTGCCAGGCGCGCCGGTCGGCGTGCTCGTCGCCGCCGAGGACCCGCGCCAGCGCGCCGTGGACGTCGATCCGCCGGTGGTGTGCCGCGTCCTGGTAGGTGACGGCGCGGATGAGCGGGTGCCGGAACCGCACCTCCGCGCCGTCGAGGACGACGAGCCCGGCCTCCTCGGCGGGTTCGAGGTCGGCGGGAATCAGGCCGAGCGCGTCCCCGGCGCGCAGCACGATGCCGAGGTCGGCGGTGCCGTCGGCGGCGACCACGAGGAGCAGCCGGCGGGTGGCCTCCGGCAGCTCGGCCAGCCGGCGGCGGAACGTCTCCTGCACCCTGCCGCCGACCGGCAGCGGCTCGGCGGGACGGGCGGGACGCGACCGCAGGGCGCTCCCCAGCTCGATGAGCGCGAGCGGGTTGCCGGCCGCCTCGTCCAGCAGCCGCTCCCGCACCGGGACGGTCAGGCCGGGCGCGTGCGCCGCCACCAGGTCCTCGGCGGCGCGGCGGTCCAGCCCGGCCAGCCGCAGCACCTCCAGTCCGCGGTCGGGGAACGGGCGGGCGCCGTCCCGGGCCGTGAAGATCATGGAGATGGGGTCGGCGCCGAGCCGGCGGGCGGCGAACAGCAGCGCGTCCAGCGAGGCGGTGTCCAGCCACTGCGCGTCGTCGACCAGGCACACCAGCGGGCGGTCGGCGGCCAGCTCCGACAGCAGCGTGAGCGTGGCCGCGCCGATCAGGAAGCGGTCGCCCGCCGGTCCCGAGCCGAGGCCGAACGCCGACCGCAGCGCCGCCGCCTGCTGCTCGGGCAGCGCGTCGAACCGGTCGGCGTAGGGGTGCAGCATCAGATGGAGCCCGCCGAACGCCAGTTCCGACTCGGACTCGACGCCGACGCCGCGGACGACCCGCATCTCCCCGGCGTCAGCGACGACCTGGTGGACGAGGGCCGTCTTGCCGATCCCCGCCTCGCCCTGGACCACCACGGTCCTGCTCCGCCCGGCGCGGGCGTCCTCGAGCAGGCCGGCGAGGTGGTCGAGCTCGCGGTCTCGCCCCATGAGCACGGGACCACACTACAAGCCGCACCCGCCACAAAGACGGACGAATCGACCACCCTGCCGGGGCGCCTCAGCGCAGCGCCGAGCGGCCGGTCGGGGACAGGACCAGCCGCTCCAGCGGTGCCGTGGAGCCGGCGGTGAGGGCGGGCAGGAGCCGCTCGGTCCACTCCGGCGACCTGTCCAGCCGGTCGAGGTGGTCGCGCAGACGGGCGGTGTCCTCGAAGACGGTGAACCAGACGAAGACGTTCGCGTCCGACCGCACGGGCAGGCGGGGGAAGGTGTTCTCGGCCGGTTCGGTCTGGAAGCGGGCGGCGGGAGGGGCTCCGAGGCCGGTCAGGAACGGAGCGACCGTGTCGTTGAAGTAGTCGGCGAACGCGGCGTCGACAGGGTCCTCCCGGTGCAGGATCGTCGCCGTCACCCGTGACTCGGGAGGCGTCGCGCCGACCGGCGGCCGCCCGCCCGCGGGCGGGAAGCCGGAGCCGGGCGCCACCGGCCGCAGCAGCAGGACGTCGTCGGAGTCGAGCATGGTCTCGGCGGCGGCGACGCCGTGCTCCTTCCAAGCCGCGCCCTCCAGGTAGAAGGCGGTGAGCGCGGCCTTCCGCGACTCCATGTCGCGGAAGCCGCGCAGCCACACGTACCGGTCCGGGTCGTCCTCGTCGTGGAACTGCCCGATGACGCGCATCCCGACGGCCTCCTGGGTCTCGACGAACTCGCGGTCGAAGAGTTCGGTCAGGACGGCGCGGCCTCCTGGCCGGAGCGTGTACTGCCGCAGCTCGACGACGGCGCAGGGGAGGGCGGCCGCGGAGTCCGGCGTGGTCGTGAGGGATTCGGACATGGCTCGTTCCTTGTGCGGAGGAGTGGTCGGGGTTCCACGGTCGCAGCCCGGGTGCGGCGGCCACGAGTGGCAAATCCGCCGATGTTCGCACGCTTTTCGCCATAGGTTGGACGGCTATGACGCGCGCCTCCGTCGCCCTCGTCCTCCTCCAGGACATGCCGTTCTTCGAGGTCGGGATCGCCTGCCAGGTCTTCCGCTCGGCGCGGGCCGACCCCGCCGTCCCGTGGTACGGGCTGCGGCTGTGCTCGACCGAGCCCGGGGACGTGCGCCTGGAGTTCGGATTCACCCTCAACGCCGAGCACGGGTTCGACGCCCTCGCCGGCGCCGACATGGTGGTCGTGCCCGCGCTGCCGTACGTCCACGTGGAGTCCGATCGCCCGGTGCCGCCCGCGCTGACCGGCGCGCTCGCGGCGGCGCACCGCGCGGGCGCGCGGATCGTGTCGCTGTGCACCGGCGCGTTCGCCCTCGCCGCCGCCGGGCTCCTGGACGGACGCTCCGCCGCCACCCACTGGATGTTCGCCGACGAGTTGCAGCGCCGGCACCCGGAGGTCCGGGTGGACGCCTCGGTGCTCTACGTCGACGACGGGGACGTCCTCAGCAGCGCCGGGCGCACCGCCGGGCTCGACCTGTGCCTGCACATCGTCCGCCGCGACCTCGGCGCGGACGTCGCCAACCAGGTGGCCCGGCGCATGGTGGTGCCCGCGCACCGCCCCGGCGGCCAGGCCCAGTACGTCGAGCTCGCCGTGCCCCGCACCGACGGGGACGGGCTGGGGCCGGTCCTCCAGTGGGCCGCCGCGCACCTGGACGAGCCGCTGACCGTCACCGACCTCACCCGGCGGGCGCGGATGAGCCCGCGGACGTTCGCCCGCCGCTTCACCGCGCACACCGGGACCACGCCGTCCCGGTGGCTCCTCGACCAGCGCCTCGGCCGCGCCCGGGTGCTCCTGGAATCCACCGACCTGCCCGTCGACCAGGTGAGCCGCCGCAGCGGCCTCGGCTCGGCCGCGAACCTGCGGCGCCACTTCACCCGGCACGTCGGCGTCCCGCCGACCGACTACCGGCGCGCCTTCCGCTCCCGCGGCGCCTGAAACCGCCCGGCGCCCGTGCGGGCGCGCCGTAGGGTGGGCGCATGTACTCGACGCGGGTCTCCCGGCGCGTGCGGGCCCGGCCTTCGGCCGTCTACCGGGCGCTCATCGACGCGGACGCCATCATGCGGTGGCGGGTCCCGGACGGCATGACCAGCGAGGTGCACGAGTTCGACGGCCGCGAGGGCGGCGCGTTCCGGATCTCGCTCACCTACGACGCGCCGACCGGCGCCGGGAAGACGGCGGCGCACACCGACACCTACCACGGGCGGTTCGCGGAACTGGTGCCGGACGAGCGCGTGGTCGAGGTGTTCGAGTTCGAGACCGGCGACCCCGCCCTCCGGGGCGAGATGACCATGACCACGACGCTCACCGAGGTCGACGGCGGCACCGAGGTGCTCATCGTGCACGAGGGCCTGCCCGACGCCGTCCCCGCCGCCGACAACGAGACCGGCACGCGCATGGCGCTCGACAACCTCGCGAGGCTCGTCGAACCGGACTAGGACCGGGCGGGAGCGGACTGCGCTCCACCGGCGGGTACCGGCCCTCGATCGGCAAGGGCGAGTCCGCCCGGCTCATCGCGCCTCGCTCTCCGCGAGATCGGCCGGCTCGTCTGAGGAGGGCGTCGAGTCGCTCTGGCTCTGCCTGGGCAGCCAACGGGAAGCGAGCACGCCGAGTGTGACGTGCAGGAGGCCGGCCACGACGGCCGCCGCGTGCAGTCCGACGACGAAGGCGGACTTCGCGTCGTCGGCGGAAATGGCTGTCAGCTTCGGGATCTGGAGTGTCTCGCCGAGGGTCGGGGCGAGGGCCGGGCCCTGGAGCCGGAAGACGAGTGCGGCGAGCGAGCCGAGCAGCGCGATGCCGAGGGCGTTGCCGATCTCGTTGCTGGTCTCGGCGATGGCTCCGGCCGCGCCGGCGCGTTCCGGGGGGACGGCGCCGACGGCGGTGTCCGCGACGAGTGCGAAGGAGAGGCCGTAGCCGACTCCGGCGACGACCGTGGAGGCGACGTACCAGCCGCCGCCACCGTGGACGGTGGTGGGGAGCAGGAGCAGCAGCCCGGCGGCGATGGAGAAGTGGCAGACGAGCAGAGTGGTGCGCTTGCCGATGCGGTCGACCACGGCCGGCGTGACGACGCAGGTGGTGGTGAGCACCGCGGCTCCTGGGAGTGCGAGCAGGGCGGCCTGCAGGACCGCGATGCCCAGGACCGACTGGAGATAGACGCCTGCCAGGTAGGCGGTCGCGGACCATGCCGCCAGGGGCAGCAGCCCGGTGATGATCGCGACGGTGAAGGTGCGGTCACGGAACAGGGAGAAGTCCATCAGTGGATGTCGCAGCTGCCGCTGCCGGGTCGCGAACCACACCAGCAGCACCGCCCCGGTCAGTGCCGCCAGGACGGGGAGGAGCGAGAGGCCTTCGGCCGCGACGCGCTTCAGCGCGTAGATCGCGAGCAGCAGGCCGGCAGCGGAGGTCACGACGCTGGTGACGTCGACGCGGCCGGGGCGAGTCGCGCGGACTTCACTGAGCAGGACCGGCGCGAAGACCAGGAACAGGGCGACCACGGGGAGATTGATCAGGAAGACCGACCCCCACCAGAAGCTCTCCAGCAGCACGCCGCCGAAGACCGGGCCGACGGCGAAGCCGGCGGCGAACGCGGCCGCGAAGACTCCGATGGCCTGTGCGCGGCGCCGCGGGTCGGTGAACAGCTCGCTCAGCACCGCCAGGGCGGAGGGGAGCAGGGTGGCCCCGGCGACGCCCATCAGCGCACGGGCGGCGATGAGCAGTCCGGCGTCGGGGGCGAACGCCGCGGCCGCGGACGCCAGGCCGAAGACCGCCGTGCCGATCATGAGGAGCCTCAGCCTGCCGTATCGATCGCCGAGGTTGCCGAACGCGATGAGCAGGGATCCGACGGCGAAGCCGTAGACGTCCAGGATCCACAGGGACTGCTCGGCCGTCGGCGCCAGTGCCCGGCTGATCCGGGGCATCGCCAGGAACAGGATCGACCCGTCCATCGAGACCAGCAGTACCGGCCCCAGGACGACAAGGAGACCAAGCCAGACCCGTGCACCCGGCTTACTCGCGTGCTGTTGATACATGGCGTCCACGCTCAGGGCCGCCGCGTAAGACGGCCATCCCCTTGCTGTGGGTACACCCAGCAGGTGCACCCACGCCCGCCGCGGCATGCATACGCTCGATGCCGTGGAGAGCCTGGGAACGTTCCTGAAGAGCCGGCGTGATCGGATCACGCCCGCCGAGATCGGACTGCGCACCTACGGCACCGCTCGACGGGTCCCGGGCCTGCGCCGCGAAGAACTGGCCCAGTGCGCCGGAGTCAGCCCCGGGTACTACACCCGGCTGGAGCAGGGACAGGCGGAAACCGCCTCGGATCAGGTGCTCAACGCCCTGGCAAGGGTGCTGCGACTCGACGAAGTGGAGACGGCGCACCTGCGCAATCTCGCTCGGCAGCCCGCCGCCCCCGGACTGTCGGACCCCGGCCGGGAGCAACCCCACAGGCGCGTTCTGGCTCTCCTCGACACACTCGGCGACGCGACCCCGGCGCTCGTGCTGGGCCGGCGAGGAGACGTGCTCGCGTGGAACCGCGCCGGTCACGCGCTGTTCGCCGAGCACATCGACTTCGAGGCGCCGAACGCTCCGGACCGGCGCCCCTCGATCCCGCGGATGTTCTTCCTCGACCCGCTCACCCGGAACCTCCACCGCAACTGGGACGAACTCGCACGCATCCACGTCGCCTACCTGCGGCTCACCGCCGGCCGTTTCCCGACCGACGCCCGGCTGGCCGAGCTGATCGGAGAACTCACCATGCGCAGCGACGAGTTCGCGGCCATGTGGGCGACCGGAGAGGTCGCCGACTGCACCGTCGGAGACATGCACCTCCAGCACCCCACCATCGGAGCCGCGAGCGTCGCCTACCAGGTCTGGCTCCAGCCCGACAGCCCGGACCACCGGCTTGAGATCTACACCCCGAACGACGCCGCCTCCGCCGACGCACTGCGAACCCTCACCCAGGACGCGCCGCACGAAGCGTCGCCGGACGTGCCCGACCCCACGCGGCCACGCTGACCGGAACCTCCATGCGCTGGGCCGCTCGTGCGGCGGGTGGTCGCCCGAGGTGTCGCACGAATGGCTTCACCTGCTGCGGCCCTAGCCGACGTCCAGGAGGCGGTGGGCGAGGATCGTCGCGCCCTTGACGGCCGCCTGGTCGTCCAGTTCCGTGCGCACCAGGCGGGGCGGGGCGCGGAAGACCAGGCGGTCGGCCAGGCGCAAGCCGAGCGGGTCCAGAAGCGCGTCGCCGGCGCGGGCGAGGCCGCCGCCCATGACCACGAGGCCCGGGTCCAGCAGGAGGGTCGCCGCGGCGAGGCCGTCGGCCAGGCAGTCGAGCGCCTCCGACCAGACCCGCCCCGCCTTCTCCTCGCCCCTCGCGGCCCGCGCCATCACCTCCTCGGCGGCCACGCCCCCGCCGTGGCGGCGGGAGACGGCGGCGGCCGAGGCGTAGGTCTCCAGGCAGCCCCGGTTCCCGCAGGCGCAGGGCTCGCCGCCGGGACGGACGACCACGTGGCCGATCTCGCCGCTCCAGCCCACCGTCCCCGGATAGGGGACGCCGTTCAGGATCAGGGCGGCCGCGATGCCGGTCCCGATCGCCATGAAGACGAAGTCGCCCGCGCCGCGGCCCGCCCCCAGCACGGCCTCGGCCAGGCCTCCGGTGCGGACGTCGTGGCCGATGGCGACCGGGACGCCCAGGCGCTCGCGCGCCATCCGCCGGATCGGCACGTCCCGCCACCCCAGGTTGGCGGAGTGGACGGCCGTGCCCGCCGCCTCGTCCACGATGCCGGGCAGGGCGATGCCGACCGCGCGGGCGGGGGAGCCCAGGGACGCGGCGCGGGCGGCGAGCTGGGCGGCGAAGTCCAGGACGCCGCCCACCGGGTCGGCCCGGTCGGTGGGCCGCGACTCGCTCGCCAGGACCTGCGGCTCCCCGCCGGCCCGCACGCCCTCGCCGCCCCGCGTGCCGTCGCTGACCAGGGCGGCCTTCATCGTCGTGCCGCCCACGTCCAGGCCGATGAGGGTCACTTGACCGAGCCCGCCGTGAGGCCGCCGATGAGGTAGCGCTCGACGAACACGAACAGGATGACGACCGGGACGATCGCGATGAGCGAGGTGGCGAAGAGGTACTGCCAGTGCGCCTGGTACTGGGTCACGAAGGACGGGATGCCGACGGTGAGGGGGCGGCGGTCCGGCGATGCGGTGACCGTCAGCGCCACGATGTACTCGTTCCAGGCCGCGATGAACGTGTAGACGACCGCGGTGACGACGCCTGGCATGGAGATGGGCAGCGTGACGCGGGCGAGGGCGCCGATGCGCCCGGCGCCGTCCAGGAACGCGGCCTCCTCCAGCTCCTTCGGGATGCCGGCGAAGTAGCCGTGCAGGATCCAGACGCAGAACGGCAGGTTGAACGCCGCGTTCACCAGGATCAGCGACAGCAGCGTGTCGGTCAGGTCGAGCGCGACCATCTCCCGGTAGATGCCGATCACGAGCGCGGTCGGCGCGAACATCTGCGTGACCAGGACGAGCAGCAGGAACGCCCCGCGCCCCCGGAAGCGGTTGCGGGCCGTGTAGTACGCGGCGGGCATCGCGCAGGCGAGGGTGACCAGGGTGGCGGCGGCCGCGACCGTGAGGGAGACCCGCATGTAGGTCCAGACGGGCGCGGCCGACCAGACGTCCACGAAGTTCGACCACGTCCAGTGCGAGGGCAGGTAGGTGCCCGGTGACCTGGTCAGCTCGCGCTCCGGCTTCAGCGCGGTGACGAACATCTGCAGGTAGGGCAGCAGGAAGGCCAGGGCGACCAGCCAGCCGACGCCCGCGAGGACGATCCGGCGCGTCATCGGACCCTTCCCTCCTGGGGGGCGACCCCCAGGCCCCCGGGACCGGAGGTCCGAAGATCCTCGCTTCGCTGCGGTCATCGGACCCTTCCTTCCTGGGGGGCGACCCCCAGGCCCCGGGACCGGAGGTCCGAAGATCCTCGCTTCGCTGCGGTCATCGGACCTCCTGCCAGCGGGCGGCCCTCAGGTACAGCAGCACCATCACGAGGATCAGGGCGAAGTTCACGACCGCCATCGCGCCGGACTCGCCGACGTTCTGGTCGTAGAAGGCCAGCTTGTACATGAACGTGGTGGTGGTGTCGGTCTTGCTGCCGGGGCCGCCGCCCGTCATCGCCCAGATGATCGGGAACGAGTTGAAGACATTGATCACGTTGATGATGGAGGCGATCAGGATGGCGGGCCTCAGGAGCGGCAGCGTGATGGCGACGTAGGCGCGCACGTGTCCGGCGCCGTCGACTCGGGCAGCCTCGTACAGGTCGGCGGGGATCGTCTGGAGCCCGGCGAGGATGACGAACGAGGTGAACGGCAGCGACACGAACACCGCCACCCACATCATCCACAGCATCGCCTGCCCCGGGTGGGCCAGCCAGTTCACCGGCTCGTCGACCACGTGCAGGTCGAGCAGCACGCGGTTGACCAGGCCGGAGTAGTTGTCCAGCATCCACTTCCAGATCAGCGCCGTCATCAGCACCGACGCCGCCCACGGGACGACCACGGCCCAGCGCACGACCCGGCGGCCGGGGAAGCGGGCGTTCAGCAACTGGCCCAGGGCGAGCGACAGCACCATGGTGACGGCGACGATCCCGGCGACCCACAGCAGCGTCCGCAGCACGACCGGGACCAGATCGTCCTCGCCGAACAGGTCGGTGTAGTTGCCGCCGCCGCGGTAGCCGAGCACGGTGCCGGACGAGCTGATCCTCTGCAGCGAGGTGCGGACCATCTCGATCACCGGCCACAGCACCACGAACGCGATGAGCGCGAGGGACGGGGCGAGCCACGGCAGCGGGGCCAGGGCCCGCCCGATCCGCCGGACGGGGGAGGGGCGGGGGGCCGTCGAGGCGGCGGCCCCCCGCTCCCCGGTCTTGAGGTCCCGCACTCAGCCGGCCTTCTCGGCGGTCTCCTGGATCTTGTCCAGGACCTTCTTCGGGTCCTCGTTCGCGACCGCGGTGCCGAGGTCCTGCTTGACCGCGCCCGCGACCGCCGACCACGCCGGGTTGGAGGTCGGCGCGAACTTCGACGTCGGGAGCGCGTCCACGAACTGCTTCATGTACGGGTCGGCGCTGAGCGCGTCGCCGGCCGACTTCGTCACCGGCAGGAAGCCCTCGGTCCTGAGGAACTTCGAGGTGTTCTCCTTCTGGTAGAAGAAGTCGAGGAACTTCTTGACGGCCTCCTTGTTCTTGCCGTCGCCCTTCTTGAACGCGGCGAGGACGTCCATGACGCCGAGCGTGTTGTGCTCGGTGCCGTTCTTGCTCGGGAGCGGCGCGACGCCGAAGTCGAGATTCTTGTCCACCGGGTCGATGAATCCGGCCTTGGTGAACGGCCCGCCGATCGCCATGCCGATCTTGCCCTGCGCGAACTGGTTGAACACGGTCTTGCGGTCGGTGGTCTCCGGGTTCGGCTGGGTCAGCCCCGACTTGTTGAGGTCCCTGAGGAAGGCGAGCGTGTCGACATTGGCCTTCTGGTTGATCGCCCATTTGCCGGTGGCGTCGACCCATCCGCCGCCGTTGTTCATCGCCCAGGAGTAGAACTCGGCCTGCGACTCCTCGGGGCCGAGGGGCAGCCCGTACCCGGTCGAGCCCGCCTTCTTGATCTTCTGCGCGTCCGCCTTGACCTCGTCCCACGTGGCGGGCGGGTCGCCGATGCCGGCCTTCTCGAAGAGGGCCTTGTTGTAGAACAGGAGGCGGGCGCTGGAGATGAACGGCAGGCCGTACTGGGCGCCGTTGTACTGCGCCTGCTGGACGAAGGTCGGGGTGAAATCGCCGAGCGTGCCCGGCGACAGCACCTCTTCCGCCTTGTAGATGAGACCGTCGCGGGCGAAGTCGGAGAACGCGTTGTAGTTGAGGATGTCGGGGA
Organism: Actinomadura sp. K4S16; assembly: GCF_008327685.1. GTDB lineage: Bacteria > Actinomycetota > Actinomycetes > Streptosporangiales > Streptosporangiaceae > Spirillospora. The sequence continues at coordinate 613,853 of NZ_BDDE01000012.1, forward strand.
CCTGTCTGGTCTGGACGTAGGTCTTCACCTTGGCGTCCATCTGGGTCCAATCGACCATCTCCAGGTTGACCTTGTAACCCGGGTTCTTCGCCTCGAAGTCCTTGATCAGGGCGTCCCAGTAGGGCTTGGTGTTGTCGTCGTAGATGGCCGCGACGAACTTGATGGTCTTTCCGTCGGAGTCGCCTCCGGACGAGCTTCCCTTGCCGCATCCGCTGACGCCGAGGGCCACGGTCAGGCCCGCGGCGGCGATGCCCAGGAGGTGCCGTTTCATCTGTCCCCGCCTTCTGGCCGGCGCGCATGAAAGAAATGCGCGTGTGAACGCCCCCCGAGCATGAACGTGCGTGGTGGGGTTGAAGATAAACACTGGTCCGTACCGGTTCAAGAGGCGGGTGTTTCACCGAATCTCAACCGTTATGTGGCGTTTCAGGGACACCCCACTGGTCCGGTGCGCACGCTGGGCTGGTCTGGTCGTCCGGCGGCGCCGATCCCTCCCGTGCACTGGGAGTGAACGTCCGGACACCTTTCTGTCACGACCGGTCGGAAGAGATGTCTTGTTCCTTCCTGCGTCCTGTTTTGCCCCTGCTTGACCGGGTAACCCGGCGCCGTACCCGAGTTGGACGATGAGGTGGACAGGACATGAAACTCCGGACGGGCCCGATCGTGGGCGCGGCCGTCGGCGCCGGCGGGGCGCTGGCCGTGCTCTCGGCCCGGCGCCTGGCACGCCGTGCCACGAGCGGGCTCGTCACCCGGCTCGAACGGCGGCTCGACCGAGCGGTCCGGCACCTCACCGCGAAGGCGGAGCAGGCCGGCCCGCTCGCCAAGGCCGCTCTGGCCGGAGTCAAGGCGCTGCAGGAGGGCAAGTCCCCCTTCCGCGCGCTGCTGAGCTTCGGCTGGACGGCCCTGAAGGAGACCCTCGCCGGCATCTTCGGGCGGGGGCGAAGGGGGAAACCGACCAACATCGTCGAGCAGATCGACGTGGGTGCGCCGCGCCGCCTGGTCTACGACCAGTGGACGCGGTTCCAGGACTACCCGACCTTCATGAAGAAGGTCGTCAGCGTCGACCAGACGGACGACGCCAAGCTGAACTGGAAGGCGAAGATCTTCTGGTCGGCGCGGACGTGGGAGTCGACGATCAGCGAGCAGGTGCCCGACGAGCACATCGTGTGGCGCTCGAAGGGCCCGAAGGGCTACGTGAACGGGTCGGTCAGCTTCCACGAGCTGGCGCCGAACCTGACCCGGATCCTGCTCGTCCTGGAGTACCACCCCGCCGGCCTCTTCGAGCGGACGGGCAACCTCTGGCGCGCCCAGGGCCGCCGGGCCCGGCTCGAACTGAAGCACTTCGGCCGTCACGTGATGACTCAGGCGCTCCTCCACCCGGACGAGGTGGAGGGCTGGCGCGGTGAGATCCGCGACGGCGAGACCGTCACCAACCCCAAGTGAGGAAGCTGAACATGGCACGCGCAAACCCGGTGGGCAAGCTGCCCGTCGGACAGATCGCCAAGAGGCTGCCGATCGGCGGGCGCAAGCGCTCGTCCGGTCTGAGCGCCGTCACCAAGGCCCTCCCGGGCGGCCGGGCCGTCGGCACCGCCGGCGGCGTCCTGCTCGGCGCGGGCGCGGCCGTCGCGGCCGGCCGGGCCCTCTCCGGCAAGCGCGGCGGGAGCGGCCAGGGCGACCAGGACCAGGAGCAGGCGAAGACCTCCGGCGCCGAGGACGGCGCGAAGGACGAGGCCAAGGACGAGGCCAAGAGCGACTCCAAGGCCGACTCCAAGGGCGACTCCAAGGACGCCGACGACGCCGGCAAGGACGAGCAGTCCGACGACGACAAGGGCAAGGGCATCTTCGGCAAGCTCAAGAACGTCCTGCCCTTCGGCAAGAAGGACGGGAAGGGCAAGGGCGGCAAGGGCGGCGGGAAGAAGGTGAAGGTCACCAACATCGTCGAGCACATCGACATCGGTGCGCCGCGCCGCCTCGTCTACGACCAGTGGACGCAGTTCCAGGACTACCCGTCCTTCATGAAGAAGGTCATCAGCGTCGACCAGGCCGACGAGACCAAGCTGAACTGGAAGGCGAAGATCTTCTGGTCGGCGCGGACCTGGGAGTCGACCATCGTCGAGCAGGTCCCGGACGAGCACATCGTGTGGCGCTCGAAGGGCCCGAAGGGCCACGTGGACGGGACGGTCAGCTTCCACGAGCTGTCGCCGAACCTGACCCGCGTCCTGGTCGTCCTGGAGTACCACCCGCAGGGCTTCATGGAGCGCACCGGGAACCTCTGGCGCGCCCAGGGCCGCCGCGCCCGGCTGGAGCTCAAGCACTTCCGCCGGTACGTGATGACGAACTCGCTCACCCGCGCGGACGAGATCGAGGGCTGGCGCGGCGAGATCCGCGACAGCGAGGTCGTCCGCACCCACGAGGAGGCCATGGAGGAAGAGGAGAAGTCCGGCAAGGGCGGCTCCGCGAGCTCCAAGGACAAGGACTCCGAGGGCAAGGGCACCGAGAGCGCCAAGGACTCCGAGTCCAAGGGCTCCCGTAACGGCCGGAGCACCCGGAGCTCCTCCACCTCCCGCAACAGCGGGTCCGAGGCCCGCGAGGAGGAGTACGAGGAGGTCCGCTGACCCGGCGTAAGGCCGGATGAGCGGATCAGCGGATCAGCCGGGCCAGCTCGACGCGCGACCGGATCCCGAGCCGGGTGAAGACGTTGCGGAGATGGTGGTCGATCGTCCGCGGACTGAGCAGCAGGCGCGCAGCGATCTCCCGGTTGGTGGCCCCTTCGGCGGCCATCCGGGCGATGTGCGCCTGCTGCGCGGTGAGCTTGCCGAACCCGCTCGCCGCCCGCGGCGCGGTCTCCCCGGCGGCGCGCAGCTCGGCGCGGGCCTGCGCGGTCCACGGGGCGGCGCCGTACCGCTCGAAGATCCGCAGCGCGGCGCGCAGGTGCTCGCGGGCGGCGCGGGGGCGCCGCCCGCGCCGCAGCCGGTGCCCGAACAGCAGCTCCGTGCGGGCGAGCTCGAACACGGCGCCGGCGGCCTCGTGCAGGCGGAGGGCCTCGGCGAAGTGCTCCTCGGCCTCGTCGTCGCATCCGGCGAGCAGGGCCCGGCAGCGGCGGCCGAGCGCCTCCGGCCCGGGGGCCGGGCCGATCCCGTCCACCCAGCGGCGGAAGTGCTCGTACGCCCTCGCGGCCGGGTCGGGCTCGCCGGTGCGGACCAGGGCCTCGACCAGGTGCGGGACGGCGAGGAGCCGCGCCGGCGGGTGCGCGAGCCCCGCGCCGCCCGGCAGCCGCAGCCGCGCGGCGGCGTCGGCGGGCCGGTCCGCGGCGAGGTCCAGGCACGCGGGCGCCCATGACCCGAGCGCGGCCGCGCGGGCGAGGCCGTGCTCGTCGGCCGTCCCGGTGAGCTGCTCCAGCGGCTCGCGCACCCTGGCCTCGTCGCCGTTGAAGGAGGCGGTGAGGACGAGCGTCGCGAGCTGCTCGGCGGCGTGCCCGTGCAGCCGGGTGGCCCGCGCGAGGCGCAGGCCGTCGTGGCACGCGGCGATCGGTGCGGGCGGATGCCCGAGCAGCGCCTCGCACCGTCCGGCCATCATCAGCGCGAACGACTCGGCGGGCGCGTCGCCGGCCCGCCTGGCCGAGGCGACGGCCTCGCCCGCCAGCGCGCGGGCGCGGGGGCCGTCCCCGAGCGCGAGTGCCGAGAGCGCGGCCCACGTCTGCGCGACCGGGTCCGCGACGTCCGCGCCGAGGCGCACGGCGCGCCGGAGCCGTCCGGCCGCCTCCGGGTACCGGCCGCGGATCGAGGCCGCGAAGCCGCCGAGGTGGGCGAGCAGCAGCTCGGTGCGCGGACCGGGCGCGGCGACGTCCAGCGCCGCGGCGCGGCCGGCCACCTCCAGGTAGACGTGGTGGTCGCCGGACGCGTCGGCGGCCTCGGCGGCCCACATCAGCGCGTCCAGCGCCGCCTCCGGGTCGGCGCCGGCGAGCCGCTCGGCGGCGTCCCGCAGCACGGGGACCGCCGCCGCGGGGGAGCCCGCCGCCGCCTCGATCTCGCCGCGCAGCGCGGCGGCGCGGGCGGTGCGCGCCCCGTCGCAGGCGCGGGGGCGGACCTGCCGGAGCATGGCGCGGGCCCGCCGCGACCGGCCGCTCGCCCAGGCGTCCGCGGCGGCGGCCAGGTACCGGTCCGTCCGCGCGCCGTGCTCGACGGTCAGCGCCGCGGCGCGCTGCCACATCCGCCAGGAGTCGGCGTACCGGCCCGCCCGCCGGGCCGCGGCCGCCGCCTCCGCCAGCTCCCCGGCGAGCCGGTCGTCGGGTTCGCCCGCCACGGCGGCGCGGTGCCAGAGCCGCCGCGGCCGCTGCCATTCCCGGACGAGGACCTCGGCGAGCAGCGTGTGCGCGTCCTGCCGCTCCTCGCGCGAGGCGTCGGCCCACAGCGAGGACCGGACGAGCCGGTTGCGGACCGCCACCCCGTCGCCCTCGAACCGCAGCAGCCCCGACTCGCGGGCGGCGTCGAGGTCGCCGTCGCCGATGCCGTCCGCCCGGACGGCCCGCGCCATCGTGGCGGCGCCGATCCACTCCTCGGCCACGGTCATCAGCACCAGCCGCCGCGCGCCCGCGGGAAGCGCGAGGTGGCGGCGCCGGTGCAGGGCGCGGAGCGAGCTGGACGGGGGCAGCGCCCGCGGCGGCGGCGCGGCGCCGGACAGCTGCCCGGACGTCAGCGCGGCGGCCAGCTCGCGGATCGCGAGGGGCCGGCCGCAGGCCAGGTCGACGATCTCCTCGGCCAGGTCGCCGCCCGCCGAGCCGTCCAGGGCGCTGCCGAGCGCGTCCCGCAGCACGCGCCGGCCCGCGTCCTCGGCCAGCGGCGCCAGCCGCAGCCGCCGGATGCCGCCGAGCGCGCCCGTGTCCGGTTCCCCGTCGCGGACGGCGAACAGCACCGCCACCGGCTCGTCCTCGACGCGCCGCGCCGCGAACGCCAGCACCTCCAGCGAACCGCGGTCGAGCCATTGGACGTCGTCGGCCCGGCACAGCACGGGTCCGTTCCGCGCGGCCCGGCTCAGCAGTTCGCACACCGCCGTGAACAGCACGAACGGCTCGGCGCGCGGCGCGCCGGACAGGACGGCCGCGAGGGCGTCCCGGTGCGCCGGCGGCAGCTGCGCGACCTGCTCGGACAGCGGGCGCAGCAGCCGGTGCAGCCCCGCGTACGGGACGCCGGTCTCGGCGGGGACGCCGGTCGTGCCGAGCACGCGGAAGGCCGTCCCGGCGCGGTGCACGGCGGCCTCCAGCAGGGCCGTCCGGCCGACGCCTGCGTCCCCGGTGACCGCCAGGGCGCCGCCGTGCCCGTCCCGGGCGCGGTCGAGCATCTCCTCGACCGCCTGGAGCTCGCGCTCGCGTCCGTGCAGCCGTTCGTGTGTCATGGAGATTCCTTCGTGGATACACCCGGTCTTCAGACCGGGGAGGGAACGGTTTTTTAGAGCAGGTCGGGGAAGTCGGGACGTTTCGGCGTCCGCCGGGTGGGCGCGTGCCGAGGCTGCTAGAACGGGCGGCATGGGGCGGCAGGTCAGGCGGGCGTTCAAGTTCCGCTTCTATCCCACGGGCGAGCAGGCGGCTGAGCTGTCGCGCACGTTCGGGTGCGTGCGGCTGGTGTACAACAAGGCGCTGGAGGAGCGCACCCGGGCCTGGTACGGCGAGCAGCGCCGTATCTCTTACGTGCAGTCGTCGGCCTTGCTGACGCAGTGGAAGAAGACCCAGGAACTGGCGTTCCTGGCGGAGGTGTCGTGCGTGCCGCTGCAGCAGGCGCTGCGGCATCTGCAGACGGCGTTCGCCAACTTCTTCGCCAAGCGGGCCGCCTACCCGCGGTTCAAGTCGCGCAAGCGGTCGCGTTGCTCGGCCGAGTACACCCGCAGCGCCTTCACCTGGCGCGACGGGCGCCTCACGCTGGCCAAGATGACGACGCCCCTGGACATCCGCTGGTCGCGTCCGCTGCCCGACGGGGCCGAGCCGACGACAGTGACGGTGTCGCGCGACGGCGCCGGGCGCTGGTTCGTGTCCCTGCTGTGCCAGGACACCATCCCTGCGGCGCCGGCCACGGAGGCCGCAGTCGGGGTGGACGCCGGGATCACCTCGCTGGTGGCACTGTCGACCGGGGAGAAGATCACCAATCCCCGCCATGAGCGCCGTGACCACGCCCGCCTGGCCGAGGCGCAGCGGAACCTGGCCCGCAAAGCCCCCGGCTCGGCGAACCGGGACAAGGCCCGCCGCAAGGTGGCCCGGGTGCACGCACGGATCGCCGACCGGCGCCGCGACCTGCTGCACAAGCTGTCGAGTCGACTCGTCCGTGAGAACCAAACGGTCGTGATCGAAGATCTCGCTGTCGGCAACCTGCTCAAGAACCGCACGCTCGCCCGGGCCATCTCCGATGCCGCGTGGCGGGAACTGCGTTTCATGCTGGAGTACAAGTGCGCCTGGTACGGCCGCGACCTGGTCGTGCTGGACCGCTGGTTCCCCTCCTCCAAGCTGTGCGCGGCCTGCGGAACCATCCGCGGCAAGCTGCCGCTGGACGTCCGCGAATGGACGTGCGAGTGCGGCGCCGTGCATGACCGCGATGTGAACGCGGCGCGGAACCTTCTGGCCGCCGGGCTGGCGGTGACCGCCTGTGGAGACGGTGTAAGACCTCAACGGGACACCCCCCGGACAGGGCACTCGTCGATGAAGCAGGAAACCCAGCGGGCGACCGCTGGAATCCCCCACTTGTAAGCGGGAGAGGAAGCCAAGCCGGTCCCTCCTCGGCGGGAACCGCCCTCGCCCGGAGCCGCGGGAAGGGCTCTATTGGACGGGGACTCAAAAGGGAAGGGACCCTAGGTCAACACGGGCACCCGGTACCGGTCCAGAGCGGGCTCCGGTTTCGGGGACGCGGCGCAATCGCGACCGGCCCCGATTGTGAGCGGGCACAGTGTCGCCGTCCCTCGATGGCCCGTGCGCCCCCGTGGTGGCACGATGAGGCCCCCGCGTTGTGCTGGAGGTGGCCCTCGATGAACGTCGGCCAGGTGGACGCCGATCGCACGATCATGCGCCGGGCGGTGCTGCGGCTCGCGGACCGCCTGCCCGACCTCGCGGACCGGCTCGCCGCCGAGATCCTCTCCGGTGACCGCGGCGGCAGCGACGACGCGTTCCGCCACGACGTGTGGGAGATGTGCCACACCGGGCTCGGGCACGGCTTCAAGACGATCCTCGACCCCGGCCGCGGCCGCGCCGACCTTGAGTGGGCGCGGCGTCTCGGGCAGCGGCGCGCGCACCAGGGGCAGCCGCTCGACCAGCTGCTGCGCTCCTACCGGCTCGCCGGGCGGGTGTTCTGGGAGGCCGTCGTCGAGGTCGTCGGCCGGCACGACCCGGAGAACGTCCCGGCGCTGATCCGGCAGGCGACCCGCACCTGGGACACGATCGACCAGCAGTCCGGTGCGGCGGCCGCCGCGTACCACCGCACCGAGCTGGACCTCGCGCGGCGCAGCGAGGAGCGCGTCCAGGCGATCGTGGACGCGCTCCTGGACGGCCAGGGCGCCGACGGCGGGCTGCTCGCGACCGCCACGTCCGTCCTCGGGCTGCCCGCGACCGGCCGCTACGCCGTGGTGATGCTCGGCGCGGAGGGCGGCTTCGGGGACGGCGTGAGCCGGCGCCCCGGCGACACCGGCGGGATGCGGTTCATCTGGCGGCTGCGCACCGACGCCCAGGTGGCGCTGGTCGCGCTCGGCACCGCCGAGCTGGACGACCTCGTCGACGCGGTCCGCCCCTACGCGCGCTCGCACGCCGGGGTGAGCCCGGTCGTGAGCTCCCTCGCCGAGCTGGGCGGCGCCCGCTGGTTCGCCGAGCTGGCGCTGCGGACCTGCCGCGGCCCCGGCAACCAGATCGCCCGGCTGGACCGCCGGCTCCCCGACGCCCTCGTCCTGTCCCAGCCCCGCCTCGCCGGGCGCCTCGGGGACGTCGCGCTCGGCGGGCTCGCGGACGTCGACCCCGGCTTCCGCGACGCGCTGCTGACGACGCTGGAGACCTGGCTGGAGTGCGACGGCTCCGCGGCCCGCGCGGCCGACCGGCTGTTCTGCCACCGCAACACGGTGCTCAACCGGCTCCGCCGGATCGAGCAGCTCACCGGGCGGACGCTCGCCCGGCCCGGCGACCTCGTCGAGCTCGTCCTCGCGCTGAGCGCGCTGCGCCTGCACGGCCCCGGGGACGGCTCGCCCGGCCCGCACGCCGAAGGGCCGCCCGCGCGGGGAGGCGGCGGGCGGCCCGGTCGGTGAGCGGGGGCTCGGTTCTGCGGCGGACCCCTAGGAGTTCGGGCAGGTGTCCCGGTACTCCGAGATCGTCAGGTCGCGGGCGGGCGCCGGGCACAGGAACTGGTCGTAGCGGGTGTCGTTGTCGATGTACCGCTTGAGCCAGGAGATGCTGTACTTCGCGATCGTCGTGTTCGAGGTGTTGGGCGCGAAGTGGCTGGCGCCCGCCAGCTCCAGGTACGCCTTCTCCGACGCCGCCGGGATGCTCTCGTAGAACGGCTGGGAGTGCGTGGCGACCGGCGCGATCGTGTCCGCCTGGGCGCCGATGATCATGGTCGGGACGTGCACGTCGGAGAAGTTCTTCTGCAGGTCCCACGGCGTCAGCGGGATCGCGGCCTGGAGCTGCGGGCGGTCCTCCGCGGCCTCCAGCGTCCCGCCGCCGCCCATCGAGTGGCCCATCACGCCGAGCCGGGTCGTGTCGATCCGGGACCGGACGGTGCTGCGCTGCGTGAGGTAGTCGAGCGCGGCCTCCAGCTGGCGGGCGCGGCTGTCCGGCTGGTCGAGCCGGGTGAGGGTGTCGATCGTGAAGATGACGAAGCCCTGCGAGGCGAGCCGCGGGCCGAGCCAGGCCATGCTGGTCTGGTCGGCGGTGTAGCCGGGCGCCACCGCGACCGCGCCGAAGGTGCCCTCGGCGGTGCTGGTCGGGTAGTAGATCGTCCCGCCGCCGAAGCCGGTGACGCTCAGGGACGAGACGCTCGTCTGGGACGTGGCGAACGGGCCGCGCAGCGCCTCGATGCTCTGCTGCGTCGGGGCGGGGCCGCGCTCGTAGGGGTTGTCGGCGGCCTGCGCGGTCTGCGGGAGGACGAGGGCGGCCGCGGTCAGCGTCGCGGCGAGCGCCGTCTTCGCCGCGCGTGCGGTGAGGGAGGGCACGGGGGTCGCTCCTTGCTCGGGGTGGAGGAGCCGGGCTGCGGCTCCGGAGTCGGAGGCCGGAGCCGGGGAGGGGGCTCCGGGACGCGCACATTCTCGGCACGCGCCGCGCCCCCGGGCATCGGCGAAATCGCCGGTCACCCCGTGGCGGTCGCCCTGACCAGCCGTTCGCGCGCGCGGGCGGCGCCTCCGGGAGCCGGAACCGCCCGTTCCGGCTCGTACTCTGGCACCGGCCGCCGCGTCCCGGGCACGCGGACGCGGGAGCCGGCGGCGGGACGGCGGCCTTCGGGCCGGGAGGTGGGAGACGGTTGGCAGGGGCGGTTCCGGGGGCGCGGTCGGCGCGGTGGGTCGTCGGGGTGGTGCTCGCCTCGTTCGCCGGCGTGTACGTGCTCGCGGCCCCCTCGCGGACGGAGGGCCCCGTACAGGCGGGCGCGGCGATCGTCCTCGTGCTGGCGGTCCTGCTGGCCCAGTTCGTCCGGGTCGTACCGCGGTGGCGGACACGCCGCGCCCTGACCTGGAGCCTGCCGGCGCAGGCGGCGGCCGCCTACACGGGCGTCGTCGCGTTCGGCACGTCGGCGGGGATCCTCGGGTTCGTCCTCGGCTCGCTGCTGCTCGCGGGCGCCCGGCCGGCCGCCGCGTGCGTCCTGGCGAGCGCGGCGCTCGCGGGCGCGCCGTACGGCGGGACGCGCGCCGACGTCACGATCACCTGCCTGCTGACCGGGCTCGTGGTCTACGGGCTGGTGCGGCTGGCCGACCGGGCGGACGACGTCGCGGCGGCCCGGCTGCCCCTCACCGTGGCGGCGGTGGAGCGCGAGCGGCTCCGGATCGCGGCGGAACTGGACGAGGGGCTCGGCGACGGCCTGCGGGCGGTCTCGGCGGGCAGTCGGCGCGCCCTCGACCGGCCGGCGGAGATCGCGGACGTGCTCGCGGTGGCCAGGCGGTCGCTGAACAGGGCGCGCACCGCGGCGGCGGACCTGCGGAGCATGTCGCTCGCCCCCGAGGTGGCGGCGGCGCGGGCGCTGCTGGAGGCGGCGGACGTGCGGGCCGAGGTGCGCGAGGGGCACCGGGAGCCGCTCGGCCCGGCCGGGGCCCTGCTGGCGACGGTGCTGCGCGAGGCCGTCACGGACGTGGTGCGCGCGGGCTCCGCGCGGACCTGCCTGATCGCGACGTCCGAGCGCGACGGCGTGGTCGGGCTGCGGGTGGTCAACGACGGGGTCCGGACGGCCGAGCGCGGCGCGGACGGGCTGGAGGAGGCCGCCGAGCGGGTGCGCGCGGCGGGCGGCGCCTTCTCCGCCGGGCTGGGCGAGGACGGCCGGTTCGCGGTGGAGGCGGCCGTCGCGGCGGGAGAGCGCCCGGTGAGCCTGCCCGACCGGACGGCGTACCGGCTCTCGCTCGCGCTGCTGGCGGCCGTCCTGGCGGGGTTCTCCGTCAAGGGGCTGCTGGCGGTCCCGTGGGGGCCGCTGTGGCCGGCCGCCGCCGCGGGGTTGGCGGTGATCTCGGCGGTGCAGCTGCTGTGGGCCGGGCGCGGACGGCCCCGGTGGTGGCCGCCGGTCCTCGCGGTCCTCAGCTTCGCCCCCGTCGCCGTGTTCGGGAAGGCGTGGGTGGGCGTCGCCGGGTTCCTCGCCGGGACGTTCCTGGTCGGGCTGCCGGCCTGGGCCGCCGTCCCGCTCGTGGCGGCGTCCATGGCGGCGGTCGGCCTCGCCGCGCGGACGCTCGGACTCGGCACGGCGGCCGTCGTCAACCACGTGATCAGCACGCTGGTGACGGGCCTGGTGGTGTACGGGCTCGTCCGGCTGGCGCGGCTGGTGCGGGACCTGCGGGCGGCCGGGGAGGAGCTGGCCAGGGCGGCGACCGTCCAGGAGCGGCTGCGGGCGGCCCGCGACCTGCACGACCTGCTCGGGCACAGCCTGGCGGCGATCCTGCTCAAGTGCGAGCTGGCCCGCCGCCTCGCCGGCGCGGACCCGGGCCGCGCCCGCAAGGAGCTCGCCGAGGTCGTCGACATGGCCGAGCAGGCCCGCGGGGACCTGCGCGCGGCGACCGGCGGGGACGCCGAGCTGGCGCTGGACGCGGAGGCGGCGTCGGCGCGGTCCGTGCTCACCGCCGCCGGGGTGGAGGTCGAGACCGTCCTCGGGCACCCGGACCTGGACGCCCGCACGTCGGCGGTGCTCGGCACGGTGCTGCGCGAGGCGGTGACCAACGTGCTCCGCCACAGCGCCGCCACCCGCTCCACCATCGCGACCGGGCAGGACGGCGGCGCCGTCTGGCTGGTCGTGGAGAACGACGGGCTCGACCCGGAGGCGCCCCGGACCGCCCCCGGCGCAGGAATCGGGAATCTGACCACGCGACTGGCCGCGGCAGGAGGAACGCTCAGCGCGCGCGCCGACGGAAAGGGATGCTTCCGGTTGGAGGCGAGGATCGGCTAGAGCCACCCCGCTTCACGGGCGATGCGCGCGGCGTCCGTGCGGTTGCGGGCGTTGAGCTTGGCGACGACGGCCGTCAGGTAGTTGCGCACCGTCCCGGCGGACAGGTGGAGGCGCTCGGCGATCTCCGGGGCGTCCGCCCCGTCCGCGGCGAGGCGCAGCACGTCGGTCTCGCGCGGCGTGAGCGGGTTGTCGGCGAGGCCCCAGGCGGTGAGCGCGAGGTTCGGGTCGAGGACGCGCTCCCCGGCGGCGACCTTGCGGATGGCGGCGGCCAGCTCGTCCGGCGGCGCCGTCTTCAAAAGGAACCCGCGGACCCCGGCCGTCAGCGCGCGGCGCAGGTGACCGGGCTTGCCGTGCCCGGTCAGGACCAGCGCCGCAACCTCCGGGACGGCGTCGCGCAGGGCCGCCGCGGCCGCGAGGCCGTCCAGCCCCGGCATGTCGATGTCCAGGACGGCGACGTCGGGACGGGACGAGCGGGCGGCGGGCAGCACCTCGTCCCCGCGCTCGACCTCGGCGACCACGGTGAGGTCGGGTTCGAGCCCCAGCAGCGCGGCGAGGGCGCCGCGCACCACGTGGTGGTCGTCGGCGAGAAGCACCTTGATCACGGCTCATGTCTACCAGCGCCCGCCGCCCGCGCGGCCCGCCCGGACGGCGTCACGCCCGGACCCATGACGAGGTCACGGGTAGCAGGTGATCTCTTCTCTGGTGGCCGGAACCGCAGGTCAGAAGACTGATCGGTATGAACGACGCGGTACGCACGAAGGCGGTCGGCACCGGCGCGGCGCCCACGGACGCGGTCAGCATGGACGCGGTCAGCATGGACGCGGTCAGCAAGGTCTACGGACGGGGCAGGGGAGCGGTCGCGGCGCTGCGGGAGGTGACGGTGTCACTCCCGCGGGGCCGCCTGACGGCGGTGATGGGGCCGTCAGGCTCGGGCAAGAGCACGTTCCTGCACTGCGCCGCCGGCCTGGACACGCCCACGTCCGGCACGGTCCGCCTGGGGGACACCGAACTCTCCTCGATGAACGAGACGAAGCTGACCGAGCTGCGCAGGCGGCGCGTCGGCTTCGTGTTCCAGGCGTTCAACCTGGTGCCGTCGCTGACCGTGGAGCAGAACATCACCCTTCCGCTGCGGCTGTCGCGCACCCGTCCGGACAGGGAGTGGCTCACGGAGGTGGTCGCCCGGGTCGGGCTGGCCGACCGGACCGGGCACCGGCCCGCGCAGCTGTCCGGCGGGCAGCAGCAGCGGGTCGCGATCGCACGCGCCCTCGTCACCCGCCCGGACGTCGTGTTCGGGGACGAGCCCACGGGCGCGCTCGACACGATGACGGCGCGGGACGTGCTGACGCTGCTGCGCGAGACGGTGGACGGCATGGGCCAGACGGTCGTGATGGTCACCCACGACCCGGTCGCCGCCTCCTACGCCGACACGGTGCTGTTCCTCGCGGACGGCCGGATCGTCGACGCGATGGACGCCCCGTCCAGCGACAGGGTCGCCGCGCGCATGACCCGGCTGGGGGCGTGGAAGTGATGCTCGGACTCGTTCTCGCCACGCTGCGGCACCGTAAGGCGGGCTTCGCGGGGGCGTTCGCCGCGCTGCTGTGCGCGGCGGCCCTGGTCTGCGCGTGCGGCGTCCTCCTCGACACCGGACTGCGGGGCTCCGTCGAGCCCGAGCGGTACGCGGGGGCGCCGGTCGTCGTCACCGGCGACCAGTTCGTCCACAAGACGATCGTCAAGAAGGAGGGCAAGCGGAAGCACAAGGCGAAGCCGATCGCCGAGCGCGCGTGGCTGCCCGCGTCCGTCGCCGCGAGGGTCCGGGCGGCGCACGGCGTCCGGGGGGTCGTCACCGAGGTGACGTTCCCCGCCGAGATCGGCTCCGCCGGGAGCGGCTCCGGCGCGGACGGCCGCGCGTCGTGGGGCCACGGGTGGGAGTCCGCCGCGCTCACCCCGTTCACCCTCCGCGAGGGGCGGGCCCCGGCCGCGGACGACGAGATCGTGGTCGACGCGGCCGCGGCGCGCGCCGGCGGCCTGCGCGTGGGCGCGACCGTGCGGGTCCAGGCCGCCGTCCCCGGTTCCTACCGCGTCGTGGGCGTGACCCGGCAGGCCCTCGCGCACCAGACCGCCGTCTTCTTCACGACGGCCCAGGCGGCGCGCCTCGCCGGCCACGGCGGCATGGTGACCGCCATCGGCGCCCACGGCCCCGCCAAGGCGGTCGAGGAGGCCGTGCGCGGCACCGCGGCGACCGTACACACCGGCGACGACCGGGGCCGGGCGGAGTTCCTCGGCGCGGAGGAGGCGCGCGTCAAGCTCATCTCCATGGGCGGCGCCCTCGGCGGGACGGCCCTGCTCGTCGCCGTCCTCGTGGTGTCCGGCACGTTCGCGCTGTCGGTGCGGCAGCGGGAGCGGGAGATCGCGCTGCTGCGGGCGGTCGCCGCGACGCCGCGGCAGGTCCGCCGGATGATCGGGCGGGAGGCGCTGCTGGTCGGGCTCGTCGCGGGGCCGCTCGGCGCGGCCGCCGGGCTGCCGCTGGCGTTCCGGCTGAGGGACGAGTTCCGCGGGCTGGGTGCGCTGCCGCCCAACCTGGAGCTCGTCGTCGGACCGTTCCCGCCGCTCGCCGCCGCGCTCGCCGCCCTCGCCGCGGCCGTCGCCGCCGCCCGGATCACCGCGCGCGGGACGGCCCGGATCCGTCCCGTCGAGGCCCTCGGCGACGCGGCGGCGGGCCGCGCCCGGCTCGGCCCGGCCCGGATCGCGGCCGGGGCCGCCGTCGCGGCCGGAGCCGTCGTCCTGACGGTGCTGCTGGCGCACCTCGACACGGAGGCGGCGTCGAGCCCGGTGACGATCCTGACCGCGATCGTCTGGACCGTCGCCGTCGCGCTCCTCGGCCCGCTCATCGCCCGCGGCGCGGTAGCCGCCCTCGCCGTCCCGCTCCGGCTCCTCCCGGGCGGCGGGCATCTCGCGGCGGCCAACCTCGCCGCCGGCGCGCGGCGCCTGGCCTCCGTCGTCACCCCGCTGACCCTGATGATCGGGCTGACCGCGACGATCCTGTTCGTCCAGACGACGATCGGCCACGCCGCGACGCGGCAGGCGCGCGAGGGCACCCTCGCCGCGCACGTCGCCGGTCCCAGGGTCCCGCACGGCACCGCCGAGGAGCTCCGCCGGACGCCCGGCGTGACCGCCGTGACCGAGGTGCTGCACAGCACCGTCCGGGTCGGCCTGGAGAACTACGCCGTCCAGGGCGTCACGCCGGACGGCCTGGACCGCACCCTGGACCTGGACGTCCGGTCCGGGTCGCTCGACCGCCTGGACGCCTCCGCCGTCGCGGTCAGCGCCACCGCCGCCCGGCGCCTCGGCGTCGGGCCCGGGGACCGGCTGCCGCTCACGCTCGGCGACGGCACGCCGTTCGCGCCCACCGTGGTCGCGGTCTACGGACGCGGCCTCGGGTTCGGCGACCTGACCGTCTCCCGCGATCTGCTGGCCGCCCACGTCGACGACCCCCGCGGCACCCTGCTGATCGCGGGCAGCCCCCCGCGCGGCCTCCCGGTCGTGTCCGCGGGCACGCTCGCCGAGGCCAGGTCGGCCGCCGACGCGGAGGTCGCCTACGTCGCGATGGGGCTCATCATCGCGTTCACGGCGATCGCCGTGGTGAACACCCTCGCGATGTCCACCGCCGGCCGGTCCCGCGAGTTCGCGCTGCTGCGCCTGGTCGGGACGACCCGGCGCCAGATCATGGCGATGCTCGGATGGGAGACGCTGGCGGTCGCCGCGATCGCCGCCGCCCTCGGCACCGCGATCGCCCTCGGCACCCTCACCGCGTTCGCCGCTGGCATGACGGGCGGCCCCCCGTACGTCCCGCCCATCGGCCACCTCGGCGTCCTCGCCTTCGGGCTCCTGCTCGCCGGGGCCGCGACCTTCCCGGCCGCGCGCCTCGCCATGACCGCCCGCCCCGCGGACGCCGTCGCCGCCCGCGAGTAGGAGGGCCGTCAGGCGCGGGCCCGGGTGGTGCCGCCGTTGACCTGCAGGATCTGGCCGACGAGCGTCGGAAGCCGCTCGTCGGCCAGGAACGCGACCGCCGCGGCGACCTCCTCGGGCGAGGCGACCCGGCCGAGCGGCGTCCGCGCGACGCACCGGGCGCGGAACTCCCCGACCGTCACCCCGGCCGCCGCGGCGTCCACCTCCAGCCGCGGCGTGTCGATCGAGCTCGGCGCGATCGCGTTCACCGCGATGCCGAGCGGGGCCAACTCGCGGCCGAGCGACTTGGCGAGCGCGATGGTCCCTCCTTTGGACGCCGAGTCGGAACTCGCCCGCGGCCACCCGATCACCCCCCACTCGGACGCGACGAAGACCATCCGGCCGCCGCCGCGCTCGACCATGCCCGGCATGACGGCCTGCGCGCACGCGAACGTCCCGCCGAGGTCGACGTCGACCGCCCGCCACCAGTCGGCGAGGTCCTCCGGCTCCGCGGTGAACGGGGCCGTCTCCAGCCGGCCGGCGCAGGTGACCAGGAGCCCGATCTGCCCGCCCGTCCGGCGCTCGACCTCCGCCACCATCGCGGTCACCGCCGCCGGGTCGGAGACGTCCGCCGGCACGGCGACGCCGCCCAGCTCGGCGGCGAGCCCGGCCACGTCCCGGCCGGGACGGTCGTTGAGGGCGACCAGGCGCCCGTCGGCCGAGAGCCGGCGCGCCACGGCCGTGCCGAGCCCGCCGGCCGCCCCGGTGATCAGCGCGATCGTCATCAGAGCACCGTCCCGGCGTTCGGGGAGACGATCTCGCCGGCGCAGAACGTGCCGTCCTCGATGAGGTAGGCGGCGGCGAGCGCGACCTCCTCCGGGGACGTGAGCCGCCCGGCCGGCAGGGCCTGCAGGTAGGACGGCCGGCGCCAGGGCGAGTCGGACGGCAGCATCGGCGTGTCGGTCGGGCCGGGCGCCACCGCGTTGACCCGCACCCCGGAGGGCCCCAGCTCCGCCGCCAGCGACCGGACGAACCCGATCACCGCGCCGGTGGCCGCCGCGAAGTGCGCCTCGGCGTTCGCGCCGCCGACGCCGAGGTGGGAGACGATCGGCACCAGGCTGCCCCGGCCGCGCTCGGCCATCCCCGGCGCGACGGCCGCGCACACGTTGACCACGCCGCCGAGGTGTACCCGCAGCATCCGCCGCCAGTCGGGCCAGGCGATGTCGGACATCGGGACGATCGCGTGGTGCCCGGCCGCGCACACGGCCGCCTCGACCGGGCCGAGCTCCCGCTCGATCCGCCGGACCGCCGCGCGCACCTGCGCGGGCTCCGCCACGTCCACGCTCACCGAGTGGTCGGCGTCCGAGGCCCGGCGAAGGTCCAGCCCCGCCGTCCGCCAGCCGCGCCCCGCCAGCTCGCGCACCAGCGCGGAGCCGATGCCGCCGGCCGCCCCGGCGACGAGCGCGACCCGCCCGTCCATGAGATCACCTCCCGATGCCCCGAAAGCACCAGGCAAACCCGGCATAAGCGCTGGTGACAAGCCTCATGGCGATTTCTTGGCCGAACCCACCGCGCCGCGCCCGACCTTTCGTGCACTTGCCCAAAAGACGGTCACGGGCACGGGACGGCGCCGGGCCGGAATGAGAGGGTGAGGCTGTGACCAGCGATTCCGCGCCGCCGCACCTCACCGTCCGGCAGCTCCTCGAGGTGCCGCGCTTCAGGCTGCGCCTGGTCGCGGGGGAGGACGGGCTCGACCGCCCGGTCCGCTGGGCGCACTCCACCGAGCTGCTCGACCCCGGCCCCTACCTGCGGGGGCACGAGGTCGTCCTGACGGTCGGCGCGGCGCTGCGGGACCCGGGCGCGTGCGCCGCGTTCGTCGACTCGGTCAAGTCCGGCCGGGGGAGCGCGATCGGCTACGGCGTCGGGGACATGACCGACACCGTGCCCGACGAGCTGAGCCTGGCCTGCGACCGCGTCGGACTCCCGCTGCTGGAGGTGCCGCAGGACGTCCCGTTCCTCGGCTTCACCGAGTGGTTCGCCGAGCGGCTCGCGTCCGCCGGCGACGAGCGGCACGAGCGGGAGGAGACCGGGCGGCTGCTGCGAATGGTGCGCGACGGCCTCGCGTCCGCCGAGGCGCTGCGCCCCCGGATCGACGACGCCGGGCTCGACCCCGCCTCCCTGCTCGTGATCGCGATGGACGGCTCGGTCGAGGAGGAGCTGCCCGGCGTCCTCGGCCTGGACGACGACACGGCCCTGCTCGTCACCAACGACGCCCACGCCTGGACCGAGCCCGCGGGCGTCGGCAGCGCCGGCCCGCTGGAGCACCTGCCGCTCTCGCTCGCCGAGAGCCTCACCGCGCTCGACTCCGCGCGCCGCACCGGCGGGGTCGTGTACGCCTCCGAACTCGCCACCTTCCAGGCCCTCCTCGACCGGCTCGACCAGGAGCAGCTGGCCCCGTTCCTGGAGCAGATCGCCCGGCCGCTGAGCGACTACGACGCCGCGCACGGCACCCGCCTCACCGAGACGCTGCGCACCTTCCTGGACATGGGCGGCGCGGTCGGCGCGACGTCGCGCGCGCTGTTCCTGCACCCGAACACCCTCCGCCACCGGCTGGCGCGGATCGAGTCGCTCACCGGCCGCGACCCGATGCGGTTCGACGACCGGGTGGCGCTCGCGATCGCCGTCTGGGCGGGCCGCTGACCGCCCGATCCCCGGGTGGGCGTTGGTACGGCGAACGGAAGAAACGCCTGAAATGACGCAATAAGGGATAAATGGCTAGTCGTGAATCTTGTTCGGATTCGTCCGGGACGAAGGCCGTGGCGACGACTCGGCCTGCGGGTAATGAGTGACGTTTGATTTGGCAAAATATCAGGAAAGGTAAAAGGTGATCGCCTGGACTCCCGGTGTGATCGCCATGGCGTCGCGGACACCGATCCATATCCGCTCCGTTAGTGATCATTTCGGCCGGACGGCCGACGCGCGTCCCCGGCCGGTTTCCGCGCCCGCAGGCGTCACATAGGGCACACGAGTCAACGTACATTTCGGTGTCGAGATCACCCTGCGTATTCGTCATCGTCCCGAATTGATGGGGGGACAGGTCCGAATTCCGCTTTTCTGGCAGTTCTCGGGGCCCGGGGTCTAAGTTTGCCGCGAGAGGTGCCCCGTACCTGCTGGAAGGAGCGTCAGACCTTGGCTTCCTCGCCCGCCTGAAGGCGGGGGATTCCAGCGGTCGCCCGCTGGGTTTCCTGCTTCGCCGACGAGTGCCCCGTCCGGGAGGTGTCCCGTTGAGGTCTTACACCGTCTCCACAGGCGGTCACCGCCAGCCCGGCGGCCAGGATGTTGCGCGCCGCGTTCACATCGCGGTCATGCACCGCACCGCACTCGCACGTCCACTCGCGGACTTCCAGCGGAAGAGTCTCGCGGACGGTTCCGCAGGTTCCGCACAGCTTGGAGGAGGGGAACCAGCGGTCGACCACCACGAGGTCGCGGCCGTACCAGGCGCACTTGTACTCCAGCATGGAGCGCAGTTCCCGCCACGCGGCGTCGGTGATCGCGCGGGCGAGCGTGCGGTTCTTGAGCAGGTTGCCGACGGTGAGGTCCTCGATCACGACCGTTTGGTTCTCACGGACGAGACGGGTCGACACCTTGTGCAGGAAGTCGCGTCGCCGGTCGGCGATCCGCGCGTGCACGCGGGCCACCTTCCGGCGGGCCTTGTCCCGGTTCGCCGAACCCGGGGTTTTGCGGGCCAACTCCCGCTGCGCCTTGGCCAGACGGGCGCGGTCACGCCGCTCGTGGCGGGGATTGGCGATCTTCTCCCCGGACGACAGCGCCACCAGCGTGGTGATCCCGGCGTCGATCCCGACCGCGTGCTCCGTGGCCGGGGCCGCGGTGATGGTGTCCTGGCACAGGATCGAGACGAACCAGCGGCCCGCGCTGTCGCGCGACACCGTCACCGTGCTCGGCACCGCGCCCTCGGGCAGCGGACGCGACCAGCGGATGTCCAGCGGCGCCGCCATCTTCGCCAGCGTCAGACGCCCGTCGCGCCAGGTGAAGGCGCTGCGGGTGTACTCGGCCGACGCACGCGACCGCTTGCGCGACTTGAACCGCGGGTAGGCGGCGCGCTTGGCGAAGAAGTTGGCGAACGCCGTCTGCAGATGCCGCAGCACCTGCTGCAACGGCACGCACGACACCTCCGCCAGGAACGCCAGCTCCGGAGTCTTCTTCCACCGCGTCAGCGCCGCCGAGGACTGCGCGTAGGAGATGCGGCGCTGCTCGTCGTACCAGGCTCGGGTGCGTTCCTCCAGCGCCTTGTTGTACACCAGCCGCACACAGCCGAACGTGCGCGACAGCTCAGCCGCCTGCTCGCCGGTGGGGTAGAAGCGGTACTTGAACGCCCGCCTGACCTGCCGCGCCATACCCCACGTTCTAACAGTCTCGGCACGAGCCGACCCGGCCGCCGCCGAAACGCCCAGGCATCCCCGACATGCTCCGCAAAAGTCCGTTTCCCCTGGCCTGACGGCCGGGCTGTCCACGAAGGAGAACCGATGACGGATGCCACGCCCGGCCCGGGGAAGGGATCGGACTCCAAGATCAATACTGGCGTTCCGCAGTCGGCGCGGATCTGGAACTACTGGCTCGGCGGGACCGACAACTACGAGGTGGACAGGCTCGCCGGAGACCACTACGTCGGGCTGTACCCGGGCATCGTGGAGATCGCCCGCGCGGGCCGCTACTTCATGGACCGGGCGATCCGGTTCCTGGCCCGCGAGCGCGGGATCCGCCAGTTCATGGACTGCGGCACCGGCCTGCCCACCGTCGACAACACCCACGAGATGGCCCGGCGCGCCGCTCCCGACGCCAAGGTCGTCTACGTCGACAACGACCCGCTCGTCCTCGCGCACGCCCGCGCTCTGATGAACGAGGGCAGCACCGCCTACATCGACTGCGACCTGCACGACCCGAAGACGATCATGGACCGGGCGTCGGAACTGCTGGACCTGTCCCGGCCGGTCGGGCTGATGATCATCGGCGTGCTGGGGCACATCGTCGACCCGGACGAGGCGTACGACGTCGTCCGCGGGCTGATGGACCCGCTGCCCTCCGGCAGCTACCTCATCCTGCACGACTCCACCGACGAGAACGAGGCGTTCAACGCGGCGCAGCGCGCCTACGACGAGACCGGCGCCGTCCCGTTCCGGCTGCGCGGCCCCGAGTTCATCCGCGGCTACTTCGACGGGCTGGAACTGGAGGAGCCGGGCCTGGTGACGAGCGGCGCATGGCGCCCCGAGGTGGGGCCGATCGGCGGCGAGAACCTGCCGACCAGATGCGGGGTGGCCCGCAAACCCTGAGGCGCCGTGCCGGGGGTCGCCTCCCGGGACTGGGCTATATGTCCGAGACGCTACGTAACATACGGTCCTATCTCCGACGCACAGCGTGAACTATAGTCGGAGCGGTCGTCCACGCCGTCTTCCGATGAGGAGTCCCCCCTTGGCCTCCGCCACGATCACCGGCAGCAGGAAGCCGCGGTCGGCCCGCACCCGCAACGCTCCGGTGAGCACGGTCTCCGCGCAGGGCGACCCGCTCGTCCCGCGCATGCTGCTCGGCCGGCGGCTCCGCGAGCTGCGGGAGGCCGCCCGGCTCTCCCGCCGGAAGGCGGGCCTGGCGATCTACGGCTCCGAGTCGAAGATCACCAGACTGGAGCTGGGCCGCTCGCGCGCCAGGGCCGGCGACGTCGCCCGGCTGCTCGACCGCTACGGCGCCGACCCCGGCGAGCGCGCCACCCTGCTCGCCCTCGCCGAGCAGACCGACGCGCCGCCCTGGTGGCACGCCGACGGCGACATCGTGCCGCGCTGGGTCCGCGACTACCTCAGCGCCGAGCAGGCGGCCAAGCTGGTCCGGACGTTCGAGGCCCGGTTCGTTCCCGGACTGCTCCAGACGGAGGACTACGTCCGCGAACTCGTCGCCTCCCGCACCGGGTCCGGGTCGGAGGCCGAGATCGAGCGGCGCGTCGAGTTCCGGATGCGGCGCCAGCGCGTCCTGCGCCGCCGGCCGCGCCCGCTCAACCTCTGGGTCGTGCTGGACGAGGGGGCGCTCTGGCGTCCCACCGTCGCGCCCGAGACGATGCGCGGGCAGATCCTGCACATCGTCGAGCTGTGCAGGCGGCCGAACGTCACCATCCAGATCGCGCCCCTCGGCATTTCCGGCCAGGTCGCCGGAGACGGGTCGCTCACCCTCGTCCGGTTCCCGCAGCAGGGGCTGCAGGACATGGTCTATCTGGAGCGTCCCGACAATGCCGTCTACCCGACGCGGCGCGCCGAGATCGAGCACCACTGGCACCTGTTCAACACACTGGTCACCGAGGCCTCGCCACCCGAGCACACGCCTCGCGTCCTCGCCCGAATACTCGCCACCTACTGAGCCTCCCGCCGCCCGTTCCGCCCGTCCCGCGGCGCCCGTCCCGCGGAGCCGCCGCCATTCTCCGGTGAATGCGGGACGACGGGCGGTGATCGCCCGGACGCCCGAACCCATATTCCCGCCTGACCACTTCCGGCCTATATTCATGAACGACGGAAATTCGGGAGGCTTCGCGCTGTCGATCGGGGACGTACGCACCATGGGCCCCGACGATGCCAGGTTTACCGGTCGATCACCCGGTTAACGGGCATCGATAAGCGCCCCCGCGCCGCCACCGCCCCAGGGGGAACACCATGTCCGTCAGCGAGCGTCTGCGGAACGCCACCGAGGAACGCCGGGCGAGGACCGAACTGCAGGCCGGGGAGAACTTCCCCGTCGCCTCGCGGCTGCTCCCCGCCCGCCACCGCGCCCACCTGCTGAACGTGTACGGGTACGCCCGGCTCGTCGACGACATCGGGGACGAGGCGCCGCCGGGCGAGCGGGCGGACCTCCTCGACCTGGTCGAGCGCGACCTCGACCGCGTCTACGCGGGCGAGCGGCCGGAACTGCCCGTGCTGCGCGACCTGGCCGAGACGATCGTCGCCCGCCGCATCCCCGCCGAGCCGTTCCGCCGCCTGATCCGGGCGAACCGCCAGGACCAGGCCGTCACCCGGTACGCGACGTTCGACGACCTCCTCGGCTACTGCGCGCTCTCCGCCGACCCCGTCGGGCACATCGTCCTGCACGTCTTCGGCGCCGCCACGCCGGACCGGATCCGGCTGTCGGACAAGGTGTGCACCGCCCTGCAGATCGTCGAGCACTGCCAGGACGTCGCCGAGGACCACCGCAACGGCCGCGTCTACCTGCCCGCGGACGACCTGCGGCGCTTCGGCTGCACCGAGGACGACCTCACCGCCGCGGCGACCCCGACCCGGCTGCGCGGGGTCGTGGCGCTCCAGGCGGGGCGGGCGCGGCGGATGCTGGCGGAGGGCGCCGCCCTCACCTGCGGGCTCCAGGGGTTCGCGCGGGTCGCGGTCGCCGGGTACGTCGCGGGCGGCCTCGCCGCCCTCGACGCGCTGGAGCGCGCCGCCTACGACGTCCTCGCGGGCCCGCCGCGGCCGAGGAAGGCGCGGCTGCTCGCCGAGTGGTCGCGGACCATGGGAAGGAGAAGGGCAGCTTAGATGGACGCATCCACCGCCTACCGGCACTGCGAGAGCGTCGTCCGCTCCCAGGCGCGCAACTTCTCGTACGGGATCCGGCTGCTTCCCGCCCCCAAGAGGCGGGCCCTCAGCGCCGTGTACGCGTTCGCCCGGCGGGTCGACGACATCGGCGACGACCACGGCGCGCCCGTCGCGGACCGGCTCGCCGCGCTCGCCGGCGAGCGCGCCCGGATCGCCGACCCCGGCGCCCACCCTTCCGACCCGGTGCTGGTCGCCTTAGCCGACGCGGCCCGCCGCCACCCGATCCCGCTCGACGCGTTCGGCGAGCTCATCGACGGCTGCGAGGCCGACGTGCGCGGCGGGACCTACGACACCTTCGACGACCTCCTCTGGTACTGCCGCTGCGTGGCCGGCTCCGTCGGCCGCCTGTCGCTCGGCGTCTTCGGGACCGACGACCCGGCCACGGCCGTGCCGCGCGCCGACGCGCTCGGCGTCGCGCTGCAGCTCACGAACATCCTCCGCGACGTCCGGGAGGACCGGACGAACGGCCGCGTCTACCTGCCCGCGAAGGACCTCGCCCGGTTCGGATGCACCCTGGAGCGCGACGAGGCGGGCCGGGCGACCGACGACCCCGACCGACTGGCGAGCCTCGTCCGCTTCCAGGCGGAGCGGGCGGAGCGGTGGTACGCCGACGGCCTGAAGCTGCTGCCCATGCTCGACCGGCGCAGCGCCGCGTGCGCGGGCGCGATGGCGGGCATCTACCGGCACCTGCTGCGCCGCATCACGGCCGACCCGCTGACCGCCCTGGAGACGCGGACGTCCCTGCCGGCGTGGGAGAAGGCGACCGTGTCCGCCATGGCGATGGCCGGGATCCACCGGTGAGCGCCCGCGACGGCGGCCCGGCGGAGGTCGCGATCGTCGGCGGCGGGCTCGCCGGGCTCACCGCCGCGCTGGCGCTCCAGGAGGCGGGGCTGCGCCCGACGGTCTACGAGGCGCGGCCCCGGCTCGGCGGCGCCACCCACTCCTTCACGCGGGACGGCCTGACCGTCGACAACGGCCAGCACATCTTCCTGAAATGCTGCTCGGCGTACCAGGGGCTGCTCGCCCGGCTGGACGCGCTGGACCGCGTCCGCGTCCAGGACCGCTTCGACGTCCGCGTCCTGACCCCGGACGGCCCGGGCGGACGGCTCCGCCGTGCGAAGGCCCCCGGCCCGCTGCACCTGCTGCCGGCGCTCGCCGGGTACCGGCTGCTCTCCCCGCCCGACCGGCTGCGGGCGGTCGGCGCGTCGCTGGCGCTCGACCGCGTCGACCCGGCAGACCCGTCGCTCGACCGGATCAGCATGGGCACATGGCTCGCCGAGCACGGGCAGGGGCCCTGGGCGCGCGCGGCGCTCTGGGAGCTGTTCGTCACGGCCGCGCTCAACGTCCGCCTGGACGGGGCCGCGCTCGGCCCCGCCGCGTTCGTGTGCCAGACCGCGCTGCTCGGCCGCGCGGACGCCGCCGACATCGGCGTGCCCGCCGTCCCGCTCGGCGACCTGCACGGCACGCTCCCGGCGGCCGAGATCGAGCGGAACGGCGGCCGGATCCACCTCAACGCGAAGGTGACGGCGATCGACGCCGGGCCGAGGCTCGTGGTGGACGGCTCGCCGGTCGGCGCCGACGCCGTCGTCCTCGCCGTGCCCCACCGGGCGGCGGCCGGGCTCGTCCCCGAGGAGGCGGCCCCCGACCGGGCGCGCTGGGCCGGGCTCGGCTCCAGCCCGATCGTCAACGTCCACGTCGTCTACGACCGGCCCGTCCTGCGGGTCGACGGCGCCGACCTGCCGTTCGCCGCCGCGGTCGGCTCGCCCGTGCAGTGGGTGTTCGACCGCACCGCGGTCAGCGGCCTGACGGGCGGCGGCCAGTACCTGGCGGTGTCGGTCTCGGCGGCCGACCGCTGGATCGACACGCCCACCGCCGAACTGCGCTCGGTGTACCTCGCCGAGCTGAGGCGGCTGCTTCCGGCCGCCCGCCGCGCTCGCGTCACCGACTTCTTCGTGACGCGGGAGCGGCACGCGACGTTCCGCCAGAGCCCCGGCAGCGACGCGCTGCGTCCCGCGTCCGCCACCCGGCTGCCGTGGCTGTTCCTCGCCGGCGCGTGGACCGACACGGGCTGGCCCGACACGATGGAGGGAGCCGTGCGCAGCGGTCTGACCGCGGCCCGTCTCGTCCGCCGCCACCTGAGACCGACCGTCCGGAACGAGCACCGCCAGGACGGGGGGAGCGGCCGATGACCACCGTCCCGGCCTCGATCACCGACGGCCGCGCCCTGGTCGACCAGGCCATGCGCGCCTGCGCGGAGCGCCTCGACCCGTGGACCCGCCGCGTCGTCGCCTACCACCTCGGCTGGACCGACGAGAACGGCGAGCCCGCCGCCGCGGGCGGCAAGGCGCTGCGTCCCGCGCTGGCGCTGCTGTCCGCGCGGGCCGCGGGGGCGCCCCACGAGACGGCGCTGCCCGGCGCCGTCGCCGTCGAGTTCGTGCACGCGTTCTCGCTGCTGCACGACGACATCATGGACGGCGACCGGACCCGCCGGCACCGGCCCGCCGCGTGGACGGTGTTCGGCCCGTCCGCCGCCATCCTCGGCGGGGACGCGCTCCTGGCGCTGTCGGAGAACCTGCTCCTCGACCAGCAGACGCGAGGCGCCCACTGGGCGGCGCGCGCGCTGACCGCCGCCACTCAGCGGCTCATCGCGGGCCAGGCGCTCGACATCGGGTTCGAGCAGCGCGACGACGTGGCGCTCGACGAGTGCCTGACCATGGCGGGGGACAAGACGGGCGCGCTGCTCGCCTGCGCCTGCTCGATCGGGGCGATGCTCGCCGAGGGCCCCACCCGCCTCGTGACGCACCTGACCGGGTTCGGTACCGAGATGGGCCTCGCGTTCCAGCTCGTGGACGACCTGCTCGGCATCTGGGGCAGTCCCGAGACGACCGGCAAGCCCGTCCTGGCCGACCTCCGGGCGCGCAAGAAGTCGCTGCCGGTGGTGTACGCGCTGAACTCCGGGCACCCCGAGTCCGAGCGGCTCGCCGCGCTGTACGCCGAACCCGGGCCGCCGTCCGAGGGCGTCCTGCGGGAGATGGCCCGCCTCGTGGAGGCGGCGGGCGGCCGGGACTGGGCCGCGGCCGAGGCCGACCGCCGCGTCGCCGCCGCCGGGCGCCACCTCGACGACTCGGGCATGGACGGGCTCGTGGCCGCCGAGTTCCGCGACATCGCGCTGTTCGTCACCTCCCGGGACCACTGACCCGCCGCGCCAGAAGGGAAGGACCGAATGACCACCACCGACGTGTCCGGACTCACCGGCGCGGCGGCCGCCGCCGCCGAGGCCGCCCGCGACCACCTGCTCGGCCTGCAGTCGCCCGAGGGCTGGTGGAAGGCCGAACTGGAGACCAACGTCACCATGGACGCCGAGGACCTGCTGCTCCGCCAGTTCCTCGGCATCCGCTCCGACGCCGACACCAAGGACGCGGCGCGCTGGATCCGCTCCCAGCAGCGCGAGGACGGCACCTGGGCGAACTTCCACGGCGGCCCGGCCGACCTGTCCACGACGATCGAGGCCTACGTCGCGCTGCGCTTCGCCGGGGACCCGGTCGGCGCCGGGCACATGCGCAAGGCCGCCGAGTACGTGCGGGAGGCGGGCGGCGTCGAGGGCAGCCGCGTGTTCACCCGGATCTGGCTGGCGCTGTTCGGCCAGTGGTCCTGGGACGACCTGCCGGTCATGCCGCCCGAGCTGATGTTCCTGCCGAGCCGCGTCCCGCTGAACGTCTACGACTGGGCGTGCTGGGCACGGCAGACGATCGTCCCGCTGACGGTCCTCGGGTCGCTGCGGCCCGTCCGGGCGCTGCCGTTCGACCTGCCGGAGCTGCGGTGCGGCGCGATGCCGGCGAACGAGGCCAAGGGCTGGGGGGCGGCGTTCAACGCCCTCGACCGCGTCCTGCACGTGTACGAGAGGCGGCCGGTGCGCCCGCTGCGCCGGGCGGCGCTGCGCCGGGCCGCCGACTGGATCATCGCCAGGCAGGAGGCCGACGGCTGCTGGGGCGGGATCCAGCCGCCGTGGGTGTACTCGCTCATGGCGCTGCACGAGCTCGGCTACGGCCTCGACCACCCGGTCGTCAAACGCGGGCTGGACGGGCTGGAACGGTTCATCATCCGCGACGACAAGGGCCGCCGCCTGGAGGCGTGCCAGTCGCCCGTCTGGGACACGGTGCTCGCCATGAACGCGCTCGCCGACGCGGGCGTGGCCGCCGACCACCCCGCCCTGGTGAAGGCCGCCGGATGGGTCGTCGGCGAGGAGGTCCGCGGGCCGGGGGACTGGGCGGTGAAGCGGCCGGACGTCCCGCCGGGCGGGTGGGCGTTCGAGTTCGACAACGACGTCTACCCCGACACCGACGACACCGCCGAGGCCATCCTGGCGCTGCGCAAGGTGTCCTTCCCGGAGGCGGAGGAGCCGGTCAGGCGGGCCGTCCGCTGGCTGGACGGGATGGCGTCGCGGGACGGCGGCTTCGCCGCGTTCGACGCCGACAACACCCGCGAGCTCTGCACCAAGCTGCCGTTCTGCGACTTCGGCGCCGTCATCGACCCGCCGTCCGCAGACGTCACCGCCCACGTCGTCGAGGCGCTGGCCGGGGAGGGCCTCGCGGAGTCGCCCGCGGTCAGGCGCGCCGTCGTGTGGCTGCTCAGGGCGCAGGAGGAGGACGGCTCCTGGTTCGGGCGCTGGGGGGCGAACCACGTCTACGGGACGGGCAGCGTGGTGCCCGCGCTCATCGCGGCGGGGGTCCGTCCCGGCAAGCCCGCGATCCGGCGCGCCGTCGCCTGGCTGGAGGACCACCAGAACGCCGACGGCGGCTGGGGCGAGGACCTGCGCTCCTACGACGACCCGGCGTGGATCGGGCGGGGCGAGTCGACCCCCTCCCAGACGGCCTGGGCCCTGCTGGCGCTGCTCGCCGCGGGCGAGCGCTCCCCGGCCGTGGAGGCGGGCGTCCAGTGGCTCGTCGACCACCAGCGCCCGGACGGGAACTGGGACGAGGACCTGTTCACCGGCACCGGCTTCCCCGGCGACTTCTACATCAACTACCACCTGTACCGGCTGGTGTTCCCCGTGAGCGCGCTCGGCCGCTACCTGCGGGCCGCGACATGACGCGGCCCGCCCACGACCCGGTGGAGTCCACCGGGCCCGCACCGCCCAAGGAGGTCCGGACACCATGAGCATGCCGCTCCGCCAGAGCCTTCGCATCGGGGGCTACATCCTCCGCAACAAGCTGCGCGGGCGGGAGAAGTTCCCGCTCATCGTCGAGCTGGAACCCCTGTTCGCCTGCAACCTCGCCTGCGCCGGCTGCGGGAAGATCCAGCACCCGCACGACGTGCTGAAGAAGCGCATGCCGGTCGAGCAGGCCCTCGCCGCCATCGAGGAGTGCGGCGCGCCGATGGTCTCCATCGCGGGCGGCGAGCCGCTCATGCACCCGCAGATCGACGAGCTGGTGAACGAGCTCGTCCGGCGCAAGAAGTTCGTGTTCCTGTGCACGAACGCGCTGCTCATCCCGCGGAAGATCGACAAGTTCACGCCGTCGCCCTACTTCGCGTGGGCGGTGCACATCGACGGGCTGCGCGAGCGCCACGACGAGTCCGTGTGCAAGGAGGGCGTCTTCGACGACGCGGTGGCCGCCATCAGGGAGTGCAAGCGGCGCGGGTTCCGCGTCACCACGAACACGACGATCTTCAACACGGACACGCCGCAGACCGTCATCGACGTCCTCGACTACCTCAACGACGACCTCGAGGTCGACGAGATGATGATCTCGCCCGGCTACGCGTACGACAAGGCTCCCGACCAGGACCACTTCCTCGGCGTCCAGGAGACGCGGGAGCTGTTCCGCAAGGCGTTCGGGGACGGCAACCGCAAGCGGTGGCGCTTCAACCACTCGCCCCTGTTCCTGGACTTCCTGGAGGGCAAGGTCGATTTTCCCTGCACGGCCTGGGCGATCCCGTCCTACTCGCTCTTCGGCTGGCAGCGGCCCTGCTACCTGATGTCGGACGGCTACGCCCAGACCTACCAGGAGCTCCTGGACGAGACCGACTGGGACTCCTACGGGCGGGGCCGCGACTCCCGCTGCGCCAACTGCATGGCCCACTGCGGTTACGAGCCCACGGCCGTCTTCGCGACCCTCGGCTCCCTGAAGGAGTCCATGCGGGCCGTCCGCTCGGTCTGACCTGTGACCGCTCTACAACCCGCTCCGCCCGGCACCGGCGATCCGCCGATGCCGGGCGCTTCTCTTGAGCCGCCGCCTACTTGAGGGACGTCGGCCGGTACGCCTTGTACTCGTCGCCAGAGGACAGCCCGTAGGTGAGCGTCCGGTGGTCGGTGCCGTACCGCCCGCGCTGCTCGTACGCCCAGTACGAGGTGTGCTGCTTGTTCGCCCACTTCTCGAAGATGACGACGTGCCGGGTGGTGTTGCTGCCGAGGGCGTCCATGACGAGGTCGCCCTTCTTCAGCTGGGACATCTTGATGCGCTGGGTGTATCGCGACGAGGTCAGGCCGACGGTGTTGGGCCCGGGCTTGGGCAGCCCCAGCGCCATGGAGACGTAGCCCGAGCAGTCGGTGCGGTAGCCGTTGTGCGACCCGGTCTGGCTGTAGGGGACCCGCTGGGCGGTGTGCGGGTGCCAGCTCTTGGCCCGCTTGATGACCAGGGCCCGCTTGGCCGCCTTGGGATCGGCCGCCTGCTGCTGGGGAACGGCCTGCTTCTTCGCGGAGACCGGCTTCGCCTCGACCTTCGTCGAGGACCGGCTCTTCGTCGCCTCGGCCTTCGCCGGCGCCTTGAACTCCTTCTGGAACTGGGCCGCGGCCCGGGCCTGCCTCCGCTCTCCGACCTGCGTCCGCCGCTCGGCCAGCAGCTGCGCGGTCTGCTGCTGGGGGACGGTCTGGGCTGCGGCGGCCGTCTCGATGGTCGCGTGCTGCAAGGTCGTCGGCAGGGCCGCCGTCACGCCGAAGGTGGCGAGACCCGTCATCGTGCCGATGGCCCAGGGGGCGAGCCTTAGACGGCGCGACTGCTTGCTGTGCTTGCCTTTCAAGGGGGCTCCTTGCTTCCAAGTGCCGCCTACCGGGTTAGCTGACGGGTTCGGGCGTGGAAGTCGCCCTACGGCCTGGGCAGGCCGATTCACCCCGGTGCGAGGTGGGTCCCCGGCTCCGCGCGACGGCGGACTCGGCGGGTGCCGCTGAGGGAGAAGCGGCGCTGACGATGTGAGGCCCGATCGATGGACCGTCTCGGGGCCTTGTTCCGCGGGGAGGGCACCCCGCCCACGTAAGTGGGACAAAACGCCTGGAGAGCGTCTTGGAGCGGCAAACCTACAGAAATCACCAAGGGATGGCAAGCTTCCCGCGATCAAACTCGCAGCTCAGCGCCCCGGTGGGCGATCCCGAGGTGCTCTGAGTCCCTCCCTCTCCAAGGCCGTACGCGATCCCGCTCCACCTCTAGACGGAGGAGAAACCTCCAGTTAATATCTGGAGGAGAACCCTTCACTTAAAGGGAGGTGGGTTCCATGACCGCCATCACGTCGCGCACCGCGTCCGGCCCGTCCGCGGGCGTCCCGAACCGCCGCTGGGCCGCGCTGGTCGTCATCGCCGTCGCGCAGCTGATGATCGCGCTCGACGCCACGATCGTGAACATCGCGCTGCCCACGGCCCAGCACGCGCTCGGCTTCGGCGACACCGACCGGCAGTGGGTGATCACCGCCTACACCCTGTCCTTCGCCGGGCTGCTCCTGCTCGGCGGCCGGATCGCCGATCTGGTCGGGCGGCGCCGCAGCTTCCTGGCCGGGCTGGCCGGGTTCGCGGTCGCCTCGATGATCGCCGGCGCCGCGCCCGGCTTCGGCGTCCTCGTGGTCGGGCGCGCCCTGCAGGGGGCGTTCGCCGCGCTGCTCGCGCCCACCGCCCTGTCCCTGCTGGCCGTGACGTTCACCGAACCGAAGGAGCGCGCGAAGGCGTTCGGCGTGTACGGCGCCGTGGCGAGCAGCGGCGCGGCCGTCGGGCTGCTGCTCGGCGGCGCGCTGACCCAGTACGCCGACTGGCGCTGGTGCCTCTACGTCAACGTGGCGATCGCCGCGGCCGCGTCCGTGGCGGGACGCATCGTCCTTCCGGCCCCGCCGAGCTTCCCCGGGGCGCGCGTCGACTGGATCTCCGCCGTCCTCGTCACCGGCGGCCTGGCGGCCGTCGTGTACGGCGCCGGGCAGGCCGCCCCGCACGGCTGGGACGCGTGGCAGACCACCGCGCCGCTCGCGACCGGCGCCCTGGCGCTCGCGCTGTTCATCGCGCGCCAGGCCAGGCACGACGCACCGCTGCTGCCGCTGCGCATCCTCGCGGACCGCGGCCGGGCAGGCGCCTACCTCGCCGTGGCCACCGCGGTCGTCGGCGCCTTCGGGATCTTCCTGACGCTCACCTACTACCTGCAGGTGGTCGCGCACTTCTCCCCGATGCGCACGGGCCTGGCGTTCCTGCCGCTCGCCTTCGCCAACTCGGTCAGCGGGTACCTGGTCGGCGCCCTGCTCACCCGGCGCGTGCCCGCCCGCCTGCTGATCGGCGGCGGCCTGCTCATCGCCGCGGCCGGCCTGGCCGTCCTGACCCGGCTCGATCCGGGCAGCGGCTACGCCGCCTCGGTCGTCCCCGTCGAGATCCTGCTCGGGATCGGTATGGGCGCCGTGTTCCCGCCGGCCTTCTCGCTGGCGACCGCCGGCGTCTCCCCGCGCGAGGCCGGGGTCGCCGCCGCCGTCGTCAACGCCGCGTCCCAGATGGGCGGGTCGGTCGGAACCGCCGTCGTCAACACCGTCGCGATCGGCGCGACGGCCGGCTACCTGCGCGAGCACGGCCCGGCCGCCTCCCGGGTGAGCGCCCTCGTCCACGGCTACACCACCGCGGCGACCGTCTCGGCCCTCGCCCTGGCCACCGTGGCCGTCCTGGTGACCCTCCTGATCCGCACCCCACCCCAGCCGGACACCCCCGCCCACTGACGCCCGGCCACCCAGAGCGCCCCCGTCGAAAGGGGCGCTCAAGGCGTGCGGACCCGGCGTGTCAGGTGACCCAGGAGGGGACGATCTGGGCCAGCCGCTTCGGGTCGGAGAGCGTCCGGATCGTGGTGATTCGGCCGTCCTCGACGGTGAAGGCCATCAGGAGGAACGGGCGGCCGCCCATGGTGATGAGAACGCCGGGGACGCCGTCGACCAGTGCCGGGTGGCCCTTCGCGTCCCGGCGGGCCCCGACGGTGGCCTGGGCGGCGACCTCGTCCGCGCCCCGGACGACGTTCGGGCCCCTGTGCAGCTCGACCTCAGGCGCGAGGAGGGTGAGGAGGCCCGCGAGGTCGCCCCGGCCGGCGGCCGCCAGGAAGGCGTCGACGACCCCGCGTGCCGCCGAGTGGGCGTCGGCGGTGGGCGCGCCGAGCCGGATCCGTCCCCGGGCCCTGCTGGCGAGCATCTTGGCGGCGGCGGTGCTCCGGCCGAGGACGGCCGCGACCGCGTCGAACGGCATCTCGAAGACGTCGTGCAGCACGAACGAGACCCGCTCCGCCGGAGTGAGAGCGTCCATGACGACGTACAGGGCGAGGCCGACCGAGTCGGCGAGCACGGCCTCCGCCTCGGGGTCGGGGCCGAGGTCGCCCAAGGCGGTCCAGAGCTCAGGCTCCAGTGGCTGCTCGCCGCGGACTCCGCGCCGGCGCAGGATGTCGAGGCAGATCCGTCCGGTCACCGTGGTGAGCCAGCCGCGCAGCTCCTCGATGCCGTCGCCGCCGGTACGGGCCAGCCGCAGCCACGCCTCCTGCACCGCGTCGTCGGCGTCCGCGTGCTGGCCGAGCACCCGGAACGCGATCGCGTGCAGGTAGGGGCGGTGCGCCTCGAAGTCGGCGGCCAGCTTGTCCTGTCGGGTCACGGTGCTCCCGGGCTGCGTGTCGTGGTTCCTCCACCAGGACGCGGCACGAGTCGAGAAGGTAACGCCGGGGCCGACGTTACTTCTCCCCGGCCCGGTGCGTCGTGGTGCCGTCCACATCGACTGCGGGAGGAAGAGATGGCACCACGGATCCACGGTTCTTCGAGCGGGCCCGACATCGGCGCGGGCGTCCAGGAGATCTTCAAGGCGGTGTACGGCGGCGGCGTCCCCCGGGAGGTGCTGGAGCTGGTCCACCTGCGGGCCAGCCAGATCAACGGATGCAGCGCCTGCACCGACGCCGGAGCCACGAGCGCGGCCGAGGCCGGCGTCAGCACCGAGAAGCTGCTCACGCTGGCCGCCTGGTACGAGGACCCGCGCTTCGACGACGCCGAACGGGCGGCGCTGGCGCTCACCGAGGCCATGACCCGGCTCGCCGACCGGCCCGGCGCGGTCACCGACGAGATCTGGGCCGAGGCCGCCGAGCACTACGACGAGCGGCAGCTCGGGGCCCTGGTCCTGATGGTGGCGATCACCAACTTCTTCAACCGGATCAACACCGCCTTCCGGGTGCCCGCCGGAACGCGCTGGGGCTGAGACGCGCGGCGCGGGGGACCGCCGGATGGTTCCCCGCCCCTCCGCGCGGCGAGCGGCGCGGCCTGGTCGGCGGTGCGGAGGCGGGCGCCGATAGCATTCGCGGGTGGCTGATGGGGAAACGCCGAACGGTCCACCGGTCGCGGCGGACATGGACCCCCGGCGTGTCCATACCGCGCTGGGCCTCCTGGCGGACCGGCGATGGCGGACGCTCGGCGAGCTGGTCCGGGAGACGGGCGCCCCGCGGCGCTCGGTGGAGTCGCTGCTCGCCGGGCTCTCGCTGGAGCGTGCCGGCGACCGGTTCCGCCTCACCCCGGAGCAGGGCGGCGAGATCGTCGACCTGCTGAGCACCGGGTACCGCCCGCTCGAACCGGCCGACCCGGTGGGGCACCTGCTGCCCGAGTACGCCGCCGTGGTGGAGCGGATGGCCGGGCTGATCGAGCGGGCGCCGGGGGCGCGGCACGTGCTCGACCATGTATCGGCGACGCCGGAGACGGTGGTGCGGCGGGCCCTGCTCCTCGCGGCCCGGTTCTGGCTGCCGGGCACGCGGCTGCTGTGCGTGGGGGACCACGACCTCACCTCGCTGGCGGTCGGGCTCGTCCACCCAGGTGTGCAGACCACCGTCGTGGACGTCGACGAGCGGATCCTGGCCTACATCGACGAGTGCGCCGCCGAACTGGGCCTGGACGTGCGCACCCGGTGGGCGGACCTGAGGCTGGGGCTGCCCGCCTCGGCCGTCGCGTACGCGGACCTGGCGGTGACCGACCCTCCGTACACGCCGGAGGGCGTCGGGCTGTTCGTGGCGCGGGCGGTCCAGGGGTTGCGGGACCAGGGGCGAGGCCGGGTGCTGCTCGCCTACGGCGCGAGCGACCGCACCCCGATGCTCGCGTTGAAGGTCCAGCAGTCGTTGCAGGACCTGAACCTGGTGAACGAGGCCGTCTACCCGGACTTCAACCGCTACTTCGGAGCGGAGGCGATCGGTTCGCGCGCCGACCTGTACATCCTCCGGCCGACCGGCAAGTCCCTGCCGGCCGCCGACGCCCGCGCCGACCGCTTCGCGACGGCCATCTACACCCAGGGGCCCCAGGCGGTCGAAGCCCGGGCGGCGGCGGATGCGTCGCCCGACGTCGCCGACCTCGACCCGGACGTCCTGGTGGGGGACTGGCCCAAGCAGGTGCTCCCGCAGGTGCCGCGGGTGCGGCTGACGACCTGGCTGGCCAAGCCGTACGCGGCGCGGGTGCGGCGGGCGGCCGTCGCGCTCCCTCCGGGCCTGGAGGCGGCGCTGGTCCGGGTGCTGCTGGCCACGCGCGCCGAGCACGTCCGGGTGTTCCTGCCCGACCCGCCCGGTGACCTGGCGGACGAAACCGCCGTACTGAAGGGCCTCTACGAGCTGACCCGCCATGGCTCGACCGCCGAGGCGGTGCGCACACGACCCGACGACGCCGACCAGGTAGGCCGCATCGTGCGCGCCATCCAGGACCGGGCCCACGGCAAGGTCGCCAACGTCTGGCGCGACGCGCTGATCGACGCGCACCCCGGCCTGACAAAGCGCCAGGCCCGCAGCATCGTGGCCGACGCGGCCCCCTGGGCGATGGACGCCACCTTGCTCGACCTCCCGCTCCACCGCCTGCGCGCCCTGCCCGCCACCGTCCGCACCTCCCTGGACCTCGTCACCACGCCATCGTGACCGGATGGCCCTCGGGCTCGGCCGCGTCCGAGAACCCACTCCGGCCGTTGCCGGCGGCCTGCGACCGGTCCGGCCGGACGGAAACTTCACGGACGCAGGCATAGCCCCGTCCCTCCGGATGCGTCTCAGTGGCGACAGCAATTCGGAGGTGACGATGGATGCCGCCGCAGAGCGACATTTTCGTGAGTTCGTGGAGACGAGGTCGACCGCGCTGATGCGGCTGGCCTACCTCCTGACCGGGGGCGACCAGCACGCGGCCGAGGACGTCCTGCAGACCGCGCTCTTCAAGACCGCCGCCCGCTGGGCCGACATCGAGAACCCGGAGGCCTACGTGCGGCGGGTGATGTACCGCCAGCAGGCCAGCTTCTGGCGGCCCGCGTGGCGGCGGCGCGAGGCGCAGGTCGCAGTGCTGCCCGAGACGGGCGCACCCGACGGCACGTCGGCGGTCGACCTCAAGCTCGCCGTGCGAGGCGCGCTGGCCTGCCTCACGCCCCGGCAGCGGCTGGTCCTGGCGCTGCGCTTCCTGGAGGACCTGCCCGAGGCGGAGGTCGCGCAGATCCTCGGCTGCAGCGTCGGCACGGTGCGCAGCACGACCCATCGCTCCCTCGCGCGGCTGCGCCGGCTGGCGCCCGAACTGAACGAACCCGAGATGGCAGAGGAGGCCCGGCGATGAAACCGGAGACGATCGTCAAGCACGCGCTCGAGGACTGGGGCGCGGAGGCACAGGTCCCGGCCGGTCTCGCCGACCGGGCACTGGGGGCACGCCGCCGCCGGCCGCTCATCAAGATCGCCCTGGTCGGCGGGACGGCCGCGCTCCTCGCCGGAACGGCCGCCGTGGCCCTCGTCTCCGGCGGCGGGACGGCACGGCCCCGGCCTTCGGCGCCCGAGTTCGAGCGGGTGGCCCTCTCGTCCGACACGACGCTGCGCACGGACCTCGGCAGCGCTTTCCCGCGCAGGCTCGTCGCCGCGGGGCACATGGCCGTGTCCGCCTACTACACCGGGCAGTGGGTGGGCGGCGACGGCGGCGGGTCCTTCGAACGCACCTGGCACCTGTACAACCCGTCGACCGGCGAGTACGAAAATGCGCCCTGGGCGTACATCAGCGTCGCGCCCGGCATGGCGCGGGCGGCCGTGCTGGAGGGGCCCCTTCCCGCCAAGCGGGTCGGGATGTTCGACATGAAGACCCGGAAGGTCGTCCGCTGGATCCGGGTCGACCACGCCGTCGGCGGGGCCGCCTGGTCGCCCGACGGGCGCCGGCTGCTCCTGACCGCCTACGGCAAGAACCCCGACACGCGGCCCGGTCCGGGCACATCGTCCAGGACCGGCTACTACGTCACCGACAGCGCGGCCGGGCCGGGCGCGTTCCACCCCATGCCGGCCGGCCGCGACAACCCGAGCAGCCGGCAGGACCTGGGATGGAGCCGGGACGGCGCCCTCATCTGGGCGCCCACCGCGACCCTGCCGACCAAGGTCTTCTACAGCCTGGACGGCAAGAAGCGGCCCGCACCGGCGCACGAGGCCGAATACGACGACCATGAAGCCGGCCTGTCCCCGAACGGCGCCCTGCTGCCCAAGTTCGGCCCCAAGCCCGGCCCCGCCGTCACCGTCACCAACGTGGTCACCGGGAAGAAGGCGGCGGTGCTCCCGATCGAATCGGCCGCGGCCTGGGCCGACGATCGCACGCTCTTCGCGATCGGCTGCGACCCGCTCAAATGCAAGGGGCTCGGCGAGTTCCGCAACCGGCTGCTGCTGGTGGACCTGAAGGGCAAGATCACCCCTCTCACCGGGTACCGCCGGTCCGACCGGGCGGGCTCCTGGAACCCGGTCTTCACCCACCGCTGACGGACGCCTGGGTGCCGCGCCCCGGGGCCGGCACCCACGCTCCGTTCGCCGGCGGGCCGAACCTCGACACCGGACGTCGTCCCGCCCTCGACTCGGTGGTCTTGGGCCGCGACAGGGCCCGTACCCTGGCGGGTGGCCGACCGGATCCGCGCGGGACAGGCCATCGCCAGTGGTACCGGCAGCCAAAGGGGGCTGCCGTGCCCTTGGGCGGTGCGCCGGGTCCCGGCAGCGGCGACGGCCGGCTGGGCGGCCGCCACCTCGCGGAGGCCGACACGGAGATCCGGCCGATCTCCGCCGGCCTGCCCCCGCCCTGGCGCTGAGGCAAAGGAGCCGATGATGAACGATCCGGTGGGGACGGCCACGCACTCCGGGGTGCTGGAAGAGGTCGAGCGGAGGGTGCTGTGGCTGGCGACGGCCATCGTGCACCACGCCAACCGGGTGCGGCCCAACCCGTCCGGGCTCAAGGTGGGCGGCCACCAGGCGTCGTCGGCGTCCATCGCGTCGATCATGACGGCGCTGTGGTTCCGCCACCTCGGCCCGGACGACCGCGTCTCGGTCAAGCCGCACGCCTCCCCGGTACTGCACGCGATCAACTACCTGCTCGGCGACCTGGACGACCGGTACCTGACGTCCCTGCGCGAGTTCGGCGGGCTGCAGAGCTACCCGAGCCGGACCAAGGACCCCGACCCCGTCGACTACTCCACCGGGTCCGTGGGCATCGGCGCCACCGCGCCGATCTGGGGCGCGGTCGCCCGCCGGTACGTGGAAGGGGCGCCCGCCGGCCGGCAGTACTCGCTGGTCGGGGACGCGGAACTGGACGAGGGCGCGGTCTGGGAGGCGATCCTCGACCCGGGCGTGGCCGAACTGGGCGAGATCGTGTGGATCGTCGACCTCAACCGGCAGTCCCTCGACCGGGTCGTCCCGTACATGGCCGCGCACCGGCTGAAGGGCATGTTCGCCGCCGCCGGCTGGCAGGTGCTGACGCTGAAGTACGGCCGGCTGCTGACGGAGCTGTTCGAGCGCCCCGGCGGCGCGGACCTGCGCGCCCGCATCGACGCGATGCCCAACCCGGAGTACCAGCGCCTGCTGCGCTGCGACGCCGGCGAGCTCCGCGACCGCCTCCCCGGCGGCAGCGAGCCCGTCGCCCGCCTGATCGCCGAACTCGACGACGCCACGCTCCTCGCGGCCCTCCGCAACCTGGGCGGCCACGACCTCGGCACCCTGGCCGAGGCGTTCGACGCCATCGACGACTCCCGGCCGACCGTGATCTTCGCGTACACCGTCAAGGGGCACGGCCTGCCCAGCGAGGGCCACCCGCAGAACCACTCCTCGCTCCTCACCGCCGACCAGATCGCCGAGCTCGCGCCCCGCCTGGGCGTCGACCCGGACACCCCGTGGGCCCGTTTCGAAGAGGGATCGGAGGCCGCCCGGCTGTGCGCCGAAACGGCCGCGCGGCTGCGCCGGACCTCCGCCGCCCCGGAGGCCCCGCCTTCGCTGCCCGACGACATCGGCCGCACCCCCAAGGGCACCGCGACCACCCAGGCCGCACTGGGCCGCCTGCTGCTCGACCTCACCCGGGAGGCCCCCGAGGCCGCGTCGCGGGTCGTCACCGTGAGCCCGGACGTCAGTTCCAGCACCAACCTCGGCGGCTGGGTGAACAAGGTCGGCGTCTGGTCGCCGTCCGAACGCCGCGACTGGTTCGCCGACGACGGCGAGACGATCCTGCACTGGCGGGAGAGCCCCGCGGGCCAGCACATCGAGCTGGGCATCGCCGAGACCAACCTGGTCGGCCTCCTCGGCGAACTGGGCGCCACCTGGAGCCGCTGGAACCGTCCCCTGCTGCCGATCGGCGTCCTGTACGACCCGTTCGTCGGCCGCGCGCTCGAACCCTGGTCGTTCGGCATCTACGCGGGCGGCCAGTCGATCCTGATCGGCACCCCGTCCGGGGTCACGCTGGCCCCCGAGGGCGGCGCGCACCAGTCCATCGTCACCCCCTCGATCGGCGTCGAGCAGCCGGGCTGCGTCGCCTACGAGCCCGCGTTCGTCCTCGACACCGAATGGACGCTGCTCGCGAGCATGGCCCGCCTAGGCCGCCCTGACGGCGGCTCGGCGTACCTGCGCCTGTCGACCCGTCCAGTGGACCAGACCCTCGCGGCGGTCCCGGCCGACCCGGCGGCCCGGGAGCGCCGCCGCCGCCAGGTGATCGCCGGCGCCTACCCGCTGCGCCGCGCCGACCGCCCCGCCGTCACCATCGCGGCGATGGGCGCCCTCGTCCCCGAGGCCCTGGCCGCCGCCGACCGCCTCGAACAGGCCGGCATCGGCGCCGACGTGGTGTGCGTGACGAGCCCCGGCCTGCTCTTCCAGGCCCTCCGCTCCCGCCAGGGCCTCGACGACGGACCGAACTGGGTCCTGGACCAGGCGTTCCCCGCCTCCCGCGCCACCCCGCTCGTCACCGTCCTTGACGGCCACCCCCACACCCTGGCCTTCCTGTCCGGCATCAACAACGTCCCCTGTGCGACCCTGGGCGTCACCACCTTCGGCCAGTCCGGCACGATCGACGACGTCTACCGCCACCACGGCATAGACACGGACGCGATAGTCCGAACCGCCCTGGACCTCCACTCCACCTGACCCACCCTCCCCGGCCCGGCGCGCCGCCCAGCCCGCCGGGCCGGGGCATCGGTCAGGAATCGAGAAGTGCCGACCCCCGCTCCTTACCTAGCGTGATCTCCACAAGGCGGGTGACCGACAGGCTCACCCACACCGATCTGACCGCCGGAACCCGTCCCCGGCTCAGGCGGCAGCCACCGCGCACGCACAAGGAGACACGCCATGAAGGCACATGTGAGCTCGATCCTCCTCGCCGTCCGGGACATGGACCGGGCCAAGAAGTTCTACACCGAGGGCCTCGGCTGGAAGATCAAGAACGACTACGGCATCTCGGTCTTCTTCGAGTCCGACGGCGCCTCGCCGGTCGGCTTCTACGGCCGCGAAGGTCTCGCCGAGCAGGTGGGCCTGAGCCCCGAGGGCAGCGGCTTCAGCGGAATCGTCCTCACCTACGTCGTACGCAGCGAGGCGCGCGTCGACGAGGTCATGGCGGAGGCCGAGAAGGCCGGCGCCACCATCCTCAAGCCCGCCGGCGCCCTCCCCTGGGGCGGCTACGGCGGCACCTTCGCCGACCCGGACGGCTACATCTGGAGCCTCGGCTACAGCGCCCAGGGCGAAGACCAGCCCTACGCCGAGTAACCCGGGGCCCTCCAACCCGTCGACCACTTCCCGTCCTTCGTCCCGCTGGATACGCTCACCTGCCGTGAGCAGCGGGAATCGGGTGACAGGGCCATGGCCCCTCGTCGGACGCCGACGTGAGCTGGACCTGTTCCGAGAGGCACTGACGCAGGGCGGCCGCCACGCCTTCCTGGTGCACGGACCGGCCGGCGTCGGCAAGACGCGCCTGGCCGAGGAGTGCCTGACCGAGGCGGAGAGGGCGGGACTCGCGACCGTGCGGACCGTCGCCACCGCCCTGGCCGCATCCATACCGCTGGGCGCGCTCGCGCATCTGCTGTCCGCGGGCGACGGCCTCCGGGAACCGGTCGCCGCGTTCCCGGCCGCGACGCCGGCCGGGGGCGGCGGTGCGCCGGCCCTCTTCGCCGAGGCCCGGCGGGCCGTCGCGGCCCGTGCCGGGAACGGCAGGCTGGTCCTGTTCGTGGACGACCTCCCCCTGCTCGATCCGCTGTCCTTGCTCCTGCTCGGGCAGCTGATGGACGCGGGGCTGCTGTTCCTGGTCGCCACCGTAAGGGACGGGGAACCCGTGCCCGACGCGATGCACGGGCTGTGGGCCGGCGACCGCGGTGTCCGGGCCGACCTCGGCCCGCTGGATCGCGAGCACGTCGACGAGCTCCTGCAGTCCCTCTTCGATGCACCTGTGGGTGTGGCCGCATGCTCCGAGCTGTGGACCGCCACGCAAGGAAACGTGCTCTACCTGCGCGAGCTGGTGCTAGGTGCGCTGAATGACGGCACGCTGACCACTGTCGGCGGTGTCTGGCAGTTCGAGCGCCCTCCCCGGCCCGGGCGGAGACTGCTGGATCTGATCAGCGCCCGGATCAGCGGCGTCGACCGCCCGGGGCGCGACGTGCTGGAGCGGCTGGCCCTCTGCCAGCCGCTGGGCATCGAGGAATCGCGTCCCGCCGGCGTCACGGAGGGGGCGCACCTGGAGACCCTGGAGCGGCTGGAGGAGTCCGGACTGGTGCGGGTGCGCGCCGCCGGACGCCGGCACGAGCTGGCGCTCGGGCACCCGCTCCACGCCCAGGTCCTGCGGGAGGAGCTGCCCGTCCTGCGCGGCCGCAAGCTGCTGCTGGAGCAGACCGAGCGGGTCGAGGCCCGCGGGGCCCGCAGGGTCGGCGACCCGCTGCGGATCGCCCAATGGCGGCTGGACGCCACCGGTACGGCCGACCCCGCGCTGCTGCTGCGCGCCGCCCGGCTCGCGCGTTACGCCCACGACCATGCCCGGATCGAGCGGCTCGCCCGAGGCGTACTGGCCGACCGGGACGATGCCGAGGCCGGGCTGCTGCTCGGTGAGGCGCTGCTGTCCCGCGGTGCGGTGCGGGAGGCGGAGGAAGTACTGGAGCGAGCCGCCGGGCTGCCCGCCGAGGACGGCGTGCGCCTGGCCGTGGTGCTGGCACGGGGCAGCAATCTCTTCTGGGGCCTGCTGCGTCCGGACCTGGCCTTCGCCGTCGTCGGCGACGCGCGGTCGCATCTGCCGCGTGAACACCACGCCGAGCTCGCGGCCCTGGCCGCGATGATCCTCACCTTCACCGACCGGCCGCAGGAGGCCCTGGAGGTTCTGAAAGGGATTCCGCGAGGACCGGCGGGCCTGCCGACCCCGCTGCGCAGCCTGGGCGAGGCGGCGGCGCTGGCGGTCGCGGGGCGGACCGCGGAAGCACTGGAGTTGACCGCGGTTCCGGAGCCCGCGGGCGCGCCGGCCACGGGCGGCGCCGTCCAGGCGGGCCCAAGCGCCCCGGTCCCGGTGGGGTGGGACGGAGCATTCGACTTCCTGCATCCGAGCACCCGGCTGATGAACCGTGCCATCGTGCTCCACGAATCCGGGCGCCTGACCGAGGCGAGTGCCGTCATGAGAGCGGCGCTGAGCGCGGCCGTCGATGACGAGGTGCCCCATGCCCTCAGCACGTTCGCGTGGTATCTGGGGCGGTGCGTGCTGCTGGAGGGGCGGCCGCGCACCGCGGCGCGCTGGGCGCGGGACGCCGTCTCCGTCAGCCGGGCCCGTGGCTTCGAGGCGCCGCTGAAGCTGGGCCTGGGCTGCCTCGCCGCCGCCCTGGGGCACCTGGGGGACGCGGCCGGCGCACGTGCGGCGGTCGAGGAGATGGACACCCTCCACCTGCCGGTGGACGCGCAGGGGCTGGTCCCGCTGGCCCGCGCCTGGGCCGCTGTGGCGGAGGGCGATCCGCTCCGTGCCCGTACGGGGCTCGCCGAGGCCGCCGAGGCCGTGCGGGCGCGGGGGCAACTGACCGTCTCGGCCGCGTTGTGGCACGACGTGGCCCGGCTGGGCGACGCGGCGGCGGCGGCCGGACCGCTGGCCGACCTGG
The DNA here is from genome assembly GCF_008327685.1 of Actinomadura sp. K4S16. GTDB lineage: Bacteria > Actinomycetota > Actinomycetes > Streptosporangiales > Streptosporangiaceae > Spirillospora. The sequence goes on from NZ_BDDE01000012.1 coordinate 656,593, forward strand.
CCCGGCAGTGCGACAGCGACCTGGTGGCGGCCCGGGCCGCCCACGCCCGCGCCGCGACCGCTCATGACCCCTCCGGGCTGGCCGCGGCAGCCGAGCGGTTCGCCGAACTCGGCGCGCTGCTGCTCGCGGCCGAGGCGGCCGCGGAGGCCTGCGAGGCGATGCGCGCCGTCGGCGACCAGCGGGCCGCCGGCGCGTGGGCGGCGCGCTCGGCCGAACTGGCGGCCCGGTGCGAGGGCGCCGCGACACCGGGACTGCGGGTCAGTACCGGTGTCGTACCGCTGACCTCCCGGGAACGGGAGATCTGCCTCCTCGCGATGCGCGGGCTGTCCAGCAAGGACATCGCCGAGCGGCTCACGCTGTCCGTGCGGACCGTGAACAACCACCTGCAGAACGCCTACGGGAAGCTGGGGGTCGGCGGCCGGACGGAACTCGCCGGTGCTCTGGAGAACCGGGGCGGGCCCGGCCCGTCCTCGCCGGCCTAGACTCCGGGCCCGTCGCCCCCAGAGTCCTCGACGCCTTTCCGCGGACCTTCATCGACGGGCGCCCGCAGAACTGCCGGCCGCAGCCGCTGCAGCCGGTCGACCGCCTCGGCGGCGGCCGAGGCCGGCGCCCCCAGGTCCCGCAGTACGGCGGCCAGGTGCTCGCACAGGGCGTCGAACTCCGCGTCCGTCAGGTCCAGACGAGAGTGGGCCGCGCCCAGATCACGGCCCGAGTAGAGGTCGGGGCCGCCCACGGCAGCCGTCAGGAACGCCCGCTGGTGGGCGACCAGACGGGAGACGTCGGCTCCGGTGAAGCGGTGCGCGAGGGAGGAGTCGTCGAGCATCCTGCGATACAGGATGTCCACGGCCGTGCGCATACCGGCGGGTCCGCCCACTGCGGCGCAGAGGGCGTCGTCCTCGATGTGGTCCATGAGATGCCTCTCCCTGCGGGCCGCACACCCGGTCCGGGGCTTCAGCCGAGAACCGACTTGGCCTTTGTGTGGGCGGCGGCGACCACCTTGTCCAGTACGGTCCTGTCCGCCTTCTCGCCGGTCACCGAGATCGAGGCCATCCAGGCCCCGTCACGGAGGATGACCACGTAGGTACTGGCCATGGGCCCGTACTTCCGCGACTTCCCGGCGATCTCGTATCCGCGGGCCTCGTCGCCGATCTCGGGCAGGTCCAGCGTCCGCAGCCTGTAGTCGGCGACGAAGCCGTCCGTGTCGACGGTGTACGTGGAGCACGCCTCCGGCGGCCGGCCTGCCATGACCTTGTCGGCGGTGCCGTCGTCCGGGGCGATCAGGAGCTCGGCGATGGTCATGTTGGGGATGTCCGCCATGGAGACCAGCGCCGCCGGCGCTTCTCCGGCGGCGTCGGGGGCGAGGCCCTGGGTGAGTTGCAGGCACTGCGGCTTGTCGGTCTTCACCTTGACCTTGGCGCTCGCCGCGGCCGGTGCGAGGGAGGCGAAGACCCCGCTGACCGGGCCGTAGAGCGGCGTCGCGCTACCGTACCCGGTGAGCAGGGCCTTCTTCATCGCGTCGGCCGAAGGCCTGGTGCCGGACCCCTTCGACCCGCCGCCCCGCGCAGCGGCCGCAGCGGTGGCGTCCCCACCGGCGGAACCGGTTCCGCCGCCGCAGCCCACCACGGTGGTCAGCGAGCATGCGAGGGCGGCGAGCGCCGCCGTCCTTCGTGCGGTCGCCGACTTCTTCCTCATGGCCAACACCCCTTGTCCTGGTCCGGAAGGGCCGCTGTCGCCGCCCTGTGCGCACCAGTCCACCGCGGGCGTGGTGGAAAGAACCGGGTAGTGATTGCTCAGCTTTGCCGAGAGCCTTGCTCAGCGAGATGCTCAGCGCTTCGCTCAGCACACCGGCGGGGCCCCGCCGACCCAGGGCTACCGCTGTTTGGCCTTGGCCACGGCCTTCGTGAGCGCGTCGCGGAAAGCGCGCCCCGCCTGGTCGTCCCCGAGAGCCACGAAGTAGGAGCCGGCGACCGGTCGTCCCGACCAGCGCGCACGGAGCGAGACACCGGCCTCGCCATGAGCCGAGAGAGTCTGGGAGATGTCGTCGAAGCCCATGCCGCGCAGCGGGGCGGACAGCACGGTCGTCGCCCCGCCTTCGCCGGAGCGCGCGACGATCAGATGGTGTTCGGTGAGCACCGCCGTGGTGCGGTGCTCCCGGTCCGGGTCGGCCGACTTCAGCACTCTGCTCAGCAGCCCTGGCCTGCCCCGCCGGACGCTGAGCGTCTGGCAGCAGACCTCCTCCCCGCGGAGCGTGCCCAGCGCTTCGAGCTCCATGTGGCCGGCGAGGGCGGAGCGCAGCGCCGGATCCAAGCCGTTGACGCTGCACTCACGACTCGTGCGATCGTACATAGGCCTCACTTCACATATCCCCTCGGACAACCATGCTTTTCCAGCGTGAGCATAGGGTCCGCTGACGCCACGAGATGGGGCGCTCCTGGCAGCCAGAGCGCTCCGCAGCGAGGAGCGCTTCGCGACCGGACCCGGGCCGGTCGCGGACGACCGTGCGGGCGGCCGCGGGCACGCACACCCTGCTCGCCGACCGCACGGGTCGTCCCGCCGGACACGGTGGAGTCCACCGGTGATCAGGCGTGCCACGCTCCCGGTGACGAACCGGCTCTGCCGCACTCCCGTGGCCGCCGCGACGCCGGCGGTCACTCCGTCCACGAAGGGTTCTACTTCGAGGGCGGTCCGGTGCGGGGGCGCATGACCAGTACCGGGCAGGGTGCGTGCTGCACGCAGTGGTGGCTGACCGAGCCGAGGAGCGTCCCGGCGAAGCCGCCGTGCCCGTGGCTGCCGACCACCAGCAGGTCGGCGTGCTCGGCCGCTCCGGTCAGGACCTCCGCCGGGTGGCCCCGCATGACCTGGGGGACGACCGACACGTCCGGGTGTCCTTCCAGCGCCTCCTCGACGGCGTGGCGCAGGCTCTCGCGGGCCTGCCCTTCGAGATCGACATCGGAGTAGTCCACCGGCATGCCGTAGGGGGGCGGTGGCCGCCACACTTGCACGGGGCGCAGTTCCGCGCCCGTCGACTCCGCCTGGCGGACCGCCCATCGCAGTGCCGCCTTGCTCGGCCCCGAGCCGTCCACGCCTACGACGATCAGCTGCCGGGAGGCTTGGCCGCTCTCCATGCCATCGGCAGTCCGGCCACGGGTCGACGCGTCCGTTTCGTTCATGGATCCAGGCTTGTGCGGGCGCGGATCGCAGGCAAGGGACTTTCGCCCTTGAGGTTCGCTCCGAACCTGGACCGTCAGGCGGTGCCGCTCAACGCACGGAACACCGATGGAACGCGCGCCGTGGCATACGCCACCGCTCGGTGGCACCCGGCGTGACACGGCCCATGAACGACAAGAGCCGGTTTCCGCAGGTCGAGTGCGCGAACCGACTGATCGTTTCGAGGTGCCCCCTGCAGGATTCGAACCTGCGCACACGGCTCCGGAGGCCGTTGCTCTATCCCCTGAGCTAAGGGGGCGCGACGCGGTATGAGGTTACCAGGGTTGGCGGGGTGGCGCGTACGGGGTTGTTCGCCGTGCGGGCCGGGGGTGGAGTGGGCTAACTTCGAGGCCGTGACCGAGCCACTGGGACGCGTGCTGGTCGTCGATGATGACGAGGTGATCCGCCAGCTGATCGCCGTGAACCTGCAACTGGAGGGGTTCGACGTCTCGACCGCGGTGGACGGGCAGGACTGCCTGGACAGGGTGGCGGAGGTCGGGCCGGACGTGATCACGCTGGACGTGATGATGCCCAGGCTGGACGGGTGGGTCACGGCGGTGCGGCTGCGGGAGGACCCCGGGACCGCGCACATCCGGGTCGTGATGATCACGGCACGGGCGCAGGAGCACGACGTGCGGCGGGGAATGGAGATCGGCGTCGACGCGTACGTGACGAAGCCGTTCGACCCGAACCACCTGATCCAGACGGTGCGGAAACTGGCTGCGGTGTCCAGATAGTGGTCGGCTAGTCTCACCAGGGTGACTCCAGGCGATGCTCTCGTGCGCGCGGTGCGGGACGCCGTGGCCGCGGGGGAGATCGATGTCGCGGTCCCCGAGGAGGTCGTGGTCTTCGGGCGGGGCGGCGGGGTCTTCGAGAGCCCGGTGGCGCTGCGGCTCGGGGTGGATCCGCGGGTGATCGCGCGCCGGGTGGGCGGGAGCGTCTCCGGGCCCGGGTTCGTCAGGGTCGTGGTGGGGCCGGAGTTGGTGGACGCCGTCCGGAGTGATCCTCGTTACGGGGTCGCCCGGGTGCCGCCGGGCGGGTGGAGCGAGTGGCCCCGGACGTTCGAGAATCCGGGGTTCTCAGTGCGTTACGCCTATGCGCGGGCCTGTTGGGTGGGGCGCTGGGCCCGGGAATTCGGGGTCGAGGCCGGGCCGTTCGAGGGTGGGGCGGAGGAGCTCGTGGGGGCTCTGGGAGACATGCCCGGGCGGGCCTCGCAAGCGGAGCGGGAACGGGATGCCAGGCCGCTGCTGTTGTGCTTGGAGAAGGTGGCCGAGGAGTACCACGAGGTGCACGAACGTTGTCCCGCGGTGCCCGTGGGCGATGAGGAGCCAGGGGCCGTGCATGCGGGACGGGTCGGCCTGGCGGAGGCCGTCAAGGTCGTCCTCGGCAACGGGCTGAACATGATCGGTGAGACCCCTAGAGAGCGGATATGAGTCGAGTACACCCTGCTGGGCCGCGGCACGCCGACGTCCTTCCTGAGGACCATCCGGCCGGCCCGGCGGAGGACCTGAACGCGCTGGAGCCCTCGGTGTGGCCGCGTAACTCCAAGCGGGAGGAGGGCGTCCTCACCGTCGGGGGAGTGGACGTCAGGGACCTGGCGAAGGAGTACGGGACGCCGCTCTACGTCTACGACGAGGAGGACGTCCGGAGCCGTGCCAGGGAGTACGCGGCGGCGTTCCATGACGGGGACGTCCACTACGCGGGCAAGGCGTTCCTCTGTACGGCGGTCGCGCGGTGGCTGAACGAGGAGGGGCTCGGCTTGGACGTGTGCAGCGGGGGTGAGCTTGCCGTGGCGCTGGCGGCGGGCTTTCCTACCGAGCGCATCACGTTGCACGGGAGCAACAAGGCGGCCTGGGAGCTGGAGAAGGCCCTGGAGGTGGGGGTCGGACGGATCGTGCTCGATTCGTTCGAGGAGATCGCCCGCGTGGGGTACCTCGCCCAGGAGATGGGTGTCCGGCCCAAGGTGATGGTGCGTGTCACCACGGGTGTGGAGGCGCACACCCATGAGTTCATCGCCACCGCGCACGACGACCAGAAGTTCGGGTTCTCCAGGAGCTCCGGGGCGGCCCTGGAGGCGGTCAGGCGGGTCCTGGAGCTGGAGCAGCTCGAACTGGTGGGGCTGCACAGCCACATCGGGTCGCAGATCTTCGATGTGGACGGGTTCGAGGTGGCCGCGCACCGGCTGGCCGAGCTGCTGGTCGCCATCCGGGACGAGCACGGGATCGAGCTCCCGGAGCTGGACCTGGGCGGCGGCTACGGCATCGCGTACGTGCCGGGCGAGGAGCCGCACGACCCGAAGTCGATCGCGGACGGGCTGCGCGACATCGTGGCGCGCGAGTGCCGGGCGTACGAGCTGTCGATGCCGCGGCTGACCGTGGAGCCCGGACGGGCGATCATCGGCCCCGGCGGCGTCACGCTGTACGAGGTCGGGACGGTGAAGGACGTCGAGGGCCTGCGCACGTACGTCTCCGTGGACGGCGGCATGAGCGACAACCTGCGGACGGCCCTGTACGGCGCCGAGTACACCGGCGTGCTGGCGAGCAGGTCCTCCGAGGCCGCGCCCATGCTCAGTAGGCTTGTCGGCAAGCACTGCGAGAGCGGCGACATCGTCGTGCGGGACCTCTGGTTCCCCGAAGATCTTGCGGCGGGGGACCTCGTCGCGGTCGCGGCGACCGGTGCGTACTGTCGGTCGATGGCCAGTAACTACAACCATGTCCCGAAGCCGGCCGTGGTGGCGGTGCGGGACGGCAGGTCGCGCGTGATCGTCCGCCGGGAGAGCGCGGAGGACCTGCTGCGGCTGGATGCGGAGGTCGAAGCGTGAAACCCGGACTGCGCGTGGCGCTGCTCGGTTGCGGCGTGGTCGGCACGGAGGTCGTCCGGCTGCTGAACGAGCAGGCCGACGATCTGGCGGCGCGCGTGGGGGCGCCGCTGGAGCTGGCCGGGATCGCCGTGCGCAGGCCGGACCGGGTCCGCGCGGGCGTCGACCCGGAACTGCTGACCACGGACGCGCAGGTGCTGGTGACCAGGGACGACGTCGACATCGTCATCGAGGTCATCGGCGGCATCGAGCCGGCCAGGACGCTGATGCTGGAGGCGATGAAGACCGGCAAGTCGGTCATCACCGCCAACAAGGCGCTGCTGGCCGAGGACGGCGCGACGCTGTTCGCGGCGGCGCGGGAGTACGGCGCCGACCTGTACTACGAGGCGTCGGTGGCGGGCGCGATCCCGCTGCTGCGGCCGCTGCGGGAGTCGCTGGTCGGCGACCACATCCACCGGGTGCTCGGCATCGTGAACGGCACCACGAACTACATCCTCGACCAGATGGACACGCACGGCGCCGGTTTCAACGACGCGCTGGAAGAGGCGCAGGCGCTCGGCTATGCGGAGGCCGACCCGACGGCCGACGTGGAGGGCTTCGACGCGGCGGCCAAGGCGGCCATCCTGGCGCAGCTCGCCTTCCACACGCCGGTGACGGCCGCGGACGTCCACCGGGAGGGCATCACCGAGGTGAGCGCCGCCGACGTGGCGGGCGCCCAGGGCATGGACTGCGTCGTCAAGCTCCTGGCCATCTGCGAGCGGATCCCCTCGCAGGACGGCCGGAACGGGCGCGGGGTGTCGGTCCGCGTCTACCCGGCGATGATCCCGAGGTCGCATCCGCTGGCGAGCGTCCGCGAGGCGTACAACGCGGTGTTCGTCGAGGCGGAGTCGGCCGGGTCCCTGATGTTCTACGGCGCGGGCGCCGGCGGCGCCCCGACCGCCTCGGCGATCCTCGGCGACCTCGTCGCGGTCGCCCGCAACGTCGTCGGCGGCACGCCCGGCCCGGTGGAGGTCACGTACGCGAAGCTTCCGGTGCTTCCGATGGGCGAGACCGTCACGCGCTACTACATCCAGGTCGACGTGACGGACGAGGCCGGCGTCCTCGCCACGGTCGCCGAGGAGTTCGCCAGGCACGGCGTCTCCATCCAGGCCGTCCGGCAGGTCGGGTCGGGCGAGGAGGCGCAGCTCGTCGTCGTGACGCACCGGGCGCCGGACGCGGCCCTGTCGGCGACGGTGGAGGGCCTGCGCGGGCTGGAGATCGTCCGCGAGGTGACGAGCGTCATGCGCGTCGAAGGGGACGAGTGAGGCGGAGTCCGTCCCGATAGACTTCGGGTGACATCGCAGGTCAGCCGAGGAGACCGACGTGAACGCGAACGCCCGCGCGTGGCGCGGCATTATCGAGGAGTACCGCGACCGGCTTCCGGTGACGGACGCGACGCCCGTCGTCACCCTGCTGGAGGGCGGCACCCCTCTGGTGCCCGCCCACCGGCTGTCCCAGCTGACCGGTTGCGAGGTGTTCCTCAAGGTCGAGGGCGCCAACCCGACCGGTTCGTTCAAGGACCGCGGCATGACGATGGCGATCAGCAAGGCGGCCGAGGACGGCGCGAAGGCCGTCATCTGCGCCTCGACCGGCAACACCTCGGCGTCCGCCGCCGCGTACGCGGTGCGGGCCGGGATGACCTGCGCGGTCCTCGTCCCCAACGGCAAGATCGCGATGGGCAAGCTGGCCCAGGCGCTGGTGCACGGCGCCCGGCTCCTGCAGGTCGACGGCAACTTCGACGACTGCCTCGAACTGGCGCGCAAGCTGTCCGTCGACTACCCGGTGGCGCTGGTCAACTCGGTCAACAAGTACCGGCTGCAGGGCCAGAAGACCGCCGCGTTCGAGATCGTGGACGCGCTGGGCGACGCGCCCGACGTCCACTGCCTGCCCGTCGGCAACGCCGGAAACATCTCCGCCTACTGGATGGGCTACAAGGAGTACGCCAAGGACGGCGTCTCCTCGCGCACCCCGCGCATGCTGGGCTTCCAGGCCAGCGGCGCGGCGCCGTTCGTGAAGGGCGAGCCCGTCCTGAAGCCGCAGACCATCGCCACCGCGATCCGGATCGGCAACCCCGCCTCGTGGGACCTCGCCGTGGCCGCGCGGGACGAGTCCGGCGGCGCGATCGACTCGGTCACCGACCGGCAGATCCTCGCCGCCTACCGGCTCCTCGCCCGCGAGGAGGGCGTCTTCGTGGAGCCCGCCTCGGCGGCGAGCGTCGCGGGCCTGCTCCAGGCGAGCGAGCAGGGCGCGGTCGCGGCCGGGTCCCAGGTCGTCTGCACCGTGACGGGCAACGGCCTCAAGGATCCCGACTGGGCCATCTCCGGGGCGCCCGCGCCGACGACCATCAAGGTCGACGCGCACTCCGCCGCGTCCGAGCTCGGCCTCACCTGAGGTGGGCTGGGCTGACGGCCCGGTGCTGGTGCGGACCCCCGCGACCAGCGCCAACCTGGGCCCGGGATTCGACTCGCTCGGCCTTGCGCTCGCGCTGTACGACGACGTCGAGGTGGAGGCGACCAGCGGGGGGCTGTCCATCGAGGTGGACGGCGAGGGCGCCGAGGTCGCCGACCGCGGCGAGCGGCACCTGATCGTGCGGGTGCTGCGCCGGACGTTCGACGTCCTCGACGAGCTGGCCGGAACCGGTCCCGCCCGCCCGGACGGGCTCCGGCTGCGGTGCCGGAACCGGATCCCGCACAGCCGCGGTCTCGGCTCGTCGTCCGCCGCGATCGTCGCCGGGATCGTCGCGGCCCGCGCGCTGCATCCCGCCGGGAAGCTCCTCGACGACGCCGGGGCGCTGCGCCTCGCGACGGAGATCGAGGGCCATCCCGACAACGTCGCGCCGTGCCTCGCCGGCGGCCTGACCGTCGCCTGGACGACGCCCGGCGGCGCCCGTTCGGTCCGGCTGGAACCGCAGGTCAGGCGGGTCGTGGCCTTCGTCCCCGGGCAGCGGCTCGCGACCGAGCGGGCCCGCGGGCTGCTGCCCGAGAGCGTCCCGCACGGGGACGCCGCCGCCAACGCCGGGCGCGCCGCGCTGCTCGTCGCCGCCCTCACCGGCGGCCTGGACGCGGGGATCCTGCTCGACGCGACCGAGGACCGGCTCCACCAGGAGTACCGCGCGCCCGCCATGCCCGAGTCCGCGGCGCTCGTCGCGCGGCTGCGGGACGCGGGCGTGCCGGCGGTGATCTCCGGCGCGGGACCGACCGTCCTGGCCTTCACAACCGCGGCGCAAGTTGATTCGATGGGCGGCGAAGTGGGTAAAGGCTGGCACGAACACCCGTTGGACGTCGCGACCCGCGGCGCACACGTCGTGTCCGGCGAATCCGAGACCCGGGCCTGACGGCCCCGCCGGTGGCGGGGGCCATGCGTCGCTCCGGCCGGTGCCCGTTCCGGCTCGATCCCACTAGGTAAAATGCGAAGACATCGACCTCTGGGGAATAGCAGTGTGCCCTGGTGATGTTAGGCTTATTGCCGCACCAGATGCCCCGTTCGGGGCAGCGTGCTCGTCAGCCGCGCGTCACCTTTTCGGCCCTCCGGTCGTGTCGGTCCCGCGTACCAGGCTCCCCGACACCGTGACTTCCCGTTGTCAGGCATTCCAGCGAAACTTCGGACGTGGCGGTACCGGGGACACGCACGAGCGGAACGTCCCGTCCACCATCTGGCTGTGCCCAGAACACGCAGATCCCGGTTCCATCGTGATCAGCGGAGCCCGATCCGGCGCCCCCGCCGGGCCGCACCACCGGGTCGACTGGCCGAACGCCGGCCAACGCCCGCGCCCTGGGAAGGACCCTTAGTGAGCGAATCCAGCGAACTCCTTACGGACGCAACCAGCACGGAAACCGCCGCCGCTCCGGCCGGCGCGGAGCCCGCCACCCCCCGGCGCCGCCGCGGCACCGGCCTGTCGGCCATGGTGCTCCCCGAGCTCAAGGCGCTCGCGTCCAGCCTCGGCATCACCGGCACGACCGGGATGCGCAAGAGCCAGCTCATCGCCGCCATCCAGGAGAAGCAGGGCGGCCAGGGGCAGGGCTCGGCGGGGGGCGAGCAGGGAGCCGCTGCGCCGGTGGCGACCGAGCGCCCGCGCCGCACCCGCACCGCGGCCAAGCGCGCGGTGTCCGAGGAGCAGGTCGCCATCGCCGACGCCGCGCCCGTGGCCGCGCCGGAGAGCGCGACCGCGTCCGAAGGCCAGTCCGCGGCCGCGGCCCAGCCGGGCACGGCGGAGAAGGCAGGCCAGGGCGACAAGCAGGAGAAGGCCGAGCGGCAGGGCGGCCGGCAGCGGGGCGACAAGCAGGACCGGGGAGCTTCCGAGGGACGCGGCGACCGGCAGGGCCGTGACCAGGGCCGTGACCAGGGCCGTGACCAGGGCCGCGAGCAGAACGCCGAGGACGGCGAGTCCCAGGGCGGTCGTGACGGCAACCGCGACGGGCGCGAGGGCCGCGACGGCGGCGGGCGCCAGCGGCAGCGCGGCGGCCGGGAGCGCGGCGAGGGCCGCGACCGGGGCGAGCGCGGCGAGCGTGGTGACCGCGGCGAGCGTGGTGACCGCGGCGAGCGTGGTGACCGCGGCGAGCGTGGTGAGCGCGGCGAGCGTGGCGACCGCGGTGAGCAGGGCGGCGGACGCCAGCGCGGCCAGGGCGGCGGCGGTCAGGGCGGCGGCGGCCAGCACGACGACGACGACGGCAGCGGCCGGGGTCGGCGCGGGCGCCGGTTCCGGGAGCGCAACCGCGGCCGCGGCCGCGAGCGCTACGAGGAGCCGGTGATCACCGAGGACGACGTCCTCATCCCCGTCGCGGGCATCCTCGACATCCTCGACAACTACGCCTTCGTCCGGACGACCGGCTACCTGCCCGGCCCGAACGACGTGTACGTGTCGCTGGCGCAGGTCCGCAAGAACGGGCTGCGCAAGGGCGACGTCATCACCGGCGCCGTCCGGCAGGCGCGCGAGGGCGAGCGGCGCGAGAAGTTCAACGCGCTGGTCCGCCTCGACACCGTCAACGGGATGGAGCCCGACCAGGCCAAGGGCCGCGTCGACTTCTCCAAGCTGACCCCGCTGTACCCGCAGGAGCGGCTGCGCCTGGAGTCCGACCCGGGCATCCTGACGACCCGGATCATCGACCTGGTGTCGCCGATCGGCAAGGGGCAGCGCGGCCTGATCGTGTCGCCGCCGAAGGCCGGCAAGACGATGGTGCTCCAGGCGATCGCCAACGCGATCACCAAGAACAACCCGGAGTGCCACCTGATGGTCGTCCTCGTGGACGAGCGTCCGGAAGAGGTCACCGACATGCAGCGGACGGTGAAGGGCGAGGTCATCCACTCGACCTTCGACCGTCCCGCCGAGGACCACACCACGGTCGCGGAGCTGGCCATCGAGCGCGCCAAGCGGCTCGTCGAGCTCGGCCACGACGTCGTCGTGCTGCTCGACTCGATCACCCGCCTGGGCCGGGCCTACAACCTGGCGGCGCCCGCGTCCGGCCGCATCCTGTCCGGCGGTGTCGACTCGACCGCGCTGTACCCGCCGAAGCGGTTCTTCGGCGCGGCCCGCAACATCGAGAACGGCGGCTCGCTGACGATCCTCGCCACCGCGCTGGTGGAGACCGGGTCCCGCATGGACGAGGTCATCTTCGAGGAGTTCAAGGGCACCGGCAACATGGAGCTGAAGCTCAACCGGTCGCTCGCGGACAAGCGGATCTTCCCGGCGGTGGACGTCGACCAGTCCTCCACCCGCAAGGAGGAGATCCTCATGGCTCCGGAGGAGCTGCGGGTCGTCTGGCAGCTGCGCCGGGTGCTGCACGCGCTCGACACGCAGCAGGCGCTGGAGCTCCTCATCGAGAAGATGAAGGAGACCAAGTCCAACGCCGAGTTCCTGCTCCAGGTGCAGAAGACGACCGTCTCCGACGACCGCTGACACGCGCCGCGCACGCCCCCGTCCGGACTGTTCCGGCGGGGGCGTCGCCGTCGGTGCCTCCGGAATGGTGGGGTTAGCCCCACCCCTGAACGGGCGGCGGCCGTCATGGCGGCCCCGCCTCCCGCGCGGCACGCTTGTCTTGTCAGGCGGAATCGGGCATACGCAGGCGAGCACGGGCCCACGCAGGTCGGAGCGAGCACGGAGGGACGACGTGGGCGAGTCGAGCAAGGATGGGGCGGGCGGCGCCGTCCGGTGGGTCGCGGCGCGATGGGCGACGGCGACACGCGCCGGCGGGGAGCCGGCGTCCGTCATGAACCGCCCCTGGCATCCGCTCGCGATGGTCGCGTCGTCGCTGACCTGGCGCTCGGCGCTGTACCTGGCCGTCAGCCTGGCCTTCGGGCTGGGCTGGTTCGTCGTCCTGGCCGTCGGGCTGGCCCTGTCGGTCGGGCTGCTGATCATATGGGTGGGCGTCCCGCTGCTGGCGCTGCTGATGGTCGCGTGGCGGTTCGGCGCGGTGCTGGAGCGGCGGCTCGTCCGGGCGGCGTTCGGCGTCCGGATCCCGAGCCCGTACCGGCCCCTGCCCGCCGGGCGCAACCCGCTGGCCAAGCTCAGGAGGATGGCGGCGGACCCGGCGACCTGGAAGGACCTCCTCTACCTCGCGGTGCTGCTCCCGATCACGATGTTCGAGTTCGTCGTGTCGGCGGCGGTGTGGGCCGGGGCGGGCACGCTGCTGTTCCTTCCGGTGGTCGTGGCGGTGAGCGGCGGCGCCGAGGTCAACTTCGGGGTCTCGTACTGGGCGGGCAACCCGGTCGAGGCGCTGCCGGTGTCCGTCGTGGGCCTGGGGTTCCTCGTCCTCGCGATGTACGTGACGCGGGCGATGGCGATGGGGCACGCCGCGTTCGCCGCGCTGATGCTCGGCCCTAGCCCGTCCCAGACCGAGAACGCCGCGCTGCGCGAGCGGACCGAGCACCTGCGGGCCAGCCGCGCCCGCGGGGTGGACGCGGCCGAGTTCGAGCGGCGCCGCATCGAGCGGGACCTGCACGACGGGGCGCAGCAGCGGCTGCTGGCGGTGGCGATGGACATCGGCCGCGCCCGCGCCAAGCTCGACGAGGACCCCGAGGGCGCGCGGGCGCTGATCGAGCAGGCCCACGCGGGCACCAGGGAGGCGATCTCCGAGCTGCGCGACCTCGCCCGCGGGATCTACCCGGCGATCCTCACCGACCGCGGCCTGGACCCGGCGCTGTCCGGGCTCGCCGGGCGCGCCCCCGTGCCCGTCGAGGTGGAGGTCGACCTGCCCGAGCGCCCGCCCGCGGCGGTCGAGAGCATCGCCTACTTCATCGTCGCCGAGTCGCTGGCCAACATCGCCAAGTACGCCCGCGCGACCCGCGCGACCGTCCGCGTGACCCGCGAGGACCGCCTGGTGGTCGTCGAGGTGTCCGACGACGGGGTGGGCGGCGCGGTCGCGCGGCCGGACGGCGGCCTCGCCGGGCTGGCCGACCGGGCGGCGACGATCGACGGCACGCTGACCGTGGACAGCCCGCCCGGCGGCCCCACGACCGTGCGCGCCGAACTGCCCTGCACGTGGTGATCCCGGCGCGCGGCGGCGCCGCGGGCCCGATAATGGCCGGATGCGGGTAGTGATCGCCGAGGACTCGGTGCTGCTGCGGGAAGGGCTCGTCCGGCTGCTCGGCGACGCCGGGATCGAGACGGTGGCGACCGTGGGGGACGGGCCGGGGCTGCTCGGCATCGTCGAGGAGCACGCTCCGGACCTCGCCATCGTGGACGTCCGGATGCCGCCCTCGTTCACCGACGAGGGGCTGCGCGCGGCCCTCGCCGTCCGGGAGCGCCGTCCGGGCACGCCGATCCTCGTCCTGTCCCAGTACGTGGAGGAGCGCTACGCCACGGACCTCATCGGCGGCGGCGCGCAGGGCGTCGGCTACCTGCTGAAGGAGCGGGTGTCGGACGTCGAGGAGTTCATCGACGCGGTCCGCCGCATCGCCGCCGGCGGCACGGTCATCGACCCGGAGGTGATCGGCCAGCTGCTCGGCCGCCGCCGCACCGGCGACCCGCTGGAGGCGCTGACCCCGCGCGAGCGCGAGGTGCTCGGCCTGATGGCGCAGGGCCGCTCGAACGGCGCCATCGCCGCGGACCTCGTCGTCACCGAGGGCGCCGTGGAGAAGCACATCTCCAACATCTTCATGAAACTGAACCTGCAACCCGCCCAAGGCGGCCACCGCCGAGTAATGGCCGTACTCGCCTACCTGGGACGGGGCTAGCCCCGCGGGTCGGGCGGCCGGAAGGCGCTCTATCTGACGCGCCACGTGACGCTCTTGGACGTGCCACGTGGGGACGCTCTTGGAGTGGACCTGAGCCGGGACGCGGGTCGAGCGGCCGGAAGGCGCTCCAAGCGCCTGGAGGCCGCACGACCCGCCGAGCCGGGCGACCGCAGCGCCACGCAACAAACCCGCACGGGCACGGAAACCCGCACCGTGGCGTGAGGATCGCCCGGCTCGCAACGGGGGGTTCCAGGGGGGTCGCTACCCCTGGGCTAACACTCCTCGGGAATGACCGGTGACCTCGCCACGTTCGGGTATCTGGCACACTTGGTGTGCAACCGCTGCGGTACCGGTTCACGCCTCCCACATCTGCCCCTTGGCATCGCCATGCGGGCCGGGGGCGCCCGGCGACCGCCCGAAGCGAGGAGAACCCATGAAGCCCGACATCCACCCGGACTACGTCGTCACCACCGTGACGTGTACGTGCGGCAACACCTTCGAGACCCGCAGCACCGCCGCGAACGGCGTGATCCACGCGGACGTGTGCTCGAACTGCCACCCGTTCTACACGGGCAAGCAGAAGATCCTCGACACCGGCGGCCGGGTCGCGCGCTTCGAGCAGCGCTTCGGCAAGAAGAAGGCCGGCAAGTAGGACGATCCGCACCGCGGACATCAGGGACGGCCCGGGGACTCTCCAGGTCCCCGGGCCGTCCGAAATCGGCGATCGGGGGCGGCCGCCCCCGTGCCGCGACGGGCCAGGACTGAGCGTGAATCTCGACGATCTGATCAGCGAATACGCGGGCATCGAGGAACGCCTCGCCGACCCGTCCGTCCATGCCGACCAGGCCCTGGCGCGCAAGCTCGGCAAGCGCTACGCGGAGCTGCGGCCGATCGTCGAGACGCACCGCGAGCTGGCCGCCACCGAGGACGACCTCGCCGCCGCCCGCGAGCTGGGCGGCGAGGACGCCGCGTTCGCGGCCGAGGCCGAGGAGCTCGGCAAGCGCCGCGAGGAGCTGGAGGAGCGGCTGCGGCGGCTGCTCGTCCCGCGCGACCCGAACGACGCCAAGGACGTCATCCTCGAGGTCAAGGCCGGTGAGGGCGGCGAGGAGTCGGCGCTGTTCGCCGGCGACCTGCTGCGGATGTACCTCCGCTACGCCGAGCGCGTCGGCTGGAAGACCGAGATCCTCGACTCCCACCCCTCCGACCTCGGCGGCTACAAGGACGTCACGGTCGCGGTGAAGGCCAAGGGGGCCCAGGAGGAGGGCGTCTGGACGCGGCTCAAGTTCGAAGGCGGCGTCCACCGGGTGCAGCGGGTGCCCGCGACCGAGTCGCAGGGCCGCATCCACACCAGCGCCGTCGGCGTCCTGGTGACGCCCGAGGCCGAGGACGTCGACGTCCAGGTCGACCCCAACGACCTGCGCATCGACGTCTACCGCTCGTCCGGGCCCGGCGGGCAGAGCGTCAAC
Organism: Actinomadura sp. K4S16; assembly: GCF_008327685.1. Lineage (GTDB taxonomy): Bacteria > Actinomycetota > Actinomycetes > Streptosporangiales > Streptosporangiaceae > Spirillospora. Next base: position 672,292 of record NZ_BDDE01000012.1, read on the forward strand.
ACGACGGACTCCGCCGTGCGCATCACGCACCTGCCGACCGGTGTCGTCGTCTCCTGCCAGAACGAGAAGAGCCAGCTCCAGAACAAGGAGCAGGCGCTGCGCATCCTGCGGTCCCGGCTGCTGGCGATGGCGCAGGAGGAGGCCGACGCCGCCGCGGCGGCCGAGCGCAAGAGCCAGGTCCGCACCGTGGACCGCTCCGAGCGGGTGCGCACCTACAACTACCCGGAGAACCGGATCTCCGACCACCGGGTCGGCTACAAGGCCTACAACCTCGACCAGGTGCTGGACGGCGACCTCCACAACGTCACGCAGGCGCTCGTCGACGCCGAGATGGAACGTCGGCTGGCCGAAGCCCAGAAATCATGAGCGCAGCGAATCGGGGGGCGTGGGGGGTCGTCCCCCCTCGAAGGGCAACAGTCATGAGCGCAGCGAATCGGGGGGCGTGGGGGGTCGTCCCCCCTCGAAAGACAGGATCATGAACCTGCTGCTCGACGAGATCGCCAGGGCCACCGCCCGGCTCGCCGACGCGGGCGCCGCCTCGCCCCGCGCCGACGCCGAGGAGCTCGCCGCGGCCGTGCACCGGGTGCGGCGCTCGGAGCTGCACGGCGTCCCCGACAGTGCCTTCGACGCCCGGTTCTGGGAGTTCGTCGCGCGCCGCGAGGCGGGGGAGCCGCTGCAGCACATCACCGGCCGCGCGTTCTTCCGCTACCTGGAGCTGAAGGTCGGGCCCGGTGTGTTCGTGCCGCGCCCGGAGACCGAGGTGATGGTCGGCTGGGCGCTGGAGACGCTGCGCGACATGGACGTCCGCGACCCCCTCGTGGTCGACCTCGGCACCGGATCCGCCGCGATCGCGCTGTCCATCGCGCTGGAGGCCCCGCGCGCCCGCGTCCACGCCGTGGAGAAGGACCCGACGGCCTTCGTCCACGCCACCCGCAACGTGGAGGAGCTGGACGAGCGCGGCCGCGTCCGGCTGCACCTGGACGACTTCGCCACCGCCCTCACCGAGCTGGACGGCACCGTCGACCTCGTCGTCAGCAACCCGCCGTACATCCCGATGAGCGAGTGGGAGTACGTCCCCCGCGACGTCCGCGACCACGACCCCGCCGACGCCCTGTGGGGCGGCGGCGACGACGGCCTGGACGCGATCCGCATCGTGGAGCGCACCGCCCGCCGCCTCCTGCGCCCCGGCGGCTACGTGGCCGTCGAGCACAGCGACCTGCAGGGCAACGGCGTCTACTGGATCTTCGCGGAGGAGAACGGCTGGCGGGACGTGCGCAACCGCCGCGACCTGGCCAACCGGGACCGCTTCGTCACCGCCCGCCTGGCCGCCGACTAGCCCCGCTATCCTGGGCGGTGCCATACCGGCGAGCGCTGTGACGTACCGGCTGTGAAGTGCCGGAAGAGCGCTGCGCGGGACCGGACGAGCGCGTGCAGATGGGAAGACGGGCGACCGTGAGCCGACGTTACGACTGCTCTCAGCCGATGGAGCGCACCCGGGGGATCGCCGAGGCCTTCTCGGCCGTCCGGCGCGGCGAGCTGATCGTCATGCCGACCGACACCGTGTACGGCGTCGGCGTGGACGCGTTCATGCCGCCCGCCGTGACCGCCCTCCTGGACGCCAAGGGCCGAGGCCGCGAGATGCCGCCGCCGGTGCTGGTCGGCTCCGTCCGCGCCGCGACGGCCCTGGTGGAGGACCTCGGCACCTACGGGCAGGACCTCATCGACGAGTTCTGGCCGGGCGCGCTGACCCTCGTGTGCCGCGCCAACCCCAGCCTCATGTGGGACCTCGGCGAGACCAAGGGCACCGTCGCCATCCGGATGCCGATGCACGAGCTGGCCGTCGAGCTGCTCAAGGAGACGGGCCCTCTCGCGGTGAGCAGCGCGAACCTGTCGGGCCGCCCAGCCGCCCGCACGGTCGACGAGGCAGAGAAGATGCTCGGCGACTCGGTCGCGGTGTACCTGGACGGAGGCCAGTCCGGTCACGCCGACCCGTCCACGATCATCGACCTGACCGGCCCCGTCCCGCGCCTCCTGCGCGCCGGCGCCGTCCCGGAGGACAAGATCCGCGCCGTGGTGGGCGTCCTCCTCACCGAAGAGGACGAGCCCGACGAGCCCGCAGAGGTCCCCTCCGCCGCCGAGGAAACCAAGCCTTCCCTAACCAAGGACGAGCCCCCGAAGGCCTCCCACGAGCCTTCTGAGACTTCCCAAGAGGCGCCTGAGGCCACGACCAAGCCGTCCCTGCGCAAGGACGACTCCAGCACCGAGTAGCGCAGGGGCGGCGGCCCGCTACCGGAATGCGGGCCAGTGCTCTGGTCTTCAGGCCGGGGGTGAAGGCCCGCGCTGGGAGGGCCGCCGAGGCCCGGGCAGTGCACGTCCCGCATGATCGCTCCATCCGGGCCAGGTACCGGTCGGCGAACACCTCGTGCCGCAACCTCGCCACGAAGACCAAGCGGACGTGCATCGCAACGACGCGGTCTCTGTCGGTGCTATTGCCTTCGGGTTCGGTCATGGACCGGTACGGTGCGGGTGTGCAGTTACGTTACAACTACCGTTTGTATCCAACGCCTGGTCAGCAGATCGAGCTGGCGAGGGCGTTCGGGTGCGCACGGGTGGTGTTCAACGACGGGTTGCGCCTGCGGCAGGAAGCCCGCGAGCAGGGCTTGCCGTACGTGTCGGACGCCGAGTTGTCCAAGCGGATCATCACGCAGGCCAAGGCGACCCCGGAACGGGCGTGGCTGGGCGAGGTGTCGTCGGTCGTGCTGCAACAGGCCCTCGCCGACCTCAACACCGCGTACCGCAACTTCTTTGCGTCGCTCTCCGGTAAGCGCAAGGGCCGCAAGGTGGCCCCGCCCCGGTACCGCTCGCGCAAGGACAACCGGCAGGCGATCAGGTTTACGAGGAACTCCCGCTTCAAGGTCCTGGGCAACGGCCGCCTGCGGTTGCCGAAGATCGGGGATCTGGCTGTCCGCTGGTCGCGCGCCCTGCCCTCGGCCCCGTCGAGCGTGGCGGTCATCAAGGATGCGGCCGGGCGGTATTTCGCCTCGTTCGTGGTGCAGGTGGCCGACGAGCCGTTGCCGACGGTGGAGTCGGAGGTGGGCATCGATCTGGGGCTGGTGCACTTCGCGGTGCTGTCGGACGGCACGAAGGTGGCCGCGCCGAAGTTCCTGCGGCGCGCCGCCCGCAAGCTCAAGCGGCTGCAACAAGCCCTCGCGCGCAAGCAGCGCGGGAGTCAGAACCGCAGGAAGGCCGTCGTCAGGGTCGCCCGCGCCCATGCGCGGGTGGCCGACACCCGGCGGGACTGGCAGCACAAGCTCTCGACGCAGATCATCCGCGAGAACCAAGCGGTGTACGTCGAGGACCTGTGCGTGACCGGTCTGGGCCGGACCCGGCTGGCCAAGTCCGTGCACGATGCGGGCTGGGCCGGCTTCACCGGCATGCTGGAGTACAAGGCCGCCCGGTACGGGCGCACCTTCGGCCGGGCGGACCGGTTCCTCCCCTCCACCCGCATGTGCTCGGCCTGCGGCCGGATCACCGAGAAGATGGCGCTCAACGTCCGGACGTGGGACTGCCCGTGCGGCAGTCACCACGACCGGGACGTCAACGCCGCCAGGAATATCAGGGCCGCTGGGCAGGCGGACCTCAACGCCCGTGGAGCGCACGTAAGACCGGGACTCGTCCCGGCAGCGCGCAACGAAGCGGGAACCCACCCGGACGCCGCGCGTTCAACGCGCAGCGTGGAGGGAATCTCCGTCCTCTAGGGCGGAGAGGATGTCAATTCACGACCCGGAACCGCAGGTGCGTGACCTCCTCGGAGGCGATCACGTCCGTGCGCTCCAGTTCGATGTGTCCCAGGTCGTCGAAGAGCCGGGTTCCCGCGCCCAGCACGACCGGCACCAGGTTGATCTGCAACTCGTCCAGCAGCCCGTCGCGCAGGAACCGCCGTCCCGTCCGGGCTCCCATCACGACCACGTCCTTGTCGCCAGCCGCCTCTTGGGCGGCCTTGAGCGCGGCGTCGATGCCATCGGTGACGAAGGTGAACGAGGCGCTCTTCATGACGAGCTCGTCGCGGGCCTCGCGGGTGGGGACGAAGGTCGGCACCGGGTACGGGGTGTCCTCCCAGTGGGGCAGGCCGACGTCGAACGTGCGCTTGCCGAGGACGACCGCGCCCACCGAGGCGTTCATCGCGGCGACGACCTCCTTGTCGCGCGGGTCGGGCCGGTCGGTGAACATCCACTCGTGCAGCCGCATGCCGCCCCTGCCCATGGCATGCTCCGCGCAGACGTCCGGGCCGGCGACGACGCCGTCCAACGACATGCTCTTGTACAGGACCACGGTGCCCATCGAGACCTCCTGAACGTTGCCGATCGGGAGGTGGACCGCCCGGCGCCCCAGAACTCATCGTGCGAGCCGGAGAGATCTCGGCCGAGTGGAGCCGCCGGCGGCGAAGGCCCCCGGAAAGCGCAAAGGCCCCGCCGGGCCGGGCGGGGCCTGTGTCGTCAGGCGGAAGAGGCCGCGGATCAGAAGATCTTCTTGCCCTTGCCGTAGTAGTACTTGCCGGTCTTCTTGTTCCGGCCGCACTCCTGGACCCACATGTGGCTGCCGTAGGTCGACTTCACGCTGATCTTGACCTTCGCGTTGCCGTCGAAGTTGTAGCGCGTGCCGTCGGGCGCCACACCAACGATCTTGAAGCGCGACCAGTACACCTTGGAGCCCTCGGTGAACTTGAAGCGCACGCAGGCGGTCCAGCCGTTCTTCTTGTCGTCGGCCAGGTAGCCGGTGACGTAGGTGTTGCCGCTGGCCCGCTTGTAGGAGCCCCAGGCGGCCACGTGGCTGTAGGAGTTGTACGGCCTCCAGCTGCCGGTGGCGGCGGCTTCGGCGGGGGCACCGACAGCGGCCATGCCGGCCATCAGGGTGCCGGCGGTCAGGGCTACTGCAGCGATTCGCCGCATAGGTCCCTCCAGGCTCGGTTTGGGGGTTAGCGAGCGATAACTTAGCAGCCCTCTACCAGTGATTTTCCGCAGGTGCGCGCAACTGACCAGGGCAGGACGAATCAGACGCCGGGGCGAACCGATCCGGCGCTGGACGCGTCCAAGGGGCCGCTGATCACCGTGCCGGGAGACAAGGGTCACCCTGCGGGGCGGACCGGGGCCGTTACGGCGACACGATCACGGCAACGGTGGAAGCATGCCTGACGTGCGTGGCCGTGTCCGGGGCCCCGCGACCATCGCGGGGGTGCTGCCGTCCCTCGTGCTGCCCTGTCTCGTATCGCCCTGTCTCGTACTGCGCCGCCTCGCGCTGCGCTGCCTCGTGCCGGCGTCTCTCGTGCTGCTCTGCCTCGCACTCGTGCCGCCCGCCCACGCCGCGGGGCGGACGGGCGGCGACCCCGCACCCGGAGGCTCGGCGGGCGTACCGCCCCCCGAGCCGGCCTTCCGCGGCGAGAGCATCCCGGTCTTCGACGTCGTCCTCACGATCGGCGCCGACGGCGTGCTGTACGTGCGGGAGACGATCACCTACGACTTCGACCAGGCGGGGGAGCACGGGATCGTCCGGCATGTGCCGTTCCGCCGCGGCGACCGCCTCTACGAGGTGGGCGACGTCAGCAGCAGCTCGTCCACCGGCGCCCCGGCCCGCGTCCGCACGGCCCGCTTCCTGCACGACGTGCAGATCAGCGTCGGCGACCGGCACCGCGAGGTCCGCGGCCGCCAGGCCTACGTGATCGAGTACGAGGTGCGCCGCGCGTTCACCCCCCGCGCCGACCACGACGAGCTGATGTGGGACGCGATCGGGACGAGCTGGGACGTGCCGATCGGGAACGCGGCCGTCCGGGTGCAGGCGCCCGTGCCGCTGCGGCACGCGACCTGCCGGGCGGGCGCGCCCGGCATGACGACCCGGTGCCTGCGCGACCGCGACGGCCCCTACGCCATCGACTTCGTCCAGAACGCGCTCGCCCCGCACGAGGGGATGCGGATCCGGGTCCGGCTGCCCAAGCACGCGATCGCCGTCCCGCCGCCGCGGTACGTCCCGCCGCGCTGGACGGGCGGCTGGACGGGCACCGCCGTGCTGGCCCTCGCGGTCGCCGCCGTGCCCCTGCTGGCGCGCCGCCCGGCGCCGCGGCGGCGGATCGGCGCCGGCCTGCTCGCCGCCGGGGCGCTGCTCGTCGTCGCGGACGCCGGGGACGACGTCGCGGCGCTCGGCCCGTGGGCGTTCTCGCTGGGCGACCGGTGCCTCGCCGGGCTGGCGCTCATGATCGTCGGCGCCGGGATCGTGTGCGTCCACGACACCCGTACCGCCCGATATGCCGCGGACCACCGCCCGGGAGGACTACAGTTGGTCGGTCTCGACGTGAACCGATCGTCCCGGCGGGTCGTCTACCCAGGTGAACTCCGCCCAGGACGGGGCACGTAGGCATGGTCGACCGGCGAAGGGAGGCGCAGGGGAGTGCGGGAGTACCTGCTGACGATCCTTGTCGCCGCTCTCGTCGCCTACCTGCTGACCCCCTCGGTGCGCCGGTTCGCCGTGTGGTTCGGCGCCCAGGCCGTCCCCCGCGACCGCGACGTGCACGTGATCCCGACGCCCCGGCTGGGCGGCCTCGCGATGTTCGGCGGGATGGTGGCCGCGCTGGTGGTCGCGACGGGGCTGCCGGAGATGCGCAAAGTCCTCGGCGACGGCGGGATCAGCGTCAGCAAGGCGCTGCTGCTGTCGGGCGGGCTGATCGTGCTGATCGGCATCGTCGACGACCGCTGGGAGGTCGACCCGCTCACCAAGTTCGCCGGGCAGGTCGCGGCCGCCGGGATCTTCATCATGCAGGGCATCCAGATCTACGTGATCCCGCTGCCGACCGGCGACTCGCTGTCGCTGCCGCCCGCCTACGGGGTGCCGCTGACCGTCTTCGTCGTGGTCGCCACGATCAACGCGGTCAACTTCATCGACGGCCTTGACGGCCTCGCCGCCGGCGTCGTCGGGATCGCCGCGCTGGCGCTGTTCTCGTACGCCTACCTGCTGTCGCGGACGAACGGGCTGACCACGCTGACCGCCGCGACCCTCATCGCCGCGGTGCTGTTCGGCATGTGCGCGGGTTTCCTGCCGCACAACTTCAGCCCGGCGAAGATCTTCATGGGGGACACCGGCTCGATGCTGATCGGGCTGCTGCTCAGCGCCTCCACCATCATGCTGACCGGGCAGTTCGACCCGGCCATCCTCGCCAACGGGCTGTTCCCGTTCTTCGTCCCGGTGCTGCTGATCCCGGCGGTCGCGGCGGTGCCGTTCATGGACATGCTGCTCGCGGTGTGGCGGCGCACCAACCAGGGCCGGTCGCCTTTCTCGCCGGACAAGCAACACCTGCACCACCGGTTGCTGCAGCTCGGCCACTCCACCCGCCGCGCCGTGCTGATCATGTACTTCTGGGTCGGGCTGCTGGCCTCCGGGCTGGTCGGCCTCGCGTTGTTCGACGCCGCCTGGATCACCCTCGGCGTCACCCTGCTGGTGGCGGTCGCGGGCGTGGTGCTGATGTTCCGCATCCCCGGCCGCCGCAAGGCCGCCCGGGCGAAGGCCGCCCCGGGCGCCGGCGAGCAGCCCGCCGAGCAGCCGTCGATGCCCGTCTGACCCCCGTACAGGTCCTGACCAGCGGTTTCATTCGACGCCGCCGCCCCCGCGGCCCGGGCCCGGACGGCACCGGTCGAGGGCGAGATCGTCTGCCGCGCGGGGCGTGAACGTGCCTGGGCACGGTGCGGGCTCGGCTACAGTCCCTCGTGCGGGTGTTGCGCCGAGTAGCGCCGCGAGCGCCGGATCGCATTACCTCTAGGGTAATTGTGGACATTCCGGACGCTTGTGATACCTTTCACGAACAAGAGACGAACACTTACCGTGACCAGCCGGAGCCCTCATGCATACCTCCGACGCCCGGATGCTCCGCGGCGCCGCGATCCCGACGTCGGTCGTCGGGGTGGGCGCCGTGGTGATCGGCCTGCTGACCGCCGGCGCCAAGGGCGCCCTCGCGGCGGCACTGGCCTCCGTCGTGGTGGTCGCCTTCTTCTCGGTCAGCGCCCTGGTGCTCTCCTGGGCCTCCCGGCTGTCGGCGCAGACCATGATGCTGGCCGCCCTCGCCAGCTACGCGGTGAAGATCCTCGCGGTGATGGTGCTGGTCACGGCCATCGACGGCGTGTCGATCTTCGACACCCAGGTCTTCGGCTGGACGGTCATCGGGCTCGCGCTGCTCTGGATCGGAGCCGAGTTCCGAGTCGTCCTGCAGCGGAGGCCCTACATTGACGACCCCGAGAACGTCCTGGACCGGAGTCCGTGATGATGCGCCCGCGGACGGTGCCGGCCCTCATGACGGACTACTCCAATATGACCACCGCAGGCATGGCCTGCTATCGTCCGGAGCGCGATGAGCGAGCAGAAACGCCGGCCGGAGGACGGCCAGCGGGAATTCGCCGACGCCGCTTGGTCCGTGCCCAGCTACCTCCTCTCCGGGATGCTCATCTGGGGCGGTCTCGGGTGGCTGCTGTCCAAGTGGACGCACCAGACCTGGCTGGTCCCGATCGGCCTGGTCATCGGCGTAGTGCTCGCCGTCTACCTGGTCTACGTGAAGTTCGGTCGCGACTCCTCCTGAGCGGCCCCGCCGCCGAGGAAGCCTTCGTGAAACATCACCACATTGATGAAGGGAACGCCGCGTGAACGCGCTGACGGTCCTCGCCTCCGGCGGAGATGAGTTCCGGGCCCCCGGGCCGGAGCTGTTCGACTTCCCGCCCCTGTTCGCCGGCGGCCCCGCTTGGCTCACCAAGCCCGTCGTCTTCGCGGTCGTCGGGTCGCTGGTGGTCGTCGTCTTCTTCTGGAGCGCCTTCGCCAAGCCGAAGCTCGTGCCGCGGGGCGTGCAGAACCTCGGCGAGCTCGGCTACATGTTCGTGCGGGACGAGATCGCCCGCCCGTTCCTCGGCAAGAAGACCGACCAGTGGATGCCGCTGCTGATGTCGATGTTCTTCCTGATCTGGATCTGGAACATCTTCGCGGTCGTCCCGATCATCCAGTTCCCGATCGCCTCGCACATCGCGTTCCCGATCGTGCTGGCGCTCTTCGTCTACATCCTCAAGGTCTACCTCGGCCTGCGGCACCAGGGGATCCGGTACTTCACCAACATGATCCCCAGCGGCCTGCCGCTGCCCGTCTACTTCCTGCTGGTGCCGATCGAGTACCTCTCGACCTTCGTCCTGGCCCCGTTCACCCACGCGGTCCGGCTCTTCGCCAACATGTTCGCGGGCCACACGATCCTGGCGTTCTTCAGCCTGGTCGGCTTCTGGTTCCTCTTCGAGAAGCCCACGGTCGCGGGGTTCGGCGTCGGTGTCATCGGCGTGATCGTCACCATCGCCATGACGGCGCTGGAGCTGCTGATCCAGTTCCTGCAGGCGTTCCTGTTCACGATGCTGGCCGCCATGTACATCCAGAGCGGCCTGGAAGCCGACCACTAGAACCGCATGGTGCGCGGCGCCCCGGCTCCGCGCCTTCACCGACAACTCCGTAAGCCCAGACCGGCGGAGCCTCCGCCGGCCGACAGAAAAGGAATGAACCCATGACGGGAGTTCTCGCCGCCCTCGAAGGTAACGTCACCTCGATCGGGTACGGCCTCGCGGCGATCGGCCCGGGCATCGGCGTCGGCATCATCTTCGGCCAGGGCGTGAACGCCATCGCCCGCCAGCCCGAGCTGACCGGTGTCATCCGCACCAACATGCTGCTGGGCTTCGTCCTTACCGAGGCGCTCGCCCTGATCGGCCTGGTCGCGCCGTTCATCTTCCAGAGCATCTAAGGCCGTCCGAACCTGAGGAAGGGCTGCAGACATGATCACAGCAGCTTCCGTCCTGGCGGCGGAGAGCAACAACCCTCTCATTCCGCACCCGTTCGAGCTGGTCGTCGGCATCTTCTCGTTCCTGGTCGTCCTGATCTTCCTCGGCAAGATCCTCACGCCGCGCATCCAGAAGACGCTGGAGGAGCGGACCGAGGCGATCGAGGGCGGTCTCGTCCGGGCCGAGGAGGCGCAGAAGGAGGCCCAGCAGGTCCTCGAGCAGTACAAGGCCCAGCAGAAGGCGGCCGCGCTCGAGGCGTCCAACGAGCGACGCAAGGCCGAGGAGCAGGGCGCGCAGATCATCGCCCAGGCCAAGGAGCAGGCCCAGGTCGAGGCGCGCCGCATCGTCGAGAACGCCAAGGCCCAGATCGAGGCCGAGCGGCAGCAGGCGCTGCAGTCGCTCCGCGCCGAGATCGGCGCCATGTCGGTCGAGCTCGCCGGACGCGTCGTGGGCGAGTCCCTTGAGGACAGCGCGCGGCAGAGCCGGGTCGTCGACCGGTTCCTCGAGGAGCTCGAGGAACGCGCTCGCACCCAGGAGCAGATCACATCATGACCATCACGGGAGCGGTGAGCAGGGCGTCGCTGGCCGAGGCCAAGGAGCGGCTGGAGGCCGTGATCCCCTCCGCCGACCTGGCGCGGCTCGGCGGCGACCTGTTCGCGGTGCTGCACCTGATCGACCGCGAGCACGGCCTGCGGCGGGCGGTCTCCGACCCGTCGCGGGACGGTGCCGAGAAGGCGCAGCTCGTCCAGATCCTGCTGGAGGGCAAGGTGTCGCCGGCCGCTCTCGGGCTGGTCGCCGACGTCGTCCGGCTGCGCTGGTCGACGCCGTCGGAGCTGACGGACGCGGTGGAGATCCTCGCGGTCACCGCCGAGTCCGCCCGCGCCGAGGCGGACGGGAGGATCGACGACCTGGAGGACGAGCTGTTCCGCTTCTCCCGGGTCGTCGAGGGGGAGCCGGACCTGCGCGGCGCCCTCGCCAACCCGGGCCTGCCGGGCGAGAACAAGCTCGGCCTGGTCAACGCGCTGGTGGAGGGCAAGGTCACCGACGCGACGCTGACGCTCGTCACCGAGCTCGTGCTGCGCCCGCGAGGACGTAGCCTGGAAGGTGGGCTCGCCGAGTACGGCAGGCTCGTCGCCCAGCGTCGGCAGCGGCTGGTGGCCCTGGTCCGCACGCCGGTGCCGCTGTCGGCGGAGCAGCGGACGCGGCTCGCCGCGGTGCTCGCCGCCGCCTACGGGCACGAAGTACACCTGAACATCGAGCTCGACCCCACCGCGATCGGCGGCCTGTCGGTCCAGATCGGGGACGAGATCATCGACGGCACGATCGCCGGACGGCTGGACGACGTCCGCCGGCGGCTCGGCACCGGCTGACCCGCCGGTTGGCTGACCCCATAGGGAGCAAGAGAGGAATCATGGCGGAGCTGACGATCCGTCCGGATGAGATCCGGAACGCGCTGGAGCGCTTCGTCCAGTCGTACGAGCCCGAGGCCGCCGCGCGCGAAGAGGTCGGCACCGTCGTCGATTCCGGCGACGGTATCGCCCACGTCGAGGGCCTGCCCTCCGCGATGGCGAACGAACTCCTTGAGTTCGAGGACGGTACCCGTGGCCTGGCTCTGAACCTGGACGTGCGTGAGATCGGCGCCGTTGTCCTTGGCGACTTCAGCAAGATCGAAGAGGGCCAGAAGGTCCGCCGGACCGGCGAGGTCCTCTCGGTCCCCGTCGGCGACGGCTTCCTTGGCCGCGTCGTGGACGCGCTGGGCAACCCCCTGGACGGCAAGGGCCCGATCGAGACGACCGAGCGCCGCGCGCTCGAGCTGCAGGCCCCCACGGTCGTGCAGCGGCAGTCGGTGAGCGAGCCGCTGCAGACCGGCATCAAGGCCATCGACGCGATGACGCCGATCGGCCGCGGCCAGCGGCAGCTCATCATCGGTGACCGGCAGACCGGCAAGACGACGGTCGCCGTGGACACCATCATCAACCAGAAGGAGAACTGGGACTCCGGCGACGAGAAGAAGCAGGTCCGCTGCGTCTACGTCGCCATCGGCCAGAAGGGCTCCACGATCGCCAACGTGCGGCGCTCTCTGGACGAGGCCGGCGCGCTGGAGTACACCACGATCGTGGCGGCTCCCGCCTCCGAGCCCGCGGGCTACAAGTACATCGCCCCCTACACCGGGTCCGCGATCGGCCAGCACTGGATGTACCAGGGCAAGCACGTCCTGATCATCTTCGACGACCTGTCGAAGCAGGCCGAGGCCTACCGCGCGGTGTCGCTGCTGCTGCGCCGCCCGCCGGGCCGCGAGGCGTACCCCGGTGACGTCTTCTACCTGCACTCGCGCCTGCTGGAGCGCTGCGCGAAGCTGTCGGACGACATGGGCGGCGGTTCGATGACGGGTCTGCCGATCATCGAGACCAAGGGCAACGACGTGTCGGCCTACATCCCGACGAACGTCATCTCGATCACCGACGGGCAGTGCTTCCTGGAGACGGACCTGTTCAACCAGGGCGTCCGGCCGGCGATCAACGTCGGCATCTCGGTCTCCCGGGTCGGCGGCGACGCGCAGATCAAGGCGATGAAGACGGTCGCCGGCACCCTGCGCCTCGCGCTGTCGCAGTTCCGCGACCTGGAGGCGTTCGCCGCGTTCGCGTCCGACCTGGACGCCGCGTCGCGCGCGCAGCTGGAGCGCGGCGCCCGGCTGGTCGAGCTGCTGAAGCAGCCGCAGGGCAGCCCGTTCCCGGTCGAGCAGGAGGTCGTGTCCGTGTGGGCGGGCACCTCCGGCGAGCTGGACGACGTCCCGGTGGCCGACATCCGCCGCTTCGAGCGCGAGTTCCTCGACTACATGGAGCGCGAGGAGAGCGGCCTGCTGACCTCCATCTGGGAGACCGGCAAGCTGTCCGACGACGGCCTCACCGCCCTCAAGAACGCCATCACGGAGTTCAAGAGGGGCTTCCAGACGAGCGAGGGCGAGCTGCTCGCCGAGGAGCACGTCGAGGCGCTCGACGAAGAGGACGTCAAGCAGGAGACGATCACCCGCGTCAAGAAGGACTGACGGCCATGGCCGCACAGCTTCGTCAACTCCGGCAGAAGATCAAGACGGTCAAGTCGACCGCCAAGATCACTCGTGCCCAGGAGATGATCGCCACGTCGCGGATCGTCAAGGCCCAGCAGGCGGTGGCGGCCTCCAAGCCGTACGCCGACCAGATCACGCAGGCCCTGACCGCGCTGGTGAGCCACAACGTGGGGATCGACCATCCGCTGCTGAACGAGCAGCCGGCCGACAACCGCAGCGCCGTGCTGGTCATCACCAGTGACCGCGGGTTCTGCGGCGCCTACAACGCCAACGTCATCCGCGAGGCGGAGTCGTTGATCAAGGCGCTGCGGGACCAGGGCCGCGAGCCGGTCCCCTACGTCGTCGGCAACAAGGGCATCACCTGGTACCGGTTCCGGGACCGGGACGTCGCCGAGACCTGGAGCGGGTTCAGCGACCGCCCCCACTTCGGCAACGCCGAGGAGATCGGGCGGCGGCTGGCGGCGGACTTCCTCAAGACCGACGCCGAGGGCGGGGTCGGGGAGATCCACGTGGTCTACACCGAGTTCGTCTCGATGCTGACCCAGGCCGTCCGGGTCACCCGGCTGATGCCGCTGGAGATCGAGGAGGCCGAGTCCTCCAAGGTCCCGCCGGCGTACGAGTTCGAGCCGTCCGCCAAGGCCGCGCTCGACCTGCTCCTGCCGAACTACATCGAGAGCCGCATCTTCCACATGCTGCTGCAGTCGGCGGCGTCCTTCCAGGCGTCAGTCCGGCGGGCCATGAAGTCGGCGACCGACAATGCCAACGAACTGCTCGGGGTCTACACGCGCCAGATGAACCAGGCGCGGCAGGCCGCGATCACCCAGGAAATCAGCGAGATCGTCGGTGGCGCTGACGCGCTCGCCGAGTCTGGCGGGGAGTGAGAATGACTGCTCAGGTAGAGACGGCGACCGCGACCGGGCGCGTCGCCCGGGTCATCGGCCCGGTCGTCGACGTGGAGTTCCCCGCCGACGCCATCCCGGACATCTACAACGCCCTCAACGCGCAGGTCACCCTGGGCGGCGAGAGCAAGACCCTGACGTTCGAGGTCGCCCAGCACCTCGGCGACAACATGGTCAGGGCCATCTCCATGCAGCCGACGGACGGCCTCGTCCGCGGCGCTCCGGTGACCGACTCCGGCAAGTCGATCGCGGTGCCGGTCGGCGACATCACCAAGGGCCACGTGTGGAACGCCCTCGGCGACGCGCTGGACGTCCCGACCGCCTCGCTGGAGATCAACGAGCGGTGGGGCATCCACCGCCGCGCTCCGGCATTCGACCAGCTCGAGTCGAAGACGGAGATGCTGGAGACCGGCATCAAGGTCATCGACCTGCTGTGCCCGTACGTCAAGGGCGGCAAGATCGGCCTGTTCGGCGGCGCGGGTGTGGGCAAGACCGTCCTCATCCAGGAGATGATCCGCCGTGTCGCCCGCAACTTCGGCGGCACCTCGGTGTTCGCCGGCGTCGGCGAGCGCACCCGTGAGGGCAACGACCTCTGGGTGGAGATGGCCGAGGCGGACGTCCTCAAGGACACCGCGATGGTGTTCGGCCAGATGGACGAGCCGCCGGGCACCCGGCTGCGGGTGGCGCTGTCCGCGCTGACGATGGCGGAGTACTTCCGCGACGTCCAGAACCAGGACGTGCTGCTGTTCATCGACAACATCTTCCGGTTCACGCAGGCCGGCTCGGAGGTCTCCACGCTGCTCGGGCGCATGCCGTCCGCGGTGGGGTACCAGCCGACGCTGGCCGACGAGATGGGCGTGCTCCAGGAGCGGATCACCTCGACGCGCGGTAACTCGATCACCTCGATGCAGGCGATCTACGTGCCCGCCGACGACATCACCGACCCGGCGCCGCACACCACGTTCGCGCACCTGGACGCCACCACGACGCTGTCGCGGAGCATCTCCGAGAAGGGGATCTTCCCGGCGGTGGACCCGCTCGACTCCACCTCGCGGATCATGGACCCGCAGATCCTGGGGAACGAGCACTACGAGGTCGCCCAGGAAGTGATCCGGATCCTGCAGAAGTACAAGGAGCTGCAGGACATCATCGCGATCCTCGGTATCGACGAGCTCTCCGAGGAGGACAAGGTCACCGTCCAGCGGGCGCGGCGCATCGAGCGCTTCCTGTCGCACCCGATGTACGTGGCCGAGCAGTTCACCGGCCAGCCCGGTGAGACGGTGCCGAAGGACGAGACGATCGCCTCGTTCAAGGCGCTCGCCGAGGGCAAGTACGACCACCTCCCCGAGCAGGCGTTCTTCATGTGCGGCGGCATCGAGGATGTCGAGAAGAAGGCCAAGGAGCTGGAGAAGTAGTCCGCTCCGGCGGGCCGCCCACGGGCCTCGCGCCCGGGGCGGCCCGCCGGAACCGCTCCAGTAGTCGGAGGGAATGACGTGGCAACCCTGAAGGTCGGGCTGGTCTCGCCGGAGCGCGAGATCTGGTCCGGCGAGGCCAAGATGGTGGTCGCGCAGACCATCGAGGGCTCGCTCGGCATCCTGCCGGGGCACGCCCCGGTGCTGGGCGTCCTCCTCGACGGCAGCGTGGTGAAGATCGAGCCCGCGGACGGCGGTGCGCCGGTTCTCGCTGCGGTCAGCAGCGGGTTCTTCTCCGTCGCCGCGAACGAGGTCTCGGTGCTGGCCGAGCAGGTCGAGCGGGACGAAGAGATCGACGTGGACGACGCCAAGCGGGCGCTGGACGCGGCTCTGGCCGCCGAGGGCGAGGACGCGACGCCGGAGCGGCGGGCCAGGGCGCGGCTGCGCGCGGCGGGCGTCGAGGCCTAGGTTTCGGGCGGACGGCGGGGGATTTGGGCGAGCACCTGGCACTGGACGTCGGCGGGGTGCTCGCCGCGCTCGTCCTGGTGGCGGCGCTGCTGTTCGTCTCCATGGCGGTGCGCCGCTGGCTCTTCACGCGCGGCGGCGGCGCCGTGGAGTGCAGCCTGCGCGAACTGCCCCAGGAGGGCGGAGCCCCCGGAGTGTGGAGGCTCGGCATCGGCCGCTACAAGGGCGATGTCCTGCACTGGCACCGCGTGTTCGGTTTCCGCAGACGGCCCCGGCAGGTGATCCACCGCCGGGGCCTCGTCGTGTCCAACCGGCGCGTCCCCGATCCGGAGGAGGCCGAGGGCCTGCTGCCGGACGTGAGCGTCATCGAGGTCAGGAACGGCGACCAGGCGGTCGAGCTGGCGATGGGCGCGGCGGCGCTGACCGGCTTCCTGGCGTGGCTGGAGGCGGCCCCGCCCGGCTTCCCGGTGGACCTGCACTCCCCGGAGTGAGCGGTACGGGTCCGCAACGAGCGGTCCGGACGGCGTGTCTGGCATGAACCGGTAAGACCCCGGTATCGAAATGATCTTCCTGTGCCGCCGCTGCCCGGGGCCGCCGGGACGCGGGGCGAGGATCGTGCACGTGCGCAAGCTCCTCATCGGCCGCAGGCTCTTCGTGGGGACGGCCGTGGCGCTGCCCGCCGTCCTCCTGCCCGCCGCCCTGCCCATGGCCGGGGCCGCGCCGGCCCGTCCGCACCTCGCCGCGCTGGTCACGGTGAAGGACATCCGGCGGCACCTGGCCGCGCTCCAGGAGATCGCCGACTACAACGGCGGCAACCGCGCGGCGGGGCGGGCCGGCTACACGATGTCGGTGCGCTACGTCACCGGACGCCTGAGGAAGGCCGGGCTCGTGCCGCTGGTGCAGAAGTTCACCTTCCCGTACTGGCGGGAGCGGTCGCATGCGGTGTTCGCGCGGATGGCGCCGTCCAAGGCGTCCTACAAGCGGGAGACCGACTTCGTCACGCTGGCGTTCTCCGGCTCCGGGGACGTGACGGCGCCGGTGACGGCGGTGGACATCCCCGCCAAGGGCGAGGGGACGAGCGGCTGCCAGCCCGGCGACTTCAGGGGCTTCAAGCGGGGCTCGATCGCGCTCCTCCAGCGGGGGACCTGCTCGTTCGCGGTCAAGGCGACGAAGGCGAGGGCGGCCGGCGCGTCCGCCGTCGTGATCTTCAACAAGCCGGGGGAGAAGGGGCCGTTGCACGGCACGCTGTCCAAGCCGTACGCGTTCCCGGTCATCGGGCCGTCCCACAAGGTGGGCGCGGACCTGGTGAAGGCCGCGCGGAAGGGCGGCCTCAGGCTGCGGGTGAAGACCGACACCGCGCACGGGAAGCGGTCGTCGGAGAACGTCATCGCGGAGACCCGGGTCGGGCGGGCCGACAACGTCGTGGTCGTCGGCGCCCACCTGGACAGCGTCCCGGCGGGTCCGGGGATCAACGACAACGGCACCGGCGCGGCCACCCTGCTCGCCATCGCGGGGCAGATCGGCAAGCTCGGCAGGAGCGGGCTGCGCAACCGGGTGCGGTTCGCCTGGTGGGGCGCCGAGGAGGAGGGGCTGCAGGGCTCCGAGCACTACGTGCGCTCCCTGTCCGCGGCCCAGCGCCGGCGGATCGCCCTGAACCTGAACTTCGACATGCTCGGTTCGCCGAACGGCAGGCGGGGCGTCTACGACGGCGACCACTCGACCGGCACCGGCACGCGGGCGCCCGCCGGTTCCGGGGCGATCGAGCGGATGTTCCACCAGTACTTCAAGAGCCGCCACCTGCCGGTGGCCGAGAGCCGGTTCGACGGGCGGTCCGACTACGGCCCGTTCATCGAGCGGGGCATCCCGGCGGGCGGGATCGACACCGGCGCGGAGGGGTTGAAGACCGCCGCCGAGGCCAAGACGTTCGGCGGCAGGGCGGGCAGGGCGTACGACCCGTGCTACCACGCCAGGTGCGACCGCCTGAAGAACGTCGACTTGAAGCTGCTCGACGGCAATGCCGACGGTGTCGCGTACGTCCTGGAGCACCTGGCGCGGTCGACGGCCGCGGTGAACGGGGGCACCGCACTCGACCGGGTCCGGGTACCGCCCTACGAGCCGCTGCGGCAGGGCCCGTACCTGCTCCGCTGAGCCGCCGCCCACTCGGCGCCCGCGGCATCGTGCTAGTGCGGCGTCACCGTGATGCGGCCGTCGCGGGTGGTGAGACTGGCGCGCCGTGAGGACCGCGAGTCCTGGTGGACGCCCGGGTCGATCCGCTTCTCCCCGTTGGCGGACAGGTCGAGGGCGTAGGCCTGACCGGCCGGGAGGCGCAGCAGGATCGAGCCGCTGCCGGTGACGGCCCGGACGTTCGCGGGCGGCGCGTCCAGCCGCATCGTGATGGCGCCGTCGCGCGACCCGGCGGTGACCCGGTCGGAGACGAGCCCGTCCAGGGTGATCGAGCCGCTGCCGGTGCCGAGGTCGGCGACGGTGGCGCGCCCGCTCACCACGATGCGCCCGTCGGCGGCGCGGGCCTTCAGCCGGTCGGCGGTGAGTCCCCTGGCGGTGATCGAGCCGCTGCCGCTGTGCAGGTCGGCGGTGGCCGCGCGACCGGTCACGTTCAGCGAGCCGTCGCGGGAGCTGATCGAGACCGTCGAGGCGCGCAGGTCCGCCGCCCGGACCGAGCCGCTGCCGCTGCGCAGCCGCACCGTCCCGGCGACCCCGGACACCTCGGTCGCCCCGTCCCGGTTGTCGATCTCCACGGACGTGCTGCGCGGGACCTGGACGCGGTAGGAGACCCCGCACGAGCCGAACCCGATCGCGTTCGTGCCGCACGAGGACGACAGCGCGAGCGTGGAGCCCTCGGCGACGTGCCGGGACTTCGGCTTGTTCTTGTCGTTGCTCCAGCGCAGCCGCTCGGTGACCCGGATGCCGGGGGAGTCCGACGCGGTGACCTCGACCCGTCCGCCCTTCGCGGTGATCTTCAGGCCCGTGATGCCGGCGGGCGCGGCGTAGGAGCGGTCCTCGTGGTGCCGGCCGACGCTCACGTTGCCGCAGCCGGCCAGCGCCGCCGCCGCCGTCGCCGCGGCGGCGGCCGCGGCTGTCAGGGTCCTCACGTGCTCTCTCTCCCCGCTGTCGGCGTGCGTCCGTAGAGGGCAAGCCTCCTCCAGGCGCAGCGGGCGCCGCCAGGAGGGGAGCCGGTCAACCGGGGGTGGGGCTAGCCCCACCCCCGCCGCCTCAGCGCTCCCCGCCGGGCTTCCACAGGACGTCGCCGTGCTCGGCGTTGGCGACGCGGCAGAGGATGAACAGCAGGTCCGACAGCCGGTTGAGGTACTTGGCCGTCAGCGGGTTCACGCCGCCCTCGGCCGCGGCGTCGGCGCTGCCGTGGGCCTCGATCGCCGCCCAGGCGGACCGTTCGGCGCGGCGGGTCACCGTCCGCGCGACGTGCAGGAGCGCGGCGCCGGGCGTCCCGCCGGGGAGGATGAAGCTGCGCAGCGCCGGAAGCTCGGCGTTGTGCTCGTCGCAGGCCTCCTCCAGCCGCTCGATGTAGGACGGCTCGATGCGCAGCGGCGGGTACTCCGGGTCGGGGACGACGGGCGCGCACAGGTCGGCGCCCACGTCGAACAGGTCGTTCTGGACGCGGGTCAGCAGCGCGACGAGGGGCTCGGGCAGGGCGCCGAGCGCGAGCGCCGTGCCGATCGCGGCGTTGGCCTCCTCCACGTCGGCGTACGCGGCGAGGCGCGGGTCGGTCTTGGACGTGCGGGACGCGTCGCCGAGCGCGGTGGTGCCGTCGTCCCCGGTGCGGGTGTAGATCCGGGAGAGCACGACGGGATTGTCCCTGTTCTTCGCCATGAGCAGCAGCCTAGCCCTGCCGCAGGCAGAAGCCCGTTCGGTAGGGTTTCGGAAAGACCTCGGAGGCCGCCGTGTACGACTACATCATCGTGGGAGCGGGCAGCGCGGGCTGCGTCCTCGCCGCCCGACTGACCGAGGACCCCTCCGTGAAGGTCCTCCTCCTGGAGGCGGGTCCGCCCGACGACGCCCCCGAGATCCACATCCCGGCCGCCGTGGCCGCGCTGATCAAGGGGCCGTACGACTGGGACTACGCGACCGTCCCGCAGGAGCACGCGGCGGGGCGCAGCGTGTACTGGCCGCGCGGGCGCACGCTCGGCGGCAGCTCGTCCACCAACGCGATGATCTACATCCGCGGGGCCCGCCACGACTACGACACCTGGCGCGACTCCTACGGCTGCGAAGGCTGGGGCTACGAGGACCTGCTGCCCTACTTCCGCCGCGCCGAGGACCAGCAGCGCGGCGAGCTGCCCTACCACGGCGTCGGCGGTCCGCTGCGCGTCGAGGACCTGCGCTACAAGCACCCGCTGACCCGGGCCTGGGTGCAGTCGGCCAAGGCCTACGGCCTCGCCGCGAACAACGACTTCAACGGCGCCGACCAGGACGGCGTCGGCTTCTACCAGGTCACCCACAAGCGCGGGCGCCGCTGGTCGACCGCCGCCGGCTACCTGCACCCGATCGAGTACCGTCCGAACCTGACGGTCGTCACCGACGCCCTCGCCACCCGCGTCGTGATCGAGGACGGCCGCGCCGCCGGCGTCCGCTACGAGGCGCGCGGCGAGACGATGTCGGCCCGCGCCGAGGCCGAGGTGATCCTGTCCGGGGGCGCGGTGAACAGCCCGCAGCTCCTCATGCTCTCGGGCGTCGGCCCCGCCGACCACCTGCGCTCCCTCGGCATCGACGTCCTGGTCGACTCCCCGGTGGGGCAGCGCCTCCAGGACCACCCCTTCGTGAACGTCATGTTCGCCACCCCCCGCACCAAGCCCCTCTGGGAGCTGGCGAACGCCCGCTCCTTCGCCCTCTACCAGGCCCTGGCGCGCGGCCCCTACGCCTCGAACGTCGCCGAGGCCGGCGGGTTCACCCGCACGGTGGAGGGACTGCCCGCCCCCGACCTGCAGTACCACGTGCTGCCGACGCCCTTCGTCAACCAGGGCCTCACCGAGTCGTCCGAGCGCCTGCTGTCGGTCATGGTCACCGCGGTGGCGATCGCGAGCCGCGGCGAGCTCACCCTGCGCTCGGCCAGCCCGCACGCGAAGCCGCTGATCGATCCCGCCTACCTCGCCGACAAGGCCGACCTGGACATCCTCGTCGCCGGCGTCCGGCAGGCCCGCGAGATCGCCGCGACCGGGCCGCTGGCGTCGCTGATCGGCGGCGAGTGGGCCCCCGGCGAGCAGGTCGACTCCGACGAGGCCATCGCCGACTTCGTCCGTCGCGAGGCCGCGACGCTGTTCCACCCCACCAGCACGTGCGCCATGGGCGGCGACGACTCCGTCTGCGACATCGAGCTGCGCGTCCGCGGCGTCGAGGGCCTCCGCGTGGTGGACGCCTCCGTCATGCCGACCGTCCCGCGCGGCAACACCAACGCCCCGACGATCGCGATAGCCGAGCGCGCCGCCGACCTGATCCGGGGCCGCACGCCCCTGGCCCCCGCCGGCACCCCGAAATGAGGAACGCCCCCGCCGGAGACGACGGGGGCGTGGCCGCTTGGGCACAGGCTGCGGGGCTCACCGCTTGCGCGCCTTCGCGATGCGGGCGCGCCGGCTGTTCTTCGCCTCCGTCCGCAGCGCGCGTACCCGGTCCTCGATGACGACCTTCATGAACTCCTGGCTGAACATCCGCTTCTCCTTGTTCCCGCCGGGCCCTCTTGGCCCGACATGTACAAGGTTCGTCCTAAGGCCCCACCCCCTACATCGGGACGAAGCCCTATCTAGGCATGCCTAGGACGCCTTAGACCGCTCCGTCCCGACGGCGGCATCTGAGGCGAGCGCGGATGGAGTAGGACGACGGCTCAGCCGTCCTTCTTCCACTCGATGATCTGGAGGTAGTTCCCGTCGGGGTCGGTGAACGTGCCGAACCTGCCCTTCGCCCGGTCCTCGACGGCGATCCACTCCACCCCGGCCGCGTTCAGCTGCGCCTCCACGGCGTCGAAGTCGTCGACGTGGAAGTTGATGATCGTCCGCCCGGGGTCGTCGTTCTTCGGCCGGACGTCGTCGCGCCCGTCGATGACGAGCAGGAACCCGCCCAGGTCGATCGCGCCCTCGCCGGCGGACTCCGGCGCCAGCGCCTTGACGTACCAGGCCCGCAACTCGGCGGGACGGGTCGTGCCGAGCAGCATGCTTCCGGGCTTCAGCGTCGTCATGTCGAATCTCCTCACTGTTGGTGTCCTGCCGACCGCGCGCGCCTGGGGAGTCAGTCCACCAGGGCGCCGCCGGACAGGTTGGCGACCGTGCCGGTGATGGCTCCGGCCCGGTCCGAGGCCAGGAACGCGGCCGTCTCCGCGATCTCGGAGAGCGTGGGCAGCCTCTTCATGAGCGTCCCCTGCACCATCCCCCCGCTTTCGAGGAAGTCCTGGACCGACTGGCCGGCCGCTGCCGCGGACCGTTCGAAGAGGTCCGCGGTGTAGGAACCCGCGGCGGGCCCGTCGACCACGGCGTGCGGGCGGATGGCGACCACCCGGACGCCGGCGGGTGCCAGCTCCGCGGCCAGGAGCCGCGAGAACGCCTCCTTGCCGGCCGAGCTCACCCCGTGCCCCAAGATGCCGGGCACGGCGAGTCTGGCGCCCGGCTCGGACAGGGTCAGGACCACGCCGGGACGCCCGCGGCCCATGTGCCGCGCCACGGCCTTGCTCGTGATGAACAGGGTCCGCAGAAAGCCGTCGATCGGCCGCATGAACTCCTCCAGGGAGAGATCCGCCAGCGGAGTCCCCTGGTCGTGCATGACGCTCACGGCGTTGAGGGCGACATCGATGCCGCCGGACGCCGCCGCGACCGCATCGGCGTGCTTGTCGACCGCCTGGGGATCGAGGACGTCGACCTGGGCGGTCTCGACCGTTCCGCCCGCGGCGGCGATGTCGCGCGCCACGGCGTCGAGCCTCGCCTGCGTCCGGCCTGCGATGAAGACCCTCGCGCCTTCCCGGGCGAACACCCGTGCGACGGCGCCGCCGATGGCGCCCCCGCCCCCGTAGATCACGGCGTTCCTGTTCTCGAGCAGCAGTCCGCCCATGCGTCCTCCAGGTGATCGGTTCTCCGTGCCCAACGGTAGACACAGTTGCTTGTTAAAAACAACTAGTAGCAGTTGTAAAGAACAACTAGACCTTGTGCTAGTTTCGGGCGCGAAGGACGAGGAGAGGGAGGCCATGCCGACCAGCCGTAGCTACCGGGACTCCTGCGGCATCGCCCGGGCCCTTGACGTCGTCGGGGAGCGATGGGCTCTCCTGGTCGTCCGCGAGCTGCTCCTGGCGCCGCAGCGCTTCTCGGAGCTGCGGCATGCGCTGCCCCACGTCAGCTCCAATGTGCTCGCGGACCGGCTCCGAGAACTCGAGCACAACGGGGTGATCCGCCGCGCGCCGGCAGCGGCGGAAGGCCCGCGGGTCTACGAACTGTCCGAGAGGGGCCGGCAGCTGGAGCCCGTCCTGATGGCTCTGAGCGACTGGGGCGTCTCCGTCCCGGAACCCGCCGCGCCGTCCTCGCTCAGCGCCACCTCCGTGCTGATCTTCCTGCGCCGCGCCGCCCGCCCCGACCCCGCGGCGCCCCCGACGACGTGCCGCCTCGAACTCGGCGGCCGGGTCTGGACGATCCGTCTGGCGTCCGGACGGGTTCAGGTGGAGCCCGGCGAACCCGCGAAGGCGGACGTCTCGCTCCGTACCGACCCCAAGACGCTCAGCGCCCTGCTGACCGACCCGGACGCGCTCGCGACCGCGTGCGCCGACGGCAGCGCCGCCGTCGTGGGAGATCTGCCGGCCATCGGCCGGCTGCTCCACGCGGTCGCCGACCCGTGGCCCTCCGGCGGCTAGCCGAGTCGCCGCCGCCCCGGCCCCGAGGGGTGGACGGCGGAAAGCCGCTGTGCGAAGATCCGAGCCATGATCGATGAAAGGGGCGGCGCCGCCCTCATCCGGTGAGCGTCGACGTGCAGCGGGAAGCTGCCGCCGTCCGCGCGGAGTGGCTCGGGCATCTGCTCTCCACCGCGCCCGCCGACCGTCCGGCCGCCGAGGCCGCCATCTCCGAGCTCTACCTGCTGATCGGGCTCGCTCCACCCCGCTTCCACTGGGTGCCGTCGCCGCTGGCGGCCCTGGAGACCGTCCCGCCCGGCATCCGGCCGAGCCCGTACGAGAGCGCGGACCGCCTGTCCGACTGGCCGCTGCCGAAGCGTTTCCGCCGGTTGGTCAGTGGATTGTCGGTGCAGTTGGACACCCAGGTCATGCAGCGCTCGCGGACGCTGGACCCGATGATCCGGCAACTGGTCCGGATGCCGGTCGCGGACTCCGTCCGGAGCACGGTGCGCCTGGCGCTCTGGTCGGAGTACGAGAGGTTAGAGCGGAGCGACTCCTGGCACGCGGCCCTGTGCCCGTCCTGGAGCGCCCACTATGACGCGGTTCGCCGGATGTCCGGCGTGGTCTTCACGCCCGAGCAGGATCGTCTGCTCGGCCTGTGGGCGACGCAGGCCCGGTCCTGCGCCTGGTGGTTGCCGCGCGAGGACGTCTGCGTGGTGTCCGAGCGGCCCGTGGAACTCCACACCGAGGTCTGGGGCGACGAGCGGCAGGTGCGCCTGCACCGCCCGGACGGCCCCGCGCTCCGGTACGCCGACGGGTGGGACGCGTACGCCTGGCACGGCACGAAGGTGCCGGCCTGGGTGGTGGAGGACCCGAGCGTCGAGCGGATCGAGCGGGAGGCCAACGTCGAGGTCCGGCGGTGCGCGATCGAGCACATCGGCTGGGGCGGCTACATCGACCGGGCCGGGCTGCGGCTCGTGGCCGCCGCCCCGGACCCCGGCAACCCCGGCTCGGAACTGCGCCTCTACGACCTGCGCGAGCAGACCAGGGTGCTGCTCGCCGTCAACGGCTCCGTCGAGCGCGACGGGCACCGCCGCCGGTACGGGCTGGCGGTCCCGGGCGTCTTCACCGACCCGGTCGCCGCCGCCGGATGGACCTACGGGCTGTCCGCCGAGCAGTACTCCCGACTCGTCCGCCGAACCTGAAGGTGATCCCTATGACCGTGAACCATGCTCCGCCCGTGACCCTCGCGTCCCTCTCCCGGCAGACCGGGCTCGCCGTGCTCGACCATCTCGAACGGTCGGTCCGCATCCCCGTCGTCGACGGCATCCAGGCCCAGGGCGATCTGATCGTCATCCCCATGTCCGAGATCTCGGATCTGTCGTTCTGGCAGCACGGCACGTGGACGGACGTGCCGTCCGAGGGCGTGGAACTGCTGCGCGGCGCGGCGGGCGGCAACCCGCACACCCTCGTCGCCGACCCCGGCACCTGCCGCTGGACGACGAACGTGTCCGAGCCCGGCGGCCTGGTCATCGGCGTCTTCGAGGCGTCCGCCCCCGTCTACCTGCTGCACCCGGAGCACGGCGCGTCCGGCTGCACGCCGGGCCGCTACGCCGTCCGCCGCCAGCGCGAGCACACCCCCGGCGGCTGGGGCTCCCGCCTCGTCGCCGACTGAGCCCCGGCCGGGCCGCCGCGGGGGAGCGGCGGCCCGGCGTATGCGGGTCGTGTCAGTAGTCGCGGATCTGGAAGCCGTCGATGATGTCCGGGGTTTCGTACCGGGGCGCTTCGGCGCTCGGGGCCGCCATGGCGTCCTCCGAGAAGTCGGGATGCCGGGCCCGCATCTGGGCGATGTTGGTCAGGGCGAGTTCCTGGTTGGCGGCCACGTACGCGCGCAGGCGGTCTCCGTAGGCGGTGAAGGCCGTGCGGTGGTCGCCTTCCGCGGTTCCCAGTTCGCCGGCCAGCACGTACGCACCGACCAGGGCCATGGTGGTGCCCTGGCCGGACGCGGGGGATCCGCAGTAGCCCGCATCTCCGAGCAACGCGACCCGGCCCTGCGTCCAGGAGTCCATGTGGATCTGTGCCATCGCGTCGAAGTGGAAGTCCGGGGCGTCCCACATGTGCTCGAGCAAGCGCGGCATCTGCCAGCCGGCCTTTGCGAACCGGTCGGCCACCAGTTGCTTCTGCTCCCTGGCGGATGGCGGGAGGAACCCCGCGGGCGGCTCGGGGGACTCGATGCCGACATAGACGCGGGCCTCGGTGTCATCGCGGACACTCATGATCATCGCGCCCCACGGGTTGCCGGGCATCTGGTAGACCACCTGCCAGCGGTGCAGTCCCAGCTCGTTCGGCACCGTCCACACGCCCAGATAGCCGCCCAGGTGACGCAGGAACTTCTCCTCCGGCCCGAAGACGAGCCGCCGCGTGTCCGAGTGGACGCCGTCGGCGCCCACGACCAGATCGAAGGTCCGTGCCGCTCCGCTGCGGAACACCACCCGCACCTCTTCGGCGTCCTGTTCCAGCGCGGCGACCGCGTCGTCGAAGACGTAGTCGATCTGCTCCTCGCCCGCGGTGAACAGGATCGCCGCGAGATCATCGCGGAGGATCTCGACGTCGGGGCTTTCGAGATCCCCGCCGCTGGCGGTGCGTTCGGTCGTGCTGAACAGCTCCCGGCCCTCGTCGTCGACCATCGACATCCCGCGCAGGCCGGTGCCGTGGCGGCGGACCTCCTCCAGCACTCCCATCCGCTCGAGCACGTCCAGCGCCGGTCCCCGAACGTCGATCGCCTGCCCGCCCGGACGCGGCCCCGGCGCCCGCTCCACCACCGTCACCTCGAACCCGTACCGGTGCAGCCAGTAGGCCAGTGCAGGTCCACCGATGCTCGCACCGCAGATGAGCACCTTTGCTTTACGCATGCCCAGCTCCTTTCAAGGCCGCCTGAATCCCGATGGCTCAAGACTCATCGGCAGCGCTGACACGGAGCTGACATCGGCTCTCGCCCATCCACGAAGCATCTACAGCACGCTGACACCACGCTGACGCCGGAGTCGAGGTCAAGCGATCTCGATGAAGCGGGGATGGCCATGGGGGGTTATTTTTCCCTTTTTCCCGATTATGCCGTGATTCGGGTGGCAGTAACCGGTAGGAGGGGGACTCCCGCCGGGAGAGGCTCGGCGGGGTCATCGAGACCATGGGCGCGGAGGTGCGGGACGCGTCGCGGCGCCGGACGGGGGAGGCCTGATGACGGCCACGGTACTGGAATCCATGCGCACCACACTGCGGGGTCCGGTGATCGGCCCGCAGGACCCGGACTACGGCCGGGCCCGCTCGATCTACAACGCGATGATCGACAAGAGCCCCGCGGCCATCGTGCGGTGCTCCGACGCCGCGGACGTGATGGCGGCGCTCGGTCTGGTCCGTGAGGCCGGTGCGGAGGTCGCCGTCCTGGGCGGTGGACACAGCGGCCCCGGCCTGGGCCTGGTGGAGGGCGGCGTGACCGTGGACCTGTCGCCCATGCGCTGGGTGCGGGTCGACCCGGAGGAGCGCACGGCCGAGGTCGGCGGGGGAAGCCTGCTGAGCGACCTGGACCACGCCACCCACCCCTTCGGGCTCGCGGTGCCCACGGGGATCGTCTCGACGACCGGGGTCGGCGGCCTCACGCTCGGCGGCGGCCACGGCCATCTCACCCGCAAGTACGGCCTCACTGTGGACAGCCTGCTCTCCGCCGACGTGGTGCTGGCAGGCGGCTCACTGGTCACCGCTTCCGAGTCGCGGAACCCCGACCTGTTCTGGGCGCTCCGCGGTGGGGGCGGCAACTTCGGCGTCGTCACCTCGTTCACCTTCCGGCTGCACCCCGTCGACACGGTCGGGGTGGGCCTCACGGCCTGGCCGGTCGACGCCACGCGCGACGTGCTGCGGTGGTACCGCGACTTCCTGCCGCAGGCGCCCGAGGACCTGAGCGGCTTCGCCGCCCTCATGGTCATCCCGCCCGCGCCGCCGTTCCCCGAGGAGCTCCACGGCCGCAAGATGTGCGTCGTCGTCTGGTGCTACACCGGCGAGCCCGCGGACCTGGAGAGCGTCCTCGCGCCGGTGAACGAGCCCGGCCGGCCGGCTTTCACGTTCACCAGCCCGATGCCCTATCCGATGCTCCAGTCCATGTTCGACGACCTCGTGCCGCCCGGCCTGCAGTGGTACTGGCGGGGTGACTTCTTCGACCGCATCCCCGACGAGGCCGCCGAGATCCACCAGAGGTTCGGAGCGGAGATCCCCACCGACCTGTCCATCATGCACCTCTACCCCATTGACGGCGCGGCCCAGCGGGTGGGGAGGGACGACACCGCCTGGGGCTATCGGGACGCCACCTGGTCCGCCGTCTTCGCCGGCGTCGACCCGGACCCCGCGAAGGCCGCGACGATCCGGCGGTGGTGCGTGGACTACTGGGAGGAGCTCCACCCGTACTCGATGGGCGGTTCCTACGTGAACTTCCTCGGCACGGACGAGAGCGAGGACAGGGTCCAGGCCACCTACCGCGACCACTACGACAGGCTGGCGGAGATCAAGGCGAAGTACGATCCCGCCAACTTCTTCCGGGCGAACCAGAACATCAGCCCGGCGGCGCGCCATTAGGCGACTTCCACGAAGCCCAGGCGGTCGTAGAGGCGGCGGGCGCGGCGGTTGCGGCGGGTCACGGCCAGGGTGAGGGTGTCGTGGCCATCCGCGGCCAGGGCGTGCATGACGGCCTGGACGAGCCCCTGGCCCAGGCCGCGGCCCGCGTGGGCCGGGGCAGTGAACAGGAAGGCGAGCAGGGGGAGCTCGCGGTAGAGGGTGACGAGGGCGGCGCCCACAGGGCGGCCCTCGTGGTCGGCCACGAACGACCCGTCCGGGAGGAACGTGCCGTACTCGCCGGCCATGGTGAGGTGGATCTCGCGGACGGCGCCCTGGACGTCCCCCACGTCGGCCTCGTCGGGGGTGCCGCGGTAGGCGTCCCACATCAGGGCGGCCAAGGCGGGGACGTCGCCGTCGGTGAACGGCCGGAAACCGGGCGGGGGAGGAGGCGCCGCGCCCAGGCGCACCTCAAGGCGGCTCCGCACGGGGGCGTTCATGGTGTCGAGTGTAGGCGGGGCCCCCGCCGGAGACCGGCGGGGGCGTTCCCCGGTCAGCGCTTGTAGCGGCGGCCGTGGATCATGTTGATCATGCCGAGGACGCGCGCCATCTCCTTCTCGCTGCGGGCGAAGGTGGTGAGGTTCATGGTCGCGAACCGCTGGCGGGTGATGGCCTTCGGGCGGGCGAACTCGCGCAGGCCGTCCGCGCCGTGGATGCGGCCGAAGCCGGACTCCCCGACGCCGCCGAACGGCAGGGCCGCGACCTGGGCGAACGCGGCGAACGCGTTGATGGACGTCATGCCCGACCGCATCCGGCGGGCGACGTCCATGGCGCGCGACTTGTCGCCGGAGAAGATCGTCCCGGCGAGGCCGTAGCTGGTCCTGTTGGCCTTCTCGACCGCCTCGTCCATGTCCTTCACGCGGTGGACGGTGATGGTGGGGCCGAACGTCTCCTCGCACACGGCGGACGAGTCGTCCGGGACGTCGGTCAGCACGACCGGCTCCACGTAGGGCTTGCGGACGGACTCGGCACCGCCGACGACCGCCTTGCCGCCCTTGTCGATGGCGTCCTTGATGTGGCGTTCGATGACGTCGAGCTGCGAGGGCATCGTGATGGGGCCGTAGGCGGCCTCGCGGTCGAAGCCGGGACGCAGGTCGCGGGCCTTCTCGGTCAGCTTGCCGAGGAACTTGTCGTAGGCCTCGTCCACGACGTAGATCCGCTCGACGCCGATGCAGGTCTGGCCCGCGTTCGACATGGCGCCCCACAGCGCGGCGTCGGCGGCGGCGTCGAGGTTCGCGTCGGCGTCGACGATGCAGGCGTCCTTGCCGCCGCACTCGGCGACGATCGGGGTGAGGTTCTCGGCGCACGCCGCCATGACGCGCTTGGCGGTGCGGGTCGAGCCGGTGAAGGCGATCTTGTCGACGTGCGGGGACGAGGCGAGCGCCGCGCCCGCCTCGCCGAGCCCGGTGACCGTCTGCAGGACGGGGTGCTCGGGGATCACCGCGGCGAACAGCTCGGCGAGGAACACGCCGACGCCCGGGGTGTACTCGGACGGCTTGAACACCACGGCGTTGCCGGCGGCGAGCGCGTAGGCGATCGAGCCCATCGGGGTGAAGATCGGGTAGTTCCACGGGCCGATGACGCCGACGACGCCGAGCGCCTGGTACTCCAGGACGCAGCGCTGGTTGACGGCCATGAGCCCGGGGTAGACGTTGCGCGGCCCGAGGACCTTCCGCGCGTTGCGCGCCGCCCAGTCCAGGTGCGTGATCGCCATGATCGTCTCAAGCTGGGCGTCCTGGACCGGCTTGCCGGTCTCCTGGTGGATGAGCTCGGCCATCCGGTTCAGGTTGCGGGCGAGCGACCCCTTGACGTTCAGCAGCCGGAGCCTGCGCTCCTTCCAGCCGAGGGCGCGCCACCAGTCGGCCGCCTCGCGGGCGCGCTCGACCGCCGCCGCCACGGCGGCGGCGTCCTGGACGGGGTGCTCGGCGACGACCTCGCCGGTGGCCGGGTTCAGCGACGCGAACGTCTCGGTGTTCTCCGTGGCCACGGACATGGGGACCTCCCGGGAGGGGCCTGGTAAGTGACTGCTTGCACGGCGGTACCGGCTAGTAAACCACCCTAGGCGCCGGATCGGGCGTCGGGGATCCAGCTTCCGTGGAATCCGGCCGGGACGCGGCGCGGCAGCCGGACGGTGGCGGTGTGCGAGAGGTCGGCCGCGTCCAGCACCAGCAGGTCGGACGCCGCCTCGCGGGTGACGATCGACAGCAGCCAGCCCTCGTCCTCGGCGCGGGCTCCCTCAGCGGGGACGAAGACCGCCTCGCCGACGTGCGCGTCCTCGCCGAAGTCGTGCGCGGACGTCCCCTGCCCGCGCAGGTCGTACTTCACGATCGAGCCGCCGCCGACCGTGTAGAGGTAGCGGTGCTCCCTGCCGGTGCGGGTGTCGTCGTGGGTGGGGAACTCGACGCCGCGGTCGTCGATGGACTCCTCGGCCGCGCGGCCGGTCGCGGGGTCGAGGACCCAGCGGTGCAGGCTCGCGCTCTGCGAGCGCGCCGCCCCGGTGGCGGGGTCGACGGTCCCGCCGATGTCCCCCCACAGGGCGCCGAAGTTCTCGGGACGGTAGCGCGCGCCGTCCACCACGACCCGTCCGGCGGCGTCCTCGTGGGCGTTGCCGACATGGAAGACGTAGCAGGGGTCGATCTCGTACCAGGCGACCTCGGCGGTGCCGTCCCGCCGCATCACGCCGAGCCGGGCGCCGTAGGCGTCGTCCCAGACGTACGGCATGCCGGTCGTTCCGGACAGTGCCAGGTCGAGGTCGAACACCACGGGCAGGTCGAGCCAGACCACGTGGTTCTCGGTGATCGCGAAGTCGTGCATCATCGTCGGGCCCGGCACCTCGACCTCGCGGCTCTCGGCCAGCGTCCCGTCCGCCGCGAGCCGGTGGAAGGTGAGGTAGGGCTCGAACACCCCGTAGCCGAAGAACAGGAGTTCGCCGGTGACCGGGTCCTCCTTCGGATGCGCGGTCATGGCGGTGGTGAGCCGCCCGCCGAAGTCGCACGCGCCGACGGTCTCCAGCTCGGGCGTCACCTCGTAGGGGAACCCGGCCTCCACCAGCGCCCAGATCTTGCCCGCGTGCGGGATCACGTGGGTGTTGGCCTGCACCGCACGGCGGTCGAAGGTGAGGTCGTCGCGGACGAAGGACGTCCCGTGGACGAAGGACTCGGTCCGGACCCAGCGGTTGCGGTACCACTCGGCGCGGCCGTCCCGCAGCCGCACGCCGTGGATCATCCCGTGGCCGCTGAACCAGTGCCTGCTCGGCTCGCCGGGCCTGGGGTTCGGCCCGTTGCGGAAGTACCGGCCGGTCAGCTCGGGGGGCAGCGCGCCGGTGACCTCCAGGTCGCGGGCGCCGGTCTCGTCGGGGACGGGGGCCAGGGGTCCGTCCAGCCAGGTGGCGGGGCGCTCGGTGGTGTTCTCGCCCATCTCGGTGCTCCTTTCCGAGCCGGTCTTCGGCGGGGGTCAGCGAACGGACGGCTCGGGCTGCGACGTGGCGGGCGCCTCTGTCAACGGTAGTCCGAGCCGGGTCAGATGGCGCCTGCGCGCGTGCTCCGGGTACCGCGCGGTGAAGACGGCCGGGACCATGAACCCGGCGACCTTCACCGCGACCAGCAGCGCCGTGGCGTCCGGTGTCCAGTGCTGGACGCAGCCGAGGGCCGCCGCCAGCACGGTGAAGCTCGCCGCCCACACGGCGGTGATCACCCGGTTGACGCTCCGGAACAGGTCCGTCGCGGCGATCTCCGCGGTGACCTGGCGGCGCGCGATGCCCTCGGTGAAGGGGCGTCCGAGCAGGAGCGTCCCCCAGGCGGTGAGGGCCAGCCAGCCGATCGCGAGCGAGGCGCCGTAGTCCAGCGCCGCCGAGCCGGGGACGGTGAACGCGAGCGCGGTGAGCGCGGCCATGAACACCGAGGTGGAGGCCTCCAGGATCAGCGAGTCGGCGCGGTGGCCCCGGCGCAGGTCCAGCCCGAGCAGGACCACCGCGGCGACGAGCCCGGCGGCGGCGCCGGCCCGGTCGTCGAAGCCGCTGACCACGGCGAGCAGGATCCAGGGGAGGAAGGTGCGGGCGTAGTACTTCGGCATGCCGGGGGCTCCTGGCTTCACGTTCCAACTTTGACACGTCGAAGATAGACGTTCCAATTTTGACATGTCAACAGTGAAGGTTAGAGTACCGGCATGAGTTTGCGACACGCGGTGCTCGGGCTCATCGCCGAGATGGACGGCGCCAGCGGCTACGACCTGCTGAAGATGTTCGAGATCTCGCTGGGGAACGTCTGGCCGGCCCGGCAGAGCCAGATCTACGGCGAGCTGGGCAAGCTCCTCGACGCCGGGCTGATCGAGGTCGCGGAGGAGGGGCCGCGGGGCCGCAAGGCGTACCGGATCACCGAGTCCGGCCGCGCGGAGCTGCACCACTGGCTGGTGGACGTCCGCTCGAAGGGGAGCCGGAAGGACGAGCCGCTGCTGCGGGTCTTCTTCCTGGGCCTGGTCGAACCGGAGGAGGCCCAGCGCTACCTGCGAGGGCACGCGGCGGGGCTCGAGAAGTACCTCGACGAGCTGGCCGCGCTGGAGAAGGGCATCGACTGGGGCGAGGACGACCTGTCCGTCTACGGCCGCCTGGTCATCGAGTACGGCAAGCGCTACGCCGCGATGCGCCGCGACTGGTTCGAATGGGCCTCACACGAGATCGAGTCCCTCAACGACCGCGGCCACGGGCAGAAGCAGCCCCCCGGCACGCGTGAGGACTCCAGCGCGGGCGAGTAGTCGGGCGCGGCTAGGCGATCGAGTCTGCGCGCGTTGAAGCGGGCCCTCCGGCCGCGCGCACGAGCCTGAAGTGCTGGGCCACGACCAGTGTGTCGTCGTCGAAACGAGGAGTGCGGCCGAGGTACTCGCTCACCGGATCGCTCTGGAAGAGGGCCCTGTGATCCGCGATCCACTCCGACACGTCGGCATAGCCGCGCCCTTCGGCCCGGACGTACTCCTCGTCGATCTCCTTGACCGGCACGATTCGCACCTCGACGAGCTCGATCGTCGCCGCCGGATCTCCCTGCGAGTCGACCACGCAGAACCGCTGTCCTGCCTCGGGGACCGCTTCGCCGGCCCGCTCGTAGAGCTCCGGCAACCCCGTGAGCGCCGTCTTCTCTCCGGACAGGATCGCTTTCACCCCGCGATCCCGCACGGGTCCCGGCAGAGCCAACTCCAGCTCCGGATACTCCATCCCGCGAGAGTACAGACGGGCGCGCCCGCGAGGGCGGAGAGGGCCGCGAGCGGGGTGGCTCGCGGCCCGGTGGCGGGCTGGGTCAGCGGAAGTCGTCGGCGTGGTCGGCGGCCCACTCCTTGAACGTCCGTCCGGGGCGGCCGGTGATGCGCTCGACCTCCCCGGACGGCTCGACCGGGGCGTCGACGGCCTGAGCGCGCAGGCGGAGCAGGACGTCGACCAGGCCCTCGCGCATGTAGGGGCGGCCGAGCATCTCCTCACGGGCCCGCTCGGGAGAGATCTCCTCGAAGCGCGCCGGGAGCCCGGTCGCCTCGCCGATCAGCTCGACCATCTCCGGATGGGTGACCACCTCGGGGCCGGTCAGCACCGGCTTGCCGCCGACCAGGTCGTCGGTGAGCAGGGCCTTCGCCGCGACGGCCGCGATGTCGCGCTCGTGGATCGGCGTGCTGCGCGCCGCCGCGTACGGCTCGCGGACGGGCTCGCCGGCGCTGAGCGCCTCGCGCCACGCCAGCGTGTTGGTGGCGAACTCGCCGGGCCGCGTGAAAGTCCACTCCATCCCGGTGGCCTCGATCGCCCGCTCGACGGCGAGGTGGTGCGAGGCCAGTTCGTTGGACGGGTCGTCGTCCAGCGCGGCGGCGGACGACAGCATCACGACGCGCCGGACGCCGTGGTCGGCGGCGCGGGGGAGCAGGTCGCCGAGGCCGCCCCAGAACGCGGCCGGGTTGAGGAAGAGCGACGTGACACCGTCCAGCGGCATCTCGTCGGTGCGGGCGACCTGCGCCTCGCTGGGCAGGTTCGCGGTGGCGGGGTTCCGGGACAGGGCGCGGACGGCCGCGCCCGCGGTCAGCAGCTCGCCGACGAGATGGCGTCCGACGTTCCCGGTCGCTCCGGTTACGAGAATCATGCGGCCAGCTTCAACCAGTTGGATGAACTTGTCAAACAGCAGGATGGTTGAACCGATCAAACATCCGGCTACCATGGGACCGTGAC
This sequence comes from Actinomadura sp. K4S16, assembly GCF_008327685.1. Classification (GTDB taxonomy): domain Bacteria; phylum Actinomycetota; class Actinomycetes; order Streptosporangiales; family Streptosporangiaceae; genus Spirillospora. The sequence continues at coordinate 706,654 of NZ_BDDE01000012.1, forward strand.
CGACACGACGAAGCGGCCCGCGCCGAAGCAGTCGAGGCGCGCCCCCGCCCCGGACGAGCGCACGCTCGACGCCGAGCGGTCGCGGCGCCTGCTGCTGGACGCCGCGCTGGACGAGTTCTCCGCCAAGGGCTACGCGGGCGCCCGCGTCCAGGACATCGCCGACCGCGCCGGCGTCAACAAGCAGCTGATCAACTACTACTTCGGCGGCAAGGAGGGGCTGTACCGCGAGCTCCACCGCCGCTGGACGGAGCGGGAGGCCGAGTTCAACGACCCGGCCGTCCCGTTCGACGAGATCGTGGTCCGGTACCTGCGGCACGTCCTGGACGACCCGCGCGGCGCGCGGCTGAACGCCTGGCGCGGCCTCACCGAGGACCTCGACGACATCCCGCCCGGCGACGGGGAGGACCTCTCCGACATCGAGCGCCGCCAGGCCGCCGGGGAACTGGCCCCCGAACTGGACCCGGCCGCGATCATGTTCGCCGTCATGGCGATGGTGTCGGCGCCGGTCACCAAGCCCCTGGCCGTCCGCCACGTCTTCGGCATGGACCCCGAGTCACCCGAGTTCCAGGAGCACTACACCGACCAGCTCCGCCGCATCGTCCGCCGCCTGACGACCGGTTCCGCCGACGACTAGTCCTGCCACCACATGAACAGGGAGTGGCCGAGCTGGATCGGGTGGTTGATCCGCTCGTCGAAGACGTCGAAGGGGAACTCGCCGAGGCCGATGGCGTCGGTGATGTAGTAGATGACGTTGAAGAAGCCCTCGTTGATCGGGCCCAGCCACAGCAGCGCGATCAGGACGAGGAAGACGTAGCCGCCGTAGGCGTTGGCCTGGTTCGCCCAGTGGCGCGGCAGGTACGGCTCGATGATCCCGAACCCGTCCAGGCCGGGGATCGGCAGCAGGTTCAGGATCGCCGCCGTGACCTGGAGGAAGGCCAGGAACGCCAGCCCCGACCAGAACAGCGCGTGCTCGGCGTCGGCGAAGTTCTTGAAGATCACCGCGAGCATGACGGCGAACAGCGCGTTCGACAGCGGACCCGCCGCCGAGATCAGGCTGTGCCGCAGCCGGCCCGGGATCACGTGCCGGTCGATCCACACCGCGCCGCCCGGCAGGCCGATGCCGCCCAGGATGATGAACACGACGGGGATGAGGAAGCTCAGCGTGACGTCGGAGTACTTCAGCGGGTTCAGCGTGAGGTAGCCCTTGGCGACGACGCTGCGGTCGCCCGACCGGTAGGCCATGTACGCGTGCCCGAACTCGTGCAGGGACAGCGACAGCACCCACGCCGCGATCACGAACCCGAACAGCGCGACCCGTCCGGGCGTGTCCAGGATCGTTCCGTAGCGCCAAGCGATCAGGCCGCACAGGATCGTCGCCCCCACGACCGCGAGGAACACCGGGCTCGGCCGGACGGCCGCGTTGCCCCGCATATCGCGCGCAGTGCCATTCATCGTTCCCGGCCCCTCTCGCCGCGCCGTCTCCGCGGCGTCCCGTCCCAGATCCTCATGCCGAGGCCGTCCGCCCGGACGCCGGCGCCGCGATGACCGGGACGACGTAGGTGCGCAGGAAGCGGCGCAGCCCGTCGGCGTCCCGGTCGCGGTCCATCACGATCAGCGAGGTGATGATGCGGAAGAGGAACTCGACCGTCCCCTCCACCTCGATGTCGGCGCGCAGCGTCCGCTGCCGCTGCGCCTGCTCGAAATAGGGCCGCACGTACTCGCAGCACAGCGCGAGCACGTGCTCGGCCGCCCCCGCGACCGCCGCCTGCATGTGGCCCGCCGCCTCGGGGACGAGGAAGTGCGCGATCGCGGGCTCGTTGCGGACGTAGTCCACCGCGTCCAGCGTGCCCTCGACGATCGCCTCCGAGACCGACCGCTCCCGGCGCAGCCGCTCGGCGAGCCGGTCGAGGAACCGGTGCAGGTCGCGCACCACCACGGCGAGGATCAGCTCGTCCCGCCCGCCGGTGACGCTGCGGTACACGGTCGCCCGCGAGAGCCGCGCGGCGGCGGCGATGTCCTCGACCGTGGTCTTGGCGACACCGAAGCGGCCGAAGCACGCTTCGGCCGCGTCGATGATGCGCTCGCGCGTGGCGTCGCCGGTGACCGGGGGCATGAACCGAACATTACCGGCCGGAGATCGGCGCTCAGTCCAGCGTGTACTCCAGCGCCCAGGTGTGCCCGCCGTCCTCCGCGACGGAGATCTGGCCGACGCCGCGGATGCCGGCGAGCTCGCCCGTCCCGGAGGTGGGGACGATGAGCCACCGCAGCCACTGGGTGTCGGACGTCCCGTCCTCGCTGCCCGCGCTGTGCTGCAGGACGAACGTCCCCTCGCGTCCGTGCAGGATGCCCTGGACGTGCTCGATCCCCACGTAGGCGACCGGCCCCGCCGGCGACTCCACCGTGATCAGCTCGGTGGAGCTCGTCCCCACGAGATCCCCGTGGAACGTCTTGCCGACGTGGACGCGGGTCAACCGGTTGCCCGCCTGCTCGTCGTAGGGCTTGTCGGCGTCCCACGCCTCGATGTCGAAGCTGCCGCTGGCTTGAAACGTCATGCCCGCCATGATGCCCGTCCCGTCCGACGTCAGGGGAGCCCGCAGGCAAGATCTCCTGTCTTCCGCGCCCTTGGGGCGTCGAGCCGGTTCAGGCGATGCGGAGGACGCTCTTGCCGTGGGCGGCGCCGTCGGCGAGGCGCTGCACGGCGGTGTCGAGGTCGGCCGCTTCGTACTCGGCGGTGATGTCGATGCGGACCTGACCGTCGGCGACGAGCCGGAGTGCGTGGCGCGCGCTGTCGGCGAGGCGCTCCGGGTGGGTCTGGCTGAGCAGGTTGCTGTTGTAGGTGAGCAGGGACTTGCCGTCCATGAGGAGGTCGTTTGCGGAGACCTGGACGGGCTCGAAGGTGGCGATGTTGCCGTAGACGGCCAGCCGGCCGTGCGGGGCGAGGCGTTCCAGGTTGGCGAGGCGGGCGGGTCCGCCGATGGGGTCGAGGATCACGTCGAACCGCCGGTCGTCCAGGGCGTCGGGGAACTCCTCGCTCACCAGGACCCGGTCGAAGCCGAACCCGGCGGCGTAGCCGGTCTGGCCGGCGTTCCCGACCACGCCGACCGTCGTTCCGGCCCCGGCGGCCTTGGCGAACTGGACGGCCAGGGAGCCGACGCCGCCGGCCGCGGCGTGGATCAGCACGCTCTCGCCGGACCGCACGCGGCCGACGGTGTTGACCAGGTCGTAGGCGGTGGGGGTGATCCAGCCGAACCCGGCGGCGGTCCGCGGGTCGAGGCCCGCAGCCTCGAAGGTGAGCACGTCCGATGCGAGGACCACTTCGGCGTACGCGCCGCCGCTGGTCAGCGCCGTGACCTCCTGGCCTACGCGGCCGGGGTCCACGCCGTCCCCGACCGCGATGATGCGCCCGGCCGCCTCGAAGCCGGGGACGAACGGGCGCGGTATCGGGAAGTGGCCGCCGCGGACCAGCACGTCGCCGTACTGGATGCCGGCATAGGCGACGGCGATGGCGACCTCGCCGGGACCGGGGACGGGCTCGGGCAGATCGGCGAGGTGGAACTGGTCGTCGGTGTCGAGCACGACGGCTTTCACGATTGCAGCCTCCTGAGCTGAATCAGTAACCTGACACTCGGGAACCTAGCGATTCTCAGCATGCTTAGTCAACACAGCAATCTGTGAAAGTGGTGGGACGGTGACCGAGATCCCGGTCGAGGAGTACCTGTGCACCCGCATCCGGCGCACCGAGCAGGCGCTGATGGGCCACCATGAGGCGGTGCTGCGCGGCTACGGGCTCACGATGACGCAGTACACGGTGCTGCTGACCCTCTCCCGGGAGGGCGGCATGTCCGGTGCCCAGCTCGCGCGCGCCTGCGGCGTCACCCAGCAGACCATGGCCACCGTCCTGACCGGCCTGCAGAACAAGGGCCTCGTCGTTCGCGAGCCGTCCCCGGTGCACGCCAAGGTCATGATCGCCACACCGACCGACGAGGGCCGCCGGCTGCTGGAGCGCGCCTACGAGGAGGTGATCGTGCTGGAGCGCGCGCTGACCGACGCGTTCACCCCCGCCGAACACGCCGCCCTCTGCGAACTGCTCGACCGCGCGGCGGCCATCCTGGTCCAGCAGACTCCGTGACGCGCGATCCCCGCCGGCGGGCCGTCCGCCTTCGCACCTTGACCTCAACTTAACTTCGGGTTCTACGGTTGCCGCATCAATGATCATTCGATGGGAGCACCGCACATGGCGACCCAGCAGGTTTCCGACGCCGAACTGGCCGCCCAGCCGGTCGGCTACTGGACCGGACTGGCCTACGAGTCCATCATCGCGTTCATCCGGGCCCGGCAGGCCGAGCTCGGCCTCACCCAGCCCCAGTTCTGGCTGCTGCGCCACCTGTCGAAGAACGATCTCTCGTCCGACGGCCGGGGCATGGCCGTCCCCGAGCTCGAGGAGGCCATGAAGTCCTACCTGAGGCGCGAGGACGACCTGGAGGCCGAGGCGAAGGCCCTGCTGGAGCGCGGCTGCCTCACCCGCGACGGCGAGGGCCGGTGGTGGATCACCGAAGCGGGAGAGCAGGCCCGCGTCGACCTCAAGCGGCACGCCCCGGAGATCCGCGCCCGCATCCACGAGGGCATCGACGACGCCGACTACGCCACCACCGTGAGAGTCCTCCAAAAAATGATCGACAACACCGGCGGCCCCGCGGCCTAGCGCGCCGGCCGCACGGCGGGAGGAGTGTCAGCCCCGGTCCGTAGAGTCCTCATCCGATCAAGGGCGCATGCCCGAACACCGGTGAGGAGCGGCATGGGAGCGAAGACGGCGTTGCTGGCATTCGCGGACGGGGACGTCCGTTCGGCGCTGGCCGGGGCGTCGGACCCCGACCGCGCCGCGACCGAACGCCTGGTCCGGCGGGTGCATCCGGGCTTCGCGGTCGAGGGGATCGCGGACGGCCGGCTCGATGACGCCTATCCGCCCGACGACGTCACCTTCGCCCTCGCGGCGGCCGGGGTGGACCTGGTCATCGACCGCAGGCTCGTGCTCGACCGCCCGTCGGAACTGCCAGAGCATCTCCGACGGCTGGGCGCGGGACGCCGGGTCGTCATGCACGGGATGCACTCGGTCGTCGACTGGCTCGCGTTCGCGATCTGGGAGGACGGGACGCTGGTGCGCTCGCTGAGCCTTTCCCCCGACAGCGGCATCATGGAGAACATCGGCGAACCGCTGGAGTTCGAGCGGCCGTACTGGGCGGGCGAACGCGCCGTGGAGCCGGATCCGACCTGGGACGACGAGGAGCCGTATGCGCTCCCGTTCCATCCGCTGGAGATGGGCGAGGACGCCCTGCGGTTCCTGTTCGGTTTCGTCATCGAAGGCCGTTGGGAGGACACCGACATCGACGCCGGGGCGGTCCCCGTGCACGGGTTCCGGGTGACCGATCCGACAGGACGCGAGCAGGCCGAACGTGAAGCCGCCTACGCCGATGCGGTCGCGAACATGGGCCCGCCCCGGTTCTTCCAGCTGGGCCCGAACGGACGCATGGAAGAGATCGGCATCGATGGCCTCTGAGCGGTCTCTTGTCAGGGTTGGAGGTCGGTCGCTCCCTTGCCGGTCGGGATGTCGAGGGGGACGGAGACCTGGTCGTGGGCGATCAGCCAGGTGTCGCCGGTCTTGCGGAAGCAGAAGGTGGCCCGGACCCACATGCCGCTCGTCGCCGTTCCGTTCCCCAGCGTGCCGCTGAGCCGGCCGAAGCCGTGGCCGAAGGCCACCTCGTCGCCCACGGTGAGCGTCAGGTCGCGGATCTCGTAGGACACGTCCTGGAAGAACGTGAACACGTTCGTCCAGTTCTTCAGCTTCGCCGCGATCCCCACGTGCTGGAGCGGCGGCTCGACGTCGAAGGACACGACGTCAGGCGCGTACACCTGCTCCAGGGCCTTCAGGTCCTTGGCGCGGATCCCTTCGACGATCTTGTCGATCTGCTCGCGGATCCTGGCTTCCTCGACCTCGTGCTGCGTAGGCATGACCACCCATCCCCGTTCGTCGTGGAGTTCGGCTTCTCATTGGTACGACGGAATGGAGGCCGGAAATGTGAGGTCGTGCGGCCCGGGAGGGGCGTCAGAAGAGGGTGCCCTCGTGCTCGATGCCGCGGAGGGCGTCGTAGTCGAGGGTGACGCAGGTGATGCCGCGGTCGGTGGCGAGGACGCGGGCCTGGGGCTTGATCTCCTGGGCCGCGAAGACGCCCCGGACGGGGGCCAGGTGCGGGTCGCGGTTCAGCAGCTCCAGGTAGCGGGTGAGCTGCTCGACGCCGTCGATCTCGCCTCGGCGTTTGATCTCGATCGCGACGGTGGCGCTGGCGGCGTCGCGGCAGAGGATGTCGACCGGGCCGATCGCGGTGGGGAACTCGCGGCGGATCAGGGTGTAGCCATCGCCGAGGGTGGTGATGTGCTCGGCGAGCAGTTCCTGCAGGTGCGCCTCGACACCGTCCTTCTGGAGGCCGGGGTCGATGCCCAGTTCGTGGCTGGTGTCGTGCAGGAACTCCTCGATGGTGAGGATGAGCCGCTCGCCCGACTTGCCGTGCGTGACCGTCCAGCGCGCGACGGCGCCGTTCTCCTCGTAGACCTCCTCGCGCAGCGAGCAGGGCGGGTTCATCCAGTTGAGGGGCTTGTAGGCGCGGTCGTCGGCGTGCACGCTCACGCTCCCGTCCGCCTTGATCAGGATCAGGCGGAGGGCCATCGGCAGGTGGGCGGTGAGCTTGCCGGCGTAGTCGACGCTGCAGCGGGCGATAACGAGACGCACGGTGCATCACCTTAGTGCGGCGTCCGGCCTGCTTTAGGCGAGACGGGCGTACCGGCGGCAGTCGTCGTGGTCGGTGGGCAGGCCCCACGCGTGGAGGATCTCCATGAGGTTGCCCCACCGCCAGCTCTCGGGCGGCAGTTCGGCGATCGTGCGGACGGTCCGCTGCTGCGCGGGGGTGAGGTCGGCGAACCGGGGGAGCGGGAGGGCCGGTGTGCGGAACGTCAGCCTCAGCGCCGCCTCCGCCATCGGGAACGACGCGTCGTCGGACGTTCGTGTCAGGCCGTCGAGGACGGCGTCGACCGCATCGGGCGGCACCTCGTCCAGCGCGGCCAGCGTCAGAGCCGAGTAGAGGCGCAGGTCGCCTTCCAGGAAGGCCATGTGGCCCTCGGGCGGGGACGCGCTGGAGGCCGCGAGTTCGGCGATGACGGGTGCGTCGGCGTCGCCCAGCCGGGCGAGCGCGGTCGCGGCGGCCCAGCGCGGCAGCGGCTCGGCGCCGGCCAGGTGCTCGCGGAACCGGGGGAGCAGCGCCCGGCCGTCCAGCAGTCCGGCGGCGACGAGCGCGTGCGCGATGACGTTCGCGTCCTGCTCGGATTGGAGCAGCGCCTCCAGATCGGGGAGCGTGGCCGTCGCCTCCTCGGGGAACCAGCCCGCCGTGTACGCGGCGGTGGCTCGCACCCCGGGGTCGTCGTCGCTGAGCAGTTTCCGGACGGTGGGCAGCCCGGCGCGAACGGCGTCGTAGGCGGCGAGTTCCGCCTCCGCGGAGCGCAATGCCCGCGCGAAGTCGAAGCGGTCCCGGTCTTCGGTCGCGCGCAGCCGCGCCGCCTCCTCGCGCCAGGCCCTGATGTCGACGCCGGACGGCAGGTGCGCCGCGTCGTACCCGATGGCCAGCGCGGCCGTCAGGTAGAGCGGCCCGGTGCGGTCGGGAGTGCCGGGATGGGACGCCAGGGCGAGCAGGAACGGGACCGCTGCGGCGGCCGCGCCGTATCGCCTTCCCTGATGGAAGATGTTGGTGAACAGCTCGCCCAACGCGGCGTCCCGTTCATCCTCGTCGGGAGAGGAAAGGGCGCGGAGAAGGTCGGGCACGTCCTCCGCCGAGCCGTAGGCGTGGTCGAGGCCCGCCCAGTCGATGCCGTCCAGCCCCGCCAGCGGTTCTGCCATGCCGCGATCATGCCAGCGGTACCGGGCTGTGGGCCCCTGAGCCCGCCTAAGGCCACTGACCGGGCGATATAAGGCGTCGTGCCGATGTGGGGGCGGGGACCTTAGCGCGAGTCTCTTGGATGTCGGGTCGTGCCGAGCGGCCCGGACCATTACGGAGGGGCCGTGTACCACCACGAGATCATGCAGTCGGTCATGAGCGAGCGGGCTCGCGCCCTGCGCGCGGAGGCCGGGGCCGCACGGGACGCCCGGCTGGCGCGGGTGGCCCGCGAGTACTGGGCCGAGTGCGCCGAGCGGCTCGCCGCCCGGTCGGCCGGACGGCGGCGCCACCACAACGCCGCCGCCGCGGGATGACGGAGGCCTCGGTCGGCCGGGGGCCGGCCGGGGCCGCGTTCATAGCGGAATGAAAACCTTTGTCAAGCCTGGAATTATCCCGGGGCCGTGTCTACCGTCGGCGTGTGGGTGTTCATCCTCCGTCTGCGAAAGGACCCCGCATGTCTCTCGACGTGACCCCGGAACTGCTGGAGACGGCGCAGAAGGGCGAGGTCGGCGACGCGGACTTCGTCGAGTGCATCAAGACCTCCCTCCCCTACGCATGGGACATGATCAGCGGCCTCGTCGCCCGGCTGCAGGTGGACGGCGGCGACTTCGCCGACAACCTCACGCCGCCCCCGGACGAGAAGGCGCGCGGCCAGCTCCTGCGCGTCCTCGCGAGCGACGCCATGCGCGGCGCGCTGGAGCGTTACTTCGGAGTGAGACTCGCGTTCCAGAACTGCCACCGCGTCGCGGTCTTCCCCACCGGCGACTCCAGCGCGTACCGGACGTTCGTCACGGCCCGCGAGCAGATCCTCAACCAGTCGCCCGAACTCCGCGACTGCTGACCCGCCCGACCGCCGCGGCGTGCCGACCCGTTCGGCACGCCGCGCGTTCATGTGACGGCGCGGAGCTTGGGGAGGACGTCGCGGCCCAGGCGGGTGATGTTCTCCAGGGTCGCGGCGCGTGACCCGGCGCCCTCCACCAGCAGGGTCAGGTGCCTGATGCCGGTCCGCGCCACGGTGGCGGCGAGAGAATTGACGCAGTCGTCTGGTGAGCCGACCGGATGGAGGTCGCACATCAGGCGCGTGTAGGCGACGGGGTCGCGGGACGGACGCGGACGGTCGTCCACGGCGACGTATCCCTCCAAGCCGGGGCCGAGCCAGCGCGGCATCCCGTCCATGAGGGCGGCGACGGCCTCGTCCCGCGTGTCGGCGACCTGGGCCACGTGGGTCGAGATGTGCGGGAGCGACGGGTCGCCGTGGCGGGCGACGGCGGCGGCCTTCTCCTCCGGCCCGACGTGCATGCCGAGGAGCATCGGCAGGCCGCGTTCCGCCGCCAGCGCCTCGGTCGCGGGCGACGTGCAGGCGACCGTCACCGGCGGCGGGACGGGCGCCCGCGGGACGACCGGCACCTCGCGGAAGGCGAAGTGCTCGCCCGCCCACGCGAGGCGGTCGGAGCGCAGCCACGCCAGCAGCAGGTCCAGGGATTCGGCGAAACCGTGCTCGTAGCGGGGGAGGCCCGTGCCGAACACCTCCAGGTCGCGCCACGGCCCGCCGCGCCCGACGCCCAGCCGGAAACGCCCGCCGGACAGCAGCGCCAGCATCGCGGCCTGCTCCGCCAGCGCGACCGGATGCTGGGTGGACAGCACGCTCACCGCCGTCCCGACGCTGATCCGGGTGGTGGCGGCCAGCAGATGACCCGCCAGCAGGACCGCGGACGGCACCACCCCGTACGACATGAAGTGGTGCTCGGCGAGCCACACGTCGTCGAACCCGGCGCGCTCGGCGGCGACGGCGGCCTCGACGGTGCGGGACAGGGCGGCGGCGTCGTCCTCGCCGGGGAAACGGGCGGACAGGAGGAAGATTCCGAGGCGCACGTCCCCGTCGTACCCGGCAGAGGCGACGGGCGACCGCTCTGCAAGACTGCCGTGCATGACTGGTGGTTCGTTCAACAGGGTCGGGGTCGTCGGACTGGGCACGATGGGCGCAGGGATCGCCGAGGTGCTGGCGCGCGGCGGCCTCGCGGTCGTCGGCATCGAGGTGAACCGGGAGGCGCTGGAGCGCGGGCGCGGCAACCTGGAGTCCTCCACCGGACGGGCCGTCAAGCGCGGCAAGCTCACCGAGGACGCCCAGCACGAGATCCTCGGCCGGATCACGCTGTCGACCGACTTCGCCGACCTCGGCGACTGCGACCTCGTCATCGAGGCCGTCCCCGAGCGGCTCGACCTGAAGCGCACGGTGTTCGCCGAGCTCGACCGCGTGTGCCGGGACGACGCCGTCCTCGCCACGAACACCTCCTCGCTTTCGGTCACGGACATCGCGGTCACCACCGGCCGTCCCACCAAGATCGTCGGGGTGCACTTCTTCAACCCGGCGCCGGTCATGAAGCTGGTGGAGGTCATCGGGACCGTCCTCACCGAGCCGGAGTCCGTCGCCCGGGTCGCCGACCTGGTCAAGGGCCTCGGCAAGACGCCGGTGACGATCGGGGACCGGGCCGGGTTCGTCGCCAACCGCCTGCTGTTCGGCTACCTGAACCAGGCCGCGGCCATGCTGGAGACCGGCCACGCCACCCGCGACGACATCGACGCGGCGATGAAGGCGGGCGCCGGCCTGCCGATGGGCCCGTTCACCCTGATGGACCTGATCGGCCTCGACACCTGCCTGGAGGTGCTGGAGGCGATCTTCGCCGAGTCCCGCGACCGCCGGCACGCCGCCTCGCCGCTGCTCCGCGAACTCGTCACCGCCGGGCTGCTCGGCCGCAAGACGGGCCGCGGCTTCTACACCTACGACAAGTCGGCACCGGCCGCGGAGGCGGCGCGGGAGCCGGGCGGCGCGGCGCCGACCGTGGGCGTCGTCGGCGTCGGCCCGCTCGCGGACGCGGTCGCCGCGCTGTGCGACCGGGCGGGCGCCCGGGTCGGCGACTCCGCCGCCGACCTCGCCGGGTGCGACCTGATCATCGAGGCGGCGGAGGACCCCGAGGCCGCGCGGGCGCTGCTGTCGGCCGCCGTCCAGGCCGCCAAGCCCGGCACGGTCATCGCCGTCACGTCGGTGGACGGTTCCGCGATCCGGCAGGCCATGGCCACCGGACGCCCGTCCGACGTCGTCGGGCTGCACCTACCCGACCCGGCCGGCGCCCTGGCAGAGATGTCGGCCACGGTCGCGACGGACCCCGACGTCGCCGACCGCGCCGCCGCCCTTCTCGGGCGCCTCGGTCTCACCGTCGCGCGCTGCCGCGACCGCGCCGGGTTCATAGTGGACGCCCTGCGCCTGCCCTACCTGAACGACGCCGCCGCCATGCTCGGCGCCGGATACGCCGACGCCGACTCGATCGACGCCGCGATGACCCTGGGCTGCGGCTACCCGACCGGCCCCGTCGCCGACCTCGACCGCATCGGCCCGGACCGCGCCGTCGCCGTCCTGCGCGCCCTGCACGCCGAGATCCGCGACCCGGCCCTCGCCCCGGCGCCGCTCCTCGTGGAGCACGCCACCGCGGGCAAGCCGCTGCGCTGACCCGACGGAGGGCTCCGTGGCGCCCCTCACGATCCGGGCGGCCCGTGCGGGGTGGCCGGGGTTCATATGCTTTAGGACATGAGCCCCCGGAAGAACCGCCGTGCCGAATCCGGACGCCCCGCGAGGGGCGGGGGCACGTCGTGGGCTCAGGAGACCGAGGAGGGACCGGACGGCGAGTGGATCGTCCGGTCCGTCTCCGGGGCCGGCGCGGTGAAGCCGTACCGCTGCCCGGGATGCGACCAGGAGATCCCGCCGGGCGTCGGCCACGTCGTCGCCTGGCGGGCGGGGGACGGCGGCGACGACCGGCGGCACTGGCACCGGCCCTGCTGGCAGGCCCGGACCCGCCGCTCGCCCCGCGTCCTGCGGTCGCGCAACGCCCCGCGCTACTGACGACCCGGAGTCCGGAGCGCGGCGGACACCACCCGGCCGAACGAGAGACGGAGAGAAGCGATGGCGGAGATCAGGGCGGCGACGGTGCTGCCGGCGCGGCGCGAGGAGATCACGCTGCACACGTCCGACGGCCTGGAGCTGGTCGGGGAGCTGGCGCTGCCGCCGGATCGGCCGCCGGTGGCGACACTGGTCTGCCTGCATCCGCTTCCCACGGCCGAGGGCATGATGGACAGCCACGTCCTGCGCAAGGCGTCCTTCCGGCTGCCCGCGCTCGCCGGCATCGCGGTCCTGCGGTTCAACACCCGGGGGACGACGTCGGCGCGCGGCACGAGCCAGGGCGAGTTCGGCGACGGCGAGACCGAGCGGTTCGACGTCGCGGCGGCGCTGGAGTACACCGAGTACCACGACCTGCCGCGGCCGTGGCTGCTCGGCTGGTCGTTCGGCACGGAGCTGGCGCTCAAGTGGGGGCGCGACCCGCTGGTCGAGGGCGCGATCCTGCTGTCGCCGCCGCTGAAGAGGGCCGGCGACGCCGACCTGGACGCGTGGGGCGCCGACGGGCGGCCCGTGGTGGCGCTGGTGCCGGAGTTCGACGACTACCTGCGCCCGGCGGAGGCGCGGGAGCGGTTCAAGCGCGTCCCGCAGGCCGAGGTGGTCGGGGTGGACAACGCCAAGCACCTCTGGGTGGGCGAGCCCTACGTCCGGATCGTGCTGAACGAGATCGTCAAGCGGGTGGCGCCGGCCGCCTGTCCGCTCCCCACCGAATGGACTGACCCGAATGGGAATGACTGAAAGGGATAAAAGGGACAGATAAACACATGCGGCCGATCGCGGCCACTCCGTCCCACGGGACGCGCCGGCGGGCGACCATTGCCCAATGACGGTGCAGCTGTACGCAAGGGACGTAGGGACCGGCACGCCGCTCGTGTTGCTGCACGCCTTCCCCCTGTCCTCGGCGATGTGGCTGGCCCAGCGCGAGGGCCTCGCCGGCCGGTTCCGGGTCATCACCCCCGACCTGCGCGGCTTCGGCGGCTCCCTGCTGGGCGACGAGGAGCCGTCCGTGGACGCGATGGCCGACGACGTCGCCCGCATGTGCCGCTCGCTCGGCGTCCGCCGGGCCGTCTTCGGCGGGCTGTCCATGGGCGGGTACGTGGCGATGGCGCTGTGCCGGCGGCACCCCGACCTCGTCCTCGGCCTCGTGCTGGCGGCCACCCGCGCCACCGCGGACACCGGTCCCGTCCGGGAGAACCGGCTCCGGCAGGCCGACGCCCTGGAAGAGGAGCGCAGCACCCGGGTCCTTGTGGACGAGGTGCTGCCCGGCCTCGTCGGCCCCACCACCTACCGGCAGCGGGCGCTGGTCTACGGGCGGGTCCGCGGCCTCGTCCAGGCGACGCCGCCGCAGGCCGCCGCATGGGCGCAGCGCGCCATGGCGGGACGGGCGGACTCCTTCGAGACGCTCCGCGCCCTGCGCGTCCCCGCCCTCGTGATGATCGGGGACGAGGACGCGCTGGCCACCGAGGACGAGGCCCGCGCCATGGCCGACGCGATGCCGAACGCCGAACTGCTGGTCGTCCCGCGCGCGGGGCACCTGTGCTCGGTGGAGCAGCCCGACCTGTTCAACCAGGCGGTGGCGGAGTTCGCCGCCGCCCTCGCCCGCACCGCGCGCTGAGCCCGGCCGGGCTCAGCGCGCGAGACCGTGCTTGCGAGGGCCTCGCAAGCAGGGCCGGATCAGGCCGGGGCCTACAGCGTCTCCTGGCGCGGCATGGCGACCTCGCGGATCAGCAGCGAGATCGCGGCCGCCGTGGGGATCGCCAGCAGCGCGCCGACGACGCCGAGCAGCGCCGCGCCGACCAGCGCCGCCACGATCGTGACCGCCGGCTGGACGTCCACGGTCCGCTTCATCACGCGCGGGTAGACGAGGTAGTTCTCCACCTGCTGGTAGACGACGTAGAAGATCGCGCACACGATGAGGTCGGTCGTGTTCCCGGTCAGGAACGCCACCAGGGAGACGACCACCGCGCCGATCGTGGCGCCGATGAGCGGGACCAGGTCGGTCACCGCGACGATCAGCGCCAGCGCGAGCGCGTACTTCACCCCGAGGATCGACAGGAAGACGTACGAGCACACGCCCGCGATGAGCGCGATCGTGAACTGTCCCGCGACGTAGCCGCCGATCCGGTCGAGGATCTCGTCGCCGAGCAGGGCGACGCGGGCTCTGCGGGAGCGCGGCGCGAGCTGGTAGAAGAACGTCTTGATCTGCGGCAGCGAGCTGAGGAAGTACAGCGTCAGGATCAGGATCGTGATCGTCTGGAAGATGCCGTTGATCGCGACCTTGCCGATGCCGGTGGCGGTGTCGGTGAGGCCCCTCTGGAAGCCGTCGCCGTTCACCGTCTTCTCGGCCCGTTCGAGCAGGCCGTAGCGCTTGTCCCACTCGGCGAGCCGCTTGTTGTCCTGCAACTGCTGGACGTACTCGGGGATGTTGTGCCGCAGCTCGGTGACCTGCTCGGACACCGGCTGGACGAGGGACGCGACGAACCCGGCGAAGAACAGGATCACGATCAGGAACACCGTGGCGACGGCGGCGCCGCGCGGCAGGCCGAACTTGCGGAGCCGCTCCACCGCCGGGTTGAGGCCGACCGCGAGGAACATCGCGACCACGATCATGACGAGCACCGACTTGGCGTTCGTCGCCGCCTTCACCAGCATCCAGGCCGTGATGACGCCGAGCGCCGCGGTGAACCCGAACACGAACGGGTGCGCGCGGCCGAGCGGCTGGCCGGGCCTGCCGAACGGGAACAGGTGGTCGACGCCCGCCTCGCGCTTGCGCTGCTCGACGTCGTGCGCCGGGTCGGGCGCACCGGGCTCGGGCGCGACCGGCTCGGTGGCCGACTGCGCGGCCGGGAGCGTGACGGGGCCGCCGGTCGCCGGGTCGCGTTCGCCCACGGGCTGCTCGATCTCCTCGGGTATCAGCGCACCACTCGGCGCGACGCTCTCGTCGTCGTCCGTCCCACCGGAGCCGACCTCACCGTCCCGCGCCTCTTCGTCCCGCGCCTCTTCGTCCCGCGCCTCTTCGTCCCGCGCCTCGCCGTTGCGGGGGTCGTCGGCGGGCGGCGCCGGAGCGGGGACCCGGCTGCCGGTCGCGGGCCGCCCCTCGCCGGGGGAGGGGTCGCGGCCGTCGTCGTGGGGGGTCTGGTCGGGCACGCCGCTCTCCTCTGTCCTGCGTCTACGGGTTTGAGACGACGGAAAGCCCGGAGGCGTTTCACCGCCTCCAGGCTTTCCCGTCATGCCCGACCGTCAGGTGGTCACTCCTGCCACCAGTCCTCGTCGTCGTCTTCGGACTTCTTGGCCTGTGCCGGCTTCGCGGGCGCGGCCTTGGCGGCCGGCTGCTGCTTGGGCTGGGCCTGCTGCGCCGGGGCCGGCTTCGGCTCGGCCGCCGGGATCGCGGCCTTCTCCGGGGGCGCGGCCAGCTCGGGCTCGGCGCCCATCGTCGGCGCGACGCCGCCGATGAGCTGGCGCAGCTGGTTGAGGTGGCTGGTGATGCTGTCGCGCTGCCGGGTGAGCTCGTCGACCTGGCGCTGCGCCGCCGTCCGCACGCGGTCGGCCTCGGACTTGGTCTCGGCGAGCAGCTGCTCGGCCTGGGCCTTGGCCTCGGCGATCACGTTGTCGGAGTTCTTGCGCGCGTTGGCCATGAGCTGCTTGGCGTGCGAGTCGGCCTCGCGCCGGGTCTGCTCGGCCTGCTGCGTCGCCTTCGCGGCGCGCTGCTCGGCGGACGCGGCGCGCTGCTCGGCCTCGGCGACGAGCTTCTGCGTCGCGGCCTGGGCGGCGGAGTGGCGCTCGGCGTCCTGCCGGTCGGCCTCCTCGCGGCGGGCGGCGAGCTGGATCTCGAACTCGGCCTCGGCCTGGGCGCGCTGGGCCTCGCTCTCCTCCAGGATGCGCTGGGCCTGGGCCCGCATCTCGTCGGCCTGCCGCTTGGCCGTGGTGAGGATCTCGTCGCGCTCGCGCTTGGTGGACGCACGCAGCTGCGCGACCTCGCGCTCGGTGGTGGTGCGCAGCTTGGCGATCTCGCGCTCGGCGGCGGCGCGCTTCTCGGCGACCTCGTGGTCGGCGGTGGCCCGCAGCTTGGCGACCTCGCGCTCGGTCGTGGAGGTCAGCTCGTCGGCCTCGCGGCGGGCGGAGGTGCGCACCTCCTCGGCCTCCCGCTCGGCCGCCTGCCGCATGTCGTCGCCCTCGCGCTGGGCGTTGGCGCGCAGCTCGGAGGCGTCGTTCTCGGCGGTGGCGCGCTGCTCGGCGGCGTCGACCTTGGCCGCGGCCTTGATCTCGTTCGCCTCGGAGCGGGCCGCCTGGACCAGCTCGGTCGCCTGCTCCTCGGCGAGCCGCAGCAGTTGCTCGATACGGGCGCCGAGGCCGGAGTAGGTCGGACGTTCCTGCTCCTGCAGCTGACGATGGGCGTCCGACAGCTCGCGCTGCAGGGCCTGGGTCTGCTCGCGGGTCTGCCGCACCTCGTTGTCGAGCTGCTTGATGTGCTCGTCGACCTGGTGCCGGTCGTAGCCGCGAAGCACCACGTCGAACTCGCGCGGGGGCGTGTCTTCAAAGAAGTTGCTGAGCTGGGCGTCGATGTCGGACTGCATGTGGCTCAATCCTGATGTGACGGGGCTACGGGTGGTTCCGGGGACCGGTTGATCGCCTGGCATGACGGACGCAGTGCCCCAGACCTCTTCCGGCGACTGAAGCGTACTCCGGACACTGCCGTGTTGGGGGCTCATCTTGACGCGCTGCGTGGAATGTCCTTTTTGTTCGCCCGTGTGGCATGCCCGTGTGAGCCCAGGTGTGGGGGTGCAAATGCACCAGATGTGTCCGAACAGTCACAGAGCGGCGGTCGGCGCCGTGCGGACCGTGACCGTGATACCGAACACGTCACGATCCTGGCCCGCCCGCGCCGTACCCCGCACCGGCAAGATCATTCGCCGTCCGGACGCTTCTGCACCAGCTCCGTCAGGACGCCGTGGCAGTCCTTCGGGTGCAAAAAGTTGATCAAGGATCCCATGGACCCGTTGCGCGGCGCGTCGTACAGCACCCGCACGCCCTTGCCGGCGATGCCCGCCGCCTCGTCGGCGACCGTCCCGTCCGTCCCGAACGCGATGTGGTGGACGCCCTCGCCGTTCTTCTCCATCCACTTGGCGACCGCCGAGTCCTCCCGGATCGGCTCGATGAGCTGCAGGTAGCTCGCCGCGCCGTCGCCCGTCTCGTTGATCTTGAGCATGCACTCCCGCACGCCCTGCTCCTCGTTCACCTCGAAGTGCGCGTCGGTGAAGCCGTAGGTGGCCTTGTAGAACTCGACGGTCGCGTCCAGATCGCGGCAGGCGATGCCGATGTGGTCGATACGGGTCAGCATGTGCTTTGTCCCTCCTCGGACGGCCAGGCGGGGGCGAACGGAACCGAACGCCGCTCCCGTGGGTATCGTGGCAAACGTCGCCGCAGCACCACCCTGGAGGCCCCCACATGAGCACCACGTCCGTGATCGTCGCCGGAGCGCGCACCCCCATCGGGCGCCTGATGGGCTCGCTGAAGGACTTCTCCGCGGCCGATCTCGGCGCCCACGCGATCAAGGCGGCGCTGGAGCGGGCCGGGGTGTCCGGCGACCAGGTCCAGTACGTGATCCTCGGCCAGGTCCTGCAGGCGGGCGCGGGTCAGATCCCGTCCCGCCAGGCGGCGGTCAAGGCGGGCATCCCGATGAGCGTCCCGTCCATCACGATCAACAAGGTCTGCCTGTCCGGGCTGGACGCGATCGCGCTGGCCGACCAGCTCATCCGGGCCGGCGAGTTCGACATCGTGGTGGCGGGCGGCATGGAGTCGATGACCCAGGCCCCGCACCTGCTGCCGAAGTCGCGCGGCGGCTACAAGTACGGCTCCGTCGAGGTCCTCGACCACATGGCCTACGACGCCCTCACCGACGCCTTCGACGGCGTCTCCATGGGCGAGTCCACCGAGGGCCACAACGCCAAGCTCGGCATCTCCCGCGAGGAGCAGGACGAGTTCTCCGCCCGCTCCCACCAGCGCGCCGCCGAGGCGATCAAGAACGGCGTCTTCGACGAGGAGATCGCCCCGGTCGAGATCCCGCAGCGGCGCGGCGAGCCCGTCGTGTTCGCCACCGACGAGGGCGTGCGCGGCGACACCACCGCCGAGAGCCTGGCCAGGCTGCGCCCCGCGTTCAGCAAGGAGGGGACGATCACCGCCGGGTCGTCCTCGCAGATCTCCGACGGCGCCGCCGCGGTCGTCGTGATGTCCAAGGCCAAGGCCGAGGAGCTCGGCCTCACCTGGCTCGCCGAGATCGGCGCGCACGGCAACGTCGCCGGGCCGGACAACTCGCTGCAGTCCCAGCCGTCCAACGCGATCAAGCACGCCCTCGGCAAGGAGGGCCGCACCGTCGACGACCTCGACCTCATCGAGATCAACGAGGCCTTCGCCTCGGTCGGCATCCAGTCGATGCGCGACCTCGGCGTCGGCCCCGAGAAGGTCAACGTCAACGGCGGCGCCATCGCGCTCGGCCACCCGGTCGGCATGTCCGGCGCCCGCATCGTCCTGCACCTGGCCTACGAGCTGAAGCGCCGCGGCGGCGGCACCGGCGCCGCCGGCCTCTGCGGCGGCGGCGGCCAGGGCGACGCTCTACTCATTCGTGTTCCGACCCGGTAGCTCGCCTGGCGGCTCGCTCCCGATCGGACCACGCGCGATCGCTGGCATCGCTCCGGCTCGCCTTGCGGCTCGCTTCGCGATCGGATTCTCGCAAGCTCGAATCCGCCTTCGGACGCGATCGCGACTCTTCAGGTTGTTGCGGGGTTGCGGTGGTGGCTGAGGTCGGTGCGCCTCATTGTGGTGCCGGGGTGATGGTCACCGATTTGAAGCCCAGGGCCTTGAGCATGTTCTCCAGCATCGACTTCGTGTTGGCGTCGGCGCGCTGCTTCAGGCCGCTCTGGGCGGCGGCCGTCTGGATCTTCTGGGACGCCAGGACGTAGAGCTGCTGCTGGTTGTTCGGGTTGCTGCTGAAGAAGTCGCCGAAGCGGTCGAAGACGCCGCGCTGGGTCGCGTAGACGTAGCTGTTCTTCGGGTCCAGGTTGGTCTTCTCCAACTGGGCGGGCGGGAGTGTGATCGTCGCCGCCGTCCGGTCCTCGTTGACCTTGATGGCGCCGGAGCCCAGCTTCGAGAAGTCCACGTAGGCGTCGACCGAGCCGTTGCCGACGAACAGGGTCCGCTTGCCGCGCAGCGAGGACGGCAGGAACTTGGCGTCCTTCTCCAGGTCCACGACGACCTGGAAGTTGCCGCTCGCCGCCTCGTAGCGGTGCAGGTCGCGGATCGACTTGAGCAGGACGGGGCCGCTGCGGTCCTTCGTCTCCTCCCCGAACGGGTTCAGCCAGTGGGGGAGGCCGTGCAGCGCCTGCTGGGCGACCAGGACGATCGCGACGGTGGCGACGATGATCGCGACCGGGGTGAGGAGGCCGCGCCGAGGGGGGCGGGAGCGGTCGGGGGACGCCTTGGCGGGCGTGCCCTTCTTCGCGTCGTTCTTCGTTTCCGAGCGAGCCATGTACCCGATGTTCCCGGCTGCGGCGTCCGCTACCTCATCCGGTGGGCTCGGGCTCGGGCCGGGACGGGTGCCGCAGGTCCGACTCGTGCGTCGCCAGCTCGACCTCTATGAGCGACTCGCTGCGGAGATGCGCCTCGTGCGCGGCTCGCCCGCCCCGCACGCCGAATAGCCGTTTGGTGACGACGATGTAGACGATGAGACCGATATTGAGCACCAGCGCGCCGATGCGCAGCGCGGTGACCTTCTCCACCAGCTCGTAGATCTCGATCGGCAGCCCGAAGCACGTCGCGACGACCGCGAAGTACTCGCCCCAGCGCTGCAGCAGCCACAGCCCGACCGCCTCGATCAGCTCGATCGCGCCGTAGACGACGAGGCCGACGGCGAGCCAGCGCAGCGTCCGCGCGTCCAGGTCGAACACGTGCCGGAGGGACGTGACGACCTTGGAGTGGTCGAGGTCCCAGCCGATCTGCTCGGCGAGCGGGCGCAGCAGCGGGATCTCCTTCTCGAAGATCCGCTCGATCGATCCGCGGCTGCCCGCGAACCGCCACACCCCGTACGCGGCGACCAGGACGATCAGGCCGCGGATGCCGCGCTCGACCGCGAAGAACCGCATGATGAAGGCGTCGCGCAGCTCCCGGCCGCGCTTGACCAGCGGCGCCCGGTCGGCCGGGCCCGCGCCGTGCGGCTCGCCGTGCACGTAGGTCCCGCAGCGCAGGCAGCGCCACGCGTCGCCGATGGGGGACGAGACGACGAGCCGCTCGCGCAGCCCCTCCTCGTCCGGCGCGTAGGTGATGTGTCCCTTGCGCGCGCAGGTCAGCAGGCTCCAGTCCACGCGGACACAGTAGAGGCCCGCCGGGCGTCGCACACGTCACGGTTTGCGCACGTTCACGGCTTGCGGTGTTCACGGTTCGCGCACGGCCGTGTGAGCGACGTCATATGCGGGGCGGAAACCGCGGACCGCGGGCGCGCCGTTGAGCGGGGCGTGGACATGATTCGTGCTTTCCGGTTCGTCTCCGTCGCCGAGGCGGTCTCGTTCCTCCTCCTGCTGCTGGTCGCGATGCCGCTGAAGTACGGGGCGGACGCGCCGGTCGGCGTGCAGCTGATGGGGCCGGTGCACGGAGTCCTCTTCATGGCCTACGTCGGTCTGGTCTTCCTCGTCCGCGAGCAGCTCGGCTGGGACCTCAAGCGCACGGTCCTCGCCCTGGGCGCGGCCGTCCTGCCCGTCGCCCCGTTCTTGGTGGAGCGCCACTGGACGCGCCCCGCCGCCGAGCCGGAGCCCGTCGGCCGGGGCGTCTGACCTCCTGCGTGACCGCGGCCGGGTGGGGGTCCTGCCGCGGTCACGCAGGACGGGTCGCCAGGACCCCGCGCCGGGGGCCCTCCGTGGAACGCGGCGTGCGGAAGTCGCGCGGGCCGAGCGCGCAGGCGCGGTACCGGGCGAAGTGCAGCCGCAGCCAGTCGCGGCGCCGCTGCTCGGTCCAGGACGCGAACCGGCGCGCCGTGCGCGTGTCGGTGACGGCCGGGGGCTCGTCGCCGAGGAGCCACGCGTCGACCAGTGCGCGGTAGCCCCCGCGGGAATCGCCTTCGGCCGTGCAGTACCGGGCGTCCTTGAGCCCGTCGCTGATCTGCCGGACGGCGCGGGCCGCGTATCCGGGGGAGAGGTCCTCGTCGAGGTGGACGCCGGCGACGCCGCCCACCACCGTGACGGGCTCCCAGGAGGGACGCTGCTCGACCTTCGTGAAGGCGCCGGGCGTGCCGTTCAGCCGCGCGGCGAGCGGGGTGGCCGCCTCCATCAGCGGGGCCAGCGCGTCCCGCAGGGCGGGGTGCACGCAGACGGTCAGGGGCCACCGCCGGCAAACCGGCTCCGCCCGGGCGGGCGCGACCGTTCCGCCGCCGGAGTCGTGCAGGCCGAGGGAGGCCGAGACGGTCGCGGCCAGCGCCACCGCCAGCGGCAGGACGAGCAGGAGCCGGCGCGTCGCCCACATCACGTAGCCGAGGATCAGCGCGGCGGTCAGCCCCGTGGTCCACAGGATCTGGTCGGCGAACACCTCGGGGCGCAAAGCGGTGAAAAGCCGGATGCGGGGGAGCGCGGCGGGGGGCAGGAGGCTCCACCAGGACATGCCGGGGATGCGCAGGGCGGCCCACAGGGACGTGGCGGCGAGCACGAGGGCCGCCGTGGCGCGGTGCGGCGCGACGCGTCCGGTCAGGTAGCCCACGACGACGTGCAGGACGAGCGCGCCCGCGCCCGACAGCACGCCGAGCGGCTGGGGCTGCCCGGCGTGCGCGTGCACGAGGGTGACGGTGACGGCCACGGCGGTGACCACGACGTAGGAGACCAGGGCGGCGGACGAGAGCAGCAGCAGGTCGAACAGCGCACCGGTCGCGGGAGATCGGGCGGTGAGGTCGCGCAGGTAGTCGAGCGGACGTTCCCGGACGGCCGTCCAAGCCGCCAGCCCCGCGGCGGCGGGGCCCAGGAAGCGGACGGCGTTGACCAGCGCGACGACGGTGTTGTCCCAGTACGCGACGGGCGGGGAGAGCGACAGGCACGCCGCCGCCGTCCCGAGCCCGGTGAGGACCGGCACGGCGACGAGCAGCGCCGTGCGGCGGGCGTCCAGCCGGAGCACCCGCCCGAGGTCAGACACCGGTGGCGCTCTCGGCGGGCGACCGCCCCGCCCGCGCCTTCGTCAGGGGCGGCAGGGCCCGGGGCGGCAGGGGCAGGGTCGGCAGGGAGAAGGGCGGCAGCGTCAGGTGCGGCAGGCTCAGCTGCGGCAGGGACACCTGCCGCATCGTGCGCAGGGAGGGACGCCGCCGGGCCATCGCGTCGACCGCCTGCGGCGTGAGGGCGTCCCGCGCGCCCGGGGCGCCCACCCGGTCGGCGGCCCCCCGTCGCTCGGGGGCGCCCCGTCGTTCGGAGGCACCGCGCCGGTCGGCGGCGGTGCGGCCGCGGCGGGCGGTGGCCGACTGCGCGGGCTGCTCGCTGAGCCGGCCGCGGGCGAGCGTGAAGAGGCGGTCGCACCAGCCGGTGAGCGTCTCGGTGGCGTCGGCGGTGACGACCACGGCGGGCGCCAGCGAGCGCAGCACCGGGATCAGCTCGGCCATGGCCGTGGTCAGCGTCTGCCGGCCGGGCCCGGCGGCGCCGGTGGGCCACGGTTCGGCGGCGGCGCACAGCTCGCCGAAGGGGTCGTCGAGCAGGACGAGGCCGGGCTCGTGGACGCAGGCGGCGGCCAGCCCGGCGCGCAGCCGGACCTCCGGCGGCAGCAGCGCCAGCTCCGTCCCGGCGGCGTCGGTCAGGTCGAAGCGGCGGAGCATGCTCTGCGCGGCGGACGCGCTCGTCCGCTTGTAGTACGCGGCGTAGGCGACGAACTCTCCGGCCGTCATGCCCTCGGCCTGCGAGAACCGGGCGGGCAGGTATCCGATCCCGGCACGGGCGGCCCGCTGCCCCGCGGCGTTCGTTATGTCGTGCCCGAGAATGTGCAGCGCGCCGGCGTTCGGCCTGCGCAAGGTCGCGAACGTGGCCAGCAGAGTGGATTTACCGGCACCAGGTGGACCGGCAAGGCCGACCACGCCTTCGGGCACGCCGAAGGTCACCGGGCGCAGGAGCCACCGCCCCCCGCGGCGGACACCCATTCCTCGGGCCACGATCACGGAATGCTCCGCGATCACAAGTTTTCCCCCCGTTGTTCGTCATGCGGTCGCGGCGGCCGGACGGCACCCCCGCCGCCCCGGTGGCCTCGGGTCCCCCAACCCGCCACGCGGCGCGCCCGCGGGCCGGGGCCGCCCCCCGGCGGCGCCGGCCCGGTCGCTTTTGCCGGGCCGCAATGCATCGACATCGTGACTATAACCGGGCTTGGTGATGGCTGTCAGCAATCTTATTGCCTTTACGGCAGGACGCCTGAAGTCTTTGCCCGGGGCGCCCGGGGAAGGAAATCGAAGAAGGCGAGCAATTCTCTTATTGCGCCATTTATGCGGACACACTGGGCGTCCGTCGCGGGGCCCGCGCTCCGCTGGGAGCGTACGGACGTACGGCCGGGCGCGGTCATGGGGCAGGATGGACCCATGCCTTCTCGGGACTTTTCGTTGCACGGGGCCATCGACCTGGGAGCGCGCCAGGCCGCGGCAAGGAAGCAGCAGGAACGCCGGGCCCAGTCCGGCGGCGCGGCCGGCGGCGCGGCGCCCGCCGCGGGCGCGCCCGGCGGCCCCTACGTCGTGGACGTCACCGACCAGACCTTCAACACCGAGGTCGTGGAGCGGTCGCAGTCCGTCCCCATCCTGGTGGACTTCTGGGCCGAGTGGTGCGGTCCGTGCAAGCAGCTCGGCCCGATCCTGGAGAAGCTCGCCACCGAGGCGGCCGGCAAGTGGATCCTGGCCAAGGTCGACATCGACGCGAACCCGCAGCTCGGCGCCTACATGCAGCAGATGGGCGTGCGCGGCATCCCGTTCGTCGCGGCGGTCGTCGCCGGGCAGCTGCTGCCGTTCCTGAACGGCGCCGCGCCCGAGCCGCAGGTCCGCCAGGCCATCGACCAGCTCTTCGAGGCGCTGCGCAGCGAGGGCATCCTGCCGGACGCCCCCGCGGGCGAGCAGCCGGCCGCCGGCGCGGCGGCCCCTGCGGCCGACCCGGTGTACTCCGAGGCCGAGGAGGCCCTGCAGCGCGGCGACCTGGACGCGGCCAAGGGCGCGTTCGAGCGGGTCCTCGCCGCCGACCCGAGGGACGACCAGGCCAAGCAGGGCCTCGCCCTGGTCGAGCTGAGCCTGCGGGTGCGGTCGCTCGACGCCGAGCGCGCGCTCCAGGAGGCGGCCGAGAAGCCCGGCGACGTCCAGGCGCAGATCAGCGCGTCCGACGTGGAGATGGTGTCCGGGCGCATCGACGACGCCTTCGACCGGCTGGTGGGCGCGGTGCGGCGCAGCGCGGGCGACGACCGCGACGCGGTGCGCAAGCACCTGCTGTCGCTGTTCGAGCTGCTGCCGCCGGACGACCCGCGCGTCGGCAAGGCCCGCCGCGGCCTCCAGTCAGCCCTGTTCTGAGCCGGACCCCCGCGCCCGTGCCGCGAAGCCCGTGCTCCGAACCGGGGTTCCGAGCACGGGCGTCCGGGCCGAGCGGGCCCCCCGAACGCGATGTTGAGCGTATGCTCGATGGCGATGACCGCGCCCGTGCGGCCCACATGAAGCACTTCCACGGGTGAAGCACTTCTACGGGGTCGATTCCGCCGATCCGCGGCTCTGCCAGCCCGTGCCCGACACCATCCAGTGATCGACACCACGGGGGCCGCCCGTGCCCCGCGACCGCCGAGCCGATCGGCGCCGCGGCCGGGCGTCGGGAGCCGCCGGACGGGACCGGGCGGCGGCCCCGGACGCACCGTCCCCTCGGCTCGGCGCGCTCGGATGTGGACAAACCCGTATAAATAGGGAGCAACTGTCGTGGCGAGCGTGCCAAGCGTGTCGTACTCCATCACCGTCCGGCTGGAGGTCCCGGCCGGCGGCCGGGCCGTCAGCCAGATCACCCACGTGGTCGAGAACGCCGGCGGCATCGTCACGGCCCTCGACGTCAACACCGCCGGCCACGAGACGCTGCGCATCGACGTCACGATCGCCACCCGCGACACCCAGCACGCCGAGGCGATCGCGGGCGAGCTGGAGCGGATCGACTCCGTCAAGATCCACAAGGTCAGCGACCGGACGTTCCTGATGCACCTCGGCGGCAAGATCGAGATGCAGTCGAAGGTGCCGCTGCGCAACCGCGACGAGCTGTCGATGGCCTACACGCCCGGGGTCGCCCGCGTCTCCCTGGCCATCGCCCGCAACCCCGAGGACGTCCGCCGGCTGACGATCAAACGCAACAGCGTCGCCGTGGTGACCGACGGCTCGGCGGTGCTCGGCCTCGGCAACATCGGCCCGGAGGCCGCGCTGCCGGTCATGGAGGGCAAGGCGGCGCTGTTCAAGCGGTTCGCCGGGATCGACGCCTGGCCGATCTGCCTCGACACGCAGGACACCGACGAGATCGTCCGGACGGTGCAGATCATCGCGCCCGCGTTCGGCGGCATCAACCTGGAGGACATCTCCGCGCCGCGCTGCTTCGAGGTCGAGGCCCGGCTGCGCGAGCTGCTCGACATCCCCGTCTTCCACGACGACCAGCACGGCACCGCGATCTGCGTGCTCGCCGCGCTGACGAACGCGCTGCGCGTCGTCGGCAAGGACATCGGCGCCGTCCGCATCACGATGGCGGGCGCGGGCGCGGCCGGCACCGCCATCCTGAAGCTTCTGATGCACGCCGGCGCCCGCAACCTCGTCGTCTGCGACTACCGCGGCGCCGTGCACAAGGACCGCGACGACCTCGACGACTCGCTCCGCTGGATCGCCGAGCACACCAACGAGGGCGGCTACTCCGGCGACCTGCGCGGCGCGGTGAAGGACGCCGACGTGTTCATCGGCGTGTCGGCCCCCGGCATCCTGACCGGCGACGACATCGCCACCATGAGCGACGACGCGATCGTGTTCGCGCTCGCCAACCCGGAGCCGGAGGTGTCGCCGGACGAGGCCCGCGAGCACGCCGCCGTCGTCGCCACCGGCCGCAGCGACTACCCGAACCAGATCAACAACGTGCTGGCGTTCCCGGGCGTGTTCCGCGGCCTGCTGGACGCCCAGGCCGACGGCGTCACCCTCGACATGCTCGCCGCCGCGGCCAAGGCCCTCGCCGAGGTCGTCACCCCGGACGAGCTCGGCCCGAACTACATCGTGCCGAGCGTCTTCCACCCGGACGTGAGCACCCGCGTCGCCGGCGCCGTCCGCGAGGCCGCGGGCGGCCGCCCCCGCACCGAGGCCTAGGCGCGGCGGTCGTCCTCGCGGCGGGCTCGTGCCTCCGGGCTCGGGCCCGCGCGCTCAGTCGGACTTGCGGCCCGCGAAGATCTGCTCGCGGCGGCGGGGCCAGATGCCTCCGTACCAGAAGATGATCGCGCCGGTCAGGATGATGGCGACGCCGGTCGCGGCCCGCGCCCACAGCACGGTGTCGGGGCCGGTGTGCGGCAGCTTGCCGGGCGGCGTCTCGTGCGGCGCGCCGCCCGCCTTCTTGCAGTTCGCCTTGACCGTGGCGCTCTCGATCTGCCGGTTCGCCCACCGGACGGTGATGCGGGTGCGGCGGTCCTCGCGCAGCTTCACCGCGACGGTCCGGGTGGCGCCCGGGCCGATCTTGCCGGGGACGGCGGCGGAGTCGTCGTTCTTCTCGATGGAGAAGTCCTCTGTCTGCGTCCCGGTGTTGCGGACCTTGACGTTCACGGTGCGGTCGGGGCAGGACACCGAGCCGATGGTGGCCGTCACCGGCTGCGCGGGCGCCGCCGTGGTCGGCGGGTGCGTCGGGGTGCGGGTCGGGGTGTGCGACGGGGTGCGGGTCGGCTTGCCCGAGGTGGACGGCGAACCGCCGGACGGGCTCGGGGACGTCGACTCCGTGCTGGAGGCCGGTGACGCGGAGCCGGTCGACTTCACCAGGGCCGGGATCGCGATCAGCGCCCCGATCACGATGAACACGGCGGCGATGATGACCCTGGGCAACTGCATCGCTGTCCTCCCGGCGCGGACCAAGCGGGTGGCCGATGATCCTAGATCATTCTTAACCCTGGACCTCGTGGTGCCGATATCCCCATCGATAGGAATGCGTAACAGGCTAACGAGTCCAGGGACGTGCCGCCGGGGGTCCGGGCAACGCATCATGGGACCCATGGAAGACGGGATCAGGGTCGGTCTCCTGCTGGTGGCCACCCCGCAGCTGGAGGATCCGAACTTTCGGCGCAGCGTCGTCCTGCTGGTCGAGCACGACGGCGACGGCGGCACGCTGGGGGTCGTCCTCAACCGGCCGACCGAGGTTCCGGTCGACCGGGTGCTGCCGCCGTGGGCGGAGCTGGTGACGGGCCCCGCCGTGGTCTTCCAGGGCGGACCGGTCGCGCTGGAGAACGCGCTCGCCCTGGCCCGGCTGCCAGGCGAGGACGAGCCGCTCGGATGGCGCGCCCTGGACGGGGGAGCCGAGGTCGCCCGGGTCGGCCTGGTCGACCTGGAGGCCCCGCCCGGCCTGCTCGCGGCGGAACTGCTGCAGCTGCGCGTGTTCGCCGGATACGCCGGCTGGTCGCCCGGGCAGCTGCGGGCCGAGATCGAGGACGGCTCGTGGTACCTGGTGCCCGCCGAGGCCGGGGACGTGTTCGCCGCCGACCCGGAGCGGCTGTGGCAGCACGTGCTGCGCCGGCAGGGCGGCGACCTGGCCTTCGTCTCCACTTTCCCCGACGACCCCACGCTGAACTAAGGTGAACGACGTGAGTACGAAGATCCTTCCAAACAGCGACACCGAGAGCGATGTCCGGCCGGACCTCTCCCACGGTGACGGCGACCACGAGCGGTTCGCCCACTACGTGAAGAAGGCCAAGATCACCGAGAGTGCGGTGACCGGCACGCCGGTGATCGCGCTGTGCGGCAAGGTCTGGGTGCCGAACCGGGATCCGAAGAAGTACCCGGTCTGCCCGGAGTGCAAGGAGATCTACGAATCCATGCAGTCCGGCGGCGACGGCAAGGAGTGACCGGCCGCTGAACGGCGGTCGAGGGCGCGCCGCCGGATAGGCGTGCGCGCGTGAGGTCCTGCGGTCAGGTGCCGCGGGACCTCGGCGTTTCTTATCGCGGGACGTCCCGAATGGGGCGTCCCTGAACAATCGGGGGATTCGATGCGGCGGATTGCCGGGGTTTCACTGTGCGCACTGATGGTCACTGTGTGTGCTGTTCCGGGTTCTTTCAGTGAGCAGGAGCGGGAACGGCTCCGGGCCGCTCCGGTCGCGCACGGCGACGACGGGTGCGTCCGGCACCCAGCGGGCACGCCGGGCACGTCGGGCGGGCCGGGGACGCTGCACGCGGCGGGGGCCAGGGACGGCGCGGTCCGCTCGGTCCGTCCGCGCGACCGGGTCGACCTCGGCCACGACCAGGCCGTCGCGATGCTCGCCGACCTCCGCCGCACACTCCTCGACCGGTTCGGGACGTCCGACGAGGCCCGCATCGACGCGGCGCGCCCCTACCCGGGAGAGCGCAGGGCGGGGAGCCTCGTCGTCCCGGTGCGGTTCCACGTCCTCCACAGCGGCGGTACGGGGCGGCTGTCCACGGCGGCGGTCGGGCGGCAGATCGCCACGCTGAACGCGGCCTACGGCGGACGCCTCGGCGGCGCCGACACACGCGTGCGGTTCCGGCTCGTCTCGCTCGACCGCACCGACAACGCGGCCTGGTTCTACCACCCGCAGCGCAACGAGGGCGCGATGAAGCGGCGCCTCCGCAAAGGCGGTCGCGGGACGCTCAACCTCTACACGGCGGCCGTCGGGGCGGACGTGCTGGGCTTCTCCACCTTCCCCCAGTGGTACCGGCGCGACCCGCGCATGGACGGCGTCACCGTCGACTACCGCAGCCTGCCGTACGGCTCCTACGCGCCGTTCAACCACGGGTACACGGCCGTCCACGAGATCGGGCACTGGCTCGGCCTGATGCACACGTTCGAAGGCGGGTGCACCGCGCCGGGCGACGGGGTGGCCGACACCCCGTACGAGGAGGAGCCGGCGCAGGGCTGCCCCCACGGCCGCGACACGTGTCCGCAGCGGGGTCTCGACCCGATCCACAACTTCATGGACTACGCGCAGGACGCCTGCATGTGGGGCTTCACCGCAGGTCAGGGGCGTCGCATCCGCACGGTGTGGGCGGCGTACCGGTCCTCGGGGCGCGCCCGCCAGGGTGTGGATCTCGGCACAGGTGCGCCCGGCGCGGCCCGATCTGTCGGTGCGGCTCGGTAGCCTTCAATGACCGTGAGCACCTTCGCCGCATCGAGCATGCCCCCCGCCTTCCCCGAGCGGGCCGCCTGGGGGACCGCGCAGTCCCTGCGCGCCTGGCAGCAGCAGGCGCTGGAGGCGTACTTCGGCGCGGACGGAACGGCGCCGGGCCCGCGCGACTTCCTCACCGTCGCGACGCCCGGCGCCGGCAAGACGACGTTCGCGCTCCGGCTCGCCCGCGAGCTGATGGAGCGCCGCGTCGTCTCGTCGCTCACGATCGTGTGCCCGACCGAGCACCTCAAGCGGCAGTGGGCCGAGTCGGCGGCCCGCGTCGGCATCAGGATCGACCCCGAGTACCAGAACGGGCAGGGCCCCGTCGGCAAGGACTTCCACGGCGTCGCCGTCACGTACGCGACCGTCGCGGCGCGCCCGGCGCTGCACCGCAACCGCACCGAGTCGCGCAAGTCGCTGGTCATCTTCGACGAGGTGCACCACGCGGGCGACGGCCTGTCGTGGGGCGACGCCGTCCGGGAGGCGTTCGAGCCGGCGACGCGGCGGCTCGCGCTGTCCGGCACGCCGTTCCGCACCGACATCAACCCGATCCCGTTCGTCCAGTACGAGGAGGGGCCGGACGGCGTCCGGCGCAGCCGGGCCGACTACACCTACGGTTACGGGCCCGCGCTCGCCGACGGCGTCGTCCGGCCGGTCATCTTCCTGGCGTACGCGGGCGAGATGCGCTGGCGCACCCGCGCCGGCGACGAGATCACCGCGACCCTCGGCGAGCCGCTCACCCAGGACCAGACGTCCCAGGCGTGGCGGGCCGCGCTCGACCCGAAGGGCAACTGGATCAACCAGGTGCTCGCCGCGGCCGACCGCCGCCTCACCGAACTGCGCCGCGTCATCCCGGACGCGGGCGGCCTGGTCATCGCCACCGACCACGAGGCCGCCCGCGCCTACGCGAAGATGCTGCGCGCGGTGACCGGGCAGGGCGCCACGATCGTGCTGTCGGACGACCCGACCGCGTCCAAGAAGATCAAGGGGTTCGCCGAGACCGACGACCGCTGGATGGTCGCGGTCCGCATGGTGTCCGAGGGCGTCGACATCCCGCGCTTGTGCGTCGGCGTCTACGCCACCTCCACCAGCACGCCGCTGTTCTTCGCGCAGGCCATCGGCCGCTTCGTCCGCGCCCGCAAGCGCGGCGAGACCGCGTCGGTGTTCCTGCCGTCGGTGCCGACGCTGATGGGCCACGCCTCCGAGATGGAGGAGGAGCGCGACCACGTCCTCGACCGCCCCGTCCGCGAGGACGGCCTCGACGACGAGCTCCTCGCGGAGGCCAACCGCCGGGAGGACACGCCCGACGTCGGCGAGGAGCTGCCGTTCGAGACGGTGGAGGCGTCCGCGACGTTCGACCGCGTGCTCTACGACGGCGGCGAGTTCGGCATGAACGCCGAGCCGGGGTCGGCCGAGGAGGAGGAGTACCTCGGCATCCCCGGCCTGCTGGAGCCCGACCAGGTGTCGGCGCTGCTGCGCAAGCGGCAGGCCGAGCAGATCGCCAACGAGCGCCGGCGCAAGACCGGCGACCCGCGCGCCGACCGCACCGCCGCCGAGGACATCGCGGCCCTGCGCCGCGAGCTGAACGGCCTCGTCAACGCCTGGAACCACCGGACGGGCCAGCCGCAGGGGGTCATCCACAACGAGCTGCGCCGCGCCTGCGGCGGCCCGCCCGTCCCCCAGGCGAGCGCCGAGGAGATCCGCGAGCGCATCGCCAAGATCCGCGACTGGGCCGCCAAGCGCCGCCACTGACCCCGCGCCGCCTCACCGCCTCACCGCCTCACCGCCGCGCAGCGGCTGAGCCCGCCCCAGAGCCTGGGCGCCGCGTGCGCCGAGGCGATCCCGGAGGACGTCGTCCAGCACGCCCGCCACGTGCTGAGGGCCGTCGCACGGGTACCGCATCGCCCCTGAGCCTCGGTAGGCCCACCGCCCGCCGGCGCGTCCACACCAGCCCGGACGGGCGTAGGCGCTGTGGCGGCATGAGTGTGCGTTGCCGCTTAAGATCGTGCGATGACGCTCGCTGCGCGCTGGGTTCGGCTGCTGATGGTCGTGTCGGCAGCCGGCTTCGCCGGCGCGGCCTATGCGATCCGCGCCGTGGCAGACGGGCTTGTCGACCAGTATTCCGGCGCCGCTTTGTCAGGGGCCATCGTCTACACGATCGTGCTCTTCGTACGGCCGCGGATCTCTCCCTTGCCCGCCGGTAGCATCGCGGTCGCCTACTGCTGGTTCATCGAGTTCGCACAGCTCACTCCCCTGCCGGGCGAAATCTCCCAACGCAGCTGGTTCGCGCGCCAACTGCTGGGCGCCCAGTTCGACCTCGTTGACGTGGCCTGGTATCCCGTAGGCGTCATCCCGTTGGTCGTCGCGCATTGGTTGCTCCGTACCAGCGCACCTACTCGAACGCCCTCGCCCCCCGCTGAGGTCTAGCCGCGCACCCACTGTGACGGTCGCGGTTCACTGGGCCTTGGCGGCCTCCAGGACCGGGACGGCGGCGGCCCGGCGTGCGGGCAGTGCCGAGATCGCCGGCGTCGTCACGGCCGCGCCCGCCGCCAGCAGCGGAAACAGCCACCACGGCGGGTCCGGGCGCAGGAACGAACTCCCGGTGGCCACGTGCAGCAGGGTCAGCACTCCCATCGCGATCATGCTGCCGAGGATCGTGCCGAGGACGACCACGATGGCCGCCTCCCATCGGACGATCGAGCGGATCTGCCTCATGGTCGCCCCCACGGCGCCCAGCAGTCCGAACTCCGGGGTCCGGTCGGCGACGCTCATCGAAACCGTGGTCGCCATGCCGAACAGGGCCAGCAGCAGCGCCATGCCGACGAAGACGTAGGTCGCCCTGAGCGGCCGGGTGAGCGAATCCGACGCCGCACTCACGTACGCGTCGCGGCCGAGGACCCGCACCCCCGGGACCCCGGCCACCGCGCGCTCCAGCGCCTCCGGAGAGCCGCCCCGTACGAGGACCGCCCGGGTCGCCGCGCCGGCGTCGATCCGGTCCATGGTCGCGGGCGCCACCAGTGCCTGGTCGGCGAACAGGTGGGAGGGGTCGTGGTACGCGCCCGCCACCTTGAGCGGGACCCGGCCCCGGGCGCCCTGGACGACGATCTCTTGGCCGCGCCGCAGATCCCGCTCCTTCATGACGTTCCCCGACAGTGCGATCTCTCCTTGCCGCAACGCCGGCGGCCGGCCGCCCAGCCGCAGGACGTCGCGCAGCCCGGTCTGCTCGGCGCCGCTGACGAGGAAGCGGAACGGCTCGGGTGCCTCGCCGGGGTCGAGCGGCTCCGGATCCGGGACCAGCTTGACCTCGGTCTGCGTGAGGGCGGTCGTCCGCGACACCCCCGGCACGTCCGCGACGAGGGCCGCCACGTCCCGGGCCAGTGGCGCGGGCGCGCCTTCGGAGGTCCGGGCGGTCGCGGTGACCGCGTGGTCGGCCGCCATCACCTCTCGGCCCGCCTCCCGGAAGCGGTCGTGCGCCGACATGGTGATGAGCACCACGGAGGCGACCAGCGCGATGCCCAGCATCAGTGACGAGGCGGCCGAGGAGACCCGGCGCGGGCTGCGGATGACGGTGATGTGCGCCAGCCGTCCGGCCTCCCCGCTGACCAGCGGCCCGATGCGCCCCACCAGCCCGCCGAGCGGTCCGACGAAGAAGGGGGTGAGGACGGCGAGGCCGGTCATGGCGAGCAGCGTCCCGAATAGGATCATCAGCGAGATCCCGAACGTGCGGTCCGGTCCGGGCGGGTCGTCGGCGCGCACCGCGGCCGCCACCGCCCACCAGAAGGCCGCGCCGGTGAAGATCGCGCAGGCGGCCGACAGCCGCGGCCACCGGCGCCCCCGGGTCTCGGTGACGGTGCTGCGCAGTGCCTGCACGGGCGAGGTGCCCGCGGCGCGGTGCGTCGCCCGCCAGGCTGCGGCCTGGGTGACCAGGATCCCGGCCGCCGCCGGGATCCCCAGTGCGACCCACCCGAACTGGGGTGCCGCGGCCGAGACGTCGAAGCCGTCCCGCGCGAACAGCCGGATGATCAGCGCGGACAGCGGGAAGGCCGCGGCGACGCCGCCCACGGCGGCGATGGCGCCGAGTATCAGCGCCTCCAGGCGGATCAGCCGTTTGACCTGCCGCGGGGTGGCGCCGATCGCGCTGAGCAGCGCCAGCAGCCGGGTGCGCTGCCGCACCAGCGTGCCGAACGTGTTGGCGACCACGAACAGGCCGACGAAGATCGCCACCAGGGAGAGCCCGCCGATGACGCCGGCGATCGAGGCGCCCTCGCCCTCCGCGGCGGCGGCCTGCGCGCGCCGCACGGACTCGGCGGTGCGCACCGTGGCCGCGCCGCCCAGTTCCCGGGCCGCCCCGTCGCGCAGGCGGGCGGCGGGCACGCCCGGGGCGGCCTTCAGCCAGACGCTCGGCCAGGTGCCCGGGGGCAGCGCGGCGGCGCGCCGCACGGTCTCGGGCGGCGCCAGCACCAGGTTGCCGGCGGCCACGGCATCGCGGTCCTGGACGCTGACGATCCCGACGATCCGGTCCTGGCGCGTCTGGCGGGGCAGCATCAGCGTCAGCGTGTCACCGACGCGCACCTTCCCCGCGCGCGTCATGTACCGGACGACCGCCACCTCGCCGTCGGCCGCGGGGGCGCGCCCGGCCTCCAGCCGGTAGGGATTCAGCCGCGGGTCGGGCACCCAGGGGCGCAGCAGCGTCCTGCCCTCGGCCGCCGCGGTGATCGCCCGGCCGTCGGGACGGGCGGCCGTCACCGCCACCGCGGCGTCCCCGGCGGCGGCCGCCACCCCGGGCAGGGAGGCGATCCGGTCCATGGGGACCGCGCCGGTGGGCGGCGCGGCCGCGTCGTCCGGATCGACCGTCCCGCCCTGCACGAGCACGTCGGCGCGGAAGTACTCGCTCGCGTCGCTGCCCGACACCGCCTCCTGCGCGCGCAGCGCGAACTGCAGCGAGCCGGCTATGAGCGCGATCGAGCCCAGGGCCGCCAGCAGCGTCGCGGTCAGCCGCATCCAGCTGCCGGCGAACGAGCGTCGCGCGATGAGCCACATGGCTTTCCCCACCGTCAGGCCTCCATCTCGCGCATGCGGGCGTGCACGGCGTCGATGGTGGGCGCGGTCAGCTCGTCGACGATCGTCCCGTCGGCGAGGAACAGCACCCGGTCGGCGTGCGCGGCGGCCGCGGGATCGTGCGTCACCATGACCACCGTCTGCCGGTAGGAGTCGACGGCGGTGCGCAGGAACCCGAGCACCTCGGCGCCCGAGCGGGAGTCGAGGTTGCCGGTCGGCTCGTCGGCGAACAGCACCTCCGGCCGCGTCAGCAGCGCCCGCGCCACGGCGACCCGCTGCTGCTGCCCGCCGGACAGCTGCGTGGGCCGGTGCGCCAGCCGTTCGCGCAGTCCGAGCGCGTCCACGATCGTGTCGAACCAGCGCGGGTCCGCGCGGTGGCCCGCGAGCCGTCCGGTGAGCCGGATGTTCTCCTCGGCGG
Source organism: Actinomadura sp. K4S16 (assembly GCF_008327685.1). Taxonomy (GTDB): domain Bacteria; phylum Actinomycetota; class Actinomycetes; order Streptosporangiales; family Streptosporangiaceae; genus Spirillospora. The sequence continues at coordinate 741,395 of NZ_BDDE01000012.1, forward strand.
TGAGCATCGGCAGCAGGTTGAACGACTGGAACACGAACCCCATCCGGTCGCGGCGCAGTTCGGTGCGCCGGGTGCGCGACAGGCCGGTGAGTTCGGCCCCGCCGACGACGACGGTGCCGGACGTCACGGTGTCCAGTCCGGCCAGGCAGTGCAGGAAGGTCGACTTCCCCGACCCGGACGGTCCCATGATCGCGGTGAACTGGCCCCGCGTGAACGCCGCCGACACCCCGCGCAGCGCGGTCACCGCGCCGTCACCGGTCCCATAGGACTTGACCACAGCGGCCGCGGTCATGACCTCGTCGCGGACCTGCTCGGCAGGGGAGGCCGCGATCATCGAGGCCCTCCCGCATGGCGCGGGAGCGGGCGCGGCGCGGGGTTCCGGACGGCCGGCGGCGTGCCGTTCGCCTCGGGCGTGCGCCGGCGGGTCGGCTCAAGCATGGATGTCTCCCGTCGATCGACGTGAACTGTCTATCTGAGATAATCTCAGATGAGATCATATGGTTTGGATCGTCGGCAACAGCTCAGCGACTTTGGCGGCTTCGCGGTTCTGGTGGCGGGTGGACGTCCGGTCCCGGGGAGGGAGGGGGCCGTAACCGGACGCTGCGACGGCGCCCTCGGCACCGCCACGTGCGCGACTGAGACGACCCGCTCTACGCCGGACCAGGGGGCGGAGGCTCCGGGCGGTCGGTTTGGCTCGCCTCGTCGACTGCCACGTCCGACCGCGGTCGGCTTCGGGAGGTCAGTGGGAGGGCGGGACCAGGTCGAGGGCCTTGAGGATGTGGGCGACCGTCTCTTCGGGCGTACCGGTGATGGGCGCGGTGACGACGTTCTCGTCGGGGGCGGGGCGTTCCAGGTCGGCGAACTGGGAGTCGAGCATCTCGGCCTTGAAGAAGTGGCCCTTGCGGGCCTTCATGCGGGCGGCGATCGCGTCGCGGTCGCCGTCCAGCAGGACCAGGCGGAGGCCCTCGTGCCCGTCGACCAGCATCTCGCGGTACCGGCGCTTGAGGGCGGAGCAGGTGACGACGCCGGGGCGGCCGGTGTCGAGCCGGTCGGCGATCCACGCGGCGATGGCACGCAGCCAGGGGAGGCGGTCTTCGTCGGTGAGCGGGTGGCCCGCGCGCATCTTGGCGACGTTGGCCTCGGAGTGGAACGCGTCGGCTTCGGCGTAGTCCCAGCCGAGGCGCTCGGCGAGGAGCGTGCCGATGGTGGTCTTGCCGCTGCCGGAGACGCCGGCGATCAGGATGACCGTGGGCTCCGTCGTTTCCGGGGGCGGGGACGTGGTGGGGGGCATGGTCAGGCGGTCACCACCGGGGCGCCGGACAGGACGATGCCCTCCTGCGCGAGCTCGTCGAGGGCCCGGTCGACGGTGGCCTTGCTGACGCCGGCCGTGAGGTCGAGCAGGACGGTGGTGCGCAGGCCAGCGCGGACGGCGTCCACCGCGGTGGCCCGGACGCAGTGGTCTGTGGCGATCCCGACGACGTCGACGGAGTCGACGCCGCGGGCGGCGAGCCAGTCGGCGAGCGTGGTCTCGTCGTCGGAGAAGCCCTCGAAGCCGCTGTAGGCGGCGGTCTCGCGGCCCTTGCTGAACACGGCCTCGATGGGGGCGAGGGCCAGGTTGGGGTGGAAGTCGGCGCCCGGGGTGCCGATCACGCAGTGCGGCGGCCAGGTGTCGGCGAAGTCCGGCTCGGCGGAGAAGTGGCCGCCCGGGTCGAGGTGGAAGTCGCGGGTCGCCACGATGTGCGCGTACTCGGACCGGTGGGCGGCCACGTACTCGGAGATCGCGGTGGCCACCGCGGCCCCGCCCGCGACGGCGAGCGAGCCGCCCTCGCAGAAGTCGTTCTGCACGTCCACGATGATCAGAGCCTTCTTGCCCATGACCGCTCCCTCTACCGGTTGCCCCACCGGCTCCGCTCCGACCGTACCCCAGGCTCGTTCCCCCAAGCGGGACGGCTCAACGGCGTGGCCCGCCGTTGACGAACTCGGTCGGGACGGCGGGCTCGCCCTTCGAGAGCTGGAGCGCCGTCGGGGGCAGTTCGGCGACGGCGCGGGCGTGGCGTTCCCTGGCATCGCCGAGCGCCTCGCTCCCGACGACCTCGCCGTCGCGCACCAGCGGCACCTGGAGGACGCGGTCGCGGGGGCCGGCGGTCGGTTCGGTGGTGAAGACGGTCTCGGCGTAGGCGGTGCCGTGCCCGTCGACGCGGCGGACGGCCGTCTTGCGCCCGCCGCGGCTCGGCTTGCCCGTCGAGCGCTTCGCCACCGGGCGCATGGGCGCGTCCTCCTCGGGGCCGTCCGCCCGCGCGACGAGCTTGTAGACGAGGGACGCAGTGGGCGCGCCGGAACCGGTCACCAGGGACGTCCCCACGCCGTACCCGTCCACGGGCGCCGCGGCGAGCGCCGCGATGCCGTACTCGTCCAGGTCGCCGGTCACCACGATGCGCGTGCCGTGCGCGCCGAGGGAGTCGAGCTGCTCGCGGACGCGCCGCGCCACCACGCCGAGGTCGCCGCTGTCGATCCGGACGGCGCCGAGCGTCGGCCCGGCCAGCTCCACCGCCGCGCGGACGGCGCGTTCGACGTCGTAGGTGTCGACCAGCAGCGTGGTGCCCTCGCCGAGGGCCGCGAGCTGCGCCTCGAACGCGTGCCGCTCGCTGTCGTGCAGGAGGGTGAAGGAGTGCGCGCTGGTCCCGGCGGTCGGCACGCCGTACAGCCGGCCCGCCTCCAGGTTGGACGTGGTGGTGAACCCGGCGATGTAGGCGGCGCGGGCGGCGGCCACGGCGGCGCGCTCGTGGGTGCGCCGCGACCCCATCTCGATGATCGGGCGCCCCTGCGCGGCCTGCACCATCCGGGACGCGGCGGACGCGATCGCGCAGTCGTGGTTGAGGATCGACAGGGCGACGGTCTCCAGCAGGACCGCCTCCCCGAACGTCCCCTCGACCATCAGGATCGGCGATTCCGGGAAATAGCACTCGCCTTCGGGATAGCCCCAGACGTTCCCGGTGAAGCGGTACTTCTCCAGCCAGCGCGCCGTGGGCTCGTCCACGATGCCGTTCGCGGTGAGGAACTCCAGTTCGGCGTCCTCGAAGCGGAACGCCTCGATGGCGTCGAGGAGCCGCCCGACGCCCGCGACGACGCCGTACCGGCGGCCGGCGGGCAGGCTCCGCGCGAACACCTCGAACACCGCGCGGCGGCCGGCCGTCCCGCTGCGGAGGGCCGCCTGCAGCATGGTCAGCTCGTACTGGTCGGTCAGCAGGGCCGTGCCGTCACCAAGGTTCACAAGTGGCACTTTAGGGCCGACTGCGGGCACCATGGTGACGCGGGCCGCCACACCCGGAGACCACACTGAGCGCAGCGAACCGGGGGCGTCGGGGATCGTCCCCCACAAGGAAACGCGTGAGCGCAGCGAACTGGGCGGCGTGGGGCTGGTCCCCCCCAAGGAAACGCGTGAGCGCGGCGAACCGGGCGGCGCGGGGGATCGTTCCCCACAAGGAGAGGGATAGACGCATAGCATCGGATGCGGTGGGCGGACCGACCGCGCGCAGAAAGGGGGCGACCCGGCCAATGAGCGCCATGAACACGGCGCCCGCACCGGTCGAACAGGAGCGGCCGGGCGCAGCGGAGGACGTGAGCGCCGACCGGCCCTGGCTGGCGATCGTCTGGAACGACCCGATCAACCTCATGTCGTACGTCACATATGTGTTCCAGGCCGTCTTCGGCTACCCCAAGACCAAGGCCGAGAAGCTGATGCTCGACGTGCACCACAAGGGCCGCGCCGTGGTGGCCAACGGCACCCGCGAGGAGATGGAGCGGGACGTCGAGATCCTGCACTCCTACGGCCTGTGGGCGACCGTGAAGCGGGATGATTGACCCGATGAGCCATGTGACGAAGACGCGCCAGGGCTTCCGGGTCCGGCTGGAGCCGGAGGAGACCGCGCTGCTGCGCGCCCTCATGGAGCAGTTGCTCGCGCTCCTCGGCGACGCGCCCGGCCCCGACGACGAACTGGCCTCCATGGGCATCGCCGAGAACGCCGTGAAGCCGGACGACCCGGTCCTGGCGCGGCTGTTCCCCGACGCCTACCGCGACGACGGCGAGGCCGCCGGCGAGTTCCGCCGCTACACCGAGATCGGCCTGCGCGACGGCAAGCGCGAGGCCGCCCGGGCGGTCCTCGGCGCGCTCGGTGAGACCGACACCGACACCGTCCTCGACGAGAAGCGGATGCAGGAGTGGCTGCGTGCGCTGAACGACGTCCGGCTGGCGCTCGGAACCCGGCTCGACATCACCGAGGACTGGTACGAGGAGGCGGGCGCCCTCGACCCGCGCGACCCGCGCGCCCCCATGTTCGCCGCCTACGACTGGCTGACGATGCTCCAGGACGGTCTCGTCCACGCCCTGGAAGAGCCGCCCTTGGAGGAACCTCCCCTTGAGGAGCCTCCCCCGGAGTAGCCGCCCTGGGGTGGGGGTTCCGGAGCGGGCGCCTTCTAAGCTTGCGGGCATGCTGACGATTGAACGGGCCCTGGTCGACCAGATCATCGCGCACGCGCGCGCGGACCACCCCGACGAGGCCTGCGGCATCATCGCGGGCCCGGTCGGCTCGGACCGCCCCGTCCGGTTCGTCGCCATGGTCAACGCCGAGCGCTCCCCGACGTTCTACCGGTTCGACTCCCAGGAGCAGTTGAAGGTGTGGCGGGAGATGGACGACCGCGACGAGGAGCCGGTGGTGATCTACCACTCGCACACCGCGACCGAGGCCTACCCCTCCCGCACCGACATCTCCTACGCGTCCGAGCCGACCGCGCACTACGTCCTCGTCTCGACCCGCGAGGAGGACGAGGCCGAGTTCCGTTCGTTCCGCATCGTGGACGGCGAGGTCACCGAGGAAGAGGTCGTCATCGTCGACGGTTCCTGACGGCGCTGGCAGAAGGAACGGGGCGACCGGGATGAGCGGTGCGCGAGGTCCGGAGGCGGCCGGGACCGGCGGCCTCCCGGCCGGTAAACTGGTTGACATGTGGACGAGCGGGCATGGGACGGGCGGCGCTGAGCGCCGCGCCGTGGCCCCAGCGGTGCCACCCGTGCAGAGCTTCCTGTTCGGGCACTCGCGCGCCGAGGTCGTCTACGACTGTCGCTGACGCGCTGATCACGCCTGGAATCATCCCGCCGCCCGCCCGGTTCTACGCCAGGGGCGGGCAGTCCCGTACGACGTTTTAAGGAGATCATCGCGATGGCGATCGAGGTCCGGATCCCGACGATCCTGCGCAACCTCACCGACGGCGCCAAGGCCGTCGAGGGCAAGGGCGGCACGCTCGACGAGCTGTTCGCCGACCTGGACACCCGGCACGCGGGCCTGCGCGACCGGCTCGTGGACGACAAGGGCCTGCGCAAGTTCGTCAACGTCTACCTGAACGACGAGGACGTGCGCTTCCTCGGCGGGCTGGAGACGGAGGTCTCCGACGGCGACAGCGTGACGATCCTGCCGGCCGTCGCCGGCGGCTGAGCCGGTCGGGACGAGCGCCACATGCGATTCGACTCACTGCTGGACTCGCTCGGCGGCACCCCGCTGGTCGGGCTGCCGCGGCTGTCGCCGAGCGAGGACGTCAGGCTCTGGGCCAAGCTGGAGGACCGCAACCCCACCGGCTCGGTGAAGGACCGCCCCGCCTTCCACATGATCGAGAAGGCGGAGAAGGAGGGGCTGCTGACGCCCGGCTGCACGATCCTGGAGCCGACGTCCGGCAACACCGGCATCTCGCTGGCCATGGTCGCCAAGCTGCGCGGCTACTCGATGGTGTGCGTGATGCCGGAGAACACCTCCGCCGAGCGCCGCCAGCTGCTGGAGATGTGGGGCGCGCGGATCATCTCCTCCCCGGCGGCGGGCGGCTCGAACGAGGCCGTGCGGGTGGCGAAGGGCCTGGCCGAGGAGAACCCCGACTGGGTGATGCTCTACCAGTACGGCAACGAGGCCAACGCGCTCGCGCACTACGAGACGACCGGCCCGGAGATCCTCGCCGACCTGCCGTCGGTGACGCACTTCGTCGCCGGGCTCGGCACGACGGGCACGCTGATGGGCGTCGGCCGCTTCCTGCGCGAGCGGGTGCCGGACATCAGGATCGTCGCGGCGGAGCCGCGGTACGGCGAGCTGGTGTACGGGCTGCGCAACATCGACGAGGGCTTCATCCCCGAGCTGTACGACGACTCCGTCCTGACGACGCGGTTCTCGGTCGGGTCGCGCGACGCGCTGCGCCGCACCCGCGAGCTGCTGGAGCAGGAGGGCATCTTCGCGGGCATCTCGACCGGCGGGGCGCTGCACGCGGCGATCGGGATGGCGAACAAGGCGGTGAAGGCCGGCGAGCGCGCCGACATCGTGTTCATCGTCGCCGACGGCGGTTGGAAGTACCTGTCGACCGGCGCCTACGGCGGCACGCTGGAGGAGGCCGAGGCCCGTCTCGAAGGCCAGCTCTGGGCCTGACCGCCCGGTCGGGCGGCGGGGCGGCAGGGTAGAGTGCGTACTCGAACGAGATTCTAGAACCGTCTCGGCGGACGCCCCGCCGGGACGGTCGACCCGGGAGAGTGCGGATGAGCGGGTTCGGGGAGTCGACCGCGGTGAAGCCGGTCGGCGAGGGCCGGTACGAGGCCGTCCTGGACGAGGGCTACGGCATCGCCCAGGCGCTGAACGGCGGCTACCTGATGGCCGTGCTCGCCCGCGCCGCGGTGGACGCCTCGCCGCACGAGCACCCCGTCTCGACCGCGGCGAACTTCCACCGCGTCGCCAAGCCCGGCCCCGCCGAGCTGGTCGTCGACTCCCGCAAGGTGGGGCGCACGGCCGCCTCGTCCTTCGTCACCCTCGTCCAGGACGGCCGTCCCGTCGTGGACGCGCTGATCACCACCGGCACCCTCGACCCGGCCGCCGAGCCCGACTACGCGGCCGCGCCGCCCGCCGAGCTGCCTCCGCTGGAGGAGTGCACGGGGTTCCGCCCGCCCTCCGCCGTCGACAGCGGCTTCGCCGACCAGGTCGACATGCGCTTCGACCGCACGACGATGGGCTGGCTGGACGGGCGGCCGAGCGGGCGCCCGGACATCCGCGCCTGGTTCCGGCACCGCTGCGGCCAGGAGCCCGACGGCTACTCCCTCGCCCTCGCCGTCGACGCGCTGCCGCCCGTGGCGCTCAACCTCGGCGCGCAGGGCTGGGCCCCGACCGTCGAGCTGACCTGGCACATGCGGGCCGTCCCGGCGCCCGGCTGGCTCGCCGTGCACGGCACCGGGCGGCTCCTCGCCGGCGGCTGGTTCGACGAGGAGGTCGAGGTGTGGGACAGCGCCGGCCGCCTCGTCGCGCAGAGCAGGCAGATCGCCCGCGTGCCCCTCGCCCGCTCCTGACCGCCGCGACACACCGGTGTTCCGGATCGGAAGCGAACGGATCATGCGCCCGCGCCGTGAGCTGGACGGTTTTCCGGTGCGTGACGGTGTGATGTCCAACGCATGACGCACCCCGGCGGGGTCCTGTCGCTTAGCCTTGTGCACCATGTCAGATCCATCCCGGGGGGACGGCCTCCCAGACGCGCCCATCGGGATCTTCGACAGTGGTTTCGGGGGCCTCACGGTGGCCCGTGCCATCCTCGACCAGTTGCCGAACGAGCCGATCGTCTACCTCGGCGACTCCGCCCGCCAGCCGTACGGGCCGCGCCCGATCGCGCAGGTCCGCGCGTTCGCCCTGGAGATGCTGGACGAGCTGGTCGACCAGGGCGTGAAGATGCTGGTGATCGCCTGCAACAGCGCCAGCTCGGCGATGCTGCGCGACGCCCGCGAGCGCTACGACGTCCCGGTCGTGGAGGTCATCAACCCCGCGACCCGGCGCGCCGCCCGTGCCACGTCCAACGGGCGGGTCGGGCTGATCGCCACCGAGGCCACCGTGAACAGCCGCGCCTACGAGGACGCGTTCGCGGCCGCGCCGCACATCGAGCTGGTCAGCGCCGCCTGCCCGCGCTTCGTCGAGTTCGTCGAGGCGGGCGTGACGATGGGCGACGAGCTGCTCGACGCCGCCCGCGGCTACCTGCGTCCGATTGTGGACGCGGACTGCGACACCCTCATCCTCGGCTGCACGCACTACCCGCTCCTGGCGGGCGTCATCTCGTATGTGGTGGGAGACGGGGTCACACTGGTCTCAAGCGCCGACGAGACCGCCAAGGACGTGTACCGAGTGCTGCACGATCGGGGACTGGCCCGCGCCGAGGCGAAGCCCCGGCCGCGGCACCGGTTCCGCGCCACCGGTGACCCCGCCGTGTTCGCCGAGCTCGGCCGCCGCTTCCTCGGACCGGAGATCGGCCCGGTGGAGAGCACGTTGAGCAAGGCTTTGACGACCTGATTCCTCGGGAAACCCAAGAGGAGGAGTGAGCGTGCGGGTCACTGTGATCGGCTGCTCCGGCAGCTTCCCAGGGCCGGACAGCCCCGCGTCCAGCTATCTGATCGAGGCGGACGGCTTCTCCATGCTCCTCGACATCGGCAACGGTGCGGTCGGCAGCCTCCAGCGCTTCCACGGCGTGCTGGACATCGACGCCATCTGCATTTCGCACCTGCACCCCGACCACTGCCTCGACCTCACCGTCTACTGGATCGCGCGGACGTACTGCCCGGACGGCCCGGCCCCGCGCATCCCGGTGTACGGCCCCCGCGGCACCGCGGAGCACATGATCAAGGCGTACGAGCTGGAACCCAACCCGGAGATGACCGACACCTTCGACTTCCGCCCGCTGGAGCCGGGGCCGATGCGCATCGGCCCGTTCACGGTGACGACCGCGCTGATGAACCACCCGGTCGAGGCGTACGGCCTGCGGATCGAGCACGGCGGCAGCGCGCTGACCTACTCCGGCGACACCGGGCACAGCGACGAGCTGGTGCGGCTGGCGCGCGGCTCCGACCTGTTCCTCTGCGAGGCGGCGTTCGCGGACCGTCCCGGGCTGCCGCCGGACATGCACCTGACGGGCCGGGAGGCGGGCGAGCACGCGGAGCGGGCCGAGGTCGGACGGCTGGTCCTCACGCACCTGCTGCCGTGGAACGACCCGTCCCAGACGCTCTCCGAGGCGAAGGACAGCGGCTACCGGGGCCCCATCGAACTGGCGGAGGTCGGCGCCGTCTACGACCTCTGACGGCGCCTCCGGCGACGGGTGCGGCTCTGCCCGCGGCGGGCCGCCTCGGTGGGGACCGAGCGCTAGGGTGGGCGCATGGCTCGCCCCGATGACCGCGCACCCGACAGCCTCCGCCCCGTCCGCATCCAGCGCGGATGGCTCGACCACGCGGAAGGGTCGGTGCTCGTCGAGTTCGGCGCGACGCGGGTCCTGTGCGCCGCGTCCGTGCAGGACTCGGTGCCCCGCTGGCGGCGCGACAGCGGGCTCGGCTGGGTCACCGCCGAGTACGCGATGCTGCCGCGCGCGACCAACACCCGCAACGACCGCGAGTCGGTCAAGGGCCGGATCGGCGGCCGCACCCACGAGATCTCCCGGCTGATCGGCCGGTCGATCCGGGCGTGCCTGGACTTCAAGGCGCTCGGCGAGAACACCGTCCAGCTCGACTGCGACGTCCTGCAGGCCGACGGCGGCACCCGCACCGCCGCGATCACCGGCGCGTACGTCGCGCTGGCCGACGCGGTGAGCTGGATGCGCGAGCGCCGCCTCCTCAAGGGGGACCCGCTCATCACCTCGGTGTCGGCGGTCAGCGTCGGCGTCGTGGACGGCGAGCCCCGCCTCGACCTGTGCTACGAGGAGGACTCGGCCGCCGGGACGGACATGAACGTCGTCTGCACCGGCGACGGCCGGTTCGTCGAGGTGCAGGGCACCGCCGAGGGCGCCCCGTTCGACCGGGCGGAGCTGGACGCGCTGCTCGACCTCGGCGCCGCCGGCTGCGCCGAGCTGACCCGCATCCAGAACGAGGCCCTCGGCCGATGAGCCGGATCGTCCTCGCCACCCACAACCAGGGCAAGGTGGCGGAACTCCACCGCATCCTCGGCGACCTCGACGTCGTCGGCCTCGACGACTTCCCCGGCGCCCCCGACGTGCCCGAGACCGAGCTGACCTTCGAGGGCAACGCGCTGCTGAAGGCCCGCGCGATCGCCGCGTTCACCGGGCTGCCCGCCGTCGCCGACGACTCCGGCCTGTGCGTGGACGCGCTGAACGGCATGCCCGGCGTGCTGTCGGCCCGCTGGTCGGGACGGTTCGGCGCCGGCGGCGACCGCGACGCCGCCAACCTCCGGCTCGTCCTCGACCAGATCGCCGACGTGGCCGACGGCCGGCGCGGCGCCTCGTTCGTGTGCGCGGCGGCGCTGGTGGTCCCGGGCGGCGCCGAGCACTGCGTCGAGGGACGGATGCACGGCACCGTCATCCGGGAGCCGCGCGGCACCGGCGGGTTCGGCTACGACCCGGTCTTCCTGCCCGAGGGCGGGACCCGCACGACCGCGGAGCTGACGCCCGCCGAGAAGGACGCCATCAGCCACCGCGGCCGGGCCTTCCGCGCCCTCGCGGAGATCGTCCCGGACGCGCTGAAGGCCGCGGGCCTGGCCTGAGCCGCCCCCACGGGCTCGGCGCACCGTGTCAGCCGCGCCCGTGTCAGCCGCGCCCGTGTCAGCCGCGCCCGTGTCAGCCGCGCCCGTGTCAGCCGCGCCCGTGTCAGCCGCACCGCGTCATCTGCAGCGCAGCCGGACGAAGGTGCCGTCCCATCCGGCGCGGAGCTCCATGAGGTCGACCAGCAGGCGGACGGTCCACAGCCCGAAGCCGCGCTGGAGGGCGGAGTCGGGCGGGACGAAGCCGGTCAGGGAGTCGGGCCCGGGGGACCAGAAGCCGTTGTCGCCGACCTCGCAGACCAGGTCGGCGCCGTCCTGCCACACCCACAGCCCGATCGGCGGCGTGCCGTGCTGGAGGGCGTTCGCGGCGACCTCGTTGACGGCGGTGACGAGGTTCTGCGCCTGCTGCTTGGCCAGGCCGTGCCGGCGGGCGCGCTCGCCGACGAACACGCGCAGCGCGTGCAGGTCGTCGCCGTCGATGGGCAGGTACTCCGTGTCGGCAGGGCGGTCGGAGCGGAACCGGCCGTCGCAGCCGGACCCGAACTCCACCGGGTCGACGTAGTCGGCGTTCTGGCCGTCGTGGCCCGGGGCGAGCAGCAGCGGATGGGTGCGGCGGGCCTCGTCGAGGACGCGCTGCGGCAGCTCCCCGGCGTCGTAGGGGCACAGGGCGCGCGCCCCCGAGTCGCCGAAGACGACGTTGATGAGGGACTCGTAGCGGACCCATTCGAGCGTCTGGCGCTCGTCCCATCCGGTCCAGAGCGGTTCGGCGAGGGCGCAGACGGTGCGCGGGGCGCTGCCCTTCACGATGCTCTGGTAGTCGCGCAGGGTGCGGACGGGATGCTGGTAGAACGTGGCCGAGTCGAGGAAGGCGACCGTGTCGCCGCGGGCGCCGAGCGAGTCGCGCAGGGCGGTCAGGTTGGGCTCGCGGGCGACGGCGATCACGACCTGGCCGCGCTCCAGGCCCGATTCGAGATAGGGCACGGTGACGGACAGGAACTCGTCGGTGCCCCGGTACATGAACGCCTTGTGCTCCAGTGCCATCAGGCGATGCCCTCCGTGTCCGGCAGCCGCCGCCCCCGGGCGAGGCCGGGCAGCCGGTGCCAGCCGACCATGTCGATGACGCTCTCGACGTCGGGCGAGAGGTGGTCGAGGACCAGCGCGGCGTCGGCGGGCAGCCGGATGGCGTGCCTGGCCAGCAGGTGCAGCGCGCCGAGGTCGATGAACCCGAGGCGGGACATGTCGAGGTGGACGCTGCCGCCGGGCCGCACCTGGGCGAGCTGCTCGGCGAACACGGCGTGCCGCGCGGCGTCCAGCTCGCCCTCGACGCGCAGGCCCTCGGGCTCGAACGTGCGCACGATCTTCAGGATCCCGTCGTCGAACTCGGGGTTCACTTCCACGAGGACCTCGTGTGTGTCGCGGAGGGCGGTGAGCTCGGCGGGCCGGCAGGCGTGCCGGTCGACCTGGCAGATCGCCATCGCCATGGTGCTCGGCGAGACGGCGTCGCCGACCCGGTGCTCGCAGCCCAGCATCCGGCCGAGGTCGGACCGGCCGGGACCGTTCAGCAGGCAGGTGTAGTCGGTGGTGACGCGCACCGCGCGGAAGCCCTGGCCGAACGCGGCGCCGACCTCGCGGCCGATGGTGTCGGCCATCCGGGCCGGCTCGAAGGCGCCGCCGCGGTCGAGGCAGGCCTCCCGCCGCGGGATGACCCGCAGCTGGCCCGACCTGACACGGGCCTCCACGTCGATCGGCTGCCCGGGCCCGAGGCCGGGAAGCAGTTCGGCCGGGACGTCGGTGACGTACACGACCTTCTCGTCGGTCTCCAAGCCCTCCCGGACGAATGGACCTATGACCCGGTCGCGTTCCTCCCGGCTGCTGTAGGCCAGCCAGCCGTGGTCTCCGGGGCGGACGGCGCTGACTGAGCGCTCGGCGAACCATGATGTCTCCATGGCCTCCCCATCACTGTGAGGCGGATTCGTTCAGCGTACGCCGGTCCCGTGCCGTTGGAAGCCCAACGCAGGGAGTTCCTCACGCTCCGTTCGAGCCGCCGGGCCCCGCGGCCGGACCGCGCCGAGGGCCCGCCATGGCCGCGTCGACGGGCAGGGCGAGCCTCAGCCGCACGGCGGTGCCGTCCTCGCCTGTCCGGATCTGGACGAGGGAGCACAGCAGCCGCACCGCCCACAGTCCGAACCGGCCGCCGGGCGTCCCGCCGTCCGGGCGCGGCGGGACGAGCCCGAACCCGGCGTCCTGCTCCCACCGCCCCTCGTCGGTGACCTCGCAGACGAGCGCGGCCGTGCCGGGCGAGGCGTCGGTCCACAGGCGCACGGCGACGGGCGGCTCCCCGTGCCGGAACGCGTTCGTCACGACCTCGGTCACCGCGACCAGGAGGCGCTGCCGGTCGCCGCCGGGCAGCGCTGTGCGCCGCGCGCAGTCGGCGACCCAGGCGCGGAGCCAGTACAGGTCGGGACGCTCGATCACCAGGGTGTCGGCGCCGTCCGGCGGCGGAGGGAGCGGCTCGCCGTCGCACCGGGCGCAGTACGCCGTGGGGCTCACGAAGCCGGGGTTGGGGAGGGCCCGCGCGCCGCGCACGGTCTCGGGGTGGGTCCGCCGCCCGGCCGCGACGACGGACGCGGGCAGCGTCGCCGCGTAGGGGCACATGATCGCTGCGCCGGTGCCGCGGAACGCGTCGTTCAGCACGGCCTCGGTCCGCTGCCACTCGACGACCTCCAGCGGCGGCCGCGTCGCCCAGACCGGCTCGCCGAGCAGGCGCAGCCGCCGGCCCCGCCGCGCGGTCTCGCGGGCGTCGCCGAGGCAGTCCGCGAGCGTGCGGGACGGGTGCGCGTACCAGGCGGCGGGCTCGGTGAACTCGACCCCGGCCGCGGCGGGCCCGAGGGCGTCGCGCAGCAGCATCTCGCGGCCGGTCCCGCACACCGCGAGGACGCGGTCGCCCGCGTCGAGGCCGGCGCGCAGGAACGGCACGGCGCCGCCGAGGTACTCCTCCACCCCGGAGAAGGGCAGCAGGCGGTGCGTGAAGCCGCCGCCCGCGGGGTCGGCACTCGCGGGGCCGGCGCTCACGGCGGTCCCGCCAGGTGTGTGATCACGATGTCACCCACTGCGCACGGCGAACGGACCCGACCAGCCTAGAACGCCCGCCTCCGGTATGCCGCGAACTTTCACCCGAATAGTCCGGCCGCTTCCGGCCCCCTGGCCGCGGGCCGGAGGAGGGTGCCGCCTCGCGGTGGCGGCGCGGCCCGGCGGGCGTGCGGCCCCGGCGGGCGTGCGGGTCACCGCATCCGGGGGCGGCGGGGCGGGCCGTGGACGGCGGCGCGGAGCCCGGGGGCGAGGTACCGGATTAATTCATCGGGCCCCATGGAGGCGACGGGTTCCACGGCGAGGACGTAGCGCGCGAAGATCAGCCCGGCGAGCTGGGTGCCGAACGCCGCGGCCCGCGCGGTGGCGTCGGGGCCGCCCAGCCGCTCGGCGATCCGGTTGATCATCTCACGTTCCAGGATGTCGCGCACCAGCCGGGCCAGCTCCGGGTCCTGGACGGCCGCGCGCACCATCATCAGCAGCGGCGCGCCGCGCTCCGGGTCGTCCCAGGCGGCGACCATCGCGCGCAGGACGCGTTCCGGCAGCGTGGCGGGGTCGCCGGGCAGCGCGCCCGCCAGCACCTCGGGCGGGTTGGCGACGAGCCCGAGGACGGCGCCGAACAGCCCCTTCTTCGAGCCGAAGAAGTAGCTGATCAGTGCGGCGTCCACCCCGGCCTCGGCCGCGATGGAGCGCATCGTGACGGGCCCGTAGCCGTCGGCCAGGAAGCGGCGGCGGGCCACCGCGAGGATCGCCTCCCGGGTGTCGGGGCTGCCGGGACGCCGCCCGCGCCCGTTCCCGGATTTATTCATCACAGTTGAAATATAGCCCGGGCGGGGACGACATTCGAGGCATGAACACCACGAAGCAGGGGCCGGGCGCCGTCCACCGAGCGGTGCTGCCGGCCGTGATGCTGTCCCTCGCCACGGTGGTGTCGGCCGTGGCCTCCCTCAACACCGCGGTGCCGTCCATCGCCCGCGACACCCGCGCCGGCCTGACCGAGCTGTCGTGGATCATCGACGCCTACGCGCTGGTCTTCGCGGCGCTGCTGCTGCTCGGCGGCGCGGTCGGCGACCGCTACGGGCGGCGCCGCGCGCTCGCCGCGGGGCTCGTCGTGTTCGGCGCGGGCTCGGCCGCGGCGGCGCTGGCGAGCGACCCGGACCACCTGATCGCGATGCGCGGCGTCCTCGGCGTCGGTGCGGCGCTGGTGATGCCGGCCACGCTGTCCACCATCACCTCGACGTTCCCGGCCGAGCAGCGCACCCGCGCGGTCGGCGCCTGGGCGGGCGTCGCCGGGGCCAGCGGCATCTTCGGGCTGCTGGTGTCGGGCACGCTGCTGGAGTTCTGGTCGTGGCGGTCGGTGTTCTGGATGAACGTCGTCCTCGCGGTGGTCGCGCTGGCGGCCACGCTCGCGGTCGTCCCCGAGTCCGCCGACCCGGAGGCCCCGCGGCTCGACCTGACCGGCGCGCTGATCACCGTGATCGGGCTCGGCGCCGGCGTCTACTCCATCATCGAGGCGCCGACGCACGGCTGGTCGTCCGCGCGGACGCTGCTCGGCCTCGCCGCCGCCGTGGTCGTCCTCGCCGGGTTCGTCCTGTGGGAGCTGAAGCGGCCGAACCCGCTGCTCGACCCGCGGCTGTTCCGCATCCGGGCGTTCTCCGCGGGCGCCCTCACGATCACCCTGCAGTTCTTCGCCTTCTTCGGCTTCGTCTTCATCGTCCTGCAGTACCTGCAGCTGGTGAAGGGCGACAGCGCGCTCGTGGGCGCGCTCAGCCTGCTGCCCATGGCGCTCACGATGATGCCGTTCGCCCGGGGCGTCGCGCCGAGGCTGGCCGCCAGGGTCGGCCCGCGCCGCGTCATCACGGCGGGGCTGCTGCTCGTCGGCGTCGCGATGCTGGTCTTCTCGCTGCTGGACGAGGACAGCACCTACTGGCTGCTGCTCGCGGGCCTCATCCCGTTCGGCGCGGGGATGGGCCTCGCGATGACCCCGTCCACCGCCTCGATCACCGACGCGCTGCCCGCCGAGAAGCAGGGCGTGGGCTCGGCGATGAACGACCTGGCCCGCGAGCTCGGCGGGGCGCTCGGCATCGCCGTCCTCGGCAGCCTGCTGCAGTCGGCCTACCGCGCGAACCTCGACCTCGGGAACGTGCCGGGCCCGGCCGCCGAGCAGGCGAAGACGTCCCTCGCGATGGCGATGCGGCTCGGCCCGGAGGCGGCCGACCGGGCGCGGGCGGCCTTCAGCGACGGCCTCCAGTCGGCGTTCCTCACCGCCTCGGTCGCGCTCGCCGTCGCCGCCGCCGTCGTCGCGGTCCTGTACCGGGCGCCCCGCCGGGAGGACGCGGAATCCGTTGCCGCGCCCGCCGATCAGGACGCTAAGCTGAACCCGGCCCCCGGCCGGTAGCACGGACGCCCGGGCGGCACGGGCGGGCGTGGCGAAATCAGGTATACGCGGCAGGTTTAGGTCCTGTTGGTGGCGACACCGTGGGGGTTCGAATCCCCCCGCCCGCACCCGGCCCGCGCTGAGCGCGGGCCGCGGTGCTTCCCGCGTCCGGACGGGCGCCGGCTAGACGCCGAGTTCGCGGCGGAGGCGCTCCACGTGCCCCGTCGCCTTCACGTTGTAGTACGCCTTCTCGATCTTCCCCTCGGGGTCGATGACGAAGGTGGACCGGATGACGCCGACGACGACCTTGCCGTACAGCTTCTTCTCCCCGTAGGCGCCGTAGGCCTGCAGGACCTGCGCGTCGGGGTCGGACAGGAGCGGGAACGTGAGCCCCTCCTTCTCCCGGAACTTGGCGAGCTTGGCCGGCTTGTCGGGGGACACCCCGACGACGGTCACGCCGGCGGCCTCCAGCTCGGGGAGGCTGCTCTCGAAGTCGACCGACTCCTTGGTGCAACCGGGGGTCATGGCCGCCGGGTAGAAGTAGAGGATCACGCGCCTGCCGCGCAGCGAGGCCAGCGACACCGCGGTCTCGTCGGCGTCGGGAAGCTCGAACTCTGGGGCGACGTCGCCCGGCTGCAACCGCTCGGACACCCTGTCCCGCCTTTCGCTCGGATGGTGGCTCCAACGGTACCGGCTGGGGTGCGGCGGGCATCCGCCGGGAAGACCTGCAAGACTGTCCGGATCACGCTCGGCCGAGTCCGTGCGGACCACGCTCGGCTCGCCACGGTTCTCGCCCGCGCGAGTACGCCCGACAGGATAAGGACACGGCATGGCTGACAAGAGCCGCGACCCGGAGGCGCTGGAACGGGAGATAGAGCGCAGCCGCCAGCAACTGGCCCGCGCCGTCGACGAGATCGCCGACCGGGTGAACCCCAAGAACGTTGCGCAGCGGGGCGCGGAGCGGCTGAAGGACGAGGCCGACCACGTCGTCAAGGCCATCGGCGCGATGGTGCGCCCCCCCGACGACGACGAGGAAGGCGAGGGCGGTCAGATCGACAAGCGGCTCGTGCTCGCCGGCGTCGGCGCGGCGGTCATCGTGACCGCCCTGGTCCTGCGGCGCCGTAGGCGCAGGCGCCGCTGAGCCCCGTTCCGGAGGCGCCGGTCCGCGGTCCGCGGCCGGCGCTTCCGCGTTTCCCGGCGCCGCCGGGATGCGGCGGGACGGCGCCCGGGTGCGGCGGTACGGCGCCGCCCCACTGCCGGGCGGAGCGGGCGAGCAGGTCGGCGACGTCGCGGAGCCGGGCGAGCTCGGCGCGGCACGGCGGGCAGCCGCTCAGGTGCGCCGCCAGCGCGTCCGCCTCGGCGCCGGCCAGCCGTCCGATGGCGTAGACGCCGAGGCCGATCCGGTACACCCCGCAGTCCGTTCCTCCCACACCCTGAGTACGGGCGCGGCGCCCCTGTTGTTCAGTGGCACGGCGGTTCAGCGGCGGGACCGTTGAGGGGCAGGGCCGTTCGGCGGCGGGGCCGTCCGGTGGCCGGGCGGTTCAGCCGAGGTCGGGGGCGGTCGCGGTGAACCGGGCCTCGACGGTGGCGCGGACGATCTGCGTCTCGGGTTCAAGGTCGATCGGCTCGGGCTCCTCGGCGGCGCCCCCGCCCGCGCGTCCGTAGGCGGCGGCGAGCGCGACGGGCCCGCCGGCGTCCGTGTCTCGGCCGAGCCCCTCGTCCGACAGCTCCACCAGGCCGGTGAGCCGGGCCCCGAGCGCCTCGGCGTAGCCGCGGGCCCGCTCGACGGCCGCGTGCGCCGCCTGCCGGGCGGCCCGCCGGTAGACCTCGCTGTCCTGCCGCAGCTCCCACTCCGGCCCGGTGACGTAGGTGCGCTCCAGGTCGCCGAGCCGCGTGACCAGTTCGCCCAGCACCGCGAAGTCGCTGACCGTGATCTTGATCCAGACGGTGCCGCGGTAGGCGCGGATGTCGCCCTCGCGCCTGCGGTACTTCAGCAGCGGCGTGATCGACAGGCCGCCGGTCTCCAGCCTCTCCACGGCCTCGCCGTAGGACTTGACCAGGTCGAGGCACTGCTGGTTGCGCTCGGTGAGGCGGTCGAGGGCCGTGCGCCGGTCGGACTCCTGCGACTCGACGTGCACCGACAGCCGCGCGATCTCCGGCTCGGCCTCCAGCACCGCCTCGCCGCGGACACTGATCATTGGAGCGTCGCTCATCCCCCCAACCTAGACGGTCGGGCGGATCGTCACAGGAACGTGCGGCCCTCGCCCCGGTAGGTGGGGACGGTGCGGACGTGCCGGCCGTCCTCGATGAGGTGCAGGGCGTCGAAGCGCTCGCACAGCTCGCCGGCCTTGGTGTGGCGGAACCAGACGCGGTCGCCGACCGACAGCAGGTCCGCCGCGCGGCCGAGCAGCGGCGTCTGCACCTCGCCCGCCCCCTCGTTGCCGTCGTAGGACAGGCCGGTCGGCAGGTAGGGCTGGGGGAGCCGGACGGTGTCGGCCGGCCCGGACGCGAGGTAGCCGCCGCCGAGGCACGTCACGACGCCCGGCGCGGGACGGCGCACGACCGGCAGCGCGAAGAGCGCGGCGGGGCGCCCGGAGAAGTTGGAGTACTGGTCGAACAGGTGCGGCTGGTAGAGGCCGGAGCCTGCCGCGACCTCGGTGACGGCGCGCTCGGCCGCGGTCGTCTCCACGCTGCCGGTGCCGCCGCCGTTGACGAACTCCAGGTCGGTGAGCTCCCGGACGGCCCGGACGATCGCGGCGCGGCGCCGGGCCAGCTCCGCCCGGGACTGCCGCTGCATGGCGCGGATGACGCGGCCCCGCGCGGGGCGGCCCGGGGGGACGTCCCCGACGCCCGCGATCTGCGACTCGTAGGCCATCAGCCCGACGAGGTCGAACGAGGGCCGCTTGAGGACCAGCTCGGCGAACGCCCGGACGTCGGCGGCGGTGTGCAGCGGGGAGCGCAGCGCTCCGATCCGCACCCGGCCGCCGAGGGTGCGGAAGGAGGCGTCGATGTCGATGCAGACCCGCACCCGCCGGTCGCCGGCGGCGGACTCGATCAGGTCGAGGTGCTCGGGGGAGTCGACCATCAGCGTGACGGCGCGGGCGGCGCGGGAGTCCTCGGCGAGCGCGGCGATCGCGGTGCGGTCGGCGGTGGGGTAGGCGACGAGGATGTCGTCGCTCACGCCCTCGGCGGCAAGCCAGAGCGCCTCGGGGAGGGTGAACGCCATGATCCCGGCGAACCGGTCCATCGCGAGGACGTCCTCCAGGAGCGCCCGGCAGCGCACCGACTTGCTGGCGACGCGGATCGGCTTGCCCGCGGCGCGGCGGACGAGGTCGGCGGCGTTGGCGTGGAAGGCCGCGAGGTCGACGACGGCGAACGGCGCCTCAAGCCCGGCGGTCGCGGCGTCGTAGCGGTCCCGGAGGTTCATGCTCGTCACGCTGCCACTCTACCGGGCAAATGTGAAAAGATCTCACGTACGCCTTCGCGTTCTGCGCCGCGGGCGCACCGGGTACCGCCTCACGCACCGGCGCGCGGATGGGAGGCGAAGAAGTCCCACAGCATCGGGCTCGCCTCCTTGGGCCACGCGTGCCGCCCGCCGTCGATCTTGCAGAAGGTCACCGCGACGCCCTGCCGCCCCTTGCCCGTGCTCTCGCACCGGGTGTCGCCGCTCAGCGCCTTCACCCGCCTGCTCGGCTGGGGCAGCCCCCCGACCTTCCGCCAGAACTCGACCGCGTCCGACACCGGGGGGAACGGGCGCTTGTCGTTGAAGTCGCGGTCCCCGCCGCCGTTGAAGGGCACGTTCCCGTCCGCCGTCCCGTGGAAGATCATCGCAGACACCGGCCGGCCCGGATCGCACTCGGTCACGAGGGCGCCCTCGACCACCCCGATCGCCGCCACCTTGTCCGGCTTCTCGCAGGCCATCCGGTAGGCCATTCCGGCGCCGTTGGAGAACCCGGTGACGTAGACGCGCTTCGGGTCGGCCAGCCCGGCACCGGCGAGCTTGTCGATGAGCTTGCCGAGGAAGGCGACGTCGTCGATGTTCCCGACCTTGGCGGCGCCGCAGCAGTCGCCCGCGTTCCACGTGGTCATGAACCCGTCGGGGTAGGCGACGAGGAAGCCGTGCTCGTCCGAGAGCTTGTCGAACCCGGTCAGGTCCTGCATCTTCGACATGTTGGCCAGCCCGCCGTGGAGGGCGATGACCAGCGCGGGCCGGTCGGCCGGCCTGCCGTCCTTCCAGTCGCCGTCGGCGACCTTGGCCGGGACGTGCAGCAGGTACTCGCGGTGCCCGACCGTCCCCACGTCGAGCTTCTGCTTGTGGGTCCCCTCGGACGTCGGAACGCCGTCGACCGTCGCGGGACGGCCGCCCTTCTTTCCGCCCTCGCCGCCCTTCTCACCGGTCTTGTCGGTGCAGCCCGCCAGGGCCAGGGTGACAGCCAGAGCCACGAGCGCGATTCGCCGCATGGGGGCAAAGGTAACCCCAAGGGGAGCCTTCAAACTACTCACCGGTAGACAGGGCGTCGCGGGCAAGGCGGCCATCGCGGGCGCCGCCCCGGCGACGTTCGCCGCGCGCCTTCCGCCCGACCGGCCGGTACGGCGGCGGGACAGGGTGCCGCT
Source organism: Actinomadura sp. K4S16 (assembly GCF_008327685.1). Classification (GTDB taxonomy): domain Bacteria; phylum Actinomycetota; class Actinomycetes; order Streptosporangiales; family Streptosporangiaceae; genus Spirillospora. The sequence continues at coordinate 762,005 of NZ_BDDE01000012.1, forward strand.
GCGTAAGCTGGGCAGCGACCTGACCGTCCTGAGCTGGCGCTTCCCGCGCCGAGGCAAGAGTGAGACCCGTGAACGAAGCCGCGAACGAGTACGTGCTGACCCTGTCCTGCCCCGACCGTCCCGGCATCGTGGCCGCCGTCTCCGGGCTGCTGGCCGAGCGCGGGTGCAACATCGTCGAGAGCCAGCAGTTCGGCGACGGCGGGTCCGGGACCTTCTTCATGCGGGTGCAGTTCGCGGCGCTCGACGACACCGATCCCGACGAGCTGCGCGGCGCGTTCGCCTCCCTGGTGCCCGAGCTCGGGCTGGAGTGGCGGCTGCACCCGCTGGCCGAGCGCCCGCGCGTGCTGATCATGGTGTCGAAGGGCGGGCACTGCCTGAACGACCTGCTGTACCGGACGCGCTCCGGGCTGCTCGACATCGACATCGTCGCGGTCGCGTCCAACCACCCCGACCTGCGGCCGCTCACCCAGTCGTACGGGATCGACTACCACCACCTGCCGGTCGGGCCGGGCGGCAAGCCCGCGCAGGAGGCCGAGATCCTGACGCTGGTCGAGCACTACCGCGCCGACCTCGTCGTCCTCGCCCGGTACATGCAGATCCTGTCCGACGACTTCTGCGCCAAGCTGCCCGGCGCGATCATCAACATCCACCACTCGTTCCTGCCGAGCTTCAAGGGCGCCCGCCCCTACCACCAGGCGCACGCGCGCGGCGTCAAGCTGATCGGCGCGACCGCGCACTACGTCACCGCCGACCTGGACGAGGGGCCGATCATCGAGCAGGAGGTCGCGCGCGTCGACCACACCCACAGCCCCGAGGAACTGGTCGCCGTGGGCCGCGACGTGGAGTGCCTCGCGCTCGCCCGCGCGGTGCGCTGGCACGCCGAGCACCGCGTGCTGCTCAACGGCGACCGCACGGTCGTCTTCCGCTGACCTGCGCTTTTCCGGTCGGCGAACGCGTGAGATGTCGGCATGGCGTGTTTCACTCCGCGTAACTTTCGCGCACCATGGGTGACGAAGTCGGACGTGCCGACGGCTACGGGGGTGGCTATGGCCGAGACGCTGGTCAAGGAGCTGATCGAGGAGGCGCAGGGCAGGCGGCTGGCGCGCCGGCTCGCCGTCCGGGAGCTGCGGGCCCGCCGCGCGCTCGCCGGGTTCGCCGCTGCGCTGCTGGTGACCGGGGTGGGCGGGGTCGCCGCCATCGAGCTGATGGCCGGGGCGCTCGGCTCGGGCGTCCATCCGGTGCCGGGCGTCGCCCCGGTCGTGGAACTCCTGCGGCGCCACGCGTGGAACGACCCCGACGTCCTGGCGACGTCGGGGGCGGTGGCCGCCCTCGGCGCGGCGTTCCTTGTAGCCGCGCTGCCCGGACGGCTGCGCGGCGTGCCGCTCGCGGGCGCCGATCCGCGGCTCGCGGGCGTCATCGGCCGGGCCGCGCTGCGCCGGATGCTCGCCGCCGCGGCGCTGGAGGTGCCGGGCATCGAGCGCGCCCGCGTCCGGGGCCTCGGGGTCTTCCGCCGGGGGATCGTCGTGCGGGCCGGCACCCACTACCGCAACCCGGCGAACCTCGCCGACCTCGTCCACGAGGCGGTCGACGCGCGGCTGGACCGGATCGAGCCGATGCACCGGCCGCCGGTCGACGTGCGGCTCGGCTGGCGGAAGGACTGACGGTGCGGGAAAGACGGACGGTGCTGGCAGGAGGACTGACGATGAGGATCGCGATCGCGGTGACCGGGGCGGTGCTGCTGCTGGCGGGCGCGTCCGGACTCGCCCTCGGGCTCGGCGCGTTCGACGCGTTCGGCGCCCTGTCGGAGCGCCCGCTGCTCGACCCCGCACTGGCGCGGTTCACGGAGGACACCCGCTGGTTCCTGCCGGCGGCGGCGGGGGTCGCCGAGGCGCTGGCGCTCGCCGGGCAGGTGTGGCTGGTCGTCCAGGGGCGCGCCGTCGTCCACCAGTGGTTCCCCGACATCGATGCCGAGACCCGCTCGCGGGCCCGCGCCGCCGCCGACCACCTGAACCGGGATGCGCGCGGCCTGCCCGGCGTCCACGGCGCCCGGGCCCGCCTCACCGGCACGGCCGACAGGCCGCGCCTCCGGCTGAAGGTGTCCTGCGAGGGCGACGCCCTCGTGAGCGAGGTCTACGGGGAACTGGGCGCGGGTCCCGTCGAGCGGTACCGCCGCGCGGTCGGCATGCCCGACCTTCCGGTGGTGATCCGCTTCCGGCCGTCGGTCGAGCGCCCGCGCAGGCGCCTGCGCCGCCGCCGTCCGCAGCCCGAGTCCGCGTGAACGGCCGCCCGGTGCCGGAGCGGAGAGACTCGGCACCGGGCGGCCGGGCTCTCTAGGCGGGCGCGCCGCCGGCCGCCGGGACCGGCTCGTTCTCCGCGCCGGACGGCTTCTCCGCGCCGGACGGCTCGGCGGTGGGGCCGTGGTCGTCCAGCAGGGTGTCCTCGTTGAAGGGGTCCTCCCCGGCGAGGACGCGCCGGGCCCGCTCCGCGTCGAACTCCTTCGTCCACGTGCCGATCACCACGGTGGCGACCGCGTTGCCCGCGAAGTTCGTCAGCGCGCGGGCCTCGGACATGAACCGGTCGATGCCGACGATGAAGCCCACCCCGTCCACCAGTGCGGGCTTGTGCGACTGGAGGCCGCCCGCGAGGGTGGCGAGGCCCGCGCCGGTGACGCCCGCCGCGCCCTTCGACGCGACGATCATGAAGAGCAGCAGCGGGATCTGCGCGCCCACCGACAGGGGCTGGTCCTGCGCGGACGCGATGAACAGCGTCGCCATCGTCAGGTAGATCGCGGTGCCGTCCAGGTTGAAGGAGTACCCGGTCGGCACGGTGATGCCGACGACCGGGCGGCTCACCCCGAGGTGCTCCATCTTCGCGATCAGCCGCGGCAGCGCCGACTCCGACGACGACGTCGACAGGATCAGCAGGAACTCGCGGGCCAGGTAGCGCAGCAGGGCGAACACGCTGATCCGGCTGACCGCCCACAGCACCGCGCCGAGCACCGCGAACACGAACACCGCGCACGTCGCGTAGAAGCCCAGCATGATGACCGCGAGGCTCTTGAGCGCGTCCCAGCCGCTCGACCCGACCACCGCGGCGATCGCGCCGAACGCTCCCACCGGCGCCGCCCACATGATCATCCAGAGGATGCGGAACACGAGCCGCTGCAGGTGCTCGATGCCCCGCAGGATCGGCGCGCCCGCCGGCCCGAGGCCCTGGAGCGCGAACCCGGTGAGCATCGCGACCAGCAGCGCCTGGAGCACCTGCCCCTCGGTCAGCGCCGACACCAGCGTGTCCGGGATGATCCCGAGCAGGAAGTCGGTGGTGCTCTCGCCGCCCTCGGCCTGCGACTTCGCCTCGGCGACCGAGGACGGATCGAGGTGCAGCCCGGAGCCGGGGTGCAGCAGGTTCCCGACGATGAGCCCGATGGTCAGGGCCAGCGTCGACATCACCAGGAAGTAGCCGATGGTGACCAGGCCGATCCTGCCGACCTCGGCCGCCCGGGCGACCGAGCCGATGCCGAGCACGATCGTGCAGAAGATGATCGGCGCGATCATCATCTTGATCAGGTCGACGAACGCGGTGCCGATCGGCTTCAGCTCCTGCGCGAAGTCCGGCGCGACCAGCCCCACGACCGCGCCCGCCACGACGGCGGCGACGACGGCGAGGTACAGGTAGTGGACGCGGTTCTGCTTACGGCCGGCGGGTGCGGGGGCAGGGGAGGGCTCGGTGGCGGGTGGGGACACGGTGGATCTCCTCGGCTCAGGACCCCGGCCTCGGTGCGAGGGGCGGCGCCCGCCCGGTGGGAGCTCCGGGCGGGCGACCGCCCCGCGGCGGCGCCCATCCTCCGGCGGGAGCCGGAGCATGCACACCATGGGCGCCGCTCTGGAGGGGAGCTCGCAGGTCAGGCAGGGGGTGGGGGTCTGTCCACAGGCGACTATGCGCGGTTCTGTGACGGCGGTCACCCTTGTGTACATTTCGTTCACGACAAGGTGCGATGCGGTGACGCCGAGGCGTGATCGGCCACGGTGTGACGGGGAGGGGGCGGGGGGGTGCGTCCTCGATGGGCGGCGCCGGGCCGCTGGAGCCTGGCCCGGCAGTTGCTGGTGCTCCAGGCGGCGATCGTCGGGCTGCTCGTGGCGGCCGGCGCGGCGCTGGCCTTCATGGACTCCGGCCGCGCCGTCGACGACAGCGCGACGCAGACGGTCTCGGCCGTCGCGGCGACCATCGCCGACGCCCCGACCGTCAGGGCGGCGCTCGCCGACCCCGCACCGAGCCGGCTCCTGCAGCCGTACGCCGAGCGCGTCCGGCACGACACCGGCGTGGACTTCATCACGATCATGAGTCCGGCCGGGATCCGCTACACGCATCCGAACCCGTCCCGCATCGGCGGGACGTTCGTCGGCAACACCGCGCCCGCGCTCGCCGGCCGGACGTTCACCGAGACCTACACCGGCACGCTCGGGCCGTCCGTCCGGACCGTCGCGCCCGTCTTCGACGACGACCACCGGGTGGTGGCGCTGGTCGCGGTCGGTATCACGGTCAAGGCGATCTCGGCCGAACTCCGCCAGCGGCTGCTGGCCCTCGGCGCCGTGGCCGCGGCCGTCCTCGCGGTGGGGATGGTCGGGAGCTACCTCGTCTCCGCCCGCCTCCGGCGCCAGACGCGCGGCGTCGCCCCGGACGAGCTGCGCGGCATGTTCGAGTACTACGAGGCCATCCTGCACGCCGTCCGCGAGGGCCTGCTCATCCTCGACCGCGCCGGACGCATCGTCCTCTGCAACGACGCCGCACGAGACCTCCTGGACCTGGATCGTGGGCCGCCCCCGCATGCCGCGCTCCACGAGACCGGCGCGCCGGTCGTGGGGGAGTTGCGGGGGCGGGACGTCGCGGAGCTGGGGCTGCCGGATGAGCTCGTTGCCACACTGGTCTCCGGGGAGCCGCGCTCGGACGAGATCCACGTCGGCGACACGCGGGTCCTCGTGGTGAACACCTCGCCCGTCCGGTCGCGGGACCGGGTGATGGGCAACGTCGTCACCCTGCGGGACCACACCGAGCTGCAGGCGCTGACGGGCGAGCTGGACACGGTGCGCGGGTTCGCCGAGTCGCTGCGCTCGCAGGCGCACGAGGCCGCCAACCGCCTGCACACGGTGGTGTCCCTGGTGGAGCTGGGCCGCCCCGACCAGGCCGTTGAGTTCGCGACCGCCGACCTGGCGAGCGCCCAGCGGCTGACCGACCGGGTCGTCGGCTCGGTCGGGGAGCCGGTGCTGGCCGCGCTGCTGCTCGGCAAGTCCGCCGAGGCGGGCGAGCGCGGAGTCGAGTTCGTGATCGGCGAGGACACCGCGATCGAGGGCGCGGTGGAGCCGCGCGACCTGGTCACGATCCTCGGCAACCTGATCGACAACGCGGTCGACGCCGCCGTCGAGGGCGCCGCAGACCGGCCGCCGCGCGTCGGCGTCGGCGTCCGCGAGGAGGACGGGGTGCTCGTCCTCGAGGTGTCCGACAGCGGGCCGGGCGTGGACCCGTCCGCGGTGCCCGCGATGTTCCGGCGCGGCTGGACGACGAAGACGTCCGGCGGCCCGGTCGGGCACGGACTCGGCCTCGCCCTGGTCGGCCAGGCCGTCCGCCGCAACGGCGGCGACATCCGGGTGAGGGCCGCCGGCCCCGGCCACGGCGCCGTGTTCACCGTCCGGCTGCCGCTCCATGGGAGAGTCCTTCCGGAGCAGGCGGCCGAGGCCCGGCCGGGGGGCGGTGGACAGTGATCAGAGTGCTGGTGGTCGAGGACGACCCGGTGGCCGCGGAGGCGCACCGGACCTATGTCGAGCGGGTCGCCGGGTTCACCGTCGCCGGGGTCGTGCACTCGGGCGCGGACGCGCTGCGGTTCTGCGAGCGCACGCAGGTCGACGTCGTCCTCCTGGACTTCTACCTGCCCGACACGCACGGCCTCACCGTCTGCCGCGCGCTGCGCGCCGGCGGGCGGGACGTGGACGTCATCGCCGTGACCTCCGCGCGCGACCTCGCGGTGATCCGCACCGCCGTGGCGGTCGGCATCGTCCAGTACCTGCTGAAGCCGTTCACGTTCGCGTCGCTGCGCGACAAGCTCGTCCGGTACGCGCGGTTCCGGGAGCAGGCGGTCGGCGCGGGGGAGGTCAGCGGGCAGGCCGACGTGGACGGGATGCTCGCCACCCTGCGCACCCCCGACCACCATGCGCTGCCCAAGGGGATGAGCGGGGAGACGCTCCAGGCCGTGACCGACGTGCTGGCGTCCGCCGCGGAGGGCCTGTCCGCCGCCGCTGCCGCCGACCTCACCGGCGTCTCCCGGGTCACCGCGCGCCGGTACCTGGAGTACCTGGCGGAGAACGGGCTGGCCGACCGCCGTCCCCACTACGGTCAGGTCGGTCGCCCCGAGGTGCGCTTCTATCCCCTGTAGACGGGGTACCTATGAGAGGACAGTTGGAACGACATCGGGGGAGTTGTCGTGAACGACAAGCCTGGCAGGCCCGGTAAGCCCACGGGCAAGGCGGAGACCGAACCGGAGCGCGAGAAGAGGCCGCGTCGCGCCGAGGAGGCCACCACGGGCAAGGGGCCGAAGCGCAAACCGGGCGATGCCGCGCGCAAGATGCGGGAGATGTACAAGGGCTAGCGAAGTGCCCCGTGAGGTTGGGGGATGCGGCCCGCGGGATGTGCCGGGGCTGGACGGTCACGTCCCGGACGGCGGCTCCGATGCTTGACGACACCTTGGTCGCCCATTTGGGGGCTATGTCGACTTGCCGGGCTAACGTCCGAAGTGAACGTGATGTCGAGGAGATCGAGGAGGCGCGCTTGTCCGAACGACGGTACTCGGGCGGCTCCGGCGAGGGACTCTTCGACGCATGGAGGGTACAGACGGACCACGGCATGGGCCCCTCCCGCTGAGCGGCCCGACGGCCCGGGGGTCGCGGTACGCCGCGGCCCCCGGGTTCTTTCTGCGTACTGGTGCCGTCTGCTTAGTTGTGTAATCCAACTCACTGGGCGGGTGGATTGTGCCCGGCCGCCCGCCGAGCCGATACTCGCGGTGTGAGTTGGAAAACACAACGGAGGTGGGGATCATGCGGGACGCGGTGATCGTGGAGGCGGTGCGCACTCCGCTGGGCAAGGGCAGGGCGAACGGGGCCCTGCACGGCGAGCACCCGGCCGACCTGCTGGCGCGGACGCTGAGGTCGCTCGTCGAGCGGGCGGGCATCGACCCGGCGACCGTGGACGACGTGATCGGCGGCGTCGTCACCCAGGCGGGCGACCAGGCGCTCAACCTCACCCGGACCGCGGTCCTCGCCGCGGGGTTCCCCGAGAGCGTCCCCGCCATGACGGTCGACCGGCAGTGCGGCTCGTCCCAGCAGGCCCTGCACATCGCGGCGCAGGGCGTGCAGAGCGGCGCCTACGACATCGCCATCGCGTGCGGGGTCGAGTCGATGTCGCGGGTGCCGATGGGGTCGAGCGTCCTGCCGGGCAGCGACCCGTTCGGGCCGGGGCTCCACGCGCGCTACCCGGACGGGCTCGTCGGCCAGGGCATCAGCGCCGAGCTGATCGCCGCCCGCTGGGACCTGCCGCGGGAGGAGCTCGACGCCTACGCCTACGAGTCCCACCGCCGCGCCGCCGAGGCGTGGAAGAACGGCGAGTTCGACCGGGAGGTCGCCTGGACGGGCCAGTGGGACGAGACCGTCCGCCCGGGGACGTCGCCGGAGGTCCTCGCCGGCCTGAAGCCCGCCTACTACGACGAGCGCATGGCCGAGCGGTTCCCCGAGATCGCCTGGAAGATCACCGCCGGCAACGCCTCGCCGGTCAACGACGGCGCCGCCGCCGTCCTGGTCATGGGCGCCGACGTCGCCGAGCGGCTCGGCCTGCGCCCGCGCGCCCGCTTCCACGCGTTCGCCGTGACCGGCGACGACCCCCTGCTCATGCTCACCGCGATCATCCCCGCGACCGCGAAGGTGCTGGAGCGCGCCGGCCTCACGCTGGACGACATCGACCTGTTCGAGGTGAACGAGGCGTTCGCCCCCGTCGTGCTCGCGTGGGCCCGCGAGACCGGCGCCGACCTGGCGCGCGTCAACGTGCGCGGCGGCGCGATCGCGATCGGCCACCCGCTCGGCGCGAGCGGCGCCCGCCTCATGACGACGCTGCTGCACGCCCTGGAGGACCGCGGCGGCCGGTTCGGCCTGCAGACGATGTGCGAGGCGGGCGGCCTGGCCAACGCCACCGTCGTCGAGCGGCTCTGACGGGGCGGGGCGCCCGGACCCGGCGGCTAGGCTTCCCGGTATGCCGAAGGACGCCGACCCGCGCGAGTGCTCCATCGCCGACACCCTGGACCTGGTCGGCGAGCGCTGGAGCCTGCTGGCGATCCGGGAGCTGAGCTACGGGGTGCGGCGCTTCGACCAGATCGTCCGCAACACCGGCGCGTCCCGCGACATCCTCACCTCCCGCCTCCGCAAGCTGGAGGCGAACGGCATCGTCCGCCGCGAGCGCTACAGCGACCACCCGGTGCGCCACGAGTACCACCTCACGCCCGCCGGCTGGGAGCTGTGCGACGTCCTGCTCGTGCTGATGGCCTGGGGCGACCGGCACCTGCACCCGGACGACCCGCCCGTCAGCTGGCGGCACTCGTGCGGCGAGACGGTCACCCCCGTGGTCGTCTGCCGCCACTGCGGCACCGAGGCCCGCCGGGGCGCCCACTCGCCCACCGGCCGGGGCGCCCGCGCCTGACCCGCCGTCCGTCCGTCCGGGCGGCGCGTCAGCGCTCCGCGGCCAGGCGGACGCCCAGGCCGATGAAGAGGGCCCCGACCGTGGCGTTGAGCCTGCGGCGGGCGGTGTGCCGGCGGCGCAGCCAGTCCCCGATGCGTCCCGCGAGGACGCCGACCGTGCCGTCCACGAGGAACTCCAGCGCGATCAGGACGGCGCCGAGGATCGCGAACTGCGCCCACACGTGCCCGAGCGCGGGGTCGATGAACTGGGGCAGGAACGCGATGGTGAAGGTGACCATCTTCGGGTTCAGCAGATTGGTCAGCAGCCCGTTGAGGTAGGCCCGCCGCCCCGAGACCCCGGCCGGTTCCACGTCCACGTCCCTGCGGTGCCGCAGGGTCTGGACGCCCAGGTAGATCAGGTAGGCGGCCCCGACCACCCGGACCACCGTGAACGCGACCGGCACCGCCGCGAAGAGCGCGGCCAGCCCGGCCGCGGCCACGGCGACGTGCACCGCCTCGCTCGTCGCGACCCCCGCCGTGGCGAGCAGCCCCGCCCGCGGCCCGCCCCGCATGCCGCACCCGAGGATGAACAGCATGTCGGGGCCGGGGATCACCATGGCGATGATCGAGGTCACGAGGAACACCGCGAGCAGATGCGAGTCGACCGGCATACCGCGATCATCACACGCCCCTGGAGCGGGCGGAACCGGATCGTCCGCCGCGGTTGCGCGTCAGCGGGCGGGTGCGGGGCGTCGCTCGGTCGCCCGGGCCAGCGCGGTCGCGAGGCGGTCGCGGGCCTCGGTCTGGGCCGCGAGGCGCGCGTCGAGGACGGCGAGGCGGTCCATGGCGATCCGGAGGCCCCGCTCGGACGGGGGCGAGGCCGCCACGTCGCCGTCCAGGCAGACCGAGAACGCGCGCACGTCGTCGAGGGTGAGGCCGACGGCGAGCAGCTCCCGGATGTTGCGGACCCGCACGGCCGCGCCCTCGTCGTAGACCCGGTAGCCGTTGCCCGCCCGGCGGGACGTGATCAGACCCGCCTCCTCGTAGTGCCGCAGCGCGCGCGGCGTCGTCCCGGTGATCCGCGCCAGCTCGCCGATCCGCACCGTCACCACCTCCGGCCCCAGTCCTACCAGGCGCCGGGGCGCCCGCCACCGGTTCAGGCGATCACGGCGCCGCCGTCCACCGCGAGCACGACACCGGTGACGAACGAGGCGCCCGGCGAGGCCAGCCGCGTGATCGCCCACGCGACCTCCTCGGGACGCCCGACGCGTCCGAGCGGGGTGTGCTCGATCTGCCACTGCCGCAGCGCGGCCAGGCGCTCGGCCGACAGCCCCTGGTGCTCGCCCATCGGGGTGGCGACCGCCCCCGGCGCCACGGCGGCCACCCGGATCCCGCGCGGCGCGAGCTCCAGCGCCCAGCTGCGCGTGAGCGTCTCCAGCGCCGACTTCGTCGCGGCGTAGAAGGCGTTGCCCGGCCAGCCCCGCTGCCCGATCGACGTGCTGACGTTGACGACCACCCCGCCGCCGTCCAGCGCCGGCAGCGCCGCCTGGGTCAGCAGGACGGGCGCGACCAGGTTCGTCGCGAGCTGCGGCGCGATCGTCTCCGGGGTGAGGGCCTCCAGCGTCCCGCTCCGGACGATCGCCGCGTTGTTGACCAGCACGTCGAGCCGCCCATGCGCGTCCGTCACCCTGCGGACGATCTCCTCGGCGGCGCCCTCACCGGTGATGTCGGCGGCGAGCGGCTCGATGCCGGGATGGCCCTGCGCGGTCTCGGCCAGCGGCTCGGCCCGCCGCCCCACGGCCACCACCCGCGCGCCCTCGGCTGCGAACATGCGCGCCGTGGCGCGTCCGATCCCGGTCCCGGCCCCGGTGACCAGGACGACCCTGTCCTGCGATTTCGTCTCCATGCCCCCACCCTGGAACCCTGCCGCCAACGGCAAGGTCAACCCCGGCGGAGTTATTGGGCCCCGTCCAGGAGGAGCCGGGCGCCGGTCCGGGCGCGGGCGGCGGCGGTGGGGTCGCCGTGGACGCCGGCGACCACGATCGCGCCCTCGGCGAGCAGGTAGACGGCCTCGGCAGCCGGCGCGGCGACGGGGGAGACCAGGGCGACGACCTGTTCGTGGAACGCCCGCTTGTGGGCCCGCGCCGCGTCCGCGATCGCCGGGGACGACGAGCCGAGTTCCCCGTGGGCGTTGACCCACGCGCAGCCGCGGAAGCCGGGCTCGGCGAACCACTCCCCGAGCCAGTCGAACAGGGCGAGGACCCGCTCCCGGGGGTCGGGCACCGCGTCCAGGTGCGCGGCCAGGCTGCCTCGCCAGCGGCGGTCGCGGCGGTCCAGCATCGCCACGACCAGGGCCTCCTTCGTCGGGAAGAGCCGGTAGATGCGCTTGAGGGGCAGGCCGGCCGCGGTCCGCAGCTCGTCCATGCCCACCGCCTGGACGCCCTGCCGGTAGAAGAGTCGCTCCGCGACGTCCAGCAGCGCCTCGCGGTCGCGCTCCTGCTGCTCCTCGGTGATCGCGGCCGGCATCGGCGCTCCTGGCTTGACGTTGAGAACGGTCGTTCCCTACCTTAGCGGCAATGATGGAGAACGACCGTTCTCAACATGAGGAGGCCTCAATGCCGGAAGACCGTCCGCCTTACCCGCCGTTCACCCTGGAGACCGCGAGGCAGAAGGTCCAGGCGGCCGAGGACGCCTGGAACACCCGCGACCCGCGGCGGGTGGCGCTCGCCTACACGCCCGACTCGGTGTGGCGGAACAGGGATCAGTTCGTCACCGGACGGGAGGAGATCATCGCCTTCCTGACGGCGAAGTGGGAGCGCGAGCTCGACTACGCGCTGCGCAAGAGCCTGTGGGGGTTCCGCGAGAACCGCATGGCCGTCCGGTTCCAGTACGAGTGGCACGACGCCGCCGGCCAGTGGTGGCGCAGCTACGGCAACGAGCTGTGGGAGTTCGACGAGCACGGCCTGATGCGCCGCCGCGAGGCGAGCATCAACGACATCGCGATCCCCGAAACCGCCCGCCGAATCCACGGCCCCCGCCCCCTTGCCGAGCATGGCCTGGACATTCCGCTCCAGTAGCGTTGACGCGGCTGACCGCTGGTCGGGTGCCGGGCCTCTGAAGGCCCGGCACCGGCTTGTCAAAGGAGGCGCCCTCGGAAATCTCCGAAGTCCGCGAGTGCGGTTGGCCGGGCCTCACCCCAAAGGCCCGGCACATGCGAGTGCTACTGCTTTTCTGCCGCGTAGAGCTTGCCTGCGGCGTCGGCCTTGCCCGCGGCGTCGACCTGCGTCACCTTGCAGCTTTTCGCCTCGTACCGCTTGTCGGTGGTGTTACGTGAGCCACCGGAAAAAGCGCCACAGGCGACCATGATCGTTAGGATCAGGGCCGTGCTGGCAAAGAAGGCCATGAAACCTTCGCGGAACCTGTCGCGAAGGGTCGCCTTACCGGCCGGCCTCATATGGCCGATGATGATGCCGACTATCATCCCGGTGAGAACGGCGATGGTAATGTATGAAATTGCTCCTTGGGTATTCACCTTCGTTGAGTTCCTCTTCTCCAGCCGAGAGGTGTTCGATACCGATTCTCGGCTAATTGAAAATAAGGACGGGTTTGATGTGGGCACCCCCAGAGGCGACCGGCTCATCGCGAGGGGTGCGGGTGAGCCGGCCATTGCTCGAACCGTGGCGCCAAGCGAGTCGGCGAGTTCAGCGCAACTTACCGCAGAAAGATCGAGCTCGCCAAACCTCCAGCCACCGCACATTCCGCCCTGACAAAACGGTTGCCAATGGAACAATTTACGTCAAATCGGACCTGGTGGTATGCCGCAAAATTGGACAATGCCGGTCAATATTAAATTTCGCTGTGATCCAATTCATGTCGACCGGTCGGGACTCGGTGCCCGATGTGCGGGATTTGAAGATATTCACCCCTCTCGCCCTAATCTCCAAAAAGAACGATGAGGCGCACGAGTCGGAGAGAATCTCACTCCGCCGTGTTGCTCTCCACTCGATCGAGCAGGCTCGGGACGCTCAGGGCCGGGAGGAGCACTGCCGCCCCGGCGAACGCGCCGCGGGCCGGGAGAATTGCCTCGGGCGACGAGTGGTCGTGGTCTCAGATGCCGCGGGCCTTCGGTCTTGCGCATCTGTGTCCCGGGCGAGGCGGAGGCCTCCCGCTCCCGTGACTTACGAACGGCCTCTCCTGCCCGCTTGCCGGCCTCGTCCCTCCGTCAGCATTCGATGACGTTGACGGCCAGGCCGCCGCGGGAGGTCTCCTTGTACTTGTCGAGCATGTCGCGGCCGGTGTCGCGCATGGTCTTGATGGCCTTGTCGAGGGAGACGAAGTGGCGGCCGTCGCCGCGCAGGGAGATGCGGGCGGCGCTGATGGCCTTGATGGCGCCGACCGCGTTGCGCTCGATGCAGGGCACCTGGACCAGGCCGCCGACGGGGTCGCAGGTCAGGCCCAGGTTGTGCTCGATGCCGATCTCGGCGGCGTTCTCCACCTGCTCGGGGGTGCCGCCGAGGACCTCGGTGAGCCCGGCGGCGGCCATCGAGCAGGCCGAGCCGACCTCGCCCTGGCAGCCGACCTCGGCGCCGGAGATGGAGGCGTTCTGCTTGAACAGCACGCCCATCGCCCCCGCGGTCAGCAGGAACCGCACGACGCCCTCGTCGTCGCACCCCGGGACGAACCGGTCGTAGTAATGCAGGACGGCCGGGATGATGCCCGCGGCGCCGTTGGTGGGGGCGGTGACGATGCGGCCGCCCGCCGCGTTCTCCTCGTTGACGGCGAGGGCGAACAGGGTGACCCAGTCCATCGCGTGGAGCGGGTCGGACGCCTTCTCGGCGGAGAGCTGGCGGTGCAGCTGGGGAGCGCGGCGGCGCACCTTGAGCCCGCCCGGCAGCAGGCCCTCGCGGATGCAGCCCCGGGCGACGCAGGCGCGCATCACCTGCCAGAGTTCGAGCAGGCCGTCGTGGATCTCGGCGGTGGTGCGGCCGAACGCCCGCTCGTTCTCCAGCATGAGCGCGGAGATCGACAGGCCCGTCTCCCGGCAGCGGTCGAGCAGCTCGGCGGCGGTGTCGAAGGGGAGCGGCAGGACGGTGTCGTCGGGCTTGATGCGGTCGGCGCCGGTGGCGTTCTCGTCCACGATGAAGCCGCCGCCCACCGAGTAGTACACCTTGGCGCGCAGCTCCTGGCCCGAGGCGTCCAGGGCCGTGAACCGCATCCCGTTGGGGTGGCCGGGCAGCGACTCCTTGCGTTCGAAGACCAGGTGCTCGTTCACCACGAACGGGACGTCGTGGTCGCCGAACAGGCGCAGGGCCCCGCGCTCGCGGATCGCCGCGAGGCGCTCGTCCACCCGGTCCACGTCGACGAGTTCGGGCTTGTCGCCTTCGAGACCCAGGATGACGGCCTTGTCGGAGCCGTGGCCCTTGCCGGTGAGGCCGAGCGAGCCGTAGAGGGTGACGGCGACGGACGCGGTCTTCTCCAGCAGCCCGTCGCGGTCCAGGCCGCGGGCGAACCGGTGCGCGGCCGCCATCGGACCGCCCGTGTGGGACGACGACGGGCCGATACCGATCTTGAACAGGTCGAAAACGCTGATGGCCATTCCACAACCGCCTAGCTACCTCGTTGTAGCCGCGCCCCCTCCTCCGGAGAGGAGAGGGCGCCGGAACGTCACAGGTTCGGGTACAGGGGGTGCTTGGCGGCGAGCGCCTTCACCCGCTCCGCGAGCCGGTCCCGGTCGAAGGACGGCTGCAGCGCCAGCGCGATCACGTCCGCGACCTCGGCGAAGTCCTCGGCGGTGAAGCCGCGGGTCGCGAGCGCGGGCGTGCCGATCCGCAGGCCGGAGGTGACCATCGGCGGGCGCGGGTCGTTCGGCACCGCGTTGCGGTTGACCGTGATGCCGATGTCGTGCAGGCGGTCCTCGGCGTCCCGGCCGGTGAGCTCGGAGTCCACCAGGTCGACCAGCACGAGGTGGACGTCCGTCCCGCCGGTGAGCACCTTGACGCCGGCCTTCGCGGAGTCCGCGGCGAGCAGGCGCTCGGCGAGCAGCTTCGCGCCCTCCACGGTGACCGCCTGCCGGGCCCGGAACTCCTCCGACGCGGCGATCTTGAGGGCGACGGCCTTGGCCGCGATCACGTGCTCCAGCGGGCCGCCCTGCATGCCGGGGAACACCGCAGAGTTGATCTTCTTGCCGTACTCCTCGCGGGCGAGGATCAGCCCGCCGCGCGGACCGCCGAGCGTCTTGTGCGTCGTGGTCGTCACGATGTCGGCGTACGGGACGGGCGAGGGGTGCAGCCCCGCCGCGACCAGGCCGGCGAAGTGCGCCATGTCGACCATGAGCAGCGCCCCGACCGAGTCGGCGACCTCCCGGAACTTCGCGAAGTCGAGCTGCCGCGGATACGCCGACCAGCCCGCCACGATCATCTTGGGGCGGTGCTCGGCCGCGAGGGCGGCGACCTCCTCCATGTCGACCAGGCCGTCCTCGGCGCGGACGTGGTAGGGCACCACGTTCAGCACCTTGCCGGAGTAGTTCAGCCGCATCCCGTGCGTGAGGTGCCCGCCGTGCGCGAGGTCGAGCCCGAGGATCGTGTCGCCGGGCTGGAGCAGCGCGAAGTAGACCGCCGTGTTGGCCTGCGCCCCGCTGTGCGGCTGGACGTTCGCGTGCTCGGCGCCGAACAGCGCCTTGGCCCGGTCGATGGCGAGCTGCTCGGTGATGTCGACGAACTCGCAGCCGCCGTAGTAGCGGCGCCCCGGGTACCCCTCGGCGTACTTGTTCGTCAGGACCGACCCCTGCGCCTCCAGCACCGAGACGGGCGCGAAGTTCTCCGACGCGATCATCTCGAGGGTGCCCTGCTGGCGCCGCAGTTCCGCCGTGACGGCCTCGGCGACCTCCGGATCGGCCGTCGCCAGGGAGTCGTACAGACTCATGCTGTGCTCCCCGCGGGCTTCCGGGGCGCCACTTGGCGGCGCCTTCCCTCGTCGCTCGTTCCTCGCTCCTCAGTCCAGGCGCCGCCGCGCCCCTCCAGCCCGCTCATGCTTCCTCGATCAGCTTGTCGTAGGCGGCGGAGTCGAGCAGGTCGCCCGGCTCCTCCGAGATCCGGACCTTGAAGATCCAGCCCTCGCCGTACGGGTCGTCGTTGATGACCTTCGGCTCGTCCACCACCGCGCTGTTGATCGCGGTGATCTCGCCGCTGACGGGGGAGTAGATGTCGCTGACCGACTTGGTCGACTCGACCTCGCCGCACGGCTCGCCCGCCTCGACGGTGTCGCCCTCCGAGGGCTGCAGCTCGATGTAGACGATCTCGCCGAGGGCGTCGGCGGCGTGCGCGGTGATGCCGACCGTGACGATGCCGTCCTCGCCACCGAGGCCCGACACCCACTCGTGCTCCTCGCTGTAGCGGAGCTCCTCCGGAACGCTCACGATCACTTCTCTCTTTCCACTGTGGGGGCGGGGCCCCACACCGCCGGACAACTTGTTCAGGAACGCTTGCAGATCAGGGCCGCTTGTAGAACGGCAGGGCCACCACGTCCACCGGCTCGTGCCGGCCTCGGACGTCCACGGCGAGGCCCGTCTCCTCGACGCCGCTGTCGAGGTACGCCATGGCGATCGGCGTGCCCAGTGTGGGCGACGGGGCGCCGCTCGTCACGACCCCGCACGGCGTGCCGCCGGACGTGACGACCTGGTACCCCTTGCGGGGCGCGCGACGCCCCCGCGCGACCAGTCCCACGAGCCTACGGCCCGGAGGGGTCTGCGCCTGCGCCGCCAGGGCGCTCTTCCCCACGAAATCAACGGGCTTGTCCAGCTTCACCACCCGGCCGAGGCCCGCCTCGAACGGCGTCGTCTCGGCGGTCAGCTCGTTCCCGTACAGCGGCATCCCCGCCTCCAGGCGCAGGGTGTCGCGGGCCGACAGCCCCGCCGGGACCACCCCGTCCACCGCCGCGAGCGCCTTCCACAGCGGGACGGCGTCGGACGCGTCGACGAACAGCTCGAACCCGTCCTCGCCCGTGTACCCGGTGCGTGCGACGAGCGCGTCCACGCCGGCGACCCGCCCCGCGAGGATCGCGTAGTACTTCAGGCCGTCCAGCGGCGCGTCGGTGAACCCTTCGAGGATCCCCTGGGAGCGCGGCCCCTGCAGGGCGATCAGCGCGTAGGAGTCGGAGCGGTCGTCCACCGCGGCCTCGAAGCCCGCGGCGCGCTCGACGAGGGCGTCCCGCACGACGGCGGCGTTCGCCGCGTTCGCGACCACCATCCACGTCTCGTCCGCCAGCCGGTAGACGATCAGGTCGTCCAGGACGCCGCCGTCCTGCCCGCAGATCATCGTGTAGCGGGCCTTGCCCACCGGCATCGGCGACAGGTTCCCGACCAGCGCGTAGTCGAGCGCGTCGCCCGCGCCCGGACCGGAGAGGAAGATCTCCCCCATGTGCGACAGGTCGAACAGCCCGGCACCGGTCCGGACGGCCTGGTGCTCGGCGGTCTCGCTCGCATAGCGGAGCGGCATCAGATAGCCGGCGAAGTCGACGAGATTCGCGCC
This sequence comes from Actinomadura sp. K4S16, assembly GCF_008327685.1. Lineage (GTDB taxonomy): Bacteria > Actinomycetota > Actinomycetes > Streptosporangiales > Streptosporangiaceae > Spirillospora. The sequence continues at coordinate 779,238 of NZ_BDDE01000012.1, forward strand.
GAGGTCCTCGTGGACGTCGTGCAGCGGCGTCTTCTTCGTGGTCTTGTCGGCGGACATGGGTTCGGCTCCTTCGTCACGGGCGCGCGTGGTCCATCGTCCCACTCGCGCACCGGGCGTATCGGTGCCTCCCCCTCTGTCATCGGCGCCTGAGAGCTTCACCCGCCGCGCGGCGGGCTTTCACCTTCGGCGGGGGACCGGGGTCCCCGCTTTCCAGAGGTCGCCTGGCCCGTGCGGTCCGTGGGCCTGAGAGGTTCCGGGGAGGATTTGCTCCTTCGGCGTCCCAAGCCGGATGCAAGGGACTCTCCCGCACGGGATCATCAGCTGTCGAAAGAGATTAGCAGTGTTCCTGGCGTTTCCCCAGGGCCCGCGCCTGGGGAAACGCGTGTCCCGAGTGCGCTGCCGGGGGTGCACTCGGGACGTCCTGGGGCCTGCGTGCCGGTGTCAGTTGGGGGATGTGCTGGGTGGGGGCGACATCGACTTCACGCAGGTTTGGAGGGCGGCCTTGATCTTCTGGAGTTCGTCCGGGGCGGGGGATCTCGTGGGGTTGGGGGTGGGCATCTCCACGCCTTGCTTGTGCATGCAGTCGTTGAAGGCCTTGACCGCCTTCGACTGAGCCGGGGGGAGGGGCGTGGCCACCTTGCCCGTTCCCTGCTCGGGGGTGGACGGAGCCGGGGACGCGGCGGTCGGGGCGGGGGAGTTCGACGTGCCCGCCGCCTGGCCGCCCTCGTCGGAGCCCCCGCAGCCGGCCAGGGGCAGGGCCAGGGCCAGGGCGAGTACCGCTACATGACCGCGCTTCAATGTGGGAACCTCCGTCGACCGGGGTGGGAGCGCCCATGATGCGGGGTCGGCGGTACCTGCGGATACGCATCCTCATGCCAATGCCGCGCGGGCGGGTTAGCACCTCGGCGCAAAGGAGCGGGGTCGTGCGGGTTCTTCGTTCGCTTCAACCGGATCGGGGGCCGTAACGTACTCTGAATTGGTCGCTGGAGATCAACCCCGGGCACGGGGTAACACGGACCCGGAGGGGCACGCCGCATGGTCTACTACCTGGCTGGAGCCTTGATCCTCTTCTTCGGGCTGCTGGTCTCCATCGCGCTGCACGAGCTCGGGCACTTCTCGTTCGCCAAGCTGTTCAAGGTGCGGACCACCCAGTTCATGGTCGGGTTCGGGCCCACGATGTGGTCGAAGCGCAAGGGCGAGACCGAGTACGGCGTCAAGTGGTTCCCGCTCGGCGGCTACATCCGCATGATCGGCATGCTGCCGCCGCGCAAGGGCGACGCCCCGGGGCAGGTGCGGCGGATCAGCACCGGGCCGTGGCAGGGGCTGATCGAGTCCGCGCGCGGCGCCGCGCTGGAGGAGGTCGGGCCGGGCGACGAGAACCGCGTGTTCTACGCCAAGAAGTGGTGGCAGAAGCTGCTCATCATGTTCGGCGGGCCCGCGATGAACCTGCTGCTGTCGGTGCTGTTCTTCGCGATCCTGCTGATGGGCATCGGCACCAACCAGCCGCAGCCGGTGATCAAGGAGGTCGCCGAGTGCATGGTGCCGGCCAGCGCCAACGTCACCGCGTGCCCGGCGAGCGCGGCGCCGACGCCCGCGCGGCAGGTCGGGCTCCGGCCCGGTGACCGGATCGTGTCGTTCGACGGCAGGAAGGTCGACGACTACGGGGAGCTCCAGCGGCTGATCCGCGACGACGGCGGCAAGACCGTCCCGATGACCGTCCGGCGCGGCGGCCAGGACGTGCGGCTGAACGTCCCGATCACCCGCAACCAGATGTACGACCTCGAGGACGAGAACAAGGTCGTCAACGTCGGCTTCCTCGGCATCACGCCGACCAGCGCGATCGAGCGGCAGGGGCCCGGGGCGGTCGCAAGCACGATGGGCGACCTGACCGCGCGGACCGCGGGCGCGCTGGTGCGGATGCCGCAGAAGATGGTCGGCGTGTGGAACGCCGCCTTCGGCGGTGAGAAGCGCGACCCGAACGGCCCGATCGGCGTCGTCGGCGTCAGCCGGATCGGCGGCGAGGTCGCCGCGTCCGACGACCTCACCGGCACCCAGAAGGTCTCCTTCTTCGTGATGCTGCTCGGCTCGCTGAACCTCGCGGTCGGGCTGTTCAACCTCATCCCGCTGCTGCCGCTGGACGGCGGGCACATCGCCGGCGCCCTGCTGGAGGCGGTCAAGAAGGCGTTCGCCAGGATCTTCCGCCGCCCCGACCCGGGCTACGTGGACGTCGCCAAGGCGCTGCCGGTGACGTACGTGATGGCGGCCGTCCTGATCATCATGGGCGGCCTGCTCATCTACGCCGACCTGTTCAACCCGATCCGCGTCACGGGGTGACGTCCGGCATCGTGCCGGTCTTGAGGAAGCCGTCCAGCGCGGCCCGGTAGGGGGCGATGTCGATGCCCCGCTCCGCGAGCCACGCGTCCGACCCGTAGGTGCCCGCGTAGCGCTCGCCGCCGTCGCAGAGGAGCGTGACGACGCTGCCGCGCTCCCCGCGCGCCCGCATCTGCGCGATCAGCTCCGCCGCGCCCCACATGTTCGTGCCGGTGGAGCCGCCGACGCTGCGGCCGCCGACCTCGCTGGTCCAGCGCATCGCCGCGACGGACGCCGCGTCCGGCACCCGGATCATCCGGTCGATCACGGTGGGCAGGAACGACGGCTCGACGCGCGGGCGGCCGATGCCCTCGATCCGCGAGCCCGCCGCCGTCCGCTCGGGGTCCCCGTCGCAGAAGGAGCCGTAGAACGCCGACCCCTCCGGGTCGACGACCGCGAGCCGCGTCTGGAACATCCGGTACCGGACGTACCGGCCGATCGTCGCGGACGTCCCGCCGGTGCCCGCGCCGACCACGATCCAGGACGGCTCGGGAAAGCGCTCCAGCCGCATCTGCTCGAAGATCGACTCGGCGATGTTGTTGTTGCCGCGCCAGTCCGTCGCCCGCTCGGCGAAGGTGAACTGGTCCATGAAGTGGCCGCCGCACTCGGCCGCGAGCCGCCGCGACTCCTCGTAGATCGCCGACGGGTCCTCCACAAGGTGGCAGCGGCCGCCGTGGAACTCGATGAGCTGGATCTTCTCCGGGCTGGTGGTGGCCGGCATGACCGCGACGAAGGGCAGGCCGAGCAGCCGCGCGAAGTACGCCTCCGACACGGCGGTGGACCCGCTGGACGCCTCGATGATCGTCGTGTCCTGGCGGATCCAGCCGTTCGCCAGCCCGTACAGGAACAGCGAACGCGCGAGCCGGTGCTTCAGTGAACCCGTGGGGTGGACGGACTCGTCCTTCAGGTAGAGGTCGATGCCCCACTCCGGGGGCAGCGGGAAGACGTGCAGGTGCGTGTCGGCGCTTCGGTTGGCGTCGGCCTCCACCAGCCGGACCGCCTCGGCGATCCACGCCCGGTACCCGGGATCGCAGCGGTCCACGATACGGCTCACGGCGGTGCTCCTCTTGATCGTCGGCAGGGTCCCACGATATCCGCGCATGTCAGGGTGCATCATTGAGATGGCGGGGGGCAGATGATCGAGATGTTCGACGAACGCATCGTGGCGACCGGGCGGCTTCCGCTGTTCGGTTTCTTCGTCGCGTTCATGGTCACTTTCGTGCTGACGCGGGTGAACGTCCGGCTGATCCGCGCCAACGTGCGCTGGTGGTTCCGGAACGTGGCCGTCGGCGACGTGCACATCCACCACGTCGTGTTCGGCGTCGTGCTGATGCTGGTGGGCGGGGTGGCGAGCCTCGCCGTCCCGGACGCCTACGTCGGCCTCGACCTCGCGGCGGCGGTGGTGTTCGGGATGGGCTCCGCCCTCGTCCTGGACGAGTTCGCGCTGATCCTGCACCTCAGCGACGTCTACTGGACGGAGAAGGGCCGGGCGTCCGTCGACGCCGTGTTCGTCGCCATGGCGGTGACCGGGCTGCTCCTGCTCGGCATCCGCCCCCTCGGCTACGAGGGCATCGCGCCCGACCCGGGCACCGGGCTGATCACCCGCGTCTACGTCGCCTCCCTGGCCGTCAACCTCGTGCTCGCCGTGATCACGCTGCTCAAGGGCAAGATCTGGACGGGCCTGCTCGGGCTGTTCGTGCCCGCGCTGCTGATCTTCGGCGCGATCCGGGTGGCGCGGCCCGGCTCGCCCTGGTCGCGCTGGCGCTACGACCCCGACTCGCGCCGCTACCAGCGGGCCGTCCGGCGCGAGAAGCGGCTCAGGCGGCCGCTGATCCAGGCCAAGATCTGGGTGCAGGAGTTCATCGCGGGCCGGCACGACCTCATCCCGCCCGAGCTGCTGCAGCGCCGCGCCGACGTCGCCGAGCGGGCCCGCCGCCGCAGGATGGCCCGCGCCGCCGCGCGCGCCGAGCGCCGGGCCGAGCGCCGCGCCGAACGCGGCCGGGCGCGCCGGTCCGAGCGCAGGTCGGCGCGCCGCGCGGCCGTCCGGGCCGAGCAGGAGGCCGCCGCCCGCGCCGAGCGGGGCGCCGTGGCCCGCGCGCGCCGGGAGGCCGCCGCCCGCGCTCGCCGCCGCGCTCTGCCGCGTGTGCGGGGACGGACCGGGTCGCGGATCCGTGACCGCGCCGCGTCCACCCGGCGGGCCCGCGGCCGCGCCCGCGAAGAGGAACAGCCGCCCAGGGGCACGCCCTTCAGGGGAGCCCCGTCAAGGGGAGCCCCGTCGCGGGGAGCGGCGGCTGGGGAGGCGCCGCCCGCGGAGACGACCGAGCTGCGCCCCTGACGGGGTCGCTCAGTCCATGACGGGGGCGACGGCCCGGACGGTGTCGATCGTGTCGGCCTCGGCGGCCGACTTGTCGGGCCGGTACCGCAGGACGCGGGCGAACCGCAGCGCGATGCCGCCGGGGTAGCGGGGGCTGTGCTGCACGCCGTCGAACGCGATCTCGACGACCAGTTCGGGCCGGACGTGCACGGTCCACGAGTCCTCGCGCACGGCCAGCTCGCGGAGCCGCTTCGTCTGCCAGGCGAGCAGCTCGTCGGTGAGCCCCTTGAACGTCTTGCCGAGCATGACGAAGCCGCCGGTCTCGGGGTCGCGGGCGCCGAGGTGCAGGTTGGACAGCAGGCCCTGGCGGCGGCCGTGCCCCCACTCGACGGCGAGGACGACGAGGTCGAGGGTGTGCCGGGGCTTCACCTTGATCCAGCCGGCGCCGCGCCGCCCGGCCGTGTACGGGGTGTCGAGGGCCTTGACCACGACGCCCTCGTGGCCGCGCGCGACGGCCTCGTCGAAGACCTCCTTGGCCCGCGCGGGGTCGCCGGTGACCACCCGGGGCATCCGCAGCTCCTCGGGGACGACCCGGGCGAGCGCCTCGTACCGCTCGGCCCCGGGCGCGTCGAGCAGGTTCTCGCCGCGCGCGTCGCCCTCGGCCTCCACGAGGTGCAGCACGTCGAACAGGAAGACGGCCAGCGGCACGGGCTCGGTGCCCTTCGCCGTGCGGGTCGCGGTGCGGGCGGAGGTGACCTGGAAGGGGTGGGGACGGCCGTCCGGGCGCAGGGCGATCAGCTCGCCGTCGAACACCGCCGCCCGGACGGGCAGCCCGCGCACCGCCTCCACGACCTCGGGGAGCCGTGAGGTGATCTCGTCCAGCGTCCGGGTGAACACCCGGACCTCGCCGCCGGACACGTGCACCTGCGCGCGGATGCCGTCGAGCTTCCACTCCACGGCCGCCTCGGCCTTGAGCTTGGCGAACGCCTCGTCGACCGACGGCGCGGCGGCGGCCAGCATCGGCTTGACCGGCCGCCCGACCTCCAGCGCGAACCCGCGCAGCCCTTCCGCGCCCTCGGCCAGAGCGGTCGTCGCGACCGGGCCGAGCGAGCCGCGCAGCATGAACGCGCGCCGGACCTCGGCGGAGGGCACCCCGGCCGCCGACGCGATCGCCTCGGCCATCACCCCGTCCAGCGCGCCCTGCCGCAGCTCGCCCGCCAGCAGCCTGATGAGGAAGTCCTGCTCGGGGGCGGTGGCGCGGCCGAACAGCGCCGCGAGCAGCTCGCGCCGCCGCGCGACGGACCCGGGCCCGGACACGGCGCCGATCTCACCGAACGCCGCGTCGACCTCGGGCACCGTCAGGGACGGCCCGGCGGCGGGCGGCGGCACGTCCCGCAGCGCGGCGTAGCCCACCCCGATCTGGCGTTGCGGCAGCTCACCGGACAGGTAGGCGACCACGGTCGCGGCCTCGCCCGGATCGGCCGCGCGCAGGCACTCCGCGAGCGCGGATACCTTGGCCTTGCGGCCCGAGGTGCCCGCGACCGCCTCCGAGGTCCGCGCGATGTCCGCTATCAGCATCCCCTCATTGTGACCACCGGGCCTGACAGTCGGCACCGCCCGGGGCCCTGGTCAGGCGCCGCGGCCCTGGTTACGTTGGCGGATGCGGACCGATCGACGAGACGGAGTGAGGAGCGCGGCGTGGGCCTTCGGCGTCCGGTCGAACCGTTCCACCGGCCGTACTCGGGGCCGGAGCCGCCGCAGCCGGGGCGCCGGCCGCGCAGGCTGATCGCGCTGCTGGCGGCGGCGGTGGCGCTCGCCGCGGCGGCGGTCGCGGTGGTCCTGGTCGTGTCCGGGCAGCGGGACGAGGCGGCGGCCCCGCGGCGGACGCCGCCGGACGGCCGGTCGCAGCCGCCGCCGAGCAGCGCCGGCGGGTCGCCGGCCCCGGCGCAGCGGGTGATCAGCGCGCTCCCGGCGCCGTGCGGGACGGTCGCGGCGAGCACGGTCGAGCGGGCCGTCCCGAAGGCGACGCGGCGGCAGAGCGCGAACTCGACGCTCACCACGTGCACCTACTCCTCGACCGGCTCGGCGTTCCGCTGGCTGCGCGTCGAGGCGCACCTGTACGCGCCGGGCGACACCGCCACCCCCGTCCAGGACGCCGAGGGCTACTACGACGCGCAGTGGGCGCAGGCGCACGACGCCCCGCTCGTGCGGACCGTCACCCTGGAGCGCCAGCAGGGCATCGGAGACGAGGCGTACCGCTGGTTCAAGACCGACGAGGGGCAGCCGACCGTGGTCGGGCAGATCACGGCCCGCGTCCGCAACGCGGTCTTCACGGTCAGCTACAGCGAGCAGGCGCCGCGCGGCGGACGGCGGGACGCGCGCGAGCGGGCCTGCCTCGACACCGCCGCGGCCGTCGCCCGCGAAGTCCTCACCGCACTAAATCATTTCTGACCTGAATCGGCCGATCATGGCATCGCTTCTGTCAACACCTTCTAAGGTGAGGCGGTAAAGGGGAGGGGCGTGCCGATCGAGCTCCCGCGCCAGTCGAAGATCGGTTGCGCCGCAATGCGCGGGGAGGAGGCGTTCGACGACGTGACCATGCCATCGCTAGGAGTGTCCTGGGTGCGCAATACCCGGGTCTAGCTGCCCTTATTCGTCGACGGGCCGCGGAGTGGTCCCCGCTCCGCGGCCCTTTTTCATGCCCGCACAAGGACCAATGCCCCGCCATTTGTGAACCATTTTCTAATACTCGGTTCGACGATGAGACAAATGGCCGCCCGGCGTCCCGCTCACCGCTCCAGGAGGCCCGCCCGGATCCACACTTCGCGCGCCCGGCCGTCCAGGAAACCGACCTCGTCCAAGAACGCGGTGCATTTGCGGAACGCCCACGCCATCGTGGCGCGGCGGTGCGGGCTGCGCGCGGCCACGCGCCGCGCCAGCCGCGGGTCCAGCCCCACCGCCGTGTAGCAGGACGGGTGGATGACCTGCGTGGTCATCAGCCGCGTCGCCTGCGCCATCCCGTAGGCCGCCATCCGCCGCCGGACCGCGGGGACCTCCGCGACCAGCCGCTTCAGCTCCTCCCGCGCGTACCTGATGTGCCGGGCCTCCTCGACCACGTGGATCCGGGTGACCTGCCGGATCACCGGCTGGATCTCCTCGTCGGGGAACGTCAGCCGCTGGAACGCGTCGGTGAACTCCTCCACGATCAGCGTCCCGGCGAACATCGGCATCGGGTCGTACACGGCCCCGTACAGCTTGGCGAGGTGGAACTCCAGCGCCCGGGGCCGGTGGGTGCGCAGCCCGCAGGTGCGCACCATCCGGCCGAACATCTTCGAGTGGCGGCACTCGTCGGCGATCTCCGTCAGCGCGTACGCCACGTGGTCGCTGTCGTAGCGGTGCCGGTAGGCGTGCATCACCAGCGACTGCATCAGCAGCATCTCCGACCAGATGCCGAACGAGGCGATGCTGCACATCTCCCGCTTGGTCAGCTCCACCCGCTGCCGGTGCGTCAGCCCGTCCCAGAGCGGCGTCTCGTAGATCGAGGTGAGCTGCGGCGGGAGGTAGAACATGTCCGGGTCCTGCGGGGCGTCCCAGTCGACGTCCACGTCCGGATCGAAGGAGTGCTTGCGGGACGCGCGCAGCAGCCGCTCGGCGACCACCTCCCGGTGGGTCAGCTCCAGCGTGTGGTCGCCGTCGCCGCACCGGATCCGCGCCGTCCAGTTCCGGGGACGGCCGTCGCTCAACAGGACGTCGGGGGGCATCGATCCTTCTCCTCTCACCGCGTGGAGAGTCGGGGGGCCGCGCCCGGAGGGGACGCTAACCCCGGGCGGGAATCCTGGCCAGGAGGCGCAGGGAGGCGGGGGAGACCCTGGACAGGGCGTGCAGGAGGTGCCCCTCGGCGTTGACGGGCACGACGGGCTTGTTCTTGATGATGGCGTGGACGACCCGCTCGGCGACCTTCTCCGGCGGGTAGTTGCGCAGCTTGATGGCCCGCTGGCCGCGGCTGCGCAGCCGTGCGCGGGCCTCGGCGTCGCCCTCCAGGTGGATCGCGTTGTCGACGATGCTGGTGCTGACGAAGCCGGGGCAGACCGCCGTCACGCCGATGCGCGAGCCCGCCAGTTCGGCGCGCAGGCATTCGCTGAGCATGAGGACGGCGGCCTTGGTCGTGCAGTAGGCGGGCATCGCGCGCCACGGGGCGAACGCGGCGGCGGACGCGATGTTGACGATGTGGCCGCCGAAGTTCGGCTTGTCGGGCTTGTTGGGCAGGGCGTGCACGCGGTCGCGCATCTGGCGGCCGAACAGACGGCAGCCGTGGACGACGCCCCACAGGTTCACGCCGAGGATGCGCTCCCAGTCCTCGACGCCGGTGTCGAGGAAGGGGCCGGTGACCGCGATGCCCGCGTTGTTGACGACGATGTCGGGGACGCGGTGGGTCTCCTTCACCCGCGCGGCGAACTCCTCCATCGCGGCTTCGTCGGCCACGTCCACCTGGTAGGCGGTGCCGCCCGCGCCGAGCGTCTTGGCGAGGGAGACCGTGCGCTCGGCCGCGGGCAGGTCGATGTCCGCCGCGACGACGGTGGCGCCGTTCTCGGCCAGGGCGAGGGCGACGGCCCGGCCGATGCCGCTGCCGGCTCCGGTGACGACGGCGAGCGCTCCGTCGAAGTGCGCGAGGGGCATCCAGACCTCCGAGGTGTGCGGCGGATCGAATGATCTGAACTTACTCAGCCCGCCGCCGCGTCGGCGATGACCCCGTCCACCTCGGCCTTGCGGACGGCCTCCTCGGCGGCGAACCGCTCGGCGTCGACCTTCTCGGCGATCTCCTCGTCCTGGTGCATGAGGGCGTCGAGGTCGGCCTTGGACATGTCCAGGACGCCCATGTCGTCATAGGCGCGCCGGATGCGGTCGCTCCACAGCCCGATGTCCTTCACGCACGGCACGATGCGGCTGAACAGCAGGCTCTGGAACATCCGCATGTACGGGGAGTTCTCGACCATCTCGTCGACCTCCTTCGGGTCGATGCCGAAGTTGGTCCAGATCTCCCGGCCGCGGATGCGGTCGCGCATCAGGTAGCAGCCCTCGATGACGAAGTCCTCGCGCTCGCGCAGTTCCGCGGGCGAAAGCTGCTTGTAGTAGTCGCGCAGAGCCAGCCGCCCGAACGCGACGTGGCGCGCCTCGTCCTGCATGACGTAGGCGAGGATCTGCTTGGGCAGCGGCTTGGTGGTGATGTCGCGGATGACGCCGAACGCGGCGAGCGCCAGGCCCTCGATGAGCACCTGCATGCCGAGGTAGGGCATGTCCCAGCGCGAGTCGGTGAGGGTCTCGTCCAGCAGGTCCTGCAGCTTGGTGTTGATCGGGTAGACCATCCCGACCTTCTCGTGCAGGAACCGCGCGAACAGCTCGACGTGGCGGGCCTCGTCCATCGTCTGGGTGGCGGAGTAGAACTTGGAGTCGAGGTCCGGCACCGACTCCACGATCCGGGCGGCGGTGACCATCGCGCCCTGCTCGCCGTGCATGAACTGGGAGAACTGCCACGACGTGGAGTGCTGCCGCAGTTCGCCGCGCTCCTTCTCCGACAGCCTGTCCCAGTACTTCGTCCCGTAGATGGCGAGGGACTGGTCGGGTACGCCGAGCACGTCGTGCGGATCGACCTCCAGGTCCCAGTCGATGCGCTTGACCGAGTCCCACTGCTTGTCCTTGCCCTTCTGGTAGAGGGCGAGGAGGCGGTCGCGGCCGTCGTCGTACTCCCAGGTGAACCTGGCGTCGCCGGCCATCGGCACGGTCCAGGCGCCGGACTGGACGGGATCGGTGTAGAGGTCGTGGGTCGACATGGGCGTCCTCCCCGAGCGCGGACACGGGCCGCGCGCCGATACGTACGATGCCGCGGCTCACGGAGCCGATACGTACGGTGTACGTCTCACGTACGGTGTACGTACCGTGTCATGGGACACTTATCGCTGTCAACGGCGAGGAGGAGCGCGAGCGATGGCGAGGCGTGTGACGTCCGACACCCCGCGGCCGGGGCTGACCCGGGCGCGCATCGTGCAGGCGGCGGTCGAGATGATCGAGCGCGAGGGCGCGGACGCGCTGTCGATGCGCCGGGTCGCCGCCGAGCTGGACGTCGCCGTGATGTCGCTCTACAACCACGTCCCCAACAAGGAGGCGCTGCTGGAGGGCGTGGCCGAGCACGTGGTCGCGGGCCTGGAACTTCCCGACGACCCGTCCGAGCGGTGGCAGGAGCGCGCGCGTGCCCTCGTCCGGGCGTTCCGGAAGGTCGCCCACGACAATCCGCGCTGCATGTCGATCGTCCTGACCCACAAGGTCGACACTCCGGTCGGGCTGCGGCCGGCCGAGCGCGCCCTTGCGCTCGCCGACGCGGCCGGGTTCGACGGCGAGACGGCCGTGCGCATCATGCGGGCGCTCATCGCCTACGCGCTCGGCGCCCAGATGCGCGAGATCGGCATGGCGAAGATGCTGGGGCACCTCGCCGAGAACGGCGCCGAGTCGTGGACCCGCCTCGACCCGGAGGAGTTCCCGCACGTGCTCGCCTACGGCCCCGCGCTGGCCGACGTCGACCCCGAGACCGACTTCGAGTTCGGCCTCGACCTGCTCATCGGGGCGCTGGACGCGCTTCCCCGGCGGCGGGCGCGAGATAGGGACTGAGGCCGTTCCAGCAGAAGTCCGTCATGTACCGGGCCGCGTCCTCCGCCGACACGTCGGGGCGGCTCGTCTGCCACAGCGCCATCCGCTCACTCGCGCCCATGATGATCTGCGTGTACGCCTCGACGACCCCGTCCGGTGCGGCCGGCGCGAACGTGCGGAGCACCCCCGCGATGAGCGAGCTCTGCTGCCGCCGCGTCTCGTCGACGGCCTGGACGGCGTCCGGGGTGGCGGCCGTCGGCTCGCGCAGCAGCATCGCGAACGACCTGCTGTGCTCGTCGATGAACCGGAAGTAGGCGACCATCCCCCGCCACAGGATGTCCTCGGGGGTGGTGGCGCCCGCCATCGCCTTCTGGGTGGCCTCGAACAGCTCGGCCTTGGAGCGGCTCACGCACGCCACGAGCAGGCCGTCCTTCGAGCCGAAGTACTCGTAGAGCATCGGCTTGGAGACGCCGCAGCGCTCGGCGATCTCATCCATGGAGGCGGCCTGGTAGCCGCGCTCGCCGAACACCCGCTCCGCCACGTCCAGCATCTGCTGCTCGCGCTCGGCGCGCGACATGCGGCGCCTGCGGGTAGGGGGTGTGGCGGCACTCACAGGAGATTCCCCTCTGTTGGACCTACCGTCAGTAACCTACTCCCGGTAACTTACCGGAAGTAGGTTATCCGAGAGGAGAGGTCATGAGCGAGCGCGCCCCGGCGATCGTCATCATCGGCTCAGGGTTCGCCGGCCTCGGCATGGCGATCCGGCTCAAGCGGTCCGGCTTCCACGACTTCGTCGTGCTGGAGAAGAGCGAGGCGCTGGGCGGGACGTGGCACGACAACACCTACCCCGGCTGCGCGTGCGACGTCCCGTCGCACATGTACTCCTTCTCCTTCGAGCTGAACCCGGGCTGGACGCGGATGTTCGCGCCCCAGCCGGAGATCCGCGCCTACATGGAGCGCACCGCCGACAAGTACCGGGTGCGCGAGCACATCCGCTTCGGCGCGGAGGTCGACTCCATGGAGTACGACGACGACGCCCGCCGCTGGAAGGTGGCGCTCGCCGACGGGACGGTCCTCACCCCGAAGGCCATCGTGTCCGGCATCGGCGCGCTGCACGTCCCGTCCTACCCCGACCTGCCGGGCGTCGAGCGGTTCCAGGGGACGGCGTTCCACTCCGCCGAGTGGGACCACTCCTACGACCTCACCGGCAAGCGCGTCGCCGTCGTCGGGACGGGCGCGTCCGCGATCCAGTTCGTGCCGAAGGTCGCCGAGCAGGCGAGCGAGCTCGTCGTCTTCCAGCGGACGCCGCCGTGGATCCAGCCGAAGCCGGACGTGCCCATCCCCGCGCCCGTCCGCACGCTGTTCGGGAAGGTGCCGGGCGTCGCCCGCGCGTTCCGCGGCGGCATCTACTGGGCGCTGGAGGCCCGCGCGGTCGGCTTCACGATCGACCCGCGGCTGTCCACCCCGCAGGAGAAGATCGCCCGCCGGCACATCGCCAACCAGGTCTCCGACCCGGAGCTGCGCGCGAAGGTCACGCCGGACTACACGATCGGCTGCAAGCGGATCCTGCTGTCCAACGACTACTATCCGGCGCTCGCGCGTCCCAACGTGGAGGTGGAGACCTCCGGGATCGCCGAGGTGCGGGAGAACTCGGTCGTCACCGCGGACGGCCGCGAGTACGAGGTCGACTGCATCATCTACGGCACCGGCTTCAAGGTGACCGACGCCCTCACCGACCTGCGCGTCACCGGCCGGGACGGCGTCAAGCTCCAGGAGATCTGGGCGGACGGCATCGAGGCGCACCGCGGGACCACGATCCCCGGCATGCCGAACTTCTTCATGCTGCTCGGCCCGAACACCGGGCTCGGCCACAACTCCGTCGTCTTCATGATCGAGGTGCAGATCCAGCACGTGCTGAGCTGCCTGCGCCTGATGCAGGAGGCCGGCGCCGACGCCATCGAGCCGAAGCCGGACGCCGCGCGCCGCTTCAACGACCGCATGCAGCGGCGGCTGCGCCGCGCCGTCTGGAACGAGGGCGGCTGCAGCAGCTGGTACCTCGACGACCAGGGCGTCAACCGCACCCTCTGGCCGGGCCACACGTTCGAGTTCTGGGCCGGCTCGCGCAAGGCGAAGCCGGAGGAGTACATCCTCACCCGCTGAGGACGTGCTAGGGAGGAGGCATGGTGAAACCGCTGATGCCGAGATCGGTCGCCCGGTTCAACAAGGTCGTCACGAACCGCGTGCAGGGCGTCTACGCCCCCTACCTCCCGCCCTTCGCGATGATCGTCCACCGCGGGCGCAGGTCGGGCCGCGAGTACCGGACGCCGGTCACCGCGTTCCGCAGCGGTGACCGGCTCATCGTCGGGCTGCCGTACGGGCGGGACGCCGACTGGGTCCGCAACCTGCTCGCCGAGGGGCGCGGCGGCGTGGAGCGGCTCGGCCGCGTCCGCCGGCTCGCGAACCCGCGCGTCCTGACGGCCGCCGACGCCGCCGAACTCCCGCCCCCCGCCCGCATGGCGGCCCGCCGTATGGACCTGTTGGTGGCGGACCTGGAGGCCTGAGCCGGAGGACCCGGGTCACTTTCTGGGGGCGAAGATGGGGCTGAAGCCCGCGACGAGCTGGCGGATCACCGGGCGCTGCTCGGCGGGGGCGCGGCCGCGCAGGTCGTGGATCGGGTCGAGGCCGTCGTAGTACGGGGCCAGCGCGAGGAACGGCAGGATGGTCATCAGCCAGGTGGCGAGGACCTCCAGGTCGGCGTCCTCGCGGATGGCGCCCTGCGCCTTCCACAGCTCCAGCGTCGGGTGGATGACGAGCAGGTAGTGCTGGTTGGCGGTGTCGCGGACGACGGACCGGACGCTGTTGTCGAGCTCGAAGTTCGTGGCCGCGGTGACGCCGCGCTCCAGCGGGTGGTCGGCCATGTACTCGGTCCAGTCGCACAGGACGTCGACCAGCCACTCGTCGAAGGGCTGGTCGAACTCGATCCGCGCGATGCGGCGCTCCATCTCCTCGCGGATGCGGCGCGACGCCTCGTCGCACACGAACGCGAAGAACTCCAGCTTGTCGCTGAAGTACTGGAACAGCGAGCCCTTGGCGATGCCGGCCTCGCGCGCGATCGTGTTGAGGCTGCCGGTCGAGTACCCGTGTTCCCCGAACTCGCGCATCGCCACTTCGAGGACGCGTTCGCGCTTGGCGACGTTGAGGCGGAACCAGGTCGACGTCGGCATGGACCCCTTCGACTTTCCGTCAGGAACCGGTAACCAGAAGGTCAGGATAACGGTCCGTCGCACCCCCTGTGACCCGAACGTCACGCACGTCCCGCCGAACCCTCCAGGTGCCGCAGCGTGAACTGGGCGGACGCGAAGTCGCCGCCCTGCGGGACGCCGTCCGCGACGAACGTGTCGGGCACGCCGTAGGAGGCGGCGTCGTCCTGCGGGACGTAGCCGAGCCGCTCGTCGAGCTCCCAGAACCGGCGCGCGTTGGCCGACACCGCGTACGCGGCGAGGAACCCCGGCGACGGGACGGTCAGCGCCGCGAGGACGAACCCCGCGCAGTCGCGGTGGCTCAGCCAGGTGGCGAGGTGGCGCGGCTCCGTCGGGCGCGGTTCGAGGCTGCCGATGCGCAGGCACACCACGTCCATGCCGAACTTGTCGGCGTAGAGCCGGCCGAGCGCCTCGACCGCGGCCTTGCTGACCCCGTACAGGCCGTCGGGCCGCGGGGGCATGGCGGGCGACACGGTCTCGGTGGACGGGTAGCAGCCGGTCAGCCGGTTGCTGCTGGCGAGGACGACCCGCGGCACCCCGGCGGCGCGGGCGGCCTCCAGCACGCGGTGGGTGCCGAGGATGTTGCCCTCGACCAGATCGGGGAACGGCGCCTCGTCCGGGACGCCGGCCAGGTGGACGACCGCGTCGGCGCCCTCGACGATCCGCGCCGCGTCCGACAGGTCGGTCCGGTGCGCGACCTCGTTCGGCGCCTCGGCGCGCAGCGGCGCGAGATCGGCCAGCACGAGCCGCTCCGCCTCGTCGCGCAGCGGTGCCCGCAGCGCGGTGCCGACCCGTCCGGCGGCACCCGTCAGCACGATCGTCCCAAGAGTCATGCGTGCATTCTCCCGCCCGGGAGCGACGCGCGGGTCAGCGGGCGAGGCGGATCAGGATGCGGCAGACCTCGTCGATGATCTCCGCGGCCTCCGCCTCGCTCTCGGCGGTGGCGATCTCCCGCCCGGCCTCGCCGATCACCGTCGTGAGCACGAGGCTCAGCACCTGCTCGGGCCGTCCGGCGGGCGCGTCGCCGGACCGGCCGCGCAGCAGCTTGGTGTTCTGCGCGATCCAGTGCTGGGCGCGGCTGCGGCGCATCAGCGACGACCCGGACGGGCCCTCGCCGGCGAGGAACAGCCGGGCCGCCTCGCGCCGCTCCCAGCACACCCGGAGATAGGCGCGGGCGCCCGCAATGAACAGCGCGATCGGGTCGGACTCGCCCTCCTTGCGGGCGGCGGACACCGCCTGCGCGGCGCTCGCCTCCTGCTCGGCGGTGAGGTCCTCCCACAGCGCCACGTACAGCCCGGCCTTGCCGCCGTAGTGGTGGTAGAGGCTGCCGACGCTGATGCCGGAGCGCTCGACGATCTCGGCGATGCCCGCGTCGGCGTAGCCGCGGTCGGCGAAGACCTGGAGCGCCGCGGTCAGCAGCGCCTGCCGGGTCGCGTCGGCCCGGGCCCACTGGCGGCCCCCGCCGCCCTCGCCTCCGGCGCCCTCACCCGTGCCGTTCGCGCGCTCGTCGCCGGCGCGGCGCGCCCTGCTCGTCCGCATGCCCTCCATGGTGCCAGTTCGGGGGACGCCGGCCCGCCCTATCGCGCTCAGTACCAGTGGTGCGCCTGCCACCAGGACCAGGCGCCGCACGGGTCCTTGTAGCGCGCCTTGATGTAGCCGAGCCCCCACGCGATCTGGGTGGGGGAGCTGGTGCGCCAGTCTGCGCCCGCGCTGGCCAGCTTGGAGCCGGGCAGCGCCTGCGGGATGCCGTAGGCGCCGCTGGAGGGGTTCTCGGCGCGCTCGTTCCAGCCGCTCTCGTGGTTCCACAGCGTCAGCAGGGACGGCCAGCAGCGGCCCCACCCCTTGAGCTCGTTCATCTTCTTGCCGTACGCCTTGTTCTGCCCGGCGCTCGGGTTCGACTTGGCGAGCCGCTCGCGCTCCTGCTGGGCCTTGAGCTTCGCCCGCGCCGCCGCGTCCCGCTTGGCCTTCTCCTTGAGCCGCTTCAGCTCGCGCTGGTGCTCCTTGTAGGCGCGCTCCTTGGCGACGGCGACCGCGTCGGCCGCGACCTTGTCCATGTCGGACGCCGAGGTCAGCCTCGCGAGCATGTCGTTCGTCGACAGGCCCGCGCTCGCGGCCTTCGGCGGCTCGCTGGCGTCGTCGACGAAGCTGCCGAGGTCGACCACCGTCAGCGCGGTGCCGAGCGCGGCGATCGCCGCGATGGTGATGGTGACGTTGCTGGTGAGCACCCGGCGCACGCGGCCGCCGCCTTCGGGGGCGTCGCCGGGCGCCTCGGGCTTGCCGTACGGGTCGCGGGGCTCGTCCGGGCCGAACGGGTCCGGCCCGTAGGGGTCCGCCGCGTCGCGGCCGTCAGGGGCCCTGCGCGGCTCCGGCACGCGGGTGGCGCGCCTGGTGCCGGCCTTCCTGGAGGAGCGGCGGCCCCCCGCGCCTCGGCGAGCGGCTCCGGCTTCCTCGGCGGGACGTCTGCGCGTGCCGTGACTCTGTGGCATAGGAGAAGACCGCCTTATCGCCCGGGTGTCGTGTCGTCGATGAGCCGCTACGTGCCATCGACGAGCAAGTACGCAGGCCGGACGATACCCGGTTCACCCGGCCCGGCGTCCACGGCCGCGTTCCCCGCCGGGGTTGAGCAGCTCCACGTCGCCGGCGGCGAGACGCGCCGGCTGCAGCGCCTCGAACAGCTCGCGGTGCATCCCGTCGAACGCCGCGAGGGCGCTGCCGGGCGCCTCCAGCGCCAGGCTCACCTCGTTGGCCCGCTCCCGTCCCGCCTCGGTGACCTCGACGAGCGTGGCGCGCCGGTCGCGGGGGTGCGGGGTGCGGCGGACGAGCCCGACCGCCTCCAGCTGGTCCACGGTGAGCTTCACCGTCGTCGGATGCATCATCAGGATCCGGCCGAGCGTGCTCAGCCGGGCACGCCCGTGGACGGTGAGGGCGAGCGTGGTCAGCAGGAAGTATCCGGTCTGGGTGAGATCCAGCCGCTTCAGCTCGACGTCCAGCGCCTTCTTGAGCAACTGGTTGAGCCGCCCGACCGAGCAGATCGCCAGGAACGGCCACGGATCGCCGAGCAGCCCCTGGTCCTCCCAGCGGTCGCGGACGCCCATGACCAGGGGGTCCACGCGGTCGTTCATCTCTTCTTCTACGCCTCGTCGCGCCTCGGTCTGCACCGGCTGATCGTAGCTTCGGACAAAACCAGATGTAAGTACTCGCTTCTTAGACCTTCTTCCAATAGAGTGCCTCAAATCACAGGCGGTGCCCGTGTGCTCTTGACGGTGCGCGGATCCGCGTGTGGTAACCGGTCTCGGCCGAGACCGCTGTGGCGCGCACGACAGAACAGACGAGGGCGCCGCCGTGGCACGGCAGGATCCGGTGTTTCGGATGGGCGCCGACGTCCGAGCACAAAGGAGGCTGGAGTGACCCTTCGCATCCCCGCCCCGGGGGAGGGCACCGGCTGATGGCCCTGAGCCTGAACAAGGCCCCGGACCTGGCACGCAGACGCGTCGGGCGAGCGCTCGACGAGACCGGACTGCTGTGCGTGACCCTTCTCGAAGGGCTGCGCCGCACCTGGGACCTGCGCCAGTGGTGGGGCGAGTTCGTCGAGCAGTGCTGGTTCCTCGCGCGCGTCACCAGCGTTCCCGTGATGCTCATCGCGGTCCCGCTGGGCGCGACGATCTCCCTGCAGGTGGGCGACATCGCCCGGCAGCTCGGCGCCCAGTCGGGCACCGGGGCGCTGCTCACCGCGGCGATGATCCAGCAGGTGGCGCCGCTGGCCGCCGCGCTGCTGGTCTCCGGGGTGGGCGGGTCGGCCATCACCGCCGACATGGGCGCCCGCAACATCCGCGACGAACTCGCGGCGATGGAGGTCATGGGCATCAACCCGATCCACCGCCTGGTCACCCCCAGGCTGTGGGCGGCGAGCATGGTGTCCGGGCTGCTGTGCTCGGTGGTGATCCTGGCGGGCATCGTCGGCGGCTACTACTTCAACGTCATCCAGCAGGGCGTCAGCCCCGGCGCGTTCTTCGACGGAGCCACGACCCTGCTGCAGTTCTCGGACCTGATGATCACCCTGTTCAAGGCGTGGGTGTTCGGGTTCATCGCCGCCGCCGTCGCCTGCTACATGGGCATGAACTGCGACTTCGGGCCCGTCGGTGTGGGCCGCGCGGTCAACAAGGCGGTGGTCGTCACCTCGATCGTGGTGTTCGCGACGAACTACATCCTCACCATGATCTACCAGGTCCTCTTCCCCCCGAGGTTCTGATGGTCGCCATATCCCCCGTCCGCAAGCTGGGCCGCGCCGTCAGGGGCCGCACCGCGGGCCTCGCCGCGTCGGCCGACCTGCCGGTCTTCCTCGGCAGGGTCCTGTACCACCTGTTCTTCGACATCATCATCCGCCGCAAGTACGGCAAGACCCTCGCCAAGCAGGTCAGCGACATCACCGTCGGCGTCGGCGCGCTCGTCATCGGCGGCGGCATGATCTTCGTGATCGCGACGATGTCGCTCGCCACCGGCGCGATGGTCGGCCTGCAGGGCTACCCGGGCCTGGAGCGCATCGGCGCCGAGGCCTTCACCGGCCTGGTCGCGAGCTACTCCAACGTCCGCGAGGTCACCCCGATCATCGCGGGCGTCGCGCTGGTCGCGCAGGTCGGCACCGGGTTCACCGCCGAGATCGGCGCGATGCGGATCTCCGAGGAGATCGACGCGCTGGAGGTCATGGGCATCAACTCGCTGGCCTACCTGGTGTGCACCAGGGTCGCGGCCGGCGTGATCGCGCTGGTGCCGCTGTACCTGGTCTCGCTCTTCATGGCGTTCTTCGCCACGAGGTTCATCACGATCCAGTACTTCGGCCTGTCACCCGGCATCTACGACTACTACTTCCACCTCTACCTGCCGCCGATCGACGTGTTCTACAGCGTCATCAAGGTCGCGGTGTTCGCCTTCATCATCATGTTCATCCACTGCTACCGCGGCTACTACGCGGCGGGCGGCCCGGTCGGCGTCGGCGTCGCCGCCGGCCGCGCCATCCGGGAGTCGACCATCCTGATGATCCTGATGAACCTGGTCCTGTCGTACATCTTCTGGGGCAACGGCGGCACGGTGAGGCTGACCGGATGAGCGACGAATCACTCTCCAGCCGCTCCCGGACGGCTTTCGGACTGGTCGGCGCCGGCGTCATCGCGGCGGCCGCGGCGTTCGTCGCGGTCGGCTCCACGCCGTCCCACGCGGGCTCCACCTACTACGAGGCGACGTTCGACCGCGCCGGGCAGGGGCTCGACCCCGGCAAGTCCGATGTGAAGGTCCGCGGGATCGCGGTCGGCGCCGTCGACCGCATCGAGCTCGACGGCAACGGCAAGGTCACCGTCCGGCTCCGGGTCGACAAGGGCATAAAGATCGCCGACACGGCGGTCGCGACCGTCGAGCCGGTCTCGGTGTTCGGCCCGAAGGACCTCGCCCTCGACCTCGGCGCGCACGAGCTGAGCGGCCCCTACCTGAAGGACGGCGGCCGGATCGCGAAGACCAACGACCCGCAGGAGCTGTCGGACACGGCCTGGCCCACCTACCGGCTCACACGGGCGATCAACCCCGACGACGTGGCGACGATCCTGCACACGTTCGGCGCCGGGCTCTCCGGGCAGGGGCCCGCGCTCCGCCGGACGATCGACAACGGCGCGATCGTCGTCGACGCGACCTACAAGGACCGGGCCGCCATCCAGTCGCTGCTGAACGACATCAACGGCCTGTCCGGCACGTTCGCGGCGCGCGGCGACACGATCACCAGGTTCGCCGGGGACTTCAACCAGCTGGCCCGGGTCATCAACGAGCGTCCCGACAAGGTCACCCAGCTGCTGGACCAGTCGGCCAGGCTCGGCCAGACGGTCGGCACGAACCTGGAGCAGCACGGCCGCAACCTCGGCAAGATCATCGACTCGGGCGGCCAGGTCGTGCACGTGTTCAACGAGCAGCGCCGCAACGTTCCGGTCATGATCGACAGCCTGACCGGGTTCTTCGGCCTGCTGGCGCAGATCATCCGCATCCCCGGCCCGGAGGGCACGCTGATCGCCCAGGCGCGCAACGACCTCCCGCTGGACATCTGCCAGATCATCATCGACGTCTGCCCGGCCTCGCCGAAGGCGACGGCGTTCGACGTGCCGCTGCCCGGCGCGGGCGGCGGGCAGGGCGGCGCGGCGACGGGGGCGCGGCCGTGAGCCCGCGGATGCGCGGCAAGGCCGCGCGCGGGCCCGAGTACACCACGATCCTGAAGTTCGGGGTGTTCGTGGTGCTGACCGGGCTGCTCACCTTCTACATCGGCCAGCAGATCCTCGGCACGAGCTTCAAGTCCCGCTACCGGCTGTCCGCCACGTTCGACGACGTCACCGGCCTGCTGGAGGGCGACGCCGTGAAGGTCGCGGGCACGCCCGTCGGCCAGGTCGAGAGCATCAAGGTCGTGCGCGGCAAGGCCGTGGTCAAGATGGCCGTCGACAAGGAGGTCCGGCTGCCCGCCGACTCCACCGCCGCGATCCGCTGGCGCAACGTGATGGGCCAGCGGGTCGTCTACCTGGAGCCCGGGTCGAGCCAGGCCAAGCTGGGCAACGGCGACCGCGTCCCGCACACCAGGTCGGTGGTGGACCTCGGCGACATCGTCAACAGCCTCGGCCCGCTCACCCGCAACCTGGACCCGAACCAGCTCAACAAGATCCTCTTCGCCTTCTCCCAGGCGCTGGACGGCAACGAGCAGAGCATCTCGCTGCTGACCCAGAACCTGGACCTGCTGCTCCAGACGTTCGCGGCCCGGAAGAAGACGATCAAGGGGATGATCGACGACTACGAGACGGTGAGCGACGCGATCGCCACCCGGGACCGGCAGATCGCCGCGAGCGTCGACAACCTGGAGTCGCTGACCAGGGTCTTCGCGAACAACCGGCGGCTGCTGGAGAACGCGGTCGTGGAGATCTCCGGCGTCACCACCAACCTCAACCAGGTGCTCGGCGGCAACGACGCGCAGCTCGCCCGCATCATCACCAACCTCGGCAGGTTCAGCGAGACGTTCCGGCTGAACGTCGACCAGCTGGAGAAGATGGTGCAGCAGCTCCCGCTGACGCTCCGGCAGCTGTTCGCCTCCGCGAACGGCGGCCACTACCTGCGTACCAACGCGCTCTGCCTGAACCTCGTGCAGGGCCCCTGCCCGTTCCCGATGGAGCTTCCGAGATCGCCCGGCGCGGGCCAGCCCAGCAAGGACGACCTCACCAAGCTCAAGAAGATGCTCATGGGAGGTGGCGGCTGATGGCGCTGAAGTCGCTGCGCGACGTCAACCAGAAGGTCGTCGCCATCGTCACCCTGGCCGCGCTCGGCGCGGGCTGCGTGTTCGCGTTCGCCATCGGCCAGCTGCACCTGCTCGACCGCGGCTACACGATGAGCGGGGAGTTCAGCGACACCGCCGGGCTGAAGAAGGGCCAGGACGTGCGGGTCGCCGGGGTGAAGTCCGGCCGGATCACCTCCGTGGAGCCCGACTTCGCCCACGGCAGGGTCATCGTCAGGTGGCACGTGAACGCCGGCATCGACCTCGGCCCGAAGACCAGGGCCGAGATCCAGACGACGACGCTCCTCGGCGGCCGGTACCTGCGGCTCTCCGGCCCGGTCTCCAAGCCCTACATGGCGGACGTGCCGGAGTCGCGGCGGCGGGTCCCGCTGTCGCGCACCAGCGTCCCGTTCACCGTGCCGGACGCCCTGGAGGGCGCGCAGAACATCGTCGGCAAGCTCGACCAGCGCAGCGTCGACAAGCTGCTCACCGAGGTCAACAAGATCAAGTCGCCGGGCGCGGTGAAGCTGCGCCGCATCCTGGTCAACATCCAGGAGGTGTCCCGGACGCTGAACGACTCCTACCCGCAGATCCAGCGGCTGATCGAGAACAGCAAGACGATCACCGGCACGCTGGCGGGCAAGGACCAGGAGCTGCGGCAGATCATCGACGCCAGCCAGGTGCTGCTGCAGTCGCTCGTCCGCCGCCGCAACGAGCTGGCCGCGGCGATCGGGCAGGGCAACCGGACCGTCCGGACGCTGTCCAACGTGATCTCCAGGAACCAGAAGGAGCTCGACGGCCTGCTGTCCAACCTGCACCTGCTGACGACGCGGCTCGCGCCCAACATGGACGCGCTGAACACCGACTTCTCGCTGCTCGGCCCGACGTTCCAGCAGGTCGCCAACCTCAGGGGCAACGGCCAGTACATCGAGGGCCTGCTCACCGGGCTCGGCCCGCTGCAGCCGCCCGGTCCCATCTCGTCGCGGCGACCGCAGGGAGGCAACTGATGAGCGGCGTCGGCACGGGGGGACGGCCCCCCGCGGGCTCGGTCAGCGGCGGGAGGAGAGGCCGGGTGAGAGGCGTCGCCGTCGCGCTCGGCCTCGCCATGACCGCCTCGCTCGGCGGCTGCTCGCTCGCCCCGTCCGCGAGCGGCGACCGCACCATGGTCGTCTACGTCCCGAAGGCCCGCTCCTTCTACGAGGAGTCGAAGGTCAAGGTGATGGGCGCCGACGTGGGGCTCGTCGACAAGGTCGAGAACCAGGGCGACCGGGTCAAGGTCACGTTCCACCTGCGGCGGAACGTGCCGCTGCCGGAGGGGGTGCAGGCCTCGATCGTCCCGCTGAACCTGATCGGCGAGCGCAACCTCGTCCTGCACCCGGCGTGGAAGCCGGGGCAGCCGAAGGAGACCTCGAACGTCATCCCGATCGAGCGCACCCACGTGCCCGTCGAGGTGGACGACGCGCTCAGCTCCTTCACCAACCTGGCCAACGCGCTCGACCCGACGAAGATGCAGAGCGCGCTCGGCACGGCCGCCGACACGGTGAAGGGCAACGGCGGGGAGTTCAACGCCACCCTGGAGCAGAGCGCCCGGCTCGTCGAGAACGTCGCAGGTCAGGACAAGGAGCTCATCGAGGTCGCACGGAACCTCGACCGGCTGGCCGGGGTGGTGCGCGGGCGCGAGCAGATCCTCGGCACGATGATCCGCGACTTCGGCACCGCGAGCCAGGTGCTGAGCTCCGAGCGCGGCGAGCTCCAGCAGCTGATCGGCGGCATCCTGGAGCTGGCGAAGAACGGCGACAAGCTGCTGCAGAAGTACAAGGGGAACCTGCCGTACGACCTGGCGGTCCTCACCCGGACGGCTCTGATCCTCAAGGGCAACGCCAAGCAGCTGGCCCAGCTCATCCGCGTGCTGCCCGGAATCAGCGGCGCGCTCATCAACGGCTACAACCCGAAGAACAAGTCGCTGCAGATCCGGTTCGCCACGGACGCGTTCCTGCGGACCTGGCTCAAGGGGCTGATGAACTCCGACGAGGTCGGATGCCCGCTGCCCGCACCCAACTCCAACTGTCCCTGGCAGAACGGAGGCAACTGATGGGCAGGCCCGTCAACACCGCGCGGCGCGCGTCCGTCAACACCGCGCGGCGCCGCGCGTCCGCCGGCGGCAGGCTGCTGCTGGTGCTCGTCGTGGCCGCGGCCCTGGCCGTCTCCGGCTGCTCCTACAAGACGGCGGGGGCGCCGAAGGGCGGCCTGACGCTGACCGCCACGTTCGACGACGCGCAGGGCCTCGTCGCGGGGCACAGCGTGAAGATGTCCGACATCACGATCGGCACCGTCACGAAGGTCGAGCTCGCCGGGTACAAGTCGAAGGCGACGCTGTCCATCAAGGACGACGTCAAGATCCCGCAGGGCACCCGGGCGGAGATCAAGGTGACCTCGCTGCTCGGCGAGAACTACGTGGACCTGCAGATGCCGCCCGGCGCGAGCATGGACCGCGGCCCCTTCCTCGCCACCGGCGCGGTGATCACCGACACCAGCGTCCAGCCGGCGTTCGAGCAGGTCGTCGGGCAGGCCGGGCCGCTGATCCAGGCCCTCGCCGGGGACGACGTCGCGACCGTCGTGAACGCGGGCGCCACCGCCCTGGACGGCAACGGGCAGAAGCTGAACAAGACGATCGCGCAGGCGAGCGAGCTGCTCAGGATGTTCGCCGAGCAGCGCCGCGAGCTCGGCGAGTCGGTGGACCGGTTCGCCCGGCTCGGCCGGTCCCTCGCCAACGGCAGCGACGCCCTGGGCGAGACCCCCGCGCAGCTCGAGCGCACCACCCGGATGCTGAACCGGGACAAGCACAAGATCATTGACATGGTCGACAAGCTCACCACGATGGCCCGCGAGCTGAACGACAAGGTGCTGGAGGGCCGCATCCTGCGGTTCCGTGCGCTGCTGGCCGACCTCGACCCGGTCCTGGAGCAGCTCGGCAGCAACCGCAAGCGGCTCACGGCGCTGGTGGACGGCCTGGTCGAGTTCAGCGACAAGCTCCCGAAGGCGACCTACGACGGCCAGCTGCTGCTCTACCCGCTCCTGCGGATCACCTGGCCGGACGGCAGGCCGATCTTCCAGGGGCAGAGCCCGAGCCCGAAGAAGCAGAAGACCGCCCGCACGCCCGAGATCCCGAAGCAGCTCCAGGGCGCCCTGCCGGACCTCGACAAGATCCTGGAGCCGCGCGGATGAACAGACGGCTGACGATCAACCTGGCGGCGTTCGGCGTGCTCGCCGCGGTGATGGTCGTGTGGGCGTTCAACAACGTCGTCCGGTTCGACTTCATCGACCGGCCCTACCACATCACCGTGGAGTTCGAGTCCTCGCCGGGCCTGCACCCGAACTTCGAGGTCGACTACCTCGGCCTGCGGGTCGGCAAGATCGACTCCGTGCGGCTGGCGAAGGACAAGGTCGTCGTCCGGCTGGACATGGAGCGCGGCGTCAAGATCCCGCAGGGGGTCACCGCCGCCGCGGCCCGCAAGTCCGCGGTGGGCGAGCCGGTGGTGGAGCTGACCCCGGGCCCCGGCAAGGCCGACGCCCCGCCGATGAAGCCGGGCACCGTCATCCCGGTGTCGCAGACGAAGGTCCCGCCGAAGTACGGCGACCTGTTCGGCGCCGTGATCGACACCCTGAAGGCGATCAACCCCGACGACGCCAAGGTGCTCACCCAGGAGCTGGCCGCCGGCTGGGCCGGACGCGAGGACTCGCTCCGCCAGATCATCAACGGCGGCGACGACCTCACCCAGACGTTCGCGCAGAACACCGAGCTGCTGGACGGGCTGACCAACGACCTCGGCCGCATCACCCACGTGCTGAACGAGAACCGCGGTTCCCTCGGCTCGGGCATCGACAACCTGGCCGCGCTCACCGCCGCGCTCAGCCAGGTGCGGGGCCAGATCGCCGAGCTGCGCGACCGGGGCCCAGGGCTGCTCGCCACGGTCAACGACCTGCTCGACAAGACCGAGCCCGACTTCGGCTGCGCCGTGGACATGGTCGGCAACCTGGGCATCGGCACCTACGATCCCAACTACCTGAGCGACCTTCGCCAGACGCTCGCGGTGGCGCCGCGGCTGAAGGTCGTCCTGGACAACGTGATCGGGATCGACCAGGGCAAGCCCGTCCTGAACGTCGTCTTCCAGGTCACGACGAAGCGGCCCGCCACGCTGGAGTACAAGTACCCGCTCCCGCAGCCCCGGGTGAACCAGGTCCCGACCTGCCCCGGCGGCCGCACCCCGGCGGTGACCAAGCAGAAGCCCTACAAGGCCAAGGACCCGGGCCAGACGATCCCCACCCACGATCCCGCGCTCGACGAGAAGAAGGACCTGCAGGCGAGGAAGGCCGCGAACAACAGCGACTCCTCGGGCGGACCGCCGATCTGGCTGGTGTACGTTCCGCCGATCATCGCCCTGCTGGTGCTGATCAGGGTCATGATGGGCTCCGTGCCCGTGGTGTCCCGGCTTTCCCGACTACGTCGGCGCAAGGACTGATCCCGACCCCGAGGAGTATCCGAAGTGACAGCCAAGACCACAAAGGGCGGGGCCGACGAGGTCGAGGCGGTCCCGGCCGAGGAGGCGCGCGAGGAGACCGAGGCCCGCGGGACGGCGGCCGCCGAGAGCGGCGCCGCCGGGCCGGAGGCCGCGGAGCCGGCGGCGAAGCCCGCCGCCAGGCGCAAGCGCCGGGTGCGGGTCATCGAGGTCATCGACGACGAGGACCTCGACGAGGTCCTCGAGGCCCTCGACGCCGAGGACGAGGAGGCGGAGGGCGAGGCCCCGGCCCGTCCGGCCAAGGCGGCCAAGCCGGCGGCCAGGGCCGCTGCCGAAGCCCCTGCCGAGGCACCTGCCAAGCCCGCCGCCAAGCCCAAGCCGCGTCCGAGCCGCCTCGAACCTCCGGAGGACGAGGCTGAGGAGGAGGAGGCGCCGAAGAAGGCCCCCGCCCGCCCGCGCTCCGCCGCGTCCGCGGAGGACCGGCCGGGGGTCTTCGGCCTCGGCATGGTGCAGGCGGTCGTGGTGGTCGTCGTGGTCGCGCTGCTGGCGAGCCTGGCGATCTGGCAGTGGACGAGCGCCAGTTCCCTGTCCTCCAAGCAGGACGACAGGGAGGCCGTGGGCAAGGTCGCCTCCGCCTACGGCGACGTCGCCTACAACTACAACGCCTCCAACTACCAGGCGATGACCGCCAAGGCGCAGAAGCTGCTGGCCGGCGACCTGCTGGAGGAGTACAAGAAGAACACGGTGCCGACCGTGGCCGGCGCCTTCCAGGCCGACCCCTCGGTGGTGCTGACCTCCAAGACCAACCAGGTCTTCGTGGGCAGCGTCGACGAGCGGTTCGCCACGGCGGTGATCATGATGGACGTCTCGCTGAAGACCAAGGACGGCGCGGTCAACCAGCCCGCGACGCTGCTCCGGCTCGCCCTCGCCAAGATCGACGGGAACTGGCGGATCACCCGGCAGTACCCGTCGGGCGTCAACGACGAGAACAAGAACCAGCAGCAGAACCAGCTGCCGGCCGTCCCGGGCGGCGGCGCGTCGAAGTCGCCGAAGGCGGAGAAGAGCGACAAGCCGAAGAACTGAGTCCGACCAGTGCGCCCAGGGGCGCCCCGCACGGAAGCCGTGCGGGGCGCTCGCGCGTTATGCCGATGACGGTGTTCCGCGGATGACGGGGCCGCGGGAGCGAGGCGGGGGAATCATGGCGACCGTGACGGAGCACGACGGACCGGGCACGACCGTCCCGGACGAGCTGGTGTACGAGTTCGGCGCGCTGCTGGGCGCGGCGTCGGTGCTGGAGCGGATCGCGGGCCGCGAGCTGGAGCGACGCTGCGGCATCCGGCACGCGGTCTTCGAGGTGCTGCTGCGGCTGTCCGGCGCGGGCGGGGACTGCGCGGGCGAGGACGGCGCGGTGTCGATGGGCGGGCTGGCCGGCGAGCTGATCCTGACCAGCGGCGGCATGACCCGCATCATCGACCGGATGGAGGCGGCCGGGCTCGTCCGACGCGAGCCGGCGCCCGGCGACCGGCGCCGCCAGCTGGTGGGCCTCACCCCTGCCGGGCGGGCGAAGCTGGACGAGGCCCTTGGCGTGCACGCCGAGACGCTCCGCCGGCACTTCGCGGGCCCGCTCGCCGAGGAGCAGCGCCGCGTCCTCGTGGACGCCCTGCGCGTACTGCGCACGACCGCCCGCGAGGAACTCGGCGACCTGCGCTAGCGGGAGTAGTGCTCGACGACGAGCTGCTCGTCGCAGATGACGGGGATCTCGGCGCGCTCGGGCAGCCGGACGAGCCGGGCGGCGAGCGCGTCGTGCCGGACCTCCAGGTAGGGCGGGACCTCGGCGGCGTGCCCGCCGGCCGCCGCGACCTGGAAGGGCGCCATCGCGCGGCTCCGCTCGGCGACCGTGATGACGTCGCCGGGCCGCAGCCGGTAGGACGGGCGGTCCACGCGGCGCCCGTTCACCAGCACGTGGCGGTGCACGACGAACTGGCGGGCCTGGTAGATCGTCCGGGCGAAGCCGGCGCGCAGGACGAGCGCGTCCAGCCGGCGTTCGAGGTCGGCGAGGAGCGCCTCGCCGGTCTTGCCGCCCGTCCGGGCGGCCTTGTCGAAGGCGTTGCGGAGCTGCGCCTCGCGGATGTCGTACTGCGCGCGGAGCCGCTGCTTCTCGCGGAGCCGGACCTTGTAGTCGCTCTCCTGCTTGCGGGCGCGGCCGTGCACGCCGGGCGGGTAGGGGCGGGCCTCGAAGTACTTCACGCTCTTCGGCGTCAGCGGGATGCCGAGGGCCCGCGAGAGCCGCACCTTGGGACGGGGGTTGTTCATCACGCTCCTTGATGGTTAGGTAAGCCTAAGTTAGGCAAGCCTAACTTCAACGTCAAGGAGACACGGTGCCGCGAGCGGAGTCCACGCAGACCAGCCAGTCCATGCAGAGCACGCAGGGCCCGACGGCGGCGGAGCGCGCGCGGACCCTCGCCTACGGCCTCGCGGACGGCGTGCTCATCGCACCGGGCGTTCCCAGCGCGCCCGTCCCGGCGCACACGACCGACCGGGACGGCAGGCCGCTGCTTCTCGTCCGGGCGGACGCGCCGGTCCTCGCGGCCCTGGCGGGCGAGGACGACGTGCCCGCCACGCTGCGGATCTCCGACGTCGCGCCGGTGCCGCTGCCGGACCGCGTCCGGGGCCGGGCCTGGCTGCACGGCTGGCTGACCGAGGTCCCCGGCGGCGAACTGCGCGCCGCCGCGCTGCGCCTCTCGCACGCGCATCCGCGTCCCGAACTGCTCGACCTCGGCGCCGAGCGGGGCGGCCGGCGCGAGTGGACGGTCCTCGCCCTGGAGGTCGCCCAGGTCGAGGTCGCCGACGCGTGGGGGAGTGCGCTCCTTGAGCCCGAGGAGTACGCGGCCGCCGCGCCGGACCCGTTCGTCGCCGTCGAGGCGGGCATACTGACGCACCTGGACTCCGCCCACCGGGCCGAGCTGCCGCGGCTGCTGCCGGAGTCGGCCCCGTCCGGGCCGGTCCGGCCGCTCGGGCTCGACCGGTACGGCATGTGGCTGCGCTGCGCGGCGCCGCCGGACGCGCCGCCGAGTGCGCGGGGGCCGGTCGACGTGCGGCTCGCGTTCGCGGGGCCTGTCAGTGATCTCCACGGTCTGCGGCAGGTGTACCGGCGGCTGTTCGCCCGGGCGACCCCGTAGTGCGCGGGCGGCGGGTACGGGTTCCGGCCCCGGAATACCGGTGATCCCACGGATGGTGGGAGGGGGCCCCGCCGGGTGATGATCGGGTCTCCGGCCGAGGGGCTCGGCTCCCCGTCCGGACGACCCCGACCACCGGTCCGCCCTCGCGGGGTGGGCGGGCCGGTGGCGGGACCGTACCGGCCGGCGAGGGACGCGGCGCCTTCGGCCGGGCCGGTGGTCCGGCTCCGTGCGAGCGTGATCGGGGAGCTCGGAACGGGGGCGCGGTCCGGGCCACTGGTCGCGATTGGCCGTTTCCGCCGCGCCGATCCCGGCGCAGGCTTGAGGACATGACCGGACACCATCCGCAGACCCGAGCCGTCCACCCGCCCGTGATCGTCCCCGAGGGCAGCCGCCCGCTCGGCGTGCCGCTCTACCAGGGCCACCTGTTCTCCTTCGACGCCTCCGACGAGCTGGCGACCGCGTTCGAGGGCCCGGACGAGGCGTTCTTCTACGCCCGCATGGGCAACCCGACCGTCCGCGCGCTGGAACACGCCCTCACCGAGTTGGAAGGCGGATCGGGCACGCTCGCCACCGCGTCCGGAATGGGCGCGGTCAACGCCGTCCTGATGGGGCTGCTGCGCAGCGGCGACCACGTCATCGCGCAGGCCGCCCTCTACGGCGGAACCCACGCGCTGCTCCAGGACCTCGCCGCGCGGTGGGGCGTCGAGGTGACGTTCGTCTCCGGCGATGACCCGGCCGAGGTGCGCGACGCCTTGCGCGACACGACGAGGATCCTCTACCTGGAGACGGTCGCCAACCCCACCACCCACGTGACGGACCTGCCCGCGTTCACCGAGGCCGTCCGCGGGACGGGCGTGCTGACCGTCGTCGACAACACCTTCGTCCCGCTCCTGTGCAGGCCCATCGAGCACGGGGTCGACATCGTCGTCCACTCGACCACGAAGTACCTCGGCGGCCACGGCGACACCATCGGCGGCGCCGCCGTCTTCGCGGACAAGGCCGTCCACCAGCGCGTCTGGGAGCACGCCGTCGAGCTGGGCTCCACTCCCGACCCGTTCGCCTCCTGGCTGACCGTCCGGGGCCTCGCCACGATGCCGCTGCGCGTCGCCAGGCAGAGCGCGTCCGCCCTCGACCTCGCCCGGCGCCTGGCCGCCCACCCGTCCGTCGCCCGCGTCCACTACCCGGGGCTGGAGGACCACCCGCAGCACGACATCGCCCGGCGGCTGCTGCCGGACGGCGCCGGCGGCGTCCTCGCGTTCGAGCTGCACGGCGGCCGGGACGCGGGCCGGACGTTCTCCGAGGCCGTCGAGCTCGTCTCGCTCGGGCCGTCGCTCGGCGACATCGCGACCCTGGTCATGCACCCGGCCAGCACGTCGCACCGGCAGCTCGACGCCGCGTCCCTCGCCGCGGCCGGCATCGGCGAGGGAACGGTGCGCCTCTCGATCGGCCTCGAACACCCGGGCGACCTCTGGGCCGACATCGACCAGGCCCTTCGGAAGGCGGCCTGACCGGACGGCGGCCTAGAGGTAGAAGCCCGTGTCGGTGGCGGGAGCGTCCTGACCCTCGGGGCGCTTCTCGCCCTTGCGGAGCGCGGCGAGCTCCGCGAGCGTCGCGCCGTCGGCGCCGATCTCCGCGGCGGGGACGTCCGAGCCGTCCAGCCAGGAGAGCGACTCCGCGCGGGTGAGCCGGCCCACCTCGATCTGCGCGAGGCAGCGGCCGGGACGGACCACCGCCGGGTGCAGCATGGCGAGATCCTCGTTGGTGGTGATGGCCACCAGCACGTCCCGGCCCTGGCCGAGCATGCCGTCGGTGAGGTTCAGCAGCCGCGACAGGCCCTGGCCCGTCGACTGCTTGGCCTCGCCGCGGATCAGCTCGTCGCAGTCCTCCAGGATGAGCAGCCGCCAGCGGCGGTTCTCGTCCTCGTCGTCGCCGACCGCGACCTCCATCAGGTAGCTGGGCGTGCCGAACAGCGCCTCGGGGTCGAGGACGCAGTCGGACTGGCACCAGCCGTTCCAGGCGCGGGCGAGGGCGCGCAGCGCGGTGGTCTTGCCGGTGCCGGGCGGGCCGTGCAGGAGCAGCAGCCGTCCGGAGACCTCCTCGCGGGTGAGCTTCATCACCGAGTCGAGCGCCTCGGCGACCGGCGCGGTGTAGTTGCGCCGGATGTCCTCCCACGCGTCGGCGGTGATGGCGCGCTCGCTGCGCACGGGGCCGTGCGCCCCCATGTGCCAGAAGCCCATCTCGACGCTGGTCTCGTCGACCTTCGGCGGCTCGGTCGCGTCCTTCACCGACGCCTCGAGGACGGTCTCGGCGAGCTCGTCGGTCACGGCGGACACCGCGACGTAGGCGACGCCGCTCTTCCACCGGTTGGTGAGCAGCGTCCAGCCGTCGCCCTCGGCGAGCACCGACTCCTTGCCCTTCTCGTGCGCGACCCGCACGAGCCTGGCGTCGTCCGGGCGCAGCGGCGCCTCCGCGCGGACGTTCTCCAGCCGCGTCGAGCGCGACCACGGCTGCTCCCCGGACGCGAACGGGCGCAGCGACAGCACGTCCATCACGTCGGCGGGCGAGTTGTTGTCGGACAGGTTGAAGACCACGGGCAGCGCGGGCTCCGGCGCGTCGGCGCCCTCCAGCGGCTCGATCAGATGCAGGACCTCCTGCGGCCTCTCCTGCGACATGGTCATGGCAACGATGATCACGCCCGGCGGCGCGCCGCGTCCACCGATTTAGCCGGGCGCGCCGCGTCGACGTACGTCAGGAACCGGCGCGGTTCAGGAGTCGCCGCCCTCCTTGGCCTCGCGCTCCGCGCGGGCGGCCTTGCGCGCCTCGGCCTCCTCCAGGTCGAGCTTCTCGGCCTCCTCCGGAGTCGGCGCCGTGCCGCCGAGGTAGGCGGGCTGCCACCACGTCTCGTCCGAGCCCGGGACCTCGGGGTACTCGCGCTGCGCCCGCTCCAGCAGCTCCGACATCCGGGCCTGCAGATCCCGGGTGACCTGCTCGTAGTCGTCGCCGCGCTTGGGGTACATCGGCTCGCCGACGAGGATCGTCACCGGCACGTTGCGCTGGAGGAGCCGGCGCTTGCGGCCCTTGGTCCACATCCGCTGCGGGCCCCAGAGCGCGACCGGGATGAGCGGGGTCTTGGACGCCACCGCCATCCGCACCGCGCCGCTCTTGATGTCCTTCACCGTGAACGAGCGGCTGATGGTCGCCTCGGCGAACACCCCGACGATCTCGCCGCTCCGCAGGGCCTTGAGCGCCGCCGCGTACGAGGAGGCGCCCGCGTTGCGGTCGACCGGGATGTGGTGCATGCCGCGCATCAGCGGCCCGGCGATCCGGTTGTCGAAGATCTCCTTCTTCGCCATGAACCGCACCAGCCGGCCCTTGGGGTGGGCGGCGAGGCCGGCGAAGATGAAGTCGAGGTAGCTGACGTGGTTGCTGACGAGCACCGCCCCACCGGTGCTGGGGATCTGGTCGGTCCCCTCCAGACGGACTCTGATGTTCAGGGCCTTGAACACGCCGAGAGCCGTCTTGATGACCGGTGGGTAAACGAGTTCGCGCATGTAGGCACCGTACTTGAGCAACTCCTGATCAGCGAGTGCGAGGCGGGGATCGGGATGCATCGCACAACCGGGCCCAACTCTGAGAAGGTGGTGTACGACGTGATCCGCCGAAGGCTGAGGGAGGATGAGCCCCATGGAACCGTTGGACGCGGCGGCGGACGTGCACGCGCTCATCCGCGACGTGCTGCCCGCCCTGGCGCCCAGCGCCTGGTTCGATCCCGGCACCTCCGAGGTGGTGCTGCCCGTGGGCCGGTCGGAGGCGCGCGCCTCCAGCTGGACGGTGCTGGAGCGCTGCGCCCGCGAGCCGCGCTCGGCGTGGCCGAAGGTGGTGGACGAGTGGGTCCGCGAGGTCGGCGACCGCGCGTTCCTCGCCGTCGGTGAGATGGAGCTGTTCGGCGACGTCCGGGAGCTGCTGCGCCTGCGCATCGTGCCGAAGCTCGACCCCCGCGACCGCGAGGGCCTCGTCGTCGTCCCCGCCGGCGACCACTTCGACGCCATGGTGATGATCGAGCACCCCCGCTACGGCGGCCCCCTCACCAAGGCCCGCGCGGGCCTGCTCGGCCTGCACAAGCTCGGCTACGTGATGACGAACACCCACGACCGCGAGCTGGCCGACGTGTCCGTCCACGACCAGCCGCTCCTGCCCGGCCGCAACGTCCGCGTCGTCGGCAAGCCCGGCAGCCGCTACGTGTCGGCGCTGCTCAGCGAGGTCCACCAGTTCGTGCCGTGGCCGAACGAGCACGGCGCCCTGGTCGGGGTCCCCTGCCACAGCACGCTGCTGCTGTACCCGATCACCTCCACGGCCGTCCGCGAGGTGCTGCCCGTCTTCGCCGACGTCGTCCGCGAGATGCACGCCGCCGCCGACGACCCCTGCGCCCCCGGCGTCTACTGGAGCCACGGCGAACGCCGCCTCACCCCCCTCTCCCCCGACGCAGCAGGCGGCGCCGGTGAATTCGCCCTCTTCCTCCGCAAACTCCCCCAGGAATAGTGCCTGTTCTGGAAGCGAGCCTCAGCCACGGGCGCGGGTCGGGCGGCCGGAAGGCGCTCTGGCGCCTGGAGGCCGCACGACCCGCCGAGCCGGGCGACCGCAGCGCCACGCAACAACCCGCACGGGCACGACGACCTCAGCCGTGGCGTGAGGATCGCCCGGCTCGTAACGGGGGTTCCAGGGGGTCGCCCCCCTGGGTTAGCACAGCTTCCAATCAACTGCGGGTGCGCCCTGTTGTTCCAGGAGTTGGTTGGCTCGGGAGAAGGGGCGGGAGCCGAAGAAGCCCCGGTCGGCTGACATGGGGCTCGGGTGGGCGGACTCGATGCAGGGGACGTTGCCGAGCAGCGGCTTGAGGTTGCGGGCGTCCCGGCCCCACAGGATGGCGACGAGGGGGCGGTTCCGGGCGGCGAGGGCGCGGATGGCCTGCTCGGTGACCTCCTCCCAGCCCTTGTTGCGGTGCGAGCCCGGCTTGCCCGGCATGACGGTCAGCGACCTGTTGAGCAGGCAGACGCCCTGCTCCGTCCAGGGGGTGAGGTCGCCGTTGGACGGCTGCGGGTGGCCGAGGTCGTCGCAGTACTCGCGGAAGATGTTGATCAGGCTGCCGGGCAGCGGCCGGACGTCCGGGGCGACCGAGAAGCTGAGGCCGACCGGGTGGCCGGGCGTCGGGTAGGGGTCCTGCCCCATGATGAGGACGCGCACGTCGTCGAACGGCTGGGTGAAGGCGCGCAGGATGTGGTTCCCGGCGGGGAGGTAGCGCCGGCCGGCGGCGACCTCGGCGCGCAGCCAGTCGCCGGCGGCGGCGATCGTCCCGGCGACCGGGTCCAGCGCGGTCGCCCAGCCCGCTTCGACGATCTCCGAGAGTGGTCGTCCCGTCATGGCGCACCACCCTAGTGCGATGATCTTGAGTGATCCGGGGCCCGGTGAAAGTTCGCCGCCTTGATCTGCATTGTGAAGTTTTCTGACCACATGAGGTCGGGTAGCGGGCAAATGTTCTCCAGCGCACCGGAAAGTGGGCGATGAACTGGGTGAAACGTCCCGTTAAGTCGCTGTTACTTCATGGCGGCCTTCATTGACCTACGGCCGTCGAGCGCATAACTCCTAGAGAGGTAAGGACGGGCGCAGGACGAGCGGACGGACGAACGCATGACCCAGCTGACCACCGTGGACGCCACCTTCCTCCATGCCGAGAACTCCACCACGCACGCCCACATCGCCGGGCTCGGCATCGTCGATCCCGGGACGTGCCCCGGCGGCCGGCTGACCGTCCCGCACGTCGCCGAGCTGATCCGCAGCCGCGCGCACCTCGCGGCCCGGCCGCTGCGGCAGCGCCTCGTCCAGGTGCCGCTCGGCCTGGACCACCCGTACTGGGAGGACGACCCCGACTTCGAGCCCGAGCGGCACATCTCCGAGTTCGGGCTGCCGGAGCCCGGCTCCGAGCGGCAGCTCTTCAACCTGGTCGCGATGCTGCACGAGCAGCCGCTCGACCGGTCGCGCCCGCTGTGGGAGATGGTCCTCATCCAGGGCCTCGCCGGCGGCCGGACGGCCGTCTACGTGAAGGTGCACCACGCGGCCATCGACGGCGTGATGGCCGCCGAGACGCTCGCCGCGCTGCTCGACCTGACGCCCGAGCCCCGCGACCTGCCCGCCGACGAGACCGTCCCCACCCGCGCGCCCGGGATGGCGAGCATGCTCGGCACCGGACTGCTGAGGACCGCGCTGCACCCGGTGCGCTCGGCGATCTCGGCGGCGCGCACCGTGCCCTACCTGGGCGACGTCCCGGGCATCTCGGCCATTCCCGGTGTCGGGCTCATGTCGTCGGTGACGCGGGGCGCGCTGCGCCGCCCGGAGTTGCCGAAGGCGCCGCGGGTGACCGCGCCGCCGACGCCGTTCAACCACCCGATCGGACGGCGCCGCGCCGTCGCGTGCGGGGAACTGCCGCTCGCCGACATCAAGGAGATCCGGCGCGCCCTCGGCGGCAGCGTCAACGACGTCGTCATGGCGCTGTGCGCGACGGCGCTGCGGCAGTGGCTCGACAAGCGCGGCGAGCTGCCCGAGCGCCCGCTGGTCGCGGCCGTCCCGGTGTCCATGCGGCGGGGCGCGAGCGCGGCCGCGCAGCCGGGCAACCAGGTCTCGATCATGACGGCGCCGCTCGCCACGCACGTCCCCGACCCCGCCGACCGCTACGCAGCCGTCCGGAGCGACATGGACGTCGCGAAGCGGCGCTTCACCGGGTCGTCGGGCGACTGGGTGCGGGAGATGAGCGGGCTGCTCCCGGCGCCCTTCGCCGCGGCGGTCACGCGGCTCGCGATGCAGGCCGTGCCGGCGGTGTCGCTGCGCCCGGTCAACCTCGTCATCTCGAACGTCCCGGGCCCGCAGTTCCCGCTCTACCTGTGCGGGGCGAAGGTGCTCGGCTACTACCCGATCTCGGTCATCACCGACGTCAGCGGCGGCCTCAACATCACGGTGTTCTCCTACGACGGGAAGGTGGACGTCGGCATCGTCGCCTGCCGCGACCTCGTCCCCGACCCGTCCGAGATCATCGACCACCTGGTGGACGCGCTGGACGAGCTGCGCTCGCTCAGCCGCGAGTGAGCCCGACCGCCGTCACAGCCCGAGAGCTTTGCGGTGCCGCCGCGCCAGGCCGAGCGCGGCGGCTCCCGCCGGCTGCATCGGCCGGGGGACGGCCTCGCCGAACGGCGCCATCGACACCTCGCCCTCGTCGTTGACCGCGACGAGACCGCCGAAGAGCTCGCCGAACAGCCCGTCCTCGATGACGACGACGGTCAGCAGGTCGAGCGCGAGCGTCAGCGGGTCGATGCCGAGCCCCAGGAAGTGCGCCCGGATGCGCCCCTCGTGCCGGGCGGCGGTCATCGCCCGGTGGAAGGGCCAGTCCTCCTGGACGAAGCCGTCGCCGTAGTCCTCGTCCGCGCCGAGGAACTCCTCGGAGTACTCGCGGACCATGCACTGCCACAGGTCGGGCGGCTCGCCGCCGAGCGGCTGGAACACCCCGACCGGCATCACCTGGTAGAGCCCGCCGGCGTGCGCGACCTTCGCCGGGTCGCGCCGATGCAGGACGTACCGTCCGGACGTCGTCACGGTGACCGTCGTGACGGCGGGCAGCGCGGGCCGGCGGGCCAGGTCGCACGGGTCGCCGACCCGGTCCCGCAGCGGCAGCCCCGCCACCCCGGCCGCCAGTTCGTGCGCAACCGACTCGCCCACGTTGACGGCGTCGAAGTAGCGGGCGGGGCCGAGCCGAAGCACCGGCGGATCGGCCGCCACGAGGCGGTAGCTCGGACGGTCCTCGAAGACCTTCGGCGGGGCGAGGGCGGCGACGGCCTCCGCGTACGTCCGGTACCCGTCCGGCAGCCCTTCGGCCGGATCGGCGACCGCGGGCGGGGCGGGACGGTCCTCCCACTCCAGCCGGATCTCCTCCAGCGGGATCGGCGCGCCGGGGATCCAGGCGTCCCGGCAGAGCAGCGGCGTCTCCGCTACGCGCGGCACGTCCGGGTACAGCCCGTCCGCGACCTCGCCGAGCGGACCGCGGGCGTCGTTCAACGCCGCCCGCTCCCGCCGCCACCGCACCTCGCCCGCCGACAGCCCGTCGCTCACCACACGCCGAGCCTAGGCGGCGAGGCCCTGTGCGACCTCCTCCTCGACCAGGTCGCCGTTGATCATCGCGGCCGCCATCGCCCCGGCCGCGGTCGCCATGACGACCTGGCCGAAGGGGACGACGACGTTGCCCGCCGCCCACACGCCGGGCACGCTGGTCCGACCGGTCGGGTCGACCTTCACGAGGCCGTCGTCGCCGGTCTCGCAACCGAGGTCGGTCAGCGGCCCGGCCTTGGGGACCCAGGTCGGCGCGAGGAACACGGCGTCGCAGCCGAGCACGGAGCCGTCC
The DNA here is from genome assembly GCF_008327685.1 of Actinomadura sp. K4S16. Lineage (GTDB taxonomy): Bacteria > Actinomycetota > Actinomycetes > Streptosporangiales > Streptosporangiaceae > Spirillospora. Next base: position 817,239 of record NZ_BDDE01000012.1, read on the forward strand.
GCGAGTTCGAGGCCGGTGAGCCCGTCGTCTTCGACGACCACGCGGCGCACGCCGGCCGATGCGACGCGGATGCCGCGCGCGGCCAGGCGTGCCGCGTCCTCGCCCACCGGCGGCGCGTCCGCGACGAACGTCACGTCCGGCGACCACTGGCGCAGCAGCAGCGCCTGGTGGACCGAGCCCGGGGACGTCCCCAGCACGGCGATCCTCCTGTCGCGGACCTCCCAGCCGTGGCAGTAGGGGCACATCTGCGCCTCGCGGCCCCACCGCTCCTGAAGCCCGGGGACGTCCGGCAGGACGTCGGTCACACCCGTGGTGACGAGCAGGCGGCGCCCTCGCAGCCGGGTGCCGTCCGCGAGCGTGAGCACGAAGCCACCGCGGTCCTCTTCGGCGCGGGCGACCCTCCCTTCCAGGATCTCGCCGCCGTAGCCGCGCACCTCCGTGCGGCCGGTCTCCAGCAGGCGGGCGGGCGGCATCCCGTCCCGGGTGAGGAAGCCGTGCATGTGGTCGACCCCGGCGTTGCGCGGCTCGCCCGCGTCGATGACGGTGACGGAGCGGCGGGCGCGGGCGAGGACGAGGGCGCCGCTCAGCCCGGCCGGTCCGCCACCGATGATCAGTACGTCCCGTTCGGTCATGTCTCGTTCGGTCATGGCACGAGGGTGCGCCGCGCCTTCCGGATTTGACAAAGTTCTTTGCCGATCCTGCAATGAGGGCATGGAGACCGAGGACGTCCTCGCCGGTGTCGGGCCGAGGCTGAGGAGGCTGCGGCAGGAGAGGAACGTCACGCTGACCGCGCTCGCCGAGGCGACCGGCATCTCGGTGAGCACGCTGTCGCGGCTGGAGTCGGGCAAGCGGCGGCCGAGCCTGGAACTGCTGCTCCCGCTCGCACAGGCCCACCAGGTCCCGCTGGACGAGCTGGTCGGCGCCCCGGCCGTCGGGGACCCGCGGATCCGGCCGCGGCCGCTGCGCATGCACGACATGACCGTCCTGCCGCTGACCAGGCGTCCCGGCGGGGTCCAGGCGTTCAAGATGTTCGTGCCCGAGCGCGTCCCGCTGCCCGAGCCGCGGACGCACGAGGGCTACGAGTGGCTGTACGTGCTGAACGGGCGCATGCGCCTGCACCTCGCCGGCCGCGAGATGGTGCTGGAGGCGGGGGAGGCGGCCGAGTTCGACACCCGGCTGCCGCACTCGTTCGGCGGCGAGGGCGGGCCGGTCGAGGTGCTCAGCCTGTTCGGGCCGCAGGGGGAGCGCATGCACCTGCGCGCGAGACCCCGCAAGTCCTGACCCCGCAAGTCCTGACCCCGCCCGTCGCGACCCCCGCCAGCAAGGTCACCGGCGGTCGTGACATAAATTTGATATCCGTGCAGACCGCCCAAACCCCCCAGAAAGCCCCTGCCCGTCAGAAGCCCGCCCCCATGGCGTGGGTCCTGTGGAGCGTCGGCGTCCTCGCCTACGCCGTGGCGGTACTGCACCGGACGTCCTTCGGCGTCGTCGGCCTGGACGCCGTCCACCGGTTCGACGCGTCCGCCGGGATCCTCGCGTCCTTCACCGTCCTGCAACTGCTCGTCTACGCGGGCCTCCAGATCCCCGTGGGGCTGCTGCTCGACCGCGTCGGCCCGCGCTGGATGGTCGCGGGCGGCGCTCTGCTCATGGCCGGCGGGCAGGCGCTCATGGCGGTCTCCGCCGACGTCGGGACGGCCGTCGCCGCCCGCGTGATGGTCGGCGCCGGCGACGCCATGACGTTCATCAGCGTCCTCGGCATCGTCGCGACCTGGTTCCCCGGACGCTACGTCCCGGTCGTCACGCAGCTCACCGGGCAGCTCGGACAGCTCGGCCAGGTGCTCAGCGCGGTCCCCCTGGTCGCCCTTCTGCACGGCCCCGGCTGGGGCACCGCGTTCGGCTCCGCCGCCGCGCTCGGCGCCCTCATGGCGGTGCTCGCCGTCGCCGTGCTGCGGGACGGCCCCGGCCGCGCGAACGTCCCGTCCCTGCGCGAGACCCGCACCAACCTGGCCGAGGCGTTCCGGCACCCCGGCACGCGCCTCGGCCTCTGGTCGCACTTCGTCACGCAGTTCTCGTCCAACACCTTCGCGCTGATGTGGGGCTACCCGTACCTGGTGTCAGGGCAGGGCATGCGGCCCGCGACCGCCTCGACGCTGCTGACGCTGTTCGTCCTGGTCAACGTCGTGTCCGGGCCGTTCATCGGACGGCTCGTCGCGCGCTACCCGCTGCGCCGCTCGTGGCTCGTCCTCGGCATCGTCGCGCTCAACGCGACGGCGTGGGCGGCCGTCCTCGCGGTGCCGCCGCCCGCGCCGTCCTGGCTGCTGGTGCTCCTCGTGCTGTGCGTCGCGCCCGGCGGCCCCGGCTCGATGATCGGCTTCGACTACGCCCGGACGTTCAACCCGCCCGGGCGGCAGGGCACCGCGACCGGCATCGTCAACGTCGGCGGCTTCGTCGCATCCCTCGTCACGATCCTGCTGATCGGGCTCGTCCTGGACGCCCTGTCACCCGGGGGCGAGTTCACACCTGGAGCGTTCCGGGCGGCCTGGACCGTCCAGATCGGCATCTGGGCGATCGGCGTAACGGGCGTCCTGCGCACCCGCACCCTGGCCCGCCGCCACCTCGCCCTATGACCTGTTCGTAGCATCTTGGGGCGCAACAACGATGTAGCCGCCGTAGGGCCGCGTGGCCTTGGCGGCGCCATCGCGACTAGCTGGCTGACTCTCCTCCTATGTTAAGAAGGCTTTCCAGCTTCTGCTGGATGACGG
>NZ_BDDE01000013.1 GCF_008327685.1 Actinomadura sp. K4S16
AACCTCAGCCGCAGGGCTTGCGCTCAGACCGCAGAGCTGGCGCCAAGCCGGGGCCGGCGCTCAGACCGCGGGGCTGGCGCTCAGACCGCAGAGCTGGCGCCAAGTCGGGGCTTGCGCTCAGACCGCGGGGCTTGCGTTCAAGCCGGGGCTGGAGATTCGTGAAGCTCTACCGGCCCGCGCCCGTCCCGCTTCTGCAGGTCTACGGGAATGGGACCGAGGAGGTCAGTATCGCGGTGAGCGCGCTGCCGGTGCCGGGCAGCGCGTGGGCCTGCCACGACGCCCGGCTCGGGCGGCTCGGCTAGCTGCATCCGTGTGACGACGCCGAAGGCGCGGCCAAGGTGGTCGGCGACCTTCTCAGAGACCAGGAGTGCACGTCCACCTGGTGAGCCGCCACACCCTTGCGCAAGGGATCCACGCTTCTGATACAGCTGGCCCGATCAGACATCCCAGCGGGCGGCTTCGAGAAGGTCGGCGACGTAGGCGGCGGCTTCCGCGGAGAGGCGCGGCAAGCACTCCTGGAGGGGCTCTACGAGGGCCTGGGGGACGGTGCCGTACTCGACGAGATGCCCCAGGAAATGGGCGATCTCCTCTTGGACCAACGGATCGTTCTCTCTTACGAGCGCCTCCGCAAGCGGGAGCACTATCGAGGATGTGTCTCGTCCGGTCTTGCACGCGCCGATGAGCAGGTCCCCGAGATGGGCGGCCGCCAGTTCGCGGAAGTCGGGCTCCCCTTCTGCAAGTCTCATCGCCAGATGCCGGATCTCTCTCGTCACCTGGCGAGAACCAGCGTCATCCCGCGCGGCGGCGGCCAAGTCTTCCGGGCCGCCGCCGGCCGCATCAAGGGACTTCACGCCATATCCGGGACGGAGGGCACCGCAACGGTGGCGTCCAAGGCATGCGCCAACCGGTCGACACGCCTGATGACGGGCTCTGCACCGACCGCCTCAAATCGCGATAGAGCGGACGGCATCATGCGTTCCGGCACGCCGGTTCCAGCAGAGTCATCCCAAGCTCCAGACGCCGCTCACGCACTGCCTTGCCCAGTTCATCGGCACATGGAGCAGCCTGACTGTCCTCGTGCTGCCGATCCTTGTCGGTCATCGCCAACTCGAAGCGCTCATCGCCCATGTCCCGGCTCCTGCGGCTTCTCTGATCCGCTCGATCATAGGGCTGCCCGGCCATCCGGTCCCGCTGTCCTAGCGCTTCCACTCTTCGACCTGATTACTCAGGGGCGAAGGACGATCTTGCCGTGGGTGTGGCGTTGTTCCAGGTCGCGGAAGGCGTCCTGGACTCGGTCCAGGGGGTAGGTGCGGGCTATCGGCACCTCCAGTTCACCGCGGGCGGCCAGCCGGGCCAGTTCGCCTAGGACGACCGCGCACGCCGCGCCGCTTTCTCCGACGGTCTGCGCACCGAACTTTGCCGCTGTCCCCCAGTCGCGGATCGTGTTGATCCGCTCGGGCCGCACGCCCAGTTCCACCGCCAGTTCGACGTAGCCGGTCCCGAACGTGTCGATGAACGCGTCGACGTTCCCGCCGCTGGCCTGCCGGATTCGTTCGGCCAGACCGTCCCCGTACTCGACCGGGATGACGCCGTGCTCCTTCAGCCACGCATGGTTCGGCTCGCCGGCCAGACCGATCACCGTGGCACCGCGCCGTCGCGCTAGCTGGACCGCGAGGGACCCGACGCCGCCAGCTGCGCCGGAGACCACCACCGTGTCGGAGGGTCCGGGGTCGACGGCAAACACGCAGGCGTAGGCGGTGGCGCCGGCCACGTGCAACGACCCGGCCACTTCCCAGGACAGACCCTTCGGACGCGGGGTCAAGCGCACGTCGTCCACCGCGACGAACTCCGCGTGGCTTGCCCTGTCGTGCGTGAAGCCGAGGACCTCGTCGCCCACCGCGAAGCCGCGCACATGCGATCCGACCTCCACGATGACTCCGGCCAGGTCGCTGCCCTGTCCGGAGGGGAACGTCGCCGGCCAGCGCTCATGCAGCCCGCCCGAGCGGATCATGGCCTCGCCGGGCTGGATCCCGGCCGCGCGGACCTCGACCAGCACCTGGTCGGGACCTGGCACCGGACGCTCCACCTCCTCGACCCGCAGGACATCGATCCCGCCGTACTCGTGGAACCGGACCGCCTTCATCGCATGATCACCGCTCTTCCTCGTTCGGCTAGCCGGATGGCCGCGCCTTGAAGCGTGCCTTCGTCCCGGCGGCGGAGGAACGGAGCGGTTTCCCTAGGATCAGCGGTCCGAGGATGTGGTGGGCGAACAGTGGTATCACTGCCGATATGGGGATGCACCGCGACGACCTCGCCGATTTCCTGCGTCAGGCGCGGGGGCGGCTGACTCCACGGGACGTCGGGCTGGTCGAGGGGACGAGGCGGCGCACGCCGGGCCTGCGCCGCGAGGAGGTCGCGGCGCTCGCCGGGATGTCGGTCGACTACTACATGCGGCTCGAACAGGCCAGGAGCCCGCAGCCCTCGGTCCAGATCCTGGCCGCGCTGACGCACGCGCTGCGGCTGACGACCGACGAGCGGGACCACCTGTACCTGCTCGCGGGGCACCGTCCCCCGGAGGGAGCGCGCGCCGGGGAGTACCTGCGGCCGAGCCTGCTGTACCTGCTCGACCGACTGGAGAACGTGCCGGTCCAGGTCCTGAGCGATCTCGGCGACCTGCTGGCGCAGAACGACATGGCGCAGGCGCTGTTCGGATGCGTATGCACGGTGGCGGCCGAGGACCGGAACGTCGTGCTGCGCTGGTTCACCGAGCCGGACGTGCGGGGCCACTTCGCGGACGAGGATCGCGAGGAGCAGGCCCGGCAGCTCGTCGCCGACCTGCGCGCCGCGGTGGCCCGCCGCGGGAACGACGCCGCGTCCCGCGCGCTGGTCACCCGGCTCCGCGCGGCCAGCGAGGAGTTCGCGACGCTCTGGGACCGGCACGAGGTCGCGGTGCGCAGGTCTCACCCGTGGCGGCTGAAGCATCCCGAGCTCGGCAAGATCGAGTTTGACTGCGAACTGCTGGCGACACCCGCGGCGGACCAGCGCCTGCGGATCTTCACACCACCGCCCGGCGGCACCGAGCCGCTGGACATGCTGCGCCTCCTCGGCCCGCAGCACCGGCACGGCACTGCCGCGGCGAGGACGGAGGAGAGCGGCGCCCCCGCATAGGCCGCGTGCCGGTCAACGGTCGGCGTACCGCCGGCATTCGCCGGTGAAAACGGTGGCCAGTTCGGTTACGGGGACCGCCGCGGCGCTGACCCACGCGGCGCTGACCCACGCGGCGAGGTCGGCCGTGCCGAGGGCGTCCAGCGTCCGGGTCGCGGTGAACCTCCGTCGCGAGTCCTTCGATGACGGGCGCGAAGCAGACGGCGGCGCAGACGGCCGGTTAGCCCCAGGTCCAGGTCCGCCTCGGCCTCCCTGCACTCCTTGCCGTTGTGGACGGCCTGGGCGATCTCGGCGCGCGGCGCGCGAGCGGTCGCGGCGTCTACCTCGGCGAGGGCGGGGCGTCGAGTGCGCGCCCGGCGAAGGCCTTGGCGACCCGAGACTCGGCCCGGCGCGTCGCTCGCCGGCGCCCGCGCCCGTCCGGTGGGGTGCTGCCCGCACCACCGCGCGGCTGGCGCCCGCTCGGCGGGCAGGCACGCCGGGGCAAAACTAGGTCATCCAGGCCCACCGCACCGGCCCGCCGCCGTCGCGCCGACCCCGGCGCGGCGCCCGGCCTGGGGCTCGCGTCCAGGGGGAGAAACTCGGCCAGCGCCTCCGCCAGGGCCCGGGCGATGGGCCTCCGGTGCTGGATCCCGGCCTGGACCCCGCGGCCTGGACCCCGCGGCCTGGATCCCGGGCTGGATCCCGGGCTGGATCAGGGCGTCGGCCCTGCCCCGGATGGAGGCGCTGGTCCGCCACCGCGCCGGTCCGCCTCGCAGTGACCGTCGATTGGGTGGCGGTGGGCGCTTCCCCACTTCTCGCTCGCGCCGCTGGGCGGCCCGGGTCAGCTGCGACCGCTGCTGGCCTGGGTACCCGATGTCTTCATCGCCGGGAAAGCATCGCCGGATGTGCGGCCGCGGCGGTCGGGGCCGCCCTCGTTCTCCTCCGCGTCATCCGCGCGGTCCGCTCGCGCCGGCGAACCGCGTGAGCGCCCCGCCGGTGTCGGGCGTCGCTGTTAGCGTCGCGGCCATGATCGACAAGGCAGCCGTGATCGACAAGCCGCATGCGGCTCTCCCCGACGAAGACGTCCTGATCATGCCGGAGCACTGGCGCGGCGGTCTGCATCCGCGGCGCGATGGGGCGCCAGGTCCGGAGATCACGCTCGACGCGGCGGCGGGCAAGGCCGTCGCGCAGGCTGTGGACGAGGCGCGGGACGAGATCGAGCGGACCCTGGGCGACCGGGGAACCGCGCCGGAACTCGCCGCCGCGGCGCGGGCCCATCTCGGCGGCGGGCCCGACCCGCGCGGTGCGGCCGTCCTGTCGCTGATCACGGCGGGCGAGTCGGTCTGGGGGCGCGAGCACCGGCGGTACGTGGACGCGTGGGCCTTCGAGCACGGCGTCGTGTTCGCCGCGTGCGCGCTCGCCGACCGGTGGGGACTGGAGTCGAGCCCGGACGGGGAGATGCTGGACGGGCGGCGGAGCAGGATCGTGCGCGCGGTCGCGCCGGGCGAGCGCCCTGTCCGAGGGCTGCCGGACGGAGCGCCGCGCGTGCGCTCCCTGCTGGCCGCCGCGACCGAGGAGCAGTACGCCGAGGCCGTCGAACGGCTCGCCGAGCGGCGGGTCTCGGTCCGGCAGCGGCTCCTGACCGCCTACCTGGTCCCGACGCACGACGACTGGGTGAGCGAGCTGTGCCGGCACGCCGACGGGGTCCCCCGTCATGTGCTCCTCCGGTGCCTGGGGACGTCCGCGCACCTTGGGCTGCTCGGCGCCCGGGCTCGGCTGACCGCAGCCGACTGCCATGAGCCGGAGAACCTGCACGCGCTCGCCGACGGTCTCGGGCCGGCCGCCGTTCCGCTCCTGGTCCCCGCGCTGGACGAGTACCTCGACTCCCCGCAACGGCGGGACGCGCTGCTGGACGTGCTGGGCGTCCTGCCGTCCGATGAGGTCTTCCGCGCGCTGCTCCAGAGGCGTTCCAACCCGCACGTCAGCGGTGAGCTGATGAAGGCGATGAAGCGGTTCCCGGTCCGGGCGGTGAGGGAGTTGGCCGCGGAAGCGAACGCGGCAGGGGTCGCGGAACTGGCGGAACTGCTCGACGAGCACGTGCGGGGCAATCTCGACGTGGTCAGGGCGGCCCTGCCGTTGCTTCCTGAAGAGGCCCGGACGGCGGTCGAACGGATCGTGGCAGGGCTCGCCGCCACCGCCGACGCCGACCCCGCGGACCTGCCGGTCGTCCTGGTGGACCCGCCGTGGGCCCGCAAGCGGGAGCGGCCGGAGCCGGTGGTCATCACGGGGCTGTCCGCGCCCGAACCGTCGATCGTCTGGGCCGAGGACGGGCGCGACACCCTGTGCGAGTTGGCGCTCCCCGTCCCCTATGCGTGGAGTCACGACGGCGAGGTGCGCGGGCCGTGGGACCAGCGGATCGCCGACTTCGAAGCGGGCCGGCTCAGGGGCTTCGAACAGGTGGCCTTGCTCTGCTTCGGTCCCGCCGAGCAGGTCCGGCGCCTCGTCGCCGGCTGGTCCTTGCGGAAGGACGGCTACGACACCTACCAGGAGCCCGAATGGTGGGTGCCGATGCTGGCCGAGCGGTTCGGCCTGGACGCGCTGACCGCCGTCGTGAAGGGCGCCCGGAGCAAGCCCGGGAGCTGCGGGCATGTGGTCGTCCCGTATGCCGCCGAGCCGGTCGCGGATCTGGTCGCCGGCTGGCTGCTGCGCGGCAGGACCGGCAAAGAGCACGCGGAGGCGTGGCTGCGGAGGCACGGCCCCCAGGCGGTGCGGCTGCTGCTCCCGGCCGCGTTCGGCAAGCCGGGCAAGCGGCGTGACGCGGCCGAGTACGCCCTGACCTTCCTCGCCCGGGACCTGGGACGCGACACCGTGGTCGAGATCGCCCGCGACCAGCGACCCGAAGCGGGCGCGGCACTGGACATGACGTTGGACCACGATCCCGAGCAGCTCGTCCCGCGGAAGATCCCGGAGATCGGGCCGTTCGCCGACCCGGCCGTCCTGCCCCGGGTGCGGCTGGCGGACGGCGGGCGCGTGCTGCCGGCCACCGCCGTCCGGCATCTGCTCACGATCCTGGCGATTTCGCCGCCGGACGCCCCCCACCCCGGCCTGGAGGCCGTGCGGGACGCGTGCGACGCCGATTCGCTGGCGGCGTTCGCCTGGGCGCTGTTCGAGCGGTGGCGCCGGTTCGGTGAACGGGCCGAGGACGCGTGGGCGCTGACGGCCGTCGGGTGGTTCGGCGACGACGAGGCCGCGCGGCGCCTCACCCCCGCCATCCGCGCCTGGCCGGGCGAGAACGGCCACCACAAGGCGGTCAAGGGCCTGGACGTGCTGGCGATGATCGGCACCGAGACCTCGCTGATGCTGCTCGACGGCATCTCGCACCGGGCCCCGTTCAAGGCGATCAAGAAGCGGGCCGAGGAGAAGATCCAGGAGGTCGCCGCACGGCTCGGGCTGAGCGGCGAGCAGCTCGCCGACAGGCTCGTCCCCGGCATCGGCCTGGAGGCGGACGGGAGCATGACGCTCGACTACGGTCCCCGGCGCTTCGTGGTCGGTTTCGACGAGCAGCTCAAACCGGTCGTGTCGGACGAGGCCGGCCGCCGCCGCGCCGCGCTCCCCAAGCCCGGCGCGAAGGACGACCCCGACCTCGCCCCCGCCGCCTACGCCGCATTCACGCAGTTCAAGAAGGACGTCCGGGCGACCATGCCGAACCAGGTCCGGCGGCTGGAGCTGGCGATGGTGACCGGCCGCCGGTGGACGCCGGCCGAGTTCCGCACGCTGCTGGTCGACCACCCGCTGATGTGGCACATCACTCGACGCCTCCTCTGGCTCGCGGAACCCGGCGCGGACACGGAGACGGACGCCGCTGCCATCGCGTTCCGGCTTGCGGAGGACCGATCCTTGGCCGATGTCGACGACGGCGAGTTCGTCCTGCCGGACGGTGCCCGGGTCGGGGTGGCGCATCCCCTGGCGCTCGGCGACGCGCTCGCCGCCTGGTCGGAGGTCTTCGCCGACTACGAGATCATGCAGCCGTTCCCGCAGCTCGGCAGGGACGTCCACCGGCTCACCGACGAGGAGCGGCAGGACGTCCGGCTCGCTCGGTTCGAGGGCCTCACCGCCCCCTGGGGCAAGGTCGTCGGGTTGGAGCGGCGCGGCTGGCGGCGCGGCACCCCCATGGACAACGGCACCGAACGTTGGATCTCCCGAGCCGTTCCAGGCGGCCTGTTTGTCGTGGTCGAACTCGATCCCGGGATCCAGGTCGGCTGGGCCGACGGCAACGAGGACCAGAATCTCCGCACGGTGTGGCTCGCCGACGAGCCAGGCGACTTCCTGCACTGGAACACCGGCTCCCAGCACCGGTTCGCCGAGCTGGACGAGGTCACCGCGTCCGAGGTCATCACCGACCTGCGGTCCATCACGGCATCGTGAGCCAGCGCATGGCCTCTTGCCGGAACGGCACCTCCGCGCCGAGCTGGCAGAGCACCCCTATGCCCACCCCGATCGCGCGTTGGGCGGCCACGTATTCGGGCGGGAAGGCCAGGCTGAGGCCGACCGGAACCGAGGAGGTCATCCCTTCGAGGACGGCGCGGAGGAAGGCGCCGTCGAAGTGGAACGTCTCTGTCCGGACGACCGCCCCCGACCGTTCGAAGAGGGCCGTCAGCCGCGCCCCGTCCGCCCGCACCCCCGGCCGGAGGAACCCGAGCTCGCGGAGCACGGCGACGAGTTCGTCCGGATCGTCCGCTAGATGGATCAGCATCCACGGGTGGAGAGGGCTCATCGCATCCGGCCGGTGGCGGTACATCGCGCCGAAGTCGAGGACGCCCAAGCGGCCGTCGCCGAACAGCCGGAAGTTCCCAGGATGCGGGTCGCCGTGCAGCATCCCCGTCCGGGGTATCCCGGAGAACATCAGCCTGGTCGTCAGCAGCCCGGCCCGGTCCCGCTGCGCCCTGGTCCCGGCGGCGATGATCCGTGCCAGCGGCGTTCCGCCGAGCCATTCCGAGACGAGCACCCGTCCCTTCTGGAGGATCACCTCGGGGACGACGAAGTCGGGGTCGTCCAGGAAGCCCTCCCGGAACGCGGCCTGTGCCTCGGCTTCCCGCGCGTAGTCCAGCTCTTCGGCCAGGCCGTCCATCAGCTCGGCGGCCAACGCCCTTCCGTCCAGCTCGGGCGCGACCAGCGAGGTGAACCAGCGCATCGCGAACACCGTCAGGTCGCGGTCGTCGAGGAGCTGCTCCCGGGCGGAGGGGTACTGCACCTTGACCGCGACCGGGCGGCCGTCCGGCAGGGCCGCCCGGTGCACCTGGCCGAGGGAGGCGACCGCGGCGGGCTCGGGGTCGAAGGAGTCGAAGAGGCCGCGCCAGTCCGAGCCGAGGTCGTCCTCCAGAACCTGCCGCACGCGGGCCGCGTTCTCCGGCCGGGCCGCCTCCTGCAGCCCTGCCAGCCGCTCCCGGTAGACCGCGGAGATCGTCGGCGGAAGGACCGTCTCGTACACCGACAGCACCTGCCCGAACTTCATCACCCCGCCCCTGAGCCCGCCGAGGACGTCGAAGAGCTGGTCGGCGGTGCGCTCGTGCAGGTCGAGGGAGGCCTCGTCGGTCAACCGGCCGAGGGCCTTGAGACCCCCGGCCACGGCCATCCGCCGACCGACCCCGAGCGGGATCGCCGACAACCTCGCCAGCCTGGGAAGTGCCTGGATTCGCATGCCGACAGCGTCACCGGCGGCGCGGCCGGGCCGCATCGCCCCGCGGTCCCGTCCTCTCTCCGCCCCTGGCCGGCGTCGCCTCCGACCGTGGTGGCAGCGGCACTGCGACCGGGGTCCGATGACGGCGCGGCCCCGCGAAACCTAGGATCTGCGCATGCGATGGACCACCCCGCCCTGGCCGTTGCTGCGGCTTCTCGCCTGGGTGGGGACGTGCTGGGCTGTGCTCGCGGTGCTGCTCGCCCCCGCCCCGCCGACGCGCACCGTGCTGATCGGCGGCTATGCCGCGCTGTGGGCCTGGCAGGCGGTCCGTCCGTGGAGCCCGCCCGCCGCCGCGGTGCCCGTGCTGGCCCCGCTGCTCCTCCTGGTCGTCGTCGCGGCGCCCGGCGCGGCGGGTGGCGACGGGTTCCGCCCGTTCCCGTTCGCCGAGGGCACCTACTCCGACGGAGCCCTCGCCATCGCCGGCGCGCCCGCGTGGATCCACCTCGTCGTCCTCGCCCGGGGACGCGACCTGGCCTGGTCGGTCCCGGCGGCCCTGGCGCTCGCCCCCGCCCGGCACCTGCTCGCCGGCGGGCTCCCGCTCTGGCCGACCTGGATCATGTGGGGGGTCGGGTTCATGCTGCTCGGCTCGGCCTTCCGGATCCACGGCGCGCTCTATGAGGCGCGGCTCCGGCTCGACCGGGAGGCCGTGGCCGAGGAGCGCAGGAAGGTGGCCGAGGAACGCAGGAAGATCGCACGTGAGGTCCACGACCTGGTGGGGCACGGGCTGGGCGTGGTGATGCTGAACATCACCGCGGCCCGGCTCGCCACCGCGCGGGGCGACGCCGAGGCGGCCGGGATGGCGCTGGCGGAGGCCGAGCGGGCCGGTCGGCAGGGGGTGCGGGACGTCCACCGGGGGCTGGTGCTGCTCCGCGAGCCGACCGCCGCCGCGTCGCCGATCGCCCCCGCCCCGCCCACGGCGGACGACACCAGGGCCCTGATCGACGAGCTGCGGGGCGGGGGGCTCGACGTCGCGCTCACCACCCGGGGCGACCTCGGCGCGGTCGACCCGGCGGTCGGGCTCACGATCTTCCGGGTGGTCCAGGAGGCGCTGGCCAACACCGCCCGGCACGCTCCCGGCGCGGCGGCCGCGGTCACCGTCGAGGTCGGCGACCGCGCGACCGAGGTGACCGTCACCGACCCGGGCACGGCACAGCCGCCGGGACGGGCCTCGGCCGGCGGCCTCGGTCTCGTCGGCATGCGCGAACGGGTCACCGCCCTCGGCGGGACGCTGCACGCCGGCCCCGACGGCACCGGCTGGACGATCCACGCGACCATCCCCCTCACCAGAACGACACCGTGACCAGAGCACACCGCGACCAGGACGGCACCGCGACCAGGACAGCACCATGACCAGGACAGCACCGTGATCAGGGCGGCACCGTCATCAGAACAGCACCGTCATCAGGACAGCACCGTGACCGGGGCGGCACCGTGATCAAGGCGGCACCGTCATCAGAACAGCACCGTGATCAGGGCGGCACCGTCATCAGAACAGCACCGTGACCAGGACGGCACCGTCATCAGGACAGCACCGTGACCAGGACGGCACCATGACCAAGACAGCACTGTGATCAGGCTGCTGCTCGTCGACGACCAGCAGCTCGTCCGTGCCGGGTTGACCCGGATCTTCGACGGTGAACCTGATGTGGAGATCGTCGGCGAGTGCGCGGACGGCGACGAGGTGGCGCGGGCCGTGGCGCGGTGCGCTCCCGACGTCGTGTTGATGGACGTCAGGATGAAGCGGGTGGACGGCGCCGAGGCGACCCGGCTGCTGCGGTCCCGGACCGATGCTCCGCCCGCCCTCGTCCTCACCATGTTCGACGATCCGGAGGTCGTCGCGGCGGCGCTGGCGGCCGGCGCGGCCGGCTTCGTGCTGAAGGACGCCCCGGGCGAGGAGATCATCCAGGCCACCCGGGCCGTCGCCGCCGGGAAGGGCTGGCTCGACCCGGCCATCACCCCGCACGTCCTGCGCGCCTGCCGGACCGCGTTCCGTCCCCGCCCCGCCCCGTCCGGCGGCCTCTCGGACCGTGAGCGCCAGGTGCTGTCGCTCATCGGCGGCGGCGCCACCAACCCGGAGATCGCGGCCCGGCTCAACATCGCCGAGGGCACGGTCAAGACCCACATCGGCAGCATCTTCACCAAGCTCGGCCTCCGTGACCGCGCGGCCGCGGTCATCTACGCCCTCCGGCACGGCCTCACCGGCGACGAAGCCGACGCGTAGCCCGAAGACACGCGTAGCCCGAAGACACGCGTAGCCCGAAGACACGCGTAGCCCGAAGACACGCGTAGCCCGAAGACACGCGTAGCCCGAAGACACGAAGAGGCCCCTCCCGGCAGGAAGGGGCCTCTCGCATGTCGCATTCGGTCATGCGCCCGCGGGACGCCGTCTGCACGGCGTCCCGGGACGGACGTCAGCGGTTGTACTGGCCGAAGTCGTACTCCTCCAGCGGGACGGCTTCGCCGGAGCCCTGGCCGAAGGCGTACTCGGCGCCGTCGTCGTAGGAGCCGACGGAGTACACCGCCGCCTTCGCCTCCTCGGTCGGCTCGACCCGGACGTTGCGGTACTGCGGCATGCCGGTACCGGCCGGGATGAGCTTACCGATGATGACGTTCTCCTTGAGGCCGAGCAGCGGGTCGCTCTTGGCGTGCATCGCGGCCTCGGTGAGCACCCGGGTCGTCTCCTGGAAGGACGCCGCCGACAGCCACGACTCGGTCGCGAGCGAGGCCTTGGTGATGCCCATCAGGACGGGGCGGCCGGCGGCGGGCGTGCCGCCCTCGGCCACGACGTTCCGGTTCGTCTCCTCGAAGATCGGACGCTCGACGAGGTCACCCGGGAGCAGGTCGGTGTCGCCCGACTCCAGGATGTTCACCCGCTTCAGCATCTGGCGCACGATGATCTCGATGTGCTTGTCGTGGATCGACACGCCCTGCGACCGGTAGACCTCCTGGACCTCCTGGACGAGGTGCAGCTGCACCGCGCGGGGGCCGAGGATGCGCAGCACCTCGTGCGGGTTGATCGCACCCGCGATGAGCTGCTGGCCGACGCCCACGGGCTCGCCCTCCTTGACCAGGAGGCGGGACCGCATCGGCACCGGGTAGGCGATCTCGTCGGAGCCGTCGTCCGGGACGATGACGACCTTGCGGGCCTTCTCCGTCTCGTCGATCTTGACGCGGCCGGCGACCTCGCTGATCGGGGCCACACCCTTGGGGATGCGGGCCTCGAACAGCTCCTGGACACGCGGCAGACCGTGCGTGATGTCGCCGCCCGCCACACCACCGGTGTGGAAGGTGCGCATCGTCAGCTGCGTGCCGGGCTCACCGATGGACTGCGCGGCGATGATGCCGACGGCCTCGCCGACGTCCACCCGCTTGCCGGTGGCCAGCGAGCGGCCGTAGCAGGCGGCGCAGACACCGATCTTGGCCTCGCAGACCAGGGCGCTGCGGGTGCGGACCTTCTCGACCCCGGCCTCGACCAGGCGCGTCACGACCGCGTCGGACAGGTCGGTGTCGGCCGGGAAGATGACCGTCCCGTCGACCACGACGTCCTCGGCGATGGTGCGGCCGACCAGGCTCGTCTCCGAGGTGGCGAGCTTGACCAGGGTGCCGTCCTGCAGGCGGTCGGCGACCTCGAAGGGGATCGTGCGGTCGGTGCCGCAGTCCTCCTCGCGGACGATGACGTCCTGCGCGACGTCCACCAGGCGCCGGGTCAGGTAACCCGAGTCGGCGGTGCGCAGCGCGGTGTCGGCCAGACCCTTGCGGGCGCCGTGCGTCGAGATGAAGTACTCGACGACCGACAGGCCCTCGCGGAAGGACGACTTGATCGGACGCGGAATGGTCTCGCCCTTGGGGTTGGAGACCAGGCCGCGCATACCGGCGATCTGGCGGAGCTGGAGCGGGTTGCCTCGGGCACCCGACTGGATCATCATCCAGATCGGGTTGTCCTTCTGGAACGCCTTCTCCATGTCCACCGCGACGTCCGCGGTGGCCTTGTTCCAGATCTCGATGAGCTCCTGCTTGCGCTCGTCGTCGGTGATCAGGCCGCGGTTGAACTCCCGCTGCACCTTCTCGGCGCGCTGCTCGTAACCGCCCAGGATCTCCGCCTTGTTGGGCGGCGTGATGACGTCGTCGATCGCGATCGTGACACCGGACCTGGTCGCCCAGTGGAACCCGGTGCTCTTGAGCGCGTCGAGCGCGTTGGCGACGGCCACCTTCGGGTAGGTCTCCGCCAGCTCGTTGACGATCGCCGAGAGCTGCTTCTTGCCGATCTCGTCGTCCACGAACGGGAAGTCGTCCGGCAGCGTCTCGTTGAACATGGCGCGGCCGAGCGTCGTCTCCAGCCGGTAGGGCTGGCCGGGCTCGTAGCCCTCGGGCGCCTTCCAGCCGCGCGGCGGCGGGACGTCCTTGAGCCGGATCTGGATCTTGGCCTGCAGGTCCAGTTCGTGCCGGTCGTAGGCCATGATCGCCTCGCCGATCGAGCCGAACGCGCGGCCCTCGCCCGTGGCGCCGTCCTTCTGCGTCGTCAGCCAGTACAGGCCGATGACCATGTCCTGGGTGGGCATGGTGACGGGCTTGCCGTCCGACGGCTTCAGGATGTTGTTGGTGGACAGCATCAGGATCCGCGCCTCGGCCTGCGCCTCGGCGGACAGCGGCAGGTGGACCGCCATCTGGTCGCCGTCGAAGTCCGCGTTGAACGCGGTGCAGACCAGCGGGTGGATCTGGATGGCCTTGCCCTCGACCAGCTGCGGCTCGAACGCCTGGATGCCGAGCCGGTGCAGGGTCGGCGCCCGGTTCAGCAGCACCGGGTGCTCGGTGATGACCTCTTCCAGCACGTCCCACACGACCGGGCGGGCCCGCTCGACCATCCGCTTGGCGGACTTGATGTTCTGCGCGTGGTTGAGGTCGACCAGCCGCTTCATGACGAACGGCTTGAACAGCTCCAGCGCCATCTGCTTGGGCAGGCCGCACTGGTGCAGCTTGAGCTGCGGGCCGACGACGATGACCGAACGGCCGGAGTAGTCGACGCGCTTGCCCAGCAGGTTCTGCCGGAACCGGCCCTGCTTGCCCTTGAGCATGTCGGACAGCGACTTCAGCGGACGGTTGCCGGGCCCGGTGACCGGGCGGCCGCGGCGGCCGTTGTCGAACAGCGCGTCGACGGCCTCCTGCAGCATCCGCTTCTCGTTGTTGACGATGATCTCGGGCGCGCCGAGGTCGAGCAGGCGCTTGAGCCGGTTGTTGCGGTTGATCACCCGGCGGTACAGGTCGTTCAGGTCGGACGTGGCGAACCGGCCGCCGTCCAGCTGGACCATGGGACGCAGGTCCGGCGGGATGACCGGGATGCAGTCCAGCACCATGCCGAGCGGGCTGTTGCGGGTGTTGAGGAACGCCGAGACGACCTTCAGCCGCTTGAGGGCGCGGGCCTTCTTCTGGCCCTTGCCGGTGCGGATGATGTCGCGCAGCTTCTCGGCCTCGGCGTCGAGGTCGAAGTTCTGCAGCCGCGCCTGGATGGCCGCGGCGCCCATGCCGCCCTCGAAGTACTTGCCGAAGCGGTCGCGCATCTCGCGGTAGAGCAGCTCGTCGCCCTCGAGGTCCTGGACCTTGAGGTTCTTGAAGCGGCTCCAGACCTCGTCGAGGCGGTCGAGTTCGCGCTGCGCGCGGTCGCGCAGCTGCTTCATCTCCCGCTCGGCGCCGTCGCGCACCTTGCGCTTCTGGTCGGCCTTCGCGCCGGCCTCCTCCAGCTCCGCCAGGTCGCCCTCCAGCTTCTGCTGGCGGGCCTCGACCTGCGCGTCGCGGGCCTGCTCGATCTGCTGGCGCTCCACGGAGATGTGGGCCTCCAGCGTCGGCAGGTCGCGGTCGCGCCGCTCGGCGTCCACGCTGGTGATCATGTAGGCCGCGAAGTAAATGATCTTCTCGAGATCCTTCGGGGCCAGGTCCAGCAGGTAGCCGAGCCGGGACGGGACGCCCTTGAAGTACCAGATGTGCGTGACGGGCGCGGCCAGCTCGATGTGGCCCATCCGCTCACGGCGCACCTTGGCGCGGGTCACCTCGACGCCGCAGCGCTCGCAGATGATGCCCTTGAACCGGACGCGCTTGTACTTGCCGCAGTAGCACTCCCAGTCGCGGGTAGGACCGAAGATCTTCTCGCAGAAGAGCCCGTCCTTCTCCGGCTTGAGGGTCCGGTAGTTGATCGTCTCCGGCTTCTTCACCTCGCCGTGCGACCACTGGCGGATGTCGTCGGCGGTCGCCAGACCGATGCGAAGCTCGTCGAAGAAGTTGACGTCAAGCAACTGTTTTCCCCTTGAGTTCTCAGACCTCGTCGACGCTCATCGCGCCCTCGTTCGGACGGCGGGAGAGGTCGATGCCGAGCTCCTCCGCGGCGCGGAAGACGTCCTCGTCGGTGTCGCGCATCTCGATGGACATGCCGTCGCTGGAGAGCACCTCGACGTTGAGGCACAGCGACTGCATCTCCTTGATGAGCACCTTGAAGGACTCGGGAATGCCGGGCTCGGGGATGTTCTCGCCCTTGACGATGGCCTCGTAGACCTTCACGCGGCCGAGGACGTCGTCGGACTTGATGGTCAGCAGCTCCTGGAGGGCGTAGGCGGCGCCGTAGGCCTCCAGTGCCCAGACCTCCATCTCACCGAAGCGCTGGCCGCCGAACTGGGCCTTACCGCCGAGCGGCTGCTGGGTGATCATGGAGTACGGGCCGGTCGAGCGGGCGTGGATCTTGTCGTCGACCAGGTGGAGCAGCTTGAGGATGTAGATGTAGCCGACCGAGATCGGGTCCTTGTAGGGCTCGCCGGTGCGGCCGTCGAACAGCCGCGCCTTGCCGCCCGGGCCGACCATGCGCTGGCCGTCGCGGTTCGGGAGCGTGCTCTCGATCAGACCGGTGACGTCGTCCTCGCGGGCGCCGTCGAACACCGGCGTCGCGGTGTTCGTCCAGGCCGGGGCCTCGTCGGCGCCGATGGCCCGGAGGGCCTGCTTCCACTCGGCGTCGTCGCCCTCGACCTTCCAGCCGCGGGAGGCGACCCAGCCGAGGTGGGTCTCCAGGACCTGTCCGACGTTCATGCGGCCGGGGACACCCAGGGGGTTCAGGACGATGTCGACGGGGGTGCCGTCCTCCAGGAACGGCATGTCCTCCACCGGCAGCACCTTGGAGATGACGCCCTTGTTGCCGTGCCGGCCCGCGAGCTTGTCCCCGTCGGTGATCTTGCGCTTCTGCGCCACGTACACCCGGACCAGCTCGTTGACGCCCGGGGGCAGCTCGTCACCGTCGTCGCGGGAGAACACCCGCACCCCGATGACCTTGCCCTGCTCGCCGTGCGGCACCTTCAGCGAGGTGTCGCGCACCTCGCGCGCCTTCTCACCGAAGATCGCCCGCAGCAGCCGCTCCTCCGGCGTCAGCTCGGTCTCCCCCTTCGGGGTGACCTTGCCGACCAGGATGTCGCCGGGGACGACGTCGGCGCCGATGCGGATGATCCCGCGCTCGTCGAGGTCGGCCAGGACCTCCTCGGAGACGTTGGGGATGTCGCGGGTGATCTCCTCGGGGCCCAGCTTGGTGTCGCGGGCGTCGACCTCGTGCTCCTCGATGTGGATCGAGGACAGGACGTCGTCCTGCACCAGCCGCTGCGACAGGATTATGGCGTCCTCGTAGTTGTGCCCCTCCCAGGGCATGAACGCCACCAGCAGGTTCTTGCCCAGCGCCATCTCACCGTCGTCGGTGCACGGCCCGTCGGCGATCACCTGGCCCAGCTCCACCCGCTGGCCCTCGTCCACGATCGGCTTCTGGTTGAAGCAGGTGCCCTGGTTGGACCGCTTGAACTTCGACACCCGGTAGGTGGTGCGCGTGCCGTCGTCGTTCATCACGGTCACGTAGTCGGCCGAGACCTCCTCGACCACACCCGCCTTCTCCGCCGTGATCACATCACCGGCGTCGGTCGCGGCACGGTACTCCATACCGGTTCCGACCAGCGGCGCCTCACTGCGCAGCAGCGGCACCGACTGACGCTGCATGTTCGAACCCATCAGCGCACGGTTGGCGTCGTCGTGCTCCAGGAACGGAATCATCGCGGTGGCGACCGAGGTCATCTGCCGCGCCGAGACGTCCATGTACTGGACCTCGCGGGCGGGGACCAGCTCGACCTCGCCGCCCTTGCGGCGGACGAGGACGCGGCTCTCGACGAAGGTGCCGTCGTCGTTCAGCAGGGAGTTGGCCTGCGCGATGACGTAGCGGTCCTCCTCGTCGGCCGTGAGGTAGTCGATCTCCTCGCCGACGACGCCGTCGGTGACGCGCCGGTACGGGGTCTCGACGAACCCGAACGGGTTGACGCGGCCGAACGCGGCGAGCGAGCCGATGAGGCCGATGTTCGGGCCTTCGGGCGTCTCGATCGGGCACATGCGGCCGTAGTGCGACGGGTGGACGTCACGGACCTCCATGCCCGCCCGCTCACGGGACAGACCACCGGGACCCAGGGCGGAGAGCCGCCGCTTGTGGGTGAGGCCGGCCAGGGGGTTGGTCTGGTCCATGAACTGCGACAGCTGGCTGGTGCCGAAGAACTCCTTGATGGAGGCCACCACCGGCCGGATGTTGATCAGCGTCTGCGGCGTGATCGCCTCCACGTCCTGCGTGGTCATCCGCTCACGCACCACCCGCTCCATGCGGGCCAGACCCAGACGCACCTGGTTCTGGATCAGCTCACCCACCGTGCGCAGCCGCCGGTTGCCGAAGTGGTCGATGTCATCGACCTCGATCGGCACCGCCACGCTCCCGAGGGTCGCCTCCTCCTCGCCGGCGTGCAGCCGCACCAGGTACTCGATCGTGGCGACGATGTCGTCCTCGGTCAGCGTCCCCTGGTTCATGTCCAGGTCCAGACCGAGCTTCTTGTTGATCTTGTAACGGCCGACCTTCGCGACGTCGTACCGCTTGGGATTGAAGTACAGGTTCTCCAGCAGCGTCTGCGCCGACTCCCGCGTCGGCGGCTCACCCGGCCGCAGCTTGCGGTAGATGTCCAGCAGCGCGTCATCCTGACCGGAGGTGTGGTCCTTCTCCAGCGTCACATTGATCGACTCATACGAGCCGAACCGCTCCCGGATCCGCGCCTCGTCCCACCCCAGCGCCTTCAGCAGAACCGTCACCGGCTGCTTGCGCTTGCGGTCGATGCGCACACCCACGTTGTCGCGCTTGTCGACCTCGAACTCCAGCCAGGCACCCCGGCTCGGGATCACCCGGCAGCCGTAGATGTCCTTGTCCGACGCCTTGTCCAGCGCACGGTCGAAGTACACCCCGGGCGAACGCACCAGCTGGGAGACGACGACACGCTCGGTGCCGTTGATGATGAAGGTGCCCTTGGGGGTCATGAGCGGGAAGTCGCCCATGAAGACCGTCTGGCTCTTGATCTCACCGGTGGTGTTGTTGATGAACTCCGCCGTGACGAACATCGGGGCGGAGTAGGTCATGTCCTTGTCCTTGCACTCCTCCACGGAGTACTTGGGCGGCTCGAACCGGTGGTCCCGGAACGACAGGGACATGGTTCCGGAGAAGTCCTCGATCGGACTGATCTCTTCGAAGATCTCCTCCAGCCCCGACTGCGTCGGGACGCTCTTACTTCCGGCCTTCTGGGCCGCCTCGACCCGGGCCTTCCACCTCTCGTTACCCAGCAGCCAGTCGAACGAGTTGGTCTGCAGAGCAAGGAGGTCCGGGACTTCGAGCGGCTCCTTGATGCGCGCGAAGGAGACGCGGTTCGGACCGGTTGCGGTATTCGAGGCGTTGCGCGAGGCTGCCAAGAGTGGTCCTTCCGAGGGCTCGCGGCGTAACAGATGACACGCACGCCAGACGATCCACGTTCGAGACCTGCTCAAAGAGGCCCAAATCGGGCCTTCACAGGGGTGCTCTCACACGTGGATAGTCAGAGGGCAGCGCAAAGGGGCAGTGTAGCCGAACCGGTACACCGCTCGCAACTCTAGCGCCGCAGTATGCATCACGTTGCCATGGAGCATCGCCCCTCAGCGCCTCTCAGTCAAGAGCGGACATGGACTTTTCGGGCCCTGACCTGCAGTGAGGAAGGCCATAGTTTAGGGATCCGGGTTGACAGCCCGCGAACCGGCGTCGACGGCGTGTCGCGCGACCGCGGGCCGTGCTCCCCGTCACCTCGGCTACACCGGCCCCTGAAGGGTTAACACCGAGTCGTCCAGAGTCCTTCCCGAGCGACCTGGAGCGTTGGAGAGAGCCGAGGGTCGAGCGGGCTCCAGCGGCCGTGAGAACCAGCGTCCGGGTCCCCCCGGCGCCTAGGAGACTCGGACGCCCAGGAGACCCGGGTACTCGGGAGACCCAGGCATCCAGGAGAACCAGGCATCCAGCGGCCAGGCCCAGGACATGAGCCTGGTCCGCCCTGCGAGCTTGGCCGGCCCGCGAATTGGCCGGCCCGCGAACTGGCCGGCCCGCGAACTGGCCGGCCCGACGAGCTTGGCCGGCCCGACGAGCTTGGTCAGCGCCGCGGGCTGGGGCCTGTCTCGAAGTCGCATCGGCCACGCGTGCGAACGCGTGACCTGCCCGGTCCAGCGAAGCCGGAGGCGAGCGGAACCGGGCAGATCGCGAAGCGATTCCGCGTTCGCCCAGGCACGGTCACGTAGCGAGCCGCCAGGCGAGCGAAGGCCGGGACTTCGAAACGCAGGCTAGGACAGGACCGTGAGTTCGGAGGCAAGCCACTTGCCGTCCTTCTTGACCATCGTCAGCCTGATGCGCAGCGGCTCGGGGAGGCGCTGCTGCTTGTCGTTCTTGGTGGCCGACGAGCGGTTGGCGTAGACGAGCGCCACGACCTTGTCCGGGGTCGCGCTCACGACGCCGACCTTCATCACGGTCGTGGTCGAGACGGCCTGCTGCTGGACGGCGACGGTCTTGAGCGTCTGGGCCAGCTTGTCGTAGTCGTTGTGCAGCTTGCCCGTCGTCGTGGCGGACGCGGCCTTCAGGTCGGTGTCGAGGGTCTGGTAGTCGTACGAGGACAGCTTCTGGGCCGCGCGGGACGCCGCGAACGACGCCTCCTTGGACGCCTGCTCGGTCGCCTCCTGCTTCTGGACCTTCAGCGCCAGAACCGTGGTGCCGACGCCCAGCGCGATCGCCAGGACGACCAGCACGGCGATGACGGTCGACAGGCCGCCCAGCCGGGACCGGCCGGTGGGCTCGTCGTCGTCCTCGTCCTCGTCCTCGTCGGACTTCTTCAGGTACAGACGCTTCGTTCGGGGGGCTTTGGCGGGCTTCGCAGCCTCGCCGTCCTCGCTGTCCTCGCCGTCCTCGGCGGCTTCCTCGTCCTCGGCGACCTCGGCCTCCTCGGCGGCTTCCTCGACCTTTGTGGTCTTGGTCTTGGCGGCCTTGGAAAGCTTGGTCTTCTTTGCGGGCTTGACGTCGGAGGCGGCGTCGGAGGCGGAGTCAGACTCGGCCTTCTCGTCGTCGGCGACGGCCTCGGTGTCCGCGTCGGCCGCTGAGTCGTCCTCTGCGGCTTCGGCGTCGTCGGTCGCGCCTTCGGACCCCTTGCGCCCACGGCGGGGCTTCTTAGGGGATTTGAGGGCCTTCGGGCTCTCCTCGGGGGCGTCCCCCTCGGGCTCCTCGGACTCCCCCGGCTTCGCGTTCGCCGCGGCCGCTTCGGCGGCGGCCGCCTCGTCCGCGGCGATCTGGGCGAGGCGCGCGGCCTCCCGGGCCTTCGCGGCGGCCTCCTCCGCCAGGCGCGCCGCCTCGGCGGCCTCCTCGGCCCTGGCCGCTCGATCCGCCTTGATCGTCACGGGACAACCTCCAGTCCGGACACCAGCCAGCGCCCGTCGACCCGCGTCAGGTCCATCTGGTAGCGGTAGCCCTGCGGCGTACCGTTCTGCACCTTGTCGTTGGTGACGGTCCCGGTGAGGGACACCATCACCTCGGCGGAGTCGCCGTCGATGGAGACCAGCGCGGCGTCGACGTCACTGACCGTCGACTTGGCCTTGGCCTTGGTGATCTGCTGCATGAAGGCGTTCGACTGGCTCCCCAGCTTGTTCTTGAGGTCGCCGGTGGTGCCGCTCACGATGCGGTCGAGGTCGCGCTGCGCGGTGGCGGCGTCGAGCGACATCAGGTTGACGCCCATCTGGCGCGCCGACTGCATCGCCTTGGCCTTCTGGTCGGCGTCGTCCTTGTTCCTGAGGGTGACCACGCCGAGCCAGCCGGACGCGATGGCGAGGCCCACCACGACGATGCCCAGGGCGATCGCGGTGACCATGGGTAGACGGCGCCTCATCGTGCCCGCCTCACTGGCTCAGCGGTCCGAGCAGGAGCCACTTCCACGAGGATTCCTCTCCCAACTGGCGAGTTCCGGCGCTGCGCGGCATCACGTACTTCTTGCCGTCGGGCCCGTAGACCGCACCGGTCGTTGGATCGTATCCAGCGAATTCGACTGAACCGGCCGGATACGACAGGTACAGGTTGCCGTCCGAAATCTGGCCCGTGGGGGCCGCCGCGGCCTTCGCCTTGGTCTTGGTCTTGCCGGAGCCCTTGGCGTCCGTCTTGGCCCCGTCGCCGTCACCGCTGCCGTCGTCGCCGCGGGTGCCGTACGCGCCGCCGTCGGGGAACCCGGCGCCGGTGGTGGCGCCCGCGGGGACCTGCGGGTAGGGCGCGATGGCGTCGCGCGGGAAGTTGCGGGCGCCGCGCACCGCCGTGGGGGCGTTGTGGGGCGCCTTGCAGCCGGCGTCCAGGCGCGGCTTCTTCTTCGACGTGTCCTGCGGCCAGCGGTGCTTGACCTTCTCGTAGCCCTGGGTGCAGGCGGGCGGCGCGTCGATGTTCAGGTCGAGACCCAGGTGCTGGGTGCCGTCCCCGGGCGTGACGGTGAACGCGCCCGCGACCGTCACCGGGTAGAGGATGAACAGCGACCGGAGGCCGGCCTTGCGGGACGTGACGACCTGGCCGGTGGTGGTGAGGTTGGCCAGGAGGACGGGCAGCGTCGGCGCGAGCTGGTTGATGGCCTTGTGGGTCTCGTCCACCGCGCCCGGCGCGTTGTCGATCGTCTTGCGCAGCGCCGGGTCGTCGTTGCGCAGCGAGGTGGTCAGCGCGTTCAGGTTGCGGGCGAAGCCCTGGATGTTGGCGGCCTGGCCGCGCTGCGTGTCCAGGACGGTCGCGCCGCTGTTCAGCAGCCGCTCGGTGTCGGGGTAGGCCTCGTTGGCGGTCTTCAGCAGCCGGTCGGTGTCGTCCAGGATCGACTGCAGGTCCGACGCGGAGCCGGAGAACGCCTTGTTCAGCTCGTCGACGATGATGCCGAGGTCCTTGGTGTTCACCGAGCCGACGAGGGAGTCGACGTTGCGCAGCAGTTCGGCGGTGGACACCGGCAGCGTGGTGCGGCTGCGCGGGATGGTGTACGGGTCGCCCTCGTCGAGGTAGGGCCCGGACTTCGTGGTGGGCTCCAGGTCGATGTACTGCTCACCGACCGCCGACCGGTTCGCCACGACGGCCTTCGTGCCCTCGCGCGGGATCCGCTTGCCCCGCTCCAGCAGCAGCTTGACGCGGATGCCGTCCTTGGTCAGCTCGATGGGGCCGACGCGCCCGACCGGGACGCCCCGGTAGGTGACCTCGGCGTTGGTGAACACGCCGCCGGAGTCGGTGAGGTCGACGTAGGCGACGTACTGCTTGCCGAGCAGGTCGCGTCCGATGCCGATGTAGTTCACCGAGACGATCGCCACGCCGACGACGGTGATGACCGCGAAGGCGATGAGCTGGACGATGACGCCGCGCTTGAGGATCACGAGAGGCCCCCCGTCATCAGGGTCCGCAGACCGCCGTCACCGGGGTCGGGGGCGAGCGCGCCCGGCCGTCCCTGGGTGTTCGTGCCGGCCGGTGTCTTCCCTGGGGTCTGTGTGGTGCCGCCTGGGAGCCCGGGCAGGCCGCCCTGTCCCGCGCCGCCCTGGCTCCCGCCGCCCGGCATCTGCGGCAGGACGCCCAGCGGGGAGTCCGGCAGCGTCACGTTCGGGACCTGGAGCATGCTGCGCATCTGCTTGCCGCTGCCCAGCATCCCCTCCAGGTCGGTGCCGCCGAGCAGGTTCCGCGCGATGGACTCGAAGTCCAGGTCGACGGTCAGGCGCACGTTGCCGTAGTCGCCCGCGATGACGTTCTCGAACGTCGCGGGGAACGGGAAGGTGATCAGCGTTTCCAGCGACTTCGGCAGGTCGGAGCCGGCCTTGTTGAGGTTGCGCAGGATCACGTCGAGGTCGCGCAGGTTGGCCAGCATGTCGGCCTTGGACTGGTTGATCACGTAGGTGGTGGTGCGGCTGAGCTTGTTCAGCGCCACCAGCATCTTGGTGAGGTCCGCGCGGTTGCGGTTGAGTACAGCGATCGCGGGCCCCGTCTCGTCGATGGTGTCCTGGATCGTCTTGCGCTCGGCGGCCAGCTTGCCGCTCAGCCGGTCGATGCTGTCCAGCGCCCGGGTGATCGCGGCGCGGTTCTGGTCCAGCGTCCCGGCGAAGGTGTTGACCCGCTGCAGCACCGACTTGATCGTGGACTCCCGGCCGCCCATCGCGGCCTGCAGCTCGTGGCTGATCGTGGAGACCTGCTCCAGGCCGCCGCCGTTCAGCAGCAGCGACATCGCGGAGAGGACCTCTTCGATCTCGGTGCCGCGGGACGTCCGGTTCAGCGGGATCAGGTCGTCATCGCTGAGCTCCCCGACCGGGGCCTCGTTCTTGGGCGGTTCGAGCTGCACGAACTTCTCGCCCAGCAGGCTGGTCTGGCTGATCGTCGCGATCGCGTTGTCCGGGAGCTTGACGTCGCCGCGGAACTTGACCGTGACGACCGCGTGCCAGCCGGCGCCCTGCGGGCCCGGCCCGCCGGCCAACTGGATCTTCTCGACCTTGCCCACCGACACGTCGTTGACCTTGACCGCCGACTGCGGGACGAGGTCCAGCACGTTCGCGAACTCGATCTTCACGGTCCGCGGGTCCGAGCCGAGGTCGGGCCCGCCCGGCAGCGGCAGCGACTCCACGCCGTTGAACGAGCAGCCCGACAGGGCCGTCACGCCGGCGAGCGCGGCCGCGCCGAGCAGCCGTGCCCGGCTCATGGAGCGCCTGCCGCCGGTGCGCTTGTCCGCCGTGCTCTCGGTCACCGCGCGCTTGTTCATGAGGCTCTTGTTCACGGAGCGCTCGCCCGTCGACCGCCTGCTCATCGGCCACCTCCAGGCAGCAGCGCCGTGATGTCCGTGGGCTTGGTCTGGGTCCCGGTCGCCCCGGTCTTGTTGGTCGTGCCGGTCTTCTTCGTCGTGCTCGTCTTGCCGGGCCTGCCCTGCGGCCCGTAGGCGTCCGGCGGGATGGGCACCGGGTCGTAGTGCGTCGTCAGGGCGGTGATCCAGGACAGGTCCAGGCTGAACCCGGTCAGCGCCTTGCCGATGCCGTTGTACGGCGAGACGAAGTCGAGGCATTCCTTGGCGGGCGTGCCCACCGAGTACGCCAGCGAGCAGATCCAGTCGGCCAGGTCGTGGAACTGGCGGAAGTTGTCGCGGGTGTGGATCGTGCCGCTGATCGGGTCGTAGGCGCGGGCCAGGTTGTTGACGGCGAGCGGACCGGCGCTGAGGATCTCGGCGAGCGCGCCCTTCTCCTTCACCAGCACGCCGGTGACCTGCGCGAGCTGCCGGACGTTGGCCGCCAGCTCGGTGCGGTTGCCCTTGACGAACTGCTGCACGTTCTTCAGCGTCGGCGCCAGGGTGTTGAGGGCCGCGCTCAGCTCCTCCTTCTCCCCCGCGAGCTGCCCGGACACGCCGTTCAGGTGCCCGGAGAACGACTTGATCTGCTGGTCGTTCGCCTTCATCGCCTCGGTGATGATCCGCAGGTTCTTGATCGTCTCGGCGACGTCGCCGCGGTCGGTGCTCAGCGTGCTGAGCGCCTTGGACGTGTCGGCGATCGTCTGCCGGATGTCCTCGCCCTGCCCGTCCAGGTTCGCGGCGCCGACCTGCAGCAGCCGCGACAGCGAGCCCTGCTGCCCGTTCGCGCCGGGGGCGTTCGCGCCCTGCGGGCCGAGCGCCTTCGACAGGTCGTTCAGGCTGGAGCCGACCTGGTCGACCTCGACCGGCACCGCGGTGCGGTTCGTGCCCAGCGTCGCGTTGTCCGCGAGGACGGCCCCGCCCTTGTAGACGGGCGTGATCTGGACGTAGCGGTCCGCGACGAGGGTCTGGTTGACGATGACGGCCTGCGCGTTCGCGGGGACCTTGTACTTGGCGTCGTACCTCAGCTCGACCTTCACCGCGTCGCCGACGGGCTCGACGCTCGTGACCTCGCCGACGGGGATGCCGAGGATGCGGACGTCCGCGCCCTTGTACAGGCCGACGGCCTTGCTGAAGTACGCCGTCATGTGCCGCTGCTTCGGCTCCTGGAAGACCAGCAGGAGCACGGCGGCCAGCACCGCGACGGCGAGGATCGCGCCGCCCAGGCGGAGGATGCTCGTTGAGTTACGCACTGGTGACCTGCCTGCTCACGGGAGGAAGGGCAACGGGTTGTCGCTGTTGCCGGTCTTGCCGGTGCCGGGCGTGCCGGTGCCGGAGGTACCGCCGCCCGGCCGGGCGCCCTGCTTGTTCGTCGCCGTCCCGCCGCCGGACGGGGGGTTCTGGATCGAGGCGGGGATCGGGATGAGGTTCTGGATCCACGAGTCGAACCAGCGCCCGGTGCCCGTCACGTCGGAGAACTGCCGGGCGAACGGCGCGAACAGCTGGAGGATCCGGTCCAGGTTGTTCTGGTTCTTCAGCAGGATCCGGTTGACCTTGGCCAGGTTGTCCAGCATCGGGCGCAGCTGCTTGTCGTTCTCGCTGATCAGCGCGTTCACCTGCTGGGACAGGGCTACGGTGTTGAGCAGCAGCTGGTGGATGACCGCACGCCTGGCCTGCACCGCCTGGAGCACCTTGTCGCCGTCCTGGACGAGCTCGGCGAAGTCCTGGTTGCGGTCGGCGAGCAGCTTGGAGACGTCCTTGGCCTTGCCGGCCAGCTCGTGCAGCTCGTCGTCGCGGGACGCGACCGTGTTGGACAGCCGGCGCAGCCCCTGCAGGGACGCCCTGACCTCCTCCGGGGAGTTCTTGAACGTGTCCGACAGGACGTCGAACGACTTCGCGACCTGCTGCACGTCGATGGCGCCGACGCGCTGGCTCAGCTCGCTGATCGCGGGGACGACCTCGAACGGGGTGTGCGTCCGCTCGATCGGGACGTTGCGGCCGAGCCGGCCGCGGCCGCGGGGGGTGAGCGCGAGGTAGTGCGCGCCGAGCACCGTCTTGATCTTGATGTCGGCCTCGGTGCGGTCGCCGAGCCGCACGCCGTCGTCGACCCGGAAGGTGACCTTGACGTGGTCGCCGTCCAGCTCCAGCCCGGTGACCTTGCCGACCTTGACGCCCGCGACGCGGACCTCCTCGCCGGCCCGCAGCCCGGCCGCCTCCCGGAACGAGGCGGTGTGGGTGCTGCCGCCGGAGATGAGCGGGATGTTCTCCAGGTTCATCGCCAGCGCCACCAGCACGATGATGATCGCGAACGCGGACAGCCCGATGGGGACCGGGTTGCGTTCCCGGAACGGGATCCTCATCTACTTGCACCTCGCGTTCTCGTTCACGATCGCCGGCGTCTGGTAGACCGGTCCGCCCGGCAGCCGCACCCGCGCGTCGAGGCCGCAGATGTACATGTTGAACCAGGAGCCGTAGGAGGAGATGTTCACCAGCCCCTCCAGCCGCTTCGGCGTCCGCTGCAGGCCCGCGTCGAGCTCCTTGCCGTTGGCGTCGAACGTGGCGGTGAGCTTGCGCAGCCCGGCGATGTCGTTGCGGATGTCCGGGCGGGCGTCGGCGAGCAGGCTCTGCGTGGTGCCGGTCAGGTCGTTGATCGCCGACACCGAGTCGAAGATCGCCTGGCGGTCGCCGGACACCCCGCTGACGAACCCGCGCAGGTCCGTGATCAGCTGGTTGACCTCGTTGTGCCGCTCGTCGATGGTGCCGAGCACGGTGTTCAGGTTGTCGATCACCTCGCCGATGACCTTGTCCCGGTCGGCGAGCGTGTTGGTCAGCGACGCCACGTGCGCGAGCAGGCTGTTGATCGTCCCGCCCTCGCCCTGGAGCACCTGGATGATCTGCATCGCGAGCGTGTTGACGTCCTTGGGCTCCAGCGCGCGGAACAGCGGCCGGAACCCGTTGAACAGGGTCGTCAGGTCCAGCGCCGGGGTGGTCTGCGCCATCGGGATCGTCCCGCCCGGCCTGAGATAGTCGTTGGCCTGCCCGGCGCCGTCGGTCAGCGCCAGGTACCGCTGCCCCATCAGGTTGCGGTACCGGATCTGCGCCTGCGTGGACGAGGGCAGCCCCGCCTTGAAGACGCTCTCCTTCTGGAGGCTGAACGTCACCTCGGCCTTGTCGCCCTTGTACAGCTCGATGTGCTCGATCTGGCCGACCCGGACACCGGCGACGCGCACGTCGTCGTTGTCGAGCAGGCCCGTCACGTCCGAGAAGATCGCCTTGTAGGTGGTCGTCTCCCGGAACCGCATGTTGGAGATCGTCATCGCCAGCACGCCGGTGGCCAGCGACGTGACGACCACGAAGATCGCCAGCTTGATCGCCGCACTCGTCGTCCTCACTTGACCGTCACCACCGATCCGTCCGCGAGCAGCGGCCCGAACATCAGCGCCGAGACGTCGGAGAGCCGGTCGGAGGGAATCCGCGTCACCGGTCCGAGCACGCTCTTGATCTTTTCCTTCTCGCTCATCGCGCCCGGGTCCACGAAGACGTTCGACAGGGCCCGGCCGCGGCTCCCGCCGCCGTTCGGGTCATCGGGGTTCTTCCACCACAGGTCGTCTTCCGTCCCGTCCAGCGCGAGGTAGTCCGGGGACGGGACCTTGGGGTTCGGCAGCC
Source organism: Actinomadura sp. K4S16 (assembly GCF_008327685.1). Lineage (GTDB taxonomy): Bacteria > Actinomycetota > Actinomycetes > Streptosporangiales > Streptosporangiaceae > Spirillospora. The sequence continues at coordinate 27,736 of NZ_BDDE01000013.1, forward strand.
CGTAGCAGCGCGGGTTGCGCTGGTCCCTGACCTCCGGCTTGTCCAGCGGGTACTTGAAGCCCGGCCGGGGCTTGACGATCTCGACCGTCAGGTTGAAGGTCTTGGACCCGTTCCCGCCGGCCACCCGCTCGGCCTCCGGCCTGATCTTCATCAGCCCGGCGAACACGCACGGCAGCGACGGCGAGTAGCGGGCGACCAGGTCCAGCACGTCCCGGTTCGCGATGTTGAAGCCGATGATCTTCGGCGCGTTCTGCCGCATGAACACGTCGCCGTCCTGGGCCAGCGCGGTCGTCGCCGGGATCAGCTGCTCGATCGTGGCCTTCTTGTCGGTGATCGTCCGGCTGGTGACGTTGAGGTTGCGGAGCGTCTGCAGCAGGTCGGGCGCCGCCGCGTTGTAGATGTCGGACACGTCGGCGAGGGCGTTCAGGTCGTGCACCAGCGTGCCGAGCTGCGGGTTGATCTTCCGCAGCAGCTCGTCGGCCTCCTCCAGGTTCCGGCCGATCTGGTCGCCGCGGCCCTGCAGCGCCGTCGCCAGGGCGTTCAGCGTCGCGTTCAGCTCCGCCGGCTTCACCGCCTGCAGCAGCGGGAGCAGGTCGTTCAGCACCTTGTCGAACTCGACGGCGGCCTGGGAGCGGTCCTGCTGGATCACCTGGCCCGAGCGCAGCCCGACGGGGCCCGCGTCCGCGGGGATCCCGAGGTCCACGTACTTCTCGCCGAACAGCGTCTTCGGCAGCAGCCGCGCCTGGACGTTCCGCGGGATCAGCTTCGCCTTGTCCGGGTCGAGCGCCAGGTGCAGGGTCGCGCCCCGCGCGTCGGCCTCGGTGCTGCGCACCTCGCCGACGATCAGGCCGCGGACCTTCACGTCCGAGTGCGGCAGCAGCTGGAGACCCGCCCGCTCGCTCCGCACGCTCACGTTGAGCGTCGGCGTGAACGCCTTGTTGTAGAGCGCCACGGTCAGCGCCAGCAGCAGGATGATCACCAGGATCATCGAAAGTCCGAGGACCCGGAACCGCAGTCGTTGACTCATCCCGTCACCCCGCGATCCGCACGCTGGTCGTCGTGCCCCAGATCGCCATGCCGAGCATGAGGTCGGCCACGTTGATCACCACGATGCTGGTCCGCACCGCGCGGCCCACCGCCACGCCGACGCCCGCCGGGCCGCCGGAGGCGTGGTAGCCGTAGTAGCAGTGGATCAGCATCACCAGCACCGCGAAAGCGATCACTTTTCCGAACGACCACAAGATGTCGTACGGCGGTAGGAACAAATGGAAATAGTGGTCGTAGGTGCCGGTCGACTGGCCGTAGAACATCGTCACGATCACGCGGGTCGCGCCATAGGAGGCGAGCAGGCCCACGATGTACAGCGGAATGACCGCGATCATTCCGGCGAGCATCCGGGTGGTGACGAGGAACGGCATCGACGGGACGGCCATGACCTCCAGCGCGTCGATCTCGTCGGAGATCCGCATCGCGCCGAGCTGGGCGGTGAAGCCGCAGCCGACTGTCGCCGACAGCGCGAGCGCCGAGACCAGCGGCGCGATCTCGCGGGTGTTGAAGTAGGACGCGACGAAACCGGTGAACGCGGCCGTGCCGATCTGGTTCAGCGACTCGTAGCCCTGCAGGCCGACCTGGCTGCCGGTGAAGAACGTCATGAACCCGACGATCACCACCGAGCCGCCGATCACCGCGAGGCCGCCGGTGCCGAGGCTCACCTCGGCCAGCAGCCTCAGCACCTCCGTGCGGTACCGGGTCAGCACCCGGAACACCCACGCGAACGCGCGGGCGTAGAACGACATCTGGTGGCCGAAGTCGTCCAGCCGGTCGAGCGGCGCGCTCACCACCCGCCGGGCCGCCTTGCCCGTCTTGCCAGGGGCAGCCATCTACATCCCCTTCGACGGGACGAACTGGAAGTACAGCGTGGAGATCAGGAAGTTCTCCAGGAAGAGCAGCATGAACGTGATGACGACGGTCTGGTTGACCGCGTCGCCCACGCCCTTCGGGCCGCCCTTCGCGTTGAGGCCCTTGTAGGCGGCGACCAGTCCGGCGGTGATGCCGAACACGAACGCCTTGAACTCGGCCTGCAGCAGGTCGGGCAGCTGCGCGATGGCGTTGAAGGAGGCCAGGTAGGCGCCGGGGGTGCCGCCCTGGAGCATCACGTTGAAGAAGTAGCCGCCGAGGAGGCCGACCACCGAGACCAGCCCGTTCAGGAACAGCGCGACGAACGCGCAGGCGAACATCCGGGGCACCACCAGGCGGTGCAGGGGGTTGATGCCCAGCACCTCCATGGCGTCGATCTCCTCGCGGATCTTCCGGGAGCCGATGTCGGCGCACATCGCCGAGCCCGCGGCGCCCGCGACCAGCAGGGAGGTGACCAGCGGGCTGGCCTCCCGGACGATCGCGACCACGGCGGTCGCGCCGGTGTAGGACTGCGCGCCGAGCTGCCGGATCAGCCCGCCGACCTGGAGGGACAGGACGCCGCCGAAGGGGATGGCGACCAGCATCGTGGGGACGACGGTGACGCTGACGATGAACCAGGCCTGCTGGATGAACTCGCGCCACTGGAACGGCCACTGGAAGACCGCGCGGGCGGTGTCCAGGCACAGGGCGAAGAACCGTCCGGGTTCCTTGATCGCGACGTTGGCCGCGCCGTCCCCGATCTTGCGGAACGTCGCGGAAGAGCCCCCGCCCTTCCTTGCCCCTCGCTGGTCCGCGCCGATACCAGGAGTGGACATCAGTAGCCTGCACCCGCTCCCGGCCGGCCGGGCGGCGGGTTGCCCGGGAAGTTGCCACCGGGTCCGCCGGGCGGCGGACCGGAGGGAGGCATGCCGCCGGGCGCACCGTGCGCGCCGCCTGCGGGGGCGCCGACGGGCGTCATGGACGCCACGTACCGCGGCCACTCCTCGACCCAGTTGCGGCCGAGGTCGTCGATGAACGAGCCGGGCGGCGGGGTGACGCCGTGCGCGGCGCACCACGCGCCGGGCGCGTGCATGCCGGTGCGGAGCAGCCCGTTGCTCGGCATCTGCTGCGGCGGGATCGGCGGCAGCTTGCCGGGGTCGTGCCCCATCTTCGCCTCGGCCTCCAGCTCGGACTCGTCCTTCTCCTCGGACATGCCGATCGGGCCGATCTTGCTGGCGTTGAGGAACTGCCGGACCACGGGCTCCTCGCTGGACAGCAGCATCTCCCGCGGCCCGAACATCGCCAGGTGCCGCTGGTACAGCAGGCCGATGTTGTCCGGGACGGTGCGGGCGGTGTTGATGTCGTGCGTGACGATCAGGAACGTCGCGCCGATCTGCGCGTTGAGGTCGATGAAGACCTGGTTGAGGAACGCGGTGCGGACCGGGTCGAGGCCGGAGTCCGGCTCGTCCACCAGCAGGATCTCGGGGTCCAGGACGAGCGCGCGGGCCAGGCCGGCGCGCTTCTTCATACCGCCGGAGATCTCGCCGGGAAGCTTGTGCTCGGCGCCGAGGAGGCCGACCATGTCCATCTTCTCGAGGACGATCCGCTTGACCTCGGACTCGGTCTTCTTGGTGTGCTCGCGGAGCGGGAACGCGATGTTGTCGAACAGGTTCATGGAGCCGAACAGGGCGCCGTCCTGGAACAGGACGCCGAACTGCTTCCGGGTGTCGTAGAGCTGCGACTCGGGCAGGTAGGGCAGGTCCCTGTCACCGATCCAGATGTGCCCGCGATCGGGCTTGAGCAGCCCCACGAGGGACTTCAGGAAGACCGACTTGCCCGTACCGGACGGACCCAGGAGAACGGAGATCTCACCTGCGGGAATGGTCAGCGACACGTCCTGCCAGATCACCTGGCGGCCGAAGGACTTCGTCAGTCCCTCGACTCTGATCTCGACGCCCACTCGTCACCTTTCGTCCAGGCCGGGGGAATCCCGAACCAATGAGCGAGTAGCACTCAGGCTCTTTCTGTCGTCACACCGCGTTGTGTTGTGTCACGCCGCGCCAGTCGTCACACCGCGTGTCCGCCGCATTGCTACCGTCCGGTAGCCGTGACGGGTGCCACTACCGTAGCGGCCCCCCGTCCAAATGGAAGGGGTTCCGACCCAGATCAGCAGCTAAATGCGACGTCGTAAGACAATCGTTACTTACGGCGTCTATGAGACTAGTGGTCCAAGAACCGGAGCCTCAAGACCGGGGTGCCGGCGGCGGCTTTCGACCGGGGGCCCGCCGCACTGCGGAGACGGCAGCGGCCGGGTGTGGCCACAGCGTCAGGACGGGACGCTACGCCGCGGGCGGGAATCGGCACAACCCGTCAAGGCACACGGTTTCCGGCGGGTGTTTGTCACCTCCGCACAGGAAACGGACCTTCCCGGCGCCTCCGATCAACGTTCCGCGACAAGACCGCCCACCCGCACCACCGGAACCCCGCTCGGCGGCCCGGCGGACACGTCACAACGCAAAGGAGGCGGCCACCCCATCGGGGTGACCGCCTCCTGGAGAGCGGTGGAGCCTCGCGGCTCCGGAGCTCTGGAGCGTCTTACTTGACGGTGACCGAAGCGCCGGCCTTCTCCAGGGCCTCCTTGGCCTTGTCGGCCGTCTCCTTGTTGACCTTCTCGAGCAGCGGCTTCGGCGCGCCGTCGACCAGGTCCTTGGCCTCCTTGAGGCCGAGGCTCGTCAGGGCGCGAACCTCCTTGATGACCTGGATCTTCTTGTCGCCGGCACCCTCGAGGATGACGTCGAACTCGTCCTGGGCCGGGGCCTCCTCGGCGCCACCCGCCGGGGCGCCCGGGGCCGCGGCGACGGCGGCGACGGGGGCGGCGGCCTTGACGTCGAAGACCTCCTCGAACTGCTTCACGAACTCGGAGAGCTCGAGAAGGGTCATCTCCTTGAACGCGTCGAGCAGGTCGTCGGTGCTGAGCTTCGCCATGATGATTCCTCCGCTATGGCTTGTGATCTGGGGTGGTACTGAACCGCGGGTTGCCTACTCGGCGGACGCCTCGGCGGCGGGTGCCTCGGCGGTCTCGCCCTCGGCCTCGCGCTTGGCGCGCAGCGCCTCGGCGAGCTGGGCGGCCTGCGTCGGCAGGGCGTTGAACAGCGCGGCGGCGTTCGCCATCGAGCCCTTCATCGCACCGGCCAGCTTCGCGAGGAGAACCTCGCGCGACTCGAGGTCCGCCAGCTTGGCGACCTCGGCCGCGTCCATCGACTGACCGTCGATGAAGCCGCCCTTGATCACCAGCATCGGGTTCGCCTTGGCGAAGTCGCGCAGGCCCTTCGCGGCCTCGACCACGTCGCCGCGGACGAACGCGATGGCCGACGGGCCTTCGAGCAGGTCACGGAACCGCTCGTCGACACCGGCCTCGTTCGCGGCGCGCTTGGTCAGCGTGTTCTTCACCACGCGGAACCGCGCGGTCTCGCCGAGGTTGTCGCGCAGCTCCTTGACCTGCGCGACGCTAAGCCCGCGGTACTCGGTCAGCACGGCGCCGTTGGAGCTCTCGAACTCGCTCTTGAGCTCGGCGATCGCCGCGTCCTTGTGGGCCTTGGCCATAGCCCTCCTTCCGATTACCTGGGTGGTCCGATCCGCGCCTCGCCCGCGTGCGGGTTCCGGCGCCGATCCACCAAAAAACGCCCCGGCGCAGGCGCACGGGGCGTCCAGGCACGGCACGGAGGCCATGCGGGAAGCTCTCGTCTCACCTACGCAGGCCGCCCGACGTGAGTCGGGTCCTTCGGTCACCTCGCGGGAGGTGACGACCGGCGGTCTTCGGCACGGAACAGGATACGTGCGTCCCTCGATGAGACCAAATCGAAGGGACGTAGCGCGTCAGGGCGAAGCACGAAACGCGACGCGGCAAGACACGGCGAGCCACGAGACGTGACCTACGGAGCGGGGAGGTAAGGCGAGCGACGCCCGCGGGAGACGCAAGGAGGCGCGGGGCCGGGACAGAGCGAGGGACCGCGCCCCGGGTGGGGTGCGGTCCCTCGGTCGTGCTCAGGTGCGGGCCGACGGCGGGTCGGCGGCGGACCGGTCGGCTCCCGGTCAGGCGCCGGGGAGGCCGCCGCCGCTGCCGAGCCTGCTCATCATCTCGCCGAAGTCCGTGACCTCGCTCGCCGGCGGCTCGGCGACCTGCACCGGCTTGCCGAAGTCGCGGTACTTCATCGTCATGGTCATGTCGCCTTCGGTCGACTGCGTCGACTTCATCGTCATCTGGCGCGGCAGCTGCTGGCCGTCCACCCACAGGTCGAAGTGCATGGCCTGCAGGCCCGTCGTGCCGAGGCTCTTGCGGTAGGCCTCCTGCGTCTCCGGGGAGAGCTTCGCGACCGCGTCCTCCATCCGGTACGTGCCGGTGTAGTGGGTCGTCTGGACGCCGTCGAGCGTCTCCTTGCCGACCTCGCGCGCGTCCTTGGACGCCGTCAGCATCTTGGTGTTCTGGACCGGGTCCATCTGCCGGGACTGCTGGAGCAGCTCGTCGATGTTCATGCCGGACTTGGCGCCCAGCTCGTCCAGCGAGATCTTGATCCACGGCTTGGCGCCACCGCCGAGCTGGGAGAGCATCGGCATCTTCATGTACATGTTCCGGCCGACGAGCCGCTGCTCCATGCCGCCCATCGACTTGCCCGCGACCGTCATCTGGCCGAAGTTCATGCTGTAGGCGAGGTCCGGCTTCGTGCGGTACTGCATCGTGCCGTTCATCGACACGTCGCCCTCGGACGTGCCGGTCATCTTCATCGACATGTCGGCCTGGAACGAGTCGATCTGGCCGGTCTTCTCGGCGGCCTTGCCGAGGACCTGCGCGGCCGTCAGCCTCAGTCCCTTGCCGGCCTCGTCCACCGTCTTCCCGGCGTCCCCGAGGCAGCCGGTCAGCGAGAGGGCGAGGCCGGTGGCCAGCGCCGTGCCTGCGGCGAAACGACGGATCATCTGGGGGGTCTCCTTGGTCTCCTTGGCTCCCGGGCGATGGGGCCGAACGGTACATCAGACGCAAAGGACCCCGCCGCGGTTCACCTTTCCCCGGACATCACGGTCGGTGGCCCGCCCTCGGCACCGTCCTCGGTCACCGCCACCGGGACGACGCCGCGGGCCGCCGCCGTCAGTTGCCGCCGAGGAAGCCCTGCAGCGAGAGCTGACCCACCTGGTCGGACGGGGGCGTGTTCACGTTGAAGGACTTGCCGTAGTCGCTGTAGAGGACGGTCACCGAGCCGTTCTCGCCCTGCGACCCGGTGGACTTGGACACGAGCTTGCGCGGCAGGTTGTCACCGTCCGTCCACAGGTCGAAGTTGATCTTCCCGTTGGCGCGGTCCTTCGGCAGCCAGTGCTGGACCTTCGAGCGAGCCTCCGCGTCCAGCTGCTTCAGCGCGTCGTCGACGGTGACCGTCCCGGCGTAGTGCGTCGTCTTGACGCCGTCGACCGTCTCGGTGCCGACCCTGCGGGCGTCCTTGGAGCCGGTGAACATCTTCGTCTGCTCGGCCGGGTCCACCTTCTGGACCTGGTTCACCAGGCCCTGGACGTCGAAGCCCGTCCGCTGCGACACCTGGTTCACGTCGATCCGCAGCCACGGCTTGCCGTTGCTGACGAACTGCGCGAGCTGCGGGACCTTCGCGTACAGGACGTTGTCGGTGAAGACCGCCTGGCCCTTGGCGCCCGGAACGCTCTGCCCGTTCCGGCTGAACTCGTCCAGCTTCGCGCTGAACTCCAGCGACGGACGCAGCCGGAACTGCCCGTTCGCGTGGACCTTCCCGCCGCCGTCGCCCGTGCCCGTCACCGTCAGGTCGGCCTTGAACGTGTCGGCCTTGCCGGTCTTCTCGGACGCCTTCAGCAGCGCCTGGTTCGCGCTGAGCTTCATGTTGCCGGTGTTCTCCGACCCGTCCCCGTTGCACCCGGACAGGAGGAGCGCGGCACCCACCGCGGTGCCGCCGGCCGCCACCACGAATCGTCGGTTCATGAGGGTTGAGCCTCCCTAGTCGCCCTGCTGGTGTTCCCAGTCTCTTCGGGCGCTAACGGACCTACATCCCCCGGTGGTACGAATGGGCGCCCGCACGGTACGACCAACGGCGTAGCCGCGGCACTGGACGAAGGGCGCCGGACGGAGCCGTACGGCAGGGCGGAATCCCGCGTCGCGGAGCCGCGTCAGCGGTAGGAACCGAAGGTCATCGACCCCGCGAACCCCGCGCCGGGACCCTGCGCGCCGAGACTGATCGTGGTCGGGCGGGCCTGGCTGTCGGCCAGCATGTCGATCCCGCAGCCGGTGTCGTCCGGGATCCACTTGCGGAACGCCGCCGCCGCGTCCTGCGGCAGCAGCGGGTACACGCCGCCCATGAGCCCCTGCGCGGTGAAGCGCGTCAGCCCGGCGGCGTCCGGCTCGCCCGCCGTCATGCCCGGCAGCGTCCCGATCATGAAGGTGAACTGGCGGGGGTCGGACTCGTTCTGCAGCTTGCCCAGCTGCGCCTGGGTCAGCGTGGACTGCGTCCACTTCTGCCCGTCGTAGCCCTTGAGCGTGCTCCCCTGGACGATCACCTTCTGGGTGACCTTGGACAGCACGCCGCCCTTCATCGTCTGCGTGACGCCGGTGGCGCTCATCGCGAACTTCGGCCACAGCGTGAACGAGGCCGTCTCGGTCGCGTGCTGGTAGTCGCCGTCCGGCCCGACCGTCACCTTCATGTCCGTCTTGCGGGTGAAGGAGTGGAGGCTGGGACCGGGCTGCGGCGGTGCCGTGGGCAGGCCGTGCGCGGCGCCCCCGTTTCCGGAACCGGGCGTGCCGGGCCGGGCGCCCGCGCCGTTGCCGGCCCCGGGCGCGCCGGGCGTGGCGCCCGGAGTGACCGTGGCGGACGCGGCGCCGTTCGGGTTGGCGGGGTCGCGCTGGGCCATCGCCGCGGAGGGGGGCAGCGCCCCCGCGTCCTTCGGCGAGTCGCCGCCGGTCTTGACCACCATCAGGATCGCCGTGGGCACGACGGCCACCGCGGTCACGGCGGAGATGGCGATGGCCCGATCGGTACGACGCTTCACCCGGGCAATTCAACACCAGGTTCCTCGCCAGTAACAAAACAATCGAGTACCAAATTGTCCGGTTCCGGACCACCCCCCGTGTATCCAGCCCGGCCCGCCCCCGGGATCCAGGCCCCTCCGGCCCGCCCACCAGGCCCGCCACGGCCCGTCGCCGCGAAGCACCCTGCAGGCACCGGCTCGGCGAACAGGCTCGGGATGGTCGGTCAACGTGCGGTTGGCGGTCGGTTCGGGGGATCGGCCTGCTCTGAGGGGGTGGTCGGGTCGGGGTGGGGGGTCAGTCGGGTGCGTAGGGCGGCTTTGCGGATCTTGCCGGTGCTGGTGCGGGGTAGGGCCGTCGTGAACTCGATGCGGCGGGGGGTCTTGAAGCCCGCGAGGCGGGCGCGGCAGGCCGCGATCAGCTCCTCGGGGTCCGGTGGGACGCCGCCCGGCACGATCACCGCGCACACCGTCTGGCCCCAGCGCGGGTCGGACAGCCCCACCACCGCGACCTCGCGCACGCCCGGGACCGTGCGCAGGACGTCCTCGACCTCGCGGGACGAGACGTTCTCCCCGCCCGTGATGATCACGTCCTTGAGCCGGTCGGTGAGGTGCAGGTAGCCGTCCCCGTCGATGCGGCCCGCGTCACCCGTGCGGAACCAGCCGCCCGCGAACGCCTCGGCGGTGGCATCGGGGTCGTCCCAGTAGCCGTCCGCCACCTGCGCCCCGCGGACCACGACCTCGCCCAGCTCGCCGGGCGGCAGCGGCGTTCCGTCCTCGCCGATCACGGCGATCTCCGCGCCGTCGCCGGGACGGCCCGCCGACGCCGCCAGCTCCGGCCGCGTCTCGATCGCGGCGCGATGGTCCGCCGGGGACAGGAATGTCGCGTTGCCTGACAGCTCGGTCATGCCGTACCCCTGGTTGAGGTCGCAGCCCAGCACCTCGACGGCGCGGCGCAGCAGCGGTACCGGCATGGGCGCCGAGCCGTACGCGATCACGCGGAGGGTGGCTCGCAGGGCCTCCAGCGCCGCCGGATCCTCGTTCAGGTGCGCGAGCAGGTCCTCCAGCATCGTCGGGGCCAGGGACAGGTTGGTGACCCCGTGCCGGCGCGCAGCGTCCACCAGGGCGGGGGGAACGAATCTCCGGAGCACCACGGCGTGCCGCCGGAACACGTGATGCAGGATGACTTGGTAGCCCGCCACATGGCAGAGAGGGAACGGCGTACAGAACACGTCGCCCGGCAGCACGGGACGCCCCGACGCCGTCACCGTGATGGCCGCTAGCAGGCTCCTGTGTGTGAGCCGCACGCCCTTCGGCCGGCCGGTCGTGCCACTGGTGAACATCAGCCACGCGACTTCGGCCGGATCGCGCTCCCCTTCTTCTATGGCGGCCGGGCCGTCCCATGGGAGGTCGGCGATGTCGGTGAGCGGTGGGTGGCGGTCGGGCAGCCCGCCCTCACGGGCCAGCCTCTCCAGCAGCTCCGGTTCGCCGATGACCAGTTCCGCGCCGCAGCGGACGATCTGGTCGGCCCATTCGCGCGGGTGCAGCCTCTGGTTGAGCGGCACGAGGATCCTGCCCTCGCGCGGGACCCCGTAGTAGGCCGCCACGTACTCCGGCCGGTTGTGCGCGAGCAGTGCCACTCGTGCTCCGGGCGAGCACCGCGCCGACAGGTGGGCGCTCAGCGCGTCCGTCCGGGCCTGCAACTCCCGGAACGTCCACGTCGTGCCGTCGACCGAGAGGGCCGGGGCGTCGGGGGCTTCCGCCGCGGCCGCCTCAAGCACGTCGTACAGCCGTGGGACGTCGGACAACCGGTCGACGTCCCATTGCCGCGCCCCGCCCATCGCATCCCCTCACCGACGATCTGGGCGCCGAATCTAGTGGCGGGGACGCGGGCTCCGCCGGAGCCATCCCGGTGAGCGCGACCTCCGCGCCCCCGCAGCGGTGGGCAGTATGCGAGAGCGGAGGCGTGAGGTGTCCGCGTCAGAGGAGCATCTCGAAGGCTATGAACCCCGTGACGCCGACCAGCACGACACCGACCAGCAGGGCCGGGAGGACGCCGACCCCTTCATATCCCGGCAGTTCGATCGTCGTTGGGCTGGCCGGGTCGTATCGAACGTCGACCTTGCAGCCCACACCAGAGGCCAACCCCGGCGGATAGGGCTTGCCGGAGGGGGACTTGACCTCAATCCGGTCTCCGTCCGGGGGAGTGAAGACCACCACAGGGTAGAAGCGCGGGGCTCCGTCGCTGTCCTTGTCCTCATCGACACGGACTATCTCACCCTCGATCCACCGTCCTCGCGAATTGAGGCGGTACTTCTCCCACGCGACTCCGAAGGCGCCCAGGGAGAACACCCCGAACACGACGGTCCAGAACCACCCGAGGACGAGTTTCCAGCTCACGCTCGAAGGTTAGAGCGATGGTCACGGAAGGCCAAGCAGAGCCCCCCGATCCTGCGCCTCGTGGAAGTGCGCGGCCAGTGGTGCTGAAGACTCGGCCGGACGCATCAAGGCGTAACGCGGCGGGGCGAGGCACCGGGGTGAAGGCGGCGGAGAACGCGGCAGGGCGCCCCCGGTCGTACCGGGGGCGCCCTGTTCTGCGGCGTTCGACGCCGGGCTCGGTCAGGCCTCTTCGAGCTCGGCCGTCAGGTTGCGGACCGCGTTCGGGTCCACCGGGATGCTCGGGCCCATCGACGTGGTCAGGGCCGCCTTCTTGACGTACCGGCCCTTCGCGGCGGACGGCTTGAGACGCTGGATCTCGTCGACCGCGGCGGCGTAGTTCTCCACCAGCTGGCGCTCGTCGAAGGACGCCTTGCCGATGATGAAGTGCAGGTTCGCGTGCCGGTCGACCCGGAACTCGATCTTGCCGCCCTTGATGTCGGAGACCGCCTTGGACACGTCCATGGTGACCGTGCCGGTCTTCGGGTTCGGCATCAGGCCGCGCGGACCGAGCACCCGGCCGAGCCGGCCGACCTTGCCCATCTGGTCCGGGGTCGCGACCACGGCGTCGAAGTCCAGGAAGCCGCCCTGGATCCGCTCGATCAGGTCGTCCGAGCCGACCAGGTCGGCGCCCGCCGCCTCGGCCTCCTGCGCCTTGGCGCCGACGGCGAAGACGAGCACGCGGGCGGTCTTGCCGGTGCCGTGCGGCAGGTTGACCGTGCCGCGGACCATCTGGTCGGCCTTGCGCGGGTCGACGCCCAGCCGCATGGCGACCTCGACGGTCGCGTCGAACTTGGTGACCGCGGTCTCCTTGGCCAGCTTCACGGCCTCGACCGGGCTGTACAGCCGCTCGCGGTCGATCTTCTCGGCCGCTGCGCGGTAGCCCTTGCTGCGCTTCATCTGCGTTCCTCCAAACGGAACTCGTGGTAGGGGCCGGCGCAGGCCCTCCCACTGGGGTGACTTACTTGACCTCGATGCCCATCGACCGCGCGGTGCCGGCGACGATCTTCTCGGCGGCGTCCAGGTCCTTGGCGTTGAGGTCGGGCATCTTGGTCGTGGCGATCTCGCGGATCTGGTCGCGCGTGACCGAGCCGACCTTGGTCTTGTGCGGCTCGCCGCTGCCCTTCTCCACGCCCGCGGCCTTCAGGATGAGCTGCGCGGCCGGCGGGGTCTTCGTGACGAAGCTGAACGACCGGTCCTCGTAGATGGTGATCTCTACGGGGATGACGTTGCCGCGCTGGGACTCCGTGGCAGCGTTGTACTGCTTGCAGAAGTCCATGATGTTGACGCCGTGCGGACCGAGCGCGGTACCGACCGGCGGCGCCGGCGTGGCCTGACCAGCCTGGAGCTGGACCTTCACCAGTGCGGCGACCTTTTTCTTGGGAGGCATGCCTCTCCCTCTGTGTTCCGTTTCGCTGTGGTCCCGACTCCCGGATACCGGGCAACACGGCGGGCGGAACTAGACCGCCGCGTTGGGACCTTGGCCGACCCCGCCGCCCCGCGTGCGCGGGAGCAAAGCTGCACCTTGACGAACGCAGCGATGTTCTTGGGGTCATCCCCGCAGGAGCGGGGCAGATGGGTGCCCGTCCCGCCGAAGACCGGAGGGCGGGAACCCGAACCCGTCCCCGCTGGCGCGGGGACGACCTGTCAAGGATACGGCCTGACCGGAGCGGGCAGGACCGCGCTTCGAGGCCGTGTCGGATCTCGAAGACCTGGCAGATCTCGAAGACCTGGTCACATCTTGGAGACCTGGCAGATCTTGGAGACAGGGTCAGATCTTGGAGACAGGGTCAGATCTTGGAGACCTGGTTGAAGGAGAGCTCGACCGGCGTCTCGCGACCGAAGATGGAGACCAGGACCTTGAGCTTCTGCTGCTCGGCGTTGATCTCGTTGACGGTCGCGGGGAGGGTGGCGAACGGGCCGTCCATGACGGTGACCGACTCGCCGACCTCGTAGTCGACGGTGGCGGGGGCCTTGGCCTGCTCCTTGGCGGCCTTGGCGACGCCCTCCTCCGGCTCGGGGGCCAGCAGGTTGGCGACCTCGTCCAGGCTGAGCGGGGACGGCTTGTTCAGCAGGCCGACGAACCCGGTGACGCCCGGAGTGTTGCGGACCGCGGCCCACGACTCGTCGGTGAGCTCCATGCGGACGAGGATGTAGCCCGGCAGGACCTTCTCGTTGACCTTCTGGCGCTTGCCGCCCTTGATCTCGGTCACCTCGTGCTGCGGGACCTCGATCTGGAAGATGTAGTCCTCCATGTTGAGGGTCTGCGTCCGGGTCTCGATGTTGGTCTTGACCCGGTTCTCGTAGCCCGCGTAGGAGTGCACGACGTACCAGTCGCCCGGCTGGAGGCGGAGCTGCATCTTGAAGTCGGCGTACGGGTCGACCGGCGGGGCGGCCTCCTCCTCGCCGGCCTCCTCGGCGGACTCGGCCTCCTCCTCGCCCTCGACGGACTCGGCGAGCTCGGCGGCGCCCTCGGCCGCATCCGGCGCGGGGCCCTCCTCGCCTTCGAGCTTCGTGTCCGCCGGCTCGGCGTCGCCGGCGGAGACGACCGCCTCGGCCGTCTCCTCGGCGGGACCCGCCTGGTCTGCCGCAGCAGCCGCAGCAGACTGGGCCTCTTCAACGGCCTCGTCGTAGGGCTGTGAGGGCTCGGACACGGTGGACTCTTCTCTCGGTCTGCGGTGATGGACTTGCGAAGGTACGGCGGGGCTCGGCACCCGGCCCGGGTCGTGCGGCGTCAGCCGAAGAGCTCGTAGACGCCCTTCTGCAGCCCGTAGTCGATGCCGGAGACGAGCGCGACCATGACCAGCACGAACACCAGCGAGACGGTCGTGTAGGTGATCAGCTCGCGCCGCGTCGGCCAGATGACCTTGCGCAGCTCGGCGATGACCTGGCGCACGAAGAGCGCGGGCGAGGTCCTCCTGGAGGGGGACTTCTTCTTGCCCTTGCCCTCGTCCTTGGCCTCGGGCTCGTCGCGAGTCTCAGTCGCCATTTGCCGCCGTTCACCTCATAGGTCGTGATCCAACCACCCTGTGGTTGCCGCGCGGTCCCGTGCCGCGGAGTGCCACGGAGGGCCATTGCGCCGCCATGGCGCGGCCGGCACGGGTGCGCGCACCGCACCTCGCAGGGCAGGAGGGACTCGAACCCCCAACCGCCGGTTTTGGAGACCGGAGCTCTACCAATTGAGCCACTGCCCTTCACTTCTCCGGCTAAGGAGAAAACCCGACCATGGGATCGGGCGGTGCCGGGTCCCAGCTTACGGCCTCATCGGTGCCCGCGTGCGGACAGGCTCGTATACCGGTGACACGTCACTTGGAGGAGGAGTCTACGTGCCGGAGGGGCCCGCGTCGAACCGGATATCCCGGAGATCCCGGAACGCCGCGGCGACGTCGCGGCGACGACCCGTCCGACCGGCTCGGATATATGGCTGCGGGTCCTGGTGCGCCGTCTGTAACGATAGGGGTATGAGCATCGACCGTCCTCGCATCTCCAAGCGCATCGCCGCGATATCCGAGTCCGCCACGCTGGCCGTCGACGCCAAGGCCAAGGCGCTGAAGGCGGCGGGCCGCCCGGTCATCGGGTTCGGCGCGGGCGAGCCCGACTTCCCGACGCCCGACTACATCGTCGAGGCCGCGGTGACCGCGTGCCGGGTGCCGCGCTTCCACAAGTACACGCCCGCGGGCGGGCTGCCCGAGCTGCGCGCCGCGATCGCCGAGAAGACCGAGCGCGACTCCGGGTACCGGGTCGAGGCGTCGCAGGTGCTCGTGACCAACGGCGGCAAGCAGGCGGTGTACGAGGCGTTCGCGGCGCTGCTCGACCCGGGCGACGAGGTCATCGTCCCGACGCCGTACTGGACGACCTACCCCGAGTCGATCAAGCTGGCGGGCGGGGTGCCGGTGGACGTCGTCGCCGACGAGACCACCGGCTACAAGGTGAGCGTCGAGCAGCTTGAGGCGGCCCGCACCGACCGGACGAAGGTGCTGCTGTTCGTGTCGCCGTCCAACCCGACGGGCGCGGTCTACAGCCGGGACGAGATCGAGGCGATCGGGCGCTGGGCCGACGGGCACGGCCTGTGGGTCGTCACCGACGAGATCTACGAGCACCTCGTGTACGGCGACGCCGAGTTCCACTCGATGCCCGTGGTGGTGCCGGAGCTGGCCGACCGGACGCTCGTCCTGAACGGGGTGGCGAAGACCTACGCGATGACCGGCTGGCGGGTCGGCTGGCTGATCGGCCCGGCGGACGTGGTGAAGGCCGCGCAGAACCTGCAGTCGCACGCGACGTCCAACGTGGCGAACGTCTCCCAGGCCGCCGCGCTCGCCGCGGTGACCGGCGACCTGTCGGCGGTCGCGGAGATGCGCAAGGCGTTCGACCGGCGCCGGCACACGATCGTGCGGATGCTGAACGAGATCCCGGGCGTGGTGTGCCCCGAGCCGGAGGGCGCGTTCTACGCCTACCCGTCGGTCAAGGCGCTGCTCGGCAAGCAGCTGCGCGGCAAGCGCCCGGAGACGTCGGTGGAGCTGGCGTCGCTGATCCTGGAGGAGGCCGAGGTCGCGCTGGTACCGGGCGAGGCGTTCGGCACCCCCGGGTACTTCCGCCTGTCGTACGCGCTGGGCGACGACGACCTCGTCGAGGGCGTCTCGCGCGTCGCGAAGCTGCTGTCCGAGGCGAGCTGACCTTCCCGCGCGAGACCTGCGCGGACGACCCGTCCGAACACGAGCTGGCATTACACGAAACCGGCCCCGGGTGCACAAATCCCGGGGCCGGTTTCGCGTGGGACGGGACCTCCGCCGGGCCCGTCACCAGGATGTCCGGCGGACGTCTCACGCACGGCCCCTCTCCGCCGTGGGACGCCCCGCCGGACGGAGTTCAGGGGCGCACGCCCTCGGCGATGCGCATGAGCCGGTCCTTCGCCGTTCCGGCGGCGGTCACGGTGACGCCGACGCCGGACCGCGCCACCCAGGAGATCTGCCGCGCCGAGTCGGGGCGGTCCCCGGTCAGCGCGGGCATCCCGTGGACGGACGTGTGGCCGGGGACGCCCGGAGCGCGCATCAGGTCCTGCGGTCCGGTCAGCCCGTCGCCCTTCACGAGCGCGATCTCCACCCAGCCGCCGCTGCCGCGCCACGTGCACGTCGTGGTCTCACGGCCGGCGCTGCGGGCGACATCGCACGGGCCGGTGGAGGCCAGGCCGGCCGGCAGATAGGTGATCCACTGCGGCAGCTTGCCGACGGCGCCGGGCACCCCCGGCTTGGAGGGGGCGTGCCCGCCGCCGGACGAGCCGTGCTCCTGCGGCTTCTGGGAGGCTCCCGCCTCGGACGTCCCCTTAGGGGACGGGGACCCGGGGACGCCCGAGGCGGGAGGTCGCTCCGGCAGCTGCAACGCCGAGACGGTGTTGCTGGGACGGGTCGTCTCGGAGTCGCCGGCCGGTGTGGCCCGGAACGACTGATAGGTGGGCACGAGGGCCAGGGCCGCGACCGAGGCGGCCGCTACGCCGGCGGCCGCGTGGACGCGGGCCTTGCGGCGGCGGTGGCGGCGCTTGACGTCGGCGACGAGCGACTGTGACGCGGTCGCCCCGGCCACCTGCTCGGCCATGGCCTTCCGCAGTTCACTCTCCAGATCCATCGCTCATCTCCCCAGTGGCGCCAGGTTCCGGTCGAGGCGTTCCCGGAGCCTGGCGAGCCCCCGGGACGCCTGGCTCTTGACCGTTCCGACCGAACAGCCGAGAGCCTGTGCCGTCTCCGCTTCCGACAGGTCCTCCCAGAAGCGCAGGACGAGCACCGCCCGCTGCCGCGGGCCGAGCTTGCGCAACTCGTCCATCAGGGTCCCTCTCAGCTCGACGGAGTGGTTGGGCGAGACGGTCGGCGTCTCCGGGAGCCTCGCCATGTGGATCTCCCGGAGCACCTTCCACCGCCGGGACCGGCTGATCACCAGGTTGACCAGGATCCGGCGGACGTAGGGCTCGGGATCGCTGTCGGGTTCCAGCCGTCCCCAGTGGCGGTAGGCCTTTTCAAGCGCGGTCTGCAGGATGTCCTCGGCGTCCTGCCGGGCCCCGCACATCAGTGCGGCGGTGCGCAGCAGGGCATCGCCGCGTGCCGCCACGAACTCCACGAACGACTCGTCGTCTCGACGCCCCACAGTGCTCCGTCCCGGCTAGAGCGGTTCCGGCAGTTTGTCTGGTCGGGGATGGGCGGCCTCCGCGCCTGGGCCGCCCATCCCTCGCCTGTGTTGTGTTCTGGTGCTGCTGTTGATGGTCTTGCTGTGTTGATGGCCTTGCTGTGTTGACGTTGTCGCCTTGTGTTACCGGTTTCTACGCTTTGTCACTAATGGTCTCCGCATCGTTACCGGCGTCACGGCTTCCCTGCGGGTGTCAGCCGGTCTTGCGCAGGGCGGCGGCCACGTCCTTCAGCCCGCCGGCCACGACCGGGCTGCCGTTGACGAACAGCGAGGAGCCGTTCGGGTCGAACAGCAGCACGCCGTTGCCGTTCGGGCTCTGCCAGGCGGCCACGCCGGCGACGGTCAGCGGGGTGCCGCCCTCGGGCAGGCCGAGCGCCTGCCGCAGCTGCTCCTGCGTCATGCCGGCGCGGGTCTTCAGCGTCTCGACGGTTAGCCACTGGCCGGCCTTGCCGGTCCACTTCTGCGTGACGGCGCAGACCTGCTGCTTGCGCAGCTCCGCGGAGCCCGGGACGGCCGACACGTAGCGCAGGCCCTTCGACGCGATGACGGTCTTCTCGACCGTGCCGCCGACCTTCACGACGGGCTTCAGGGTGCTGCAGTCGAGCTTCGGCAGCGCGGGCAGAGCGGGCTTGGCGGGCGCGCCGGGCACCTGCGTGTTCGGCTTGGCCTTGGTCCCGGCGGGCAGGTCGCCGGTGGACGGGGCGCAGGTGGGCAGGTCCGCCGGGACGCCGGGCTTGGCGGGCACACCGGGCACGGCCGGGACGCCGGGCTTGGCCGGGACGCCGG
Organism: Actinomadura sp. K4S16; assembly: GCF_008327685.1. Lineage (GTDB taxonomy): Bacteria > Actinomycetota > Actinomycetes > Streptosporangiales > Streptosporangiaceae > Spirillospora. The sequence continues at coordinate 46,054 of NZ_BDDE01000013.1, forward strand.
GCAGGTTCTTGCCCTCCGGGGCCTTCACGCCGGGGACCTCGGTGTTCGGGACGCCCGCCTTCGGCAGCTCCGTCTTCGGCAGGCCCGTCTTCGGCAGCTGGCCCTGCGGCAGGTCCTTGGTGACCGGGTGCTGCTTGAGGTGCTGCTCGACCTGCTTCTTCACACCGTCGGCCGGGACCTTCGGCAGATCGGACTTCGCCGGGAGGCACGTCGGGGCGGTCTTGGGCGCGGCGTCCTGGAGCTTGCGCTCGACGGCGGGGGCCTTGGAGCCGTGCGACTGGAGGCCGGCCTCGTGGTGGGTGCCGGTCATGGCCCACGTCGCGCCGCCGCCCACGGCCACGGTCCCGATGGCGGACGCTGCGATCAAGGCGGCCTTCAGCGTGATCATCGTGAATCCCTTTCTGCACGGGGGTCTTGCTCGGGGGGTCTTGCTCAGGGGTGCCTGTCTCTCTCTGGCGCCCCTCGTATACGCACGGTGCCCGGAGGGGGTTGCACGCGATTCCAAAGTTTTTTCGGGGATGCCCATGGGCGTGATGGCCGCTGCGTGTCATGCGAGGTAGTCCGGTGTGGTGATCCTGCGGGGGCGGGCGTTCGGGGAGGACGATGATCCGGCAACATTGGGTCATGGAGGCCCGTACCGTTTCAGCCCGTCCGGCCGAGGACCGTTCCACGCCGGACCGTTCCATCACGGACCGCCGGGAGCCCGCGCCCGCGCGCGGTCCCGCCCGCCCGGACGTGGCCCTGCTGCCCAAGGCGCACCTGCACCTTCACTTCACCGGCTCGATGCGGCACTCCACGCTCGTGGAGCTCGCCGCCCTGCACGGCGTCCACCTGCCGGACGCCCTCGTCGAGGACTGGCCGCCCCGGTTGCAGGCGACCGACGAGCGCGGCTGGTTCCGGTTCCAGCGCCTGTACGACATCGCGCGCTCGGTCCTGCAGACGCCGGACGACCTGCGGCGGCTGCTGCGCGAGACGGCCGAGGACGAGGCCGCGGAGGGGTCGGGCTGGCTGGAGATCCAGGTCGACCCGAGCGGGTACGCGGCGCGGTTCGGCGGGCTGACCCCGACCGTGGAGCTGGTGCTCGACACGGCGCGCCAGGCGTCGGAGGCGACCGGCGTCGGCATCGGCGTGGTGATCGCGGCGAACCGGACCCGGCACCCGCTGGACGCCAAGACCCTCGCGCGCCTCGCCGTCCAGTACACGGGCAAGGGGGTCGTCGGGTTCGGGCTGTCCAACGACGAGCGGCGGGGCCGCGCCTACGACTTCGAGGGCGCGTTCCGGATCGCCAAGCGCGGCGGGCTGCTGTCGACCCCGCACGGCGGCGAGCTGCTCGGCCCGGCGAGCGTCCGGGAGTGCCTGGAGACGCTGGAGGCCGACCGGATCGGGCACGGGGTCCGCGCCGTGGAGGACCCGCGGCTGCTGGAGCGGATCGTGGACCGCGGCGTGACGCTGGAGGTCTGCCCGGCGTCGAACGTGGGCCTCGGGGTGGCGGCGACCGCGTCGGACGTCCCGCTGCGGCGGCTGTTCGAGGCGGGCGCGTCGATCGCGCTCGGCGCCGACGACCCGCTGCTGTTCGGCTCCCGGCTGGCGCGCCAGTACGAGCTGGCCCGCACCGCGCACGCGTTCAGCGACGCCGAACTGGCGGAGCTGGCCCGGCAGTCGATCCGCGCCTCGGCGGCCCCGGACGACGTCCGAACCCGCCTCCTGGCAGGCATCGACGCCTGGCTCGCCGCCTAGCCTGTTTCAACGTCCCGGCTCGCCATGTGACCGGCTGCGGGTGGAGCGGGGCCGGGGTCAGGTGGGCGGGCGGTCGGGGTCTCTGCCGCGGAGGCCTTCCGACCAGGCCGCCATCGCGCGGGGCAGGTCGGGGCCGAGTGGGGCGCCGAATGCGGTCATGACGTTCACGAGCAGGCCGTCCGCCATGAACCGGGCGACCGCGTCGGGTCCCTCCCCCGACAGGTCGCCGACGAGGCGCCAGAGGCGGGCCCAGCGGATCCGGCCGAGCGCGGCGATCTCCTCATCCCGGACGGCGACCGCGTGGATCCCCAACTGGAGGCGCGGCAGGGCGGGCTCCTCGCGCGGCAGCCGGAGGTACGCCCGTTCCATCGCGGCCATGGCGTCCCTGCCGCGCAGGCCTCGCGCGGCCTCCGCGAGGCGGTGCTCGATGTCGTCGAAGCAGCGTTCGGCGGCGGCGAGGAAGAGCGCGTGCTTGGACGGGAATAGCCGGAACATGTAGGGCTGGGAGACGCCGATGCGGCGGGCGATGGTCCAGGTGGACGTGCCGTCGTAGCCGCCGTGGGCGAACTCGGCCATCGCTGCCCGGACCGCCAGCTCGCGGCGCGCACCGGCGCTCATCCTCGGGCTCATGCCGTCCACGGTAGTGACTCGCGACGATCATGGGGGCGGGCGCCACAGGCCCCGCCGTTCGAGGTGGGCGACCAGCAGTTCTCCGGCCCGGACGATGTGGGCGCGCATCTCCTCGCCGGCCGTGCGGGCGTCGGCGTCCCGGAGCGCCGCCAGGATCCGGCCGTGGTCGCGTACGGCGACGCCGGGCCAGTCGGCGAGCCGCCCGTACAGGCCGCGCGGGACGTAGCGGGCGGCCGTGCCGAGCGACCAGGCGAGCTTCGGCGACTCGGCCGCCAGGTTGATCTCCCGGTGGAAGAGATGGTTGCGCTCCTCCATGAGGTCGGGACGGTGCGCGGCCTTGTCGCGTGCCAGAGCGTGCTGGAGGCCGTCCAAGCGCCGCAGGGTGTCGGGGCCGATGCGGGGTGCGGCGCGCATGGTGAGTTCCGCGGCGATGCCCGCCTGAACCCAGAACAGGTCCTGGACGTCGCGTTTCGACAGCGGCGCGACGACGAACCCGCGCCTCGGCTCCAGGACGACGAACCCCTCGCTGCGCAGCGATTTCAGCGCCTCCCTGACGGGTGTGACGCTGATCCCGAACTCCATGGCGAGGCGTTCCAGCCGCAGGTGCTCGCCGGGCCGCAGCCGCCCGTCCATGATCAGTTCGCGGATGCGGGCGGCGGCCTCGTCGCTCAGCTGGAGCCGCGTGCCGAGCGCCTGCCGGGGAGGGGGGAGGGGAGCGGGAAGGACCACGGTCGTACTCCAGTCCGGGCCCTGCCGCGGCGCGCCCCGCGGTTCCTCAAGGGCCCTGGAGGGATTGTTCCCGCCGGGTCACGCGGTGATGCCCTCGATCAGCAGCAGGACGCCGAAGACGGCGAACCCGGCGGCGGCGCCGTACTTGATGACGCGCTCGGGCAGCCTACGGCCGAGCATCTGGCCGACGACGATGGCGAGCGCGTCGGCGGCGACCATACCGACCGTGGAGCCGAGCCAAACGCCGGTCAGTCCGGCGAGGCCGCCGTGGTCGGCGGCGAGGGTGACGGTGGCGAGCATCGTCTTGTCGCCCAGCTCGGCGAGGAAGAACGCCCCGCCGACGGCGAGGATCGCCGATCCCGTGGCGCGCCGCGCCTTGTCGCGCTCGTCGTCGTCGAGCTCGTCGCCGCGCAGCGTCCACAGCGCGAAGCCGAGGAACGCGATGCCGGCGATGATCGAGATCGGGCCGGTGGGGAGCGCGGCGCCGAGGGCCGCGCCGAGCGCGACGCTCGCCAGGTGGACGATCGCGGTCGCGGCCGTGATGCCGATCAGCACCGGGAGCGCGCGGAAGCGCGTGGCGAACGTCATGGCCATGAGCTGGCTCTTGTCGCCCAGCTCGGCCACGAAGATCACGGCCAGGCTGATGAGGAAGGCGGACACCTGATCCCTTTCGCTCGTGCTGCCGGGCGAAGGGCGGGGGCTCGCGCGCGCGACCTCGGCCCGGCATGACTGCCAGGCCGAAGGTCTCGTCCGCCGCGATGTGGATCGGGCCCGCGTGACCGGGCGCCGTCGGCGGCGCCAGCATGTCGACCACGCGATTGGGACTACTCCCCCTCGACGCCGCCCACCCTACCAACCCCGCCCGACGCCGCACTCGCGGCTGCGTGGGCGGGGCTGGGGTTAGAGGGTCACGCCTACCAGGACGGGCTCGTTGACCAGTTCGACGCCGAAGGCGTCGCGGACGCCGTCGCGGACCTCGCGGGCCAGGGCGAGCAGGTCGGCCGTGCCGGCGCCGCCCGGGTTGGTGAGGGCGAGGGTGTGCTTGGTGGAGATCCTAGCGGGGCCGCGCGCGTGGCCCTTGGTGAACCCGGCGCGGTCGATCAGCCAGGCGGCGGACGTCTTCACCCGGCCGTCGGCCTCGGGGTAGCGCGGGAACGTCGCGTCCGGGCCGAGGCGTTCGGCCACGCGGCGTTCGAGTTCGGCGAGCCGGTCCGGGTCGAGGATCGGGTTGGTGAAGAACGATCCGGCGCTGCGGGTGTCGGGGTCGGTCGCGTCCAGCACCATGCCTTTGCCTCGCCGCAGTTCGAGGACGGCGTCACGGGCTTCTTTCAGCGTGACCCGGTCCCCCGGCCGGACGTCCAGCTTCCGGGCGAGTTCGGCATAGGCGATGGGCTGTGATTCCTCGGCCTCGTCCAGCGCGTATGTCACGTCCAGGACGACGTACCGGTCGTTGCCCTTGAAGACGCTGTGCCGGTAGGTGAACCGGCAGGCGTCGCGGTCGAGGACGACGCAGGCGCGCGCCTCCCGGTCGTAGGCGCGGACCTCGACGATCGTCTCGCTGACGTCCTGCCCGTAGGCGCCGACGTTCTGGATCGGCGTGGCGCCGACGCGGCCGGGGATGCCGGACAGGCACTCGACGCCGGCGAGCCCGTCGGCGACGCAGCGGGCGACGAACGGGTCCCAGTCCTCGCCGGCCTGGACGCGGAGCAGGACCTTGCCGCCCTCGGCGGCGACGCGCTCGGTGCCGCGGGTCCCGACGTGCACGACGGTGCCGGGGAACCCGTCGTCGGACACCACGAGGTTGCTGCCGCCGCCGAGCACGAGGACCGGCTCGCCCTCGTCGTCGGCCTTGCGGACGGCGGCGACCAGCTCGGCCTCGGTCGTCGCCTCGACGAAGCGCCGCGCGGGCCCGCCCAGCCGCAGCGTGGTGTATCCGGCCAGGTTCACGTCTTCGGCGAACACCGCCACGTCGTCTCCCCCTCCTGCCGCCCCCGCGCCGCCGGGCGGCCCGCCCTCGTCCGGTGGCCTGCGCACCGGCCGGGGCGGCCCCGGCCGGTGTGCCGCCGCGCTCAGGCGAGCCTGACGACCGCCTTGGCGCGCGTGAGGACCTTCTGGTCGTTGGACCTGGCGGTGAGCGCCACGACGACCTTGTTGTCGTCGAGCTTCTCCTCCACCTTGCCGCTGATCTCCAGCGTCGCGCCGCCCTGGTCGGGGACGACGACCGGAGAGGAGAACCGTACCCCGTAGTCGACGACGGCGCCCGGATCGCCGACCCAGTCGGTGACGTACCGGCCGCCCTGCGCCATCGTGTACATGCCGTGCGCGATCACGTCCGGGAGGCCGACGGCCTTGGCGACGGACTCGCGCCAGTGGATGGGGTTGAAGTCGCCGGACGCGCCCGCGTACATGACGAGGTTCGCGCGGTCGACGGCGTAGGTCTGCGCGGGGATCTCGGTTCCGACCTCGACGTCGGCGTAGTTCACCTTGGCGGTCATCAGGCCCCCCGCTCCACGATCGTGTTGTAGGACTTGCAGACCAGTTCGCCTTCGACGGTGGCGACCTCGGTCTCGACGACCATCTTCTCGTTGTTGCCGATCGAGCGGATCTCGGTGATGGTCGAGGTGCAGGTGATGACGTCGCCGGCGCGCAGCGGGCGGGTGTACTCGAAGCGCTGCTCGCCGTGCACGACCATCGCGTAGTTGAGGCCGAGGTCGGGGTCGGCGAGGCCCGGGTTGCCGAGGGACACCACGATCGGGAAGGTGGGCGGCGCGATGACGTCGGGGTATCCGGCCGCCTTCGCCGCCTCCTGGTCGCGGTAGAGCGGGTTGCGGTCGCCGATCGCGTCCGCGAACTCGCGGATCTTCACCCGGCTGACCTCGTAGGGGTCGCTGGGCGGGAAGGTCCGCCCGATGAAATCACGGTTGAGTGCCATGCAGTCCGTCCCTCCAGGTGGACCAGGGCTCCGGAGCCGCCGCCGGCCGCACTTCCCGCCGGTCCGCGGCGCCCGGGCGCCCTCTGAGCGCGCTGGTTCCGTCTCTTCGGACGGACGGTAACAGAACGACGTTCAGCCCGTCCTCGCGGGTCTCACTGCGAGAACGGGCTGATCATGTCAGGGCAAGCATGTGAAGAAGTCTGCGGGGGCGGACTCGCGCCGTGGACGGGTCTCCCGGTGCGGACTGCGAGTCCGTGCCACCGGGTGTCCCAGTGCGGACGGCGGGTCCTGGCCCTGCTTTCAGCGGGCAGTACCTCTCCGTCCGGGACCTCGGTTAGCGGGTCTCCTTGTGCGGACGGTGCGTCCTGGCCCCGTGTTGAAGCGCAGCGGGCAGTACTTCTCCGTCCGGACCTCGGTTAGCGCGTCTCCTTGTGCGGACGGTGCGTCCTGCAGTTGGGGCAGTACTTCTTGATCTCCAGGCGGTCCGGGTCGTTGCGCCGGTTCTTCCGCGTGATGTAGTTGCGGTGCTTGCACTCCTGGCAGGCCAGCGTGATCTTCGGCCGGACGTCGGTGGCAGCCACGATGGAGTGCCTTTCTGAGCTAGGGACATGGACTTTCGGACCTCGGCCGTCCCAGGGGGCGGCCGGCGATTCGACCCAGCCTGCTCACCCCCGGGGTGGGGGTGAGAGACCTGGGTAGTAGCGAGGGCCGGACTTGAACCGGCGACACAGCGATTATGAGCCGCTTGCTCTGCCTGACTGAGCTACCCCGCCGTGATGGTCGGTGTGGACCGGATTGACAGGATACCGGATGCGCACCGAGCCCTGGAAACACGAAAACCCGGGTGAGGATCGGGGAATCGGTTCCGCGGGCTCCGCGGGACCGCCTCCCAGGTTACCGGGTGAGCCGACGATCTGCGAAACGTCCTGCTGGAACCGGTGGGACGGTACCACAGGCCCAGGTAGGGAGCGAATCAGGACGGCCTGCGCCCGGACAGTGACAGCCCTGCCCCTGCGCTGTGAAACACAGCCCTGCCCCGGAAACGACGAAGGCCGCCGTCCGGAGTGCGGATGGCGGCCGGGATGCCGTGAGCCCCTTTACGGAATCGAACCGTAGACCTTCTCCTTACCATGGAGACGCTCTGCCGACTGAGCTAAAGGGGCCTGCGTCGTTCGCGCAGTGAAACCATACACGGCCCGGGCGCGTGGTGCGAACCGGATTCCCTCACCGGTGTCGGCGCTGGTCAGCGCAGCAGGTTGCGGGCGATCACGAGCTGCTGGATCTGGCTCGTCCCCTCGTAGATGCGGAAGAGCCGGACGTCGCGGTAGAAGCGCTCAACGGCGACGCCGCGCATGTAGCCCATGCCGCCGTAGACCTGGACGGCGCGGTCGGCGACCCGTCCGACCATCTCCGAGCAGTAGTACTTGGCGCAGGACGGGCCGAGCTTGGTGTCCTCTCCGGCGTCGTAGGCGCGGGCCGCCTCCAGGACCATCGAGCGTCCCGCGTAGAGCTCGGTCTGCGAGTCGGCGATGAGCCCCTGGACGAGCTGGTACTCACCGATCGTCCTGCCGCCCTGGCTGCGTTCCTTCGCGTACGCGACGGTCTCGTCCAGGATCCTTTGGGCGAGGCCCACGCAGACGGCGGCGATGCTGAGCCGCCCGTGGGCGAGGGACGCCATCGCGGTGCGGAAGCCCGTCCCCTCCGTCCCGACCATGGCGTCGGCGGGGACGCGCACGCCGTCGAAGAACACCTCGGCCGTGTGGGCGCCGCGCTGGCCCATCTTCTGGTCGGCCGGGCCGATCCGCAGCCCGTCCGCGCCCTTCTCGACGAGGAAGGTGGAGATGCCGCGCGAGCCGGCGCCGCCCGTCCTGGCGAAGACCATGAAGACGTCGGCCTCGGGCGCGTTGGTGATGAACCGCTTGGCGCCGTCGATGACATAACCGTCGCCGTCGCCGTCGCGGACCGCGGTCGTGGTCAGCGTGCTGGGGTCGGACCCGGCCTCGGACTCGGTCAGCGCGAACGCCCCGATGACCTCGCCGGACGCGAGCCTGGGCAGCCAGGCGTCCTTCTGCTCCGGCGTCCCGGAGTTCACCAGGACCTGACCGGCGATGCCGTTGCTGGTGCCGAACATGGAGCGGAACGCGGGGCTGGCGTAGCCGAGCTCGAAGACCAGCCGCACCTCCTCGCTCAGCGACAGGCCGAGCCCGCCGTACTCCTCGGGGAGCGCGTACCCGAACAGGCCCATGTCGCGGGACGTGCGCCGCAGCGACTCCGGGATCGCGTCGGTCTCCTCGATCTCCTCCTCGCGCGGGACGACCTGCTCGCGGACGAAGCTGCGGACGGCCTTGAGCACGTCGGCGAAATCCTGTGGCTCCATGCGCCCATTCTAGAATCAGATTCCAAGATGGCGCTCGGGTTCTCTCTCGTCCCGCCCGATGTGCCAGGCTTAACGATCATGTCGCTTCAGCCTCTCGTCGACCGGATCGTCCGGGCTGCGGTGGTCGAGGACCGCGCCTTCGGCGACCTCCTGCCGCAGCTCATGCAGGCGTCCCAGTCGGCCTCCCCCGCCGAGATGACCGCCGCCCTGCCCCGACTGGCCGAGGGCGTCGCCGAGGCGCCCCCGAACCTCGGCGGCTGGCTCGCCGTCGTCACCGGCGCCTGGATCGAGAACGGCGCCGACCCGGGCCCCGTCGGGGCGCCGCTCGTCCACCGCATCTCGGAGGTCACCGCCGCCGCGCTGGCGTTCGCGAACGCGTGGGACCAGGCCGCCGGCGGAAAGCCGCCGCCGGACATGCAGGAGGAGCAGCCGTCCCAGCAGGTCTTCGACACCGTCGAGCCGCACCTCGGGGACGGCGCCGTGACCGCGATGATGTCGTGGTTCGCGCTGCCGCAGTTCGCGATGGCGGGCTGCACGGTCCTGCAGATGGGGCCCTCGGTGCGGGCGGGCATCGCCGAGCGCGACTTCTGCGCCTTCGCCGCCGGGCAGGCCGCCCAGTACCTCGGGCAGATGGAGCACTACCAGGCGCTGCTGCGCGTCCTGGACGGCGAGCGCCTCCTCATCCTGGACCGCGCGAGCCGCAAGGGCTGGACGGTCACGATCGGCGGGATCGGCGACAACTTCCAGCTGCACGTCCTGCTGGCGGGCGCGCTCATCGGGCGGCCCGGCGGGCTGACCGGCGACCGCCCCGCTCCCGAGATCATCGCCTGCTTCCTGAACGCCGACGTCCCGCCCGGGCGGCCGATCATCTCCAGCCCGTGGAACCTCGTCGACGCGCACGGCGAGTGGATCTGGAACGAGGGCGTCCCGGCCGACATCCCGGTGGTGAACGGCACCCGCGTCGTCGTGATCGATCCGCCGCCCTACGAGCGCACGTTCCCGGCCGGGCGGCGCTTCCCGCTCATGCCCGCCACCCTCCGCGTGGACGGCATGCACCTGCCGGAGGACCTCGACGCGTGGTGGCCCCACATCGCGGCCCCGACGCGCTGAGGTAGAGCGGCCCCGACGCGCTGAGGACGGGGCTCGCGCGGGGGCCGGTGCTTCGGTCAGGAGTCGAAGCGCACGAAGACGGCGGTGGCGTCGTCGTATCGCTTACCGCGGGCCGCGGGCGCCGATGCCTCCGCGGCCCTGGTCCTCCTGACCAGTTCCCGCGGCCCCTGCTCGTCCAGGAGGCGGAGCAGGTCGTCCCACTCCATCTGGCCGAAGCGCTCCACGAGCCTGGACGCGCCGTCGCTCAGCACCGCCGCCCGCCGCAACCCCTCGACCGGCACCTCACCGGTCAGCCCCTCGTAGGCGGCCTCCGGTCTGGTGCTCGCCACCCAGAAGCCGCCGGGGCTGTTGCGCGACCGCCGCACCCCCTCCAGCGTGTAGCTCGGCAGATGGTCGACCCGGTCGTCCCGGAAGACCCTGATCTCTCCGACGTCCACAACGATCGGGGAGTCGGCGAGGACGTACCACTCCACGGCCCCGCCGCGGCGCCGCAGCAGCGACACGGTCGCGGACGGGCTGTCCGGATTCTCCAGGTCGCACGTGTCCGTGTGCGCCTCCCCGGTCACCTTGATCGCCTCGGCGACCAGGTCGGGCAGCGGCTTGCCGTCCTCCAGCGCCAGCAGCGCCGCGATGCGCCCGCCGAGCCTGCGCACCAGCCACGCGGGGTCGTGCCGGCATCCGCTGTCCACCCCGTTCGGCGCCGTCGCCCCGTCCAGCAGGACCACCCATCCGGGGCCTGCCGCCACGAAGTCCTCGTTCTCCCGTCCCGGCGTCGCCTCACTCACATAACTCACCTGCACGGATGCAGGTCTACCCGCTGACCCGCCCGCAACGGGCCGGTAGACCAATTCCCTCACCCCCGGTTCCCGCGCCTGACCTGATGTGGTCGCCCGCCCTTCCGCTGGCGTGACCGTTTCGGGGTGGTCGGCGAAGAACCGCCTCGTCCGCGCGCCTCCCCGTCGGCGCCACTGGGGGGACGCCGGAGGGACACGGGGGACGCCGGGGGGACGCGAGGGGGACGCGAGGGGGACGCGAGGGGGACGCGAGGGGGACGCGAGGGGGACGCGAGGGGGACGCGAGGGGGACGCGGCACGAGCGTCCTCACTACAGAGCGTTGACATGGCGCGGGGGCCAAGTCCGGTCCGCCAGGGAGCGTGGTCCACTCCGGGCCTGGGTTTCGGTCGCAGCGGGCAGGACCATGCCATCGTGCCGCTGACCTGGGAAGATCATCTTTCGGCGGGCCAGGAGGCCGCTTTCGGACAGTGATCTTTGTATCCATCTGTCGGGTCGGCGGCGTCTGCACCGACCGGCCCACGCCGCCCCGCAGGAGCGCCCCACCTTCGTCCGCGCCACGTTTTCCCAGGTCATGGACCGAGATCGAGAATCGTCCAGGGATGTTCGTGGTCCACAAGCCCGGCCGTCCGGCCGCGCGTCTGACAGGTCCAATGACTCCCGTGCGACCAGCCCACCCCAACTGTCACATATCGTTCACCTGCAGCTTCATCCCCCAATAGACCGAAACGTTAACTCTGACCCATTACCGTTCGATCGTCGCCGCGCTCCCCGGCGCAACCCCCGACCCCTGACGGTGAAGGAGAGAGCGGCCCGTGACGCATCGTGGCCAACGCGCGCGCGTGTTCGCCGCCGTCGCCGTGGGAGCGGCCGCCCTGCTCGTGGCCGCCTTCCTGGCCTTCCACGCATGGCGGGAGGACCCGGGCGCCGCCGCTCCGCCGATGCCGTCCCCCGACGCGTCCCGTCCGGCCGAGCCCGCGACCGCGGCTGCGCTTCCGCCCGCGGCGCCGCTCCGCCTCGAAGTGCCGCGGATCGACGTCCGGACACCGCTGATGAAGCTGGCCAAGAACCCGGACCAGACCGTCGAGACGCCGCCGCTGAGCCGCGCCCAGGAGGCCGGCTGGTACCGGCTCGGCGCCGCCCCCGGCAGCCGGGGCGCCGCGGTGGTCATCGGGCATGTGGACTCGACCCGCGGCCCGGCCGTGTTCTACCGGCTGGGCGAGCTGCGCCCCGGCGACAAGGCGAGCGTGCTGCGCGCCGACGGCCGCACCGCCGTCTTCCGGATCGACTCCGTCGAGCGGTTCGGCAAGGACCGCTTCCCCACCCGCCGCGTCTACTCCGACCCCGGCTACCCGGCGATCCGCCTGATCACCTGCGGCGGACGCTTCGACCGCGCCACCGGCCACTACGTCGACAACGTCATCGCCTTCGGCCACCTCGTGCGCTCCGCGGAGGCCCGCTGACATGCGTCCCGCCCACGAAGCGCCCGAAGGGTCCCGTCCGCGGCCCGGACGCCACCGGTTCACCAGCCCGGCGCCGCCCGGCGGCACGTCCCAGCTCCGGCGGACGTCCGGTTCGGGACACCTTGCGTCCCCGACGGCCTGGGGAGGCCCGCCCGCGTCCCACCGCGCCCCCTCACCGACCACCACCGTGCCCGACCGGATGGCGGCCGCGCTCATGCCGCCGCCGGTGCGGCGGCACCCGGTCGCGCCGCCCCGCCCGACCGGCCCTCGGCCGCGTCCGGTGCCCGGTCCGCCGCGCCAGGAGAAGCGGCCGAAGCAAGAGAAGCGGCCGAAGCAGAAGAAGCGGGACGGCAAGCGCGACCAGCCGCCGGTGCGCGCCGACGCGATGCGCGTGACCGTCCTGATCCCGGCGCACAACGAGGCGAAGCAGATCACCGAGACGATCGCCTCGCTCCGCCGCCAGGAGCGGCCCCCGGACCACATCATCGTGATCGCCGACAACTGCACCGACGCCACCGCCGCGTTCGCCCAGCTGTGCGGCGTCGAGATCGTCGGCACCCGCGGCAACGAGCACAAGAAGGCGGGCGCGCTGAACCAGGTCCTCGACCGGCTGCTGCCGATCTTCGGGCCGGACGACGCGGTCATGGTGATGGACGCCGACTCGGCGCTCGACCCGGGGTTCATCCGGCACGGCGTCGAGTACCTGGCCACCGGCCGGTACGCGGCCGTCGGCGGCACGTTCACCGGCAAGCCGGGCGGCGGCACGGTCGGCATGTTCCAGCGCAACGAGTACGCCCGCTACGCCCGGGACGTCCGGCGCCTGCAGGGCAAGGCCCTCGTCCTCACCGGGACCGCGACGATCTTCCGCGCCGCCACCCTCCAGGAGGTGGTCGCCGCCCGCCGGGAAGAACGCCTCCCCGGGCTGCCGCACGTCTACGACGTCCGCGTGCTGACCGAGGACAACGAGCTCACCCTCGCGATCCTGCACCTCGGGTTCCGCATCCTCTGCCCGAAGGAGTGCACGCTCACCACCGAGGTGATGCCGACCTGGCGGGAGCTGGCCCAGCAGCGGCTGCGCTGGAAGCGCGGCGCGCTGGAGAACCTCGTCGACTACGGCTGGACGCCCATCACCCGCCCCTACTGGGGACGGCAGCTGCTGTCCCTGCTCGGCATCCTGGTGATCACCGCCTACCTGCTCTCGCTCGCCTACTCGGCGGTCTACCTCGGCGGGATCCAGCTCAGCCCGGTGTGGGGCGGCATCACGGTGATCTTCATGGTGGAGCGCGTGGTGACCGTCCGCCAGCGCGGCCCGGCCCAGATGGCGATCGCCGCCACCATCGTCGTCGAAATGATCTTCGACGTCTTCCTCCAGATCGTCCAGGCGCGTGCGTTCTGGCAGGCCGCCTGGCGCAAAGAAAGGAAATGGTAGATGTACAACAACCCCCCGATCGGCGGCGTGGCCGCCGGTTTCGGCGGCGCCGCCGCCGCGTCCCCCTGGCTCGGCCTCCAGGCCCTCTGGCTCGGCCTCGCCCTCTTCACCCTGGTCTCCGCGGGCCTCGCGGTGAAGCGCATCCTCCCCGCCCGCAAGGGCTGACCGTGAGGGCCGGGGACCCCCCTCCCGGCCTTCACGCGCCCGCTCCGGTAGGTTCCGGCCGGTGAACGGAATCGCAGGGACGGTCGCGACGGCAGGCGGCCTGTTCGCGGCGACGAACGTCGACGACCTCATCGTCCTGACGGTCCTGTTCCTGTCCGGCCGCGCGACGGGCTCCCCGAAGCCCCGGCAGATCTGGGCGGGCCAGTACCTGGGCATCGCCGCCCTGGCCCTCGTCTCGGTGGTCGCCGCGCTGGGCCTGGAGATCGTCCCGGACGAATGGATCGGCCTGCTCGGCCTCGTCCCGCTGGCGCTGGGCATCCGCGGCCTCGTGGCGGCCGTCCGCTCCCGCGACCACGACGCCCCTCCCGCGGTGGCCTCGGGCCTGCTCCCGATCGCGGGCGTCACGATCGCCAACGGCGCCGACAACATCTCGGCCTACACGCCGGTCTTCCGCACCATCGGCCCGGCGCCCACCCTGGTCACCCTCGCGGTCTTCGCCGCCGGCGTCGCCCTGTGGTGCCTGGCCGCCTCCTGGCTCGGCTCCCACAAGAAGGTCATCGACCTGCTCGACCAGCACGGCCGCTGGCTGGTCCCGATCGCCTTCATCACCATCGGCACCCTGATAGTCCTGCAGTCGACCACCGCCCTCGGCCTGTAACCGCACACCGCCGCCTCGGCACCCCCGCCGCACGGACGGCAGGCCCGCCGACCGGCTACCCACCGCCCTCCGCCGCGGCATCGGCCTTGATCGCCTGAAGTACCTGCTGGTGGAAGCGATCCATGGCCGTATCGACGGTACGAACGAACCCTGCTTCCTCGGCGCCCCGCTTGGTGCCCATGCCGGTGGCCAGGGTGAGGCGGAACGAGGTGATCTGCGCACCGCCCTCGGGGACGAGAAGGCCGGGCTCGGCCTGGAGGTTCTTGAGGAGGTCGCAGGGCCCGGTCGTCCGGCGCGGGCTGAGAGCCTCGACTCGCATCTCCGGTGGGGCGTCGACCAGTTGCCGGAGCAGCCACTGGACGCGGGTGAGGGTCCGGGCCCGCTCGGCCGCGGGGATCTCCACGGTGGTCTCGATCTGCCCGGTCCGCAGATCGGCCTCGATGAGGACGGGGCCGCCGGCACTCGGAACACGCACCTCAGCGCTCATGCGCCCGTTCTCGACCAGCGAGGTGACGGTCTGGAGGCGCCGCACGGTCGCGTCGCCGTCCCGCCGCCTGCGCAGCACGGGAGCGATGGTCAACCCCGTCTCCCCGCTGAGCCGCAGGCACAGCTGCCAGATCAGCTTCTCCCAGTTCTCGGCGATCTGCATCGCGCGTTTGTCGCCCAGCCGCAGCGTGCCCGAGGCGACGGCATTGCGCACCGGCACCCAGGCGGGCCCCATGTCCTGGAAGCCCTGGCAGCCTGCGTTGTCCTGGCGCAGGTAGTAGAGCAGTTCGTTGAGCAGCCATGCATGGGCCGGATTGGCGACGCCGTGATGATGGCAGAGCATGTGGGCTTCATGGGCGACCTCAGCCCATGACAGGTGACGCAGGGCGGCCTTGCGCAAGCGTCGCTTGTCGACGGGCAGAGGGTGTTCGCCATCCGGGGCGAGGTCGTTGGACAGGGTGATGACGGTTTCGTACCCGTGCCGTGCCGCGACGTCCAGATAGGACTCGACCTGCTCCAGCTTGAGCGGGTTGCCGCCCGTCTTGGTCTCGATCAGGGCGGTCCAGATCCTGCCGGCGCGGGCGACACGAATGATGCCGTCGGGACGGACCTTGGAATCACCGTGCTTGAAGGAGGCTTCGGTGAAGGTCTGGATCGTTCCGGCAGGGGCGTTGAAACGTGCGGTGAGGCGCCGCCCGAACTCCGGTACCTGGGCCATCACCGCGAGCAGGGTGGATGTCGCCCGGGCCTCCCGCTCCTGGTTGCTGCGCAGACCGGAGACCGAGAACAGGCGCGCGTCGTGCCACGAGGCGTGCTCGGCGAGGTTCACCTTGGCCGCCTTGGGCAGCGTGGCCTTCTTCTTGGCGGTCCGGACCCGGCCGGGACGGCGGCGGTTCTCCACCTTGGTCGGCTGGACGTCCGGTTCTGCGGGGGCTGAGCCGTCGACCTCCGTCGGCTCGTCTGCTTTCGGCTCGGCCTGCGACTGGTCGTCGTCTTCGTCGATGCCGATACCGAAGTCGGTGGCCAGGCCCGCCAGACCCGCTTCGTACCCCTGGCCGACCGCCCGGAATTTCCAGCCCTCACCTCTGCGGTACAACTCGCCGAAGATGAAGGCCGCCTCCACCGTCGCGTCGTCGATGTCGAAGGCCAGCAGGACCTCCCCCGCGCTGTCGGACACGGAGAGGCGGAGGTCGTTCAGGTCTCCGAACGTGGCAGGCGCATCGCGGCTGGCCGCGATGAGCACGCGCTCCACCTCAGGCGGAAGCGCGCGCAGGTCGACGAGGATGCGGTCCTCACTGCCACTGCCGGTCGGTGTCTTGCCCAGCAGTTGGACTGACTGATCAGCCGTGGCCGGCTGGTTGTAGAAGATGAAGTCGCCCTCGCTCCGCACCCTGCCATCGGAGTCGAGCAGCAGCACCGACACATCGGCTTCTCCGGCACCGCTGGGATCGGTCCAACCGAGGACCACCGTGATCGGTCCTGAAGCTTCGGACAGGCTCGCCAGGTCGACGTTGGCGCCCTTGGACATCTGCTGCACAGTCCTCACCCCTCGGCTCTCGACGTCTTCGGCGTGAGCGGCCGCCGAAGCGACGACCCTCGATGCAGCGAGAAACCTTCGTGGCCCACGCGCCCGAGAAGTGTCGCTATCAGTGACCGGATGCACGCGTAGCGGCAACCATAGGGAAATTGGGGCGCATCGCAAAATCAGCAGGCCGAACTGGCCACGTACGGCCGGAAGACCCCGTGGAACCTCGGTCTTCGCTTACGCCCCACAGCTCAATCGGGGCGGCCGCGTCCCTTTACCGGGTGGGCTGCCTGAGGCTGATGGAGCCGTTGGAGTTCGTGTTTTCGACGGCGACCGACCTGCTGGCGTTGCGGGATTCGCGGCCTTAGGCGCGGTCGCCGGATGGGTGTCTCTCCGTCCCGCAGCCAGGCGTTTGGATCGGTTTCTGGGCGTCATCACGCTCGGAATGCCGGTCCAGGGTCGGCGCGCTACAACCTCAATTACGGTCTGCCCGGATGGACATCCATCCGGTTTCTCGCTGTCACTCGGTCGCGGCAATTCTTCCCTGCGGAGCCGGGTGTTTGAATCTTCATCAAGATGTGACGTGTTTCTCAGGGCCACCCGACTTACGATCTTGGTCGGCAGTCGTTTATGCGCGGATCGGGAGGAAGTCGATCATGTATCGCACCGGGGGAAGGAGGACCATCCTCAGCGTCCTGGCCGCGGTCGTTCTCGGGCTCTCCGGGCTCGCTGCGCCGGCCGTCGCCGACGCGTCCCCGAGCGCCTGCGGTCCGTGGCTCAAGGCGCTCGATCTCCCGGACGGGAAGGTTCATTCGGGGGCCAAGGCGCAAGGAACCGTGACGGTGAGCTGCAGTTCGCCGGTTCCCCTCGTCGTGGCGATGACGTCCGCGGATCCGTCCTGGGTGACCGTGCCCGACGAGGTCGTCGTCCCGGCCGGAGCCACGGAAGCGAGCTTCCCCATCCAGACGCACCAGCCGGACTACATCTACGAAGACCTCGGCATCCTCCTCTCGGCGGAGTTGCGGGACCGGACACTGACCCAGCCGCTGACGCTGCAGCCAGGGCTGAAATTCATCGACTTCGGTGGTGTTTCGTCGATCGTCAGCGGGGATCGGCCCTCGATCACCGTCGGTTTGAACGGCCCGGCGCCCGCCGGCGGGATGACCATCTCGCTGGAGAGCGACAACCCGGCCCTCGAGGTCCCCGCGAGCGTCACCATTCCGCGCGGTGCTCTCGGGATGGGAGTTCCGGCTCCGCTGGTGAAGAGCACGCGCATTCCGGAGGACGCGGACGTCACCGTGACGGCCGGCCTCGGCGGGCGGAGCATCAGCGGCGTCATCAAGCTTCTCGCGTGGAATTACGATCCCGGCGCCTGGAGCCTCTCCGGGCCGGCCGAGACATACGGCGGGTCCTACCCCATGGTCCTCGACCTGCCGAATCCCGTCCCGCACGGCGGCATCAAGGTCACCTTCAGCTCCGACAACCCGAAACTCGACAGTCTCCCTTCGCCGCGAGAATTCGCGGAGGGAACCACCGGAACGTTTCAGGTGCCGGTGTCGATACCCGCCGACATCGACGGTGACGTCACCATCACGGCGAACATCGAGGGAGTGGGCGCCCGGAGCCACACCTTCCGCGTCCACCCCGGCCTCATCGGCTTCGACATCGAGCCCATGCTGATCACGGGCGGCCAGCCGTTCGAGGCCACGCTCCGCCTGGGCACGACCACGAGCGTGCCGATCACGATCCAGCTCGAAAGCAGCGAGCCGATCGTTCAGCTCCCCGCAGAGGTGACCATCCCGGCGGGCCAGTCCTCGGTCTCCTTCCAGGGCACCACGTCCCAGGTGGACGACTTCGGGTTCGCCACCCTCACAGCCCGACTCCCGTCCGGCATGACATGGCAAACCGACGTCCTCATCGACCCCGCGTCGTAGCAGCCGCCAAGCCTCTTCCGTACTCGGCCCTGGTACGTCCATGGCGACGTCCCGCCGCGGCCTCATCCCAGGGCGGCTGAGCGGGCGGCCGTCGCTACCATCGGTCGATCATGGGGCGGATATCGACTTCGCGGGGAGTGCGGCTACTGGGCTTGGCGGCCGTCGCCGCGGCAGGTGCGCTGCTGGCACTCGGGTGGGGGCGCAGAAGCCTGGTGGTGGTCACCGTGCACGGGACCAGCATGATGCCCACAATGCGGGACGGCGACCGCGTGCTGGTCAGGCGGCGTCCTCTACGGCAGGTCAAGCGCGGGGACGTCGTCGTGCTCGAACCTCCCCTGGACGGGCCCTACCTGCCCGGCCCCGCGGGTCCCGACGGACGGATCTGGAACGTCAAGCGCGTCGCCGCCCTCCCCGGTGACGAACTGCCGGCCGGCATACCCGGCGCCTCGGGCCTCGCCGGGGAGCGGGGCACGGTGCCGCCGGGGGCGCTCGCGGTCCTCGGCGACAACCCCGACAGCATCGACTCCCGCCACCGGGGCCTGTTCTCGGGCGACCGGCTACTGGGCGTCGTGGTGCGCCGCCTGAGCGTCACACCGGACCCGAGTCAACGGCCGGGCGGGTGGCAGATGCCGACAAGATCCTTCAGATCTTGATCGGAGAGTGCACAAGGCGGCATCGCCGGCCGGCCGCCCCCTTGCCGTAAATGATCAACGTCATTAGCTTCGGCACCGGCGGGCGTGATCATCTTGGCGCGACGCGCCGCCGCTCGGAACCCCGGGCCGGAACGATCCGGCCCCGACTTGAGGAGTCCCTCATGATCCGTGCACTCAACCGCCTGGGCGACCGGATGCTCGGCCGGGTCCTGCCGAACACGACCGCCCGCGCCGAGCCCTGCTGGTGGACGTCGACCGGCGTCCGCTGCTGCATCTACGCCGGCAAGACCTACTGCGGCATCTGACACCCGCCGCCGCTCGCCTTGCAGTACGTCACGCTGACCGCGCGCTGCGCCCTGGGGCTGATCTTCCTGGTCGCGGTGATCGGCAAGGTCCGCGGCCGGGACGCCTTCCGGGAGTTCCGGCTGTCGGTGCCCGGCCTCGCGCCCGGCCTGCCTCCCACGGCGACGTCCGCCGCCGTGGTGGCCACGGAGTCCGCCGCTGTCATACTGCTGGCCGTCCCGCGGACGGCGCCGGCCGGCCTCGCGCTGGCCGGCGCCGTCCTGCTCGCGTTCGCCACGGCGATCCACCTGGCGGTCCGCGACGGCCGGACCGCCGCCTGCCGCTGCTTCGGCGCACGCCCGTCCCCCGCCGGACGCGTGCACGTCGCGCGCAACCTCGCCCTCACCGCGTTCGCCTGGGGCGGCCTGGCCTCGCACCTCGCGGCCCCCGGGCCGGTGCACCCCGCCGGCGCCGTCATCGCGATGGCGGGCGCGGGCGTCCTGACCCTGGTGTTCGTCTTCTTCGACGAACTCGCCGACCTGCTGCTCGCGCCGTCCGCACGCTCTACGCAGTGACGCGTCCCGGCACCATCATGAGGGAGCACCGTTGCCCTACCTCGCCGCGGGAGTCGTCTTCGTCGGCGCCCTCTGCGCGTTCGACCTGGTCCTGACGCTGGCCGTCGTCCGCCGCCTGCGCGAGCACGCGGCCCTGCTGGACGGCGGGCGGGCACAGGTCCCGTTCACGCCCCCGGGCACCTCGCTGCCCGAGTTCAGCGCGCCCGGCCTCGACGGCACCGCCGTGACCCGCGCCTTCTTCACCGAGCCGACGATCGTCGGCCTGTTCTCCACCACCTGCGCCGCATGCCGCGAACGGCTGCCCGAGTTCACCGAACGGGTCCGGGGCCTGGACGCCCGGCGCGTGCTGGCGGTGATCGAGGGCGAGCGGGACGACGCCGAGCCCTTCACCGCCGCGCTCACACCGGTCGCCACCGTGGTCGTCGAGCCGGTGAAGGGGCCTGTGAACACGGCGTTCGGGCACCCGGCGTCCCCCAGTTTCTACGTCGTCGGGCAGGACGCCGTGGTGACGTCCTCGACCCTCACGCCTGCCGGGCTGTCGCTGCCGGCCCGCACGTGAGCCGACCCGGGGCGCGCACCGCGGTCGTCGCCGCCCTGGCATGGCGCGCCCACCGGACCGCGACGGCCGCGTCGGTGGTCCTCGCCGTGCTCACCGGGCTGGCGCCGGTCGCGACCGCGTGGCTGACGAAACTCGTCCTGGACGCACTCGCCGGTGGCGGAGACCGGAGCGTCCTGCCGGGCCTCGCCGCAGGGCTGGCCGCCTGCGGACTGTGCGTCATCGTGCTGCCGCACGCGTCCACCTATGCCCAGGCCCAGCTGCGCCGCGCCGTGCGCGCCCTCGTCGTCGAGCGCCTGTTCGGCGCGGTCAACGCCCATACGGGCCTGCGCCGCCTTGAGAACCCGGCGTTCCAGGACACGCTGCGGCTGGCGCACGAGTCCAGCCAGACCGCGCCGGACCGGCTGATCCTCGGGACGCTGGCCATCGGCCAGGCGGCCATCACCATGTCCGGATTCGTCGGCACGCTGCTGGTGATCAACCCGCTGCTGGTCCTGGTGATCTTCCTGGCGGCGCTGCCGTCGGTCTGGATCCAGCTCGGCCTGAGCCGGGAACGGGCCCGGACGATGTGGAGCATCAGCCCCGGGAAGCGCCGCGAAGTCTTCTACGGGGAACTGCTGACCAGGCCGGAGGCGGCCAAGGAGGTGCGCCTGTTCGGGCTCGGCGGGCACTTCCGTTCCCGGATGCTCGACGAGGTCCGCTCGACCGGCGACGCCGAGCGGCGGATCGACCTGAAGACGCTCCGCAGTCAGGGGCTGCTGGCACTGGTGGGCAGCGCCGTCGCGGGCGGGGGCCTGGTATGGGCCGTGCTGGCGGCCGCATCCGGCGCCCTCACCGCGGGCGACGTGACGATGTTCATCGCGGCGGTCGCCGGAGTCCAGGCCGCGTTGACGTCGATCGTCGACCGGTGGGCGGACGCGCACAACGCACTCCTGCTGTTCGGCCACTTCACCGCGATCGTGGACGCCGAACCCGACCCGCCTCCACCTCCCCGCCCTCGCCCCGTCCCACCCCTGCGGCAGGGGATCGAATTGCGGGACGTATGGTTCCGCTACAGCGAAGCGCATCCCTGGATCCTTCGCGGCGTCGATCTGCACATCCCGTTCGGCCAGAGCGTCGCCCTGGTCGGAGTGAACGGGGCGGGCAAGAGCACGCTGGTCAAGCTCCTGTGCCGCCTGTACGACCCGGACAAGGGCGCCGTCCTCTGGGACGGCGCGGACCTGCGCGACCTCGACCCCGAGGAACTCCGCGAACGCATCGGCGCGGTATTCCAGGACTTCATGGAGTACGACCTGACCGCGTCCGACAACATCATGCTGGGCGACCTGAGCAGCACCGGCGAAAAGATCGTGGACGCCGCCCGGCGCGCCGGGGTCCACGAGGCGCTCGAGGCGCTGCCGCACGGCTACGACACCATGCTCAGCAAGATCTTCGGCAGCGACGGAACCGGCGTCGCCCTGTCCGGCGGCCAGTGGCAGCGCCTCGCCCTCGCCCGCGCGCTCCTGCGCCAGGACCGCGACCTCCTCCTACTGGACGAGCCGAGCTCCGGTCTGGACGCGGACGCGGAGCAGGCCGTCCACGCGTCCCTCCGCCGCCACCGCCACGGCCGCACCAGCGTCCTCATCTCCCACCGCCTGGGCGCGGTACGCGACGCCGACCTCATCGTCGTCCTCTCCGAAGGCAAGATCATCGAGCGCGGTCCGCACGACGCCCTGATGAACCTGAACGGCGAATACGCCCGCCTCTTCACCCTCCAATCCAGCGCCTACTCACCTTCCCGGGAAGGTCGGCACGCAGGTAGGGCCCCTTCTGGCGGACTTGGCTGACATGGTGGTGCCCCGGCCTGCCAGAAACCCAGAAGGGGTGATCGTGGACGGCGTCGGGGAGCAGCCGAGCACGCCGAGCAGGAACCGGCCGGCGAAGGCGAGCCTGTTCTTCGCCGGCTCCGGCCTGGCGGCACTGGCGAACTTCGCCACCGGCATCGCCTGGATCAATCCCATGATCTTCGTTGCCCTGGCGATGCTGTGCGCACTTGCGGCGATCGCCTTCGGGCACGTCGGCCGCCTCCGCGGCCGCCGTCTCGACGGGGACGGGCGCGGAACGGCGCTGCTCGGGATCCTGCTGGGCTGGCTGCTGATCTTCGTCTGTGTCCTGGCGGTCATCGCGGTGCTGGGACTCATCGCCGGCCTGGCCGTCCTCGTGGACTCTCTCGACTCCGAGTAGAGCCAGGCGCTTCCGCCATCGGCCCAGGTCACGATCGCGCAAGCTCCTCGGGCGTCAGGCGACCGCTCCGCCCTCAGGGGTCCCATGAAGATGATCGGGGCGTCGGCCAACAACAGGGTGACCGCGGCCCGAAAGGAAGTCGATGAAAGCTCCTCCGGAGGCAGGACCCGTGCCGGACGACGCCGAGCTCGTGGCATCGTCCGTGCGCGAGCCCGAACGCTTCGCTCTGCTGTACGACCGCTACTTCGATGACATCCACCGCTACCTCGCCGCGCGACTCGGCCGGGAGAACGCCGACGACCTCGCCGCCGAGACGTTCCTCATCGCCTTCCGCCGCAGGACGGACTTCGACGCCTCGCGCGGCGGCGCCCTCCGTCCCTGGCTGTACGGGATCGCCACCAATCTGGTGTCCCAGCACAAGCGCACCGAGCAGCGCCGGCTCAAGGCGCTCGGCAGGGTGAAGGCCGATTACGCCACCGACGGCCATGAGGAGCACGTGGCCTCACGCGTCACGGCCGAAGCCCTCCGGCCGGATCTGGTGCGGGCGATGCGGGACCTCGCGCCAGGCGACCGGGACGTGGTGTTCCTGTCGGTCCTGGGCGGGCTCGGCTACGACGACATCGCCCAAGCCCTCGGCATCCCCAGCGGCACCGTGGGCTCCCGCCTCAACCGTGCCCGAAAGCGGCTTCGACGCGCTCTGGGCAGCGGAATCAACTCGACGGAGGAGGACTGATGGACGAGATGACGCTGATCGAGCGCGTTTTCAGCGAGCCGAAGGCCGACCCGAGCGTCGCGGCAGCGGGCCGGGCCCGGCTCCTGGACCTGGCGAAGGCCGCCGAACCCGCCCCGCGCCGGCGGCCAGGACGGCCGCGCGGCCGCTGGCTGCTCGGGGCGGGGCTGCTGCCCGTGGCGGCGGCGGCCACCGCGGCGATCGTGGTGGCCGGGGGCACGTCGACGCCGGCTCCCCGTCCCGCGGACCCCTCGGCCCGCAGGATCCTCCTCGCCGCGGCGACCCGGTCCGCGGCGGTACCCGCGACCGGCCGCTACTTCCGGTTCACCAAGGAGGAAGCGCAAGCGCACACCGTCGGCTCGAAGGAACGTCCGTACCGGATGCTGAGCCGCAGCGTCGACGACCTGTGGTACTCCACGGAGCCCGGCGCCACCGGTTGGGTCTCCTCCCAGGATCTGGGCGCCCAGCCCGCGACTCCCGCGGACGCCGCGGCATGGCGTGCCGCGGGAAGCCCGAAGCGGGTCAGGGAGCAGTGCGACGAGGGCAAGATCATCGGATCCAGGTCCGGCAAGCGGCGATCCGACGGCACCTTCGAAGAGGTCCCGGTCAGGCAGCGGTGCAGCTGGTTCGACGTCCGGCCCGGGCCGAAGACGACCACGCGGATGCCGGGCGGCGAGGGCATGATGGGGCGGCCGCCCGCCGGTCTGGACATCGCCAAGCTCTCCGACGACCCGGCCACCCTGCGGCGCCAGCTCCTGACCTGGACCCGCTCAGGCGGCCTCGCCGGCCCGGTGGAGGGCGACTCCGCCCAGTTGTGGGCGGCCGCCGGCATCCTCATCGCCTCCCCCGTCGGCCCCGTGCGCCCGAACGTGCGCGCGGCCGCATACCGGGTCCTGGCGGACCTCCCGGACGTCCGCTCGCTCGGCCCGGTCACCGACCAGAAGGGGCGGCAGGGCCAGGCGCTGGCCCGGACGGGCACGGGCGGCGAGGGCGTCGGGCCCGGCACCTACAGGCTCATCATCGATCCGAAGACCGGGTCGCCGTTGGGGACCGACTACCGAGGGGCCGGTTCCGGGGAGTACTCCCTGGTGCTCAACTACGGGTACACCGACGAAGCCCCGAAGATCCCGAACAGCAACCGCCCCTGACCCCGGGCACCTAGCCTGGCGAAGCCGGAAACGAGGCTGGCCGCAGGCATCGCGCTGGGGTAGCCGCCGGCCGGCCGCAGCACTCGGCGATGGCTCAGATGCCCTGCACCACCTGGCCGTGTCCAGGTGGTGCAGGGCCGAGGTGCAAGCAGCTCAGGTGGCCGAATGCGCGGAGGTCTCGTGAGCAAGACGTGCTTCGATGATCGAGCTGCGGCGCGACACGGTCGATACGGCGCCGGTGGTCGAACTTGGACAAGGTGTGCTGCAACTCCTCCGTGAGACCCTTCAGCCCGCCCCCGAGGGAACGTGGTGGTTCTACGGCGTGCAAGGCGGCCGTCAGACCATCCCCATGCGGCACACGGAGCGCTGAACTCGTTTGCGGGTCGTCTCGTCCGCCGTCGGAGCCGCCTCTGCTCATGCGGGTGCTAGGAGTTGACCGCCGCGCGCTTGCGGGCGCTTCGGACCGCAGCGGAGAGGGTGGCGATGTCGTAGGCGCCGACGTGGCGCCGTCCGTTGACGAAGAACGTCGGGGTTCCGGAGACGCCGCTCAGGTCGGCCGAGTCGACGTCTTCGGCGATCCGTCCGGCACCGGTGTGGCGGCGCAGGTCGGCACGGAAGCGCTCGACGTCGAGTCCGATCTCGCCGGCGTAGCGGACCAGGTCCCGGGGTCTCAGCGCGTCCTGGCGGTCGAGCAGCAGGTCGTGCATCTCCCAGAACCGGCCCTGCGCGGCGGCCGCCTCGGCGGCCTCGGCCGCGAGCTGCGCCTGGGGATGGATGTCGTTGAGCGGCAGGTGGCGCCACACATACCGGACGTCGCCATGGTCGGCGAGCAGTTCCCGGACGACGGCCTCCGCCCGCCCGCAGTACGGGCATTCGAAGTCGCCGTACTCCACCACGGTGACCGGCGCCTTCGCGGGACCGCGGACATGGTCGCGCTCCGGCTCGACCGGTGCGGCCAGGTCGATGATGCTCTCCGCCGTCCCGAGCAGCGCGCGCAACCGCCTGCGCGGCGGCAGCAGCGCGGTCGCGCGGACGACGCCCCAGGTCACGACCGTGGCGCCCAGCGCCGCGGACAGCACACCGATCTTGGCCTCCTCCAGCCGCGCACCGGTGAAGGAGAGCGTCGCGATCAACAGGGCCACGGTGAAGCCGATACCGGCGATCGCGCCGCCGCCGCCGACCGCGGCCCACCCGACCGGCGGACGCAACCGGCCCCGGCTCAGCTTGGTCACCAGCCATGAGGACCCGAGGATCCCGAGCGGCTTCCCGGCCACGTAGCCGACCACGATGCCGAGCGTCACCGGCGAGGTGAAGGCGCGGCCGAGGAACCCGGCAGTGATCGTGACGCCCGCGTTGGCCAGCGCGAACAGCGGCACGACCACGTAGCTCGCCCACGGGTGGATCAGCAGCTGGAGCCGCTCGTTGGGGGAGATCGCCGCGGCCACCCCCGTCCGGGCCGACCGGGCGAACTCCGGGGTGGGCTGCTCCCGGAACAGCCTGAAGACCTCCGTGGCGCGTTCCAGGTCGTCGCGCGCCGCCGGATGGGCGTACGTCAGCAGTCCCATGACCAGGCCGACGACCACCGGCTCCACCCCGGCGGACTGGACCGCCGCCCACGCGGCGACGCCCAGCACGACGTACACCGGTACCTGCCGGACCCCGAGGGCGCGCACCAGCACGGTCACCGCGAAGATGCCGACCGCCAGCAGCAGCGGCGGCGCCGCGACCTCGCCGCTGTAGACGACCGCGATCACCACGAGCGCGATGACGTCGTCCACGACGGTGGCCGTCAGCAGGTAGGTGCGCAGCCGTGCGGGGAAGGTCCGTCCGACCAGCGCGAGCACGCCCAGCGCGAACGCGGTGTCGGTCGACATCGCGATGCCCCAGCCGTGGGCTGCCGGACCGCCGGCGTTGAAGGCGAGGTAGATGGCCACCGGCACGACCATCCCGCCGACACCGGCGGCCAGCGGCAGCGCGAACCGCCGCCGGTCGCGGAGCTCTCCCATGTCGAACTCGCGGCGCGCCTCCAGCCCGACCACGAAGAAGAACACCGTCATCAGGCCGCTGTTGACCCACGTCCGCAGATCCTGCGAGAGACCGGCGCCGCCGATCCGGATGGACGCCCGCGTCTCCCACACCCGCGCGTAGGAGGACGCGTCCGCGTTCGCCCAGACCAGTGCGGCGAGCGTCGCGGCCAGCAGGACCACGGCGCCGCCCGTCTCGGTGCGCATGAACTCCCGCAGCGGGGTCTGCAGGTTGCGCGCCCATGCGGTCCGGTCGGCGAACGATCCGGAGGGCGGGCCCGCTCGTCGCTCCGTCATCGCCGGACGCTCACGAGCGCCCCTCGCCCGCGTCCGGCAGCCGGACGTGCAGGGAGACGGTTCCGGTCAGGTCGATCCAGGCCGAGTCCGGCGTCCGGACGAAGCGCACGAGGACGTGGTCGCATCCGGGACACCGGGCGACCAGGCCGGGCGCCCGGTCGTACACCCGCAGCTCGGCGATCGGGCCGGTGCGCCCGCAGTTGACGCAGCGGCAGGTGGCCGCCGTGACGTCCACGGCGAACAGCTCGCCCAGCGGACCGGCCAGCACGTTGCCGTCCACATGATCCGCGGGACGCCGGTCCGGTTCTCCATGGGGCGCGTTCATCTCGATCAGCCTCCGCTCAGCCGAACCGTTCGGTCTTGATCCGCCGCGGGTCGTGACCGCGGGCGAGCAGCATGTCGGCCGCCGCCTCCACGAACCCTGTCGGCCCGCAGACGAAGCAGTCATGGTCCGGCGGGCCGTCGCCGAGATCGGCCGGCATCAGCCGACCGGGCGGGCGGGCCCAGCCCTCGGGCGCCACCCGGGTGTAGACGTGCGTGACGTCCAGGCCGGGCTCGGGACGCCGCAGCTCGTCGGCGTAGAACACGTCTTCGGGCGTGCGCGTGGAGTACACCAGCCGGAACCGCGCTCCACTCCCGGCCAGGCGGCGGGCACGGACCATGGCCATCAGCGGCGCGATGCCGGAACCGCCCGCGATGAGCAGGACGTCCCGTCCCGACTCGGGCCGCCACACGAACCAGCCGCCCACCGGACCCCGCATCTCAACGGGATCCCCGACTGCAAGCCCGTCGATGAGATACGGGGAGACCTCACCGTCCGGGACCCGCTGCACGGTGAGCTCGACCCGGTCAGGCGCGGAGAGCGAGTAGCTGCGCTGCGCGGCATAGCCGTCCTCGGCGGTCAGCCGCACGTCGACATGCTGACCGGCCAGGTGCCCCGGCCAG
Organism: Actinomadura sp. K4S16; assembly: GCF_008327685.1. Lineage (GTDB taxonomy): Bacteria > Actinomycetota > Actinomycetes > Streptosporangiales > Streptosporangiaceae > Spirillospora. The sequence continues at coordinate 73,454 of NZ_BDDE01000013.1, forward strand.
TCCGGCACATCGAAGACCAGCGTGCGGGCCGTGCTCGTCTCCGGGCGCGTCTCGGCCAGCCGCGCCACGCGCCACGCTAGTCGCCCTGGTACCGCTGCTCGCGCCATGGGTCCCCATAGTCGTGATAGCCGGCGGTCTCCCAGAAGCCCGGCTCGTTCTCGGTCAGCAGGTCGATGCCGCGCAACCACTTGGCCGACTTCCAGAAGTACAGGTGCGGCACCAGAAGCCGCACCGGCCCCCCGTGCTCCGGCTCCAGCTCCTCACCGTCATAGCGGTAGACGACCCATGCCTGGCCGTCGAGCAGATCCTCGAGCGGCAGGTTGGTGGTGTACCCGCCATAGGAGGACACGAGCGCGAAATCGGCCGTGGTCTCCACGTCGTCGAGCAGGACGTCCAGCGACACCCCCTGCCAGTCCGTGCCGAGCTTGGACCACTTGGTGACGCAGTGGATGTCCACCCTCGGCGTCTCGAACGGCAGGTCCAGCAGCTCCTCCCACGTCCACCGGTGTTGCTGCCCGGTCTCCGTGGTCACCGTGAGCTCCCACTCCCCAGCCGGGATCCGCGGGGTCGGACCGGCCGACAGCACGGGAAAATCCTCGGTCAGGTACTGCCCCGGCGGCAACTGGACCTTAGAATCCCGCCGCCGCCCATGGAACCCGGGCGAAACGATCCCCATCACAGCCTCCTCTCATCAGGCCGAACGGCCCCCGTCCCTCGGGCCCTACCTTCCCAATCCCACCAACCCCGATGCGATTCCCCTCGCACTCCCCCTCGCCCCCGCCACCCCACCCGACTCAACCTCCAGCCAGCCTGACAGGACGCTTCCGGCGGGGCACCGCCCGCCCGTGATCTCCTTCGCCCGGGAGCCCCCTCCGGCTCGCAGGGCCCGTGGGACGCAGCCCCCAGCTACAAGCTCGCTCAGCCGGATTTCCGTGGGAGCCCCGTGGGAGCATGACGACTGTGATCACCTACCGTGTCCTGCGGTTCGACGAGGTCGTGGCGCGAGGCGGCCACGGAATCGACATCTCATGGATCTGGGAGCTGGATCGCGACCTGATCCCGATGCTCTGGCACCTGTTGGCATACGCCGACACGATGTTCAACAGCTCCCAGGCAGCCTCACTGCTCACTGAGCTTGACCGCTTGCCTGTGAGCAGTGCCTTGGTCCCCGCCGTGCGGGACGACCTCAAGCGCCTGTGCGAGATCACCAGCCGGCACGGACACAGCCAACTCTGGTTCTTCGGAGACTGAGAGGGTCGGCGGGCCGCCACAGCGAGCAGACGGGACGAGGCCGGCAACCCGCCACGATGCGCATCCCGGCGCGATGCGCATCCCGGCGCGGCGACCGGTGACCGCCGCCCATGCCCGGAGCTGGGGTCCCTCCGGCTCAGGTGGCCGAGTGGGCTGGGCCGAACTGTCAGTCCGCGTTGCCAAGGACGCCGCGGGCCTGGACACGGAACTCACTGACTGCCTGGTAGAGCCGTCGCTCTTGCGCTGCGGCGGTGGCGGAGTGTTGCGCTCTCTCGCCGGTGTCTCCCGCGTGGGCATCCTTCACCATGCGCTGCATGACCTCGGAGAGGCCGCTGGACTCCTTTGCGATTCGGTCGATTGCTTCGACGATGGAGGGCGGGCCTTCAAGGATGACGACTTCCGCTGCGCGGTGGACATCGCGGGCCCGAGCGATGAAGTGCTGCACTGTCCCGTCCAGTTCAGGCAGGTCGAGAGAAGGCCCCCGCAGAACGCTGAGGATCGCGTCCATGGCGATATCGCGGTCATGGAGAACACTGAGGTAGGCGGCATAGGCGTCGCGTCGATGCTGACGGCGCCACTGGACGTGTTGTGTTCGTGCTTGCGCCCTGCCGTTCACGACAGCCGCACCCAGCGTGCCGAGGGAGCCAACGGCGGTACCGAGTAGGGCGGCAAGACCTGCGTCCATGGCCACATTGTGGCGTCACGAGCTTGAGGTTCGTGAGACCCACATCCTGGGCGGCGGCGCGCACTCCCACGGAGAGCGGACGGAGCGGACCGGCTCCGGCGTTCCGGGCGACCGAGGTCGCCGAACGCGCCTGGCACAGCGCAAGGTTCTGATGCGGGTCTACGCCATGCCGACCGGGCAGATCAGCGATGCGCTCGACGACGGGGCTCCGGTTCGCTCCGGAGCCCCTTCGGCGTTCCCGGGCGACCTGCGCGAATGCGCTCGGAGTCGTTCCGCGTATATTCCGGACCGATGACATCCGAGTACACCCGGTGGCGCCTTGCCGCGCGTGGGGATCTTGGAGACGAGAACAGCCCCTGACCGCGTTGATGCTGGTCAGAGGCTGTTTCGCTTGGTGTGGCGGGTGCAGGGTTCGAACCTGCGTAGGCTAAGCCGACGGATTTACAGTCCGCTCCCATTGGCCACTCGGGCAACCCGCCGTGGTGTTTCGCTGGAAAGGATAGCGGACCATCGGGGTGGGTGTGACATCGAGGCGGGGCGTGCGGGGGTGGGGAGTCGATACGCTCTGTGGATCAATGATGCTGCTGAGGGGATGTGTGGGCGATGGCCGACTCGTCGTTTGACATCGTGTCGAAGCTCGACCGGCAGGAGGTCGACAACGCGCTGAACCAGGCCGCCAAGGAGGTGGCGAACCGGTTCGACTTCCGGAACGTGGACGCGGGGATCAAGTGGTCCGGGGAGACGATCGAGATCCAGGCGAACACCGAGGAGCGGGCGAACGCCGTGTTGGACGTGCTGAAGGACAAGCTCGTCAAGCGGGGGATCTCGCTGAAGGCGATCGATCCGGGTGAGCCGAAGCTGTCCGGCAAGGTGTACAAGCTGGGCGTGGGGCTGAAGGAGGGCATCGCCCAGGAGGACGCCAAGAAGATCGGGAAGATCATCCGGGAAGAGGGGCCGAAGGGCGTGAAGGCCCAGGTCCAGGGGGACGAGCTGCGGGTCACCTCGAAGAAGAGGGACGACCTCCAGCAGGTCATCTCCCTGTTGAAGGGCAAGGAACTGGATGTCGCCCTGCAGTTCGTGAACTACCGGTAGGACGAAGGGGAGCGCGCCGGCCCCATCCCCCGCAGAAGTGGCCGGCGCGCTCTTGTGTCTTATGACGCGGCCGCGTCCCGAGTGGTTCGGTCGAATCAGCGGCGGCCGGCCATGCGTTCCAGGCGGGCGATGCGGTCGGCGGTCGGGGGGTGGGTGGAGAAGAGCTTGCCGATGCCGGCGCCCTGGAAGGGGTTGGCGATCATCAGGGAGCTGGTGGTGGCGAGCTCGGGGTCCTGCGGGAGCGGCAGGGCTCGGGTGCCCGCGTCGATCTTGCGGAGGGCCGAGGCGAGGGCCAGCGGGTCGCCGGTGAGGCGGGCGCCGGCGGCGTCGGCGGAGTACTCGCGGGTGCGGCTGATCGCCATCTGGACGACGGCGGCGGCGACCGGGCCGAGGACGAGCATCAGGAGCGCGCCCAGGATGCCGGGGCCGTCGTCGTCCTCGGAGCGCCCGATCGGCAGGAAGATCGCCAGATGGGACAGGTACGTGATGACCGTGGCGATGGCGGCGGCCACGGAGGAGATGAGGATGTCCCGGTTGTAGACGTGGGACAGCTCGTGGCCGAGGACGGCGCGCAGTTCCCGCTCGTCCAGCATCTGGAGGATGCCGCGGGTGCAGCAGACGGCGGCGTTGCGCGGGTTGCGTCCGGTGGCGAACGCGTTGGGCTGGCGGGTCTCCGAGACGTACAGGCGCGGCATGGGCTGGCGGGCGGAGGTCGACAGCTCCCGGACGAGCCGGTAGAGCACCGGCGCCTCGACCTCGCCGACCGGGTGGGCCAGCATCGAGCGCAGCGCGATGCGGTCGCTGAAGAAGTACGCGACACCGTTGGTTCCGAGGGCTATGACCAGCGCGATCGCCAGGCCGGTGCTGCCGCCGAACGCCCAGCCGGCGACCAGCATCAACGCCGACAGTGCGGCGATCAGTGCTGCCGTCTTGACGCCGTTGAACTGCACCTGCGTCGCCTCCCCGTCGGTCCTGCCATGAACATCAACGGTTTGACCTGGGCGAACGTTCCCAAACGTGGACGGGTTACGTGGCCTGTCCGACCGTCTGCAGGACGATCTGCGGCGCGACCGACAGCACGACGGCGCCGGCCGCCGCGGCGGTGATCGCGACGCGGACGGCGGGGCCGGGGGCGGCGTCGTAGTCCTCGCCGGTGGCGGACGGGGTGAACAGGCGGACCGCCCAGGCGAGGTAGTAGTACAGCCCGATCACCGTGTTGATCGCCATCACGACGGCGAGCCAGGTGACGCCGCCGGCGAGGGTGGCGCGGAACACCACGACCTTCGCGAACAGCCCCATGACGCCGGGGGGCAGGCCGGCGAGGCAGATGAGGAAGAAGGCGAGGGCGGTGGCGACGGCGGGGCTGCGGCGGGCGAGGCCGCGGTAGTCGTCGAGGGTGTCCCGGCGTCCGGTGGCGGTGCCGCGGCGGGAGAAGCCGATCACGACGGCGAACGCGCCGATGTTCATGACGGCGTAGAGGGCGACGTAGGCCGTGGTGGCGGCGACGGCCTCGGGGAGGCGGTGCGAGCCGACCGCGAGCGGGGCGAGCATGTAGCCGGACTGGGCGACGGACGACCAGGCGAGCAGGCGGATCGCGGTCCGCTGGCGGAGCGCGGCGAGGTTCCCGAGCGTCATGGTGAGCGCTGCGAGGACGGCGATGACGGGCCCCCACACGTGGCCGTAGGCGGGCAGGCCCAGGGCGAGGACGATCGCGAGCCCGGCGAACCCGGCGGCCTTGGACACCACGGCGAGGAAGGCGGCGACGGGCAGCGGGGAGCCCTGGTAGACGTCCGGGGCCCAGAAGTGGAACGGGACGGCGGCGACCTTGAACGCGAACCCGGCGAGGACGAGCACCGAGCCGAGCCCGGCGACGGGGTCGAGGTCGGCGGGCAGCCGGGACAGGGCGGGGGCGATCCGGTCCAGGTGCATGGCGCCGGTCGCGCCGTACACGAGGCTGATCCCGAACAGCATGACCGCGGTGGAGACGACGGAGACCAGGAAGAGCTTGAGCGCGGCCTCGGACGCCGTCCCGTCGTAGCGGCGCAGCGCGGCCAGCGCGAACACCGGGAGGGAGAGGGTCTCCAGCGCGACGAGCAGGAGGACGAGGTCGCGGGCGGCGACCAGGGAGAGGGCTCCTATGACGGCCGAGAGGAGGAGGAAGTGGTACTCCCCGACCGGGATCTTCGAGTCGGTGATCTCCTGGAGGGACAGCAGCACGACGATCACGGCGGCGCCGAGGATGATCCCCTGGAAGAGCAGGGTGAAGTCGTCCGCGACGTAGGAGCAGGAGGCGGGGCCGCCCGAGCGCAGGCCGTCCGGCAGGCAGAAGGTGGCGCGGCGGTCCCCGGCGGCCAGCGCGACCACGGCGGCCAGCGCCGCGGCGAGGGACCCGCCGGACAGCAGGGTCAGGACGCGGCGGGGCGCGTCGAAGGCGTCGGCGAGCAGCAGCCCGATCGCGGCGACGGCGAGGACCAGCGGCGGCGCGATCGCCGCGTAGTCGATGCTCTGGATCATCAGCCGCCTCCGAACAGCGCGCGGACCGGACCCGTGGTCACGTCCAGCAGGGTCTTCGGCCAGAGGCCGACCAGCAGCGTCAGCGCGATCAGCGGCACCCAGGCGGCGTACTCCTGGAGGGAGACCGGCGCGACCGGGCCGCGCGGCACGGCGACGCCGTCGGACGGCCCGTGGGTGAGCTTGGCGAGCATCCGCAGGAAGTAGGCGGCGGTCAGGACGGTGCCGAGCGCGGCGACGGCCATGAACGTCACGAACGTCTCGCGGGGCAGGGATGCGTGCGGGCGGTACGCGCCGATCAGCGCGAGCACCTCGCCCCAGAACCCGGCCAGCCCGGGCAGCCCGAGGGACGCGACGGACGCGAAGGTCAGGATCGAGGCCAGCCGCGGGGACGTGCTGAGCATGCCGCCGCCGATGGCGTTCATGTCGCCGGTGCCCCAGCGCTCCTTGACCGAGCCCGCGAGGAAGAACAGCAGGCCGGTGATGAGGCCGTGCGCGATGTTGCCGAACAGGGCGGCGTTGACGCCGACGGGGGTGAGGGTCGCGATGCCGAGCAGGACGAACCCCATGTGCCCGACGGACGAGTAGGCGATCATCCGTTTGAGGTCGCGCTGGGCGAGGCAGGCGAGGGCGCCGTAGACGATCCCGATGACGGCGAGGAGGCCGAGCCACGGCGCCCAGACCTGCGCGCCGTCCGGGGCGAGCGGCAGCGCGACGCGGACCAGGCCGTAGGTGCCCATCTTCAGCAGCACGCCGGCCAGCAGGACGGACCCGACCGTCGGGGCCTCGGTGTGCGCGTCCGGCAGCCAGGTGTGCAGCGGCCACATCGGCGCCTTGACCGCGAACCCGATTCCCATCAGGGCGAACGCGGTGACCTGGAGGCCGTGCGACAGGCCGGACCCGTGCCGGGCGGCCAGGTCGGTCATGTCGAGCGTGCCGGCCTCGGCGCCGACGAGCAGCATCCCGGCGAGCAGGAGCCCGGAGCCGAGCAGCGTGTAGAGGATGAACTTGGTGGCGGCGGCGCGGCGCCCCGTCCCGCCCCACAGCATGATCACCACGTACATGGGGACGAGGACGGTCTCGAAGAAGACGAAGAACAGCACGAGGTCGAGCGCGACGAACGTGCCGAGCATCCCGACCTCCAGGACGAGCAGCAGCGCGGTCAGCAGCCGGATCCGGCCGCCTTCCGGCGGGTGCCGCAGCGTGTAGAGGAAGCACAGGAACGTCAGCAGGGCGGTCAGCACGACGAGCGGCAGGGAGATCCCGTCCACGCCGAGGTGGAACCGCAGGCCGATGGCGGGCGCCCAGGGCCGGTCGACCTCCAGCTGCATGCGGGACGTGTCGCCGAAGTCGAACGCCGTCGCCGCCGACACCGCGACGAGGAGGGTCGCGGCGGACACGGCCGTCCCGAACGCGCGGACGGCGAATCCGGTGCGCAGGAACCGGTCCGCCGGGACGAGCATGGCGAGCGCCCCGAGCAGCGGGATCGCCATCATCAGCACGAAGATCACTGGAAGATCACCACCGCGGCCGCGATGACGGCGACACCGGCGAGCAGGCCGGTGAGGTAGGTCTGGGGGTTTCCGTTCTGGACGAACCTGACCAGGCCGCCGAGCCTGCTCGTGGCCCTTCCGGTGCCGACGACGGCCCCGTCCACGCGTCTCTGGTCGAAGATGACGACGTGCCGCGCCAGCGTCTGGACGGGCCGGACGATGACCGCCGTGTAGAGCTCGTCCACGAAGAAGGCCCGCGCGAAGACGGTGCGGACCGGGCCGAGCGCCCGCGCGGGGTCCAGAGCCGGGTCGCGGTTCCACACGAGGAACGCGCCTCCGGCGCCGGCGGCGAGGAGCAGGATGCTGAGCACCGAGGCCCCGAACTGGGGACGCAGCTCCGACGCCCCGAGCCCGAAGAACCCGAGAATCGCGGCGGGGACGGCCAGCGCCGCCACGGTCCACGACATGAAGCGCGACGGGTCGCGCACCTCGTACGGTCCGCGACGTTCACCGAAGAACGTCATCAACCACGCGCGCATCGCATAGGCGGCCGTCAGGACGACCGTGACGAGCAACCCCAGGTAGACCAGCCACGCGATCCCGCCCGACACACTGATCGAGTTGGGCCCTGCGCCAGGGGCCTGTGAGAGGGGCGCGTAGGAGAACCAGCCGGCCGTCTCGATCTCGCCGCCGTGCAGGGCCGCGTGCTGGGCGGCCTCGATGACGGCGTCCTTGCTGAACCATCCGCTGAACGGCGGGACGCCCGCGAGGGCGGCGAAACCCACGGTCATCGACCAGAACGTGAGGGGCATGCCGCGCCGGAGCCCGCCGTACTGGGCGAGCAGGTTCGACCCGGCGGTCACGATCACGCAGCCGGCGGCGAGGAACAGCAGCGCCTTGAACGCCGCGTGCGTCAGCAGGTGGAAGACCGCCGCCGACCGCGCGCCCACCGCGAGCCCGGCGGCCATGACGGCGAGCTGGCTGATGGTCGAGTACGCCAGGACGCGCTTCAGGTCGTCCTGCGCGAGGGCCGCGCACGCCGAGCCGACCATGGAGACCACGGCGATGACGCCCAGCACGGCGAGCGCGGACGGGGCCACGAGGAACACCCCGTACAGGCGCGCCACGACGTAGATCCCGGCCGCGACCATCGTCGCCGCATGGATGAGGGCGCTGATCGGCGTGGGGCCCGCCATCGCGTCCGGGAGCCAGGTGTGCAGCGGGAACTGGGCGCTCTTGCCCGCGACCCCGGCGAGCAGCAGCAGCGCGGCCGCCGTCGCCGTCGTCTGCGGGAGCTCGCCCGCCGTCCGGACGATCCGGTCGATCTGGAACGTCCCGGCGCCCACGCCGAGGACGATCACGCCGATGAGGAAGCCGACGTCGCCGAGCCGCGTGACGAGGAACGCCTTGACCGCCGCCCGCGAGTTGGCCCGGTCCTCCCAGTGGTGGCCGATCAGGAAGTACGAGCAGATGCCCATGACCTCCCAGCCGACGTACAGGACGAGGAGGTCGCCGGAGTAGACGACCAGCAGCATCGCGGACGTGAACAGCGAGATGAACGCGGCGTAGGACGAGTACCGCCGGTCCCCCGACATGTACGCGACCGAGTACACCTGGACGGCCAGCGCCACGCAGCAGACCATGAGCCCGACGACCGCGGCGAGGCCGTCCACCTGGAGCCCGACGCTGATCGGCACCGAGCCGGTGTCGACCAGCGCGAGCGCGCCGGTGCGCTCGCCCGGGTCCCGCCAGACGACGAACGCGACGATCGCCGACAGGACGAGCGACACCGCGACCGGCGCGCAGGCGATCAGCGCCGGGCCGTTGCGCAGCGGCGAGCCCGCGGGGGTGCCGCGCAGCACCCGGGTCAGGGACGGGCCGAACAGCATCCCGGCGAAGGCGGCGAGGAAGGGCAGCAGCGCGACGAGCGACGCGAGCCAGATCACGGCGACGCCTCCTCGCGCTCGGGTTGCGGTCCGGGTTCGTCCCCTCGTCCGGCGGCTCCGTGGTCTACGGGTCCGCGTCGGGCCAGAGCGGGGCTCGCGGAATCCGCGGGCTCCTCGGGGTTCTCGGAGAGGGTGCGCAGCCGGTCTACGTCGATCATCTGGCGGTTGCGGAACACCAGCAGCACGATCGCGAGGCCGAGCCCGACCTCGGCCGCGGCGATCACGATGGTGAACAGCGTGAGGACCTGGCCGCCGTGCAGGCGGTCGCGGTACCAGACGTCGAACGTGACGAGGTTGAGGTTCACCGCGTTCAGCATCAGCTCGACCGACATCAGGACGAGGATCGCGTTGCGGCGCGCCAGCACCCCGTACACGCCGACGGAGAACAGCAGGGCGGCGACGACCGTCGGGTAGGCGAGATGCATCAGGCGCCGCCCTTCCCGTCCGGCGTCGCCGCGGGCTCCGCACCGGGCTTCGCGCCGGATTCCGCCCCGGGTTTCGCGCCGGGTTCCGCGCCGGGCTTCGCCTTCCGCTTCGCGCGGGGCTTCCCGCCGGCGGCGGGACGGGCCCGGATGTCCGACCGCGAGAGGACGATCGCGCCGACCAGTGAGGCCAGCAGCAGCACCGACAGGACCTCGAACGGCAGCACCCACGTCCGGAACACCGCGCCGCCGAGCTCGTCCGCCGATCCGCCGCCCGCGCGCAGCGGCATCCGCGCGTCGCCGAACCCCATGACCATCACCGCGACCAGGACGGCGGCGGTGCCGGCGGCGACGGCCAGCGCGGCCCACCGGTTCCCGGAGTCGAGGTCGGCGGACTCCCCGATCGGCGCGCGCGTCAGCATGATCCCGAACAGCAGCAGCACCACGATGGCGCCGACGTAGATGAGGACCTGCACCCAGGCGACGAACTCCGCGGTGAGGACGAGGTAGCCGCCGGCGAGCGCGCCGAACGACACCACCAGCCACAGCGCCGCGTGAACGAGTTGCCGCGTCGTCACCACGAGGACCGCGGACCCGACCGCCACCACGCCGAGCAGCGCGAACACGATCTCCTGGCCGCTCATGCGCGCGCCCCGGGCGGGGGCCGGCGGGCGGCCCGCGCGGCGGCCTTCTCCGCCGCGGCCACTTCCTTCGGCGGCTCGGCGGCCGGGTCGTGGGCCTGCGGCGGCGGGACGGTCCACATCCACTCCCGCAGGCGCTCCTTCTCGTGGGTCAGCTCGGCGATGTCGTACTCGGCGTACTCGAACTCCGGCGACCAGAACAGCGCGTCGAACGGGCACACCTCGATGCAGATGCCGCAGTACATGCACAGCGCGAAGTCGATCGCGAACCGGTCGAGGACGTTGCGCGTCCGGGGACGCCCGCCGCCCTCGGCCGGGAGCGTCTCCTTGTGCGAATCGATGTAGATGCACCAGTCGGGGCACTCGCGGGCGCAGAGCATGCACACCGTGCAGTTCTCCTCGAACAGCGCGATGACGCCCCTGCTGCGCGGCGGCAGGTCCGGTTGCACTTCGGGGTACTGGCGCGTTATGGACCGCCGCGTCATCGTCCGCAACGTGACCGCCAGCCCCTTGGCCAGCCCGCCTCCTGGTAGCCGTCCCACGCGCCCCATGATTGCGCACGATCGGCGCGGGGGGAACGCGGCGGGTTCCGCGTTCGTCCAACGAGGTATAGGTCGTGTGCTGATGAGCTGGTTTGCGGCCGGGGAGGGCATGTGAGTCATCACGCGGACCGCCCGCACGACCCGGAGCCCGGTCACCGCCCCGGTCCGGCGTCCGACCGCGCCCGTCCCGCGCACCGGCACCCGCCGCGGCCTCGGCAGAAGCCGCGCACCCCACCCGGCTGGAGTCCCCCGTACCCCGGGCCGCCGGTGCCTCCGCAGCCGCCCTATCCGCCGCCCATTCCGGCACCGACCCCGGAGACGGCCCGAGGTTTCGTTTGGGCCTGCGTGCCCTTCCTCACTCTCGGCTACGGGACGCCGGTCTCGTTCCTGTACGCGGCCGTCCGGCGTCGGTCGCCGGGGCTCGCGGTCACCGCCGCCGGGTACGGCGCCGGGTCGGCCGCCGTACTGATGATGCTCCAGTCCGGCCAGCTGTTCCTCACCGCACTCGGCGTGTTCGCGGCGATCCTGCTGTGGATCGCCGGTACGGGGCACGCGATCGCCCTCCGGACGTCCGTCTTCCCCCGGGAGGTCCCCCGCCACCGGCTCAACGAGCACGCGGTCGAGGTCGCCAAGTACCGCCGGTCGCTGCGGGAGGAGGCCCGCGCACTCGCCGCCGAGGACCCGGCGCTCGCCCGCGAGCTGCGCATCGGCCGCCCGGACATGCCGCGCACCTACGACGACGGCGGCCTCGTGGACGTCAACCACGCGTCCCGCGAGATCATCGAGGCGCTGCCCGGCGCGACCCCGGAGATCGCAGACCGGATCGTCCGCCGCCGCGAGCAGACGGGCGGGTTCGTCTCGGCCGAGGAGATGGCCGTCGACGCCGACGTCCCGCCGGACGTCCTCCCGCTGATGGCCGACTTCACGATCTTCCTCAGGTGACGCCGGGGCCGACGAGGCTGCGAGGGCTACCGGGGCCGATGGCGCTCAGAGGGCGACCTTGAGGACGCCGGTCAGCGCGAGCTGGGCGAGCGACAGCGGGACGAGCCACGCCCAAGCGAGCTTCTGCAACTGGTCCTCGCGCATGCGCGGATAGCTGACCCGCAGCCAGATCACGCAGAACGCCAGCACGCCGGCCTTCAGCAGCGTCCAGAGCCAGCCCAGCTCGGTGTTCAGGAACGGGCCCTTCCAGCCGCCGAGGAACAGCACGGCCGTCAGCGCGCACAGCACGACGATCCCGGCGTACTCGGCCAGGATGAACAGCGCGAACCGCAGCCCGCCGTACTCCGTGTACGGGCCGAAGATGATCTCCGAGTCGGCCACCGGCATGTCGAACGGCGGCCGCCGCAGCTCCGCCAGGCCCGCGACGAAGAACACCACGCCGCCGACCGCCTGCCACGGCAGCCACCACCAGCGCCACTCCTCCACGACGCCCTGCAGCGACAGCGTCCCCGCCGCCATCGCCACCGACGACGCCGCGAACACCATCGGCAGCTCGTAGGACATCAGCTGCGCGGCGACCCGCATCCCGCCGAGCAGCGAGTACTTGTTCGCGCTCGCCCAGCCCGCCATGATCGCGCCGATCACGCCGACGCCCATCACGGCGAGGGCGAAGAACACCCCGGGACCGAGGTCGAGCGCGACCTGCCCGCCCGGCCCGACCGGGACCACGAGCAGCACGAGCAGGTACGGCACGATCGCGACGCCCGGCGCCAGCTTGAACACCCACCGGTCGGCGTCGCGCGGGACCACGTCCTCCTTCTGCGCGAACTTGACCCCGTCGGCGACGAGCTGCGCCCAGCCGTGGAAGCCGCCCGCGTACATCGGGCCGAGGCGGCCCTGCATGTGCGCCATCACCTTGTGCTCGGCCTGCCCCACCAGCAGCGGGAGCACCGCGAACGCGCCCGCGACCAGCACCAGCTTGACCACGACCTCAAGCATTCGGACCCCAGCCCTCCGGGACGCCGGGCGGGCGGACGCGGCGGCGGCTCGGCGCGCCGTGCCCCGACTCGCCCGGTTCCTTCGCACCCGGCCACGGCTTGGCGACGCGGGCGGCGAGCACGAAGTCCTTGCGGAGCGGATGGCCCTCGAAGCCCTCCGGCAGCAGCAGCGGGACGAGGTTCGGGTGGCCCTCGAAGAGGATGCCGAACATCTCCGACGTCTCCCGCTCGTGCCACGCGGCGCCCCGGTAGACGCCCGTCGCGGTCGCCAGCACGGGCGCGCGCTTGGAGACGCGCGTGCGGATCAGCAGATGGTGGCGGCGCTCCAGCGAGTAGACGTGGACGACGACCGCGAAGCCGTCCTCCATCTCGTCCACGCCGGTCAGCCAGTCGAAGAACCCGCAGGACAGCTCGTCGCGCGCGAATGTGAGCGCGTCGATCCAGTGCTCGGGCGGCACCCCGACGGCCAGGCCGCCGTGCGTCTCCTCGCTGGTGATCTCGTCGCCGAAGCGGGCCGTCCAGGCGTCCATGAGTTCCGCCGCGAGGGATTCGGAGCTCATCGGTCACGTCCGATCTGGTCGTCGTGCTCGTCGTCGACCAGGCCGGGGATGATCGAAGGATCGTGCTCCGGGTTCACGCCCCCGCCCTCGGGCGCGGTGGCGTGCTCGTCCTCGGGCATGTGGACGGGCTGCGTCGTGTCCGTCGGCAGGACGGGCGGCGTCTCGGGCTCGGGCTCGGTCTCGGTCTCGCCCAGGTTCCGGACGGGCTGCGTGACGTCGGCCGGCCCGACGGCCTCCGGCTCGGGTTCCGCGGGCGGCTCCGCATCGCCGAGATGTCCGACCGGCTGGGTGACGTCGGTCGGTTCGACGGGCGGCGCCTGGGGCTCGGGCCTCCCCGGGGCCTCGGCATCGTCGAGGTGCCGGACGGGCTGGGTCGTGTCCGTCGGCCGGGCGGCCGGCGCCTGCGGCTCCGGCTCGGCCGGAGGTTCGGCCTCGCCCAGATGCGGGACGGGCAGCGTCTCGTTCTCCGCGGCCTCGTGCCCCACCGCTTCCGGCTGCACCGCCTCGTCCTCCGCCCCCTCCTCCGGTGCGCTGTTCCAGTGCTCGAAGGTCTCGTGCTGGTCGGGCGGGGGCGGCGGCTGGAGCGGGCGGCGCAGGACGGTCGCCGTGAGCGGGCGCGGCGCGGGCGGCGGGGCCACGGGCTCGCGGTCGGCGCCGTCCCCGCCGTAGCGGTCGCCGAGCGACTCGGCCGCGATCTTCTCCTGGAGGTGGACGATGCCGTGCAGCAGCGCCTCCGGGCGGGGCGGGCAGCCGGGCACGTAGACGTCCACGGGGATGATCTGGTCGACGCCCTTGGTCACGCAGTAGGAGTCCCAGTACGGGCCGCCGCAGTTGGAGCAGGCGCCGAAGGAGATGACGTACTTGGGTTCGGGCATCTGCTCGTAGAGGCGGCGCACGGCCGGGGCCATCTTGTCGCTGACGGTCCCGGAGACGACCATCAGGTCGGCCTGCCGCGGGCCGGGGGCGAACGGGATGACGCCGAGCCGGATGAAGTCGTGCCGGCTCATCGACGTCGCGATGAACTCGATGGCGCAGCAGGCCAGCCCGAAGTTGAACACCCAGAGCGAGTAGCGGCGGCCCCAGTTGAGCACGAACCTGATCGGCTTGGGCGCGAGCCGCGACAGCGGCCCGACGCTCGGCGGGGGTAGATCGATGGTGCCCACACCGCCATTGTTACAGCGCCCGGCGGTCAGACCCAGGACAGGACGCCCTTCTTGCCCGCGTATGCGAGCCCCGTGGCGAGGAACGCCAGGAAGACGAACATCTCGCCGAGCGTCGTCGCGCCGTAGCCGGGGTCCGAGAAGACGGTCGCCCAGGGGAACAGGAAGACCGCGTCCACCGCGAACACCACGTACAGGTAGCCGAAGACGTAATAGCGCACGTAGGAGTGGGCCCAGCCCTCACCGACCGGATCGACGCCGCACTCGTACGTGGTCAGCTTCTCGACCGTGGGACGATGGGGACGCAGCAGCCGGTTCGCCGCGAGCGCTCCCCCGACGATCCCGGCGCCCACGAGGAGCAGCACGACCACGACGACATATGTGTCGAAATAGTTATGCACCAGATCCTCCTCGCGTGCGTCACATCAAGTATCTCGCGGAGCAGCCAGTATCTCGCGGAGCAGCATCGAGCTATGTGACGTCGTACCTCCACACCAGGGGGATCACAATGTCATGGTCTTGCTGCACACTAGGTTCGCATGGGTCAGTTTGACCTGGAAGGACGTGACCGGATGAGCAACCCCCCTCCTCCCCCGGGCTGGGAATCCCCGGGCGGGGCCTCCTGGCCGCCTCCGCCGCCGCCAGCGGGCCCGGGCGGGCCCGGTCCCGGCGGGCCCGGCGGCCCGGGCGGGGCTCCGCCGCCCGGCGGCTTCGGTGGTCCCGGAACCCCGCCTCCCTTCTTCCCGCCGCCCCCCGGCGCCCCGATGGGCCCCCCGATGCCGCCGCCGAGGCGCGGCGGTGGCGGCGGCCTGGTGATCGGCCTCGTCGGCGGCGGCGTCGCCCTGCTGGTGATCATCGCGATCGTGGTGTTCGTGGTGGCCAAGGGCGGCGGCAAGTCCCCCGAGGAGAAGCTGACCGCGGCCGCCTCCGACATGGACTCCGCCCGCGCGGTCGCGCTGAAGGGCACGTTCGGGGGCAGCGAGACGCTGCGCGGCGAGCTGAACGTCACCAAGGGCGGCCGCGCGATGGGGCCCGTCACCTGGAACAGCGACCAGGTCACCGTGCTGTCGGCCGACGGCAAGCTGTTCGTGAAGGGCGACAAGTCGTACTGGACGCGGCAGATCTCCTCCACCGACGACCCGTACTACCTCACCTCGGGTGAGCAGTGGGGCCGCCTGAGCGCGGACGAGCTCGACCTCGACTTCAAGGAGCAGCTGTCCCCGACGGCGCTGGCGAGCAAGATCCGCTCGGCCCGGCTGTCGCGGGTCAAGCCGATCGAGACGACGTGGATGGGCAAGAAGGCCCTCAAGTTCAGCACCTTCTCCTCCACCCTCTACATCACCGACGAGGACGACGCGAAGCTGCTGCGCTACGAGGCGACCACGCCGCGCGTGGCGGTCGACGTCACCCCGAAGGACTCCAGCGACGCCTCGTCCATCATCTCGGACATGCGCACGAGCATGGGCGAGCTGAAGGACTCCTTCAACGGCTCGGCCCGGCCCACGGTCGACGAGTGGAAGAAGGGCGGCTGCAACGGCAACTCGGGCTGCACGGTCGAGGCCAAGATCCGGCCGCCGTACGACGCGGAGAAGCCCGTCTCCATCGACGTCCGGTTCCGGCTCACGGCCGGCACGCTGACCGGCCGCGACCTCGGCAACTGCACCACCCGCATCACGATCACGAGCACCCTCGCCCAGTGGGCGAGCTGCCGGGTCGTCAGCAGCGCGTGGACGAGCTGGGCCAAGGCCACCGGCGGCACCTTCTTCAAGCACGCCGAGTACAAGGTGATCGGCGCCACCTCGGCCGAGGTGTCCGCCCTGCAGAACGGCCTCGACAGCGAATGACGCCGCAGGTGAGGCGCATCGCGCGCTGAGCCGCGGCCGCAAGGGTGCCCGGCGGCGCCCTCCTCTTCCGGGGGGAGGCGCCGCCGGGCACCCTTATGCTCTTTGTGGACGGCCCCTCCAGGGCCCGGCGGCCGCCCCCATCCCCCGGAACGTTCCCGAGCCCGTCGGTGCCCAGCGGGGGACGCCTCCTACCCCTTGCTTTGTGTCTGACGGTCGGGCCGAAACCGGGCCCCGGAAGTGAGCAGAGTGAGCCCCGAGTGAGCGTTGACAAGGACGAGCCGTCACCGACGGCCTCTTCCCGACCCCCGTCCCCGGACGGTCCCGGGACGGCCGCCCCCCGCCCGGACGCCCGCCCCCGCCAGGGCGGCCCCGTCCAGGAGGGGCCCCACCCCGGAGACGTCCGCGTCGCCGGCGGCCAGGCCCCGCCGGGCGCGGCCTCCACCACGGATCCGGGCACGGGGCCACAGGCGGCGCCGGCCCCCGCGGCTCCCTCCGGTTCGGACCCGGGCGCGACCCCGACCGACCCGCACGGCACGCCCACCCTCGTCCCGCCCGGCGCGGACTCCGCCCTCCCGCCCGGCGTGGTCCCCATGGTCCCCGTGATGCAGCCCGGCGCGGCGTCCCCCTCCCCGCCCGCGGCGCCCTCCGGTCCGGGCTTCGGTCCGCCGCCCGGTGCGGGCGGCCCCGTCCCGCCTGACTCGGGCTTTCCGGGCGCGGCGTTCCCGCAGGGCGGCCCCGTCCCGCCGGGCTCTCCCCGGCCTGGCCAGAAGCGCAAGCCTCGGGGGCGGCGAGTGGTGGTCGTCGCCGGGGCGGCGGCCGCCGTGGTCGTCGTCGGCGCGGTGACGGCCGTGGCGCTCACCGGAGGCGAGGAGTCCGCGAAGAAGAAGCCGAAGCCGACCGCGTCGGCCGCGCCTCCCGCGTGGACGATCGCGGCGGGCCGCGACCTCACCTCCGGGACGGGCCTGCGCTACGACGGCACCGTGACGGTCAACGGGCAGCCCGTCCAGGCGCACCTGCGCGTGACGCCCGCGGGGGCGGCGACCGGCACGCTCACCGGGGGCGTGCTGACGGCGGAGGTCGTCGCGGTCGGCGGCGTCACCTACCTCAAGGCAGGGACGTCGTTCTGGCAGACCTACGCGAGCGGCGTCGCGCATCCGGAGTACTACGCGGGGCGCTGGTCCAAGGCGCCCGCGTCGGTGCCCGGCTTCGACGTCCCGGACGTCCTCGGGCCCAAGGCGATCGCGAAAGCGCTGGCCAAGGCTCCCGCGAAGCCGCCCACGGAGGACGTGAACGGCGTCCGCGCCTTCAGGGTGAAGACGTCCGACGCGGAGTACGTGCTCACAGCGGCCGCCCCCTACCGGCTACTGGCGGTGCGGCCGAGCGGGCAGGCGGGGCCGCGCTTCACCGCCGCGCCCGTCGCGGCCCCGGCCACGCTGTTCGCCGAGCTGCGCCCGCGCGTGGCCAGGCTCGGCGGGGCGTCCGATCCCGGCCTGCGCTTCACGCCGGGGACGCTGACGTTCAGCAACTGCGACCAGAACACCAGCGGCTGCACGGTGAGCATGCCCGCCACGCTCACCGAGCCCGCGACGGTGCCGGACGGCGCGCGCGCGGCGCTGCGGGCGGCGATCTCGTCGAAGGGCGAGCCGCTCGGGACCTGCACCGGGTCGGGACCGGTCCCGGCCAACCGTTCGCTGGTTCTGCGTTGCACCGTGACGAGCAAACTGTGGCGGCACTGGATGCGCGCCGCCCTCGACAACCCCGGCTCCTACCCGTACGAGGCGAAGGCGCGCGTCGTCGGCGAGGCGCTGGACGTCGCCGACGTGCCGAAACTCCTCGCCCGCGTCGACAAGGAGCGCAAGGCGGTCATGAAGGCCGTCACCGCCACGCCGGGCCCGGCGGTGTCGGGGGAGCCGTCCGTCAAGCACTCGGAGGGGCCAGAAGTCGCCACATCCCAGACACCAGGGACACCGTGAACCCCACCTTCAGGGGCGGTGCGGTCGAACGGGATTCCGGCTGTCTACACTTCGGGTCGTGAACTCCACGCCTCTGGGGAGCGAATGCTCCTCGACGAGTCCCGCGCGGCTGCTGGTCCGGCGTCTGCACGTCGACCTGTGCCGCCAGCGCAGCTGCCTGTGTTCGGGATGAACCCGGGGGCCCGTCCAGGTCGTATCGCCCGATAGGACCTGCGGAGCGTTCCGCCGCCGTCGCTCGCCTCCAAGACGCGCGGCCACCGGCACCCCGCGGGGAGCGCACGTCTTCATCCTGTGCGGTCATCCCGGTGTGCGGCCTGTCCCCGCTCATCCATCCCGTCCCGGACATACCATGAAGGTAAGCCTTAGTAGCATCACGATCCTGGGTGCCTCCCCCAGGACGGATGCTGCGCGTCGAGGAGGTCTTCCTCTGTGACCAAACAGGTCCAGCAGCTCGACCGCGTCATCATCCGCTTCGCCGGGGACTCCGGCGACGGCATGCAGCTGACCGGCGACCGCTTCACCCAGGAGACCGCGGCGTTCGGCAACGACCTTTCGACGTTGCCGAACTTCCCGGCCGAAATCCGCGCCCCCGCCGGGACCCTCCCCGGCGTGTCCAGCTTCCAGTTGCACTTCGCCGACCACGACATCCTGACGCCCGGCGACGCGCCCAACGTCCTGGTGGCGATGAACCCCGCCGCCCTCAAGGCGAACCTCGGGGACCTGCCGCACGGCGCCGACCTCATCGTCAACACCGACGAGTTCACCAAGCGCAACCTCGCCAAGGTCGGCTACGCGACCAGCCCCGTCGAGGACGACTCGCTGTCGGAGTACCGGGTCCACGCGCTGCCGCTGACCTCGATGACGGTGAAGGCGCTGGAGGACTTCGACATCTCCAAGAAGGACGCCGAGCGCGCGAAGAACATGTTCGCGCTCGGCCTCCTGTCGTGGCTGTACCACCGTCCCACCGAGGGGACGCTGGCCTTCCTGGAGCGCAAGTTCGCCAGCAAGCCCGAGATCATGAAGGCCAACATCGCGGCCTTCCAGGCGGGCTGGTCCTACGGCGAGACCACCGAGGCGTTCTCGGTGCAGTACGAGATCAAGCCGGCCGAGCACGAGCCCGGGCTGTACCGCAACATCACCGGGAACCTCGCGCTGGCGTACGGGCTGGTCGCGGCGGGCGTGCAGAGCGGGCTGCCGATCTTCCTCGGCTCCTACCCGATCACGCCGGCGTCCGACATCCTGCACGAGATCTCCAAGCACAAGCGGTTCGGCGTCCGGACCTTCCAGGCCGAGGACGAGATCGCCGCGGTCGGCGCGGCGCTCGGCGCCTCGTTCGGCGGGTCGCTCGGCGTCACCACGACGTCCGGGCCCGGCATCGCGCTGAAGAGCGAGACGATCGGCCTCGGCGTCGCCACCGAGCTTCCGCTGCTGGTCATCGACGTGCAGCGGGCCGGGCCGTCCACCGGCCTGCCGACCAAGACCGAGCAGGCCGACCTGCTGCAGGCCATGTACGGCCGCAACGGCGAGGCCCCCGTCCCGGTGGTCGCGCCGCAGTCCCCGTCGGACTGCTTCGACGCGGCGATCGAGGCGGCGCGGATCGCGGTGAAGTACCGCACGCCGGTCATCCTGCTGTCGGACGGCTACCTCGCCAACGGGTCCGAGCCGTGGAAGCTGCCGGACGTGGCGTCCCTGCCGAAGATCGAGCCGAACTTCGCCGAGCCCTCGCAGGAGGAGTTCCAGCCGTTCGAGCGCGACCCGGCCACCCTCGCCCGCCCGTGGGCGGTCCCGGGCACGGCGGGGCTGGAGCACCGGATCGGCGGCCTGGAGAAGGCCGACGTCACCGGCAACATCTCCTACGACCCCGCGAACCACGACCGCATGGTCCGGCTCCGCCAGGCCAAGATCGACGGCATCGCGAACGACATCGCGCCGCTCGCCGTGGACGACCCGTCCGGCGACGCCCGCGTCCTGGTGATGGGCTGGGGCGGGACGTACGGGGCCATCTCCGCGGCCGTCCGGCGCGTCCGGGCGTCCGGGCGGAACATCGCGCAGGCGCACCTGCGGCACCTCAACCCGTTCCCCGCGAACCTGCCCGAGGTGCTGCGCTCCTACGACAAGGTGATCGTCCCTGAGATCAACCTCGGCCAGCTCGCGCTGCTGCTGCGCGGCCGGCTGCTCATCGACGTGATCGGCTACAACCAGGTCCGCGGCCTGCCCTTCAAGGCCGAGGAGCTCCAGGGCGTCATCCAGGATGTGATCGACAGTGAGTGACAACGGAGCGAACGGCAACGGCTCCCCGAACGGGAACGGCAACGGCGCGCCGACCGGGAACGGCCTGCTCTCCCTCGTCCCGAAGGCGGACGGGAAGCAGACGATGAAGGACTTCAAGACCGACCAGGAGGTGCGCTGGTGCCCCGGGTGCGGTGACTACGCGATCCTCGCGGCCGTCCAGTCCTTCCTTCCCGAGCTCGGGCTGCGCCGCGAGAACATCACGTTCATCTCCGGCATCGGCTGCTCGTCGCGGTTCCCGTACTACATGAACACCTACGGGTTCCACTCGATCCACGGCCGCGCGCCCGCGATCGCGACGGGCCTCGCCACGTCCCGTCCGGACCTGTCGGTGTGGGTGGTGACCGGCGACGGCGACTCGCTGTCCATCGGCGGCAACCACCTGATCCACGCGCTGCGCCGCAACGTCAACCTCAAGATCCTGCTGTTCAACAACCGGATCTACGGGCTGACGAAGGGCCAGTACTCGCCCACCTCGGAGCTCGGCAAGATCACCAAGTCGACGCCGATGGGCTCGCTCGACGCCCCCTTCAACCCGCTGTCGCTCGCGATCGGCGCAGAGGGCACGTTCGTCGCCCGCACCATCGACTCCGACCGCAAGCACCTCCAGTCGGTGCTGCGGGCCGCCGCGCAGCACCGCGGCACCGCGCTCGTCGAGATCTACCAGAACTGCAACATCTTCAACGACGGCGCGTTCGACCCGCTGAAGGACGCGGCGGTGCGCGACGACGTCACCGTCCGGCTGGAGCACGGCGAGCCGATCGTGTTCGGGGCCGACCGCGCCAAGGCGCTGCGCCGCACCCCGTCGGGGTCGTTCGAGGTCGTGAACGTCGCGGACGTGGACCCGTCCGAGATCGCCGTGCACGACGCCCACAACCCGGACCCGTCGCAGGCGTTCGCGCTGTCGCGGCTGGACCAGCCGGCGTTCGAGCACACCCCGATCGGCATCTTCCGCGACGTCGACCGCCCGTCCTACGACGAGTTGATGCGGGCCCAGCTCGACGAGGCCGTCCGGACGCAGGGCGAGGGCGACCTCGCGGCCCTGCTCGGCAGCGGCGACACCTGGCGCATCGACTGATCGCGACGACGTAGGAGAGCACTCTCCGAGGCCCGGCCCCGCCACCGCGGGGCCGGGCCTGCGCACGCTTGGAAACCCCGGGAACGGGGCACTGTCTCTCACGTGCCGACGGCCGGCGATCCGCGGGAGTCTTCCAGACGGGACGCCATGCGCGGCGGCGTCCCCGCCTGACAGACTGAGGAGATCATGAACCGGGGAGGTGACGATGCGGGTCATACCGCGCCGTAACAAGGGTCGTTCGCGGGACGAGGATCCCGCGCCCACCCCGGCGCCTCCCGCCCCGTCCCCCGAACCCTCGCCTTCGAACGTGAAGCGGCAGGCCCCGCTCATCCCCGAAGATGCCGCGCAGCCGACGCAGCCCCAGCCTCCCGTCCCCGCCCCGTCCGGCGACACGCGTCCCATGAAGGCCTCGCCCGAACCGGGCCGCGACCCCGCCGAGGCGCTGGGGCAGAAGAGCCTGCGCGACGCGGACCGGCGCGCCGAGGCCACGACGGCCGTGCTGCCCGCGGCCTCCCGACCGCTGGACACGGAGGCGGAGCGGCGGCGTGCGCGGGCCGCGCAGCGGCAGCGGCAGGCCGCGGAGATGAAGCGGAGCCGGGCGGCGCGGCGGCGGGGCCGCACCTACCGGGAGGCCCCGCCCGCGGGGGCCGCCGAGCAGCACCGGTCGGCGATGCTGGTCATGGTGCTCACGCTGGGCCTGCTGATCGCCGCCGTCGCGGTGACCGGCGGGCTGATCGCGTCCTCGATGCGGACGCGGCCGGTGACGCTGGCCGCGCCGCTGCACATCTACCCGGTCGCGCAGGCGGTCCCGGGCCAGTGCCCCGCCGGGACGCAGGGCATCACCGGGCAGACCGCCACCGGGGTGACCTGCTACCGCCTCACCCAGGGGCTCGCCATCCACAAGGTCGCCGACCTGCGCGTGCAGAAGTCGCGCGTGAAGCCCGGCGGGTACGACGTGGCGGTGACGCTCCGCCCGAGCGACCGGCAGGCGTTCGCCCAGCTGACCCGCGCGACGGTCGGCCGCGACCTGGCCTTCGTCGTCCGCGAGCGGCTGGTCACCCTGCCGCGCGTCGACATGGCCATCACCGACGGCAAGGTCATCGTGACCGGCTCCCCCGACCGCGCCTCAGCGAACGCCCTGGTCCGCCAACTAAAGGGGCACGCTGGCTAATTGCGTTTCTCTCCTCCTTCGGGCCTGGCGGCCCTCCATCGTCGAGAAACGCGGGCGATCGCTGGCATCGCTCCGGCTCGCCTTGCGGCTCGCTGCGCGATCAGATTCTTGCTTCGCTCGAATCTGCCTTCGGACGCGATCGCAACCATTCAGGTTGTCGGGTGGTGCGGCGCGGGCTGAGGTCGGTGCGCGGCTCGTTCTTACGTCGGCAGGTCTTCGCCTTGGACGGCTTGGATTTCCAGTTCGACCTTCAGGCTTTCGCCTACCAGGGCTACGCCCGCTTCGACGATCTGGTTGAAGCGGATGCCGAAGTCGGTGCGGCGGAGTTCGGCGGTCGCGCGGAACGCGGCGCGGAGGCCGCCCCACAGGTCGCCGCCGCTGCCGAGGTAGGTCATGTCGAGGTCGACCGGCTGGGTGACGCCGTTGAGGGTGAGGCGGCCGTGGACGGTCCAGCGGTCGGGCCCGGCGGCGGTCAGCCCCTCGCCCTCGTAGGTGACGACCGGGTGGACGTCGGCGTTCAGGAAGTCGGCAGAGCGCAGATGGTCGTCGCGCATCTTGTTGCCGGTGTCGATGGACGCCGCCTCGATGCGCGCCGTGACGCGTGACTCCTCGACCGGCTCGGCGATCTCGATGCGTCCCTCGAAGGCGCCGAACCGGCCGCGGACGCTCGACAGGCCGAGGTGCTGCGCGACGGCGCCGACGTTGGAGTGCGCCGGGTCGATCGTCCAGGCGCCGGCCGGCGGGAGCTCGGTGCCGCCCGCCCGGCCGAGGACGATCTTCCCGATGTCGGCGGTGCCCGCGCTGGAGACGATCATCGTTGAGGCGGCCGGCTGGAAGCCCATCGCCGTCACGATCACCGTGTAGGTGCCGGGGGGCAGCGGGCCGGCGGCGAGCACGCCGTCCTCCCCGGTCTGCTCGCGCGCGACCTGGTCGCCCGCCAGGTTCGTGACCGTGACGATGGCGTGCCGCACCGCCCAGCCGTCCTTCGTCCGCACCGTCCCGCGCAGACCTCGGTTCGCGTCCATCAACGACCCGCACTCCAGGTTCCGTGTTCTGGGGCCGCCGCCCGCGGGCGGCCCGGCTCGCTCGCGTCCGTCACTCGTCCGGGTAGCCGAGCTTCAGGTCGTGGTCGTCCAGTCCGCCGCCGGAAAGCGACAGACCGGTCGCGACCGGAGGATATCCGGACGCGATCAGCGTGTACTGGCCGCCGGTGAGGTCGGTGAAGGCGTACTCGCCGTCCGGTCCGGTGATGACCATCGCGACGACGTTCCCGGCGGCGTCGACGAGCGTGACCCGCGCGTCCCCGACCGGTTCGCCCGACTCGTTGCGGACCGTCCCGCGAATCCGGGCGCCGGGCGGCATGTCCACGTCCAGCACCGTCTGCCCGCTCCCGGCGACCTCCACCGGCATCGCGACCGGGCGGTGCGCGGCGGCGCTGACGGCGAGCGTGTAGGCGCCGGTCACGATGTCCTTGAACGCGTAGCGGCCGTCGGGGTCGGTGCGTCCGGTGCCGACGACGTCGCCGCGCACGTCGGTGACGACGACCATCGCGTTGACGATGGGGGTGCCGTCGGCGCTGCGGACCGTTCCGACGAGGCCGCCGCTGCCGGCCAGCAGCACTTCGAACTCGACCGGCCGGTCGCCGACGACGAGCGTCGCGGCCTGCGGCTCGTGCCCGCCGGTCGCGGCGATCAGCACGTAGCTGCCGGGGCCGGGCGTCGGCAGCGCGTACCGCCCGTCCTCCCGGGTGATGGTGCGGGCGAGCTGGTGGCCGTCCACGCCGATGAGAGTGAGGGCGGCCGAGGCGACGGGCTCGCCTTCGCGCGTCCGGACGACGCCCCGCACCGGAACGCCGCCGGGCTCGTGCAGCCCGTTCTGCTGGGCCAGGAGGTGCACCTGGGAGGCCAGGTCCAGAGTGGCCGAGGGCGCCGCCGGCTCCTCGGGCGGGGTCGGCGGCGTGGCGGTCTTGGCGAAGCGGCCGTCGTCCTGGGGGCCGTGGCCGCGCGCGTGCCTGCCGGCGCCGATCGCACCGACGGCACCCGTCCGCACCGCCGGGGACGGCGGGTGGACGACGCCGCTCTCCGCGGGCGCCTCCTGCTGGACGGCGGGCGCCGGCTCGCCCTTGCCGCGGTGCGCCGAGCCGCGCAAGGGGAGTTCCTTCAGCGCGAGCACCGCGAGGAACCCGACCAGGGCCACCGGGATGCCGACGAGGAAGACGGTCTGCAGCGAGTTCGTGAACGCCTCCTGGATGATGCCCCTGACCGGCGGGGGAAGCTTGCTGATCTCCTCCGGGGAGCCGAGACCGTGCGCACCGCCGCCCGGCATGGGGATGCCCGCGGCGCGGAAGCCACTGGTGATCTCGTCCGCGACCCGGTTGGTGAGGATAGCGCCGAACGCGGCCACGCCCATAGCACCACCGAGATTACGGAAGAACGAGACACCGGACGTCGTGGAGGCGAGATCGGCGGGCGCCGCGGCGTTCTGCGCGGCGAGGATGAGGATCTGCAGGCTGAGACCCATCCCGACGCCGAGGACGGCGAGGTCGGTCCCGACGAGCACCTTGGGCGAGTCGGTGTGCAGCAGCGACAGCAGATACAGCCCGCCGGCGACGCACAGCAGCCCGAACACCGGGAAGATCTTGTAGCGGCCGGTGCGGGTGACGACCTGCCCGGAACCGGTGGAGGTGACGAGCATGCCGACCACCAGCGGCAGCGTCATCAGGCCGGACGCCGTCGGGCTCATCCCCTTGACGATCTGCAGGTACTGCGGCATGTAGATCATCACGCCGAACATCGCCATGCCGACGCAGACGGAGACGAACGAGGTCAGCAGGAAAGTGGGGTTGCGGAACAGCCGCGGCGGCAGGATCGGGTCGCGCGCGACGCGCTCGGCGACGATCGCGAGGACGAGCAGCACGGCCGCGGCGCCGAGCAGGATGTAGGTCCACTGGGAGTTCCAGGCGAACTCCGTCCCGCCCATGGACAGCATCAGCATCAGCAGCGCGGCGCTGCCGGTGATGGTGAACGCGCCGAAGACGTCGATGCGGGTGTCGCGGCGCACCTTCGGCAGCTTGAGCACCTTCTGGATGACGAGGAACGCGACGACCGCGAGCGGCACGCACACGTAGAAGCACCAGCGCCAGCCCAGGCCGTCGGTGTCCACGATGAACCCGCCGAGCAGCGGCCCGGCGACGGTCGAGACGCCGAAGACCGCGCCCATGAACCCGGCGTAGCGGCCGCGCTGCCGGGGCTCGACGACGTCCCCGAGGATGACCTGGGCGAGCGCGGACAGGCCGCCGACGCCGAGGCCCTGGAACGCGCGGGCCGCGATGAGCTGGCCGATGTCCTGCGACAGGCCCGCGCCCACCGAGGCCGCCACGAAGATGATCAGGGCGGTCTGGAACATGAGCTTGCGCCCGGCGATGTCCGACAGCTTGCCCCACAGCGGCGTGGACGCCGTCATGGTCAGCAGCGAGGCGCTCGCGACCCAGGAGAGCTTGTCCTGGCCGCCGAGGTCGCCGACGATCGTCGGCAGCGCCGTCGCGACCACCGACGTCGAGATCATCGACGTCAGCATCGCCATCATCAGACCGGCGAGGATCTCCAGGATCTGACGGTGCGTGTAGTGCGGTCGCGCTTGCTCTGGCGCCGCCGGGCCGTGCGACGCCACGCTCGCCTGAGCCACCCTGCCCCCACAACTCGGATGAAATACCTGTGTTCTGCATATACCTTATGTAGACGGTTGTTTACTTGCAACTCATTGGATAATGGGGATGGACCGTTACCGGTGACCGGGAGCTGGGGATGCAGGTCGAGAAGGAGCCCCGCCGCGAGGCCGCGCGGCGGCGCAAGCGCGACCGGGAGGCCACCCGGCGCCGCATCCTGGACGCCGCCCGCGACCTGTTCGGCGAGCACGGCTACGACGGCGTCACCGTCCGGATGATCGCCGCACGCGCCGAGGCGAACATGGCGCTGGTGAACCGGTACTTCGGCTCGAAGGCGGCGCTGTTCGGCGAGGTGCTGGCCGGGGAGTCGGTGATCCGCGGCGTCATCGCGGGCGCCCCCGAGGGGCTGCCGCGCCGCCTCGCCGAGCACTTCGTCCGGCAGGTCGACCAGCGCTCGGCCACCGCCATGTCCCGGATGCTGGACCGGTCGGCCGGCCACCCCGAGGTCAAGGAGATCCTGCTCCGCTACCTGGAGGACGTGATCGTCGAGCCGATGGTGGCGCAGCTGGACGGGCCCGACGCGCGGGCGCGGGCGCTGCTGGCGTCCACGATCATTATGGGCGGCGGGCCGGTGCGGCGGCTGCTCGGCCTCGGCGACCTGCGCGCCGCCGACCCCGCCGAACTCACCGACCGCCTCACCGCGATGTTCACCGCCGCCCTCGCCCCGTCCGTCCGTCGCGAGGCGTAGCGGCGCCGGGCCGCGTACCGCGGCGGGAGCAGCCGAGATCGGCTTCAGGGCGGAGCGGACGGTCGCGGGGCGCGCATAGGGTTCTGGCATGAGGCGGGCGGGCGCGCTCAAGGCGCGGTGGGGCAGGACGGGACGGTCCGCGCGCTGGACTGCGGCCGGGGTCGCCGTGGTGATCGCGGGCGGTGCCGCGGCGTGGGGCGCGACGGCCGACGGGGAGGCCCGCGTCCGGGAGACCGAGCAGCGCGTCACCGTCGTCGACGGGCCGAAGGACGACCAGCGCGTCACGCTCGACACGACGTTCTACAAGCCGGTCGGGCGGGCGAAGGGCCCGGCGGTCCTGCTGGGGCACGGCTTCGGCGGCAGCAAGCGGGACGTCGCGGGCGAGGCGCGCGGCCTGGCCCGCGCCGGGTACGCGGTGCTGGCCTGGTCGGCGCGCGGCTTCGGGCGCTCGACCGGCGAGATCGCCCTCAACTCCCCCGACTACGAGGTGAAGGACACCCGGCAGCTGATCGACTGGCTGGCGCGGCGCCCGGAGGTCCGGCTCGACGGCCCCGGCGACCCGCGCGTCGGGATGGCGGGCGAGTCCTACGGCGGCGCGATCGCGCTGATGACCGCCGCGTACGACCGGCGGGTGGACGCCATCGCGCCGCAGATCACCTGGAACAGCCTGCCCGACGCGCTCTTCCCCGACGCCGCCGCGGGCGCGAAGCCCACCGACGGCGTCTTCAAGAAGCTGTGGGCGGGCCTGTTCTTCACGGGCAGCGCCGGCCGGACGGCGTGCGGGCGTTTCCTGCCGTCCCTGTGCGACATGTACCAGGAGGTCGCGGAGAAGGGCCGTCCGACCGAGTCGGCGATCGCGACGCTGCGGCGGTCGAGCCCCGCGTCCGTCGCCGACCGGATCAGGGTGCCGGCGCTGATCGTCCAGGGGCAGTCCGACTCGCTGTTCCCCCTCGACCAGGGCGACGCCAACGCGCGGGCGATCGCGCGGAACGGCGCGCCGGTGTCGGTGGTGTGGTTCCAGGGCGGGCACGACGGCGGCGACCCGGAGACCGAGCGGGTCGAGGGGCTCGTGCGCGACTTCTTCGACGCGCGGCTCATGCGGACGTCGGCGCCGTCCCCGGACGGGTTCACGGTGACGCGGGCGGGCGGGCTCGACTCCTCCACCCAGGCGGTCGTCGTGGACGAGGCGTCGACGCGGCGTTATCCGGGGCTTTCTGGTGACTCGTCGAACCTGCCGCTGGCCGGGAGCGAGCAGACGATCTTCAACCCGGCGGGCGGGGCGCCCGCGTCGATCTCGGCCCTGCCGGGGCTGGGGGCGCTCGGTTCCCTGGGCGGGTCGCTCGGCGGCTCCCTGGGCGGGCAACTGCCCTCGGACATGCCCGGACAGACCGCCACGTTCGACACTCGTCCGCTGGACCGTCCGCTGTGGCTGACGGGCGCCGCGACCGTCCGGCTGAAGGTCAGCGGGGACGGCCCGCTGTTCGCGAAGCTCTACGACGTCCCCCCGGGCGGGGCGGCGGTCCCGGCGCGGCGGCTGGCGGCGCCGTTCCGGGTGTCGGGCGGCGAGGTCACCGTGACGCTCCCGGCGATGGACTACCGCTTCGACCGCGGGCACCGGCTCCGCCTGGCCATCGCCACCACCGACATGGGCTTCGCGACGCCCGCCGAGCCCTCGTCGTACAAGGTGCAGGTGGTGTCGCCGCTGAGCGTCCCGTCCGTCCCGTCGCTGAAGACCGCGCCGGCGCCTCTGCCCGCCTGGGTGTGGGCACTGCCTCTCGTTGCCGTCGCGTTGGCGCTCGCCATCCTTCTCCCTGGACGCCGCAGGCGCGGCACCGAAACGGACAACGACGTTCCCCTGGAGATAACCGGGCTAACGAAGGCGTACAAGAACGGGCATCTCGCGGTTTCGGACCTGTCGTTCCGTGTGGAGAAGGGGCAGGTGCTAGGGCTTCTCGGGCCGAACGGTGCAGGGAAGACGACGACGCTGCGCATGCTGATGGGGCTGATCCATCCGGACTCAGGCTCGATCCGCATCTTCGGGCACCGCGTGTACCCGGGCGCGCCCGTGCTGTCCCGCCTGGGGTCGTTCGTAGAGGGACCTGGATTCCTGCCCCATCTTTCCGGCCGCGACAACCTGGACCTCTACTGGCGCGCCACCGGCCGTCCCCTGGACGAGGCCCACTTGGACGAAGCGCTGAAGATAGCCGACCTGGGCTCGGCGCTGGACCGGGCCGTCCGCACGTACTCGCAGGGGATGCGGCAACGTCTCGCCATAGCGCAGGCCATGCTGGGGCTGCCCGACCTCCTCGTCCTGGACGAGCCCACCAACGGACTCGACCCGCCCCAGATCCGCGAGATGCGGGAGGTGCTCGTCCGGTACGCGGCCGCCGGACGGACGGTCATCGTCTCCAGCCACCTGCTCGCCGAGGTCGAGCAGACCTGCACGCACGCGGTCGTCATGGCCGCCGGCCGCCGCGTGGCCGCCGGCCCGGTCGCCGAGATCACCGGGTCCGGCCGCCGCCTGGAGGACGCGTTCCTGGAGATCATCGGAGAGGGTCCATGACCGCCTACCACGTCCGGCGCACCCTTCCGCTGCGGGTGGAGGCCGTCCGGCAGTTCCGGCGCCGGCGCACGCTGGTGGCCTTCGCGATCCTGCTCGTGCTGCCGTGGGTGCTGGTCGCCGCGTTCAAGCTCGGCGGCGACCCGGGCCCGGACGGCGTCCCCAGCCTGGTCGACGTCGCCACGTCGTCCGCGCTGAACTTCGCCCTGTTCGCCCTCTTTGTCTCGACCGGTTTCCTGCTGGTGGTCGCGGTCGCCCTGTTCTGCGGCGACACGGTGGCGAGCGAAGCGGGCTGGTCGTCCCTGCGCTACCTTCTCGCCGCGCCCGTGCCGCGCGCCCGGCTGCTGCGGCAGAAGCTGATCGTCGCCCTGTCCTACGCGGTCGTCGCGGTCGTCAGCCTGCCGCTGATGGCGCTGGTCGCCGGGACGGCCGGGTTCGGCTGGGGCGACGTCGAGCTCCCGACCGGCGGCACCGTCCCGGTGAGCACCGCGCTCGGCCGCATGGCGATCATCATCGGCTACTCCCTGGTCGCGCAGCTCGTCGTCGCCGCCCTGGCGTTCCTGCTCTCCGTGACGACCGACTCCCCTCTGGGCGCGGTCGGCGGCGCGGTCGGGCTCGTCATCGTCAGCAACATCCTGGACGCCGTCACAGCGCTCGGCTCCTGGCGCGACTTCCTGCCGACGCACTGGATGTACTCCTGGATGGACGCCCTGCAGCCCGAAGTCCAGTGGGCGGGCATGGCCAAGGGCGCCGCCATCTCCGTCTCCTACGCCGCCGTCCTGTTCGCCCTGGCGTTCCGCCGTTTCCGGACGCGCGACATCGTCTCTTGATTCGATACCGTCACCTGATTTCGGCCACGATCCGCGATCTTCTGGACGCGAACCGTGGAAATGGGCTTCCCAAAAATCGGTCGAACGGGCAGTGTTGGTCGCATAAGCTCAGCGAACCTCGTCCGGCCCGGCCGCGTCACATGAGGTAACCGCTCGATCCACGGGTTTTAAAGGCAGCCCGGCGGGGGGAGATGATCACCATGGCACGGCAGCAGCTCATCAAGCGCCCCAAGCCCCCACGTCAACCGAGCCAGCCCGACCTGCGAACCCCCTCGGGCCGCCTCCTGCCGTACTGACCCTCAACGGGAGAGCCGCGAAAGGAAGCTCTCCCTGTCCACGACCACCCGCTCGACCCGGCCCTCACCCACCACCGCGCCCCGTCCGTCGACGGCTTCGAACGCGAAGGCCAGGCGCGTCCCGTCCACGCCCCGCAACTCGGCGGTGACCGTCACCCGTCCGCCGACGGGTGTGGCCGCGCGATGCCGGACCTCGACCCGCGTCCCGACCGAGGTCGCGCCCTCCTCCAGCCAGGGCCCGACCGCCTTCACCGTGGCCGCCTCGGCGAGCGCGAGCAGCCGCGGCGTCGCCAGCACGGGCACGTCCCCGCTCCCCACCTGGACGGCCGTGTCCGCCTCCGCGACCACGATCTCGACCTCGCCCCGCAGCCCCGGCGTCAGTTTCATGCGCCCATCCTGCCCGGCTAGGCGTGCAGCTCACGCTCGAGCCGCGCGGCCACCTCCCGATACCGGCTGACCGGCACCAGGTGCACCCCGTCGAACGCCCCGCTGTCGCGCACGGCCAGCACCTGCTCGCACGCCGCCGCGACCCCGGCCGCCCGGTCGCGCTCGACCGCCTCGACCAGCTCGTCCGGGATGTCGATGTCCGGAATCGACGCGGCCAGGTTGCGGGCCATCCCCGCGCTCGCCAGCACCATCACCCCGGCGTACACGGGCCCCTCGACGTCAACGGTGTCCCGCCACCGCAGCAGGCTCTCCACCGAGTAGCTGACCTGGACGAACATGAAGTCCGCCGCCCGCTTCCAGTCAGGGACCCGCCGCAGCCCGGAGGTCACCCCCACCTGGAACGGGGCACACCCGGCGAAAGCGGCATCCTCCCCCGCCGCCCGGGCCTCCTCGATCATCGCGCGCACGGTCAGCTCGCTCGTCCGTCCGCCGGCCGAGGGCTTGTCCCCGTAGACGAAGAGGAACCGCTCGACCCCGTAGGCAGCAGCCGTCAGCAGGTCGCGCCGGAACCCGAGCAGGTTCCGGTCGCGGGAGTTCAGGCACGCGATCCCGCGCGCCCCCATCGCCTGCACCTCATGAGCGACGGCCACACTCGACACCGTCGCCCGCCCGATGTGGTTGTCCGGGATCAGGAACGAGTCCGCCACCGGACTCAACACCCCGATCTGATGCCGCACCCGCCGCAGATCCGGCCGCGTAGGCGGCTCCACCTCACAAACAACCTCAAACCCCATCCCCCAACCCTAGCGAGCGACCAGAGGTCGGGGCCATCCAGAAGGCAAAACGCCAT
Source organism: Actinomadura sp. K4S16 (assembly GCF_008327685.1). GTDB lineage: Bacteria > Actinomycetota > Actinomycetes > Streptosporangiales > Streptosporangiaceae > Spirillospora. Next base: position 105,387 of record NZ_BDDE01000013.1, read on the forward strand.
ATGGCACAACGCGAGGTGTCCACACGCCACCCCGCAAGATACAACTGAACTCTTGCCGTGACGTCTATGCAGGTGAAGGAGCGGTGGCAGTCTGCTCCGCCCTTAGCCAGAAGCTACCGGCGAAGTGCCATGTTGCTAACCGACTCATGTTGCCCTGCACATAGCAGGATGCATCGGGCACAATCGAACTGACGGCGGCTTCTAGGACGGCAGATGATGCTTCGATGGCCCTGGCCCACCGGTGGGAGGCGGCTCGCGTACCGCCTGCTCCTCGCCGTGGACCTGGAGAAGTACAGTCACCTGGACGCGCAGCGGCAACTCGCCGCCCAGAAGGACCTTCGCAGGTTACTCAACGGCTCCGCGAGAAGGTCCGGGCTCCGAACCAGCGGCTGGTACCGCCAGCCGGGCGGGGACGGGGAACTCGTCGTCATGCCCGCCGACGTCGACATCCCCCACGTGGTGGGCGCCTTCGCCTGCGACCTCGAACACGCGCTCGCCGAGCTCAACGAGCATCGGGCCACCCGCCTGCGCATGCGGCTCGCGTTCCACTACGGCACCATGATCGAAGGGCCGCTCGGCCCGGCCGGCGACGCCCCCGTCGTGGTCTCCCGGTTGCTGGACGCGGCACCGCTGCGCGACCACCTCGCCGAGCACCAGGACCGTGACCTGGCCCTGGTGGTGTCCGACATCCTGTACAAGGACGTCGTGGGGAGCGGCTTCTGTGCCCTGGACCCCACGAACTTCGTCAAGCTGGAAGTAGTGATCAAAGAGAAGCCGTACAGCGGCTACATCCACCACGACCCGGTGCTGCCGCGGGAGCCTCTCCTCCCGGAGCCCGCCGCATGATCGGTCTTCAGTCCTGCGCAGCGCCGTACCGCCTGCGGAGCGAGCTCCGCAGAAGCAGCCACTGCACGCTCGAAATCGACAGGACAGCGCTCAGGCGATCAGTGGAATCCCGCATCAGGACGGAGTCCCCGTCAAAGGCGATCTCGACGCAGTTCCCGCCCCCGCTGCGGCTGCTCTTTCTCCAGACCACCTGCGATCGTTCCGTCCTGTCCACACTGGCCCCTTCCAACCGCCGGCCCTCGCGACGCGGCTGTCAGAATTCCTGGGCACAACCTTGGAGGCGTCCTCGCAGGCCGATCAGGATGCGAACGGCGACCTTCTGTTCGGGCGGACATCCTCAAGCTCGGCCATGCCCTTCGGCGCACGATCTCAGGCACACCACAGTCCTGTGTCGTGCTCTGTCAATGTGAAAGTGTAAGTGTTCACCGTAGATCAAGCCATAGGTGGATCAATCACCCGTCGCCGGTGATGCGGGCAAGGCTTCTCAGAGGGATTCCGCGGCCGTGTTGAGCAGCACGGCCGAGCCTTCCGGGCCGAGCGAAATTCGGCGCAGCACCTCGAACTTCTCGCGATACCGGACGATGTCCTCGCGATAGTCGCGCCCGATCAACTCCCCCTGTGCGCCTTCGAGGTAGAGCACGTCGTCGTCCTCGGGCTCAACGAACTCGATGAGCTTGAACGGCCCGCTCAGCCCCGGATGCGCTCCATGGCCGAACGGGACGATCTCGATCGTCACGTTGGGGCGCTTCGTCATCTCCAGCAGATGCGACAACTGGGCCCGCATCACAGCGGCACCGCCGACCGGCCTGCGTATCGCCGCCTCGTCGATGACGAAGTAGAACCTGGGCGGAGCGTCGCCTTCGAAGATGTCCTGTCTGCGCAGCCGCACCTCGACCAGTTCGTTGATCTGCTCGGGTGCGGCCTCTCCGCGCAGGTTGGTGAGGATCTCCTTGGCATAGGCGCTGGTCTGCAGCAGCCCGGGAATGAGCAGAGGATCGAACTCCCGGCATACGCCGGCGGCCGACTCGAAGCCGATGAGCTCGGCCATCTGCGAACTGAGCACCCTGCGATAGGCGCTCCACCACGCCGTTTCGCGAGCTGCCCGTGCCAGGCCCAGGAACTCGTCGAACCGCTCCGGCCCCACCCCGTACTCCTGCAACATGACACGGACGTCGCTCACCGCGACCCGGACCGTCCCACCCTCAATACGAATGATCTTCGAGAGGGACCAGTCCAAGGCCTTCGCCGCCTGCTCCTGCGTCAGCCCGGCGGCCTCGCGCGCCCTGCGGAGCTCTACCCGAAGGCGTCGCTGGTGAACAGTCGGACTGTCCGGCATGCCCCTACACCTTCCACTGCTCTGCCAGACGGCAGAGTGCAACCTTTCAAAGTGCCTAGGTCGCAAAGACTAGTGCACCACCAGCCGTATGGGGCCCCGCTCGTCCAAGGATTTGCCTAAACGGGACAGTCGAACACCCACAGAAGTACGCACTCGGCCACATGCGCCACATCCCACGCCTGAACTGCTAAGCAGCCCCAATCCGGGCTTGATGGGTCGTCCTTCCTCCTAAAGGAACAACCACACGACAAGCCACGCCAGGCATGGCAGCAGCCACAGAACCGTCGGCGGCGTCTCCCAAGTCATCAGGTCGCTCTCGCTCGGTACCGAGGGAGAAAGTAGCGTACGGTCCATGCAAAACCGGACACCATGAGGTCGGCTAATTCGACCCGATCTGCGGGCCCACCGAGGTCGGCGGGCCCATGCCGAGGTGTTCGGGATCAGCGGCCCCGGCCGGGGGCTCTAGGGTTCTCGGGTGCGCATGTATCTGTCTTCCTGGCGGACCGGGGAGCATCCACAACAGATGCTGGGGCTGCTGACCGGTGCCGCCGGGACGCGGGCCGCGGTGATCGCCAACGCTGTTGACGCCCTGCCCGACGCCGAGCGCCGAGCGGCGGTCGAGCGGGAGATCGACGCCCTCGCCGCCCTCGGCCTGCGGCCGGTCGAAGTCGACTTGCGGGCGTTCTTCGGCCAGGACCCCAGCCGAGTCGCGGCCACGCTTCGCGGATTCCCCCTCCTCTGGGTCCGGGGAGGCAACGTGTTCGTCCTGCGCCACGCTCTGGCGGCGAGCGGCGCCGACCGCGCCATCGCCGAACTGCTGCGCGAGGACGCCGCCGTCTATGCCGGTTACAGCGCCGGCGCTTGCGTCCTGGCCCCGGACCTTCACGGCCTAGATCGGTGCGACGCCCCCGAGGCAGTGCAGACCGCCTATGGCACCCCGGCCCGTTTCGACGGCCTCGCCGTCCTCGATTACGTCGTGGTGCCGCATATCGACTCCCCCGGCCATCCCGAGACCAAGATCCTCGGTGAGGTCGCCGACCACTACCGCGCGCAAGGCACCGCCCATCGCACCTTGCGCGATGGTCAATCTCTCGTGATCAACGGCCCCACCACCGCCGTCCACTGACCCGACGCCGCCGGGTCAGTCATCGAGGATGCTGTTCAGCTCCGCGAGGATGTCGTGCCAGCCGGGCATGCGCGCCTCCGGAGGGGCGGCAGGGTCGAAGAGCACGTGGGCGCCCATAGCGCGAAGAGCTTCCAGATTCCGGCGGAAGGCCACATGGCCGGCCAGTTCGGCTTTGACCTGCGGCACCGCCAACGTCGGCACGCCCATGCCCAGGAGCTCGCACAGCATCCCGACCGCGACCGTGTCCGTGATGCCCAGCGCCCACTTGTTGATCGTGTTGAACGTGGCCGGAGCCACCACGACGGCATCGGCGGGAGGCAGGCCGTTCGACGTCTCGTGCGGCCGGCGGAAGTCGGTCCGCACCGGCCCGCCCGTCAGGTCTGCGAGCCGCTCCATGTCCAGGAACTTGGCCCCCATCGGGGTCGCGATCACCCGGACATGCCAACCCTCGCCCTGCGCCAGCCGTACAAAGACCTCCACATCGGACGCCGCAGAGGCTCCACAAGCGATCACGTAGAGGACCCGTCCTGTGGGCATGCCCTTACTCGGCGGGGGCCAGGCCGCCGGAACGGCTCAGCCCTGTGCCGCCGAGGCCCCGAACGAAGCTTCCACCGAGCGTGCCCCACCACATCCGTGTCGCCACCTACCCGCGTACCTCGACTGAACAAGAACGAGATGAGCATCGCACCCGGCGCGGGCACGAGGTCAAGTCCGCCGCCAAGTACGACATCATCACGCGGCTTCCTCCGCGCACACCGCGCCGGGGAAGCGAGTGCGTTTGCTACGCGGCCGCACGGGCTCGGCCGATCGGTACCGGCCGGTTGAACCGACATATACCGGACGCTTTGCGATAGGCTCCGCGCATGCGCGCGGACCAGCAATGGGAAGTCCATCGGACGCCGGCCGATTCGATACGGACCATTGTCACCACGCTGGACGGGCTGAACTGGAAGGACATTGCCTGCCAGGGTGACACCATCCACGCTCGGAAAGGCTCCCGATTGCTACTTCGCCTCTTCGGCGCTCTTATCCGGAGCGGAGCTTTCCCTATGAAGGCATCCATCGTCGCAACTCCATCGCATTCGGGCACCCTGATCAACATGACACTGGCCAGCGACGAAGGCTGGTATGCGTTCAGGCTTCCCGTCGTTCAATCGATGTTCGAATTCGCGGCCGCGCGCTGGTTCGCAGCCGTACAAGCCGCGACCAAGGGATAACGCACTCCGGATTCAGCCATCACCACAAGATGGCACCTCCCCCGCAGAGCGCGGCACGTGCGCTGGGGAGGGGTTCACGCCCGCTTGGCACCGGCATGTCGTAACCCAGACGGGGCCGGCCTGCCGATGAGCTGGCGGCGGGGCCGTCGACTCGCCCCACAGGGCATCCGGGCAACGGCCGAGCCCGAATACCACGACCTACGGCTACGGCGCTTGACCTGCGCCGCTATCGAAGAGATGCAGTAGATGCGTCTAAATTCGATCGACAGGTATGCGCGAGGCCCGCATCCTGCCTTTATGGGAAAAATGGATACGATCGCCGCGCGAGTCGCGGAGGGGGCCACCGTGGAGTTCCGGCCTTCCGGGTCCTCCATGGTGCCGCTGATCCGAAGCGGGGATCTGGTCACCGTCGCGCCGGTCGATCCGGTGAAACTCGAGGTCGGCGACATCGTGCTCGCTCGGGTGGCCGGGACGGTCTACCTGCATCTCGTCTCGGGCATCGATGCCGCCAAGGGCCGTGTGCGGATCAGCAACAACCGCGGCCGGATCAATGGCTGGACAGGACGGGAGCGGATCTTCGGAATCTGCGTCGCCGTCAGGGGCAACCCCCGGCCGGGCGCCCTGGCGAAGACCGCGCCCCAAGAGCCAGACGCACAAATCTGACCGTTAGCCACCAAGCTGCAGCCACACGGGACGGCCCCCCAGGTGCACGAAGTGCTCGACACCTACGTCGCCTGAGCGTCACCGCTACCGCAGAGAAGCGGCGATCAGTTCCGCCATGCGGAGCAAGCGGGCCACGTACTCGGCGCCGTCGCCACGCAGCTGCGGCATGACGCCACGAAGATCGCTCAGCAGGCCGTTCAAGGCGGACCGGCGTTCGGTATCAAGAGTCCCTCCCAGCAGGTACGCGGAGATGCAACCCGCCACGTAGGCGTCGAGCGTCGCCACTGACTCACCGCTTGGAGCGTCCAGCCACCGCAAGGCGTCTGGGAACGCGAGATCCAAATGCTCTGCCCAGAGGGCCGAGACCTCTTCGTCCGCCGTCCAAGTCACCCCGCGGAGGCTACTCCTGCGGGGGACGAGAGGCCGGTGCCGCCTGGGCCGCGGTAGCCGTTGGGGTTTTTCTGGAGGTAGGCCTCGGCGAAGTGGAAGTCGGTGGCGGAGGTTAGTCCGGTACCGGGATGGGCTCGTCCCTGCCGGGGAGCGCCTTTTCTGGAGTGACCATCTTGGTCTTCGCTAAGCCGAACATGCTCTCAAGGTCAGTGAGCCAAATGACATGAGCGTTGTTCCGTTTGGTTGATTACCTGCTGGTATGTTGCGTTCGTGAGGCGGGGCATGGTGTGCGGGGTCGCGGCGTACGTGATGTGGGGGTTGTTCCCCCTGTACTGGCCGCTGCTGAAGCCCGCGGGGGCGGGAGAGATCCTCGCGCACCGGATCATGTGGTCGCTCGTGGCGGTGGTCGCGGTGCTCGCCGTGCGGCGGAGCCGGGGGTGGCTGCGGACGCTGGGATGGCGGCGGGGCGTCCTGCTGACGCTGGCGGCGCTGGCGATCAGCGTCAACTGGGGGACGTACATCTACGCCGTCAACAGCGGGCACACGATCGAGTCCGCGCTGGGGTACTTCATCAACCCGCTGATCACCGTGGTGTTCGGGGTGCTGGTCTTCCGGGAGCGGCTGCGGCCATGGCAGTGGGCGGCGGTCGGGACGGGGGCGGCCGCGGTGGTCGTGCTGACCGTCGACTACGGGCGGCCTCCGTGGATCGCGCTGGTGCTGGCGTTCGCGTTCGGGGTGTACGGCCTGCTCAAGAAGTTCGCCGACATGCCGTCGGCCGAGAGCCTGGCCGTCGAGACGGCCGTGACGTTCCTGCCGGCGCTGGCGTTCGTGCTGGTGCTGGAGGGACGGGGCGAGGCGGCGTTCGGGCATCACGGCGTGGGGCACGCGGCGCTGCTGGCCGCGGCCGGGATCGTGACGGCCGTCCCGTTGATGCTGTTCAACGCGGCGGCCGTGAGGCTGCCGCTGAGCGCCCTCGGCATGCTCCAGTACCTGGCGCCGGTGCTGCAGTTCGCGATCGGTCTCCTCGTGCAGCACGAGGAGATGCCGCCGAGCCGGTGGGCGGGGTTCCTGCTGGTCTGGGTCGCGCTGGTGACGCTCACGTGGGACGGGTTGCGCGCCGGACGCCGGGAAGCGGTGCCCGAAACCGCCCTGAGGGGCTAAAGTGCCGGACGTCACACGCCCGAGTGAGGGAGTCGTCGTTGCGTCTGCTCAGCGTCACCGTGTTGGGAACGGCGCTCGTGGCGGCGGGCATGCTGGCTCCGGCGACGGGAGAGGCGACCGCGACCGGGAGGAGCCCGGTGTCGGTGGAGCCCCGCGCCGTGCGGCCCGGTGAGCGGGTCCGGCTGGCGGTGCCCGGTTGCACGGGCAGGGTGACCGCGAGGTCTGAGGCGTTCGCCGGACGCGCGGTGGACGGCGCCGCCGTCGTCAGGCGGGACGCCCCGCCGAGCACGTACCCGGTCGTGGCGCGCTGCGGATCACGGACGGTGATCGGCGAGGTGCGGGTGGCGGGGCGCGTCGCGTGGCCCGATCTGGCCCCGATCGACCGCGCCGCAAAGTAATTCGGTATAAACCGGAAGAGAGCTCCACTTAACCGGCATCACTCTCTGTGGTGTCCGGTGGGAGCGTACGCCCTTTTCGCGAGCCATTTGATCATGCTTGTAAGGCCGACTCGACAACGGGACAACACAGCCGGCAAGTGATAAGGGTCACGTCGAAAAGGTTGAGATTTCTACCGCTCCAAGCCTTGCCGATGTTAATTGATCATGTGATACTCCCACAGAAAGCTACATAACACCGCAACCTTCCCACATACCCCTAATCACTCATTCCTGGCGTCCCGCCGCGAGGGGCGCCGGACGTCCCGGGCGGCCCCGCGCTCCGGGACGGTGTGACCGCGAGCACTGGCACTCCAACTCAACATCGAGGGGCAGTCGGTAATGTCCGTTGACGTCGGCGCCGTCCCAGTCCAGAAGGCGAAGAACTTCCCCCTGTACCGCACGGTCGCCGGATTCGTCCGCGACCCGCTGCGCCAACTGGAGCGGATCAGCACGGAGGGGGACGGCCGGCTCATCCGGCTCGACCTCGGTGCATCGCACCCCTACCTCGTCACCCATCCCGACCACATCCAGCAGGTCCTGCGGCGCGAGTCGGAGATCTTCCAGCGGGACGGGGTGTTCTGGCGGCCCCTGCGGGAGTTGATGGGCGACAGCATCCTGTCCGAAGGCGCTGAGTGGGAGCACAGCAAGCGAGTGCTGCAGCCGGTGTTCACCACCCGCAACGTCAACCGGCTCACGGGGCTGATGGCGGAGGCGATCAACGACGCCGTCGCCAAGCTGGACGAGCCGGCGCGCGCGGGACGGCCCATCGACGTGCTGCCGGAGATGAGCCGGATCGTCAACGAGACCGTGATCAAGGTCCTGTTCGGCGACAAGATCTCCCCCGTCGAAGCCAACAAGCTGATCCCGACGTTCGACCAGATCGCGACCTCGATCTCGGTCCGGTTCCTGCTGCCGTTCCTGCCCCGCGTCCTGCCGATGCCGGGCGACAAGGCGTTCAAGGACGCCGTCCAGGTGATGGACGAGGTCCTGTTCGAGCTGGTGGCGCGCTACCGGGACGACCCGGGCGACGGCAGCGACATCTTCACCGCGCTCTGCCAGGCCCGGACCGAGGACGGCGCCCCGCCTGACGACAAGTGGATCCGCGACAACCTGCTCGCCATGTTCGCGACCAGTACCGAGACCACGACGCTGGCACTGACCTGGCTGTGGCCGCTGCTGCACGACCACCCCGACGTCAGGGACAGGCTGGTCGAGGAGATCGAGGGCGTGGTCGGCGGCGAGCCGGTCCGTCCGGACCACCTTCCGCAACTGCCGTACGTGTCGCAGGTCGTCCAGGAACTGCTGCGCCTTTACCCGGTGGGTTGGATGTTCCCGCGCATGGCGACCGCCCCGACGATCCTCGGCGGCGTGCACATCGAGCCGGGCGACCCGGTCCTCATCAGCCCGTTCCTCACGCACCGGCTCGCGTCGGTGTGGGAACGTCCGCTGGAGTTCGACCCGGAGCGGTTCACGCCGGAGAACTCCCGCAAGCGGCACCGCTACGCCTACTTCCCGTTCGGCGGCGGGCCGCACCAGTGCATCGGCCGCCACGTGTTCGACGTCGAGGCGCGGATGATCCTGACGAGCATCCTGAACCGGTTCCGTCCGACCCTGTCCGACGCCATCCCCGCCATGCCGCGCATCGGCGCGACCCTGCGGCCGCGGGAGTCGCTGGAGATGACGCTGACCCCGGTCAGGCGGGACGCGTGACGGCGGTGGACGGGGCGCCCCCGCATACCGGCGGCCCCGCGAAGCCCGATGCCCTCCAGGACGCGCGGCACAACGGGGCCGTGATGGCGCAGGCCGTGAAGTGCGCCCGCGACCTGGCGAAGTGCGCCGAGTCCTATCCCGACCTGTTCGACGCCAAGCCGATCGACGAGACCCTGTTCAACGCCGTGGCCTGCGCGAACGCCTTCGGGTCGCCGTGGCTGAGCGCGTCCGGGATCCGGATGGCGGCGCGCACCTCGCTGTGGATCTTCGGCCTGGACTGGCTGGTGGACCATGTCGCGACGTCGAGGGACGAGGTCGACGACATCAACCGCCGCTGCCTCGCCGTGGCCGAGGGCGCCGCGCCGACCCCGGGCGACGGGCTCACGAGGTTCCTCGCCGACATCCGGGACGACGCGGCCGCGTCTCCGGCCTTCGCGGCGCTGCGCGACGACTGGCTCGCGCAGCTCGGACGGCTCCTGGAGTGCGGCGCACGCGAGCTGACGTGGAAGTCGGGCGACAAGGCGGCCTGGCCGACGTTCGACGAGTACCTGGACAACGCCGACAACTACGGCTCGGCCTGGGTCAACGTCTCGCACTGGATCGTGCACGCCGACCAGGGCGTCCTCGACCACATCGGCGAGTTGCAGGCCGCGAGCCGGGACGTCCAGAAGGTGCTGCGGCTGCTCAACGACCTCGCCACCTACGAGCGGGACGTCACCTGGGGCGACCTGAACGCGCAGATGCTCGGCGTGGAACGTGCCGAGATCACCGCGCGGATCGACGAGATCGTGGCGGGCTGCCGCGACCGCGTCCGGCCGCTGCGGGCCGACTGCCCCGAGGCCGTCGCCTACCTCGAACGGCAGATCGGCTACAGCACGGGCTTCTACGAGCTGAGCGACTACTGGGGGTCGCTGTGACCGTCGAGGAGGCGGGTCCGGACGCGCCCGAAGCCGCGGACCCGGACCCCCACGATCTTCACACGGCCGCCGACGCGCTGGTGGCCGACCTCGTGCGCGCCCCGTGGGGACGCTCGTCCCCGTCCGTCTACGAGACCGGGCGGCTGGTGAGCCTGGCCCCGTGGCTGACCGGGCATTCCCGGCGGATCCGGTTCCTGCTCGACACGCAGCGGCCCGACGGCGGCTGGGGGCCGCCCGATCCGGGCTACGCGCTCGTCCCTAGCCTGAGCGCGACCGAGGCGCTGCTGTCCGTGCTCGTCTCGGAGGGTCGGCGCTGGCCGTCCGGCGTCTACGTCGCCGAGGTGACCCGCGGCGCCGGGCGCGCCATGCGGACCGTCGCGCGGTGGATCTACGGCGGGGCGGCGACGGACGTCCCGGACATGCCGGCGATCGAGCACATCACCCCGGCCCTCATCGAGGCGATCAACGGGCACCTCGATCGGCTCCGCGACGACCCCGCCTTCGCGACCTGGTGGACCGGCGGCCGGCTGGCCCCGCCCGCCGGGATGGACGGAGCGTTCGTCGCCGCCGCCAGGGCCCATCTCGAAGGCGGGGGCGCCGTCCCGCTGAAGGTGCAGCACGCGCTCGAAGTGGCGGGTGCGTCGGCACGCCGCGCCGAGTCCGTCCACCCCGTACCGCTGCCGGGCCCGCACCCCTCCCGCGATCCTTCCGCGCCGGAGGCGCCGGGACGGTTCGCGACCGTCGGCGCCTCCACCGCCGCCACCGCCGCCTGGCTCGGCACTCCGGGCCGGGGCGGGGAGGCGGACGAGGCCGTGCTGCGCTACCTGGAGGCCGCCGTCGAGCAGCACGGCGGTCCCGTTCCCGTCGCCGTCCCGGTGACCAACTTCGAGCGCGGCTGGGTGCTGGGCTGGCTGGCCCGCGCAGGGCTCGCGCCGGCCGTCCCGCCGGAGCTGATCGCCCAGATGCGGACGGCGCTCGGCGAGGACGGCGCGCCGGGGGGCACCGGCCTGCCTCCGGACGCCGACACCAGTTCCGGTCTGCTGTACGCGTTGTCGCTTCTCGGGGAACCGCACCCACCCGACCTGCTGTGGAAGTACGAAACGAAGACGCATTTCTGTAGCTGGCCCGGTGAGAACGGACGCTCCGTCACGACCAACTCGCACGTACTTGAGGCGTTCGGCCATTACCTGGAGTGCGGCGGCGCCGACCCGGCAGGCCGTTACGCGGCGAGCGCGCGAAAGGCGGCGTCCTGGCTGAGGGGCGAGCAGTTGAACGACGGCCGCTGGGAAGACCGGTGGCATGCCTCACCGCTCTACGCGACCGCTTGCGCGGCCCTCGCGCTGGACGGGTTCGGCGGCCCGGAATCCGCGGACGCGGTGCGCCGGGCCGTCGGGTGGGTGCTGCGCGAACAGCGCCCGGACGGCTCGTGGGGACGCTGGTGCGGGACCGCCGAGGAGACGGCCTACGCCGTGCACGTCCTCACGCTGGCCCGTCCGTCCGGCGACGCCGCGACCGACTCGGCGGTGCGGGAGGCGGCGGAGCGAGCGGTCCGGCGGGGCGACGCCTACCTGAGATCGGCCCTGCGGACCGCCTCCGGCGCCTTGACCGGCGGTCCGGAGGACGTTGACTCCGGCAAGCCGCCTCTATGGCATGACAAAGACCTATATCGCCCAACGACGATCGTCCGGGCGGCGGTGCTGGCGGCTCTTCGTCTCGCCCGGTGTGACGCCAGTGTTTCGGTGCGGTGAATTTCACCACGTTGTATGAGGGTGACCTGCTTGTACGGCTGAGACGGAAACCATTCACCTTGAGTGGGTTTGGTGGCGTTGGTAAGGTTCAGCGGTGCGTTGCCGGTGACACGGCATAGCGCTACCCGCACTCACGCCACCAGTGTCTCGCAGCCGGGCCCCAGTACCTCGCATTGCAGGCACCTTGACAATTGTTGGGGCGATCATAATGCGTTTCCGCAACTCACGGCTGCGGACCAAGATTGCGGCCCTGCTGGTCTCGCTGACCGCGCTGTGGGCCTTCGCCGCCTGGGTGACGTTGCGCGAAGGCGTGAACCTGCTCTTCGTGAGCACCCTGGACAGCGTCGTGGCCCCGAGCGACCCGCTGCTCGTCGAGCTGCAGCAGGAGCGCCGCCTCACCGTGACCATGCTCGCGTCCGGCCAGCGGCGGCCCGACCTGCTCGCCGCCCAGCGCGCCCGCACCGACAAGGAGCGGGCCATCGTCGTCGAGAAGGCCCGCAGCGGCTCGGTCCGCCGCGCCGCCGACGACGAGATGGACCGGCGGCTCGACGCGATGGTCCGGCTGCTCGGCCGGCTCGACGGCGACCGCCGCTCGATCGACTCCGGCGTCTACGACCGCCGGCACATCATGGACGTCTACTCCGACACCATCGAGTCGATCTTCCACATGTACGACGGGACGACGACGCTCGACGACAAGGGCTTCACCGCCGACCTGCGCGCGGAGATCGCCGTCAACCGCTCCTGGGAGCTGCTGTCCCAGGAGGACGCGCTCATCGCCGGCGTCCTGGCGTCCGGCCGGATCACCCCGGTCGACCAGCTGGACATCGCCAAGGCCGTCGGCGCGCGCCGCCTCAACTACGACCGCGCCCTGGTCGACCTGGAGTTCGCCGACCGGCAGGCGTGGAACGAGCTGAACGCCAACAAGCGCCTCAACACCGTCGTCAACATGGAGGACGCGCTCCTCACGCGGAACAAGGCGCAGCGCCCCAACGTGAGCGCCGAGCAGTGGCGCGGCGCGACGGAGCCCGCGATCGCCCAGATGCGCAAGACGATCCAGGACGCCGGCGACCGGCTTGTGGAGCGCGCCACCCCGATCGCCGCCTGGGTCATCGTCCGGCTGCTGCTCGCCGGTGGACTCGGCCTCCTCGCGGTCATCGCGTCCATCGTCGTGTCGATCACCACGGCGCGCGCGCTCGTCCGGCAGCTGGAACGGCTGCGCGGCGCCGCCTGGGAGCTGGCCGAGCAGCGGCTGCCCGGCGTCGTCGAACGCCTCGGGCACGGCGAGCAGGTGGACGTCGCCGTCGAGGCGCCGCCGCTGCGGTTCGGCACGGACGAGATCGGGCAGGTGGGCCGCGCGTTCAACGCCGTCCAGGAGACCGCGATCCGCACCGCCGTCGAGCAGGCGGAGCTGCGCCGCGGCATCCGGGACGTCCTGCTGAGCCTGGCCCGCCGCACCCAGACGCTGGTGCACCGGCAGCTCACCATGCTGGACACCATGGAGCGCCGCCGCGACATCGAGACCAAGGAGCTGGAGGAGCTCTTCCGTCTCGACCACCTCGCGACCCGAATGCGGCGCAACGCCGAGAACCTCATCGTGCTCTCCGGCGCCCTCCCGGCCCGCGGCTGGCGCAACGCCGTCCCGATGGTGGACGTCGTCCGCGCCGCCGTCGGCGAGGTCGAGGACTACACCCGCGTCACCGTCCTGCCGTTCGGCCCGGTCGAACTGGCCGGACGCGCGGTCGGCGACGTCACCCACCTGCTCGCCGAGCTGATCGAGAACGCCGTGTCGTTCTCCCCGCCCGACACCATCGTGCAGGTCGGCGGGCACCTGGTCGCCAGCGGCTTCGCCATCGACATCGAGGACCGCGGGCTCGGCATGACCGACGAGAAGCTCGCCGAGATCAACGCGCGGATCGCCGACCCGCCCGACTTCAACCTGCAGAGCTCGGTCCAGCTCGGCCTGTTCGTGGTCAGCAAGCTCGCCGAGCGCTACAACCTGCAGGTGTCGCTGAAGCGGTCCGCCTACGGCGGCACGACCGCCGTCGTCGTCATCCCCCGGGAACTGATCGTCGAGCAGGGCCCGGCGCAGGTCCCGGCCGGCACCACCACCACGAACGGCCTGGAGGTGCGGCGCCCCGCCGCGGTCGGCGCCGCGCCGGCGGCCGCCGTCCGCACCACCGCGCCCACGGCGACGCTCCCCCCGGCGAGCACCGGACCGCAGCCCGTAGGGCCCGCCCTCGTCGCGGTCCCCCCGCCGGCGGCGGAACCGCCGACCGCCCAGGCGTCCGGCGGCAGCGTCCCCGAACCGCGGCCCGAGGCCCCCGCGCCCGCGCGGCGCGACGAGGACCCCGAGGACGGCGCACGTCCCGACCCCATCGAGCCGGAGGACCTGCCACCCGTGCCCGACATCTCCACGACACCGTCCGGTCTGCCCGTCCGGGTGCCGCAGGCGAACCTGGCCGACCCCCTGCGCACCGATGAGCCCGTCGTCGCCGACGAGCAGGACGAGCAGGACGACCCGGGCCGCTCCCCCGAGGAGATCCAGCGGATCATGGGTTCCTATCAGCGCGGTACCCAGCGGGGCCGCTCTGAGGCGGCGGAAGCCCTCGGCACCAACGCAGCGGAAGGCGAGGCAGATCAGTGACGCAGAAGACCGGTTCCTCCTCCGATCTCGGCTGGCTGCTGGACGACCTGGTGCACCGGCTGCCGCACGCCCGCAGCGCGGTCGTGCTCTCGGCCGACGGCCTGCTCATGGCGTCCTCCGAGGGCATGACGCAGGACGACGGCGAGCACCTCGCCGCCGTCGCGGCGGGCATCCAGAGCCTGGCCAAGGGCGCCGGCACCCGCTTCGGCGGCGGCCCCGTCCGGCAGACGATCGTCGAGATGGCCTCGGCGTTCCTGCTGGTCACGGTGGCCGGCAAGGGCGCCTGCCTTGCCGTCCTCGCCGGTGAGGAGGCCGACGTCGGCCTCATCGCCTACGAGATGGCGATGCTCGTCACCGCCATGGGCCACCACCTCACCACGCCGTCGCGTTCGGAGACCGCGCAGGAGGGGCGCCCGGCATGATGCCCCCCGAGGACCCCACCCAGGAGCCCTGGGTGGACGAGACCGCGACGCGGCCGCCCGTCCAGGACCGCTTCCTGGACGAGCACGCCGGCCCGATGGTGCGGCCGTACGTGATGACCAGCGGCCGCATCGAGCCGACCCGCGGCAAGTTCGACCTCATCACCCTGGTGGTGGCGGTCGGCCCCGAACCGGAGGGCGCGATCGGCCTCGGCCCCGAGCACCTGGCCATCATCCGGCTCTGCCAGGCGGTGATGTCGGTGGCCGAGATCACCGGCCATCTCGACCTGCCCGTGGCGACCGTGCGGGTGATGCTCGGCGACCTGCTCGACAAGGGTTTCGTCTCCCTGCAGGAACCCGAACCAGAGGCGGACATGCATGACATCAGGCTCTACAAGGCGGTGATCGATGGTCTCCGGGCCCTCTAGGCGCGACGTGCGCGCCCGCCGGCTCCCCACCGCGGTCAAGATCGTGATCGCGGGCGGCTTCGGGGTCGGCAAGACCACGATGGTGGGCACGGTCTCGGAGACCCGCCCGCTTCGCACCGAGGAGTTGCTCACCGACGAGAGCGTCGGCATCGACGACATCTCCGGGGTGGAGCGCAAGCAGACCACCACGGTCGCGATGGACTTCGGCCGCATCACGATGCGCAACGAGTACGTCCTCTACCTGTTCGGCACCCCCGGCCAGGAGCGCTTCTGGTTCATGTGGGACGAGGTCTCCCTCGGCGCGCTCGGCGCCGTCGTCCTCGCCGACACCCGCCGCCTGTCGGACTGCTTCCCGTCCGTCGACTACTTCGAGCGCCGCGGCACCCCGTTCATCGTCGCCGTGAACTGCTTCGAGGGCGCCCAGCGCTACGACCTCGCGGAGATCCAGATGGCCCTCAACCTGGGCCCCAAGGTCCCCGTCATGCTCTGCGACGCCCGCCGCCTGGACTCCTGCAAGGAAGTCCTCATCGACCTCGTCCTGCACGCCATGAAGACCCGAGGCCTAACCGAAGAACCCGAACCCCAGAACGCCTAAAAGACAAAAGCGGGGCCGTGTGGCCGCCGGCATCACCCGGCGGTCCCGCGGCCCCGTTTAGTCTCGCGCTCGATCTCGCCGCGAACGTGCGGCCACTCAGGTGCGGGTCGAGGTCAGCCCGTCCTGGAAATCACGTAGTCGCAGAGGTTGGTGAGGGCGTCTCGGGCGGGGATTTCGGGGAGGGTCAGGAGTTCGGTGCGGGCGTCCTCGGCCCAGCGGCGGAGGTCGGCGCGGGCGCGGTCCATGGCGGGGTGGGCGCGCAGGAGGGCGAGGGCCTCGGCGTGCAGGGCGTCGTCGGTGAGGTCCTGGACGAGCAGCTCGCGGAGGCGGGCGTCGTCCGGGCCGGAGCCGATGCCGGCGAGGACGTGGTGCATGGGGAGGGTGCGGATGCCCTCGCGCAGGTCGGTGCCGGGCGTCTTGCCGGACTCCTCGGTCTCGGAGGCGATGTCGAGGATGTCGTCGGACAGCTGGAAGGCGATGCCGATCTTCTCGCAGGCGGAGGTGACCGTGTCGACGACGTGGGCGGGGGCGCCGGAGAGCAGGGCGCCGAACTGGCCGGAGACGGCGATCAGGGACGCGGTCTTGTCGGCGACGACCTGGAGGTAGTGCTTGAGGGGGTCGGCGTCCTCGGCGGGGCCGACGGTCTCCTGGATCTGGCCGCGCACCAGGCGGGCGAACGCGCGGGCCTGGATGCGGACGGCCTCCGGGCCGAGGTCGGCGAGCAGGTCCGACGCGCGGGCGAACAGGTAGTCGCCGGTGAGGATGGCGACGGTGTTCGTCCAGCGGGAGTTCGCGGACTGCTGGCCGCGCCGGACGGTGGCCTCGTCCATGACGTCGTCGTGGTAGAGGGTGCCGAGGTGGGTGAGCTCGACGACGACGGCGGCCGGGACGACGCCGGGCGCCGCGGGGTCGCCGAAGTGGGAGGCCAGCAGCACCAGCATCGGCCGGAACCGCTTGCCGCCCGCCTCGACGAGGTGCTGCGACGCCTCGGTGAGCAGCGGATCCTCGCCGCGGACGCAGTCCAGGAGCAGGGACTCGACGGAGGCCAGGCGCTCCTTGGCGTCGGCCGCCAGCGCGGCGTCGACGGGAAGCCCGAACGGGCCGGTCTCCTGGAGGGCCGGCCCGCCGGACTTCTCAGCGAATGGGTTGCTCACCCAAGACTCCCTACCGGACGAACATGTGGGTCGTGGCCTGACCCGCGAGGTCCAGAACGGGCTGCGGGATCACGCCGAGTACCACAGTAGCCGTCACCCCGAGGGCGACCGCGACCGCGGTCGCCGGGCCGGCCACCACGACCGGGCCCTCGGCGTCCGGCTCACTGAAGAACATGACGACGATCACACGGACGTAGAAGAACGCGGCCACCGCGGAGGAGATCACGGCGACGACCACCAGGGGCGTCGCGCCGCTTTCGACGGCGGCCTTGAACACCGCGAACTTCCCGGTGAAGCCGCTGGTCAGCGGGATGCCCGCGAAGCCCAGGAGGAAGAAGGCGAACACGCCCGCGACCACCGGGGACCGCTTGCCGAGCCCCGCCCACCGCGACAGGTGGCCGGCCTCGCCGCCCGCGTCCCGCACCATCGTCACGACGGCGAACGCGCCGATCGAGGTGAAGCCGTAGGCGACCAGGTAGAACATCGTGCTGGACAGGCCGTCCGCGGAGCTGGCGATCACGCCCATGAGCAGGAAGCCCGCGTGCGCGATGGACGAGTAGGCCAGCATCCGCTTGATGTCGGTCTGCGTGATCGCGATGATCGAGCCGGCGACCATCGTGAGAATCGCCACACCCCACATGACGGGCCGCCAGTCCCACTTCAGCGTCTCGAACGCGACGTAGTAGACGCGCAGGATCCCGCCGAACGCGGCGACGACGGTGCAGGACGCCATCAGCGCCGTGATCGGCGTGGGGGCGCCCTGGTAGACGTCCGGCTTCCACATGTGGAACGGGACGCCGCCGAGCTTGAACAGCAGCCCGACCGACAGCAGCGCGACGCCCGACAGGAGCAGGGTCTCGCTGCCCGCGTCCTTGCCGATCTGTGCGGAGATGTCCGACAGCCGGACGGACCCGGCGTACCCGTACAGCAGCGCCGCCCCGTACAGGAAGAACGCCGAGGAGAACGCGCCGAGCAGGAAGTACTTGACCGCCGCCTCCTGGGAGAGGAGGCGCCGCCGGCGGGCGAGCCCGCACAGCAGGTACAGCGGCAGCGACATGACCTCCAGCGCCACGAACATGGTGAGCAGGTCGTTGGCCGCCGGGAACATCATCATGCCCGCGACGGCGAACATCATCAGCGGGAACACCTCGGTCTGGGTGAACCCCATCGCGGTGGTGCGCTGCTCGGCCTCGCTGCCGGGCAGGGCGGACGCCTGCGCGGCGAAGTGGCCGCCGGCCTTGTCCCCGCGCTCGGCGATGAGCAGGAGGCTGACCAGTGCCAGCACCAGGATCGTGCCCTGGATGAACAGGGTGGGCCCGTCCACGCCGAGGGCGCCCTCGGCGGCGACGTGGTGCGGGTTGTCGCGCCACGCCAGCGCGATCGTCCACGCGAACCCGCCCGCGAGGCCGAGGAACGCGACCGGCACCTGGAGGTAGTAGCGCGCGTTCCGGCCGGCGAACGCCTCGACGAGCACGCCCACGACGGCGGCGCCGAGGACCAGCAGCAGCGGGGCGATCTGCCCGTACTCGATGTGCGGCGCGGGGATGTCACCCCCCTGCGCGAGGACCGCGCTCACCTGACTGGTGGTGCTCATGGACGGGCTCCGTTCTCGGCGACGTTACCGGTGATGTCCGGCGCCGGGTCGTGCTCGCCGACCCGGGCCAGCGTGTGGTCCACCGACGGGTTGATCACGTGCAGCACCGGCTGCGGGAAGAAGCCCATCGCCACGATGATCGCGATGATCGGGGCGATGGCCCACTTCTCCCGGGCGGACAGGTCCTTCATGCCCTCGACCGCGGGCACCTTGGGGCCGCCCATGGTCCGCTGGTACATCCACAGGACGTAGATGGCGGCGAGCACGACGCCGCTCACCGCGAGCGCGCCCGCCCACTCGTACCGGCTGAACGTCCCGACGATGACGAGGAACTCCGAGACGAACGTGGACAGGCCGGGCAGCGACAGCGCGGACAGGCCCGCGATCAGGAACATCCCGGCGAGCACCGGCGCGACCTTCTGCACGCCGCCGAAGTCGGAGATCCGCGCGGACCTCCGCCGGACGATCATGAAGCCGACGACGAGGAACAGCGCGCCGGTGGAGAACCCGTGGTTCACCATGTAGAGCGCGGCGCCGGACTGGCCCTGCGACGTCATCGCGAAGATGCCGAGGACGATGAACCCGAAGTGCGAGACCGACGTGTAGGCGATCAGGCGCTTCATGTCGACCTGGCCGATCGCGAGGACCGCGCCGTAGATGATGCTGAGCACCGCGAACCCGAGCACGACCGGGGTCGCCCACTTGGCGGCGCCGGGGAACAACTCCAGGCAGAACCGGAGCATCCCGTAGGTGCCGACCTTGTCCAGGACGCCGACGATCAGCACCAGCGCGCCGGGCGGGGACTGCTGCGCCGCGTCCGGCAGCCAGGTGTGCACCGGCACCATCGGCGCCTTGATCGCGAACGCGACGAAGAAGCCGAGGAACAGCCACTTGGCCGTCGTCGGGTCGATGTTCATCTTCGACAGCTCGTCGAACATGAACGTGCCCTGCCCGAGGCCGCCCTTCTCGACCGCCCGGCTCGACAGCGGGTACAGCCAGATGACGGCGACGAGCATCAGCAGCCCGCCGAACAGCGAGTACAGCAGGAACTTCACCGCGGCGTAGGAGCGCTGCGGGCCGCCGAAGTACCCGATGATGAAGTACACCGGGATCAGCATCGCCTCGAAGAAGACGTAGAACAGGAACACGTCCGTCGCGGCGAACACGCCGATCATGGCCGATTCGAGCGCCAGCAGCAGCGCGAAGTACGTCTTCGCCGATCGCTTCGCGGGGACGTCCACGCCGCCGGACCGGTCGGCCTCGCCCCACGACGCCAGCATGACCAGCGGGACGAGGATCACCGACAGCAGGATCAGCACCAGCGCGACGCCGTCGACGCCGAGCGCCCAGTGGACGCCGAACTCCTTGATCCACCAGTACTTCTCGGTGAACTGGAAGCGCGGGCCGCCCGCGTCGAAGCCCGCCGCCATGACCCCGGTGAGGGCGGCGACGAGGAGGGAGACGCCGAGCGAGAACTGCTTGACCAGCGCCTCCCGCTCGCGCGGGATGGCGCTGAGCAGCACCGCGCCCACGAGTGGCAGCGCGATGAGGACGCTCAGCCAGGGAAAGTCGCTCATGACACGTTCACCACCAGGAGCGCCGCGACCACGAGGGCCGCGCCGCCGAGCATCGATAGGGCGTAGGAGCGGGCGAAGCCGGTCTGGACGCGCCGGAGCCGGCCGGAGCTGCCGCCGACGCCGGCGGCCGTGCCGTTGACGGCGCCGTCGACGCCGCGCCCGTCGAACCAGACCGCGAGCCGGGTCAGCCACTGGCCGGGCCGCATCAGCAGCGACTCGTTCAGCGCGTCGCCGTAGAGGTCCTTGCGGGCCGCGACGGTGATGAAGGAGCCCTTCGGCGCCTCGCGCGGCACCTTGCGGGCGCCGTACTGCATCCAGGCGATCCCGGCACCGACGACCATCAGGACGAAGGTGGCGGCGCCCGGCGCGGTGAGCCACTTGAACTCGTGCGCGTGCTCGGGCGCCCCGACGACCGGTTCGAGGAAGTCGGCGAAGCCGCCGAGGATGAGGAACCCGCCCGCGAAGACGGAGCCGACCGCGAGCAGCATCAGCGGCCAGGTCATGACGGCCGGCGACTCGTGCGGGTGGACGTCGTCCTCCCAGCGCTTCTCACCGAAGAACGTCATGAACATGACCCGCGACATGTAGTACGCGGTGATCCCGGCGCCGATCAGCGCGCAGGAGCCGAGGATCATCCCGGACGTGCCGCCCTTGTCGTAGGCGGCCTCGATGATGCCGTCCTTGGTGAACCAGCCGGACAGGCCGGGGAACCCGATGATGGCGAGGTACCCGAGCCCGAACGTCGCGTAGGTGATCACCATCACCGTGCGCAGCGCGCCGTAGTGGCGCATGTTCACATCGTCCTTCATGCCGTGCATGACCGAGCCGGCGCCGAGGAACAGGCCCGCCTTGAAGAAGCCGTGCGCGACGAGGTGCGCGATGGCGAACACGTAGCCCGCCGGGCCGAGCCCGGCGGCCAGCACCATGTAGCCGATCTGCGACATCGTCGATCCGGCGAGGGCCTTCTTGATGTCGTCCTTGCCGCAACCGATGATCGCACCGGCGAGCAGCGTGGCCGCGCCGACGATCGTCACCACCAGCTGCGCGGTCTCGGACATCTCGAAGATCGGCCCGGAGCGGACGATCAGGTAGACGCCCGCGGTCACCATCGTGGCCGCGTGGATGAGGGCCGACACCGGGGTCGGGCCCTCCATCGCGTCCAGCAGCCAGGACTGGAGCGGCAGCTGGGCCGACTTGCCGCACGCGCCGACGAGGAGCAGCAGCCCGATGGCCGTCGCGGTGCCGGTGCCGAGCTTGTCGGCGAGCCCCGCGTGCTCGGCGCCGGTGCCGAGCACCGGCCCGAAGTCGATGGTGCCGAACGTGGCGAAGATCAGCGCGATCGCGATGATCAGCCCCATGTCGCCGACGCGGTTGACGACGAACGCCTTCTTCGCGGCGGTCGCGGCCGTCGGCTTGTGCTGCCAGAACCCGATGAGCAGGTAGGAGGCGAGACCGACGCCCTCCCAGCCGAGGAACAGGATCAGGAAGTTGTTCCCCAGCACCAGCAGCAGCATCGCCGCCAGGAACAGGTTCAGGTAGGCGAAGAACCGGCGCCGGTCGGGGTCACCCGACATGTAGCCGATCGAGTAGATGTGGATGAGCGAGCCCACCCCGGTGATCAGCAGGACGAAGGTGATGGACAGCGGGTCCACCAGCAGGTCCATGCCGACCTTGAACGTGCCGACGTCGATGAAGTCCCACAGGTGCACGGTGCGGCGCCGGGTCTCGGCGTCGTACCCGAGCATCTGCGCGAACATCGCGGCGCCCACCGCGAACGACCCCACCGACAGCGCGGTGCCGAGCAGGTGGCCCCACTTGTCGGTGCGCCTCCCCCCCAGCAGGAGGATCGCGGCGCCCGCGAGCGGGAGCGCGACGAGGAGCCAGGACGCGGCCTGGATGCCTTCCGCTTTCATCCCTGGCCTCTCAGTACTTCAGCAGGTTCGCGTCGTCGACCGACGAGGACCTGCGGGTCCGGAAGATGGTCATGATGATCGCCAGACCCACCACGACCTCCGCGGCGGCCACCACCATCACGAAGAAGGCGATGATCTGGCCGTCGAGGTTGCCGTGCATGCGGGAGAACGAGACGAACGCCAGGTTCGTCGCGTTCAGCATCAGCTCGACGCACATGAACACCACGATGGCGTTGCGGCGCACGAGGACGCCGAGCGCTCCGATGGTGAACAGGATCGCCGAGAGCGCCAGGTAGTGCCCCGGACTCATTCGCCTGCCTCGCCTTCACTCGCGCCGCCGCCGGCGGCCGGGGTCCCCGACTTGACCGAGCGCTCCTCGGCGTCGGTGTCGCGGACGTCCTCGGTGACCGCCTTGACCGCGGCCACGTCCCGTTCGAGGGCCTCCTCCTCGGAGCCGCCGTACAGGTCGGCGTGCCGCTCCGCGGTGTCGGTGCGGGCCGCGATGACCGGGTTGACCGACAGCTCAGAAGGCGTCCCGTCGGGCAGCAGCGCCGGCATGTCGACGGCGTTGTGCCGGGCGTAGGTGCCGGGGCCCGGCAGCGGGCCCGGGTGCGAGCCGGACAGGAACCGCTGCCGCGACAGGTCCTTCTGCGTCGCCTTCGGCTCGGTGCGCTCCCGGTGCGCCAGCACCATCGCGCCCAGCGCCGCGGTGATCAGCAGGGCGCTGGTCGCCTCGAACGCGAACACGTACTTGGAGAACAGGAGCCGGGCCAGGCCGATGACGTTGCCCTCGGAGTTGGCCTGGGTGAGCCCGGCCGAGTTGCCGAGCGCGGCGTTGCCGACCCCGACGGTGAGCAGGACGAGGAAGCCGACCGCGGCGATCACCGCCCAGAACCGCTGCCCCCGGATCGTCTCCACCAGCGAGTCGGTGGAGCTGACGCCGACGAGCATCAGCACGAACAGGAACAGCATCAGCACCGCGCCGGTGTAGACGATCACCTGCACGAACGCCAGGAAGGGCGCGTTCTGGATCGCGTACAGCGCGGCCAGGGAGAGCATCACGGTCGCCAGCAGCAGCGCCGAGTGCACCGCCTTGCGCGCGAGGATCATGCCGAGTGCGCCGAGCACCGAGACGACCGCCAGCAGCCAGAAGAAGAACGGCTCGCCGGACTGCTTGTCGGCGACCTGGGCGGCGAGCACGTGCGCGCTCGCGACGGAGCCGGTCACTTGCCCTCACCGCCCTTGCGCGCCTTCTCGCGCTTGACGGCCTGGTCCATGCCGGCGCGGCCGCCGCTCTCGGAAGGAACGGTTGGAGCCGAAGGCGATCCGGGGGGCGTGGGGGGTCGTCCCCCCTCGGAGGACGCGGTCGGCGCGGAGTCGCTCTCCTGGAGGCCGAGGCGGTAGTAGTCCTCCTCGGTGTCGCCGAGCCGCATCTCGTGCGGGGGCGCCTCCATGCCCTCGCGCAGCGGCGCCAGCAGCATCTCCTTGGTGTAGATGAGGCTCTCGCGGCTGTCGTCGGCGAGTTCGTACTCGTTGGTCATCGTGAGCGCCCGGGTCGGGCACGCCTCGATGCACAGGCCGCACAGGATGCACCGCAGATAGTTGATCTGGTAGGTGCGCCCGTACCGCTCGCCGGGCGAGTACCGCTCATCGGCCGTGTTGTCGGCGCCCTCGACGAAGATCGCGTCCGCGGGGCACGCCCACGCGCACAGCTCGCAGCCGACGCACTTCTCCAGGCCGTCCGGCCACCGGTTCAGCTGGTGCCGCCCGTGGAAGCGAGGAGCCGTCGGCTTCTTCACCTCGGGGTACTGAACGGTCTCGCTCTTCATGAACATCTGGTGGAACGAGACCCCGAACCCCTTGACCGGGTTCAGGAAATCAGTGAGTCCCACTGGTGACCTCCTCGGAGGGGGTTTCGATCGTGGCCGGCCGGACCGGCTCGGGAGCGCGGCCGTGGTAATGGGGCGCGTCCATCGGCGGGACCGGGAACCCGCCCGCCGACGGGTCGGTGCGCGGACCCTCCGTCGCCCCCGGGACGATCTCCTTGCCGTCCTCGCGGCCGCGGGCCATCTCCCACACCACCGTGGCGACCAGCACGACCGCGGCGACCACGGCGGCGGCGATGAACAGCTGCCGCATCTCGTAGCCGTCGTTGCGCAGCGCGCGGATCGTCGCGACCAGCAGGATCCAGCCGAGCGAGAAGGGCATCAGCACCTTCCAGCCGAGCTTCATGAGCTGGTCGTAGCGGACCCGCGGCAGCGAGCCGCGCAGCCAGATGAAGAAGAAGATGAACAGGAAGACCTTGACCAGGAACCACAGCACCGGCCACCAGCCGGAGTTGGCGCCCGCCCACACCGTGGAGATCGGCGCGGGAGCGCGCCAGCCGCCGAGGAACAGCGTGGTGGCCAGGGCCGACAGCGTCGCCAGGTTGATGTACTCCGCGAGGAAGAACATCGCGAACTTCAGCGACGAGTACTCGGTGTGGAAGCCGCCGACCAGCTCGCCCTCGCCCTCGGGCAGGTCGAACGGGATGCGGTTCGACTCGCCCATCATCGTGATGACGTACACGACGAACGACGGCGCGAGCAGCACCACGAACCACTTGTCGTGCTGCGCCGCGACGATCTCCGAGGTGGACATCGAGCCCGCGAACATGAACACGGCCACGAACGACAGGCCCATCGCGATCTCGTAGGAGATCATCTGGGCGGACGAGCGCAGCCCGCCGAGCAGCGAGTACGGCGACATCGAGGACCAGCCGGCCAGCACGATGCCGTAGATCCCCATCGACGACATCGCGAGGACGAGCAGCACCGCGACCGGCAGGTCGGTGCCCTGCAGCGCCGTCTGGTGCCCGAACACCGACACCGTCGGCCCGAACGGGATGATGATGAACGAGATGAACGCCGGCACCGCCGACATCACCGGCGCGAGGACGAACACGACCTTGTCCACCTGGCGGGGGACGATGTCCTCCTTCAGCGCCAGCTTGACGCCGTCGGCGAGGCCCTGCAGCAGGCCGAAGGGCCCGGCGCGGTTGGGGCCGACGCGCAGCTGCATCCGGCCGATGACGCGCCGCTCGATCCACATCGTCATCAGCACGGTGACGACGAGGAACACGAAGACGGCGAGGACCTTGCCGCCGATCAGCCACCACGGGTCCGACCCGAAGTCCTGCAGCTGCGGGTCGGGCGCCGGCGCCGCGGCCAGGTAGCTCATCGGATGCCTCCAGCGTTCTCGGTCGCGGTCGCGAGCACCGCGCTCGCGATCTTGACGACGCCTCCCGCCTCCGCGCCGAGGTCCCGGTGCACGGCGCAGCCGGCCGAGTTCGTCGGCAGCCACACCACCCGGTCGGGCAGGTCGGGGGTGATCTCCAGCGGGAGCGTGACCTCGCCGCGCGCGGCCGTGACGGTCACCGCGCCGGTCGCGCCGATCTCCGCGGCGGTCGCGGGCGACAGCCGGGCGACGGCGTGCTTGGCGGTGCCCGCGAGGAACGGCTCGCCGTCCTGCAGGCGGCCCCGGTCCAGCAGCAGCCGCCACGTCGCGAGGAGTGCCTCGCCCTGCTCGGGGTGCGGGGGCAGGCCCTGCGCGACGTTCGGCGCGTCCGGGCGCTCGCCGCGGTAGGCGCCGAGGGCGGCCATCTCGCGGCGCGCGGCCTCGGGCTCCGGCAGACCGAGGTGGACGTCCATCTCGTCGGCCAGCGCGTGCAGCACCCGCAGGTCGGACATCCGCCCGGCGGACTTGAGCACCACGTCGAACTGGCGGCCGCGGCCCTCCCAGTCGACGAACGTCCCGGACTTCTCCGCGACCGCCGCGACCGGCAGGACGACGTCGGCGCGGTCGGTGACCGCGCTCGGCCGCTGCTCCAGGCTCACCACGAACGGGGCGGCCTCCAGCGCCCGCAGCATCGCCTCCGGGTCGGCCAGGTCGTAGGGGTCGACGCCGCCGACGAGCAGCGCGCCGCGCCGCCCCGCGGCCGCCTCCGCGATGATGCCGGCCGTGTCCTCGCCGGGCCCGGCGGGCAGGTCGGCGACGCCCCAGGCGCGGGCGACCTCGGCGCGCGCCTGCGGGTCGGTGACCGGGCGGCCGATCGGCAGCAGCCCGGGCAGCGCCCCGGCCTCGATCGCGCCGCGCTCACCGGCCCGGCGCGGCACCCAGGCCAGCCGGGCGCCGGTCGCCTGCGCCACCCGGACCGCCGACGTCAGCGCGCCGGGGCTGGTGGCGAGCCGCTCGCCGACGAGGATGACGGCGCCGGGCGTCTCCAGCAGCGTGCGGATGTCGGACTTGGCGGCGTCCCCGATGAGGGAGCCGAGGGTCTCGGCCTCCGCGCCGGGCGGCGTCGGCAGCAGCGTGCCGCCGACCTTCCCCAGCCCGCGGGTGGCGAACGGGGCCGCGGCGAACACCTTCAGGCGGTTCTTGCGGAACGCCTTGCGGAGCCGCAGGAAGACGATCGGCGACTCCTCCTCGGGCTCGAACCCGGCGAGGAGGACGACCGGCGCCTTCTCCAGGTCGGCGTAGGTGACCTCGATCGGGTGCCCCGCGACGGAGGAGGCCAGGAACCGCGACTCCTCGTCCGACAGCGGCCGGGCCCGGAAGTCGACGTCGTTGGTGCCGAGCGCGATCCGGGCGAACTTGCTGTAGGCGTAGGCGTCCTCGAGCGTGACGCGGCCGCCGGTCAGGACGCCGGCGGAGCCGCGCGCCGCCGCGAGGCCGCGCGCCGCGATGGTGAGCGCCTCGGGCCAGGACGCCGGCTCCAGCTCGCCGTCCTCGCCCCGGACGAGCGGGTGCGTGAACCGGTCGGGCTGCGTGGTGTAGGCGAACGCCCAGCGGCCCTTGTCGCAGTTCCATTCCTCGTTGACCTGCGGGTCGTCCCCGGCCAGCCGCCGCGTGATCTTCCCGCGGCGGTGGTCGGTGCGCATCGAACAGCCGGACGCGCAGTGCTCGCACACGCTCGGCTGCGACACGAGGTCGAACGGGCGGGACCGGAACCGGTAGGCGGTGCCGGTGAGCGCTCCCACCGGGCAGATCTGCACGGTGTTGCCGGAGAAGTAGGAGTGGAACGGGTTGCCGTCGGCGGTCCCGACCTCCTCCTTCGCGCCCCGGGCGAACAGGTCGATGAACGGGTCGCCCGCGATCTGCTCGGAGAACCGGGTGCAGCGGGTGCACTGGATGCAGCGCTCGCGGTCGAGCAGCACGCCGCTGGACAGCGGGAGCGGCTTCGGCCAGGTCCGCTTGGTCTCCAGGAACCGGGTCTCGCCGCGCCCGTTGGACATCGCCTGGTTCTGCAGGGGGCACTCGCCGCCCTTGTCGCAGATCGGGCAGTCCAGCGGGTGGTTGATGAGCAGGAACTCCATGATGCCGTGCTGGGCCTTGTCGGCCACCGGCGAGGTGAGCTGGGTCTTGACGACCATGCCCGGCATCACGGCGGTGGTGCAGGACGCCTGCGGCTTCGGCATCCCGCGGCCGTTCCCGGCGTCCGGGATCTCGACCAGGCACTGCCGGCAGGCGCCGATCGGGTCGAGCAGCGGGTGCTCGCAGAACCGGGGGATCTGGATGCCGAGCAGCTCGGCGGCCCGGATGATCAGGGTGCCCTTCGGCACCTCGATCTCGAAGCCGTCGATGGTGCAGGAGACCATCTCCACCTGCTCAACCGACTTGCCCGACTTGTCGTCGGTGACGGTCACTTGGCACCTCCCCAGAGGGTGGACTTGGCCGGGTCGAACGGGCAGGCGCCCAGCTCGAAGTGCCGGAGGTACTCGTCCCGGAACAGCTTGATGGACGAGACGACCGGGCTGGTCGCGCCGTCGCCGAGGGCGCAGAACGCCCGGCCGAGGATGTTGTCGGAGATGTCGAGCAGGGTCTCCAGGTCCTCCTCGGTGCCCTGTCCGGCCTCCAGCCGCTTCAGCATCTGCTTGTACCAGTAGGTGCCTTCGCGGCACGGCGTGCACTTGCCGCACGACTCGTGCGCGTAGAACTCCGACCAGCGCAGCACGGCGCGGACGACGCAGGTCGTCTCGTCGAAGATCTGCAGGGCCCGGGTGCCGAGCATGGACCCGGCGGCGCCGACGGACTCGAAGTCCAGCGGCACGTCCAGGTGCTCCTCGGTGAAGATCGGCGTGGACGACCCGCCGGGCGTCCAGAACTTCAGCCGGTGCCCCTCGCGGACGCCGCCCGCCATGTCGAGCAGCTCCCGCAGCGTGATGCCGAGCGGCGCCTCGTACTGCCCGGGCCGCGTGACGTGCCCGGACAGCGAGAAGATCCCGAAGCCCTGGGACTTCTCGGTGCCCATCGCGGCGAACCACTCCGGCCCGTTGGCGATGATCGAGGGAACCGAGGAGATCGACTCGACGTTGTTGATGACGGTGGGCCCGCCGTACAGGCCCGCGACCGCCGGGAAGGGGGGCTTCAACCTGGGCTGACCGCGGAACCCTTCGAGGGAGTCCAGCAGCGCCGTCTCCTCGCCGCAGATGTAGGCCCCGGCGCCGCTGTGCACGACCACGTCCAGGTCGTAGCCGGAGCCGAGGATGTCCTTGCCGAGGTAGCCGGCCTCGTACGCCTCCGCCACCGCCTGGTGGAGGCGGCGGATCACGTGCAGCACCTCGCCGCGCACGTAGACGAACGCGAGGTTCGACTTGATCGCGTACGCGCTGATGATGATGCCCTCGACGAGCACGTGCGGGTTGGCCATCATCAGCGGGATGTCCTTGCACGTCCCCGGCTCGGACTCGTCGGCGTTGACGACGAGGTAGCGCGGGTTCGGGCTGGACGGCGGCAGGAAGCCCCACTTCATCCCGGTGGGGAAGCCCGCGCCGCCGCGGCCGCGAAGGCCGGAGTCCTTGACCGCCTGGACGATCTCGTCCGGCTCCATGCGGAACGCCTTGCGCAGCGCCTCGTAGCCGCCGTCGCGCTCGTAGCCCGCGCGGGTGAACGAGTCGGCCTGGTCCCAGTTCTTGGTGAGGATCGGGGTGAGCGTGGTCACTTGTTCCGCCCCTCCTGCGACCCGGGCTTGGCCTCGCCGCCGACCGGCTTGCCCGGCTCCTGCGGCGGGGAGCCCATGTCCTCGGGCTTCACCGGCTCCTCGGGACGCTCGCGCTCGACGTCGGCGCGGGGCGCCTCCCAGCCGCGCTGCTTCGCGATCTCCAGTCCGACCAGCGACTCCGGCCCGGCCTGGACGCCCTCGCCGGCGCGCCCGTCCGGGAACCCGGCGAGCACGCGGGACGCCTCCTTCCAGGTGGCCAGGCTCTTCGGGCCACGCGAAGGAAGCACTTGCTTACCAGAGCGCAGGTCGTCGACGAGCCGCTTGGCCTTCTCGGGAGTCATGTTGTCGAAGAACTCCCAGTTGACCATCATCACCGGCGCGAAGTCGCAGGCCGCGTTGCACTCGATCCGCTCCAGGCTGACCTTGCCGTCCGGGGTGGCCTCGTCGTGGCCGACCCCGGTGTGCTCGCTCAGCTCGTCCCAGATCTGGTCGCCGCCCATGACGGCGCACAGCGTGTTGATGCAGACGCCGACGTGGTAGTCGCCGACCGGCGCGTGCTTGTACTGCGTGTAGAAGGTGGCGACGCCCGTCACCTGCGCCGGGGTGATGCCGAGCTGCTCCGCGCAGAACTCGATCCCGGCCTCGGTGATGTGGCCCTCCTCCGACTGCACCAGGTGCAGCAGCGGCAGCAGCGCGGAGCGCGGCCGGGGGTACCGGCCGATGATCTCCTTGGCGTCGCGCTCCAGCCGCTCGCGGACCTCAGGTCCGTATGTCATCGGTCCACTCCCCCCATGACCGGGTCGATGCTGGCTACCGCCGCGATGACGTCGGCGACCATGCCGCCCTCCGCCATCGCCGGGGTGGCCTGCAGGTTGACGAAGGACGGCTCCCGGAAGTGGACCCGGTAAGGCCGGGTGCCGCCGTCGCTGACCACGTGGGCGCCGAGCTCGCCGCGCGGCGACTCGATCGGCGCGTACGCCTGCCCCGCGGGTACCCGGAAGCCCTCCGTCACCAGCTTGAAGTGATGGATCAGGGCCTCCATCGAGGTGCCCATGATGTGCGCGATGTGCCGGGGCGAGTTGCCCATGCCGTCCGCGCCGATCGCCAGCTGCGCCGGCCAGCCGATCTTCTTGTCCTCGATCATCACCGGGCCCTTGACCGACTGGAGCCGGTCCAGGCACTGCTCGACGATCTTCAGCGACTGCTCCATCTCGTCCATCCGGACGAGGTAGCGGCCGTAGACGTCGCTGGTGTCCTGCGTGGCGACCTCGAAGTCGTAGGTCTCGTAGCCGCAGTAGGGCTGCGACTTGCGCAGGTCCCACGGGAGCCCGGTCGCGCGCAGCACGGGGCCCGTGACGCCGAGCGCCATGCAGCCGGTCAGGTCGAGGTACGCGATGTTCTGCGTGCGCGCCAGGTAGACCGGGTTGGCGTCCATCAGCTTGCGCATCGCCTGGATGCGCTTCGGCATGCGGTCCAGGTAGTCGCGGATCTTGCTGGTCGCGCCGCTCGGCAGGTCCTGCGCGACCCCGCCCGGACGGACGTAGGCCATGTTCATCCGCAGGCCGGTGATCTCCTCGAACAGGTCGAGGGTGTACTCGCGCTCGATGAAGCCGTTCAGCATCACCGTCGTCGCGCCGAGCTCCAGCCCGAACGTGGCGATCGCGACCAGGTGCGAGGAGATCCGGTTCAGCTCCATCATCATCACGCGGATGATCTGGGCCCGCTCCGGGATCTGGTCGGTGATGCCGAGCAGCTTCTCCACGCTCAGGCAGTACGCCGTCTCGTTGAAGATCGGCGCGAGGTAGTCCATCCGGGTGCAGAACGTGGTGCCCTGCGTCCAGGTGCGGAACTCCATGTTCTTCTCGATGCCGGTGTGCAGGTACCCGATGCCCACCCGGGCCTCGTTCACCGTCTCACCGTCGAGCGTCAGGATGAGCCGGAGCACGCCGTGCGTGGACGGGTGCTGCGGGCCCATGTTGACGACGAGCCGCTCGTCGCCGAGGTCCTCCGCGCCGGCGACGACCTGGTCCCAGTCCTGGCCGTTGACGTCGAAGACCTTGCCCTCGGCCGCCTCCTCGGCGGCGTAGGCGTCGTATTCGGTGTACTTCGTGGAACTCATACGTACGACCTCCGCTCGTCGGGCGGGGGGATCTCCGCGCCGCGGTACTCGACGGGGATGCCGCCGAGGGGGTAGTCCTTGCGCTGCGGATGGCCGACCCAGTCGTCGGGCATCTCGATCCGCGTGAGCGCCGGGTGGCCGTCGTAGATGATCCCGAAGAAGTCGTAGGTCTCCCGCTCGTGCCAGTCGCTCGTCGGGTAGACCGGCACCAGCGACGGGACGTGCGGGTCGGCGTCCGGGCAGGTCACTTCCAGCCGGACGCGCCGGTTGTGCGTGATCGACAGCAGGTGCACCACCGAGTGCAGCTCGGCGCCCTCGTCCTTCGGGTAGTGCACGCCCGAAACGCCCGAGCACATCTCGAAGCGCAGGGACGGCTCGTCCCGCATGGTCCGCGCGACCTCCACCAGGTGCTCGCGCTTGACGAAGAACGTGATCTCGCCGCGGTCGACGACGACCCGCTCGACCGCGTCGCCGAAGTGGGGGTAGGCCCGCTCCAGCTCGTCGGCGACCTCGTCGAACTCGCCGGCCTCGGCGGCGCCGCCGGGCCCGCCGTACGGGCGCTGCGCGGACACCTTCGGGCTCTGCCGGATGACGAGCCCGCCGTAGCCGGAGGTGTCGCCGGTGGTCCGCGCGCCGAACATGCCCTTGCGGACGACCGGCTGCTCGCGGCGCTCCTCCTCCGCCTGCGCGGGGAGCTTGTCGGCGTTCTGCTCGGCCTGCTGCTCAGGGTTCTGAGAGCTCATTTCACGCTCCCTGCCCGAGCAGCGGAAGACGGCGGCGCTTGGCCTCTTCCAGCTCGGCGATCTGCTTCGCGCGCTGCGGCCCGAGCTTGGTGTTCTGGATCTTGTCGTGCAGCTTCAGGATCGCGTCCAGCAGCATCTCGGGCCGCGGCGGGCAGCCGGGAAGGTAGATGTCCACCGGGACGATGTGGTCCACGCCCTGCACGACCGCGTAGTTGTTGAACATGCCGCCGGACGAGGCGCACACGCCCATCGCGATGACCCACTTCGGCTCGGTCATCTGGTCGTAGATCTGCCGCAGCACCGGCGCCATCTTCTGGCTCACCCGGCCCGCGACGATCATCAGGTCGGCCTGCCGCGGCGTCGCCGAGGCGCGCTCCATCCCCCACCGGGAGAAGTCGTGCCGGGGGTCGCCGGCGGCCATCATCTCGATCGCGCAGCACGCGAGGCCGAACGTCGCCGGCCAGACCGAGGAACTGCGCGCCCACCCCGCCGCCTGCTCGACCGTGCTCAGCAGGAATCCGCTGGGGAGTTTCTCCTCTAGACCCATGTCAGTCCCACTCCAGACCGCCGCGCCGCCAGATGTAGGCGTACGCCACAAGGACGGTGACGATGAAAAGGACCATCTCGACAAGGCCGAAGAGCCCCATCCGGTCGAACGCGACCGCCCAGGGGTAAAGGAAGATGATCTCAATGTCGAAGACGATGAAGAGCATCGCCGTCAGGTAGTACTTGATCGGGAAGCGCCCGCCGCCGACGGGCTGCGGGGTCGGCTCGATGCCGCACTCGTAGGCGTCCAACCGGGCGCGGTTCCAGCGCTTGGGACCCGTGAACGCGGCCATCGCCACCGAGCCGGCGGCGAAGGCGAAGGCGAGCACCCCCAGCACGATGATCGGAATATAGAGATCCATATCTCTACAGCCTCTCCTCGGGACGTACGACGTTGTACGGGGCGGGCCGCCTGCGACCCGCCACCCTAGCCAAGGTGATCAATAGCGCTCCCCTCAGGGGGTCGGGTACTGCACTGTAGTCCGCTCACCTGCGGAAGTATGAATTCCACGCGCGCTCTCATGCCGTCGGCGCCACCTTCTGCATCGCGTTGATGACACGGTCCATCGCGTCGCCGCCCTTGGGGTCGGTGAGGTTCGCGAGGAGCTTCAGCGTGAAGCGCATGAGCGTGGGGTGCGGCAGGCCGTGCGAGGTCAGGAACTTCATGACCCGCGGGTCGCCGATCGCCTGCACGAACACGCGGGCGAGGGTGAAGTAGCCGCCGTGCTCGTCCTTCAGGATGCGCGGGTACTCGTACAGGGTCCGCTCCCGCTGCGCGGGAGTGCGGCGGGCGAGCGCCTGCACCATGATGTCGGCGGCCAGCCGGCCGGACTCCAGGGCGTAGTCGATGCCCTCGCCGTTGAACGGGTTGATCATGCCGCCGGCGTCGCCGACGAGCAGCATGCCGCGGGTGTAGTGCGGCTGCCGGTTGA
Source organism: Actinomadura sp. K4S16 (assembly GCF_008327685.1). Taxonomy (GTDB): domain Bacteria; phylum Actinomycetota; class Actinomycetes; order Streptosporangiales; family Streptosporangiaceae; genus Spirillospora. The sequence continues at coordinate 138,584 of NZ_BDDE01000013.1, forward strand.
AGCCCATCGGCAGCGCCGCGCCGCGGATCTTGGAGGTCGCGTGCTCCTCGTCGAACTGCCAGTCCTCCGGCATCTGCGCGCACCAGCGCTTGAGCATGCCGCGGTAGTCGACGTTCTGGAACGCCTTGCTGGTGTTGAGCAGGCCCAGGCCGACGTTGGAGGTGCCGTCGCCCACGCCGAACACCCAGCCGTAGCCGGGCAGGAGGCGCTCGCCGTCCCACAGCTCCAGCCACGCCTCCATGAAGTCGTCGTCGTGGCGCGGGGTCTGGAAGTAGCGGCGGACCGCGACGCCCATCGGGCGGTCCTCGCGCCGGCGCAGCCCCATGGCGAGCGACAGCCGGGTCGAGTTGCCGTCGGCGGCGACGACCAGGGGCGCGTGGAACTCCAGCTTCTCGCCCTCGTAGTCGGCGGTGACGCCGGTGATGCGGTCGGTGCGCTCGTCGACGATCGGGCCGGTCACGTTGCAGCCCTGCAGGAGCTGGGCGCCGGCCTTGGCGGCGTGCTCGGCGAGGAGCTGGTCGAGGTCGGTGCGCTTGCGGACGAGGCCGAAGTCGGGGAAGGACGCGAGCTCCGGCCACGGCAGCTCGACCTTCACGCCGCCGCCGTAGATGCGCAGCCCCCGGTTGCGCCCCCAGCCGGGGTCGTTGATGTCGACGCCCATGCCGATGAGGGCGCGGACGGCCCGCGGGGTGAGCCCGTCACCGCAGATCTTGTCGCGCGGGAAGGTGGCCTTCTCCAGCAGGAACACGTCCAGGCCGGCCTGCGCGAGCCAATAGGCGGTCGCCGATCCGGCGGGGCCTGCCCCGACGACGATGACGTCCGCGTGTCGGGTGGAGTCGGTCACGATGGTCCTCTTCGCTCGTTCGCTTGTGAAGTACTTCACAAACATCCGGTGGGGAGTCTATTCCTTTATCACGACTGGTGGGTACTTCTGGGCCGGTCCGAGTCTGGACCGGTCCCGCGCCACCGGCCGCCGCACGTCAAGAGGGCTTGACGACAGGGTTCACCGCGTGGTGCAGCGCGACCACGCCGAACGTGAGGTCGCGCCAGCGCACCCCGTCCCAGCCCGCGTCCTGGATGAGCCGCGCCAGCCCCGCCTGGTCGGGCCAGGCGAGCGTCGACTCGGCGAGGTAGTGGTAGGAGTCGGGATTGGAGCTGACCCGCGCCAGCAGCGGCAGTCCGTAGCGCAGGTGCGCCTTGTGGCCGAGCGCCAGGACCGCGTTCGGGGGGTGGCTCACCTCGCAGATCAGCAGCCGCCCGCCGGGCCTGGTGACCCGGCGGAGCTCGCGCAGCGCGAGCGCCGTGTCGGCGACGTTGCGGAGCCCGAAGGAGATCGTGACGGCGTCGAAGGAGCCGTCCGCGAAGGGCAGCCGCAGCGCGTCGCCGGCCACGAAGCGCAGGCCCGCGACGCCGGCCTGGCGGCGCACCCCGACGCGCAGCATGCCGAGCGAGAAGTCGCACGCGACCGTGTCGGCCCCCGCCTCGGCGAACGGCACCGACGAGGTGCCCGTCCCCGCGGCGAGGTCGAGGATCCGCTCGCCCGGACGCGCCCCGATCGCCCGGACGACCTCCCGCCGCCACCGCCGGTCCTGGCCGCCGGTCATCAGCGTGTTCATCAGGTCGTACCGCTCGGCGGTCCCGTCGAACATCGCCGCGACGTCGGCGGGCTGCTTGTCGAGTGAAGCGCGGGTCATGAATCCAGCCTAGGCCGCTCAAGCCCCTGCACGCGGGGGCGGGGGGCCGGTTCTCGCCTCGCGCGGCGGGCATCGGACCGCCGGCCGGGCGCGGGCCGGTCGGGCACGGGCCGGTCCGCGCAGGTCAGTCCGCGCGCGGGCGCGGCGCGTCCTCCTTGGCGACCGACCGCTCGAACCTCTCGCGCTGCGAGCGCACGCCGCCGGCGACCGCGGCGGACATCCGGTCGCGCTGCGCGGACAGCAGGACGTAGCTGACGACCCCGCTGATCAGCAGGGCCAGCAGCAGGAGGAGGAACCCGCGGGCCCCGAAGAGCGCGAGCACGCCCGCGGTGACCGCGAAGATCGCGGCCCTGGCGAGGGTGTAGAAGATGACGGAACGCATGGCCCTTCGAGGTTATCCCCGGTCCCGAGCGATCTCTCCCCGGGGTCGCGGGTCGGCGGCTTCGCGTGCCCGTACCGGCGCCGCGGTCAGCTCAGCACGTCCAGGAGGAGGGCCGGGTCCACGTTGCCCCCGGAGAGGATCGAGACGTAGGTACGGCCCTCGGGAAGCTCCGCGAGGTGGTAGAGGAAGGCGGCGGTGGCGACGGCGCCGCCGGGCTCGGCGACGAGGCGGGCCTCGCGGACGAGGCGGCGCATCGTCTGCCGGATCTCGTCCTCGGTGACCGTGACGACGGCGTCGACGTGCGCGCGCATGTGCGCGTAGGGCAGGTCGCCGACCCGCTGGACGCGCAGCGCGTCGGCGAGGGTGCGGCCGGTCTCCTCCGCCGCCCACTCGACGGGGCGTCCCGCCGCCATCGAGTCGCGGGCGTCGGCGGCGAGGGCCGGCTCGACACCGACGATCTTCGCCTCCGGGCGCAGCGCCTTGACCGCGGCGGACACCCCGGCGACCAGGCCGCCGCCGCCGATCGGGACGAGCACGACGTCCACGTCAGGGCGGTCCTGGACGATCTCCAGCCCGACGGTGCCCTGCCCGGCGATGACCCGGGCGTCGTCGTAGGGCGGGATCAGCGCGAAGCCGTGCGCGGCGGCGAGTTTGTCCGCGGTCTCGGCGCGCGCCTGGGCGGTCGGCTCGACGTGGACGACCTCGGCGCCGAGCGCGATGCACGCCTCGACCTTCACGGCCGGAGCGGTGTGCGGCATGACGAGGACGGCCTTGGTGCCGAGGGCGCGGGCGGCGTAGGCGACGGCCTGCGCGTGGTTGCCGCTGGAGTGCGTGACGACGCCGCGCGAGCGCTCCTCCGGGTCGAGGGAGGAGATCGCGGAGTACGCGCCGCGCAGCTTGAAGGCGCCGATCGGCTGGAGCGACTCGGCCTTCACCAGCAGCGCGGGCGCGCCGGACGCGGACGGGGCCGGGTCGCGGCGGAACGGGACGAGCGGCGTCCGGAGGGCGACCCCCGCGATGCGCTCGGCGGCCCGCTCGATCTCCGGCGTCGTAACGAGATCGGACATGCCCGGGAGACTACTTCTCCCGGCCGGTCGCGGGGGCGCTGACGGCGTGACATGGCAGGTCAGCGGGGGTCAGGGTGATCACTGTGACCCATGCCGGAATCACCGTGCGTGATCGCTCCAGTTCACCGGACTACGGTCGGTGATCTTTTCCGAAAACAAGGGAGAAATCGGTCTTGACCCGCCACACTGTTAAACAGTCCACCCGCGCCGAGAGCGGGACAAAGGGGGAGAGAAAACGTGGAAAGCACGAGCGAGCGCCTGCTGACCCCAGGAGAGGTCGCCGCCCTCTTCCGGGTCGACCCGAAGACGGTCACCCGGTGGGCCGCCGCGGGCCGGATCAGCAGCATCCGCACTCCGGGGGGCCACCGGCGCTTCCGCGAGTCGGAGGTGCACGCGCTGCTGCGCGGCGAGGAGCCCGTCGCCGAGCATTCGGCCCACTGACGCGGGCCCACCGCCCGGACCCGCGGTCCTGAACCGCCCGGACCGCCCGCCGAAGCAGTCCTTGGCCGAAGGCAGTCCTCGCCGGGCGGCCTGGGCGCCCCCCGCCCCGCCCCCGCTCACTCCTCAGCGCTCACTCTCCGGGCCGCCCGCCTTCCACTCCTCGAACCTGCGGAGCAGGTCAGCGTCCTCGTCCCGCCAGCGGCGCCGCCGTTCCGCCAGCTCCTCCTCGGTGAGCGACTCCTCCAGGAGCCGGTCGTAGTCGGGGTCGTCCGGGCCGATCTCGATGTAGGCGTCGGCGATGATCCGCCCCTCGCGCGCCTCGGGCCCGTCCTCGCCGTCGGCGAGGACGCTGTGGGGGACCCGGAGCGTGCCGTCGGGAAGCCGGATCACGTACATCGTCGATCACCTTCGCCGTCTGTCGTCGGGCGGCCTGACCATCTCGTGTCCTAGATCCCGTACTTGCGGTTGAAGAAGAGCATGACCTCTAGGGCCGTGCGGATGTTGCCGGCGAGCATATCGACCAGTGCGGGCCGCTGCCGGGAGGAGATCGCGGCGAACGCGTCGGCGAAGAACTCGCGGCGGCCGAGCGCGTTCGGCTGCTTGTGGAACGCGCTCGCCAGGTACGGCAGGCACTCCTCGTACAGCTGCCGGAAGGCGGGGCTGTCGGACGTCCACTCGCCGTCGTCGCCGTCGATGTCGTCGAGCGCGTGCCCGACCTCGTGCAGCATCACGTCCGGCGTCGGGGACGGCCGGTCCCCTACGACGATCTTGCGGTCGCCGTAGGCGCCGGCGCAGATGTCCCAGGTGGCGCGGCCCGACGGCAGCGGCCGGTCGCGCAGGTGGCCCATGTCGTCGAGCTGGGGGACGCCGCCGGGGCCGACGTAGATGCCGTCGAGGCCGTTCGCCAGCTTCTCCTTCAGCGGCTCGGGCAGCGACGCCAGGCTGTCGACCGCGCCGATCACCTCGGGGGGCGGCGGCCCGTCCCGCAGGTCCCACTGCCGGTGCAGGACGGCCTCGAGCACGCCGCAGTCGCGGCGCCCGTCGGCGGCGTGCGGCATGCCCGGCGGGTGGGGCTCCACGCGCGGCCGCTCGTCCTCCAGCTCGAAGTCGCTCCAGGAGTAGTCGCCCGACCGCGGCCTGCCGTGCCCGCGCCGCCCGAGCCGGCCGGTCATCCCGCGCAGGCCGCCCGCCGTGTCGACGGGCCCGGCCTCCGGGCGCTCCGGCCCGAGCGCGTAGTCGTCGTCGCGGCCCGCCTTGCGGAACCGGCCGAAGCGGTCGCGCGGCTGGTTGCTGCGCGGCCGCACCTGCCCCGAGTCGGGCGGGGACGGCGCGTAGGCGACCTCGTCGCCGGGCGGGTCGCCGGCCGCGTCCGCGCGGAACCGTCCGCCGCGGAACGTCTCCCGGGGCTTGCGGTGCACGCCTTTGAAGCGCATCGGGCTCCTCTGTCAGCGGGACCCGCGGGGGTATCGGGCGGCGTCCGCCGCCGGACCGGGCTCCCGAAGGAAGGGTAAGCCGGAAGCCGACTCCCCGTCATCCCAGGGAGTCACGGGACCGTGGCGGACCGCCGCCGTCAGGCGTAGGAGTGCAGGCCGGAGAACATGTAGTTCACGCCGAAGAAGTTGAAGAGGAGCGCGGCGAACGCGACCAGCGACAGGATCGCCGCCTTGCGGCCCTTCCAGCCGGCGGTGGCGCGGGCGTGCAGGTAGGCCGCGTAGATGACCCAGGTGACGAAGGACCAGATCTCCTTGGGGTCCCAACCCCAGTAGCGGCCCCACGCCTGGTCGGCCCAGATGGCGCCCATGATGATCGCGGCCGTCCAGATCGGGAAGGCGAACATCGTGACCCGCATCGAGAGCCGGTCGAGGGACTCCACCGACGGCAGGCGCGACAGCACGCCGCCGTCCGCCACCCCGCCGCGCGACTCCGCCCGCTCCTTCACCAGGTAAAGGACGGTCGCGGCGCCCGCGACGGTGAACGCGCCGGTCGCGATGATCGCCGCGGTCACGTGGATGGCGATCCAGTAGGAGTTCAGCGCCGGGCTGACCGGGCCCACCGAGTCGTACAGCCAGATGTTGGCGACGCCGAGCGCGATGACCGCGGCGGCCATGACGAACGCGCCGAGGAAGCGCGCCCGGTAGCGGAACATGACGACCATGAACGCGGTGACCGCCGCGAACGCGATGGCGGTGAGGAACTCGTACATGTTCCCCCACGGCCACCGGTTGGCGGCGAGCCCGCGGGTCACGAGGACGCCGAGGTGCGCGCCCCAGCCGAGCACGTTCAGCAGGACGGCGAGCCGGATCCAGTCGACCTGGGGGCGCTCGGCCCCGTCGTCGGCGTCCGTGCCGGGGGCGGCGCCGTCCGCCGCGGCCTCGCCGGACCCGGCTCCGCCCGCGGTCTCGGCTCCGGCGGTGCCCACCAGCACCTTCGCCTCGGCCTTCGCCGTGCTCTCCGCCGAGTTCTCCGCCGGGCCGGCGGCCACCGCGCGGCGGCGGCCGAAGCCCATGTCGGCGGCGTAGGCGACCAGCGCGATGATGTACATCACCACGGTGGTCAGCATGAGCTTGTCGCTCAGGTTCGCGAGGTCGGCGTGGCTCACCTCGTCACTCCTTCGGTTCGGTCGCCGCACCCGAGGGGCCGTCGGCGGCGGGGTCGGTCTCGCCGGGCTCGGATGCGGGCCCGTCCTGCGGACCGCGCAGCGCGGTCACGATGTCGTCGAACTCCGAGGTCGGGTTCCCCAGCGTGAGACCGCCGACCTCCACAACCGTACGCCCGCCCTCTCCGGCGCTCGCACGGACCCACACCCTGCGGCGGCGGACCATGAACGAGGTCGCCACGCCGAGCACCGCGAGGACCGCGGCGATCAGCGCGGGGATGCGGCCGGGGTCGCGGTTGACCGACAGGCTCGTCCACTCCTTGAGCCCGTCGAAGGTGACCGTGCCCGCGTCGCCGGGGAGCTTGAAGGTCTCCCCCGGCTCCAGCAGCTTCTGGCCGCCCTTGATCGGCTGGAGCGTCTTGCCGAGGCCCTCCAGCTTGTAGACCGACTGGGGGCTGCCGGAGTCCAGGCCGAGGTCGCCCTTGAACGCGGTGATGGTGACGACCGGCCGGATCGGCGCGGGGAACGCCGAGACGATCTGCTTGCCGTCCTCGCTCGCCACGGCGGTCGGCCACAGGATGGCGTAGAAGGCGAGCTGGTCGGGCTCGGCGTCGGGGACCTTGATGACGCCCTCGGAGGTGAGGTTCCGCGGCTCCATCTCCAGGAACGGGACCGAGTCCTGGAAGGCGACGTTGCCCTTGGCGTCCCGGACGGTGAACACCGGCGCGTACCCGTGGCCGAGCAGGTACACCTTCGCGCCGCCGACCTTGAGCGGATGGTTGATCTGCAGGTCGTAGGGCTTGTTCCGGGCGTCCGGGCTCGACCGGTAGTGGATCTTCGCGTTGAACGCGGTGGCCTGGCCCCGCTTGTCGCCCTTGGTCTCGTACTCGGCCTTGAAGTCGTCCAGCGTGAGCGTGAACGGGGCAAGCTCGCCGCCGGTGAACGCGCGTCCCGGCTGGAACTGGTCGTAGAGGCCGAGCGAGTTCGCGAACGTCTTGCCCTCGGTCAGCAGGACGTTGCCCCGGTAGCCGAACAGGTTGCCGAGTCCGAGCGCGAACAGCAGCGCCAGCAGCGCGAGGTGGAAGAGCAGGTTGCCCGTCTCGCCCAGGTAGCCCTTCTCGGCGGACGCGGCGCCGCCGGAGACGTCCACCCGGAAGCGGCGCTCGCGCAGCGCCGTGCGCGCCTCGGCGAGCACCTCCTCGGGGGAGGCGTCGGTCTCGTACGTCGCCGACTGCGGCAGCTTCGCGAGGTTGCGGGGCGCCGCGGGCGGGCGCGCCCGCATCGACCTGTAGTGCTTGACGGCGCGCGGGATCACGCAGCCGGCGAGCGAGACGAACAGCAGGATGTAGATGGCCGCGAACCAGGGCGCCGCGAACACGTCGAACATCGAGAACTTGTCGAGCCAGGGCCCGAGCGTCTCGTGCTTGTCCAGGTAGGCGGCGACCTTCTCGGGCGCCTGGCCGCGCTGCGGCAGGATCGAGCCGGGCACCGCGCCGAGCGCCACCAGGAACAGCAGGATCAGGGCGGTCCGCATGGTGGTGAGCTGCCGCCAGCCCCACCGCAGCCATCCGAGCGGCCCGATGCCGGAGGGGCGCGGCACCTCCTCCGGCGCCTGCCGCGCGGCGGGCGCCTCGGTGCCGGTCTCCTCGGCCCTGTCCTCGGCCTGGTCCGTGCCGGCGTGGTCGGTGTCGGTGTCGACGTGGTCCGTGTCAGTCATCTCAAATCACCGGTTCGAAGCCGCTGATCCACGACCTCAGCTCGATGGTCAGGTCACCCCACAGGCCGCTCACGAGCAGCACCCCGATGAGGACGAGCATCCCCCCGCCGATCCGCATGACCAGGGGGTAGTGGCGCTTCACGGCGCCGAACGCGCCGAGTGCCCTACGGTAGGCGATCGCGGTGGCCACGAACGGCAGGCCCAGGCCCGCGCAGTACGCCAGCGACAGCAGCGCGCCGCGCCAGGCGCTGGCCTCGGTGATCGCGAGGCCCTGCACCGCGCCGAGCGTCGGGCCGATGCACGGCGTCCAGCCCAATCCGAACAGGACGCCGAGGAGCGGCGCCCCGGCGAGCCCGGCAGCCGGGAGGCGCCCCGACTTCACCGTCCGCTGCAGGCCGGGGACGAAGCCCATGAACGCGAGCCCGAACACGATCGTGATGATGCCGAGGACGCGGGTGATCGTGTCCTGGTACTCCAGCAGCCACCGGCCGAGCCCGCCGAAGACCGCCCCGTAGCTGACGAAGACCGCGCTGAAGCCCGCGACGAACAGCAGGACCCCGGCGAGGAGCCGCCCGCGCCGCTGCTCGGCGAGGTCGACGCCGCTCATCCCCGTCACGTACGACAGGTAGCCCGGGACCAGTGGCAGGACGCATGGCGAGGCGAACGAGACGAGCCCGGCGAGGGCCGCCAGCGGCGCCGCCGCCACCAACGACCCGCTCACGACCGTCTCGTCCAGGGAGCTCACTTCTCCGCGAGGACCTTGCCGACCAGGGGGTTCAGCTTGGTGTAGGTCGTCGCGCCGATGATGCGGGCGGCGACGCGGCCCTGCCGGTCCAGCACGAGCGTGCTCGGGATCGCGCTCGGCGGGACGTCCCGGAACGCCAGCGTCACGCGGCCGTCGGCGTCGAAGAGGCTGGGGTAGGTGACCTTGAACTTGCGCTCGAACGCCTGCGCGTTGGGCTTGGCGTCCTTGAAGTTGACGCCGAGGAACTCCACGCCCTGCGCCTTCTTCTCGTCGTAGACCTGCTGGAGGGACGGTGCCTCGCCGCGGCAGGGCGCGCACCAGGACGCCCAGAAGTTGACGACGACGACCTTGCCCTTGAGGTCGGCGAGCTTGAAGGCCTTGCCGTCGAGCTGCTCGCCGCCGACGGCGGGGAGGCCCTTGCGGTCGGCCGCCTTGTACTCGGTCACGTTGCCGTCGCCGGAGATGAAGCGGTTGTCGCCGCCGTCCGGCCCTCCGTCGGCGGCGCCGGTGCCGGCGCAGCCGGCGAGCAGCGCGCAGAGCGCGACGGCGGCCCCCGCGCGGAAGGGGGCGCGGGAAGGCGAGATGCGGCGGGGGTTCACGTGCCCCTCCTCGGTCCTACAGGGCTTCGGTACAAGGCGTTCGGTGCAGTCGTTCAGCGCGAGACGCCCGGTTCGGGACGTCCCGCGAAGACGCGCGGCACGGGATATTGAGTACTACAAGATGTAGTACACAACTTAGCGGTGCGGTCAGGCACCCGCGACACTGGGGCCCTTCGCGATCCCGGCGGCGGGCTCGCGGTAGGCGACCTCCACCAGCCGGCTGCCCTCGAAGGTCAGGCTGGTGAGGCTGGCGAGCGAGCACTCCCGCCGCGCCGGGTGGTGCCAGAGCTTGCGGCGCTCGGCGTGCAGCCGCAGGATCCAGATCGGCAGCTGGTGGCTGACGCAGACGGCCTCGTGGCCGCGCGCCGCCTCCCGGGCCCTGATGACGGCGGCGCGCATCCGGGCGGCGAGCATCTTGTACGGCTCGCCCCAGGACGGCCGGAACGGGTTGACGAGGTGGCGCCAGTGCTCGGGGCGGCGCAGCGAGCCGGTCCCGATCCCGAAGGTGAGCCCCTCGAAGTGGTTGCCGGCCTCGATCAGGCGGTCGTCCACCGTGACGGGCAGGCCGAACGCGTCGGCCAGCGGCGCGGCCGTCTCCAGCGCCCGCTGCATCGGCGAGGAGAACAGCGCGGTGACGTCCCGGTCGCCGAGCCACCGGGCGGCGGCCTTCGCCATGAGGACGCCGTCCTCGCTCAGGCGGTAGCCGGGCAGGCGCCCGTAGAGGATTCCCTCGGGGTTGTGCACCTCGCCGTGCCGCAGGAGGTGAACGATCGTGGTCTCAGTCATGGCCTCGCCAGATTACCCGCGCTCGAATCACCCGCGTTCACCGCCCGCCCCGCCCCCCTGTCCCGGCGGGTGAGACGGGGCGGTCGGGCGGGTCAGATGCGGGTGGAGGCGACGAAGTCGGAGATGGCCTTGGCGGCGCGGTCGAGGTCGGCCTTCGGGACCTTGGCGTCCTCCAGCCGCTGGGTGAACCAGTAGAGGAGCGCGGCGTCGCAGATGGCGGACTGGGCGGCCGGGGCCGTGCAGGTGATCGGCCAGGCGACGCCGCGCGGTGTCAGGACGGCCAGCTCGGCCTTCACGGCGGGCGACGGCGGGAGGTTGTCGGTGCCGGGGCCGCGGGTGAGCACCGCCTGGTAGCCGGGCACGCCCGTCGCCAGGGCCTGTCGCGTCGACAGGATGGACGAGCATTCGTTGCCCTGCGCGCGTTCGCGCTGCGCCTGGGCGGAGTCCGGGAAGTACGTGCACATCTGGATGCGGATGCCGCCGACCGAGCCCTGCCAGTTCTGCTCGACCAGGGCCGTCCCGAAGTCCCCGACCGAGGCGGCGCCCGCGTTCGCGCCGACCGACGCCTCGCACTCCGCGCCCGCCGGGCCGATCAGCAGCCCCTGCCCGGAGCGGTAGACGGCGGCGTTCTTCGGCATCTTGACCTGCGCGGGGAGCGTCACCTTCGCGGGCCCGTCGGACGGTGTGATCACCGCACCCGGCGCCCGCGTGACGCAGGGCCTCACGTCCGCGACGGTGGCCGCGACCCTGGCGGTCGCCGAGGGGCGCGGGGCGGGGTCCTGCTTCGTCACCTGCTGGACGGCGACGGCGCCCGCCCCGACGACCACGACCGTACCGACCGCGGCGGCGGTGAGGCCCGCGCCGCTGCCGAGGAACGCCTTGACGGCCGAGCCCGCGGCGACCTTCCCGGCGACCGACGCCGTCCCGGCACCGGACACTCCAGAGGCTCCGGCGGCAGCGCCCGTCCCCGCGGCGGCGGCGCCGGCGGCGGACGCCGCGCCCGGCATCAGCCAAGCGGCGAGCGGGAACAGCGCGGCGAGCGCGACGGCGCCCGCGGACAGGGCGTGCACGCCCCGGGCCTCCCAGTCCCGGCCGTAGGCGGCCTGGGCGGTGCGCTCCAGGTCGTCCACGAACGCGGCGGCCCCGGCCGGACGCTCCTCCGGCGCCTTGGCCATGCCCTTCAGGACGAGCGGCCGCAGCGCCTCGGGCACGGCGTCGACGGGGATCTCTCCGGTCAGGTGGGCCCGCATCAGCTCGGCACGGGCACCCGTGTAGGGCCGCCGCCCGGTCACGCACTCCACGAAAACGCAGGTCGCGGCGTACACGTCGGTCCTGGGCGTGGCGACGTGCCTGCTCCACTGCTCCGGCGCCATGTAGTACGGGGTCCCGGCGCCGCCCGCCTCCTCCCCGGCGGGGGTGGCGATGCCGAAGTCGACGAGGCGGCTCCGCCCGTCCGCCGGGACGACGACGTTGGCGGGCTTGTAGTCGCGGTGGACGACGCCGACCGCGTGTGCGGCCGCCAGCCCCAGCAGCGAGCCCTTGAGGACGGCCAGCGCCGCCTCCGGGCCGAGCGCGCCGTACCGCGCCAGCACCTCCTTGAGGGAGACGCCGTCGACGGCCTCCATCACGATCGCGGCGGTGCCCGGCCCCTCGACGAGCCGGAAGAGCCGCGCCACGTGCGGGCTGTTCGCGCGGCCGAGCATGAGCGCCTCATGGCGGAGCCGCTCCCGGTCGGCCTCGTCCGCCCGCACCGCCAGGTACTTGATCGCCACCGGGGTGCCGGACGCGTCGTCCCGGGCGAGCACGACCCGCCCCTGGGCGCCCGCGCCCAGCTCGCGCACCTCGGTGTACCCGCCGACCCGCCACTCACCGGCCCACCGCTCACCGGCCTGCTCCGCGCCGTCCCGCCACTCGCCTTCCATGATCGCGAGAACCTACCGAACAAGTTCGCGCGCGACGACCCGGGGCGGGTGCCAGGCAGGTCAGGCCGGGGCGGGGACGTCGGTGGGGGCGTCGGCCGCGACGGCCGTGCGCAGGGCGGTGACGGCGGCGCGGATCGCGGGACGGCGGGCGGCCTCCTCGCGCCAGACGGCGTAGACGCGGCGCGACAGCGGGGCCGACAGCGGGACGATCGCGACGCCGGGCGGGACGTCGCAGCGGCCGAGGCGGGGCAGGATGACGTTGCCGAGCCCGGCGGCGACCAGGGAGAGCTGGGTGGCGAACTCGTAGGCCATGTGGTCGATCTTGGGTTCGCTGTCGATGGCGCGCAGCGTGCGCAGCAGCCAGTCGCAGCAGATGCTGTCGGGCGAGGAGCTGATCCAGGTGTCCCCGGCGAGCTCCTTGAGGTCGACCGTGTCGCGGCCGGCGAGGTCGTGGTCCGCGGGCAGCGCCACGTCGGCGACGTCCTCGCAGATGACGCCCTTGTGCAGGCCCTCGGGCAGCGGGAGCGGCTCGTTGTTCCAGTCCTGGACGACCGCCATGTCGAAGTCGCCGCGCAGGACGAGCGGCATGCTGCGCATGGGGTCCTCCTCGCGGAGCAGGACGCGCAGCTCGGGGTGGTCGGCGCGCAGGGCGCTCAGGGCGGCGGGCATCAGCCCGCGGATCGCGGTGGGGAACGCGGCGACGGTGAGCTGGCCGACGACGGAGCCGCGGTGCGCCTCCAGGTCGGCCTGCGCCTGCTCGACGAGCGACAGGATCCGCTCGGCGTGCGCTACGAGGAGTTCGGCGGCGTCGGTGAGGCGGACGCCGCGGCCGTTGCGTTCGAGGAGCTTCTGGCCTGTCTCGCGCTCCAGCTTGGCGAGCTGCTGGGACACCGCGGACGTGGTGACGTGGAGGACGTCCGCGGCGGCGCTGACCGACCCGTAGGTCGCGACCGAGTGCAGAGCGCGCAGCCGTTCCAGATCAAGCATGAAGCAATACTAAAACGAGGTGTCAAGAAGTTCTCGCTTGTCCTAAAGCGAGTGTTTCCTCACGATCGAGGCATGAAATCGCGCCACGTCCTGCTGGCCACTTTGATCGCCGCCCTCTGGGGTTTCAACTTCGTGCCCATCAAAGTCGCGCTGGAGGACTTTCCGCCGCTGCTGATGGCCGCGCTGCGGTTCACGGCCGCGGCGGTGCCCGCGGTCTTCCTCGTCCGCCGCCCGCCGGTCGCCGCCCGCTGGTTCGTCCTGGTCGGCGTCCCGCTCGGCGTGGGGCAGTTCGGCCTGCTGTTCCTCGGCATGAGCATGGGCATGCCCGCCGGCCAGGCATCGGTCGTGCTCCAGGTGCAGGCGATCTTCACCGCGCTGTTCGCGGGCCTGCTGCTGGGCGAGCGCGTCGGCGGCCGGCAGGTCGCCGGGATGGTCGTCGCGTTCAGCGGCGTCACGCTGCTCGGCGTCGCGCAGGGCGAGGGCGGGAGCCCGGTGGGGGCGTTCCTGGTCTGCCTCGCCGGCGCGGCCGCCTGGGGGCTGGCGAACGTCGCGATGCGGGGGATGAACCAGTCCACCGAGGAGCCGGTCGACGCGTTCGCGTTCATGGTGTGGATGTCGCTGGTGCCGCCCCTCCCCCTGCTCGCCCTGTCGCTGGTCTTCGAGGGGCCGGGGGCTGTGCCGGAGGCGGCGCGGAACCTCTCGCTCGCCGGGGTGGCCTCGATCGCGTTCATCGCCTATGTCGCCACGCTGTTCTGCTTCGGCGGATGGGCGTGGCTGATCCGCCGGTACGAGGTCGGCACCGTCGCCATGTACTCGCTGCTCGTCCCGCCGTTCGGGCTCGTCTCGGCGGCCCTGCTGCTGGACGAGCACGTGGACGGGACGCGGCTCGCCGGCGCCGCACTGATCATCGCGGGGGTCGCGGCCGGCAGCATCCGGCTCCGCGGCCGCGGCCTGCCCGTCCCGCCCGCGCCCGCCGTGTCGGCCGAACCGCCCGCGCCGGTCGAAGCGGCCGCGCCGGTCGAAGCGGCCGCGCCGGTCGAAGCGGCCGCGCCGGTCGAAGCGGCCGCGCCGTCCGCATCCCCCGCTCCGGCCGCCCGGCCGGCCCGAACGAGGTGAGACCCATGCACGGAATCCACGCGTCGCTCGTCACGCCGTTCACCCGCTCCGGCGAGGTGGACGCCAAGTCCCTCGAACGCCTCGCCCGCCACTGCCTGGAGAACGGCGCCGCCGGCCTGGTGGCGCTGGGCACCACCGGCGAGGCCGCGCTGCTGAGCGCCGCCGAGCAGCGGACGGTGCTGGAGGTGTGCCGCGCCGTCTCGATCGAGCACGGGACGCCCCTGACGGTGGGCGCCGGGACGATGGGCACCGAGGACTCGATCCGGCAGGCCCGCGAACGCGCCCCGCTCGCCGACGCGCTGCTCGTCGTCGTCCCGTACTACCTGCGGCCGTCGGAGGAGGGGGTCATCGACCACTTCGCCGCCGTCGGCGCTGCCGTGGACGTCCCGCTGATCCCCTACAACGTGCCGTACCGGACGGCGAAGCCGCTGTCCGCCGGCGCGCTTCTGGAGATCCTCGCGCTCGACTGCGTCGTCGGCATGAAGCACTGCGCGGGCGCGATCGACCAGGACACTCTGGCCGTGCTGGCGGCCAACCCGGGCAAGGCGATCCTGTCCGGGGACGACGCCTACATCTATCCCATGCTCCAACTCGGCGCGGCGGGCGGCGTCGCCGCCTGCGCGTGCCTCGCGCCGGCCGCCTACGCCGCCATGGCGCGGGCCACGCGGGAGGGGAACGCGGCGCGGGCGCTGACGTTCCACAACGCCCTGCTCCCGATGGCGGAGGCGCTGTTCAGCGAGCCGTCCCCGGCCGTCCTGAAGGCCTGCCTCGCCGACGAGGGGCTGATCGACGACCCCGCGGTGCGCGCACCCCTGCACGCACCGCGTCCCGAATCGGTCGTCGCCGCCCTGAGAGCGCTCCGCGCCCTGCCGTTCTAGGAAGCCGCCGTTCTAGGAAGCCGCCGCTCGGGCCGCGGCGCGGGCGGCGTGCGGGAGGGCCTCCAGGACGCGTTCCAGCGCCTCGTCGTCGTGCGCGGCCGACAGGAACCACACCTCGTACGCGGACGGGGGCAGGTACACGCCGCGCTCCAGCGCGGCGTGGAAGAAGGCGGCGTAGGCCTTGGAGTCCTGCCGCTGCGCGGCGGCGAAGTCGCCCACCGCCCCGTCCGTGAAGAAGATCGAGAAGAGGTTGCTCGCGTTCTGCAGCGTGTGCGGGACGCCCTCGCGCTCCAGCGCCTCGGACGCGGCCGTCGACACGATCCGCGCCGAGCGGTCGATCGCGGCGTACACCTCGTCCGTGGCGTGCCGCAGCGTGGCGAGCCCGGCGGCGGTGGCGAGCGGGTTCCCCGACAGGGTGCCGGCCTGGTAGACGGGCCCGGCCGGGGCGAGGTGGTCCATGACGTCGGCGCGCCCGCCGAACGCGGCGGCGGGCAGCCCGCCGCCCATCACCTTGCCGAACGTCATCAGGTCGCCGGGGACGCCCTCGACCCCGAACCACCCGGACCGCGACGCCCGGAACCCGGTGAGCACCTCGTCGAGCACCAGCAGCGCGCCGTACCGCTCGCACAGCCGCTTCAGCAGCGCGTTGAACCCGGCCAGCGGCGGGACCACGCCCATGTTGCACGGCACGGCCTCGGTGATCACGCAGGCGATGTCGTTGCCGTGGTCGTGGAAGGCCGTCTCCACGGCCGCGACGTCGTTGTAGGGCAGGATCAGCGTGTCGGCGGTGGTCGCGCCGGTCACGCCCGGCGTGTCGGGGAGCCCGAACGTGGCGACGCCGGAGCCCGCCGCGGCGAGCAGCGAGTCCACGTGCCCGTGGTAGCAGCCCGCGAACTTCATGATCTTGGTGCGGCCGGTGAACCCGCGGGCCAGCCGGATCGCCGACATCGTCGCCTCGGTCCCCGAGTTGACCAGCCGGACCTTCTCGGCCGGGGTGCGGGAGACGATCTCCTCGGCGAGCTCCACCTCGCCCTGCGTGGGCGCGCCGTAGGACGTCCCGCGCCCGGCCGCGTCCCGCACCGCCTCCACGACGGCCGGGTGCGCGTGCCCGAGGATCATCGGACCCCACGAACACACCAGATCGACATAGGTATTGCCGTCGACGTCGGTAAGGTACGGACCACGCCCGGACGCCATGAAACGGGGCGTTCCGCCAACGGCGCCGAAGGCGCGGACCGGAGAGTTGACGCCGCCGGGGACAACGGCGGCGGAACGGTCGAACAACTGCCGGGAGCGATCGAAGTCAGTCACGGTTGCAGTCTCTCAGTTGCAGTTCGGCGACTTGCCTTGACCCGGCGGCGTATGGGCCGATATTCCACCAAGTGACGACATCGGAGGGATGGCTTCTACCGTGGTCAACGGCTGGACGGTCCCGGGCTTCACCCACGAACGCGAACTGGGCGGCGGAGCCTCGGGCCGGGTGGTGCTGGCGGTCGACGACATGACCGGCACGCGGGTCGCGATCAAATACCTCGACACGGCGCTCGGCGCCGACGAGGCGTTTCTCGCGCGCTTCCGCGTGGCGGCACGGGGCCTGTCCCAGCTGGAAGACCCGAACGTGGTCGACCTCTACGACTTCGTGGAGACCGCCGACGGCGCCGCGCTCGTGATGCAGTACGTCGAGGGGGTGAGCCTGCGGCGCATGATCGCCGCGCAGGGCCCGAGCGGCCCCCTCGCGGCGCTGTCGATGCTGGGCGGGATGCTCCTCGGCCTCGCCGTCGCGCACGAGCACGACCTCGTCCACGGCGCGATGCGCCCGGCGAACATCCTGGTCGACGGCGAGGGCAACGCCCGGCTCACCGACTTCGCGACGGCGCCCGCGGGCACCGAGGCGCAGCAGGCCCCGCAGTACGCGGCGCCCGAACTGTGGGACGGCGAACCGGCAACGGTCGCCACCGACCTGTACGCCGCCACCGCGATCTTCTACGAGTGCCTCACCGGACGGCCCCCGTACGCGGGCCGCAACATGGCGCGCCAGCACCGCGAGGCGCCGATCCCGGCCGAGGAGGTGCCGGGGCCGCTGCGCGACCTGATCCACCAGGGCCTGGCCAAGGAGCCGGAGGAGCGCCCGAAGTCGGCCGCCGACTTCCTCGGCGCGCTGGAGGACGCGGCCGTCTCCGCTTACGGGCCGTCCTGGGAGGCGCAGGGCCGCGGCCGCCTCACCGAGCTCGCCGCGCAGGCCGCGCAACAGCCCGAGCCGCCGAAGCCGAAGCCGTCCCGCAGCAGCGGCCGCACCCCGGTCGTCGCGGGCGCGCAGGGGGGCGGCCGGTCCCGGACGCGCTGGGTGGTCGCCGCCGTCGCCGTGGTGGTCGCCGCCGCCGGGGCGGGCGCGGCGGTCCTGTTCAAGGGCGGCACGTCGCTGAGCGGTGACAAGGAGCCGCCCGAGCCGACGCCCGCGCAGAGCAGCAGCCCGCAGCCGACGCTGCCGGTCGGCGGCGTCGACCCCGCGCCGCTCGTCGCCCGCATCGACCAGGCCGTCGCCAAGACGCCCGGCGCCGCGTTCAGCTACCGGCAGACCGGCTGCTGCGGCTTCGCGGCCACCGGCAAGGGGACGATGGTGGTCCAGGGCGGGAACCCGTCCTACACCCTCACGCTGGCTGGGGCGGGCGCGTCCCGCAAGCCGGTGCGGGCCGTCATCGTCCAGGACCGGCTGTACGTCCGGGCGGGCAAGAAGTGGCGGGCGTCGCCGCTCGGCGGGCGCGGCTACCCGGCCGTCGCCGACCAGGTGCGCATGGGCGGCTCGGTCGCGAGCCTGACGGCGCTGATGCGGTCGGCGACCAGGCTCTCCAAGTCTGGAGCGATCTATGAGGGCGAGGCCCCTGCCGCGAAGCTGACGGAGGCCCCGGGCGTCGGCCCCCTGTACGCGCAGATGGCGCAGGCGACGGGCGCGCAGCAGATCGCGTTCGCCGTCAAGCTCGACGCCGACTTCCGCCCCGTGAAGTTCTGGGTGCGCGCCGGCCCCGAGAAGGGCCGCAACGAGATGCAGCGCGGCTCCTTCAGCGGCTGGACCCGCAAGCCCCCCATCAAGGCCCCCCACTGACCGGACCGAGCCGAACGCCCGCCGGAGCGGCCCGCAGCCCGTAAGGGCCGCACCCGGCGGAGAGCCGCACCCGCTGAAGGCCGGGCCCGCCTGGCTAGGGTCGCGCGCGAACGCGTGACCTGCCCGGTGGAGCGAAGCCGGAGGCGAGCGGAACCGGGCAGATCGCGAAGCGATGCCGCGTTCGCCCAGGCCCGGTCACGTAGCGAGCCGCCAGGCGAGCTACGTGGGCCGGGACTGCATTAACACAGCCGCCAGGCGAGCGAAGTGGGCCGGGACTGCTAAAGCAAGGCGTCCTCGCAGGCGTCTGAGAGGACTTCCAGGAGGCGGAGGGGGTCGGGGAGCGGGTCGCGGGACGGTGGGCGCAGCCAGGACGCCTCGCGCCCGTGCGGCAGGATGGACGGCGGCGCTACGACATAGCTGTCACGGCAGTGCCAGCGCATCCCGGGCGTCTCGGCGACGTCCTCCGGGGAGCAGTCGAGGTGGCAGGACCACCACTCGTCCTCGTCGACGGGCGCGCCGCGCGTGGCGACGAAGAACAGGTGCCGGTCGCCCCCGAACGACGCGACCGGACCGACGGGAAGGTGTTCCCGCTCGATCCGGTCGAGGGCGATGGTCCCGGCCGCGGCCGGTACGTCGAACACGTCGAACACCCGGCCCGTCGGCAAGATGATGTTCGCCTGCGGCCGCTCGTCCCACCAGCGTTCGATCGTGCCCGCGTCGACGCTGGCCTGGTGCGCCCAGGCGGCCGACACCGGGTGCGCACCGGGGTCGGGACAGCCGATCCGGTCGCACGAACACGCCCGGTCACCGCCGGCCGGGGGATGGGCTCCGGGGAAGCAGGGCCAGCCCAGGTCGGCGTACTCCCGCGCGGCCGCGGCCATCCGGTCGCGCGCCGCCCGCTGCTTCTTGCTCCCCGAGACCGCCAGCATCTCCGCCCCCCATTACCCAAGGTCGCACGTGGGTTCCTGGTTAACGATGATGCCCGCCGGGGTGAACGCCGGACACGGCAACCCCGGGAAAACAACCCTAAGTGACTAGAGGGCGGAGGGACCGGAGGGACGGATGGGCTAGACGATGATCTAGGCCAGCCGGCGGGCGACCTCGGTGGCCCAGTAGGTGAGGGCGATGTCGGCGCCGGCGCGGCGGATCGACAGCAGCGACTCCATGATCGTGCGCTCGCGGTCGATCCAGCCCTTCTCCGCGGCGGCCTCGATCATCGCGTACTCGCCGCTCACCTGGTAGGCGACCACCGGGACGTCGACCGCGTCGCGGACGCGGCGCACGATGTCGAGGTAGGCGCCGGCGGGCTTGACCATGACCATGTCGGCGCCCTCGTCGAGGTCGAGGAAGACCTCGCGGAGCGACTCGTCGGCGTTGGCCGGGTCCTGCTGGTGGGTGGACCGGTCGCCGAACCGCGGGGCGCACTCGGCCGCCTCCCGGAACGGGCCGTAGTAGGCGGAGGCGTACTTGATCGAGTAGCCGAGGATCGCGGTGTCGGAGTGTCCGGCGCCGTCGAGGGCCTCGCGGATCGCGCCGACCTGGCCGTCCATCATCCCGGACGGGCCGACGACCGCCGCGCCCGCCTCGGCCTGCGCCACGGCGATCGAGGCGTACCGCTCCAGCGTGGCGTCGTTGTCGATCTCGCCGGACTCGGTGAGGATGCCGCAGTGCCCGTGGTCGGTGTACTCGTCCAGGCACAGGTCGGTCATGATCACGGTCGAGTCGCCGAGGTCGGACGCCAGGTCGCGCAGCGCGAGCTGGACGATGCCGTCCGGGTCGTCGGCGGCCGAGCCCGTGCCGTCCTTCTCGGCCGGGATGCCGAACAGGATGAGGCCGCCGACGCCGGCCTCGGCCGCCTCGTGCGCGGCCTTGCGGAGGCTGTCGCGGGTGTGCTGGAAGACGCCCGGCATGGACGCGACCGGCTGCGGCTCGGAGATGCCCTCCTTGACGAAGACGGGCAGCACCAGGTCGGCGGGGCTGAGCCGGGTCTCGGCGACGAGCCGCCGCATCGCGGGCGTGCGCCGCAGCCGTCGCGGGCGGGCGACGGGGAACTGTGCAGACATGATCCCTCGGTTTTCCGGGTGCGGGTCTACTTCCGGCGCCGGGCGCCCCGGCGCATCTGGCTGGGCTTGCGGAGCGGGTCCCCCGCCTCGATCTGGGCCGCCCTCCGCTTGGCACCGTACTCCGCCAGCGCCTCCGCGAGGGCCGACACCGACGGCTTCTCGGCCATGACGTCGACCCGCAGCCCGTACTCCTCGGCCGTCTTGGCCGTCTGCGGGCCGATCACCGCGATCACGGTCACGTTGTGGGGCTTGCCGGCGATGCCGATCAGGTTCTTCACCGTGGAGGACGAGGTGAACAGCACGGCGTCGAACCCGCCGCCCTTGATCGCCTCGCGGATCGGCGCGGGCGGCGGCGCGGCCCGGACGGTCCGGTAGGCGGTCACGTCCTCGCACTCCCAGCCGAGCTCGGTCAGCCTGGCGATGAGCACGTCGGTGGCGATGTCGGCGCGCGGCAGCAGGACCCGGTTGATGGGGTCGAGGTCCTCGTCGTAGGGCGGCCACTCCCGGGCGAGGCCCTCGCCGGACTGCTCGCCGGACGGGGTCAGGTCGGGGACGACGCCGAACTCGACCAGCGCGGCGGCGGTCTGCTCCCCGACGGCGGCGACCTTCAGGCCGGCGAACGCGCGGGCGTCGAGGCCGTAGTCGGTGAACTTCTCCCGGACCGCCTTCACCGCGTTCGTGGAGGTGAACACCACCCACTCGTAGCGGCCGGTGACAAGGCCCTTCACGGCCCGGTCCATCTGCTGCGGGGTGCGCGGCGGCTCGACCGAGATCGTCGGGACCTCGTCCGGGACGGCCCCGTACCCGCGGAGCTGGTCCGACAGCGACGCGGCCTGCTCCTTGGTGCGCGGCACGAGGACCCGCCAGCCGAACAGCGGCTTGGTCTCGAACCAGGACAGCTTGTCGCGCCAGTTCACCACGTCGCCGACGACGATCAGGCCCGGGGTCTCCATGCCCTTGGTGTCGGGCGCGAGCCTGGCGAGCGTCGAGACGACGGTCTCCTGCTCGGTGGTGGTGCCGAGGCTGGTCATCGCGGCCGGGGTGGAGTCGGGACGTCCCGCCGCCACCAGGCCCTTGGCGACCTCGGCGACCGCGCCCTCGGCCCCGAGGATGACGAGGGTGGTGTCCGGGGCGGCGAACCGCTCCCAGTCGACGCCGCCCTCGGAGGCGTCGATGACGCGGACCTCGCGGGTCGCGTCGTCGGTCAGCGGGATTCCCGCGTACCCGGGCACGGCCGTCACGGAGGAGACGCCGGGCACCACCTCGAACGGGACGCCGGCCTTGGCCAGGGCACCGCCCTCGACGGCGTAGTGGCAGGCCAGCCCCGGGTCGCCGCGGAACAGCCGGACGACCCGGCGGCCCGCCTTCGCGGCCCGCGCGGCAAGCTTCACCGGGTCGGCGTCGGCCGTGTCGAGGATCTCGGCGTCCGGACGGCAGTGGGTCAGGATCCCGGGCGGGCAGTGCGCGCGGCTCACGACGACGGTGTCGGCGCGCTCCAGCTCGGCGGCGGCGCGCAGGGTCAGCAGGTCGGGGTCGCCGGGCCCCATGCCGACGAACGCGACCGTCCCCGGGCCGGCCGTCCGGTGCGGGGCGGCGGATGCGGAGGCCGTGCTCTTCGCGGGCTTCGCGGTCTTGCCGGTCGTCGAGGTCTTCCCGGTGGTCGTGTTCTTGTCGGCGGCGGTCTTGTCGGCGGCGGTGTTCTCGACCACGCTCTCGTCGGCCGCGGCGTCCGTCGCGGCCGTGCTCTTCGTGGTGCTCTTCGCGGCGGGGCTCACTCGCGCTCCCCCATCAACTGGTCGGCCCCCTGCGCGAGAAGCCGGGCCGCGAGGTCGCGTCCGAGCCGCTCGGCGTCATCCGGGTGGCCGCTTGCGGACAGCCGCACCTGCCTGCTGCCGTCGTATGCCGCGACGGTCGCCGTCAGATGCAGCCTTTCATCTACTTCGGCAGCGTATGTTCCCACGGGCGCGGAGCAGCCCGCCTCCAGCACCGCCAGGACCGTCCGCTCGGCGGTGACGGCGCGCCGGGTCGCGGCGTCGTCGACCGTTCCAAGCAGTTCGCGGAGGTCGTCGCGGTCGGCGCGGCATTCGAGCGCGAGCGCGCCCTGCCCGGGGGCGGGCAGCATCTGGTCCGGGTCGAAGACCTCGCCGACCGCGTCCAGCCGGCCGATCCGCTTGAGGCCCGCGTGCGCGAGCACCACCGCGTCGAGCTCGCCGTCGCCGACCTTGCGGAGCCGGGTGTCGGCGTTGCCGCGGATCGGGACGATCTCCAGGTCCGGGCGGAGGGCGCGCAGCTGCGCGACGCGGCGCGGCGAGCCGGTGCCGATCCGAGCGCCGCGCGGCAGGTCGGCGAGTTTCGAGGGGCCGCACAGGGCGTCGCGCGGGTCGTCGCGGGCCGGGGTGGCCGCGAGGACGATCCCGGGCGTCTCGGACGTCGGCAGGTCCTTCAGCGAGTGCACCGCGAAGTCCACCTCGCCGGACAGCACCTTGTCGCGGAGCGCGTTGACGAACACGCCCGTCCCGCCGATCTGGGCGAGCAGGGCCTTGGACACATCACCCTGCGTCGTTACCCCGACCAGCTCGACGGCATGCCCCGTGAGCTCGGACAACGTGTCGGCGACGCCCTGCGACTGGGTCGTCGCCATCAGGCTCTTCCGGGTGCCCAGCCGAAGCGGGCCCCTGCTCCCCGTACTCACGTCTCGTCTCCTTCGTGCGCCGGGACGGCGTCCCGGGCGCTGACCGCCCGCACGCTCGCGGCCTGCGCGTTAACCGTCTCGGCGTTCACGCCGTCCGACATCGCGTCCGACACGGCGTCGGCCACGACCTCGGACACGGCATCGGACACCGCCTCGGACAGCGCGTCCCGGCCCGGCGCGGACGCCGGGCTGACGCAGTCGGCCTCGGCGCATTCCTGGTTCGGGTCCCGGCCGTCGAGCCGGGGGACGGCCGCCTCGGGGACGTCGGCCTCGCGGATGTCCGCGCGCGCCACCGCCTCGGGGGCCTTCGGGTCCAGGTCGAACAGCTCGCGCAGCGCGTCGGCGTAGGAGTCGCCGCCCGGCGCCGCCGCCAGCTCCTTGACCCGGACGGTCGGCGCGTGGAGCAGCTTGTCCACCACGCGCCGCACAGTCTGCTCGATCTCCTTGCGGGCCCGGACGTCCATCTCGGGCACCCGCCCGCTCAGCCGGGCCAGCTCGGCGTCCACGACCTCGGCGGCCTTGCTGCGCAGCGCGACGACGGTCGGCGCGACGGCGGCGGCGCGGGCGGCGCTGAGGAACGCCTCGACCTCGGCGCACACGATCCGCCGCGCGGCCTCGACCGCCTCCGGGCCGATGGCCTCGGCCGCCTCCTGCGCGGTGCGCAGGTCGTCCAGGCCCGCCAGCCCGACGCCGGGCAGGTCGCGGACGGCGCGGTCCACGTCGTGGGGCAGCGCCAGGTCGAGGAGGAAGCGGCGCCGTCCGTCGGCCCCGATCCCCTGCGCCGCGAGCTGCTCGGCAGTGATCACCAGGCCGGCGGCGCCGGTGCACGACACCACGAGGTCGGCCTCGGCGAGGGCCGCGTCCAGCTCCGCCAGCCCGATCGCGCGGGAGGGGACGTCCAGCGACTCCGCAAGGCGCTGCGCTCGCGCGGGGGTCCGGTTGGCGATCACCACCTCGCGCGCTCCCGCGCGGCTCAGCGTGGCGGCGGCCAGCGAGCTCATCGAGCCGGCGCCGACCACCAGCGCCCGGACGTCCTCCAGCGGGCCGAGATGCCGGACCGCGACGTCCAGGCCGACGCTGACCAGCGAAGCGCCGGCCTTGTCGATCCCGGTCTCGTGGTGCGCGCGCTTGCCCACCCGCAGCGACTGCTGCAGGACGTCGTGCAGGTCACGGCCGAGCGTGCCCTCCTCCTGGGCCAGCCGGAACGCCTGCCGGATCTGCCCGAGGATCTGCCCCTCGCCGACGACCATCGACTCCAGCCCGCACGCCACCGCGAACACGTGCTGGACGGCCCGCTCCTCGTAGTGGACGTACAGGTGCCGCGACAGGTCGTCCAGCGGGACGCCGGAGTGCAGGGCCAGCAGCTCCGAGATCGCCGAGACGCCGCCGTGGAACTTCTCCACGACCGCGTAGATCTCGACCCGGTTGCAGGTCGAGACGATGGCGGCCTCGGCGACGTTCGCGGACGCGTGCACGGCGTGCAGCAGTTTGACGAGATCGTCACCGGCCACCGCCGCCCGCTCCAGCACCGCCACGGGCGCGCTTCGGTGGCTGAGGCCCACGACCAGAATGCTCATTTCCCGTCTCCAGGGTCTTCCGCGTCTCCGCCCACCCGCGCCGTGCGAGCTCCTGGTGAGGAGGCGCCTGCCGGCGCCCCTTTCTCCGCTCCGCTCCTGCCTGCCGCTTGCGGGGGGACGACCCTCCACGCCCCCGGGTCTGACCCCCTCATGCTTCCACCGTTTCCACGTACTGTGCAGCGCCGGTCGGCGGTTCGCCGCCCGCCAGCGGGGCGAAGCCGTCGGGCCCGCCCGCCTTGCGCTGCTCGTGGAACGCGAGGATCTGCAGCTCAATGGAAAGATCGACCTTGCGCACATCGACCCCGTCGGGCACCGACAGCACCACCGGGGCGAAGTTCAGAACGCTCGTCACGCCGGCCGCCACCACGCGGTCGCACACGCCCTGGGCGGCGCCGGCCGGGGTCGCGATCACGGCGATGGACACGCCGTGCTCGGCGATCATGTCCTCCAGGCGGTCGATGTGCTGCACCGTCATGCCGGAGATCTCCTGTCCGACGATGGACTCGTCAGCGTCGAGCAGGCCCGCCACGCGGAAGCCGCGGGACGCGAAACCGCCGTAGCCGGCCAGGGCCCGGCCAAGGTTACCGACACCGATGATCGCGACCACCCAGTCCTGGGTGAGGCCGAGTTCGCGGGAGATCTGGTAGACG
The DNA here is from genome assembly GCF_008327685.1 of Actinomadura sp. K4S16. Taxonomy (GTDB): domain Bacteria; phylum Actinomycetota; class Actinomycetes; order Streptosporangiales; family Streptosporangiaceae; genus Spirillospora. The sequence goes on from NZ_BDDE01000013.1 coordinate 163,596, forward strand.
AGGTACTCGACCTCGTAGCCGACGCCGCGGGTCCCGTAGGAGCCGAGGTGGGAGAGGTCCTTGCGGAGCTTGGCCGAGTTGACGCCGGCCGCGGCCGCGAGCTCCTCGGAGGAGACGGTGGCGACGCCGCGATCCTGCAGCCCGGTGAGGGCCCGCAGGTAGACCGGGAGCCGCGCCACGGTGGCTTCGGGGATGCCGCGGCCCGCGCGGTCGCGGTGGCGGTTCTGTCGAGGTGTCACGGCCTGCTCTTCGGCTCGACGGTGTGTCCCCCAGGTTAAGCCTTTGTGAATACGCGCACAAAGTCGGCCCCCCGGCTTCGCGGCGAGCGCGCGTCCCGGGCGGCATCCCGGGAGAGCCGTCCATCAGGGACTTTTCAGCATACGACCGGGATAGCGGAGATCGGCGGGGTGTGACCGACCAGACATGCCCGCGCGGGCAACCGCCGGGCGCCGGCCGGACGCACGACGCGACGGCGCCCCGTGGGCCGCTGCTCCACGGGGCGCCGTCGTCAGGCGGTCAGCGACTCGACCGCGAGGTGAACGTGTAGTTCTTGACCTTGGCGTGGCCCCTGAAGCTCATGGAAGGGGTGCCCTTGCAGCCCTTCTTGGACCAGAACGTCGTGCCCACGGAGCTGTTGATCTTGAAGGACTTCATCTTGAAGGCCTTGTCGTAGGAGACGCATTTGTTCCTGTAGTGGTTGTAGCCCTTCCACGAGCCCTTGAAGTTCGTCTTGGTGTACATGCAGACGTCATAGGTGCAGGCCCGCTGGGCGGTGACCGGAGCGGCCTGCGCGGCGGTCGCGGCGAAAGGAACGAAGGCGGCCGCGGCGGCGACGCCGACGCCCAGCGTGCGCATCTTGAAGGACATGGGAGCTCCTCTTCGCGGTTCGGGTGAACGGCCGTACCTTCAAACGATCTTCGATCGGGCGAACGGCTCACAAGGTGCCCTGGCACCCTCAACGCGGGAGAACAATGGCCCTGCGGCACTAATCACGGAGGGGCGCTCCTGCCGTACCACTCCCTCTTGCCGCCGGACCGAAACCCAGGTCGCGGCGCTGCCGGGCTAGCGCTGGCGGAGGTCCTCGATCGCCTTGCGGAGCCGGTTCTCGTCGACGCGCCAGAAGTCGTGCTGGACGCCGTTGACCAGCGTGACGGGGATCTGCTCCCAGTACTGCTCGGTGTCCTGCTCCGACTGGGTGATGTCGCGCTCCTCCCACGGCACGCCGAGGTCGCGGGCGACGCGCTCGATCACCGCGCGGGCGTCCTCGCACAGGTGGCAGCCCGGCTTGCCGAGCAGCGTGATCATGATCTCGCGCGGCATGTCACCTTCCGGGGAACTCCGGCGCCGGGAGCGGCACCTTGGCCGGGCCGAGCTTCAGTTCGATCACGTTCGTGGCGATCACGTGGGTGCGCGACTCGGCGAGGAAGCGCTGCAGGTGCGGCTGCCGGCGGTGCGCGGCGAACGCGGACTCGTCCCGGAACAGCTGGTAGAAGATCCGCTGCGTGGGGCCGCCGACCACCTCGTGGCAGGCGAAGACCAGCGTGTCGGGCTCGGTCGCCAGCGCGGCCTTCACGAGGTCGGCGGCGAGCCGGTCGAAGGCGTCCTCGCGCCCGTCCAGCAGCGTGTAGACGGTGATCTGGCCGCAGGCGTTGGCCAGCTCGCCGCCGAGCGCGCCCGGCTTGGCCAGGCCGGCGAGCGGGGAGCGGTCGAGCGGACCGCCGAGCGGACCGTCGATCGCCGTGGGCCCGGCCGGGTTGTCGGGGTACATGGACCGCTCCGGGACGCCGGTGTTCTCGGGGATGCTGGTGTTCTCGGGGTAGCGCAGCTCCTCGGACGCGGGCTCCGGGAAGCGCAGCTCGCCGCGCCGGGGGTCCGGGGGTGGGGTGGGCGCCGGGACGGGCTCGGCCTTGGCGCGCCGGGGGTAGCCCTGCTCCTCGTAGCCGGTGTCGGGCTCGTCGCCGTACTCGTCGTAGCCGTCAGCGTCCTCGTCGTAGACGGGGATCGTGCGCATCGACCCGTACCAGACGAGGCCCGCGGCGGCGCCGAGCGCGATCAGCGCGAGCGGCGCGGGCAGGAACCCGCGGGTGCCGCTGACCACCAGCACGCCCGCCAGGGCGACCAGCGCCACCGGGATGAGCAGCTCCGCCGCCTCCTGGTCGCGCTTGCTGGCCAGCCACGCGGTCACGCCGGTGCACCCCGCGAGCGCGAGCACGGCGACGACGTGCCCGCCGTCGATCAGCAGCAGCGGCAGCGCGTCGTAGGTGGCGCCGGGCTTCGGCAGGCTCTTGCCGAGCGAGCCCTTCAGCGGGTCCAGGATCAGGATGACGATCGCGACGACCGTGTAGGAGATCGTGAACAACCAGGCGCCGAACCGGACCTGCACGTACCGGGCGATCAGCTCGATCATGCCGAGCGCGAGCCAGACCGGCCCGATCAGCGCCGCGCCGAGCTCCATGACGCGGAACAGCGCGCCGTTGAAGCCCATCATGAAGCCGAGGCTCATGGACAGCAGCGCGAGCGTCAGCCCGACCTGCGTGAACGACCAGGCGATCAGATAGAGCAGCCGGTCCTTGTAGGCGCGCTGAACCAGCAACCCGGTGGCCGCCAGGGCACCAAGGGTCGCCAGCAACGCGAGAAGAGCATCGACCATCGCGCCCCCATGGTGCCCGATGCGCGGGGTTGACGGGTAACCGCGGGCAAGGAACGCACCATTGCCTCGCGTACCTTTCGGTATCTAGAGTGGCACTTCACGCCGGAGGTCGCGTACGCCCCGAGGAGAACTGCATGAGCAGCTTGACCCTCGATGCCGGGGTCATCCCGCTTCCCCGGCATTCCCGCGGCTCCCTGACGCGTCCCGCCGACCGCTCGTCCGACAGGGCCGAGGTCCTCAAGGCGCTGGTGCTGCGGGCGCGGGACGGCGACGCCGAGGCGTTCGGCTCCCTCTACGACCACTACGTGGAACTCGTCTACCGGTACGTCTACTACCGGGTCGGGACGCACGCGCTCGCCGAGGACATCACCAGCGAGACGTTCCTGCGGGCGCTCCGCCGCATCTGCGACTTCCACTGGCAGGGCAAGGACTTCGGGGCCTGGCTGGTCACGATCGCCCGCAACCTGGTCGCCGACCACTTCAAGTCCGGCCGCTACCGGCTGGAGGTCTGCACTGCCGAGCTGATCGAGCCGGACCGCCCGCAGGAGGGGCCGGAGCGGGCCGTCCTGGACGCGATGACCAACCGAACCCTGCTGCGGGCCGTCCGGCGGCTGAACTCCGAGCAGCAGGAGTGCGTCGTGCTGCGCTTCCTGCACGGGCTGTCGGTCGCCGAGACCGCGCTGATCATGGACAAGAAGCCGGGCGCGATCAAGGCGCTGCAGTACCGCGCGGTCCGGTCGCTGGCCCGCATGCTCCCGGACGACCTGCGCGGATGACCCCGCCCGCGGCGCTGATCCGCCGCGCCGACCCGCCGGGGCCGACCTGATCCGTCGCTTGAACCGCCAGTGCGGGCCGACTGGATGGTTTATTAATGAACTACTGGGCCGTAACCCGGCCCACCGTCCGATCGTTCAAGCGGACAGGAGCGCGTTCGCGCCTGACGTCCGCAAGGGAGCGGCGAGTGAGAGCTCGGTGTTGACGAGGCGAGGAAAGATCGCAGAGCAGGGGAACGCGCTGGCCCGGTTGCGGGAGAGCGCCGCGGGTCCCGACCCGCGGTTCCGCGCCGTGCTGCGCGAGCGGTTGATGGCGGCCGCGAGCGACAGGGGTGAGGACTGTCGCAATCGCGACCGGAGGGAGGGGCACGGGGAGGCGGTTGACTAGGCTTCGCCTCATGCGGCGATTCTGGCAGCCTCCGTTCTGGGGGCGCGGCAGGGACGAGGACCACAAGAGCGCGGGGCAGGTGGCCGCCGCCGCGGCGGCCGAGCCCGCCCCGCTCCCCGCGCCCGACCCCGCCGCCGCGGCGTTCTTCGACGTCGACAACACGATGATGCGCGGCGCGTCGATCTACTACTTCGCGCGCGGTCTCGCCGCCCGCAAGCTCTTCACCATGCGCGACCTCGCCATGTTCGCCTGGGGGCAGGCGGCGTTCCGCCTGCGCGGCAGCGAGAACTCCGAGCACATCGGCAGCGCCAAGGAGGCCGCGCTCGCGTTCGTCGCCGGGCAGAAGGTCAGCGCGATCGTCAAGCTGAGCGAGGAGATCTACGACGAGGTGATGGCCGACCGCATCTGGCACGGCACCCGCACCCTCGCGCTCCAGCACCTCGACTCGGGCCAGCAGGTGTGGCTCGTCACCGCCACACCCGTCGAGGTCGCCCGGACGATCGCGCACCGGCTCGGCCTCACCGGCGCCCTCGGCACGGTCGCCGAGACCCGCGAGGGCGTCTACACCGGCCGGCTCGTCGGGAACCTGCTGCACGGGCCGGCGAAGGCGGAGGCCGTCCGGGCCCTGGCGCAGCGCGAGGGGCTCGACCTCGCGCGCTGCTCGGCCTACAGCGACTCGATCAACGACCTGCCGATGCTGACCGCCGTCGGCCACCCGCACGCCGTCAACCCGGACGCGGAGCTGCGCGCCCACGCCCGCGACCACGGCTGGCCGATCCACGACTTCCGCACCGGCCGCAAGGTCACGATGGTCGCCCTCCCCGCCGCCGCAGGCGCCGGCGCCCTCGCGGGCGGCGTCGCGGCGGGCATAGCCCTCCGCCGCCACTACCGCACAAGCTGAAACGAGACCATTCGCGGCTGCCGGGCGCGCAATGCCTGCCCCGTGGAGCCGACCTCGCTGTCGCGGGTCGCGTGCCATGGGCAGGCGTCAGCGAAAGCGGTCGGCGATCATCATGGTCCAGGCATAGAAGGCCGCGGGTTCGCCCAGTTCGTTCTGGATGCCAGGGGGGATGACCGGGGCGTTGGCGGCGTTGAGAAGGTCGCACAGGCCGAGATGGGCCCATTCCCAGACCATGGCGTCGAAATTGTAGGCGTGCATCAGCGGAGTGAGGCGCCGACGGATTTCAGCGACCTCCCGTGAGAGGAACCCGGCCTCGCGCAGACGGGTGAGGGTGGCGCGTTCGTCTTCGGGGTCGAAGCGGGTGTCGAGGAAGGGTTCGAGGAGGTCCGCCCAGGCGTCGAAGCGGGACCTGCGGGCGACGCCATTGCGGACACAGAACCGCTCAAGCTCCGACCGTTGCGCGCTGGGCAGGAACAGGGTCTCGCCGAGAGTCGTCCGGATCTCGGGTCTGATGGCCTTCCAGTCGGCGTCGCGGATCTGCGCGGGGGTGACCATTCCGGTGGGGTGGACGGTGGCACCGCGGAAGTCGTAGTACAGGAAGCGGATGTGCTTCTCGGCGAAGACGACCTCCATCGGTTCAGGATGGCACTTCGCCAACCCCTCAAGAAGAGGACCGCACTGTGAAGCGCACCGCCTCGTCTGAACCGCTCTCGCCCCTCGCACACCCCCGTATAGTGACCGGCGACAACGCACGGGAGGCCAGACGGATGGACGCGGCGCAAGCGATTTCCCTGGTAGTGGAATGGATCCGCTCTCGCGGCCTGGATTACCCCACGACGGGATTGGTGGCGGACCGTTTCGGGGCCGGTTGGAGCGTGTACGCGCCGGTGGACCCTGCACGCCACTCGCGCTGACGTCCGGCGCCCTGCGGCGGGGAGCGCGACGTCGACGACGTCCCCCGCTGCCGGGCGGCGGGGCGACATTCGTCGCCGAGCCGGCCGACGCGCATCTCGCCCGTAACGCCGACTACCGCCGCGCCGTCGCATTTCATCGCGCGTATGCGCCGCGAGCCGCGACGGTGTCCCATACTGAACTGGTGGTCGCGCTGCCCGAAGTCGCGCCGGCCCGCCCGGCGTCGAGGTCGTCGGCGAGAAGCACGTGAACATCCTGTGCCATGGGCCCAGAGCATGCAGGTCAGGCCACATGGCCAACCAGAAGTGGGGTGTCAAGGCTAGAGTTTCCCGATTTAGTCGGATGACTGCCCGTCAAGCACGCCTACGCTGACCGGGACAGCAAGCACCGCGTCTCTTCGCCGAGCCCGGTCTCGCTGCAGGTAGAGCCCCCCGGGGGTGGTAGCCCGGGGGGCTACCGTCTTTCCCTCCTCGCCTCGAGTGCGGTCGCCGCGCCCTCTACCCGGTGCTTAGCGCGGGTCTACCGTGAATGCACGAAACATGCGCGTGCCATCACCGGATCTTCGCTCCCCTACCAGGGCGATCTTGAGCAGCCGCGAGGCGTTCGCCGATCCAGTGAGTGCGCGCATCGGGCTCGGCGAAGGGACCAGGTGATGTCCACCCGCTTTCGACCACCCCACCGCACCCCACGCACTCCGCCGCCCGGCGGGTTCGCGGCCGTCCTCACCCTCACCCTCGTCATCCTGGCCCTGGCCGGCGGTGTGATCTATCTGGTAGGGGCGGAAGAGCCGCTGGCAATCGCGGCGGCACTCGGCGCCCTGGCCGCAGTACTGCTGGCCATCCCGCCGATCATCAAGGCGATCCGGGGGGAATGACGATGGCCGCCAGCTTCTACGCCGCTCTCAGCTCCTCGGCTCGTCAGGCCTTCACCGACGCGGGCGTGCCACGGGAGTTCGTGCCCGAGTCGGTCATCTTTGCCCAAGGCTCACCAGCCCACTCTGTCGCCATCGTCCTGGACGGCCACGCCAAAATCGTCCGTCATGCCGCCGCAGGCCGTGACACCCTGCTGGCCATCCGGTCGTCCGGGCGGTTGCTGGGCGTTGAAGAGCTCGATGACTTGGGCGAGCGACTACGGCGTCGTTCGGCCACCCTCGCGCTCACCCGCGTGCGGGCACTGGTCATCGAGAAGGGCCGGTTCTTCCAGGTGCTGCACGACCGTGGCAGTGGCATGTCCGCGCTACTGACCGAAATGCGCAACAACGTACTCGAATATCAAGCCCGCGCTACCAGTATGAACACCGACAGCGTCAAACAACGCCTGGCCAAGGCCCTGCTCGCGCTACTGCCGAGGGAGCCCGGCCAAGCCGTGCCCGGCCCGGGCCGCATCGTGCACAACCTCACTCAGGCCGACCTCGCCCAGCTCATCGGCGCCGCCCGCGAAACCGTCGAACGCACCCTGGGCGAATGGCGCACCGCCAACATTCTCATCACCGACTACCGCTCTGTGGTCGTCCTGAGCCCCGGTCGGCTCTTACGCCTCATCGGCTTGGACGAAGACGGGCACCCCCTGCACCATCTGACACCACTCGCCCGTAACCCGCGCACGAGCGGACCCGAGGTCTGAGACGAGACGGCCAGCCAGAACACCATCCCGCCAGGCAACCCGGGGAGACTCGGATCCTGGCGCCGTGGGTGGGTTCGTGGTCGGAGCCGCCTTCTGGTTGTCCATCCTGCACGGCGCGCCCCGCCAGGCCTGGACACTGCGCCGCCCGCTCAAGCACGCCCCACCCGCCTGTCCAGATTTCGTGCGTGCGCGCCAGCCGGACGGTGGGCCCGGAGAAGACGAGAATCCGTCAGCCCCCCTTATGGCCATGCGGTGGCGAGGAGGGAAGAACAGCCCATCGACTGCTTTCGAGTCTCGCATTGCCGCGCCGCCTGCCGGGCCCAGTCGGCTCAACCCGGGCCTCGCCGGAGCAGTCCGGCGGCGACCACGCTGAAGTAGCCGAATCCGATCGTGATGCTGATCCGTTGCCACAGGCCGTGGTAGCTGCCGGTCTGCGTGTCGGCGTCATAGAGGGCGACGGCGACCAGCAGCGTCGCCATGGCCGCGACCGCGCTGACGATCGAGTACCACATCCAGCCCCACTGCTTCTCGGTCGCGAAGCGGGCGGCGAGTACGAGTATGGCGATGGTCATGACACCCCAGGTCGGGAACAGGTTCGCATCGTGGATCTGGCTGTGCAGGGTGGGGTTCGCGGTTCCGGCACTCCCCGCGGGATAGCCGGGTTTCGGGTCGGCGACGAACACCCCGGCCACCACCAGTCCGAGCCCGAACAGGCCGACGAGCACCGGTGCCGCGAGTGCGCCGCGTCCGGGGCGCAGCACGGTCCGCAGGCCGAAGGCGAAGCAGATCGTGAGCGTGCCGGCAAGGACGAAGTTGGCGATCATGAGCCAACCGCGGTCGCCGTTGGCGAGTTCACTGCCGAAGTGGTCCAGCGCGTCGTAGCCGGGGCGCGTGAGGCTGTCGAGCAGCAGCACGACGACGTACAGCGCCGGGCCGAGGCCGGCGAGCAACAGGACCCGGGTACGCGCGGGCAGCGGATTCGAAGCCGACAGTGTCACGAGGAGTCCTCCAGATCGCGAGATGCTGTCTACACTGTAGACAGCGACCTACACTGTAGACCACGTGTGAACCGCATGGAGGTGGCATGACATCCGCAGGAGCCGCGGATCTGGTCCGGAGTCCCGGTGCCAGGCTGTACACGGAAAGGACGGGGCAGGGGCCCGCGCTGGTGCTCGTCCCCGGAGGCGGCGGCGACGCGGCGATGTACGGCGATGTCGTCCGGCCGCTGGCGGAACGGTTCACCGTGATCACGTTCGACCGGCGGGGGAACTCCCGCAGCCCGCTCGACGACGAGTCCGGCCCCGTCGGGGTCGCGGAGCAGGCGGCCGACGTCGTCGCCGTGCTGGACCACCACGGGATCGATCGCGCCTTCGTCTTCGGCAGCAGCGGCGGCGCGATCATCACCCTGGAACTGCTCGCCGCGCATGAGAGCCGCCTGCTCGGCGCTGTGGTCCACGAGCCGCCGCTGGTTCAGGTCCTCCCCGGCGGGCCCGAACAGCGGCAGTTGGACGAGCTGCGCCGGATCGCTGACACGGAGGGGCCGTTGCGGGCGTTCACCGCTTTCGCGGCCATGACGATGCCCACGCCGCCCCGGTCACTCCAGACTCGCCCCGGCCGTGTCCTGCTGGCGGCGATGATGCGGGTCGTGCTGGCCCTCGGCCGGATGTCGCGGCGGGTGACCGGACGCGAGCCGGGCGGGACGCAACGCCTGCTCGGCAACGCCGGCATCCTCTTCCGCCGCGAGTTGCCCGCGTTCTGCTACGAATACGAACCGGACCTGGCGGCCCTGCGCTCGGTCTCGGTGCCGTGGCGGCCGGCCACCGGCCAGGACAGCGTCGGCCGTCTCTACCACCGACCTGCTCACGTCCTCGGTGAGACACTCGGCATACCCTGCGTGGAATTCCCCGGAGGACACACGGCATATCAGCAACACCCGCAGGCGTTCGCACACCGGTTGACCGAGATCCTGGACCAGCTGCACCGATGACGAAAGACGACCAAGCCCGCCGACCGCGGCCGGCGGCGCCGGTGAGACCGACGCTGAGCCGCGAGTACATCGCCGCCATGGCCCTGGCCCTCGTGGACGACATCGGCCGGGACAAGTTCTCCATGCGCAAACTCGGGGCCGAACTCGGCGTGGACCCGATGGCCGTCTACCGGTACTTCACCGACCAGGAGGCGCTCTTCGACGGCATCGCCGAGACGCTGTTCGGCGAGCTCGACGTAGACACCCTGCCCTGGCACGGGTCCTGGCGCGAACTGGCCGAGCAGTACGCCCGCCGCATGCGGGACACCCTGCTCGCCCACCCGCACGCGGTCACCATCTTCGCCACCCGCCCGGTCCGCTCACCAGCGGCCATCGACACCGGCAACCGCATGATCGAGCTCATGACCACGTCCGGATTCACCCCGGGCACCGCCCTGCGGGTCCTGCGCTGCCTGCGGGAATTCACCGTCGGTCACGCGCTCACCCTCGCCGTGCTCCGGCTCGGCGGCGAGCGGCGCAGCAGAAAACCGCCGCCGGACGCACCGGACTACAACCTTCTCGCCAAGAGCGCCGACGACGCCTACCCCGACGACCACTTCGACCTCGGCCTCACCGCGATGCTCGACAGCTTCGCCCGGCTCACCCGCCAGTCGGACTCCCCGGCCGGTCCGCCGCCGACGGATCGTTGAATCGGCCGGGGGACGAGCCGTCCGCCGAGCTAGCGATCGGTCAGGCCGCGAAGCGCCGCACGCAGGGCGGCACGCGGAACGACCAGGACCGGCCCCTCCGGTTCCTTCGAGTCCCGAATCGCCACGCCACCAGCCAGCCCAGCCAACTCAACGCAGTTGCCGCCAGAGCTACCGCTGCGGCTCGACTTGCGCCAGATCACGTCCCGCATCCCGCCTCCTCACTCCGCGGCGAGCCGGATCGCCTCACGCAGCACGGTCGGACGGACAAACAGCATCGGTCCGTCCGGATCCTTCGAATCCCGAATGGCCACGCGGCCCTTCATTCCAGCCAACTCGACACAGGAGCCGCCAGAACTACCGCTGCGGCTCGACTTACGCCAAGTGAGTTCAGGATCCATCTTTCCACTTCTCTTCGAGTGTGCGGTTGATCAGGTCGACGCTCAGGTTGACCGGGAGGGCCTGCGTGGAGATCGCGTCGAACCTGTCTCTGAGGGTGGAGATGTCTTGTCGTGCGTTCATCATGATCCCACGGGCACTCGTCTCAACGTACGCAATTTCCTCCCCGCTGGACAGGGTCGCGATCATGAACTCTCCCTCGTTGCCGGGATGTCGGGCACCGCTAGGCACAACCTGCACACTGACGCGAGCCGAGCTGGCCTGTGCAAGCTGTTGGAGTTGAGGTCGCATCACCTCTGGTCCGCCCACGTCGTACCAAAGAACGGACTCGGGCAGGATGTACAAGAGGCGAGGCGGTTGGGGAGTCGTGCGGGAGAGGATTGCCTGCCGCGCCATTCGTGACTCTACAGCTTGGCTGTCATCGAACAGCAGAGCGCTCGCGTACGCCATGGTTTGGAACAGTCCGTGGACAACGATTGGACTGTAGACCTTGAGGGTTCCGGCGTCCTCTTCGACGCCTGGCCACTTGCGGAACCACTCGGGGAAGCCGTCCTTCTTGTCGCCGAACAGGCCGTCGTGGAGGTGGGACAGGGCCTGCTTGGTGTCGAGGACGGCGTCGCAGTGTTCGGCGAAGTTCCGTTCGCAGTGGCATTCGGCGCGTTCGACGGCGCCGATGAAGGACGCGCTGTAGGGGATCTTGTCCGCGAGCTGCTTGATGCTGTGGTCCGCGAGCACGCGGTACCGGCGGACTTCTGATCCGAACAGGTCGAGGGGGCTGTTCGACGGGGTGAGGCGCTTCGGGGGCTGCGGCATTTCGGTCTCCCTTTTACCAGCCATGACCAGCCATGACCAGCCATGACCAGCCATGGCCAGCGATGACCATCGATGACCAGTGGTCGGGGGCCATGGTCCGAGGTTGCCCTGTGGCATTGCTTTCGCATTTCCCAGCATGGCACTTTGCGCGATGCTCGGCCAAGGAGATGCCGGAAACGAAGGTTGGAATGTTCGAAGCGAACGTTTTGACAGTTCCCCATGAAACGGTCATAGCGGAATGCATTGTCCAATCTGCCCGGCGAATCGGACAGGACGGAGCGGCTCGTCGTATGCATCCATTCACAAAGGACGTCGCGGGGATATGCGGCGAGGACGTTTCCACGCTCGTCCTCGACCCGGACGAGCAGGCGCCAGCCAGGGCGCGGCGGTTCGTCGCCGAGCGCTTCGCCGCATGGGAGGTCACCGACGACCACAACGGGCAGGTCATCGTCTCCGAGTTGGTCACGAACGCGCTGCTTCACGGGGAGGGCCCGATCGTCCTCCGGGTGTTCCGGGACGAGCGCGACGGCCTGCCCACGATCGAGGTCTGGGACGGCGGCGCGGGGCGGCCGGTCGTCCGGCAGGAGAGCCTCACGTCCATCGGCGGGCGCGGTCTGCTGATGGTGGCCGCTCTCGCACTCGACTGGGGGACGCGGCCGCTGGTGGAGGGAGGGAAGCTCACGTGGGCGAAGTGCGGGCTGTAGTCGCCCTTGCCGAACGCCACCTGCTGCGCTGGCGGACCCGCCGGGGCCACGAGACGGCCGCGCGGTACCTGGACGAGCTGGCCGCCGTCCTGGCTTCGCAGGGCTGGAGGTTCGTTAAGTTCTACCGACGCGAGGAGTTCCCCGTCCCGGTTCCGCTGCTGTGGATCCACGCGAGGGGGACCAAGGTCGTCGGCATTGTGGTGAGCGTCCTCGCCACCCCTGGAGGCACCTGGGCCTACCACGACGCCCAGCGGGGGCGGCACGGCTACCTGTGTCCGTGCGGCGACGTCAAGAAGGCGGCCGCGCAGATCGACCGCCTCCTCAAACACCGCCTCTTCCCCTCCACCTGGTGACGGCCTCACTCGGCGGCGCGCCGGACACGCGTTCTATCGTGTTTTGTCGAAGGCGTCCTAGTCTGTCCCCGTGGCTGACTCCCTCCCCCTTGAGCCCGTCCCCAGCGGCTCGGTCGAGTTGAGGCTGCTGTCCGGGGTCGCGTGCCGGGGGCGGGACGTCACGAGCCCGCGCCTGCGCAGCCTGCTCGCGCTCCTCGCGGACGAGCCTCGGGCGGGCGTCTCCGTCGTCCGGCTGTTGGAGGGGCTGTGGCCGGAGGAGCGGCCGGAGAATCCGGTGAAGGCGCTCCAGGTCGTGGTCTCCCGGGCGAGGTCGCAGCTGGGCACGGACGTCATCGCCAGCATGCCGACCGGGTACCGCCTCGGCTTGGACGAGTCCGCGGTGGACGCCTCCGCCGTGCTGCTCGCCGCGTCCGCGAGCGCACGGAGTTCCCGCGACGGCGACCACGCGGGTGCGCTCGCCCACGCGGAGGACGGGCTGGCGCTCTGGGACGGGCCGCCCGAGCCGAACGACGGTGACGATCCGCTGTCCGTCCTGCGCGGGAACCGGGCCTCGACCTACTGGACGCTGACCCGCGCCCGCGCTCTGGCCCTGGCGCGCCTAGGTCGGCACGCAGAAGGCTTCGAGGCGCTCAACGGTGTCGCCCGGGACCGTCCGCGCGACGAGGAGGTGCTCGCGGAGCTGCTGTGCTGCGAGGCCGCGACGGCGGGTCCATCGGCCGCGCTGGCGCGCTACGAGTCCTACCGGCGCTCGCTGCGGGACGAGCTCGGCACCGATCCGGGAGGCGCGCTCCAGCGCGTCCAGCAGGAGCTGCTCCGGGATGAGGCGCCCGCCGTCCGGCGCGGCGTCGCGCACGAGCCGAACCCGCTGCTCGGCCGGGACGGGGACCTCGCCGCCGTCCTGGGCCTGCTGCGCGCCTCCCGCGTCACCTCGATCGTCGGGGCGGGCGGGCTGGGCAAGACGCGGCTGGCGAACGCCGTCGCGCGGGAGGCTCCGGAGCGGGCGGTGCACTACGTCCCGCTCGCTGGCGTCGCGCAGAACGAGGACGTGGCGGGCGAGGTCGCGTCCGTTCTCGGGGTGGGCGAGTCGCCGCGGGCCCGCAGCCGCCTCGGCGGGCCGGGCGACCTGGCCTCGGCGATCGCCGAGGTGCTCGGGCCCGGCTCCGCCCTGCTCGTGCTGGACAACTGCGAGCACGTCGTGGAGGGCGCCGCCGACCTCGCGGGCGCACTGGTGTCGACGACCCGGGACCTGCGGATCCTGACCACGAGCCGCGCGCCGCTCGGGCTGTCGTCGGAGTCGGTGTACCCGCTGCCCGCGCTGGACCCGCCGACCTCCGCCGAGCTGTTCCGCCGGCGCGCGCACGCGGCGCGTCCGGGTGTGGAACTGCCGCCCGGCCCGGTGGAGGAACTGTGCCGCCACCTGGACGGGCTGCCCCTCGCGATCGAACTGGCGGCGGCACGCGTCCGGGTCATGTCCGCGGCCGAGATCGCCCGCGGTCTGGACGACCGGTTCGCCCTGCTGCGCGGCAACGCGCGCGACGCGCCGTCCCGGCACCGGACCATGCACGCGGTCGTGGACTGGAGCTGGAACCTGCTCTCCCCGTCCGGGCGGCAGGCCATGCGGCTGCTGTCGGTCTTCCCGGCCGGTTTCACCGCGGCGGCGGCGCGCCACGTCCTGGGCGGCGGCGACACGCTGGAGATCCTTCAGGACCTCGTGGACCAGTCCCTTCTGGAACCGGTCGAGGGCGGTCCCGAGACCCGGTTCCGGATGCTGGAGAGCGTCCGGGAGTTCAGCGCGGGCCATCGGGAGGCGGAAGGGGAGACGGACCGCGCCGTGAGCGGCATGCTCGCCTGGGCGCGGGAGTTCGGCGCGGCGCACCACGAGGCGCTGTTCGGCACCGAGCCGTTCGCGGCCGCGGAGCGCGTGCGGGTCGAGCAGGACAACCTCCAGCAGGCGCTGCGCCACGGCCTCGCCCGCCGGGACGGCCCGGCCGTCGCGGCGGTGACCGCCCTCCTCGGCGGCGCCTGGACGCTGGAGGCGGCCTACAGCCGGCTGACCGTCCTGGCGGAGGAGACGGCCGGGCTCCTGAGCCGCCTGCGCCCCGGCCCGGAGGACCTCGAGGTCACGCGGGCGGCACTGTCCCTCAACGTCCTCGCGACGGGCCTGCTCAAGGGACCGCAGGCGACCCGCGCGCTCGTCGCGCTGCGCCGCCTCCCGCCCGCGCCGCCGACCGGTCTCGTCTCCGCGCTGGCGACGGTGCTGGCCGCCCTGCCGGAGATCCTCGCCCCCGGCGGCTCCGTCCTGGACGAGATGTGCTCCCGGGACGATCCGCTCGTCGCCGCCCTCGCGAACTGCGCCGCCGGATACGTGCGGGAACGCGACGGCGACGTGGCCGGGGCGCTCGCGGCGACCGAGGCCATGCTCGAGAAGACCTGCGAGCCGGACATCCCGTGGTGCCGGCTGCTCGCCCATTCCCGCCTCAGCGAACTGCTGATGCAACTCGACCAGGCCGACCGGGCCCTGCACCATCTGCGGATATCGCTGGGGCTGCTGGAGCGGTACAGGTGGCCTGACATGTTCGGGCTGATGTGGGCCATCGCGTCGGGCCACCTCGCGCTCGGCGAGTACGACGAGGCCGAGCGGTGGCTCGACCGGTCGCTCGTCCAGGGGCCGGAGGAGTCCTTCGGCACGGCCGCCTTCTACCTGGGAGCCCGTGCGGAGATCGCCCTCGGCCGCGGCGACGCCGACACCGGTCTGCGCCTCTGGCGGGAGGCGGTGGAGCGGCTCGCGGCCGAGGAGGGCCCGATGCCGCACACCGGCCTCGACCCGTGGACGGTGGAGGCCCACTGCGTCACCGCCGTCGCGCACGCCCGGCACGGCCGCGTCACCCTCGTCGAGGACATCGTCACCGGCCTCCTCCCCAGACTGGCGACCCTGGTCGACGGTCCGCCGTTCCCGATGCCCGCGTTCTACATGGACCTGCCCGTCTGCGGCGGGCTGCTGCTCGCGCTGGCCATGGTCGACCTCGCCCGTCCCGATGCCGCCCAGACCGTCCGGACGCGGGCCGCCCGCGCGATCGCGCTGGCGCAGCGCCTCCACCACATCCGCTCCTTCCAGTCGACCATGTCGACGGCGGCGATCAGCCGCGCCGCGCTGGACGCCGACGGGCCGGCGTACCACGACGCGGTGTCGGAGTACGCCGGCCTGGGCCGTGCGGAACTGCGGGCCGCCGCCCGCGGACTCGCGCGCGAGTACACGGCGGGCTGAGCGGCGAGGCGCCGGGCTAGCGGGGCGCCTTCCGGTCGAACAGCACCTTGGAGAACGCGTAGCCGGCGACGGCGAGGCCGACGCACCAGGCGACGGAGACCGCCGCGTCCTGCCCGCTCGGCGTGCCCGCGAGCAGCCCGCGCAGCGTCTCGATCATCGGGGTGAACGGCTGGTACTCGGCGAACCACCGGACCCCGGCCGGCATCGACTCCGGCGGCACGATCGTGCTGCCGACGAACGGCAGGAACTGGATGATCAGCGGTGTGTTGCTCGCGCCCTCGGGGTTCTTGGCCAGCAGCCCGAGCGTGACGGCGACCCAGGTCAGCGCGAACGTGAGGAGCAGCAGCAGGCCGGCGGCCGCGAGCCAGTCCGCCGCCCCGGCGCTCGTCCGGAAGCCCATCGCGACCGCGACGAGCACGACGGCGGCGGTGCTCACCACTGTCTGGATCATGCTGCCCACGACGTGCCCGGTGAGCAGCGACGACCGTGAGATCGCCATCGTCCGGAACCGGTCGACGATGCCCTCGGTCATGTCCACGCACACCGAGACCGACGTCGCCATGCATCCGGACGCGATGGCCATGAGGATGATGCCCGGCGCGACGTACTGGATGTAGTCGCCCTTGGCCGCGCCGCCGACGCCTTCGCCGAGCGCGTTGCCGAACACACCGACGAACAGCAGCAGGATCAGGATCGGCATCATCATCCCGCCGATCGTCAGGGACGGGTAGCGGAGCGCGTGCCGCAGGTTGCGGCGCAGCATCGTCGCGGAGTCGGCCGCCGCGTGCGTGAGCGTGGTCATCGCGAGGTCACCTTCTCGTCGGTCCTGCCGGACGTGCGGGTCGTGCGGGTCGTGCGGGTCGTGCCGGTGAGGGCGAGGAAGACGTCGTCCAGATCGGGGGTGTGGACGGACAGCTCGCCGACCTCGATCGAGGCCTCCTCCAGCCGTCCGAGCAGCGCCCGCAGGGAGGCGACGCCGCCGTCCCCGGGCACCTGCAGGGCGAGCGCGTCGTCGTCCCGCGTCACCGGGCCGAGCGCCCGCGCCGCCGCGTCGAGCGACGCCTGGTCCGAGAACCTCAGCCGGACGTGGCCGCCGGGGACGAGCCGCTTCAGCTCGTCCGAGGTCCCCTCGGCGACGAGCCGGCCGCCGTCCAGCACCGCGATCCTGTCGGCGAGGTGGTCGGCCTCCTCCAGGTACTGCGTCGTCAGGAAGACCGTCACGCCGCCCCTGACCAGCTCGCGGATGATCTCCCACATGGTGCGGCGACTGCGCGGGTCGAGCCCGGTCGTCGGCTCGTCCAGGAAAATGATCTGCGGGTCGCCGATCAGCGTCATCGCGATGTCGAGCCGCCGCCGCATCCCGCCCGAGTAGGTGGCGGCCGTCCGGTCCGCCGCCTCCACCAGGTCGAAGCGCTCCAGCAGCTCGGCGGCGGCCCGGCGCCCGCCGGCCTTGCCGAGCCGGTGCAGGTCCGCCATGAGGATCAGGTTCTCGCGGCCCGTCAGCAGCCCGTCCACCGCCGAGTACTGGCCGGTCACGCCGATCGCCCGGCGCACGCCGTCCGGGTCCCTCCCGAGGTCGCGTCCCGCCACGCTGACCTCGCCGCCGTCCGCGGGGATCAGCGTGGACAGGATCCGCACCACCGTCGTCTTCCCCGCCCCGTTGGGGCCGAGCAGGGAGAAGACCGTCCCGCGCGGGACCTCGAAGTCGACCCCGGCGAGGACGGTCTTGTCCCCGAACGCCTTCCGCAGCCCGGTCACCTGGATGGCCGTCTGCCGTGCCTCGATGTTCATGCCCCGAAGCGTGCGCGCCCCTGGCTTCAGGCCGCTTTCAACCGGCTTTCAGCCCCGGCTCCGAGCCCTTCAGGGGCTGAAACTCACCAGGTCAGGGGCAGGGTCTCCAGGCCGAGGACGAGGCTGGCGTGCTCGACCGGCCGGGCGTCCGGTGCGATGCGGTAGTCCGGGATGCGTGCGTGCCACTCGCGCAGCGCGATCTGGAGTTCGAGCCGGGCGAGGTGGGAGCCGAGGCAGCGGTGCGGTCCCGCGCCGAAGGCCAGGTGCCGGGCCGGCGGCCGGTCGATGTCGACGGCGGAGGCGGCGGGCACGGCGCGCGGGTCGCGGGTCGCCATGGCGGTCGGGAGCATGACCATGTCGCCCGCCTTCATCGGGCAGCCGTGGATCTCGACGTCGCGGGTGAGCTTGCGGGCGGGCAGGACGGGCGCGTAGACGCGCAGGAACTCCTCGATCGCGTCGGGGATGACCTCCGGGTCGCCGGCCATGCGTGCGCGGGCGGCGTCGTCGCGCGCCAGATGCCAGAAGATGTAGGAGAGCTGGGCGGCGACGGTGTCGAGGCCGGCGAGGAACAGCAGCACGCAGAGTTCGAGCAGCTCCTCGTCGGTGACGGGCCGGCCGTCCACGGTGAACCCGGTCGCGGCACTGATCAGGTCCTCGCGCGGACGGGTGCGGCGGTCCTGGATGAGCTCGGTGAGGCAGGCCGTCAGCGCCGCCATGGCCGCGCCCCGTCCTCCGGTGGAGGGAGGCGAGTGGAGGATGGCGTGCTCCCACTCGAGGAACTCCTCCAGCCGCTCGGTGGGCAGGCCCACCAGCTCCAGGAAGATCGCGGTGGGGTAGAGCCGGGCGAAGTCGGTGACGAAGTCGCACGATCCCCGGGACGCGAAGCCGTCGATCAGCGCGGCGCAGTGCCGGGTGATCCGGTCCCGCAGGACGGCGGCGGCGACGGGGGTGAAGAACGGCCGGAGTAACCGCCGCCACGTCGTGTGGAGCGGCGGGTCCAGCATGACGGGGATCCACTGGTGCGCCGGGTCGGGGTCGCTGACGGCGATCGCACGGCTGGAGAACGTCTCCGGGTCCTGGAAGGCCGCGAGGATGTCGTCGTACCGGGTCAGCACCCAGAACCCATGCCCAGCCGTGCTGCGGAACGCCGGACGCGCCTCGCGCAACTCGTCCATCCGCGCGTGGGACGCCCCGGCGGGGTACGGCCCGGCGAACGGATCGAACTCCACGCGCGGCCCGCCCTCCCCGCTCTGCCCTGTCAGGTCCTGCACGATGGCCTCCTCACCTGCACGCGGGGCGGTCCGCACCGCCGCCTCCCCGCTGGATTCAGTTGTGGCTCGTTGGCCAGGATGACACGAGTCCCGGAGCCGGGCGCGGGGTCAAGGGCGCCCGTCAGGCGGGCTCTGCGAGCCGTCGCAGATCAACCCGCCGGTGCTACTCGGCGGTCCGGAGGGCCGGCGCCCGCCGGACGAGGGTCGTGGTGAGGAAGACGGCCAGGAGGGCGGCGATCAGGAGCAGGATTCCCGGGACGCCCACGGTCGGGGCGGCGAGGGTCACGAGGAGGACCAGGAGGGCCGTGGCGACGAGGAGCGCGGGATGCGCGCTCATGCGCCCCATCGGAGCGTGCAGCACCCAGAGCATGACCAGGACGACGGCGACGGGGACGGTGACGGAGGCGGCCACCAGCCGCGGACCTGCCTCGGCGTGATGGGCGAACGAGGCCACCGCCGTCTCCAGCCCGGCGCCGATGGCGGCGAGCGCGGCGAAGAAGACGTAGTGGCCGTACCCCCACAGGAAGCGCAGGTCGCGGCGCCGCCACAGGCCCTCCCCGGCCGGTTCGAGGTAGTAGATCCACCAGAGCGCGAACAGGATGGCGAGGCCCGCGAGGGCGATCGTGATCAGCTCGCCGCTGACCCCGTGGGCCACGGACTGCTGCACCGCGTCGGTGGAGGCGAACACGCTCTCGCCCAGCAGGATGATCGTGAACAGCCCGTACCGTTCGGCGATGTGGTGCGGGTGCCAGGCCGTCCCGCGCCGCCGCTCGGCGAGCGGCGGCACGGACAGGTCGAGCGCCGCGAGCACGAAGAACACCCACGTCGGGCCCTGGTCCGGCAGGCCGAGCCGCGCCACCCAGAACACCTGGGCGACCGACAGGCCGACCGCGTACCGCAGGGCCGTGGCGCGGCCCTCGGGGTCCTCGGCGGCCGCGCGCAGCCAGAGGGCGACCAGGCCGACGCGCATGACGAGGTAGCCCATGGTCATGGTGGTGACGTCGCCGTCGAACGCGGAGGGCACCCCGGCCGCCAGGACGAGGACGCCCGCCAGCTGCACGAACGCCATGAGCCGGTACGGGACGTCGTCGGTGTCGTAGGCGGAGGCGAACCACGTGAAGTTCATCCACACCCACCAGATCGCGAAGAACGTCATCAGGTAGGGCGTGAAGGAGCCGCCGAGGCGGCCGCTCTCGATCGCGCCGCCCAGGCGTCCGACGGTCTGGAACACCGCGGCGACGAACGTCAGGTCGAACAGCAGCTCCAGCGGGCTGGAGACGCGGTGCGGCTCGTCGGGGTCGCGGGCGACCATGCGGCGGCGTAGCGGCGGCATGAAGATCACTCTACGAGGTCGGTCACTACCCCCGAGTGACGCTCCGCCCGCGGTCAGAGGAAGGCGGGGCCCCGGCGCAGCAGGGTCTCGTACAGCATGTGCTGGACGTTCTCGCGGACGTGGTCGGTGAGCTCGAAGACCGTCATGGGGTCGTCGGCGGCGTCCTCGTCGTACTCGTCCAGCGTCATCGGCTCGCCGAAGCGGATCACCCACTTGGACGGGAGCGGGATGAGGCCGGCGGGGCCGAGCAGCGGGAACGTCGGGGTGACCGGGAAGTACGGGAGGCCGAGCAGGCGGGCCAGCGGGCGCAGGTCGGCGATCTTGGGGTAGATCTCCTCGGCGCCGACGATGGCGCACGGCACGATCGGGACCCCGGCGCGCAGCGCGGTGCCGACGAAGCCGCCGCGGCCGAAGCGCTGGAGCTTGTAGCGCTCGGAGAAGGGCTTGCCGACGCCCTTGTAGCCCTCGGGGAAGACGCCGACGAGCTCGCCCTTGGACAGCAGGCGGGCGGCGTCGGCATGGCAGGCGAGCGTGTGGCCGGCCTTGCGCGACAGATGCCCGAGCAGGGGGATCTGGTAGACGAGGTCGGCGCCGAGGAGGCGGACCTGCCGGTCGGCGTGGTCGTGCAGGGCCACCGACAGCATCAGCGCGTCGAGGGGGATCGTCCCGGAGTGGTTGGCGACGAGGAGGGCGCCGCCGGTCGGGATGTTCTCCAGGCCGTCGATCTCGACGCGGAACCAGTGCTCGTAGAGGGCGCGGGCGAGCGGCAGGAGGACGGCGGAGTTGAACTCGGGGTCGAAGCCGAACTCGTCGACCTCGTACTCGCCGGACAGCCTGCGCCGCAGGAACGCCAGGCCGGAGGCCAGCGCCCGTTCGAACTGGCCCGGTTCGGCCGGATCCTTGCCGGGCGCCTCCCCGCCGGGCTCGCCCCCGCGCGGGCCGTCCCCTCCGGGGGCGTCGTCGCGGACCGCGGGGAGCCGGATGACCTGCGCGCCCTCGTCGTCCCCGGAGTGAGCGTCCATCGTCATCTCGGCTCTCCTTTCAGGCGCGTCCCGAACGGCTCAGGCCCGTCCCAGCAAGGCCGTCAGGCCGCCCCGGACGAAGCCCCGGGCGGCGGCGAAGTCGGCGAAGGCGGCCTCGGAGCTGTACTTCGGGTGCCAGGCCAGCTCCCGCTCCAGTGCCGTGGTGTCGATGACCCGGCCGTACGTCAGCCAGCGCAGCAGCTCCGGGGAGAAGCCGGACAGGCCCGCGAAGCGGCGCCCCATGTCGCCGAGCACCGAGATGGACGGCGCCGGGACCGGCAGGTAGGGCCGCCCCGCGCGGCGCAGGGCCTGCGACAGCAGCAGCACGCCGTCCCCGGCGACGTTGTAGCAGCCGGGGTGGTCCTCGACCGTCATGCGCCGCAGCACCTCGACGCCGTCGTCCTCGTGGACGAACTGCAGCCGCGGGTCGAACCCGAGCACGGTCGGGACGACCGGCAGGCGCAGGTACCTGGTGAGCGGCGAGTCGACGCCCGGGCCGAGGAAGTTCGCGAACCGCAGCACCGACACGGCCAGGTCGGAGCGCCGCCGCATCAGCCCGCGGACGTACCCCTCGACCTCGACGGCGTCCTTGGCGTAGCCGCTCCTGGGCGGCTCGACGGGCTCGTCCCGCTCGGTGAAGACGGCCGGGTCCATCGGGGACGAGCCGTACACCGCCGCCGACGACCGGACGACGAGCTTGCGCATGTCGGGCGAGCGCTGGCAGGCCGCGAGGAGCTGCATCGTCCCGATGACGTTCAGCTCCTTGACCTTCGCCCGCGGCACCGACGAGGAGGTCACCAGGTTGAGGTGCACCACCGTGTCCACCGCCGCCGACGCGATGATCTTCGCGATGCCGGGCGTGCGGATGTCGACCCGGACGAACTCGGTGCGGCCGAGCGACTCCGCCGGCGGCACCGTGTCCACCCCGATGACACGCTCGATGCCCGGGTCGGCTTGCAACGTGTTCGCGACCCGCGCCCCCAGGAAACGGGAGACGCCCGTGACGAGGACGACACGGGCCGCGGCGGCGGGCATGGAGGACACTGGGCCCTACCCCTTCACGGCTGGACGGCCGGTGCGGTCACTTCTTGTTGCGGCGCTGGATGCGCGTCTTCTTCAGCAGCTTGCGGTGCTTCTTCTTGGCCATCCTCTTGCGGCGCTTCTTGATGACAGAGCCCACGGAACCTCGCTCGGCGTATCGGGTGATGTGCAGGAGACGGGCGTGCCGCAGGAGAGCGACTCTCGATGAGCGGGCACGGTCCGAGGCCCCAGGGTACCGCTGCGGCGGTGGAGATCATGCCGCGGCCTGCCCCGCGGCCCCGGAAAGGCGGGTACGGACGGCGGCCGGCACCGCGCGTAGCACGGCGCCGGGCACCGTTCCGTCCGGGCGGGCGTGGCCGCCGGCCAACGCCCGTCCGCTCGGTGTCCGGACCGTTCTGCCGGTCCTCGTCCTGCTTCCCCAGCTTCGGGACGGTCCCTCGGGACCCTCCCGACGCCCCCTGCACGGCCGGGTACTGAGTTCGCGGCGGGGTCATGCCCCGCCCCTACCCGTTATCCGGCTTCGATGTACGCGTCGCGCAGGTAATCGTGGACGGCCTGCTCGGGAACCCGGAACGAGCGGCCCACGCGGATCGCGGGAAGCTCGCCCGAGTGGACGAGACGGTAGACGGTCATCTTGGACACCCGCATCACCGCCGCCACTTCGGCCACGGTCAGGAACCTGACCTCGCTCAGAGGTCGCTCGCCTGAGGTCATCGGACGCCCTCTTCCACACGTGCCGCGCACCGGCCCTTCGGGTGACTTTGATCACGCACGTGTACTTCCTCCAGCGTAAATCGCGTACCGGCAGTCGCAAGAGGGGAGTTCCGCACATTTCCGTCTCCGACCTGACCGTGGGGATACAGTGCTGATTCCCTACGGAGCGTGGAGCTGACGGCACCGCACGTGCCAGGACGAACGGTTGTCAACCGGAACCACGGATTGACCTGCGGTTTCGCAGCGTCCGACGGCTCCCGGCAAGCCCATGCGCCTCGTTACGGCAGCCCTGTCACACGCCGTGACAGGCGAGCGGTCGCCACCCAGGCGTCCCCCCGGAGTAAGCCTCCGGCACCGGCGGTCAGCCGGCCGGGCGCAGGCCCGCGCGATCGAGGATGTACGCGGTCAGCGGCGCGTAGTGGTGCGCGGAGACCCCGTCGTCGAGCGGGACGACCACGTCGATCTTGCCCTCCGCGGCCCCGGCGAACAGCGCCGGGTCGTTACAGTCCGCGAACCCGACGGTGTCGATGCCCGCCTGCCCGGCGGCCCCGGCCCAGCCGTGGTCGGCGATGGCCAGATCCGGCCAGATATCGGGTTTAGCTTCCCCGGTCTCCCGAAAACCGGTAGTGGCGGCCTCGGAACCGGCGGCGGCGAGCTCCCTGAGCATGGCCTCCATCGGGTGCGGATCGTGCGTGTGGTGCGTGCGGAGGTCCTCGCCCTCCAGCATCGCGACGCCGGGGTCGGCGTACACGAGGCGGCGCAGCTCCGCGCCGCCGTACCCGGTCTCCACCTCGTAGGTCCAGCCGGCGGCGGGCGTCAGCACCCGGCAGCCCGCCTCCCGCAGAGCCCGCGCGACCGCCTGGTACAGCGGCGTCAGCGTGGCCGGATGGCCGGTCGCGACGACCACGCACTCCTTGCGGCGGGCGGCGAGGCCGATGCGCTCCCCCATCGCCTCGAGGGTGTCGAGCGTGATCTCGGGATCGATCGTGTCGTCCCCGTAGATGTGCCTCGGGTCGGGGTCGACGCCGCACCGCTCGACCATCATCTCCAGCACGGAGCGCTCCGTCCACGACGGCTTCAGCTCCAGGCCGAACTGGTAGTACGGGTCGCCGTTGGCCATCCGCCGGAAGTGCAGCAGGTTGTTCTGGCGCGGCGTGGCCACGTCGCCGGCGATCATCGTCCGGACCAGGTGGGCGCGCAGCTCCTCCCTGGTGGGCACGGGCTTGTCGGGCACCCGGTTCTCGGGCACGGCGTTCTCGGGCACGGCGTTTTCAGGCACGGCGTTTTCAGGCACGGGGGTCATCGGGTCCCTGGGCGGAGGTCGTGAGCGGGGTTCACTCGTCGGTCATGGGGTCGAGGCCGTGCTCGGGGAACACCGCCCGGCGGGTCGCCAGGATCGCCTGGTCCACCGGGTTCCCGGGGTCGTAGCCGTCCCCCCACCTGCTGACCTCCACCGTCTCCGTGCCGTCCGTCATGCGGCGCGGGGCGATCTCCTCGGTCCGCTGCCGGACGAACTCGCGCCAGTCGTCCGGCGTCGCGGTGGCCGGCGGGATCGGGCCGCCCGCCGCCTCGGCCAGCAGGTGCGTCCACGCCCGCGGGACGACCTGGACCAGCTCGTAGCCGCCGCCCCCGGTGAGGACCCACCGCCCGCCCGCCGTCTCGTGCGCCAGCCGGTGCAGCATCGCGTAGGCCGTCCGCTGCCCGTCCACGCTGAGGATCAGGTGGGCCAGCGGGTCCAGCGCGTGGCCGTCGGCGCCCTGCTGGGTGACGAGGACATCCGGGCGGAACCGGCGCAGCAGCGGCGGCACGATCGCCTCGAACGCGCGCAGCCACGGCCGGTCGCCGGTGCCGGGCGGCAGGGAGATGTTGACCGAGGTGCCGTCCACGCCGGTCTCGTCCGGGAATCCGGTGCCGGGGAACAGCGTCCGCGGCGTCTCGTGCAGGCTGATCGTCAGCACGCGCGGGTCGTCGTAGAAGGCGGCCTGGACGCCGTCGCCGTGGTGGACGTCGATGTCGACGTAGGCGACGCGCTCGGCGCCGTTCTCCAGCAGCCACGCGATCGCGATCGCCGGGTCGTTGTAGACGCAGAACCCGCTGGCGGCGTCGCTCAGCGCGTGGTGCAGGCCGCCGGAGATGTTCGCGCCGTGCTCGGCGCGGCCGGTCCACACCGCCTCGGCGGCGGCCGCCGACGCGCCCGCGACCAGGGCCGACGCCTCGTGCATGCCGAGGAACACCGGGTTGTCGGGCGTCCCGAGGCCGTGGCCGAGTTCCGGCAGCCCGGTGGCCCCGGCGTGCTTGACCGCCGCGATGTAGGACTCCTCGTGGACGAGCCGGAGCAGCTTGTCGTCCGCCGCCGCGAACTCCGAGACCCGAACGTTCGGGCGGTCCAGGACGCCGAGCCCGCGGGCGAGCGCCATCGTCAGCTCGACCCGCACGGGGTTCATGGGGTGCCCGGGGCCGAAGTCGTAGGAGATGAGCCGCTCGTCCCAGAAGATCTCCAGCCCGCAGTTCTCGGGACCGGCGGACTGGGACGAATCGGAACTGCTCATGACCTCACGGTATCGCGAGGGCCACGTGACCCGGCTCACCGCACCCGCACCGCGGACGCGCGGGGCGGCCCCGCGGGGGCCGCCGCCCGCAACACACCTGTGACGTGAATTACACGGAGGAAACGGGCATACCTACACCAGACAGATATCTCCTACGGGGGGGTAAATGGACGACGGCCCCAGCGTTCGCAGCCGCGCGATCAGCAATGCGCTCCGCCTGGGCGTTCGTCCCTTCCTGCACTACCTCCCCGGCCACGCCACCAGCATCCGAACCGCGCGCTCGACGGTGGACGCCGCGTCCCTGCTGCTGCGGCACAGCCCGCACGTGCGGGTCGAGTCCCTGAACGATCCGCTGCCGGACGACGAGGACGGCCGCCCGATCAGGGGCGAATGGATCGTTCCGCGGGCTCCCTCCGAGAAGCACACCGCCGAGGAGCACGCGGCCGAGAAGCACGCGGCCGAGGAGCACGCGGCCGAGGAGCACGCGGCCGAGAAGCGCGAGGCACGAAAGCGGGCCGCCGAGGAGCACGCCCCCGGCGCCGTCCTCTACCTGCACGGCGGCGGCTACGTCGTCTGCTCGCCGCGCACGCACCGCCCGATCACCTCGCGGCTCGCGCTGGACACGGGCCTGCCCGTCCTCGCGCCCCGGTACCGGCTCGCGCCCGAGCACCCGTTCCCGGCGCCGCTGGAGGACGCCGTCGCCGCCTACCGCTGGCTGCTCGCGCGGGGCGTTCCGGCGTCCGGCATCGTCCTCGCGGGCGACTCGGCGGGCGGGCACCTGTCCGCCGCGCTGACCGGCGAACTGTGCCGCCAGGGCCTGCCGAGCCCGGCCGGGCTCATGCTGTTCTCCCCGTGGGTCGACCTGACCTGCGAGCTGTCCATGGGGGCGCAGAGCCGCGCCCGCGACCCCTACATCAGCGCGGCGTCCGCGCGCCGGATCGCCCGCCTCGTCGTGGGGCCGACCGGGTTCGAGGACCCGCGGCTGGCCCTGCTCACGTGCGCCTGGACCGAGATGCCGCCCGTCCTCATCCAGGTCGGCGGCGCCGAGGTGCTGCGCACCGAGGCCGAGGCGTTCGCCGACGCCCTGCGCCGCGCCGGCGCCCACTGCGACCTGCAGATCTGGAAGGGGCAGATGCACGTCTTCCAGATCCTGAACCGCGTGCTTCCGGAGGCGAGCGCCGCCATGCGGGAGGCCGCCCACTTCGTCCGGACGGTCACGGGCAGGCCGGTGAAGCGGACCAAGGCCGGGAAGCGGACCAAGGCCGCCTAGCCTCGGCCTTCCTCCCGCTTCGCCAGGAGCCCGGCCAGCAGGGCCGCGGCGTGGTCGGCCATGTAGCGCGGGACCCGTGCCTTGAGGAGCGCCCTGTGCAGTGCGGACGCCGGGAACGGCATCTCGCCCGGACCCTCGCGCCGTTCTTCCATCCCGGCCCCCATTCCAAGATCAACTGGATGGTAGCCGGGCAGGATCGGGCATGCCGCCGAAACCAAGATCTTTTCCCACGCCCCGCGCAGGCTCCATCACGCTGAGTCCACACCTCGCGGCGTCGCTCCGCATGCTTTTCGCCCAACGGGCGATAACGGGTCCGCGCGGCCGGGGGCCGGGTCAGCCGCTCGCGAGTTCGCGGCCCCGGTTGCGGGCCGCCTCGATGGCCTCCAGGACGGCGGCCCGGACGCCGTGCCGCTCCAGCTCGCGGATCGCCGAGATCGTCGTCCCGCCCGGGGAGGTCACGGCCTCGCGCAGCAGCACCGGGTGCTCGCCGGAGTCGCGGAGCATGATCGCGGCGCCCACCGCCGACTGGATGACCATCTCCAGCGCGGCGGCGCGGGGCATGCCGAGCAGGATGCCCGCGTCCACCATCGCCTCGACGAGGTAGTAGAAGTACGCCGGGCCGCTGCCGGACAGGGCCGTGGCGCCGTCCTGGAGCGACTCGGGGATGCGCAGCACCTTGCCGACCGGCGACAGCAGCTCCTCGGCCAGCTTCAGGTGCTCCTCGGCCGCGTGCGACCCGGGCGAGATGACGCTCATCGCCTCGTCCACGTGGACGGGCGTGTTCGACATGACGCGGACGACGGGCACGCCCTCGGGCAGCCGCGCCTCGATGAACCCGGTCGTGATGCCCGCCGCCATCGAGATCACCAGCCGACCGGGCGGCACGTGCGGGCCGACCTCGTCCAGCAGGGCCCCCATGTCCTGCGGCTTCACCGCGAGGACCAGCGTGCCGGCCGTGGCGGCGGCCTCCGCGTTCGACACGATCTCGATGCCGTACCGCTCCCGCAGCAGCGCGCCCCGCTCCTCCCGGCGCGCGGTCGCCATCAGCTCGGACGGGCGGCGGCCGGCCCGGAGCACCCCGGACAGCAGCGCCTCGCCCATCTTCCCGGCACCCAGAATCGCGATCATCGACATACCTTGACGTGGGGTTCCAACGACCCGTCCAGCCTATCGCCGGGCCGGTCGGCCCCGCCGCAGGACCGCCCTAGGACCGCCCTGCCAGCGAGCGGAGGAAGAAGCGCAGGTTGGCGGGCCGCTCGGCCAGGCGGCGCATGAAGTACTCGTACCATTCGCGGCCGTAGGCGACGTAGACGCGGACCTGGGCGCCGTCCGCGGCTAGGCGGCGCTGCTCCTGCGGACGGATCCCGTAGAGCATCTGGTACTCGAACGTGTCGTCGTCGCGCTCGTCCAGCACCGACAGCGCGGCGGCGACCTCGATGAGCCGGGGGTCGTGCGTGGCGAGCATCGGGTAGCCCTTGCCGGCCATCAGCACCTTCATGCACCGCACGTACGACCTGTCGACCTCCTCCTTGTCGGTGAAGGCGACCGCCGCGGGCGCCGCGTACGCACCCTTGCACAGCCTCACCCGCGAGCCCTCGTAGGCCAGTTCCGCGCAGTGCTCCTCCGCGCGGCGCAGGTACGCCTGGACGACCGCGCCCACGTCCGGGTAGTCACGCCGCAGTTCGTGGACGACCCCCAGCGTCGAGTCGACGGTCGTGTGCTCTTCCATGTCCAGGGTGACGGTCGTACTGGCCGAGCGGGCGGCGGTGCACACCCGCCGCGCGTTCTCCAAGGCGAGGTCTTCGTCGAAGGTCTGCCCGACGGCCGAGAGCTTGAGCGACACCTCGGCGCGCCTGCCGAACCCGGCGGCGCCCAGCCGTTCCAGGAGCTCCACATAGTGCGCGACGTTCGCCTCGGCGCGGCCCTTGTCGTGCGTGTCCTCGCCCAGGACGTCCAGGCTGACGAGCAGGCCCTCGCCGGTCAGCCCGCCGGTGGCGCGCATGGCGTCGTCGATCGTCTCGCCGGCGACGAAGCGGCGGACGACGTCCTTGGTGAACGGCGCGGTCTCCACCAGCCTGCGCGCGCCGCCGCTGCGCGACGCGGCCAGCAACGCCTGACGAAGCACTGTGCGAACCCCTCGTCCCCGTGCGAACCCGGTCCCCGTGCGTACCGCTTCCTGGCTACCGTCCCAGGTTATGCCGCCGGGGCCCGGCGATCACGACACGGTGCCGAGGCTGTTCCCGGGCCCGTACTGCTGCACGTACTCCTGCATCTTCGCGGTCTTGACCGCCTCGAACAGGGTCTTGGCCTTCGGCCCGTCCAGGAACACGACGCTCTGCTTCTTGCGCATGCCGGTGCCCTTGTGCGGCAGCGTCATGAACATCACGTCGGACGGGCGGATGCCGCGCATGCTGAGCGCCAGCGAGCGCAGGTCGCCCGCCGACACCCCCTCGTCCACGCTGATCGACTTGGTGAGCGCCGACAGGAACCGGTCGAGCTTGAGGGGGTTGCTGAGCGTGCCCCGGTCGGCGGCCTGCTTGGCGAGGGCGCCGAGGAACGCCTGCTGGCGCTTGATCCGGTCGAAGTCGCCGTTCGGCAGGTTGTAGCGCTGCCGGACGAACAGCAGCGCGTCGTCGCCGTTCAGCTTCTGGCGGCCCGCCTCCCAGCGCTTCTTGCGCGCCGGGTCGTACACGCTCTGCTTGATGTTGACGGTGACGCCGCCGAGCGCGTCCGTCATCGACTTGAAGCCCTCGAAGTCGATCGCGCCGAAGTGGTCGATGCGGACGCCGGTGAGGTTCTCCATCGTCTCGATCAGCAGCTTCGGCCCGCCGAACGAGAACGCCGCGTTGATCTTCTGCGCCCCGTAGCCGGGGATCTCCACCCACGAGTCGCGGGGGAACGAGACGATGTAGGCCTTCTTCCGGTCCGCCGGCAGGTGCAGCAGCATGATCGTGTCGGTGCGCTGCTGCCCCGGCTTCCAGACCTGGTTGCCCTCGCCGGTCGTCGCGGAGTCGGCCCGCGAGTCCGAGCCGACGAGCAGCCAGTTCTCGGTCCCCTCGACGTTCTTGCCCGGCCGCCGCGCCCCGTCGTCCGGCATCACGCCCTTGATCCGGTCGATGTTGCCGTTGTAGGACGACTGGCGCTGCCACACCAGGCCGCCGATCCCGGCCACGACCAGCGCCAGGAACACGCCCACCGCGATCAGGACGCGGGGCCAGCGCCGCTTGCGCCGCGTCTCGCCGCCGCCGTCCGAGCCGCCGCCCCAGAACGCGTCCTCGGCGCCCGGCCCGGGGGCGCCCGGAGCCTCGGCGGCCCCCGGCCCCGCGGGCGTACGCGCACCCTCGTCGGACGCCTGCGGCCCGTGCGAGCCGTGAAGATCTGGGGAGGTCATGGCGCGAAGCTACCAGCCCCGCCGCGCGGGGACGGCCGACTTCGCCCGCTCTGTCCGCTTACGGCGCACTCGCCCGTCCGGGTAAACCCCGCCCCCCGTTCGCGGGTCGGGCCCTGCCCCATGCGGGGCTCACGCGCTCCGGCGGCGGAGGGTCACCGCGCCCAGCAGGAGGGCGACCACCACGAAGGCGGCCATCACGGAGACGTCGAGGGCCAGGGTGCCGGTGAAGTCGGGGCTGGTGCTGATCTGCTGCATGCCCTCGACCGCGTAGGTGAGGGGGAGGACGTCCGCGATCGCCTGGAGCCAGGACGCCATGCTCTCGCGCGGGACGATCAGGCCGCAGAGCAGCAGCTGCGGCAGGACGAACGCGGGCAGGAACTGGACGGCCTGGAACTCGGTGCGGGCGAACGCGCTGGCGAACAGGCCGAGCGCCATGCCGAGCACCGCGTCCAGCACCGACACCAGGACCAGGGACGCGAGCGAGCCGCTCAGGTCGAGGCCGAGCCAGGTCAGCGAGATGGACAGCACGACCGCGACCTGGACGAGCGTGAGCAGCCCGAAGGCGAGCGCGTAGCCGAGCAGGAGGTCGAGCTTGCCGAGCGGCATGGTCATCAGCCGTTCGAGGGTGCCGCCGGTGCGCTCGCGGAGGGTCGCGACGCTGGCCACGACGAACATGACGGTGAACGGGAACAGGCCGAGCAGCATGGGCCCGATCCGGTCGAAGACCATCGGCTGGTCGAACACGTACCGCAACAGGATCATCAGCAGCGACGGCACGCCGACCAGCAGGGCGAGCGTGCGGTGGTCGTGCCTGAGCTGCGCCAGGATGCGGCGGGTCGTGGCGACCGTGACGGCGGCGCTCATGTCGGGCTCCCGGCCTTCTCGTGGATCAGGTGGAGGAACGCCTCTTCGAGGTCGGCCGCGCCGGTGCGCGAGCGCAGGCCGTCCGGCGTCCCGTCGGCGAGGATCTCGCCCTCGCGCATCAGCAGCAGCCGGTCGGTGCGCCCCGCCTCGTCCATGACGTGGCTGGACACGACGAGGGTGGTGCCCCGGTCGGCCAGCTCGCGGAACAGCTCCCACAGCTCCTGCCGCAGCACCGGGTCGAGGCCCACGGTGGGCTCGTCCAGGACGAGCAGCTCGGGCACGCCGAGCAGCGCGACGGCGAGGTTGAGGCGGCTGAGCTCCCCGCCCGACAGCGTCGCCGCCGTCTGGTGGCGGTTGCGGCCGAGCCCGACCTCGTCGAGGACGCGGACGACGTCCGAGCGCGGGGCGCCCAGGACGGACGCGAAGTAGCGCAGGTTCTCGGTGACGGTCAGGTCGGCGTAGACGGCCGGGGTCTGCGTCGCGTACCCGACGCGGCGCCGCAGGCCGGGCGACCCGGCGGGCTCGCCGAGCACGGTCACCGTGCCGCTCAGCACGATCTGGACGCCGACCAGGGCCCTCATCAGGGTCGTCTTCCCGCAGCCGCTCGGACCGAGCAGCCCCACGATCGAGCCGCGCGGCACGTCGAAGGCGAGGTCGTGCAGCACCTCCTGGCCGCCGCGGACGACCCGCAGGTCGCGCACCCGCACGGCGGCCTCGGACGCCTGGGCGGGACTAGAACTCATCATGTGTTGAATTTATGCCGACACGGAGGCCCGGTCAAGGGGGCGGAGGTCCCGTCGAGGAAGGGCCGTCAGGAAGCGGCCTCCCAGACGGGCCGCACGAACGGGCCCTGAAGAAGGGGCCCTTCAAGAAGGGCCAGGCGAAGGGCACGTCACGAAGGGCACGTCACGAAGGGCACGTCACGAAGGGCACGTCACGAAGGGGCATCGCTGAGGGACCGCCGCGAAGGGGCGGCGCGGAGAGGGGGTCAGGGCGCCAGGTAGCGCTGGAGGGTCGGCGCCACCAGTTCGATCAGTTCCTCCGCGGAGGCGGAGGCCAGCGGCTCGATGCGCAGCACGTGCCGCAGCACCATCAGTCCGACCATCTGGCCCGCGGCCGCCTGGATGCCGAGCGGGGCCGCGTCCGTCGCCTGCGAGGCCCGCCCGAACAGCGCGGACGCGACGAACTCGCGCAGCAGCGCGGCCGCCCGCTCGTTCGTCATCGCCGAGCGGAGCATCGCGAGCATCGGGGCGCGGCGCTCCTCGTCCTCCCACACCTGGAGGAAGGTGCGCGCGACGGCCTCGCCGCGGCGTTCGCGGGGGAAGGCCAGGATGCGCGGCAGCAGGACGGCCGGGTCCACCGGGAAGCGCATCGCCTCGATGAACACGCCCTCCTTGTTGCCGAAGAAGTGGTGCACCAGCGCGGGGTCGACCTCCGCGGCGCGGGCGATGGCGCGCAGCGACGCCCCGTCGTAGCCCTTCTCGGCGAACAGCTCCCGCGCCGAGGCGAGGATCTTCTCGCGCGTCTCGGTCGGGCCCGGCCGGCGTCCCGGACCCCGGCCGCGCGCCTTGGCGGGCTCCGCCGCCCCACGCCGCCCCTGGGGGTCGCTCACCGGCGCACGCCCCGGCGGGTGACCTCCCCGGCCGAGGTGACCTCCCACGTGTGGGCGGCGGCGGCCAGGTGCAGGCGCGCGAACGCGAGGGCCTCAGCGAGGTCCTCCATCCGCTCAACGCGGCTGGACGCCCGCCGCGTGTTGACCTCCAGGACGATGTGCCCCTTGAAGCCGCCCTCGGCGAGGTTCTCCAGCATCGCCCCGCACGGCTGGTTGCCCCGGCCGGGGACGAGGTGCTCGTCCTTGTTCGTGATGCCGACCCCGTCGGCGAGGTGGATGTGCCGCAGCCGGTCTCCCAGGCTCCCCGCCATGTC
Source organism: Actinomadura sp. K4S16 (assembly GCF_008327685.1). GTDB lineage: Bacteria > Actinomycetota > Actinomycetes > Streptosporangiales > Streptosporangiaceae > Spirillospora. The sequence goes on from NZ_BDDE01000013.1 coordinate 196,222, forward strand.
GATGGCGTCCGAGCCCGAGACGGCGGTGTGCGACAGGTCGAGGGTGACGTGCGGGTAGTCCTGGTCGACGGGGTTCCAGTCGGGCAGGTACATGCCCGCCTCCGCGCCGCGCGCCTTGAGCGGGAACATGTTCTCGACCGCGAACAGCACGTCCGTCTCGTCCTGCATGCGGGCGAGGCCCTCGACGAACTCCTTCGCGTACTCGCGCTGCCAGCGGAAGGGCGGATGCACGACGACGACCTCGGCGCCCAGTTCCTCGGCGACGTCCTTCGAGCGCACCAGCTTGCCCCACGGGTCGCGACCCCAGACCCGCTGGGTGAGCAGCAGGCAGGGCGCGTGGATCGACTTGATGGGGACCTGGTGGTAGTCCGACAGCCGGCGCAGGACGTTCAGGTCCTGGGACGAGGCGTCCGTCGAGACCATCACCTCGACGCCGTCGTAGCCCAGCAGCGCAGCGATCTCGAAGGCGCTCGGTACCTTCTCCGGGTACACGGACGCGGTGGAGAGCGTGATCGGCGCGTCCGGTACGCGGAGCGCCGGTGAAGGGACGCCGTTGTGCTGCGGAGTCAAGGCTTCCTCGCCAGGAATGATCGCTCGGCCGTGTTCGTGAAGCTGTCTCGCGAAAGCGGTGTTCGTAAAAGAGAGCCTATGCCGCCGCGGCCGTGATGAAACACTCGCCCGGAGTGATCTCGCTTGCTCTGCCCGGAGCGCGGCTACCCTCTGTCCCCGTGGCCGAGATCGCGCGGGGCGCCGTGCCGAGCCCCAACATCTGGAACTCCCCTCAGGTCTACGAGTTGGAGAACCGCGCCGTCGATCCCGACGGCCTGCTGGCCGGCGCCATGCGCGCGATCCGTCCCTGGAAAGGCGCCGACGTCCTCGACGTCGGCTGCGGGACCGGCTTCCACCTCCCCTTCTTCGCCGAGGACGCGCGCCGGGTGATCGGCGTGGAGCCGCACGCGGGCCTCGCCTCGGCCGCCGCGCGCCGGACCCGGGACCTCCCGGGCGTCACCGTGCGCGTCGGCACCGCGCAGGCGCTGCCGCTGCCCGACGCGTCCGTCGACGTCGCCCACGCGCGGTGGGCCTACTTCTTCGGCCCGGGCTGCGAGCCGGGCCTCGCCGAACTGGACCGGGTCGTCCGGCGCGGTGGCGCGATCTTCATCATCGACAACGACGCCACCCGCTCCACGTTCGGCCGCTGGTTCCGGCGCGGCCTGCCGAAATACGACCCCGCCGCCGTCGAGCGGTTCTGGACGCGGCGCGGCTTCCACCGGGAGCCGCTGACGATCCGGTGGGCGTTCCAGAACCGGGAGGACCTCGCGGCCGTCCTGCGCATCGAGTTCCCGCCCGACCTCGCCGACGCCTGCCTGCGCGAACACCCCGGCCTTGAGGTGGACTATGCCGTGAATTTGTGGTGGCGTTGCCCCTGAGTTACCAGTCGGTTGGGTCACGGGAGGAACGCACCATGGGTCGCGCCGCCGCCACGAGCCGAGTCACCGCCGGGAGGGCGCTCGGCGGTCTCCTCGCCGCCACCGCCCTCGGCGCGGCCGGCGCCGGCGCCGGGCTGGTCGCCCAGCGCCGCGCCATGCGCGCCCTGCAACTGCGCCCCGACCCGTTCGCGGGCGAGCCGTTCGGGTCGCTGCGCGGCCGCCCCCTGCCGGTCCGCGCCGATGACGGCACCCGCCTCTACGCCGAGATCGACGGCGAGGACCGCACCGACCTCGCCGTCGTGTTCTGCCACGGCTGGACGCTCACCCAGGACTCCTGGCACTTCCAGCGCAAGGCCCTGCGCGGCCTCGGCCGCCTCGTCTTCTGGGACCACCGCGGCCACGGCCGCTCCGACGGCGGCGCCCGCGACGGCTACGCCGTCTCCCGCCTGGCCCGCGACCTCGGCGCCGTGATCGACGCGACCGTCCCCGCCGAGACGCCCGTCGTCCTGGTCGGCCACTCGATGGGCGGCATGACGATCATGCGGTACGCCGACGAGAACCCCGGCCTGGTCGGACGCAAGATCCTCGCGGCCGGGCTGCTCTGCACGTCGTCCGGGGGGCTCGGCGAGGTCACCCTCGGCATGCCCGCGCTCGTCGCGCGCGTCGCCCACCGCGTCGTGCCCCGCGCCCTCGGCGCGCTGGGCGCGAGCTCCGGCGCCGTCGAGCGGGTCCGCCACCTGGGCCGCGACGCCGCCGCCCTCCTGGAGGACATGGTCGCCTTCGGCCCGGACGCCTCCCCCGCCGCGGTCGCGTTCGCCGAGCAGATGATGACCGACACCAGGATGGACGCCTTCGTCGACTTCCTCCGCTCCATGATCACCAGCGAGGTGATCAGCGACTGCGCGGCGCTCGGCGGCGCCGACACCCTCGTCCTCGGCGCGGAGAACGACATGCTCACCCCGGTCGAGCACAGCCTGAAGATCGCCGCCTGCGTCCCGTCCGGGCGGCTGGAGGTCGTCCCCACCGCCGGGCACATGGCCATGATGGAGCGGCCCGGGACCGTGTCCGACCACCTCGGCGACCTGATCGAGCGGGCCCGCAAGAACAGCTGACCCCGCCGCACCCTCGCGGAAACCGGGACGAACCGGGCGTCGGGTGAAGAGTGTCGGTGCCCGGCTCTACGCTTCCGCGCATGGCGAAGGCGAAGACGGCCAAGGCCGCCTACCGGTGCTCGGAGTGCGGGTGGCAGACGTCCAAGTGGGTCGGGCGCTGCGGCGAGTGCCAGACATGGGGAACGGTCACCGAGGCCGCGTCGGCGACCCCGGCCCGGGTCGTGTCGGCCGGGCCGGTCAGCTCGCCGGCCCGCCCGATCGGGCAGGTCGACGTCCGGTCCGCGAAGACGCGCCCCACCGGCCTCGACGAGCTCGACCGCGTCCTCGGCGGCGGCATCGTGCCCGGGGCCGTCCTGCTGCTGGCGGGCGAGCCCGGCATCGGCAAGTCGACGCTGCTGCTGGAGGTCGCCGCCCTGGCCTCGACCTCGTCCGGCGACTCGGCGGGCTCTTCCGGCTCGGCGGGTCCGGCGGGCGAGAACGTCCTGTACGTGACGGGCGAGGAGTCGGCCGAGCAGGTCCGGCTGCGCGCCGACCGCGTCGGCGCGATCACCGACCGGCTCTACCTGGCGGCCGAGACGGAGCTGTCCGCCATCCTCGGCCACATCGAGTCGGTGGATCCCGGGCTGCTCGTCGTCGACTCCATCCAGACGATCGGCACCTCCGAGGCCGACGGCGCGCCCGGCGGCGTCACCCAGGTCCGCGAGGTCGCGGCCAACCTGATCAGGGTCGCCAAGGAGCGCGGCATGACCGTCGTGCTGGTCGGCCACGTGACCAAGGAGGGCTCGATCGCCGGGCCCCGCCTGCTGGAGCACCTGGTCGACGTCGTCCTGTACTTCGAGGGCGACCGGCACTCCCGGCTCCGGATGATCCGCGCCATGAAGAACCGGTACGGCCCCACCGACGAGCTGGGCTGCTTCGACCTGTCCGAGGTCGGCATCGTCGGGCTGCCCGACCCGAGCGGGCTGTTCCTCACCCGCCGCGAGGAGGCCGTGCCCGGAACCTGCGTCACCGTCACCCTCGAAGGGCGCCGCCCCCTCGTCGCCGAGGTGCAGTCGCTCGTCGCCAAGTCGCACCTGCCCGCGCCGCGGCGCGCCACCTCCGGCCTCGACACCTCCCGCGTCGCGATGGTCCTCGCCGTCCTCGCGCAGCGCTGCAAGATCTCCATGCACGAGCAGGACGTGTACGTCTCGACCGTCGGCGGCGTCCGGCTCGCCGAGACCTCCGTCGACCTCGCCCTCGGCCTCGCCGTCGCGGGCTCCACCGTCGAGCAGGCCCTCTCCACCAGCCTCATCGCGCTCGGCGAGGTGGGCCTTGCCGGAGAGGTCCGCATCGTGCCCGGCGTGCAGCGGCGGCTGGCCGAGGCGGCCCGGCTCGGGTTCAAGTACGCCGTCATCCCGCGCGGCTCCCTCGAACTGGCCGACGGGCCCCTCAAACGCGCGGATCCGCAGCTCAGCAGCTACGAGGGGATGAAGGTCATGGAGGTCGACAGCCTCCAGCAGGCGCTGCAGGTGGCCTTTACCGCGCCCTGACAGGCGTCCCGCCAGAGTATTACTTCACACAACGCACGCTTGCGACCTGGGGAGGAACCAGCGCGCGGCCCGCCTCGGTAAACTGGCGCCCGTCCAGCGACCTCCGGGGGTCAGGTGCCAGTACACGACAAGAGTCACGACGAACGACGCCGCGCCACCTTGGCCGCGGTGGCTCCGGGCACCCAGATCCGCGACGGGCTGGAGCGCATCCTGCGGGGCCACACCGGCGCGCTGATCGTGCTCGGCTACGACAAGCCCGTCGAGGACCTGTGCTCGGGCGGCTTCGAGCTCGACGTCGAGTTCTCCGCCACCCGGCTGCGCGAGCTCGCCAAGATGGACGGCGCGATCGTCCTCGACGACAGCCACACCCGCATCGTCCGCGCCGCCGTCCACCTCGTGCCGGACTCCACCCTCCCCACCGAGGAGTCGGGGACCCGCCACCGCACCGCCGAGCGCGTCGCCCGCCAGACCGGCCTGCCGGTCATCTCGGTGAGCCAGTCGATGCACATCATCGCGCTCTACCTCGACGGCATCCGCTACGTCCTGGAAGACTCCGCGGCCATCCTCTCCAAGGCCAACCAGGCCCTGGCGACGCTCGAACGCTACAAGCTGCGCCTCGACGAGGTGTCCGGCACGCTGTCGGCACTGGAGATCGAGGACCTCGTCACCGTCCGGGACGTCAGCGCCGTCGTCCAGCGCCTGGAGATGGTGCGCCGCATCGCCGACGAGATCGAGGGCTACGTCGTCGAGCTCGGCACCGACGGCCGGCTGCTGTCCCTCCAGCTCGACGAGCTGGTCTCCGGGGTCGACGTCGACCGGCAGCTGATCGTCCGCGACTACCCGTCCGCCGACACCCGCACCCGCGGCGTCGACGCCATCCTGTCCTCCCTTGACACCCTCTCGGCCAACGAACTGCTCGACCTGTCCACGGTCGCCGAGGTGATGGGCTTCGCCGGCCCCGACGCCCTCGACCTGCCCGTGAGCCCCAAGGGCTTCCGGCTGCTCGCCAAGGTGCCCCGCCTGCCGAGCACGGTCGTCGAGCGCCTCGTCGAGCACTTCGGCGGCCTGCAGAAACTCCTCGCCGCCAGCATCGACGATCTCCAGGCCGTCGGCGGCGTGGGCGAGTCCCGCGCCCGGAGCGTCCGCGAGGGCCTGTCCCGCCTGGCCGAATCCTCCATCCTGGAACGCTACGTCTGACCCCGGCCCCCAGGCCACCCACCCGAACCGCCCCCAAGGGCCCGCCCCACCACCCGGATATCCCACACCCGAACGCCTCGCCCAACCCAGGCACCGGAACCGGCGAACACGCCCCCGGAGCGCCCGCGAGGCCTGTTCCGCTAGCTCGAATCCTCCATCCTGGGACCCTTTCATCCAGGGTGAGCTGGACGCATCCAGGGTGAGCTGGACGCAGTCGGGTCTCCGGTAGATGGGTCTCGTCACGAAGGAACCCAGCTACAGGAGTTGCGTCAGCGGAGGGTGAAGACCAGTTTTCTGGCCGTCGCGCCTTTCAGGGTGGCCACGTAGGTGCCGGGGCGAGCGCGCACATTGCCCTCGCAGTCGCGCCGGCGGTTCCAGGCGACCTCGTCCACATAGGGGATGCCGCGCTGGAGCGTCGCCTTGGGCTCGCCCTCCTTGCGGCACTTGGCCGACGACCAGATCCGGTCCGCGCCGGAGGTGATGCGGACGTCCAGCGAGGCCCGGTCGAACACGCAGGAGCCCTCTCCCGTGCTGACGACCGTGACGCGGAACTCCGGCCGTTCGGTCCCCGCGTAGACGTTCTTCGCGGCGGACATGTTGACGACGAGCTCATCGTGGTCACAGGGGCCGCCGTCGGCCTGCCCCGCCCCGGGCGTGGTCGTCGTGGTGACGGTCACCGTGGGCATGGCGCTCGGCGGCGGCGGAGGGCCCGCGCCGTCGACCGCGCTCGCGTCGCGGACCCGCTCGTCCTCCCCGGCGCCGCCGGTGCCGCCTCCGCACGCCCAGGCCAGGAGGCCGACGGCGCCGAGGACGCCGGCCAGGGCCAGCGCGCGCCGCTTCCAGTACCGGTCGAGCCCGATACCATTTCCATCACTTTCAGTGTTCGCCCCCATGCGGGCAGTATGCATTCGCCGAAGCGGAAAGAGCGGACGACCCGCCGCGTGCCACAATGGCGACGCGCCATGAACACCGACTCCGCCTACACCGCCCCGATCCTCGACTGGTACGACGCGAACGCCCGGGACCTGCCGTGGCGGGCGCCGGACGCGACCCCCTGGGGCGTCCTCGTCAGCGAGATCATGCTCCAGCAGACGCCGGTCTCCCGCGTCCTGCCCGTCTGGGACGCGTGGATGACGCGCTGGCCGACCCCCGCCGCGCTCGCCGCCGAACCGTCCGGCGAGGCCGTCCGCGCGTGGGGACGGCTCGGCTACCCGCGCCGCGCGCTGCGCCTCCACGAGACCGCTCGCGCGATCACCGAACGGCACGGCGGCGATGTCCCCTCCTCGCACGCGGACCTGCTGGCGCTCCCCGGCATCGGCGCCTACACGGCCGCGGCGGTCGCCAGCTTCGCGTTCCGGCAGCGGCACGCCGTCCTCGACACCAACGTCCGGCGCGTCCTGGCCCGGCTGCTCACCGGCGTCGAGTACCCGCCGAAGACGCAGACCAGGGCCGAGGTCAGGCTCGCGGAGAGCCTCCTGCCGCTCGACCCGCCGACCGCCGCCCGCTGGGCCGTCGCCGTCATGGAACTGGGCGCGCTGGTCTGCACAGCCCGCTCGCCCCGCTGCGTCGACTGCCCGGTCATCGACAGGTGCGCATGGCAGTCGAACGGCCGCCCCGCCTACGACGGGCCGCCCCGCCGGGGCCAGACGTACGCCGGCACCGACCGGCAGTGCCGGGGCCGCCTCCTAGCCGTCCTCCGGGACGCCGAAGAACCGGTCGCGAAACCGGCCCTCGACATCGTCTGGTCAGACCCCGTCCAACGCGAACGCGCCCTCGACGCCCTCATAGCCGACGGCCTAGTAGACCCCCTAGAAGACGGCCGCTACGCCCTACCCAGCTGACCCGGGCACCACCCCACCCCGACTTGCGCCCCACCCCCACTGAACGCCCACCCACCACCCCTCAGCCCCCAAGACGGCAAAGCAGATCACCCCGCCCACCTCCGCACGGCCGCACCAAACGGCGCCAGCCCTGCCCCCGAAAAGCCGAAGGTCAAACGAACCCGCCCACTACCGCGCCGGCGAACCGCTCCCGCTGCGCATGTCATGCCTGCCTACCTCGGCGGGGGGCGTGAGAACGTCGCTCGGCCCTGCTTTGGGAACTGCCCTGGGAGGACGTGCTGTTCGGGCTGGGCTCGCTGGTCTGCGGGGGCGCACTACCCCCGGCGAGGTCGCGCAGGGGGCGGTGCAGTTGTTCGGCGGCGACGGCTGCATTAGCGAGTGTCACGGGGATCGGAATTCGGCGTCTTCAGGGAAGTGGGACGCCGGCTCTCTCGGCGTTGATTTCGGAGCGGACCAGTTCCAGAAGTCGTCCCACCCAGTTGCGGCCTTCGGCTCCGCGTGCGATCCAGTGGTCGGATCCGCTTCCGCTGTAGGCGATCGGCGCGTCGGCCGTGCCGAGCAGGATCTCCGCCAATTTCGGATGCTGCGCGTATTTGGCGCGAAGGAGCCCGCTCATCACTGCCGTCCTGACGTCCGGCCACTCCTGACGGCGGGGTGCCTCGGCCGCGATCTCCTGGGCGTGGTAGGGGCGTTCAGCTGCGCGGATCCGCTCGCGGGCGTCGGGATCCTCGGTGGACAGGGCCCAGTAGGCGTGCGTGACCGTCGGATAGACGACATCGCCGACCTCGATGGGGGCCGGGTAGTCGTTCTGCAGGGCGTCGATTCCCGGATCCGTCGGCCACCCCTTCGGAAACACGCGGCCGCCGAAGTGAATCGTCGCGGACACAGGTTCGGGTGAATCGTCGGCCGGGCGTTTCGCCGCGAACTCAGTGCGATCACGCTCCTCCTCGGCGAAGTAGTCGAACGCCCATTCCCGCATGGCTTCGGTGACCACGTCGTCCTCGAACCAGCCGCCTATCGGACGCTCGCCGATATCGGTGCAGAGGAAGACCAGCGGCCGGTCCTTGCTGTCCATGTCGCCGAGCGCGTAATGGCGTTTGTGCCCGGGGATCGCCAGGTACGCCTCGCGCAGCGCCAGCCGGTCGGCCTCGTCCCTGGACTCCAGATACCGGTCCAGCGCGGCCAGGCAGCGGCCGGTGGAGTCCTGGCGACCGTTGAGCCGCTCGATGTCGTCGGCCACCTCCCCCAGCAGCATCTCCGCGGTGAGGCCGAACACCGGATCGGCGGCCTTCCACCCGCCCAGCTCGAAGGCGCTGATCTCGCCGCCCTCGGGCACCTCTGTGACCACCCAGCCGCATTCGAGCTTCTTCCGCAGGCCCTCAAGGTCGACCCACTCCCAGCAGTCGATCAAGCCGTCGGCGAAGATCCGAAGGTCCGTGAGGTGGTACGTGAAGTTGCGGATGAAGACGGGCCTCGCCACTCCCTCGATGCGCCGGCCGTCCTCGACGCGATAGATCCGTTGCACGGGGACTCCTCATTCCTCGTCCAGCGGCGCAGGGCGCAGCCGCTCAACCGTCACCTTCGCCACCAGTTGGATGTTGACGAGGACAGCCGTCACCGCCACCTCGCGCAGCCCCTCGTCAGCTCATCGGGGACACGACACCCACGTCCCGGACATGCGCATCCGGCCGAATCATGGTCGGGCCTCCCCCGGGAGTCAACGAATATTCGCTCGTCAGCCCCGGCCACCGGCTCGTACCGTACGCACGTGCGCGATCTGCTGAGCCTGCCCAAAGCCCACCTGCACGTTCATCTTGAGAGCACCGTCCGCCATGCCACTCTCCGCGAGATCGGCGCAGCGAACGGCGTGCGGGTCCCGGACGATGTCGGCACGTTCAGTGACTTCGCCTCCTTCTTCGCGCAGAACGAACTCGTCCGCGCCTGCCTGCAGCGGGCCGACGACTTCCGCCGCGTCGCCTACGAGTTCTGCGAGGACGAGTCGGCCCAAGGCGTCCGGTACGCCGAGGTCTCGTTCACGGCCGCCGCGCATGGCGAGCGCCTCGGAGACCTCGGCATGCCCTTGGCGGCCGTCCTGGAGGGCCTGGAAGCGGGCCAGGAAGCCTTCGGGATCGAGTGCCGCCTGATCCTCGACCACTCCCGCCGCCGCTCCGTAGAGCGCGCCTGGCGGACCCTGGAGCTGGCCCGCCGGCACGACCGCGTGGTCGCCGTGGGCCTCGCGGGTGACGAGGCGCACCCCGGCGCCCCCTTCACCGAGGTCTTCGCCGCCGCCCACGACGCCGGGCTCCACGTCGTCCACCACGCGGGCGAGGGCGAGGGACCCGCCAGCATCCGTCAGGCCCTCGGCCCCGGTCGCACCGAACGCCTGGGCCATGGCATCCGGATCCTGGACGACCCGGACCTGGTCGCCGAGGTCCGCGAACGCGGCATCGCCCTGGAAGTCTGCCCGTCCTCGAACGTCGCCCTGGGCTTCGTTCCGTCCCTGGACGCGCACCCCCTCCCCCGCCTCCGCGACGCGGGTCTGCTGGTGACCCTCAACACCGACATCCCCGCCCTGATCGACACCCCTCTCGCCACCGAGTACGCCCACGTCCGCACCGCCTTCGGCTACGACGACCCGGCCCTGGCCGAACTGGCCCGCGCGGGCGTGACCGCCTCCTTCGCCCCGCCCCGCACGAAAGAGACCCTCCACGAAGCCATCACGGCCTGGCTCACGGAACCGCCCGCCTCTCTTTAACCCACCTTCGGTCTGCGCGCCCCGAGCCCGACCACTCCGAGCAGGCCCGCCCCAGAGAGCCGGAGCGGGGCCAGAGCCCAGCCACCCTGAACAGGACCGCCCCAGAGGGCCAGAGCGGGGCCAGACCCCAACCACCCTGAACAGGACCAGCAGGATCCGACGAGCAAGACCCGCTCCCCCGTGGCTCTGTTCCAAGGATCCGTGACGGCGGCGGCCACCGGAGACCGAACAGCGTTCTGTGGATTACTCGACCGGCGCCTCGGGCTCCCGGATGAAGAGGCAGAACGGGCGCCCTACAGGGTCCAAGCAGACCCGGACGTCATCATCCGGCTGGAACTCGGCCAGGACGGCCCCCACGGCTTCCGCGTGCTTCAACGCGGCATCCAGGTCCTCCACCTCGAAGTCCAGGTGGACCATCTGCAGTTGGGCGCCTTCAGCGGCGGGCCAGGTAGGGGCCTTGTAGCGCGGTTCCGTCTGGAACGACAGGCCGGTGCCGCCACCCGGCGGACGCAGCTTCACCCAGTCGGGCTCGTCCTGCACGACCGTCCAACCGAGAAGCCGCCGATAGAAGTCCGCCAGCGCGTGCGGGTCGGGGGCATCGAGGACGGGGGCGGACAGGATCAGACGGCTCATCACCACTCCCGGGGCAGTTGATCATGTGAGGGCATACTGCCCGCGAGGAGCCCGTACATGCGCAGAGCCCGGACATGCGATGGCCTCTTGCGCCCACCTCAGCCACCGCCGCAACCACGCAACAGCCTCAAGGCTCGCGATCGCGTCCGAAGGCAGATTCGAGCGAAGCCAGAATCTGATCGCGAAGCGAGCCGCAAGGCGAGCCGGAGCGATGCCAGCGATCGCCCGCAGTGCCCGACGATGGAGGGCCGTCAGGGCCCGAAGGAGGAGGGCACTGCCAATGAACACAGCGAGACGGAGCGATGCCAGCGATCGCCCGCTTTTCTCGACGATGGAGGGCCGCCAGGCCCGAAGGAGGAGAGAAAAGCCTATGAACACAGCACAAAGCCCGCACCGGAAGCCGGTGCGGGCCCTTGCGTGCGGACGTCAGTCCTTGTTGAAGTTGACCGCGCCCTCGATGGGGGGCGGGCTGTCCGGGACGGTGGACGGCTTCGGCACGCCCTTGAACGTGAACTTGGCGTTCTCGGCCGAGTCCTTGTTCTCGGGGTCGAAGCCCTCCGTGCCGACGATCACGATCTGGCCGGGCTTGAGCTCGTTGTACAGGATCTTCTCGGACAGGTTGTCCTCGATCTCCCGCTGGATCGTGCGGCGCAGCGGCCGGGCGCCGAGCACCGGGTCGTAGCCGCGGATCGCGAGCAGGTCCTTGGCCTCCTGGCGGAGCTCGATCCCCATGTCGCGGTCGTGGAGCCGCTGGTCCACCTTGGCGATCATCAGGTCGACGATCTGGATGATCTCCTTCGGCGTGAGCTGGTGGAAGACCACCGTGTCGTCGACGCGGTTGAGGAACTCGGGCCGGAAGTGCTGCTTGAGCTCCTCCGAGACCTTCGCCTTCATCCGCTCGTACGAGCCCTGCTCGTCGTTCTGCCGGGCGAAGCCCATGGAGACGCCCTTGGAGATGTCCTTGGACCCCAGGTTCGTCGTCATGATGATGACGGTGTTCTTGAAGTCCACGACGCGGCCCTGCGCGTCGGTGAGGCGGCCGTCCTCCAGGATCTGGAGCAGCGAGTTGAAGATGTCCTGGTGGGCCTTCTCGATCTCGTCGAACAGGACCACCGAGAACGGCTTGCGGCGCACCTTCTCGGTGAGCTGGCCGCCCTCCTCGTACCCGACGTAGCCGGGCGGGGAGCCGAACAGCCGCGAGACGGTGTGCTTCTCCATGAACTCGGACATGTCGAGCTGGATCAGCGCGTCCTCGTCGCCGAACAGGAACTCCGCGAGCGTCTTGGACAGCTCGGTCTTACCGACACCGGACGGGCCGGCGAAGATGAACGAGCCGCCGGGACGCTTCGGGTCCTTCAGACCGGCGCGGGTACGCCGGATCGACTGCGAGAGCGCCTTGATGGCGTCCTCCTGGCCGATGACGCGCTTGTGGAGCTCGTCCTCCATGCGCAGCAGGCGGGTCGACTCCTCCTCGGTCAGCTTGAAGACCGGGATGCCGGTGGCGGTGGCGAGGACCTCGGCGATCAGCTCGTCGGTGACCTCGGCGACGACGTCCATGTCGCCGGCCTTCCACTCCTTCTCCCGCTGCGCCTTCTGGCCGAGCAGCTGCTTCTCGGAGTCGCGCAGCGCCGCGGCCTTCTCGAAGTCCTGCGCGTCGATCGCGGACTCCTTGTCGCGCCGGACGTCGGCGATCTTCTCGTCGTACTCGCGCAGGTCCGGCGGCGCGGTCATGCGGCGGATGCGCATCCGCGAGCCGGCCTCGTCGATCAGGTCGATCGCCTTGTCGGGCAGGAACCGGTCGCTGATGTAGCGGTCGGCGAGCTGCGCGGCGGCGACCAGCGCGCTGTCGGTGATCGACACGCGGTGGTGCGCCTCGTAGCGGTCCCGCAGGCCCTTGAGGATCTCGATCGTGTGGGACAGCGACGGCTCGGCGACCTGGATCGGCTGGAAGCGGCGCTCGAGCGCGGCGTCCTTCTCCAGGTGCTTGCGGTACTCGTCCAACGTGGTGGCGCCGATGGTCTGCAGCTCACCGCGCGCCAGCATCGGCTTGAGGATCGAGGCGGCGTCGATCGCGCCCTCGGCGGCGCCCGCACCGACCAGCGTGTGCAGCTCGTCGATGAACAGGATGATGTCGCCGCGGGTGCGGATCTCCTTCAGCACCTTCTTCAGGCGCTCCTCGAAGTCGCCGCGGTACCGGGAGCCGGCCACCAGCGCGCCCAGGTCGAGGGTGTAGAGCTGCTTGTCCTTGAGCGTCTCGGGCACCTCGCCCTTGACGATCTTCTGCGCAAGGCCCTCGACGACGGCGGTCTTGCCGACGCCGGGCTCGCCCACCAGGACGGGGTTGTTCTTGGTGCGGCGGGACAGCACCTGCATGACCCGCTCGATCTCCTTGTCCCGGCCGATGACCGGGTCGAGCTTGCCCTCGCGCGCCGCCTGCGTCAGGTTGCGGCCGAACTGGTCGAGCACGAGGGACGTGGAGGGAGCCGACTCCGAGGGACCGCCAGAGGCGGCCGGCTCCTTGCCCTGGTAGCCGTGCAGCAACTGGATGACCTGCTGGCGGACCCGGTTCAGGTCGGCGCCGAGCTTCACCAGCACCTGGGCCGCGACGCCCTCGCCCTCACGGATCAGACCCAGCAGGATGTGCTCGGTGCCGATGTAGTTGTGGCCGAGCTGCAACGCCTCGCGCAGCGACAGCTCAAGGACCTTCTTGGCACGCGGAGTGAACGGGATGTGGCCCGACGGCGCCTGCTGGCCCTGGCCGATGATCTCTTCAACCTGCTGACGCACGGCCTCAAGACTGATCCCCAGGCTCTCCAGAGCCTTGGCGGCCACGCCCTCGCCCTCGTGGATCAGACCCAGGAGGATGTGCTCGGTGCCGATGTAGTTGTGGTTGAGCATCCTGGCCTCTTCCTGAGCCAGGACGACAACCCGCCGCGCGCGGTCGGTGAACCTCTCGAACATCTCGTCGCTCCTCACAGAGCGGTTGGGCAGAGTCCGGAACGTCCGGAACTGTCCTTCCGCATGCTAGCCCGCCCCGAGGAGGCCGCCCGGTGCACTCCCACCAGGAGACGTTCCCCAGCTATGCGCTGTTCAGTCTCATCCAACTACCGCATCGGTGCGTCATGTTCCCGCTACGCCCCAAGCGAACGGGGGACTTTTCGCAGGTCGGTCAAGGCGCGGGCCGAGAGTGCCGAATGGGGGTGGAGTTTCCACCCGCGCGCCCTGTGTACCTCACGGCGGACTCGGCGAACCGCGCGGACGCTACGCCACAAGCGAACGGCTCACCGGGAGAACGGCCGCCCCGCCGACGAAGCGCCCCGCTAACGGCGAACGGCCCGCCCCGCGAACGGAGACGGGCCGCCGGTGGTCCGGGCGGATCAGTTGGCCGCCTCGTACTGCTCGATCACGTGAGCCGGGATGCGGCCGCGCTCATTGACCTTGATGCCGTTGTTCTTGGCCCAGGCGCGGATCTCGGCACTGCGTTCGCGGCTGGAAGCGCCGCGCTGCCGGCGGCGGCGGTTGACCGTGCCCGCCTTACGGGACTTCTCGACGAACGGCTGCAGCGATTCCCGCAGCTTCGTCGCGTTGGCGCCACTGAGGTCGATCTCGTAGGAGGCGCCGTCGATCGAGAACGCTACGGTCTCGTCCGCCTCGCCACCGTCGAGGTCGTCGACGAGAAGCACCTGAACCTTCTGTGCCATGGGGACAGACCTTTCGGCTTGAGCAAACTCTAATCGAGTGCCAAAGATATACCTAGAACTTCGCAGATGACAATTCCGGCGTCCACCATGAACCGGCAGTCGAGGGAAACCGCCTTCCGCCCGTGACCGGCTGTAATCGGCCTCGTCGTTTCGGGTGCGCACAGACCTCGGATGACGCCCGGACCCGGCCCGGGCGCCATGAATTCCCCAACCCGCGGCGACCCGCCCGGGTTTTCAACCGTGACCGGCGTCACTGCGTACCGCGCTGACCTGCGCAGGAGTGCGCGCATTGGGCCGGGTTTGCGGACGGCGCCGCCCCGGCCGCGATTAACCTCCCGTATCGGGCACTAACCGCCTGCCCGCGCGGTAATGCGCAGGTGACCGCAGTGCCTGATCAACCCCGTACCGGTGGACGTGGACGAATAACGCCCGAGGGCCCGGCCCCGAAATCTGTTGCCGCGGCAGGACGGGCGCGGTCCTCGCCCTGCTCGCGCCGCGGAAGCGGGGTGCCGACCGGTGTCGCGAAATCAGGAGATCGGGACACAATCCCACCGTCTGCCCCAGTTCTTCAACCCGGCCCCGGAGACCGGCGGAGCCACGCCTCAGGCCCGGCTTCCACCGCGCGGGGCATGCCGTGCGAAAGGTCCGTTCCAAGGGCGAGGGCATGCCATCCGGAGTAAGTCCAGGCCCGCTATCAAGCGGTCGCGTTCTGGCCGCGGCAACGGCATCGGAGGGAACTCTCAAAGCGGAGGCGACGTCCGGGACGAGACACATCCCGCCGGTTTCAAGACCGCAACCGGAAGGAACGGGCATATGCCGCCCACCCCTAGGGCGCCGGAATCAGCGAGCATCTCGGCGAAAGCATGTATAGCGCATGCGAGCGGAGTCGCGTGCGCGCCGGCGCGCACGCGACTCCGTGGTATCGGACGGGCGGTATTGGAACCCCGCGAGCACCGCCCGGCACCCGGGAGATGCCCTCAGAAGGCCGAGGATTCGGGCCGGGGGCGCTTTACCACGAGCGTCCCGGCGACCCTGTCGTGAACGGCCTGGCGGCTCGTGCCCTCGAACACGGCCCCCGCGTTCACGACCCAGAAGATGCTCGCGAGCAGACCGAGAACGGGAATCGGGCGCAGCCCGATCGGCACCGAATAGACGGCGGCGCGCAGAACGCAGCGCAGGACGTCCGGACGCGCGTGCGCACCGGAGGACTCGGCCTCCCCCGGAGGCGCGCTCTCCTCGGGCTTGGGGGCCGTCACGGGCACGAATCCGGGCACGGAAACGGGTATGGCCGACGCGCCCCCGGGACCGGCGGCCCCGGCGGCCTCCCCGGCCCCCTGTGCCGCCGCTCCAGGGGCCTCCTGAGCGGTCGCCGCGACCACCTCGATGCCCGCGACGCGCTTGCCGAGCGTCCGGCCCCAGAGGGCGAGCTGGACCGCCTCGTAGAGCAGCATGCATCCGGCTACGGCTGTCGGAGCCACGACGTCCGCCGTGTGCCCGGACACGAGCTCGCGGACGACGAGAACGACGGGGATGCCGACGACGAGCGTGTCGACGACGCGCGCGAGGAGCCTCTGTCCGGGCTCGGCGAGCGGTGCCGCCATCGTGGCCTTAGCCCGCGTACTCGGAGTACTCGGAATCGTCATATCCGACCCGCTCGTCGATGACGAGCGTGCCGGCGAAGCGGTCATGCAGTGACTGGTGCAGGGGCTGGTCCCAGATCGCCCAGAGGTAGGCCATGAGCGCGCCCGCCCAGACAAGCACCATCCCGTACGCGGCGTAGTCCCACACCATCACCGCCAAGACGAGGAAGAAGAAGACGCCGAGCTGGTAGCCGACGTGGGTGATCCCCGCCCGCCAGACGGCCTGCGTCGTGGTGATCGGGCTGCCCGCAGGACGCGCCTGGACGACGCCAAGGCCGAGGACGCGCTTCCCCAGCGTGCGCCCCCACATGGACAACTGGACGGCCTCGTAGATGAACGGCAGCACGGACAGCACGCAGAAGAGGGTGAAGATGATGGGCCAGTTCCAGACGCCCCCCTCGTCCTCGGTCTTGCTGCCGGGCTTGCCCAGACCGAAGGCACCGATCGTCACCGGAAGGACGAGGGCGAACCCGAAGACCGCGACGAGCGCGTTGTCGATGATCCGGGCGCCCGCCCGACGGTGGATCGGCGCCAGCGCCAGATCACCGCCGTCGTCGTAGGAGCCGTGGTGGTCGTAGGAGCCGTGGTCGTCATAGGCGGGCTGCTGGTTCCACTGCTGCTGCGACTGCCACTGCTGCTGAGGCTGCTGGGGCTGCTGCTGCCACTGCTGCTGGGACGACGGCTGCTGCTGCGGCTGCTGCCACTGAGGACCTTGGTACTGGGGCGGCGGGCCGTACGAACCCTGCCCCTGCTGGGGCCGATAAGGCCGCCCGCTGTGGGGGGAATCGCTCATTTGAGTCAGTCCTCCAGGCGAAGCAACATCCGGGTGTTGCCCAACGTATTCGGCTTGACCCGGTCGAGGTCCAAGAACTCTGCCACGCCTTCGTCGTAGGAGCGGAGAAGTTCCTCGTACACCTCAGGCGCCACCGGAGTCCCCAGGATCTGCTGGAAGCCGTGGCGGGCGAAGAACTCCACCTCGAAGGTAAGGCAGAACACCCTCCGCACGCCGAGTTCCCGTGCGGTCTCCAGGAGGCGGGTCACGATCCGGTGCCCGATTCCCCGTCCCCCGCACTCCTTCTCGACCGCGACCGAGCGGACCTCCGCGAGGTCCTCCCACATGACGTGGAGGGCGCCGCACCCGACGACGCGCCCAGGCGTCCCGTGCTGGATGTCCTCGGCGACCCAGAACTCCTGGACGTCCTCGTACAGCTTGACTGTCGTCTTCTTCAGCAGGCGCCGCCCCGACCCGGCGTACAGATCGACGAGCCTGCGTATCTCCTGGACGTCGGCGGTGCGGGCACGCCGGATCACGACTTCCACAAACAGGCGAGATTATCGAACGCCGCCGCTCGCCAGGGGCACCCCTCCGCGCAGGCGGCCGAACGCGCCGCCACCGCGCCGCGCCACCTGCCAATTCGCATGTTCTGGTTGGCATCCCATGCGGGTTCCGTTAGTGTCCATCGCTGACGTCGGCCGACCGCAGGACGGAGGCCGAACCGCCGAGTCCCAAGGCCGCAACCAGCGTCCTGGGAGCCGGGGACCCACTTTCGGAGCGTTTCGGGGGATCGCCCTGACGACCAACCGTGAGGGGTGAATCCGCAGCCGCGAGCGATCGCTCGCGCGCGGCCGCGGACGGGCTGCTCCGGCCCCAACCCGTCAGCTAACCCGGTAGGCGGCTGAGGAGAGGAGTATTCGTGAAGCGATCGCGGCATGCTTCCCTTTCACGCTTCTACGGGCGCGCGGCCACGGCGGTCGGCGCGCTCATCGTCGTTTCGGCCGCTCCGTACGCGCTCGTCCCGCACACGCTCGCCGTCGCGCACGCCGACCCCGACCCCTCGGCCAAGGAGCTGAGGACGAAGGCCCTCAAGCTCGCCGACCAGCTGGAGCAGCTCACCGAGCAGTACAACGGGCTGAAGGTCAGGCTCGCGCAGTCGCAGCGCGCCGCCAAGGTGGCCACGGAGAACGCCAAGCGGCAGGAGAAGACGCTCGAGACGCTCCGCCAGAAGGTCGGATCCCTCGCGGCGACGAGCTATATGCAGGGCGGCTCCGACCCCACGGTCTCCTTCGTCGCCTCCCAGGACCCGCAGTCCATCCTCGACCAGGCCGCGACCCTGCACTACTTCGCCAAGCAGGACAGCACCCAGGTGCTCGGGCTCATGCAGGCCATGCAGTCCGCTCAGCGGGCCCGCAAGTCCGCCGAGTCCCGCGCAAAGCAGGTGAAGGACCTGAAGTCGCAGCTCGAGTCGCAGCGCACGAAGGTCACCGACGCCTACGAGAAGATCCGCGGCAAGCTCGTCGACAAGGACCCCACCCAGCTCGCCAAGCTCCCGGTCGTCGGCACCGGCAAGGCCGCGCAGGCGCTCCGGTACGCGATGAGCAAGATCGGCCGCCCGTACGTGTGGGGCGCCGCCGGGCCGAGCACCTTCGACTGCTCCGGCCTCACGATGTGGGCCTACAAGCAGGTCGGCATCAACCTGCCGCACTACACCGGCAGCCAGTGGAACGCGGGAACGCACGTGTCGCGCAGCGAGCTCCAGCCCGGCGACCTCGTGTTCTTCTACTCCGACCTGCACCACATGGGCATCTACGTCGGCGGCGGCAAGATGCTGCACGCCCCGCAGACCGGAGACGTCGTGAAGATCGCCTCCATGGACGGACGCCCCTTCGCCGGCGGAGTGCGGGTCGCCTGAGCGGCGGCCCGGCAGGCAACGCGTACGACGATCGATACCGCCGTGCCTCCGGACTCGTCGCGCCGACCGTGCCGGATGAGGACGGGCACGTCGATCCGGGCGGACGTGTCGGGCAGGGCGGTCCTGCCGGCCGTCGGGCCGGCTCAGGGGGCGTGCCCGGTTCGAACGCCGTCCGCGGCGGCGCCTTCTGCAGGGACCTACCTGCCAGGGCGCCGGCGCCGCCGCTGCGGGGTCGGACGGAATTCGAACGAGCCGCCATTTCTCCGGATGACGCCCGCCGTCCCCTGGCGAGCGTCGGGGGTGCAGGCTAGATGAGCTGCCTTCGGGCCGCCCACACCACGGCCTCGATAGGGGTGTTGACCTCCAGCCGGTCGCAGATCGTCCGCAGCCGGCGCCGCAAGGTCCGAGCGCTCAGTTCCAGCTTGCGCGCCGCCACATCGGCGGTGACACCGCTGGCGATCTGGGCGAGCAGTCGGATCTCCTCTTCGCTCAGCCCGAAATCGTCGGTGCCACGACGTGCGAGTGTGGCTGCTGTTTCCACTCCGTCCTCCCTCGTCCGTGGTGATGACCGCGGGGATGCAGCCGTCCGCTGCACAGGCACGGGTTGGCCTCGATCTGTACGCGCGTTGGGTTGCCGGGTCCGGACCCTTCCGGACTTAGATCATCGGGTTCCTTTGCTGTCTCACGCGCTTGGCCGGAGGTGGCCGCATGGCCGATTGCGGGGGTGTACGGGGGAACTCCGGGTGACGATTCACTCGTTGCCCTGCCGAGGGAGACGGGATGAGATCGCCAGCCATCCGCACCCGCCCCTCCCGCCGAACTCACCGGTCCTCGCAAGTGAACGAAGATCGTGAATCGTTTCAAGCTACGCTTCGGCTCGGAACGCTAGGCGGCCGGATCCGGCCCGTCAAGCGCCGGTCAAGAGCGCTACGCGCCCGTACGTTCACCATGTGTGACCGTGCATTCGGTGCCACGCCATGCAAAACTCCACTACCTGGGAAGACGCCCATGGAGCGGGACGAGGAGCGAGTTGCCACAGACCAGCATCCGTGAGGTCGCGAGGCGCGCGGGCGTCTCAGTTGGGACCGTTTCGAATGTCCTAAACCGGCCAGATCTCGTGGCCGAAGCTACCCGTGACCGTGTCCGCGCGGCGATCGAGGAGCTCGGGTTCGTCCGCAACGAGTCCGCGCGCCGGCTCCGCACGGGCCCCGAACGGACCGCGGGCGAGTTCGGCGACCAGCCGCGCCGGGCGTTCGGCGTGGTAGTGGAGGACCTCACCAACCCGTACGCGACCGACGTCGCGCGGGGCGCCGAGGCCGCGCTCAACGCGGCCGGCCACGACGCGCTGTGGCTGTCCAGCGACCACTCCGCCGCCAAGGAGCGCCGCTCGCTGGAACTTCTCACCGAGCAGCAGGCCGCCGGGGTCCTGGTCATCCCGGTCAAGCTCGGCCCCCGCGACATCTCCCGGCTGCGCGCCGCGGGGATGAGCGTGGTGGTGATCGACCGGGACGCCGTCGACGTGTGCTCCGCCCGGGTCGACCACGTGGCGGGCGGCGAGACCGCCGCAGCCCATCTGCTCGGCATCGGACGCCGGCGCATAGCGTTCGTGACGGGCGTCCCAGAGCCGCAGCCCTGCGTCGAACGCCGCTCCGGAGCCGCCCGCACGATCGTCGAGGCGGGTCTCGGCACGCCGCCCGTCCTGGTCAAGGACGCTCTGAGCCCCACCGAGGGGCAGGCCGCCGCACACGAGATCATGGCCATGTCGCCGGTGCCCGACGGCGTGTTCTGCGCCAACGACCTGCTGGCGATCGGCCTGATCAACGAGCTGACCCGGCTCGGCGTCCGCGTCCCCGACGACATCGCCGTGGTCGGCTACGACGACATCGAGCTCGCGGCGAGCGCCGCCGTGCCGCTCACCACCATCCGCCAGCCGCGCCGCGAGCTCGGCTGGGAGGCCGCCGAACTCGCCATGGCCGAGATCGGCGAGGGCAAGTCGCACCAGCACCGGCAGGTCGTCCAGCGGCCCGAGCTGGTGATCAGAGAAAGCGCTTAGCGGCCCCCGTCCGCCCGCTATTGACATCTCGTCTCAGATTCGGGTCGGCTGGGGGCATGGAAGACAGGACGGGCCAGACCGCGGAGGCCGGGGCGACCGCGGTCCTGGGCTTCGATCCGGGCGATCCGGCTTTCCGGGCCGACCCGTACGCCCATTACCGGACGCTCGGGGCCGACGGCCGCGGCCTGCACCGGACGGACGTCGGGTTGCGCGTCACCTCGTCCTACGAGCTGTGCGAACGGGTCCTGCGCGACCCGCGGTTCGGGCACCGCCCCACGGGCGGCGGCGTGTGGCGCGAGGTGCAGGGCCGGCACCGGTCGTTCCTGACCATGGACCCGCCCGACCACACGCGGCTGCGCCGCCTGGTGAGCAAGGCGTTCACGCCCCGTCTCGTGGAGCGGCTGCGGCCCCGGATCGAGGAGCTCGTCGACGCCCTGCTGGAGCCCGTCTCGGGCAAGGCCGATCTGATCGCCACGCTGGCCTACCCGCTGCCGGTCATCGTGATCAGCGAGATGCTCGGCGTCCCCGCCGAGGACCGCGACCTCTTCAAGGGCTGGTCCGACAGCCTCGCGCGCGGGCTGGACCCCGACTTCCTGCTGCCGGAGGCCGAGATCGCCCAGCGGGACGCGGCGCGCGAGGAGTTCGCCGAGTACTTCCGGGAACTGGCCGCCGAACGCCGGGCCGAGCCGCGCGACGACCTCCTGAGCGCCCTTGTGGGCGTCTCTGACGGCGGAGACGTCCTTTCGGAACAGGAACTGCTGGCGACGTGCATCCTGCTGCTCGTGGCGGGCCATGAGACGACCGTGAACCTCATCGGGAACGGCGCGCTGGCCCTGCTCCGCGACCCCGCGCAGTTGCGGCTGTTCCGGGAGCGGCCGGAGAACGTCCAAGCGGCCGTGGAGGAACTGCTGCGCTTCGACCCGCCGGTGCAGCTGACCCTACGATCGGCCCTGGAGGACGTTGACCTGAACGGGACGCTCGTCGAGCGCGGGAAGCTCGTCCTCCTGCTGACGGGCGCCGCCAACCGCGACCCGGCGGTCTTCGACGAGCCCGACCGGCTGGACCTGCTCCGCTACGCCGAGGGGCGTGACGCGCCGAAGCACCTGTCGTTCGGGCACGGCGTCCACTTCTGCCTCGGCGCCCCGCTGGCCCGGCTGGAGGGCCGCATCGCGCTCGGCAAGCTGTTCGAACGCGATGTGGCCCTCGCCGCCGACGACCTCGTCTACCGCGACAACCTCGTGCTGCGCGGGCTGCGCGAGCTTCCGGTCGTCATTCGGGCTTGACCAGCGGGAACAGGATCGTCTCGCGGATCCCCTTGCCGGTGAACGCCATGATCATGCGGTCGATGCCGGCGCCCATGCCGCCCGTCGGGGGCATCGCGTACTCGAGGGCGCGCAGGAAGTCCTCGTCCAGCTGCATGGCCTCGGGGTCGCCGCCCGCGGCGAGCAGCGACTGCTCGGTGAGGCGGCGGCGCTGCTCGACCGGGTCGACCAGCTCGGAGTAGGCGGTGCCGAGCTCCGTGCCGAACCCGATGAGGTCCCACTTCTCGGTGAGCAGCGGCTCCTCGCGGTGCTGGCGGGTCAGCGGGGACGTCTCGACCGGGTAGTCCATGACGAACGTGGGCTGGACGAGGGTGTGCTCGACCAGCTCCTCGAAGATCTCCTGGACGAGCTTGCCCTGGCCCCACTTGGGGTCCCAGGAGATGTCGCGGGCGTCCGCGAGCTTGCGCACGGACTCGATCGGCGTGTGCGGCGTGATCTCCTCGCCGAGCGCCTCGGACACCGCGCCGTACAGGGTGATCCGGGGCCACTCCGCAAGGCCGAGGTCGTACTCGGCGCCGTCATGGACGACCACGGTGGTGTCGAGGGCGGCGACGACCGCCTTCTGGTACATCCGCTGGGTCAGGTCGGCCATGTCGTTGTAGTCGAGGTACGTGCCGTAGGCCTCGACCATCGTGAACTCGGGGTTGTGCGTGGAGTCCGCGCCCTCGTTGCGGAAGTTGCGGTTGATCTCGAAGACCTTCTCGATGCCGCCGACGACGAGCCGCTTCAGGTACAGCTCGATCGCGATGCGGAGGTAGAGGTCCATGTCGTAGGCGTTGATGTGCGTCTTGAAGGGGCGCGCCGCGGCCCCGCCGTGGATCGGCTGGAGCATGGGCGTCTCGACCTCGAGATAGCCCTCCTCGTGCCAGAAGTCGCGGACCGCGCGGACGGTGGCGCTGCGCACCCGCGCCATCCGCCGGGCCTCGTCGTTGACGATCAGGTCGACGTAGCGCTGCCGGACCCGCGCCTCCGGGTCGGTCAGGCCGGCGTGCTTCTCCGGCAGCGGCCGCAGGCACTTGGAGGTGATCGCGAACCGGTCGGCCATGACCGACAGCTCGCCTCGGCGGGAGGTGATGATCTCGCCCTCGACGCCGACGTGGTCGCCGAGGTCGACCTCGCGCTTCCAGAAGTCGAGCTGCTCCTGCCCGACCTTGGCCAGCGACAGCATGACCTGGATGTCGCCGCCGGCGTCCCGGATGGTGGCGAAGCACAGCTTTCCGGTGTTGCGGATCAGCATCACGCGACCGGTGACGCCGGCCTTCTCACCCGTCTCGGTGCCCGGCTCCAGGCCGGTGTGTTTCGCGCGGATCTCGGCGATCGTCGCCGTCCGCGGGAAGGTCACCGGGTAGGGGTCGATCCCGCTCTCGCGGAGCCGGTCGAGCTTCTCCCGGCGCACGCGCATCTGCTCCGGGAGCTCGTCGAAGGTCTCGTCACTCACATCGCAAGGCTATCCAGCCCGTCCGGTGCGGGCGAACGACTTCGGCGCGATCACCGCGGCGAACGCGCCCCGGACGGGTCAGGGCGTGTTGCGCTCGTAGATGAGCCGGAGGCCGATGAGGGTGAGCCACGGCTCGAACACGTCGATGCTGCGGGACTCCTCCAGGACGAGCGGGGCGAGGCCGCCCGTGGCGATGACCGTGACCTCGTCCGGGTCGTCGGCGAGCTCCTCCGACATGCGCTCGACGATGCCGTCCACCTGCCCGGCGAAGCCGAAGATGATCCCGGACTGGAGCGCCTCGACGGTGTTCTTGGCGATCACGTTGCGCGGCCGGACCAGCTCGATCTTGTGGAGCTGCGCGCCGCGCGACGACAGCGCGTCGATCGAGATCTCGATGCCGGGGGCGATCGCGCCGCCCACGTACTCGCCCTTGGCGGAGACCGCGTCGAAGGTGGTGGCGGTGCCGAAGTCGACCACGATCGCGGGTCCGCCGTGGGTGTGGACGGCGGCGAGCGCGTTCACGATGCGGTCGGCGCCGACCTCCTTCGGGTTGTCCATCCGGACGGGGACGCCGGTCTTGACGCCCGGCTCCACGATCACCGCCTGCACGTCGCCGTAGTAGCGGCGGCACATCTCCCGCATCTCGTGCAGGACGGAGGGGACCGTGGAGCACAGCGCGATGCCGCTGATGTCGGTCTCGGCCAGCAGCGGGCTCTGCTGGACGAGCCCCTGCAGGACCACCGCGATCTCGTCGGCGGTGCGCCGCGGGTCGGTGTTGATCCTCCAGTGCTCGATCACCTCGTCGCCCTCGAAGAGACCGAGAACGGTCTGGGTGTTACCGACGTCGATGGTCAGCAGCATCAGGTCCCCGCTGTTCAGGTGAAGTCAAGGCCGATGTCGAACACGCGCGCCGAGTGCGTCAGCGCGCCGACCGCAAGGTAGTCCACCCCGGTCACGGCGACGTCTCGGGCCCGCTCCAGGGTAAGGCCACCACTGGCCTCGAGCTCCGCCCGCCCTGCCACGAGCCGGACCGCCTCGGTCATCTCGGCGTCGGTCATGTTATCGAGCAGGATGCTCGTGGCCCCCACGGCGAGGGCCTCCTCGACCTGCGCCAGGGTGTCGCACTCCACCTGGACGTGCAGGGACGGGTAGACGGCGCGGATCGCCTCGTACGCCTTGGTGACGCCGCCGGCCGCCGCGATGTGGTTGTCCTTGATGAGCGCGGCATCGTGCAGGCCCATCCGGTGGTTGACGCCCCCGCCGCAGTGCACGGCGTACTTCTGCAGGGCCCGCAGGCCGGGGAGGGTCTTGCGGGTGTCGCGGACCTTCGCCTTCGTGCCCTCCATGGCGTCCATCCACGCGCGCGTGGCCGTGGCGATTCCAGACAGGTGCATGAGCAGGTTCAGCGCCGTCCTCTCGGCCCTCAGGATGGCCCTGGTGGATCCGCTGACCGCGATGAGGACCTGTCCGGGGGCGACCCGGTCCCCGTCCTCCACCTTCGCCTCGTAGGCGACGTCCAGCATCTCGAAGACGAGGCACGCCACGGGCACGCCCGCGACGACACCCTCCTCCCGGGCCTTCAGCTCCCCGCTCGCGGTGTCCTGCGGCGCGAAGATCGGCGTGCTGGTGACGTCGACCTCGCCGTCCTCGGCCAGCGCCGTCCGGACGAGGTTTTCCACAGCCTGTGGATCGAGCCCGGCGGCGCTCAGCCTCTGCGAGAGTTCCGGTGTCATGAGCGCTTCCCTTCCAGAGGTTCGTAGGTGGTCGTCAGGACGTTCCCCGCCAGCCGGGTGACGAGGTGGCCGCGCCACGTCCCGTCCGCGCGCTCGGGGAAGTCCTCCCGCCAGTGGCTGCCGCGCGTCTCCTCCCGGCGCCGCGCCGCCGCCACGATCGCGGACGCGACGGTGTGCAGGTTGGTGGCCTCCCAGGCGTCCACCCCGGGCTCCGCGCCTCCGGGCGGCGCCCCGGCCCGTCCGAGCGCCGCCAGCTCCCGCGCCGCCGTCTCCAGCCCCTCGGCCCCGCGCAGCACCCCGGCAAAGGAGGTCATGATCCGCTGAACCTCCCCCCGCACCCCCGGCCCCAGCAGCCCGCCCCGCACACCTTCCGGCACCCCGTCCGCACCTTCCGGCGCGTGCGGTGCGGCGGCGGCGAGGTCGTGAGGTAGGGATTCGGCGATCCTCGCGGCGAAGACCAGGCCCTCCAGGAGGGAGTTGGAGGCGAGGCGGTTCGCGCCGTGGACGCCCGTGCAGGCGACCTCGCCGCAGGCGTAGAGGCCGGGGACGGACGTGCGGCCATGCAGGTCCGTGCGGACGCCTCCGCTGGCGTGGTGGGCGGCGGGCACGACGGGGATGGGCTCGGTCACCGGGTCGATGCCGTGGTGGCGGCACGCGGCCAGGATGGTCGGGAACCGGCTCTCCCACATCGCCGCGCCGAAGTGGCGGCCGTCGAGCAGCATGTGGGACGCGCCCGTCTCGCGCATGCGGTTGATGATCCCCTTGGCGACGACGTCGCGCGGGGCCAGCTCGGCGAGCTCGTGCCGTCCCACCATGAAGCGCACGCCCTCGTGGTCGACGAGGTGCGCGCCCTCCCCGCGGACGGCCTCGGAGATCAGCGGCTGCTGCCCCGACGCGCCCTCGCCGAGCCACAGCACGGTCGGGTGGAACTGGACGAACTCCAGGTCGGTGACCTCGGCCCCGGCGCGCAGCGCGAGCGCGACGCCGTCGCCCGTGGAGACCTCGGGGTTGGTCGTGGCGGAGAACACCTGGCCGAGCCCGCCGGTGGCGAGCACGACGGCGCGGGCGCGCACGGCGCCGACGCCGCCCGGCTGCCCAACGCCCATGACGTGCAGGGTGACGCCCGCGGCGCGTCCCGCGGCGTCCTTCACCAGGTCGAGGACGAGCGCGTGCTCGATCACCTCGACGCCGGAGTCCTTGAGCGCGGAGAGGAGGGCGCGGCTGATCTCGGCGCCGGTGGCGTCCCCGCCGGCGTGCGCGATCCGGCGCCGGTGGTGGCCGCCCTCGCGGGTCAGCGCGATGTCGCCGCCGGAGCGGTCGAAGGCGGCGCCGAGCGCGATGAGGTCGCGGACGGCGTCCGGCCCCTCGGTGACGAGCGCCCGGACCGCGTCCTCGTCGCAGACGCCGACGCCCGCGGTCAGGGTGTCGGCCAGGTGCTCCTCGGGGGTGTCGTCGGGCGCGAGCGCGGCGGCGATGCCGCCCTGCGCCCACCGGGTCGACCCGGCGTCCAGGAGGGCCTTGGTGACGAGCAGCACCCGGCCGTGCGGGCGGCAGCGCAGGGCGGCGACCAGCCCGGCGATGCCGGAGCCGATGACGACGACGTCGGTGTCGGTGGTCCAGCCGGGCGCGGGGGCGTGCAGAACGGAAGGGATCACGAGCCCTCCTCCGGGATCGGTTCTCGTCATTATGACCCTAACCCCGGAGAGGCCGGACCCCCGGCCCCCGCCCAAGCGTCAGTTGCGGATCAGGTCGCCCCGCGTCGTGCTGGTCCCGGGGACGGGCTCGGCGGGGTCGGAGCCCAGCGAGATGATCTTGTTGGAGCGGTCGACGTGCACGACGGCCGGGACGAACTCGCGGGCCTCGGCGTCGGTCATCTGCGCGTAGCTGATGATGATGACGAGGTCGCCGGGCTGCACCAAGCGGGCGGCGGCGCCGTTGATCCCGATGACGCCGGAGCCGCGCTCGCCGGCGATCAGGTAGGTCTCCAGGCGGGCGCCGTTGTCGATGTCCACGATCGAGACCTGCTCGCCGGGCAGCAGGTCGGCGGCGTCCATCAGGTCCTGGTCGATGGTGAGCGAGCCGACGTAGTGCAGGTCCGCCTGGGTCACCGTGGCGCGGTGGATCTTCGACTTGAACATCGTCCGGAACATCAGTGCTCCTTGCCGAAATCGAGGGGAACGTTGTCGATGAGGTGGGTGGCGCCGACGCGGCCCGCGACGGCGAGGACGGCCCGGCCGGCGTGCGGTCCGGTGATCTCGGTGAAGGTCGAGGGGTCGACGAGGACCAGGTAGTCCAGCGCGAGGGGCGGGTCGGCGGCCTCGGCCTCGGCGAGGACGGCGCGCGCGGCCGCCAGGACGGCGTCCGGGCCGGAGGCGACGGCGTCGGCCCCGGCCCGCAGTGCGCGCGAGAGGGCGAGCGCGGTCCGGCGCTCGGGCCCGGACAGGTAGCGGTTGCGGCTCGACAGCGCCAGCCCGTCCGGCTCGCGGACGGTCGGCGCGCCGAGGACCTCCACGGGGACGTTCAGGTCGGCGACCATCCGCCGGATCATCGCGAGCTGCTGCGCGTCCTTCTCCCCGAAGACCGCCACGTCCGGCCGGACGAGGTTGAGGAGCTTCAGCACGACGGTGAGCATCCCGTCGAAGTGGCCGGGGCGGGCGGCCCCCTCGACGACCTCGCCCATGGGCCCCGACTTGATCGTGACCTGCGGCTCGTCCGGGTACATGACGTCGCGGGAGGGCGCGAACACGAGGTCCACGCCCTCGGCGGCGCAGGCCTCCAGGTCGGCGGCGAACGTGCGGGGGTAGCGGTCGAAGTCCTCGCCGGGCCCGAACTGGAGCGGGTTGACGAAGACGCTGACCGCGACCGTGTCCGCGCTGCGGCGGGCCTGCCGCATCAGCGACAGGTGCCCCTCGTGCAGGGCGCCCATGGTCGGGACGAGCGCCAGCGTGCCCGCGGCCTTCGACCGGGCCTGCGCCAGTTCCTCGCGCGTGCGGGCGACGATCGGTGTCACGCTCCGTCCCTCCACTCACGCGTCGGCGGGCGCCGGCCGGGGCCGGACTCGCCGGAAACACCAGAAGCCAATGCCGTTCCCTTCCTCGTCATCCGGCCGGCGCTCACACATCCGGTCGGCCCTGTCGGTCGGTCAGCACTTTCAGTCGGTCAGCACTCTCGGGTCCAGCACTTTCGAGGGCCGGCGCCGTCAGTCGGCCAGCGCTTCGAGGAGCCGTTCGGCGTCCTCCGGTCTGAGCAATCCGGCGCCGAGCGCGCGGTCGGCGGTGAGGCGGGCCAGCGCGACGTAGGCGCGGCGGCTCTCCGCCGACACCTTGGCCAGCTCGGCTACATGGTCGGTCACGGTGCCGGCGTCGCCGCGCGCGACCGGGCCGGTGAGCCCGTCGATGCCGAGGCGCAGCCCGTTGTCGAGGGCGGCGCCGAGGAGCGGGCCGAGCATCCGGCCGGGCTCGGCCACGCCCGCGGAGCGCAGCAGGTCCATGGCCTCCACGACCAGGGTGACCAGGTGGTTCGCGCCGCCGGCGAGCGCCGCGTGGTAGAGCGGGCGCGCCTCCTCGGTGATCCAGACGGGCTCGCCGCCCATCTCCAGGACGAGGGCCTCGGCGACCGGGCGCAGCGGCTCGGGCGAGGTGACGCCGAACGAGATGCCGGTGAGCCGGTTGACGTCGTCCGGGCGCCCGGTGAACGTCATCACGGGGTGCAGGGCCAGCGGCAGCGCGCCCGCGCGGGTGAGCGGGTCCAGCACGGCGGTGCCGTACCGGCCGCTGGTGTGCAGGACGAGCTTGCCGGTGACCGGGACGCCCGCGGAGACCAGCCCGGCGGCCAGCTCGGGGAGCTCGTCGTCCGGGACGGTCAGCAGCACCAGGTCCGCGGCGGCGACCACGTCCTGCGGGTCGGCGACGCCGGCCCCGGGGAGGCGTTCCTCGACGCGGGCCCGCGACCGCTCGGACACGGCGGTCGCGGCGACCACGCGGTGGCCCGCGAGGGAGAGCGCGGCCCCGAGCGCCGTGCCGACGCGGCCGGCGCCGACGACGCCGACCGCGAGCCGCGCGGGCCGGTCCTTCGGGGTCCCAGCGGGGACCGGCCCGTTTCCGGGCGTGCCGGAGGAAGGCGTGGCCTGTGGGTCCATCGGTTCGTTCCAGTCCTCAGGTAGGTACCGGACGTGCGCGCACCACAGTACCCGCGGGACCCGGCCGCGCGGTCCGGTGGGTGACGATCGTCACCCCGCCCCCCATTCAGTCATGCGCGAGGGACTCCACGATGGACGTCTTCGCGGCGCGCCGCGCCGGCAGCACGGCGGCGAGCATCCCGGCCGCGCCCGCGAGCACCACGAACCCGACGACCTGCAGGTAGGGCAGCGCGAAGATCGAGTCGCTCGCCATCGCGTTCGTCGCGGCCCAGCCGAAGCCCACCCCGAGCACGACCCCGGTGGCGGCGCCGATGACGGCCATGACCAGGGCCTCCACCGAGAGCATCCGGCGGAGCTGGCGCTTGGTGAGGCCGAGGGCGCGCAGGAGCGCCGACTCCCGGGTGCGCTCCACGACCGACAGGGTCAGCGTGTTGGCGATGCCGAAGAGCGCGATGACGATCGCCAGCCCGAGCATCCCACCGAAGATCATCAAGACCGTGTCGATGGCCTTGGTCATCGACTCCTTGAACTCGGCGGACGATTCGACCTTCGCCGCCGGGTAGGGGCGCGCGGCCTCGTCCACGGCTCGTCGCGCCTGGTACGCGGACAGGTCGTCGCGAGTCCTGACGTAGACGGCCTCCGGGTCCGTGGGGCCGAAGTAACGGGTGAAGTCCGACTCCGGGACGATGATCCCGTCAAGGCTCGCGCCCGCCCCGTAGACGGCGGTGACCTTCACCGGGACGATGCCGTGCGCCGTCCGGACCTGCAGGGTCTTCCCGAGGCCCCGGTCGGGCGCCTTGGCCGTCTCCTCGTCCACCATCGCGGTGCCCGGCTTCAGCGCGGCGTCCAGCGACCCCTGCTTGAAGTCCGGCTTCAGGAGCCTGCCGAGCGCGGACGTGGTGATCGTCGAGATGTCGTCCTCGTCACCGCCGACCCGGGTCTCCTTGCGGCGGGTCTCGACCGTGTCGGTGACCTCGGGCCGGGTGCGCAGCGACTCGGTCAGCGCATGCGGGAGGGTCCCGTCGAAGCTCTGCGGCCGGATCTGGAACTGGACGGGGAACTGCTCCTCCAGCTTCTGCGCCGCCGTCGCCTTGGCGCTCGCCGCGACCACCGCGAACAGGCTCATCAGCCCGACGCCGACGGTCAGCGCGATCGTCGTGGTCGCGGTGCGGCGGGGAGCGCGCTGCGCGTTCGCCACGGCCAGCCGCCCGGGGACGCCGCCGAGCCGCGCCGGGGCCGCGCCGGCGACCCGTCCGAGCGGACGGACGAGCGCCGGCATCGCCGCGATCACGCCGAGGAAGAACACGCCGCCGGCGAACGCGACCGCGTACATCGCCGTCTCGCCCTTGTGCATGACGAGGGAGCCCGCCACGCCGATGGCCAGGCCCGCGACGCCGAGGAGGACGGCGAGGGCGGTGCGCACGAGGCCGAGCCTGAATCGTCCGCTGCCCGGTTCGAGGTCCGCGCGCAGCGCGGCCACCGGCGCGACCCGGGTCGCGGCGCGGGCGGGCAGAAGCGCGGACAGGACCGTCACCACGATCCCGACCACCAGGCCGACCGCGACCGTCCGCACCGTGAGGGACGGCCCCGCGACGGCGATGCGCTCGTTCAGTTTGTTCACCACGACCAGCGCGCCCTCGCCGAGGCCGACCCCGGCGACGATTCCGAGCAGCGAGCCGACCAGGCCCACCACCGCGGACTCCACCACCACGCTCCCGAACACCTGCCGGCGGGTCGCGCCGACGCAGCGCAGCAGCGCCATCTCCCGCATCCGCTGCGCGATCAGGATCGAGAACGTGTTGTAGATGACCAGGGCGGACACCAGCATCGCGACCAGCCCGAAGATCAGCAGCCCGGTCCTGATGATCTTGGTGTCGGCGCCCGCCGCCTTGGCCAGCCGCGCGCCGAGCTCCTCGCCCGTGTAGACGCGGTTGGAGCCGCCGGCGGCGGCCTTGACCGCCGCCCGGGTCCCGCCCGCGATGTCGAGTTCGCGGTAGGTCTTCTCGCCGGTCATCCGCATCGCGGTCGCCGGGTCGAAGCCCACCGCGCCGCGGAAGCTCGCCTCCTGGTCGATGCCGAAGTCGACCAGCCCGACGACCGCGAACCTGTGCGGCCGGTTCCCCTTGTCGAGGATCGTGACCGTGTTCCCGACCGAGAAGCCCTCCCGCTTCGCCAGCTGACTGTCGAGGACGGTCTCGCCGGCGCCGGCCGGAGGCCGTCCCTTGTCGATCTCGTAACGCAGCAGGCGTCCGGACGGCACGGACATCCCGACCGTCGGGAAGTCGCCGACCGCCTTGCCGTCCTTGCCGACGAGCGCCGCGTCGCCCTGCACGGCGCCCTGGACGTCCGTGACGCCGGGAAGCGCCTTCATCTCGCGGAGCAGGGCCGGCGAGATGCCCTGGTCGGGGTCGTCGCTCTTGGGCAGCACCGCGTAGTCGACCTTGTCGGCCGACCTGGCGAACGTCTTGGAGACGCCCTTGTCCAGCGTGTCCGTCAGGACGAACGTCCCCGAGATGAAGCCGACGCCGAGGGTGATGGCCACCGCCGTGAGCAGCAGCCGCAGCTTGTGGGCGCGCAGGCCCGCCAGAGTCGTCCGCAGCATCACGCCCCCAGCGCCTTGAGCCGGTCGAGGACGGCGTCCGGGGTCGGCCGGAGGATCTCCGACACGATCTCCCCGTCCCGCAGGAACACCACCCGGTCCGCGTACGAGGCGGCCACCGGGTCGTGGGTGACCATCACGATCGTCTGCCCCATCTCGCGGACCGAGGCGCGCAGGAACCCGAGGACCTCGGCGCCCGCGCGGGAGTCGAGGTTGCCGGTCGGCTCGTCCGCGAAGATCACCTCGGGGCGGGCGACGATCGCGCGGGCGCACGCCACCCGCTGCTGCTGGCCGCCCGACAGCTCGCTCGGACGGTGCCCCAGCCGGTCCCGCAGCCCCAGGGTCTCGACGACCCGGTCGAACCACGCCGGGTCGGGCTTGCGGCCGGCCAGCTCCATCGGCAGCAGGATGTTCTGCTCGGCGGTCAGCGTCGGCAGCAGGTTGAACGCCTGGAAGACGAACCCGACGCGGTCGCGGCGCAGCATCGTCAGCTGCCGGTCGCCCATCCCGGTGATCTCGGCGCCGCCGAGGACGATCCGCCCGCCGCTGACGGTGTCCAGCCCGGCCAGGCAGTGCATCAGCGTGGACTTCCCGGACCCCGACGGGCCCATGATCGCGGTGAACGCGCCCTTGGCGAACCCGACGCCGACCCCGCGGAGCGCGTGGACGGCCGCGTCACCGGACCCGTACACCTTGGACACGCCCTCGGCGGTGACGGCCGGCGGCGCCGAGGCGGCGGGGGCTCCCCCTGGGGGTTCGGCGAACGTGCTGGTCACGGTGACTCCTTCATGGTCGTGGAGGGACGCGCTCCACGCTAGGAATCCGCGCCGCCCCTGCCATCGACCCGGCGGCCACGCTCCGCCTCACTCTCACGGCCATTC
The DNA here is from genome assembly GCF_008327685.1 of Actinomadura sp. K4S16. Classification (GTDB taxonomy): domain Bacteria; phylum Actinomycetota; class Actinomycetes; order Streptosporangiales; family Streptosporangiaceae; genus Spirillospora. Next base: position 228,911 of record NZ_BDDE01000013.1, read on the forward strand.
GGGGATCCTTCGTACGACCTGAGTCGTACTCCCCCGTCCCCCCATCAACCGACCCCGCCAGGCCCGCGCACACGTAGGCGCCGGAGACATCACGGGTCACCGGCGCCTCGTTCACGGCTCAAGCATCCGCCCCGACGACGGGGATCAGGCCGCGACCACGGGCTACGCGGGCGGGTCGGTCTGGCCGCTTCGGACCAGGCCCGTCTCATAGGCGAACACGACGGCCTGAACCCGGTCGCGCAGGCCGAGTTTCATCAGGATCCGCCCCATATGGGTCTTCACGGTGGCCTCCGAGACGTACAGCCGCGCGGCGATCTCCGCGTTCGACATCCCGCGCGCCACCAGCCGGAGGACCTCGTTCTCCCGGTCCGTCAGGCTCTCCAGCGCCCCGCTCGCCTTCTGCCGCGCGTCCGGCAGATGCACCGCGAACCGGTCGAGCAGCCGCTTCGTCGTGCTCGGCGCCACCACCGCGTCCCCCGAGTGAACCGCCTTGATCGCCTCGATGAGCTGCGCCGGGCCCGCGTCCTTCAGCAGGAACCCGCCCGCGCCCGCCTTGATCGCGGCGAACGCGTACTCGTCCAGGTCGAACGTGGTCAGGATGACGACCTTCGGCCCGGACCGCGCCACCACCTGCCGCGTCGCCTCGATCCCGTCCATGCGCGGCATCCGGACGTCCATGAGGACCACGTCCGCCCGCGTGCGGCGCAGCAGGTCCAGCGCCTGCAGCCCGTCGCCCGCCTCGCCGGCGACCTCGATGTCGGGCTGCGCGTCCAGCACCATCTTGAACCCGGCCCGCACCAGCTCCTGATCGTCCACGAGCACCACCCGGATGGGCGCCGCCACGTCGTCGACGTCCGTCGTCATGCAACCTCCCTGTTCACGACACCCCACACGCCCGGCGAAAGCCGCCGCAGGCCCCGGTCCCGCCCGCCGCGGCCGGTCACGCGGCGACCTCCTCGCGCACCGGGAGGCTCGCGGCCACTTCGAAACCGCCGCCGGCGCGCGGACCGGCGTGGACCGTGCCGCCGTACACGGCGACGCGTTCGCGCATTCCGGCGAGGCCGTGGCCGCGCCCGTCGTCGGGCGCGGCGGCGCCCCGTCCGTCGTCGACCACGCGGATCTCCACCGCGTCACCGGCGTAGTGCAGCCGGACCGACACGCTCACCTGCGGGCCACCATGCTTGAGCGTGTTGGTCAGCGCCTCCTGGACGATCCGGTAGACCGTGAGCTGCCGTCCCTCCGACATGGCCGCGGGGGATCCGTCCACCTCGAACGCCACCGCGAGGCCCGCCGCGCGGACCTGTTCGACCAGGTCGTCCAGCTGCGCCACACCCGGTTGCGGCGCGTACGCCCCCGCGTCGTCGTTCTCGCGCAGGACGCCGAGGAGCCGCCGCATCTCCGCCAGCGCCAGCCGTCCCGTCGAGGAGATCGTGTCGAGCGCCTGCCGGGCCCGCCGCACGTCGCTGTCGATGGCATAGGACGCCCCGTCCGCCTGCACCACGATCACGCTGACGTTGTGGGCCACCACGTCGTGCAGCTCGCGGGCGATGCGGGCGCGCTCGGCGGCCATCGCCACCTTGACCTCGTTGTCGCGCTCGCGCTCCAGCCGCTCGGCCCGCTCCTCGACCGAGCGCAGGTACGCCCGCCGCGTGCGCATGTGCAGGCCGAGGACGTAGACGCCCGCCACCAGCACCGTCATCATGACGAACGTCAGCCGCCGGTCGTTGGCGCCGGACGGGTAGCGGTAGGTCACCATGACCGACCCCACCTCGCCGACCAGCGCCGCCGCGAGCCCCCAGCGGAACGTGCATCCGGCCGTGACCGTGTAGAGGCCCATCAGGACGGCGACGTTCGCCGGTACCGGGATCACCCCCAGCACGCACTGGACGCAGGAGACCAGCGCGACGAAGGCGAAGACCGCCCGGGGGAAGGTCCGGCGCAGCACCAGCGGCCCGATCAGCAGGGTCGCCAGCAGCAGGTGGCGCACCGTGCCGACCTGGGCGGAGCCCCCCAGCAGCGACGGCAGGGAGAGGAACACCACGGGGAGCGCGTAGAAGGCGTCGACGAGCGGCTTCCGGCCCCGCAGCCACTCCCATGAGCTCGCCACCATGCCGACAGCGTACGTACGCGCTGGTCAGTCCGGGATCAGCCGCAGGTCGGACCCGCCTCCACCGCGAGGATGGCCCGTCCGGACTCCGCCACTCACGGTAACGTCGCTGGTGTGGAGTCGCTGGTTTCCGGATGGCTGACGTGGCGCACCGCGATGGAGCGGGCCCTGTACGGGGAGGACGGCTTCTACCGGCGCGAACGCCCCGCCGAGCACTTCCGAACCTCGGTGCACGCCTCGCCGCGGTTCGCCGCCGCCCTCACCCGCCTGCTGGTCGAGGTCGACGCCCTGCTCGGCCGGCCCGACCGGCTCGACGTGGTCGACATCGGCGCCGGGTCGGGCCGCCTGCTGAGCAACATCCTGGCCTGCGCGCCACCCGAGCTGAGCGCGCGGCTCGCCCCGACGGCGGTGGAGCTCGCGCCGCGTCCCGCCGACGTCCCGTCCCGGGTCGTCTGGCGCCCTGACCTGCCCTCCGGCGTCACCGGCCTCGTCGTCGCGAACGAGTGGCTCGACAACGTGCCGCTGGACGTGGCGGAACGCACCCCCGACGGCGTCCGGACCGTGCTGGTCGACCCGTTCACCGGCACCGAGCGCCCGGGGCCGCCGCCGTCCGACGAGGACCGCGACTGGCTGGAGCGGTGGTGGCCGCTCCCCGAACCGGGCGACCGCGCCGAGATCGGGCATCCGCGCTGCGCCGCCTGGTCCGCGGTGATCGAACGCCTTTCCGCCGGCCTCGCGCTCGCCGTCGACTACTCGCACTCGCGCGAGTCGCGCCCCGTGTACGGGACGCTCACCGGCTACCGCGACGGCGCCACCGTCCCCGCCGTGCCGGACGGATCGTGCGACGTCACCGCCCATGTCGCGCTCGACGCCTGCATGGTCGCGGGGAAGCGCGCCGGCGCCACGTCCAGCCTCCTGACGACTCAGCGCGAGGCCCTGCGCGCCCTCGGCCTCTCGGGCGCCCGCCCCCCGCTGGACCTGGCCCACCGCGACCCCCGCGCCTACCTCGCCGCCCTCTGCCACGCGGGCGAGGACGCCGAACTGACCGACCCGTCCGGCCTGGGCGGCTTCGGCTGGCTAGCCCAAACCACCGCCATCCCGCTCCCCCCTCCGCTGGCGACCGGTTAGCGCTCCACGTGGAGGGCTGTTAGGCCGCGGAGGATGAAGCCGGGCTTCCATTCCGGCTCGGCGGTCAGGTGGAGAGCGGGGGCCGCGCGCAGCATCGCGCCGAACGACTCCACGAGTTCGATGCGGGCCAGGGGCGCTCCCAGGCAGTAGTGGATGCCGAGGCCGAAGGTGATGTGCGGGTTCGGGTCGCGGGCGAGATCGAGCCGGTTCGGGTCGGCGAACACCTCCGGGTCGCGGTTGGCGGACGCGAACTGCAGCGCGACCTCGGCGCCACGGGGGATGTCGACGCCGGCGACCCTGATGTCCTCCAGCACCCAGCGCTCGAACATGGGCGCCGGGGTGTCGTAGCGGAGCAGCTCCTCGACCGCGGTGGGGACGAGCGACGGGTCGGAGCGGAGGCGTTCCAGCTCACCGGGGTTGCGGAACAGCGTCCACCAGCCGTTGCCGGTCGCGTTCACCGTGGCCTCGTGGCCCGCGTTGAGGAGCAGGACGCAGGTGCCGATCAGCTCGTCCTCGGTGAGCCGGTCGCCCTCGTCCACGACGTGCGCGAGCGCGGAGATGAGGTCGTCGCGCGGATCGCTCCGCCTGGTGCGGGCCAGGCCCCGCAGGTAGTCGGAGAACTCCACGGCGGCGCGGACGGCCGTCCGCTGGGCCTCCTCGGGCGGGTTCAGCTCGTACATGCCGCAGATGTCGGCCGACCAGGGGCGCAGCAGATGCCGGTCCTCGACGGGGACGCCGAGCATCTCGGCGATCACGTTCACCGGCAGCGGCTCGGCGACCTCGGCGAGCAGGTCGCCGCCGCCCCGGTCCGCGAGCCCCGACGCCAGTTCCTCGGCGAGGCGCCTGATCGTCGGGCGCAGGCCCTCCACCATCCGCGCCGTGAACGCCTTGGACACGAGGCGCCGCAGCCGCGTGTGCGTGGGCGGCTCCACGTCGAGCATCCCGGCGCGGATCAGGTCCCAGAACGGCTTGAGGAAGTCGGGCTCGGCCATCTGCCCGAACTCCTCGTGGGTGGCGATGTGGAGGTACGACCGCCCGAGGCGCCGGTCGCGCAGCAGCGCGTCGACGTCCTCGTACCGGCTGATCACCCACTGGCCGGTGGGCTCGTGGAAGAACACCGGATGCTCGGCCCGCAGCCGCTCGAACACCGGGTACGGGTCCGCCACGAACGCGGGGGACCAGGGGTCATAGGCCAGATCGCTCATGCCCAGACGATATGTGCCTCGCACCACCGGCCTGCCCCTTTCTGACGGTGTCGGCCCGCCCTCCCCCCTCGGGCGGGCCGACGCGTTCCATCGTCGGGGGACGCCGAGGGGCTCGGAAGCAGAACGCGATTCTGTGGAAAACCCGTCCGGGGTCGCGGCTTGGCACCGGCCTTCGACACTGCGCGCAGCGCGAGCGCATCATGGGGGTATCCGCCGGGGACCGATCCCGTCCGAGCCCCGCCCTCCGGGCGGCGGCACAGAACGGATCCGGGCGTCTCTAGCCATTTTCCCCGTGACGTGCAGGATGAGCAACGTGAAGAGGAATGACAAGACGATCAGGGACCACTCTCCGATCCCTTTCGGGAGGCCCAGGCGCAGTGTTGCGGATACCAACTCAAAGCCGAAAAGGACGAGGAGCACGGTTCGCATGAGCGCGATCAACTCCGCGCGCCGCCGCCAGTCCTGAAGGCCTGGATCATTCGCCTGCGGCAGCCCGTCCTCATATGCGGCCAACCGGTCCTTGACAGGACGCAGGGCGCCACGCAACCTCGCTCGGAGGACGTCGTAGAGCGGAAAGGCGGGAGGCAACGGCGAGAAGCTCGGAGCCCAGTCGGTTGAATAAGTGATCAGACCGCCACTGGAGCGCTCTTTGTTCATGAATTCCCTCGCGGCCGGGCGGAACTCCGGCAATTCGGGGACGGATGCGCGCTCTTCGGCGGAACAGCCTCGCAGCGCGCTGGCGACCTCGGCTCGGAACAGGTCGAACGCCTCCTCTGTCTCGGGGGCGACGAAGAGGAGCCGCTCGGGCGGCACGATACGGGTCGCCTGGAGGAATTCCCAGACGAGCCCGGAAGCGCCGTCGGTTCCCCCCGAGGTGGCGACCGGACGGGGATCAAGAGCGATGACGACCATTCGAGCCCGGGACATGAGGTCTTTGACCGGCTCTTCCCAGCCGTCCTGCGGCATGTACAGGCGCCGGGCTCCGGCGGGCGGCAGAGGCTCGCCGGGGATTCCCACGGCTATGACCGGCCCCAGGCCGCGCAGGGACGAGATCAGGTGTTCTTCGATGCTGTGGCCGGAGAAGAAGAACGTCCCGAGGTGCGGCAGCGACATCAAGGCTTCGGGGCGCAACCAGGACCGCTCGAGACCGGTCTTTTCCGCATCGCGGTAGAAGGCTCTGAGGTACAGGACGAACACGTCGCCGTCCGCGGGAAAAGGTGCGATCTTCGCGAGACGCCTTCTCCCGTTCAACCGGAGGAGTTGGCCGCAATGAACCACCGCCCCGCCCGCCAGCATCGACGGGAAGATGAGAAAGTACTCCCAGGAGAACGTTCGGCCGCTGTATCCCAAATAGAGAAGCATCCCCAGAGACATGGCCAGGCCGAGGAGTGACAGCAGCCAGCCCGAGATCCATAAAGCGATCCCGAACGGCTTCGAGCCGGTTCTGGACAAGCCGGAATGGGAGGAGTCCGACTGGGCTGGATGAAGGTCCATGCGGCCGACTATAGAGACTCTGACACCGAGTCGAGTCGGTTGCCGCCCAACTTGCGGGCGATGGGGAGCCCGCTGTGGCGATTCCGGCGGAATTCCAGCTCCCGCGCTTCTCCGCCCCAGGTGACGAAACCGGGCCGCCCTGAGATGACTTCCTCTGGATGACCGTCAGCGGGCCCAGTGGGTGGGGTCCCCGCCGCCGGCGCGGCGGGCGGCGAGGGCCCGGCGCGCGGTGGACTCGACGATCGCGCGGGCCTCGCCGAGCTCGCGGTCCGCCGCGGACACCTGGACCGGGCCTGGGGGCGCGTCCACATGGACGGTCGCCAGGCCCAGCAGCCGCTGGAAGAGGTTCGCGGTCAACCGGACGCTTTGCGCGCGCGCGTGTGCGATCACGTCCGTGCGGCGGCAGGGCCACCCGTGCCGGGTCACGAAGACGACGTCGTCGGTGCCCGCGCCGTCCGCGTGGTCGATCGACACGGTCTTGGAGGACGCCGGGATGAGGGGGACGGCGTCCACGTGCGTCCCCGGGAAGACCTGCGAGACGAGGTGCATGGCGACGTGGCGCGGCGCGACGGGGAGCAGGGTCGACGACAGCGCCTGCCGCTCGCCCGCGTATCCGGCGACGGTGACGTCGACGCGGGCCCATCCGAGGGTGCGCCAGATCGCCGGTTCGACGATGCTGACGGCCTGGACGCGTCCCGGCGGGAGCGTCTGCATCCGGGTCTCCAGCAGGCCGTAGCGCAGGCGGATCCCGTCCGGTGACATCGCCACCGTGAAGTTGGCGTACATGACCAGCGGCGCGATCACGGCTCGGATGAGGCCGAGCAGGACCGGGATGGTGACGGCCAGGATGCCGCCCTCCGCGTACAGCACGAAGAAGATGAGGGACGCGAGGAAGAGCAGCACCGTCCCCAGGACGGGCAGCCGCACGACCAGCGACCCGAGGAGCGGGCCGAACGACACGCGCCACAGGTGCCGTTCGGGGGCCTCCGGGGTGTGGCCCGGAAGCCCGGCGGCGCGGGCCAGGAGTTCGGCGCGCAGCTGTTGCGCCGACTGCCGTCCCAGGTAGCGGAGGGCGATCTCGCTCTTCTCGCCTCCTGCCAGTTCCACGCGCACTTCCGAAAGCGCGAACACCCGCGTCACGAGCGGACGCACGACGTCGATGGCCTGGATTCGCGAGAGCGGGATGCGCCGCGCGTTCTTGCGCAGGATGCCGGTCTCCACGACGAGGTCGTCTTTGTCGACGCGGAACCGCAGGGACAGCCACGTCCACAGGCCGGTCCCCACCGCGATGAACCCCATGGGGACGGTCACGATGATGAACCGCAGGATCACCTCGGGTGTGAGCGCCAAGGTGACGCCGCTGTCCGTCTGCGTCAGCAGGAGGGGGAAGCCGAGAAGGACGAAGTAGATGATGAGGAAGATGAACGCGCGCAGCGGGGCCGTCGCCCAGTGGAGCCTGTGCGTGCCCTCCGAGAACCGGACGGGCGGCCGTTGCGGCGGGCCGTACACATACGGCGGACGAGGCGGACCGTACCCAGGGCGTGGGGGCGGGTACGGAGGCCCCGGAGGGCGCCCGTAGGGGCCAGGCTGCCCGTGGGGCCCGGGTTGCCCTTGTGGTCCCGGTTGCCCATAGGGCCCAGGCGGGCCCGGTGGCCCGGGTCGGCCAGGCGGGCCGTACGGGCCATAGGGGCCGCTCATAGGCCCATGCTCCGTTCCTCGCCCTTCTGCGCGAGACGGTCACGCAGGAGCGCGGCCTCCGCGGAGGGAAGCCCCGGAATCGTCGCGTCCGTCGCCGCGGCCGCGGTGTGCATCCGGACGGTGGCGACGCCCATCCACCTCTCCAGCAGCCCCGCGGTGACGTCCACGAACTGCATCCGGCCGTACGGAACCACGATGAGCCGCCGGACGAAGACACCGTGGGTCACGATGAGGTCGTCCTGACGCTCGACATAGCCGTAGGCCCTGCGGTCCAGTTCCGCGACCAGCCAGGTGAGGATCACCCCGAGCACGACAGCGGCGACCCACATGGAGGCCGCCACGACGGTGCCGTTCCTCCATACGATGAAAGCGCCCACCCCGCCGACGGGGATCGCCCAGAGGACCGCTGTGAGAAGCCTGTGGAAGGCGTGGCGTTTCGAGATGGGCGACCAGTGGAGGCCGGCCCCAGGCGCGAACGCCTGATCCGCCTGGTAGAGAGGCGGCCCTTGCTGCGGCGGGTAAGGTGCCCCTACCTGTCCCTGACCAGGGGGCTGACCGCCGTGGCCCGGGTCGGACGGCGCGGGCGGACGCACCGCGCCCTGCGGTCCAGGGTGCGCGGCGGGATCGTATGGCGGTTCGCCGTGGCTCGCGTTCATTGCCCCCTAGTCAATCGGATAACGACTACCGCTCGCCATGGGACCATGAAGCGGTGATCGGAGTGGCGGAGGCGCGACCATGACCACCGAACGGATCGTCGGGATCGGTGCGGGCGCCAAAGAGCTCGCCACCGAGGACATGACCCTGAACATCGGCCCCCAGCACCCGTCCACGCACGGTGTGCTCCGGCTGAAGCTCACCCTGGACGGCGAACGCATCTCGGCCGCCGAGCCCATCGTCGGGTACATGCACCGCGGCGCGGAGAAGCTGTTCGAGGTCCGCGACTTCCGGCAGATCATCGTCCTGGCGAACCGGCACGACTGGCTGTCGGCGTTCTCCAGCGAGCTCGGCGTCGTGCTCGCCGTCGAACGCATGCTCGGCATGGAGGTCCCGGTACGAGCCGTCTGGGCGAGGACACTGCTGGCCGAGCTGAACCGGATCCTCAACCACCTGATGTTCCTCGGCTCCTACCCGCTGGAAGTCGGCGCCATCACTCCGATCTTCTACGCGTTCCGCGAGCGCGAGGTCCTGCAGCGGGTCATGGAGGAGATCTCCGGCGGGCGCATGCACTACATGTTCAACCGGGTCGGCGGGCTGAAGGAGGAGCTTCCCGCCGGTTGGACGGCGCGCGCGCGGACGGCGGTCTCCGAGGTGCGCGCCCGCATGGGCGACATCGACGACCTCATCATGGGCAACGAGATCTTCCGGGCTCGCACCCGGGGGGTCGGCGTCCTCACGCGGGAGCAGATCCTGCAGTACGGGGTGTCCGGGCCCATCGCGCGCGCGTCCGGTGTGGACTTCGATCTGCGCCGGGACGAGCCCTACCTCGCCTACGGCGACCTGGACGTCCGCGTGGTCACCCGGTCGGAGGGCGACTGCCTGGCCCGCTTCGAGTGCCTGCTCGACCAGGTGCACGCGTCCCTCGACCTGGCGGACGCCTGCCTCGACCGCCTGGCCGAACTGCCGCCCGGCCCGATCAACCAGCGGCTGCCGAAGGTCCTGAAGGTCCCCGAGGGCCACACCTACGCCTGGACGGAGAACCCGCTCGGCCTCAACGGCTACTACCTGGTGTCACGGGGCGAGAAGACCCCGTGGCGGCTGAAGCTGCGGTCCGCGTCGTTCAACAACGTCCAGGTGCTCGCCGAACTGCTGCCCGGCAACCTGGTCGCCGACATGATCGCCATTCTCGGCTCGATGTTCTTCGTCGTCGGCGACATCGACAAGTAGCACCGCGGCGGCGGTCGCTCAGGCGCGGGACGCGCCGTGGCCCTGGTGCTCGTCGTCCGGGCCCTTGGGCACCCGGCACGCGTACTCCAGGAAGAACGCCGCCGCCACCAGCACGACCGCCGCGAGGAACGTGGCGCCGCTCACGAAGAAGTCGTGCCGGGGGGTCGACTTCTCGAGCGCGCCGACGAGGCTGATGGCGAACCCGGCGAACACGCCCGCGATGACCGCCGCCGAATGCGCGCTGGCCTTCCCCAGGGCCGCCAGGCGCGCCACCGCCATCGGATCCAGCGGCTTGGGCGCCGGCTTGCGCGCGGCGTCCACCGTACGCCGGTCGGTGGGCTTGCGGCGGATGCGGCGCAGCACGTTCAGGCCCGTGAAGGCCTCGCCCAGGGCGAGCAGCAGCAGCGTCGGCACCGCGGTCCACGGCAGCGGCGGCAGCGACAGGTAGGCGGAGCGCAGCACCGCCCAGGTGATCACCGCTATGACGACCACGACGGCGACGAGGAACAGTGGGCGGGAGGGCTTCATGCAGGCTGCTGGAGGGCCAGGTCGTCGCGCCGCCGGCAGGCCGAGGGGCCGCCCTCCGCCTGCTTGGCCTCGGCCAGGTCGCCGACGCGGCCGTGTCCGGGGAGCAGCACGTCCGGCTCGATGTCGGACCACGGGACGAGGACGAAGGCGCGCTCGTGCGCGCGGGGGTGCGGGAGCGTCAGATCGGGATCGTCGGACGTGATGTCGCCGAACGTCACGATGTCGATGTCGAGGGTGCGGGGGCCCCAGCGGACCTCGCGCTCGCGCCGCATCGAGTTCTCGATGTTCAGGACCCGCTCCAGGAGGTTCTCCGGTGGCAGGCGGGTGTCGGCGATGAGCACGATGTTGAGGAAGTCGCCCTGCTCGGGGATGCTCTCCCCGGGCGGCGCGTAGGGGGCGGTCTCGTAGACCGGGGAGAACGCCACGAAGTGCAGGCCGGGTGCGTCGAACAGCGCGTCGACAGCTTCCTGGATGTTGTCCATCCGGTCGCCGAGGTTGCTGCCGATCGAGAACACGACACGGTGCTGGACCAGCATGTGCCCGCCGGTGGCGGTGCGGTCGGGCATGCGGTCGGACGCTGTCATGGGCGACTCCTCCTGATCTTCACGGCGACGTCCGTGAAGGGGTGCGGGATCGGGGCGCTCGGCTTGTGGACGGTGATCTCGACCTCGGACACCGTCCGATCTTCCAGACATATCTTCGCCAACCGGTCGGCCAGCGTTTCGAGCAGGTTGAGGGGCTCACCCTCGACGGCGGCGACCAGCTTGCCGGCGAGCGTGCCGTAGTCGACGGTACGCGAGAGGTCGTCGCCCTCCGCGGCGGGGCGCGTGTCCAGGCCGAGGACGGCGTCCACGACGAACTCCTGGCCCAGTTCGCGCTCGGCGGGCAGGCATCCGTGCCTTCCCCGCGCCCTAAGGCCGCGCAACTCGATGCGGTCGAGAGTCATTCTTCCTCTGCATCCACGACGTTGAGGACGGGTGAACCGTGGTGAAGCAGAAGCCGCCACTCACCGCCCGCCCGTACGAACACGTTCGTCGCCACGATGCTTCCACCCGCGAGGAATCCGGCTTCGGTGTCCTCGTCGGCGGTCAGGATGTTCTCCTTGCACGTCACCACGGCGTGGTCGCCGTAGACGTCCGTCTCCACGTCGGTCAGCACGAACTGGATGTAGGACGTGTTGGCCATGATGAGCACCCACGAGCGCAGCACCGCCTCTCGTCCGCGCAGCATCGTCCAACCGGGGTGCACGCAGGAGACGCCGTCCGCGTAGGGGCCGTCCGCCCAGACCGCCGACATGCGGTCGAAGTCGCCGGCCTCGAACGCGGCGTAGAACTCGGCATGGACCTCGTCCACGTCGGCGCGGTTCACGGCACGGCTCATAGGCGGGGACTCCCATTGTCGTAGCTGGCGCCGTCGTAGCTGGCGCCGTCGTAGCTGTAACTGACCGGACGCGCCGCGCGCATCGCGGCCGCCACTCGTACGGCGTCCGCGTTGGGCCGGACCCTGTGCACCCTTACGCACCACGCCCCGGCGGCCGCCACGAGAGACGTGATGGCCACGGTCGCGTCGTCGCATTCGCCGAAGGGGCGGCGCGTCCCGTCCGGCTCCGCTAGGAGCCTTGTCAGGAATCCTTTGCGGGACGCTCCCACGAGGACGGGGTAGCCGAGACTCGTGAACGCGTCGAGATGGGCGAGCAGCGACCAGTTGTGCCCCGTCTCCGGGTTCTTGGCGAAGCCCAGCCCCGGGTCGAGCACGATCATCGAGGGATCGACGCCCTCCCCCAGCACGGCGTCGACCCTGTGCGACAGCTCGTCGCGAACCTCGCGCACCACGTCCGTGTAGACGGCGCGGGTCTGCATGTCGTGACTGTGGCCGCGCCAGTGCATGACCACGTAGGGGACGCCCGCGGCGGCCACCACCCGCGGCATGTCAGGGTCGGCCAGGCCGCCGCTCACGTCGTTCACCAGCCGGGCGCCCGCGTTGACGGCGGCCTCGGCGACCTCGGCGCGCATGGTGTCGACGCTCACCGGAACGTTCTCGGCCACGAGCGCCTCTATGACGGGGACGACGCGGCGCAGTTCCTCTTCCTCCGTCACACGCTGCGCGCCGGGGCGCGTGGACTCGCCGCCCACGTCGACGATGTCGGCGCCCTCGGCCACGAGGTCGAGCCCATGGCGGATGGCCTTCTCAGGGTCGAACCAGGCGCCGCCGTCCGAGAAGGAGTCGGGGGTCACGTTCACCACGCCCATGACGAGGCAGCGCCCTGGCTCGGGCAGCCCCGGAACGGCGGCAGTGGTCATGTCACCCCACCCTATGCCTTGGAATCGACCTGCCAGGGCGGCGCATCGACCGCCTCATCCGTCCGGCATACCCTCTCCGGAAGCAGCAGAACGGGCCTCAGCGCGACGCTGAGGCCCGTTCAGACGTTCAGGCGACTCCGGGAGCCCCGAAGTCGCGTCAGCGGCCGAGAATCAGGCTCATCGCCTCGGACCGCGTCTCGGGGTGGTCGCGGAAGTCGCCGCGCACCGCCGACGTCACCGTCTTCGCGCCCGGCTTCCGCACTCCGCGCATCGTCATGCACAGGTGCTCGGCCTCGATCACCACGATGGCCCCGCGGGGCTCCAGCACGGTCATCATCGCGTCGGCCACCTGGCTGGTGAGGCGCTCCTGCACCTGCGGCCGGCGCGCGTACACGTCCACCAGCCTGGCCAGCTTCGACAGACCGGTGATCTGGCCCTTCTTGTTGGGCGTGTAGCCCACGTGCGCGACCCCGTGGAAGGGCACCAGGTGGTGCTCGCACACGGAGTACACCTCGATGTCCTTCACCAGGACCATTTCCTCATGGTCGGCGTCGAACACCGTGGTCAGCGCGTCCTCGGGCTGCTGGCGCAGGCCCGCGAACTGCTCGGCGTACGCGCGCGCCACCCTGGCGGGGGTGTCGCGCAACCCGTCACGGTCGGGGTCCTCCCCGATGCCGATCAGGATCTCGCGGACGGCCTTCTCGATGCGCGCGTGGTCGAAACGCCCGCCGTGCAGGGTCTCGCCCGGCGGGTCGTTCTCGATCGGCGCCTCGTCGTACGGGATCGCCAAGGCCGTCAGCTCTCGCCCGGGGCCGGGTCGACGGCCTCAGAGGTGACGCCGCCCTGGCCGTTGTTCTTGGTCAGGTCGGTGACGTCCTGCGGGCCGAGCAGGGCGAGCTCCTTGGGCGTGAGCACCGGCGGACGGTCGGACGGGAGGCGCTTGCCGTAGCCGGTGTAGGAGTTCTGGTGCGGCCGCTTCTGGATCGGCGCGAAGATCTCCAGCACCTGGTTCTTGGAAAGCGTCTCCTTCTCCATCAGGTTGACGACCAGCTCGTCCAGGACGTCGCGGTACTCGACGAGGATCTCCCACGCCGTGTCGTGCGCGGCCTCGATGTAGCGCCGGACCTCGTCGTCGATCGCGGAGGCGATGTCCTCGGAGTAGTCGCGCTCGTGGCCCATGTCGCGGCCGAGGAAGACCTCGCCCTGCCCGGTGCCGAACTTGCGCGCGCCGAGGCGCTCGCTCATGCCGTACTCGGTCACCATGTTGCGGGCGATGGAGCTGGCCTTCTCGATGTCGTTGGCCGCGCCCGTGGTGGGCTCGTGGAAGACCAGTTCCTCGGCGGTGCGCCCGCCCAGCAGCATGGCGAGCTGGTCGGTCATCTCCGAACGGGTCGTGAGGAACTTGTCCTCCATGGGGAGGGTCATGGTGTAGCCCAGGGCCCGCCCGCGCGGCAGGATCGTCACCTTGTGCACCGGGTCGGAGTTCGGCAGCGCGTGCGCCACCAGCGCGTGCCCGCCCTCGTGGTAGGCGATGATCTTCTTTTCCTTCTCCGACATCACCCGGGTCTTGCGCTCCGGCCCGGCCATGACGCGGTCGATGGACTCCTCGAGGGTGTCCATGTCGATCAGCTTGCGGTCGAAGCGCGCGGTGAGCAGCGCCGCCTCGTTGATCACGTTGGCCAGGTCGGCGCCGGTGAAGCCGGGGGTGCGGCGCGCGATCACGTCCAGGTCGACGTCCTGTGCGAACGGCTTGCCGCGCCCGTGCACGCGGAGGATGCCCTTGCGGCCCTCCAGGTCGGGACGGTCCACGGTGACCTGGCGGTCGAAGCGGCCGGGGCGCAGCAGCGCCGGGTCGAGGATGTCGGGGCGGTTCGTCGCGGCGATCAGGATCACGCCGCCCTTGACGTCGAAGCCGTCCATCTCGACCAGCAGCTGGTTGAGGGTCTGCTCGCGCTCGTCGTGGCCGCCGCCGAGGCCCGCGCCGCGGTGCCGGCCGACGGCGTCGATCTCGTCGATGAAGATGATCGAGGGGGCGTTGGTCTTGGCCTGCTCGAACAGGTCGCGGACCCGGGACGCGCCCACGCCGACGAACATCTCGACGAAGTCGGAGCCGGAGATCGAGTAGAAGGGGACGCCGGCCTCGCCGGCGACGGCGCGCGCCAGCAGCGTCTTGCCGGTGCCGGGCGGGCCGTAGAGCAGCACGCCCTTGGGGATCTTGGCGCCGATGGACTGGAACTTCGCCGGGTTCTGCAGGAAGTCCTTGATCTCTTCCAGCTCCTCCAGGGCCTCGTCGGCCCCGGCCACGTCGGCGAAGGTGGTCTTGGGGGTGTCCTTGGTGATGAGCTTGGCCTTGGACTTGCCGAAGTTCATCACGCGCGAGCCGCCGCCCTGCATCTGGTTCATGATGAACAGGAAGATCAGCACGATCACCACGATGGGCAGCAGGCTGAACAGCAGGTTCAGGAAGAAGCTCTGCTTCGGGACATCAACGTTGTAACCGCCGGACAGCTTGCCGGCGTCGGCCTGCTTCTGCAGCTGCTGCTGCAGCTGGAGGCCCTGGCCGTCGACCCAGGAGCTCTGCTGCTGCTTGCCGTTGGTGAGCGTGAGCTCGATCCGCTGGTCCTTGTCAATGATCTTGGCGGACTTCACCTGGCCCGCGTTGATCTCCTGGACGACCTTGGAGGTGTCGACCTTCTCGAACGAACGGCCGGGGTTGACGCCCCACATGACAAGGGCGACCAAGAGGCCGAACAGCAGGATCCACAGCAGCGGCCCGCGAAAGTAGCGCTTCACGTCCATTTATCCGGTTACCCCTGAGGGGCCCGTCCCTCCTGACCAACGTCTGTGTGTGATCCTCGCCCGTCCCGGGGGACGAACGCCACTGCGACCAACAATGCGACCGACGGGAAGGCCCGTCGCCCGGGGCTCCGGTCCCTCCGTGGCGGCTTCCCTCATTCGACTTCCCGAACCCGGGGTCCGGGACACCGACGGTACACCGCAGGCGCAGGAGACGCAGCCGACGCCGTTCTCCCGCATCCCTTGCCTATACCCGTCAACGACCTTTGCAACGATTCGTCACGGTCCCTTGTTCCCTGGGAGCGTTGGTACGCCTCTGACCAGTGTGGCCCTGTCCGGGGCGATCGGCCCTCCAGTCGCTCGGGTCTCTCCGGTCACCCGGGCTCCGTCGGTGGCTCAAGCCCCAGGGTGCTCAGGCTCCCTCGCCGCCGTACACGTGCGGGGCCAGGGTGCCGACGAAGGGGAGGTTCCGGTACCGCTCCGCGTAGTCGAGCCCATAGCCGATGACGAACTCGTTGGGGATGTCGAAGCCGATGTACTTCACGTCGATGTCGGTCTTGACGGCCTCCGGCTTGCGCAGCAGCGCGCAGATCTCCAGCGAGGCGGGGTTGCGCGAGCGCAGGTTGCTCACCAGCCAGGAAAGCGTCAGGCCCGAGTCGACGATGTCCTCAACGATCAACACGTGCCGGTCGAGGATGTCGGTGTCGAGGTCCTTGAGGATGCGGACGACGCCGGACGACTTCGTCCCCGAGCCGTAGGACGACACGGCCATCCAGTCCATGGAGGCGGGCGAGTGCAGCGCCCGCGCCAGGTCGGCCATGATCATGACGGCGCCCTTGAGGACCCCGACGAGCAGCAGGTCCCTGCCCTCGTAGTCGGCGTCGATCTGCGCGGCGAGCTCCCTCACCTTGGCCTGCAGGTCGTTCTCGGGGATCAGTACCTTCGCCAGGTCTTTGCCCAGGTCCTTCTCGTCCACAACCCCACCCTCATAGCTCAGACCTCGCCCGTCCGGTGGGACGGACGTCGGACGGACACCGCCGCGCGCCGTTCAGGTGCGCTGCGGACGCGGCACGTGGTGATGCGCACACGCCGCGACGTCAAACCGGGCCGAACAGCAGCTTCCCAGACCTCCGCAGGGCGCGCAGCCCCCCGGGCAGATCCACGTGCCGCTGGCCGTGCCAGGCCGTGACCAGCCGATCCACTGCATCGACATGGACCGCCGCGAGCGTACCCGGTGGGCTGCCGGCCCTCACCGCCGCCATCCGGAGGACCCTCGTGCGGACGGCTCTGGGCAGGTTTCCGAGCCCTTCCAGACGGACGGCCGCGCCGTAGCCGTCTTCCGACGCCTCCAGGTCGGAGTAGGCGCGAGCGGCCAACTCGTCAAGGGCGTCTGCGTCGTCGCGCAGCATCCTGGCCGTCCTCGCCAGCGCTTCGGCCACTCCGGGGCCGAGCGCCTTCTCCAGGGCGGGAAGGGCCTCGTGCCGGACGCGCACGCGCGCGTAACCGGGGTCGATGTTGTGAGGGTCGTCCCAGGGGTCGAGCCCCATGGCCTTGCAGGCGCGGCGCGTTGTGGCGCGGTTTAGGTCCAGCAAGGGCCGCAGATACAAGACGCCCTGGGAGCGCCTGAAGCTGGCGGGCATCCCGGCCAGCGACCGGGCTCCGGAACCACGCGCCAACCCCAGCAGGACGGTTTCGGCCTGGTCGTCTTGGGTGTGACCGAGCAGGACGGCAGCGGCCCCCAACCTATGGGCGGCATCGTCCAGGGCGGCGTATCGGGCGTCGCGGGCGGCGTTCTCGGGGCCGCCGCCCCCATCAACGGTGACGGCGACGGATCCTGATGGGTCCAGGCCGAGGTCCGCCATGGTGCGGACCACCGCATCGGCACGCTCGTCCGAACCGTCCTGGAGGCCATGGTCGATCGTGATGCCTCCGGCCGGACGTCCCGCCCTGGGCGCCTCAAAGGCCAGCGCCCCAGCGAGAGCGAGCGAATCGGCGCCCCCGCTGCACGCGGCTAGCACCATCGCCCCCTCAGGGAGGTCGGCGAGAACCCGGCGCACCGCAAGACGTACCGCCGCCACAGCCGGATCAGGGCCCATGGCAAACGTTTACCATCACACGCCGCCGCCCGCCCGGGGCAGGGGCGGCCTGCGGTCCCGGCCGGGACGGCGCGTTGGTTCAGGCCTCGTTGGCCGTGGGCGGGGCGTCAATGGCGCGCGTGCCCACGACCCTGCTCATCCACAGGGTCGGTTCCTTGATCTCGTCGTGGGTCGGGAGCGACTCCGGCGACTCCCACACCCGGTTGAACCCGGTCATGCCCACCTCGGTGACGACGCGCCGCACGAACCGCGACCCCTCCGCGTACTGCTTCATCTTGAGGTCGATGCCGAGCAGGCGCCGGATCGTCTTGTCGAGCTTGGAGCCGCCGCTGCGCCGCCCCTGGAAACGCGACCGGATCTGCTGGACGGACGGCACCACCTCAGGGCCGACCGCGTCCATGACGTAGTCGCCGTGCCCTTCGACGAGCGTCATCACGGCGGTGAGGCGGTCGAGGATCTCCCGCTGCTCCGGGGTCTGGATCGCGTCGATGAGGTTGGAGTCGCCACCGCGCACGGCGTCGGCGACGGCCTCGGCCGCGTCCCGGATGCGGTCCAGCATCATGCCGGGGTCGAGGTCGGACGCCAGAAGGAACTTGGTCATCTGGTCCTGGACGTACTCGCGCAGCCATGGGACGCCGGTGAACTGGGCGCGGTGCGTCTCCTCGTGCAAGCAGACCCACAGGCGGAAGTCGCGCGACTCCACACCGAGCTCCTGCTCCACATGGACGATGTTGGGAGCCACGAGGGTCAGCCGCCCTGTCGGCGCACGCCCGGACGGGTCCGGCGGCAGGAACAGCTCGTACTGTCCAAGGACGCGGCTGGCCATGTACGCCAGAATCGCGCCCACCTGCATGCCCGTGACGCGGGATCCCACGGCCTGGACGACGACGTTTCCGGCGCCGCCCAGCGGACCGGCGTTGCGCCGCTCGGACATCTGCTCCATGAGCGGCTCGAGCACGACCCGGAAACCGTCCACGTTGGCACGGATCCAGCCTGGCCTGTCCACGATCGTCGCAGGGTCGGGGTCGAGCTCGGAGGCCATGCCGGTGAAGTCCCGCACGTGCCCGTGCGCGAGCTTCGAAAGGCCCCGCAGCTCCTTCACGACCTCACGGGCCTCGGCGTGCGTGACCTGCGGCCCCGGCCTGACGAGCCTGGTGCCGGCCTGGACCGCGAGGTTCCAGTCGATCATTGAGGCGCTCATGTGACTCCACCGTACGTTGACAACGTGGCGCCGGAGCGCCCTGCACGGTCGTTCAACGAACGACCGTTCTGGTTATCTCCCATACGGCCGCCCCCACACCCGAGCCAAGGCCCGGCCGCAGGAACGCGCGAATCAGCCGCACCCGCAGGACGCGACCGCGGCGGCGAGCTGGTCGAGCTTGCCGGGGTCGACCGGCCCCTTGCCGTCTCCGGCCATGAACGCGAAGGCGAGCAGCCGTCCGTCCGCGTCGTGGGCGAGCCCGGCCAGCGTGCTGACCCCCGAAAGGGTGCCGGTCTTGGCGCGCACCATCCCCGCACCGGCCTGACTGGCCGCGACGGTGTAGCGGGGCGGGCTCAGCGTCCCGGAGAACCCCGCGATCGGCAGGCCGGTGATGACCGGGCGCAGCTGCGGATGGTCGTCGCCCGCGGCGAGCGAGACGATGCGGGCCAGCGCGATCGGCGAGATGCGGTTGAGGGGCGACAGCCCGCTGCCGTCGTTGACCGAGACCCCCTCGGCCACGCCCAGCCCGGCGAGAACCTGGCGGACCGCCTGCGCGGCGTCGGCGAACGTCGCGGGGCGCCCCGCCTTGATGGCGACCTGGCGGGCCACCGCCTCGGCCACGTCGTTGTCGCTGTCGGTCAGCAGATGCTCCACGAGCGCCGACAACGGCGGCGACTGGACGGCGCCGAGTTGCGCGGCCCCGTTCTGCGCGACCGTCAGTCGGCCCGCCCTAGCGCTGACGCCGTTCTTGGACAGTAGACGCGCGAACTCTCTCGCCGCGGTGGCGGGCGGGTCCGAGACCCGCGTCTTCCTGGACGGGTCCGACGGGGCGACGCGTCCCTCATCGACCGTCAAGGCGCTGACAGGGGCGACCTCACCGTCCGGCAGGTAGTTGGGCTTCCAGCCCGCGGCCGTACGGGGCCCCTGGTAGGCGGACGCGTCGTAATCCACGCGCACCTGGCTCGCACCGGACGTCTTCAGAGCCGCGGCCGTCTGGCGGGCCAGGTCAGCGAGCGACGCATAGGGCGGATGCCCGGCCCCAGGGCGCGGGGGAAGGGCCGTCAGGGTAGGATCCCCGCCTCCGACCAGAACGATCCCCCCGCCGGAGCCGCGCACGACCCGGGTGGTGATCCGGTGCGCGGGACCGACCGAGGCCAGCGCCGCCACCGACGTCGCCAGCTTCGTCGTCGAGGCCGGGGTGGCGGGCTGGCCGGCCCGCAGCTCGTACAGCGGCCGCCGGGTCTCCGCGTCGACGACGACCGCGTTGATCTTGGCCTGCGGGCCGCCGATCAGCGCCGAGAGCCGTCCCGCCAGGGCGGACGGGTTCGGCGCACGGCCCGCCCCGGGCTCGGCGGCGAGGACCACGGCGGAGGACCGCGGGACCTGGACCAGGCCGCGCGCCGCCACGCTCGGCGGTTGCGGCGACAGATAGCGCGCGGGTGTGAGTTTCACCACTGCCAGACCTGCGGCGACGGCGAAAACGTTAAGGAGGGACAGCGACAGTACTGCGAGGGCTCGGCCCCGTCCAGGCACGTGACCGCCCCTCTCCCACTCACCACTCACCAACGTGCGACATCCTTATACAGGGGAACACTCACCTGTGGTGCCGGCCTCGCCCACAGGCTCCCGAAAGACTATTCACTGCGAGCGCGCAGGGAGCGGAGGACATCTTGGATTTCGACGTCACGATTGAGATCCCGAAGGGCCAGCGGAACAAGTACGAGGTGGACCACGAGACCGGGCGCATCCGGCTCGACCGCATGCTCTTCACCTCCACGCAGTACCCGGCCGACTACGGGTTCGTCGAGGACACGCTCGGCGAGGACGGCGACCCCCTGGACGCCCTGGTCCTGCTGCAGGAGCCGACGTTCCCCGGCTGCCTCATCCGCTGCCGCGCCGTGGGCATGTTCCGCATGACCGACGAGGCCGGCGGCGACGACAAGGTCCTGTGCGTCCCCGCCACCGACCCCCGCATGGAGCACCTGCGCGACATCCACCACGTCGCCGAGTTCGACCGGCTGGAGATCCAGCACTTCTTCGAGGTCTACAAGGACCTGGAGCCCGGCAAGTCCGTCGAGGGCGCCAGCTGGGTGGGACGTGTCGAGGCCGAGCAGGAGATCGTGCGTTCCTTCAAGCGCGCCTCCGACCAGGGCGGCCACTGAGTCGTCCCCGCCCCGTGCGGCACGGCCGGGCCGTGCGGAGTCGCGGACGGCGCTGATCCGCTCCCCGCTGCTTACGCGACGCGCCTTGTGAGGAACCCTTCCGCAGACCCTGCGGAAGGGTTCCGGCTTTCCAGGGCTGGAGCGGAGGCTCCGGCGAAGCGGGGTCGGCATCAGCCTGCGGGACGTGTCGCACCGATCAGGTCGGACCGGTGGATGCTCGCGATGCGCACCCGTGCCCCGGTGTAGGGGGCTTCCACCATGCGGCCGCCGCTGAGGTAGAGGCCCACGTGGTGGATGGAGGCGGGGTCGGACCGGCTGGTCGCGAAGAAGACGAGGTCGCCTGGACGCAGTTCGCTGATGGGGATGTGCGGTCCGGACGTCCACTGCGTGCCCGTCCAGTGGTCGAGCCGCACACCAGCCTGGCCCCACGCGTACATGGTGAGGCCCGAGCAGTCGAAGCCGACGATCCCTGCGCCCTGGGCGATGCCGTTTGTGGGTCCGTTCGCGTCGCCCCCGCCCCAGGAGTAGGGCGTGCCGAGCCACTTGAGCGCCGCCTGGACCGCGACGGCTCCGCGAGTCTCCGACAGCAACCCCGCTGGAGACCTGGGGACGGGGAAATCCGCTCGTGCTTTGCGCGCCTTCGCCCTCTCCAGGGCCCGTTCCCGCGCGCGCTTGACTTTCGCAGCCTTCGCCTGGGCCTTGCCCAGCCTGTGTTCCAGACGGCGCTTGTCAGCCTCGATGCGTTGGACCGCTTCCTGTTGCGTGGCCACCGCGTCCTGCGCGAGCCGTTTGGCCTCGTCGGCGCGCCTCGTCGCTGCCTCCTGCTCGTCCAGCGCCGTCTCCGCCTGGCGGCGGAACAGGCCCGCGACCGTCTTGGACGCTTCGACCTCGCGGAACATGGCGGTCCGCCGTTCGGCGAGCATCTTGACCATGCTGGCGCGGTCCATGAACCCCTGGGGCCCGCCCTCACCCGCGACGGCCGAGGACATGGGGTCGTAGCCGGTGTTGTCGCGGTAGACCTGCGCGGCGAACGACGCCAGTTCGGCTCTGGCCTCCTCCGTTCTCCGGTTCGCCTCGGCAAGCCGCCCTTGGACGTCCCTGTACGCCTCCTGCGAGCGCCGTAGGCTCACCAGTTCGCCGTTGTAGCGCTCCACCGCGGCCTCCGCGGCTATGGCGAGCCTGTCGAGTTCGCCGTCCGCCTGGGCGAGCATGGCCTTCGTCCGGCCGACCTCGGCGGCCCGCTCCCTGACGTCGCGTTCGCTCTGTTCGACGTCCTTCGCGCTGGGGCCGGGAGGATCGGACGGGCGGGCCGACGCGAACGGGACTAGCAAGCTCATGCCGATCGCCACTCCGGAGGTGAGGGCGACCACGCGCAGCGCCGTGCTGCGGGCAGGAGACGGGGTCACGCGACGGCGAGAGATCTCTGGAGCGCCAGGTGCCATGATCGCCTTCTCCCCGCCCGCGATGCTGCTTAGCGCAAATGATCGGCTACGAAGCGTAGTGAATTCGGGAAATGGCAGGTAGGCACGCCACACGGGGGTAGAACACGCCGCTCGCGCACTCGGGCGCGGTGCTCTTCTTTCGGGCGCGGCGCTCGTCCTGGGCGCGGTGCTCTTGTTCGGGGTCGGTCGCGGCGCTCGGTCTCAGGCGCCGTGGGTCGGGCCAGGCCCGGACGACGCGGCCCCTGAGGGCGTGGGCGCCGCCGACTCCGAGGGCGGTGCGCTTGACGGGACCGTGGACGGCGGGCGGTCCGGTACAGAACCGGCCGACGGCAGACGTGGAGCGCGCCTAGGAGGAGCGTGGCGTCGGGGGAGGTCGGAATCACCGGGATGCGCGTCCGACCGCCGCCCGGACCCGGGCCGCTGGGAGATGCCGGGTATGGCCGTCGGATGCGGGCCCGCGTTCCGGTACGCATCCTCCCGCCCGGCACCTACGCCGTACATGGAAGCGACCCCACCCGCAGATAGAAGCGCCACAGCCACGAGGACGGCGGCGGCGCGAGCGGCCTGCGCGTAGACCCTGGCCGCCCCCTTCTCCTTTGCCGCCTCACCCTCCTTCGTCTGGTCCTCCTTGGACGCCCTGCGGGGGCGCCCGAACCGCCGCCGCCTGCCTCGGCGAGAGGCCCGGCCGGGGCGTCCAAAGGCGGTATAGAGGGGAAATCCATCGGACCTGAACTCCGTCACACGGGTGGCCACGAAGAGCCTGTAGCCGACGAGTTCCGGATCCAGGAAGCAACTCATCACCCTGAGCCGCATCTCGGGCGCGGGAGTCACTACCGGCAGCATCCCGTACACCTTGGCTGCGGACACGGAACGGGGACGGAGGGCTCCACAGACGGGGCAGCCTTGCGCGTGCTCCATCAACCGCTCGCTGATGTCGTAGGCGGGGTCCTCTTGCCGCTCACGCAGAAGCAGCGCGCGCTCGTCGCAACCGCATGGCCCCTTGTGCGCGAGTACCTCCGCGGTCAACGCCACCTTGAGTTCGTCTTGCGCTTCGTCGAGCGCGGCTTGGGCGTCCGTTACCGACATGCCGAACACGGCGGCGAGGTCAGGGACGGACAACCGGTGCCGGACGTGAAGCTCCAGGATCTCGCGGGAGATGGGCGGCAGCGCCAGCACCGCCTGCCACGCAACGATGCGCTGGTCAGCGTCCTCCTGATCCGGGCCGACGACCGGTACGTCCGGCGCCTGATGCCGGCGAGGCATGCGCCGGGCGCACTCCAGCCGGGCGATGGCGTAGAGCCATGGCCTGAACCGCTCGGGTTCCCGCAGCTTGCCGATGTACGCCTCGGCCACGATGAAGGTGTCGCGTAAGGCGACCTGTGCCGCGTCGCGGTCCCGCAACTGGAACCAGCAGTACGCGTAAAGCCCGTCGGCGTGGGCGTCGTACACCGCGGCCGCGGCACCCGGGTCCCGCTTCCGGAGCGCCTCGACCAGGACATGGTCGCTCATACCGAAAAAGGTAAATGCTTCGGGCGCTCTCTACCAGGAAATTCAAGAGATCACAGTCCGATACCGGACATCACCATCCTCTTTTAATTTGGACTTTTTGCAGAGTGTCCTACTTGAGTGGTTTGAGAGTTTCGCCCGAGATACTGCAAGGTTCGCATGGTTCATGTGACCAGCATGTCATGGCGACAAGTGATCATCAAGGCACCGAGAGTGATGAGAATAATTCGGCTTTCGAGCCTTGTTTGATCACATGAGATGCCCGTCCACGGGACGCCGGGAGATTATCCGTGCGCCAGGAACGATCAATTCCGCTGTCACGATGCCGAAGAAGGCAATTCGGCGAAGACTTCGTCACTACCCAGCCGCCCGAGCCGCGCTACGGCGCTCGACCGTGCCGCCGCAACCACGCCAAGGACAGGAGCCCGAGACCACGAAACCGCACACGTCGCGCGCCGCCACGGCGCGGGCTCGGAGCGAGGCCGGCCCGGCGAGATCTATTTGACACTGTCATCGTGACAGTGTCATCATCGACCCATGGACGACACCTGGACGATCGCCGAACTGGCGGACCGTGCCGCCGCGGCCCTCGCGGCGGACGGGTCCGCGCAGGCCAGCGGCCGGGTGCGCGACCTGCCCAACGAGCGGCTGATCCGCTGGTACACCACGATCGGCCTGGTCGACCCGCCCCTCGGCCGTCGCGGCCGCACCGCCCTGTACGGGCCCCGCCATCTCCTCCAGCTCATCGCGGTGAAGCGGCGCCAGGCCGCCGGACGCTCCATCGCCGAGATCCAGGTCGAGCTCGCCGCCGCGACCGACACGGCCCTCGCCCGCATCGCCGCCCTCCCCGCCCAGCCGGGCTCCCCTTCGACCGACCTGCCTTCGACTCCCCGCACGCCCCCAGGCCCAGCAGCGAGTCCGCCGGGCTCGAACGTCCAGACCGCAGAGGACGGCGATCCCTCCCTCAGCCATGACCTCCCGGCAAGGCCAGACGACCAAGGCACTTCCCCGACGGCGCCCAGGGGCCCGGAGGAGACTGAGGAGACTGAGGAGACTGAGGAGGCAGCGGGAGGCGGCGACGGAGGGAGCTTCTGGAGCCGGCGCCCCGACGTGTCGTTCCGCCAGAACATCGTCGCCTCCGGCTACGGAGAACCCGCTCCCGCGGTCGTCCAGGGAGTCCGCCTGGCGCCCGGCCTCACCGTGCTCCTCGAGGTCCCGGCCCTCAGCGGCGACGACCTCGCCGCCATCGAGGCCGCCGCACGTCCCCTGCTCGACGAGTTGCGCGACCGCGGCCTGCTCGCCCCCGCGAAGAACACCACCGAAAGCCCCGCCTTCCAGCACGCCGACCCACCCGGGAGGACCCAGTGACCGTGCGCATCCTGCCGCTACCCGACACCGCGCCACCGGCACCCGACCACGGGCTCGGCGCGCTCAGCACCGACATCGGCAACCTGCCGCTCGATTCCGTGGACGTGCACGCGTCCATCACCGGCCTCGCCGCCGGCATCGAGATCGTCCAGGGCTTCCGCAACCCGTCCGACAAGCCGCTGGAGGCCACCTACATCTTCCCCCTGCCCGACCGCGCCGCCGTCACCGCGCTACGCATGGAGGCCGCCGACCGGGTCATCGAGGGGAAGCTGAAAGAGCGCGGGCAGGCGCGGCAGGACTACGACACCGCGATCGCCGCGGGTCAACGCGCCGCCATCGCGGAGGAAGACCGCCCGGACGTGTTCACCATGCGGGTGGGCAACATCCTGCCGGGCGAGAGAGTCACGATCAGGCTGTCCCTCGACCAGCCGCTTCCGCACGAGTCGGCGTCGAGCGCGACCTTCCGGTTCCCGCTCGTCGTCGCCCCCCGCTACATCCCCGGCGCTCCGCTCGCCGGCGGGCGCGCCGGATCGGGGGTGGCCGACGACACCGGCGCCGTCCCGGACGCGTCCCGGATCAGCCCGCCCGTCCTGCTGCCCGGCTTCCCCAACCCGGTCCGCCTGGCCGTCACCGTCGACATCGATCCGGCCGGGCTCCCGCTCACCCAGATCCGGTCGGCGCTGCATGTGGTGGCCGAGGAGGGCGACGGCGAGCGGACGACCGTGCGTCTGCAGGCGGGCGAGCGGCTCGACCGCGACTTCGTCCTCCGCCTCGACTTCGCCTCGCACGAGAGCGCCGCCCTCTCCCTCATCCCGGACGAGTCCGGCGAGGAGGGGACGTTCAACCTCACCGTTCTGCCCTCCGGGGAAGCGAAGCCCCGCCCGCGCGACGTGGTGCTCGTCCTCGACCGCTCCGGCAGCATGCACGGTTGGAAGATGGTCGCCGCGCGCCGCGCCGCCGCCCGCATCGTCGACACCTTCCGCGCCGAGGACCGGTTCGCCGTCCTGTCCTTCGACACCGTCATCGAGCGCCCGCGCGACCTCGGCTCCGGGCTCGCCGACGGCACCGACCGCAACCGGTTCCGCGCCGTCGAGCACCTGGCGGCGCTGGGCGCGCGGGGAGGCACCGAGATGCTCACCCCGCTCGACGAGGGCTGCCGCCTGCTCGCCGACTCCACCCGCGACCGGGTGCTCGTCCTCATCACCGACGGCCAGGTCGGCAACGAGGACCAACTCCTCGCCCACCTCGAGCCGCGGCTGCGCGGCGTCCGCGTGCACACGGTCGGCATCGACCAGGCCGTCAACGCCGGCTTCCTGAACCGCCTCGCCGCGATCGGCGGGGGCCGCTGCGAACTGGTCGAGTCCGAAGACCGCCTCGACGAGGCGATGGAGCACATCCACCACCGGATCGCCGCCCCGCTGGCGACCGGCCTCACCCTGCACGCCGACGGCCTGGAGATCGTCCCCGACACGGTGGCGCCCGCCCGGCCGAGCGCCCTGTTCCCCGGCGTCCCCCTCCAGATCGCGGGCCGGTTCCGAGGCACGCCCTCCGGCACCCTGTCCGTCAGGGGTACGGCGTCCGACGGCACGCCCTGGGCGCAGCACGCCACCGGCATCGTCGTCGAAGACTCGGCCGCCCGATCCATCTGGGCCCGCGCACACCTGCGCGACCTGGAGGACCGCTACACGGTCGGCGGACCCGACGACCTGGAGCAGCGCATCATCGCGACGTCCCTCCGCTTCGGCGTCCTGTGCCGCTTCACCGCGTTCGTCGCCGTGGACAGCCGGGTCGCGACCGAGGGAGAAGCACCGCACCAGGTCGTCCAGCCGGTGGAGATGCCCCGAGGCTGGGGCGGCGCCGCACCGATGGCCGCCCCGCGCATCGCCCCCGCCACCTTCTCGATCGATATGGACATGGTCCCCGACGCCTTCTCAAGCGCTCCGGCCGCCCCCTCCGGCCCGCCCCCGATGCCGCCCGCATCCATGCCGCCCGCTCCCTCCGGCCCGCCGCCGATGCCGCCCGCCCCTTCGGGTCCGCCCCCGATGCCGCAAGGCGCCCCTCCCGGCTACGGCGCCCCGCCTCCCGTCTCCGGCCGCCCCTCCGGCCGCCCCCACGGTCGATCCGCCGCACGGACTCGCCGACCGGCGGGCTCGGCGCCCTCTGCCCTCACCGGATTCCAGCAAGAACTGGCCAACGTGCTGGGCCGCCTACGCCAGGTCCCCGAAACGCGAGAGGAGCGCATCCACCGCCTGCTGAGCGAACTCCTCCCCATCCTGGAGTCGATCGTCCAGCGAATGCAGGCCCTGTCCCTGGACGCCACCCCTCTCGCCGCCCTTCGCGACGACCTGCACCGGCTGCCACCCACCGCAGACGAGACCACCGTCAACGACCAGTGGACCAGTGCCTTGCAGGTCCTGGCCGACTTCACCGGCGAACCCCAACCCCGCCGCCCCTTCTGGAAACGCCCCAGGTAACCCATGGCGGGGGGGCGCTCCCACGAGACCGCCTCCCCGCCACCCACGTCCAACAAACCCGCCCGGGCAGGCCACCCCGGGCGGGCCCGCAGTCGACACACCGCGCTCGAGAGCGGCGCTGCTGAGGACAACGAAAGCCGTCCGATTCCACTGCCCGCGCGAGTCGCCAGGCCAAGCGCCACTGTGCCGAAGACGAAGAGTGTTGAGAGCTAGGGGCAGGGCTCATGCGAGCAAAGAGGTGTCGGCCGCGAGCAAGGGTCGGGCCGCAAGCAGAGGGCGAGGCCGCGCGAGCAAGAGCCCACGGCGGAGACGAGGCCGCGCTAGCAGAGAGTGGGGTGGCGCATGCACAGGACGGGGCGGCGCAAGCAGAACTCCCTCGGCGGAGGCCAGGCGGCGCGAGCACAAGGCGAGACGGCGCGAGCAGAAGCCCCACGGCGGAGACGAGGCCGCGCAAGCACAGGGCCACATGGCTCGGGCAGAGAGTTGGGCGGCGCATGCACAGGACGAGGCGGCGCGAACGGAGAGGGGCTGCGCCGGCAGCGAGTATGGGCCGCGTCGGAGGGGGAGGCCATGTCAGCAGCGAGCGACTCGCGGGTCGTCTGGACAGAAGGGTGGGCCGGGCCGCGGGGTAGGAGGCGCGGCCCGGCCCAGATCGGCGGAGGGCGGTCAGACGTGCTTCGGGTGGTAGCGGCGGATGAGCGGGATCAGGTTCAGGGCCAGGCCGACCACGGCGACCGCGCTGACCAGGTTGACGCCGGGGTGGAACTCGGCGAAGCCGTCGCCGCCCGCGGCCGTTCCGCCCGCGACCAGGGCGGTGACCACGGCCAGGACCAGGGCGGCGCCGACCTGGCCCGAGGTCTGGACGAGGCCCGAGGCGAGCCCCTGCTCGGAGTCGTCGATCCCGTCCGTGGCCTGCGCCATGATCGAGCTGAAGCCGAACGCGAACCCGCCGCCCAGCAGGAGCATCGTCGGCAGGATCGTGAACACGTAGTGCGGAGTGTTCCCGGCCGTGCCGAGGAACCAGGCATATCCGAGGCTCAGGGAGGTCATCGAGCTGATGATGAGGCGGGGCGTCCCGTACCGGTCGATCAGGCGGCCGACGAAGGGTGAGCCGAACGCCACGAGGAGCCCGGCCGGCAGCAGCGCCATGGCCATCTTCAGCGGCGACCAGTGCAGCACGTCCTGCAGGTAGAGCGTCATCATGAACTGGAAGCTCAGGTACGAGCCGAACAGCGCGACGATGCTCAGGTTGGCCCGGACGATCGAGCCGATCCGCAGGATGCCGAGCCGGATCAGCGGGTGCCGGACCTTGTTCTCGGTGACGAAGAACGCGATCAGCAGGGCCGCCGCGACCCCGATGGAGCCCAGCGTGAGCGGGTCCAGCCAGCCGCGATCGGGGGCCGACACCACGGTGTAGACCGCGAGCAACATGCCGCCGGTGAGTGTCACGGCGCCGAGGACGTCGTGCCCTCCACCGGCCGCGGGCCGGTCCCGCGGGATCAGCGCGATGCCCGCGACAAGGGCGAGGATGGCGAGCGGCACGGGCGTCAGGAACGTCCAGCGCCACCCGAAGCTGGTCAGCAAGCCGCCGAGGATCAGCCCGGACGAGTAGCCGCTGGCCCCGAAGACGGAGAACACCGACAGCGCCCGGTTGCGCGCCGGCCCCTCATGGAAGGTGGTGGTCAGGATGGACAGCGCGGTCGGCGCGGTGAAGGCGGCGGCCAGGCCCTTCACGAAACGGGTCGCGATGAGCAGCGCGCCGTCGTCGACAAGACCGCCCACCAGTGAGGCCAAGGCGAACACGGCGAGGGCGGCGAGAAAGACCCGGCGGCGACCGAGGAGGTCGGCGGTGCGTCCGCCGAGCAGGAGCAGTCCGCCATAGCCGAGGACGTAGCCGTTGACGATCCACTGCAGTGACGTGGTCGAAAGGCCGAGCTCCGCGCCGATCGACGGCAGCGCGACGCCCACCATCGAGACGTCGAGTCCGTCGAGGAACAACACGGCGCACAGGACGGCCAGGACTCCCCACAACCGCGGGGTCCAGGTCTGCTCGGCCGGTGCGCCCACGGCGCCCGGCGCACCGACAGCGGAGTCGGGTGAGGTCTCGGTGATAGTCACGTCGCAGGACAGTACATGCACATGCATCAAATGTCCACGCACAAAATTCTGCGGAATTTAATTTGTGTGCATCTGATGCGTGCGCATGGTAAGGTGCGCGGCATGGAGGCGGAGTCTGCTCTGGTGAGCCGCTGGCGCAAGCTGGCGACCTGCTACAACACGGTCGCGTGCGCTCTGGACCGCGCCCTGCAGGACGTCCACGGCCTGAGCATGAGCGAGTACGAGACGCTCGACCGCCTCGTGGACCAGGACTGTGAAAAGCGCCGCATGCAGGACATCGCCGCGGCCATGTATCTCAGCCAGAGCGCCCTGTCACGGACGGTCGCCCGCCTGGAGAAGCACGGCTACGTCCAGCGCGGGCTCTGCGAGGCCGACCGCCGCGGCGTCTTCGTGGAGATCACCGACGCCGGCCGCCGCTGCCACGCCGAGGCGCGCGACACCCACCTGAAGATCCTCGCCGAGCACCTGACCGACTGACTGTGCCGGTGCTCGTGGTGACGCCGCCGGGCGGAGCCCGACCCGCCGACCGACTGTGCTGGTGTTCGTGTGACGTGCCGGGATCTGACCCGCCCGCCGACTGACCGACGTTGCGGCTGGAGTTCATATGAGTCCCCGGCGCCGACCCTGGTTACACCGCGAAGGCACTTCTCGCACTGCGCACGCTCGGACTGAGGTCCCTGGCCCGGCCGATCGGTGAGAGGGCGCGGGATGTCCCGGCCGAGGCGTCCGCCGACCGGGCTACTCGCCGGTCGTTCCGTCGATCAGTTCGCGGGCGACGTCGAGGTGGCCCATGTGGCGGGCGTACTCCTGGAGCAGATGGAAGAGGATCCGTCCGAGGGAAGGGGCCTCTTCGGACGTCTTAAAACGACCGCCGAGCCGGGCCTTGTCGTTCAGCGAGGCGCCCTCCACCAGATCACGTGTGCTGGCGACCTCCAGACGGTAAGCGGCCATGATCTGCGCGCTGGACCGATCGACAGGGACGGTCCATTCCGCCTCGTCGCCCCCGGGCGGGTAGGCGAGGACGTCTTCGGCGGCGAATCCCCACCGCATCCAGCGGCGCTCGACCCAACCGAGATGCTGGACCAACCCGAGCGGTGACCATCCCAGTGGTTCGACCGGCGCGCGGAGCCGATCGTCGGGCAGCCCGGAGAGCTTGCGCATCAGTGCCTCGCGATACCACTCCAGGTAGCCGAGGAGGAGTTCACGAGCGTCCGTCACCTCGACGCCTGGGCCGTCGAGAGGCGGGGGGACCTGGTCTGGGGGGTTCTGCATCCGCCGAAGGGTAGTGCGGCCCCGGCCCCGCAGCAGGGCTGTGATCAGGCGGATGACGACGAGCTCATTGGCTGGGCCCCTCGATACCTGTCACGCCGTCTCGTCAGCCGAAATCGGCCTCTGTCATTCCAGCCGGATGCCCCGAGGGCCATTGCACGAGTTCGATCCTGTAGCCGTCGGGGTCGGTCAGCCATGACGTCCTGATCCCCGGCCCGGGGTCGGCAGGCGGCTCGGCCGCGACCCCCTTGGCGGCGAGATCAGCGATCGTGGCGTCCAGATCGTCCACCTGTACGACGAGATGGTTGACGGCGCTGATGTTCTCGACCGGCCTCTCGGGATCGTGCACGAGTTCAAGGCTGACGAACGGATCGTCGGGAAGCTTGAGCATCGTGAGGCTGCCGAAACCCGTCTCGGGAACGCTGCCGAGTTTGGTGTACCCGAGCGCTGTGTAGAAGGCGAGCGAGCGCTCCAGGTCGGTGACCCGCAGCCCGATGTGCAGCATGCGCATGGACGGCACACTAGGCCGTCCCGTACGACGCCACCATGATCCCAGGTGCCCCAACACGAGCAGAGAACGTTAACGGAAGCCGTATACGCCAGCCCGCGACGAGCCTTCAACGTGGGAGCCGCCTGTCGAAAGGCAGCTGACAACCCGCTCGTCCCAAGGTGCCCCACCTCGACGCTGCCGCCCTTTCCAAGAGGGGCATCGGGGTCGCTGAGTGGCAACCGGACGCGAGCTCAGGAGGCCTCTCACATGGGAGTGAACCTGATCTGCCAGTTGCCTTCGGCTCGCACATGGAGATAGGTCGGGCCCGACATGTGGGCTTCGGCGTAGGTGGAACCCTTGCCGGACAGGACGTGCGCTCCCTGCTCGAATTCCGTTGTGAGCTCAGTGAGGGAGAAGTCGCCGTCCTCGGTGTGGGTCATCTGGACGATCGCGGGACCTCCCGTGTAGCGGAAGACAAAGGAGCCGCGTGAGGATATGCGGTCGTCGACCATCGGGACAGTGTCGAAGGGCTGCAGCCATGCAGCCCACCGACTCTTGGAATCGATACGCAAGTGAACGTGCTTGTCCTCGCGCACGGGGAGAGGTTCTACGACGCGGTTCCGCTCCAGGCGACCTCGTAGTAGCACCCTCGCGTATCCGTCCTCGAAGAGCTTGACCACACCTTTCCGATCGCCGCCGTGGAGGCGGACGACCAGCACCTGGGGCCTGCGCGGTTCACGGTGGGGAAACTTGAACTCTCTGTTCCCGCCTCCCTGGGCTTGTTGAGTCTTGCGAACGCCCGGCGGGCACGTCTTGAAGGGCGCGGGCTGTGCGGGAGGACGTGGAGCCTGGGCTCCGGGTTGAGACTTGCGCGGCTGAGGCCTGGATTGAGGCTCGCGCGGCTGAGGTCTAGGGGCAGGCACGCGCGGCTTGGGTTCCGGACGCGCACGCCGACCGGTGTCGATGGGAGCCATGCCCTCCCGGATCCTCACCGCGTCAGCGGCGCACACTTCGATGATCCGGGTGGCGCCCCCTTCAGGCGTCCAGGAAACGCGATCGGCGGACGAGCCGTGGCGCGGGTCGAAGAAGCACAGAGGCCGACGGGGCGGCGTCGGGCGACCTGCGAGGCGGGCGTCGACGCAGGCGAGCGCGTGACGACCCTCGTCCAGCGCGATCAACACATCTGCAGCGTCCGCCAGGTCGCGGTCTCCAACGAAAGCCCTCTTGGCCTGCTCGTAAGCGTCGAGCGCACGCGAGTAGTCGGCCAGGAGCTCGGCGTCCGCGGCGTGCTGCTCGGGTACGAAGGGATGCCCCGCCAGCGCCTCCCCGAGGGCAGTGATCTCTGCGTCGATGACGGCTAGTTCATCCCCGCGTCGCCGACGGAAGATCCTGAACATAGGTCCGACCTCGCCATCCCCCGAATTCCCACAAGTTCGTACCGAACGCCCCCTCCGCGCGGCGCTCCCCGTGTCCGGTTGGTCCCATCTGCAATCCGAGCGCATGCCCTGGGAGGCAAGCCGGCCACCCGGACCGTCGCCAAGAGCGCGGCGACGACCCCTGCCCACTCGGCGGGCGTGTGCCGGACGTGGTTGACGAGCGCCCCGACGAGTTGGATCGCCAGGACGCGAAGGCAGCGCCACCCATCAACCCGACAAGACCGCGCCCGACAACGACGCGCGTCGGCAGCGACGTCAGCCGGAGCCGGAGCAAACCACCCGAGGCTCTTGTCCTCGGCGACGCCGCTGCCGCTGTTGAGAAGGGCGTCCATCGCGCCGAACGCGGCCATGGTGACGGTGAGGAGCATCAGCGTCTCGGCGCGGCCCGGGTCCTTGGCGCTGTTGCCGCGCACGAAGTACATGAGCATCAGCGTGATGAGGCTGACGTCGAGGTAGAGGCGGGCGCCTTCGAGGCGCAGGTAGGCGGACATGGCCGCTACCAACTCGACCAGGCGCTCGACCCCCCTGCTCCTAGTCCAGCGCGGACGTCCAGAAGGACATGGCGTGGGGCATGCCCGCTCACACCGATCGCGGGGAAGCCGAGTCTGCGCATGAACCCGAGTCTGGGCAGAACCTCAGCATCCTTCGACGTACCCGTGCAGCCGACGGGCCGGGGCCCAGGTGGCGGGCGCGGCGAGGGAGCGGCGCCAGCCACCTGGCCCTCAGGGTCTACCCCCGGCGCCACCGTGACCGCGCGTCGCCTGGCCGTCCTCGCCGACCGCAGTGACGGCCGATCACCTCCGCAGTGAGCGCGGAAGTGCGACGGCATCGTCCCCTCGCACTCGACATCGGCGGAGCACCGCTGCTCACTGCTCGCGTCCCTTGTGGGTCTTCGTGGCCTTACCGGACGGAGTCGTGCAGGGCGCATCGCCGGTCGCACCGCAACGAGGGCACGCGGCGGCCTTCGTGCTCGGCTCCGCGTCCGGTTCAGCAGCCGGCTCCGCAGTAGATTCCGTAGCGGCCTCTGTGTCCGACTC
Source organism: Actinomadura sp. K4S16 (assembly GCF_008327685.1). Lineage (GTDB taxonomy): Bacteria > Actinomycetota > Actinomycetes > Streptosporangiales > Streptosporangiaceae > Spirillospora. Next base: position 262,650 of record NZ_BDDE01000013.1, read on the forward strand.
GGCGGCCGGCTCAAGGGCCGACTCCGCAGCGGCCCCCGCGTCCGACTCAGCAGCGGGCTCGCCGGCCGACTCGGCAGCGGCCTCCGTCTCCGACCCAGCGTCCGACTCGACGGCCGGCTCCGCAGTCGATTCCGCAGCGGCCTCCGCGTCCGACTCCGCGTCCGACTCAGCAGCGGGCTCCGCAGGCGGCTCAGCGTCCCGCTCCGCAACCGACTCAGCGGCCGACTCCGCAGCCGCCTCGGCAGCGGGCTCCGTAGTCGCCTCCTCGGTCGATTCCGTGGCTGACTCGGTGGTCGGTTCAGACTCCGGCGTCTCCGAGGTAGCGGATTCCGCGAGCTCCTTGTCCTCGCGGTCCGGCTCGTGCTCTGCGCGGTCGCGCTCAGCCGGCGCGGGGTCGACGTCGCGTCCCGTTATCTTTCGGGCGTACGTCTTAACGCGGTCGATGATCTTCATGGGTGGGGGGCTCCTTAGCGTCGGGCACCAGGCCGCGCGGGCAGTTCGGACATGGCCTCTCGGATGGCGTCGGTGTGCTCGGCTCGACCCGGTGGCGCTCCTCGAAGGTCATCAGCTCATAGTGTGATCCAGTCGAGTACCGCCAGATGTTACGCCTCAAGACCAAGGTGCGAATCGTCCCCGTCGCCGCCGAGGACGCCCGGTCTTCGTCCAGGCCCGTCCAGACCTGCCGTTAGCACCCGCGTCAGCAGCTCGGGCCGCTCGCCTGCTCTGACCCCCAACTCTGTCCGACCTCCACGGCATCCTTGGCGTGTGATCACCGAAGACGACCTCGTATTCGAAGCCGTGCGCACCCGGGTGGAGTCGGGTGACCACCTCGACGAGAGATTCGGACCTCCAGGCGTCGATACCGCAGGCGGCGGAGCGTTCAAGTACGCCCCTGACGGCCAGCTTCAGCGGGTGTACTGGCGCGGTACGCCCGAGTACACCGCCGCCCATACCGCCGGTCTATTCGAGCCCCTACCGCCACTGACCCCCGCTCGGGGCGACGCAGTGGAGGAGTGTGAAGCCCTGTTGGGCCGCCCCCTGCCGTCTCTGCTCCGCCGCTGCTACCTCGAACTCGGCGATGGCGGGTTTGGCCCCGCTTATGGCCTTGAGCCCCTCGGGGTCATCCTTCGCGACTACGAAGAGCAACAGCAGAACTGGCCCGAAGCGTGGCACCCGATGGCCAGAGCACTGCTGCCGATCTGCAACTGGGGATGCGGCATCGCTTCCTACGTTGACACCACTGACCCGTCCCTCCGGATGTGGGCGATCGACCCGAACCCCGCGCCCGCGGAACAGTATGAGGTTTCCCTGTTTCCGCAGCATTTCGGCATCGCCGAGTGGATGCGGCGTTGGGTCGAGGGATCACTTCACCAGCCATGGCTACTCCAAGATCAGAAGACCGGCCGCTGGCGGGGCGCTACTGATGCCGAGACCGACTCGGCCCTGGAAACCCAATAGGAGGCGGTGATCACTGGGGATAGTCCCGATCCTGCCGGCTGATGACGCTGACCTGGTAGGGCGCCGTACCGCAAGTGACCAGGAGTGCTTCTTGATCGGCTTGGCTAACGACCCGGCACCCCGCGCCTGACCTGGGTTGCTGGTCGCCTCAGCGGCACACGTACCGCACGGGTGCGCAACGCTCCGGGGACTCGTTCGCGCGTACGGCGCGCAAGGTGTGACAGACCGTGGCAAGGAAGGCCCAGGCTGCTGACAAGCTCCTCGTCGGTGACAGGTGGCGGGGCACGGAAGACGGCTACGTGTTCGCTACTGGGTGGGGCGACCCGATCCATCCGGACTCGGTCGGCGCGCTGATGGCCAAAACCATCCGGGCCAACAACGAGCCCAAGGAAGGTCCGCGCCCGGCTGAACCGCTCCCCCATGCCCGGGTCCACGACTTGCGGCACATCCACGCGACGAATCTGCTCCTGGCGGGGGTGCCCGTTCACGTCGTCGCCGCTCGGCTCGGGCACGCTGACCCGGCCATCACACTACGGGTCTACGCGCACGTGGTCCGGTCGGCCGAGGTGGCTGCGGCGGACGTGTTCGCGCGGGTCATGAGCGGAGCGGCATAGGCAACGCTGTTAGCAACCCTGTTAGCAAAGAAGGCCCCTTCCATGATCGGAAGGGGCCTCTGAGGTGGGAGCCGCCTATCGGAATCGAACCGATGACCTATTCATTACGAGCGAGGTGCAACCACCAACGGCAGGAGACGGAGCCATTGAAGCCTGCCGTCCGAGTACGTCGACGTCCGCTGCTCAACGCCTCCGTCGTCAGGCACCTAGTCAGTCAAAGCCTAGCGACATCAAGGCGGAGATGATCTCCCGCTTGTCAACCAAGATCGACGGGGGGCAACTCGGACTCCCCCTGCGGCAGGACTGGGGAGACCGCCAGCCAGCGCGCTCGACCGACTCATGGCACCTGACGCCTCTCAGCACACTCGACGTGTTGGCAGGCTCGGGCGACATCAGCGCGGTGCTCAGAGGTGACGTTCCTCATAGCTGCAACGAACCGCCGCGTGCGCGCTTGCTCCACGACAGTGGTCTTACGCAAGTCGAGCCATGACTTACACAACGGGGTCACCACAAGAGAGATCACGATCAGCGCCTGTATGAACGGCGAGAGTGAGGCGCTCTCCAACAGTGCGATCACCGGTAGGCCCTTCCTGGCCGATGCTGGGCATGTCCCACCGACCGTGGCATGTCACCGAGATTTCCCTCTAGGGTGAGGAAACCATTAGAAACTCGGAGGTAGGCGATGCCACCTGTGGGCCGCCCTGCAAAGTCTGAGCGCCAGGTGTACCCCGAGCTTCAGGAGCTCGCCGCTTGGTTCCGGCAGGCGCTCGCCGATGCGGGGTACGCCTCGGTGAACGCGTTTGTCCAGCGACTGCCGTTCGAGAAGAACCAGATGTACGGGATCTACTACGGCACTCGGTTCCTCGCCCCCGAGTCGATGCGAGCCGTCGCTGCCGCCCTGGACCAAGACGTAGACGCCGTAATGGCGTTGTGGTTGAAGGCCAAGCACGCCAAGGATCGACGGGCAGCAGCCGAGGCGAAGGACAAGAAGCCTCGAGTAACGTCCTGGGCAGACCTTCCGAGGCCCGAGCTCGCCCTAGAGAACCTGCTCGATCCTCAGAGCAAGGCGGTCGAGCAACTCCCCTACGAACTGCTGCGCGTCCGAGTGCCTCCTCTTTCGGCAATCTACGTTCGTCAACATGTCCGCGCACGCGCCCAGCGCGGGTCGGCCGAGGCAGACGGCATGAGAGCTGACGACGGCGCAGAGCGTGCACCGCGCGGGGGACGAGGTCGGGAAGCCTCGCTTGGTGTTAAGGACGCACTGAACCGCCACGATCATCTGGTCGTAATGGGCGAGCCCGGCTCGGGGAAGTCCACACTCAGCCAGCATCTCACCTTGGAACTCTCACAGATCTGGCTGGGCGAGCGGGATGCTGTGACACCGCCTGTCGAGGAGCCGGTCGTTCCCCTGTGGATCTCTGCCTGGGCACTTGCGACTGAGGGCACTTGGAGCGCAGTCCTTGCCACAGCAGCCCATCGAGCCCTCGGCCGGGCTCTTGTCGATGAGCTTCCTCCCCGTCTCTTTTCCGGTCGGACACAGGGGTGCCGATGGATGATTTTCATCGATGGGCTAGATGAGATTCTCGACCGAGCTACACGTGCCTCGGTCATTCAGAGCATCGGGCAGCACGCCAAGGCCGGGGGCAACTATCGATTTGTAGTGACAACACGGCCGCTACCAGATGAGGAACTAGCGCCTCTTAGCGGCAGCCAGTGGGGGGCGTATCGCATAGAACCGTTTCAGCGACGCGAACTACAAGAATTCGCTTCGGGTTGGTTCAGAGAGCAGGATCCCGACACTGCCACCGAGCAAGAATCCCGCTTTCTTCGTCAAATTGAGGACGGTCGCCTCCGTGAACTAGTGCGGAATCCGCTTCTAGCCACCATTGCCGCCGTAGCACAGACTCGGGAACCTCAACGCCCATTGCCGACCAACCGGGCTGACCTATATGACCGGTTCCATAGTTATCTAGTCACTGATGCAGGCGGACGGCACACCTTTGCCGAGTTTCGTCGACTAGCTAGTGCCGACCCAACTCGACTGCGACTTGCTGATTGGTTGCACGGGCAACGTGGCACGATTGTAGATTTCCTTGCACGCAAACGCATGGAGGGCAGCTCACTTCTCCTGGAGGTCGCACAGACATGGATTCGCGAGAATCACCCAGGCGACCTGGAACTGCCGTCAGGATGGGAACACGATGTTCGGCAACTACTCATCGACACCGGTGTTTTTGTTTACGAGGGTGATGGAGTAAAGTTTCATCATCTTTCGTTCGCCGAATTTCTCGCCGCTCGCTCCCATGCACGCAGCATTTCGGTTGATTTTCCCGAGGCCGAGGCGTGGATCGCTCGAGGACTCAAGGAGGCAGAGAGGAATTTCGCGCTGTTCACAATGGCACTTTGGGGTCGACGCCCTGAGCACGATACAGGCATTATCGTACGAAAGCTGTTGGAAGGTGGCAACGATCGCCTCCTGCTAGCGGGATATCTGCTGGGGGAGGGAATTGAAATAGAGGACGACCTTGCCAAGGCCGTAGTAGACCGGTTAATCGGTCTGGCTATGCTCAGTTCAGTCTCAGATCTGTCTGCCGGTTCCGTGCACGCAGATCGATTCCTTCACTCAAATGCTAAGCAAGTCTTTCGAGTCATAGCAGGTCTCACAGATAATGCTTACACAGTCGAAAGGCTGCATGCTCTAATCGACAGTCCAGAACTGTCAGTTAGAGTACGGGCGCACGCAGCCGTCGCATTCGGTTCAATTTCCGATACACAAAGAGCCCTCGACTGGCTTAGAGAACTATGCTCGGAAGGATCCGATTGTGAGGACATGGTGAGCATCGCACTTGGTATCCGCGAGATTGCTCCTGAAGAGACCGATTTTATCAGAGCTCTACTTACTAACGCGGGCGACAATCCCTTGTGTCCAGCTGCGACTGTGGCCGAAACAGCGGAAGCTCTTGTAGAGCTCGGTGATGTGGAAACCGCAGTACGACTTGCAGAGAAAACATTGAGGAGTGCCGAGGGTGGGTATGGCGTTCTAGAGACAGCAGCCGACATTCTCGCTATTCATAGAGGAAAAGACGCTCTTACGCCACTTGCAGACCACTATGAGGCCACCTGGCGTAGCGAAGGCGACCTCTCGGATCTGGCGATAGCATTCGCCAAATCTGGCGCTATAGAACCGGCCATCAAGTTCGCGAAACGCCTAGTCAATTCGCCCGGCGTCGGGCAAGCGACACTCGCGACAGCTGTCCGCGCGTGGATTACGGCCGCCGGCACTGTAGCAGTCGACGACATAGTAGCTGCGTTGCGGGCCCGTCCACACGTGGATGCATGGGCGGGTGCGCTTATCGCTAACACGTTCGCGGAGTATGGCAACGGCGAAATAGCCATAGCCTTTGCCCAGAAAATTTTCGATGACCCCAAGGCAGATGCATATGACACGCGCGACGCGGCAAAGGCTTGGCTCAACGTTGGTGGCCAGCCTGCCCTACCTCATATAATTCAGGCGGTCAATCAACAGCAGGAGAGATTTCCAAATAAGAGCGCCCGCTTCATGGTGGCGGAAATCATCAGCGAACTCGGGTACCATCAGGAGGCCAGGTCAATTGTTTGGTCCGCTCTCGAAGCAGGTGAATTTAATTCCTATGCGTTAAGAGCATATCTCAACTCAGGCCTTACGGATGATCTAGACTCGCTCGTAGAGGCAGTACGACGCCACAACCTGCCGCCGGATGAAATTGGACGGCTCGCAATTGAGTTGGTTATCTCTGGGCGTCTATACGCAGCGAAGGCATTTGCGGCTGACCTCCTGGAGAGGGATGGCACACTACCACCGGACGCGTTGACTGCACTAGCTATAGCTGCTGATCTTGGCACGCCAGAAGATTTTCTTGAAGCCGTGCACCAGCACATGCCTCAGGCGGCGAAAAGGATTAACCTATCGCAGCAGATTGCCCTGGCCGGTGGTATGGATATGTCGACCAGGATGTGGCTTGATGTCCTTATTGACAAAACCGCGGACGACAAGGAGGTCTGCGCCGCGGCAACCTATCTTATTCAGATAGGGCAATGGCAGCAGGCCGTAGATATTTTGGCGAATGCTTTGCTGTCGCCAGATATGCAAAGGCTTGAACGTGTGAGGCTGAGGCGCCTTCACGCTTGGGTTCGACTGGCGAATCCTCGGGCAGAGGACTGCGAACTTTGTGGCGGTAGCAATTTGTACTTTGAGGAACGTGATCGCCATGAATAGATCGAGCGTTTCACAAATCTGCCATACTTTACGTTCAGACGGCGCGCAAGCATACAAATAGAACGAGTTTAGTCTTTAGCTTAGCTCGCGGTTTATATTTACATAGTCCTCAGGCGCCAGCATCTAATCATTCGAGAATGGAATATCCGTCGTGTTGGCGAATGGGAACTGTGGGGTGGGTGGCTAGGGCGTCTTGAACGCGAATGGCGAAGGCCTCGTTCGCTAGGTCGGCTACTTCGTCTGCGGTGACCCAGCGGAAGTCGCTGCTTTCGTCTGACTCGCGGAGAGTGCCGGACTTGGCCTTGCAGCGGAAGACCAGGGCGACGATGCCGCGGGGCATGTTCTTGTAGACGCCGGTCAGGGCGATCGGCGTCACCTCGAGGCCGGTCTCCTCCTGGACCTCGCGGCGGAGGCCGGTGATGATGTCCTCGTCTTGCTCCAGGATGCCGCCGGGCGCTTCCCAGTGGCCGTTGTCTCGGCGCTGGATCAGGAGGGCGCGGCCCTCATCGTCGACGACGACGCCCGCCACACTGACGGAGTGGCGACTGTTGGGCATCACGCAAGCTCCTTGAGCAGGTCCGGCTAATAGACTCACGCTAGTACACGTACGTACGAGTTGAGGAGTTGGCTGCAGGTGGGCGAGCTTGGGTTGCCGGATCTGGATGCGACAAGTGATCGGCCGGTCTTCAAGCAGATCGCTGACCACCTGCGTGCGGCAATCGACAGTAAGGAGCTCGGGCCGGGCGAAAAGCTTCCTTCTGAGAGCCAGCTCATCGGACACTACGACGTTGCTCGGATGACGGTTCGGCATGCTCTGCAGATCCTGCAGAGCGAGGGCCTGACGGTGGCCGAGCACGGCAAGGGTGTGTTCGTTCGGTCGCGGCCGCCTGTCCGCCGGCTGGCTTCCGACCGCTTTGCTCGTCACCATCGCGAACAGGGCAAGGCCGCCTTCATCGCCGAGGCCGAGGACGCTGGCGTGAAACCGTCGGTCGACTCCATCGAGATCCAGGAGAGCAAGCCGGCGCCCGAGGTTGCGGCGAAGCTGAATCTTGCTGAGGACGAGTTGGTGATCGTGCGGGCGCGGCGGTACCTGCTCAATGGGCATCCGGTCGAGACGGCGACCTCATACATCCCTGCCTCGATAGCCCGCGGCTCGCAGATCACGCAGCCCAACAGCGGGCCTGGTGGCATCTATGCCCGACTGGAGGAGCTCGGCCATCGTCTCGACCACTTCACCGAGGAGATCCGGGCTCGCATGCCGCTTCGGGACGAGGCCCGAGCGCTGAAACTCGCGCCCGGGGTGCCGGTGTTCCATCTCGTGCGGACGGCCTATGACCAGGACGGATGCCCTGTCGAGGTCTGCGACACGGTCATGTCGAGTGACGCCTACGTCCTCTCGTACGAGCTTCCTGCGCGGTAGCGCTTGACTCATCTAGATGAGTCGTGTCACGGTTCTCCCATACTCGTCTAGACGTCTAGGTGTCTGACTGGACGCTAGTGGACACGTATGGCCCTGGCCGGTTCGGTCCGGCCTGGGTCGGCATGGGAGGTCCCAATCCGATGACCATCACGAGTGCAAGTGCCGCTGAGACGGCGCCGCCAGCGCGGCTGTACCGGGTCAGTGAGGCGATGGAGCTGCTGTCGCTGTCCCGGAGCGTCATCTACGAGCTGATCCGGTCGGGTCGGCTGCGCTCGGTTCAGGAAGGCCGTTCGCGGCGGATCCCGGGCTCGGCCATCGCGGAGTACATCGCCTTGCTGGAGAGCGAGGCCAGTTGATGGCACGCGCCCACGGCAAGTCCGCTTCCGACCTGGCCTTGAGGCCTGTGGCCACCGGCTCGGCCGCTGCAGGTCTGCAGATCCGCCTTATCGGTCTGCCCGAGGAGGTTCTGGCCGGAGCGGAGGCGCTCGCCGAGGTCTTCGACGTGGTTGAGGTGTCGCCGGCGTATCCGTGCCGGGGTGCCTCGCTGAACGTGCGCGCCTATGTGCAGGTGCGGCTCAAGAGCCCGGAGAAGTAGAGCGGCCCTCGTCATGGCGACGCAACCGCCTGACGAGGGCCTTGATCGGACCTTGGAGGTCCAACCCGATGAACCTTCATTTTGACACCTCAGCGGGCCCGTTCTGGGTCGATGAGGAGTACGACCGGGAGTACGCAAGTGATGGCGTGTCCCGGTACGGCGCCTACGTCCGCGACCGGTTGGACAGCTCGTTCGCCGAGTGCTGGGAGGCGAGGGGAGAGCCGTCGTCCAGGCGCGTCGAGTTCGCGTCGGCGGCCTGGCGGACGGCGACCGGTCCCGTGATGGCTCCCGGTTACGTCCGCAGCAGCTCCCGGGTGCTGGGCGCCCGGGTCGAGCGGAGCCAGTGGGACGGGTCGCTGATCGCGGCGGTGAGCCTGGTGGCTCCCTGGCCGGCGGCTCTGGCCCGGTCGTTCGACTGGCAGGGCGGCCGACGCTGGCGCGACTGGCCTACCGAGCTGCGCGGTGAAGGCTACGACTTCGTGGAGCCCACCGAGCAGGACGTGGCTGGGTCGCCGTTCATGCAGGCCAGCCTGGCGCTGACCTTCGTCGTGCCGGTCGACCGGTTGCCGGAGGCTCCCGAGGGTCCCGATGACGGTGTGGAGGACTGCGCCCGGCAGGCCGTTGAGGGCCTGGTCGTGGAGCTGAACCGCGCGGTCGGGCCGGTCCTGGATGTTCTGGCAGGAGGGCGTTCGCGATGACGATCCTCAAGAGGAGGTCGGAGGCCAACGCCGAGCCGGTCAACCCCGAGCAGCTGGCCCGCGAGCTGCGGCGTCGGCGCGAGTTGGCGGACGCGCGGCGGGCGGATGAGCTGGACCGGGCGCGTGCGGAGGCTGGCCATGGCCGGGCTCGGGCGGATGTGGCGACCGAGTCGCGGCTGGCCGAGCTGGCGCGTGCCGAGCGTGAGGCCGATGTCCGCGCCGAGGCGGAGCTGGCCCGGATGTATCGGGAGTTCCGCGCGGCCGGTGAGCGGACGCGGATCCGGGCGGTGATGGCGCGGTCCGGGGAGGCCCGGGCGCTGCGGCTGGAGTGGCTGCGGGCTCGGAACCTGCGGGTGCTGGTTCCGGTGCTGGTCGGGTTCGGCGTTTGGTCGACGACCGGGGTTCAGCAGGGCGCCGCCCGGCTGATGGGCGTGCACGCCGACAGTCCGGTGTGGTGGACGCTGTGGGGTTTGGAGGCCCTGCTGATCGGCGCGGTGTGCTGGATCATCGTGTGTCGCGCCAGGCTGGCGGCGTCCGGCGGCACGCTGGCGCGGCAGGCCGAGAAGGTCGGCTTCGGGTGCCTGTTCACCTCGATCGTGCTGAACCTGGTGGCGGCGGTGCCAGCCGGCGACGCTTCGCAGGTGTCGGGGTGGGCGGTCGCCAGCTCGATGTTCGCGCACGCGCTCGGCCCGGTCGGTGCGGCGGTGACGGCTCACTTGATCGGCGTCATCGACCAGTCGATTGCTGAGGCCGACCCCTGGCACGACCAGGACGGCCAGGCGGTGCCGCGGCTGGCCGAGATGGAGATGCGTCCGCGCGAGCAGGCCTCGGCCGACAGCGTCCGTGTCGGCACTCCGGCAGGCGCTGCCGGCAGTGCACTCAATGCCGGTGTGCAGTGCGGTTCTGAGGAGGTCGCTACCGGCCGTGCGGCCGTGTGGCCTGTCCCCAGCGGGCAGCGGCTGACGCTGCCGGTCATCGCCCGTCCCGAGCCCGCCCACGCCCCCGCCCCCGGCGGTGAAGCGGGTCCGCGAACCGGTGGTGACCTGGCGCGAGAGCCGAGGGCGGCAGCGCCTCGTAAGCGGCGGCCGAACAGGGGCGTCCGGGTGCCTGAGAGCGCCAAGCCCGCGCCGCGTCCGCTGACCGATGAGCAGCAGTGCGAGCGGCTGGTGGCGGCGATCGACCGCGGTGAGGTGCCCGAGGACGCGTCCATCCGCCAGGTGCAGAGCGCGCTCAACGTGGGGTTCGGACGCGCCAAGCGGATCAAGGAGCTGTACGCCGAGCGGCTCGCCGACCTCCATCGCGCCGTCGTCCAGGCGCTCCCCGAGCGGGACGAGCCGCCGGCGCGTGGCGGGCTGACCGTGGTGGGAGGCGAACGGTGATGACGACGCTCCAGACCGGATACGCGGTCGGGTCGCCGTACGAGTTGGACTTGCGGCGCCGACTCAACCAGGCCCGACAGGACCTGGCCGAGGCCCACGCCGAGCTGGCCGCGCGTCGAGACCAGGAGACGGCGTTGCGTACGCACCTGGAGTCGCTGGCGGCCGAGGCCCGGTCGGCAAGGCAGGCCTTCACCGAGCTGCACGTGGCCTACGTCGAGCTGCTCACGCATGCCCGCGCGACCGTCGCGGCGGCCGTGCGCGGGGAGCCGGCCCCGGCCGCCTACGTGGCCGGCCACTTGGAGGAGATCGGGTTGCCGCCCGGCCCCGGTGCCGTGCCCGAGCAGGTGGTGGCCGAGGGGCTGTCCGTCGCCACCCAGGTGAGCAGGGCCGCCGGCTGACGTCCGGCCGCCCACCGTCGCGGGCAATCCGGTCCGCGACCAGTGAAAAGGGCCCCGCCGACGGTCCCTAGGAAAGACAACGGCGAGGCCCACCTCAAGAGAGGCAGGTCCCAGTATGTCCGACCAGACCAAGTCCAGCAGCGGCGGCACCGCGACGGCGCCCACGTCCTCGATGTGGGGCAAGAAGGGGCGCGGCTACCCCGAGCTGGCCAAGGGCGGCAGGAAGTGAGCGGCACGGCGTGCTGCCCGAAGTGCGGTAGCGCGCAGAACGTGACCTACGGCGGCCGCGAGGGGTCCACCGGCCCGAGCCAGGACGTCTGGCGCTGCTCCAAGGACGGCGAGTTCCGCACCCCCGCCCGCTGACCAACGACAGGTAGGGGCCGGACCTGGCGGAGCCGGCCCCTATCCCCTCCACGACACCACAGGAGCTTTCTCGATGTTGAAGACCATCCCCAGCGTCGTGCGGTCACGGGTCGACCGCGTGGCCGTCCGGCACCGGTACACCGGGCTGCAGGACACCTTGAACGAGACCATCGACGACCTGTACGCCGCCCAGGACCACGACGACCGCGCCGCGCTGCTGGACTACGCCGCGCAGCTCATCGAGCGGCTGGCCGAGCTGCACACCGCTGCGTGGGGCCGCGAGGCCGACGCGGACGGGCGGCCGGTGGCGGTGTCGCTGGCCGGCCAGGCGGCGCTGCTGCGTCAGGTCGCGGCGACCGAGCGCGCGGTCATCGGGACGATCACCTGGCCGGTCGGTCAGACGCCGCCGGACGCCGAGCACGCGGCCGAGCTGCACGCCTGGACGGAGCTGGCGCACACGTCCGCGCCCGAGCGGCGTGCGGCCTGCCTGCGTCGGCTGTCTGTGCTGGCCGCCGAGCACCTCGGCGAGCGCTCCGCCGAGGTCCTGGCCGTGCTCGCCGAGGTTGAGGACCACCGGGCTGCTGGCAACACGGTCCCGCCCGCTCGTCCCCGCTTCATGCTGCCTCGAGTTCTGGTCGGCGCCTTCCTGGCGCTGCTGGCTCTCATCGGTCTTGCTCCAGGGCTGGACGCCCTGGGCCGGGTCCTGCTGCTGGCGGTTGTCATGGCGTCGACCTATGGCGCGTTGTGCGTCTACGTCGGTGTCCGAGGCCGGTCGCAGCGGGTGGCGCGGTGAGCGCGCGGGCCAGGTCTCGGCGGTCGCCGGGCCGGGCGGTGCTGGCGTTCCTGGTCGTGTTTCTGGCGCTGTGGGCGGCGCTGACTACCTGGACGGCGATGTACGGCAACGCCGCCTGCATGGTGGCGGCGCTGACCGCGTGGTGGGTCGCGCGCCCTTTTGCCCGGAGGCGGCGGTGAGCGGCGCGCACAGCACCGCCGCCGGCGGAGCCGGGTTGGCCCGGCACTTCCGGATCCAGCCGCCGCCCGGCCCGTCCACCTGGGAACGCCTCAGTCCCGTCGCCTACGGGTTGCTGGCGGTCCTGGCCCTGGTCGCGTCAGCCGTGGATGCCCTGGTGACGGCGCTGCTTGGGGTGGCGCCCCTGGGGCCGCGGCTGCGCAGGGCGGGACGGGCGCTGGCCGATGAGTTCCGGGCCGGGCACGCCGGCGCGGTGGATGCCGACGTCGTCGACGACAACGAGCAGGAGGTATGGCGGTGAACAACATCAGCGAGCTGGCCCGGATCGAGTTCCGCGGATCGTTGGGCGAGGCGTTCAAGAAGTACAGCCAGGAGCTGGAGGCGCTGGCCGACCGGTGGCGGACCGAGCTGGAGATCGCCGCCGTCGACGCCGAGGCGGCGATGGGCTCGATGAAGGGGCACCTGCTGCTGTTCGGCCTTGACTCCAAGGTCCGGGCCCGCCGGGTCGCCAAGCGCCTCAAGCGCGCGCAGGACCTGGCCGCCTCGGTGGGAGACAGCGCGGACCAGTTCCAGCGCTCGTACCGCAGGCACTTCATTCCGTCCTAGTCGGCGCCGCGGGGCGGCCACCACTCGGGCGCCGCCCCCGGCCTGGCCGGGGTTGCGACCACAGACCAGGAGGGACAACGCAGATGGGTTCGGGAGCGCAGCGGCTGGACGAGATCGCCGCTATCGAGTTCGGCGGCAAGGTGCCCAAGCAGGTCGCCGCCTATGCCAAGGCGACGCAGCGGTTCGCGCACGACCTGGCGCGGGAGCTGGACGCCGCGGAGGCGGCCGCCGACGCCGCGATGCGGCAGCTCAAAGGTCACCCGCTGCTGGCGGGAGTGGACGTGGCCGTGCGGGCGTGGCGGGTGTCTCGGCACCTGCGTGAGGCCCGGGAGCTGGTCGAGGGGATCAGCGCCGAGGCCGTGAAGTTCAACATCCAGTTCCGCAACGAGTTCCTGGCCGGCGACCAGCGCGCCACGAAGAAGAGCGAGTACAGAGGCGAGGTTGATCTGTGATGGCACGCAAGACCCAGAGCCTGCAGCTCGTACAGGACGCCACGATGGAGCGCATCGCGGTGTCGGCCGTGTCGAAGGTGGGCGTGCTGGTGCCGCCGTGGGCGGTGCTCGGCCTCGAGGCCGCCGGCGGCGCGGTCTCGCACGCGATGTGGGGCGCTCCCCCGGCGGTGACGTGGGCGGCGGCCGGATGCACGCTGGGCTCAACGCTGCTGACCGCGCTGACCTGGATGGCCACCCACCGCCGCCGGATGCTCGGCCGGGTCCACTCCACCGCGACCACGGCCTCGGCGACCACCTGGTTCACCGTCGCCACCATCACCGGCGTGACCGCCGACGCCACCGCCGGCGCGCTGTTCTTCGGAGGCGCCACGCTCGCGCTGAGCTGGAACATCCGGACGGTGATCCGCGCCCAGGGCGACGGGGACGGGACCGGAGACGCGCTCGGATCGCTGTTCGACCGGGCCAAGGAGCAGGCCGGGCTCAAGGGCGCACGGGTGCGGGCGGTGGAGGTCACCGACCACAAGGTCAAGGGCCAGATGCAGCTGCCGCCCGGGGAGAAGACTGCCGACGACGCCGTCAAGGCCACCGCCCGCATCGAGTCGGGCATGCAGCTCCCGCCCGGCAGTGTGATCGTGGCTCGGGACGAGGACCGCGCCGACCGGGCGCACGTCACCGTGTCCGACCCCCGCGCGATCCGCCGTCCCATCATGTGGCCCGGTCCGTCCCGGCCGGGCGGGTCGGTGGACGAGCCGCTGCGGATCGGGATCTACCAGGACGGCGACGAGGTCGAGTACCGGTTCGTCGGCCACCACCTGCAGATCATGGGCATGACCGGGTCCGGCAAGAGCATCGGCGGGGCCTGGAACATCGTCGGCGAGATCATCACCCGCGCCGACGCCGCCGTGTTCTCCATCGACGTGTCCAAGGACGACCAGACCATGGGGCCGCTGCGCGAGGGCCTGCACCGGTTCGAGACCGGGAAGGCCGGCGCGGTCGACCTCATCCGGGCGATGCACGCCGCGATCCCCGAGCGCACCAAGTGGCTGGCCGCCCGCGGCTACCAGGCGTGGGAGCCCGGGTGCGGGCTGACCTACTGGTACCTGCACATCGAAGAGGTCCCCAAGCTGTTCAACGAGCTGGCTGGTGAGGACGAGGAGCGCCTGGCCGAGATCCTCAAGGAGATCCGCTCGGCGGGCGGCAGCGTGATCCTCTCGCTGCAGCGCGCCGACTACACCCAGATCCCCACGCTGATCCGCTCGCAGATGGCCAAGATGTGCTTCGGGCTGTCCGACCCCGACGACGTCAAGTACGGCGTGTCCGCACGCCAGCGCAAGGCCGACGTCGAGCCGCACGAGTGGGAGGACCACTACCCCGGCATGGCCTACCTGGACGGCAAGAGCGTCCGGACCACCCACTACGCGATGCCGCTGCGGACTTTTTCCTGGGGCGCTGGCAGCGCCGAGGCCAACGCGGCGATGGCCGCCCACGCCGCCGCCTACCCCGCGGCCGCCAAGGACGTCGACCCGTTCACCGCCGACCTCAGCCGCGTCCAGCCCGCCCAGGCCACCGCGTCGGCCCCGGCGAGCGCTCCGCGTGCGGCCGTCGTCCTGGAGGACGAGCGCGAGGCGTTCGCAGCCGAGTTCGCCGAGATGCTCGGCGACGCCGCCGAGCAGGTCATCGCCGTACAGCACGCCTCACCGCAGATGCTGCAGCGCAAACTGCGCGTCACCCGGGAGGACTCGCTGCGCCTCCTGGAGGCGCTGGAACGCAAGGGCATCGTCGGCGCCGCCGACGACGATGGAGAGGGCCGCCCGGTCCTGGTCGCCGCCGACGCCGCGGCCGAGACAGTGGCCAGGCTGCGCGACAACGGCGACCCCGTCACAGCCGCGCTGCGCACCGAGGACCCCGACCCGGCCGTCATCGCCGGGGCCGGCGACCCGATCCAGGAGCCGACCGACGCCGAAGCCGAAGGACTGGTCACCGAGAACCAGGACCGCGACCCGATGACTCCGGCCGCCGCGCGGGGCCTGGTGCACGACTGGCTCCGCCACCGCCAGCAGGCCGGGCAGCCGTCCTTCACCGCCTCCGACGCCGAGCTGACCGCCGTGCGCAACCGCACCGGGAACGGCCGCGCCTGGACCTACAAGGTCCTCAAGGACCTGACCGATCGCGGCGTCCTGCGGGCCGACAAGTCCGGAAACAGCACCACCTACACCATCGCCGACCTGTCGCCGCTGGACCGCGACGACCTCGGGCAGGCGGCATGACGCCGCCGAACGTGACACCGCCCAAGGGCCCAGGCATCTCGCGTGCGGCTGCGCGTGGGAGCGAGCGCGCCGCACGGATGATCTTGTCACGCGCGTGTCACGGGCGACCGTCACGCCTGCGTCACGGGCGCCGTGTCACAGCGTCACAGCGCCTGTGACCTGTAGCTCTCTCCCCCAGCCCCCGCCCACGGCCTCAACCGTGTCACGGGCTGCCGCCAGCCGGCCTTCCCCGATCTGAGCTGAGAAGCAGACCCCGGCCACCGCCCGCGGTGGACCGGGTCTCTCTCGGCCCGCCAAGTCACATCCGCCCCGTCCCGCTCACCAGTCGCGGACGGCCTCGTCTCCGCCGTGGAGGACCCATGAGATCCGCTTGGGCAAGCCCGCCCATCCGGCCCGCCGCCTCGAGGACGGTCACCCGATGACCAAGCCTCCACTTCGCGTCGTGGACGGCGGCCAGGACGACGAGCAGGACCTGGCCCGCGCGCTCCCCCACGACCTCGGAGCCGAACGGCAGGTCCTGGGAGCGATGATGCTCTCGGCCCGGGCCGTGGCCGACGTCCGAGACGTCCTCGACGGCAGTGAGTTCTACCGGCCAGCCCATCAGGACATCTGGCAGGCCGCCTGCGACCTGGTCGACCGCGGCGACCCCTGCGAGCCGACCGCCGTCGCAGCCGAGCTCGGCCCGCGCCGCCTCAGCAAGGTCGGCGGCGGCCCCTACCTGCACACGCTCATCCAGGACACGGTGTCCTCCACCCAGGCCGGCTACTACGCGCGCCGACTGGCCGATCTCGCCTACGCCCGGACCGTCGCGACAACCGGCATCCACCTCACCCAGCTCGGCCACCAGGCGGCCGGCGGCGACACCACCGACCTGCGCAGCGCCGTCACCTCCGCCGTCCAAGAGATCACCGCACCCAACGCCCGCGGCTGGCCGGAACCCACGCCGCTTGAGGCCGCCCGTGAACTGCCGACCTTCCCGCTGCCGATGCTGCCGGACTGGCTCGCCGAATACGCCGCCCGGCTGGCCGAGCAGACCCAGACACCGGCCGACCTCTCCGGCTGCCTCGCCCTGGCCGTCCTGGCCGTCGCCGCCGGCGGCAAAGTCTGGGTCCAAGCGCGCGGCTGGCGCGAGCCGACCAACCTGTTCAGCGTCGTCGCGCTCGGCCCCGGAAACCGCAAGTCCGAGGTGTTCTCTGCGATGACCGCCCCGATCCGCGCCGCTGAGGCGAGGCTGCGCGACGAGGCCCAGCCGTACATCACCGACATCGCCATTCAGCGGCGCGTCGCCGAGGCCGACATGGAGAAGGCCGAGAAGGCCGCGATCAACGCCATTGACGCCGTCGTCCGCGAGCAGCACCTGGCCGACGCGCGCATCGCCGCCGAACGGCTCCAGGAGCTGCAGGTGCCGGCCGAGCCGCGGCTGTTCTCCGACGACGCGACACCCGAGGTCCTCACCTCGCAACTCGCCCAGCAAGGCGGGCGGATGGCCGTCCTGTCCCCGGAGGGCGAGATCTTCTCCATCGCCGCCGGCCGCTACAGCGGCGCCCCGAACTTCGCCGTCCTCAAGCACGGCCACGCTGGCGAAGGAATGCGAATCGACCGCGTCGGACGCGCCTCGGAGGTCATCGAGTCCGCACACGTGACCCTCGGCATCTGCACCCAGCCCGACGTCCTGGCCGGGCTCGCCGACACCCCGCAATTCCGCGGCCAGGGCCTCCTCGGAAGACTCCTCTACTCCGTCCCGGCCTCACTGCTCGGCTACCGCGACGCCAGCCCAGAACTCATCCCCGCGCACATCGCCCAGACCTACGCCGACACACTCACCAGTCTCATCACCCGACTGCACAGCCTCAGCGAACCGGTCTCCCTCACCTTCAGCGATGCGGGCACCGCCGCCGTCCAGGAGCTGCTGCGCGAAACCGAACCGCGCTTCCGGCCCGGCAACGACCTGGCCCACATGCCCGACTGGGGAGGCAAGTTCCCCGGCGCCGTCGTCCGCATCGCCGGCCTGCTCCACCTGGCCCACCACCATCACGGCACCTGGACCCGGCCCATTAGCGCGGAGACGTTCGCCTGCGCACGCCAGATCGGCGAGTACTTCCTCACCCACGCCCAAGCGGCCTACGACCTCATCGGCGCCGATCCTGACCTGGCCGACGCCCGCGCCCTGCGCGACTGGATCGCCCGCACCGGTACCCACCGCTTCACCGCCCGCGACGCCGTCCAAGCGCTCAGGCCCCGCTTCCGCAAGGTCGCTGACATCGACCCCGGCCTACGCGTGCTGGAAGCCCACGGATGGATTCGACGGCTGCCCACGCCACCCCGCGCCAGCGGGGCCGGCCGCGCACCCGCCGCCGTCTACGAAGCCCACCCGCACACCGCATCAGGCGACGGCTCATGACCACCCTTCGCCCTCACGCACCGTCACCGGCCCGAGCGGCTCACGGCCGTCTGCACCCTTGCACGCCTGCACACAATGCACAGAAATCAATTGATGTGCATTCTGTGCATGCGTGCAGCCGTGCAGAGCCACGCCCGGGCCCCATCGACCATCACTCAGCGTGACAGTCAACCCGGAGGAACGAACGATGACCGAGACACCTCCCAGCCGTCCCGAGGAGTTGGCCCCGGCCCGTGAGCCGAAGCGAAAGCGCCGACCTCAGGGGGACGGCGGCCTGCGGTGGAGCGAGAGCCGACAGCGCTGGATCGCGGAGATCACCATTGGCTACACCCCCGCGGGCAAGCGGATCGTCCGGACGGCCACCGACAAGAACAAGCGCCAGGCGCTCAAGAAGCTCCACGAGAAGCTGCGCGACCGCGACGACGGCCTGCCGAGCGAGGACACCCGATACACCGTCCGGCACGCTGTCGAGAACTGGCTCGAATACGGCCTCGTGAACCGAGACTCCGAAACGCGGACCAAGTGCCGGAGCCTGGCCGACAACCACATCATCCCGAGCCTCGGCGCGCGGAAGCTGCGCGAACTGTCCGCCGACGATGTGGACGCCTGGCTCGCCGAGAAGGCCGAGCACCTCAGCACTGACACTCTTCGCCAGCTCAGATCCATCCTCAAGCGGTCCGTGGCTCGCGCCCAAGCGCGCGACAAGGTGAAGCGAAACGTTGTCCTGCTGTGCGAGGTACCGCGCGGGAAAGCCGGGCGTCCGTCCAAGTCGCTGACGCTCGATCAGGCGGCCGCCGTTCTGGCCGCGGCGACGAATACCTCGATGTACGCCTACATCGTTCTGTCCCTGCTGATCGGTGCTCGCACGGAGGAGCTGCGCGCGCTCACGTGGACGCACGTCGACTTGGACGGCCGACCAGAAGCTGAGCCGCCCGTCCCGCCGTCCATCAGGGTGTGGCGGTCGGTGCGCGCCGGCGGCAAGACCAAGACGAAGAAGTCCAGGCGCACGCTGGCGCTGCCCAAGCGATGCGTGGAGGCCCTGCGCTTTCACCGCCAGCTACAGGACGAGCAGCGCCAGGCGGCCGGCACGGCCTGGCAGGAGCACGGCCTAGTCTTCGCGTCCACCGTGGGCACCGAGCGGAACGCCAACAACGTCCTACGGTCCTTCCGGGCCGTCCTGGCCAGGACGGACCTCAACCCGGACGAGTGGACGCCACGGGAGCTACGGCACAGCTTCGTGTCGGTCCTGTCGGACGCCGGCGTCCCCCTCGAGGACATCTCACGGCTGGCCGGCCACAAGAGCACGGAGGTCACCGAGACGGTCTACTGGCACCAGATCCGACCCGCCCTGCTGGCCGGCGCCGAGGCCATGGACGACGTGTTCCCCATCGCTGCCGAGGACGCCTAGTCAGGCAATGTGTCAGGCAGTCATGCAGAAGGCCCATCGCGGGTGGTCGCGATGGGCCTTTGAGCTGGGAGCCGCCTATCGGAATCGAACCGATGACCTATTCATTACGAGTGAATCGCTCTGCCGACTGAGCTAAGGCGGCCTGCCGTGCGGGGCACGGCGGGAAGAAGTCTACCGGGTGTTGGAGGTGGGTGTGCACCGGTTAATCAGCGGCAGGTGGTTCCGTCCTTGGGCGGGTCGGTGGTGATCAGGTAGTCGTCGGTGGTCTTGGTGATGCAGGAGTTGCCCTGGAGGTAGGCGGTGTGGCCGTCGCCGTCGAAGGTGAGCAGGACGCCGCTGGAGAGCTGGCCGGCGAGGCTCTGGGCCCACTTGTAGGGGGTGGCGGGGTCGCGGATGGTTCCGATGACGACGATGGGGGCGGCGCCTTGGGCGGTGGTGGGCTTGGGCGCCTGCTTGGTCTGGACGGGCCAGTAGACGCACGGGAGGCCGCCCCAGACGACGAAAGGTCCGAAGCGGGGGGCGACCTTCTTGGCCTGCTCGGCGGACTTGCCGTAGGCGGCGAGGTCCGGTGGGTTGGGCTTGTCGACGCAGTTGACGGCCATGTTGGCGTCGGTCTGGTTGCTGTAGGTGCCGTTGGGCTTGCGTTCGACCATCTCGTCCGCGAGGGCTAGGAGGAGGGTGCCGTCGCCCTTCTGCATAGCCTGCGTGAGCGCCTGGCGCAGGACGGGCCAGTACTCCTTGACGTAGAGGGCCCGAGCGATGCCCATCACGGCCAGGGACTCGGTGACCTTGCGGGAGTCGCGCGTATTGCTGAGGGGCTTCTTGTCCGTGGCCGTGAGGAAGGACGAGACCTGGCCGATGACCGCGTCCGGGGTGGCGCCGAAGGGGCAGGCACCCGACTTGACGCAGTCGTCGGCGAAGGCGCGCAGGGCGGTCTCGAAGCCCTTGGCCTGCTCGATCAGGAGGTCCGTGGAGGAGAGCTTCGGGTCGACGGCGCCGTCCAGGACGAAGGCCCGGATGTTCTTGGGGAACTGCTCGGCGTAGAAGGCGCCCAGGTAGGTGCCGTAGGAGGCACCGTAGTAGGTGAGCTTCTGGTCTCCCAAGGCGGCGCGTAGGACGTCCATGTCGCGGGCGGCGTTGACCGTGCCGACGTAGGGAAGCTCAGAGTCGGCCTTGGCTTTGCAGCGCTCTGCGAAGGCCTTGCTCGCGCTGCCCAGTTGGTTGGTCTCCTTCGGGTCGTCCGGGGAGGCGTCCGTGGCGAAGAACTCGTCCAACTGCGGCCCGGTGTTGCAGCGGACAGGGTCACTGGACGCCACGCCGCGCGGGTCGAAGCCGACGATGTCGAAGCGGCGGCGCAGGTCGTCTCCGAAGGAGCGGGCGGCCTGGCGGACGAAGTCGACGCCGGAGCCACCCGGGCCCCCGGGGTTGGTGAGCAGGGAACCGATCCGGTTCTTCTCGTCTTCGGCCGGAAGCCTGATGACCTTGATACCGACCTTCTCGCCGGACGGCTTGGCATAGTCCAACGGGACCTGTACGGTCGCGCACTCGAACCCGTTGCCGCAGCCCTTCCAGGAGGGCTTCTGCCCGTAGAACTGCCCGAGGCCCGTGGGAACGCTCGCGGCCTGGGTCGTGTTCTTGTCACCGCTGTCGCAGCCGGTGGCAGTCGCCAGGACCAGCATGATGGCCACGCTGATGATTCTCGCTGCCCGCACCTGGCCCCCGTCTCGTCGTCGCGGCACGTACGCCGCCGCCTACGCTACGTCGGCACGGTGGTCGACGGCTACTTTCCTCGGTATTCGTGTTCGATGCCGTCGAGCAGCCATTTGAGCCCCAGTTCGAAGCTGTCGCCGCGGTAGAAGCTCGTCTCCAGGAAGGGTTTCAGGTGCTGGAGCTCACCGGGCTCCACCAGCAGCTGCACGTACGACTGCTCCAAGAGGTCGTCTGGACGCGTTGCGGGCCTGCTTCGCCGGCCTGCTGCTCCATGGGGCCGGGGGTCGTCGTTCTCCTGCGGTGTCGGAAGGAGCGCCACACCTGCGCCACTGCCGCAGCGCCGAACCAAGCCCCGCGAGGGCGCAGGCCAGTGGCCACTGTTCACCTGTGAGTGACCCGGCAGCGCCCTCACCCGTGTCGCTGTCGCAGTGCCGGTCAAGGCCACAGAGGTGTGGTCAAGCAGGCGGGCGGGTCAACGATCAGCGTCCACTGCAGGAGCCCGGGTAGTGCGCCCGTCAGTAGTGCCCTTGCGCGGGCAGAGCCTGCACGCGTACGGATCAGCGATCGCCGTTCACCTGGGGGAGGTCCGGCGGTGCCCTCGCCTGGGTTGGGGTTGCGGGGCTGGGCGAGGTCGCAGGGGTGTGGGTCAGGGGGTGTTGTTCTCCTGCGGGAGGCCGGAGGGTGGGGCTCCGCCTGGGCCATTGCGTCGTTGGGGGGCTAGGGAGGCGCAGGTCTGCATGGCTTTTTGTTCTGCTGCGGATCTCGTGGGGCGTTGGGTTGGGGCGTTGGTGGGGCGGCCGGGTCCGGGGGCGCCTGGGTGGGTCGTTGGGGCGTCGGTGGGGTGGGTTGATGGGGCGTCGGTTGGGCGGGTGGGTGGGGCGGAGGGGGGTGTGCCGCCGGCGGCGGGGCCGCCGTTCGGGAGGGTGACGCCCTGCTTTTCAAGGCATGCTCGGAATGAGGCCATCGGATCGGCGGCGGCGGACTTGTCAGGGCCCGCGGTCGTCGTGTCGCCGTTTCCGCATGCCGTGCTCAGCAGGAGCACACCGCCGACGGCCAGGACGCCGAGGATTCGGCGTGAGCCTGTGCTGCCCATCGAGATCATCCTTCCCATGTGATTTGTCGGTCTGCTCGGGTGCGTCCATCCGCGGCGATCAACGGCCGGAGCCTTCGTTCACGGTGGTCGCGGTGAGGGAGCCGTCCTCACCCGTGGAGCCGCGGACGACGACGGTCGTGCCCGCGCCGAGGTCGCGCAGCGCGCCGTCCTCGACAATGCGGATCTTGGTCGTGCCGGTCGTCCTGACCTTGATGGTCTTGCCGGACGAGGTGCGCAGGTACAGGGTGTCGCCGACGACCTTGGTCACCGTCCCCACGGTTCCCGGCGTTCCGTTCGCGCCGCTCCCCGGTCCGTTCGCCGGCCCGTTGCCTGGTGCGCCGTATTGGCCGGGGCCGTCGCCGGAAGCGGGTGGGCCGCCGTAGCCCCCGGTCCGTGCGCGTCCGGCTTCCGGGCCCCCGGCCGCGCCGCCGGCGGACGGGCCGGTTGACCCGTCCGACGACCACTTGTGCGCTTGGACGCCGCAGAGGAAACCGGCCACCAGGATGACCCCGGCCGCGAGGTAGAGCGTCGGCCCTGGCAAAGACCTCTGCGACGGCCCTTCCGTCAACTCGGCGCCGAGATCGTCTTCGAACGGCGAACTCGCCAGGAGTTCCGCGTCCCCCATCGGCTCGTCAGGCATTTCCCGCCCCCCGGTCACAGCGCACCCGCGTGCGCTCGGGCGTGTTCTGAGGGGGCATGTGGCGTTCAGTGGTCCTGGGGCGCTTTCGGTGACTGCTGTGGGCGTGTTTCGGTGGGTGATGGCCTGGATGGCGCATAGGAGTCCTTCAGTCAGTCGTGGCGTAGGGCGTCTATGGGACGGAGCTTGGCGGCGCGGTTGGCCGGGTAGCTGCCGAAGAACAGGCCGATCGCCACGGAGACGGCCAGAGCCAGGACGATCGATGAGGGCACCAGGACGGGTTCCACACCCGCGATCGTGAAGAGGCTGCCGATGACGCCCGCGAGGACGCCGAGCAGGCCGCCGACGAGGCTGAGGACGGTGGCCTCCGCGACGAACTGGCCGAGGATCGCGCCGCGCGGAGCGCCGATGGCCTTGCGGATGCCGATCTCGCGGGTCCGTTCGGTGACGGTGACCAGCATGATGTTGGTGATGCCGATGCCGCCGACCAGGAGGCTGATCGCCGCGACGGCGCCGAGCAGGACGGTGAAGGTCCGGCTCGACTCGCTGACCGCCGACTGGACGCTCGCCTGGCTGGAGACCGTGAAGTCGGCGGTACCGGAGGAGCCCGTGCCGTGCCGCTGGCCGAGGATGCCGGTGACCTCGGCCTCGGCGGCGTCGACGGCGCCGGTGTCCTTGGCCTGGACGATGATCTGGTCGAGCGCGCCGTAGCCGGTGAGGGTCTCCTGGACGGCGGGAAGCGGCGCGACGGCGATGCCGTCCGGGTCGGAGAAGGTGGACGAGGAGGAGCCGGTCGCCTTGAGGACGCCCGTGACGGTGAAGCGGATCCCGCCCACGTCGATCTTCTTGCCGATCGGGTCCACGCGTCCGAACAGGTCGGTGGCCACCGTGCTGCCGAGCACGACCGTCTTGCTCGCGGCGGTGACGTCATCGGCGGTGAACGCCGCGCCGGACGCGAGGGTCTTGTTCGCGGCCGCGAAGTAGGACGGCGTCGTCCCGACGAACCGGTCGATGGTCGTGCTCGTGCCCGCGTACCCGGCGGTGACGGACTGGCCGGTCACGACGGGCGACGCGCTCCTGACCGACGGGGCCTGGCCGGCGGCGGTGAGCGCTTCGGCGTCCTGCACGGTGAGGTCCCGGGCCTGGGTGCGCGGGCCGGAGGCCTGGTCCTGCGTCCCGAAGCCGCCCGGGCCGCCGCGGCCCGTCGTGGACGGCGTGACGGTGAGGGAGGCGGCGCCGAGGCGCTGGATGCTCTTCTTGATCTGCTCCGAGGAGCCGTTGCCGACCGCGACGAGCAGGATGACCGCGCCGACGCCGATCATGATGCCCAGCGTGGTGAGGGAGCTGCGCAGCTTGTTGGCCGACAGCCCGCGCACGGCGAAGCGCAGGATCTCGAAGGCGCTCACCTTGCGACCTCCCGGCGGACGTCCGCCACGACGCGGCCGTCCACGAGCCGGACGGTCCGCTTGGCGTGTGCGGCGACGTCGTCCTCGTGAGTGATCACGACGATGGTGCGGCCGGTGCGGCTGAGCCGGTCGAAGACGCCGAGGACGTCGGCGGTGGAGGCGCTGTCCAGCGCGCCGGTCGGCTCGTCCGCGAGCAGCAGGGTCGGTGCGGTGACCAGGGCGCGGGCGACGGCGACGCGCTGCTGCTGGCCGCCCGACAGCTCGTTCGGCTCGTGCCGGGTGCGGTCGGCGAGGCCGACCTCGCGCAGGGCGGCGAGAGCGCGGCGCCGCCGTTCGGCCCCCTTGAGCCCGCCGTAGGCGAGGGGCAGTTCCACGTTGGCCTGCGCCGACATCCTCGGGATCAGGTTGAACGACTGGAAGACGAACCCGATGCGGCGGTTGCGCAGGATCGCGAGGTTCCGCTCGGCCAGGCCGGCGACGTCGATGCCGTCGAGGAGGCAGCGGCCGGCGCTCGGCACGTCCAGGCAGCCGATGATGTTCATCAGCGTCGACTTGCCCGAGCCCGACGCGCCCATGATCGCCACGTAGTCGCCGCGCTCCACGGTGAGCGAGACGCCGCGCAGGGCGTGGACGGCGGTGTCGCCCGTCCCGTACACCTTCGTCACGCCGCGCATGTCGAGCGCCGGCGGCGCCCCCGCAGCGGGCGGCCTCGGCGCGGTCATCGACGGCCTCCGCCGCCCGGCGCTCCACCCGGCGCTCCGCCGAGCCCGGGGCCGCCACCGCCGCCGGGGAAGCCGCGTTCGCTCGTGTTCCCGCTGCCGGACGTGGAGGTCACGGCGACCTGGTCGCCTTCGTTCAGGCCCGACTTGATCTCGGTTCCCTGGTCGCCCTTGACGCCGGTCTCGACCGTCGTCGGGATCTGCCTGCCGTTGCGGACGACCGTGACCGTGCTCTGCCCGCCGGCCGTCCTGACCGCCGCACTCGGCACATGGAGGACGTCCTCCGCCCGCGCCACGGTGATCTCCACCGTGGCGGTCTGGCCGAGCCGGACCCCGGACGGGACGTCCTCCAACGCGATCGTGGCGGGGAACTTCACGACGTTGTCGGTGGTCGTCGGCGCCGCGCCGATCGCGGTGATCTTGCCGGTGGCGGTCGTTCCGGTGAGCGCGTCGAAGGTGACCGCGGCGGCCTGACCCGCTTTCAGCTTGGTGGTGTCCGCCTCCGTGAACTCCCCCTCGACCTGGAGGTGCGCGGTGTCGGCGAGTTCGACGAAGCCCGAGCCCGACGAGGAGGAGGCGGATGACGAGGAGGGCGAGGACGACCCGGAGCCGGACCCGGAACCCGACCCCGAGGAGGACGAGGATGAACCACTGGAGCCGCCGCCCACCGTCCCGTTGACGGCGGTGACCGTCCCGGCGAACGGGGCCTTCAGGACGGTCCCCTGGTATGCGCGCAAGGCCGAGTTGTAGGAGTTCTTCGCCTGGACGTAACCGGCGTAGCCCTTCTCGGAAGAGGTGTCCCCGTCGGCGGCGACGGCCAGGTTCGCCTTGGCGGCGTTGACGTTCTCGATCGCCTCGGTCTGGTCGAGGCGGGCCAGGACGTCGCCCGTCTTCACCTTCTGCCCCGCCCTGACGTAGATCTTGGCGACCGTCCCGGAGGCGCCGAAGGACAGCGAACGGCTCCGGGCGCTCCCCACCGAGCCGGACGCCGACACCGACGAGATCACCGTCCCGCGCGAGACGCGGGAGAGGCGGGTGGACGCGGCGGCGCCGTCGTCTCCGTCGCCGAGTGCGAAGTACGCGGTTCCGGCCCCGGCGGCGAGCAGCACGCCCAACGCGCCGTTGACCAGGAGTCTCCGATTCATGCGGATGAGGCTCTTGACCGCTCCTGTGGCGTTCGTGAGGCACGGGTGAGAAATAGATGAAATAGCGGCCGGAGCAGCTGCGACACCTCGCGGAGGACCCGCTTCCGGATCGAGAGGAGCCGCAGCGCGCCAAGGCATACCTCAATGGCGGCTCGACACCGGCGGTGGACGGGGCGAAGCCGCCCAAGGAGCGGCCGAACGCCGCGTGCAGTGCTCTCCGGGCGGGCACGGGGCTTCTTGCTCGGCCGACAAATCGTGGATCGTCTTTTATCAGCGGGCATTACATCCGTGGATGGAACATCGATTGATGGTGTGATGCCTGTCGCTTTGGCCGCCGAAGCCTTGAATCTTCCCCGATTCCTACGCGACCGTAGGTTACGCGAACGTAAGTTAGCGCCCCCGGGGAGGAAACCTTGACCATCGCACCGCGACGTCCAGGCCGCTCCAGCGCGGGACGGCGGATCGCGGCGGCCGCCCGGCTTCTCACGACGCCGCTCCTGCCGGAGGATTACCTCGGCCTGGTCAACCCTCTGTGGTCCACGGCCGAGCTGCGCGGACGGATCGAGTCCGTCCGGCGCGAGGCCCCCTCCACCGCGACCCTGGTGATCAAACCGGGGCCTGCCTGGCGTGCCCATCGGCCCGGCCAGTGGGTCAAGATCGGCGTGGACGTCGGCGGCGTCCGGCACTGGCGGACGTTCTCGCTGTCGTCGCCGCCGCGCCGCGACGGCCGCATCACGATCACCGTCAAGGCGGCCCGCGACGGGTTCGTCTCCGCGCACCTGGTCAGCGGGATCAGGCCCGGAACGATCGTCCGCCTGTCGCAGCCGGAGGGCGAGTTCACCCTCCCCTCACCCGTGCCCGGCAAGCTGCTGTTCGTGACGGCCGGCAGCGGGATCACGCCGGTCATGGCCATGCTGCGGCATCTCGGCGGCGCGGCCGACGCGGTGCTCGTCCACTCGGACCGGACGGCCGGGGACGTCATCTTCGGCGACGAGATCCGCCGGATGCCCGGAGTGCGCCTGCACGAGCGCCACACGACCACCGAAGGCCGCCTCAAGCCGGCCGAACTGCCCGACGTCTGCCCCGACTGGGCGGAGCGCGAGGCGTGGGCGTGCGGTCCGGGAGACATGCTCGACGACCTCTCCGCGCACTGGCGGGCCGCCGGGATCGAGGAGAGGCTGCGCGTCGAGCGGTTCCAGGTCGTCCTGGACGGCGGCGGGGGCGAGGGCGGGCGCGTCACGTTCACCAGGAGCGGCGTCACGGCCGACGCGGACGGGGGCACGCCCCTCCTGGTGGCCGGCGAGGACGCCGGGGCGCTGCTGCCGAGCGGATGCCGGATGGGCATCTGCCGCGGCTGCGTCGGGCGGCTCGCGTCCGGCAAGGTCCGCGACCTGCGCACCGGCGAGGTGCACGGCGACGAGGGCGAGATCGTCCAGACCTGCGTCTCGGCGGCCGCCGGGCCCGTGGAGATCGAACTGTGAAGGGAGCAGCATGACCGAGCACCTGACGGCCGAGGACTACGAGACCATCGCCGCCGAACTGGACGCGCTGCGCGAGGAGATCATGTCCGATCTCGGCGAGCGCGACGCGTCCTACATCCGCCGGGTGATCCGCTGGCAGCGCGGCCTGGAGATCGGCGGCCGGGCGCTGCTGCTCGCCTCCTCGCTGCCGCCCGCCTGGATCGCCGGGACCGCGACGCTGGCCGTCGCGAAGATCCTGGAGAACATGGAGATCGGGCACAACGTCATGCACGGCCAGTGGGACTGGATGCGCGACCCGAAGATCCATTCCACGACCTGGGAGTGGGACAACGTCTCACCGGCCGAGCAGTGGAAGCACTCGCACAACTTCGTCCACCACACGTTCACGAACATCCTCGGCAAGGACAACGACGTCGGCTACGGCATCCTGCGCGTCGCGCCCGAGCAGCCGTGGTCCCCGGCGCACCTCGCGCAGCCGCTCTACAACCTGCTGCTGGCGATGTTCTTCGAGTACGGGGTGGCGCTGCACGACCTGGAGATCGACAAGATCCGGGCCGGGACGGCCGACGAGGCGGTGACCAGGGAGAAGCTGCGCGCCATCGGCCGCAAGATCCGCCGCCAGTGGGGCAAGGACTACCTGGCGTTCCCGCTGCTCAGCGGCCCGCAGTTCCTGTCCACGCTGACCGCGAACGCCACCGCGAACGTGCTCCGCAACGTCTGGGCCCACATGATCATCTTTTGCGGCCACTTCCCCGGCGACGTGGAGGTGTTCGAGGAGGAGCGGCTGGACGGCGAGACGCAGGGCGAGTGGTACGTCCGGCAGCTGTGCGGCTCGGCCAACATCACGGGCGGCGAGCTGTTCCACCTGATGACGGGCAACCTCAGCCACCAGATCGAGCACCACCTGTTCCCCGACATGCCGAGCAACCGGTACGCCGAGATCGCTCCGCGCATCCGCGCCCTGTGCGACAAGTACGACATCCCTTATCACACGGGCTCGCTGTCGAAGCAGGTCACGGGCACGTGGAAGAAGATCGTCCGCTATGCGCTGCCCGGCGGAAGCCCGTCCCCCGCGAAGGGATAGGTCCGCCGAGGCCCTGGATCACGGGAAAGCGCAGGTCAGCCGAGCGCTTGGGCCACGGGGAGGAAGAGGCGCGCCGGGTCGTTCGCGATGGGCGCGCCGTACTCCATGACCGTGGTGGTGAACGCCGGGCGCAGGCCGTGCCCCCGCGCCCATTCGACCAGCTCGGGATGCCGGTGGTCGATGTCCAGTCGGATCGGCCCGGCCGGGACGATCTCTTCGACGAGCGCGAGCGCGGTCTCGGCGTCCTGGGCGGTGACGGGGCCGACCACGGCCCGGTCGTCGTTCCACCACACGCCGCCGAACCCCTTGATGCCGGTCTCGTCCCGGACGACGCGGAAGGTCTCGCAGAACGACGGCAGTCCTTCGACCAGCCGTGAGCGGTCGGCGCCGAAGACCTCGATGTCCAGCGCATGGACGGCGGGCATGTCCGCCGCCTCCGCCGGCACGGATACGCCCCGCTTGTACGGCCCCTCCCCTGTGCCCTTGTACGTCGTGCAGAGCCCGACGGAGCGGAACCCCAGACGCTCATACAGCGGACGCCCGTATTCGGTGGCCGTCAGGCAGAAGCTCTTCGTGTCGGTGTTGTCCATCGCGTGCCGCATGATGCGACCGCCCAGGCCACGCCGCTCGTAGCGCTTGGCCACGAGCACCATGCTGATGGCCGCGACGTCCCCGCCGTATGGGGTCGACACCAATGCGGCGGCGAGTTCGCCGTTCCCGTCGTCGATCCCGTAGACGTCGCCGACCGAGAACAGGAACCGCCACTTGCGGTCTTCGCGGCCCCACTCGCGGTCTTCGGCGAGCCGCTGGCAGGCGGCCAGGTCGTCTTGCCCGAGCCGTCGTGCGGGCCTGTCCAAGTCCATGCGACGGACGCTAGGGCGGCCGCCCTGGCACCACAACCCAATTACGCGGCATTACCTCACGCGTCATCGCCTTCACGACCTCCCCGGCGAGATCGTCTAGGTGCGGACAACAACGACCTGAGGAGAACCATGTCGCACACGGCGACTCCAGTGGCGGGACGGCACCCGCGCGAGGCCGCGCCTCCGCCGGCCGCGTCCGTCGGCGCCCTGCTCGTCCTGCTCACCGGCATCTTCATCACCACCCTCGACTTCTTCATCGTGAACGTGGCGATCCCCGACATCCAGGCCGACCTCGGCGCCGGTGCGACGGCGATCCAGTGGGTCGTCGCCGGGTTCGGGCTGGCGCTCGGCAGCGGGCTGATCACCGGTGGCCGCCTCGGCGACCTGGCCGGACGCCGCCGGATGTACGCGCTCGGCCTCGCGGTGTTCACGGCCGCCTCGCTCGCGTGCGGGCTCGCCCCGTCCCCCGGCACGCTGATCGCCGCCAGGGTCGTGCAGGGGATCGCGGCCGCGCTGCTGATGCCGCAGGTCCTCGGGATCATCAACGGCGTGTACACCGGGGAGGCGCGCGCCAGGGCGTTCACCGCCTACGGCCTCGCGATGGGCCTGGGCGGCGTGTTCGGGCAGCTCATCGGGGGTGTGCTGATCCAGGCGGACCTGTTCGGCACCGGCTGGCGCAGCATCTTCCTGATCAACGTCCCGGTCGGGCTCGTCACGCTCGCGCTGATCCGCCGGACCGTCCCGTCCCAGCCGCGCTCCGCCGGGACCCGGCTGGACGTCCCGGGGACGATCCTGGTCACCCTCGGGCTCGTCGCGCTCGTCCTGCCCCTGATCGAGGGACGCCGCCTGGGCTGGCCCGCCTGGACGTGGGCGTCGCTCGCCGCTTCGGTCGTCCTGCTCGCCGCGTTCGCCCTGTCCCAGCGCCGCAGCAGCGCGCCCCTCGTGGCGCCCGCGCTGTTCCGCGAGCCCGCGTTCCGCGTCGGCAGCGGCCTGGCGCTCGTCTACACCCTGGCGATGGCGTCCTTCTTCCTCTACCTCGCTCTGTACCTCCAGCAGGGGCGCGGCCTCAGCGCCCTGGAGTCAGGACTGCTCTTCGTCGCCTTGGGCGCGGGCTACTTCGCCGCGTCCACCCGCGCCACGGCCGTCGCCGCCCGTCTGGGGCGGCAGGCCCTCGCGCTGGGCGCCGCGGTGCAGGCCGCCGGGTGCCTGCTCCTGCTCGCCGAGACCGGGCAGGCCATCGGCTGGCTCATCCCGGGCCTGGCCCTCGTCGGGGCGGGCATGGGCTTCGTCCTGGCGCCGCTGTCGGAGCTCGTCCTGTCCGGCGTGACCGACCGGCACGCCGCCTCGGCCGCGGGGGTCCTGTCCACCGCGCAGCAGGTCGGCAACGCCCTCGGCGTCGCGCTGGTCGGGATCGTCTTCTACGGCGCGCTGGGCGAGGTCGAGGACGCCTTCCAGGCATCCCTCTTCCCCGTCATGGCCTTCTGCGGCGTCACCGCGGCCCTCGCCCAGTTCCTCCCCAAGCGCTAGTACACGCTGACACCGAAGGCGCTGAGCACCGGAGAGATCGGCAGGAAGTAGGACGTTCCGCCGCTGGTGCAGTTGCCCGAGCCGCCGATCCCCAGCCCGACCGCTGTGCTGCCCGAGAAGTACGGAGCCCCGGGACCGTCCCCGGGCTCCGTGCATATGTTCGTCATCGCCACCCCGGTGACGGTCCCGTCGGGGAAGTTCACGGTCACGTTGACCGCCGTCACGCTGCCGCAGCGCAGGCCCGTGGTGGGCCCGCTGCGGCAGACGCGCTGCCCGACGACCGGCCTGCCCGCCGTCGTGATGTCCTGGGACCCGGGGTAGAGGTACACGCTCCCGGGCCTCTCCACGGAGGGCTCCACATACCGGACGAGCGCGACGCCGCCGGTCGTGGCCGAGACGACCGTCCCGAGCTGGACGGTCAGCCCCGGATCGGCGTAGACCGCCATGCCGACCTGTGCGCAACCGCCCGCGGTGAGGAAGTAGTACGTCCCGTTCTGCCGCACGTTGAACCCGAGGACGCAGCGCGTTCCCCCGGCGTAGACCGCCTGGCCCCCTTCCGCACCCGGCGCCGCGACGGGACGCACGTCCCGCCCGGCCCCCGGCGAGGCGGACGCCGCGGGACTGACGGCGGCCAGGACGGCGGCGATGCCCGCGAGCAAGGTCGCGACGCGCAGTCTCACGGAGTACCTCCTGCGGGAAATGGCGCCTTGCCCGGAATGGTGCGAAAACCAGAGAGCCGCGACAAGGGGAGGAAGGTGCCAAGGTTGCCCGCGACCGTATATCAACCCTTGAGGTTCGATGCGGCGAAGCCCCGTCCGGCCCGGCGTGTGCGGCACCAGGCGATGAGGTACCAGCGGCCGTTGGCGGTCAGCAGTCCGGCCGGTTCCACGACGCGCCCGCTCTCGCGTCGTCCGGCGTCGGTTCAACGGAAGGCTGTAGCACCACGACGGCACCGGCTGGCGACCCGCCCACGTCTGCTTGTCGGCGGTGGGACGTCGGTCAGGTGGGGTCGTCGGGGGTGGGGTTGTAGTGGGCGTCGTGTTGTTGGCGGGGGGAGCAGACCGAGGCGGAGGGGCAGGAGCAGCGGCGGGAGCCCACCTTCACCGTGACGCGGTCGCCGGGAACGTTGTAGCCGATGACCTGGCCCTCGCCCTCCGGTGTGCTGACGCGCGAGCCCAGGCGGGGCGCCTTCTCCTTGAACTCCATGTAGAGGGGGTGCTCGTACTTGAGGCAGCACATCAGGCGGCCGCAGGCGCCGGCTATGCGGAGCGGGTTGACCGGGAGGTCCTGGTCCTTCGCCATGCGGACGGAGACTGGTTCGAAGTCCTTGAGGAAGGTGGCGCAGCACAGGTCGCGGCCGCA
The DNA here is from genome assembly GCF_008327685.1 of Actinomadura sp. K4S16. Lineage (GTDB taxonomy): Bacteria > Actinomycetota > Actinomycetes > Streptosporangiales > Streptosporangiaceae > Spirillospora. Next base: position 294,961 of record NZ_BDDE01000013.1, read on the forward strand.
GGGGCCGATGCCGCCCTGGAGGCGGGCCTCGTCGCGGGGGCCTACCTGGCGCAGTTCGACGCGGGCCTTGATGCCGCGGGCCAGGTCGCGGACGAGGGCGCGGAAGTCGACGCGGTGCGGGGCGGTGAAGTAGATCTTGAAGACGTTGTCGGCGTCGAGGTAGTCGACGCCGATGACCTTCATCGGAAGGTCGTGCTTGCGGATGAGGCGCTTGGCGATCGAGCGGCCCTCGGCGCGGCGGCGGCGGTTGGCCTCGTCGCGGGCCAGGTGCTCGTCGGTGGCGGGGCCCGCGCACTCGGGGAGGCCGTCGATGTCCTCGGAGACCCACTGGGGCGCCCACACGCACTCGGCGACCTCGGGGCCGGAGTCGGTGGGGACGAGGACCTTGTCGCCGACCCTGGGGCTGTGCGGGCCCGGGTCGAGGTAGAACAGCCGGCCGTAACGGGTGAAGCTGACTGCCATCACCATGCCCACGGTTTCGCTCCGTTCGCCCGGTTTTGCGACCCACTCTAGGTCTCACCAGGCCGCGTCGGCGAGATCCTCTCCCGGGACGGTCGGGACGCCCTGCGCGTAGAGGTCGCCCGCGGTCGCCATGACGCCGTGGCCGGTGTGGGCGATGTCGAGGGCGGTGGGCTCGGCCTTCACCTTCTGCGTCCACAGGGTCTTGGTGGGGGCTCCCTGCAGCGTGAATGTCTGGAGGGTCAGTTCGGAGTTCTTCGCCACGGCCGCGATGAGGGAGTTGCCGTCCCGGCTCAGGACGGCGTTGGAGCTGCCCTTGGGCAGGGGCATGACGGCCTTGCTGGTCTTGAGGTCTCCGGCGGCGCCGTTGGTGTCGATGCTGCGGACCTGGTGCTTCGCCGAGCCGACCGGGCTCCACACGAAGGACAGCGTGGTGCCGGACCAGGAGAGGCTTCCGACGCGGGCGCGCAGTTTGGTCGTCCACACCTTGTGGACACCGGTCTCCGGCGACACGACGTCCACGCGGGCGCGCGCTCCCTTGTAGATGACGTAGGCGATGCTCGCGCCGTCCGGGCTCACGGCGAGGTCCGACCAGGCGGTGGAGACGCCGGGGACGGTGGCCTTGGGGATGGGCTTGAGGTCCTTCGGGCGCCCGTCGTCCAGGCGGAGGCGCTGGAAGGTGACGTCACGGTCTCCCGGGGACGCGACGATGTACGAGCCGTCCTTCAGGGCGGCGACGCGGTGGAAGCGGCGGCCCTCTGGAGCAGCGACGGGGAGCCCCACGTTCGCCCCGGTCTGCACGTCTCGGACGAGGAGCGACGTGCCCTGCTTGGCCACGCCGACGACGACGGACGGTTCGGTCTTCTCGGCCTTGGCGGCGGGCTTCGCCTCGTGCTCCTTCTCGGCGGCGCGCTGGTGGCGGTGCACCGTGTCCACGCCGCCGCCGATCAGCAGCGCGGCGGCCGCGGCCACGCCGAGCGGGACGAGGCCCTTCCAAGAGCCGAGACGGGTACCCGGGTCCTCGCGCCTGCCGTCGTCCATGGGGTTGCCAACCTGCCCTTCCTGCCGGATCGCCCGTCGTTTCTACCGCATATGCAACGCGACAAAAACCCATGGAGGCGGAGTTACCAAGTCGTGAGCCGCGTCAGCCGAGGGACGCGCGGGCCGCCTCGACCAGAGACCCCCGGTACGACCCGCCGAACAGCGCCACATGGACGAGCAGCGGGTGCAGTTGGTGCAACGGGACGCGGGAGCGCCATCCGCCCGCCAGGGGCGCGGCCTCATCGTAGGCGCCGAGGACGGTGTCGAGGTGCGGTGTCCCGAAGAGCGCCATCATCGCGAGGTCGGTCTCGCGGTGCCCGCCATGCGCGGCCGGGTCGATGAGCAGCGCCCGCTCGCCGGTCCACAGGATGTTCCCCGACCACAGGTCGCCATGGATGCGGGACGGCGGCTCCGGCGGCCCCGCGAGCGTCTCGATGTCGGCCATGACGCGCTCGACGAGGCGGACGTCCTCGGGCGAGAGGTGCTGCGCGCCGAGGCGGAGGAACGGTTCGAGGCGGCGTTCGGCGTACCAGGCGGGCCAGGGGCGGTCGTCCGGCGTGTTGTCCAAGGGGAGGTCGGCGATGAAGCCGTCCCAGGGCGCGCCGTAGACGTCGGGCCGGTTCCCGGTATGGAGGGCGGCCAGTTCCCGTCCGAGGCGTTCGGCCGCCTCGCGGGACGGTGCCGACGTCGGGAGCCACGGCAGCACCAGCATGTGGTCGTCGGTCGCCACGACCTCGGGGACGGGAGTCCCGGGGCCCGCCTCCCCCAGCCAGCGCAGCCCGGCCGCCTCCGCCGCGAACACGCCGTCCTGGTCCTGGGCCGCCTTCACGAACACCTCGCGGCCGTCGGCCAGGGAGGCCCGGTGCAGCGTCCAGGAATGGCTGGAGCCGAGGTCGTGCACCTTCTCGACCCCGGTTCCGAGCAGCCGCTCCAGCCGCACTCCGGTCAGGCCTCCTTGAGCGCCGCGCGGATCTCCTCGAGCAGTCCGGGCATCGCCGCCTCCACCTGCTCCAGGACGAGGTCGAAGTCGGCGCGGCCCCCGTAGTAGGGGTCGGGGACGTCGAGATCGCCGGCCGCCCCGGGGTCGAACTCGCGCAGCAGCCGGATCTTGCCGTGCGCCTCCCCGTCCGGCGCCATCGAGCGCAGCGCCCGCAGGTGGCCCTCGTCCAGGGCGAGGATGAGGTCGTACCGGTCGAACCAGTGGTCCTCGAACTGCCGGGCGACGTGCGCCGACCGGTAGCCGGCCCGCGTCAGCGCCGCGACCGTCCGGTCGTCGGCCCCGTCGCCCACGTGCCAGCCGCCGGTGCCCGAACTGTCCACCTCGACGTCCAGGCCCTCCTCCTCGACGTGGTGGCGCAGGACCCATTCGGCCATCGGGGATCGGCAGATGTTGCCCGTGCAGACGAACGTGACTCGGTACGGCATCCCTCCATGATGCACGAGGCGCCGGAGGGCGGAAGACCAGGGAACGGCCGGGCGGCCCCGGAAAAGAACGCGACCCCCGACCGGAGCCGGGGGTCGCGTCCTGGGGTGGTCCAGGCGGGGGGTCAGCGCGAGACGGCGTGCAGCGCGTCCACGATGCCGTTGCCGAAGAACCCGTTCTGCTCCTTCGAACCCTCACAGGTCTGGGTCGAGGTGTGCTTCACCCACTGGCCGTTCGACTGGGTGTACCAGACGTACTCGACCGTCCGCGGGCTCGGGCATTCCTTGGGGGTCGCGGTGCCGCGCAGGACCTGCTCGACGAGGCGCGGGTCCATGGTCAGGCCGCCGGCGCGGTCCCTGTGCCCGTACTTGCTGATGATGAGCGCCGCGACGCCCACCGCGTGCGGCGAGGCCATCGAGGTGCCCTGCAGCGACTGGTAGTAGGCGCACTTGTCGCCCTTGCAGCTGCGGATGATGGACGCCAGCTTCGGCGTGCCGTCGTCGTTCAGCTCGCCGCGCTCCTTCGCGAGCCGCTCGGGGTAGGCCGCCCAGATGCCGCCGTTGTTGTCCGGACGCTGGTCGGCGTTGTCGACCTTGTCGCCGCCGGGCGCCGCGACAGCGACGTAGCCGTTGCCGAAGCTGCTGTAGTACGACTTGCGGCCGCTCGGGCCGGTGGCCGAGATCGGGATGACGTGCTCGCCCTCGGACGGCATCGACACGCAGCTCGCCGGGACGGTGCGCTCGCGCGGCTCCTCGCCCGGGGTGGACGGGAAGTCGGGGCTGCTGTCGTCGACGTTCGTCTTGGTGTAGTCGACGAAGTCGTTGCCGGCCGCGGAGATCAGGGTGACGCCGCGGTTGTGCGCGAAGTCCAGGGCGCGCTGCGCCGCCTTGATGATCGTCCGCTGCTCCAGCTGGTCCTCGGGGCTGTCGGCGGGGTTGTCGCCGCAGTTCCACAGCCACGGGTCGATGTAGTACGACATGTTGACCACGTCGATGCCGTTCTTGGCCGCGTAGGTCAGGCCGTCGACGGTCGGCTGGAGGAAGAAGTAGCCGGAGTCCTGGCCGACGCGCAGGTTGACGATCGACACGTTCGGCGCGACGCCCGCCATGCCGAGGCCGTTGCGGGGCGAGGCGATCGTGGACGCGACGTGCGTGCCGTGGTCGTTGTCGTCCCAGTCGTTGGGGTCGACGCACGACGTGAACTCGCAGGGCCCGTCGACCTCGTTGCCGTTGGCGTCGGTCGGGATGTCGTGGGTGAAGTTGCGGCTGAGCTTGCGGTTGAAGTTCGGCGCGATGTCCGGGTGGTCGCCGTCCACACCGGTGTCGAGGACGCCGACCAGCACGCGCCTGTCACCCGGCTCCTTCTTGTAGGAGCCGTCGGCGGTGGCGTGCATCTGCTTCATGTCCCACTGCAGGTCCGCCAGGGGCTCGGCGTCCTTGGACGGCTTGCCCGCGGGGCTGGTCCTGGTCGCGGCGCCGTGGCCCGTGCCGTTGAGCTTCTCGACCTTCTCGGCCTTCTTCTTGGTCTTCGGCGCCTCACCGATGACCCGGTTGTGCGCGACGCCCTCCAGCGCCCGCTGGTTCATCACGGCGTGGATGAACTCCGGGTTCTGGGACTTGACGGTCGCGACGCCCACGTCGCGGTTCTCGTGCACGACCTTGCCGCCCGCGGCCGAGACGGCCCGGTGGGCCTGGCCGAGGGAGACGCCCTCCTTGTAGAGGACGACGTACTCCGAGACCTCACCCTTGGTTTCGGTGGGGCCCGGAGCTGCTGACGCTGGGAACGCGAGAGCCGTCACGGTGGTGACGGCGCACGCGGCGGAAATCAAGGCTCGCCGCAAGGCAGACCTCCTGGCTTGGGGGTAATCAACCGGTTTTCGGTTGATCAGCCAGCGAACGTTACGTGTGCGCTAGTTGAGAGTTGCGTACGGAAATGTAACGAATGAGGGCAGCTCTTGTAAGCCCCCATCGACTTATCCGTGACGCAACGCCAAGGTCAGCGCCTCGAAAGCCAGCTGCGGATTGACGTTCGCGGCCAACCGCTCCCTGCAGTCCATGATCGCATCGAGCCGGCGGAGGGTGTCCTCAGGGCGGCCGTCCGCCGCGGCCGACCGCAGCTCGGGGCCGAGCTCGATGTTGACCAGCTCGCTGCCCGCCCCCAGCTGAAGGGTCAGCACGTCCCGGTAGTAGGACGCGAGGTCGAGCAGCGTCCGGTCGAGGGCGTCGCGCAGCAGCCGCGTCGCCCGCGACTTCTGCCGGTCCTCCAGCTCCTTGAGGGCGCCCGCCGTCCCGCGCGGCATCCGCCCCTTCTCGCTCTCGCCGAGCGCCTTGCGCAGGGCGGAGGTCTCGGTCTCGTTCAGCTCGGCCGTCTGCGCGTCGCGCTCGGCCTTCGCCGCGTTCACGAGGGTCTCCGCCGCCGCCACCGCCGCGCTCACCCCGGTCAGCCGGCGCGGAACCGCCACCACCTGATCGCGCACCTGCCGCATCCGCGGCTCGGCGGCGAGCCGGCGCGCCCGGCTGATGTGGCCCTGCGCCGCCCGCGCCGCGACCTCGGCGGTCTCGCGCGGGACGCCGTCGCGCTGGACGAGGAAGTCGGCGATCGCCGCGATCGGCGGGGTCTGCAGGGTCACCAGCCGGCAGCGCGACCTGATCGTGACGAGCAGGTCCTCCGGCGACGGCGTGCACAGCAGCCACACCGTGCGCGGCGGCGGCTCCTCGATCGCCTTCAGCAGCGCGTTGGCGGCGCCCTCGGTGGCCCGGTCGGCGTCCTCGAACAGCACGATCTGCCGGCCGCTCCCGCTCGGCGAGGACGAGGCCCGCAGCACCAGCGCGCGGGCGTCCCTGATGCCGAACGACAGGCCCTGCGGGCGGACGACCTCGACGTCCGCGTGCGTCCCCTGGAGGACCTGGTGGCAGGACGCGCAGTGCCCGCACCCGCGCGGCGTCTCCGTGCACTGCAGCGCGGCGGCGAACGCCCGCGCGGCGGTGACGCGCCCGGACCCGGGCGGCCCGGTGAACAGCCACGCGTGCGCCGGCCCGCCCTCCCGCTCCGCGGCCGCGGACAGCTGCGCGATCACGGGCTCCTGCCCCACCAGGTCGTCCCACACGCTCATGGAACAGAGGCTAGCGGGCTCAGAAGTCGGTGATGACCGGGAACGTGCTCGTGGCGTCCTCGGTGCCGAGCGGAACGGGGTCGGGCAGGATCTCCCGGATGCGGTACTGGATCTCCCGGCTCAGCTCGCCCTGGGGGCGGCTCGCGTCCAGGATGAGGTAGCGCTCGGGGTCGGCCTCGGCGAGCGCGTGGAAGCCCGCACGGACCCGCTCGTGGAACTCCTGCGACTCCGACTCCATGCGGTCGGCGGGGGCCGACAGCCGGCCGAGGCCCGCCTGCGGCGGGATCTCCAGCAGGACGGTCAGGTCCGGGACGAGGCCGCCGGTCGCCCACGCGTTGACGCGGGCGATGTCCTCGACCGGCAGCTGCCGCCCGAAGCCCTGGTAGGCCAGGGACGAGTCGACGTAGCGGTCGCTGACCACGATCGCGCCGCGCTCCACCGCCGGCCTGATCACGTTGGCGACGTGGTCGGCGCGGTCGGCCGCGTACAGCAGCGTCTCGGCGCGGTCGGACAGGCCGGTGGTGTCGCGGTCCAGCAGCATCGCGCGCAGCCGCATCCCGATCTTGGTGGCGCCGGGCTCGTGCGTGGTGACCACGTCGTAGCCGTGGTCGCGCAGCCAGATCGCGGCGAGCCGCGCCTGCGTCGTCTTGCCCGCGCCCTCGCCGCCCTCGAACGCGATGAACACGCCGCGGTTGCGGTGGACTGGCTGGGGCGCCGCCGCGGCCTGCTCCGGCGGTGTGTAGATCTCGCCGTGCAGGGCGGCGCGCAGGTCGGGGAAGAGCGGGATGCCGCGCCGGTCGTCCAGCCGCCGGTAGGCGACCAGCCCGGCCAGCAGGGCGACGACGGCCGCGGCCAGCATCGCGACCCCGGAGCCGTAGGCGTCGTAGACGCCGCCGCCGAGGTCGAGGCGGTGCGATCCGACCAGCGCCGCGATCAGCGGGACGGCGGCGAACGTGATCAGCACGGCGATGAGCGCGACCGACCGCAGGAAGGCCGCCGGGCGCGCGTCCTCCGGCGCGTCGGGGTCGCGCGCGGCGTCGGCCTCGCGCAGCGCGGCGGTCGCGGTCGACCAGGCCGCCCCGGCGAAGACCCCGAGGAACGCCGTCGTGAACACCACGACGACGAGGTTCTGGACGAGGGCGAGCACGACCAGCGCGAGCGCGGCGGCGATCACCGCGAGGCCGAGAAGCCGGCGGCGGCTGAACGGGACGAGCACGCGCGGCCCGAGGAACAGCCCGAACCCGAGCCCCACCGTGAGCGCGGTCAGGACGGAGCCGTACCCGGCGTCGCCGCCGCCGAGTTCGCCCGCGTGGACGCGGGCCACCGAGACGACCGCACCCGCCGTGACGGACGCGGCCGCGATCGCGAGGCCGAGGCCCCGCGCGGCGGCCGACCCCGGGCCCTGGAAGATCAGTTTCAGCGGCGACGGCGCCGCGACCGGCTCGGTCGCCGGGATCTCGCCGGCCGTCGCGACGACGGCGGCCGCGACCAGGAACAGGCCCGCCGTCACGTACAGGGCGAGGTCGGCGCGGGAACCGGCGCCGAGCGTCCCGCTCGCGACGAGGGCGAGGACGGCGAACAGCAGCGCGGCGGCCGGCGCGGGGCCGTAGAGGACGCGGGACGCGGCGCGGCGGGCGGCGGGCCGCGACTCCTCGTCCGGGACCAGGCCGGGCAGGGACGAGCGCGCCGCCGGGATCCACAGCAGGCTCAGGCACGAGACGAGGAACGCGGCGGCGAACGTCCACGGCAGCGCGTCCACGAGCGGGACCGTCACGACGACCACCAGACGCAGCACGTCCGCGATGATCAGCATCAGCCGGCGGTCGACGCGGGCGGCGAGCAGCCCGGCGACCGGCGGGAGCACCACCGCGGGCAGCAGCAGCAGCGCCAGCGTGCCCCCGATCGCCTGCGCCCGCGCGGCGGGATCGTCGCCGCGGGCCAGCACCGCGGCCATGGCGGTCAGCGCGGGGACGCCGAGCCACTGGGCGGCGCTGGACAGCGACAGCGCGATCCGGAGCCGGCGGAACGGCCCGATCGACGAAAGCGACGAAACGCCCGGCGGCGGTGGCGCTGCGGGGTGCGGCCGGGGTGCGCCCGTTCTGGTCATGTCGGTCAGGGTATCGGCGTAGATGTCCCTATGAACCGGACTTTGCGGAGGTTCGACGGCGCGTCGTCGTCTTCTTCTTCCCGCCGCCCGCGGCCACCTTCTCACGACGCTCCGCGAGCAGTTCCGCGGCGCGCTGGATGGTGATCGACTCGACCTCGTCGCCCTTGCGCAGGCTGGCGTTCGTCTCGCCGTCGGTGACGTACGGGCCGAACCGGCCCTCCTTCACCACGACCGGCTCCCCGCTAGCCGGGTCCTTGCCCAGCTCGCGCAGCGGCGCGGCCGCCGCGGCCCGGCGGCCGCGCTGCTTGGGCTGCGCGAGCAGCTCCTTCGCGCGCTCCAGCGTGACCGTGAACAGCTCCTCCTCCGAGCCGAGCGACCGGCTGTCGGAGCCCCTCTTGATGTAAGGGCCGAACCGCCCGTTCTGCGCGGTGACCGGCTCGCCGTCCAGCTCGCCCAGCGTGCGGGGCAGCGACAGCAGCTTCAGCGCGTCGTCCAGTGTGATCGTGTCGAGCGACATCGACTTGAACAGCGACGACGTGCGCGGCTTCGGGGTGTCGGCCTTCTTCGTCCGCTTCTTGCCGTCGGCGGGCGGCGGCTGCTGCTCGGGCAGGATCTCGGTGACGTAGGGGCCGAACCGCCCCGACTTGGCCACGATCGTGTGGCCGGTCTCGGGGTCGGTGCCGAGCTCCCGGTCGCCGGACGGCTGCGCGAACAGCTCCTCGGCCTTCTCGGCGGTCAGCTCGTCCGGCGCGATGTCCTCGGGGATGTTGACGCGCTCGCCGTCCCGGTCGAGGTACGGCCCGTACCGGCCGACCCGCACCATGATGTCGGTGCCCTTGATCGGGAACGAGCTGATCCCCTTGGCGTCGATGTCGCCGATGTCGCCGACCAGCTCCTTCAGGCCCTCCTCGCCATTGTCGCCGAAGTAGAACCGGGACAGCCAGCGGACGCGCTCGGCCTCGCCGCGGGCGATCTCGTCGAGACCGTCCTCCATGTGGGCGGTGAAGTCGTAGTCGACGAGGTTGCCGAAGTGCTGCTCCAGCAGGTTGACCACGGCGAACGCCAGGAACGACGGGACCAGCGCCGTGCCCTTCTTGAACACGTACTCGCGCGCCAGGATCGTCCCGATGATCGAGGCGTACGTCGACGGCCGCCCGATCTCGCGCTCCTCCAGCTCCTTCACCAGGCTGGCCTCGGTATAGCGGGCCGGCGGGCGGGTCGAGTGGCCCTCCGCGTCCACCGCGCTCGCGGTCAGCGGGTCGCCCTCGGCCAGGTTCGGCAGGCGCCGCTCCTGGTCGTCCCGGTCGGTGGACGGGTCGTCGGCGCTCTCCACGTAGGCCTTGAGGAACCCGTGGAACGTGATCGTCTTACCGGTCGCCCCGAACTCGGCCCGCTCGTTCCGCGTCGACACTCCGGTGACCCGGATCGACACCGACTGGCCCACGGCGTCCTTCATCTGGGACGCGATCGTCCGCTTCCAGATCAGCTCGTACAGCCGGAACTGGTCGCCGGACAGGCCCGTCTCCGCGGGCGTCCGGAACGTGTCGCCCGCCGGGCGGATCGCCTCGTGCGCCTCCTGCGCGTTCTTCACCTTGGAGGCGTAGACGCGCGGCTTGTCCGGGACGTACTCGCCGCCGAACAGCGACGCCGCCTGCCGCCGCGCCGCCGTGATCGCCGTCTCCGACAGCGTGATCGAGTCGGTTCGCATGTAGGTGATGAAGCCGTTCTCGTACAGCTTCTGGGCGACCGACATCGTGTACTTCGCGGAGAAGTTCAGCTTGCGGCTGGCCTCCTGCTGGAGGGTCGTCGTCCGGAACGGGGGGTACGGGCGGCGCGTGTACGGCTTGCGCTCGACCGACTTGACCTCGTACGGACGGCCGCGGAGCCGCTCGGCGAGGGCCGTCGCGGCGGCCTCGTCCAGGTGCAGCGCGTCCCGCGTCTTCAGGGTGCCGTCGGAGGCGAAGTCGCGGCCCTGCGCGACGCGCTTGCCGTCGACCGAGACGAGCCCGGCCTTGAACGCCGTCGGCTCCTCGTCCTTGCCGGTGTCGAACTGGGCCGCGATGTCCCAGTAGTGGGCGGGGACGAACGCGATCCGCTCCCGCTCCCGCTCGACGACCAGCCGTGTCGCCACCGACTGCACGCGGCCCGCCGACAGCTTCGGCATGACCTTCTTCCACAGGACGGGGCTGACCTCGTACCCGTAGAGGCGGTCCAGGATGCGGCGCGTCTCCTGCGCGTCCACCAGGCGCATGTTCAGCTGGCGCGGGTTCGCGGCGGCGCGCTGGATCGCGTCCTTGGTGATCTCGTTGAAGACCATCCGGTGCACGGGGACCTTGGGCTTGAGGACGTCCTGGAGGTGCCAGGCGATCGCCTCGCCCTCCCGGTCCTCGTCCGTCGCGAGGAAGAGCTCGTCGGCCTCGGCCAGCAGCTTCTTGAGCTTCTGCACCTGCTGGCGCTTGTCCGCGTTGACCACGTACAGCGGCTCGAACTCGCGCTCGACGTTCACGCCGAGCTTGGCCCACGGCTCGCCCTTGTACTTGGCCGGCACCTCCGAGGCGCTTCCGGGCAGGTCCCGGATATGGCCGATACTGGACTCCACGATGTAGCCGCGGCCCAGGTAGCCCGCGATCGTCTTCGCCTTCGCGGGCGATTCGACGATCACCAGGCGCGTCCCCACGCCGTTGCCGCGGCCACTGTTCGCGGTGCCGTTCTTGGCTGGCACAGTCGCTCCAACCTCGCTGTCTCGGTCCTCTGGTTCAGGCTCTTCCTACCGGCTTCGTACAACGTCGCGTGACGGCGTGTTTGTGCCCGCGCCCTCCGCCACCGTCTCGCGATCATCGCTGCCGCCCCCGCCGGGAGGCGGGATTCTCACCGCCGCGCGCCCCCGACAGGATTGCATGCCGCCGGACGGCGCGCGGACCGGGACGCCACGGTACGGTGCCGCACGGCCGGTAGACCAAGTAATAATGGTCGCAATGGCGGAGTACACCTACCTCGTCCTGTCACTGCCGCGCGGCACCACCCGTGACACCGCCCGGCAGATCATGACCGAGCACGCGGAGCACGGTGGCTGGGAACTCGATCGCTTGCGCCTGTACCCGGACGGCCGCCGTCGTATTCAACTGCGCCGCAAGGTCATCCGAGCCGTCCGTACGTTCTGACCGTTCCCAGCGGCCTGTCGGGAGCGTAGCACTGCGTACGGATTCCTTGACGTGACGTTACTGTGCCCACCCCCGCCACGCCCCCCACCCCAGCCACGAGCCCGCCACCCCCTGCGGACACGGGCTTCGCCCCGCCTCCAGCCACGAGCCCGCCTGCGCGAGGACCAGCACCGCCGCCTGCCGTCCCCGCTCACCCGCCTCGGACACAGAACGCCCAGCTCGGGTTCGGCCCCGCCTTTGGCGGCCGGGACCTGCCTGTGTGCGGACGCGGCTTCGCCCGCCCCGGTCCGCGCCTCCGGGACGGGCGAAGGTCTTCCGCTGCCGGCCGTGCGGCCGACTCACCCGCGTTCTGACGGATCTAGCGGCGACCCACCCGGATGCGCCGCGCCAGCACCGTGATCCCGGCCGCCGCGGCCAGCAGCCCGGAGACCGCCGTCAGCAGCGCCGCGCCGGTCTTGGACTCCGGCCTGATCGTCTCCGTGGCCGCGACGTGCCGGGCCGGGCCGATCTCGCCGGGCACGTCCGCCGCCTTGGGGGCGGGCACGCCGTGGACGTCGGCCGGGACGACCGGCTTCACGGGCACCGGGAGCGTGACCGGCGTCCCGCCGTCCTGCCGGACGCGCTGGGCGGCCCCGGTCTTCGGCAGCAGGGCCGTCGCGCCCGTCTGGGACACGGCGTTCAGCACCGGCGACAGGGGCGCCGGCGCGACGTCACCGCCGAGGGACGGGGCCGCGGTGCGCTGGTTCGGCGCGGCGACGGGGAGACTCGGGGCCCCGAGGCCGCCGACCAGCCCGCCGGCGAGGCCGCCGACCAGGGGCACGTCGATCGACGAACCGGGGCGCGGGGCGGTGCCCGCCATCCGTGAGGGGGAGGGCTCGTACCCGCCGTTGTCGCCGGGGTCGTCGCACTGGGGGGCGGGGGAGGCCAGGCCGATCACGGCGGCGCCGTTGCCGCACACGTCCACCGGGGCCTCGACCGGCACGTCCGCCTGGTTCCCGGAGCCGACGCCGCCGGTGCCGGACGTCGTGCCGCCGGAGCCGCTCGACCCCTTGACGGCCGCCTTGCCGGTGCATGCGCCCGTCGCCTGGCCGACGACCGCGACGGCGTTGCCGCACACGTTGACGGGGATGGAGATCGGGGCCAGCACCTGGTTCCCGCCCAGGACGCTGCCCTCACCGGAGGTGGTCTGCTGCGCGCCGCCGGTGCCGTTCTGCTTGACCGTCGCGCCACCCTCACAGGCGGCACCGGCCTCCCCGATGACCGCCGCGGCGTTGCCGCACACGTTGACCGGGATGGAGATCGGCACGTTGGCCTGGTTGCCGGACAGGACCCCGCCCGCGCCCGAGGTGGTCTGCTGCGCGCCGCCGGTGCCGCCGTTCTGCTTGACCGTCGCGCCGCCCTCGCAGGCCGCCACCGCGTTGCCGATCGCGTTGCCGCAGACGTTCACGGGCACGCTGATCGGGACGTCGGCCTGGTTCCCGGACAGGACGCCGCCCTTGCCGGACGTCTCCTGCCTCGATCCGGTGGATCCGGTGGTGCCGCCGTCCGTGACCTTGGCACCCCCCTCGCAGCCCGCGACCGCCTGGCCGATGACCGCGACGGCGTTGCCGCACACGTCGACGGGGGCGGAGATCGGGGCCTTCACCTGGTTGCCGGACAGGACGCCGCCCTTGCCGTCCGTGACCTGGCCGCCCGTGCCGGTGTCCTGGCCACCGGCGTTCTTGACCTTGGCGCCGCCCGTGCAGCCCGCCTGCGCGATGCCGAGGACGGCGACCCCGTTGCCGCAGGCGTTCACCGGGACGGAGATGGGGGCGTCGACCTGGTTCCCGGACCCGACGCCGCCGGTGCCCGAGGTGGTCTGCTGCGCGGCGCCGCCGCCGTTCTGCACGACCTTCGCGCCGCCCTTGGACGTCGCCTGGGCGATGCCGAGCACCGCGACGGCGTTGCCGCTCACGTTGACGGGGGCGGAGATCGGCGCCTTCACCTGGTTGCCGGACAGGACGCCGCCGTCGCCGTTGGTGACGTCGGCGAAGGCGTTGGCGGGGACGGCGCTGACACCGAGGGCGACGAAGCCCGCGGTGAGCATGGCACGTGATGTGCGTCGCATGATGCTCCTTAGGGGAGTTTGGTGGAGATGAGACACGTGTGTCTCGGGGGAAGGCCGTGCATGAGGGCACGGCAGGAGACCGGATCGGCGCGCCCGAGCCGCACGGGCACACGTCCGGAGAGTGGGATCAGGGACTAGTCGGGCGCGAAGGACGGCTCGTCCGCAGCGGTGCGGACGGCCGGCAGCACGGCGCCGAAGACCTGGCGCAGCGATGCCTGCCGGGGCGCGGGGACCCACGTCCCGGCCGCCGGGAACCCGACGGCGATGCCGGTCGCGATGAAGCCGCCAGTCACCGAATGCGTGCCGGGCCTTTCGGGGGCCGGCATCGGCTCGGGCCGGTGCTGGACGGCGACATGGCGGACCTCATGACCGGCGCTCGGGCGAAGCCGGGAAACGCTGCGGGACACGTGCGGCCGGCGGTGCGTCCCAGGCGCGGCCGCGACCTTGGTCACGTGCGGCCTGGGCTTGCGCTTGACCACGGGCTCGACCCGTACGTCCGCCTTGGGCGGCGACACGTCCCGCGGGGCGTTCTCTTCACGCGGCGGCGCCTGCGTCACCGCGCGCACGACCTCGACCAGCTCGGTGACGCCGCTCGCCTCCCGCACCGGTGGACGCTCCTGGACGGTCTGGACCGCGTCTCCCAGCACAGGCGTCTTCGCGACGACCCCCGTCACGAGCTCGGGCGGCTGTTCGTCGGCGTGCGCGGACTGCGCCGCGCACCCGAGGAGCCAACCGGCGATCAGCAGCCCGCCGAGGACCAGCAGGCGCCGGACGCAGGGGCCGACGGCGACGCGGCGCGGCAGGGCGGAAACCGCCCCTACCCGCGCCGCGCCACCTGCCACCGGACACCCTCCGTTGCGACTGCTCCGTCCTCAACGAATGGTGACGATAGCACCACGGAAAGCTCCGGGGATGGCAAATTCAAGAGCGATCAAGGAATTTGTCGAGAACCCTGACTCCGAAGCGCAGTCCGTCCACGGGAACGCGCTCGTCCACCCCATGGAACATTCCGGAAAAGTCCAACTCTGGAGGCAATTTAAGCGGCGCGAAACCGAAGCACCGCATGCCCAGCGTGGAGAACGCCTTGGCGTCCGTCCCGCCGCTCAGGCAGTACGGCACCGGCAGGGCGCCCTCGTCCTCCGAGGTCAGCGCCGCCTCCATCGCCGCGACGAGCGCGCCCTCGTAGTCCGTCTCGACCGCGCGGTCATGGTGGATGAAATCCCGCTGAACGTCCGGACCGAGAAGTTCGTCCACCACCGCGAAGAATTCCGACTCATGTCCGGGAAGGAATCGTCCGTCCACCTGAGCCGTGGCGGTCTGCGGAATGACATTCGCCTTATAACCGGCATCCAGCCGCGTCGGATTGAGCGTGTTCCGCAGCGTCGCCCCGATCATTCGCGCCAGCGGCCCGATCTCCTCAAGGCACTTTTCCGGACGTTCCGGGTCGAATTCGACGCCGTACGCCATGCACGCCCGCTCCAGGAACGCCCGCACCGACTTGGTCAGCCGCACCGGGAACTCGTGCGCCCCGAGCCGCGCGACCGCCGCCGCCAGGGCGGTGACGGCGTTGTCCGGATGCACCATCGACCCGTGCCCGGCCGTCCCCTTGGCGGTCAGGTTCATCCACGCGATGCCCTTCTCCGCCGTCTCGATGAGGTACATCCGCCGGTCCCCGGGCACCGTCAGGCTGAACCCGCCGACCTCCCCCACCGCCTCGGTGCACCCCTCGAACAGCTCCGGATGCTCCCGCACCAGCCAGTGGGCGCCCCACTTCCCTCCGGCCTCCTCATCGGCCAGGAAGGCGAGCACCACGTCCCGCGGCGGCCTGCGCCCCTCCCGCAGCCGCTGCCGCACCACCGCGAGGATCATCGCGTCCATGTCCTTCATGTCCACGGCCCCGCGCCCCCAGACGCACCCGTCGGCGATCTCCCCGCCGAACGGATCGCGCGTCCAGTCCTCCTTGCGCGCCGGCACCACGTCGAGATGCCCGTGCAGCAGGAGCGCGTCCCGGCCCGGATCCTCCCCCTCGATCCGCGCGACCAGGCTGGCCCGCCCCGGATGCGATTCGAAGATCCGCGTCTCGAGCCCGACCTCCTCGAGCTTCTCCGCGACGTACTCCGCGGCCGCCCGCTCCCCCGGCCCCGAGTGATCACCCGGGTTGCTGGTGTCGATCCGGATCAGCTCCTGGCAGAGCCGGACGACCTCGTCCTCGGCGGTCGGCTGGTCGACCACAATGATCACCTCGCGTCCTCGGGTACCGTCCCATGGTGCCCCGCCGATCGACTTCGCCGCGACTCGCCACCTTTGGTATGGTGAACTCCGCCGCCGCAGCCGCGCTGCGGCCTGCGACCGGTCCGGGTGGCGGAATAGGCAGACGCGCTAGCTTGAGGTGCTAGTGCCCTTTACGGGGCATGGGGGTTCAAGTCCCCCCTCGGACACATCGCAACAAAGTGGGACAGACAGCAGTCTGTCCCACTTTTGCTTTTGAGGTGAGGTGGGCCGACCGGATGCCGGCCCCTCACGGACCGCCTGGCCCGCGCGGGTCGGCGGCATCTGTTCCGAGCTGCCGGGGTGCTTCTCGTCCTGGTCGGTCTCGCGCGATGCGGTCGCGCAGGCTCGGTGGCTTCATGCCGAGCGGGCCGGGCTCCGGCGAAGCGATGGGGAGGCGTTCCGAACCCACCACACCCCTCCCGAAAGGCTTCCTGGGCAATGGCGGGTTCTGGTCCGGGCCCGACGCGGAGGGCGCGGTCCAGACGCCGGATGTGCGCCGGGACGGCCGAGTGGACCTGGTCCGCTCGTGACGGGGGAGGAACCAGATGGCCGCGAGATTCAACAGCAGACCGCCCGTCAGGCTTGCCACGGGCTCGGCTCGTGGCTCCCATCCGTGCCCGTACAGTGCCGTCGAAACGAGCAGCATTTGCGGGTTGGCCGTCATGATGACGAGGAATCCGACGATGAGCAGGCGGCAGTGCTGGAGGGCGATCTGTATCTGCCCCGCGGCCAGCGCGGTCGCGGCGATGAACAGGTAGGGGTCGAGAGAGGCGGCGAGGTCGTCGAGCGGGGCCTTGACCGTCGCCATGCCCGTGAGCGCGACCTCGCCCGCGCCGATCAGCATCCCGGCGCTGATCCCGTAGGTGATGCCGCTGAGCGGCCGCCCGTGCGCGCCCTTGCGCCTCAGGTCGCTGACCAGGAACAGGACGGCGGGGAGGGCGAGCGAGGGGGAGATCGCGGCCACCAGCACCGGATCCGCCGGCACCCGGTCGAAGGAGTCCGCGCCGTCGGCGGCGTCGGCGTAAAGGACGATGGCCGCGGCGGCGAACGCCATGCATACCGCTTCACGGAGGCCGAGCCGTTCGCCCAGCCCGATGCCCGCGATGAGGGGCAGGAGCGCCAGCCCGGCGAGCATCGCAGGCTGGACGGCGGACAGCGGGAGCGCCGTCAGTGCGGTGTACTGCAGCGCGAATCCCACGCCGACGACGGTGAAGCCGATCGCCCAGGTCCGGCTGGAGAGCATCGCGGCGGCGAGCGCGAAGGGCCGAGCGCCGTACAGCGAAGGCATCCGGTTTGTGGCGGTCTTGAGGAATGCCATGCCGACGAAACAGGCGCCGGTCGACAGGAACGCGACGATCGTCGCCCAGTGCCCCAGTTCCATGCTGCGCGTCCCCTCGCCATTGAGGTTCCGGGAGCGGGCACCGGGCCGGGGACCCGGTAACGGAGCCCCTGCCCTTGATCACGCCGCGGAGGCCGGTCGCGGCGTGACGCGGCGCGATCGCGGCAATGCTCGAGGATCGAACCTGGACGATCATCTAAGGGGATCCAGCCCTCACCGGTCGGTGGTGAAGATCAGGGCCGGCGGAGCGAGTGGTGGCGGTGGGCAGCGGCGCCTGCCTGCTCAGTTCGCAGGACGGGCCGGGACCTTGGGGCCGCCGCTTTCCCTAAGGCGATCAAGACGGGCCATCCGTTGCTCCCACTTCGGCGTGTACAGCCGTTGGGGATCAAGGTATTTGAACGGAGTCCTGCGATGGAGTTCAAGGGACGCGTCGATGACGGCCCAGCCGAACGCCTCCACCGTCGCACGATCCACGGCATACACGAACCGTCGATGCACTTGGGCTGTGACGAGCAATGAGAAGGCCGGGGATACGACGAGCGGTACGGGTTCGGCCCATCCCGAAAGCGAAGCCGACACCCCGCCCATGATCAATGCCATGAGCAGGAGAAGGAAGCCCGTCCAACCCATGTGCCGCCAGTAGCGAGGAGAGGTGGCGGCGCCGACCAAGGCACCGGCGATCGCCGCCTCCTTCTCGGCGGTCTCAAGCCCGTCGAACCTGGTGTCGACGATCAGGACCGGCCTTCTCCGGGACATTCGCGGACGCAGTCCCGTAGGCGCCCAGGATGAGAACCGCGCTTGTCTCACCGCAGGCTCGCCCACATTGAGCTTCGCGGCGTAATCACAGGCGAGGGCGCGGATGTGGTCGATCTCCACGGAACACATGATCGCAGAGTGCGGGCCCAGAATTCCGAGAACGACTGCCACGTCGACGCGCGCTCGCCGCCCGTTCGGTCGGGAGAACGGGCGGCGATGCGCGGGTGGTTCAGCTCCCCCACTCCTGGAATGCGGCCAGGTGCCGCTCCGAGGTGGCGATCAGCCGGTCGTAGAGCCGCTTGACGTCCGCCGCCTTGGCGTCCTGGGCGGCCTTCCGCATCGTCGGGAGCTGCGTCTTCTCGGCCGTCGCGCCGACCTGGAGGGCGGCCTGCTCGTTCGCCGACCCCTGGGCCAGCAGCCGGTCGTACTCGGCCTTGACGTCCGCCGAGGCGAACTGCCCGGAGCTCCTGCCCTCGGTGGGATCGCTGATCCCGTACCGGTCGAGCAGCGTGCGGACCGCGCTCAGGTGGTTACTCTCGGCCTTGGCGATCCGGTCGAAGACGCGCGCGTCGTAGCGGGCGGCGAACGCCGTGTACAGGTCGTGCGAGAGCTTCTCCTCCTCCGCCTGCGCGGCCAGAGCCGTCTTCTGCTCGGCGGTCACGGTACCGCTGGGCGCCGTCAGGCAGGTCCCGTCACCGGGGCCGCGCTCGGACCGCCCCATCCCGTCGCCGTGCTGGAACCGCCCCATCCCGTCGTCGGCTCCCCGCGGGCGGGGGTCGGCGGCCTGGCTCGCCGCGGGCGGTCCGCCGGGTCCGCCCGGCCCGGCCCCGGCCAGGACGGGCGCCGCGACGGCGATCCCGCCCAGCGCCAGCGCACCGCCGGTGGTGAGCGCGATGGCCGTCTTTCCGATGCGCTTCATGGCCTCTCTCTCCTGTCTTCAGTCGGTCCCTTTCGCCGTCGTCTTCAACCTGCTCCTGCGCTCTGCAGCCGGGATGTGGGACATGTGGAGACCGTATGGAGCTGCGGGAACACCCTCTGGTCCCTGGCAGGGAACGGGCGCCGCGGGGTA
Source organism: Actinomadura sp. K4S16 (assembly GCF_008327685.1). Lineage (GTDB taxonomy): Bacteria > Actinomycetota > Actinomycetes > Streptosporangiales > Streptosporangiaceae > Spirillospora. Next base: position 313,806 of record NZ_BDDE01000013.1, read on the forward strand.
TCCAGGAGGTGTGAGAGGCGTGCGGCGGAACGGCGGCGGGAGCCTGAGGCGGCGCCTGTTCGCGGCCTTTCTTCTGGTGGCGCTGACCTCACTCGCCGTCCTGACGGCGGCGGCTCTGATCGGCACCGACCGGGGGCTCGGCGCCGCCCGCCAGTCCGAGCGGGAGCGGACGGCCGAAAAGGCCGCCGCGGCGGCCGCCGCCTCCTACACGGCGGCGGGCGGCTGGGCGGGAGCCGACCTGCGGGAGGCGCGCGCCATCGCCGCGGGAGCCGGCGCCGGCCTTTTCGTCCGGGACGCCGAGGGAAACATCATCGCCTCGCCGGAGAATCCGGGTCCTGCCACGCGGCCTGGTGGACGACCGGGGGGTGGTCACGGCCCGGGCCTCGGCGCCGGCCAGGGCACGGTGGCGAAGCCCGTACGGACCGCCGGCAGGACGGTCGGCTCCGTGCGGCTGGCGTTCGGCGCCCCTGCGGCCTCGTCCGGGCGGGACGTCGCCTGGGCATGGATCCTGCCGGCCGCCGCCGCGGCGGTGGCGGCCGCGGCGGCGGCGAGCTGGTACGTGAGCCGCCGGCTCACCCGGCCGCTGGCGCGCCTGGCAACCGCGGCGCGGGCGCTCGCCGCGGGCGACCGCTCGGCCCGCGCCGGGGCGAGCGCGCCCGGTGAGCTGGGCGAACTGGTCACGGCCTTCGACCGCATGGCCGACGAGCTGAACCGGGCCGAGCTCGGCAGGCGGCGGCTGGCCGCCGACGTCGCCCACGAGCTGCGCACACCCCTGGCGGGCCTGCAGGCGGGGCTGGAGGAGCTGCGGGACGGGTTCACCGAACCGGATCCGGCGCGCCTGGCCGCCCTGCACGACCAGTCCCTGCGGCTCGGCCGGATCGTCGGCGACCTCGCCGAGCTGTCCGCGGCGGAGTCGGCCGCCCTGTCACTGCGGCCGGCGGACGTCGACATCGGCGCCGTGGCGCGCGAGGCGGTCGCCGCCCGCCGCGCCCAACTGGACGCGGCGGGTCTCACCGTGCACACCGGCATCGCCGACGGCGTCGTGATCCGCGCGGACGCCGACCGGATCCACCAGGCGCTCGGCAACCTGCTGTCCAACGCGGCCCGCTACTGCCGTCCCGGCGACTCGGTGACGGTGCGGGTCCGGGCGCAGGGAGACGAAGCCGTCATCGAGGTGGCCGACACCGGTCCCGGCATCCCCGCCGCCGAGCGCGCCCACGTCTTCGAACGGCTCTGGCGGGGGTCGTCCGGGCGCCGGGTCGCCGGCTCGGGCATCGGCCTGGCCGTGGTGCGCGAACTGGTCGCCGCGCACGGCGGCACGGTCACCGCCTCGTCACCGGACGCGGGCGGCGCGACCTTCACCATCCGCCTGCCCGTGCGCCGGTGAGCCGCCCACACGTTGAGCCCGTGCCGGGCCGTGCTACGTGTCGCGCTTGAGCCCGAGGCGGTAGCCGACACCGAGCACGGTCTCGACGACGCCGGCGCCGGCCGGACCGAGCTTGCGGCGCAGGTTCTTCACATGCGAGTCGATGGTCCGCTCGTAGCCGGCGAACTCGTATCCGCGGACACGGTTGACCAGCTCGTACCGCGAGTACGCCCGTCCCGGGACGGCCGCGAGCGCGGTGAGCAGGCTCCATTCGGTCGGAGTGAGGTCGAGCGCCGCACCGTCCAGGGCGGCCTCGTGCCGCTCCTCGTCCAGCAGCAGCCGCCCGTCGCCGTAGCTCGCCGCCTTCGGCGCGACGGTGCCCCGGGCCGCGCGGTTCAGCACCGCCTGGACCCGCAGCACCACCTCGGTCGGGCTGAACGGCTTGGTCACGTAGTCGTCGGCGCCCGACTCCAGGCCCCGGATGCGGTCCTCGACGGCGCTGCGGGCGGTCAGCACGACCACCGGGACCTCGCCGTCAGCGCGGGCCGCGCGCAGCACGTCCAGTCCGTTGACGTCGGGCAGCCCGAGGTCCAGCACCATCAGCCGGACGGAGCGCTCGGACACCAGCCGTATCGCCTCCGCACCCGATCCGGTCGTGACGACCGCGTATCCGGCACGTTCCAGATAGCGGCGCAGGAGCTCACGGATCTCCCTCTCGTCCTCCACGACGAGCACGCTGGCGGTCATGCCTCCTGACTAGCTCGGGCCGGGCGGTCCCGCGAGAGACGAAGGGCTCGCTCCGGACGGGACGTTCGCCTCCTGCGGGCCCGGCGCCCGCACAGCGAGCACAATGATGCCGGTCACTAGCGTGCTCCGGCCGTTTCCCGGCCATGGCTATGGCGCACGCCCCGGCGCGAGCCCGGCGAGACTCACGGCGCGTTCGCCGCGGCCCGCGAGGACCATGGCCACCGTGAGACGCACACTCCCCCGGTTGTTGCCGCTGGACCCCCAGGCGTCGTTGGCGAACGTGTAGAGGTAGCCGCCCTTGCGCACCCGGCACCGCGTCCCCGCGCCGATCGGTATGCGTTCATGGTCGGTGATCTCGCCCTTGACGCTCACCGCGTCGTTGGCGACGACTCCCACGAGCGACATCCACGGAAGGCTCACCTCGCGGCGTGCCCCGATCGAGTGGGCCGCCCGGTTCCCGGTCGCCGCACGGAAGAGCCGCTCGACCCCGCCGAGGAGGGTTCTCGCGAGGCGGAGGCGCTCGGTCAGCGGGTTGAAGCGGCGCAATCCGCCGGTGCCGGCGGGACTCGACACGATGCCGCCGTCCAGCCACGTGCCCTCGGCGGTGAAGTCGTACTCACCGGCCTCCAGATAGAGCCCGGTCTCGTTCCACGGCTCGCCGGCGAACACCTCGACGGTCTCCGGGCGCCCTGGGGTGAGAACCCTGGTGGGCCGGTAGGGCCCCGTCGTGATGTGCGGCGTCCGCTGCCGGTCGTACACCGACCGGTGGACGTCCGGGTCACGCGTGCTCGGGTCGATCTTGGGAACCGCGCGCGGCCGCGGCTGAAGCGCGATCTCGAGCAGCGGCCGGAGTCTGAGGTCGGCCAAGGGCTGGGCGACCGCGATCATGCCGCGGTCGTCGTCGTGCAGAAGGTCGAGGGGATCGGGCCGGATCTGGTCCAGCATCGTCCTGCGGAAGCCGAGCGGGAGCTCACCGCCGCGGACCTCGTCGATCATCCACTGGAGCGCACCGTCGCTCAGGCCCGTGCGAGGGTGGCCGCCGCCCACGTCCTTGTGGCTGCCCGGGAACCACACCTGCTTGACGTCCTGCCCGCTGGTGAACGGCTCGGCCCACAGTGTCGGGACGTAGGGGCCTCGGCGCTCGTCCATCGCCACCGCGTGCCGCGCGTGCTTGATGTACGGGTTGAGCTTCAGGTCGTGAAAGTCATGACCTCGGGACGGGTCGAGCAGGTTGAGCCAGCCGAGGTAGTCGGGGACGCCGAGCGAGCCGACGGTGTCCCACACTCCGACGAAGTGCACCGGGATCCGTTCCCGGTCGTCCGGGTCGTACTGGAAGGCCAGGCCCTGCCGCCATCGCCGGCCGGTACCGCGCCTCCGGTAGCCGTGATCGTAGATGTGCTGGATCCTCCCGCGGACTGCCGCCTCGTCCAGCGCGGTGGGGTCGATCAGCCCGCAGGCCGAGATCATGCCGGCGAGGCTGCGGGCCGTGTACGCGCCGCGGCTGAAGCCGAACAGCCAGATGCGGTCGTCCGGGCGGTATTCGCCGACCAGCCAGCGGTACGCCTCCAGCACGTTGTCCGACAGCCCCAGCCCGAACGCGCCTCCCAGCAGCCTGTTCCGCAACGTGCCCACACCCGGCTGATAGCAGGACAACTGCCGGTGACCATCCTCGTCCGTGCGGTCGAGGGCGTTGTACAGCCGTCGCACGTTGGTGACGGAATCCATCTCCGGCGTGTTCCATGTGCCGTCGCAGCACACGATGAGATGACGCATACCGTCCTCCGTAAATGGCATCATCGGTCGCGGAAGCGTTTCTCGAAGAGCTCGACCATTCCGGCGATCACGCCCTCGGGCGAAGGGCTGTAATGCGGAACGGCCCACCGGGTGATGGCGGCGTCGATGACCGTGGGGCGGCCCGAGGCCAGCGCCGCGCTGAACGCTTCCTCGAACTCCTCCAGCGTCTCCACGCGGTATCCGTCGGCGCCGCATGCCCGGGCGTACGCGGCGAAGTCCGGATTCTCGAATTCGACGAGCCCGGACTCGCCGTAGGTGGCGACCTGGAAGATCTTGATCAGCTTGAACTCCCGGTCGTCGAAGATGATCCAGATCACGGGGACGTCCTGTTCGACCGCGGTCATCAGCTCGAAGCCGGACAGCGAGTAGCAGCCGTCGCCGCAGCCGACGACGACGGTCCGGTCCGGCTGCGCCAGCTTCGCCCCGATGGCCCCGTTGACGTGCCCGGCCATCGGTCCGAACGAGCCGGCCTTGCGGAAGTTCTGGCCGTCCTCGAGCTCCACGTAGTAGCCGAGCCAGGCCAGGTGCGCGCCGGCGTCGGCGAGCAGGATCGCGCGCGGTGGCAGCATCCGGCCGATCGCCTGCGCGAGCTCCCCGGGATGGATCTTCCCGGTCAGGTGGACGATGTGCCGCGCCTCCCAGTCCCTGCCGTCGACTTCGGCGGCCGGCACCTCGCCCACCTTCTCCTCCAGGGCGTCGGTCAGGGCCGCCACCGCCGGCCGGGCGTCGGACAGGAGTTCGTGGTCGGGCCTGAACGCCTTGCGGAACTCGACGTCACTGATGTTCACGTGGATGAGCGTCTTGCCGTCGAACAGGTCCGGGCGGTAGTTGAACGTGGCGTGCTGGTTGAGGGAGTTGCCGATGCACAGCACGACGTCGGCCTCCCGGAACGCCTTCCAGGCGCTCGCATGGCCGCTGTCGGCGAAGACGCCCACCGAGAGCGGGTGCCCCTCGGACACGATGCCCTTGCCGTCGAGCGTGGTCAGCAGCGGGATCTGGAACCGCTCGATGAGCCGCCTGACCTCCTTCCCCGCCCCGCTCCGCACGGCGCCGAACCCCACCAGCGCCACGATGCGCCTGCGGTCCGCGATCGCGTCCGCCAGGACGGTTGCGATCTCCTCCACGCGGGACGGGTCGGGAAGCACGGGCGCGACGTCGAGCCGGACGGGCCGGGTCTTCTCGACCTCCACCCCCCGATCGGTCAGATCCTCGGGCACGTGGATGTGCACTGGACCCGGCCGCCCGGCGAACGCGGTGTTCACCGCCTCCTCGACCACGTCGCAGGTATCGGCGGCATCGGTGAGCAGGAACGACTTCTTGGTGGTGGCCGCGAACATGGCCTGCGAGTCCGGCGTCCCGTTCAGGCCGGAGGTCTCGTTGAGCGACCCCCATCCCTGCCAGTGCCGGGAGGCGTATCCCGAGACGGCGAGGACGGGGTAGGAGTCGGACAGCGCCACGGCCAGGCCGGAGAACAGGTTGAAGGCCCCGGGCCCGGCGGTGGCGAAGCAGAAGCCCAGCCTGCCGGTGTACATCGCGTACCCGCACGCCATGAAGGACGCGGCCTGCTCGTGCCGTGCGATGACCGGCCTGATCCGATCCGAGTGCTTCAGCGCCAGCATGAGACCGGCGGCGTTCTCCCCGGCACCGCCGAAAGCGGCGCCGACGCCGATGTCCTCCAGGCATTCGACGATGGCCTCGTAGACCCGCATCGTCCCCGTCCCCCTTCCGTCAGCCGGCCGCGACCGCGGGCCGCCCGCGCCGATTCACGCGGGCCGCCCGTCACCTGGCGTGCCGTGCCACCGCTCCGCATGCCGGGCGTGCGCGTCGGTCGTCCCGTTCCTGAAGAAGCGTTCGTAGTATTCGGCCTCGATATGGTGCGTTTGCAGCCATACGCCGGGCACGTAAATGGCGTCAGCATGTGCCGGGAACCGCCCGTGCGTGTCGTGTATGTACGTACAGACGTCGCGCGCGCAGTCGATCACCCGCTGGTCGTACGCGCTCGCCTCGGCCAGGTACCGCTGCCCGTAGTCGCCCTTGTAGATGCGGGCGAAGAGGTCCTTGTCGGCGTAGACGCCGTCCGGTCCGAACTTCGCCGCGACGACGGCGTCGACCGCCTTCCGCATCGACGGGTAGTTGGGCGGGCAGGCGGCCTTGATGAGGTGCTCTCCGCCGACCCTCAGCCCGATCGGATGGGAACGCGCTGAGGCGTACTTCGGCAGGGGAATGTGCCAGCGCAGGACATCGGCCGGACGGAAGCGCGGCGTGACGAAGTCGAATCCCAGCATCCGGCCGTAGGTGCGGGAGAACTTCGGATCGCCCAGCGCGATGAGCGGGTGGATCGTGGCGTGGATCCAGGCGCCGAGGCCCATCGCGTCCGAGACCAGCATCATGTTCTGCAGGAGCAGGTCGGCCTCGATCTGGGTGCGCATCGGCCCCAGAGCGCCGAGCGTCAGTTTGATGTCGGGGTTCAGGAAGCCGTTCCGCACCCATTTCCGCACGCCCGCCGGGCGGTGGAAATTGCGGTCGTCGAGGATGACGGGCCTGGCCCCGTCCGGCTGGGTGAGCAGATACATCAGCGCGTTGATGTACTGGTGGGAGAGGTCGACGACCGGCAGGAAGACCGTGGTTCCCGGAATGTTGGACAGGAAGCGGTTGGAATCCAGATAGGCCGGGAAGTCGCGCTTGCCCTCCGCGACGTCCAGCCGGTGGTCCAGGACCTTCACCTTGGCCTCGCGCGCCCGCTCGACCAGCGCGGCGGCGTCGAACGGCCGGTCCGGGGCGGGCGGCAGCTTCCGCAGGTAGTAGGTGCCGGTGTCGTTGATCATGAAGAAGTGGGTGCCCTGCGCGTTGTCGGGGCTGCCCGCCGTCCGCCCGGCCATGGTGAGGTTCGGCTTGGCCATGATCGACGTCCCGTCCCGCGGGTCCTCGAACAGGCGGTCCGGCATGGTCAGGCCGGAGCAGCCGGTGAGCGCGATCAGCACCGCCTCCTCCAGTTCCTCCAGCGGCATCGGCCGGTGCGGGGAGCGGTAGCTCATCGAACCGGCGGGGACGTCGGCGCCCCGGCTGACCCGGTGGGTCCGCCGCCTCCAGATGGTCTCCAGCACCGGCTGGGATCGGAGGGCCTCCAGGCCCCGGTGACCGGTCAGGTGATCCACGGACATGTCGCTCTCCCTCTCAGCCGTGCCGGACGCCGGGCGCGGACCCGTCCGCGGCGGCCCGCCGCCAGGGCGCGAACGCGCTGGCGGTCCTGGGCAGGACGGCGGCCAGTTCGGGGCAGTGGCGCAGGATGACGCTCGTCATGCCGTTGCGTTCGATCCAGTCCATGCCGAGCGGCGTGTAGATCTCAGGCCGGAAGTCGACGGTGAGGAACCGGTCGCTCTGCAGCCGGCGGCTTGCCATGAGGATGAAGACGCGGAAGGCCGTGTCGCTGAAGCCGAAGCCCTCGGGCGGATTCTCGGCGAAGAGGCCGACCATGGTGTCGATCTCGTCGACCGTCCGGTACAGGTCCCGGAGCCGGGCCACCGTCTCCGGGTCGGTGCTCACGTCCTCGAAGCGCCGGACGCGGGGCTTGTGCAGGCCGGTCCGGAAGTCGTTGTAGCGGGGGACCCCGCGCCGGCGGGTGCGCACGAGGTCGACGACCGACAGGTCGATCACCTCGCCGTCCCGTTCGAACGCCTGCAGTGCGCGCGGGTAGTTGTACAGGGTGATGGCACCCGGGTTGGCGATGCCGAGCGAGTAGAGAGAGTCCGTCAGCCCGACGTCGCGCATGACACCCTCGGTGGCGCTGCCCTGGAGATCGGTGAAGCCCAGGGTGCGGAGCGTCCGGCCGGATCCGTGCCCGGCCAGCTCGAAGTCGTCCGGGATCAGCGGGTGCATCCGGTAGACGGTGACGAAGTCCTCGGTGAGCGAGTAGGGCGTGCCGTGGTGGTCCGGCAGCGTCTCGGGGATGCCGGTGAGCGCGTGCTCGTCGACCAGCCACAGCCCCAGCCGGGTCAGCCAGTTCCGCGGCGGGCCCGACCAGTTGGCCGTCAGCCCGATCTCGATCAGGTCGGTGGCGAGGATGGCCGGGGTCCACTCGATGGTGTGGATCTTGGCGATGAGGGCGGAGACGATGAGCCGCGCGGTGTGGTAAACGCTCTCCTCGTCCATGCGGGGGTACTCGCTCCGCAGGGCGTCGCACACGGTGTTGTGCTCGCGGGCGAAGAGGGTGTGCATGGCGCTGAGGCCGAGCCACCAGTTCTCCCTGAAGCCGGTGAGCGGGATGCCGTCCGCGCCGCTCGGCAGATGGCCGTTCTCCAGGCGCAGGGCGGCGCCCCCGTCCGGCTCTCGGAGGGACCGCGCCATGGTCTCGTCGCCGCCGTAGACCTCCGAGCCGTCCCACCAGTGGGAGGCGGTGTTGGAGAACAGGATCGGCGGCTGCCCGGCCGTCGGTCCGCCGGGCTGGACGCCCTCGTTGTCCGCGAAGCGCATCACGTTCTCCGCCTCTCCGCCCGGGGTGTTGCGCCATGTCATGCCGGGCGGCAGCGGCACCTCTACGTTCTTCGTCCCGGTCGCGTACCGCTTGTGCGCGACCCAGTCGTGCACCTGGAACTGGATCCACGCGGCGGCGATGATGTTCAGCGACCGTGCCGGGATGAAGGACCTGCGGTGGAGCAGTTCCCTGCTGACGGCCACCGGGTTGGGCTCGTCGAAGAGATGCGGCTGGTAGACGGGGGCGAGGTTGCGGCCGAAGGGTGAGCCGACGGCGCCCATCGTCGGCGCCGAAAGGTCGTTGCAGCTGCCGTCGTAGCTGCGCCTGACCCGCATTCGCTCATCGACGGGCGGGGGCACGGGGTGAGCGTCCGGAGGGGCCTCGCGGGCCTCGACGTCGATGAGGTTGCGGCGGCGCAACTCCTGCCGGACGGCTTCGAGGTTGAGGAGGCCCGCCGGCGTGGGCAGCCTGTGCCAGGGAACGCGCTTGTTGAGCACGCGGAAGCCGGCCTGGAGGAGCCCCGCGGCGACGGCGTTGCGCTTCGGGGTCGGCGTGCTGAACCGAAGCCCCCGGCGATGGGCGCTGGACGCCTCGTACACGGCCTTGCGGGCACGGTTCATGTTGCCGAGCGGCCGGAACTCGTCCGTGGTGTTCCAGGGGTCGAACGCGAGCTCGTCGACCCGGGCCGCGATGGTGCGCGCGTCCGCAGTGTCGAGGTCCTGCCTCGGGATCGTCAGCGTCCCCACCACGACGGGCGGTGCGTCTTCGTCCGCCCAGTCGGCGGCGCCGTCCTCGATGGGCGTCCGCCGGGGGTCCACGTAACGCTGCACGGCCAGTTCGAAGCTGATGTCCGCCCCGGCCAGCCGTGCCGAGATCTCGCGCGTCAGGTAGTCGGGATCGGTCTGCGACGGTGGAGGCGCCGGCGCCGCTCCCGCGGAGGGCCGGAGCCGGTAGCGCACCGGTCCGGCGTCGCCCCACAGGATCGCACCGCGGCTCCAGTACGTCTCCATCGCGAGGCTCCGCACCCTGTGCCGGACGCCCGCGGTCACGTTCCGCCGCATGCGCGTGGCGGTGGACCATCCCACCGCCACGGGCAACTTCACGAACAGCGCCACACCCTTGCGCAGACGGGTGTTCGCGCCCGCCATCGCCTGCGCGAACGCGACGAACTCGCGCGCGTTCCGCGCGTGCGAGACCGGGTAGTTCGTCATGAGGAGGTCATGGGCCTCGTCGGGGCCCGCCTGGATCCGCAGTGCCGCACCGCGCAGGTCCGGCGCGAAGTCCGGTCGCCGCGCGCCGCCCGCGTTGGACAGCCGGACGACGACCGGGTAGGAGGCGCCGGGCCGCGCGAAGCCGGCGCACAGGTCGTCGGGAAGATCGGGACGGAACGTCAGCCTGGCGTTCTCGACACCGAGGACCGCCTTGGCGTGGAAGGCGCGCTCGATCCCCGCCGCGCCGCCGCGCTTCTTGATCTTCAACTGGACCCGCATGATGTCGCGGGCGAGCTTCTCGAAGAGCACCCGCTCGACCTCGGGGCCCCCTCCCACGTAGCGCTCGTACCCGCCCGCCGGGGGAGCCTTTCCCACAGTGCGCTCGTGCCGCTCGGTCTCGTACATCCGCCCGCCGCCGATCATCTCATCGAGCCGAAATTTCCCCTTTTCGTCAACGCCGATCCTCACATGCGGCGAAACGGATTCGAATAACACTACGGCAAGATCCTGGAAATCATCCTTTAAATGCACATTTAAACTAAAGACCTCCACCGCATTACCCAAAGGCCGGCATACGCCAGCAACTGGGCACGGGGTTCGACGGCGCCAGAACGCCCGCGCACACGAACTCGTCGGTCGGCGGAACTGCGGGCAGCCGCCGTACGTCCCAACTGGGAGACTCCTGATGTCCTGGAGTGGAATACATGGCAAAAGACCGGATATCTCTCGGCCTTGCACTCTTCGGGCTGGCCGGGCTCTGTGCCCTGGTGGCCTGGTTCTGGTGGCCGGATCTGTTGGGGAAACTGGCTCTGTGGTTCGGCGCGGCGTCCTTCACCTGGAAGGGCTTCCGCGCCTTGCTGGGTAAGGCCAGTCCCTCGCGGGTACCGGCCGCTGCCCAGCCGGACCCGCCTGCTCGGCCTGCGCTCGACACTCCGGGCCCCGACGAATCCCTGCGTCCGCAGGGGCTGCCCGAGGCCCCTGCGCCTCCGTCCGCTCCCCGGGACGGCGGGATGCGATACCCCGACGCGTCCCCGCCCTCCGCGCATGCGGATCACGCAGTCAGACAGGCGGTGCGGGGCGCCGCCGAAGACACCCTGCACAGCATGCGGCGGTTCGGGGCCGTGCTCGCCTTGGTCCTCTTGGTGCCAATGACGCTGGCCATGGCCATCGGGGGGATCGTCCTGCTCAGCAAAGGCGACGTGCCGATGGCCGGTGTCATGTGCGCGGTGGCCGGCTTCCTGGTGTGGTACTGCTGCGGACCGCTGCGGCGCTTCTGGAAGTCAGGTGAGACCGAGGTGGATGACTTGAACGCTGTTGTCGACGGTTCGGACGAGTGACGCCGGCCATTCGCCGTCGCCGCGCCGAGCGGCACCCCGTTCAACTGGTGGGACGCCAGTCCAGGACGGGGGCGAGGGAGCGGAGCATCGCACTCGGTGGGGTCAGGCCCATGACCCGGTTGCGCAGGGCGACCGCGGGGCGGCGGCTCCATTGGGCGACGGCGCCGACGCGGCGCGAGCGTCGGGCGATCATCTGGCTGCGCGGGCGGCGTTCCCGGTCGTAGGCGTCCAGCGCGGCCTCGACCGTCGGGTGGCGGTCCAGGAGGGCCGCGAGTGTGACGGCGTCCTCGAGTGCCTGGCAGGCGCCCTGTCCGAGGTCGGGGGTCATCGCGTGGGCGGCGTCGCCGAGCAGGGCGGTCCGGCCGGAGACGAAGGTCTTCAAGGGCGGCAGTTCGTACAGATCGTTTCGCATCACGGCGTCCTCGTCCGCCTGGTCCAGCAGCGCCGGGATCGGATCGTGCCAGCCCGCGAAGCGGCGCCGCAGCTCGGCCAGCTCCCCGTCCGGGCTGCGCTCGCCCGCCGGCGTGCCGGCGACGCCGAACATGTAGATCCGCCCGTCGGGCAGCGGGGCCAGCCCCATCCGTTCGCCGCGGCCCCAGCTCTCGCCACCCGCGCGCAGCCGTGCGCCGGGGTCGACGAGCAGCCGCCAGGCGGTGTAGCCGGCGTAGCGCGGTTCGGGGGCCTGCGGCCACAGTGAACGGCGGACGGCGCTGCGGATGCCGTCGGCTCCGACGACCAGGTCGGCGCGGGCGACGCCGGTGTCGTGCGCGACCTCGACGTGCCGCCCGGCGGCCCGTACTCCCCTGACCGTGACCCCGGTTCGCAGGGCGGCGCCGGACGCCGCTTCGTGCAACAGCGCCAGGAGGTCGGCGCGGTGGATCATGACGAGCGGGCCGTAGCGGCGGGTCATCTCCTCGGTGTCGGTGCGCGACAGCCACTTGCCCGACGAATCGCGGATGCCCGCCTGCGTCTCGCTCATGGCCCGCGTCCTGACCTGCTCACCGACGCCGAGCGCGGCCAGGGCGCGCACGCCGTTGGACCACACCGACAACCCGGCGCCGACCTCGCGGAACTCAGGCGCCCGCTCCAGGATTTCGACGCGCCAACCCCGGCCGGACAGGGCGACGGCCGCCGCCAGCCCGCCGATGCCGCCGCCGACGACGATCGCCGTGCGCTGCTCACCCATCGCCTACCCCTCTCTCTACACCTGTAGCGGACATCAGCTACTCTACATTTGTAGAGAGGAACGGGAGAGACAGTGACGGAGAACACATCGCCCCCCTCCAGGCGCGAGGAGCTCGCGGACGCGGCCATCACGACCCTGGCCGAGGCCGGCATGCGGGGCCTCACCCACCGGGCGGTCGACAAGGCGGCGGGCCTGCCCGAAGGCTCCTGCTCCTACTACTTCAGAACCCGCCAGGCGCTGCTACAGGCGGCGGTCGAGCGGCTCGAACAGGTGGACACCGCCGAGCTCACCGCCCGGCCCGCACTGTCAGGCGCGGACGCGCCGGGGCACGAAGGGGTGGCCGGGGCGGCGGCCCACCTGGTCGAGCACTGGACCACGGCCGGACGCGAGCGGATGCTGGCCCGCTACGAACTCGCCCTGGAGGCCACCCGCAGGCCCGAGCTCCGCACCGTGCTCGTCAGGGCGGGAGCACGGTCCCGACAACTGGCCGAAGCGATGCTCACCGCCATCGGCGCCCCCGCCCCGGCACTCCAGGCCCCGCTGCTGGTGGCCTACCTCGACGGCCTGATCTTCGACCATCTCGCCGGCGCGGGCGCCCTGGCCCTCACCCACGCCGAACTCAAGGCCGCACTCCTCGACCTCCTGCACGCCTTCACCACGCCCGGCCCGTCCGGCTCAACCGCCGCCACCGGGCGCGCGGAACGCGGCGCAGGATGATCCGCCGGCGACCGGTGGGCGCCGGCACCGGCACGGTGGGCGCCTGCCTTGCGGCCCCCGCCTGTGATCGGGATCACTCTCTCGACTGTCACGCCGAGGCAGGCCGGCCCGTCTGTTCGCCGTGAGTACGGCAGCCCGGCGTCCGCCGGGACGGACAAGGGAGTGATCATGCGGGTTCTCATCGCGGGAGCCACCGGGGTGATCGGCAGCCGGTTGGTTCCGCTGCTGACCGCCGTGGGGCACGAGGTGCTGGGTCTGGCCCGGCCGGGAAGCGACACCGCCGCCCTGGAGGCGGCGGGTGCACGGGTGGTGGTCGCCGATGCGCTGGACCGGGACCGGATGCGGCGGGCGGTCCGGCGAGCGGCGCCGGAGGCGGTGGTGAACCTGCTCACCGCGATCCCGGCCGAGATCGATCCCAGGCACCTGGCGCGGGACTTCGGCCCCACAAACCGGCTGCGCATCGAGGGCACCCGGAACCTGATCGAGGCGGCTCCCGGAGCCCGGATCATCAGCCAGGGGTTGGCCTACGGCTACCAGCCCGGCGAGGGCCCGGCCGACGAGGACGCCCCGCTGTGGCGGACGGGCACTCCCAAGCAGTTCGTGCCGGTACTGGATGCGCTGGACGAGCTGGAACTCCAGACCACTCGGGCGGACGGGCTGGTGCTGCGGCTGGGACACCTGTACGGGCCCGGCTCCATCTACGCCGCGGACGGATCGTTCGTCCGGCAGGTGCGGGCCGGGAAGGTGCCGCTGGTCGGCGGCGGGAACGCGGTGTTCTCCTTCATCCACGCCGACGACGTGGCGACCGCCGTGGCCGCCGCGTTGGACAAGCCCGAGGTCGCCGGCGTGGTGAACATCGTCGACGACCAGCCCGTGCCGTTGCACCGATGGCTGCCCGAGATGGCCGCCGTCCTCGGCGCCCCGGCACCGAAGAAGGCGCCCGCCGCCCTGGCCCGGCTGGCGGTCGGGACCTGGGGCGTGGCGTTCATGAACCGGCTGCGCGGCGCCGCCAACACCCGGGCCCGGCTGCGCCTGGACTGGCGCCCTCGTCATCCGTCGGTGACCGAGGGGTTCGCCGCCGAACACGGCGGCGGAACGGCCCGGGCGTCCGCCTCGACGTCGATCCGAGGAAACCGGTGATGAAGGCTGTGCCGAGTGCGCTGCTCGTCCCCCTGGCCGCCCTCGCGTCGGCGGCCGCGATCGTCACCCCGGTCCACGCCGACGCGGTCTGTGACGACTGGTGCCAGGCCGCCTGGGTGCAGCAGCGCGCCAACGCCCTACCTCGAACCGCCTTCTACGACGTGCCCAGCCCGCTGCCGCAGGCACCGGCCGGAACCATCATCCGGCGACAGGTCACAACCGGCTACACCGTGCCCGCCGGGACCCGCGCCACCCGTCTGCTGTACCACTCTCGCACCTCCAGAGGCCGGGACGTCGCCGCGGCCGCCGTCGTGCTGACCCCGTCCGGCACTTCCCCGCAAGGCGGCTGGCCGGTCGTACTGGACGCCCACGGCACCAGCGGTATGGCCCGTGACTGCGCCCCGACCTTGATGAGGGACCTCTACCACGGCGACCAGATGGCGCGTTTCCTGGCGCGGGGCTATGCCGTCGTCGCACCCGACTATGCCGGGCTTGGAACCGACGGCGCGCACGCACTCGGCGACAAGACGGCCGCCGCCAACGACGTCGTGTACGCACTGCGGGCCGCCCGCGCCGCCGTGCCGGCACTTTCACGCGGTTGGGTCCTCTGGGGGCACTCCCAGGGCGGCGCCGCCGCGCTCGCCGTCGCCGAACGCCAGATGTGGCGCCCCGTGGGGGGCTACCGCGGCGCGGTGGTGACCTCACCCGCCGCGAACCTGAGCAGGATCGCCGGGCATGCCGCCGCCCGGCCCGGGCTGGGCGGCTTCATCGCCCTGATCGCCTCCGGCGCGTCCGTGAACGATCCCATGATCCAACCCCGGCGGCTGCTCACCGCCGAGGCGCTCGATCGCCTCGAGGCCACCCGTTCCGGCTGCCTGGGCGTAGTGAGCGCCGTCTTCCGCGACTTGACCGGGCCGGAGCTGGTGCGTCCCGGCGCGTTGACCGAGCCGCGCTTCGCCCGCTTCCTGAAGGCCAACAGCACCGGCACCCGGCGCGTGGCCGGGCCGGTCCTGCTGCTCCAAGGCCGAGCCGACAGCGTCGTACCCGCATGGATGACCGACGACGTCGCCGCGGCGCTCCGCCATACCGGCTCCAGGGTCGACTACCGCACCTACCCCGGGCTGGAGCACGACACCTACCCCGGTCAGACCGTCGGTATCGACGACGGCGCCATGCCCGACATCCTCACCTGGATCGCCGGCCGATTCGCCGGCGGAACGGGCGCGTCGCGGTGACCGTCGCGGCGGCTCCATCGCCGGCCCGTGAAAGCCCTCGACGGCCGAGCCGCCGACCAAGGAGGGAGTACGAGGTGGATGAGACCTTCGAAGAACACCGGCGGCTGCTGCTGGGCCTGGCGTACCGGCTGCTGGGCAGCATGTGGGATGCCGAGGACGTGGTGCAGGAGGCCTTTCTGCGCTGGCTGCGAACCGACCGTTCCCAGATCCGCGAGCCACGCTCGTACCTGGTGACGGTGGTGTCCCGCCTCGCCCTCGACCAGCTGCGTTCGGCGCGGGCGACCCGCGAGGCCTACACCGGACCATGGCTCCCCGAACCGGTGGACGGCCAGGCGTTCGGACCGCTGGAGACCGCCGAAATGCGTGACACGCTCTCCTACGCGACGCTGCACATGATGGAACGGCTGTCACCGCCCGAACGGGCGGTGTTCGTACTGCGCGAGGCCTTCGACCTGCCCTATGACCAGGTCGCCGAGATCCTCGGCAGTCCCGCCGCGACCTGCAGGCAGTGGCACCACCGCGCGGTCGCCTACCTGGCCAGGGATTCCGAACGGTTCACCGCCGAACCCTCCGATCACGCCGAACTCCTCACCCGGTTCCTGGCCGCGGCGGCGGACGGCGATCTGGCCGCCCTAACGGAGCTGCTGGCCGAGGACGCGATCGCCTACAACGACGGCGGCGGAAAGGTCCGCGCCGCTCTGCGCCCGATCACCGGACGCGACGACGTGCTGGCGTTCGTGACCGGGCTGCTGTCCCGCTATCCACTGCAGGAGGTCCACCTGACCCAGGCCAACGGCGAACCGGCGATCTGGACCGTGATCGGCGGGCAGCGGCAGCTGGCGGCCTTCGACGTCCGTGCCGGACGCATCCACGCCATCTTCGGTGTCCTCAACCCCGACAAGCTCACCCGTATTCGGACCACTGCCTGTTCATCACCGCGACCACGCCACCGCACTCCCTGGTGATGCCGGCAACCGGTGCCCCTCGGCTCTGAACGACGCCGCAGGACGGGGACGCAACGACAGCGACCAGAGAGGTCAAGATCATGGAAGCCAGGATGTTGGGGCGCACCGGGAGGCGGGTCGGCGTGATCGGGCTCGGAGCCTGGCAGCTCGGAGCCGACTGGGGGCGGTTGGAGGAGTCCGAGGCCCTCGGCACGCTGCACTCGGCGCTGGAGTCGGGAGTGGACTTCGTCGACACCGCCGACGAGTACGGGGACGGGCGCAGCGAGCAGATCATCGGCGAGTTCCTGCGGTGGTGCGCGCGGACGGGAGCCCGGAAACCGACCGTGGCCACGAAGATGGGCCGAAGGCTGCCCCAGGAACCTGAGAACTACAACGCCGCCAACTTCCGCGCATGGACCGACCGCTCGCGCCGCAACCTCGGGGTCGAACGGCTCGACCTGGTCCAACTGCACTGCCCCCCAGATCCCGTGTACGCCTGCGACGAGGTGTTCGACGCCCTCGACGCCCTGGTCGCCGACCAGGCCATCGCGGCCTATGGAGTCAGCGTCCGCACCTGCGAGCAGGCGCTGGCCGCCATCGCCCGCCCCGGTCTGGCCACGGTCCAGATCGTCCTGAACGCCTTCCGCATGAAACCGCTGGAGCGGGTGCTGCCGACCGCAGCCAGGGCAGGGGTCGGCGTCATCGCGCGCGTCCCGCTCGCCAGCGGGCTGCTCTCGGGGCGGTACACCGCCGCGACGGTCTTCGGCGCCGACGACCACCGCTCCTACAACCGGCACGGCGAGGTCTTCGACGCCGGTGAAACCTTCTCCGGCGTGGATTTCACCACCGGTCTGGAAGCGGTGGAGCGCCTGCGTCCGCTGGTGCCCCAGGGGACGTCTCTGGCTCAGTTCGCGCTGCGCTGGATCATCGACCAGGAAGCGGTCAGCGTCGTCATCCCGGGTGCCCGCAACGCCCGGCAGGCGCACGGCAACGCCGCCGCGGCGGCACTGGCCCCACTGGATCAGGACACGCACAGGGCCGTACAGGAGGTCTACGACCAACTGATCCGCCCACAAATCCACCACCGATGGTGAATGCCGGCAACGATTCATTCGCCGGTGCGGCCCGGGCTGGTGAACGCGAAGACGGACAGCGGGTCGTAGCCGGAGAAGAGCAGGCGGATGACGACGATCGCCATGGCCTCCAGGTGGCGCGCCTGCCTGATGTCGCCGGCGTCCAGCGGCTCCGCGCCGAGGTCCGTGATCAGGGCACGTGCCGTGGCCTTGCCGTTCTCGTCACCGGCGAAGGGGACGGCCAGAGGCCGGTCGTCGAAGACCGGCGGCCGCATCCGCCATACGGCGGCATGCGCCTGGTTGAATGCCTTGATGACGTGGGCGCCGGGGGACAGCCGGGCCACCTCCTCGGCCATCGAGGCACCGCCCTCGTAGGTGACCTGCGAGAAGTCGGAGACGTCGACCGCGTTACCGCAGTCGATCACCGTCTTGCCGGCGAGTGAGCCTTCGGGGGCGCCGGCCGCGCGCAGGGTCTCCTCCACCCCGGCGAGGCGGACGGCGATCAGGACGGCGTCGCCGAACTCGGCGGCCTCGCGCAGCGTTCCGGCGCGGGCGCCGATACGTTCTGCGAGGTCGGCGGCCTTCTCGGGCGTGCGGCCGCCGATGAGCACGTCGTGTCCGGCCGACACCCAGCCGGCCGCCAGCGCTTCGGTCATCATCCCGGCCCCGAGCACACCGATCTTCATGACAGTCCTCCTGTGAGGTTCGAGGTTCTGTCCGAAGACGCTAGAAGGCCGTGGGGAACCAGCTGGTTCCCTACGCGGAGGCGGCTGCGCGGGCCTCGAGCAGGGCACCGGTGTTGTCCTCGGCCCACCGGGACAGCGCAGCCAGCGGTTCGAGAAGGCTGCGGCCCAGCTCGGTGAGGCGGTACTCGGTGCCGGGCGGAGCCGTCCGCAGGGCGCGCCGCTCGACGAGGCCGTTTTCGCCGAGTCGACGCAGCGTCTGAGTCAGCATCTTCTTGCTGATGCCGCCGACGTTCTCACGCAGTTCGGTGTAGCGGGCCGGGCCGCGGCCCAAAGCGACCACGACGACCACCGACCAGGTATCGGCGATCAGGTCGAGCGTGGTGCGGGCCGGGCAGTCGGCGAGGAAGACGTCATAGGCGACCACTCCGGAATCGTAGGCACGGCCCGCCCACCGGTCCAAAAGTCCATCAACACGAGGTCGGAGGCGCGGGCGCGGACGTCGGCCCGGGTGCGGCCGGGGTGGTCGGCGGCGAGGAACCGGCTGCCTATGGCCAGACAGAAGGCCAGGAGGCTGCGGGCCTCGATCTCGTCGGGGTCCGAGCAGAAGGTGCCGATCAACTCGCGTGCCAGGGCGATGCGCTGGTTGTCGACGCGGCGCAAGCGTTCGGAGACCGCCTCGTCACGTCGCGCCCAGTCCCTGACGGCCAGGTCGATCGGCAGCAGGCGGTCGCCTGAAAGCGTCAACCGGCCGGCGAGTCTGATCTTGGCCCGTGCATCGCCGTCCTCGTGTGCCACGCGTGCCAGGACGTCGTCGACGCTCTCACGCTCCCAGACGTCCAGCATCGCCTCCAACAGCGCGTTCCTGTCGGCGAAGTACCCGTAGAACCCGCCCTTGGTCACGCCGAGCCTCTTGGCGATGGCCTCGACGCGCACGGCGTCGGGCCCGCCGGCGGCCAGCGCCCGCAACCCTTCCTCGATCCACGCGCCCCGTGGCGTGCGAACGGTTCCCATATGTGATCCACTTCATTCGAGGATGATCTATACGCCACCGTATAAATCAACTTAGGCTCGTTTTATACGCCAGCGTATACTTGGCCTCGAGGAGGAGACCATGTCGCCACGACTCCCGCACACCGAGCACACCTCACGCCCGTGGCGGATCCACGAACTCACCCCCGGTTTCCGGGTGGAGGACGTGTGGCGGTATCGCACTCCAGGCGCCGGCCCGGACGACTTCCCCGTGATGCTCGACGCGCTCGAGGCGCTCGCCGGACCCGCGAACTCTGGTCTCGCCGTGCGGGCCCTGTTCGCGGCCCGCTGGAAGCTCGGCGCCCTGCTCGGCTGGGACAAGCCCAAGCAGAGCCTGGGTACGCGGGTCCGCTCGCTGCGGGAGGTCCTCCCGCCCGACCTTCCCGCCGCCGGGGACGGCCACGCCGTCCCCGGCACTCCTTTCAAACGGCTGTACATCCTCGACGACGAGTACGCCATGGAGTTGGCGAACAAGACCGTGCATACGGTCTGCCACCTCGGATGGGTGCAGGCCGACAACGGCGACTACGAGTTGCGCATGGCCGCACTCGTCAAGCCCAACGGAACGTTCGGGCGCTTGTACATGGCCTGCATCAAGCCGTTCCGGTACCTCATCGTCTACCCCCAGATGACCCGGCAATGGGAACGCGCGTGGCGCGACCGCCACCGCCTCGTCCCGAACGCCGGCAACCGCACGGCCCGACACTGAGGGGAACGGCAGTGCCCCACGTGCGCATCACACGCGGCGGCGTCGATGTCGCCGGGCGCCGCCGCAGTTACACGCTGGTCGCGCCTCCCGACGCGATCCCCGGCGGCCCACTCGTCCTCGTCTTCCATGGCTCCGGGCAGAGCGGCGGCAAGTTCCGCGCCTTCTCCGGCGGTTCCTTCGACTCACTGGTCACCGCGGCAGGGGCCGTGGTCGCCTACCTCGACGGTTACAAGGGCCAATGGAACGACGCGTGCGCCGACAGCAGTGTCAGCGCACGCGTCGAGGACGTCGACGACGTGGCCTTCGCCACGGCCATGGTCGGCGCGCTGGAAGGCAGTCACCGCATCGACCGCTCGAAGGTCCAGGCGGTCGGGTTCTCCAACGGGGGCGGGATGGTGATCCGGCTCGTCCACCAAGAGCCCGGCCTGCTGGCCGGCGCGACCGTCATCGCTGCCACCCAGCCGGCGCCGGAGAACTTCCTGCTCGGCGCCGTGCCCGCCGCCCCGCTCCCGATGCTGCTGATCCACGGGACGGACGACCGGCTCGTTCCCTACGGCGGCGGAATGATCGGTGGAAGGATGCACCGATTGGCCCGGTGGATGTTCCACACCGGCGGGCGGTTCCTGTCGGCACCGCAGACCGCGGCCTACTTCGCGGCCCGCAACTCGATCGACCGGCCGCCCGGGACGCGGAAGCTGCCGCACAGTGTCCGATCCCATACCGGATCGCGAACCACCTCGGTCACCGCCACGGACTACCGGCAAGCCGGCACGCCACCGGTCTCGCTCTACACGGTGCACGCCGGGGGCCACACGGTCCCCGGCGTGCGGCCCGCCCCACGCGTCATGGGCCGAACCTCCAGCCTGAACACCGCCGAGGCGGTCGCGGAGTTCTTCGGCCTCGTACGCCGCTGAAACCACTCGCGCCGGTGATCCCGACTAACATTCTCTACCGTACGGAAGTTCACGGTATGGGCCGGACGGATCGGCGGGCATCCGGCGACTCTGCGGGTTCGCGTCTCAGAGGGCGAATGGCAGGTGCTGTTCAATGCACACGACAGAGCTGACAGAGGCCTGCATCGATGATGCGAGCAACGTTCTGGTCGCACCTTCGACGCTTCAAGGCAATGGCTCGATCAGGGATTTCTTCGGGTCCCCGATCACACCGGAGGACCTCGATTCCGGTTCGCCCGACCTCGCTCAGAAGACGGTCTACTTGTGCGGCGACGTGTCAGGGATCAGCGCCCGCCGACTGCGTGCGGCGGCCCGGGTGTTCGTCATCCGGGAGCTGTCGCGCGGTTGCGATGAGGGCATCGACGACCTCTGGACCGTCATCGACCTCGGCCGAGTTCCCATCCGCGTGCATGGCGCCGGCGTTTACTACCGCCGCTTCTTCGACCCCGGAGCCGATCACTTCGGGCGGATCTCCACGGAGCACGCGTTCCAGTCGCTGACGGAGTCCACCAAGCCCGGGACAGCCCGTCGCAGCGGAATCTATCTGACGCCCGTCACCCGTGAAGGCGACGAGCTGCATTTCCGCCTGCTCCGGTGCTCCACCAATCTCTCGGGGCCGACCGAGGGCTTTCGCCCGACCGACACGCACATCGTCGAGGCTCTGAACCGGGAGGCGGCCGCCGTCTTCCGGAACCAGGCGCCGCTGAATCACGTCCTCGCTCAGATCTACCACAACACCCCCGCCACGACCGAGCGCAAGCAATCCAAGGCCAAGATCTCGGCGCATGCCGACAAGACCAAGGACATGCCGGTCAACGGCATCATGGCCTTCTGCACGTTCTATGACCGGCTGGACGAGCTGCACCCCCTGCCCGAAGACGCCTTCGACTACGGCGTGAAGGGTGCCAGTGGGCTGACCAGGCTCAACTTCCGCCTCAAAGAGCCGACCGAAGGACGCGACGAGGCCGCGCTCCCCTCGCAGTTCAGCCTGACGCTCTATCCCGGCTCCGTGTTCCTCATGCCGCTGTCCACCAATCGCCTGTACACGCACGAGGTCCGCCCCTCGGGATTGGACGCCGAACTGCTCCCGACCCGCCTTGGATACGTGGTGCGCTGTTCGAGCGCCGAAGCCGTCCACAAGAACGGCCAAACGTTCCTCAAAGCGGGCGAAGGGCTGGTGAAGCTGGAGCCGCCCACACCGGCGGGCATGGACGAGCTGCGCAGGCTTTACGCCGAGGAGAACAGGACCTCGTCCTTCATCGATTACGGCGACGAGTTCCTCTTCAGCATGAACCAGGGAGACTACGTTGCCCCCCGGATCTAGGATCTCGGACGAGATCCTCTCGTACACCTTGGCGACCGAGGATGATCTCTTCGCGGAGCTGTCCGCGTCGGCACGCCTGGAAGATGTCGGAAAAGGCCGGCGCGGCGCGACGCTCACCAAGGTGGACGAGGCGGAGGGCGTGCCTCTCGTACGCACCACCACTCGATACGGCAACCCGACACAGCGTTTCCGGGCGGTGCACGAACGGCTGGCGCAACGAATCCGAGAACGCGCGGCACTTCCGGTCGGCTTCAACAACGCTCTCATCGAGAGCTACACGAACGCGTACAAGACCATGGGCGGCCATTCCGACCAGGCCCTCGATCTGGCCGACGGATCGTTCATCGCCGTCTTCTCCTGCTACGAACGTCCCGAAGCGGACCCGCCGAGGAAGCTGATCTTCGAATCGAAGGAGTCCGACGGCGAGAAGTTCGAGATCCCCCTCGGCCACAACAGCGTCGTCGCGTTCTCTGTCGGTTCGAACCGGCGGCTCAAGCACAAGATCGTGCTGAACACGCCTGCCCAGGCGACGGACAACCAATGGTTGGGCGTAACCTTTCGCACGTCGAAGACCTTCGTCCGGTTCCGCGACGGACACGCGTTCCTCCCGCAGGGTGCGCGCCTCACGTTGGCCGACGACGAGCAGAGGCGCGAGTTCTACCGGCTACGGCGCCGCGAGAACAACGAAACGGACTTCGTCTATCCCCCGCTGACGTACACCGTCAGCGAGAGCGACCTGATGCCGCCCGCCTGACCCCTCCATGTCCGGGTGCGCGGTGGCCCGCCGTCGGCCACCGATCGGAGGACGCCGCCCAATCCGGGTCGAGATGAACCTCGACCCGGATTGCTGCTTCCGGCCCCGCGGTCGCTCAGGCCGCGCCCTCGGCGTGCGCGATCAGCAGCCGGGCGACCTCGTCGGGCTTCTCCAGCGCCACCGAGTGCCCCGCGGCTCGGACCGTCTCGTCCCGGCCGCCGGCCGCCTCGGCGATGTTGCGGCCGGAGATCGGCTGCGGGTAGGCGTGGTCCTCCTCGCCCGCGATCGCCAGGACCGGCACCCGGCACCCGGCGAGCTCCTCGACGAGGCGGCCGCGGTGGACGACCTGCCACGCGCAGTCACGGATCGTCGGCTTGAGGGCCGCCATCGACGCCCGCCACCGCTCGATCAGCGGACCGCCCGCGGCCAGGCTGGCATCGCCGAACATGATGTAGAGGAGCGTGTCGATCGCCCGGGCCGCCCCGCCCTCCTCTCCGAGGCTCTCGACGAGGGGGGCGAACTCGGCGAGCTTGTACTCCTCCTCGCACGAGGAGCCGAGCGCGGCCACCGTGCGCACCAGTTGGGGATGGCGCGCGGCCAGCCGGAGCGTGACGAACCCGCCCATCGAGTTGCCCACGGCGTGCACCGGGCCGACGCCGAGCGCACGGATCAGCGCGGCGGCGTCCTCGGCCAGCGCGTCCATCGACAGTTCGCCGATCGAGGCCGCGGGGGAGCTGGCGCCCTGGCCGCGGTGGTCGAAGGCGATGGTGCGGTAGCCCGCACCGGTGAGCATCCGCACCAGCGGCTCGAACATCGCGCTGTCGAAGAACAGCGAGTGGCTGAGCAGGAAGACCTCGCCATCGGCGGGGCCGTTGTCGTCGTAGGCGAGCCGGGCGCCGTCGGCCTCGACGTACCGCATGTGGATCAACTCCCGTCCAGTGGGGCGGTGGGACCGTCCCCGGCCTTGTCGCCGAGGTACCGCCATGCGTTGGACGTTAGTAATGTGGCCCTGAGCAGGTCTTACGGCTCCGCGCAACCGGCTGACGGCAGCGCGCAGGCCGCGGGCCGGGAGGTAGCGATGGGCCCGCCGGGATACGTCACAGCGGAAGCGGACACCGACGCCGTCCCGCGCGCGAGCCGCGTCGCGTTCTGGCGTGACCACGTGACGCAGAACCACGGGCGGCTGGACTTCGGTTTCCGGGACGCCGACCGCTTCGCGGGCGGCACCCGCGTGCAGCGCCAGGGGGACCTGCAACTCGTCGACTTCTGGTCGACGGCGATCGCGTACGAGCGCCTGCCCAGCGGATACGACGGCGACGGCGCCGACAGCCTGCGGATCGTGCTGCCGACGTCCGGTTCGATCAGCGTCGTCGGCCGCGAGGGCCATACCCGGATCGGGCCCGGGACCGCCGCCGCGGTCTCGATGAGGCTGGGCTTCCGGCTCGAACAGGACGGGTACGCGCGCGCCCTGATCCTGTCCTGCCCTGTCCGTCTCTGGACCGCGCCCGTCTCGGCGGGCCTGGTCCTGTGGGAGCTCGGCCACGGCGCGGGCGCGGTCTTCCGCACGATGCTGCGGGAAGCCTCCACCCAGGCGTCGACGCTGGACCGGTCGTCGTTCGCGTCCATCGTGGAGTCCGCCGTCGGGCTGCTGTCCCGCGGCACGGCGAGCACGGAGGACGACGTGCTCCTCCAGGCGCGCGCGGTCGCCCGCCAGTACTGCGACGACGCCGCCTTCGGCCCGGGCGAGCTGGCCCTGCGGCTGGGCCGGTCACTGCGTTCGGTCCAGTACGGGCTGCGACGCGCCTCGACCAGTCCCGCCTCCGTCATCAGGGAGGCCCGCCTCGAACGAGCGGCGAGCAGACTGCGGCACCCCGCCTGGGCGGCCCGCACCGTCAGCTCCGTCGCGCACGCTTCGGGCTTCGGGTCGCTCAGTGCCTTCAACGCGGCGTTCCGTGCGCGGTACGGCCTCACCCCGGTCGAGTACCGGGGCGAGGCCTGATCCCGTCGAACGTCGCGGTTCCGCGGGCGGCAGCCGAGTGGATCGGGGAACCGCCCCCGGCCAAACCCACTGGAACCTATCCGACATTTCGGTCATCTCACTCACTGACCAGGCAAGATTCACGTGGGGGACCCGAAGATGACGCACAGTACAAGCCGCCGATCTCTCGTCGCGCTGGCAGGGGCCGGGCTGATGCTCGCCCTCTCCGCCACCGGGTGCCGCATCGACGTCAACGCGGGCGGCCTGGAACCGAGCCCGGGCGAGACCGGGCAGGCGGTCCCCCGCTCCGCGTCCTCCCCCGGCGACGGCGGCGAGAAGCCCGCGTCGCCGCAGGCGGGCGGCGGCGACCCGGCCGTCTGCACGCCGCGGCAGCTGATCGCCGAGGTGCACGAGCAGCCGTCCGACTCCGAGGAGAAGGTGCTGGCGATCCTGACGCTGTCCAACAAGTCGGACCAGCGCTGCCTGCTCCCCAGGGGCTGGGCGCCGCTCGGGCAGGGCGGCGCGGGCGGCGCGTACTACGCGCCTGTGGAGGGCGCCCGCGAGGCCCACCCGGACGCCGGCATGAGGATCATCGTGCGCCCTGGAGCGACGGCCTACGCCGGGCTGAAGTGGGGCACGAGCCCGGACTGCCCGTCCGCCGGCGGCTGGGCGGTCTCGTGGGCCGGCACCTGGCTCCCCGCCGAGGTGACCTGGCAGAACGGACCGCGCGACATCTGCCCCGGCACCTTCACCCAGGGCACCCTCCAGCCCAGCCCGAACAACGTCAGCTACAGCTGATCCATGGCCCGACGGCCACCGCGCATGTGACCCAGGTCATATCCGCGGTCTTCAACACCTCTTCTAGGGTCCGCGTATCCCCCGTGACATATCGGCCGGTGCGGCGAAGGGGTGTTCCTCAATGGCGGAGTGCAGCCGGCAGGCGGCATGCGGCGGGCGGGTGTAAGGGTGGCCCAGCTCTGGAGGCTGGGCCGCCGGCCCGCCGCCCGGCAGGAGGCTCCTCCCTCCCTGCGCAGCGAGCAGGACGTACGGCTCGCCTATGACCGGCACGGCCAGGAACTGCTGGGTTTCGCGTGCAACGCCCTCGCCGACCGCCAGCTCGCCGAAGACGTCGTCCAGGAGACGTTCGTCAGGGCATGGCGGTCCGCCGCCTCCTTCGACCACCGCCGCGCGAGCCTGCGGACGTGGCTGTTCGCGATCGCCCGCAACGTCGTGATCGATGTCGGGCGGAACAAGGCCGCGCGCGTGCCGCTCGCCGCACCGGCGGACGCGGGCGAGCAGCAGCGCGACCCGCGCGACCCGTTCGACCAGCTGCTGACGCGCATCGAGCTCGACGAGGCGCTGCGCCGCCTGTCACCCGAGCACCGCCAGGTCGTCCTGGAGGTGTACCTCCTCGGACGCACGTGCGCTGATCTCGCCGATGACCTCGGCATCCCGGCGTCCACGGTGCGCAGCCGCCTCTACTACGGAGTGCGCGCCCTGCGCGGGATCCTGGACGAGAAAGGATGGCTGGCTCCGTGAGTCCCTCCTGCCACGCGATCCGCGTCGAACTCACCGAACTCCTCCTGCTGGACCGGCCGCTGCCCGCCCCGCTGGCCCGCCATCTCGGGTGGTGCGCCGGCTGCTCCGCCGAGGCGGAAGGGGTGCGCCGGCTGATCAGGACCTTCGAACGCGCCGAGCCCGTCGTCCTCGACGTCGACGTCCGGGAGCCGCAGCCAGGGGCGCCGAGGCGCGTGCGGCGGCGGGTCGCGGCCGCGGCCGCCGGGCTGGTCCTCGCCGCCTGCGCGGTGCTGACGACCGTGCTCCCCGGTGACGGCCACGGCAGGCCGCCCGCCGCGGCGGTCACCCTGTCCCGGCCGGAGCCGATGGTCGAGCACAGCTGGGGTACGGAGGTCCCGGTGTCCCTGTCCGGGCTCCGACCCGGACAGACCTACCACCTGCTGACCGGTGACGCCCAAGGCAGGCGCCAGTCGGCCGGAACCGTGCGGGCGGGCAGCGGCGGCACGCCCATGCGCACCCGCATGGTGACGGCGATGCTCCGGTCGCAGATCACCACACTGCTCGTCCAGGACGAGAGCGGACGCATGGTCGCACGGCTGCCCGTGACGTCTCCGTCGCGCACGCCCGACTGACCGGACTCCCCGGAGACCCGCGACCGAGTCAGCGGGTCTGCTCCGGCCTGCCCATCATCTTCCGCGCACGGCGCCCCGCCGTGTGCTGCCCCGCCCTGCCATCCGGCACAGATCCCTTTCATGGAGGTTCATCCGTGTTCTCAGTCAGACACGCCATCGGCGCGGCCACGGTGCTGGCGACCGCGGGAGCCGCCGTCTTCGGCGTCACCGCCGCGGCCGGCGGATCGCCCGCCGCATCGCCGCACGGGGCCCGTCCGGTAGCGGCCGTCAAGGCGGCGGACCCGGCGCCGCTCTCGGGCCGGGACCGGGTCTACACGGCCGACCAGAGTTCCAACACGGTCACGGTCATCGACCCGGCCGCCGGCAGGACGCTGGGCACCATCCGTCTCGGCGACCAGCGGCTGGGCGCGACGCTCAGCCCGCAGTACCTGTCCAACGCGGGCGTCCACGGGCTCGGGTACTCCCCGGACCGCCGGCGCCTGGGCGTCGTCAGCGTGGCCAGCAACACCGTCGACATCATCGACACCGCCACGAACAAGGTGCTCAGCCACACCGACGCCGGCCGCGCCGCGCACGAGGGCGCGTTCACCGCCGACGGCGGCGAGTTCTGGGTCGCCGACCGCGGCCGGGACACCGTGACCATCGTCGACGCCGACCGCGGTGGTGTCGCCGGACGCGTCACCGTCGGCGCCGGCCCGTCGAAGGTCCTGATGAGCCCCGACGGCGAGCTCGCCTACGTCAACCACATCAGCGCACCCGAGATCACCGTCGTCGATGTGAAGTCCCGCAAGGTGACCGGCCGCATCACGGGACTAGCCGACGTCTTCTCCTCCGACGCCGCCATCTCCCCCGACGGCAAGGAGATCTGGGCGGCGCACAAGCGCGCCGGCAAGGTCAGCGTGATCGACGTGGCCGCACGGAAGGTCAAGGCCGTGCTGGACACCGGCCCGGACACCAACCACCCCAACTTCGCGACCAACGCGCTCGGCTCGTTCGCCTACCTCACCGTCGGCGGCCTCGACCAGACGCTCGTCTACGAGCGCACGGCGTCGGGGGCGCCCAAGTTGATCACTCGGGTGCGCAACCACGGGCATGCTCCGCACGGGTCCTGGCCCAGCGGCGACGGGACGCGCATGTACGTCGGCCTGGAGAAGTCCGACGCGGTCGACGTCATCGACACCACGACCAACAGGGTGATCGACACGATCAGCACCGGCCAGGAGCCCCAGGCCGTCCTCTACGCCCCCGGGGCGGTGCCCAGCGCGGACTCCGCCCCTGGACTCGGACGCCAGGGACTCGGGGAGCGGGTCCGGAACGTGCCGACCGTCCTTCCCGACGGCTCGGCCGGGGACGCGATGCGGCCGGGCGGCAAGGGCCGTGTGCTGGAGGCGACCGTCCGGCCGGTCGGCGGGCTCGACATGGTCCAGTTGCAGGCCCGCGACCTCAGGCCCGCCACGACGTACCAGGCGTACGCCGTCGGGGCGTCCGGGCGCGAGACTCCGCTGGTCTCCTTCACCACCGACGAAGGCGGCAAGGCGCCGCAGGTGCTGTCCTTCTCCGCGTTCACCGGGAAGCGGATCGCGATCAAGCCGAAGGGAAGGGCCTCGGCTCAGACCCTGGCGTCGTTGAAGCGGATCAGCACCGGCCACGAGCACAACGCCGCAGGCGGCCGCGACGCCGACCCGGCGTCCCTCGTGTTCTGCTGCTGCTGAGACGAAGGTGAGCGCCCGTGGAACGCACACGCCCCACCGCACGCCGGAACCGGCTGCCCGGCCTGGCGACCGCCGCGGCCATCGGCGCCGGGATGGTGATGCTGCTGTCGGCCCCGGCCTCCGCCCACGTACGCGTGCTGTCCGAGGGAGCCGAGGCGGGAAAGCCCGCGACGCTGCAGTTCCGCGTCCCGAGCGAGAAGGAGTTCAGCACCACGGTCCGGGTCGACGTCACGCTGCCCGAAGGGGTGACCGCCGGCTCCGTCCCGGTCGACGACGGCTGGACGATCAACCGGACGGGCGGCGGGAAGGGCGGTCCGCACGTCGTATGGACGGCCCGGGCCGGCCACGAGATCAAGCCCGCCGATACCCATACCTTCACCGTGCGCGTGAATCCGCTGCCGGACGAGGCCGTCCTGCGCTTCGACACGGCGCAGACGTACTCCGACGGATCGGTCGTGAACTGGAACCAGCCGGCGACCGGCGGGCAGGAGCCCGACTTCCCCGTCCCTGAGCTGGTGCTCGACCCGGCGGCGGTGAGCGAACCGCCGTCATCGGGAAGCGGGCCGGAGGGCGGGCCGCACCCGGCGGTGAGCGAGGGGTCGGGTCCCTCGGCGGCACCCCAGGTGAAGACGGCTGCGGACACGTCCGATGGGCAGGACATCTCCCTCGTCGTCTGGGCGGTCGCGGGCACGCTCGCCGCCGTCGGTCTCATCGCCCTAGTCCGGCGGCTGAAGCGACCGTCCACCGGCCGGCACGGCTGACGACCACCGAAGATCCCCCCACGCGTTGAGCCCGGCCACCCCCCAGGTGCCCGGGCTCAACCGCGCGGAGCGCCGCGACCCGGTCAGGTCAACCACTGCTCGGGCAAGGTGGGTACCAGGGCATGGAGCGACTCCGCGGTGCGTCCGCGAAAGGTGATCTTGGCGGCGGTCCCGGGGCGCCGCCTCGGCCACGGATCCTTCTCCGACTCCTCCTCGGTCAGGACCATGGTGTGTTCGAGATGCACGAGGACGTCCGGGGCCAGGAACCAGCGATCGGGCGCCATGGGGACGATCCAGTCGTAGCAGGGCACGGCCGAGGACAACGCCAGCTCCTCGAAGCGCCCGGCCAGCTCGGCGATCTGCTCTTCCCGGAGCTCCCCGTGAACGATCAAGCGCTCGTCGTGCCACCAGTGCTCGCGCAGCACCAGGTCCATCAGCGCCACCGACAGGCGGTCGGTGAACGGCAGCAGCCGAGAGTAGTCGGCCCAATGCGTCTGGAAGGTCGGCGGGTCGTCCAGATGCATGTCTTCGAGGCGCACGTAGCGTTCCCAGACCCCCTGGTTCTCCGCCTGGTACATCAGCGCCCGCGTGTCCGCGTAGATGGAGAAGGCCTCAACACCTTTCAGGCGGTGCATGAGGCTGCGGTCCTGGTCGAGGAGGCCGACGTACCGCCTGCTGAAGAGCTGCAACGCCTCCCTCAACGCCGCCGGGAAGGTGATCCCCAACCGCCGCTCGGCTTCCTGCACCTCCGCCGGGGTGTACGCGTCGCGCGCGGACAGCGGAGTCGTCCACGCGGCGCAGTACCGGGAGATGAACCGGAACGCGGCCTCCGCGCTCCGCATGCCCGCGGCGAGTTCCTCAGCAAGATCGAACTGAATCGGCATGACGGGGATCCTAGGCACGGCGCATCCGCCGAGAGCGGCTGTCGCCGCGATTCAGGCGGAACCACGCCGGCCGCCGTCGTCCGAATCCCGGCGAGAGGTCACCTATAGTGACCCACGAATCTTCATCGTGAGCAGGAAGGTCGCCCGGCATGCCGTCTCCGGTCCGTACGAGATCCGCGTGGTCTCGGCCGTTCCTGGTGCCGGCGGTTCTGGTCGTTCTCCTGATGGTCGGCTGCCTCATGCAGCTCGGCAAGGGCGCCGCCGTCTTCCGGTCCCCCTCCGCCTCGCCCGTATCGGCCGAGGCTGTGGTCACCGGATACGCGGCCTCTGGCGCGCTGGGGCTTCCCGGCGACGCGGTCACCACCGAGCATGCGGCGCCCGAGTCAAAGGATTCCGGGACGGAGCCGGGCACCGGCCAGTGCGGCAAGAAGACGGTGGCCGAGGCACCCTCGCTTGCGCCCGCCGCCCAGCCCTTGCCGGTCCCGGCCGTCATGGTCCCGGCCTCGCTCGCCGAGACGGCGGCACCGCCGGGCGCGGCCCTTGCGGGAGCGCCCCCAGGGCCTGCGCCGTCCCCTCCCGACCCCGCCGGGCTCTGCGTTCTGCGGATCTAGAGGCCCCGTTCACCCGGGCCTTCAGATCCGACCGAACGGAGTCCATCCGATGATCTCTGCTCGCCCGCCCGTGCGGGCGTCCGCCGGCATGTGCGCCAAAGCCGGTCGTGCGCTGGCCTTCTGGCCGGTACGCCGCTGGGCAGTGGCCGCCGCCGGAGCCGCCGGGACCGCGCTCGTGGTGGGAGCGCCCACCGACGTGATCCCCAACCCGCTGTTCGGCCGGTCCGTGCCGGTGCAGTGGTGGAACTACCCCGTACTCGGCATCACCGCCCTGCTGGCCGGGCTGGTCCTGGCCACGTACATCGGCCGGCCGGCCGCCGCGGATTCCAGCGCGGCCAGGCGTCTGGGGCCTCTCGGCAGCGTCCTGTCGTTCTTCGCGATCGGGTGCCCCGTGTGCAACAAGGCGGTGCTCCTGCTGCTGGGCACTTCCGGCGCCCTGACGATCTGGGCCCCGCTCCAGCCGGTCGTGGCCCTGCTGTCGATCGCGTTGCTGGCCGCGGCCGCCGTGAAGCGCCTCGCCGGCGAGATCGACTGCCCCGCCGGAACGCCCGGCCCGGCCTGATCCCCTACACGTCCATCCGCGCCGCGCGGTCGATCCGCCTGCGCTGACCACGGGCCAGGCCCACGCCTGTCGTTCGGTCAGCGGCGCGCGCTCTTCGAAAGGTTCTGTCCGCCATGTCGGCGTCACATGCCAAAGCCCGCTCCCGCCGGTCTCTCACCATCGCGGGCGTGCTGCTCGCAGCCGCCCTGCTCCTCGGCCTGGCCGCCATCGGCGGCCGGGGCGGAAAGGAAGCCGAAACCGCCGGATCACCGTCGGCGTCGGCCTCACCCTCACGCTCCCGGGCCGGTGGTCCCGACCTGGCCCGGCGCAAGAACGGCGACCCCTTCGCCCTCGGCCGCACCGACGCCCCGGTCGTCATGATCGAGTACAGCGACTTCCAGTGCCCGTTCTGCGGCCGGTTCGCCCGCGAGACCGAGCCCCGGCTGATCCAGAAGTACGTCGACACCGGCGTGCTGCGGATCGAGTGGCGCAACTTCCCGATCTTCGGGGACGAGTCGAAGGCCGCGGCGCAGGCGTCCTACGCCGCGGGGCGGCAGGGCCGGTTCTGGGCCTTCCACGACCGGGTGTACGCCGAGCCCCGGCGCCGCAACTCCGGCGACCTCGCCGACAAGCACCTGGTCGCCTGGGCGCGCGAGGCGGGCGTGCCCGGCCTGGCCCGCTTCCGCGCCGACATGAAGAGCGGCGAGGCCGAGGACGCCATGATCGCCGACCAGGTCGAGGGCTACCGGGCCGGCGCCGCCAGCACCCCCACGTTCCTGGTCAACGGACGGCCGATCCTCGGCGCCCAGCCGTTCGAGGTGTTCGCCCGGGCCATCGAGGAGGCCCGCGGCCGATGAGCATCGGTTACCTGGCCGCCTTCCTCGGCGGCGTCCTCACCCTGTTCAGTCCTTGCAGCGCACTGCTGCTCCCGGCGTTCTTCGCCTACTCCTTCACCGGACGCACCCGGCTCGTGTCCCGCACGGCGGTCTTCTACCTCGGGCTCTGCACGACGCTGGTCCCGCTCGGCGCCGCCGGAGCCATGGCGGGCCGGCTCTTCTACGGGCACCGCGACCTGCTGGTCGCCCTCGGCGGTTGGACGATCATCGCGCTCGGCGCCGCCCAGATCGCCGGTCTCGGCTTCGGCTCGGCCCGGCTCCAAGGACTCGCCACCAGGCGCGGCCACGCGGGTTCTGCCTTGTCGGTCGGGCTGCTGGGCTCCGTCTACGGGCTGTCGGGGTTCTGCGCCGGCCCCCTGCTCGGCGGCATCCTCACCGTCTCCGCGGTCGGCGGGAACGCGCTGTACGGAGCGTCGCTGCTGGCGCTGTACGCGCTCGGCATGGCCGTCCCGCTGTTCGTGCTGGCCCTGCTGTGGGACCGCTTCGACCTGGGGCGGCGCCGCGGGCTGCGCGGCCGGCCGGTCAGGCTCGGGCCGCTGCGGGTGCATTCCACGTCGCTCGTCGGCGGGCTCTTCTTCATCGTCCTGGGAACGGTGTTCCTGGTCTTCGACGGCACCTCGGCCCTCCCCGGCTTCGTGGACCCCGACACCGAGTTCGCCATGGAGGAGTCGGTGGCCCGCATCGGCGCCGCGGTGCCCGACGGCCTGCTCCTCGGCGTCCTGGCAGCCGTGGCCGCCGCCGCGGCAGGCGCGTTCCTGTGGCGCGGCCTGCGGGGCGGCCGCCGCCAACGGACCGGCGAACGGGCCGACCCCGGCACCCCGGACAGGTCACCGAGCGCGCGTTGACGGCCGGCGCCGCCGTGGCGCCCGCGTGCGCGGCGGCCCTGGCCTGCTCGGTCGCCAGCGGGGACCCGGGCGAACGCGAGAGTACGGGCCCCGAGTCAGGCCGAGGGGATTCGCAGGTTCGAGTAGTGGGGGTGGGTGAAGGGGTAGTCCCTGGTGGTCCAGTGTTGTAGGGCCTGGTGGAGCTTGGTGTAGTAGCCCGCCTCGTACGCGTCGGGGGTCACCCACCAGCTGACGTCGACGTCGTGTGCTGCCAGGTCTTCGGTCAGCGGTTGCCGGACGCCCATCGGATAGAGGTAGGCGCAGCCGATGTAGCCGCGGCCTTCGGCCTCGACGCAGAAGGCGAACGACTTGCCGTCCCGGAACTCGCACTCGTGCCAGACGAGGTCGACGTAGTTCTCGTCCTCGGTGACCGGGCCGGTCGGCCAGTCGCCGCCGCGGGTCTCGCGGATCAGGTCGAGGCTCGCGTTGACACCGCGCACGTCGGCGACCAGGTCGTCGCGGGTGAGCGCGTGAGCGGTGACGTCGTCGTACCGCAGCAGGCGGGGCGCGTCGAAACCCTCCGGCAGCGCCAGCTTCTTTGTGTATCCGTTCAGGTCGGTCATCGGCGCAAGGTAGCGCAGATGGAGCCCCCGGTGGCCCGCGAACTCCCGCGCCCCGGCCGGAGGCGAACCGCCTGCGCGACAGATACCCCTGGGGGTATTTGCCACATCGTCCACCCGTCGCCTACTCTCTGAGATATACCCCCTGGGGTATCACTCGGTTCGTCGGAACCCACCAGCTCCCGGACCCGCAACCCGCGAAAGGAACCGCAGCAATGGAGAGTCGGCTGTACATCGCCCAGCACTATCTGGAGTGCCTGTCGCAGGCCTCCTACCTGATCGGCGACAAGGAGACCGGACGCGCCGTCATCGTCGATCCGCGCCGGGACATCTCCGAATACCTGGACGACGCCGCGGCCAACGGCCTCGACATCGAAGGCGTCATCAACACCCACTTCCACGCCGACTTCCTCTCCGGCCACCTGGAACTGGCCGCCCGCACCGGAGCGTGGATCGGCTACGGCGCGCGGGCCGAGGCCGAGTTCCCGATCCGGAAGCTGCACGACCACGAGCGCATCAGCCTCGGCGACGTCACCCTGGAGATCCTCGAGACCCCCGGCCACACGCCCGAGTCGATCAGCGTCCTCGTGTACGAGCGCTCCGGCGACACCGTCCCCTACGGCGTGCTGACGGGGGACGCGCTGTTCATCGGCGACGTCGGCCGCCCGGACCTGCTGGCCTCGATCGGCGTCACCGCCGACGAGCTCGGCAGGATGCTCTACGACACCGTCCAGCACAAGCTGATGGCCCTGCCGGACCAGACCCGCCTCTTCCCCGCGCACGGCGCCGGTTCGGCCTGCGGCAAGAACCTCTCGGCCGAACTCCAGTCGACCATCGGCGCGCAGCGGCTGAGCAACTACGCCTGCCGCCCCATGAGCGAGCGGGAGTTCGTCGACATCGTCACCGAGGGCCAGCCCCCGGCGCCGAAGTACTTCGTCTACGACGCGATCCTCAACCGCAAGGAGCGGGAGCTGCTCCAGGTCGACGAGCACCTGAAGGCGCTGTCCTTCACGGACGTCCTCGCGCGGCGCGACGCCGGTGCGGTGGTCGTGGACGCCCGGGACCCGCGGGAGTTCGCCGCCGGCCACCTCGCCGGCTCGATCAACATCCCCGCCGACGGCCGGTTCGCCGAGCAGGCCGGCATGCTCGTCGAGCCCGGGCAGGAGATCATCGTGATCGCGCCCGAGGGCCGCGAGGAGGAGCTGGTCATCCGCCTCGCCCGGATCGGCCTGGACACGGCCGCCGGCTACCTGGCCGACGCCGAGGAGGCCTTCACGCAGGCACCCGAGCAGATCGTCCAGGCGGAACGGCTCACCTTCGCCGACCTGCGCGCGGAGCTCGACGGCGCGGAGCCGCCCCTCGTGGTCGACGTCCGCAACGCCGGCGAGCTGGCGAACGGCCGCATCGAGGGCTCGGTCAACATCCCGCTGGCCCAGCTGCCCGGACGCATGGACGAGGTCCCCGCCGACCGGCGGATCGTCGTCAACTGCGCCGGCGGCGCACGCTCCTCGGCCGCCGCGAGCCTGCTCCGCAGGGCCGGCCGCGCCGACGTGGCCGACCTGCTCGGCGGCTACGGCGCCTGGGCCGCGGCGTACGCCCCGGCCGAAGCCTGATCCATCCCGGCGCGCCCTGCCTGGAACCGGTTCCAGGCAGGTGCCAGGCAGGGCGCGCCGCACCCACCCGGAGGGAGCAACCTCATGTCCACCACCCCGCACCGGCACCCCGTCCTGATCATCGGTGGCGGTACCGCCGGGATCACCGTCGCCGCCAGGCTGCGCCGCAAGGGCGTCCGCGGCATCGCGATCCTGGAGCCGTCCGACACCCACTGGTACCAGCCGCTGTGGACCCTGGTCGGCGGCGGCCGGGCGACCGCCGAGCTCACCCGCAGGCCCGAGCGGTCCGTCATCCCGCCCGGCGTGGAATGGATCCGCGACGCCGCCACCGCCGTCGATCCCGACGCCGAAACGGTCACCACCGCGAGCGGCGCCGAACTCCGCTACGAGCACCTGGTGCTGGCCCCCGGCCTGCAACTCGACTGGAGCGCCGTCCCGGGCCTCGCCGAATCGGTCGGACGCGACGGCGTGTCCAGCAACTACTCCCCCGAGTACGCCCCCAAGACCTGGGAGTTCATCCGGAACCTCACGTCCGGCACGGCCGTCTTCACCCACCCCGCCGGGCCGATCAAGTGCGGCGGCGCCCCTCAGAAGATCGCCTATCTGGCCGCCGACCACTGGCGCCGGGAGGGCACGCTGAAGGACATCCGCGTCGTCCTCGCCCTCCCCGAACCGGCGATCTTCAAGGTCGAGACCTACGCCCGCGAACTGGAGAAGGTCGCGGCCCGCTACGGCATCGAGGTCCGCCTGCAGTCGGAGCTCCTCTCGGTCGACCCCGAGCGCCGTGAACTGACCCTCGCCGACCGCGCCGCGGGTGACACGGAGAGGATCTCCTACGACTTCCTCCACGCGACGCCGCCGCAGAGCGCCCCGGACTGGCTGAAGACGAGCCCTCTCGCCGACCCGGCGAGCCCTTACGGCTACGTCGAGGCCGACGCCCACACCCTCGTCCACCCGCGTTACCCGAACGTCTACGCTCTCGGGGACGTCGCCAACCTGCCGACGTCCAAGACGGGCGCGGCCGTCCGCAAGCAGGCCCCCGTCGTCGTCGAGAACCTCATCGCCGGCATGGCGGGCCGCTCCGGCACCGGTCGTTACGACGGCTACACCTCCTGCCCCCTCGTCACGGCCCGCGACAAGATGCTCCTCGCCGAATTCGACTACGACCTCGCTCTCGCCCCCTCCTTCCCCGTCATCAATCTGAAGAAGGAGCGCCGCGACATGTGGTATCTCAAGCGCTACGGCCTGCCCGCCCTCTACTGGCACGGCATGCTCAAGGGCCGCGCCTGAGCAGCGAATCAACGAGGGAAGACGGCTTTTTCGGCCCCGCGAACAACAAAATAGGATTCGGTGTTGGGAATGGCGTCAGAGGCGCACTGCGGTGACCGAGCCTCCGCCGGAGGCCTGCGGCAGTGCTCGCCCGTAGGAGGCGGCGATCTCTTCGAGGGTGCGGAACTCGGTCCGCCAGCCGTGCCGCTCCAGCCACTCCGGCGCGTCCGGGCCGAGTCCGCGCTCGCCGTCGACGGAGCGCGCCGTCATGCCCGGCATGACGCGGTCGGCGCCGGGCACCGTCCGGATCCGTTCGGCCATGGCCTGCAGCGGGATGTGCCCGAACCCGAAGCGGCTGCCGGACATCGAGAGCTCACCGATCGTCGTCGCGATCCGCCGGGCGTCCCGCCTCGGCAGGAAGCCGAGAACGCCCGCGTCCACCCAGTGGGTGGGAAGCGCGGCCCGGAAGCCCGCCTCCAGCAGGGCTTCCGACCAGTTCTGACGCAGGTCGGCCGCGACGACGCTGCGCTCACATGACGGCACGGCCCCGAGCGCGTCCAGGATCGGCTCCTTGAAGGCGAACATCTCCGGGAGGTCGATCTCGAACAGGTGCACCGATCGCGGCAGGCCGAGCCTGAAGGCGTAGGTGTCCAGGCCTGCACCGAGCAGGACGATCTGCCGGCGGCCGGCGGCGACCGCGTCGCGGAGCCCGTCGTCGCCCATCCGCACTCCGATGGTGCGTCCCGGGTAGAAGGTCTCGACCAGTTCCTGCACACCGGCCCAGGTGCCGGCGGCGCCGGCCGGCGCCGAGGGCGCGAGGAACTCCCGTTCGGCCGCGTCGGCGAACGCCTGCGCGTACGGGTCCTCGTACAACCGGTCGGCGCGCGCGGTCTCCCGCGCCCTGATGAGGGCGACCCCGATCGCCGTCACCCCGACGCCCGCCAACGACTCCGGCAACGTCACGGCCGCCATCCGCCGCCTCCCTCGCAGTCGGCACGGCGCTCCGTGCGCCGGTCAGTCAGACACTACCGTCTGCATGAGGACGGCGATCGTCCAGGCCTCGCCACCGCCCGCACATCGTGGCCGTTGTCGCCTGTGTTCACGAGAGAAATCCGTCCGGCGCCCCGTCCCTGGAGGGCGTGCCTGGCGATCCCGCAGGTCAAGGTGACTTTTGGGGCGTTTCCGGCGGGATGGAACGGAAACGCTGCGGCGTGTGGGGCGAACCCATGGGGAGGGAACATGCTGATCAGCAACGTGTACCGGCCGGGCGTCCTCGGCTGCCAGGCGGAGGACCGGCTGGACCAGGTGGCGCGGAGAATGGTGGAGGACGACGTCGGCGCGCTGGCCGTGCTCGACGGGGAGCGGGTCGTCGGGATCATCACCGAGCGGGACCTCGTCGGCGCGCTGGCCCTTACGGCGGATCCGGCGTCCCGGGCCACGGCGTACGCATCGACCAGGCTCAAGACCGCCGCGCTCGACGAGGACTCGCGGGAGGTCGCCCGCCGGATGCTGGAGGAGGGCATCCGCCACCTCCCGGTCGCCGACCGCGGACGCCTGGTCGGCATGGTGTCGATGCGGGACCTGCTCGCCCTGGAGACCTGGGCCCTGTGACGGGCGTGGGCCTTCGGTTCCGGGGTCAGTGCCTCGGGGCCAGGCCTGTGTAGATCGACTTCACGTAGTCCGGGGCCTTGGCGCCCCGGCGGGGGCGGAAGTCGAACGCCGAGCCGTCGGTGAAGTCGATCCGGATGAACCACTCCGGCCGCGGGGTGCGGCCGAGCGGCACCGCCCGCATGCCCCGGACCGCCGCGGACGGGATCTCCCAGCAGGTCGCCAGGGGCCCGGCGGGGTCCTGCGAGTCGCCGAAGGCGCCGCGGACGCGACCGCGCAGCCCGCCCGGCCTTTCGGCGGGACGCGCGAAACGCGACTCCACTGACACCGCGAGCCGCCGGTCCGTGAGCAGCAGCCACGCCTCGTCGGCGTACCCGGCCATGTGGGCGGCGACCGCGGCCGCCGCCGCGTCCGGTCCGGGCGCGTGCGCCCACCCCCACACCACCGGGTCCTCGGCCCATTCGTCGTACCAGAACCGGCCCGTCCGGACCGGGTCGGTCGGGAGGGGCCAGGACGGGTCGGGCACCTGCGAGCCGCCCGGGACGGCGGGCGGGTGCGGGGCCGCGCTCACCCCCCGGACGGTCGCGCCGATGTGGCCGGCGGCGTGGTCGCCCATGACCAGCCTCTCGCCCGGCGCACACCAGTGCGCGCGGGCGATCTCGTACAGTTTCTGCTCGTTGCGCGGCACGTGCTCACCCGTCAGGAGCGTTGCGCGGCGAGGTGGGCGAGCCGTCCCGCCGCCTCGTCGTCTGATGCGGTGATGTCGAAGCCGGAACCGTCGTGAAGCCCGATCCGCAGGACCGGGACCTTGCGGGGACGGTACCCGGAGGGCAGCTTGCGCCGGTCCAGACCGATGTGCGCGATCTGCGCCGCCGGGATCTCGGCGAGGCCCGCGACGCGTGACAGCGGCACCGGTTCGCCCGGTGGATAGGGATGGTCGCGGGCGAGCGCGCGCCCGATCTCCGCCGCCCCGGCGGCGATCCTGCGGGCCCGCGAGAGGACGCCCCCCTGCGGTTCGTCCGGCGCTCCGGATTCGGCGGCCTCGGCCTGCAGCATCGCGACGACGCCGATCCGGTGCGGGGTGAGGACCCAGTAGCGGGTCTCCTGGGAATCGGGAAGCGCCACCCGCGCGGCCAGGCCGCTGCTCGGCCCGTGGACCACCATCGCCGGCGGGTTGAGGCCGTCTTCGCGGAACGCCGAATCCATTCCTGCTCCGACGGCGTTCAGCACGGCGCGTCCGGCCCCGCCCGGGATGCCCCGCCAGTCGTGGCCGTCCACGTCGAAGCGCAGGGCGGTGCCGTGGCAGTACAGGCACAGCAGGACGGGCTCGTCCGGACGGCACCAGTGCCGCCGCAGCGCCAGCGTCCCGCCGAGCTCCCGCCCGCTCATCGGTGCGCCTTCCCGATCACCATGGCGAGATCATAGTGAGGGAGGCGTGCGCCGCCTTCCGAAACTCGTCGACGGCCCGCCCCGTTCGACCGCATCCGGGTCGCCGTGAGGGGCGGCCTCTCACCGAAGCCGCCCCTCACGCTTTCTCCGCTACCTGCGGCGCGCCACGTCGTAGAGGGCGCAGCCGATCAGTTCGAGGGACACTTGCAGCCGCTCCAGGCTGACGTTCTGGGCGATCGTGTCCTCGGGGGTGTGGTAGAGGGGCTCCAGCTGGCTGGGCGCCTCACCGCCGCGCCAGCTGAAGTTGCCCGCCGGGATGCCGCGCTCGTAGAAGGCCTCGTGGTCGCTGGAGCCCCGGGCCGTGGGGCCCTTGGTCTGGTCGGCGTAGCCGAGCCGCTGCGCGGCGGCGTTCACGGCGGCCGTGGTGGTGTTGTCCGCGCCGTCCACCGACAGCAGCCAGTACGTGCCCGCGGGCGGATGGCTGGTGGCGACCATGTCGTTCTGGAAGCAGCCGGTGATCTGGCCGACGCCCGCCTCGTCGAGCTGCTTCACGTAGTACCGGGCGCCGACCAGGCCGTTCTCCTCCGCGCCCCACAGGCAGACGCGGACCGCCTGCTGGGTGGGGAGCCGCTTCAGGACGCGCGCCAGTTCCAGGCACAGGACGGTGCCGCTGCCGTCGTCGTTGGCGCCGGGCGAGCCGGGGACGCTGTCGTAGTGCGCGCTGACGATGACGGCCTTGCCCGCGGGGTTG
Organism: Actinomadura sp. K4S16; assembly: GCF_008327685.1. GTDB lineage: Bacteria > Actinomycetota > Actinomycetes > Streptosporangiales > Streptosporangiaceae > Spirillospora. The sequence goes on from NZ_BDDE01000013.1 coordinate 354,089, forward strand.
GGCAGCGACGCCTTCCGCTCGGCCAGGACGTTGTACGAGGTCAGGCCCGTGTGGTGGGTGATCTTGAAGGACAGCCGCCGGGCGCCCGCGCGGATCCGCTCGCCGTGGTACTCGGCCAGGCCCAGCACCGGGATCGCGACCGTCTCCTTCAGGTTCGGGACGAACGTGCCGGCCTTGCGCTCCGGATAGGTCGTCGAGCGCGCGTTGACGATGAGCGCCGCCGCGGCGCCCGCGGCGGCGGCGGCCTTGGCCTGCTCGGTCTCCATGCCGGGGACGCGGTCGAACAGCACGAGTCGGCCGCGCACGTCGCCGGTCACCTCGGTGGCATTGCCCATGTCCGCCACCGTGCCGTCCACGGACGCGACGGCGCCCTGCGGGGAGGCACTGCACTGCCAGTCCCGCTCGCCCCGGGAGCGGATCTCCGCCAGGTACTTGTCGGCGATGGGGAAGGGCTGCAGTTCGACCGTGTAGCCGAGTTCGCGCAGATAGCCGGCGATGTAGCGGGCGGCGCGGTGCTCGGCCGGGGTGCCGGAGACGCGCCAGCCGATCTCGTCGCTGAGCACCTTCAGGTGCCGCAGCGCGCGGCGGGCGTCGACCCGGGCGACCACGGCCTTGTCGCCGGCGGTGAGGGAGGGCGAGCGGAGGGCACCGGGGCGCTGCCGGGTCGCGGCGGCGGCGGTGCCGGGGAGCAGGCCGACGGTCGCGAACCCGGTGAGGGCGGCGACCCCGGCCAGCAGATCACGGCGTTTGACCTCGGACATGGCGTCTCCTCAAGGAGGTCGAGGCCACCGCCCGCCGGCCTCGGATCTCGAGCCGGTCGCGGACGGCGGCGGGACAACGGATCATCCCCCGATTGGGGCGAACCTACGAAATCGCCACTAAAACGACAAGTCTCGGACCGTCCGCACACCAAACCGTGATCAAGATCGCAAAATGTCCACAGACCGATGGACCACCGCTTTCCAAGGCACCGGCCGACCGGCGGAAGGCCAATAGATGACCTGATTCGCGATTTTCACCCGCATTACGAACAGGTAGATACCTCGACCCCGGCAAAGGCCAGCGCGGCATTCGGCAAAATGCGGCCGGAACCTTCGGGCACGCCGGGCGGCGTTCGTCTCAGGCGGGCAGTCCTTCGTTTTCGGAGAGCACGTCCAGTGCGTCGTGCAGTGCGGCGCGCTGGCGCGGGGTGAGCGGGGCGGCGAGTTCCTCGTCCACCTCTTGCGCCGCCGCCGCGCACTTGGCGAGCAGTTCGCGGCCCTGGTCGGTGAGCGTGAGCACCTGCCGGCGCCGGTCGGCCGGATCGCGCCGCCGCTCGATCGCGCCCAGGTCCACCAGGTGGTCGGCCAGCGCGACGACCAGGCTCGGCGCGACCCCCATCCGGGCGGCGAGGTCCTGCTGCGAGGCCGCGACGCCCGCCTCCAGCGCCGCCATCAGCCCGGCGTGCTTGGGCTTGACGCCGTAGCCGGCGATCTTGCGGGCCAGCCGGTCCCCGACGATCGCACCGAGGGTCCCCAGCCGGAAGGCCACCGTCCCCGGCAGCGGCTTGACGTCACGCATGGCTCGAATCATACTCACACTCAATCATTCAAAGCATGAATCATTTTAGAGGTGAAGAGATGGGCGCCATGGAGGTCACACTCGTCACGGTCAACGCGGTCGCGGCACTGGTGTCGGGCGGGTCGAGCGTGCTCGGCGCCGCCCGCCCGAGCCTGGCGCTTCCCTCGGGTGAGGCGGTCACCGCCGGGGTCGACTTCTACGCCCGCGTCTATGCCGTCCGCGCGATCCCGCTGAGTCTCGCCGTCATCGCGGCGCTCGTCACCGCCGACGCCGCCGCGATCGTGCCGCTGCTGATCGTCGCCGGCGCCGTCCAGGCAGGGGACGCGGCACTCGGCATCATGCGCCGCGTGCCCGGAATGGCCGTCGGCGGCGGCGTCCTCATGCTCGTCCACCTGCTGTCGGCCCTCTGGTACGCCACCCACTGAACAGCGGACGCGGACTGGTGCCGCGTGCGCGGATCTCCAGGATCAGCGAACCGTCCGGGTCCATGCCCTTCGGGCCGCTGAGCCCCGCAGGTCAGCGCTGGGAGGCGGGGAAGTCGGTCGAGCTGCTCACGCCGGCCCACTGCTCGGTCTCCGCGGCGCGGGCCTCCGCGGACCTGCGGGCGGAGACGAGGGCGTCGCTGCCGAGAAGGAGGCGGCGGGGCGGGTCGTCGGCGCCGACCACGTCGATGACGGCCTGGGCCGCGCGGGCCGGGTCGCCCGGCTGGGTGCCGTCGTTGGCCTGGCGGTAGCGGTTGATGGCGCCGACGGTCTCCTCGTAGTCGGGGCCGACCGGGTGCAGCCGCATGGACGAGCCCTGCCAGTCGGTGCGGAAGGCGCCCGGCTCCACGATGACGACCTTCACCCCGAAGGGCGCCGCCTCGTTGGCGAGCACCTCCGAGAAGCCCTCCACCGCGAACTTCGCGGTCTGGTAGGCGCCCATGCCGGGGGTGCCCCCCACGCGTCCGCCGATGGACGAGACCTGAACGAACACCCCCGAGCGCTGCTCGCGCAGGACGGGCAGCGCCGCCCGCGTCACGTTCACCACCCCGAACAGGTTGGTCTCGACCTGGGCACGGAAGTCCTCCTCGGCCATCTCCTCGATCGGGGCGCTGTTCGCGTACCCGGCATTGTTGACGACCACGTCCAGGCGGCCGAAGGCACCGGTGGCCTCCTTCACCGCGCCGACGGCCGCGGCGGGGTCGGTGACGTCCAGCGCGACCGCCCGCACCCGCTCGCCGAACCGGGCCACCACATCGTCCAGCTGCTCCGGACGCCGGGCGGTCGCGACGACCTGGTCACCGGCCGCCAGGACCGCCTCGGTGAGATGGCGTCCCAGACCCCGCGACGCCCCCGTGATCAACCATGTCCTCGCCATGAGCCCCTCTCCCCCTTCGGACGTCGGCAGTCGGCCGCCGCTCGCTCTCGTCCCGTCCACCGAGACGGAGCCGACCTTAACTGCCCCATACTTGTGACATTTAAGCTAGCATTCTCGACAGCTCTGTGTCGATAGACCAACCATGTGCCCTGGTGATGGGTATCTTTGGGCGGGTGAGATCAGACGCGGCGCGCAACCTGGAACTCGTCCTGCACACGGGCGCACGCCTGCTGGCCGACGACCCCTCGGTGAGCATCGCCGCCATCGCCGCCGCGGCCGGAGTGGACCGGCGCACCGTCTACCGCCGTTTCGCCTCCCGCGAGGAGCTGCTGCTCGCCGTGTACGGCGCCCGGTACGACGCGGTGGAGAAGGCCATCGCCGCCGCCAGGCTCCGCGAGGCCCCGGTGGAGGTCGCGCTCCACCGCCTCGTCGAGGGGATCGTCGCGGTGAACCGCGAATGGCCGGTCGAGACGAGCCGCATGCTCCGCGACGAGACCCTTCGGGAGCGCCGCCGGCCCCTCATCGACGCGGTCGACGCCTTCCTCCGGCGCGCTGCCGACGAGGGCCTGGTGCGAGGGGACCTGCCGTCCGGCTGGGTGGCGTCGCTCCTGCCGCCGCTGATGCTGCACGCCGCGGAGGAACTGCCCGAGCTGAGCCCCGCACAGGCCGCCGACGTGGTGGTCGAGACGCTGCTGCGCGGCGTCGGTGCCCGCTGAGGCGCACGTCGGCGGCGGGGCGACGGTCCTGGTCCGGCGGTTTCGGCGGCGGGGCCGGGTTCGGGGAACGTTCATGGCCCCATCACGCCACGTCAATCAAGGGTGCCGGCCCTCGCTCTAGCGTCGCGGGGGTTGATCGGAGCATGACCGAGCGGAGGACTCCATGTCCGTGCGCCTTGTCCTGACGAGTCTGGCCCTCGCGGCCACGGTGGCCGCGCCGGCGGCCGCCAACGCGTCGACCACCGGGAGTCCCGGCGTACTGCCACAGAAGACCCAGTTCGACCTGCAGGCCCACCGCGGCGGCATCGGCATGACGACCGAGGAGTCGCTGGAAGGCTTCGGCAAGGCCATGCGTCTGGGCGTCACCACCCTGGAGCTGGACACGCACGTCACCAAGGACAAGAAGGTCGTCGTCAACCACGACCGGCAGATCAGCGCGCAGAAGTGCCGCGACACCGCGCCGGCCACGCCGGGCGACCCGATGTACCCCTACGTCGGCAAGTACATCAAGGACCTGACCCTGGCCCAGATCAAGACCATGGACTGCGGCTACCAGCAGCTGCCCGGCTTCCCCGAGCAGGAGGTCGTCCACGGTTTCCGGATGGTGGAGCTCAAGGACGTCCTGGGCCTGGTGAAGCGCTACCGCGCCAAGCAGGTCAAGCTCAACATCGAGACCAAGGTCGAGGCGGGCGCGCCCGAGCAGACCGCGCCGCGCGAGCTGTTCGTCCGCCGGGTCTTCGAGGAGATCCGCGCGTCGGGGATCGAACGGCAGGTCACCATCCAGTCCTTCGACTGGGGCGCGCTGAAGGTCATGCACCGGTTCGCGCCCAGGTGGCCGCTCGTGGCGCTGACGAACTACGACTTCCTCCAGGTCGGACGCCCCGGCGCCTCCCCCTGGCTGGGCGGCCTGGACGTCGACGACTACGACGGCGACTTCGTGAAGGCGGCCGCCGCCATCAAGGGCGTCACGGCCCTGTCGCCCAACTACGGCTTCCCGCAGAACGGCAAGGTCGGCGAGCCGGGCTTCCGCTTCTACCCCGACCGGGCGATGGTCACGCAGGCCCACGCCCGCGGTCTGAAGGTCGTCCCGTGGACCTGCGACGACCCCGCCACCGTCGAGGCGCTCATGGACATGGGGGTCGACGGGATCATCACCAACTACCCGAACCGCGTCCGCAAGATCATGGCCGACCGCGGCATGCGGCTGCCCAAGGCCTACCAGCCGCGCTGACCGGCCCAAAGGGCGCGGCCACTTAGATCACGGCACGGAACGGCCATCGGATCGACATCGTCGGTGCGGTGGCCGCTTCCGTGCCGGAGCAGGTTCACGGGACGGCCAGGTACTTCACCTCCAGGTACTCGTCGATGCCCTCCAGACCGCCCTCCCGGCCGAGGCCCGACTGCTTGACGCCGCCGAACGGCGCGGCCGCGTTGGAGACCAGGCCGCGGTTGACGCCCACCATGCCCGCCTCCAGCGCCGCCCCGACGCGCATGGCGCGGCCGAGGTCGCGGGTGAAGAGGAAGGCGACCAGACCCGCCGGGGCGGCGTTGGCCGCCGCCACCATGCTCGGCTCGTCGGGGTAGGCGGCGACCGCGGCGACCGGTCCGAAGATCTCCTGCCGCGTGATCGCGGCGTCTTCGGGGACGCCGGTGAGGAGGGTGGGCGGGTAGAACCAGCCCGGCCCCGCATGCGGGGCGCCGCCCAGCCGGATCTCGGCGCCGCGCCGCTTCGCGTCGCCGACCAGCCCGTCGACCCGCTCCACGGCGTCCCCGTCGATCAGGGGGCCGACCTCCCGGCCCACCTCCAGTGCGGCGAGGCGTTCGCGCAGCGCGCCGGTGAACTCCTCGGCGACGGCCTCGTGGACGAGGAAGCGGTTCGCCGCCACGCACGACTGCCCCGAATTGCGCATCTTGGCCGTCACGGCGCCCTCGACGGCCGCCGCGACGTCGGCGTCGTCGAAGACCAGGAACGGCGCGTTGCCGCCCAGTTCCATGGAGGCCCGCAGGACGCCCCCGGCGCTCTGGGCCAGCAGGAGCCGGCCGACCTCCGTGGAGCCGGTGAAGGACAGTTTGCGCAGCCGCCCGTCACCGAGCAGCGCACCGGTGACCTCGGCCGGCGCCGTCGTGGGGACGACGTTCACCACCCCGTCGGGCACGCCGGCCTCGGCGAGCAGTTCCGCCAGGGCGAGGGCGGACAGCGGGGTGGCCTCGGCCGGTTTGAGGATCACCGTGCAGCCGGCCGCCAGGGCGGGCGCGACCTTGCGGGTCACCATGGCCAGCGGGAAGTTCCACGGCGTGATCAGGTAGCACGGCCCGACCGGGACGCGCGCCGTGACGATCCGGTAGTCCCCGGACGGCGCGGTGCGGTGCTCGCCGCCCACGCGCACCGCCTCTTCGGAGAACCAGCGCAGGAAGTCGGCGGCATAGGCCACCTCGGCGCGCGACTCGGCGAGGGGACGGCCCAGTTCCCGGGTCGCCAGCCGGGCGAGCGCCTCCGCGCGCTCGGTCACCAGTTCGTAGGCCCGGCGCAGGATCTCGGCCCGTGCCCGGGGAGCGGTGGCAGCCCAGGACGGCTGCGCGTCCGCGGCGGCGTCCAGCGCCTGGAGCGCGTCCCGCGCGGTCGCGTCGGCCACCCGGGCCGCCACCCGGCCGGTCGCCGGGTCGAGCACCTCGAACGCGGAGGCCGCCTGCCGCCACGCGCCGCCGATGAACAGGCCGTCCGGTGCCATGTCGCCGCTCATCCGGCCGCGGCCAGGATCGCGGTGATCTCGTCGGCGGACGGGAACCGCGGCGTGTTCACCGTGACCTCGTCCTCCAGCGCGTCCCTGGCCAGCAGGTCGTGGTCCTCGCCGGTGACGCCGTGCTCGGCCAGCCCGCCGGTCAGACCCACCCGGGCCCCCAGGGCGCGGACGGCCTCGATCGCGGCGTCGGCGTTCCACGCGTCGGGTTTGGCGGTGTCGCCGACGCCCATGGCGAAGCCCACCTGAGCCGTCCGCTCCAGCCGTACCGGCAGGTTGAAGCGCAGGACGTGCGGGAGCAGCGCGGTCAGCGCGACGCCATGGACGATGTCGAACCGTCCGCCGAGCGGGTGCGCGATCCCGTGGCACAGGCCCAGCCCCGTGGCCGCCATGCCGACCCCCGCCATGTGGGCCGCCAGCAGCATCTGCGAGCGGGCCTCCAGGTCCTTCCCGTCGTCGTAGGCGTGCGGCAGGTGCGTCGAGACCATCCGGACGACCTGCAGCGCGAGCCCGTCCGACCAGGGGTTGGCCCGTACGGAGGAGAACGATTCCAGCGCGTGGGTGAGGGCGTCCATGCCGGTGGCCGCGGTGGGGCCGGGCGGCAGTCCCACGGTGAGCTCCGGGTCGAGCACGGCGGCCTCGGGCAGCGTGCTCGCATGTCCGACGTAGAACTTGCGGTGGGTCTCGACGTCGGTGATCACGCCGAAGGCGTTGGTCTCGGCGCCGGTGCCCGCCGTGGTCGGCACGGCGATGATCGGCAGGCCGGCGCGGCGGAACTCGCCGCGGTAGTCCAGGTCGCGTCCGCGCTGCGGGTTGACCGCGGCCAGCGCGATGCCCTTGGCGGCGTCCATGGCCGATCCGCCGCCCAGCGCCACCAGCAGCTCGGCCCGCGCGTTCTCGGCGGCGACCGCGCCCGCGCCGATGTCATCGGTGGTCGGGTTGGAGTGCACGCCGGCGAAGACCGCGACGTCCCCGTCCGGGAGCGCGTTCCGTACGGCGTCGAGCACGGGGGTGGCGGCGATGCCGGCGTCGGTCACCACGAGGACTCGGCGCGACCCGGCGAGTTCGCCGAGGGCGCGGACCTTGCCGGGCCCCAGGTGGGCCGCGGGCATCGGAGTGAGGGCGAGTTCGTTCATGGTCATGCTCCCTGGGGTGCGAGCCGCAGGGGGACCTCCATCAGGTCCTCCCAGAGCTTGACGGGCGTCATCTCGCCGGCGAGGTCGCCGTAGCTGCGGCGCGCCCGCCGGTAGACCTGCTCGACGAGGGCCGCCAGCTCGGCCGGGACCTTCACCTCGCGCGCCAGGTCGTTGGCGAGACCGAGGTCCTTGCAGGCCAGCGCGATGGCGAAGGAGTCGTCGTAGTCGCCGTCGCGCAGCACCGACAGCATGTCGCGGTCCAGGAAGTTGCTGGCGGCGGGGCTGGCGAGCAGCGCGTCGCGCAGCACGCCGACCTCGACGCCGGCGCTGGTGCCGATGGACAGCACCTCGCTGGTGGCGACGAGATGCGCGAACCACAGCAGGTTGATCATCAGCTTGACGGTGTAGCCGGCGCCGTGGCCGCCCACCCGCATGACGCGTTCGGGGTCGCCGAGGACGTCGAACACGGGCCGGACCCGCTCGTACACCTCGCGGTCGCCGCCCACGAAGATCTGGAGCGTTCCGGTGCGGGCCCCGGCCGCCATCCCGGAGACGGGGGCGTCGAGCACGTGCACTCCGCGCCCCGCGGCGGCCTTGCGGACCCGGTCGGCCACCTCGGGCACCGAGGTGGACATGTCCACCCACACAGCGCCCTCGCCGAGGGCGCCGAGCAGTCCGCCGGGGCCCAGCAGCACGGACTCGACGTGCCGGGGCGTGGGCAGCATCGTGATCACCACGTCGCGGCCCGCGCCCGCCTCGGCGGGGGCGGCCGTCCAGACGGCGCCCATCCGCTCGGCCTCGGCGGCGGCCTCGCGCCGCGCGTCGTGCACCGCCACGTCGTATCCGGCGGCCAGGAGGTTGCGGCACATGGGGCCGCCCATGTTCCCCAGGCCGATGAATCCCAGTCTCATGCGTCCCCCGCGGGCTGCTCGTTCATGTTGATCCAGGTGGTCTTGAGGGCGGAGTAGGCGTCCAGCGCATGCAGGGACTTGTCCCGGCCGCTGCCGGAGTCCTTGAACCCGCCGAACGGCGTGATCACGTCGCTCGCGTCGAAGGTGTTGACCCACACGGTCCCGGCGCGCAGGGCGCGGGCGACCCGGTGCGCCGTGGACAGGCGGCCGGTCCACACGCTCGCGGCCAGCCCGTAGCGGGTCCGGTTCGCCAGCCGGACGGCCTCCTCCGCCGAGCCGATCTCCGTGGCCGTCAGCACCGGTCCGAAGATCTCCTCCTGCGCGACGCGGCAGTCGTTGTCGACATCGCGCAGCACGGTCGGGGCGACGAAGTAGCCCCCGGACTCCGCACGGACGCGGTCGCCGCCGGTGACGAGCCGGCCGCCCTCCTCCCGGCCGAGCGCGACGTACCCGACGACCTTGTCCAGCTGCGCCCGGTCGACCATCGCGCCCATCTGCGTGGCCGGGTCGAGCGGGTCGCCGACCCGGATCCCCTCGGCAATCTTGGTGACGCGGGCCAGCAGGTCGTCCATGATCCGGGTGTCGGCCAGCAGCCTCGACCCGGCGTTGCAGGTCTGCCCGGCGTTGTAGAAGATCCCCCAGGCGACGGCGGAGGCCGCCGCGTCCAGGTCCTCGGCGTCGGCGAGGACGATCTGCGGCGACTTGCCGCCCATCTCCAGCGCCACCTGCTTGCCGTTGGAGTGCGCCGCGTACTCCAGGAACCGGTGCCCGGTCGCCGTGGAGCCGGTGAAGGCGATCTTGTCCACCTCCGGATGGCGGCCGAGCGCCGCCCCCGCCACCGGTCCGAGCCCCGGGACGACGTTGAGGACGCCGTCGGGCACCCCCGCCTCGGCCGCGAGCTCGGCCAGCGCCAGCGCGGTCTGGCTGGACTGCTCGGCCGGCTTGAGCACCACCGAGTTGCCCATCGCGAGCGCCGGGGCGATCTTCCAGGAGGTGATGAGCAGCGGGTAGTTCCAGGGGACGACCGCACCGACCACCCCGAGCGGCTCCCGCGTGATCAGCGCGAGGGCGTCGGCGCCGGTCGGGGCGATCTCGCCGTAGCGCTTGTCGATCGCCTCGGCGTACCACTGGACGCAGGCGGCGGCGCCCGGCACGTCCACCCGCAGGGACTCGCCGATGGGCTTGCCCACGTCGAGGGTCTCCAGCAGGGCCAGCTCCTCCAGGTTCGCGCGGATCAGCTCGGCGAACCGCAGCAGGACCTCCTTGCGGTGGCGCGGGCTCGCGCCCGCCCAGCGGCCGTCCTCGAACGCGCGCCGGGCGGCCCGCACCGCGCGGTCCACGTCCTCCTCGCCCGCGGCGGCGATCCGCGCGAGCTCGCGCCCGTCGCGGGGACCCGTCTTGGTGAAGGTCCCGCCGTCGGCGGCCGGCGTGAACGCGCCGTCGATGAACAGCTCCCGCCGCAGGGGCGGGTTCGCCGCCCGCTCCTGCCAGGTCCCGTACGTGTGCTCGTGCGCTGTCACGGTCGTTCCCCTCTCAGCCGCGGGCCAGCCGGCGCACCGCGGCGTGGTCGATCTCGGCCCCGAGCCCGGGCGCGCCGGGGACCCTCATGCGGCCGTCGCCGTCGACGCCGACCGGTTCGGTCAGGAAGAAGTCCCGCCGCTCGGGCGTCCAGCCCGGCGGGTCATAGGGGAACTCGACGAACGGCCCGCCGCCGACACCGGCCACGACGTGCAGGTTCGCCAGGACCCCCAGCCCGTTGCTCCAGGTGTGGGGGGTGAACCAGCGGTGCCGCGCGAAGGCCAGTTCGGCGAGGGTGCGGGCGCGCAGCATCCCGACCGACAGGACGACGTCGGGCTGGTAGACGTCCAGCGCGTCGGCCTCCAGCAGGTGCAGCAGCTCCGGCATGGTGCGCACCATCTCGCCGCCGGCGACGCGGACGCCCGTCTGCGCCCGCACGGTCCGCACGCCCTCGATGTCGTACTGCGGCAGCGGCTCCTCCAGCCACTGCACGTCCAGCTCCGCCAGCTCGGCGGCCACCCGGCGCACCGACGCCAGGTCGAGCGCCGGTGCGATGTCGCCGGACATCCGCCACGACTGGTTGAGGTCCACCATGAGCGCGATCTCGTCCCCGACCGCCTCGCGGGCGGCGCGGACGGCGGCGATCCCCTCCGCCAGGCGCTCCCGGGCCACCCTGATCTTCATGGCGCGGAAACCGGCCTCCTTGGCCGCCAGCGCGGCCTCGGCGCGTGCGGCCGGGGGGCGCAGCTCGCCGAACGAGGCGTACGCGGGCAGCCGGTCCGTGGCCCCGCCGAAGAGCGCTGCCACCGGAAGGCCGCTGACCTTGCCGATCACGTCCCACAGCGCGGCCTCCACCGGCCAGTAGCGGCCCGCGTGGAAGTTGATCGTCTCCAGCGTCTTGACGTGGTTGACGATGGCCAGCGGGTCCCGGCCGACGAACAGGTGCTCGTGGCCTTCGAAGCCGTCCATCGTGTCGCCGGAGCCGTAGCCCACCACGCCCTCGTCGGTCTCGACGGTGACCAGGGTGGCGTCGAAATGACCGCGCGGGACGGGGTCCCAGGCCGCGTAGAACGGCGGGTCCAGCGGCAGTCGCATCCGGTCGAGCCGGATACCGGTGATCTTCACTCGTCCCCCGAGGGTGTGTAGAACGGGTTGGCGGGCGAGTGCCGGGCTTCGAGGGCCTCCTCGACGCCCGGCAGCCCGGCCGCTCCCGCGCGCAGCGCCGCCCCGGTGGCGGCGCGGTTGTTGGCGTAGACCAGGTCGGCGTCGGCGGCCTCCGGGTTGACCCAGACGGCGGCGACCAGCACCAGGTCGTCGACCGCCTCGGCGGGGACGACCTGCTCGGCCACCGCGTCCATGACCCCCGCCGCCACGCCCGCCTGGGCCGCTCCCCACGTCAACTCGGCGTGGGCGACGGTGTCGGTGGCGGCCTTGTTCACGAACAGCGTCATGGGCTTGGCCGGCACCCCGGGCTTCAGCACGGCGACAAAGGGGACGTGGCCGGCGCGGGGGGTGGCGAGGGCCGTGGCCCAGGCGGTTCCCGCCGGTCCGGAGCGATGCCCGAGGACGGTGTTGATGTGGGCGGCCTCGGCGCCCTCCCCGACGAAGCTCTCGCCGATCTGCACGGCCGTCGCCGGGCGGGGCGCGCGGTCGGGGGCGCGGTCGGGGGCGTCCGTGCTCGTCACTTGAGGAACCCCTGCTCGTCGAGCCAGTCGTTGGCGGCCTTCTCGGGCTCCAGCCCCTCCGCGTCGACCTGGGCGTTGAGCTTGCGCATCACGTCGTCGGTGAGCTTGGCGGCGACCGGGTCGAGGTACTGCTGGATCTGCGGGTACTTGGCGGCGGTCTCCTTCCGCAGGGTCAGCGCCGCGTTGTAGACGGGGAAGAAGCGCTTGTCGTCCTGGAGGACGGTCAGGCCCATGGAGGCGATCCGGCCGTCGGTGGCGAAGACCTCGCCGAAGGTGCAGGTCTTCCCCTTCTTGGTCTCGCTGTAGATCACTCCGGTGTCGACCGACTTGACGCCGCCCTTCGGCACGTCGAGGCCGTAGGCCTTGGACATGCCGGGCCATCCGTCGTCGCGGGTGGAGAACTCGCTCTCGATGCAGAAGGTGGCGTCGGCCGGCTTCGACCGGGCCAGGGCCGCCAGGTCGGAGAGCTTCGTGACGCCGAGCGCCGCGGCCTTGTCCTTCTGGACGGCGAAGGCGTAGGTGTTGTTGAGCGGCGCGGGCTTCGTCCAGACGATCCCGTTCTTCTCCAGGTCCTCGCGGGCGACCGCCTCGTACTGGCGGCCGGAGTCGGGGATCGGTTCGGTGTGCTTGAGGTAGGTCACCCAGCCGGTGCCGGTGTACTCCCAGTACATGTCGATGTTCTTGGAGGTCAGCGCGGTACGGGTGTTGGTCGAGCCCTTGATGTTGGTCTTGTCGTTGACGGTGGCGCCGTGGGCGCGCAGCAGCGCGATGGTGATCTTGCCGAGCACGATCGACTCGGAGAAGTCCTTGGAGCCGACCGTGAAGGTCGCGCCCTTGAGCTCCTGCCCGAGGCTGCCCTGCTCGACCTCCGCCGACGAGCCGCAGCCGGCCAGCGCGGTGACCGCGAGCGCGGCCGCGGCCGCGGGGACGGTGAGGCCCCGCATCCTGCTGATTTTGGACATCACGAACTCCCGAGGGGTGATGGGGGGGTGGGGTGAAGGGTGGAAGTTCCGGGCGCCGCGTCCGGGCGCCCCTCGCGGTGCGGGGTCTCAGACGCCTCCGGGACGCAGCAGGTCCTCGGCGACGCCGCCGGCCCAGTCGACCAGGAACGCGATGGCGGCGGTCAGGATGCTGCCGGTGACGAGGACGGGCGTCCGGTCCAGCTTGATGCCGTTGACGATGATGTCGCCGAGGCCGCCCGCGTTGACGAAGGTGGCCAGCGTCGCCACGCCCACGGCCATCACCAGCGAGGTGCGCAGGCCGGCCAGGATCACCGGGATCGCGAGCTTGAGCTCGACCCGGCGGAGGACCTGGGCGCGGGTCATGCCCATCCCGCGGGCGGCCTCGATCAGGGTCTGGTCGACCTGCTGGACGCCCACGATCGTGTTGCGGAGCACCGGCAGCACGGCGTAGGCCACCAGGCCGATCAGCGCGATCCGGAACCCCACCCCGAACTTGATGGTCAGCAGGACCAGCAGGCCGATCGCGGGGGTGGCCTGCCCGAGATTGGCCAGGCCGAGCACGAGCGGGCTCAGCCAGCGCGCCGCCGGGCGGGACAGGGCGATCCCCAGCGGGATCGCGATCAGTACGACCAGCAGCACCGCCATGCCGGTGAGACGCAGATGCTCGCCGACCCGGGCGGCGATGTAGCCGGCGTTCAGCGTGCGCCGCTCGATCGAGTCCAGGGAGAGGTTCGACACCCACAGGTAGAGGACTCCGAGCACCGCCGCCAGCAGGAGCGGGGTGAGCAGGAACCGCGGCGCGGCCCTCCGCACCCCGGCGCCCCGCCGCGGGGCGCGGGCGACGGCGGCCGTGCCGGCCGACTCAGCGAGCACCGGGCACCGCCTCGTCCTCGCGTGCCGGTGCGACCGCCGCGCAGATCTCCTCGTACGACAGGACGCGGCCCGCGCAGGCCACCTGCCGCGTACCGTTCGCGATCATGATGTCGAGCGCCTCGCGGAGCGTCGCGGTGGCACCGACCTCGGGAAGCGCTCCGGCCGGGTTCTCGGACGGGGTCCCGGCCGGCGGGAGAGCGGCGCCGTTCCCGGCGAACTCGCCGACGCTGACCAGCGCGAGCCGCTTGAGCGTGGTGTCGCCGCCGATGAAGCCGGCCACGTAGTCGTCGGCGGGGTCGGCCAGGATGCGCGCCGGGGTGTCGTACTGCGCGATGCGGGAGCGCTCGCGGAACACCGCGATCCGGTCGCCGAGCTTCACGGCCTCGTCGAAGTCGTGCGTCACGAAGATGATCGTCTTGCGCAGTTCGCGCTGCAGCCGCAGGAACTCGTTCTGCAGCCGCTCGCGGGTGATCGGGTCGGTGGCGCCGAACGGCTCGTCCATGAGCATGACCGGCGGGTCGGCGGCCAGCGCCCGCGCGACGCCGACGCGCTGCTGCTGGCCGCCCGACAGCTCGCGCGGGTACCGGCGGGCGTACCGGGCGGGGTCCAGACCGACCAGGTCCAGCAGTTCCTCCACCCGTGCCCGCACCTTGGGCTTCGACCAGCCCAGGAGGCCGGGCACCAGCGCCACGTTGTCCGCGATGGTCAGATGCGGGAACAGGCCGATCTGCTGGATGACGTACCCGATCCGGCGGCGCAGCCGGTCGGGCGGCATCCCCAGCACGTCCTCGCCGCCGATCCGGACCGAGCCGGAGGTCGGCTCGATCAGCCGGTTGATCATCTTCATGGTGGTGGTCTTGCCGCAGCCGGACGGGCCGACGAAGGCGACCAGCTCGCCCGCCGGGACGACCATCGTGACGTTGTCGACCGCTGGATCGTCCTGGCCGGGGTACCGCTTGGTGAGCCCGTCCAGTTCGATGCGGGCGCCACCGTTGCCGCTGTCAAGCACGAAGCCCCCTCGGGGTGGTGAGTAGGCGTACGACGAGGTAGAAGAGGTCGAAGGCGAGGGCCAGGACGACCACGCCCAGGGTTCCCGCGAGCGCGGCGTTCAGCGAGTTCACCGAGCCGAGCCGGGCGAGCCCGTCGAAGATCTGGTTGCCGAGCCCGGGGCCGGCGACGTAGGCGGCGATCGCGGCGATACCGAGGATCATCTGGGTGGACACGCGGATCCCGGCCAGGACGACCGGCCAGGCCAGCGGCAACTGGACCTTGGCCATCACCCGGGCCGCGCTCATCCCCATCCCTCGGCCCGCCTCCACCACGGCCGGGTCGACCGAGCGCAGCCCGACGATCGTGTTGCGCACGATCGGGAGCAGCGAGTACAGCACCAGCGCCACCAGGGTCGGCTTCCAGCCCAGTCCCAGGAACGGGATGAGCAGGCCGAGCAGCGCGAACGAGGGGATCGTCAGGAAGCCGCCCGCGGTGCCGACCGACAGCGCGGCCAGCCGGGGCCGGCGGTAGGTCAGCACGCCGATTCCGACGCCGATCACGGTGGCGACGAGGATCGACGTCGCGACGACGAGCGCGTGCTGGCCGGCCGCCCGGGCCAGCTCGTCCCCGCGGGACGACACGTATTCGCCGAACGTCATGCGCTACCTCCTGTCCTTCCGAGGGAGGTTTCGGCCGGGTCTCTCCGGCTCGCTGGCATGACCGTAGGACGGTGTTCATTTTGCTGCAATACTTGTTGCGCCAGCCGCAACAAAGATCTCGATCGGAGAACCCCCTTGGCCCTCCCCCCGCACACGACGCCCTCTCGGGACCCGGCCCCGTCCACCGGACTCCGGCGTGACCTGGAGATACTCGACCTGCTCGCCCAACCCGAGCACGCCGCGCGCGGTCTCGGCGTCAGCCGGATCGCCCGGCTGCTGGACCGGGAGAAGAGCCAGGTCTCGCGCGCCCTCAAGGTCATGGAGGCCGAGGCCCTGGTCGACCGCGACCCCGACTCGCTGGAGTTCCGCCTCGGCTGGCGGCTGTACTCACTCGCGGCCCGCACCACCGAGGCGCGTCTGACGCGTACGGCCGGGCCCTACCTTCGCCGCCTGGTCGCGGGCCTCAACGAGACCACCCACCTGTGCGTGCTGCGCGGCTCCGCGGTCCTGACGCTGCTGTCGGTGTCGCCGTCCCACGCCTTCCGGGGGCTGGGCTGGGAGGGCGTGACGGTACCGGTGCTCATGACCTCGGCCGGGCGCGTCCTGGTCTCCGACTGGGCGCCCGACACGCTGCGCTCCTGGGCGGCCTCCTGGCTCGACGAGCCTGGCCATGCGCAGGCCAGGCTGCGGATCCAGGCCGCCGACGACCTGCTGCGCGAGGTCGCGGCCATCCGCAGGCGCGGCTACGCGTCCGTGGACGAGGAGTTCGAGGCGGGGCTCGTCGGCGTCTCCGCCCCCGTGCGGGACTTCCGCGGCACCATCGTGGCCGCGATCAACGTGTCGGCGCCCAAGGCGCGCCTTGGCCCCCATCTCGACGAGGCCGGACGCCGCACGCTGGCGGTCGCCCGCGAGCTGTCCGCCGAGCTGGGCCACGAGCACGCTCCGGGAGTCGTCTAGCGCTAAGACGGACCGCCCCGGCGGTTTTCACTCCAGGTCGTCGAACTGGTCGAGGATGCCGCTGAAGTCGGCGCCGGTGAGGGGCTGCTCGGTCCAGATGGTCTTGCCGCGGGGGGTCTGGCGGGTTCCCCAGCGCTGGGTGAGCTGGGCGACGAGCAGGAGGCCGCGTCCTCCCTCGTCGAGGAGGCGGGCGCGGCGCAGGTGCGGGGCGGTGCTGCTGCCGTCGGAGACCTCGCAGATGAGCGTCCGGTCCCGGATGAGGCGCAGCTGGATCGGGCCGCTGGCATAACGGATCGCGTTGGTCACGAGCTCGCTGACGATGAGCTCGGTGACGTAGGCGGCCTCGTCGAGGCCCCAGCGCGCGAGCCGCTCGCTCACCTGGTCGCGGGTCTCGGCGACGACTGCCGGGGTGGCCGGCAGCTCCCAGGAGGCGTACTGGTCCTCGCTCAGGGCGTTGGTGCGGGCGATGAGCAGCGCGGCGTCGTCCACGGGGAAGTCCGGCAGGGCGGCCTTGAAGACGCCGTCGCATGTCTCGTCCAGGGACGCGGACCGGCGGCTCAGCGCCTGCCGCAGGCGTTCGAGCCCGGTGTCGGGGTCGTGGTCGCGGGACTCGACGAGGCCGTCGGTGTAGAAGGCGAGGATGCTGCCCTCGGGCAGTTCGACCTCCGTGCTCTCGTAGGGCAGGGCGCCGACGCCGAGGGGCAGGCCGACGGGCAGGTCGAGGAAGTCGACCGAGCCCTCCGGGGTGAGGAGCGCGGGCGGCGGGTGCCCGGCGCGCGCGAGCGTGCACCGGCGGGAGATCGGGTCGTAGACGGCGTAGAGGCAGGTGGCGCCGACCTGGTCCTCCGCCTCATCGTGATCGCCGGTGGCCTCCTCGGCGGAGAACCGGCTGACGAGGTCGTCGAGCCGGGTGAGGAGCTCGTCGGGGGACGGGTCGACGTCGACGAGGGTGCGCACGGCGGTCCGCAGCCGGCCCATGGTGGCGGAGGCGCGGATGCCGTGGCCGACGACGTCGCCGACGACGAGGGCCACCCGCGCGCTGGACAGCGGGATGACGTCGAACCAGTCCCCGCCCACGCCGAGGTTCGACCTGGCGGGCAGGTAGCGGGTGGCGGCCTCCACGGCCGACTGCTCGGGAAGGCCGTGCGGGAGCAGGCTGCGCTGGAGTGCCAGGGCGGTGGTGCGTTCGCGGGTGTAGCGGCGGGCGTTGTCGATGGACACGGCCGCCCGGGCGGTGAGTTCCTCGCCCAGCAGCACGTCGTCCTGCTCGAAGGGCTCCGCGGCCTCGCCGCGGACGAACGCGGCGACGCCGAGCGTGACGCCGCGGGCGCGTATCGGGACGGACAGGACCGAGCGGAGCCGGTACCTGTCGATGGCCTCCGCCCACGCGGGGTTGCGGGAAGTCGCCTCGACGACCTCGGGATCGTCGACGCTCATCAGGACCGCCTTGCCGGTGGCCAGGCACCGCGCCGGCGGCCACGGTTCGGGACGCAGGTCGAGGCCGCCCGGCCTCGCCTCGGGTTCGGTGCCGAAGGCGGCCCGGTACGCCACGCTGCGCAACGCGATCCGGCCGGTCAGCGGCCCCGGGCCCGGTTCGTCGCCGACGAGGACCCCTTCGAGCATGTCGACGAGGATGAGATCGGCGAAACGGGGCACCACCAGGTCGGCCAGCTCCTGGGCGGTCCTGGTGACGTCCAGGGTGGTGCCGATACGGGCGCTGGCCTCGCTCAGCATGGTCAGCCGCTGCCGCGCGCGGTACTGCTCGGTCCTGTCGAGCAGGCCCACCCCCACGGCCTGAGTCCGGCCCTCCTCGTCCTTCAGGGGGAACAGGAAGACCGACCAGTTGCGCTCGCGGGTCTGGCTGGGAACCCGCCGGTAGTACTCCTCGTGCACGGACTCTCCCGTGTCGAGGACGTGGCGGACGTGCTGCTCCATCAGCCTCCAGAAGGGCCCGGGCAGGACGTCGGTGAGGAGGCGGCCGCGCAGTTCGTCTTCCGAGACGTTGAT
Source organism: Actinomadura sp. K4S16 (assembly GCF_008327685.1). Classification (GTDB taxonomy): domain Bacteria; phylum Actinomycetota; class Actinomycetes; order Streptosporangiales; family Streptosporangiaceae; genus Spirillospora. Next base: position 372,160 of record NZ_BDDE01000013.1, read on the forward strand.
CCTCCGGCACATGAGGTCGTTGACCCTGACGATCCGCAGATCGCTGTCGTGGATCGACATGGCGAAGCCCGACTGGGTGAACGCCAGGTCGAGGAAGCCCGCGTCATCGGCCGCACCGGCCATGGCGACGGGAGGGTCCGTCTCCTCTTCGCCGCCTCCTGAGCTGGTGTGCGCGTCCATAGTTTCGCGTCCGAGTTCGCGGGAGGTCTTCCTAGGGTGCCGCGGCCCCACGTCCAGCACTCCTTCCCGGGCAGACGGATTGCAACGGGTGCCGCATGGAAATTGGGGTTCCGTTTGCGATCCCCTTGCCGACCTCGCCGATCCGCCGAGCCCTACCCGGCCGGACGGATCGTCGCCCGGTCGATGACCTCGCCGTCGGCGGCCACGGCGGTGAGCTGGAGGGCGCCGGCGCGGAGTTCGACCGCGGTGAAGTGGTAGCGCTTGGCGGCGGCGACCCGCGGGGGCGTGGCGCAGCCGGTGCGCAGGTCGTAGAGGTGCTGCCCGCCGCCACCGGTCACCACGTAGGTGACCCCCTTGGCGGAGACGAACCTCTGGTAGTTGTGGTCGTGGCCGTTGAGCACCAGCGCCACCCGGTGGCGCTCCAGGATCGGCACCCACCGCTCGTCGACCGCGGGGGTCGACCCGTGCTGGGAGCACGACCAGGCCGGCTGGTGGAAGACCACGACGCGGAACCGCGGGCCGGGCTCGGCCAGACGCGATTCGAGCCAGGCGCTCTGGGACGCGTCGGGGTGGTCGGCGTCCATGAAGAGGAACTGGAGGCCCGGCAGCCTCCTCTCGTACGGCAGGGCGGGCAGTCCGAGATGGCGGAGCTGGTCGGCGCCGCGGCCGTCGCGGACATCGTGGTTGCCGAGCGTGATCCACATCGGGCGGGTCGCGCGGAGCGCCGCGTAGGGCGCGTCGAGCCTCGTCCGGAACAGGGCGGGGTCGCCGTCGGGGTAGACGTTGTCCCCGGTGCCCACCAGCGCGTCGATGCGGTGGCCGGCCGCCGCCCACCGCAGCATGGCGTCCGCGACCTCGCGCTGCCGCGCGCCCCCCGTCCCGAAGTCGCCGAAGGCCGCGAAGCCCGCCGCCGCGCCCCCGGACGGCGCCGGCGTGATGCTCCGCGACCGGCCCGGCGTCCCCGCGCCGGGTGCGTGCCCGTTCCCGCCGCAGGCGCCCGCCAGCAGGACCGCGGCGGCCAGGCCGGCGGCCGCGGACGGGACCCTGCGCGGGCGGGCGGTCACGGCGTCTAGTCTCCGTCGGAGTCCTTGCTCCCGGTGCCCGCATCGTGCCAGACCGCCTTGGCGCCGCTGTGCCCGATCCGGGCCACCTGGACGCCCGTCGCGACCGACGTGCCCACCGTGAGGACGATGGCCACCACCGTCACCGCCCCGGTCCAGCGCGGCGGCCGGTCCGCGTTCCGCCGGGCGTAGAGGCCGACGCCGATGAGGAGGGCGAGGGCCACCCAGAGCCCGGCCGCCAGGGGGAGCAGGGTGTCGCCCAGTTCCGCGTGCTTTTCCACGAGGGAGGATCGGCCGACCTGGTCTTCCAGGTGCTCGCCGCTTTCGGTGGCCACGGGGATCGTCAGGACGGCGATCGTCGCGACGCCGAGAATCCACGGCCCCAGCAGCCGCCGCACCTTCGGCCAGAGGGCCGCCAGCATGGCGGCCAGCACGGTCAGCGGAACCAGAAAGACCACGATATGGACGACGAACGGGTGGAGGGGCAGACCCAGGAGGGTGTTCGGCATGGTGGGCCTTCCGGGAGATCGTTGATCAGCACAAGCTAGCGGGGGGCCGGGTGCGCCACTACCTTCGCCGAGCGTTTCAGAGGGTTTTCATAGGGACCCTCCTCGACGTGTCCCAAGGCCGGGGTATCGGTCAATGTGAGGTGGTTCTCTCCAAGGCAAAAGAAATAAAGGAGCAGGTCGGCGAGACACTTCACCATGCACGGTTTGGAAACGGACCGCAAATTCCTGATTCAGCTCGGGTGTCCTGCCGCCGGCCTCTCAGGTGCCCGCCTCGTCCTCCCTCTCGTCGAAGGCGTCGCGGGCGCGTTCGATCTCGGCCATGTGCTCCGAGGCCCACGCCAGCAGCACGTCGACGGGATGCCGGAGGGTCTTGCCGAGCGGCGTGATCCGGTACCTGACCGCCACCGGGCGCGTGGAGAGGACCTCGCGTTCGACCACCCCGTTGCGCTCCAGCCGCCGGAGGGTCGCGGTCAGCGACTTCTGGGTGACCGCGGGGACGGCCCGGCGCAGCTCGTTGAAGCGGCAGGGGCGCTCGCAGAGCTCGTTGAGGACGCTGAGCGACCACTTGTCGAGCACCTGGTCGAGCAGCTCGCGGTGCGGCGCGTCGATGCGCAGTTCGTCGTCGGTATCCATGCCGAAACCTGGTCTCGTTGAAGTGCCTTTTGGTTACTAAGTAGCTTACAGATACCTGAAACGACGAAGGAGAGAACCATGACCGTCCAGTACCTCTCGCCCGAGGGCATGATGCGGCCGACCCCGTACCACCACGTGGCCGTCGGGACGGGGGCGAGGCATGTGCACGTCAGCGGGCAGATCGCGCGCCTGGCCGACGGGACGCCGGTGGCGCCCGGCGACCTCGCCGGGCAGGTCGCCCAGGCCCTGCGGAACACCGCCCTCGGGCTGGCGGGAGCGGGCGCGTCGTTCGCGGACGTGCTGCGCCTGACGTTCTACGTGACCCGCTGGAGCCCGGAGAAGATCGGTGACTTCATGGCCGGCGTGGAGGGCGTCGCCGAGGAGATCGGGCTCCGGCTGCCCATGCCGCCGGCGTCCCTCATCGGCGTCGAGCACCTCTTCGAGGACGACGTGCTCGTCGAGGTCGAGGCCACCGCGATTCTCGACTGATCCCGGGCGGTCGGCGCACGCGGCGGAGCGCGAGCACGCGCTTGCACTGGGGGACGGGGGCCTGCTCTACTGGCGGTGTCATGGGGACGGCCCACTCAACTCAGCGTTCGCGTGGCCCGGAGCAGACCCGGAGGGCGATCACCGAGGCCCTCCTCGATCTTCTGCGCGAGTCCGGCCGGGTGCCGACCGCTGCCAGCATCGCCACCCGGGCCGGAGTGTCCCGCCGCAGCGTCTTCGTTCACTTCTCCGATCTGGACGAGCTGTACGTGGAGGCCGGGCAGCGGCAGGCCGAACGGCTGCTCGCCACGGTCGAGCCGATCAGCCCCGACCTCCCGCTCCCCGAGCGCATCGAGCGGTTCGCCGGCCGGCTCGAACGGATCTACGAGACCATGACGCCGGTCCGGCGCGTCTCCATCGCGGCCTCCACCTCGGGGGTGGTGGCCGGGCTGATCAACGAGGGCGACGAGTGGCTGCGGGGAATGCTCCGCGAGCTGTTCGCGGCCGAGTTCGCCGGACGCGACCCGCTGCTTCCCGACATCGTGGACGCCGCCGTCAGCTGGGGCGCCTGGTACCACCTGCGGCGGCTGAGCCTGGAGGACAGGCGCCGCTGCTTCCGCGAGCTGCTCACCACACTGATCCCCGCCTGACCTCCGCCCCCCGGCCTGACCTCCGCCCCGGGCCGTCAACTCGCTCCTCGGGTTCCCTCCGCCTGCGCGTACGCGTTCCGGCGCTTTTCCGTGCGCGCACTGGCAACTTTGCACTCTGAGTGCAATAGTGGGTCCATGCTGATGCGATATGCGGAGCGGATGTGGCACGGCGAGGTCGGGATGGAAGGGTTCTTCAACGGCGACGTCCCCACGGGAGTGGCCTTTGAAATCGCCGGCGGGGTCGCCGTGGTGCCCGCGTTCGCGAACGTCACCGCCTTTCGGACGAGCGAAGGGCTGGTGCTCTTCGACACCGGGGCGCCGAACACGGCCAGGAGCAACTATCAGGCCATTCGGGACTGGTGCCCCGACCCGGTCCGCTATGCCGTCTACTCGCACGGCCACATCGACCATGTCTTCGGCGTCGGCCCCTTCGACGAGGAGGCCGACCGCGGCGACGGGGAGCGTCCCGTCGTCATCGCGCACGAGGCCGTCAAGGCCAGGTTCGAACGCTACGCGCTGACCAGGGACTACAACCGGGCGGTCAACGCGCGGCAGTTCGCGAACCCGAGATTCCGCTGGCCGGAGGATTTCCGCTACCCCGAGATCACCTATCGGGACGAACACCTGCTGCGCGTCGGCGACCTCACCTTCGAGTTGCGCCACGCGCGCGGCGAGACCGACGACCACACCTGGGCGTACGTCCCCGAGCGGAACATCATCCTGGCCGGCGACCTGTTCATCTGGAACTCCCCCAACTGCGGCAATCCGCAGAAGGTCCAGCGGTATCCGGCCGAGTGGGCGGCCGCGCTGCGGGCCATGGCCGAACTGGACGCGTCGCTGCTGATCCCGGGACACGGCGCCCCCGTCGCCGGGAAGGACCGCGTACGCACGGCGCTGACCGATGTGGCGGAGTACCTGGAGTCGCTGGTCTCCCAGACCCTGGAGCTCATGAACGGCGGCGCGCGCCTGGACGAGATCATCCATGCCGTGCGGGTTCCGGAGAAGCTGGCCGCCAAGCCCTACCTGCGCGCCGCGTACGACGAGCCGGAGTTCATCGTCCGCAACATCTGGCGCCTCTACGGAGGCTGGTGGGACGGGGACCCGGCCGCGCTCAAGCCGCCGCGGGCGGACCGGCTCGCCTCGGTGCTGGCGGAGCTCGCGGGCGGTCCGCACGGCCTCGCCGCCCGGGCCCGCCGCGCGCTGGACGACGCCGAGCCGCGCATCGCGGCGCGCCTCATCGAACTGGCGCGCCAGGCCGCCCCGGAGGACGGAGAGGTCGCGGACGCGTACCGCCAGATCTTCACCGCGCTCGCCGACTCGGCCACGTCGCTGATGACGCGCGGTATCTATCTCGCGGCCGCCAAGAGCTGAACGCCGCCCCCCGCAGCGCGAAGGCGCCGCCCCCAGGTCACGGGGGCGGCGCCTTCCGCCATCGGGGCCGCAGGCTCGCCGCCGGGCCTGCCGGCCGGCCGCCGCGGCCGCCGACTCGCCACCGCGGCTACCGGATCACGGCGTCGGTGACGACCTTGGACGCCTCGGCGGGGCCGAACGTCGGCGGCTTGGGCCGCGGTTCGGTCTTCCCGAGGCGCACCACGACGGTCCTGGTTCCCGGATCGATCTGGATGAGCTGGTTGCCGAGCCCGAGGGCCCAGTACATCCGGGGCGGAGCGCCCGGCACCATGGGGCCGCGCGCGGCCTCCGGCGCCCGCGCTCCCCCGAGGTCGGTCGCCGCGACCGGGCCCCGGATGGTTCCGGGCCGGTTGAGCCACCAGAGGTATCCGTAGGCCGCGTTCAGCTTCGTCGACGGGCGGCCGGTGGCCGCTTCGACATAGGCGGCGGAGACGATCTGCCGGCCCTGCCATTTCCCGTTCTGGAGCATCAGCTGCCCGAACCGGGCCATGTCACGGCAGGTGGAGGTGATCCCCATGAAGGTCTGCGTGTTGCCGGCGCGGTCGGTGCCCATGGCGGTGCGGCTCATGCCCAGCGGGTCGAACAGTCGCTCCTCGGCGAAGCGGGTGACGTCCTTGCCGGTGGCCTCTTGCAGGACGCGCTGCAACGTCTGGATCGCGGAGTTGTTGTACACCCAGACCTCGCCGGGCTCGTGCTGCTGTTTCAGGCCGATGGCGAACTTCGTGCGGTCCCGGGACCGGAGCAGGCGCCGGTAGTCGGTCTGGAAGCTCCATTCCCGGCCGGAGACGTTGCTGAGGAGGTCGCGGACCGTCACCTCCTCCGCGGGGGTCCCCTTCCACTCGTCGATCCATTTCGACGCCTTGTCGTCCAGGCTCAGGGCGCCGTCGTCCTGGGCGATCCCGACGAGGACGCTGGTGAACGACTTGGTGGCGGACCATACCGGCTGCGCCTTCTCCCGCCGTCCCTCGGCGAAATACCACTCGCCGGCCAGCTTTCCGTCGCGCGCGACGGCCAGGCAGTCCGACTTTCCCTTCTTGGCCACCGCCGCCACGTTCTCCAGCTTCGCCGCGTCCAGGCCGGCGGCCGCGGGCGCCGTCGTCTCCCATGGAGACGGATCGGCCCCCCTGGTCGCCGGATCGGCAGGTGTTCCCGCGTCGCCGCCGCCGAGTCCGGTCGAGCACGCGCCGGTGAGGAGCGCGGCGGTGAGGGCTGCCCCGAAGAGGCGGTTCGTTCTTCCCGACATCTGGATCATCCCGCGCTCCCGGTGTGCTGCACGGCGCCCCGGACGTCCCGCAAGGCGGCGAGCCCGACTCGTTCGGCGGTGGGCATGACCGGGGCGTCCGCGAGCAGCCAGCGGAACAGGACCCATCCCTCGGAATGTCCGGCGGTGTCCAGCCAGTTCGGCACGCCGGGATCGGTTCCGGAAACGACGACTCGGACGTTCCCCTCCGGCCCGGACGCCGCGGTGCGGGCGTTCAGCGACGTCCGCCGCGTCCGGTGGTCCAGGGACTGTCCCCATCGGTTCGCCAAGTGGACCCCCCAGTAGCGGCATTCCGGAGGCCGCACGTCGATGACGAGCGCCTCCCCTTCGTCGAGCGAGTACCAGCAGACCACGTAGTCGTTGTCCGGCGTGCGGTAGGGACCGTGCTCGCCGGTCGCGACGAAGCGGTTCGGCGTCGCGCTCATCCCGTCCGCCCGCTGCGCCGCCAGCGACGCCGCCGCCTTGACGAACGTCGCCGTCGTGCGCGCGGCGCGGGCGAAGCCGTGATCGTCCAGCGGCGGATCCGGGGCCGGCTCGTCCAGTGCCTCGATCCGGTACCGCGCGGGCACCTCCGCGTCCCGGTCGAGGAAGTACTGCCGGGCGATCACCGCCCGGGACCCGGCGTCGGCGCGGAGCCAGTCGCCCGGCGCCTCCTCGGGCGAGAGGATCACCTCGAAGTCGCCGCCGGGCGAGAAGCGGATGTCCCGGTCGGACAGGTTGACCAGCCGGGTCGTCCCGTCCCGGCCCATCGCGGAGTACACGCAGAACGCGAGGTAGGCGGACGTCCCGCGGTTCCCTCGGATGCGGTACCGCGAGGCGCCGCCGAGCACCGCGATGTCGTAGTCGGTGTCGGGGTTGTCGAAGAAGAACTTGCGCACGGGTGTGACGCCCGGGAGGAAGACCGGATGCCGGGAGCGCCGCAGCGACGCCCGTTCGAACTGGTCGGTCAGGACGTTGAGGAGGTAGCCGAATCCCTCCGCCACGTCGACGGCCGGCATGCCGTCCGCCGGTCCCGCCACCATCTCGCCCGCTTCGGCGAGCGTGTCCAGGAGCTCCCGCCAGGCCGCGATGCTCTCGATGGGACGGGAACCGTCCGTCGTGGGAGGTGGTTCGGTCACTGGTGTGCTCTCTTTCGTACGGGCAACGGTGCGGTGCGCGTCGTCATGCGTGCTTCCCGGGCTCGGGTGCGGGCTCGCGCGGGAGCGGAGGTGCGGCGTCCGGGCGGGGGCGCCGCGCGGCTCGGGCCATGAAGCAGGCCGCCGCCAGGAGCGCCGCGCCGAGGCCGGCCGAGGCGAGCGGCAGCACGACCCGGAGCAGCACGATCGTGCGGGCCGTCCGGTCCGCCCGGATCGCCCGGTCCCGCCGGTCGGCGTCGGACAGCCTCAGGACGAGGTCGGCGACGACCAGCCGATCGACCCCGTCCTTGGTGCGGAGCAGCGTCCGGCTCTCCTGCCGCTGGTCGATGCGGGTTCCGGTACGCGGGTCGACCCAGGCCGTGACCGTCCCCTCGTAGACCTTGTCCACCGCGACGTCGCCGCGTTCGGCGTCATAGCCGGGGAATCCGGGGCGGGGCTTGTCCAGGTCGAGCAGCGACGCTGGGACCCGGGTGGGGGACGGGCCGACCACCGTCGGTTCGGTGCGCTGGACGAACTTGTAGACCCTGACGCCCTGGACGCGCTCGACGCCGGCGAAGACCATCGCCCGGCGCGTCCGGGTCTTGGTGTCGAAGACGTGGTAGGTGCGCTTACGCACGCCGATCGGCCAGAAGGGCCCGATTCCCGACTGCCGGACGCGCGTGTCGCCGTCCACCGCGGCGCCGCGCGCGTTGACCAGCCGCGCCGTCCGGCGGTCGAAGGCCACCCGCTGCGACTGGATGTCGATCTCGGTTCCGGTGTCGGCGTCCCCGATCCAGGTGAAGGAGTCCCAGACGGCGGTCCTCCCGTCGCTCGCGCGCACGTCGCCGCGGAGCGTGTTGACGGCCGTGATCCGGGCGCCGCGCCTGACGGTGCCGGTCCTGCCGTCCAGGTACGTGGCGTCCTCGGCGTGCAGCGTCGTCCGCTGGTAGACGTCCGCGGGCGCGACGATGATCCGCGGCGCCACCTGGAGGCGCAGGAGCGGCGCGAGGGTGAGCAGGAACGCTCCGGACGCGACGGCCGCCGGGCCGAGGGCGCGGGGCGGCCTCATCCCGCCGCCCCCCGTCCGGGGCGCGCGGCCCGCCCCGTGGTCATGAGCTCGCATCTCGACATGGAACCGACTATTGCACTCCCAGTGCAAATGCGCCACTATTCATCGCAAGGACCTCACCGAAACGGCTGCCGAGCGCGGACCGGCCCGGCTCGAAGGCGGGGGCGGAGGGTGCCTGATCGCCATGCCCGCGGAGTATGGGAAAGGCAAATGATCAAGGACTACTTCGACATCCGCCGAGCGGGGAGCCCGGTGCCGAATCGGCGTTCACCCCGTCCGCCGGACGGCCGCGCGCCCTACGGCTGGAAACCCCTGGCGGTCATCGCGACGGCCGGGTTCATCGACCGTTTCGAGCATCAATTGCTCCCCGGCGTGCTCCCTTTCATCCAGGACGAGTGGGGCCTCAGCGACACCACCGCGGGGCTGCTGCCGCTGGGCGGGGCGCTGGCCGCGATCACCCTGACACCGCTGGCCGGATACCTCACCGACCGGTACCGCCGCACCCGCATCCTCACCGTCATCGTGCTGTGCTGGGCGGTCGCCACGCTCGCCTCCAGCCTTGCGACCGGGTTCGGGATGTTCTTTCTGATCCGGTTGCTGCTGGCGAGTTCGGAAGGCTTCTACGGCCCTCTCTCCGGCAGCCTCCTGGCCGATTTCTATCCTCCCCAGAGCCGGGCGAAGGTCTATGGCTGGAGAGGGCTGACCCCCTATCTCGCGGGCGTCGGTGTGGTGGTGGGCGGGGTGCTGGCCCAGCATTTCGGCTGGCGCGCCGCCTTCGTCATCGCCGCCATTCCGGGCCTGGTCGTCGCGGCGCTATGCGCGCGTTTGACGGAACCCCCGCGCGGCCTGCTCGACCGGACGGCCGGCACCGTCCCGCGCCCGCTCGACGGGGCGCCCGGCACCGCGCCGGACCCGCTCGACGCGATCGCGGGCGAGGACGATCGGCCCCCTGCCCCGGAGGGCGGTTCGGACGCCGCCCCCACCGGACGGCGCGAGCATCCGCGCTTCCGCCGGCAGCTCCGGCAGGTGCTGGGGACCCCGACGATCGCGCTGCTCTCGGCCGCTCTGGCGGCCCTGGCGTTCGGGCTCTCCGGCATCTCCTACTGGACGCCCAGCCTGATCCACCGCGACCACGGCGTCGCCGAGGGCCTCGCGGCATCGGTGAGCGGCGCGGTGACCGTCGTCGGAGTCGTGGCGGGCGTGACGGCCGGAACCTGGCTCGGCCGCCGCTGGAACGACCGGCGCGGCGGCGGCCGGCTGCTGGCCGGAGGCACCGGGATCGTGGTCGGGGGCGGCTTCCTCGTCGCGGCGATCTCGATGCCCTCGGTCTGGGCGCTCGCGGTGCTCCTCCTGCTGTCGAAGGCGGCCATGGCGATGGCGATCCCCAACCTCACCGCCTCCATCGCCGACGTGCTGGCCGCGACCTCGCGCGGTCTCGGCTTCGCCGTCGTGCACGTGTTCGGCGCGTTCGGCGTCGCCTTCGGACCGCTCGTGGTCGGGGTGGTCTCGGACGCGACCGGCTCCATGGTCTCGGCCATGTACGGGCTGGCCGTCCCGCTGCTGCTGGGGGGCCTGCTGACGATCAGCGCGCGGCTGACCTTCGAACGCGACCGGGGCCGCGCCCCCGCACTCTGACCCCGCCCACTGCGACCACGCCCAATCCGGCATCCCACGCCCGATTCCCCTCCGAGCGCTCGCACGCCGTACGGCGCGCCGAGCCCATCTCGTCCTGCCTGGAAGGCCCCGGCCTCCAGGCGGGCCCACCCCCGAGGAGGCAGTCAGATGGAGAATCCGCTACGAGGAACCAACCCGAAGACGGCGGCGATCAGAGGTTCGATCCTCGTCCTGATCACCGCGGTCGCCATGCTCGTCGGGCCGACTCCCGGCGCGCTCGCGGCGGCGCCCACGCCGCCCCCGCAGCCCGCGTCCGGCCCAGGGGGCGCGGACTACCGGTGGTCGGCCACCACCGTCCGCAGCGTCACCTTCACCGACCACACCAAGGACTACTGGGTCTTCGGCCCCTCAGGCTGGCAGGGCGGCGGAACCGCGCCCTCGGCCGCGCCGCTGGTCGCCTTCCTGCACGGATGGACCGCCGACGACCCGAAGTACTACCAGGACTGGATCGACCACCTCACCCGCAAGGGCAACGTGGTCGTCTTCCCGCGCTTCCAGACGAGCGCGCTGACCCCGCCGAAGGAGTTCGCGGCCAACGCCATCTACTCCATCAAGGACGCGCTGGCCAGGTTCCCCGCCGACGCGCCCGTCAAGCCCGACACCTCCGGGGGCATGACGCTCGTCGCCCACTCCTACGGCGGGCCGACCGCCGCCAACATCGCCGCCCGCTGGTCGGCGGAGGCGCTCCCCCGCCCTAGCTCGATCATGTTCGCCATGCCCTACGACAGGTCCATCGACGCGTCCCTGGCGGGCATCCCGTCCACGACCAGGATCGACTGCGTCGTCGCGGACGAGGACACGACGGTCGGCCGCACCGGCTGCGACGCGATCTGGGACCTGACCGGGCACGTGCCGGCGAGCAACCGCAACTACCTGTGGATGTTCAGCGACGCCCACGGGTCCCCGGCGCTCACCGCCGACCACCGGGTGCCGAGCAGCAACAACAGCGCGTCCGTCCTCGACGCGCTCGACTGGAACGGCCTCTGGAAGCTGGGTGACGCCCTGCGCGACTGCGGACTGTCCGGCACCTACTGCGACTACGCGCTGGGCGGCACGGCGCGCCAGACCTCGCTCGGGACGTGGAGCGACGGCGTCCCGGTCCGCCCGCTCGCGGTCTCCACCACCAAGCCCGCCTGCCCGGCCGGCAGTGGCGCCAAGGGCTGCTGACATGCCGGCCAAGCATGTCGGCGGGGCGGCTCTGGCGGTCCTGCTGCTGGCCTCCGTGGCCGCGTCATCGCCACCTGCTCCGCCTCTCCGGATGGACCGGCTCGCCTCGGTTTACGGGGCGGGCTGGTCCACCGCCCACGCGGACGCGGGGAACACCGACTACTCGCCGGTGGTCGGCGCGCGGAACCTGACCCCGGCGTGGCAGCGCGGCTTCTCGGGCAGCATCTATCTGGGCGCGACGAACGATGCCGCCGGCCGGGTCTACGTGACGACGAACGGCACGGGATGCCACCTGCACGCGCTCGACACGGCGACCGGAAAGACGGCCTGGTGCTCCGGTGAGGTCGATCGCGAGGCCATCGCGTCGTCCGCCCTCCTCGACCGGGACGGGCGGATCTACCTGGCTGACGGCAAGGCGATGCACTCCTTCGACGCCGACGGGAACCTCCGCTGGGAGACGCCCATCGTCGGAACGCCGCTCTCCGCGCAGTTCACCCCCGCGGGCAACCTCGTCTTCATCACCCACATCGGACGCGTCTACGTACTGGATCGGGAGACCGGCGAGCCCGTCCTCCCGCCCGTGGAGCTCATCCCAGGCGCGCCCGACACCGACGACACACGGGCCTGCATGCGGGGCACGGCGGAATGCCCGTCCTCCAACACGCTCGCGGTCGATCTCGCCACCGGACGCATCTTCTTCACCTTCTGGGACAAGGGCGCCCCGGCCGCCGACATACGGGCGATGCAGCTGACCGAGGGAGACGACCCGTCGATCCGGCCGTTGTGGAGGAACGAGTCGCTGCCCGGCGGGAGCGCGACGAGCCCGGACCTGTCCGCGGACGGATCGCGCCTCTACGTCGGCGACAACGAGGGCGGAATCCACGCGCTGGACACCGCGACCGGCGACACGATCTGGAGCCATGACACCGGCTACGCGGCCGGCGGCAGCTCGTCGCTGTCCCCCGACGGCCTCATCATGCCGGCGGGCGGCGGGGACGGCGCCCTGATGGCGATCAGGGACGCCGGGGACCGGGCCGAGCGGGTCTGGACGAAGGAGGGCCTGGTGAACCGCGGCATCCCCGTCCAGGCCGCGGGAGGGGTCGCCTACGCGACGGTCTCGGCGGCGCTCGGCAACGACCTCGTCGTGGTCGACACCGCGACCGGCGCCGAACTCGACCGGGAGCGGCTGCCCGGGGCGACCCTCTTCTCCGTCGGCACGACCGTCGCCCCCGACGGGACCGTCCTGGTACCGACCATCACGGGAGAGCTGTTCGCGTTCCGGCCCGGCTGATGCCGGGACGCCGCCGTCCTCGGGCCCGTCCGCGCCATGCCGCGCGGGGGCCCGAGGGCGCGGCTGCTACGCCTGGTCCTGGGGCGGGGGTTGGGCGGCGCGTTCCCGGCGCAGGCGGGCGTTGATGCGCTGGGCCTCGGCCAGCTGGTCTTCCAGGATGATGATGCGGCAGGCCGCCTCCAGCGGGGTGCCCTGGTCGACCAGGTCGCGGGCGCGCTGTGCCAGGCGCAACTGGTAGCGGGAGTAGCGGCGGTGGCCGCCGGACGAGCGCTGCGGGACGATCAGCCGGGCGGTGTCCAGGCTGCGGAGGAACGCCGGGGTGACGCCCAGCATCTCGGCGGCGCGGCCCATGCTGTAGGCCGGGTAGTCCTCGTCGTCGAACTTGTCTTCGAGCCCGCCGGACTCTAACGGCGTGGACGCCTGCGGTCCGAGCGGGTCTGGCTGGTCGCCGGTCCGGGCCGGCTGGGGTGCTTTCACAGAACCTTCCGTACTGCCGTGGGATCGGCAGGCGGCGACGCGACAGGGGCCCCGGCGCCAGACTGCGGCGCCGGGGCCCAGAGGTACAACACCATCCACCGGCGCTAGTGAGCCGGTCTTCCGCGTCGGCCGACCACATGCCCGTCGGGACGCGGGGATCGCGAATGCGTGACCGTAGACCACCGTCCAATCTGTGGAACTCCGGTACCCGCGCGGCGTGACTGGAGCCTGCTGCGGGCGATCCTGATGGCGCCGAAACCTCCCTTCCTCGACATCACTACCTGTACTGCGTGCACTACCTGTACTGCGTGTACTGCGTGTTTTCCGTGTTCTTCTGCTTCCGGCGGCTCTGCGGCCACCGGCCCGACCGGCTGCCAGGGCCCCTTTCACTGCGTCGGCCCCGGCACGTCCGGTCGGCGTCATCCACACCTTCCGGCAGTTCGTCCTCTGCCGGTTCTCATGGACCCGTCTCTCTTCGATGACAGGAACACTACCCCACGTCGGTTCGAAAATCTACATCGGCCACTACAGAGTTTCGTAGATCACAACTTGCCGGTTCCTGTCGCCCATGGAGACGCCTTCGGCTAGCGGAGGGGCGGAGACCAGGCGGGAGCGGCCTCGGCCTCGGGCGGCCCCCGGAGACGCGGAGCGGGGTGCGGCCGTCGCCGGTGAGGGGACTAGAGGTCTTCGCTCGTCCAGCTCCAGACGCCGTTCTCGTGCTGGGCGCGGACCAGGCGCGCGCCGCTGGAGTCCGCGAGCTCGGCGATCAGCCGGACCAGCCGGCGGTGGAAGTCGGCGGGCGGGCGGCCGCCGCCCGAGGAGCCCTCCAGCAGCGTCACGTTGACCTTCGCCTCGTCGCGGAGCTGCACGGTCAGCCGGCCCGTCCTGTCCATCCGGAGTATCACGATGGCGTCGGCACGGATCATGTCGCCGCCGTCGGCCGCCGAGATCCACACTTCGCTCATGAGCGTTCACTGCCCGGATCGGGGGCCCGTACGCTCCACGGCGCACGTCTTCACGGAAAGGCGTAGACTCCTGGTGGACGAGGGGTTCTCGATGCGGGCGGCCAAGCCGGCGTCCCCCTGTCTCCCCGCTACTCGGTCTCCTTCGAGGCCAGACAGGTCGGCGCCCATGACGCCGTTCCATCGTCCGACCCGAACACGGACGCCCGTTCTCAGCGCCGAGCCCGCCGAGGCCCCCGAGCCCGCCGCGGTCACGCGCCCGCCGCGGCCCCGGCCGAGCCCGTCCGGCTCCCGCCGCCGCCGGCCCGTCCATGGCCTGCGCGCCACGCACACTCCTGATCGGAGCCCCAGCATGCAGACCGCAGACACCGCCTCCCCCGAGGCCGGGCTGCACCGCGAGCAGTTCGCGGAGCACACCGTCATCGCCATCACCGGCGATCTCGACATCTCCTCCGCGCCGGCCCTGCGCGGCCGTCTGGACGTCGCCCTGCGGGACGCGGGCCCCCACGTGGTCATCGACCTGTCCGGGGTGACGTTCTGCGACGCGTCCGGGCTGGCCCTGCTCACCGGAGCCCGCCGCAGCGCGGAGCCTGCGGGCACGGCGATCGTCCTCGCCGGTCCGCGCCCGCACATGGTCAGGCTCCTGCGCGTCAGCGGGCTGTCCCGGGTGTTCGCCGTCCACCCCTCCGTCGACGCCGCGCGCGCCTCCGGGGCGGGCCCCCGATCGGCCGCGGCCTGACCGGCCGGGGCGGAGAGCGAGGACGGGATGGCGACATGACGGCCGAGGACCCGATCGGCTGGGGCGCCGCCGGAACCGCGCCGAGCGAGGCGGACCGGCGGCGGCTCGCCGCCACGTTCGACCTGATGAACGCGGTGGTCCTGGAGGGGACCGGCCCGGCCGGCATGCTCGCCCTCGTGGCGGCGCGCGCCCGTGAGCTCGCGCACGTCCCGCTGGCGTTCATCGCCCTGCCCGGTGAGGACGGCAACACGCTGCGGATCGAGGTGGCGGACGGCCCCGGCGGCGACCGGGTACGCGGGCTGACCGTGCGGCGGGGACGGTCGATGCTCGGCCGCGCGTTCACGTCCCGGCGGGCCGTGTCCGCGCGGATCGCCGCCGACCAGACGCTCACCGGCCTCCCAGCCGGTCCCATCCTGATCCTGCCGCTCGACACGGGCGAGGCCACCCGGGGAGTGCTCGCCGTCCTCGGGCGGGTCGGCGCGGAGCCCTTCAGCCCGGCGACCGCGCGCCAGATGCTGCTGTTCTCCGATATGGCCGCCCGGCTGATCGAGGTGGCCGGGGCACCCCGTCCGAGCGCCCCACCGGGGGCCGCCGGGGAGGTAACCGCCGTACCCTCCGCCCGGCCGGCCTCGTCCGCCTGAGGGCGGTTCGGGGGGCGGGCCTCACCCGCCCGGAAAACCGGCGCCCGCTCGCGAAGAGCGGCCCTGCGGGCCTATCGGGGGCCGGACGGCGACGCTCGCCGATTCCCTGGATTCGGGCTGTGCCGCGCCGCGCGCGCGGCGGTTTCTCAGAGCCTGAAAAGCTTGGTGAACGGTGAGAGAATCTTCACTTTCTGGTTGCCGAAGTCGACCAGGACGGCATTCCCGGGCTCGACCTCCAGGACGCGGCCGAGGCCGTACTTGTCGTGCGTGACCTGGTCGTCGAGGGTGAACTCCTTGGCCGGCGGAGCGGCGGCCGGAGGTGCGAAGGGGCTGGTGGGCAGGTGTCGCCGTCTGGCGGAGCCGGTGCGTTTCACCTCCTCATTATGCGCGTACCGGACGGTAGACCGGAAGGCTTCCCGAAGGTCGGCCAGGTAAATCCTTACGCGGGGGCGCCCTGCACGGGATTCCGGTCGGCCCGGCGAATCCTGTGGTAGCGTGGTGGGCAGTTGCGGTTCCCATAGACATGTGCGTGCGCCTGTTGGATCTGACCTCAGGCGCACTTTTGTTTTTTCTGGATCTTCCGGATGGGCCATCGCGGCGTCCGTCCGCGCACGGTGTGCGGACGGGAACCGACCCCCTGAGGGAGACATCATGGCCACCGGCACCGTCAAGTGGTTCAACGCTGAAAAGGGCTTCGGCTTCATCGAGCAGGACGGCGGCGGCGCCGACGTCTTCGCCCACTACTCCAACATCGCGGCCCAGGGCTTCCGTGAGCTCCAGGAGGGCCAGAAGGTGTCGTTCGACGTCACGCAGGGCCAGAAGGGCCTGCAGGCGGAGAACATCGTCCCCGCCTGATCGCCGCGTAGGCGGTGCGCGGTCCCGAGGGCCGCGCACCGCGTCGCTTTTTCGGGGCGCCTGATCCGCGCCCACCTCTCCTGCGGTCCGCGGAAGAACCTCCGCCGGGCCGCTTTTCGGTTCGTTCTTGAGAATCCTCCGCCCGGGCTCCCGCCGAGCCCGCGGTCCAGCATGACGGAGCACTTCCTCGACACGACCGTCCCGAAGGAAGGCTTCACCATGCCCCGCGCCCCCCGAGGCTCCCGGCCTCGCCCCGCACGCCGTCCGGCGAACCGCCGGCGTCCCACCGCCGAGGCCGCGCCTCCGGCCCCGGCTCCCGAGTCGGCGCCCGGCACCGCTCCCGTGGAGTCGTTCGCCGAAATGCCGATGCCGGCGCCGATCCAGAAGACGCTGGCCGGCCAGGGCGTGACCGCCCCGTTCCCGATCCAGGCCGCGGCCCTCCCGAACGCCCTCGCGGGCCGGGACGTCCTCGGCCGGGGACGCACCGGGTCCGGCAAGACGCTCGCGTTCGGGCTGGCGCTGCTCACCCGCACCGCCGGGCACCGCGCCCAGCCCCGCCGTCCCCTCGCCCTGGTCCTGGTCCCCACGCGGGAACTCGCGCAGCAGGTCACCGGCGCGCTCGAGCCGTACGCGGAGGCCGTGGGCCTGCGGATGACCACCGTCGTCGGCGGCCTCGGCATCACGCGCCAGGCGAACGCGCTCGCCCGCGGCGCGGACGTCCTCATCGCCACCCCCGGGCGGCTCGCCGACCTGATCGAGCGCGGCGACTGCCGGCTCAGCGACGTGCGCATCACGGTGCTGGACGAGGCCGACCAGATGACCGACCTGGGCTTCCTGCCGCAGGTCACCCGGCTCATGGAGCAGACCCCGCCGGACGGGCAGCGGATGCTGTTCTCCGCCACGCTCGACGGCGGCGTCGACCGGCTCGTCCGCCGGTTCCTCAGCGACCCGGTCACCCACTCGGTCGACCCCCCGGCCGGCGCGGTCACCGCCATGGAGCACCACCTGCTGCACGTCAGCGAGGACGACAAGCACGAGACGACCGTGCACATCGCGTCCCGCGAGAGCCGCGTCATCATGTTCGTCGGCAAGAAGCACGTCGCGGACCGCCTCGTCCGCAAGCTCACGGCCCGCGGGATCAGCGCCGCCGCGATGCACGGGGGCAAGTCGCAGTCGCAGCGCAACCGGGCGCTGGACGGCTTCCACCGGCAGGACGTCACCGTGCTGGTCGCGACCAACGTCGCCGCCCGCGGCATCCACATCGACGAACTCGACCTCGTCGTCAACGTCGACCCGCCCGCCGACCACAAGGACTACCTCCACCGCGGCGGCCGCACCGCCCGCGCCGGAAAGGCGGGGACCGTGGTCACGCTCGTCCTCCCCGACCAGCGCCGCGAGATGGACGACCTGATGGCCAAGGCCGGGATCACCCCGAACACCGCCCGGGTGCGCCCCGGCGACGCCGACCTGGCGCGCATCACCGGCGCCCGCCCGCCGGCCCGCGCCGCCGCGGCCCCGCCCGCAGCCGCACCCCGGAAGCCGCGTCCCGCCGCCTCCGGCTCCCAGCGCGGGCGCGAGCACGCCCCCACCGGATCCCGCAGGCCGCGCCGCCGCCCGTCCTCCCTCAACACCTGACGCGGACACTCGCGCTTCGTTCGGCGACCACCAGAGCCGTTCGTCCGTGAGAGCCCGCCGGGACCTGGTCCCGGCGGGCGCCACCGCCGGGACCAGGGGTTCACAGGGCGGGCGGACCCTGCTCGTCGGCGGGCCGGGGCCCGGGGGTCCAGGCGAACGCGAGGGAGCCGCCGGTGAGGGCGAGCAGCATGCCGATAAGGAAGCCGCCGAAGTTGGTGTAGAGGAACGAGGCCAGGGCGGCGAGCGTGATGACGACGGCGAGCAGGGCGTGGTGGCGCGGCCGGCACCACAGCAGCAGGCCGGCGGCGGTGATGATGCCGCCGAGCAGGAACCCGGCCAGTCCCGCGGTGCCGGGCAGGGACAGCACGGTGTACAGGTCGGCGGGCAGCAGCAGGATGGCCGCGCCTCCGGCGGTGGCCAGCAGGCCGCCCCAGAACGGCCTCTCGCGGCGCCAGTCTCTCCAGCGCCGCCGGTGGACCCGCAGGCTTCTGTAGAGGCTGAGCGGGGTGGCGGTCTTCAGAAGCACTCCTTGACCTCCCGTCCCATGGTCATGGTGATCCCGGCGAGTTGCAGGCCGCTGGCGGTGACCCAGCGGACCTGTCCGTGGATGCGGAGCCTGAGGTCGGTGGCGGTGATGGGCAGGGTGCCGGGCGGCCCGGTCTGGACCGGGATGTCACCCAGCCCCCTGACCTTCGTGGTGCCGCCGCGGCCCAGAGCGATCGCGCCGCCGGCGACCTCGACATCGTCGATGGATTCCAGGGCCAGCTGGAGTTCGCTGAGCCGCAGCCGCTGACCAGGCTCGGTGGTGATGCGCATCGTCCGGGGCCCCAGGGGGCTGGAGACCTTGCCCGAGGCGCAGATGCCCTCGCCCCAGGTGTCGCGCAGCGCCACCGCGACCACGGTGCGCCGGTCGCCGTCGCGGGTCTGGAAGAACCTCGGGAAGGACCCGCCGGCGTTGGTGGACAGCCGCGCGATGCTCAGCTTGATGTCGGTCTTCCCGCGCAGCGCGGCCGATACCGGCAGAGCACCCGTCAGCATCCCGACGGCCATCACGGCGGCCACGGCCAGAGCGGGCACCTGGATCGCGGCGAACCGCCGCCACCGGGTCCGGCCCGCGCCCCGGGCGGCACCGGGGTTGGACGAGGCATGACGGCGCCGCCACCGCAGGTCGATGAACCACACCCCGCCACCTTGGACAAATCAAGCTCGAATGTCAAGGCCACGAACATGACTGACCAAGATGTCCGACTTTTGCGGCCGGTGTGTTCGAACGCTGGACATTCGGCTTGTAAGTGTCGTCGATGTGAACACTCCGCTCCGGGTCGACTTCCAGAGCCGCATGCGCCTCCAGCTCCGCCGCGACGCCCTGGACACCGCGTACAAGCTGATAACCGACCGTCGACGTGGACCCGGACGTCCTCTACGCCGGGGCCTCCTCCACGCCCAGGTATCCGCCCGTGTAGTCGATCAACTCTTGGACATGCGCGGCGATGCGCCGGGGACATCCTTCGCGGTCGTCCGCCCGCGCGGCGTCCGGTGTCATCGCCCGAGCGAGGCGCGGGACGTCGCGGGTCCCGATCTTGGGGTGCGGCTCCGGGTGCGGGCACGGCCGGTCGAGCGCCGAGAGGTCGAACGTCCGGAGGCTTTCGCGGTAGAGGGCGACCACGCCGGGGCGGGCGGAGCCCCAGGCGCAGTGCTGGGCCTGGTGGCTCACCGCCAGCGCAAGCGACGCCCGTTCTCCGGGACGCGCCTCGCCGAGCAGCCGGCGTGCCGCCCACAGCGCCGCCGACTCGGCCGTGGGGTCGATGGTGCTGCCCTTCTGCCGCTCGATGTCGGTGATCAACGCGTCGAGGTCGGCCCTGCCGTCCCCCGTCAGCAAGCGCTCGTCCAGGTGCTCGGTGGCCGGGGCCTCGAAGCGCTCCGCCCGCACCTGCGTGAGGTCCTCCTCCGCCTCGGCGGCCAGGCCCGCAAGGAAACCAGGGCAGGCGTAGGCATCGACGTCCTCGTCGGGCGGCTCCCAGGCCGGGTCGTCGTCGGCAGACCACGCCTCCGGATCCCCGATGCGCACGACGACGTCGCCCGCCTCTTCGGGGTCGCCGCCGATCCGCGGATGCTCGTGCCGGCCGGGCGCCGCACAGCCCGCGGCCTCCAGCACCGTCCGGGCCCGTCCGGCCGCCTTGATCAGGTCGTCGACGAGCGCGGCATCGGTGACCTGCCACTTGACGTACCAGCGGCTCGCCCAGAGCGCGACGGTCAGCGCCCGCCCGCGCCTGGACGCCGGGTCGCTCTCCACCTCGGCGGCGATCCAGCCGAGGAGCTCGAAGGGATTCCCGTAGGGATAGCCATGGAGCATGCTCGCGAGCTCGCGGCCCAGGTCGGCGTAGTCGATCGCGTCCTCGTCGGTTTCCATTGATCAAGGAAACCAGTCCGAACCGGTACACCGCGTGCGGATACCGGCAGTGGCGCGGCCTTCCGCCCTGGGAGCCAGCGGGTTCGCCCGTACGGGGGAGGCTGCGGGCCGAGAGGTTCGCGATCTTGGAGCGACACCCGAGTCGTACTCACGAGGAGACCGCCGTGGCCCTGACGACCTTCCGCACGTTGACGGCCCTGGGGGCGGTGACGGTGACCGCATGCCTGGCCGTGTCCGCTTCACCGGCTACGGCCACCACCCGGGAGGCGAGCGTGACCGGGGCGGGGCGCGTCTTCTACGCTCCGGCGCCCGACGATGACGTCCGCTTCACCTTCGACGCGCACGCCGTCTCCGCCACGGGCGGGCGGACCCCTCGACCGGTCGATGCCCGGGGCACGGTCCGCGTCTACCACCGGGTGGCCGCCCAGGGCCTCGCCGTCTGGGCCGAAGGCGAGGTGAACTGCGTGATGACCAGCGGCCGGGCCGCGACGCTGACCGCCATTGTCACCAGGACCTCGCCCGAACTCGGCGGCTGGACGGGCAAGCACCTCGGCTTCACCGTCTTCGACGGCGGAGCCGACTCCGGGCGCAGCCACGACCAGATGGGCTCGACGGGCCCGGTTGACACCCTGCCCAAGTGCATGGCCAGCGATGACCCGTACGCCCCAGTCATGGCGCCCGCCCCGTTCTTCACGCTGCAAGCCGGCGACTACCGCGTCAAGCCCGCCTGACAGTCTCCATCTCCGGCGTCGCCCGCTTCGCGGCCAAAGCCCGGGCTTCAGGCATCAGGAACGACGCCAGACGGTGCCGATCTGGGTGCCGGCCCACATCGTGGTGGTGTGCGGGACGCGGGTCATCGAGTACGCGGTCACGGTGACGGGCGGGGTGGCGCGGGTCCAGGACGCGCCGTCGAAATGCAGCAGGTGGGCGGGGTCGCGCGGGCTGGACAGCCAGACGCCGCCCTGCCCGTCGGCGGCGATCGAACCGAGGAACCCGACCGCGGACATCAGCCCCACCTCGCCGACCGGGTCGGACGGGCCGGGGATCGCGTGCACGGTGAACGCGGAGCCGTCCCAGTGGTGCAGGGTCGGCGGCGGGAACAGCGGGTTCTGTTCGAGAGCGTAGAACCAGACGTCGTCCGGAGCGACGTACTCGATCTGCAGGATCCAGTGGGGCCATTGCGAGTCCCACGGCATGCGCGTCCAGTCCGTGCCGTCGAAGTGCCACAGCGGGGTCGTCGTGGTCTGCGAATTCCCTATGCCACCGGCCCAGACGTCCGAGGCGCTTCCGGCGGCGATGGCGTTGAGCCCAGAGGACTCGGGCAGGGTGAGCGTGTTCGTCCACTGTCCGTGCCGCCGGACCGACACCGTGGCGGCGTCCCCGCTGAATCCGGTCGCCCACAGTCCGCCGGTCCGGTCCAGGTCGATGGCCTGGAGTCGCTCGCCCGCGGGACCTGCAACCGTCGTCCAGTGGCGTCCGTTCCAGTGCAGCAGGTCGGTGCGCTCCTGAGCGTTCCGGCCCGCGGCGATGGCCCAGGCGCTCGCGGCGTGCCGGGCCCGGACGTCGTTGACGACGGCGAGCCCCTCGGGCAGCACGGCCCGCGTCCAGCCGCGCGGGGTCCCGTGCAGCATGACGGCGCGCGCGTCCGGCTGGAAGGCGTTCTCGGTGCCGCCGGCGAAGACGTGCCACCGGTCCGGTGCGGCGATGCCGAACAGCTGGCTCCGTCCAGCCGGCGGCGGGACGGGCACGTCGCCCCACTCCCCCGGCGGCGGAGCGGCATGCGCGGCCCTGCCCAGCGTCCCGGTGACAGCGGCCCCGAGCAGCGCGACGCCTCCCAGCGCGAAGGCGCGACGCGGCAGAAGGGGGTTCGTCTGGGGAAGATCCACGGTGCCTCCTCGAGCGGCGGACGATTACGCCAGTATTTGGTGGCACGATTTGTGGATCCACCGTCTGTCCTCTTACGGCCACCAAATCCCGCCAGTGTCAACTGGCACACCCGCTCGCTCAGACGGGCGGGGCTACTCGCTTGGCGTAAGAGGTGATGGGGGCGGTCTCCATGCGCTCGACCCCGTCAAGGGATCCGATCCGGTCACTCAGGTACGGGTAGAGGGCGTCCTCGTCACGGCAGACGGCGATGGCCAGGAGGTTGTGCGGACCTGTGGTGGCGCCGACGAAGGCCGCTTCGGAGTCGGCGGCCAGGGCCCGCGCGGTGGAGGCGAGCCGGGACGGCGCGACCGACAGCCAGATCAGGCACTGGGTCGGGAAGCCCAGTGCCACCGGGTCGACCTCGACATCGAAGCGGAGCATGCCCGAGCGGCGCAGCTCCTCCAGCCGCCGCCGGACCGCCGACTCCGACCAGCCGACGCGGCTCGCCAGACTCGGATAGGCCGCACGCCCGTCGGCGGCCAGGACGGGAAGCAGCCGGCGGTCGAGATCGTTCAGGGCGACCGGGCCGGTGGAGCCGCCCGGCGACGGCCGGAGCGCGGAGACCTGGTCGCCGGTGAGCGCCGACGTCCGGCCGAACCAGCGGCGCTCCATCAGGTGGCGCAGCAGCCGGTGCGCCTCCACGCCGAGGATGCGCGGGTGGCGGGTCAGCCCCGCGAGCGGGGCGGCGCGTCCGGCGGGAACGCGCAGGATGAAGACGATCTCGGTGCCGCTCGACAGCACGGTCACCCAGGCGGTGTCGGGACGGCGCGCCAGCTCCCCGGCGAGCGCGGCGGCGCCGGAGGGCAGCACACGGAGCCGGACGAGCCACTCGGCGCGGCCCGCCCCGCGGCTGTCCACGACGGCCGTGACCCGGGCGGCGCCGGAGGCGCGCAGCCGCGCGAAGCGGCGGGCGGCCGTCCGGTCGGACACGCCGAGGACCTCGGCGATCCTGCTGAACGGGGCGCGCCCGTCGAGGTGGAGCGCGTGCAGCAACTGCAGGTCGAGCTGCCCGAGCGTGACCGAATCCACCGGATGATGGTAGGCCGGTGTCGGATCACGGCGTTCCGGGCGCTCTCTGGTGACCTGGCGCAGTCGGGTGCCGCAGCATCGGCGCATGACCCACGACATCCAAGGTTTCCACCACACGGGCATCGTCGTCCGCGATCTCGACGCGCTGGAGCGCACCTACGCCTCGCTCGGCTTCACCCTGAGCCCCCGGTCCCGGCACCTGCTGAACGAGCGTCCCGGGGAGCCGCCCGTCCCGGGTTGCACGGCCAACCGGTGCGCCCTCTTCGGCGGGGCCTACATCGAACTGCTGGGCATCGTGGACGACTCCGCACCCGACCCCTGGCACACCAGGGCGATGGTCGACCAGCACGAGGGGTTCCGGCTGCTCAACTTCGACACCGGCGACGCCGAGGCCGCGAACCGGCGGCTCACCGCCGCCGGTCTGCGCACTTCCGGCGTCCTGGACCTGGAGCGCGACGTCGACACCGAGGACGGGATCCGCACCATGCGCGCCCGCGCCGTCCACCTCGACCCGCGCTCGACGCCCGAGGGCTACGTGGGGATCGCCCAGCACCTCACCCGCGAGTACGTGCACCAGCCGCGCTACCTGCGCCACCCCAACGGCGCGCGAGCCCTGGAGGCGGTGCTGATCGTGGTCGACGACGCCGAGTTCGACGCGGTCGTGTCCCGGTACGCCGCCGTAGTCCAGGCCTCGCCCGCGCGGCGGGGGCATCTGACGGTGGTGGAGATGCGAGACGGCCGCCTGGAGATCATCCGTTCCTCGGACGTGGAGCGGGCACTGCCCGGGGAGCCCGTCCCGGCCGCGTCCTATCCGGCCGCCATGACCGTCGCGGTCGACGACGTCGCCGCCGCGCGCACGCTCGTCGAGGACAACGGGACCGCGACCCGCACGGTCGACGGCGGGTTCTTCGTCTCCGCCCGTGACGCCGGCGGCGCCGGCCTGACCTTCGTCGCCCGATGATCGTCGAAACGGCCGCGGGCCGGGTGCGCGGCGTCCGCGAGGGGTCGCTCACCGCCTTCCGCGGCATTCCCTACGCCTGCGCCGACCGGTTCGCCGCGCCCGAGCCGGTGCGGCCCTGGCCCGGGGTACGGGACGCCTCGACGCCGGGTCCGGCAGCCCCGCAACCCCCGTCCCGCCTCGAACGGGTGATGGGCCGCTTCGAGATGCCCCAGTCGGAGGAGGAGTGCCTGACGCTGAACGTGTGGGCGCCGCCGGGCGATGCCCGCCCGGTCCTCGTCTTCCTGCACGGCGGCGGCTTCACCAGCGGGTCGGGAGGGCTCGACTGGTACAGCGGTACCGAACTGGCCGCTCAGGGGGACCTGGTGGTCGTGACCCTCAACTACCGCCTGGGCGTGCTCGGCTTCCTGCGGTCGCCCGGGGTGAGCGACGGGAACCTGGGCCTGCTCGACCAGCTCGCCGCGCTCCACTGGGTGCGCGACAACATCGCCGCCTTCGGCGGTGATCCCGGCAACGTGACGGTGGCGGGCCAGTCGGCCGGCGCCCAGTCGATCCTGGCGCTGCTGTCCGGCGGCCGGGCCCGCGGACTGTTCCGGCGCGCGATCCTGCAGAGCACGCCCGGCGGCATGCTCCCCGCTCCGCCGGACGAAGCCGAACGGACCGGTGCCCTGCTGCTGGACGAACTCGGCATCGACCCCGTATCCGCGGACCGGCTCGCCACCGTCCCCGTCGCCGACCTGCTGGCCGCCCAGGGCGCCGTCGCCCGCCGCACCGCCGTCCCGCTCAGTGCCGTACCGCCGTTCCAACTCGTCGCCGACGGCGACCTCGTGGCGGCCGACCCCGTGGCGGAGGTCGGCGAGCGCGCCGCCGACGGCGTGGCGCTCATGATGGGCACCACCCGTGACGAGGCGGCGGCGTTCTACGCGCTCGACGACCGGGTGGCCGCGCTCGGCCCCGACGAACTCGCGCGCATCGCCGCCCGCTGGTTCGGGGACCCCGGCCGCGCGGCACCGGAGGGCCGGACGGCCGCCCGGGTCGCCATCGACCTCGCCACCGACCAGCTGTTCCGCGAACCGATGCTCCGCCTGGCACGCGCACTGACCGGCACCGGAGCCGCGCCATGGCTGTACCGCTTCGACTGGCACCCGCCGCACGGCCCCTACGGCGCGTGCCACTGCATCGAGCTGCCCTTCGTCCTCGGCACCGCGGAGTCCTGGCGCGACGCGCCCATGCTCGACGGCGACCCGCCGGCCGGACTCGTCCGGAAGGTACGCCGCTCCTGGGCCGGCTTCGTCCACCAGGGCGACCCCGGCTGGCCCGCGGACACCACTCACCACTTCAGTTGACGACCGCGTGTTCTCGGGCGAACGGCTGCGCCCACCGAGCGAGTCGAGTGCCGTATCCGGTCATGTCCGGTGGCGGTAGGTTTCGATCATGGGGTGGGACGGTGAGGGGGTGCTGGCGGGGCGGTACCGGAAGCTGGGGCTTGTCGGGCGGGGCGGGATGGGGTCCGTGTGGCGGGCCTATGACATCGAGCTGGAGCGCGAGGTCGCCGTCAAGGAACTGCGGGTGCCCGAGCATGTCAGCGAGGCCGAGAGGGCCGTCTGGTACGCGCGGATGGAGCGGGAGGCTCGCGCCGCCGCCCGGCTGCGGCATCCGGGGATCGTCACCGTCCATGACCGCGTGGTGGGTGAGGACGGGCGTCCGTGGATCGTGATGGAGCTGGTCGGGGGGCGGTCGCTGGAGCAACTGCTGGCCGAGCGGCGGCCGCTTCCAGGCCCGCGGGTCGCCGCGATCGGGCTGGCCATGCTGGACGCGCTGTCGGCCGCGCACGCGCAGGGCGTCGTGCACCGCGACGTCAAACCGGCCAATGTGCTGCTGGACGGTGACCGGGTCGTCCTGACCGACTTCGGCATCGCGGCGGTGGAAGGCGACGCCACACTCACCCGGTCGGGTGCGGTGCTGGGGACGCCCGCCTACATGTCTCCCGAACAGGTGCACGGGGAGAGCGCGTCTCCTGCCTCGGACCTGTGGGCGCTCGGTGCGACCCTGTACGCGGCGGCGGAGGGCCGTCCACCGTTCACCGCGCCCACGCACGGCGCCCTGTTCATCGCCATCGCCACCAAGGAGCCCGCCCCGCCCCAGTGCGGCGGGCCACTCGCAGAACTCCTGAACGGCCTGCTCCGGAAGGATCCCGCCGCCCGGCCGTCTCCCGCGCAGGCCCGCGAGCTGCTCAACGCCGTGACCGCCCCCGGCTACCGGCCTCCCGCCCAGGACGGGGCGCACGACCTGGGCTCCGCGACGCGCGCCGACACTCTTCACGGGGCCCGCGGCGGCCGTGACCGTCCGGTCGCCGTTCGGGGGGCCTTCGCCTGCGCCTGGCTCGCGATCGCCGGCACCCTTCTGCTGCCGCACGAGTTCCAGGACGCGATCGGATTCGCGATCCTCACAGAATCGGCCCCGCCCTGGTCCGTGGGGCTGCTGGGACTGGCGATCATCCTTTCGATCGGGCTGCGGAGATTCACCCGCCGGCCAGTGCTCGTCCTCGCCGCGGTGGCCGTCCTCAACGTGGCGCTCATCCTCGTCGCTCCGGTGGACGACAACCACGTCCTGGCCGAAATGGTGTCCAGACCCTCCAGGCACGCGGAGATCGGATACGCATGGGCCGTCGGATGGCTGGCGAGCGCGGGCGCGCTCATGTTCGCCTTCGGGGGGACGAACGGCTCGCTGGCCTCCCGGATACCCTCCCCCGAAGCGCGTCGGGCGGTACTCGGGACGGCCGTCATCGTCGAGGGCGCGGTGGCGGTGCTGTGGCCGGGGCTCGTCTTCCGGCTCCTGGGCATGGACATGGACGTTGAACTGGACCTGGTCGGCGTCAGCGGCTCCCACGCCTGGGTCTTCGGCGCCTCTCTCGGCCTCGCCTTCGCGGCCTGGCTCGCCGTCCAGGCCTATATCTGGTCGGGCAGGCGCGGGATCGGCCTCAGCCCGTGAACGCAATGCGGCTGCGCATCCTCTTTGCCACCGCATTCGGGGATGGGCGGTGCGGTCATTCGGGCGAGGCCTCCTATCGGGTGACCTTGTCCGCAAGAAAAGGCGTCGGCGGGTGGGGCGGGGGTGAGAGGTTTCGGCAGCCGTGGGAGTGAGGGCCAGGTGGCCGCAGCGAAGTCAGGACCCGGCGCGGCGCGTTCGTCGGGGCATGCGCCGCAGGCCCGGATCCGAATTCCCGGCACGACAGGGCGCCGTAGCCGACGCGCCCGGGGCCGTGGGAGGTTCTCGGCGGTTCCTCGGAGAGGGGCCGGGACACGCGGGGAATGGTGCGTCGCGTGGTCCGGTGGGGCGACATAATGGCGCGGACCGTCACGAACCAGGTGCGCGCGACGAACCCCCGCGGGACCGGCGAATATGCGGTCGTCGGATGGGAAGACGATCTCTGGTACGTGGCGGTCGACGGGACACCCAGGGGGAAGGCAGGGGGCGAGTCCGCCGTGACGCATGCAGAAAAGGGATGTCCCGGACAGCGAGGAACGGTTCCGCCCAGGTTTCGGACCCCGGTCGCGTTGGCGTTGCTGGCGGTGCTCGTTCTGGCCGCGTGCTCGACCTCCCACCGCGCGGTCACCGAAAGGCCGGGCAAGGCGGCTGCGGCAACGCCGGAGACTCCGGAAACGCCCGAGAACGCCAAGCCCGGCACGGCGGACTGGCAGGTCCGCCGAAAGGGCGCCGAGCACGAGATCGAGGGGTACGCCGACCGCGTGAGCGTGCTGCCGGGCCAGTCGTTCCGGCTGTTCGTCTCGACCACGACGTCCGGGTTCACCGCCGAGGCGTTCCGGATGGGCTGGTACGGGGGCGCGAACGCGCGGCGCGTGTGGCGGTCCGGGCAGGTGCCCGGCGTCCGGCAGGCGGCGGCCCGGATCGACCGGAAGACGCGCACCGTGTCGGCGCCGTGGCGGCCGTCGCTCACCGTCGCCACGGCCGACTGGCCGGCGGGCAGCTACCTGATCAGGCTGACCGCCGCGTCGGGCGCGCAGCGGTTCGTGCCGGTGACCGTCCGCTCGACGGACACCGCTGGACGGGTCGTGGTGCTGAACGCGACCACCACGTGGCAGGCGTACAACAAGTGGGGCGGCTACGACCTGTACGGGGGGCCGTCCGGATTCTCCGACCGGTCCTACGCGGTCAGCTTCGACCGCCCCTACGACAAGAACGGCGCGGGCAAGTTCCTGACCTACGAGCTGCCCGCCATCGCCCTGGCCGAGAAGGCGGGCGTGCCGCTGGCGTACGCGACCGACAACGACCTGCACGCCGACCCCGGCCTGCTGAGCAGGGCGCGCGGACTGCTCACCCTCGGGCACGACGAGTACTGGTCGACGGCCATGCGCCGGCGCGTGACGCAGGCCCGCGACCAGGGCGTCAACATCGCCTTCCTCGGCGCCAACGCGGTCAACCGGCACATCCGGTACGAGGCCACACCGCTCGGCGCCGACCGGCTGGTGGTCTGCTACAAGGACTCCGCCGCCGACCCCGTCTCCCGGACGAACCCGGCCGAGTCGACACAGGACTGGCGGCTGCCGCCGAAGCCGCGGCCGGAGAGCGACCTCATCGGCATCCAGTACATGTGCTTTCCGGCGGAGGGCGCGTTCACCGTCCACCGGCCCGACTTCTGGCTGTTCCGCGGCACCGGCGTGCGCGCGGGCACCCGGTTCCCCGGCATGGTCGGCCCGGAGGCCGACGCGATCGCCCCCGGCGGGCCGACACCGCCGACACTGGAGATCGTCGGACGCTCCCCGATCAGCTGCGGGGCCGGCACGGCGGTCGCGCACGCGTCCTACTACACCACCCGCAGCGGCGCGGGGGTGTTCGCCACCGGCACCATGCGCTGGGTCTGCGCGATGCGCGGCAAGGCCTGCGGGCACGGCGTCGACGAGGCGGGGCGCGCCTTCGTCACCCGGGTCACCGACACGCTCGTCCGGGCGATGGCCGCCGGCCCGCTCGGCCGCAGCCACCCGTCCCGTCCCAACACCAAGCAGCTCACCGCCGCCCCCTGAATCGGCCGCCGACGGCCCGGTCCGCTCGGTCGGCGGCTGGATCAGGCAACCCCGTCCACAGGGTGTGGACGGGGTTGAGCGTAAGGGCCGACGCCGCCAGCGGGGGGTTCGTCAGGGGCGGTGGAGGGTGTCCTTGAGGCCGCTCGTCCAGTGGACGGTCAGGGTGTTCGCGTGGGCGGCGGCGGTTCCGGAGGTGCGCTTTCCGGTGCCTTTTGTGCAGGTCAGCTTGATGTGGCCGGACGCGTTGACCGTGCCCGTGCAGAAGTCCGGCGCGTTGAGGGCGGCGGCGCCCCGGTAGAGGTGGAGCCGGACGCGGGCGCCGCCGGAGCCCGCCGTCCAGGTGCCGTCCAGAGCGGACTTCTTCTCGGCGCCCGGACGGACGCCGTTCAGCACGACCGCGCCGGGGCCGCCGGACGGAGAGCCCCCGGAGGACGGGCCTCCGGGGGTGCCGGTGGAGGCGGGCCCGCCGCCGGCGGTCGGGGGGATCGAGGGCTCCGATCCGCCGCAGCCGCCGGCGAGCAGGGTCAGGGCGGTCATGCCCGCCAGGGCCCGCCTCCGCATGTCGTCTCCGTTCCTCGAGGCCGGGCCCTCAGCGGCGGGCCGTGACCTTGTAGGTGGTCTTCTTCGGAGCCGGGGTCGGCGCCTTGGCGGCCTTCCGCTGGGTCGTCCCGGCCTTGAGCAGCTGCTTGAGCTTCGTGGCGACCGGGCCGGACGCCAGGCTCTGCGGCGTGTTGCTCGCGTTGATGCCGTTGCCCAGGTTGAGGACGCCGGTCATCTTCATCGAGTTCTGCGACGCGGGCGAGGGCAGGCCCATCATCTGGTTGATGACGCCGTCGAGGATCCCGAACGGACCGCAGCCCTTGGCGGCCGGGACGTCGATGGGCGCCTCCAGGGAGATGGCTCCCGGGACGAACCCGAGGTGCGGGTCGCCGTTCGGCGCCCCGGCCAGGAAGGTCGTCGGCAGGCTCGCGTTGATCGGACCGATGACGCAGGTGGTGCCGAGCAGCGGGTTGTTGAGGTGCACGTTGAGCGGCACCCGGACGGCGAGTCCGGTGTCGGTCAGGTAGAGGTGCACCTTGCCGGCCAGCGTCTGGCTGATCGTGAGGCGGTTGACCTCCCACATCGCGGCGGGCGACTTGCCGAGGATCGGGCCGATCAGGGGCAGCTGCCCGATGAGGCCGCCCTCCACCTCCACCGGCTTGGAGACGAGCTGCTCGCCGACCACGGGCGGGTCGAGGACGAGGTCGCCCGTCTCGTCCGGCGCGCCGAGGGAGCCGGTGATGCGGATTGCGCCGTTCGGCAGGCTCTGGTCGAACGTGCCGATCTTGACGTTGCCGCCGGTGGTGACCTGCGTCTGGCAGAGGGTCTCCACGGCGCACTGGTTCTGGAAGCGGGCGCCGGGGACGGGGCTGGAGCCCGGGTTCGGGGAGGGCACCGCCGGGTGGGACGAGCCGGACGGCGGGGCGGCCGGATCGAAGTGCCCGATCAGGCCGCGGCCGGGCTCGGTGAACCAGAGGTGGCCGCCGGGGCCGCTGATGATGCGGGTCGGCGCCGACAGGGTCGCCGGCAGCGGGTACTCGGCGATCTCGCCGGTGGCGGGGTCGAGGCTGCCGATGTTGCTGGCGGCGGCCTCGGTGAACCAGAGCTTGCCGCCGTGCGCGACGATGCCGGTGGGGTCGGAGTCGGGGCGCCCCGGGGCGTACTCGGCGACCTCGCCGGTGGCCGGGTCGACGGAGCCGATCCTGCCGACGCCGGGCTGGGTGAACCAGACCTTGCCGTCCGGGCCGGACACGATGTCGCCCATGCCCGGGTAGCCCTGGTTGGTGAACGGCGTTTCGTAGGTGGTGACCGCGCCGGTGGCGGGGTCGAGCCGCCCGACCAGGCCGCTGTTGTCGCTGAACCACACCGCCTGGTCCGGGCCCACCGTGACCCCGTACGGGGCGAGGCCCGTCGCGTACGCCGTGACGTTCCCCGACGGGTCGACGCGGCCGATCGTGCCGGAGAAGGCGCCGGTGACCCACACCGAGCCGTCCGGGCCGGGCGCGATTCCGGCGATCTGCGCGTTGGCGAAGTTCACGTCGCCGGTCGTCGGCAGTTCGAAGAGCGTCGCGGCGCCGCTCGACGGGTCCACGCGTCCCACCCTGGGGACGCTGTAGGACAGGTCGGTGAACCAGACGGCGCCGTCGCTCGCGGCCGTCATCGCGTCCGGGATGCCGAGCCGGCCCTGCGAGTTCTCGCTGACCTTGAACTCGGTGACCTTGCCGTCGGCGCCGACGCGGCCGATGCCGCCGGCGTTCGCGGCGTACCAGACGGTGCCGCCCGGTCCGGCGGCGAGCCCGACCGGCGCGACGTCCGGCACCGGCAGCGCCACCTCGGTCACCTGGCCGTCGGCCGACGCCGACGGCATCGCCGCGAGCGGGCTCAGCCCGAGCACCGCGGCGAGGGCGATGGATCCCGCCCGTGTACGTCGATGGCGCATGCCATCGCCTCCTATGGTTCCTCATCCCCGAAAGCCGACAGGAGTAGCGGTGATCGCGAAGGATCACGGTGATCGTGAAGGATCACAGGGGGCCAATAGAAACTCTTGAGTGTCCAGAGTCAAGCAAGATCGCGAGAACGGGCCGCAACCGGTCAAGCGGTACACCGGAACATTCCGAACCGCATCGACCGCCCGGACCACGGCCCGGCGGGCGGGGCCGTGGTCCGGAAAGGCGGCGGGCCGGAAACGCGTCGGCGTTTCCGGCCCGCCGGGGGTGGGCGCGGAGGGCTGCGGGGTGGGTCGGCCTCCGCGGATCATGTGCGCCGGATCAGCGCGGCACGGCTCAGGTCACGTTGATCTGCGGGAAGGTCCCGCCGCTGTTCTTGACGATGTACGCGCCGCTCAGCGATGCGGTGTCGCCGCTGTTCGCGATGCCCAGGCAGCCGGAGGTGACGTTGCTGATCGTCAGGCTGGCGCCGCCGGCGGTCAGCTTGCCGGTGCTGTTGGTGTAGGAGCCGGCCGCCGTGCCGTTGATGTCCATCTGGCAGAGGCCGAAGGCCGCCGAGGCGTGCGCGGAGATGCCGCTGATGCTGCCCGGCGTGACGCCGCCCGACGTGGGACCCGTGACGTTCACCTTCCAGGGGAGGGCCTTCGTGGTCACGGTGAAGGTGAAGCCACCGCCCTTGCAGTTGGTGAACCCGATCGAGCTGAGCGAGCCGACCTGGAGCGGCGAGGCGCCGCTCGTGGTCCCGTTCGGGATGCTGCCGGCGCCGGTGGACGCGGTGCAGGTCACCGCGATGCCGGTGGTGGTGTCGGTGATGACGAGGTTGCCGGAGTTGGCGGCGGTCACCGAGCCGCCGTTGGTCACGGTCGCGGTGAGGGTGGCGGCGCTGGCCGCGGGAGCGAGGAAGAGCGCGAGAGCGGACGCGCTCGTGGCGGCGAGGGCCACCGAGGTGATCTTACGCACGGGGAATGACCTTTCCTGGGGGTGGGACCGGGTGCCTGGGGACGGGCACGGGCCTTCCTGCGTGGGTGGTGTGAGCTCACCATTCACCTACCAGCCAGTACGGTAAGCGGAGATTTTCACGGCCGACAAGGCTCGGAAGCGGGGACGACGCCGATTCCGGCAAGGTCTGTCAACGGCTGAGTAAAACGCGCGGCGCGGTTTGTTCGCCGATGAGGAGGCGGTGGTCGGCGGTCAACGGTCCGACCGGAAAGCGCCATGGGGCCGCGCCGATATCCGTGCCCCCGTCAACTCTCCGCGACGTATGCCTGTCAGTGACCATATTCCTTTTCGCGGCACCGTTCCGAGGCCTTTTCCGACTAGACACCCCTGGGTATTTTGAACGGCATGTCGGTTCCGGTTGGACAGGCCGCTCCGGCGCGCGGCGGGGACGGTGCGAACATCCGTCCCGAGCCGGCGCCCCCCGAACTCGTCGAGGTCCTGCGCTCGGGGCTCCCCGGACTGGCCGAGGAGATCTACACGGCCGTCCGCACCACCGTCCCCGACTACGCGGTCGCGGACGGCGGCCCGCCCAGCCCGGAGCGGGTGGTGCGGGAGACCATGCGCACGTACATGGCGCGCTTCGCCGACCCGGCCGAGCCGCTCGACGGCCTGCTGGAGCTGCTGCACTCCTTCGGGCGCAAGGAGGTCACGGGCAACCGCAGCCTGGAGTCCCTGCACGCCGCGATCCACATCGCCTTCGACACCTCCTGGCACCGGATCACCGAGGTGTGCGTCCGCAACAAGGTCTCGGGCGCCGATCTGGCCCGCGTCGCGGAATTCCAAATGGCCTTCATGGACCAGATAATCGAGCCGATCGTCGAGGCTTATCTGGACCAGAGCCTTAAGGCGCCGGTCGACCTCGTCCATTCCCGCAGGCTGCTCATGCAGGGCCTTTCCACGCGTCCGGTCGCCTCCCGCGAGACCGTCGAGCACCTCGCGGCGAGACTCGGGTGGAACGTGCCGGAGACCGCGACGCCGGTCGCGGTCCGCCCCGGCGCGCGGTGGCGCCCGGCCGCCGAACGCAGCGACGTCCTGTCCGCCCTCGGCGGGTCCGCGCCCTGGCTGCTCGTGCCCGGCGAGGTCGACGAGGCCCGGCGCGCGCTGCTCGGTGCGGCGCTCGACCGCGGGCCCGTCGCGGTCGGCCTGACCGTGCCGCTGGACGAGATCCCCGACGCGCTGCGCTGGGCGCGCGGCGTGCTCGCCCTCGCCGAGGACGGCGTGATCGACGCGCCGCCGCTGATCCGCGCCGAGGACCACCTCCTCGACCTGTGGCTGACGTGCGATCCGCCGCTCGTGGAGGAGCTCGCGCGGCGCAGGCTCGGCGGCCTGGCGGACCTGCCGGAGGCCAAGGGGCGCGCGCTCACCGAGACGCTGCGGGTCTGGCTGGAGCAGTGGAGCACGGCGGCGGACGTCGGGCGCCGCCTGCACCTGCACCCGCAGACCGTCCGGTACCGGCTGCGGCAGATCAGGAAGGAGGTCGGCGGCCCGCTGGACGATCCCGAGACGCGCTTCGTCCTGGAGGCCATCCTCAAGGCCCGCCGGCGGACGCCGCCGGAACGGCCCGCTTCCTGACCTCAGCCTCCCGACCCCCCGCCCCCCACCCCCAGGGAGCCCGTGCGATGCCGAGGCCGCTCTCACCACCGGAGTCCGACGATCTGCGCAAGCTCGTCGCGGCGCTGTCGCCGGACGTCCGAACGACCGTCGTCCCGGGCCTCGTCGACGAGATCGTGGAACGCATCCGCGCCGCGATCCCCGCCTACGCGCGGCCGCCCGGAAGCGCTTACAACCGCGTCCTGCATACCGCCGTCGAACGAAACGTCCTCGGTTTCCTGGACTGGCTGGCCGACCCCTCCCGACCGCTCGACCGCCGGGACGAGCTGTGCCGCAAGATGGGCGCGTTCGAGGCGATGGAGGGGCGCCCGCTCACCGTGCTCCAGTCGGCCTACCGCGCCGCGACGCAGGTGGCGTGGTCCCGCATCCGGGCGATGCTGGACGACCGGGTCGCGTCCGTCCTCGCGGTGTCCGCGCTGGCCGAGGCCGTCATCGACTACATGGACGAGGCGGCGGCCCTGTCCAGGGAGGGCTACGAGAAGGCCAAGGCGGAGGAGTGCGGAGGACGCGCCGCCGCCCGGCTGGCCCTGCTGCGCGCCCTGGTCGCCCCGGCGCCGTCCGTCGAGCCTGACCCGGCCGCCGACTGGCCGCTCCCGGACGAGGTCACGCTGGTCGCCTTACCCGCCGGGACGCTCCCGGTCAGCCCTCTCCTGGACGCCGACGTCCTGCTGGACCCGGAGGACCCCGCGCCGTACCTCCTCGTCCCCGGCCCGCTCACCGGCGAACGGCGGGCGATGCTCGAAGCCGCCCTGGCCGGGGACCGCGCCGCGGTCGGCCTGACCGTCCCGCGCGCCCGCGCCGCCGACTCGCTCCGCTGGGCCAGGCGCCTGCTCGACCTGGGTGACGTCCTGCACGACGGCACGCTCACCCTGTGCGAGGACCACCTGATGAGCCTGTGGCTGCTGGCCGACGGAGCGCTGATCGACCAGATCACGCGCCGCGGCCTGGCGCCCCTCGCCCCGCTCAGCGACCGGCGCAGGCAGCCGCTGGTCGACACGCTCGCCGTCTGGCTGCGCACCCGCGCGCCCGCGACGCGGATCAGCGAGGAGCTCGGCGTGCACGTGCAGACCGTCCGGTACCGGATGCGCGTCCTGGAGCACCTCCTCGGCGACGAGCTCGCCGACCCCGGCACCCGGTTCGCCGTCGAGACCGCCCTGCGCGCCCACCGGCTCCGCGCCCGCGGCGCCGGCGACCGGCCGGTGCCCTGCCCGCCCGACACCGGAGACTGAGCCGGGGACGCGCCGCCGGCCCGCCACGGAACTTGATCAACGGTTGACCGCGGGCTGCCTTTCGGCAGCCGACCGGCCGGGAAGTGTGCCCAGTGCATGCCCGGTGGGGCGGCCTCCCGATGGTGCTCTGCCGCCGAGGTCTCCGACGACGGGGAAGGGAGTGCGGTGGAGACGACAGCGGTGCTGGACCGGTGGCAGTTCGGCGTCACCATCGTCTACCACTTCCTGTTCGTGCCGCTCACGATCGGACTGGCCTTCTTCGTCGCCGCGATGCAGACCGCCTGGTACCGCACCGGCAAGGAGCACTACCTGCGGATGACGCGGTTCTTCGGGAAGCTCTTCCTGATCAACTTCGCGCTCGGGGTGGTCACCGGGATCGTGCAGGAGTTCCAGTTCGGCATGAACTGGTCGGTCTACTCCCGGTTCGTCGGGTCGGTGTTCGGGGCGCCGCTGGCGATTGAGGGCCTGGTCGCGTTCTTCCTGGAGTCCACCTTCATCGGGCTGTGGCTGTTCGGCTGGGACCGGCTGTCCCCGCGCGTGCACCTCACGATGATCTGGCTCGTGGTGGCGGGCACCTGGTCGTCCGCCTACTTCATCCTGGCGGCCAACACCTGGATGCAGCACCCCGTCGGCTACGCGATGAAGGGCGGGCGCGCCGAGATGACGTCGCTCGGCGACGTCCTCCTCCAGCCGCTCCAGATCACCCACTTCTTCCACACGATCGCCGCGTCGCTGGTGACGGCCGGGCTCCTGGTCATCGCCGCGTCCGCGTACCGGCTGCGCAAGGCCCGGCGGGAGGGCGTCGCCCCGGACGACGCGGACGTGACGCTGTTCCGGGCCGCCGCGCGCGGGGCGCTGTGGGTGACGGCCGTCGCGTCCGTCGTGGTGATCGGCGTGGGGCACTTCCAGGCGCAGATCCTGGTGAAGCGCCAGCCGATGAAGATGGCCGCGGCCGAGGCGCTGTACGAGACGCAGGCGCCCGCGCCGCTGTCCCTGCTGGCGATCGGGCCCTGGGAGAAGCACCCGGAGCGCACCAACGTCGACATCGTCATCCCGCACGGCCTGTCGGTGCTGTCCACCAACAGCTGGAACGGGCGGATCCGCGGGATCGACGACGTCCAGCGCGAGTACGAGGCGCGGTACGGCCCCGGCGACTACACCCCGATCATCGGCAGCATCTACTGGTCCTGGCGCGTGATGATCACGGTCGGGTTCCTCGTGCTGCTGTACAGCGCCGCGTGGCTGTGGATCGTCTTCCGGCGCGGCTGGGCGTGGTCCCGCTGGTTCGCCTGGACGGCCTACGCGTTCCTCGCGCTGCCGTTCCTCGCCAACACCGCCGGCTGGCTGGTCACCGAGATGGGCCGCCAGCCGTGGATCGTCCAGGGCCTGCTCAGGACGCACGACGCGATCTCCCCGATGGTCGGGACGGGCCACGTGATCGCGACGCTGGCCGGCTTCGCCGCCGTCTACGGGGTGCTCGCCACGATCATGATCTGGCTGATGGTCCGGGCGATCCGGATCGGCCCGGAACGTCCCGCCCCCGACCTGACCCGCGAGGACGCGCTGCCGCCCATGCTCCACTGACCGTCCGGCGCCCGGCCCTCAGGAACACGGCCCTCAGGAACCCGGCCCCGCGTTTGGAAAGGTGCGTCACACCATGGAGACCGCAGGGCACTTCGACCTCCAGACGCTGTGGTTCGTGCTGATCGCGGTGCTCTGGATGGGGTTCTTCCTGCTGGACGGCTTCGACTTCGGCGTCGGGATGCTCTACCCGTTCGTCGGCCGCGACGACCCGGAGCGGCACGCGCTGCTCGCCACGATCCTGCCCGTGTGGGACAGCTACGAGGTGTGGGTCATCGTGGCGGGCGGGGCGACGTTCGCCGCGTTCCCGGGCTGGTACGCGAGCATGTTCTCCGGCTTCTACCTGGTGTTCTTCGGGATCCTGGTCGCGCTCATCGTGCGGGGCGTCGCCATCGAGTACCGGAACAAGCACGACGACCTCTCCTGGCGCCGCCGCTGGGACGTCGCGCTGCCGATCTCGTCCCTGGCCATCCCGTTCCTGCTCGGCGTCGTGTTCGCCGCGATCACGCGCGGGGTGCCGATGGACCCGCGCGGCGACGTCACCGGCGGGCAGGGCGTGCTGTTCACCGGCTACTCGGTGCTCGCCGGGTTCACGCTCGTGGCGGCGTTCGCGCTGCACGGCACGCTGTTCCTCGCCTTCCGCACCGAGGGCGGCCTGGAGGAGCGGGTGCGCCGCTTCTCCCTCGCGATCTACCCGGTCGCGGCGGTGCTGCTGATCGCGTTCACGGTGTGGACGGCCGTGCAGGCGTCGTCGTCGGCGCCCTACACCGTGCCGATGTACGTGCTGCTCGGGCTGAGCCTCCCGGCGGCCGCGGCGTCCGGGCCGCTGATCTGGCTGAAGCGCCCCCTGGCCGCGTTCGCCGGCACGTCCGCCGCGGTCGTGCTGCTGGTCGCCGCGCTGTTCGCCCGGCTGTACCCGCGGGTCATGGTGTCGTCCTCGGCCGGCTCGCCGAGCCTGACGATCTACAGCACCGCGTCCAACCACTATTCGCTGGTGGCGATGACGATCATCGCCGGCGTGTTCGTGCCCGTCGTGCTCGTCTACCAGATCTGGGCGCTGTGGGTGTTCCGGGCGCGGCTCTCGCGGGAGGACTTCGCGCGCCCGCCGACCCCGCTGCACATGATCACGAAGGGTCGGCGGCCGGGCGGCTCGTCGTCCGGCGGCGCGGCCGCCGAGGGCGGGGAGTAGGCCGCGGATGCGCGCGTTCGACCCCTGGCTGCCGCGGGACGTCCCCGGCGTCCGCCGGTTCCTGGCGGCGGCGGGAGCGGTCGCGGCCTGCTCGGCGGCGCTCACGATCGCGCAGGCCGCGCTGTTCTCCCACGTCGTCGTCGCCGGCTTCCTCGGGGGCCGCGACGTGCGGGACGTCCTGCCCGCGCTGCTCGGCTTCGCGGCGGTGGGCGCGGCGCGCGCCGCGCTCGGCTGGACGTCGGAGACCGGCGCCCGCACGGCCGCGTCCCGCATGGTCCGCGAGCTGCGCGGCCGGGTGCTGCGCCGGATCGTGCGGGCGCGACCGGGGAGCGTGCCGTCCGGCGAGGCGGTGACCGCCACCACGGACGGCGTCGAGGCGCTGGAGACCTACGTCGCCCGGTTCCTGCCGCAGCTGATGACGGCCGCGCTCGCGCCGCCCGCGATCCTCGCCTGGGTCGCCTTCCGGGACGTCGCGTCGGCGCTGGTCATGGCCGGGACGCTGCCGCTCGTCCCGCTGTTCGGGGCGCTGATCGGCCGCTCGACCAGGGCACGGACCCGGGAGCGGTGGCGGGCGCTCGCCCTGATGAGCGGGCACTTCCTCGACGTGGTGAACGGGCTGACGACGCTGCGCGCCCACCGCCGGGGCCGCGCTCAGGCGTCCGCCATCGCCGCGACCAGCGACCGCTACCGGCGGGAGACGATGCGGGTCCTGCGCACGGCCTTCCTGTCGGCGTTCGTGCTGGAGCTCGCCGCGACCCTCGGCACGGCGCTGGTCGCGGTCGGCATCGGTCTGCGGCTGACGACCGGCGCCATCGGCCTTGAGGCGGGCCTCGCGATCCTCGTCCTCGCGCCGGAGCTGTACGGGCCGCTGCGCGGGCTCGCGGCCGAGTTCCACGCGGGCGCGGACGGGCTGACGGCGTCGCGGCGGCTGTGCGCGCTGCTCGCGCTGCCTCCCGCCGTGCCGGCGCCCGCGCGCCCGCGTCCGGCCGCGTTCGGGACCGTCCGGCTGGTGGACGTCACCGCCGGATACGACGGCCCGCCCGTCCTGACCGGGATGTCGATGGAGATCCGCCCAGGGGGGCGGACGGCGCTCGTCGGGGACAGCGGCGCGGGCAAGAGCACCCTGCTGGCGCTGCTCCTGCGGTTCGTCGAGCCGTCGTCCGGGCTCATCACCGTGGACGGGACGGACCTCGCCGCGTTCGATCCGGACGAGTGGCGGCGGCTGGTCGCCTGGCTGCCGCAGCGCCCCCGGCTGCGTCCCGGCCCGGTGGCCGAGGCCATCGCCCCGGCCGAGCCCGGCGGCCTGAGCCCGGAGGCCGCGGCCGAACTCGCCGGCGCCGCGGGCCTGCTGAACCGCACGGTGGGCGAGGCGGGCGCCGGACTCTCCGCGGGCGAGATACGCCGCGTGGCCCTGGCCCGAGCACTGGCCCGCCCCGCCCCACTCCTCCTGCTGGACGAACCCACCGCCCACCTGGACCCGACCACCGCCCAACACGTGACCGACGCGCTCCTGGCCCTCAGCGACCGCACGCTGGTGATCGCCACCCACGACCCACGCCTCGCCGAAGCCGCAGACCAGCTGATCGCCCTGACCCCCGCCCCCACCGGAGCCCTCACGTGACCGGCCGCGCGCCGGTCGCCGGGCGCGAGCCGCGATCGGCCGTGGACACCGCCGTTCGACAAGACCAGTCCCGCTACCGGAGGCCTCGCATTGATGGGCGCCCACTGGTCGTAGGACACGAGCCGCGACCGCTCGCGGACGCCGCCCGAGAGGTCGCCCCGGCCCTGCCTCGTGCGGGAGCTTTCGCGTGAGCCGGGGGCCGGTGCGGGAGTTGATCGGTGCTGCGCGGCCGGTGGCGCATCGGTTCGTCGGGGCGGCGCTTTGCGGGGGGCTCGCGTTCGGGTCGGGGGTCGCGTTGATGGGGACCTCCGGGTATCTGATCTCCCGGGCGGCGCTGCGGCCGGAGGTCGTCGCGCTGGCCGTGGCGATCACCGCGGTGCGGGCGTTCAGCCTGTCGCGGGCCGCGTTCCGCTACGCCGAGCGCCTGGTGTCCCACGACGCGAGCTTCCGGCTGCTGCGCGAGCTGCGGGTGCGGTGGTTCCGGCGGCTGGAGCCGCTCGTCCCGGCCGGGCTGCCGGGGGCCAGGTCGGGCGACCTGCTCAGCGGGTTCGTCGCCGACGTCGAAGCCGTCCAGCACCTGTACCTGCGCGGGTTCGGTCCGCCGGTCGTCGCGCTGGTCGTGGGCGCGGGAACCGTCGCCGCCACCGCGTGGCTGCTGCCCGCCGCCGGGCTCTGGCTGGCGCTGGGGCTGCTGCCCGCCGCGCTCCTCCTGCCCGCCGCTGCCGCCGCGCTCACGCGTGCCGCCGCGTCCCGGCGGGCCGAGGGCCGCGCGGCGCGCAACGCCGAGACCGTGGAGCTGCTGCACGGCGCACCCGATCTCGTCGCCTTCGACCGGGTGGACGACCAGCTCGGCCGGATCGGCGCCGCCGACGCCGTACTGGCCCGGATCGCGCGCCGCGACGCCCGCACCGCCGGGTTCACCTCGGGGTCGGTCACCCTGCTCACCGCCGCCACGACGCTCGCCGTCCTGGTCGCGGGGCTGCACGCCGTCCACCGGGGCGCGCTGCCCGGCGTCCTGCTCGCCGCCCTCGCGCTGGCGGCCGCGGCGGCGTTCGAGGCCGTCCGGCCGCTGCCGGAGGCGGCCCGCGACCTGCTCACCGCGCACGGCGCCGCCGCCCGCCTCGGCGCGCTGACCGCCCGCCCGGCGCCCGCCGCCGACCCGCCGCGCCCACTGCCCGCGCCGCGCGGCGACCTCCTCCGGGTGCGCGGCGTAAGGGCCCGCTACGCCGCCGGCTCGCCCTGGATCCTGGACGGCGTCGACCTCGACCTGCGTCCCGGCGACCGGGTCGCGCTGCTCGGCCCGAGCGGGGCGGGCAAGAGCACCCTGGCGCACCTGCTGGTCCGGTTCCGCGACCCCGACGAGGGCCGCGTCACCTTCGACGGCCACGACCTGCGCGACCACGCGCAGGACGACGTCCGGCGCGCGATCTGCCTGGTCGACCAGCACGCCCACCTGTTCGCCACCACGATCCGCGCCAACGTGGCGCTCGCCAAGCCGGACGCCGAGGAGTCCGAGATCGTCGGAGCGTTGCGCCGCGCCCGCGTCTGGGACTGGATCGCCGGCCTCCCCGACGGGCTCGACACCCACGTGGGCGAGCACGGCGTCCGGGTCTCCGGGGGCCAGCGGCAGCGGATCGCGCTGGCACGCGCCTTCCTGTCCGGCGCGCGGCTGCTGGTCCTGGACGAGCCGACCGCCCATCTCGACCCCGCCACGGCCTGCGACCTCCTCACCGACGTGCTCGGCGACCCGTCGGGGCCGGGCATCCTGCTGATCACCCACGCACCGCCGCCGCCCGGAGCCGTCGACCGGGTCCTGCACCTGCGCTCGGGACGCCTCCACGGGCCCGGCGCCTGACCGTCAGGGGGCGGCGTCCGGGTCGCGGTCCCGGGCTGCGCGAAGGACGTCGTCCAGGTCGCGGAGGCGTTCGAGTTGCTTGACGGCGCGGGCGGTGCGGTAGTTGTGCGCCAGCCGTT
The DNA here is from genome assembly GCF_008327685.1 of Actinomadura sp. K4S16. Taxonomy (GTDB): domain Bacteria; phylum Actinomycetota; class Actinomycetes; order Streptosporangiales; family Streptosporangiaceae; genus Spirillospora. The sequence goes on from NZ_BDDE01000013.1 coordinate 414,030, forward strand.
CGCGGTGGCGGTGGACGAACTCCCAGTAGCCGGCGGTGAAGGGGCAGGCCCGCTCACCGGTGCGTTCGGTGGGCCGGTAGGCGCAGGGGCCGCACAGGTCGCTCATGGTGTTGATGTAGGCGCCCCCGGACGCGTAGGGCTTGGTGGTGATGCGGCCGCCGTCGGCGTACTGCGACATGCCGATGACGTTGGTGAGCATCACCCAGTCGTAGCCGTCCACGAAGCAGCGGTGGAACCAGTCGGTCACCGCCGCCGGGTCCCAGCCGCGCTGGAGGGCGAAGTTGCCCAGGATCATCAGCCGGGGGATGTGGTGCACCCAGCCCCGGTCGCGGACCTGCGCCAGTGTGGTCGACAGGCAGCGCGCCCGGACGGCCCCGGCGTCCAGGGAGGCGAACCACTCCGGCAGCGGCGCGCGGTGCCCGAGGGCGTTGGACTCCCGGTAGCGGGGCCCGAAGTGCCAGTAGAGGTTCCACATGTACTCGCGCCACCCGGCGACCTGCCGGATGTAGCCCTCGACGGAGTTCAGCGGCGCCTTCCCCGAGCGGTAGGCGTCCTCGGCGGCCTCGACGCACTCGGCGGGGTCGAGCAGCCCCAGGTTGAGCGAGGCGGACAGCAGGCTGTGGCTCATGGCCCAGTCCTCCGCCAGGACCGCGTCCTCCCAGCGGCCGAAGGTGGACAGGCGCTTGTCCACGAAGGCGCGCAGGGCACGCTTGGCCTCGGTGCGGTCGGCGGGGAACAGCCGCGGCCCGTCCCGTCCGACGAACGCGACCTCGCCGTTCCGCTCCCAGCGGTCCAGATCGGCCCTGACCTGCTCGTCGATCTCGTCTTCGCGCGGCCGGTAAGGGGCCGGGACCGGCAGTGTCGCCTCGCCCTTGGGCGGGGGCTCGCGGTTGTCCTTGTCGAGGTTCCACTGCCCGCCCGCGGGCTGGTCGCCGTCCATCAGCAGGTCGTGGTCCTGGCGCACGTGCCGGTAGAAGCTCTCCATCCGCAATTGCCCGCCGCCGGAGGACTCCGCCCACCGGGCGAACTCCTCCGGCTGGACGAGGAACCCGCGCGGCGGCAGCACCTCCGCCTGCCGGAGGCCCTGCACGAAGCGGAGGGCCGCGTGGGACGTCGGGTGGTGGACGGTCACCGGGGCGTCGCCCACGGCTTGGGCCAAGCCGTCGCGGTAGGTCTCGGCCTTGACGTAGCGGACCCGGTCGCCGAGTTCGGCCGCGCGGTGCCGCATCGCGGACAGCACCAGATGCGCCTTGGCGCGGTGGAAGCGGCGCCGGCGGAAGACCGACCGCGACTCGATCATCACGATCTCGGCGTCCGGGCGCAGGAAGCGCGGGCCCAGCTGGTCCCCGAACAGCCAGTGGAATCCGGTGTCTGAGTGAGCCACGCGGATCCTCCCCCTGGACGCCTGGACTCCCGCTCAGTGTGGCGCACGGCCCGCCGCGGGCGAAGGCGGCGCGCGACCGCACCCGCCCTTTACCGGCAGGGCCGACTCACGAAGGTCCGGCGACCCGCGGACCTTCGTCCCTAATCGGACGAATGGCCTGCTGTACAGGCTGTTTCACATGAAGGCGGACGAGAGAATCGCGACCGAGACCCTGCGTCGGCTCTGCTCCGGAGGGCCGGTGACATCGGTCTACTTCAACCTGACCACGCCTCCCGGGGAGGAGGACGCCGCGCTGCGCCGGGAGCTGACGGCCAAGCGGCTGCGGGCGCAGGGCGCGGACGAGGCCGTCGTCGACGAGCTGGACCGGCTGATCGCCCGGGCGGAACCGGGATCCGGCGCGGTCGCCGTCTTCGCGGTCGACGGCGAGCCGGAGCCCACGGTGGTCGAGATGCCGGGCGCCCGGCCGCGCGACCTCGCCGTCCACGCGCCGCTGCCGTGCCTGGTGCCGCTGCTGGCATGGCTTCAGGAGCGCCCGCCGTACGTGCTGACCCTCGTCGACCGCAAGGGCGCCGACATCGAGACCTACCGGGGCGGGACGGCGACCGCGACCACGAGGACGATCGACGGCCCGGACGACGAGATCGTGCGCAACGCTCCCGGCGGCTGGTCCCAGATGCGCCACCAGCACCGCGCCGAGGACTCCTGGGAGCACAACGCGACCATGGTGGCGCACGCGCTCGCGGACGATCTGGCCGATTCCGGTGCGCGCGTGCTGCTCCTCGGCGGCGACGTGCGCGCCATGCAGTACCTCACCAAGCACCTCCCCGAAGGCGTCCGCCAGGAAGTGACCGTGGGCCACGTCTCCGGCGGACGGGGACGGGACGGCGCGTGGCAGCACCGCAAGCAGCAGGTCCGGGAGCAGGTGAGCGAATGGGCGGACGAGGAGACCCGCAAGCTGCTGAAGCGGCTGGACGAGGGGCGGGGCCCGTCTGGTCTGGCAGTCGAGGGCGCGGTCCAGACCCTGCGGGCGCTCGCCCGCGGGCAGGTCGGCACGCTGCTGGTGGCCGACGACCCCGCCGACCGGCGGACGGCCTGGTTCGGCCCCGCGCCGACGCAGGTGTCCGACCGGCGCACGTCCCTCGTCGCGTCGGGCGCGACCCCGGTGGTGCGCGGCCCGCTGGCCGACGTCGCCGTCCGCGCCGCCCTGCTGACCGGAGCCGAGGTGCACGTCCTGGAGCCCGGGACGCCCGGCGGTCCCTCGCAGGGCCTCGGAGCCCTGTGCCGCTATGCCTGAAAGCCCGTTATGCCAGGAGATCCGCGGCGCGCTCGCGAGGCCGCAGGACACCGCGCCGGTCCGGACGTGGGCGCGGCCCGCCGCCGCGCCCCGGAGGGGGATGTGAGGGAGCGGAGGCCATGCGCGTCAACGACGAGGTCGGCGCCCTGCTGGACGAGTACGCCGACCTGCTGGCGATCACCGGCGGCGAGGCGTTCAAGGTGCGGGTGTACCAGAAGGCGGCGCGCTCGGTGGCGGGCGACCCGGTGGACCTCGCGGGCCTGGACGCCGCCGGGCTGCGGGGCATCCCGAACGTGGGCAAGTCGATCGCGGCGAAGATCGACGAGTACCTGACCACCGGGAGCATCCACGAGCTGGAGGAGCTGCGGGCGCAGATCCCGGTGGGCGTCCGGCAGCTGACGCTCGTGCCCACGCTCGGCCCGAAGAAGGCGATGGTGCTCTACCACGAGCGCGGCATCGACTCCGTGGAGGCGCTGGCCGGCGCCCTCGACACCGGTCGGCTGCACGGCCTGCCCGGCTTCGGCGCCAAGACCGAGGAGAACCTGCGGCACGGGATCGAGATCCTGCACAAGGCGGGGCAGCGCGTGCCGCTCGGGACCGCGATGGAGCTCGCCGAGGCCATCGTGGCCGAGCTGTCGGCGGTCGCCGGATGCGAGCGCTGCGCGTTCGCCGGGTCCCTGCGGCGCATGAAGGACACGGTCGGCGACATCGACGTGCTGGCCACGTCCGACCGCCCGGACGCGCTGATGAGGTCCTTCGTCGGCCTGGCCCTGGCCGAGCAGGTCATCGCGGCCGGGGACACCAAGACCTCGATCCGCACCGGCGCCGGCCTCCAGGTGGACCTGCGGGTGGTGCCGCCCGAGGACTGGGGCGCGGCCCTGCAGTACTTCACCGGGTCCCGGGCGCACAACATCCGCACCCGGGAGATCGCCGTCCACGCCGGGCTCAAGCTGTCGGAGTACGGGCTGTTCGACGTCGAGACCGGGGCCAAGCTCGTGTCGGCCGCGGAGGACGAGGTGTACGCCAGGCTCGGGCTGCCGTGGATCCCGCCCCCGCTGCGCGAGGACGCCGGGGAGATCGAGGCGGCCATGCGCGGGGAGCTGCCCGTCCTGGTCGCCGAGGCCGACATCCGGGGCGACCTGCACACCCACACCGACCTGTCGGACGGCCTGGCGAGCCTGCCGGACATGGTCGCCGCCGCCGCGTCCCGCGGGTACTCCTACTACGCCGTCACCGACCACGCGCCCGGCCTGGCCATGCAGCGGATGACCGACGAGAAGATGCTGGCCCAGCGCGAGGAGGTCCGCGCGCTGGACGGCCGCCACGGCGGCATGCGGGTGCTGCACGGCACCGAGCTCAACATCGACCCCGACGGCGGCGTGGACTGGCCCGCCGACTTCCTGGCCGGGTTCGACGTGTGCCTCGCCTCCGTCCACTCCCACTTCGACCAGCCGAGCGAGCAGATGACGCGGCGGCTGGTGCGCGCCTGCGAGAACCCGTTCGTCGCCGTCCTCGCCCATCCCACCGCCCGGCAGATCGGCCGGCGCCCGCCGGTCGAGGCCGACTGGGACGAGGTCTTCGCCGCCTGCGCCCGCACCGGCACCGTACTGGAGGTCGACGCGTCCCCGGAGCGGCTCGACCTGCCCGCCGAGCACATCCGCCGCGCCAGACGCCACGGCGTCAGGTTCGCCGTCGACACCGACGCCCACGCCGTCCCCCACCTGGCCCATCTGCGCTACGGGATCGGCACCGCGCAGCGCGGCTGGCTCACCCCGGACGAGGTCGTCAACACCTGGCCCGCCGGCCGGCTGATCGACTTCCTGCGGGCGAAGCGGTAGCCGCACCGACGCCCGGACCTGCGGAAACGCTCCACCACCTGGGGACCTTCGTCCCTGCCGCCCCGCGCTCGGACGGTCGCACGCTGGAAGCGTCCGTGTTCACCGAGACCGCTCTGGAGCCGTTGAGATGACGTTCACAGGGATACATGGGCTGGACAAGAGCATCGACACCACCAACCGGTGGATCGCCGATATGGCCGCCGCGTTCGGCACCGAGGACCGCAGGTTCGCCTACCGGGTGCTGCGCGCCTGGATGCATACGCTGCGCGACCGGCTGACCGTCGACGCCGCCGCGCACCTCGCCGCCCAGCTGCCGGAACTGCTGCGCGGGGTGTACTACGACGGGTGGAGCCCCCGGCACGTGCCGCGCAAGTACGACCTGCGCGAGGTAACCGTCCACTACGCCGAGGAGGCGCGCATCGGGCGCGACGACGTGCCGAAGACGATCGCGGTCGTCACGGAGGTCGTGTCCTCCGAGATCGCCCCGGGAGCCGTGGACCAGGCGGTGTGGCAGCTGCCCGAGGAGCTCCGCAGGCTGTTCCTGCCGGGCGGCGAGCCCGCGGGGCGCGGCCGGCCCGCGGAACGACCCGCGGAGCGGGCGGCAGCGAGGAGTCCCGAGAGCGCCCCCAGAGCCGTCATGTGAGGCGCCGCCGGGCCGGGGCGCCCACCGAGACCGTGGCGCCCCGGCCCGTGCCAGGGGCGCCGGATCAGCGCATGTAGGCGAGGAACCAGTCCCTGGCGTGGGCGGTGACGGCCTCCAGGGCGCCCGGCTCCTCGAACAGGTGGGTGGCCCCCGGCACGACGGTCAGCTGGTTCTGGCAGCGCAGGCGCTCCTGCGCGCGCCGGTTGAGGCCGAGCACCTGCCGGTCCTCGCCGCCGACGAGCAGCAGCGTGGGGGCCCGGACGTCGCCGAGGCGGCGGTCGGCCAGGTCCGGGCGCCCGCCGCGCGAGACGACGGCGGCGATGTCGGCGCCGGGCTCCGCGGCGGCCCACAGCGCCGCCGCCGCACCCGTGCTCGCCCCGAAGTAGCCGACGCGGACGCCGGCGGTCTCCGGCCGCCCCCGCAGCCAGGCGGTGGCGGCGACGAGCCGGTCGGCCAGCAGGCCGATGTCGAAGACGTTGCCGCGGTCGAGCTCCTCCCGGGTGGTCAGCAGGTCGAACAGCAGCGTGCCGAGCCCGGCCCGGTTGAGCCCGGCGGCGACCTGCCTGTTCCGCGGGCTGTGCCGGCTGCTGCCGCTGCCGTGCGCGAACGCCACGACGCCGGTGGCCTGGGCGGGGACGGTGAGGTGCCCGGTGAGCTCGACGAAGCCGCCGTCGATCCACACCTCCTCGTCCAGGGCCGGGGGGCCGGGCGGATCCGTGCGGAGGCCGGCGCTAGGAGGATCGGGTGGATCGTCCCCGGGCCGGCCGGCGGGACCGCCGCGGCCGGGCCCGGCGGGACCGCGCCGGGCATGGCTCGACGCCATCGCGGCGCGCTCCAGCAGCTCGACCACCTCGGCGTCCGACGTCTGGCCGAACTCCTGGTACCACTGGCCGACGGCGAAGAACAGCTCCGGCTCCTGCAGGCACACCACCTCGTCGGCGACCCGGCGCAGGTCCGCCATCGTGTCGGGAGAGCCGACCGGCACCGCAAGGACCACGCGGCGCGCGCCGTGGGCGCGGGCGACCTGGCAGGCGGCCCGCGCGGTCGCGCCGGTGGCCACGCCGTCGTCGACGACGACGGCCGTGCGGTCGCGGAGCTCCACCCGGGGCATGCCGCGGCGGAACCGCTCGACCCGGGCCTCCATCTCGGCCTCCTCGCGCCGCTGCGCCGCGGCGAGGTCGGACTCGCCGAGCCCCGTGTGGCGGACGATCTCCTCGTTGACGATCAGCACGCCGTCCTCGCCGATGGCGCCCATGGCCAGCTCCGGCTGGAAGGGGACGCCCAGCTTGCGGACGACGATCACGTCCAGCGGCGCCCGCAGCTCCCGGGCGACCTCGAACGCGACGGGCACCCCGCCGCGCGGCAGCCCCAGCACGACGACGTCCTCGGCCCGCAGGCCGCCCAGCCGCCCGGCCAGGCGCCGTCCTGCATCGGCCCGATCGGCGAACTCCATCACCCTCACCTCCCCGGTCCGGACGAGGGCACCACCGCCACCGGGCAGCGGGCCTCCTGGAGCGCGACCTGAGGCACCGGCCCCAGGAGCATCTGCGGCAGCGAGCCGATCCCTCGGGCGCCCACCGCCAGCATCGCCGCGCCGTGGGAGGCGCTGACCAGGGCCCGCCGCGGAGCGTCCAGGACGAACTTGGTCTCGACCAGCACCTCGGGCCGCTCGGTCCGCCAGGGCGCGACGGCCTGCTCGAACCGCGCGATCGCCTCGTGCCTGATCGCCTGCGGGTCGATGAAGGGGACCCGGTCCGGCCCGGGAAGCGCGGCCGGGTCCCACCAGCTGCACAGCGCCGTCACCGGGCCGTGGTGCAGCGCCGCCTCCTCGACGGCGAAGCCGAGCGCCGCGTCGCCGGCCGCCGAGCCGTCCACGCCGACCACGATCCGGCCGCCGTCCAGCCGCTCGGCCGAACGGACGACGACGACCGGGCAGGCGGCCTGCGCGGCCACCTGGACCGCGGTGGAACCCACCGGAAGGCCGTCGAACCCGCCCTGCCCCCGCGCACCGAGCACGACCATGACGGCGCCCTCGGACGCCTTCAGGAGCGAGCCCGCGGCCGACCCCCGCTCAAGGCACCAGCGCACCTCCAGGCCCTCGGCGAGGGCACGCGCCTTGCGCACGCCCTCGTCGGCCACGATCGCGCCCTCGCTGCGGAGGATCTCCAGGGTCTCCTTGTCCGGCGGGCGCGCTGGATAGGGCCAGTGCCACACATGGCAGACGGTGAGGGCGAGGCCGCGCAGCCGGGCCTCGTCCACCGCCCATCGGAGCGCCTGCTCGGCGGCGGGTGACCCGTCGTATCCGACCAGGACGGACCGCATCTTCCCGTGATCGTCCATCGGCCGCCTCCCCTCCTCTACCGCGAGGGTGTTTCCATCCTCACCGAACGGAAACTGCCCAGGTAGAAGCCGTTTCGGAGGTCGCCATGGCGGCGCGCTGGGAGTTCTGGATCGATCGCGGCGGCACGTTCACCGACGTGGTCGCCCGGCGGCCGGACGGCGCGCTCGTCACCCACAAGCTCCTGTCCGAGGACAGGGACCGCTACCGGGACGCGGCCGTCGCCGGGATCAGGCACCTGCTCGGGGTCGCGCCCGGCGAGCGCATCCCGGCGGAGGACATCGCGGGCGTGCGGCTCGGCACGACGGTGGCGACGAACGCCCTGCTCGAACGCACGGGCGAGCCGACCGTCCTGGTCATCACCGAGGGCTTCCGCGACGCGCTGCGGATCGCCTACCAGAACCGCCCGCGCATCTTCGCCCGCGAGATCGTGCTGCCGGAGCTGCTCTACGCGCGGGTGATCGAGGCGAGGGAGCGCGTCGACGCGCGGGGGCGGGTCGTCGTCCCGCTCGACGAGGACGCGGTCGAGCGCGAGCTGCGCGCGGCGTACGACGACGGGTTCCGCTCGGTCGCGATCGTGACCATGCACGCCTACCGGCATCCCGTCCACGAGGCCGCCATCGGGCGGATCGCGCGCCGCACCGGCTTCCCCCAGGTCTCGGAGTCGCACGCGACCAGCCCGCTGATGAAGCTGGTCTCGCGCGGCGACACCACCGTCGTCGACGCCTACCTCTCGCCGATCCTGCGCCGGTACGTGGACGAGGTGTCCGGCGAGCTGGACGGCGCGCCGATCATGTTCATGCAGTCCAGCGGCGGCCTCACCGAGGCGCACGGGTTCCGCGGCAAGGACTCGATCCTGTCCGGGCCGGCGGGCGGCATCGTGGGCATGGCGCGCACGTCCACCGCCGCGGGCTTCCGGCGCGTCATCGGGTTCGACATGGGCGGGACGTCCACCGACGTCTCGCACTACGCGGGCGAGTTCGAGCGCCAGTACGAGACGCAGGTGGCGGGGGTGCGGATGCGGGCGCCGATGCTGAGCATCCACACCGTCGCGGCCGGCGGCGGATCGGTGCTGCGCTTCGACGGCGGCCGGTACCGGGTGGGCCCCGACTCCGCCGGCGCCGACCCCGGCCCGGCCTGCTACCGGCGCGGCGGCCCGCTCACCGTCACCGACGCCAACGTGATGCTGGGACGGATCAGGCCCGACCACTTCCCGCACGTCTTCGGCCCGGACGGCGACCAGCCCCTGGACGCCGCGGTCGTCCGGGACCGCTTCGCCGCCCTGGCGGACGGGATCGGCGACGGCCGCCCGCCCGAGGAGGTCGCGGCCGGGTTCCTGCGCATCGCGGTGGCGAACATGGCCAACGCGATCAAGAAGATCTCCGTCCAGCGCGGCTACGACGTGACCGGCTACGTGCTCGCCACCTTCGGCGGCGCGGGCGGGCAGCACGCGTGCGCGGTCGCCGACGCGCTCGGCATGCGGCAGGTGCTGATCCATCCGCTGGCGGGGGTGCTGTCGGCGTACGGGATGGGGCTGGCCGACGTCACGGCCATGCGGGAGTGCGCGGTGGAGGCCCCGCTGGCCGAGGACCTGCTGCCCGAGCTGGACGCGGTCCTGGACAGGCTGGAGCGCGACGCGCGCGACGAGCTGCGGGACGAGGGGATGGACGCGAGGCAGGTCGTGCACCGCGCCCACCTGCGTTACGCGGGCACCGACACCGCCCTGCTGGTCGAGGCCGGCGACGTGGAGGCGATGGTCGCCGAGTTCGAGGGGATCTACCAGCGGCGCTTCTCCTTCCTCATGCGGGACAAGCAGATCGTCGTGGAGGCCGTGTCGGTGGAGGCGGTGTCGTCCGGGGCGGCGTCGGCGGAGTCGGTCCCGGCAGAAGCGGTGTCGGCAGGCGCCGCGGCAGGTGGGCCGGGCGACAGGAGTCGCGAAGGCCCGGCCGCGGTGGCGCGCGTCCCGATGCACGTCGACGGCGACTGGCGCGACGTCGAACTGTACCGGCGGGACCTGCTGCGGCCCGGCGACACCGTGCCGGGCCCGGCGGTCATCGCGGAGGCCAACGCCACGACCGTCGTCGACCCGGGCTGGCGGGCGGCGGTGAACGACCTCGGCCACCTCCTCCTCGACCGGGTGGCGGCCCGGCCCGGCGGGCACGCCGTCGGCACCGAGGCCGACCCCGTCATGCTGGAGATCTTCAACAACCTGTTCATGTCGATCGCCGAGCAGATGGGCGTCCGGCTCCAGAGCACGGCGCACTCGGTCAACATCAAGGAGCGCCTCGACTTCTCCTGCGCGATCTTCGACGCGGGCGGCGAGCTCATCGCCAACGCGCCGCACATCCCCGTGCACCTCGGCTCGATGGGGGCGTCCATCAAGGAGCTCATCAGGCGGCGGCGGGCCACCGGGGGCATGCGGCCGGGCGAGGTGTACGCGCTCAACGACCCCTACCACGGGGGCACCCACCTGCCCGACGTCACCGTGGTCACCCCGGTCTTCCTCGGGGACGTCGAGTCCGGGGCGGCGCAGAACAGCACCACAGGGGACGGCGCCGCCGACATCTCGTTCTTCGTCGCGTCCCGGGGCCACCACGCCGAGATCGGCGGCATCACGCCGGGGTCCATGCCGGCGTTCAGCCGGCGCGTCGAGGAGGAGGGCGTCCTGATCGACAACTGGCTCCTGGTCGAGGGCGGCAGGCTCCGGGAGGCCGAGACGGTCGAGCTGCTGGGCTCGGCGCTCCACCCGTCCCGCAACCCGCTCGACAACCTCGCCGACCTGCGCGCCCAGATCGCCGCCAACGAGAAGGGCGTCGGCGAGCTGCGCGACATGGTGCGCCACTTCGGGCTGGACGTCGTCCACGCCTACATGCGCCACGTCCAGGACAACGCGGAGGAGGCCGTCCGCCAGGTGATCACGGCGCTGCGCGACGGCTCCTACGCCTACGAGCTCGACAACGGCGCGGTCATCAGGGTCGCGGTCCGGGTCGACCGCCGCGCCCGGACGGCGGAGATCGACTTCACCGGCACCTCGCCCCAGTCGGCCGGCAACTTCAACGCGCCGTCGTCGGTGGCGATGGCGGCGGTGCTGTACGTGTTCCGCACGCTGGTCGACGAGGACATCCCGCTCAACGCGGGCTGCCTCACCCCGCTCCACGTGAAGATCCCGCCGGGCTCGATGCTCGCGCCCGAGTACCCGGCGGCCGTGGCCGCGGGCAACGTCGAGACGTCCCAGGCCGTGACCGGAGCCCTGTACGCCGCGCTGGGCGTGATGGCGGAGGGCTCCGGGACGATGAACAACGTCACCTTCGGCAACGAGCGCCACCAGTACTACGAGACGGTGGCCAGCGGCTCCGGCGCCGGGGACGGCTTCGACGGCGCCGACGTCGTCCAGACGCACATGACCAACTCCCGGCTCACCGATCCCGAGGTGCTGGAGTGGCGCTACCCCGTCCTGCTGGAGAGCTTCGAGATCCGGCGCGGGAGCGGCGGGCCGGGCCGCCGGCATGGTGGCGACGGCGGCCGGCGCCGCATCCGCTTCCTCGAACCGATGACGGTGACCACGCTGTCAGGCCACCGGCGCGTCCCGCCGTACGGGATGGCGGGGGGCGGGCCCGGCACGGCGGGACGGCAGTGGGTGGAGCGCGCCGACGGCTCCGTGACGCCGATGGAGGGCTGCGACTCGCTGCCCGTCGGCATCGGAGACGTCTTCGTCATCGAGACGCCCGGCGGCGGCGGCTACGGCGCGGTGTGAGCCCCCTTCCGGATGGTGTCCGGGCAGTACTCGGCGGTCACCGCCTGCTCGGTGAGCCGGACCTGGTTGACGGCGTCGGTGGTAAAGACGAACGACATGGAGTGCCGCCCGCCTCGCGTGCTGCCCGTCCAGGTCTCCCAGCCGTCCAGGGTGCCGCCGTTGCCGTACGCCTTCACGCCGCAGGGCGTGGTGGCGATGACCGCCCCGAGTCCGTAGCGGAACACGTCGCTGCCGGGGTAGGGCTGCGATCCGGGGACGGGTCGGAGCATCGCCCGCAGGAGCCGATCGGGCAGGAGCCGTCCGCCGAGCAGGGCGGAGTCGAAGCGGTCGAGGTCTCCGACCGTGGAGATCATGTCGCCGGACGCGCGCGCGAAGGTGATGTTGACCTCGGTGGTGTCCCTCAGCTCCGCCGGGTCGTCCGCCACGGGCGTGTATCCGTGCAGGTGCGGGCCGCGGATCCGCGGGTCCGTGCCGGGGAAGTAGGTGCTGCGCAGGTGCAGCGGCCGGATGATCCGCTTGTTGATCTCGTGGACGTAGCTCCGGCCGGTGACGCTCCGGATGACCAGGCCGAGCAGCACGTAGTCGGTGTCGGAGTAGCGCCACGAGGTGCCGGGCGGGAAGTAGGGCGGGTACTCCACCCCCGCCTCCGCCAGTTCGCGCAGGGTGAAGTCGTGCCGCGGGTCGGTGACGGCGATCTCCTCGATCCGGGGGTTGTCGGTGTAGTCGGCGACGCCGCTGGTGTGGTTGAGCAGCATCCGCATCGTGATCTTGTCGGGCTCGTACCCGTTGCCCTCGACGACGCCGGGGATCACGTTGGCGACGGTGTCGTCCAGGCGCAGCCTCCCTTCGGCGACGAGCTGCAGGACCACCGTCGCCACGAAGAGCTTGGTGATGCTGCCGACCCGGTACTTCATGTACGCCCGCGGTGGACGCCCAGTCGTGACGTCGGCGACCCCGCTGGAGAGGTTCAAAGTCCGGTGCGGCGTGCGCGACTGGGCGAGCGCGCCCGGGGCGCCCTCCCGTACGGCCTCGTCCAGGACGGCTTGCAGCGCCTTCCCAGATCCGCCGCCACCGGTCTCATGCGGTCGCTGGACGGCCGCCGCGCTACCGGCGGTGTTCACCGCGACGGCAAGGGCCAAGGCGGCGGAGGCGATGCCCCCGGCGCGCGTGCATGTCCTCAGAGTCATCATGTTGCCACTCCCTCAGATCAGGTGAATGCCAAGGTCGGTGCCGGAGACGTCCTCGTCATCGGGACGCCCGGCGGCGGTCGGCTACGGCGCGGTGTGAGCGGGGCTGCGGCGCGGCACGAGGCGCGGCCCCGGTGCGGTGTGAGCGGCCCCCGAGTCGGCGCCCTTGTGAGCTCCCGAGCCGCCCTTGGAGTCGGTGCGCGGCATGTGGGAGCAGTATTCGGCCGTCACCGCCTGCTCGGTGAGCTTGATCTGGTTGACCGCGGTGGTGGTGAAGACGAACGACATCATGTGCCGTCCGTCGCGCGTGCCGCCCATCCAGCTCTCCCAGCCGTCCAGCGTCCCGCCGTTGCCGTACACCCTGACCCCGCAGGGCGGCGTGGCGATGATCGCCCCGAGTCCGTAGCGGAACATGGCGCTGCCGGGGAAGGGGTGGGAGCCCGGCGTCGGACGGAGCATCTCCTCCAGCAGCCGCGCGGGCAGGAACCGGCCCCTCAGCAGGGCGGAGTCGAAGCGGTCGAGGTCGCCGACCGTGGAGATCAGGTCGCCCGTGGCGCGCGCGAACGTGGTGTTGATGTTGGTGTTGTCCTCCAGCCGCGACGGGTCGTCCTCCGCAGGCACGTACGCGTGCAGGTGCGGCGGGCGGATCCGCGGGTCCGTGCCGGGGAAGTACGTGCTGCGCAGATGCAGCGGCCGGATGATCCGCTTGTTGATCTCGTGGACGTACGTCCGGCCGGTGACGGCCTGGATGACCATGCCGAGCAGCACGTAGTTGGTGTTGGAGTAGCGCCATGAGGTCCCCGGCGGGAAGTCGGGCGGGTACTCCAGGCCGGCGTCGGCCAGTTCCCGCAGTGTGAAGTCGTGCCGCGGGTCGGCCAGGGCGATCTCCGTGATGCGCGGGTTGCCCGTGTAGTCGGCGACGCCGCTGGTGTGGTCGAGCAGCATCCGCATCGTGATCTTGTTGGGCTCGTACCCGTTGCCGTGGACGACACCCGGGATCACCTTGGCGACGGTGTCGTCCAGGCGCAGCCGCCCTTCGGCGACGAGTTGCAGGATCACGGTCGCCACGAACGTCTTGGTGATGCTGGCGATCCGGAACTTCATGTCCGCTCGCGGCGGGTGCCCGGTCGCGAGGTCGGCGACCCCGCTGGAGAGGTTCAGGATCCGGTGGGGCGTGCGCGACTGCGCGAGCGCGCCGGGAGCGCCCTCCCGCACGGCCTCGTCCAGGACGGCCTGCAGCGCCTTCCCTGATCCGCCGCCACCGGTCTCATGCGGTCGTTGGACGGCCGCCGTAGCGCCCCCGGTCATGTTCAGCCCGGCGGTGAGGGCCAGGGCGGCGAGGGCGATGCCCTGAGTACGCCTGTATGTCCTTGTGATCAGCATGTTGTCACTGTAAGTAGCAACATGCCCACAGTCTGTATGAGAGGTGGGATTTTGAACCGATCAAAGGGCGGGGGATACCCGGCGGGGAACCGCCCGGCCTCTCGCACGGCTCCCCGCCGGGCGCGGTCGGCGGCTCCCGCCTTTCGATAATGGACGGATAAGTGCTATTAGGCCGCCTCGATGCAAGGTTTACCTTTTCCGGGTGATGACCAGAGATCACGAATGGGAAGATCACCTCAGGTCGCGCGGCCGCGGGAACGGCGGCGTTTCACGTCCGCAAATCCCACATCACGGGACGCACGGCCACGAGCGACGGCGAAGCGGGCAATTCACCCTGGACGCTTCGCTCCTCACCATTCACCTATTGCGAGGTCGGCAGATATGTCGTTGCTCCGTGCCGGTAGATTTCCGGCATTCGTCGCTGCGTTGGCGCTCGGCGTGGGGACCTTCACGCCAGTGCCCGCGCGCGCCCAGGAATCCGTCCCCAACCGCGAGGAGGCAGTGGTACGCGCGCTCGACCGCGGCGCGCATCCCCTGCTGACCACCGAGCCCGACCACGAGACGCGCGACCTGCGCGCGCTGGGCCGGATGATCGGCGAGACCCCCGTGGTGGGGCTGGGCGAGGCCACCCACGGCACGCACCAGTTCTTCGCCTTCAAGCACCGGGTCTTCGAATACCTGGTCAAGGAGAAGGGGTTCACGACGTTCATGCTGGAGTTGAACTGGGGCACCGGGCTCCGGCTCAACGAGTACGTCCTGCGGGGCAAGGGCGACCCGGCCGCGATCATGCGGCAGGAGTTCCAGCAGAACTACCGCCTGTTCGCCAACGAGGACTACCTGCGGCTGATCAAGTGGATCCGGCACTACAACGTGACGCATCCGAAGCAGCGGCCCCTGCAGTTCATGGGCGACGACGTCTACTTCACGAACATCGTGATCTTCAAGGAGATCTTCCGGTACGTGCGCGAGCGCGGCCGCGCGGACCTCATCCCCAAGCTCAAGGCCCTCTACGACGGGCTGATCCCCACCACCGACCTCAACACCTGGGAGCGGTGGTACGACGCCAAGCCCATGGCGGAGCGGCAGCAGGTGCAGCGGCAGGCGTGGAAGGCCCTGCAGATCGTCAGGAGCCTGCGCCAGGGCGCTCCCCGCAGGGCGGCGGAATGGGCCGAGCAGCAGGCGAACGTGGCGTACTGGATCGCCAAGACCCACGCCGCCGAGGACTTCTCGGGGCCCCGCGACGAGGCCATGGCGCTGAACACCGTGTGGTGGTACCGCTACATGAAGAGCAAGGTCCTGCTCTCCGCCCACAACGCCCATGTCGGGTACCTGGGCGAGGAGCCGGGGCACACGTTCAAGCGGCAGGGGACCTGGCTGCGCGAGATCCTCGGCCCGGGCTACGTGGCCATCGGCGCCAGCTTCTACAAGGGGACGTTCACGGCGCTCGACGAGGACACCGGGTACATCCGGAGGTTCACCGTGGGCCCGCCTCCGCCGATCAACGCCGAGCAGGTGCTCAACCGGGTGCGCTACCCCAAGTACTACGTCGACATGCGCACGGTGGACGAGCCCGCCCGCTCATGGCTGAGGGAGGAGCACCAGGTCCGCTACATCACGGCGGTGTACTCGCCGACGGCCGTGGAGGAGAACAACATCATGCAGCCGTTGGGACTCACCTACAGCATCCTGTACGAGCTGCGCGACACGACGCCGTCCAACCTGATCCCGGGGATTCCGCTGGGGCCGGGCCACTAGCACCGGTGAGCGGGCCGGGTCCTGACGGGCCCGGCCCGTTCGGCGTCCCTGCGGACCGCGTCACTCCCGCACCATCAGGCTTTCCAGGGACTGCCCCCTGTGCAGGCGGCCGATGGCGTCGGCGATCAGCGGCCCCACGGACCGGACCCGCAGCGACGCCCGCGCCCCTGCCACCGGGAGGGTGTCGGTCGCCAGCAGGCAGCGGATCGGAAGCCCGTCGAGCCGGTCCCAGGCGGCGGCCACCAGCGGACCGTGGGCCGCGGCCACGGTGATGTCGGGGGCGGCGCCGCGGGCCAGCAGGACGCGCACGGCCGCCTCGATCGTCCCGCCGGTGCTGATCATGTCGTCCACGATGACCGCGGGCCGGCCCGCCACGTCCCCGACGAGCTCCTCGGCGTGCACCCGCTCGCCGGACAGCCGCGTCTTGCGCACCACGGCGACCGGCCGCCGCAGCAGCCGCGCGTAGTGCTCGGCGGGCTTGACCGCGCCGAGGTCGGGCGCCACCAGCACGGCCGCTTCCGGTGTCGGCTCCGCCAGCGCGTCGGCCAGGATCGGCACGGCCGTCAGCATCTCCACCGGGATCGGGGACACCGCCTCCAGGGCGACGGTGTGCGGCTCCACCACGACCAGCCGGTCGGCTCCCGCCGAGGCCAGCGCGCCGGCCGCCACCTTGGCGCCCACCGCCTGCCCGGCCCGGCCGCGGCGGTCCTGGCGGGCGTACCCGAAGTACGGGACGACCGCGGTGACGGTCCTGGCGCCGCCCCGGCGGCACGCGTCCAGGAGCAGCAGCAGCTCGACCAGGTGGTCGTCGACCGCGGGCCCGGTGGGCTGCACCACGTAGACGTCTCCGCCCTGCACGCCGTCCACGGCCGGCCGCAGTTCGCCGTCGGGGAACCTCTCCACCTCGCTCGGCACCGGGCGGATGCCCAGCATGGCCGCGACGGCGGCGGCGAGCCCCGGATGGGCCGTCCCGGAGACGATCCGGATCGACGTCGTGGTCGGGCTGGACATCGCCCCTCCTGTCGTCGGCCGCTTCCCCGGACTCCTTCCCCGCCCTCCGCCATATAGCCGGAAGCTCCGCATATCCGGTGGAATATGGCTGACCTGCGGGAATATGGACCTTTGGCCCTGGTGACGCCCTGCCGCGCGACCCCACGATGGACTCTCAGGCGCGACGTGAGGGGGACACGATGCGAGCCAGCGAAGGCGACCGGCTGATCATCCACGGGCACCACGTGGGCGACCCCGGACGCAGGGCCGAGATCCTGGAAGTCCACGGGCACGACGGGGAGCCGCCCTACCTGGTGCGGTGGGACGACGGCCACGAGAGCACCTTCTACCCGTCCTCGGACTCCACCATCGAGCACCAGCCGGCCGAGTGGTCGAAGCACTAGGGCCGCCGGAGCGGCAGAGCGGCCGAAGCAGGAGAGCAACGGGGGGATGTCATGGACCGGACGAGGACCAGCGCCGCGCCCGAGGTGGCCGTGGAGCACCGGGGAAGCGTGCCGGAGGGCTCGACCGACTACGCGCGCTCCAAGGTGAGCGCGGTGTTCCGGCACGCGCCGGAGCCGGTGCTGTTCGCGCGCGTGAAGCTGACCATGTCGCCGGACCCGGCGGTGGAGCGCCCGGCGACGGCCCAGGCCAACCTGGACGTCAACGGCCGCCTCGTCCGGGCGCAGGTGGCGGCGCCGACCATGTCCGAGGCCGTCGACCGGCTCCATGACCGGCTGCTGAACCGGCTCGACCGGATCTCCCGGCACTGGGAGGCCCGCCGGGGCGCCTACCCGTCGAGTCCCGCGACGGGCCCGCACGAGTGGCGGCACGGCGCCGAGCCGACGCACCGGCCGGACTACTACCCGCGCCCGCCGGAGGACCGGGAGCTGATCCGGCACAAGTCGTTCACGCTGACCGCCGAGACGCCCGACGAGGCGGCCTTCGACATGGAGGTGCTGGACTACGGGTTCCTGCTGTTCCGCGACATCGAGACGGGCGAGGACAGCGTCATCTACCCCGCCGACCACGGGTACCGGCTGGCGCAGGCGACCCCGCGCGAGCAGGTGGGCGCGCCCCGCGCCGTCCCGCTGACGGTCAGCCCGCGTCCGGCGCCCAAGCTGACCGTCCGGGAGGCGATCGAGCATCTGGAGCAGGCCGGGCGCCGCTGGGTGTTCTTCCGCGACGCCGGGACGGGACGGGGCAACGTGCTCTACCACCGCTACGACGGGCACTACGGCCTGATCATCCCCGCGTAGCCCGGAACGGCGAGGCCCCGGCCGGAGCCGCCCTTCGGTGCCCGCGACCCCTTATCGGCCCCTCTCCAGGGCCGATTCGGTCCGCCCATGCATTCCCCCACCAGGTGACAAGAAATCCCCCGAGTTCGGGTCTTGCGGCGCACACCACCCCTGCTTACTATCCAGTAACCAAAGTCTGAATACGGTGATGTTCGGATTTCAGTGGATTCGCACGCGGCCCACAAGGCCGGCCGAATCCGGGGGCACGGCCATGCCCGCGACCGTCGTCACCGCGCCACCGGCGCCGCGGCATGCGCGGAAGGGCCCCCGCTCGCCGCCGTGCGCGCCGGCAGGGACGCGGAAAGGTTCCGCGCCCCCGCCCGCCCGGGCGACCCACCCCCCTGGGAGAAGCAAGCATGCACGCTGCGACCACCCCTGCCCGGCCCCGCACCAGTCGGCGCCGTCGCCTGCGGAGCATCGCCGCGGCGGCCGTCCTGGCCGCCGGCGCCATCGCGCCCGCCGTCTCCGCGACCACCGCGCACGCCGCGGACCTGCGCGAGGTCATGTTCGTCGGCAACAACTGGGAGGGCACCGCCGACGTCATCAAGTCCAGCGGCGACTTCGCCAAGATCGGCCGGATCAACGTCATCCCCGACAAGAGCCGGCGCCTCACCGCGATCTACCTCAACCCGATCAACCTGGCCGTCTACCTCGGCATCCGGGCGACCGCCGGCGAGGGCCACGACCAGCTCGTCGACGACCTGTACTCCACCCCCGACGGCACCGCCCTGGTCGCCTCGCGGCCCAGCTTCGGCGACGTCGTCTCCATCGACCTGGCCACCGGGAAGGTCAAGTGGCGGTTCGCCGTCTCCGGCTACCGCGCCGACCACATGTCCGTCTCCCCCGACGGCACCAGGGTCGCGGTGTCGGCCTCGCTCGGCAAGGTCGTCCACGTCCTGGACATCAACACCGGCAAGCAGCTCGGCTCGTTCGCCACCGGCGACAAGCCCCACGAGAACATCTTCACCAAGGACGGCAAGTACATCCTGAACATGTCGATCGGGAACGTCGAGACCGACATGGACGACCCGTCCCAGGACTGGACCAAGGGCGACCGGCACATCACCATCGCCGACGCGTCCACCTACAAGGTCGTCAAGACCATCGACATGCGCTCGCGCCTCGACGCCTTCGGCCGCAAGGACCTGTCGAACGCGATCCGGCCCGCGGTGTTCTCGCCGGACGAGTCGAAGCTGTACTTCCAGGTCTCGTTCTTCAACGGGCTCGTGGAGTACGACATGGCCACCGACAAGATCACCCGGGTCAGGACCCTGCCGAAGAACCCGGCCACCAGCGACGACCGCAAGACGTTCGTCAACGACTCGCGCCACCACGGGCTCTCGATGAGCCCCGACGGGAGCAGGCTCTGCGTGGCCGGGACGATGGACGACTACGCCACCATCGTCAACCGCTCCACCCTCCAGGAAGGCCCGCTGGTCACCGCGTCCAAGCCGTACTGGGCCACCGTGAGCGGCGACGGCCGCGCCTGCGTCATCTCCGAGAGCGGCGCCGACCAGGTCACCGCGATCGACTTCGGCACCGGCCAGAAGATCACCTCCGTCCCCGTCGGCGACCACCCGCAGCGCGTCCGCGTGGCCCACATCCCCGCCACCTGGACCGGCACCACCGGCTGACCCCCGCACGCACCGGGACGCAGGGCCGCACCCGCCCCGCGTCCCGGCCCCTCCCTGCCCGTCCCCTGCGGAGCCCCGCAGGGGACGGATCTGCTTCGCCCCGGCCGGGGTAGATCATCCAGAATTTTTTCCGCGGTGATGTCGATTGGCATCGTGGGCTTTCGTAGCCAGAGTGAGAGGCCGGTATCGGGCCGGCCGCGTCCGACCTCCAAGGAGCCCGCCGTGAAGAAGTACCTCCTCGCCGTCCAGTTCGACGAAAGCGCGCCTTGGCCGTCCGAGCAGGGGCTCCAGGAGCAGCACGCCCGGACGGCCGGGGTCACCGAGGAGATGAAGGCCGCCGGTTCGTGGGTGTTCGTCGGCGGGCTCCTGCCCTCGCACGCCAGCACGGTCGTCCGGCCCGGCGACGGCACGACCACGATGACCGACGGGCCGTTCGCCGAGACCAAGGAGCAGCTCGGCGGGTTCTGGGTGATCCAGTGCGACGACCTCGACCAGGCGCTGGCCTGGGGCGAGAAGTGCGCGCTGGCCTGCGGGTCCCCGATCGAGGTGCGCCCGTTCGAAGACGCCCAGTGGAGATGAGCACGGATCTGGACGCCGTCTACCGGGCGGAGTACGGGCGGTGCGTGGCCACGCTGACGCGCTTCCTCGGCGACATCGGGCTCGCCGAGGAGGCCGTGCAGGACGCGTTCGCGGTCGCCCTCCAGAAGTGGGACGAGCCGCCGCCCAATCCGGGCGCGTGGATCGTGACCACCGCCCGCAACCGGGCGATCGACCGCCTGCGCCGCGAGTCCACCCGCGAGGCGCGCCACGCGCAGGCGCTGCTGCTGCACCAGGCCGACGAGCCGGAGGAGGCGGGGCCGGTGCGCGACGACCAGCTCCGCATGATCTTCACCTGCTGCCACCCGGCGCTGTCGCCGCTCGCGCGGACCGCGCTGACCCTGCGCCTGCTCGGCGGGCTGGAGGTCGCCGAGATCGCGCGGGCCCACCTGGTGCCGGAGGCGACCGTCGCCCAGCGGATCGTCCGCGCGAAGAAGAAGATCCGCGACGCCGGCATCCCCTACCGGGTGCCCCGCGCCGCCGAGCTCCCCGACCGGCTGGACTCGGTGCTCACCGTGCTCTACCTCATTTTCAACGAGGGGTACGCGGCCACGTCGGGGGAACTGCTGCGGACGGACCTGTGCCAGGAGGCCGTCCGGCTGGCCAGGGCGCTCGCGGAGCTGATGCCCGACGAGCCGGAGGCGGTCGGGCTGCTGGCGCTCCTCCTGCTCACCGAGGCGCGGCGGCCGGCGCGGACGGGGCCCTCGGGTGAGCTGGTGGTGCTCGCCGAGCAGGACCGGTCGCGGTGGAACCGGGAGCTGATCGCCGAGGGGCACGAGCTGGTGCGGTGGTGCCTGCGCCGCGGCCGGCCGGGGCCCTACCAGCTGCAGGCCGCGATCAACGCCGTGCACACCGACGGGCCCGCGACCGACTGGGCGCAGGTGCTGGCGCTCTACGACCAGCTGCTGCGGCACTCCCCGACCCCGGTCGTGGCGCTCAACCGCGCCGTCGCCGTCGCGGAGGTGCACGGGCCGGCGGCGGCGCTGGCCATCGTCGACGAGCTGGACCTGCCGGGCTACCACCTGCTGCCCGCCGCCCGCGCGGACCTCCTCGCCCGCCTCGGCCGTACCGCCGAAGCCGTCGCCGCCTACGACGAGGCGATCACCCTGGCCTCCAACGACACCGAACGGACCTTCCTGCGGACGCGGCGGGCGCGCCTGGCCCCGGACGGCTGAACGACGACCGGCCGACTGGCCGGTCCACCTGGCGGTCGAGGACGGCCAGGCGCAGACCTCCGCGGATCCGGCCGGTCGTGGCAGGCGGCGGAGGATTCGCAAATATTTTCGAATCGAGCGATGAGTTTCGGTGGCGAGGGGGGTCTATCCCGGTATGACGACAACGCATGAGCAAGCAGGCGACGGGTCGACGGGGGCCGAGGCCGCGGGAGGCGGGCGGACGTCCAGGACGCCCGCGGTGGTGCGGCTGCTGGTGATGGCGACGTTCGTGGTCATCCTGAACGAGACGGTCATGATCAACGCGATCCCGCGGCTGATGGCGGACATGGACGTCACCGAGCAGGCGGCGCAGTGGCTCTCCACGGCGTTCATGCTGACGATGGCCGCGGTGATCCCGGTGACGGGCTGGTTCCTGCAGCGGGTCAGCACCCGCCGCGCCTACGCCACCGCGATGGGCGTCTTCCTCGCCGGCACGGCGCTGGCGGCGGCCGCGCCGGCGTTCGAGGTGCTGCTGCTCGCGCGGATCGTCCAGGCGACCGGCACCGCGGTGATGATGCCGCTGCTGATGACGACGCTGATGACCGTCGTGCCGGAGCGCGACCGCGGCCGCGTGATGGGCGCCGTGACCATGGCGATCTCGGTCGCGCCGGCGATGGGCCCGGCGGTGTCCGGCCTGATCCTGCAGCTCGGCTCGTGGCGGCTGCTGTTCGCGGCGGTGCTGCCGGTCGCGGCCCTGATCACCTGGCGCGGCCTGGCGCGGCTGGAGAACGTCGGGGAGCCGCGGCCGGGGACGATCGACTGGTTCAGCGTCGCGGCCGCCGCCGCCGGGTTCGGCTCGCTGGTGTACGGGCTGAGCAGGTTCGGCCAGGGATCGGCGGCCCTCCCCACGGTGATCGTCGCGGTCGGCGCGGTCACGATCGCGGTCTTCGCGGTCCGGCAGCTCCGGTTGCAGCGGCGCGACGTCCCGCTGATGGACCTGCGGGTCCTGCGGCACCCGGCCTACGCGCTCTCCCTGCTCCTGATGTCGCTCGGGTTCATGGCGATGATGGGCTCGATGATCCTGCTGCCGATCTACCTGCAGAACCTGCGCGGGCTCACGCCGCTGGAGACCGGCCTGCTGATGATGCCCGGCGGGCTCGCGATGGGGCTGCTCGGCCCGGTCGTCGGGCGGCTCTTCGACCGCTTCGGCGGGCGGATGCTGATCATCCCCGGCTCGGCGGGCATCGTGCTCGCCCTGGCCGGGTTCACCCGGATCTCGGAGACGATGCCGTACTGGCAGGTTCTCGGCCTGCACTCGCTGCTCATGGTGTCGCTGGCGGCGGCGTTCACCCCGGTGTTCACCCTCGGCCTCGGGGCGCTCCCGGCCTTCCTGTACTCGCACGGCAGCTCCATGCTGGGCACCCTCCAGCAGGTCGCCGCGGCCTTCGGCACGGCGCTGGTGGTGACCGTGATGGCCGGACGCGCCGAGAGCCGGATCGCGGACGGGGTCTCCGCCGCGCTCGCCCAGCTCGACGGGATGCGTCTGGCGTTCGTCATCAGCGCCGCGCTGTCCCTGGCGATGGTCGGGGTCGCGTTCCTGCTGCCCAAGCGCGTCAAGGCCGCCGGCGAGGCGCCGCTGACGGCCGAGGAGCCGGACGCCGCCGACCGGCTCCTGGAACCCGCCGCCCACTGAACGAGCGGTGCCTGCCCCACGGGCCGACGGCGAGCCTCACGCTCGCCTCGGCCCGTGCGTTCTGTGCCGGCGTCACAGGTAGTGGCGGAGGACCAGGTCGGCGGGGTAGGGGTCCAGGTAGGTCTGCTGGGTCAGGTAGTCGACTCGCTCGCCCATGGCGTGGTGGCGCAGCAGGGCGATGGGGACGCTGAGCGGGGCCTGCCCCCGCCGGTAGGTCTCGATGGCGTCCAGGAGGTCGTGGCGGCGGGTGTCGTCCAAGTGGTCGCTGAGCATCCCGAAGACGTGCTGGAGGGCGTTCATGTGACGGCCCCTTCGGGGGCGGACGGCGAGCGCCGCGCTGAACGCGTGCCGGTACCCGTCCTCCAGTTCCTCGCGCGGACGGCAGCCCGCGTCCGCGACGATCCGTCCGAGCGCCTGGTAGGCGGACGGGTCGTGCGCCAGGATCTGGAGCTTGTGGCGGCTGTGGAACGCGACCAGGTCGCGGGGCCGCCAGTCGGAGGCGAAGAGTTCGCGGAGCCGGGCGTGGGCGTAGATGCGCTCGATGAAGTGCTCGCGCAGGAGCGGGTCGCGGAGCCGGCCGTCCTCCTCCGCGGGCAGGTCCGGGAGCGCCTCGGTGACGAGGTCGGCGAACAGCCCGCGGCCCCGGCGGTCCACGGGCTGGTCGTCGGTGCGCTCGCCGGGCTTGCCGGAGGCGTAGCGGGGCAGGCGGAACAGCCCGCAGGACGGCGAGCGCGATTTGAGCACGTAGCCGTCCAGCTCCTCCAGCTGGGGGATGCGGGTCTCCGCGAGCGCGGTCATCGCGGCGGTGTGGTCGGCCGTCCCGTCCCTGGTGACGACGTGCCCGTCGGTGTGGAGCCGCAGCGTGGGACGCGGCGCCCCGAGGCCGATCTCCATCTCGGGGCAGACCGGGACCCAGTCGACGTGGGGGTCCAGCACGTCGGTGAGGAACCGGTCGCGGCTGTGGCCGGCGTTGTACCGGACCGGCGCGCCCAGCAGGCAGCTCGACACCGCCAGCCTGGGGCGCGGGTAGGGGCCGCCGGAGGCGGTCATAGAAGCTCTCTCATCCGGCGCAGGCCGCGGGCCGTGCGCGCCTTGACGGTGCCCAGCGGGACGGACAGCCGGTCGGCGATCTCGGTCTGGGTCAGCTGCCCGAAGTGGGCCATCACGATCGCCTGCCGCTGCGGCATGGGCAGGACCGCCAGGGCGTCCCGGACGTCGCAGGCGGTCTCCACGGACGGCGAGGCGTCGGGCGTCCGCGCGGCGGGCAGCTCGGCGTGGTCGTCCAGGGGCAGCGTCCTGCGGTAGTGGCGGGCCTCGGCGCGGAGCTGGTCGATGGCGCGCCTGCGGGCGATGGCGAGGACCCAGGGCTCCAGGGCGCGCTCCGGATCGAAGCGGCGGCGCGACCGCCAGACCTCCAGGAAGACCAACTGGACGACGTCGTCCACGGCGTGCCGGGGCACCAGCCGGACGACGTGGCGGCGCACGAGCGGGCCGAGCACGGTGTAGCACTCCGCAAGCGCGCTCTCGTCGCCGCGTGCGAGCCGCTCTCCCAGGTTCATGAGCTGGGCCTTTCCCGGAGGAATCGTTTCAAAACTTGTTCATAGTCGATTCCAGGGGCGATGTCGAGCCACGGAGGGTGAAGGGGGGTGCGGGCACGCGGCTTTCGCGGTGAATCAGGGCGCTGCGGGGCCGTTCAAAATCTCGGTGACGGCTTGGGAAAGACTCGTCACGAACCGGACGGAGTCCGGCAGCCGGTCCTGTCTCCACCCCGGGCCGCCGGCCAGGAGCCGCACCATGGGACGGGTGCCGGGGAGGCCGGCGAGCCAGCCCGGGTCGCCGGTCTCGGCGGTCTGCGACCAGACGAAGACGGCGCCCGGCCCGGTGCGGCGGATCGCGGCGGCGAGGGCGTCCGGGGGCACCCGCGCGCCCAGCAGGCTCGCCGCGACCCCGGCCTGCGCCAGCGCGGCGGCCAGCGCGTAAAGCGGCAGGCTGTGCTGCTCCTCCGGGGCGCAGGCGAGCACGACGGGCCGGACGTTCACCGGTTGCTCGGGCGTCGGCACCTCCGCCAGGCAGCCGAGCACCACCGTGGACAGCAGGTGCTCGACCTCGACGCACTCACCGCCCACCGCGTGCTTGCGGCCGATGCCGGCAAGGACCGGGACCATCAGGCCGTCCCAGGCCCGCACGACCCCGCCCCGCGCGATCGCGGACCTGATGGCCTCGCCCATCGCGGGGACGTCCAGCGACATCGCCGCACGGGCCAGCCCGCGGACCTCGGCCGCGTCCGCTCCGGCGGGCGGCTCCCCGACGGGGACCCGGTTGCCGCCCGCGCCGTGCCCGCGCGGCCGGCGCGGCGCGCCGGGCGGTTCGTTCCGCGCCGCGAGGGCGGCCTCACCCGGCGGGGCGCCCTCCAGGATCAGCCGCTGCAT
Source organism: Actinomadura sp. K4S16 (assembly GCF_008327685.1). Taxonomy (GTDB): domain Bacteria; phylum Actinomycetota; class Actinomycetes; order Streptosporangiales; family Streptosporangiaceae; genus Spirillospora. Next base: position 439,401 of record NZ_BDDE01000013.1, read on the forward strand.
CGCTTCGAGCCGCGCCACGTCCTCGGGCGTGTACCGGCGGTGGCCGCCCGGGCTGCGGCCGCTCGGGCCCATGCCGTACCTGCGGTCCCACGTGCGCAGGGTGGCGGCCGCGAGGCCCAGGCGCCGCGCCACCGCGCCCACGCCCAGCCCCGGCTCCCGGTCCGGCTCCCCACCCATGCTCTTCGGTCTCCCGTGCTGCTCCGACGGCACAGCGTAGACCCCACCGGCCGTGCGGTCCCCCGTGTCGTGCGGTCTCTCTGGTCTTCGCCGGGACCGTCCCTCCCGGTTGCATCCCGAAGGCGCGCTGACCTCAGCGGACGCGGATCGCCGACCACCTGCGGACGTGCGGAAGCCGCCGGAGCGGGAAGGCTCCCGGCCATGGAGCCGACGAACGAGCAGCACCACGTCCGGGCGAGCGACCGGTGGGCGGTCTACGGGGCCACCACCGCGGCGGTGGCGGCGGCCGCGGCGGCCGGGGGCAAGGCGGTCGACGCCGACAGCCGCTGGTACCGGGCGCTGCGGAAGCCGCCGTGGCAGCCGCCCTCCTGGGCCTTCGGGGTCGTGTGGACGCCCCTGTACGCCACCGTCGCATGGGCGGGCGGGCGCGCGCTGCTGCGGACCCGGGGCCGCCGGCGCCGCGCCCTGGCCGCGAGCCTCGGCGTCAACCTGGCGCTGAACGCGGGGTGGAACCACCTGTTCTTCGGCCGCCGCAGCCCGAGCGCGGGGGTCGCGGGCACGCTGCTGCTGGACGCCGGCAACGCCGAACTGATCCGCCGCACGGCCCGCACCGACCGCGTCGCGGCCGCCGCCCTCGTCCCGTACGCGGCGTGGTGCGCGTTCGCCACCGCGTTGAACGGCGACATCGCCTACCGCAACCGCTCGCGCCCGCGGCTCCGAAGACTCAGGTGATGGACACGTCGATCCTGCTGTTCACCCGCGACCTGCGGGTGCGCGACAATCCCGCTCTGGCCGCGGCGTGCGGGGCCGCGCGGGTCGTCCCGCTCTTCGTCTTCGACGACGCGATCCTGGACGGGCCGTTCGCCGTGCCGAACCGCGTCCGGTTCCTCCTCGACAGCCTGGACGACCTGCGCAGATCGCTGGCCGAGCGGGGCGGCGACCTGGTGGTGCGGCGCGGCGACCCGGCCGCGGAGACCGCCCGGCTGGCCCGGGAGACCGGCGCCCGCTCGCTGCACCTCGCCGACGAGCGGTCGGCGTACGCGGAACGGCGCCTCGCCCGCCTCCGCGACCTCGGACTGGACGTGTCGGCGCACCCCGGCATCACGGTCGTCCCGCCCGGCGACCTCACTCCGGCCAGCGGCGACCACTACAAGGTGTTCACCCCGTACTGGCGGGCCTGGGAGGAGGCCCGCTGGCGCCCGGCGGTGGACGCGCCCAAGGAGATCCGGCTGCCCTCCGGTGTGGAGCCGGGCGCGCTGCCTCGGCTCGCCGACCTGGTCTCGGGCGCCCCGTCCCCCGACCTCGCGCCCGGCGGGGAGGGCAAGGGGCGCGAGCGCATGAAGGCGTGGCTGCGCGAGGACGCGGCGGAGTACGACCGGGTCCGCGACGACCTCGCCGCCGACCGCACGTCCCGGCTCAGCCCGTACCTGAAGTTCGGCTGCGTCTCGCCGCGGGAGCTGGCCGGGTCTGCGCCGGACGCCTTCCGGCGCCAGCTGGCCTGGCGGGACTTCCACCACCAGGTCGCCGCCGCCTTCCCCGACCTCCCGCGCCGCGACTACCGGCCGCGCGGCCGGAACTGGAAGGACGACGAGGACGCCTTCGCCGCGTGGCGCGACGGCACGACCGGCATCCCGATCGTGGACGCCGGGATGCGCCAGCTCCGCCGCGAGGGGTTCATGCACAACCGCGCCCGGCTCGTCACCGCCTCCTTCCTGACCCGCGACCTCGGCATCGACTGGCGGCTCGGCCTGGCCCACTTCAACGAGTGGCTCGCCGACGGCGACGTCGCCGACAACGCGGGGAACTGGCAGTGGGTCGCCGGGACCGGGAACAGCACCCGGCCCGACCAGGTGATGAACCCGTTCCGGCAGGCGACGCGGTTCGACCCGCGCGGCGACTACGTCCGCAGGCACGTCCCCGAGCTGGCCGGCCTCGAAGGGGCCCGCGTCCACCGCCCCTGGGCACTGGACGAGGACCGGAGGCGGGCCCTCGGCTACCCGCCGCCCATCCTCGCCCCCGACGACCGATGACCCCCGCGGCGGGCGGCGACAGCCGTCCCGCGGACGACCGAACGAGGAGACGCATGGACACCGGTGAACGCACGGAGACCGGCGAGGGGCGCCTGTGCCTCGTCACGGGAGCCACCGGCTATATCGGAGGCCGCCTGGTGCCGGAACTCCTGGACGCGGGCCACCGGGTGCGGTGCATGGCGCGCTCGGCCCGGCGGCTGCGCGACTACCCGTGGGCGGACCGGGTCGAGATCGCGGAGGCCGACGCGACCGATCCCGAGTCGACCCGGCGGGCCCTGGAGGGCGTGGACGTCGCCTACTACCTGATCCACGCGATCGGCGGCAACGGCGGCTTCGCGGAGACAGACCGCCTGGCCGCCCGAACGTTCTCGGACGCGGCGCGGGAGGCGGGGGTCGGGCGGGTGGTCTACCTCGGCGGGATGGAGCCGGAGGGGGAGCTGTCGCCGCACCTGCGGTCCCGCGCCGAGGTCGCCCGGATCCTGCTGGACGGCGGGGTGCCGACCGCGTGGCTGCGCGCCGCGGTGATCATCGGTGCGGGCTCGGCGTCGTTCGAGATGCTGCGCTACCTGACCGAGCGGCTGCCGGTGATGGTGACGCCGCGCTGGGTGCGCACCCGCATCCAGCCGATCGCAATCCACGACGTCCTGTACTACCTGGTGGCGTGCGCGGACCTGCCCCCGGACGTGAACCGGGGGTTCGACATCGGCGGCCCGGACGTGCTCACCTACGTCGACATGATCCGCGGGTACGCGCGTGTGGCGGGGCTGAAGCCGCGGATCATCCTGCCGGTCCCGGTGCTGAGCCCGAGCCTGTCGAGCCACTGGGTGGGCGCCATCACCCCCGTCCCGGGCGCCCTGGCGCGACCGCTGGTCGAGTCGCTGCGGAACGAGGTGGTGTGCAGGGAGAACGACATCGCCGAGTACATACCGCCGCCCCCGGACGGGCCGATCGGGTTCGAGCGCTCGGTGGAGCGGGCGCTGCGCCGCGTCCGGCAGGCGGACGTCGCCACCCGCTGGTCGTCGGCGAGCACTCCCGGCGCGCCCAGCGACCCGCTGCCCACGGACCCGGACTGGGCCGGCGGCAGCCTCTACACCGACGAGCAGGTCCGCTGGACGGACGCGTCGGCGGAGCGGCTGTGGGAGGTGGTCGAGGGGATCGGCGGGGACCGCGGCTGGTACTCCTTCCCCGTCGCGTGGCAGGCCCGGGGCGTCCTGGACCGGCTGGTGGGCGGGGTCGGGCTGCGGCGCGGCCGCCGCGACCCGCGCCGGCTGCGGATCGGGGAGACGGTGGACTTCTGGCGTGTGGAGGAGATCGAGCGGGGGCGGCTGCTGCGCCTCCGGGCCGAGATGCGGCTGCCGGGGCTGGCCTGGCTGGAGTTCCGGGTGGGGCAGGAGGGCTCCCGGACGTCCCTCACGCAGCGGGCCCTCTTCCATCCCCGTGGACTCGCGGGGCACGCGTACTGGTGGGCGTTCCGCCCGTTCCACGACCGGATCTTCGGGGGGATGTGCACGGGCATCGTCCGCGCGGCCGAGCGCGGCCGGGCCCCGAAGCCCCGCCCTGCCGTGCGGGCCCGCTGAAGCCGTTCCGGGCACCGCGCGCAGGGTGATGCAACCGAGCGGCCGCCACGTCCCGAAGAACTGTGCAGACCTGAAGAACTGCCCAGAACTCATACGGGACGGCGATGGAGAAAACAGTGCGGGGCCCGGTCGTCGTGATCGGGGCGGGCCTCGGCGGGCTGTCCGCCGCGGTCCACCTGGCGGCGCGGGGCCGCGAGGTGGTGCTGGTCGAGGCCAGGGACGTGCCGGGCGGGTGCTGCGGGACGGCGCGCGCGGCCGGGTACCGGTTCGACACCGGTCCCTCGGTGCTGACCATGCCGGAGGTGCTCGCCGAGACGTTCGGGGCGGCGGGCGCGGATCTGGAGAGCGTCCTGCCGCTGCGGCGCCTGGACCCCTTCTACCGGCTGGCGTTCCATGACGGGTCCCGGCTGGACGTGGTGGGCGGTGCCGAGCGGATGGCCGCCAACGTCCGGGAGCTGTGCGGGCCGGCCGAGGCGGCGCGGTACCTGCGGTTCCGGCGGCGCCTCGGGGAGATGTTCGAGGCGGAGTGGTCGTCGTTCATCGACGCGGACATGACCCGGCTGCGCGGCATGGCACGCCCCTACGCGCTGCTCAAGCTGGCAGCCGCGGGCGGTTTCCGGCGCCTTGACCGCTTCGTCGCGAGCCAGCTCACGGACGAGCGGCTCGTCCGGGCGCACACCTTCCAGGCGCTGTACGTGGGGCTGCCTCCGCACAAGGCGCTGGCGATCTACGCGGTCGTCGCGCACATGGACACCGTCGGCGGCGTCTACTTCCCGGCGCGCGGCGGCATGCACGCCGTGCCGCACGCGCTCGCGACCGTCGCGGAGAAGGCCGGGGCGTCGATCCACTACGGCGTCCGCGCCGAGCGGGTCGAGACCGGCGCGGACGGGGTGACGGGAGTCCGGCTGGACACCGGCGAGCGGCTCCCGGCGAGCAGCGTCGTCGTCGCCTGCGACCTGCCGCGGGCGCACGCCGGGCTGCTGCCCGAGGCGGCCGGCGACTGGCGGCTGCGCAGGCCGCGGTACTCGCCGTCCTGCCTGGTCATGCATTTCGGGCTGGACCGGCGGCTGCCCGGCCAGGCCCACCACACCCTGCACTTCGGCCGCGAGTGGGGCACCGTGTTCTCCGCCCTGGCGGCCGGCCGGCCGCAGCCCGACCCGAGCCTGCTCGTGACCTGCCCCGAGTCCGACGACACCGCGGCGCCCGCCGGGCACTCGACGCTGAGCGTCCTGGAGCCCGCGCCCAACACGGCGGGCGGAGCCGACTGGGACCGCCTGGCCCCGCAGCTCGAAGAGCGCCTGCTGCGCCGCCTGGCCGCCCTCGGGTACGGCGACCTGTCGGCGGTGCCCAGGGAGACCTTCGACCCACCGGCGTGGGCGCGCCTCGGCCACTCGGCGGGCACGCCCTTCGCGCTCGACCACCGCTTCCGGCAGACGGCGTGGTTCCGCCCGTCGGGCCGGAGCCGCCGTGTCCCGGGACTGCACTTCGCCGGGATGTACACCGCGCCCGGCGTGGGGGTCCCGCCGGCGCTGATCTCCGGGCGGCTGGCCGCCGCCCGGATCCTGGAGGGCGCCCGATGACGCTGACCGCGAGCTACGAGCACTGCCGCCGCCTCAACGCCCGGCACGGGCGCTCCTTCTACCTGGCGACGCTGCTGCTCCCCGCGTGGAAACGCAGGCACGTCCACGCCCTGTACGGCTTCGCCCGCCACGTGGACGACATCGTCGACGAGTACAAGGGCACCGGCGAGGAGGGGCGGGCCGCGGCGCTGGACCAGGTCAAGGAGCGTCTTGACGCCGCGCTGGCCGGCGAGTCGGTCCGGGACCCGGTGCTGCCCGCGTTCGTGCACACCGTGCGGTCCTTCGACGTCGAGCGCGCGGACGTCGACGCGTTCCTGGAGTCGATGCGCGCCGACCTGACCGTCACCCGGTACGCGACCTACGACGACCTGCTGGCCTACATGGAGGGCTCGGCCGCCGCCATCGGCCTGATGATGCTGCCGGTCCTGGAGACCCTGCCCGGCGCCGGGCGGTCCGCGCGCGAGCCCGCCCGGGAGCTGGGCCGCGCGTTCCAGCTGACCAACTTCATCCGCGACGTGGCCGAGGACCTGGACCGCGGCCGCGTCTACCTCCCGATGAACGACCTGAAGAGGTTCGGCGTGACCGAGGACGACCTGGCCTCCGGCACGTGCACCCCCGGCGTCCGCGAGCTGGTCGCCTTCGAGGCCGACCGGGCGCGGGAGCACTACGTCCGCGCGCTGGAGGGCGTGAAGCTGCTGGTGCCGTCCTCGCGTCCGTGCATCCGCGCCGCGCACGAGCTGTACGGCGGCATCCTGGACGAGATCGCCGCGGCGGGCCACGACGTGCTGGCCGCGCGGGCGCGCGTCCCCCGCCGCCGCCGCGCCGTGATCTACGCCCGGCACCTGGTGGCGGCGTCGGCCGCGGGCCGGGCCGAGCGGCGCGTCCCCGCCGGGATGGTCTGACATGGGGGAATCGGGCGGGCAGGCCGGACGGGCCGCACCGTCTCGGCGGGTCGTGCTGGACGCGATGGGCGGCGACCACGGGCCCGCCGAGACGGTGCCGGGCGCGCTGGCGGCACGCCGCGAGCACGGGGTGCCCGTCCTCCTCGTAGGCCGGGCCGACGAGATCGACGAGGAGCTGCGGCGGCACGGTGGCGCCGGCGAGGTGGAGGTGCAGCACGCCGACGACGTGATCCCCATGGCGGACCGGGGGTCGAGCGCCGCCTTCCAGTCGAAGTCGAGCCTGATGGTGGGCTGCGAGCTGGCCCGGCGAGAGGGGGCGGCGTTCGTGTCGGCCGGGTCCACCGGCGCGGTGGTGTCCTGCGCGGTCCGCGCCTTCGGGCGGCGCGAGGGCGTGCTGCGCCCGGCGCTCGCCGTGGCCCTGCCGACCATGTCGGGCTTCACCGTCCTGGTCGACGCGGGCGGAACCGCCGACCCCACGGCGGAGATGGTGGCCCAGTTCGCGGTGCTCGGCACCGAGTACGCACGGGGCGTCCTGGGCGTCTCCGATCCGTCGGTGGGCCTGCTGTCCATCGGGGCGGAGCCCGGCAAGGGAAACCGGCTCGTCCGGGACGCGGCACTGCTGCTGCCGGAGATGCCGGTGCGCTTCCACGGCAACGTCGAGGGGCACGACGTGCTCGCCGGCACCGTGGACGTCGTCGCGACGGACGGGTTCACCGGGAACGTCGTGCTGAAGAACATCGAGGGGTGCGTCCGCACGACCCTCGGCCTCGTCGCCCGCGCCGGGGCCGCCGGCCCCGGGCCGCTGGAGGAGGTCGCGCGGCTGTACGCGGCCGACACCCACGGGGGCGCCGCGCTGCTCGGCCTGACCGGGACGGTCGTCGTCGCGCACGGTTCGTCGGGCGCGGCGGCCGTCGCGCGCGCCTGCGTGGTGGCGCGGGACCTGGCGGCGCTCTCCCGGAAAGCGCCCTCTTTCGCCAGGTCGGATGCGGCTGGGGCGCCTGCCGTCGGGGGCGGTCAGCGGGCGCCGGGGGCGGTGCCGTGAGCGGCCTCGTCCCGGCCCACGGGGCGCAGCGGGTCGCGGCCGTCCCACGCGCCCTGGCTCCCGAACGGGACGAAACGGGCGAAGAGCTCCTCGCTGTACCAGCCTTCGCGGCGGACCCGCTCGATCACCGCGCGGTGGGCGCCCCCTTGGTAGGCGTAGCGGCGGACGGAGGCCTCGTCCTCCCACAGCGAGAACGTCGCCTGCCGGGCGAGCGGCCACTCCCCGATCCCTACCGCGTCGAGGCAGCCGTCCTGCCTGCGGAGCAGCCGGTCCACGTCCGGGACGGAGCGGTAGAACGCCACCAGCCGTCCCGGACGGATCGACGCCCTGGTCAGCACGGCCACCGGCCCACGCGGTGGAGGCGGGGCCGCCGCCCCGGCGAGGGGGTCGGCTCCTCCCCAGCCGCCGTGGGACGCCAGCGGCGCGAGCCGCACGTGCCAGGACTCATCGGCCTCCTCCCGCCAGCGCGCCGCGATCGGCGAGCCCGCGAGGAAGCGCTCCAGCGCCGGTTCGCCGTCCCACACCGCGAACAGGGCCCAGCGGCGCAGGTCGGCGCCGAGGCCCGTGGACCGGCCCCGCCCCGTCCCCAGCAGCCGCCAGAACCGCAGGCCGCCGGTGCCGCGCAGGACCGGACGGTCGAACGCCATGTGCCGCATGGCGTCCAGTCCCGGATACCTGATGAGGTGGAACGAGGCGATGATTCCCGTGCTCGTGGCGGTCATCGGCGGCTACCTGCTCGGCTCGGTGCCGGTCGCGGTGCTCGTCGGGCGGGCCCACGGACTCGATCCGCGCGACGCCGGCGACCGCAACCCCGGCTTCTGGAACGTCAAGGAGCAGCTCGGGCGGCGGGCCGCCGTGCCCGTCTTCGCGGGCGACATGCTCAAGGGGACGGCGGCCGGGCTCGTCGGCCTGCTGGTCAGCGGGGCCGAGACGGGCCGGTTCGGCTCGGTGGCCGGGGCGAGCGTCCTGCCGGTGTACGCGGCGGTCGGCGCGGCGATGATCGGCCACGCCTGGCCGGTGTTCGCCGGCCGCCGGGGCGGACGCTCGATCCTCACCTTCGCGGGCGGGTTCGCGGTGATCTGCCCGGCGGCGTTCGCGCTCGGCCTCGTCCTGCTCTTCGCGGGGACCTTCGCCTTCTCGTTCGCGTGGGGCTCCCGCCTGGCGGTGTTCTCGCTGCCGGTGCTGCAACTGTTCTTCGCGCCGGTCGAGCAGGTCGCCGGGACGGGGGCGCTCATATGCCTCATCGGGCTGCGCTTCGGACAGGCGGCGCTGACCGGCCGGCGGGCCTGACCGCCGCCGGGCCGCGTCCGCGGCCGTGGTCCGGGCCGTAGGCCCTTCCGTAGGCTCTGCCGCGCCAGGAACGCGCCGGCAGCAGCGCCGACCAGGTGAGCCGGACGGCGGTCGCGACGTCCAGCAGCGGGGACGCGGCGAGACCGGGGCCCGGCTGCACGTAGCTGTCGCGCAGCGCCGCCACGAGCAGCAGCCGCTGCGCCAGCAGACCGAGGTCGAGCGGAGTGGGCCGTCCGGCCGCGAGCCGCAGGACGGGAAGCGCGGCGGTCAGCCAGACCACGGCCAGGTCGCCCGCCAGCCGTCCCGCCGGGGTCACGTCCCGCAGCGCGATGGACCGGCCCCACTCGCGCCACACGCTCGCGGCGGAGGTGTGCATGTCCACCTCCAGGAGGGGGCCGGCGTCCACGAACGCGACCCGCCACCCGTCGCGGGCGAGCAGCCGCCCGAGCGCCACGTCGTCGGTGAGATGGTGCCTGACGCGTGCGAACCCGTCGGCCTCGGCCATCCGCGCCTTGCGGAACGCCATGCACTGGCCGTTGACGAGCAGCCGCTCCACGGCGGCCTCCCGCCGGACGGGGCCTCTCGGGCCGATCGGGCTGCTCGGCCCGATCGGTCCGAAGCGGTAGACGAGCGTGGCCAGCAGCGAGGCGTGCAGCGCCTGCTCCAGAGCGCCGCCGCAGATGAACCGGGGTCCCGCGCTCACCAGGTCGTGGGAGCCCAGGAGCGCCGCCAGCTCCGCGCAGAGGCCCTCCTTGGGACGCGTGTCGGCGTCCAGCAGGACCACGATCGGGCCCTTCGCGGCCTGCACGCCCTGGTGCAGCGCCCACTGCTTGCCGACCCACCCGTCCGGCAGCGGCGCGCCGGTGACGACGGTGGCGCCGAGCCGCTCGGCCAGCCGCGCGGTGCCGTCGCGGGACTCGTCGTCCACGACGATGACCTCGCCCACCGCCGGATCGGAGAGCAGCGGCGCCAGGCACTCCCCGATGCGGGACTCCTCGTCGCGGGCGGGGACGACCACCGAGACCCGCTCCGGCGGCGGTCCGGACAGGCCCGGCCGCAGCGGCGCGGGACGGCGGCGCCCCCGGGCGAGCCGCGCGGCGACGACCGCGGCGGCGGCCGCCTGCAGCACGGTGAGCGGCCGCATCACGTTTCCGCCCGTTCCCGGGACGCGCCGCCGAAGTCCTCGTCGACGAGGGAGGCGACGATCCGCCCGCCCATCGCGACGAGCGGGAGGCCGCCGCCCGGATGCGCCGACCCGCCCACCAGGTAGAGCCCGCGCCGCGGCCCGCGGTTGCCCGGCCTGCGGAACGGCGCGAAACGTCCCTGGTAGGCGGTGCCGTAGATGGCCCCGCCCCAGGCGCCGTACCGGTCGCGCAGGTCGGCGGGCGTGAACATCTCCACGAACCGGAGCCGCCCGGACAGGTCGTGCCCGCGCTTCGCCAGCCGCTCCAGCACCAGGTCCCGGTAGGACTCGCGGGACATCGGCCACCGGCCGGGATCGCGGGCCGGGACGTTCACCAGCATCACCCAGTTCTCCGCCCCGTCCGGGGCCTGCGTCGGGTCGTCCACCGCCGAGCAGCCGATGTAGACGGTCGGGTCCTCCGGCGGCACCCTCCGCCGGAAGATGTCGTCGAACTCCCGCCGGTAGTCCGCCGAGAACACGACGGAATGGTGCGGGAGCCCCTCCGTCCGTCCCTCGACTCCCGCGAGCAGGAGCAGCGCCGACGACGAAAGGCCGAGCCCGGCGAGCCTGCGCAGCCGGCGCCGGTCGGGCAGCAGCCAGCCGTACAGCGCGGCGGCGTCGGCGTTGACGACCACGGCGTCCGCCCGCACCCGCTCCCCCGACGCCAGGACCACGCCCGAGACCGCCGAACGGTCGGCGGTCACCTCCGCCACCTCGGTTCCCGTGCGCACCTCGACGCCCGCCCCGGTCAGGAGCCGGGCGAGGGCGTCGGCGATCCGCGGCAGGCCGCCCGCCACGTACCAGCCGCCGTCCCCGTGCTCGATGGCCGGGACGCAGCCGAGGGCGGCCGGCGCCCGGTACGGGCTCGACCCCGCGTAGGTCGCGTACCGGTCGACGTACTGGCGGAGCCGCGGGTCGTCGAAGAAGCGCCGCGCCAGCCCGTCCAGCGTCCGGCCCGGCGCGACCGCGAACAGGTCGCCGAGCCGGGGCCGTTCGGGGGGCCGGCCCAGCGGACCGGCGAAGAACGTCCGCCGCGAGGCCGCGAGGCACTCCTCCGCCCATCCGTAGAAGGACCGCCAGGCCGCTCCCTGCCCAGGGCTGAGGCTCTCGACCTCCTTCTCCATGAGGCCGGGGCTGCGGAACGCGCGCAGGCGCGACCCGTCGGCGAAGTGGTAGCGGCACAGCTCGTCCAGCTCGACCAGCGGGACGTCCGCCCCGAGTTCCCGGAACAGGTGGGGCATGGTCAGCAGCGACGGACCGAGCGAGAACGCGAACCCGTCCCGCTCGTACTCCGCCAGCTTCCCGCCGAGCCGGGGCAGCCTCTCGTAGAGGCGGACGCCGTGGCCGCCGCGCGCCAGCCGCAGCGCGGCGACCATCCCGCCGACCCCGCCGCCGACCACGATCACTTCCGCCATGCGCGCCTCCACGCCGGGACGGCGAACGCCCCCATCGCCACCCCGCCCGCCACCGCGACGAGCGGGTCCTGGGGCTCGAACACCGCCGCGAACGCCAGCGTCTCCATCGCCGCCATCACCGTGTAGAGCGTGACGAGGCCCGGAGACGGGCCGGACTCCCTGGACGGGCCCGGTACCCGGTACCGGCCGGGGGCGTGGAACGGGACGGCGGTGTCCTCCCGTCCGACGATCAGGTCGATCACCAGCATGACCAGCAGGGACACCGCCAGCCATCCGGCGAAGTTGCTGAGCGGCACGCCCCGGTACGGGCCGCCGTCCGCCCACGTCCACAGGCCGAGCCGGAGCATCTGCGGGTCCAGGAACAGGTCCCAGGCCGTCAGCGCCGCGGCCCCCGCCGCCCACCGCACGAACCCGTGCTCCGGCGCTATCGCGGACGCGACGGCGTGCGCGGCCAACCCCATGCCGCCCCACGCCAAGGCCACGATGACGGGGACGCCGCCCGCCTGCGGCCGCAGCACCGACGTGTAGGAGTACTGCCCGAACGGCAGGCCCGTGCGGATTCCCACCCATTCGGCCGCGTACCCGATGGCCACCGCGGCGGCGAACGCCCCCGCCGCGCGGACGGGGCCGTGCCGGGCGGCGAGGAACGCCACCGCGCTCGCCGCCAGCAGCACCACGACCACGCCGGTCAGCCGGATCGGCTCAGGTCTCAGCCCGGACGCGACCTGGGCCACCACCATCGCGCCCAGCAGCCCGGCGCCGAGCAGTCCGAGAGGGCTCGACGCGGGGACGTCCCAGGCGAGCCGCTTTCTGCGCACAAATCCCACACGACCACTTCGGAGGGAGGCGGCCCAGCGGATGCATCGGCGCCGGGCTTTCGCGGCGCGCCGTCACGCGGCGGCTCGGCGGCGCGGCAGCAGCAGGCCGACCGCCGCGATCAGCAGGCCCAGCCCGGCCGCCATGAGGAAGACCCGGTCGTAGCCGGCGGCGAGGGCCTCGACCGCGGCCGGCCCGCCGGGCGCCGCCGCCGTCCGGGCGGTGGCGGCCGTCGCGAGGACCGCGAGCCCCACCGCGCCGCCCGCCTGGGCCGCGGTGTTGGCCACGCCGCCGATGATCCCGGCGTCGCCCGCCGGGACACCGGCGGTCGTCACCGCCATGAGGGTGGGGAACGTCAGCCCGATGCCGACCGCGACGAGCAGCGTCGGCCCGAGCAGGGCGGTGAGGTAGGCGCTTGCGGCGTCCGCCTGGGAGAGCCAGCCGAACCCGGCCAGGAAGCAGCCGCAGCCCGCCAGTATCAGGAGGCGCGCGCCGGTGCGCGGCAGCAGCCCGGCGGCGATGCGCGCGACCACCAGGAACGTCACTGCCGCGGGCGTCTGCCCGAGCCCGGCCCGGAGCGCGCCGTAGTCGAGGACGTTCTGCAGGAACAGCGACGTGAAGTACCACATCGCGGGCGCGATCCCACCGAAGAGCAGCAGCATGCCGCTGCCCACGGCCACTCCCCTGATCCTGAACAGCCGCAGCGGCATCAGCGGCCGGGCAGCGAAGCGTCCCTCCACCACGAGGAAGGCGGCGATGAGGAGCAGGCCCGCCGCGACCGGCCCGGCGACCCGCGCGGACGTCCAGCCGTGGTCGGTGCTCTGCATGACCCCGTAGATGAGCGCGGCCAGCCCCGCCGTCCCGGTGACGGCGCCGGTGAGGTCGAGCGGCTCCCGCCGGCCGGCCCGGGCGCCGGCCAGCGCCGTCATGGCCACCACGATCAGCACCGCGCCGATCGGCACGTTGATCAGGAAGACCCAGCGCCAGGACAGGCCCGTCGTGAGGGCGCCGCCCGCGACCGCGCCCGCCATCCCGCCCACGCCGCCGGCGGCGGACCACGCGCCGAACGCCTTCGCGCGCGCACGCTCCCCGGGGAAGCCGGTGCTGATCACGGCGAGCGTCGCCGGGGCCAGCATGGCGGCCCCCACGCCCTGGACGACGCGGGCCGCGACCAGGAGTTGCGGCGCGTGCGCCAGGCCGCCGACCAGGCTGGAAGCCGAGAACAGGAACATCCCGGCGGCCAGCGTCCGGCGGTGGCCGAACAGGTCGGCGGCGCGTCCGCCCAGCAGCATCAGGCCGGCGAAGGTGAGCAGGTACCCGTTCACCACCCAGGCGAGGCCCGCGGCCGAGAAGCCGAGGTCGCGGTCGATCGAGGGCAGGGCGACGTTGACGATGGACGCGTCCAGAATCACCATGAACTGGCAGGCGCAGACCAGCCCCAGCACCATCCAGGCGGGACCGGTCCTCACCTCCCCGGGTTCGCGGACCAGAGTCTTCTCAATCGGTTCGGACAACACAAGCGCCTCCTAGGGACGAGTGGGCACAGCCGGTGCGGCGATCGGGCCTGCCGGTACGCGCCCGCACCGGCAGGGGGCGATTCACGGGTGACCCACCCGCTCACGGCTGCCCGCGAGTAGGCGGAGGGTGGTCTCGGCCAGGCGGCGGCCCTGGTAGCGGGCCGCGTCGAGGACCGCCGTGTCGGGGCCGTCGCCGGACGGGCCGGTCACGGACGAGGCGCCGTAGGGGTTGCCTCCGGCGGCGTAGACGGCAGGGTCGGTGTAGCCGGGCGGCACGATCAGCGCGCCCCAGTGGTAGAAGACGTTCGCCAGCGAGATGAGCGTGGCCTCGTTCCCGCCGTGCCGGTTGAACGCCGAGGTGAAGGCCGTCACCGGCTTGTCGGCGAGCACGCCCTCCCGCCAGAGTCCGGCTGTCTGGTCGATGAACTGCTTGAGCTGCGCGGCGGGCGCGCCGAAGCGGGTCGGCGTGCCGAACGCGTACGCGTCGGCCCAGGCCAGGTCCTCGACCGCGGCCTCGGGGATCGAGGCGGTGGCGTCCCGGTGCCGCCGCCACTGCGGGTTCTCGTCGATCGTGGCCTCGGGGGCCAGCTCGGCGACCCGCCGCAGCCGCACCTCGGCCCCGGTCGAGGCGGCGCCCTCGGCGACGGCCTCGGCGAGCGCGTGCACGGCGCCCGTCGAGCTGTAGTAGATGACGGCGACCTTCACGGACATGTCGGCTCCTCGACGTCGCGCTAGAATTAGTTATCCGCATAATGTTATGCGCATAACTATCTCGTCAAGGAGGGGCCGTGGACTTCGACCGCGCCGACGCGATCAACCAGGCCATCCGCCTGCTGAGCCTGCGCCACCGGGCCCGGGCCGCGGCGCTGCTCACCCCGCTCGGCCTGCATCCCGGCCAGGAGACGCTGCTGCTCGAACTCGCCCGGACCGGCCCGAGGATCCAGGCCCAGCTCAGCGAGGCGCTCGGCTGCGAGCCGCCCAGCGTCACGCTCATGGCCCGCAAGCTGGAGGCGTCCGGCCACATCCGCCGCAGGGCCGCGCCGTCCGACAAGCGCGCCAGCATCGTGGAGCTCACCGACTCCGGGGCGGCCCTGGCCGAGCGGGTCAAGGAGCTGTGGTGCGACCTGGCGGAGGAGACGGTGGCCGGCCTGCCCGAGCAGACCGTGGCGGATCTGCCCGGCGTCCTCGGCACCCTGACCGCCAACGTCGACACCCGCCGCGCCCGCCACGACGACCCCGGCCCCGCGCGACGATGACACCGGGTGGCGCGCGATGACCCCGGCCTTCCCCCGGCGCCGGGCTGGGGGAAGGCCGGGATCAGGGAGCCGTCAGGACTTGAGGGCCCTGCCTCCGAAAGTCACGACGAGGCGGCCGTCCGAGGCGAAGGACCAACCGAGGGCGCCGGCGTAGGAGGAGCACCGAGAGCCGTTCGCGCCGGTCCAGAACTGGTTGGAGCCGTCGGCGTCGCCGACGACCTTGTCGTTCGATCCGTCGACGCCGAACCGGCACGAGGTGTCGTTCCGGAACACCGAGGTGCCCGCGTCGAACGAGAAGTTGCGCTCGGCGTTGTCGATGCTCGCGTTGTCCGACACCGTCATCGGGCCGGGGTTCCGGTTGTAGGTGAACCCGTGGTGGCCGTTGCGGTAGGCGATGTTGCGCCGGACGACGTGCTTGACCGAGATGTCCTCGCCGCCGAGCTTGTAGCCGTTGCGGTCGCCGTTCCCGGCCTGGCCGCCGTTGGAGAGCGTGCCGTTGCCGTAGGAGAGGGAGTCCTCGATGGTCACCGGGCCGATGGCGCCGGTCGCGCTCTTGGTGTAGAGGTCCCAGCCGTCGTCGATGTTGTTGTGGGAGACGTCGTAGCGGAAGACGTTGCCGGAGCCGACGGTGAGCTTCGCGGCGAAGCCGTCGGCGTCCTCCCCGTCGGAGTCGGCGTTGTCGTGCGACTCCGCGCTCAGCACGAGGTTGCCCGACGGCCACTGGTCGCGCGGGGTGTCGGAGGCGATCCGGGAGATCTGGAGCCCGGTGTCGCGGTTGTAGCGGGTCACCGTGCGCTCGATGACATTGCCGCTGCCGCCCACGAAGATCCCGTTGTCGCCCGCGTGCTCGACGACGACGCCGCGGACGTGCCAGTACGACCCGTTCACGGCGAGGCCGCGGTTGGCGGGGTCCTCGCTCATGGCGGCGAAGTTCAGGACCGGCGTCTCACCGGGATAGGCGAACAGCTCCGAGCGGTCGCCCTGCGTGCCGTTGCGGCCCTGCGGGATGGTGACCGTCTGCGAGTAGCGGTAGGTCCCGCCGCGCAGGTAGATCGTCCCGCCGGGGGTGATGCGCCCGATCGCCGACGTGAGCGTCGTCGGGTCCGACTGGGTCCCGGACGCGCCGTCGCTGCCGTTCGGGGCCACGTACAGCGTGTCGCCGCCGGTGGGGGGCGGGGTGTCGCCGGTCTCGGCGTCGACGTAGTCGATGTTGGGCAGTCCCTCGGCGCCGGTGGGGGTGAACCGGACGGTGTTGGCGCCGGCGTTCAGCGCCACCGTGATCGTCTTCGTGGCCCAGGCGTCCCACGAGCCCGTGCTCTCGAACGACGCCGACGGGACGGCGGAACCGTTCACCGCGACGTCAGCGGGCCGCGCGCTGGAGGTGCCGTTGGCGAAGCGGACCCGCAGCGTCGCGCTGCCGGCCGCCGACGCGTTCACCGTTAACTGCGCGTAGGCGCCGGCCTTGTTCGTGCCGTTGCAGAACCCGCTGCCGGAGTAGCCGCTGTGGTTGGAGTCGATGGTGCCGGTGCACACCGCCGGCGAGGTCTCGGCCTCGTAGCGGGTGGTGGCGGCGTGCGCGGCGGTGCCGGGCAGGGCGACGAGCGCGCCGGCCAGCAGGCCGCCGCAGGTGATGAGGGGTCTCAGCTGCATCGTCGTTCTCCAATCGGGTGGTTTGTGCCAGAGGTGGTCACTGGCACGGCGAGTGGTGCGAGGACTGTGGGCGGCATCTACGGGAACGCTTCGCCTGCGACCACGCCGGCGAGCCAGTCGAAGGCCGCGTCCTGCATGGCGCGGTCGAAGCGGTGCGGGGCGTCGAAGAAGGCACCCGTGTAGCGGGCGGGCGCGTCCCGGTAGGCGTCGGTGATCTGCCTGTGTGCCCGGCGCATGCCCCGGGCGGGGAAGAGCGGGTCCGCGGCGGCGTAGAGGACCATCAGCGGAGCCGGGGCGCGCGAAGCCACCACGCCCGGCCAGTCCGCCAGCCGGGTCAGGCCCGGCGGGAACATCATCCAGGAGTGGGCCCCCACGTGCTCCTCGCGGAGGTCGCGGAAGGAGCACACGGCCGCCGCCACGGCCACCGCGCCGATCCCCGGATCGAGCGCGCCCAGGACGGCGGCCCGCACCCCGCCGCCCGAAAGCCCGATCACGGCCACAGACCCGGCGTCCGAAGCAGAGCCGACGTCCGATTCGGAAGCGATGCCCGAGCCGGAGACGGCGGCCGAATCGGAGACGGCGGCCGAGGCAGATGTTGTGTTCGAGAGGGGGGCGATGTCGGGGCGGGAGCGCAGGTACGCGGCGGCCGCGAGGTCCTCGGAGGCGAGGACGCCCGTGAACGAGGTGCCCAGCAGGGTGCAGGCCTTCGCCAGGACGTGCTCGTGGTCGCGGGCGGCGCGGTCGTAGCGTTCGGGCTCGCTCGCGTCCGGTCCCATGCCCTCCACCGGCGGCAGATCGGCCGGCGGGAACCGGCGGCTGCCCCACGCGAAGACGTCGTGGGCGAGCACGGCGAAGCCCCGGCGGGCCAGCTCGCCCGCGTAGGCGCGGCCGCCGTAGAGCCGGTCGCGCAGACGGGCGACCTCCGGCGGCGGCGGCTCCGGACCGTCCGCGATCTTGTCCTTGCCCGCCCACTTCATGCCCGCGTGGCAGTGCATCGCGAGGACTCCGGGCAGCGGGCCGGGGACGCCGTGCGGACGCAGCAGGTATGCGCGGGTGCGGGGCCCGAAGCCGACCGTCCAGGAGAGCTCCTCCCCGTCCAGCCCGTCGCGGGTCCAGCGCCGCTCGACCCGGACGTCACGGGCCCGCAGGTCGAGGACGCCCAGCGCGTCCCCGAGCCGTTCGCGCAGGCCGGGCCCCGGCACCGGGAACAACCCGCGCTGCCGTGAGGCGACGCCCGCCAAGCCCGCGAACCCCGCTGGACCGGCGGGGTCTGCTTGGGCCGGGGGGTTTGGTGGGCGGGGGCGCATCAGTCGGCCCGACGGGTGCCGCTCGCGGTGAGTGGGACGGGGGCGCCGGTCGTCGCGGACTCGTCGGCGGACACGCCGATCATCACGCTCGCGACGCCCGCGCGGTATCCGGCCTGGCGGGCGAGCGGGTCCCGCGACGGTCCGCGGAACACGTCGTCCAGCAGCAGGGCGTCGCCGCCGCCGTGCGCGCCCGCGCCCTTCTCGATGGCGATCTCCTCCGGCTCCCGCCAGTGCCGGTGCAGCACGAGCCGCTCGGACGCGCCCGCGGCGTGCTCCTTGCCGGACGCGGTCGGGTCGATCGCCGCGTGCGGCGGCGTCCAGGCGCGCTCGACGACGTCCAGTTCCAGCCGTCCGGCGGTGCCGTTGACGACCGCGCGGTAGCCCTCGGCGGGCGCGTGCGCGTTGAGGGAGTAGGTGAGCAGCGCGCCGCCCTCGTAGCGGACGAGGACCGCCATGTTGTCGTCGATCGTGACGCCTTCGCCGAAGACGTCCTGGTCTCGCAGGTAGCCGTCCTCGTGCTCGGCGTCGAGGTAGAGGCGCTTGAGCCGCGGGTCGGCGGACAGGTCCAGCAGGAACGGGTCGGTGCCGAGCCGAGCCGCGCCGCGGGCCCGGGCGGGCCGGTCGGCGAGGCCGCGGGCGCGGGCGTTCGCGGCGCCGTAGAAGCGCAGGGACGTCTGCGCGTAGACGGAGGCGGCGGCGTCGGCGATCCACCAGTTGACCAGGTCGAAGTGGTGGGTGGACTTGTGCACCAGCAGCCCGCCCGAGTTCGCCTTGTCGCGGTGCCAGCGGCGGAAGTAGTCGGCGCCGTGGACGGTGTCGAGCGCCCAGTCGAAGTGCACCGAGGTGACGTCGCCGATCGCGCCGTCCGCGATGAGTCGGCGGACGGCGCTGTTGCGCGGCGAGTACCGGTAGTTGAAGGTGACGACGAGCCTGCCCGGAGCGCGCTCGGCCGCCTCGACGATCGCGGCGCAGTCCTCGGCGGTGGTGCACAGCGGCTTCTCCACGACGACGTCCTTGCCGGCGTCGAGGGCCGCGACCACGTAGCGGGCGTGGGCGGCGTCGACGGTCGCGACCACGACGGCGTCGGCGAGGTCGAGCATCGCGCCGAACTCCTCGGGGGCGAAGCACGGCACCTCGCGGCCGATCCGGTCGAGGTAGTAGCGCAGGCGCGTCCGGTTGGGGTCGCAGAGCGCGGTGATCTCACCGGTGTCGCTCCACTCGCCGAGCAGCGCGTCGACGTACATCTGCGCCCGGTGGCCGAGCCCGACGAAGGCGTATCGCATGCGGGGAACTCCAGAGAGGGAATGGCGCCGGGGGGATGGCGCCGTGCGGCCCGGCCGTCCTCGGGCCGCACGGCTCGTCACGGGGCGGACGTCAGGAAAGCGCGTTGTCGGCCTCGGTGAGGAAGGTCTTGGCCGCCGCGTCCGGCTGCGCCTTGCCGAACAGCACCGAGTCGGTGGCGCGCTTGAGGATGTCCTCCATCTCCATCGCGCCCTTCGGCGGGACGACCACCGGGCTGAGGTCGCCCTTGATCGATTCCATGAAGGCCAGCACCTTCTGGTCCGCCGGGGTGAGCTTGCCCTTGATCGCCGTGATGACCTTGGCGTTGGTGGGCAGGCCCCGGTCGCTGAGCAGGATCCCGCCGGCCTCCGGGTCGTTGACCAGGAAGTCGACGAACTTGCGGGCGTTCTCGGACTTCTCGGTCCGGGACGAGATCGTGTAGTACATCGCCGGCTGGAGGAACATGCCCGAGGCGGAGGCGCCCGGCGCCTTCGGCATGCGCAGCAGGTCGAGCTCCTGCCCGGAGCCCTTGGTCAGCGCGTCGAGCTGGTTGCTCCACCAGCTGCCGAACACGCTGGTGTTGGACCCGAGCAGCGCCAGGTCGACCTTGGTGCCCGTCTCCAGCATCTTGCTCGCGGACGGGCCGGCCTTCGTGTCGATGATCTTCTTCAGCAGGGCCCACCAGTCCTTGACGGTCTGCTCCGACAGGGCCACCTTGCCGTCGCCGTAGAACTGCTCGCCGCGCTGCGCGGCGAAGATCTGCAGGAACGCCGGGTTCTCGTTGTACTCGGTGCCCCAGACCTTGCCGCCGCTCTTCTCGGTGATCCTCTGGGACGTCGCGATGTAGTCGTCCCAGGTCCAGGTCTTGTCGTCCGGCATCCTCTGGCCGTACTTCTCCAGGGCCGCCCTGTTGACGATCAACGGGAAGGCGTTGACCCCGGTGGGGATCGCGTACTGCTTGCCGTCGACCTGGCCGGCCTTGAGGACGCTCTGGTCCAGATCGGCGGTGTTCACCTTGCCGGTCAGGTCGGCGAGGGTGCCGCGGCCCGCGTACTCGGCCAGGCCGCGGATCTCGATCGACATGACGTCCGGGGCGTCCCCGGCGGCGGTCTTGGTGGCCAGCTTCTCGTAGTAGCTGTCCCAGTCGGAGAAGTCGCCCTCGACGTCGATCCCCGGGTTCTTCGCCTCGAACCTGGCGATGGCCGCCTCGGTCAGCTTCTGCCGGGAGTCGCTGCCCCAGTAGGAGAAGACGATTTTGTTCTTGCCGCCGGAATCGCCGTCACCGCTGCCGCACGCGGTGGCCGACACCGCGAGCAGGGTGAGGGCGGTGGCCGCCAGGATGCGCTTCATCAGTCGTGTACCTCCGGGGACGGGGGTGGGGAGGGACGGGGGGCCGGTTCGGGAGGGCGGGAGGCCGTGCGGGAGCGGGGCCTATTTGAGGCCGGTCGTCGCCATTCCTCGGACGAGGTATTTCTGGCCGGCCAGGAAGAAGCCGAAGATGGGGCCGAGCGAGATGATCGACATCGCGAACATCGGCCCCCAGGAGGAGTCGCCGCTGGAGTCCATGAACTGGCGCAGCGCGACCGGGGCGGTGAGCTGGTCGGAATTGGTGAGGTAGAGGTTCTGGGTGAAGAAGTCGTTCCACGTCCAGATGAAGGTGAAGATCGCCGTGGTGGCCAGCGCCGGGACGCACAGCGGCATCACCACCTGCAGGAACGTGCGCCAGTAGCCCGCGCCGTCGATCGCCGCGGCCTCGTCCAGCTCCCGGGGCAGGGTGCGGATGAACTGCACCATCAGGAAGATGAAGAACGCGTCGGTGGCGAGGAACTTCGGCACCACGATCGGCCAGATCGTGTTGATCCAGTCGATCTTGTTGAACATGATGTACTGCGGCACGACCGTCACATGGTGCGGCAGCATGATCGAGCCCAGCATGAGCGCGAACCAGAACCGCTTGAGCGGGAACTCCAGCCGGGCGAACGCGTAGGCGGCCATCGAGCAGGCCAGCAGGTTCCCGACGACCGCGAGGGACGTG
Organism: Actinomadura sp. K4S16; assembly: GCF_008327685.1. GTDB lineage: Bacteria > Actinomycetota > Actinomycetes > Streptosporangiales > Streptosporangiaceae > Spirillospora. Next base: position 460,459 of record NZ_BDDE01000013.1, read on the forward strand.
ATGACCGCGGAGTTCCAGAGGTAGTAGCCGAAGGAGTGCTTGAGGGCCACCCACCCCTCGGAGTAGTTCTCGCCGGTCACCTCGGACGGCACCAGGCCGGGCTCCCGGAAGATCAGCTCCTCGGGCTTGACCGAGCTGGAGATCATCCAGAGCAGCGGGTAGAGCATGAACAGCCCGAACGCGATCAGCAGCAGGTGCCTGGTCAGCCGCGACACGGGCCGGAACAGCACCGGTGTCCGCCTGCCCGCCGCCGGATCGCCCTTCGCGCGGTCGCCTGTCGCCATGCGCTTACCTGTCGTCGCCATAGAAGACCCAGAATCGAGACATGAGGAAGTTGACGGCGGTCAGGGCCGCGATGATGAGCAGGAGCACCCACGCCATGGCGGCCGCGTAGCCCATCTCGTAGTTCTTGAAGCCCTTGATGTAGAGGTAGAGCGTGTAGAAGAGGGTCGAGTCGACCGGCCCGCCGTTGCCGCCGCTGACGACGAACGACTGCGTGAACGACTGGAACGACTTGATCACTTCCAGCACGGCGTTGAAGAAGATGATCGGTGTGAGCAGCGGCAGCGTGATCGAGCGGAACTGCCGGACCCGGCCGGCGCCGTCCACCCGGGCCGCCTCGTACAGGCTCTGCGGGATCTGCCGCAGCCCGGCCAGGAAGATCACCATCGGGGCGCCGAACGTCCAGACGTGCAGGACGATCAGCGTCCAGAGCGCGGTGTCGGGGCTCGTGACCCAGCCCTGCCCGTGGTAGCCGAACCAGCCGAGGAAGGTGTTGACGATCCCGTCCACCCCGAAGATCTTCCGCCACAGGATCGAGATCGCCACGCTGCCGCCGAGCAGCGAGGGCAGGTAGAAGACCGACCGGTAGAACGACAGCCCGCGCAGCCCCCGGTCCAGCGCCATCGCCAGCCCGAGGGCGAACGCGAGCTGCAGCGGGACGGAGACGACGACGTAGGTCGTCGTGACCTTGAGGGAGTTCATGAACCGGTCGTCGGCCGTGAACATCGTGTCGTAGTTCTTCAGGCCGACCCAGTGCGCCTCGCTCAGCAGGCTGTAGTCGGTGAACGACAGGTACAGCGAGGCGATCATCGGGCCGAGCGTGACGGCGAACAGGCCGATGAACCACGGGGCCAGGAACAGGTGGGCCGCCCACGCCTGCGAGCGCGCGCGGGAGCCCGCACGCCGCCGGCGCCCGCGCCTCCACCGCGGCGCGCCCGCCCCGGCGGGCGGCACGGCCGGCGGCTGCGGCGTCGCCGCCGTGCCGGACCCCGCGGATCTCAGCGTCATCACTGGCCCCTCGGTCAGTCGGGCGAATTGAGATAGCGCTTTCTTATAGCTCCGCCGTCGATCCCGTCAACCCTTTGCAGTGAGCTGGCTCACGATCAGCTCCGCGGCCGTTTCAGATCTTCCCAGGTCAAGGGAAGATCCAGCACGCAGCGCGAGCGCCAGATTGTTGCGGGTTGCGAGCTGTTACTACAACCGCTTGCAGTTCAGGCCTGACCGAAGCGGTAGGTGGTGACCGAAACGTGCTCCTGGCCGGGCCGCAGGACCGCGGACGGGAACGCGGGCCGGTTCGGCGCGTCCGGAAAGCGCTGGGTCTCCAGGCAGAGCCCGGCGAACGGGCCGTAGGGCGTGGCGACGCCGTCCAGCATGTGGCCGGTGTAGAACTGGACGCCCGGTTCGGTGGTGGTGACCTCCATCGTGCGCCCGGTGGCCGGATCGGCGACCGCCGCCCCGCCCCGGAGCACGAAGCAGTGGTCGTAGCGGCCGCCGAGCCGCGCGCCCACCCGGGTGGGGACGGTGAAGTCGAACGGCGTCCCGGCCACCGGGGCGGGCTCGCCCGTTGGGATCTTGCCCTCGTCCACCGGCAGGTACCGGTCGGCCTCGATCGTCACCACCTGGCGGCGCACGTCCCGCGTGCCGGACAGGTCGAAGTAGGAGTGGTTGGTCAGGTTGACCACCGTGGGGGCGTCGGTCGTTGCCCGGTACTCCAGCCGCAGCGCGTCGCCGTCCAGGGCGTACCGGACCTGGGCGTGCAGCTCTCCGGGGTAGCCCTCCTCGCCGTCCGGGCTCGCCAGGCTCAGCAGCAGCTCCGCCGGGCCCGCCGTCTCCACGCGCCACACCCGCTTGTCGAAGCCGCGGACGCCGCCGTGCAGGCTGTGCGCGCCGTCGTTGACGGCGAGCCGGTGCTGCCTGCCGTCGAGCGTGAACCTGCCCCCGGCGATGCGGTTGGCGTACCGGCCGACGACCGCGCCGAAGTACCGGCTGCGGTGCAGGTAGTCATCCAGCGTGGGGAGACCCAGGACGACGTCGGCGCCGTCGGCGATCTCAAGCCGCTGGAGGATCGCGCCGTAGGTGAGGACGGAGGCGCGCAGCCGCCCGTTGTCGAGCACGTGCCGCTCGACCCGCTCCCCTTCCGGCGTGACACCGAAGTCGAGCCCTGCGCCGGATTCGGGGGTGGCGTCGTTTTCTGGAGTAGCGCCGGGAGCGCCGTCGTGAAGCCTCATGGGGATCCTTTCGGAGGGGCGGTGGACTCGCGGACGACCAGGTGCGTCTCCAGGACGGTGGCGGCGCTCATCGACTTGATGAGCAGGTCGACGGCCATGCGGCCGGCGTCGGCCGTCGGCATCGCGACCGTCGTGAGCTTCGGCCGGTGCAGCCGCCCGGTGACGCTGTCGTCGACGCCGATCACGCTGACGTCGCCGGGCACGCCGACGCCCCGCTCCTCCAGCGCCTCGATGAGGCCGATCGCGACGAGGTCGTTGTAGGCCAGGACCCCGGTGACCCCCGCCTCGGCCACCCGTTCGGCGACCGCGATGCCGCCCCTCTCGGTGGGCGCGTTGGGGCCGATGACGAGCGTGTCGAGGCCGGGCACGTCGGCCACGGCACGGCGGATCTCGCCGCTCGTCCAGGAGCCGGCCGGCCCCGAGACGAGGGCGACGCGCCGGTGGCCGAGCGCGGCGAGGTGCTCCATCGCGGCGCGGGCGCCCTGGGCGACGTCCATGACGACGGTCGGCACCCCGCGCATCCGCCGGTTGACCAGGACGAACGGGATCGTCTCGGCCAGCTTCTCCAGGGCCTTGTTGGACGAGCGCGGGCTGCACAGCACGATGCCGTCCACCTGCTTGGAGAAGGCCTGGACGAGGTCCTGCTCCTCAGCGGGGTCCTCGTCGGTGTCGGCGACGAACAGGTGGTAGTCCTGGCCGCGGGCGGCGGCCTGGGCGGCCTTGATCAGCGGGGGGAAGAACGGGTTGGCGAGGTCGGCCACGATCAGCCCGAGGTTGTTGGTCCGGCCCGTGGTGAGCGAGCGGGCCGCGCGGTTCGGCCGGTAGCCGAGCCGCTCGGCCACCGCGAGGACCCGGGTCCGCGTCTCGGCGTTGACCATGTGGGGCGCGGAGAAGGTCCGCGACACCGTCGACACATGCACGCCGGAGGCGTGCGCCACATCCCGGATCGTCACTGCCATGATGCCCATCCTAACGCAACCGTTTGCACGCCACAGCAGAGCGTACGGAGTGTTTCTCCTGGTCAAAAGCAGATGCTTGACGTACCGCCAAGGATGGAGCGATCGTTACTGCAACTGTTTGCAGGGAGATCGAAGGAGTCGCCGCGGTGAGCAGAGTGCTCGTCACCGGAAGCGCGGGCCGGCTGGGCCGAAGCGTCGTGGCCGTGCTGGCGGCCGCCGGGCACGAGGTGATCGGCGTCGACACCGCCCCCGGCACCCCCCGGGACGCCGCCGCCACCCTACCGGCCGACCTCACCGACCTCGGCGAGGCCCATTCCGCCGTCACCCGGTTCCGGCCGGACGCGGTCGTCCACCTCGCCGCCATCGCCGTCCCCTTCGGCCGGACGGACGCCACGACGTTCCGCGTCAACACCCGGCTCGCCTTCAACGTCTGCGCGGCCTCGGTCGCGCTCGGCGTGGAGCGGCTGGTCGTCGCCAGCAGCCCGACGGTGATCGGCTACGGCGCGCCCGGCGGCTGGGCGCCCGACTACCTGCCGCTGGACGAGGAGCACCCGACCCGTCCCTGGAACGTCTACAGCCTGTCGAAGCTGGTCGCCGAGCAGACCGTGCAGACGTTCGCCCGTTCCGCGGACGGCACGCGGATGGCCGCGTTCCGGCCCTGCTTCGTGGTCGCGCCCGAGGAGTGGGAGGGCGCCCCCACCCAGTCGGGCCACACCATCCGCGAGCGGCTCGACCGGCCCGAGATCGGCGGCGCCTCGCTGTTCAACTACATCGACGCCCGCGACGCCGGGGCGTTCGTCGACGCCCTGCTCGCCGGGCTGCCCCGGCTGGAGCGCAACGGCGAGGTGTTCTTCGCGGGCGCGGCCGACGCGCTGGCCCGCGAGCCGCTGGCCGAGCTGCTCCCCCGCTTCGTCCCGCAGGCCGAGGAGCGGGCCGAGTCCCTCACCGGCACCTCCCCCGCCTTCTCCTCCGCCAAGGCCGAACGGCTGCTGGGTTGGACCCCCGAGCGCAGCTGGCGCACCGAGCTCTCCTGAAGGGACGCTCGCCCATGGAACGGACCCTCGAATGATCAAGGATCTGTCGGTCGCGCCGCGGTCGGTGCCGCTGGCCCGGCCGTGGGGCGCGGACGTGCCCTGCAACCACGTCCTGGTCGTCACGCTCACCCTGGACGACGGACGCTCGGGGACCGGCATCTCCTGGACCCCGCAGATCGGAGCGCACGCGGTCAAGGCGCTGCTGGAGCACGACGTCCGGGACGCGGTGATCGGGCTTCCCGCGCACCCCGGCCTCGTCTGGGACCGGTTGTCGGCCCACCTCGGTGAGGCGGGACGCACCGGGATCGTCCCGCTCGCGATGGCCGGTGTGGACCTCGCGCTGTGGGACCTGGAGTGCGGCGAGCGTTCGCTGGTCGAGGTCCTCGGGGCGCGGCGGGACCGCGTCCCCGTCTACGGGAGCGGCGTCAACCTCCACTACACGCTGGAGGAACTGACCGCCCAGGCCGCGCGGTGGGCCGCCGAGGGATACCCCGCCGTCAAGGTCAAGGTGGGCCGCCCCTCGCTCGCCGAGGACGTCGCGCGGGTGGCCGCCGTCCGCGAAGCCGTCGGCCCGGACACGGCGCTGATGATCGACGCCAACCAGCGGTGGGACCTGCACCGGGCACGGACCGCGCTGCGGGCGCTGGAGCGCTTCGACCCGTTCTGGATCGAGGAGCCGCTGCCCGCCGACGACATCGCCGCCCACGCGGAACTGCGCCGCGGCATCGGCACGCCGATCGCGGTCGGGGAGAACGTCGCCACCGCGCACGGCTTCCGCGACCTGCTGACCGCGGGTGCCTGCGACGTCGTCCAGCCGAACGTGGTGCGGGTCGGCGGCATCACCCCGTTCCTGCGCATCGCGGACCTCGCCCGCGTCTTCGACGTGCCCGTCTACCCGCACCTGCTCACCGAGCTGTCCGGGCAGCTCGCCCTCGCCCTGCACCATCCCGCGATGGTGGAACTGGTCGAGGACGCCTCGCTGGCGGACCTCGGACTGCTCGCCGGCCCGTCCCCCGTGGAGATCACCGGTGCGGAGCTGCGCGCGACGGGCGCGCCGACGAGGTGGGCCCGGTGAGGCCGGTCCGGGTCGTCGTGGCCGGGGTCCACGGGTACGGGCGCCACCATCTGGACAACGTCGCCCGGCTCGGCGCGGCGGGCCGGGTCGAGCTGGCCGGCGTCTGCGACGTGCGGCCGCCGTCCGGGCTCGGCGTGCCCGTGTCGGCGGACCTGCCCGCGCTGATCCGCGAGACCGGGGCGGAGATCGCGGTGATCGCCACCCCGATCCACACCCATGCCCCGCTGGCCGTGGCCGCCCTCGACGCGGGCGCGCACGTGCTCCTGGAGAAGCCGCCCGCGCCGTCGGTCGAGGAGTTCGCCAGGATCTCCGATGCGGTGGCCCGGACGGGGCTGGCGTGCCAGGTCGGCTTCCAGTCGCTCGGCTCGGAGGCGATCCAGGCCGCCCGGGACCTGGTCGGCGGACCGGTGCGCGGCATCGGGGTGGCCGGGGCGTGGAGCCGGCCGTTCGGCTACTACACCCGCTCGGCCTGGGCGGGCCGCCGCAGGCTGGACGGCGCCGACGTCATGGACGGCGCCCTCACCAACCCCTTCGCCCACGCGGTCGCGACCGCCCTGGCCGTCGCCGGGGCCGACGCGGCGGAGTCGATCGCCGACGTCGAGCTGGAGCTGTACCGGGCCAACGCCATCGAGTCCGACGACACCTCCAGCGTGCGGGTCCTGCTCGCGGACGGGACGGTCATCGCGATCACCGTCTCCCTCTGCTCCGACCGGCGTACCGAGCCCTACCTGCACCTGCACGGCCGGGACCGGTCCGCGCGCCTCTTCTACACGGTCGACGAGATCGAGGCGGACGGGGTCGTCACCGGCCACGGCCGGGCGGATCTGCTCGACAACCTCGTCGCGCACGTGCGGGACGGCGCGGACCTCCTCGTGCCGCTCGCCCGCACGGGAGGCTTCACCCGGCTGCTCGACGCGATCCGGCTCGCCCCCGACCCGCGTCCGATCGAGGCGCGGTTCGTCCGGGCCGAGCCGTCCAGGCTGGTCCTGCCAGGTATCGCGGACCTGGCCGTGCGCGCCGCCGAGGACCTGAAGACCTTCTCCGAGCTGGGCTTTCCCGGCAGCCTGGGGTCCGTGCGGGCACCGTGGCCGCAGACCTCGCTGCGAGTGGACGGGCGGGAGGTGGCCGAATACGTCCAGCGCGGCGACCTCCAGGCCACCGACGCACCGCGGCCCCACCTGCACCCGGTGCGGACCCTCGGCGGGACGGTCGTCACCGAGAGCCGCCCGGAGGACCACGTCCACCACCTCGGTGTCAGTGTCGCGATCTCCGACGTCGACGGCGTCAACTTCTGGGGCGGCTCGACCTACGTCCGCGGGGAAGGGCCGCGGATGCTCGCGAACCACGGACGGCAGAGGCGCCGATCGCTCCGTCCCGTCGACGGCGGCTACGCGGAAGAACTCGCCTGGACGGGGCCGGACGGGACCGTCCTCGCCACCGAGGAGCGGACCCTGGTGGCGCGGACCGTCCCCGGCGCGTGGGCGCTGGACTTCGCGTTCACGCTGACCGGGCGGACCGGGCAGCCCCTCGTCCTGCAGAGCTCGGCGTGCAAGGGCCGGACCGGCGCCGGGTACGGCGGTTTCTTCTGGCGCGCCCCCAAGGACTCCGCCGGTCTCGCCGTCTTCACCGGCGAGGCGTCCGGTGAGAAGGCCGTGCACGGCAGCGTCACCCCGTGGCTCGCGCTGACCTCCGACGCGTGGAGCCTGGTGTTCGTCCAGACCACCGGGCTCGATCCGTGGTTCGTCCGGGTCGCCGAGTACCCGGGCGTCGGGCCCGCGCCGGCGTGGGACGAGCCCCTCACCGTCCCCGAACGGCTGGAGCGCGCGATCACCGTGGTCGTCGCGGACGGGCGGCTCGCCCCGGAGCGCGCCCACGCCCTCGCTGAGGGGGCGGCCGCGCCGCTCACCCGGTGAAGACCTCGGCCACGGCGCTCTTGCGGAGCTCTTCGAGGAGGTCGATCTGCGCCTCGGCCCGGTCGTGCAGCGTCTCCAGCTCGTCCGCTTCCAGGTCCGGCGTCCGGTCGGCGAGCGTGCGCAGCGTGCGCCACCCCGCGGCCTTGCCCTCGACGGCCAGGCGCAGGAACTCGTACTCCACCAGGTCGGTCAGCGGGGAGCGCTCCTTCAGGCGGCCGTTGAACTTGAGCCGTCCCGCCTTCTCGGCCACGGACAGCGCGATGCTCTTGTAGTGGCGGACGGCGATGCCGAGCGACCCCATGATGGCCAGCAGCGCTCCCCGGTCGGCCGCGATGTCGTCGGCCAGCCGCTGCAACCGCTCTTCGTCGGGCCTGCCCTGGTGCGCCTGGGCGAGCGCGCGCGACCTCCCCACACCCGCCGCCGCGCCCGCGAGGTGGTCGTTCAGGTAGATCGCCAGGAACGGTCCGGCAGTCGTCTCCATACAGGTCCTCTCGGGTGGTGCCGCTCGTCGGCCGACGCACCTCGCGGTACCCGGCGGACGGACGGGTACTCGCCGCGGTCCCCCTGGTCCGGCCGCCCTCCCCGGCGGCCGGACACCCGCGCGTCCGGAGTGGGCAAAAACCGGTCCATGTGCGCTTGTGCCGGTGAACGCCCGGGTACGGCCCGACCGACCAAGGGGGGAAAATGATCAAGACACTGCACAAGCGGGGCATCAAGTCGCACCACATGTACTCGGCCGGACTCGGGTCGGTCGGCCTGGCGATCGCGTCGTGGGTGCTGTCCAGCCGGCTCGAGGAGAGAGGCATGGAGCGCGCCGACCGCTGGGGCATCTTCGTCGGCGAGTGGGCCCCGACCTTCTTCGCCATCGGCGTCGCCATGCGCCTGGAGGAGATGCAGGAAGCGATCGCCGAGATTCCGGAGCAGCGCGGCGAGATGGGCGAGCGGGCCAGAGGCCGCGCGACCCACGCGATGCGCTAGCCGAACTCGGCCGTACATCGTGGACTCGGTCATGTGGCCGTAGGTAGACCCCAGGCGTCGCAAGCGCGATGTCTGGAACCATGGCCCGCATGACCGAACGCACCGGCCTGCGGGCGGCCGAGGAGGAGTTCCTTCCACCGGCGGACTGGGGACGCGGACCGGGCACGGCGCCCGGAGTTCGTGCGGCGTGGGCGTTCGGAGCCCTGGCCGCGGTCCTCGTCCTGGGCCGGACGTGGGCGGCGCCGCGGATCGACGCGCGGGCCCTGGACGCCTGGGCCACGATCTTCGTGGCGGTGTGCGTGCAGGCGCTGCCGTTCCTGGTCTTCGGCGTCGCGCTGTCGGCCGCGATCACGGCGTTCGTCCCGGCATCGGTGTGGCGGCGGGTGCTGCCGCGCCGGCCGGGGGCGGCGGTGCCGGTCGCGGGCGCGATGGGAGCCGTGCTGCCGGGGTGCGAGTGCGCCTCGGTGCCGGTCGCGAGCGGGCTGATGGCGCGCGGGGTGGCGCCCGCCGCCGCGCTCACGTTCCTGCTCGCCGCCCCCGCGATCAACCCCGTCGTGCTGGTCGCCACCGCGGTCGCCTTCCCCGGCCGGCCGGAGATGGTGGCGGGGCGGTTCGCCGCCTCGCTGCTCGTCGCGGTGCTGGCCGGGTGGGCGTGGCTGGCGCTGGGCAGGCGCGAGTGGCTCAGGGTGCCGTCCCGGCCGGACGCGCACGGCGCCGCCGGACGCCTGGACGCGTTCCGGCAGGCCATGCGGCACGACATCATGCACGCCGGAGGGTTCCTGGTCGTGGGCGCCGCGGCGGCCGCGACCATCAACGCCGCGGTGCCCTCCGGCTGGGTCGCGTCGGCGGCGGGCGATGCCGTGGTGTCGGTCCTGCTGCTGGCGGTGCTTGCCGTGCTGTTGTCCATCTGCTCGGAGGCCGACGCGTTCGTGGCGGCCGGCCTCTCGCAGTTCTCCACCACCGCGCGGCTGACGTTCCTGGTGGTCGGGCCGATGGTGGACCTCAAGCTGATCGCCCTGCAGGCCGGGTTCTTCGGCCGGAGCTTCGCGATCCGGTTCGTCCCGCTGGTGTTCTGCCTGGCGGTGGGGGTCAGCGCGCTGGTGGGAGGGCTGCTGCCGTGAGCAGGTCCGCGCAGAACCTGCTGCTGGTCCTGCTCGGCGGCGCGATGCTGTGGATCACGCTGGGCAGCGGCGAGTACGTCAACTACGTGCGGCCCGGGTTCCGCTACCCGCTGGTGGCCGCGGCGATCGCCCTGGTCGCGCTGGGCGCCGCCGGGCTGCGCCGGGAGTGGCGGGACACCGGCGGCGACGCCCAGGACGTCCACGAACCCCACGGCGACCACGGCGGGCACGCGCACGGGCCGGGGGTGGCGTGGCTGCTCTGCCTGCCCGTGCTGGCGATCTTCGTGATCGCGCCGCCCGCGCTCGGCTCGTTCACCGCCGCGCGCGGCGCCGGCCGCGCCGCTCCCCCGCCGGCGCCCGCCGAGGGCTTCGCCCCGCTGCCGAGGACGGGGGCGCCCGCCCCGATGAGCATGGGCGAGTTCATCGGACGCGCCTACGAGGCGCAGACGGGCGACCCCGCCTCGTTCGCGGAGGTCCCGGTGCGGCTGACGGGCTTCGTGAGCCCGCCGGCGAAGGGCGAGCGCGGCTGGCGCCTCGTCCGGCTGAAGGTCGCGTGCTGCGCGGGGGACGCCGTCCCGTTCCCGGTCATCGTGCGCGGCCTGCCGCGGCCGCCCGCCGACGCGTGGGTGTCGGTCGACGGGGTGTGGGAGCCGCCCGCGACCGGGCGCCGCGCGACGGTCGTCCAGACGCTGCGCGGACGGTCCCTCCAGCGGGTCGGCAAGCCCGGCAACCCCTACGAGTGACCGCCCGCCGGAGGGCGGCCACCGGCGGACGGCGCGCGCCCGGGGTGGCCGGGCACGGGCCGTCCGCCGTTCCTTCGGGCGGCCGCTTCCGCCTGCGGTCGGGTCGACCGGCAGGCCGGGTCCGTCAGCAGGTCAGGTTGCTCCCTGGAGGGACGCCGAGGATCTGGGTGAAGCGCTGGTAGGCGTTCACCCGGCTCTGCACCTGGGCCGGATTCCGGCCGTCGCATTCCAGTGCGCCGTTGATGCTGCGGATCGTCTCGCCGAACCCGCGGCCGTTGACCATCGCGCTGTGGCCGGTCATCGTGCCGGGGCCGTTCTGGGTCATCCAGTACCAGAGCCCGGTCCGCCACGAGACCGACGCGTCCCGTTCGACCAGCCACGGGTTGTTCAGCAGGTCGAGGCCGAGGGCATCGCCCGCCGCCTTGTAGTTGAAGTTCCAGCTCAGCTGGATGGGCCCGCGACCGTAGTAGGCCGCCTGCCCCGCCGGGCACCCGTAGGGCCGGCTCGCGTCGCAGTAGTGCGGGTAGTTCCCGGTGTTCTGCTCGACGATGTAGACCAGCCCGCCGGTCTCGTGGTTGACGTTGGCCAGGAAGGCGGCCGCCTCCTGCTTCTTCACCGTGTCGCTTCCGGTGTTGGCGAACGCCGGGAAGGCCGCCATGGCCGCCGTGAGGCCGCTGTAGCTGTAGAACGCGTTGCGGCTCGGGAACATCTGGTTGAACTGCGACTCGCTCACCACGAACCCGCTCTGGCCGGGCGGATCACCCGGATCGGACGACCCGCCGCAGGTCCCCTGGTCGGCCCACACGTCGGCGCGGCCCGGGGTCTCGTTCTGCGTCCACCATTTCGCCGACCAGTTGTGCCCGCCGTAGGACACCGTGGCACCACCCGTGTAGACGGCGGAGGAGCTCCACGCCGCGGCGCAGTCCGCGGCGAGGGCCGGCGCCGCCGGAAGGACGGCCGGCAGCGCGCCCGCCGCGAGCACGGCGGCACCCGACACCAGGGCTCCGAGCAGCCGGCGGACGCGCCGCGCCTTGCGGTCGGCCATCACTGGACGTTCACGTCGACGCAGGCGTAGAACGCGTTGGCCGTGTCGGCGATGTTCCAGATCGCCAGCACCTTCTGCCGCCCGGTGACGCCGCCGAGGTCGACCGAGTGCGAGACCGTGGACGGCGGCTGCTGGTTGTTGCCGTCGACCACGGCGACGCGCCTGCCGCCGACGTAGTACTCGTAGTTCGCGGTGCGGTGGCGGGCGGTGAACGTCCAGGTGAAGGTCACCGTCTGGCCGACGGTGGTGGCCCGCCAGCCCTTGCCGTCGTCGTCGAGTTCGGCGAACCGGGCGTTTCCGCCGCTGCAGCTGCGCAGGCCCTTCGGGCCCTCGACGCTCTGCGGCTCCCACTGGATGGAGCCGCACTGGACGATGCGCTGCGCGCACTGGGCCTGCCGGCTCATCGGCGCCGACACGTACCCGTGGGCCCAGGCCGAGGTCGCCGGGATGACCACGGCGACGAGGGGGGCGATTCCGACACCGGCCGTGATGGCGGCGATCCTGCGCGAGCGTTTCGTGCGGGGGGTCTTCTTCATGCGGGGTCCTTGCGTGATGGGGGTGGTCATGGGATGTCGACGCGGCGGGATCCGCCGCGTGGGAGCGGACGACGGACGCGCCGGCGCACGCGCGCCGCGGGCGCGCGTCGCCGGTCAGGGGCGGGGCGCGGGACATGAGCACTCCATCGGATAGGAAACTTTCCTATCGGATTGAGCGAACGTTAACCCCGCGCGCGATTGCCGGGCAAGGCCTCGCCGGAGCAGCCGGAAAGGCACGACAGGACCAGTGCAGGCAGAGGAGCGAACCAGCCGGCTCCGGCCACAAGATTCGGCACCATTCCCCGCCGCCGCCTCTGATGGTCGGCAGAATTTGCCAAAGGCCCTGCCCAAAGCCCGGTCCAATGCCCTGCCCGGGGGCGGCCGAAAGGGAGCCGGGGCGGGCACGGGTCAGGTTCCGGTCACCGGGACGCCCCTTGGAGAGCCGTCCCCGCCCTTCTACGATCGGGCCACCCATTTCTGTCGCCCGACCGGCGGGAACTCCCGCGTCCGGCCGGGACGGCGGCGCCGACAGGGCCAGGCGCGGGCCCTCGTTAGCGGTCGCCACGCTGCACGGCGCCCGCCGAGAGGAACACATGGACCAGAGCGCTGATTACGTCGTGGTGGGGGCCGGGAGCGCCGGCTGCGTGCTGGCGAAGCGGCTGGCCGAGTCCGGGGCGAGCGTCGTCCTGGTGGAGGCGGGCGGACCGGACCGGACCCCGCTGGTCCGCAAGCCGGGGCTGATCGCCGTCTTCCACAACATCCCGCAGCTGAAGAAGCGGCTGGACTGGGGCTTCTACAGCACCCCGCAGAAGAGCGCGCTCGACCGGAAGATCCCGCAGGTCCGGGGGCGCGTCCTCGGGGGCTCGGGGTCGATCAACGGGATGCTGTTCGTGCGCGGCCACCGCAAGAACTACGACGACTGGGCCGCCGAGGGCTGCACCGGATGGGGCTTCGACGACGTCCTCGGAAGCTACAAGCGGATGGAGAACTGGGAGGACGGCGCCTCCGACCTGCGCGGTGCGGGCGGCCCGATCCGGGTGACGCGGCAGCGGGACCTCACCCCGGCGTCCGAGGCGTTCATCGAGGCGGTCGTCCAGACGGCGGGCGTCAAGCGCAACGACGACTACAACGGCGCCGAGCAGGAGGGCGTGGGGATCTTCCAGCAGAGCGTCGCGGACGGCCTGCGCTACAGCTCGTCCGTCGGCTACCTGGACGACCACGGCCTGCCGAACCTGAAGGTCCTGACGAACGTGACCGTGCAGCGGGTGGTGATCGACAAGGGGCGGGCCACGGGCGTCGAGGTCGCGGGCAAGAAGGGGAAGGCGACGATCCGGGCCTCCCGGGAGGTCGTCCTGTCGGCGGGCGCGTTCGGTTCCCCGCACCTGCTGATGCTGTCCGGCGTGGGACCGGCCGGCCACCTGAAGGACCACGGCATCGAGGTGCGCGCCGACCTTCCCGTGGGCGACAACCTGCACGACCACATGTTCGCGCCGATGACGTTCGTCATGGACACGGCCCGCCACAAGGGCACCGCGCCCTACTTCGCCAGGGGCGTCGCCAAGGAGTGGACGAGGGGCGGGACGTGGGTCGCCCGCACCGTGTTCGAGGCGGTCGGCTTCGTCCGCAGCGGGCAGGCAGGCGAGATCCCCGACATCCAGCTGCACGCGTTGCCGTGGTCGTACCCGTTCCCGAACCAGGACGCGCCGACACGGCACGCGGTCGACAAGCGGTCCGCGCTCACGATCATGCCGACGCTGATCTACCCGAAGAGCCGCGGCACGGTCCGGCTGGGGTCGGCGGACCCGTCCGCCGCGCCGGTCATCGACCCGGGCTACCTCACCGACCCCGACGACGCCCGGCTGCTGCTGGACGGCATCGAGCTGGTCCGCGAGGTGATGGCGAGCCAGGTCATCGCGGGGGACGTCAAGGAGGAGCTGTCCCCCGGGCCGCAGTTCCCGGACCGGAAGGCACTGGCCAGGGAGCTGCCGAACCGTGCCACGACCGTCTACCACCCGGTGGGGTCGTGCCGCATGGGCGCGGACGAGCGGGCCGTCGTCGACCCCGAGCTGCGCGTGCGCGGCATCGAGGGCCTCCGGGTGGCGGACGCGTCGATCATGCCGACCATCATCGGCGGCAACACCAACGCCCCGAGCATGATGATCGGCGAACACGCCGCGAAGCTGATGCTCGGCGACTAGCCGGTCTTCGGCCAGGAGGAGGTGCTCCCGGCCCGGGCTCGGTGTTCAGGTCGGGAAGCCGGTCACCCATCGACGCTGCCAGGGCGTCTCGACGGCGCGCGGGTGGTGGTGCTCGCGCGCCCAGGCCACGGCCTCCGACGGGTCCACCCCCGACAGGACGGCCAGGCATGCGATGACGGTGCCGGTGCGTCCGACGCCGCCTCCGCAGGCGACCTCGACCGAAGCGCCGGAACGGGCCCGCTCGTGCAGGGCGCGGATCTGCCGGACGGCCTCGTCCCGGTCACGGGGCAGCAGGAAGTCGGGCCAGTCGAGCCACGCGGACGGCCAGCGCAATACCGGCTCGTGCCTGCGGCGGAGCCGGCCGGAGCCCAGGTAGAGCCCGAAGTCGGGGACGGGCCCGTCCGGGAGGGGTCTCCGCAGGCCGCGCCCGCGGACCGGGGTGCCGTCCGGGAGCGTGATCGCGCCGGTGAGCGTCATCGGGTCACCGCCCGGCGGCGTGCGCGGTGGTTGGCGACGTTGAGCCTGTTCCCGCACAGCTCGGGCGTGCAGTAGCGGCGGCGCCCCGCGCGGCTGGCGTCGGCGAACACGCCGCCGCAGCCCGGAGCGGCGCACGCGCGGAAACGGCCGTGGCCGAGCGCCCGGAGGAGGCCGAGCAGCGCGACACCGGCGACGGCGGCCACTTCGGCGACGAGGGAGGCGTCCCGGGCCGTCGGGACGTACCACTGCCACCGGCCGGACGGGTCGCGGCGCAGCACGGGCGCGAGCCCGACGTGCCCGGCCAGCAGCGCCGCGCGCTCGACCGCCTCGTCCTCCGTCCCGGACTCCAGCACGGCCCGCACCTCGCGGCGCAGGAAGCGGACCTTCTCCACGTCCTCCACGCTCAGCGCCGCAGGGTCGAAGGGGGCGACGTCGTAGGCGGCGAGGTCGTATCCGGAGAGCAGGGCGGCCAGGTCGCCCGGCTCGGAGAGCGCCTCGGCCCCCCGGACCTCCGGGGACGTGCCGACCAGGGTGTTCGCGACCTCGACGCCCGCCGCGTAGTCGGCGATCGGGATGAGCACACAGCCTCCTGGAACCCTCGATGTGTAAGGGTTATAAGAAGACTGTAGCCCTTACCCAGTGGCGACGTCGAACTGGAGGCCGCCGTTCACCGCGGACACGTCGACATGCCCGCCGTGCCGCAGGTCGCCGGACAGCAGCAGGTCGGAGAGCCGGTCGTCCACCTCCCGCTGGATCGTGCGGCGCAGCGGCCGGGCCCCGAACTCGGGCTGGTAGCCGCGCTCGGCGAGCCAGTCGACGGCCTCGGGGCTGAAGGTGACGGAGACGTCCTGGGCGCGCAGCCTGCGGCGCGTCTCGTCCAGCAGCAGGTCGGTGATCTGGCGGAGCTGGCCCTCCTCCAGCCGCTGGAAGACGATGATCTCGTCGATCCGGTTGAGGAACTCGGGCCGGAACGACTCGCGCAGCCGCCGCATGATCCGGTCGCTCAGCGCGCTGCCGTCGCCGGACGTGCCGAAGCCGATCTCGGTCGTGCCGGTGATCAGCTCCGAGCCGAGGTTGCTCGTCATGATCACCACGGTGTTGCGGAAGTCGACGGTGCGGCCCTGCGCGTCGGTGAGGCGGCCGTCGTCGAGGAGCTGGAGCAGGACGTTGAAGACGTCCTGGTGCGCCTTCTCGATCTCGTCCAGCAGGATCACCGAGTACGGCTGGCGGCGGACGGCGTCGGTGAGCTGCCCCGCCTCCTCGTAGCCGACGTAGCCGGGCGGCGCGCCCATCAGCCGGCTGACGGTGTGCCGCTCCTGGAACTCGCTCATGTCGAAGCGGATCATCCGGTCGCGGCTGCCGAACAGCGCCTCGGCCAGCGCCTTGGCCAGCTCGGTCTTGCCGACGCCGGTCGGGCCGAGGAACAGGAACCCGCCGATCGGGCGGTCCGGGTCGCCCATCCCGGCGCGGGACCGCCGCACGGCGCGCGACACCGCCTCCACGGCGTCCTCCTGCCCGATCACGCGCTGGTGCAGGTGCCCCTCCAGGTTGGCCAGGCGCTCCCGCTCGGCCTGGGTGAGCTGGGTGACGGGGACGCCGGAGATCCGGGAGACGACCTCGGCGATGTCCTCCGTCGTCACCTCCGGGACCGTGGTCGGCGCGCCGTTCCCGCGCGTCTCGGTGAGGTCCTTCTCCAGCCGGGCGACCTCGTCGCGCAGCTCGGAGGCCCGCTCGTAGTCCTCGTCCGCGACGGCCTGGTCCTTCTCGCGGCGCCGCTGGTCGAGGCGCTGCTCCAGCTCGCGCCGCCCGCCGTCGCGCGTGGAGCGCAGCCGGACGCGGGCGCCCGCCTGGTCGATGAGGTCGATCGCCTTGTCCGGCAGGAACCGGTCGGTCAGGTAGCGGCTGGACAGGTCGACCGCCGCGACGAGCGCCTCGTCGGTGAAGCGGACCTGGTGGTGCGCCTCGTACCGGTCGCGGAGCCCGCGCAGGATCTCGATGCTGTCGTCGGCGCTCGGCTCCGGCACCAGGATCGGCTGGAACCGCCGCTCCAGCGCCGCGTCCTTCTCGATGTTGCGGCGGTACTCGTCGATCGTGGTCGCGCCGACCACGTGCAGCTCGCCGCGGGCGAGCGGGGGCTTCAGCATGTTGCCCGCCGACATCGCGCCCTCCGCGCTGCCCGCGCCCACGATCGTGTGGATCTCGTCGATGAACACGATCAGCCCGTCGGCGTGGTCGCGGATCTCGTCCACGAGCTTCTTCAGCCGCTCCTCGAAGTCGCCCCGGTACCGGGTGCCGGCGACGACGCCGCCCAGGTCGATCTGGACGATGCGCTTGCCGCGCAGGGTCTCGGGGACCTCGTCGTCCACGATCCGCTGGGCCAGCCCCTCGGCGATCGCGGTCTTGCCGACCCCCGGATCGCCGATCAGCACCGGGTTGTTCTTGGTGCGCCGCGAGAGGACCTCGACCGTCTCCTCGATCTGGTCCTCGCGCCCGATCACCGGATCGATGCGCCCCTCCCGCGCGAGGGCGGTCAGGTCGCGCCCGAACTCGTCCAGCGTCGGCGTCCCGGACGACTGCCCGCCGCCGGGCGGCGGCTGCCCGGGGCCCCCGCCGGACGCCGCCTGCTGGAGCGAGTCGGGCGTCACGTGCTCGTGGTCGAGGATCCGCCCGGCGCTCGACCCCCGATCGAGCGCCAGCGCGAACAGCAGGTGCTCGGGCCCGATGTAGGACGAGCCCAGCGCCCGCGACACCTGGTGCGAGTCGAGCAGCGCCCGCTTGGCGGACGGGGTCAGCTCGGGCGGGACGTCCCGGGGCTCACCGCGCCGCGCGTGGTCCTCGATCTCTTCCCTGATCTTGTCCGGATCCGCGCCGGCCCGCGCCATCCACTGCCGCGTCCCCTGCTGCCGCGTCGCCGCCCACAGCAGGTGGTCGGTGTCCAGATCGTTGCTCCCCCACTGGGCCGCCTGCGCGGCGGCGTCCCGCACCAGCTCCCGCGCGGGCTCGCTCATCAGCCGCGCGAGGCTGATCCGCTCCATGGGCCTCCGGTGCGCCCGCGCCCCGAAGAAGCGGGCGAGCATCTCCTCGAACGGATCCATTCCCCCTGGCCCGTACCATCCCGCGGTCATCCTCGAAAACCCCCCGGTAGTCGAAGGACACGTCATAACGACGGACATGCCCCTGCCCATGGCATGCCCCAGGAAACCCCTGCGCCAACCGTCCCACGCCCGCGAGCACGGGCGCACGCGTCCCGGCGAACACCACGCCGACGACGCCGGCGGCTCGTCTGGACGCGGGTCGCGGGACCGGTCAGGAACCAAGAAGCGCCCTTTACCGGGCCGCGCCTAGCGTGGTCGGTACGGAGACCCTCCAGGTACGGGCGACGTGGCGACGGACGGGAGGCAGACGATGGCACAGGATCAGCGGGTGAAGGCGCGCAAGCGCGGCACGCCAGGGGCGGTGTCCCGATGGGTGCAGCGGACGATGAACGCCCGCATCATCGGCAAGGTCCGGCGCGGACGCGGAACGTTCATGGGCATGGACGTCCTGGTCCTGGACACGGTGGGCCGGCGAACCGGCCGGCGGCGCGAGACGCCCGTGTCGTGGTTCCCCGGTGGAGACGACGCCTGGCTGATCGTCGCGTCGGGCGGCGGGAGCCAGGACCCGGACTGGTACGTCAACCTGATGGCGCACCCCGACCAGGCGGCGGTCGAGCTGCCCGGCGGCGGGGCCGTGCCCGTGACGCCCCACCGGCTCGACGGCGCCGAACGCGAGGAGGCCTGGCAGCGCATCACCGCTGCCCAGCCCCGCTACGCGAAGTACCAGCGCCGGTCCGACCGCCAGTACCCCGTGGTCCGCCTCACCCGGCGCTGAGCTCGCGTGTTCGGCGGGTCAGGCGGACTGGTGCGCGGTCGCCAGCTGCCCGCGTGGGTGCACAAGAGCTGACCGCCCAGCGGGGACGCGGCCGCCTGCCGCGCCGCTGGATGACGCCGTCCGCGGGCGGTCTTCAGGGCCTGGGGGACGCCTCCTCGACCAGCACTGCGTCGTCCGCGACCAGGAGGAGGTCGTCCAGGACGGCCGGGATGGGACGTC
Source organism: Actinomadura sp. K4S16 (assembly GCF_008327685.1). Lineage (GTDB taxonomy): Bacteria > Actinomycetota > Actinomycetes > Streptosporangiales > Streptosporangiaceae > Spirillospora. The sequence goes on from NZ_BDDE01000013.1 coordinate 479,137, forward strand.
GCCCTGCGACGCCGTCGGCGATCGTGTCGGTCGATTCGGTGGTGACGACGCGCCGTTGATGCCAGGAGCGCGTCATCGCGGGCGCGCCCAGCGGCTGGACGCAGATCACCTCGACTTCGGGCGCGCAGGCCTTCACGACGTGGCCCACGCCGGTGGCCAGCGCACCGCCGCCGAGAGCGATCAGGACGGCGTCGAACGGCGGCACGGCGTCCACCAGCTCCAGCCTGGCGCCCAGCACGCGGATGCGGTCGAGCTTGGCCGCAGGCGCGGCGCGGGAGGCCACGACGGTGACGTCGGGCCCCCGGCCGCGACCGGACCAGGCGAGAGCCTGGCCGAGGTTGCCCGCGCTGGCGCACACCGCGGGCGGCTTACAGCCCGGAGCCGCCCGTAGCGTCGATCACCTGGCCGGTCACCCAGCGCGCGTCGTCGGAGGCGAGGAACGCCACGATGTCGGCCACGTCCTCGGTCCGCCCGATCCGGCCCAGCGCGGACAGGGCCGCCGCCTGGGCCTCGGCCTGCGGGTTTCCGCGCAGCCAGCCCGCGTTGACGTCGGTGTCGATGATGCCCGGCGCCACCGAGTTCGCCGTGATGCCCCGGGGGCCCAGTTCCTTGGCGAGGTTGAGGGTGAAGGTGTCGAGCGCGCCCTTGGTCGAGCCGTAGGCCATGATCTCCGGCAGGGCGATGCGGGCCGCGCCGCTGGAGATGTTGATGATCCGGCCGCCGTCGCGCAGCCGCTTCAGGCCCTGCTGCACGATGAAGAACGGCGCGCGGACGTTCACGGCGAAGACCTCGTCGAAGTCGTCCTCGGTCAGCGACGACAGGTCGGGGCTGCGTCCGATGCCGGCGTTGTTGACGATGATGTCGACCGCCCCGCCGGGCGCGTACTCGCCGGCATGGGCGTCGAAGGCGGCCCACAGGCGGGCCGCGTCGCCATGCCGTCCCAATTCCGCGCGCAGTGCGAAGGCCCGGCCGCCGTCCTTGCGGATGCGTTCGACGACCTCCTCGGCCGCCGCCTCGTTGCGGGCGTAGGCGACGGCGACGGCCGCGCCGTCCCGGGCGAGACGCTGCGCGATGGCCCGTCCGATGCCGCGGCTCCCACCGGTGACCAGCGCGGTCTTCCCTTCGAGTGCGCGTGCGCCCATGGCTGTGACCACTCCCTCAGTATTTTTGAGCGATGACTCAAGAAATAACCTAGCACGCCTTGTTGAGCGGTCGCTCTAAAATGTGGGGGTGAGCGACACACGCGCGAAGCGGGGGCGGCCGAGGGCGTTCGACCGCGACACGGCACTGGACGCGGCCACACGGCTGTTCTGGGAACGCGGCTACGAGGCCACCTCCGTCGGCGAACTGACCGAGGCGATGGGCATCAGGCCCGGCAGCCTGTACGCGGCCTTCGGGGACAAGAAGTCGCTGTTCAAGGAGGTGGTGCACAGCTACGGGCGCTCGGCCGTCGGCGCGTTCATGAGCGTCGCGCTCGATGAGGAGCCCACCGCCTACGGCGCCTTCGCCCGCATCCTGCGCGAGGCGGCCGTGATCTACAGCGACCCGTCCCACCCGGCCGGCTGCCTGACGATCAGCGCGGCCACCAACGTCACCCCGCAGGACGCCGAGGTGGCGGCCTTCCTCCGTGATCTGCGGAACAGGAACCTGGACGTCTTCCAGGCCCGCCTTCAGGCGGCGCAGCAGGCGGGCGAGCTACCCGCCGCAGCGAACCCCCGCGCCCTGGCCGCGTACTTCGCCGCGGTCATCCAGGGAATGTCGCAACGCGCCGCCGACGGAGCGACAGCAGCCGAACTCACCGAAACCGCGGAACTGGCCCTCACCGCATGGCCCGCGCCCTAGTGCAGTCTGTCTTTCTGGACCTTGCCGGCAGGGGTCATGGGCAGGCCAGTGCGGATGATGATCTGCTTGGGGACCTTGTAGTCGGCGATGGCGGCGGCACAGAAGTCGCGCAGTTCTCGCGCGGTGGTCTCGGCCCCGGAGGTGAGCACGACGTAGTAGCGGCCGATCTCGCCGAGGACGGGGTCGGGTACGCCGACGCCGGCGGCCAGGGCCACGCCGGGATGCGACATCAGGAGGTTCTCGACCTCGATCGGGTAGACGTTGAAGCCGCCCTGGACGAACATCTCGTGGCGGCGTCCGCGCAGGGTCAGGTGCCCGTCGCCGTCGGCCCAGGCTACGTCGCCGGTGCGCAGCCAACCGTCCGCGGTGATCAATCGTGCCGTCTGGTCGGGCATGGCGTGGTAGCCGGCCATGAGCGAAGGGGCGCGGACCAGCAGTTCACCGGCCTGCCCGGCCGCGGTCTCGGCACCGTCACCGTCGACGATCTTGATCTGGACGCCGGGCAGCGGCCGTCCGACGGCCCGGAGGGTCGTCTCCCGGTCACTGCCCCAGGGAGTCATCACCACCGCTCCGGACGCCTCGCTCAGTCCGTAAAGGTTCATCACGGTGGCGCGGGGGAACGCGCGGGCCAACCGTTCGAGCAGCGCCGGGTCGGCGTTGGCGCCTCCGGTGACGACCAGCCGGACGGCGGAGGTGTCGGCCGTCGCGAACTCCGGAGCCCGCAGCAGCAGTGTGTGCATCGTGGGCACGCCGACCCAGACCGTCAGCCCGGACGTCCCGAACAGGCGGGCGGCTTCACGGGGAGAGAAGGCCGGCAGCAGGACCGCCCGGGTGCGGGCGACCAGCGCGGTCAGCACACAGCAGGTGATCCCGCTCACGTGGTTGAGCGGGACGGTCACCGGCAGGACGTCGTCGGGCCCCAGCCGCATGTGCCGTGCCTGGGCGGTGGCCGCCGCCAACTGTCCGCGGTGGGTCAAGGTCGCCCCCTTGGGGCGTCCGGTCGTCCCGGACGTATAGATGACCAGGACCGGGTGGCCGGGGTCCACCGCTCCCTCGGCCGCGGCGAGCGCGGCGGCGTCGGGCGGGTCGGCCTCCAGGTCGTCGAGGGTGAGAGCACCGCCCGGACCGAGGGTCACCGTCCCCTCCACCTCAGGGGTGCGATCGCGTATGCGGGCCAGGAGGTCGAGGAGGTCGACGTCCGCGGTCGCCGGCACGGTGAAGACGAATCGGGCTCCCGAGTGGCCGAGGATGTGGGCGAGTTCGCTTTGGCGGTAGCGCACGCTCAGCGCCACCACGACCGCGCCGATCTTCGCCGCCGCGAAGTAGATCGCCAGCCAGTCGGGGGTGGTGTGGTCGTTGACGGCGATGCGATCGCCGTGCCGCACTCCCAGCCGCAGCAGGCCGCCGGCGATGCGGTCGGACCGCTGGTCCATCTGCGCCAGGGTGATGTTCCGTCCGCCGGCCGACCAGCCGATCCGGTCTCCGGCCGTCCGTGCCGCCGCGCGCAGCAGATCACTGATGCGCTCTGGAGCCTCCCGCCGCGTCATGACCGGGGCCGCAGGTGGGTGGTCAGGAACTCGATCTGGTCGGCGACGAGCCGTTCGACCAGCGGCGGGTGGTAGACGGTGAAGTGGTCTGCGTCGTAGTGCCTGAGCTCGCCCCGCGACGCGGCGGCTGCGGCCCTCTCCGCGATCGCGGTGTCGACCAGGTTCTCCCGGTCGCTCTGGCACACCAGCAGCGGGCACCGCACGCGGGACGCGCGGGACGCGGCGTTGTAGAAGAGCATTCCCAGCCCGGAGGCGGCGGTGACGCGGTTGTCGAACTCATAGCCCGGCGGGCACACCGACCGCCAGCCCTCCAGAGCGCCCGGCTGGTTGACGAAGGCCGGCTCGCCGGGAGGGCCGACCAGCGGCACGTACCGCCGCGGCCGCCGCAGCGCGGCGCGCACCAGGTCGGAGATGACGGGGACGGTGAACCGGGCCAGGTGCCGCAACCCGCCTCGCAGGGCGATGGCGCGCCCGCTGAGCACCGGGCACTGCACCACCGCCGCCGTCAGCTCGGGGTGCCTGGCGGCCGCGGCGAGCACATGGCTGGCGCCGAACGAGGTTCCCCACAGCGCGACCCGTCCGGCGTCCAGTTCAGGCCGCGTCCGGGCGAACTCCAGTGCGGCGTCGATGTCCTGGGCGTACCGGCGTGCGCTGACCAGCTGACGCGGCAGACCGCCCGATTCGCCCAGGTGACGGAAGTCGAAGGCCAGCACGGCAAGGCCCGCCTGGGAGAACCACTTCTCGTACTGGTCGAGCATCATGTCGTGCGTCGCGCCACCGCCGTGCACCAGTACGACGATCGGATGCGGCCCGGAGCCCTCGGGGACGGTGAGCCAGGCGGCGCATTGATCGCCGCCGGAGGTGAACGAGGTACGCGTCGTCATGCCCTCTCCAATCAAGTACGTTGTACGTGAACAGGGAGAGTTAAACACGTACCTTGTACGTAATCAAGGGGAAGGGTCCATGCCGGCACCGCGCAAGTTCACCCACCAGCAGTTGCAGGCCGCGGCTCTGGAGCTGATCGACCAGGAGGGCCTGGCCGGGCTGACCATGCGCGCCCTGGCCGCCCGGCTCGGCACCGGCCCGATGACCATCTACAACTACGTCGACGGCCGAGAGGGACTCGAACGTCTCGTCACCGGCGCGGTCATGGCGCAGGCCCGCTGGTCCGACGAACCTTCCGGCGACTGGCGGACACGGCTGGCGGCGACCGCCGAGGCGATCTGGCGGGCCGTGCGCGCGCACCCCAACGCGATCCCCCTCGTCCTCACCACCCGCAGCCTCGACGAAGAGGCACTCGCCCCCGCCGAAGCCCTGCTGCAGGCCCTGGCCGACAGCGGACGAACCGGAGCCGAACTACTGGCCGCCTTCCGCGTGGTCTCCGGCTTCATCGCCGGATTCGCCCAGGCCGAACTCACAGGTCCCCTCGCATCCGCGGCCGGCCAGGACGCCGGAACCATCGTCGCGCGGATGGCCGACCTTCCGGCGCAGCGGTTCCCCCGGCTGATCGAGATAGCCCGCGCAGCCACCGGCGACCCTCAGACCGAGTTCCGCGCCGGATTGGGGATCCTCCTCGCCGGGATCGACGCCTCGGGCCCGCACCCGGACTGACCTCCCTCAAAGATCAGGTCCTCCGCACGGGTCTCGAAGACCACGGCTCTTCGTCAGTTCTCGGGTGGAGGGCCGTAGGAGGCGGCCATCGCGGCGGCGCGGTCGCGCAGGGCGGTGCGCAGCCACTGCGGGGCCAGGGCCTCCGCGCTGGTGCCCAACTGCCACAGGGCCCAAACGGCATGCCTGGGATCTTGGAAGGCCACCTCCATCCGCAGCCGGCCGTCCGCGTCGGTCTCCTCGGCGCGGACGGCAAGCGCGGTGCCCACCAGGTCCTCCCGCCGCGCCGGGTCCACCCGGACCAGCACGGTGACCTGGTCGCCGCCCGTCCGGAACCGCGTGCTGCGCTCCTGCCAGGCGCGGTCCAGGTCGACCCGGTCCGGCCGCGAGGCGGGTTCGGCGAGCTCCTCGGCGGCGAGGATCCGGGACAGCCGGTAGGTGCGGTCCGCGCCGGACCGCGTGGCCAGCAGGTAGCCCTGGTCGCGCACGGTGACCAGGCCGATCGGGTCCACCGTCCGCCACTTCGGGCCCTGGTCCGCGGCCGCGTAGTGGATGCGCAGCTTGTGTCCGGCGAACACCGCCCGCCGGACCTCGGCCACCACGGCGTCGGGCACCTCGTCGGCGACCGGCCGGCGCGAGAGGAGATCGGTCTCCGGGTCGATGAGCAGCCGCTCGGCCGCGCCGGCCGCGGTGTCGCGGTGGCTCTCGGGCAGCGCGTCGACCACCTTGAGCATCGCCGAAGCGAGCGCCGAGCCGAGGCCGAACGCCTGCGCGCCGCGGCGCGAACCCGCGACCAGCAGGGCGAGCGCCTCCTCGTGGTTCAGTCCGGTGAGCTCGGTCCGGAAACCGGGGAGCAGCGCGAACCCGCCGTGGCGGCCGCGTTCGGCGTAGACCGGGACGCCGGCCGCGGACAGCGCCTCGATGTCGCGCAGCACGGTGCGGGTGGACACCTCCAGCTCGCGGGCCAGCGCGGCCGCGGACATCCGACCGTGCCGGCGCAGCAGCAGCACCAGCGAGACCAGCCGGTCGGCGCGCATGCGCGAAGTCTACGGAAATACACGACACAGGATGTCGTGATTTGTTGGGAGCCTCATCAGCGCGGCCCGAAGATGCGGCCGCCAATGCCGATGGACGTACGCAATGGAGCTGATGTGGCAATGGAGCGAACGGCGGTCAACCCGTGGGCGTGGTCCGTGGAGATGGGCTACAACCAGGGCGAGATCGTCTCCGGCAACACCCGGACCCTGTACTGCGCCGGGCAGACCGCCATGGACGGCGACGGCAAGCCCCGGCACGCCGATGACATGGCGGCGCAGCTGGCGCTGAGCCTCGACAACCTGGAGGCCGTGCTCGGCGAGGCCGGCATGTCCCTCGCGGACCTCGTCCGGCTCAACGTCTACACCACCGACGTCGACCGGCTCTTCGAGCACTACGGCGTGCTGGCGTCGCGCCTGGGCGCCGCCGGGGCGGCGCCGTCCACCACGATGCTCGGGGTGACCCGGCTGGCGATTCCCGCCCTGATGGTGGAACTCGAGGGGACCGCCGTCGCCTGACGCGCCCTTGCCGCCTCCGGCACGACCGCCGGAGGCGGCGCAGCGCGAGTGACGGGCCTGCGGGGACGCCGCGCTCACTTGGCTCCGCCGTCGTCCGGAGCAGCGGATTCGGCGGCCTTGCGTTCGACGCCCCGGCGCATCGCCTCCAGGAAGACCTTGGCCACGATGCCCAGGAAGACCAGGTCGCCGAGCATCTGCACGGCCGTCAGGGCGCGGGCCGTCTGGGACGTCGGGACGATGTCGCTGAAGCCGACCGACGTGAAGATCGTGATGGTGTAGAAGAGGGCGTCGATGTGCGTCAGGGGCTCGGAGAAGCCGGGCGGGGTGTCGTGGCTCATCAGCCGGTAGCTGGAGGCGAACACCAGCACGAAGAGCGAGACGGAGGTGCCCAGCGCCTCGACGGTGCGCATCCGGGGGGAGTGCGACTGCGTGATCGACCGCGCCTGCCACGCGACGAGCAGGCCCAGGGAGATCAGCGAGGCGCTCAGCACCGTGCCGGTCACCGCGGTGAACGACCTGTTCAAGGGGGCCGTGAAGTACACGACGAGCAGGGCCGCCGTGGTCAGCGTCGTGCGCAGGACCACCCAGGTCAAAAGCCCGAACCGGGCCCTTCGCGAGGGAGCGTTCACTCTCCGTGCATGCCCAGGGCCGCCCCGTCTGATCCGTGGGCCGGGCCGCTCGCCCCGGTGCCCGCTAGATGAGGCCCTGGGCGAGCATGGCGTCGGCCACGCGCTCGAAGCCGGCGATGTTGGCGCCGACCACGTAGTCGCCGGAGGCGCCGTAGCGTTCGGCGGTCTCGTAGCAGGTGTCGTGGATGCTCGTCATGATGGCCGACAGCTCCTCCTCCACCTGGGAGAACGGCCAGGAGGCGCGGCTCGCGTTCTGCTGCATCTCCAGCGCGCTCACCGCGACGCCGCCCGCGTTGGCGGCCTTGCCGGGGCCGAACGCGACGCCCGCGTCCTGGAGGATGTGCACGGCGTCGGGCGTGGTCGGCATGTTCGCGCCCTCGGACACGGCCTTCACGCCGTTGCGGACGAGGACCGCGGCGGCCTCGGCGTCCAGCTCGTTCTGCGTCGCCGACGGGAGCGCGATGTCGGCGGGGACGTCCCACACCCGGCCGCCCGCGACGAACCGCGCGGAGGCGCCGCGCAGGTCGGCGTAGTCGGAGACGCGGCCCCGGTCGACCTCCTTGACCTGCTTGAGGAGGTCGAGGTCGATCCCCTTCTCGTCCACGACGTAGCCGCCGGAGTCGGAGACCGTGATGACGTTGGCGCCGAGCTGCTGCGCCTTCTCGATCGTGTAGATCGCGACGTTGCCGGAGCCGGACACGACGATCTGCTGGCCGTCCAGGTCCTCGCCTCGGCGGCGCAGCATCTCGGCCGTGAACATCACGTTGCCGTAGCCGGTCGCCTCCGTCCGGACGGCGGAGCCGCCCCACAGCATGCCCTTGCCGGTCAGCATCCCGGCCTCCCACCGGTTCGTGACGCGGCGGTACTGGCCGAACAGGTAGCCGATCTCGCGGGCGCCGACGCCGATGTCGCCGGCCGGGACGTCGGTGTGCTCGCCGACGTGGCGCTGCAGCTCGGTCATGAACGACTGGCAGAAGCGCATGACCTCCGCGTCGGAGCGGCCGTGCGGGTCGAAGTCGCTGCCGCCCTTGCCGCCGCCGATGCCGAGCCCGGTCAGCGCGTTCTTGAAGATCTGCTCGAAGCCGAGGAACTTGACGATGCCGAGGTTCACCGTGGGGTGGAAGCGGAGCCCGCCCTTGTACGGCCCGAGCGCGCCGTTGTACTCGACGCGGAAGCCGCGGTTGACGTGGATCTCCCCGTTGTCGTCCTCCCACGGGACCCGGAACATGATCTGGCGCTCCGGCTCGATCACCCGCTCCACCAGCTTGGCGGTGGCGAGCCCCGGCCGCGCGGCCAGCACCGGGCCGAGGCACTCCAGGACCTCGTGCACGGCCTGGTGGAACTCGGCCTCACCCGGATCGCGGCGCAGCACGCCCGAGTAGGTCTCCTCCAGGACGGCCATGGTCTCGGGCGGGGCCGGCAGGCGTGAGGCGAGGGGCATAGCGGGGATCCTTCCTTCAGACCCCTTCACTTTAGAACCCGTTTCCGGGTGCCGGAGGAACGCCTCGCCGCGGCGACCCCCTCCAGGACGGCCGCAAGGCGGGATCTCCCTGGCGGGGACACGGCCAGGCGGGGACGCTCCGGTGGATTAGGACACGCTGTCGAGGCAAGGATGTGACTGAGAGTGTTCGGAGGGTCGCGCACACGAGGTCGGCGCGGTCGGCTGAGGCCGTGGCGGCGGAGCAAAGCCGACCAGACCACGGTGAAGGCTGTAACGGAGGGTTACCGATGACGCGGTGGTCATGATGGCGGCGACGGTCTACTCGTTCACGGTGTACATCGCGGGTCGCACGCCAAGGTCGCTCAGCGCGCTGGCCAATCTGCGGTTCCTGTGCGACTCCCTCCTGCCCGACCGCCACGACATAGAAGTCGTCGACGTGTCAGAGCGGCCGGATCTGGCGGAGCGGGACGGTGTTCTGGCGACGCCGACGGTCGTCAGGACCGGGCCGCTTCCGCACTGCCGGGTCATCGGGGACCTGTCCGATCACCGGAAGGCCGCCGACTTCCTGGGGCTGGTCGAGGTGGACCGTTCGTCTCCGGTGGAAAGGGGCGGTGATGGTCACTGAGGTTCGGCGCACCCCGACCGGGATCAGCGGCTTCGACGAGGTGGCCGTGGGCGGGCTGCCGGCCGGTCGCTCCACGCTGGTCACCGGTACCGCCGGCAGCGGGAAGACCCTGTTCGCTCTGGAGTTCCTCGCCCGGGGGATCATGAAGTACGAGGAGCCCGGAGTCTTCGTCACCTTCGATGAGACGCCCGAGGACCTCCGGAGCAACGTCGCCTCCCTCGGCTTCGACATCGCACACTGGGAGCGTGACGGCAAGTGGGTCTTCGTGGACGTCTCCGCTGTGCAGGAGGAGATGTTCTCGGTCGGCGGGTACGACCTCGGGGGCCTGATCGCGCGGGTCGAGCACGCCGTGGCCCAGGTCGGGGCCGGGCGGATCTCGCTCGACTCGCTGGGGACACTGCTCATCCGTTTCCAGGATCGGGAGCTGATACGCCGCGAGCTGGCCAGGCTCACCCGGATGCTGGAGTCGCTCGGGGTCACGTCGGTGCTGACCACCGAACGCGACACCGAGTACGACGGCCTGACCCGGCACGGCGTCGAGGAGTTCGCCCTGGACAACGTCCTGATCATTCGCAACGTCCTGCGGAACGAGAGGCGCCGCCGGACGCTGGAGATCGTCAAGTTCCGCGGAACCACGCACCGTACCGGGGAGTGGCTGTTCACCATCGACCCGACGGAGGGCCTCGTCGTCGTTCCCCTGGCGTTCCTGGCCCCGCGCGAGCAGGCGTCGCGAGCGCGGGTCTCCACCGGGACTCCGGGACTGGACGAGATGGTCGGCGGCGGGATCTTCCGTGACGCGCTGGCCCTGGTGACCGGACCGCCCGGCTCCGGCAAGACGCTCATGGCCCTCCAGTTCGCCGACGCGGCGTTCCAGGCGGCCGAGCGCAGCCTGTTCTACGTCTTCGACGAGACCCGTGACCAGCTCTACCGCAGCGCCGCCGGCTGGGACATGGACCTGGAGGCCATGGAATCCTCGGGGCTGCTGCGGATCACGGCCGGCTACCCGGAGGAGGCGTCGGTGGAAGATCACTTCCTGAGCGTCCGGAGGGACATCGCCGACTTCGCGCCGAGCCGACTGATCATCGACAGCCTGTCCGCCCTGGAGCGCCGAGGAGCACCGAGGACGCTGCTGGACTTCGTGATCGCGCTGGGCGCCCTCGCGCGGGAGCACGAGATCACGACCCTGTTCACCTCCTCGACTTCGTCCGACACGTGGGCACCGGTCCCCGCTGCTTCGGCCATGGAGGTCGCCAGCATCACCGACGTGACGATCCTGCTGCGCTACGCCGAGAACGCGGGAGTGGTGCAGCGCATCGTCGCCGTGCTGCAGAGCCGCGGATCGCCCCACGATCCCACCGTGCGCCGAGTCGGCATCGACCACGCCGGGCTACGCGTGGGAGACCCCTACACCACCGGATCCCGCCTGTTCCCCGACCCGGACGTGCCGCCGCCCGACCGGCGGCCGGAACGCTGAACGCGATGAGCACGGATGGGTGAGTTCGAAGGGGCTCCGGCCACGCCGGAAACCGGACCCGGGTGGCCGGTCGACTTCGCGCGCGAAGCGGGGCCCACGGTGGTGTCGGCGCTGGCGGACGGGCTCGTCGCGGTCGACGACCAGGGCGTCATCCGCATCTGCAACGCCGCGGCCGAGGTACTGCTCGGCCGTCCGGCGAGCGAGCTGGTCGGCAGCCCGTTCGGACACCCGGTCGTCGCCGACCACTCCACCGAGATCGATCTGGTGCTGCCGGGCGGAGGCACCCGGGTGGTCGAGATGTGCGCCAGCACCACGACGGTGTCGGGTCAGCGCCTGCACCTGGCCTCGCTTCGCGACATCACCCTCCGGCGACGGGCATGGGAGCGGCTCGAAGCGGAACTGGACCTCCAGGGAACGATGATCGCCGTCATGGCCCACGAGATCCGCAATCCCCTGGCCGGGATCGGCCTTCTGATAGACACGCTCCGCGAGCCCGCGGAAGACCTCACCGACGACGAACGGAAAAGGATCCTCGACCAGGTCGCCGATCGCGTCGCCCGCCTGCAGTCACTGGCGGCCAGGCTCCTGACCACGATCAGGACCGGCGGAGAGCTCCCGCGCCCGCCCCGCGAGCCGGTCCCGCTGCTGGAGATCACGCTGCAATGCCTGGCGGACTTCGGTGACCGGGCGCGGGACACGCACGTCTACTGCGACCCCGAGATCCGGGTGCTGGCCGACCGTGGCGAACTGGCAGAGATGCTGGTCAACTATCTGCAGAACGCCTTCCACCACGGAGCCCCGCCGATCGAGATCCGAACGACCGGCGCGGGCGACGCCGTCGAGGTCCAGGTATGCGACAGCGGGCCGGGAGTACCCGAGGAGTTCGTGCCCAGCCTGTTCGAACGCTTCACGCGCGCGGCGGGGCCCCGACGGGACGCCGACGGGTCGGGGCTGGGTCTGTGGATCGTCCGGCGGCTGGCCCAGGCCAATGGCGGAGAGGCCTACTACCGGCCGGGCGAGCCCCAAGGCGCGTGCTTCTGCCTGCGCCTCCCGCGGGCAACGGAATGAGGAAGCGGGCTCCGATCAGCGGCGGCCGCGGGGCGGTCAGCCGGAGTCGCGGAGCCGGTCGGCGAGGACGGCGGCCTGGCTGAGGTCGACGTCCTTGGTCGCGGTGAGCAGGGTCACGGTGCCCTGCCGGGCGAGTTCCCGCAGGTGATCGAGAGCCTCGGCGCGCTCGGGCTCGGCCAGTTCGGCGTCGTAGCGGCGGGTGAACTCCTCGAACTTGTCGGGGTCGTGCCCGTACCACTTGCGGAGGTCGGTGGAGGGGGCGACGTCCTTCTCCCACTCGTCCAGGTGCGCCTTGTCCTTCGACAGGCCCCGCGGCCACACGCGGTCGACCAGGATTCGCGTCCCGTCCTCGCCCGATGGCGGCTCGTACACCCTGCGCAGCTTTACCTCCATGGCGGCTGTATACCCGGGGTCACGGACGACACGCACGTCCCCCTGATCCTTGGCTCACTGCGGGGTTCGCGGGTGGCCAGGCGGCGTCGCCAGGGGCGGGCGGCGGGGCCCGTCAGGGTCCGCTGGGACGGGCGCCGCCGGCGGAGACGCCCCGAGGGCGCGCTCCCCGCCGGGGACGTCGTCCAGGGCGCGGCCGCGGTCGGCGGCGGCGCGGCGGGCGAACTCGGCGGCGGCCGTCCGGCGGGCGAACTCTCCGGCGAGGGCGCGGCCGAGGACGTCGTCGTCGGGATGGTGCCTTTCCAGGTATTCGAGGGCCTCGGCCAGTTCCGCGGTGGTCAGTCGCCGCACGGGCTTCCCGGTCCAGCGCGGAAGGACGCCGAACCGTCCGGCCGGCGATACGGCGGAGGGTGCGGCGCGGGGTTCGGTGCTCATGGGCTCCGTGCTCATGTGCGGGGTCCTTTCAGTTCTGGTGCCGGAAGCGGCGGCACTGGAGGCGGGACGGTTCCGAGACCGCCGCACACCTGTCCGCCCGGCCGAGAGAGCGGCCCGCCCCAGCGGAGATACCGGTACGTCCGTGCAAGGGGACGCATCGGTATCCCACGGAGTCTCAGGAGTCGCTGAAGGACTTGCGTTCCACCCGTCCGTTCGTGCTCGGCCCCCGTCCGTTCGTGCTCGCGGACCGGCCGTTGGTGCTCGGGGCAAGGCGGGAGGTCTTGGCGGGCGAGGGGCGCGGCGGCGCGGTCTCCACCAGGTAGTCGTGGTCGGGCGCCGGGACGGCCGGACGCTGCTCGGGGCCGGCCGCCGGGCGGGGCTCGTCGCGGGGCCGGTCCCGCAGCCGCCGCGCCGCCTGCCGGAGGGCGCGCTCGCCGACGAGCCGCGCCAGTTCCAGGCCCCAGCAGTCCAGCTTGTCGGCGTCGGTGAGGTCCTCGCGGGCGCTCAGCTCGGCCGCGAGGCCGCCGAGCCGCTGCGCCTCGGACAGGTCGAACTCGCGCATGAGGTGGCAGCACAGCTCCGCAAGCGCCGCGTGGTCGCGTTCGAACGACAGCCCGGCCAGGTCGTTGTGCGACAGCCTGCTGAGCGCGCGCTTGCGCTCCAGCTCACCGTCGGCGAGCCGCAGTATGCCGCTGAGGAGGGCGACGGGACCGGTGCCGCCGCCGCGGCTCTGCGCGGGGGCGAACGACATGCGCAGCACCGCCGCGGAGCCGATCCCGGCGGCGATGACCCGGACGACCATGAGGCTCGCCGGGGGTGTGGTGGGGGGCAGCCCGAACGTCCACCCGGAGGCGGTCACCGCGATCAGCGCGATCAGCGCAGCGCTGGCGTTGACGAAGACGAACAGCAGCCCGCCCGGGGAGAGCAGGGCCGCGACGGGCTTGTCGCGGTAGCGCGCGACGAGCTCGGCGAAGCCGATCGCGCCGCCGATCAGGGCGGCGAAGAGCATCTCGATGGTCATCGGTTCTCCTTGGTGGATACTCCGGCCTTCAGACCGGGGGGAAACGAAGCTCCTGCCGAGCAGGGCAGGAAGGGGCGAGTCGCCTCCGGGGCCATTCGCCATCCGCGCTCGCACCCAGGCCGACAGGTTGCGGGCCATGGCGCGGCAGGTCAGGCGGGCATTCAAGTACCGCTTCCATCCCACGGGCGAGCAGGCGGCCGAGCTGTCGCGCACGTTCGGCTGCGTGCGGCTGGTGTACAACAAAGCGCTTGAAGAGCGCACCCGGGCCTGGAACGTCGAGCGGCGCCGCATTTCCTACGCGCAGTCGTCGGCCTTGCTGACGCAGTGGAAGAAGACCGAGGAACTGGCCTTCCTGGCCGAGGTGTCCTGCGTCCCGCTTCAGCAGGCGCTGCGCCATCTCCAGACCGCTTTCACCAACTTCTTCGCCAAGCGCGCCAGGTATCCGCGATACAAGTCGCGCAAGCGGTCGCGTGCGTCGGCCGACGCCGGGATAACTTCGCTGGTGACCTTGTCGACCGGGGAGAAGGTCGCCAATCCCCGGCAGGAGCGCCGTGACCGCGCCCGCCTGGCCAAGGCGCAGCGCGAACTCGCCCGCAAAGCCCCCGGCTCGGCGAACCGGGACAAGGCCCGCCGCAAGGTGGCCCGCGTGCACGCACGGATCGCCGACCGGCGCCGCGACCTGCTGCACAAGCTGTCGACCCGTCTCGTCCGTGAGAACCAAACGGTCGTGATCGAAGACCTCACCGTCGGCAACCTGCTCAAGAACCGCACGCTCGCACGCGCCATCTCCGATGCGGCGTGGCGGGAGCTGCGCTCGATGCTGGAGTACAAGTGCGCCTGGTACGGCCGCGAGCTGGTCGTGGTCGACCGCTGGTTCCCCTCCTCCAAACTGTGCGCGGCCTGCGGAACCATCTGCACCAAGCTGCCGCTGGACGTCCGCGAATGGACGTGCGAGTGCGGCGCGATGCATGACCGCGACGTGAACGCGGCACGCAACATCCTGGCCGCCGGGCTGGCGGTGACCGCCTGTGGAGACGGTGTAAGACCTCAACGGGACACCTCCCGGACGGGGCACTCGTCGGCGAAGCAGGAAACCCAACGGGCGACCGCTGGAATCCCCCACCCTTAGGCGGGAGAGGAAGCCAAGGACTTCCCTTACGCGCTGCGGGCGGACAGCCGGCCGAACGGGGACTCCTCGGTCCTGCCGCGCCGGGACGGCAGGGGTGCGGGGCGCCGCCGGGACGCCGGCTCGCCGCGTCCGACCTCCAGGAAGACCAGCAGCCACTCGGCGGGCCCGGAGGCGGCCCCGGTGTACGTGCGCAGCGCCTGCTCGCGGGCGCCGAGAAAGGCCAGCATCCACTCGGCGGGGCCGGTCGCCCCGGTGGCTCGAATTCGTGAATCCATGCGGGAGACCATTCCGCAGCCGAAGATCGAAGTCGACTCCTTCCGGGTCAATTTTGCGGGTCCCGCCTCACACACCGACCATTTGCCGTCATGTCGGAAACGTCGGCCGGGCAGCGCGATCTCCTTCCCGGTGGCACGGCGGACGGGAGGTTGGAACGGGCGCGAGGTTTCCTTTACGAAGAATTGCGGCAATGCGCCGGGCGGCCTGCCAGGGGGAGATCCCGATTTATGCGGCGGTGCCGCGCCCGCACGCCACCGAGCATTCCCTCACGACACGCCCCCGGGGTCGCGGACGGTGGTGGCGGCCGAGCGGGGGTGGCCGCCACCACCGTCCGGAACCGGCTGGATCAGCCGGTCGGGCAGGTGCCCTCGTACTGGGCGATGGTCGTGCTCGGGCTCGGTTCGGGGCAGAGGAACTGCTCGTAGCGGGCGTCATCGTCCACGAACCGCTTCATCCAGGCGATGGCATATTTCGCGATCGTCGTGTTCGGCGCGTTGAACGTCGTGTGCCCGGCGTTCCTCAGCTCCAGGTACGCCTTCTCGGGGACGGCCGTAAGGGTGCCGTAGTACCTCTCCGCCATCGAGTCGGCCGGCGCGATGGTGTCGTTGTCCGCTCCCATGATCATGGTGGGGGCCTGGACGTTCTTCCAGTCGTAGTTGGTGTCCCACGGCGCGAGGGGGACGGCGGCCTGCAGCGACGCGCGCTTGTTCGCGGCCTCCAGCGTCCCGCCGCCGCCCATGGAGTGGCCCATGACGGCGAGGCGGGACGCGTCGATCCGGTCCTTCGCCTTGCTCTTGCCCGTCATGTAGTCGAGCGCGGCGAGGAGCTGGTCACCGCGGGCGGCCGGGGCGTCGAGCAGGCTCTTGGTCTCCAGGGTCATGACGACGAAGCCCTGCGACGCGAGGCGGGGCCCGTACCAGTCGATCACGCTCTGCGGGGACATGAACCCGGGCGAGACGGCGATGGCGCCGAACGTCCCCTGGCTCGTGTCGGTCGGCGCGTAGATGGTGCCCCTGTTGAAGCCGGTTCCGCTGCCCGCCGGAACATCGATCTTCTCGATGGCGAACGGGCCCCGCTCCGCGGTGATGCTCGCCTCGGTCGGCGCGGGCCCGCGCTCGTAGGGGCTGTCGGCGGGAGCGGCGGCGAGGGGACGGGCGGGCAGGGCGGCGGGACCTGCGGGGGCGGCGGCCTGCGCGGCGGGCGCCAGCGCGGCGCCGGCGGCCAGGGCGACGGTGGCGGGGAGGACTCTGAGCGCGTGCGTCAGATGCCTGTACATCGGGAGCGCACCCTTCACTAGGCGTGACCCGCAGCGGGGGTGGAATCCGCGGGTTCCCGCATTGTGAAGCGCTCCGGCTTTCTTTGCTTCTCCCGCAACTGCGTTCTCGCCGTGGCGACATCGTCGCCGACTGACAAAGTGGTCAGCCGGCGGGGCAGTCCATGGAAACGGACGGAGGGGCCACTCCCCCCGAGTGACCCCTCTCCCCCCGTACCGCCGTCGCCGTCCCGGCGCGGACACAGGACCGGCCGCTCCCCCCGAAGCGGCTCGCGCCGGTCGTTCGGCGGATGCGAAGACCGTAGCGAGCCGTCCGCGGGCGCATCCCGGCTTTGCCCGGCCCTGTCGACGAACGGGCCGCCGCGTGCGATGAGCGGAGCACACCGCGCGTCCGGCGTGGTCAGCCTCGCCAGACTGGCAGGTGGACGGCGGAGGGGTGGTCCCGGTCGCGGAGGACCTCGAAGCGCGTGCGCCGGGACGCGACCGCCCGTCCGGCGGGCTCCGCGGTGCCGTGGTTGCGGGCGAAGCGGGGGAACGCGCCGCCCGCGAGCATCACGCGCAGGCGGTGGCCGCGCCGGAAGCGGTACGCGGTCGGGTGCATCTCGATCTCGGCGCGGACGAGACCGGTGGACGTGATGCGCAGGATGCCGTCGGTGACGTTGCGCGAGACGCCGCCCCGGTCGACGTCGCAGAGCCGGACGAACAGGTCGCCGCGCCCGGTGCTGGTGCGCACGTGGACCGTCGCCGAGACGGGCCCGATCACGTCGAGGTCCTCGGGGAGCGGCGCACCGGTGAGGACGGCCACGTCGTCCCGGCGTTCAAGGGGGGCGTTGTCGCGCTGCCTGCCCTTGCCCGGCGACAGCAGCGGGCCGCCGACGTTCGGGGTCGGGTCGAGGGGGTCGTAGGTGAACGTGGCGGGGTCCGCATCCGGCTCGTCCCAGACGAGGCCCTGCGAAAGGTAGAGCGGCGTGGGCGTGGTCTCGGGCGGGGGCCACTGGTCGAAGTCCAGCCAGGTGTTGGCCTGTTGCAGGTGGAGCCTTACCGGCGCCCTGCGGAGTTGGGCCTTGTCTCCGTTCAGGTGGGCGTTCAGCCAGGAGACCTGGTCGTAGAGCGTCGCGCGGAGGGCTTTGGCGTCGTGCCCCCAGGGGCCGATGGTGATGCGGACCTGTTGTCCCTCCGCGCGCATGGCGGCGAAGTCCCTGAGCTGGCCGCGCAGGAAGAGGTCCCACCAGCCCGTGACCATCGTGGTGGGGGTGGTGGTCATCGGGACGGCGGGGCTGTGGTCGGTGGCCTTCCAGAAGTCGTCGCCGGGCTCGGCATGGGCCGTGACCTCGCGCAGGAACGGTTCGGGGCGTCCGATGGCCGCGAGGTCGGCCTCCCCCACCGGAAGGTGCCGCATCGCCCGCCGGACGCGCCGGTGGTGGAACGGCCGCCTTCTCCCGTCCTGCGTGCCCATCAGCGACGACCAGACAAGGGTGTTGTGCAGGGCGAGCGCGCCGCCCGGGTAGAACGAGCTGGCGAACTCGGACGCGGTGATGCCCAGTCCCATCGCGGCCAGCGGCGGGTCCGCGTACGGCGCGACGGCCCACTGGGTGAATCCGAGGTAGCTGGCGCCGGCCATGGCGATCCGCCCGTCGCACCAGGGCTGCGCACGGAGCCACTTGAGCGTGGCCAGGCCGTCGTCCTTCTCGTCGTGGAAGGCATGGAACTCGCCGCCCGACCCGAAGACGCCGCGCACGTTCTGGACGACCACCTGGAACCCGCGGCGGGCCAGGACGCCCGCGAACAGCCGGACGACGGCCTGCCGCTTGCCGTAGGGGGTGCGTATCAGCACGACGGGCAGCGGCCCCGCGCCGCGCGGACGGTAGAGGTCGGCGACGAGCACGACGCCGTCCGGCATGGGCATCCGCAGGTCCCGTGCCGCCTCGACGTGCGGGGACGGCGACTCGGGGAGGCCGAGGACGCGGTCGACGAGCCGCCCCGAAATGGTCACTGACCGATCCTTTCCGGCGATTCCGATGTTCCGCTTGTTTCCGTAGTGTGCCGGGCCGAGTCCGTGTTCTAGATTGCAGGAATGATCGCAGTGCTCGACGCCCCGTCCAACCTGGGGCTCCGTCCTCCGCGCGAGGGCCACGAGCCCGGTGTGCGGCGGCTCGCCCGCGCGCTGCGCGGGCACGACATCGTCGCCCGGCTGAAGGCCGAGGACGCGGGCCGGGTGGACCCGCCGCCCTACGTGTTCGGCCCGGACCACGAGACCGGCTACCTGAACGGACCGGGCATCGCCGACTACACCGAGCGGCTCGCGGCCTGCGTCGGCGAGATCCTGGACCGCGGCGACTTCCCGGTGGTGCTCGGCGGGGACTGCGGCATCCTGCTCGGCCCCATGCTCGCGCTGCGCCGGCGCGGCGCGTACGGCCTGGCGCATCTGGACGGGCACGACGACTACTCGCCCCGGCGGGACCCGTCGACCGTCGCCGGACGGCTGACGGCGGGCGGGGCGGCGCTCGGCCTCGTCACCGGGCGCGGCCCGGCCGCGCTCACCGGCATCGAGGGGCTCGCCCCCTACGTGCGGGAGGAGGACGTCGCGCACATCGGCGTCCAGCGGGAGCCCGAGGACTTCGAGCTGTTCGACCTGGACGCGTTCGAGGCCTCGCACGTGCGGCGCTTCCCGATCGAGTACATCCGCGAACACGGCGCGGACTCGGCCGCCGAGGGGGCCCGGGCGCACCTGGAGGCCGCCCCGATCGAGGGTTCTGGATCCACCTCGACGTCGACATCCTGGACAAGAGCGTGATGCCGGCCGTCGACTCCCCCAACCCGGACGGTCTGTCGTTCGAGGAGCTGACGTCCGTCCTGCGGACCCTGGTGGCGAGCCCGCGCGCGGTTGGGGTGCACATCGCCATCTACGACCCGGAACTGGACCCGGACGGCGTGGCCGGCGCGGCCCTCACCGAGACGATCGTCGCGGCGTTCTCGTAGCCGTGTCGTCCTCGTGAGCCGTGTCGGCCAACGTCCACTTCGTCTCCAGCGAGGCGATCGACCCCGCTGAGGTCCACGAACTGGTCCTGTCGCTGGGCGGCGGCCGTGACCCCCTGCATCACGTCCCGGGGGAGGCGGCCCTCGCCCGAGACGGCGCCTGCGTCAACGTCAGCCGGTCCTGGTGCGGGGCTTCTCGGGGCGGCTGACGACCGTGGACGACGTGCGGGCGCGCGTCGCGGCGGGCGCCCACGACATCTTCGACCCGTGACGGGCGGTCAGACCGCGATCAGTCGTTCGTACTCGTAGAGGACGCTGGCGAACTCGCCCGTCGGCACCTCGCACGTGTGTCCGGGCAGCCACAGGTGCTCCAGCCGGACGGTCTGGACGTCGATCCTGACGTGGCAGGCGTTCCCCGTGTGCTCCCAACCTGGCCGCGCGGCGCGGACGACTTCCAGGTGGTGGCGGTGGCTCTGCACGTCGTGGAGCAGGAACGCCGTAAGGACGTGCCGCGGCCCGTTCACCGAAGGCGTGAACGCGCCGGCGCTGGAGGCGGCCGCCGCGAGGTCGACACCGGAGTCGGCGAGTTCAGGGAAGAACACCTTGACGCGCCGGGCGACACCCCCGATCTCGATGGGCTCGCAGGGGAGCCGCAGGACGGACTCCGGGTCGACGTAGCCGTGCACAGGCACCCCGGCGACGACACCCGACCACGCCCCGGGGATCCCGTTGAGGAATCGGGCCTGGGTCAGGGCGTTTCCCAGCTCGCCCATGAGGCGCTCCGGGTCGAGGCCCTTCGGCATGAACGTCTTGGTGCCGCTGCGTAGGCGCGTCCCCGATTCGTCCAGGACGGCGAGGTCCGCCCAGCAGGCACCGGAGCCGGTCTCCATGATGCCGTGCGGCAGGCAGGCGTCCGGGTGGGGAGTCAGGCCGGCCAGATCCTCCAGCACGGCGCGAGGGGTCTGGACGAGGCCCCATCCCTGCGTCCGCTGGGAGACCGAACCGAGGGCGAGGGAGGCGGCCATGGGCTCGCCGCTGCCCGGGCGGCCGAGCTCGCGTTCCAGGCTGCGGCGGCTCTTGAGCGCGCCGACCTGCTGGAGGTACTCGTCCAGGCACCGCCGCAGGACGGCCGGATCGAGGTCGCAGGACGCCCATCCGCCGACGTCCCGCACGTGCACGGTCGTCCCGTCGAAGTCGAGGCGGTGGTAGCGGTACTCCTCCTGCCAGGGCCGGGCCGCGCCGTCGCTCAGCCGCCCCTGGGCGCGCGCTATCGCCGAGACGTCCTCGCCCAGGTCGTTGATGAGAAAGTCGCGCAGCGGGGCGTGCAGGGGATCGGTCTCCACCGCCACCCGGACCCCATCGCTGCGGAACCGCACCGGAAGCGACATCGCCATTCGCGTGATTATGCCTATAAGCGAAGATCATCACCGGTATGGCGGAATGTTCGTTCCGATCAGACGGGTTCGTCCGCCATGTACGGGGGCGCCGGCTCGTACTGGAGGTAGCGGCGAACCGCTCGCGCGTGGTCGCGGCCGTGGATGCGTCCGACCAGCCAGAGGGCCATGTCGATCCCGGCGGACACGCCCTGGCTCGTGACGAGGCCGCCGTCCACGACGTAGCGCGCGTCACGGATGACCGTGACGTCGCCCTTGGCCTCCAGAACGTCCTCGGAGGCCCAGTGAGTCGCGACCCTGCGCCCTCTGGCCGGGCCTGCGGCGTGCAGCAGGATCGACCCTGTGCACACGCTCGTCACCCAATCGGCCTGTTCGGCGACCTTCGCTATCCAGCCGGTGACGGCCGGGTTGTTCGGCTGCGTCACCCTAGCGCCGCGCCCGCCGGGAACCAGGAGGACGTCCAGCTCCGGGTGGTCGTCCAAGGTGTGGTCCGGCACGACCCTCATGCCCTTGTTGCAGCGGACCGGCTCCGCCCCCTCGGCGACCAGGACCGCCCTGTCGCCTTGCTCGCGCAACATCGCCGACGCCGTGAACACCTCCCACGGGCCCACGAAGTCCAGCTCCTCGGCCTCCTCGAACACCAGCAGCCCATACGTGGTCATGCGTACTCCCTCGTTCCTCTGAACCGGTCCCGGTAGTCCGACGGCGCGACGCCGACGTGCTTGTGGAACGCCCTGCGCAGCGTCTCGCCCGTCCCGAAGCCCAGCCGCCGCGCCAGCGCCTCGACCGGCTCGTCCCCCTCCGCCAGCGCCCGCCTGGCGGCCTCGATCCGGACGCGCTCCACGTACGCGGCGGGCGGGACGCCCAGCTCGGCGGTGAACCTGCGCTGCAGATGCCGCTCGCTGAGGCCGGAGCGCTCGGCCAGGTCCGCGATGGTGTGCCGCGCGCCCGGATCGGCCTGGACGGACGACACCGCCGCGCGCACCGGGTCCGTCGCGGGCTGCGCCGACCACAGCGGCACGCTGAACTGCGACTGGCCGCCCGGCCGCCGCAGGAACATCACCAGCTCCCGCGCCACCGCGTGCGCGACGTCGCGCCCGTGGTCGTCCTCCACGAGGGCCAGCGCCAGGTCCATCCCCGCCGTGACGCCCGCGGACGTCCAGACGTGCCCGTCGCGGACGAAGATCGGGTCGCAGTCCACGGCCAGCCCGGGATGCTCCGCGCGGAGCTGCTCCTCCCGGGCCCAGTGCGTCGTGACCCGCCGGCCGTCCAGGACCCCGGTCTCGGCGAGCAGCAGCGCGCCGCTGCACACCGAGGCGACCCGCCGCGCCGTCCGCGCCGCCCGCGCGACCCAGCCGACGAGCTCCGCGTCGCCTCGGGCGTCGTCGACCCCGGCGCCGCCCGCCACGACCAGCGTGTCGATGCCCTCGGGCGCGAGGCCCGTGTCGAAGGGAGCGTGGACGCGGAGCCCGCCGGACGCCGTCACCGGCCCCACCCGCGGGCCGACGACCATGCACTCGTACCGGCCGGTGGTCTCGAACACCTCGTGCGGGCCGGTCAGGTCCAGGATCTGGAAACCGTCGTAGATCACGAACGCGACGCGCATGCGTCCAGGCTGTCACCGGGGCCGGCATGGCGTCCACGACGGGCACCCCACAGATCACGCCACCCGTTCGCACACCTCGTCGCTCGCCCGGCTCTCGCCGCGCTGGACGGGGATGCCGCCGGACGTCCGGACGCGCGTGAACCCCGTCCCGATGACCAGGTCCACGACGCCGGGGGCCGTCTTGGCGCGCGGCGCGACCCGTGCACCCGGAAGGAGGCGGGCGAGCGCCCTCGCCTGCGGCTCCGCGCCCGTCCCGTAGCGGACGTAGGTGCCCTGGGGCCGGGACCCGAGATTGCCGACCCCGGCGACCTGCCAGCCGGCGTCCTTGAGCTGCACCGCCACCTGCCCCGCGCGGCCGTCGATCCCGGACGCGTTGAACACCCGCACCTTCCCGGGCGGCACGCCCGGAGCCTTGGCGGGCGCCGGCGCCACCACGTCCCTGCGGAGGGCGTCGAAGAACTCGTTCGCGGCGGGCTGGGTGAGCACCACGCGGTTGCGGTTCAGCGCGTACGGCCCGGACGGCACGGTGACGAACCGCAGCTTCCCGGCGTTCAGGTCGCGCATGCCCTGCGCGATCTTCAGCATCTCGCCGGCGCTCAGCCCCTTGTCGGTCGTCAGCGACTCGGCCGTGGCCCTGAGCAGCGCGTTCAGGCGCCCCGGATCGGTGAGGACGCCCGCGCTCATCGCCTCCTTGGCGAGCGCGCCGAAGAAGTGCTGCTGCCGCGTGATGCGCTCGGTGTCGCTCCCGTCCCCGAAGCCCTTGCGGCTGCGGACGTAGGCGAGGGCCTGCTCGCCCTTCAGGCGGTGCCGGCCCTTGGCCAGGGTCAGCCCGGAGTCCTTGTCGTGGACGTCGCCCGTCACGCACACTGGCACGCCGCCGACCGCCGTCGCGATGCGCTTGAAGCCGGTGAAGTCCACCTGCACGAAGTGGTCGATGTGGACCTTCGTGAGCTGCTCGACGGTGTTCACCGTGCAGGTGGGGCCGGCACGGCCGATCGCCTCGTTCAGCATGGCGGCACTGCTGGCCGGCGCCTTCGTCCCGTCCCTGCGCGTGCACGCCGGGATCGGCACCAGCAGGTCGCGGGGGAAGCTGACGGCGACCGCCTGCCCGCCGCCCGGCGACAGGTGCAGCAGCACCATCGTGTCGGACGCGGGCGGCTTGCCCCGCAGGCCCCGTCCATACCGGGCGTTGGCGCCCTCGCGGGTGTCCGACCCGAGCACGAAGATGTTGACGGCCTCGTTGAGCTTCTTCGGCCGGTTCCCGCCGATCAGCCGGTCGACGTCCTCGTGCTGGACGGCGTTCTGCAGCCGCCAGTAGTACCCGTACGCGGACAGCCCGCCCGCCACCATCACCGCGGCCACCGCGACGGCGACCCAAGCCAGCAGCTTCATGAAGCCTCCCGGCATGTATCGCCGCTTCTCCGGCGCCGGGTTCACGCGTCTCCGCGTGTTCCGTTCCCGCTCCCGGTCCACGCACTGGCGGAATTTATTGGTTGACACGCGTCCGGAGGTATGGCTAACTACTCACCATGAAGCTTTGATTCTTCTCCGGTCGAGCCGCCCCCGGCATTGCCACGGGCCCGCTCCCGTCTCCCCGCATGGCGCACCCGTCTCGCATGGCCACCTCTGTGTCCCTGCGACGATGCGGCGCGCCTTTCTCCACCTTTTTCGCGGCCTTTCACGGCCGAATTCAGACGTGCCCGGAGGTGATCTCTTCATGCGTGCGATGAACCATGAAACGAGCGGCGACCCCTTCGCCAAATCCCGGAAGAAGGGCAAGCGGAAGAACTCCGACTTCAGGTCGGCGAATTTCGCGAACAACCGCCGCAACGCCCGGCAGATGCCGGCCCGGCAGCTCAACCGGGGCCGCTGACCGGCGCCTCCCGGCCCCGGTCCCGCCCATCGCCGGCGACCGGGGCCGGGAACTCCGCCCACACCACCGTCCGGGCCCCGTCCGCCCGGAACCCCCACCGCGACGCGAGCGCGTCCACGATCCGCATCCCGCGCCCCGTCTCCGCGCCCGTCTCGTCCTTCAGGTGGGGGCGCCCGCCCGCCGCGCCCTCGTCCGCGACCTCGACCCGGTACCCCCCGTCCCCGGCCAGGACGGCGACCGTCACGAGCCCGCCCTCCAGCCCGGACGCCGTGTGCGTGATCGCGTTCGCGACCGTCTCGCTCGCCACCAGGACCAGGTCCTCCAGGGCGGGATGCCCGGCCGCCACGCACCGGACGAAGCTCCGCGCGCAGCCCACCGACCGCCGCACCCCCGGAAGCGTGATCTCGCCGATCACCACACGGTCCCGCGTCCCGACCACAGCACCGCCTCCCCGTCCCGACCGCCCTCACGTCCGGAAGGCGGCCCGTCACCCAGGATGTACGGATCGCGGCCCCTGTCCTGTTCACGGCGCCCCGCCCCGGCGCCGCACGCGGACCTCCGCCCCTCACGTTGCGTCACTTAGAGTGACGTTGTGCACGGTTCCGGGATTCCACTGTGACGACTGTGACGCAGGAGCACGCCCACGTGCTGAGCAGGCGCCTGCTCTTCTCCATGCGGGGGCGCGCGACCCTCATCACCGTCGCGGTGTCGGCGCTGATCCTGCTGCTGGCGCTGGTCCTGATGCTGCTGCTGGCGCGCGACTGGGCGCAGAACACGGTCGCGCGGGAGACGGAGCGGACCGCCGAGCGGATCGCGTTCGGCATCTCCAGGGGGACGAACCCCGCGATCATCGACGTCCGCCCGGACGAGGCGCAGATGGTGCAGGTCGTGAACACGCGGGGCGAGGTCGTGGCGGCCAGCGAGGCGATCCGCGGGCGCCCGGCGCTCGCGACCGCCGACCTGGCGCGCGGCGAACTGCTCATAGACCAGCGGGTCTGCCCCCGCTACCTGGACAGGTGCGTGTGGGCGTTCGGCCTCCGCCTCCGCACGTCGCCCTGGGGCCCGGACGTCATGGTCATCGCCGCGGCCCCGCTGCCCGGCCTGCTCAACGTGTGGCTGCTGCCCCTCGCCCTCTTCGGCCTGCTGGTCGCGCTGCTCAGCCTGATCGCGTGGTGGACGTGGCACACGATCGGCCAGGCGTTCGTACCGGTCGACCTGATCCGTGCCGAGATGGCCAGCATCGACGAGCGGGGCCTCGACCACCGGGTGCCCGTCCCGGAGGCCGGCGGGGGGATCCAGAGCCTCGCCGAGACCGTCAACGCCACCCTCGACCGGCTGGAGGCGGCGGCGAGCCGGGAGCGCCGCTTCGTCTCCGACGCCTCCCACGACCTGCGCAACCCGATCACCGGCCTGCAGACGCGGCTGGAGGTCGCCCTCGGCGAGCCGGACGACGCCGACTGGAAGCCGATGGTCCGCGGCGCGCTCCGCGACACGCAGCGCCTGAACGACATCGTCGCCGACCTCCTGGAGCTGTCGCGGCTCGACGCCCGCGCGCCGCAGCCGGTGGAGCCGGTCGACGTCGCCGCCCTGGTCCGCCGCGAGGTCGGCATGCGGAGCGGCGACGTCCCGATCACGACGCGCCTGGAGCCCGGCGCGGTCGTCCGCGCGAACCCGGTGCGGCTGAGCCGGGTGCTCGGCAACCTGCTGGGCAACGCCGAGCGGCACGCCGAGTCGCGCATCGAGGTGACCGTGTCGCGGGACGGCGGCGACGCGGTCGTGGAGGTCCTCGACGACGGCTCCGGCATCCCCGAGGAGGCCCGCGAACGCGTCTTCGAGCGCTTCGCCCGCCTTCCCGAGTCGCGGACCCGGGACCCCCACGGCACCGGACTCGGCCTGCCCATCGCCCGCGAGATCGCCGAGATCTACGGCGGCTCCCTCCGCATCGCCGACTCCGGCGCCGGCGCCCGGTTCGTGCTCCGCCTCCCGCTGGTCACCGGGGGCGGATCGCCGTGATGACGCTGGACAGCCCGTCCTCGCCGTGACCGGCCTCCACGGCACGCCAGAACAGGTCCCGCAGGGCGGTCGGACCCGCGACGTCGATCCCGGCCTCCCGGGCGGCCTCCACGACGTGGTCGGCGCCGACGGCCTGCATGCGGAGGCTGTTGTCCGCGCCCGGGGAGACGCCCGCGTCGATCTCCCCCGCGAGGTGCTTCAGGAAGCCCATCGGCCCGTCGCCGCCGAGGTCGAGCAGCATGGACGCCGCGAACGGGCGGAACCGCTCGGCGGAGACGCCCGCCGTGCCCAGCAGCGCGACGGCGTGCATGTAGGCGGTCAGGGTCGACCAGAAGAGGTACAGCTGCGACTGGTAGTAGAGCATCGCCAGGCCGGGGTCCTCGCCGACGAACGTGACGTCCCCCAGCTCGCCCAAGGTCTCGCGGTGGCGCTCCAACACCTGCTCAGGGCCGCTGTAGAAGACGTACGAACCCGGCCGGCCGATGCCCGGCGGAGGCACCATGATCCCACCGGTGATCAGGACGCCGCCGCGCCCGGAGACCCATTCGCTCGCGCGGCGCAGTTCGCCGGGGCTGCCGGAGCTGAGGTTGGCCAGTACCCGTCCTTTCAGGTCCGCGCCATCGAGCGAGTCGTGCATCGCCGTGTAGTCGGTCTGGCTCACGACGACCAGTTCCGAGGCCGCGAGGGCGTCGGCGGCGGTCGGGGCAAGGGTCGCCCCGGCCTCCACCAAGGGGGCCGCCTTGGACGCCGTCCGGTTCCAGACCGTGGTCGGGTGGCCGTTCTCGAGGAACGTCCTCGCCATCGTCGCGCCCATGGGCCCGAGGCCGATGACGGTCACTGGGGTGCTCACATGTCCTCCTGAGATGTGTTTCCTCCACACTCGCCTCGGCCGCTACGGACCTTCCTCGGGTCCGTCCGTAGCGGTGGCTACGCTGGCGCCGTGCGTTTCGGGGTGCTGGGGCCGCTCGCGGTGTGGACGGACGCCGGGGCGCCCGTCCGCGTACCGGAGGCGAAGGTCCGCACGCTGCTCGCCGTCCTGCTCACCGAGCCCGGACGTCCCGTCCCCGTCGACCGGCTGATCGACGCGCTGTGGGGCGACCGGCCGCCCCGCAACCCGCTCGGCACGCTCCAGGCCCGGGTCTCGCAGCTCCGCAAGGCGCTGGAGGAGGGCGAGCCGGGCGGCCGCGGCCTCGTCGCCGCCCGCCCGCCCGGCTACGCGCTCGACACCGCTCCGGAGGCGGTCGACGCCGGGCGGTTCATGGCGGCGCTCGGCCGCGAGGCCGCCGACCCCCTCGCCCGCAAGCGGCTCCTCGGCGACGCGCTCGCGCTGTGGCGCGGCCCGGCCTTCGCCGACTTCGCCGACGCCGGGTTCGCCCGCACCGCGATCATCGAGCTGGAGGAGGCGCGGCTCGCGGCGCTGGAGCGGCACGCGCAGGCCCGGCTCGACCTCGGCGAGCACGCGGCGGTGGCGGCCGAGCTGGCCGCGCCCGCGGCCGACCATCCGCTGCGCGAGCGGCTCCACGCCCTCCACCTGCGCGCCCTCCACCTGGCCGGCCGGCAGGGCGAGGCCCTCGCGGGCTACCACGCGCTGCGCGAGCGGCTCGCCGAGGAGCTCGGCGCCGACCCGAGCTCCGAGCTGGCGGCGCTCCACCTGTCGATGCTCGCGGGCGACTCCGTCCCGCCGCCGCGGCCGGCGCCCCGGCTGCCCGCGGCGCTCGACGAGCTGATCGGCCGCGCGGACGCGGTCGAGCGGGGCCGGGCCCTGCTGGCCGAGCACCGGCTGGTGACCTTGACCGGGCCCGGAGGCGTCGGCAAGACCCGGCTCGCCGTGGAGATCGCCGCCCGGTCGATCGCCGAGCATCCCGACGGGGTGTGGATGGTCGATCTGGCCGCCGTCGACGACAGCGCCGACGACGACACCGCCGGCGGCGTGGCCGGGCAGGTCGCCCGCGCGCTGGGCCTGCGCGAGGAGTCCGCCGGGCGGCCGATCGCCGACGCGCTGCGGGGCCGGCGGGCACTGCTCGTCCTGGACGACTGCGAGCGCGTGCTCGAACCCGTCGCCGAGCTCGCCGGGCGCCTCCTCGCCGACGCGCCCGGCCTCCGCGTCCTCGCGACCTCGCGCGAACCGCTCGGGATCGCCGGGGAGCGGCTCCAGGTCGTCCCGCCGCTCGACCTCCCCGGCCGCGACGCCTCTCCGGACGCGCTGCGGGAGGCGGGCGCGGTCCGGCTGTTCGTCGCGCGGGCCGCCGCGGCCTCCCCCGGCTTCGCGCTGGACGGCGGCACCGCACCGTGGGTCGCGGCGATCTGCCGCCGCCTGGACGGGCTGCCGCTCGCGCTGGAGCTGGCCGCGACCCGCGTCCGCGCGCTCGGAGTGCGGGAGCTGGCGGCGCGGCTGGACGACCGCTTCCGCGTGCTGGCCGACGGGCGGCGCGGCGGCCCGGCCCGGCAGCGGACGCTCCGCGCGGTGATCGACTGGAGCTGGGACCTGCTCACCGCGCCCGAGCGGGTCGCGCTGCGGCGCCTCGCCGTCCACGCGGGGGGCTGCACTCCGGCCGCGGCGGAGGCGGTCTGCGGGACCGGCGTCGAGGTGCTCGCCCGGCTGGTCGACCGCTCCCTCGTCGTCCGGACGGAGCAGGGCCGGTACCGGCTGCTGGAGTCGGTCGCCGCCTACGCCCTGGAACGCCTGCGCGAGGCGGGCGAGGAGGACGAGTTCCGCCGCCGCCACGCCGTCCACTACACCGGCCTGGCCGAGCGGGCGGCGCAGGGGCTGCGCGGGCCCGAGCAGGGCCACTGGCTAGCGGTGCTCGACGAGGAGGCGGCGAACCTCGGCGCGGCGCCGGGCGGCGGCACGGGGTTCCGGCTGGTGAACGCGCTCGCCTGGTACTGGTACCTGCGGGGACGCTTCGAGGAGGCCCGCCGCGCGTTCACCGCGGCCCTGTCCGCACATCCGCAGGCGTCACCGGCCAGAACCGAGGCCGCGACGTGGCTGACCGCCTTCACCATGCTGGTCGGCGAAGGCGTCGATTCGGAGGAGCTCCGGCAAGCCGCCTTGGCCGAGCACGACGATCCGCTGGCCAGGGCCAAGGCCGAGTGGCTCCTGAGCCACGTGCACTGGGCGTACGGCGATCTGGCCATGAACGAGCGGCGCGTCGACCGCGCCCTTGCGGTGTTCCAGGAACGGGGCGACCGCTGGTTCACGGCCGCCGCGCTCGCGACGCGGGCCAAGCTCGCGGTCGGGCACGGCGACCTGGCCTCCATGGAGAGGGACGCGGTGCGCAGCGCCGCGCTGTTCGCCGAGCTCGGCGACCCGTGGGGGCGGCTGGAGGCGTCCGACGCCCTCGTCCGGCACGCCGAGATCACCGGCGCGTACACCGAGGCCGCGCGGCTCCTGCGCGACGGTCTCCGGCTGGCCGAGGAGATGGGGATGTGGCCGGAGGCCTCGTTCCGGCTGGCCGGCCTCGGCCGCGTCGCGCTCCTCACCGGCGCCCTCGGCGAGGCCCGCGACCTGCACGAGCGGGCCCTCGACCTGGCGCGCCGGCACATGGCGCGGTCGGCCGAGGAGTTCGCCGAGGTCGGGCTGGGGCTCGTGGCCCGCGCCCGCGGCGACCTCGCCGCCGCCGAGGCCCACCTGCGCGCCCGGCTCGGCTGGCTGCGCGGCATCGGCGGGACCGCCGGCATCGCGTTCGTGCAGGCCCAGCTCGGCTTCATCGCCGAGGAGCGCGGCGACGCCGCGGCCGCGCTGGCCCTGCACACCGAGGGGCTCGCCGCCGCGCGGGCCGTCGGCGACCCGCGCGGGATCGCCCTCGCGCTGGAAGGGCTGGCCGGGGCGCGGTCCCTGGCGGGCGAGCACGAGGCGGCGGCCGGGCTGCTCGCCGAGGCGGGCTCGCTCCGCGCGGCGGCCGGGGCGGCCCTGCCGCCCGCCGAACGCCGCGACGTCGAGCGGATCGCCGGGAGGATCCGGGGAGCCTCCGGTGTTGTCGCCAAGGACGGTGGTCCGGCGCCACCGGGATGATCGGCACCGGCGGGGAGAGGGAGACATGAGCGAGGACCTCGGATACGGGTGGGAGGGCGAGCTGCTCGACCTGCCCGCCTACCTGAAGCGGATCGGCCACGACGGCGACCTGGCCCCGACCGGCGCGACGCTGCGGGCCCTGCACCGCGCGCACGTCACGTCCATCCCGTTCGAGAACCTGGAGATCATGCTCGGGCGGCCGATCGACCTGTCGCTGGAGGCCGTCCAGGCGAAGCTGGTCCAGCGGCAGCGCGGCGGCTACTGCTACGAGCACAACCGGCTGTTCGCGGCGTTGCTGGAGAAGCTCGGGTACGAGGTCACGGCGCTGGCGGGGCGGGTGACGCTGGGGGCGCAGAAGATCCTTCCGGCCACGCACGCGCTCCTGCACGTCCATCCGCCGGACGCGCCGCGGGACGAGCCGGCCTGGCTGTGCGACGTGGGGTTCGGCGCCGGCCCGCTGGAACCGCTGCGGCTCGTGGACGGCGAGGAGGCCGACCAGGACGGCTGGGGCTTCCGCCTCCGGCGAGGCCGCACCGTCACCGCCTGGACGCCGAACACGGCGGGCTGGGAGATGCACCAGCGCGGCCCGGACGGGTGGGTCCAGCGGCACACGTTCGTGCTGAGCGAGGCGTTCCGCATCGACTTCGAGGTGGGCAGCCACTTCGTCTCGACCAGCCCGCGTTCGCCCTTCACGACCCGTCCGTACGTGCAGAAGTTCTCCGCCGGCGACCTCCGCGTCCTGGACGGGACGACGGTG
This sequence comes from Actinomadura sp. K4S16, assembly GCF_008327685.1. GTDB lineage: Bacteria > Actinomycetota > Actinomycetes > Streptosporangiales > Streptosporangiaceae > Spirillospora. The sequence goes on from NZ_BDDE01000013.1 coordinate 510,079, forward strand.
ACCGTCACCCGCCCGGACGGGAGCGCCGAGGCCCGCACGCTCGCCCCCGAGGACGTGCCCGACGTCCTGGCCCGGGATTTCGGGATCGTCCTGGAAGGCGAGGACCCTGACCGCCTCGTCGAGTTCATCCGCACGAAGAACTAGCCCAGGTCGAGGCGGGCGAGTTCCGTCCGCGCGGTGATGCCGAGCTTGGGATAGGCGTTGTAGAGGTGGTAGCCGACGGTCCGGGGGCTGAGGAACAGCTGCGCGCCGATCTCCCGGTTGCTGAGGCCCGTCGCCGCCAGCCGGGCGACCTGGAGTTCCTGCGGGGTGAGGCGGGCGGCGAGGTCGTCCCCGCCGCCCCGCCCGTCGGCGAGGCTCTCCCCGGCGGCGCGCAGCTCGGTGCGGGTCCGCTCCGCCCACGGCGCGGCGCCGAGCCGCTCGAACGCCTCCAGCGCCGAGTGCAGCCGCGCCCGCGCGTCGTTCCTGCGCCGCGACCTGCGGAGCCATTCCCCGTACAGCAGTTCGGTGCGCGCCTGCTCGAACGGCGTCCCACCCTCGCGGTGCAGATCGAGGGCCCGCGAGTACGCCGGGCCTGGGTCATCCGTGTCGAGGAGGGCCGCGCAGCGCGCCGCTATGGCCTGCACCCACGGCTGCTGCGTCTGCGCCGCCCACTCGGCGTACCAGTCGGCGGCGTCCCGCGCGCGCTCCGGGACACCGGCTCTGACGGCCGCCTCGACCAGGTCGGGCAGGGAGGCGATGGCTCCCTGGCGGTTGGGCCCGGCGACGGTGTCCGCGAGGCGTTCCAAGGCTGCCTCGTACCGGCCCAGCCCGAGGTCGAGGAGGCTGCGCGCGGCGGCGGCATGCACGCTGCTCGGCGGGAGGCCGCGTGACAGCGCCTCCTCCGTCAGCTCCATGCAGCGCTCCTCGTCGCCCTCGATCGCGGCGAGCAGCCCCAGGCTGGTGTCGAGGTAGACGCGGATGCGGTGCTGGCCGGTGTCGGCGGCGATCCGCGCGCCCTCCGTCGCGCCGGTCAGCGCGTCGCGGTACCTGCCGAGGATCAGGTCCGTCCGGGTCCGGAGCATCAGGACGGGCGCGAGCAGCCCGACGGCACCCCGGTCGCGGACGCGCCGCTCCAGCTCCGCCGCGACCTCGGCCGCGCCGCGCACGTCCCCGACCAGCAGGTGCCACATGCCCGCGCGGATCCGGTCGCGCGGGGCGTAGCAGACGCTCATCTCGTCCATCAGCTCGCGCAGCGCCGCCACGCCGTCCGCCGGATCCGCGTCCGCGAGCGGGTTGTGCCCGGCGAACACCCGGCTCAGCGCCCGCAGGTGCGGCGCGTTCGGAACGCCGCGGCGCACGCCCTCGGCGGCGATGCGGTCCATCGCGGCGAAGTCCCCGGCGTTGGCGGCGGCGGCCGCGGCCTGGAAGAACAGGTAGCCGGACGTGCGGGGCTCGAGATCGGCGACCGACGCCGCCGTCTCGGCGAACAGTCGGTGCGCGTCGTGCGCCCGGTCCTGCTCGTCGGCGAGGGACGCCCTGATCAGCGTCAGCTCCGCCCGGGACAGCGGGTCCGGCAGGTCGGCCTCCGCCCGGACCGCCAGCTCGACCGCGCGCTCGGGCAGCCCCGCGTCGGCCGACGCCCGCGCCGCCGCCGCCAGCCGCCGGCCGCGCTCGGCCCGGTCCGGCGTGAGCTCGGCGGCGGCCTCGTACATGGCGGCGACGGCCGCGTTGCCGCCCGCGTTCCGCTCGGTCTCGGCGGTCTTCTCCAGGACGGCCGCGACGCGCTCGTCCGGTTCCGTCACCGAGCGGGCCAGGTGCCAAGCGTGGTGGCAGACGTCGCCGCGGTCGAGGTACGCCTGTGCCAGCGCCTGGTGGGCGGCCAGCCGCCGGCCGAGCGTCGCGTCGCGTGCGGCGGCGGTGCGGATCAGCGGATGCCGCACCTCCAGCCGCCCATCGCGGGTGCTGCGCAGCAGGCCCGCGCGCTCGGCGGGCTCCAGGTCGCCGACGGACGCGCCGGACCGCTCCGCCGCCTTCACCACCACGCCCGCGTCGCCGAGGTCGTCCACCGCCACCAGCAGCACGAGCCGCCGCGCCGGCTCCGGCAGCGCGGCGATCCGCTCGGCGAACGACCGCAGGATCCGCTCGTAGGCCGACCCGTGCCCGCCGCTCCCCGGGAGTTCGAGCAGCGCCAGCGGGTTGCCCATCGCCCCGGCGAGGATCTCCCGCCGGACATGGCCGGGCAGGTGGGGGGCGCGCTCGGCCAGCAGGGCGGCGGCCGCGTCCCCGTCGAGGCCGTGCAGGCGCAGCTCCGGCAGCCCCTCCGCGACGAACTCCGGCGGGGCGGACTCCGGGGAGGCGGGTTCGGGCGCGTCCGCGTCGCGGGCCGCGAAGACGATCGCGATGGGCTCGGCGTCGAGGCGGCGGGCGGCGAACAGCAGCGCCTCGGCGGACGAGCCGTCGATCCAGTGCGCGTCGTCGACCAGGCAGAGCAGCGGCCGCTCCTCCGCCAGGTCGGACAGCAGGGTCAGCACCGCGAGCCCCACGAGGAACCGGTCGCTCTCGGCCTCCGGACCGCCTATGTTGAGGGCCGCTCGCAGGGCCTCGGCCTGCCCCTCCGGGAGGCCCGCGATCCTGTCGAGATGGCGGCCGAGCAGCAGGTGCAGGCCCGCGTAGGGCATGCCGCTCTCGCTCTCGAAGCCCGTCCCGCGCAGGACGCGCATGCCGTCCGCGGCGCCGGCGGCGTGGTCGAGCAGGGCCGACTTGCCGATCCCGGCCTCGCCGCGCAGCACGAGGACCCCGCTGCGCCCGGCGCGGGCCCGGCCGAGGAGCTCGTCGATCGCGGCCAGTTCCCCGTCCCGCCCGTACAGCATGCGCTCACCCTACTCAGCCCGCCGGGCGGGGAAACGGCCGCGCACCCCCGCCCGCCCGTCGCGGCGCCCTGATGGTTGAAGCCCTCACCTCGGGTATCGCCACGAGTCGGACCACCACGGGAGTCGAGCACTCACAGGAGGTTGTGTCATGGCCGACCAGGCCACCAAGGAGAACGTCGTCGACCTGCTGCTCGCGCAGCACCAGGAGATCCGCCACCTCGCCTCGACCGTGGAGAAGAACCACGGCAAGGTGCGCAAGGACGCCTTCGACCGGCTGCGCAGGCTCCTCGCCGTGCACGAGACCGCCGAGGAGGAGGTCGTCCACCCGTTCGCCCGGCGCGCCGCCGCCGACGGCTCCCAGGTGGTGGACGCGCGGCTGGAGGAGGAGAACAAGGCCAAGGGCGTCCTGTCCGACCTGGAGAAGATGGACCCCGAGTCCGCCGACTTCGAGGAGACGTTCGCCAAGTTCCACAAGGACATCGAGGCGCACGCCTCGCACGAGGAGAAGGAAGAGTTTCCGCGCATCGCCCGCGAGGCCACGCCCGAGCAGATGCGCGGCATGGCCAAGGCCGTGAAGGCCGCCGAGGCCGTCGCCCCGACCCACCCCCACCAGGGGACGGAGTCGCCCACCAAGAACCTCGCGGTCGGCCCCATGGCGGCCGTCGCCGACCGCGTCCGCGACGCCATCGGCAAGGCGCGCGGCTGAACGTCAAGGGGCGGCCCGGCGGGCCGCCCCTCTCCCGAGGAGGATGCGATGACCGACCGCAGGAACGACCAGGACAAGCCGCTCGCCGACCGGCGCGCCGAGGCCGGGGCGCCTCAGGAGGACGACGCCGACGTGGGGGCCGAGCACACGCCCGGCCCCACCGACCCGCCGAACGCCGAGGCCGACACCCCCGGCGGCGAGGACGAGGGCTACAGCCCGCAGACCGAGATCCCCTAGGTCCCCGTTCGCCCGGCCGGACACCGCGGGACGCCGGTCATTCGCTGTCGTCGTCCTGATCGGCGCCGAGCGTGACGCCGACGACGTCCTCCACTTCGCTCAGGACCGCGGCGAACTCCGGGACCGAGCCCGTGCCCTCCAGCGTGAGCGTCACCACGGCGTTGCCGGGGCGGCGCCGGTCCGGTTCGCGTCGGTCCCGGCGCTCGTCGCGGCCGCGGTCGGAGTCGTCCGGCAGGTAGTCGCGGTCGACGTCGACCTCCAGGATCACGAAGTTGCGCTGGGTGGCCTCCATCAGGACCTGCCGCAGGACGCCCCGCCCGGCCGCGTGCGGACCAGGCCGCGAGCAGCAGACGGGAGGCCGCCCCGGACTCTCTCCGGGGCGGCCTCCGGCCTGCTGCTAGGCGGGGTGCGGGGGCTGCTGGTCCGGCGGGGTGCCGCCGCCCTTGCCGCCTCCCCTGTTCCCCTTGTCGGTGCCGTGCGCGTGGCCCTTGGACCTCGTCGACCTGGGGTCGGTGGCCTCGGGCGCCGGCTCGTCCGTCACCGCGGTCTTCCCGGACCGCCGGATCTCGGGCTGCTGCGGGTTCGGCATGCTCTCGCCTCCTATGCGCTGGACGGTTCGGGACGCAGGGGGTCGTGGCCCACGCTCATCAGCGCGTGCCGCCACTCCTCGTCCCGTTCCGCGTTCGGCGGTCGGTTCTCCAGCCGGTCCTCCACGAAGTCGACGACCTCCTGCATCACCTCCCCGTCGCTTTCGGTCAGGTCGACCTTCCGCTTGCGCAGCACGTCCACGACCCGGGCGCCCAGTTCCGACACCCCGGGGCCCCGGCCGTCCGCCGGGAACGCCTCCTCGCCGGACGCGTCCGTGAGCAGCCAGGTGCGCAGCTCGTCGGAGGTCATGTTCACGACCCGGTGGAAGTCCTCCCAGGCCAGCTCCACCTCGGGCGATACGCGGTTGTTCATCGGCAAAACTCCCTGTACGCGTTCATGCCCGCCGTACCCGACAACTGCTGCCCCATTCGCCCCAGCTTGTGGTTACTTGGCGTTGAACCGCCCGTGTTACGGCCCGACCCGCACGGGAACACGTCGGCCATGGACCATTCGGAAGCCCCCGTTCTGGACGCCCTTGCCGCCTACCACCGCGAGGAGCAGCTTCCCTTCACCCCGCCCGGCCACAAGCAGGGCCGCGGCGCGGACCCGCGCGCCCGCGAGGTGCTGGGCGACGCGGTCTACCGCTCCGACGTGCTCGCCATCTCCGGCCTGGACGACCGGACCTCGAGCAACGAGGTGCTCGAACGCGCCCAGGAGCTGATGGCGGACGCCGTCCACGCCGAGCAGGCGTTCTTCTCGACGTGCGGCAGCTCCCTGTCGGTCAAGAGCGCGATGCTGTCGGTCGCGGGCCCGGGCGAGAAGCTCCTCGTCGGACGGGACGCCCACAAGTCGGTCGTCTCCGGGCTGATCCTCTCCGGCGTCCGCCCCATCTGGGTCGAGCCGCAGTGGGACCCGGACCGGCATCTCGCCCATCCGCCCTCGCCCGCCGCGTTCGCCGCGCGGTTCCGGGAGCACCCCGACGCGCGCGGCGCCCTCGTCACCAGCCCGACGCCCTACGGGACGTGCGCCGACCTCGCCGCGATCGCCGCCGTCTGCCACGAGCACGGCAAGCCCCTCATCGTGGACGAGGCGTGGGGCGCGCACCTGCCGTTCCACGAGGACCTGCCCACCTGGGCCATGGACGCCGGCGCCGACGTGTGCGTGACGAGCGTCCACAAGATGGGCGCCGGGCTGGAGCAGGGATCGGTCTTCCACCAGCAGGGCGACCTGGTCGACCCCGCCGTCCTCAAGGCGCGGGAGGACCTGCTCGGCACGACCAGCCCGTCCGTGCTGATCTACGCGGGCCTGGACGCGTGGCGGCGGCAGATGGTGGAGCACGGGCACGCCGTGCTGCAGGACGCGCTGGACCTCGCCTCCGACGTCCGCGCGCAGATCGCGGCCATCGACGGCTTCGACGTCCAGGGCCGCGACGAGTTCACCGGCCCCGGCCGCTCCCACGACCTCGACCCGCTGCCCCTCGTCGTCGACATCGCCGGCCTCGGCGTCACCGGCTACCGGGCCGCCGACCGGCTGCGCGAGCACCACCGCGTCAACATGCACCTGGCCGACCACCGGCGGATCAGCGCGCAGATCACCTTCGCCGACGACAAGGAGACGACCGGCACGCTGCTCGCCGCCCTGCGCGGCCTCCGCGCCCACATCGACGACCTGCGCGGGTCGCCGACCGTCCAGGTGCCGCCGCCCGAGGAGCTGCGGCTCGAACTCGTCGTGCTGCCCCGGGACGCGTTCTTCGGCCCGGCCGAGCAGGTCTCCGCGTCCGACGCCGTCGGCCGCGTCTGCGCGGAGATGCTGACCCCGTACCCGCCCGGCATCCCGGCCGTCCTGCCGGGCGAGCGGATCACCGCACCGGTCATGGAGTACCTGCGCTCCGGCGTCGCCGCCGGGATGGTCGTCCCGGACGCCGCGGACAGCACCCTCGACAGCGTGCGGGTCTTCATCGAGGAGTGACGTTCGAGGGCCGCCGGGCCTGGGGGCGGGCGGAGCCGCCGCAGGTCGCGGGGCGGCGCTGTGGAAGACTCCTACCGGCAGGACGGTGAGGTGAGGAGCGTCATGGAGCTGGTCCACTCCGGCAAGGTCAGGGACGTCTACGCGGACGGCGACGAGCTGATCCTCGTCGCGTCCGACCGGGTGAGCGTCTACGACGTCGTCCTGCCGACGCCGATCCCCGACAAGGGGAAGATCCTCACGCAGCTGTCGCTGTGGTGGTTCGAGCGGCTCGCCGACATCATCCCGAACCACGTCGTGTCGGCCACCGACGTGCCGGAGGAGTGGGCCGGGCGGGCCATCCGCTGCCGCCGCCTCTCGATGCTCCCCGTCGAGTGGATCGCGCGCGGGCACCTCGCCGGCCTCGGTCTCAAGGAGTACCAGAAGTCGGGGACGGTCTCGGGCGTCCCGCTGCCGGAGGGCCTGGTGGAGGCGTCCCGGCTGCCCGAGCCGATCTTCACCCCGACCACCAAGGCCACCGAGGGCCACGACGAGTTCATCACCTACGACGACGTGGTCCGCGAGATCGGCGACGACACCGCCGCGCGGCTCAGGGACACCACCCTGGAGATCTACCGGCGCGGCGCCGCCCTCGCCGCCGAGCGGGGCATCATCATCGCCGACACCAAGCTGGAGTTCGGCCGGGCCGCCGACGGCACCCTCGTCCTCGGCGACGAGGTGCTCACGCCCGACTCGTCCCGCTTCTGGCCCGCCGACCAGTGGGTGCCCGGCCGCCCGCAGCACTCCCTCGACAAGCAGTTCGTGCGCGACTGGAGCAGCACGCTCGACTGGGACCGCACCCCGCCCGGGCCCGCCATCCCCGACGAGGTCGTGGAGGCCACGCGCGCCCGCTACGCGGAGGTCTACGAGCGCCTGACCGGCACCGCCTGGAGCTCCTGACCGGACGGACATGAGGAGGGGCCCGGCGGAGGTCCCACCGGGCCCCTGAGTCAGGGCGTCAGCGGCCCTGGAGGCCGCGGACGTTGTCGCCGAACGTCCAGCCCTTCGACCCGTCCCAGTTGAGGGACCAGGTCATCAGGCCCTTCAACTGGCCGTTGAAGTGGTTCCACGCCTGGCCGACCAGGCTCGGCGACATGTAACCGCCGCCCGCACCGGGCTGTGCGGGAAGGCCCGGGGCCTGCTTGTCGTACGGGACCTTGATGGTGGTGCCCTGGACGGTCAGGCCGTTGTTCAGGCACTCGGTCTGCTTGACGAAGCCCTCGACCGTCCCGGCGGAGTAGGAGTCGCCCGAGCAGCCGTACATGCTGCCGTTGTAGTACTGCATGTTCAGCCACCACAGCCGGCCGTTGTCCGCGTACTTCTTGACGATCGGCAGGTAGGCGCCCCAGATGGAGCCGTAGGTGACGCTGCCGCCGGTCACGTACGCGGTCTCCGGGGCCATCGTGAGCCCGAAGTTCGACGGCATCTGGCCGAGGACGCCGTCGATGATGCGGATCAGGTTCGCCTGCGACGGCGACGGCTGGGTGATGTTCCCGCTGCCCGACAGGCCCGTCTCGATGTCGATGTCGATGCCGTCGAAGTTGTACTTCTTCAGGATCGGCACGATCGTCTGGACGAACCGGTCGGCGACGCTGCTGGAGCTGAGGTCGATGCCCGCGGCGGCCCCGCCGATCGACATCAGGATGGTGGCGCCGGCCGCCTTCGCCGCGCACATCTGGGCGGGGGTCGCGACCTTGACCGTGGAGTCCATGCCGTCCTCCCACAGGACGGTGCCGTCCGAGCGGATGACGGGGAACGCCGCGTTGATGACGTTGTAGCCGTGCTGCCTGATCAGCGGGTCGTCGATCGGCGTCCAGCCGAACGGCGGGTGGACGCCGTTGGACGCGCCGTCCCAGTTCTCCCAGTAGCCCTGGAGGATCTTGCCGGCGGGCTTCGACTTCACCGCGCAGGTCTCGTCCCCGCCCGGCGGCGGGGTGGTGGTCGGCGGATCCGTGGTCGGCGGGGTTGTCGGAGGCGTGGTGGGCGGGGTTGTCGGAGGCTGCGACGCGTCGCAGGCGCCGATGTCGCGCCACAGCGTCGGGGTGGACGCGGGGTTCCAGCCTGCGCCCGGGTAGGCGGTGTGGGCGACGAGCGCCTCATAGCCGCGTCCGCTGTAGGCGACCTTGTCGCCGACCTTGTAGGAGGTGCCCTCCGCCCAGGCCGGATACGTGCAGGCGGTCGCGGCGGCGGGCTGGGCGGACGAGGGCGCGGAAACCGCGACGAGCGTGCCGAACGACAGGACGGCCGCCGCGGCGGCCGAGGCCAGCGCGGCTCCGGCCGCGGACCATCTCGGCTTGAACCGTCTGTGCTTGACGTGCGGGTGCTTGAGCTTCACGGGGACGACTCCTCAGCTGAGCGGGACACAGAGGAGCCGGTGCAGGAGCCGAACAAGCCCCGTGGGGACGGGACTCTCCCAGAGCAAGGCGCATACGACCGGCGTGGACGCCAAGAAGAGGGTAACCGCGCCGCCCGACCCCGGGAAGCCCCCCGAAGTCCGCCGACGCGCCCGCCCCCGCCTAACGCGGTCAGTGCAGGGGAAGGATGCCGCGCCGCATCGCCGCGGTGACCGCCGCCGTGCGGTCCGAGACGCCCAGCTTCTCGAACACCCGCAGCAGGTGCGTCTTCACCGTCGCCTCGCCGATGAACAGCTCCCGGCCGATCTCCGCGTTCGTCCGGCCCGCACCGACCAGCCGCAGCACCTCGATCTCGCGCCGGGTCAGCGCGCCCGGCGAACGCTTCCGGGACTCCAGCCGCGCCGCGACCGCCGGGGCGAGCACCGTCTCCCCGCGCGCCGCCGCGCGGATCCCCTCGGCCAGTTCCCCCTGTCCGGCGTCCTTCAGCAGGTACCCGGTGGCGCCTGCCTCCACCGCCCGCAGGATGTCCGCTTCGTTCTCGTACGTGGTGAGCACCACCACCCGGCAGGCGGGGTCCCGCGCCAGCAGGTCCCGCGTCGCCTGCACCCCGTCGCCGTCCGGCATCCGCAGGTCCATCAGCACCACGTCCGGCTCGCACGCCCGGGCCGCGACGACCGCGTCCGCCGCCGACCCGGCCTCGCCCACCACCTCGATGCCGTCCTCCAAGCCGAGGATGCCGCGCAGGCCCTCCCGCACCACCGGATGGTCGTCCACGAGCAGCACCCGGATCATGCCGGCGCCTCCACGGTGAGCACGGTGCCGGAACCCGGCGTACTGCTGATGGCCAGGCGGCCGCCGGCCTGCGCGACCCGCTCGCGCATGCCGGCCAGGCCGAAGCCCGCCAGGGCGGTCGGGTCGAAGCCGGCGCCGTCGTCCGAGACGTCCAACCGGACCCCGTCCGGCAGGTACCGCAGGCACAGCGCCGCCCGTGTCGCGCCCGCATGCCGCCGCACGTTCGCCAGCGCCTCCTGGGCGCACCGCAGCAGGACCACCTCCGTGCCGGCGGGCAGCCCGCGCGGCTCGCCGACCAGCTCCCACGAGGCCGCCGCCCCCGTCTCCTCGCCGAGTCGCTCGACCAGCCGGCGCAGCGCGTCCGGCAGCGACGAACCGGCCAGCCCCGCCGGCGGCTCCGCGCAGACCAGTGCGCGCGCCTCCGCCAGGTTCTCCCGGGCGGCGCGCGCCGCCCGCTCCCGGTGCGCCCGGGCCTGCTCCGGCGGCGCCGACTCGGCCGCGTCCAGCAGCATCAGGATGCTGGTGAAGCCCTGCGCCAGCGTGTCGTGGATCTCCATGGCCAACCGCTGCCGCTCGGCGAGCATCCCCGCCTGCCGCTCCGACTCGGCCAGCTCCGCGCGGGTGGCGGCGAGCCGCGCGATGAGGTCGGCGCGCTCCCGGCTCTGCTGGATGATCTGCTGGATCCACCGGCCGAACGTCGCCCCGAACGCCACGCCCAGCACCACCGCGCCGGCCGTCACGACGCCGCCGGAGTCCGGCGCGCTGACCGCCTCGGCCATCGGCACCGCGTTGAACGCCGCCAGCGCGAGCATGCCCCAGCCGGCCGGCAGCAGCATGAACGACTGCGGGACCAGCGCGAACAGCACCACCGAACTGGTCAGCGTGGCCAGTTGCGCGGTCACCAGCAGGGCCAGCACCCCGAGCTGGTAGCAGGCGGTCCGGGCCGGCACCGGGCTGTCCCGGCGGGCCCCGCGCCCGACCAGGAAGTACCACGGGACGAGCGCGCACAGCGCGGGGATCGACACGACGCGGCCGACGCCGGCGCCCGTGGCCCACACGGCGGCGACCGTTCCGGCCAGCACGACCCCGTAGTACGCGTCGCGCATGAGCACACCCCGTGTCCAGGCATGCTCGTCCGGCACGTGGGACAGGGTCTCCGACACGCCGACAAGCATGCCGTACGGATCACCCCGCCCGGACTTCCCGGAACGCGGCGCCCGGCGGGGCCGTCCCGGCGGGCCCTCAGAAGGGCTGTCGTTCGTAGCGTCGGATCTCGTCCGATGGCACGATCTCGACGCCCAGCGGGGCGAGCGAGATCGGGATCAGTTTGAAGTTGGCGATGCCGAACGGGATGCCGATGATCGTGAGGCAGAGCAGGAAGCCGGTGACGAGATGCCCGAGGGCCAGCCACCAGCCCGCGAATATGACCCAGATGACGTTCCCCACGAACGACCCCACTCCCGCGTCCCGCCTGGGCACGGTCGTCCGGCCGAACGGCCAGAGCACGTAGGCCGCGATGCGGAACGCGGCGATGCCGAACGGGATCGTGATGATGAGGATGAAGCAGATGATCCCGGCGAGCACGTAGCCCATCGCCATCCAGAAGCCCGCCAGGACCAGCCAGAGGATGTTCAGCACCGTGCGCACAAGAACCCCCCGAAGTAGCCCAAAGCAGTTATTTCTCGCCGCCCCCACCCTCAAACAGGAGGCCCGCGCGAAGGAGACCCGCAGGTCGGCCCGCCCCACCCCCTCTTGACCTTGACACCGTGGCAAGCGCTTGGCTGGACCCGAGGAGGTGGCCCGATGACCATGCCGCGACAGGATGCGGATCGAGCCTTCCGGGGGCTGGAGAACAGCGATGCGTCGGTGCGGCTGCGGGCGGCGATGGCGGTCGGGACGTCCCCTGACGCGGCGTTCATCGACAAGCTCATCGAACGGTGCGCGGTCGAGCCCGAGTTCTTCGTGCGCGACATGCTCACGTGGGCACTCACCCGCCACCCGGCGTCGCCGACCGTTCCCAAGCTCATCGATGAGCTCCGCTCGGAGCGCGCGCAGGCTCGGAGCCAGGCGCTGCACACGCTGTCCAAGATCGGGGACCGGCGCGCGTGGCCGGCGATCACCCACGGGCTTCTGCGCGACGCCGACGACGAGGTGGCGCGGAGCGCTTGGCGGACGGCGGTCGTGCTCGTGCCCGAAGGGGAAGAACCCGAGTTGGCCGCCGTCCTGGCGACCCAGCTCGGGCGCGGCGGACGCGAGACGCAGTTGAGCCTCAGCCGGGCGCTGATCGCGCTCGGGGAGGTGGTCTCTCCGGTGCTGCGGGCCGCGATGACGGATCCGGACCGTCGCGTGCGCACCCACGCGATCGCCACGGAACGGCTGCTGCGCGACCCGGACGCCGGATTCGAGTTCGCGATCGAGGAGGCGAAGCGCGTCGTCGCCCTCGGCACGACCGGCCAGGAGGGATGACAGGCAGTGTTGATCGGTGAGGTGGCCCGCCGGTCCGGGGTCAGCGCCCGCATGCTCAGGCACTACGAGTCGCTCGGCCTGGTGCGGCCGACGGGCCGTACCGGCGCCGGCTACCGGGAGTACTCCAGCGAGGACATCCGGCGGATCTTCCACATCGAGAGCCTGCGGTCCTTGGGGCTTTCGCTGCGCGAGGTCGGGCGCGCGCTCGACGACCCCGGCTTCACGCCCTCCGAACTCGTCGACGACCTCATCAGCCGGACGCGAGAGCGCATCGCACGCGAGACGGAGCTGCTCACGCGCCTCCACCGCATCGATGCCGCCGAGCCCGCCGGCTGGGAGGACGTCCTCCAGACCGTCGCGCTCCTCCAGGCACTGAGGTCGGAGAGCGCGGGGAAGCGGCAGCGCGCGGCCCTCTCCTCGGTCGAGGAGGTGCCGGTCCCGGTGGAAGCACTGGTCGAAGCGGCCCTGAGCGAGACGGACCCGAACGTCGCCGGGGCGCTTCGCTGGGCTCTGGCGCAGGCGGGCGGCAGCGCGTTGGCGCCGCTGGCGGACGGCCTGGGCTCCCCGGCGGCCGAGGTGCGGAAGCGCGCCGTCCAGTCCATCGCCGAGATTCCCGGCGATGAGGCCACCGCACTGCTGCGGGACGCACTCAAGAGCCCTGACATCGTCGTCCGCAGGTATGCGGCCCTGGCGCTCGGAACACGCGGGGTGGCCGACGCCGTCCCGACACTGATCGACATGATCGTGGCGGAGGCGAACGACGTCGACGCGGCCGACGCGCTGGGCACCCTGGCGAGCCGCCCCGCACCGGCGGACCGGATCGCCGCCGCCCTCATCGACCATCTCGCCCACAGCACCACGGACCCGCCCGCACGCCGACGCCTGACCCAAGCACTCGCGGACATCCCCGGAACGACGGCCTCACGCGCCCTCGCGGACCTGTCACAAGACGAAGACCACGTCGTCGCCCTCACCGCGACCTACATCCTGCGGATGCGCGACGAACAATGACGGGAAAAGTGGGGCGTCCTGTTGAATCCGCCCCTTCCCATTCGACGCATAGGTGAGCCAGGGTTGCATCGGTCGATGGGACCGGTCCCGGCCGACCGCGAAGGAGCACAGCGATGAAGGTCATGGTTCTGGGCAAGGCGACGGAGCGGTCCGAGGCCGGCGAGCTCGGCACGGCCGAGGAGTTCGCGGCGATGGAGCTGTACAACGAGAAGCTCATCGAGGCGGGGATCGTGCTGGCCGGCGACGGGCTCCAGCCGAGCAGCAAGGGCAAGCGGATCGCCTTCGACGCCGACGGCGACACCACGGTGATCGACGGCCCGTTCACCGAGACGAAGGAACTGGTCGCCGGCTACGCGATCTGGGAGGTCGCCTCGATGGAGGAGGCCGTGGAGTGGGTCAAGCGCTCTCCGCTGCGCGACAGCGAGGTCGAGCTGCGGAAGATCCTCGACGCCGACGACTTCACCGAGTCCTTCGGGGACGAGATCGCGGCGGCCGAGCGGCAACTGCGCGCAGAGCCCGCCGCCGACCAGTAGTGGCCTCGGCGACCCAGCAGGCGATCGACGCGGTCTGGCGGATCGAGTCCGCCAGGCTGATCGCCGGCCTGACCCGCGCCGTCTCCGATGTCGGGCTGGCCGAAGACCTCGCGCAGGACGCGCTCGTCGCCGCGCTCGAACAGTGGCCCGAGTCAGGCGTCCCGGACAACCCGGGCGCCTGGCTCATGGCCGTGGCGCGCCGCCGCGGCGTCGACACCGTCCGGCGCGCCGCGACGCTGCAGAGCAAGGTCGAACTGCTCGGTCGCGAGCTCAACGATCACGAGACTCCGATGGACGAGATCGAGCTCGACCCCCATGTCGAGGACGACGTGCTGCGGCTGATGTTCACCGCGTGCCACCCCGTGCTGTCGGTCGAAGCCCGCGTGGCCCTCACGCTGAAGATGGTCGCCGGGCTGTCGACCGAGGAGATCGCCCGCGCGTTCCTGGTGCGGACGACCACGATGGCGGCGCGGATCACCCGGGCGAAGAAGGCGCTCACCGAGGCCGGGGTGCCCTTCGAGGTCCCGGTCGGCGCGGAACTCGCCGACCGGCTGGGCTCCGTGCTCGAAGCCGTCTACCTGGTCTTCAACGAGGGCTACACGGCCACCGCCGGCGAGCGGTGGGCACGCGCCGAGCTGTGCCAGGAGGCGATGCGCCTCGGCCGCATGCTCGCCGCCCTGGCCGCCGGCGAGTCCGAGACGCATGCCCTGGTGGCGTTGATGGAGATCCAGGCGTCCCGCCTCCGCGCCCGCACCGGGCCCGACGGCGGGATCGTCACGCTCGACAAGCAGGACCGCGCCCGCTGGGACCGGTTGCTGATCACGCACGGTCTCGCCGCGCTCGATCGGGCCGAAGAGATCGGTGCCACCGGCTCCTACGCGATCCAGGCGAAGATCGCGGCCTGCCACGCCAGAGCGGCGCGCGCCGAGGACACCGACTGGGCGCGCATCGCCTCCCTGTACGGCGACCTCGTCGCGCTGACCCGCTCGCCGATCGTCGAACTGAACCGCGCGGTCGCCGTGTCCATGGCCGACGGGCCGGCCGCCGGGCTCGCCGTGACCGACGGGCTGCTCGACGTCGCCGCGCTGCGCGAGTACCACCTGCTGCCGAGCGTGCGCGGCGACCTGCTGGCCAGGCTCGGCCGCTCCATGGAGGCACGTGCCGAGTTCGAGCGTGCCGCCGAGCTCACCTCGAACGAGGCCGAGCGCGCACATCTGCTCGCCCGGGCCCGCAACTGCTGATCAAGACCGCCCCGGCTGCGCGGGATCGGACCTCGTCGTGGACGTCCCGTCCTGCTGGTCAGTCCGTGTCGGCGAGTCTGACGGGCCGGCCGGCTGCAAGCCAGGCATGGAAGCGTTCGTTGATCTGATCGAAGGAAAGGTCCTCGGTGCGGGAGGTCGTCAACCATCGGTGGCCGAAGGGACATTCGAGGAGCCCATGCCGGGCGCCGCTGAAATCGTCCTGGACCGGCGCGAGTGGTCGTGCTCCGGCGGCGACGGCCTTGGCGTGGGCGGCGTCGGCGTCCTGGCAAGCCAGAATCATCGAGAACGGGGAGCCGCCGTAGTGGCGGGGTGAAAAGAGTCCGACAGCGGGCATTTCATCGGCCACGACGATCGGGGAGCCGTAGACGAGGATCGCCGCATGCATGATTCGGCCGTCGGGGGCCTCCAGCCGGGCGAGGGGTCGGGCGTCGAACGCGGTCCGGTAGAAGTCCAGGGCGGCGGGAGCGTCATGGACGGCGATCAAGGGCGTCCCACTGCGGTAGTGCGCCGGGACGTCGGTATCTGGGGCCATGGTCCGGACGCTAGGGGTGGCGGCGGGTGATGTCTTGAACGAATGCGACCTATCACAAGCGCGGAGAAGGGCAGTCGGCCATGGTCGGATGCGCGGCGGCACGGATATGGCGGGCCAGCTCGGTCGGGGTGCGCTGGGTGAAGGCGAAGACCTCGCGGCTGAAGTGCGACTGGTCGCTGTACCTCGCCCGGGCCGCGATTTCGGCAAGGCTGCGGTCGGCTTCGGACAGCAGGCCGACGGCGCGCTCGAACCGGAAGATCCGGGCAACGGTCTTGGGCGGCAATCCGACCTGCTGGAGGAACTTGCGTTCCAGGTTGCGGCGGCTCCAGCCGACCTCCTCGGCCAGACCGGCAATGGGCACGGCGCCGGCACTGGCCTTGAGCCGTTGCCACGCCCACCGCACGGCGCGATCAGGCACCGGACCGGCGGCCAGAAGGGCCGCCAGAGCGTTGTTCAGGACGTCGAACCGCTGCGTCCAGGAGTAAGCGCCGGCCAGGCGCTCGGCGAGGTGGGCCGAGGCCGCGCCGAGCAGAACCCCCATGTCCACAAATTCGTTGCTGAGCGTGTGCATGGGCTGCCCCAACAGCGAGTAGGCCCGCAGTGGGCTGACCCGAATCGCCATCCCGTGCTGCAGACCACGGTGCTCTGTGACGAGCACGCTGTCGTGCAGCGCCGCAACAAGGCAGGGGTAGGCCCCTTCCGCCGTGCCGTCGACGGACCGCACCAGTTGGAGCGGGTCCTCGAATGAAATGACCATGACGACAGCGCTGGAGGGGAATTCAGGACGGCACACCGCATCGGCCAACCGCTCCTTGTAGCCCATGTAGTCGCCCACCCGACCGGTCCCGGTTCCGACGGCTTCGGGCCCGCGTACGGTCGGCGTCGAGTCGTCTTTGGAGATGCTCACGGCTGCTCCTATGCCTGGGCGCCGAGAACATGCCGGTGTCCGCCTTCCACGGCAACACCCTCGCCCACGTCGCCGGGCCGGTCTAGGGGCCTGCGCGGGCTACTCGCCGGGAGCCCGGCCGGATCGGTCCCCGGGACGGCGGCCGCACCGCCGGCGACGTGCTCGACTACCGCGCCGCCCTGGACTCCCGCTGGACCGACCAGGCCCCGCGAGGCCTCAGGCCCTGACCTGCGGCGATATCACGGGCACGCCTTACCGCGTGGTCGGTCCGCGCGACCTCGTGACTGGCCGGCTGTCGGGCCGTTGATCTAGTGTCATGCCGTTCAGCGGGCCTTGGTGCCTCGGACCACGTGACCGGAGGAGTCGATGACGGCAGGGCGGCCGATGCCCACGCAGGACGACGTGCTCGGGTACTTCGACACGCTGTCGAACTGGGGACGGTGGGGCGACGACGACGAGCTCGGCACCCTGAACCACATCACCGACGACGTCCGGCTGGCGGCGGCGCGGGCCGTGCGCCACGGCAGGAGCGTGTCGTGCGCCTGGGAGGTCGTCGTACCGAAGGACATGGAGCGGTCGACGACGACGTGCCCGTGCGCCGCCGACATGCCGGGTGCCGAGAACATGCCGGCCGCATTCCACAACGACCGGCGCTGGGGCTTCTCGTCCGAACGGCTCGGCCTCACGTTCCACGGCAACACCCTCACCCACCTCGACTCGCCGTGCCACATCTTCTGGGACGGCCAGATGTACAACGGGCGGCCGCACTCGCTGGTCGACGCCGAGACGGGATCGGCGTGGGCGGCCGTCACGGCGGCGGCGAACGGGATCGTCACGCGTGGTGTCCTGCTGGACGTCGCGAAGGTCCGCGACGTGCCGTGGCTGGAACCGGGGCAGGGCGTGTTCCCCGAGGATCTCGAGGAGGCCGAGCGTCGCCAGGGTGTGCGGGTGCGGCCCGGTGATGCGGTACTCCTGCGGACCGGCTATGGCCGCGTCCGGCACGAGGCCGGCGAGGCCGGCGGTATCCGGCAGGCCGGCTGGCACGCGTCCTGCCTGCCGTGGCTGCACGAGCGAGGCGTCGCGCTGATCGGCGCCGACACTCCCCAGGACGTCCAGCCGTCCGGGTACGAGGACGTGTTGATGCCGGTCCACGCCGTGAGCCTCGTCGCGATGGGTCTGTGGCTGCTCGACAACTGCGACCTTGAGGCGTGCGCGGCGACGGCCGCCGAGCTCGGCCAGTGGGACTTCCACCTCGCGGTCGCGCCGGTCCGCTTCGCCGGCACGTCCGGCAGCCCGGTCAACCCGATCGCCACCTTCTGACCGGAGGACCGGACGCCTGGCCTCCTCCCCGGATCGCCCTCGTCACCCTCATGTCCTGACCCTTGCCGCCACCGCCCGTGCAACCGGCCACAAGGCTGGAACCGTTCTGGCTCCGGGCCAGTCCGATCACGGTGATCACGGAAGGGGACGCCATGGAGACGGGTGCTGGAGAGGCCGACTTCCAGGAGGCGAAGTCGCTCCAGAAGCAGGGCCAGGTGCGGGAAGCCGTACGGCATTTCAGGGCCGCCGCCGAGGCAGGGCACGTCGGCGCCATGCTCGAGCTCGGGGTCCTGGTCGTGGGGCGGGACGAGGCCGAGGCCGAGCGGTGGTGGCGCGCGGCGGCCGAAGCGGGCGAGCGGGTCGCGCAGCTCAACCTCGGCATCCTCTGCTCGGACCAGGGCCGGGTCGAGGAGGCCGAGAGGTGGTACCGCGAAGCGGCCGAGGCGGGAGAGCTCGGCGCCCGGCACAATCTCGGGCTGCTGCTCATCGGACGCCGGGACGTGGAGGCGGCCGCCGAGCAGTTCCGCATCGCGGCCGAGGCCGGGCACACCGACTCGGTCACCAACCTCGGTCTGGCGCTCGGTGAGATGGGCCGGGCGGAGGAGTCCGAGGAATGGCTGCGGCGCGCCGCCGGAGAGGGCGACGGCCGTGCGCTCAGCGCCCTCGCCAACCACCTCTACTCCCAGGGCCGGCGCGAGGAGGCCGACGAGTGGTGGGAGAAGGGGGCGGCAGCAGGTGACCCGGACTCCCTGTTCAACCTCGGCGTCCGTTGCGAGCACAGGAACGACATGGCAGGGGCGGAGGAGTACTTCCGCAGGGCCGGCCAGGCCGGGCATCCGCGCGGTGCGGCAAGGGCGGCGGCCGTGGCCCGCGGACTTCGCGAGAACGGCGCCCCCTACATGCCCGGCCTTTTCTGACCGGTCTCTGCTCTCGGCTCGCCCTGCCTCCGTCAGAGGAGGGCGGTGAGCTTGCGGTGGAGGAGGGTGCGTTCTTGGTCGTTGGCCGTCAGCTTCATGGCTCGTTCCAGCTCGGTGCGGGCTTCCTCCGGCCGGCCCAGGCGGATCAGCAGTTCGCCTCGGACGCTCGGGAGGAGGTGGGAGTTCGCCAGGGCGCCTGAGGCCGTGAGCTCGTCGACGATCGCGAGGGCGGCGGCCGGGCCGCTGGCCATGGAGACCGCCACGGCTCTGTTGAGGTCGACTACCGGAGACGGCGCCAGGCGGCCCAGGGCCTCGTAGAGGAGGACTATGCGGTCCCAGTCGGTCTCGCCTACAGACGAGGCCAGGGCGTGGCATTCGGCTATCGCCGCCTGGAGGCCGTAGAAGCCGAGGCCTCGGCCGGCCTGCTGCGCGTGGGCCAGGGCGGCCCGGCCCCGGCCGATCGCGGCGCGGTCCCAGCGGGTGCGGTCCTGGTCCTCCAGGAGTACCGGCTCGCCGTCCGGGCCGGTGCGGGCGGGGAAGCGCGCCGCGGTCAGCTCCAGCAGGGCCAGCAGGCCGTGGACCTCCGGCTCGTCCGGCATCAGCTGGGCCAGGACGCGGGCCAGGCGCTGCGCCTCGCCCGCGACGTCGAACCGGATCAGCTCGCCGCCGGAACTGGCCGTGGAGCCCTCGGTGAAGATCAGGTACACGACGTTGAGGACGGACGGCAGGCGCTTGGCCCGGTCCTCCGCGGTGGGCACCTCGAACGGCACCCGGGCCGCGCCGAGGGTCTTCTTCGCGCGGGTGATCCGAGCCTGGACGGTCGCGGTCGGGACGAGGAACGCCCGTGCGATCTCGTCGCTGGTCAGGCCGCCGACCACCCGCAGCGTCAGCGCGATCCGCGCCTCCCGCGACAGGACGGGGTGGCACGAGACGAACATGAGCGCGAGCACGTCGTCGTCGATCTGGTCGGGGTCCCAGAGCACGTCGCCGGCCTCCTCGGGCGGTCTTCCCGTGGCGGCCCCGCCCTCGCCCAGCTCGTGGGCGAGGGCGGCGTACCGCTCGTCGCGGGCGGAGCGGCGGCGGAACGCGTCGATCGCGCGCCGCCGTCCGACGGTGAGCAGCCACCCCGACGGGTTGCGGGGGACGCCGTCGCGCGGCCAGGTCACGAGCGCCTCGGCCAGCGCCTCCTGGGCGAGGTCCTCGGCCAGCGCGAAGTCGCCGGTGTAGCGCGCGAGCGCGCCGACGATCCGCGCCGACTCGATCCGCCAGACGGCGGCGACGGCCTCGCGGCCGGTGGGGTCGCCGGTCACAGCTGGCCCGTGGCCTCGCGCCAGGCCCGCTCCTTCTTGATCCACTCGTTGTCCTGCGGGAACTCGTCGATGGTGGGGACCCGGCGGATCTCGGTCTTGAAGCCGGGACCGGCCGGCGCCCGCTTGGCCCACTCGACGGCCTCCTCCTTCGAGGCCACGTTGAGGATGTAGAACCCGCCGAACAGCTCCTTCGTCTCGCCGTACGGGCCGTCGGTGACCACGGGCGGCTCGGAGGAGTGGTCGACGACCACGCTCTCGGACGGGTCGTCGAGGCCCTCAGCGGCGAGCAGCACCCCGGCCCGGATCAGCTCCTGGTTGAACCGGCCCACGGTCTCGATCATCTGGGCGTGGTCCGTCTCCGCCATGCCCGCGTAGGCCTCGTCGGTCGCCCGCATGATCAGCATGTACTTCATGTTCTCCGTCTCCCTGTTCGTCCGGGCCCCCCGCGGGGCCCCTGCACCCCTAGGTCGAACGGGGGGCGGCCGGAATCAACACGCCCGCGAATTTTTTCCCGGAGACATTCTGGGCGAACGTTTCCCCCGGTCAAGCCGGGGACGTTTCACGGGCGCCAGTACAGCGCCGGGTCCGGGTGCTCGACGAAGCCGAGCTCGCGGTAGAGGGGGGCGCCCTCGCGGAAGGGACTCCGCCCTACGCGCTGGAGGCGGCGGTGCCGAAGGGGTTGTCGAGGACGTAGCGCCAGCGGCCGTCCGGGCCCCGGCGGGCGACGTCGGTGGCGGTGCCTTCGAGGCGGACCGGGCCCTCGTCCCCCTCGCCCTCGATCACCCAGTCCACGATCAGCAGGGCGAGGTCGCCGGAGGCGTAGGCGTGGCGGGGGCTGACCTTGATCGGCAGGCCGAGGGCCATGAAGCGGGCGTTGGCGGCATGGGCGTCGGAGCCGGTCAGCGGGGTGCCCGGCTCGGGGACGAACACCGCCCCCTCCTCGTACAGCTCCGCCACCGCCGCCGGGTCGCCGCTGTTGAAGCGGTCGGCGAACACGAGCATGACGTCCTCGGGGCGTTCGGCCAGTGGGCGCATCGTCCTCCTTCGGGGTAGACAGGGTCGGGACGCGAAACGCTAGGAGGCGCTCTCGTGACTCACCAAACGGTCAGCCGCCCAGGGCTGCCCGACGATCCGCACGCCCGCGTGGCGGAGCCCACGCCCACCTGTCCGGTGGAGATCACCCTGACCGCGCTGCGCGGCCGCTGGACGACCCTGGTGGTCCGCGAGCTCCTGCGGGGCGACCGCTCGTACAGCGAGCTGCGGCAGGCGCTCCCCGCCTTGTCCGACAAGGTGCTCACCGACCGGCTGGCGCATCTCGTCGAGACGGGCGTGATCGAAAGGGAGAGACGGGCGGGCCGGCCGCCGCGCACGCGGTACGCGCTGACTCCGCAGGGTCGCCGGTTGGGGCCGGTTCTCCAGGCGCTCTGGGACTGGGGCGCCGAGCGTTAGTCAGCCCAGGAGGCCCCGGATCATGTCGCGGTAGGCGTCCTTCATGGGGAGATCGCGCTCGGTGCGGATCCGGCGGCGAGTGGCGATCACGTCCGTGCCGCGGATCGGGTCGTGACCCGCCTTCTCGTAGGCCTCCCACCACAGTCCGACGCCGCGCCGCTGCCAGGACGGGACCTCGTTGAAGTTGACGCCGCGCGAGAAGAGCAGTTCGTTCTTGTCGGCGATGGACGTCCGTTCCAGCCTGCGGGTCGCCTGCCGCGCGGACATGCCCTCGTTGCGCAGCGTCCAGTAGCACCAGCCGTTCAGGGCGCACCGCGCCGCGTCGGCCTGGCGCCAGGACAGGTAGTCGACCACGTCCTCGGGGCAGGCGCCCATCCAGACGCGGCCGTCGAAGACGGCGGGCTCTCCGGCGGCGTGGGTGAAGGCGGCGGTGGCGATGCCCGCGGACAGCGAGACGAGCTTCTCCACCTCGCGGCCGAACAGGTCGAAGGCGGGGTCCAGGACGACGGAGATCTCGTCGCTCTCGGTGTAGGCGTACCGCCCGCCGAGCTCGGTGAGCAGGGTGGTCGCGGTGTCCGCCATGAGGGCGGAGAAGCGCGGGTCGAAGGGCTTGTCGAAGCGGCTCTCGGTGTAACGGGAGAAGGAGCGGCCGTCCACGCGCACGACGGCCCAGGCGCCGGGGAGCAGCGTCAGGGAGTGGAACCACTCGCGGGCGCGCATTCGCGCTTCAAGGTCCTTCATCCAGGGGCTCCTCGGGCCGGGTCACGACGAAGCCTCCGGCGCCGTCGTGGCCGACGGAGCAGACCTCGTCGAAGCCGTCGGACGGGCGCGGGCGGCGGAGTCGCTTGAGCGTGGCATGGATCCCGACGTCCGGCACCCGGATTACCGGCGGGCGCGCCGCGTTGCGGTCCCTCGACGCGGCGAAGTCGGGCGGGAACCAGTAGGCGGTAACGCGGGCGCCGTGGCGACGGCCCAAGGCGATGAGCGGCTCCCACTCCTCTGGGGACGGGTTCGTGTTGTCGACGGCGACGCACCGGCCCGATTCGAGGGCCTCGGCGATGAGCCTGACCTGGCGGGCCTGCTTCCGGCGGGCGGACTTCGGGAACAGGTCCTTGCTCACATGGACGTGTGTGGCGGCGAGCCTCTGCCGGTAGAACGTCGTCTTGCCGGACGCTTGCAGGCCGACGAGGATCACGAGTTCGGGCATCAGGCGGGGGTGAGCTCGGCTACCAGGGCGCCGGCGTCGGTTTCGGTCGTCTCGCGGAAGGACTCGCCCGCCCAGAGGTTGACGCCGTCCGGGTCGCCTTGGGCCGCGGACGCCCGGCGCAGCGGCGCCGTCACGTAGTGGACGTCCGGGTAGGCGGCGGGCGCTTCCCCCGAGTGCTCGGCGAGGAAGCGGTTGACGAGCCCCCGCGCGGGACGCCCGCTGAACGCCCTGGTCATCGCGGTGGAGGTGAAGCGGGGGTCGGTCAGGGCGGCCTTGTGGACGTCGCTGGCGCCGCTCTCCGCGCAGCGCAGGAACGCCGTCCCGAGCTGGGCGGCGTCGGCGCCGAGGGACAGGACCTCGGCGACGTCGGAGGCGGTGGCGAGGCCGCCGGCGGCGATGAGGGGCTGCCGGGTGGCCTCGCGGACGGCCGGAAGCAGCGCGCGCAGGGGCTGCGCGTCGTCGAGGGTGTTGGCGAACGAGGCCCGGTGGCCTCCGGCCTCGGGGCCCTGGAGGCAGAGCACGTCGGCCTCGGACGCCCGGAGGGCCTCGTCCACGGAGGTCACGGTGACGATGACGGTGGCGCCGCGGTCCTTGAGCGCGCGGATCACGTCCGGAGTGGGGCAGCCGAACGTGAAGCTGACGAACGCGGGCGGGTCGGACACCAGGTCGGCGATCTTCCCGTCGTAGGCGTCGTCGCGGGCGCCCGGGACGCCCGGCTCGACGCCGAGGCGGGCGGCCTCGGGGGCGAGGCGGGCGCGGTAGCGGGCCACGGCCGCCGGGTCGACCTGGTCCAGGGACGGCATGAAGACGTTCATCCCGAAGGGGCGGGACGTCAGCTTCCGCGTCGCGGCGATGTCGGCGCGCATCGCCTCGGGCGTCTTGTACCCGGCGGCGAGGAAGCCGAGGCCGCCCGCCTCCGAGACGGCGGCGGCCAGCTCCGGCGTCGACGGCCCGCCCGCCATCGGGGCCTGCACGATCGGCTTCTCCGGCCACATGGCGCTCACCTCGTCCGACTCCGGCTCATTATCCGCACGATAATCGCGGGGGACGCCGGGCGGTGAGGCCGGGGTCGCGGGAGGGAAAGGGGATCGGCATGCGGGTGCTGCTGCACTACGACATGGATCACGAGGAGCCCGGCCTCGACATCGTGAGCTGTTCGGAGCAGGACGACGCCCGGTTCGCCGAGCTGCTGCCCGGGACCGAGGTGCTCTGGCACGTGCTGCGCCCGGTGACGGCCGCCGACATGGACCGGGCGCCGAAGCTGCGGCTGATCCAGAAGCTCGGCACCGGCGTGAACACCATCGACCTGGACGCGGCGGCCGAGCGCGGGATCGCGGTCGCGAACATGCCGGGCCGCAACGCGCAGGCGGTGGCGGAGACGTCGCTGCTGCTGATGCTGGCGGTGCTGCGGCGGGTCGTCCCGTTCGACGCCCGGACGCGGCGCGGCGAGGGCTGGCCCGCCGACCGGGCCCTGGTGGGCGGCGAGCTGGCCGGACGGACGGTCGGGCTCCTCGGCGGCGGCGAGATCGCGACGCTGCTGCGCGGGATGCTGGAGGCGATCGGGGCGACCGTGCTCTACACGACCCGGCGGCCCAGGCGCGAGGACCCGGCCTGGCGGGAGCTGGACGACCTGCTGCGCGCCAGCGACATCGTGTCCGTGCACATCCCGTTGACCGACGAGACCCGTCATCTTCTCGACGCCGAGAGGCTCGCGCTCCTGCCAGAGGGTGCGATCGTGGTGAACACGGCGCGCGGCGCGGTGATCGACGAGCAGGCGCTGGTGGCGGCGCTCAGATCGGGGCGCCTGGGCGGCGCCGGGCTGGACGTCTTCGAGAAGGAGCCCGTCGACGCCGGCAACCCGCTGCTGTCCCTCGACACTGTCGCGGTCATGCCGCACGTCGCGTGGCTGACCCGCGAGACGTGGGACCGGTACTTCGCGGTCGCCGCGGAGAACTGCCGCCGCCTCGCGCGCGGCGACGGCCTCCTCCACCGCGTCGTCTGAGACCCGGTCGGACGCGTGCGGTCAGGCTTCGGCGGTCTCCCACCAGGTGAGGTTGGCGGCCGCCCGGGCCACCGGCTCGATGATCTCCCAGGCCTCGGCGATCAGCCCGTCCTCGACCCGCCAGACGTCGACGACCGCGATCTCCGGCCCGTCCGGGAGCCGCCGCCGCGTGTGCAGGACCACGTGGTCGCCGTCGGCCAGCAGGTGGCGGATCTCGACCTGCATGGCGGCGAGCGGGGTGAGCGCCGCCTGCACGGCGGCGAGCCATTCCGTCTTGGTCGAGGAGGTCGCGTCCGGCCGGTGGTGCACGAAGCCGTCGCTGAGCAGCGGCCGGAGCCCGTCGGTGCTGCCCGTCGTGATCAGTTCCGACAGTGCCCGCTGGACGATCTCCTTGTTGGCCAGGGACGCTGCGTCGTTCGGGAATGCGGTGTTGGTCATGGGCGCAGTGTTTCCGCGACCGTGGCGGATTGTCGATGAAGTCCCATTTCATGGCGTCCCGCCGCACGATGAGTACGCTCGATGACCGTGCACACGGTCGGGGAGCTCCTGCGGCAGTGGCGGCATCGCCGGCGGCTCAGCCAGCTCGACCTCGCGATCGCCGCCGACGTCTCCGCCCGGCACGTCAGCCTCGTCGAGACGGGCAGGTCCAACCCGAGCGCCGCCATGATCCTGCGGCTTGCGGAGCATCTCGACGTGCCGCTGCGCGACCGCAACCGGCTGCTGCTCGCGGCCGGATTCGCGCCCCGGTACTCCGAACGGCCGCTCGACGACGACGCGCTGTCCGCCGCCCGGAACGCGGTCGAACGCGTGCTCCGCGCGCACGAGCCGTACCCGGCGCTGGCCTTCGACCGCCGGTGGGACATCGTCATGACCAACCGCGCCATCGAGCCGTTCCTCGCCGAGGTCGACCCCGAGCTGCTCCGGCCGCCGGTCAACCTGCTGCGGCTCGGCCTGGACCCGCGCGGGCTCGCCCGCCTGGTCGTCAACCTGTCCGACGTGCGCGCGGTGTTCCGCTCCCGGGTCAGGCGCCAGCTCGCCGCCGCCCCCGACCCCGGGCTCGCCGCCCTCTACGAGGAACTGCTGGAGCCCGGAGCCGAGGAAGCGCCGGCCGGCGCCGATGTCACGATCCAGATGGTCGTCCGCTTCAGGGGGCGGGAACTGCGGATGTTCTCCACCATCACCACGTTCGGCACCCCCCTGGACATCACGCTGGACGAGGTCGCCGTCGAGTCGTACTACCCGGCGGACGCCGAGACCGCCGCCTACTTCGAGGGCCCCGGGAAGGGGCTCACGGGATCAGGACGGGCTTGACGACCTTGCCGGACGTCGTGTCCGCCTCCGCCTCGTTGATCTGGGCGAGCGGGTAGGCGGCGACGAGCCGGTCGAACGGGAACCGGCCCTGCCGCCACAGCTCGATCATCCGCGGGATGAACGTGTGCGGGACGGCGTCGCCCTCGATGATGCCCTTGACCGTCCGCCCCATGAGCAGGAGGTTGGCGTCCAGCCGGTACTCGGCGGCGCCGACGCCGACCAGGCCGCAGACGCCTGTGGTGCGCAGCGACGCGACCGCCGTCGAGACGACCTCCGGGACGGCCGTCGAGTCGAGCGCGTACTGCACGCCCTCGCCGCCGGAGATCGCCCGGATCTGTCCGGCGATGTCGTCGTCCGCCCCGTTCAGGGCGTGCGTGGCGCCGAGTTCGCGGGCCAGGTCGAGCCGGGACTCGTGCAGGTCGACCGCGACGATCACGGAGGCGCCCGCGACCCGCGCGGCCATCACCGCGGACAGCCCCACCGCGCCCGCGCCGAAGACCGCGACGCTGTCGCCGGCGCGGACGCCGAGCGAGACCAGCATGGAGGCGGCCCCGGTCTGCACGCCGCAGCCGAGCGGCCCGAGCACGTCCAGGGGGACGTCCTTGGTCACCGGGACGACGTTGCGCGCGGTTCCGAGGGCGTGGCTCGCGAACGACGACTGCCCGAACCAGCGCGTGTGGACGGGCTCGCCGCCCGGGCCGGTGGCGCGGGGCGTGCCGTCCAGCGGCATCGCGAGCATGTTGAGCGCGGTCATCTGGGGGCAGGCGCCGGGCTTGGCCGCGCGGCAGTTCTCGCACGTCCCGCACGAGTCGAACGACATGACCACGTGGTCGCCAACGGCGAGGCCGGTGACGCCGGGGCCGACCGCCTCGACCACGCCGGAGCCCTCGTGCCCGAGGACGACCGGCTTGGTGATCAGGTCACCGGGGATGCGTCCGAGCATGTCGGTGTGGCACATCCCCGCGCCCGCGACCTTGACGAGGACCTCGCCGGGGCCCGGGTCGGCGAGGTCGAGCGACTCGATCGTGTAGGGGGCGTCTGCGGCGCGCAGCACCGCGGCTTCGATCTGCACCAGGGGTTCCTTAGGCGAGGGAGTAGCGGATGGGGAGGCGCTTGAGGCCGCCGACGAAGGTGGTGGCGATGCTCTCGGGCGCTCCGGCGAGCTCGATGGAGCCGAGGCGGGGCAGCAGTTCCTCGAAGAAGGCGCGGACCTCGATGCGGGCCAGCGCCGCGCCCAGGCAGTAGTGGACGCCGAAGCCGAACGCCAGGTGCTTGTTCGGGTCGCGCCCGACATCGAAGCGGAACGGGTCGTCGAAGGCGTCCTCGTCCCGGTTCGCGGACGGGTAGGACAGCAGCACCGCCTGGCCCTCGCGGATGGTGGTGCCGCGCAGCTCGTAGTCCCGCGCGGCGGTGCGCATGAACTCCTTGACCGGGGTGACCCAGCGGATCATCTCGTCCACGGCGAGCGGCATCAGCTCCGGCTCGTCCTGGAGCCGCTTGAGCTGGTCGGGGTGCTCGACGAGGGCGTGCAGGCCGCCGGAGATCGTCGCGCTGGTCGTGTCGTGCCCGGCCGTCGCGATGATGACGTAGTAGGACGCGGTGTCGAAGTCGTTCAGCGGCTCGCCGTCGATGCGCGCGTTCGCGATGGCGGAGGCGAGGTCGTCGGTCGGGTGCTTGCGGCGCTCCTCCGTCAGGCCCTGGAAGTAGGCGAAGAAGTCGAGCAGGACCTGGAGCTTCTCCTCGTTGGTCGTGCCCCGCTGGAGCTCGTCGTCGTCGCCTCCGAACAGCTCCTGCGTCAGCTTCAGCATGCGGTCGAAGTCGCTCTCCGGCAGGCCGAGCAGCGACAGGATCACGTAGAGCGGGAAGTGGACGGCGACCTCGCGCGCGAAGTCGCACTCGCCGCCGAGGTCCACCATCCGGTCGACGTACCGCTTCGCCAGCTCGCGGACGCGCGGCTCCAGGGCCCGCATCGCGCGGGGCCGGAACCAGTCGGCGCCGATCGCCCGGACGACCCGGTGGTCGGGGTCGTCCATGTGGATGAGCGTGCGCAGCGCGATGCCCTGCTCGGCGCGCTGCCGGTTCAGCTCGTCGAACTCGGCGGTGCCGAGCAGCGGGCGCGGCGCGTTCAGGAAGATCTCGTGGTTGCGCTCGATCTCCAGGACGTCCTCGTGCCTGGTGATCCCCCAGAACGGGGTGTAGTCGGGGGCCTCCACCCAGTGCACCGGGGACTCGCGGCGCAGCAGCGCGAGGGAGTCGTGGAACCGCCGGTCATCGGCGTAGGCCTTCGGGTCGGCGAGCGCCAGGCCCGCCTCGTCCAGGGTCAGCATCAGCGCTTCACTCCTCGGTCACGGCGGCCGCCCACCAGGAACCTACGGGCCCGAATCGCATTCGGTCAACGACCTACGGGCCGATGGCGCACGGGCCCGCGGGGCGAACACGGGGTCCAAACGGGCGCGGGGCCACAGAACGGGCACGCGGCTCAGATGTCGGTGAAGTCTCCGTGGCGGCCGCGGCCGCTCGCGAACCTCCCGGCGCCCTTGACCGCGTCCTCCATGGAGCCGAGGCCGTGCCGGTACTCGGCGGCGATCGCCTCGTCCTCGGACAGGCCCTCCGCCTCCAGCGCCGACAGCCGGTCGCCCCGGAGGCAGGCCTGCGGGAACCGGGCCAGCTCGGCCGCCAGCTCCTCGGCCGCCTCCCGCGCCTTCCCCAGCGGGACGAGCCGGTTGGCGAGGCCGATCTCGAACGCCTCCCGCCCGTCCACGGGCCGTCCGGTGAGGATCAGGTCCATGGCGCGGCTCGCGCCGATCAGCCGCGGGAGCCGGACCGTCCCGCCGTCGACGAGCGGGACGCCCCAGCGCCGGCAGTAGACCCCGAACGTGGCCGTCTCCTCCACGACGCGCAGATCGCACCACAGCGCCAGCTCCAGGCCGCCGGCGACGGCATGGCCCGCGACCGCCGCGATGACCGGCTTCGACAGGCGCATCCGCGTGCAGCCGAGCGGCGCGTCGGCCGGGGGCGGGTCGAGGCGCGGGCCGCGGTCGGTGCCGACCGACGTGAGGTCGGCGCCGGAGCAGAACGTCCCGCCCTCGCCCCACAGGACGGCGACGCTCGCGCCGTCGTCCGCGTCGAACTCGCGGAACGCCGCTGCCAGCTCGCGCGCCGTCGCGCCGTCCACCGCGTTGCGCGTCGCGGGGCGCGACATCACCACCGTGGTCACCGGGCCGTCCCGCTCGATCCGTACCGCCACGCGCAGCCTCCTAGTCGCCGGTGAACGCGCCGTCCGCCAGGTCCTCGAAGCGCTCGAGATCGTCCGCCGGGGCGTCGATGCCCCGCAGCGGGCCGGGGTCGGCGAGGTGGCTCCGAGCGTAGAGGCGCGCGACCAGCGCCTTGCGGTCCGTGCCGGAATCGGCGCGCTCCCACCCGGCCTGCTCCAGCAGCAGCGCCGCCGCGTACACGTCGGCCATGTACTGGGCGAGCGGGTAGAGGCGGGCTTCGGCCACGGTCCTGTCGAGCCCGCGCCACTTCTCTATGGCCTCGCGGAGATGCCCGATGCTCTGCCCGACCAGCGCGGCCGTCTCGTCGTCCCCGCCAGGCGCCTGCTCGACGGCCTGGGCGAGCCGTTCGAGGAACGGCTCATGGGCGTTCTGCCGCTCGATCGCGCGGCGGACGTCCAGGCACAGGATGTTGTCGCCGCCCTCCCAGATGGGGTTGACCTGCGCGTCCCGGAGGATCCGCGCGACCGGCCACTGCTCGATGTAGCCGTTCCCGCCGTGGATCTCGATGGCGTCGCTCGCGGCCGTCACGCCCAGCCGGGCGGCCCGCAGCTTGATGAGCGCGGCCCCCAGGCGCAGCCGGGGGCGTCCCAGGTACCCGTCGAAGACGAGCGCCTGCACGGCCTCGGTCTCCACGATCAGCTCGGCGAGCTTGCGGCGCATGAGCGGCTGCGCCCCCAGCGGCGCGCCGAACGCCTCGCGGGCCCGCGCGTAGCAGAGCGACTCGACGAGGGCCCGCCGCGCACAGCCGAGGCCCATCATGGAGATGCCGAGCCGGGCGCCGTTCGTCAGCTCCATCATGCGGGCGAGGCCCTTGCCGTCCCCGCCCTCGCCCGCGCTCGACGCCGGGGCCAGCAGGAACGCCTCCGCGTCGGTGAACTCGATCTCGGCCGACGCCACCGAGCGCGTGCCGAGCTTGTCCTTGAGCCGCCGGATCCGGACGCCGTTGCGCGAGCCGTCCCGCCGCTCCCGCAGGACGAGGAACGGCGCGATGCCCCGGACGCCGTCCACGGCGCCTTCCGGCTTGGCCAGCACCACGAACGCCGAGCCGTTGGCGTTGGACGCGAACCACTTGAACCCGTTGAGGCGCCAGGCGTCACCCTCCCGCGACGCGGTCGACTCCAGCGCGCCGAGGTCCGAGCCGCCCGACCGCTCGGTGAGCATCTGTGCGGCCTCGCCGGACATCTCCCCGGCCGCGAACAGCTCCCGCACCCGCGCCTTGACGTCGTCCGGTGCGAACATCTCCGTCAGCCCCACGACCATGTCGCCGCCGGTGCCGAGCGCGCACGCCATGCCGATGTCGGCCTGGTCGAGCAGGTAGCTCCACGCCACGCCCATCGGCGCGGGGTCGACGCCGGCGCGCTTCGCCTCGGCGACGAAACCGGGCCGGGTGAACGACGTCGCCACGATGTCCCGGCGCGCCGCCTCGAACGAGGGCGGCATCACGACCTCGCTGATGTCGCGTCCCCACCGGTCGTACTTCTCCAGGCGGGGCGGGTTGCGGTCGGTCTCCTCGGCCCGCCCGGCGATCGGCCCGCCCATCAGCGCGCCCATGTCCCTGAGCCGGGGCTCGGCCCAGCCGAAACCCTCTCCCAGGTGCCGCCGCATGAGGAACCGAAGCGTGGGGTCGCAGTCGTACCAGTTGCGGCCGACCGCGCCTCGGTAGCGCTCGGTCGCGTACCGGCGCGCCTTCTCCGCGCCCCCGAACGGCAGCCGGTCGAACGACTCGATGAGGTAGGACGCCATGGCTCGACATTACACTTAGCTCTCACGCGACGGAAAGACTGTAATCTGAGGACGGGGCCACCCCGGGTCCCCGGTAGGGTCACGACCAGCCATGGACAGCCTGGAGATTCGCCCGCTCACCGCTCGGTCCGTCGTCCTGAGCACCCTGCTGGGCGTCCACCCGCCCCGGCTCCCGGCCCGGTACCTCGTCCGCGTCGGCGAGCTGTTCGGCATCGCGGAGGGGACGATCCGGGTGGCGCTCTCGCGCATGGTCGCCGCCGGCGACCTCGTCCAGTCCGGCGGCATGTACGCCCTCACCGAGCGCCTCCTCGCCCGCCAGGCCCGCCAGGACGAGGCCCGCCTCCCCCCGACCCGCCCCTGGGACGGCGGCTGGGAGATCGCCGTCATCACCGCCGAGCGCCGTCCCGCCGCCGACCGCGCGGCGCTGCGGCAGGCGATGTCGACCATGCGGCTGGCCGAACTGCGGGAGGGCACCTGGCTGCGCCCGGCGAACGTGACCCGCCCGCGGCCCGAGCCCGTCCTGCGCCAGTGCACCTTCCTCACCGGCCGTCCCGAGGGCGACCCCGCCGCCCTGGCCGCGTCCCTGTGGGACCTCGACGCCTGGACGGCCAAGGCCCACGCCCTGCGCACCGCCCTGGCCGAGGCCGCCTCGATCGCCGAGCGCTTCACCTACGCGGCGGCCATCCTGCGCCACCTGCTGAACGACCCGCTCCTCCCCCCGGAACTGCTGCCTCCCGACTGGCCCGGGCCCGACCTGCGCGCCCACTACGAGGCCTTCGAAGCGGACTTCGAGCAGCTCCTCACCACCCACGTCCTCGCCTGAAGCCCGGGCATGGGACGGGCCTGGAGCATCGCGGCGGCGGTCATCGCCGCAGTGTTCTTATCGATCACCCAGTGGGACACGGCCGCCCACATCCCGCCGTACCTGACCGCCTTCCGCTACGGCGACGACCCCATCGCCAGGGTCTTCTCCTTCTTCGCTCCGCTGACGCCGCACGACTCCGTCGGCCCCCATCTGCGGCCGTGGATCTGGCCGCTGCGGTTCGGCGTCTACCTGCTGACCACCGCGCTCGTCTATCTCGTCGCACGCTCCCTCACGGCGAGGACGGGTATCGCCGGGGCCGTCCTCCGCTGGACGAGCGCGGTGATGCTGGCCTTCGGAGCCGGCGAGGTGGCGGCGCTGACGATCGTGATCCTCGACGGGCTCGGCGACCCGCCGGGCGTCTCCCTGGCGATCGTGATCGACACGCGATGGGACCGCCACTTCTGGCCCTCCGACGCGCTGTTCGCCGGTGTCGGCATGGCCCTGTGGACCGGGGTCCCGCTGGCAGGACTTTACCTGGCGCACCGCGTCTGGCGGGCGAGACGGCCCGACCACGTCCCCGACGTGCTCGCGGGGGCTGTCAGCGACCTGCCGGGGCGGGCGCGCCACATCGCCACGGTCGGCATCATTCCCGCGGTGTGCCTGGCCTTCCTCGGCGGCGCCACCACATTCATCTCCTCGGACGACGGCCGGGTCTCGCTGCCGGAAGCGCTGTCGAACATCTCGCTCTATCCGAGGCTGCGACCGAAACCGCCGCCGAACGCGGTCGACGACTGGCTCGCCCCAAAGGACGGCGAGAGGTTCATGTTCTACTCCGGCCTCAAGGAGAGTTGGCCGGTGTCGACCGCCGTGGCGCTCGTCTTCATCGCGCTGTTGTGGCTGCTGCTGTGGTGGGTCGTCTCCCGGATGGAGCCAGGGGCTCGACACGGCACCCTGCAGGCGTTCCTCTTCGGATGGTCGCTCACCGTTCTCACCGGTGCCCTGACCGGGCTCTTCCATGCCGCGCTGTCCCGCGTGACCTACGGGAGCAGCATCGGTTTCGGGACGCAGGTGACGCTCATCCTGCCGTTCGCGATGCGGTTCGGCGCCGTCTGGGGGTGGCTCGTCGGCCTGGCCGTCGCGTTCTCCTACCGGAGAAGCCGATTCCTCGGCGCGGCCGGAGCTACGGACACTTCGGCGGAGCCGGAGACGACTCCTTGAGCAGCTTCGCGTACTTGGCCGCCGGCACCTTCGTGTAGTGCTGCCTCTGGCAGTTCAGCCCGTCCATGAACACCGCCTGGTACCGCGCGACGTCGGCGAGCCTGCCGGTCAGCGCGAACAGCCGGTTCCCCGGAGCCCTGATCGACATCTGGTGGCGCCCGCCGCCCGCGATGTAGTCGACCTGCACGCTCCACTGGCAGTACGGCCCCTCCTTGGACGCGGGCCTACCTGGACGCCCGATGGTCGCCACGATCGCGAGCGTCTCCTTCTTGCCCTTCTCCAGGGTCAGCCGCTGCGCCTTGGGGCCGACGAAGAACGGGGAGAGCCTTCCGTCCTCGTTCCGCTGGAAGACCGGGCGCGGGCGCGGGCCGTCGACCACGAGGAAGAGCGCGATCTTGTCGCCCGCCCCCGCGCTCGGGTTCTCGATGAGCGCGCCCGACGGCGCCGGGCCGCACCGCCCGCCGGCCATGACCGGGCGGACGTCCACGATCTCCACGTCCTCGTTCCGGCGGGTCTCGACGGTGATCTCCCAGCGGGAGGTGCCGACGTCGATCGCGCCGTGCGCGGCCAGCCACTCGTCGGTCAGCGAGTCCGGCGGCGCCGCACCGCCGGGGAGCGCGTCTCCGCCGCCCTTTCGCGCCGGCACGAGAACGTCGTTGCCGGCGTCGAGGTCATGGTAGACGTCGACGACCCGGATCGCCTCGCCCGCCGAGACCGAGTCGGCCACCTCCCCGGGCGTCAGCCAGCCTTCGCCCACCGCTCGGAGCGTGTCCTGGAAATAGGCGGCGGTCACGGCCATGACGATGAGCGATAACCAGGCGAACGGCTGCTGGTACCAGCGTTTTCGCGAAGGGGGCCGATGGGCGTTCCTGGGCTGCCTGCGCCCGCTGCCATGCCGAGTGCTCATCCACGCCCGCATCGCTCGCCTTCTGGTGAATCAAGACGTTAACACGCGAGTCTGTTTCTTCAAGGAAACGTGATCAGCTGGCGGACGGCCTCGGCGGTGTGGAGGCGGTCGAAGCCCTCGTTGACGGCGTCGAGGGGAAGACGGCCGCTGAGGAGGGCGTCCACGGGGAGGGAGCCGTCGCGGTAAAGGCCGATGAAGCGGGGGACGTCGCGCCTGGGGACGCACGAGCCGAGGTAGCTGCCGCGCAGGGTCCGCTCCTCGGCGACGAGGCTGAGCGCGGGCAGGGACAGCGGCGCGCCGGGGGCGGGGAGGCCGACCGTGACGGTCGTGCCGCCGGGGCGGGTGGCGGCGTAGGCCTGTTCGAGGACGGCGACGACGCCCGTCGTCTCGATGACCTTCTCCGCGCCGCCGGACGTGAGGTCGCGGACCGCCTCGACGGCGTCCGGGCCGCCCGCGACGGGCCGGGCTCCGAGGCGCTCGGCGAGGTCGCGCTTGTGGGCGACGACGTCCAAGGCGAGGACGGTGGAGGCTCCGGCGGCCTTGGCGGCGAGGACGGCGGACAGGCCGACGCCGCCGAGGCCGAAGACGGCGACGGTGTCGCCCGGGGCGACGGCGGCGCTGTGGAGGGCGGCGCCGGCCCCGGTGAGGACGGCGCAGCCGAACAGCGCGGCGATGTCGAAGGGCAGGTCGCGGTCGACCTTCACGGCGGACCGCGCCGAGACGACGGTGTACTCGGAGAACGCCGAGACGCCGAGGTGGTGGTTCGGGCGGGTGCCGTCCGGGGCCCGGAACCGCCTGCCGCCGCCGAGCAGGGTTCCGGCGCCGTTGGCCTGGGCGCCCGGTCCGCACAGGGCGGGGCGTCCGGCGACGCAGCGCTCGCAGTGCCCGCAGGCCGGGACGAACGCGAGGACGACGTGGTCGCCGGGGGCGAACTCGGTACCGGGCCCGGTCTCGACCACCTCGCCCGCGGCCTCGTGCCCGAGGGCCATCGGGAGGGGGCGCGGCCTCGACCCGTTGATGACGGACAGGTCGGAGTGGCAGAGGCCGGCGGCGCCGATCCGGACCAGCAGCTCGCCGTGGCCGGGCGGGTCCAGGCGCAGGTCGGCGATCTCCAGGGGACGGGACGCGGCGTAGGGGGCGGGGCGTCCCGACTCGACGAGGACGGCGGCGCGGGTCGCGGTCATGAGGCGAGCAGCTTCTGCATCTCGGTGCGGACCGCTCCGGTGATCTCGACCGGGCGGCGGGTGTCCCGGTCGACGAAGACGTGCACGAAGTGGCCCTCGGCGACGAGCGCGCCGTCCGACCCGCGCAGCATGCCGATCTCCCACCGGACGCTGGAGCGGCCGAGCTTCCCGACGCGGAGCCCCACGCGGATCATGTCGGGGAACGAGACCTCGGCCTTGTACTCGCAGTGGGACTCCACGCAGAGCGCGATCGAACCGGAGGTCGCGGGGTCGAAGCCGGCGGTCCGGATCATCCACTCGTTAATGACGGTGTCCATCAGCGAGTAGTGGACGACGTTGTTGACGTGCCCGTAGACGTCGTTGTCCTTCCACCGCGTGGGGACATTCTCCCAGTACAGGTACTCGCCGGTCATGGGGAGAAGAGTAAGGGGCGGGTCCTGGGCGGCGCCGCATCGGCCGGTCATAACGGTGACCGTGCAAAATGTCAGCCGGGTGCGCGAGTGCGCGCGCCCAACGGTGCGGTGCGACCGGCAGGGTGCGTGCCCGCAAGGCGGAAGCGGCGTTCACCAGGCCGCGAGGAAAGGTTCTGAGCACGATCCCGGCCAGGTGAACGCCGCCTCTCAGCGGCGCCGCGCGGACGCCGCCGTCTATCGGGCCGCGGCGGCACCGGACGGCGTGCGGGCCGCGTCGAAGCGGGCCTTCACGTCCGTCCAGTTCACGAGCGACCAGAGCTTCTCCACGTAGTCCGGGCGGACGTTGCGGTACTGCAGGTAGTAGGCGTGCTCCCAGGCGTCGAAGACCAGCAGCGGGGTCGTGCTCATGCCGACGTTGCCGTGGTGGTCGTAGACCTGCTCGACGACGAGGCGCCCGCCGAGGGGCTCCCACGCGAGGACGCCCCAGCCGGAGCCCTGCACGGTGGAGGTCGCCGCCGTGAGCTGCTTCTGGAACGCCTCGAACGTCCCGAAGTGCTCGTCGATGGCCGCCGCGAGGTCCCCGTCTGGGCGGTCGCCGCCGTCCGGCGACAGGTTGTCCCAGAAGATCGAGTGCAGGACGTGGCCGGAGAGGTTGAACGCGAACGTCTTCTCCAGGCCGACCAGCCCGCCGAACTGCTCCTTGTCGCGCGCCTCGGCGAGCCTCTCCAGCGTGTCGTTGGCGCCCTTGACGTAGGCGGCGTGGTGCTTGGAGTGGTGCAGCTCCAGGATCTCGCCGGTGATCGCCGGCTCCAGGGCGGCGTAGTCGTAGGGCAGGTCGGGAAGCGTGTAGTCGGCCATGCGGCCACTATTGCAAACGAGTTGCAGTTACGTCCAGTGCGCAATACGAGCGGGACCCGCCCCCGGGGCGGGGACGGGTCCGGTGCTCGGTATCGGGTGGTCGGCCGGTGCTCAGTAGCGGCGGCGGCCTCCACCGCCGCGACCTCGTGACAGCAGTCCGCGGATCTTGGCCTGGGTGCGGGGGTCCCGGGCGAGCCGTTCCGCCCGCGCCCGCGCCTTGCGCCCCTGCGGGCTGCGGGCGAACCGCATGATCTTGTCCATGAGCGGCACGTTCTTCCTCCTCGGGCTGGTCTTTACCGTTCAACGACTGCCCGTTCTGGAAGGTTCAGAACGCCTCGTCGAGCGCGACCGTCCCCTCGACCCCGATCTGGTAGGCCGAAACGCGCCTTTCGAAGAAGTTCGACAGCTCCTGGACGTCCTGCAACTCCATGAACGCGAACGGGTTCGCGGTGCCGTAGCGGGCCGGCAGGCCGAGCCGGACGAGCCGCTGGTCCGCGACGTATTCGAGGTAGGCGCGCATGTCGCCGGCGCTCATGCCGGGCAGACCGTCCCCGCACAGGTCGCGGGCGAACGCCAGCTCCGCTTGGACGGCCTCCTCCATCATCGTGGTGACCTGGGCCGTCAGCTCGGCGTCGAAAAGCGCGGGCTCCTCGGCCCGGACGGTGTCGACCACCGAGAAGGCGAAGTCCATGTGCATGCTTTCGTCCCGGAAGACCCAGTTGGTCCCGGACGCGAGGCCGTTCAGCAGGCCCCGCGACCGGAGCCAGTAGACGTAGGCGAACGCGCCGTAGAAGAACAGCCCCTCGATGCAGGCCGCGAAGCAGATGAGGTTCAGCAGGAACGCCCTGCGGTCTGCGGCGGTGCGGAGCTCGTCCAGGGAGCCGAGCGAGTCGATCCATCGGAAGCAGAACTCCGCCTTGGACCGGATGGACGGGATGTGCTCGATCGCCGCGAACGCCTTGGCGCGCTCGTCCGAATCGGGCAGATAGGTGTCCAGGAGGGTCAGGTAGAACTGTACGTGCACGGCCTCCTCATATAGCTGCCTCGACAGGTAGAGCCGGGCCTCCGGCGCGTTCACGTGCTTGTAGAGGTTGAGCACCAGGTTGTTCGCCACGATCGAGTCGCCGGTGGCGAAGAACGCGACGAGCCGGTTGACGAGGTGCAGCTCGGCGGGCGTGAGCCGGGCGAGGTCCGCCAGGTCGGAGGCGAGGTCGACCTCCTCCACCGTCCAGGTGTTGCGGATCGCGGCCCGGTACCGCTCGTAGAAGTCCGGGTAGCGCATGGGCCGCAGGGTCAGGTCCATGCCGGGGTCGAGGAGCATGCCCCGTCCCTCCGCTCGCTCGTTCACTGGCACGCCTCGCAGGTCTCGGGGTTCTCCAGGGAGCACACGGCCGCGGCGACCGTCGTCTGCGCGATCCGCGTCGCCGGACGCGACCGCAGGTAGTAGGTCGTCTTGAGCCCGGCCCGCCACGCGTAGGCGTACATCGAGGAGAGCTTGCCGATCGTCGGCGTCTCCATGAACAGGTTCAGCGACTGCGACTGGTCGATGTACGGGGTGCGGGCGGCGGCGAGGTCGATGAGCGCCTTCTGCGGCAGCTCCCAGGCCGTCCGGTAGAGCGACAGCATCTCCTCCGGCAGGTCGACGAGCCCCTGGACGGACCCGTTCGCCTTCTTGACCGCCTCGCGGACCGCCGGCGTCCACAGCCCGAGCGACTTCAGGTCCTCGACCAGGTAGCGGTTGATCTGCAGGAACTCGCCGGACAGCGTCTCGCGCTTGAACAGGTTGGACACCTGCGGCTCGATGCACTCGTAGCAGCCCGCGATGGACGCGATCGTCGCGGTCGGCGCGATCGCGACGAGCAGCGAGTTGCGCAGGCCCACCTCCGCGACCCGGGCGCGAAGGGCGTCCCAGTCGGCGGGACGGGACGGCGCCGCGTCAGGGAAGTGGTCCAGGTGGAGCTTGCCGCGCGCGGTGCGGGTCATGCCGTAGGCGGGCAGCGGCCCGTGGGCGGCGGCGAGGTCGGCGGACGCGTTGTAGGCGGCCAGCGCGATCTCCTCGGCGATGCGCGTCGACAGCTCGCGCGCCTCGTCCGAGTCGAACGGCAGGCGGAGCGTGAAGAACACGTCCGCGAGCCCCATCACGCCGAGCCCGACCGGCCGCCACTTGCGGTTCGCCTTCTCCGCCTCGGGCGTGGGGTAGAAGCCGCGGTCGATGGTGCGGTCCAGGAACCGGACGGCGGTGCGGACCGTCGAGCGGAGCCGCTCCCAGTCGACGCCGGACGGCCCCACGTGCGCGGCCAGGTTCACCGATCCGAGGTTGCAGACGGCCGCCTCGCCGTCGCCCGTCACCTCCAGGATCTCCGTGCAGAGGTTCGACAGGTGGACGACCTTGCCGGGCTCGGCGGTCTGGTTGCAGGCGCGGTTGGCGGCGTCCTTGAACGTCATCCACCCGTTGCCGGTCTCGGCGAGAGTCCTCATCATCCGCCCGTACAGCTTGCGGGCCGGGATCTGCCGGACGAACCGCCCCTCCCGCTCCGCCGCCCGGTACGCCTCGTCGAACTCGTCGCCCCACAGGTCGGTCAGCTCGGGGACCTCCTTCGGGTCGAACAGCGACCACGTCCCGTCGGCCTCGACGCGGCGCATGAACTCGTCCGGGATCCAGTTGGCCAGGTTGAGGTTGTGGGTGCGGCGCGCGTCCTCGCCGGTGTTGTCGCGCAGCTCCAGGAACTCCTCGACGTCGGCGTGCCACGGCTCCAGGTAGACGCACGCCGCGCCCTTGCGGCGGCCGCCCTGGTTGACCGCGGCCACGGACGAGTCGAGCGTGCGCAGCCACGGGACGATCCCGTTGGAGTGCCCGTTGGTGCCCCGGATCAGCGAGCCCCGCGACCGGACCCGCGTCCAGGAGATGCCGATGCCGCCCGCGTACTTGCTGAGCCGCGCGACCTGGCCGTACCGGTCGTAGATCGACTCCAGCTCGTCGCGCGGCGAGTCGAGCAGGAAGCACGAGGAGAGCTGCGGGCGGCGGGCCCCGGAGTTGAACAGCGTCGGCGAGCTGGGCAGGTACGACAGCGTGCTGAGCAGCCCGTACAGCTCGGCGGCCTCATCCACGGCCGTGTCGCCTGTGGGAGGCCGACCCCCCACACCCCCCGGCCCGACTTCGTCGGGGACTGTGTCGCCCGTGGGGGGCCGACCCCCCACACCCCCCGGCCCGACCGCGTCGGGAAATACGAGCCCGCAGGCCACCCGCAAGAAGAAGTGCTGCGGTCGCTCAAGGACGAGTCGCGACGTCGGATGCCTCAGCAGGTAACGGTCGTAGACGGTGCGAAGCCCGAAGTACTCGAACCGGTCATCGGCCCCGAACGCGCCTTCCGAGGCGGGACGTTCTCCCACGCCCCCCGAACTCTCGTCGATGAGCGCGTCGAGCCGGGCGGCGTTGGCGGCGACGAAGGCGGCCAGGTCGTCCGCCAGGAGCCCCTCGCGGTGCGCGGCGGCGACCGACTCGGCGAACGTGCGGACGCCCGCGGCCGCGGCCTCGTCCCGGATCCGGCCGCCGAGCAGGCGCGCGGCGACCCTGGAGTATCCGGGCTCGGCGGGGATGAGCGCGGCGGCCTCCCCGATCGCGAGGTCCCGCAGCGCCATCGCGTCGAGGCCGTCCGCGGACCGGACCGCGGCCAGCACCCGGCCGGCCTCGACCCCCGGTACCGCCTCGCAGGCCGCCTCGACCTCGGCCGTGATCTCCGCCGGCGGCGCGGCCAGAGCCTGTGTCACGTGCTTCTCCCCTCGCAAGCCGCCTCGCGAAGGCATGCGAACGGCGCGCGGCGGCAGGCCGCGCTCCGCCCCCGGCCCACCCGCGAGGCCTGGACGTGTCGATCCGGGACGGACCCGGACCCCCGAAAATGAGGCCGGTCGCCCGGCCTCGCGTGCGGGCAGGTCTTCGGACTCGCGGGCGCCGCCTCTCCCGAGGCGTCCTACTGGCCGTCGCTTCCCAGGCCCTTCGGCCCAGTGCTCGATGACGGCGGTCGTTCCCGCTCACCGCTGCGGGGCAGTCCCGGACTCCCACCGGGTTCCCTCTCACGCCGCCCCCGCCGCGAAACGGCGGGGGCGGACCAGCACGGGGTTGAACCCTACATCTAGTTGACGATCAACGCACAAGCCCAAGATGTTGGGCGTGTCGGCGCGGTGTCCGGGGTCGGCTGCGCATCCCGCACCGCGGGTGGGACGATGGTCAGCGTCATGATCCCCCATGCGTCGCAGCCGCTGTTCCGGGCCGCGCGCGCGGTGGTGTTCGCCACCGTGTGCGCCACGCTCGCGATCCTCGGGCACGTCCTGGCGGGCGGCGCGGCGGTGCCGCCCTGGGCGGCGATCATGGGATTCGGGGCCGTCCTGGGCGTGACGCTGATGCTGGCGGGCCACGAGCGCTCGCTCGCGACGATCCTGGGCGGGCTCCTCGGCGGGCAGTTCGCCCTGCACACGCTGTTCACGGCGGCCACCGCCCCGGCGGCCCACACCATGCCCGAGACTCACGCCGCCATGACGGGCGCCATGGAACCCGTCGCGCTCCCCACCGCGCATGGCGGGAACGGCCTGGTCATGACGCTCGCGCACTGCACGGCCGCGCTGGTGGCCGCATGGTGGCTGCGACGAGGCGAGCGGGCCGCGTGGTCACTCGCCCGGCGGGTCGCCGCCTTCGCGGACCGCCCGATCCGGCTGCTGCTGGCTCTGCTCGCCGTCGAACCGGCCGAGCCTCCAGTGAGCCCCTGCCGGACCGAGTCGGCGGCGGACACTGTCACGGCCCTGGGGCGGGTCCTGCGGCACCAGGTCGTCCGGCGGGGTCCCCCGCCGCGTTCGAGGGCGCTCGCTCACCTCTGAGCGGAGCGCCGTACGCCACCGGACGCCGACTCGCGGCGCCCGGTCGTTCCCGTACGACTCGAACGGAGTTCCGCAATGCCCTTCCTTCCGCATGCCCGGCGCGCCGGCGCGGTCGCGTCCCTCGCCGCACTGTCCGTGATCGGCCTGGCCGCGGCGGCGTCCGCGCACGTCAGCGTCAACCCCAAGACCGCCGAGCAGGGCTCGTACACCAAGGTCTCGTTCCGCGTGCCGAACGAGCGCGACGACGCGTCCACCACCAAGCTCGTGGTGAACTTGCCGGTCGACCACCCGCTGTCGTCGGTGTCGGTCCGGCCGACGCCCGGCTGGACGGTGAAGGTGGAGAAGTCCAAGCTGCCGAAGCCCGTGAAGACGGAGGGCGGCGAGCTGACCGAGGCCGTCACGAAGATCACCTGGACCGGCGGCCGGATCGAGCCGGGCCGGTTCGAGGAGTTCGACGTCTCGATGGGGCCGCTGCCGACCGACACAGACCGGCTCGTCTTCAAGGCCGACCAGACCTAC
Source organism: Actinomadura sp. K4S16 (assembly GCF_008327685.1). Lineage (GTDB taxonomy): Bacteria > Actinomycetota > Actinomycetes > Streptosporangiales > Streptosporangiaceae > Spirillospora. The sequence continues at coordinate 551,630 of NZ_BDDE01000013.1, forward strand.
TCCGGCGGCGAGGTCGTCAAGTGGGACCAGCCACCCGCCGAGGGGGCGAACGAGCCGGAGCACCCCTCGCCGGTGCTCAAGCTCCTCCCCAAGGGCTCGCTGACCGCCACCGGCCTGACCGCCCAGGTGAAGCCCGCCGCTGCGGCGTCGTCCGCGTCGCCCGACGACGGGACGGCCCGGCTGCTCGGCGGCATCGGCATCGCGGTCGGCGTGGCCGGCATCGCGGTCGGGGCCTACGGCCTGACCCGGGCGCGGAGCCGGGCATGATCCGGGCGGTGCTGCGCGGGGCCGCCGGCTCCGCGGTTCTCGCGGCGGTCCTGGCGACGACCGCGGTCCCGGCGTCGGCGCACACCGCGCTGGCGTCGGCGAGCCCGGCGAAGGGCTCGGCGGTCGCGCCCCCGTCCCAGATCGTCCTGACGTACACGGATCCGGTGCGGCTGCCGCGCGTGGTCGTGACCGACGCGTCGCGCAAGCAGTACCAGGCCGGGTCGGCGCAGGCGGTCGACAACAAGGTCACCCAGGCGGTGAACGGCAAGCTGCCCAACGGCGAGTACACGGTGGGCTGGCGCGTCGTGGCGTCGGACGGCCATCCGGTCGAGGGCACCTACACGTTCACCGTGCGGGGCTCGACAGGTGCCGCCCAGCCCGCGACACCGGCGCCGTCCCGGACGGCCGTCGCCGGCACCGGGGATTCGGGCGGCTCGTCGGGGTGGCTCTGGATCGGCCTGATCGCCCTGGTCCTCGCGGCCGCGGCCGGCACCGTCGCCTGGCTGCGCCGCTCCTCCGCCCAGGATTGATCGTTTTCGCTTCCGGTCGGGTGATTACAGGATTACAGTGATAGCCCGACCGGAAGCAGCCTGGGGGCGCCAATGATCGTCGAGTACATCCGCTACAGCATCGATCCGGGGGACGCCGAGGAGTTCGAGGCCGCCTACGCGCGGGCCGCCGTCCCCCTCGCCGCGGCGCCGCAGTGCGTCGACTACGAGCTGTCCAGGTGCGTCGACGAGCCGTCGTCCTACATCCTGCGCATCTGCTGGACGTCGGCCGACGACCACATGCGCGGCTTCCGGGGCGGCGAGCACTTCCCCGCGTTCTTCGCCGAGATCAAGCCGTACGTCCAGCGGATCGAGGAGATGCGGCACTACGAGCGGACGGCCGTGCGCGGCGCCGGGTCGTCCGTCCCGACCATGTACGACTGGGCGGGCGGGAGCGAGGCGCTGGAGCGGCTCACCGAGCACTTCTACACGAACGTCCTCAAGGACGACCTGCTCCGCCCCCTCTTCGAGCACATGGCCCCGGACCACCCGAAGTGGGTCGCGGCGTGGCTCGGCGAGGTCTTCCGCGGACCCGAGCGCTACAGCCGCGAGCGCGGCGGCTACCACTCCATGGTGCGGCACCACCTCGGCAGGTCCATCACCGAGGCGCAGCGCCGCCGCTGGGTCTCGCTCCTCATGGACGCGGCGGACGAGGTCGGCCTCCCGGACGACCCGGAGTTCCGCGCCGCGTTCGCGTCCTACATCGAGTGGGGCACGCGCATCGCCCTCGCCAACTCCCAGCCGGGCGCCGAGCCGCCCCTCGAAGCCCCCATGCCCCACTGGGGCTGGGGCGTCGCCCCGCCCTACATCCCCTCGAAGTAGCCCAAGGCAGTAGCATCCAGGGCGCTGATCTGCACGCACGTCCTGAGAGGTAATGCACGGTGGTGGACCTCGGCGACGTGGTGCTCGACGACCCTGTGGGCGAGTCGCTCCGCGGCCGCCACGCGCACCTCGCCCGCCGCCTCGGCCGGGCCGCGACCTACCTGCCGGGAGTCGCGACCTTCTCGACGGTGTCCACCGACCCGGACCCGGCGGAGTGGGCCGATCTCGCTCAACTGCTGGGCCGGGGCGAACTCGCCGACATGTTCAGCAGCCCCGCGGTCCCGCCGCCGGACTGGGAGCCGGTCTTCGTCCTCGAAGGCCGGCAGATGGTCTGGTCCGGCGGCGGCGAGGCCGGCACCGGCGTGGTGGAGCTGGGCGCGGACAGCGTGCCCGAGATGCTCGACCTCGTCGCGCGGACCCGACCGGGGCCGTTCTGGCCGCGCACCCGCGAACTCGGCGCCTATCTGGGCGTCCGCGAGAACGGCGTGCTGGTGGCGATGGCGGGCGAACGGCTCCGGCCTCCCGGCTGGACGGAGATCAGCACCGTCTGCACCGCCCCCGAGGCGCGCGGGCGCGGCCACGCCGCCCGCCTGGTCCGCGCGCTCGCGGCCCGCGTCACGGCCCGGGACGAGCGCCCGTTCCTGCACGTGGCCGAGGCGAACACCCAGGCGATCGCGCTCTACGAACGGCTCGGCTTCAAGACCCGCAAGCACGTGACCTTCCGCGGCTTCCGGATTCCCTGACCGCCGAAGGCACCGCAAAGCCGTTCCGGTATAGGCTTTGCCGCGTTCCTGCGACAGGGGAGGTTGATGAATATGGCCCGCGCGGCGCTTCGTCAGCATGCCCTTGTCCGGGCCGTGCGCGGTTGAGCGCGGCCCGGTCGTCCAGAACGACCAGGAGCCAGACTTGTCATCTTCCGACCTGACCGCATCGGGCCCGCACGACGCGGACCCGGCCACCGCGGGCCTGCCGAGCGCGGATCTCACCACCGGCCGCCTCGTCCTGCGTCCGTGGCCGCGCGACGAGATCGCCGCCGTACTGTCCGGCGACAGGCGCGCCCACTGGGCGGACGACTTCCCCGCCGAAGGCGATCGCGACATCGCCGGCTTCATCGCCGAGCACCCGTCCGTGCTCGACGCGCACGGCCAGCGCCAGATCATCGAACGCGCCACCGGCCTGGTGGTCGGCACCACCGGCCTGTTCTGGCCGCCCACCGACGGGGTCGTCGAGTTCGGCTACGGCGTCGTCCCGTCCCGCCGGGGCCGCGGGTACGCCACCGAGGCCGCCCGCGCCATCGTGGCCTTCGCCCTGGCCGCACCGGAGGTGGACGCGGTGCTCGCGACCGTGGAGCCGAGCAACACGGCGTCGGTCCGCGTCCTGGAGAAGGCCGGCCTCCGCCACGCCGGCGCGACCGAGGACATCGCCACCTACACCACCGCCTGACGGCGAGCCGGGCCCGGCCGCGCGGCCGGGCCCGGCTCGGCGTCCCCATCGATCCTCTGTTCACCGGCGCGTGCCGTCCTTCACACCGAAGGGCGGCACGTTCGCGTTCCGGCCTCCCCCCTTGGCTGCGCGAGGCGGCGCACGTCCCCGGCCTGCGCGTGGAGATGAGCGGCGACGCCGTCGCGCCCCCGGAGGAGCGCGCACTGCCCCGCCGCCCGGCACGACGCAGCGCCGGGCCTACGACCTGCTCGCGGACGGGTTCGGCCCCGGGATCAACGGGCCGCTGCCGAGCGCACCGGCCGCGAGCCCGCCGAGGTCCGCGCCCCTCACGGACGCGGCCTTCGGCGTGATGCTCGACCTGATGATCCGCTGGTCGGAGGATCCGTCCCTGGACCTTCCCGAGGCGCTGGACGAGTCCCTCGCCCTCGCCCCGATCGACCCGGGCGCGCCGTGAACCGGGCGCCGGGCCCGGTCAGCCGAACTGGCCGGGCTGGTAGCCGCCGGCGGGCTGCCGGGTGATGACGTTCATGCGGTTCCAGGTGTTGATGAGGGCGATCAGGGACACCAGCCCGGCGAGCTGCTCCTCGTCGTAGTGCTTGGCGGCGTTCGCCCAGACCTCGTCGGAGACGCCGGGGCCGTCGGCGAGCCGGGTCCCCTCCTCCGCCAGCTCCAGGGCGGCGCGCTCGGCGTCGGTGAAGACCGTGGCCTCCCGCCAGGCCGCGACGAGGTTGAGGCGCACCGAGGTCTCACCCGCGTGGGCGGCGTCCTTGCTGTGCATGTCGACGCAGAAGCCGCACCCGTTGATCTGGCTGGCCCGGAGCTCCACCAGATGCGCCGTCGCGAGCGGCAGCCCCGAGTTCGTCACGGCCTTGGACGCCGACAGGAGGTACTTCATGAACTTTCCGCCGGTCTCGGTGTCGTAGTAGGTGAATCGGGCGTCCATGGTGGTCTCCTTGCCATATGGAGGGTTACACCAGGTTGACGATTCACCCCACCGCAGTGTGACAGCGTGCCCGGAGTGACCCCCGTCACCCCGAACGCGTAGCAGCCGGACGACCGCAGGCGGGCGGTCATGTCCCCCGGCCCGCGGCCCGGATCCGCGACCGGGCCCCCGGCTCAGTTGCAGGTGACCCCCCAGACCTTGATGAGGGACTTCGGCACCTTCGGGCACGGGTTCCCGCCGGTGTCGCCGAGGTACTCCCAGTCGGTGCCGTTGGAACTGCGCCACACGTGCGGCCCGTCCTGGGAGGTCATGGGCTGGTCGGTGAGGCTGATGTCGGCGAGCGCGTAGTAGACGCCGCCGGTCTTGCCGAGGTGGGCGTCCTTCGGCCCGTCCACCTTGTCCGTCGACTCCTCGGGGTACTGCGCCATCATCTTCATCAGGTAGGCGTCCTTCAGCCCACCGGCGCCGGGGTAGGAAGCCCCTACTACCCCCGTTCGGGGGTGGCGTCGGTCACCCGGATGGCCAACGATCCTTCTGACCGGGTGCCCGTGCGGCTACGAGGGAGAGACCATGCCCGCAGTCGAGTTCCGCGCGGCGCGCGACTTCCTGCTCGCGCACCGCGACGACTACGCGACGGCGTACGAGAAGTTCCGCTGGCCGGTGCTGACCGGTTTCAACTGGGCGCTGGACTGGTTCGACAAGATCGCCGAGGGCAACGACTCGCCCGCGCTGTGGATCGTCGAGGAGGACGGCGCCGAGGCCAGGTACTCGTTCTCGCAGCTGTCGCGGCGGTCGAACCAGGTGGCGAACCTGCTGCGCCGGGCGGGGGTGCGGCGCGGCGACCGGATCATCCTGATGCTCGGCAACCAGGTCGAGCTGTGGGAGACCGTGCTCGCGGCGATGAAGCTCGGCGCGATCATGATCCCGTGCACGCCGCTGCTCGGCACGGCCGACCTCCAGGACCGGCTGACGCGCGGCAGGGCCCGGCACGTGGTGACCGCCTCGTCCGAGACCGGGAAGTTCGACGGTGTCGAGGGCGAGTTCACGAAGATCGCCGTGGGCGAGCCGGTGGAGGGGTGGCTGCGGTACGCCGACGCCTACGAGGAGGGCGAGTCCTTCACCCCGTACGGCCTGACGATGTCGCGGGACACGCTGCTGCTGTACTTCACGTCCGGGACGACGGCCAAGCCGAAGCTGGTCGAGCACACCCACGCGTCCTACCCGGCCGGGCACCTGTCGACGATGTACTGGATCGGGCTGCGGCCCGGAGACGTCCATCTGAACATCTCGTCGCCGGGGTGGGCCAAGCACGCGTGGAGCAACATCTTCGCGCCGTGGGACGCCGAGGCGTGCGTGTTCATCTTCAACTACACCCGGTTCGACCCCGACCGGCTCCTCGACACCCTCGAACGGTGCGGCGTGACGAGCTTCTGCGCGCCGCCGACCGTGTGGCGGATGCTGATCCAGGCCGACCTCGGACGGCTCGGCAGGCCGCCCCGCGAGGTCGTCGCGGCCGGCGAGCCGCTGAACCCCGAGGTGATCGAGCGGGTGAAGGAGGCGTGGGGCCGCACGATCCGGGACGGCTTCGGGCAGACCGAGACGACCGTCCAGATCGCCAACACGCCCGGCCAGCCGGTCAAGCCCGGCTCGATGGGGCGTCCCGTGCCCGGCTACAAGGTGGCGCTGATCGACCCGCTGACGGGGGAGCCGGGCGACGAGGGCGAGATCTGCCTCGACCTGGAGGACCGCCCGCTCGGGCTGATGACCGGCTACCACGGCGACGAGGAGCGCACCGAGGAGGCGATGGCCGGCGGCTACTACCACACCGGCGACATCGGCTCCCGCGACGAGGACGGGTACATCACCTATGTCGGGCGCGCCGACGACGTGTTCAAGGCGTCCGACTACAAGATCTCGCCGTTCGAGCTGGAGAGCGTGCTGATCGAGCACGAGGCGGTGGCGGAGGCCGCGGTCGTGCCGTCGCCCGACCCGGTTCGGCTGGCCGTCCCGAAGGCCTACGTCACGCTCGCGGCCGGCTGGGCGCCGGACGCGGAGACGGCGAAGGCGATCTTCGCGCACTGCCGGGAGCAGCTGTCGCCCTACAAGCGGGTCCGGCTGCTGGAGTTCGCCGAGCTGCCGAAGACGATCTCCGGCAAGATCCGCCGGGTGGAGCTGCGGGCCAGCGAGATCGACAAGCATCCGGGCGAGGGCGACCGCCCGGAGGGCGAGTTCCGCGAGGAGGACCTTCGATGAACCTCTCCTACGCGTCGGGCATCTCGACCACGCCGCTGCTCGGCGACACCATCGGCGCGAACCTCGACAAGACGGTCGCGGCGCACTCGGAGCGGGACGCGCTCGTCGAGCGGTCGTCCGGCCGCCGCTGGACCTACGAGCAGTTCTCCGACGACGTGGACGCCGTCGCGCTCGGCCTCCGCGACCTCGGCGTCGTCAAGGGCGACCGGGTGGGCATCTGGGCGCCGAACTGCGCCGAGTGGATGCTCGTCCAGTACGCGACGGCCAAGCTCGGGGCGATCCTCGTCAACATCAACCCCGCCTACCGGGTGCACGAGCTGGAGTTCGTCCTCAACCAGGCGGGCATCCGGACGCTCGTCGCGGCACCGGTGTTCAAGACGTCCGACTACGCCGCGATGATCGAGCAGGTGCGGCCCAAGTGCGCCGCGCTGCGCGACGTCGTGCTCATCGGCACGCCCGGATGGGACGCGCTGCTGGAGGCGGGCCGCACCCCGGCGCCGGGCGTGCTCGAGGAGATCGGGCGGACGCTCACCGCCGACGACCCGATCAACATCCAGTACACGTCCGGGACGACGGGGTTCCCCAAGGGCGCGACGCTGTCGCACCACAACATCCTGAACAACGGCTACTTCGTCGGCGAGCTGTGCGGCTACGACGAGGAGGACCGCATCTGCGTCCCCGTCCCCTTCTACCACTGCTTCGGCATGGTGATGGGCAACCTCGCGGCGACGAGCCACGGCGCGTGCATCGTGATCCCGGCGCCCGCGTTCGACCCGAAGGCGACGCTGGAGGCGGTCGCGGCCGAGCGCTGCACCTCGCTGTACGGGGTGCCGACGATGTTCATCGCCGTCCTGAACGAGCCGTCGCTGACCGGGCTCGACCTGTCCGGCCTGCGCACCGGGATCATGGCCGGGTCGCCGTGCCCGGTCGAGGTGATGAAGCAGGTCATCGAGCGGCTCGGGATGAGCGAGGTCGCGATCTGCTACGGCATGACCGAGACGTCGCCGGTGTCCACGCAGACCCGCGCGGGCGACTCGCTGGAGCGCCGCGTGTCCACGGTCGGGACCGTGCTGCCGCACCTGGAGGTCAAGGTCGTCGACCCCGAGACGGGCGTGACCGTCCCGCGCGGCGTGCCCGGCGAGTTCTGCACGCGCGGCTACTCGGTGATGCTCGGCTACTGGAACGAGCCCGAGAAGACGGCGGAGGCCGTGGACGCCGCCCGCTGGATGCACACCGGCGACCTCGCGGTGATGGACGAGGAGGGCTACGTCAACATCACCGGCCGGATCAAGGACATGGTGATCCGGGGCGGGGAGAACATCTACCCGCGCGAGATCGAGGAGTTCCTCTACACCCATCCCGACATCGTCGACGCGCAGGTGATCGGCGTCCCGGACGAGAAGTACGGCGAGGAGCTGATGGCCTGGGTGCGGCTCCGCGAGGGCGTGCCGGGCCTGACCGCGGGCGAGCTGCGCGCGTTCTGCGAGGGCAAGCTCGCCCACTACAAGATCCCCCGCTACGTGCACGTGGTGGAGGAGTTCCCGATGACGGTCACCGGCAAGATCCGCAAGGTGCAGATGCGCGCCGAGGCGGTCGACATCCTCGGCCTGGAGGACGTCGCCGCGGCACGGCACGCCTAGGTTCGTCCATCTCCGGACTTTCGTGCCGGGGGTCCGGCAGGGCATTCTCGGAACATGGGCGATGACGTGGGAGCCGTCCGGTCGGCGGTGCTGACGCTGCAGCGCACCACCGGCCTGCCCATGGTGTTCGGCGGCGCGCTCAGCGGCCAGGACCGGCTGGTGATCACCGAGCTGGTCGGCAACACGACCGACTCGCTGAACGGCCTCGTCGTGCGGCACGGCAACGGGCTCGGCGGCAAGGCGATGGCCATGGGGCGCCCCGCCTGGGTCAGCAACTACCCGTGCTCGGCGTCGATCAGCCACGACTACGACAAGCCCGTCGGGCGCGAGGGGCTGCTGTCGATCGTCGCGGTCCCGATCGTCGTGCGGCGGCGCGTCCGCGGCGTCCTCTACGGCGCGCTGCGCGAGCCCCTCTCGCTCGCCGACCGCGTCGTGGGCGCGGCCGTGGAGGCGGCGCGCGACCTCGAGCAGGACCTCGCCGTCCAGGACCGGGCCGACGAGGCGCTGGCGCGGACGCCGCCCGGCACCTCGGCGGCGCGCTGGGAGGAGGTCCGGGCCGTGCACGCCGAGCTGCGGGCCCTCGCCGAGCAGGTCCGCGACCTGCCGACCCGCGACCGGCTCCGGGAGGCGTCGCTGCGCCTCGCGGCGGCCGGGCTGGGCGAGCCGGACGCGGCGCCGCGCCCCGTGCTGTCGCCCCGCGAGCTGGACGTCCTGTCGTACGTCGCGATCGGCTGCACCAACGCGGAGGCCGGCGAGCGCCTCGGGCTGCTGCCGGAGACGGTGAAGAGCTACCTGCGGTCGGCGATGCGCAAGCTCGACAGTCACACCCGGCTGGAGGCCGTGACCGCCGCCCGCCGCGCCGGGCTGCTCCCCTGATCCTCGCGCCGCGCCGCCCTGCGCCCCGCGAACGAGGCGCCGGTCGCGGCGAGCGCCGTCCCGCCGAAGCCGAGCATCACGGCGGTGAACGCCGGGCCGTGGCCGCCGGGGACGCCGAGGTACAGGGTCCCGAAGACGGCGACGCCCGCGACGCCCGCGAGCTGGAAGTTCATGTTGACCAGCCCGCTTAGGTCCGCCGCGTACCGGTCCGGGACGTGCGCCGTCAGCCGCCCGAGCTGCGGCGCGAACCCGAGTCCGAGGCCGAGCCCGCCGAACCCGAGGAGCACGGCGAGCACCGCCCCGTCCGCGCGGGTCAGCCCCACCGCGGCGTACACCGACGCGAGGAGCAGGTAGCCGGCGACGGGCGCGCGGGCGGCCAGGCGGGCGGGGAGGCGCGGGACGAGCGGCCCTCCGACCCCGAACGCGGCGACCCAGGGCACGAGCACCAGGCCGGAGAACAGGGCGCTGTGCCCCAGCCCGTCCTGCAGGTAGAGGGCGAGGACGAACATCATCGCGTAGTAGGTGCCGGTGGCCGCGCCGAGGGCGCCGAGGGTCCACGCCACGACCGGGCGGCCGAGCACGCCCGGGGCCAGCAGCGGGGACTCGACGCGCCGCTGCCGCCTGACGAACAGGGCGGTCACCGGCACGCAGGCCGCGAGCGACGCCCACGTCCACGGCGGCCAGCCCGCCTCGCGCCCGAACAGCAGGGGAACGACGGCCAGGAGCGCCGCCGCCGACAGCAGGGCCGCCCCGCCGAGGTCGAGGCGCGCGCCGCGGCCGCCCGCGTCCGCCGGGAGCAGCCGCGCCCCGGCCGCGAGCAGCGCGATCCCGGCCGGCACGTTGACCAGGAAGACCGGGCGCCAGCCGAGCCCGCCCACGTCGGCCGAGACCAGCACGCCGCCGAGCACCTGGCCCGCGACCGCGCCGCCGGACAGCGCCACGGCGAGCAGTCCCTGCGCCCGCGCCCGTGCCGGGCCGGTGAAGTGGAGCTGGATGCCGGACAGGACCTGAGGCACCATCAGCGCCCCGGCCGCGCCCTGCACCAGCCGCGCGGCGACGAGCGCGCCGGTGGAGGGGGCCAGCCCGCACGCGAGCGAGGCGGCGGTGAACGCGCCGAGCCCGAGCAGGAACATCCGCCGGTGGCCGCGCGCCTGCCCGAGCCGGGCACCGGTCACCAGCAGGACGGCGTACGCGAGCGTGTAGCCGGAGACGACCAGTTCGAGGCCGCCGGCGGACGGGCGCAGGTCCTCCTCGACGGCCGGACCGGCGACGTTCACGACGGCGATGTCGATGTTGACGATGAACTGCCCGGCGAGCAGGACCGCGAGCATGAGCGCGGGCCGGCGGGGGCCGGTGGTCGGGGGCCCGGACACGGAGGTGTGATCGATCGAGGGCATGGAGGGACAACCCCGGCCGCCGCCACCGGGTTGCGGCGGGCACGCCGACGGGGCCCGTACGGGCCGGTGAACACCGCGGGGCCGCGCGGTCTTCGGCGGATCGGGCCCGGCGACGGGGTCAGCGGCGTGGGCGTCGTCCAGTGCAGATCGGCCCCCGCGGCGCACTGCCTGGTCGACCGTCACCGCACGCCGGCTGCGCCGGGCCGTGATCGCTCGGCCGTCCCGCCTGTTCCCCGGGCTGGGACGTCCGGCCCCCGAATCGCAGTGACGACGGTAACACCTCTCCGAAGACGTTCGGCGCCCCTCGCCGCCGGCTCCAGGGCATCACTTACGACCTTCCGGCAAGACGGCTGATGTCAGCGGGACGACCCCCGTCAGTGGCCCGACCTGCGGCGCTGTGCCCGGTCCCTAAAACGGACCACTCGGGTGAGCCGATTGTGATCCCATAGCATCCCCCTACCCGCCCAAAACCCCGATAGCGTGGGACTTGTGGAGGTTGAGGACTCAGGCCGGACATCTCGCCGCAAAGCTCTCTGGTTGATGGGGGCAGCCGCCGGACTCACGGCCCTCGGCGCGGACAGCGCGCGCCCGCCGCACGGGACCGGGAAGCCCGCGTGGGCCGTACCGACCCCCCGCGCGCGGCCGGTCATCCATCCGACGCCGACGCCCACCCCGACGCCGACGCCCCGGCCCGCCCCGTGGACGCCGGCCAAGCTCACCGCGGTGGAGAAGCCCGTCCGCGAGCTGACGCAGCTGAACCCTCCGCCGCCCCCGCAGTCGATCGCCCTCACGATCGACGACGGCCCGAGCCCCCTGTGGACGCCCCGGGTGCTCGACCTGCTGGCCGAGCACGGGATCCACGCCACGTTCTTCGTCATCGGCGAGCAGGTGAAGGAGTTCCCCAAGCTCACCCGCCGCATCGCCGACGCCGGCCACCAGATCTGCAACCACACGCAGACGCACCCGATCAGCATCGGGAGCATGGCGCGCAAGCGGGTCCGCAAGGAGATCGTCGAGGCGCACGACCGGATCGCCGACGTCACCGGCGTCGTCCCCCAGTTCTTCCGCTCCCCCGGCGGCGCGTGGTCGAAGACGATCCTGGAGCTGGTGGCCGAGCACGGCATGCTCCCGATCGACTGGGCGGTCGACCCGCGCGACTGGGCCCGTCCCGGCGTCGGGCACATCCGCCGGACGCTCATGAAGGGCAAGGCCGGCAACATCATGCTGTGCCACGACGGCGGCGGCGACCGCTCGCAGACCCTCAAGGCGCTGGACACCGTCATCCCGAAGATGAAGAAGCGCGGCCTGACCTTCGTCGCGCTCTGACCGTGCTCGCGCCGGCCCCTCACCGGAGGCCCGCGAAGAGGTCGTCCTCGGGGAGTTCCGTGGCGACGCGGGAGCGGGCCAGGTGGTAGTCCTCGGTCGGCCAGACGGCGCGTTCCACGTCGCGCGGATGGGCCATGAAGCCCGCGTTCGGGTCGATCTGCGTGGCGTGCGCCCGCAGGGCCTCGTCCCGGACGGCGAAGTGGTCCGCGCAGTGGACGCGGGTGGTGATGTCGAGCTTCGGCGCGGTGTCCGGCCAGTCGGCGAGGATCGGCCCTATGCCCGACTCCAGGCCGCGCTCGGTCATCCCGTCGTGCAGCGCCTGGAACCACTCCTTCGAGAAGGCGCCCTGGTAGTAGAGCTTCTCCGGCCGCCACGGCCCGCCCGTCCCCGGGTAGCGGGACGGGTCGGCGGACGCCTCGAACGCCTCCACCGTCACCTCGTGCGTCCTGACATGGTCGGGATGCGGGTACCCGCCCGTCTCGTCGTAGGTGACGACCACGTGCGGACGGAACTCGCGGATGAGCGCCACGAGCGGGCGGGCCGCCTCGGCGAGGGGCGTGCGCGCGAAGCAGCCGTCCGGCAGGGGCTCGCCGGGGGCGGGCAGACCCGAGTCGACGAAGCCGAGGAACCGCTGCCGGACGCCGAGGATCCTGCGCGCGGCCTCCATCTCCGCCCGCCGGACCGCCGGCAGGTCCGCCCTGGTCTCGGGCCGGTCCATCGCGGGGTTGAGCACGTCGCCGCGCTCCCCGCCCGTGCAGGTCGCGACCAGGACGTCCACTCCCTCGGCCGCGTACTTGGCGAGCGTGGCGGCGCCCTTGCTCGACTCGTCGTCGGGATGCGCGTGCACGCTGAGCAGCCGGAACCTCATCGGTGCTCCTTCCGGGACGGGTAGAAGAGGGCGGGGACGAGGGTCAGGGCGGACAGGGCGACCGCCCACCAGAAGGTGTGGCCGTAGGCGGCCGCGGGGGCGTGCCCGTCCAGGGAGCGCTGCAGGACGACCGCGAGGACCGCGGTGCCCAGCGAGCCGCCGACCCGGTTGACGGTGTTGACGGCCCCGGCGGCGCGGGCCACCTCGTGGCGCTCGACGCCGGCGTAGACCGCGGCCATGCCGGGCGCCATGACGACTCCGAGTCCCGCGCCCCGGACGACCAGCGACGCGACGAGGAGCCATCCCGCCGGGGACGAGCCCAGTTGGGTGAAGGCGACCGTCCCGGCGAGGGTGAGCAGGATGCCGGTCAGGATCAGCGGCCGGGGCGCCATGCGGTCGGCCAGCCGGCTCGCGAAGAACGTGGCGGCGGCCGTCCCGAGGGCCTGCGGGGCGAGCAGCAGGCCCGCCTCCAGCGCGGACGCGTGCTCCACCTGCTGGTAGTAGAGCGGCAGCAGGAGCAGGGAGCCGTAGAGGGCGGCGCCCTGCAGGAACGAGTTCGCCGTTGCGACCGCGAAGCCGCGCCGGGCGAACAGGCGCAGGTCGATCAGAGCCGCTGCGCGGCGGCGCAAGGCGTGCGCGACGTAGCCGAGCACGAGCGCCGCGCCGGCTAGCAGCGGCAAGGCGACACGGAGGGCGCCGAAGCCCTCGCCGCCGGCCTCGGAGAAGCCGTAGACGAGTGCGGCCAGGCCGGGGGACAGGAGCGCCAGGCCCAGGACGTCCAGCCTGTCGCCGCCGGTCCCTCGCCCGGTGTCGGACGGGATGTGGCGGCCCGCCAGCACCAGGGTCAGCAGGCCCAGCGGGACGTTCACCAGGAACATCCAGCGCCAGTCGAGCCGGTCGACGATCAGCCCGCCGAGGACCGGGCCGAGGACCGGCGCGAACGTCAGCGGCAGGACGGTGATGCCGAAGACGCGCCCGAGGCGGGCGGGCCCGGCGGCCCGGACGACGATCGACTGCCCGATCGGCTGGATCAGGCCCCCGCCGACGCCCTGGAGCACGCGGAAGAGAATCAGGCTCCCGGCCGACCATGCGAGGCCGCAGAGGGCGGACCCGGCGGCGAACAGGGCGACGGAGACCATCCACATCCTGCGGGCGCCGAACCGGTCGCTCGCCCAGCCCGCCAGCGGCATCACCATCGAGACGGCGAGGAGGTATCCGGCCGACACCCATTGCAGCGTGGCGGGCGGGCTGCGGAAGTCGCGGGCGATCGAGTCCAGGCCGACCGTCACGATCGTCGTGTCGAGCAGGGCGAGTACCGGGCCGAGGACCAGGACGAACGACGCCTTCAGCAGCGCCGGGTCCAGCCTCTCGGCCGGTCGGGGCGCGGCGGGGGCGCGAACGGGTGCGGTCATGCGGCGTCCTCCAAGTAAGTTGAGTGGGCCTAAATTTAGGCTCAACCAACTTACTTGGTCAACACTATTTTTAGGTTCGACCTATCCGAGCGAGGACCGGGGGCCGGGGGTGTACTCAGCTACACCCCACGCTCGGGTTGCGGGCACACTGTGCTCGGGGGCCGCCGCCAGAAGACTGGACTCCAGACGGCAAGCGACCCGCGGAGGATCCGGTGGACGGTGGACTGGTGCAAGAGACACGGCTGCAACGGCATGTGCGGGCCCCCTGGCGCGGGCTGGCGCTCTGGCTGCTCGGCATCCCCGCGACCCTCGTCGGCCTGTGGTTCATCACGGTCGTCTCGATGATCACGAGCTTCGTCGGGGTGCTGCTGTTCCCGTCCTCGACGATGCTGCTGCGCGAGCGGCTCGACGCGTACCGGGTCCGCATCAACCGGTGGACCGACGTCCGGATCGCGCGGCCGTACCTGCCCGAACCGGAGCAGGAGCCCGGCCTGAGCGGCATGTTCAAGCGGTTCATCGCGCTGATCAGCGATCCGGCCACCTGGCGGGACTACCTGTGGGTCCTCACCGACCCGGTCGTCTCGGTCTTCACCGCGGCGCTGCCCGGCCTGCTGATCCTCTACGGGCTGTGGGGGTACGTGCTCGCCGCCTTCGCCGGCGACATGATCGGGCACTACGGCGGCAGCGACTGGTACGCCTACGTCCACGTCACCGAGGGGTACGGCCGCGACACCGGGCGGGTGCTGTCCACCGTGGTCGTCGCCACCGCGTGCATCGCCGCCGGGTACCTGATCGGCCCGAAGATGCTGACCGCGTACGGGCACTGGGGCCGCACCATCCTCGGCCCGACGAAGAAGTCCGAGCTCGCGCTGCGCGTCCAGCACCTCACCGAGACCCGGTCCGAGGCCGTGGACGCCTCCGCCGCCGAACTGCGCCGCATCGAGCGCGACCTGCACGACGGCGCGCAGGCCCGGCTCGTCGCTATGGGGATGAGCCTCGGCGCGATCGAGCACCTGCTCGACAAGGACCCGGAGAAGGCCCGCATCCTGCTCGCCGAGACCCGCGCCTCGTCGGCGAAGGCGCTGCACGAGCTGCGCGACCTCGTCCGCGGCATCCACCCGCCGGTGCTCGCCGACCGCGGCATCGGGGACGCGGTCCGGGCCCTCGCACTCGACCACCCGCTGGACGTCGAGGTGTCCGCCGACCTGCCGGCGCGCCCCGAGCCGCCGGTCGAGTCCGCCGCCTACTTCGCGGTCTCGGAGATCCTCACCAACGCGGCCAAGCACTCCGGCGCGTCCCGCGTCTGGGTCGACATGCGGTACGAGGACGGCATGCTGCGGATCAGCGTCACCGACGACGGCCGCGGCGGCGCGAGCCTGGAGGGCGGCTCGGGGCTGCGCGGGATCGAGCGGCGAATCGGTACATTCGACGGCGTGCTCGCCCTCAACTCCCCCGTGGGCGGCCCGACCATCGTGACCCTGGAGCTGCCTTGCGCGTTGTCCTCGCCGAAGACCTCGCTCTCCTGAGGGAGGGCCTCGTCAGCCTCCTGGAGTCGCACGACTTCGAGATCGCGGCGGCCGTCGACAACGGGCCGTCCCTGCTGAAGGCACTGCTCGACCACCGCCCGGACGTGGCGGTGGTCGACGTGCGCCTGCCCCCCTCCTTCACCGACGAGGGCCTCCAGGCGGCGCTGGAGGCGCGGCGGCAGGTCCCGGGCCTGCCCGTCCTCGTGCTGTCGCAGTACGTCGAGCAGCTCTACGCCCGCGAGCTGCTCGCCGACGGCACCGGCGCGATCGGCTACCTGCTCAAGGACCGGGTGTTCGACGCGGCGCAGTTCGTGGACGCGGTCCGCCGGGTCGCCGCGGGCGGCACCGCGATGGACCCCGAGGTCATCTCCCGGCTCGTCGCCCGCAACACCCGCGACACCCCCCTGGGGCGCCTCACCCCGCGCGAGACCGAGGTCCTGGAGCTGATGGCGCAGGGCCGCTCCAATGCGGCGATCGCGGAGCGGCTCTTCGTCACCGAGCGCGCGGTCACCAAGCACACCGCGAACATCTTCGCCAAGCTCGACCTCCCCGTCACCGGCGACGACAACCGGCGCGTCCTCGCCGTCCTGGCCTACCTGAACCGCTAAAACCGAGCGGAGCGAGCCGGGGGGCGTGGGGGGTCGCCCCCCCACAGACTGCACAGCCGAGCGGAGCGAGCCGGGGGGCGTGGGGGGTCGCCCCCCACAGACTGCACAGCCGAGCGGAGCGAGCCGGGGGGTGTGGGGGGTCGCCCCCCACAGACTGCACAGCCGAGCGGAGCGAGCCGGGGGGTGTGGGGGGTCGCCCCCACAGGCTGCACAGGCCAGCGGAGCCGGCCGGGGATGTGGGGGGTGTCCCCCACAGGGTGCACGGGAGTGTGGGGGATCGTCCCCGGCAGGCCGCATAGTCGTGGCGTCGGGTCGTTCCTTCCGGGGCGCGGCGGTGGCATAGTCTCCCCCGCGAGCAGGCCCGGGGAGGGCGTGATGACGGTGATTCTCGTTCTGCTGTGCCTGGCGATCGCCGGGCGGGAGCTGTACCTGGCGTTCGAGCGCGGGCGGACGCCGGGCGCCCCCGAGATCGCCGACATCCGCACGCAGCTCCGCGCCCTCAAGGGCACCCGCGACGAGCTGGCGGAGTTCCGCGCGTCCCAGCGCGAGCGGCTCGACGGGCTCGCCGCCGACCAGGAGCGCGACCGCGCGGCGCTGGAGGAGACCGACGCCCGGATCCGCTCGCTCGTCACGCAGATCAACGACCGGCTGGTACCGGACGTGAGCGGGCGGCTGAAGGAGCATCGGGACGCGGCCGAGGAGCAGCGCGCGGCCGTGGAGCGGCTGGCCGCCGAGACGGCCGAGCTCCGCAGGCACCTCGTCGGGCGGCTCGACCAGGCCGTCGCCGCGTCCCTCGGCGCCGACCCCGCCGACCTGGCCTCCGGGGCCCTCACCGTCGTCCCGGCCGGAGACCGGCCGGCGCTGACCGGCCCGTTCGAGCGGTTCGCCGGACACCACGGGCTGCGCGTCGAGCTGACCGACGGGGACCGCTACTACCTGTCCGGACGCAGCCCGCGCGCCCTGGAACGCGACTTCATCGACCTGGTGGCCGCGCTCCGCGAGCACTGCGTGGACTCCACCGGCCCGGCGCGGACCCTGCTGGGCGCGCTCCGCGACGTCGACCGGGGCGGCGCGCGGATCGGGCCGCTCCTCGTGGTGCGGACGCCGGAGTCGCTGGTGTGCGGGGTGCTGCCGCTCGCCGAGCTGCGCCGCCCCGACACCGCCGGGCTGCTCGACGACCCGGACGCCGCCGCCGGGCGCCTGCACCGCCTCCCCGAGGGACGGTTTTGCGACGTGTCGGCCTGGCCCGCGCTGAACGCCTAGACCTCGGCGCCCGCGCGTCACCGCAGGGGCGCCGTCCAGGGGAACTCGGGCGGGCGGCGTTCGAGGAACGCGGCGATGCCCTCCTCGACCTCGCCGCTGGCGGCGACCTCGGCGAGCCACCGCTGCGTCATCTCCTGCACCGGGCCGGCGGCGACGATGGCGTCCACGATGTCCTTGGTCGCCTGCTGGGTGAGCAGGGAGCGGGACGCGAGGGTCTCGGTGAACGCGGCGACGCGGTCGTGCAGGCCGCCCGCGGGGACGACCTCGTCCAGCAGCCCGATGCGCAGGGCGTGCTCAGCGTCCACCAGGTCGGCGGAGTAGAGCAGGTACTTCGCCGCCGACGGGCCCACCAGCCGGACGAGCCGCGCCGTCGCGGCGGCCGGGTAGACGATGCCGAGCCGGGCCGGGGTGATCCCGAACCGCGCGTCCGGCTCCGCGAACCGCAGGTCGCAGGCGGCCGCGAGCTGGCAGCCGCCGCCCACGCAGTACCCCTCGATCGCGGCGAGCGTCGGCTTGCGGAACGCGGCGAGCGCCCGCTCGGCGACCGTCGACAGGTGCGAGTCGTCGTCGCGGTGGATGTCGTCCAGCTCGGAGATGTCGGCGCCCGCGCAGAAGTTCCCGCCCGCGCCCGTCAGCACCACGACCCGGACGGCGGGGTCGGCGGCGAACCCGTCCAGGATGCCGGGCAGCGCCCGCCACATGTCCGCCGACATGGCGTTCCGCTTGGCCGGCCGGTCGATCACGACCGTCCCGACGCCCCCGGCGACCTCGAACCGCAGCCCCTCGCCCATCGTCCTCCCTCACCCCTGAGCAGCGCGGCTCATCGTATTCGCCCGCCGTCCGGCACCGGCCACCGGACGGTCACCGGAACCTGGGGGCCGATCCGGTAGTCATAACCCTCGTCAGCATCGCCACCGATGAGACCGGCGGCGCGGCCGGGGGAAGCCGCGGCGCCGGACGGACGCAGGGGGACATCCGCATGAAAGCCGTCACCGAGCTCGGGGAATGCGAAAGCGCCCCCGATTGCTGTACTGTCATGGCAACGTCCTTGGATTCTCACGACTCGCGTCGAGGACGTCTCTTCCCCGCCCGGGCCATCTGAGCGCCCGGTGACTTTCCGGTCCGGCACGCACGGCGTGCGGGGCCGCCGCACAAGGGAGCCGACGTCAGCCCGGTGAACCGAGCTGCATACCTCGCATTCCTCTCGCGTACGCGCCGCGGGTTCCGCCGCCGTACGCGGACTTCGACTCCGGGCGGCGCCGACCACCGCGCGCCCGCCTGAGAAGGGACCCTCATGTCCGCCCCCACCCTCGAATCAGAACCCGCCGCGGGCCGCAAGGCCCCCGCCCGCGGCGCGCACGCGGTCTCCGCGCAGAGCGCCCGCAAGGACGGGCGCCAGCAGGGACGGCGCCCGGCCGACGACGCGCCGACCGTCCCCTTCCAGGGCCTCCTGTCCGTCCAGGACAAGCACGCGTTCGTCCGCACGTCCGGCTACCTCGCCGGCCCGGACGACGTGCACGTCTCCCTCGCCCAGGTCAAGGCGCACCACCTGCGCCCCGGCGACGTGGTCGCCGGCTTCGCCAGGGCCCCGAAGCAGGGCCGGGGCGACTCGCCCACCCTCGCCCGCGTCGAGACGGTGAACGGCCTCCCGCCCGCCGAGGCCGCCGGCCGCCCCGAGTTCGGCGCGCTGACCCCGCTGTTCCCCGAGGAGCGGCTGCGCCTCGACACCGGTCCGCTCGCGACCCGCGTCATCGACCTGGTCGCGCCGATCGGCAAGGGGCAGCGCGGGCTCATCGTGTCGCCGCCCAAGGTCGGCAAGACGATGGTGCTGCAGGCCGTCGCGAACGCGATCGCGCAGAACAACCCCGAGGTCCACCTGATGGTCGTGCTCATCGACGAGCGGCCCGAGGAGGTCACCGACCTGCAGCGGACCGTGCAGGGCGAGGTGATCCACTCGACCTTCGACCGTCCCGCGCGCGACCACACCGCGCTCGCCGAGCTCGCCGTGGAGCGGGCCAAGCGCCTCGTCGAGCAGGGCCACGACGTCGTCATGCTGCTCGACTCCATCACCCGGCTCGGCCGCGCCTACAACCTCGCGGCGCCCTCCAGCAGCCGCATCCTCGCCGGCGGCGTCGCGACGACCGCGATCTACCCGCCGAAGAAGTTCTTCGGCGCCGCCCGCAACATCGAGAACGGCGGCTCGCTCACCATCCTCGCCACCGCGCTGGTGGAGACGGGGTCCCGCATGGACGACGTCTTCTTCGAGGAGTACAAGGGCACCGGCAACATGGAGCTGAAGCTCGACCGGAGCCTCGCCGACCGCCGCGTCTTCCCCGCCGTCGACATCGAGGCGTCCGGCACGCGCCGCGACGAGCTGCTGATGTCCCCCGAGGAGCTCGCCCTCTCCTGGCGCCTGCGCCGCGCCCTCCAGGGCCTGGACAAGCAGCAGGCCGTCGAGCAGCTCCTGGAGAAGATGAAGGGCACCTCCTCCAACGCCGAGTTCCTGCTCCGCCTCCAGCAGACCACCTGACCGCTAGCCGCGCTTCTCCGGCCTGAAGGACTTGAGGATCTTGTCGTAGAGGCGCTGGCCCGGCGTCCACTCCGGGTCGGGCGCGTGGAAGCAGAACTCGTAGCCCGCCGCGCGGCCGCACAGCACGTGCCGGACGGCGTCGTGCCCTCCGTCCCGCCAGGTGAACTCCCATTCGGCGGCGCCGTCGACGACCTCGGGCACCGGCTCCAGTCGCAGCCGCCGGTAGCCGGGATAGCGGTGCTCCTTCACCGCGCCGCGCTCCTCGGCGCGCAGCCCGGCCAGCGGGTCGCCGGGAGCCGGGGCGATGCGCAGCCCCCGTCCGGTCTCGGCGTCCTTCCAGGTCATCACGCTGCCGCGCCGCTCGGCCTGCCAGCCCGCCGGCACCCGCACCGAGTACGCGCCCGCCTCGTGGTACCGCGCCGTCTTCATCGACACGCCCGCCGCCGGACGCAGCGCGACCGAGTCGCCCTTGCCGATCGACGTCCACCGGGCCGTCCAGGTGCCCGCGCCCGCCGCGAGCGCCGCGAGCAGCGCCACGCTGACGACCGCCCCCGGGCGCAGCCGGCGCGACGGCAGCGCCGGGACGCGCCACCGCGCCTGCCGCGAACCGCACGGCGGGCTGCCGGACGGACCGCCGCCGCGCAGCGTCCACGGGACGCGCGGCCCGCGCCGGACGGGCGCGCCCGACGCCTCCCTCGGCACCCGGGAGCCGCCGAGCGCCCGCGAAGCGCGCCGCGGCACGACCCGGTGCGCGGAGAAACGGCGGGAATGCGGCACCGGGGCCCTGGTGAAACCGGGTTCCGGAAGGGTTCCGATGAGCTTTTGCAGCAATTCCGCGGTGGCCTCGGCCGTCAATCTGTCCTCCGGCCGCTGCCGCAGGAGCCCTTCGATGACCGGGGTCAGCGGTCCGGCCCGGACCGGGCGCGCGTAGTCGCCCAAGAGGACCGCCACCATCGACGCCAGGGCGTGGCAGCGCAGGAACGGCGAGAAGCCCTCGACCGCCGTGTAGAGCGTCGCGCCGAGGGACCACAGGTCGGACGCCTCCACGCTCGGCAGGCCGTTCACCCGCTCCGGCGGGAGGTACGCGGGCGAGCCCTCGATGCCCGCGAGCAGCGTGTCGGCGGGCTGCGGCCCCTTGCCGGTGTGGACGGCGAGGCCGAAGTCGCCGAGGAGGACCCGCCCGTCGTCGCAGATCAGGACGTTGCTGGGCTTGACGTCGCGGTGCAGGATGCCCGCCGCGTGCGACGCGCGGAGCACCGACAGGACCGCCGCGCCGATCTCCGCCGTCCGGCGCACCCCGAGCGGGCCGTCCTCCGTGACCAGCCTGTGCAGGGAGCACGCCTCCAGGAACTCCATGACGATCCAGGGGCGGCCGTCCTCGATGATGAGGTCGTGCACGGCGACGACGCCGGGATGCCGGAGCGCGGCCGTCGCGCGGGCCTCGCAGAGCAGGCGCCTGCACATCACCCTGCGTTCGCCCTCGGTGATGCGCGGGGGAAGGTGGACCTCCTTGACCGCGACGTCCCGGTCAAGCATTTCGTCATACGCCCGCCAAACGGTGCCCATACCGCCTCTGCCGACGACAGAGAGCAGGCGATACCGTCGCGCGAGCGGTATCAGCCGATCCCCACTCATGGGCGGGTAATCGCCGGAACGTGCCCAAGGCACGCTCCCACGGCATCAATTGATTTTTGACTGGCGTCCGCCGAGGAAAATGCGCCCGAGCGTGGTAATGACCATACAGGGTAACGTTACCGGCACGCTACGCGAGCAAACTTCTGGCCCACTTGTAATCCGACTTGCCGACGGCGGTTCGCTGTACCTCGTCCACCAGGGTCATCTGCCGCGGGAGCTTGTAGCCGGCGAGGCGGCCGCGGCAGTACTCGGTCAGCTCCTCGAGCGTCACCGTCGCGCCGGGGCGCGGGGCGACGACGGCGGCGACGCGCTGCCCGAACCGCTCGTCCGGCAGGCCCACGACGACCGCGTCCTCCACGGCGGGGTGGTCCTTGAGCGCGACCTCGACCTCCTCCGGGTACACCTTCTCGCCGCCGGTGTTGATCACGAGGGAGCCGCGGCCGAGCAGGGTGATCGTCCCGTCCTCCTCCAGGATCGCGAAGTCGCCGGGGATCGACCAGCGCGTCCCGTCCGGGGCGGTGAAGAACGTCGACGCGGTCTTCTCGGGGTCGTTGTAGTAGCCGAGCGGGATGTGGCCGCTGCGCGCGAGCCTGCCGATCTCGCCGGGCCGGGCGACGTTCAGGTCGTCGTCGAGGACGGTGATGCCCGGCCTCATCATGAACCGGGCCGTCCCCTCCTTGGCGCCGACGGACGGGCCGCACGCGCCGGTCTCCGACGCGCCGTAGTTGTCGAGGAACATGATGTTCGGCAGGTGCTCCTGCAGCGCGGCCTTGGCCCCCTCGGTCAGCGGCGCGCCGCCGGACGCGATCGCCATCAGCGACGACGTGTCGTGCTCGCCGGAGGCGAGCGCCTTCGCGACCGGCCGCGCCATGACGTCGCCGACCAGCATCATCACGTTCGCCTGCTCCTCGGCGAGCAGCCGCAGGGCCTTGTCCGCGTCGAACGCGTGGTCGGTGTAGAGGACGACCTTGGCGCCGCTGAACAGGCCCATGAACGCGACCCACTGCCCCGCGCCGTGCATGACGGGCGCGCAGTCGAGCACGGCCATCGCGGGCTGGTCGGCGTTGGCGGCCAGCTCCTCGGGGCTGCCGATGGGGTCGCCGAGGACGTTCCCGCCGCCGAGCGCGCCGAAGAAGATGTCCTCGCAGCGCCACTCGACGCCCTTCGGGTAGCCCGTCGTGCCGCCCGTGTACATGATGTAGCGGTCGTCGCCGGAGCGTTCGGGGAAGTCGTCGTCCGGCGCGGCGGCCGCGAGCGCCTTCTCGTACTCGACCGCGCCGGGGATCTCGGCCTCGGAGCCGTCCTCCAGCACGAGGACGTGCCGCAGCTCCGGCAGCTCGCCGCGGATCTCCTCGACCTTCTCCAGCAGCGAGCGCTCCCCGACCAGCGCCACCGAGTCGGAGTCGGCCAGGACGTGGCGCAGCTCGGCGGCCACGTAGCGGAAGTTCACCGGGATCGGCACCGCGCGGACCTTGAACGCGCCGAGCATCGCCTCGATCCACTCGGCCCGGTTGTAGGCGAGGATCGCCACGTGCTCGCCCGGCCGGACGCCGGCCTCCGCCAGATGGTGCCCGAACCGGCTCGCCCGCTCGCTGAGCTGCCGGTACGTACGCCGCTCGTCGCCGGCGACCAGGGCGGGGCGGTCCGGCCCCGCCGCGGCCAGGATCTCGAGCAGGTCGGCCAGGTTGTAGCTTCGCGCCATGCCACGTCCTCGCGTGTCGGGGTGGGGACTGCCCCTGATCCTCCATGCGGACGGGCGCCGACTCAATCCTTGTCGACATTCCGTCCAATGAGATGAGTCACATCTCACGCCGCCTGATCCGGCCACGCGGATGCTTCTTACACGGCTCTTATCTGGGTACCGGCATGCTTGGCCGTAACGATTGAATATCAGACGGGGGTAGTGGTGAGCGCAGGTGCGATGGCGTGGACCCCGCCGACGTGGGATGAGATCGTCAGCGAGCACTCGACCAGGGTGTTCCGGCTGGCGTACCGGCTGACGGGCAACCGCCACGACGCCGAGGACCTGACCCAGGACGTCTTCATCCGGGTGTTCCGCTCCCTGTCCTCCTACAGCCCCGGCACGTTCGAGGGCTGGCTGCACCGGATCACGACGAACCTGTTCCTCGACCGCGCCCGCCGCAAGCAGCGCATCCGGTTCGACTCCCTCGGCGACGAGGCCGCCGAGCGCCTGCAGGGCCGCGAGCCGGGCCCCGCGCAGGCCTACGACGAGCGGCACCTCGACCACGACATCCAGAAGGCGCTGGACGGCCTCGCCCCCGAGTACCGCGCCGCCGTCGTGCTGTGCGACATCGAGGGCCTGTCGTACGAGGAGATCGCCGCGACGCTGAACGTCAAGCTCGGCACCGTCCGCTCCCGCATCCACCGCGGCCGCGCCCAGCTGCGCGCCGCTCTGGAGCACCGCCGCCCCGCCGAGTGCACGCAGTGACGGCTGCGCACGGCGACGAGCGAGCCCGGCGAGAGCGAGCACGGCGTCCCTGTGCGCGTGACGAGCGTCACTAGTGACCGCTGAGTAACTTCCGGCCTACCCTTCGCCCGTGGACAAAGCGCGGGTGAACATCGCTTACGAGCGCCGCGGCGAGGGTCCGCCCCTCGTCCTGCTGCACGGCATCGGCCACCGCCGCCAGGGCTGGGAGCCGGTCATGGACCTGCTCGCCGCCGAGCGCGACGTCGTCGCGATCGACCTGCCCGGCTTCGGCGACTCCCCGCCGCTGCCCGCCGGGACCCCCTACACGCTGGACGCGGCCGTCGCCGCCCTCAGCGAGGCCTTCGCCGCCCTCGGGCTGGACCGCCCGCACATCGCGGGCAACTCGCTCGGCGGCCTGTTCGCCCTCGAAGCCGCCGACCGCGGCCTCGCCAGCTCGGCGACGGCCCTGTCCCCGGCCGGCTTCTTCAACGCCCTGGAACTGCGCTACGGCATGTCGGTGCTGCGCGCCTCGCGGCTCGGCGCCCGCGTCCCCGAGACGTTCCTCACCCGGCTGGCCCGCTCCCCGCGCCGCCGGAACCTCATGTTCGGCATGATCTACGGCCGTCCGGACCTGATGGACATCGAGACCCTCGCGGGGGACGCCCGCGCCATGCGCGACGCCCCTGGCTTCGAGCCCACCCTCCGCGCGGGGCGCACCACCCGCTTCCTCGGCTCCTGCGCGGACGTCCCCGTCACCATCGCGTGGGGCACGAAGGACCGCCTGCTCCTGCGCAGCCAGGCCGTCCGCGCCCAGCGCCGCCTCCCCCACGCCCGCTTCGTCTGGCTGGAGGGCTGCGGCCACGTCCCCATGGCCGACGACCCGGCCCTCGTGGCGAAGATCCTGCTGGAGGGCAGCGCGCACCCCGTCCTCGGCGCCGAGTCCGAAGCCGCCGCGTCCTAGGCCGTCCTTCGAAGGCGGAGCTGGAACAGTCGATGGTCCCGGTTCATGCCTCGCGGCGGCATCCGGCGAGGAGGATGGCGACCATGCGCCTGGCTTCGGCCTGCCCGTAGTCGGGGCCGGTGATGCAGAGGTTGCCGATGGCGCGCATGAGCGTGTAGGCGGTGACGTCGGGGCCGAGTTCGCCGGCGGCGGCGCATGCCTCGAGCAACGTCGCGCAGGCCGGGACCAGGGTGTCGAGCATCAGGGCGTGGAGGTTCTCCAGCCCTGGATCGCCGGACCCCAGGGCGGCTCCGAGGCCGTGCTTGGTCACCAGGAACTCGACGAACGCGTCCACCCAGCGGGTCAGGGCGGTGAACGGGGAGGCCGACTCCTCCAGGAGCCGGGGGGCGAGTGCGGCGGCCGTGTCGATCTGGTGCCGGTAGACGGCGGTGACGAGATCCGCCCGGGTCGGGAAGTTCCGGTAGATCGTGCCGACGCCGACGCCGGCGCGTTCGGCGATGTCGCGGACAGGGGCCTGGACGCCCTGTTCCACGAAGACCGCAGCCGCGGCCGCCAGCACGCCGCTGCGGGTGCGCTGCGCCTGTGCCCGGCGCACTCCGACCGGTTCCGGCACGGGACCCTCCTTTTGCTCGCGGAACAATGTTCCGCTACTTTGGCGGAACAACGCTCCGCCAAATTATGGCAGAGCGGTCCCACGGAGGAAGCGCAGGTCTCCCATGTCCCACCGTCAGCTCGACCAGCGGATCGTCTCGGTCAAGCCCATCACCGTCCCCGCGCCCGGCCGCGGCGTCGACCTGCAGGTGAAGGTCACCGCCCCGCTGTCGGGCCGGGACCTGCCGGTCATCGTGTTCTCCCACGGCAACGCATGGTCCCTGGACGCGTACGAGCCCCTCGTCGACCGTTGGGCCGCAGCCGGATTCATCGTGGTGCAGCCCACCCACCTGGACTCCCGCCGCAACGCCATCGGTTGGGACGACCCGCGCTTCCCCACCATCTGGCGCGTCCGGATCTCCGATCTCCACGCGGTCCTCGACGGCCTCGGCGACATCCTCCTCCAGGCCGGCGGCCTGGAGACCCGCGTCGACCGCGAGCGCATCGCGGTCGTCGGCCACTCCTGGGGCGCCCAGACCGCCGGCGCGGTCCTCGGCGCGCGCGTGCTCGACGCCGACGGCGTCGCCGGAGAGGACTTCTCCCACTCCGCGGTCTCGGCCGGCGCGCTGATCGCCGCGACCGGGACCGGCGACTCGCTCACCCCGTTCGCCGCCGAACACCTTCCGTTCATGAGGCCGGACTACTCCACCATGACCACCCCGGCCCTGGTCGTCGCGGGCGGCGAGGACCGGTCGCGGCTCTCCACCCGGGGGCCGGAGTGGTTCACCGACGCCTACCACCTCAGCCCGTCCCCGAAGAGCCTGCTCGTCGTCGCCGAGGGCGAGCACACCCTGGGCGGCGTCGCCGGCGAAGCGGTCGCCGAGACCACCGACGAGGACCCCGCCCGCGTCGCCCTCGTCGCCGATGCGGTCTCCGCCTACCTCCTCGACGCCTTCAAGGTCGACGACACCGCGTGGACCGCCTTCGGCGACGCCGCCGCGGACGGCGAAGGCGCGTGGAGCATCTCCGGCAAGTGAACCGGCCGGACCGCTCCGGCAAGGACCATGGCGGCTCGCGGTGACCGGCCGCCGCGAGCGCCGTGCGTTCGAGGCCGGCGCTCTTGGGAGCACGGCCTCTAGGGCTTCAGTCGCTCGGCCAGGTAGGCGAGGATCTCGTCCCTGGCGCGGAGCGTGGGATGCCCCTCCTCGTCGACGAGGTGGGCGGTGACGACGCTGTGGGGGGTGCCGACCACGTCGCGGAAGAACGGCGGCGGGTCGGTGCTCGCGGCGCCGGCCGGGAGGACGCGGCCGTCGAAGGCGTCCCCGAGCAGGGCCCGGTAGGCGGCGAAGCGCTGGCCGGTGCACCAGCGGTCGCCCTCGAAGCGGTAGGCGAGGACCTTCAGCCCGTCGCGCGCGACGCGCTCCTTGACCGCACGGGCGTCGTCGTCGCCGAGTTCCAGGCCGGCGGGGTCGTCCAGCGGCAGTGACGGGTGGTTGACGACCGGCGCGATGACGGCCGGTTCGAGCGCCATGGTGAGCGCGAAGTTGCCGGTGAAGCAGAGCCCGATCGCGCCGACCCCCGGGCCGCCGCACTCGGCGTGGGCCTGCCGGGCGAGCCCGCGCAGCCACGCCGTGACGGGGCTGGTCCCGCCTCCGGCGAACGCCCGGAACTCGGCGCTCACGCAGGTCCGGCGGACGATCCGCTCGCCGTCCTCGACCGTGGGGTAGGCGCCGTCGCGGCCGAAGAGCGAGGGGACGTGGACGGTGAAGCCCGCGTCCCGCACCCACCGCGCCAGCCGCAGGACGTCCGGGCTGATGCCCGGCATCTCGGGCATCAGCACGACGGCGGGACCGGTACCCGCGACGTACACCGTCTTCACCACCCCGTCCACGTCCACGTACCGGCGGTCGAAATCGGTGATCGGGTCGTCGAGATGCCCGGTTTCGGGACGGTCGTCAGCGCCTGCGGCCTCGCCGACGCCCTCGTCAGGGCCGGTTGCCTCGTGCGTGCTGATGGAGTCGTTGATTTCCATGGGGACAGCGTGGCCGGGGGACGGACGGCGCGGGGAGAGGCCAGATCGCCATGTCCGGGGGTAATCTCGCCATCGGCGGCAAGCGGCGGGAGGCGAGCGTGGGCGCATTGCGGGTCGGCGTGCTGGCCTATCCGGGCTGCTTCGCGTCGGAGGTGTTCGGCGTCCCCGACCTGCTGACGATGGCCGGGCACGTCGCCGGTCCGGACCGCGCCGGGTACGAGGTGGCGGTGCTGTCGCCCCGCCGCCGCGTCGTCGCCTCCGGCGGCGTCGCGCTGGCCGTGGCCCCGCTCCGCGAGACCGACGTGCTCGTCGTCCCGGGGTTCGAGCTGCACCGGGCGCTCGACGTGGACGCGAGGCTGGCGGGGCTGGCCCCGGAGATCGCGGCGATCCGCTCGCACGCCGCGGGCGGCGGCGCCGTCGTCTCGATCTGCGTCGGGGCGTTCCTGCTCGCCGAGGCCGGGCTGCTGGACCGGCGCCGCGCCACGACGGCCTGGCTGTTCGCGGACGAGCTGGCCCGGCGCTGCCCGGACGCCGACGTCCGGTCCGACCTCCTGGTGGTCACCGATTCCGGGGTGACGACGACTGCGGCCTTCAGCGCCATGTACGACTTCGCGCTGCAACTCGTCCGGCGGCACAGCGGTGCCCGCGTGGCGCGGGCGACCGCGCGGATGGCGCTCGTGGACGACGCGCGCTCGTCCCAGGCCCCCTACGTCGACGCCCGCCTCCTTCCGCAGCCCGGGCACGAGTTCTCCCGCAGGGTCATGCGGCGGCTCGACCAGAACCTCGCGGCCCGGTACGACCTCGCCGTGCTGGCGGAGGCGTTCAGCGTCAGCACCCGGACGCTGCTGCGGCGCTTCGCCCACGAGACCGGCCAGAGCCCCCTCGAGTACCTCCAGTCGGCCCGCGTCCGGCGAGCCCGCCACCTCCTGGAGACCACCGACCGGACGGTCGCCGCCATCGCCGCAGCCGTCGGGTACCGGGACCCCGGAACCTTCGCCGCCCTCTTCGCCAAGCACACCGGGCGGCGCCCGAAGGACTACCGCGTGGCCTTCGGGCGCCCCGCCGACTGACTGCGACGGGCCGGGCTCGAAAGCGAAAGGCCGGGGCCCGCGCGTCGCATCGCACGGACCCCGGCCCGGGGTTGGCTCGGCTCAGCCGGTGACGGGAAGGTCGCCGGGGACCGGGGTCGGGGCGGGGGCCTCGCCGGGCGGGGCCGGGGACGGCGTGGGCTTGCCCGGCTGCGCCGGCTGCGACGGCTGGCCGGGCTGCCCGCCTCCGCCGCCGGCCTTGCCGCAGGTGGCGGACGCGATGCTGATCGTCTGGGTCTTGCCCGCCAGGGTCGCCGACACCTCGATGGCGGTGACGGTGAGGTTCCCGTCGTGCCCGCGGACCTGCTTGTTCAGCGTGACCGTGACGGCGCCGAGGCCCTTCAGGTCGGTGGTGACGGTGGTGTTGGGCGTCGCGCCGATCCGCAGCGCCCGGGTGCCGAGCGTCGCGTTCACCACGTTGGAGACGCCCTTGCCGTTCTCGCACATGGCGGTGACGGCGTGCGCGGCCAGGCCGAGCTTGGCCACCCGCACGTCGGCGACGGACGCGCGGCCGTGCCCGGCCCAGGCGGCGCCGTTCAGCAGGTGTGCCTCGATCAGCGGGTTGGCGGGCAGTTCGGCCGCGCTCTTGCGAACGGGCCGCTGCGCCGAGGACGCCACCGAGGACGTCGGCGGGACGACGACGGAGCCGGTGGCGGAGACGGCGACCGCCGAGCCGACGCCGCCGGGGGACGCGATCGGGGCGGCGGAGGCGGGGGAGGCCGACAGGCCGAACGGCAGGGCCAGCGCGCCGGCGACGGCCGCGCACTTGGTGAGTGCCTGCAAACGCACGGTTCTCTCCTTCAGGGGTTCGTATTCGCGGGGATGGTGGAAGTCGATGGGATGTCGAGGGCCGGTGGGACGGTGAGCGGTCCGGCCGCGGGGCCGGACGACCGGACGGCCGTCAGTCCGTGATCAGGACGGGCGTGCCGAGCGGAACCTTCGCGAGCCGCTTCAACGCGTCGGCGGGCACCCGGACGCAGCCGTGCGTGACGGCCTTGCCGAACACCGATCTGGTCGGCCAGCCGTGGAACGCGACCGTCCCGGGGCCGCCGCCGAAGCTGTCGAGGGTGGCGGAGTGCGCGCCGACGGGCAGGATCAGCGGGCTGTAGGTGGGCTTCTCAGGGGCGAGGGAGGCGAGCAGGAACGTCCGTCCTGTGGGCGTCGGCGTCTTCGGGGCACCGACCGCCACGGACCATGAGCCAACCTGGCGGCCGCCCTGGAACAGGGTCATCTTCCGGTCGCCGAGGTCGACGTTGACGGAGCTGGAGCTGCGCGCGGCCTTCAGGCCGGCGTCGGGGATCCAGCCGGTCACGCCGTTCGGGCGGCTCGGCAGCAGCACGCGCCGCCAGCCGGGGCGGCTCTCCACGACGGGCACCCAGGTGGGGCCCTTGAGCTGGGTGCTCGGCAGTTCGGCCACGGCGGGCGCGCCGGGTTTCGCCGACACCGGGACCGTGTCGTGCGGGTGCACCACGGTCCCGTCGCCCTTGGCGGACGGCGCGTCGTCCTTCGGCAGGTCGTCCAGCGTCGTGTACGTGGTGGCCTGGGGCAGCTTGTCCAGGCCCCCGGCGGGGGTCGCGCCGGCGGACGGCCCTTTGCCGCCTCCCCCGCATCCGGTCACGAGCAGGGCCGTCACCAGCAGGGCCGGTGCCGCCGTCAGGGCCGTCCGCCCGGCGGCGCGCGGTGGTTCGTCGCTCACGAAGACTCCAAGTGATCCCGCCGGAGATGGCTCCGGCTCGCCTCTGTGCCCGCTGTCTACGCACGAGGGGCCGCAGGGGTTGCACGGTGTGCGGGACGGATCGCACTGCGTACCGTTCGGCCGGCTTCGAAGAGGGCGGCAGGACCGGGAACAAGCCGGGATTGACAGCTGTTTGAACACTCAACTAACCTTCGACAAGTCGTTGAAGTTTCAAGCATCACGGACGGAGTCACCATGAGCATCACCGCCGTTGCCCCCGGACTGACCGCAGGCACCTGGAACATCGACCCTGCCCACTCCGAGGTCACCTTCGTGATCCGGCACCTGATGACCAAGGTGCGCGGCACGTTCACCGACTTCACCGGCACCGTGCAGATCGCCGAGGAGCTTGCCGAGTCCACCGCCGTCGCGGAGATCCAGGTCGCCTCGATCGACACCCGCCACGCCGACCGCGACGCCCACATGCGCACGGCGGAGGTCCTGGACGTCGAGAAGTACCCGACCATGACGTTCGCGACCAAGGGCGTCCGCGAGGAGGACGGCGAGTACCTCCTGGACGGCGACCTGACGATCAAGGGCGTCACCCGTCCGGTCACGCTCACGGTCGAGTTCAACGGCGTCGGCGAGGACCCCTGGGGCGGCACGCGCGCCGGCTTCTCCGCCGGGACCACCATCAGCCGCAAGGACTGGGGCATCGAGTTCAACGTCCCGCTCAAGGGCGACAAGGCCCTGCTCGGCGACAAGGTCGAGATCCAGTTGGAGATCCAGGCCGTCCGCGCCTGAGCATCCCCCCATCGCCGGAAGGGCCGCCCACCCGGGCGGCCCTTCCGCCGTTCCGGGGCGGGCCGCAAGCCAAGGCGCCTTCGCTCCGGAGCAGCCCGCCGTCCAGGGCAGCCGACCGTTTTGAGGCCCTCGCTCCGAGGGGCTGCCTCCCCAAGGAGGGCGCCGTCTCCTAAGCGGGCCGCTAGTCCAGTGGGAGGCGGAGGGCGAAGCGGGCGCCGGAGGGGTGGTCCTCGATCCGCAGCGTCCCGCCGTGGGCCTGGGCGATCTCGCGGGCGATCGCGAGGCCGAGGCCCGCGCCGCCGGCGTCGCGGCTGCGCGCGGTGTCCAGGCGGGTGAAGCGCTCGAAGACGCGCTCCCGGTCGGCGGGCGCGATGCCGATGCCGTCGTCGGTGACGACGAGCAGCGCCCGGCCGGCCCGCCTGCCCACCTCCACCGTCACGCGGGACTCGGCGTAGCGCTCGGCGTTGTCGAGCAGGTTGCCCAGCAGCCGGACGAGCTGCATGCGCACCCCCCGGACCATGACGCCGGGCGCGAGTTCGGTGACGATCTTCACCTCGAACGTGCGGCGGCCGACCTCGGCGGCGGCCAGCGCGGACAGGTCGAGCGGCTCCTGCACGGTGCTCCCGCCGGTGCCGATGCGGGCGAGCAGCAGCAGGTCGGTGACGATCGACTCCAGCCGGTCGGTGTCGCGCAGCGCCGACTCGACGACGCCCCGCAGGTCGTTGTCCTCCGGGTGCATCGAGGCGTCCTCCAGGTTGGCCCGGAGCCCGGCGATCGGGGTGCGCAGCTCGTGCGAGGCGTCCGAGGCGAACTGCCGCTGCCGCGCGACGGCCCGCTCCAGCCGGTCGAGCGTCTCGTTGGCGGTGCGGGCGAGCTGCGCGATCTCGTCCTGGCCCGGCGGCTGCGGCACCCGGCGGCTGAGGTCGGTGGCGCTGATCTCCGCGAGCTGGGCCCGGATCGCCTCGACCGGGCCGAGGGTGCGCCCGACGACGTGCCAGGTGATCCACGCGGCGACGGCCGCCAGCAGCAGCACGCCCCCGCCGAGCACCGCCTCCAGCAGCCCGTTCACCAGATACGACGGCTGCCGCGCGGCCGCGTACACGACCACGGAGTCGGGCGCGGTGCTGACCCGGATCGCCTCGACCACGAGGCACTCGCGGTCCGGCCACCGGCCGCGGCACTCGGTGAAGTCCTGGACGCGCATGTTGCTCGGCGGCCAGAGTCTGCTCACCGGTGGTCTGTCCGTTCCGGGGGGTGTGGCATTCGTCACCCGCCCGCCGGGCTCCACGACCTGGATGAGGATCCGGCCGCGGGTGTCGTCGCGGATGACGCCCTCCAGCGTCCCGTCGCGGACTCCGCCGCTCACCCGCCGTGCGTCCACCTGCGTCCGGCGGAGCAGTTCCGCCTCGACGGCGCCGCGAACGGCGACGTCCGCGCCGATCGCGGTCACTCCGAGGGCCAGCGCGGCGATCACCGCGGCGACGAGCGTGTCCCTGGCCCGGATGGAGCGGGGGCGCATGCGCATGGGGCCTCCAGGACCGGCGTACCGGTTTCCCGGCGCGACGACACACGGTACCGGCCGGTCACGAAACGGGGAGCCCGAAACTTCGCGCCGTGTTTTCACCTTCGCCTACTGGGACATCCCGTTTTATGACGATTCCCTCCGGAGTACAGGGACGGACACATGGGCAGGGACGTGGCTTCGGTCGCCATCAGCGGTGAGGACCGGCGGCGGTATCGCGAGAAGGTGCGCAGGTGCCTCGACGTGCTGGCCCGCATGCTGGGCGAATCCCAGTTCGACTTCGAGCGCCCGCACATCGGCCTGGAGATCGAGCTCAACCTGATCGACTCGCTCGGCGATCCGCTGATGCGCAACGCGGACGTGCTCAAGGCGATCGCGGACCCTGCGTGGGCGACCGAACTCGGTCAGTTCAACCTTGAGATCAACATTCCGCCCCGCGAGCTCGGCGGGGAGGGCACCGGCGCCCTGGAGACGGAGGTCCGCGACCACCTCGCGCACGCCGACGACCGGGCCCGCGAGGTCGGCGGGCGGCTCGTCATGATCGGAATACTGCCCACCCTGCGGCGCACCGACATCGGCGAGGAGACCCTGTCGTCGAACGCGCGCTACAAGATGCTGAACGACGAGATCTTCGCCGCGCGCGGCGAGGAGATGCGCATCGCCATCGACGGCCCCGAGCCCCTGCGCATGCACACCGACACCATCATCCCCGAGGCCGCCTGCACCAGCGTCCAGTTCCATCTGCAGGTCAGCCCCGACGAGTTCGGCGCGTACTGGAACGCGGCCCAGGCCGTCGCGGGCGCGCAGGTCGCGATGGGCGCCAACTCCCCGTTCCTGTTCGGGCACCGGCTCTGGCACGAGACCCGCATCACCCTGTTCGAGCAGGCCACCGACACCCGTCCGGACGAGCTGAAGACGCAGGGCGTCCGCCCCCGGGTGTGGTTCGGCGAACGCTGGATCACCTCCGTCTTCGACCTCTTCGAGGAGAACACCCGCTACTTCCCGTCCCTGCTGCCGCTGTGCGACGACGAGGACCCCCGCGAGGTGCTCGACCAGGGCGGCATACCGGAACTCGGCGAGCTCACCCTCCACAACGGGACGATCTACCGCTGGAACCGGCCCATCTACGCCGTCGTGAAGGGCCGCCCGCACCTGCGCGTGGAGAACCGCGTCCTGCCCGCCGGGCCGTCCGTCGCCGACGTCGTCGCCAACGGCGCCTTCTACTACGGCGTCGTCCGGATGCTCGCCGAGGAGGACCGTCCCGTCTGGTCGCGGATGTCCTTCGCCACCGCTGAGGAGAACCTCCACCGCGCCGCCCGCGACGGCCTCGAATCGACCCTCTACTGGCCCGGCATGGGCGAGGTGCCCGCCTCCGAACTCGTCCTGCGCAAGCTGCTGCCGCTCGCCCACGAGGGCCTCGACCGCTGGGGCGTCGACCCCGCCCGCCGCGACCGCCTCCTCGGCATCATCGAGCGCCGCTGCGTCACCGGCCAGACCGGCGCCGCCTGGCAGATCAAGACCGTCCAGGCACTGGAGGAGGAGCACGGCATCGGCCGCCACGACGCCCTGCGCATGATGACCCGCGCCTACGTCGAGCACCTGCGCGACAACGAGCCCGTCCACACCTGGTAACCCGAGGATCTTCACAGCTCCCGCACAAATCACACTCGGCGCCCCCAAACCGTCCTTCTAGAGTCGGGTGCCGTGACCGAGAACGAGACGCGCGTCCTCATCGTGGAGGACGAGCCGACCATCGCGCGCGCGGTGGCCGACCGGCTGGCGGCCGAGGGGTTCGCCGTCGAGGTGGCCGCGGACGGGCCGGCGGCGGTCGAGCGCGCCCGCGCGTACGAGCCGCACATCGTCGTGCTGGACGTGATGCTCCCCGGGTTCGACGGCCTCGAGGTCTGCCGGCGCGTCCAGGCGGAGCGTCCCGTGCCGGTGCTGATGCTGACGGCGCGCGACGACGAGACCGACCTGCTCGTCGGCCTCGGCGTCGGCGCCGACGACTACGTGACCAAGCCGTTCAGCATGCGGGAGCTGGTGGCGCGCCTCCGCGCCGTGCTGCGCCGCGTCGAGCGGCCCGCGATGGACGGCGGCGACGGGCCGGTGCGCGTCGGGGACCTGGAGGTCGACCAGCGGGCCCGCCGGGTGCGCCGCGACGGCCGCGAGGTCCACCTCACGCCGACCGAGTTCGACCTGCTCGCGTGCCTGCTGCGCAACCGGGGGGCGGTGCTCACCCGCGCCGTCCTGCTGGAGCAGGTGTGGGACTGGGCGGACGCGTCCGGGACGCGGGTCGTCGACAGCCACGTCAAGGCGCTGCGCCGCAAGCTCGGGCAGGAGCTGATCCGGACCGTGCACGGCGTCGGGTACAGCCTGGAGGCCGCCCCGTGACCCGCACGGGGACCGCCCGCCCCGAGGGCGCCCGGCTCGCCCGCAGCCTGTGGGCACGGCTGCCCCGGCCGCTGGACCCGCTCCGGTCGATCAAGGTGAAGCTCGGCGTCGTGGTCGTCGTGACGGCGTGCGTCGCCGTGCTGATCGTGCTGTGGGGGTACCCGTTCGGGTTCCGCGCCCGGGAGACGATGCCCGTCGGCGTGCTGATCTCGCTTGTAGTGACCCAGCTGCTCGCCCACGGCATGACCGCGCCGCTGCGCGAGATGACGGCGGCGGCGCGGGCGATGGCGCGCGGCGACTACAGCCGCCGGGTCCGCGCCACCTCGCGCGACGAGGTCGGGGAGCTGGCGCAGGCGTTCAACCGGATGGCCGCCGACCTCGCCGAGGTCGACCGGCAGCGCCGCGAGTTCGTCGCGAACGTCTCGCACGAGCTGCGCACCCCCCTCAGCGCGCTGCGCGCCGTGCTGGAGAACGTCGCGGACGGCGTCACGCCCGCGACGCCGGACGTCCTGGAGACGGCCCTCGACCAGACCGAGCGCCTCGGACGCCTCATCACACAGCTCCTGGACCTCTCCCGCGTCGAGGCGGGCGCGGCGGCCCTCGACGTGACCGACATCGACATCGCCGCGTTCGTGTCCGACGTCATCGCGGAGGCGCGGGCGGGCCGCCCCGACACGCTGTTCGAGGCGGACGTCCCGCCCCGCCTGCGCGCCGCCGCCGACCGCGACCGGCTCCATCAGGTCGTCGCGAACCTGCTCGACAACGCCGCCCGGCACGGCCCGGCCGGCCGCCCCGTCACCGTCACGGCCCGTTCCGCGAACCCTTCCGGTGGTCTGATCATCGAAGTAGCCGATGAGGGACCAGGCATTCCACCCGAGGAGCGCGCCCGCGTGTTCGAGCGCTTCTCCCGCGGCTCCGCGCCGGGCACCGGCACCCCCGGCGGCGGCACCGGGCTCGGCCTCGCCATCGCCAACTGGGCCACCGAACTGCACGGCGGCGACATCACCGTCATGGACACCCCCACCGGCTGCCGGATCCGCGTAGTGATCCCCCCGATCCCCGGAGACCCCCGATGACCGACCACCCCACGAACCCGTCCGACGACCCGCCGCCCGCCAACCCCCCCGAACCCGGCACCGCCCCCGCCCCGGAGCCGCCTCCCAGCACCCCACCCCCGCCCGCCACGCCGCCCGAACCCACCGCCGACACACCTTCCACACCACCCGCGGCTTCCGCACCCGGCGGGGCCTCCGCGCCCGGCGCGGCTTCCACCCCCGGCGCGGTCTCCACCCCCGGCGGGGCTTCCGCACCCGGTGAAGCCCCCGCCCCCCGTGCGGCCCCCACCCCCGGCGGGGCTTCCGCGCCCAGTGCGGGTTCTTGGGACTGGCCTGCGCCTTCAGCGCCTGGGGCGGGTGGGGCGTTCGGGCCGCGTGCGGGGGGTTATCCACCGCCTCGGTATCCGGTGGGGACGGGGGGTCCGCCGCCGCGGCCCGTCGTTTACAAGCCGACCAAGCTGGAGCAGGCGATCGTCGGGTGGAAGAGGCCGGCGCGGCCGATGTCGGGGGCGCTGGCCGCGGGCGCGCTCGTCACGGCGTTGATCGGCGCGGTGACGCTCGGCCCGTCGATGGCGCACGGCCTCGGCGTGGGCGTGCTCATCACCGCGACGGCCGTCGCCTACGTGGCGGCCGCGGCGGCGTGGTCGGCCGGGCGGGGGATGCGCGCCGCGTCCGGCGGGCGGCGCGGGCTCGCGTCGGTCAACCGGACCGGGGCGGCGTTCCTCCTGCTGTCGGTGGGGCTGGCCGCGACCGCCGCCTACCGGGACGCCGACTGGGTCGTCGTCCCGGCGCTCCTGCTCGCCGTCGCCGTGGGGTCCTACGGGACGTCCGGCGGACGGTCCTGGGCGGAGGTCCTGTTCGGCGGCCTCGCCGTCATCCCGGCCGTCGGCTGCATGGTGCCGTGGACGACGCGCGGCGCGTACGGCGCGCTGACGTCGGGGCGCGGCAACGCGTGGCCGATCCTGCGGACGGGCATGATCGCGGGCGGGCTGGTCGCCGTGTTCGGCGCGCTGTTCGTCGGCGCGGACGCCGCGTTCGGCAGCCTGGCGTCCGGGCTCGTCCCGGAGATCTCACCCGGCACCGTCGTGCTGTACGGGTTCGCGGGCGTCCTCACCCTGGTCCTGGCGTGCTCCGCCGCCTTCCTCGGACAGGCGCCGCCGCCGCTTCACCTGCTGAGGCCGGAGCCCGGCAAGCCCGCCGGGCGCTGGTCGTGGGCCGTGCCGATCGCGGCGCTCGACCTGCTCTTCCTGCTGTTCTGCGCGATCCAGGCCGGCGTCTTCCTCGCAGACGACAAGGACGAGCTGCTCCGCTCGACCGGTCTCACCTACGCCGAGTACGCCCGGCAGGGGTTCTTCCAGCTCGTCGTCGCGACGGTGCTCGTGCTGGCGGTCGTCGCCGTCGCCAAGCGGTACGCGCCGTCCGGCGGCAAGGGCGACCGCGTCACGGTCCAGACCCTGCTGGGGCTGCTGTGCGCGCTGACCCTCGTCGTCGTCGCGGTCGCGCTGCGCCGGCTGTACCTGTACGAGGAGACCTACGGCTGGACGAGGCTGCGCCTGTGGGTGCACGCGTTCGAGCTGTGGCTCGGCGTCGTCGTGGCGATGGTCGCGCTCGCCGGCGTCCTCCGGGGACGTGTCGCGTGGCTGCCCAGGGCGGTCGCCG
Source organism: Actinomadura sp. K4S16 (assembly GCF_008327685.1). Lineage (GTDB taxonomy): Bacteria > Actinomycetota > Actinomycetes > Streptosporangiales > Streptosporangiaceae > Spirillospora. The sequence goes on from NZ_BDDE01000013.1 coordinate 589,193, forward strand.
GGAGCGGCGCCGCCGCGATGATCGTCCTCGCGCTGGTCGGCCCGGACGGGTTCATCGCCGAGCACAACGTCGCCCGGTACCGGCAGACCGGCAAGATCGACGTCGGCTACCTGCGGAACCTGTCCGCCGACGCCGTCCCGGCCCTGGACCGGCTGCCCGAGCCGCTGCGCTCCTGCGCGCTGCGCGAGATCGCCTACGACCTCGAGGACGACGAGCCCGCGATGAGCGCCAACCTCGCGCGCGACCGGGCCCGCGCCGTCCTCGGGGAGCGCCCCGCCGACGACTCGGCCGACTGCTCCACTATCCGGTCCGATCGATGGTGAGCAGGGCGTACGCGGCGAGGGTCGAGTCGTCGGTGATGCGGCCCTCGCGGATGAGCGCCTTGAACTCCTCCTCGCTCACCCACTTCTGCCGCATGTCCTGCTCCTCGGGCTCCCGGTCGGCCTCCCCGGCCTCCAGGTCGGACGCGACGAAGATGGTGAAGCCCTGACCGCTCGTCCCGTGGGAGCAGTTCAGGTAGCCGAGGCGCCGCAGCGTCCCGGCGCGCAGCCCGGTCTCCTCGGCCAGCTCGCGCCGGGCGAGCTCCTCCGGGTCGGCCTCCCGCCGGCCAGGGAGCGCGCCCTGCGGGAAGTTCCAGGTGCGCTTGCCGATCGGGTAGCGGTACTCCTCGACGAGGTGGAAGCCGTCGCCCTCCACCGGGATGACCAGCACGAAGTCGGGCTTGTCGACGACCCCGTAGATGCCGCGCGAGCCGTCCAGCCGCTCGACCTCGTCCTCCCGGACGACCATCCAGGGGTTCTCGTACACCACGCGGGACGAGACCTGCCGGACCGCGGGCCGCTCGTCCCCGCTCATGCGCCCGCCCCGTAGCGGTAGACGAGTTCGTGCCGGTCGCCGACCACCACCCGGTGGGTGGCCTCGACGACCCGGTCGTCCTGGTCGTAGGCGCGCCGCCACAGCGTCAGGACGGGCTGGTCGGACCCGATCTCCAGCGTCCGCTGCTCGTCCACGCGGGGCAGCCGGCACGTCACCGACTCCTCGAAGGTGACGCGGAAGCCCGCCTCCTCCAGCCGCGAGTAGATGCCGCCCGGGCCCGTGTCGACCTGGCGCAGCACCGGGATCCTCTCCACGATCTCCAGGATCACCCAGGTCGTCGCCGTCTGGACGGGCGGCTCCCCCTCCACGCCCTGGACGCGCGCCCGCTCCAGCACCCGCGTCCCGACCGGGACGTCGAGGCGGGGCGCGAGCCGCTCGTCGGCCTCGACCTCGGCGACGGCCGTCCGGGTGAACGGCGTGCGGCCGTCCCGCCGCGCCGACACGTGGAACCCGCGCCACTCTCCGACCTGCCGAGTGATGTCGGCCGCCGCGCGCCGCACCCGCGGAGCCGTCCGCACCTGCGCGCCCGCGCCGTGCCGCAGCTGGACGAGCCCCTGGTCGGCCAGCAGCCGCAGCGCCCGCCGGACGGTCGAGCGGTCGGCCTCGTAGGCGCGCGCGAGTTCGCGCTCGGACGGCAGCCAGGCGGCGGGGTCCAGTTCGCCCTCGACGATGCGGGCGGCGAGCGCGTTGCTGATCGCCTGTGCCTTCGTGGGGGGTCGCGGCATACCAGATCCTGCTCCAGGTCGGTGCATTGACCTCATACCGTACAGATCCCACTTGCGCCCGCACCCTCTTGGGGTTGCGGCTAACGCATTGTGGCCAGTGTTTGGTGGTTCTATGGTAGACCTACCATAAACCGACCGAGGGAGCCCCGCTTCATGTCGGCGACCATGTGCATGCCCGGCTGGCACAGTGAACGCTCGGACGGCGGCCTGCGCGCGACCCGCGTCACCCCCCTGTCGGACTACCAGCTCCTCAACGGCTGCCTGGAGGAGATCGTCGCGACCGACGAGGGCGAGCTGTGGCTGCTCTGCGACGCGCAGACCCGGCTGGCCGAGCGCGTCGCCACCGCCGAGCGGCTGCGGGCCGCCCGCCGGAGCTGATCAGCTCCGGCGGAGGCTGACGACCTCGCCCGCGTCCCCGACCGCCGCGCGGGCCGGCGGCATGAGCCGCTCCCCCGCGTTGTCGGCCAGCAGCGCCCGGGCGCGCAGCACGATCTCCAGGTCGAAGCGCAGGTCCGGGTCCAGCAGCTGGTCGCCGAACAGCTCCTCCAGCTGGCGCAGCCGGTACCGGACGGTCTGCGGGTGGACGTGCAGCCGCATCGCGACCTCGTTGGCGTTGCGGCCCGACTGCAGCCACGCCAGCAGCGTCTCGGCGAGCCGGTCCTGCTGGCTGGCCCGCAGGTGCGCGAGCGGCGCGAGCCGCAGGTCGGCGAGCGAGGTGATGAGCCCCTCGTCCTGGAAGAGGATCAGCGTGGACATGTGCTCCACGCTGCGGATCACGCCGCTGTCCGCCTCGATCACGCCGCGCTGGACGAGGCAGAGCGTCTTGCGCGCCCACTGGATCGAGCGCGCCGCCTCCGTCAGCGGGACGGTCGGGCCGACCACGGCGAGCGTCCCGGACAGGGCGCGGTCGACGAGCTTGGCGCGGCCGGGGCCGTCCGGGTCGGGGATGATCAGGCTGGGGGTGCGGCGGGTCAGGTCGGCGAGCACGTCCGGCGGGAACGCGGGCTGGCGCGTGTCGGCGTGGTGGCGGCCGAGCGCGACCGCGGCGACCGTCCGCGGGACGGGCCAGTGGGCGGCGGCGGCGAGATCGGCGATCGCCTCCTGCGCGGCCGGCGGATCGGCGAACAGCAGGTCGAGCAGGCGCTTGCGGCGGCGCTGCATCTCGCCCGCGACGGCCGCCTTGGCCTGCGAGAAGCCCTCGGCGGCGGCGTGCGCCAACTCGTCCTGGAACTGCATCAGGACCTCGCCGACGGCGCCGAGCGTGCGCGGCGGCACCTGCAGGGCCTCGGCGCCCTCGGTCATCCGGCGCCACGCCACCATGCCGCCGACCCGCATCGCCGTCTGCATCGCGTCGAGGCTGCGCCCCTCGCCCGCCTCGCCGCGGCCGATGGCGCGGAAGAAGTCGGTCACCGGAGCGGGATCATGGCCGGGATCGGACACCCGTTCCACGAAGAAGTGGAGCACGCGCTCGACGGCGAGCCGGAGGGTCCCCGAATAGGAGCCGTCCCCCGGCCGGTCGTACTCCCTGACGCGCGTCTGAATCTCCTGGATCATGTCGTCCGCCACCTCGTCGAGATGGGGTCGCATGTGATCCGCCAGTTCCCTCGGCAGATCCGCCCACGGGCGCCCGCTGGTGGTCGAACCGTCGTCCGCCACAGAACCTCCCAGCTCCGTCCCCCTGCGTTGCGCGCCGTTCACACGGGGTAATTACTTACTTATGGGACCTGTGTGGGGCAAATCATGACCCGTGACGGGCCCGGGGCGCAAAGTCTAGGTCGATTTACGACCAGCTTCGGCCGGGAGGATGAAGAGATTTCCACAGTCCCGGGCTCCTCCGGCCGAACGGAGGGAAGCGGTTCCGTGACTTCGCCGAGACACGCTTGATCAACCGGACGCGCATGCTGGGAACCGGACCCGGCGCGGGCGCGCCGGTCGAGGCGGCCGCGCCCGCCGGCGCCGGGCCGGATGGCGGCGCACTCGACCCGGAAGGCAGGTGAAGGTGCCGCCCGGTGGCGTGGGCGGGTCGGCCCGGCCGGACGGGACCGGCAAACGTGTTCGCATACTTCGTCCGGCGCCTCGTCGGCGCCTTCGTCATGCTGCTGCTGATCACCCTGGTGACCTTCGGCGTCTTCTTCTGGATCCCGAAGCTGGCCGGGCAGACCAGCGACCAGATCGCCGCCGCCTACGTCGGCCGGGCCGCGACCCCCGACGCGATCGAGGCGACCAGGGAACGGCTCGGCCTCGACAAGCCGGTCGTGGTCCAGTACGGGAACTACCTGAAGTCGATCGTCGCGGGTACGGACTACGACGCCGGGCCCGTCACCGACCACTGCCCGGCGCCGTGCCTCGGCTACTCGTTCCGCAGCAGCCAGCCGGTCCTCGGCACGCTGCTGGACCGCGCGCCGGCGACCCTGTCGCTGGCCTTGGGCGCGGCGCTCCTCTGGCTCGCCGGCGGCATCGCCACCGGGGTCCTGTCGGCCCTGCGCAGGGGATCGGCATGGGACCGGACGGCCATGATCATGGCGTTGGGCGGCGTGTCGCTGCCCATCTACTTCACCGGCCTGGTCTCCCTGGCGCTGTTCTCCTACATCCTGAAGATCTTTCCCGGCGGGGGCAGCTACCGGCCCCTGACCGACGATCCCGTGACGTGGTTCGAGGCCCTGGTACTGCCCTGGGTGACGCTCGCCTTCCTCTACGCGGCCATGTACGCGCGGCTCACGAGGGCGGGCATGTTGGAGACGATGAACGAGGACTACATCCGCACCGCCCGCGCCAAGGGGCTCCCGGAGACGTTCGTCGTCACCAGGCACGCGCTCCGCGCCTGCCTGACCCCCATCATCACGGTCTTCGGCCTCGACCTCGGACTGCTCCTCGGCGGCGCGGTGCTGACCGAGAACACCTTCAGCATCCCCGGCCTGGGCCAGCTCGCGCTCACCTCGGTGAAGAGCGGCGACCTACCGATGGTGCTGGGCGTAACCCTGCTGACGTCCGCCTCGATCGTCCTGCTCAACCTGATCGTCGACCTGCTCTACGCGGTAATAGACCCCCGCGTAAGACTGGGCTGACCCCACCGCCACGCGGGCCCCCGCCCGCCGACGACGCCGACTCACACGTCAGCTGAAGAGGTCTTCAGCCGTGTCGGCACTCACGGCACGCTGGATCCAGCGCTCGATCTGCTCGAGGTCGGTGCACCCCTCGACGCGCCTGCGAACGTCCTCAGGCACATCGACCCCACGCGCCTCCAGCATGAGCAGAAGCGCCTTGCTCTCCCCCTTGACCTCGCCTTCAGCACGGCCCTCGGCGCGGTGGCTGATGGCGAACTCTGACTGCCACTCGTAGTTGTCGAGCTTCACGGTCTCCTCCATGAGTTTGCGGGCGGCGTCAGAGAACCGCGACATTACGTAGTCACGATAGGCGCCTCACTCGGGCCGTGAGTTGGCTTCACCGCCACCACCAGCTCGCCACCTACCCTCCACAAAATGCGCCGGAAATTCCCGACAACCCGCACAGCGACGGAACCTCGCACGTGCCTACCTCACGAACTCGCCGCGTGATAGCGTTCGATGCATATAGCGTTCGATGCATGGAGCTGTATGACGTCGAGATCGAGCCCGAGGTCCGCAGGTGGCTGGACTCGCTCACCGACCGAGACTTCGGTCGGGTCGAGTGGTTCGTCGCGCTCCTCGCCGAGAACGCCGGGATCTTAGGCGAGCCGTGGTCAAGGCATCTCGGCGAGGGACTCAGGGAACTTCGCATCCATTTGCACCCAGTCGAGGTCCGGATCACGTATTGGCTCGCCTCCGACCGTCGGATCGTCCTGCTGACGATCTTTCACAAGACGCGGGAGCGGGAGCTCGCCGAGGTAGAGCGTGCTCTGCGCGCGCGCAAACAATGCGAAGCAGAGCACGGCCATGCACAGGAGGACTACATCAGGGAGGTGTGAGATCGTGACACAGCAGGACAGCCCGCACGACAGATGGGTGCCTGGCGCGGGCCGCGACAACGATGAGGTGCGTGCCGGGCGCGAAGAGGCACGCCTCGCCTTCGAGTTGGGCAATGCGGTCCGGCAGCGCCGTCTTGCCTTGGGGCTGACGCAAGCTGAACTCGCCAAAAGGGCCGGCCTGACTCAGCCCGCTCTCTCACGCTTGGAGTCGGGCGGCCCGACCCCCACGATCGGCGTCCTCGACCGTCTCGCGCACGCGCTTGGAGCCAGGCTCAAGGTGGAGTTCACCGACGCGGCGTGATCGCGGTGGTCAGGGGAGTAGGTGGTTTAGGAGGAGGTAGGCGCCTAGGGCGGTCATGGCGGCGCCGGAGAGGCGGGTTAGGGTTCGGGCGGCCTTGGGGTGGGCGGCCGAGGCCGTGCGGGTCAGGGTGCCCAGGCAGAGGTAGAAGGCGGCGCAGGTCGTCATGAAGGTCAGGCCCAGGACGCCGAGTTGGGCGGGGACGGGCCAGGCGTAGCGCGGGTCGGTGAACTGGGGCAGCAGCGCCAGGAAGATCAGCAGGCCCTTGGGGTTGAGGCCGCTCACGCCGATGCCGCGCAGGAAGACGGTCCAGTCGGTGCCGGCGCCCGCGCGGGGTTCCAGGGTGGACGGGTGGGCGAAGGTCGTCGCGCCGTGCCAGATGAGGTAGAGGCCGCCGACCACGGTGAGGACGGTCAGGGCGGACGGGGAGCCGGCGACCAGCGCGCCGACCCCGGCTGCGACGATCACGGTGATCGCGGCGTAGCCGGTGACCAGGCCGCCCACGGCGGGGACGACCGAGCCGCCGCGCAGGCCGGCGCCGATGGTGAAGGCCCAGTCCGCGCCCGGGACGATGATGAGCAGCGTCGCGACGGCCCAGAACGCCAGTACCGATCCCGTTGCCATCGCATTCCTCCCCTGGCGGCGGCCATTACAGGGAGAATACGGTTGAATTGGCGGAAAGTGATTCCAACTTTTGCCAGGTAAAGCCGTATTTGTGGAAGGATCTGCTTCGTGGACGCCATCGACCGGCAGATCCTTGCCGTGCTCCAGGAGGACGGCCGGCTGACGGTCACCGAGCTCGCGGCGCGCGTCGGGTTGAGCGTCTCGCCGTGCCACCGGAGGCTGCGGGAGCTCGAGCGCGACGGGACGATCCGCGGGTACCGCGCGGTGGTGGACGCCGCCGCGCTCGGTTTGACCTTCCAGGCGCTGGTGTTCGTCACCATGCGGCAGGAGGACCGCGACACGCTGCTCGGCTTCGAGGCGGCCGTCGCGCGCGTTCCCGAGGTGGTGCAGGCCCAGCGGCTCTTCGGGGACCCCGACTACCTGCTGCGCATCGTCACCGCCGACCTGAAGGCCTACCAGGAGTTGGAGGACGACGTCCTCGCCGCGTTGCCGGGCGTGCAGCGGTTGAACTCCACGCTCGTGATGAAGCACGTCGTGAACGACCGGCCGCTGCCCACCTGAGCCGGCGCGGCATGGGAAGGGACGGGCCCCGCGCCGGGCCCGTCCCGCATTCGCGCGTCAGCGGCGGTAGAGGTTCAGCTTCTCCTCGCCGATGCGCTCGCGGAGCGCCGGGTCGTCGACGCCCTGGCCCTCGGCGGTGGCGCCGCACAGGACGGCGACCTTGCCGATGTGCTGGTTCGTCTGGACGGCCCGGGTGGCGTCGCCCGCCTGCTCCAGCGGGAAGACCGTCGACAGCGTCGGGTGGATCATGCCGAGGCTGAAGAGGCGGTTCACCTCGACGGCCTCGTGGTAGTTGAAGCCGTGCGAGCCGATGATGCTCTTCAGCCGCATCCACAGGAACCGGTTGTCGTACTCGTGCCGGTAGCCGGTGGACGAGCCGCAGGTGACGATCTTGCCGCCGCGCTTGGCGACGTAGACCGACGCGCCGAACGTCTCGCGGCCGAGGTACTCGAACACGATGCCCGGGTCCTCGCCGACGAGGCGGCGGATCGCCTCGCCCAGCATCCGGCCGGCCTTCGGGTGCCGGAGGCCCTGCTCGCCGAGCTCCAGGTCGTTGCGGTTGATGACGTGCTCGCAGCCCTGCGACCGGACGATCTCCGCCTTCTCCTCGGAGGAGACCACGGCGACCGGGATGCCGCCGCCGTTCTTGACGAGCTGCGTCGCGAACGAGCCGAGCCCGCCGGTCGCGCCCCAGATCAGGACGACGTCGCCCTGCTTCATGCGGGCGCCGTGCGTCCCGACGAGCATCCGGTAGGCGGTCGCGGCGCACAGCGTGTTCGACCCGGCCTCCTCCCACGTCAGGTGGGCGGGCTTGCGGATCAGCTGGTTCGCCTTGACGATGCAGTACTCGCCGAGCGACCCGAAGTTCGTCTCGAAGCCCCAGGCGAGCTGGCTCTCCGACATCATGCCGTCGTCGTAGGAGCCGTGGTCCTCCTCGTCCACGTAGGACGGGGAGAGGACGACCTTGTCGCCGACCTTCCAGCTCTTCACGCCGCTGCCGGTGCGCACGACGACGCCCGAGCCGTCCGAGCCGAGGATGTGGTACGGCAGGTCGTGCCGGGCGCCGTACCAGCCCTGCCGGCCGAACTTCTCCAGGAACGCGAACGTCGGGACCGGCTCGAAGATCGCCGACCAGACGGTGTTGAAGTTGATCGCGGCGGCCATCACCGCGACGACGCACTCGTCGGGCGCCAGCTCGGGCATCTCGACCTCGCCGACGTGCAGGGAGCGGCGCACGTCCTTGTCGGTCTGCCCCTCGAAGATGCCCACCTCGTCCTTGCGGGTGAACGCCGCGCGGAAGCGGGTCGGCAGGTCGATCTCCTGCAGCTCGGGGCCGCTCGCGCCGGACCGGACGGCGTCGAGCAGGGGATGGGACGGGCCGGGGTGGGCCATGGGTGTGTCCTCCGTGGAACGGGTACGGGACGCGGCCCTCAGCGGGCCGTGATCGGCGCCCGGACGGCGTCGCTCTCCCGCCGTCCGGAGAGCCGGGCCTCCAGGTGCGCGGCGAGGACGCCGACACCGGGCGGATCGAGCAGGTTGAGATGGTGCGCCCCGGGGATCGTGACGATCTCCAGGTCGGCGCAGAGCCCGCCGAAACCGTTGGTCCCGTCGAGCACATAGCGCGCATCCCGGACGGCCCAGGGGGTCTCCTCGGGCGCGTAGTAGAGGATGACGTGCCCGTCGTAGGGCTCCGGCTTGTACGCCTCCAGGGAACGGGTGTCCTGGTGGGACGTGAGCTGGTGGGTGAGCGCCGCCGGGGGGATGTAGTCCACCAGCGGAGCCGCGCGCTCCATGACCAGAGCGAACTGCGACTCCTCGTCCAGCCCGGACAGCTCCTCGTAGGTGAGGGAGACCTCCAGGCCGTACGTCTCGTTGATGTAGTCGGCGAAGGCGGAGAAGCGGCGGGCGAGCGTGTCGGACTCGTCGTCCACCGCCAGCGGGAGGCCGGCGTCGAACAGCGCGACGAACTCGACCTCGCGCCCGGCCGCCTTCAGCTGCCGCGCCGTCTCGTAGGCGAGGACGCCGCCGAACGACCAGCCGCCGAGCCGGAACGCGCCCTCCTGCTGCGCCTCCAGCAGGTGCCGGACATAGCGGGCGGCGCGCTCCTCGACCGGCGGCGCGTCCTCGAACCGCTCCAGCCCGTACACCGGCTGGTCGTCCCCGAGCAGCTCGATGAGCTGGCGGTAGCAGGCGGTCGTGCCGCCGGCCGGGTGCGCGATGTAGATCGGCCGCCGGTCCCCGGACGGCTTGAGCGGACGGACCGTCTGCCGAGCCGCCTCCTCGTCGGCCGCCCTGATGTACTCGGCGACGTTCTCCGCGGTCGGCGTCTCGAACAGCTCCCCGCGGGTGACCTCGGCGCCGAGCTCCTGCGTGACGAGCGCGACGACCCGGTCGGCCTGGTGGTCCTGCCCGCCGAGGTCGGCGAAGAAGTCGGCCGTGACGCCGACGCGGTCGAGGCCGAGGACGTCCTCGAAGATGCGGACGGCGAGGCGCTCGGCGGCGTCGCGCGGCATGACGTACCCGGACTCGGCGTTCGAGACCGCGGTGGGCGCGGGGGCGTCGGCCAGGCCGAGCTCACCGGCCGCCCACTCCTCGAACACGTTCACGCTGGCGCCCTGGAGCAGCACCGACGCCGGGACGGTCAGCCCGAGGTCGTGCTCGACGCCGCTCTTGATCCGGACCGCGACGAGGGAGTCCAGGCCGAGGTCGGTGAGCGGGACGGCCGGGTCGAGGCGCTGCGGGTCGAAGCCGAGCACGGCCGCGATCCGGTACCTGACCTGCGCGGCGATCATCTTGCGGGCGGTGGCCGGGTCGAGGTCCTTGAGCGCCTCCACGCCGGGCCAGTCGCCGCCGTCGTCGGCGCCCTGTTCGTCCGCCGCCGCGGTGAGCGCGGCGAAGTACGGCATGTTGCGGATCTCGGGGAACAGCCCGACGGCCGTGGCGGGGTCGAAGCGCAGCACGCCCGTCGCCGCCCTGCCGTGCACGAGGAGCGCCTCCAGCGCCTCCGCGCCCTCCGCCGGGCTGATCGGGTCGATCACGGTGACCGACGTCTCGGCGGCCCCGCCGACCTGGGACCAGGTGCCCCAGTTGATGGTGGTTCCGGGGCGCCCGTTCGCGCGCCGGTACGCGATGAGCGCGTCGATCGCGGCGTTCGCGGCGGCGTAGGCGGCCTGCCCGGGCGAGCCGAGCAGCGCGGCGGCCGACGAGTGCGTGACGAACCAGTCGAGATCGAGGTCCCAGGTGGCCTCGCTGAGCCGCCGGGCGCCCTCGACCTTCGCCGTCCACACCCTGTGGAGATCGTCCGGGCCGAGGTCGGCGATGAGCCGGTCGTCGATCGCGCCCGCGCCGTGCACCACGCCGCACAGCCTGGCGCCGCCCTCCTGGGCGACCCGGACAAGCCGCTCGGCCGTGCCGGGCTGGGCGATGTCGCCGAGCACGACGCCGACGTCCACGCCGTCCTCGCGCAGGCGGGCGATCACCTTCTCGGCATCGGCGTCGGGGCCGCTCCGCCCGGACAGGACGATGCGCCCGGCGCCCCGGTCGGCCAGCAGCCGCGCGGTGACCAGGCCGATCCCGCCGTACCCGCCGGTGATGACGTACGCGCCGCCGCGCCGGACGACGCGCTTCCTCCTGGCCGGCGTCTCCGGAAGGGCGGCCTGCGCGAGGCGCGCCACCTGCCGGGTGCCCTCGCGCCAGGCGACCTCGCGCGCATCGTCGCCAGCGAGGAGTTCCGCGACGAGGTCCGCCGGACGGTCGACGTCCACATGGGTGGCGCGCTGGACGGTGCGTTCGAAGGCCAGCACCCTGGTGAGCGCGCTGACGAAGCCGTGGCCGGGCACGCCCTCGCCCGCCAGAGGCAGCACGGTGCGGGTGGCGACGTAGAGGCGGGGGCCGTCCGGCAGCGAGCGGCTCACCCCGGCGACGGCCAGGACCAGTTCCTCGTCCACGAGATCGGCGGACGGGACGAGCACCACGCCCTCGACCGGCTCTTCCATGGCCGGGTGGTCGTCCGGCGGCCGGTTCGTCGGCCGGTGCCGGATGACGCGCTTCCCGCGCTCCGCCAGCCCGGCGGCCGTCGCGTTGCCCAGCGCGTCGTCCTCCTCGGCCAGCACCAGCCAGGTGCCGCCCTCGGACGGCTTTGCGTCCTCCGGAAGGGGAGCCTCGTCCCAGACGAGTTCGACGAGCTTGTCGGCGAGCGGGACGGGGACGTCGTGGCGCTCGACCCGGCGGAGCACGATCCCGGTCGCCTCGGCGAGGACCTGCCCGTCGGCCGCCAGCAGCACGACAGAGCCCGTCATTGTGGGGGGACGACCCCCCACACCCCCCGGAACTGCGCCAGTCACCCCGCCCTCGTCGCGGACGACCTTGGCCTGGACGTGGCCGCCGCGATGCGTCGGCCCGAACACGCGGAGGCTGCCGATCGTCTCGGCCCGCCAGACGCCGCCGTCGCCGCCCGCCGCCTCGTCCGACAGGACGGCCAGGCAGCGGTCGAAGACCTCCGGGTGCAGCCTGTAGTGGCGGCTGCCGCGCTCGGCGGCGGCGACCTCGGTGGCCGCGCCCGGCCCGGACGCGGCGGGGGGACGGCGGTCCTCCCCGACGTCCGCGCTGGCCAGCCGCACCCACGTGCCCGCCGGGGTCAGCGCGTGGACCTCCACCCGCTGCTCCGCCTCGGTGAACGTCGTCGTGACGGTCGTGTGGTCGGCGAGCGCGAGGGGCCGCTCTATCCACAGGCTGTTGACGCGGACGTCCTCGGTGCCGAGCGCGTCGGCCCCGGCGGCGAGGGCCATCTCCGCGAACGCCGCCACCGGCAGCGCGTGCAGCCCGTGGACGGCCGCCGCGCGCAGCCACGGCTGCGCGGCGAGCCCCACGTCGGCGCGCCAGGCGTGCCGGTCCTCGCCGGGAAGCTCCACATGCGCGCCGAGCAGCGGATGCTCGTCGTGCTCGGCCGACGTGCGGGCCGACAGGTCGACCCAGTGCCGCTCGTGGCGCCAGGGCGACTGCGGGACGTCGACGACCCGGCCGTCCGCGGGCCCGCCGATCGTGTGCCCGTGCGCGGCCAGGGTGGCGAGCTGCGCGTGGAACGTCAGCGTGTCGTCGGTCTCCTGGCCCTTCGGGGCCCGCTTGAGCGTGTGGGTGACGAGCGCGCCCGTCCCCTCCAGCGTCTCGCCGACCGCGTGGGCCAGGATCGGGTGCGCGTTGACCTCGACGAACGCCCGGAACCCGTCCTCGGCGGCGGCCGCCACCGCGTCCGTGAGCCGCACCGCGTTGCGCAGGTTCGCGGCCCAGTGGTCGACGCCGAGGCCGGCCGCGGAGTCGAGGTGGGCGCGGGGGTCGTCGAGGGCGGTGGTGTAGAGCCTGATGCCCTCGGCGAGCGGGGTGCCCGGCTCGGCGCCGACGTCGGCGAGGAGCTCGCGCAACTCGGGCAGGAGCGGGTCGACCTGGGGCGAGTGGCCGGCGCCCTCGGCCTGCACCATCCGGGCGAGCCTGCCTTCGGCCTCCGCCCGCTTGACGATCTCGGCGACCTGGTCGGCGTCGCCGGTCACGACGGTCTGCTTCGGCGAGGAGTGCACGGCCGCGTAGACCTCGGGCAGGCCGCCGGCGAGGCGGGCGACCTCCGCGGCGGACGCGCCGAGGACCGCCATCGCGCCGCCGCCGACGAGCCGCGTCAGCAGGCGGGACCGGCGGCAGATGACGCGGACGCCGTCCTCCAGGGTGAGCGCGCCCGCGACGACGGCCGCGGCGACCTCGCCCATCGAGTGGCCGACCACCGCGCCGGGCGTGACGCCGTAGGACCGCCACATGCGGGCGAGGGCGATCTGGATCGCGAACAGCACCGGCATCGTGTCGGCCGGGCCTTCCGGCTTGCGGCCCTCTTCGAGGAGCGCCCACAGGTCGGGGCCGCCCTCCTCGGCGAACAGGCCGTCCAGGTCGTCGATCGCTTCGGCGAACGCGGGCTCCTCCTCCAGGAGCCGCTGCGCCATGCCCGCGCGCTGCGCCCCGTACCCGGAGAACACCCACACGGGACGGCCCGGCGCTCCGAGCGCAGTGCCCGTCACCACACCCGGGTGGGGGCGCCCCTCGGCGAGAGCGGTCAGCCCTTCGACGAGCCCGGCGCGGTCCCTGGCGGCGACGGCGGCGCGGGCCCGTCCCCGGCCGGCGCGCCGGTGCAGGGTGCGGGCGACGTCGGCGAGCTTCACGTCCTGGTTCGGGAGCCACTCGGCCAGGAGGGCCGCATGGTCGCGGATGCGGTCGTCGCTGGTGTCGGAGAGGGGGAACGTCCTGACCACGGCCGGGTGGGCGCTCGTCTCCTGCGCGGGCGCCTCTTCCAGGACGACGTGCGCGTTCGTCCCGCCGAAGCCGAACCCGGACACGCCCGCGCGCGCGGGGCGTCCCCGCTCGGGCCACGGCGTCTCCTCCGCGACGACCTCCAGGCGGAGCTCGTCGAACGGGATGTGCGGGTTGGGCTCCTTGTAGTGCGCGCTCGGCGGGATGACCCGGTGGTGCAGCGCGAGGACGGTCTTGATGAGGCCCGCGATGCCCGCCGCGGACTCCATGTGCCCGAGGTTGGACTTCGCGGAGCCGAGCAGCAGCGGCTCGCCGGCCTCGCGGCCGGCGCCGAGGACCTCGCCGACCGCCTTGGCCTCGATCGGGTCGCCCAGGAACGTCCCCGTCCCGTGGGCCTCGACGTAGTCGACCTCACGCGTGTCGACGCCCGCGCTCGCGTACACGTCCCGCAGGAGGGCGCGCTGCGCGTCGGAGTTCGGGGCGACGAGGCCGTTCGAGCGCCCGTCGGAGTTGACGCCGGAGCCGCGGATCACGGCGAGGACGCGGTCGCCGTCGCGCACCGCGTCCGACAGCCGCTTCAGGACGACGGCGCCGCAGCCCTCCGCGCGGACCATGCCGTCGGCGGACGCGTCGAACGCCTTGCAGTGCCCGTCGGCCGCCGTCCCGCCGGCCAGGTCGAAGGTCATCGTGACCGTCGGCGACAGCAGCAGGTTCACCCCGCCGGCCAGCGCCACGTCGGCCTCGCCGCGGCGCAGCGCCTGCACGGCCAGATGCGTCGAGACCAGCGACGACGAGCACGCCGTGTCGACGATCATGCTGGGGCCGCGCAGGTCGAGCAGGTACGACAGCCGGTTGGCGATGATGCTGAGCGCCGCGCCGGTCGCCGTGAACGGTTCGAGGGACGCCAGGTCGGACGCGGTGAACGCGGCGTACTCGGGCGCGGACACGCCGACGAAGACGCCGGTGCGGCTGCCGCGCAGCGACGCCGGGCCGATGCCGGCGTGCTCGAACGCCTCCCACGCCACTTCGAGGACGAGCCGCTGCTGCGGGTCCATGACCGCGGCCTCGCGCGGGGTGATGCCGAAGAACTGCGCGTCGAACTCGGAGACGTCCCGGAGGAAGCCGCCGAGCCGCGTCGTGCTCTCCAGCAGGTCGCCGACCTCGGGGGAGCCGTCGTCGAAGGCGTCCCAGCGGCCGTCCGGCACCTCGCGGATCGCGTCGCCGCGCCCGGTCAGGAAGCGCCAGTAGTCGCCCGGCCCGGTCAGGTCGCGGTCGCCGCCGGGGAAGCGGAGGCCGACGCCGACGACGGCGATCGGCTCGTCGCTCACGTCCCGCCTCACCACCGGCTCCGGCGCCGGGGCGTCTTCCGCGGCTCCGCCCGCCAGGGCGACGGAGAGCTTGTTGATCGTCGGGTGCTCCCAGACGAGGGTGGCGGGGAGGGCCCGCCCGAGCAGCTGCTCGAGTTCGCCGGCGATCGCGACGGCGTCCCTGGAGGCGAGTCCGAACTCCTCCAGCGGCCGGTCGGGGTCGATCTCGGCGGCGGTGGTCCTGGAGCGGCGCGCGATCTGCTCGATCAGGTGCCGGCGGACCGAATCCTCGCTGATCCGTGTCTCGTCCTTCGCGTTCTCCCGCGCGGCTCCGGAACGATCATTGCTCTGCATGCGGTGGGGTCCCCCCATGAAACCGGGATCGTTCATCGAAGCGGAGGGACCACTTTGTCTTACGGTGACCGACTCGGGATGCGCACCCAGACCACTTTTCTCCCTCACGTCTTGTCACGGTGATGACAAGACTCGGCAGTAACCAATGTGGCCTGATGGGATAGTTGAGTACCACGGCCCTGAGTCAGGGCTGAGTAACGAAGCGCAAACCAATAGTAACAATAGCGACGACTGGTTTTAGGGGGAAGCGGCGGATTTCCGCGGTCGGTGCGGGAGTTCACGCCGTACGGACTGTTGACCCGCGGCCGATACCGGTGGGCGCTGGCGGTGGTGGCCGTCAGCGCATTCATGATCACCATGGACAACACGGTGGTCGCGAACGCGCTGCCCACCATCATGAGCGACCTCGACATGTCCAACTCGGCCAAGGACTGGGTCGCCACCGGCTACATCCTGATGTTCTCCTGCCTGATGGTGGCGGGCGGACGGCTCACCGACGTCTACGGCTGCCGCGTCACCTTCGTCTCCGGGATGGTCGTCTTCACCGCCGCGTCCGCCGTCTGCGGCCTCGCCCCCGACTCGGCGACCCTCATCCTGGCCCGCGTCGCGCAGGGCGCGGGCGCCGCCCTCGCCCTCCCCGCCACGCAGGTCATGGTCACCGTCGGGCGCACCGACAAGCAGCGCTCCCTCGGCACGATCGTCTGGGTCGGCGCCGGCTCCAGCGCCACCGCCCTCGGCCCGACCATCGGCGGCTTCATCGTCCAGCAGTGGAGCTGGGGCTGGATCTTCCTGATCAACATCGTGCCCGGCATCCTGGTCATCCTGCTCGGCATGGTCGTCCTCACCGGCAAGGGCGAGAACCGCGACGCCCGCGTCGACCTGCCCGGCGTCCTCATCTCCGCCACGATGCTGTTCGCCTTCACCTACGGGCTGGAGTCCGGGAACAAGCACGGCTGGGCCGACCCGTCCGTCCTCAGCGTCTTCGCGCTCGCGGTCATCGCCCTCGCCTGCTTCGTCCTGGTGGAGAGCTGGGCCCCCGACCCGATGATCAACCTGCGGTTCTTCCGCAACCGGGTCTTCGCCGGCGGCCTGCTGTCCCAGATGCTCTACGGCATCGGCTTCAACGGGATGATCTTCTACTCGGCGACGTTCCTGCAGCGCTTCCTCGGCTTCTCCCCGCCGCAGGCCGGGCTGGTGATGCTGCCGCCGTCCATCGCCATCATGGTCATGACGCCGGTCGCGTTCTGGCTGGCCGCCAAGCTCGGCCCCCGGCCCGCCATCGGCGGCGGCCTCGCCCTCATGGCCTTCGGCATGTTCCTGTTCTCCACGATCCAGCAGGGCGACGGCTACGCCGACCTCATGCCCGGCGTCATGATCGTCGGCGTCGGCGCCGCGATGGGCATGCCGCTCGTCATGTACGTCCTGAAGGCCGTGCCGGAGCAGCAGGCGGGCGTCGCGAGCGGCGTCATCAACGTCATCCGCGAGGCCTCGGGCGCCTTCGGCATCGCCATCGTCGGCCTCCTCATCCACCACGTCCCCGAGGAGGGCGCGAGCGCCGCCGAACTGGAGACGTTCCGCAGCGGCACCGCCTCCGGCCTCATCCTCGGCGCCGTCCTCGTCCTCATCGGCGGCCTGATCAGCGGCCTCACCCTCCCGAGCCGCCGCGGCTGGCTGGGCCCGAAGCACGGCAAGTCCGCGCCCCTCGTCGACCCGCCGCCCCGGCGCTCCGCCCCTTCCACCTCCTCCGCCCCGGCCGCGACGCCCCGCGACCCGGTCCCCGTCCTGGCCGCCCCGATCGCCGTCGCCGCCCCGCCCAACGAGCCGCTCCCGCTCCCCCTCACCTGGGAGGACGACCCCGTGCCCGCCGCCGCACCGGGCCCCCACTGGTGGACCGACACCGACCCGAAGTCCGAGGACGACACCTACACCTGGACCACCGAGGCCCCCTGGCCGCCGCCGCCCACCGCGAACCCGTGGAAGGACTGGCCCGCTGCGGATGCCACGTCCCCCGGCCCGCCAGGCCACACTCCGCCACCGGGCAACGCCTCTGCAGGCACTCACCCCGCCCCACCACAGAGCGGCGCTCCCGACGTCTCCGGCACGCCCGCGATCGGAGAGGATTCCGGGACGCACTCGTCCCCCCTCTCCACGGGCAGCCCCTCGCAGGGGGGCGCGGCATCGTTCCAAGACTCGCGCGGCACCCGCGACGACCTCCTCGTACCGAGCCCCGACCAGGTCTCCCTCTCGGCGACCGACACCGAGACGCCCTTGGGCGAGGACGCCGCAACCCCTTGGTCGCCGACCGCCGCCAAGACCGGGGAGACCGAAGCGCCGCTCAGCGCGAATCCGCAGGACGCGCTTGAGATCGCGGAGGCCGCGCAGGCTCCGGGCGGCGCGGAGGCGGCCCTCCAGGATCACGTCCCGGAGGAACTGCACGCCCCCGACAGAGACCCGACCACCGGGGACGCTGGACGTCCTCTGGCGGCTGATGAAGTGGCGACGCTGGGCGACGGCGCGTCCGATAACGGAGGTGCTGTGGACGAGCCGGGCGAGAACGGCGACGCGTCGCTGCGCGGGCGTCCAGGGGAGGATCACGCCGCCCCCGGGCAGGTGACCGAGGATCCGCCCGCGGACGCTTCGGAAGCCGCCGAGGAGCCGGAGGCTTCACCGGGGGAATTCGGGGCGGCCGCCGAGGCCGCGGAGGGGACTCCCGATGGCCGGCCGGCGCCGCCGGAGGGCTGGTACCAGCCTTATGTGCCCGAGGAGGAGCCGGTGGAGCAGCCTCCCATCGTCCCGCGCAACGACGCCTGGTAGGAGGCAGCGTGAGCCGGATCGTGATCTTCGCGGCGGGGTCGCGCGGCGACATCCAGCCCTGCGTGGCGCTGGGGCGGGCGCTGCGGGCGCGGGGGGACGAGGTGCGCCTCGTCGCGAGTGCGCGGTACGCGCCGATGGTCGTCGCGGCGGGGCTGGAACTCGCGCCGCTGACGGCGGATCCGACCGAGATCCTCGAATCGGACGCCGGTCAGGAGTTGCTCGCCGGCGGGCGCAATCCGGTGAAGTTCCTGCGCGGCTTCCGGCGCATCCTCGGGCCGATGGCCGAGCGGCTGCTGGCGGAGTGTTCGGACGCCTGTAAGGACGCGGAACTGATCCTGGGGCCCACGCTGGGTTTCCTTCCGCAACACATTGGTGAACATCTCGGTGTTCCGTGGGCATTGATTCATTTCCAGCCGAGCGAGCCGACCGGGGCGTTCCCCCACCCGTTCGTTCCGCAGGCCCGCGTGCTCGGACCGTGGGCGAACCGGGCCAGCTTCCTGGCGGTCGACCAGATCGCGTGGCAGCTGTCGCGCCCGTTCATCAACCCGTGGCGGGACGAGGCGCTGGGACTGCCCCGGCTGCCGCTGCGGGGACGTCGGGCCGAGGGCGGTCCGGTGCTGGCGTGCTTCAGTCCGGTGGTGGTGCCGAGGCCCCGCGACTGGGCCTCCCATGTGCACCTGACGGGCTACTGGTTCCTCGACGAACCCGAGTGGGAGCCTCCCGCGGAGCTGGCGGAGTTCCTCGCCGCGGGCCCCGCCCCGGTGTACGTCGGGTTCGGGAGCATGGTGCCGAAGGACGCCGAGATGACCGCCATGGCGGTACGGGCGGCCCTGAAGCTCGCCGGAGTGCGGGGCATCGTGCAGGGCGACCCGGCGACGTCGGACGAGGACGTGTTCGCCGTCCAGGACGTACCGCACTCGTGGCTGTTCCCCCGCATGGCGGCGGTCGTGCACCACGGGGGCGCCGGCACGACGGCGGCGGGGCTGCGGGCGGGCGTGCCGACCATGGTGTGCCCGTTCTTCGGCGACCAGCCGTACTGGGGCGAGCGGGTCGCGGCGCTGGGAGCGGGGCCCGCCCCGCTGCCGTTCCGCGCGCTGACCGTGCCCCGGCTCGCCTCGAAGATCCGCCGCGCCGTCCGGGACGAGGAGATGGCCGACCGCGCGGCCGACCTGGGCCACCGCATCCGCGCCGAGGACGGCGTCGCCCGGGCCCAGGAGATCATCGACTCCCTGCTCTGAGCGGCCGCCGGAGCGGGTCTCAGTCGTCGTCGGGTTCTTCGCCCCAGTGCCAGCCTGAGCCGTCCGGGTTGGGGACGATCACGCGCCGGGTGCGCGGGGCGGGGCGCGGTGCCGGTTGGGGCGGACCGTCCGCCCAGGGCGTCCACGGCGCCCCCTTGGGCTGCGGCGCCCCGTTGGACTGCGGCGCCCCGCCGGGCTCGGCACCGTCCGGAGCCGTCCGGAAGACGAGTCCCGGGGCCTCGGGCGCGCTCGGCTGCGGAGCGGACTGGAACGCCGCGTTCGCGTCCACTCGCGGCCGGGCGGGCGGTACGTCCGCGGGCGGCGGGCCCGGACGGCTCGGCGAAGCGCCGGACGGCTCGGTGCCCCGGCGCGGGCGAGGCGGCTCTGGCATCGGCCGGACCGTGCCGGGGCGCGGTCCGCTCGGCGCCCCACCCGGGGCCCCGTCCTGGGAAGCGGCGGAGGCGGGCGAGGTCTCCGCCCAGTTGATGGCGTAGGGGTAGGGCTGCTCGTCCGGGAGGCGCGGTGGGGCCGCGGCGGCGCCGACCGGGGCCAGGGCGGCGCGTTCGCGGAGGTCCATGCGGGAGTGCAGGCCCGCGAGGAAGCCCGGCAGCCACCAGTTGGCCGCGCCCATGAAGCGCATCGTGGCGGGGACGAGGAGGGAGCGGACGAGGGCCGCGTCCACCACGACGGCCACGAACATGCCGACGCCGATGAGCTTCACGACGGTGATCCCGGCCATGCTGAACGCGGCGATGACGAGTAGGAACAGCAGCGCGGCGCTGGTGATGATGCCGCCGGTGTGCTGCATGCCGGACGCGACGGCGACCCGGTTGTCGTGCGTGAGGTCCCATTCCTCGCGGATACGGCTGAGCAGGAAGACCTCGTAGTCCATGGACAGGCCGAACACGACCGCCAGGATGAGGATCATGCTGGTGGCCTCGACGCCGCCGGTCGGGGTGAAGTCCAGCACCCCGGCGAGATGCCCGTACTGGAAGCCCCACACGATCGCGCCGAACGAGGCGCCGATCGACAGGACGTTCATGACGATGGCCTTCAGCGGCAGGACGATCGAGCCGAAGAACATGAAGAGCAGGACGAACGTGGCGACCCCGACGACGAGCGCCATCTTCGGCAGGGACCTCATCAGGCTCGACATGAGGTCCATCTGCGCGGCGGTGCTGCCGCCGACGTCGATGTGCATCGGGTAGCCGTCCTTGGACAGGCTCATCCCGCGGATCTTGGTGACGAGGTCCTGGGCGTGCTGGTCCATCGGCTCGTACTTGTGCGTCACGGAGATCCGCACGCCCCCGTACGAGCCGGAGTAGCCGGTGAACTGGGCCTCGGTGACGCCCGGGAGGGCCGCGAGCTGCTTCCTGAACTGCTCCAGGTAGGGCGGGATGGGGTCGCCCTTGCCGGACGGCGTCCAGTCGCGCGGGATGAGGTCGCCGGAGACCACCACGTCGATGGGCTCGGCGGACCCGTTCGGGAAGTCCTTCTTGACGGTCTCCACCACGGCGCGGGTGGTGCTGTCCTTGGGCAGGACCCGGGCGTCGACGCTGCCGAACTGGACGTTCAGGAACGGCACGAACATCACGCCCAGGATGACGAGCACGATCGCGAAGTACGGGAGCGGATGCTTCATCACGCTCTTGCCGAGCCGGTACCAGAAGCCGCTCTCGGGGTTTCGCCGCGCGCGCTTGGACGTGGGACGCCGCCACGGCATCTGCCCGCCCTCGACGCGCGGCCCTAGGAGCGCCAGGAGCGTCGGCAGCAGGACCGTGGCTCCGAACACGGCGACCATGACGGTGGCTATGCCGGCGAGCCCGATCGTCCGGAGGAACATCTGCGGGAAGAGCAGCAGCCCCGCGAGGGCCGCCGAGACGGTGATGCCGCTGACCATGATGGTGCGGCCGGCGGTCGCCATGGTGGCGGACAGGGCCGCCTCACGGAGCGGCTTGAGCGCCGTCCGGTACTCCTTCTTGGCGGCCTTGCGCGCCGCCTTGTCGCGTTCACGTTTCCACGGTTTGCCGGCCGGCAGCCCTTGCGCGGCCATGCCGCGCTGGAGTTCCTCACGGAAACGGCTGATGATGAACAGCGAGTAGTCGATCGCCAGGCCGACGCCCATCATCGTGACGACTTCCACGGCGAAGGACGTCACGTCGGCCGCGTACGTCACCACATGCAGGACGGCCAGTCCGCCCACCGTCGAGAAGACGGCCACGGCGAAGGGCAGGAACGAGGCCACCACAGCGCCGAACAGGATCATGAGCAGCAGGAACAGCGGCAGCGCGGTGATGGTCTCCGCGCGGACGATGTCGGACACCACCTGCTTGCCGAACTCCTCGCCCAGCGGGACGCTGCCGCCGTACCGGACGTCGAGCCCCGGCGCGGCCAAGCGGTCCTTTACGAGGTGGTAGTTCTCGGTCTTGTCCGCGCTCTCCTTGCCCTTCAGCTTGACCGCGACGAACGTCGAGTGCCGGTCGTGGGAGGCGAACGAGTGCGCGGCCTCGCCGTTGAACGACCAGTAGGAGACGATCTCCTCGACCTGGGCCTTGGGCAGCCGCGCGACGGTGGTGACGACGCTCGCCTCGAAGCGCGGGTCGTCCACCGTCATGGTGTCGCTCGAATACAGGACGAGGACGTCGGGGTTGGTGCTGCCGAAGTAGGTCGCGCCCAGCTTGGCGACGAGCGTCGAGGACGCGTCCGGGTCCTCGAAGCCGCCCTCCTTGAACTTGGCGAAGACGCCGAGCCCCCAGGCGCCCGCCACCCCGGTCATGACCAGGATCAGGACAAGGCTGGCCCAGCGTCGCCGGTGGATGAGACGCCCCAGCCCCGAAAGCATGATCCTCCTGTTTCAGCACGGCCGCCCGGGGGCTCCCTCGCCCCCGCGCGGCCGGTTGTCCGTCGTTATTTGCGAGACGCCAGGCGGGCCGCCGTGGTCGCCAGGGCGCCGTCAAGGTAGCGCTGCCGGGTCGCGGCCCGTGCGATTTTCCCGCTGGAGGTGCGCGACACGCCACCCGGTTCGATCAACACGAAGTCGTGGACGCTCATCTCGTGCTCGACGTTGACGGCCGCGCGGACCGCGGACTCCACCTCGTCCACGTCGAGGCGCCCGAGGGGGACGCGCCGGTTGCGCTCGGCGACGACCACCAGCCGCTCGGTCTCCTCCCCGGTGAGCGCGAACGCGGCCACATGGTCGGGGCGGATCGCCGGGTGCGCCTCCTGCGCGGTGACCTCGATGTCCTGCGGGTAGTGGTTGCGGCCGTCCACGATGATGAGGTCCTTGATGCGGCCGGTCACATAGAGCTCGCCCTCGTGGACGACCCCGTAGTCACCGGTCTTCATCCAGGGCCCGGACGGCAGGTCCCCGGGCTCGGCCAGCTCGCCGCCGAACGTGTCCTGGCTCCGCTCGGAGTTGCGCCAGTAGCCGGGCGCCGTGTTGGGGCCGTGCACCCAGATCTCGCCGACCCGCCCGTCCGGCTGCTCGACGCGCGCCTCGGGGTCGACGATCGCGACGATCTGCCCGCAGGGGCGGCCGCAGGAGACCAGCTCGCTCGTCCCGTCCGCGCCGTCCTCGCGGAGCCGCAGGTCGCCCTGGGTGAGCGCCTCCCGGTCCACGGAGATGATCTTCGGTGGGACGTCCTCGGCGGCGGCGGTGACGAACACGGTGGCCTCGGCCAGACCGTAGCCCGGCGCCTGCGCGCCCGGCCGCAGTCCGGCCGGCGCCAGCGCGTCGGCGAACATCGACAGCGTGGAGGTGCGGATCGGCTCCGCGCCGTTCAGGCAGGTCGTCAGCCCGGACAGGTCCAGGTCGGCGATCTTCTCCGGCGCGGCCATGGACGCGACGTACTCGTAGGCGAAGTTCGGCCCCGCGGTGTAGACGTTCTTCCCGGGGCGCTCCGCGATGAGCTGGAGCCACCGCATCGGGTTCATGATGAACGAGACGGGGTCGGTGTAGATGGCGTGGTCGCCGCGCACCAGCGGCAGCGCCATCGTCGCGATGAGCCCCATGTCGTGGAACAGCGGCAGCCAGCTCACCAGTTCGGGGTTCGGCTTCTCGGGCGCCCACCCGGCCCACAGCTGCGCGGCGTTCGCCGTCACGTTGCCGTGAGTGATCTCGACTCCGGCGGGACGGCGCGTCGAGCCCGACGTGTACTGGAGGTAGGCGATGTCGTCGAACGCGATCGCCTCGTCCTGCCACCGGTCCGCCAGGGAGAGGTCGACCTCCTCGGCGAACAGGATCTCCTTCGGCTGCGGGACGTCGTGGTCGGCGAGGAACTTCTCCACGTGCGGCAGCGCGTTCCGCGTCGTGACGATCACCGCGGGTTCGGCGTCGGCGTAGGCGCCGATCAGCCGGTCGGCGTGCCCCGGCAGGTCGGGCGAGAACAGCGGCACCGCGATGACGTGCGAGTACAGGGCGCCGAGCATGGTCATCATGTACTCGAGCGTCTGCGGCAGCAGCAGCGCGGCACGCTCCCCCGGCCCGCTGACCTGGCGGAGCGTCACGGCCATGGCGCGCGCCCGCCGGTCGGTCTCGGCCCAGCTCAGCGTGCGGTGCGCGCCGGACGGGTCGGCCGAGTAGTCGACGAAGGTGTAGGCCGGGGCGTCCGGCTTCTCCCTCGCCCACCGCGCGACCCGCTCGATCAGCGGGGTGCGGCCGGAGCCGCCGGGCAGGAGTTCGGGAAGCAGCGAGCCCAATGCCATTGATCATCTCCCGAGGGGACGGGCCGGACGGGGCCGTGGACGATGCCGTGAAGGGGGTTGCACGCCGCCGGCGGAGGTGCGCCGCGCCTGCCGGACGATTCCGTCTGGAGGCCTCCGGTGACCGGCGATGATCGTCAAGCTACCGGATGGTAGTCAGTGCGCGATATTAGCTCGCGGTCACATTCGCCAAAGTCCGGTTTGTCACCCCCGTGACAAGAGGAAATCCCCTTTCACACATGGGCGTTCGCCCGGTCACCGACCGTGCCCGCGGCTACCGGTCGGCGGCGAAGATCTGCTGCATGATCCCCCGGCGGTGCCGTCCCTGGTAGGTCGTGTCCGGGTTCACCTCGTCCGGGAGCGCGGCGAGGTAGCGGCTCTCCGCGTCGATGAGCTGCTCCAGCTCGCCGCGGTCGAGAAAGACGCCCTTGCATCCCGGGCATTCCTCGATCACGACTCCGTGGCGTTCGTGGGTGTCGAGCTTCGACTCGCACTTCGGGCACTGCAGCGTCGCGTCTGACATACCGGATCCCCTGTCCGTCATGACCGCGTTTACCGTCGCCGGTCAGCTTACTGACACCTGCCCCTTTTCGGGGAGATACCGGGACGCTCACCCACCGATTCGGATGCGCCTGCCTGGCGCGCAGCCGTTCGCTTCGTCCCGGCCGGTCCGGCGGCGTCAGCCCGTTCTGTCCTGGCCTGCCCCGGCCTCGGCGCGGCTCAGGGCGGCCCTGCGCCGGTTCAGCACGATGCAGGCGGCGCCCCACAGAAGGCCGATCTCGGCCACGAAGGCGATGCCGAGGACGACCGCCCAGTCCGTCCCGTCCCCCTCCTTCAGACCGGCGGGGGACATCAGCGCCGTATCGTCGCCGTCGGCCGCCTGCGGCTGCGCCGGCGGCAGGACGACCGGCGCCGACGGCACCGGCGGAACCGGCCCGGGCAGACTCGAAGGGAACGGAGCCCCGGGGCTCGGCTGCCCGGGTCCGTACGGCGCCCCGGGGGCGCTCACGTCAGGCCCGCCGGGCAGTTCGCCCTTTCCATCCGGCTGAGAACCTGCCTTCGGCATGCCGCCGTGGCTCGGCTTGCTGCTCTCGCCCGGCTTCGCGCCAACGCTCGGCTTCACGTTGTAGGGCGGCTTCGTCCCGTAGGACGGCTTCCCGTGATGAGGAGGCATGAGGTTGTCGGGCGGCCGCACAACCTGAGACGGCTCCGCGCCCTGATTCGGCGTGGTGCCCTCGCTCGGCTCCGTGCTCTGGCTCGGCTCGGTGCCCTGAGAGGGCACGAGGCTCTGAGGCGGCTGTGTGCCAGAAGACGGCATGCCATTTTGAGGCACCGCACTGTGAGGCGACTTACCGCCGTGGTCCGGCTTGGCGCCATGACTCGGCTTGCCATGGCTCGGCTTCGCGCCGTGACTCGGCATGACGCTGTGAGGCGGCTTCATGCTGTGAGGCGGCATGACGTTGTGAGGCGGCATGACGTTGTGAGGCGGCATGACGCTGTGAGGCGGCTTAACGCCGTGGTCCGGCTTCACACCGTGGCTCGGCTTCGCGCCATGGCTCGGCTTCGTGCTGTGAGGCGGCATGACGTCGTGGGACGGCTTCATGCTTTGAGGCGGCTTGGCGCTGTGAGGCGGCTTCACGCTCTGGGGCGGGCCGGCGGGTTCGGGCTGCTCGGCTCCGAACGTCGTGGGGCACGGCCATCCGCCCACGGTCGTGTTGCCTCCCACGCACGGCGGCAGGGACGCGCCGCCCGGCCCCACGGAACGCGGCTTCACACCGGGGGTCGGCGCGGTGCCCGCCCCCGGACGTGAACCCAGGCTCGGCTTGGCGCCGTGAGCCGACTCGCCACCGGACGGCGTGCGGGTCGAACACCACTGCGCGCCGGTGCCTGCCTTGTCGGCTGCGCATGGCGAAGGCCCATCCCCGTTCGACCGGGGCGGCATCGGCTTGGTGCTGGGTGGTTGGGCCGCCGAGCAGGGCAGCATGCCGCTCTCCACGCAAGGCGACGGGATGTCCTCGCTCGGGCTCGTCTCGGATTTGGTGTTCGGCTGACCGCCAGACGTGCACGTCTCGTCTTCAGCGCAGTCGTCCTTGCCGGGGTAGTCGAAGGCCACGCGGGTCGAGCGGCGCGGGGCGTTGGAGGCGTCCACCACGGCGAGGATGCTCGGCGCCTTCGCGGACGGCCCCGACATCATCGAGGCGGGGAACCGGACCGTTCCGCTGCGGTCACGCCCCACCGCCCCCACATCACCCAGAGCGCAGCGCAGGCCCACACCGGTCTCCGAGCAGGCCGGCGAGAGGCTCGTCCAAGACAGGGAGCGGTCGGCGGTGAGACTCAGACCGACCCCGCGCGCGACGCCCCCCTCGGCACGGACTCGGATGGTGAAGGTCAGCGCGTAGGCGGTTCCCTGGGCCGTGGCGCCGCCGGATGTCGTGTCCATGAGCAACCGGACTCCCGAGGGGCCTGCCTCCGGCACGGCCTGGGCGGCGGGGCTCATGAGGGTGAGCGGCGCGGCCAGCGCAGTGCTCACCGTGATCGCGCCCCAGCGGGCCCTTCGACGCTCCTCTCGCACTCGCTCCCCCTCGCGGTCTCCTCATGGCTGCCCGGGGGGGGGCGACGCCGAGGCGTCGGGCACAGAGGGTTATTGCCCGGTCGCTCATCGGAGTAACATGCCTCATCCTGGCAACACACCCTCTTTCGCACAGCGAAATCGATCCTCCGTAGAATCGGGTGGTCGCGAGGGAGAGGAGCCGGGGGTGGCGGAGGCCGTACGGTCGCTGGAGCGCGCGTTCGATCTGCTGGAGCATCTGGCGGACGCGGGCGGCGAGATGGCGCTGTCGGAGCTGACGGAGGCCTCCGGGCTGCCGATGCCGACGATCTACCGGCTGATGCGGACGCTGGTGAACCAGGGCTACGTCCGTCAGGAGCCGTCCAAGCGCTACGCCCTCGGGCCGCGGCTCATCCGGCTGGGCGAGGGCGCGAGCCGCCTGCTCGGCACGTGGGCGCGGCCGGTGCTGTCCCGGTTGGTGGACGAGGTCGGCGAGACGGCCAACATGGCGGTGCTGGAGGGGGACGAGGCGGTGTACGTCGCGCAGGTGCCGTCCAAGCACTCGATGCGGATGTTCACCGAGGTGGGACGGCGCGTCCAGCCGCATTGCACGGGAGTGGGGAAGGCCCTCCTGGCGCAACTGTCCGACCAGCGGGTCCGCGAGATCCTCGGCAGGACGGGCATGGAGGCGCACACGCCCAACACGTTCACCGACGCGGACGCCCTGCTGAGGGAACTGGAGCAGATCCGCCGCCAGGGCTACGCGCTGGACGACGAGGAGCAGGAGATCGGTGTCCGCTGCGTCGCGGTGGCGCTGCAAGGCGCGCCGACTCTGACGGCCATCTCGGTCTCGGGCCCGTCAGGACGCATGACGCGCGAGGCCGTCCCGGACGTCGTCCCCATCATGCGCGACGCCGCCGACCGTTTCGCCAAGGATCTCGGCCCGGCCTCGTCCTGACGCTGCTCTTCACATGCGAAAGCCCCCGGACCTGTGGTCCGGGGGCCAGACGTGAGGCGGTCGTCAGTCGACGGGCTCGCCGACGATGACGGTGGGCCGCCCGCTGCGCTCCCAGGTGACGAAGTCGCCCGCCGACTTCACCAGGACGGAGGCAAGCCAGAGCGCCAGCCCGGTGTCGTCGGCGATGCCGACCACGGGGATGACGTCGGGGACGGCGTCGACCGGGGAGATGATGTAGACGAGCCCCAGGGCGAGAAGTCCGAGCGTCCCGAAGGACATCCCCTTGTACTGGCCCCGCAGGACCGACTTCAGCATCCTGGGGACGGCGCGGACGCGCTCCCAGAATCCGGGCGCGTGGGGTTCGAGCGTCTCGCGGTAGATATGCCAGGCCTGTCCGGCGGCGGCTGCACTGCGCTTCCTGTCCACCAGCACTCCTTATTTGGGGGTATGTGAGGGCGCGCCCCCGCGACGCCCACGTACGACTAGGACGCGACCGGTGCCGGTTTTGTTCCCTCGGATCGGCCATGAGGCGCGGGTCACAGGGACCTGACCTGGGCCGCCGTCGAGATGGGCGCCGGCCGCCCGACGGCCGCGCTTGATCCGGGTTACCTCAGGTGAGGCATTCATCACTCTCATGGTCGACGTACGGCGGTTCGCGGCGTGTCGGCTGGCGTCCGCTGCGAGCATGAGTCACCCGGGCGGGGCGCCGCCTCCGTCCGGCACGACCGGCATGGCCCGTCGAGCATCGCAGGAGCTGACGTACCGATATGAGCGGCGACCATACGAACCGCCCCGTCCACGGCACCGCGGCAGGCGACGCGTACGTCGCGCTGCCCCCCACCGCGGTCGACGCCGTCCCGTCCGGCGCGACCCGGCTGATCGTGGCCTGGCCCGGTTTCGACCCGCCCCGGACGGCGGGCGCGCTGGCCACGGCGATCCCGATGACGGGCGTGCCGGTGTGGCGCGTCTACCTCGACCTGCCGGGCCGCTCGCCCGGCGGCCTCGGCTCCGGCGCGATCCTGGAGACCGAGAGCATCGAGGCGTACTGCGCGGCCGTGGAGAACGCCGTCGAGCGGCTGCCGGACGCGCTCGCGCAGATCCGCCGCGACCTCGACGTCCCGGACGGTCCCGTCGGCCTCGCGGGCTTCAGCGCGGGCGGTGCCGCCGCCCTGCTCGCGGTGGCGCGCGGCGCCGTGCCGGTGAGCACCGCCGCGGTCGTGGCTCCCGTCGTCGCCCCGGCGCGGGCCGCGCGGGCGGTGGAGAAGCGGTCCGGCCGGGAGCGCGCGTGGTCGGAGCACGCCGTCGCGCTCGCCGACCGGCTCGACCTCGGTTCGCTCGCCGCCGACATCGCCGGACGGGACGCCCCGGTCCTGCTCGTCGGCGGCGCCAAGGACCGCGTCGTCCCCGCACGGGAGATCACCGCGCTCCGCGACGAGCTGCGCAGGCACGGCGGCCGGGCGGAGTCGACCACGTTCCGGATGGCCCACGCGCTCGCCGCCGAGCCGGGCACCGAGCCCCGCCCGCCGATCACCGAGGCCGTCCGGGTCGACGGCGTCCTCACCGACTGGTTCCGCGACCGTCTCGCCACCGCGGCGCCCGGGGCCGCCGCCTCGGAGACGGCACGGCCCGGGGCCGGTGCGGGGGACGCCGAAGCGGAAGGCGACACGCAGCCGATGGCGCGCCGCCACGGTTCGTGGACGTCCGGCGCGCAGGACGCCGAGGACGCCCAGGACGAGCGGACGGGCGCCGGGCTGGGCCACGGGTTCTGACCGCCCGGCGGGCACGCCGAGGCGCCCGCCGGGCGGGTGGAGAACCAACGGGATCAGCCCCTGGACAGGACCTCGTAGCGGACGGGGATGACACCCGACCCGGTGCCGCCGACCTTCTGCATCGCGGCCTTGGACAGGTCCAGGCAGCGTCCGCCCGCGTACGGGCCGCGGTCGTTGATGCGGACGACGACCGAACGGTCGTTGTTCTTGTTGGTCACGCGGACCTTCGAACCCATCGGCAGCGTCTTGTGCGCGGCCGTCAGCTCGCTCGGGTC
Source organism: Actinomadura sp. K4S16 (assembly GCF_008327685.1). Classification (GTDB taxonomy): domain Bacteria; phylum Actinomycetota; class Actinomycetes; order Streptosporangiales; family Streptosporangiaceae; genus Spirillospora. Next base: position 618,469 of record NZ_BDDE01000013.1, read on the forward strand.
GAAGGCCTCGCCGCTCGCGGTCATCTGGCCCTCCCAGTAATAGGAGGCCTCACACGAACCCGAGTCCACGACCTTGTACTGCTTCTTCTTCTTCTTGGGCTTCGCCACGCTCGCGGCCTCGCTGTCGGACTTCGACGACTTCTTCTTCTTGGGAGTCTTCGAAGGTGACGGCTCCGGAGAGCGGGGCCGACCCCGGCCGGCCCGGGTCGGCTCGCCGTGCGGACGGTCCGCCAGCGGGTCCGCGGACTGGGGCGCGGTCTGCGCCGCCGATGCCGGTTCGGCGGTGCCGCCGCCCCCGGCCAGGGCGAACGCGCCCGCGGCCAGGACGGCGACGGCGGCGCCGGAGACGATCAGGATTGTCGTGAGGCGCGCTCGAAGAAGACGCCTGACAGGGCTACCCACAGAGGAGTCCTTTGTTAGGGGACAGGACCCCGGACGCCCGGCGGATCTCACCGCCGTGTCTCTCGCGCGGCGTGGTCGGGCGAACGTCGGCCGTCCCCCGGATCCCCCGCCGCCTGCGGGCTCCTCAGCCCGCTCCGCGCCGCTTTCTCAGGCGCGTCCGCTTCCTCGCGGATCGGCGTCCGGCAGGTGCGGCTGGAAAGGCATCTTCACTTTTCATTGCTGAAGAGCCGCACAAGTCCCTGACCGTACGTTGTGTCCCCGGCAGATCAAGACGTAGAGCCGGGGTTTGTGGGCTTTGTCACCTCACCTTTTGCTCTGCGAAGCTGATCAACTTCGCAGAGTGACCGCATTTCAAGATCGTCTTTACTCAGTGTATACCGCTTATCTCGGACGGATAACAAAAGGTCCGGCACAACGGAACGGGGCGGTCCGGAGGGAGATAGTCCCCCTCCGGACCGCCCCGTGACCTGGGACGACGTGCCCCGCGATCAGCCCCGCCCGGACACCAGCGGAATGCCCGGCGCCTTCGTCAGCGACCCCACCTTCGGCAGGCCGAGCGCGGACGCGTCCGGCATGGACAGCGGACCGTCCGCCGTCCCGCCGGACCGCTCCCGCGCTTTCAGGACGTCCACCACGCTGCCTTCGGACCGGCCGAGACCCCCGGCCTTGGCCACGGTGCCCTCGACCTGGCCGAGCAGGTCGCCGGAAGGCGTCCCGGTCGCGTGCCGGGCGTTCGGCGCGAGCACCTGGCGGGCCGGCAGGCCGCCGGGGCTCACGGAGCCGAGCAGGGACGGCAGGCTCGGCAGCCCCGGCAGCGTTCCCGGACCGGCCATGCTGATGGGCGCCTCGGCGGCCCGGGCGTTCGGCAGGACCGGTCCCGCGCCGTCGGCCGGCTTGCCGGTGCGCAGGAGCTTTCCGCCGGTCAGGCCCTTGCCGAGACCGCCGATGGGCAGGCCCTTGCCGAGGTCGCCGAGCAGCGTCCCCGTAAGGTCGCCCGTCCCCCCGGACGGGACGGGCAGCTCCGTCCCCGCGTGGCGGTCGCGAGCGGTGCGCAGCCCCTGGCCCGCCGGGGCGGCCCGGAGCACTCCGTCGGCGGCGCCGGTGCCGACCTCGGCGGCTCGGCCGGCCGCCCCGGCGACCGGGGCGGGGAGCGTCCGCATGACGCCGTTGCCCGCCGCGGCGGCCTCGTAGAGGAGCCGCGTGGACGGGCCGATCGCCGCGCTCGGCGCCGCCTTCGCGGGTACGGCGTCCGTGGGCGCGGCCGCCACCGCGAGCGCGGCGACGAACGAGCCGAGGACGGTTGCTCCGAGCAGGCTTCTGGCTGAGCGGTTCATTCTTTTCCCCCGGGGTTTTCGGATTGACCCTGCACATGCGGTGTGCGGCCGAGAAGGCGATGAATCCCGGCGCACCGTCGAGCGGGGAGGCTAGTACACCCCGGTGGCGCGCACGGCCGATTCGAAAATGACTTGGGGAAAACCGAAGGATCTCCATGGAGTGATCATCGACATCGCACGAATCAGCAAATGCCGATAATTCTCGACAAAACAGAACGGGGGCGCCCCGAAGGGCACCCCCGCCTGGCGGGCTCGCGGGCTACTCGACCGCGCCGAGGGAGATGGCCTCGTCGACCTCGTCCTTGCGGGCGGCGAGTTCCGCCGCGTAGCGCTCCTCGTCGACCTTCTCGGCGATCTCCTCGTCCTGCCTCATGAGGGCCTCCAGGTCGGCCTTGGCGTTGTCGAGGACGCCCATGTCCGCATAGGCGGCCTGCACCTTGTCGCCCCAGAGCCCCACGTCCCGGACGCACGGGACGATGCGGCTGAAGAGCAGGGACTGGTAAAGCGTGAACATGTCGGAGTTGTCGACGTACTCCATGCACCGTTCCACCGGCATGTCGAGCTGCTCGAAGACCTCGCGCCCCTTGAAGCGGTCGCGCATCAGGTAGCAGCCCTCGACGACGAACTCCTGCCGCTCGGCCCGCTCCTTGTCGGTGAGCTCGGCGTAGTAGTCCTTGAGCGCGAGCCGCCCGAAGGCGACGTGGCGTGCCTCGTCCTGCATGACGTACGCGAGGAGCTGCTTGACCAGCGGGTTGGTCGACATGTCGCGGTACAGCCCGAACGCGGCGAGGGCGAGGCCCTCGATGAGGACCTGCATGCCGAGGTAGGGCAGGTCCCAGCGGCTGTCCTCCAGCGACTCGGCGAGCAGCTTCGCCAGGTCCTGGTTGATCGGGTAGTACATGCCGATCTTCTCGTGCACGAACTTCCCGTACAGCTCGACGTGCCGCGCCTCGTCCATGGTCTGGGTGGCGGCGTAGAACTTCGAGTCCAGGTCCGGGACGGACTGGACGATGCGCGCCGACACGTTCAGCGCGCCCTGCTCGCCGTGCAGGAACTGGCTGAACAGCCAGGAGCCCTGGTGGCGGCCGAACTCGTCCCGCTCCTTCTGGGACATCTTCTCCCAGATGTCGGACCCGAACAGCGGGTTGAAGTTCTCCGGCAGGCCGGCGACGTTGATCGGATCGACCTCAAGGTCCCAGTCGATGCGCTTCTGCGCGTCCCACTGCTTGTCCTTGCCCTTCTGGTACAGGTTCAGCAGCCGGTCGCGGCCTTCGTCGTACTCCCAGGTGAAGCGGGTGTCGCCCGCCATCGGGACGTTCCACGTGTCCGTGGGGACAGGCGTGGCGTAGAGGTCGTAGGAACTCACGGGGGGATCCTCCTCCAGGGGTGACGCCGCACGATCGCGACGCGGGTGTGCACCGCCCATGGCTTTACATGACTTCGTAACATGTAAAGCGCGCGGAGGCCAGGGAGTCGCCGGAATCCGTCACGGAAGCGCCACCGAACACAGCCGCCCGCGACCCCCGTGGAGAGGGTGCGGGCGGAAGTGTCCCGGGTCAGCGGGACTGGAGGGCGTCCAGGCCGACGGCCTGGGCGATGACGAGCCGGCGGTCGATGCGCGGATCGTTGATCTCGATGACGTAGCGGTCGCGGAAGCCGAACTTCTTGTCGACGCTGAAGACCACCTGGTCGCCGGCGTAGAAGTCGAAGTGGTACGGCCAGGCGAACGGCAGGTTCTCCACGTACGGGATGAAGTTCCAGACCCGCCGCAGCACGGCCACGAACTTGTTGCGCTCGCTGCCGGTCGTCACGCCGAGGCCCGGCTGCTCGAGGTGCCAGGTGGAGGCGATCAGCGACTTCTTGAAGTCCTTGCGGAAGACCCCGATCGGCTGCCCGTGCGCGTCCGTGATGTCGTACGCCGACGCCAGGTCGATGCGCTTGCGCGCCTTGAACCCGAGGATCGGGCGCGTCTTGGAGTCGTCCGAGTACAGGGTGACCTGCTCCTTGAACGCCAGCCGCTTCTGCTGCGCGAAGGCGAGCAGCTCGCCCTCCTCGCCGCCGGGCCCCTCCGCGTGCACCTCGTACTGGTTCACCATCAGGCGCACCCGCTGCCGGATCAGCAGCCTGCGCTGCGCCTGGAGTCTTTCCTCGTCCAGCGAACTCACCCGTTCCGTGTCGGTTTGCGGAGGGGAGTCTGCCATAGCGAGTCCCTTTCAACCGACGTTTCCCGGATGCCTTCGCTGCCCGGTTCAGGACTCCTGGATGTGGGCGGCGAGGTAGCCGTGGATCAGCCGCTCGGCCTCGGCGACGATCTCCGGGTCGCCGTCCGGGCTGCGGCGGAACGCCATCTTCAGCACGGCGTCGCCCGCCTCGACCGAGATGGCGAGCGCGGTGGCGAGGCCGGGGGTGTCCTGGACGCCGAAGGTGTCCACGATCATCCTGCGGAGCCGGTCGGCGACCACCGCGTTGTTGTCGGCGTCGGAGTCGAGCAGGTTGACGTCGGCGACGTCGCCGAAGCGCAGCACCCGGAAGCCGGGCACGGTCCGGTGCATCTCCACGAAGATCTCGATGATCGCGCCGACCGTGTCGGACCAGTCGGCGAACCGCCCCCCGGCGAGCCGCGCGGAGATGCGGTCGCCGAACTCCTCCAGGTTGCGCAGCGCGAGCGCCTGCGCGACGGCGCGCTTGTCGGGGAAGAACTGGTACACCGAGCCGATGGCCACCTCGGCGCGCTGGGCGATGCGCGTGGTGGTCAGGCCGTCGTAGCCGTCCTCGTCCAGGATCTCGGCGCAGGCGTCCAGCATCCGCTGGACGCGTTCGGCGCTGCGGCGCTGGGCCGGGCGGCGGCGGAGCGGCGTTCGGATCTCGGTCACCTCGCCATTGTCCCCCGAACGGACCGGTGCAGAGCATGCGCAGCCTGCCGTACCTCCGGGGCCACAGGAGTCTTCCGTCCGCACCACCCCGCCACTAATATCCGAATACTATTCGCATTTCGGACAGACCGTCGGGGAGGGGAACGCGGATGGGTCTTCCAGAGGGCTTCCGCTGGGGCGTCGCCACCGCCGCCTACCAGATCGAAGGGGCGGTCGACGAGGACGGGCGGGGCCCGTCCACCTGGGACACGTTCTCCCACACGCCGGGGCGGACCCGCGACGGCCACACCGGCGACGTCGCCTGCGACCACTACCACCGGTGGCCCCAGGACGTCGCGCTGATGGCGGGCCTCGGCGTCGACGCCTACCGGTTCTCCATCGCGTGGCCGCGCGTGCAGCCCTCCGGGAGCGGCGCCGTCAACGCGAAGGGCCTCGACTTCTACGACCGGCTCGTGGACGGCCTGCTCGCCGCCGGCATCGCCCCCGCCGCCACCCTCTACCACTGGGACCTCCCGCAGCCGCTCGAGGACGCCGGAGGCTGGATGGTGCGCGACACCGCCTACCGGTTCGCCGAATTCTCCTACCTGGCGGCCGAGCGCCTCGCCGACCGCGTCGACATGTGGATAACCCTGAACGAGCCCGTGGTCGTCACCGCCTACGGCTACGCGTTCGGCGTCTACGCCCCCGGCCGGGCGCTCCTGCTCGACGCGCTGCCCACGGCGCACCACCAGCTCCTCGGCCACGGCCTCGCCGTCAACGCCCTGCGCAGCCGGGGCGCCCGCTCGGTCGGGCTGACCAACCACTACTCCCCGGCCTGGGCCGCCTCCCCCGCCGACCAGCCCGCGGCCGACGCCTTCGACGCCTTCATGAACCGGCTGTTCACCGACCCCGTCCTGCTCGGCGCCTACCCGGACCTGATGGGGGACGCGCCGTTCATCCGCTCCGAGGACATGTCGGTCATCGCCTCGCCCCTCGACTTCCTGGGCGTGAACTACTACCAGCCGACGCGGCTCGCGACCCCGGCCGAGGGCCCGCTGCCGTTCGACATCGTGGACATCACCGAGTACCCGACGACGGGGATGGGCTGGCCGATCGTGCCGGACGCCTTCCTGTCGCTGCTGCGCACCCTCGACTCCCGCTACGACCTGCCGCCGCTCTACATCACCGAGAACGGATGCTCGTTCGCCGACGAGCCCGGCCCGGACGGCACCGTGGACGACGCGTCCCGCATCGAGTTCCTGGACGCCCACATCGCGGCCGTGCGAGCCGCCGTCGAGGAGGGCGTCGACATCCGCGGCTACTTCACCTGGTCGCTCCTGGACAACTTCGAATGGGCGGAGGGCTACCACCCGCGCTTCGGGCTCGTCCACGTCGACTACGAGACGCAGAAGCGCACGCCGAAGGCGTCCTACGGCTGGTACCGCGACCTCATCGCGTCGTCCAAGGGCCGCTGACGGGCCCGGCGGGCGAGCGCTTCTACCCTTGGTGTATGCCCGTCGAAGTGCAGGAACTCGGAAGAGCGGTCAGGCAGGCCCACCACCGGCAGCACCGTGCGCTCGACGGCCGCCTCGCCGCCGCCGGCACGACGCCCGCGCAGTGGGACGCGCTGCGTGCGATCAGCCGCGCCCCCGGGGCCTCCGCGCGCGCCCTCGCGGCGGAGACGTTCCAGAGCGAGCAGGCGTTCGGGACGCTCGCCGGGCGCCTGGCCGCCCAGGGGCTGATCGACCGGCGCCCGGGCCGCCACCGCAGCGTGGAGCACCACCTCACCCCCGCCGGTGAGAAGCTCCTCGGCACCGGCCGGCAGATCGTCGACGAGGCCCTGGCCGAACTCTTCGCGCCTCTGCCGGAGGACGACCGCGCCACGCTCCTGGCCCTGCTGCTGCGCCTCTCCCCGTGACCGCTTTGCGGCATGCTGATGCGCATGGAGTCTCCTGAGAACCTCGCGGACGTGCGTGCGCGGATCGACGCCATCGACGGGCGCCTCGTCCGGCTGCTCGCCGAACGCGAGGAACTGGTGCGAGCGGCCGCCGCCTTCAAGCGCGACGAGCAGGCCGTCCGCGCGCCCGACCGGGTCGAGCAGGTCGTCCGGCTGGCGCGGGAACGGGCCGCGGACGCCGGGCTCTCGCCCGAGGTCGCGGAGGCGGTGTGGCGGGCGATGATCGGCGCCTTCGTCGACCTGGAGCTGACCGAGCACGCGAGCGGCCGCGGATAGGCTGCTCTCTCCGCTTCGTCGTGGAGGTTCTGAATGCCGGAGACCCGTCCGCTGCGCGCCACCGACCCCCGTGAGATCGGCGGGTTCCGGCTGACGGCCCGGGTCGGCGAGGGCGCCCAGGGCGTCGTCTTCCTGGGCGAGTCGGAGACCGGCGAGCGAGTCGCCGTGAAGCTCCTGCACGCGGACATCGGACGGGACGAGCGGGCCCGCACGCTCTTCGACCGGGAGCTGGCGGCGGCCCGCAGCGTCGCCCCCTTCTGCACCGCCCGCGTCCTCGCGGCGGAGGCCGACGGAGACACCCCCTACATCGTCAGCGAGTACATCGACGGGCCCTCGCTGCGCGACCGGGTCCTCGCGGAGGGCGTGGCGTCCCCGGAGGAGCTGGTCAGGCTCGCGGTCGGCACCGCCACCGCGCTCGCGGCCATCCACGAGGCCGGCGTCGTCCACCGCGACTTCAAGCCGGCCAACGTGCTGCTCGGCCCGGACGGCCCGAAGGTCATCGACTTCGGCGTCGCGCGCCCGCTGGAGGCGACCTCCGCCACCCTGACCGGCGCCGTCGGCACCCCCGCCTACATGGCGCCCGAGCAGGTCGCGGGGTCCGCGGGCGGCGCGCCGCTGGACATGTTCGCGTGGGGCTGCACGATGGCGTTCGCCGCGAACGGCGTCCCGCCGTTCGGCGGCGATTCGGTGCCGGTCATCATGCAGCGGATCCTGTACGGGCAGCCTGACCTGGGCGCGCTGACCGGCGACCTGCGGACGCTCGTCGCGTCCTGCCTGGAGAAGGAACCGGCGGCCCGCCCGACCGCGCTCCAGGTGCTCCAGCGGCTGCTCGGCCTCGGCCCGAACGCCGACCTCCTCGCGGAGGGCACCTCGGCCGCCGCCCGACCGGAAGCATCACCGCACGCCGTGAACTGGACGCCACCGGCCGCCGCGCACCAGGCCCCGACGCACCCGCCCGCCCCGCAGCCGTCCTCGGTGCCGCCGGGCGCCGGAGGCTGGCCGCCGGCGGCCCCCGTGCCCCCGTTCCCGCCGCCGGGGAGCTACCCGCACCCGGGGAACCCGCCGCCGGCCGGACGGGGCGGCCGGGTGCTGCTCATCACCGGAGCGGCCGCCGCGGCCGTGATCCTGGCCGGCGGGCTCGTCGCCGCGACACTCCTCGACGGCGACGACAAGGCCAAGAACAGCGGAAGCGGCGGCAGGACGCCGGTCGCCCAGTCGGCGCCGTCCAGGTCGTGCGACTACCGGACCATGACCGGCACGAGCAACAGGGACGTCGGGAAGCCGCCGACCCGGCTCCCGGCGGCGGTCCCGTCGCGCGCCGCCATCCAGACCAACCTCGGCACGCTCCAGATCTCGCTGGACGCCGGGATGGCGCCCTGCACGGTGAACTCCCTGGCCTACCTCGCGGCCGAGAGGTTCTACGACGGCACCTCGTGCCACCGGCTGACGACGGACCCGAGCCTCCAGGTCCTCCAGTGCGGCGACCCGACCGGGACGGGGCACGGCGGTCCCGCCTACCAGTTCGACGACGAGAACCTGAGCTCCGCGCGTTACACGCGCGGCACCGTGGCCATGGCCAACGCGGGCCCGAACACCAACGGCAGCCAGTTCTTCATCCTGTACGGCGACACCGCGAACCTCCCCGCGTCCTACACGGTCTTCGGCCGGGTCACCTCCGGCTTGGACATCGTGGACAAGGTCGCCAAGAAGGGCGTCGCGGGCGGCGGCACGGACGGCTCCCCGCTGCAGAAGGTCACGATCAAGGCGCTCCGCACGTCCTGACCGGGCGGTCATGGAACCCGGATTAGAACCGGCCCCGCAGCGCGTTGGAGATGGTGAAACAGGCCCCCGACCTAGGAGGACGCTCACCATGGCCCTCAAGCGACCGTCCTTCCTGCCGTCCCTGGACGAGCTCGAACAGCAGGCCGAGAGCAGGTCCTCCCAGCGCGGGCGCCCCGGCTCCCAGTTCGACCACCCCACGGCCAAGGCCCTGTTCGTGGCCGCCCTGGCGGTCACCGTCGTCGCCCACGTCGTCGCCGGCATCGTCTTCCTCGTCCTGGGCTTCTGACCCGCCGCTCAGGCCAGGAAGTCCGCGACCGTCCGCGTGAAGCGAGCGGGATCGTCCAGCCACGGGTAGTGCCCGGCTCCCGGCTGGACCACCGATTCCGCGTTCGGGAACAGCTCCGCGGCCCGGGCGGCGACGCGAGGTGGCGGGGCGCCGTCGAGCTCGGCCGCGAGGACGAGGGCCGGGGCCGCCAGCCCGGCGATCGCGGCGCGCGCCGCGGCGGGATCGAAGGCCGCGGGCGACGCGTAGAGATCCGCCGCCTCGTCGTTGGTCTCTTCGGCCTCGGAAGCCGCCTGGCGCCGGGCGACCGCATCCCAGCGCCCGTGGAAGAAGGGCGCGGCGGCGTCCCAATCGGCGTCCGACGCCGTCCCCGCCAGAACGGCCTCGAAAGCGTCGCGGCCGGCGGCGAACCAGGGCTCCGCCCGGCGCTTCGCCGCCGCCTCGCGCCGGTGCTCGGCGGTGAAACCGATGCCCAGCGCACGAAAACGGGCCGTGACGAGGACCAGCCTCCGGACGCGCCGCGCGTACCGGGCGGCATGGAGCACGGCGATGTCCCCGCCCGCCGAATGCGCGAGGACGTCGACGCGCTCCAAGCCGAGATGCTCGCGCAGCGCCTCGACGTCGCCGACCTGCCGGTCGCACCGGTACGTCGCCCTGTCCCGGGGAACGGCCGAGGCGCCCGTCCCCCGCAGGTCCAGCAGGACGAGCCGGCGATGGCGCGCCAGGCCACCGAGGTCGCCCAGGTAGGAGGAGGCGCGCATCGGTCCGCCGGGCACGCACACCAGCGGCTCACCTGCTCCCACGAGGCGGTAGGCGAGTTCGGTTCCGTCGGGGGCCGCGAACGTCGGCATGCCCGCCGTCCTCGTGACCGAACGCCTTCCCCGCAATGACAAAAACAGGTGCCGGGAGGCGGCCGGAGGGGCCATGGTGAGGGGATGCTGGTCGATCATTTCCCGCCGCTCGGGCTGCGGCTGACGACGCCGCGGCTGGAGCTGCGCCTGCCTTCGCCCGAGGAACTCGCCGCGCTGGCCGACGTCGCCGCCGAGGGCATCCACGACCCGGAGACGATGCCGTTCCTCGTGCCGTGGACCGACCGTCCGCCCGCCGAGGTCGCACGCGGCGTCGTCCAGCACCACTGGAGGAACCTCGCGGAGTGGACACCCGAGAAATGGCAGCTCGACCTCACCGTGTTCCATGAGGGCGAAGTCGTCGGGCAGCAGTCCCTGTGGGCGCAGGACCTCGTCGTCCTCCGGCAGGTCGCGACCGGTTCGTGGCTCGGCCGCCGCCACCAGGGGCAGGGGATCGGCACCGAGATGAGGGCGGCCGTCCTGCACCTGGCCTTCGCGGGCCTGGACGCCGAGGAGGCCGTCTCCAGCGCCTTCGAGGGCAGCCACGCCTCGAACGCGGTGTCGCGCAAGCTCGGCTACCGCCCCAACGGCGTGGACCGCCATGTCGTCCGCGGGTCCATGACGATCGACCAGCGGTACCGGCTCACCCGGGAGGACTGGGAGCTGCACCGCGGCGTCCCGGTCACGATCGAGGGCCTCGCCCCCTGCCGGACGATGCTGGGGCTTCCGAAGTGACGGAGCGGACGTTCGAGGACCTGGTCGCCGAGGCCGGGACGGTCTCCGTGGCGGGCTGGGACTTCTCCTGGCTGGACGGCCGCGCGACGGAGCAGCGCCCGTCCTGGGGGTACCAGCGCCTGATGAGCGAGCGGCTGGGCCGCGCGCGGGCGGCGCTCGACATCGAGACCGGCGGCGGCGAGGTGCTCGCGGGAGCCGAGCGGTTCCCGCCGACGATGGCGGCGACCGAGTCGTGGCCGCCGAACATCGCCAAGGCCACCCGCCTCCTGCACCCCCGGGGCGCCGTCGTGGTCGCCGACTCCGGCGAGCCGCCGCTCCCGTTCGCCGACGAGGCGTTCGACCTGGTCGTCAGCCGCCATCCGGCCACGGTCCGGTGGGCCGAGATCGCGCGGGTCCTCGCCCCGGGCGGGACCTACTTCGCCCAGCACGTCGGCCCGGCGAGCGTCTTCGAGCTGACCGAGTTCTTCCTCGGACCCCAGCCCGAGGCACGCCGCGCGCGGGACCCGGAGGTCGAGAGCGCCGACGCCCGGGCGGCAGGGCTCGACATCGCGGACCTGCGTTCCGAGCGGCTCCGCATGGAGTTCTTCGACATCGGCGCGGTCGTCTACTTCCTGCGCAAGGTGATCTGGATCGTCCCCGGCTTCACCGTCGACGGCCACCGCGACCGCCTGCGCGAACTGGACGCGCGGATCCGGCGCGACGCCGTTTTCACGGCCCACTCGTCCCGCACCCTCATCGAGGCCCGCAAGCCGTCGTGAGGCGGGCGCGCTACGCCGCGGCGGTCAGCCGGTAGGCGGTGCCGCTGCTGCCCTGCACCCAGGCGTCGGGCAGGGCGGCGGCCAGGGCGTGCTGGGCACGCCAGCCCGTGCAGTGGCCCGGGACGACGAGTCCGGGGGCGAGGCCGGTGAGGGCGGCGACGGTGGGCGGGATGACCGGTTCGAAGGCCGGGCCGCCGAGGTGCAGCCCGCCGACGAGCGCGTACAGCCCGTCGACCCCCGTCAGGCGCTGCGCGTGCCGGACGATGTTGATCGCGCCCGCGTGGCCGCAGCCGGTCAGCACGACCAGCCCGCGGCCCCGGACGTGGACGACGAGCGCCTGGTCGTCGAGGACGAGCGGGTCGTGCACCCAGTCGGCGCCCGTCCAGGCCTGGTGCGGGGGCGGCATGCCGTGCTCGAACTCGGTGGTCCGGTCGACCTCGCCGGTGATCAGGACGCTGCCGTCCAGCAGCAGCGAGGGCTCGCGGCGCTCGATGACCTCGAAGCCCTCCCCGTTCAGCGCCCGCTTGCTCAGCGTCGGCAGTTCCTCGACCTCCCGGCCGGGGACGGCGAGGCGGCGCCTCGTCCACACCAGCGGATGCAGGACCATCGGCAGCGAGCGCACGCCGAGCAGGCCCGCCATCCCCGCCAGCCCGCCCGTGTGGTCGAAGTGGCCGTGGCTGAGCACGACGCCCTGGACGTCGCCGAGGTCGACGCCGAGCCTGTCGGCGTTGGTGACCATCGCGTCGGGCGTCCGGCCGGTGTCGAACAGCAGCGTGGTCGAGCGGCCGGCCCGGCGCACCGTGACCAGCGCGGCGAACCCGTGCTCGGCGATCATCCCCGCGGTGGTGCGGCCGCCCTCGAACTGCGGCGCGGCCACGACGCCCGCGCCGGCCCGCGCCCGGCGGGTGCGCTCGTCATCGCCCAGCAGGGCGTCGTAGACGTTGTCGACCAGGGTGAGGATCTCGACCTCGTCCACCGGCTCCAGCGCGATGGGATCGACCGCCGCCCCGCGCACCTCGCGCGGCATCGACGCCGCGGCCTCCCCCGTCCCGCCGGTGGTCTCGCACATACCGGCAGCCTAACCGCCGGTCCGCAGGCCGCTCCCGCGCGACACGGGCGGCGTAGACTGAATGATCATGATTTGGACCGCTTAGGGAAGGTCGTGGCGGCGGGATGGCGGATTCCGGAGAAGCCTCGTCCGTGCCCGGTGTCGACACCGGCACACCGAGCGTGGCCCGCATGTACGACTACTTCCTGGGCGGCAAGGACAACTACGCCTCGGACCGCGCGGCGGCGGAGGCGGTCGCGCAGGCGCTCCCCACGGTCGAGGGGGTCGCCCGCGCGAACCGCGCGTTCCTCCAGCGCGCCGTCCGCCACGTGGCCGGGCTCGGCATCGACCAGTTCCTGGACATCGGCACCGGCCTGCCCACGCAAGGCAACGTGCACGAGATCGCCCGGAAGGAGCGGCCCGGCGCGCGGGTCGTGTACGTCGACAACGATCCGATGGTGACCGTCCACGCGCGGGCTCTGGTCGCGACGGACGAGCTGACCGCGATCGTCCAGGCCGACATGCGCGAGCCGGACACGGTGCTGGACGATCCGCAGGTGCACACGCTGATCGATTTCCGGCGTCCGGTCTGTGTGCTGTTCGTCGCCGTCCTGCACTTCCTCCATGACGAGGAGAACCCGGCCGCGCTCGTACGGCGCTTCACCGACGCCCTGCCCGCGGGCAGCCACGTCATCCTGTCGCACGCGGCGCTGGAGGAGCAGCGCAACGTCCAGGTCGGGGAGACCTACCGGGCGCAGTCTGCGAGCGCGAGCCTGGTGGCCAGGACCCGCGACCAGGTGACGGCGCTCCTCGACGGCCTCACCATCCTGGACCCGGGCGTCGTCCGCCTGCACGAGTGGCGCCCCTACGGCGGCGAGTACATCACCGACGCCGGCTGGACGGCCGTGGCCCGCAAGGACCGCTGACATCACGCGGGCGACGACCGGCGCGTGATGCACGGGGATGCGCGACGAACGGCGGATGACCATCGGGGGAGGCGGAGGCGAAGATCGTCGCATGGACCCCGAACTGGAAGCATTCGTCTCGATGGTGCCCCGGGTCGATCTGACCGACCCGGACGCCGCGCGGAAGAACTACGCCATGGCGGCCGCGGCGAGGCCGGCGCCGGACACCGCGACCATGGACGTCGAGGACCGCACGGTCCCCGCTGATCCGGAAGTGGCGGTGCGGATCTATCGCCCGCGCCCTGCCCAGGGGGCCGTCGTCTGGCTGCATGGCGGCGGATTCGTCATGGGCGACCTGGACACCGAGCATCTCTGGGCCACCCGGATCGCCGAGGGCTCCGGCGCTGTGGTGATCTCGGTGGACTACCGGCGCTCCCCCGAGAACCCGTTCCCGGCCGCCCTCGACGACATCTACGCCGTGCTCGCCTGGGCGGCCGGGAACGCGAACGAACTCGGCATCGACCCGGAGCGGATCGCCGTCGGAGGTCACAGCGCCGGTGCGGGGCTGGCGGCCCAGGTGGCGTTGCGCGCGCGGGACCGGCACGGTCCGCCGGTTCGCTTCCAGCTGCTCAACGAGCCCGAGCTCGATGATCGGCAGCAGACCTGGTCGCAGCGGAACTTCACCGACACGCCCTGGATCGACCGCGACGTCGTCACCGCGTCGTGGCGGCACTACTTGGGCTCCGCGCCCGGCACACCCGAAGCCGCCCCCGCCCGGGCGGCGGACCTGTCAGGACTCCCACCGGCCTATATCGCCACCGCGGAGTTCGACCCGAACCGCGATGAGGCCATCGAATACGGACTGCGCCTGCTCCAGGCAGGGGTGTCGGTCGAGTTGCACCAGTGGCCCGGTACCTTCCACGGGTCCCAGGCGATCCAGTCCGCCGAGGTGTCCCAACGGCAGGTGGCCGCTCTCGGCGCCGTCCTGCGGCGGGCCCTGGCCAGGTGAGTTCGCCGCCGCGAACGTAGGCGCGGAGCGCACTGGTCGCTCCACCCCCGGTCAGGACCACGGCGGCGCGCTACATCCCGGCGGTCCGGGCGTCAGCCGCGCAGGGCGGAGGCGAAGATCCTCGGCAGCGCGCTCCAGCGCGGTCGTGCCGTGAAGCCGGTCAGCAGCCGTCCGGTGGCGGCGGCGGTGCGGTTGGTGACGAACCACGGGGGTTTCGGGGAGATGGACCGCTCCCCGTGCAGGATGGACCGTGGCGAAGGCCGGAACGGCCCGGTCAGGACGGTGCGCTCGGTGTGGTCGAGGAGCAGGGCGTTGTGGACGACGCCGATGCCGCTCTGCACGTCCTCCAGGGTGTGTCCCGGGTAGGCCCCCCAGGTCGCCCGTGGGGTGAGGAAGCCGAGGCCGGTCCAGGCGTTCACCCCGATCGTGCCGTAGCGCAGGTCGGCGACGGCCGTGCGGAGACGGCCGCCGAGCGCCCTGATCGTCGCGGGATGGACGATGATGTTGGCGCCCAGGGTGCCGCGCAGCCGGTCGTTGGCGGCGGCCACCGCGGCGTCGAGGAACTCCGCGCCTGTCCCGGGCAGCTCGGCGACGCCGAGCACAGGGCCGAAGTACTCGGTGGAGAAGGCCGACTCCCCCGCGTCGGTGAGGTCCAGGCCGGTGAGCAGCGTGCGTTCCGGTGTCCCGCCGACGGCCTCGGCCGCCGGGTGGAGACGGCGGGCGGACCGGACGCGCGCGTCGCATCCCGGGTACCACGCCGGGCGGGCCGGTGCGGCCCTCAGCGCCCGGCGGAGGGCGGCGAGGAAGTCGTCCTTCTGCGCCCAGTCGGAGCTGAGGATCACGATCTGACCGGCGACGCAGTTGCACCCGCTGTTGTGCAGGCGCTGGGTGGCCACGTGCTCGGCCTGGAACCGCAGGTCCGCCGCGGACCACTCGCCCGGCACGACGATGACGGGGCAGACCCCGCCGAGCTCGCTGGTCATCGGCTTGTCCAGCCGCGGAGCGCCCGCCGCCTTCCCGGCCGCCGCCTCGTCGCCCACGCCCCACACGACGGCGTCGTGGGTCGCCTCGCTCCCGGTCATGTGGACCGCCGTGATCCCCGGGTGGTTCGCCAGGGTCGAGCCGACTTCGGCTCCCCCGCTGACGATCTCGACGAGGCCGCGGTCGATCAGCGGCAGGAAGATGGTGCGGAAGACCCCGAGGAGCGGGTCGGTGATGGGGTTCAGCTTGAGCACGACGGTTCGGTTGTCGGCGTACAGCTGGTAGAGCACGTCGAGCGGAGGGATGGAGAAGATGTTGCCCGCGCCCAGCACCAGTGCCACGCCGCCGGTCCGCTCCGGTGTCCGCTGCCCGAGTCCCGCACCGTCATGCAGCTGCTCCTCGGTGACGCCCGGCTTCGTCCAGACCTCGGCCTGGAAGCCGTTGAGCAGGAGCCTGTCGAAGACGTGGTGCGGCAGGATCCGGACGGCGAGCCGACCGCCCGGCGCCTCGCCGACGCCGTATCCCGCGAGCACCCGGCCGCCGCGGCCCAGGCGGTCCAGGGTCTCCTGCAGCGCCTGCGCGTAGCCGATCAGGGCGTACGGGCCACTGGTCCACTCCTCGCCGACGGACGGCGAGGCCGTGGGGAGTCGCTTGATGCGCGCCGCGATGCGGACCCACTCGGCCGCGTTCGCGTGGGCGGCCCGCATCACCTCCAGGAGCAGGTCGCGGCGCTCGGCCAGGGGGGTCGCGGCCCACGCCTTCTCGCCGGCGGCGAGGCGCTGGACGAGCGCGTCGGGGTCGAGGTGGGCGCCGGCCGGTTCTGTCAGCCTCATGGTCTGTTCCTCGGATGTGCGGACGAAAGGTGTCGAGGAGCGGGGGGCGCGAGAGGGGGCGGCGGGGTCACCGCCACCCCTCGGGCTCAGGAGTACTCGGCGAGGATCTCTCCGGCGGCGCGGCGGCCGGACCGGACCGCGCCGTCCATGTAGCCGTTCCAGACGTCGGAGGTCTCCGCGCCGGCCCAGTGGATGCGGCCGACCGGCGCGGTGAGGGCCCTGCCGTACTGGGTCCAGGCGCCGGCGCCGAGTCGTCCGCCGTAGCAGCCGCGGGTGAACTCCTCGGCGGTCCAGTCCTGCTCCACCACGTCGAACGGGCGTGCGGCCTTCTCCCCGAAGTACTTCACCAGGGCGGCGACGACCAGTTCACGGCGCTCCTCGGCGGTCGCCCGGCCGGCGGTGCGGGCGTGGGCGCCTTCGAGGAAGCCGACCAGGACGCCGCAGGAGCCGTCGGGCGGGGAGTTGTCCAGGACGACGTTGAACGAGTCGTCGAGGCTGAGCACGAAGCCGTTGAGCCCCTCCTCCCGCCAGAACGGCGTGTCGTAGCCGACCTGGAACTTGATCACCGAGCCGGCCGGCATCTGCTGGGTCAGGCCGTCGCGCAGCGCGGGCAGGGCGGGGGTGTAGCGGATGCGGCCCGCGAGCGTCTGCGGGACCGCGACGATCACGTGCCCGGCGGTGACCTGGCCACCCTCGTAGGCGACGACGACCCCGGTGTCGTCCTGGACGATGGAGCGGACCACCGCGCCGAGCCGCACCAGGTCGCCGAGTTCCTCCGCCATCCGCTCGGAGATCCGGTGGGTGCCGCCGACCACGCGGGTCTCCTGGGCCCCACCAGTGGTCGCGACCAGGGTCTCGAGGCTGGTGCCGGACTTGACGTAGAAGAGGAAGTGCAGCAGCGAGAGCTCCGGAGACTCCGCCGAGAAGAGAGCGGGCACCAGCAGGCGGAAGAAGCGCAGGGCGATGGTGTCCTCGGTGCTGGCGACCAGCCACTGGTCGAGGGTGCGGCGGTCGAGGTCCTCGGCGCCTTCGGTCTCCCACGGCGCCCCGGTGGTGACGGTCGAGGCGAGCTCCTCGATCTCCTCCCAGAGCCGGCCGACCTCCATCGCGGAGTCCAGAGGGAGGCCGAAGGTCTCGTCGGCGTACCGCACCGCCTTACCGTCGTAGACGGTGAGGGACTCGCCGTCGTCGAAGGTCGAGAAGGTCTCCAGGCCGAGCTCCTCGATGAGCTCGAGGACGGCGTCCTGGGTCGGGCCGACCCACTGGCCGCCCATCTCCACCGGCACCCCGTTGCTGAGGACGCCGCCGAGCGTGCGGCCCGCGACCCGGTCCCGGGCCTCCAGGACGGCCACGGTCCTTCCGGCGGCCACCAGCTCCCGGGCCGCACTGAGGCCGGCGAGACCGGCGCCCACCACGACGACATCGACGTCAGGCATGGGACCTCCAAGTAGTACAGTCGTATGACTTACTTCATGGACCGTAGACGCCGACGTCAGTCGAGGCAAGACCTCAGACGGACAGATTCATGCAGCCGACCGGATCACGTGGCCATGCCCCGCGCTCAGGCGCCACCGGCGGTGCGGACCCGCCCGGCCGGCCGCACCCCGGCCAGCCCGATGAGCATCTCGATCACGGCGTCGAGGTCCTCGCGCGACCGGCCCGGACTGGGGTCGCACACGTGCTGCAGGATCAGCCCGTCGACACTGGCCACCACCACCCTCGCCAACTGGGCGAACGGGATCGCGCAGACCTCACCGGCCTTGCCGGCGGCCTCCTGGCACCACTGGGCCACGATGCCGGCATAGCGTTCGTACTGCCAGCGCGCCAGGTGCTCTTGCCCCGGGGTCCGCAGAGCGTAGGTGGTCAGTTCGTACTGCATGAGCTGCAGGTCGGACTGCTCGGCCACCAGTTGGGACCAGAACCTGGTGAGCCCCTGGCGGATCGCGTGCTCGAGGCCGTCCTCCACCTGCACCGACTCCTTGAGCACCCCGGCGATCTCGTCGACCACGTCCTCGATGACGGCCCGCAGCAGGAGTTCCTTGGAGGGGAAGACGTACTGCAGCGTCCCGAGCGAGACCCCGCCCTCCGCGGCGACGGCGCGCAACGAGGTGCGGGCGACGCCCTCCCTTGCCAGCACGCTGCGGGCGGCCGCCACGAGCTGCTTGCGACGGACCGAGGCCTCCATGTACGCCATTCACTCTCTCCCAGATGTGGTCGACTGACCGAATTATTGTCCCATCCATCTTGTCAACCGGCGTGGCACCTGCTTATCGTCACCTCCCAGTCGGTCAACTGACTGAATTCAGCGGCACGACCATCCCTCCTCCAGCGTCGCGGCAGGCGGCGGGAGGGGAGGCGCTCGCACGGCGCGCGTGGTCGTCTGAGAGGAAGGGAGACCGTCGGTGTCAACGGTGGACTCCACTCGCCCCCGCGAGGGGCGGTTCGACGGCGGTGCCATGGGGACCGCCGACATCGTGTTCTTCGTGCTCGCGGGCGTGGCCCCGATGGGCGTCGTGGTCGCCCTGCTGACCCTGTCGATCGCCCTGGGCGACGGCGCCGGCGCTCCGGGCACCTACCTCATCGCGGGCGTGGTGCTCGCGCTGTTCAGCACCGGGTACGTGAGGATGAGCCGGCGGATCACCAGCGTCGGGGGTTTCTACACCTTCGCCCGGCATGGACTGGGCCGGCACGCGGGCGGCGCCACCGCCTACGTCGCGCTGCTCGCCTACAACGTCGCCACCATCGGGATTTTCGGTGCTCTGGCGTACTTCGGCGGTGAGGTCATCAGCGAGATCGCCGGTGCGCGGGTGTCCTGGCAGGTCTGCGCCCTGGCCTTCTTCCTGCTCGTCTCGTTGCTGGCTTATTTCAAGGTCACCATGAGCGCGAAGGTGCTCGGCCTCGCGCTCGCCGCCGAGGTGCTGCTCCTGCTCGGCTTCGACGCGGCGGTCCTCATCGAGAAGGGCTTCCACGGCTTCTCCCTTGAGGTGTTCCAGCCCGCGGTGGTGTTCGGCGGCGGCTTCGGCGTCAGCCTCATGCTCGCCTTCGGCTCCTTCGTCGGTTTCGAGGCCACGGCCCTCTACGGTGAGGAGGCCCGTGCACCGCACCGCACGGTCCCACGCGCGACGTACGTCTCCCTGGCCGTCATCGCCGGCTTCTACCTGGTCACCACGTGGGCCGCGATTTCGGCGTACGGCGTCGACCACGCCCAGGCCGCGGCCAAGGACGACCCCGAGAACTTCATCTTCAACGCCAGCACCGACTACCTCGGGCAGTCCTTCACCGACATCATGGGCATCCTGGTGATGACCAGCCTGTTCGCCGCCTTCCTGGCGTTCCACTGCAACACCGCCCGCTACCAGGTGGCGCTCGCCCGCGACGGCCTGCTCCCGCGGGCGATGGCCCGACTCCATTCCCGACACGGCTCCCCCGTCGTGGCGAGCGGCTGGCAACTCGGGCTCGTCGCGGCGGCCACCTTCGGCTTCACCCTCGCCGGACAGGATCCCTACCTCGGCATGGGCATCAGTCTCTACGGCCTCGGAGTGCTCGGCATCGTCGCGCTACAGGCCACCGCCGGCATCTCGATCGTCGGGTTCTTCCTCCGCCACCGCCGGGGCGAGTCGGTCTGGGGCGCCATCGTCGCGCCGGCCCTCGGCGGCCTCGGACTGGTCGTCGGGCTCATCCTGATGCTCGTCAACTACTCGACCCTGACCGGCAGCGACCTCGCCTGGGTGAACTCGCTTCCGTGGCTCCTGCCCGCGGCCGCGGTCGCCGGGGTCGTCGCGGCCGGCCGCCAGAAGGGCGTCGAGCCCTCCGACCGGGCGTACGCGACGATCCAGTCCGAGCTCGCCGCGGCCGAGAACGCCCGCCGACAGGGAGAGTGAGCCCGCCGTGCCCACCGCGATCTCTCCTGACTCCTCGATCGCCGACCTCAGCGCGGCCCTCGCCGCCGGGCTGGTCACGAGCGTCGAGCTCGTGGCGATGTTCCTCCACCGCATCGCCGCCTACGACCGCGCGAACATCACCCTGAACAGCGTGCCCGTGCTGAACCCCGAATCGTTCGCCGAGGGGCGCCCTCGCGCGGCCTGATCTCCGTCCGGGGCAACTGGCCGCTGCTCCCCGTGCGGGAGGTCTCACGACCGGTGAACAGCTGGGCGCCTTCGCCGAGTTCGACGAACCCGATCTGGTGTACGAACCCGCGGGGGGCTGCGGCGAGCACCGCAGGCCCCGGCAGGCTGCCGCCCCGCTTGGAGAATGCCCTCTCGAGGAACGGCCGGCGGCGCTAGCCGTTGCGTACCGTGAGGGAGGCCTCGATCCCGTAGTGGTCGGACAGGACGGTCGAGCGACCGCCGGGGAGCCTGGCCTTCTCCTTGAAGACCAGGCGCGTCTTCGCCTCCATCCCCGGCCTGACCAGGAGCTGGTCGATGGCGCCGATCTCCGCGTAGTCGGGGCGGAAGGTCGGTTCCGTGTCGCCGCCGAATGCGTCCCGCAGCCCGGTGGCCGAGACGAAGTCCGCGAAGTAGGGGGAGTCGCGGGGGACGTTGAAGTCGCCCATCGCCACCAGCGGCTCCGTCTTCGGGATCCGGTCGACGGCGGCCGCCAGCCGGCGCAGCTCCGCCTGCTCGACCCGCGTGTAGACGTTGGACGGAGACCAGTCCATGTCGAGGTTCGCCGACAGGTGGGTGTTCACGACGGTCAGGTGGCCGCCGGGGAGCCGGATCCGGGTGAACAGGGCGCCCTTGCCCAGCAGCCATTCGGGACGGGCCGGACGGGCAGGAACATAGTGCACGAAGTGGCGGCGGGTCACCGGATGGCGGGAGAGCGTCACCAGCCCGCCGCGCACGAGCGGGAACAACGGCGCGTAAGCGACGTGCGGATACGAGGGCGCGGCGCGGCGCAGCAGGCTCAGGACCCGCCACGAGATGACCTCCTGCAGGCAGACGACGTCGTACTCCGACCGCTCGATCATTTCGGCCAGCACGCCCATCCGGGCCCGGGCCTCGCCCTTGTACAGGGTGTTGAACGTGAGGACGCGCGCCTGCATGGCGGCCACTCTATGTCACCGCGTTGCCCGGCGAGGTGACGCCTTCGGATACTGGGCGCGACGACCGGACCGGTGACACCGGACGCGGCTGGACGGAAAGGTTCTGCATGGGATTCCAACTCGGCTTGTTCTCCCCCAACACCGAATCGGGCCTCGCCATCACGACCGCACCAGAGCGATGGCATGCGACCTGGGACGAGAACCTGCGGCTCGCGCGGATCGCGGACGAGGTGGGCATCGACTTCCTCCTCCCGGTCGCGCGCTGGACCGACTGGGGGCCGGACACCGACTTCCACCGCAGCGCCCTCGACCCGCTGGTGTGGGCGTCCGGGCTCCTCGCCCAGACCAGCCGGCTCCGCGTGTTCACCACCGTCCACACCGCGTTCCACCATCCCGTCGTCGCGGCCAAGCAGCTCGCGACCGCCGACCACCTCAGCAAGGGGCGGGTCGGGCTGAACATCGTGGCCGGTTGGCACGCTCCCGAGTACGAGATGTTCGGCCTCACGCTGCCCGGCGACCACAACACGCGGTACGCCCTAGCGCAGGAGTGGTGGGACGTCGTCAGGCGCATCTGGTCGAGCGACGAGCCGTTCGACCACGAAGGGCGGTTCTTCCAGCTCAAGCATGTGGTGGGCAGGCCCAAGCCGTATAACGGGCACAGCCTCCCGGTCATCAACGCCGGGTCGTCCGCGCAGGGGCGGTCGTTCGCCGCGCGCAACGCCGACCGGGCGTTCACGGTCGTCGGCGGCCCGGAGGACGGGGCCGGGATCGTGAAGGCCATCCGCGCCGAGGCCGCCTCCCACGGCCGGGAGGTGGGCGTCTTCACGCTCGGCCATGTCGTGTGCCGCCCGACGAGGGCGGAGGCCGAGGACTTCCTGCGCTACTACGCCGACGAGCACGCCGACTGGCCCGCCGTCGACGAGGTGATGCGGCTGCAGGGGCTGCACGCGCAGTCGTTCACACCGGAGATGCTCCAGGTGTACCGGGACAGGTTCGCGGCCGGGCACGGCAGTTGCCCGCTGGTCGGCGACCCCGACGACGTCGCGGACGGCCTCGCGGAGTTCGCTCGTGCGGGATTCGACGGTATCGCTCTGTCGTTCCTCAATTACGCTGACGAACTGGGTTACTTCGCCGCCGAGGTCATGCCGCGGCTGCGGGCCCGAGGTGTTCTGCCCGTCGCCCATCAGGAAACGGCTCCCCCACCAGGACGATGACATCAACCGCGACAAAGCCGCCCCTGTCCGCCCATCGGCGCGTCGTCAGCAAGGACATCGGAGTCCTGCACGACACGGTCGAACCGTTCGCCGTCGGCCACGACCTCCAGGCGCTCGAACCCGACGTGCCGATGGACGGCCTGGTCAACGCCCTCGGCGTGGGATCGGTGAACCTCGTCTGGGTGCGGTACGGGGGCGGCGGCGTCATCGTCGACACGCCGCCCACGGAAGGCCATTTCGCCATGTGCGCGCCGATCGCGCCCATGGGCGTCGAGTACCGGGCCTCCAGGCGCCGCGAGACCGCCGGCGGCAGCCTCGTCCTCTCGCACGACGAGGCGATGCGGAGCACGCCGCATCCGACGGAGGGCTGCCTGGTGATCGCGACGAGCACCGGGCGGCTCGCCGACCATCTGGGCGCCCATCTCGGACGCGACCACACCGCGCCGCTGCGCTTCCACGACGCCGGCGAGCAGGGCCTCGTGCCGTCCTCGATCGTCGAACGCACCTGGCGGTACGTGTGCGACGTCCTGGACGACGCGGCGGCGCAGGGCGGGCTCCATCCGCTGGCCGAGCGCAGCCTGGAGGAGTCGCTGCTCACGGCGATCCTCCTCGGCCTGCCGCACACGGGCACGCCGAGCCTCGCGGAGCCCGCCGGCCGGGTCCCCCACCATCTGGCCGGGATCATCCGGGAATGGGTCGAGGCGCACCACCACCGCCCGGTCGGGGTCACGGACATCGCGGCGGCCGTGGGGCTCGGCGTCCGGCAGCTCCAGGCCGTCTGCCAGACCGAGTGGGGCCTGACGCCGACGCAGCTCCTGCGCGGCGTGCGGCTCGACCGCGCCCGCGCCGCGCTCACCGTCGCCCGGCCCGGGCCCCGCACCATCACCGACGTCGCCGGGGCCGCCGGATACTTCCACATGAGCCGTTTCGCCGCCCACTACCGGCAGCGCTTCGGGGAGACGCCCTCGCAGACCCTGATGCGGAGCTGAGTCAGTTCCGCTCGATGCCCGCCAGGATGCGGTCCCCGGCGCGGCGCCCGATGCGGGCCAGGGCCCTGTTCGCGGTGGGCGACACGCGGGAGAGCGCGCGGCCGAAGCGCGCCTCGGCGGTCACGTGCACCACCGGCCTGTCCTGCCGGACGGCCCGCAGGATGGCCCGCGCGACCTTCTCCGGCGCGAATCCCCGGCGCTCGGACGCCCGCCCGAGCCGCTCGCGCAGCTCGGTCTCCGCGCCGCGCGGCAACCCGACGAATCGGGTCCTGCCGACGATGGGCGTATCGATCACCCCGGGGCAGATGGCCGAGACGCCGATCCCGTAGCGGTCGAGGTCGAGGCGGAGGCCCTCGGTCATCTGCAGGACGGCGGCCTTGGTGGCGCCGTAGGCGGGCATCTCCGGGCTGGGCAGGTAGGCGGCCATCGACGAGAGGTTGACGATGTGGCCCCACTCGCCGCGTTCCACCATCTGGCGGCCGAACAGGCGGGAGCCCCGGTACATGCCGTCCAGGTTGATGGAGCGGATGCGGTTCCACTCCTCCTCGGACGTGTCGAGCAAGGAGCCCGCGATGGCGATGCCCGCGTTGTTCACCACGATGTCGGGCACGCCGAACACGTCCCGGACGTAGTCGGCGAACCGCTCCATCGCCTCGGCGTCGGCCACGTCGACCCCGTAGACGTGCGCTTCGCCGCCGGCAGCCTGGATCTCATCGACCGTTCGCTCGGCGGCGCCTTCGTCGATGTCCGCCGCGACCACGCGGGCGCCTTCTGCGGCGAAGGCGTGGGCGGTGGCGCGTCCGATGCCGCTGCCCGCCCCCGTGACGACGACGAGATCGCCGCCGAAGTCCTTGCCGGGACGTCCTGCCGCGCGCGCGTGGGCGAGGCCAGGGGTCTCCGGCCCGCCTTCGATGTGCTCCACGAACTCGCCGATCCAGCGGGCGACGAGATCGGGATGGCTGCGCGCCACCCAGTGCCCGGCCGGTGCGCGCCGTACGTACAGGCGTTCCACGGGCCCGCGCGCGGACAGCAGGAGCGACTGCGAGCCGTAGCGGTCCTTGACGGGGACGATGAGCTGGACGGGGACGTCCGTCCGCCCGTCCCCGGACGCGCCCTCGCCCCGGCCCGCGCCGGCGCGGTACATGTTGGCGCGGTACAGGCCGAGCCCGTTGCGGGCGTCCGCGGCCAGCGTGCCGGCCGGATGCCCGGGGCGCGGTTCGGTGCCCTCGCGCAGCCGCATCGTCCGGCCGAACCCGGCGGCGAGCACCCGGGCCGCGGCCTCGCCCGCCCGGGGCGCCATCAGGACCGGCATGTAGACGCTGCGCCGCGCCTGCCCGAGCACCTCCGCGACGCCCCGCGGCCCGGACCGGACGGCCTCCCGCGCCCAGCGGGCCATGTGCCGCCGGTCCGGCCCGGAGATCGAGGTGAAGGAGGCGATGCGGCCGCGCAGCCGGTCCCCGATGACGGCCTCCCAGCCCTGCACCGAACCCCAATCGTGCCCCACCAGGTGGACGGGCTCGTCGGCGCCGACGCCGTCCAGGACGGCCTCCAGATCGCCCATGAGCGCGTCCAGCCGGTAGTCCAGCGGGTCGGCGGGAGCGCCGGACGCGCCGGCCCCTCGCACGTCGTAGGCGACGACGCGGAACCGCCCGGCGAGCCGCTCGGCGACCTCGTCCCACATCGCGCCGGTGTCCGGGTAGCCGTGGACGAGCACGACCGTCGGCCGGTTCTCCACGCCCCGCACCCGCACGGCCAGCTCGATCTCGCCCGACCTCACCCGCTGGTCACGCATCAGCCCGCCCGCCTGTCCCTAGGAGCCCGTTTCCCGTGAAACTACGCCCCTCAAGCGGCCTGTCCAGAGAGTTCCCTCAGGAAGGGCGCGCGCTAAGGCCGGTGCACGAACGCAGGCCGTTCCACCGCTGGACCTCCGCCTTGGCGGCGGCGCCCTTCATCGGGATGGGGATGCCGCCGGAGATGAGGGCGGGGCTCCACTTGTCCTTGGCGACCTTGCCGTTCACGACCTTGAGGAACAGCACGCCCGACTTCGCCGTCTGGCCCTGCGCCGAAGAGAACACGAAGTTGCCCATGCCGTAGTGGACGTAGGCGCCGTTCATGTAGCCGCCGCCCAGCGGGATGTGCGCGTGTCCACCGACCACCACGTCGGCGCCCGCCTCGACGAGCGCCTTGGCGAGTTCCTGCTGCCGGGGCAGCGGGCACCCCTTCAGCTCGGCGCCCCAGTGCAGGTGCACGATGACGACGTCCGATCCTTGGCGCGCCTCCTTCACCGCTTGCACCATGCGCGGGACGTCCTTGGCGGACGCGAGGCCGCCCTTGGCGTCGGTGGCCGTCCACGCCTGGATCAGGTTGTCGTCCAGCACCTGCGTGGCGCCGACGATGGCGATCCTGTTGCCCTTCACGGTGACGCGGTACGGGCGGTAGGCGGCATCCGCGTTCTTGCCGATGCCGACCACCGGGAACCGGCTGCGCTTGATGGCGGCCAGGGAGTCGCGCAGGCCGCCCTCCATGTAGTCCATGCCGTGGTTGTTGGCCATGGAGGCCACGTCCACGCCCGCCGCCTTCAGGGCCGTGAACGCGGTGGCGGGCGCGCGGAAGGTGAACTGCTTGCCGGGCGCGGGCGTACCACCCGTCGTGATCGCCGTTTCCAGGTTCACCATGGCGAGGTCCGCGGCGCGCAGCTGCTTGGCGACCGGCCCGAGCGCGGTGGACGGGTTGGCCAGCCGCCCCCGCAGCGACCCCTCGAAGTGCGTGTCGCCGCCGAAGGCGATCAGGATCGGCTGCTTGGCGGCCTTGGGCTGCTGCGACCCGTCCCCGCCCTGCCCCTGGCCTTTCGGCGACGCCGGGGGCGTGGCGCCCTCCGCCTTGGACTTGTCGGATCCGCCGCACGCCGCCGCGGCCAGCGCCACCCCGGCCACGACCACGGCGGTCGTCCCCCGCAAGCCCGTCTTCCCCCGCATGGCCATCGCCTCGCCTCCGTCCGGCCCCCCATGGACCTCCGCGTCGGGTCGGCCCAGCATGCCACGAGCACGCTGCGCCCCGGCAAAGACGCACGAGTCTTTGTCTTGAGCCGTTCTTGTTTACGGGGATAGGTTGACCCGCATGACCGCATCCGAGACGCCGAGGCCCCGCACCCGATGACCGTGGCGAGCCCGGCCCGTCCGGAGGGCCGCGTGGGCGACACCCGGCGCCTGGTGTGCCGGAGCTGCGGAGCGGCCGAGGACGCCGACCGCGCCGCGGCGCACGCCCCCTGCCTGGAGCCGCCGGCCGGCACCGGCTTCCGGATCGAGGCGGCCGAGGTCACCTTCCGGGGCCTGTGCCCCGCGTGCCGTCCCGCCGCCGAGGGCGACTGACCACCACCGGAGGGGACGCCCGGCCTCGGGGCGCCCTCACCAGGGGGAGCGGCCGGACCACCTCCCACCGACCGCTCCCCCTCCGCCCTTTTTCGTCGGTAACGTGCACGCCCATGACCCTCCGCTTCGACGAGACCGGGTGGGAGCCGCTCCAGCCCGGCGCCTACCGCAACGCGGACGGCGACGTCGCCGCCCTCTACGGGTACGACATCCCGCCCGACCTGCCGGCCCCGCTGGAGCAACTCGACCTGCTGCGCCGCCGCATCGCCGAAAAGGCGGCCGAGGCCGGCGGCGGGCTGATCGAACTGGACGTGATCACGCTGGACGGGCTCCCGGCCGTCCGGCAGATCATCAAGCTGCCGCTCCCCGACCGTCCGGCCGGCGTCGCCTACGTCGCATCCTTCACCGTGCCGCGCGCGGACCGCAGCCTCGTCCTGAAGATCCAGTGCCTGGAGCAGGGCGTCACCGGGATGCGTGACAGCACCGCGCTCAACCACTACCTGACCGAGTACGGGCAGGGCCGCGACCTCCAGGACATGATGCGCTGGTGGGCGCAGCACGCCTACGCCCCGGAGATCCAGGGCGGCCTGCCCCGCAACCTCTCCGAAGACCCCGGCTGGGACCCGCACTTCCCCCAGCACCCGCTGTCCCGGGCCCGCCGCACCCTGACCGCCCTGGCCCCCACGATCGAACTCCACCCCGACTTCAAATCCGCCCCGCCCTTCGCCCCCTGACCCCGCCAACGGCCCGCGCATCCAGGCTCTGGCCTGGTACTCGGCCGAGCAGAGGAGCCTGACGCATGCCCCTTCCGGTATGGGCGGCGAACCCCTCCTGCCTCCTGATCACCATCGAGGAGTACGAAGCGCTGCCAGTGGAGGCACGCCTAGGCATCGAGATCGTGGACGGCGGCGTCATCGGCTGCAAAGGGGCCAGCCCGCAGGAGCGCGACGTGTCGCGCAACCTGACGACGGCCCTGCGGGCCGCGCGCCCCGCACAGGCCGATCTCGAAGTTCTGGCAGGCGCTGATGTGCACTTCCGGGAGAGTGGCCGGGCTCCCCACAGGGGCGAGAAGCACTTCACCATGCGGCGGCCCGACATCAGTGTCGCGCGCCGGAAGGAGCCCGGGGCGAAGCTCTGCTCGGACGACGTCATGGCCGCCATCGAAATCACATCATCCGTCGACATCACCCACTTCTATGACAAGCGGGCCGAGTATGCGGGCCAGCGCATTCCCGTGTATCTCATCGTCCTCATGCATGGCCGGCGGATAGTGGACGTCCAAGAGCACCGACTTGACTGGAGCGGATGCGATTACGGGCTGGCAGCCGTGCATCGCGGTTCGCTCAGCACCGAACTGCCTGAGGGGATGAAGGTGAACGTGGCGTTCTCGGAGTTGGAAGGCGTCTGACGCCACGGGCGGCCTGCGGCTCCAGAGGATCACCGGACGCGGTGTGAGCGGCCCGGCGGTCCCGGGGCGGGCGAACCGGGGGCCCGCGGTTGGCAAATGGGGCTTTGTGGCAAAGTAACTCCGTTGTGCCTTTATGGGCCATGCCCGGCCATGGCGTCCGCGCGGACGGGCGGGTCATGATGGGGAGACGGTCCCGTTCACAAGGAGTGTCCCGATGGGCGACCGCACGGCCTTCCGCACCTGCCCCCTCTGCGAAGCCCTGTGCGGGCTCGAACTGACCCTCGACGAGGCGGGGACGGTCAAGCGCGTCCGCGGGGACGAGAAGGACCCGTTCAGCAAGGGCTTCATCTGCCCCAAGGGGGCGACGCTCGGGAGCCTCGACGGGGACCCCGACCGGCTGGCCGAGCCGCTCGTGGCGGGCGAGACCGCCGGGTGGGACGAGGCGTTCGAGGCCGTCAGGCGGGGGCTGTCGGAGGTCGTCGCGCGGCACGGACGCGACGCCGTCGCCGTCTACATCGGCAACCCGACCGCCCACTCGATCGCCGGGCCGCTGTACGGGAGCGCGGTCGTGAAGGCGCTCGGCACCCGCAACCTCTACACGGCGAGCACCGCCGACCAGATGCCGAAGCACGTGGCGTGCGGGCACATGTTCGGCGACCCCCTGGCGATCCCCGTGCCCGACCTCGACCGCACCGGGCACCTGCTCATGCTGGGCGCGAACCCGCTGGAGTCGAACGGCAGCCTCGCGTCCGCTCCCGACTTCCCGGGCCGGCTCAAGGCGATCCGGGCGCGCGGCGGCAAGATCACCGTGGTCGACCCGCGCCGGACGCGGACGGCCGCCCTCGCCGACGAGCATGTGTTCATCCGCCCGGGGACGGACGCGTTCTTCCTGATGGCGCTCGTCCACACCCTGTTCGCCGAGGACCTCGTCAAGACCGCCGAGCACCTGGCCGGGCGCGTCAACGGCCTGGACGACCTGCGCGCCCTCGCCGTCGACTTCGCCCCCGAGGACGTCGCGGACGCCACCGGCGTCCCGGCCGCGGTGATCCGCAGGACGGCGCGCGAGCTGGCCGCCGCCGACCGCGCCGCCGTCTACGGCCGCATCGGGACGTGCACGCAGGCCTACGGGACGCTGAACAGCTGGCTCGTGGACGTCCTGAACGTCCTCACCGGGAACCTCGACCGGCCGGGCGGCGCGATGTTCCCGCGGCCCGCCCACGCGCCGGTGTACCGGCGCAAGAAGCCGTTCACGACCGCGCGGTGGCGCAGCCGCGTGCGCGGACTGCCCGAGGTCAACGGCGAGCTGCCCGTCGCGACGCTCGCGGACGAGATCGAGACGCCCGGCGAGGGGCAGGTCAGGGCGCTGATCACGATCGGCGGCAACCCGGCCCTGTCGGCGCCGAACGCGGCCCGGCTCGACCGCGCGCTCGCCGGCCTGGAGTTCATGGTCAGCATCGACCCCTACCTGAACGAGACGACGCGGCACGCCCACGTGGTGCTGCCGCCGCCGCGCCCCGCGCAGACCCCGCACTACGACATCGCGCTGACCGGGCTCGCCGTCCGCGACTACGCGCGCTACTCGCCGCCGGTCGTCCCGCTGCCGGACGGGCGGCCCAGCGAGGCCGAACTCCTCGCGCGGCTCGCCGTGGCCGCCTCCGGGACGGACGGCGACCCCGCC
The DNA here is from genome assembly GCF_008327685.1 of Actinomadura sp. K4S16. Lineage (GTDB taxonomy): Bacteria > Actinomycetota > Actinomycetes > Streptosporangiales > Streptosporangiaceae > Spirillospora. The sequence goes on from NZ_BDDE01000013.1 coordinate 648,170, forward strand.
CTGCTCGACGAGATGATCATCAAGTCGACGCTGGCGAAGGCCGTCGCGATCCCCGGTTCCCCGGTGCACGGCCGCGAGCCCGACGAGCTGCGCAAGATGCTCGACACAGGCACCCTCACCGAGCAGCGGCTCGACATGATGCTCCGCCTCGGCCCCTACGGCGACGGGTTCGGCGCCGAACCCGCCGGCCTCACGCTCACGCGGCTGCGCACCGAGCACCCGCACGGCCTCGACCTCGGCGCGCTCAAGCCGCGCCTGGACGAGGTCCTGTGCACGACGTCCGGCCGGATCGAGCTGTGCCCGTCCACGTGCGCCGCCGACGTCGACCGCCTGCGCTCCGCCCTGCGCGATCCGGGGGCGTCCGGCGGGACGGTGCTGATCGGGCGCCGCCATCTGCGGTCCAACAACAGCTGGCTGCACAACGTCCCCGAGCTGGTGCGCGGCTCCAACACCTGCACCCTCCAGCTCAACCCCGCCGACGCCGAGCGGATCGGCGTCGCAGCGGGCGACACCGTCCGCGTCACGTCCCGGGCGGGCGCGGTGGAGGCCGTCGCCGAGCCCACCGACACGATCATGGCCGGGGTGGTCAGCCTGCCGCACGGATGGGGCCACGACCGCCCCGGGACGAGGACGCGGGTGGCGAGCCGGCACGCGGGAGTGAACGTCAACGCGGTCACCGACGAGCAGGAGATCGACCCGCTCTCGGGCAACGCGGTCCTCAACGGAGTCCCCGTCACCCTGGAGGCGGCGCGCTGAGCCGTTGTTTAGCCCCTCCCGGCACCAGGTAGGTATGACTGGCCGCGGAGGAACGCGGGAGACTAGGGTCGCAACAGGCGTCCCATCAGGACCGCGGAGGAGGGGCATGAACCGACGGGTCAACATCTTCCGGCGCGGGACGAGCCCCCAGGCGACCGCGCGGCTGGCCGACGCGACCGAGGGGCTGGAGCACGCCCGCGCCCTGGACCGCCCCATCCGGACGATCTCCGGGGCCGTACGGCGCGTCCTGCGTCCAGGGCCGCTCAAGGACGCCCTCCACGGCGTCCCGGTCGGCCACCCCGCCCATCCGCCGCTCACCGACCTGCCCATCGGGCTGTGGATGTCGGCCGCCGTGCTGGACCTCATGCCCGGTACGCGGCGCGCCTCGCAGGTGCTGGTCGCCGCCGGGCTCGCCGGCGCGGTCCCGACCGTCCTCACCGGCATCGCCGACTGGTCCGCCCTGCACCGCGAGCAGCAGCGCGTCGGGCTCGTCCACGCCGCCGGGACGGCCACCGCGAGCATGCTGTACTCGGCATCGTTCGTGGCCCGCTACCAGGGCCGGGACGCCGCCGGGCGCGCGTTCGGCTTCGCGGGCCTCGGCGCCCTCGTCGCGGGCGCCTACCTCGGCGGGCACCTGGCGTTCCGGCAGGCCGCCGGCGCCAGCCACGCCGACCAGCTCGCCCACCTGGTCCCCCTCGGATGGCACGACCTGTGCGCCGTCGAGGACCTCCCCGACGGGTGGCCCGTCTCCCGGCGCCTCGGCTACATCGACCTGTTCGTGCTGCGCCGGGGCGAGGAGGTGCACGTCCTCGCCGACCGCTGCAGCCACCTCGCCGGACCGCTCCACCAGGGCCGCATCCTCACCGACGACGAGGCCGACGCCTGCGTCGTGTGCCCGTGGCACGGCAGCACGTTCCGCGTGGCGGACGGCTCCGTCGTCCACGGCCCGGCCACGGCCCGCCAGCCGTCCTTCGAGACCCGCGTGACCGAGGAGGGCACCCTCCAGGTCCGCCCGACCTGACCTCTCCCGCCCAAGGCGCTCGCGCAGGTGCGCGGGCGCCTTCGCGCATGCCCGCACGCGAGCCTCACACGGCCCCGCCGCCTTCCGGGCTTGCGGCTGCATGTCCGAACGCTGGGGAGATCATCCGGTTTTCCCATATTGACCCCTTAAGAGGGAGAATAGTTGTCCACTATGTGGCTTTCGCCTGCGGTATGAAGATTGCAATTGGCAGTTCTGCGACAAAGCCTTCACGGAGGGCACTGATCACTAAACCCAATGTTTGCGACCTGGACGACATGCGTGGAATTCCCCTCGGGAAGCGTGATCAAGGAAACCATGCCGGACACCTCCGGCATCGAAGATCATTTCGTGGGGGGAAGTATGAGGACGAGCACGCGAACCGGCATGGCACTCGCCGTGGCCGGTGCGGCGAGCGGACTGACGCTGCTGTCCGGCGGCGCGGTCGCCGGCGCGGCCACCGCGCACACCACCGAGGCGGCGACCACCGTGAACCAGGCGGCCGCCCCGCTCCCGGCCTGCCGGTACGTGGTCACCGCCAAGCACGGCCTGGCGGTCCGCATGGGCCCGGGCGTGAAGTTCCACCAGGTCGGCACCCTGAAGTACGGCGCCCACATCACCGCCGACTGCAAGAACAGCGGCTGGACCCAGCTGCGCGGCGGCGTCCCGCAGGCCTGGATCGGCAAGTGGGTCTCCCGGACCTATCTCAAGCCGCTCGGCTGCGGGTACACCGCCGTCGCCAAGCACGGCCTGGCGGTCCGCACCGGCCCGGGCGTGAAGTACCCGCAGGTCGGCACCCTGAAGTACGGCACCCGCGTCAACGCCGACTGCAAGAGCAAGAACGGCTGGGTCCGGCTGTACGGCGGCGTCCCGCAGGCCTGGATCGGCAAGTGGGTCTCCAGCAAGTACCTCCGGTCGGGCCACCCGGTGGGCCGTGTCGACGCCGGTGGCGGCGGCACCTCGATGGCGGGCTTCCCGATGCTGGCCGGCGCCGGCGCCGGGGTCCTCGCCCTGGGCGGCGGCATCGCCGTCGTGACCCGTCGCCGCCAGGTGAAGGGCGTTTCCTGAGCCCATGGACAGGAGAAGGCGCGACGGCCGGCCGAGCCGAACCTCGTATCGGCTGGCCGCCGCGCTCATCGCGACGGGGACCGCGATGTTCGTCGTCGGACTGGTGCGCGACCACGCCGGTCCGCCGCCGCAACCGCCGTCCTCGGATCTCGTACTGCCCGGCCCCAGAAACGCGGAGCCGGCACCCGCCATCGCCCTTCCGCGGTCGATTCCGAAACGGATCAAAATACCGTCCATCAAGGTCGACGCGCCGATCCGTCCCGTCGCCACGGAACGGGACGGGACGCTCGGCGTGCCGCCGCTCAGCCGCGTCCGGGAGGTGGGCTGGTGGAAGGAGGGCCCGACGCCGGGCGAGGACGGCAACAGCGTGCTCGTCGGCCACGTCGACTCCAAGACCGGCCCCGGCGCCTTCTACAGCCTTGGAGCGCTCCGTCCGGGGCGCAGGATCGAGGTCGTCCGCGGGGACGGCACGTCACCTGCCTTCCGCATCGACCGGATCCAGCGCGTCGACAAGGACGAGTTCCCTTCCGACAGCGTCTACGGACAGCAGGCAGGCCCCGAACTGCGCCTGATCACCTGCGGTGGGAAGTTCGACCGCAAGCGGGGCCACTACCTGGACAACATCATCGTCTACGCGACCCTGGTCCCCGGCCCGCGGAACGCCGCTCCGGAGACCCGGCGCAACTCCTGACCACCGTGCCGGCGGCGCCGGGACGTGCCCGGCGGCCGCCGGTCCGCGGTCAGCCGGGGGGCTCGGCGCCGTCGGTGGCCACGGGGTGCTCCACCAGGGCCAGCACCCGGCTCGCCATGAAGCGGGCCGTGCGGACGGGCGTGCCCGTCCGGGTGACCTCGCTGACCTCCACGACGCCGCGCCGCGTCGCGACCTCCACGCGGCGCCCCGCCCGGCTCGCCGCGACCTCGTACGTCCGCGTCCCCTCGCCCCCGGCGTCGATCACGATCTCGACCCTGTCGCCCTTCATCCGCGCGAACCTCCGGTAGTCGAACGTATATTCGACTTATACCCGGAACATCAGATCGGCAACCGTCACAAACGGGGCGAAACCCCTGGTCAGGCGAGAAGATTGACGATCGCGACGATGCCCACGACGACGATCACGGCGCGCAGCGCCAACGGCGGGATGCGGCGGCCGACCGAGGCCCCGATCATGCCTCCGCAGGTGGACCCGGCGGCGATGAGCAGGACGACCCACCAGTTGATCTCGGCGCGGCCGAGCAGCCACATGAGCGTGAACAGGATCGCGGCGGTGCCGTTCACGACGGCCGACAGGACGTTCTTGCCCGCGTTCAGGCGTTGGAGGTCGTCGTCCAGCATGATGCCGAGGAGGGCGATGAGGATGATGCCCTGCGCGGCGCCGAAGTAGCCGCCGTACATGCCCGCGAGGAGAACGCCGACCCACAGCGCCGGGCCCCCGTGGGGGCGGTGCTCACCCTCGCGGCGCCGCAGCATCCACTTCTGCAGGCGGGGCTGCACGACCACGAGCACCAGCGCGATGATGATCAGCGCGACGACGATGACGTTGAACGCCTCGGGAGGCAGGCCGAGCAGCAGCAGCCCGCCGATCACGGCCCCGATGAAGGAGCCGGTGGCGAGCCGCGTCAGCCTGCCGCGCTGCCCCTTCAGCTCGTGGCGGTAGCCGTAGGCGCCCGTCACGCCGCCCGGGACGAGCCCGATGTTGTTGGAGATGTTCGCGACCACGGGCGGGTAGCCGAGCGCGACCAGGGTCGGGAAGGTGATCAGGGAGCCGGACCCGACGACGGTGTTGATGCCTCCGGCGGCCACACCGGCCGCGAAGACGGCGACCGCGTCCAGGAGATTCACGACCGCCCCATCCCTGTGCTCCGAGTTCCCGACAGTGCGCACATCGTAGGGAACCCGCCGCGGACCCCGGCCGGTCGGGGGGTGTTATGTGGCGTCCTGCCCCGATTCAGCGGGCCGAGCGGGCGTACCAGCGGCCGTTCTGGCGGTCGATGGCGAGCGGGAGCCCGAAGGTCTCCGACAGGTGCTCGGGGGTGAAGACCTCGTCCACCTTGCCCTGCGCGACGATCCCGCCGCCGCGCAGCAGCAGCGCGTGGGTGAAGCCCTCGGGGACCTCCTCCACGTGGTGGGTGACCATCGCCATGGCGGGCGCGGCAGGATCGTCGGCGAGGGCGGCGAGGCGGGCGACGAGGTCCTCGCGGCCGCCGAGGTCGAGACCGGCGGCGGGCTCGTCCAGCAGCAGCAGCTCGGGGTCGGGCATCAGCGCGCGGGCGATCTGGACCCGCTTGCGCTCGCCCTCCGACAGCGTGCTGAACGTGCGGCGGATCAGGTCGGCGCAGCCGAGGGCGTCCAGCAGCGCCACCGCCCGGTCGAGGTCGGTGGAGTCGTACTCCTCCCGCCAGCGGCCGAGGATCGCGTACGAGGCGGTCAGCACGAGGTCGAGGACGGTCTCACCGGCCGGGACCTTCTCCGCGAGGGAGGAGCTGGCGAGGCCGATGCGGGGACGGAGCTCGAACACGTCGGTGCGGCCGAGCTCCTCCTCCAGGATCTCGACGCTGCCCTCGGTGGGATGCAGCATCGCGGCGGCGACCTGCAGCAACGTGGTCTTGCCCGCGCCGTTCGGACCGACGATGACCCACCGGTCGCCCTCGTTCACCGTCCACGTGACGTCCTGCAGAAGGGCGGCCGCGCCGCGCCTGACCCCGACTCCGCGGAGTTGAAGTACCTCGCCTGCCATCGCGCGCCTTCGTCCCCAATCCGGTGGTCCGTGCTCCCGCTTGCAGGAAAGAACCTATGCGATTCGGGGCGTCCGTGGCCCCCCGGGACCGCACCCGGAGTCCGCCTCCGGTACCCGCCCGCAACGCGAGAGGTCCCTTACGTCCGGTGGCACCGGCGATCTGAGCGCTTATCGTGGATCGCATGCCCATTACGGAACGCACGAGACCGAGAATGAGCACGGACGTATGAGCAGGGCCGTCGCGATCGCCCTCGTCGCCTGGGGCAATGCCTGGCTGACGGGGCACGTCGGCCTGGACGAGGCGGTCGACGAGATCGAGAAGAGCGCGGGCCCGCAGATCGTCGGTGGCGAGCCCGCCGAGGTGACGCTGCGGCGCGGCCTCGGCGACCTGCGCGTCGGCGGGCTGGCGGCGCTGCGGCTGGCGCTGCCGGAACCGGGCGACCCGCTGGGGCTGACCGGCCCGCCGTCCTTCAACCGCGCGGCGATCGATGCGGGCGCCGCCGTCGTCGCCGTCCTCGACGGGCGGGCGATGGGGCTCGTCCCCTCGGTGGACCGGCGCGGCTCGTCCTACGTCGGCGTCCGCTGGACGACGCACGACGCGTCGGCGGCCCCGCCCGACGTCCCGTCCCTGGCGGAGGCCGACCACCGGCTCACCCTCGCCATGCGGGACGCCACCGAGGCGCTGCTGGCCGTCGACGACTTCGCCGGCGTGCCGCCCGAGATCGCGGACGCGCTCGTCGACCTGCGCGACCCCGACCGCGGCGACCACCTGCTGGCCCCCGGCTACCCGCCCCGCGCCCACCGCGTCGCCGCCCTCGCCGGCCGCCTCTCCCTCGTCGTCGACCTCGCCCGGCAGATGGACGACCGCGGCCTCAGCGCCGACCAGATGAGGCGCCGCGACGAGGCCCTCCGCCTGCTGGACGGCGCCGTCCGCCGCGCCCTGGTGGCGGCTTGTAATAGCGCATTCGATCCGGTTCCCGGAGCGGAGCGCTAGCGGAGCGCAGGGAACCGGATCGGACCCGCTTTACCGGGGGTGTGGGGGTCGCCCCCACAAGAGACACGACCGGTTCCCGGAGCGGAGCGCTAGGGGAGGGCTTGCAATGCGAAGCGGGGCGTCCCGGGTGGGACGCCCCGCTCTCGTGGGTCGTGGGTCAGGCGCGGACCACGATGGTGTTGCAGATCTTGTCGGCGAAGGTCTGCTTGCGCTCGTCCCACAGCGGCCAGAGGAAGCCGATGTAGCACAGGAAGCTGTCGGCGATGTGCGCGAGCTTGCGCACGAACGCCATGCCGAAGCCGATGGGCTGGCCGGTCTGCGCGCTGACGAGGCGGATGCCCATCTGCCGCTTGCCGATGGACTGGCCGGTGGTGCCCTCCTGGTAGCAGATCCACAGGCCGCCCGCGATGGAGATGGCCGCGCCGATCAGCATGAGCAGGAGGCCGAACAGGGCCGCGCCGCTGCTGCCGGAGCTGCTGAGGACGATCATCAGGATGTACAGCACGAACACCGGACCGGCGAAGATCAGGTAGTCGATGATGTAGCCGCCGGCGCGCGAGCCCCACTCGGCGAGCTGGCCGGTCGAGCCGTAGTGGTGGTGGTGCACCTCGTAACCCGGCTGGGACGGCGCCGAGGGCGCACCGTAACCGGGCTGGGCCGAGGGCTGCTGGCCGTAGCCGGGCTGCGCCGGGGGCTGCTGGCCGTAGCCCGGCTGGGCCGGGGGCTGGCCGTAACCGGGCTGCGCCGGGGGCTGCTGGCCGTACCCGGGCTGCCCGCCGGGCTGGCCGTAGCCGGGCTGCGCCGGGGGCTGCTGGCCGTACCCGGGCTGTTGCTGCCCGTAGCCCGGCTGCTGACCGTACGGGTCGTAGGGGTTGCCCACACTTGCTCCTTATAGATTGACCCTGTGGTTATGTGACGCCCGCCGGACCCGGTGGGCTCCGCAAGTCTGACCGAGGACCGACCGCGGCTCAAACCCGCAGAACACCGAACCGGACGAGCTGCCACAGCTCCGACCCGACGAGGGCGGTGCCGAGCATCCAGGCACGGGTCTTCGGCTGGAGTGCCCACCACCGTTCACCCAGTCCCAGCGGTGCGGCGGCGACGGCGACGGCGCCGGTGAGCGCGACCGGGTTCGCGAGGACGGCGTGGCCGGGGCGGCCCGAGCCGAACTCGATGAACACGGTCGTGCCCCCGCACAGGGGACACGGGATTCCGGTGAGCGCCCGCAGGGGACAGAGCACGCCGGGGTCGTTCACGCGATGGATCCATGACGCGCCGACGGCCGCTACGGCCATCGCCGCGACGCGCAGCACCACACCCAGGTGTCTGTGCCGCGCTGCGGTGAGGGTCCGGCTGACGATCCCCCCGAGCGCACCTTGCGGTACACCGGCGGACGCCGCCCCGGGCGCTCCCCCCAACGAATCCTCCGCCTCGATGACATACAGGTGAGTGACCCGTATATCGGGTGCACCCTATGGTGGGTCAAGTCCTGGCAACGATCCGCTACGGGACCGTTACTCATCGCTAGGCGACACCACCTCTCGGGCAAGAGTAGGACAAATCGCCAGCTATATGGGCACTCTTTCGCGTTAGAGCATGAATGAATCGTCCGATTCCGGCACTCGGTGAACGCGGCGAGCCCGCGATCCGCAGGCGGCCGGGGATGTGCGGGGGCGGCGGGAAGCCGAGCACCCCGTGCGGCATCGCGGAGGGGGAAACGCTCGTCGACGCCGCCCTGTCCGGCCCGGGACATGACGAAGGCGTGCGGCGTCCGGGCCGGTCCGACCGTCCGGCCCGGGAGCAGGGGCCGGGGCGGGGTCAGGCCTGGGCGGCGGCGCCGACGACGACGGGGCCCTCGGTGCCGGAGAGGTGCTCGGCCTCGACGACGTCGGCGATGACGGCGGTGATGTTGTCGGGGCCGCCGTTCTCGCGGGCCTGCTCGATGAGCCGGTCGACGGCGCGCTGCGGGTCGGCCTCGGCGGACAGCACCTCGTAGATCTTCTGCGCGTCGACCGGGCCGCTCAGGCCGTCCGAGCACAGGAGGTAGCGGTCGCCCAGGCGGGCCTCGCGCAGGCGCAGGTCGGGCTCGCGGTCGTCGCGGCCGTCCAGCACCCGGTACAGCACGTGCGAGAGCCGGGACGTCTCGGCGGGGTCGGCCACCTGGCCGGCCTGCTCGGCCTCCGCCTTGAGCAGCTCGTCCATGGTGTGGTCCTGCGTCATCTGGAAGAGCTCGCCGTCGCGCAGAAGGTAGCCGCGCGAGTCTCCGACGTGCGCCAGCGCGACGGACTCGCCGGACCAGAGCATGGCGGTGAGCGTGGTGCCCATCCGGCTCAGGTCGGGGCGTTCCTCCCGGACGATGCGCAACTTCTCGTTGGCCTCGGCCACGGCGCGGCCCAGCATGTCGACAAGATCGTCTTTATGGGCATCGGTGTCCAGCGAGCGCAGGGAGCCGATGACGGTCGAGCTCGCGACCTCGCCGCCCGCATACCCGCCCATGCCGTCCGCGACCGCGATCAACCGCGCACCGGCGTACCCGGAGTCCTCGTTGTTCTCCCGGTTGCACCCGATGTCGCTGCCTGCTGCGTACCTGATTGCTACGTTCATACCAATTTCGATGACGATCCTGTCAGAGGAGTTGTATCAGCCGCGGGCGGTGGTCTTCCCGCTTTCACCGGCGGCACTCGTGTTTCCGACACCATGCCGGACAGCGTAGAGCGCCGCCTGCGTCCGATCCTGGACTCCCAGTTTCATGAGCAGATTACTGACGTGCGTCTTGACCGTCTTCTCGGACACCACGAGGGCGCGGGCGATCTCGCGGTTGGACCTGCCCCGCGCTATGTGCACGAGCACCTCCCGTTCCCGTTCGGTCAGCGCGGCGAGGCCGCGGTCGTCCCCTCCCGCGCCACCCGCCGTCCCGTCCCGCAGCATCGCCTCGGCCGCGTCGGGCGCGAACAGGACGTGCCCGTCGTTGACCGCCCGGATCGCCTGGACGAGCGCCTGCGGGTCGACGTCCTTGTACAGGTACCCGGCCGCCCCGGCCTGGACCGCCGGCAGCACGTGCCCGCGTTCCGTCACGCTGGTCAGGACGAGGACCCGTGCCGTCACCCCGCGAGCCCGCAGCTCCGCCAGCGCGGTCAGGCCGTCGGCGCCCGGCATCTTGAGGTCCATGAGCACGATATCGGGCTCCAGGGATTCGGCCAGTGTCACGGCCGACGTGCCGTCCTCGGCCTCCCCGACGACCTCGATGTCGTCCTGGATGCCGAGGAAGGTGCGCAGGCCCTGCCGGACGACCGGATGGTCGTCGGCGATGAGGACCCTGATCTTTCCCCGTACGGCGCTCACAGCGGCACCTCCAGCCGGACGGTCGTGCCTCCGCCGGGCGTGGCGTCGATCGTGAGCTCGCCGCCGATCGAGTACGCCCTCTCGCGCATGGAGGTGAGACCCAGCCCGCCCTGGGGCTCCACCTCGGACGCGTCGAAACCCGTGCCGTCGTCGGAGACTTCAAGCACGGCCCGCTCCTCCTCCGTGCGGAGACGGACCTGCACGGTGCCCGCCCCGGCGTGGCGCAGCGCGTTGTAAAGCGCCTCCTGGGTGATGCGGTAGGCGACGGCCTCGTGCCCCTCCGGCAGGACGACGGCTTCGTCCGCGCAGAGGCGGACCGTGGCCTCGTGCGCCCGGTCGAGGACCTCGACGTGCTTGCGCAGCGACGCCACGAGGCCGTCCGCCAGATCGGCGGGACGCAGCTCGAAGATGACGGCGCGCAGCTCGGCGAGGGCCTCGGCGGCGAGCCGCTCCACCTGCTGGAGCTCCCGGACGGTCCGGACCGGGTCGCGCTCGGCCAGCGCGGACGCGGTGCGGGCCGTCAGCCGCAGCGAGAACAGCTTCTGCGCGACGGCGTCGTGCAGTTCGCGGGCGAGCCGGTTGCGTTCGGCGACGACCGTCAGCTCGCGGTTGTGCTCGTACAGGCGGGCGTTCGCCATCGCGATGGCGGCGTGCGCGGCGAAGAGGGTGAGCAGGTCCTCGTCGTCCTGGGTGAAGCCGCCCGGACGGCGCTTGTTGGCCAGGAAGATGATGCCGAGGATGTCCTCGCCGTCGCGGATCGGCACGCCGAGGAAGTCCTTCAGGACGGGGTGCGCCACCGGCCAGCCCTCGAACTCGGCCTCCTTGCGGATGTCGCTGAGGCGCTTCGGCGCGTCGGCCTTCAGCATCGCGGCGAGCATGCCGTGCTGGCGGGGCAGCGGGCCGATCCGCTCCCATTCCTCTTCCGAGACGCCCTCGACGACGAACTCGGCGAACGAGCCCTCGTCGTCGGGCACCCCGAGGGCCGCGTAGCGGGCGTCCAGCAGCTGCGCCGCCGCCCGGACGATCACCTGGAGGACCTCGTGCACGGACAGGTGCCGGGTCACCGCGAGCACGGCGGAGCTGACGGCGTGCAGGGTCGCGCCCTGGTCGCCGCGGCAGCCCTCGTCGGTCACCATCCCGGCCTCTCGTTCTCCCCCCGGCGGACGCCCTGCGGCGCCCGCATGTGAAGACCGTACTCTCTAGGCGGGTCTTCTCGAATCAGCCGCCGGGAGTACGTGCCGCCCCGGCCCTCCCATGCGCGGGGGACGCCGGTCCTAGGACCATCTGACGACCGTCCGAAGGGCCCGTCGGCCGATGCCTCCGGACGCGCCGGTTCCTAGCGTCGAGGGCATGAAGACGGCACTGATCACCGGGGCCTCGCGGGGCCTCGGCCGGGCTCTCGCCCGCACCCTCGCGGAGGACGGCTGGAACCTCGTCATCGACGCCCGCGATCCCGGCGACCTGCGGGCGGTCGCCGACGAGACCGGGGCGACGGCGATCCCCGGGGACGTCGCCGACCCCGCGCACCGGGCCGCCCTCGCCCGCGCGGTCGAAAGCGGGCTCGACCTGCTCGTCAACAACGCGAGCACGCTCGGCCCGACGCCGATGCCCCGGCTCGCCTCGCTTCCCGCGGACGACCTGGCGGACACCTTCGCGACGAACGTCCTTGCGCCGCTCGCCCTGATCCAGGCCGTCCTGCCCGGCCTGCGGGAGCGGCGCGGCGCGATCCTCAACATCACCTCGGACGCGGCCGTGGAGGGCTATGAGACGTGGGGCGGCTACGGGGCGTCCAAGGCCGCACTCGAGCAGCTGTCGAACGTCCTCGCGGCCGAGGAGCCCGACGTGGCCGTGTGGTGGGCGGACCCGGGCGAGATGAACACCGCCATGCTCCGCGCGGCCGGCGAGGACGCGGACGCGGCCCCGCCGCCCGAGGAGGCCGCCGCCGCGCTCCACCGGCTCGTCTCCGGCCGCCTCCCCAGCGGGCGCTACCGCGCGGCGGACCTGGCGGCGGCGCGATGACGGCCGTCCTTGATCATGATCGGGTGACAACAGAACAGGGCATATTGGGCGCGGGTCTCCGGGCCGCGACCTTCGGGATCGTCCTGGTCGTGACGCTGCTGGCGTTCGAGAGCATGGCCGTCGGCACCGTCATGCCGGTGGTCGCGAACGACCTGGACGGCCTGGCCCTGTACGCGTGGGGCTTCAGCGCGACCCTGATCACGAGCCTGCTGGCCACCGTGCTCGCCGGGGGCTGGGTCGACCGGTCGGGACCGACCCGGCCGTTCCTGGTCGGGCTCGGCGTGTTCGTCGCCGGACTCCTGATCGCGGGCGCGGCGCCGTCCATGTGGGTCTTCGTCGCCGGACGCGCCGTGCAGGGCCTCGGCACGGGCGTCCCGCTCGTCGCCCTGTACGTGGTGATCGCCCGCGTCTACCCGGAGGACCTGCGGTCCCGGGTGTTCGCCGCGCTGTCGGCCGCCTGGGTGCTGCCGTCGCTGATCGGCCCGGCTGCCGGGGGCGCCCTGGCCGAGCACGCCGGCTGGCGCTGGGTCTTCCTCGGCCTCGTCCCGCTCGTGATCCCGCCGGCGCTGCTGCTGCTCCCCGTGCTGCGCGGCATCGCGCCGTCCGGCGCCGCCCGCGCTCCGGGCCGGGCGCGGTACCCGGCCGCGCTCTGCGTCGCCGCCGGCACCGGCACTCTCCTCTACGGCCTCGACGGCTCGGGCTGGACGATGCTGCCCGCGGCCCTCGCAGGCCTCGCCGGCCTGGCGTTCGGGCTGCCCCGGCTGGTGCCCGCCGGGACGCTCCGGCTCCGCCGCGGCCTGCCGAGCGTGATCCTCGTCCGGGGCCTGCTGTCGGGGGCCTTCTTCGGCACCGACGTCTTCATCCCGCTGGCGCTGACCCGGCTGCACGACTTCAGCGCCACGCAGGCGGGGATCGTCCTGACGGTCGGCGCCCTCGGCTGGTCGGCGGCGTCCCAGATCCAGGGCCGGTCCGAGCGCCCCCGCGAGTTCTACGCCCTCCTCGGCGCCGTGCTCGTGACGTCCGGGATCGTCCTCGCCACCGTCGCCCTCCAGTTCTCCGGCTGGCTCGCCGCCCCCGCGTGGGTCGTCGGCGGCGCCGGGATGGGCTTCTCGATCGGCAGCCTCTCGGTCCTGCTGCTCGACCTGTCGGCCGAGGACGAGCAGGGCGTCAACTCGTCCGCGCTGCAGATCAGCGACACCCTCGGCTCGTCCCTCGTGGTCGGCGTCGCGGGCGCGCTGGTCACCGGCTTCGGCGCCGCCCGGCTGGACGCCGGGCTCGCCGTCGCCGGGGCGCTGTTCGCCGCGATCGCCGCGTTCGGCGTGATCGCCGCTCTCCGTCTGGAGGTCCGGACATGACCGTCGACTTCACCCTCCCAGCCGCGCTGGAGGCCCACGAGCCGCCCGAGGCGCGCGGCCGGACCCGCGACGGCGTCCGGCTCCTGGTCTCCCGGCGCGCCGCCGGCGAGGTCTCCCACCACGCGTTCCGCGACCTGCCCGCGCTGCTCGACCCGGGCGACCTGCTCGTGGTCAACACCTCGGCCACGCTGCCCGCCGCCGTCCGGCTCGACCGGATCAGCGTGCACTTCTCCACCCCGGTGCCCGGCGCCGACGACCGGCTGTGGCTCGTTGAGCTGCGCCGCCTCACCGGCAAGGCCAGCCGCCCGTACACCGGGGGCAGCCCCGGCGAGTGGATCCCGATGCCCGGCGGCGCCACCCTCACCCTCGTCGGACGCCACCGGCACCCCTCCCGGGGCGAGTCCGACCGGCTCTGGCAGGCCCGGCTGAGCACCGACGTCGTCCCCTACCTGCGGCGCCACGGAGTACCGATCCGGTACGGGTACGTCCGCCGCGACTGGCCGGCCGCCGCCTACCAGACCGCCTTCGCCCACGACCGATCCGCCGGCGGCGCGGAGATGCCGAGCGCCGCCCGCCCGTTCACGCCCGAGCTCGTGACTCGGCTGGTGTCGCGCGGCGTCCTGATCGCCCCGATCACCCTCCACACGGGCGTCGCGTCCCCCGAGGCCCACGAACCGCCCTACGCCGAGCGCTACACCGTCCCCGAGCCGACGGCGGCGCTGGTCGGGCACGTCCGGGAGCACGGCCACCGGGTGATCGCCGTCGGCACCACCGCCGTGCGCGCCCTGGAGACGGCCGTGGACGCCGCCGGACGCGTCCAGGCGTCCTCCGGCTGGACGGAGCACGTCGTGACCCCAGAGGGCGGTGTCCAAGCCGTGGACGGCCTCCTCACGGGCCTGCACGAGCCCAAGTCGTCCCACCTGATGATGCTGACCGCCATCGCGGGCCGCGCCCTGCTCACCGCCACCTACGAGGCCGCCCTCGCCGAGAGCTACCTCTGGCACGAGTTCGGCGACCTGAACCTCATCCTGCCCGGATAGCGTCTCGCATGCCGGACCTCACGGGCGGGGCTCCCGGCGCGGCCGGTACCGTTGGTATCAGTTATGGACGGGTCAGCAGAGCGCACGCTGCTCATCACACTCACCGGACGCGACCGCCCCGGCGTCACGTCCCGCCTCTTCCGCACACTCTCGGAGTTCCCGCTGACGGTGGCGGACGTCGAGCAGGTCGTGATCCGCGGCCGGCTCGTCCTCGGCGTCCTGCTCGCCTACTCCGAGGGCGCCGACATCGGACGGGTCTGGAACGCCGCCGAACGCGTCGCGAACGACCTCGACATGGAGATCGAGCTGTCCACCGGGCGCAACAAGCGGATGCCGAAGCGCAGCGGGCGCCTGCACGTCACCGTCCTCGGCAACCCGCTGATGCCCGCCGCCATGGCCGGCATCTCCGGGCGGATCTCCGCGCACGGCGCCAACATCGACCGCATCGAGCGCCTCGCCCAGAACCCTGTCACCTGCATCGAGATGGACGTCTCCGGCGCCGACCCCGACGCGCTGCGCGCCGCCCTCACCGCCGAGGCCGTCGAGCAGCGGGTCGACGTCGCCGTCCAGCACAGCGGCCTGCACCGGCGCGCCAAGCGGCTCATCGTCATGGACGTCGACTCCACCCTCATCCAGGGCGAGGTCATCGAGCTGCTCGCCGAGCACGCCGGCTGCCTCGACGAGGTCGCCAAGGTCACCGAGGCCGCCATGCGCGGCGAACTCGACTTCGAGGGCTCCCTGCGCGAGCGGGTCGCGCTCCTCGCCGGCCTGGACGCCTCCGCGATCGACGCCGTCCGCGACAGGCTCCGCCTCGCCGCCGGGGCCCGCACCATGGTCCGCACCCTCAAGCGCCTCGACTACAAGTTCGCGATCGTCAGCGGCGGCTTCACCCAGGTCACCGACGCCCTCGTCGAGGACCTCGGCATCGACTACTCCGCCGCCAACACCCTGGAGATCCAGAACGGCAAGCTCACCGGCCGCGTCACCGGCCAGGTCATCGACCGCGCCGGCAAGGCCGCCGCCCTGGAGCGCTTCGCCCGCGAGGCCCGCATCCCGATCAGCCAGACCGTGGCGATCGGCGACGGCGCCAACGACCTCGACATGCTCCAGGCCGCCGGCCTGGGCATCGCCTACAACGCCAAACCGGTCGTCCGCGAGGCCGCCGACACAGCCGTGAACGTCCCCTACCTGGACACGATCGTCTTCCTACTGGGCATCTCCCGCGAAGAGGTAGAGGCCGCCGACGCTCTTGACTCCCAGGGGGGCGACCCCCTGGAACCCCCGTCACGAGCCGGGCAATCCTCACGCCACGGCTGAGGTCCTCGTGCCCGTGCGGGTTTGTGGCGTGGCGCTCCGGTCGCCCGGCTCGGCGGGCACGCGCGTTGCGCTCGCTGCACTCGCTCCACGCACCTGCCCGCACTGTGCCTTCCCAGGGGGACGACCCCCTGGAACCCCCGTCACGACGCAGGCGATCCTCACGCCGCCGTTGCGGTCGCTGTGCCCGTGACGGCCAGCGTGGCGTCGCTGCGGTCGCCCGCGTCGGCGGGCACGCGCGTTGCGCTCGCTGCACTCGCTCCATTTGCCCAGGGGGGCGACCCCCTGGAACCCCCGTTGCGACGCAGGCGATCCTCACGCCGCAGTTGCGGTAGCTGTGCCTGTGACGGCTTGCGTGGCGTCGCTGCGGTCGCCCGCGTCGGCGGGCATGCGCGTTGCGCTCGCTGCACTCGCTCCACGCGCCTGCCCGCACTGTGTTTGCCCAGGGGGGCGACCCCCTGGAACCCCCGTCACGACGCAGGCGATCCTCACGCCGCCGTTGCGGTCGCTGTGCCCGTGACGGCTTGCGTGGCGTCGCTGCGGTCGCCCGCGTCGGCGGGCATGCGCGTTGCGCTCGCTGCACTCGCTCCACGCACCTGCCCGCACTGTGTTTGCCCAGGGGGGCGACCCCCTGGAACCCCCGTCACGACGCAGGCGATCCTCACGCCGCCGTTGCGGTCGCTGTGCCCGTGACGGCTTGCGT
This sequence comes from Actinomadura sp. K4S16, assembly GCF_008327685.1. Lineage (GTDB taxonomy): Bacteria > Actinomycetota > Actinomycetes > Streptosporangiales > Streptosporangiaceae > Spirillospora. The sequence goes on from NZ_BDDE01000013.1 coordinate 664,514, forward strand.
GGCGTCGCTGCGGTCGCCCGCGTCGGCGGGCATGCGCGTTGCGCTCGCTGCACTCGCTCCACGCACCTGCCCGCGCCCCGGCGAAGGCCCCAGTCCAAGAGGGTGTGAACCGTCCACGCCCAACGCTCTTGGACGGGCCACTCCATCACGCTCTTGGAGTGGACCTGAGCGAGGGCGCGGGTCGGGCGGCCGGAAGGCGCTCTAGGCGCCTGGAGGCCGCACGACTCGCCGAGCCGGGCGACCGCAGCGCCACGCACCAAACCCGCACGGGCACAGAAACCCGCACCGTGGCGTGAGGATCGCCCGGCTCGTGACGGGGGTTCCAGGGGGTCGCCCCCCTGGGTAAACACTGCTCATGCTTCGGCGGGCGCGGGGGGCTTATGCCCAAGTTCATGGGCGGGCCGCGCCGTTCTATGGGTTGGCCTCTGCGATCGCGGTGGCCGTGCCGCTGCTCGCGGGGGCGCTGACCGGGCATGCCGCGCAGGGGTCGGTGATCGCGCTCGGGGCCTACCTGGTCGCGCAGCGGGCGCCGGAGGGGCCCTACGGGGCGCGGGCGCGCGATCTCACGGTGGGCGTGCTGATCGTCGCGGTCGGGGCCGGGGTGGGCGGGCTGCTCAGCGGGCATCCGTGGCCGGCCGTGATCGTGGTGCCGCCGCTGGTCGCGCTCGGCGTGGCGGTGCCGCGGATCGGGTCGACCGCCGGGCTCGCGGTGCTGTTGAGCGCCATCCGGCCGCCGTCCGCGGACGTGCTGGGCATCGGGCTGCTGGAGCTGGTGGGCGGGCTCCTCACCGCCGGGCTGCTGCTGGCGCCGTGGCCCGCGCGGCGGCTGCGTCCGCTGCGGGAGGCGCTGAGCGAGTCGGCGGACGCGGTCGCCGAGGCGCTGGACGCCGTGGCGCAGGACGTGGGCGCCCATGACGCCGGGCCCCTCGACTCCGTCGAGATGACGAATCCCGACCTGCTGGCGGTGACCCGGATCCCGGACTGGGAGGCCAAGCGGCGGGCGGCCTCGGAGTCGCTGACGGCGGTGCGCGCCACCTACGCGCTGTACCGAACGGGGCGGCCGGGGAACGAACCCACAAGGCCCGAGCGGCTCATCGACGCGCTGGGGCGCGTGCTCCACGAGACGGTGACGCTCCAGGCCGTCCTGGAGGCGGCGAAGAACTATCCGCCGGACCGCGAGTGGCAGTTGGAGACGCAGACGGCGATCTCGGCGCTGGCGGCGCGGCTGCGGCTGCTGGCCGGGGCGGTCGCGACGGCGGGGGAGGCGCCGCTCGGCCGCGAGGAGTCCGCCGCCGTCCGGCGGATGGGCCGCGCCGCCGAGCAGATCAGGCGCGCCGGGCTCGCCGGCGACGAGGACCTCGTCGCGGTCGCGCTGATCGGCCAGGTGCGCCGCTCCATCGACCGCATCGCCGGCGAGGTCGCCTCCACGCGCCGGCTCGTCGCGGGCGGCCTGCGCATCGGGTTCGCGGTGCCGCGGATCCCCGGCACGCTCGACCCGATGCCGCTCTGGGACCGGGTGCGCCGCGCCGTCCGCACGCGGTCCCCGAGGTTCCGGCAGGTGTCGCGGGTGTACGTGACGGCGGCCGTGTCGATGGCCCTCACCACCGTGCTGGGGATCCGGTACGGGCACTGGCTCACGATCACCGCGATGCTGAGCCTGCGCGCCACCTACGGCGAGACCGTGGACCGGCTCGTCCAGCGCGTCGGGGGCACCGCGGCCGGGGCCGCCGTCGCCGCGGTCATCCTGACGCTCGCCCCCGGGCAGCCGACGGTCGTTGGGTTCGCGTTCTGCTTCGCGGTGGCCGGGTTCGCGATGGAGTCGGTGAACTTCGCCTACTGGGCGCTGTTCGGGACGCCGCTGGCGATGATGCTGCTGGACTTCTCCACCCCCGCCGACTGGCGCACCGCCGGCGCGCGGATCGCGCTGACGCTCGCCGGGTCGCTCCTGGCGTACTTCGCCGCCTTGACGCTGTGGCCCGCCGGGCACCTCGAACTGCTGCCCGGCCAGCTCGAACGGCTCATGCGCACGCACGCGGGGCTCGTCCGGGCGACGGCGGACGTCCTCTCCGGGGAGAAGGTCCGGCTGCCGCACGACACGATCGTCACCGCGGAGCGGGCGGCCGAGGCGGTCGCCGAGACCCGGACGCGGCTCGGCCACGAGCGGGTGCCCGACACCGGGTTGACGGACCGGCTGCGCAGGGCCGCGGCCGCCGCGCACCGCGCCCGCGACCACCTCATCGCGGTCGCGAAGATGTCCCGCGAGCAGGCCGTGGACACCGGGCCGATCCCCGAGATCCTCGACCGCCTGGCCGACCAGCTGGAGGAGGCGGCCGGCCTGCTGGAGGAGCCGGGGGAGCGCGACCCGGAGGCGGGCGCGCCCGTCGAGGAGCTCGCCGATGAACTCGCCGAACTCGACTCCTACCTGTCCACGCTCACCCGGCGGCGCCGCGCGGAGCTCAAGGAGGGCGTCGGCCCGGACGAGCTCACGCCGCTCCGGCACGCCCTGCTGCAGGTCTCCGGGACGCGCTACACGATCAGGGAGCTGCGCCGGGACGTGAACCAGGTCATCGAGTCGTCGCTGGAGGCCGCCGCGCCGCGCCGGTGAACCGTCAGTCCTTCGGAGTGCGGACGGTGCGGAGTTCGCCGAGGCCGGGCCGGACGTCCACCCAGTCTCCGGACGGAAGGTCGATCACGGCGAGGGCGCAGGTGGGGAAGGCGTCGGGAGCCTGGCCGGTCAGATCGTGGACGAGTTGGTGCACCGACGGGTTGTGCCCGACCAGCAGGAGCCGTTCGGACTCGTCCGGCGTCTCGCGGATGAGGGCGAGGAGCCCCTCGGGGTCGTTGTCGTAGATGCCGGGCTCGAAGCCGGCCTCCGCGTCGAGCGCCAGCCGGGCGAGCGTCTCCCGGGTGCGGACGGCGGGCGAGCACAGCACGCGGTCGGGGGCGAGCCCGCCCGCGCGGAGCCACTCCCCGGTCGCGGTCGCGTCGCGGCGTCCGCGGTCGGTCAGGGCGCGATCGATGTCGGGTTTGCCGAAGCCGGCCTCGGCCTTGGCGTGGCGGAGCACGATGAGCGTGGGCATGGCCGCCACATTAGGGGGCCACGAGGGCCGCCAGGGTCCAGAGCACGAGCATGATGCCGAGCATTCCGCCGAGCACGATGGCGAAGCCCTTGGGCCCCGACATCGTCGGCTTGCCGCCGCTCGCCACGGCCGCCTCCCGAGTTCGATACGCGCTGCGTCGAGGACGGACGTCCCCGCTCTCCCGTACAGCGTACGACCGGTCTCGCGCGCTCGGGACGGGACCCCCGGAGACGCGGAAGGGGGCCGATGGCGTGTCGCCACCGGCCCCCTTGCGTTCAGGCGGTCAGGACTTCCCGGCGGACGACTCCTCGGTGCCCGACTCGGCCTTGGTCCCGGCCGAGTCGGCGCCGACCGCGGCCTCCCGGCCCTTCTCGAGGGACGCCGCGCCGTCGCCGTTCCGCACGGCGCCGGGCTCCGGCTTGCCGCCCTCGACGGCCGGGTCGCCGGACTGCCCGCCGATCGGGTCGGCGCGCCGCTTGGAGATCACGATCGCCGCGACGACGACCGCGACGGACAGCACGGTGACCCCGACGCGCAGCGGCGTGTTGCCCGCATAGGTCACCACCGCGTCCGCGATCAGCAGCGCGACCAGGTTCATCACCTTGATCAGCGGGTTGATCGCGGGACCGGCGGTGTCCTTGAAGGGGTCGCCGACCGTGTCGCCGATGATCGTGGCCTCATGCGCCTCGCTGCCCTTGCCGCCGAGGTGGCCCTCCTCGACGAGCTTCTTGGCGTTGTCCCAGGCGCCGCCGGAGTTGGCGAGGAACACCGCCATCAGCACGCCCGCCGCGATGGCGCCGCCGAGGTAGGCGCCGAGGGGCGCGTACCCGAGGGCGAAGCCGACCGCGATCGGCGTCATGATCGCCAGCAGGCCCGGGGTGGCGAGCTCGCGCTGCGCGTCCCGGGTGCAGATGTCCACGACCCGGTCGTAGTCGGGCTTCTCGGTGTAGTCCATGATCCCGGGCTTGGTGCGGAACTGCTCGCGCACCTCGACCACGACCCGGCCCGCCGCGCGGCCCACCGCCATGATCGCCAGGCCGGAGAACATGAACACCACGGCCGCGCCGATGATCAGCCCGATCAGCACGTTCGGGCTCGCGATCGACAGGTTGAAGTTCAGGAAGTCCGCGCCGATCGCGTCCCTGGCGCTCTTCGAGGCGCCGTCGAGCGCCGCGATCACCGTCGTCCGGAACGAGCCGAACAGCGCGGTCGCGGCGAGCACCGCCGTCGCGATCGCGATGCCCTTGGTGATGGCCTTGGTGGTGTTGCCCACCGCGTCCAGCCGCTCCAGCACCGCGGCGGCCTCGCCCTGGACGTCCCCGGACATCTCGGCGATGCCCTGGGCGTTGTCGGAGACGGGCCCGAAGGTGTCCATCGAGACGATCACGCCGACGGTGGTGAGCAGCCCGGTGCCGGCCATCGCCACCGCGAACAGCGCGACGGTGGTGTTGCCGAAGCCGAGCAGGAACGCCCCGTAGACGGCGGCGCCGATCACCAGCGCGGTGTAGACGGCCGACTCCAGGCCGAGCGAGATGCCCGACAGGATGACGGTCGCGGGGCCGGTCCTGGCGCTGTCGGTGACCTCCTTGACCGGCTTGCGGTTGGTCTCGGTGAAGTAGCCGGTGAGCAGCTGGATCGCGCTGGCGAGCACGATGCCGATCAGGACGGAGCCGAGCGCGACCCAGCGCGGGTCGGCGTCCAGTCCGGCGATGGCCTTGTCGCGGACGCCGTCCAGCTCCGCGAAGGACGAGGGCAGGTACACGAACGCGGCGACCGCGACGAGGATCGCCGAGATCGCCGCGGAGATGAAGAAGCCCCGGTTGATCGCGGTCATCCCGGAGCGGTCGCCGGCGCGGGGCGCCACCGCGAAGATGCCGATCACCGCGGTGATCACGCCGATCATCGGCACGATCAGCGGGAACACCAGGCCCTGGTTGCCGAACGCCGCGGTGCCGAGGATCAGCGCCGCGACGAGCATGACCGCGTACGACTCGAACAGGTCGGCGGCCATGCCGGCGCAGTCGCCGACGTTGTCGCCCACGTTGTCGGCGATCGTCGCCGCGTTGCGCGGGTCGTCCTCGGGGATGCCCTGCTCGACCTTGCCGACCAGGTCGGCGCCGACGTCGGCGGCCTTGGTGAAGATGCCGCCGCCGACTCGCATGAACATGGCGAGCAGCGCGGCGCCGAACCCGAAGCCCTCCAGCACCTTCGGCGCGTCGCCCTGGTAGGCGAGGACGACGACGGCGGCGCCGAACAGGCCGAGGCCGACGGTGAACATGCCCGCGACGCCGCCGGTGCGGAAGGCGATCCGCATCGCGGTCTTCTCGCCGCCCTCCTCGCGGGCGGCCGCGGCGACCCGGACGTTCCCCCGAACGGCCAGCCACATGCCGGTGAACCCGGTGACGGCGGAGAAGATCGCGCCGATGACGAAGAAGACGGACCGGCCGATCCGCTCGCCGGTGGAGTCGGCGGGCAGGAGCAGCAGGACGAGCGGGATCAGGACCACGAAGATCGCGACCGTGCGGAACTGGCGTTTCAGGTAGGCGCCTGCGCCCACCTGAACGGCGCGCGCGATCTCTTGCATCTTGGCGGTGCCCTGGCCGGCGGCCAGGACATCGCGTACGAGACCCGCGGCGACGGCCAGTGCGAGCAGTGCGATCACGGCGACGACGACGACCAGGGAAAGGTCGCCGCCGCCGAGATCCACTTCAGCGCTGGCCGGGCTTGACAGGGAAAACCCGGGCATCCGTCCTCCTCGACAGGGGCGTTGCGATCGCGACCGACATAAAAGCGATCTTTACCGCGTACCCCACGAGTCATGATTTCGAACGCCTCGCACGGCAACGCGGGTGCCGGGAGTCTACGCACGCGTAAGTCGAATGTTAAGGCCGCGACGCCCTTCATGAAGATGTCGCCGAAATGAAACACGCGATACGCCGGAAATTGACCCATTGGCCTGATCGGACAGCGTCCTCCCAGGTCAGACCGGGCCAGGCGCTTATTACCCCGCCGACACCCTGACGGGCGCGGGGCATGACCGACACATCGGCACGACCACCGGCGTCCGCATTCAAGCTAGGCATTAACACGGAATATGTCCAGACCCAAATCGGGTCGGATCCCCGACGATCACAAGAGAATCTCACACCACCCGCACCACCAGTCCCACAAGCCCCACCGGCGCCCCCTGCGGTCCCTACCCTGACCCGCCACACCCCGCCTCCAGCCCCCTACCCGACACCAGGGGGTAGGGGGCGAGGCCCAGAGGGGACGAGGCTCAGCGCCACCGAGCTGCGGTCAGACCAGGCAGACGACTCATGTGCGCCCGTTGGGCGGCCCCGCACATCTGGACGCAGCGGATGCGGTGTGCCTGTGACTCGGTCTAGCTCGCGCTCTGTGGTGTATTCGTGCCGAGGGCTCGCCGAGGAGCCGGCGGCTAGGGGGCGCGGGCGTTGGTGCAGGCAGTGGCACTCGTCGCCGAGGACGCCCTACACGAGGGCGGAAGTGGTACCTCCGCCGCGGAGGTCCATGCCGAAGGGCCGTACTTCAGTGTGGCGCGCAGGGCTCGCCTTGCTCACCACCCGCACCCGCTACTGCAACAACCTCAGCCGGCACCGCGACCACGCGACAACCTCGATGGCTGCGATCGCGTCCGAAGGCAGGTTCAAGCGAAGCGAGAACCTGATCGCGCAGCGAGCCGCAAGGCGAGACGGAGCGATGCCAGCGATCGCCCGCAGTGCTCTTGTCCTTCGGGCCCCCAAGGCCCGAAGGACAAGAGCACTGCCAATAAACACAGCTAGATGGTCGCCTCGGCTTCGGCCGGCCAGCTCATCCGTATCTGGACCCCCTTCGGCGTGGTCGCGATCTCCACGTCGTCGGCGAGCCCGGCGATGACGGCCAGACCCAGTTCAGCGGTGCCCTCACCCAGGCCGTACTCGAACTCGTCCGCTCCCTCGTCCAGGGCGGCGGCGGGGAGCCCCTCCGGGGGAAGGTCGCCGGGGACGGTGTCGCTGACGGTCACCTCGAAGCGGCCTTTCTCGCCGCGCAGCTCGAGGCTGACGGGTTCGTCCGGGCAGTGCCGGCGATGCGCTTCCACGGCACGGGAGCACGCCTCGCCGACCGCGAGCCGCACCTCGTCCAGCAGAGGCTCGGCGACCCCGCTGCGGCGGGCGACGGCGGTCACGATCAGCCGGGCGGTCCGAACGTGGACGGGCAGCGCGCTGAAGGACAGTTCAACAGTCGACATTTCAGCCGCGGGCCGCCTACTTGGCGCCCTTGCGCTTCTCCTCGGCCTCGGCGATCGAGTTGTGAATGCCGAAGACCTTGGTCAGCCCCGTGATCCGGAAGATCTTGAGGATGCGCTCCTGGGTGCACACGAGCTCCAGGGAGCCGTCGTGGGCGCGCACCCGCTTCAGCCCGCCCACGAGCACGCCGAGCCCGGTCGAGTCGAGGAACTCCACCTTCTCCATGTCCACGAGCAGGTGGAACTTGCCCTTGTTCACCAGGTCGATGAGCTTCTCGCGAAGCTTCGGCGCCGTGTAGACGTCGATCTCGCCCTCCACGTTGATGACGGTGAGGCCATCGTCGGTGGTGTAGTCGTTAACCTTCAGATCCACAGATCCTCCACGCGCCGTGCAGCACTATCCGATCCCGCCACCCGGCCCCTCGGAGGGCGGCCGGACGCCGAGACTTCGCCGTGATTCAACCACGCTCCGGCGTCGTGTACGCACGTAATCGCCCACACGGGCGAAAGTTCGCGCCATCCCGCCTGACCTGCTGATCTCAGGTTCAGAGCAGGGGGAACAGGCCCTCCGGCGCCGGGGCGTTCCCGTTGTTTTGCCCCGGCTGGCACACTGAAAACCTGATGGGCGCCCAAAGATCCTCAACTCCCCTGGACCGGCTGCTCGCCGATCCCGCGCGGCGCGAACGCATCACCCACGTGGAGAGCGTTCCCGCACGTCGCGGCCGCCGGGCGGCGTGGCCCGACTGGTCACCCCCGCTGCTGGTGGAGCGGCTGGCCGCCGCCGGCATCGAAGCGCCGTGGGAGCACCAGGCCGCGGCGGCCGAGCACGCCCGCGCCGGCCGGTCTGTGATCATCGCCACAGGCACGGCCTCCGGCAAGTCCCTCGCCTACCTGCTGCCCTGCGTCGAGGCGATCTACGCGGGCGACGAGAACCCCCGCCACGAAGGGACCGTCCTCTACCTGTCGCCGACCAAGGCGCTGGCCGCCGACCAGCTCCGCGCTCTGCGCGCGCTGCGGCTCACGCGCGTGCGCGCCGCGACCTACGACGGCGACACGCCGCAGGACGAGCGGACGTGGGTCCGCCAACACGCCAACTACGTGATGACCAACCCCGACATGCTGCACCGGTCGATCCTGCCCGGGCACGCCCGATGGTCGTCCTTCCTGCGCCGTCTGAAGTACGTCGTCATCGATGAGGCCCATGGGTACCGCGGCGTCTTCGGCTCGCACGTCGCACAGGTTCTGCGCCGCCTCCGCCGGGTGTGCGCGCGATACCACTCGTCCCCCACGTTCATCCTCGCTTCGGCCACCGCGTCGGAGCCCGCCGCCGCCGCGTCCCGTCTCACCGGTCTCGACGTGGTGGCCGTGGACGATGACGCCTCTCCGCGTGGGCCCGCCACCTTCGCCCTGTGGGAGCCGCCCCTGACGGACCTGCGGGGTGAGCAGGGCGCTCCCGTTCGCCGCACGGCCACCGCTGAGGCCGGCGACCTCCTGGCCGACCTTGTCGTCGAGGGCGTGCAGACGCTCGCCTTCGTCCGCTCCCGGCGCGGCGCGGAGTCGGTGGCGCTCAGCGCCAAGCGCGCTCTGCACGAGGTGGCCCCCGGCTTGGCCGAGCAGGTCGCCGCCTACCGCGCCGGCTATCTGCCCGAGGAACGGCGCGCGCTGGAGGCCGCCCTGCGCTCCCACTCGATCATCGGCCTGGCGAGCACGAACGCCCTGGAGCTCGGTGTGGACGTCTCCGGGCTCGACGCGGTCCTGGTGTGCGGCTGGCCGGGCACCCGCGCGTCCCTGTGGCAGCAGGCGGGACGTGCCGGACGTTCCGGGCAGGCGGCCCTGTCCGTCCTGGTGGCCCGCGACGACCCGCTCGACACGTTCCTCGTCCACCATCCCGAGGCGATCTTCGGGACGCCGGTCGAGGCCACCGTGCTCGACCCCGACAACCCCTACGTCCTCGAACCGCACCTGTGCGCGGCGGCGTCCGAGCTGCCGCTCACCGAGGACGATCTCCCCCTCTTCGGTCCCGCGACCGCCGACCTGCTGCCGGACCTGGTGCGCCGCGGCCTCCTGCGCCGCCGCCCAGCCGGCTGGTACTGGACGCGCCGTGACAGGGCCTGCGACCTGGCCGACATCCGCGGCGCGGGCGGCGCGCCCATCCAGGTCGTCGAGGCGTCCACCGGGCGGCTCCTCGGCACCGTGGACGAGCCGTCCGCGCACACCACCGTCCACGAGGGGGCCGTCTACATCCACCAGGGCGAGTCCTTCATCGTGCAGACCCTCGACCTGGACGACTCCGTCGCACTCGTCGAGGCGGCCGACCCCGACTACTCGACCACCGCCCGCGACGTCACCGACATCAGCATCGTGGAACGGCTCCGCTCCGTCTCCTGGGGCGAGGCCACACTCAGCTTCGGAACCGTCGAAGTCACCCGGCAGGTGGTCGCGTACCAGATGCGCCGCATGCAGACGGGGGAGATGCTCGGCGAGAAGCCCCTGGACCTACCGCCCCGGACCCTCCGCACGCGCGCCGTATGGTGGACCCTCTCCGAAGCCCAGATCTCGCGTCTGGACGACCTCGACCTGGCAGGCGCCGCCCATGCCGCCGAACACGCCTCGATCGGCCTGCTCCCCTTGTTCGCCACGTGCGACCGCTGGGACATCGGCGGCGTCTCTACGGCCGTCCACCCCGATACCGGGCTTCTCACCGTCTTCGTCTACGACGGCCATGAGGGCGGCGCCGGATTCGCCGAACGAGGCTACGGCGACGCCGCCGCCTGGCTACGCGCGACCCGCGACGCCATCGCCTCCTGCGAATGCGACTCGGGCTGCCCGTCCTGCATCCAGTCCCCCAAGTGCGGCAACGGCAACGACCCCTTGGACAAACAAGGCGCCCTAGATCTCCTAGCCGTCCTCCTGGCCGAAGCTCCCGAGTAACCCGGCCGGGTCAGTTGGGAGCGACCCGCTGGGCCGGGACGGAGGCCTGGTCGTCCATCCCGCGCCGGGCCTGGGCCAGCGCCTGCTGGAGCTTGCGCCGCTCCATCTCGAGCGTGTGCAGGGACTCCTCGTGCTCGTCCCGCAGGTCCCGCAGCTCCCGCCGCATGTTCATCGCGCGCCGGAAGCCCAGCGACGCGAGCATCATCCCCGCCATGAACACGATGGCGAGCACGGCGCCGGCCATGAAGACCTGCCACTGCGACGTGATCCCCGGAACCTCGTCGCCGAACAGGGTCAGCCGGGCCGGGCCCGGGTTGTCCAGCACCACGGCGACGCCGGCCGCACCGGCGGCGAGCGCGATGAGCACTCCCAGGAAGATCATGCGGAGGGTCTCCTCTCCATCGGGCCTTGCCGCCCCGGTGCGGGACGAGGCCGAGGTCTCGGACGACAGAACGCATCGCCGGACAAGCCAGACGATCCGATTGGCAAGGCAGCCTAGACCGTGCTCAGACCCCTCGCCAGCCCCACAACCACCCCCCACCCCCAGCGGACCAAGCACCCGCCCTCCGCAAGCATCCATACCGAGGGCCGATCCACCGCCCCCGGGTCGGCCCCGACAGGCCCGTTGCGGCTGACCTGCGCCTCCACCCGGTCGCGAGGCGACTCCCAGAAGATCCCGTAAGGACGGCACAGCACCGTCGGGACCATCAGCCTCGTCAGGCATCGGGGCCATCAGCCACGTCACCGACCACCGCGCCCAGTGCTCACTTGGGGCCCGGCCCCTCAGCCATGTCGCCGAGCACCGCACCCGGTCGTCAAGTTGTAGCGACGACCCGCGCGGTGGCCTCGACCTTCATGCCGGATGTCGCGGCCACTCAGCCATGTCACCGAGCGGCGCACCCAGTGTTCACTTGCGGCGCGGACCAGGCGTTGACCCCGACCTTCATGTGGGCTTCGCGGTCCCTCGGCCACGACGCCGGGAACCGCCCCCGGTGGTCACTTGCGGCGGCGGCCGCGCTTGGGCTTCGTGTTCGTGCCGGGCTTGGCGAGGCGGACGTTCACTCCGCCGGAGGGCTTACCGAAGGTCGCGGGACGGCGGCCGGCCTTCGGCTTCGAGTCGCTGACGGCCGTGCCCGCGGTGCGCTTGGTCGAGCGGGCGCCCTTGGCTCCGGCCGCGACGACCGGGGCGGTCTTGGCACGCGCCTCGGCGCGCGCGATCTGCTCGCGGGCCTTGCTCACGCGCCTGCGGCCGGTGCCGCTGCGTGCGATGCGGGCCGCCATGCCGTTGCTGCTCGTGCCGGCCTGGGCGACGCGGAGGCGCCGCGTCCAGGTCCCGAGGTGCGCGGCGACGATCAGCAGGACCAGCGCGATGCCGACGCTCTTGCCCCACTGGAGCCGGTCGGTCGCCGCGACGTTCTGGGCCTTCGGCGAGTCGGTGGCGATCTGCGGCGCGGGGTAGGTGAGCCCGGGCGTCGCACCGTCCGGCTGGACGGACGGGAGGGTGACCGGCGACTCGTTGTTGAACGGGGTCAGGGGCGTCCCAGTACCGGGGACCGAGGAGCCTCCGGACGGGAGGGACGGCGCCGAACTGCCGGGGACGGAACCCCCTCCACCGCCGAGCGAGGCGGTCGCCGAGGCGGTGCTCGAGTCGAGCGATCCGCCCGTGCCGGTGGAGCGCCTGGCTCGGACGCCCACGGACACCGCGCCGCTGGACCTGGTGAGCGACAGGGTGGTGGAGCAGCTCGTCCCCTGGCAGAGGGAGCCCACCGAGCCCGCCTTGGACTTCACACCCGAGCCGGCGAGCGTGTAGCCGATGAGGTCGTCTTCGAGGCCGCGGTTCCACTTCACGACGAGCTTGCCGCCGGACGCGCTGGCGGACACGCCGGTGGGGGCCGCCGGCGCGATGCGCACCGTGAAGGTGTTGGAGTCGTAGACGTTGTTGGTCTGCTTGCCCTTCAGGTAGACCTTGTAGCGGCCATTCCTGCTGATCGAGAAGGTTCCGGACATATCCCCGGAGAAGCCCTTCTCCTGGAGGAACGTGTCACCGATCCCGGGACCGTCCACTCGCAGCTGCATCGTGATCGCGAAGTCGAAGTGCGCCTTGGCGGTGACCTGGGACCCGCTGGTGATGACGGCGCCGTCCGCCGGGGTGATGACGCTTGTCGTGGCCGCCTGCGCAGGCAGGGCGGCGAGTACCGGGAAGCTCATCGCAAGGGGTGCCGCGAGTGCGATCGCACCGAGCCTGCGAATGATGGTCACGGCCTCAATCCCTTCGACAGCTCGCGCCGATCTCGTTCCGCCGGGCGCACCGCACCTGGCGATGACTATGGGCTTACGGCAGCGTAACGTACCACCGGGTAGCAAAAGTCACAGGAGGATGACAAAGAGGAACGTGTTTTCACTCCCTGCAACCTCCCACCCCTATTGACACTCAGTGCAACGAGGCATGTGGCGCTAGGGTACGCCGTCCTGCCCCACAGGACCAGCCCTCGCCCGGGAAACGATCCTGCGCCCCTTCAGTCCCATGGGCATCGTGACGTCGACGACCACCGAGACATCGATGATCTCGCCTCGCACCTGGCACCTCACCACGCGAGCCCGTGACTCGATCGCGATTGCCTTCGCTCTCGCACAGGCGGCTCCGCCCCCATCGGAGACCCGCGCCGCGCCCGCCAGCGCCGCCATGTCGGCTGCCGCCTCCCCTCGATGCCGCGCGCTCCGGACCCCGCCGACCAGGACCGCCGCCACTCCCACCACCCAGACGAGGACGGCGAACGCCAGCACCCAGACCGTCCCCGACCCCCGATCTCCCGGCCGTGGATCCGGCTCGTTCCTCGTCCTCCCTCCACACCTGGGGAGCTGGCGAGCCGTATCGGACGCGGGGGCGCCGCCTTGCATGACCTCTCCAATCCGTTGACGTGGTGGACTGCTGCAACGAGTCGTCCTGGCAGGCCTCGATCAGCCCGGAACGCGCTGCCCTCCGTGGCGGCTTCTCCCACCTCGACCTCCCGGTTCGCCAGTCGAGGCGTCACGGGCTTGTGGCGGGCGGGAGGCCGGGTTCTGTCTCGGCGGCCGCGTGGGCGCGGACGGTGAGAGCCGGTAGGCCGATCGCGGCGGCGGTGTGGACGGAAGCCGAGATGTCCACGCGGACGGTGGCCTCATCGCGGTGAACCTGGACGGTCGCACCCTTCGGAACGGCCCTCACCACCAGGTCGCGCACGGCGGTGAGGGACTCGCCTCTGGCCGCCGCCCGGGCGCCGCTCCGGGCCGCGTCAGTACAGGCGAGCTGCACGGACGCCGCCCTCACGCCCCACAGCACGATCGCAGTGACCAGCACCAGGGAGGGAAGGGCCACGGCGATCTCCGCCGTGGCCGTCCCGCGATCCCTCAGCCGGCCAGATTGAGGGCCTTCTCGATGATCTGTAAGAGCATCGTCTTCACCTGCGAGCTGGTCACGATCTTGAACAGCAGGCCGGCGAAGGCCGCCGCGGCGATGGTTATCTGGGGTGCCGATCTGCTGTCTTTCATGTGTGCCATGTAGGGGTTTGACGAACGTCACGGACAGATATCCGGGGGGTCTTTCGTCATGTAGTTCATGTACGCCACGTACGCCTTGATCCGAGGACGGTGGCAGGCAACTGGGTCGCACGCGGTCTTGGCCGAGGCGTAGCCGGGCGTCTACTCGGGGGGACCAGGCGTCTGTCGAGGAACCGGCGACCTGTCTTCAAGATCCCTGCGCTGCGAGATGATACGAAGGGGTGGGCGTCCGGGGGAGCGGACGCCCACCTGTAGGTGTCAGGGGGTGTCGTCCCGCTAGACGCGGATTAGTGTGGATCAGCGCACGAAGGTACGCGCGATCTCCCCCGCGATCCGGATCATCACGCCGGCGATGACGCTGATGTAGCGCAGGAACATGATCTTCTTGCGGTAGTAGGCGTCGTCGTCGGTAGGCTGGTTGCGCATTTACTTCTCCTGAAGTGTCTGATCGGCCCCCGGTGCCTCGGGGGCCGATCGGGTTTTGTGGTGATCGTCGGTTTCCTGCGGGAGGGGTGTGGCGGTTCCCGGCATTGGGTGGGGCCGGCGTTCACTCGGTCGGGACCTGGCTGAGGTCGGTGATCTCGGGGCGGCGCAGCCGGTCGTAGGGGGCCTTGAACTTGTAGTTGCGGTGGTAGGTCGAGCCGGTCGGTGACCGCGGGTCGGCCTTGGTTTCGACCCAGCAGGACAGCACGCCCTGCTTGTCCAGTTCGGCCAGGCCTTTGTGGGCGGTCTCGGGGCTGATGCCGTACCAGGTGTGGAGCTGCTCGGCCGTGATGGTGAACTCGTGCTGCAGCCGGGACAGCAGGATGAGCAGAACGGCCTTGCCGGGCAGCTGCAGCTTGGTGTGCATCGGTTCGGTGGCCGTCCAGTACGCGAACGGCAAGGCGATGTAGAAGCCGTTGGCGGCGCCGTCCGGGGGGACATAGGCGTCCTCGCCCTTGGTGCCGCTCTCGTGCCGCGCGAAGATGTGCGCCAGTCGGCCGCGCCGCTCGCGGTTGATCAGTCCGAGCCCTTCCAGCCGCCTCCACGCCCGGGAGATCATCTGGGTGTTGGGCTTGCCGTCGTCGGTGAAGTGGCCGAGGGCGCGCGCCCAGATGCGGGCGTCCCGTGCCACGTCATAGGGCGCCTTGGTGGCAACGGCGCGGAACAGCAAGTACAGGTCGAGGGCGGTCGTGTCGTGGTTGCGGACCAGCTTGGCCAGCGGGCCGTGCTGAAAGCGGCCCTCGGTGTCGGTGTAGCGGACGAATGCGGCGCCGATGGGGGCCGCGTCGCTCGTGCGCTTGGCATCCTCCAGCAGGGCACCCAAGGTGCTCGCCGAGTCGGCGGTCGTGTCGTGGTTCATGCACCTAGGGATACGCGGATTGCCATCGCAAGGGAAATCCGTGACGGCAGATGATCTTGAGCATCATGGCCGTGCCACCTGGAGTCTTATGAAGACCCCTGAATCTCACACGTGAATAACCAGATTTAGTGCCAAGGAACCACCCAAGCCGCTGGTCATGCCAGAGCATGTGATGGCTATGCCAGCCAACCTCCTAGGGCGCGGTAGAGAAAGTCCCGGTTGTGCCTCTGCTGTTCCGCGTCCAGCGCGGATCACGTCCTCCGAACCCGAGGGAGGGGGCCGAGGGTTCGGCCCGTCGTCGTGGTGGCCCCGTGTATGTCCCTCCCGGACCGGCGATCCGCCCACATCCGGACGCCACGCACTCGCGGGGCTGCTGCGTGACGAAATGCCTGACCGGGTGGTTCGGGCCGAGACACGGGCCGCCCCGGCGACCGGTCCCCGCGCCGGGGATGCTGCGCGGCCCGTAGCCATCTCGGGATGTCCGCGCACGTCCTGGACCGCCGTCCGGGCTCCTGCCCGGTTTCTCGTGGGGGCCCGGGAGTCGGGGAGTTAGTTAGGGTCTCGGTCCATGCCTTCGGGCTGCGGTACGGCTCCTCCTGGCTCTCGCTCCCATCCCGCCGAAGGCGCCTCACTCACTTAACTTCGCGCAGCTCAACGCGCGAGTTAGGCTCACCGGGCGGTGGGTTGAAAACTCACTCGCCCGATGGGGCGGCTCATCGGCTGATGCCGGGGCTGGGCCCGGGCCCGCGGCCGTGGTGTGGGCCGTGGTGGCGGTGCGGGTCGTGCGGTGCGGGCGCGGGCCGGGCGGCGCGCTGTACGGCGGCGTGCTGCAGGCGCTGCTGCTGTTCGTGGTCAGCGCGGCGGACCGGCAGCGTGGCGCGGACGGCTTGTTCGGCGCGGAGTTCGGCGAGGCAGGCGCTGGCCTGTGCGGCGGTGGCGGGGCCGCGTAGCCCGGAGATGGTGTGGAGGATGCGGCGGGTGGCGCGGACGGCGGCACGGATGTCGGCGGTCAGGCTGGTCGCGCGGTCGGGAGCGGTGTCGACGTCGTCGGCGATCGCCGCGGCGAGGTGCTCATCGGTGTGTTCGGCGGTGGCGGCGCCGTCCCGCCAGGGCGAGTGGGCGGGCGGGCCTTGGTAGCCGGTGAACGGGGTGGCGGCCTGCAGGGTGAGGACGGCCAGGCGGGTGCGTGCGTTCTGTTCGGCGGCGGTCGCAGCGGCGAGCTGGTCCCGGGCGGTGTCCTGGTCTCGGG
>NZ_BDDE01000014.1 GCF_008327685.1 Actinomadura sp. K4S16
GGTGGTCTTTGGCGAGGGCGTCAAAGGGGTGTGGCCACGGGTCAGGGGCTCAGGGCCGGGTCGGTTGTGCTGGGCTTGCCGTTCTCTATGTGGCCGGCGAAGTGTCGTAGGAAGGACTTGTCGGTCGCGCAGGTCACGGAGAGGTCGTACCAGGACTTGGTCCGGCCCAGGTCGGTGTTGTGGATGGCTCGGCCGCCGGGCGGGATCGTGTAGTTCGCCGAACGTCCGCCGTAGGCGTTGGAGACCGTGAGGCGGCAGGGGGACTTGCCGTTGTTGACCAGGAGGAGCTTCAACATGCCGCGGTTGTCGCGGACGGTCGCCTCCACTCCGGTACCGGCCGCTCCCTTGAACCGCCGCAGGAACCCGTTCGGGCCGTGCACCGAGAAGTCGTAGGCTCCGTCGGCCTTCCACGAGTCCGACAGCTTCTTGCCTTCATGGACCGTGTAGGTCCATGGGCCGTCGGTCCGGGTGCCGGAGGTCACGTGGAAACAGATGCCCGCTTGGGTCCCGGCAGAGAAGTCGATGACGAGCTTGCCGCCGCGGAGCCTGCCGTCCACCACGGGTGCGTAGGGCAGAGGCCGCGCGGGACGGACGCCCCGCTCCTGCTCGGGCAGGGCAGGAGTCTTCGGCGGGGTGGGGACGTAGTCGTTGTGCCGTTCGTGGTCCTTGGGCGCGTATCCGCTGGTGTCGGGAAGGGGCACCGGCCGCTCGTTCGGACGCGCGAAGTCGAACGCTGACGTGAGGTCCCCGCACACCGCGCGGCGCCAGGGCGAGATGTTGGGTTCGCGCACGCCGAAGCGCCGCTCCATGAACTGGATGATCGAGGTGTGGTCGAACACCTGCGAACAGGCCCAGCCGCCCTTGCTCCACGGTGAGACGGCGAACATCGGGACCCGCTGGCCCAGCCCGTACGGGCCGGCGACGTATTTGGCCGACCCCGGGTAGATCTCGTTGGTGGGCTCGGCGGTGGAC
This sequence comes from Actinomadura sp. K4S16, assembly GCF_008327685.1. Taxonomy (GTDB): domain Bacteria; phylum Actinomycetota; class Actinomycetes; order Streptosporangiales; family Streptosporangiaceae; genus Spirillospora. The sequence continues at coordinate 973 of NZ_BDDE01000014.1, forward strand.
AGGCCCTTCGCGCGCGAGGACGGGGGGACGGGCGGCACGACGTGGTCGAAGAACCCGTCGTTCTCGTCGTAGGTGACGAGCAGGACGGTCTTGCTCCACACCTCCGGCTTAGCGGTCAGCGCGTCCAGCACCTTCGCGATGTACCAGGCGCCGTAGTTGACGGGCCAGTTCGGGTGCTCGCTGAACGCCTCAGGGGAGGCGATCCACGAGATCTGCGGGAGTCTGCCGCCCAGCACGTCCGCCTTCAGAATGCGGAACAGGTCGTCCCCGGCCTTGGCGTTGGTTCCGGTTCGGGCCTTTTCGTAGAGAGCGTCGCCCGGCTTGGCGTTCCTGTACTTGTTGAAGTAGAGCAGCGAGTTGTCGCCGTAGTTTCCGATGTACGGGTCGTTCGTCCAGCCCCAGGATCCGGCCGCGTCCAGGCCCTCCCCCTCGTCCTGGTAGACCTTCCAGGAAACCCCGGCCTTCTCTAGCCGCTCTGGGTACGTGGTCCAGTCGTAGCCGAGCTCGTCGTTCGCCAGGACGGGCCCGCCGCCGGCACCGTCGTTACCGGTGTACCCCGTCCACATGTAGTAGCGGTTCGGGTCGGTGTTGCCGATGAAGGAGCAGTGGTACGCGTCGCACACGGTGAACGCGTCAGCGAGCGCGTAGTGGAACGGGATGTCCTCACGCGTCAGGTAGGCCATCGTCGTCGCCGTCTTGGCGGGGATCCACTGGTCGTACTTGCCGTCGTTCCAGGCCTTGTGCCCCCCGTTCCAGTCGTGGTTGAGGCCCTGGATGAACTCCATTCCGAGGTCGTCCACATCGGGACGGAACGGCAGGACGTCCTTGGTGCCGTCCGACTGGTGCCACACCGTCTTGCCATTCGGAAGCGTCACCGGGCGCGTGTCACCGAAGCCCCGCACCCCGCGCAAGGAGCCGAAGTAGTGGTCGAACGAACGGTTCTCCTGCATCAGCACGACGATGTGCTCGACGTCGCGGATGGTGCCGGTGCGGTTGTGGGCCGGGATGGCAGCCGCTCTTGCGATGCTGTTCGGCAACGCGGTGAACGCTGCGGTTCCACCTGCCAGCTGTAGAAAGCGCCGCCGGTTGAACTCCGTCATGGCTGGGGTGCCTCCCTAAGGGGCGGTGCAGTGAGGGGGGCACTAGATCAGCAGGCGTCTGCGAACTCCCAGCGACGCGTGCGGGAAGCGGCCAGTAACGCCGCACGAAGGCGGTCACCGCACCAGTCAGCGGCTGGTGGGGAGGGTCCTCCGGTGGAGGGTCCACACGGCCGCGAGGAACGCGGCGACGCCCAGCACCGCGAGGAGGAGCAGGTCGCGCCAGGCGCTCACGGTGAAGGCGGGCACGTAGGACGACAGGTCGGGAGAGCCGGCGAAGCGCTCATCGAGATCAAGGAGCGAGCCGAGGGCCTGGAACGCGTGACGGTTCGCCAGGACCTGGCCGAACGCGCGGCCCGGCGCCGCCATGTCCGTCACCGGGACCACCGCTCCGGCGAACAGCACCTGCGGGAAGCAGAGCATCGGCAGCGCCAGACACGCCTGGGCGGCGTTCCGCACGGCCGCCGAGACCAGCAGGCCGAGCGCGAGCGCCGAGGTGGCCTCCATGAGGATCACGCCGAACAGCGCCGCGTACACCCGCGCGTCGGCGGGCGGCAGCCGGTCGAGCATCCGCAGGACGCCGAGCAGCAGCACGTCGACGACCGCGAGCAGCGGCACCAGCATGGTGATCTTGGACGCGAGGTAGGCGGTGACGCTCAGTCCCGCGAACCGCTCGCGCCGGAAGACGCCGAACTCCCCGACGATCTGGAGCAGGCCGTAGGTGAGGCCGAAGAAGAAGCCGTCGAAGGCGAGCCAGAAGACGATCTGCACCGGCGCGGCCCCGTGACCGCGGGGGGCGAACCCGCCCGGTTCGAACAGGACCGCCATCATCGAGGTCACCAGCACCGGTGAGCCGAGCAGGACGGCGAGGGTGAGCCGGTTGCGGACCATGACCTCGGCGTTGCGCCGGGTCAGGTGCCACCACTGGCGGATCGGGCCCGGCCGGTGCCGCGAAGGCACGCCCGGCGCCGCGGAGCCCGTGGGTGCTGTGGACGCCTCCGGGGCCGTGGGCTCGCGGTGGCCCGCCGCGCCGTCGAGCAGCACATAGACGTCGGCCAGGTCTGTGACGCCGAACTGCCGTTTGGCCTCCTCCGGCGAGCCGCTGAACGCCAGGGTGCCGCCGGGGGCCATCAGCACCACCCGATCGCACAGATCCGCGTCCTCCGGCCGGTGCGTGGAGAGGACGACGGTGACGCCCCCGCCCGACAGGGCGCGGAGCAGCCTCAGGACCTCGACGGACGTCACCGGGTCCAATCCGGACGTGGGCTCGTCCAGGAAGCAGACCCGCGGCCGGGCCAGCATCTCCACCGCGATGCTGGCCCGCTTGCGCTGCCCTCCCGAGAGGGCGCTCACGGGCACGGAAGCGCGTTCCGCCAGGTCGAGGCCGTGCAGGATCTCGTCGACCCGGCGCGTGATCGCCGCCTCCGGCGTCCCGGCCGGGAGCCTGAGCCGGGCGGCGTACGCGAGCGTGCGCCGCAACGGCAGCTCGGTGTGGATGATGTCGTCCTGCGGCACGAAGCCGACCGCGCCGCCCGCCGCCGGGTCGGCGCCGTCGTGCCGGACCCCGCCCGCCGACGGCGCGGCCAGCCCGGCCAGCGTCTCGAGCAGCGTGGTCTTTCCGGCGCCGCTGCCGCCGAGCACCGCGACGAGCTCGCCCGGCTCGATCACCAGCGAGACCTCGTCCATGATGCGCCTGCCGCCCGCGTCCCGGCTCAGGCCCTCCGCCTCGATCCTGGCGCCGGCCTCGCTCCCGGCGCGCGCCTCGATCCCGTTGGTGTCCGTCGACGGCGGCCTCGTCGCCGTCCCTTCCGTCCGCATGGCCTTCTCCTCGCGACGTCGTGAACCATCGGCCGACCACAACGCTCGCGCGAGGACCTTCCGCGGCCCTTCCCCGCGACCTTCCCGGGCCGGAGCCATCGGGGAAGGTCCGGGGAAGGCGCCCTTCGTAGCTTCCTCACGTCGCCCCGAACGGCAGCACAGTCCGCGGCGCCGCCGCGGCACGGGCGGGACGACAGAAGGAGAAGCACAATGGCCACCACGCTCAGCCGCGCGCCGCGCAACGGCGTCGACGTTCCGGCCCTGTTCGCGACCCTGGACGCGGTCAAGGGCAAGCCCGAGCTGGCCCGGTTCCAGTTCCGCGCGACCAACCGCTGGATCACCGGCACGCACAACCGCAGCACCATCAAGGGCTTCTACGGCGCGGGCCAGGAGGACACCACCCGGACCGAGGAGTTCGCGTACGACGCGGACCACCCGGCGGTGCTCGTCGGCGGCGGCAAGGCCCCCACCCCGGTGGAGTTCCTGCTGCACGCGCTGGCCGCGTGCCTCACCGCGGGCCTGGCCAACATCGCCGCCGCGCGCGGCATCACCCTCACCGAGGTCGAGTCGACCGTCGAGGGCGACATCGACCTGCTCGGCATCCTGGGCCTGTCGCAGGACGTCCGCAACGGCTACCAGGGCATCCGGGTCGGCTTCAGGATCTCCGGGGACGCCTCCGACGAGGTCCTGCGCGGGCTCGTCGAGCAGTCGCGGGCCCGGTCGGCCGTGTACGACGTGATCAGCAACGGCGTCCCGGTCGAGATCGACGTCGCCACCGACTGAGCCGGCGTCCGCCCGCCGGCACCGCGCCCAGCGGGCCGGCACGGGTCACAGGGCCGGTGCCGCGCTCACCGAGCCGGTGCCGGCTCGCCCCCCGCCCCATCCACTCTTCGATCGGCAGCGCCGGACCGCCGGCGCACGGGGAGCCCATCGTGTACAGCCACGGCAAAGGCCGCACCGACACGGACCTCATCGACATCGGTCACATCGACACCGTCGTCATCGGCGCCGGGCACGCGGGCCTGGCGATGAGCCGCCACCTCGCCGATCGCGGCGTCGACCACGTGGTGGTCGAGCGCGGGAGGATCGCCGAACGCTGGCGGAGCGCGCGCTGGGACTCGTGCCGGCTCCTCACCCCGAACCGGCTGACGCGGCTGCCCGGCCGGGCGTACCAGGGCGCCGACCCGGACGGTTTCATGACCGCCGCGGGCCTGGCCTCCTACCTGGAGGACTACGCCCGCTCGTTCGCCGCGCCGGTCGTGGAGTCGACCGCGGTGACCGAGGTCCGGCAGCTCCCCGGTGGGGACGGCGGATACGTCGTCCGCACGGACCGCGGCAGTTGGACGGCGGCGAACCTGGTGATCGCCACGGGCTACCACGCCCACGCGCAGGTGCCCGGGTGCGCCGCCGGGCTGCCGCCGGACCTCGTGCAGGTCACCGCGGCCGGGTACCGGAGCCCCGCGCACCTGCCCGAGGGCGGCGTGCTGGTCGTCGGCGCCTCGGCGTCCGGCGTGCAGATCGCCGACGAACTGCGCCGGGCGGGGCGGCAGATCACGCTCGCGGTCGGCGCGCACAGCCGGCTGCCCCGCCGCTACCGCGGCCGGGACATCTTCTGGTGGCTGGAGCGCACGGGGTCGCTGGACCGGGTGATCGACGACCTGCCCGACCCGGCGCGCGCGCTGCGAGAGCCGTCCCTGCAGCTCAGCGGCTCCGACCGGGCCGTGGACCTCGGAGCACTGCGGGACCGCGGAGTCCGGGTGGCGGGGCGGCTGGCGGCGGTGGAGGGCGGGGTCGTCCGGTTCGCCGACGACCTGGGCGCCACCACCGCGGCGGCCGAGGCGCGCCTGCGCAGGGTCCTCGCCGGGATCGACGACCATGTGGCCGGCTCGCCGGTACCGGACGCCGAGCCCGTCCCGCCCGTGCTGCTGGAGTCCGGGCCGCGCACCCTCGACCTGCGGCGCGCCGCCGTCTCCACGGTCGTGTGGGCCACCGGCATGCGGCCCCGCTACCCGTGGCTGAAGGTCCCCGTGCTGGACGGGACCGGCCGGATCCGGCACCGGCGGGGCGTGACCGCCGCCCCCGGCCTGTACGCGATCGGGCTGCGGTTCCAGTACCGGCGCGATTCCACGTTCATCGGCGGCGCCCGGCACGACGCCGCCTACCTCGCCGACCACATCGCCGTCCGGCGTGCCGCACGGCCGCGACGGACGCCGCACTGACGAACGGAACACGATGATGCCTGCCTCGACCCCGCACCACCGGCCGGACCGGCGCGCCTCCCACGCCGTCGATCCGCATGGCGCTCCCCGCCCGCAAGCCCCTTCCGGCGAGTACGACGCCGTCGTGGTCGGCGCGCGCTGCGCCGGCGCGGCCACCGCGATGCTGCTGGCCCGCCGCGGACTGCGCGTCCTCGTGCTGGAACGGGCCCGGCGCGGCACCGACACGCTGTCCACCCACGCGCTGATGCGGGGCGGCGCCACGCTCCTGCACCGCTGGGGGCTGCTCGACCGGATCGCCGCCGCGGGCACGCCCCCCGTCCGCCGGACCCGGTTCCACTACCCCGGCGAGACGGTCACCGTGTCGATCAAGCCCGCCGCCGGGGTGGACGCGCTGTACGCGCCCCGGCGGACCCTGCTGGACTCGATGCTCGTGGACGCGGCCGTCGCGGCGGGCGCGGAGGTGCGGTTCGGAGTGGCCGTCACCGACCTGGTCCGCGACTCCGGCGGGCGGGTCACCGGGGTGGTGGGCCGGGCCCGCTCCGGCGATCCGGTGCGGGTCCGCGCGCGGCTGACCGTCGGCGCCGACGGAGCGCGTTCCCTGGTGGCCCGGCGGGCCGGCGCGCGGACGGAGCACGTCGGCACCGGGGCCGGCGCGATCGTCTACGGATACTGGACGGGGCTGCCGACCGACGGGTACGAGTGGTTCTACCGGCCGGGCGGCAGCGCCGGGCTCATCCCCACCGACGACGGACGCGTGTGCCTGTTCACCGGCGTCCCGGCCGACCGGTTCGCCCGGGAGGTCGCCGGGGATCTGCGCCGCGGCTACCGGCGGCTCGCCGCGGAGATCGCCGGTCAGGCCGGCGACCGGCTGGCCGCCGCCGAGGCGCCCCGCCGGCTGCACGCCTTCCCGGGCCGTGCCGGCTTCCTGCGCGGCGCGTGGGGCCCGGGCTGGGCGCTGGTCGGCGATGCCGGCGGCTTCCTCGATCCCCTGAGCACGCACGGCATGACCGACGCGCTGCGCGACGCGCACCTGCTGGAGCAGGCGGTGGCGGAGATGCTGCGCGGGGCCGCCGAGCACGAGGCGCTCGCCAGGTACCAGTTCCGCCGCGACCGGCTCTGCGGGCCGATCTTCAAGGTGGCGGACCGGCTGGCCGGATACCGCTGGGACGTCGCCGAGGTCCAGGGGCTGCTGCGGGAGATGAGCTCGGCGATCAGCAAGGAGACCGAGGCCCTGTCAGAGGCCCTGTCAGAGGCCCTGTCAGAGGCCCTGTCACCTGCGGGAACGATGTCCGAACAGCGGCAAATAATCACTAATGCGCATTATGGTGAGTGGAGGTCGGCGACATGAGCGGCCATGGATCGGCAGGTGGTCGATGGTGAAGCGGGCCGGGCGCGAGGCCGTCGAGGTCGCGCTGCTGGGCCGGTTCGAGGTCCGGGTCGCGGGAGACCCGGTCCCCGCCGCTGCCTGGAGCCGGCGCCACGCCGCGGCGCTGGTGAAGATGCTGTCGCTCGCGCCCCGCCGCCGGATGCACCGCGAGCAGGTCATGGACGCGCTCTGGCCGGACGTGCCCGTGCACGAGGCGGCGCCCCGCCTGCACAAGGCGGCGCACTTCGCCCGCCGCGTCCTCGGTACCGGCAGCCTGGTGCTGCGCGCCGAATCGGTCATGCTCTTCCCGGACGTCGAGATCGACATCGACGTGCTCCGCTTCCAGGAACTCGCCGCCAAGGCCCTCCAGGAGGGCGACCAGGCCGCGGCGTCCGAGGCGGCGGACGCGTACCGGGGCCCGCTCCTGCCCGAAGACCCCTACGAACCATGGGCGGACGAGCCGCGGGATCGCCTCCACTCCGAATACCTCCGGATGCTGCGCCAGGCCCGGCGGTGGGCCGAGCTAGCCGAGCAGGACCCGGCCGACACCGAGGCCCACCTGGAGCTGATGCGCCGGCACGCCGGCCTCGGGGACCGCCGCGCGGCACTGCGCCAGTTCGAGCGCATGGACCGGGCGCTCCACCGGGAACTGGGCGTGGGGCCGAGCGACGAGGCCATCGCACTGCGCAACTCGCTCGTGGAGACCGCCGGCCCGCCGGGCGGCCCCGCCCCGTCCGCGCGGACCGCCCTGGTCGGCCGCGCGGCGTCCACGGCGACCCTCGAAGGCCTGCTGGCGGAGGCCGGCCGGGACCGCGGCCTCGGCCGCACGGTGTTCATCTCGGGCGCGCCCGGCATGGGCAAGTCGACGCTCGCCGAGTGGATGCGCGGACGGGCCGCCGCCAGCGGCTGGCGGGTCGGGCACGGCGTCGCCGCCCCGATCGAGGGCGCCTGGGCGTACGCGCCGGTGCTGGAGGCCCTCGCCGACCTGTGCCGGCACCACCCCACCCTGCTGGACGGCCTGGACGACCGGTGCCGGGAGGACATCGACCGGGCGCTGTCGGGCCGCGTGCTCGACTGGGACGGCGACGGCAGCCACCAGCGGCTGTTCGTGGCCGTGGCCGAGCTGGTCCGGCTCGCCGCGGCGGGCACCGGCGTCCTGCTGACGGTCGACGACGTGCACGAGGCCGACGACGCCAGCCTGCGGCTGCTCCACTACCTGTCCCGCAGCTGCCTGTCCGAGCGCCTGATCCTGGTGCTGACGCATCGCCGGCAGCCGATCACCGAGGCCTTCGAGAACGTCCGGGCGAGCCTGCTGGGCCGGACGGCCGCCATCGAGGTGGCCCTGGCGCCACTCGACCGCGCCGAGACCGCCGAGCTGGTGGCCGCCTGCCGCCCGGACGCGCCCGGCGGGCTCGTCGAGCACATCTGGGACGTCTCCGGCGGGGTGCCGTTCCCGATCGTCGAGCTGGCGCGGACCGCCGGACTCTCCCGGGACGGCGGCGCGGAGGGCGAGCCCATGCCGGGCGACGCCGTGCTGGCGGTGCTGTCCCCCCGGCTGCGCACCGCCCTCGAACCCGTCGCGACGGCGGGATCGACGTTCGACACCGACGAGTTCATCGCGCTGTGCGGCCTGCCGGACGAGGACGAGGCGTTCGACTGCCTCGACGCCGCACTGGCGGCCCTGGTGGTCGAGCGGACCCTCGGCGGCTACCGGTTCCGGCACCGGCTGATCCGCGACGCGCTGCTCGCCGGGATCCCGCCGCACCGCGAGCGGGCGCTGCACCGGGCCTGCGCGCGGCGGCTCGCGGCGATGGGGTCCTCGCCGGCCCGCGTCGGCCACCATCTGCTGGCCGCGGGCGAGCACCGGGCCGCGGTGCCGTACGTCCTGCGGGCGGCCGAGACCCAGGCGGCCGTGGGGGCCTACCGCGACGCGCTGTCCCTGGTGGACTCGGTGCGCTCGGTGGCGGAGGGAGCGGACCTGGCCAGGGTCCTGGCGCTGCGGGCCGAGCTGCTGGGCGCGGTCGGCGACCCGGCCGCGATCTCCGCGTTCCGGCAGGCCGTCGCGGCGGCTCCCGAGGCCGCGCGGCGGCCGCTGCGCGCCCGGATGGCCCTGACGGCCGTCTACCTCCACGACCTCGACACCGCGGGCGCGGTGCTGGCCGGGCTGGAGGCCCCGGCCGCCGACGGCGAGCAGACGGGCGGGGACGGCCGCGACCAGCGCGACGCGAACGCCACGATCATGCTGATCAAGGGCTACCTGGCCTACTTCGGCGGCGACCTGGACGCCGCGTGGGAGGCGGTGTCGACGGCCGACCGGCTGAGCGCGGCCGACAGCGCCGGCTGGCGGCAGCTCGACATGATCGCCCTGAAGGGGCTCATCACGCACAACCGCGGCGAGTGGGACCAGCTGATGCGGCTGGAGCTGATGCGCACCCGCCAGGACCCCGGGCTGACCACGGCCGTCTTCGACTCGCACCTGTGCGTGGTCGAGTTCCTGCTCTACGGCCCGACCCCCTACTCGGAAGTGATCGAGTTCGCCCGGACCCTCCGCACGACCGCGGAGCGGGCCGGCGCGCTGCGCGCGGTGGCCTTCGCCGGCACGGTGATCGGCGAGGCCGCGCTGCTGCACGGCGACCTGGGCCTCGCGCTTTGCGAGCTGACCGACGCGGTGGACCTGCATCGCGAGCTCGGCGCCACGATGGGCGAGGCGCACTCGCTGCAGCGGCTGGCCGAGGTCCGCCTCGCCCTCGGCGACCGCGCCGAGGCCGGCCGCCTGCTCCGCCGGGCCCTGCCGCTCGCCCGCTGGGCACCGCTCGCGATGCACCTGCTCCAGCGCGTCTACGGCACGATGGTGGCGGCCGAGGAGGACCCCGAGGCGGCGCGCGCGGTCGTCGACGCCGCGGAGGCGTCCCTGGCCCACACCGACTTCTGCCCGTTCTGTGCCGTCATGTTCGAGGTCCCCTCCGCGATCGCGTGCACCCGCGCCGGCGACCTCGCCGAGGCGCGCCGCCACCTGGAGCGGGCCGAGCTGTCCGCGGCGATGTGGGAGGGCACGGCCTGGCAGGCGGCGATGCTGGAGGCGCGAGCCCACCTGGCCCGCGCCGAAGGGGCCGCGGACGAGGCGGCCGAACTGCTGTCGCGGGCCGCCGCGATGTTCGAGGAGGCGTCGCAGCCCCTGGACGCCGCCCGATGCCGCGCCGGCATCCCCGAAGCGGTCTGACCGCCTCGGCACCCCCGCCGTCGACGTCGATGAAGGTCGCGGCTGGCAGTGGCCGTCATGCCATATAAGGAATGGACCCGGCGCCGAGAGCGCGCGGAGCCGTTCGTCGCGGTGGTCGGAGGGTGGCGCGCTGGGGCGAGCGTCAGCGCCCGGTGGACTTTGCACATATCCGAGTAAGGGCGCATCGCAGCGGGTTGGTAACTCTGCGTCACGGGTACGCACGGCTGGTGACGATCGGGCTTGAACGCGGCCCGTGCGGAGGTTGCGGCGATGAGTCCGGGAGCCAGGTCACCGCCGCGGGACACTGGGGGGTTGGGATGGGACGGGATCCTGCACGCGTCTCTCGGCGCGGGGCGCTCAAGCTGGCGGGGGTGGGGGCACTTGGCGCGACGGCGGCCGCACGCGTCCCCGGAGGCGGGGATCAAGGGACCGCGGCGCAGCCGGAGCCCCCCACGATCTTTCTCGAGCCGACCAGGAAGCTCTCGGGCACGTTGTCGATCCTCCAGCGGAGGCATTACGTGCCCCGCTACGACAGGTGGTTCGACGCCTTCGCCAAGGAGTGGGGGAGGCGCGTGGGAGTGGACGTGCGAGTCGAGCACGTCGTCCCGGAGAGTCTCGTGTCGCGCACGCAGGCGTTGATCGAGGCGGGGACCGGCCAGGACCTCATCGAGTGGATCAGCCCTCCCGCGCAGCTCGAACCGTACCTCGTCGACATGGGCGACCTCCAGGCGGAAGCGGTCAGACGCTTCGGCCTCGAACAGCCCCTCTGCAGGAAGGCCGCCTACAACCCCTCCACGCGGAAGTACTACGGCTACACCCACGCCTGGGCCCCCTGCCAGGGCAACTACCGCAAGAGCCTGTGGCGGCAGGTGGGAATGGGCGACGGACCGTCGACCTGGGACGAACTGCGTGAGGGCGGCAGGGCGATCAAACGGAAGCTCAACGTCCCCGTGGGCATCGGCATGTCCAACGAGCTGGATTCCAACATCTCGGTCCGGGCGCTCATGTGGTCGTACGGCGCGTCGGTGCAGAACGAGCTCGAGCAGGTGGTGATCAACTCACCCGAGACGGTCGCCGCCGTCACCGCCATGGTGCGGCTCTACCGGGAGGCGATGACCCCGGAGGTGTTCTCCTGGAACCAGCTCTCCAATAACCAAGGGCTCATAGCCGGACGACTCTCCTACATCGCCAACCCCGTCTCGGCGTTCCGCACCGCGCAGGCCGAGGCCCCCAGGATCGCCGACGACATCTTCTTCAAGCGACCGCTCAGGGGCCCGACGGGTCTGGGCCTCAGCGGCCCGCAGCCGGTCTTCGTCTACTTCGTCCCCAGGTTCTCCAGGAATGTCGACGCCGCCAAGGAGTTCCTTCTCAACCTGTCGGCCAACGACGCGAGCAGCACCTACCAGTCCGAGCTGTACAACCTGCCGGCGTTTCCGGCCGTGGTGCCGCAACTGGACCGCTGGTTGTCAGACGACCCGTTCGGGGCACGGCCGTCCGACAAGCTCAAACTGCTGCAGGACGCGGCGACATGGACCGCGAACATCGGCTACCCGGGACCGTCCAACCCCGCCATCGGCGAGGTGTTCACCCGATCGATCCTGCCGCGGATGATGGCGCGCGCCGCCCAGGGAAGGCAGACGCCCAAGCAGTCGGTGGCCCTGGCCGAAGCCGAGATCAAGCCGATCTTCGAAAAATGGGGCTCCCGCGGCCTCCTCTGCAACTGCTGAGAACAACAGCGACCCCGACGTCACCAGGGCGCTCGGCCACAGTGCGGAGGCGGCGCGCGCGACTGACGCGTTGATTCCGGCGCGCGGGACGAGGTCGGCCCAGCGCTCGCGGCAGTTGGCGATAGTCCTGACGACATTGACGGCGACCTGCTCACTGTTTTCGGGGGGTCCGTTCGGCGAGGCGACGTCTCAGACCCGTTCGCATGCGCGCTGACGCACCAGGCAATGCGGCCAGGTGATGCAACTCGTCCGGTTGCAGTTCCTGCCGGGTGGCGAGTGCGAGCACAGCCGCGTATGGCCGAGTCGTGGATGACAGCAATCGGGCTTCGATCTCGGCCATCACTCTGAGCAGCACCTCGCGATCAGCGTTGGGGTGCTCGGCAAGGAGCCGCAAGAGCAGACCGTCGTTCCAAGCGCTGTCCCGCTTTGAGGACAGGTCGGCTAGGACGTCCACAGGTGTGCGGGGGTTGGACGCCATTGCCTGCCAGACGAATGGGTACGGACACCGGGCGAGATGGAGGAACGTCTGCATGTCGGTGTGCAGAGCGCTCGCCGCGTCGAGGTAGTCCGCAGGCGTGCGGAAGCGCGGGGGTACTTCGTCATGTTCGCCCATGCCCACCTCGGACAATCTACGCTCGAACGCCTCTTGCTCCACCTCGGGCTGTCCGGGGCGTCGGGGTTGGAGGGGTAACGCGGGTGGGTGCGGGGCGGATTAGCTGTTATGGCGCGATTTCATGGTTCGATCACGGTTTCGGCCCTGCCGCGTCAATGGTTTGAGACGTTCGTTGCCGACCTGTACGAAGTGCTCGAGACGGCTCGTGTGGTCGATGGCGCAGTCGTCACCGAAATCGGCGAGATCGAAGGGGTCCGACTCGTCAAAGGGCGGCATCTGGCGACCGGCGCGCGGTACCGGCTGGAGGGGGACGGCGAAGCAGACGACGACTCGACGAGCGAGCTGGTCGTTTCGCGGTGGAGCCGCCGCCGCGAGACCAGCGTTGAATTCACCAGTTCGGACGGCGACGGCACCGCCTCCGGTGTGCTGCGCTTTGACAGCGCCACGCGGCCGAGGAATTTCACCATGGCAGGGAGGTACCAGGGTTCGGGACGGCTGCGGCAGATGTCGTGGAAGGGCAGCGCCGATATCGAACGGTGGTGGGAGCAAGTGAGCGAGGCCGGCGCGAAGCGGGCCAAGCCGCAGTTGACCGCGAGGCTGTCGCATTCGCTTGTCTCGCTGAAACTCGCGATCGCTGCGGAGCCGGCGGATGACGGTCGCTGGTCGATCGATGTGACCCTGGTGGTCCGCGGACGCTCGTGGGCCCGGCCGGTGGGCGCGCTGGCCTCTCTGTTCGGAGGCTTCGCCCTGCGGCGGCTCTTCAAGCGCGGCCTCGATGACGTCCGGCGCGGGTGGGAGGACAACGTGCCCGCCCTGGTCAGGGAGGATCCGCTCTACGCGGTGGGGAAGGTGCTCATCCCACCCTGAGCGCCGAGCACGTGCTCGCTTCTCGTGCACCGCGGGTGAGCGGGACCCATATCGTTGGGATCATGGCTCTCCTCTCGTCCATGGAATCCGCCGTCTGGGACGCACCGCTCCGCGAGCAGTTCGAGGTGTTCCTCGATGAGCACCGGGCCGCGTTGCACGACTGCCTGGACGGGCTGACCGAGGAGCAGGCGCGACGCCCGCTGGTCGCCTCGAAGACCACGCTGCTGGGGCTGGTCAAGCACGCGACGTTCGTCGAGAAGGTCTGGTTCGACGAGGCGATCAAGTGCAGGTCCCGCAGCGAGATCGGCATCCCGGACACGCCCGACGAGTCGTTCGATCTCGACGACGGCGACACGATCGCGTCCGTCCAGCGGGCCCATCGGGAGGCCTGCGCGGCGTCTCGCCAGGCCGCGGCGGACCAGGCCCTGGACGATCTCGTGCTCGGCAACCGGCGCGGGCCGCTGCCGCTGCGCTGGGTCTACCTTCACATGCTGCGCGAACTGGCCCAGCACTGCGGCCACGCGGACATCCTTCGCGAACAACTGCTCCAGGCCTAGGTTCCGGACGGGAAGACCGCAAGCGGCGGGAAAGCCGCGCTCACTCAGCGCATTGCAGCAATTACCCGTTGAACATTGGTCGCCCCATCACATTTCCCGTGGCGCACTGACACCGGACCTTGCCCGGCGTTGCTCCGCATAGTTCCCAGGGACTAGCCGAACTGGTGCCCTGGCTTCTGTCGTCACCGCATGCCGAAGGGCTTAGCTCTTTGCTAAAGCCCCTATCGAATCCGCCCTGTCCGTGGGTTCGCGGAGATGATGGAAATGACAGCCAATCCCCCGCGCGGCGAATTCCCCGCGCGCCGGCCTCGCCGCCTGGCCGGTGCCCTCCGAATCCTCACGGTGACGGCCGTCGCCTCCGGTGCCCTGTTGGCCGTTCAGGCCCAGGCGCAGGCGACGCCGTTCCCCGAGACCCGGCTGGCCGACAACGCCACCCACACATACTGCATCCGCGGCGGCGGCTGGACGACCGCACGCAGGACGTCCGTGGTCTGGGGCATGAACCGCCTGGCCAACACCACCGACATGGGCGCCAAGTCCGAGAGCTGCACCCTCAGGACGGACGTCGTCTGGCTGACCAAGAATCTGGAGGCGGGCGTGCGCGGCCAGACGAAATGCACGCGGCTCATCGGTCCCAAGTGCGACAGCGCCACCATCTGGATGGACTTCCCCGAACTCGCCAAGGGGACCGACGACTGGTACGACTACCGCAAGACGGCCGTGCATGAGATCGGGCACACCATCGGCTTCGGCCACCACGCCAGCAGCTCGCACAAGTGCGCCATGATCAGCGGTGAGGTCCCGAGCCGCTCGATCGTCTGGCGCAGCTACACCGCCCATGACCGCAGCCACATCAACGCGAGCTACTGAGCCGAGGGGACACCAATATGAAGACGAACATCGTCGTCATGTCCGTCGCCGCGATCAGTCTCGCGCTCACGGCGACCGCGTGCTCCGGCGGCGAATCCGACGCCGGGTCCGCCGCCGCCGGTGGTGCGGGCGACTCGGGCTCGGTGCGCACGCTGACCGGTCTGGCCGCTCAGAACCGCGACGTCGACTACGACCCGCTGACGTCGCCGGCGGACGCCAGGAAGAAGGCCGACCTCATCGTCACGGGGACGCTGACGAAGGTGGAGGACGGCATCCGGCTCGCCGGCGATCCCACCCAGGCGAAGGACGACTACGTCACCTTCGTCCTCAACGTCCACAAGGTGCTGGACGGGAAGAAGGGCGGGGTGACGGGCGGCAAGGTCTACGTCTCGGTCTTCACCGGCGGCGCGGCCCCGGCCGCCAAGCTGGCCGCGCTCAATCCGCAGGCGAAGGTCGTGGCGGTTCTCGACGACATCACCAACTGGCAGCCCTCCCCCGATGAGACCGTCGTCCGTCCGGCGAACATCCCGGCGGGCGCACGTCTGTACGCGCCCTACACCGACGGTCTGTGGCTCCAGGGCCGCAGCGACACCAGGATGTTCGGCGTCGGCGTCGAGGCCGCCGACCTGCCCGCCGGCTGGCGGCATGCCAAGACCGTCGACCAGTTCTCGGCCGCCCTCGACGGCAGCTGATCGGGATACCCCGCCGCGGGCATTGGCCGCCAACAGCCAAGGCCCGGCGCAGCGGACCGCGGTAGCGCCGCCCTCCTGGCTTCCCGAGAGCAGGAGGGCGGACGTCCGCGCCGGCGACGGCTTCCTACCCGAGGCCGCCGTCCCCCGCGTCACCCTTCACTTGATCGCCATCGCGTTCGGCGGTGATCCGACGCCGCCGACCAGGTTGAGCGGTTTGGCGGTCAGCATGAACTCGTAGGTCCGGTCGGCGTGGCAGTCCTCGGCCAGCGCCTCCAGGTTCCACAGCTCACCGAGGAACAGGCCCAGCAGGGCGATCAGCGGACGGTGCATCATCCCGTTGTGGACGACGCCGCGTTCGGGGAGCGGCTCGTCCGGGTCGACCAGGCCCGAGTGCGGGTTGACCGGGTGCGCCTCGACGCCCAGGTCGTCGGAGGCGACCATCGCGAAGCGGTGGTCCCAGAGCCACCCGATCATCTCCTGCGACTGGATGAGGCCGGGGTGCCGGATCTTGGACCGGAAGGCGTGCCGGTCCTCCTCGCCGACCTCGTTGAGCCAGTACTGGGCCCAGCCGACCCTGAGCAGGAGCACGTCCCCGGGCCGGAACTCCACGCCCTGCGCCGCGGCCGCGGAGTCCAGGTCGGCCGGAGTGATCATGTAGTTGCCGGCCGGGTCGAGCGGGGTGCCGCGGTCGGCGAAGTGCCGGGCCACGTCGAGCAGCACGCCGCGGGCGACGATGCCGCGCTGCGCGACCGTCTGGATGCCCAGGGCCGGCGTCTCCTCGGCGATGTCCTCGTCGGGCACGCCTCCGTAGAACCCGTACCGCGGGTGGCGGATGTGCCGGAGCCCGTCGATCTGGGACGTCGACTGCAGGTAGAACGAGTCGAGCCAGTCGTCCCGGTGGTTCGGGTTGTTGGAGAAGATGTGGTGCACGGTCTTCGGTCTGGTCCCGGCCGGCGGCGGGACGAAGGTGTTCAGCGGGTAGTCGAGGTTGAACACGGTGCCGCGGCGGACGAGCCCGACCGCGTCCCGCACCTGGTCAGGGCCGATGAAGTTGAGCGTGCCGAGCTGGTCGTGCTCGCCGAAGACCTCCCAGGACGAGCCCGGTGGCGCGTCCTCGCGTTCGAGCAGCTCCCGGTACGCGGGGATGCCGTCCCGTGGACTCATCCGAGCGCTCTCCTCTCCGTGTCCGATCTCGCCGGCGGCGGGTCGCCCCCGGCCTTGTCCAGTTCGGGCAGCACGGCGCTCCCGACCAGCGTCAGCGTCCGCCGGGCCACCTCCGGCGGCGTCCCGTACGGGGCGACGCGGAGCTGGACGGACGTGACCCCGGACGCGGCGTACCGCCGGAGCGCCGCAACGATGTCGGCCGGTGACCCGACCAGCGGGAGCCGGGGGGCTTCCGGGCCGTCCAGGCCCATCCACGCGCGACGGCTCGTGTAGTAGTCGAGGACGGGCGCGAAGTACTCGGCCGCCGTCTCCCGGGCGCGGTCGGCATCCTCGTCCACCAGGCACAGCCGGGTGACCGCCACCTCGCCCGGCGCTGCGCCGCGCGCGTCCCGGTACTCGGCGGCCCGCGCGGCCAGGAGATCGTCGCCGTAGTTGGTGGCCGCGTAGTAGCCGTCGCCGATGGTCGCGGCCCTGACCGCCCCCGCGGACGTGCGCCCGCCGAGCAGGATCGGCGGGCCTCCCGGCCGCGCGGGCGGCGGCATGACCGGCGCCGGTCCTTCCGTTCCGGGTGCGGCCGACCAGGTCCCCCGCAGCGAGGCGACCAGGGCGGCGAGCCACTCCGCCGGGCGGCGGCCGTCCGTGCCGCCGCCGACCCGCTCCGCCAGATCGGCGTTGCCGAGGGCGAGGCCGAGGGTCAGCCGGCCGGAGCACAACTGGTCGAGCAGCGCCGCCTCGTAGGCGAGCCGCCGGGGCTCGTACGCGCGGGCCAGCAGCACCGCCGTGCCGAGCGGCAGGTCCGTGCGCCCGGCCAGGTGCGCGAGGACGACCAGCACGGCCGGGAGGTGGAACACCTCGGGCCGGACGTGGTAGCTCTCCCCCAGCCAGGCCGAGGTGAGCCCGTTCTCCTCGGCCGCCTCCAGCAGGCGCGCGGCGCGGTCGACCTGGGGGCGGGTCGCCTGTGCCGACCCCAGGTCGAGCGCCGCACCGAGCCTCATGCCGGTTCCATGTCAGGCCGCCTTCTTCGCGGCGGCGCGGATCTCGTCGTGGGGAAAGGCATTGATCTTCGCTATCAGGTCGTTGGTGTAGATGTCGGTGGCCGGGAACTCCTTGCCGATCAGGCCGGCGGCGGTCATGAACTTCACGGTGGCGGTGACCGAGGCGGGGTCCATCCGGCCCCAGCCGTCGCCGTCGCCGGGCCCGGCCTTCTGGCCGTCCAGCCGGACCTTGAGGACCTTGACCTGCCCGGCCAGCAGCCGGTCCTCCGGAACCGAGGCCGCTCCCTTGGCCTCGGGGTGCAGCTTCCACAGGTCGCCGACCGCGGCCTCGGGATCGGCCTGCGCGAAGACCACGCCCTTGGCGAACGCCCTGCCGAACCGGACGAGCAGGTCCTCCTTCTTCTTCAGGTCGGGCCGCTTCACCGCGAGCCCGCCGCCGAACAGGTTCTCCGTGCCGGGCACCGGCAGCGGCTTCAGCTTCACACCGGAGTTCTCGACGATCTGGTACTGGGTGTCCCAGAGCGCCAGCGCGTCGACCTTGCCGCTCTTGATCGCGGTGACCTGCTCGGCGCCGGCGCCGATCGGCAGCAGCTTGATCGACTCCGGGTCGAGGCCCTGCGTCTTCATCGCCGTCCGGGCGAACGTCCCTCCGGAGCTGGCCACGGCGGTGACGCCGATCCGCTTGCCCTTCAGGTCGGCCACGGAGGCGATCGGGGAGTTCTCCGGGACCTTCAGGCTGTAGATCCAGCGCGTCCAGTACTGCGCGAAGTACGTCAGCCCGGTGTCCTTCGCGTGCCCGATCGAGACGGGTTCCGGTGTCATCAGCCCGACGTCGATCTGGCCGGAGATCACCTGCTGGGCGACCTGGGTCCCGGACGGGAACAGCTGCACGTCGACGTCCAGGCCCTCCTTGGCGAAGTAGCCTCTGGCCTCGGAGACGGCGAGGGTGGCGTATCCGGCGTTCCAGCTCGGTGAGCCGATGCCCAGCCTGATCCGGTCACGCCCGTCGGACGACTTGCCGCCGGACGAGCCGCCGCACCCGGCCAGCGCGAGCGCCGCGACGGCCAGCGCCACCACCGGCGCGAGCCGGCCGTGTCGGTTGAGTTTCACTAGGTCCCCCTAGCTGTGGGGTGGGGTGGAGGGAGGCGGGGGACTGCACACCGTTCACTAGGCGGCCTTCGCCGCGCCGTTCACTTCGCGGCCTTCGCCGCACGGTTCACTTCGCGGCCTTCGCCGCACGGTTCACTTCGCGGCCTTCGCCGCACGGTTCACTTCGCGGCCTTCGCCGCACCGCGGACCTCGGCGAAGGAGAACTTGTTGATCTCGGGGATCAGGTCGTTGGTGAAGATCTCGGTCGCCGGGAACGTCTTCTTGATCAGCCCGGCCTGCTGCATGTAGGACACCGTGGCGGTGACGGCCTTCTCGTCCATCTCGCCCCACCGGTCCTTGCCGGGCTCCACGCCCTGGCCGTCCAGGCGGACCTTCAGGACCTTGACCTGGTCGGACAGCACGGTGTCCTCGGGCGCGGACGCCGGGCCCTTGCTCTCGGGATGCAGCGTCCACAGGTCGCGGACGGCGGCGCCCGGGTTCGCCTGCGCGAAGACCATCGCCTTCGCCATGGCCCTGCCGAAGCGGGTCAGGACGTCCCGCCTCTTCTGGACGACGTCGGCCTTGACCGCGAAGCCGCCGCCGAACAGCCCGTCGGTCGAGGCGATCGGGATCGGGGTGAGGTCGATCCCGGCGTTCTTCACGAGCTGGTACTGGGTGTCCCAGAGGCCGAGCGCGTCGACCTTGCCGCTCTTGATCGCGTTGATCTGCTCGGCTCCCGAGCCGATCGGGATGAACTTCACCGTGCCGGCGTCCAGCCCCTCCATCTTCATGGCGGTGCGCACGAACGTCGTGCCGGAGCTGGCCACGGCGGTGACGCCGACGCGCTTGCCGGGCAGGTCCCGGACGCTCCGCACGCTCGAACCGGCGGGGACCTGGATGTTGGAGATCCACTTGGGGTAGTACCCGGCGAAGTAGACCAGCTTGGTGCCCTTCTCCAGCCCGATGCCCACCGGCTCCGCGGTCATCAGCCCGATGTCGGACTGCCCGGCGATGACCTGCTGCGCGACCTGGGTCCCGGAGGCGAACGTGGAGACCTTCACGTCCACCTTCTCCGTGGCGAAGTACTTGCGCGCCTCGGCGACCGCCAGCGTCGCGAACCCGGCGTTCCAGCTCGGGGTCGCGATCGCCACCTTGAGCACGGTCCGGCCGTCGGCCGTGACCTCCGGGTCGGACGACCCGCAGGAGACGGCGGTGAAGGCGGCCAGGACGACCGCGGTGAGGCTCCAGAGGGACTTCGGTTTCATGTCCCGTCCTTCCCGATCACGCAGGGGTGGGGTAGTCGTCGGAGTTCAGGACCAGGCCCGGCCGGGCGGAGAAGTCGGCTCGCGGCGGGCAGAAGATGTCGATCAGCTGGTTGCGGCCGGACCCGACGGACTGGGTGGTGTGCACCGCCGTCGGCGGGATCACCGCGACCGACGGGCTGCCGCAGGCTTGGTGCTCGTCGGGCAGCCACTCGCTCATCCGGCGCGTCCAGGGCGTGCGGATGTGGTGGACGAAGTCGCCCTCGACCGCGAGGGAGCACTGCTCGAAGTCGTCGTGCTGGTGCGGGGACAGGGACTCGGGGTCGCGGACGCCGGTCCGCGGGTTCAGGAAGTTCACCATGAACGTGCTGCACCGGAAGATGCGTCCGAACCGCTCGGGGTCGACGGGCACCTCCGACAGGGGGTACGCGCGGATGCGGTGGCCGCCGGGAGGGTCGGGCCAGGGCTCGAAGGACGCGACCTTGGGGTCGGGCTGCTCGTATGAATCCTGGTTGACGGCGGTCCGCGCGAGGGACTCGGCGGACGCCACGGTGAACAGCCGCACGAGGTCGCAGTCGGCGTCCGCCACGACCGAGGACCGGCCGGGCGGCATGACGATCACGGCCTGGCCCGTCACCGACCGCTCGTCGCCGGGGGTCCGCACGGTCGCCGCGCACCCTTCGTGGGGCAGGACGACGACGTACTCGTCGCTCTGGTCCTCGCGGGTGAGCTCGTCGCCCGCGACGGCGCTGGAGTAGGCGACGACGAAGTTCTGCCCGCGGGCCGTCCACGTCCGCGTACCGGCATCGGACCGCGCGCTCGGCTCGAGGTCGGGGAACTCGACGTACTCCGCGGCGGCCCTGCTCTTGCTCGCTTGCTGCGCTTGCACTGGAGACTCCTGTCTCTGGTCGTCCGCCTGTTCAGTCGTCCAGACCGAGCAGGCGGGCCGGGTTGACGCAGGTGATCTGCCGCAGGTCCGACTCGCTCAGCCCGAGGTCCAGCAGCGCCGACCCGACCCGGATGAAGGCGTCGACGGGGAGGGGGCGGTTGGCCTGGCCGAGGTCGGAGGCGAGGACGGTGTGCTCGGGCCCGATCTTCTCGATCCAGGTGAGCAGGTCCTTGGGGTCCCACTTGCGGTACCCCTCGGGGTCGTACATCCCGACCTCGTGCTCGACGTAGGCGCCGCCGCGCACCAGTTCGAGGCACTGCTCCGGCTCGGCGCCGATGACGAAGTTCGGATGGTTGATGACCATGCGGGTGACGCCGCGGCGCCGGCCCTCGTCGAACAGCTGGGCGATCGTCTCCGGCGGGAGGTGGCCGCCGCTGAGGATCGCGCCGCTCTCGGCGATGAGGTCGAGGACCTCGTGCACCTCGGGGAGGAGGCCGCCGGCGTCGTCGTGGACGTCCACCCGGTCGGACGGGACGTCCACGGTCGCCGTGGGGAACCCGCCGCCCTCGGGATGGCATTCGATGTGCCGGCCGGAGGAGAAGGTCGGGAACCAGACGGCCTTCCCGCCCATGCGCAGGCACATCGCCACGGCATAAGGGTTGATGCCTCCGACCTGGCTGTTGAGCGCGATGCCGCCGAACATCCGGGTGCTGCTCCTGGCCAGGCGGTCCCCCATCGCCAGCAGGTCCATCACCGTGTTGTGGTGGTGCGACTTGACGACGATCGCGCGCATCTCGATTCGCTCGCCGTCGACCGCGGCGTCCGCGTGGTCGAAGCGCCGGGGGAACGGGTTCGGCCCCGAATGGCAGTGCAGGTCGATCGTTCCGCGCAGCACGGTGGTGATCGCGCTAGGTCCGGGCATCGGCAACCTCCTAGTTGTTCGCGATGCAGACTAGATGCCCACTTCGTGAACGTCAATGCTCGACCTGCGAATCCGTGGCGCGGCGGCGGCGGTGAGCACTCTCTTCTCATGTCGATCGCACAGAATCCCGCCTTCAGCGGGCCGATCTGATCAAGTTGCGAGCGATACAGCGACGGGCCGGCCGACCTGCGATCACTCTTGCGTGGCCCAGGTCACTTTGCTATCCTCGACGCTCACACGGATGGTGAACAACGAGTTCACATGACGACCAAAGCGCCGGAGCGCCAAGCCGAGGGAGACGTGCATGACGGAGCAGGGCCAGTCCGATATCCAGGCAGTGAGCCGGATGGCCCAGATACTCGCCCTGTTCGGCCCGGACTCACCGGAGCTGTCGGTGTCGGAGGCGACGGAGCGGCTGCGCCTCAACCGGACCACGGTGCACCGGTATCTCACGTCGATGACCGCGGCCGGGCTCCTCGAGCGCGGCAGCCGCCCGGCGAGCTACATACCCGGCCGGCTGATGATCCAGCTCGGCGCCTTCGCCATCGGGCAGCGCCGCATCATCCAGCTCGCCCCCGCCCACCTCCGCGAGCTGACCGGGCGGACGGGCGTCACGTCCGTGCTGTCGCTGTGGGGGCCGTCCGGCCCGGTGGTGTCGCTGGTCGAAGAGGACTCCGCCCACGGCACGCTCGTCACGGTGCGCGTCGGTTCGCAGCTCGCGCTCGACACCGCCCAGGCCATCGCCTTCCTGGCCCACCTTCCCGACCAGCTCCAGGTCGACCGGCTGCTGGCCTCCCTGCCGCTGGCCCAGCGCACCGGCCTGGTCGAGCGCATCACCGCCGCCCGGGAGATCGGGCTGAGCATCTACCCGGCCAACCAGCGCGGCATCAGCGTCATCGCGGCGCCCGTGTTCGCCGACTCGGGCGTGTGCGCCACCATCGCGGCGATCGGCACCGACCGGATGCTGCCCACGGCCCCCGACTCGCCGACGGCCGTCGCCGTCCGGGAGACCGCCATGGCCCTGACCAAGGAGATGGGCGGAACGCGGCCGCCCGCCCCGAGCGACCCGAGCGACCAGCCGAACGATTAGGACGGAACATGCCCACCCCCTCGCACCCGCCGACCGTCACCGACGTCGCGGTCGAACTCCGCCACATCACCATGCGCTACCAGGCCAAGCGCGGCAGGACCGTGCTCGCGCTGGACGATGTCAGCCTGACCGTCCCCGAAGGGCAGTTCGTCTCGATCGTCGGCCCGAGCGGATGCGGCAAGAGCACCCTGCTCAAGATCATCCTGGGGCTCACCCGGCAGAGCGAGGGGGAGGTGGCCTTCGGCCCGGCGCGCAGCCACGAGAACCTGCTGGGCATGGTCTTCCAGCAGCCCCTGCTGCTGCCGTGGCGCACCGTCGCGAAGAACATGACGATCTCCCACGACGTGGGGCCCCGCCGCCCGCGCGCCGACCTCGACAAGCGCGTGGCCGAGCACCTGGACATGCTCGGGCTCCGCGACTTCGCCGACCAGTACCCCCGCGAGCTGTCCGGAGGCATGCAGCAGCGGGTCGGCATCGGCCGGGCGCTCCTCCACGATCCGCGGATCCTGCTGATGGACGAGCCGTTCGGCGCCCTGGACGCGATGACCCGCGACCAGATGGGGCTCGACCTGCTCGACATCTGGGAGCGGGACCGCAAGACCGTCCTCTTCGTCACCCACAGCATCCCCGAGGCCGTCCTCCTGTCCGACCGGGTCGTCGTCATGACGCCGCGGCCGGGCCGCATCGCCGAGGTCATCGACGTCGACCTGGCCCGTCCCCGGCGGCTGGAGGACATCAACACTCCGGAGTTCGGCGAGATCGCCTCCCGCATCCGCGTCCTCCTCAACTCCGAGCACAGCGCGCACTAGGAGCGATCATGAAGCTTGGCAACACGCGGGCGGCCGAACAGGCGCCGGACACGGCGGACGCCGGCGGGGGCGGCGCACCCGCGCTCCGACCGGCGGGAAGGTCGGCGCCCCGGCGCCAGGTCCCCGGGTTCGTGCTCAGCTGGGGGCTGTTCTTCATCATCGTCGCCCTCTGGCAGCTGGTCGTCCGCGCCTTCGACGTGTCGATCGTGCTCGTGCCGGCGCCGTCCGACGTCGTGCGCTCGCTGGTGGACGGCCTGGGAAGCGGGTTCCTGCTGGAGCACATGTGGGTCACGCTCAAGGAGATCCTCATCGGCTTCGGCCTGGCGATCGTCCTGGCGCTGGCGTCGGCGGGGCTGATCACCCAGTTCCGCGTCGTCGACAAGGCCTTCCTGCCCATCCTCGTGCTGATCCAGACCATCCCCAAGGTCGCCATGGCGCCGCTGCTGCTGATGTGGTTCGGCATCGGGATGACGTCCAAGGTCCTGACGATCGCGCTGATCGCCTACTTCCCGCTGCTCGTCAACTCCATCCTCGGACTGCGCTCGGCCGAGCCCGAGCAGATCGAGATGCTGAGGTCGTTCGGCGCGAGCGAGTTCCAGATCATGCGCCGGCTGCGGCTTCCCTCGGCGCTGCCGCACATCTTCGCGGGGCTCGACGTGGCGGTGATCCTCTCCGTCACGGGCGCCGTCGTCGCCGAGTTCGTCGGCGCCACCGCGGGCCTCGGCTACACGATCCAGGCCACCAACTTCAACATGGACGTGGCCCGGACGTTCGCCGTGGTGGTGATGCTGTCGGTCATCGGCATGAGCCTGCACGCGGTCGTCGTCACGGCCAACCGGTGGCTGGTGTTCTGGGCGCCGTCCAGGAAGGACCACGCACGTGATCTCTGACCCCCCGGAGCTGTTCGCGGCGGACCGCGGCGTCCCGCTCGGAAGCTGGATCAAGATGACCGGTTCGGAGAGCGTCGAGATCGCCGCCTACGCCGGCTTCGACTTCGTCGTGATCGACCTTGAGCACTCCATGCTGAGCATGTCCGACGCGTACCGGCACATCGTCGTCGCGGCGGGCCACGGGCTGGTCCCGCTCGTCCGCATCCCCTCGCACGACCACGGCATCGTGCAGCGGGTGCTGGACGCCGGCGCAGGCGGCGTCCTCGTCCCCCATGTCGACACGGTCGAGCAGGCCGAGGCGGTCGTGCGCATGGTCAGGTTCCCGGGCGACGGCACGCGCGGCTCCGGCGGGACGAGCCGCGCCGGGGGCTGGGGGCTCCGCCCCCGTCAGGACTACCTGCGCTTCGGCAACGAAAAGGCCCTGTGCGTGCCGCAACTGGAGAGCGAGGAGGCCCTGCGCAACGCGCCCGGCATCCTCGCCGTCGAGGGCGTGGACGCCGTCCTCATCGGCGCGGCCGACCTCGCCCTGTCGATGGGGGTAGGGGCCGGCGACCCCCGGCACACCGACCTGGTGCGATCCGGCCTGAACGCGGCCCGTGCCGCGGGCCGACCGTGCGGGACGGCAGTGGGAAGCGCGACCGCGGCCGCCGAGGCGATCACGCAGGGCTTCGGCTTCGTGGTGGCCGGAAACGACACCACCCTCCTGGCCAGGGCGGCCACGACCCTCGTCCAAGAGGTCCGAGGACTACCCGCCTGAGCAAGACGGCGGAATTCGAGTTCCCCGCCCTGACCCGCTTCGTACGACCCGGAAGGCCGGAACCGATCACGGTTCCGGCCTTCTGACGGCAACCACCTCAGCGGGGCACTTCTCCCATCCGATTCCGGTGCGCCGCGCGTCCGGCCCTTACGGTCGGGACGTGACTCGTGAAAGCGGGCAGCCCCTCGTTCTGCTTGACGCTTCTTCGCCTATGGCCGAGGGTTGCCGTCCTGGGGTTAAATAGCCGTAGTATCCAATAGGCTTGATCAAGTTGCGCCAAGCGAAGGGTTTCCTTTGAAGGGGTCATGGCCTTGGGGCGTTGGTATTGGTCCCCTCGTCGTTGTGCTCTTTCTCGGCCTGGCCTTCCTGTTCGTGCTCACGACGCAGCGACGCTTCCGACGAGCGCGTCGGCAGATGGAGCAAGGGCCCTCGGCGCAGCGGACCGAGGTCTTCACGGCGACCGCTCCGCCGCAGCAGTCGCCGGCGCCGACCGTGGCCATGGGGGAGTCCGGTGCCGCCACCTTGTCGGCGGGGCGGTTCACGCCGCTGGAAGAACTCGGCCGCGGCGGCATGGGCGTGGTCTGGCGGGCCAGGGACGGCGTGCTGGGACGGCAGGTGGCGATCAAGCAGCTGCTCCCGCCGTCCGGAGGCTCTCCCACCGCCCAGGAGACCATGCGGGCCCGCATGCTGCGCGAGGCCAGGGCCGCCGCGCAGCTCGCGCACCGGAACGCGGTGACCGTCCATGACGTCCTTCTGGACCAGGGTTCGGTTCTCATCGTGATGGAGCTGGTCAAGGCCGTGTCGCTCGACAAGAAGGTGGAGTCCGAGGGGCCGCTGCCTCCCGGACGGGTCGCCGCGATGGGTCTTGAAATGCTCGATGTGCTGGCGGAAGCACATGAACTCGGAATCATCCATCGCGACATCAAGCCCGCGAACGTCCTTGTCCAGAAGGACGGATCGATAAAGCTCGCCGATTTCGGGATCGCGCGGTTCGAAGGTGATCCGACGCTTACCGAGGCGGGCGCCGTCATCGGCACCCCGTCCTACATGGCCCCGGAGCAGATCCGGGGGCTCGAGAGTTCACCTGCCACCGATTTGTGGGGGCTCGGTGTCACGCTCTTCTACGCCGTCGAAGGACGGCCCGCTTTTGGTAGGCCGAGCCCGACAGCGGCAATGGCCGCCGTCCTGACCGAGCCGCCGCTCACTCCGCAGCGTGCGGGGTCTCCGCTGGGCCCGCTGCTGATGAGTCTGCTCGCGAAGGATCCCGCCGACAGGCCCGCAGCAACGCAACTACGGTCCGAGTTGTCGCAGCTCACGCGCATCTGACGCGTCGTTGCTCCAGCAACGGTGGCGATGAGCCGTCGGCCCGCAGGTCACGAGCAGGTTTATGGGAGTGGGGCGTAGAGGGAGTTGACGGCGGGTTGGCCGGTGTAGTTGGGGCCGGCTTGGTCGTCGGCTCCCAGGTACCGGTACGGGAGGCGTACCTGTCCGTTTCCTCGGCGGGAGATCCGGTGGCGGGCTGAGTCGTAGGCGAAGCCCTGTGCGCGCAGTTCGGCGGTGAGCCGGCGGCCGGCGGGTGCTCCGTCCGCACGGCGGACCGAGCGGGCGTCGAAGTTGGCGGCGAAGAGTCCGTCGCCGGTGAGCCAGGACGCGACGCGGCTCAGGGCGTCGAGCTTGTCGCCCACGTAGTGCAGGCCGTGCACGCACGTGATCAGGTCGAAGCGGCCGCCCGGGACCCACTCGGTCACCGACCCGCTGATCAGGCGCACCATCGCGGGCAGGGGGCCCGCGACGAAGTGGTCCACGAGGTCGAGCCCGATGATCTCCACCTGTCCGGCCGGGCCGCGGTCGGTCAGGAGCCTGGCGGCCTCGACCGGTGCCCGTCCGCTGCCGCAGCAGAGGTCCAGCCACCGGACGGGCGCCGATGCCCTTGTGCGGGCGCCTATCTCGGCCATGACGTCGATGCCTAGTTCTCTGCCATAGCCGTTGGAACCGCTGAGCGACCGTTCGCGGTTCATCGTGCAGTTCGCCACGACCGACGATCTCGCCAGCGCGGAGTCATCGAGCAGCCGCGTCACACCGGCATTGTGGCCCATTTCCGCACGAAGAGCGGCATGACGCCGGTCGTGGTCGGGCGCGCGCGTTCCGGCTGGGCCGTTCAGGCTCATGGCCATGCTCGTTCGGCGCGGCGCCATCGCTGCGGGGTGACGCCGTAGCGGTTTCGGAAGCGGCGGACGAGGTAGGTGGCGTCCCGCAGGCCGGTCCGGGCGGCCACGGCGTCGAGCGGCAGGTCGGTCTCGCGCAGCATGCGCCTGACTTCGATCATGCGCCGTTCGGTGATCCATTCCAGGAGCGGGCGGCCCGTGCGCCTGCGGAGCACGGTCGTGAGGTGGCCGGGCGTGTAGCCGAGCGCGCGGGCGACGTCCGCGGCGGAGACCGGTTCGCGGAACGTCGCCTCGATCTCGGCGAAGACCTGCTCGACGAGCGGTTCCGGCGGGGCCGGGGCGGCGGGAGCAAGTCGCGCGGCCGCGACCAGGAGCCGGGTGAGCGTGGCGGCGATGGCCTCGCGGGCACCGAGACGGCCCGGGTCGGCGAGTTCCCCGGCCAGGTCCGCCAGCAGCGCCGACCAGGTCGCCCGGTCGGTTTCGGGGACCCGGCCCTGGCCCGCGCCGGGGGCGAACAGGGCGAGCAGGGGGTGGTGCGTCCACGCCAGCGGGGAGACCGAGGCCAGGGCGGGGACGGCGTCCGGGGTGAACGCGACCGCCCACGCGCGGCTGCCGGCGAGTTCGGTGATGCTCGTGACGCCGATGACCTGCCCCGGCGACAGGGCGTGGACCTCGCCGGCGCGAAGCGGCCTTTCGGCGCCGTCGATGACGACCGAGCCCACGCCGTCCTCGATGTAGACCAGGACGAGGAAGTCGTGGGCGTGCCGGTGGTCCGGCGGCAGGTCGGCGTGGGCGGTCCCGGTGTCGAAGCGGGTCACCGAGACGGGAGGCAGGCCGGGACGCTGCTGGTAGCGGTAGACGGGCGTGCCGTCGAGCCGCACCGTGCGCAGCCGCGACGGGAAGCCCAGCGAGGCACCGTCCGAAGAATGTCCCACGATGCCCAACGTATGTCCTGCTCGGCGACCGCGGAATGTCCAAGACTCGAAGGTGACGGCACCGGGTCTGGCGCGGGCTCGCCGCGGGCAGACCTCTACCGAACGCACAAGGGGCACCCATGGACGTACGCATCCTCGACAAGCGGACCCCCGAGGAGCGGGACCGCCCGTTCCTGCCGGGCGCGGGCAAGACCTGGCTCCTACCGTTCTATGACGTCTTCTCCAGGGTGGCGGGCGTCCGCGCGCTGCACGAGCGCGCGGCCGGCCTCGCCGGCGTCGCGCCCGGCCAGGCGGTGGCCGACGTCGGCTGCGGCACCGGCAACCTGTCGTTCGCCGTGCTCGCGGCCCAGCCGGCCGCGCGGGTGACCGGCCTCGACCCCGACGGAGACGCCCTGCGCAGGGCCGCGCGGAAGGCGCGCCGCCGCGGCGTCGATCTCACCCTCGTGCAGGGATACGCCGACCGGATCCCCGCGGAGGACGCGTCGCTCGATCATGTGGTCTCGGCACTGGCCCTGCACCACCTCGATGACGACGGCCGGACGGCGTTCGCGCGTGAGGCGCTGCGTGCCCTTCGTCCGGGAGCAAGGGTCACCATCGCCGACTTCGGCGGCCCCTCGTCCGAGGGTGAGCACGCCGGCCACTCCGCGCACGGCCACGGTCCCCGCCTGGGCCACGTCCTTCGGCACCTGCCCGGCCTCAAGCGTTCCCGGACGGCGCACAGCCCGGTCGTGTCCCGCGACCGTGGCAACGGCGTCGTCGCGCTGCTCGCCGAGGCCGGGTTCGACGACGCCCGGGAGGTCGCGCACGCCGACCTGAGGTTCGGCCGGGTCACCTTCGTGCAGGCGACCCGCCCCTTGGACTGAGAACCTGACGGCAGGGCGGGTTCCGGAACGGTCAGGAATCGAGAAGCGCCGGCCGTGGAGCCGCGCCTAGCGTGACCGGCATGACTTCCATCGACTACGTCACCCTTGAGGTGGCCGACCCCACCGCCGCCAAGTCCTTCTACACCGAAGCCCTCGGACTGGACTCGCAGGTCCGCCTGCAAGCATCGGAGCCGCCGTCCACCGGGTTCCGCGGGTTCACGCTGTCGCTCACCGTGTCCCAGCCGGGCAACGTCGACCTGCTCATCCAGGCCGCCCTGGACGCCGGCGGCTCGGTGCTGAAGCCGGTCGCGAAGTCGCTCTGGGGCTACGGCGGAACCGTCCAGGCCCCGGACGGTTCGATCTGGAAGGTCGCGACGTCCAAGAAGAAGGACAAGGCCCCGGCCACCCGGGAGTTCGACGCCACGGTGCTGCTGCTGGGAGTCGAGGACGTGGCCGCGAGCAAGCGGTTCTACCTCGACCGCGGCCTCACCGTGGGGAAGAGCTTCGGCAGCAAGTACGTCGAGTTCGACTCCGGGTCGAGCCCCATCAAGCTGGCGCTCTACAAGCGCCGTGCCCTCGCCAAGGACGCCGGCGTCCCCGAAGAGGGCACGGGCTCGCACCGCATCGTGATCGGCGGTGACGCCGGCTCCTTCACCGACCCGGACGGGTTCGTGTGGGAGACCCCGTCGCCCTGAGCCGAAGAAGGCCGCGCCCGTCGCGGCCCAGGTACGCGCCGACATCGACGGAAGGAATCCCCCATGTGCTACCCAGGATGGGCGAGCGCGCAGATCGAGGCGCAGCGCCTCAGCGACCTGGCGCGGCTCCGCCGCGTTCGGGACCGGATCGACCGGGAGTACGCGCAACCGCTGGACGTCGAGGCGCTCGCGCGCGGCGTCCACATGTCTGCCGGGCACCTCAGCCGCCAGTTCCGCCGCGCGTACGGCGAGTCGCCGTACTCCTACCTGATGACGCGGCGCATCGAGCGCGCGATGGCGCTGCTGCGTCGCGGCGACCTCAGCGTGACCGACGTGTGCTTCGCGGTCGGCTGCTCGTCCCTGGGCACCTTCAGCACCCGCTTCACCGAGCTGGTCGGTGTGCCGCCCAGCGTCTACCGGCGGCAGGCGGCGAACGGGGCGGAGGGGATGCCGGCGTGCGTCGCGAAAGGGGTGACGCGACCGGTCAGGAATCGAGAAGCGCGGGTCGCGGAGCCGCAACTAGCGTGATCGGCATGGACATCACCGTTCACGCGAGCTTCCTTCCGCACGACGACCCGGAGGCCTCGCTGGCCTTCTACCGCGACGATCTGGACTTCGAGGTCCGCAACGACGTCGGCAAGGGCAAGATGCGCTGGATCACCGTCGGGCCGAAGGGCCAGCCCGACACGTCCATCCTGCTGGCGCCGCCGGCCGTCGGCCCCGAGTTCACCGACGAGGAGCGGCGCCTCATCGCCGAGATGATGGCCAAGGGCACCTACGGCTTTATCCTGCTGGCCACCGGGAATCTCGACGCCGCCTTCGAGAAGGTACAAGCCGGCGGAGCCGAGGTCGTCCAGGAGCCGACCGATCAGCCGTACGGGATCCGCGACTGCGCCTTCCGCGACCCCGCGGGCAACCTGGTCCGCATCCAGCAGCGGCCCTGAGCCGTCCGGCGCACCACGTCCGTCTGCGGCGAGCAGGCCGTCCCGGTCGAGCGGCCGACGGGCCTCCGCGCGGCGGCGCGGGCGCCCGTCAAAACACCCCGGGGCCTCATGGCCCGGGGCGTTTCGACGACGCCGGAACCCCGCTGGTCCCGCGGGCTCCACGCCTGGCGCTCTGTCGGCCGGGCTAGGCTCCCACGGCCGTGAGCCCGCGCTCGTAGTCGCCGAGCCACCGCTTGATGCTGTCGCCGACGGCGAGCATGTCGAGGCGGTAGTGCTCGACCAGCACGCTGCCCTGGGCCATCAGGTCGCGGTGCGCCTGATCGTCGAGCAGCTCGAACACCTGGGTCACCTCTCCCTTGATGATGACGAAGCCGCTTTCGATCTCGGAGTCGCCGCTGCCGAGCATGAAGGGCTCGAAGTAGGTGAGCTTCCCGTCCTTGACGAGGCCGCTG
Source organism: Actinomadura sp. K4S16 (assembly GCF_008327685.1). Taxonomy (GTDB): domain Bacteria; phylum Actinomycetota; class Actinomycetes; order Streptosporangiales; family Streptosporangiaceae; genus Spirillospora. The sequence continues at coordinate 31,940 of NZ_BDDE01000014.1, forward strand.
TAGTGCTCGACGGACTTCTGGAAGAGGGCCATCGCGTCCTTCTCGCGTCCCTGCCGCGGCGCGCCCCACCTGATCAGAATCCCGGTTTCCATGAACGTCTCCCCCCGGTTCGCTCGCTTTGGCCGCGTGGAGCCGGTTGCCCCGCGACCACGTCTCCTTCCACCAGAACACACCCCCGGGCCCGGCGGGCTAGGGCCGAAGGTCCCCCGTCCGCGCCCCCCTCACGGAGCCCGCTCACCGCCCGCGGGCGGACGGCTTCGGGTTCGGGCTCAGGGCGCTTCGGCGCTGAGGGTGCGTGCCACGGAGCGGCGGGCCGCCATGCGCGCGGGCAGGGCGGTGAGCGCCGCCGTGGCCAGGAGCGACACGAGCGCCGCGGCGCACAGCCACCAGGCGGGCGGCGCGCTCAGCTCACCGGCCGCGAGGACGCCCAAGGGGATGCCGATGACGGTGCCGGGCAGGGTCGGCAGGAGTTGCGCGGTGGACAGTCCGGCCGTGACCTGCCCGGGGGTGGCGCCGAGGGCGCGCGCGACGGCCATGGTGCGGCGGGTCTCCAGCGCGGTGGTCCAGGCGATCGTGATGATGTTCACCGCGGCGAGCACGGCCAGCGCGACGGTGACGGCGAGCAGTGCGTGGCGTCCTTGCTCGACCTTCACGTTGCCCAGCTTGGAGGATCCCAGGCCGTAGTCGTAGACGGGCTGGGCGTAGAGCATCAGCATGCCCGTCGCACCGATCATCGTGATCGCGATGCTCCAGGCGTGCAGGACGGCGCGGCCGGGACGGCGGGCGATCAGGCGCAGTCCCAGCAGCAGCGGGGTCGGCAGCAGCGCCGACACCCTGTTCAGCCGGGCCCGGCGCTCGGGCCGGCGGGCGGTGCCGGCGAGCGCGGTGACGGTCTCCGTGCGCAGAGCCCGCACGGTCGGGGCGAGAGTGGTCAGGACCGCCACGGCCAGGGCGACGACGGTCGTGAGCAGGACGGTGTCGGCGCTCGGGCCGGCGGCGGCGGTGAGCAGGCTCCCCGAGGGGTTGACGACGGCGGGCGCGGCCAGCCGGGCGATCACCAGGCCCAGCGCGTCCGCGAGCAGGGCCAGCGTCAGGTACTCGGCGAACAGGACGGCGGCGACCAGGCCGGGAGTGGCGCCGACGGCCTTGAGCAGCCCGACGCGGCGGGTCTGCTCGGCGGCACGTCCTGCAGCCAGCGTGGCCACGCCGGCGATCGCCAGGAGGCTGAGCAGCCAGCTGCCGACGACCAGGACCGGCTGGCTGTCCTTGAGCAGGACCCCGTCCTGCTCGGCCATGAACTGCCAGGTGAAGAAGTTGGTCGGGTACTCGTCGCTGTAGGGGCGGCGGGAGACCACGAACTCCCGGGCGGCGGCGGGGTCCCGCAGCTTCAGGTAGAGCAGGGAGGTCACCGGGAGGTCGGCGGCCGCCAGCACCCGGGCGTCGGTCCGGCTCACCCAGACCAGGCCGTTGGCGTCGCTCGGCCCGCCGCCCGGCCCGTTCATCGCCGCCCACGGGTAGACGGTGTGCGCCGAGGTCACGGCGATCCCGGCGACGGGAAGCGAGCGGCCGGCGACCGTGACGCGGTCGCCGACCCGGACGCCCAGTGCGGCCGCGAAGCCGCGCTCGACCACGACGCCTCCCGGGCGGACCCAGCCGCCCGAGGTCACCAGCGGGCGATCGATCGGGCCCGGGGCCGCGTCGGCGCCCTGCGCCACCGCGCGCGACGTCAGGCCGTGCGCCGTCAGCGCCGTGTAGTACTGGCGGTACGGCCCGCTGTGGCCGGCGACCCCGGGAGCACGCTCCAGCGCCGCCATGGCCGAAGCCGCGGTCCGCCCGGTGCCAGGGGTGAGCGCTACGACGTCCGGTCCGGCCGTGGCCGCGCGGGTCTGGCGGAAGAGCGTGTCGGTCGCCTGTCCCAGTGACAGCCCCAGGGCCAGCGTGGCGGTGGCAGCGGTGATCGAGACGAGGAGCATCGCGGCCTGGACGGGATGCCGGCGTACGTCGGCCGTCACGAGGCGGAACACCAGCACCATCCGGCCCATCGCGCTCAGCCCCCAGCCCGGTTCAGGTCGTCGAGTCCCCCGCCGCCGCGCCCTGCCGACTCGGGAGGCGCCACCGCTAACGGTTAGCCATAGATTGTCGCGATCTTCCGAGATCGTCAATCGGGACCGTCGCACTCGCCCGCGACCGCGCGGACGGAAGCCCTCATGGCACCGGCGCCGATTCCAATTAGTTCGTTGACGAATAATTCGTCAGTGAATTACCTTGATGCCATGCCAGAACCCCTGACCCCCCGCGAGGTCTTTCTGAAGCTCGTGCACGGCGTGTGCGAGGAGCGCTGGGAAGAGGTGCTCGACCTCTACGCCGAGCAGACGCACGTGGAGCACCCGTTCCACCCACTCGAGGCGCCCCCGCTGCGGTCCCGCGAGGAGCTGCGCGAGCACTTCGGCTTCAACGCCCCGCCCGGTGCCCACACGGGGCACACACTGCGCCGCCGGCCGACCGGCATCACCGTCCACGAGACCGCGGATCCCGAGGTCATCGTGGCCGAGTTCCAGTACGAGGGGACCGTGGTGGAGACCGGCGAGCCGTTCGCGTTCCCGGGGGTCTTCGTCCTGCGGGTCCGCGACGGGAAGATCGTCGAGTCCCGCGACTACCTCGACCACCTGCGCTCCGCCCGGGCCCGCGGCCAGCTCGGCGAGGTCCTCGACGCCGTCCGGCAGCACCACACGCCTGACAGCTGAGGCCCTGCCCGGCACCGTCCTGGACGCGCGCGGTCACCGCCCACGCCCCGGCGGTGGAGCGGTGCGCGCTCGCCAACTGGCCTGACGGGCGCGACCTCCTGCGGCCCCTGCTCAGGCGCGGCTATGAGGAGAGGGCGCCGTGCACGATCGAGTGCGCGATGCTCCGTACGAATTCCGCGCTCACGTACTCGGGGGGCGCGGTGACGAGGGTGAACAGCGCGCCGCCGTACAGCGCGATCAGAGTGGGGATCTTCTCGGTCGGGATGGCGAGGTCGAGCTCGGCATGATGGCCGGCGGTGAAGCGCACCGACGCGTCCTGCAACCCCGCGAGGGCCGCGGCCAGGGCCGGCCGCCGTGTCGCCTCCAGCTGGAGTTCGAAGATCGCGAGATAGCGGGTGCGGTGCGCGGTGGCCGCCGCGAGCAGTGACTCCGTCAGCAGCTCGGTGATTCCGGCGCCGCTCGCCCTTTCGGGGCGGGCGGCGTCGTCCATGTCGGCGTGGTGCAGCTCGACGACGCGTTCCGCGGTGGCCACGAGGAGCGCTTCGCGGCTGGGGAAGTAGTTCGAGGCCGTTCCCTGGGGCACCCCGGCGGCCTTCTCGACCGCGCGATGGGTCACGCCATGCGCACCGGACGCCGCGAGCAGGTCGATGGCGGCATCGGTGAGGTCTCGGCGCCGTCCGGGGTTGGTCCGCGGCACCCCGTCATCGTATGGCAGTCTTCGTACTAGTACGATCGTAGTGGTAAGGAGCGAGTCCGTGCGCGTAGTCGTGGGGGGAGCCGGTCTGGGCGGCGTCTCGGCCGCCGTCGGCCTGTGTCGGGCCGGGCACGAGGTGGTGCTGTACGAGCGCGGCGCCGAACTCCGGGAGGCGGGCACCGGCGTCGTGATCATGCCGAACGGCGTCCGCGCGCTCGACGCGCTGGGGCTGGGCGACGCCGTCCGCTCCGGCCGCGGCGAGGAGACGCCCGCCGCCACCGGCGGGCTGCGGGACTGGCGGGGGCGGCCGCTGCTGGTCACGGACGCGGGAGAGGCCCGGCGGACGGTCGGAGCCCCGGCCGTCGTGGGCCGCACGGAACTGCACCAGGCGCTGCGGGCCCCGCTGCCACCCGAGTCCGTGCGCACGGGGACCGCGATCGAGCGGCTGGACCCCGCCGAGAGCGGCGTCGCGGTGATCAGCGACGGCGAGCGGGTGGACGCGGCGGACGCGGTGATCGTGGCCGACGGCATCGGCAGCACGCTGCGCGTCCGGCTCTTCCCCGGCCACCCCGGCCTGCGGCGGGTCGGCCGCCTGGACCTGCGCGGAACGCTGCCCGCACCCGCCGGCCTCGACGTCACCGACCTCCTGGCCGGCGTCCTCGTCGACCGGCGCACCGGGTCGATGTTCGGCCTGTTCCCGCTGAGGGACGGCGGCCTGTACTGGTTCACCGACTCCGCATTGCACGGAACCCCGCCCGCCCCAGACGAGGCACGCCGGCAGATGCTGTCCCTGATGGCCGACTGGCATCCGGCGGTCCCGGCCCTGATCGAGGCCACCCCGCCCGCCGACGTCTACGTCGACGCGATCGCCTGCCTCGCCAGACCGCTCCCCACCTACGCCCTCGGCCGGATCGCCCTCCTCGGCGACGCCGCGCACGCCATGACCCCCGACCTCGGTCAGGGCGCCAGCCAGGCCTTCGAGGACGCCGCCGCGATCACCCGCCATCTGGAGGACGCCGGACCGTCGCAGGTCGCCGAGCGCCTGCGCCGCTACGACGCCGAACGCCGCCCCCGCGCCAACCGCCTCATGGCGCAAGCGTCCCGGCAGTCGTGGCTGACCTCGAGGACCGGCGCCACCGCCTGGCTCCGGGACGCCGCCCTCCGCGCGATCCCCGACCGCCTCGCCACCCGCCAACTGGCCGCCCTCTGGCAGGCCTGACGCGAACGCCGTCTCCGCGTCATGCCGCCGGGTCCCGTCTTGCGAGGACGAGGGCGGCAACGGCGGCGGCCAAGCCGATCGTGACGAGTTGGGCGATGGTTCCGGTGGCGAGGTGGGTGGTGCCGGACGGGTCGAACAGGTGCGTCCAGGCCTGCCAGTAGTGCACGGGGAGGACGACCGTCACGGCGTGGAGCGCGGATTGGCCGTCGAGGATGGTCGCCATGACGACGAAGGCGATGGCGGTACCGAGGGCTTCGGCGCCGCGGGGCAGGAGCAGGCCGAGCGCGAGGGCGATCGCGGCGATGCTCAGCATGCAGAGGACGGTGTAGCCGCCGGCGGCCAGGACGCGGGCGATGGCGTCGCAGGTGGTGAGGGCAGGCGCGTCGATGATGTGGAAGGGATGCCAGCCGAAGAGCGCGAGGCCGCTCAGCAGGCCGGCCACCAGCACGCACGCGGTGGCGGCCACGGTGACGATCGCGACGGCGGCGAGCTTTCCGGCGAGCAGCCGTGAGCGGGTGACCGGGGCGACGTAGAGGTAGCGCAGTGTCCCCCAGTCTCGGTCGGCGGATCCGATGGCCGTGGCCAGAAGCGCGACCACGATGGGAAGCAGCAGGGGGGCGATGAACTGGAGGCTCGCCATGGCGTGGTTGAGGGCGGAGTAAGGGGCCGCGCCGAACAGGCCGCCCTGGGTGCCGTTGCGGTGCCCGGCATGGGACGCGGTCGCGAGCGCGGCCATGACGGGGACGGCGGCCAGGCAGGCGAGCGCCACGAGGGTGCGGACGCGGAGCAGTTGGCTGGTCAGTTCAACGCGCAGCATGCCCGTCGCCTCCTTGGGTGATGGTGAGGAACGCCTCTTCCAGGGACCGGCTCGCCCGGTGCACGCCGGCGACGCCGATACCGGCCGTGACCAGGGCGTGGACGAGATCGCGTGAGGGGACCCCGGGGGCGGCGACGGTGACTTCGCCGCCCTGGGCCGTGACGGTGGCGACGCCCGCCATCTCGCCGAGGACGGCGGCCGCCCGCTCGCCGTCGTCGACCTGGACGAGATAGGCGCCGGTATCGTCCAGCAGGTCGGCGAGGGGCCCGGCGGTGACCAGGCGGCCGCGGTTCATGACGACGACGTGGGTCGCCAGTTGCTGCACCTCGGCAAGCTGGTGGCTGGAGAGCAGCACCGCCGCTCCCCGTCCGGCCAGTGCCCGCAGGTGTTCGCGCAGAGCCCGCACCTCGGCGGGGTCCAGCCCGTTGGCGGGCTCGTCGAGGATCAGCACGTCGGGCGCCCGCATGAGCGCCTGCGCCAGCATCAGCCGCTGCTTCATCCCCATCGAGTAGCCCTTGGCCCTGCGGTCGATCGCCGGGCCGAGTCCGGCGAGGTCGAGCGCGGCGTCCAGCGCGGGCGGCGGCCAGGCGCGCCGGGTCGCCGACCACAGCAGCTTCAGGTTGGCGAGGCCGGACAGGTGGGGCACGAACGCCGGGCCGTCGATGAGCACGCCGGTGCGGCGGAGCACCGCGGCGCCGAGGCCGACCGGCCGCCCGAGGATCGTCGCGCCGCCGGCGTCCGGGGCGGACAGGCCGACCAGCATCCGCATCACGGAGGTCTTCCCCGCGCCGTTCGGGCCGAGCAGGCCGCAGATCTGGCCGGCCTCCACGGTGAGGCCGAGGCCGCTGACGGCCTGCGTGCGCCCGTACCGTTTGGACAGTCCACGGGCGCAGATCATCGGTGTCGCGGGGGTGGCGGAGGTTCTCATCACGGGCCTTCCAGGTCGGGGACGCGCCGGTCGCCTAGTACGCGGCGCGTAGTACGCCACGAGTAGTACGCGGAACATAATACGTAATGCGTAGCATCGTGGCGCGTACTACGATCGGAGCCATGCACGGCAACGACGCGCAGATGCTGGTGCTCACCGTCCTCGCGAACGGTCCGCTGCACGGTTACGCGATCAACACGGCGATCGAGCGGCTCACCGGCCGTCGGCTCGGCCCGGGCAGCCTCTACGGCGCGCTGACCCGGCTGGAGGCGAAGAACCTCATCGAGCCGCTGCCCGAGGAAGGCCGGCAGCGCACGCTCCGCCTGACCCCCGAAGGCCGGACCACGCTGGAGCAGGAGTTGCGGGCGATGGCGCACATCGCCGCGGTCGGCCTGCGCGACCTCGGGGTGGGGACGGCATGAGGCTCGCGCCGCTGCTGCTCAGCCTGTATCCCCATCCCGTCCGCGCGCGCTGGGGCCCCGATCTGGAGGCCGAGATCCGGGAGGCCCGCTGGCGGAGCCTGCCCGACACCCTGGCCGGCATCGCCGGCCTGTGGCTGCACCCGGTCGTCTGGCCGGGCGCGTCGCCGCGCCGGCGCAGGCTGCGGATGACGACCATGGCCGTGGCGGTCGCCCTCGCCTGCTGGTTCGCCTCGCTGGCCACCGCCGAACTGGGTGGACGGTCCGCGCAGGCCGCGGGGCACTCCCCGCTGATGTCGGCCGGGATGGCCCTGCTCCTCGCGGGCCTGGCACTCCTCGCCCCGTTCCCCGTCTTCCGCGCGCTCACGGCCACGTGCCGGATCGCCGTGTCCCGCCTCGCGGTACCGGCAGCGCTCGGGGCGGGCGCCGTCATCGCCGTCCGCGCCGGGGCCGCGAGCGAGCCGCACATCGTGCAGGCCGTCGTGCTCTCCTGCTGGTGGACGGCCCTGGCCCTGGGCGCCGTCCAGTCCTGCCGGACGATCGCCGCCGCCGGGCCGCACGTCGTCCCGCCGAGTGCCGGTCGTCTTCGCCTGGGCACGGCGTTCCTGACCGCGGGCGCGACGGCCAACGCCACCGCCCTTCTGGGCTTCTCACTGAACGACGGTCCCGACCCGGCGGCGACCGCGACCGGCCTCGGACTGCTCGGCCTGCTGACCACCCTCGTCCTGGTCCTCCGCGACACCCACCACCTGCCCACCCCCAAGTGACCACTCTTGGCCGTATGCACCAAGCGGGCCCGTTTTCCCCACACGCCGCAGCAGAGGCTGGAGTTCGGGGCGATCGGCGGGGCGGGTGGTACGGTGACGCCGTGACCAGTTGATCTTGCCCGGCCTGCTGCTGTCGGGCGGTGGCGGGAGTAGGCCATGCGGACCAAGGGCCGGGGAGCGCCTGACGCGGAGTCGCCCTGGGACGAGATCGTCCCGATGCTCTGGATGGGCGGGCACTACTACCGGGATCCGGCCGGTGTCCGGACGCCGGCCGTGGTCGGTCGCGAGTTCGATCTCGTGATCAGTCTGTACGTGCGCGAAGGGCACGGTCCGGACGCCGGGGTCGAGCACCGCCGTGTCGAGGTTCCGGACGGGCCGCTGACCGCCGAGCAGATCGAGGCGGTCTGCCGTGCGGCGGAGTCGGTCGCGGAGTCGGTCCGGCAAGGAAGGCGCGTGCTGGTCCGCTGCCATTCCGGCTACAACCGTTCCGGCCTTGTCATCGCCCATGCCCTCACGCTTCTGGGCCACAGCACCGACGATGCCGTCTTCCTGCTTCGGTATCGGCGGTCGAAATGGGCGCTGAACAACTCCCTGTTCGTGGACTACCTGAACACCGGACTCGACGTGGCGCGGCTGCTCACAGGCCTCGGCTCGACGTGAGGGCGGGCTGAGGCGCCGCATCGCTCGCAAGCGGGTTTCCTTCGACGGCGGGCGATGATTTCGGGCGGTGGCGGAGGTCCGCACTCGGGCAGGACACGCAGACCAGACCTCACACCAGGATGGCCGACATGACCGAGGTAACGCCGGAGACGGGCAAGCCGACACGCGCGGAGCTGTGGGGGCTCGTTCATGAGGAGCGGGCGGCGCTGGCGGCCGACCTCGCCGTTCTGCCCGAGGCACGGTGGGCGACACCGTCGCTGTGCGACGGGTTGTCGGTCCGCGAGGTCCTCGCGCACCTCACCGCGGGGGCGAGCCTGGGGCCGGTGCGATGGATGGCGGGGGTGATCCGCTGCCGCTTCGACTTCGACAAGCAGGTGGCGATGCGGCTGAACGAGCAGTTGGGGGCGTCCCCCGCCGAGACCCTGGAGAGGTTCGGACGCGCCGTCACCAGCACCACCAAGCCGCCGCTGCCGGTCATGGCGATGCTCGGGGAGACGATCGTGCACGGCGAGGACATCCGGCGGCCGCTCGGCATCCGCCGGGAGCACCCGATCACGATGCTCACCCCGCTGGCCGAGTACTACGCCGACTCCGACCAGGTCGTCCTGGCCAAGGGCCGGATCGAGGGGCTGCGGCTCGCCGCGACCGACGGGCCCTTCACCGCCGGCTCCGGGTCCCCGGTGTCCGGCTCCACGCTGGCGCTGATCATGGCGATGACCGGACGCGCGGACTACTGCGACGAGCTCAGCGGGGACGGGGTGGCGACCCTGCGCGAACGCGGCGCCAAGGCGTGAGGGCCTCGGACGGTGCGGGGACGTAGGGTTGGGGGGTGTTTTCGGAGCGAGGGCCGTCCTTGTGGGAGCTCGCGGTCCAGGCGTTGTCGTCGGTGGAGCGCGGATATGACCTGCTCGCTCCCAAGTTCGACCACACGCCCTTCCGCACGCCCGACCACGTCCTGGACGCCACCGCCGGCGCCCTGCGGCCGTTCGGTCCGTTCGGTCAGGGGCTGGACGTGTGCTGCGGAACCGGCGCGGGCATGCGGGTCCTCGGGCCCCTGTGCGATGGGCGGGTCACCGGGGTCGACTTCAGCTCGGGGATGCTCGAGCAGGCGCGGCGAGCACATCCGGATGCCGGGTGGGTGCGGGCCGACGTCCGCGACCTGCCCTTCCGGGAGGCCTTCGACCTCGCGGTCACCTTCGGGGCGCTCGGGCACGTGCTCCCGAGCGAGCGGCCGGCGCTCTTCGGCGGGGTGTACCGCGCCCTGCGGCCCGGTGGGCTGTTCGCCTTCCCTGTCGGTGCGCCGCCGCCCATCGCGTCCCTCCAGTATTGGGCGCTGCTCGGGTTCGACGTGGTCATGCGTGTCCGGAACGCCGTCTGGCGTCCCCCGTTCGTCATGTACTACCGGACGTGTCCGTTGCACGCGCTCCGCAGCGACCTGGCGGCCGCCGGGTTCACCGTGACGACCGTCCCCCTGACGGCCTTGGGCACGCGCGAGGACGGCACTCCGCGGGGGCGGCTCGTCCTGGCACGCAAACCCGGCGGCTGAAACCCCACTCAGACGGGGTGGGACGGCAGATCCCTGTGGTGGCGGAGAGGGCCCGTCAGGAGGATCAGGCCCGTGAGGGCCAGGCCGCCCGTGCTGATCCACATGGCGGGGCGGACGCCCAAGGCGGTGCCCAGGGCGCCGCCCAGGAGGGCGCCGAGCGGGATGGTGCCGTAGCTGACCAGTTGCATGGTCACCGTGATCCGGCCGAGCAGGGCGCGCGGGCTGTAGGTCTGGCGGAAGCTGCCCTTGATGACGTTGCCCGCCGCGACTCCAGCCGCGATGACGAACCCGCCGGCGACGGTCAGCAGCAGTCCGGCTCCCGGTGCGGTGAGGGGGATCAGCAGGCCGAACGGCGCCGCGCCGATCTCGGCGGCGAGCAGGGTGCGCGCCGAACCGAAGCGCCGGGACGGGACGGGGGCCGCGGCGGCGCCGGCGACGGCGCCCAGGCTCGCCGCGGCGGCGAGGGCCCCCACCATGCCCGGGGTGACGCCCACCTCGCGGACCAGGAACACGACCAGGATCGACTGGTATCCGAACAGGCAGACGTTGCTGGCGGCCGAGAACAGCGTCAGCACCCGGAGGTAGGGATCGCCGGCCACGAACCGGAGGCCCTCGGCGATCTCCTCGCGCAGCGACCCGCGCCGCACGCGGGCGGGGCGGGACTCGCGGGTCCGGACGGCCAGGAGGCACAGGGTCGAGACGAGGTAGCTCGCCGCGTCGATGAGCAGCGCGTTCACCGCGCCCGCGAGCTGGGTGACCAGGCCTGCCACGCCAGGGCCGCCCACCTGGGCGGCGGCCTCGGTCGCCTGCACCTTGGCGTTGCCCTCGGCCAGTTCGTCACGCTCCAGCAGGGACGGCAGGTAGACCTGGTAGGCCGTCTGGAAGAACACGCCCGTGCACCCGGCGCCCAGTGCGACGGCCGACAGCTGGGCGATCGTCAGCCGGTCGAGCCAGGCGGCCACCGGGACGCTGAGGAAGAGCAGCAGGGCCGTCACGTCGCACGCCAGCATCACCGGCCGGCGGGGAAGGCGGTCCACCCAGGCGCCCGCCGGGAGGCCGATGAGCAGCCAGGGCAGCCAGGCCGCGGCCGAGAGCAGCGCCACCTGGAAGGTGCCCGCGTCGAGGACGGCGACCGCGACCAGCGGAAGCGCCACGCCGGTGACGCTGCTGCCCAGCTTGCCGGTGGCCTGGCCGGTCCAGAGCAGCCGGAAGTCGCGGCGCCGGCGCAGGCCGCGGGGCGCCGGGGCGAGGACGGTCACGGCTCCGCCGGGACCCCGTGGGCGAACAGGAAGACCGGCTCGCGGTCCTGCCCGTCGTCGGGGACGTCCCGCCGCTCCCACCGGTCGAGCACGGCGAGGATCTCCTGCTCGAGCTCGCCCAGCTCGGCGGGGGTCAGGTGCAGCCACTTGTCGACGGAGAAGGCCGCGCCGTTCCACGCCGCCCGCTGCTCCCGGACGGCGTGCCAGGCGCGGACCAGGCCGATCTGGCGGTCGAGGCCGAGCGAGACCGCCGCGTCGGCCACCGCCTGACGGGACGGGTCGTCGTCGAAGTCGCCCGTCACCCAGCGGAGCTCGGGCGCGGCGAGCCGCCACCAGCGTTCGCGGCGGTCCCGGGCGAGTTCCGGCGCCTCCGCGATCAGGCCCGCGGCGGCGAGCACCTTCACGTGGTGGCTGATGTTGGCCACGGCCTGGTCGGTCCGGTCGGCGAGGACGCTCGCTGTGGACGGCCCGTAGACCTTGAGCACGTCCATGAGGCGCCGGCGGAGCGGATGCGACATCGCGGCCAGCACCCGGGAGTCGGTCACCTTGGGCACGTCGTCCGAATCGATCACGCGCTCATCCTCACATGCGCAAAGCCTCTTGCACAACAACTCTTGCACAATGACCACTGCACGAATTGGGCCGGTGGTGGCCTCGCCGATGGTGAGCGGAGGAGGCGGACAGGGGAAAACTGTCAGCAGATGGTCGGATTTGGGGGATGTTATGCCGGTTCGCGTGGGCGGAATCGAGTTGTTCGCGGGTCCGACGTCGCTGGGCGGGCCCGACGATCTCGACGCGGTGGTCCGGGAGTTCATCGGCGGGGCGCGGCACACGCTGCGCATAGCGGTCCAGGAGCTGGACTCCCGGGGGATCGCGGAGGCGGTCCTGACGGCTCGGGCGGCCGGGGTGCGGGTGCAGATCATCCTGGAGGGGGACTACCTGCGGGAGGAGCGGCCCCTCGCGGACCCGTGGGCGGCGGCGGGGCCCAACGAGGAGAACCGGCTCATCTACGCGGCGCTGCTGCGGGCGGGGGTCGACCTCGTCACCGACCTGAACCCGGCGATCTTCCACCAGAAGTTCATCGTGCGGGACGAGGGGGAGTCGACGGCGGCGGTGCTGACCGGGTCGGCGAACTTCACGCTCACCGATACCGGCACCAACCCTGCGGGGGCCGGCAGCGGAGGCAAGGCGGGCAACAACCTCAACCACGTGGTGGTGCTGCGGGGGCAGCGGGCCTCCTCCCTCTACCTGGAGGAGTTCCTGCGGATGCGGTCGGGGACGTTCGGGGCCCTGCACGAGCGGGCCGAGGCGCGTCCGGCGGAGTTCCGGCTGGGCGGGGTCCGCGTGAAGCCGCTGTTCGCACCCCGGCACGGGCCCGAGATGGAGATCATGAAGCAGATGCTCAAGGCGTCGGCGAGCGTGGACTTCGCGATGTTCACCTTCGCCCGCTCGTCCGGCATCGACGACACCATGATCCGGCTCGCCCCGTCGCTGCGGATCCGCGGGGTTCTGGACCACGGGCAGGGCGTCCAGGCGTGGGCCGCGACCGAGCCGCTGAAGGCCGCCGGGGTGAAGCTGTTCGCGAACAGGCCGGGCACCGGGGTGCGGAAGGTGCACCACAAGCTGATGGTCGTGGACGAGCGGCTGGTGATCGCCGGAAGCTTCAACTACACCGCGCCCGCGACGACGCTGAACGACGAGAACATCGTCGTCCTGGGCGACCTGGAGGAGACCCGCGAGGACGCCGAGGCGGGTCAGCGGGCCATCGCCGGCTACGCGCTCAGGGAGATCGAGCGCATCGTCGCCGAGCTCGCGCAGCCCGCGTAGGCGGCTTGGTCATCCACGGGCACGCCCATCCCACGTTTGCCTCAAGGGGCGTTCAAATGCCTCGGCGACCCGGTTCCCCATGATCCGACAAAGGGGACTTCACAGCATGAACTCGCAGCTCGATCAGGAGGTCCCATGACGACGAGAATGACCCACGGGGGTCGGGCGACCCCGAGCCGCCAGGACTACCAGATCTCCGGATGGCTCGCCTTCGCGGGGATCCTCTCCCTCGTGGTGGGCGCCTTCAACGTCATCGACGGGGTGGTGGCCCTGTTCAAGGACGACTACTACGTCGCGAACTCCGGCCAGATCCTGGTGTTCGACTTCACCGCGTGGGGGGTGTTCTGGCTCACTCTCGGCGCCCTGCAGATCATCATCGGTTTCGGGGTCCTGGCCGGGCAGATGTGGGCGCGGGTGATCGGCATCGTCTTCGCCTTCCTCGCCGCCCTCGGGCACCTGGCGTTCCTGGCCGCGTTCCCGATCTGGTCGGTGCTGACCATCGCGCTGTGCGTCCTGATGATGTACGCGCTCATCGCCCCCGCCCCCGGCGCGAGAGCGGACTGACGCCCCGGCGGGGCGCCGGGGGCGGAATACGAGGTCATCGAGTCCGCGGCCCGGCCGCACATACCCGGGTCGCGCACGGGCGGTGACGCCGGGTGGCACCGGCGCCGACCCCGCGGCCGTGGAGGCAGATGAGAACCGCGCTGGCGGACCGGCTGGGGGGCCGCGGCAAGGCTCACGTCGTCGTGCTGATGGCCTGCGTCATGGCGCTGAACGCGGCGGACGCCGGGGTGATCGGGGCGATCGTCCACGAACTGCGGCAGTCCCTGCACGTCACCAACACGCAGGTCGGGGTGCTGACGGCCGCGCCGGCGGCGGTCGGCGCGGTCGCGACGGTGCCGGTGGGGCAGCTCACCGACCGGGTGCGGCGGGTGCCGCTGCTGGCGGGAAGCGTGGTGCTGTGGAGCCTCGCGATGGTCGTCGGCGGGCTGGCGGACTCGTTCGAGTCGCTGCTGGCGTCGCGGGTGGCGCTGGGCGCCGTGACGGCGACGGCGGGGCCCACGGTGGCGTCGCTGATCGGGGACCTGTTCCCGCCGGAGGAACGGGCCGCGACGTACGGGCGCGTCCTCGCCGGCGAGCTGGTCGGGGTCGGGTTCGGGCTCCTCGCCGGCGGCAACATCGCCGCGTTCCTGAGCTGGCGGGTGGCGTTCTGGTTCGTCGCGGCGCTGGGGTTCGTCCTCGCCGCGCTGCTGTGGTGGATGCTGGCCGAGCCGGAGCGCGGCGCGCAGGCGCCCTCCGGCGGACGCGGCGGAGAGGAGCTCGCGCAGCGGCAGGTGCAGGCGGCCGGCGTGGAGCCGGACCCGAGGAACGTCCTCACCACCGACCCCGAGCGCCTGACGCTGCTCCAGGCGGCCCGGCACGTGCTCACCATCCGGACGAACGTGATCATCATCCTGGCGTCCGCGGCCGGCTACTTCTTCTTCTCCGGGCTGCGCACGTTCGGGATGGTGTTCGTGCTGGACCGGTACGCGGTCGGGCGGGGCGGCCTGTCGGCGTTCCTGCTGGCCCTCGGCGTGGCCGCGTTCGCCGGGGTGCTCGTCGGCGGACGGCTGTCCGACCGGCTCCTGCGCGGCGGCGCGCTGAACGCACGGGTCGACGTGCCGACCGTGGCGTTCGCCGTGGCGGCGCTGCTCTTCCTGCCCGGCCTGCTCACCGAGCAGGCACTGATCGCGCTGCCGCTGTTCGCGCTCGGCGCCGCCGCGCTGGCCGCGGCCAACCCCCCGCTGGACGCGGTGCGGCTGGACGTCGTCCACTTCCGGCTGTGGGGGCGCGCGGAGGCCATCCGGACGATCGTGCGCATGTCCGGGGAGGCGGCGGCACCGGTGCTGTTCGGCTGGCTGTCGGGTGTGCTCGGGGACGGCGGGGAGGCGGCGGTCGGCCTGGACCGGGTGTTCCTGCTGGCGCTGCTGCCGCTGGCGGCCAACGGCCTGCTGCTGCTCTGGGCGCGGAGCGCCTATCCGCGGGACGTGGCGTCTGCGCTGGAGTCCGAACGCCGCTTCGGAGCGGGCCCCTGACCCGGCCTGCCCTGATTCGCCCGCCTCGCCGCTACTCGTCCTCCGGCGGGTTGTTCAGGATGCGGTAGCGGTCGAGGATGCGTTCGAGCTCGCGGCGGTCGCGCTTGGTGGGGCGGCCCGCGCCGCGATCCCGGCGGCCGACCGGGATGAGCGCCTCGCGCGGCGGCGGGGGCGGGCTCTTGTCGATCAGGCACTCCTGGGCGGCGGGCGCGCCGACCCGCTTGCGGACGATCTTCTGCACGACGACGATCCGCTCCCGCCCGTCATGGCGGAGCCGGACGACGTCGCCGGGCTTGACCGCGGTGGACGGCTTGGCGCGCTCGTCGTTCACGCGGACATGCCCCGCCCGGCACGCGGTCGTCGCCATCGAGCGGGTCTTCAGCAGCCGAACGGACCAGATCCACAGATCGACCCGCACGGACCCCTCATCGCCCATGCGTCCATGATGTCACTGTGTCCATGATGTCACTTGGGCGCCGGGGCTCGCTGCGTGCTGATCCACGCGTCGGCGCGCTCCCAGTTCTCGTAGAGCCAGCGGACGCGGGCGTCGCGGTCGCCGGGGATGTCCTCGGCGGGGACGCGCCACCAGCGGGCGCGGACGGGGCCGGTCAGCGGGACGCGCCGCCAGATGTCCCCGGCGGTGGCCATGTGGTCGAGCCCGCAGTGCGCGACGAACACCACGTCGGCGGTGGGGGCGGATTCGAGCGCGGCCAGCACGCCGCCGGGGCGCGGCGGCATGACGTTGCGCATCGCGGCGGCGCGGGTCGCCTCCTCGGCGCGCTTCATCCGGCTCAGCCGGCGGATCGCGCGGCGGCGGCGCTCCGGCGAGAAGTTGCCGCCCTCGGGGAAGATCAGCAGCGCCTCGCGTCCGCCGAGGCCCTCGGCGAGTCGGCCGACGGCGTCGGCGGCGCCGCCCGGGGTGACGAACACGTTCGGCACCCGGTTGGCGACGATGTCGATGCAGGGGTCCAGCTGGAGCATCGCCTTCATGACCACGCGGGGGCGGCGCCGGTACTCGCTCAGCAGGTGGTGGACGATCAGGAGCGCGTCGCCCGGTCCCGCGTGCCGGCTGAGCACGATCAGGGGGCGGTCGCCGCCGGAGCCGTCCCACGTGCCGTCCACCTCGACGTCCAGGCCGAGCCGCCGCTGCGCCGACGCGTAGAGGGCGCCGACATAGCGGCCGATGATGTCGTAGTTCCGGTCGTCGCGGGCGCGGCCGCGGACCCACAGCCATCCGCACTCCAGGACGGCCGACGTCTCCCGGGTCCCCCACGTGAGGGTGAAGAACAGCAGGCGCAGGGCCCGCTTCCGCTCGCGTCCGGCCAGATACGCCACCGCATAGGCGACCGGGAACAGCACCACGACCAGGAGGGTCAGGAGGAACAGCAGCGGCGTGCACACCAGGCGGCGCACGATTCGGGGTGGCAGCATCTCACGCTCGTTCTTTCAGATACTCCAACGATGCCTGATAGGCGCGTTCGATGTGACCCCGGATTCCGGACGCGTTCCTGTAGCGGA
Source organism: Actinomadura sp. K4S16 (assembly GCF_008327685.1). Classification (GTDB taxonomy): domain Bacteria; phylum Actinomycetota; class Actinomycetes; order Streptosporangiales; family Streptosporangiaceae; genus Spirillospora. Next base: position 48,413 of record NZ_BDDE01000014.1, read on the forward strand.
CCTGGGTGAGGTCGACTCCGGCCTTCTGCGACCTGGCCCCGGCGGGCATGACGTGGACGGTCAGGCCCTCCGGGAGGGTCGCCATCTCCTCGAAGAACCGGTGCCGGCGCGCGATCTCGAACGCGACGAGGCCGACCTCCCAGGGCCAGCGCGGGGGCGCGAGGTCGCGTTCGATCCGCCCGACGTGCAGGACGTAGATCTCGGTGGCGCCGAGCATGACGGCCCGGCTCACCGGGATGCTGTGGACGAGCCCGCCGTCGTAGTAGTGCCGCTCCCCGATCCGGACGGGCGGCAGCAGCCCCGGCGCGGCCGACGACGCGAGCACCGCCGGGACCAGCGGGCCCTCGGTGAACCAGTGCGCCATCGCGGTCTCGATCCCCGCGGCGACGCACTGGAACGGGATCTCCAGCTCCTCGAACGACGGGACGGGGAGCAGCTCGTCCAGCATGCGGCGCAGCGGCTCGTTCGAGTGCAGGTGGGTACCGGACCGGGCCAGCCGCCACAGCCGGGAGATGAAGGGTGAGCCGAACACCTCGCGGACGGACTCGTCCGACCACAGGCTGGTGAGCCGCTCGACCGCCGCGTCCGGTCCGGCCGCGACGAGCACGCCGTTGAGCGCGCCGATGGACGTCCCGACGACGAGGTCGGGGCGCACGCCGGTCTCCCGCAGCGCCCGGAGCATGCCGACCTCGTGCGCGCCGAGCACGCCTCCGCCCCCGAGGACGAACGCCACCCGCGGCTCCCGTTCCACCCGCTCTCCCTTCGCGCTCCGCCAGTCGGGCGCTGGAAGCAGCCTCACCCGTGGGAAACGGGATAAACGGGCCGGGGAGCACGGTGGCCGTGACCTGCGGGTCCGTGACCCGCACGGCTGCCCGAGGGGGCCGGCCGCCCTGGGGGTGGGGCGGGCGACCGGCCCCCGGCGGGACGTCCGTCAGCCGCGGACGCGGGTCTTCAGGCCGTAGCCGTAGGGGAACAGCGGCCGGTAGTCCCGGTCGCCGACGTTGATCGGCTCCTGGCCCTCGCCGGTGGGCCAGGTCACCGACAGCCTGCCGGTGAACGGGCGCTTGCCGAACAGGACGTCCGCGACGCCGGCGCCCTCGCTGCCCGGCAGCCAGGACATGACGAACGCGTCCGTCTTCGGCAGCTGGTCGGTGACGATCTGCGGGCGTCCGGCGACGTCCAGGACGACGCAGGTCCTGATCGCCGAGCAGACCTTGTCGATCGCGGCCTTGTCCGCGTCGGACAGGTTCAGCGTGTGGCCGTTGCCGACGTCGCCGACGCCCTCCGCGTAGGGCGTCTCGCCGACCACCACGATGCCGACGTCACTGCCGGCGGTGGGCGCCGAGGCGTCCTCGCTGTAGGTGACGTGGGACGAGTTCTGCTTGATGCCGTCCAGGATCGTCGTGCCCGGGATGATGTCGCCGGACGAGCCCTGCCACGTGACCGTCCAGCCGCCGGCCTGGTTGCCGATGTCGTCGGCGTTGGTCCCGGCCACGTAGATCCGCTGGTTCTTCCTCAGCGGCAGCGCGTTCCCGGAGTTCTTCAGCAGGACCTGCGACTTGGCGACGGCCTCGCGAGCGACCGCGCGGTGCTCGGGCGACCCGATCGTCTTGGCGTTGCTCCGGTCGGTGTAGGGGCGCTCGAACAGGCCGAGCTCGAACTTCGCCTTCAGGATCCGGCCGACCGCGTCGTCGATCCGCGCCATCGGCACGCGGCCCGCCTGCACCTCCGCGAGCAGCGTCTGGACGAACTGCGGCGCGCTGTAGGGCTCCATGAACATGTCCATGCCGGCGTTCACGGACGTGCGGACCTGCGTGGCGTAGTCGCCCGGGATCTGGTGGATGGCCTCCCAGTCGCTGATGAGGAAGCCGTCGAACCCGATCTTCTGCTTGAGGACGTCGGTCAGCAGCTCCTTGCTCGCGCTCATCTTGACCGGGTTGCCGACGCCGTCCTCCTTCCAGTCCACGCTGGAGAACGACGGCATGATGCTGCCGACGCCGTACTTCTTGACCGCCACGACGTAGGGGGCGAGGTCGACCGCGGCGAAGTGCTTGCGGTCGGTGACGGTGACGCCCTGGTCGATCGTGTACGTCCCGCTGGTGGACGACCCGAACTTCGTGTCGCCGTCGCCCGCGTAGTGCTTGGCGGACGCCAGGACGTGCCGGTTCGTGGCCAGGTCGCTCTTGCGCCGTCCCTGGAAGCCCTCCAGGCCGGTCTCCATCTGGATGACGAGCCGCGGGTCCTCGCCGAAGCTCTCGTACGCGCGTCCCCACCGCAGGTCGCGGGTGACGCAGACGCAGGGGGCGAATGCCCACTGGGGTCCGGTCGCCCTCGTCTCCATGGCCGTGATCTGCTCCTCCCGGCGGACGAGGCCGGGGTCGCGGGTCGCGCCCATCGCGATGTTGTGCGGGAAGACGGTGGCGCCGACGAGGTTGTTGTGGCCGTGCACCGAGTCGATCCCGTACAGCAGCGGGATCTTCAGGCGGGTGGCGAGCGCCTTGGACTGGTAGGCGTCGACCATGTCCGCCCAGCCCGCGGGGGTGTTGTCGGCGGGCACCGATCCGCCGCCGGACAGCACCGACCCGAGGGCCAGCTTCGTGATCTGGTCGCGGTCGCCGTCGACGGCGCCGCGCTCGGCCTGCGTCATCTGGCCGACCTTCTCCTGCAGCGTCATGCGGCCGAGCAGGTCCTGCACCCGCTGCGCGACGGGGAGCCGCGGGTTCAGGTAGGGGGCCCGCTGGGGCGCCTCGGCCAGCGCGGGCTGCGCCGCCACGGCCGACGGCAGGGCGGCGACGGTCGCGAGCGCGACCAGTGATCGCCCGATCCGGGTGGCGATGACACGTCTGTGGGAGTGTGGCAACTCGTCCCTCCTGGGTCGCTCCGAAGGACGCCGCGCGGCCCGGCGGACCGCGCGCGGCCGGACGCCGGGGTCATGGCTCGCCCGGACGGCCATGACCCCTGCGCCGGCGACGTCATCTGGAACCTCCCCCGGCGCCCGGCCGGCTGTCAATGGATCTTCACAGCACCGGCCGCCGCCTTGTGGAAATCATGGAAGAGGGCTTGACGGGTACTAAATTCACAAGTTGAATCATGGGCCGAACTAAGCCGCTCGCACGGGTGGGCCCGCACATCCCCCGCCCACCCGGCCACCGCGTCCCGAGAAGTGGACGCAGGCATCGAGAAGCGGGCGGACGCCCCTGAAGGCTCCGCCACACCACCCCCGCTGACCACACCCGGCCACCGGCGGCCTCGCGGCACGCGCCGGGACGGGCGCCCCGTCGGCCGGCGGGTGAGAATCGGCCGACGGGGCGCGCCGTCATCCGGGGTGGCTCAGGATCGGGTCACGCGGACGGGCTGCCGCCCTCACCTCGCTCCTCCAGGTGGGGGCCGCGCGCGCCGTCGTCACGCGTGACCTCGATGCGCTCCTTGCGGAGCTCGCCGCGCACCGTCTGCTCGTCCTGCACCTGCTCGGTGCGGAGCCGGACGCGCTCGACCGGCACGGTCTCCTTGGTGATGACCGCGCGCTCCTCGTAAAGGATGATCTCCTGGTCGGCCTCGGAGATGGTCACCTTCGGGTCCGGGCCGCCGCCCGTGATGGGCTCCCGGTCGATCCGGATCTCCTCGTGCGAGACCGGGATCGTCTGCTCGACCATCTCGGTCTCGATCCACTTGCGCACCCGGACGCGGCCGGCCTCGTGCCGCTCGGTGCCGATGCGCATCTGCTCCTCGGAGCGGGTGATCTCGGTCATCGGCGCTTCCGCGCCCTCGCGCGCCGACTGGGGCGGCATGGTCCGCCCGGGGGCCCGCTCGCCGGCCGCACCGCGCTTGCCGCGCTCGGGGTGGACGGCCATACCCGCAGGACCCGTCGGCCCTGGGGGGTTCGCACTGCCGGCGGCCTCGGCACGGCCTCCGGTCTCCGCAGCGCCGGTTCCGGCCGTGCCCGCGGTCTCGGCGGCGCCCTTCGGCGGGGCGGTGCCCGCGGGGCGGGTGGTCTCACTCGTCTCGGTGGTGCCGGCCGTGCGCGCGCTCTCGGTCGTCTCGGACGTGCCCGTCTCCCCGCCGGTGCGGCGGCCGGCCGGGGGACGCACGCCGTAGTGCCTGTACAGGTCCACGATCTGCGCATGCGAAAGGTGCTCGTCGGCATCGACGTTCGGCGCGCCCTTGATGGTCTCCTTGTCGTAGGGGACCTGCAGAGTGTCCTGGCCCTTGCGGCCCCCGGACAGCGGGACGAAGCTCTCACGCATTCCGAACCAGCCAGTGTGCACGGTCACCCACTCCGGGGCCCCGGAGTCGTCGTTGAGGTAGACCTGCTTGACCGTGCCGACCTTCGTCCCATGGGTGTCGGTCACGCTCATGCCCATGAGCTCCCGCACCTGTGTCTGCGTCTGCACGTTGAGCACCTCCGCTTCCGTGAACGCTCCCGGACGGCGGGGGGCAGGGGGGAGGCGGTGCCCGCCACTCGGTAGCAGTGTTCTATTTGATCCCGAGTTGCCGCATTACCTGCTGCTTTTCCGGATAGGGTCGCTATAAACGTGTTTGCAGAGTTATGGGGAACGATTTACCAAGTTCTTGCCGCGCACGCCAGCGTCCCTCGCAGCCCGCTTTCTCCGCATATATCCGGAAGCGCCCAATTCCCGAATGACGCCTTTGTCGATATGGTGATCATTTTATCCGATTGCGGTTTTTATCACCCCGCTCCGCGCGAAGACTCCGAGCAACGCTTCCACACATTCGGAGAACCGATATGCGCGACATTTCACGAGCGGTGCGGCGGCCATGGACGGGGCCCGTCGCGGTTGCGGCCGCGGCGTCCGCCGTCCTGGCGTGCACGTCGTTCACGGAGGCCGGGGCCGCGCCGGTCCGGCGCCCGCCCACCTGGTGCAGGCCCGGCGGGATGCTCACGGCCCGCACGATGCCGCAGAAGATCAAGATCGCCGACTGCGACCTGCGCGGCCGGACGGTGCGCGGCGCGAACGGGCTCGCGGCGGTCGTCCCGTCCGACGGGACGTCCCTGGTGGCGCACACGCTGCGCACCGACGGCGGCGCCGAGCTGCGCATCGAGGTGGACGACCGGGCGGGTGAGATCAGCATCGGCACGCACGCCGGGCGGGAGCCGGCGGGCAGGCCCCGCCGATTCCGGGCGCCGTCGGACGGATGCAAGGACGACGCGTACCGTCCCGAACCCAGCAAGTGGCCGAAGGGCACCGCCGTCCGGTGGAACTACTACGCGGGCGCGGCCAGGCTGCCGAGGAAGCCCATCGCCGACGGCGTCGCCAACATGGCCGGCGCCCGGACCGACTGCACGGGCGCGGGCCGCTTCACGCCGCCGCCCGCCGTGACCGAACGTTACGCGGGGGAGACCAACCGGCGGCCGAACGTGACGGGCGGCGCCACCTGCGGGACCCGGGACGGGGTCAACACGTTCGGCTGGCTGGCCATGCCGAACGCGGACACCCCCGTCCTCGCGGCGACCTGCGCGTGGTTCAACGGCCCGACGACGGTCGAGACGGACATGGCGGTCCAGGCGCAGGGCAAGCGGTGGTGGACGGGCGGGAGCTGCCCGGCGGGGAACTACTCCGCCGAGGGGGTCGCGACCCATGAGGCGGGCCACGTCTTCGGCCTCGCCCACGTCGAGGGCACCGAGCACGCCGGGCTCGCGATGACGCCGTTCCTCAGGTCCTGCGACGACGGGCCCACCACCCTCGGCAAGGGCGACTACGAGGGGCTGATCGCGCTCTACGGCAGGCGCTGAGCCGAGCGGCGGCGCGCCGGCCCGGCCTCCGGCCGCGGACGAGCGCGCCGCGGAGGTCAGCGCCCGGAGTCGATCTTGCCGACGACGACGAGGCGGTGCCGGTCGGAGCCCTTCGGCGTGCAGGTGATGAGCGTGACGTACTTGCCGTGGGGCTCGCTGGCCCGCTTGAACGGCACCGCTTCCAGGGCGCGCCGGTCCCTCGGGTCGATGACGCGCTTGGCCCGCACCCTGTACACGTAGGACGCGCGGCCCACGCGCAGGACGATCCGGTCACCGCGCCGCATCCTGTCGAGCCGGTTGAACGGGTGCAGCCAGGTCGTGCGGTGGCCGAGCAGGACGGTGTTGCCCTCCTTCCCGGGCAGCGCCGTCCCCGGATAGTGGCCGACGCCGCGCCGCAGCACCGCCGCGCCGACGCCCTGCCTGACGCTCGTCTTCAGCCGCATCCGCCTGATCCGGATCTGCGCGATCACCGCCCCGGCCCGCGGCCGCGCCGCGGCGACCACCGCCGAACCGGCGACCGCCGCACGGCCGGAGCCCGCCACCGGAGCGGCATGCGCCCCGGGAACGCCGAGGACGGGCACAGCGCAGCCCGCGACGAGAGCCGCCGCGCACAAGGCCCTTCGGTCGAGCATGATTCCCTCTCCATCAATCGAGACCGCCCCCGGCATCAGGCCTGTCCCGCCAGCAGGGCCGCGCCGCCATCGCGGTCACGCCGGCACCGCGTCGGGTCGCACCGGGGCATGTCGGCTGCCGGGGTCGTGTCGGCTGTCGGGTCGTGTCGGCGTGGGAAGGGGCGACACGTCTGCCGCCCCTTCTCCGCCGTTCATCGGCCGCGGGTCGTCACCCAGGCCGACGCGTGCTCAGTGCGTGAGTTGAGAGCCGAGGGTGGCGGGCGCGTCCTGGCCCACGGGCGCCGTCGATCCGGTCTGGCCGGGCTGCGCCTCCCCGCCGGGCAGCTTCACGGCACCCGTGATCTTGTTCAGGAGCCTCTTCAGTGCGGGCAGAGGGGCCGCGCTGCGCTGGTTCGGCGCAGTGCCGGCACCGCGGTGGTTCGGAGCGGCGTCGGCGATGCGCTGGTTCGGGGCGGCGTTCGCCGTGCGGGAGCCATCCGCGCGCAGTGTCGAGGGCAGCTTCTTGTGCTTGCCCGCCGGACGGTGCTTGTGCTTGCACGGCTTCTTCTTCGGAGCGTGGCAGCAGTGCGGGTGCCCCTTGTGCCCGTGCTCCTCGTGTCCGTGCTCCCTCACGATGCCCGCCCCGCCCTTGCACTCCGCCTCCGCGAAGCCGAACAGCGAGAGGGCGTTGCCGCACGCGTTGATCGGCATGCTGATCGGCGCGAACACCTGGTTTCCGTTGAGCAGCCCGAAGTTGCCGGCGGTGGTCATGTTCACGCTGCGGACGTCGCCGTGCCCATGGCCGTGCCCGTGACCGTGCTTGTCGCAGTGCTTGTGCCCGTGCTCGTGGCAGTGCTTGTGCTCGTGGCAGTGCTTGTGCTCGTGGCAGTGCTTGTACCCGTGCTCGTGACCGTGCTTGTCGCAGTGCTTGTGCCCGTGGCCGTGCTTCTTGCAGTGCTCGTGGCATTCCTTGTGCCCGTGCTCGTGGCCGTGCTCGTGCCCGTGCTTGTGGCCGTGCTTGTGGTCGCCCTCCTTGATGAACGCGCCGCCCTTGCACTTGGCGCGGGCGATCCCGCCGATCGCGAGGGCGTTGCCGCACACGTTGATCGGCATGCTGATCGGCGCGAACACCTGGTTGCCGTTCAGCAGCCCGAAGTTGCCGGTGCTCGTCATGTTGACGCTGCGGACGTCGTGCGAGCCGCCGTGTGCGCCGCCGTACGCGCCCTCGACGGCGATGGCCGGGACCGAGGTGGTGAAGGCGGCTCCGACGGCGAGGGCGCTCGCGGCCACCAGGGCGGCGCGGCCGGTGTTCCTGGACCAGATGCGCATGATGTATTGCTCCTGTCGGTTCGTTGCGAATCGTTGATCGGTGGTGATCGCTGCGCGGCACCGTGCGGGTGGGCGCAGCCCTGGCAGCGGCCATGCGCGGCCGTGCCGTCCGGGAAAGATCTGCGTTGCGGGAAAGATCTGCGTTCCGGGAAAGATCCCGTTCCGGGAGAGATCTGCGTTCTGGAAAGATCCAGGTGAGGGCGGGCGGCGTGCGTCGCGCACGCGGCCGCCGGGAGCCGGCCGTTCACGGCCGGGCGGGGTCCCTAGTCGGGGACGATGGACGGGCCGCCGGGCGCGGCCACGTCGCTCAGCGCCGTGCGGCGGAAGGTCCCCGTGTCCGCGGCGGACGGCGCCGCCGGGTACCGGTTGTTCAGCAGGTCGGCGACCGGGGCGAACTGGTGCCCGCCCGGCGAGCCGCCGCCGCGCGAACCGTCCGGACCGGACGGCAGCGCCGGGTCGGGCGACGGGGAGCGGTGGTCGCCCCCGCAGTCGGGGCAGAGGTCGGCGCGCTCTTGCGCCGGCACGCCCGCGGTCGCCGTGAGCGGGACGCGGGCGTACCGGGCGTGCGCCTTCGCGGCGTGCGCCGCCTTGTCCCGCGCCTGCTCGGCATCGGGCTGGGCAGCCTCGGGCCCCGGCTGCGCTTCGGGCGCCTGCTGGGCGTCGGACGGGAGACCGCCGTGCAGAAGGGGCTGCCGCTCCGTCGCCGGGTCGACGATGCCCGCGAGGACGGGATGGCCCTGAAGAAGACCGCCCACCTGCGGTGCACCCGCCTCGTCGACCACGTTCACCACATGGCGTACGGCCCGGTCCTTACCGTCGAGCACGTCCTGCTGCCGCGCCCGGAGGTACCGGACGGGGTGGCCGCCGATCTCCCCCACACCGCCGGAGACGGCGCCGGGAACGGCACCACGGACGGCGCCGGAGACGGCACCGATCGGACTCTCGACGTTCCGGACCCGCCCGGGAGTGACGTCCGGGGCGCCGTGACCCGGGGCGCCATGACCCGGAGCGTCGGGGGCGGCGGCGGGTCGATCGGTCTGCTCGGCACGCTCGGCGGCGAACGCGGAATGGGTCAGCGCGGAGAGCACGAGCCAGCCGGCGAACGCGAAGCCCGCGATGGCCGCCAGCCGCGCCAGAAAGGGAAGGAGGGCGTGCCGCGGCCGACCCTGCGGGCGATTGACCCCGCGGTGGATCGGCACTGAATGCACAGCCGTTTCCCCTCGTCGCCGCGACCTGTCAAGGCCTGTTTTCTGGGCCCGGTCGTCCCGGACGGCATGAACGTAGCACCGCGATGGAGGCGATCAAGGAGCCATTGCTTCGGCTTCCGCCGTGTCTCCCCATCATTTACCCTGACATTGATCCGCCTTTTGTCGCGGCCGGTTTCCGGGGCCCTGTCGTTCGTTTTGCCAGGCTCTTTCTTTTTGTGGGGACGCAGGCGCTCACCTCGGGGATCCGGTGCCCTGGCGGCACCGCCAGGCCCCGCCCGCTCGCCGGACGTCCGGGAGAAGCATGGTGGACGGTATCCGTGCGCTACATTCAGTGAACGGACGGTCACTCCCGCACCATCCCCACCGAGGAGCCTGCGATGATCGATCCCTCGTCCGCGATGGCGCGCCTGCTGCCCGCGCGGTCCCACCGCCCCCGCCGCGAGACCCGCCGGTTCGTCACCCGCGCCGACGCCGACCTCATCCTGCTCTCCGGCGTTTCCACCGGTCAGAGCGCGCCGCCGAGGCGCGGCCGGTCGGGCGCGTGGACGCTGTACTCGCGCCTGGAGTGGTCCGTGGCCGTCGCCAAGGCCGAGCGCGCCCGCCGCCGGGCGCGCCCGCCGTGGACGTAGGGCGCCCGGCCGTTTCCGGAAGACCGAAAGCCGGCGGGCGCCCTGGGCGCGCCCGCCGGCCGGAGGAGGATTCTTCTACCGCTGGGAGGCGCCCGGCTCCAGCAGCCCGGTCGGCCGGCCCACCGGGACGCGCACGCGCGGCGTCCGCCGGACGATGTGGTGCGCGATCCGCCGCGCGGCGAAGTCGGAGCCGTGCACGAACCGCATGACCGGCCCGAAGGTGTACGCGGCGGCGAGGCCGGCGAAGTAGAGCCCGGGCGTCGAGGCCTCGAAGTCCCGGCTGAGCACCGGCGCGCCGAGCCGGGTCGCGATGCGGCCGCGCAGCTCCGGCGAGAGCAGGGCGAGCCGCTCCAGGTCGGGGACGAACCCGGTGGCGGCGATGACGTGCTCCACCTCCGTGACGAGGCGGCGCCCGTCGTGGTCGGTCGTGGTGAGGGCGATGCCGTCGTCCTGCTCTACGGCCTTGGCGAGGCGGCGGCCGGTCGAGACGCGGATCCGCTCGTCCAGCCGGTCGCGCAGCCACCAGGCGCCCGCCGGCGGGAGCGTCTCGCGGACGATCCGCTGCCGGGTCCGCTCCGGCAGGTACCGGACGAGCCCCGGCCGCTCGGCCCACACCCACGTCCGGTAGCCGGTGCCGAGCCCGGACCTCGGGCCCTCCAGCAGCCTGGAGCGCAGCGGCCGGTTCTCCTCGGGGACGGTGTTCCAGTCCAGGACGCGCCGCCGGGCGATCAGGTGCGGCCGCGCTCCCGCGTCGGCCAGCAGCACCGCCGTCTCCAGCGCGGACTGACCGGCGCCGACGACCGCGACCTCCTTGCCCGCGAACAGGCCGAGGTCGCTGTGGGCGCTGCTGTGCGAGACGAGCCAGGACGGCATCCCCGCCAGCTGGTCGGGGAGGTGCGCGAACGGCCCGACGCCGACGGCCACGACCACCGCGCGCGCCGCGATCGTCTCGCCCGACGAGAGCGTGACGCGGTAGCCGCCCGCCCCCCGCTGCTCGACGTTCACGACCTGCGCGTCCTCGGTGCCCGAGACGGCCTCGGCGGCGAACCAGCGCCCGTACTCCACGAACGTCTCCAGCGGGATCGGGTGCCCGACCCGCCAGCCCGGATGGCGGTCGGTGAACCGCATGCCCGCCTGCGGCGCCCCGAGGCTGGATGCGGCCGGCTCGGACTTGAGGTACATGCCGAGCGGCATGTTCTCGTCCCAGAACCGCATCGGCTCACCGATGACCCGGACGTCCAGCCCGATGTTCTGCAGGTAGGCGGCGGTCGACAGGCCGTAGGGCCCGGCGCCCGCGATGACGACGTCGCTGGCCGAGTCGCTCATGTTCCATTCCCCCCGTGTGTTCGTGTGTTACCTGGTGCGGAGCCGCTCGACCGCGCGGAGCGCGCTGCGCCGTCCCATGGCGAGGAAGGGCGGCAGGTCGTCACCGGCGAACCAGGCGAACTCGTCGGCCTCCCGCAGCGGCCGGAGGGCCTCCCGCAACGACCAGAGCCGCCCCCGCGCCCTGCTCCCGAAAGACGCCTCCGCCCCGGCATGCGACTGCGCTCCAAAACCAGGCGGCGCTTCAAAGCTCACCGCTGTCCCAGAATTCGCCGCAGCTCCAGGACTCTCCGACGCTCCGGGACTCGGTGGTATTCGAAGACTCGTTGGCGCCTCTGTGCTTGCCGGTGTTTCAAAGCTCGCCGGTGTTACGTGACCCGCTGGTTCTCCGGGGCTCGGCGGCGTGCCGGGGCTTGCCAGAGATACACGGCCCGCCTGTCCTCCGGGGCTCGACGAGACTCCGGGGCTCGACGGCGTTCCAAGGCTCGCCGGTGCTGCAGCGCTTGCCGGCGTTACGTGACCCGCTGGTTCTCCGGGGCTCGGCGGCGTGCCAGGGCTTGCCAGAGATACACGGCCCGCCTGTCCTCCGGGGCTCGACGAGACTCCGGGGCTCGACGGCGTTCCAAGGCTCGCCGGTGCTGCAGCGCTTGCCGGCGTTACGTGACCCGCTGGTTCTCCGGGGCTCGGCGGCGTGCCAGGGCTTGCCAGAGATACACGGCCCGCCTGTCCTCCGGGGCTCGACGAGACTCCAAGGCTCGCCGGTGTTCCAAGGCTCGCCGGTGTTCCAAGGCTCGCCGGTGTTGCAGGGCTTGCCGGTGTTGCAGCGCTTGCCGGTGTTGCAAGGCCCGCTGGCGCTTCAGGGCTCGGCGGCACCCCAAGGCTCGGCGGGGGTTCCGGGCGTGGGCGGCGGGTCGAGTGGGCGAGGTAGTGGTTTTCGACTAGCAGGTTGCGGCCGTGGGCGGGGCGCGGAGGCGGGATGGGGCGGCCTGACTTGTGCAGGTGCATGGCGCGGGCGAGATCGAGGCCGTCCAGGTCGGTGAAGAGACGGAACTGCGCCCCGATCCGGGGGTTGAAGTCCAGCAGGTGGTACTCGCCGGTGCGCGCGTCGAGACGGAAGTCGAGGTCGACGAGGCCGCGGCAGCCGAGCAGCCGGACGATCCGGACCGCGAGGCGTTCGAGGTCGGGGCTCTCCACCCACTCCCCCGCGACCGTGTGGCCGGCCTGCGGAGGGTGTGCGAGGTGCTTGCGCCCGGCCCCGCCGAACAGGCAGTCGCCGTTCTCGTCGAAGTAGCCCTGGAAGAACCAGTCTCCGCCGGCGGGCGGGATGCGCCGCTGCAGGATCAGCGGGCCCGCTCCGCCGCTCGCGCCACCGTTCGGGCCCCCGGCCGCGGCGCCGTCCGCATACCTGTTCGGGGTGCGGTCGCGGGTGGCGGCGAAAAGGCGGTGCAGTTCGCCGAGGGTGGGCACCAGCGTGGTGCTGCGCATGCCGGGGCGCAGCCGCCACGGGCGCGCCCACTTGGCGATCAGCGGCAGCCCGAACGCGGCGGCGGCCTCGTCGACGTCGGCGGCCGACTCCGGCATCAGGCTCGGCGGGCACGGGACGCCGTGCCGCCGGCACGCCTCCAGCAGCCGCGCCTTGTCGGCGACGCCGCGGGGCGCGGCGGGATCCTGGCGGGGGAAGACGAAGTGGGCGTCCAGCCCGTCCGCGTGCTCGGCGGTGAAGATCGCCCCCGCGTCGTCCATGGGGACGAGCAGCGCGGGGCGGCCGATCCGCTCGCCGATGGCCCGCAGGTGGGCCAGCAGATCGTCCGGCCGCTCTACGGGCGGCCCCCAGGGGTGCCCCCGGAACAGGTAGCGGGAGCGGGACGACGGGTTGGCGCGCCCCTCCAGGACGGCGTGCACGGGGACGCCGCCCCGGCCGAGGCTGCGGATCACCGCGAGCGTCCCGTGGTGGAAGAGGTTGCGGTCGGTGCGCAGCAGCAGAACGGGAAGGCCAGGGTCGAGGCGCACGGTGGCGAGGCGCGCGGTGTCGGGGCGGCCGGTGCGGGGCCGGGCCGTCCGCAGCGCGGTGCCGAAGAACATTAGCTCAGCCCCATTCCCTCTTATCGCAGCGCACGGCATCCTTTCCGTAAATTTTCGCGCGTTCCGCCCGACCGGCTTTTTCGCGGCGGGCTTCCGAGGGAATACGATACGCATGCGAGCAGCGGATATCCATTCAGCGGGACGGCCGTTCGAGCCCCGGCGGAAAAGGTCGCCGTTCTGGTGTCCACTCCCTCCTATTCTGGCAGCATCCGTGGTTTTGTTCGCGCTCATGGTGTCGGCGCTGTCGACATGGCAGCAGCCGCGGGCGGTTCACCGATGGGCGGCCCATGTGCCGCTCGGCGCGTTTCTCGGTTCGGGCCCGGAGGGGGTCGACAGGGTTGCCCGCTTCGAGCGCTGGCTCGGCTCGACCGTGACGGTCGGGCGCACGTACCTGCCGGGCCACCAGTGGGAGGACATCGAGGGACCGCAGCGGATCCTGGAGCCGTGGGCGCACTGGAAGGCCGCCGACCAGCGCCGCATGCTGGTCGTCAACGTCCCGATGATGGCGCCGAACGAAGGCTGGCTCCCGGCGGAGGCGCTGGCCGGCCTGCTGCGCGGCGGCGCGGCGGGCACGTTCGACCACCACTACCGGACGCTCGCCGAGCGGCTCGTCTCCCTGCACGCGGGAGACTCGGTCATCGTCCTCGGCTGGGAGATGAACGGCGATTCGTACTCCGGGCGGTGCGCCCCGGATCCGTCCGCGTGGAAGGAGTACTGGAGGAGGATCGTCGGCGCCATGCGCGCGGTTCCCGGCGCGCGCTTCCGCTTCGATTTCGCGCCGGCGCGGGGGCGGGACGCGATCCCGTGGACGGACTGCTATCCGGGGGACGACGTCGTCGACATCATCGGATCGGACAGTTACGACCAACCCCAAGGAAAGTCGTTCCAGGATTACGTGAACGAGCCGTACGGGCTGCGCCGGCAGGCGGAGTTCGCGGCCGCGCACGGGAAGCGGATCTCATTCCCGGAATGGGGCCTCTTTCGCAATTCTGACAACCCCGCCTTCATTCGGGGAATGCACGACTGGATCATGTCGCACGACGTCGTCTACCAGACGATCACGGACTACTGCCCGCACGGGGTCTGGTCGTGCGGCGGCAACCCGCGCTCCTCCGCCGCCTACCGGGAGCTGTTCGGCGGCGTGACCGCCCCGCCGCCCTCGGGCAACGGGCCGTTCACCCCCACTCCGGCCACCTCCGCCCCAGCCGCCTCGGCCGCTCCGAGTTCGGCACCGTCCGCGCCTCCGGTGCCCTCGCCCGAAGCGCCCCCCATCAAGCCGGCCGTCGAACCCTCCGCCAAACCGTCCGCCAAACCGCCGGCCAAGCCGTCCGCCAAGCCGCCGTCCAAGCCCTCGGTCAAGCCGCCCTCCAGGCCGTCCGCCAAGCCGGCGAAGCCGCGCAGACCGCCGTGGAAGGGGCCGCCCGCCACCGCGCGCGCGTCCACCAGGGCCGCGTCCACCAGGGCCTCCGCCGGGGTCTCCCCGAGCCCGGCCACGTCGCGGGTGACGGCCGCGAGGAGGGCCACCGTCCGGCCGATGTCATAGGCGGCGGACGCGGCGGCCGCCGCGCGCCCCTCCCGCTCGGCGATCCCGGGTGACAGCAGCCGCCCGGCCATCTCTTCGGCGAGCGCGGCGGGGTCGTCCGCGGGCACCAGCGCGCCCAGCCCCGGACGGACGACCTCGGTGATGCCCGGGATGTCCGACCCGACGAGGGGGCGCCCGGTGGCGATCGCCTCCAGCGCGGTCAGCGGCAGGCCCTCCCACCGGGACGGCAGGACGACGAGGTCGGACGCCGAGAGCCAGTCGCGCGGGTCCTCCACGGCCGGGACGAACCGGACCCCGGCCACGCGCTCGCGGCGCAGCCGCTCCAGGTCCTCGCCGTCCCCGACGATGGCGAGCCGGGCGGCCGGGCAGCGCGCGGTGACGCCGGGCCACGCCGCGACCAGGACGTCCTGCCCCTTCTGCCGGGTCAGCCGCCCGATGCAGACCGCGAGCGGCGCGGCGGGCGGCAGGCCGAGCCGGATGCGGGCGGCGAGGCGGGCGGCGCCGTCGGCGGGCCTGAACCGGCGCCGGTCGACGCCGTTGCGGACGAGCCGGTACGGGCCGCGCACGCCCGCCCGCATCCCCTCGCGCAACTCGCCGATCCCGACGCAGACCAGGGCGTCGCTCCACCGCGCGCCGAGGCGCTCCCACAGGCGGCTGAGTGCGTCCTGCCGCCCGGTGGCGGCGAGCCACGACCAGCCGTGCGGCTGGAAGATCGTCGGCGTGCCGAGGGGGCGCCGCAGCAGCCGGCCGGCGAGGCCCGCCTTCGAGGAGTGCAGGTGGACGACGTCCGGCGCGAAGCCCTTCACCAGGCGGCGCAGGCTGAGCGCCTCCAGGATCGTGCGGGGTCCCGGGGCGCGCCCGGCGTTCCAGCTGAGCCAGGGCACCCCCGCCGCCATGCACCGCTCGGGTAGGTCGCCGCCCGGCGGGCAGGCGACCGCCACCTCCCAGCCGCGCCGGCGCTGGTCGCCCGCCGCCTGCCCGACGTAGACGGCGACCCCGCCCGCGTTCGGCTGGCTGACGTGCAGGATCCGCAGCGGGTCAGTATCCCGCGGGTCAGTGTCCCGCGGGTCAGTGTCCCGCGAGTCAGTCATGGAGGAGCCAGGGCGAGCCCTCGGCCCGGCCGCGGGTCCCGGCGCGGCCGGAGGCACCGGCGAGGCCGCGCGCTCCCAGCCCCCCGCGCCGCCGCTCCGCCAGGTGCGCGCGCGTCCGGGCGAGGCCGGCGTAGGCGGCGGCCGGGGCGGACCGCCCGAGGATGATCCGCTCGTTCCGGACGGGCGTCGGCCGCCATTTCAGCTTGTACGGTTCGTCCCCGCGCAGGAGGCTGACGCCCTGCCGCCGCCGGTCGCGGGCGAGGGCGAGGTTCTCGCGCAGCATCATCAGGGAGACGTCCACGCAGGACCGCAGGTCCGGGAGCGCCCCGTACAGGTAGGCGCCGACATGGCGATGGCCGATCAGGACGAGGTCGCTGGCGACCAGCCGGCCGTCCCACCGGTACTGCACGACGGCGGCGCGCCCGTCGCGGACCATCCCGGCGGCGGCCTCGGCGAGGTGGCGGCGGAACCGCTCGCGGGTGTGCTCGGGGTTGATCGGGCGGCCCCGCCACTGCCGGGCGTGCAGGTCGAGCAGCGCGTGGACGGCGTCCGGGACCTGGTCCGCGGGGACGTGCTCGGCCGTGATGCCGCGAACGTCGATCTTGCGGAGCTTCGCGCGCATCTTCCCGGCGGTGCGGCCCGGGAGCCCGTCCAGGACGGCGTCGATGCCCCCGCCGACGCCCCCGCCGGCGCTCCCGCCGCCGCCACCGCCGGTGCCGGCCGTCGACAGTTCGAGGCAGACCGAGGACGGCGTTCGCCACGCCCGGCGCGGCCACTGCGCCGCGACCAGGTGCGCCGCCGAGCCGGGGCGGACCTCCCGCAGGTCGAGCGCGCACCATCCGCGCTCGTCCAGCAGGGCCCGGACGAGGTGCCGGACGGCGCCGTCCGCGTGGACGGGGTCGAGGAGGAAGTCGGTGAAGTCGCTCTGGTCCGCGGCGATCGGGACGAGCACCGGGAACCCGTGCCGGGCACCCGCCGCCAGCGGCGCCGCCGCGACGAGCCGGCCGCGGTGCCGGACCGTGACGAGGCGGAGCCGCCCGCGCGTCCCGTACCAGCCCCACCACGCCTTGATCCACTCGTGGGTCTGGAAGGGCGTCGCGGACGGGCTCCGGTCGTAGAGGTCGCGCAGGTCGTCCGCCAGCGCGACGAGGGCCTGCTCGTGGCGGTGAACCTCGGCCGACCACTCGGTGGAGGCGCTCCAGGACGAGGCGGCGAGCCGGGAGGGTGCGGTCACGGTCACGGTCCCACCTCCACACGGCCGGCGGGGACGGGGTCGGGGAGGGCGGCGGTGGTGGTGGCGCGGCCCTTCTCCCTGCGGCCGGGGCGTCCGCGCCGCCCGCTCATGACGGCGGCGGTGAGCCCGGCGAGCAGGACCCCCGACGCGGTGCCGACGGCGACGCCGAGCGGCAGGTTCGGCGACGACGGTTCGACGGGCGGCTCGGCGAGCGTCATCAGCGCGACGCGGACGCCGGTGTCGGTGCGGTGGGACGTCCCGTACCGGACGAGCGCGTCGGCCGCGGCGTTGGCGAACGCGGCGGCCTCGCGGGCCGTCCCGCCGACGCCCGCGAGCTTGATCAGCGGCGTGTCCGGCGAGGTGGACGCCTGGATGTGCGCGCGGGTGGACCCGCCCGCGTCCGGCAGCGGGAGCGAGGAGTAGGCGAGGGTCTCCGGGAGCGGCGCGAGCCGCCCGAACGCCTGCGCGAAGCTGACCGCGGCCGGGCCGGACTGGCCCTCCCCGTCGTCCACGACCATGACGAACGCCGTCGCGGTGTAGGTCGTGGGCGCGAACACGGCGTAGCCCAGCCCGCCGAGCAACCCGGCGAGCACGAAGGCGACGGGCAGGCCGAAGCGCCGCGCCGCCGCGGCGATCCGCCCGCGCAGCCGCCGCGTGGCCGGGGTGGACCGGCCCGCCCGCCTGGTCGGCCTCGGCGGCCTCCTCCTGGCGTCACGTCGCTGCATCTTGAGCCCTTTCTCGTGTCGGTGCGGCCCCGCGGTCCAACCGCTCGGGGCGGTAGAGCCGGGCGAGCTCGGCGGCCTGCTCGGCGATGGCGTAGCGGGCGACGGCCGGCGGCACCCGCGTACGGTCGCGGGGTGCCCGCAGGACGCGCCCGAGTTCGGCGCTCCAGATCCCGGGGTCGGAGGGGAGGCGGCGGGCGTCGGGGGCGTCGGCGGGCGGGAGGGCGTCGATGGCCGGGCACGCGGTGTAGCGGACGGGCAGCCCGGCGGCCAGCCCCTCCAGGACGCCGAGCCCGAACGTTTCCTGGACGGACGGCGCGGCGAGCACGTCCATGGCGGCGAGGGCGCCCGCGACGTCCGCGGTCGCCCCGGCGAAGACGACGCGCTCGGCGATGCCGAGGTCGCGCGCCGACCGGGCGAGCTCCTCCCGCAGCGGGCCCGCGCCGACCAGCAGCAGCCGGACGCCGTCCGATCCCGCGCCGTCCATCCGAGCGCCGTCCATCCGAGCGCCGTCCATCCGAGCGCCGTCCATCCGAGCGCCGTCCATCCGAGCGCCGTTCAACCTCGCGACGGCCTCGATCAGCAGGTCGAACCGCTTGCCCGGGACGAGCCGCCCGACGCCGCCGACGACGGGCTCGTCCGGGCCGATCCCGAAGCGGCGGCGCACCGCGGCGCGCCGGGCGGGGTCGAACGCGAACGCGGCGGCGTCGACGCCGTTCGGGATCACGACGATCCGGCCGGGCCGCACGCCCCAGGCGCACAGCCGGGCGGCCACGGCGGGCGACACCGCGACGGTCGCGGAGCCCAGCCGCTCGGTCGCCCGGTACAGGGCCCGGACGCCGCGCGTGGCGGCCCGCCCTTCGATGCGGCCGTCGCCGAGCGAGTGCTCGGTGGCGATGATGCGGGGCGTCCCGGCCATGCTCATCCCGGCCAGGCGCGCGGCGATCCTGCCGTAGACGCACGCCCGGTAGAGATGGGTGTGGACGACGTCGTACCGTCCCCGGCGGATCAGCCGGACCAGCCGCGGCAGCGCCCCGAGGTCCCGGTTGCCGCGCATCCCGATCTCGTGGACGGGCACGCCCGAGCGGCGGATCTCCGCTCCGACGGCGCCGGCCCGGGTGAGGGTAGCGACCTCGCAGGACACCGGCAGGTGGCGCAGCAGCATCGCGAGCTGGCGTTCCGCACCGCCGTACTCCAGCCCGGTGATGACGTGCAGGACCCGGGTCACACGCGGCCCCTCCGCCGCAGCTCGTGGAGGACGAGCTTGGCGCGCAGCCGCAGCGGGCCGTCCCGGTCGCCGACGTAGGTGCGCGGCAGCGCATGCCGTGCCGGCTCCTCGGGCCGGATGTCGCACGCGTAGTCGTACCCGGCGGCGCGCACGGCCTCGACCTCGCGGGCGGTGGCGTGCCCGTACGGGTAGGCGAAGCCGGTGACCGGGGCCTCGACGAGGTCCTCCAGGACGGCGCGGCTCTCCTCCAGCTCCTCGCGCAGCTCGGTGCCGTCCGCTTCGGGAAGCGAGACGTGGTGGCGGCCGTGCGAGGCGATCTCCATGCCGACGCCCGCCACGGCACGGATCTGCTCGGCCGTCATGAGCGGCTTGCGCGGACCGTCGTCCCACGCGTTGTAGGTGCCGATCCGCCCGGTCACGACGAACACCGTCGCGCCGAACCCGTACCGCACCAGCGCCGGGACGGCACGGGTCGCGAAGTCGGCGTACCCGTCGTCGAAGGTGAGCCCGACCAGGCCGCGCGACCGGCCGGCGGCGTGCGCCTCCAGCAGCTCGCGCATGGAGACACCGCGCAGGCCGTGCGCCCGCAGCCACGCCATCTGCCGCCCGAACCGCGCCGGCGACACCGTCACCAGGTGCGGGTCCTCATCGAAGTGGTCGACCGAGTGGTACATCAGCACCGGCGGAGCGTGCCGGACGGTCTGTCCCGTCCGCGCCGGCCTCGGCGGACGCCCCGGCCCGGCCGGACTCGGCGGCTCCGTCGGGCTCGCCGGCCCGGGCAGAACCCCCGGCTCGGGCATGCTCCCCGATTCCGTCAGGCTTCCCGTTTCCGGCAGGCTCTCCGGCTCCGTCAGGCTTCCCGGACCCGTCAAGCTTCCCGGCCCCGTGAGAGAAGTCGGTTCTGTCGGCTTGCTCACTGCTCTCCCCCGATTCGATGCGACCGCGCCGAAGGCGCGCCCCGAGCGCGCCAAGCGGCCCTGAAGCGATCCACGCCCCTGAAGCGATCCGCGCCCGTGAACCGATCCGCAGCCCCGAACCGGCCCGCGCCCTCCAACCGGCCCGCGCCCTTGAGGCGGTCCGCGCCCCCGAAGCGATCCGCAGCCCCGAACCGGCCCGCGCCCTCCAACCGATCCGCGCTCTTGAGGCGATGCGTGCCCTTGAGGCGATGCGTGCCCTTGAGGCGATGCGTGCCCTTGAGGCGATCCGCGACTGTGAAGCGATCCATGGGGCGACGAGGCCGGGGACCGCCAGGACGGCGAAGGCGGCGAAGGCGGCGGCCACCGCGAGTCCGCCTGCCGCCAGGTCGGCGATCGGCGGCGCGTCCACGGTCGCGGCGGCGAGCAGGCCCGCCGCGCAGGCCGCCGCGGCGGCGAGCGCGAGCCCGGCCACGTCGGCGGCGATCCGGCGCAGCGGGATCGGCGCGACCCCGCGCCGCAGCCCGGCGAGGAGCAGGACGGCGGCGAGGGTGATCCCGGTGGCGTTCGCGGCGGCCAGCGCGAGGGTGCCGGCGGACGCGGCGAACGCGGCGCCGATCGCCGCCGTGACGGCCAGCCCCGCGCCGAGCACGGCCGCCGGGCTCCAGGTCGGCCGCCTGCGCGCGAAGAACGCGCGGGCGGCGAGGCCGACCGCCGTCTGCCCCCACAGGCCGAGCGCGTACACGCGCAGGATGGCCGCGGTGCTCGCGGTGTCCGCGGACGTGAACTCACCGCGCTCGAACAGCACCCGGATGACGGCCGGCGCGAGCGCCACGAGGAACGCGGTCGCGGCCAGCACCATCGCGCTCGCGACGGCCAGGTCCTGGCGGATGCGGCGGGCGACCTGCGCGGTGTCCCCGTCCGCCGACGCGCGGGCGAGCCTCGGGAACGTCACCGTCACGATCAGCAGCGACAGCACCATCGGCACCTGCGCGACCTTCTGCGCGTAGTTGAGGTGCGAGATCGACCCGGCGGCGAGCCCGGCCCCGAGGAAGCGCTCCACGAACACCTGCGACTGCCGCGTCACCGTGTAGACGACGATCGGGGCGATGGCCGCGAGTCCGAGCCGCACGTCCACGCTCCCGGACGGCACCGCGGCCTGTCCCCCGGGCGCCTCCCGCAAACAGCGGACGAACGCCGGGGCCTGCACCGCGACCATCAGGACGCTGCCGCAGGCGACGCCGATCGCCGCGCTGGTGATGCCGACGGCGCCGGACAGGCCCGCGATCAGCGCGAGGATGCCGGTGTTGTAGGCGAGGTAGATGGCGGCGGGCGGCCCGAACCTGTGGTGGGCGCGCAGCGTCGCGCTCATGAAGCCCGCGAGGCCGAACGTCACGACGGTGACCGCGGTCAGCCGGACGCACCGGACGGCGGGCCCCTGCTCGGCCAGCCCGGGCGCGAGGACGTCCACCACGGCGGGCGCCGCGACGGCGAGCGCGCCGGTGACCACCGACAGGCCGAGCACCATGCGGGGCAGCGTCGTGCCGACGAGGGGGCGCAGGCCGTCCCCTCGGGCGAGCAGCCGCGTGACGACCGGGACCATGAGCAGCGCCATGGCGTCCTCGATCAGCAGCGGCGAGACGGTCTCGGGGATCGTCCAGGCGACGAGGAACGCGTCGGTGCTGCCGCTGGCGCCGAACAGATCCGCCATCACGAGGTCGCGCAGGAACCCGAGGCCCGTCCCGGCCGCGATGAGCACCCCCGACACCGCCGCGGCCCGCCCCACGGAACCCGCAGCGGACTGCCCGCCGGCACCAGCGGGCCGCTCGGATCCAGGGCCGCCCTCACCGCGTCCGGTCATGGAGCCTCCCGCCGGAGAGGTCGACCGTTCCGAGCGCGTAGGCCGCGGTGAAGCCGAGGATGACGCCGACGAGGGCGCATGTCGGTCCGCCGAGGTCCGCGTAGAGGAAGTTGACCAGCAGGAAGGCCATGAGCGCGACGCTCGCGAGCCAGAACGGGTCGCGGACGTCGCGGCGCGTCCACAGCCCGGCGACGATCATGGCGAGCAGCACGGCGAACCCGGCGAGCCCCACCACGCCCTGCTCGGACAGGAACAGCAGGTACTCATTGTGCGGCGACAGGAGCGGCTGCCGGACGTACCCGTTGACGGGGTCGTCGGTCTCGCTGCCGGACGACAGCTCGATCGTGGCGTAGGTGTCGCGGTAGGCCGGGAAGTTCTTCACGCCGACGCCGGTGACCGGGTGGTCCTCCCAGATCCGGACGGCCGCCGCCCACAGGTTGTAGCGGTCGTCCACGGACTGGTCCGGGTCGCTGACCGAGCCGACCGTCGACTTGGCGCG
Organism: Actinomadura sp. K4S16; assembly: GCF_008327685.1. GTDB lineage: Bacteria > Actinomycetota > Actinomycetes > Streptosporangiales > Streptosporangiaceae > Spirillospora. The sequence goes on from NZ_BDDE01000014.1 coordinate 70,439, forward strand.
CTCGACGACGGCCTGCGAACCGCCGCCCCCCGCCCCGAGCAGGACGAGCATCAGGGCCCCGCAGCAGGTCAGCACCTTGACGGCCGTCCACCGGTCGAAGAGCACCAGGACCAGGACGGCGGCGGTGCCGAGCGCGATCCACGTCCCGCGGCTGAGCGCGAACGCCAGCGCGGCGGCCAGCACCGCGATCCCGGCGAGCGCGGACGGCACGGCCGCGGGACCGTGCCGGGGCGCCGTCAGCGCGAACGCGGTGAGCACCAGGAACGCGAACCCGACGACGATCGACATGGCCATCACGTCGAGCGCGCCGAACGTGCCGACCGCGCGGATGTTCTGGCCGCCCATCGACGCGCCGTTCCCCGTGAGCGTCTGCCAGATCCCGTACACCGCCTCCACGAGGCCGAGGCCGAGCACCGACCAGCAGACGACGCCGAGGTCGCGCCGGTCGCGGACCAGCACGACCACGGCGAGCGGCACCAGCACGAAGACCTGGAGGTCGCGGACGAACCCGACGAGGCTCGTGCCGATGTCGGCCGAGTGCACGGTGCTGATCCCGAGCGCCGCGATCAGCGGCCCGACCGCCAGCGCCGCCCGGCCGGGCAGGCGCGCCCGGCCCGTGGCCAGCATCCCGGCAGCGACGAGCACGAGCACGGCGCCGGCGACGTCCCCGAGCGTGACCTGCGCGCCGGCGCCGAACGGCTGCGCGCCGGGCGGGATCCCGACGCAGGCCACGGTCGCCGCGATCAGCAGGCTCGGGCGCCTCGGCAGCCGCCTCGCGAGGAGCAGCGCGGCGGCGGGCGGAGCACCGGCGGTCCACACCGCGCCGGCGGTTCGCGGACCGCCTGCCGTCTGCGCACCAACCGCACCCTGTGCAGCCTCCGCGGCCTGTCCGGCACCCGCGCCCCGGCCGGCACCCGCAGCCTGCTCGGCATCCGCGCCCTGCTCGGCACCCGCGGCCTGCTCGACACCCGCCGTCCGCTCGCTACCTACCGTCTGCTCGGCACCCGCGGCCTGCTCGACACCCGCCGTCCGCTCGCCACCTACCGCCTGCTCGGCACCCGCGGCCTCCTCGGCACCCGCCGTCCGCTCGCCACCTACCGCCTGCTCGGCACCCGCGGCCTGCTCGGCACCTGCCGTCCGCTCGCCACCTGCGGTCTGCGCGGCGCCCTCGGTTCGGGCCGTCATGCGGGGTCCCGGAAGAGGACCGTCCGGGCCGTCAGCAGCAGGATCCGCAGATCGCCGGTGAACGACCAGTGGTCGATGTAGTGGTTGTCGAGCCTCGCCCGCAGCTCGATGGACGTGTCGCCCCGGAACCCGTGGATCTGGGCCCAGCCCGTCATCCCGGCCGGGACGCGGTGCCGCAGCATGTAGCCGGGGCAGGTGCGGGAGAACTGCTCCACGAAGTGCGGCCGCTCCGGGCGCGGCCCCACGAGGCTCATCTCGCCGCGGAGGACGTTCCACAGCTGCGGCAGCTCGTCCAGCGACGTGTCGCGCAGGAACCGGCCGACGCGTCCCACCCGCTCGTCGTCCTTGACGGTCCAGCGGGTGTCGGCCTCCTTCTCGTCCGCGGGCTTCAGCGTCCGGAACTTCAGCAGGACGAACTCCTCGCCGCCGAGCCCGATCCGCCGCTGCCGGAACAGCACCCCGGGGCCGCCCTCGATCCGGACGGCGACCGCGCACGCCACGAGCACCGGCAGCGCGAGCACCAGGGCGAGGGACGCCACGACGACGTCCAGCATCCGCTTGGCGCAGCGGGCGAACGGGGTGCGCAGGCCCCACTCGACCCGCGCGCACGGCAGCCCGGCGAGGTACTCGCGCCGCGCCGGCACCACCGGGACGACGTCCGACGGCGGCTGGACGAGCAGCGTCTCGCACGGCAGGGCGAACGACATGCGCAGAACCGCGTCCAGCCGGTCGGGCGGCACGTCCTCGGCGACGACGACCAGCGTCTCGACGCCGTGCTCCTCGACGAGCGACGGGAGGTCGGTGTCCGCCCCGAGGACGGGCACCGCGCCCGGGGGGCCGCCCGGAGTGTCGTCCGGCTCTCCCGCGGACACCTGCCCCGCCACCGCGAGCCCGAGGTCACCGCGTTCGCGCAGGACGTCGAGCACGTGGGCGGCGGTTCCGCCCGTCCCGACGACCAGGGCCGGACGGGCCCTGGAGCGGCGGCCCCGGTAGCCGCGGACCGCCGAGTTGACGAATCCCCGCGCGCCGAGTTGGACCGTTCCGCACAGGGCCGCCGTCCACAGCCAGGCCGGGCCGTCCGAGCGCAGCAGCGCGGCGATCCCGCAGACGAGCAGCGTGCGGAACAGGAGCGCGGGCGCGTCGGTGAGCAGGGACGGCGCGCGGCGCGCCCGGTACAGCCCGCCCGCGCCGTTGAGCACGACGACCGCAGCGGCGGCCAGGCCCGGCAGGGGGCCGCCCCCGGTGAGGAACACGGCGGCGGCCATCGTCCAGCCGTCCAGCACGGCGAGGCACACCGGGCACAGCCAGGCCGGCAGCCGCGTCCCGCGCGCGGCGACCGGGCGGGCGCCCGCCGAAACGGGTTCCGGAGGGGCCGCGCCGGAGTCGACGGAGAAACTCAGCCCCTGGGCTCTCATCGCGGTCCCCTTCATGGACAAGACACCTTGCGGGGCCGTCGCAGGCGGCCAGTGATCAGCATCGCACCTGGTCAGAGCACAAATCGCCGCTTTTAACCGGGGCCGCCGCAGTCTTGGAGAGAAGATCAACGGGCTGGACGGAGAAGATCGACTCGACCTCCGCTCGGCCCCCGCGGCGGCGATGGCCCGAGAAAGATCATGCGAAGTGGCCACCGGATGCGAACCTTCGCGGGACCATGGACGTCTACAAGTGAGTCGGACGCCGAAACCGGCCGTCCGCGCCCTTCTAGGGGCGGGACGGGAATAAACGGCCGTTCCGGGATCTTGTTGCCGTCCCGCATCGCGCGGGATCCGGCGGGCTGTTGAGGGAGAACGGTGCGAGGTAAGGCGTTGGTGGTGGCGCTCGTCCTGGGCCTGGCGACCGCGTGCGGCGGGAGCAGCGGCGGTGGCGGCGAGGGCGGCGGCGGAACGACCACGAAGGGCGACGACGGCGCGCCCCAGGTGACGATCACTCCGGCGGACGGCAGCGGCAAGGCCCGCCCCGACCAGGGCGTGACGGTGACCGCGGCGGGCGGCAAGCTCGGCGACGTCTCCGTGAAGCTGAAGGGGGCCGACGTCCCCGGCGCCCTCTCCGCCGACAAGACCAAGTGGCGCTCCACGTGGACCTTGCAGCCGGGCGCCAGCTACCAGGTCTCGGCGACGGCGACGTCCGACAAGGGCAAGTCCACCACCGCGAAGAGCGTGTTCCGCACGACCCGCGCGACCGCCCTGACCCGCGTCAACAACGTCGTGCCGAGCCAGAACGAGACGGTCGGCACCGGGATGCCGGTCTTCGTCCAGTTCAACAAGGCCGTCCCGGAGAAGGCAAAGCCCGCCATCGAGCGCGCCATCGAGATCTCCTCGACCACTCCCACCGAGGGCGCGTGGCGCTGGCTGAGCGCGGGCGAGTCCTTCAACGGCCTGCCCTCCGTCGTCTTCCGCCCGAAGCACCCGTGGAAGCCGCACCAGACCGTCACGGTCAAGGTCCACTACGCGGGCCTGAAGATCGGCGCCAACGTCTTCGGCGACCGCGACGTCACCCAGACCTTCAAGGTCGGCGACTCCCACGTCATCAACATCAACGCCAAGACGCACCGCCTCGTCGTGAAGAAGAACGGCCGCGTCGTCCGCAACTGGGGCGTCAGCCTCGGCAGCGGCGGCGACGTCCAGCGCGACGGCGTCGACCACCTGCTCACCACCAGCGGCGTCCACCTGACCATGGACCACGTCCGCCTGGAGCGCATGCGCCCGCCCGGCAAGAAGAAGGGCGACCCCGGCTGGTACGACGAGAAGGTTCCGTGGGCGACCCGCATCTCCAACAGCGGCGAGTACATTCACCAGAACATGGACGACCCGTCCTGCCTCGGTAACCGCAACTGCAGCCACGGCTGCGTCCGCTCCCCCGCGAACGACGCGCAGTGGTTCTTCCACTGGTCCTACCGGGGCGACCTCGTCACCATCACCGGCACCAAGCGCAGCCTCCAGTGGACGAACGGCTGGGGCTACTGGCAGCTCCCCTTCTCCCAGTGGGCCAGCGGCAGCGCCCTCGGCAAGCCCATCACCACGACCCAGGCCTGACCACGTCCCGAGCCTGACCACGTCCCGAACCTGACCACGTCCCACGCCCCACCTCCCGCGGCCACTACTCTTCGTGACCAACAGGTCGCGGGGGGTGCCCGGGTGGCAGCGAAGATCATCCTTCATATCGGCGTGCAGAAGTCGGGCACGACGTTCCTGCAGCATGTGCTGCAAGCCAACGCCGAGGCGCTCGCCAGCGAGGGCGTCCGCTACCCCGTCAGCCTTGACTGGGCCCGGGGGCGGCGGACGGTCGCCAACCACGAATGGGCGAGCTACGGACTGCTGGGCACGGAGTTCCCCTGGGTGTCGCGGGACCGCGCGTCCGAGGAGACCCTCTCCTGGCAGACCCTGCTGGACGGCGTGCGGTCGACGTCCGGCACGGTGCTGCTGTCGGCCGAGGCGCTCTCCGTCATCCGCAAGCCCGCGATCCACCGCCTCTTGGACGCGCTCGCCGTCGAAGACGTCGAGGTGGTGGTCACGGCCCGAGGCCTGGGCCGGTCGCTGCCCTCCCTCTGGCAACAGCACATCCGCAACGGCCGGACGGTGAGTTTCGGCACCTACCTGGCCGGTCTGGCAGCCCAACGTGAGAAGAGCCGGGACCAAATCGAGACGGACCCGTCCGCGCACCTATGGCGGGCGTTCGGCCTTGGCGGCCTCGCCCGACGCTGGTCGGACGCGGGAGCCGCCCGCGTCCGCGTCGTCACCACCCCCGGCACACCCCCGCGCCTTCTGTGGCAGCGTTTCGCGGAGGCGATCGGCCTCCCCGCCTTCGCCGAGTCCGCCGGCCTGCCCGCCGAGCGGGCCCACACCGGCCTGACCGCACCGGAGACGCAGGTGCTCTCGGCACTCAACGCGGCCATCCGGCAGACCACCTGGAGCGGCCAGAACGCCGACTGGGTCCGGAAGATCATCATCGGCCGCTTCCAGGCCCGCGCCGAACGCGGCGGCAAGGTCGTCACCCCACCCGAATGGCGGACCCGCCTCGCGCAGTGGAGCGAGGAAGACCTCGCCGCCCTCCGGGACTCTCCCGCGCACATCGTCGGTGACCTGGACGAGCTGCGCTACGACCCGTCCTCGGAAACAACACGCTCGCCGACCCCAGAGGAAACCGCCCGGGCCGGCGCGGAAGCAGCGATCGCCCTGGCGGAGGCCGCCCTCCAGGAAACCCTGGTCCAACGCAACATCCGCCGCCTACGCCACCGCCTCACCACGTAGCCGCCTCACCACGTAGCCGCCTCACCACGTAGCCGCCTCACCACGTAGCCGCCTCACCACGTAGCCGCCTCACCACGTGGCCGCCTCACCACGTAGCCGCCTCACCACGTGGCCGGAAACAACCGCCCCTTCAGCACCGAGTCGACCCGCTCCCCGGCGGCCTTGGCGTCCCCGCACGGAAAGAGAACCCGCCCCCGCCGGACGTCCTGGTAGACCCACGTTCCACCAACGACCCGCGCCCGCACGACCACGCCCACGTCTTCGGCGACCCCACTGGCGTACACCCAGAGCAGCGGCGTAGGGAACTCGCGCCCGTACAACTTCACGCACCGCCACCCCCGCACCCCGACCGCGAGCGCAAGCAGATCCAGATACCGGACGGCTTTCCGCCGCCCCCGCCACCGCCTCAGCACGGGACCCTCGCCCACACCCACTTGCCGGTCTCGCCCTCGGCCACCCCGCACGCCGCCGCCAGCGCCTGGACGAGCGGCAAACCCCACCCGCCCGTCCCGTCGTCGTACCCGTCCTCCAGCGCCCGAGCGTCCGCCCCGAAATCCTCAGGCCCCATCACCGGCCGCGTCACTGGCCGCTCCGCAGACGAGTCCCAGACGGCCACCAGAACGCCCCCCGCCTCACGCGAGCACCTGACCCGGATCTCCCGCTCCCCCGCAGCCCGCACGGCGTTGGTGACAAGCTCCGCGACGATCAACAGAACGCTGTCAGCGACCCCCTCCAAGCCCCATTCCACAAGCCGCATCCCGACCACCGTCCGCACCATCCCCGGCACCGTCCGATCAGCCAGACAAGAAATGTCCACCTCGCCCGCATCCACGGCTTCTACCGCCATTTTCGCCACCCTCCTTCCACGATATTCCGAGGACAACGGTGCGATCGCCAAGTTATTTTGGCCACACTTTCAATTACACCGAATACAAAAGATCTTCAGGAGCGCCCGAGATGGAGAGCCACGACGCGCTCGACCCACGGTCGTCCCTTTGGGACCTCGTAGCCGTTCAGCTGCGACTTCTTCGCCTGAACCACGGCTGGACATGCCAGCAGGTGGGAGACGTGGCGAACGCCTCCCGGTCACATGTTTCAAATTGGGAGGCCGGCCGCAGACGTCCCAACCAAGCCAACCTCGCGCCGCTGGACGAGGCATGGGACACGGCAGGCCTCCTCACCTCCCTCGCCGAACATGCCAAGGACGGCCACGACCGCCCACGCGTAGGCGCCTTCTTGGAGTACGAGCGCGCCGCTACGTCCATCAAGGCCTACACGTCCGACGTCGTATTCGGTCTGCTCCAGAGCGAGGGCTATGCTCGCGCACTGTTCCAGAGGGGCGGCGTGGTGGAGGACGTCGAAAGAGCCGTCACTGATCGCTTGGAGCGACAACAACGCCTTTACAAGGCGAACCCGCCTCATCTGTGGGTGGTACTCGCCCAGCCTGTCCTGTGGTGGCAGGTCGGCAGCCCGGACGTGATGGCCGAACAACTCGCCCACCTGCTCCGTATGGCGGAACTCGACCACGTCAGCCTGCGAGTTCTCCCCGTCTCAGCAGGATGGCCAGGTGTGAGCGGTTCGCTCAGCCTCATGGCCACACGAGACGCAGAAGTCGCGTACTTAGAGTCTGGACGCATGGGACGTCTGGTCGATCGCCAGCCGGAAATAAGGGAGTTCGGCGTAAGCTATGACAAGATCGGAGCGCTTGCGCTCCCCGAGGATCAGTCAGCAACGCTGATCAAGCACATGTTGGGGTTGATTCAGTGATCACATGGCGCAAATCCACTCACAGCGATGAGACCGGTGGCCAGTGCGTAGAACTCGCCGCGCTCCCCCACGCGATCGCCATCCGCGACAGCAAAGCCCCAAAGAGCGGCTACCTCGCCCTCACCCCTCACGCGTTCGCCGACCTCCTCGCCCGCGCCAAACAAGACGAACTGCCGCACTGACCCGCGCGCCCGCGGCTCGTGTCAGAGTGAAGCAACTCGCCGCTCGGAGCGTTGCCGCTGTCCGTCGAGGATCCCGTGCCATCAACGCCAAGACACTGGACTCACTGATGAACGTTACGTGGCGCAGATCCACTCGGTCGGAAGATCACGGCAACTGCGTCGAGGTGGCCTCGCTCCCCCACGCGATCGGCATCAGAGACAGCAAAGCCCCGGACACAGGCCCTGTCACACTCACCCCCACGCCTCTGCCGACCTACTCGCCCGCATCGGCGCTGCGGCGGCACCTGTGGAGCTGTCCCGGGCGCTGCTCAGGTGACGATGGAGAACATCTGATGGCGAATCCTCCCGTATGACGCAAGAGCAGTCGGAGCACTCAGGGCACTTCCGAGCAGTGCGTGGAACTTGCTCGTCTTCCTGACGCCATAGGCATCAGAAACAGCAAGGCCCCCGAGAGCGGCCACATAGCCCTCACGGCGCGCGCCTTCGCCGACCTACTCGCCCGCGCCATGCAGCACGGGCTGCCGCGCTGACCGACCACCTTCGGGCAGGACGGCTTGAAAGTCGCTCCCTCGAAGTGATCGACATCGGAGGCCCGGATCGGTCTGTGCGCCCATCCACGGCATCGCCAAGATCAAACGGCCCCTCCAGACCTTCGGGCGCCGCTCCACGCGAGCCGTCCTCCTGACCACGTGACGTCAGGGATCCGGGTCGGCAGCCGACTTCGGATCGTCCTGGGACGGAAGCGCGAAGACCTCGTCGCCGCGGAGACAGTCGCTTCTGGGGTCGGGCGCCAGGGGAGCCGGTTCGTTGATCACGATCTGCGCGCGCCATCCACCGACCGCCAGGCCGTCTGCGGCGTGGCCGAGAAGCCGGGTGTCGGCCAGGTCGCCGAGCAGGCCGGCATTCTCGAGGATGACGAACAGCGCGTCTGCCGCCCCGGTCACCATGCCGGCGGCTTCGGCGGCACTCGCGTCCGGATTGAGTTGGCGGTAGATGCGGCGCGCGGCCGTCAGGAGACCGTCGGCATCCGTCACGGTGAAGTCGCGCCGCAGCCGCAGGGACAGAGCCATCCCGTCGGCAAGCGGATCGTCTCCCACCACGCTGTCATCGCCAGGCATGCGCACACGGTAGGGGATTGCCAAGCTCGACGAGCCCGTCCGACCGTTCGACCACCGTGCTGGCGGAAGGCGGGATGGTGTCGATGTTCGGGTAGCGGGTGAGCCCTTGCCCATCGGGGAGAACGCCGAGGCCCACGCACATCTCGCCGTCCGCGAACGCGTCGAAATCCCGGGCCCGCCTCGTACGGCCTGCCGTTCCTCGGCGAGCTTGGCCGCCGGTAACGCGGTCTTCTCCACCGGCGCGTCCAACTTCTCGCACGCGTGCCGCACCCGAGCCGTCTAACCCGAGAGTGACAGTAATCAGTCCTCCATCGACGAGCTCGTCGATAGTCAGTTCGATATACTCTGCGCATGCGTTCGATCACGGAGAGACATCTCAGTGAGGCGTCCACCCAGGAACTGGTGGACGCCGCCGCCGCGATCGCCGCCGAACTGGCCCAACGCCCCGCACCCGAATCACCTGCGGCGTGCATGCGGCTCGCCGAGACGCTAGCGGCCGCCTCCGACGCCCACGAAAGCGCGCTGGCCGGGTTCATCGCCCGCGTCGACATAGCAGGCGAGACACGCCGCTGGGGGCTGCCGTCGACCCAGGCGTGGCTGCGGTCCCGGCTGGGCATGCGCGACTCGCGCGCCAAAGAGCGTCTCACCCTGGCCCGCCAACTCCACCGCCTCCCCACCGTGACCGCGCTGCTTGCCGCGGGCGAGTTGTCCTACGGGTACGCCTCCACGGTGGCCGACGCCGTCGTCCGCCTGGACGATGAGGACAGCGCCAGGGCCGAGACGCTGCTGCTGGACATGGTCGGGCAGGGGTTCTCTGCCGGGAAGGTCGCGGCGTTCGGGCGGCGGATCCGTGATGTGATCGCCGAACGCGACGGACACGAGACGGCCCCCGAGGATGCGCAACGCGGGTATGAGCGGTCCTGGGTCACCAGCACCCGTTCCCTGGACGGCGGCCGCTACATCAGAGGCTGGCTCAACCCTGAGGACGCCGCGATCTGGGACGGCACCCTGGGCCCCCTGGCCAAGCCGGGCGGACCCGACGATCACCGCGACCTGGCCGAACGCACCGCAGCCGCGCTGAGCAGCGTGCTGTCGGGTGGACACAGAGCCACCAAGGTCACCGTCATCTGCGATCTCGAAACCCTCACCGGCGGCCATGCTCCTGCCCGCCTCACGGATGGAACCCCCATCCCTGCGCCGCAGGCCCGCCGCATCGCTATGTCAGCCGGGGTCTCACCCCTGCTGCTGGGGAACGGCCACGCGCCGCTGTACCTGGGGCACCGGGTGCGGTTCGCCACCGCCGCCCAGCGCCAAGTCCTGGAAACGCTGTACCCCACCTGCGCGGTACAAGGGTGCGAGGTGCCCGGGACACTGTGCGAAGTCGACCACGTCAACGGATGGGCACTCGGAAACAGCCCCACCGACATCGACAAACTCGCCCTGTGCTGCGGATGGCACAACCGCTACAAACACACCCACCCCCAACAAATCCACACCACCCAAGACCCCGCCACCGGCCACTACACCTACCAACTCCTCCCACCACCCGACACACCGGCAGCCAGCCCACGAACAACCGACCCACCCGCCATCCTCAACTGGGCCGCTTAAGCCCGCGAGTCGGCGGACGCGAAGTCATGCGCGAGCAGGTCGCCCACTAATCCGGCTTTCGGAACACCCAAGCGTGATCTTGCGGATCGTCCCGAACGTCGCGGGAGCGAACGAGGGCTTGGATGGTCCGTTCAAGGCCTCAAGGTCGAGGAAGGGGAGATCGGTTTCCTTGAGGCGCCGAACGGGGGCCGACTGGAGTTGGACGCCGAGGAGGTCATGGGCCTCCGCAACAGGTTCGGCCACATCGGTGCCGCAGCGCTACCCGTGGAGATGTCCCGGGCGCTACTCAAGGACACAATGAGAACATCTGATGGCGAATCCCCCGTATGGCGCAAGAGCAGTCGGAGCACTCAGGGCACTTCCGAGCAGTGCGTGGAACTCGCCCACCTCCACCAAGTGATCGCCATCCGAGACGGCAAGGACGCTGGCCACATCACGCTCGCCTCCGATGCCTTCGCCGACATCCTCGCCCGCGCCAAGCCCGACGAACTGGCTCTCTGAACCGGTGCCGCAGCCTGCCTTACTAGCAGCCGAAATGAGCTTCCCCCGGTTCCACGGACACCCGATCTGAGTTGACCTTGATTAACTTGGGAAGGAAGTGTCGCGTGCCACCACCTCATCCGCCCGAGTTCCGGCGTCGCGCCGTCGAGCTGGCCCGGACCGGCGACAAGTCGGTCACCGCGCTGGCCAAGAGTCTGGGCATCAGCCAGTCGTGCCTGAGCAACTGGATCCGTCAGGCAGCCATCGACGAAGGCGATCTCGACGGCCTGAGCGCCGGCGAGCACAAAGAGCTGGTCGAGCTGCGCCGAAAGGCCCGGCAACTGGAGTTGGAGAACGAGATCCTCAAGCGGGCGGCGGCGTACTTCGCCCGCGAGAACATGCTCCCAAAATAAGGTACTCGCTGGTCCGTGGGCTCGCCTAGAACGAAATCCCCGTCGCGGTGGCATGCCGAGTGTCAGGAGTTTCCCGGTCCGGTTACACCGACTGGCTCGGCAGGCCCGCCTCGATTCGCGAGCAACGCAACACCGAGCTGGTGAAAATCATCAAAGAGATCCATGAAGAATCACGCCGAAGCTACGGCTCGCCGCGGGTGCACGCCGAAATGACGCTCGAACGAGGCGAACAGGTGAACCGCAAACGAGTGGAACGACTCATGCGGGAGGCCGGGATCCAGGGGGTCTACCGGCGGAAGGGCCGCCGGAACCGGGTCAACGAGCCCACCGAGGAGGACCTGGTGAAGCGGGCCTTCGACGTCCAGGCGCCCGACGTGCTGTGGGCCACCGACATCACCGAGCATCCGACCCGCGGGGGGGAAGTTGTACTGCGCGGCCGTACTGGATTGCTTCTCCCGCCGCATCATCGGCCATTCCATCGACATCCGCCAGACCACCGAACTCGTGGTCGATGCGATGGCCGCCGCAGTCGCCCGCAGAAAGCCCGCAAAAGACGCCACGATCCTGCACTCAGACCACGGCACGCAGTTCACGTCCTGGACCTTCGGGGAGCGACTCCGGGCCGCAGGTCTCCTCGGCTCGATGGGCACGGTCGGCGACTGCTACGACAACGCCATGATCGAGTCGTTCTGGGGCTCGATGCAACTCGAACTCCTCGACACCAGAAAATGGCAAACAAGAGCCGAACTCGCAGCCGCGGTGTTTGAATGGATCGAGTGCTGGTATAACCCATTCAGAAGACATTCCGCCTCGGAATGCTAAGTCCGGTGGACTACGAGGAGCGACACCGAGCCTCGATCACGACCACCTGACCCATCTCACCCGAGCTGTCCGTGCTGCGGGGGGAACCTCAAAACACGTCACTGCCATCGGCGCCGATGAAATGATCACATGGCGTAAGTCAACTCACGGCGACGAGGCCGGCGGCCAGTGCGTCGAGCTGGCCGCGCTTACTCGTGCGGTCGCCATTCGCGACAGCAAGGCTCCCGACGCAGGCCACCTCGCGCTCGCCCCCGATGCCTTCGCCGACTTCCTCGCCCACGCCAAGCAGGACTCTCTGCCACGCTGACCTGGGCACCCTTGCAGCAGCGGTATCGGCGGCAATTCGCACTGGGCAGCCGAACGCGGTGCGCCTTCAGCGGATGCGTGGAGCGTCCTGGGCGCCTTCGCTGTCCGTCGACCACGGTGACGTGGACATCGGCCCCGCCGGTCTTCCACACCAGACGCCCGCGATCAAGCCAGAGGTACTGAGCTATAGGCTGACCTCCGCAAACTTCGCCTATCAGGATCGATCGGGGTGGCAGTACCGCAATGCCGACTCACGAGTGGACCATGGCCGATGAGGGATACGGCTCCCGTCCGCGCCCGAGGCGGAAGACCTTCCTGGTCCTGGCCGCGGGTCTGTCAGGGGTCCTGGGGCTCCTCGCCGTGCTCTACCTGGTCGGTGGGCTGGACGGCAGCACCCCGTCCCTTGGCCCGAAGAACTACAGCGCCCACGTCGAATGCCAGGTGGACACGGCCGGATCGCAGGGCACGGTAACGATCAGCGGCACGATCACAGGCGACGCGACGCGCTACTCGGTCACCGTCGAGGTCATAGACGCAGCCTCTCACCAGCAGATCGGCCTCCAGACCTTCGAGGTTCGCGGCACGAACGCCTTCGAAGGGACCACCGCGGCGCAAGCTCCGATCGGACCCGCCGGCATCGAATGCAAGATCACCAAGGTCGCGTAGGACGCCATCTCACTCAGCCCGGCCACCGCACGTCCCACAGCCGGTTTCGCGGCCGAGGCACCGCCACCGATGCGGCGGGCTCTTGGGAAGATCCCGAGAGGAGGCGACGCCGGCGTGAGCGACGCACAAGATGATCTCGTGATCCGGCCGGACTTCCGGACAGGCCTGATCGTTCTGGTCGTCGTCGCGGTGGCCGGCGCGGGCATCGTCGCCGCAATCCTGATCGGCGACGCCCCGGCCGTGTTCGCCCTGGTCATGGGCGGCCTGTTCGCCGTGCTGATCCCCCTGGCGATCGGGGCCCTCCTCAGCGCTCGGATCACCCTGACGGCTCACGAGCTCGTCGTCCAAGGGCTGTTCGGCCGGAAACGCGAGCCACGCTCGCGCGTCGCGGAGGTGGTGCGCGCGAGCATCATCGCGCCTCGCGGAGGGGTCGGTGAGAGCCTGTTCGTGCTCGACGCGCAACGCGCCCTGCTCTCCAGAGTGCAGGGCAGCCTCTACTCGCGCGGGGGCCTCACCCGGTTGGCGGACGCGCTGGGCGTGCCATGCAGCGGGCCCGACCGTCCCGTCAGCGCCGACGAGTTCGCCAAGACGTACCCGGGCCTTGTGTCGTGGGTCGAGCAGCATCCCTACCGGCTCGCATTCGCGGTCGCCGGCGTCATGTGCGTCACAGGCATGGCAGTGGCGCTCGTTTCGCTCGCGACGGCGTCCTGACCGCCCGGAGCCTGCCGCCCGGCCCGAGGCGAAGCGGGGCCGGTCGCGATCACCGGCCCCTGCGCCGGGGGTTCAGGTCACCGCCGGGGGGCGGTCGGCGATGGAGACCTTCAGCTGCGCCGAGTTGGTCAGGATGCTCCCGACCGGAGCTTCGGCCTGTTCGGCGTTGGTGACGACGCTGCGCCGGCCGAGGTACTCGTAGGTCTTGTCATCGAAGATGTACTCCTCGCGGATACCCCCACCGAGCGGGTTCAGCGTGACGGCGATGCCGGTCCTGCCTGCCGCGTCCACCGCGCGGCCGACGGTGGTGACGCCGTGGATGGACGCCGCCGCCCGGAACAGCGCGGCACGCTGCGCGCGGGGCATGTAGGCCTCGGTGAGCATGCCGCCGACGTTCTGCCACGCGTCGGCGTCGGCGCGAGGGCCGGTGCCCAGGCCCATGTACAGGTGCTGGTACATCTTGGCCGGATCGGCCGGCAGGCGGCTCAGGTGGACGTAGTCGTTGCGCAGATTCTCGGCGCGGTCGTCGAAGTCGGCGGCCTTGGACATCGAGCTGCGTCCCACGGCCTGGCGGGCCTCGCCCGGGATGGGCCAACCCGGCCACGGCCTGGGCTCCAGCTGCCTTTCCCATAGGACGCCGTGTGTGGCGTCGCCGTCCACGGGCAGCCAGATCTTTCGTCTCTCCCGCCTCAGGTACCGGACCTGCCGACCGTCGGACTCACTCTCTACCGTGTCCATGGTCTGCGACTCGAAGACCAGGAACTGGCCGGGTCGGGGGTGCAGCTCCGGGGACTTGGCCGCGTGGTCGGCGGCCCGCTCGAGCACCTGCACCGACGCCACCGGCATCGTGTGGACGACCGGCGGGGTGACCGGCTCCTCGCCTGTGCCGACCGCGATGACCCCGGCAGCGGCGGCGGCGACGCCCAGCCCCGCCGCCAGACCGATCCGCAGCCGCACGGCCCGGCGAGGGCGGTCGAAAACACGCTGTCCGGTGGAACGCCCCGGGTTCGGGGCCGCGTCCCGCATGACGCTCAGCAGCCTGTGCTCCTCGGCCCGCACGTCGGTCAGGTCGAGCTCGGGGACATCCGAGCGGAACCGCTCAAGCTCGGTCATCTCATTCATGGACGGGTTCCTCACTGACGTAGATCACGGGATCGGTCGCACCGAGGTGCCTGCGCAGCCTGTGCCTGGCCCGGTTGATGCGGGACCGCACCGTCCCGACGCGAACGTTCAGCGCCTGCGCGGCCTCCGCGTAGCTGAGATCGCCCCAGGCGACCAGCAGCAGCGCGTCGCGGTGCCCTCTCGGCAGCGCGGCCAGCGCACTCGCCAGCGCCCTGCCGGAAGCCCCCGCACTGAGCCGCTCGTCACTGCGCTCCGTGAACGGCTCCATCACCGGGTCGGTGCCCATCCGCTCCAGGACGCGCAGCTGCCGGACCTCCGCCCGCACGTGCCGGCCCATCAGATTGGTGGCGATCCCGTACAACCAGGGCCGCGCGTTAGGGCGGGACAGGTCGTACCGTTCGCGCTGCCGGAACGCCGCCAGGAACGTCTCGGCCACCACGTCTTCGGCGGCGTCGGCGCCCAGCCGGCGGATCACGTACCGCTTGATGTCCGGGGCGTACCGGCGGAACACCTCGGCGAACGCCTCAGGCTCCCGGCGGGACCGCTCGATGACGGAGGCATCGTCGGCGCCCTCTTCACTCGCAGTGCTCATACACGGCCTCTCGGCTCCGGATCGGGACACCCGTTGTTGCCGAGCCGCCCGCGTCCGGTTCCCGTCCTTCATGGGGAGCCCCGCATCAGGGCGGGGGCCGCAGGATGATCAGCGCGTGGAGAGGCTCAATCCGCTGGTGAACGCACCTGGCGCGGCGAACGGCGAACCCGCTCGCACCGCACCGCACCGTCCCGGGCTACCCCGCGCCCGGGCTACCCCGCGGCCTCGGGAGCCCGCTGAAGCCTGACCTGGCGTCCGGTCTCGGTGAAGCCGAGCGAACGGTAGATCCGGATCGCCTCGGCTTCGGGATCGGCGACGATCACCAGCGTTTCGGCCCCTCTGCTCATGGCGTCCGCTCCGGCGAAGTGGACGAGTGCGGAGGCCAGGCCGCGTCGGCGGAAGGCAGGATGGGTCTCGACGTGCTGGTAGCGGGCGAGCCCTTGACCGTCGAGGAAGACGCCGAGGCCCGCGCGCATCTCGCCGTCCACGAACGCGCCGAACCAGGTGGCGTCGCCTGCCTCGCACAGCCGCCGCTCCTCGGCGAGTTTCGCCGCCAGGAACGCCTTGTTCTCCGCCGACGCCTCCGACTCGTCGCACGCGTGCCGCAGCCGCGCCGCCTGATCCCAGTCGTCCGCGGTCAGCGTCCGCAACTCGGCTCGCACCGGACGTGCGGGGCGCAGGAGTGAGGAGGCGGTGAGGACCGTGTCGGTCTCGACAGTGATTCCGAGCCGCTCCCATCCTGCGCGCGGGACCGTCTCTCCCTCGGTCCCGTCCACACCGATCGCCAGATGGGCCGCCTCAGGGAACTCCGCGGCGAACAGGCCAGGAGCATCCGGGAGCATGCGGGGGGAGACGAGCACGAAGTTGCCCCACCAGAAGTTCGGGTTGGCGGGCGTCCGGACCACCAGGTGGGACGGGTGATCGATGATGACGGAGCCGGCCAGCCGACGAAGCAGTAGATCCGTGCGATAAGCGAGAGAGCGAACTTGCACCAGGCGAGCCTAAACCGACACCAGGGCACGCGCGTCTTTGCCAGTAGGCCCGGTGGTGGACCCTCTCGTGCAGGGGCCCGACTCGGGCAAGGGGCCGGGGCCGTTGCGATAGGGGGCCATGGTGAAGCAAGCCCGGGTGGACGGTGCCGGGGCGTCGACGGCGAGGGCGGCGGGCGCCCTGTGGGCACGGCGCGGGAGGGGGCGGGCTCCGGACGGGGACACGAGCGGGAAGGCGAAGCGCGGAACGGCATGGACGAGGGGCTGGATGCTCGCCGCGCTCGCGGCAGGGACCGCCGGGCTGCTGGCGTTCCATCGGGCGGTGCCCAACTCGATCGGCCGACTGGGCAGCCTTCTGGAGACATTCCTGCCCTGGCTGGGGCTGGTGGCCGTGGTGCTGTTCGGCTTGGCGCTGCTGCGTCGTTCGGCCACCGCGCTGGTGGCCCTGCTCTTGCCGACGGCGGCGTGGGCGTACCTCTTCGGCGGACTGCTGCTGCCGGGGGCCGATCCTGGCTCTCGTGCCCTGGTCGTCGTCCAGCACAACGTCAGCGACGAGAACACTGACCCGGCGGCCACGGGCCGCGCGCTGGTCGCCGCGGCGCCCGATCTCGTCGCAGTGGAGGAACTGACGCCCTCAGCGCTGCCCGTCTATGAGAAGACCTTCGCCTCAGCCCTCCCGTACCACTCGGTCCAGGGCACCGTCGGACTCTGGTCGAAGCATCCGCTGGCCGACAGCCGGTCGCTGGACATCAAACCGGAGGGGATCACGGAGCCCTGGAACCGGGGGTTGCGGGCCACGGTGCGCACGCCGCACGGCGAGATCGCCGTGTACGTCGCACACCTCCCCTCGGTTCGCATCCGGCCGAGCGGCCTGGCCTCCTCCTGGCGCGACGAGAGCGCCACCCGGCTGGGCAAGGCCGTCGCCTCCGAGGAACTGGAAACCGTGGTCCTCCTGGGAGATCTCAACGGCACCGTCGACGATCGTGGGCTGGCTCCGCTCACCACGCGGATGAACGTGGCGGAGCGGGGCCTGGCCTTCAGCTTCCCCGCGGCCTTTCCGCTGGCCAGGATCGACCAGGTGATGGCGCGATCGGCGACCGTGACCCACGTCCGCACCCTGCCCGCCACCGGCAGTGACCACCTGCCGGTCGCCGCCCAGGTCGCACTGACGCCTTCCCCCGCGCCGTGAAGCCGAGCGGGGGTGGGCGGTTTAGGACGCAGGACGGCCCGGACGATGCGGTCGAGCGGCGTGGCGAGCGGCGTGGCGAGCGGCGTGGCGAGCGGCGTGGCGAGCGGCGTGGCGAGCGGCGTGGCGAGCGGCGTGGCGAGCGGCGGCTCAGCGGGGGACGGTGACGACGATCTTGCCGATCTGGGTGTTCGACTCCAGGTGGCGGTGTGCCTCGGCCACCTCGGACAGGGGGAAGGTGCGGTCGATGACGGGACGGAACGCGCCCGAGCGCAGGCCGGAGGTCACGAACGCGGCGGCGCGGCGGAGGCGCTCGGGGTCCTTGGCCGTCTCCAGCATCGTGTAGGTGCGCATGTTCAGCGCCGGCATGCCGAGGTCGATGCCCGGATAGGGGGTCGGCTCGCCGCTCAGCGCCCCGTAGACCAGGAGCGTCCCGCCGGGTGCGACCAGGCGGGCCAGGTCCGTCACGCCGGGGCCCGCGACCGCGTCGAGGACGAACTCGGCGCCCCGGCCGCCGGTCGCCGCGAGCACCCGTCCGGCCACGTCGTCCGACTCGGTGACGATCACCTCGGCCGCGCCCTCCTTGAGCAGCGCCTCCTTCTTGGCGGCCGTGCGGGTCAGGGCGATCGGGGTCGCCCCGACGCGGTCGGCGACATGGATGGCGGCCAGCCCGACGCTGCTGGACGCCGCGTTCAGCACGACCGTGTCGCCGGGCCGCATGCCGCCGACCTCGACAAGCGCCCCATAAGCCGTCAGGTACGGCATCCACACCGCGGCGCCTTCGACCGCGCCGAGGCCCTCGGGACGGTGCAGCACGGCCGCGGCCGGCACGATCGCCTGCTCGGCGTAGACGCCGTACTCGTTCTGCGAGAACCCAGGCACCGTGCTGACCAGGTCTCCCGGCCGGAACCCGGTGACGTCCTCGCCGACCGCCTCCACCACGCCCGCGGCCTCGGTGCCGAGCCTGGCCGGGAACGCCTTCACCGGCTCGATGTAGTGGCCGGTCCGGAACAGCACCTCGGCCCTGTTGAGGCCGATCGCCTCAACGCGGATCCGCAGCTCGCCCGGGCCGGGCTCGCCGACCTCGACGTCCTCAAGCCTCATCACCTCGGGTCCGCCGAGCTCGTGGAACATCACCGTCATGGCCATCGTGTGGGCCCTTCCTCGTAGCAGGTGGGCCTACTCAAACCCGTAAGTACGATGTTTGTCAAACTTTGATGGCTGTCGAAGTTCGATGCCTGCCAAATTCGATGCCTGCCAAATTCAATGTTCGTCGTACTATGGACTCCATGGAGGCCGACCGCATCCCGACGCACCCCGACGTCCGGACGATCCCGTTGCAGCAGGTTCTCGAAGCCCTGGTCGATCCGGTCAGGCGGAGCATCGTCACGAAGCTCTGCGAGGCGTCCACCGACATCCGCTGCGGCGCGTTCGACCTGACCGTGAGCAACTCCACGGCCACGCACCACTTCCGGATCCTGCGCGAGGCGGGGCTCATCCGGCAGTACTACGTCGGCACCTCGCGCATGAACGCCCTCCGGCGCGACGAGATGAACGAGGTCTTCCCCGGTCTGCTGGACGCCATCGTCACCGCCGACCGCATGTCCCCCCAGCCTGCCTAGCCCCCGCCGCGCGGAAAAAAGGAGGCGGTGAGGAAGTCAGGCGGCGAGGAAGTCAGGCCGCAAGACGGGTGCCTCGGCGCCAGACGGCTCGGGTGTTGAGGGTGTCGGAGATCGTGGTGGTGGGATCGCCGTCGACGAGGAGGAGGTCGGCGCGTAGGCCCTCGGCGATGCGTCCGCGGTCATCGAGGCCGAAGCGGCGGGCGGGGACAGAGGTTGCCGCGCGCAGAGCCTGGACAGGGCTGAGCCCGGCACGGACCAGGTGCTGCAACTCGTGGTGGAGGCTCGCGCCGTGTGCGAGCCCGCCCAGGAAGGGCAGCGGAACGGCGGCGTCGGTACCGGCCAGCAGGTCCACGCCCGCGTCGCTGAGGGCCCTGACGGCGGCGAGGACGTCTTCGATCTTGCCCTGGGGGTAGTGGCCGTAGCTGGAGCGCAGCGTCTTGTCCCAGTCGGCGTCCAGGCGCGAGGCGACACGGGGGTCGTCGGCGAGGTCGCCGCCGGTGATCCCCATCATGGAGGCGTTCAGGACGACGCAGGGGACGACGAAGACCCCCGCGTCCTTGACCAGGTCGATGACTTCCTCGGTGTGAGGCTGGTCCATGAACAGGTGGGCCAGACCGTCGATACCCGCCTCGACGGCCATGCGGGTGGCGTCCACGGTCAGGGTGTGGGCGATCGTGAGCATGCCGCGCCTCTTGGCCTCGGCCACGCCGGCGTCCAAGGTGGCCTGGTCGAGCATCGGCAGGCCGGGGTGCCCTTCCACGCTGCCGTCGTCGACCATGAACTTGATGTAGTCCGAGCCGCGTTCGATCAGCTGCGGGATGAACGCGACGGCTTCCTCGGGGGTCGTGGAGAAGGGCATGAGCGGAGGCCGTCCGGTCGGTTTCGCCCCTGGGGGCGGCCCGGGGCGGAAGCCCTCCGGGAACAGCTCGCTGGGGTGGCCGCCCGGCGGCGTGATGCCGAACCCGGAGGAACGCACATCGGCGACGGTGTCGTCCTCGCTGATTTGCGCTCGGTTGTCGCGCGTGTGGAGGCCCTGCATCTCCAGCTCGGTCGTCACGCCGAACCGCAGCGCCAGGGCCAGCGCCTCCCGGTTGGTGTGGACGTGGGCGTCGATCAGGCCCGGCAGGAGCGTCGCCCCGCCGCCGTCGACGATCTCGGCCCCCTCGGGAGGGTCGCCTCCGAGGCGGGTGATGCGCCCGTCCTCGACGAGCACGGTGGTCACGCCCAGCGCCTTCTCGCCATCGAAGACCTGGGCACCGGTGATAGCGGTCGGGGCTGCGGTCACGGTCACGGCTTACCTCACTCCAGAGTACGATCGCCTCAATGCATAGCACTTGCTATGCAAATGCATAGCATCATGCATATGCATGCTGACTGCAACTCGCTAGGATGGGCGCATGACCCACTCCCCTCCGGCTCCAGGAACTGACGACGGCGACCTTCTCGATCAGGTCGGGCCGGCACTGTCGCAGCTGCGGCGGCGCACCTCCGGCGGGCGGGCCGACCTCACGCGCAACCTCGTCCTGAACGTGGTCGCGAACGCGGCCGGGGAGATGACGGTCGGCGGACTCGCCGCCGAGATGGGGGTCACCCAGCCCGTCGCCAGCCGCACCGTCGCCGGCTGCATCGCCGACGGGGTCCTGCGGAGGACCGCGTCCCAGGCCGACAGCCGGCGCACCGTCCTGGAACTCACGGACGCCGGAGAAGCCGAACGCCGACGCTTCGCCTCCGAACAGCGCGAGACCTTCGAAGCCATCACCGCGCACTGGGAACCGGCCGAGCGCGTCCAGTTCGCCCGGTCTCTGGTCCGCTACAGCCAGGACGCCAACACCTGGTCCGCCCGCCAGCGCCACCGAAGCCAGAACAGCACGAGCACCGGCTCCGACGACTGACCGTCCCGCAACAGCGCAGGCCGGGACGCAACTCCGCCATCGCGCCGAAGGCCGTGCTCCTAACGCGGTCCGCCTCGCTCGCACGTTCGTCGCCCGGCTCGGACGGGCTGGACAGGACGAACTCCCCGTAAGTCCGGTCATGGACACCGACCATGCGCATGTCACGGTCTGATCAAACGGAACGGGAGGGCAACGGCATTCACTCGCCGGCAGAAGTGCCGGTAGAGCCCGCCTTAGGTCCAGGGGCCCTGTCGGCCGGTCATTGACGCTGTTAGTTTCGCTGACTGCACAGGTCATCGCCGCCCGCGCTTCACCCGACCGAGTGAGAGGCGTTTCCCTCACGCGATCACCACGTAGGCGGCCAGGAGTTCCCGATCCCGGAGGACTTCACGACCGGATCGGCTCAGAGCGATTTCTGCGTTCTGGAGAGGAAGCATGGGTCATCGCATGTCCGCGAAAGGGCGCGCCGTTCGTTATGTCGCGGTTCCGGCCGCCCTGGCTCTCGTGCTCTCGGGATGTGCTGGAGACGACAAGCCGGAATCCCGGAAACCGGCATCGCCGACGAGCAGGGAAACGTCCAGCGGGGCGGGGGCCTCGGTGCCGCTGGCGCACAAGGACGGACCCGGGCACGTCGATCTGCTGGCGCTGAGCCGGACGGCGGCCCGCACCGTCACCGCCCGATTCAAGATCGTCAACGACGGCCGGAACCCGATCGATCTGACGACCAGCCTCGGTGAGACCGGGCACGCGCTGGACCCGGGCCTGGGGGATCCCCTGGCCGCCAGCGGGATCGCGCTGGTGGACGCCCGGAACGACAAGGTCTACTACCCCGCGCAGGCGCCCGAGCAGGAGCACAAGTGCCTCTGCACCTGGCTGTTTCGCAACTCCGTGAAGGTGGGCGGGTCCATCGACGTCTATGCGACGTTCCCGGCCCCGCCCGCCGGCGTGGACCGGGTGACGATCGTGTTCCCGCTCGCCGTCCCGTTCCAGGACGTCCCCATCACCGACGACCCGGTGGCGCCGCTCCAGGGCCAGGTCGACCCGGCCAAGGTCAAGTTGGGCAAGCCCAGGGTCTTCGGGCTGCGCACTCTGACCGAAGGCACCGAGCAGTCGGTCGCCGACGATCCGAACGCCCGGTCGGTACGGCTCTCCGCCGACGTCCTGTTCGCCGTCGACAAGGCCGATCTGACGCCGCGGGCCGACCAACTCCTGCGGCAGGTGGCCCAGCAGATCGACGCGTCGAAGGGCAGCACGGTCAAGGTCGACGGCTATGCGGACTCGACCGGGAACGACGCGATCAACCAGCCGCTCTCGGAGCGGCGCGCCAAGGCCGTCGCCGACCGGCTGAAGGGCCTCGTCACCCGGCAGGGAGTGACCTACCAGTCCGCCGGGCACGGATCGCAGGATCCCGTGGCGTCCAATGACACCGAGGATGGGCGGCGCAAGAACCGCCGGGTCACGGCGACGTTCGCCCGCCCCTCGGCGCCGGCGCCTTCCGCCGCGGGCGGCAGCCCTTACCGGCGGGGTTCCTCCGCCGTGCTGGGCTCGGCGAACTTCCAGGCGGCCGAGGCCCAGGGGCTCAAGGTCGAGGTCGACAGCCTGCACCGGGACGCGTCCGGGCTGACCATCCTGGTGTGGACGCTCCGGAACACCGGCCACGGCAACCCGAACTTCGGGATGAAGCTGGAGAAGTCGGCCCTTCGCCACGGAGCGGACCCCCGGCCGCTGCGGCTCGCTTCCACCGGCGGAGTGATGCTCTTCGACCCCGCCACCCAAGCCCGTTACGAGCCCCTGACCGTCGAGCCCTTCCCCTGCGTGTGCAGCAATCTGCTCGGCGATGACGCGATACACGTCCTCGGCCCTGGCCAGAGTCTCGTCCTCTGGGACGCCTACAAGCCGCCCGCCAACGCCGCGAACCTCGAAATGCAGGTGCCGTGGGAGCAGGCCGCCGACGCCGCCGTGAAGGGCCTGACGATCAGGTAGCCGCGGCCGCCCGGTCGGGAGGATCCGAGCGGGCCCAGGTGGTGAAGGCTTCGATTCCGTTGATGACCGCTTCGAACCGGAGGGAGTGGAACAGGTCGAACGAGTGCTGAGCGCCGGGAAGCTCGGCGTACACGACCGGGTTCACCGAGACGCTGCGCAGCCGGTCGACGAAGAGCCGAGTGTCCTCGACGGGGACCAGGCTGTCGGCGGTGCCGTGGGCGACGAAGAACGGCGGCGCGTCCGGGCGGAGGTACGACACGGGCGACGAAGGCGAGTCCACTTCGCCGTCGAGGCCGCCGTGGTACCCGTACAGGGAGATCGCCCCGGAGACCGAGGTGTCGGCGGTCTCGAAGCCGGGCTGGAACGCGGGGTCGCACGGCGTCAGGGCGGCCATGGACGCCAGGTGGCCGCCGGCGGAGCTGCCCGCCACGAACAGCGTCGACGGATCGGCGCCGTACTCGTCGCCGTGCTCCCTCATCCAGGCGATGACCTTCTTGGCGTCGACCAGGTGGTCGGGGAAGTCCGCGTCCGGACGGAGCCGGTAGTTCGCGCTCACGCACACCCAGCCCTGGCCTGCCAGGCGGTAGAGCAGGGGGCGCGCCTCCTTGTCCTTGCGTCCGCCGACGAACCCTCCGCCGTGGAAGTAGACGAGCACCGGGCCGCCGTGGGGACGCGAGCGGTGCCGGTAGACGTCCAGGCGGTTCCGCTCGCCCGCGGGGCCGTAGGCGATGTCCGCCACCCGTTCGACGTCGCGCCGCCGGACGAAGAACGGCCGGAACACGATACGGGCGAGAGGGAGACCGCACGGCGGGCCGGGGACCTCGCCCAACGCCTCGACCAGCGCGTTCTCCACGGCCTTGCCCGCCAGCAGCCCGCGCCGGGCGACGATCGCGAGCCCGGCCGAGGTGAGGACGGCTGCCCCGCACACCGTCCACGCGGCGGGGGACGCGAGATCACCCTGGGCGGCCGCGAGCAGGGTCGACGCAAGGAGCCAGGCGAGGCCGACGAACGGGAGCTCGTTGATCGCCAGGCTGAGCCGGAAGCTCAGCCTGCCGAGGACCCAGGGACCGCGCAGCGGCGCCACCGCGGACCATGTGGGGATCGCCGCGACACCGACCGCGAGAACGTACCCGACAGGGGCGTTCATGACGCTGAACGAGAGGCGACCGCGCGGGCGGCGCCCCTTCCCGCGCGGGCGGACAGGATTCCGGTGACCACGGCGGCTCCTTCGTGAGGACGACGCGACCAGCGTCCCGCCGCGTCCCCACCCCCGCATCGGCCGCGCGACGGCAACACCCCCGACCCCGGTCGGCGCCCCCACCGACCTAGGTAGGAGACCTGCAAGCAGGCGTCCGCCTAACTCGATGTGGGGCCCGGCCGGGCGGGTTGGTTGCAGCGGACGGGCTCGGCGGTCGGGCGTCGGGTGGTCAGCCGCCGGCGGCGATGCAGAACGGGTGGCCTGCCGGGTCGGTGAGGACGGTCCAATCGCCTCCGCCGGGCTGGGTGTCCGGGCGGGTCGCGCCGAGGGCGAGGAGCTCCTTCACCGCGGTCTCGACGTCCGAGACGGAGAAGTCCAGGTGCGTCTGCTTGGCGGGGCCGGGCCACACGGGAGGCTGGTAGCCCTCGATCCGCTGGAGCGCGAGTTGCGGCGCGGACCCGTTGCCGAGGTAGACGACGTCGTCGTCGCCGTAGGTCACCTCCCACCCGGTGGCCTTCCGGTAGAACTCGGCCAGCGCGGTGGGGTCGGCGCAGTCGAGGATGACCGCACCGAGCTTGTTGAGGACGGACATGGGGACCCCCTGTTGTCGAACATGGCTGGAACACGACGGCCGAGTGCTTCCTCAGCACCCCGCCTGCGACCAGCCTGCTGGCACCGGCGGGCCCAGGGCTTGAAGATCTTTGCGCCCCTGGACGCCCGTCAGGCGCGGGTCCCAGGTCGGCGACGACGGCTGCGGGCGGAAAGCCCGTTCAAGCGCGGCCGAGCTCGATGACCAGGCCGTCGTGCGCCGTTTCGAAGGGGACGTCGCGGCCCAGCATGTCGTCCGACATATGGGTCAGGATCACGCGCCTGGCGGTCAGCCGGTCGCGGTGGGCCGCGAGGTCGGCCAGGCGCAGGTGGTACGGGACGGCCTTGTCGCGGTAGTAGGCCTCCGCGATGAGCAGGTCGGCGCCCGCCGAAGCCTCGATGAGCGCGTCCGTCCACGCGGTGTCGCCCGTGCAGGCGATGGCGCGTCCGGCGGCGTCCAGCCGCAGGGCCAGCGGCGGGGCGCCGCTCGGGTGGTCGACCTCCCACGCGGTGACGCCGAAGCCGGCGACGGTCGCGGTCTCCCCCGGCGCCAGTTCGACGACCTCGACGGCGAAGCGGCGGCGCGCGGTCGACGAGCCCGGGAACATCACCTCCATCGCCGCGGCCAGGCGGCGTCCGGTCCCCGGCGGTCCGGCCACGGTCAGCGCGCCGGTGCGCCCGGAGAACTGGCCGTCGAGGACGAGGAACGGCAGCCCTCCGAAGTGGTCGCCGTGCAGGTGGGTGACGAAGACGGCGGCCACCTCGCCGGGGTCGAGCCCCTGCCGTTTGAGCGCGGTCAGCGACGTGGCGCCGCAGTCCAGCAGGACGGGCGGCAGGCCCGGGGCACGGACGTGCACGCAGGCCTGGCACCGTCCGCCGCTGCCGAACGCGTCGCCGGACCCGGCGAACGTCACGGTGATCGGGTCGTCCACGTCCCCAGTGAAGCAAGCGCCCGGGAGGGACGCGAGCCCCCTCCGCCGGGGCTGGGCTTTTCCTACCGATACGTAGCTATTCGCGGGGGGAGGTGCGGAAGAGGGCGGTTCACTAGGATGCTCGGGTGCGCGAAGATCAAGAGGTCCAGGACGACGTCGTGCTGACGGCGCCGATCCGGTTGCCGGGCGGCGCGCCGGCGGCCGCGGACGAGCCCGTGGAGCGCGCCACGAGCACCGATCCCGCGCCGGTCCGGGCGTTCCGGCAGGACGTGGAGCGGCTGTCCGGGCTGGTCGCGCAGCTCGTCGAGGCCGCGGGCGCGCTCGGCGTCCGGCTGGACGGCGAGGTCGGCGAGGTGCTCGGCAGCGCGGAGAAGGCGTTCGCCGAGGCGCGGGAGGCGCGGCGGGAGGCCGCCCAGGCGGACATCCTCGCGAGCGAGGCCGAGGCCCGCGCCGAGGCGGCCCGCCAGGAGGCCGTCGAGGCGCAGGAGGAACTCCGCAAGGGGCTCGCCGCCGCCAAGGCCAGCGTCACGGCGGCGCAGGAGAGCGAGGCCAACGCGTGGAAGGAGGCCGGCGCCCACCAGCAGGCCCGTGCCACCTCCGCCAACGAGGCCGCGAGCGCCGAGGGGCTGCGCAAGCGCGCCGAGGCGGCGTGGAGCACCGAGCACCAGGCGCGCATCGATGCCGAGCGCGAGCGCGACGACCTGGCCACGCGGCTGAGCACCGACCAGGCGGCGCTGGCCACGGCCAGGAGCGAGCTGGTCGACTCGCGCGCCGAGCTGGTGGAGCTGCGCGCCAAGCTGGAGGCCGCGGCCGAGGCCGAGCGGCGGCTGCGCGCGGAGCTGAGCGTCGTGCAGGGCGAGGTCGCGGGGCTCACCGTGGAGCGCGACGCCGCGACCGCGCGGGCCGACGAGTTGGCCGCGCGGGTCGAGCGCGCCGAGAAGCTCGCCGACACGGCCGACGCCCGGATCGAAGCCGAGCGGGTGCGCGCCGACCGGGCCGAGGAGCGCGCGGACGCCGCCGAGATCCGCATCGACCGCGACGCCGCGACCGTGCGGGCGTTGCAGGACACGCTGCGCGCGGCGCTGGACCTCCCGTCCATGGAGGACCTCGACGACGGCCGCGGCGTGCAGGTCGGCGACGTCGGGGCGGTCACCGTCCAGCCCGGCGGCCTCGTCGGCGTCGACCAGGTCCCGGAGCTGATGGACGGGGAGCTGGCCGGACGGTTCGCCCGCGCGATCCTGGCCGTGCGCGTCCACCAGGCGACCCGGCGGGCCGTGGCAGAGCCGCAGAACGAGCCGGACGAGGCGTCCGCCGAGGAGTAGCCCCTTACTCGGCAGGTCGCTGGGCCGGGGCCCGGCGGCGCAGGATGAGCCACCGTCCCGCCAGGCCGACGGCGAACATGATCACTCCGGCCGCCACCGACGGCCAGGGCAGCGCGGCCACCAGGACGAGGCATCCGGCGGCGCCGAGCAGGTTGAGCGGGCGCGGCCGGCGGCGGTCGGCCGCGGGCTGGGTGAACGCGGACGCGTTGGCGATGGCGTAGTAGACCAGGACGCCGAACGAGGAGAAGCCGATCACTCCGCGCAGGTCGGCGGTGGCGACCAGCGCGCTCACCACGACCGCCACGGCGATCTCGGCGTGGTGCGGGACCTGGTAGCGGGGGTGGACGGCGGCGAGCCGCTCCGGCAGGTCGCGGTGGCGGGCCATGGCCAGGGCGGTGCGTCCGATACCGGCGATCAGCGCCAGCAGCGCGCCGAGGGCCGCCAGTGCCGCACCGATCCGCACAACGGGTGCCAGGCCGCCGGCGCCGGCGGCGTCGACGGCGGTGGCCAGCGGGGCGGTCGAGGCGGCGAGCCGGTCAGGACCGGCGGCCAGCAGCGCCGCGACCCCGACGACCAGGTAGACCGCCACGGCGATGAACAGGGCGAGGGGGATCGCGCGGGGAATGGTGCGGCGCGGGTCGCGGACCTCCTCCCCCATGGTGGCGATGCGGGCGTAGCCGGCGAAGGCGAAGAACAGCAGCCCGGCGGCCTGCAGGATGCCGTAGGCGCCGCCGCTGCCGAGGGACGACCAGCCGCCCAGCCGCCCGGTGCCGGCGTGCCCGCCCGCCGCGATCCCCGCGACCACGACCACCAGTGCGGTCAGGCTCGTGGCGACGAGCACGCGGGTGAGCAGGGCGGTCCTGGTCACCCCGCGGTAGTTGAGCGCGGCCAGGCAGACCACGGCCGCGACGGCGACCGCGCGCTGCGCCCACCAGGGCCCGGGGACCGCGTAGGACGCGAAGGTCAGCGCCATGGCCGCGCACGAGGCCGTCTTGCCGACCACGAACCCCCACCCGGCGGCGAACCCCCACCAGTGGCCCAGCCGCTCGCGGCCGTAGATGTAGGTGCCGCCGGAGGCCGGGTAGGCCGCCGCCAGTTGCGCGGAGGCGACCGCGTTGCAGTACGCGATGACCGCGGCGATCACCAGGCCGACGAGCAGCCCCGTCCCGGCGGCGCGCGCGGCCGGGCCGAACGCGGCGAACACGCCCGCCCCGATCATGGAGCCGAGCCCGATCAGCACCGCGTCCCCGGTGCCGAGGCGGCGCGCCAGGCCACCGCCGCCGGGCGACGGCGCCGCCCCGGACGGCCCCTGGGCTCCTCCGGGACGTGGTTCAGACGCCATCGCCGGGCCTCCCGCCACTATTGCATCAAACTAGTTTGATGTATCGTCCCGAGTGTGGTGTCACCGAGTCAAGCCGCCCGCGGGCGGGGCGAGCCGGATCACGGTCCGCCGGCCCCGGGGCAGGCCGTGCCGGAGTTCCTGCGCCTGGCCGCGCACCCGCTGCGCTGGGGGCTGCTGACCGCACTCGCCGGCGGCGACCTGCGGGTCCGTGAACTCATGGCGCGGGTCGACGCGCCGCAGAACCTGGTGTCCTACCACCTGCGGCTGCTGCGCGAGGGCGGCCTGGTCACCGCCGTCCGCAGCACCTTCGACGGACGCGACAGCTACTACCGCCTCGATCTGGACAGGTGCGCGCAGTCCCTCGCCAGAACCGGCGCCGCCCTCCATCCGGCCCTGAACCCCGCCGTGCTCCCCGTCCTGCATCCGGGCCTGGATCCCGCCCTGCTCCCCGGCCTGCATCCGGGCCTGCGTCCGGCATTGGATCCCGCCTTACATCCGGCCCCGGATCCGGAGCAGGGCCAGATCGGGGCACGGCCCGCGGACCCGGACGACCGGCCCCGCCACGGTGTGCTGTTCGTCTGCACGGGCAACAGCACCCGCTCACCGATCGCCGAAGCGCTACTGCGCCACCACACCGCCGGACGGGTGACCACGATCAGCGCGGGCACCCGTCCCAAGCCCGCCCTGCATCCCCGCGCGGTGGAGGTAATGCGCGAGCGGTACGGCATCGACATCGCCGGCCGGCTGCCCCGCCATCTGGACACCCTGCGCGGCCACCGGTTCGACTACGTGGTCACCCTGTGCGACAAGGCCCGGGAAGCCTGCCCCGAGTTCGGCGATCGCACGCGCCGCATCCACTGGAGCACCCCCGACCCCGCCACGGCCGCCCCGGCCGGTCCGAACGACCCGGCCGGCGCGGAGCGTCAGGCCGAGGAGGCGGCGTTCGTCCGAGCGGCCGCCGAAATCGACACGCGCGTCCGCTACCTGCTGCCCGTCCTCTTCCTAGCATCGGAGGCTCAACCATGACGGAGCCCGCCCAGTACGCCAGCGTCCGCTACCTCGTCGACGACGTCCAGGCGGCCGTCGACTTCTACACCGCCCACCTCGGGTTCACCCTCAACTTCAGCGCCGCCCCGGCCTTCGCCGACGTGGTGCGCGGACCGCTGCGGCTGCTGCTCTCCGGCCCCGCCAGCTCCGGCGCCCGCGCCACCCCGGCCGACGCCGCCGGCGCGGGCCGCAACCGCATCCACCTGGTCGTCGACGACCTGGACGCCGAGACCGCCCGCCTGCGCTCGGAAGGCGTCGAGTTCCTCGGCGACGTCGTCAGCGGCCCGGGCGGAAGCCAGATCCTGCTCACCGACCCCGCCGGCAACCTCATCGAGCTGTTCCAGCCCGCTGCCGCCGCCCGCTAGAGAGACCGCTCGCTGGGCAAGCCGCTGGACGAGCCCGCGGAAGCGGCCGCCATGGAGATCTGCGGCGCAACCGGCTCGCGGACGGCCGTCCGCCGCTTTCCAAGAACCGCTTCCCGGCGGACCCGGGCGGCTTCGGTGCGATGCGGAGAACCGGCGCCGTCGTCGCACCGTGACCCGGCGGCGACCGATCGCAACCCCCCGGCCGGGAACGGCCGCCCGACGGCCGAATGCGGCCGGAAAAGAAGGGGCGAAGATGTGTTCCTTCGGGAAAATCCTCCTACGAACGGGGAGGGATTTCCTTGGACGCATTCTGGTCGATGATTCGCGCCGAGGAGCGGCGGGAGTTGTGGCGGGCGGGCCGAGTCCGTGTTTTCCCGGATGGGGCGCCGATGTATGTCGAGGGGCGACGGTCGGAAAAGGTGATGGTCCTTTTCGAGGCGCACGTCCGGATCACTCGCAGGGCGGGGAACGGCGAGAAGTGGCTCGCCTGCCGGGGCCCCGGCGACATCGTCGGGGAGATGGCACTGGTGCTGAACACACCGCATTCGGCGAACGTCGTCACCGTGCGCGGCGGGCGGGTCCTGGAGCTGTCGTACCAGGCGTTCGACATGGCGACGCGGCGGAGCGACGCCGTGCAGCGGGCCCTGCTGCGGGTGATGGCCGAGCGGCTGCGCAGCTCCGACGAGGAGCGCAGCGCCGCCGAGCAGCACGTGCTTCCACGGGTCGCGCGGCTGCTGAGCGGGCCCGGAACGGACGAGCGGCCGGCCGCGCCGCTCCGGTTCCAGCATGAGATCGCCGACCTGCTCGGCGTCTCCCGCGCCTCGGTGGTGCGGGCGCTGTCGACGCTCAGGGCGAGCGGCGTCGTCTCGACGCGGCACGGCTCCATCACCGTCCTCGACCCGGCGGGGCTGACCCGGTTCCTGCCGGACTGATGGCGCACATGCGCCTTACTCGCAGGTACCTTTCGGCCTGCTTTTCCGCTCATTGGGCGATCGGCGCCCCCCGGCAGGTCCACTCGCCGTCCCGGCTGAGCTGGGACGACGAGGAAAAGAAGATCGTCTATTTCCTCCGGTTCCGATCCGCGCGGTCGCGTTCCCCATTCCGGCGCGTTGACCCGCGGCACTCGCTTCCCCGAAATTGGCCCGAACAGATGGCCGATGACCGCCGCCGCGGTCCCGTCACCGAGGGGATTTCCAATGAACTGGTCCGTGTGGGAGGTCTTCTCCGTCATCTCCGGCCTCATCATGGCGGTCGCGGGGGTCGTGATGCCCGACACCTCCTTCCGCGAGCGGCTGTCCATCAGCGGAGTCGGCATCGGATTCGTGGTCTACGGGTTCTACGTCGCCAACCAGACGTCCGGCACCTTCGAGTTCCCGATCGTCATCTTCTTCGTCCCGGTCGTCGCGCTCGTCTACGTGGGGATCCAGGCCTACGAGTGGTGGACGAAGAGCGACGCGGAAGAGACCACCCGCGACTGACCATCCGTCACGGCTCAGGAGGTGCTTTCCGTGCACGCGAACGAACTGGCGACGACGGCGGTCGAGGTCCTCGCCGATGAACTGCCCGGCATCGCCGACGGCGCCGCCCGCGCGCGGGGCGACGCCGCGCTCGCCGACCTGTACGACCTGGTCCGGCAGCGACTCGTCCGGGACGGGCGGCACTCCGCCTTCGCGGCCTACACCATGAACCCGCGCAACAACGCGCTCGTCCAGGACGTGCTGCGGCAGGCGGCCGAGACCGACGCCGCCTTCGCCGCGGCCCTGCTGGACGCCGTCCGGCGCGCGCACGGCTCCGCTCCGGCCCCGTCCCGGTCGAGCGGCGTCAGCACGGGCGACATCGGGAGCGTCACCGGATCGATCACCGCGGCGGGCCGCGACATCAACGACAACAGCGAGAAGAAGACGACCGTCAACACGGGCGGGGTGGTGCTGCTGGTCGCGGGAGCCGTCGCGGCGCTGTTCGTGTTCGTGTTCGTCATCAAGGCGGCCACGGCGGACGCCATCACCGCCGACTCGACCTGTGCGGAGTTCCTCGACGCGGACGCCGAGACCCAGCAGCACGCGATCATCAAGATCGCGCGGGAGAAGGGTGTCAGCGGCGCGGGCAGCCCGCTGGCGCCACTCTCGATCCGCTACGACTGCAGCAGCGCCCCGGACGCGAAGGTCGGCGACATCATCGCCCGGTCCAAGGGCTTCTGATCCGGTCCCGGGGGGGAATGGGCCCCGCGGCCTGGGGAGGTCGCGGGGCCCGAAGGGTCAGGCTTTGCCGGCGCGGCCGGGGGTCCTGTTCTTGAGCGGGAGTTCCACGAGGCGGACGCAGAGCATCGTCAGGGCGAAACCGGCCGCGCACTCCGCCAGGAGGAAGGAGAGCTCCTGGACATCGCTGAACTCTCCCTCCACACGGAGCTGGCTCACGCGGTCGAGGAGCGGCAGGCCCGCCATCGCCAGGAGCGCGCAGGCCCGGCGGCCCTGGCCGGACCTCGACAGGATGGCGCAGACGAGTACGGCGATGACCAGAGCGGCACCGAGTTGGAGGTCGCTCCAGACCCCCGAGAAGTCGTAGAGCCGGTCGTAGTTCAAGTGCAGGACGTCGAAGTCTCCTTGGAGGAGGAGGGTGAACAGCGGCTGCGACGAGACCGCGACCAGGACGCCCGCCATGACCGCGATCCCGGCGACGCGGGCGCGCCCGAGCAGGCGGGCACCGTGCCGAGGACCGGGGGACGCGACGAGCGACGCGGTGGCCAGCAGCGCGAGCGGCAGCGGGACGCCCGCCACGGAGGACGCCACGAAGGCGTATGGGGCTTCCGGGAAGTTCGCGGCCCAGACGGCCAGGACGACCTGGGCCGCGGTCACCGTACAGGCGGTGGTGGCGGCGTGGCGGCGGGCTCCGCGCCAGGCCATGACCGCGATACCTGCCCAGGCCAGCCAGAACGGCGCGGTGCCGAAGAGGACGGGGAGCAGGCCCCACAGGGTGGCGCCATCGTACATCTGCAGGCCGACCTGCATCGCCGTCTGCGGGATGTTGACGGCGAACCGCACCCCGTCGGCCAGCAGCATGATCATCGAGACGAGACCGGCGACGGCGAGCGCTCCCGGCCACGGCGACCCGTTGGCGTCGCCTGCGGCGCGGCGGAGCCGGATCCGGACCGCGCCCCGGACCAGGTCGGCGGCGTCGGCGAGGGACGGCCGTGTCTGGTCCGGCTTGGCCGCGGACAGCAGCACGTCCAGCATCTCCTCCCCGTGCTCGGCGCGGTGTCCGGCCGGGTACCAGGCGAGGAGGCGGCGGTAGCGGAGTTCGAGTGCGCTCACCGGAGCCCCCCGAAGGCCGGGGTCGTGCCGCCGCGGAGGCTCGGGAAGGCGGCCAGCCGGCGGGCGGCGATCCGCGTCCGCTGCTGGAGGGCCTCGACCTCCGCGGCGAGCGCGGCGGCGCCGTCCTCGGTGAGCCGGTAGTAGCGGCGCAGCCGGCCGTCCACGACCTCCTCCCGGTCGGGCGCGATGAGCTCCTCGGCCTGCAGCCGGTCCAGTGCCGCGTAGAGCGTGCCGGCGCGCAGCCGGGTCCGCCCGTCGGAGATCTGCTCGACGTCGGACATGATCCCGTAGCCGTGCTGCGGGCCGTCCGCGAGCGCGGTCAGGATCAGGAACGTCGGCTCCTGCATCGATTTGGGCATGCCATCGTTATATATCGATCATCTGACCATGTGCAAGCGCACCGCATCAGCACCGGTCACCTGAGCGCGGCGGGGGCGGTGGGCGGGACGGCAGGGCTCTCGGGCAGGACGCGGTCGACGCGCTCGTAGGGGCGGCCCGGCTCGGGGCGGGGGTCCTTCTGCCCCCGGTTCGGCCAGAACGCCATGGCGCGTTCGGCCTGGGCGGTGATGGTGAGGGACGGGTTGACGCCGAGGTTCGCGGTGACCGCCGAACCGTCCACGATGTGCAGGCCCGGGTGGCCGTGGACGCGGTGGTAGGGGTCGACGACGCCGGTCTCGGGCGTCTCACCGATGACGCAGCCGCCGATGAAGTGCGCGGTCGTCGGGATGTTGAACAGGTCGAACCACGTCCCGCCGGGGGTGGCGTCGAGTTCCTCCGCGAGCATCCGGACGGCCTTGTGGGCGACGGGTATCCAGGTGGGGTTGGGCTCGCCGTCGCCCTGGCGCGCGACGAGCCTGCGGCGCCCGAGGCGGCCGCGCTTCTCGCCGATGGTGATGGAGTTGTCGGCGGTCTGCATGACCAGGGCGATGACGGTCCGCTTGGCCCAGTCCTTGAGGGACAGCCCGCGCAGGATGACGGTCGGGTGCCGGGCGGCCTGGCTGAGGAACTTCAGCCAGCGGGGCGCGCCGCCGCCGTCGACCAGCAGGGTCCGGATGACGCCCATGGCGTTGTTGCCCGCGCCGTAGCGGGTGGGCTCGATGTGAGTCCTGTCGTCCGGATGGAACGACGAGGTGATGGCGAGGCCGGTGCTGTGGTCGACGTCCTTCTTGCGGTGCCAGACGGTCATGCGCTCGACGCCGAGGAGCGCCTCGGAGTTGGTGCGGGTGAGCTCGCCGAGGCGGGGCGACAGGTGCGGGAGGCGGCCGGCGGCGCGCATCCGGTGCAGGAGGCGCTGCGTCCCGTACGTCCCGGCGGCGAGGACGACGTGCTCGGCGGTCAGCGTCCGGCGGCGCTTGCGGACCGGCCCGGTGCGTTCGGTGGTCACCTCGTAGCCGCCGGCCTCCAGGGGCGCCAGGGCGGTGACGGTCGTGTCGGGTATCACCCGCACGCCCGCCTTCTCCGCGAGGTAGAGATAGTTCTTGGTCAGCATGTTCTTCGCGCCGACCTTGCAGCCGATCATGCAGGAGCCGCAGCCGGTGCAGGTGGTCCGGCGGGGCCCGGCGCCGCCGAAGTAGGGGTCGTCGGCGTCCTCTCCCGGCCGCTCGCCGAAGAACACGCCGACCGGCGTCGGATGGTAGGTGTCGCCGACGCCCATCCGGTCCGCGACGCGCTTCATCGCCTCGTCCGCGGGCGTGACGAGCGGGTTCACGGTCACGCCGAGCATGCGGCGGGCCTGGTCGTAGAACGGCGCGAGCTCGTCCTGCCAGTCGGTGATGTGGCCCCACTGGCGGTCCTTGAAGAACGGCTCGGGCGGGACGTAGAGGGTGTTGGCGTAGACGAGGGACCCGCCGCCGATGCCCGCCCCGGCCAGGACGAGCACGCCGGCCTTGCCGCCCACCAGGTGGACGCGCTGGATCCCGCGCATCCCGAGGCGCGGCGCCCACACGTACTTGCGCAGCCGCCAGGAGGTCTTGGGCAGCGTGTCCTCGTCGAAGCGGCGCCCGGCCTCGATCACCGCGACCCGGTAGCCCTTCTCGGCCAGCCGCAGGGCCGACACGCTGCCGCCGAACCCCGAGCCCACCACGATCACGTCGAAGTCGTAGCCGTCACCGGACATCCCGCTCTCACGGGACACAGCGCCATTACGGGACACAGCGCCATCAGGGGACACGGCGCACACCACCTTCGTCGGGGGGAACGAAGGGGCCGAGTGTGCCCCTCCGAAGCGTCGCGCACCATGCACGCATCGCAACGATTCACGGCGGTATTTGTCACCGGGGTGACAAAGCGCGGCACGGCGGACGGCGGCCCGCCCCGCGCTCGCCGCCGACCGCCCGCGCGGCTCCCTCCCAACGTGGCCCGGCCTTCGCGCGGCCCGATATCGTCGAGGCCCCATTCCGCTGGAGGGACCCCTGTGAACCGACTTCATCTGGCGGCTCTGCTGCTCGTCCCGGCGCTGGCCCTCACCGCGTGCGGAGGCGACGGCGGCAAACCGAAGCCGACGGCTCCGGCGCAGGCCGATGCCACGGCCTCGGCCCCCGACGACTCCTCCGGCGCGGGCGACTCGGCCAAGGGCGGCTCGGCGAAGGCCCCGGCGGGGGCTCCGACGTCCGCGCCGCCGAAGGCCGTGAACGCGTTCGTCGCCTGCATGCGCAAGCAGGGCGTGAAGGTGCCGAAGGACACGACCGGTTGGCGGCCCGACCCTCAGGACGGCCGGACGCAGAAGGCGCTCATGGCCTGCATGAAGTCCGCCGGTGCGCCGACGCCGTCATCCTGACGCGACGCGATGTTCTAATTTGCACTGCCTCGTTCTAATTTGCACTACCTCGCCAGGTGGCGTTTCCCCGGGCCGTCCGGCGCGGACGCCACCTCGACCTCCTAGGCTCGACTCCCGTGACCGAGGACCCGTCAGCGAGCTTCGCCCGTGCCAGGGCGGCTGCGGGTGTCCTGTTCTTCGACGACCATGACCGCGTCCTCCTGGTCGACCCGTCCTACAAGGACTACCGCGACATCCCCGGCGGCTACGTCGAGCACGGCGAAACGCCCCGCCAGGCGGCGGAACGCGAGGTCGCCGAGGAACTCGGGATCCACCCGGAGATCGGCCGGCTGCTGGTCGCCGACTGGGCGCCCGGCGAGGCCGAAGGCGAAAAGATCCTCTTCGTGTTCGACGGCGGCTCCCTCACCGCGGGCCGGCTCGACGCCATCCGCCTCGACCCGAGCGAACTGGCCGGCTACCGCTTCCACGACATCGCCCGGATCCACGACCTGACCATCCCGCGCCTCGCCCGCCGCCTCGTCCACGCCCACGCCGCCCACCGGGACGCCACCACCCGCTACCTGGAACACGGCGAGCCGATCTAGAGCGTTCGGTCACCCCATCCCTGGGCGGGCACCCGGACCGTCCCGCATCGCCCGCCGGTCTACGAGCTCTTGCGCGCCTCCCAAGTCGGCGAACCTATTAGAAATTTCTTGTATTTTTAGAACTTGTGTCCAAAGATGCAGGTGACCGGGGCGCGCGCCCTGGCCCACGTGGCTCGACCGCTCGCATTCCGATTGCCTCGAAGAAGGAGCCACCCGCCAAAGGGGTCCCAAGCTCATGAACGACACCACCAGCACTGCGATGGACGGCCTCTTCCTCTACGACAGGTCTGGGCGGCGCTACCCGGTCAGCGACCGGCGATGGCGCGGTGAGGACGGCTCGCCCCTCATGCTCAGCCCGGTGCCCGGGCCCGCACCCGACCGGATCGACACGAGCGAGCGCTCCCTTTGGCGCTACCAGGCCGCGATCCCGGTCTCCCCCCGGCACCGGGTGAGCCTCGGAGAAGGCTTCACCCCCATGCCGCCGCTGGACTGGGACGGGATGCGCGTCCACTTCAAGCTCGAATGGTTCAACCCCACCTCCAGCTTCAAGGACCGCGGGGTCGCGGTGATGGTCTCCCACCTGCGCGGGCAGGGAGAGACGCACATCCTCGAGGACAGCTCCGGCAACGGCGGCTCCTCGGTCGCCGCCTATGCGGCCGCCGCAGGGATGAAAGCGAAGATCATCGTTCCCGCGGCGACGTCGGCCGCCAAGATCTTGCAGGCACGCGCGTACGGCGCCCGGATCGAACTCGTCGCCGGCACCCGCGAACAGGTGTCCGACGAGGCGATCTGGCAGTCCGAGCAGATCCCCTATGCCAGCCACAACTGGCACCCGTTCTTTCTGCAGGGCACTAAGACGGTCGCCTACGAGATGTGGGAGTCGCTCGGGTTCAGGGCACCGGACAACGTCGTGCTCGTGGCCGGTGCGGGCAGCAACGTCCTCGGCTGCGACATCGCGTTCAGGGAACTGCTCGAAGGTGGCCGCATCGACCGGCTCCCCAGGCTTCTGGTCGGCCAGCCGGAGCATTGGGCCACCATCGCGGACACGGTGAACGGGATCGATCCACGGAGCCGAGGACCGCGGGTTCCGACGATCGCGGAAGGAGCCTCCATCGCCGCGCCCGTCCGGCTCCCGGAGGCCGTCGAGGCGATCCACCGCTCGGGCGGGGCGGCGGTGGCGGTCACCGAGGACCAGATCCGCACGGCCGTGCGCAAGCTCGCCTCGCGCGGGCTGTACGCCGAGCCGACCAGCGGCGTCGCCGCGGCGGCCCTCGACCGCTTCTCGGCAGACGGCGCCATCGGCCCCGGCGAGACCACCGTCGTCGTCCTCACCGGCTCCGGACTCAAGTCCGCGGAGAAAATGGCCGCTGTCTTCGACATCGACCGCGCCCCGGACGGAGAGAGCCACCCGTGACCCCCGACGACCCCGACGAGCACCTTCTCGCCGAAGCCGAGAAGATCGCGATCGCGATCGGACGCATGTTCCCCGGCCTGTGCGAGGTGGTCCTCCACGACCTGCGCCGGCCGGAGCACGCGATCCGCGCCATCGAGAACAACCTGTCGGGCCGCCAGGTGGGAGACTCCGCCACCGAGCTGGGACTCCGCCGGATCGCGGACCCGGACTACCCGAGCGTGATCCAGAACTACCCCAACCAGTTCCCGGACGGCCGTCCGGTCAAGAGCACGTCCATCGGGATCAAGAACGCCCAGGGCCGCTACGTCGCGGCGCTCTGCCTGAACCTCGACGTGTCGAACCTCTCCCCCCTGACGCTCGTCCTGGCCAACCTGGTGGCGACCGAGGTCGAGCATCGGGAAGAGGCATTGGAGACCCTGCAGAACCGCACGGCGCGGGAGTTGCGCGAGTTCATCGAGAAGTTCGCCGCCGAACGTGCCGCCACCCCGCGCTCACTCGGCCGTACCGCCAAGAAGGATCTCGTCCGGCAACTGCACCGCGACGGCTACTTCGCCACCAGGGGCTCCACCGAGGCCATCGCCGACCTGCTGGGGATCTCCCGGAGCACCGTCTACAACTACGCCAAGCAGCCCTGACCCCGCCCGACCGCCGCATGGAAAGAGCGTCCCCCGTCCGAAGGCCGCGTGACCAGATCCGGTGAACGTTCGTGGTCACCGCGACAGGGGGCGGGAAACGCGCCAGGACCGTCGGACGCGATGGTCCGACGGTCCTGTTCGGCCGGTTCACTGTTCGGCCGGTTCACTTGTGCGGCCGGTTCACTGTCAGGCCTTGTTGAAGGTGTGCTTGGCCCAGAGGTAGGAGACGACGCCGATCCCGGCGCACCAGGCGGTGGCGATGGCGGCGCTGTCGCCGATCGGGGTGCCGAGGAGGAGGCCGCGGACGGTCTCCATGATCGGCGTGAAGGGCTGGTACTCGGCGAACCAGCGCAGGACGGTCGGCATGGAGTCGGTCGGGACGAACCCGCTGCCGAGGAAGGGCAGGAACACCAGGGGCATCGGGGCGTTGCTGGCGGCCTCCGGGGTCGGGGACTTCATGCCCAGGGCGACCGCGAGCCAGGTGATCGCCACGATGAACAGGGTGAGCAGACCGGTGGCGGCCAGCCATTCGAGGGGTGTCGCGTTGGGGCGGAACCCGATGGCGAGGGCGACGCCGACGACGACGGCCAGGCCGATGAGCTGCTGGATGACGCTGCCGACGACGTGCCCGGTGAGGACGGAGGCGCGGGAGATCCGCATGGTCCGGAAGCGGGCGATGATGCCCTCGGTCATGTCGGTGGCGACCATGACGGCGGTTCCGGTCGCGGCCGTGGCCGCCGCCATCAGCAGGATGCCGGGCACGACGTAGTTGACGTATTCGTCGCGGCCGCCTCCGAGCCCGTCGCCGAGCGTGCCGCCGAAGACGTACACGAACAGGAACAGGATGATGACGGGCGTGACGACCAGCTGCACGGTCATGGCCGGGTAGCGGAGCAGTCGCTTGAGCTGGCGCCGGACCATGGTGGACGAGTCGCGCGCGGCGAGGGCGAGGGCGCTCATCGGAGGGCCTCCTTGTTCTGGTCGGCCGGGTTCTGGTCGGCCTGCCGGCCGGTGAGGGTGAGGAAGACGTCGTCGAGGTCGGGGGTGTGCACCGACATCTCGTCGACCTCGATCGAGTGCTCGTCCAGGACGGCGAGCACGTCCCGGATCACCCGGACGCTGCCGTCGCCCGGCACCTGCAAGGTGAGCGCCTCAGGGTCGGGGGTGCCGACGCCGAGGGCGAGCAGGGCGGCGTCGAGACGGCCCGGGTCGGCGAATCTCAGCAGGATGTGGCCGCCGGGGATGCGCCGCTTGAGCTCATCGGCCGTTCCCTCGGCGATCAGCTGCCCGTGGTCGAGGAGGGCGATGCGGTCGGCGAGTTCGTCGGCCTCCTCCAGGTACTGGGTGGTGAGGAAGATGGTGACGCCGTCCCGGACGAGGTCGCGGACGATGCCCCACATGGCGCGGCGGCTGCGCGGGTCGAGGCCGGTGGTGGGCTCGTCCAGGAAGATCAGGCGCGGGTCCCCGACCAGGGTCATCGCCAGGTCGAGCCGCCGCTGCATGCCGCCGGAGTAGGTGGACGCCGGCTTGCGCGCCGCGTCCACCAGGTCGAACTTCTCCAGCAGTTCCGCGGCCTTCCGCTTGCCCTCGCGCTTCGGCAGGTGCCTGAGGTCGGCCATGAGGAGCAGGTTCTCCTCGCCGGTCAGCAGCTTGTCGACCGCCGAGTACTGCCCGGTGACCCCGATCGCGCCGCGCACGTCGTCGGCCTGGCGGACCAGGTCGAACCCCGCGACCCGGACCTCCCCGGCGTCGGCACGGATCAGGGTGGAGAGGATCTGGACGGCGGTGGTCTTGCCCGCGCCGTTCGGGCCGAGCAGGGAGAAGATCGTTCCTTCGGGGACGGCCAGGTCGATGCCGTCCAGGACGACCTTCTCGCCCTTCTTGTCGCGGTAGGACTTGCGGAGCCCTTCCGCCGCGATGGCCAGGGTGGTCATGGTGCTTGCTCCTCGGGGGGCCGGAGGGTCAGAACCGCAGGTCAGAGGCTGCGGGCGGCGATGTCGCCGTGCATGGTGGTGGCGTGGAGGTCGAGTTCGGCGGTGCCGTCGTTCTTGAGGGCGTTGGTGATGCGGCCGTGGCCGGTGCCGGCGTCCAGGGAGGCCGAGACCCCTGCGGCGGCGGCGACCGAGATGTCGCCGGACTGGGTGCGGAGGACGACCTTGCCGCTCACGGCCTCGGCGATCCGGATGTCGCCCCGCTGGGTGCTGATCTCCGCGGGCCCGCCCAGCCGTCCGACCTCCACGTCGCCGTCGGTGGCGGTGAGGCGGACGCTCGCGGCCTCGTCCAGCTTGATCGACCGGTAGGCGCCCTCGAAGGCGACGTCGCCCAACCGTCCGACGGCCCGGAACTCGGCGGCGGCCGCCTTACCCTCGACCTGGGAACCGGCGGGCAGCTGGACCGTCACCTCGATGGATCCGGAGGAGCCGAGGTACTGGTTCTTCGCCGGGACCTCGATCCGCAGGACGCCGTCGCCGTACTCGACCCTGGTCTGCTCCGCCGCCTTCACGTCGCGGCCCTTGGCGGCGTCCGCGGGCAGGACCTCGACCACGGTGTCGGCCCGGTCGGCGGCGATGAACTGGACGCGCCCGGCGGGGACGTCGAGGACGGCGGAGATCGGGGCGGGGGTGTCGAACTTCTGCATCGTGCTCTCCTTGCGGCTCGTCATTTCCAACGATGGAAAAGCTACGTTGCTTTCCAGAACTAGGCAACAAGGGCTTTGCATTGGAACAGCATCTATGCAGATCAGAGCCATAGAATCATTGCAACGAGCTTGAATCTAACGCAACGGCCCGCCTGGCTCGCGTTGCAATGTCGTGAGTGTGAACGCTATGGTCGAGGCGTCAGGGAACACCGGCAGCGCCATCGCCCCGCGCGGGCATCGAAGGGGGTCGTGATGCCCGGAGGCAGGCTCACCCAGCAGGAGCGCCAGCAGATCGCGGCGGGGCTGGCCGACGGCCTCGCCTACGCCGAGATCGCCCGCCGCCTCGACCGCCCGACCTCCACGGTCACCCGCGAGGTGATGCGCAACGGCGGACCCGCCGGCTACCGGGCCGACCTGGCCCACCACGCCACCCAGCGCCGCACCCGGCGGCGCCCCCAGGCCTCGTCCCGGGGGACGCGGGCGGTGCCGCAGCCCTATGGACGCGACAACGCGGCCGTGCAGGAATTCCAGGAGGCCCTCACGACCGTCATCCTGACGTCGGGCCTGCCCTCGATGGCGGCCCGGGTGCTGGGCTGCCTCTACACCGCCGACGACAGCCTCACCGCCTCCGAACTCGCCGAGCGCCTCCAGGTCAGCCCGGCGTCCATCTCCAAGGCGGTCACGCTCCTCACCGGCCTGGACCTCGTCCGCCGGGAGAGCGAAGGCCGCCGCGAGCGCTACGTCGTCGACAACGACCTCTGGTACCAGTCGATGATCCGCAGCGTCCGGGACAACGACCGCTTCAGCGAGACCGCACGGCAGGGCGTCGCCGTCCTCGGCCGCGACACCCCGGCCGGCAACCGCCTGGAGAACGCCGCCCGCTTCCTCGACTTCGTCAGCGAGAGCCTGACCCGCGCGATGGAGCAGGCCCGCGACGTCCTCTACACCAAGCCCGAAACGCCCCCGTCCGCCACCGCCCCGAGTCCAGACCACGAGTAGAAGCCGTCCCGAAGGCCCGGCGAACACGACTTCCCGCCGGATGAACGGGGGCTCGCACCCGAGGCGGCTCCCGATGGGCTGAATCCGGCGACGCATCGGCGCGCCCCCGGGGCAGGATCGGTCGCATGAAGAACGCCGCGGACAGGCAGATACCCGGCTACCTCGACCAAGTCGGACCCGGGTTCCGGGAGTGGATCAGGACGCTCTGCCCCGACCACGCCCCGCCGCGCTAGAGCGGCCGGGCTCAAGCGTCCGGTCCCAGGGGCACCGCACGACCGGAGGCTTCACCCGGACGTGAGGGAGAGCGACCTCGGCCGGTGTCGCAGATCACACGAGCGGCCTGTCAGACGGACGGGGCCGCCGGTGTCTTGTGTGCGTCAGGAAGCCCGCGGACGATCCGCGCGGCACTCCCCTCCACGAGTGAGGACGAAGTCATGGCGACCACCAAGGCGCCCCCGCCGACCGCATCGCGCCGCTGGGCCGCGCTGCTGTTCATCGGCCTGGCCCAGCTAATGATCATTCTGGACGGCACCGTGGTGAACATCGCGCTGCCCTCGATCCAGCGCGACCTGCAGATCTCCGACGGCGACCGGCAGTGGATCATCACCGCGTACACGCTGGCGTTCGGCAGCCTGCTGCTGCTCGGCGGCCGGATCGCCGACTACACCGGCCGCAAGCGGGTCTTCCTGATCGCCCTGCTCGGTTTCGCCGGCGCGTCGGCGCTCGGCGGCGCGGCGTCCGACTTCGAACTGCTGCTGGCCGCCCGCGCCCTCCAGGGCGGGTTCGGCGCACTGCTCGGTCCGTCCGCGCTGTCGCTGCTCACCGTGACGTTCAGCGAGCCGAAGGAGCGCGCCAAGGCGTTCGGCATCTGGGGCGCCATCGCCGCCGCGGGCGGCGCGATCGGGCTGCTGGCCGGCGGAGCGCTGACCGACTACCTGGACTGGCGCTGGTGCCTGTACATCAACATCCCGATCGCGGCGGTCGCGGCGGTCGGCGGATTCGCCATCCTCACCGAGTCGCGGCGCCCGGGCCGGGCCCGCTTCGACGTCCCCGGCGTGCTGGCGGTCACCGGCGGCCTGGTCGCGATCGTCTACGGCACCAGCCGCGCCGAGTCCGACGGCTGGGACTCGGCGAAGGTCATCGGCCTGCTGGCGGCCGGCGCGGCGCTGCTCGCCGTGTTCGCCCTCATCGAGAGCCGCGTGGCGCAGCCGCTGCTGCCGCTGCGCGTCGTCGCCCACCGCACCCGCGGCGGCGCCTACCTCGCCGTCGGCATGGCCGTCATCGGCATGTTCGGGGCGTTCCTCTTCCTGACCTACTTCATGCAGGTCGTCAAGGGGTACTCCCCGATCAGGACGGGCGTGGGCTTCCTGCCGATGACCACGGCGGTGCTGGTGTCGGCCGGCGGGCTCACCACCCGGATGCTGCCCCGCGTCCCGCCGCGTGCGCTGATCGTCCCCGGCATGCTCATCAGCGCCTGCGGCATGCTCTGGACGCTCACCCTGGACCCCGGCACCTCCTACACGTCCGGCGTGCTGGTCGCGCAGCTCCTGCTCGGCTTCGGAGCGGGCATGATCATGCCCGTGGCCCTCAACTACGCCACCCACGGCGTCGAGCAGGGCGACTCCGGCATCGCCTCGGCGAGCGTCAACACCGCGCAGCAGATCGGCGGCTCGATCGGCATCGCGCTGCTCAACACCATCGCCACCAGCGCCACCGCGGACTACCTGGCCACGCACGCCCGGCACGGCATCAGCCCGGACGTCGCCAAGCGGGCACTGGTGGAGGGCTTCGGGGCGGCCGGCGCCTGGTCCGCGGGGATCATGATCGTCGGTGCGCTGATCGTCGGCATCCTGATGAACACCCCGCGCCCCGAGCACCAGCCCGTCGCCGAGGACGGGACTGTCGCCGACGACCAGCCCGTTCCCGAGGACGCGGGAGCGCCGGACCTGTCGGCAGGAACCCCCGCTCACAGCGTCTGACCAGCCGGAACCACGACCGCCGACCGGCCGCCTCAGACCACGGGCAGAAGCCCGAGGACCATGAGCCCGGCCGTCGGCGGCCCGGCCGCGGCGATGGTGGGGGGCTGCGGTGAGGCCGTCGATGGAAGCGAGGCCGGGGGTGGGCGCACCACCGGGGCGGCGCACCTCGTCCCGCCGGACGCACCCGGAGTTTCGGCGGCACTGCCGAGACGTCCCCGGGCGCAGGGGCTCATCCGGGGTCTGCGGTGGGGGGACGGCCGCGGAGGTAGGTCAGGACGGCGAGGACCCTGCGGTGCGTGTCGTCGGTCTGGGGCAGGTCGAGCTTGGCCAGGATGCTGCGGACGTGCTTGCCCACGGTCGCGTCGGTGACGACCAGCCGCCGGGCGATGGCGGCGTTGGAGTGCCCTTCGGCGATCAGGGCGAGCACCTCGTGCTCGCGCGGGGACAGCGCCGCGAGCGGGTCCCGGCGGCGGCCGAGG
Source organism: Actinomadura sp. K4S16 (assembly GCF_008327685.1). Taxonomy (GTDB): domain Bacteria; phylum Actinomycetota; class Actinomycetes; order Streptosporangiales; family Streptosporangiaceae; genus Spirillospora. Next base: position 114,939 of record NZ_BDDE01000014.1, read on the forward strand.
AGCTGCCGGATGACCTTGGGGTCCACGACCGTCCCGCCGTCGAGCACCTGGCGCAGCGCGGCGACGAAGTCGGCGACGTCCACCACCCGGTCCTTGAGCAGATAGCCGACCCGGCGGCCGTCGCCGGAGTCCAGCAGGTCGGCGGCGTAGCTCAGCTCGACGTACTGGCTGAGCGCCACCACCGCGAGACCCGGGTCGGCGCGGCGCAGCCGCACGGCGGCGCGCAGGCCCTCGTCGGAGAAGTCCGGCGGCATCCGGATGTCGGTGACGACGAGGTCGGGCCGGTGCTCGGCGACGGCCGCGAGCAGGGCCTCGGCGTCGTCGACGGCGGCGACGACGCCGAAGCCGAACCTGGCCAGCAGCCCGGCCAGCCCCTCCCGGAGCAGGACGCCGTCCTCGGCGAGGACTACCCGGACGGCGGTCGGATCGGTTCGCAAGGGAGCTCCACACGGACGAGGGTCGGGCCCCCGGCGGGGCTCGACACGAGAAGTCTGCCGTCGATGACCGCCACCCGGTCGGCGAGGCCGGTCAGCCCGGTGCCCCGGGCCGGGTCGGCGCCGCCCGCGCCGTCGTCGGTGACCTCCACGGTGAGGACGCCGCCGGTTACGCGCGCGACCACCGCGGCCCGGTCGGCGCCGCTGTGCTTGGCGGCGTTGGTGAGCGCCTCGGCGGCGGCGAAGTAGGCCGTGCTCTCGACCTGGCGGGGCGGCCGCCCGGGCAGGTCGGCCTCGACGGTGACCGCGAGCGGGGACCGGTCGGCCAGCTCGCCCAGCGCCGCCGCCAGGCCCCGGTCGGTGAGGACGCGGGGATGGATGCCGTGGACGAGTTCCCGCAGCTCGGTCATGAGCCGTTTGGCCTCGTCATGGGCGTCCGCGACGCTGTCGGCCGCCGGGGACCCGGGCGGCAGGTCCACGCGGGCGATCCCGAGCTTCAGGGTGAGTGAGAGCAGCCGCTGCTGGGCGCCGTCATGCAGGTCGCGCTCGATGCGGCGGCGCTCCGCCTCGAACGCGTCGACCAGCCGGGCCCGGGAGCGCGCCACCTCGACCAGCTCGGCCTGGAGCCGTTCCCCGGAGCCGTGGCGCAGCAGCGCCCGCGCGAGCGCGCCCTGCGCGGCGGCGGCCAGGGACAGCAGGTACGGGACGGCGGGCAGGAGCACCAGCCCCGCGACCGCATAGGGCAGCGCGTCCGCCGGAGTGGCGAGCCGCACCGGACCGAGCACCATCGGGCCGTCGCCGCCGAGCAGGATCAGCGGGGCGGCCACGGCGCCGAACTGGAAGGCCAGCACGGACATCAGCGCCGCGTACAGGACGGGAACGGCGGCGGACAGCAGCAGGAAGTAGCCGAGCGCGCGCCAGGTGACCGGCTCTGTGTAGCGAGTGCGGAACCACGGCAGAACGCCATGCTCGGGCGGCCGCCGATGCCCGGGGCCCGCCGGACGGACGTCCACCAGCCGGAGCCGTCGCCGTTCCAGCCCGGTCAGCGGGATGGTCGCCGCCGGACCGAGCCCGGCGATCAGCAGGAGGCCGATGGCGGCCGGCAGCGCCCGCTCGCCGAGGGCGGCGTCCGAGGTGGCGGCCAGGAGCAGCGGCATGCCGAGCAGTACCAGCGGCAGGCCTGCCGCGACCACGACCGGCACGGTCGAGAGCAGGTAGCCGGCGGCGCGCCAGGGCCAGGCCGTCAGGAGGAACCCGCGGCGTCCCATCGCGGCCAGCAGAGTGGGCGGCGGGGCGGGCGGAGGAGTGGCCGACCGGGTGGCCGACGGGGTGGCCGACGGGGTGGGCGGCGGGTCGTTCGGCACAGGCGTACGGTAACCGACCCCGCCGCCTGCCCGGCCCGGACGAACGCCGAGGTAGTGCCAGCCATACCTCCAAGTTGGTGGACCACCGTGATGCGCTCGGCGGGGCCCCGGCGGTGGGATCGAAGCATGATACGAAAGCTTCCCGCCCGGGTCGCCGCGCCCCTTGCCGGCCTCACCGCCGCTGCCCTGGTCGGCGGGCTCGGATACGTCTGGCCCCGTCCCGCTCCCGCCGCGGCACAGCCTGTGTCATACGGGCCTGCGTCCCAGCGGGCGGCGTCCTTCAAGACCACGGGCTGGTCGCAGAGCTGGGGCGCGGCGATGCAGCGTCCGATCGCCGGCGGCGAGGACGAGGGGCCGAACTGGTCGGTGGAAGGCTTCGGCGACCATTCGCTGCGCCAGGTCGTCCGGCTGAGTGCGGGCGGGACGAAGGTGCGGATCCGGCTGTCCAACCGGTACGGGACCCGGCCGCTGCGGGTCGCCGGTGCGGCCGTCGCCCGGTCGGCGGGCGGCGCCCAGGCGTGGCCGGGAACCACGGTGCCGCTGAGCTTCGCCGGGGCACGGTCCGCCACCGTGACACCGGGCGGCGAGATCGCCAGCGATCCGGTGCCGCTGGCCACCGCGCCGCTGGAGAAGCTCGCGGTCACGCTGCGGTTCCCCGGCTCGACGGGACCCGCGACGTTCCACCGCTTCACCACCCAGCCCGCCTACCGCGCCTCCGGCGACCACCTGTCCGACGTGGGCGCCGACGCCTACACCACCTCGACCGACGCGCTGTACTACCTGACCGGCGTAGAGATCACCAACGGCAACAACAGAACCGGCGGGGGCACGGTGGTCGCCTTCGGGGACTCGCTCATCGACGGGGTCGGAGCCGCGCCCGGTGCCGACGCGCGGCTGCCGGACGCGCTGGCCGAGCGCCTCGCCGCCGCCCGCAGCCCGCTCGCCGTCGTGAACGCGGGCATCGGCGGGAACCGGCTGCGCTACGACTCGGCATGCGCCGGGGAGAAGGCCACCGCCCGGTTCGCCCGCGACGTCCTGGACCGTCCCGGCGTGCGAGCGGTGATCGTCCACCTGGGTGCCAACGACATCCGCGTCACCCCCGGCGACCCGTGCCTGCGACCGGGCGGGCCGGCGACCGCCGCGCAGGTCATCGACGCCCAGCGGCGACTGGTCCGCGCCGCCCGCGCCCGCGGCCTGACCGTCATCGGGACGACCATCCTGCCGATGAAGGGCGCCCTGTTCCCGGTGTGGACGCCGCAGGTGGAGAAGGAGCGCGACGCAGTCAACCACTGGATCCGGACCAGCGGCGCATACGACGCCGTCCTGGACGCCGACCGCATCATGTCCGACCCCGCCGACCCGGACCGTCCCCGCCTCTCGTACGTGTACCAGGACGGACTGCACCCCAACGACGCGGGCTACCAGGCTCTGGCGCGCGGCATCGACCTGCGGGTCCTGCGATGACGGCTCCCGCCCTCGCGCATCCCGCCGTCCCGGTCGCGCCGGTGCAGCTGCACCAGGTGAGCAGGCATTACGGGACGGGCGAGGCGCGGGTGCAGGCGCTGGCCGACGTCAGCGTGACCTTCCCCGCCGGTTCGTGGACCGCCGTGATGGGCCCCTCGGGCTCAGGAAAGTCGACCTTGCTGCACTGCGCCGCGGGCCTGGACCGGGTGACGTCCGGGCGCGTCCTGCTCGCCGGGCAGGACGTCACCCATGCCACCGACGCGACGCTGACCGGGCTGCGGCGCCGCGCCGTGGGGTTCGTCTTCCAGAACTTCAACCTGATCGGCGCGCTCACCGCCGAGCAGAACGTCGCACTTCCGCTGAAGCTCGCGGGTGCCCGGCCGTCGCGCCAGGTCGTGCGGGCCGCCCTCGCCGAAGTGGGCCTGGCCGACCGCGCGCGGCACCGTCCGCGCGAGCTGTCGGGCGGGCAGCAGCAGCGGGTGGCGATCGCGCGCGCGATGGCGACGCGGCCTTCGGTGCTGTTCGCGGACGAGCCCACCGGGGCCCTGGACACCGGCTCGGCCCGCACCGTCCTGCGGCTGCTGCGCCGCATGGTCGACACCGCCGGGCAGACCGTCGTGATGGTCACCCACGACCCGGTCGCGGCGGCGAGCGCCGACGCGGTCGTGTTCCTGTCGGACGGGCGGATCGCCGACCGGCTGGCGCGTCCGTCCGCCGCGCAGGTCGCCGAACGGCTCACACGGTTGGAGGGCTGACGCGTGCTGCGCATCTCCTCCGGCACCGTCCGGGACCGCTGGCCGCTGTTCGCCGGGGCCCTGCTGACCGTCTCGCTGGGCGTGGCGCTGGTGCAGTCGTCGGTGCTCGTGCTGGTCTCGACGGGCGAGCCGAAGATCCCGCCGGGCGCGTCCGGACGGACGGCCGAGCAGATCCGGGAGGGGTACGTCGGGGCCGCCACACTGCTCGGCATGGCCACGCCGCTGGCGATGTTCCTGGCGGTGTTCATCGTGGGCTCGACGTTCGCCTTCGCCGTGGAGCAGCGGCGCAAGGACCTGGCCCTGCTGCGCATGCTCGGCGGAAGCCGTCCCCAACTGGTGAGGCTGCTTCTGGGCGAAGCGTTCCTGCTGGGGCTGGTCGGGAGCTTCTTCGGCATTCTGCTGGGCGTGCCGGGCACGTGGGCGCAGGCCCGGTTGCTGATCTGGATCGGGCTGCTTCCGCGTGACTTCTCCGCGCACTGGTCCCCCGGGGTCCTGCTGCTGTCGCCGAGCGTGGGGATCGGCGTCGCGGTCTTCGGGGTCCTGTCGGCGTCCTACCGGGCGGCCCGGGTCCGTCCGCTGGACGCGTTGCGGGACGCCCCGCGCGCGGCCCGGGTGATGACCGTCGGCCGCTGGCTGTCCGGGGTGTCGTCGCTCGCGCTGACGGTCGCGCTGGTCACGGCCGGGCACGGCGCGGACCTGCTCGGTGCCCTGCTGATCGCCATGGCCGTGTCGGTCTTCGGGTCGATCGCGCTCAGCGCGCTGAGCCCCCTCGCCGTCCCGCTGGTCGGCCGGATGCTCGGGACGGTGCTGCGCGCCGGCGTGCTCGGGGAACTGGCGCAGGCGAACCTGCGCGACGCGGTACGGCGCAGCGCCTCGACGGCCGCGCCGCTCATCGTCCTGGTCGGCCTGCTGGTCGGCCTGACCGGCGCGCTGAACTCGCTGGCCCGGGCCACCGGCGCGGACCTCGAACGGACCACCGCCGCCGACCTGGTGGTCACCTCGAACGGGGCGGCCGCCGCCCGGATCCCGCAGGTCCCGGGCGTCGCACTGGCGTCCCCGCAGAGCCAGGTGGAGATGTCGGTGACGTCCCGGCACCGCGTGGAAGGCCGTTCCTACCGGCAGACCCATCACTCGGGGATCACCGCCGTGGACGCCGCCGCGTACCGTCGCACCCACCGCCTCACCCTCCGCTCCGGTTCCCTGGACGCGCTGCACGGCCGCACCATCGCGATCGGCCCCCGGCTGGCCGCCGAAGGCGTCCGCAGCGGCACCGTCACGGCACGGATCGGCTCGCGCAAGGTCAAGCTCCGCACGGTCGCGCGCCTGCCGGAAGTCCTGGAGAACGGCAGCGACAACTTCCTGGTGCCGCGCGACCTCGTCCCCGCCGAGATGCTCGCGGAAGCGCCCACCGAGACCTTGGTGCAGGTCACCCCCGGCATGTCACCGGCTGAGGTCGCCGCACGCATCCTCGCCGCCGAGGGCGGCGAGGTGCGCACCCTTCACCAGTGGGCCGACGCCAGGGTGGCGGACCAGCAGCGCGGCACCATGGGGATCATGGCCGTCCTGATGGGCATGTCCGGCCTGTACGCGGCCATCGCGGTCATCAACGCCGTCGTGATCGCCGCCGCCGAACGCCGCACCGAGTTCGCCGTCGCCCGCGCCACCGGCCTGACCCGCGCCCAGGTCGTCCGGATGGCCGCCATCGAGTCGGCCGCCGTCACGTTCATCGGCTTGTCCTTGGGGGCTTTGGTCGCGGCAGGGGCTTTGGCGGGCTTCTTCCCAGAGACCCAAGGCGTCCGCATCCTCTCCGTCCCCTGGACCCTCCTAGCCCTGCTGACCACGGCTTCCCTTCTCGTCACCCCCGCGACCGCCGCCCTGACCGCCCTCGCCGCTACAAGACCGTCCCCCACGGCTCTGGTCGCCGCCCGCGAATAGAGCCTCGTTGAGCCCCGACGCAGGTGAAAAAGGGTTTGAGCGAGACGACGCTCCGTTGCTACCTTCGCGGTCGACCGTGAAGAAGTCGCAAGGAGGTGAGGACCCGTGAACACAGTCACCCATGGGTGCTCCCTCAGCCTGTCACGGTCCGGCGACTGACGTCCGGAGTCGCCAGGAGCGCCTGAGATCGAGGCTCTCCTGGAAGGAGACTCCGATGGACGCAAAGCCTTCTACATCCGGCCTGAGCGATAACGCCGTGCTGACCACGCGCGTCGCGGACAGGCACTGGCATGCACTGGACGACGACCTGGTGGTCGGTCGCGGATATGCCGAACACCGGCCCGACGGACGCCTGTTCGTCAGCATCGACGCCTGGCAAGACGCCATCTTCGACCAACTCGCCGAGGCGATGCTGGCGGAACTGCCGGCGCCGCTCTACACGGTGGTCGATGAAGCCGACGTCGAACTGACGGCTCGCTGGCAGCGGGCCGGTTTCACCACCCTGCGCCGCGAGTGGGAGTACGTCGTGCCGACCGACCCGCAGGTCACCGGGCTCGACAAAGTCCTGCCGCCTCCGGGCGTCACGATCGTGCCCGCCGGTCAGGCGGACGAGAACCTGCTGCGGGAGGTGGACCGCGCCATCCGCGACGAAGTCGAGTCGACCGTCGGATGGTCGCAGTCGATGCCCGCGGAGGTGCTCCCCCACCCGGGCGACGACACCATCGTCGACCCGTCGAAGTACGCGGCGGCCGCGGCGCCCGGCCGCTACCTGGGCCTGATCCGGGTGGTGACCGTGCGCCGCCCGCGCATCGGGCTGATCGCGGTCCGTGCCGACGAGCAGCGCCGCGGCATCGCGCGGGCACTGCTGGCCCACGCGCTGGGCAAACTGCACGACTCCGGGTTCACCACCGCCTGGGCCGAGGCCCACGAGTCCAACCGAGCAGCCGTAGCGCTCTTGGAGGACATCGGGGCCCGGCAGGTGGGCAGCAACCTGGAGCTGGTGCGATGAGGAACAAACACGGCATAGAAGTCGAGGGCAAGGTCGTCGAGTGCCTCCGCAGCGCCATGTTCACCGTGGAGCTGCAAAACGGCCACCGGGTGCTCGCGCACATCAGCGGCAAGATGCGCAAGAACTTCATCAAGATCTACCTGGAAGACCGGGTCCTGGTGGAGCTCACGCCATACGACGTAACCCGCGCCCGCATCGTCTTCCGCTACCGCAACTAGCGGTCGGCACCGTCCCTTGTAGCTGATCCCGGAGGTGTGTATTGCTGTGGAGGGCAGGGCATGCGCTCTGCCCTCCACGCCATGTCAAGCGGACTCGGTCGGGAGGCCCGCCTCCACCCAGTCCTGGATGCCCTCGCGGTACTTGCGGACGTTGGTGTAGCCGAGAGCGGTGAGTCGATCGGCGACCTGTCCGCTGTTGGCGCACGCCGGGTTGGAGCAGTAGGTGACGATCGCGGCGCCGCGGTCGGGCAGCAGGGTCGGCGCCTGGGCGTCGACATCGGCCAGGACCAGTTCGAGCGCACCGGGCAGGTGCTGCTTGGCGTAGTACTCGCCGCCCAGGGTGTCGAGGACGGTCACGGAGCCCGCGTCGATCGCTGCCTTCAGCTCGTCGCGGGTGATGAGTGCGGTCATGCCAGTACCCCTCACAAATTAGGACTACGGTCCGGTTAGCCATGGGACGTTACCGGACTGTGGTCCGCTTGCAAAGTCCAGTGGAAACCCGGCGTTGAGCCCGCCCGTCCGGCGAGGCGGGGGAAGCGCGGTCGCACCCCAGGGGGTCGGGTGCGGCCACTCGCCGGACGGGCGGGGGTTCTAGAGGACGAGCCGCGCCCAGACGACCTTGCCGCGACCGCCGTTGACGTGCCGGTATCCGCAGCCGCCGGTCGCCAGGAGCCGCACCACCATCAGGCCCCGGCCGCCCTCGGCCTCGGGATCGGCCGTCGGCACGACCGGCGGAGCGTGCGACGGATCCCACACCCGGAACTCGATGGCACCGTCCAAGAGCGTGACCCACGCCTGGATCTCGTGCCCCTCGACGGCGTGCACCACGGCGTTGGTCGCCAACTCGGACATGATCGTGCGCCCCACGTAGTCATGCCGCGCCAGCCCCCACGCCTCACACGCCTGCGTCACAAGCGAACGCGTCAGATACACGCTCTCGGGATACGCGCGCCAGCGGAGAGCGAATTCGTTTGGCGCCTTTGACGGAAGCTTGTCCCAATTGCCCTGAATGACATTCACACCGGGCCACCTTTCGCCGACTGGGCTCTGGCGAAAGACTGCCGCCTCCCGATACGGTAAATACCATTCAATCAACCAACCTGTACTTTAAGGATCTTGAATGACCTCGGCGAACGAGCTTGATCCGGATAACAACCACTGGCACTGGCTCGCCTCTGACCTGCGAATATGGCGCACGGAGCGGAACATGACACAGGAAGCCCTGGGCGACCTTCTCGGCGTGACGAAATCCCATGTTTCGAACTGGGAATCGGGTCGCGAAAATATGCCCATGAAGCACGCCGAAACTTTGGACCTGCTTTGGCGCGCTCGCGGGCATTTCGCCCGACTTCGACGCTTAGCTGAGCGAACACACGACCCCGGCTGGTGGTCCCAGTACACCCCGCTGGAGGAAAAAGCATCCCGCGTGAGCTACTGGGCGCTCGCGATCATTCCCGGACTACTCCAGACGGAGGATTACGCCCGAGCCCTGCTCGAAGACGGCCAGATCATCGAGGACGTCGAGGCAGCCGTCGCCGCACGCATGGCCAGGCAAGTGATCCTCGAACGCGAAAAGCCCCCTGAACTGCGCGTCCTGCTCAACGAGGCGGCACTGGAACAACCGGTTGGCGGGGCGGAGGTTATGCGTCAACAACTCGCCCATCTGGTGACCCTCAGCCACAGGCGAAACGTCATCCTTCGCACTGTGCCACGCGAGGTCGGCGGGCATATCGGCCTGGACGGCTCGTTCACCCTCCTGAACGGAGCAAACTGGTCCGCGGCCTACATGGAAGCCAACACAGGTGGCAGACTGACGCACGACCCCACGATGCTTGACGACTTCGTAAGGCGCTACGACCTCATAGGCTCGGAAGCCTTGTCCGCATCTGCCTCACGGAGTCATGTCGCACGGATTATGGAGGCCATGAAGTGATCGAATGGCGGAAGGCCAGCCGGAGCAACGCGTCCGGGAACGAATGCGTGGAGGTGGCCGCCCTCCCGCAGGGACGCGGCATCAGGGACAGCAAGGCACCCGACACCGGACACCTCACCCTCTCCCCCGCGAGCTTCGCCCAACTCGTCACCCGCGTGAAGCGCGGAGACCTGGACCTCTAACCCGCCGGACAACACGGACGGCCCCGCCTTCGATCTATGGCGAAACCCGAATCGACGCGAGGGCGGGGCCGGTCCTGGGCCCTGACGCTGGGCACCAGGACACCCGCTCTCGCAGGCGTGCCGCTCCTGGCAGTCTGTGTCGTTCCGGCCACCTGTGTCTGCGCGTAGGGCACTCCGACTCGCCTGCCTGGCGCGGCCGTTTCTCCTTCTCTCTGTCCGCCCCTCACTCATGGACTCGACGGGTAGCCTCATCGAGGTGCCCGTAGCGACGGGATGTGGCGGCGCTGGTGGCCGGTGGCCAAGGCGTGGCGAGCCGTTGGCTTATGGATGTGACGCATGGACTTGCTGCCTGAGGACGACTTCACCATCAGGCTTACGCGTGATCAGGCTTTGGTGCTCTCCGACTGGCTCGACCGCATGGAGGGCAGCAAGGAGTTCGCCAAGCTGGTGAACGAAGACCGAGCCGTGTGGTCACCGATCCACCGGATCTCCGGAACGCTGGACAAGTCGCTGGTGGAAATCTTCATGCCCGACTACACGGCCCGTCTCGAGGCCGCCCGAGAGCGGCTCAAGGACACCCTCGGCGACCTTGGCCATCCACCGGCGGAACCCTAGAGCCCATGTCGCGCCTGCTGGAGTTGTCCGCGATCTCAGGTGCGGGTGCCGGGGCGGTCGACGATCTTCTGGGTCACTTCCGCGTACCACGACAGGACGGTGCCCGGCTTCGTCGTGTACGGCTTGCCGTCATCGCCCTTATAGGTGTGCGGGTACACGACGTCCTCGCGAGAGCCCAGGTAGGCGTAGGTGGTGGGGTCGAGGATGATGCTGGTCTGTTCGCCCACGTCGTTGGTGCGGGCGAAGGCGACGCCTGGGCGGCCGGCGGCGTCCCGTACGTTCTTCCGCAGCGTCACGCCCTCGACCTTGGGCAGTGCACGGTAGACGGCCGCTCGCAGCTTGGGCGGCGACGGGTCGCGGAGGATGTCGTCCATGGTTTCGAAGACGTCCTCGGCGGACGTCTCGCCGACCTGGGTCGGATACCGGGCCGTGGACAGGCGATGCAGGAGTGCGCCGGGCGCCGTGGGCAGCGTGTCGTAGTTGCCGAGGTTGAACAGCGGTCCATTCGTGTGGTTCTTCAGGTCGTACGGGGCGGCGGGGAATACGCGCAGTTTGCCGCCGAAATAGTGGGCCCGGCCGCCACCGTCGACACGGTGCCAGTCCTCGAACGTTATCCGGGAATTGACGTCGACGCCCTTCCACCAAGTGCTCATGTCGAAGCCGCCCGCGCTTACCGCACGCGTGTAGACCCACTGCTTGGGACCGGGTTTGCGGTACGGCTGCCGCTCGGCGGCATGGGCGGCGCGTGAGCCCAGTTCGACCGCGCTGGCCAGCCGGACGTCAGGGAACGGCTTGACGTCCGGGGTGGGAAGCGCCGTTGAGGCATGTGTCGGACGTGGCGGCCCGTCGGAATCGTGCAGGATGACCACGCCCGCCACGGCGCTCGCTGCCAGGATCGCCCCGGTCGACAGGACCCATGGTGTGAACCGTCCAAAGGCAGGGCGTCTGATCCGGCCCCGGATGGTCCCGCCTGCGGGCCGGGGGGCGGGGCCGTCGGCGGCGGCCAGCGCGCGCAGGCCGCGCCGCACCGACTCCTCGGCTTCGGCGGACATCGGCGGAACGGTCTTGCGGAACTCCCGCACCTTCGTGAGTTCGTCCATCAGTGCTCCTCTCCGATCGAATCCACGTCGCCGAGCGCCCCGCGGATCTTGCGGCGGGCCCGGTTGAGGCGGGAGCGGACGGTGCCGACGGGAACGTCCAGCGCCGCCGCGACCTCCTCGTAGCTGAGTTCGGCCCAGGCGACCAGCAGCAGCACGTCGCGGTCGCGGCGGTGGAGCGCCGCGATCACCCCGGCCAGGCGGCGGTCCTCGACCTGCGCGTCCACCCGCCGGACGACGGTCTCCGCGAGCGGCTCGGGGAGCGGGTCGAGTCCCGTGCGCCGGAGTGCCCGGTACATGCGTTCCTCGGTGCGCCGGTGCCGCGCGATGAGGTTGGTCTCGATCCCGTACAGCCAAGGCCGCGCCACCGGCTGCGCCAGGTCGTAGGAGGCGCGCTGCCGGAACGCGACGAAAAATGTCTCGGCGACGATGTCCTCAGCCGTCTGCCAGCCGAGCCGTCGCGCCGCGTACTGCTGGATCTGGCTGCCGTACCGTTCGAACAGCACCGAAAAGGTCTCCGGTTCGGTCAGCGAGTGCCGGATCACCTCCGCGTCGCTCAGGACCCGCGCCGTTCGCTGATCGGCGGCGGCGCCGGTCACGGGGTGGGCCCATCTCGATGCGTCATGGCGTCCCTTCGTGTGGTTGCGATGGGTTGTTGCCCGAATTCGCCAAACGAGTTCACGCGCTTATTCGCCCTGCTCCGGTACATGCGAGTCCTTCTGCGTCTATCTGCGTCCATCCGCCGTCGCGGCCGAGCCGACATCGGGGCGGCGCGGCGGGTCCGGTTGGCGTGTTCGGTGCTGGACGTCGCCCCACATCGCTGGTTGGTCGGCAGGCGCTGTTCGGGCTGGTTCCAGAAAGTTCTGGGATTTCGTGGCCGGGGATGTCGAGAGGGGAGGGGTGGCTCCGTCCCAGGGGCACGGGCGGCCGCGAACGGGGCGCTCGACGACGCGAGCCAAGGAGCGATGACCATGGAGCAGCACGAGATCGACGAGATCCTCAGCCGGCCGTTCAGCCAGGAGCTGCTGGCCCGCGATCTGACCCGCCTGGCCTATGTCGCCGAGGACGGCACGCCCCGCAACGTGCCGATCGCGTTTACCTGGAACGGCTCGCAGATCGTCCTGTGCACCAGCAAGAACGCCCCGAAACTGCGCCACCTGCGGCAGCGTCCCGAGGTCGCGCTGACGATCGACACCGAGGTGCACCCGCCGAAGATCCTGCTCATCCGGGGACGCGCCGAGCTCGACGTCGTCGACGGCATCCCGGACGAGTACCTCCAGATGAACGGCAGCTACGAGATGACGCCCGAGCAGCGCGTCGAGTGGGAGGCCGAGGTCCGCTCGCTCTACGACGGCATGGTCCGGATCGTCGTCACCCCGATCTGGGTGAAGCTCATCGACTTCGAGACCACGCTCCCCAGCGCGGTCGAGGAGCTGGTCCGGGAGCGGGCCGAACGCCAGAACGCCTGATTCGCCCGCATGGACTCAGGGTCGACTCATCCCCTTGGTTCAGACAGAGCTGGCCGCCAGCAGCAGCCCGGCCGAACTGGTCAGCAGGACTGGGCAGATCTTGAACCAGACGACCGGCGTGCGGGCGCCGGTGAGAGTCGTCAGTGCCGCGAGGACGAGGAGCGCCCCCGCGATGACACGGTAGGTCCAGTCGGCGGCGGACGTCCCGCCGCCGACCGCCGTGACCACGATGACCAGCACGGCGAACGACCACATGGACACGGCCTCGGCCAGCCACTCCTGGGTCAGCACCCTTCGGTTGTCCTCACTGATCTCACCGAACCCGGCGACGACCGCCCTGGTGGGAATCGCATGCGAGATCCCCCACAGACCGACCAGGCCTGCGGCGAGGTAGGCGAGAGCCTCCTCCATGCCACCACCGTCCATAGCCACCCGTCCCGGCCTGGTCGAGAGCCCTTCGCACCGGACACCTGACAGAGGAAGGCGGTCGGTATCGAGTCTTGTCGGCTGACAGGTCCCGTGCTTCCGATCCGGTCAGCCCATGCGGTCGGACCAGCAGGCCGCGACCGCATAAGGACCGGTGGATGTGTTACTGGAGACCACCTTGCCGTTCACGCTGATGCGACAGGTGACCGAGCCTCGCTCACCTGTGTTCTGAACGTCGAGCGAAACCACGTCAAAGCCGCTGATCTTCCGGGACGCCGTCTGGCGCCACGGCAGTGACCGGCCGTTGGCCTGCCCGGAGTCCTGGCCGAACGAATAGGCGATGTCTGCGCGGGCCGCACCGCCGGAGCCTTCGGCCTCCAGCACGACGCGGGTCTGCTTCTCCGCCGTCTCGTTGGCGAATACGACCAGGAAGATGACGACGACCGCCCCGATCACGATGCCGAGATAGCCGAGGACCAGGCCCGCGATCGCCATGCCCCTGCCGCTCTGGCCGGACCTCTTGATCTGGGAGAGCGACACGTGCCCGAAGATGACCGCCAGGATGCTGCCGAGCCAGCCCAGCCAAGTGATGCCGAGGATCAACGAGACGATGGCCAGGGCGTTGGTGCTTCCCGGCTGCGGCTGCCCACGAGGCGCCCCAGGCGGTGGCCCTCCGGGCGGCGGCGGACCTCCCGGAGGCGGCGCCCCAGGAGGCGGCCCCTCAGAGGGCGGCCCTCCGGGTGGAGGAGCTCCGCGGTCTCCGTACCCACCGCCCGGCACGGACATGACGACCTCCCAGGAACGACCTTCCCCGGTCAGCTACCCAAGGTGATCATCCATTACACTCCGCGCAATCGGCGCCTCCGCCGTCGGCGTCCGCGCGCCGGGTTCGGGTGGGACGTCCATCAGCCTGCGAGCCCTGAGCGTCCGGGCGAGAACGAACACGGCGACGGCCGCCGCCGCGACGCAGACGATGGCCTCCGCGGTGGTGTGAGCGCCGGTCCGCCCCGGCTCCGAGACGCGCAGCAGCAGCGTCTGCGCCACCGCGCCGGCCGGCACCGCCAGACCCGCGAACATCCCGATCAGGCCTTTCCGGACGACCTGCGACCCGATGGCGCCGAGTAGCGGTCCGAGGACGAGGCTCGCGATCGACCACACGACCATCTCGACCAGATGGCTCGACAGTGGCTCGCGGCGCAGCGGGGCGTCCGCGCAGAAGTACCCCACCGATGCGCCCAGGAGGGCCAGCGCGCCGCAGGCCGCCCCGATCGGTGCCGCGCGCTCGGCGCCGCGTCTGGCCACACCGCGTACCAGCCCGTCAGGACGGCCGGCGCGGCCCATGACCACCCGGCGTCGAAGAGGATGCTCGACACCTTCAGCGCCGGGACGAAAGGGGAGTCGGCGAGCCCGCGGCCGAACGTCCCGTACTCCGACGAGAGATCGTTGACGAGGGAGGTCCCAGCCCCGAAGAGCGCCCCGGACGCTGTGGCGACGATGGCGACATACAAGGCTGGCTTTTCCGGCATGCCGCGCATTCTGCCAATCGACGATGAGGGCGGCCGACGGGAAAGCCGCGACGGCCGGGCGCCTTAGACGGGTGCCTGTCGGTACGTCCGGTCACCCAGGTGTGCTTTGGTCTGCTGCCGTTTGTAGGCGGAGGTCGTTGGCGACTGCGAGGGCCAGTGCGATGCCGTCTGCGGCGCGGGCGCCGTGTTGCCAGGCTTCGGTGTAGGCCGCCGGGTCCAGGCTCTCGCGCACCCGGGTCTCGGTGCGGGTGTGGTGAAGGTGGAAGGGGCGGAGTCCGGTGAGCGCGGCGCCGGTCACCTGGCGCTGGCGGCGCGCGGCCCCCAGCAGGCGGGCGGCGTGATGGTGGTTCCCTAGGACGCTCGCCGTCCAGGCGAGCGTCTCGACGCCCCAAGCAGGGCCCCAGCGGTCGTTCATGGCCCGTTGCCGCAGGAGGGCGTCGCAGAGTGGTGTGAGCGCAGTCGCCGGGTCGCCGTGCAGGAGGGCGGTGAGGCCCGTGGCCCATTGGGCCCAGGTGCGCGCCCACTCGGCTCCGGAGGCGTCGGCCTCGGCTACATAGGTTTCGCATGCGGACACGGCGGTGCTCTGGTGCCCGAGGAACGCGGCCGCCATCGCCCAGAACATGGTGGCCATGTGGGCGTCGCCGATGTGGCCCGCGTCCCGCAGGCCCTCGCGGGCGCGGGCCAACCGCTCGATGCAGGCGGGGTCACCGTGCGCCAGCAGCATCTGGACGCCCTCGACATAGGCCACGGGGGGAGCCTGCGCGCCCAGGTCGCGGCACTCGTTCATGAACGTCTCGGCGGCCGCCTGGTCCCCCTGGATGGACGCGATGAAGGCCTTCATGACCGTCACCATGATCGTCTCTTCGCGGACGCCGGGGCCGAGACCGGCCGCGAGGCTTTCGAGCCAGTGGCGCGCCTCGCCCAGCGTTCCGCTGAAGAACCAGGACCGGGTGCGCGTGAGGTCGGCGGCGATGTCCGCGCCGGTCCGGACCCGGTCCGGGCGGTTGACGCAGAACCCCAGGGCGGCGCGGAAGTTGGGCACCTCCGTGCGCAGCCGGTCCAGCCATTCGACTTCTCGCGGGCTGCACCAGTCGGCGGCGGCGCCCGCCGCGAGGGAGTGGTAGTGGTCGCTGTGGCGTATGCGGTACCCGGCGGCGTCGCCGTCCCTCCGGAGCCGGTCGAGCCCGTACTGGCGGATGGTCTCCAGCAGCCGGTAGCGCGCGGAGCGGCCGTCGCCGTCGACCACCACGACGGACTTGTGGATGAGGCCGGTGATCAGGTCGAGCACGTCGGCCCGGGCGATGCCGTCGCCCGCGCACACGGCCTCGGCCGCCCGGAGGTCGAAACTGCCGGCGAAGACCGACAGCCGGGGCCACAGCCGGCGCTCCCCTGGCGTGCACAGGTTGTAGCTCAGGTCCATGACACCGCGCAGCGTGCGGCGGTAGCGGTCCGTCGCGGGCGACTGGGGGACGGACAGCAGCCGGAAGCGGTCCTCCAGGCGTTCGAGGATCTCCTCGACGGTGAGGGACGTCAGGCGGACCGCCGCCAGTTCGATGGCCAGCGGGATGCCGTCCAGGCGCCGGCAGAGTTCGGCGGCGGAACCGCCGTCCCGCAAGGGAGCGGCACACGCCGCCGCCCGGTCGCTCAGCAGGCGGACGGCCTCGCACGCGCCTCCGTCACCGCCGGGCCGGAGCGTCAGGCCGGAGACGAGCAGGACGTGCTCGCCCGGTACGCCCAGCCGCTCACGGCTGGTGGCGAGCACCCGGAGGCTCGGCGCCGCGCACAGCAACCGCTGGACGAGCCGCGCCACGGCGTCGACCAGATGCTCGCAGTTGTCGAGCACGAGCAGCAGGTGCCGATCGCGCACGTGGTCGGCCAGGGCGTCCATCGCGGACCGCACGGACTGGTCGCGGAGCCCCAGCGCCTCGGCGACGGCGCGCGCCACCAGCGTCGAGTCCGTCAGCGCGGCCAGGTCGGCCAGCCATACCCCGTCGGGGAAGTGCGGCCTCATCTGCCCGGCGGCGCGCAGGGCCATCCTCGTCTTGCCGACTCCGCCGACTCCGGTCAGGGTGACCAGGCGCGACGCGCGCAGCAGGCGGCGCGTCTCGGCCAACTCCATCTCCCGGCCGACGAAGGACGTCGTCTCGGCGGGCAGATGCCCCTCTCCGGCCGGCGAGCCGCGGCGGGTCGCGGTGAGCTCGGGGGCGGAGGCGAGGATCCGCCGGTGCAGCGTCCGGAGTTCGTCCCCGGGATCGATCCCCAGTTCGTCGGCGAGGAGGCGGGCGACCTCGCGATAGCGCTCCAGCGCCTCTCCCTGCCGACCGCACTGGTAGAGGGCCAGCATCTGCTGCGCCCAGAAGCGCTCCCGGAAGGGGTGGCGGCCGGTCAGCCTCCGCAGCTCCGGCAGTACGTCGGCGGGACGTCCGCACCGCATGACCGCGTCGATCCACAGCTCCTGCGCGGCGAGATGCCGCTCGCACAGCGCCGGGACGACGTCCTGGAACCGTTCCGCGGGCAGGTCGGCCAAGGGTTCGCCCCTCCAGAGCGCCAGCGCCTCGCCGAGCAGCTCCGCGGCGCTGTCGGGGTCGCCTGCGGACGACGCGGCGGCCCCCTGCCGGACGAGGGCGTCGAACCGGCGCGCGTCCACGCCCTCGGGCGGCACCTTGAGCACGTAACCGCGACGATCGGTGACCACGATGCCCGGGCCGAGCGTCCGGCGGAGCCGCAGGACGTAGTTCTGGACGGCGTTCCGCGCACCCTGGGGCGGGTCGTCGCCCCACAGCCGGAACGCGAGGGCGTCCACCGAGACGATCCGGCCCGCGTCGACGAGCAGCGCCGCAAGAAGGACGCGGTGCTGACCGGCGCGGATCGGCACGCGCACGCCGTCGCGCACGGCCTCGAGAGGCCCCAAGATCCCGAACTCGTACCGGGGGTTCACCATGCCAAGATATAACAATGCGTTAGTAAACGCATACTCTCCGCATCGACCCGCAGATCAGGGGCCAGAGTGACCACGACGTGACCGGGACGACAGCGCAGGTCGGGATGGTGGAGCGCAAGACGCCGGAGGCGAACCGCCGACGGCGCGACGCTCCCCTCGCTGCGGCGGCGCAACCGCCCGCAGCCGACGAACCCTCGAAGGGATCCTTACTCATGACCCGCATACCCACCGCCCTGCCCGCACGTACGGCTCGCGTGCTGGCCATGGGGTCGGCGCTCCTCGCCCTCACCGCGGCAAGCGTCGCCGTGGCGGGCGCGGCGGACGCGGCGCCCCGAGACGCCGCGGCCCCGTCCGGCACCACCGCGGCCCTCAAGGTGCGCCAGACCTACCAGAACGACGCGACCAAGCGTTGCCTGGACGACCACGGAGGCATGGGGAACCTGCGCACGTTCCCCTGCAACAACTCCAACTTCCAGAAGTGGGAGGTCTTCGTCGTGGGCGACGCCCGCGTCCTGAAGAACGTCGCCACCGCGCGTTGCCTCGACGACCACGGGGACATGGGGAACCTGCGCACCTTCCCCTGCAACAACTCCAACTTCCAGAAGTGGCGCATCGCCCCGTACGAGGGAGGCGCCATCCAGATCAAGAGCGTGGCGACCGACCGGTGCCTGGACGACCACGGGGACGAGAGCCACCTGCGCACCTGGCCCTGCAACTGGCAGCACTACCAAGCCTGGCGCTGATCGGGGGCCGTCAGGCTGACGTGGCGGTGCGGCCCGACCTGGCCGCACCGCCTCGGCCGAGGTCGCCCGCCGCCGGATTGCCGGTGCTGGGGACTAGGAGCGCCGGGCCGTCGAGGGTCCGGCGCTCCTGGTCGTTCTGGATGGCAGAGACGGGTCCGAGGGGTCTCAGAGGCGGGTCATGGTGGACTGGTATCCGCCGCCGCCCGGGTAGACCCATTCGCCGGTGACGGTTGCGCCGTCGGCGCTGAAGGTGCCTTCGAAGTAGGCGGGGCCGCCCCGGACGCCGCCCCAGATGGTCAGCTTGCCGCCGGTCAGCTCGTCGCCGGTCAGCTCGTAGACGTAGTCGAAGGTGTTGCCGAGCGAGTCGTAGTACCGCGACACCACCTCCTCGCCGGTGGGCTCGCCGAACGGGCGGAGCTTGCCGATCACTTCCATGCCGGTGACGGGCTCGCCGGACTGGATGAGGTCGACGTGCTGGAGCAGGAAGTGGCGGCCCGGCATCCACTCGTAGCGCACCGTCCCTTCGGCTCCCCCGGTGACCTTCCAGGTGCCGACCAGGCGATCAAGGGCCTGCACCTCGGCGCTCGGCTGCGCGGCCTCGTTCGTGGCGGGCTCGCTCGTGGTGGGCTCGGACATCGCGTCCTCCTCTGTGTAGGTGGTCGCGGGTACCTCGGAGCGACTCGGTCGGTTCTGACAGCGCTCATCTGTGACCTAGGTCACTTTCTGATGGTGTCGAGATCCTGGACGCGGGTCCGAGGTAGCGGCGAGACCCGTCGACAGAGGAGGAATCCATGGCCGCCGCCATCGCCCCGTCGTCCCGCGCTGTTCCCGATGGATCCGGAGAACGGCTTTCCGGCCGGCACCCCGGAGGGGCCCGTCGCCCGGATGTCCTGGCACGGTGTCGCGCATTCGGTCGCGGCTGCCGTCGCCTTCACCGCGCTGGCCATCGCGGCCGTCATGATGACCGTCTGCTGCGTGCGCCGGCGGGCCGTGTGGCCGGCCGTGCTGAACGGCGCCGTGGCGCTCGTCCTGCTGGTGCCGATGTCACCGGACCACATGAGCCTGCAGATCGCGCTCAACGGCCTGGTCGCCTTCAGTTGGACGACCGCCGTCGCGGTGTCCGTGCACCGCCCGTCATACCCGGCTTGACCTGGTTAGACGGCTGGAACCCGGTCCCGCACACTGGTGAGGCAAGGAGAGGATCGCCATGAAATACCTGCTGCTCAGCTACACCCCGGCCGCCGCCTGGGACGCCGCGACCGCCGACACCCCGTCGGAGGAGGCGCTCGCCGCGTTCGCCGCGTACCAGGAGTTCCAGCGGGAACTGACCGAGACCGGCGAGTTCGTCGCCGGCGAGGGCCTCGGCCATCCGGTGGTGAGCACCACGGTCCGCAGGGGACCGGGCGGCGTGGTCGCGACCGACGGGCCGTTCGCCGAGCTCAAGGAGGTCCTGGCCAGCTTCGCCGTGGTCGACGTGACCGGCCGGGAGCGCGCCGTGGAGATCGCCTCGCGGATCGTCGAGGTGCTCGGCGAGCCGATCGAGATCCGGCCGATCATGGGGGAGGAGTTCACGGCGTGAACGGCGAGGTCGAGCATCTGCTGCGCACGGAGGCGCCGCAGGTGCTCGGCGCCCTGGTGCGGCGCTTCGGCCGCTTCGACATCGCCGAGGACGCCGTCCAGGAGGCGCTGCTGGCCGCGGGCCGGGACTGGTCCGCCCACGGCGTGCCGAGCGATCCGCGGAGCCGGCTGATCAGGATCGGCTACCGGCGGATGGTCGACCTGCTCCGCTCCGACCAGGCCCGGCGCCGGCGCGAGACCGAAGCCGGGATGGCGGAGCTGGCCATGCGGGAACCGTCCCGCCAGGCCGGTCCCCCGCAGGAGATGGACGACAGCCTCACCCTGCTGATGCTGTGCTGCCACCCCGCGCTGAGCACCACGTCCCAGGTCGCGCTGACCCTGCGTGCGGTCGGCGGCCTGACGACCGCCGAGGTCGCGCACGCCCTCGGCACGTCCGAGGCCACCATGGGCACGCGGATCAGCCGCGCCAAACAGCAGCTCGCCCGTGCCGGCGCCCGCTTCACCCCGCCGACCGACGCCGACCGGGACGCTCGGACGGCCGCCGTGATGCAGGTGCTCTACCTCGTCTTCAACGAGGGCTACACGGCCACGGCGGGTCGCGAGCTCGCCCGCGTCGACCTGACCCGGGAGGCGATCCGGCTGGCCCGCATGCTCCGCGCCTCGCTCCCGGACGACGCCGAGGCGACCGGCCTGCTGGCGTTGATGCTGCTCACCGACTCACGGCGGGACGCGCGCACCGGCGCCGACCACGAACTCGTGCCGCTGGACGAGCAGGACCGCGCGCGGTGGGACCCCGAGCTGATCCGCGAGGGCACCGAGCTGATCGACAGCGTCTGGAACCGCGGTGCGGCGGGCCCGTACCGGCTTCAGGCGGCCATCGCGTCCGTGCACGCGGCGGCGGCGTCGCCGCAGGAGACCGACTGGCCGCAGATCGCGATGCTGTACCTCTGGCTCGAACGGCTCGTCCCCACCGCGCCCGTCCGGCTCAGCCGCGTGGTGGCGGTCGCCCAAGCGTACGGACCGGCCCGAGGGCTGGCCCTTCTGGACGATCTCAACAGCCGGCACCACCTGGACCGGGAGCCCCTGACCCGGCAACGTGAACGTGCGGTACGCGCCCACCTCCTCCAGATGACCGGCGACACCGCCACCGCAGCCGACCTGTACCGCCAGGCGGCCGCCCTGACCGGCAACCAGGTCGAACAGCGCTACCTGCTCGCCAAAGCCGACCGCCTCGCCTGACCCCGGATGATGAACGGAAGCGGGCCACTGCCGTCGCGCTCGGTCGGTGTCCCGTATGAGGCAGGACGTCCGCCGTCGCAGGACCGTGGCCAGTGCGCTGCGGCCAGTCGTCCAGGTAGTGCGACGCGGCAGACGCTGCGCGGCAAGGTCGCGGTGGTGAGCGGATGACCACCCAGGACGTGGAGGCGATCACGCCACAGACGCTCATCCGGTCGGTGGTTCGCTGAACGCCCGGCCCTCGTTGAAGGCGGCTGTGGGCTCCCCGCCGCCCCTCTGCATCGAGATATCGTGGTCCGTCGGTTTGATTGACGAGGGGATGGGCGCATGGCGGCGGTGGCGGAGTTGGGTGCCGAGGAGCTGATCGAGGCGTTCAAGGCCCTCGGGAATCCCGCGCGATTGCAGATCATGCAGTGGCTCAAGGACCCCGAGAGGCACTTCGGCGATTGGGAGCCGATCGCGGACCGCCAGGCGGTCGGCGTGTGCGTCACGCACATCCAGGCGAAGGCGGGGCTCGCCCAGTCGACCGTGTCCAGCTACATGAGCACGCTCGAACGGGCCGGGCTGGTGCGTTCCACCCGGGTGGGCAAGTGGACCCACTACCGGCGCGACGAGGAGCGGGTGGCGCGACTGGCGGAGGCGCTCGCCATCACCGTTTGATTGACGAATCGCGATATGTCGATATGATTTCCTCATGTCGACTCCTGATGCCGCGCCCAGTGCCCTGATCGTCCACGCGCACCCCGAACCCGCCTCGTTCACCTCCGCCCAGATGGCGACCGCGGCGCAGGCCCTGTGCGACGCCGGATACCGGGTCGACGTCCTCGACCTCTACGCCGACGCATGGGCCCCGACGCTCGTCCGCGATGAGTTCGCAGGGGTGGAAGGCCACTTCAAGCCGCAGGCCGAGCAGATGCGCGCGGTCAGGGACGGGACGCTCGACGCGGCCGTCCAGGCGCACCTTGACCGGTTGCTCGCCGCCGACCTGCTGGTGTTGTCGTTCCCGATGTGGTGGTTCTCGCTGCCCGCCATCCTCAAGGGATGGGTGGACCGGGTCTTCGTGATGGGCGCGGTCTTCGGCGGGGACCACGGGCTCTTCGAGGACGCGGCGCTCGTCGGAAAGCGGGCGATGCTGCTGTTCACGACCGGCGGGTCCAGGGAGTCGTTCCGGCCTGGCGGCGCCTTCGGCCCGATGGACGACTTCCTGTTCCACATCCACCGCGGAATGCTGGAGTTCGTCGGCTACCAGGTGCTCGACCCGGTGGTCACCTACGGCGCGGCCCACATGAACGACCAGGAACGGGCGGCGGCGTTGGACGTGGTCAGAGAGTCCGTCAAGCGTGTCGCGACGGATTCCCGGTCACGCGACGTCTCATTGGTGTGAGTCGACCTCAGCGGTGAACTGCAGGACGCGTTCGTTGACGCGGTCGGCGCATTGGCCGGAGATGGCGTGCGTCGCTTCGGGCCACAGTTCCGCCTGGACGTGCGGGATCAATCGGCGGGCTCGTTCCTGGGCGGTCGCGGGATCGTGGATGACGCTGCGGCCGGCGACGACGGCGAGGACCGGCATGGGCAGCGAACGGAGTGAGTCGTCCTTGAACAGGGCGGGTTGCGGTGTCGCCTTGCGGTACCCGCGCATCGCCGCGTCGATGACCCGGCCGACCGGCTCCGCGAGCGGGTCGGTGCCCTGGCCGTCGATGTAACGCAGGAAGCGTGGCGTCGCCCACCGGGACAAACCCGGGATCAGGGTGGGCACCGTGCGCAGGATCAGGCCGAGCGGCATGCGGGCGAGCGTGTTGATGGGATCGAGCAGCGTCGCCGAAGCCACCCGCTGAGGACGCCGGACGGCCAGGTTGCAGGCCGTCCAGCCGCCCATGGAGACACCGACCAGATGGGCGCGGGCCAGGCCGAGGCCCTCCAGCGTCTGGTCAAGCCAAGCGGCCTGGTCGTCGGCGTTCCGTATGGGAGCCGTCTGGACGCCGGCCCCGGCTTCGCCCAGGAGGTCGACGGAGAAGACGGTGCGGCGCTGGGCGAGCGGCTCGATGTTGGGCTCCCAGGAGACCGTCGTCCCGTTGGTGCCGTGCAGGAGGACGAGCGGCACGCCGGGCGCGGACCCGAACCGGTACACGCGGACCTCACCGAACGCCGTACCGACGTCGTGGACCCCGGCCGGTTCCGGCAGGAGCCGCATTCCTTCCGAGTAGGCCTCGCGGAAGCGCCGCTCCGCGTCCGGAGACAGGAACCGGCCGACCCGCTCGGACATGGCACCCCTCCGCGACCACCGAAATGAGATCGCCCAGCGTATCCGTCCCGTGACGGACGGCGTTCCGGCCCGCTCCCGGTCCCGCGATCGTCGCGCCGTGACCGGATGCGTGTGGACACCGCGATCACTTCAGCACGCGGAACCGGAGGTCGGTGAGCCCGCCCGTCTCGCCGAGTTCGGTGCGTTCAAGGTCTACTCGGAGCGTTGGGTCGGAGACCAGGCGCACGCCGTCGCCGAGCAGGACGGGGGCCAAGTGCACGAGGATCTCGTCGAGCAGTCCGGCCTTCAGGCATTGGCGGGCGACGTCCGCGCCGAAGACCACGACGTCGCGTCCGTCGGCCGCCTCGCGCGCCGCGGCGAGGCCCGTTTCGATCGCACCGGCCAGGAACGTGATCGACGGATCGGCGGCCTCCGGCGCGGACCGGTGCGTCATGACGAACACCGGCCCGCGCCAGGCCCCGCCGTAGACGCCGTCGAGCCCGTTGTAGCGCTCCATCGCCACGTCGTACCAGTTGCGTCCGGCCAGCAGGGCTCCGGTCGTGCGGACCACCTCCCGCGCCGAGGCGGGCATCCGATCCGCGTGCCCGGAGACGAAGTCCATCGACTCACCCGGTCCGGTGATGAATCCGTCGAGCGACATCGTGATGTGCCAGCGCACGAGACCTGTCATCGCTGCTCCTGGGCTCGCATGGATGGTCTGGATGTGTCCGTCCGGAACGATCCCACATGCCCCGGACACTCTCGTGCGGATGGAGCCGGACGCATGGTGCTGAGGGGAGGTGGTCTGTGCGATGTGTGGCGCGCGATGGCCACGGCCGCTGTCCGCGGCGTCATGTGCGAGCGCCGACAACAGGAGGCGCGCGCCCGGGCGGCCTCCGACCGGTGCGCACGCCTCCGCGCCTCCGCATGCCTCAGCGGGTGCCGAAGTTCTGCGTCCAGTAGGGGGTTCCGGCCTTGAGCGTGACGCCCACGCCGATGTTCTTGAACTTGCAGTTCAGGATGTTGGCCCGATGGCCGGAGCTGTTCATCCACGCCGACATCACGGCGGCGGGGGTCCGCTGGCCGTAGGCGATGTTCTCGCCGTAGGTGGACCAGCGGTAGCCGGCGGCGGTGATCCGGTCGCCGGGGTTCTTGCCGCTGGGGTTGGTGTGGTCGAAGAAGTTGCGGGCGACCATGTCGTTCGAGTGGCCCTGCGCGGCGGCCTGGAGCCGGGAGTCGACCGTCAGTGCGCCGCATCCGTTCTTGGCGCGCTCGGCGTTGGTCAGGGAGACGACCTGCTGGGCGAGCGTGCCGCCGCCGCTGCCGCCGCCGGGTGCCGTGGAACGGGGCACCTGCGTGGTCGGCCGCTTCTTCTTCGGCGGACGCTTCGTGGTGTGCTTCGCGGGCTTCTTCGCCACGGTCGAGCGCTTGGCCGTCTTGGCGGCCTTGGGCTTGGCGGCCGTCACGTTCGTCTTGGCGGGGGACGGCGAGGCGGGCGCGGGTGCCGCGTGGTCGGCGACCGGGCGGGAGTCGGCCGGGCCCTCGGAAGAGCCGGTGAGGCCGTAGGCGATCCCGCCGGTCAGGGCGAGCACGCTCGCGCTCGCTCCGATGGCGGCCCACCACCGCCCGCTCGGACGCGACGCCCGTCCGCTCGGACGCGGCGCCTGTTCGCTCGGACGCGGCGCCCGTCCGTAGCTCCCGCGGCGCGTCCGGGGGCTCCGTCTCGACCCCGTGTTGTTCCTCTCGCTCACGTAAGCCTGCCTTCATGGGTTCCAGGTGAATTGCCGGACACCTGGGAGACCCTCGGGCCCTGTACGGATAACAGAAACCGCGTCCGGAATCTGAAGATCAGGCTTCACCTGGGAGGACGTGCGAGCGGCTCGGGTCGGTCGTCAGGAGATGCGAGCGTCGTAGTTCTCGCGGTTCGCCTGGACCTCGTCCATGTGCGTCTGCGCCCAGCTTCGGAGCCCGCGCGTCATGTTGTGCAGCGAGAGTCCGAGGTCGGTCAGCTCGTAGGAGACGGTGACGGGGACCGTCGGCGTCACGGTACGGGTCAGCAGACCATCGCGCTCAAGCGACCGCAGCGTCTGGGTCAGCATCTTCTGGCTGACCCCGGCCAGAAGACGAGAGATCTCGGAGTAGCGCATCGCCTTCGGAGCGTCCGCGTGTGCTGCACCGGCCTGGCCGGCGCCGTCGTCGCCGCCCAGCGCACACAGGATCAGGACCACCCATTTGTTCGAGATCCGGTCGAGCAGCTTCCGGCTGGGGCATGCCGCCAGGAACGCGTTGTACTCGACCTTGGCCTGATCCCTCTTCTGTGCCGCCTTCATCGTCGTCACTGATGGCACCTCTCACCGACGGGTGGGTTACGCACTCCAGAGTGCCTACTTCCTGATGGGAAGTAGCTCTCCAATACTGATGCAGGTGGCGCCGCCGACGCCACCCCCTTCAAGTGCGCGACGAAAGGCAACAGGATGAGCACCCCTTCCCTCTCTCTTCCCGGCGGTACCTGGACTCTGGGCGACCTGACCGTCACCCGGTTCGGCTACGGCGCCATGCAACTGGCCGGTCCATGGGTCATGGGGCCGCCCGCCGATCGCGATGCCGCCCTGGCCGTTCTGCGCGAAGCGGTCGACCTCGGCATCACTCACATCGACACCAGCGCCGCTTACGGACCGCGGGTCACCAACCAGTTGATCCACCAGGCGCTGCACCCGTATCCCGAGTCGCTGCACATCGCGACCAAGGTGGGCGCGACCCGCGACGAACAGGGCGGCTGGCCTCCGGCCCGGCGCCCCGAGGACCTGCGGCGCCAGGTCCACGACAACCTGGAGTCCCTCGGGCTCGACGTGCTCGACCTGGTCAACCTCCGGCTCGGCAACGCCGAAGGCCCCCGGCCCGGCTCGCTCGCCGAGGCGTTCGGAACGCTGGTCGAACTCCAGCAGGAGGGCCTGATCCGCCATCTCGGGGTCAGCAACGCCACCGAGGAGCAGGTCACCGAGGCGCAGAGCATCGCGCCGATCGTGTGCGTGCAGAACATGTACAACCTCGCCCACCGCCACGACGACGAGCTCATCGACCGGCTCGCCACTGACGGCGTCGCGTACGTGCCCTTCTTCCCCCTCGGGGGCTTCACCCCGCTCCAGTCCTCGGCGCTCTCGGCGGTCGCCGCCCGGTCGGAGGCGACGCCGATGTCCGTCGCACTGGCCTGGCTGCTGCGGCGATCAGCGAACATCCTGCTCATCCCCGGCACCTCGTCGACGGCGCACCTGCGCGAGAACGTCGCGGGCGCGGGACTCTCCCTCTCCCATGACGACCTGACCGAGCTGGACGGCATCGGGCTCGGGTCGACTCCCACGGACTGAGCCGGACCGCCGCCCCGTAGGGCACCAGGACAGCGCTGGGAGGGCCCATTGCTGGAGGCGTAGGTGCCGGACGCCGGCGCGCGTTCCGGAACGCATCTGGTTTTCGTCCGCTGGAGCGCACAATGCGAGTAGGAGAGGGGCGGTGCGACGGATGGAGCGTGAGCACTACGGCCGCCTTTTGCGGCTCGCTTACCTAGTTCTGGACGACGGGAACGATCCGCTCGGGCAGGCTCGCCGGGCCGTCGCCAGGGCCGTCCGTGGACGGCGTGGCGAGTACCCGACCATGCGGGCCCGGCTCGTGACGATTCTGCTCGACGACCCGCCCACCGGACGGCTCCCTGGGCATCGGCCCCTCTTCGAGCCCGCGCGGACGCCGCGAGGGCCGGTCCGGGAGGCCTTACTGGAACTGGCGCCGCGCGAGCGGCTCCTCTATCTGCTGCGTCGGGACGGCCTCACCGCTCCCGAAGTCGTCGCGGAGCTGGGCGACCAGCACCCGGTCGACTTCCAGGACGTCGACCGGGCCACCGCCCTCGTCGGCGAGCTGACCGGGCTGGACGAGGAGGCGCAGCGCGACGAGATCGAGGCGTTCGAGCCCGACCTCGTGCGGCTTCGGCCGCCGCTCGCCGGCCCGGCCGTCCGGCATGCCGCCGTGGCGGGCGTGCTCGCGGCGGCGTTGCTGCTGGTCACCGGGGCCGTCATCGCACGGCCGGGCGGTTCCGTCGAGCCCGGCAGGGTCGACCCGGGGGCGTGGCGGGTGTCCGGTACGCCGACCATCTACGAGTGGCCCGCTCACGGCGGGCTGCTCCATGACGAGGGGCTGCTGCGCCGGGCAGCCGACGCGTGGCAGGACGACCGCCGTGATCCCCCGGTCGGCCGCGTCGTCGTCCTGTACGCCGGGACGGTGGACGGCGCGGCCCTGGTGGTGCTGCGCGACTCGCCCGGCCCTCGGGACACCCCCAGCGTGGCGCAGTACTTCGAGCGGCGGTTGTCGCGCGGTGTGGAGTCCGTCCGCAAGCTGGAGACGGACGCGGGGCAGCTCATCATGCTGGGCATGACGTGGCGTTACCTCGTCCCGCCATGGCTGCGGGACGTGCGCGCGGCGGTGCCGTCTGGGCGGGCTCCGGACTGGCGGCCGGTGGCGGTCCGGGACGGGCTGAGCGATCGGCTGCCGTGGCACTGGTTCATGCCGCGCTGCCAGAACTACGTGGTGTTCCAGATGGCGTTCGGGTCGCGGACGGTCACGCAGTTCGCCTCGAACGACCCGCGGTCCTCGGCGCCTCGGGTGCGGTTCCGGGATCCGGCGGAGGAGGCGAGACGGTCCGGGTGGGCGGCGCTGCACGCGGTCGCGTGCGGAGGTGCCGCGACGCTGAGCGAATCCGGCGACCTGCGGCTCGGCCGGTTGTGGAGCGGCGGGCTGCCCGACGGGGGCGGCCGGGCGACGCTGCTGACGGTGGACGCGTCCTCGCCGTGGGGCGCCCCGGGCGGCTCGGTGCTGATGTCCGACAGCGGGCGCGCGATGTCCGGGAGGGGCGGGACGAACAGCGACTACTCCTCGCCCGCCGGGACGACGGCCGCCGCCGTGTGGTGGCGGTCGCCGCGTCGCTGGTACCTGGTGGCCGCGGCGGGCTCCGGCGTCACGCGGCTGAAGGCGGTCGGCGAGCTGGGCTCCCACGAGGACACGGCGGACGGGACGCCCCTGCTCGTGGTGCCGGGCCCGCGCGGCGGAGCTTCGGCCCGGCTGCCGGTGGTGCAGGTCGTGGCGTACGAGTCGGACGGAGACCGCACGGTCATCAACCCCTCGTGACAAGACGTCATGCGCACCGCATTAGGAGCGGTCACCCTGGCCTTCGGCACGGTGGCGGCCCTCGCCGTCCCCGCGAACGCCGCCGCGGTCACCCAGCTCACCGTGAGCATCGCCCCCGACATCAGCACGGGCCCCGCCGCCAAGTCCGTGACGCTGGAGTGCGAGCCGACCGGCGGCACCCACCCGGACGCCGAGGCGGCCTGCGCCGACCTCATCAAGGCCGGCGGCGACTTCCGGAAGATCCCCCGGGTGCCGGGGGCCACCTGCCCGCAGTACTACGACCCGGTCACCGCCAGCGTGGTGGGCCGGTGGCGCGGAATGTTCATCTCCACCAGCGCGCGCTACATCAACGCCGCCTGCGCGAACGTCGAGACCGGCGGCCACGTCTTCCACTTCTGACCCGCGTCCGCTCCCCTGCTCCCCGCTCTCGTCTTGGCGAACCCGCCGTCCGGGACTTGGGCCTGCTCCCCGCGTCCCGGACCTCGGTGTTTCGAGGTCGGCGGTGTCATTTGAGGTTGGCGGTGAGGGTGCCATCGGCGCCGAACAGCTCCTCGCGCCAGCGTTCCAGCAGGTCCGTGCTGTCGAAGTCGTCCGGGTGGAAGCCGGGCTTGTTGTAGGCGCGCAGCCGCCGGATGACCTCGCGCTTCAGGAACGGCGAGTGCCGCAGCGCGGCGAGGCTGCGGAGCAGACGGCCGGGACGGTAGGTCGCGGGGTCGCCCAGCAGCGAGATGAACGTGCCGGTGACCACGAGGAACAGGAACCCCGCGCTGATGACCCGCATCGTCCGGATCCGGGTGCGCTCGGTGCCGCCGACCTGCCGGAAGACGTCGAACGCGACGGCCTTGTGCTCCGACTCCTCCAGCGCGTGCCACAGCAGGATCGACCGGACGCTGGTGTCGCCGAGCAGCCTCTGCGCGCGGGGGTCGGAGAGCAGGCACTCGGCCATGGTCGCGGTGTAGTGCTCCAGCCCGGCGGTGAAGCCGAGGCGGACGATCGGCGGCAGGAACCGGTCGGCCAGGCGGAGGTCCCGCTTGACGACGGCGGAGATCCGGTGGGTGGGGTAGCCCATCTCGCGGAGCGTCCGGTTGAGGTGGTCGTGTTCGCGCCCGTGGACGACCTCCTGCCCGATGAAGCCGCGCACCTGCGCGGCGAGTTCGGGGTCGGTGACGCGGTCGCGGTAGTGCCGCACCGAGCGGACGAAGAAGTCCTCGCCCGGCGGGAACGTCGCCGACAGCAGGGCCACGAGGTGGCTCATGACCAGGTCGCCGTCGACGTAGTGGTGGCGCAGGGACCCCTTCGGGTGGTCGAAGGCGACGCGGCGGGTCTGGATGGCGCGCTCTGTCATGCGGACCTCTCCTCGGACGCGGGGGATGTGTCGGGTGCCGAGTAGGCGTAGTCGTCCAGCGGGAACGTGCGTGCGGCGTGCGCGGCCTGCGCGGCGCTCGTCGGCCGCAGGTAGGGCGTGTCGCCGTGGTGGTCGAAGTAGTAGCTGTTGGCGGTGGCGCAGCCGTTGGTCGCCCACAGCGAGCCGGCGAGCCGGTCGCGCATGCGGTTCGTCCAGCGCTCGGTCGGTTCGGGACGGACCTCCACCGAGACCGCGCCCCGGCGGCGGGCCTCCTGGATCACGCGGACGACGTGGGCCGAGGTCGTCTCGACGAGCTGGTGCCAGGTGCCGCCGACCCAGCCGTACGGGCCGAACATCATGAAGTGGTTGGGGAGGCCTGGGATGCTGATGCCCTCGTAGGACGCGAGCCGGTTCTCCGCGTAGAAGGTCGCGAGGTCGAAGCCGCCGCGGCCGCGGACCGGCGTCCGGCGGTAGACCTCGGGGTCGCTGGCCAGGCGGAACCCCGTCGCGAGGACGATCGCGTCCACGTCGCGCTCACGGCCGTCCACGGTGCGGACGCCCGTGGCGGTGACCCGGTCGATGGCGTCGGTGACCAGCGCGACGTCGGGCCGGTTGAAGGTCCTGAGGTAGGTGTTGGAGACGGAGGGGCGCTTGCAGCCGAGTCCGTAGCCGGGCGTGAGCCTCCGGCGCGTCTCGGGGTCTTTGACCTGCGTCCGGTACCAGAGCGAACGGGCGAGCCGCGCGCCGCCGTGCGCGAGGTAGGGCTTCCTGCCGTGCCCGACGACCAGGTCGACGAGGACCATCTCGACGCCCCGCGTGGCCGCCCGGCGCACGGCGTCCTGGACGCGCGGGGCGCGCCGGAACAGCCGGCGGACCGGGCGCGGGACGGGCCCGTCCAGCTTCGGACCCACCCAGATGGGGGTGCGCTGGTAGACGTCGAGGCGCGCGGTCCGCGGCGCGATCTCCGGGATGATCTGGACGGCGCTCGCGCCCGTCCCGATGACCGCGACCCGCTTGCCGGCCAGGTCGTAGCCGTGGTCCCAGGCGGACGAGCGCAGCACCGTGCCCGTGAAGTCGTCGAGGCCCGCGATGCCGGGCGGCTTGGGATCGACGAACGCGCCGATCGCGCTGACCACGAAGCGCGCCGTCACCTCCCCGCCGGGCGTGCGCAGCCGCCAGAGCGCGGCGTCCTCGTCCCAAACGCGCTCGGTGACCTCGGTGCGCAGGCGGACGTGGCGGCGCATGCCGTACCGGTCGGCGAGCCCGTCGATGTACTCCCTGACCTCGGAGCCGGGCGCGAACACCCGGCTCCAGCGCGGGTTGAGGGCGAAGCTGAACTGGTAGGCCTGCGCGGGCACGTCCACACCGATGCCGGGGTAGACGTTGTCGCGCCACGTTCCGCCTATGTCCCCGGCGCGCTCCAGGATGACGAAGTCATCGATGCCGGCGCGCCGGAGCGCGATCCCCATCCCGATCCCGCTCAGCCCGGCCCCGATGATCGCGACCTCGGCGTCCGGCGCGGGGGCGGCGTTAGGCGCGGACGCGGGCAGAGCGTCAGGCACGGGGTCCGGCATGGGGGGCACCTCCCGCTATTGGAGCACGCGTCGAATATACCTCCGCAAGTCCACCGCGCCAGGTGTCGTCAGGTACACCCCCGGCCCGGGTTCTGGGCCCAGTGCCGCCGGGCGGGGCGGACGGAAGTCTTGATCACGTCAAGCGGACGACCTTCCAGGAGGAATCCATGCCACGCGCTTTCGCTCCCCGCCGGGCCATCACCGCCTCGCTCGTCTCGGCCACGGCCCTGGCGGCCGGAACCGCCCTGGTCGCCGGGACGGCCCTCGTCGCCGCGCCGGCCGCCGACGCCGCCCCGTCCCGCGGCCCGCACGGGCTCGACCGGAAGGTGCAGGACGCCGCCGACCGGCTCGTGGCCGACGGCGCGCCCGGCGTTATCGTGATGACGCGGCGCGGCGGGCGGGTCTCGCACGTGACCGCCGGGGTGTCGGACAAGGCGACCGGCGCCCCGATGGACCACCGGCTGCTCTTCCGGGCCGGGAGCGTGACCAAGTCGTTCACCTCGACGGTCGTCCTCCAGCTCGCCGCCGAGCACCGGTTGTCCCTGGACGACAGCGTGGACGAGTGGCTGCCGGGCCTCGTGACCGGCAACGGCAACGACGGCACGAAGATCACCATTCGGCAGCTGCTCGCGCAGACCAGCGGACTCAACGACTACACGCACGATCCGCGGGTGATGACCGACCCCACGCGGGCCTGGCGGCCCGAGGAGCTCATCGCGATCGCGATGGAGAAGCCGCCGCAGTACGCGCCCGGGACGAGCTGGAACTACGCCAACACCAACTACATGCTGGCCGGAATGATCATCGAGAGGGCGACCGGGCGGACGGTGGGCACCGAGTTCGAGCGTCGCCTCTTCGGGCCGCTGCGGCTGCGGCACACGTACTACCCGACGACCGAGACCTCCTTCCCCGGCCGCTACGTGCACGGGTACTACTACGACTTCGGGGACGTGAGCACGCAGGTCAGCCCGTCCAGCGCGCGGACGTCCGGGGGGCTCGTCAGCACGGTCGACGACGTGGCCCGGTTCAACCGCGCCCTGTTCACCGGCAGGCTGCTGCCCGCGGAGCAGATGCGCGAGATGCGGACCGTCCGGCCGGTCAACGACGACGGCGTCGTGGAGGACTACGGACTCGGCGTCGCCCGCATCAAGTTCTCCTGCGGTTACGCGTGGGGCCACGACGGCGGCTTCCCCGGGTACCGGACGTGGACCTACACCAGCGCGGACGGGCGCAGCCAGGCGGTCATCACCTACAACGAGTCCAAGCTGGAGTACGACAAGACCTTCCGGGCCGACCTCGCCAAGGCCGCCGACACCGCCTTCTGCGCCTGACTCGCCTTCTGCACCTCACCCCGCCTTCTGCACCTCAGCCCGCCTTCTGCCCCTGAGCCCGCTTCCTGTGCCTGATTCCGGTTCCTTGGGCGGCCGCTCCTCGGCAGGCCGCCCAAGGAACCGTCTTCGGTGCGGGTGTCCGGTTATAGGCAGGTGAGCAGCGGCGGCCGGGTTTTGTGCCCCCGCCCTACAGCCGAAGGGGGTGTGACGTGCGTACGGTCAGGACGTCCCGCTGCACAGCCGGGCAGACGGAGGTGTGCGATGAACTCGAGGGTGTACCGATGAACGCAAGGGCGCGCCGATGAAGAGAGCCCTCGCATCCGGCGTTCCCGCCGACCGCCCCGTGCGCATCCCGCCGCGGCTCGCCGAACGGGCCGAGTCCGCCCAGCGGGCCGAGCTGGACGAACGTCGGAGGCGGCTGCTGCGTCTCCTCCTCACCGCCCCTCAGCCAGGCCTCGGTGCTCTCGCGGTGGCGGCCGAGCGGGCCCGGTGGCCGCTGCCGGACGAGGTCACGCTGGTCGCCGTCGAGCCGGGCGCCCACCGCGTCTGGACGGCGCTGGACGAGGACGTCCTCGCCGAGGCGGAGGGGCCGGAACCGCACCTGCTCCTGCCGGGGCCGTTCACGTCCGAGCGCCGCGCCATGCTGGACGAGGCGCTCCCGGGCCGTCGGGTCGCGGTCGGCCTCGCCATGCCGCTAGCCCAGGCCCCGGACTCGCTGCGCTGGGCGCGGCGGGCTCTCGGACTCGCGCTCGACGGCGTCCTCGACGGGCCGGTGACGCTGTGCGAGGAGAACCTCGTGGCGCTGTGGCTGCTGTCCGATCCGGCGCTGGTCGAGCAGCTGACCCGGCGGCGCCTCGGCGTCCTGGACGGCATGCCCCCGGGCCGGCGGAACCGCCTGACCGAGACGCTGCGGACGTGGCTCGTCACCCGCGGCACCGCGGCCGAGATCGCCGAGCAGTTGGACATCCACCCCCAGACCGTCCGGTACCGGATGCGCAGGATCGAGCAGACCCTCGGGGACGCGCTGGCCGATCCGGAGGCCCGGTTCGGCATCGAGATCGCGCTCCGCGCCGCCCACCTCGAGTCGCGCCGTCCCGCCCCGGCCGCGTTCCGTCCCGCGGCGGGGCATCGCGCGCATCCCGACCCGCGCGGCCTGCGACCTTTGAAATGATCTGTGGGTGACCGTCACGAAGCGGACCCCCGTCCGCCTGCTCGGCGCCGCGGGCGCCGCCCTCGGGTCGCTCGCCCTCGGCGCGTGCGGCTCCGCCGCCGTCCCCGGCGCGAGGTCCGCCGGAG
Organism: Actinomadura sp. K4S16; assembly: GCF_008327685.1. Classification (GTDB taxonomy): domain Bacteria; phylum Actinomycetota; class Actinomycetes; order Streptosporangiales; family Streptosporangiaceae; genus Spirillospora. Next base: position 148,821 of record NZ_BDDE01000014.1, read on the forward strand.
CGCCCGCCACGGAACCCGCCGCCGCGACGACGGCGCCTCCCGGCATGCCCTCGGCGCTGCCGCCGCGCCCGTCGCCGCCCCCGCCGGTCTGCACGGCCGAGGGGATCGCCGTCTCGATGAACGAGCCGGACGCCGCGATGGGCCTGCGCGCGGCGCGGATCGAGCTGCGCAACTGCGGCAGCCGCCCGTACCGGCTGAACGGCTACCCGTCCCTGCGCGTCCTCGACGAGCACCGGCAGCCGTTCGACGTGGCCGTCGTGCGCGGCACGCGGCAGGTCAAGGACGCCGGACCGAAGCCGCTGACGATCCGTCCGGGCCGCAAGGCCGCGTTCGTGGTCGTCTGGCGCAACACGGTCACCGAGACGACCACGGTGGCGGTGGCCGGGAAGTACCTCGAAGTCCGACCGGCGCCGGGGCGGCCCGTCGTGATCGTCCCGGCCTACGGGCCGATCGACCTCGGCAGCACGGGACGCCTGGAGGAGACCGCCTGGCGCCTCTCGACCGCCTGACTCAGCGGGGCGGCGCCCCGACCTTGCCGATGCCGAGCGTGTTCTGCGCGGGCATCAGCCCTGTCTCCAGCACCTTCACCAGGACCGGCATCGTGAGCTGCCCCAGCCGGTCGGCCTTGGCCGCGCCGAGCGTCCGCCACGGCTCGTAGGCGAGGTCGTCGGTCGTCCGCTCGACGTCGTCGCGCAGCTCGCGTCCCCGGGCGGTCGCGGCGCCGTCCGCGTCGACGAGGCCGCGGGACGCGAGGCGGTCGCGGGCGGCGGCCCACTCATCGCCGGTCCAGCCGCGGCTCGCGAACGTCTCCACGGACGCGGCCCCGACGGCGGCGAAGGACACCAGCGCCTCGACCGGGTCGAGCCCGTGGGCGAGCAGCGCGGCCACGTGCCCGTCCCCACGCTGCTCGCGCAGGACGCCGATGGCGTGCCACAGCACGAGATGCGGCTCGTCCGGCCAGGGAAGGTCGGCGTTGGCGGCGGCGATCGGGCGTCCGGCGGTGCTCGCGGCCTCGGCGGCGGCGCGGGCCAGCTCGGCGGCCTCGGCGAGGTCCGCGCCGCCGATGCCGTCGATGCCGTCGCCGAGCAGCGCCCGGTACATGCGGTCGACGGCGCGCATGCGGGCCTCCAGAACGCGGCCGGGCGGGGCAACCGCCCAGGCGGCGGGGACGTGCTCGGCCACCATGCGCGGGCTGAAGCTGTAGAAGGCGGCCGACACCGCGTGCGCACCCGCGGCACCGAGCGGTGCGGCGCGCCATGCGAAGTAGCTCGGCCAGCGGGTCCGCACGTCGTAGCCGAGCGCCTCCGCCTCGGTGAAGACCTCCGGCGAGTACCAGAACAGGGCGTGCAGGGGTTCGAGCTGGTGCCACATCCGCCGTGCGAGGCCGGGGTCGTCCGCCATCACGCGGTCCTCTCTCTCGGAGTCGTCACCCCCACTGTATCTTGACATTGACTAGATTGACATTGCCCGGCTCGGCATCGCCCCCATGGACGCCGGTCGGACGGACACCGCTCGCGTAGGCACCGCTTGGACAGGCGCCGCCCGGATTGGTACTGGTACTGGTCGGATTGACGCTGTCCTGCTCGGTGCCGCCTGGATCGACATCGCTCGGTCGGGCGCCGCCCGGCTCGCTCTCCCGGTTCCGCGCGGGGTCCGGTGTGACCGGCCATCCCCTGGGTGGCGCGCTGAGCCGGGACGGGGGCGTCCCGCCCGGCCGGGACCCGGGTACCGGCGACACGGGAAGCGACGGGGGGTGTGACCTGGTCGGCAGGACCGGCGGCACTTCGCGCGGCTCGCCGGAATCGCGGGAGGCCCACCCCCAGGACGTCCGGTCCCGAGACGCCTGGTCGCGGGAGTCCCGGGCCCGGAACGACCGGTCGCGGGGCGTCTGGTCCCGGGACGCCTGAGCGCGGGACGCCTGGCCGCGGGACGCCTGAGCGCTGGAGGCCCACTCCCGGGACGTTTGGCCGCGGGGCGTCCGGTCGCGGGGCGTCCGGTCGCCGGCCGTCTCGTGGTGGGAGGTCTGGTCCGGGGAGGTGGACGCGGTCCGGCGCTCGTGGCGGGGGAACGCCAGCAGCGCCAGCACGGCCAGCCCGACGCCCGCGGCCCGGAGCCAGAACGGTCCGGACTCGCGCGGCCACGGCTCCGCGTACAGCAGCGTGGCCGACAGCAGCAGGTGCGTCTTCGCGGTGACCGTGACGACGGTGACGATGACGGTGAGGCGGCAGCGCTGGAGGCCGATCGACAGCAGTCCGACGCCGAGCACGCCCGCGAGCAGGAACAGGTAGGGGTGCGGTGAGAGCGGCACGTCCGCCCCCCGGCCCGCGGCGAGCATCATCGCCATGCCCTCGCCGAAGACCTCCGTGGCGCCGAGCAGGACGCCCGCGCCGAGCCCGTAGGCGATGCCCGTCAGCGGCCGCGCGTGCCGGCCGCCGACCGGGCGGTCGCGGACGCTGAACATCCACAGCGGGACGGCCAGCGACGGCACGAACACCAGCGCGGCCTTCCAGAGCGGCAGCGCGGCGGCGGCCTCGCCGGCGCGGTCCGGCGCCTCCCCGCCGTGGCCCGGCAGCACCGACAGCGCCGCGGTGACCATCGCGGCGACGGTGATGAGGACGGCGAGCCACTCGCGCGTGGTGGGCCGCTCGCCGAACCCGCTCATCCCGACGGCCAGCAGCAGGACGAGCCCGAGCCCGTAGGCGGGCAGCGTCGCCGCGACGGGCAGGCTGACCAGCGCGGTGGCCGAGAGCCCGAAGCCCGCCATGAGCACCAGGAGCCCGGCGAGCCAGCGCGGGCTGCGCGCCAACCGTCCGGCGGTGTGCAGGGGGTGCCGGCCCGAGACCGGGCTCACCCGCCCCATGGCCGTCTTGAAAAGGACGTACGCGACGATGTAGACGGCCTGCGCTGCGCAGGCGAGGAAGACCGCGTGCATGGCGCACCTCCCAGGGGTGGAGCCCCAGGGTGACATGGGGAAGGTCTGCGGTGATCCTCCCTGGACGACGGAGAAGTAGCGGGTTTTGTACGCCCGGGTGAGTAGTGCCCAACGCGATGGAGATGTTTTTCATGATGTGGGGCTGGAGCGGCGACTCCTGCCGTAGGCTCCGCCACCTAAGGTCGCCCTGTCCCGGAAAGGCCAAGATCAATGCGTCCATTGCGTTGCCCGGTCACTAAGCGCAGGTGAATGATTGCTGTGCGCTTCCTAAACCGAGTTGGTGATGCAGTGACCGAGGGGATGGAACGGCTCGGTGAACCGATCGGCTTCACCGGGGAGGGCGACGGCGGCCGGCGGGCCCGCTGCGCCGTCCGCGAGCGCGCCGCGAAGGTCCTCGCGGACGAGGCGCTCCTCGACGACGTCGAGCTGATGACCGCCGAGGGCGTGGCCAACGCCATCCTGCACGGATCCGGGCTCATCAGCGTGACGATCGCGACCGACGGCAGGCGGCTCCGCGTCGAGGTGTCCGACGACGGCCCCGCCGCGGCCGACCCGAGCGAGCCGCCCCGCCTCGACCACGGCCGCGGCCTCACCGTCATCGACGCGCTCGCCGACGAGTGGGCCCTGGAGCAGTCCCCCCGCCGCACCCGCCTCTGGTTCGTAGTCGACACCCACCGCCCCGCCGCCGACATATGACCCGCCCCCGCACCTGACACCCGCCCCGCCCGCTGACGTGCCCTCCGCCCACCGGCGTGTGACTCCGCCACCGGCGTGCGATCACCCGCTGATGTGCGGCCCCGCACAACAGCGCATCGCCCGCCGCTGACGTGTGGCCCACCCACCGGCGGTTGACCCCGCCTGACGTGCGACCGCGCCCGTCGGCGTGTGCCCCCGCACTGACGTGTGCCCCGCCCCCGGGCTGGCGCCGCTGCCCTTCGGCGTGTGGCCCGCCACCGACGTGCGGACTTGCCAGTCGGCATGCGACTCCGCCCGCTGGCGTGCGACCCCGCCACTGACGTGCGTCCCCGCGCGAGACGCCGCCACTGACGTGTGAACCTGCCCGTCGGCGGGTGACTGCGACCGCCGCGGGTTGTGGCCTGTTAGGTGGGGAGGGCGCGGCGTAGGACCTTGCCGGTGGGGTTGCGGGGTAGGGCTTCCAGGAAGTGGACGTCGCGTGGGACCGCGAAGCGGGCCAGGTGGTCGCGGACGTGGGTGCGGACGGTGTCGGCGTCCAGGGTCTCGCCCTCGCGCAGGACGACGAAGGCGGCGGCGCGCTGGCCGAACTCCTCGTCCGGGACGCCGACCACCGCGACCTCCCGCACCTGCGGCAGCTTCTCCAGCACCTCCTCGATCGCGCCGGGGAAGACGTTCTCGCCGCCCGAGACGATCATGTCGTCGTCGCGGCCGTGCACGAACAGCCGGCCGCGGTCGTCGAGGTGGCCGACGTCGCCGAGGCTCATGAGGCCGTCCCGCATCTCCTTGGCGTCGCCGCTGGTGTAGCCGGCGAACAGCAGCTCGTTCGCGGCGAAGATCCGGCCCGTGGTGCCGGGCGGGACGGGGTCGCCCGCCTCGTCCAGGACCGCGACCCGCGTCCCCGGCGGCGGCGTGCCCGCAGTGTCGGGGCAGGCGCGCAGGTCGGCGGGCGTGGCGATGGTCACCCAGGACGCCTCCGTCGACCCGTACAGGTTGTAGAGGACGTCGCCGAACTCGTCCATGAAGGCCGTGGCGAGCGTCGCGGGCAGCGCGGAGCCGCTGACGGCCGCGATCCGCATCGAGGACGTGTCGTACTTGCGGCGGACGGCCTCCGGCACGTCCAGGACGCGCTGAAGCATGACCGGGACGGCGACCAGGGCGCTCGTGCGGGTGAGGTCGATCGTGCGGAGCGTCTGCTCCGGGTCGAACCGGGTCCGCAGGATGATCGTGGCGCGGAGCGAGATGGCGACCTGGAGCATCGCGTAGCCCCAGGTGTGGAACAGCGGTGCCTCGATGAACATCCGCTCGTGCACCCGGTAGGGGATGCGGGACAGGATCGACGTCAGCGGCGACAGGCCGGGACGCGAGTGCCGGTCGGCGCCCTTGGGGCGGCCGGTCGTGCCGGAGCTGAGCACGATCGTCCGGCCCGCCCTGGCCGGGGGCTCGATCGGCGCGGCGGGCGAGGTGACGATGAGGTTCTCCAGCTCCGAGGCCGTCCCGCCCGCGGTGATGACGCGCACGGTCTTCGGCACCGCCGCGATGAAGCCGGTGAACTCCGCGTCGGCGATCACGACTTCGACCTCCTGCTGCCGCAGCACGGTCACGAGCTGCTCGGTGCTCATGCCCGTGTTCAGCAGGACGAGGTCGGAGCCGCGCTTGCTGCACGCGACCAGCGCCTCCACCATGCCGCGGTGGTTGCGGCACAGGACGGCGACGCGGGGGGCGGCCGCGGCGCCGGAGTCCCCGAGGGCGGCGGCGAGCCGGTCGGTGCGGGCGTCGACCTCGCCGTAGGTCAGCTCCCCGGCGTCGTCGACGATCGCGACGGCGCCGGGGTCGCGGGCGGCGGCGGAGGCGAGCGTCCCGCCGAGCAGGGTTCCCCAGCGGTGCAGGGCGCCGAGCTGGCGGGCGACCTTCAGCGGCGGGCCGGGGCGCCACAGCCCGCTGCGGGCGAACATGCCGCCCGCCCGCGCGACCGACACCACCCGCCCGACCGGCGTCACCCGCGAGACCGGATCCTTCCGGTCGGCCGGCTCATTCTGGTCGGCCGGCGCCGTGCGGCGTCCGGACTCCGATCGTCCGCTCATCTGCCGCCTCCGGGGTACGGGGTTCGGTTACACCGACCGTACGGATGGCGGCTTTCGTCCTCTGCTGACTTGACCCAGCTCTTCGGCCGGGCTTTTGTCAGGAACCTGACAAGGCGCGGCCCTCGGCGGCGACCACGGGGACGTCCTGCTCAGCGGGTTCGGCCGGGGCCGAGAGGTCGAGGCTGTCGCGCAGGGTCACCGGCTTGAGGAACGCCGCCGCGACGATGCCGACGACCGCGATGGCCGCCGAGATCAGGAAGATGTGGCCGGTCGCGTCGCCGTAGGCGGCCCGGACGACCTCCTGGACGGGCGCGGGCAGCGCACGGACGTCGAGGGTGCCCGCGTCGCCGCCGCCCGAGCCCGGGTTCACCCCGAGCCTGCGCAGCCCGTCGGCGATCCGGTCCGCGACCTGGTTGGCGAGGACCGCGCCGAGCACCGAGACGCCGACCGTCCCGCCGAGGGAGCGGAAGAACGTGACCGTCCCGCTCGCGGCGCCGATCTCGTGCAGGTGCACCGAGTTCTGCACGACGAGGACGAGGTTCTGCATCGTCATGCCGACCCCGGCGCCGACCAGGAACATCGCGGCGCCGATGAAGACGAGCGAGGTCTGGTGGTCGATTGTGGCCAGCAGGCCGAACCCGGCGGTCAGCACGAGCGTCCCGACGAGGATGTAGGGCTTGACCTTGCCGGTCCTGCTGGCGAGGCGCCCGGCCACGGTGGACGCGCCGAACACGCCGAGCATCATCGGGAACGTCAGCAGGCCCGCCTTGGTCGGGCTGTAGCCGCGCCCGATCTGGAAGTACTGGCCGAGGAAGACGGCGCCGCCGAACATCGCCATGCCGACGGCGAGGCTGGCGGTGATCGCGAGCGCGGTGTTGCGGCGCGCCACGATGTCCAGCGGGACGATCGGCTCCGCCGCGCGGGACTCGACCCGCATCGCGACCGCGAGCAGCACGACGCCGGAGCCCGCCATCGCGCCCGTCTGCCACGACAGCCAGGCGAAGTTCTCGCCGACGAAGGTGACCCAGATCAGCAGCACGCTGACCCCGGCGGCGACGAGCGTCGCGCCCAGGTAGTCGATCTTCACGTCCGGGCGCCGGACGACCGGGAGCCGCAGGGTCTTCTGCAGCAGCCCGAACGCCACGACCGCGAACGGCACGCCGATGAAGAAGCACCAGCGCCAGCCGAGCGCGGAGTCGACGATGAGCCCGCCGAGCAGCGGCCCGCCGACCGTGGCGACGGCCATCACGCCGCCGAGGTAGCCGTAGTAGCGGCCGCGGTCCCGGGGGCTGATCATCGCCGCCATGATGATCTGGACGAGGATCTGCAGCGCGCCGACGCCGAGGCCCTGCACCGCGCGGAACGCGATGAGCTGCCCGGTGCTCTGCGCGAACCCGGAGGCGACCGACGCGAGGATGAAGATGGTGACGCCCGCCTGGAGCAGCACCTTCTTGTCGTAGAGGTCGGCCAGCTTGCCCCAGATCGGGGTGCTGGCGGTCGAGACCAGCAGCGTCGCGGTGACGACCCAGGTGTACTGCGACTGGCTGCCCTTGAGCGCGCCGATGATCTGCGGCAGCGCGGTGGACACGACGGTGCTGCTCAGCATCGCCACGAACAGCACCAGCAGCAGGCCGCTGAGCGCTTCGAGGATCTGGCGGTGCGACATCGGGGCCGATCTCGCTGGGACCTGCTCGGTCAAGGAACGCCTCCGGGTGAAGTGGGAACGAGGGGGTCAACCCTCGGCCCGGGCACTTTATTCCCACTGGGCAAATTTACGCGCTGGGCATCTTTTTGCCCGATAGGCTGGGGCGACCATGGAGACCACCGGCGGGCTGCGCGAGCGCAAGAAGGAGGCGACGCGCCGCGCCCTGCACGAGGCCGCGGTGCGCCTCGCCGTCGAGCACGGCCTCGACGAGGTCACCGTCGAGGCCATCGCCGACGCGGCGGGCGTCTCCCGGCGCACCTTCTCCAACTACTTCGCCGGCAAGGAGGACGCCCTCCTCTACGGCGACGAGCAGCGGATGCGCGCCATCCTGGAGACCTTCGCGTCCCGCCCTCCGGACGAGTCGTCCTGGACGGCGCTGCGGACCTCGATGAACGCCCTGTACGCGGACGCCGGCGAGCTCGACCCCCGCTGGGCCGCGCAGACGCGCCTCGCCCGCAAGCACCCGTCCGTCCTCGGCCGGCAGCTCGCCCACTACGCCGAGTTCGAACGCTCCCTGGCCGACCTGATCGCGTCCCGCGACGGCCTGCCCCCGCTGCGCGCCCGCGTCATGGCCGGCGCGTTCATGACCACGCTGCGCATCGCGGCCCAGACCTGGATCGAGGAGCAGTCCGTCCGCTCCCTCGCCGAGGTCGCGGGCGAGACCCTCACCGAGATGGGCCGCGAGTTCCGCTGAGCCCCGCCCGTCAGGGGCGGGGGATGTTGCGCAGGTTGCTGCGCGCCAGGTCGAGCATCCTGCCGACGCCGCCGGTGAGGACGGTCTTGCCGGCCGACAGCGCGAAGCCCTTCACCTGCTGCGGCGTGATGTGCGGCGGGATGGACAGGGCGTTCGGGTCGGTGACGACGTCCACCAGGTAGGGGCCGGGCGCGGCGAGCGCGTGCTCCATCACGGTGCGGACGTCGGACGGGCGCTCCACCCGCGCCGACTCGATGCCGGCCGCCTCGGCGATAGCGGCGTAGTCGACGGGCTCGTGGTCGGTCTCGTAGGACGGCAGGCCGTCCACCATCATCTCCAGCTTCACCATGCCGAGCGACGCGTTGTCGAACAGGATGATCTTCACAGGGACGCGGTGCAGCTTCACCGTGAGCAGCTCGCCGAGCAGCATGCCGAGGCCGCCGTCGCCGGAGATGGAGACGACCTGGCGTCCGGGCGCGCCGAACTGGGCGCCGATGGCGTGCGGGAGCGCGTTGGCCATGGAGCCGTGCACGAACGAGCCCATCACGCGCCGCCGCCCGTTGGGGGTGATGTAGCGGGCGGCCCAGACATTGCACATCCCGGTGTCCACGGTGAAGATCGCGTCGTCGTCGGCGAGGTCGTCCAGGACACCGGCCACGTATTCGGGATGGATCGGGATGTGCCGGTCGATGTCGCGCGTGTAGGCGGAGACGACGTTCTCCAGCGCCCGTGCGTGCCGGTGCAGCATCTCGTCCAGGTAGGACTGGTCGCGCTTCTGCTCGACCTTGTCCAGGACGAGCCGGATCGTCTCCCCGACGTCCCCGTGGACCGCGAGGTCGAGCGGGGTGCGGCGCCCCGGCTTGGACGGGTCGTCGTCCACCTGGATCGTGTTCTTTCCCGGCAGGAACGGGTCGTACGGGAAGTCGGTGCCGAGCAGGAGGACGAGGTCGGCCTCCTGCATCGCCTCGTAGCAGGCGCCGTAGCCGAGCAGGCCGCTCATGCCCACGTCGAACGGGTTGTCGTACTGGATCCACTCCTTGCCGCGCAGCGCGTGGCCGACCGGGGAGAGCAGCCGGTGCGCCAGCTCGATCACCTCGGCGTGCGCGTCCCGGACGCCCGAGCCGCAGAACAGCATCACCTTCCGCGCCCGGTTCAGCGCGCCGGCGAGCTGCTCCACCTGGTCGGACGGCGGCCGGACGACCCCCTTGCGGACGAGGAAGTCGTGCTCGCCGGTGGGTGCGGCCGTGTCGCGGCCCGCGACGTCCCCGGGCAGCGTCAGCACGGAGACGCCGCCGAGCCCGATCGCGTGCTGGATCGCCGTCCGCAGGATGCGCGGCATCTGCTCCGGGGTGACGATCGGCTCGCAGAAATGGCTGCAGTCGACGAACAGCCGCTCGGGGTGCGTCTCCTGGAAGTACCCGCTGCCGATCTGCACGCTGGGGATCTGCGACGCCAGCGCGAGCACCGGTGCGCCCGACCGGTGCGCGTCGTAGAGGCCCTGGATGAGGTGGGTGTTGCCGGGACCGCAGCTGCCCGCGCACACGGCGAGCCGTCCCGTCGTCTGCGCCTCGGCCGCCGCCGCGAAAGCGCCCGCCTCCTCGTTGCGGACGTGCACCCAGTCGATGCCGCGCGTCCGCCGCACGGCGTCCACGACCGGGTTGAGGCTGTCGCCCACCACCCCGTAGACCCGCCGGACACCGGCCTGCCGCAGCACCTCGATGAACTGGTCGGCGACGGTCGCCATGCGCCTCTCCCCCCGCTGAGTCCGCGCTACGTCTCCCCCGCTCTGCAATGCCCGATGGCTCCCCGCCGACACCGGACCCGTCCAACACCGGGACGATCCACACGGCACCACGGCTGACACCCGCGCCCCACAGGGGTTAAATAGTCAATCTGTAAACTAGTTCGACGGGACGGCGGCGGATGAGCGCGGATGACGCGGCGGAGCTGGACTTCTGGTCGTTCGTCGAGCTCGCGGGGCGGCGGCTCTCGGAGGAGTTCGGGTTCCGGCACCGGCTGGCGACGCGGCTGCTGCTGACGCTGAACCGCGCCTCGGCGATCGTCACCTACGACCTGGAGTCCACGGTGCACCGGCCGCGCGGCCACTCCTGGTCGGCGTTCCGGCTGCTGTTCGTGACCTGGCTCGCCGGGCCGCTGGAGCCCGGCCGGGCCGCCACGCTGGCCGGGATGAGCAGGGCCGCGGTGTCCAACCTGAGCAAGACGCTCGTCGCGGACGGGATGCTGGCGCGCACCCCGGGCGAGCGGGACGGCCGGTCGGTGATCCTGTCGCTGACCGAGCGGGGCGAGCGGGCCATGCTGGAGATCTTCGCCGGGCAGAACGAGCGCGAGCGGCAGTGGGCGGACGTCCTGACCGAGACCGAGCAGCGGATGCTCATCATGCTGCTGGACAAGCTCATCGCGGGCCGGGGGTCGTTCGACGTCCGCGAGCGGAGCTGATTAGGGCCTTCCCCTCGGAGGGAGAACAGCCTTAGGGTCGACGGAAAGTAGTTAATGCGTTAATCATCGGAGGCGATGGAGCATGGCCCACTACCGCCGGGTCGGCCACGTGCCGCCGAAACGCCACACCCAGCACCGCCACAGCGGCGAAGGGAGCGGCGAGGAGCGGCTGTACTTCGAGGAGCTGATGGGCGAGGAGGGCTTCTCCTCCGACTCGTCCCTGCTGTACCACCGGGAGATCCCGTCCGCGATCGTCGACTCACGGGCCTGGGACGTCCCCGACCAGACCACGACGCCCAACCATCCGCTCCGCCCCCGCCACCTCAAGCTGCACGAGCTGTTCCCCAAGGAGGCGTGGTCCGAGACCGACGTCGTCACCGGCCGTCGGGTCATCCTCGGCAACGGCGACGTCCGGCTGTCCTACGTCGTGGCCGCCGCCGACTCGCCGCTGTACCGCAACTCGACCGGCGACGAGATCGTGTACATCGAGTCCGGCACCGCCACCGTCGAGACGATCTTCGGGACGGTGCGGGCGGAGCAGGGCGACTACGTCGTCATCCCGACCTCGACCACGCACCGGTGGCTGCCGACCGGCGACCAGCCGCTGCGCGCGTACGCGATCGAGGCCACCGGCCATGTCGCGCCGCCCAAGCGCTACCTGTCGCGCTATGGGCAGTTCCTGGAGAGCGCCCCGTACTGCGAGCGCGACCTGCACGGCCCCGGCGAGCCCCTCCAGGCCGAGGGCACCGACGTCGACGTCCTGGTCAAGCACCGGACCTCGCGCGGCATCACCGGCACCCGCCTGACCTACGCGCGCCACCCGTTCGACGTCGTCGGCTGGGACGGCTGCCTGTACCCCTTCACGTTCAGCGTGCACGACTTCGAGCCGATCACCGGCCGCGTCCACCAGCCGCCGCCCGTCCACCAGGTGTTCGAGGGCCACAACTTCGTGGTCTGCAACTTCGTGCCGCGCAAGGTGGACTACCACCCCCTGTCGATCCCGGTGCCCTACTACCACTCCAACGTCGACTCCGACGAGATCATGTTCTACTGCGGCGGCGACTACGAGGCGCGCAAGGGCTCCGGCATCGGGCAGGGCTCGGTGTCGGTGCACCCGGGCGGCCTCGCGCACGGCCCGCAGCCCGGCGCGTACGAGCGCAGCATCGGCGTCGAGTTCTTCGACGAGCTGGCCGTCATGGTCGACACCTTCCGCCCGCTCGAACTCGGCGAGGGCGGCCTGGCCTGCGAGGACGAGGCGTACGCCTGGACGTGGGCGGGGCGGCGATGAGCAGCCCGTCCGCGATCCCGTCGTTCGCGGCCGGCCTGTGCGACGACGCGGCCGTCTTCCCGCCGGGGCTCGCGCCGCTCAGCGACGCCGTCCCGGCGCACCGCGGCCACCTGGCCGCCCCGTACGCCGGCCTCGTCGGTCCGCTCGTGCTGCCCGCCACCGCGCTCGACGCGCTGTACCCGCTGCTCGACGGCGAGCCGCTCGATGTGTCGATCACCGCGCCGAGCGGCCCGTGCGAGGCCGCCAAGGCGGTGGGCGTCGCCGCCGACCTGGCCGTCGACCTGCGCGGGCTGGAGGTCGCCGTCCCGCCCGGGATGGGCCCGGAGGAGTTCTTCCGCGTGCTCGGCCGCCCGGAGGTGCCCGTGTACGTCGAGATCCCGCGCGACGAGCGGCGCCCCGCGTTCATCGAGGCCGTCGCCGCGCGCGGCGACCGCGCGAAGTTCCGCACCGGCGGTGTGAAGGCCCACCTGTACCCGAGCCCGGACGAGCTGGCCGCCGCGGTCACCGCGGTCGTGGACGCGGGCGTCCCGTTCAAGGCGACGGCGGGGCTGCACCATCCCGTCCGCAACACCGACCCGGAGACCGGGTTCCACCAGCACGGCTTCCTGAACCTGCTGCTCGCGACCGACGCCGCCCTGGACGGCCGCCCGGCAGCGGACCTCGCCGCCATCCTGGCCGACCGCGACGCCCCGGCGGTCGCCGCCCGCGTGGCCGGGCTCGGCGCGGCGCGCACGGCGGCGGTCCGCGCCCGCTTCCTGTCCTTCGGGACGTGCAGCATCACCGACCCCCTGACCGAACTCGCGGACCTCGGGCTGCTCGGGTCCGCACTCCTGGAGACGACCCGATGACCCGCATCGCGATCCCCGAGGACTCCCCCTTCGGGCTCGCCAACCTCCCGTACGGCGTGTTCTCGACCCCGGGCACGGCGCCCCGCGTGGGCGTCCGCGTGGCCGACTCCGTCGTGGACCTCGCCGCCGGCCTCGGCGACGACGTCTTCGCCGCGCCGTCGCTGAACCCGTTCATGGCGCAGGGCCACGCGCGCTGGGTCGAGGTCCGCGAGCGGGTCCTCGACCTGGTGTCGGAGGACGTCCCGGACGATGCCGTCCACCCCCTCGACGCGGTGACGCTCCACATGCCGTTCGAGGTCGCCGACTACGTGGACTTCTACGCCTCCGAGCACCACGCCTCCAACCTCGGCCGGCTGTTCCGCCCCGACTCCGAGCCGCTCATGCCGAACTGGAAGCACCTGCCGGTCGGGTACCACGGCCGCGCCGGGACGGTCGTCCCGTCCGGGACGGACATCGTGCGGCCGAGCGGGCAGCGCAAGGGCGAGTCCGCGCCCACCTTCGGGGAGAGCCGCCGCCTGGACATCGAGGCCGAGGTCGGCTTCGTGGTCGGCACCGGCTCGGCGCTGGGCGAGCCGGTGAGCGCGGACGACTTCGACGAGCGCGTGTTCGGCGTCGTCCTGGTCAACGACTGGTCGGCCCGCGACATCCAGGCGTGGGAGTACGTCCCGCTCGGCCCGTTCCTGGGGAAGAGCTTCGCGACCTCGGTGTCCCACTGGGTCGTCCCGCTCCTGGCCCTGGAGGCGGCCCGCGTCGCCACGCCGCCGCAGGACCCCGAGCCGCTCCCCTACCTGCGCGAGAAGAACCCGTGGGGCCTGGACCTCGACCTCGCCGTCTCCTGGAACGGGCAGGTCGTCTCCCGTCCGCCCTACCGGGAGATGTACTGGTCGCCCGCCCAGATGCTCGCGCACATGACGGTGAACGGCGCCTCGTCCCGCACCGGCGACCTGTTCGCCTCCGGGACGGTCTCGGGCCCGGCCAAGGACCAGCGCGGCGCGTTCATCGAGCTCACCTGGGGCGGCAAGGAGCCCGTGACGGTCAACGGCGGGCCGCGCACCTTCCTCGAGGACGGCGACGAGGTCTCGATCACGGCCACGGCCCCCGGGCCCTCCGGCACCCGCATCGGCTTCGGAGACGTGACGGGCCGCATCCTCCCCGCCCGCTGACCTGCCCGCCGCCCGCCCCCGCGTGTGGCGGGCGGTGAGGGGGGCGCCATGAACCGGGCCGCGTCCCCGTGCGTCCGATCGGCGGATCGGTTACCGGAAGGACGCGCATGACCGCCCTCATCGTCTTCGTTCTCCTCACGGCGGTCGTGCTGTTCGTCCTCGGATGCATGGACCAGCGGACCCTCTACTGGAAGAACCGCGCCTGGCAGTACCGGAACCCGGAGGCCGTCGAGCCGTCCGGCGCCGCGTTCGCGGCCGCCCGCGCCGGATCGTTCGCGGGCGCCGTCGCGCTGCTCATCACCGCGGGCGTCCTGTACGGCGCCGACAACGCGCGGACCTACTCCACCGCGCAGGTCGACTCGGTCGCCTCCGCCGCCGCCTCCCGGCTGGACGAGGGCCCGTCCTCGGGGCTCGGCTCGTCGGTCGGCACCACGTCCGACGTCTACGACGCCGTCAACGACGCCGGGCACGGCAACGTGCACATCCGTTCGGCGGGCGGCGACAAGTACGAGCTGACGAATCGCAAGGGCAAGAACCCCGTGTGCCTTACCGTCACGGTCGACAACGCACTGGACCTGGGCGGGGGCGAACCCTGGAGCCACTCGGTCTCCACGTCCGTCCACGACGGCCCCTGCTGACTCATGACCCGTGGAAACACGGGCCTTTGAAAGCGCCGCCTCTGAAAGCACGGCCTTGAAACACGCCACCGCCCGCGGAGTACCATTCCGCGGGCGGTGGCGTGTTTCCGGAGAAATGGTCCGCGGATGCCGGATAAACGGCCCCGCCAAGACACGCCAATGTGTCGTCAGCGTACCCGGCCGATTACCGAAAGCATGTGCGGACGGTTTGGGGGCACCCGATGGTCAGGCGCTCGCGCGCTCGCCGAAGAGCGCCTTGACGAACCTGAAGAGCATGAGCACCGGCAGGACGAACGCGTAGAAGAACATGAAGTACTCGCCGCCGTCGAAGATGAACCCCAGGTACACGGAGTAGCCGAGGAACCCCAAGCCGAACGCGAGGTTGAGCAGCCTTTCGCCGACGGTCTGGCCGCCCCCGATGGCCGCCATCGCGAGCATGGCGATGCCGGACACCAGCAGGAACACCACGTACCAGGAGAACGCGGCGTCGGCCCCGAAGTCGATATTCATGACATCCCTCTGAATGTGCGTGACAAAGTCGGATGATCATAGCGGGGCGCCGCCGGGGCGGTGCATCCTTATTTCTGGCCTGGATAGGCCACCGCCGGTTCCCGCGGGCGGCTCCCTCGGCATTTCACGGACAGTTCCCGAACGGATGCGGGATCAGGTGTCCGCAAACGCGGCGTAAGGACCTGCCGGCGTGACTACACGGGAAGGTCGGCGAGGAAGGCGAGGATCGCCTTGTTGACCTCGTCGGGCGCTTCCATCTGCACGAAGTGGCCTGCGCCTTCGATGATGTGGACGTCCCGGAGGCCCGGAACGTGCGCCTCCAGCTGCTTCAGCGCGTCGGATCCCATCATCTGGAGGACGGGGTCGCGCTCGCCCGTGAGGAACATCGTGGGGACGGTGACGGGCTCGTCCGGACGGCTCTGCTTCTCGTTCCAGACGTGGTCGTAGGCCCGGTACCAGTTGAGGCCGCCTGTGAAGCCCGTCCGGCGGAACTCGGCGGCGTAGTAGGCGAACTCGTCCTGGGACAGCCACGGCCAGGGCAGCGGCGGGGCTTCAGGGAGCACATCGAGGTACCCGTTGCCTTCGCTCGGGTGCTGCCAGATGTCGAGGTACCGGTAGCCGCCGCTGAGCGCCCAGAAGACGTTCGCCAGGAAGCGCTCCGGCTCGGCCCCCAGTTCCTCGTCCGCAGGCCCCTCCTCCTGGAAGTAGTGCACATGGACGAAGTGCCGTTCGGCCATCCGCGCGTAGAGCTCGGTGGGCGGGCGCTTCGAGACGGGCATGCGCGGAACGCTGAGCTGGATCAGCGCCTTGACCCGTCCCGGGGCCCACTGGGGCAGGTCCCAGACGAGAGCGGCGCCGAAGTCGTGGCCCGCGAAGACGGCCTCGCCGATGTCCAGGGCGTCCAGGACCCCGACGAGATCCGCGACGGTGTGCCGCCGGTCGTAGTCCCGCGGCGAGGGCGGGCGGCCGCTGCGCCCGTATCCGCGCATGTCGAGGGCGATGGCGCGGTATCCCGCCGCGGCCAGCGCCGGGAGCTGCCGCCGCCAGCTGTACCAGAGGCCCGGGAAGCCGTGGCACATCACCACCGGGACGCCGGCGCCCTGCTCGACCACGTGAAGAGGCACGTCGCCCGCGTCCAGCATGTGGTGGCGGACGTCCATGCGGCCGCCGTCCTCGCCGAGGCTCATACCGGCACCTCCCTCCGGTACGACGATCCTGAGGCGTCCCGGGCGGCGGGGCGGCCCGGTCTCCCGTTCAGCGGGACTCCGGTTGGACGGGCCGTCCGCCCACCGGCGAAGGTCGAGCCACCATGACGCAGCCACCGAGCCCCGACCTCGCCGCGCGCGTCGCCCGGCTGGAGGCCATCGAGGAGATCAAGGCCCTCAAGCACCGCTACCTGCGGGCCTGCGACGCCAAGGACCCGGAGGGCTTCCGCGCCTGCTTCGTCGCCTCGGGCGCCTCGCTCGACTACGGGCGGCTCGGCGCGTTCGACGACGCGGACGGCATGGTCAGGGTCTTCGAGTCGATCGCGCTGCGGAAGGTCGACGGCAGGAACGCGATCCTCGACATGCACCATGCGATGCACCCCGACATCACCGTGCACGACGAGACGCACGCGTCGGGGCGCTGGACGCTCAAGTTCCGCCAGGTGAACCTGGAGAACGGCACCGAGTCGGTGAGCACCGGCGAGTACGACGACGAGTACGTGGTCGAGGACGGCCGCTGGAAGATCGCGAAAAGCCACTTCCACCGCCAGTGGGGGATCACCCGCCCGCTCGACGCCGCGTGCCGCGTCGACCAGTGAGCGGGCGGGCGCGCCCCTGCCGGGTCGTCAGACCGCGTGGACGGGCGGGGGCGGGGTCCAGCGCGCCTTGCCCGCGGGCAGCCCGAAGTCGGACCTGAGCTCCTCGGGAATGGCGTAGTGCATCACGCGGCCCCGCGTCAGTGAGGACAGCTCCAGCAGGCTGACCAGGCGGCCGAGCCGGTCGGAGATCTGCTCGGCCCAGGGGCCGCGGTCCTCGAACCACTCCAGGGCCCCCAGCAGCGCGGGCGCGAGCCCGATGACCTGGTCGAACCGCGTGCGGGGGACCTCCAGCCAGTCGGCCGCGGTGTCGCCGACGAGGTAGCGGATGAGGGCGGGCACGACCGGGTCCAGCAGCGTCCCGGGCACGACCTGCTCGTACATCTCGATCAGCTGCCGGGTGAGATGCGCCCCCTCGGGCGAGGGGCCCATGTGGCGCAGCATGTACCGGTCGGAGAACTCCCTCGCCGCCTCCAGGTCCGGAGGGATGGCGTCGGGCTCGATGCCCAGGATGACGCCCACGACGCGCCAGGCGTAGTAGTAGGCCTCCGCGCCTTCGGCGGTGATGTGGATGCCCATGCGGTGCAGGGCGTCCAGCACCTGGATGCTGAACATCATCAGCGCGCCGAGCATGTCCTCCTGGCAGATCGGGACGGGCTCGGGCCAGCGCCCCTCCTGCTTGAGGTGGCGGCGGATGGAGGCGTGCAGCAGCCGGACCTTCTGCGCCGCCGGGAGGAACCGGCCGCCCGCCTGGAAGGCGTCGGGTCGCATGAGGTAGACGGTGAACTGCCCGGTCTCGGCCATGCGGCGCGAGGGGTAGGCCAGCGAATGGGTCGCCGACAGCAGCCTGGCCCCGTTCGGGATGACGTAGCAGGCGGGCATCGCCGCGAACGACAGGGCGGTGGAGATGTGGACGTCGTTGTCGATGAAGAACTGCCGGGCCTGCTCCATGACCGCCCAGTCGACCCAGTCCGGCGGGGTGGAGGTCGCCTCCAGGTAGGTGCGCGCCGCGTCGGGAAGGCCGTCCGGCAGCTCCTGGCCGGAGGTGGTGAACCAGCGCATGAGGGTGTTGAACCTGCCCACGTCGCCGGCGCTGAACAGGGCCTCCACGGTCGCGTCGGCGAGCGGGTCGCCGGCCAGCCGCAGAGCGTCCATGTACTCGTCGGTGTATTCGGCCTTGTGGTGGGCGCTGCGGTCAGTCATCGGAGGTCACCTCGCAGATCAGTCGGGTCAGGGCGTCGGCGGCCTCCGGGGGCGGCCGGGTGCCGGCAAGGGCCGCTCGCGCGGCGTCCGCGCGTTCGTCGATCATCTGCCGGACGCGGTGCGGTGCCTTGCAGCGCAGCATGATCTCCCGGATCTCCGCCGCGCCGTCCGGAGTGAGCGGCCCTTCCTGCAGGTCACGCAGGCGCCGGCGATCGAGCTCGCAGGCCCCGGCCAGGGTCAGCGCCAGCAGGGCGGTGGGCTTGCGGCCGGCCAGGTCGTCCAGGAGCGATTTGCCGGTCCGGGCCGGGTCGCCGAACACGCCCCGCAGGTCGTCGCGCAGTTGGAACGCCTCTCCGAGCGGACGGGCGTAGGCGGCCAGCGCGTCCAGCGTCGCCGCGGTCGCGCCGCCCAGCATCGCGCCGATCTGCAGGGGCCGCTCGACGGTGTAGGAGCCGGTCTTGAACCGCACGATCGTCAGCGACCGGCCCACGTCGGGCTCGGCCCCGGTCCGCAGGAGCTCCAGGCACTCGCCCGCCACCAGTTCCCGGCCCATCGCCGTCCACAGCGGCAGGACCCGTCCCAGGAAGGACCGGGGCAGGCCCGAGGCGTGGAACATCTGCCCGGCCCACACCACCAGCAGGTCGCCTACCATGATGGCGAGGGCCTCGCCGAGCCGCTCCTGAGCGCTCGGCCCGCCGCGCCGCAGCGGGCTGCAATCGATGACGTCGTCATGGACGATCGCGGCGGCGTGCACCAGTTCCAGCGCCGCCGCCGCGCGGACCACAGCGTCGGTGTCAGGCTGGCCCGCGGCACGCCAGCCCCAGTAGCAGAACGCCGGGCGGACGCGCTTGCCCCCGGTCACCGAGAGCCGCAACTGGTCGGCGACCGGCGACAGTTCGGGGTCCAGGGCCAGTAACTCGGAGATCTCGCCATCGACGAACTCCTCCAGCGCCCGGTCGACCCGGGCCCGAAGGTCAGCCATCCCCGGACCGCTCGGCAGTGTCTCCACCCCGCGCGGCGACCCGGCGGGCCAGGATCTCCATGTGCGCCTGCGGGGCGGCGCCGCCGCGCCGCAACGCCAGTTCGCCGCGTGCCCGGAGCTCCTGGCGGACCTCGCCGAGACCGGGCAGCCACTTGGTCAGGTCCCGCATCCCCGTCAGGACCACGTCGGCGACCCCTGCCGCGAGGCAGAGGACCTCGTCCCGTGATCCGGCTCTTCCGGCATCCCGCTCCATCGTCACCTTCCGCTCCCTCGATGTCACAGCAAGTGATAGCAGGAGAGGGGCCGACATCCGCTGAAACGGGCCGTTAGAACCACCTCGCGGCCGCTCAACGCGAAACTCACCGTTGATGGTGTTGCCTGACGCCGCTTCCGTACGGCAGACCATCGGGCCGCCGGGCCGGGCGGGTCGGCCGCACCGGTACCGATCGGCCGTCCGGCCTCGTGCGACTCGGCGGCGCCCCCGGCCACCCGGCTGCGGAAGGACGGCGGCACAGCCCGCGGCGGAGCGGCGACAGTGGCCACGGCGGGGGGGCGGCAGATCGGCGGCACGGATAGAGTCGCAGCTGATGAGCAGCATGGACCCGGTGAGCAGCATGGAACCGATCTTCCGGACGGCCTCGGCGGAGGACGTCCCGGCACTCGTGGCGCTCGTGGAGAGCGCCTACCGCGGCGACTCCAGCCGCGCAGGGTGGACCACCGAGGCCGACATCCTCGACGGCCAGCGCACCGACCCGGACGCCGTCGCGGCCGTGGTGGGCGACCCGACATCGGTGATGCTGGTGGCCGAGGTGGGGGGCGCCCTCACCGCCTGCTGCCAACTGGAGGACCGCGGCGGGCACGCCTACTTCGGCATGTTCGCCGTCAGCCCGTCCCAGCAGGGCGGCGGGCTCGGCCGCCGGGTCCTCACCGAGGCCGAGCGGCTGGCGCGCGAGCGGTGGGGCGCGGCCGAGATGCACATGACGGTGATCAGCGTGCGCGAGGATCTGATCGCCTGGTACGTCAGGCGCGGCTACGTCCGGACCGGCAAGACGAGCCCGTTCCCGTACGGCGATGAGCGCTTCGGCCTCCCCAAGCGCGACGACCTGGAGTTCGAACTCCTGGTGAAGAAGCTCCGCTGACACCTGGCGGCGGGACCGCGTCCCGCCGCCAGTCGCCTCCCGGGCATGGCGTTCGAGCCGGTCAACCGCGTGCGCCAGGCCCGGCGCGGCTTGGACCCGCCAGCGCGAGCAACCAGCCCTCTGGCGGCGGCACCGCGGCCTGCCACGCGGGCGACGGCGCGCTGCCTTCTTGCTGGATTGAGGGTTGAGCGTTCGTGTACATGGGGTTCGACGGCGAAAGTCTCACTGGGCTGCTCAATGACAGAATTCAAGGGTGTCGATCATTGGGAGGCGGGTGCGTGAAGTTCGTTCTTGAAGTGGACATGGGTGAGGGCGCCGTCGCCAAGGACGCCGTCGGCGAGTTGGGGCGGATCCTGCGGTACTGGGGCGGGAACGTCCGGCACTACGAGTTGAAGCCCGGTGACGGGTCCGCCGTCTACGACTCGGACTACCGCGAGGTGGGGCGCTGGGAGATCGCCGAGACGCCCGCATAGCGACCGACCCGCAGAAGTGAGCACGGGAAACGCCCGGCCGGAAGCATTCCGGCCGGGCGTTTCGCGGGGAGCCCCAGGGTCAGATCAGACGGGCTTTCTTGTGGGGGGCCGCCCCCCGGGGTCAGACGATGTTCTTCGGGCGGTAGGCCTTGTACTGGCTGCCGCTGGACAGCCCGTACGTGCGGGTGCGGTGGTCGGTGCCGTAGCCGCCGCGCTGCTCGTACGCCCAGTAGGCGGTGTGCTTGCTGCTGGTCCACTTCTCGAAGATGACGACGTGCCGGGTGGTGTTGCTCCCGATCGCGTCGATGATGAGGTCGCCCTTCTTCAGCGACGACATCGAGATCCGCTTGCTGTAGGTGGACGACGCCAGGCCGACCGTGTTGGGGCCGGGCTTGGGCAGCCGCAGCGTCATGGACGCGTAGCCGGAGCAGTCGGTGCGGTAGCCGCCGTGCGTCTTCGACTGGCTGTAGGGGACGCGGCTGCTGGTGTGCGGGTGCCAGGTCTTGGCGCGGGCGATGACCTGGTCACGGGTGACCTTCGGGACGGCGGCCGCCGCGACCTTGCCGTCCGCCGCCTGCAGCTGGACGCCCCGGGCGGGTGCCTGGTGCGCGGCCGGGGTGGACACGCCGTAGAGGCCGAAGGCGGTTCCGCCGGCGAGCGCCAGGGAGCTGACGCCGAGAAGAACGGCTCGAGGGGAAGCCATTGACAATCCTCCGTGAATTGCTTGGGAATTGCGCCCCGTCGGGCGCCGAGTTCGGGGGGTGCCGATCGACCCGGCAAACGATAGGGACCCCGGCACGCCATTCGGCAAGCCCGTTGGAAAGGTTGGGACACTGGGACGGGCAGGACGGCTCCCACCTGCGTGAACGCCGTCCCTGGAAGGGGATTCGCGGGACAGCGGGACAACTTGCAAAGGACCAAGTGATCACGTTCAGTGCCGATCGAGAGACACACGGTGATCACATTCGGTTCTTGTCCCGCCCTCCCGGGAACTGGGCATAATGGCCAGCCCGGCCCGAGGGAGATGCCATATGAGCCGAAGACGAACGCCGACTCCGCTGCCCGACGGCACTCCGGAGGCGGTGCGGATCCTGCTCACCGAACTGCGCGCCCTGAAGGAGGAGTCGGGGCTCGATCTGCGTGCGCTGGAGCGCAGAACGCATGCGAGCCGCTCGTCCTGGGGCCGGTGGCTCAGCGGCGAGACGTGGATCCCGGCCGACGCCGTCACCTCGCTCGCGGACCTTTGCGGCGCCGACGCGCGCCGCCTTTCGGTCCTGTGGGAGGTGGCGGACGAGGCCAGGCGCTCGGCCCCGGCCGCGGCGGAATCCGCGTCCGAAAACCGCCCGGTGTCTCCGTCCGAAACCCCCGCCGCCACGGCACCCGACGAACCGAACCACGCGGAGTCCACCGACCGCGCAGAGCCCGCCGAGCATGCAGAGCCCGACCGTGCAGAGCTCGTCGGCGTCCCCGGGGTCGGCGGCGAGTTGGGACCTGCCGAACCGGGTGCCGGGGAGCTGTCAGGGGGCGGTCGGACGCGCTCGCGGCGGCTGCTCTTCCTCGGCGCCGTCGCGGGTTGCACGCTCGTCGCCGGGAGCGCCGGAGTGGCCCTCGGGGCGGCGCTCCAGACGCCGCCGGTGGCCGGGGCCGCGCGTGAGCGGCCGTCCGGGACGGCCCGGCCGGCCGCCAAGGGGATCAGCCGCCACGAAGTCCTCGTGCGGGCCCAAGCCTGGCACCCGCACGGCGCCAAGCGGGTGCCCTACGACCAGAACGCCGGCTACCACGGCTACCGGACCGACGGCTCGGGCTACGCGTCCATGGCGCTCGGACTGCCGAAGCCCGGCCCCAACTCGGCGCTCCTCGAGGCGTCCTACTGCCGGCGGATCCCGATGGCGTCGCTGCTCCCCGGCGATCTCGTCATCAAGGCCAGCGGCGGCGCCGACGTGCGCGAAGTACTGGTCTTCGAGCAGTGGACGGGCCCCGACCGCCGCGCCTACTGGGCCTACCAGCAGCGCCGCGGCTACGGGACCGACCACCTGGTGCGCCGCGACGGCCTCGCGTCCGGAAGCGACCACCACGGCTGCCGCCCCCTCAACGTCCAGGACGATCCGGTCGGCTGAACCCGCCGAGCCGGGCCGTGCCGCCGCGGGCGGTCAGGAGCGTGCGGGGACGAGGCGGAAGGCCACGAAGGCGGGCGACTCCTCCAGTTTCGCGTGGTCTTCGGGGTAGCGGTGGGCCATCTCGGGGACGGGACGCGGCTCCACGAGCTCCTCGATGAGGAACCCGGCCGCGCGGAACTCGGCGCAGATCGCCGTCAGGGGACGCCGCCACGCCCGGATCGGCCAGTCGCGCTCGGGGCTCAGCGACTCCTCCACCGGTTCTTCGGCGAAGTAGGAGCCGCCCAGTCGGAGCCATCCCGCCATGGGGTGCTCCGTGGAGAGGACGAGGGCGCCGCCCTTGCCCAGGATGCGGCGCAGTTCCTTCAGCAGCGCGACGCGGTCGTCGAAGTAGTGCAGGGCCAGCGCCAACACGACGAGGTCGACCGAGGCGTCGGGCATCCAGGTCAGCGGCGTGGACAGGTCGTGGACGCGCAGGTCGGCGCGGCCTCCGGTGCGTTCGAGGGCCATGCCGACGAAGGTGGGGCTGACGTCGCAGCCGGCGACGCGGGCGCCGCGGTCCAGCAGTTCGCGGGTGTAGAGGCCGGGGCCGCAGGCGGCGTCGAAGACGGTGAGGCCGGCCACGTCCCCCGCGAGGCCGAGCACGGCGGGACGGTCGTAGAGGGCGTTGTAGGCGCTGTCCTCGGCATGGATGGCGTACTCGTGGGCGAAGCGCTCGTACATGCCCTCGATCGTGCCAGAAGGATCAACCGCTCGTGTCAGGGGCGCGTCCGGTCTCTGTCAGGTCCTCGGGGACCTCGGGCAGGACGGAGGTGAGGTAGTCGCGGGCCGCCGCCGACGTTCCGACGTCGCGGCCCGCCTTCTCGGACAGGAACCAGCGGTGTTCGAGCACCTCGTGGAACAGTTCGACGTCGTCCAGGCGGTCGCGCAGGTCGGGCGGGACCGCGGTGACGACCGGCTCGTACACCTCGGCGAGCCAGCGGTTCGACGCCACCACCTCGGGGACCGGGCCGCCGTGGACGCGCTCCAGGTGCCCGCGGAAGGCGGCGATGTCGTTGAGGAGGCGGCGGGCCTGGTTCTCCTGGGCGTCCAGCCCGGTGCGGGCCATGAGGATGCGGCGGTGGTGCCCTGGCTCGGCCACGCGGGTCCGGACGCGCAGCCGTGCGCCGGACGGCCCGGCGTCCACCAGCTCCACCTCGTCCACGTCGAAGCCGAGCGAGTTGATGCGGCGCAGGCGCTCGGCGATGCGGAAGCGCTGCTCGTCGGGACGCAGCACCTCCTCGCGGGTCAGCTCGTCCCACAGCCCCCGGTAGCGGCGGACGGTGTCGTCCGCGACGTCGATGGGGTCGACCTCCTCGGGGAGCGTCCCCGCGGCGGCCAGGTCGAACAGCTCACCGGCGATCCGCTCGCGGGCCAGGGAGAGGTCGTAGCCGCGCTGCCCCTCGCTGAGGGACGGGTGCAGTTCCGCGGTCTCCGCGTCCACCAGGTAGGCGGCGAACGCTCCGGCGTCCATGCGGAACAGGACGTTGGACAGCGAGCAGTCGCCCCACATGAAACCCGCCAGGTGCAGCCGGACGAGGAGCTCCACCAGGGCGTCCAGGAGACGGTCGGTGGGATGCCCGTACCGCGCGTTGGCGAACAGCGCGCGGTAGGACGAGGAGAAATCGAGGAAGCGCGTCACGAGGATCGCGTCCAGGCCGGGACGGTCCACGACCACGCCGACGACCTCCACCGCGGGCAGGCCCAGCTCGCGGAGCCGCCGAAGGAGCCGGTACTCGCGGCGGGCCAGCCGCGCGTCCAGCTCCTTCATCGCGTAGACGGCCCCGCCCTCGGCCACGAACCGGACCGTGTGCCGGGACAGGCCGCGCTGCCTGATCTCCACCAGCCGCTGATCGTCCCAGTCGCCGAGCGGCTCGGCCCACGGGAGGTCCAGCAGGCCGGCCGCCGACTCGCCGGGCGGGGTGAAGACGAAGTGCATCGGCTCAGGGGCCCGCGACGGACGTCCCGGACGCGCCCTCGGCCGCCGGTTCGCGCTGCGCCTCCCGGTGGGCGGCGCGCGACTCCTCCGCGAGGCGGTCGAGCTGCGCGACGCGCTCCTCGTCGCGGGTGAGGTTCTCGCCGGTGGACGGGTCGAACAGGTGCACCCGCGTCGTGTCGATCCACAGCTCCGCCTCGCGTCCCGGCGCGATCAGGCTGGCCGCGTCCAGCGCCACGACCGCCTGGGTCCGCAACTGGTCGCCGTCGAGCTCCCGGGACAGGTCGCGCAACTGGGCGGTGAGGTCCGCGGGCGCCTCGTACGGGACGTAGGCGTACAGCTCGTTGCCGAGCCATTCGGTCACGTCCACCCGGACCCGGACGAGGCTGCCGCGCGCCTGCTTCTCCTCGCCGACGAGCGAGGCGTCCTCGAAGTGCTCCGGGCGGATCCCGACGAGCACGACCGAGCGGTCGCCGATCGCGGCGGCCTTGCGCGCGTCGCGCAGCTCGAACCGCCCGAGCGGCGTCTCCAGGAAGACGCCGTCCGCGGCGCGGTCCACGGACGCGGGCAGGAAGTTCATCGAAGGCGAGCCGATGAACCCGGCGACGAACAGGTTGACCGGCTCCTCGTACAGCTCGCGCGGGCTCCCGACCTGCTGGAGGACGCCCTTGCGCAGCACCGCGACCCGGTCGCCGAGCGTCATCGCCTCCGTCTGGTCGTGCGTGACGTACACGGTGGTGACGCCGAGGCGCCGCTGGAGCCGGGAGATCTCGGTGCGCATCTGCCCGCGCAGCTTGGCGTCCAGGTTCGACAGCGGCTCGTCGAACAGGAACGCGTCCGCCTGCCGGACGATCGCGCGGCCCATCGCGACCCGCTGCCGCTGCCCGCCGGACAGGTTCGCGGGCTTGCGGTCGAGGTGCTCGGTCAGCTCCAGCAGGTCGGCGGTCTCCTTCACCCGCCGCTGCACCTCGTCGTCGGCGACCTTGGCGAGGCGGAGCGGGAAGGCGATGTTCTCGAACACGCTGAGGTGCGGGTAGAGCGCGTAGTTCTGGAACACCATCGACAGGTTCCGCTCCCGCGGCGCGACCTTGTTGACGACCCGGTCGCCGATGACCATCTCGCCGGACGTGATGTCCTCCAGCCCGACGATCATCCGCAGCAGCGTGGACTTGCCGCAGCCGGACGGCCCGACCAGGATCATGAACTCGCCGTCCCGCACGTCCAGGGAGACGTCGTTCACGGCCGGGAAACCGTCGCCGTACCGCTTGACGATGTTCTTCATGGTGATGGCGGCCATGGTTTCCTCTCAGCCTTTGACGGCGCCGGACGTCAGCCCGGCCACGATGCGGCGCTGGAACGCCAGGACGATGATCACGACCGGGACCGTGACGACGACGGCGGCGGCGCAGATGGCGGTGGTGGGCTGCTCGAAGTAGGACTCGCCGGTGAAGAACGCCAGCGCCGCCGGGACGGGACGGGCCCGGTCGGTGGAGGTCAGCGAGATCCCGAAGACGAAGTCGTTCCAGCAGAAGAAGAAGGTCAGGATCGCGGCGGTGAACACGCCGGGCGCGGCCAGCGGGACGATCACCTTGCGGAACGCCTGCCAGCTGGTGGCCCCGTCCACCTGCGCCGCCTGCTCCATCTCCCAGGGGATCTCGCGGAAGAACGCCGACAGCGTCCAGATCGCGAGCGGCAGCGCGAACGAGATGTAGGGGATGATCAGGCCGGGCCAGGTGTCGTAGAGCCCGATGTTGCGCCACAGGTCGAACAGCGGCCCGACCAGCGACACCACCGGGAACATCGCGATGGCGAGCGCGAACGACAGGATCAGCCGCTTGCCGGGGAACTCCAGCCGCGCGATGGCGTAGGCCACCAGGGTCGCGAACACCACCCCGACGAACGTGGCGATCAGCGAGATGCCGATCGAGTTGATCAGTGCCGAGGTGAACAGGTCGGTCTTGAAGACCGTCTCGTAGTTGTCCCACGTCCATGTCTTCGGGAAGAAGCCCTGGACGTTGCCGATCTCGCTGGGCTGCTTGAACGACAGCATCACGATCCACACGATCGGGAACGCCGTCCACACCAGGATCAGCAGCGAGGCGACGATCCACAGCCACTTCGAGCGCGCCGACTCCATCAGCGGTCACCTCGCACCTGGGAGAGGTCCACCCGGAACCCCTTGATGAACACGGCCGCGATCAGCACCACCGACAGGAACAGCAGCACCCCGACCGCGTTGCCGAGGCCGAGTTCGGTCCGGGTGATGATCTGCTGGTAGGTCAGGAACGACAGCACCTGGGTCTTCTCCTGGCCGGACGTCATGATGAAGACGTTGTCGAAGATCCGCCACGCGTCGAGCGTCCGGAACAGCACCGCGACGAGGATCGCGGCCTTCATGTTCGGGATCGTGACCCGTTTCAGCCGCTGCCACGCCGTCGCGCCGTCCACCGTGGCGGCCTCGCCGAGGTCGGCCGGGACCTGCGCCAGCCCGGCGAGCAGCAGCAGCGACACGAACGGCGTCGTCTTCCAGATCTCCGACAGGACGATCACGAAGAGCGCCGCCCAGCGGTCGGAGAACCAGGCGAAGTCGCCGAGCCCGAACCAGGAGTTGACGAACCCCGACTGGACGTCGAAGGCGTACTTCCAGGCGAACGCGGAGATGACCGTGACGATCCCGTAGGGCAGCAGGATCGCGGTCCGCACCGTCCGCCGCCCGAAGACGGCGCGGTGCATCACCATCGCGAGCGCGAACCCGATCACCAGCTCCACCCCCACCGTGGCCACGGTGATGATCAGGGTGGTGAGCACCGTCTGCCAGAACAGGGCGTCCGACAGGGCGGTCGCGTAGTTGCCGAGGCCGACGAAGCGCCGGTCGTCCGGCGCGGTGATCCGGTAGCTGAACAGCGACTCGTACACGGCATTGATCAGCGGGTATGCGGTGACCAGAAGCATCACCACCACGGCGGGCAGCGAGAGCAGCAGCCCGAGCCTGCGCTCCGCGCGGCCGCGGTCGGAGATCTCCGCGCGGGCGGGAGCGGGGGCGCCGGCGGACCGGTCGAGCTTCGGTGCCGTTTCTGCGGACGTCATCCGGACACCTTCCTTTCAGGGCCTTCCCTCACAGCAGCGCCTCGCCGCCGAGGACCGCCCGGGCGAACTCCGCGGACCGGCGCGGCGTCGTCGCGGGGTTCACCGACGCGGGCGGATGCCAGCGGTTCTGGATGGCGCCGGAGATGTCGGCGTAGTAGGGGGTGGCCGGACGGGGCGCGGCCGAGGCGATGGAGTCCCGCATCAGCGGGGCCATCGGGAACTCCTTGAGGATGTCGGGATCGTCGAAGATCGCCGGGCGTGCGGCGACGTTGCCCTCGTCGAGCATGTACCGCTCCATGTTCGCCGGCGAGGTGATGCACCGGGTCGCCTCGACCGCGAGGTCCTGGTGCTCGCTGTAGGCGCCGACGCCGATCTCGATCCCTCCGAACGGCGGCCGGCTCGGCTGCTGCGGGTCGACCGCCGGGTAGCGCGCCCAGCCGAGGTCGCCGACGATGTCCTTGCCGATCGCGCCGGCGTCGGCGTCGCCCTTCTCGGCGCGCCAGACGTAACCCCAGTTGAGCAGGAAGCCGCCGCGCGCGCCGTTGATCGTCGCCCGGGACTGCTCCTCGATGTCGGTGGACAGCGTCGGGCTCGCGGCGGAGGACCGGGCGAGCTTCCGGATGATCGACGCCGCCTGCCCGCCGGCCGGCGAGTCGATGTCGATGCTCGCGTCGTCGCCCTTCTCGGCACCGCTGATGATCCGGCCCCCGGCCGAGGCGATCAGGGCGTTGATCCACACCATGTAGCCCTCGTACCGGTTGCCCTGCACGCCGATCGTCGTGTTCGTGCGGACGGCCGCGTCGATGAGCTTGTCCCAGGTGAAGCCGGGCGCGTTCGGGTCGATGCCCGCCTTCTTCGCCACCGACTTGCGGTACCAGAGCAGCTGCGTGTTGGCCCAGAAGGGCGCCGCGTAGAGCTTGCCCTCCCACATCGAGCTCTGCACGGCGGGCGCGAACACGCCCTCGGTCAGCGGCGCGGCCTCGCTCCTGGTGAACGGGCGCAGGAACTTGGCGTTGGCGGCCTCCGCCACGAACACGGGGTCGAGGCTCATGAGGTCGAGCCCGGAGTCCTTGGCCGCCAGCCGCCTGATCAGCTGCTCGCGCTGCTGCGTCGCGTCGCTCGGCAGCAGGGACGTCTCGATCCGGTACCGTCCGCCCGCGGCCTGCGTGCAGGACTTCGCGATGGCCGCCTGCCCGCCGTTGTCGGGGTTGATGTACCAGGTGAGCTTCGGCGCGCCGCCGCCGTCCCCGCAGGCGGTCAGCCCGCCGGCCAGCAGCGCCAGCGCCATCGCGGCCCTCGGCCATGCGGCTCGATGCTTGTGCCCTGCCGATCGCCGCCGCGGTCCTGCCGATCGCCCCCGCGGCCATGCCGATCGTGCCCGCTCCGCGGGACCGTGCCGTCCGGCCACCCTCGTCCGGTGCCGGGCGGGTTCCGCCTCGCTCTCCGCTCGATCGACTCGCTCGACCATGGGGCCTCCCGAAACCCCCACCGGGTTGCGGGCACTTCGCCGGGCCGCCCCCTCGGCGGGATTGGCCCCCCATTCGACCACCGGATTACGTGAGTGTCGAGATCCGGAGAGTAATCGAAAGGCAAAGGATCTTGATCAGGGGATGGCGCGGCCATGGTCCGGGCGTGAAGGTCGGCGCGCGGAATTCAGGGCCTGAAGGCCGACTCGTTAAGAGCGATACATGAAGGTCAGGGGCGTGAAGATCCGGGGTAGGAAGGCGGAGGGCGGGAAGGCGGGGTGTGAAGTAGGCGTGCATGAAGAAGGCGCGGAGAGAGCGCGGACCCCGACCGACCCGCGCGCCCTCCGCGCCTTCGCCTGTGTGGACGGTTGGTCCTGTGGGCGGGTTTGGCGCGCCGGCGGCTCAGTAACCGCCGCCCGACCCGTAACCGCCGCCTCCGCCGCCGCCGTCACCGGTGCCGGAGCCCGACCCCGTGCCGGCCGCCTTCTTTCCGGTCGGGGTGGTGGCCCACCAGACCCCGCCGACGCCCTGGCCCTTCGTGTCGCCGGGCTGCTTGTCCTGCTCGTAGTAGTACATGGGCCAGCCGTCGATGGTGAGCTGGCATTTGCCGTCGTCCTTGCGCTCGATGAAATTGACGACCTTCTTGGAGACGCCTTCGAGCTTGAGGTGCTTCCAGCCGTTGAAGACGGCCGGCGGCCATGCCTTCTTGCACGAGCCGAAGCAGTTGGTCGTCGGCGGCTTGTTCTTGTCCTTGTCGTAGCGGTAGAGCGTCATGCCCTTGCCGTCGGTCAGGATCAGGCCGAGTTTCGGGTCCCGCTTGGCCTTGACGACCGTCCAGCCCTTCCAGCGGTTGCCGTTCGCCTGCTTGAGCGGGGCCGCCTTCTTGCCGGTCGGCGCCGCGGCGTACCAGGTGCCGCCCACCCCCTGGCCCCTCGTGTCGCCGGGGCTGAGGTCCTTGGCGAACCGGTAGAGCGGCCACCCGCCGAGCGTGACCTGCCACTTGCCGTCCGGGCGCTTGACCTTGCCGACCAGCGACTGCTGGACGCCCTTGACCTCGGTGTCGCCCTGGCCCGCCCACACGGGCGGCCATGCCTTGGCGCAGGCGCCCGCGCAGGTCGACGCGGGCGGGCGGGCGGTGTCGTTGTCGAAGCGGTAGAGGGTCATGCCCTTGCCGTCGGTGACGACCCTGCCGAGCTTGGTGACGCTGGCGACCTCCAGCACCGTCGGCTCGGGGGCCGGCGACTCGGACGGTTCGGCCGACGGCTTCGCCTGTGCCTGGGAGCCCGCGGCGTTCTGCTTCCCCCCGGCCTTCTCCTGCCCGCACGCGGTCAGCACAAGTCCCGACGCCGTGAGGGCGGCCGCAGCGGGGATCGCCCAACGTGGGAATTTCATGTCGTGTCCTCCAGGTCGTTCTGGGCCCCGGCTCCGG
This sequence comes from Actinomadura sp. K4S16, assembly GCF_008327685.1. GTDB lineage: Bacteria > Actinomycetota > Actinomycetes > Streptosporangiales > Streptosporangiaceae > Spirillospora. The sequence continues at coordinate 179,502 of NZ_BDDE01000014.1, forward strand.
TTCCAGGTCCCGCACGTCGATCGAGGTGGAGCCGCCGCTCTCCCGGATCGAGGAGCAATACGGTGAACCCCACGTAACGGGTTCAACCCCCGGGAACCGGACGCCCGCGCGTCGAGTCACATGCATGCGCCGTTGCAAGCGGGGCGGGAACGAGGAAGGCTGCGGTGACCACCGGAAACGACTCAGCGGCCCCGGTCGACCTGACGAAGGACCGCCCCGCCGAACCGGGCACGACGAGGCCGGGTCCGGCGTGGATCGTCGTCCCCGCCCGCGTGCTGGCGCTGATCGTCGTGATCCCGTTGCGGTTCGGCTGGGACCTGGCCGTGCTGACGGCCCGCGGCGTCCGGGCCGCGTGGAACGCTCTCATGCGTGCCCCGGGCCGGTTCGCCCGCCTGCTCGGCCGGCTGCTGCGGGGCGCCTGGCTCGCGCTGTACCGGTGGCTGCTCACCCCTGCCGGACGGCTCCTGGCCGCAATCGGCCGCGGGGTCGCCGCGCTGGTCGGCCTCCTCGTCGTCCGGCCGCTGCGCTGGTTCGCCGTCGTCGTGGTCCTCGGCTTCCTGCGGTGGTTCGGGCGCGGGACGGGACGGCTGGCCCGGTGGATCCACCGGGTCCTGATCGCGCCGATCGGCCGGCTCCTCTCCCTGATCGGACGCGGCCTCGGGGGACTGCTCGCGTTCCTGCTGCTCCGTCCGCTGCAGGCGCTCGGCCGAGGGCTCATGTGGCTCCTCGGCATCCTCGGGCGCGGCTTCGGGCTGCTCTTCAAGGGCATCGGCCTGCTGCTGGGCGTCCTCGTGGTCCTGCCGGCCGTGCTGCTGTGGCGGTACGTCCTGCGGCCGCCGCTGCTCGGCATCGCCTGGCTGGCCCGCACCCTCTGGGCCGGTCTCACCTGGCTCGGCCGCGGCACCCTCACCGTCCTGGGCGCGCTCGGCGGCGTGCTCGCATCCGGCTGGCGCGCCTTCGCCGCGGCCGTGGTGTGGTCATGGCGGCTGATCGGGCGCTTCCTGGCCTGGCTCGGACACGTCCTGATCGTCGTGCCCGCGCGGACCGTGTGGCGCCACCTGCTGGCACCGGTCGTCGCCGGGGCCGTGGGGGCGTGGCGCCTCGCCGCCCGGATCCTCCGATGGCTCTGGCGGACGCTGGTCGTCGTCCCGGTGCGGGTCCTGGTCGTCACCCCGGCACGCTGGACACGGACGAACGTTCTACGCCCGATAGGCCACGGCGTCCGCTCGACTTGGCGGATCACAATCCGCGACCCGCTCCGCGCCACCCGACGCACAATGCGAGAGGCGGCCCGAGACGCACGCCTCCAACTACGCCGAACCTTCAGAGGGCGCTGAGTTGACTGCAGTGCTCTCCTCCTTCGGGCCTTGGAGGCCCTCCATCGTCGGGCACTGCGGCGATCGCTGGCATCGCTCCGGCTCGCCTTGCGGCTCGCTGCGCGATCAGATTCTTGCTTCGCTCGAATCTGCCTTCGGACGCGATCGCAGCCATTCAGGTTGTTGCGGGGTTGCGCTGCAAGGCGAACTGTTCAGGGGCCTCCGTACGACTCAACTCCTCGTCCCGGTACGAACGAACCGCGCCGGTCCCGGGTGGGGCCGGCGCGGTCTGGTCGCTACTCGTTGTCGGAGGTGCGCTGCTCGTTGCGCTCGCGCATCTTGCGGAGCAGTTCCTTCTTCTTCTCGGCCGCGGTTCGGGCGTCGCCGCCGGCCGCCTGCGCCTTTCCGCCGCGCAGTTCTCCGCGCGACAGGTTCCTGCGCTGGCCGCCTACGCCGAGCATGCCGTTCCGGCCCCGGCTCTTGGACATGAGGTTCTCCCGTTCGGCTGGGTGTGGTCTTCGTTCGCACCCAGGTCCGGCCGCGCGGGAGCGTGCAGCTCAGACGCGGATCGCGTCCCGGCCGGACCCGCCGGCGGGACGGTCGCGGTAGACACGCTGCGGAGTGGGCCACCAGGCGGTGGCCTCGGCATTGACCAGCATGCGGTCAGGGTAGGCAGCGGCTCGGCGGGCCCTCAACCGAATTCCCGGCGGCATGGCTGGGATACTGGTCGGCGATGTATCGACTCCTGTTCTCACTGGTCATCTCCCGGGTCCCAGCGGAGACCGTCCACCATCTGACCTTGCGGGCGCTGCACGCGATCCAGGCGGTGCCCGGCGCGGTGCCGCTGCTGCGGCGGCTGCTCGCGCCCCGCGACCCCGCGCTGGCGGTCCGCGCGTTCGGGCTCGACTTCCCGAGCCCGCTGGGGCTGGCCGCCGGGTTCGACAAGGACGCCGTCGCCTTCGCGGCGCTCGGCGCGTTCGGGTTCGGCCATGTCGAGATCGGGACGGTGACCGGGCGCCCGCAGCCCGGCAACCCGCGCCCGCGGCTGTTCCGGCTCGTTCCTGACCGGGCGGTCATCAACCGGATGGGCTTCAACAACGCGGGCTCCGAGGCCGCCGCGCGGCGGCTCGCCCGGCGGGCGCCGGGGACCGTCGTCGGCGCCAACATCGGCAAGACGAAGGTCGTCCCGGAGGCCTCGGCGGCCGCCGACTACGTCGCGAGCACCGAGCGGCTCGCCCCGCACGCCGACTACCTCGTCGTCAACGTCAGCTCCCCCAACACGCCCGGCCTGCGGAACCTCCAGGCCGTGGAGCACCTGCGGCCGCTGCTGACGGCCGTGCGGGAGGCCGCCGACCGCTCGTCCGCGCGCCGCGTCCCGCTGCTGGTGAAGATCGCGCCGGACCTGGCGGACGACGACGTCGACGCCGTGGCCGACCTCGCCCTCGAACTCGGCCTCGACGGCATCATCGCGACCAACACCACCATCGGCCGCGACGCCCTGCTCAGCCCGCCCGCGCTGGTCAAGGAGACCGGCGGGCTGTCGGGCGCGCCGCTGCGGGAGCGGTCCCTGGAGGTCCTGCGCCGGCTGCGGTCGCGTACGGGCGGGCGGCTCACGCTGGTCTCGGTCGGCGGCGTCGAGACGGCCGACGACGTGTGGGAGCGCGTCCGGGCGGGCGCGACCCTCGTCCAGGGGTACACCGGGATGATCTACGGTGGTCCGCTCTGGGCGCACCGCGTCAACCGCGACCTGGCGCGCCGCCTGCGCGGCAGCGCCTTCCGCACCCTCGACGACGCGCGAGGCTGACCTCCGGCGGGCCGGCCCTGCCCCGGCGACCCGGCCGGTGTTCGCGTACGCGCACTAGACGAAGAAGCCGTCGGCGATCAGTTCCGGCAGGACGGCGTCGGCGTGCGCGCGGACCTCGCCCGCGTCCATTCCGGTGAGCTGCGCGATGGCGTCCAGGAGCCGGTCGAGGGGCAGGGTGCCGTCGCAAACCCCGGCGAGGGCGGCCTCGACCGTCCCGACACCGGCGGCGCGGCGGAGCCGCCGCGCCTGCCGCAGCACGATCCGCTCCGGGTCCTCGGCGCCGGGCGGGCCGATCTGCTCCTGGACGAGACCTGGCGCCGCCGCGAGCAGTCGTCCACAGGCTGTGGAAAACTCGTCGGCCTTCGCGAGGCCGTCCAGTACCTCGTGCGCGTACGCGCCGACGGGCTGCTCGACGGCGTGCCGGAGCTCCTCGATCCGGACGGCCGGACGCTCACTGCGCCGCAACGTGATCCAGCCGAACCCGATCCCGGTGACGTTCTCCCGCTCGAAGTGATCGAGCCACGCCTCGTACCGGGCGCGGTACTCGGGCGTGCCCGCCTCGCAGGAGTCCCGCAGCCACAACTCGGCGTACTCCGCCGGATCCTGGACGTCGCGCTGGACGATCCACGCGTCGCAGCCGTCCATCCACGCGCCGACGCGCTCCTCCCACGGGACCCCTTCGACATGCAGCCAGTTGGCCAGGAGCTGGCAATATCCGCCGTCGTTCAGGTACCGCGAGGCGCTCCGGACGAGCCGCCGACAGAAGTCGTCACCCGCCATCCCCGACTCGCGGTAGGCGAACCGCCGGTCGCCGGGCGGCGCGACGACGAACGGCGGATTCGACACGATCAGGTCGAACCGGCGGCCCTCGACCGGCTCCAGCAGCGACCCGCGCAGCAGTTCCGCGCCGTCCACGCCGGACAGCGCGAAGCTCATCGCGGCCAGTTCCAGCGACCGCGGATTCACGTCCGTCGCGGTGATGCGCGCGCCCGGGGAGCGCCCCGCCACGTGCACCGCCTGGACGCCGCAACCCGTGCCCAGATCGAGCACGTTGTCCACAGGCCTGTGGACAACCAGCTGCGCCAGGTTCGCCGACGCGCCGCCCGTGCCCACGACATGATCGTCCGCCGGGACGCGTCCATCGCCGGGCCGGACCTTCAGATCGGAGACGGCGTAACCGGCGTGCCCGTCACCGTCCACGGCCTCCAGCGGCTCGACGCGCAGCAGCGCCCGCACCTGCCCGCCGGACGCCTCCGCGAGCCCCGCCGCTGTGAGATCGTCCACGGCGACGGCGCCCTCGGGAACGGGCACCTGGAGCCAGAACAGCCGAGTCAGGACCTCGACCGGCGACCCGCCGGCCGTCGCCCGCAACGCGGGCACGATCTCGTCACGCGCCAGCGCCCCGCCCGCGACCGGCCCGAGCGCCTCACGCACCCCCGCCACGGTGTAGCCGGCCCCGAGCAGCAGTTCACGCACACGACGAAGATCACGCATCCGCCCATCCTGCCCGCTGAGCGCGCACCACACGTCCCGGATCGCCGGTCACCCCCGACCTGGACACCCCGCGAACCCACCAGCGCGGACGGACCAGGCTCTAACCGCAACTGACAACGACCGAAAGGTTGCGATCGCGTCCGAAGGCAGGTTCAAGCGAAGCAAGAACCTGATCGCGCAGCGAGCCGCAAGGCGAGCCGGAGCGATGCCAGCGATCGCCCGCATTTCTCGACGATGGAGGGCCGCCAAGGCCCGAAGGAGGAGAGAAATGCAATGTCACTGCATATACGTCTGGAAGCCCTTGGCCAGAGACTCGGCGATACGCTGCCGGAACGAGGCGCTGGACAGCTTCTCCGCGTCGTCCGCGTTCTGCATGTTGCCGCACTCGATGAAGACCTTCGGCACGGTCGACATGTTGAGGCCGCCGAGGTCGTCGCGCCGGTCGATGGCATTCTTGCCGAGGTAGTTGGAGTACGGGATGCCGGTGCCCTCGTGGTAGGCGTTCCGGAGCGCCTCGCCCAGCTCGGCGGAGTCGGACACCATGTCGGCGTTCCGGCCGATGGACAGCGGCTCGATGATGTGGAAGCCGTGGCCGGACGGGGACGCCCCGTCGGCGTGGATGGACAGCGCGGCGTCGGCCTTGAGCCGGTTGCCGACCGCGGCACGGTCGGTCACGCAGGGGCCGACGCCCTTGTCGTCCTTGCGGGTCAGCGTGACCTTCGCGCCCCGGGAGCGCAGGAGGTCGGCGAGCCGCTTCGACACGTCCCAGGTGAAGGCGTGCTCCGCGTAGCCGGCCTTGGTCTCGGTGCCGGTCGTGTCGCACGCCTTGCTGCCGTTGCCGATCTTCACCTGCCGGTTGATCGCCGACGGGTTGGCGGCGTTCCCGCCGTTGTGCCCCGGATCGATGACGATCACCTTGCCGTCCAGCGCCGCCGGGTCCCCCTTGGCGGACGCGGGCGACTCGCCGCCCTTCGACCCGCCCGGGGACGCCGCCCCGGCGGTCGGCGGCCCGGCCGCCTCACCGCCGCCGGACGTCCCGGAGGAACCGTTGCACGCGACGAGCGCGCCCAGGCACAGCGCGATACCGGCGACCGCGGGGCCGCCTCGATTGATCCGCACAGGCCGATTCCTCCGTGATGACTTCGTTACCGACCCTGACAGTCTGCACACCCGCGCAGGTTCGTCAAACGGAGTCGGCGGAATCGGGGGGGTCAGCCGCGCAGCGGGTCCTCCTTGCCCAGCAGGGCCGCGAGGGCGCGCGCCTCGTCCGCGTCCAGGCCGAGGACCACGCGGGGACGGCCCCACGGGTGGTCGATCGAATGGGCGACGTAGCTGGCGACGGACTCCGACACCTGCTCGGCGAGGCCGCGCGCGTGCCGCCACTCCGACCACGCGCGTTCCAATTCGCTCGCCGCGCGCTGCGCGCACGACACCAGTTCCGGATCACGCACGAGCATTACCCCCTGGCTGGACAGACCCTTGACCCGACCGCCGGCGGACCGCCCCGGAGGCCTACCGCGAGGCCGCCCGGGACCGCCCGCCGACGGTGAAGTCCCATTAACCACCTGGCCGCGGGCCCCGTCCCCGCGAATGCGGCAGCCTTGGCCGGCCCCTTACCCGCCACGCACCGGTTCGAGAAACGATCGACCGTCCCCGTACCCCCGCCATACCGGCCCAGCGCCCTAGCCGCCAACGCCACGCCGCGAAGAACCCCGGCTTCACGCCCCACAGCGCCACGCCCACAGCCCCGCGGCTTAAGAAGAGTGCCCGATTACGGGAGCACGATCCTCGCGTCACAGCCACGCCCTCACGAAGCACGCCCTCACGTTCCACGGCGCCACCGCGTTCCGGCGCCCAGCGCCAGGACGTGACGTGACGGCCGCCGGCCTCACGGCGGCCGGCGTCGCGGCGCACGGCGGCACGACCTGGGGAGAATGCCGAGCTGCGTGGGCACGGTCAACGTGTCACAGCCACGCCCTCACGAAGCACGACCACGGCGCACGGCCGACGGCCTCACATCCCACGGCGTCGCGGGGCGCGGCGGTGCCGCGGCGCGGGGGCTGCGAGCACGGCGTCGTGACGTCACGGCCGACGGCGTTACGGGGCGCGGTGTTGCCGAGCGCGGCGTCGCGGCCAGGGCATTGCCGACGAGGGCTGCCCTGTTCTGCAGCGCCGAGGAGCTTGGGAGCGCCTGGCCGCGGAGCACGTCCGCGAGCCGGGGGTGTGGGCCACGCGTCGTGTGCCAGGGCGGCGGGTGGTGCGGGAGCGAGGGGAGGGCGGGAGACGTCCCTGGGGCGGCGTGGGGGCGGGGTCACGGGGTGGGAGCGGGTCCCGTCGTCGAGCGGACCACCAGGTGCGGGACGACCAGCTTCTGGCGCGCGGAGCGGGACGGGTCGCCGATGCGGGCGGTGAGCATCTCGGCGGCCACCCGGCCCATGTCGCGGCGCGGCTGGTCGACGCTGGTCAGCGAGATGTGCCGGATCGCCGCGAGGTGGGTGTTGTCGTACCCGACGATGGACAGGTCCGCGGGGACCCGCATGCCGAGCTCGTCGGCGGCCGACAGCGCCCCGGTCGCGACCAGGTCGTTGGGAGCGAAGATCGCGGTCGGCCGGGCGTCGCGGCGCAGCAGGGAGCCCGCGGCCCGGTAGCCGCCGTCCTCGGTGAAGTCGCCGGCCTCCACGACGATCTCGTCGTCGAGGCCGTGGCGCCGCATCGCCTTCTCGTAGCCGGCGCGGCGGTAGCGCGCGGTCGTGGAGCGCGCCCCCTCGATGTGCGCGATCCGCCGGTGGCCGAGCTGGACGAGGTGGTCGACGGCGAGGCTCGCACCGAGCTCGTCGTCGTCCACCACGATGTCGACGCCGTGGACGTCGCGCTCGCCGACGACCACCACGGGGACGCTGGCGGCGGCCTCCTTGAGCGACTCGGGGACGACGCTGAGCAGGACCAGCCCGTCCACCCGCATCTCCAGGAACGCCTCGACCGCCTCGGCCTCGAACATCGGGTCCCAGCGGCCGCTGCCGACCAGCATCCGCAGCCCCGCGCCGTGCAGGCTCTCCTGGAGGCCGTCGAGGAACTCGGCGAAGAACGGGTTGTGCAGGTCGGCGACGATGGCGCCGATCAGCCGGGTGCGCCCCTCGACCAGGCTGCGCGCCACGGCGTTCGGGCGGTAGCCGAGCTCCCGGGCGGCCTGCAGGACGGCCTGCCTCCGGCGTTCGCTCACGTGCGGTGACCCCCGCATGACCAGCGAGACAAGCGATTTGGACACACCGGCGCGTTCGGCGACATTGCGGATCGTCGGTTTCGGCGCGGGCACCGTCCTGCCCTCGTCGCGCGGTGCGGGAGAGGGCTCGGTGCGCGGGCGTGGCACCGAACCCCTCCCCTGCATGTCGTGCGGGGGGTTTGCTTCATCAGCTGACATGGCACTCCGTCCAGGGGGACCTGCAGGACCTGCCGCGGCGCCGCGCCGGTGGGGGATTCGGCGCGCCGCCCTCCGCTCAGGAGGAGATGCCATGATGCCGCGCCTTCCCCCCATACCGCCGCAACAGTGAGTAACGGGCATCCGACAATGGTGGTTCGGGCCTGTGGTGTTCCGGATCACAGCGGGCCCGGAACGATCATGCCCCCGTTCCCGGCGCCCGGGGACGGGAACCGGTGAGGAGACCGCCACCGGCGCGCTCGGTGTTGCGCCCTCCGCGCGCCGTGCTCGGATACCCTGCCCAGGTGGGAGATCGTGCGGTGACCGGTGAGAAGGCGCGAGGCCGGCCGAGCGGCGGGCGCGGGCGTCGCCGGCTCAGCGTGGACGAACGGCGGGACGAGCTGATCGAGGCCGCCCTGCAGCTGTTCAGCACGCGCTCGCCCGAGGACGTCTCGATCGACGACGTCGCGGCGAAGGCGGGCGCCTCCCGGGCGCTGGTCTACCACTACTTCGGCGGCAAGAACGAGCTGTACATCGCCGCGCTCGGCAGTGCCGCCAAGCAGCTGTCGGTGCTGCTCGAACCGCCCACCGAGGGCAAGCCGCTCGAACGGCTGCGGATCTCGCTGAAGCGCTACTTCGACTTCGTGGAGAGCCACGCGGCCGGGTACACGGCGCTGCTGCGCGGCGGGCCCGCTGACCGCTCGGGCGAGGCCGGCGAGATCGTCGACGGGATCCGCCGCCTGCTGCTGGACCGGATCCTGCACTCGCTGGACATCGACGTTCCGCCGCCGATCCTGCGCATCACGCTGCGCTGCTGGATGGCGACCGTGGAGACCGCCGGCCTCGACTGGCTGGAGAACGGCGACGTGGCCCGCGCAGATCTGGAGCGGCTGCTGGTCGACCAGCTCGTGGTCATCATGCACGTCTCCGGCCGGCACGACCCGGGCACGGGCGCCCTGTTCGACCGCCTGGCCCAAGAAGAGATGAGCCAGTAGCCGGCCGGCGATGAACCAGTAGCCGTCCGACCTGGGGTTATCGCCCTGACGTGCACGGAGTTTCGGACATCCAACTCGGCCGCGTCCACAACCGGACACAACCCCCAGATAGGTAGCGCGTTAGCCACGCTCCGCAGGCCGGGCGCGCTTGCCCGGGCCGACGCCGCGTCGTCCTCGGGGGTGGGCGCTCGGGGCGCCCGTTCCGAGGACGACGCGGGATTGGCGTCTGGGACACACGGTTCTCGGATGACCGTGGTCCCGTGTCGGCCAGGAGGCCACCGATCGGGGCCCCGCACGAATCCCGGCGCGAGGTCCGTTCGGGGGCCTCCTGGCCGCCCCCCTCTTGTGCCGTGTGCGTCCGGAGGGCTCCCCAGGAGCCCGGCCGGTCGGAGTCTCTACTCCGAGCGCTGCTGCGGTATTCCCGCGAGCAGTGCCCGCACCTCCGCCTCGCGGTAACGGCGATGCCCGCCGAGCGTGCGGATCGACGTGAGCTTTCCCGCTTTCGCCCAGCGCGTGACGGTCTTGGGGTCGACGCGGAACATCGTCGCCACCTCCGCCGGCGTCAGCAGGGGCTCGGCCTCTGGCGTACGTGCTGACATGTTTGCGGCCTCTCCTCCGTGGACCGATGACAGCGATCCTGCGATTGATCTCGCGTGGTCACTGATGTCCCCTATGGCCCGAAAGAGCCACTATGACATCACAACGTGTAACCTTGCCACCACTCAGCGCAACAAGCAAGTTCCTGGCGGTAGTTGCGTGCAAACATCCCCGCGGGAGCAAGGTGCCGTGCGTCTCGGGTGGCCACTGGGTCACGCTGCGTGATTCTAGCGACACGTATAGTCGTATCGCGCGCAGATTCGGGAAATTTGTTTTAGTTCGCGGCCTCGAGCGCCCGTACAGGGCGCCAGCGGGCGAGGAGACGCTTGTACATCGCGACGGTCAGCTCGACCTCACCGCGCTCCATCCCGGTGAGGGCCACGGCCATCTCCGCGACCGACTCGTCCGTCCGGAGCGTCGCGTCGTCCAGCAGGTGGACGAGCCCGCCGTAGTCGAGCTCCACGAGCGCGCGGGGGTGGAACTCGCCGAGCCAGCGGCCGAGGGTCTCCAGCCGGCCCGCCGACAGGAGGTAGACCTCATCCGTGCCGTCGCCGAGGTTCTCGCGCACCACCGGGAGCGCGGCCGCCACCCGGCGGCGCGCCTCCCCCATCGACGTGACGTAGACGAGGGTCCGCGCGGGCGCGGCCGTCGCCGAACCGTGGCCCGCCGCCTCGTCGGCCGCGTCGTCCGCCCGGTACCCGGTGCCCGGCGTGCCGAGCATCAGGCACCGCTCGCCGCGCGCGAACGGGACGAACCAGTCCAGCGGGACGTGCCAGGTGCTCGTCAGGATGTGCGGGCGCAGGGAGCGGCCGCCCTTCTTCCACTGCTCGAAATCGCCCCTCACCCGTTCGGACACGGGCGGCGGGACGAAGGCCGCGGCCACGCCCGCCGCGTGCTCGTCCCTGAAGCGCTCGAAGGCCAGCCACGACCGCAGCCGCGTCCCCCAGGGGCATACGTAGATCATGTCCTCCAGGCGGCGCACGTAGGCGTCCCTGCTCTCCCGTTCCGGGACGACCTCAGGCGGCGAGCCCGTCAGCCTGAGCACGGCCTCCCGGTGCTCCACCCCCAGCGCGTGGATCCGCCTGGGACGCCGCCTGGAGTCGGCGTAGACCGTCCACAGGGTCCGCGCGGGCTCCGGGAAGGCGGTCACCGGTTCATAAACCCGTAGGTAGGCCGCGTACGGAAGCACCATCGCATCGTGACATGAGAATCGCATCGTGACATGAGATTCGGTCGGGCGTGGCGCCATCGCGCACCCTAGGCTGATCTTAGAGACAGAGAGGAGGGCACTACCGTGCCTAATGTCTTCGGGGCGCCCCACAAGGGCACCGAACCCCGACACGAGCAGGTCGTCTTCTGCCAGGACGAGGCCAGCGGCCTGCGCGCCATCATCGCCATCTACTCCACCGCGCTCGGCCCGTCCCTGGGAGGCACCCGCTTCTACCCGTACGGCTCCGAGGAGGAGGCCCTCGCGGACGTGCTGAACCTGTCCCGGGGCATGGCGTACAAGAACGCCCTGGCCGGGCTCGACCTCGGCGGCGGAAAGGCCGTCATCATCGGCGACCCCGCCACGGACAAGTCCGAGGCGATGCTGCGGGCCTACGGGCGGTTCGTGCAGTCGCTGAACGGCCGGTACTACACGGCCTGCGACGTGGGCACCTTCAGCGAGGACATGGACATCGTCGCGCGCGAGTGCCGTTTCGTCACCGGACGGACGGTCGCGCACGGCGGCGCGGGCGACTCCTCCATCCTCACGGCGTTCGGCGTGTTCCAGGGCATGCGGGCCGCGGCCGAGACCGTGTGGGGAGCGCCAACGCTGCGCGGCAAGCGAGTCGGTGTGGAGGGCGTCGGGAAGGTCGGGCACCGCCTGGTGGAGCACCTGCGCGAGGACGGCGCGGACGTCGTGATCTGCGATGTGGACGAGGCCGCCGTCGACCGCGTCCGGGCGCTGCACCCCGAGGTGGAGGTCGTCGCCGACGCCGACGCCATGGTCCGTACGGAGCTCGACGTGTACGCGCCGTGCGCACTGGGCGGCTCCCTGAACGACGACACGGTGCCCGTTCTGGCCGCCAGGATCGTCTGCGGCGCCGCGAACAACCAGCTCGCCCACTCGGGCGTGGAGAAGCGCCTCGCCGACCGCGGCATCCTGTACGCGCCCGACTACGTGGTGAACTCCGGTGGCGTGATCCAGGTCGCGGACGAGATCGAGGGCTTCAACTTCGACCGCGCCAAGGCGCGCGCGGCCGGAATCTTCGACACCACCCGGAAGATCTTCGCGCTGGCCTCCGACGAGGGCGTCCCGCCGGCGGTGGCCGCCGACCGCCTCGCGGAGCGCCGGATGTCCGAGGTCGGCCGGCTCCGGAGCATCCTCCTCTGAAATCCAGGGCAGACCAGGTGAGCTCCAGGAGGGCGCGGTCTGGAGGGTGGACTTCCTAGACCTGTTTAGACCGTTGCAAAACCGTTGTGAGGGCCGCCGTGGGGCGGCGTACGACCGTCCCACGGTGGCCTTCGCACGTTGACGTGACCACCGGATACACTGTTGTTATCAGCAACCGGAGCGCCGCCACGTACCGTCGATGTACCGAGCCAGGCGCAAAACGGGTACGGTTGTACCCGTGACTGACGCATGGCTCATCAGGCACCGGTTCGTGTGGTACACGCGCGCGTTGATGGGCCCACGAAAGCCCTGACCATCGAGGGGGTCGAGCCAATGGGTCGCGGCCGAGCCAAGGCCAAGCAGGTGAAGGTTGCCCGGCAGCTCAAGTACAGCACCGGCAACACGGACCTCGACCGCCTTAAGGATGAACTAGGAGTCAGCGACTCCGGCGAAGACTCCTATGACGAGCTCGCCGAGAAGTACGCCGACTACGCCGACGACTACGGCACGGAGCCCCGCAAGGACGGCACCTCCGGTTGACCGGCAGACAGCACGCCACCGCCCGCACCGCCGGGCGGTGGCGTTTGTCATGGCCTCGGAGCGCCCGGGGCTCCTGATCTCGCCGGTCGGTGATCGCGCCGCTCGGCGATCTCGCTGAGTCGTCCATGAGCTCCCCAGGACCGCCGCACCACCCCCGAGTGGCCGGGCAGGTCCGAGAGTCGCTCAGCGTTCCGCTCAGGGCCGTCCACGTACCCCGGAGCCCGCCGGGCGACGGCAGGCCCCGAGGCCAGCGCCCCGGGGTCAGCGCAGGGTCGCGTTGCCGGTGCCTTCGGTGATCTCGCCGAGCGTCCAGGACGGCACTCCGCGGGACGCCAGCAGCCGGAGCGCCTCGTCGGCGCGGTCAGGCGCGACGATCGCGGCCATGCCGACGCCGAGGTTGAACGTCTTGTCCATCTCGGCCTGCGGCACCTCGCCGTGCGCCTGGAGGAGGCGGAACACCGCCGGGACCTCCCAGGACGAGCGGCTCAGCACGGCGTCCACCCCCGGTGGGAGCGACCGGGCCAGGTTCGCCGCCAAGCCGCCGCCGGTGATGTGAGCGAACGCCCGCACTCCGCCGGCCTCGGCCAGGGCCAGGCAGTCCTTGGCGTAGATGCGCGTCGGGGTGAGGAGCTCCTCCCCCAGCGGACGGTCGAGCTCCGGCGACCGGGTCTCCAGCGTCAGGTCGGTCGTCGCCAGGATGTGCCGGACGAGGGAGTACCCGTTCGAGTGGATACCGGACGATGCCATGGCGAGCACGACGTCACCCGCCTCCACGCGCTCCGGCCCCAGGATCCGGTCGGCCTCCACGACGCCCGTCCCAGCGCCCGCCACGTCGAACTCGTCCGCCTCCAGCAGGCCGGGGTGCTCGGCGGTCTCGCCGCCGACGAGGGCGCACCCGGCCAGGGCGCACGCGTCCGCGATCCCGCCGACGATGTCGGCGACGCGCTCCGGCACGACCTTGCCGCAGGCGATGTAGTCGGTCATGAACAGCGGTTCGGCGCCGCACACGGCGAGGTCGTCGATGACCATGCCGACCAGGTCGTGCCCGATCGTGTCGTAGACGCCGAGGCGCCGCGCCAGGTCGACCTTGGTGCCGACGCCGTCCGTGGACGTCGCGAGCAGGGGCCGCTTGTAGCGCAGCAGCGCCGAGGCGTCGAAGAGCCCGGCGAACCCGCTGACGTCGTCGACGACCTCGGGGCGCCGCGACCGGGCCACCCGGGACTTCATCAGCTCGACGGCGCGCTCGCCCGCCGCGATGTCGACGCCTGCGGCCTCGTAGGAGGTCGTCGGGCGGTCCGTCATCGAGTGGCCTCCAGCAGGTGCTTGCCGCGGGCGTCCTGCTCCACCGGGATGGGGTACTGGCCGTCGAAGCACGCCCGGCACAGGTTGTCCTTCGCGATGTGCGAGGCGGAGATGAGCTCGTCCAGGGAGATGTAGCCGAGCGAGTCGGCGCCGATGGAGTCGCGGATCTCCTCCACCGACAGGTTTCCCGCGATGAGCTCGGCGCGGGTGGCGAAGTCGATGCCGTAGAAGCACGGCCAGGCGACGGGCGGGCTGGAGATCCGCACGTGGACCTCGGCGGCGCCCGCGTCCCGCAGCATCCCCACGATGGCGCGCTGGGTGTTGCCGCGCACGATCGAGTCGTCCACCACGACCAGCCGCTTGCCCTCGATCGCCTCGCGCAGCGGGTTCAGCTTCAGCCGGATGCCGAGCTGGCGGATCGTCTGGGACGGCTGGATGAACGTCCGGCCGACGTAGGAGTTCTTCACCAGGCCCTGGCCGTAGGGGATGCCGGACGCCTCGGCGTAGCCGATCGCGGCCGGGGTGCCCGACTCCGGCGTCGGGATGACCATGTCGGCCTCGACGGGGTGCTCGCGCGCCAGCCGGCGCCCGACCTCGACGCGGGTGGCCTGCACGCTGCGCCCGGCGATCGTCGTGTCGGGCCGCGCCAGGTACACGTACTCGAACAGGCAGCCCTTCGGGCGCGGCTCGGCGAACCGCTCGGACCGCACGCCGTCACCGTCGATCGCGACCATCTCGCCCGGCTCGATCTCCCGGACGAACCGGGCGCCGACGATGTCGAGCGCGGCCGTCTCGGACGCGACCACCCAGCCGCGGTCCTCCAGGGCGCCGAGCACGAGCGGGCGGATGCCCTCGGGGTCGCGGGCCGCGTACAGCGTCCCCTCGTCCATGAAGACCAGGGAGAACGCGCCGCGCGCCGCCGGGAGGATCTCCCGCGCCGCCTCCAGCGCACCGCCCGTGTCCCCCATGGAGGGACCACCCCCCGGAGCGCCTCCGGCGCCGGTCAGGTCACCTGTGGGGGGACGACCCCCCACACCCCCCGGAGCGCCTCCGGCGCCGGTCAGGTCATGCGTGGCTAGAAGCGCCGTCAGGACCTCGGTGTCGGTCGTGGCGGTCAGCACGCCGGGCGCCAGCCGCGCGGCCAGTTCCGGCGTGTTGATCAGGTTGCCGTTGTGGACGAGCGCCAGCCCGCCCTCGTCGGTGGACCGGAACGTGGGCTGCGCGTTCTCCCACGTGGGCGAGCCGGTCGTGGAGTAGCGGCAGTGGCCGACGGCGATGTGTCCGCGCAACGTGTTCAGCACCGACTCGTCGAAGACCTGGGCGACGAGGCCCATGTCCTTGAACACGACGATGCGGGAGCCGTCGCTGACAGCGATGCCCGCCGACTCCTGCCCACGGTGCTGGAGCGCGTACAGGCCGTAGTACGTGAGCTTGCTCACTTCGGCTCTGGCCGCCTGTTCGGCGGGAACCCAGACGCCGAAGACCCCGCAGGCGTCCTGCGGAGCGCGGTCGGAGGGATCGAGGTCGTGGCTCAAACGTCCGTCACGGAGAGGCACGTTCGCCAGTCTAGATGCCCGGTTCACCTGCTCCGATCGGTGGCATCTCCTTAACGGACCTTTACTCCCCGGAACCACGGGCCCCACGCGGTTCCGGGAATCTGGGGACGACACGTGGAGGAACGCAATGACGCTGCCCGGGTACCGGACCTACTCGCCCCCTGCCCCGCCTGTGCGGAGCACTCTGGCCCGGACCTCCCAGGTGCTCGGAATCGTCGGTCTGGTCGGGCTCACCGCGTGCTTCGCGGGCATGGTCCCGGCGCTCGTGGGGCTCGTCCTGGGGACGATGTCCCTCGTCCGGCGCGACCCGGACCGGCGTCCCGCCCTCGTGGGGGTGGTCTGCTCCGCGGTCGCCCTCCTCCTCGGCGCCGGGACGCTCGTCTGGCTGCTCGCCAAGGCGGCCCAGTGCGGGGACCAGGCGCGGTACCCGGACGACCTGGCGCGGCGCGGCTGCGTCGAACGCGAGTTCCCGTTCGCCCGCGCCACCCCTTAGCCGCCGGGTTGGTCGGCCAGGGCGCGGACGGCCTCCTGGCCGAGCGGGGAGGCGTACAAGCGGAGGTCGTCGAGGAGGCCGCCGAAGCCGGGCTTGGTGGGCTCCCTGCCCAGGTAGACGGGCCCGGCCGGGGTGACGACGGGGTGTTCCAACGCGACGGCCGCGTCGTGCGCGCCGTCGACGTAGAGGGTCATGCCCCGGGTGTCCACGACGAAGGCGATGTGCGCCCATTGCCCCACGGTCAGCCTGGCCGTGCTGTCGACGTAGTCCGGGCCCTTGACGGTGAACAACTGGACGCGCAGCCTCATCGCGTCCGGGTACAGCCAGAGGCCGAGCCCCCGCGCGTCGTTCTCGGCCACGGGCTTGTAGAGGAGGCTGCGCCACTCGCCGGTGGGCTCCTCGTCGACCCGGACGAAGAAGGCCAGGCTGAACCCGAAGATCTGGCTGAGGACGAGCTGCGGCGCCGCGGGGATCACCGCCCGGTCGTGCCCGCGGAGGGCCAGCGCCTCCCCGTCCCGTCCGGGGACGATCTCGGCGTTCTCCGCCAGCTCGGCCGCGGGGGCGGCGCCGGCGGTGTCGGCGGCCCGGCGCCCGTCCACGGTGCCGGCGTCGAACGTCCAGTGCGCGATCAACACGGGATCACCTCCGGTAAGGCGCGCGTTACCCGCGCACGCTATGCGCGCGCTCACCGTCCAGTCGAGAGGCGACGTCCGGTCAAGGAGAACCCGCCGGGCGGGGCGGACCGTCAGTCGAGGGGCAGGGGGAGGTAGGGCGTCAGGTCCGCGCGCGCGCCGCTCGCCCGTACCCGTCCGTTCGCCGCCGCGTCTTCCCAGGTGGAGCGGCCGGTGGCCAGCGCGATCCACGTGGCGGCGTCCATCTCCACCACATTCGGCGGCGTACCACGGGTATGGTGCGGGCCGTCGATGCACTGAACGGCGGCGTGCGGGGGGACCCTGACCTCCACCGAACGGCCGGGCGCCAGCTCGGCGAGCCGATCGAGCAGGTACCGTACCGCTCCCCTGACCACCGGCCGGCTCGGCTCGGCGCCCCCCGCCTCGATGCCGGCGAGGACCGTGTCCAGAGCCGCGCGGCGCAGCTCGGCGGGCTCGTCCGCGCCGGTGTAGGGCGCCAGGCCGAGCGCGGCGCGCTCCTCGTTGAGGACGGCGGGGGAAAGCGGTGTTCGGCGCATCGCGCACGACGCTACCGGGTCCGCCGGGGTATCGCGCAGACGGTAGAAAGGACCCGGTGCCAGGCATGGGGGCGCAGAGGACGGGGAGGCCGGGGACGCCGTCCCCGGATGAGACGGAGGTTCGTCAGATGCCCGAGGCGCTGCCCCTGCAGCCGGGTGACCCGGGAAGGCTCGGCTCGTTCGAGATCACGGGACGGCTCGGCGTGGGCGAGCAGGGTGCGGTCTTCCTCGGCAGGGACCCGGCCGGCCGGCCCGTCGCCGTGAAGGTCCTGCACGTGCGGCTGAGCGGCGAGCCCGTCGCGCGGTCGCGGTTCGCCGACGCGTTCTCCGCGGCCCGGAAGGTGACCGGCTTCTGCACGGCGGCGATCCTGCACGCCGACATGGAGGGCGACCGTCCCTACGTGGTGAGCGAGTGGGTGGACGGACCGTCCCTCCAGCAGCTCGTGGACGAGGAGGGCGTGCGCGGCCCCGTCGTCGTCGAACGCGTGGCCGTCGGCATGGCGGTCGCTCTGGCCGCCGTCCACCGCGCGGGCGCCGTCCACCACGGCCTGAAGCCCGGGAACGTGCTCCTCGGCCGGGACGGTCCCCGGATGAGCGATGTCGGCATCGCCCACGCCATGGAGGCCGTGAACGTGGCCTTCCGCGGGAGCATGACCGAGGACCCCGCCTACAAGTCCCCTGAGCAGTTGAGCGGCATGGGCATCGGCCCTGCCGCGGACGTGTTCGCGTGGGCGTCGACCGTCCTGTTCGCCGCCACGGGCAAGCCGCCGTTCGGCGAGGGGTCGCCGTCCGAGGTGATGCAGCGGATCGTCTACGACGAGGCCGACGTGTCGGGCGTGCCCGACTCCCTGCGCGAGACGGTCGCGGCCGCTCTGGCCAAGGACCCGGCCGAGCGTCCGATGGCCAAGACGATCCTCGAACGGCTGCTGGGCCAGGGCAGCGCGCTCGCGGGGCGCCTGCCGGCCTCGATGGTGGAGGAGGGGCGCGCCCTCGCGACGGGCGTGATGATCCACCACGACGTGCCGCCGGTCGTGCCGCCGCCGCGTCCTCCCATGGCGGCTCCCGGTGGGCCCATGGGAGCCGCCGCTCCGCCGCCCGGGTTCACGCCCGGGCCTGCCGCACCTCCTGGGCCGCTTTCGGGACCGCCACCGGGCCCCCCTGCCGGTGCGCCTTCGGGGCCCCCTGCCGGTGCGCCTTCGGGGCCGTTCTCGGGAGCGCCGTCCGGTGCGCCTTCGGGGCCTCCGCCGGAATCGGCGTCACCATCGCTGCCGCTGCTGGGCAAGCTCGCGCGCTCGCGCCGCTCACGCCCCGAGCCCGTGCGGGAGCCCGAGCCGCCCGCGGCCGAGCTGGATCCGGCCGCGTTCGAGGTGACGACGGCCTTCAACGCGATCGGCCTGGACCGGCCCGAGCGGCAGACCCCGGCGGGCGGACGCGACCACGCGGAGCAGACCACGAGGTTCGATGCTCTGCGTCCCGACCCGACTGCGACGTTCGACGCCGTCGGTCCCGATCCGACGGCCACGTTCGACGCCGTCGACCTGCCCGCCCATCCGAACCCCACAGAGCCGAACCCCCTCATTCCGGGGCTGGGGCAAGGGCGCGAGAGCCACGGGCACCGCTCCCCGGCGAACCGGTCGCCCCTGTCGCTCATCGCGAAGATGCGGCGACCCGGCAACCACGTCCTCGGCCTGGCACTGTCGCTGGCCATCGGCGTCGGCGTCGGCATCGCCATCATCGTCCTGGTGCTCTGGCCCCAGTTGAAGTCCGACGACGACTCGCCGTCCGACAGCACCAACTCATCCGCCAACCGCCCCGTGACCACGATTCCGCAATCGTTCGCGGGGACCTGGACGGGGACGGTGGTCAACACCAACCGGAACGCCTCCTTCCCCGTGCAGATCACCTTCGAGGCCGGCGGGACGACCGGGCGCGCCCTGTACCCGCGGGAGAACTGCGTCGGCACCCTGCGGCTCACCAGGGGGACGGAGAGCGCCCTGAGGATGAACCTGGACATCGGCAAGCCGTGCACGTCCGGGATCGTCCAGGTGACCCGTCAGCCTGACGGGACGCTCCAGTACACGTGGACGCGGCCCGGAACGAACCTCGGCTACGGCGGGCGGCTCACCAAGGCCTGATCCGGCCGTGCCGCCTCGGGCAATACGCCCAATTTGTCGTCTCATATCAGGACAGTTCCGCTAGGGTTTCCCCTCGATCGAGACCACCGATCATGGGCGGGACGCCTCGCGCGCTCCCCGGCATAAGGAGGAGCCTTGCGGGCTGTCCACCGAAGGCTGCTGCTCGTCGGCACGGTCGCGGCGTGCCTCGGCGGCGCCGCGGCGTTCCCGGTTCTCGCCGACGACTCCGCGTCCCTGGTGAAGGTGACCGCGGCGGAAGGCACCCCGGTGCCCGGCAGGTACATCGTCACGCTGAAGGCCGGAGCGTCCACCGACACGGCCGCCAAGAGCGTCAAGGCCGCGGGCGTCCAGCGCTTCGACGGCGTCCTGAACGCCTTCGCCGCGCGGCTGAACGGCGACCAGCTCAACAAGCTGCGCCGCGACCACCGCGTCGCGGCCATCGAGCAGGACCAGGTCGTCAAGGCCAGCACCACCCAGCGCGCACCGCTGCCCTGGGGGCTCGACCGCATCGACCAGCGGTCGGCGAAGCTGTCCAAGACCTACACCTACAAGTCGTCCGGCAAGGGCGTGAACGCCTACATCATCGACACCGGCCTGGACGTCGGGCACAAGGAGTTCGGCGGCCGCGCCTCGATCGCGTGGGCGGCGCCCTTCAACGGCGACGGACGCGACTGCAACGGCCACGGCACCCACGTCGCGGGCATCATCGGCTCCAAGACCTACGGCGCCGCCAAGTCGGTCAAGCTGCGGGCGCTGCGCGTCCTCGACTGCAACGGCGAGGGCTCGATGTCGGACGTCGTCGCCGCCGTCAACTGGCTGCGCACCCACGCCGCCAAGCCGGCCGTGGCGAACATGTCGCTCGGCGGCCCCAAGTCCTCGGCGCTCAACACCGCCGTGATGAACCTGTCCAAGTCGGGGGTGTTCACCTCCGTCGCCGCCGGCAACGAGAACGCCGACGCGTGCAACACCTCGCCGGCCGGTGCGGGCTGGGTCATGGCGGTCGGCGCCACCACCAAGTACGACAACCGCGCCTCGTTCTCCAACTGGGGCAAGTGCGTCGACATCAACGCCCCGGGCTACGGCATCTACTCCACCTGGCCGGGCGGGGGCCACAAGGCGCTCAGCGGAACGTCCATGGCCGCCCCCTACGTCAGCGGTGTCGCCGCCCTGTACCTCTCCACGCACCCCAAGGCCACCTTCCCGACGGTGCAGAAGGTGCTGAACGACAACTCCACCCACACCCTCAAGAACCTGCGCTCGCAGCCCAACCGGCTCCTCTGGAAGGGCAAGCTGTGAGTCCCGTCACGTAGGATTGCCCGGCTCCCCAGCAAGGGGGCCGGGCATCTCGCGCCTTCGCCCCGTCCCACTGTTCGCAGGGGTTTACTCTTGGCGAGGCACACGGCTCTTTAACGTCCATTGACCTTCGGCCATGACGAGAGGAGAACACGTGGAGACCCCCGCCTCCACCCGTCGGCACGCTGACCGCCGCCGCGGCCGGCGACACACCGCCGCGGCTCTCGTGGCCCTCGCCACCGCGCTGCCCCTGCTCGCCGCCGCGACACCGTCCGCGGCCGCCCCGCCGGCGTCCCTCCCCCTCGACCCGGGCGACAGCGGCAAGTTCGCGAAGCTGAACCGCCAGATCGAGCAGCTCGACAAGGAGTACGGCGGCGACCTCGCCAAGCTGAAGGACGCCGAGTACGCCGCGAAGAAGGCGCTGGACAAGTCCAACGACCTGCAGCGCGACCTCCAGGAGGCCCGCAGCGTCGTCGCGCAGCTCGCCGCGTCCCAGTACATGACGAACGGCGAGGACCCCACCGTCACCTTCCTCGCCGACGCGAACCCCTCCGACCTGCTCAGCAACGCCACCCTGGTCAGCCACCTCGCCCAGAACAAGGCGGGCAAGGTCGCCCAGATCCAGAAGCTCGTCGACGACCAGATGAAGGCCCGCAAGCAGGCCCAGCAGAAGATGGTCGAGCTGAACAAGGAGATCAAGGACCTGAAGCGGCGCAAGTCGCAGATCCAGTCCCTGGTCAAGAAGTACAAGCCCGAGTCCCCGAGTGTCGGCATGGGCGGCGTCACCCCGCGCATGCTCAAGGTGAAGAACACCATCGACCTGGAGACGGGCCCCTTCCCGACCATCGGCTGCGTCCGCCACACCGGCGACCCCCAGGACCACGGCACTGGCCACGCCTGCGACTTCATGGTCACCACGGGCGGCGTCATGGCCACCGGCAGCGCCCAGGCCCTGGGCGACCGCACCGCCTCCTACGCCATCGCCCACGCAAGCGCCCTGGGCATCAAATACATCATCTGGCGCCAACGCATCTACGACCTCCGCAGCCCCGGCTGGCGCTCCATGGAAAACCGAGGCGGCGTAACCGCCAACCACTACGACCACGTCCACATCTCGGTCTTCTAGACGTCCCGGCTCCGATTAGGCCCGCAATCATGGGTCCATGAGCACTTGGGCCTACATACGGGGCTGGCTGGAGTTCCACGGGCAGAAAGCCGAAGCCGAGCGCATCATCCGCCGGGGGGACTCCGCGGGATGGGCCTTCCCGGAAGGCGGCTGGCTCGACGCAGCCTGCTACGCCCGAGCCGTTCGTTCGCAGTACTGCGACGAAGTCCTCGACCAGGTCCGGGAGATCACCGCCCTCCCCGCCGACGACGAGGACAACGACCGTGTATGCGGGCTCTTTCTCGTCTTTCACGAGGAGGGGCACCAGACCGAATGGCAGATCAGAGACGGCCAAGTCCAGGTCGCCCCGGCACCACCCCGCTATGACTACCTATGGCAGTAGCGGCGTCGTTTCAAGATCGTGGGCCGATATCGTCCAGACTGGTCACTCATTCGGATTGTCAGAGCGTCCTAGTACGGTGCCTTTGTTGGAGACCGGTCTGAGCACCCATCAGGGTCCGCGGCTCAGGGAGGGTGGGTATGGAACCACTCCCGGATACGTCTCGGAGTAGGCAGAATCCCGTGACCCCACCCTCCTCCCGGCCGCTCCTGCCGTCATGCCGGTCAGGCTCAGGGCACATCGAGGGCACATGACGTTCTGACCGGCCCCGAGACGTTGAGAGCCACCGAGCGGCCGACACCGATGTCATGGCGGCAAAGGTGCTACGGCAGATCGACGACGCCTCACGGTTGCCGCGCGCCCCCGCCCGGCGGAAAGATCAGTACCCTCACCCCATGCCTGAACATTCCGGATTCCTCTGCTCATGCTGCGGGCAGCGCCACGACGGGCTGCCCATGAGCTTCGCCGCACCGGCTCCCGACTTCTGGACACCGGAACTGGCCGAGGATCCGGAGAGCGAACTGACCTCCGAGACCTGCGTGATCAAAGGCCAGGCGTTCTTCGTCCACGGGCTGATCGAGATTCCGGTGACCGATACCGGCGAGGTCTTCAGCTGGGGCGTGTGGGTCTCGCTCAGCCAGGACAACTTCACCCGCGCGCTGCGGCTCTGGAACACCCCGGGCAGGGAGAACGAGCCTCCCTACTTCGGATGGCTGTCCACCGGTTTGACGCTCTACTCGCCCACGACCATCGAACTGAAAACGAACCTGCACACACGCTCGATCGGTGAGCGTCCGTTCATCGAGCTCGAACCCACCGATCACCCACTGGCAGTCGAACAGCGCATGGGCATCGCGCACGCCCGCGTCCAGCACATCGCGGAACTCATGCTCCACCCCGAACAACAGCCCTAACGCCACTAAGTCGAAGATGCGGCGGACGCCGCAGCCGAGGTTTTCGCGGTGGTGCGCGTCGGCCTTGCAGTGGCCGACTGTGAGGCCCTTGCACGCCCGGCCGCGCATCGCTGCGTGGCCGCGCTTGTTGGGCCTAGGATCGGCCTGGTCGTGTCAGAAGCCGCCGTGCGAGTTGGGTTCCCACATGTTAAAAAAGGCCGGCCTTCCAGTCATCGTCGTCGCCTTGGGCGTCGCCGGTTGTACAGCGAAGAGCCGGGAGAACACCGCAGCGGCCACACCGAAGTCCACACCTCCTGCCACGACTCCGGCGGGGGCGCGCGCGTGCCCTACTGACAACGGCGACCAGAGCATTCCCACGACCGCGCCGAGACAGGTGTACTGGAAGCGTTTCAAGGGCGTTGCAGTGCCGTTCTCGCCTTCGGTGGGACCACTGGACGTCCAGGGCGACATCGCACGCTGCTACGAGCACACCCCGCGCGGAGCCCTGTTCGCCGCTGTGCAGATCAGCGTACGGCTCGACCGGTCAACACGATGGCGAAAGATTTTGGAGCAGCAGGTCGTGGCGGGGAGAGGCAAGGCGGCCTACGCGCGGGTGCGTACCGCCGGTCAGCCCGTACCGGCCGGGAAAGCAGCGCAGATCACGGGCTTCCGAATCGTCTCCTATACGCCTCAGACAGCGGTGGTCGGCACGGTGTCGCGGGACCCTGGGCGCGGTGGCCGCACTGCCAGGACCACGACCGTGAAGTGGCAGGGCGAATGGAAGCTCGCGCCCACCCCAGATGGATCCACAGGCTCATCACCCCAGAACGTGGACTCGCTTTCCGGGTTCGTCTTCTGGGGCGGTTTCTGACGCCAAAGCTCCGGGAGCGAGGGGCCAGCCACGGGGACGGATGCGCACTTGGTCTTCTCGCCGCCTCCGGAGAGACCACTGCGCGTGCCCGGGCGGTCGGCGTACGGGCCTGGGAGAGCAGGGGCCGACCTAGGGGTCGGACTTCTTGTCTCTCCTGGTAGTCAGTACCCGCCATGCGAGCGACCCCAGCAAGACCAACACCGCGAGAACGAGTTCCTCGGCCGATGCCGGCTCAAAAGGGACATCAAAAAAGGCGATCTCAACTGCGATGCCAGCGAATACCAGCCCGACAGCGAACCCGACCAGGGTCTCGGCGAGCTTCTTGCCGCGCTGAGCGGGCCACGACCTCAATAGCTCCCACATGCCGCGGCCGATCAACACCACCCCGATCAAGCCGATCAGACCGACTTGCAGATCAGGCCACATGGCACGACCCCCTTGATCTCCTCGTCATCATTCCGCTTGCGGATCGGCACGACAAGAGATCGGAACGACCACGGGGCGGACGCGGGTTCTCAGAGCTCCAGGACGGTCGGCCATTCGCTTTGACGCCCGTATGCCAGGACACGGCGCAGCCCCTCGCGAAACCGCTGGATGTGCGCATCCTCGACGTCCAATGCCACCTCGATCTCGGCGTCGTTCAGCCGTAGCGCTTCGAGGTTGGCAGGGTCTACGACGATTCGTAGGACGCGGTCTTTCAGCACTGCCTCTCTGACACCGCCGTAGGCCGTGCCCTGGCCCGGCGTGACCAGGCAGTAGGAGTCCATACCGGTGGCGATGTCCTGGTCCTCGGGTTCGTAGAGGCTGCACATGAAGGTCAGCTGGCGGCCGCTGCCGTCCTCATGTTCGGCCACTCCGGCTATGAAGCACTCATCGTCTTCGTAGGTTTCCGCTCCGACAGCGCGAGCGGTGAACGTGAACGCCATGAGAGGAGCTTAGGCGTCTTGATGTGGGGCGGGTCCCCGCTCATTGTGTTCCACCAAGCCCATGGTGAATGCGAACGTCTCTACGAACTCTCGGTACGCCGGGTCCGTCTCGGTCGCCGCCAGGGTGGCCAGTTCGTCAGCGAGGCGCCTCTTATCCGCGTCGGATAGCCGGCCCAGGAGGTAGCCGGCGTGCTCCTGCTGTTCGAGTGCCGTGTCGTCGTCCACGCTCGACTCATCGCAGGTCTCGAAGAACCATGAGTACGCGACCACTGCCTTGAGCAACTGCGTGACCAGTTGGGGGGACTCACTCATTCCCCTATCCCAGCAGGCACGTCCGACATGGCGTCACGGCTGGGCTGGAAGGGAGCGGGCTCGCGGCGGTCCGGGGTGGCCGGGGTGCGGCGCACTAGGCTCCTGGTATGAGTGAAAAGAGAGGGCTTCCGCGGTATCGGGTGCTTACCGGGCCGGACGACGAGACGTTCTGCTGGCGGGTCAGTGAGGCGCTTGACCTGGGGTACGAGCTGCACGGCTCGCCGTCGGTCACGTTCAACGGGGACCGGGTCATCGTCGCTCAGGCCCTCATTCGTCGCCAGAGCTAGGGGCGGCTCGCCCTGTCCCCGCGAAGAATACGAAAAGGGCGCCCCCGGGGTGGGGGCGCCCTTCGCGTCTGGCGTTAGTCGGCGTAGCTGGGGAGCATGCGCTCGTGGGACTCGCGGAGTTCGGAGAGGCCGATGCTGAACAGCTCCTGCTGGTCGCCTTCGGGGCCGCGACCGGTGACGTGGAGGGCGTCGCCGCCCGCCACGCCGAGCTGGGAGACCGGGACGCCCGCCGACTCGCACAGGGCCGCCAGACGGCCCTCCGCGCCCGGACGGACGACGACCATGGCGCGGGCCACCGACTCGCTGAACAACGCGACGAACGGGTCGCCCTGCAGGGTGATGCGGGCGCCGAGGCCGCCGCGCAGGCACGACTCCACCAGCGTCTGCGAGAGACCGCCGTCGGAGAGGTCGTGCACGGCGTTGACCAGGCCGTCGCGGACGGCGGCGACCAGCACCGACGCCAGGGCCGCCTCGGCCTTCAGGTCGACCAGCGGCGGCAGGCCGCCCAGGTGGCCGTAGACCACGTGGGCCCATTCCGAGCCGCCGAACTCCTCGCGCGTCTCGCCGAGCAGGGCGATCGTGGCGCCGTCGGTGGCCAGCGACATGTTGACCCGGCGGCGGACGTCGTCGTGGACGCCGAGGACGCCGATGACCGGGGTCGGGTTGATCGGCGTGTCGCCCGTCTGGTTGTAGAAGCTGACGTTGCCGCCCGTCACCGGGATGCCGAGGTACTGGCAGGCGTCGGCGAGGCCCTCGACGGCGCGGGCGAACTGCCACATGACGCCCGGGTCCTCCGGGGAGCCGAAGTTCAGGCAGTTGGTGACGGCCAGGGGCCGCGCGCCGGTCGCGGCGACGTTGCGGAACGCCTCCGACAGTGCGAGCTGCGCGCCCGCGTAGGGGTCGAGCCGGGTGTAGCGGCCGTTGCCGTCCAGGGACAGCGCGATGCCCAGGCCCGACTCGTCGTCGATGCGGACCACGCCGGCGTTCTCGGGCATCGCCATGACGGTGTTGCCCAGGACGTACCGGTCGTACTGCGACGTCACCCACGTCTTGCCGGCGAGGTTCGGCGACCCGGCCAGCCACAGGACGGTCCGGCGGAGCTCGTCGCCGTTGGACGGACGGGTCAACCGGCCCGGCGTGTCGGACTGCAGGGCGCCGAGGTCGTGCGGGGGCGCCAGCGGGCGGTTGTAGACCGGGCCCTCGTCGGCGGCGGTGACCGGCGGGATGTCGACGATCGTCTCGCCCCGCCACGTCATGACCAGCCGGCGCGTGTCGGTGACCGTCCCGATCACGGTGGCCGGGATCTCCCAGCGCGCGCAGATCTCCATGAAGCGCTCGACCTTGGCGGGCTCCACCACCGCCATCATGCGCTCCTGCGACTCGCTCATGAGGATCTCCTCGGGGCGGAGCGTCTCGTCGCGGAGCGGGACGGCGTCGAGGTCGACGTGCATG
Organism: Actinomadura sp. K4S16; assembly: GCF_008327685.1. GTDB lineage: Bacteria > Actinomycetota > Actinomycetes > Streptosporangiales > Streptosporangiaceae > Spirillospora. Next base: position 206,254 of record NZ_BDDE01000014.1, read on the forward strand.
CCGCCGGTGCCGGCCGCGGCCAGCTCCGTCGTCGCGCACGACACCCCGGCGGCGCCGAGGTCCTGGATGCCGACCACGAGGTCCTCGCGGAACAGCTCCAGGCAGCACTCGATGAGCAGCTTCTCCATGAACGGGTCGCCCACCTGGACCGACGGCCGCTTCTGGTGCGACTCCTCGTCGAAGGTGGCCGAGGCAAGGACGGACGCGCCGCCGATGCCGTCCGGGCCGGTCAGGGCGCCGAACAGGATCACCTTGTTGCCGGGACCGGGGGCCACCGCGCGCTTGATGTCCTCGTGCTTCATCACGCCGACGCACAGGGCGTTCACGAGCGGGTTCTGCTCGTAGCAGGCGTCGAAGACGGTCTCGCCGCCGATGTTGGGCAGGCCGAGCGAGTTGCCGTAGCCGCCCACGCCGGCGACGACGCCGGGCAGGACGCGCTGGGTGTCAGGGGCGTCGGCCGGGCCGAAGCGGAGCGAGTCCATGACGGCGATGGGGCGCGCCCCCATCGACATGATGTCGCGGACGATCCCGCCGACGCCGGTAGCGGCGCCCTGGTACGGCTCGACGTAGGACGGGTGGTTGTGCGACTCCACCTTGAAGGTGACCGCCCAGCCCTGGCCGATGTCCACGACACCGGCGTTCTCCCCCATGCCGACTAGGAGCTTGTCGGTCTTCGGGGCCTTGTCGCCGAACTGGCGCAGGTGCACCTTGGAGCTCTTGTAGGAGCAGTGCTCGCTCCACATGACGGAGTAGATCGCCAGCTCGGCCGACGTGGGTCGGCGTCCCAGGATGTGGCGGACGCGCTGGTACTCCTCCTCGTTCATCCCCAGCTCGGCGTACGGCTGCGGACGCTCGGGAGACGCGGCGGCGATGGCGACCGTGTCCGTGCCCTGGTCGTAGTGCGCGGGCGCCGCGATCGCCGGCTGCGGACCGGTGCTCCGACCGATGGCGGGCTGCGGGCCGGTGCCCGGGCCGACGGCGGGCTGGGGGCCCGTGCCGTGGCCGACGGCGGGCTGCGGACCCGTGCCGCGCCCGATCGCCGGCTGCGGGCCGGTGCCGGAACCGACGACGGGCTGAGGGCCCGATCCGGGGACGATCCTCGGCAGCGGGCCCGTCCCGGGGCGGACGGCGGGCAGGGGGCCCGTGCCGCGTCCGATCGCGGGCAGGGGGCCCGTGCCGTGCCCGAGGGCGGGCTGCGGGCCGGTGCCCGGGCCGACGGCGGGCTGAGGGCCCGTGCCGCGTCCGACGGTGGGCTGAGGGCCGGTTCCGTGCCCCAGGGCGGGCTGCGGGCCCGTACCGGGGCCTACGGCGGGCTGAGGGCCCGTTCCCCGGCCTACGGGAGGCTGAGGGCCGGTGGTGGGGCCTTGGGCCAGCGGGCCCGAGTTCAGGTCGATGAGGGGCTGCGGGCCGGTGCCCGGGCGAACGGCCGGCTGCGGGCCGGTGCCGTACCCCACGGCGGGCTGGGGGCCCGTACCGGAACCGACGGCGGGCTGCGGGCCGGTGCCATGGCCCACGGCGGGCTGCGGGCCCGTGCCGTGGCCGACCGGCGGCTGCGGGCCTGTGCCGGAACCAACGGTCGGCTGCGGGCCGGTGCCCGTGCCCCGGGCCGGCGGCGGGGCCGCGAAGGCGCTCAGGTCGGGCACGGTGAGTGACGGGTCCGCAACGGTGGACGTCGGGTCGCCGGCAGAGCGCTCCTCTTCCAGGGCCCGCGCGAACTCCGGGTCGGACTCCCCCTGGGACGCCGGAGGAGCCGGGAGCGGCCCCTCCTCGTTCAGCACGGGGATGGGCCCGGTGAAGGGCCCGGGGACCGGTTCGGCGGGCGGGTCCTGGGGGGCGGGCGGGTCCTCTTCGAGGATGGCCTTGAAACCCTCCGTCACCGCCGGGTTGACGGGCTGGAGCTCCGGGTCGTCCGCGTCGGACTTGAGCTCGCCGAGCCACTCCATCGAGGGCTCGTCCTCGTCTCGGGTGCCCCGTCCGGAAGCGTGGGGCCGTTGCTCACTCATGCGTTGACCAGTCTGTTGACGATCGAGGTGAAGAACCCGAGCCCGTCGGTGGACGGCCCGGTCAGCGACTCGACGGCGTGCTCGGGGTGGGGCATGAGGCCGACCACGTTGCCGGCCTCGTTGCAGATCCCGGCGATGTCGTCGAGGGAGCCGTTCGGGTTCAGGTCGAGGTAGCGGGCGACGATGCGGCCGGAGTCGGCCAGTTCGATCAGCGTCTCCCGGTCGGCGGTGTAGCGGCCGTCCCGGTTCTTCACCGGGATCACCAGTTCCTGGCCCTCGGTGTACTCACCGGTCCAGGCGGTGGAGGCGTTCTCGACGCGCAGCCGCTGGTCGCGGCAGACGAAGTGCAGGCCCGCGTTCGGGAGCAGCGCGCCGGGCAGCAGGTGCGTCTCGCACAGCACCTGGAAGCCGTTGCAGATGCCGAGGACCGGCAGGCCGTCGCCGGCGGCGGCCACGACCTCGGTCATCAGCGGCGCGAACCGGGCGATCGCGCCGGCCCGCAGGTAGTCCCCGTAGGAGAAGCCCCCGGGCAGGACGACGGCGTCGACCCCCTGGAGGTCGTGGTCGCCGTGCCAGAGGGCGACCGGCTCGGCGCCGGCCAGCCGCACCGCGCGTGCGGCGTCCTTGTCGTCAAGGGAACCTGGGAAGGTGATGATCCCAACCCGGGCAGCGTCCATCTGTTCTGTTCCTCCGAAATGAGGTGCGGCCGAGACGGTCGGGGATCTCCTCCGCCGATCAACCCCGATGCGCGTCGCATTCCCCCGCGCGCACGTCCCAATCTACCCGGCGTTGGGAATGAGGTTGCGGTCGAGGCGCCGTACGCGGGCCCCGTCGCTCCAGGTCAGCCGCTTCCGCAGGTGAACGACGGTGCCCCGGTCGGGCGTGGAGTCGATGTCCAGGTCGTCCACCAGCGCGCGCATGATGCCGATCCCGCGTCCCGACTCGCTCAGCACGCCCGGCTCCTGCGGGGCGGCCCGGAGCCCGCGGCCCCAGTCCACGATCTTGAGCAGGCAGGTGCCGCCGGCCACGTGCCCGGTCACCTCGTAGTCGCCGTTCGCGCGGGCGTGCTTGACGACGTTCGTACACGCCTCGGAGATGGCGACCAGCAGGTCGTCGACGCAGTCCTCGGAGACGCCCAGCCCCCGCAGGGCCTCCCCCGTCACCCGCCGGACCACCGGGATGCTCAGCGCGTCGCGCGGCAACGCGAGCGAGAACCTCATATCCACCCGGACACCTCGTGTCATGCTCCGGGCGTCCCGACCGTGCCCCCGGTCCCGGAGCGTGCTCGACGACTCAACGCAGCTAACACTTCCCCGGTGGAATCTTCCGTAATCGCCACAGTCACGGGCCCGTTACTTGGAACGCACCATGTCGCACCCGGGAACGGGCGGCGTCACGGGCCGGCTTCGGGCGCCCCCCGTGTCAAGGCCGCGCGGCGACGCCGGTCACAGACCGTGAACCCCCTAGAGAACGCGAACCTCGTAGTTCTCGATCACCGGGTTCGCCAGCAGCGTCTCGGCGATCTTGGCGACCTGCTCCAGGGCCGCCTCGTCGGCGTCCCCCTCCAGCTCGACCTCGAACCGCTTGCCCTGCCGCACCGCCACGACCCCGTCGAACCCCATCTGCGGCAGTTTGCGGGCGATCGCCTGCCCCTGCGGGTCGAGGATCTCCGGCTTGAGCATGACGTCCACGACGACACGCGCCACGGTCGCCCCCTCACTGATCTGCGCTTTTGCTTACGATCCTGAAGCGTACGGCACCATGGCCCATCACGAGCCATCAGCACCCCCCGGAGCCAGCCGATGAACATCGAGGACCTGACGCCCGTGGAGCGCCGCCTGTGGGAGGCGTTCCCCAAGGGCGAATCCGTCGACCTGTCGTCCGGCGACCAGGCGCTCGACGACGTCACACGCGCCGACCAGTGGGGACACGACCGGGCGGTCAGGGCCGAGGTCCTCGTGGCGCTGCTCGTCGGCGCGGTGGAGGCCGAGCCCGGGCAGGTCGCCGCCGTGCGGCTCGGCGGCGCCCGCATCACCGGCTCGCTGAACCTCGGGCACGCGGAGGTCGGCGTCCCGCTGGCGCTCACCGGCTGCGACTTCGACGAGGCCCCGCACCTGTACTGGGCGAGCATGAACAGCGTCCACCTGATGCGCTGCCGGCTGCCCGGCCTGATCGCCTCCGGCACCCGGGTGGACGGCCACCTGTGGCTGGAGGGCAGCCGCATCAACGGCGGCCTGTGGCTGGACGGGGCGAACATCACCGGCATCCTGAACATGTCGGGCGTGCACCTGTCCAACCCGGGCGGGGACGCGATGCTCGCCGACCGCCTCTCGGTCGAGGCGAACGTCTACTGCGACCAGGGGTTCACCGCCAACGGCGAGGTCCGGCTGCCGGGGGCCCGGGTCGGCGGCCAGCTGATCTTCCGCGGCGCCCGGCTGTACAACCCGTCCGGCGCCGCCCTGTACGCCAGCCGCCTGGACGTGGCCGCCAACGTGTTCTGCGACGGAGGGTTCAGCGCCGAGGGCGAGATCCGGCTCCGCGGCGGCCGCGTCGGCGGCTACCTGTCGTTCGTCGGCGCCCGCCTGTCCGCCCCCAAGCGGACTGCCCTGAACGCCGACGACCTGAGCGTGGAGACCGACATCTACTGCTCCGACGGGTTCACCGCCGTCGGCGCCGTCAGCTTCTCGGGGGCCCGCGTCACCGGGCAGCTCAGCCTGCGCGACGCCCGCCTGCTCCACGACGAGGGGACGGCGCTCGGCCTGCAGCGCCTCCAGGCGGAGGAGCTGCTGCTCCGCACGGCCGAGCCGATCAAGGGGACGGCGGACCTGTCCTACGCCCGCATCAACCTGCTGCGCGACGACGCGGCGTCCTGGCCGGAGCGCCTCCAGCTCGACGGCCTCCAGTACGAGACGCTCGAACCTCCGCTCACCGCCCGCGAGCGGCTGGCATGGCTGCGCCGCGACACCGACGGCTATGCTCCGCAGCCCTACGAGCGCCTCGCCCAGACCTACCGCTCCCTCGGCCTGGACGCCGACGGCCGTTCGGTCCTGCTCGCCAAGGCCCGGGACCGGCGCAAGACCCAGGGGCTCCCCCGCAAGGTCGTCGGCTGGCTCCAGGACGTCCTGGTCGGCTACGGCTACCGCCCGTTCCGCGCCGCGAGCTGGCTGGTCGGCCTCCTGGCCTTCGGGACGATCTTCTTCTCCATCAACAAGCCGGAGGTCCTGGACACCGGCCACAAACCACACTTCAACGCGTTCTTCTACACGCTCGACCTCCTCCTGCCCATCGGGAGCCTCGGCCAGGAGGTGGAGTTCGCCCCGAAGGGCACCGACCAGTGGATCGCGAACCTCATCGTCGCCGCGGGCCTGGTCCTCGGTCTGACGGTGGCGGCCGGCGCCACCCGGGCCCTTTCCCGCGAATAACCCCCGTTCCCTGCAAATCCCTACGAACGTGGATGTGGGGTGCGTCACGTCCGGATCACGGGGTAGGGCCCGGGGTACGACCTCCGGTGGAGGACTCGCATCGCGGTGGCGGGACTTGCGTCGCAGGGTGTGATGTCTGCCACGATGGCATTGCGGCTTTTGTCCCTTACCGGGGGCTGGGCCGTTGGCATCGGCCGGACGCGCGGCGACCCCGCGTGACGGCCCCGAACGAGGAGTGTCATCGATGACGATCGACTCCGTGCGCGGCGCGCCCGACACCCCGAAGGTCGCCGAGCCCGAACTCGTCCAGCTGCTCACCCCCGAGGGCGAGCGGGTCGAGCACCCGGACTACCCCCTGGACCTCAGCGCCGAGGACGTGCGCGGCCTGTACCGCGATCTGGTGATCGTGCGGCGGATCGACCAGGAGGCCGTGGCGCTCACCCGGCAGGGCGAGCTCGGCCTCTGGGCTTCGCTGCTCGGGCAGGAGGCCGCGCAGATCGGCTCCGGGCGGGCTGCGACCGCCAACGACATGGTGTTCCCCACGTACCGGGAGCACGGCGTCGCCTGGTGCCGGGACGTGGAGCCGCTGAAGCTGCTCGGCATGTTCCGGGGCATCAACCACGGCGGGTGGGACCCGAAGGAGCACGGCTTCCACCTGTACACCGTCGTGATCGGCAGCCAGACGCTGCACGCGACCGGGTACGCGATGGGCATCCAGCGGGACGGCGTGCTCGGCACCCCGTCGGCGGGCGCCACGATCGCCTACTTCGGGGACGGCGCCACGTCCCAGGGCGACGTGAACGAATCCTTCGTGTTCGCCTCGGTGTTCAACGCGCCGATCGTGTTCTTCTGCCAGAACAACCAGTGGGCCATCTCCGAGCCCCTCGAACGGCAGTCGCGGATCCCGCTCTACAAGCGGGCGCAGGGATTCGGCTTCCCGGGCGTCCGCGTGGACGGCAACGACGTGTTCGCCTGCCTCGCCGTCACCAGGAAGGCCCTGGAGAACGCGAGGACGGGCCAGGGCCCCACCCTCGTCGAGGCGTACACCTACCGGATGGGCGCCCACACCACGACCGACGACCCCACGCGCTACCGGCTGAAGGCCGAGGAGGAGGCGTGGAAGCTCAAGGACCCCATCGAGCGCGTCAAAGCGTACCTGGTGCGGGGCGACATGGCGGACGCGGGGTTCTTCCAGAAGGTGGAGGACGAGGCCAAGCAGATCACCAGGGAGCTGCGTGAGGCGTGCCTGGCGCTGCCCGACCCGGGACCGCTGTCGATGTTCGACCACGTGTACGGGGACGAGCACCCGCTGATGACCGAGGAGCAGGAGCAGTTCGCCGCCTACCTCGCGTCGTTCGAGGAGGAGTCGAAGTGAGCACCCTGACACTCGGCAAGGCCCTCAACGTGGGCCTGCGCAAGGCCATGGAGAACGACCCGAAGGTCCTCGTCATGGGCGAGGACGTCGGCAAGCTCGGCGGCGTCTTCCGCATCACCGACGGGCTCCAGAAGGACTTCGGGGAGGAGCGGGTCATCGACACCCCGCTCGCCGAGTCCGGCATCGTCGGGACCGCGATCGGGCTGGCGCTGCGGGGCTACCGGCCCGTGGTGGAGATCCAGTTCGACGGGTTCGTGTTCCCCGCCGCCGACCAGATCATCACGCAGCTCGCGAAGATGCGGATGCGCTCGCTCGGCGCGCTGGAGCTGCCGGTCGTCATCCGGATCCCGTGCGGCGGCGGCATCGGCGCGGTGGAGCACCACTCCGAGTCGCCGGAGGCGTACTTCACGCACACCGGCGGCCTGCGCGTCGTGGCGTGCTCGAACCCGGTGGACGCCTACTCGATGATCCAGCAGTCGATCGCCTCCCCCGACCCGGTGATCTTCTTCGAGCCGAAGCGCCGGTACTGGGACAAGGCGGAGGTCGACACCGACTCCACCGACTGGACGCCGCTGCACCGGGCGACGGTCGTCCGGCCGGGCGAGCACGTGACGCTGCTGGCCTACGGACCGTCGGTGAAGACGTGCCTGGAGGCCGCCGCGGCCGCCGCGGAGGAGGGGCGGTCCCTGGAGGTCATCGACCTTCGCTCGCTGAACCCGCTCGACATCGGCGCGGTGACGGACTCGGTGAACCGGACGGGGCGCTGCGTCGTCGTCCACGAGGCGCCGGTGTTCAACGGGTACGGCGCCGAGCTGGCCGCCCGGATCACCGAGAAGTGCTTCTACCGGCTGGAGTCGCCGGTGCTGCGCGTCGGCGGGTTCTCCACCCCGTACCCGCCGTCCCGCATCGAGGACCATTACCTGCCCGACCTCGACCGCATCCTGGACGCGGTCGACCGGACCTTCGCGTGGTGACGCCGGTGAGCCAGCCCAAACTGTTCAAACTGCCGGATGTGGGCGAGGGCCTGACGGAGGCCGAGATCGTCAAGTGGCACGTCCAGCCCGGCGACACCGTCGAGGTGAACCAGACGATCGTCGAGATCGAGACGGCGAAGGCGATCGTGGAGCTGCCCTGCCCGTTCGAGGGCGTGGTGACCGAGCTGATGGTCACCGAGGGGCAGACCGTGGACGTCGGGGTCCCGATCATCGCGGTGGACGCGGGGGGCGAGGGCGGCGTGGCGACGCCGGTGTCCGAGCCCCCGGCGCAGGCGGCCGCGCTCCGCGAGGAGGGCGTCCCCACGGCCAACGATCCCGGCACGGTGTTGCCGCAGGAGCAGCCGAAGCGCACGCCCGTCCTCGTCGGCTACGGCGTGAAGGAGGGGACGACCAGGCGCCGTCCCCGCAAGGGGGCCAACGGTGCCGCGCCAGCGGCGTCCGCGGCTCCGCCCGCCCCAGCCCCGGCACCGGCACCGGCACCCGCGCCCGCCCCGCAGGCGCCGCCGGCGCCCGGCCCGAGTCCTTCGGGGAACGGGCTGCCGCTGGCCAAGCCGCCCGTCAGGAAGATGGCCAAGGACCTCGGGCTGGACCTCGCCTCCATCACGGGCTCCGGCCCGCAGGGCTCGATCACGCGCGAGGACGTCCTCGCCGCGCAGGCCGGGGCCCAGGCTCCCGCCGGCGCGCCGACCGTCCAGGCGGGCCCGCGCGAGGAGCGGATCCCCGTCAAGGGCGTCCGCAAGGCGACCGCCGCGGCGGTGTCCGGTTCGGCGTTCACCGCTCCGCACGTCACCGAGTTCCTCCAGGTGGACGTGACGCGGACGATGGAGACCGTCAAGCGGCTCCGCGAACTGCCCGAGTTCGCGGACGTGAAGGTGTCGCCCCTGCTGCTGGTGGCGCGCGCGCTGCTCACGGCTGTGGCGCGCAACCCGATGGTGAACTCCACGTGGGTGGACGGCCCGAACGGCGCGGAGATCGTCCTCAAGCGCTACGTGAACCTGGGGATCGCGGCGGCCACCGATCGCGGCCTCATCGTCCCCAAGATCAAGGATGCGCAGGACCTCGACCTGCCGGGCCTCGCGCGGGCTCTGAACGAGCTGGCGGCGAAGGCGCGCGCGGGCAAGGCGTCCCCCGCCGACCTGTCCGACGGGACGATCACGATCACGAACGTCGGCGTGTTCGGCGTGGACTCCGGGACCCCGATCATCACCCCGGGCGAATCCGCGATCCTGGCGTTCGGCCAGGTCCGGGACATGCCGTGGGTGCACGAGGGCGAGCTCGCGATCCGCAAGGTGACCACGCTGGCGCTCTCGTTCGACCACCGCATCGTGGACGGCGAACTGGGCTCCCGCGTTCTGCGCGACGTCGGGGACATGCTCGAGGACCCGATCCGCATGCTCGCCTGGAGCCGCTGACGGCTTCGGCAGTTCCGTGGGGGCCGGCTTCGGCCGGCCCCCACGTCTGTCTGGGCCACCGTCCGCTTTGCGCCTGGGGTGGCCGGTCTGAGCCCCCAGAAGCCGTCGGACGCGCGCTGCGGCAGGGGCCGAGCCGGGCCAACGGAAGCGCGCATTGATGACATCGCGGCTGTATTGGTGACATCGCGACTGTATTAGCGACATCGCGACTATATCGCCAAATTCACGCGCGACGGCTTGCGCACCTTCCTCGGGGCGAGCACCGGCGAATACCAGTCCTCTCGAACTCGAATACCATCAATACCGAGGACGCTAGATCATTTTACGTCCAGAGCGACGCACCCTCGGGTAGGCGCGAAGTGCAACTGCGCAGCTCTGACGTTCCGCGTTCAAGGCCGCATATGGCGTCCCTCCTGGCCGATATCGCAGTGCCGTTGCGTTGACAGCCAATGATTCATGCACTCGACGCCAATGACACTCAGCCGAGCGACTGCGATTGTCGGTGAGTGAAGACACCTCGTAGGCCTGCACCCGGAAAAGGCTCAGGCCCGAGGAACGCCACCCATCAGATCCGCCGTGTACGCCGCGACAGCGCTGCCCGGCAAGATCAGCAGAAGGAGAGACTCATGGCGATCAGTGAATCGCGCAGGCCGACCGCGCGCGCCACGAACGCTCTGGAGCGTGCGAGGTCACCGATCATCAGGAAGGCCGTCATGCTGGGGTCCGCCCTCGCGCTCGCGTCGGGCATGATGGCCGCGCCGGCTCAGGCCGCCGCCGCCCACGCCGACGCGACGGCCACCGCCACCACGGCCTCCAGCAGCGTCCGGAAGGGGGCCTGGCACTTCTGGAAGAGCTACTGGACCGAGGCCAAGTGCGTGGCCGCCGGTAAGCGGGTTCTGGCTTCGAACCCTGCTCGCTACAAGGCAGCCTTGTGCGACCCCGGGTACGGCACCGACGGCCGCCTGAAGTGGCATCTGTACATCTACATCTGACGGCCTGGAAGAGGACGGGGTCCGCGTCGCCTGAGTCCCGGTCAGGAGACGGGGACCTTGTCGACCTTGCCGAAGGGGCCCGCGTTGAAGGTCACGGACGTGACGTTGCCAGGCGGGGCGGGCAGGTAGACGAAGCCTCGAACGGGCTCGTTGACCGCCGTGCGGAAGACGGCCCGTCCAGGATCGACATAGTTGGTGGGACGTCCAGGCGTCGGAGGGCCGACACGGACGGCGCGGTAGACGTCCTTCTTGCCCGGCACCTGGATCGAGAACGAACCGAACACCCCGCCCGGATAGCTCGGATTCGGGTAGGACGCGTCCGGCGGCGTGGTGCCCGGCCCCTCGTTCACGATGTCGAACACGGCGACGATGTAGGCGCCGTCCCGGTAGAAGGGTTTGACCTCAAGGCGCCTCTTGGCTGAGCCAAAGGGAGCCGTGCGGGACACCACCTTCTGGCCGTCCTGCGCACGGAAGGCGGCCGGTGAGCCGGAACCCGGCGCGGTCGACTTGAGCTGGTAGGTGAGGTCGACGCCGTCGCCGTCCTGCCGCCCGTTGGACGTGTAGGTGAATCCGGTGCCGAGCCTGGTCTTCATCTCGTTCAGCAGCGCCTGGGCCCGGTCTCCGGACACCTTCGCGTCATTGGCGTTCGCCACGAACGTCAGGGCCCCGGCCGCCTGCGACTTGATCTGTTGGGCGACCCCGTCCAGGACCGCCTTGGCACCGCTCTTCAGCTTGCCTGAATTCGCCTCGAACAGGGCATCGCTCCGCAGGCTGACCGTGACGCTCGATCCGCTGGACGCGACGGTCCGGTCCTCCCCCTCGACGATGTCGTACAGGTCGACGGGGTTGCCACTTGGCGCGCTCGTCGGGGGCGACGGCGACACGGTGCCGGAAGGGGACGTCGTGGGGGACGGGGAGGTCGTGATCGGGGACGGGGCTCCCGCCATGAACGGCTCCGCCCCGACCTCCGGCTCGGCCCCGACCGACGGAGAAGACGACGCCGAGGGAGACGACGGGGACGACGGAGCCGACCCGCTCGGCGGCGCGGACGAAGCGGACGGCGTCCCGGACGCGGACGGCGTCGCCGACGCGGCCGTCACCGGGATGCCGCTGAACTCGCCGGCCGTCCCGGGCGTGATCGCGGTGACCTTCTGGACGGCAGCCGGGAGGGGCGGATACTCGGCGGCCATCTCGCGGGACGTGCCGGGCGTGAAGCCGGAGCCGCTGGTGGTGCCGGTCGGCTTGTAGAGCCGGCGCCCGGCCGTGTCGATGAGCGCGATTTCGAACGGGACCGACTTCACCGACGAGTCCAGCGACGTCACGCTGTAGCGCAGCACCGACTTGGCGGCCTGCCGCTCGACGCCCTTGATGTCCACGCGCGCGTGCAGGCCGTCCGCGCCGCCGAACCAGCCCTCCTTGGAGAACTCGCCCGCCGGCTGGACGACGGGGCGGGCGCCGCCCGCGCGCACGGTCGGCGGGGCGACCTTCTCGGCCCGGTCGGCATCGGCGCATCCGGCGACGAGGAGCAGGCCGGCAAGAGAGACGGCGAGGGGCAGCGCACGCATCGGTCATCCGGTCGGGAGGGGACGGGCGAGGGACCCGGGCAACAGTAGTCAACCGCGACAGCCCCCGCCATAACGCCGGCGAGGGGCACCGCTCGGAAGGCCTCCGCCCCGGAGCCGATCCCGGGAACGGTCGCTACATGGACGCGGTGGAGGACGGGCCGGGGGCCCGCAGGACGCGGTCGATCAACGTGTGCAGGTGGGAGCGGAACCGCTCGATCGTCTCGGGGGTGAGGGTGCTGCGGTAGCCCTGCGGCAGCGGAGCGATGTCGCGCCAGGGCGCGGGCTGATCACCGTGGTCGGGTACGCCGTAGGTGACGAACCCGGTCATCGACCACACCAGGGTCCACAGCATGTAGTCCACGTCGATGTCGGGGGCCAGCAGCGGCCGCGCCGCGTCGGCGACCAGGTTGGTCAGCGGTCGCTCGTAGCTCAACTCCAGATCGGCGCTGGCGGCGGCGTCTCCCAGCCACCGATGCAGCCACAGGCGGGCGATGTGGGGATGTGACAGATGGAAGTCCAGGTAGATGTCCGCCAGATCGTGCAGCCCCTGTGCCGACAGGGGCAAGGACGCGGACGCCTCCTCGAGCATCGACCGCTCCGCCATGTGGGCCCGTTCCATCACGGAGTGGTACAGCGCCGTCGTGCCCCCGGTCAGGTCCACGACGGTGGCGGTGTCCACTCCGGCGGCCGCGGCGATCATGCCGGCGGTCGTGCCGTCGAAACCCAGCTCGGCGAACAACCGGGTCGCGGTCTGGGTGATCTGCTCCCGGACAGAGTCCTCGTCCACGACGATCACTCTAGGTGCCGCTTCCACCCCGGAACGCGATCGGCAGGTGAAGGCGGCTTCAGGATTCAGTGCCGCGCAGAGGGGCGCGGCCATGGCCGGGGGGCGCGAGCACCGCGGGGGGGTCGGCCACCTGACAGCGCTGTGGCCCCGCCCGGGCGGGCGGGGCCACAGCGGTCGCTCTGGTGCTAGAACGCGTCTTCGGGGAGGTCCATCACGTCCAGGGTGGTGGACTCGGTGACGGCGCGGTCCGAGGCGAGGCGGGGCAGGACGGTCTGGCAGAAGAACTGCGCGGCCGCGACCTTGCCGGTGTAGAACGCCTTGTCGGAGCCGGACACGTCCCCGCCGCCGAGCGCGTTCAGGGCGACCTCGGCCTGGCGGCACAGCAGCCAGCCGACGATCAGGTCGCCGAGGCCGAGGAGCAGGCGCGAGGAGTTCAGCCCGACCTTGTACAGCTCCTTCGGGTTCTCCATCGAGGAGAGCGCCCAGCCGACCATCGGGTCGAGGATGCCCTGCACGTCGTCGAGGGCCCGGCCCAGCAGCGCGCGCTCGTTCTTGAGGCGGCCGTTGCCGGCCTCGGACTCGGCGAACTCCCGGATCTGGCCGACGAGCACCTTCAGCGCCTCGCCGTTGTCCCGCAGGATCTTGCGGAAGAACAGGTCCTGGCCCTGGATCGCGGTGGTGCCCTCGTACAGGGTGTCGATCTTGGAGTCGCGGATGTACTGCTCGATCGGGTACTCCTGCAGGAAGCCGGACCCGCCGAGCGTCTGGAGCGACTCCGCGCCGAGCAGCGCGTAGGCCCGCTCGGAGCCGAAGCCCTTGACGATCGGCAGCAGGAGGTCGTTGACCTTCTCGGCCGTCTCGTCCTTGCGGCCCTCGAACTCCGCGACCTGCACGGCGTCCTGGTAGGACGCGGTGAGCAGCACGAGCGCGCGCATGCCCTCGGCGTAGGCCTTCTGGGTCATGAGGCTGCGCCGGACGTCCGGGTGGTGGGTGATCGTCACCCGCGGAGCGGTCTTGTCCGTCATCTGCGTCATGTCCGCACCCTGCACGCGCTCCTTGGCGTACTCCAGCGCGTTCAGGTAGCCGGTCGAGAGGGTGGCGATGGCCTTGGTGCCGACCATCATCCGGGCGTACTCGATGACGAGGAACATCTGCCGGATGCCCTGGTGGACGTCGCCGACCAGGTAGCCGATCGCCGGGTGCTTCTCGCCGAGGGTCAGCTCGCAGGTCGTGGAGACCTTGAGGCCCATCTTCTTCTCGACGTTGGTCACGTAGGCGCCGTTGCGCTCGCCGAGCTCACCGGTCTCCACGTCCACCAGGTACTTGGGGACGAGGAACATCGACAGGCCCTTGGTGCCCGGTCCGGCGCCCTCGGGGCGGGCCAGCACCAGGTGGAAGATGTTCTCGGCCATGTCGTGCTCGGCCGAGGTGATGAAGCGCTTGACGCCCTCGATGTGCCAGGTGCCGTCCGGCTGCTGGACGGCCTTGGCGCGCCCGGCGCCGACGTCGGAGCCGGCGTCCGGCTCGGTCAGCACCATCGTGGCGCCCCACTGCCGCTCGAGCGCCAGCTCGGCGAACTTCTTCTGCTCGGGCGTGCCGATGTGCCAGAGGATCTGCGCGAAACCGGGGCCGGAGGCGAACATGTAGACGGCCGGGTTGGCGCCCAGCACCTGCTCCGCGACGGCCCAGGTGAGCGAGCGCGGAGCGCCGCTGCCGCCGAACTCGGGGGCGAGGTCGAGCCGGTACCACTCGGCGTCCATCCACGCCTTGTACGACTTCTTGAAGCCCTCCGGCATCGCCACGGCGCCCGTGGCCGGGTCGAACACCGGCGGGTTGCGGTCGGCGTCCTCGAAGGAGGCGGCGAGCGGGCCCTCGGCCAGCCTGTTCACCTCGTCGAGGATGCTGCGCACCGTGTCCTCGTCCAGTTCGGCGTACGGGCCGCTGCCGAGGAGGTCCTGGCGCCTGAACACCTCGAAGAGGTTGAACTCCAGGTCCCGGAGGTTGCTCTTGTAGTGCCCCATTCGAGACTCCGTCTGGTTCCGGCGGCGACCGGCGGCCCCGCTGCGTACTGGTCAGTAACTCAACATCATGCTACCCGCTGGTAACCACTGACAACCACCCCATTCGGGCGGTTTCGGGGGAGGCAGGCCACATCGATACCACGCGTCCGCCCGCCGCGTGACCGAAGTCACCGAGCGGCCCCGAAACCGCACCCTCATACGGCCCGCGCGCGAGGGGTGGCAAGATCGAGCGGGCGCGAATTCACCGCGGTGCACGAGGAGGTGCGCATTGAAGCAGGATGAGGCGGCCGCTCCCAGGCTGACCGTCATCGGGACCGGGTACCTCGGTGCCACGCACGCGATCTGCATGGCCGTGCTGGGCTACGAGGTCCTCGGCGTGGACGTCGACCGGCGCAAGATCGAGCGGCTGGCGTCCGGCGAGGTTCCGATCTTCGAGCCGGGGCTGCCGGAGCTGCTCACGAAGGCGCTCGACTCGGGCCGGCTCCGGTTCACCACCTCCTTCGCGGAGGCCGGCGAGTTCGGGGACGTCCACTTCATCTGCGTGGGGACGCCCCAGAAGGCCGACTCGGACGCCGCCGACCTGACCTACGTCGACGCCGCCGTCCGCTCCCTCGCGCCGCACCTGCGCCGCAGGTCGCTCGTGGTCGGCAAGTCCACCGTGCCGGTCGGGACGGCCGCGCGCCTCACCGGCCTCGTGCAGGAGCTGGCGCCCGCCGGGGCCGACGTCGAGCTGGCGTGGAACCCCGAGTTCCTCCGCGAGGGCTTCGCCGTGGACGACACCCTGCGCCCCGACCGGCTGGTGTTCGGCGTCGCGTCCGACTGGGCGCACGAGCGGCTGCGGGCCGCGTTCAAGCCGGTCCTCGACCTCGGCACGCCGGTGATTCGGACGGACCTCGCGACCGCCGAGCTGGTCAAGGTCGCGGCCAACTCCTTCCTCGCCACCAAGATCTCCTACATCAACGCGATGGCCGAGGTCTGCGAGGCGGTCGGCGCCGACGTCAAGGACCTCGCCGACTCGCTCGCGCTGGACGACCGGATCGGCGGCAAGTTCCTGCGCCCCGGGCTCGGGTTCGGCGGCGGCTGCCTGCCCAAGGACATCCGGGCGTTCGCGCACCGCGCGGAGGAGATCGGCGTCGGCCAGGCCGTGGCGTTCCTGCGCGAGGTGGACGACATCAACCGGCGGCGCCGGGCCCGCACCGTCGACCTCGTCCGGGAGCTGCTCGGCGGCGACTTCGCCGGGAAGCGCGTCGCCGCGTGGGGCGCCGCGTTCAAGCCGAACTCCGACGACATCCGGGACGCGCCCGCGCTGGACGTGGCGCGCACGATCCACGGCCTGGGCGGGGACGTCCGCGTCTACGACCCGGTCGCCCTCGACAACGCCCGCCGCGCGTTCCCCGAGCTGACCTACGGCGAGAGCGCGTTCGACGTGGCGCGGGACGCCGACGTCGTCGTCCTGCTGACCGAGTGGTCGGACTTCCGGGAGGTCGAGCCGGAGGCGCTGGCCGGGGTCGTCCGGCACAAACGGGTCGTGGACGGACGGCACGCGCTCGACGCCGCCCGCTGGCGCGCGGCCGGCTGGGAGTACCGCGCCCTCGGCCGCTCCTAGCGGGGAACACCCCGCGCCAGGGGGCCGTTGACGTCATCGAGGGCCCCGCTGAGGCGAGCGGTCTCTCCCGGACGAGGTGCACCGTACCCGGCAGGCGAAGACGGCGCGTGACAGCAGTCGTCTCGCATTCCGGGAGTGCCGTCATGGCCTGGATCCTCGTCATCGTCGCCGGCCTCTTCGAGGTCGCCATGGCCCTGTGCCTGAAGGCAAGCAAGGGCTTCACCCAACCGCTGGAGTCGGCGGGATTCCTCGTGTTCGCCGTCGCGAGCTTCGGCCTCCTCACCGTCGCCCTGAAGCACCTGGAGGTCGGTACCGCCTATGCCGTCTGGGTCGGCATCGGAGCCGTCGGGACCGCGGTCCTCGGCATGCTCGTCATGGGCGACGAGGTCTCCGCGACGCGGATCGTCGCGCTCGCGTTCATCGTCCTCGGGGTCGTCGGCCTGAACCTCGCCGGGGGCGGGGGCCACTGACGGCCAGGTGCGGCCATCGATTTCGCAGGTCAGCAAAGTTCTTAGGAACGTAATCTCCCGTAACAGCGTCTATGGGACGAAGAGAGCGCGGGGAGTCGCTCGAACACGGGAGGACGGACCTTGGTCTTCAAGAAGCTGCGTCAGGCGATGGGCATCGGCGGCCCCTCGATCGAGACGGTTCTGCACGACCCGAACACCACGCCCGGCGGCGTCGTCACCGGCGAGATCGCCATCATCGGAGGCCAGTTCAACTCCGACATCAAGGCGGTGAACCTCGCCCTGCGCACCAGGGTCGAGGTCGAGTCGGGCGACAACGAGTACACCTCCAACCTGGAGTACTCCAAGATGCCGGTCGCGGGCGGGTTCAGCCTGCAGGAGGGTGCGCGGCACAGCATCCCGTTCCAGTTCCCGATCCCGTGGGAGGCGCCGCTCACCCACATGTACGGGCGCCCTCTGCACGGGACGACGGTCGGGCTGGCGACGGAGCTGGAGGTCGCGGGCGCGCTCGACCCGGGCGATCTCGACCCCATCGTCGTCCACCCGCTGCCCGCGCAGGAGCGCATCCTCGTGGCGTTCTCCAACCTCGGCTTCCAGTTCCGGAACGCCGACTGCGAGAAGGGCCGCATCTGGGGCGTCCACCAGGAGCTGCCCTTCTACCAGGAGATCGAGTTCTACCCGCCGGGCCAGTACGCGCGCGGCATCAAGCAGCTCGAAGTGACGTTCGTGTCCTACCCGCAGTCGATGGAGGTCGTGCTGGAGCTCGACAAGCGCGGCGGGGTGTTCACCGAGGGCCATGACGCGTTCAGCCGGTTCACGGTCGACTACGCGACCGTCGAGCACACCAACTGGGAGCAGCAGCTCGACGGCTTCCTGCAGGAGGCCGGCCGCCGCCGGGGCTTCTTCTAGCCCGCCGGCAAGCCGTACACGGGGGATCCCCTCCGCGATGTTGATCGCGGAGGGGATCTCCGCGTAGAAAGAGGTCCCGTGCCCCAGCCCCCCGGACTCAACGACGCGGAACGGCGCCTTTGGACGGCGTTCCCCACCGGTTCGACCGTCGTCCTCGGCGACGACCGCCCGGCCGGCCCCCTGCCCGACCGCATCGTCCGCGCGGAGATCATCACCCGGCTGCTGCTCGGGGAGCGCGAGGCCCGTCCCGGCGCGGTCGCGGCCGTCCGGCTCCGCGGCGCCTACGTCACCGGGCGGCTGGACGTCTCGGGCGGCCGCGTCGAGGCCGAACTGCTCCTGGAAAACTGCCGGCTCGTCGAGGAGGCGGTGTTCGCCAACGCCGAGACGCGCCAGCTCCGGTTCTCCGGCTGCCGGATGCCCGGCTTCGACGGCGGCGGCCTGCGCGTGGACGGCTTCCTCAGCCTGTCCGGGTCGGAGATCGAGGGGGAGGTCCGGCTGCCGCGGGCGCAGATCCTCGGCGGCCTGCGGATGAACGGGACGCGGGTCACCGCGTCCGCGCCGGAGAAGTGGGCGGTCTCCGGCGGCGCGCTCGTCGTGGACGCCGGGGCGTTCATCAGGGACGCCGAGATCACCGGCGGGGTGCGGTTCGTGGGCGCGCGGATGAACGGCGGGCTGTTCATGGAGCGCACCACCCTCGTCAACCCGGGCCGCATCGCCCTGGACGCGCAGAACATGGTCGTCGAGGACACCGCGGAGCTGAGCCACGGGTTCAAGGCGCTCGGCACCGTCCGGCTGCGCAGCGCCCGCGTCAACGGCATCCTTTCGTTCTCCAAGGGCCGGCTCGACTCCTCCGACCCGGCGCGGATGGCGCTGCACGCCAGCCACATGCAGGTCGACGAGCTGCTGCTGTGGCCGGAGGAGAAGATCAGGGGCCGGGTGTCGCTGTTGTACTCCCGGATCGACCTCATCCAGGACCACCCGGACATCTGGCCGGACGAGCTGTACCTCGACGGCCTGACGTACCAGACGCTGCGCGGCGGCAAGTTCAAGGACCGGCTCAGCTGGGTGTCGCGGGACACGCAGTTCCGCCTCCAGCCGTACGAGCAGCTCGCCGGCTGGTACCACGGCATCGGCCACGACGATCTGGCCCGGAAGGTGCAGCTCGCCAAGATGCGGGCGCGGCGCCGCATGCTGCACCCGGTCGCCCGCGCGTGGAACCACGTGCTCGACTGGACGGTGGGGTTCGGCTACCGGCCCTGGCTGGCGTTCGCGTGGTTCGCCGCCCTGCTGGCCGTCGGGACGACGGTGTTCTCGATGGAGCACCCGCGACCGGTCAAGCCGCAGAACGAGCTGCCCTCCTTCCACGCGCTGATCTACACGCTGGACCTGCTGATCCCCCTCGACACGTTCGGGCAGCAGCTCTCCTACGACGCGGTGAACTGGTCCCGCTGGGTGGGGTACGCGCTGGTCGCGACGGGATGGGTGCTGGTGACGGCGCTGATCGCCGGCGCGGCCCGGGTGCTGCGCCCGAACTGAGCCGCCGCCCGAAACGGGAGGGCACCGAACCAGGGCACCGCCCCGGGCGTCATTCCGGGGTAGGGGATCCACGAGAATGGGACGCCATGGGCACGTATCTGATCACGGGGGCGACGGGCGGCATCGGCACGGCGGTGGCGGAGCTGCTGCGCGAACGCGGGCACGACCTCCTCCTCACCGGCCGCTCCCCCGAGCGCCTCGACGGCCTCGCCGCGACGCTGCGCGGGGGCGCGAACGCCGCCACGCAGGTCATCAACCGGGGCGCGGTCGCCTCGCCACCGCGCGCCGCGGCCATCGGCACGATCCCGCTCGACCTGACGGAGCCGCGCCGCATCGAGGCGTCGCTCGCGGAGGCCGGGATCCCCGTGCGGCTGGACGGCGTCGTACACGCGGCGGGCATGGTGCATCTGGGGACGGTCGCCGACACCGAGGCCGACGAGTGGATGGAGCACCTGTCGGTCAACCTCGTGTCGGCCGCGGAGCTGACGCGGCTGCTGCTGCCCGCGCTGCGCGCCGCCGAGGGCCACGTCGTGTTCGTCAACTCCACCGCGGGGCTGCGCGCCAACCCGGAGTGGTCGGCGTACGCGGCGAGCAAGTTCGGCCTGCGCGCGCTGGCCGACTCGCTGTGCGCGGAGGAGCCGTCCCTGCGCGTCACGACCGTCTACCCGGGGCGGACGGCCACGGACATGCAGCGCAGGGTTCGCGCCCAGGAGGGCCACCCTTACGCCGAGGACGACTTCGCCGCCCCTGAGACCGTGGCGCGCGTGCTGGTCGCCGCGCTGGAGACGCCCCGGGACGCCGTGGTCTCGGACGTCACCGTCCGGCCGAACCCGTCGCGGAGCTGACGGCCGCGTCGCCGCACCACGGCGACACGGCCGCCCTCCGTCGTGGCGGACGACGGGGCGTCCTCGTCCACGCCCCGTCGCCGGCCGTCAGGCGGGAGTGGTCGCCCGCCGCCGTGCCGCCAGCGCCAGCCCGCCGCCCGCGAGGACCGTGGCCAGACCCGCCCCGGCGAGCGCGGAGCTCGTCCCGGTGGAGGTGCCGCCGCCACCCGTCTCCACGCCCTCGGTGGGAATGACGCGGAGCTTGCGCAGGTACTTGACGTCGATGAACCCGTGCCGGAGCTGCACCGGGACATTTCCGCGGATCTCGGTGAAACCCTTCTTCTTGCAGTCGGCCCATGGCTTCGCATGGTACTTCAGAACGCCCACGACCTTCGAATGCACATTCGGCATCTCGTGGACGTTGAGTCCGTGCGGCGCCGTGACGAGGTACTCGCAGAGCTCGACGTCCGTCTGCGCCTGCGCCGTACCGGCCCCCATCACCGCGAACGCCCCCGCGGCCGCTCCCGCGGCGGCCACGGCCATCGCTTGTCGCACGCTCATCCTTCTCCCCCTGATCGTTCCTTTTGGTGGGCGATGTCGCCCGCCTCAGGGGGACCGATACCCGACGAAGATCAAGAAGAGCCATGGTGACGACAAAACAATGGAGTCGCCAGATTATCGTCTATTCGCAATAAAAAGCATTTAGAGCCGAATTCTGGACAACACGCCGAGCGACCCTCAGGGCGCCTCGATCTTGCCGCGGCGCAGGAACCAGGAGGCGAGGACGCCGCCGAGCAGCCCGAACAGGTGGCCCTGCCACGAGATGGTGGGGTCGCTCGGGAGGACGCCGAGCAGCATCGTCCCGTACACGGCGACGACGGCGACCGCGATGGCGATGTCCGGCAGCCGCCGCTCGAAGATCCCGCGTCCCACCAGGTAGCCGAAGAACCCGAAGATCAGGATGCTCGACCCGAGGGTGTTGGCGGAGCTGAGGAACCACACCCCGAGCCCGCCGACCACGATGATGATCAGGCTGGCGGCCAGGAACTTCGCGATGCCCCGCGCCGCCGCGACGAAGCCGAGGATCAGGAACGGGACCGTGTTGGCCATCAGGTGCCCGAAGCCCGCGTGCATGAACGGCGCGGTGAAGATGTCGGGGAGGTCGTCCACGTCGCGCGGCTGGATCCCGAACCGGTCGAGCCACCCGTTCGTCGTGTAGTCGACCGCCTCCAGCACCCACATCGCGGCGGTCACGATGAGGATCAGCACCGCGGACGACAGGGCGCGGACGCCGTGCTTCGCCAGTCCCTCGGAACGCTGCCGGTCGGGGGTATAGCTCATGTCAGCCACCGTAAAGTCTGTACGTCCCTGAAACCGTCAACGAGCGGGACGGCCGGAAGGTGCCGACGACCTCGCGGCGGCGGCCTGCTGCTAGGCGGCCCTCTCCTGGGCGGCCGGCGCGTGCTCCGGCTCGGAGGCGTCACCGCGCACCACGATCACCGGCAGCGGCCGCCGCGCCGGGGCGTCGGCCGTCCGGCGCAGGTAGCGCCGCTCCTCGGGGGTCGTACCGCCCCAGATGCCGTCGGGTTCCCCCACCCGCAGCGCCCACGCGAGGCAGTCGGCCTTCACGGGGCAGTTGGAGCAGATCGCCTTCGCGGCGTCCTCCTGCGCCTGGAGCAGCGGCGCCGAGTAGCCGATCGGGAAGAACAGGTCAGGGTCGGCCCCGCGGCAGATGGCGTGGTCGCTCCAGTGTTCCTCGTTCTCGTTCTTGTGCATTGACTTCTCCCTGCGCGGCGATGAGACCGCCGTCCGAGCCGGGGATCTCCACTCAGCGTAGTACTACGCATCGTAGTACTACAAGACATGGGCGAACGCTGCAACTTAGCGCCCGGATAACCTTGGAGGTGTGCAGAGTGATCAAGAAGTGACCTTCCGCGAGGCGACGGTGGACGATCTCCCTGAGATCGTCCGGCTTCTCGCCGACGATCCCCTGGGATCCACACGCGAAACACCGGGGGAGAAGATCCCGGAGGCCTACTTCAGGGCGTTCGCCGCGATCGAGAAGGACCCCAACAACAGCCTGGTCATCGCCGAGGTCGCCGGGGCGGTCGCCGGCACGCTGCAGCTCACCTTCATCCCCGGCCTCACCTACACCGGCTCCGAGCGCGCCCAGATCGAGGGCGTCCGGGTGGCCGCCGAGCAGCGCGGCAGCGGGATCGGCCAGCTCATGATCAACTGGGCGATCGACCAGGCCCGCGCCCGCGGCTGCCGCGTCGTCCAGCTCACCACCGACCGCCAGCGCCCCGACGCGATCCGCTTCTACCAGAAGATCGGCTTCCGCCCGTCCCACATGGGGATGAAGTACCACCTCACCTGAGCCGCGCCCCCGCGACGGCTCGCGGCGGGATCACCGCGGGTTCACGGCGTGGCGGCCGGGACGAGGGCGTCCCGCCACCGGGCGGTGTCGGTGTACTGGTGCAGCCAGGAGATCCTCCCGTCAGTGACGCGCCACAGATGCGCGAACTCCGCCTCGTACGAACGGCCGGTGGCCCTGGCCGTCCCCCGGTAGCGCCCGGTCACCACGACGAGGCCGTCCCCCGTCTCATGCCAGGTCTCGGCGTAGGGGGCCGTTTCGAACTCGGCGAAGACCGCTCCCCACACGCGGGCGAGCGTCTCCTCGGGCCCTTGGAAGGCGCCGCCGGCGCCGCACGGCAGCCCGGGCGCGGTGTGCGCCTCGAAATCCGGGTGGAGGAGGGCGAGGATCGCCGCCCCGTCGCCCGCCTGGGCCGCGGTGTAGAAACCCTTGACGATCTCGGACGCCGCCATGGCCGCTCCTCGTTGTTTTGGAGACGCTGTTCTAGAATCCTCTCACTACTATCATCGGAAGGACGTGCATGGGTAGGCCCGCCAAGTTCAGCGAGGACCGGATCCTCGACGCCGCGCTCGCGGTGACGGCCGAGGGCGGGCCCGCCGCCGCCACGATCGCCGCCATCGCCGACCGCCTCGGGGCGCCCTCCGGTTCGCTGTACCACCGCTTCGGGTCGCGCGACCTGCTGCTCGCCACCCTGTGGACCCGGTGCGTCCGCCGCTTCCAGGACGGTTTCGTCGCCGCCCTGGACGCCGACGACGCCGAGGCGGCCGCCCTGCACACGCCCCGGTGGTGCCGCGAGAACCCCGCCGAGGCCGCCGTCCTGCTCCTGCACCGCCGCCGCGACCTCGCCGCCGCCTGGCCCGCCGAACTCGCCGAGCCGCTCGACGCCCTGAACGCCCGCGCGGCGGGCGCGCTGACCGCCTTCGCCCGGCGCCACGGCGTCGACCGCGACCGGCTGGTCTTCGCCACCGTCGACGTCCCCTACGGCGCGGTCCGCCGCCACCTGCTCGACCGCCGGCCCCCGCCGGCGCGGGTCGACGAACTGATCGCCACCACCTGCCGCGCCGTGCTCGCTCCCTAGCGGCCGCGAAGGCTTCTGTCCGTGTTCACCTTGGCGTGAAATGCTGGCCACCTGGGTGTGTGTCCAGATTTTTCACCCGAACCGGAGGAGCAGCGCGTGGCCGACAGGCATCTGGAGATCGAGCAGAAGTACGACGCCTCCGCCGGGTTCGTCCTGCCCGATCTGGACGGAATCCCGGGCGTGGCGTCGGTGGGCGAGCCCGAGGTCCAGGACCTGCACGCCACCTACTTCGACACCCCGGACCTGCGCCTCGCGGCCAACCGGATCACGCTGCGCCGGCGGCGGGGCGGGCCGGACGCGGGCTGGCACCTGAAGATGCCCGCCGGGCCGGACGAGAAGCAGGAGTTCAGGGCGCCGCTCGGGCGGCCCCTGCTCGTCCCGGCGCGCCTGTCCGGGCTGGTCGCCGCGTACACGCGCGGGGCCGAACTGCGTCCCGTCGCCACCCTGGAGACCCGGCGGACGGTGGTGCGCCTGCTCGGCCCGGACGGCGAGGCCCTCGCGGAGGTCGCCGACGACCTGGTGACCGGGCACGGGCAGGACTCCGATCCCGAGCGGTGGCGGGAGATCGAGGTCGAGCTCGCCGCCGGCCCGCCGGAGCTGCTGAAGGCCGCGGGCAAGCGGCTGCGGAAGGCCGGCGCGAAGAAGGCCAAGTCGGCGTCCAAGCTGGCGCGGCTCCTCGGGGACGCCGTCGCGCCCTCCGAGGCCGCCCGGCAGCGGGCCGAGGCCCGGTCGCGGATCACGGAGGCCACCAGCAACGGGAAGGCGCCGGCGATCACCACCGGCGAGGTCGTGCTGGCCTACCTGGCCGAGCAGGTCGAGGCGATCCTGCGGTTCGACCCCGGGGCGCGGCTGGGCGAGGACGACGCCGTCCACCGGATGCGGGTGGCGACCCGCAGGACCCGCAGCGCGCTGCGCGGTTACCGGACCGTCCTGGACGCGGAGCGGACCGCGCCGCTCGCCGCCGAGCTGCGCTGGCTGGCGCAGACCCTGGGCGAGGTGCGCGACCTGGAGGTGCTCCGGATGCGGTTCGCGGGGGCGCCGCGCGTCCTGCTGGACGATCTGGAGCGGCACGAGCGGGCCGCGTACCGGCACCTGAACTCGGCCCTTAAGGGGGCGCGGTACTTCACGCTGCTCGACGACCTGGACCGGCTGGTCGCCGACCCGCCCCTCGCGGCCGCGGCCGGCAAGAAGGCCCGCAAGGAGCTCCCCGCGCTCGTCACCCGCGCCTGGGACCGGATGGCCGGGGCCTACGCGTCGATCAAGACCTCCGGCGACCCCGACCTCGCGCGCCACGAGACGCGCAAGGCGGCCAAGCGCGCCCGGTACGCGGCCGAGCTGGCCGTCCCGGTGCTGGGGGCGGGGGCCAAGCGGGTGGTCAAGGACGCCAAGCGCATCCAGGAGGTCCTCGGCGCCCACCAGGACGCCGTGATCGCGATGGAGTACCTCGAACGGGCCGCCGCCCGCGCCCGGACGACGGCCGACGCCTTCGCGCTCGGCGTGCTCTACGGCAAGGAGCGGGCGGAGTCGGAGAAGGCGCGCGATCTCCTGGCGACCACCTGGTCCCGCACCCTCGGCCCATCGTTCTAGGCCGCCGGCGCGTCAGTCCACGAGGAGGCCGGCGCTGAGGTTGGCGATCGCTCCGGTCAGCGTCCGGGCGCGGTCGGAGGCCGCGAACGCGGCGTACTCGGCCACGTCCTCGGGCGTCGGCAGGCGCCCGAGGAGCGTCCCCTGAGCGGCGCCCGCCAGCCACTCGTCCGTGGTCGCGCCCGCGCGGCCGGCCATCTCCGCGAACGCCTCGGTCACATGGGAGGCGCCCACCGACGCGGGGATCGCGTGCGGCCGGAGGCAGACCACGCGCACCCCGTCGGGGCCGAGCTCGCCCGCCAGGATGCGGGAGAAGGCCTCGACGGCGGCCGAGGAGACGCCGTTGCCGAGGAAGCCCCGTCCCGTCAGCCGGGCGCCGGGGGTGGACAGCGTGAGGACGACGCCCGAACCGTGCTCCGCCAGGTGGGGAGCGGCCGCCTTCGCGGTGACGAAGAGCGCGCGCAGGTATCCGTCGATCGGAGCCATGAACTGGTCGAGGCCGAGCTCCGCGAGCGGCGGCCCCTGCACGTGGGGGACGCCGACGGCGTTGACCAGGATGTCCAGGCGTCCGGCCCGTTCGACCACCTGGTCCAGGTGGCGGCGCACGCCGTCCTCGTCCGCGGCGTCGACCAGGGCCGCCTCCGCCTGGCCGCCATCGCCGGTGATGCTCTGCACCACGCGGTCCAGTGGCGCGCGGGTGCGTCCGACGACGTGCACCTGGGCGCCTTCACGCGCGAAGGTGCGTGCGATCGCGCCTCCGACGATGCCCCCGCCGCCGTAGACGACGGCGACTTTCTTCTCCAGAGTCGTCACAGTTCAGTCCTCGTTTCGGGTGTGGGTTCGGCTGAGCCCGCGCAGGCAGTCCGACCAGCCGGCGTGGTGCGAGGTCCGGGCTTCCTCGTCCGGAAGCCCGACCTGGTGGACCTCCACGACCGTCGCGCCGGGGGACGGCCGGAAGGTCACCGTCACCACCGAGTCCCGGAACCGCGTCGCGGGAGAGGACCAGGTGAACACCAGCCGCCGGGGCCGGTCGATCTCGCGGTAGGTGCCGGAGTGCAGGATGGACGACTCGTCGTCGACCATGACGATGCGGAACGTCCCGCCCTCGCGCGGATCCGTCTCGGCCCGGGTCTCCCTGATGCCGGACGGCCTGAGCCACGATCCGAGGCTCCGCGCGTCCAGCCAGGCGTCGAAGAGCTCCTCGGCAGAGGCGGCGATCTCCCGCCGGACGGTCACCGAGTACTCACCGGTCACGATGCCCCCTCCACGTCGTCCCGGTCGGTGTCAGCACGGTCGGTGTCGGCACGGTCGGTGGCGGCGGAGCCGGTCACGAAGGCGTCGAGCGCGGCGAGCCGCTCGCTCCAGAAGCGGCGGTAGTGCTCGATCCAGGCGGCCGCCTCGGCGAGCGGCGCCGCGTCCAGGGTCAGGATGTGCTCGCGGCCTCGCACGGTCCGCCGCACCAGCCCCGCGCCCTCCAGCACCCGGATGTGCTTGGACGTCGAGTTGAGGGAGATCGGAAAGGCCCCGGCGACGTCGGTCACCCGGGCGTCGGACTCGGCGAGCCGGGCCAGGATGGCGCGGCGGGTGGGGTCGGAGACCGCCGAGAAGACGGAATCGAGCAGGTCGCCCTGATATTCACCCATAGGGATGAATATAGAGGTCAGCCAGGGAAGACCGCAACAGCAGGTCCGCCGGGGCCGTACCGGCTACGGCCGTGCCGCCTCCGGGCCGTGGCGTTCCAGGGCGGCCATCGAGCCGTCGGCCAGGTGCGCCGTCCAGAACCCGCCCTTGGGCAGGTCCGTGTCGTCCGGCACCTTCTCCCCCAGCTTGCGGCAGAGCCCGGTGACGAGCTCGGAGACGATCTCGCCGTGCGTGCTCACGACCACCGGGGTGCCCGCCATGGAGAGCAGCCGCTCCACGGCCTGGTCGGGGTTCGTCTCGCCGACCGTGAACGCCGCATCAGTCTCGACGGGCACGCGGACCCGCCGCGCATAGGGCAGGACGGTCTCCAGGCAGCGCGCGGTCGCCGAGCTGACGATCCGCATGGGCCCGTAGGAGTGCAGCAGGTCCGCGAGCTCGGCCGCCTCGGCGCGGCCGGTGCCGTCCAGCGGGCGCAGTTCGTCGGCCTCCCGCCACGCGCTCTTCTCCCCCGCGCACCCGTGCCGCAGGATCACCAGCGGCGCGGAGTGGAGCGGCCCTTGGAGGAACGCGCGGAGCAGGTCGGCGTCGTGCCGGTAGCTGAGCCGCGCCTCGGCCTCCTCCGCGGGCAGCCAGACCAGCTCGTCCACCTCCTCGTTGGGGGCGAACGCGCTTCCGCCGGCCGGGCGGGCGGCCCAGTAGTCGACCAGCTTGGTCCGCTCACCGAGCGGATAGGAGACGGTCGGCAGCCGCCGCCCGAGGCGGGGGACGACGCCCGTCTCCTCCTCGACCTCGCGGACGGCGGCGCGCAGCACGTGCTCGCCCGGGTCGACCTTGCCCTTGGGGAACGACCAGTCGTCGTGGCGGGGGCGGTGGATCAGCGCGAACTCGGGGCCGTCGCGCCACAGCAGCGTTCCGGCGGCCCGGACGACGTCAGGCATCGATCGTCCTCCACCGGCGGCTCTTCACCAGGTGGGTCTGGATGTCCAGCAGGGTCTCGCCGGGGAGGGACCGGCTGCGCGTCCAGGTCCCCTCGCCGTCGAGCGTCCACGCGTGGGTGCCCTCGTCCATGGCCCGGTCCATCAGGGCGAGCAGGTCGTCGCGCTGGGCCCGGTCGGTGACGGTGACCAGGGCCTCGACGCGGCGGTCCAGGTTGCGGTGCATCAGGTCGGCGCTGCCGATCCACACCTCGGGCTCGCCGCCGTTCTCGAACGCGAACACGCGGGAGTGCTCCAGGAAGCGGCCGAGGACGCTGCGCACCCGGATCATGTCCGACAGGCCGGGCACGCCGGGACGCAGCGCGCAGATGCCGCGGACCCAGACGTCCACCGGCACCCCGGCCCGCGACGCCCGGTAGAGCGCGTCGATGACCACCTCGTCCACGACGGAGTTGCACTTGATCCGGACGCGGGCCGGATGCCCGGCCCGGTGGTTGTCGATCTCGTGCTCGATCCGCTGGACGAGCCCGGAGCGCAGGCTGTTCGGCGCGACGAGCAGCCGGTGGTAGGAGCTCTGCCGCGAGTAGCCGGTGAGGTGGTTGAACAGGGCGCTGACGTCCTCGCCGACCTCGGGGTCGGCGGTGAGCAGCCCGAAGTCCTCGTAGAGGCGCGCCGTCTTCGGATGGTAGTTGCCGGTGCCGATGTGGCAGTAGCGGCGCAGCTGGCCCTCGGACTCCTGCCGGACGATCAGCGCGAGCTTGCAGTGCGTCTTCAGCCCGACGAACCCGTAGACGACGTGGCAGCCGGCGGTCTCCAGCTTGCGCGCCCAGGCGATGTTGGCGCGCTCGTCGAACCGGGCCTTCAGCTCGACGACCACCACGACCTGCTTGCCGGCCTCGGCGGCGCTCATCAGGGCGTCCACGATCGGGGAGTCGCCGCTCGTCCGGTACAGCGTCTGCTTGATCGCCAGGACGTGCGGGTCGGTCGCGGCGTCCTCGATCAGCCGCTGGACGGTCGTGGTGAACGAGTCGTAGGGGTGGTGGACGAGCACGTCCCGCTCACGGATGGCGCTGAAGATGCTGGCGTCCTCCGGCAGCGCCTCCTTCGAGGGGACGAAAGGGGGGTACTTCAGCTCCGGCCGGTCGAGGTCGGCAATGGCGGCGAGGCCGCCGAGGTCGAGCGGCCCGACGACGCGGTAGATCTGGCCCTCCTCCACCCCCAGCTCGGAGGTGAGCAGGTCCAGCACGCCCTCGGAGATCGACTCCTCGACCTCCAGCCGGACGACGGGGCCGAACCGGCGGCGCAGCAGCTCGCGTTCGAGGGCCTGGAGCAGCCCCTCGCTGATGTCCTCGTCGATCTCCAGGTCCTGGTTGCGGGTGACGCGGAACGCGTGGTGCTCGACGACCTCCATCCCGATGAACAGCTGCCCGAGGTGCGCGGCGATGACGTCCTCCAGCGGCGTGAACCGGTCGGGGGACGCCTCGATGAAGCGCGGCAGCAGCGGCGGCACCTTCACCCGGGCGAACATCGTGGCGTCGGTCTCCGGGTCGCGGACGATCACCGCGAGGTTCAGCGACAGGCCCGAGATATAGGGGAACGGGTGCGCGGAGTCGACGACGAGCGGGGTGAGCACGGGGTAGATCCGGTCGCGGAACAGCCGCCGCAGCCGCTCCTGCTCGGTCTCGGCCAGCTCGTCCCAGCGCAGGATGTCGATGCCCTCCTCCCCGAGCGCGGGCAGGATCTCCTTGCGGAAGCAGGACGCGTGCCGCTGCATCAGCTCGTGCGCGACCACGCCGGTGCGCGCCAGCACCTCGCGGGGCTGGCGGCCGCTCGCGGACTGGACGGCCAGGCCGGTCGCCATCCGGCGGGCGAGGCCGGCGACGCGGACCATGAAGAACTCGTCGAGGTTGCTGGAGAAGATCGACAGGAAGCGGACGCGCTCGAGCAGCGGCAGGTCCGGGTCCTCGGCGAGCTCCAGGACGCGCTGGTTGAATCTCAGCCAGCTCTCCTCCCGATCGAGGAAGCGGTCCTCGGGCAGCGCCTCGGCCTGTGGGGGGACGTGTCCTGGATTGACGGTCATACTGAAATTTTCCCTGATTTAGGTTAACTAAAGTCGAACTCGCGGGTTCCACCGATGTATCTGATACGTCGATCATTCCCGCGGTTCCCCCAGATCACTCCGCTCCCGGCCGCCCGCCTCGGGCTCTGTGGAGAGGTCGCAACGACCTGGCTGCCAGGAGACCTTCACCACACGGCCCCGCGTGGGTAGAACGAAGACCGTGACCACTCACGACCCTTCGCCGCCCACGGTGTTCTGGCCGCGCTGCACCGCCGTCGACGGCTGCACCGGGCGGGCCGCAGGCGGCCTGGGCGGCTGCCCCGCCCACCTGAGCCCCCGCGACTTCGAGCGGTTCGCGGGGTCGCTGCGCCCCGGCGCCGACCTCGACCTGCGCGGCGTCACCGTCCCCATGCGGCTGCTGGACGCGGTCCTCGGCGCGGTCACCGGGCCCGACGGACGGCCCCACCTCGGCCGGACGCGGTTCGACGGGGCGGTGCTGCCGGCGGACGCGGCGCTGCGCGGCTTCTGCGTCGAGGGCGACAGCTCGTTCGACGGCGCGCGCTTCCTCGGCGGGGTGTCGTTCTACGACGCGCGGTTCTTCGGCAACGCCTCGTTCCGGGGGGCGCGCTTCGCCCGCAACGCGTCCTTCCACGAGGCCCGGTTCCACCGGCACGCCTCGTTCGAGGAGGCCGTGTTCACCGGCGACGCCGTCTTCGGCGAGACGCGCTGGCACGCCGACGCGGCGTTCCGCGGCGCCGTGTTCATGGGCGCGGCCTGCTTCGACCGCGCGCGGTTCGGGCGCGACGCGGCGATGCAGGGGGCGTGCTTCCGCGGCGACGTGTCGTTCAAGCGCGTCCAGGTGACGCGGCACGCCCGGTTCGAGCGGGCGCGGTTCCGGCGCGGCGCCTGGCTCGGGCCGCTGGCGGCGGGCGGCCGGATCGCGCTGTCGGACGCGACCGTCCACGGCGGGCTGCGGGTGCACGCGTCGGCGCGGCAGGTCGTCGCCCGCGGCGCGGTCGTCCACGGCGAGGCCGACTTCCGGCTCCGGCTCGCCGAACTCGACCTGGAGGACGCGGTGTTCGAGGGCCCGGCCGCCGTCCGGTCGCTGGCCCACCCGATCCAGGGGCTGGCCGAGCCGGCCGCCGCGTCCGGCCCGTCCCCCGTCCGGCTCGTCTCGCTGCGCCGGGCCGACGCGACCCGGCTGCTGCTCGCCGACGTCGACCTAAGCGACTGCGGCTTCCTCGGGCTGCGGCGGCCGGACGCGCTGCGGATCACCGGCGACTGCGCCTTCGCGACCGCGCCGCGCCGGCGCCCGCTGCGGCCGTGGCGCCGCCGGGGCCGCGCCGTCCTCGCCGAGGGCCTCGCCGACGACACCGCCCGCGACGACCGGCTGCGCACGCTGTACCAGGCGCTGGCCCGCGCCACGGCCGACTCGGACCGCGACCGCGTCGCCCGCGACTTCCGCTACGGCGCGCTCGAACTGCGCAGGCGCGGCGAGCGCGACCCGTGGCGCCGCGCCGGCCTGCACCTTCTGTGGATCACCTGCGGATACGGGCTGCGGGCGGGACGCGCCGTGGCCTGGCTCGCCGTCATCATCGCGCTGCTGTGCTGCGGCGCGTCACTGGTCCGCCACGACGACCGCCCGCGCCACGACAACCGCATGGGCGGCGTCCGCGCGGCGCACATGAGCGCCCGCAACACATAAGCACCCGGCGGGCCCGCTAAAGGCGGGGGTTGTTTTGTCAGACCCACGCGTAATGATTCGTGTTATGAGCAGAGACACCCATCCGGGGGTGCAGTGCCCGCACTGCCAATCGCATCTCGCGCTCGTCCCCGCGACTGGTGACCCCGTGTCCGGAAACTCCGCCACCGCGCCCATCCCCGTCCTGCCGATCGTCGCGAAGGAGGAATGGCAGCCTCCGCCCGTCGCCGAGGTGCTCGCCGTTTACGCCGGGCGCGCCAAGGACACCGTCACCGCGGCACGCGGCGCCGCCAAGGTCCGCGAAAGCCTGAACCGCGCCAAGGCCGCCGCCGCGCAGCGCAGGGCCGCGCAGAAAACCGCGCGCCGCACCCCCAGAAGCGCTTGATCACAACCCGGCCACTAACGCCGGAGAAGGGACGGCGCCGCGCCGGCACCGCCCCTTCCGTCAAGGACGTCAGCGCGGTTTGGAATCCGTCCATTCGGCGCCGACCAGTGCGGTGGAGTCCATCGTCCGCCCGGCCGGGACGCGTGCCCCCGCCGCCGGTGCCACCATCACATTCATGCCGGCCAGCGCGGCACCCGACGCCAGATCAATGATCATTTCGTTCCGGATCACGCCCTGCGGCGTCTTCTCGTCCAGCGCGATGGCGTTTCCCTTCCGGCCCTGCGGATCGGTGACCTTCCCGAGCGACCGCACCGCCGGCAGCCCGGCCAGCATCCGGAACGCGGCCGCCCGCACCCCCGGCTTCACCGGCATCTCCATCACCAGCCCGCGCGCCACGGTGTAGAGCCACCGGTCCGAGGACATCGACCGGTTCGACTCGGTGTCATGGCCCGTGTACCAGCGCAGCAGCGTGGCCTTGAGCCTCTTCGGATCGGACGGCAGCGCCCGCAGGTCCTTCATGCTCACGTTGCGGCCGAGCCAGAACACCTTGTCCCCGTCGACCAGCGCTGAGCCGCTGAAACTGCGCGGACCGGGCGTGGTCTTCGCCGTGAACCCCTTCAGGCGGCCCTTGGCCCCCGGCGCGACGGGCACCTCGATCTCGAACGTTCCGGGCGACCCGGCACGCCGCCACGCATCCTCGTCCGCCTTCGTGGCGGGCCTGGCCCCCAGTTCCTGCTGCGCGGCCCACGCCTTTCCGCCGGGCCTGCCCGGCGTCCAGGTCTCCGCCTTGCTCCTGACCGTGACGGCGTAGCGGTTGTCGCTCTTCCCAACCGTGTACGTGGCGGACGAGACCGTCACCTGGTGCCAGAAGGCCCCCGTCGTCTCGGTCTGCCCGTCCGCCTTCTCGGCCGCCGCGAGCAGGACGGTCTTCGCGTCGAGCACCCGTTCGCCGCCGCTTCCGCCTGTCCTGTCCGGCTCCATCCGGTCCCCGCCGGGAGCGACGAGGACCGCCGCCGCGGCGATCGCCCCCGCGGTGGCCGCCGCGGCCAGCCCGAGCCCCCAGACCGGCCGCACCCGCCGCCGCGCACGCACAGCGCCCCCGGCCTCCGAACGCGGCGCCGCCATGGCCCGTGCCAACTCGGCCCGCCGCACGCCCTCGTCCACCGGCGCACTCGGGTCCATCTCCTCAGGCCTGGCATCCCGCAGCACCCGCATCACATCCCTCATGCCGTCTCCTTCTTGATCAGCCCGACGTGCGGACGCGGTCCGTTCCCCCCTGCGCCGCCCCTTCCGGGCTCTGCTTCAGCCCGGCCGCGGGGGTGCGGCGGCTCCGGCCGGGGGCGTGCCGTCCGGGCATCCGACTGCTCGCCCTCGGCCGCGCGGACCAGGCGGCGGCGCGCGCGGTGCAGGCGCACCCGCAGCGCGGCCGGCGAGCAGCCGACGACCGCGGCGGCCTCGCGCGGCGTCAGGCCCTGCCAGGCGATGAGGATCAGGATCTCCCGGTCCCCCTCGGGCAGCGCCGCCATGGCGCGCAGCACCGCGAGCCGCTCGGCCACGTCCTCGGCGACGTCGCCCTTCTGGCGCGGCGCCCACCGCCTGAGCTCGGCCGCGAACGACTCGCGCCGCACCTGCGCGCGGTGCCCGTCGCGCAGCACGTTCCGCGCGACGCCGAGCAGCCACGGCAGCGGCGGTTCGGGGACGTCGGCGAGGCGCCGCCACGCCACGGCGAAGGTCTCGCTCACCACCTCGTCCGCGACCTGTCCCCCGGCGCGGGCGGCGGCGTAGGCCCACACGCGCTGGCGGCACTCGTCGTAGATCGCGGTGAAGCGCTGTTCATCGGGGGCCTCGTCTGCCACCGCGTGCTCCTCCGTCCGTTCAGGTCATGTCACGGGGTAGTGGCGCGGGGGACGGCATCGTTACCCGGCGGCGAGCAGATTCGCGCGATCCGGCGGCCCTTTCGTACCTCGGCGTGCCCTCCCGGGGCCCGATGCCTCTAACATTTGCTCGATGGCAAGGGCCTCCCACCTGACATCGACCCGGCCACGCCGGACAGAAGGAGCTGAGACATGGCCGCGATGCCCAGTCGCGGTGCGGAGCGGCTTCTCGGTGTCGCCGGTTCCCCGCACCTCCTTCTCGTCGAGGACGATCCCGGCGACGCGTTCCTGTTCGAGGAGCTGCTGACCGAGGCGCAGCCCGGCCTGCGGATCACCGTCGCGGCCACGCTCGCCGAGGCCCTCGCCGCGCTGCGGCCCGACATCCAGTGCGTCATCGTCGACCTGTCCCTCCCGGACGCGCGGGGCCTCGACGCCCTCCACCAGGTGCGCGAGCACGCACCGGCCACCGCCGTCCTCGTGCTGACCGGGCTCGCCGACGCGCACGTCGGCGTGGCTGCCGTCGCCGCCGGCGCCCAGGACTACCTCGTCAAGCAGGACGTGGACGGCGCGCTGCTCACCCGGGCGATCAGCTACGCGATCGAGCGCAAGCGCGCCGACGAGTCCGAGCGGCAGCTCGTCGAGGCGCGGGCGCTCAGCCGCGAGAACGCCCGGCTGGAGCGCGGCCTGCTGCCCGTGCCGATCCTGCACGACACGACGCTGCGGCACCACACCCGCTACCGGCCGGGACGCGACCGCGCCCTGCTCGGCGGCGACTTCCACGACACCGTGGAGACCGCCGACGGCGCCGTGCACGCCGTGATCGGCGACGTGAGCGGGCACGGCGCGGACGAGGCGTCCCTCGGCGTCCGGCTCCGCATGGCCTGGCGCACGCTCGTCCTCGCCGGGCACACCGGCTCGCGGCTCCTCGACACGCTCGACGCCGTGCTCCAGCACGAGCGGTGGAGCGACGAGATCTTCACGACCGTCTGCATGCTGACGATCGCGCCCGACCGGCGTGCCGCCCGGGTGTACCGGGCCGGGCATCCGTGCCCGGTGTTCTTCTCCCCGGGCGGCGTGGAGGCCATCCCCGACGAGCCCCGGGGGCCGGCGCTCGGGCTGCTGCCCGGTGCCCGGTGGCCGGCCGTCGACCTGGAGCTCGGCGACGAGTGGGGCCTGCTGCTCTACACCGACGGGCTCATCGAGGGGCACGCGGGCGACGACGGCGGGCACCTCGACCTGAGCGGCCTGCTGCAGCTCGCCAAGGCGGCGCACGAGGAAGGGAGGCGCGGCGACGTGCTCGTCGACGGACTCATAGCGGAGGCCGAACGGTTGAACGGGGACGTCCTGGCCGACGACCTCGCCCTGCTGCTGCTGAGCCGCGGGGACGACCGGTGACCGCCACGACGTCCGCCGAGAGCGGCGAGGAGCCGCGGCCCTCCGGACCGGGCGCCGTCCTGCCCGGCGCGGAGGTCTCCGAGGCGCGCGGCATGGGCCGGGTCCGGCTCGTCCAGATCTACTGGATCGGCTCCGTCGTCCTCGGCGCCCTCCTGTTGGCCGTGTTCGTGCAGGCGGGGGCCGCGCTGTACGGGAACGAGCGGGCCCGCGACGTCCTGATCGAGCGCGTCGACCCCGCGACGCTGGAGCAGTTCCGGCTGTCGACGGCCGTCACGAGCCAGGACATGGCCATCCGCGCGTACGCCGAGGAGGGCGGGCGCGAGCACGTCGAGCAGTACCGGGCGGCCGTGCGCCAGGAGGCGGCGTCCGCCGCGCGCATGCGCCGCCTCATCGCCGGGGTGTCCGGCCACGAGGATGTCGACCGGCTCCTCGACAAGGCCACCGCCGACTCGCGCGCCTGGCGGGCCGGGTTCGCCGACCGGATCGCCGACCGGCCCGGCGGGCAGGGCGTCGACCGCGCCGAGAGCCGGCTGGCGAGCCGCCTGCTGGTGCAGGCGCGCGGCGACATGACGCCGCTGCAGACCGGCCTCACCCGGATGCACGACCGGGCCGCCGCGGACCTGAACTCCCGCGCGCGGACCGCCCAGTGGTCCACGTTCGCCGCGCTCGCCATGGTCGTGGTGGCGGCGGTGCTGCTCGCCGCGGTGTTCCGCCGGACCGTGCTGACGCCGGTGTCGACGCTCACCGGACGCGTCCGCGCCGTCTCCCAGGGCGACTTCGGGCACCGCCTCGACGTCCCCGGCCCGGCGGAGATCAACGAGCTGGCGGCGATCATCGACGCGATGCGCGCCCGGATCATCGACGAGTGGCGCAGCAGCGAGGACAAGACCCGCCTGCTCGACGAGCAGACGGAGGAGCTGCGCCGATCCAACGCCGAGCTGGAGCAGTTCGCCTACGTCGCCAGCCACGACCTCCAGGAGCCGCTCCGCAAGGTCGCCAGCTTCTGCCAGCTGATCGAGCGCCGCTACGGCGACCAGCTCGACGAGCGCGGGAAGCAGTACATCGAGTTCGCGGTGGACGGCGCCAAGCGCATGCAGGCCCTGATCAACGACCTGCTCAGCTTCTCCCGCGTCGGGCGGACGGCGCGCCCCGAGGACTCCGTCGACCTCGACGACGTCGTCCGGCAGGCGCTCGACAACCTCTCCACGCTGCGCGAGGAGACCGGCGCCGAGGTGGACGTGCCGGAGCTGCCCGACGTCCCCGGCGACCGCACCCAGCTGGTCCAGCTGTTCCAGAACCTCGTCGGCAACGCGATCAAGTTCCGCCGGGAGGGCGTCCCGCCCCGCGTCGCCATCGACGTCCGCCGCGCCGGGGACGAGTGGGAGTTCGGCTGCACCGACAACGGCATCGGCATCGAGCCCCAGTACGCGGACCGGATCTTCCTCATCTTCCAGCGGCTGCACGCGCGCGAGGAGTACTCCGGCACGGGCATCGGCCTGGCGCTGTGCAAGAAGATCGTCGAGTACCACGGCGGGCGGATCTGGCTCGACACCGACGAGCACGGCGACGCCCCGGGGACGACGTTCCGCTGGACGCTGCCCGCCCAGCCCTCGACCGGCGACGCGGATCCGGATGAGTGAGGGCGCGCCCGGCCCCGCCTGACAGGTCGAGCGCCTCGGCCGTCCGCCGGGTGGAGGGGCCTCAAGCCTTCCGGGCGGCGACCTCCGGCGTCGGCCCGGTCCAGTCGACGCACACGATCACGGCGTCGTCCGCGGGCGCGGCGCCCTCGTGGAAGCCGACATAGTGCCGGACCATGGTGCGGACGGCCTCCGGCGGCTCCTGCAAGCGGGTGGCGCGCATCGCCTGGAGCAGCCCGGCCTCCGCGTAGAGGGCCCCGGCGGGCGAGCGGGCGCCGTGGACGCCGTCGCTGACGATGACCAGCCGGTCGCCCGGCTCGACGGCGAACTCCTGGGGCACGTAGCGGGTGTCGCCGAACATCCCGAGCGGCATCTGCGCCTCGAACCCGAGCCGCTCCGCGGCGCCGTCCCGCATCCGGTGGATCATCGGCGAACCGGCGTCAATGGCCCGGACCCGCCCGTCGGCGAGCGCGAACTCCAGCAGCAGCGCGTCCACGAGCCGCTCGCCCCGGTGCCGGCCGAACACCGCCTCGTCGGCGAGCTCGGCCTGCTCGACGATGTCGCCGCCGGAGCGGCGGGCGTTGCGCAGCGCGCTGATCGCGAGATGGGTGAGCTCCGCGGACTCCGTGCCCGACCCCATCCCGTTGCTGACGGTCAGCGTGAACCGCCCGACGGACGTGGCCCAGTCGAACGAGTCGCCCCACACCGCGTACGCGGGCTCCAGCTGCCCCGCGAAGCAGAGCTCGGACGACTGGTAGGCGGGCGCGGGCAGCAGGTCCCACTGCATCTCGGCGGCCAGCGTCAGCCGCGTCCGCCGCCGCATGCGCCGGTACATGTCGGTGGCCTGGTCGGCGATCTTGAGAGCGCGGGCGAGCACGCCGGCGAAGTCGTCCAGCCAGGGCGGCCCGCCGTCCGGGAGCCGCACAGACAGGACCCCGATCCGCTCCCCCTTCACGGTCAGCGGCAGGTGGGCGAGCCCGCCGCCGTCCTCTCGGACGGTCCGCTGCGACGCGAACGCCCGCCCCGGGGGCGTGTTGTCGACCGGGACGTCGTCGCCGGTGGACAGCGTCCTGACGAGGAACGTCTGGCGGTAGTCGATCACCAGGACCTCGGCGTCGACGACGCCGGCGTGCCGGTCGAGCGACTCGGCCGCGACGGAGATCACCTCGTTCGGAGGGGCCGCCCAGATCGCCTTCCTGGCCGCCTCGAACGGCTGGTCCTCAACGGGTGCACCGTGCATCTCGATCCTCGCCTCGTCGCCGCACGGCCCCGGCGGCCGGCGGACCCGCAGGTCCCGGGATGCCGTGGGCGACGTCATATGTAACAGTGGAGGGCATGGTGGCCACGTCGGGTGAGGGCGCCGCGGAGACCGCGGCCGCGCTCGACGATGCGGCGTCCACCCTCGTGGACGTGTGGTCGCGCGCCCACAATGCCCCGGATGTCCCTATTCCGTCCACGCAACTGCGTGCGCTGTTCGTCCTGGAGCGGGGCCCGGTCAACATCAGCAGGCTCGCGGGCGAGCTCGGCGCGCTGGTGTCGTCGGCGAGCCGGCTGTGCGACCGGCTGGAGGCCGCCGGGCTGCTGTCCCGCGACCCGGGCCGCGACCGGCGCCAGGTCAGCGTACGGCTGAGCTCCGACGGGCAGGCGCTCCTCGACCGGCTCCGGCTCCGGCGGCGCGAGGACCTCACCCGCGTGCTGGCCGAGATGCCCGCGCCCGCGCAGGCCGCGCTGCTGTGGGGCCTCGCCGAGTTCCGCGAGGCCGCCACCCGGCCGGACGACGACGGCGGCTCCCTCTCCATGCTCGCCTGACCCGTCCATGAAATCCGTTTTTCGTGAAAAGCCGTGACCCTCCGCAAAACGCCTTCCAAATAGAACGTTATCTACATTTACAATGGCGGCCTCTGGAACGTTTTCGCCATTCCCCGTACGGCCGTCACCACCACTACTAACATCCCGGCTCATGGCGAGAACACGTGCCCCTCGGCATTCCTTGCGCGCCGTCACCGCGGGCGGGCTCACCGCCGCTCTGCTCCTTTCGGCCGGCGGATGCGGCGCTTCCTCCACCGGGCACAGCGCGGCGTCCGCCGGGACCAAGAGCGGCGACACGACCGGAACCAAGGGCGGAGGCACCGCCGCATCCGCCAAGGTCCCCGACGCGACGACCTTCAAGACCCTCTCCGGCGCACCCGCCGACACCATGCCCGACGGGGCCACCGACGGCCTCGTCGTCCACCCGACGAGCCCGGCGCCGGTGTTCGACCGTCCGGCCGGACACCGCTTCGCCACCCTTCCCACCACCGAACTGGGCGGCCCCACGTGGGTGCCCGTGGTGGAGACGTCGGGCGACTGGCGGAGGGTGCTCCTGCCGAGCCGCCCGAACGGGGCGACCGGCTGGATTCCCGGCACCGCGCTGACGACCGCGCGCACGCCCTACACCGTCCGCATCGACCTCACCCGCAAGCGGCTCGTCCTGGAGAAGTCCGCACGCCGCGTGGGCCGCTGGCCGGTCGCGGTCGGCGGCGACAGGACGCCGACGCCCGCCGGCCGGACGTTCATCATGGCGACGCTCGCCCCGGCGAAGAAGACGCCGAGCCCGATCGTCCTGCCTCTCGGTACCCACTCGGCGACACTCGACACCTTCGGCGGTGGCCCCGGCACCGTCGCCCTGCACGGCTGGCCCGACGCCTCGGTGTTCGGCAAGGCCGTCTCGCACGGCTGCGTGCGGGTGCCCGCGGACGCGCTCAAGGCGCTCTCCCGGGTCCCGCTCGGTTCCCTGGTGTTCATCACGGCCTGACCGGCCGGCACCGTCCTCAACTCTCGCGAGAATCGGAGTAAGTCCATGCGTCACATCCATGCCACGAAGCGCCTCGCCACGGCCGGGCTCCTGGCCACCGGACTCGTCGCGGCCCCGGCCTCGGCGACGGCCTTCGCCGCCGCGCCCGGGGGCGAAGGCTCCGCGTACGGGCTGACGGCCACCGGCCCGATCGCCATCCCGCCCATACCCGCCGTCTCGTCCAGCACGGGCCCGGTCAGCAAGAGCCTGCTCCGCGAGGCCCACACCGACCTGGTCAAGGCGTCCGCGCTGGACGTCAAGGCCGCGCCCGACCGCGCCAGCTCGTCCGTAGCGCGCCTGGCCGTCCCGTCCGCGAAGCTGATGGCGGACGCCGTCAGCGCCAAGTGCACCGCCGGAAGCGGCGCCGCGCACCTCGCCCGCGCCACGCTCGCCGGCCGGCGGCTGGACGCCAGCCCGCCGCCCAACACCACCATCCCCGTCGACGTGCAGGGCCTCGGCCGGACGGCCCTGACCCTCAACAAGCAGCAGCGCATGCCCGACGGCCGCCTCGCCGTCACCGGCATGGAGCTGGCCCTGCCCGGCAAGAAGGGCGCCGTCCGGGTCGCG
Source organism: Actinomadura sp. K4S16 (assembly GCF_008327685.1). Taxonomy (GTDB): domain Bacteria; phylum Actinomycetota; class Actinomycetes; order Streptosporangiales; family Streptosporangiaceae; genus Spirillospora. The sequence goes on from NZ_BDDE01000014.1 coordinate 246,232, forward strand.
TCCGCCACCTGCGGCAAGGCCGCCGGCCCGGCGCACGGCCCGTCCGAGGCGCCCGCGCCGACCCCGGTCAAGCACGACCTGCCGGTCACCGGCTGACCGTCCCGCAATCCACGGCCCGGCGGGCGGATGCCCGCCGGGCCGTCGCATGTCCCTCAGTTCGCCAACGACTTCTCGAAATGCACGATCGAACCGTTCCGGTGAGCGCGCCCCGCGATCTGCACGTCCTCCGTGAACGCGCGCATCAGCAGCAGCCCCCGCCCGTGCTCGGCCAGCGACGGCACCTCAACGCGCTCCCACCCCGCGGCCCCGTCCGCCCCGTCCACCGTGCCCCCGTCGATGACGTCCACGACGCACCGCGCCCCGTCCATCCGCGCCCGGACCTCGTACTCCATTCCGGCCGCGGCATGCTGGATGACGTTCGCACACGCCTCACCCAGCGCGAGCGCTATATCGGCACGGATCTCGGAACCCACTCCGAGCCCGCGGAGGGAGGCGTCGAGCGTGTGCCGCACCAGCGGAGCGCTCTCCGCGTTCCTAGGCAGGGTCATTTCAAGAACGACCTCCATGCCAATCGCCTCCGTTCCCTCTAGCACACAGATTTCCCACCTGTAACGATCAGAAACTCTGGCGGCCCTCTCCTCCTTCGGGCCTAGCGGCCCTCCATCGTCGAGAACCGCGGGCGATCGCTGGCATCGCTCCGGCTCGCCTTGCGGCTCGCTGCGCGATCAGTTTCTCGCAAGCTCGAAACTGCCTTCGGACGCGATCGCAACCATTGAGGTCGTCGCGGGGTTACGGCGGGGGCCAAGGTCGGTGCGTCCGGTGGTTCGGTCTGCTCGTCAGGCATGGCTTGGGAGCAGCCGGGCTTGCTCGTTTTGCCAAGGCTTCGCTCGCGAGCAGATTCTGCCTCGGTCGGATCTGATCGCGAGCGCGCGGGCCGGCGGTTTTGTGGCGGGCGTTCGGGTTGGGGCGGTCGCTCTGGTTTGGGTGTCACGCCGTTGAGTGGGGTGCTTCCCTTTGGGGGCTTATTGGTTCACGTCGCCTGCGAGGTGGCGGGCGGCGGCGACCTGGTCCTCGTCCAGGCCCTGGTAGTCGCTGCGGCGGTTCTGTTCGGCCTGGTCGTCGATCCACTTGCCGTGGGCCTCCCAGGCGGCCTGCTTGCTGACGCCCATGGCGGCGCCGATCTGCGCCCAGGAGGCGCCCGCGCGGCGGGCCGAGCGGACGGCCAGCTGCCGTCCGTAGACCGCCTTCCGCGCGATCACCTCCCCCAGCGCGAGGAGTTCGAGGACCTCCTCGCGCCGGAGCGGCGGTTCGCCGACGGCGTCCTGGACCCACAGTTCGTCGTACCGGGCCGCCGCGCTCGTCAGCGTGATGTCTCGCTCGATCCCATCTGGAGTGACCATGGTTCGAGTGTGAACGTCAAGTGACCTTGACGTCAAGCATCCTTGACGTCGTTTTCCAGCGCGCACGCCTGCTTCACCCAGTCGGCGAACAGGGGCGCGTCGACGTCGTCCAGGCCGCGCAGCTTCGCGCCGGCCATCTGCCTGGACATGGCCTCCAGGCGACCCGCCCCGTCCTCGATGAGCTGGCCCTTGAAGAAGCCGAACGTCACGTACTTCGGATACGCCTTGAGGAAGCACACGGGCTTCTTTCCGATGCTCCATGTCGGCTGGCCGTGCCACAGCGCGGGCTCGATCCCGGGCATTGCCTCGTTGACCACCGCGAGCGCCTTCTCCAGGACGTCGCGCAGCCCCTCCGGCACGTCCGCCACGTACTCCTGGACATTCGCGTGCTTACCCATGTCGATCCCCTCTCTCGTCATCAACGCGTCGAGCACGGGACCGCCGGATCGACAATCGCGAGAGTTCTCTTTCCTGTGGCGTGGGTCACTTGACCCGGGGAGGGCGCCGGGCAGACTGGGTGCGTGGTCAAGTCGCTGCGTCCCCAGAACTACAACGAGGTCCTGTACGTGGGGCACTACTTCCGCAAGGGCGTCCCCGTGCTCATGGACCTGACCGACCTCCCGGATGGCGACGCCAAGCGCCTGGTCGACTTCGCCACCGGCCTGGTCTTCGGCCGCGGCGGCGCCTTCGACCGCGTCGACCGAAAGCTCTTCCTCCTGCAACCCTGAACGGGCCCGAAGTGCGGAAGGCTCGGGGTCGCCCTCGACGGATTCCAGGAGGACCACCTGGGATTTCCGGGTGGTGCGCTCCTGGTGAACCGCGTATTCGCGGACCGCGGGTATCACGCCTCCCGGACGCTGACGGCGGCGCGGTGGTGGCGGGGTGTTTCGATCTCGTCGAGCAGTGCGATCGCGAAGTCCTGGTAGGTGATCCGGCTTGCCGGGTCTCCGTGATCGGCGATCCGGTACCGGCCGGTGGGCGCGCCGGCGTGGTCGAAGTCGCCCGCGGGGGCCACGTAGGCCCAATCGAGGTCATTGGCCCGAAGCTCGTCCAGGCCCGCCGCATGGCCGAGGTAGAAGGAGCGGTACTCGTTGGGGTAGCCGGGCTCGTCCATCAGGGGAGCGCCGGACGCCCCCGGAAGGATCGATGCGAGACCGACCAGCACCAGGCGCGGGACGCCCGCTTTCGCCAGGCCGGTGGCCAGGGCCCGGGCCGAGGTGGTGAAGAAGTCGTGCGGCGGCACGGACAGGTCCGCGGCCGCGCTGATGGCGGCGTCATGCCCGGCGGCCGTCTGCTGGATGCCGGCCGCGTCGGTGACATCGCCCGCCGCCACTTGCGCGCCGGCCAGGTCGGTGTGGCGTGCCGGGTCGCGCACCACGGCGGTGACCCGGTGGCCGCGCCGGTGCGCCTCGGCGACGGCCCGCCGCCCGGCCCTTCCTCCCGCGCCGAAGATCACGATGTTCACGACGAACCGCCTCTCACCAGGGCCGGAGCCCGTGTGCCCGGCCGGTTCGCCGACGTTAGCGGCGGCCGCGGTTACCGCCGGGATACCGGCTATCGTGAGGCCATGAGGGAACCGCTGCCCGCCGACATGTTCGACGAGTTGTGCCCGTCCTCGCTCAATCCGATCCGCTTCGGCGACAAGTGGGCGGCGCTCGTCATCCGCTGCCTTGAGCACGGGCCGCGCCGCTTCTCCGAACTGCGCGTGCCCCTGAGCCGCGTCACTCCCAAGGTCCTCACCCAGTCGCTGCGCTCCCTCGAACGGGACGGACTGGTCAAGCGCACCGTCTACGCCGAGGCCACCCCGCACGTCGAGTACGAACTGACCCCGCTGGGCCGCAGCATGCTCGAACCGATGGCGGCCGCCTGCGCCTGGACCGACCAGCACTGGGACGAACTACTCGACGCCCGCGAGTCCTACGACGCCACCCGCCTCGACCAAGCCGGCTGAAACGCGACGGCCGAGGTAGAGGAAATCAGCAGGTCGCAGTCGTTTCCGGCTCGCCGTTTTTCGGCGCGTTACTCCTCTTACCGCTGGTTGGTAGTGGGACGGTCCGTGCTTTCCTGATTCTGTCGGGCGACGCCACTATGTTGCTCCGCATGCCGCAGAACGAGAATTCTCTCGTCATTCCTGACGATTGGCGCGCCGCTTTCCATCCACGTCGCGGCGGGACGCCCGGGCCCCCGCTCGAACTCGACGGGGACGCCGTCTCCGCCGTTCAGCGGTGGACGAAGGAGACGCGCGACGAGATCGACCATCTGCTGGCCTCTCCGCAAAGCCCTGGAGGCCTGGTCGAGTCCGCCCGCGCATACCTGCGGGGCGAGGCGAACCCTCAGGGAGCCGCCGTCATCGCGGCCTGCCTCGCCGCGGAATGGCCGCTCAGGGAGGACTACGTCTACGACGAGGAAACGTTCGCCACCTTCGCGGACGCGTGGATCGCCGAGCACGGCCTGGTGTTCGCCGCCGCCGCCACGGTCGAGCTGAGCGGCGTCTTCGTCGAAGGCTACGGCTGGCGGGAGCGAGAGAGGGGACGCCATCTCCGGCTCCGCCGTCTGGACAAGCAAGACCCCGGTTACAACCGTGGGCTGGATTGCCTCCAACTGGCCGCGGCCCGGGTGCGCGCATTCCTCGCGGCCGCCGACGAGTCGGAGTACCAGCGGGCCGTCGACATGCTGGGCGAGCGCCGCCACGACGGCATGCGCCGCCTGGCCGCCGCGTACCTGGTGCCGACGCAGACCGCATGGGTCGACGAGCTCTGTGCCGGCCTGCCCCGCTTGCAGCCGCACACCTGGATGATGGTGCTGTGCACGATGGGGACGGCCGACCAGCTCGCCACGCTGCTCGCCGCGCAGAGCGGGTGGTACTGGCTCGACGGCAGACCGGGCGTGCTCCCCACGGCCGTCGAGGGCGTCGGTCCCGCGCTGGCTTCGACGCTGGCCACCGTCGCTGACGAAGAGACCGCGACCGGACGCGACCCGTACGGGTTGCTGCGGGCACTGGGCGTCCTGGCGACGGACGAGGCGTTCCGGCTTCCGGTGGAGCGCCTCGACCGGCCGCACGTGCACAGGGCCGTGATCGAGACGGCCCGCCGCCATCCCCGGCGGGCACTGCGGCTGCTCGGCGAGGCGGCCGCGTTCGGCCCGGCGCCGATCTCCTCCTACGCCGTCCGGCTGCTGCGCGACCATGTGGCGACCCGGCCCGACGTCACCGCGGCGGTTCTGCCGCAGCTGTCCGCGAAGGCGCGCGGAGTGGTCGAGTCGATCGGCGAGTCGGCCGCCGGATGGGCGCCGGAGGCCGCGGCGGACTCCCTGCCGCGGCTGCTGGTGGAGCCGCCGTGGACACGCGAGCGCCCCCGGTTCAAGCGGGTGACCGTCAAGGGACTCGAACCGCCGGCCGCCGGGGAGCCGGGTGAGCCGGAGGGACGGGCGAAGATCCGTGCCCTGGTTCCCGTCGCGCTGGGGAAGGCCGGCCCGCAGCGTTTCAAGGCGGAGCGCGCCCTTCGGAACGTTGCCGGGGTCGAAGGGGAGAAAGAAATCCTCGAAGTGGCCGGCGAGTACGGCACCAAGGCCGCGAAAGCCGTCGGAGCGCTGCTCGCCGCCGACCCCCTGGACGATCTTCCGGCCGAGATGCCGCGGCGCCCCGTCTGGCAGGACCCGTACATCCTCCCCCAAGTGCTCCTCCGGGAGAGCGGCCGGGCGCTTCCCGCCGACGCGGTCGACCACATCGTCACCATGCTCTGCGTCTCCACGCCGGACAAGCCGTACGCGGGCGTCGACGTCGTCAAGGAGATCTGCACCCCCGCCTCGCTCGCCGCACTCGCCTGGCGTTTGTTCGAGTCGTCGGGCCTGCGCGAGCAGAGCTACGCCGTAGACGACCTCGGCTGGGTCCTGACGGCCCTGGGGCTGCTCGGCGGCGACGAGACGGTGCGCAGGTTCACGCCGGTAATCCAGGCCTGGCCGGGCGACGGCGGGCACGGCAAGGCGGTCAAGGGCCTGGACGTCCTGCTCGCGATCGGCAGCGATGTGGCGCTCATGCACCTCCACGACACGGCCACCAAGGTCAAGTACAAGGGTCTCAGGAAGAAGGCGCAGGAGCGGCTCGACCTCCTGGCCGAAGGTCTCGGGCTGAGCCCCGAGCAGCTGGGCGACCGGCTCGTCCCCGACTTCGGGCTGGACGAGCGGGGCGAGATGGTCCTCGACTACGGCCCGCGCTCCTTCACCGCGGGCTTCGACGAGCGGCTCAGGCCGTACATCGTCGACGGCACCGGCCGGCGGCGCACCGGCCTCCCCAAGCCGGGCGTCCGCGACCACCACGACCTGGCCCCGGCCGCCTACCGGCGGTTCGCCGCCCTGAAGAAGGACGTCCGGACCGTGGCAGACGAACGGCTCCGGCGGTTCGAACGAGCCATGGTCGTACGGTACCGCTGGAGCGTCGAGGAGTTCCGCACTCTCGTCGTCGGGCATCCGCTGGTGCGGCACATCGCCCGGCGGCTGGTGTGGATCAACGAGGAGGGCCGCGCGTTCCGCGTCGCCGAGGACGGATCGCTCGCCGACCTTCAGGACGACGAGCTGGTCCTGCCCGGGACGGCCCGGGTGGGGGTGGCCCACCCGCTCCACCTGGCCGGCGATCTTGAGGCGTGGGCCGAGGTGTTCGACGCCTACGAGATCAACCAGCCCTTCCCGCAGCTGAGCCGCCCCACGTACGCGCTGACCGGGAACGAGCGCGCGGGCACCGAGCTGGGCCGCTTCCACGGCGCCGCGGTGCCGGTCGGCAGGCTGGTCGGCCTGGAGCGGCGCGGATGGCAGCGGGGCAGCGCCGAGGACAACGGCATCCAGGTCGCGGTCCTCCGGGAAGTGCCCGGGGGCCGGGCCCTCGTCGTCAACGTCGATCCGGGCATCGTCGTGGGAGACATCGGACACTGGCCCGAGCAGCGGATCGACCGCGTGTGGCTCAACCAGGACACTCGCCTCAACTGGCGGACCGAGCCCCGGTCCCTGCCGTTCTCCGAACTGGACGCGATCACCGCCTCGGAAGTCCTCGCGGACCTCACCGAGCTGACCACCGCCTGATGACCACCGCCTGATCCCCGTACCGCCCGGACCCGCGTGAGCGGTCGCAGGTCCGGGCGGGCGGCTCAGCCGAGTTTCTTGAGGATGCGTTTGGCGGTGCTCTGGATGTGGACCTCGTCGGGGCCGTCGTAGATGCGGGCCTCGCGGGCGTGGCGGTACATGCGGGACAGGGGGGTGTCGTCGGTGAGGCCGGCGGCGCCGTGGACCTGGATGGCGCGGTCGATGACGTTGTGCAGCATGCGGGCGCCGACCACCTTGATGGCGCCGATCTCGATGCGGGCCTGGTCGCCCGCGTCGATCTGCTCGGCGGCCTGGAGGGTGAGCAGGCGGGCGGCCTGGATCTCGGTGTAGGAGTCGAAGACGTGCTGCTGCATCAGCTGCTTCCCCGAGAGCGGCTCGCCGAACGCGACGCGGGACCCGAGGCGGGCGCACATCAGCTCGAAGGCGCGCTGGGCCTGGCCGAGCCAGCGCATGCAGTGGAAGATGCGGCCGGGGCCGAGCCGCTCCTGCGCGATGACGAAGCCGTGCCCGCGCGGGCCGAGGAGGTTGTCCGCCGGGACCCGGACGTCGTTGTAGGCGACCTCGTAGTGGCCGCCGTTCAGGCCGAGGACGGGCGTCTCGCGGACGATCTCGTAGCCGGGCGTGTCCGTCGGGACGACGATCATGCTGAAGGAGCGGTGCGGGGCCGTGCCCTCGGGCTCGGTGCGGCACATGACCGTGGTGTAGGCGGCCTCACCGGCGCCCGTGGTGAACCACTTGCGGCCGCTGATGACCCAGTGGTCGCCGTCGAGGACGGCCTTCGTCCGGAGCTGGGTCGGGTCGGAGCCCGCATAGGCGGGCTCGGTCATCGCGAAGCTCGGGGAGACCTCGCCCGCGACCATCGGGGCGAGGTAGCGCTCGCGCCAGCGGGGGCTCGCGTACTTGTGCAGCATGAGCGAGTCCTGGAGGGTGAACGTGCCGAGGGCGAGCTGCCCCCACTCGCTGCGCCCCTGGACCTCGTTCACGTAGACGTAGTCGAGGAACGGCATGCCGCCGCCGCCGAGTTCGGTGGGGTGGCCGAGTGCCCAGAGGCCCTCGTCCTTCGCCTCCTGGCGGAGTTTCAGGAGCTTCTCGCGGTCACCGGCGTTGAGCGCGGGCTCGGCCGGTTCGACACGCTCGGTCATGAAGGCGTGGACGGCGTCCCGGACGTCCCGGACCCGGTCGGGCACGGGGAACAGCATCAGCCCTCCCCTGTCAGGTCGGAGGAGATGTCGCGGCTTCCGTATCCCTCGGGCGCCGCGACCTCGACGACCGGCTCGGGGCGGTCGTCGAACTCAAGCCGCAGCGCCCGCGACATCGTCGCGTGCATCTCGTACATGCAGGTGATGTAGGTGAGCTGGAGGATCTCCTTGTCCGGCAGGTGCTTCTGGAGCACCTCGAAGACGGCGTCGGGGACGCGCCCGCCGTCCAGGACGAGGCAGTCGGTGTAGGCGAGCACGGCGCGTTCGAGGGGCGAGTAGCAGTCGGCCGTCTGCCAGTGCGGGATCGACTCGATCTTCTCCTCGGGCATGCCGAGGGCGCGCATCTGCTTGCAGTGCTGGGAGAAGACGAACTGGCTGCCGCGCGCCCACCCGGCCCGGCACTGGCCGAGCTCGCGCAGGACGGGGTCGAGGTCGGCGTTCCGGTACAGGGCGAAGCCGCGGACGGCGTGCCGGAACACGTCCGGGGACTGGGCGAACACCGTCCACCAGTCGCCGGGCGAGCCGGTCGCGGTGCCGTGGTCGACGGCCGGGTCGCGGTCGGGCGCGAAGAGGCGGTCGTAGAAGAAGAGGATCTGCTCGTCGGTGACTTCGGCGCGCGGCACCTCACGCAGTCGCGGCATGCGCTTCCTTCCCGGCGGTACGGTCGGCGGCGGTCTTCGGTTCGTGGGAGACGTCGGAGTCGTCGAACGTGCGCGTCCAGCAGGCGAACTCGAGGAGGATCCCGTCCGGGTCCTGGAAGTAGAACGACCGGACGAAGACGCCTTCGTTCACGTCGCGGGAGATGCCCAGCGGGCTGTCGTCGTGGTTGAGGACGGGGCTGACGGTGACGCCCTTGTCCCTGAGCCGCCGCCGGTACTCGTCGAACTTCTCGGCCGGGACGTGGAACGCGACGTGGTTCATCGACCCGACGGCGCTGAGCAGCTCGCCCTCCTCGGGCCGCCCCTTGGGGGCCGAGATCCCGGGGACGCCGTCCGGGGCGTCGGGGAACCAGAAGAACGCCACGCAGTCGCCGCCGCCGCAGTCGAAGAAGAAGTGCTGCCCCATGCCGCCCGGCAGCTCGATGGTCTTGATCAGCGGCATGCCGAGGACGCCGGAGTAGAAGTCGACGGTGCGCTTCATGTCCGAGCACACCAGCGCCAGATGGTTGACGCCGCCCAGTTCGAACTCGGTGTTCATGGAACCTCCTTGCGGCGGGAGCGCGCCACGGAAGTTGACTTGACAGTCATATCAAGTTGGCCGATGCTCGGATCCTGTTCCTGCGGACATCGGGTTGTCAACCCCCGGCGAAGGGACCACGGCGATGGGAAGCGGCGACGATCCCGGCGGCCGGCCGCTCACCGAGCGCGGCGCCCGGACGCGGGAGCGCCTGCTCGCCGCCGCCCGCGAGGTGTTCGAGGAGCGCGGCTTCCTGGAGACCCGCGTCGCGCACATCACCCGGCACGCGGGGGTCGCCTACGGCTCCTTCTACACCTACTTCCCGACCAAGGAAGCGGTGTTCCTGGAGGTCGCCGACCGGCTGTTCGAGGAGATGACCGACCACGCGCCGGCACCGACCGCGGGGCCGGGTCCCGCCGACCGCGTCCGCCGCGCCAACCGCGCCTACTACGAGGCGTACCTGCGCAACGCCCGGATGATGGCGATCATCGAGCAGGTCGCCACCTTCAACGAGGAGTTCCAGGAGCTGCGGCGCAAGCACCGGGCCTCCTCGGTGGCGCGCTCCGCGCGGGTGATCGCGCGCTGGCAGCGCGACGGGCTCGTCCCGTCCGACCTCGACCCGGAGACGGCGGCGGGCGCCCTCGCCACGATGGTCGACCACTCCCTGTACCTGTGGATCGTCCAGGGCAGCGACCCGCAGGGGGCCGAACGCCTCCTGGAGACCCTCGACCTGCTCAGCGTCCGCGCCCTCGGCCTGCCCGACTAGGAGAGCCATGGAACCGACCCGCGATCTCGCCGCCGCGCTGGCGGACCGGCTCGGCGCGCAGGTCACCGGGCTGCGCCGGCTGTCGGGCGGCGCCAGCCGGGAGACCTGGTCGTTCGACGCGGGCGGCCGCCCCCTCATCCTGCGCCGCGACCCGCCCGGTTCCCTCGACCCCACGGCGATGGGACGCGAGGCGGGCCTGCTCGCCTCGGCGGCGCAGGCCGGTGTCCCGGTGCCGGGGCTGGCCGACCACGGCGACGACCTGGACGGCGCGCCCTACATGATCATGGAGCGGCTGTCCGGGGAGACGATCCCGCGGCGGCTCCTGCGCGACGAGCGCTTCGCGGACGTCCGGCCCGGACTGGCCCGCGAGCTGGGCGGCATCCTCGCCCGCCTGCACACGATGTCGCCCGTTCCCGGCCTGCCCGACGACGACGCCCTGGGCGCGCTCACCGAGCACTACGCGGCGTTCGAGGCCCGTCCCGCCGTGGAGCTGGCGCTGCGCTGGCTGGGCGACCACCGTCCCCCGCCCGGGCGCCGGACGGTCGTGCACGGCGACTTCCGCAACGGCAACCTGATGATCTCTCCCACCGGGGTGACCGGCGTCCTGGACTGGGAGCTCACCCACCTCGGCGACCCCGCCGAGGACCTCGGCTGGCTCTGCGTGAAGGCCTGGCGGTTCGGTTCCCCGCACCCCGCCGGTGGGTTCGGAACCCGGGAAGACCTGCTCGCCGGCTACGCCGACGCCGGAGGCACCCCGCCCACGCTCGAAGAGCTCCACTGGTGGGAGGTGTACGGCACCCTCCGCTGGACGATCCTGTGCCGCCACCAGGCCGAGCGCTTCCTCAGCGGCACGGATCCGTCGATCGAGTACGCCGTCCTGGGACGGAAGGTCTGCGAGCAGGAGCACGACCTGCTCCTGGCCCTGGGACTGACGGAGCCGGCCGCCGTGCGGGATCCGCTCGAAGGCGCGGAGACACCGGACAACGCACCGCACGACCGGCCGGACGCGCACGCCCTGATCGACGCGGTGGGCGCGTTCCTGGCGGAGGCCGAACAGCCCGACGACCGGCTCCGCTTCCATGCCCGCGTCGCCGCGTCCGCCCTCCGCATCGCGCGAAGGGAACTCCTCCTCGGCGACGCCCACAGGGCCGCCCACCAGAACCGGCTGAAGACCCTGGGATGCGCGACCGACGCGGAGCTGGCGGAGGCCATCCGCGAAGGCGCCCTCGACGACCGGATGGACGAGGTCGTGGCCGCGGTACGGGCCTCGGTGACCGACAAGCTGACCGTCGCGAACCCCCGGCACCTCTCCCTCCCCGGCGGCTGACCGCGCATTACGGGAACCGTTGGGCGAGCGCGCGCATCTGTAATGCCAAACGCTCGACCAAGGGGGCACAAATGAAGCGTTGGGCAGTTCTCCCCGTGCTGGCGCTCGGGGGCGCGCTCGCACTCACCGGTTGCCAGAGCAACTCCTACTCGTGCAAGAACGGCAGTTGCCACGTGACCGTGTCCGGCGCGGGGCAGAGCATCGAGGTCAGCGACGTCGACCTGTCCATCACCCAGATCGGGGGCGACGGGATGACCGTGTCGGCCGACGGCTCGCCGCCGACCAAGGCCCCGGTGGGCAAGACCGTCCAGGTCGGCCAGGTGCGGATCCGGGTCACCTCGGTGGACGGGCAGAAGGTCAAGTTCGACATGAACTGACCCGCCGCCCGCGATCCCGCCGGACGGCGTGTGAGCGGTTTGTGAGCGCGGCCCGGCAGCCTCGGCGGCATGAGCTACGCGTTCCAGGCGGAGGGCCTGGTCAAACGATTCGGGAAGACGACCGCGCTGTCCGGGGTGGACCTCGCGGCCCGGCCGGGCACCGTGCTCGGCGTCCTCGGGCCGAACGGGGCGGGGAAGACGACCGCCGTACGGATCCTCGCGACACTGCTGAGGCCCGACGGGGGGCGGGCGGAGGTCCACGGGCTGGACGTCGTCCGGGAGGCCGCGAAGGTGCGGGACCTGATCGGCCTCACCGGGCAGTACGCGTCGGTGGACGAGGACCTCACCGCGGCGGAGAACCTCGTCCTCATCGCGCGGCTCCTCGGCCTGCGCAAGGCGGAGGCGCGGGCCCGGGCCGCCGAGATGCTGGAGCGGTTCGGGCTGGCCGAGGACGCCGGGCGCCGCGTGTCGGGCTACTCCGGCGGGATGCGGCGCCGCCTCGACCTCGCGGCGAGCATGATCGGACGGCCGGCGGTGATCTGCCTGGACGAGCCGACGACGGGCCTGGACCCGGGCCGCCGCGAGGAGGCGTGGCGGCTGATCCGGTCGATGACGCGGGACGGCGGGACCGTCCTGCTGACCACGCAGTACCTGGAGGAGGCCGACGCGCTCGCCGACGAGATCGCCGTCATCGACCGCGGGACCGTCATCGCGACCGGCACGCCCGCCGCGCTGAAGGGGATCGCGGGTGGGCAGACGATCACCGTCCGGCCCCGCGACCCCGGCCGGGTGGGCGAGGCCGCCGCGATCCTGCGCGCGGTGTCGGGACGGGAGGTCGACCCGCCCCGGCGGGACGTCGTCACGGTTCCGGTGATGGGCGACGGCGGCGCGGCGTTCGCCGAGGCCGTCCGGCGCCTGGAGGCCGCCGGGATCGCCGTCGCCGAACTGTCGCTCCGGCTCCCGAGCCTGGACGAGGTGTTCCGCACCCTGACCGGCCACGGCACGCGCGAGGAGCCCGGCTCCCGGGAAGGGAGGGCGGCGTGACCGACATCGCGATCAAGACGTCCGCGCGCCCCGCCGCGCGGACCCGCCACCGGCTGGTGCGGCAGAGCCTGCTGCTCGCCGGCCGCAGCCTGACCAAGACGAGGCGCAACCCCGGCGTGCTCAGCGACGCGCTGTTCATGCCGGTCGTCTTCCTGCTGCTGTTCGTGTACCTGTTCGGCGGCGCGGTGTCCGGCTCCACGCACGCGTACCTGCAGTACGTCTTCCCCGGCGTGCTCGTGATGACGATGCTCCTCGCCGGGATGCTGGCGACCGGGCTGAACATCAACACCGACATCAAGAAGGGGGTCTTCGACCGCTTCCGGAGCCTGCCGATCGCGCGGTCCGCGCCGCTGGTCGGCATCGTCCTCGGCGACCTGGTCCGCTACGTGCTCGCTGCCGCGGTGCTGTTCGCGACCGGCTACCTGATGGGCTTCCGCGTCCAGACCGGTCTCGGGCCGGCGCTCGCGGCGGTGGGGCTCGCCACCGCGCTGGGCTTCTCGCTCGGCTGGCTCAACGTGCTCATCGGCGTGCTGGTCAGGGAGGAGACCATCGTGCAGTCGGTGGCGTTCCTCGGGATCTTCCCGCTTGCGTTCGGCACCGACATGGTCGCGCCGACCTCGACGCTCCCGGGCTGGCTCCAGGCGTGGGTCAAGGTCAACCCGGTCGGCGATGCGGTGGAGGCCGCGCGCGGGCTGCTGCTCGGCGGCCCGGTCGCGCATCCGGCGACGATGACGCTGCTGTGGTCGGCGGGGTTCCTGGCGGTGTTCGGCCCGCTCGCCGGGTACGCCTACCGGCGCCGCAGCTGATCGTTCAGGAGGGCGAGCGCGCCGGGCACGTCCCGGCTACGGCCGCGGTCGTAGGCGGCGCGGTAGGCGCGCTCGCCCAGCGTCTCGCGGAGGCGGCCCGCCACCCGCACCACGTCCGGGTTGAACGCGTCCGGCGCACCGCGCAGGACGGACGCGGCGCCGAGCGCCTCCGCCGCACGCTCCGGAGAGTCGCCCGCCGCGAGCCGGGCGACCGCGTACCCGGCCACGGCGGCGACCGGCATGTCGGGCGCGTCGGCGGCCAGGGCAAGCGCCTCGCGCAGGTGGCGGCGCGCCGCGTCCGGATCGTCCCGGCCGATCGCCAGGTGCGCCTTGCCCCCCTCCAGCAGCGACCGGAACTGGAAGTGGGGCGGCAGCCGGTCGAGCTCGCGCGCGGCGGCGGCGTACTGCTCGCGGGCCTCGTCCACCGCGCCGGCGTGGCGAGCGAGGTCGCCGAGCGCGAGCCGGGCGGACACCAGGTGGCGCGCGGGGGTCCCGGCCCCCGGGGCGGTCATCGCGGTCAGCTCGTCCCGGGCCCGCACGGCGTCGCCCGACCGGGCGCGGGCCACCGCGAGCATCACCCGCTGCATGCCGGCCGCGACGTCCTGCCCCAGCTCGCGCAGCAGCCCGATCGACTCCTCCAGCGCTTCGACCGCCTCGTCGAAGTGCCCGGCGACGGTGTCGACCTCGGCCGCGAAGACGAGCGCGAGGGCCAGGCCGCCCCGCTCCCCGGACTCACGGAACCCGGCCTGGGCGGCGGCGAGGTCGCGCCGGGCCTCCCCCATCTCGCCCCGGTTGCCGTTGAGCATCGCCCGCGTCAGGCGCAGCGCGGCCCCCGTCCACGGATCACCGCCGGGGAGACCGCGGTCGATCGCCGCCAGGCCGGCGGTGGTGTCGCCGGTCAGCAGTGCGGTGGCGGGCTCGATGAGCGCGGCCAGCGGATGGTCCGCGTTCTGCGGCCGCTCGCCGATCAGCGGGTCGTCGCGGGCGGCGCCGCCGGACAGGACGGTGTTGAACACGTAGCCGCCCAGCGCGGCGGCCTCTCCCGGGGCGGTCCCGCGCCGCGGCACGCTCAGCGCCTGCCGCAGCCTTCGGGCCGCCTCGGCGTGGTCACCCTGGAGCATCCAGAAGGAGGCCAGCGCGGCGCCCATCCGGACGGCGGTGTCCGCGTCGCCGGTGTCCACGGCGTGCTGGAGCGCGGCGTGGAGGTTGTCGCGCTCGGCCGCCAGCAGCGAGATCCATTCGAGCTGCCCGGGGCGGCGCAGCCCCGGCTCCGCCCGCTCGGCCAGCTCCAGGAAGCACCGGGCGTGCGCGGCCCGGACCGGTGCGGCCTCGGCGGCGAGGCGCTCCCGCCCGTACTCGCGGATCGTCTCCAGCATGCGGAACCGCTGCCCGGGCCCGTCCACCACCTGGAGCAGCGAGCGGTCGTGGAGGTCTTCGAGCGCCTCCAGCGCGTCGGGACGGCCCGTCACCCGGGCCGCGCTCTCCGCCGTGATCGTCCCGGGGAACACCGACAGCCGCTCGGCGAAGCGGCGCTCCCGCTCGTCCAGCAGGTCCCAGCTCCAGGCGACGACGGCGCGCAGCGTCCGGTGCCGGGGCAGGGACGTCCTGCTCCCGCCGGCCAGCAGCCGGAACCGGTCGTCCAGCCGGGCCGCGAGCCGCTCGGGCGGCAGGGACCGCAGCCGGGCGGCCGCCAGCTCGATGGCCAGCGGCAGTCCGTCGAGGCGGCGGCAGATCTCGCCGACCACGGCGGCGTTGGACCCGTCCACCGCGAACCCGGGCCGGACGGCCGCCGCACGCTCGGCGAACAGCCGCACCGACGCCGACTCCAACCCGTCCTCGCCCGGCTCCGGCACGTCCAGCGGCGGCACCGGGCACAGCGCCTCGCCGTCCACGCCGAGGCGCTCGCGGCTCGTCGCGAGGACGCGCAGGCCGGGGCAGTCGCCGAGCAGGTCGTCCACCAGCCGGGCCGCCGCCTCCACCACGTGCTCGCAGTTGTCCAGGACGATCAGCGTGTCGTCGGCGGAGAGCGCCTCCACCAGCCGGCCCCCGCCGTCCCGCAGGCCGAGCGCCCCGGCGACCGCGCGCGGCACCTCGTCCGGATCGCCCGCGGCGGCCAGCTCCACCGCCCAGACGCCGCCCGGGAACCGCTCGGCCAGTTCCGCGCCGACCCTGGCCGCGAGGCGCGTCTTGCCCGCGCCGCCGGGGCCGACGAGGGTCACGAGGCGGCCCTCCCACAGGCGCCGCGCGATCCACGCGCGCTCGTCCTCCCGCCCGACGAAGCTGGTCGGCGGGACCCGCAGGTTGCCGCGCGTCCGCTCCCTCGGGGCCGTCCGCAGCACGGTGAGGTAGGCGTCCCGCAGCTCCCGGCCCGGGTCGGTGCCGAGCTCCTCGGCCAGGACGCCCCTGAACCGCTCGAACACCGCCAGGGCCTCGGCGGAGCGGCCCGCCCGGTGCAGGGCCTCGACCAGCAGCGCGCGGGGGCGCTCCCGCAGCGGATGCCGCGCCGCGAGCTCCTCCAGCTCCGCGGCCGGCCGCGCCGGGTCGGCTCCGGCGGCCAGCTCGGCGGCCAGCCGGTCCTCGGTCGCCGACACCCGCAGCGCCTCCAGCCGGACGGCCGCCGCGTCGGCGAACGGAGTCCCGGCCGCGTCGGCCAGAGCGTCACCGCGCCACAGGCCGAGGGCTTCGCGCAGGCGCGCGGCGGCGCGCTCGGCATCCCCCTCCCGCAGCGCCTTCGCGCCCTCCCGGGCGAGCCGCTCGAACTCGGGCGCGTCGACGGCCTCGGCGTCCAGGAGGTAGCCGCCGGGGACCGAGCGCAGCCGGCCTGCGGGCAGCCGGCGGCGGAGCCGCGAGACGAGGGCCTGCAACGCGTGCACGCGGTCCGATGGGCCGCCGTCCGGCCACAGCGCCCGGACGAGCGACTCGGCCGTCACGGTGCGCCCCGGTTCCAGCGCCAGCCGGACCAGCAGCGCGCGCGACCGCGCCCCACCGACGGCGACGTCCTGCCCCCGGTCGGTGACCGTCAGCGGCCCGAGGATCCCCACCTGCACGCCTCAACTCTGCCACCACGAGGCTCCGGCCCGCGCCTACCGGAGCGTGGCGCCCGGCTACGGGGCCTCGACCGCAGAGATCACGTACCGCATGACCTCGGCACCGCGGATCTGCGCCGCCTGCTCGGGCTCAGGGCCCGCTCCCCGGAAGCGCTCCACGTCCTCGCCGGACTCCCAGCGCTCGTACACGTTGATCCGGTCCGGTTCCAGCATGTCGGCCGACAGCGCGTAGTCGAGGCAGCCGGGTGCCGTCCGGGCCATTTCGACGGCTTGACGACAGCCGGCGAGATAGGCGTCGCGGGCGCCGGCGTCCACGTAGAGCCTCCCCGAAATGATGATCATGTGAGGGTCCTCGCATCCCTGTCGCTTTCCGGTCACCGGTGCAGACCGCGCCGGCGCGGGAAAGTCGTCGCCGGGAGGACGGGCGAAAGCGACGAGCCACCGGCCCGAAGGACCGGTGGCTCGCTCTCAGGGTGACGCGGACCGTTCAGCAGTACTTCGAGGAACCCGTCCGACCCCACGAGCACTTGTCCGCCACCCGGCCATTGGGATACAGCAGGTACGCGGTGTCACCGGTGTTGTTCCACACGTACCACTTCCGGCCCCAGTAGCGGTGCAAGATGTATCGGTATTCACCGTTCAGTGGGGACTTCTGACCACGTCCGGGCCGACCGCCAACCGGAGGCTTCGACCGCGCGTCCCACTATCGCGTTTTCCCAGGTGGTCCGGGGAAACACGGGGTCGGAGCACGGGGGTTCTCAGGCCTCCTCGGGATCGCGCCCGACCGCGTGCCGCCCGCCGTCCACGGGAAGCACGGCCCCGTTGACGAAGCTCGCCTCGTCCGAGAGCAGATAGGCGACGGCGGCGGCCACCTCGTCCGGCCGCCCCACCCGCCCGACCGGATGGAGAAGGCGCATCTCGTCCTCGATGCGCGCGGCCTCCGCGGGCTCCTGCCGCCGAAGGAACCCCTCGTACCGCTCGGTGGTGATCGACCCGAGCGCGACGACGTTCGTCCGGACGCCGTGGGGCCCGTAGTCGACGGCCAGCGCGCGGCTGAGCCCCTCGACGGCCGCCTTCGCCGTGGCGTAGGGCAGCGATCCGCGCACCGGACGCTGCGCCTGGTGCGACGAGACGTTGACGATGACGCCGCCCGTCCCCGCCTGCATGAAGCGCCGGACGGCGGTCACGGACCCCACCACCGCCGGGTCGAAGTTCAGCGCCACGAGCCCGAGCAGCTCCTTCGGGGACGGGTCGGCGACGTCCCGGAAGACGGCCGCGTTGTTGACCCACCCGGCGAGCGTCCCCGCCTCCTGCGCCGCGTCGGCGGCCCGCTCCGCGACCCGTTCGTCCGCCGCGCTCCCCACGACCGCGGTCACGTCCGCCCGGTCCCGCGCCCATTCGAGCGCCGCCGCGTCCAGCTCGATGACGACGACATGCCCGCCGTCCGCCGCGAGGCGCTCCACTATCGCTCGGCCGACCCCGCGCCCGCCCCCGGTCACCACATACGCCCGACTCACAGCACTCCCTCCCGTGGACCACGCCCATGATCACTCTCCCGTCGGCGGGTCCGCCATCGCGGACGGCCGCGCCGGGGCCCGATCCCGGCGGCGCCGGCCCGGCCTCCCCGGACGTTTCCGCTGATGCGCCGGACACCCCGCACTCTCCGCGATAGGTTCGCTACGTTCCGGATTGGATCGCAACAAACCGGGAGGGCCCATGCAGGCGCGAGACTCACTGGACCCGTCACGCTCGATGTGGCATTTCATCGCGGTGCACCTGCGCCGCTACCGCGAGGCGCAGGGCATGTCGGGGCAGGCTCTCGGCGACGTCCTCGACTGCGACCGCTCGACCGTCTCCCGGTACGAGTCCGCGACGCTCCGGCTCAAGCCGGCCCACGCCGAGGCCGTCGACCGCCTCTGGAAGACGGACGGGATGTTCGCGCACCTGGTCGGCTTCGCCGGGACGGCCGACGAGGGCGACCGGCTCTCGTCGCTCACCGAGTTCGAACAGCGCGCGTCGCGGATCCGCATGTGGGAGGCGTCCGTGATCCCCGGGCTCTTCCAGACACCGGACTACGCACGAGCCACGCTGACGACCGGAACCGCGCACGACCTCGACACGGTCGTGGAGCAGCGGATGTCGCGCAAGGCGGCCGTACTCGACAGGGAGAACCCGCCGCGCGTGGCCGCCCTCCTGCACTGGTCGGCCTTGGAACAGGTGGTCGGTTCAACGGAGGTCATGCGGAACCAGCTCGCCCATCTGCTGGAACTGAGCGAGCACCCCCACATCAGCATCCGCGTCGTGGAGAACCAGGGAACCGGCCATCCGGGGATCGACGGCCCTTTCCGGATCCTCACGGTCGACGGCAGCGACCTCGCGTACACCGAAGCGGCCGGGCGAGGACGGTTCCTGATGGACCCGTCCGACGTCCAGGAGATGGCGGTCAGATACGACCTGATAAGCGACATAGCAACGCCGGTGGGCCCGTCCCGAGCCATTCTGAATGCCGCGCTGGAGAGGCACCGGCCGCCCGGCCCGGCGTCGGCCTCGTGACGACTCCGCGCCGGTCGCGACTCGGCGCTAGCCGAGTGGCGACTCGCAGATCTCGACGATCCGCTCGCAGGCTTCGGTGATGTCGATGATCGGGAGTGTGCCGGCCGCTCCGGAGGGGGCGCGCCAGCGGAACGCCGCCGGCTCGCACCGGACGGTCAGGCCGCGGCCGTCGGTGAGGACGGTCATGCCCTCGCCGTCCTCCTGTTCGAGGTGGTCGAGCCCGCGCTGGACGAGCAGGGTGCGCAGGTCCTTGGCGGCGTAGGGGCCGCCGACCCGCCAGGCGCGGCGGCGGCGGAGGGTGCGCGGGAGCGGCAGCGCGAACCAGGTCGCCTTGCCGCGGACCGCCGGCGTCCCCAGCCGCGACCGGGTCCGATGGTGCCCCCACCGGCCCTTCGTGAGGATGTCGACGACCTTCAGCCCGCGGCCGTGGTCGGGCCGGCCCGGGCCGCCGTCGCACGGCCGCCAGCCCCGGAGCGTGTCGAAGGCCTTGACGACCAGTTCGTCCCGGCCGTGGCCGTTGTCGCGCTGGTAGACCCAGAGCTCGGCGCCCGCGGGGGCGTCGTGGGGCATGCCGTGCTGCAGGGCGTTCGTGGCGAGTTCGCTGACCATGAGCTTGATGTCGTCGACGTCCTGGACGGACAGGCCGAGCGCCGGGAGGAGTGCCGTGACGTGGGAGCGCGCGACGTGGGCGATGGAGTCGTCCGCGGGCAGGGGCAGGGCCGCGCAGCCGCCGTCCTCCAGCCTCCAGGGGATCCCGCACATCGTCGCGGACTTCGTCATGGCACCCACCTCGGGGTTCGCGGGGAGATTCGTGATTCCGACAATCGCGACATGAGCCTCAAGACTTAGCGAGTCGCTATGTGTGAATCACAGATACACTTTTGCACATCTTCCGCCGCAAGACCCCGCGGCGCGGCAAGAAAGTTGCGGGCACGAGTGAGACGTTCACCGATGTGCCCGAATGCCCCCATACCGCTCCCCATCGCCGCGCCCCATGCGTGTACCGGCGGGTACCGGGACGATTGGCCCCTTCCGCTGTAGCGTGGGCGGCGCCTGAGAGAGGGCCGCACACATGAAGGATCCCCCAGGGGTGCAGCCCTGGGGGATCCTGTGTGCGGCCCGGCTCAGCGGTCGTACCGGCCCGCCCGCACGTCCGCGAGGAACGCGGCGAGAACGGACCGGGAGACGACGTGCGCCCCGGCCTCGGGGGTCCTGCTGTCGCGCAGCGCCGCGGCCGTGTCGAGGTCGGCGACCTCGACACAGCCCCCGTTGCTGCTGGCGCTGGCGGTCGCCTTGACCCACCGTGCCTGAGAGAGGTCCATGTCGGTGCTACTCCAGGGTTGAGATCACTTTCCTCAGGTGCTCCGCGGTGTCGGCGGGAGCGAGCGCCGCCTGGCGGATCTGGTCGAAGAGCCGGTCATAGGCCTCCACGTCGTCGGGGGTGTCGATCTCCTGGACGTCCGCGTCGTTCTCCAGGAAGACCATGGGCGGCTCGCCGCCGGGGAACCGGAAGATGTTGACCAGCGTGGACATGCCCGGGTGCATCCCGTCGGCGAGGCGCAGCAGCCTCACTTCCACGTTCGGGCGCTGGGACATGCCGAGCAGGTGCGCGAACTGCGCGCGCCGGTCGCCCGGGTCGCCCCACTCGTACAGCAGGGACGCCTCGGTGATGACCGCGACCAGTTCCGGGGCCGTCCCGTCGTCCCGGTCGAGGATCTGCTGCCGGCGCAGCCGGGCCCGCATCGCGCGCTCGCGCCACTCCGGCGTCCTCGTGCCGGACGACAGCAGCGCCTGCATGTACGGGAGGGTCTGGAGGAGGCCCGGCAGCACCAGCGGCATGACCACCCGGATGCTCGACGCGTCGCTCTCGAAACCCGGGAACTCGTTGTCGAACACGTCCGGGTAGTCACGCCACCAGGCCCGCCGCCGCGCACGGCCGGCCAGCTCCTCCAGTTCGCCGAGGTCACTGCCCTCGTAGATGCGCGCCAGGTCGCGGATGTCGCTGAGCTCGGGCCGCACCCAGTTGTTGGCCTCGAACCGCCCGACCTTCCCCCGGCCCCAGTTCAGCCGGTCGCAGACCTGGTTGGCCGTGTATCCGGCCTCGACGCGCAGCTCCTTCAGGCGGCGCGCCAGCCCCCGCTTGGCGATGGTGGCCCCGTAGGCATCGCTCACCGGCGCCACCTCCCTCGACCTGCCACCGGCATCAGCATACGCCTCCGAATTTGTGATTCACAGATTTGGCCGGTTCAGGAAGCCCGGGTTCAGGAAGCCCGGGTCCAGGAGGCCCGGGTTCAGGAAGCCGCGTGGTCGAACTCCCCGTTCCGCACCCCGTCGAGGAAGCAGGCCCACTCGTGCTCGTCGAACACCGAGACGAGCTCGCCGGACGTGCGCAGGAGCGTCCACTCGCCGGCGAAGGCGACCTCGATGCCGCCCTCGTCGGTCTGCGAGCGCCGCCATTCCAGGGCGTCGGGATCGATGCCCAGTTCCTCGACGGACGGCTTCCTCACCCGTTCCTCCTGGCCACGGCGCAGTACGCCCACCGCGAGCCGTCACTGTCGGCCGCCTCGGGGTCCTCAGCGCCCCACTCACCGATGTAGCAGACCTTCGCCGCCGCCCCCTCCCACGGCGGGACGATCTCCAGACCGGTGAAGAAGCGCTCGACCTCCGCGCGCGACCGCAGATGGACGCTCGCGGTGGACTTGGCGTACACGTCCCTGATCGTGCCGACCGCGCGGTCGGCCTGCCGGTCGCCGGTGCCGGCGGACAGCACCAGGTAGCTGCCGGGCGCCAGCCGCTCCATGTACCGCTGGACGATCCCCCACGGGTCGTCCCCGTCCGGGATGAAGTGGACCAGCGCCACGGCCAGCAGCGCGACCGGCTGCGACAGGTCGATCATCTTGCCCGTGACCTCGTGCCCGAGCACGCCTTCGGGGTCGCGGAAGTCGGCGGTGATGAACGCCGTCCCGGTGGACCCCGCCAGCAGCTTCTCGGCGTGCGCCCGGACCATCGGGTCGTTGTCGGCGTACAGCACGCACGCGTCGGGCGCGACCGCCTGCGCCGCGTCGTGCGTGTTGTTCATGGTCGGCAGGCCCGCGCCGACGTCGATGAACTGCCGGATCCCGTGCTGGGCCAGCCACCGCACCGAGCGCTGCAGGAAGCCGCGGTTCGCCCAGGCCGCGTCCCCCGCCTCCGGCATGTTCGCCAGCACCTTCTCGGCCGCCGCCCGGTCGACCTCGAAATTGTCGGTGCCGCCGAGGTAGAAGTCGTACATCCGGGCCGGGCTCGGGACGGTGGTGTCCACTCCGGGCGGAGCCTGCTCGGTCTCGCTCAACCTCGGCCTCCTATGCCGCAACTTGTGATGCACGAATTATGAAGCAAGGGTCGGCCCTTCCGTGCTGCTTCGCAAGGGTTGTCCGGCTTTGCCGTGGCCACTTCCGCAGGGTTCGCACGCCCTTTGGGGGGCATGACCGGCGCAAAGGGGGAAAAGCATGAAAACCGCACCGGATCTCGCGCTCCGCCAACTCACGATGCAGTTCATCGGCAACGCGACGACGCTGCTGCGCTGCGGGCCGTTCACCCTGCTGACCGACCCCAACTTCCTGCACCGCGGGCAGCGCGCCTATCTCGGCTTCGGGCTGACCACCCGGCGGCTCACCGAGCCCGCACTGCGACCCGCCGACCTCCCGCGCCTGGACGCCGTCGTCCTGTCCCACCTGCACGGCGACCACTGGGACCGGATCGCCCGCGCGAAACTAGACCGGGGCCTGCCCATCGTCACCACGCCGCACGCGGCCCGGCGCCTCCAGGGGTGGCACCGCTTCCGCCACGCGGTCGGCCTGCGCACCTGGGAGTCGCACACCCTCGTGAAGGGCGGCGCGCTGCTACGCATCACGTCCATGCCTGGCAGGCACGCCCCCGGCCCCTTCCGGAGGATGTTGCCTCCGGTCATGGGGAGCCTCCTCGAATTCGGCCCCGCGACCGGCGACGTGCAGTTCCGTCTCTACATCACCGGCGACACCCTGATGTTCGACGGCATCCACCAGATCGCCCGCCGCAACTCCGACATCGACCTCGCCGTCCTCCACCTGGGCGGCACCACGCTGCCCGGCGGGCTCGTGGTCACCATGGACGGCGCCCAGGGCGCGGACCTCGTCGAGACGCTCCGTCCGGCGACCGCGGTGCCCGTCCACTACAACGACTACAGCGTGTTCAAGTCGCCCCTGGACGACTTCAGGCGCGAGCTGGACCGCCGCGGCCTGTCCGACCGGGCCGCGTACGTCGCGCCGGGGGAGACCCACACCTTCCGGCACTCCTGACGCCCGGTACATCCGCTCTGAGCTGGGTAGATGCACAGGTGAACCTACGGTTGGACAGGACATGTTCGAGATCGAGGACATACGGCAATGGCGCGGCCGGAGCGTGATCGACGCGTCCGGAAGCAAGATCGGGCCGCTGGAGGCCGTCTACGTCGACACGCTCACCGACCAGCCCTCGTTCGCCACGGTGAAGATCGGCGTGCCGACCCGGCAGCGGCTGGTGTTCGTGCCGCTGGACGGCTCCACGGTGGGCCCCGACCACCTCCGTGTCGCGCACGACAAGAAGCGGGTCAAGGGCGCTCCGGCGATCGACACCAACGGCGAGCTCTTCGCCGACGCCGAACCCGAGGTCTTCGCCTACTACAGCCTTCCCTACCGCGCGGCCCCGGACGAGCGGCGCCTCGCCCGGCGCTGACCCGTCCTGGCGCTAGCGTCCGTCGAGCAGGGGACGACGAGGGTCCCAGGACGTCCCGTCGCGGTCGTCGCGACGGCGACGGGCGATGCCCGACAGCGCCTCCAGCACCACGCGGTTGGCCAGGGCCGAAGTGATGTCGGCGTGGTCGTAGGGCGGGGACACCTCCACGACGTCGACGCCGACGACCGGTAGCTCGTAGGTGACGCGCCGGACCGCGTCCAGGAGCTGGCGCGCGGTCAGCCCGCCGGGCTCGGGCGTGCCGGTGCCGGGGGCGTGGCCCGGGTCGCACACGTCGATGTCGACCGACAGGAAGACCCCGTCGCACTCGTCGGTGGCGATCTCGAACGCCTCGGTCATGCACTCGTCCAGCCCGCGGGCGACGATCTCGCTCATCTCGTAGGAGCGCATGCCCTGCGCGGCCATCCACGCCAGCGTCTCCGGGCCGGGCCAGTACCCGCGCAGGCCCAGCTGCAGGAACCGGTCGCCGCGCACCGCCCCGGACTCGATCAGCCGCCGCATCGGCTGCCCGTGCCCGATCAGCGAGCCGAAGGCCACGTCGCCGGTGTCGGCGTGCGCGTCGAAGTGGACCATCGAGACCCGTCCGGCGCCCAGGTGGTCGGCCACCCCGGCGGCGTCGGGCCACGCGATCGTATGGTCACCGCCGAGGACGAGCGGGATCGTCCCGGTACGGGCGATGGCGTACACCGCCGCCTGCAGCGACCGGACGGAGCGCTCGGCGTCCCCGGAGTACATCTCGACGTCGCCGGCGTCGTAGACCGTCAGGTCGCCGCGCAGGCCGTCCACCCGCAGGGCCAGGGACGGCCGCGAGCCGTACTGGGGCAGGTAGCAGGTCTGCCGGATGTACTGCGGACCGAACCGGGTCCCCGGCCGGTGGGACGTGCCGCCGTCGAACGGCGCTCCGAGGATGACCACGTCGGCGTCCTCGTACGTGGACGGGTCGGACCAGGTGCAGCGCGGCACCCCCAGGAACGTGATGTCGGGACCGAACTGCGGTCCGTACCTCTCGGCCATCTGCCACCTCCTCCCTCTCCCTTCCCGCGCCGGACGCGTCCGATGTGCGGACGGCCCCGTCCCGGACGGATCTCGGGACGGGGCCGCCGCTCGGCGGGGGGTCAGCCGCCGATGCCGGAGTCCTCCGCGGCGGCGATGATCGTCGCCGCGTCCTCGGGCAGCAGGTGGCCCGCGCCCACCGACGCCTGCGCGGCCGTCCGGACCTTGCCCACGTAGCCCGCGTGCGTCGGGTAGAGCAGGCTGAGCACCGGCTCCGGCGTCCACGGAAGGGACGGATCGGACGGGTCGCCCGAGTCATGCCGGTCCCAGGGGTCGCTGCTGCCGTTCCACGCGTCCCGAGCGCCGTACAGCACGCAGAAGACGCCGCTGCCACTGGTGTCGCGCATCCCGGTGAGCGTCCGGGTCGGCACCGCGACGTCCGGCAGCCGGATGCCGCCGGTCGCGAGCCCGGTGCGCGGGTCGCGCAGGACCGTGTCGAGCGGCGCCCCGGCCGGCGGCCGCGCCCCGCCGCGCGCCCACGCGGCCAGATGGCGCAGCGCCGCGTTCATCGAGTAGTGCCCCGGCCCGTCGTTGTAGGGGGCGGACCCGGCCGCGCAGTCGGGCTGCGGCGCTGCCGATCCCGCGGACTTCTTCACCGTCGGCCCGCCCAGGTCGTAGGCCCACTGGTCGCCGTGCGAGGTGCCGGCCAGCTCCCAGTGCACGACCCGGTCGGTGTCCGGCTGGCGCGCGGCCGCCGCGAGCGGGACGTCGGTCTCGGTCAGCACCACGAACGTGGGAACGGACAGGTCCGTCCGGATACGGGACGGGTTCGGCATCCACAGGGTGTCGGCCAGCTCACCGCTGATCGGGGCGCCGACCGCGCCGTTGCTGTGGATCATGAAGCCGTCGTAGACCCGCGAGACGGGCTGGACGGCGTTGGCGTAGGTGGTCATGAGGCCGGCGGACTGCGACTCCCCGTCGGCCAGCAGCGTCCGCACCGCCAGGCCGCCGAGCGGGTCCGGCCCGTCCGGGTCGCGGAGCGCCTGCCCGGCCTGGGAGAAGATGTCGTAGGAGAAGGCGTCCCCGGGATGGACGAGGCCGCCGTACCGGGCCGGGTCCCATCCCTTGAGCCCGCGGATCTCCCCCAGTCCCCCGTTGACGCCGACCGACTGCGCGGAGACGCCGACCCACGCGTACCCCTTGCGCAGCAGCTCGTCCCGCGCGAACCAGTAGTCGGGCGACAGTTCGAGCTGCCCGCTCACGTTGAGCCACTCGACCACGACGGTCCCGTTGAACGCCGCCGGGTCGGCGGGGCGCCGCACAAGGAGCCTCGTCTTGTACGGGGCCTGCCCGGACGCCCGCACGTCCCATCGGCCGTCCGATCCCCACCAGCCGGACTTGGCGTAGGAGGTGGCGGTACCCGAGATGAAGTACTCGCTCTCGGTGTATCCGAACGATCCGAGGTCCTCGGCCGCCGCAAGGAAGGGGAAGCCGTGGCTCCCTTCCGGCGGGACGGTGACGACCGGACCGGGGGCGGCGGCCAGGGCGGGCGGCGACGCGTACAGCAGGGCGGCAAGCAGCCCGGCTCCCGTCGCCGCGGCGGCGACGCGCCGCCATGGGATCCGCAGGGAGAAGCGCACGATGACCTCCAGGTGTCGGGGGGCCACAGTGTCCGCCGCCTCCGCCGCCCTCCACATCGCGCGAATCACCGGTCACGGAAACGGCGCCGCCCCGTCCAGGCTCTGGACGGGGCGGCGCCGTTCTATGTGCTACCAGCGGTACCAGCGGCCGCGGCGGCCGGACGGGCCCGTGCTGCGGACCACGAAGCCCAGCAGCCACAGGATCAGGACGATCGCGGCCAGGATCCACAGGACCTTCAGCGTGAAGCCGACACCGAACAGGATCAGCGCCAGCAGAAGCACCAGAATCATCAGCCAAGGCATTGGGGGTCCTCCTCTGGGGTCTGCCTCAGTTCTGTTCGGGGCGGTTCGTCCCCGGTAAATGAAGCTTGATGCGCGACAAAGGTCTCATTTCGGACACGCGGCGGTGTACGAGAGGCGACCCCGCCCTTGACGCTCCGTTCTCCGCTCGGACGGTTCCGAAGGTCAGGCGGGTCTCGGAGCGGACGGGGCGTCGCCCGTGGCCGGAGTGGGTGCGCAAGCACCGCTGCTTTTGAAAGGCTCGCCCAGTTGTGCCAGGTAGCGCGACGGATAGCGGGGTTTGGCGGCCATGCCCAGGTCGTCCGAGGTGAACCGGCGGGTTGGGTCGTAGCTGTAGGTACCGAGCAAGTGGTCCCAGATAAGGGTGAACAGGCCGAAGTTGACGTCTCCGATCCCGGCCCATTTGAGGTGGTGGAAACGGTGGCCTTCGTTCAGGGCCAGGACGTGCTTCGCGGGGCCGATGCGGTAGTCGACGTTGGAGTGCTGCAACAGCAGTTGGACGGCGACGGCGAGCGCGAGCGCGGAGGCCACGTCCACGGGAAGCCCGATGACCAGGAGCGGGGTGACTCCGGCGGTCATCTCGACGGTCTGGTGCGCCGGGTGCTTCATCAGGCCGTTGAGCCCGTAGAAGCGCTTCACCGAATGGTGGACGGCGTGGAAGCGCCACAGCAGGCCGATCTTGTGGCTGGCGTAGTGCACCAGCGTGATCCCGGCATCGGCGACGAGGACCGCCAACAGGACCTGCGTCCACATCGGCCAGGCGTGCGGCCAGACATCGGCGACCGACACGACGGCCGCCAGCGCGGGGATCGCGGCGACGCTTCCCAGGATCAGGGCCTCGTTCACGAACGTGTGCGCGGCGTCGCGGCGCCCGTCGTCCAGCGGCCGGTTCCAGTCCCGGTCGTAGGGCAGCAGATGTTCGGCGGCGAAGGAGGCGGCGATGGCGACGGCCAGCAGTGCCATCAACCAGACCTTCCCGGCGCCGGCGCTCGTCAGCGCGATACCGGCGCCGTTGACACCCAGCAGCATCGCCGGCGCGTACCCGTAACGCACGGCCCCTCGCAGTGCGCGCCCAGTGGTGACGGTTGCAGTGCTCATGAACCGACCCTGACCCGCCGAGGGCCGTATGGCCTTGTACGGATCGGCTGCCGCTTGCCGGGGGGCTAGCCGGACTGCCGCGGGGGCCGCCACCCGGCGGCGCGGGCGGCCTGCGTGGGGGTGATGCCGAACATCGCGCGGAACACCCGGGTCAGGTGGGCGCTGTCGGTGAACCCGGCGGCGTGCGCGGCCTCGGTGAGGGTGGCGCCCTCGTGCACGGCGGCCATTGCGTGCTGGAGGCGGGCCCAGCGTCGCCAGGCGGTGTAGGGGAGGCCGAGCTGGTCGGAGAAGAGGTGCCCCAGCCGTGTGGACGAAAGCCCGGCCTCCGCCGCGGCCTCGGCCAGCGACTCGGGAACGTCCGGACCGCCCGCACGCCGCGTCCCCTGGGAAGCCCGCGCCACCAGGGCGGCCAACGCCGGGTGCAGCGGCCTGTCCGGCGCCGGTGCGAGCGGTGTGCCGGCGGCGGCGATCCAGGCACCGGCCGTCCTTCGATCACCGGCCGCCTCCACCCTGGCCGCGAGTGCGGCGGCGGTCCGTCCGGCCGGGTCCAGGTAGTACGTCGTCCCGTGCGCCGGCTCGGTGGCGTCGACGGCGTGCACCACCCCGGCGGGAATGATCGCCGCGGCCGCCCGCACCCGGTGGCCGTACCGGTCCTGGAAGACGACCGTGCCGCTGGTGAGGGCCACCACCTGCACCGCTGCGTGGGCGTGGGCAGCGGTGCCGCCCAGACGTCCGGTGAAAGTCAGGACGCCTGGCTCCAGGCGAGCCGTCCCCGCCCACCCGCTGTCAGAGGCAGCCATCGCCGCACGCACCCCGCAACCCTCGTCGACCGAAGCCGCCCTCCATCACGGTAAGGCGCGTTCAGCGGGACGGAGAATGCGGGCGGCACCGCCGTTCCCTCGCAGCCGACCCGGCGTCAGCGCTCGCGGACGGCCTTGAGTTCGATATCGAGAGGGAACGGCAGAGCAGCAATGATCCGGTCATGGTGCACACCGGTCGCGACGTATCCGCCGGTGGCATCGTCCAGTTCATAGGCATAGATCGCGAACGCCGGCGCGGTCTGGTCGGTCTCCACTCGCCAGTAGTGCCGGATGCGCGCGTCCGCGTACAGGGTCGGCTGTACCCGCCGATCCTTGCGCTTGGTGGATGGTGAGACCACCTCGACGACGAGAGCGACCAGGTCGGCGGGGATCGGACGAGGCCGGGGGATTACGACGAGTTCCCCGTGGATGAGGCTCACACGTACTGGGAGGTCTTCAGGCAGCGCCTCATAGTCTGCCCGAGTCCAGGTGTCACCGGACGGCAATGGGAGAGTCAGCGAGTGCATGGCCCGGGACGCCTCCGGTCGAGGTCGGTACGGGTACTTAGCAGAGTACCTTCAGCGCATTCTCCAGGCCGCTGGCCTCATGACAGGCCGATGACGTGGAGGGGGCGTCCGCCTAGAAGGCGGTGAGGGGTTCTGCCTCGTAGGCCTGGTGGAGCAGGGCCAGGAAGCGGGGGGCCTCGGGGATGGGGGTCGGGCCGATCTGGTGGACGGCGACTCCCGGCGTCCAGGAGTTCATGACCACGGCTCCGGCCAGGGCCGGAAGGTCGGCGGGTGTGATCTGCTGGACGCGCTGGGGGACGCCTAGCCGGTCCAGTCGGCGGCGGACGATGCCCATCGTGGTCCCGAGCAGCATCTCGGCGTCAGGCCACACCACGGCGTCGCCGTCCCAGAAGGCCAGGTTCCAGATCGTCGCCTCACTGAGCCGGCCCCGGCGGTCGACGAAGGCGGCGTCATCGAAGCCGTCCTTCACGGCCTGACGCATGAGGTAGGTCTTGGCCACCTCACCCACATGCTTCAAAGCGGGCAGGAACCGGTCGTACTCGGCCGTCGCCAGCCTCAACGGCCCCGCGGGACCGGACGCGGGCGGACCCGTCCGGACTAGGACCTCTGGCTCAGCTTGCATCCCCGTCGCGCTGAACTCTCCCGGCGAGGAGTACATGGTGGCCGTCAAGGAGACGTCCGCAGGTCCCGCCTCAACTGCCGCCCGCAGAGAGGACCGCACCCGCTCGTCCGGCAGTGCGCTGCCGAACAGTTCCATCGAGGCGGAGCGCAGCCTTTCCAGATGAAGGTCGAGGCCCCGGGCCTTGCCGCCGCGCACCTGCATGACGGTGAAGTGGGCATAGCCCGCGAACACGAGCGGCGCCAGTTCGTCGGTGGTCGCCGCGCGGCCGTTGTGTCGGACGACGAGAGAGGTCATGCGGCGTCTCCAGCGGTGCGGAATGATCGCTTGGGAGACGACGTTAGGCATTCACACTGGTGAGAAGGTCAAACCGGAGCGGTGGCATGCTGATCGGTGAGTTGTCCCGGCGTACGGGGGTCAGCACGAGGCTCCTGCGGTACTACGAGGAGCAGGGGCTGCTCGACGCCGAGCGCGACGCGAACGGCTACCGCCGCTACGGCGACGACTCCGTGCTCACCGTGCGGAAGATCCGCGTCCTGCTGGAAGCGGGGCTCTCCACGGAGGTGATCCGGCAGGTCCTCCCCTGCACCCGCAGCGACCAGCCCGAATTCGACTGGTGCGCCGGCATCCGCGACCTCCTGGACCGGGAGCTCATGGCCCTGGACGCCCGCATCGAGGGCCTCCAGCGCAACCAGGAGGCCCTCACCGGCTTCCTCGCCCTGCGTCCCCCGGACGAGTGACCACCGCTCAGGAGCGCGGTGTCACGAGGCTGACGTGCGCACGAGCAGACGGCGTCCCCTCCGGCGGGCGCCTTCCTTGGCGACGTCGGTCTGGGCGCCCGGCGGCGGCACCCTGACCTCGATGCGGCCGTTCTGGATCCGCGCCTCGTAGGACGGTTGCGGCGTGCTGGCCGGGCCGCGCTCGATACCGCCGTCCTCCAGCCGGAACGTGCTGCCGTGCCACGGGCAGGTGACGCAGCCGTTCTCGATCGTCCCCTCGCCCAGCGGGCCGCCCATGTGGGTGCAGGTCGAGGCCACGGCGTGCACCTTCGCGGCCGTCCGGTAGAGCAGGACCCGCACGCCGTCCGCGTCGGCCGTCCGGTGCTCGCCCTCGCCCAGTTCGGACGCCGCCAGCACCGGCGTCCACTCCTCCGGGCCCTCCTGCCACGCGGTGCGGTTGACGTTGACGCCCTTGACGAAGCTCAGGTGACCGCCGAGGTAGGCGCCGGCCCCCATCACCGCGAACCCGGCGAACCGCAGGGCCTTGACCTTGCGGCGGTTCCCGCCGGCCCGCGCGACGAGAGACCCCGCGTACAGCGCCAGCGCCACGGTGTTGAGGCCCGCGTGGACGAGCCCCACCCGGCGCTCCGGCCCGATCGTGTCGGCCCAGTCGTTGAACCCGCTGAGGGCGGTGGGCACGGCGGCGGCCACTCCGGCCGCCGTCAGCAGGTCCGCGGCCGGTTCGGCGTCGGACCCTCCGGCGACGTCCAGCAGCCCCGCGCTGAGCCACGCGCCGATCGCGGCGTCGGTCAGCGACGGATGCAGCGGATGCCCCAGATTCGTCCCGCTGAGCAGATCGCGGACGAACTTCGGCTGGACCGCTCGTTGCACCACGGAACTGACAGGTTCCGCGACCTTGTCCAAGGCCTCGGCGTTCTCCACCCGGTGAACCGCCCTGTGCGGCATGCTCATAAAACCCTCCCCCAGACACGACTACACCTTCGCTCCCTATCCCCCGAACACCCCCTGAAACCGTCCACCCGGCCGCCGAGGCGCGGTTGCCGGGCACCGAGTCCCTATGGACAGCGACTCCGGCACTTCTCTCAGAAGCCGGCGAGTCGGGCGCGGAGCGCGGCGGCGCCGCTCTCATTGAGCCAGTCGGTGAAGGTCCGCAGCCCGGGATGGATGACGCGCAGGGCCTCGATGTCCGCGTGCCAGCGGTCACCGTCCTGCCAGCGCTTCCTGGTGGCGGCGATCTCGGGGTTGATCGCGGCCGCCTCGCCGTCGGTCAGCTGCCGGTACCGGACCGGGACTCCGGTCGCCTCGCTGATCGCGGCGGCGGCCTCGACCGGCGTCGGTTCGTCGCCTGCCAGTTCCAGCGTCCGTCCGGCGAACCGGGCCGGGTCGGCGAACGCGAGCGCGGCGAACTCGGCGACGTCCTCCAGCGCGATGACCTGCATGGGCCGGTGCGGAGCGAAGATGTGCCGGTGCACGCCGTCCGAGATGCCGTCGATGCCCCATCCGACGCCGAGGTAGTTGGTCATGAACCGGACAGGGCGCAGCACGGTGGGCTGGGCGATGTGGTCGCGCAGGTACTTCTCGATCAGCGCCTTCCCCCTCGAATGCGGTGATTCGCTGGATGCCGAGGCGACGGTGCTGAACACGACCTGCCCGACTCCCGCCGCCGCGGCGGCGTCGATCAGCGTCCGGCCGCGGGCCGCTTCGCGATCCGCCTCGGTTCCGGCCGGGCCGTAGGCCACGGGCGGTATGCCGAACACCGCGGCGGCGCCGTCGAGCGCGGGACGCAGGCTCGCCGGGTCATCGAAGTCGCCGCGCGCGAGTTCGGCGCCCGCCTCTGCCAGCGCGGCCGCGGCAGGCGCCTCCAGGTCGCGCACCAGGGCGCGGACCGGCCGTCCTTCGGCAAGCAGCCGGCGGACGGTGGCGCCGCCCTGCTTGCCGGTGGCACCGGTGACGAGGACGGGGGAGTCTGGGCCGGCCGTGGTGGCGGTGGTCATGGGTGCCCTTTCCAGAGAAGACGGGGAGGGAGATACTGAGCTGATCCGGAATGCTCCACCCGCTTCTGCGCCGCAGACAAGGATTTCGTGACATGACAGCAGCCCCGAACCCGGCGCCCGCCGGACGCGCTGACGCGCTTCGCAACCGGGAGATCGTGCTCCGCACGGCGACGCGCGTGCTCGCCGAAGAGGGCTTGGGAGTGTCACTCGGCCGGATCGCGCAGCGCGCGGGGGTCGGCGCCGGCACCGTCTACCGGCATTTCCCGAGCAAGGACGTCCTGGTGGAGGCGGTGCTCGCCCGCCACGTCGAGGGACTGGTGACCGCCGCCGACCGGTGGGCCGCCCGCGCGGCGCCCGGTGAGGCCCTGTTCGGCTTCCTGCTCGAAGTGATCGAGAAGTCGGCGGGACGTCGGCACTTCTGCGATGTGCTGACCGCCGATCGAAGCTGGCCGCGCGCCGTGCTGGCCACCGCGGCGCAGCGGTTCGGCAAGGCGCTGGAGCGCCTGTTGCGCGATGCGAAGCAGGCCGGTGCGGTACGTGCGGACGTCCGGGCCGACGATCTGTCGGCCTTGATCCTCGGCGGAGCCGCACTGCGTTCGGCGCACCGGGACCTGGCACGCGGTACGCGACTGGTGCGGCTCATGCTGGACGGCCTGCGTCCCGCGGCTGTCACGAAAGGCGACAATTTCCGTGACTCCGCTACCCCTCCCGGTCACGAAACGACCGGCCCGAGGTACTGCGCGGAGTGCGGCACGCAGTTGCATGTGCGTGCCACCGGGCGTCCGGCTCGCTACTGCGGCCCTACCTGCCGCCAGCGCGCACACCGGCGCCGCCTCGTCCACTAGCGAGGACGTGCGCCGGTGAACCGAGCCGAGCCGAGCCGCCGCCTCGCCGATCGGCTCGCTGTCGGTACCAGGTTGCACAATGAGAGCCATGTCCGCATTGCTCAGCGCCCTCGACGCGTTCGACGACCGCCCTAAGGCTCGTGAACTGCGGGAACGCACGTACGAAGGGCTGGGCGACAGCGTTGTCGACGTCGGCTGCGGGAGCGGGCGCGCCGTCGGCGAGCTGGCCGCTCGCGGGAAGAGGGCCATCGGCGTCGATCTGGACCCCGCCATGATCGAGGTCGCGGCGGAGCGCTGGCCCGCAGGCGAGTTCCATGTCGCCGAGGCCACCGCGCTGCCCGTCGATGACGGCTCGGTCACCGGCTACCGCGCCGACAAGATCCTGCACGCGCTCCCCGAGCCCGAGCAGGCGGTCGTCGAGGCCCGGCGCGTCCTGGCCGCCAACGGCCGCGCGGTGCTCATCGGCCAGGACTGGGACACGTTCGTGATCGACTCCGACGACCCCGGACTCACTCGCAGGCTCGTCCACGCCCGCGCGGACGGCGTGCCGAACCCGCGGGTCGCCCGCCGGTACCGGAACCTGCTGCTGGACAACGGGTTCGTCGACGTCACCGTCGAGGTCCACACGATCGTGTGGACGGACGCCGCGTGCCTGCCGACGCTCGCCGCCATGGGAGGAGAGGGCGCCTGGCTGGACGAGCAGACCGCCAGGGCGAGCAACGATCGCCTGTTCCTCGCCGTCCCGATCTTCGTCGCCTCCGGGACCCGGGCGGGTTGAGTACCGGGTGCGCCTTCGGCGGCCGTTCCGAGCCGCGCGTGCGGCGATCAGCCCACGTGAGTCCCGTCCCGGCCAGGTGCGGCCGCCGACCGAGCTGAATTGATTCTCATAGTGGAAGTAATGTCCACTATATTAGAGGTCAGTGAACGTGAGCCGCACCGTGCGGGGGACGCGGGAGACCTGAATGATGTTGCGCTTCCAGCTCGGTGACCTGGCCCGGCCGGAGATCCGTCGGCTGCTGGAGGAACACCTGGCCGACATGCACGCCACCTCTCCGCCCGAATCGATCCACGCGCTGGACCTCGAGGAGCTGCGCGACCCGGCGGTCGCGTTCTGGTCGGCCTGGGAAGGGCCGGAGCTGCGCGGCTGCGGCGCGCTCAAGGACCTGGGCGACGGCGATGTCGAACTCAAGTCCATGCGAACGGCGCGCACCGCGCGGGGACTGGGGATCGGATCGGCCATACTGCGCCACCTGCTGACCGTCGCCGCCGAGCGCGGTCACCGGCGGGTCCTGCTGGAGACCGGGAGCCAGGAGTTCTTCGCCCCGGCCCGGCGGCTCTACGAGCGCCACGGATTCAGCTTGTGCGAGCCGTTCGCCGACTACGTCCACGACCCCAACAGCGTCTTCATGGAACTGCGGCTCGACGGGGAGCCGGCTCCGAGGTGAGGGCATGTCCACTTTGATGGAGGGCGAGAACGTCCTGGGGCGGCGGGTCAAGGCGGAACGCAACCGGCGCGGCTGGTCTTTGGCACGGCTCGCCGATGCCTCGGGAGTGTCCCGGGCGATGATCAGCAAGATCGAGCGCGGTCAGAGCAGCCCGACCGCCGTCCTCCTCGGCAAGCTCTCGGCGGCCCTGGAGCTGAGCATGACCGAGCTGCTGTCACCGGCGGACGGCGCCGCCCCCGACCAGGTGCGGCGCGCGGCCGACACCCCCGACTGGACGGACCCCGACACCGGCTACCTGCGACGGCAGATATCGACGCCCGGTTTCCCCGTCGACGTCACCGAGATCGTGCTGCCCGCCGGCGCCCGGGTGCCGATGCCGGCGGCGTCCTACGCGTTCATCGCCCAGCTCATCTGGATGCTCGACGGCAGGCTGACCCTGGTCGAGGGGCCGACCACGCACGTCCTCACGGCTGGGGACACGTTCGAGCTCGGAAAGCCCCAGGCGCGCGAGTTCGTCAACGACGGCACCGAAGAATGCCGTTACGTCGTGGTCGTGACCCGGAAGCCCACGGCCTGACCCGGCCCCCTCGCCTGGTCGAGCGCGACGCACTCGGCGCAGGCCCAGATGGGCCGGCCGCCTCCCGCTCAGCCGGCTGGGGCGCCATTGCAGGACCAGGCGAAACAGGGGTGATGTCCCATCCGCGCGGACATAGGATCGGCGGCATGGCGACACGGCTCGTTCAGATTGCGATGAAGGCCCGGGACGATTCCATGGTCGGCCGGTTCTGGGCGGAGGCACTCGGCTGGGGTCTCTCCAGCGAGGAGCCCGGAGTGACCAATGTGGAACCCCGGGACTTGGTCTATCCCGACCCCGCGGCCATTTATATCGACGTCCTCCGTGTCCCAGAGCCCAAAACGGTGAAGAACCGGGTGCACGTCGACCTCGCCACCACTTCTCCGGCCCATCAGGCGGAGCTGGTCGCGCGCCTCCAGGATCTCGGCGCGACGCCCGCCGACGTGGGCCAGGGCGACGTCCCGTGGACGGTCCTCGCCGACCCGGAGGGCAACGAGTTCTGCGTGCTGGAGCCTCGGGACGTCTACCGGGACACCGGCCCGATCGCCACGGTCGTGGTCGACTGCGTGGACCCGCGGGCCATGGCCCGGTTCTGGAGCCAGGCGACGGACTGGACGCTGCACGAAGTGACCGACGACCACGCGAGACTGCGCTCCGCCAAGGGCGTCGGGCCGTATCTCGAGTTCCTCCGCACGCCCGACGTGAAGACCGTTCGGAACCGCGTCCATCTGGACCTCCGGCCGTACCCCGGTGACGATCGAGCGGAGGAGGCGGACCGGTTGCGAGCTCTCGGCGCCACCGACATGGACATCGGCCAGGGCGACGTCCCGTGGACGGTCCTCGCCGACCCGGAGGGCAACGAGTTCTGCGTCCTCGCACCGCGCTGACACGACCCGGCACCTTGAGAGGCGGGCCACCCGTGCAGAGCTCAGCCCTCCGCCGGCGCGTCCTCGAAGCCCTTCCACGACGCTCTCGCGCTCAGGGGAGCTGGGAGCGTTCGTCTATTCGGCGGGTCGGTGGGTGAATGAAGACTTCGGCCGAGTTCTTGCCGTAGGAGACGTTGAGGGTGTCGAGCCGGTAGTACCAGCCCTGCTCGGCTCTGAACCGGTGATTGATCTGCCAGCGCAGCGTCTGCCGGGGCCGCAAGGCCACCGCCGCCGGACGCCAGGCGAGGTCGAGTCCGCTACTCGCCCATTCGGGAACGCGCTGGACGACGAGAAGCACCTTCAGCATCCCGTCGACCTCGGTCAGCTCCACTTCGGTGCGAGGTGGAAGGCCATCGACCACGGTCGAGCGAGGAACGAACCCGTCGCGTTCGGACATCCGGACTTCGTGCACGAAAGGCGGGACGGCCTCCGGAAGGGGAAAGGCTTCGGGCAACCTGCTGCGCCGGACGGCACCTCTCGCTCCGCGCGACCGGCTCGTCCAGTAGGTGCGCACCCACTGCACGGCCACGTCCACCGGCTCATGGTCACACGTCGTCGCGGACACGGCGACTTGTTTCTCTGCGCTCCACAAACTCCACGCCCAGTTCAGAATCGCCTTCCGGCCTGGGAGGCGGCGACGTGGTCGGGACAGATACGTGCTGGTGGGCGAGGCTGGGGGCCTCGCCCACCTTGTTCTCGGCTAGGTGGGCCCCGGGTCAGGGCTTGAGGCCGTAGGCGTGGACGAGGGTCTGGTCGACGGTGCGTCCGGCGGTGTCCTCGGCGTAGGCGCGCAGGGAAACGTATTTCCCGTTTGAGCCGGAAGGGTTGCGCACGGTGGCCTCCCAGCCGTGCTGCGTGTAACTGACCGGGGCGCCTTCCCAGGTGGTGCCGTCGTCGTAGGAGATCTGGAGGGTGAGTCGGCGGATCGTGGGGGCCGGTTCGTCCTGGTTGGTCCGCGGGCTGAGTGCGATGTGCTGTGTCGTGGTGGGCGCGCGATTGTCGTCGTCGAGGCGGGTGCGGTACAGGACGGTGAGCAGGGGAAGCCCCGTCCAGTCGCCGCTGGGACGCGTCGCGGAGAACGTCCAGTCGATGTGCTGGCGGGTGGCCAGGTCCGACCAGGGGGCCTGTCGGTAGGCGTCGGTGGTGACCTTGTAGGCGGCTTCCCCGGATCCACGGCCGGGCTCGGGCAGGGTGAAATCGCCGTAGCCCGGCTGGTCGCTTGTGGCGATGACCTTGCCGTCTGCGGTCTGGAGCGTCGTCCGGCCGGTGACGCGGTCGTAGGGAGCGAGGCCGGAGGCGGCGCTCCAGGAACTGAACATCGGCACCCAGAACTGGACGGTGCCGTCGTTCAGCAAGGTGTTGAAGTCGGCGCCTGCGCCGAGCGGACCGGTCGTCCGCTCGCGGTCGTAAGTGCCCGCGCTCGGGAACAGTTCAGAGGTGCCGGTAACGCCGGCCTCCTCGAGGCGGCAGTCCGCGCCGAGAACGGTGTCGGTGTCCCAGTCGGCGCCGGGGCTGAAGTACTCGGTGCGGGTGGCGGGTAGTGACCCGATACCCACGTAGAACCCCGTGGTGTAACCGCCGCCTGGCCAGTGGGCCCCGGCGTGGGTGCCGGCGCAGGCGGGCCGGCCCTGGCGGCGGTAGCGGGTGTTCACGGTGGCCAGTTCGGCCGTGCGGACTCGGAGGGCGGGCTCGGCCGGGATGATGTCCTGGTCCGAAACGCTGCCGGCGACGTTGTAGATGTAGGGGCTGCCGGTCGCGGCGCCATCTTTGGTCAGTCGGCCTTGCAGCAGCAGCGAGAGCCCCGGGGCCGGCCCGCTGGGAGTGATGTAGGCGGGCTGACCGTCCAGGAAGATGCTCGCGGTGGTGGTGGTCTGGCCACCGATGGTCTGGACGACGCGCGCGTATCCCCCGCCCCCCTCTCCGCCGGTCAGCCGGGCATCGGGACGATCGACGCCGATGGACATGGGGCGGCCCTTGCGGGCGTCCAGCACCACGGTGCGGTCCTTGTCGAGCACGAACCGCGAGACGTAGACGAGGGTGAAGGACTTCCCGCCGCTGGGCTTCGGCGTGTGCACGCCGGTCTCGACCACGTACTCGCCGGGCGCCAACCGGCCGGTGACATGCCCGTTGTCCAGCTGCCCGTATTCGCTGGCCGCCCCGTCCAGCGACCGGAAGAGCACGTACTCGGCGTTCGCGGTCTGCGGGGCTTTTCCGTCGCGGTCCAGCACGTCGACCGTGACCGCGTGCGTTCCCGCCACAGCCGTTCGAGTGCTCGAAACCGGAAGACGCTTGGCGCCCTTGAGACCTCCCAGAACATCCCCGGGTCGGCTCTGGACGCCTGCTGAACCGCCATGGACGGCGATTCCGCGGAAACCCTGCGGAAAGGCGGTTCGGCTCGGTGCCGGGCGCGGCTTTTCGGCCGCGTGCGGGGCCGGCGTGGGGCCCGCGGTGACCAGCGCCGCAGCCACCAGCGTGGCAGCGAGCATGGTGGTCTGCTTCTTCACGAAAGTCCTTTCTCGGCCGCAGCGGAGCGGCGGCTGCGCGGCGCGAAATCGCGGGCGGCCGAGGTCCGACGGCACGTGCCTGACGGCGGTGGTGGGGCCGATTCGGAGGTCAGGACTTCGACGGGACCGGCTTGGGCAGCTGGTTCACCGCCTTGGTTTCGAGCACGGTCCACACCTTGTCGACGACCGCCCCCTCCGGAATCGTCCGCCAGTCCGTGATGTGGGGCTTGGGGCCGTAGTAGATCTGCCTCATACCGAGGTGCCGATAGGTCTTGGGGTCGAAGATGATTTCTTCTCGGACGTTGTCCTCCGTCTTGGACACCGCGACCCCGGAGCGGCCGAGGCCGTCGGTGACGTGCTCCGTCACCGTGGTACCGGGAATCTCGGCCACGAAGTCGAAAACCTCGGCACGCAGTTCGGGCGGAAGGTAGTTCTCGCCCAGCAGGTCGGTGACGCCGGCCCACGCCTCACTACCGGCAGGAGCCGACGGATCCTTCGGATGGGCGATACTGGCCCGCCATTCGCGAAGCTCCTTCGGCACCATCGCCAGCTCCTGCTTGTAGCCGGAATTCCTTCCGGAAGGCGGGGCGTCCTCGTTGACCAGCGGGATGTCACAGGTGCGGGCGGGATCGTCCGAGCACGGCTCACGGAGCAGCCCGGGCTTCCGTCCGTCGGCCGACTCCCACACCTCGCGCGTCTGCCTCCCCATCGGCTTCCCGGGATGGAGGACTCCCGGCCCCCAAGCCAGCGTCGACCTGACGTAGAGGTACTGGTCGTCGCGCAGTCGGAGATCCTGTTCGGACCGGGCCGCCGCGGCCGCCCGGTGCAGGATCTCAACGGTGCTGACGTTCTTCACCTGGTGCGGACCGGCTGGAGCGCCGTCACTCGTCTGCTGGACCGCGACGACACCGACGGCCAGGGCCCCGGCGAGCCCGGCCGGAGCCACGACCTGCCATCCCCGTCCCATCTGCGGGCGGCGCCGCTTTCGCGCGGCAGCCGGATCGGCGCGGTGCGCGACTGCGAGCAGGCGAAGGCGCCCCTCGGCCACGGCCTTCTCGTCCGGCGGCGCGACTTCCGCGCACATGCGCTCAAGCTCGTTCATGAAGGTACTCCTCACGTATCTCCCGCGGGTCGGCCCCGCCCAGCGCGTCGCCCGTCTTCTTCCGGGCCCGGCTCAGCCGCGAATGCACGGTCCCCTTGGCGATGCCGAGAGCCGACGCGATCTCCTCGGTGCTCAGTCCGCCGGCGGCGGTGAGCAGCAGCACGTCCCGCTGGCCGCGCGGCAGCCTGGCGATCACGGCCGCCAGCTCCCCGCGCAGGCCCTGCGCGCTCACCCGGTCGGCGACCTGGTCGCCGGGGAACTCCACGACGTGATCGACGCCGGTACGTGCGATGTGCCGCCAGAACCGGCTCTCCGTGCGGTGGTGCTGGCCGACCAGGTTCGTCGCTATGCCGTACAGCCACGGCCGGGCGTCCGGACGCGTCAGGTCGAAGCGCTCCCGCCGCTGGAAGGCCACCAGGAACGTCTCGGCCATCAGGTCATCGGCCAAATCCCGGCCCAGCCGCCGCGCGATGTACCGATGCACCACCTCGTGATGCCGGTCGTAGAGAACGGCGAACCGCTCCGGCTCGCGCAACGAGCGTCTTATGAGCTCTGCGTCGCTCTCACTGGGTGTCCCGTCCCTCACGGACGGCTCGTCTCTGTCATGCGACCCTCTCAAGTACGGGCGATGTCACCTGTTATCCGCATGCCGAGCCGACCCGCTTCCCCCGTTTTCCCGATTGTCCGCTGAAGTGCGCGGGCCCATGGCCGGGACCTGCACGTCCATGCCGTCCGGCCGCGCCCGCTGAACGGGCCGCCCGCTGCCTCGCCCCCGCTGGGTCAGTAACATCGGCACCACCGATTGCTGGGGAAGCATGAGTGCACGTCCTCGATGACCTCGCCGAATTCTCCGACCGGGCACAGGGTCTGCTGAGCCGCGCGGGACGGCGGGCGCCGAGCGATCCGGCCAGGACGCCGACCGACTTTCTGAACGTTCGTGACCGGGCTGGACGTGTGGTCCCCGCGCCAGCGGAGTTGGTGGTCAGGCGAGAGGGCTTCGAGGCCAGATACGGCGGCCTGCGCTATGAGGTGCGGCGCTCGGCGCTCATCGGGCGAGAACGTTTCGACGTGTCCCGCCGCTGGGACTTCTCATTGGACGAGGAGATATGGGCGGACGAGCGCGGCTGGTTCTTCTCGTGGACCGGTGAACGGGTGTCGAGCCCGGTCCGTTTCCTGATTCACACGGACGGAAGGGTCGGAGTCAGCGACGGCGGACCGTTCATCGAGGTCGCGGACTCCGTTCCCCACCTGATCGAAGGTCACGCCGTCATGGACATGGTGTCGTCATGGGACCCGTGGCCCGGCTCACTCGAAACGTGGGTGCCTGCGCAACTCGGAGCCGCAATGGCCGAACATGTCGATGGCCTCGCGCCGGTGGCCGAGGCCAGTGGACGTTACGACAGGTGGCATCTGTCCGAAGGCGTTGCCGTGCGCATCTTCTGGAGCTGGACCAGCCAAGGGCCGCGGACCCGGGGAGTTCAGATGTGGACATGCGGCGAGGAAGGGCGCAGACAACTGGAGTCAGCCGCCGGCAAGCGCTGAACCTTCGCCCTCTCCCGTGGGCCTCCTCGACCTCCTGTTACGAGCGGGATCGGCGGCGTTCGACGGCGTGTGGATCTAGCGTTCTGGGAGCGTGGGGTGGGGAGGTGTCGGGGCGATGTCGATCATGGTGTTGGTGATCGCCCATCGTTCGTGGTCTCGCCAGGCTCCATCGATGTACAGCAGTTCGGGCGAGTAGCCCTCCTGGCGGAAGCCCGCTCGTCGGACCAGCTTGAGGGAGGCGTGGTTCTCGGGCTGTATCTGGGCTTCGAGCCGGTGAAGCTGCAACTGCTCGAAGGCGTAGCGCACCACCGACGCGAGCCCTTCGGTCATGTAGCCCTGGCCGGCGGTAGGGGCGAAGGCGGCGTAGGCGACCGACCCGGACTGGAACCGTCCCCGAATGATGCTGTTGATATTGACCAGCCCGGCGATGGCTCCACTGCCGCGCACGCAGATCAGCACCGACTCTTCGTCGGGCTGCGAGTAGCGCGCGAGGTAAGCCTGGAACTGCTCCGGCGTGGACGGCAGCGACATCCATGGGTGGTGCAGTTCCCTACTGGCGTTCACCAGGTCGAGAAACTCGTCTTGGTCACGGCTGGCGAGATGACGCAGAACCACCCGCCGGGAGGCGTCCGCTTGGCCGGCCCGGAAGACATCGATCGCCGCATCGTCCACGGACCTGACCGTACCCGGCGCATTGGAGATGCCACCGGGCGGCGACCGCAAGGCCACCGGCTCACGTTCGTCGACCTCGCCATCATCAGGAGAGCTATGCCCCGTGGAGGTGACCGTAGGTCAGATCGGCCCCCAGGGCCCTCCGTCATCATGCGGGACCTGGAGGTACTGAACGTCGATCGAGATCGCCATGACGTGGGAGTGCTCGCGCAGAATCCATGTCGACAGGTCCGCGATGTCGACACCGCGCAATTCGAGCTCTGCACCGCCGGGCCGGTGCGGTCGGGTGAACCGCTCCTCTTGCCGGCCCGTGGGGGCGAGCGGGTGAAGGCTGAAACGAATGTCGAGTCCCGCATACTCCGACGTGCCTCGTACCGAGCGAGACGACCACGGGAACTTCTCCGCGGCCCAGGCCTGGCAACTTCGGGGAAGCGGGCTCCAGCCCCGGCTCTGGAGCATGCGCAGCATGTCCGCGCACGACTTGCCGTCCGCGCCGTAGTAATGGATGACGGTACGGACACACCTAGTCGAGTCGTAGGCGGGGAGGATGAAACCCTCGTCCCGCGTGTGGCAACCGTCGCTGAGGGACGTGGCGAGTGCTGGGCCGACTTCCCTTTCGATGCGTTCGAATTCCGCGTCGATGGCCGGGACGGCCCGTGCCCGCGCGGCACCGGCCTGCCGCGAGGTGACGATCGCGGCGAGATCGGGGGCGTCGGGGATGACGGCCTCGCACCCCGCCACGATCCCGACCACCCCCATCAGCACGCCAAAGCAGCCCAGTTCGCCCCGCGTGAGTCGGAACATGCCCGAATCATCGCAACGGGCGGACGGCCGACGCAGCGCGGCAGCGCGTCCGGTGTCGTCCAAGATCGGCCACCGCGTAGCCACCGGCATCCAGCGCCGCTGTCAGCACTGGCCCACCGGCCCGGGGACGTGCGGGCCGGTCGGTCGTCAACCGAGTGCCAGGGCGAGTGCGAGGGCGAGGAGGAGGGAGTCGAGTCTGTCGAGCAGGCCGCCGGCGCCCGCCAGCCATGAGGCGGAGTCCTTGGCCTCGACTCCCCGCTTGACCATCGACTCCACCAGGTCCCCCAGCGGTGCGCCGACCGCCACCGCGATGGCCCAGGCAGGGGTGAACGCGCCGAGCACGGCCAGTGTGCCCAGGCCCGTGACGGTCCCGGCCAGCAGGCCGCTCCAGTGCTTGTTCGGCGACAGCCGGGAGAGGGGCGGCCCGCCGAGCGACCGGCCGGCGAACGAGGCGGTGATGTCGGCGATCGACACCGCCGCGAACAGCGCCAGGACCTCCGGGCCGAGCAGGACCACGCCGGCCAACGGGGCGAACCAGATCACGCCCAGCACACCGGAACACAGCCTGGAGAGTCCGCCGTCCGCGTCGCCGGCCAGCACCGGCACCATGGCGACGGCTGCGAGGGTGAGAGCGAGAACCTGGGGCAGACGGTCGGGCGCCAGCCAGGCCGTCACAGGAGCCACGGGCACGGCGACGGCGAGCACCGCACGGTCCAGCCGAGGGACGCCGGTCAGGCCTGCGTACTCAAGGGCGCATGCCACTCCCGCCAAGGCGGCGAGGACGGCCGCCCCGCCGGGGCCCATTTTCAGGGCGACGACAACGACGGGCACGCCCACCGCCCAGGCGCACCAACGGAGTATGTACTCCCGTCGCCTGGACAACCCGACCGCGACGCCGCAGACGAGCAGGGCCCCGGCAAGGTAAGGGACCGGATCCGCGAACCCGGTCACGCCATGCCGTGCGGGACGCGCAGGGCCTCGGAGACGGCGGCCGCCACTCTGGCGTTCGCCGCGGCGTCCCGTACTGCGATTCGGACCGTCCGGCCTTCGAACGCCGGAGACATCGGCGACAGGTCTCGCAGGAACACGCCCCGCTGCCGGCACCGCTCGACAAGCCCGGACGCCGTGAGCCCACCCCTGGGCAGCGTGAGCAGGACGAAGTTCGCCACCGACTCGCTGACGCGCAGGTTCTCGCCGGCCCCGGCGAGCGCGGCCGCCAGCTCGGCGCGCAGCGCCGCCGTCTGCGCCCACCGGGAGGCGTAGTACTCCGGATCGCGCAGCGCGCTCACCGCGGCGATCTGGGCGGGCAGGCTCACCGACCACGGCGGGGTCCAGCGGCGCAGATCCGCCACGATCGCCGGAGGCCCGGTGAGGTAGGCCGCGCGCAGGCCCGACAGGGCGTACATCTTCGACAGCGATGTGCAGACGACGACATTGCCGGCCTCCGCCGCGTAGCGTTCCAGCGTCTGCCCGGCGCCGACGTAACCCGCGTACGTCTCATCGATCCAGAACCGGGTCTCGCCGGGCGCGCTCTCCAGCACCTTCCGCAGTCGGGACGTGTCGAGATGGACCCCCGTCGGGTTGTTGGGGTTGACGATGACCACCAGGTCGTAGCGCTTCCGCAGGGCGCGGGCGAGACGGTCAGGGTCTATCCGCCAGCCCTCCGCGCGGCGCAACGGGAACCGGTCGGCACGGCAGCCGATCACTCGCTCGACGACGTGCGCGTACTCGCCGTAAGTCGGGTCGATCAGGAGCACCCGGCTGGAGGCGTCCAGCCAGCTGCGGAACGCGCGGAAGATCAGGTCGGAGGATCCCGCGCCGACGGCGACGGCGTCCTCGGGCAGGCCCCGGCGGCGCGCGATCTCCTCGATGAGGCCGTCCGCCCGCGCCGGCGGAGACGTGCGCGCGATCCAGTCCTGCCCGCGGGCCAGGGCGGCGACCGCGGCGGGAGTCGGCGGAAACCAGGCGTCGAGCACGTCGGCGGGGACCACGTCGCCGTTCGCGTCCAGGGTCTCGAACCCCCGTCCCAGCGCCTCGACGGATGCGCCGCCGTGTGTGCAGGACTCGTCC
This sequence comes from Actinomadura sp. K4S16, assembly GCF_008327685.1. Classification (GTDB taxonomy): domain Bacteria; phylum Actinomycetota; class Actinomycetes; order Streptosporangiales; family Streptosporangiaceae; genus Spirillospora. Next base: position 290,962 of record NZ_BDDE01000014.1, read on the forward strand.
TCGGGCAGGAAGGGGACCTCCAGCCTCCACCGCACCGTCCGTGCCAGATCGCGCAGCAGCGGCCCGTGCCGTCGCAGCGTCCCGCCGGTGAGTTCGGCGACATCGCCGGTGAGGAGCTCGAACTCGACGGCCCCCGAGCGCACCGCCGTGCCGGTGGACGCGAGCCCCAGCGACAGGTACATCGGCAGCAGCTCGACCCGGCCCAGGGCCACGATGCTCCGGCCCCCGTGCCCCGCCACCCAGCGAAGCGCCGCGTACATCAGCAGCTTGCCGATCATCTCGCCGCGCAGACTCGGATCGACGGTCAGGATCCGGATCTCGAACAGGCCGTCCTCGCTCAGCGCCGGATGCTCGTCCCTCCGCAGGTGCCTGTCGATCGAGTAGCGGCCCGCCCATGGGGGCGTCACACTGATGAACCCGGCCGGTTCGCCTTGACTGACCGCCACGACGTAGACGTTGCTCTCGTCGAGGTCATCGGTGAGCAGACCGGCGGCGTTGGGGACGTGCTGCCCGAGTTCCCGCGCGTAGACGTCGTGCCGGAGCCGCCGGATCCACTCATGGTCCGCCTCGGACGACATCCGAAGCTCCAGCTCGCCGACGGCCGAGGGGACGGGCGAACCGGCGGCGACCGGTCCCGGGGATTGCTGATCTGTTCTCATTCGGATCACCTCGGCCGCCACTCTGCCGAGGCGATCAAGCCACCACCTGAGTCCCCGTACTCAGCCCCCCGGGCACCCCGTACTCAACTCCGCCGCCGAACCTCCCAAGCCCACCCGCGGCCCCCCTTCCGATGGGGGGAAGGCTGGCGCCGATGCCATTCGCGGCAGTGACGGTGGGCCGATCGGGCCTGGCATCCACTGACCCGTCGCAGCCCCAGTCGCTCGAACCGCCGTCGCTTGACCGGCGGGGTCCTATACGGCCGGGGGAAGCGGTGGCAGGGGGAGGGGCAGTCCTGGTAGGCCGTCGATGCTGGTGGCGACGTGCTCCTTCTTCTGGAAGTAGGCGTCGAGGGTCTCGTCGGTCTCGCGCGCGAAGCGCGATGCGTGCAGAGGGCGGTCCTGCTCGTAGGTCATGAACGGGACGGCGTACCCGCAGGTGTCGCGGATCTTCTCGGCGGTCACGACGATGATCGCTCGCAGGCCGTGCGGGGTCGGGTCGATGTCGGGGAAGTGGGCCATCAGCTCGGCCCAGCGCTCGTCGTCGCGGAAGACCGGCTCTCCGCGGCCGTGCACGCGCACGATGTTCGGCGGACCGTCGAAGGCGCACCACATCAGGGTGATGCGGCCGTTCTCGCGCAGATGGGCGATGGTCTCGGCGTTGCTGCCGGCGAAATCGAGGTAGGCCACGGTGAGTTCGTCGATCACGGCGAACGAGCCGTTGAGCCCCTTGGGCGAAAGATTGACGGTGCCGTCGCCGTCCAGCGGCGCGGTCGCGGTGAAGAAGATGTGCTGCGCCTCGATGAACTGGCGCAGCCTGCCGTCTATCCGCTCATAGCTCTTTCCCATGGATCAAGTATGACGACGAAGCGGGCGCTCCCACTCGGCGGCCGTCCGCCGACCTGTATCCGTCGGCATCAGGTGCACGACCGTCGGCTCGTGCACACTGGATGCATGCGGTACGCCGACAGCCGGCCCTATGTCATTCCGGGGAGCCTGGCCGAACTCACCGGCCCGACCTCCGGAATGGTCGAGCTGCCAACGCACCTCGACTGGTCCGAGCAGCACGTCTACGACCTGAACGACCCGGCGCAGACCAGGCTCATGTATGAACGAGTCCTCCGGGAGGCGATTTCCCAGCGGGATCTCGCCCTCTACCTCAACGCAGAGGTACTCCGACGGCTCTGGGGCCGGCTGTTCCTTCCGGTGCGGGTGCGGCTTCTTTGGGAGAGTGCCTTTCCCGCGCTCGTCAGGGCGGTGTGATCCGGCGCATGGACCCCCTTCATGAGCACGCGGCACGCATCGGCCTAGCGGCGACCGCGAAGTACGGCTTCGCACTCGCGGGCAGCTATGCGATCCAAGCGCACGGTTTCCTCGACCGCATCTCCGAAGACGTCGACCTCTTCACTGTGAACGGAGAGCGGCACCAGTTCGGCGATGCCGTGACCGCGGCAATCGAGGCCTACCGTGACGCCGGCTTCGAGGTCGAAGTCCCACTGTCCAACGACGGGTTCGCGCGGCTCCTGCTCAGAGCGCCGGACGGTCGGCCTTTCAAAGTGGAATTGGGCATCAACTGGCGGGCACATCAACCCGTCCCGCTGGCCATAGGACCCGTGCTCCACCCTGACGACGCCGTCGGCGGCAAAGTCACTGCCCTCTATGGTCGAGCCGAAGTACGAGACTTCGTCGATTTGGACGCGGTCCTTCGCAGCGGCCGTTACAACACCGCCGATCTGATGCGACTGGCCTCGACCGCGGACCCGGGCTTCGCACCCGAGATGTTCGTGCATTCGTTGAACGCCCTCAATCGGTTCCCCGACCAGGCGTTCAGCGTCCATGGGCTCTCACCGTCGGCGATCACTATGCTCCGCGATCGATTCGCCAGGTGGGCGGCGGAGATCGACCGCTGATGTAATGGCGGCCTACTTTCGAGCCTTTCTGGCGGATTCGTTGGATGGTCGCGGTTGCCCCACGCCGCGTATCCTTCGCCCGTGGAACTGCGCTTCGAGACGCGCCGGTCCGACTCGCCGTGGGTCGACACCGTCTGGACCTGCACGAGCGAGCAGGTCACGGCGATGACGTCCGTCGCAGGGACGTGCTGGGGCCTGGTCTTCTGGGAGCAGGACGGCCGGGCGTACACCACGATCACCGGTCCCGAGACCCGGACCGGCACGGCGCCCGTGCCGGAAGGCGCGGCCTTCACGGGCATCGACTTCGCCGTGGGCACCTCGTTGCGGGCCATGCCGACGCCGGCTCTGGTCGACAACGGCATCGTGCTCCCCGACACCACGCGCCGGACGTTCCGGCTGGACGGCGAACGCTGGGAGACGCCCGGGCCCGACGACGCGGAGGCCCTCGTCGAGCACCTCGTCCGGACCGGGACCGTGGTCCGTGACCCGCTCGTCGCCGACGTCCTGCGAGGGCACCGTCCGACCGTCTCGGGACGTACGGTCGAACGCCGCTTCCGCGCCGCGACCGGGCTGACGCGGGGCGGCGTCCGGCAGATCGAGCGGGCCCGCAGGGCGGCGGAACTGCTGGCGCTCGGCGAACCGGCCGCCGACGTCGTCACCAAGCTCGACTACTTCGACGAGTCGCACCTGGCCCGGGCGCTGCGTTCCTACATCGGACGCACGGCCGGGCAGTTGCGCGAGGGCTCCGGCGGCGCTATCGGCCTTGCCCTCGATCAGCGCCGCACGTCGTAGACGAGCTTCAGGATCCCGTTCGAGTAGCTCTCCGACTCCCGGAGCGCCAGCATCTGCTTGTCGCGGTCGGCCCGGCCGAACAGGCTCTTCCCGGCGCCGAGGAGCACGGGGAAGACGAGCAGGTTGTACTGGTCGATCAGGCCCTCGTCGGCCAGCCGCCGGGCCAGCTCCGCGCTCCCGTGAATGAAGATCGCGCCGCCGTCGCCCTCCTTGAGCGCGGCGACGTCCTCGGTCGAGCGCAGGATCGTCGTCGGCCCCCACCCGTCGACGAGGGCGTCCTCCGACAGCGTCGTCGACACCACGTACTTGGGCAGCTCCTTGTAGTCGGCGTGGTCCTCCGAACTGGGCCAGAGCGGCGAGAACGCCTCGTAGCTGCGGCGGCCGAACATCAGCGCCGTCGTGTCGGCGAGCTCCTCGCCCTTCAGGGACCAGGCCTCCGGGACGAACTCAAGGTCCTTGAACACCCAGCCGCCGCTGCGGTGCTCCTCCCCCGGCCCGCCCCCGGGCGAGTCCACGACGCCGTCGAGCGACATGAAACCGGTGTAGACCAGCTCACGCATTGTGCTGTCTCCTCATAATCGGACGAACCGCTGGGGCCACGCTAGATCGCAACCGCCCCACTCGTCTTGGACGGAAACGACAGCGGGCAGAGAAAATCTGCCGGGACCCCGCTACGGTCGGCCTCGCTCTCAGCACAGCCACTCCGCGTAGGGCCAGCGGGACGAGACGTAGCCGGGCCGGGCCCGTACCGCTGGATGGCCTGAATAGCGAAGGTCAGAACGAAAAAGAGTTGAGACCGCGGTACACGGCCACGGCATAAGAGATCGCAGCGATCACTACCAGGCCGAGCGCTCCGGAAAGGAAGCCCGCCGCGGTAGACGAGACCGGACGCCTGGCGGGGGTCCGCAACGGCCCCCATACCCAACCGAGCACAGCGCCGAACGGGGGGATCCCGAACACTGCGACGGCCCCCGACAGGATGCGCGACTTGGTTCTGTGGTTGCCGCGCCAGTCGGTGCCGCTGAGATGATGCGCGGCCGATGAGGCGAACTCGTACCACCCGATGATGACCACGACCCAGATGACCAGGCCGAGGACCAGAATCCCGATCACGTCCTTGCGCGGAGTGTCCATGGTCGACCCCTGATGTAGCGCGAAGTCGGCCACACCGTGCTCTGGTGGCGCGGCACACTGACCCACCTCGCCGCGAACCTCTCGCGCAATCCACGTCAACAATAGGAGATTCCGGACAGCAGCGGCACTGGCCGCGTCCAGCGATCGGGGCGGCCGAGCGATATCGAGGCAGTAGAGCACCCGGCCGGAAATGGGCGGGGCATGAGGCCCCGTGTGTCAGCGGGCCTGGATCGCGCGCGGGGGTCGCGTCGGGTGTCACAGATGGTGGGGTCGCTCTGTCCTTCCTGCAGAGAGTCTCTGTTCGGAGGAGTACATGAGCGCTGAGAACGCACACCTGCCACCCGGCGTCGAGGTGATCACGACCCTGCCCGAGGCGGCGGCCCGGATCCCGGACGGCGCCGAGGCGAGGACCATCCGGGTCACCCTGCCGCCCGGCGACCCCGGCGCGCCTCCGCACCGGCACCCGGGCCCGCTCTTCGGCTACGTGACCCAAGGCGAGATCCTCTTCGAGCTTGAGGGGGAGCCGCCCCGGGTGGTCAAGGCCGGTGAAGCCCTGTTCGAGCCGGGCGGCGACGTGATCCACATTCAGGGGGCCAACAACCTCGCGGACGCGCAGTCGCAGCTGGTGGTGACCATGTTCGCCCCGCCTGGAACCCCGGTCCTGACCCTGGTCGGCGAGGAGGAGCTGGCCGCACGGCGCCACCTCCGGGTTCCCCGGCCATGACGATCATCCGCCCTGGCCGAGCCGCCTGGGCGGATGACGCACCCCTTGGGGGCCGACCGGTTCCTGCCCAGGGCCCCTGGCCGAGGTTTCTCTGACGCGACCGCGGCGCGTCCCGGCCAGAGCGTGCCGATGCGGCGGCGGGCCTCCGCAGGCAGGCCGAACGGAGGGGCGTCATGGCGGTCGGGGAGATGGCATCGAGGCGGTCCGGCGGCGCAAAGGCGCGCCGCCGGACCGCCGGCCGCCGCGGGGGCCGCCGAGCTCGGGGAGGACGACGGCCCCCGCGCGGGCACTGGCCGAATGCCTGGCCAGTCGGCACAGCGCCGCCGCACATGGCGGATCCCCGGCCCCCTTCGGGCCGCTGCCGGATGCGCTTAGAGGTCATAACAAAATGCGTATGTGATGCGACATCGCGTGATGTCCGGGTGTGGTGTGGGCGGGTGCGTAAGGGTGAGCAACCTCCATGGATCGTGGCCGACAGTTTGTGGGAGCGGGTCGAGCCGCTGCTGCCGAAGGTGGAGCGCCGCAAGCGCCATACCGGACGGAAGCGGTTGGACGACCGCAAGGTGTTGTGCGGGATCTTGTTCGTGCTGCACACCGGGATCCGGTGGGAGTTCCTGCCTCAGGAGCTGGGGTTCGGGTCGGGGATGACGTGCTGGCGGCGGCTGGCCGAGTGGCATCAGGCGGGCGTGTGGGAGCGGCTGCACCGGCTGCTGCTGGAGGAGCTGCACGCTGCCGGGCAGCTGGACTGGTCCAGGGCGGTGATCGACAGCTCGCACGTCCGCGCGCTCAAGGGCGGCCCAAAACCGGTCCGAGCCCGGTCGACCGCGGCCGGCCGGGCTCCAAACACCACGTGCTGACCGACGGGCACGGCACCCCGCTCGTGGTGTCGTTGACCGGCGGAAACCGCAACGACGTCACCCAGTTGATGCCGCTGCTGGACAAGGTGCCGCCCGTCCGAGGCCGGGTCGGACGGCCCCGCCGCCGACCCGAGCGGCTGCTGGCCGACCGCGGCTACGACCACGACAAGTACCGCCGCCTGGTCTGGAGCAAGGGCGTCAAACCGGTCATCGCCCGCCGCGGCAGCCCGCACGGCTCGGGACTGGGCGTCCACCGCTACGTCGTCGAGCGCACTATCGCCCTGCTGCACTGGTTCCGCCGCTTACGCATCCGCTGGAAGACCCGCGACGACATCCACGAGGCGTTCATGACCCTCGCCGCAGCCATCATCTGCTGGCGACGCCTCGTCCGCTGATTCTGTTACGACCTCTTAGGCACGCCCCGACACCGCTGCCGGACGCCACGGCCGTGCGCGCGGACGGCCTGCGGCCCTGGGCGCTGGAAAAGGTCAGGGATGGCCTGGCATGGCGCGCGGCGCAGGGGTCGCCGGCCATGCGCCTCAACGGCGTCCAGTGATGCGATCCGGTGACGCCGGCGATGCTGCTGGACGGCCTTGCGGGCTCCCCGCCCTTGTGGTGCCGGCGGTGGGGCCGGAGATCACCCGCGTTCCGCGGCCGCCCGACGGCGCGGAGGAGGTGCCCGGCACGCTCTCGCGGTTGCTGGAGGCTCACGAGGTGGTCCTGATCGAAGCGCGCGACGCGGCCGGCCTCGTCGTCATGCCCCAGGTGAGCGGCGGCGGAGCCCAGACGATGAACCTCCACCAGGCTGTCGAAGAAACCGCGTCCCTCTTCGCGGGCTTGTTCGATGGAGGCGAAGTCGTCACCGGCGAGAGGGCTGTTCGTCAAGCATTGCTCGGCTTGACGGTGAAGAGTCCGGCTTCGAGGGTGAGTGCCTCGACTGGATCTTGATCGGGTCCTGACTGAAATGGAATCCTGTTGGGGCTCCCGCTAGCCGCCGACTTGGTCGCGCCGACGGATGGGCACCGAACGGGAGAAACAAGAGGCATGGGGACGCTATCTGGGGGCGCGCCGCTGCTGGATCGGCAGCGAGAGCGAGCCGAGCTGAACGGCCTGCTGGGGGATGTGCGCTCCGGACGCGGGCGAGCCCTGGTGCTGCGCGGAGAGGCGGGCGTGGGCAAGTCGGCCCTGCTGCGGCATGCGACAGGGCAGGCGGCCGATATGCGCGTGGTGCGCGCCGTCGGGGCGGAATCGGAGATGGAGCTGGCGTTCGCCGGCCTGCATCTGCTGGTCGCGCCGCTGCTGGACAGGATCGAGAAGCTCCCCGGCCCGCAGCGCGACGCGCTCGCGGTCGCGTTCGGGCTGCGTGAGGGGAACGTGCCCGACCGGTTCATGGTCGGGCTGGCGGTGCTGACTCTGCTGGCGGAGGCGGCGGAGGAACGCGCTCTGCTGTGTGTGATCGATGACGCGCAGTGGCTGGACCAGGCGTCCGCCCAGGTGCTGGCGTTCGTCGCCAGGCGGCTGCTGGCCGAGCCGGTAGGGCTGATCTTCGCGGCGCGCGAGCCGGGCAGGCAGTTCCACGGGCTGGTGGACCTGGAGGTGCGCGGCCTGCCCAAGCAGGAGGCGCAGGCGCTGCTGCGCTCGGTGGTCCGCTTCCCGCTGGACGACCAGATCAGGGACCGGATCCTGGCGGAGACGAACGGCAACCCGCTGGCCCTGCTGGAGCTTCCGCGCGGGCTGAGCCCGGCACAGCTGGCGGGCGGGTTCGGAATGGTGGAGGCCCAGGCGGTCCCGGCGCGGGTGGAAGAGGGCTTTCGTCGGCGGCTGGCGGAGCTGCCGGCCGAGACCCGGTCGCTGATGCTGGTCGCGGCGGCCGAGCCGACCGGCGACCCGGCGCTGATCTGGCGCGCGGCGGGGCATCTGGGGGTTCCGGCTTCGGCGGTGGAGCCCGCGCAGGCCGACGGGTTGCTGGAGATCGGAGCGTGGGCGCGGTTCCGGCATCCGCTGGTGCGGTCGGCGGTGTACTCGGCCGCGTCCCCGTCGGAGCGGCGGGCGGCGCACGGGGCGCTGGCCACGGCGACCGATCCCGCGTCCGACCCCGACCGCCGGGCCTGGCATCGCGCGCACGCGGCACTGGAATCCGACGAGTCCGTGGCCGGCGAGCTGGAGCGGCTGGCCGACCGGGCTCAGGCGCGCGGCGGCATCGCGGCGGCGGCGGCGTTTCTGCGGCGCGCGACCGAGCTGACGCCGGATCCGGCCAGACGCGGAGCAAGGGCGGTGGCCGCGGCGCAGGCCTCCTTCGAGGCCGGCGCTCCGGACATGGCGCTGGAACTGCTCGGCTCCGCGGAGATGGGCCCGTTGACCGAGCTCCAGAGCGGACGGGTGGCCCGGCTGCGCGCCCAGATCCTCTTCGCGCGCAAGCGCGGCGGTGAGGCTCTGCGCCCGCTGCTGGACGCGGCCGGTCAGCTGTCCCGCGTCGACGCGGGGCAGGCACGCGAGGCCTACGTCGAAGCCATCGGATCAGCGGTCTTCGCCGGCAGGCTGGGCGAACCCGACCTCCTGCGGACGGTGGCCGAGACCGCCCGTACCGCGCCTGCGGGACCACTGCCGACACGGCCGATCGACGCACTCCTGGACGGGCTGGTGGCGCGGTTCGCCGAGGGCTACGCCGCGGCGGCACCGCGGTTGAAGCGCGTTCTGCAGGAGTTTCGGCAGGAAGCCCGACGCAACCCGGATGACAGCATGCGCCGGTTGGGGCTGGTCTACCTGGTCGCCGCGGACATGTGGGACGACCAGGCCTTGCAGGACCTGACCGAGTACGCGGTCCAGGCGGCCCGCGAGATCGGCGCGCTCCACTTCCTTCCCCAGGCCCTCACCTACCGCGCCACCGTGCACATCTACGCCGGCCAGTTCGACGCGGCCGCCACGCTGGTCGAGGAATCCGACGCGATCTTGAAGGTGACCGGCCACGCCCACTTCGGCTTCGCCTCCAACCTGCTCATGAGCTGGCGTGGCGGGGTCGAGGCACCGGCGAGGTTCGACGCCGCCGTCGAGCGGACGCTCGCCTGGGGTGAGGGGCGAGCGATCAGCGGGGGCCACTTCGGGAGCGCGTTGGTGTACAACGCCCTCGGCCGGTACCAGGACGCTCGGGCCCGTGCGGAACGGGCGTGCGAGCACGACGATCTGGGGCTCACCGGGTTCGCCCTCATGGAACTGGTCGAGGCGGCCGCCTACGGCAACGCCCCTGAAGCGGCCACAACCGCTTTGCGACAGCTGGAGGAGCGCACCACCGCCGCCGGCACCGACTGGGCCCTCGGCGTGCTCGCCCGCTCGAAGGCCCTGCTCTCCGACGGCGAGGCCGCCGACCTGCTGTACCGCGAGGCCATCGAGCACCTCGAGCGCAGCCGGGCCGCCGCGTACCTCGCCCGTACCCACCTGGTGTTCGGCGAGTGGCTGCGTCGCGAGAACCGGCGCCTCGACGCGCGCGAGCACCTGCGCACCGCCTACGAGATGCTGCAGGATTTCGGCGCCCAGGGCTTCGCCGACCGCGCCCGCCGCGAACTCCTGGCGACCGGCGAGACCGTCCGCAAGCGCACCGCGGGCACGCCCGACGGTCTCACGCCTCAGGAAAGTCAGATCGCCCGACTGGCGCGGAAGGGGCTGTCGAACCCGGAGATCGGCGCCCAGCTGTTCCTCAGCCCGCGCACCGTCGAATACCACCTGAGCAAGGTGTTCTCGAAGCTCGCCATCACCTCTCGCCGCCAGCTCGCACAGGCACTGCCCGACCACGGCCATGACGGTGCGTGAGCCGCCCGGCCCGCCCCGTCCGGTCCTCGCGAAACGGAGTCTCACATGGCCGAACAACAGCCCTGGCATTGGGACGAGCAGACCTGGCGCGGCCACGTGGCGCGGGTCCGCGCCGGCCGCTCCCTGCACCCCGCCTCCTGGCCCGGCGGCGCCCGCGTCGCCGTCGCGCTCTCCTTCGACTCCGACCACGAGACGATCCACCTGCGCGGCGGCGAGACCAGTCCGGGCAGACTCGCCCAGGGGGAGTACGGCTCCCGCGTCGGCGCCCCCCGGGTGCTTCGCCTGCTGGACCGCTTCGGCATCCCGGCCTCGTTCTTCATGCCGGCGGTCTCGGCACTTCTGCACCCAGGAGAGGTCCGTGACTACGTCGCCGCGGGCCACGAGGTCGCCATGCACGGCTGGATCCACGAGAGCAACGCGCTGCTGGACCCCGCCGACGAGCGCGAGCTGGCCCTGCGCGCCGCCGACACCCTGGAGAAGCTCGCGGGCACCCGCCCCGTCGGCATCCGCACTCCGGCGTGGGACTTCTCCGACCACACCCTGGCCATAACGCGTGAGCTGGGCCTGCTCTACGACTCCTCCCTCATGGCCGACGACGAGCCCTACGAACTGCTGGCCGACGGCGAGCCGACCGGAGTCGTGGAGATCCCGGTCGAGTGGATCAGGGACGACGTGCCGTACCTGCTGCTGGAGCACGGCGGCATGCTGCGGGCCTGCCCGCCGCCGCGGGACGTGGCGGGGATCTGGCGCGACGAGTTCGACGCCGCGCTCGAGGAGGGCGGACTGTTCCAGCTCACCATGCACCCGCACGTCATCGGCCACCGCTCCCGCATGGCCGTACTACGCGAACTGCTGGAGCACATCGACGCGCAGCAGGGCGTCTGGTACGCCACCCACGCCCAGGTCGCCCAATACGTCCTGGAGCAGGCTTCATAAGCCCGGCGTGCGTCCGGTCGTGCCGTGCCGTCAGCCCGCCGGGGCGCCATCGGGCAGCGCGTTCCGGAGCTGCTGGCGGGAGGTGATCTCAAGCTTGCTGAACACCTTGCCCAGGTGGTACTCGACGGTCCGCGGGCTGAGGAACAGCTGGGCGGCGATCTCCGGATTGGACAGGCCGCCCCGGGCCAGCTGCGCGATCTGGGCCTCCTGGGGAGTGAGCTGGTCGCGCGTGGCGGCGGCGCGCCTGCGGACGGTCTCGCCGGTGGCCAGCAGCTCGCGGCGGGTCCGCTCGGCGAACGCCTCCATGCCGATCGCGGTGAACATGTCGTGCGCGGTGCGCAACCGCGCCCGCGCGTCGGCCCGCCGCCCCTCGCGCCGCAGCCATTCGCCGTAGAGCAGGTGCGCCCGGGCGAGTTCGGTGCGGAAGCCGGTGCGGCTCAGCCGATCGACCGCCTCGAGATGGCAGCGCTCGGCGTCCTCGCCGTCGCTCACCAGCGCCCGGGACCGCGCGTAGATCCCCTGCGCCCAATCGCCCTGGCTGATGCCGGTCGCCTCGGCGAGCCGGCTGAGCGCCTCCAGCGCCGGCCGGGGCTCCCCGGCCCTGCCGGCCGCCTCGATCAGCTCGACGAGCGCCCACACGGAGACATGCAGATCAGGTTGTCGAGCGGCGGCCTGCGCGTAGGCCATCGCCTTGTCGTAGTGGCCGAGCCCGTTGTACAGGATGGCGGACACCCACTGCGCATGCTGGACGCCCGTCCCCTGCCGCGCGGCCCGGGCCTCCACGATCACGCCTTCGATCAGCGGAACGGCCTCGGCCTCCACACCCCGGTATCCGGCGAGCGACACCGCCCCGTAGGGCACCATCCGGGAGCCCGTCGCCGCCGCGATCGCCTCCCCCTCCGCGATCAGCGCAGCCGCCTCCGTGAGCTCGCCGCTCCAGACCATGACGGAGGTCTGCGCGTTCGCCCAGATCACCAGCTGGCCGAGCAGCCCCGCCTCGCGGGCGCCCCGGAAGCCGCGGCTTATGATCGTCCGCCAGTTCGCCTCGTCCCAGGCCAGTGCCGCGATGGCCGCGGCCATCGGGCTCCACCGCTGGTCCTCCGCGAAGCTGATCTTCTCGTCGCCGAAGGCCCGCAGGGCCCGGCTCAACCGGGGCGCCGCCTGAGCGCGCCCGTCGATGATCAGGGCGGTCACCCCGTCGAGCAGCAGATCGGACGGGCGGGGCTCGGCGGGCGGCGGCACCGACCGCGCGGCCAGGGAGATCCGTTCGAGATCGTCGGCGCCCGCGAACTCCCCGGCGAACATCGCCGCGTACCAAGCGTCCAGGTACGTCTCGCGCGCGAGCGCGGTGTCCAGCGGCTCGAGCCGCTGGGCCGCCTTCGCCAGGAGTGCCGGAGCTTCACCGCCCACATCGGAGGCGAACGCCATGTGCCCGCGCAGCAGGGCGGCCCGGGCCTGCTGGAGTTCGTCCAGCGGGCCCGCCGCCGCCATGGCGAGCAGCTCCGTCGCCGCCTCGAAAGCGCCTGCCTGGAGGTTCGCCTGCGCGGCCGCGAGCGCACGCTCGGACCTCGGCGCGGGCTCGCCCGTCAGCTCGGCCGCGCGCTGCAGGAACGCGGCCGAGGCCGCCATGCCGCCCCGGGCCTCCGCCCGGCCCGCGCAGCGTTCCAGCTCCGCGGCCACCTCGTCGTCGACTCCCGGCACCGCCGCCGCCAGGTGCCACGCGCGCCGGTCCAGGTCGCGGTCGCGATCGGTCACCTCGGCCAGCGCCCGGTGCGCGGCGCGTCGCTCCGACAGCGTCGCCGCCGAGTACACGGCGGACCGCACCAGCGGATGCCGGAACCGCACCCGCATCCCGATCTCGAGCAGGCCGTCGGTCTGCGCGGCCTCCGCGGCGGACGCGGGTAGCCCGAGCCGCTCGGCCGCACGCCACACCAGCGTCGGATCGCCCGCCGGCTCGGCCGCCGCCACCAGCATCAGCGACCGCGTGTCGGCGGGGAGCCGCTCCAGCCGGCGGCGGAAGCCGTCCTCGATCCGCGCCGGGACCGCCCGCACACCGACCAGCCCGAACCCGCCCGCCAGCTGGGCGGGGTCCAGCCCGCGCGGCAACTCGAGCAGCGCCAGCGGATTGCCGTTCGTCTCGGCCAGGATGCGTTCCTGAACCGGCTCGTCGAGACGGAACCGGACCACCGACCGCAGCAGCATGCGGGCCTCCCGGTCGGGCAGTCCCCCAACCTCCAGGTCCGCAAGCCCCCGGAACTGCTCGCCCGGGTCGCGCGCGGCGAAGACCAGACCCACCGGCTCGGCCAGCAGCCGGCGCGCCGCGAACAGCAGCGCCTGCGCCGACGCCCGGTCCAGCCATTGCGCGTCATCGATCACGCAGAGGAGCGGTTGTTCCTCCGCCGCCTCCGACAGGAGGGTCAGCACCGCCAGTGCGACCATGAACCGGTCCGGTACGCCCCCTTCACGCAGCCCGAACGCGACCCCCAGGGCGTCGCGCTGAGGGCCCGGCAGGCCTTCCAGCCGGTCAAGGAGCGGCATGCACAGCTGATGGAGGCCGGCGAAAGCCAGCTCCATCTCCGATTCCACGCCTCCCGCGCGGGCGACCCGCATGTCCGCCGCGGCCTCGACCAGGTATTGCAGCAGCGCCGACTTCCCCACGCCCGCCTCACCGCGCACCACCAGCGCCCGCCCGCGGCCGGACCGCAGATCCTTCACCAGGCCGTCGAGCGCGGCGCGCTCCCGCTGCCGGTTCAACAGCTTGGACGCCCCAAACCCAGTCCTCATGCCCATCTCCGCCGCAATTCAGCACGAGCCACCCGGCCGCGACCACCCCGGACACCGGGCGCCGGCGGCGAGTTCAGAAGCCTGACGCACTGTTTCCTCGGCCGCCGGAAGTGACTCTGAGTGAACGTCGAACATCCATCTGCGATCGTCAATAGAACGTTCCACGAAAGAACGTTACATCGCGATTTATACCACGCCGACCCCGGACTCATTTCGCTAGAACCGCGATCGGATCGAGCACCGCATGGCCCTGCGCAGCGGAGACGGCCCTGCCGCGACCTGCTCCCCCGCTCGCCCGTCCCGCCTCCACAGAAAGTCGAGAAAGGACGCGCCTGATCCAAATAGCGCAGGGACGCCGACCTGGTTGCCGCCCTCCTTCGGGGCAACCCGCGGAAGCCGTGCAGCGGCATCAAACCGCACATCTGCAAAGCGACACTCGCCTCGCAAACAATCACCCGTCCGTAAGCCAAATGGCTTCTGCGCTTTGTCACACGCCGGGTTACCGCGCGCGCACTGCCGAGCTGGTGGTCGGGTGGACGAAGTCGTCCCTTCAGAGCGTGCTCGGAAGTACGACCAGTCCGCCGGATCAGACGGTGGGCGGGCGGTGGGCCCCTTCTGCCAGCCGGTCGGCGAGGCCGAGGACGAGGGCGCGGAGCTCGTCCGGGCGCTCGATGGCGAAGGGGCGGTCGAGCGAAGCGAGGAGCGCGGGCAGCCAGTCGAGCCGTTCGGCCCGCATCTCGACGCGGTGCCAGCGCTCGGCCGCCGGGTCGTCCGCGTCGGCGGGTCCGTCCACGGTCGCGATGGATGCGGGGAAGCGCGCGCGGATCTGCTCGACCGTCCCGTGGATGCGCAAGGTCACCTCGTACCGGTAAGGCGCCGTGGCGAACCCGGACAGGACGCGTTCCGCCGGGTCCGGCCCGGCGGGCGCCTCGAACGAGCCGGGCAGGGTGCGGGCGTCCGTGATGCGGTCGAGGCGGAAGGTGCGGTTCTCGCCGACCCCGGTGTCCTCGCCGGTCACGTACCAGCGGCCCGAATGGCTGACGATTCCGTACGGGCGCAGGGTGCGGTCGGTGCGGCGGCCCTCCCGGTCGCCGTACCGGAACGAGACCGGACGGCGGTGGCGCACGGCGTCGGCGAGCGTGAGCAGGGTTCCGGTGTCCGGCGCGGCGGTCCCGTCGGACGGCCGGGTGAACGCGAGCGACTCCTGGACGGCGTCGAGCCGGCGGGCGAGGGCCGGGGGGAGCACCCGCCGGATCTTCGCCGCCGCCGTCTCGCTCGCGGTTCCGGCCGCGGCGCCGAGGCCCGCGCGCCGTCCGGCGACCAGGCCGAGCAGCACGGCGAGCGCCTCGTCGTCGTTGAGCATCAGCGGCGGCAGCCGGTGCCCGCGGGCGAGGCGGTACCCGCCGTAGCGGCCGCGCACCGCCTCGACGGGCACGCCGAGGTCGAGCAGCTGGTCGACGTACCGCCGGACGGTCCGGCCCTCGACGCCGAGCCGGTCGGCGAGCTCGGCGATAGTCCGGGTGCCGCCGGACTGGAGCAGTTCGAGGAGGGTGAGCACGCGGCCGGTCGGTCGGGACATGGTGCCGAGCCTATGGCGAATAGTGGACCGATTCTGTCCACTATCCCCTCTAACGTGCGAAGCACCACGGCACCGCGAACCCAGGAGGAACCGCCATGGACTTCGTTTCGATCCGCGTCATCACCGAGGACGTCGCCCGCCTCGTCGAGTTCTACGAGAAGGTCACCGGCGTGCGGGCGGACTGGACCACCGAGGACTTCGCCGAGATCCGCACCCGCCACGCGACCCTGGCGATCGCGAGCACCCGCACCGTCCCGCTGTTCGCGCCGGGCTCGTCCCGGCCCGCCGACAACCACAGCGTGATCATCGAGTTCCTCGTCGACGACGTGGACCGGGTGCACGCGAACCTGACCGGGTACGTCGGCGAGTTCGTCACCGAGCCGACCACGATGCCGTGGGGCAACCGGGCGCTGCTGTTCCGCGACCCCGACGGCAACCTCGTCAACTTCTTCACCCCCGTAACCCCGGAAGCGATCGCCAAGTTCGGCCGCTGATCCGGGCCCACCAGGCGCACGGCAGCAGAGCAAACCCGGCAGGGGCCGCAAGCGCTGGACCGTGCGCTGGAAGGCGCCTCTCAACGCCTTCCAGATCGAGTTCGAAGGCCGACTCACCCCGACCGCCAACCGAACACCTCAACAACCAAGATCAGCCGTTAACTTACCCCCCAGGATCGCGCTCGATCATCCCACCCGGGTCACGTCCAGCGGAGTGGTGTATGAGACAGCCTCTGCGTGATCTGTTTCTGCAAATTAAGCGATCAGTTCCCGAACAGGCTTCAAAGAGTTATAAAATGTGTGGTTGCGATGTCGATCAGTACCAGTCGTCCTAGGTTGATCGGCAGAGCCTGTGATTAGCGAAGGGGATGCTTTCGCATGGTGGATGTGGTGGCGATGTCAGAGGCCGTCGCGTTGATGGCGGCCACGGGTGCGGTATCGGGACTGAGCGAGAGCGCTGCGTTGGGGGTGGTCGGGCGAATCCGGGAGCGGGTGCGTGGGGTGTTCGGCTTGGATGAGCGTTCGGTGGAGGCGTTGGAGCGGGCAGTGGATGATCCGGCCGATGAGGGTCGGGTGGCTGAGTTGGCAGCGGCGTTGGTTTGGTACGCGAAGCGTGACGAGGAGTTCGCCGGTGAATTGGCCGGGTGGGCACAGGAGTACGGGGCGGCTGGATCGGTTGTGCAGAGTGTGCGCGCGGGGCGGGACGCGTACGCAGCGGGCCGGGATATGACGGTGAACCAGCGGATCGAGCCGGTGGAGCAGTCGTCGGACAGAGGTCCTTCAGCGGGGACCGGTGAAGCTGGAGGCTATCGGGAATGACAGGAGCAGCCGACGCCGGGAGCGGTGACCTCGGCGGGCAACGTCAAGACGTGTGGGCGCAGCGAGACGCCTTCACCGCAGCCGGTGACATCCACGTCCACTTGGGTCGGGATGACTCTGATCGGAAAGAGCGCCGGCATGAGTCTTTTGCTGCGCCAGCGCTGCTCTTCCCACCGGTCGGGCGGTTGCCGGAGCGAATACGTGGTCGGAACGCGCTGTTGAACCGCCTCGGCAGGCTCGTGGATGCGCCTGACGGTCGGATGCATGTCCTGGCCGGGCTCGGCGGCACAGGGAAATCGGCTGTGGCGCTACGAGTTTCGGAACTGGCCGCACGGCGGGGGCACGATGTTTGGTGGGTGCCCGCACTGGACGCTTCGTCATTGCGATGGTCTCTGCTCCAACTCGCGCAGGAGTTGGGGGCTGGTTCGGCGGAGGTGGATGCGGCATTGACCGGCCGCCGTGATCCGGCGGATCTGCTTTGGCGGCATCTGGGCACACGAACGGGTTGGCTGCTGGTGATCGACAACGCCGATGACATTTCGGTGCTGGAGTGCGGAGGCCGACCGGTGCGTGACGGCAATGGATGGCTGCGGCCGACGACGGCAGGTTTGATCATTACGACTAGCAGGGTCTCTGATCCAAGGAATTGGGGTCGAAATACGCAAATTCACCCAATCGGTTGGCTGAGTAATCAGGACGGCGCCAGAGTCCTGCTTGATCTGGCTCCGCACGCTGGTTCCCGTACGACGGCGCAGATCCTTTCAGAGCGGCTTGGTGGGCTGGCGTTGGCGCTGCACCAGGCAGGCTCGCATCTGGCCTCGCCGTTTGCGCGCGAGGCCACGTTTGAAGGCTACGCACGGGCGCTGGAGTCCCGCTTCGCCGAACTGCTGGGCGCTGGAGGACGCGACCGTGACGTCGTGACCGGCACCTGGGAACTCTCTCTGGATCAGTTGGCGCAGAACGATGTGCCCCAAGCGCGAGACCTCTTGCGGGTACTCGCGTGGTTCATGGGCGCGTTGCCCATCCCGGTCTGGTTGTTGGATCACGAAGTGCTGGCCGGGATATGCGGTGACGCCAGCGCCGAGAAAGCTGGCGTCGGGTTGGAAGCACTGCGGTCGGTAGGGCTGATCGAGACCAGATCGGCTCGTCGATCGGACACCATCGCAGTCGTGCATCCGTTGGTAGCGGAGGCAGTTCGGCTTCAACAGTCAACGGGTGAAAATCCATGGCGCGAGACTGCAGCAACGCTGCTGCGGAGAGCGTTGCCAGAAGACCCGGTACTCAGCCAGAACTGGGCAATTTACAGCACCCTTCTGCCACATGCGCGCATCGTCTTCGCTGAAGATCCCGACGAGCTGGGTAAGTTTGTCCGCTACCTTGAGGCCAGCGGAGGCTATGAGGCGGCACGAGCATTGCAGCGGCAGATATGTGAATGCCTTGAGAGCGAGCATGGCCGAAATGATGCGGCCAGCCTGCTCGCGCGTGCGGTGCTCGCAGACCTCACCGGTCAGGCTGGCGAGGTGACGGAGGCTCTGCACCAGCTTATCGAGTTGGTTCCCGCCAGTGAGGAGGCACTCGGTCCAGAACATCCGCATACCCTTGTAGCACGTGCCAGTTTAGCCCAATGGACAGGTGAAGCAGGTGATGCGGTTTCGGCACGTGACCAGTACGCGGAAATCGTGCCCATTCGAGAAATGGTCCTGGGAGCTGAGCACGATGAGACATTGATCTCACGTGCCAACCTGGCCTATTGCACCGGTCTGGCCGGTGATCCGGCGGAAGCGCGTGATCAATTCGCGAGGCTGGTCCGCATCCGCGAGCGCGTATCGGGTCCCGAGCACCTGCACACCCTCGTCGATGGCCTCAATCTTGCGCGCTGGACCGGGGAATCCGGAGACCCCACAGCCGCACGGGATCAATTCTCGGACCTGCTCCCGTTGCACGAGCGGCTTCTAGGCGCTGAGCACCCCCGTACTCTCATCACCAGGGCCAACTTGGCACGCTGGACGGGAGAGGCTGGAGACCCGGCAGCGGCGCGTGACCAGTACGCCGATCTCCTACCCGTACGACGACGTGTCCTAGGACCCGAGCATCCTCACGTGCTGTCTTCTACTGCCAACTTGGCACGCTGGACGGGAGAGGCCGGAGACCCAACGGCGGCATATGAGCAATATCTGCGGCTGCTGCCGTTGTATGAGCGAGTACTAGGTGCTGATCATCCCAGGACGATGGAGGTTCGAAGTAGTCTGACGCGGTGGTCGGACATCTCGGGATACGGGAGAGAAGACTGGGGCGCATCCGTTTCCCGCGAATTCATAGATCGTGAGCACCCTCTTTGATATGCGCCAAGAACCGCCGGAACTCGCTCCTGTTGACGCGGATCTGGTGACCTTGTCGGTCTTTGCTGTCACGCAGAAGAACCGCGTGCTCGACGCAAGCCAATTCCACGCAGTCGGAACCAGAACCAGACATCTGAGAAATTATGCTCTTGCGCCAGCGCAGGACGTCATCGCCGGTCAATGCATAACGCCGCTGTGGCGATGGTTCGGTCACAGGTACCTCCAAATTCGCGTGCTCGAGCCGGACAGTTCCTGTCAGGATCTGTTAATGTCAGCCAGCAGGTCAACCCTTGAGCTGATTCCATCCTGATCTCGCTGGTCACAGGCTGGTCGCGGGCCGCGCGGCGCGGCGGTAATCGGGAGAGCTCCTGGTAAGTCAAGGTTTGCGACCACCTTGGCCACCAGGAGCTCCTGTTGATGTTCTATCGTGCTGCGCTGGACCTGTCCCCCTCGGCCTGCGGGTTCGTGGCTGATCTGGTCCGCGGGCATCGAGCAACACCACCAACTCCAGGCCACCGTCTCCTCACAAACGTGACCGGAGAGCCAGGGGAAGATCAAGCTGTCCGTGGAACCGGGGGAAGCTGGCGCGGCGGATGCTTGTCCCTCCGGATGCACCGGCCGCGTTGCCTCGGCCGTGGCTGGCGCGGCGGCTGTTGAATCGGCTCGCGCGGGCGTTGCGGAGGCTTGGGTGGCGTGTGGAGCGACGGTACGCCAAGACCCTGCCCATGCTGCGGGTGCACTTCCCCGACGTTGCGGGCGTGGGCGAGAGCGTCACCGTGGTCCGCGGGGATGGCCGGTGGTGGTTCCGCTCCAGTACGGGGGTGCTGCTGGCGCCGTGCTCGGATGTCGGCCTGGCCGTGTCGCGGGTGGCGGTGTCGCTGGATGAGTGGGTGGCTGCGGCGCGCTCGTTGCGGAGGACGGGCGGGGCCTGATGCGATGGGGCGAGATCGGCGTTGCGCCGCTGCGATGTCGACCTCACCGCGCGCACCGTCCGGGTTCGTCACGCCTACGTGGAACGGGCGAACGGTCAGATGCTGCTCGGGCCTCCGAAGTCAAAGGCGGGAGTTCGGACGGTCACCATTCCGGCCGCGATCGTCCCCCACCTGACGGCGCACCTGGACAAGTACACAGGCAAGGAACCTCAAGCCCCGGTCTTCACGGGGCTCAGGGGCGGGTCGCTGCGCCGTAGCGGGTTCAACAAAGTCACCAACTGGCGCCACGTGGTGAACGCACCCGGCGTCCCGAACCTGCATTTCCATGACCTCTGGCACACCGGTAGCCAGCTCGCCGCGGACATGGGCGTCTCGACCAAGAGCCTGATGGCGCGCATGGGCCACGACAATGAGCGGGCGGCGCTGCGCTACCAGCACCGGTCTGCCAAGGGTGACCGCATCATCGCTGACGGCCTCGATGCCCTTGTTCGGGAAGAGCGCGGCGACGACGAGGGCCAGGACGGCGGAGCGGGCGGGCACCGGTGCCGGTTGCCTAATGGCCCGCCAATGGCCTGGCTGTGAAGACAGCCAGAAACGATCAAGGCCCAGGTGCGGGGATGATGTCCCTGGCCTGGGCCTTCGTGGTGGAGCGGGTGACGGGAATCGAACCCGCGCTGTCAGCTTGGGAAGCTGAAGTTCTACCATTGAACTACACCCGCGTCGGGCGGCCTTGACGGTGCCCGTGCCTTGGTTACTGTACCGGATCGCCGGTGGGGGCGTGGCGTGGGATAGCTTTCTGGGGTGCTGCTCTCCGATCGCGATATCAGGGCCGAGCTCGAGTCCGGGCGGGTCAAGATCGACCCGTACGAGCCGGTCATGGTCCAGCCGTCCAGTGTGGACGTTCGACTGGACCGGTACTTCCGGGTGTTCGAGAACCACCGGTATCCGCACATCGATCCCGCTGTGGAGCAGCCGGATCTGACGCGGCTGGTCGAGGTGGACGCCGAGGAGGCGTTCGTGCTGCATCCCGGGGAGTTCGTGCTGGCCTCGACGTACGAGGTGTTCGGGCTGCCCGAGGATCTCGCGGCGCGGCTGGAGGGGAAGAGCTCGCTCGGGCGGCTGGGGCTGCTCACGCACTCGACGGCGGGGTGGATCGATCCGGGGTTCAGCGGGCACGTGACGCTGGAGCTGTCGAACGTGGCGACGCTGCCGATCAAGTTGTGGCCGGGGATGAAGATCGGGCAGATGTGCCTGTTCCGGACGAGCTCGCCGGCGGAGTACCCCTACGGGTCGGCGAAGTACGGGTCGCGGTACCAGGACCAGCGGGGGCCGACGCCCTCGCGGTCGTACCAGAACTTTCACCGGACGAAAGTGTAGTCGCTTCGTTACCCGAACGTGACGCAAGTCACCAAAAGATGAAACATGTTCTCTGGACGGGTAGTTTCGGGCGACGCACAGGCATGGCGTTCGGTTGACACCCTCTTTACCTGAGGGCCGGGTGCCTGCACGGACGAGGCGACCCGTTTCCGCGCACCGGCGTGGGAACCCGGAAGGAGATCGTGTCAGTACTCCGCGCGGAAAGCGTCACCAAGCTCTTCGGCCGCAGGACGGCCGAGGCACAGCGGAAACTCAAGGCGGGCGCTGATCTGTCGGCGATCCGCGACCTCGGGGTCACACCGGCGGTGGTGGACGCCACGTTCGAGGTCCGGCAGGGCGAGATCTTCGTGGTCATGGGCCTGTCGGGGTCGGGGAAGTCGACCCTCATCCGGACGCTGAACGGACTGCTCGGGGTCACGTCCGGAAGTGTCGAGATCGACGGCCAGGACATCGCCGAGCTGCCGCCGAAGGCGCTGCGCGCGCTCCGGCAGCACAAGATCAGCATGGTCTTCCAGCACTTCGCGCTGTTCCCCCATCGGACGGTCCTGGCCAACGCGGCGTACGGGCTCGAGGTCCGCGGCGTTCCCAGGGAGGAACGAGAGAGGACCGCCCGGGAGTTCCTGGCGCTGGTGGGTCTCGAAGGCTGGGAGAACAAGCTCCCCGGTGAGCTGTCGGGCGGGATGAAGCAGCGGGTGGGGCTCGCCCGCGCGCTCGCCTCGGGTACCGACATCATCCTGATGGACGAGGCGTTCAGCGCCCTGGACCCGCTGATCCGCCGGGAGGTCCAGGACCTGCTGCTCGATCTGCAGAGCCGGTTCGGCAAGACGATCGTCTTCATCACCCACGACCTGAACGAGGCCATGCGCATCGGCGACCGCATCGCGGTGATGCGGGAGGGGCGGATCGTGCAGATCGGGACGGCCGAGGAGATCCTCACCGACCCGGCCAACGACTACGTCGCCCAGTTCGTCGCGGATGTGGACCGTACCAGAGTGCTGACGGCGGCCTCGGTGATGGAGAAGCCGCTGGTCACGGTGCCGGCATCGACCGGACCGCGGACGGCCCTCAGGACGATGCGCGAGCACCAGACCTCGGCGGCGTTCGTGGTCGGGCGGGACCGCAAGCTCGTCGGACGGGTGCGGGCGACGGTCATCGCGGACGCGGTGCAGGAGAACGTCCAGACGCTCGACGGCCTGATCGACCCGGAGGACCCGGCGCCGGTCGCGCCGGACACCCCGGTCGCCGACCTGTTCGTGCGGGTCGCCGAGAGCGACCTGCCGGTGCCGGTGGCGGACGAGAAGGGGACGCTTCTCGGCGTGATCCCCCGGGTGACGCTGCTGGCGGCGCTCGGCGCGATCAACTCCCACGTGGAGGAGATGGTCGAGGAGGACGAGCCGGAACTGGCGCTGACGAAGGAGGGTGGCAGCGGTGACGACGACTGACGCGGCGATGAAGCTGCCCCGGGTGCCGGTCGGCGAGTGGTTCGACGGCCTGGTGAGCTGGTGCACCGACAACCTGTCGTGGCTGTTCGACGGGATCGGCTCGGCGATCGAGGCGGCGGTGGACGGGCTGACGAGCGTCCTGACGGTCCTGCCGCCGCTGGGGCTGACGCTGGTGCTGGCACTGATCGCGCTGGTGGTGAGCGGCTGGAGGCTCGCCCTGTTCACGGTCCTCGGGTTCGCGCTGGTCGACAGCATGGAGCTGTGGGAGCCCGCGATGGACTCGCTGGCCCTGGTGCTCGTGTCGGCGCTGGTGTCGACGGTGGTGGCGATCCCGATCGGCATCGCGGCGGCGCGCAGCGACATGGTGAGCCGGATCGTCCGCCCGGTCCTCGACTTCATGCAGACGATGCCGGCGTTCGTGTACCTGATTCCGGCGATCTTCTTCTTCAGCATCGGCTCGGTGCCCGGCGTGGTGGCGACGGTGATCTTCGCGATGCCGCCGGGAGTGCGGCTGACCGAGCTCGGCATCCGCGGCGTGGACCCGGAGATGGTCGAGGCGGGCGAGGCGTTCGGCACGCCGCCGGGCCGGATCCTGACCCGGATCCAGATCCCGCTCGCGATGCCGTCGATCATGGCGGGCGTCAACCAGCTGATCATGCTGTCGCTGTCCATGGTCGTCATCGCGGGCATGGTCGGGGCGGGCGGCCTCGGCGGCGAGGTGCTGGAGGGCATCAACCGGGTGGACGTCGCCAAGGGCTTCGAGGGCGGGATCGCGGTCGTGGTCCTCGCCATCTACCTGGACCGCCTGACCGGGGCGCTGGGCGATGGCCCGAGCATGATGCGCGCGCTGTTCACCCGCCCCCGCGCCGGCGAGGCCGCGATGGCCGGCGTCGGCGGCAACTGACTTCCGCTCCCCCCACATAACCCCCTGTAAGCGAACGAAAGGATGGGCATGCGCTTCAAGTTGAAGGGCCTGACGGTCGCCGCGCTGACGCTGACGCTCGGTCTGAGCGCCACGGCGTGCGGTGATTCCGACTCCGGCGGGGGTGGGAAGGGCAAGGAGATCACCATCGGCATGGTCGCGGGCTGGGCCGAGGGTGAGGCCGCCACGGCCCTGTGGAAGCGGCTCCTCACCGACAAGGGCTACAAGGTGGACGTCAAGACCCTCGACACCGGCCCGCTCTACGCGGGCATGGCGAAGGGCGACGTCGACCTCTTCGTGGACGCCTGGCTCCCGGGCACGCACGAGGACTACTGGAAGCAGTACGGCGACAAGCTGGAGAAGGTCGGCGCCTGGTACGACTCGGCGCCGCTGACGATCGCGGTCCCGAACTACTCCCCGCTGAAGACGCTCGACGACCTGAAGGGCAAGGGCGGCGCGTACGGCGGCAAGATCGTCGGCATCGAGAAGAGCTCCGGCCTGTACCGGGTGTCGCAGGAGAAGATGCTCCCCGCGTACGGCCTGAAGGACGAGTACAAGGTGACGACGTCCTCGACGGCGGCGATGCTGACCGAGCTCAAGAAGGCGATCGACGCGAAGAAGGACATCGTCGTCACGCTGTGGCGCCCGCACTGGGCGTACTCGAAGTACCCCATCCGCGACCTGCAGGACCCGAAGGGCGCGATGGGCAAGCCGGACGGCATCTACACCGTCGCCCGTGGGGACTTCGGCAAGGACCAGCCCGAGGTCACCGGCTGGCTGAAGAAGTTCAAGATGGACGACAAGCAGCTCGGCGCCCTCGAGGACCTGATGGAGAACCAGTACAAGGGCAAGCCGGACCAGGCGGTCGACGAGTGGCTCAAGACGAACCAGAGCTACGCCACCTCGCTGACCGGCTGACGCCGGGAACGTTCCCAGAGAGGGCCGTCCGGGTTTCCGGGCGGCCCTTTCTCAGCTCGCGAGCCCGACGCTGAACAGGACGGCGGCCAGGCCGAGCCCGGTGGCGGCCAGGGTCATGATCCGCGGATGGACGCTGTGCGCCTCGGGCAGGATCTCGGCGGCGGCCAGGTAGAGCAGGACTCCTGCGAAGACGCCGAGGTAGGGGCCGAGGACGGCGTCCGGGACGGTCGCCAGCATGCCGATGGCCGCCCCGGCGACCGGGGCGGCGGCGTCGGCGAGCAGCAGCAGGACGGCGGGGCGCCGGTCGCCGCGGTACAGCGAGGCGGCGGTGAAGGTGTTGAAGCCGTCCGCGAAGTCATGGGTGACGACGGCGAGCGCCACGAAGACCCCCGTCTCGGTCCCGGTCTGGAAGCCGAAGCCGATGCTCAGGCCGTCCACCAGGCTGTGCACGACGAGCGCGAGCGCGGCGAGCAGCCCGCCGGAGCCGGAGCCGTGGACGTGCGCGTGCGGGGCGTACTCCTCCTCGTGGGCGCGGTGGATCGCCACCGCCTGCTCGACGACGTGCAGCAGCACGAACCCCGCCGCGAAGCCGATCATCGGGGCGGGGACGCCGAACGGGCGGTGCCGGGTCAGCTCCAGCGACTCGGGGATCAGGTCGAACGCGACGACGCCGAGCATCAGCCCGCCGGCCAGGCCGAGGACGAGGTGCCGGTGGTCGCGGACCCGCATCGCCGTGAGGCCGCCCGCGAGCGTCATCAGGAACGCGAGGACGGACACGAGCACGGCCATCCCTGGGTTTTACCAGCGCGCCGACCGCCCCAATCCCCCTCCGGGCGGCGGGGGCGGACCCACCGGCGGGATGCCGCCGTCCGCTCGCCGGTCGCGCCCCGCCGCGCGATGCTCCGAGCGGACGGCGGGTCAGTTCAGCGCGTCGGCGTCGACGACGGTCTTCGCCGGCGGCCGCCGGACGTCCACCGGCTGGTCGTAGGCGAGGAAGTCGACCTGGTTCCCCGCGCCGCCGTCGAGCCGCAGCACGTAGGGCTCACCGCGCGTGGCCACGTGGATCTTGTCCCCGGTCGAGGCGACCAGCGCCACGGTGGGGATGCCGCCGACCGTCCCGGTCGTGCCCTTCTTCCAGCCGTCCAGCTCCTTCACGGCCTCGGTGAGCAGGGCCGACCGGTCCGTGAAGAGCGCGATCTCCTTGAACTCGCGGTTCTTGACGGTCGTCCTGAGGTGCTTGCCGGACAGCAGCTGCACCGCGGGCTTCCCGCCGATCGACTTCCAGAACGCGTCGTCGCCCTTGAAGTAGAGGTCCTTGCCGATCCTGGTGATCTGGATGTTCTGGGCCCCCATCCCGAACGATCCGGTCGCCTTCGCCTTCCCCGCGTAGCGGAAGTCGAGCGCGTACTTCTCGCCCTCCTCCTCGACCTGCCCCCGCATCCGCAGTGACTTCGCCGACGCCGTCGCCTTGCGTGCGCGGCTCAGGATCTCGGCCGGGTTCAGCTTCTCCACCCCGTTGGGGATCGCGGAGGCGGGCGTGGGAGCGGCGGAGCGCGCGGCCGGCGTGGATGCCGCCTTCGCCGTCTCCTTGTTCTCGGCCGGGCCGCAGCCCACGGCGAACGCCACCGTGAGCAGGAGCGCGGCCGACAGGCCCGGCGCGCGGCCGGCCCGCAGTCGGTGATGAGACACCCCGTAGTCCTTTCGCTATTTCTTCACGGGGCAATCGCCCCCGTTGTCCGAAAAGAGACTGCTTGATGCCGTTGTCGAACCGCTGTCGTTATGCTGCCGTCACTGCGCCCGGGCTGCGGAACGACTGCGCAGGCGCCGATGACGAGGAGCGGGGGTGGTCGCGCTGCCGGGCGAGGGGTCCGCTATGCGCTTCGAGATCCTGGGCCGGCCGGCCGCGTGGCGGGACGGCCGGGAACTCGACCTGGGCCCGGGCAAGCAGCGTGCGGTGCTCGCCGTCCTGCTGCTGACGCCCAACCGGGCGGTGTCGACGGCTTCGATCGTGGCGGCGGTCTGGGGCGACGAGCCTCCCGACAACGGCGCGAACGTCGTCCAGAAGTACGTGGCCGGTCTGCGCCGCGTGCTGGAGCCCGAGCGCTCGCCCCGTACTCCGGGGCGTCTGCTGAGGCTGACCGGTGCCGGCTACGCGTTGAACGTCCCGCCCGACGGTCTGGACGCCGAGGTGTTCCAGGACCAAGTGAAGGAGGCCCAGGCCGCGCGGGCCGCGGGCGACGCGGGGCGGGCCGAGGCCCTGCTGCACGAGGCGCTGGCCATGTGGCGCGGCCCGGCGCTGGCCGGGCTGAACGGCCAGTTCTTCGACGCGGCGCGGGACCGCCTGGAGGAGGAGCGGGCGGCGGCGCTGGAGGCGAGCGCCGAAGTCGGGCTCGACCTGGGGCGGCACGCGCAGCTGGTGCCCGAGCTGATCCGGCTGGTCGCCGAGTTCCCCCTCCGGGAAGGGCTGCGCTACCTGCTGATGCTCGCCCTCTACCGGTGCGGCAGGCAGGCGGAGGCCCTGGCCGCCTACCGGGACGCCCGCGCCTACTTCGCCGAGGAGTTCGGCGTCGAGCCGGGCGAACGGCTCCAGAGCCTGCATCTGGGCATCCTGCGTTCCGATCCGGCGCTGGCCTCACCGCCCGCGCGCGAGCCGGAGGGGGCGGGCGATCCCCCGCCCGAACCGCCGACCGACGATCTTCCCGCGCGCCCCGGAGACGACGACGTGTCACCGCCGGCCGCGCACGCCGTGCCCTCGTTCGCTCCGCCCGACTCGCCGGCCGTACCCGCCCGGGCCGAGGGGAGCGCCGCGCCGCTCCCGCCCCCCTTCCTCCCGGCGTCCGCCCCGGCCCACCCGCCCGTGTACGGCCCCCCGCCCGTCGGCGTCATACCGGCGGACCACGGTCGCCCCGCGCACGCCGCATGGGCGGCGCCCCGGAGACGGCGCTTCCCGTGGGGGCGGATCATCCTGGTGACCGTCCCGATGCTCAGCTTCGGAGCCGCCACCTGGGCCCTGATCGGGTACTTCGCTGGACGGCGCAGGAGCCTCGCGCTCGGGCTGATGGCGTTCGCCTACCTGGTGATGACGGTGGTCTTCTTCACCGGCGTCGAGATCACCGACCCGGACCACCCCGGATGGTGGGACCTCCCGCTGACCCTCTCGCTGCTGGGCACGACGTTCGGGGGCTCTCTCCAGCTGGCCCTCCTCACGGCCGAACCGGCGTCGTCCGGGCCCCACGGCGCGGGCCCGACCGCGCTCGACGTCGAGCTGATCGAGCGCAGGGTCCGCCGGGAGCAGGCCCGCTCGCTGGCGGCGCACCACCCGGCGGTCGCCCGGATGCTCGGCATCGGACGCCCCGACCTGCCCCGCGCGTTCGACGACGGGGGCCTGGTCGACGTGAACTCGGCGCCGGAGCACCTGCTGGCCACGCTGCCCGGCCTGGACCCCTACCACGCGAAGCTGGTCGTGCTGGCCCGGACGGCGCACGGCCCCCTGAGCACCGTCGACGACCTCGCCACCCGGCACATCCTCCCGTACCAGGCGGTGTACGCCCTGCGCGACGTGCTCGTCGCGCTCCCGCCGGCCGCGGCGGGGGAACCGGACGCGCCGGCGGACGGCGCGGCGCCCCCAGGCCCGCCTCCCGGCACCTGGACCCGGTGACGGAAAGACCCCCGGACCGTGAGGCCCGGGGGTCTGATCCGTTCCGCGCTATTCGGCGGCGACCGCTTCCTTCTCGGGCGCGGTGCCCTCGCCCTTGATGGAGCGGATCAGGAGCTGGGAGACGTCGACGACCTCCAGCGACTCCTTGGCGTCGCCCGCGTTCTTCTTCTCGTTGATGGCGTCGCCCAGCATGACCAGGCAGAACGGGCACGCGGTGGAGACGGTGTCGGGGTTGGTCTCCAGCGCCTCGTCCACGCGCTCGGTGTTGATCCGCTTGCCGATGCGCTCCTCCATCCACATCCGGGCGCCGCCGGCGCCGCAGCAGAAGCCGCGGTCCTTGTGCCGGTGCATCTCCTGCGTCTTGACGCCGGGGACGGTCGCCATGATGTCGCGCGGCTGCTTGTAGACCTTGTTGTGGCGGCCGAGGAAGCAGGGGTCGTGGTAGGTGATGTTCTCCTCGATCGGCGTGACCGGGGTGAGCTTGCCTTCCTCGACGAGGTGCGCGAGCAGCTGGGTGTGGTGGACGACCTCGTAGTTCCCGCCGATCTGCGGGTACTCGTTGGCCAGGGTGTTGAAGCAGTGCGGGCAGGTCGCGACGATCTTCTTGACGCCCGCGTCGTTCAGCGTCTCGACGTTCTGCTGGCCGAGCATCTGGAAGACGAACTCCATGCCGAGGCGGCGGGCCGGGTCACCGGTGCACGCCTCCATGGGGCCGAGGACGGCGAACTTCACGCCCGCGATGTGCAGCAGCTCGGCGACGGCCTTGGTCGTCTTCTTGGCGCGGTCCTCCAGAGCGCCGGCGCAGCCGACCCAGAACAGGTACTCGGTGTCCTCGGAGACCTTGTCGTCGACGACGTCGACCTCGAAGTCGAGCTCCTCGATCCACTCGAGGCGCTTCATCTCGGACATGCCCCACGGGTTGCCCTTGTTCTCGAGGTTCTTCAGCATGACGCCGGCCTCGGACGGGAACGAGGACTCGATCATGACCTGGAAGCGGCGCATGTCCAGGATGTGGTCGATGTGCTCGATGTCGACCGGGCACTGCTCGACGCACGCACCGCAGTTGGTGCAGGACC
The DNA here is from genome assembly GCF_008327685.1 of Actinomadura sp. K4S16. Classification (GTDB taxonomy): domain Bacteria; phylum Actinomycetota; class Actinomycetes; order Streptosporangiales; family Streptosporangiaceae; genus Spirillospora. The sequence goes on from NZ_BDDE01000014.1 coordinate 320,115, forward strand.
ACAGGACGTCGGGGTGGATGACGCCGTCGTCGCCGACGAGGGCCTTGTCCACCTCCATGGCGAGCTTCTGCTCGTCGGTGAACTTCTGCTGCTGGTCCTCGGACGCCGTGAAGTAGGGCGCCTTGGCCAGCGCGTGGTCGCGCAGCTCCAGGACGAGCATCTTCGGCGACAGCGGCTTGCCGGTGTTCCAGGCGGGGCACTGCGACTGGCAGCGACCGCACTCGGTGCAGGTCGCCATGTCGAGGAAGCCCTTCCAGGTGAAGTCCTCGATCTTGCCGCGGCCGAAGACGTCCTCGTCGGGGTCGGCCTCCTCGAAGTCGAGCGGCTTGCCGCCCGACATCATCGGCTGCGCGGCGCCGAGGCCGTCCGGGCGGCGCTTGAACATGACGTTCAGCGGGGCCAGGAAGATGTGCAGGTGCTTGGAGTGGACGACGAAGACCAGGAAGACCAGCGCGACGCCGATGTGCAGCAGCAGGCCGACCGACTCCAGGACCTCCAGCGTGTGGTCGCTCAGCCCATCGAACAGGTGCCCGACGGCGTAGGAGAAGTAGGCGCCCCTGCCGTAGTCGAGGTTGCCGCTGGCCCACTCCACGCCGCGGAAGAAGAACATCGTCCAGATCACGTTGAAGATCATGAAGAGCGTGATCCAGGCGCCGGACAGGTGCGAGCCCTTGAACCGGGACTTGCGGTCCAGCCGCTTCGGCGAGTTCTTGATCCGGATCGCGGTGAAGACGATCAGGCCGGCGGTGCAGGCGAGCGCGATCGTGTCCTGGACGAAGCCGATCGGCGGCCAGGTCTGCAGGCCCGGGACCTTGGCGTCCAGCCCGAACAGCAGCGCGACGGCCGCCTCCAGGTAGACCGTGATCAGCAGGATGAAGGCCCACATGACCGCGGCGTGCGAGACTCCGGCGAGCGTCCACTTCAGCAGCTTGCGCTGGCCGAGGACCTCGACGGCCTGGCCCTCCACCGCTTTGGCGGGCTCACGCTTGACCTGCAGCGTCCGCTGGGGGTCCGGCTGCCCGCTCTTGGCGATCGCGTACAGGAACAGCACTCGCCTCCCGGCGAGCGCCAGCGCGACCGCCGTTCCGGCGAGCCCGATGACCAACGTGATCCAGAACACTGTTCCGTCCTCCTGGGGTACGGGCGATGGCAGCCAGCGTAGGGCTCGCGTCAGACTGCTCTCCATCCGGGGCCGAATACTACTCGGCAGTAGCTTACGCGTCACATCCCCTGGTCAGCACCATCTGTGCCGATTTCCGGACCGCCAAGGCCTTCGATCTCCGCCGCATACCCTCGCCAATACCCGCGCACCGATGAGTATCCGCCGGATCACGAGTCCATACCACGTGGCGGGACGCGTCCACCCGCGTCCCGTCCAGCGGTATCCGATACGGAGGGACTCCCGATGACCCCGATGCCCGACCTCGGCCCCGCCGCCCGGCGGATGGCAGGGCTGCTCGCCGACGTGCCCGACTCCCGGCTCACCGGGCCGACGCCCTGCGAGGGCATGTCGCTCGGCGCCCTCGTCGACCACGTGAACGGCCTGGCCCTGGCCTTCACCTGGGCGGCGAAGAAGGACTTCCCGGAGGGCCCGTCGCAGCCGCCGTCCGCCGACGCCGCCCGGCTCGACCCCGACTGGCGGGCCCGCGTCCCCGAGCGGCTCGACGCGCTCGCGGCGGCCTGGCGCTCCCCGGACGCGTGGCAGGGCATGACCCAGGCCGGCGGCGTCGACCTCCCCGGCGACCAGGCCGGCAACGTGGCGATGAACGAGCTGATCGTGCACGGCTGGGACGTCTCCCGCGCCACCGGCCGCCCCTACGACGTCGGCAAGGAGGAGATCGAGGCGTGCCTGGCCTTCGTCGCCCCGGCCGTCGAGCAGAGCGGCGGCCAGGGCATCCCGGGCCTGTTCGGACCGGCCGTCGACGCGGGAGCGGACGCGTCCGCGCTGGACCGCCTCATCGCCATGACCGGCCGGGACCCGTCCTGGACGGCGGAGCGGAGCTAGTCCTCCGAGGGCTCCGAGACCTGCACGAGAAGGTCGTGGACGAAGTACGCCTCCATCGGCCGCCCGTCGAGCTGGAACGGCACGACGTGGTAGTAGGCGTAAGGACTCCGCGTGGGCTCCCAGCCGAAGAACGCCTCGGCCTCCGGCCTCAGGACCGACCAGGGGCGCATGCCGTCCGCCGACCGCATCGGCTCACCCGCCCGGCGCACGAACCGCCGGTCGAGGACGTAGTCGCCGGTCTCGGTGTCCAGGCTGGTGTGCTCCAGCCAGAAGTCGGGCCAGAGCGGGAGGGCGAACCGGTGCCGGGAGGGGCCGCCGCCGACCGGATCGCCCAGGACCGCCGCCAGGTCCTTGATCTTCGGCGCCTCCATGGCGGCCCACCGGCCGGCCTCCTCCACCAGGCCGGCCGGCGGGTCGTCATACGGGGCCGGCGGTTCCGGGAGCGCCTCGGGGGCGATGCCGCGCATGTCGCGGAGCACGGAGAGCTGGTAGCCCTCCACGGTCATCGAGCGCGGGGGACGCGGCTCGGGGTCGGCGAACCGCTCGCACGACCAGCACCACCAGGGCTCGGGGCGGCCCATGCAGTCGCCCGTGTAGTAGACCTCACGGCTCTCGTGCCGCCGGTACGGCCCGTCGCCGACGGGCATACCGGCCACCACGGGGACCAGCGGGCCGTCACACCGTTCGCACCTCGGATTCATGGCCCTTCAGACGCCGGCGGCCCCCGCGGTGTTCGGTCAGACCCGCTCGAAGATCGCGGCGAGGCCCTGGCCGCCGCCGATGCACATCGTCTCCAGGCCGTAGCGGGCCTCGCGGCGGTCCATCTCGCGGGCGAGGGTGGCGAGGACGCGGGCGCCGGTCGCGCCGACGGGGTGGCCGAGGGAGATGCCGGAGCCGTGCACGTTGACGCGGTCCCAGTCGGCGTCCTTCAGGCCCCATTCGCGGGTGACGGCGAGGACCTGCGCGGCGAACGCCTCGTTCAGCTCGATGAGGTCGATGTCGGCGAGGGCGAGGCCGGCGGCGTCCAGGGCCTTGGCGGTGGCCGGGACCGGACCGATCCCCATCGTCTCGGGCGGCACCCCGGCGCGGGCCCACGAGACGAGCCGGACGAGGGGCCGCAGGCCCAGCTCGGCGGCGCGTTCGGGGGTGGTGACGACGCAGGCGGCGGCCGCGTCGTTCTGGCCGCTGGCGTTGCCCGCCGTGACGGTGGCCTCGGGGTCCTTCCTGCCGAGGACGGGACGCAGCTTCGCCAGGCCCTCGACCGTCGTGTCGGGACGCGGGTGCTCGTCGGTGTCGACGACCGTGTCCCCCTTCCGCGACCGGACGGTCACCGGGACGATCTCCTCGGCGAACACCCCCGACCGCTGGGCGGCCACCGCGCGCTGGTGGGAGCGGACGGCCAGCTCGTCCTGCTCCTGGCGCCCGATGCCGTACTCGCGGCGCAGGTTCTCGGCGGTCTCCAGCATCCCGCCCGGAACGGGGTGGTTGACGCCCCCGGCGGTCACCCGGCCCTGCGCGAGCGCGTCGTGCAGTTCCAGGGACGGCCCGCGCACGCCCCAGCGCGCCGCCGTCGTGTAGAAGGGCGCGCCGCTCATGCTCTCCGCCCCGCCCGCGATGATCACGTCGCTGACCCCGGTCTGGATCTGCATGGCGGCGTTGACGACGGCCTGGAGCCCGGACCCGCACCGCCGGTCGAGCTGGCTGCCGCCGACCGTGACGGGCAGCCCGGCGTCCAGCGCGGCGACGCGTCCGATGGCGGGGGCGTCGGAGGTGGGGTAGCAGTGCCCGAGGATCACCTCGTCGACCGCGTCCCCCGGCAGGCCGGTGCGCTCGACCAGGGCGCGGACGACGGTGGCGGCGAGCTCGGCGGACGTGACGGTCTTGAGCGCCCCGCCGAACCGGCCGATGGGGGTACGCAGCGGTTCGCAGATCACCGCGTCGCGCATGGTGGGCTCCTCGGGACGGGGGTCGCGGGCACTTCGCAGGGTACGGCCCCCGCCCTGGAGGGCGGCGTCCGGGCTCGCGTCCCGCGGAGGGTTGAATGCTGGTACCCATGGCGGTGGCGAACCGGGACGTGGGCCGGAGGGCCGGACGAGTGCGGGAGGCGACGTGGAGCAGTGGGCGGGCCGGGCGACGACGATCCGGGTGATCGGGGCCGGGGCGATGGGGCGCGGGATCGCGCAACTCGCCGCGGCGGGCGGGCTGACCGTGGAGCTGGCCGACATCCGGACGGAGGCCGTGATGGAGGCGGCCGAGTACGTCTGCGGCATGTTCGACCGGCTCGCCGCGAAGGGGCGCATGACGGCGGACGAGGCGGAGGCGGCGAAGGGGCGGCTCCGGCCGGTCGGCGAGCCGCTCACCCCGTTCCAGGACTGCGACCTCGTCGTGGAGGCCGTCCGGGAGGACATGGAGACCAAGCGGGAGCTGTTCAGGTCGCTGGAGAAGGTCTGCCCGGCGCACACGGTCCTCGCCACCAACACCAGCTCGCTGCCGGTGACGGCGATCGCCGCCGCGCTGGAGGACCCGTCCCGGGTGGCGGGGCTGCACTTCTTCAACCCGGTGCCGCTGATGCGGGTCGTCGAGGTGATCCCGGGGGCGCGCACGGCCGAGTGGATCCCGGACGCGCTCGCCGACCTCGTGAGGCGTCTCGGCCACACGCCCGTCCTCGCACCGGACGCGCCCGGCTTCCTCGTCAACCACGCCGGGCGCGGCCTGGTGACGGAGGCACTGCAGATCCTGTCCGAGGGCGTCGCCGAACCGGTGGACATCGACCGGATCGCCCGCGACGTGCTCGGCCTGAAGATGGGGCCGTGCGAGCTGCTCGACCTGACCGGGATGGACGTGTCGCACCCGGTGATGGAGTCCATCTGGACGGGCTTCTACACCGAGCCGCGGTTCCGCCCGTCCAGGATCGGCCGGGCCCGCATGGAGGCCGGGCTCCTCGGACGCAAGACCGGCGAGGGCTTCTACAAGTACGTGGACGGTGTGAAGCAGGAGCCCGCCGAGGCCGGTGCCCCGGCCACCGACTTCCGGCCCGTCTGGTTCCAGGAACCGCAGCACCGCGAGACGCTGGGCATGCTGCTGTCCGAGGCCGGCGTGGAGGTCGAGGCGGACGAGGAGCCGTCCGAGGAGGCCGTCCTGCTGGTCGAGGCCACGGCGGACATGAGCGTCGCCGAGCAGGTCGCCAACGGCCTCCCCGGAGAGCGGACCCTCGGGATCGACGGGTTCTTCGGGTTCTTCGGCCGGATCACCCTCACCGTGCAGCCCGCGCTCGACCCGGAGGCGGGCCGCGCGGCGCTCGCCGCCCTGCTCGCCACGGGACGGCCGGTGACCGTCGTGCGGGACGCGCCCGTCGCCGTCGCGCCGCGGCTGCTGGCGTCGATCGTCAACGTGGGCTGCGGCATCGCCGAGCAGCGGCTGGCCAGTCCCGCCGACATCGACACCGCCGTCCGGCTCGGGCTCGGCTACCCGCGCGGACCGCTGGAGTGGGGCGACCACGTGGGCGCCGAGCGCGTGTTCGAGGTCCTGGTCCACATGCACGAGTCGACCGGCGACCCGCGCTACCGTCCGAGCGCCTGGCTGGACGAGCGGGTGTCGCTCGGCCTGCCCCTCACCGAGACCGGGACCGCACCGTCCGACCTGCTCGGCTAGCGCCTCAGCCGGTCGGCTCGACGGGGTAGGCGGGGACCTCGTCCGTCCAGCCGTAGGAGACGAGCGCGCTGTAGGAGAAGACCGTGCCGGGCCTGGTGCCGCGCGCCGCCCTGCCCGGCTTCACCATCACGGACTCCTGGGCGAGGAGCCGCCCGCTCGCCGGGTCGATCACCAGCCGCTCCTCCACGACGGTGTCGCCCGTGCGGACCTGCCGGGCGACGCCGTCGCCGCGCCGGCCGAGCGGGTCGGTGACGGGCCCGAGGGTGCGGATGCCCGGCGAATCGGCGAGCAGCCGGTAGACCGCGGCGCGCACCTCCGGCCGCACCGGCGCCGCGCCGATCTTCTGCGCGTTGCTCATCAGCCATTCGGCGGAGTCGACACGGCCCGGGACCTGTTCGAGGGCCCGGTCCAGGAACCGCCGGAGCCGCTGCGGGTCGGCGGGCAGTCTCCGCACGTCGGGTGCCGTGGCGCCCTCCCAGTCGGCGAGCCGGAACGCCTCTCCGCCCTTGACCTTCGACCTCGTCCAGGGGGTGGCGCCGCCCGCCGACGACCCGGTGCGGTGCGGCGACGGCTCGCCGGACGCACCGGGCCCAGGAGACATGACGGGGCCGCCGGAGGGCGCGGGGCCGAGGTCGCGGCTGCTGACCCGGCGCCCGCCGACCCATGCGTGCTTGCCGGGCCCGGCGTCCCAGAGGCCGATCTCCCGGACGGAGTAGTACTCGCGATCGCCGACGATCACGTGGCCGCCCTCCCTGGTGACGGCCGACCAGTACCGTCCGCGACCGGCCGGGGCGCCCTCCGCCTTGGTCGCCGCCGCCAGCAGCACGGTGCGGGCCGACCCCGGGGACGCGGTGCGCTGGTCGGGCGCCCGGGGCGTCGTGCCGGACGACAGCACGACGGCGCCCGCGGCCGCGGCGGCCGCCACGGCGAGCCCGAATCCGCCGAGGGCGAGCCGGGGCGTCCGGAACGTGCGCCGGGGCGCCCGCCGGGGCGAGCGGATCTCGCGCTCCAGCCGGGCCCGGCCGCGCGCCGCCGCGCCCTCCTCCGGCCGCTCGTCCAGCATCGTGGCGATCATCTGGAGTTCGTCCATGGTCAGGTTCCTTCCGTGTCGAGCGCGGCGCGCAGCTTCCCGCGCGCACGGTTGAGACGGGAGCCGACGGTCCCGTAGGGGACGCCGAGCGCCTCGGCGACCTCGGCGTGGGTGAGGCCGCTGAGCGCGACGAGCAGCACCACGTCGCGGTCCTTGCGGGACAGCCCGCCGAGGGCCCGGGCGAGCCGCGGCTGCATCCCCTCGGCGGTCACCCGCGCGGCCACGCGGTCCTCGTGGCCGCCGGGGTCGCGGTCCGCGCCGACCTTGGCGAGCGCCCGGTAGCGGCGGGTCTCGGCGCGGCGGTGCTGGGCGATCAGGTTGGTCGCGATCCCGAACAGCCAGGGCCGGACGGTGCCGCGCGCCGGATCGAAGGCGGCGCGGCGGCGGAACGCGGCGAGGAACGTCTCGGCGACCACGTCGTCGGCGGTCTGCGGGCCGAGCCGTCCGGCGACGTAGCGGTGGACGTCGGCGAAGTGGCGGTCGTAGACGGCGGTGAAGCGGTCGCCGTCGCGGACGGACGAGGCGAGCAGCGCCTCGTCGTCCACCCGTTCGGTCTCGGTCGGGGCGGTCACTCGTCCGCCCCTTGTGCGGGGTCCGGCATGGGCACCTCCGGGGGGATGGTCGTCATCCTTACTCCGCCGTTCCCCGGATCCGCTTTCACGCCGATTCGGGGACCTTCTCCGGCCGGGCGCCTCCGGCGGACGTCGCGGCGCCGCGCAGCACGAGGGCCGCGAAGAGGGCGGTGGCAAGCATGACGCCGGAGGCCGCCAGGGAGCCCACGGAGACGGCGTGGGCGAAGGCGTCCTTCGCGGCGTCCGCGAGGCCGGGGTCGCCGACCCCGAGGGCTTCGCCGAGGGAGCGGCGGGCGGCGGCGGGGGCGGAGTCCGGCAGGCCGCGGGCGTAGGCGGCGGAGACGACGCTGCCGAGGACGGCGACGCCGAGCGCGCTGCCGAGCTCCTGCCCGGCATCGTTCACCGCCGAGCCGACCCCGGCCTCCTCGACCGGGACGGCGGCCATGAGCGTGCTGTAGGCGGGCGGTGCGCCGAGTCCCGCGCCGAAGCCGATGACGACGAGCCCGGTCGCGAGCGCGGCGTAGCCGTCGTCCGGTCCGGTCAGCCCGAGGGCCAGGAACCCTGCCGCGAGGACGGAGAACCCGGCGACGAGCGCGGGGCGGGCGCCGAAACGCGACTCCAGCGACGCGCCGAGGCCGTTGCCCGCGGCGGCGGACACGGCGACGGGCAGCAGCGCGAGCCCGGCCTTGAGGGGCCCGTAGCCGTGCACGAACTGGAGCAGCTGGGTCAGGGCGAACAGCGTCCCGGACAGCGCGAACCCGAACAGCGAAATCATGGCGGCGGCCCCGGAGAAGGCGCGGTCGCGCAGCAGGCGCAGGTCGAGCATCGGTTCCGGGTTGCGGTGCTGCCAGGCGGCGAACAGGGCGAGCGCGGCGGCGCCGACGGCCAGCCCGCCGAGCACGCGGGCGCCGGTCCAGCCGTGCGCGGGGCCGGAGATGACCGCCCACACCAGCGCCGACATGCCGACCGTGGACAGCACGGCGCCGGGCACGTCCGCGCGGCGGCGCGGCCCGCGCGACTCGGGGACGACGGCCAGCAGCCCGGCGACGGCGGCCGCGGCGACGGGCACGTTCACCAGGAAGACCGAGCCCCACCAGAAGTGCTCCAGCAGGACCCCGCCGAGCGTCGGTCCGGCGGCGAGCCCGGCCATGGACGTCGCGCCCCAGATGGCGAACGCCTTGGCACGCTCGTCCGGGCCGAAGACCTGCGCCATGATCGACAACGTCCCCGGCATGAGGAACGCGCCTCCCACTCCCATCAGCGCCCGCATCGCCACGAGCTGGGCGGGGCCCTCCGCGAAGGCGGCCAGCAGGGACCCGGTGCCGAACAGCGCGAAGCCGATCAGCATCGCGCGGCGGCGCCCGTGCCGGTCGCCGAGGCCGCCCGCCGTGATCAGCAGCCCCGCGAAGACCAGCGAGTAGGCGTCGATCACCCATTGGACGTCGGACGTGGTGGCGTCCAGGTCCCGCAGCAGGGACGGGATCGCCACGTTGAGGACCGTGTTGTCGACCACGACGACGAACAGGCTGAGGCACAGCACGCCGAGGATCTGCCAGCGCCGCGGATGCGGGGACGGCGGCTCGCTCATGGTCACTCCCTGGTTTCTCGTACAGCGTTCGAGTTGACTCGCACACTGTATGACTTGCCTCGTACGGTGTTCAAATCCCGGTACTGTGTACGAGAGAGGGAGGATGTGCCGATGGCCGACAAGAGCAGGGCGCCGTCCGTCTGGATGCGGCCGGAGCGCGCGCGACGCGCCCAGCCCGCCCTCAGCCGGGATCAGATCGTCGACGCCGCGCTCGATCTGCTGGACGCCGAGGGGCTGGACGGCCTCAGCATGCGCCGCCTCGGCACCCGGCTGAACTCGGGCGCGACGTCGGTGTACTGGCACGTCGCGAACAAGGACGAGCTGCTGGAGCTCGCCCTCGACCGGGTCATGGCCGAGGTGGCCGTCCCGTCGGGCGGCGGCTGGCGGGCCGCCGCGACCGGCTACGCGCGCGGCCTCCGCGCGATGATCCACCGGCATCCGTGGACGGTGACGCTGTTCGGCAGCCGCCCGATGATCGGCCCGAACTCGACCCGCGTCCTGGACGAGGTCCTCGCCGCGTTCCGCGCCGCCGGGTTCACCGGGTTCGACCTCGAGTACGCCTGGTCCGCGGTGGTCGACTACGTCATCGGCGCGGCCGGCAGCGAGGCGAGCTGGCAGCGCAGCCAGCCCGGCACGTCCGCCGCCGAATGGGTCGAGAACCTCGGGCCCTACCTGAACCGGCTGGACGAGGAGCGCCCCGGCCTCGCGTCCCACATCCGGGAGATCTGGATGAAGGAGACCGGCGACGTCCTGGAGGGCCGCTTCGCCTTCGGGCTCGACTGCGTCCTCGACGGCCTGGAAGCGCGCAGGCCCCCCGCCCGGTAGCGGACGGGAGGCCCGCGGCGGCGGAGGGCGGGTCGGGAGCGGGTCAGAAGGGCAGCTCCGCGGGCGGCTTCGGCCTGGTGTCCGTCCAGCGCGGCGAGCGGTCGGCCTCGTAGGAGATGACGAAGCCCGGCTTCATCTCCGCGTACGGGCCGCCCGGTTCGGTCAGCTGGTCCTCCAGGGCCAGCAGCGCGCCCGTGCGCTCGTCGAAGACGATCACGTTGCGGGAGCGGTACGTCCCCTGCTGGGCCTTCGGCGTACCGAACTCACCGGTCTCCGTGATGGCCCAGTCGGGCGTGGCCAGCGCGACCCCCCGGCGCCCCAGCGGGTCGGTCACGCGGCCGATCGCGCGGATGCCCGGCTGCGCGGCCAGTGCCTTGATCAGACCTGACCGGACCTTCGACGACACCGGGGCGGACAGCAGCGTCGACGTCCGGCGCATCTGCAGGCGGGGGATGACACCCTCCTTGAGCTTCTTGCCCCCCGACCCATTCGGGTTCACCGCCCGCTCCATCTCCGCGGGGCTGAGGATCTCGGCGAGCTCGGCCGGGTCGGTCGGCAGGTTCCGCAGATCTCCCAGCGAGGCCCCGCCGCTGCCCAAGCCGTAGAACCTCCCGCCGCCCTTCGGGTCGACGCCCACGTTGGGACCGTTCACCCGCCACTTCGTCGCCTTGGTGGTGTAGGTGTGGTAGGCGTCGCCCGACCAGACGCGGATGGACGACGGCGAACCGGCCCTGCGCCACAGCGCCTCGTCCCGCGGGGTCTGCGGGCGGGCGGGGAGGTCGCGGTCGTAGTACGCCTCGCCCATCCCCTTCCTGGCACCGGCCCAGTGGAACATCTCGCTGTGCGCGCCGAAGATCGCGTACGTGCCCGTCTTCGCCCGCACGACGTAGGCCTGGCCGCTGATCCTTTCGGCGGACCAGTAGTTGCCGGTCGGCTGCTCGGCGGCCCTGTCCGCCGCCACGAGCACCGCCTGCTTGTTCAGGTCGACGGCCCCGGGAGGCGTGCCGGGCGACGAACCCGGCGAGCCCTGGCCGGTGGCCACGATGGCGACGGCCGCGGCGGCGCCGGCCGCGACCAGCCCCACCCCCAACCGGACCGGCCACCCGAAGCGCCGCAAGCCCGTCCGGGGCGACCGCAGGCGCCCGCCGCCCGATGCCATCGCGTCCTCCAGCATCGCCAGCGCCCGCGCCGAAGCGTCCGCCGACGGGGGCGGCGGCTCGCCCAGCAGCCGCCGGACCCGGGCTTTCTCGTTCATGTCGGTCTCGTTCACGCGGGCTTCTCCTCAACGATCAGCGCGGGATGGGTTCCGCCGAGCGACTCCCTCAGGCGGCGCCGGGCACGGTGCAGCCGGGACGCGACGGTGCCGGTCTTGAGGCCGAGCGCCTGCCCGACCTCCTCGTAGGTCAGGTCGGCCAGCGCCACCAGCAGCAGGACGTCCCGGTCCCCGCGCGGCAGCCGGGCCAGCGCGGCGGCGAGGTCCTCGCCCGCGCCGCCGGCCGTGACGCGCGCGGTGACCAGGTCCTCGTGCCCGTCCTGGACGTGCTCGGCGGGCGTGCGCGCCAGCGCCCGGTAGCGGCGGCCCTCCGCGCGCCGGTGCAGCCCGATCAGCCGGGTCGCGATCCCGTACAGCCACGGGCGGACCGACCCCCGGTCGGGGTCGAACCGGCCGCGCTTGTTGAACGCGGCGAGGAAGGTCTCCGCGGCGATGTCGTCCGCCGCGTCGACGCCGAGGCGCCGCGCCGCGTACCCGTGGATCGCGGCGAAGTGGCGGTGGAAGATCTCCGCGAACGCGGCGGGCTCGCGCCGCGACCGGACGATCGCCGCCGCGTCGGAGGCGTCGGCGCCGGACGCGGCCGGCGCCGCGCCGCGCCGCGCCCCGGGATCCGGCGGGGGGTGAGAGGCCATGAAGGTGATCCTCGTCGTCGGGGGGAGTTCTCGGTCATCCCGCTCTCAACCGATCCCCGGATCCCCCTTCACGCGGAAGCGCCCCCCGCCCGGACGTCGGGCGGGGGGCGCGGGAGGCCTGCGCGGTGCGGCCGCTCAGAAGGGCAGCTTCGCGGGCGGCTTCGGCACGGTGTCCGTCCACCCCGTGTCGCGGACGACCCAGTAGTTGATCACGAACCCGGGGGGCTGCTCCCGGTAGGCGCCGCCGGGCACGGTCAGCACGTCCTGCTCGGCGAGCAGCTCACCGGTCTCCTTGTCGAAGACGAGCTCCGACCGCGACCGGTACTCCCCCCGCTCCTGCGGAGGCGCGCCGAACTCCCCGTCCACCTTCGCCACCGGGTTGTCGACGGCCAGCGCGACGCCGGTCCGCCCGAGCGGGTCGGTCGCGGCGCCGAGCGACCGGACGCCGGGCTGCGCGGCCAGCGCCCGCATCAGCCCCGCGCGGACCCGGGGCGGCAGCGGGACGTCCTCCAGCAGCGACGCGGTCACCCCGAGCCAGCGCGACGCGGGCAACGCGGGCGAGGCCCGCTTGGCCCGCCTGGCGATCAGCCGGTCCCTCGGCGTGTCCAGCGTGAAGAACATCCTGGCCAGCGCGTCAGGATCGTCCGGCAGGTTCTGGATCTCCTCGACGGTCAGCTCCTTGCCGCCGGTCCCCTGGACGTAGAACCTCCCGCCGCCCTCGCCGTCGGGATCGTCCGTCTCCCACTTCGTCGCCTTCTGGGCGTAGGTCCAGTAGTGGTCGTTCGACCAGACCCTGAACTCCTTCGGCGAGCCGGCGCGCCGCCACGCCGCCGCGTCCCGCTCCGTGAACGGCCTGGCGGGCAGGTCCCGGCCGTAGCCCACGTTCCCGCCGCCCCGTTCGGCCGCCGACCAGAAGAACGTCTCGCTGTGCGCGCCGACGATCGCGTACGCGCCGGTCTTCGGCCGCATGATGTACGACTGGCCCTGGATCTGGTCGGAGAACCAGTACTTGCCGGTCGGCTGCGCGGCGGCCTTCTCCGCCGCCGCGAGCACGGCCTGCCGGCCGAGGTCGACGGCGGGCGCGGGCGGCGCGGGCGACCCGGACCCGGTCACCGTCACCGCGACGGCCACGGCCGCGCCGGAGGCGACCACGCCGAGCCCCGCCTTGAACCGCCATCCGAGCCGGACGCGGCGGCGGGACGCCGGCTCCTGGAACATCCGGGCGCGGGCCTCGGTCATCTCCCGCAGCGTCGGCGGGGCGGGCTCCCCGTACGCCTCGCTGATCGCGCGCAGCTCATCCATGGTCGTCCTCCAGATCACGCGTCGGGTCGGTGCCGCCGAGCGCCTCGCGCACCTTCTTCCTGGCCCTGCTGAGCCGCGACCCGACCGTCCCGTACGGGACGTCCAGGGCGGCGGCGACCTCCTCGTGGGTGAGGTCGGCGAGCGCGACGAGCAGCAGCACGTCCCGTTCGCCCGCGGAGAGCCCGGCGATCGCCCCGGCCAGCCGGCCGCGCAGGCCCTGCGCGCTGACCCGGGCGTCCACCCGGTCGGCGTGCCCGGCCTCGTCCTGGACGGGGCCGAGCCGCGCCCGCGCCCGCAGGCCGCGCACCTCGCCGCGCCGGTGCTTGCTGATCACGTTGGTCGCGATGCCGTAGAGCCAGGTCCGGACGGCGGCGCGGGACGCGTCGTAGCGCGCCCGCACGCGGAACGCCTCCAGGAAGGTCTGCGCGGCGACGTCGGACGCGGCGTCCGGCCCGAGCCGCTTGGCCGCGTACCCGTGGATCTCGGCGAAGTAGGCGTCGAAGATCTCGCCGAACCGTTCGGGGTCGCGCAGGGACATCCGCATGACGCCGGAGTGGTCGGCCCGCCCCGGACCCCCGTCCCGGGGCGGGTCTGCGGTGAGGGGTTCCCCTGTCATGTGCTGCCTTTCCGTGGCGCGGGCGGCGGTCACTGACGTATCACCCGGAGCCCCCCACCGCTTTCACGACACGGCTACCGGACGCGGTAGGCGCGGATGACCCGCTGGTCGACGCCGCTGCCGCCCGCGTCCTTCGCGCTGACGCGCAGCGAGACCGCCTGCCCCTCGACCGGCGCCGGGAGCGGGGCGCCGAACCGCCCGCCGCCGAGGGCCTTCACCCGGGCCTCCTGCCAGGTCGCGCCGTCGTCCACCGACGTCCAGAACCGCAGCCCGGTGATCGCGGCCTTGCCGGAGCCCGCCATCCGCGCGGCGGTGAGCACGGCGGGCTTCCCGGACGGCTGGTTGCGCAGGTCGAGGTTCAGGTCGTAGTCGACGAGGAGGAGCGGCAGGTTGGCGCTCTCGTGGCCGCCCGGCGCGCCGGAGCGGAACGTCCAGGACGTCGAGGTGCGGATCGACACCGGGACGACGGCCGACGCGTCGTTCTCGTACGTCAGCCGGTACCCCGCCTCTTCGGCCGGGACGGTGAACTCGCCGAACGGCCCGTTCCTCTCGCCGATCTTCTTGGCCCCCGCGAACAGCGCCATGCGCCCCTTCACCTCGTGCATGGCGCAGTCGAAGCCGTCCGGACGGGTCTGGAGGTCGACGAGCGCGACGCGCATGCTCTGCCCGGTGCGGGCCGCGGGGTAGCGGGCGCAGCCGCTGGGCGTGACGCCGGTCCCCGAGTACGGGCCGGGGCGCAGCGGCTGGCGGCCCCAGCGCTCGGAGACCCGCCCGCCCGGCTTCAGTTCGCCGAACGGCCCCTGGTCCACCCAGAAGTCCTCACCGAACTTGACGAACCCCTCGTCCCCCCACAGCAGGCCGGAGCCGGTCGAGACGTAGTCGGTCCGGGACGTTCCGGGCTTGACGTCCCCGTTCGCCTCGAACATCAGCAGGCCCTCCGGGCTGATGCCGTAGCGCTTCTCGCCCATGGGGATGCCCGCGTCCCCGTCGAACGCGGCGAACCGCTGGTCGACGCGGGCCATCCGCTTGACCTCGGCGGGGGTGACGACGTGCGTCAGGTCGGCGGGGACTCCGTTGCCCAGGGGGTGCAGGACGTCGTAGACCGTGCCGGGCGCGCTCAGCCGGTGGTTGGTGTACGCGCGGAACGTCCCGGTCTCCACGCCGTCCATCCGCTGGGCGTACACGGGCGCCTTCGCGGGATCGAAGGAGTAGGCGCTGAACCACCACAGCCCCTGCCCTGCGTCGCGGACCATGTCCGCCGACAGCATCGACTGCTGGGTCTCGACGCCTTCCACGCGCGCGCCGACCTTGACGGCGGCGGCGCCGTCGAGCGTGACGGTCGTGGGCCCGTCGACCGCCACCTCGGGGTCTCCGGCCAGCGCCGAACGCCAGTCGCCGGTGTCGTCCACGTTGCCGAGGACCGCGTAGCGGCCGTCGGGGACGCGGACCTTCGCCGTCCCGGTGGCGTCGACCCACTGGGAGAACAGCGCCATGTCGGCCAGGTTGACCACGGTGGCGGAGGCGGAGAAGTCCGCCGGGTCGGTGCCCGGCAAGGGGGTGGCCTTGATCGTGAGGTCGTGCGACGGAGGCTCGACGTAGAACGTGACGGGCGTTTCGAGGGTCGCACCGCCGCCCGTCGCCGTCACCACGGCCGTGTACAGGCCGGGACGGCCGGCGAGCTCGGCCGCGTCCACGGTCAGGGCCGCCTGGCCGGTGCCGCCCGCCGGGACGTCCACGCCGGAGGGGACGCTCGCCGCGCCGTTCGCCGCGTGCCCGCGACGGTCGACGACCTTCACGCTCAACCGCATGCGAACGGGGCGGGGGGCCCGGGACGTCCAGCCGAGCTTCGCGGACAGCGCCCTGTGCTCGGGGAACCGCGACGTGCCGAGGTCGACGATGCTCTGCGCGGCGAGGACGGGGCTCTTCGCGGCCTCGCCCGCGTCGAGGCGTCCGGCCCCGCCCTCGAAGGCGTCACCGCCGGTCGCCGGGTCGGCCGTCCCGACGAGGGCGGCCTTGAGGCGGGAGGGGCCCCAGTCCGGGTGCTTCGCGGCGAGCAGCGCGGCGGCGCCGGCGACATGCGGCGTGGCCATCGACGTCCCGGACGCCTTGGTGTAGCGCGCTCCGGTCGGTGTGCCCATGGCGGTGCCCTCGGCGCGGGCCGCGATGATGTCGACGCCCGGCGCGACGATCTCCGGCTTCGCGACGTGCCCGCGCGGTCCCCGGCTGGAGAACTCGGCGAGGCGGTCGCGGGCGTCGACGGCACCGACGGTGAGCGCGGCATCGGCCGTTCCGGGCGTGCCGACCGACCCGACCAGGCCTTCGTTGCCCGCCGCGACGACGAACAGCGTCCCGTGCCGCTTCGTGAGGTCGTTCAGGGCCAGCGAGAGGGGATCGGCGCCGTCGGTGGGGGCGCCGCCGAGGCTCATGTTGACGACGTCGGCGCGCGGCGCGGCCCACTCCATCCCGGCGATCACGCTGGAGTCGGTGCCGGAGCCCTCGTCGTCCAGGACCTTGCCGATCAGCAGGTCCGCCTGCGGCGCGACGCCCCGGCGCTCCCCGTGGGAGGCGGCGCCCGTTCCGGCGACGGTCGAGGCGACGTGCGTGCCGTGCCCGACCCGGTCGGCGGTGTCGGGCGACTCGGAGAAGTTCTTCGTCTGGGTGATGCGCCCCTTGAGGTCGGGGTGCCCGGCGTCCACACCCGTGTCGAGGACGGCGACCTTCGCGCCCTCGCCGGTGTACCCGGCGCTCCAGGCCGCGGGCGCGCCGATCTGCCGCAGGTTGGAGTCCAGCCGGTGGGCGGCGGGGGCCCGGGGCGCGGCGAGCGCACCGGGCGCGGTGGTGAAGCGCGCCTTGACCTTGCCGTCCAGCCAGATGTGCCGGATCCCGCCGGTGGCCTTGACCGACGGCATCCCGGCCAGCGCGCCGCCGAGCCGCGGCGCGTCGCCCTTGGGCTGCCGGACGGCGGTGGCGCCGATGCTCGGGAGCTCCCGCGTCGTGCTGAGCGTCCCACCGAGCGCCTTGCGGGGGCTCGTCCCCGCGGACCGCTGCACGATCAGCGGCAGGTCGCCGCTGCGGGCGTCGTCGTAGCCCTGCGCGATCAGCGCGGTGACGTCGAACAGCTCGGGGTCGATCACCCGGCCGACCAGCCCGGCGACGTCGACCGGGGTGACGACGACGTGCCCGTCCGGGCGGACCTCCTTGCGGAAGGAGTGCTCCTCCCGGCCGGGCGCCGGCGTCACCGACACCAGCGGGGGCCTGCCCTTGATCGTCCGGACGGCGACCACGTCCCCGGTGAGCAAGGTCACCTTCCATGAGCCGCCGGGGTCCAGGCCGCCCGCCGGCGGCGCGGCGTGGGCGGGCGGGGGGACCGCGGCCAGCGTCCCGGCCGCGAGCAGGATGCCGAGCAGGGCCCGGCTCCGGCGTCTGTGCGTCATCGAGTCTCCTCTGCCATGGCCGTCCCGGAACGGACGGTCTCCATTGATCAGCCGAAGCGACTGATCGACTTCACGGCGGAGCCCCGAGCGCCGGGCGGCGCGGCCACCCCTCGCTCCTTCTCGTGGAGGACGAGGGCGCCGCGGTCCCTCCTCCGGCCGGGCGAACTTCTCCTCGGCGAACCGGCGGCGGGAACCGGAATAGGCCGCTCACTCGTCCTGTTGTAGAGGTCGTCAGCAAAGTTGAGTCCGGCCGACTCAAGTCATTTGACAGGAACGAGGATGCCGGGCAACCTTGCGGACAGAAGACTCAACCGGCCGCGCCTCGGGGGCGACCGGGGCTGCGATATCACCGGATACGACGGAGGACGAGAAACATGGCACGTGCGGTCGGCATCGACCTCGGGACGACCAACTCGGTCGTCGCGATCCTGGAGGGCGGCGAGCCCACCGTCATCGCGAACGCGGAGGGGTCGCGGACCACGCCGTCCGTCGTCGCCTTCGCCAAGAACGGCGAGGTCCTGGTCGGCGAGGTCGCCAAGCGCCAGGCGGTGACCAACGTCGACCGAACGATCCGGTCGGTCAAGCGCGAGATGGGCACCGACTGGAAGACCAAGATCGACGACAAGGACTTCAACCCGCAGCAGGTCAGCGCGTTCGTGCTGCAGAAGCTGAAGCGGGACGCCGAGTCCTACCTGGGCGAGACGGTCACCGACGCGGTCATCACCGTCCCCGCCTACTTCTCCGACCACCAGCGGCAGGCCACCAAGGAGGCCGGCCAGATCGCGGGCCTGAACGTCCTGCGCATCATCAACGAGCCGACCTCGGCGGCCCTCGCCTACCACCTGGAGAAGGAGAACGAGGCCACCATCCTGGTCTTCGACCTCGGCGGCGGCACGTTCGACGTGTCCCTGCTGGAGGTCGGCGACGGCGTGGTCGAGGTGAAGGCCACCAGCGGTGACAACCACCTCGGCGGCGACGACTGGGACAACAAGGTCGTCGACTGGCTGGTCGAGCGGTTCAAGAACGCCAACGGCGTCGACCTGTCCAAGGACAAGATGGCGCTGCAGCGGCTCCGCGAGGCCGCGGAGAAGGCCAAGATCGAGCTGTCCAGCTCGTCCGAGACGCAGATCAACCTGCCCTACATCACGGCGTCCTCCGAGGGCCCGCTGCACCTCGACGAGAAGCTCACCCGGGGCGAGTTCCAGCGGATGACCGCCGACCTGCTCGAGCGCACCAAGGCGCCGTTCCAGTCGGTGCTGAAGGACGCGAACATCACCGTCGACAAGATCGACCAGGTCGTGCTGGTCGGCGGCTCCACCCGGATGCCCGCGGTCTCCGAGCTGGTCAAGGAGCTGACCGGCGGCAAGGAGCCGAACAAGGGCGTCAACCCGGACGAGGTCGTCGCGATCGGCGCCAGCCTCCAGGCCGGCGTGCTCAAGGGCGAGGTCAAGGACGTCCTGCTGCTGGACGTGACCCCGCTGAGCCTCGGCATCGAGACCAAGGGCGGCATCTTCACCAAGATCATCGAGCGGAACACCACGATCCCGACCAAGCGGTCGGAGACGTTCACCACCGCCGACGACAACCAGCCGTCCGTGGAGATCCAGGTCTACCAGGGCGAGCGCGAGATCGCCGCGTACAACAAGAAGCTCGGCACCTTCCAGCTCACCGGTCTGCCGCCGGCGCCGCGCGGCGTCCCGCAGATCGAGGTCACCTTCGACATCGACGCCAACGGCATCGTGAACGTCAGCGCGAAGGACCAGGGCACCGGCCGCGAGCAGTCGATGGTCATCACGGGCGGCAGCGCGCTGCCCAAGGACGACATCGAGAAGATGATGCGCGACGCCGAGCAGTACGCCGAGGAGGACCGCAAGCGCAAGGAGGAGGCCGAGGTCCGCAACCAGGCCGACACCCTCGCGTACTCGACCGAGAAGTTCCTGCGGGAGAACGACGAGAAGGTCCCCGCGGAGCTGAAGACCGAGGTGGGCGACGCGGTCGCCGAGGTCAAGAAGGCCCTGGAGGGCACCGACGTCGAGGCGATCAAGGGCAGCGCCGAGAAGCTCGCGCAGGTGAGCCAGAAGATGGGCGCCGCCATGTACGCGCAGAACCCCGAGGGCGCCCAGGCCGGCGCCGAGGACCACGGGCCGACGGCCGGCGCCCAGGGCGGCGAGCCGCAGGACGACGAGGTCGTCGACGCCGAGATTGTGGACGAGGACAAGCCGAAGGGTGATGCATCGTGACGTCCTCTCCCAACGAGGGCGAGGAGAAGGAGGGCCCGGTGATCCGCGACAAGCGGCGCATCGATCCCGAGACGGGGGAGGTCCGGGAGCGGGCGGGGGAGTCCTCGCCGGCCCCGGAGGCCCCGGCGGACGGGGGCGCCAAGGCCACCGATGAGGAGGTCTCCTCTCTGAAGACGCAACTGGCGGAACGGCTCGCCGACCTCCAGCGCCTGAAGGCGGAGTACGACAACTACCGCAAGCGCGTCGAGCGCGACCGGGTCGCGGTCCGCGAGCAGGCCCTCGGGCAGGTGCTGTCCGAGCTGCTCCCGGTGCTGGACGACATCGGCCGCGCCCGTGACCACGAGGAGCTCACCGGCGGGTTCAAGTCCGTCGCGGAGAGCCTGGAGGCGGTCACCGGCAAGCTCGGCCTGGAGCGGTTCGGGGAGAAGGGCGAGCCCTTCGACCCGGTCGTGCACGAGGCGCTGATGCACTCGCACTCGACCGAGGTGACCGAGACGAGCGTCACCGACGTCCTCCAGCCCGGGTACCGGATCGGCGAGCGGGTCCTGCGGCCCGCCCGCGTGGCGGTGGCCGACCCCGCTCCGGACTCCGGAGCCGACGAGCCCGGCGGCGAGCCGGGCGAATCGAACGACGAACCGGGCGAATGATCCTCAGGGGGCCCGCCCGGACGGGCGGGCCCCGCAGGGGCCTGAAGACATGTGGCAAGTGGCGATAGCAGAAGGCGGGGCGCCGTGAGCACCAAGGACTACCTGGAGAAGGACTACTACAAGGTCCTCGGTGTCGCGAAGACGGCCTCCCAGGAGGAGATCAAGAAGTCCTACCGGAAGCTGGCGCGCAAGTACCACCCGGACGCCAACAAGGGCGACACCGAGGCCGAGGACCGCTTCAAGGAGGTCTCGGAGGCCTACGACGTGCTGTCCGACGAGAAGCGCCGCAAGGAGTACGACGCGGTGCGCTCGATGCCGGGCGGCTTCCGCGGCCAGCAGGGCGGCGGCTTCCCGTTCGACCTCGGCGACATCTTCGGCCAGTCGGGCGGGACGCAGACGGGCGGCGCCGGGGAGCGCATCGGCGACCTGTTCGGCGGCCTGTTCGGCGGGCGCGCCGGCGGCGGCGCCCGCACGGCGGGGACGCGGCGCGCGCGGCGCGGCGCGGACGTCGAGACCGAGGTGACCCTGTCGTTCGGCCGCGCGATGAACGGCGTCACCGTCCCGATCAAACTGACCAGCGAGGCGGCCTGCAACAGCTGCCGCGGGACGGGGGCCAAGGCCGGCACCGTGCCGCGGGTGTGCCCGAACTGCGAGGGCACCGGGCACGAGACCCGCAACCTCGGCAACTTCGGCTTCCAGGAGCCGTGCAAGGAGTGCCGCGGCCGGGGACTCGTCGTCGACGACCCGTGCCCGACCTGCCACGGCAGCGGCCGCGCAACCGGCACCCGGACCATCCAGGCCCGCATCCCGGCGGGCGTGGCGGACGGGCAGAAGATCCGGCTGAAGGGCAAGGGCGCGCCCGGCGAGAACGGCGGCCCGGCCGGCGACCTGTACGTGAACATCAAGGTGCTGCCGCACAAGGTGTTCGGCCGCAGCGGCGACAACCTGACGCTGACCGTCCCGGTGACCTTCCCCGAGGCGGCGCTCGGCGGCGAGATCAGGGTGCCGACCTTCCAGGGGCAGCCCGTCACGCTGAAGCTGCCCGAGGGCACGCCGAACGGCCGCAAGTTCCGCGTGAAGGGGCGCGGCGCACCGCGGCGCGACGGCACGAAGGGCGACCTGCTCGTCACCGTCGACGTGCACGTCCCGCAGAAGCTCGACGAGCAGTCGCGCGAGGCGCTCGCCAAGCTCCGGACGGCGGGCGCGGGCGACGACCTGCGCGCCGACCTCCTCCAGCAGGCCAGACAGGAGTGATCTTCATGGATCCCTTCGGCGACGACACTCCGGTCTACGTGATCTCCGTGGCGGCGCAGCTGTCCGGGCTGCACCCGCAGACGCTGCGCACCTACGACCGGATGGGCCTGGTGTCCCCCGGCCGTACGGCGGGCCGGGGACGCCGCTACTCCATGCGGGACATCGTGATGCTCCGCGAGATCCAGCGGCTCTCCCAGGAGGAGGGCATCAACCTGTCCGGCATCAAGCACATCCTGGAGCTGCAGCGCGACAACGCCCGGCTCCGCGAGGAGCTCGCCAAGGCGCACGCCGCGCTGGAGGAGCTCGCGAACGAACTCGAATCGACCCGTGCGGTCGCGGCGCGGCTGGCGCAGCAGCGGCGGCACGGGGAACCGAGCGGCACTCCCGGCGCCGACCTCGTGCCCATCAGGCGGACGAGCGTCGTGGTCTGGCACGAGCGCAACTCGGACTGAATAAGGCAGTTGTCGGGGGTCTGGGGGTTGTCCCCCAGAAGGACAGAGCAGTTGTCGGGGGTCTGGGGGTTGCCCCCCAGAAGGACAGAGCAGTTGTCGGGGGTCTGGGGGTTGCCCCCCAGAAGGAACACGGCTTACGGGGTGGGGCGATGGACTACAAGCTGACGCAGAAGAGCCAGGAGGCGCTGTCGATCGCCGTCCGCAGGGCGGCGGCCGAGGGGCATCCCGAGGTCGAGCCGCAGCACCTGCTGGTGGCGCTGATCGGGCTGCCGGACGGGACGGCCGTGCCGCTGCTGGAGGCGGTCGGCGCCGACTGGCAGGTGATCCGCGGGCGGGCGGAGGAGCAGCTCGCGGCGATGCCGAAGGCGCAGGGGTCGACGGTGGCGACGCCGCGGCTGTCCGGCCAGCTCCAGCGGTCGGTCAACACGGCGGCCAACCGCGCGCAGCAGCTGGAGGACGAGTACGTCTCGACCGAGCACCTGCTCGTCGGGCTGGCGGCCGACGGCGGCCCGGCGGCGGGCCTGCTGAAGGAGTTCGGCGCGACGCCGCAGGCGCTGCTGGACGCGTTCGAGAAGGTGCGCGGGCACGCCCGCGTCACCAGCGAGAACCCCGAGGGCACCTACCAGTCGCTGGAGAAGTACGGCGTCGACCTGACGGCGGCGGCCCGCGACGGCCGGCTCGACCCGGTGATCGGCCGCGACTCGGAGATCCGCCGGGTGATCCAGGTGCTGTCGCGCCGGACGAAGAACAACCCGGTGCTGATCGGCGAGCCCGGCGTCGGCAAGACGGCCGTGGTCGAGGGGCTGGCGCAGCGGATCATCGCGGGCGACGTCCCCGAGTCGCTGCGCGGCAAGAGCCTCATCTCGCTCGACCTCGGCGCGATGGTCGCGGGCGCGAAGTACCGCGGCGAGTTCGAGGAGCGGCTCAAGGCCGTCCTGAACGAGATCAAGGAGAGCGAGGGGCAGGTCGTCACGTTCATCGACGAGCTGCACACCGTCGTCGGGGCGGGCGCGGCCGAGGGCGCGATGGACGCCGGCAACATGCTGAAGCCGATGCTGGCCCGCGGCGAGCTGCGGATGATCGGCGCGACGACGCTGGACGAGTACCGGGAGCGGATCGAGAAGGACGCGGCCCTGGAGCGCCGGTTCCAGCAGGTGTTCGTCGGCGAGCCGTCCGTCGAGGACACGATCGCGATCCTGCGCGGGCTGAAGGGCCGGTACGAGGCGCACCACAAGGTGCAGATCAACGACTCGGCGATGGTGGCGGCGGCGACGCTGTCCGACCGCTACATCACCTCCCGGTACCTGCCGGACAAGGCGATCGACCTGGTGGACGAGGCCGCGTCCCGGCTGCGCATGGAGATCGACTCCCGGCCGGTCGAGATCGACGAGCTGCAGCGCGCCGTCGACCGGCTGAAGATGGAGCAGATGAACCTGGAGAAGGAGACCGACGAGGCGTCCCGGCAGCGCCTCGAACGGCTCCGCGCCGACCTCGCCGACAGGCAGGAGCAGCTGAGCGGCCTGAACGCCCGCTGGGAGCGGGAGAAGGCCGAGCTGAACCGGGTCGGCGAGATCAAGGAGCGGATCGACCAGCTGCGCGGCGAGGCGGAGCGGGCCGAGCGCGACGGCGACCTGGAGACGTCCTCGCGGCTCGTCTACGGCGAGATCCCGGCGCTGGAGAAGCAGCTGGAGGAGGAGGCCGAGGCGACCGAGAACCGCGACACGATGGTCAAGGAGGAGGTCGGCCCGGACGACGTCGCCGACGTGGTCGCGTCCTGGACGGGCATCCCGGCGGGCCGGCTGCTGGAGGGCGAGACCGCCAAGCTGCTGCGCATGGAGGACGAGCTCGGCAGGCGGCTGATCGGCCAGGAGGCCGCGGTCCGCACGGTGTCGGACGCGGTGCGCCGCGCCCGCGCGGGCATCTCCGACCCGGACCGCCCGACCGGCTCGTTCCTGTTCCTCGGCCCGACGGGCGTCGGCAAGACCGAGCTGGCGAAGGCGCTCGCGGAGTTCCTGTTCGACGACGAGCGGGCGATGACCCGCATCGACATGAGCGAGTACTCCGAGAAGCACAGCGTCGCCCGCCTGGTCGGCGCGCCGCCCGGATACGTCGGCTACGAGGAGGGCGGCCAGCTCACCGAGGCCGTCCGGCGCCGCCCCTACTCGGCGGTCCTGCTGGACGAGGTGGAGAAGGCGCACCCCGAGGTCTTCGACATCCTCCTGCAGGTGCTGGACGACGGCCGCCTCACCGACGGCCAGGGCCGCACGGTCGACTTCCGCAACACGATCCTGATCCTGACCTCCAACATCGGGTCGCAGTTCCTGGTCGACCCGACGCTGGAGAACGGGGCCAAGCGGGAGGCGGTGTGGAACGCCGTCCGGAACTCGTTCAAGCCGGAGTTCCTCAACCGCCTGGACGATGTGATCCTGTTCGACGCGCTGTCGACCGACGAGCTGACCCGCATCGTCGACCTCCAGGTGGACCGGCTGGCCGGCCGCCTCGCCGACCGGCAGCTCTCGCTGCGGGTCACGCCCGCGGCCCGCGAGTGGCTGGCGCTGACCGGCTACGACCCGCTGTACGGGGCGCGCCCGCTGCGCCGCCTCGTGCAGACGGCGATCGGCGACCAGCTCGCCCGCGAGCTGCTGTCCGGGGAGGTCCGCGACGGCGACGAGGTGGTCGTCGACCTCGACGAGGCCGCCGACAGCCTGACCGTCAAGCCGTCCGGCGGGCTGACGCTGACGAATTAGCGGAGAGGGGGCGGCCCCGGGACGAGGCCCCGGGGCCGCCTTCGCGGGCCGTTCCGCCGGCGTGGGGTGTGGGCGGCGGAACGGCGGGTCAGATCTCCAGGTTCTCCTCGATGTCGCGGAGGCGGTGGCGGGCCAGGGCCAGGTTGCCGCGGTTCCGGTCGAGGGCCATGTAGAGGAAGAGGCCCTTGCCCTTGCGGCCCGTGACCGGCCGGATGACGTGGTACTGGCTGGAGATGCTGATCAGGATGTCCTCGATCTCCTCCTGGATGCCGAGCTGGTCCATCGTGCGGAGCTTGGCGCGCACCACCTCGGTGTTCCCGGCGGCCGCGACCTGGAGGTCGAGGGCCTTGGAACTGCCGAGGTGGCCGAGCGCCATCCCGCTGTTGTAGTCGACGACGGCGACGCCGATGGCCCCGTCGATCGACATCATGTCCTTGAGGGCGAGGTCGAGGTTGGACATGGTGCTCCCCTTTCGTTCGTTGTCATGAGCGGCGCGTGCCCGTGAGGTGGGCGGCGATGGCTCGGGCGGCGGGGCGCGACTCCAGGTGGAGGCGCCCCACGTTGACGTCCGGGTCCGCGAGGACGGTGAGGGACGCGGTGGGGCCGGCGGCGTAGCTGACCACGTAGCCGTCCACGCCGCGGATCACGACCTCGTGGAAGGCCCCGCCGTGGGCGGTCTCCGCGATCCGGTGCGCGAGGGACAGGCCCGTCGCCGTCACGGCCGCCATGCCGGAGGGTTCGACGGAGTCGGGCAGGTCGTGCGCGATGAGCAGCCCGTCCACCGAGGCGACCAGGCCCCCGTTGAGCTGCGGGACGCGGGCCCGCAGCGCCCTCAGTTCGGCCACCACCGCCTGTTCGGTCGCCCGCGCCGCCTGCTCGGCCGCGCGGGCCGCCGCGGCCGTCGTGCCCGCCGTGACCGCCCCCGCTCGTTTCGCCACCTTCGTCAGCCTTTCGATCAAGTGAGCCACTCGGTCCCCAGCACGGTCAGCGGAGCTCCACCAGCGCCGCGTGGAGCCGGACGAGCAGGTCGTGGTCCGCCGGCGCCCAGTCGGCGGGGATCTCCTCGCGGATCGGCGGGGCGGCCGCTCCGGCCGGCCGGGCGGGCGTTCCGTCCGGCGGGCCGGTCCGCACCAGCGACGCGGCGGCGAGGCCGCGCACGGCGAGCAGGCAGCCGAACACCGTCCGCCCGAGGTCGCGCGCCAGTTCCCCCGGGGTGCGCAGGCCGTCGGCGTTGATCAGGATCTCCGCCTGGACGCCGGTCAGGATGACGCGCTGCCGGCCGACGCGCCGGACCGGCACGACCGGCGCGGTGTCCACGCCCGCGTCGGGCCAGGCGGCGTCGAGGACGGCGCGGCGGCGGCGCCGCTCGTGGACCAGCGTCGCCACGGTGATCCGCCTGGAGCCGCCGCTCGGCGGCCCCTCGGTGAACACCGGCTCGGCCTCCGAGGCGAGCAGGAGGCAGGCGGCGTCGAACGTCGCGAGCAGCGCCGGCAGCTCCGGGTCGGGGCCGTCCGGCCGGGCGGCGGGTTCCGGCGCGTGCCGGCTCTCCGCGCGGGTGACGGCCCCGCGTTCGACGTGGAACGCTCCGTCACCGCCCACCCGCAGCACGCCGGTGGCCTTCTCCCGCTCCAGGGCCGCCAGTGCTCCGCCGACCCGTCCCGCGCTCACGTGCGCCCGGTCATTCGCGTGCGCCCGGTCATTCGTGTGCGCCACGCCGCCCACGTGCGCCATGTCATCCGCCCGTGATCTCGCCGAGGAGGTCGCGCATGCGCAGCCGGGCCAGCGCGATGTTTCCCCTTTCCCGATCGAGCAGCAAATGGACGAATAGATGCCCGTCGAGATTGGCGCCCGCGAGGGCCAATAAGTGATATCCACCCGTACCGCAAACGATGATCTCCTCGACGTCGTCTCCCGCCGCGGTGGCGCTGAGCGCCGGCGACGCCAGCACCGCCCGCACCACGTCGGTCGCCCCGGCCGCGTCCTCGTGCTGGTCGACGACGTCCTCCCGGCCGGCCGCCGCCACGGCGAGCCCGCTGGCGCAGTCGACGAGCGTGACCCGCCGCGCCCCCGGAATGGTCATCATCGACGCGAGGCAGCCGTCAATGCCCAAGCCCATTTCCCCACCGAATGAGAGTTGCAAGGACTCGACCATAGCCAGAACATTGCCGCCAGCAACACTAATCAGTAAATTTCCCGCGACGGCCAAGAATGGGGTATAAATACCGCCCGGTATGACCACCGGTCAGGCTCGTGTGAGGCGCCGCGCCCGGAATCGGCTCCCTCCCCGCCGCCGGTTCGGGGTCGTCCGCAACCGTCAGTCCGCGCGCCGGACCTCGGCGAGGCGGCGGGCCAGGTAGCGGCGGTCGGCCTCGGTGCGGGCCAGCGCGAGGGCCTCCCGGTAGGCCGCGGCGGCCTCGTCCGGACGGCCGAGGCGGCGCAGGAGGTCCGCCCGCGTGGCGTGGAGCAGGTGATAGCCGTCCAGGCCCTCGATGCGGTCGACCAGGGCCAGACCCGCCGAGGGGCCGTCCGCCATCGCCACCGCGACGGCGCGGTTGAGCCGGACGACCGGCCCCGGGCTCATCGCTTCGAGCCGTCCGTACAGGGCGGCGATCTGCGGCCAGTCGGTCTCGGCCGCCGTGCGTGCGGTGGCGTGGCACGCGGCGATGGCCGCCTGCACCTGGTACGGGCCCGGTTCACCGCGGCGCAGCGCCCCGTCGACGAGCGCGGCGCCCTCGGCGATCGCCGCGTGGTCCCAGCGACGCCGGTCCTGGTCCTCCAGCGCGACCAGGTCGCCCGACCCGTCCGTCCGGGTGGCGTGCCGGGAGTGCTGGAGCAGCAGGAGCGCGAGGAGCCCGGCGACCTCCGGGTCCCCGGGCGCGAGGCCGTGCAGGAGCCGGGCGAGGCGGATCGCCTCCGCGCAGAGGCCGGCGCGCACCGGGTCCGCGCCCCCGCTCGCCGCGTAGCCCTCGTTGAACAGCAGGTACACCACGCCGAGGACGGACGCGGTGCGCTCGGGCAGCAGGTGCGCGGGCGGCACCCGGTACGGGATGCCCGCCTGGCGGATCTTCCGCTTGGCCCGGACGAGCCGCTGCGCCATCGCGGGCTCGGCGACCAGGAACGCCCGCGCGATCTCCCCCGTGGTCAGGCCGAGGACGGTGCGCAGCGTGAGCGCCACCCGGGCCTCGACCGGCAGCGCCGGATGGCAGCAGGTGTAGATCAGCCGGAGCCGGTCGTCGGGCAGGCCGCCCGCCTCGGTCGGCTCCTCCGCGCCCGCCGTCGCCCCCAGCTCCCTGAGCTTCGCGTCCTCCGTGGCGCCGCGCCGGATCCGGTTCAGCGCGTGGTTGCGGGCCGTCGTGGTCAGCCACGCGCCCGGCCGGCGCGGCACCCCGTCCCGCGGCCAGCGTTCGAGGGCGCGCGCGAACGCCTCCTGGGCGCACTCCTCGGCGAGGTCCCAGTCGCCCGTCATGCGGATGAGGGTCGCGACGACCCGGCCCCACTCATCGCGGAAGGCCGCCGCGACCGCGTCTCCGGCCTCCGTCAGTCCTCCCCGAACGGCCACAGCGGCCGCACCTCGATCGACCCGTACCGCGCCGACGGGTGCTTGGAGGCGATCTCGACGGCCTCCTCCAGGTCGGCGCAGTCGATCAGGTCGAAGCCGAGGATCTGCTCCTTGGTCTCGGTGAACGGACCGTCCGACAGCAGCGTCTCGCCGTCGCGCACGCGGACGGTCGTCGCGGTGTCGGTGGGGCGCAGCCGGTCGCCGAGCTTCCGGACGCCGCGGCCCTCCATCTCCTTCACCCAGGCCTCCGTGTCGGCGATCATCGCCGTCAGCTCGTCCGGGGACAGCTCGTCCTTCTCGACTCCGCAGATCATCATCAGGTACCGCATGGTTCCTCCTCGTATCAGGTTGTGACCTTCACCGGCTCCGGAACTCGTCGCCGGGCCGGCGTCTTGAGCAGCGCGACCGCGACCACGGCCCCCGCGAGGGCGATCCCGGCCGAGGCGGCGAAGGCCGCGCGGAACCCGGCGGCGGGCTCGGCGACGTCCGCCCAGGACAGGACGGCGGTGGACGCGACCGCCACACCGAACGCGCCGCCGAACTGGAACGCGGCCGTGTTGATCCCGGACGCCAGGCCCGCGTCGCCCTCGGTGGCCCCGGCGAGGGCGGCGACCGACCCGGCGACCCCGGACGCTCCGAGCCCGAACCCGAGCAGCACCAGCCCGGGCAGCAGGACGCTCGCATAGCCGCCCGCCGGCACGCGTGCCAGTGCGAGGCAGCCCGCGGCCATGAACGCCAGCCCGGCCGGCGCGACCGCCCGAACGGTGACCCGCCGGAGTGCCGCCTGCGCGGTGAACGACCCGGCGACCGCCGCCACCGGCAGCACCGCCGTGGCGAAACCGAACACGAGCGGCGAGTAGCCGAGGACGCCCTGCGCGTACAGCGACAGCGCGAGCGACGTCCCGAACACCGTCATCGCGGCCGCCAGCGCGACCGCGTTCCCGCCGGTGAGGCGGCGCGACCGGAACGTGCGCAGCGGGATGAGGGGCGCCGCCGACCGCGATTCGGCGAGCACGAACGCCAGCCCGGCGGCGACCGCGACCGCGAACGACCCGGCCGTCCACGCGCTCGCCCAGCCCTTCTCGGGAATCCGGACGACCCCGTGCACCGCGGCCGACGCCGCCAGCGTCACGGTCAGCGCGCCCACCGGATCGTAGGCGCGGCGCGTCCCGCTGCGGCTCTCGTCGAGCAGCGACGGCCCGAGAGCGAGCAGCACCAGCGCGACCGGCACGTTCAGGAAGAAGATCGACCGCCAGCCCGGCCCGCCGGTGAGCGGGCCGCCGGCCAGCAGCGCCGCCGTCGCGCCGAACCCGCCCACGCCCGCCCACACGGCGATCGCCCGGTTCCGCTCCGGCCCCTCCGCGAACGCCGCCGTCACGATCGACAGCGCGCTCGGCGCCATCAGCGCCGCCGACACCCCCTGCGCCACGCGGGCGCCGATCAGCACCCCGCCGCTCCAGGCGGATCCGCACAGCAGCGACGCCGCGAGGAACAGGCCCGTCCCGGCGAGGAAGGTCCAGCGCCGTCCGGCCAGGTCGGCCATCCGGCCGCCGAGCAGCAGCAGGCCCCCGAACCCGAGCAGGTAGGCGCTCAGCACCCACTGCGCCCCGCCGCCGGTGAACCCGAGGTCGCGCTCGACCGACGGCAGCGCCAGCAGCACGATCTGCGAGTCGAGGATCACCATGAAGTTCGCCGCGCACAGCAGCCCGAGCGCCGCCCACCGGCGCGTGTTCCCATCCATGTCTCCCCCTCCGCCGGATTGCCTCTCCCCCTGTCGACACTCGGCACCGGCCGATTTCGACACCCTGGAGGAGATTTCGCGAGGAAGACCGAACGGCGGCTCTTTACGCTGTGAGCGTGCAGCCGTTCCGTACAGAACGTACAGAAGGCAGAGTGCTCCCCATGAGGCTTCTGATGCTGGGCGGGACGGAGTTCGTCGGACGGGCCGTCACCGAAGAGGCACTCGGCCGCGGCTGGGATGTCACGGTCTTCCACAGAGGGCGCCACGAGCCGCCCCAAGGGGTCGCGTCGCTGCACGGCGACCGCACGGCCGAGGGCGGCCTCAAGGCCTTGGAGGACGGGGAGTGGGACGCCGTCGTCGACACCTGGTCCGGGGCGCCGCTCGCCGTCCGCGACACCGCGCGCCTGCTCGCCGGCCGGGTCGCACGGTACGTCTACATCTCCAGCCGCTCGGTGTACCGGTTCCCTGAGCCGGCCGGGCTCGGCGAAGAAGCCGAGGTGGTGGACGGCTCCCCGGACGACGGCGATGTCGAGGACTACGCGGCGTTGAAGCGCGGCGGGGAACTCGCGGCGCTCGACGCGTTCGGGGACGACGCGCTCCTGGTGCGGGCGGGTCTCATCCTCGGCCCCTACGAGAACATCGGGCGGCTGCCCTGGTGGCTCACGCGCATGGCGCGCGGCGGCGACGTCCTGGCTCCCGGCCCCCGCGACGCCGGCTTGCAGTACATCGACGTCAGGGACCTCGCCATATGGACGCTCAATGCCGTCGAACAAGGGCTCGGCGGGCCCTACGACCTGGTCAGCCCGCCCGGCCACACGACGATGGACGAGTTGCTCCAAGCCTGCGTCGACGTGACGGGCTCGGACGCGAACCTCGTCTGGACGGCCCCCGAAACGATCCTGGAGGCGGGCATCCGGCCGTGGATGGACCTCCCCGTCTGGCTTCCGCCTGGGGAGGACTACGACACCCTCCACAAAGGCAACGTCACCAAGGCCCTTTCGGCAGGGTTGCGTTGCCGGCCCGTCCGGGAGACGGTCGCGGACACCTGGGAGTGGCTCCGGTCGATAGGCGGCACGGCCCCGCAGCGCCCCGACCGTCCAGTGCTCGGCCTGGATCCCGAGAAGGAGAACGAGGTCCTGGGATCGCGCTGACCCGTACCCCTGCGCGAGATCGTCCCTCGCGGCCCGGCGTCGTGCGCGGCTTGTCTCAGGGCCGGGCTGTGGACACATGGGCGCCCGTCCGCTAGAGAGGCGTTCTATGACCGCTTTGGTACTCGGCCCCCACCTCCGGCACGTGAGTCACCACACCGCGACGATCTGGGTGGAGACCGACCGTCCGTGCGAGGTCAGGGTCGTCAACCGGGAGCAGGGGGTGGACGCGTCCGCCCGCACGTTCACGGCGCACGGCCACCACTACGCCGTCGTCGAGATCGACGGGCTCGCGCCGGGGGCCCGGATCCCGTACGAGGTGGTGGCGGACGGCGAGACCGTCTGGCCCGAGGGAGGCGGCGGGCTTCCCCCGTCCCTCATCAGGACGCTGCGCGAGCACGGCGAGCTGCGCATCTCCTTCGGCTCCTGCCGCCGCTCCCCCGGCACCGTGGAGGAGTACGGGCACGACGCCCTCACCGCGTTCGCGGACAGGCTCCGCACGGGCGGGGACGACGTCGCCTGGCCGGACGTCCTGCTCATGGTCGGCGACCAGGTGTACGCCGACGAGCTGACCCCGCAGATGCGCGAGTTCATCAGCGGCCGCCGCGCCCCGGGCTCGCCCCCGGACGGCGAGGTCGCCGACTTCGAGGACTACACGCAGCTCTACAAGCTCGCCTGGCACGACGACCCGGCCGTGCGGTGGCTGCTGTCCACCGTCCCCACCTTCACGATCTTCGACGACCACGACATCCGGGACGACTGGAACACCTCGTACACCTGGCGCCAGGAGATGTGGTCGCAGCCCTGGTGGAAGGCCCGCATCACGGGCGGCATCGGGTCGTACTGGATCTACCAGCACCTCGGGAACATGGCGCCGCAGGACCGGGCGTCCGACCCCGTCCTCGCGGCCGTCCGGGCGGCCTCGGACGAGACCGGCGACGCGGGCGCCGTCCTGGACGAGTTCGCCGAGAAGGCCGACAAGCGCCCCGACAGCACGCGCTGGAGCTACGCCCACGACTGGGGCGGCACGCGCCTGATCGTCGTCGACAGCCGCTGCTCCCGACTGCTCACGGCCGACCGGCGCGGCATGCTCGACGACGACGAGTTCGACTGGCTGGACGGCCAGTGCCAGGGCGGCATGGACCACCTGCTCATCGCCAGCTCGCTCCCCTATCTGCTGCCCATGGCGATCCACCACGCCGAGTCGTGGAACGAGGCCGTCGCGGGCGGGGCGTGGGGGAAGCGGGTCGCGGCGCTCGGCGAGAAGGTCCGCCAGGCCGCCGACCTGGAGCACTGGGCCGCGTTCGAGCGGTCGTTCCGCGCCGTCGCCGCCGACGTGGTCGCCGTCGGGCGCGGGGAACGCGGCCCGGCGCCGGCGAGCATCTCGTTCCTGTCCGGCGACATCCACTACTCCTACCTGGCGCGGATCACCAAGCCCGCCACGCAGTCGAAGATCAGCCAGGTCGTCTGCTCTCCCCTGCGCAACCCGCTGGAGGGCAAGTTCCGGTGGGCGAACCGCCTCGCCTACTCCCGGACCGCCGGGGGACCGTTCCGCGCACTGGCGAAGATGGCGAAGGTCCCCGTCCCGCCGATCCGGTGGCGGATGACGAACGGCCCCTGGTTCGACAACGCCATCGCCACCGTCGAGCTGTCCGGACGCGACTGCCGCGTGCGCTGGGAGACGCCGGGGGACACCGGCACGCTGTCCGAGATGGGGCGCGCCGGCATCACGTGACGCACGGGGTGCGTTCGCTCCGCCCCCTCGACAGAGCGAACGCACCCGCCCGCGTGGAACGGCCCGCCCCTGACGCCTTCCACACACCTCCAACGGCGCGGCGCCTCGGCTATGACGCGACCCGCCGATACATGTGCGACCAAATTGAGCGACAACAAGTGGTCAATCAGTCACAATGAGCAAGCATGGAGCGAGGGGACGACGCGACGGGGCCCGGCGGCGCCGAGGCCGGCGACGCCGTGCTCATCTACCGGGTCCGCCAGGGCGAGGACGCCGCCTTCGGCATCCTGTACGAACGGCACCTGCCGGCCGCGCGCAGGCTCGCGGGGCAGCTGACCGAGCGCGACGCCGCCGAGGACGCCGTCCAGGAGGCCTTCACGAAGGTCCTCGCCGTCCTGAAGCGCGGGGGCGGGCCCGATTCCGGGTTTCGGCCCTACCTGCTCACGGTGGTGCGGAGGACGGTCTACGACCGGCAGCGCGCCGACCAGCGCCTCCACCGCACCGGCGACATCGAGGCGTACGACGTCGAGGAGCCCTTCGACGACCCGGCGGTCGAGGAGCTGGAGCGTTCGCTGATCGCGCGCGCGTTCCTCTCGCTGCCCGACCGCTGGCAGACCGTCCTCTGGTACACCGAGGTCGAGGACGGGAGGCCGGCCGACGTCGCCCCGATCCTCGGCCTGACCGCGAACGGCGCCGCCGCCCTCGCCTACCGGGCCCGCGAAGGGCTGCGGCAGGCCTACCTGCAGATGCATCTGGAAGACCTCGAAGCCGACGACGCGTGCCGTCCCGTCCTGGCCAAGCTCGGCGCCTACGTGCGGGACGCGCTCCCCTACCGCGACTCCCGCAGGGTCAAGCGGCATCTCGACCGCTGCAAGCGCTGCAAGGGCCTGCACGGGGAGCTGGCGCAGGTGAACACGGCCCTGCGCGACATCATCGGCCCGCTCATCCTCGGCTCGGCGAGCGCCGCCTACCTGGCGTCCAGAGGCGGCCTCCTCCTGTGGCTGCGCGACCTGCCCCGGCGCCGGCAGATGATCGCCGCGGCCGTGGCGGTCCTCGCCGGGGCGGTGGCGCTGGGCCTGACGCTCGCGTCGGACGAGCAGGCGGCGCCCGTCCCGGACGGACCGCCGCCCGCCGTCGCCGAGCCGGCCGTCCCACCCGCTCCCAGGCCGCCCGCCTCCAAACCGCACGCCTCCAAACCGCACGCCTCGAAGCCGCCGGTCACCAGACCGCACGCGAAGCGTCCCGCGTTCGTCCGTCCGATGGCGGACACTCCCCGCGGCCGGCCGTCCCGCCCCGCGCCGAAGCCACGACCGCATACCGGCCCGCCGCACGCCGCACCACCCGCGCAGAAGCCCTCCACGCCCCGCCCGACTTCGCCCGTTCCTCCGACCGCACCCCCGGGAGGCCTGCTGGTCGACATCGAACTGCGGGTGCCGCTGCTGTCCGCCGAGGTACGCGTCCGCCTCGGCGTCGACACGCCATGCGGCCAGGCCCGCTTCATATGGCACCGCACCGCGCCTACGGCACCGCGCCCGGCCGCGCCCGCCACGAGGAGATGAAGCGGGGGTCGCGGGCACGTCCGGACTGAACCCGCGACCTGATTCTTCCCGTAAAGATCCTCCGGAAGGGCCGGACGGAGCCTAAAGGGCTGGTAGCGTCCGCCGCGGCTCCCGATTCCTTGTTACCGGGGAGTCGCCAACCGGCGGCTTGCCATGAAAGAGTGGCGAATCGCCGTAACGGCCTACCGGGCAGACGGGCTTCACTACGCTATAAGCGCCCGGGGTCGCTTACGCCGAAGTGGGCACGCTGTGAACTCCCGTGTTGAGGAAGGACGGTGCCGCATGGATCGCTGCGCGCTGT
Source organism: Actinomadura sp. K4S16 (assembly GCF_008327685.1). GTDB lineage: Bacteria > Actinomycetota > Actinomycetes > Streptosporangiales > Streptosporangiaceae > Spirillospora. The sequence goes on from NZ_BDDE01000014.1 coordinate 354,486, forward strand.
TCGTGGACGCCGGCTACCTGCTGGCTGACGGTGCCATGGCGGTACACGGCACGCGCCATCGCGAGACCGTCTCATGGGATTTCGGCGGCCTCCTGCAGCTGCTCGGCAACCTCGCCAGGGAGCGCACCGGCATGCCGCTGCTGCGCTGCTACTGGTACGAGGCGACGGTCGAGGGGCGCCGCACCCCCGAGCACGACGCGCTGGCAGACCTGCCCGGCCTCAAGCTGCGGCTCGGCCGGATCCGCCCCGGCCGCCGCGAGGGCGTCGACGCCGAGATCCACCGCGACCTGATGGCCCTGGCCCGCAACTCCGCGCTGGCCGACGCCGTCGTGGTGAGCGGCGACGAGGACCTCGCGCAGGTCGTCGCCGACGCCCAGGACCTCGGCGTCCGCGTGACGATCGTGCACGTCGCCGTCGACGGCAACTGGACGATCTCCCGGGTGCTGCGCCAGGAGTGCGACGACCTCATCGAGATCGGCTCCGGCCACCTGCGCCCCTACGTGAACCTGCTCGCCGGCGCGGACAGCGGCTCCTCCTCGCTCGGGACGAGCCCGCTGTCCAACGGGCACGGCGCGACGAACGGGCACGCGAGCTCGCTCGGCCCGCTCCAGACCACCTCGAACAACGGGCCGCCCCCCGCGTCCCCGCTGAGCGTCCCGCCCCCGCCCCCGGCCTCCACCCCGGCCCCGCCCGTCCGCGACCTCGGCCCTGCCATGACCGGCGGGTTCGGCGGCGGATCCGCGGCGACCGGCGGCTCGGGCACCGGGACCGGCCCCATGCCGCTGCCGGGCGGCTCGGGCGGCGGGTACGGCGGATCGCCCTACAGCTCCGGCGGGCAGCCGCTCCCTTCGCAGCCCGCCCCGGCCCCGGCGGCCGGGCCGTCCTCGACGCAGGCCCCGGCTCCGGCCCCCTCCGCCCCGCCGCCGAGCCTCGGCCCGCAGTACACCTCCTCCCCTGTCCCGGCGCCGTCCCCTCCGCCGCCCCCGCAGACCCTCCAGCCGCAGACGATGCAGTCCGGCGGCCAGCAGCACGGCCCCTACACCGGCCCTCAGCAGATGCCCGTCCCGGCACAGCAGACGCCCACGCTCTCGGATGCCGTCAAGGCCGCCCACCAGGAGGGCCAGGACTTCGGCGAGTCCGTCGCCCGGGACGCCCCCGCCCTGTGGCTGGAGGCCGTCCTCGCCCGCAAGCCGCGCATGCCCTCCGACCTGGAGGCCAGGCTGCTGCAGGGCTCCTCCCTGCCCATCGACTTCCTCCTGCACGACGAGGTGCGCCACGCCCTGCGCCGGGGCTTCTGGGACGCGCTCGAACGTTCACGCAGGTGACCTGACGTCCCCTCATTAGCACCGGTATTCCACGATCATCATCGATTCGCCCGCTTCGGCCGGGCGGTGCCGGGTAGCGTTGAACCGTGACGCATGTGACGGAAGACGATCTCGACGATCTGGAGTTCGACACCCTGCGCACCGGCGATCACATCTCGGCGGCCCGCCGGCTGGCCGAGTTGGCCGAGTCGGTGTCCGGCGGAGTGTCCCGCGCCAACGTCCTCCTGCGCGCGGGCGAGCAGTGGCAGCACGCCGGCGACCACGCCAGGGCGGCCGAGCTGTACCGCCGGGCCATGGAGGACGGCGGCGAGACCTACGGCGACGCGCGCGCCTACCTCGCCGACGCGCTCTTCGAACTCGGCCAGGCCGACGAGGCCCGCGCCCTCGTCGAGCAGATCCGCGACGACAAGCCGCGCGACCCCGAGGTGTACCGCGCCGTGGCCGAGGTGCTCTACGCCCAGGGCGACGCGACCGGCGCCCACGAATGGGCCACCAGCGGCGCCGACGTCGTCCTAGCCCTCCGCGACCGCGCGGTAGGCACCGGCATAGGCGGCGGCCCCGACGAGGGCCCGTCCCCGGAAGCCGACACCCTCACCCCGGGCCTGGACGACGTAGCCCTGGCCGAGGACAGCCTGGAAGCCCTCCTCCGCCTCCGCTACCGCGCCCGCATAGACCTGGGCCGCAGCGAAGACGACTACGACGCACTGTTGGACGACCTCCTAAAGAACTCTTAGTTACCCAGGGGGAGCGACCCCCCTGGAACCCCCCGTTGCGACGCGGGCGATCCTCACGCCGCCGTTGCGGCTCTTGTGCCCGTGACGGCGTGTGCGGCGTCGCTGCGGTCGCCCGCGTCGGCGGGCATGCGCGTTGCGCTCGCTGCACTCGCTCCACGCACCTGCCCGCGCTGTGACTTCCCAGGGGGGCGACCCCCTGGGAAGACACAGTCACAACCTCGTTATTAGTTCGCTCAGGGATTGGGCTACTGCGGTGGGGGGGTCGTGTTCGGTTGTCGGCCAGCCTCGTAGGTGGGCCTCTCTGATGGCCTGGTCGTGCTCGGGGGAGGCGGAGCGGTCCGAATGGGTGCGGAGGTAGCCGCAGGGCGCCTCGGGCCAATCTGGGGCCGTGGGGAGGGTGTCCTGCGGGGCGCCGTGGTCGTGGCGAGCGGGGCGGGGTAGGTCGGCGTCGACGAAGACGTAGCCGCCTACCGGGCGGTGGGCGGCGCGCTGGGCCAGGGCGATGCCCGGCAGCAGGGGGCCCGCGGCACCGTGGGCCACGAGGACGAGCGGGGCCACCGGGTCGGTGGCGGTGATGGTCAGCGAGACGCGGGCGATGTAGCGGGGGCCGTCGTCGCCCGGGACGTCCGGGGCCACCACGTCCAGGCCGTAGGAGCGGAGCATCTCGGGGAGGTCGCCCCAGGAGGCCGCGGTGGCGCCGGGGGCGTGCAGCAGGACGACGGTTCCGGGTGTCACCCCGCGAACCGTACACGCCGGGGCCGGGGCGCGTACGCAGGGTGAATAGGGTTCTGCACGTGAGCGATCGAGATGAGCTGCTGCAGAAGATCAAGGACAAGGCCGTGGTGCACGGGGACTTCGTGCTGTCCTCCGGCAAGCGGGCGTCCTGGTACGTGGACCTGCGCCGGGTGACGCTGGACGGGGCCACGGCCCCGCTGGTGGGCCGGGTCATGCTGGACGAGACCGCCGACCTGGACTACGAGGCCGTCGGCGGGCTCACGCTCGGGGCCGACCCGGTGGCCACCGCGATGCTGCACGCGGCGGCGGCGCGCGGCCGGGCGCTGGACGCGTTCGTCGTCCGCAAGGCGGGCAAGGCCCACGGGCTCCAGCGCCGGATCGAGGGGCCGGACGTGGCGGGCCGACGCGTCCTCGCGGTGGAGGACACCTCGACCACGGGCGGCTCGGTCCTCACCGCGGTGGAGGCGCTACGCGAGGCGGGAGCGGAAGTCGTCGCGGTCGCGACGATCCTGGAGCGCGGTGCAGCCGGCCGGATCGCCGAGGAGGGGCTGGAGTACCGGCACCCGTACGACGTCGCCGACCTGGGGCTCGGCTAGCGGGCCTTGATGAACCACTGGGCGCGCTGCCCGTTCGGCTGGCGCGGCTGGACCTCCCCGTAGATCACGACCTGCAGGGAGCCGCCGTTGGAGGCGGCGACCGCCAGGGGCGCCTCCTTGAACTGGAGGGTGTCGCCGGTGCTGAGGGGGCCGTTGGCGAGGACCTTGCCGCCGGCGTCGGCGACGCGGACGACGACTTTCGTGGGCTGGCCGGTCACGTGGATCACCAGGGGCAGCGCGGCCGTGGGCGACGTCGTGGCCTCGCTGCCGCTCGGGGTCTTGCGCCCGCCGTCGCTCGAAGCCGAGACCCCGGTGGCGGGGCCCTTCTTGTCGGGTTCGCTCATGATCGCGTTGACCAGGGCCATGCCGCCGACGATGAGCAGGGCCAAGGCTGCCATCACGGCCAAGGCCGCGATCAGTATGCGCGCGAGACCCCTAGGGTCCGACCGGTGACGTCCCACATGGGGAGGTTAGCGATAACTGTCACCGCTGAGCGACGGACGGGACTCTTCGGGACCATTCTTATTCGGACCGTGGTCCGTTTTGCGCCCCTTCAGGACCTCCCGAATGATCGGAATGACCGAAAGAACCAAGATGACCGCTACGCCCGGGAGGATGTACTTCTCAACGTCGGGCACTTCGGACCCGAGGAAGTGGCCGAGGAGGAACAGCGCGTCCGTCCAGACGATGCCGCCGATCGCGTTCCAGACGAAGAACTTCTTCGCGTCCATGCCGAGCATCCCGGCGAGCGGGTTCAGGAACGTCCGAACGATCGGGATGAACCGGGCGAGCACCACGGCCTTCGCGGGACCGAACCGGTTGAAGTAGTACTCGGCCTTCTCCACCCACTCGTGCTTGAAGATCCGGGAGTCGGGCCGGTCGAAGAGCTTGCGGCCGTAGCGGGCGCCGAGGAAGTGGCCGAGCTGGGCGCCGGCGATCGCCGCCACCGGGCCGCCGATGAGCAGCCAGGGCAGCGACAGCGGCTGGAACTCCTGCCCGTTGACGGTCGAGACCGCCGTGAGGATCCCCGCGGTGAACAGCAGCGAGTCGCCCGGGAGGATGCAGCCGACCAGAAGGCCGGTCTCCGCGAAGATGATGGCGAGCACGCCGATCGTCGCGAACGTGCCGAAGAGCTGCAGCCACGCGGTGGGGTGCAGCCACTCCATGATGTCAAGGGGAAGGGCAGTGAGATCCACACCGCGAGCGTACCTTTCCCCACGCTCCGATTAGGCGAGATACTGAGCGCGGACGGCATGCCCGAACCGGAAACCGCGTGACCTGGGCACTCACTGGGTACGCGGACGTCCGGGAGCTACCGCCCGGCCGGATGCCCGGCGGCACCCTGCGTATGAAAGGACGCTGACAATGCCCATCGCAACGCCCGAGGTCTACGCGGAGATGCTCGACCGTGCGAAGCGCGACGGCTTCGCCTTCCCCGCGATCAACGTGACGTCCAGCCAGACGCTGAACGCCGCGCTGCGCGGGTTCGCGGAGGCCGAGAGCGACGGAATCGTGCAGGTGTCCACCGGCGGGGCCGAGTACCTGTCCGGCTCCACGGTGAAGGACATGGTCACGGGCGCGACCGCGCTGGCCGAGTACGCCCGGGTCGTGGCGGCCAAGTACCCGGTGAACATCGCCCTGCACACCGACCACTGCCCGAAGGACAAGCTGGACGGCTTCATGCGGCCGCTGGTGAAGATCTCGCAGGAGCGGGTGGCGCGCGGCGAGGAGCCGCTGTTCCAGTCGCACATGTGGGACGGGTCCGCCGTCGAGCTGCACGAGAACCTGCAGATCGCCGCCGAGCTGCTGGAGGAGTGCGCCAAGGCCCGGATCATCATGGAGATGGAGATCGGGGTCGTCGGCGGCGAGGAGGACGGCGTCGCCAACGAGATCAACGAGAAGCTGTACACGACGCCGGGCGACGCGATCGCGACCGCCGAGGCCGTGGGCGTCGGCGAGAAGGGCCGCTACATCCTGGCCGCGACGTTCGGGAACGTGCACGGCGTCTACAAGCCGGGCTCGGTCAAGCTGCGTCCCGAGGTGCTCAAGGAGATCCAGGACGCGGTCGGCGCCAAGTACGGCAAGGACAAGCCGTTCGACCTCGTGTTCCACGGCGGCTCCGGCTCCACGCTGGAGGAGATCCGCGAGGCGGTGTCGTACGGCGTCGTCAAGATGAACATCGACACCGACACCCAGTACGCGTTCACCCGTCCGGTCGCCGAGCACATGTTCCGCAACTACGACGGCGTGCTGAAGGTCGACGGCGAGGTCGGCAACAAGAAGCAGTACGACCCGCGCTCGTGGGGCAAGGCGGCGGAGGCCGCGATGGCCGCCCGCATCGTCGAGGCCGCCGAGAACCTCCAGTCCGCCGGCAAGAAGCTGAAGTAGTGGAGCGGGCCGGGGGCCGCGCGGCCGGCCCCCGGCCGAGCCCGTTGCCTGACGAAACGCGGGTAGGGTCGAAGGCGTGGCACTGCCCCGCACGTACGAGTCGCAGAACTGCTCGGTCGCCCGCTCGCTGGAGGTCGTGGGCGACCGCTGGACGATGCTGGTGATCCGCAGCGCCTTCCAGGGCGTGCGGCGCTTCGACGACTTCCAGGACGCCCTCGGCGTGGCCCGCAACGTCCTCACCGACCGGCTCAACCGGCTCTGCGACGAGGGCATCATGCGCCGCGTCAGGTACCAGGAGCGGCCGGACCGGTACGAGTACCGGCTGACCCGCAAGGGCGTGGAACTGTGGCCCGCGGTCATGACCCTGATGATGTGGGGCGACCGCCACTACGCGCCGGACGGCCCGCCCCTGGTCATCGGCCACCGGGGCTGCGACGGCACGCTGACCCCCCGTTTCACCTGCGATTCCTGCGGGGCGCAACTCGGCCCCGGCGACGTCGATCCCCGTCCCGGCCCGAGCGCCTGATTTGGCGGTACAGCGCACCTTCCCCGCGAAACGTGCGCCTTTCTCGATAAACGCCGACGTTTCATTTTTCTCGGCGGCCGCAGGATTGGCTCCGCCAGGGCCGCCGATGAATTCTCCGCGCGGCGGCGGTCTGCCCTGGTGACCGTCCTAGCGAGCGGAGGAGCCGAATGCGGGAATCGGCCGGCGCGTCAATGTCCCTCCCACCGAGTACGCCCCTCCCTTCGAGCCCGTCCCCGCCATCGAGCGCGGGCATCCTGGAGTGCTCGATCGGTTTCCTCCTGACCGCCGTCCAGCCCGTCACTCGGCGAATGCTCACGCGCCCGACGCCGTGCGCCGAATGGGACCTCCACATGCTGCTGCTGCACATCGGCGACTCCCTCGCCGCGGTGCACGAGGGTTTGGCGGCGGGCCGGATCGGCCTCCGCCCCGTCGCTGTCGAACCGGCCGGCGACCCGGTGTCGGCACTGCGCGTGCAGGCCGTTCGCGTGCTCCGCCACGCCAGGGCCTCCGCCGCCTGCCCGGGCCGCGGCACGAGGGCGGCGATCGGCGACCTGCGGATCCCCGGCGAACTGGTGGCCGGCGCGGGTGCTCTCGAAGCGGTCGTGCACGGTTGGGACGTCGCGCAGGCGACCGGCGCAAGGCAGCCCGTCCCTCCAGGTCTGGCCGTGCACCTCCTCACGGTGGCGAGAACCCTGGCGCCGCCGGACGGGCGCTGTCCCCTCTTCCGCGAACCGGTCGAAGCGGGTCCGCACGCGTCGCCCGGCGAACGCCTCGTCGCCTTCCTCGGCCGCCGCCCGCCGCCCTGACGGGCCGGCCGCCGCCCGGATCGCGGCGCGATGCACCGGGCTCGTGGGTTGCTTCACACAACTTCATGCGGTCCAATAAGTTGTGTGAAGCAACTCGATGTGCGCAGCGCCGCTCGCATTGACGCCGCGCTGGCCGACGTCCGGATCCGCCCGTACGGGATCACCGACGGCCCCCGCGTCCGGCGGATGTCGGAGCGGCTCTCGGCCGCCAGCCTCTACACGCGCTTCTTCTCGGGGACGCCCCGCATCCCCGACCACTACATGGGCCTGCTCGACCGCCTCGACCACTGGGACCGCGACGCCCTCGTCGGCCTGGACGGCGACGAGATCGCCGGCATCGCCGAGTACGTCCGCGACCCCGCGCGGCCCTGGCGGGCGGACGTCGCCGTCCTCGTCACCGACCCGTGGCAGCAGCGGGGCCTGGGCACCACCCTCGTCGGCCACCTAGCGCGACTGGCCGCACGGCGCGGAATCAACGAGTTCGACGCGGACATCATCCTCACGAACCGGCAGGGGCTCCACTTCGTCCGGCACGGCTGGCCGTCCGCCCGCTCCACCCTGGACGGCGGCGCGGCCCACTTCACCCTGCCTCTCGCCGGCGCCACCATTCGCTGAGGCCGGTCAAGAAGGTTCGGCACGTCCGCTCATGGTTTGCGGGCCACGCCGCCGTAGAGGCCGACCTGTTCGGGCGGGACGACCGGGCCCTCGGGGCGCCAGGACGTGATGTAGCCGAGGCCGGGGTCGACCGGTTCCAGGCCCGTGAAGAACCCGTTGATGGCGTCGCGGTTCCGGGGAGTGATCTGGGCGCTGGGAGCCTGCCTGGTGTACTCCTCGGCGGCGTCGGACGCCCCTTGCGGGTTCTCCTCGGGCGTGCCGTGTGAGATCACGAGGTAGGAGCCGGGCGCCAGCCGGTCCACCAGCCTTGCCACGATGCCGTGCACGCCGTCCTCGTCCGGGAGGAAGTGCAGGATCGCGACCAGGAGGAGGGCCACGGGCTCGTCGAAGTCCAGCGTGGCCGCCGCGTGCTCCAGGATCGCGTCCGGCTCGCGCAGATCGGCCTCGACGTAGTCGGTGGCGCCCTCGGGGGTGCTGGTGAGCAGGGCGCGCGCGTGGACGAGGACGACGGGGTCGTTGTCGGCGTAGACGACGCGGGCCGCGGGCTCGATCCGCTGCGCCACGTCATGGACGTTGTCCTGCGTCGGCAAGCCCGTCCCGATGTCCAGGAACTGCCTGATGCCGGCCTCACCGGCCAGGTACCGGACGGCCCGTCCGAGGAACGCGCGGTTCTCCCGGGCGACCAGGCGCATGCTGGGAATGATCTTCAGCAGCCCGTCGGCGACCTTGCGGTCGACCTCGTAGTTGTCCTTGCCGCCCAGCAGGTGGTCGTAGACGCGGGCGGGGCTCGGGACGGACGTGTCGACGCCCTGCGGCCTGCTCATCGGTTGATCGTAGGCGGACGCGGCGGCGAGCTCCAGATGCGTTCCGCGGCTCCGGACGCGGCATCGCTCCGCCGTGCCGCCGGCGAACCGCCGCCCCTGGTGGGAGCGCGGGCGGCACGGCGATTACTGACCGGTAGCGGCCACGGGGACGGCACGGAGACGCTGCACGGGATCTTGAGATCGGGAGAAGTGGATCTTTACAGTGTGGACTGGTTGGAACGTTCTCAAGCGCTGCGATCGCGTGCGCCCGCCAGGAAGGCACCCCACCCCCATGAAGTTCTCCACTTCCCGTGCCCGGATGCGCGCCCTGCTCCGGTCCGCCCGGCTGCTGTCCGCTCTCGCGCTGACCGTGCCGGCCGCCGTCGTCGCCCTCGGCGCCGCGCCCGCGGCCGCCGACTTCGGCGAGAACGCGCCCGTCGAGTTCGACTTCGGCGACTGCCCCGACCAGCTGCCCGTCGGCGCCGACCCCGCCAACTGGCAGTGCGCGGTCATCGTCCTCAGCGGCGGCACGATGAAGCTCGGCTCGATGACGCAGCAGATCACCGAGCCGGTCACGATCACCATGCAGTCCAGCTTCGACCCCGAGACGTCCGAGCCCGTCAACATCTTCGTGAGCATGCGGTCGAAGGCGATGACCGTGCCGGACGGCGCGCTCGGCATCCCCGGGACGGGGTCCCTCCCGCTGCTCGGCCTCAAGGTCAAGACCCAGTACGTCGGCAGCTTCAGGCTCTACACCACCGACCAGGGCCAGTACGCCTCCACGATCGACATGAGGATCAAGCTCAAGAACGATCTGCTCGGTGACGGCTGCTACATCGGCTCCAAGAAGGCACCGATCTCGCTGAACCTCGTCGGCGACGACGGCTCGGTCGAGTGGTTCGACAACGCCATCGCCATGAAGATGAACGACACGACGTTCTCCGTCCCCGCGAGCAGCTGCGGGGCGCTCGGCTGGCTCGTCGACTTCCGCGCCGGACTGCCGTCGGCGTCCGGGAACAACGCCGCGAACTTCCAGATGTACCTGACGAGCAAGAGCTACACCGAGTTGTTCCCGGCCATGCGGACCCAGGTCAAGGGGGCCGGCTCGACGGCACCGAAGCTGACGGACCTGGTCGCCTCCCTCTTCGGATCCGGCAAGTAGCACGCGGCGGGTGCGGGCAGCCCCTGTCCCCTGGGCGCGTCCGCGCCCAGGCGGCGGGGGCCCGCGCCCCGGGTTGTCGGGCGCCCGCCGGGGCTGCTTACGATGGCCCGCATGACCCAGAACCTGCTCGGCGGCCCCGCTCCGACCGAACTTCCGGACAACGAAGAGGCCCGGACGGCCCTGGAGAACGGCATCGACCCGTTCGAGGTCGCCGCGCGCCACCCGGACTACCCGGGCGCCTGGGCCGAGCTGGCCGACCGCTCCTTCGCCAAGGGCAGCGTCATCGACTCCTACGCGTTCGCCCGCACCGGCTACCACCGCGGGCTGGACCAGCTGCGCAGGGCAGGCTGGAAGGGCCACGGCCCCATCCCCTGGGAGCACGAGCCGAACCGCGGCTTCCTGCGCGCCCTGCACGCCCTCGCCCGTGCCGCCGCCGCCATCGGCGAGGACTCCGAGGCCGAGCGCTGCCGGACCTTCCTCCGCGACAGCAGCGCCGCCGCGGCCGACGCCCTCAACGGCTCCTGACGCAGGCGGTCCGGCGGCCGGACGGGCCGTCCGCCGGACCCGCCGCCCAAGGCCCCGGCCGGGGGCGGATCCGCCTCCGGTTTCCTTGCAGCCCAGCTGAGGGTACGCTTTGATCGCAAGAGGCCCCTTCGCTTGCGGCGACCGGGGCCTTCGTCGTGGGAAGGAAAAGTGGCATGCCTGCCATCGTTCTTGTCGGTGCCCAGTGGGGAGATGAGGGCAAGGGCAAGGCGACAGACCTGCTCGGCGGGGACGTCGACTACGTCGTCCGCTACCAGGGTGGCAACAACGCGGGCCACACGGTGGTCATCGGCGACAAGAGCTACGCGCTGCACCTGCTGCCGTCCGGAGTGCTGTCGCCCGACGTCGTCCCGGTCATCGGCAACGGCGTGGTGATCGACCCGGCGGTGCTGCTGCAGGAGATCGACGGGCTGCGGGACCGCGGCATCAGCTGCGAGCGGCTGCTGATCTCGGCGAACGCGCACCTGATCATGCCCCACCACCGCGCCCTCGACAAGGTCACCGAGCGCTACCTCGGCAAGGCCCGGATCGGCACCACCGGCCGCGGCATCGGCCCCACCTACGCCGACAAGATCAACCGGATGGGCATCCGGGTCCAGGACCTGTTCGACCCGAACATCCTCACCCAGAAGCTCGACCTGGCCCTGCGCGAGAAGAACCAGGTCCTCACGAAGGTCTACAACCGCCGCCGCATCGAGACCGGGCCGATCGTCCAGGAGTACCTGGCCTACGGCGAGCGCCTCAAGCCGTTCGTCGCCGACACCACGCTCGTCCTGAACAAGGCGCTGGACGACGGCAAGGTCGTCCTGCTGGAGGGCGCGCAGGGCACGCTGCTGGACATCGACCACGGCACCTACCCGTTCGTGACGTCCTCCAGCCCCACGGCGGGCGGCGCGTGCGCGGGCTCCGGCGTCGGCCCCACCAAGATCACCCGCGTGATCGGCATCCTCAAGGCGTACACGACCCGCGTCGGGTCCGGGCCGTTCCCCACCGAGCTGCTGGACGAGCAGGGCGAGTACCTGCGCACGACCGGCGGCGAGTACGGCGTGACCACGGGCCGCGACCGCCGCTGCGGCTGGTTCGACGCCGTCATCGCCCGCTACGCCACCCGCGTCAACGGCATCACCGACTACTTCCTGACGAAGCTGGACGTCCTGTCCGGCCTCGAACGGGTCCCGGTGTGCGTCGCCTACGAGGTCGACGGCGTCCGGGTGGACGAGCTGCCCACCACGCAGACCGAGTTCCACCACGCCAAGCCGATCCTGGAGTACCTCGACGGCTGGCAGGAGGACATCACCGGCGCCGAGAAGTTCGAGGACCTGCCCGCGAACGCGCAGGCCTACGTCCGGGCACTGGAGGAGATGTCCGGCGCCCAGATCTCCGCAATCGGCGTAGGCCCGGGCCGCGACCAAACACTTTCCTTGCGACCTCTCGTTTAATGCGCTTTTCTCCTCCTTCGGGCCTAGCGGCCCTCCATCGTCGAAAAACGCGGGCGATCGCTGGCATCGCTCCGTCTCGCCTTGGCGGCTCGCTGCGCGATCAGGTTCTCGCTTCGCTCGAACCTGCCTTCGGACGCGATCGCAACCATTGAGGTCGTCGCGTGGTTGCTGTGGTGGCCGGGGTCTGCGCCCGCGCGTTCGGTCACGGACGGTAGCGTGCGTTCGGTGATCTCCATCATCGAGGTGCACGGACATCGTGGGGCGCGGGGCCTCCGTCCGGAGAACACCCTGCCCGGCTTCGCCCATGCTCTCGACCTCGGCGTCGACACCATCGAGCTGGACGTGGGCATGTCCTCGGACGGCGTCGTCGTCCTCGGCCACGACCAGGTGGTGTCCCCCGCCGTCCTCGCCGACACGGGCCCCGCCTGGCCGGGCGACCCCGCCTACCCCTACGTCGGCAAGCCCGTCCGCGAGCTGTCCCTAGCCCAGCTGCGGACGCTCGACGCGGGCCTGAGCTGCGACGCCGCCCCGATGCCCGGCACCCGCATCCCCACGCTCGCCGAGGCGTGCGCCCTCCTGGCCCCCGCGGACGTGGGGCTCTCCGTCGAACTCAAGACGGACCCGACCTGGACCGACGAGGAGGTGGAACTCCTCACCGCCGCCGTCGCGGCCGTCCTGAAGACCTTCGGCTGCACCGAGCGCTCCCGGCTCCTGGCCTTCGACTGGCGCGTCCTGGCCGAGGCCCGCCGCCACTACCCGGACCTGGGCCGCGTCGCCCTCATGGAACGCAAGACCCTCGCCCCCGGCACCGGCTGGCTGGCGGGCCACTCCCCGGCCGACCCGGTCGCCGCCGCCTTCGCCCTGGGCGCCACGGCCGTCTCCCCCGAACACGCGATGACGACACCGACCCTGATCGACCAGGCCCACGCCCTGGCCCTCCCCGTCATCGTCTGGACGGTCAACACCCCCGCAGACATGACCCGCTTCATAACCCAAGGCGCAGACGCAATAGTCACCGACTACCCCGACCGCCTGCTGGCCCTCATGGCCGCAACCCCCGCCGTCTGATCCACAAGGCTCAGTTCTTCGCCCTGGATCGCAACGCTCAGCCACCGCCGCAACCCCGCAGCGACCTCAATGGCTGCGATCGCGTCCGAAGGCAGGTGCGAGCGAAGCGAGAACCTGATCGCGCAGCGAGCCGCCAAGGCGAGCCGGAGCGATGCCAGCGATCGCCCGCGTTTTTCGACGATGGAGGGCCGCCAGGCCCGAAGGAGGAGAGAAACGCAAAAAACTAGAGCCAGCCGTTGCGGCGGAAGCCGCGGTAGAGGGCGAAGCAGGCGAGGGTGATGACGCTGAGGATCATGGGGTAGCCGTACTGCCAGCGGGTCTCGGGCATGTGGTCGAAGTTCATGCCGTAGACGCCGGCGATGGCGGTGGGGACCATGAAGATGGCGCCCCAGGCGGAGATCTTGCGCATGTCCTTGTTGTCGGCGACGGTGACCTGGGTCATGTGCGCGTGGAGGATGGGGTTGAGGAGCTCGTCGTAGGACTCGACCTGCTCGCGGACGCGGGTGAGGTGGTCCTCGACGTCGCGGAGGTACTCCCTGATCTCGGCCGGGACGAAGCGGCGGCCGGACAGGCTGCGCAGCGGGCCGGCGAGCGGGCCGACGGCGCGCTTGAGCTGGATGACCTCGCGCTTGAGCCGGTAGATGCGCCGGGACTCGTCGGTGCGCTCGGGCGAGAAGACGGCCTCCTCGACCTCGTCGATGTCCTCCATGACGGCGTTGGCGACGCCGACGTAGCCGTCCACGACGCGGTCGGTGACGGCGTGCAGGACGGCGGCGGGGCCGAGGGCGAGGCGGCCGGGGTCCTTCTCCAGCTGGCGGCGGACGGGGCCGAGCGCGCCGTGGGCGCCGTGCCGGACGGTGACGACGAAGTCGGGGCCGCAGAACAGCATGATCTCGCCGGTCTCGACGACCTCGGCTCCACCGGGGCCGCTGGAGACGTAGCCGACGGTCTTCATGACGACGAAGTGGACGCCGTCGTAGCGTTCGAGCTTGGGGCGCTGGTGGGCGTGGATCGCGTCCTCGACGGCGAGCGGGTGCAGGCCGAAGACCTCGGCGAGGTCGCTCAGCTCGGCGGCGGACGGCTCGTGGAGGCCGACCCAGACGAAGCCGGCGCTGTCGCCGTCGGGGACGAGCCGGCCGTCGCGCACCAGGCGGACGGCGTCGGCGACGGTTTCGGTGCTGACGCGGTGGCCGTCGATGTAGGCGGCCCAGTCGATGACCGCCGAGTCGCGGTTCGGAGCCTGCACGCCGCTCGGGCGGCCGCGCGTCTTGAAGAGCACGCGGCTGGGGCGGACTCGTGTCATGGCCATGAGGTGCTCCTAACCCGCCGGCCACGCACGCAGCGCGCGCTCAACCCCCGCTGGTCAGCGAAGGGAGCGCGCGAGGGCGAAGGCCGGGCGCCAGATGGAGGCGGACGGAGGGACAGCCCTGTCCGGACTGTGAGGGTTCTCTGGCGAACTGCAAGTATCACCAGGACTCATCCCGACCACCTCCTTTCACGCGCCTCGACGGCGGGCGGTCAAGCCCGTCGCAGCCTACCAGCCGATATGTAGGACGCCGCCCGTATCGGTGAGGTTCACACGCCCCCCGTGTGACGGCGGCCTCACCCCGCTCCATCCCCGTCCGCACGGGGGTTATGCGCCCCCGGCGCGGCGGCGCGGACCAGTAAGCTCACGACGTGCGAGTACTCGTCCTTGGATCGGGTGGCCGCGAGCATGCGCTCGCCCGCGCCCTGCACCGCGACCCTGCCGTCACCGCCCTCCACTGCGCCCCGGGCAATCCGGGCACGGCAGAGATCGCGGACAACCACCAGCTCGATCCGACGAACCGCACGGCGGTGGTGGAGCTGGCCACGCGGCTCCGGATCAGCCTGGTCGTCGTCGGGCCGGAGGCCGTGCTCGTGGCGGGCGTGGGTGACGCCCTGCGCAAGGCCGGCATCCCCTGCTTCGGGCCGGACCGGGCCGCCGCCAAGATCGAGGCGTCCAAGGCGTTCGCCAAGGAGGTCATGGCGGCGGCGGGGGTGCCGACCGCCGACTCGCGGGTCTGCGAGTCGACCGGGCAGGCGGAGGAGGCGCTCGACGCCTTCGGCCCGCCGTACGTGGTGAAGGACGACGGGCTGGCGGCCGGCAAGGGCGTCGTGGTCACCGAGGACCGCGACGAGGCGCTGCGGCACGCGGACGCCTGCGAGCGCGTCGTGGTCGAGGAGTACCTGGACGGCCCCGAGGTCTCCCTGTTCGCGCTGTGCGACGGGCAGCACGCCGTCCCGCTGCTGCCGGCGCAGGACTTCAAGCGCGCCTACGACGGCGACGAGGGCCCGAACACGGGCGGCATGGGCGCCTACACGCCGCTGCCCTGGGTGCCGCCGGGTCTGGTGGACGAGGTCATGGCCGCGGTCGTCCAGCCGACCGTCGACGAACTGCGCCGCCGCGAGACCCCGTACGTGGGCGTGCTGTACGCCGGGCTCGCCCTGACGTCCAGGGGCGTGCGGGTGGTGGAGTTCAACGCCCGCTTCGGCGACCCCGAGACCCAGGTCGTCCTGGACCGGCTGGCCACCCCCGTCGCCACGCTCCTCCAGGCGTGCGCGATCGGCGGGCTCGACCCGGCCCTACGGCTTGAATGGCATCCGGGCGCGGCCGTCACGGTGGTCGTGGCGGCCGAGGGCTACCCTGCCGCTCCGGTGAAGGGCGACGAGATCACCGGCCTGGACGAGGCCGCCGCGGTGGAGGGCGCCTACGTGCTGCACGCGGGCACCGGGCTCGGCGGCGAGGGGCAGCCGGTCGCGAGCGGCGGGCGCGTCCTGAACGTGGTCGGCACCGGACCCGATCTCGGCGCCGCCCGCGCCGCCGCGTACGAGGCCGTCTCCAAGATCGGTCTGCGCGGCTCCCACCACCGCACCGACATAGCGCTGAAGGCGATCTCCATGCCATGATTACTTGATTACAACTAATCAAGTGAGGTCAGGCATGGCTTCCTCCTCCGTGCCCGTACGCGAAGAGGTCTACCGCGTCACGACGCTGGAGCTCTTCTTCGACCTGGTGTTCGTCTTCGCGGTGACCCAGCTCAGCCACGTCCTGGTCAAGGAACTGAACGTGCTGGGCCTGCTCCAGATCGTGCTGATGTTCGGCGTCCTGTGGTGGATGTACGGCGGCTACGCCTGGCTGACGAACACGCTCACGCCAACGACGACGGGACGGCGGCTGCTGCTCCTGGTCGGGATGGCCGGGTTCTTCATGGTCGCCCTGGCCACCCCGACGGCGTTCAAGGGCGGCGGCGTGCTGTGGGGCCTCGGGTACCTGGTGCTGGTGCTCGCCCACGTGACGCTGTACGCGCAGGGCAATCCGCACATCCTGCGCGTCCTGCCGGCCAACCTCCTCGCGGCGGTGCTCATCATCGTCGCCGGGATCCTCGACCACGGGCCGGGGGTGTACGTGCTGTGGACGCTCGCGCTCGTCGTCCCGATCGTCCAGCCGTACATCGTGCCGCCGGGCGGGCTGTTCACCATCCAGCCCGCGCACATCGTGGAGCGGCACGGGCTGCTCGTCATGATCACGATCGGCGAGTCGGTGATCGCGGTCGGGGCGGGCGCCGAGCACGCGCACCTGGACCCGGGCCTGGTCGTCGCCGTGCTGCTCGGGCTGGCGCTCGCGGCCGCCGTCTGGTGGAGCTACTTCGCCAGGGACGACGAGCGCGCCGAGGAGTCGCTGACCGCGGCGGACGACCTGCGCCGCACCCAGATGACGATGTTCGGCTACTTCTACGCCCACATCCCGCTGGTCGTCGGGATCATCGTCGCGGCGGCCGGGATGGGGCAGGCCGTCGGGCACGCCTGGGACGCCCTGCACCTCGGCCCCGCGCTCGCGCTGGCCGGCGGCGTCGCGCTCTACCTGGCGGGCGACGTCGCGTTCCGCCGGATCGTGCGCATCGGGCCGTCCCGGATCCGGCTCGGCGCCGCCGCGGTCGCGCTCGCGGCCACCCCGCTCGGCCTCTGGCTGGCCGCCGCGGAGATCGCCGCCCTCGTGCTGGTGATCGTCGCCGCGCTGGCACTCGAACACGCGGCGACCCGGCCGGACGCGGCGGTTCCCGGCCTGGGACAATCGTCGGGTGATTGAGCGCTACACCCTTCCGGAGATGGGACGCGTCTGGAGCGACGCGCACAAGTACGAGCTGTGGTGCCAGGTGGAGGTCCTCGTCGTCGAGGCCCACGCCGAGGCCGGCACGATCCCTCCGGAGGTGGTGGAGCCGGTGCGCAAGGCGCCGCCGCCGACGCCGGAGGCGGTGCACGCGATCGAGGCGGTGACGCAGCACGACGTGATCGCCTTCCTGTCGGCGTGGGCGGACAACACCGAGCCCCGGGAGGCGGCCCGGTACGTCCACTTCGGCATGACGTCGTCCGACCTGCTCGACACCGCGCTCGCGCTCCAGCTGGTCGAGGCCACCGACATCCTGCTGGAGAAGGCGGACGCGCTCGTCGCGACGCTGCGCGACCACGCGCTGGCCCACCAGGCGACGCTGCGGGTCGGGCGGACGCACGGCATCCACGGCGAGCCGGACGTGTGGGGCCACCGCGTCGCCGACTTCGCGTTCGCCATGGCCCGGTCGCGCGACCGGCTGCGGCGCGCCCGCGAGGCCGTGGGCGTGATGGCGATCTCCGGCGCGGTCGGGACGTACTCCAACATCGACCCGGCGATCGAGCTGCACGTCGCGCGCAAGCTCGGCCTGAAGGCCGCCGACGTGTCGACGCAGGTCGTCATCCGCGACGGGATCAGCGAGTGGGTGTCCGCCCTGGCGATCATGGCGACGGTGTGCGAGGCGATCGCGCTGGAGGTGCGGCACGGGCAGCGCACCGAGGTCCGGGAGCTGTGGGAGCCGTTCGGCAAGGGCCAGAAGGGCTCCTCGGCGATGCCGCACAAGAAGAACCCGATCATCTCCGAGCGGCTGGCGGGGATGGCGCGGATCGTGCGGGCGCAGATCGTCCCGGTGCTGGAGGGCATCCCGCTGTGGCACGAGCGCGACATCTCGCACTCCTCCACCGAGCGGATCGCGCTGCCGGACGCCTCCATCGCGCTCGACTACATGCTGAACCTGACCAACCGCCTCATGTCCGGACTTGTCGTTGACGAGGCCCGCATGCGGGAGAACCTGGACTCGACCGGCGGGCTCATCTACACCTCGACCGTCCTGCTGGAGCTGGTCGAGGCGGGCATGTCGCGTGACGACGAGGCGTACCCCCTCGTCCAGAAGGCCGCCATGGAGACGTGGGAGACCGGGACGCCGTTCCGGGAGACGCTGCGCGCCCACGCGGCGGAGGCGGGCCTCACGCTGGACGAGAAGCGCCTGGACGAGGTGTGCCGCCCCGAGCGCTTCGTGGAGCGCCTGGCCCCGATGTTCGACCGCCTGACCGCTCTCAGTTAGGAGGGGCCGTGAGGGGGATCCTGACCGAGCTGAACGCCTACCCGCTCAAGAGCGGCGGCGGGACCGCGCTGCGCACCGCCGAACTGACCGCGCGCGGCCTGCCGTTCGACCGCGAGTTCATGCTGGTCACCCCCGAGGGCCGCTTCCTGTCCCAGCGCGACCACGCCCGGATGGCGCTGATGAGCCCGTCCTACGACGGGACGGTCCTCACGGTGGACGCGCCGGGCGCCTCGCGGCTCGTCCACAAGGCCGTGGACGCGGGCGAGGTGCGGGAGGTCTCCGTCCAGCGGTCGGAGTGCCAGGGCGTCGACCAGGGCGACGAGGCGGCGGCCTGGTTCGGCGACCTGCTCGGCGCCGACTGCCGCCTGGTGCGCTTCACCGGGCGGCGGCCCACGCGCCGCGGCGGCGGCGAGGTCATGTTCGCCGACGGCTACCCGCTGCTGGTCATCTCCGCCGAGTCGCTGGCCGACCTCAACACGCGGCTCGACGAGCCGCTCCCGATGAACCGGTTCCGCCCGAGCCTCGTCGTCGAGGGCCTCGGCCCCTACGGCGAGGACGAGGTGCGGCTGCTGCGCGTAGGCGAGACCGTGATCGAGATGGTCAAGCCGTGCTCCCGGTGCGTCATCACCACCACCGACCAGCGGACCGCCGAACGCGGCCGCGAGCCGCTGCGGACGCTCGCCTCCTACCGCACCCGGGAGCGCGGCATCCAGTTCGGCCAGAACTGCGTTCCGCGCGTCCTCGGCACGCTCACGGTGGGCGACCCGGTCGAGGTCGTCGAGGTCCGCACCCCTTGATGATCTTCAAAACACCGGCGGCGGGGGTTCGCCGCCCCTAGGCTCCTTCTGGGAATTTTCCCAGGGAACGCGAACCTTTGGCGTGTTCCGGAAGTCTCAACGAGCAGACTGACGCCCGCGGGACCAAGGCCGGACACCACACCTCCGGCCCGATGGTTTACTGGGGTCGCGTCGGCAACGGGGGGACACCGTCAGGCACGCTCGGCCCTCGTGCTCCCAACTGGATCGCACACGCAACCGCACCCGAGAGGAAGTTAGGCGGCATGAGCATGGGCCACGAGGTTCGCTACCGCATGCGCGGCGGCCGGCAGCTGCACGGCACGGTCTTCATCCAGGGCGCGAAGAACGCCGTCCTGCCGATGATCGGCGCCTCGCTGATGGCCTCCAGGGGACGCACCGTGCTGCGCAACGTCCCGATCATCGAGGACGTGCGGCGGGCGGTGGAGCTCGCGCGGGCCGTGGGCGCCAAGGCCGAGCTCCACGAGACCG
This sequence comes from Actinomadura sp. K4S16, assembly GCF_008327685.1. GTDB lineage: Bacteria > Actinomycetota > Actinomycetes > Streptosporangiales > Streptosporangiaceae > Spirillospora. The sequence goes on from NZ_BDDE01000014.1 coordinate 373,923, forward strand.
AGCGCACGCTGGTGATCGACGCGTCGTCGCTGAACAGCCCGGTGCTGCCCGCCGAGATCGCGTCCCGGTTCCGCGGCTCGTTCCTGTTCGTCCCGGCGCTGCTGCACCGCCTCGGCGAGGCGGTCATCGAGGGCGTCGGCGGCTGCAACCTCGGCAGCCGCAACCTGGACTTCCACTACAACGGCTTCAAGCGGATGGGCGCCACGGTCACCGAGCACGTGGCCGACAACGGCGACGGCATCATCCACATCAAGGCCGGCGACCTGCGCGGCGGCACGCTCTACTGCGACACCCCCTCGCACACCGGCACCGAGAACCTGATCATGGCGGCGGCGCTGGCGCACGGCACCACGCTGATCAAGAACGCGGCGCTGGAGCCCGAGGTGCTGGACAACATCGCCATCCTCCAGGCGATGGGCGCCCGGATCAGCGGCGGCGGCACCGGGTTCATCACGGTCGAGGGCGTGGACGAGCTGACCGCCGTCGAGCACACCGTGATGCCCGACCGGATCGACGCCGGCGTCTTCGTGATGGCCGCCGCGATCACCGGCGGCGACCTCAGCCTCGTCGGCGCCTCGCTGGAGCACCTCGGCGTCGCGGCCGACAAGCTGGAGCAGATGGGCGTCGAGTTCCACCAGCAGGGCGCCGTCCTCCAGGTGCGCCGCGACCGGACGCTCCGCCCGATCAACGTCATCACCGACGAGTACCCGGGCTTCGCCACCGACCTGCAGTCGCCGATCATGGCGGTGTCCTGCCTCGCCGAGGGCCCGTCCTACATCTACGAGCGGATCTTCGACGGCCGGTTCAAGCTGGCCGGCGAGCTGGCCAAGATGGGCGCCGACATCGAGGTGGACGGCAACCGCGCGAAGGTCAACGGCCCGCGCGGCCTGCGCGGCGCCGAGGTCGAGGCGCACGACCTGCGCTGCGGCAGCGCCCTCGTGCTGGCCGGCCTCGCCGCGGAGGGCGAGACCACCATCACCTCGGCCTACTACCTCGACCGCGGCCACGCGCACACGGCCGAGCGGCTCTCCCAGCTCGGCGCCGAGATCGTCCGCGAGGTCGGCTAGCCCCGCCCGCCACGCCGCGCCGGACCCCGGCGCGGCGTTTTGGCGCGCCGTCAGGACCCGGCGTTCCGGCTCGGCGCCCCGGGGCGGGGATCGGCCGAATGTGGCCTCGGCCTGACCAACTCCCGGTTGATCCCTGACGGGCCGTGTAACGAACCACTGCAATTCGCCTGAGCTATGCGTTACCATCCGACTACGCACGGCACGGGCGAGGCGTCCTTACTGTCCGAAGCCCGACTCTCTGACCTGCGCAGTCATGCCTGGAACGGTCCCGATCGACCTGACCGTAACGCGGTAAAAAATCACCTGCCGGCGCGGACGGCCCGCTCCGGACGGATCCCTCGTCTTTCCGGAGCGGCCGAGATCGGGTCGCCGGATTTCGGCCATCGGGTAAACCAAACGGACGCCGCAGGGGTCCCTCCAGTACGTAGGTGCGTCAGGAAGGGGCCTCCGCGGTGATTTCGGGTCTTGTTTTTCTACTTCGGACATCCGAAGATGCAGGATCAAGGCTGGCCGAATGGTGACAAATTACTGACCAGGGGGTCCCGTAGGTTACTTTTTCGCCGCACTCTTGATTCGATTTCGCGTCTGGGTGTCACATCACGTCGCCCTGACCCGATCTGCCAGCTGGAAGGAGCTCGTGTCCGCTTCACCGGAACGGACGAGAGCTCGGGTAAGAGGACCCGCCCCGCTTCGCGGAGGCGGGCCCGCGGGAAGGCGAATCGCACGGGAACTGCGGTGCTGGGTCAGAAGGCAGGGGCGACAAGCCATGAGTCAACCGTTGGGCGGAACGTGCGCGAGCAGGTGGCCGGGGCGGCGACCCCGCCGAGAGGCCGGATCGGAAGCGAGCGATCATCGATGACGGCGGCACGAACGGGGTCGGTCACCCCCGACCTCACGATCGGTGTCGTGGGCCCTCATGACCTCGTGGAACGGGTCATGCTGATGGGCCACGGCCCCACACCCGTACCGAGCAGGCTGGTGGCCGCCGCGTACCGCGACGAGCAGGAGGCGGCCGACAAGGTCGTCCGCCTGGGCTCGGGCGTGGACGTGTGCCTGTTCGCCAGTCCCGTCCCGTACGACTTCGCGCGCAAGGCCGGCGTCCTCACGATGCCCGCCACCTACGTGCCGCTGAACGGCGCCGCCCTGCAGGGCGCGCTGCTGCGGGCGTCCCTCGACGAGCGCTTCGACCCCGCCCGGGTCAGCATCGACGTGCTCGGCCGCGCCGAGGTCGAGGAGGCCTACTCCGAGATCAGCCTCGGCACCGAGCAGGTGCACCTGCGCGAGGAGGCCGCGGGCCCCGGCACGCTCGCCGCCTTCCACGAGCGGCTCTGGCGGCGCGGCGCCACGACCGTCGCGATGACCTGCGTGCACGCGACCGCCGAGCGCATGGAGATGGCGGGCGTCCCGACCATCCGCGTCCGGCCGACCGGGGCCGCGATCCGCAGCTCCCTGCAGACCGCCGCGCTCCTCGGCGCCCACCACCGCCTCGAGGAGTCGCAGCTCGTCGTCGTGCTCGTGGACGTCCCGACCCTCCGCGAGACCCCGCGCCGCGTCACCCCCCGCTACTGGCGCGACGAGCTGAAGCTGGCCCTGCACCGGGTGCTCCTCCAGGAGGCGCACCGGATGAACGCCTCCGTCTGGCCCGTCGACGACCACAGCTACCTCGTCATCGCGACGCGCGGCTCCGTCACCGCGTCCACCGAGGGGTTCCGCACCCCGCCGTTCGTCGAGCGCGTCCGCGAGGAACTCGGCCTCGCCATCGAGGTCGGCATCGGCATGGGCCGCACGGCCCACGAGGCGGAGAACCACGCCCGCGCCGCCCTGGCGCGCTCCCAGAGCTCCCAGCGGGCGCAGGGCTTCGCGCTGGACCGCGACGGCCGCGCGCTCGTCCCCGCGCCCCGCACGCCGCCGCGCGCCCAGCCGCAGGCCAAGCCGAAGGGCCTGGAGATCCTGGCCCGGCTCGCCGACAAGCTCGGCGACCAGGAGCAGCCCCTCATAGTGGACGCGGAGAACGCCGGCAAGATGCTCGGCGTCACGCCCCGCACGGCCCGCCGCCTCCTGCGCACCCTGGTCGAAGAGGGCCTCGCCTGGCCACTCCCCCCGAACCGCACCCCCCAGCCGGGCCGCCCCCGCCAGCTCTACCGCCTGATCGTCGAGAAGCTCGGCCCGGCCGCGAAGACCAGCTGAGGGATCGGTCGGCTACCGGGTTGCGGGACAGTGCTTGGGCTTTCAGGCCGGGGGTGAAGGCCCGAGCGGGAGGGCTTTCAGGCCCGAGCGTGCCTTGACCGGGCCGGCATTAGGGGGCGTCGTGGTCCGGGTCGGCGGCTTCGGCGATGGGGACGGGGACGATCGCGGCGATGCGGCGGCCCCGGTTCGTGATGTAGGTGATGCGTCCCCGGACGGCGGCGTCGTTGAGGACGTCGGCGAACTGGCGGCGTGCGTCGGCGACGCTCATCTCTTCCGACTTCATGAACGTCAGTGTACGACCAAGCTTCTTAAAGTGCATGGATGTACAATCCAAGCGTGCAGCTCAGGTACAACTTCCGGCTCTACCCGACCCCCGGCCAGCAGCAATCGCTGGCGCGGGCGTTCGGGTGCGCGCGGGTAGTGTTCAACGACGCCCTGCGTGCACGCCAGGAAGCGCATGCGGCGGGGCTGCCCTACCCCTTGGACGGGGAACTGTCCAAGCGGGTGATCACGGAGGCGAAGAAGACCGGCGAGCGGGCGTGGCTGGGCGAGGTGTCGGCCGTCGTCCTGCAGCAGGCCCTGGCCGACTTGAACACCGCCTACCGCAACTTCTTCGCCTCGGTGTCGGGCACGCGCAAGGGCCGCGGGGTCGCGCCGCCCCGGTTCCGGTCCCGCAAGGACCGGCGCCAAGCGATCCGGTTCACCCGCAACGCCCGCTGGAGGATCACGCCGGGCGGGAAACTGCGCCTGCCCAAGATCGGGGACGTGCGGGTCCGGTGGTCACGGAACCTGCCGTCCGAGCCGTCAAGCGTGACAGTGATCAAGGACGCGGCCGGACGGTACTTCGCCTCGTTCGTGGTGGAAGTGCCGGACGAGCCCCTACCGCAGGCGGCAGCCGATGTCGGCATCGATCTGGGGCTCACGCATTTCGCGGTGCTGTCGGACGGCCGGAAGGTGTCCTCGCCGAGGTTCCTGCGCCGCGCCGAACGCCGTCTCCGCAAGGCCCGGCAAGCCCTGTCGCGCAAACAGAAGGGATCGGCGAACCGCAAGAAGGCCGCCGCGAGGGTCGCGCGGCTGCACGCCCGCGTCGCCGACGCGCGCCGGGACCATCACCACAAGCTCTCCACCCAGTTGATCCGTGACAACCAAGCGGTCTACGTGGAGGACCTGGCGGTGAACGGCCTTGCGCGTACGCGGCTGGCCAAGAGCGTGCACGACGCGGGCTGGTCCCGCTTCGTGGCGATGCTGGAATACAAGGCCGCCCGGCACGGCCGCTCCTTCGCGCGGGTGGACCGCTGGTTCCCCTCCTCCAAGCTGTGCTCGACCTGCGGGACCTTGGCCGAGTCGATGCCGCTGAACGTCCGGTCGTGGACCTGCCCGTGCGGGGCGGTCCACGACCGGGACGTCAACGCCGCCATCAACATCCTGGCCGCCGGGCAGGCGGACAGGCTAAACGACCGTCGAGCGCAGGTAGGACCGGGACACGTCCCGGCACCGCGCAGTGAAGCGGTAACCCACCCGGACGCAGCACGGTCAACGCGCAGCGTGGAGGGAATCTCCGTCCTTTAGGGCGGAGAGGATGTCAACGGTTGAAGGTCTTGGCGACGGCCAGGAAGGCGTCGTTCTCCTCCGGGGAGCCGATGGAGACGCGGGCGCCCTCGCCGTCGAAGGGGCGGACGCTCACGCCCTGGGCGTCGCAGGCTGCCGAGAACTCCATCGTGCGGTCGCCGAGGCGCAGCCAGACGAAGTTGGCCTCGGTGGGCGGGACCGTCCAGCCGTCGGCGAGGAGGGAGTCGCGGACGCGGACGCGTTCCTGCACCGTGCCCTCGACGCGCTGCATCAGCTCGTCGGTGGCCTCGAGGGACGCGATGCCGGCGGCCTGCGCGACGGAGTTCACGCTGAACGGCAGGAACGTCTTGCGGATGGATCCGGCCACGAGCGGGTGCGCGACGAGGTAGCCGATGCGCAGGCCCGCGAGGCCGTAGGCCTTGGAGAACGTGCGCAGGATCGCGAGGTTCGGGCGGTCGCCGTAGAGGGTGAGCCCGTCGGGCACCTCTTCGTCGCGGATGTACTCGCGGTACGCCTCGTCCAGCACGACCAGGCAGTCGGCGGGAACGCGGTCGAGGAACGCCTCGATCTCCGCGCGGCGCACGACGGTCCCGGTCGGGTTGTTCGGGTTGCAGAGGAAGATCAGCCGCGTGTTCTCGGTGATCGCGTCCGCCATCGCGCTCAGGTCGTGGGTCTCGTCCCGCAGCGGCACCTGGACGCTCGTCGCGCCCGACAGCGACACCAGCAGCGGGTACGCCTCGAACGACCGCCACGCGTAGACGACCTCGGCCCCCGGCTCGGCGACGGCCTCCAGCAGCATCTGGGTCATCCCGACGGAGCCGCAGCCCACCGCGACGTGGTCGGCGGGGACGCCGCAGAAGGACGCGATCGCCTCGGTCAGCGCGGTCGCGTTGTTGTCCGGGTAGCGGTTGACGTTGCGCGCCGCCTCGCCGATCGCCTCCACGACCGAGGGGAGCGGCCCGTGCGGCGACTCGTTCGACGAGAGCTTGAACGAGCGCCCCTCGGGCGACACCACGACCTTGCCGGGCTTGTAGGCCACGAACCGGTCGAGGACGGAGCGGAAGCGGGGTGTGGTTGCCTCGGACACCGTTGTCCTCCAGATTGCACAGGGGTGATGATCCCCAGCCTACGCAGCGTCCCTCATCATCCAACAAACCGCCACGATTCGGACGAACTCCCAGTCCCGGGTGTCGGCGGGCCACCATCCCCGGTTGAAGGCGTCCTCCGCGAAACCGTGCAGGTACCCCATGAGCTCCTCCGCGCCGGGCGGTTCGCCCGGTGCGCCGAGCTCGTCGCGGAGGCTGGCCACGTGCTGGTCGACGGCCGCCGCGAGACCCGGGGAGCCGGCCATCTCCGCGACGCCCGCCTCACCGATGTCCCGGACGATCAGGCCGAGCGCTTCTGGCGAGTCACCGTTCATAGGGGGTGAAACTAGCAACGGTCCGGCGCTGCTCGGAACATCACCCCAGGTAAAAGCTCATCCGCGGGGCCGCAGCATGGGCGGCCGCAACTGCTCGGCGTCGCCCCTGCGGTACAGCCTGGCGGGGCGTCCGCCGTCGCGCGTCGTCGTCCGGTCGGTCGGGATGAGGAACCGGTCGGCGCCGGTCACCTTCCGGTGGAAGTTCCGCGGGTCGAGGGTCGTGCCCCACACGATCTCGTAGACGCGGCGGAGCTCGGCGACCGTGAACTCCGGCGGGCAGAACGCCGCCGCCAGCGAGGTGTACTCCAGCTTCGCCCGCGCCCGCTCCATCCCGTCGCACAGGATGCGCCGGTGGTCGAACGCGGCCCGGTCGTGGTGCAGGAGGTCGTCCACGGCCGTCCACAGCACCTGGGCCCGGCTGGACGCGGGCAGGTCGGGCGCGAGCCCCAGGTACGCGACGCTCACCACGCGCTGCCGGGGGTCGCGGTCCGGGTACCCGTAGGTCGCGAGCTGCTCCAGGTGGATCCGCACGTCCGCGAGCCCGGCCCGCTCCGCCATCAGCCGGGCCGCGGCGACCGGCAGGTCCTCGTCGAGCTGGATGAACCCGCCCGGCAGCGACCACGCCCCCTCGTAGGGCGCCCGGTCGCGCCGCCACCGCAGCGCGCACAGGCGCTGCTCCCGCACGGTGAGCACGACCAGGTCGACGGAAACGGCAAGCCGCGGCACGGACATGCAACGAACTTAGCGGGACCGGCCCACCTCCGAGGCCAGGAAGGCCCGGCGGGGCCGGGCCTTCCTCGCATCGGCGCCTAGTCCTCCTTGGGGATCTCCACCGGGACGGTCGCCGCCGGGGCGCCGCCGTGTCCGTTGGCTCCGACCGGGGCGCTCTGGGCGTTCAGGTTGCCCAGGAGCTGGCGGGCGACGCCGAGGCCGGTGCCGCCGAGGGTGAGGGCCTTGGCGAGCATGTCCTCCACGCCCTGCGCGCCGTTCAGCACGACCATGTTGTCGACGTTGCCGAACACGCCCGCGCCCGCCTCGACGATCTGCGGCCACTTCTCGGCGAGCTGCTGGGCGATGACGGCGTCGGTGTTCTCCGCCAGCGCCTCCGCGCGGGCCTTGATCGCCTCGGCCTCGGCGAGGCCCCTGCGCCGGGTCGCGTCCGCCTCGGCCTCACCGATCAGCCGGATGGCCTCGGACTCGCGCTGCGCCTTGAGCTGGACCTCGGTCGCGGCGGCCTGGGCGTAGGAGATGCGCTCCTCGCGCTCGGCCTCCGCCAGCTTGACCTGCTCGTAGGCGCGGGCGTCGGCGGGCTTGCGGACCTCGCTCTCCAGCCGCTTCTCGGTGCGCTCGGCCTCCAGCTCGGCGTTGCGGGTCTCCTTGAGGATGACCTCCTGCCGGGCCTGCTGCGCGGCCTGCTGCACCTGGCCCTCGTACTCGGCCTTCTTCATCTCGGTGTCCCGGATGACGGCCGCGTTCTGCCGCTCGGTCTCCTGCTCGCGCGCGGTGGCCTCCTGGTTGCGCTCGGCCTCGGCGATGCGGGCGGCGGCGGCGACCCTGGCGGCGTGCGGGCGGCCGAGGTTGGTGATGTAGCCGGTCTCGTCGTCGATCTCCTGGATCTGCAGGGAGTCCACGACCAGGCCGAGCTTGCTCATCTCGTCGGCGGCCGAACCGCGGGTCTCGGAGGTGAGCCGCTCGCGGTTGAGGATGAGGTCCTCGACGGTGAGGTTGCCGATGATGGAGCGCAGGTGGCCGGTGAACAGCTCGTGGATCGCGCCGTCCATCGAGTTCTGCTGCTCCAGGAAGCGGCGCGCGGCGTTGGCGATCGAGACGAAGTCGTCCCCGACCTTGTAGATGACCACACCGCGGACCTTGACCGGGATGCCCTGCTGCGTCACGCAGTTGACCTCCAGGTTCGCGGCGCGGCTGTCGAGCCGCAGCCGGCGCGCCGTCTGGAAGCCGGGCAGGACGGACGTCCCCTTGCCCGTCACGATCTTGAATCCGAGGCTGTCCACCCCGTCGATCGGCTTGGACTTGGCGCCGAGCCCGGAGATGATCAGGGCCTCGTTCGGCTCGGCGACCCGCCAGACCATCTTGAACAGGATGATCAGCACGATGATGGCGACGACGACGCCGCCCGCCACGGCGAGCACGGGCATGGGGCCTCCTCCTCCGGGGGTTGGGCGGCCGGCCCCGGAATGTCAGGCCCGTCCGCGTTTCCCATCAGACGCGGCAGAGGAGCGTTCGGTTCGATCTCCGGCCTGGAAGTTCATGGCCTCATCGGGCCACCTTCTCGGGGACGCTCAACGGGCCAGCGCGGGCGCCACGTACACCGTCCGGGGCGGGTGGTACTCGACCACGACGACGATCGAGCCGACGCCGATCTCGTCGCGCGGGTCGACGGGATGGGCGTAGAACGCCTCCGCCCCGCCGCGGACCGCGATCATCACCTCGCCGACCAGCCCGGGTCCGATCCGGCCGGTCACCCGGCCCTCCTTACCGATCAAGGACACCCCCTGGACTGGTCCGCCGGAGCCGCTCTCCGCGCCGCGTAAGGCGAACGCTATCCGGTCCGGGGGACCGGCGGTGAGCCCGCGGACTCAGGGCAGGACACGCTGGGCCTGGGCCAGTGCCTCGCGGGCCAGGCGCTCGGCCTCGGCGCGGGTGGCACCGGGCCCGAAGACGGTGATCGTGGCGAGGTAGTGGCGGCCCCGGAACACGACGTACCAGGTCCGGGTGCGGGCTCCGCCGCTCGCGGTACTGACCCCGACGGTGCGCGACCCCTCGCCGATGTCGCCCTTCGGGGCCTCGACCACCCTGTGCTCGGCCCAGGCGGAGCCGACCCTCGTGCGGAACTTCAGGCAGCCGGGGGTGACGCGGGCGTTGACCTGCTTCTCGGCGTCCCCGGCGGACATGCCCATGAGGGTCTCGGTCGCGGTCACGCCGCGGCTGCCGGTGAACGAGACGAGCGCGGCGGGCACGTCGCCGGCCACGCCGCCGCCCGGACGTCCCGTCCCGCAGCGGGGCTTGTCGAGGACGGCGTCCCGCTGGAGCCGGGAGGCGTTCTGGATGGCCTTCAGCGAGCCGTACTCGCCCCAGTCGGGCTCCCCGGCGCGCCGGTAGCCGGACGGCTGCTGGAGCAGCGCCTGCAGCAGCTGGGCGGAGGTGTAGCCGATGCCCGCCGCCTCGGCGCGGGCGGTGCCGCGGACCTGGCTCGCGCGCTCGGCGTCGCCGCCGCACGCGGTGGCCGCGACGGCCGTCGACAGCAGCAGCATGACCGGGAGGAGCCTGTGCGCCATGGCCGCGACCCTACGGCGCGGAAGGGGCCCGCCGCCCCCGGCGACACGCGGGTCAGCCCTTTTCGGCCCGCTCGTTGTACTCCCCGGCGTACTCCTGGCCGGACATCTTCTGGATCGTCTCGACGATCTCGTCGGTGATGGCGCGCCGGGCCTTGGCGGGCGGCAGGTCGCGGTAGCGGGAGAAGTCCATCGGCGGGCCGATCCGCACGGTGGGGCGCGGCCCGAACACGCGCGGGAACCCCGCGCCGATCGGCTGGATCTTCTCGGTGCCCTCCAGGGCGACCGGCAGGACGCGGGCACCGGACTCCAGGGCGAGCCAGCCGATGCCCGTCCGGCCGCGGTAGAGGCGCCCGTCCGGGGAGCGGGTGCCCTCCGGGTAGATCGCGAACGCGCCGGCGTTGTCGAGCACCTCCAGGGCCTGCTCGAGGGCGCCCATGGCGGCCCGCCGGGCGCCGCGCCGCACCGGGACGTGGCCGAGGTTGGTGAGGAACCAGCGGACGAAGCGGTTCTTGAGCCCGCCGCCCTCGAAGTAGGCCGCCTTGGCGATGTAGGTGACCGGACGCGGGACCGCCAGGGGGATGATGAAGCTGTCGATGAACGACAGGTGGTTGCTCGCCACGATGAGCGGCCCGTAGCTCGGCACGTTCTCCCCGCCCACGACCCGCGGACGGAAAAGCAGCCAGAGGATCGGACGCACCACGCGCGTCATGAACGTGTAGAACATCCAGCCTCCCGAATTTCGCCACCGCCACTGTAACCTCCGCGCCGATCCGGGCCGCGGTCAGCGTCCTCCTTTCCCGTCCAGCAGCGGGCCAGGAATGGTCCAAGCGCTGGTCAGCCTCGGTACGAGCGGGATTCGCGGCCATTCCTTACCGTCAAGTAAGTTTCTCTTCAGTAAGTTATTACCCCGTTTACCGGATCTCCTGGGAGGCACCCGGAGGCCCCGGGCGCATCGTCAGGTACAGTCGGGACCGGGGATCAGACGGGCGTCCGGCCCTCCGCGTTACGGTCCGCGGGCCCGGGCGGGCGACCTGGTCCTTTTCCCGGGAACTGCTTGGAATACGGGCACGGGTGCGCAATCCTGAGGAGTCACCTGAGATGGCCGGGTACCACCGGAGTGGGGCGTGAGGTGACGATGGACTTCGACATCAGCCTGATGCGCGACGACCGCTGCACGCTCGTCCGCGTGAAGGGCGACATCGACGTGGTCTCCCGTGCGCGCTTCGAGGAGGCGCTCTTCGAGGCCGTGGAGACCGGCGAGCCCATGGTCGTCGACATGCGCGAGGTCACGTTCTGCGACTCCACCGGGCTGAACGCGATCGTCGCCGCCAACCGCCGCGCCGGCGAGCGCGGCACGCACCTCGCGCTGGTGGCGCTGCCGCCGCGCGTCCAGCGGGTCTTCCGCATCACCGGGATCGACAAGTTCATCCCGATCCACGACACGCTGCGGGAGGCCATCGGCGCCTTCCCGTCCACGACGCCGTAGCGCAAGCTCAGGCGCGCTCCTTGTGGGGGGCGACCCCCACACCCCCGGTTCAGCCGCAGCCCTCGAACTGGGGGACGCTCGTCGTCAGCTTGAGCCCCGACTTGCCGAACCACTTGGCCAGCAGCCGCTGCGCGGTCCCGTCCTGGTACATGTCCGTGATCGCCCGGTTGACCTCCTCGCAGCCCTTCAGGTCCCCCTTCTTCAGACCGACGCCGTACTTCTCGTCGGTGAACGGGGCGTTGATCATCCGTCCGGGGCGGCCGGAGGCGAACCCGGCGAGGATCAGGTCGTCGGTCGACACCGCGTCGAGGCGGCCGCCGGCGAGCCCCTCCATGCAGGCGCCGTAGGTCCCCACCTCGACCGGCTTCGCGGCGACCTTGCGCTCCTCGATCACGCGGCGCCAGGAGTTCGAGCCCTTCACCGCGCAGATCCGCTTGCCCTTGAGGTCCCGCACGTTCCTGATCGCGGCGGCGTCGGCGCGGACGAAGGTGTCCTGGTGGGCGACGTAGTACGGGCCGGCGAAGGTGACCTTCGACTTCCGCTTCGCGGTGATCGAGTACGTCGCGACGATCATGTCGACCCGGCCCTTGGCGAGCGCCTCCTCGCGGACGGAGGAGTTCGTCGTCGTGAACTTCAGCCGGCTCTTCGGCACGCCCAGCTTGCCGGCGATGTAGGTCGCCACGTCGACGTCGAAGCCCTCGTACGTCCCGTCCGGGCGCTTCACCCCGAGGGCTGGCTGGTCCTCCTTCACGCCGACGACCAGGGAGCCCTTGTCCACGATGGACTGCTCCTTCTCGGCGCCGAGGCCGCAGGCCGACAGCAGCGCCGCCGCGGCGAGGACGGCCCCCGGGGCGGCGATGGCACGGGTCGCGCGCATGGCTTGATCTCCTTGATCAGGCGAACTCGGTCAGCGGAACTCGGCCAGCCGGGGACGGACCCCCGCGATGATCAGTGCGGCGATGACGGCGGCGGCCACCGGCGGCACCGCGTTCCAGCCGCGCAGCCCGCCGTCGGCGTCCCTGATCGCCTTGTCGAAGGCGTCCTGGTGGACGGCGGTCAGCGAGCTCAGCGCCGCGTCGTAGGCGTCGAAGTCGCGGATCGCGTTGGAGGTGCGGCCCATCCGCAGGTCGACCGCGCCGGTCCGGTTCCCCGCCGCCGCGAGCTGCCGCATCCGCGCGTCGTTGCGCTGGACGGCCCGGTACGCCGCGAGCGTCTTCGCCAGCGCGTCGCCCTCGCGTCCGCCGCCCGCCGTCCGCGCCTCGTCCCCGAAGAAGCCGAGGAACGGCGCGGTGCCCGAGCCCGGCCGGTACGCGCCGGCCTTCTGCTCCAGGCCCGCGTAGTAGTTCTCCAGGTTCACCGGCTTGTCGCCGAGGTCGGGGTAGATCACGGCCAGCGACTTGTCGAGGTAGGTCTGCTCGTAGGTGTCCGCGCGGCCGGGGTCGAGGAGGTAGCGGCTCTCGTCCGCGAACGCGCTGTGGCTGATCGCGCGGGCCCGCGACAGCTGCAGGATCGAGTCGAACCCGTCCTGCTTCGCCTTCTTGATGTGCCCGGCGTGCGCGGTCAGCAGGCCCGCCCCCACCGCGGTGAGGACGACGGTGGCGAGCGTCGCCAGCACCAGCGCCGGGTTGAGGACACGGCGGAACGTCCGCACCAGGTACAGCTGCGTCGCGATCAGGAGCAGCAGCACGATCACGCCGGTGACGGCCACCCAGGTGCGCCCGGTCAGCACCGCGGACCGCTTCGTCTCGTACGACTGCCGGACGGTCGCGCCGGTGTCGAGGGTGATGTTGTAGGCCTTCGGCAGCAGCTGCAGCTTCATGAGGTCGGTGGCCTGCCGGTAGGCGTCCAGGACCTGCGCCGGCGTCTCGCCGGGCGCGTGGTCGGACTGCGCGTCGAGCTGCATGGCCTGGCCGACGAGCCGCTCGTACTTGCCGAGCCCGTCCAGCACCTCCTGGACGGTCCGCCGCAGCGCCGGGTCGCGTCCCGCGAGCTGCGCGGCCTGCACCGCCGCCGCGTCGGCCTCCGCGCGGCGCCTCTCGTACACCCGCAGCGTCTCGTCGTAGCCGATGCCGAGGCCGTGCTCGCGGCCGATCAGCAGGATGTTGGAGACCTGCGCGTCCATGTCGCTGAGCGCGAAGTACAGCGTGCCGGTCGCGACGACCTGCGGACCGGCGTCGTGCCCGATCGTCTCGACGGAGTCGCGCGCGTTGCCGATCGCGACGGTGAGGACGGCCAGCAGCGCCACGAGCGCGGCCAGGCACAGCACGACGTGCGCGCGGATGCGGCCCGGGATCGTCTTCAGCCACCGGCCGCGTACGAACGTCCTGAGGCGGCCCGCTCGCTGCGGGACGGCGGGTGTCCCCTCCGCGGGCTGCTCGGGCAGGGGCGGCTGCCCGGACGGTCGCGGCGCGGGCGCCGCCGGCGGTGCGGGGCTCATCGTCATGGCGTGCCCTCCTGCAGGGACAGCGTGATGGTCGTCCAGGCGCCCACGTGGATGCGGTCGCCGTGACCGACCGGAACCGGCACGTTCACCGGGATCGGCTCCGTCGCGCCGTTCACCGTCGTGCCGTTCGTCGAACCGGGGTCGATCAGGTTCCAGGCGCCGTCCGGCCGCGACAGCAGGACGGCGTGCAGATGCGAGACGCCCGGGTCCTCGGGCGGCGCGCTGAGGTCGATCTCGGGCAGCAGCGCGCGGGACGTGCTGCGCCGCCCGATCCGGACCTGGCCGCCGAGCAGCGGGACGCGGCGCTCCGGGCAGTACGGCGGGAACGCGAGCCCCGCGGCGTCCGGGCCCATCTCCGCGAGGACCGAGTCGAAGTAGGCGCGGTCGGCCTTGATCAGCGCGTGCGGCCCGGTCGCCGCCGGGACCGGCGCCGGGACCGGCTGCGGGGCGACGGGCCCGCTGCCCTGGCGCTGCTGCGGCACCAGCGGCACCGCGCGGGCGGTGCCCGCCGGGGTGAACTCGACGGTGTAGACGGTGCCGGTCTCGAAGTCGTACCCGTCCTCCTCGCAGAAGCGGCCGGAGCGCGGCGTCCCGCAGCGCGGGCAGGCGGGCTCCTCCCGCGACGCGGGCTCGGAGGCCGGCGCGGCGGTAGGCGAGGACGCGGGCTCCGGCTCGGCGAACTCGGCGCGCTGCGCGCCGTCCATGAGGTCGCCGCACACGTCGCAGTAGTCGGCGGCCTGGGACGCGTGCCCGCTCGGGCAGACCGGCATGGGGCTCAGCCCCCTGCCTCGTCGCCGTGCCGGGTCCGCACGGTCCGGACGGAGCGGGTGTCGAGCGACATCTCGTCCGCCTTCGCGACATCCCGTTTCAGCCGCACGGTGCCGTGCACCGGGTCGACCACGTCCACGACCTTGTCGAGCAGGCCGGAGATCTGCTCGTTGCCGACCTCCCGCGCCAGCACCACGGCCCGTCCGAGCCGGGCGGTGGCGGTGTCCTCGTCGCCCTCCCGCCGCGCCTCCAGGCCCTGCTGGATCGCCTCGGCGAGCTCGGACTGCCCGGTGTGGTGCGCGACGCGGCCGTTGATGCGCGTCGACCTGGCCTCGTCGTCGGTCCACTCGGCGATGACGTTGCCGGACGCGAGGACCTGGTCGCCCGCGACGAGCTTCACCCACGCGGCCCGCATCTGCCGTCCGACGTCGCCCGGCTGCACCTCCACGCACAGGTGGTACTCGCGGTTCTCGTCGCCCCACGCGCCGAGCGGGTAGTCGCCGGTCTGCGTCCCCGACTCGACCCGGCGGGCGGTGAGGTCCTCCACGGCGGGGATCATCTGCTTGATGAACCGGAGCCGCGCCTGCTGCGGCGTCCACACGCGCAGCGTCACGTCGGCGACCTGCTTGCTCATCGCGGCCCGCGTCATCGCCAGGAAGTCGGCCTCCAGGTCGGCCGGGTCGGGGACGTCCAGGAACCCGCCCAGCAGCACCGAGGTGATCTTGCGGAGCTCGGCGACGTTCCAGTCGGTGCCGACGCCGCGCGCGTCGCACAGGAAGTTGCCGGTGCAGTGGCGCAGCGCCGCGTCGAGCTCCGCGTCGGACTCGTGCTGGTTCTTGCCGTCGGTGAGCAGGATCGCGTGCTTCACGGCGCCAGCCGCGGCGGCGTCGTGCCCGGCGAACAGCCGGTCGGCGAGCCGCAGCCACGACCCGATCGCCGTCCCGCCGGCCGCCTCCAGCCGCCCCACCGCGTTCACCGCGCTCCGCCGGGACGCCGCGTCGGCCCGGACGAGCCGCTCCCCCTGCGGGTAGACCATGCGCGGCCGGTTCGCGCCGGCGACCACCGCGAAGTGCACGCCGTCGCGCAGCACGTTCACCGCCGCCCGCGCCGCCCGCTTCGCCGCCGCCATCTTGCCCCGGTACGACATCGACCCGGAGGTGTCGATGATGATGATCTCCGCGGCCGGGGCGCGCCCGTCGTCCACGACCGGGCCCGCGCCGCCGGACGAGCGCGCCTCCACCGAGACGATCGCGTGCATCTCCCGTCCGCCTGCCGGGAGGTAGGGGTTCTGGTCAACACGGACGGTGAACTCCGGAAAATCGCTCATCTGCCCCGCTCCCTGGTCGGTTCTGGCGGCGGGTAGGGGAGCACCGCCACCGTCACGTTGTCGTGCCCGCCCGCGTCCAGCGCCGCCCGCAGCAGCCGCCGGGCGGTGTCCAGCGGTCCGTCCCGGCCCGCGAGGGCCACCTCCGCGAGGGCGGACGGCTCCGGCAGGTCGTTCCACAGCCCGTCGCTGCACAGCACCACCAGCCCGGGGCCCGTCGGCCGGAACGCCGCCACGTGCGGTTCGACCGGGCCCGCGTCCGCCCCCAGCCAGGCGGTCAGCGTGTGCGCCCGCCGGTCGGCCCACGCGTCCTCGGCGCTCATCGCCCCCTGGTCGACCATGGACGAGGCCCACGAGTCGTCCTTGGTCAGCCGGCACGAGCCCGCCGCCGACAGCCAGTAGGCGCGGCTGTCGCCGACCCACCCGACGGTGATGCCGCCCGCGTCGACGACGGCCGACACGAACGTGCACGCGGGCGAGGAGTCGGGATCGCCGGGCAGCCCCGCCACGACCTCCGCCGCCCTCGCCGCCGCGTCGCGCATCGCGCCCTGCGGGTCCATGCCGACCGAGACGCGGCCGGTCAGCACGGCCACTGCCGCCTCGGCCGCCAGCCGGGACGCCTCCTCCGACCCGGGCGCCGTCGCCACCCCGTCGCACACCACCGCGCACACGCCCGCGGGCAGCGCCGCGAGGGCGAACGCGTCCTCGTTGCGGCTGCGCCGCAGCCCCAGGTCGCTCACCGCCGCGCCGAACCGGCCCGCCTCGGCCTCGACGTGCTCGCGGCCGCTCGGCTGCCGCAGCCCGCACTGCTCGCAGTAGCCGTCCGCGCCGATGGTGCCGCCGCCGCAGTCCACGCAGGAGCCTCGTCCGCCGCCGGGCCGGGCGGCGCCGCCCCGCCCTTGCGCCGCCGGAGCCTGCCCGCCCGGCGCCGGGGCGGCGGGCGGGGGCGTGCGCGGACCGAAAGCCTGCTCCGGCGAACGGGCCGGGTGCGGGACGGGGTTGGCCCCGAACGGGACGTCGCGTGACGGCGGCGTCGGAGAGGCGTGCGGCAGCGCGGTGCCGAGCGGCGGGGTCCTCGGCGTGGTGGGGTCGGGCCGCCCGCACTCCTCGCAGAAGCGGTCGCGTTCGTTCACGGGCTCGCCGCAGCCGCGGCACAGCGCGACGGGGGTGTGCTGGTCGGCGTTCATGGTCAGAAGAGCGTCCTCGGGCGGACGGCGTTGGCCCGTCTGACCATCGCGTGGCGGTGCCCGGCGCTTTCGGCGAGCTTGGCGAGCACGCGGTAGGTGTACTCGAGCTTCTTGCGGAGGGCCTGCTCGTCCAGGTCGGTGTCGAGGATCTGCTGCCGGACGCCGGGCGGGGCCGTGCCGCGCCCGGCGCGCACCCAGGCGAGCGCCGCCTCCAGCACCTCGGCGGTGAAAGCGGCCGACCGCTCGGTGTCGAGGCGCAGCGACGACAGCCGCCGTCCCGCCTCGAGGAGCAGGGGCGCGTTCAGCTCCGCGGGGCTCCGCCCCCGGACGGCGGTGGCGACGGCGGCGAGCTGCGCGGCGAGGTAGTGGCTGGAGATGCGGGGGACCGAGTCGAGGACGCGCTCGGCGGACGCGCGGTCCCCCGCCGCGAGCCGGGTGCGGGCCAGCCCGAACGCGGCGCTGACGTGGGTGGGGTCGGTGCGCCAGACCGTCTCGTAGTAGTAGCCGGCGCCGTCGGTCTCACCCAGGGTCTCGTGGCAGAACGCCAGCGCCAGCTTCGGCGCCTGCTCGCCGGGCGCGAGGTCGTACAGGTCGTTGAACACCGCGACGGCCTCGGTGCCTCGCCCGCCGGCGAGGGCGCGCACGCCCCGGTACCAGTCGACGCGCCAGTCGTCCGGGGCCTCGGCGGCGATGTCCTCCAGGAGGCGGGCGGCGCCGTCGAGGTCGCCCAGCTCGATGCGGACCCGCACCAGCGCGAGCCGCACCTCGCGGGACGCGACCGGCGCGGACGCCAGGGCCGCGGCCAGGTCGGCGGGGTCGCGGGCGGTGAGGCCGGCGAGGAACGCCGCGGCCGGGTCGGAGGCGTACACCAGCGGGACGGGCAGCGCCGCCGCGGCGGCGGCCGGCTCCACCGGCGCCAGGATCGGCCGGGCCTCGCCACTGCCGTCGTCGCCGTCCAGGCCGCCGACGATCTCGGTGCCGGCCGTCTGCTGCTCGGGGCCGAACAGCGGGGACGGCGCGGGCCGCGGGCGCCCGTCCTCGGCCGACAGGACCTCGCGCAGGACGCCGGTGAGCTGCTCGGCCATCTCGGCGGCGCTCTGGAACCGGCGGGCGGGGTCGGGGTGCGTGGCGCGGCGCAGCAGCCGGTGGTAGGACTCGTGCCGCTGGAAGAGCGGCACCTCCTCTCGCGGCGGCAGGCTGCGCAGGTGCCGTCCGGTGTAGCCGCGGAACGGGAAGCTCAGCACGGCCAGCGTCCGGCCCACGGTGTAGAGGTCGGAGCTGACCGAGGGGCCCTGCGAGCCGATCTCGGGGGCCTGGTAGCCGGGCGTGCCGAAGATCGGGCTGTCCGGGTCGAACGCCCGCCGGACGCCGCCGAGGTCGATCAGCTTGAGCTGCTCCTCGGACTGGATCGCGTTGTCGGGCTTGAAGTCGCAGTACAGCAGCCCGACGCCGTGCAGGTACCCGAGGGCGCTCAGCACCTCCAGGCCGTAGGCGATGACCTGGCCGAGCGGCAGCGCCGCCTGGTCGCCGTGCTCCTGGCGGGTGCTGAGGAGGATGTCCTTCAGGGAGCGGCCGCCGACGTACTCCATGACGATGTAGCCGGAGTCGCCGTGCTTGACGAAGTTGTAGATCTTGACGATGTTGGGGTGCTCGACCTCGGCGAGGAACGCGCGCTCGGCGGTCGCGGCGGCCAGCGAATCGGCGTCGCCGGTGTCGAGCAGGCCCTTGAGGACGACCCACCGCTCGCTCACGTTGTGGTCGCGGGCCAGGTAGACCCAGCCGAGCCCGCCGTGCGCGAGGCAGCCGAGCACCTCGTACTGCCCGCCGATCAACTCGCCCGGCCGGAGCTTCGGCGTGAACGAGAACGGGTGCCCGCAGTTGCGGCAGAACCCCTCGGTGCGTCCCGGGCGCCCGCCCCGGCTGCGCCCCACCTTCTCGTCGCACTTGCTGCAGAAGCGCCGGTTCTCCGGCACCTCCGGCTTCTCCATGATCGCCGAGGCGGGGTCGCGGGCCGGGACCGGCGGCACCTCGACGAGCCCGGCGCCGAGCATGCCGCGCCTGGCCGAGCCGGTCGAGCCCGTACCGCGGGTGCCGCCGCGCGAGGCCGTCCGCCCGGACCCGAGGCTGCCCGAACCGCTCGTCGGCGTGCTGCCGGACGACAGGCCCTGCCCGCCGCGCCCGCTCGGGCCGGACGAGCCCGGCGGCGGACCCGCCGGCGGTGCGGGGACCGCCGGGGTCGTCACCGGCGCGTGGCCCCCCGGAGGAGCAGCGGGGGCCGGCCCTGGGGGGCGCCCGTACGCGCCCGGGTAGCCGGGCATCGCGGGGGCGGCCGGACGCACGGGCGCGGCCGTCCGCGCGGGCTGCGCCGCCGGACTCGCGGGCTGCGCCGGACCGGCGGGCGACGGGCTGATGGGCGCCGGGCCCGTGTGCGACGGGTTCGCGGGCACGGCGTGCCGGGGCTGCGCCTGTTGCGGTGCCGACTGCTGCGCCGACTGCTGTGCCGCTTCGGCGGCGGGTGGCGAGGACGCCGGGGCCATGCCGCAGACGTCGCAGAATCCGTCCGCCTCCACCTCGCCCGTGCAGCCGGGCTGGGTGCATCGGTTCATCGCCGGGTCCCCGTCTCGCTCTCGCACGCCCTGATGGCTCTCTGGTACTCCGCCAGCACCGCGGTGGCCCTGCGCAGGTCGCAGGGCGCCGTCCACAGCACCTCGCGGGCCTCCCCGTACAGCACGGTGAGCTGCTCGTCCTCGGCGAGGCCGAGCCGCGCGGCCTTCGCCCGGTAGGCCTCCAGCCGCCCCCGCAGCTCGCCGCGCCGGTCGAGCAGCCCCGCACTGAGACGCAGATCACTCCGCGCCCGTTCCAGCGCGTCCTCGACGGCGCGCTCGAGTTCGGCGAACCGCCCCGCCATCTCCACCCAGCGGCCGGCCTCGCGCAGCCGTTCGAGTGCGGCGAGCCGGTCGCGCAGCGCGGTGCCGAGGCCCTGCGACGGCACCGGGAGGCGAGGCGCGTGGATCTTGGCGAGGGCCGTCGCGTAGGCGTCGTGGGCCCGCCGCTCCGTCTCCTCGATCTCCTCGATGGAGGTCGTGACCCGCGCCACGAGTTCGGCGTAGTCCTCGCGCATCCGGGCGACGCCGGCGAGTTCGTCGCCGAGCGTGGTCAGTATGGCGCAGACGCGGTCGAGGCGAGCGGTGTCGGCGCGGCCGTCCTTGACCAGCGACAGCGGGTCGGTGCGGATCAGCCGGCCGAGCGCGGTCAGCTCGCGGCCGACCCGGTCGAGCTCGGGGTGCCGGGTGCCGTCCAGCGAGTGCGCCAGCCTGGCCGTCCGGCGCCAGCTCTCCTCGGCGTCCTCCAGCGGCTGCAGCAGCGCCGACCAGGCGGCGTCCGCGGCGGCGATCTCGCCCGCGACGAACTCGTAGGCGTCCGACATCATCGCGACGGCCTCGTCCAGCGTGATGCGGCGCTCCTGCGGGCCGAGCAGCGTCCGGTGCTCCAGCGGGATCTCCCCGTCGGGCAGCTCCACCGAGGTGCCCGACAGCAGCCCGGACAGCTCCGTCAGCGTGGCCGCGTCCAGGCGGGACGACCGTTCGCGCAGCTCGCGCGCCGTCTCCAATACGCGCTGGTAGGCGTCGAAGAGCCGCCACAGCGTCGCCAGCCGGGCCTGCGCCTCCTCCCAGCGCCGCCACGTCTCGCCGGTGAGCCGGGCGCCCTTGAGCAGGCGTCCGCCGTCGTGCTGCTCCAGCTCGATGAGGGACGCGGCGATGCGGTCGCGCTCGTCCCGCAGCGTCCGGAGGGCATGGTCGACGCCTTCACGGCTCATGGGCGCGGCGGCCCCTGCCCCGCTCTGGTCCAACGTCTGCCCCGCGATCGTCTTCTCGGTCCCCCTGAGCATGCCCGCAGAACCGGTCTGGGAGCACGGACCGGTCCACTATCGGACGTACGTTCTCATACAAGTGTGATCCGTGACACTGACCGAGACAAGGTGCTTTCCGTCTCGTCAGGTCCGCGTCGCGGGGCCGCCGCTCTCCAGCGATCCTCACGTGCCCGTACCCTGTGCGTTGGGAACCTCGTTGTCCCAGGTGACGTTACGACAGATACGTCATTTAACGAGAGGAGTGGTGAGTCCGCGGTGTCGGACCCCAGTCATAGACCCGGTGCCCCATGCTGACCGCGGCACTGGGCGTTCTCGCGGTGATCGTCCTCACCGCCGCCACCGGATACTTCGTCGCCCAGGAGTTCGCCTACGTCGCCGCCGACCGCGCGACCCTGGAACAGGCCGCCGCGCGCGGCGACACCTCCGCCCGCAGAGCCCTCAAGGTCATCGGCAGGGTCTCGTTCATGCTGTCGGGCGCGCAGCTCGGCATCACGATGACGACCCTGGTCGTCGGCTTCATCGCCAAACCGGCCCTCGCGGAGCTGATCCAGCCGCTGCTCGGCCTGGTGGGCATCCCCGAAGGGGCCACGGGGGCGATCGCCCTCGCCACCGGCTTCGTCCTGGCGACGCTCATCCAGATGCTGCTCGGCGAGCTGTTCCCCAAGAACCTCGCCCTGGCCCGCGCCGACCAGCTGGCGCGCGCGCTGGCCGCGTCCACCCTCGTCTACCTCGCTGTCGCGGGGCCGCTGATCCGGCTGTTCGACCGCGCGGCGGAGCGACTGCTGCGCGCCGTGGGCGTCGAGCCCGTCGAGGAGCTGCACAGCGGCGCCACGCTGGAGGAGCTCGGCGACATCATCGGCAAGTCGCACAGCGCCGGGCACCTGCCCGCCGACCTGTCCGGCCTGCTCGAACGCGCCCTGTCGTTCGGCGACCTCACGGCCGACGAGGTCATGGTGCCGCGCCCGCAGGTCCGCACGCTCCCGGCGACCGCGCCCGTCGCCGACCTGGTCGCGCTGATCCGCGAGACCGGGCACAGCGCCTACCCCGTCTACGGGCAGGAGGTCGACGACGTGGTCGGCGTCGCGGGCGTCCGCGAGGTCGCCGACGACGCCCTCGACCCGTCCACCCCGATCGGGGCCGTCGCCCGGCCCGCGCTGCTGGTGCCCGGCAGCCAGCCGCTGTACGGCGTCATCGAGCACATGCGCGAGTCCGGCGAGGAGTTCGCCTGCGTCGTCGACGAGTACGGCGGGCTCGCCGGCATCCTCACCTTCGAGGACGTCGCCGAGGAGCTCGTCGGGGAGATCGCCGACGAGACCGACGGCCCCGAGGACGCCCCGACGTCCGGGCCCGACGGGTCCTGGCTGGTCGACGCGGGCATGCGCATCGACGAGGCCCGCCGCCTCACCGGCCTCGACCTGCCCGAGGGCGACGCCTACGACACCCTCGGCGGCCTCGTCATGGCGGAGCTGCGGCGGCTGCCGAGCCCCGGCGACCGGCTCCGCGTCGAAGTGGACGGCGGCGCCGTCGAACTGGAGGTCGTGAGCGTGGCCCGCCGGGTCGCCGAGAAGATCCTGATCCGCGCGGCCGCGCCCGCGGACGTCACCGCAGGCGAGGAGGAGGTCGCGTGGACCCGCTGACCTCGCTGCTCATCACCGTCGCGCTGCTGCTCGGCAACGGCTTCTTCGTCGCCGCCGAGTTCGCGCTGGTCGCGGCCAACCGCCCGCAGCTCGAACGCGCCGCCGCGAAGGGCAGCCGTCCCGCCGTGGCCGCCGTCGCGGGCGTCCGCGAGCTGTCGCTGATGCTCGCCGGCGCCCAGTTCGGCATCACGATGTGCTCGCTCGGCCTCGCCATCGTCACCGAGCCCGCGTTCGAGCACTTCCTCGAACCGCCGCTGCACGCGCTCGGCGTCCCCGAGGCCGGCTCCAAGGCCATCGCGCTCGGGGCCGCGCTCGCCGTCATCACGTTCCTGCACATGGTCGTCGGCGAGATGGCCCCGAAGTCGTGGGCGATCGCGCACCCGGAGCGGTCGGCGCTGATCCTGGCCCTGCCGTTCCGCGCGTTCGCGAAGGTGTCCCGCCCGATCCTGTCGGCGCTGAACGCGGTGACCAACGCGCTGCTGCGGCTCATCCGCGTGACGCCGAAGGACGAGCTGGACAGCCACACCGACCCGGCGCGGCTCAGCCACCTGGTCGGCGAGTCCCGCCGCCTCGGCCTCATCGGGCGCCGCGACCACGAGCTGCTGGACCGCGCGATCTCGGCGCGGGAGGCCACGGTCGGGCACCTCGTCGTGCCCGCCACGTCCGTCACCACGATCGGCGCGGACGCGACCGCCGCGCAGATCCGCCGGACGGCGACGGCCCGCGGCCACAGCCGGCTGCTGGTGCGCGACCGGGACGGCGCGATGACGGGGATCGTCCACGTCCGGGCAGCCATCATCGAGCCCGACGGCGAGCGCCGCGCGGGCGAGCTGGCGCACCCGGCCCCCGTCCTCACGGCGGAGACGACCGTGCTGGACGCGGTCAGCCGCATGCGCCGCGGCCGCGCCCAGCTCGCGGTGGTGAACGACGCGGGCGGCGAGTTCGCCGGCATCGTCACCCTGGACGACCTCCTGGCGGAGCTTCTGGCCACCAACCCGCACTGACACAGGCCGCGTACCTGCGACAACGCCGCAGGTGTCGAGGTGCTGCAACGGGTTTTCCGGTCCATCATCGGAGGATGAGCGGACACGGGCACGGTCATGGTCACGGTCACCGGCACTCGTGGAAGGGGCGCCTCGCCCACCTGGTGCGCCCGCACTCGCACGAGGCCGCCGACAAGGTCGACTCGGCCATGGAGGCGAGCGCCCAGGGCATGCGCGCCCTGTGGATCTCCCTCGCGGGCCTGGGCGCGACCACGGTTCTGCAAGCCGCCGTGGTCGCGTTCACCGGTTCGGTGGCGCTGCTGGGCGACACGCTCCACAACGCCGCCGACGCGCTGACCGCCGTCCCGCTGGGCATCGCGTTCCTGCTCGGCCGCCGCCCGCCGTCCCGCCGGTACACCTACGGGTACGGGCGCGCGGAAGACCTGGCCGGTGTCGTCATCGTCCTGGCCATCGCCGCGTCATGCGTCGCCGCCGGGTACGCCGCCGTCCAGCGCCTGGCCCATCCACAGCCTGTGGACCACGTGGCCGCCGTGGCGGGCGCCGCCCTCGTCGGCTTCCTGGGCAACGAACTGGTGGCCCGCTACCGCATCCGCGTGGGCCGCCGCATCGGGTCGGCCGCGCTCGTCGCCGACGGCCTCCACGCCCGCACGGACGGCTTCGCGTCGCTGGCCGTCCTCGTGGGCGCCGCCGGGGTCGCCCTGGGCGCCCCTTGGGCCGACCCGGTCGTCGGCCTGCTGATCACTGTGGCGATCCTCACCGTCCTGTGGCAGACGGCCCGCGAGGTCTGGCGCCGCCTCATGGACGCCGTGGACCCCGCCCTGGTCGACCAGGCCGAGGCCGCCCTCTCCTCCACCCCTGGAGTGCTGGGCGTGGGCGACGTCCGCCTCCGCTGGATCGGCCACAGCCTGCGCGCCGAATGCGACGTGGTCGTCGACCCCTCCGCCACCGTCGTCCGCGCCCACCAGATCGCCGTGGACGCCGAGCACGGCCTCATGCACGCGCTCCCCCGCCTGGCCGGCGCCGTCGTCCACCCCGACCCCGAGCCCCGCCCCGGTGAAGATCACCACGCCGCCCTCGCGGGGCACCGCTGAGCCTGCGACCTGTGAGACGTTAGTCCGGACCAGAAGGGGAACATACTGGCCCCGGACGAGCGATCTGGGACGGGATGACGTCGTGAAGCAGCCTGCGGAAGCCAACGGACCCGACGAGGAGAACACCGGACCCGCTTACGTTCCGGACTCCGAACTCCCGACGGTCACCGTCCCCCTCCCCATCGCCCCGGACCCCGCCGGAGCGACCACCCCGGACGAGCAGGCGCCCCCTGCCCAACCCCCCGCCGAGGCCACCCAGGCCCTCCCGACCGTCGAGGACCCGGCGGCCGACGAAGGCGACATCACCCCACCAACCGAGACCGCCCCTCTCCCGGCGAGCACGGCACCCCCGGCCGAGGACTCCCCAGCAGGCAGCACGCTCGCCTTCGAACCGCTCCCGGGCGTCGACACGAGCGATGACGAACCCACGAACGAACCGGAGACGGCACAGTACGTCCCGCTAAATGACATGGCGTCCGCAGAGGCGGAACACGCCGACGCGACGGTGGCCCCCGCAGACACCAAGCCCTCACTCGGCAACCAGCCCACCGGCGCCACGACGGACGCGGCGATGCCAGTCGGCAGTCCACCCGACGCCGCCCTGCCGACGACCGATGCGCAGACGGAGATCGGCGGCCATTTCGTCCGCGACACGGCCGCCCCAGAGGCACCGCACGCCGACCAGTCCGCCAGCCCGACACCCGAAGCGACGCCACCAGACGGCCAGCCCGCCAATAGCGCGGACGAGACTGCGACGACGACCGGTGAACCACGCGGAGGCGTCGAGGCGCCGATATTTGGAGCGCCGGTCACCGAAGGCGTCGCGAGTGCGGAGGCGGCGCAGCACGTCCTTCCAGAGGACATGGCCCCTGCGGGTGGGAGGGCCGTTCCGAGGTCGGTCTCGCACGGCCAGTCCGCCGGTCACGCGCCCGAATCGGAGGTGGCCGGCAGCGACCAGCCCATGGGCGTGGCTGGCGGAGATGCGGCTCACGCCGAACTCACCGGTGAGAGTCCGGCCGATGCCGAGTCGCCGGGCGGTGACCGTTTCACCGGCGGCACAGAGGATGCGGCGGCCGAGCCGGTGCCTGGCGGCGCCGAGGGAGCGGGCGGCGTTGGTGGTGCGGCCGATGTGGAGAGCCCGGTTGATGAACGGCTGCACGATGACGCGGAGGCCGTTCACGATGAGGCCCCCGGGTACGTGGCGGCGGGCGTCGGGGACGAAGGGCTCGATCCTCGGGCGGGGCTGGGGACGGTGCCGATCGAGGTCGCCGATCCGACGCCGCCGCTGGGGACGGACGCAGGTGAAGGTGACTGGCGTGAGCTGGTCGAGAGCGTCTACGGGCCGCTGACCGAGTTCTACGAGGGGCTCGACGCGCGGCTGCGGGAGGTCCCCGAGGACGTCCCGCCGATGGGGTGGGCGCCGCACATCGCGGCCCTCCGGGCGCTGCGCGACGGGCAGGTCGCAGGAGAGTGGGACGTGCTCGCCCGGTTCCTCGTCGCGCCCGGGACGCTGGAGGGCGCGGAGGGGCTGCGGCTCGTCCAGGCCGGCGAAGGGGACCAGGGCCGGGTCGTCCGGGACGCGGTCAAGGAGCTCACGGCGGCGGACGGGCGGGCCCTGCTGATCGCCCCCACCCCCGAGAAGGCCGCCGAGCTGCTGCGCGGCATGGAGGGCGACCCCGATGTCTTCTCGCTGCTGATCGAGACGCAGCCGGAGACGGCGGAGGCGCGCTCGGTGCGGACGCAGGCGCTCCCGCCCGTCGAGGAACTTCCCGTCGAGGAGCCGCCCGCCGAGGAGGAGCCGCCGCCGCTGCGGGAGCCGGGGTCCAACGGGACGGTCGAGTTCAAGCCCCTGACCGGCCCGCCCCCGGAGCCGGCGGCCGCCGTTACCAGGGCCGAGCCGCTGCCCACGCTGCCGCCCGCGGAAGCCGTGGAGCCAGTGGAGCCCCTGCAATCCGCAGAGCCCTTGGAGCCCGAGGAGGGGCCGTCGGCGCCGGAGACGCGGGTCCGGTCGGCGGCGCTGCGGCCGGTCGGGGAGGCGTGGGGGCTGTCCTGGCAGACGGAGGCACGGCTGCTCCAGCGCGGGCTGATGTCGCTGGAGCAGTGGCCGCGGGACGCGGCGGCGCTCCAGTCCGTCCAGGCCGAGAATCTGCGGCGGGCCGAGCAGCTGGAAGCGGAGAAGGCGGGCCTCGCCCAGGCGATCGAGGAGGCGCGGAACGCGGCGGCGGCCGCGGAGGAGGCGGCGGCGGCCGCCCAGGCCGAGGCCGAGCGGCTCTCCGGCGTCCAGGAGGAGGCCGAGACGGAGCTGGCGGGACCGCTGGCCGAGGCGGAACGGCTGAAGCAGGCCGCCGACGAGGCGGGCGCCGAGGCGGCCGCGCGGACGCGGACGGCCGACGCGACCTACGCGCGGTGCGTCCAGATCGACGAGCGGGCCAGGACGGCCCAGGCGGAGTTGCAGGGGGCGCGGCAGGCGGAGGCGTCCCTCACCGACGAGCTGGCGCGGGCGCGCGAGGCGCTGCCCGGCGCGGCGGAGGAGGCGCACCGGTTGACGGCGGCGGACGCCGACGCCGCCGCGGAGGGCCATGCCGCCTACTACCGGCTGGTCTCGGCGGAGTCGGCGCTGTCGGCCCTGCGCCGGAAGATGACGCTCGGGCAGCGCCTGCACGTGGCGTCGCCGCCGGCGGAGCTGCGCGATCTGCGCGCCGAGGTCAAGGCCCGGACGCGGGAGGCGGACGAGGCGGCGACGCGGGCGCGGGAGGCCAAGGAGGCGGCGGAGCACGCCGAGCGGGTCCGGCGCGGGCTGGCGTCGTTCGTGTCCGAGGGCGGCGCGCGGCTGAAGGCGGCGCAGGAGGCGCAGGAGCGGCTCGGGACCGAGCTGACCTGGCTCGCCGCGGAGCGGGAGAAGGTCGGCGCCGAGCATCAGGAGCAGGCGCGGCTGGCGTCCGCGGCGGTCGAGCGGGCCACGGAGGCGGGCCTGCGGGCCCGGGCGGCGTACCAGGTGGCGCAGGCGATCGAGGAGCGGGTCACCGCCGCGCGGACGTCCCGCGAGGCGGCCCTCGCGGCGGCGGCGCGGGCCCGGTCCGACGCGGAGGCCGCCACGGCGCACGCGGCGGAGACCGCGGCCGCGCTGGAGCGCCGCACCGAGGAGGCCGCGCGGGAGATCGCCGAGCGGGAGGCCGAGCTGGAGACGGTGGCGGCGGCCGAGGCGCGGTCGCGGGAGAGCGTGATCGAGATCTGCGGCGCCGACCCCGCCGACGACCCGGAGGTCGTCCCCGCGCACCAGCGGCGCGCGATGGCCCGGATCGAGGAGCTCACCGGCTACCTGGAGGGCGGCCGGGCGGCGGGGAGCGAGGTCCTGCTCCGCACCGCCGACCTCGTCGTCGGGACGCCGGCCGGTGCCGGGCTCACCGTCCGCGACGAGGACTTCGACGCGCTGATCGTCGCGGACGCGGGGACGGTCACCGACGGCGAGTTCCTCATCGGCGCCGTCCGCGCGCGCCGCTGGATCCTGGTCGGGACGGCCGGGTCGCGCCCGCCGGGCTATCGGGAGTACGCGGACTCGCCGTCGGGGCGGCTGGAGCTGAGCCCGTTCGAGCGCGCCGCGACCGCCGCGCCCGCCCCGCTGGACTAGTCCGCGCCGGACGGGCTAGTCCTCATCGTCGTCGTCGTCGGGAAGGAACAGGTGGAGGAGCCAGCCGACGACGCCGACGACGATCGCGCCCCAGAAGGCGGGCCAGAAGCCGGACACGTGGAACGGCAGCTCGAGCCCCTCCGCCAGCTCGCTCGTCAGCCAGAGCAGCAGCGCGTTCACCACGAGCCCGATGAGCCCGAGCGTGATGACGTAGAAGGCGCAGCCGAGGGTCTTGATGATCGGTTTGAGGACGGCGTTGACGATCCCGAAGATGACCGCGACCGCGACCAGGGTGAGGATCCGCCGGGAGGTGGTCTGGTCGCCGAGCGTGATGCCGTCGATCAGGACCGTCGCGACCCACAGGGCGACCGCGGTGGCGCCGACCTTGAGAAGTATTCGCACGCCACGCATCATCCTGGCAGGGAACCGCCCATGTCATCCCACTGCGAGACGATACGGGCGGTGACTCCCGTCATAACGGCGGATGACCCGCCGGGGCCGCGCCCTACTCGGCGCGGTCGAAGAACGGCGAGGTGGCGGCTGCCTGGGAGCCGGAGCCGGAGCGCCCGCCCGCGACGCGGACCCCCTGCACCGCGGTCTCGCGAGGCGTGCCCTGCCGCGCGGCGTCCCGGCGCGGCGAGCTCTGCCGGACGCGGGCCAGCTCGCGCTCCAGGCGGCGCTTCTCCATCTCCAGGGTGGTCAGGGACTCCTCGTGCTCCTCGCGCAGTTCGCGCAGGTCGCGGCGGGTGCGGATGCGGCGGGCGGCGCCCTTGAGGGTGAGCGTCATGCCGACGAGGAAGACGAGGGACACGCCCGCGCCGGAGAGGAAGAGCTGCCACTCGCTCTCCAGGCCCGGGACGGTCTGGCCGAACACGACGAGGTTCGCCGGGCCGGTGTTGTCCATGACGACACCGGCCCCGACGGCGATGGCGGCCGCGACCAGGAGAAAACCGACGAACACCATGGGCAGATCTCCTCTGCAGTGACTCCGGAGGGGGTGCGGAGGCCCACCACCTTGCCAGACCGAAACTGGATCATGTCGCATTCGTCGGATAAAGCCTGGTCAGAAGCTATTCGTCCGAACCTGCCGCGCAGGGTTCCGTTCTGATCGCGGCGGGTAGTGTCGGGACGTCGCGACGAGACCGTGGAGGGGCCCATGTCCGTGCAGGCCATCGTGTTCGACCTGGACGGCGTCCTGATCGACTCCGAGCCGGTGTGGGAGGAGGTGCGGCGCGGCTACGTCGCCGAGCGCGGCGGGCGCTGGCTGCCCGACACCCAGGACCGGCTCATGGGCATGAGCACCCAGGAATGGGCGGACTACATCGCCTCCGACCTCGTCGACGGCGCCACCCCCGAGGAGGTCGCCTACGAGGTGGTCGACCGGATGTCGCAGCGCTACGAGGAGTCGCTGCCGCTGCTGCCGGGCGCCGAGGACGCCGTCCGCCGCATGGCCGCGTTCCGCCCGCTGGGGCTGGCCAGCTCGTCCCCGCGCGCCCTCATCGACATCGTGCTCGCGCACCTCGGGGTGGACGCCCTCTTCCACACGACCGTGTCGACCGAGGACGTCGAGCGCGGCAAGCCCGCTCCGGACGGCTACCTCGCCGTGGCTGCGCAGATGGAGGTCGCGGGGCGGGACTGCGTCGCGATCGAGGACTCCAGCAACGGGCTGCGGTCGGCGCACGCGGCGGGGATGACGGTGATCGCGATCCCGCGCCCGGCGCACCCGCCGGCGTCCGACGCGCTGGCGCTGGCCGCGCACGTCGCGGGCGGCCTCGACGAGCTGACCCCTGAGCTCGCGGAGGCGGTTTTCCACAGGTGAACGTTCGGGGGACGGGTGTCCGCGGCGGTTCGTAGTATGGCCCGGTGACTTCCCCTGAGACCCCGGAGACGCTCGAGACCCTGCGGCGCGTGTTCGGCTACGACGCGTTCCGGGACGGCCAGCGGGAGATCATCGAGCATGTGGTCGGCGGCGGGGACGCCCTCGTCCTGATGCCGACCGGCGGCGGCAAGTCACTGTGCTACCAGATCCCGGCGCTCGTCCGTAAGGGCACCGGCGTCGTCGTCTCCCCCCTCATCGCCCTCATGCAAGACCAGGTGGACGCGCTGCGCGCCCTCGGCGTCCGCGCGGGCTTCCTCAACTCCACCCAGGACTTCGACGAGCGCCGCATGGTCGAGGCGCAGTTCACGGCCGGCGAGCTCGACCTGCTGTACCTCGCGCCCGAGCGGCTGAAGCTCGCCGCGACCGTCGAGCTGCTCGACCGGGGCGACGTCTCCCTGTTCGCGATCGACGAGGCGCACTGCGTGTCCCAGTGGGGGCACGACTTCCGGCCCGACTACCTGACGCTGTCCGGCCTGCACGAGCGCTGGCCCGAGATCCCCCGCATCGCGCTGACCGCGACCGCCACCGAGGCCACCCGCGGCGAGATCGCGTCCCGGCTCCGGCTCGAACAGGCCCGCCACTTCGTGGCGAGCTTCGACCGCCCCAACATCCAGTACCGGATCGAGCCGAAGACCGACGCCAAGCGCCAGCTGCTGCGCCTGCTCCAGAGCGAGCACAAGGGCGACGCGGGCATCGTCTACTGCCTGTCCCGCAACTCGGTGGAGAAGCACGCCGCGTTCCTGACCGAGAACGGCATCGAGGCCCTCCCGTACCACGCGGGCCTCGACGCCGAGATCCGCGCGGCGAACCAGGCGCGCTTCCTCCGCGAAGACGGCCTCGTCATGGTCGCGACCATCGCGTTCGGCATGGGCATCGACAAGCCCGACGTCCGCTTCGTCGCCCACCTCGACCTGCCGAAGTCCGTGGAGGGCTACTACCAGGAGACGGGCCGCGCCGGACGCGACGGCCTCCCGTCCACCGCCTGGCTCGCCTACGGCCTGCAGGACGTCGTCAACCTGCGCAAGATGATCGACGGCGGCGAGGGCGACGCCGCGCACCGCCGCCGCCAGGGCATGCACCTCGACTCCATGCTCGCCCTCTGCGAGACGGTCGAATGCCGCCGCGTCCAGCTGCTGGACTACTTCGGCCAGTCCGGCGAGCCCTGCGGCAACTGCGACACCTGCCTCACCCCGCCCGAGACGTGGGACGCGACCGTCCCCGCCCAGAAGGTCCTGTCCACCGTGGTGCGGCTCGACCGCGAGCGGCGCCAGAAGTTCGGCGCCGGCCACATCGTCGACATCCTCCTCGGCAAGAAGAACGCGAAGGTCATCCAGTTCGACCACGACTCGCTGAAGGTCTTCGGCATCGGCACCGAGCTGCGCGACGTCGAGTGGCGCGGCGTCATCCGCCAGCTTCTCGCGCAGGGCCTGATCGCGGTGGAGAGCAACCACGGCACGCTCGTCCTGACCGACGAGAGCGCCGGCGTGCTGCGCGGCGAGCGCAAGGTCATGATGCGCCGCGAGGCCGAACGCCCCGTCGCGAAGGCGGCGAAGACCGCCAAGGCGGCCAAGGCCCAGGTCGAACTCCCCGCCGAGGCGATGCCGATCTTCGAGCGGCTGCGCGCCTGGCGCGCCGCGACCGCCAAGGAGCAGGGCGTCCCCGCCTACGTCATCTTCCACGACGCGACCCTGCGCGAGATCGCCACCGCCCTCCCCACCTCCTTGGCGGAGCTGGGCCGCGTCAACGGGGTAGGCGAGAACAAACTCGCCAAGTACGGCGACCAGGTCCTGGAAACCCTCGCCTCCGACTAACCCGGCCCCAGCCGCCAACGCGCACCGCCACACGGAAGCCGTCCGAGGACACCAAGGCAGGCCTGGAACGCTGGCGACGGCGGCGGACGCCGAGCCAACACGGAACGCCGGAGACAGCGCGAGACGCCGGAGGCGGTTTGGGTGCGGGGGGCGGTGTGGGGATCCGGGCGGCCGGGTGAAATGGCGGTACTCCCGTGTCGCCACGGAACAGATGCATCACCGACTCTTTACAAACTGTCATCAAGTAATTACCATCTGTGCATGACGACATGGAGTTGGACCGTTCCCGGTACCACCTGGACCCGCGCCGGCACGAGCTGGACCTATGCAAGTACCGGCCGGAGCAGCAAAGGAACGAGCTGGACCTGACCCGAGGGGCACGAACGATTCGCCGAAGCCCCGGGCAGGACGGGGCCAGGGCCTGAACGGTTCCTCGCCGACGCGTTTGCCGGCGGATGGGGTGCACGGGGTGGCTGGGGGTGGTTGGGGGACTCTCAGGGTTCTCTCAGGGTTGGGCGTGGACTTCTGCCAGATGCGGCCGGTTACATGATCCGCATGCGAACCAATCGGAAGACGATCACGGCTGGTGTCGGCGCTGCGGGGCTTCTTGGGCTCGGTCTCTACCTCGCGGTCCCCGCCTTCGCCGACGACCCCGCGCCGTCCCACTCCCCCACGGCGCACGCGGGTCAGGGGCACCCCGGTAAGGGGCACCCGTTCCGCCGGGCGCGCGCCCTGAACGGCGTCCACGGCGAGGCCACCGTCAAGCGCAAGGACGGCTTCCACCTCGCCACCTGGCAGCGCGGCAAGATCACGTCGATCTCGGGGAGCGGGGTGACCGTCCGCAGCGAGGACGGCGCCTCCTGGACATGGAAGACCGACGACAAGACCCGTGTCCGCAAGAACGGCGACAAGTCGTCCCTCAAGAGCCTGGCCGGCGGCGACCAGGTGCTCGTCGCCGGGGAGCGCTCCGGGGACACCCGGACCGCCCGGCTGATCCGCGTCCCGCAGCACCGCTGACCCGCCGGCACCGACCATGCCGGGTAGTTTCGGGCGGGAAACCCCGATGTGCGGGCACGATGCGGGCGAGGGAACGGGCTGCGGGAGCGGATGAGCGAGACCCAGCGGGTGCTCGTCGTGGACGACGAGGCCAACATCCGCGACCTGATCGAGGTCGCGCTGCGCTTCCACGGCTTCGCGACCGCCACCGCCGGCACGGGCGAGGAGGCGCTGCGGGCCGTCCGCGAGGCGCCTCCCGACCTCGTCCTGCTGGACGTCATGCTGCCCGACCTCGACGGCTTCGAGGTGTGCCGGCGACTGCGCGCGGACGGCGACCAGGTCCCGGTGATCTTCCTGACCGCGCGGGACACGCCGTCCGACACCGTCAGAGGCCTCACGCTCGGCGGTGACGACTATGTCACCAAGCCGTTCTCGATCGAGGCGCTGATCGCCCGGGTGCGGGCCGTCCTTCGCCGGGCGGCCCCGCCGGCGCCCTCCGCCGGGCCAGTGCTGCGCGTCGCCGACCTCGAACTCGACGAGGCGCACTGGACGGTGCGGCGCGGCGGCGTCCCCGTCGAGCTGTCCCCGACCGAGTTCCGGCTGCTCGCCTACCTGATGCGCAACGCGGGCATGGTGCTCTCGCGCGCCCAGCTCCTCGACGGCGTGTGGGGCTGGGACCACGGCAACCCGCAGGTCGTCGAGACCTACATCAGCTACCTGCGCCGCAAGCTGGATCCGCTCGGCACCCCGCTGATCCACACCCAGCGCGGGGTGGGCTACGCGCTGCGGCCATGACGCTCAACGCGAGGCTGCTTACCGGCCTGCTCGCCATCACCACCGCCGGGCTGGCGATCATGGGCCTGGTCAGCGCGCTCGTCCTGAACGGGTACCTGATGCACCGCGTGGACGGGCAACTCCAGGCCACCCGCGACCGCGCCGTCACGCGCCTCCTGCGCCCCGGCCTCCCGGAGCAGGGGGTCGCCCCCGCGCAGTTCGTGGTGCTGGCCGTCGGCCCGGCCGGACGGGTCCGCGTCCTCAGCGGCGACGCGCCGGCCCCCGAGCAGGCGGTGCGGGAGGTGCGGCGGCTGGGCCCCGACGAGCTGGCCGCCCGCGCACGCACCCTCGAACCGTTCTCCCTGCCCGGTCTGCGCGCGGTGGCGCGTCCGTCGCGGAACGGCGTCATCGTCGTGGCGGCCCCCCTCACCGAGATCCACGCGGCCGTCCGCAACCTCGTCCTGAC
This sequence comes from Actinomadura sp. K4S16, assembly GCF_008327685.1. Taxonomy (GTDB): domain Bacteria; phylum Actinomycetota; class Actinomycetes; order Streptosporangiales; family Streptosporangiaceae; genus Spirillospora. The sequence continues at coordinate 407,827 of NZ_BDDE01000014.1, forward strand.
CGAGATCGCCACGGCCGCCCTGCTCCTCGCCGTCCTGCTCGTGCTCGGCCGGTGGCTCATCCGCCGCGGCCTGCTGCCGCTGGGCCGGATGGCCGCCACCGCGCACGCCATCACCGCGGGCGGCGACCTGCGCGCCCGCATGCCCGGCCCCGGGCAGCGCACCGAAACGGCCCGCCTCGCCTCCGCGATCAACGTGATGCTGGAGCGGATCGAGCAGGCGTTCTGGGCGCGCAGCCGGTCGGAGGCCCGGGTCCGCGAGTTCGCGGCCGACGCGTCCCACGAGCTGCGGACGCCGCTCACCACCATCCAGGGCTACGCGGAGCTGTACCGGCACGGCGCCCTCGGGCCCGACGAGCTGCCCGACGCGATGCGCCGCATCGAGGAGGAGGCACGTCGGATGAACAGCCTCGTCACCGACCTCCTCGAACTCGCCCGTCTCGACCGCGAGGCGTCGCTGCACCCCGTCCGCACCGACCTCGTCGCCCTCGCCAGGGACGCGGTGGCCGACGCGACCGCCGCCGACCCCGACCGTCCCATCGTGCTGGACGCCCCTGACACTCTGGCCGCCACCGTCGACGAGGCCCGCATTCGCCAGGTCTTCGCGAACCTTCTGGCCAACGTGCGGGCCCACACACCCCCCGGAACGCCCACCACCGTCCGTCTGGCGCCGGGCCTGATCGAGGTGGCGGACGAGGGGCCGGGCATGTCCCCGGAGGACGCCGCGCGCGCCTTCGAACGCTTCCACCGGGGCGCGCAGGGCGGCACCGGCCTCGGCCTCCCCATCGTCGCCGCCATCGCCGCCGCCCATGGAGGACGGGCCGAACTGCTGTCCGCGCCGTCCAAAGGGACGATCGTCCGCATCACGCTCGGTTCCCACTGAGCGGGACACGCCGGTGCCGGTGGCGACGCCGTCCTGCACAGTCCGAAGGTCGGCTCCCCGAACCGAAGGAACCGCAGCATGTCCGGCTGGAGTCATCGGTACGCGCGCGTGAACGGCCTGGACGTCCACTACGTGGAGCAGGGGGAGGGGCCGCTCGTCGTCCTCCTGCACGGCTTCCCGCACATCTGGTTCAGCTGGCGCCACCAGATCGGGCCGATCGCCGACGCGGGCTTCCGGGTCGTCGCGCCCGACATGCGCGGAATGGGGCACACCAGCGGCCCGCGTGACCACCGTGAGTACGACGTCGACCGGATCGTGGGCGACCTCACCGGCCTCCTCGACCACCTCGGCGAGGAGCGGGCCGTCTTCAGCGGGCTCGACTTCGGCCTCTTCGCCGCCTACGACCTCGCGTACCACGCCCCGGACCGCGTCGCCGCGATCATCGGGCTGGAGAACCCCTTCTTCACGCCGAGCGAGGAGTCGCCGCTGACGCTCGCCGCCCGCCAGGCGAAGCGGCACTTCAACCACATCCACTACTTCGCCGAACCCGGCGTCGCCGACCGCGACCTCGCCGCCGCGCCCCGCGAGTTCCTGCGCAAGGTCTTCTACGCGCTTTCCAGCGACTACCACTACCTCGACGTCTGGCGGCAACCTCCCGGAACGTCCTATATCGACGCCCTTCCCGAGACGCCGCCGCTCCCCTGGTCGTGGCTGACCGAGACGGAGCTGGAGTTCTACGTCGACGCCTACAGCCGCAGCGGCTTCACGGGCGGGCTCAACTGGTACCGGGCGATGGACCTGTCCTGGGAGTACCGCAAGTCCTACGGCGACCGGAAGAACCCCGTCCCGTACTACTTCATCGGCAGCGAGCAGGACGCCGACCTCGAGAGCTGGCACGGCGACGACCCTCTGAACAGGCTTGGCGACCACCACGCCGACGTCCGCGGCGTCCAGATGATCAAGAACGCCGGCCACATGATGCAGATGGAGAAGCCCGCCGAGACCACGGCGGCCATGCTCGTATTCCTCGCTGGGAGCGCCAGGTGAGCCTTACCGAAGACCGGGTCGTCGTGGTCACCGGAGCCAGCCGCGGCGCCGGGAAGGGCATCGCGCTGGCCCTCGGCGCGACCGGGGCGACGGTGTACGTGACGGGACGGACGCGCGCCGAGGGCGACGCCGACCTCCCCGGCACGGTCTTCGCCACGGCCGAGGAGATCGACGCCCGCGGCGGCACCGGCGTGCCCGTGATCTGCGACCACTCCGACGACGAGCAGGTGGCGGAGCTGTTCAAGCGGGTGGAACGCGAGCACGGCGCGCTGGACATCCTCGTCAACAACGCGTTCACGATCCCGGACGGACTCACCCGCAAGGGGCCGTTCTGGGAGAAGCCGCTGGCGCTCCAGAGCATGTTCGACGTGGGGATGCGCTCGGCCTACGTGGCCGGCTACTACGCCGCTCCGCTGCTGGTGCGGAACAACGCGGGCCTCGTCGTCAACACCTCGTCCTTCGGCGGACGCTGCTACATGCACGGCCCGGCCTACGGCGCGGGCAAGGCCGCCGTCGACAAGATGGCGCATGACATGGCGGTCGACTTCGAGCCCTACAACGTCGCCGTCATCTCGCTATGGATGGGTCTGCTGAAGACCGAACGGAACAAGGCGCTCTTCGAGGGCGTCCCGGACCGGTACAGGTCGTTCGCCGCGGGCGCGGAGTCCGCCGAGTTCAGCGGCCGGGTGATCGACGCGCTCGCCCGGCACCCTGAGCTCATGCGGTGGAGCGGGCAGGTCCACATCGGGGCGGAGCTCGGCGCCGAACTGGGCGTGGTGGACGTCGACGGGAGCAGTCCCCGGTCCCACCGCGGGCATCTCGGCGACCCGCCCACCTTCAGCTCCGCCGTCGTCAAGTAGTCGGCAACGCCTTCACCAAGCCTTGCCCGGCCACACCACCCGGAATTCGCCTGGACTTCCTCATCCGGCTCGAAAACGCCCCGTGCGCGGAAAATAGTTCTGCATATCGCGAAGCGATATTCCGCACCCCCGCTCGCAGCTGATGCGCTTAATGGGGATATGCCTGGATTACCCCATGAAGGGGCCCCTGACCTGGAGCGCAAGCGGAGTTATGATCCGAAACTGGGGCCGACGCGATAACGGTCCCATCAGGGGCGCCCGGACGTCCGTTGTCCGCATTCCTTCGTCCATCCCTGTCCGGCCGAGACCGAGCGAGACAAGGCGATGGGACTCCAGTGAGGAGGCACCATGACCCACGTCGAGCAAGAGTCCACACCGCAGACCCCGCCCGCGGCCGCCGATCCGGCGCCGCTGGGCCTGGCGGCGTTCGCCCTGACCACGTTCCTCCTCTCGGTCAAGAACGCCGGATGGACCGACGGCACCGACGCCTGGCTGAGCTACGCCCTCGCCTACGGCGGCCTCATCCAGCTCCTGGCCGGAATGTGGGAGTTCCGCAACCGCAACGTGTTCGGCGCGACGGCCTTCTCGTCCTACGGCGGCTTCTGGCTCGGCCTCGGCCTGTACGTCGTCCTGGTCGCCGGCGGGGCGAGCCCCGCCGAGGAGGCCAACGACCTCGCCTGGATCCTGCTCGCCTGGGCGATCTTCAACACCTACATGATGTTCTGGGCGACGCAGGTCAACCAGGCCGTCCTGGCGGTGTTCGTCGCGTTGGAGGCCACGGAGATCATCCTGTTCATCGGGAACTTCGCCACCAGCGAGACCACGATCAAGATCGGCGGCTACCTCGGCGTCCTGACCGCCATCTGCGCCTGGTACGCCTCCGCCGCCGGCATCATCAACGGCATGACGGGCCGCACCTTCCTCGGCGTCGGGAAGCCGCTCACGGCCCTGACCTCCCGAACCGGCCCCTATCCACGCTGATCCGCCACGGCCCCCGGGCGCCGCGCAGCTGATCAGTTCGCGAGCCCGCCTGGGCCGGCCGGCTCGCGGTCTCCTCGCCCGACAAGTGCGGCGCTAGGGTGAGTTCGTGACCCCCCGTCCTGAAGATCCGGCGCGCCTCGTCGGCGACGACGACCGCGAAACCGCCGTGCAGCGTCTGCGAGAGGCGTACGCCAAGGGGCACATCTCGCACGAGGAGATGGACGAACGCCTCGACCAGGTTCTCAGCGCCCGGACCCGCGGCGACCTCGCGACCCCCTTGGCCGCACTCCCGGACGAGGAGGCGGGCGCCACCTCCACGATCGGCGCCGCCACCGGACGGATCAAGCGCCGCGGCGCCTGGCGCGTACCGCGCTCCCTCAAGGTCGAGTCCGCCTTCGGGAACGTGGACCTGGACCTGTCCAAGGCGATCATCGAGCACCCGGTCGTCGACATCGAACTGCGGGTCGGCACCGGCCGAGCCAAGATCACCGTCCCCCGCGACGCCATCGTCGAGACGGAAGGCCTGCACACCGGTCTGAAGGACGCGCGCTACACGCCCCGCCACCCCGCGCGCCCCGGCGGCCCCAAGATCAGGATCACGGGCTCCATGGGCTTCGGCCGCCTGAAGATCCGCCACTCCCGCCGCTGACGCTCTCCTCGCGCCCCGCCGACCGTCCGAGTCCGGCGGTCGGGCCGCGCCAGGCGTCATGCGGTCGCTGCCCCCGACCGGACTCCTCCGATCCGCGCATTCCGGAATGATCAGCCGGGCCCGTCCGATCGGTTCGTCGATCGCACCTCCTCGCCTATTTCCGGATTGAATGTGATCTAGACCAGTACCATGAGCGTCCGGCCGCATCCTCAATGGTTCGGGGGACGTCGATGAGTGCTGGTCAAGGCCCGTGGGGCCCGTACGGCGGCGGGCAGCAACCGGGGCGGCCGTACGGCGGGCCTCCCGGCCCGCAGTGGGGACCGCCGCCCGGCCCGCAGTGGGGCCGACCGCCCGGACCACCGCCCGGACCCCAATGGCGGCCGCCGCCCGGGCCACCGCCCGGACCGCCCCGGCCGCCGTCGCGCACGTGGCGGGTGCTCCGGCTGCTCAACCCGATCCTGGCCGCACGCCAGGTGGCCAGGGCGGCCCGCCCGGGCCGGGTGGACGATCCGGTGGTGCGGAAGGTCCAGGTCCTGCGCGCGGTGGTCGGTCTCATCGCAGTCGTGTGGGTCATGGTGACCTACCGCGTCGCCTCTGACGCCAAGTCCGTGGCCTACGACCGGGCCGACCAGATCGCGACGTCCGCGGCCCTGCTACCAGCCACGTTCCCGGTCGTCGTCGGCGCGTTCATCCTCGGAAGCCGTCCGCACATGCGCGGCCTGTACCTGCGGAGGTCGCTGAAGCCGCTGGGAGCATTGCTGGCTCTTGTCGGCACGGTCTTGCTCGTCTATGTTCTCGTCCACGTGATGCCGGAAGGCGGCCTCATCGGCGACGACGAGAAGCCGTCCCCGGGCGTCTACATGAAGCTCCTGGTCATGGTCATCGCCGCCCTCTGGACGCTGTGGGCGATCGCGTTCGTGATCTGGGGCGGCGCCATCGCGGTGGTGAACGTGCTCCGGACCGCCGACATCCACGAGGTCCTGCCCCCGGTCATCGCTACCGTCCTGGTCTGGGAACTCGCGATCGGGGACCTGATCTCGAACGACTACCACGGCCTCCCGGTACCGGCGCGGATCGCGGTGATCCTCGGCGGCCCCCTCTCGGTCACAGCGGTGAGCCTCTGGGAACTGCGGCGCCTCAAAACCCGCCACGCGCTGACCGTCCGCCAAGCGCTGGGCCGCTGACACACCCGCACGCGCAGTCCTGGAATGGTGAAGCCAATGGGACGCCCCGTGGGACAGCGTCACGGGTTCCTTGACATGCCCCTTGGCCTCGGGAGCCACATCGGCCCATATTCATCGGTGAAGTCCTCGGCTACTTCCCTGAAGTCGGGGTCGCCGTTGGCCCGAGCGCGGTGGACGAGCTGCTCCAGCAGTCGCCATGCTCCGATATGGGCGAGGAGCTCCGCGAGGCGGCGGAAGTCGTCGCAGTCGGCCGAGTCGAGCTCGTCCATGATGAGTGGCGCAAGCAGAGGTTCGAGCCGGTCGCGCGGAATGCGGCCGATGGCCCGCCGGGCGGCCAAGGCCAAGGCATCTGACATGGACAGAGCGACAAGCTGAGGGAGGAGTTCCTGCCCGTCTCCTGAGAACGTCCCGAGAAAGCTGAGGGCGGTGGCCTGCTCCCAGCCTCCTTCGGTCAAAGCGGCCCTGAGGATCTCAAGCCTGTCCTGGACGTCTTGGAAGAAGGCCGCCTGACGGCGGTGGAGTTCGCGTTCAGCCTGGACGAACGCCTCCCACAGTTCTCTGTCGGAAGGTGCGGTGCTCACGGCTCCTCCTCGCTCACGGCCGCCGGGCGCGGCCGGTCGGCGCGGTCGCGCGCTTGCTTCGACTCTCATCCCGCCCGTGCCGTGCGCTGTCTCCGGGACGCGCCAGTCAGCGCTCGACAGAACCGACAATGCTCTGAGCGGACTTTCTCCTGAGCCCCAGATTCAGCCGCGCAAGTGATTGGCCGTCGCTGCGGTCGGCGATAACGACCTGAGTGAACAGCCTGGACTTCATCGTGGCGGTGAGGGCTTGGCGGGGCGCCTCGAACACCAGATCGCCCGGCTTGGAGGCGCTGCTGGTCTTGGCGTACATCAGGACCCGCTGAGAGGTCACCACGACCCACACGGCCGGCATAGAGGCGAAGACGAACAGACCGGCACCGCCTGTGGCCGCCGTCGTCACCAGTCCCGTGGCCAGCCCGGCCGCCAGATTCTTGGTCAGGTGCTGCTTCATCCCTCGCTTGAGCTGGGCGACGACCGCAACGTCGACCGTCTCGCCGTCGTTCATATGAGCACTCAGATGCCCCCGGAGCTTGGCTTTCGCAGACATAGAATCCCCTCAAATTCGCACAAAGAGGGAGAATCATAGATCGCAGGCGCCGCCGAGTGAATCCACCGACCGGATGACTTCGCGCGGCATCGCCGCCTCGCTCTCCCCCAGAGCCGCACCACCCAGCGCCGCGGGCCGCATCCGGTAATGGCGGAGAGTCCAGAACCACCAGTACCAGGCCCTTTTCATGACCGGACGCCCCGCGCTCTGCTGATCACCTGGACATCGCACTCACTGCCGTCCAACGAATTCGCACCAACCGAGGGCAGAAGATGACCAGGTGCGGCCGGTCACGCGTGGTCGCCTCGACGCCGGGACGGTCGACGTCCCCAAGGCGCACCGAAAGCGTCGGCTCGCGCACTTCACGACTCCTGCCGGAGCGGCGTCCGCACCCGTGAGCGTCGCCTCCTCGGCCTCGGCAACGGCCCTTAGGCGGCACAGGCGCCCAGAGGGTCACCTCCTCGGGCTCTCCGGTACGGACCAGCAGCCCGGTTGCCAACGAGCCGGCGCCCTTGGCGGAGAGTGAGACCCATCCGGCGCACCGAGACTTGATGGACACGTTCGCCCCGGCCATGGCCGTGCGACGGCTGAGACCGTGAGCGGCGCCGTCTCTGGGGCCTGATCGACCCCCGGTGGCTCCCATGGCACACGCAAGAGGCCCCTCCCGGAACTGGAAGAGGCCTCTGACCCGTGCGCACCCGAAGGGATTCGAACCCCTAACCTTCTGATCCGTAGTCAGATGCTCTATCCGTTGAGCTACGGGTGCCTGCCGGAGTTACTGTACCGGCTCCAGGGACCTGACCGCGAATCGGTTGGTGGATGCCGGGGGCAGGGAGTGTGACTTGAGTCACGGAACCCTTGGGGGTGCTGGTACGCCAAAGGGGGGATTGAGGCGGGTCTGACCTGGGAGGGTGTAGCCCGTCCGAAAGCCCATCCCCCTGAAGGAGAATCCCCATGCGCATGTCCGCCACCAAGCTGGTCGGCGTCCTCGCCGTCGGTGGCCTGATGCTCGGTTCCACGGGTTGCAGCGCGGTCGACGCCATCGCCGGCGGGAAGAAGACGACCGCCTGCAAGAACATCGAGACGGAGCTGCGGAGCTTCTCCACCAGCGGCATGTCGATGACGACGCCCGGCGGCGCCTCGGCCACCGCGCAGAAGTTCTCGGACACGGCCGCCAAGGTGCGGTCCGAGGGGCAGAGCGCCGGCGGTGACGTCGAGACCGCCGCGACCGCCTTCGCGGGCGACCTCGACGAGACCGCGTCGATGCTGCGGCAGGTCCAGTCCGGCAGCACGACCCCGCGCCAGCCCGACCTCGCGGGAATGCGCCAGCACGGCAACGACCTGGCCGAGGCCTGCGGGTTCACCGGCTTCCGGCTCGGCGGCTGACGGCCGACGCGATCCGCTCCCGCGGCCCCGGGAGCGCGCCGCACGGACCTGTTTCCGACTATGCTGTCGAGGCCACGGGTCAGACTTTGCCGGTTGGCTCGCCGAACCGGTAGCCTGTCCTGAGCCCGATGGCTCCTGGAGGATTCGCCTAGTCCGGTCTATGGCGCCGCACTGCTAATGCGGTTTGGGTGCAAGCCCATCCGGGGTTCAAATCCCCGATCCTCCGCCACTCCGACCAGGGACTTCGTCCAAGATTGCGATCTTGAGCGAAGTCCCTGTCGCGTTCCGGGATGTCCGCTTTGTTGGCCCTGGATAGCACGTGGTGAGCACGAGATGTCGTGGAGGCGTCACCGAGCCCAGGTCATAGCCCCGAAATGGATCAGCAGGATGACTACCCTGCGTGTTCGGTTCGGTTTCTGCGCCGGTCCGCCAGCGAGATCACGTTCGGCGGGACCGATGGTTTCGCTTGCTCGTCTGTCGCGTCATCGGCGGACATGCGAGGCACGACGGCCGCGACGGCCTCTGCACCGGCCCTCGACACCTCCGGAAGAACCGAGGTGTAGGTGTCAGCGGTGAACGAGTGGCGCGAGTGCCACAGGCGTCTCACTGATCAGCTTCATGCGGACCTTGCCGAGCAGCGCCAGCGTGGCCGCTCCGTGCCGCAGGTCGTGGAAGCGGATCGGCGGCAGCGGGCCGCCGAGGTCGTCGAACCGCGTGGAGATCCACTGAGGACGGAGGGGCCTGCCGTCCGCTCGGGTGAACACACGGCCCGAGTCGACCCAGATGTCCGCTCCGGCGGCGAGCGTCTCCCTGATGGTGATCGTCCCAGCCTCCGTCAGGTCGGTGTCCTGCCGGGACTGCCCCGCGACCTCGGCTCGTCGCAGACCACGGAAGGCAACCAGGTACAAGAGGGCGTAGGGCTGACGACAGCACCGCATGGACCTTCCTCACTCTTGCGGGCGAGATGGGCTGCGTCTGCTTGCGAGTCGGCTTGCCTCCCGTGCGGAACTCCCGTGGCGACAGCGCGCGGGCGTCCAACAGCCGCTGAAGGAGTTCGCTCGGCTTCTCCGCGGCGGGACGCGGCTTATTGATCTGGAGAACGGCGTCGTAGGGTCCCGCGCGTGCTTGTCGCGCAACTCCACGAGCTTGAGGTGCCCGAGCACCGGCGCCCGATCGACCACCTCCTTCAGCAGCCGACTCTTCTCGAGGGCCGAACGCCCGCTCATGCCGATGACAGTGGGTCGCGGCCCCCGTACGTTGGTGTCATGGCGACTTTTTGGACCTTGGGATGCGATGCCTACGATCCGCAGCGGATCGCGGCTTTCTGGGCGCTGGCCCTCGGCTATGTCAAGGAATCTGGCTTCGACGAGCCCGATAACGCGTCCATCGTCGACCCGGATGGCCGGGGCCCCGCCATTAGTTTCCTGAAGGTGCCCGAGGGCAAGTCCAGCAAAAACCGCATGCATATCGATGTTCGGGTGGCTGGCCCAGGCCCCTGGGAGATGGTCGAGCGCGCCCGACTGATCCGGCAGAAAGTCCCCGAGTTGGTCGCCGCCGGCGCGACGATGATCCGCGAGGAGTGGTACGGCGACGTGCTTGGCCACGTCGTCATGCAGGACCCCGAGGGCAACGAGTTCTGCGTCGCTTGATGCCACGGCCACCGCCCGCGTTTCGGTATCCGGATCTGCCGCAGTTCGCGTGCTCCGTCGATGGTCGGCTCTGGCGGCGACTACGGGACGGCGGCGTGTGAGTCCCTACCTGGATATCCTCCGTAGCGTGCTTGGTGGTGATCTCCCGGTTCCTCCCGCGTTCGAAGCGGTTGCGTCCTGGGCCGGTGCCGAGCGGGTGGTGCGTGCCGCCGGATCCGACCTGGCGACCTGGCGGGTTCCCGAGCCGCAGAAGGAGGCTCTGGTCACTTGTGGCGTGCCGCTGATCGATGATCTGGTGGATGCGGTGTCGTTCTCCGCGGAGCCGGCGGTGTACCGGTTGGCGTCATGTAATAACGAGGTAGCGGACGTGGTCTGGGAATATGGCGCCACGCCGGGGAGCGGCGAGGTACTGCAACTGGGATTGCCGGACGGCAGTGCGTGCTTCGTCAACTCGACGATCAACCACTGGCTGTGTTCGCTGCACCTGGTCGGCAGCTGGCTCACCGGCTCAACCGTCATCGGCCACTGGGACGAAGACGGACAGGCCGAAGAGGAGGCACTGGCTGAACTCGCCGACCTGTTGGAACAGATCAGGGCCCTCGACCCGCCCGCCGTCGGGGACGGCGACCACCGGACTCACTTCTGGCCCGCGGTGCTCGACCGATGGCTTTACTAAGCAGCGTGGACGTCCTCTTCTGCCGCCGACCGGGGGCCGTCACGCTGCCCGGCGAAGCCGACTCTCTGTCAACGTCACACGGGCTTGCGTGCGCACAGCCACCGAGCGGTGATCGTTGAGGGTGGTGCCCGAACTCGAAACATCCAGGGCCACATCTTCGGCGCACGGATGGTCGTTCTGGCGCACCCGGCCTGGGCGTTTGCGCTGGTTAGCAGGAAATCTTTTGTGCAACCCGGTAACGGGCTTGTCTTGGCAGGATTGGGCTGCCTTGTGGGCCTTATTTTCGGTGGCACCTGGCTGCGGATCGCCCCGTCCTCGGTCTGGCCCGACCGCCTGCGGAGCCGGCTGTTCTCACCCTGACGATCAAGGCGGGATCGGGCGACATCAGCGGAGATCGGGCTGCATCCGCGGCCGGCTTGGATACCGGACGAATGATCAAGACGAGCGGTTGACGCGGTGGCCGTTTCCGGTATCGGGTGCTCCAACGGAACGCACCAAGTGTCCTATAGACGACCGTTTCAGCCCTTTCCCGATCGGGGGAACGATGCGGCATTCACGCATCACCTTCAAGCTCCGTCATCTCACGCCAGTGCCAATGTTCGCGCTGGGCTTGGCGGTTGTGGGAGCGGTACCACCGGCGCAAGCCGCACAGCCGCAGCCCTGGCGGCTGGTGAAGACCAACGACTTCAGCCAGTACGACTCCATGTCGGCGGTCACGGCCGCCGGCCCGCGCAACGCCTGGACGTTCGTCACCGGTGACCAGCACGACCGGATCGTCGCGCAGCACTGGAACGGCAGGGCCTGGCGCGACGTGCCAGTGCCCGCCGGACTGCCCGGGGAGATCCGAGAGGCCAGCGCCACATCCGCTTCCAACACCTGGGCGGTCGGCGACAGCGACAGTGCTTCCAGGGGCTCGTACGCACTGCGCTGGAACGGCCGCAAATGGGTGATCGCGCACCGATGGGCCACCGGCGTCGTCAGCGGCGTGACCGCGACGGGCCGCAACAAGGCATGGGTCTTCAGCGACAATCGCCGCGACGCCGGCGTGGGCACCTGGCACTTCAACGGCCGCCAGTGGACTCAGGTCCAGTTGCCGTACAGCATCGAACGGGCCAGCGCGGTGTCGGCCCGCGACATCTGGGCGATCGGCAACGACGCCTCGGACAGCTTCAAGGTGATCGCACATTACGACGGCACGGCCTGGACCCAGATACCGGCCGGCGCCGCGCTGCCCGACGACGTCCAGGGCGGCGAGGGAGAGCCCTCCCAGCATGTCTTCCTGTCGGACGTGGTCGCAGTGTCGGCCACGCAAGTCTGGGTGACCGGGACGGTCTCGCGTACCGACGACCATGGCACAACGGAACTCCCTGTGGCCGCGCGCTGGGACGGCAACCGGTGGCAGAAGGTGGACGTGCCGGGCAACTGGCGTCCGCGGGTCGCCGCAGCCGACGGTCGCGGCGGGCTGTGGATCTCCGGAGACGGCGAGCCGCGAGAGTCGGGCCGCGACACACCGGTGCTGATGCACCGCTCTTCCAACGGCACGTGGTCAAGTTCGGTCGTCCAGGCCGGGAGCCGTACCGCCTACGTCGACGGCCTCGCCCTGGTTCCGAGGACGACCACACTGTGGGGCGTGGGGCAGCTGCGGCCTGCGGACGAGTCCTCCTCAGACGGAGCCATCTTCCGCCAAGGACGATGAACCGCCGACCCATGAGAACGTGGCAGGGGCGATCTCCCCAGGGAGATCGCCCCTGCCATGTCCAAAGGCGGCCGTCGCCGCCAGCGCCGAACTTCAGGAGCCTGCCGTGGCCCGCTTGAGGAACCGTTTCAGGTGCTCGTCCAGGCTTCCAACCTTGGCGTCCACCGAGTACGCGCTGCCGATCAGTATCCAGCCGCGTCCCCGCAGAAGATCCGGCACCTCCTCCACCGCCCGCCACGGCGACGGTGTCCATGCTTCCTTCTGACCGAGGAGGAGGACCAGCCCGTCGGTGGTGTAGCGGGCTGCGGTGAGGCGGCCACGTCCCGACGGGGTCGCCGACCGCTCCCCGGGAGAGACGGCCACCCGGATCGCGTCCTCGACTCGTCCTGTCACACAGCCGATCATGACCCAGCCCTTGAGGACTGTGGACACCCTCATCTGCCGCCGCCCCGGCGTTCGGCGTTGAGCCTGGGGCATCAGCCGGAGGTGTCGGAGAGTGGCCTGCGCGGTGCCCGCATCGACGATCGCGTACCGCGCAGACCGGTCAGACGATCAACCATGCGCGTCACGCGATCAACTGCGGCGGCGCGGAGGAGGCGAGGCTGGACGGCATGTCCACGCCTCAGTCCTCGCCGCCGTCCGCAGACACTTCGCCGCCCGAGTCCCCGGCACGGTCCGGCGGCTCGACGAACTGGTCACCGATCGTCGCCCTCGCTGCCGGGATCGCGGTGCTCGTCGCCAGCGAGTTCCTGCCGGCGAGCGTGCTGCCCGCGATGGCCGGCGACCTCGGAGTCAGCGAGGGCACCGCCGGTCTGGCGGTCGCGGCGACCGCGGTCGCGGGCGCGGTCACCGCCCCCAGCATCGCGGTGCTGCTGCCGCGGACCGACCGGCGCACGGTCCTGACCGGGCTGCTGGTCGCGGCGGCCGTCTCGAACCTGGCGGTGGCGGTCGCCCCCGGTTTCGCCGTCCTGCTCCTCGGTCGGCTCGTCCTCGGCGTCGCCATCGCCGGGTACTGGTCGTTCGCGTTCGGCGCCGGGACCCGCGCCGTGCCGGGACGCGACAACGTGGTCTCAACGTCCATCGCGCTGGGCGTCACCCTCGCGACGATCGGCGGCGTCCCGTTGGCGTCCCTGCTCGGCGACGCTGTCGGCTGGCGGTTGGTGTTCGGCGTCGCGGCGGCCCTCGGCATCGTCGCTGCTTTGGCCGTGGCCCTGACGTTGCCGCCGGTGCCCCCGCACCCGGCCGCCGGAATGGCGATGCTGCGGGCGGCGCTCGCCAACCGGTGGCTGATGGCCGGGGTGCTGGGCGTGGTCCTGGTCGCGTTCGGCAACTTCGCCGCCTACCCCTTCGTCCGGGTCGCGATCGAGGACGTCGACGCGGGCGCCACGGTATGGCTGCTGCTGGCCTGGGGCGTGGGCGGGCTGGCGGGCAACCTCGCCGCCGGGCGGTTCGCGGGACGGCTGCGCGCTGTGGTCGCCGCGGCCCCGCTGCTGCTGGCCGGCGGCCTGCTGGTCACCGCGACCGCGCCATCCCTGCCGGTGCTGGCCGCGGGGGTCGTCGTGTGGGGCCTGGCCTTCAACATGGTCCCGGTCGCCACCCAGCTATGGGTGACCCGCGTCGAGCCCGAACGCGCCGAGTCGGCCCTTTCGTTGCAGGTCACCGCGTTCCAGGTGGCGATCACGCTGGGGTCGGCGTCAGGAGGCGCGCTCCTGGACGCCCGCGGCGTGCAGGCGGCCTTCCTGCTCGGCACGGGGTTCGCCGCGGCGGCCGGGCTGCTTTTCGCCGCGCTGCGCGTCCCGCGCGGGTGACGGCTCCCGCCAGGCCTGCGGCGCGACACCGTGGTGGGACGAGAACGCCCGGCTGAAGGCGGCGGTGGAGCCGTACCCGACGGCGGACGCGATGTACTCCACCGGACGCGAGGGGTCCGCGAGCAGCCGGCGCGCCTCCCGCATCCGGATCTCCCGGAGCACCTCCGCGGGTCCGCGGCCGAGTGCGCGGCGGAACCGCTCGCCCAGGGCGGAACGCGACAGATGGACCAGGCGGGCCATCCCCTCGACGGTCCACGGCTCGGCCGGGCGGGCGGTCACGGCGGCCACCACTGCGGTGACGGCCTCGTCGGAAGGTCCGGCGTCGCCGCCCTGGTCCTCCTGCCAGGAGGTGGTCATCGCCGCGCCGATCAGGTTGCCGTAGCTGGCGGCGAACAGGGTCGGCCGGCACGCGCGTTCGAGCGGGCACTGCGTGACGAGCGCCATGACGCCGCCGTGCCGGGTGCCGAAGCCGCGGACCACCAGCGGACTGGGCAGCCGACGGACCGGGACGGCCATGCGCAGGTCCGCCACGACCAGGGCGGACTCCTCGTGCCGCTCCGACGCGGTGAGCCGGTAAGCGGTGCGGGCGTCGATGAGGACGGCGTCCCCCTCGGCGAGCGACTGCGCCTCGAACGCCGCCTCGAGCGTGAGTTCGCCATCCAGCACCAACGCCCACAGCGGGACCGGCGGTTCGGTGAGCACCGCGCCCGCCGGCAGCTGGACATGGTCCATGCCCGACATCTCCCACGCCGGTTCCGGGGAGGAGGTGCCGACGTCGTCTGCCCGTGAGATATCCACGATGTTCGCCACGTGAGCTGAAGCAGATACAAGACGGCGGCCTATTCCCGCGCGTCCCGGATGGCGTCTCCAGGAGCGATGCAAACCGGATGCGCTCCGCGATACGCCGGGAGGATGTTGTGCGGCAACAGGCGGGACAGGGGGCTTGACGTGGGACGGGCGTATGCGTGTCAGCCTTCTTCCAGTCCGAGGAGGGCGTCTGGCCCGTGACGATGGGTCCCCCAAGTCCGGTCCGGGCGGATGAGCTTCCCGAGCCACGCCTGGCGTTGCCGGCCATGTACCAGCGGGTGCGCTGATATGCCGTACCGGTGTGGCTGGTCGGGGTTCAAATCCCCGACCACCGCCACCCTGACCAGGGACTTCGCCCAAGATTGCGATCTTGAGCGAGGTCCCTGGTGCGGGGGGCCGTCATGTCGGGTAAGGGCTGCGATGTTGAACGTCCTGGAGCCATGCGGGACGCATCCCCCAAGAGTCCGTCGGCGTGCTGCCCCAATCGCAGGCCGGTCCGAGGTGACCGATCTCCAGAGTCGAGTTATCAGGATCAGCGGCGTACATTTCCAGATCTTCGGCGTAGCGGACGAGCAACTGCGTCCAGGACGGAGCCAGCACGTCCCATGAGGCGCATTCGACGTCAACCCGAACCACTTGTCCGGGCGTTCCCCCAGGGGCCGGATCAAAGTCGAGCAGCCACTGTACGTCGCCATTCATGTCGCCGACGACCACTGCGCCGGGCGAACCGATGATCGGCCGTACCGGCCCGTTCAACCAGAGCATCTTCGTGTCGACCAGGTATGCCCAGACTTGAGGATCGTCCCAGTCCGGCTCCGGATGATAGTTGTCGCGCCACATCCGGGTCATCTCGATGATCTCGTTGGTGTCGCAGAGGCAAGTCAGCGGTACCGGGCTGGGCTCAGGGGGCAGCAGTGTCGCACCGGGGCCGGTTCCGTTGTGAATGCGGAGGCTGGCGCGGAAATCCTGGGGCAGTGGTATGGCCAAGTCGGCCTCCACCGCATCGATTGCCTGTACCGTGGCCTGCGCATTGAACTGCCGTAGCGAAGCCGGCAGGACGCGACTCAGGCCGGCCTCGATCCGCGCCCACGCCTCGGCAACGCGCTTGTCGGTGTCGACTCCAGTGTCAGTCACGACGCAGACTCTAGACATCGCCACCGCAGCCGCACTACCTCATCTGCCGCTGGTCGCTCGCTGGTGCTGACAGGCGGTGTGAGCCATGGACCGGAGACCGGGTTCCACCACGGTCCTATCGGGCGGAACGGTGACTGCCCGCCATTCTCTCGGCACCGGACGTGTTCGGCGGTCCATACGTACGGCGTGCCCCGCCTACCCTTGATCCCGGACAGTTCCACGTGCTCGATCGGTTTTGTGCGAGGCGTTTGGACTTGACCGCCGAGTTCAGGGCGCCCCGACCATCCGCTGACCGCTCAACGCGCCGGGACCAGCCAGGGAGTTCACACACCCTGCAGACGAGCATGAGATGCGGAGACTGTCTCCATTCTCGATGGTGCACGCAAATGCGCAAATGATGGTTCTAGTCTGCCGGAAATGGGCGGTACCGCTAGGAGCGTCCGACTGACTGAGGGCCGCATCGGCTCGGGGCCTGGATGCGTGGCGCGTCCCGTGATAGAGAGCGAGTATGGCGCTGCCTCGCCCGTTCAACACCGAGATCTATGTCCACCCGGACATTGCCGGCCTTGAAATCGCCCGGCTGGCCACTCGCCTACCTGATTGGGCGGGACGGCAATCCACTGAACCGGCCGACCGGTCTGCCGCCGAGGCGGCGATCCGCGGGTTGTATGAACTGGTCGGCGCGCCGCAGGCTCAGCTGGTGTGGATCGACTCACCCCGCGGGGACCCCGATTGGAACTGGAGTGAGCTCGGCGCGCCAGAGCCCCAGGCGATCGCGGCCGCCCACGGTGTGCCGGATCCGGGCGAGTTCCTCCTGACCCTGCTCAGCGGCCATCAAGGCAAGAAGGGCGGATGGTTTTTCCGAAAACGACGCCGGGAGGTGTGGAATCACAGGCTGGCGCTGTGGAAGGAACTCATCCAGTCCTGCGGTGGCTGGTGGCCCTTCGAGAAAGTATGCCTGGTGTGCGAGCGTCCCACCCAGATCCGTCTCGCCACCTCGCCAAGGCTCGGGGAAGACCCCTTGGTGCTGCACTGCCGCACAGGTCCGGCGCTACGCTACCGCGACGGTTTCCATCTGTATGCGCTGCACGGAAGGGTCGTCCCCGAGGACGCCATCACCGTCGAGCGGACAGGGAAAAGTCGACCGTCCGGCGCACCGGAGAACCTGGCAGAACTGATCGATGACAGCAGTGCCGAGGCCATCGCCCAACTCGTCGGCAAGGACTTGCGTGGGGCCGACCTGCGGGGCGTCCGGTTCCCCGAGGGCACCGACCTCAGAGGCGCCGACCTCAGCGGAGCCGATCTGCGCCATGCCGATCTCTCCTGGGCCGAACCGGCCCGGACCGCGAGCGCGGGAGCCCAGTTCACCGGCGCCAAACTCATCGGCGCGGATCTACGCGACGCCGACTTCGGCATCGTCGGCGATTTCATCGGTGCCGACCTCACCGATGCCGACCTGACCGGTGCCTATCTCGGCGGCGCCCCCGAGGTCGGCTCCTGGTGCTTCAACGGCGCCAGGCTCGTACGGGCCAAGTTCATCGGAGCCCACCTGGTGGGAGCCGTTTTCACCGGCGCCGACCTCACCGGGACGGATTTCACTGGCGCCCTCCTGCACTACAATTCCGGATCGATTTACCCACGCCGCGTGCTGGCGCAATTCGCTCAGTGCACCTGGGACTCCACGACGAGATGGCCGAACGCCGAGTTGGCCGAGGCCGTCCGCAGGGAATCCGACCCCGTCGACCAGGACACCTTTCGAGTACACGAAGAGCCGCCAATCCCATCCGCACACCAGGAACCCCTCCCGCAACCACGCCCCCTTCCGGATGGTGACCCTTTCTTCGACTTCGGTCGCTAATTGGCAGTCGCTCGACTATGAATGAGTTCCTGCGCGGCGTTCAGTCGACCTATTGCCCACGGAGGCGATATCATCTGAAGCGGATTCGCCAGCGGCTTGTCCACCGTCATGGCGTCGGTCGCCGACGTTCTCGTCGGTGTTTCTGGTGTGGGGCGGCCTGGTGGCCCGTCTGTCGCGGCGGGTAGGCGGGCACGGTCACTGACGGCCGCTGAACGCCTTGACGCGTGTAGGGGTTGGGTCAACGACGCTGACGCGCTGGCAGCGCCACCGCGCAGGGACGATCGGACGATCGTCGGGATGTTGGGTCTTGACGGATCTTCGGAGCCTGCTCAGACTCCTTCATGGGAGCGCTCCCACGTCAGCCTCACTCGTCCCGCATGGCCTGATACGTCAGCGGTTCTCATGGGTGCGCCTCCTCCACCACCCCGAGAGTCTGGAGTACCGGATGAGACGAGGCATCGGGATCCTCGCCGCCGCCACGACGAGCATCGTCGCGCTTCTCGCCCAGCCGGCGCAGGCGTTGGGGCACGACGATCCGCTGGCCGGGAAGGCCAGGTTCTATGTCGAGCCCACGACCAACGCCGGGCGACAGGCTGACGTCTGGGCGGCCGCGGGGCGCGAAGCCGACGCGGCGCACATGCGGGCCCTGTCCAAGGTCTCGCAGGCGATCTGGTTCACCGGCGGCACCCCCGCCGAGGTGCGGACGGCGGTGCGGCAGACGATGGTCAGGGCCGCCAAGCAGCACGCCGTTCCGGTGCTGGTCGCGTACTACGTACCGGGCCGGGACTGCTCGCAGTACTCGGCGGGTGGCGCGCCGAGCGAGGCGGCCTACCGCGCCTGGATCGACGCCTTCGCCAAGGGGATCGGCGGCGGCCGGGCCGTGGTGATCGTCGAGCCCGACGGGCTGGCGCTGCTGCCCAGCGAGCCGTGGTGCAACGAGGGCGGTGGAGGAACCACCGGAACGCCGGAGGACCCGGCCCGGGTCGACGAACGCTTCCGCGAGATCAACTACGCCATCGGCGCCCTGCAGCGGCTGCCGCGCACCGGCGTCTATGTGGACTCCGGCCACTCCGACTGGCAGCCGCTCAACGACTACGACGCCGGATACGGCGAACCGCGCGCCCAGCTCGGCATGGCCGGCCGCCTGCTCAAGGGCGGCATCGCCAAGGCCGACGGCTTCGCGCTGAACGTCTCCAACTACCGCAGCACCGACGAGTTGGTCTCGTACGGCATCAGACTGTCCAAGTGCCTGCGCTTCCGCCAGAAGACGGGCGCGACCACTTGCTCCGACACCGACCTGGCCACCGTCCCCGACGATCCGCGCGGGCTCACACACTTCGTCCTGGACACCAGCCGCAACGGCCAGGGACCCTGGACGCCGCCGGCGGACAAATACACCGACCCCCAGGTCTGGTGCAACCCGCCGGGCCGCGGCCTGGGCGCCCGGCCCTCGACCCGCACCGGCGATCCCCTGGTCGACGCCTTCCTCTGGATCAAGCGTCCCGGCGAATCCGACGGCCAGTGCACCCGCGGCACCGCCGGGCCGGAGGACCCCGAGTACGGCGTGGTCGATCCGGCGGCCGGTGCCTGGTGGCCCGAGTACGCCTTGGGCCTCGCCCAGCAGGCCGCACCTCCCCTCCGCTGACCCAGTACCAGTCCGCAGACGTGAGGATGCGCAGGCCGGGGCCGCATACCGTGACGCGCGCATCGCCGGGGAGTTCCTGCCCGGTCCGGACGCGCGACCCGGTATTCTCGTCGTCGGTCAGTTTCCGCGCCGCGCGGAAATGCCGCTGGGAACTAGGCGTCGATCTTGAAGTAGCGGGTGGCCTCGTCCAGGGTGAAGCGGGCCCGGAGTTTGCACGCAGAGTTCTGATTGGCGAACATACCAGTTTTCCAGAACGCTTGATCGCGAGGAACGGTCGCCTGCCAATCCACGGCGACGACCCATTCACGGCGATCCTGTCCGTCTTCTGGCAGGTCATGGCGGTAGCCGCCGGCCAGGTCAAGGTCGGCCATCTTTTGCGGGACACCACCAACAAACAGTTCGGCATCCTCATAGGGTTGGGCTTCCTGTGAGACCGTGCCGACACCGACGTATCCCACCTTGGGAATGTACACGAACACTCTCGCGCCCGGTTTGAGGGCCCGCAGAGTTCGAGAGAACCAATCCCCGCCGCCGGCGGATACGAAGCCGTAGCGACGGGCATCCGACCAGTCCCGGATACCTTCCTCTTCGCCGAAGGAGACGTACCAGTCCTGCCCGTTCCAAGGCTCCTTCTTGTTCTGGCTCTTGGGCCCCGTCGCCGGAGCGGCCATTCTCGCCTCGTCCATCAGCCAGGTCCGCGCCAGGTATTTGTGGCCCTGATCTTCGAAGTAGCGGAAGAACAGCACGTTGACCGGTACCTGGTACTCCGAAGCCAAGTACGTCACGATCCGTTCAGTCGCAGCGTCGATGTCACTGGCCATCACGGTCAGGGTATGGGCGGTGTTCAAGGCATCTGGAGGGCCGGAGTCGAAGCATTCGGCGAAAGCCTGGTCCAGTTCGGTGGCCTCGCCTCGGGCCTGCATGTACTGGGTGTAGATCGCGCGGACCTCCTCGTTGGTAAGGCCCTGTACCCAGGAGCCGTAGTCCAGCACCTGCGCGACGACCTCGCGGGGTGTGCGGTCTCGCTTGAGTTCCAGTACGTGCAGCGTGCCTTCCGCGTCGATTCCCAGCAGGTCGATGAAGGTGCCGTAGGCCGTGGGAACCTGGCGGCCGATGAGCAATAGCGGTAGGCCGAGTATGCTCGGGTCGGCTTCGATCAGCGCTCAAGGCACGACTCCAACGGCATCGACGCCATGGGGACCTTTACCGGCTCGTCGTCGACACGCCACAATCCGATTTCCAGCGGCACCGCAACCTCCTCGTCGTCTCGTGAGCCTGTGAATCCGGATCGCACGTGCCAGCACGGCGGGACGATATGGTCGATCTTGCCAGGGCCGCGAGCACCTTTCGGCGGCCGGCGGCCGGCGGCCGTTCTCACTATGTCACGGACACTCATGGCCGAAGTCGGTGCGGTCGAAGGACATGCCTCAAAGGCATCCGCGGTCATATCCCGAGGCTCAGCGCCTGGGCCTGGACCCGCTACGTAGCGGCAGAGGTCGCGGAACTCGATGAGGTTTCACAGCCTGAGCCGTACGTTCGATGTCCTCTGAGGTCACTTTGCCTCGGTGCACTCCCCTCCCGTCGATGACCTTATTCGGCCAGCGGGCGATCCGGTCAGATGCGGTCGACCACCATGGAGGCGAGTGGAGGGAGCCGCGTGAACCCTGGTGATGACGTCGATCGCCTCGTCCACTATCTGTGCGTCGATCCCGCGACCGCGAAATACGGGCCATTTCGGTTGAGCCCCGGTGGGCTGGAGGGCACTGACCTGATCGCCGGCCGGCTGCGCCGCTACCGGCTGGTGGACGGCCAGGGCCGCCCCGCCGACCTGCACGTCTACGCGGGCCTCGTCGGTGTCGGCGGGCTCCTATGGGAGCAGGAGGTGCGCGTCCTGCTCCGGCTCGGCGCGTCCGCCCTGCCCGCCCTGCCGCAGTTCCTGGACGGGGGCTACGAGGAGCCGGAGTCCACCGCCAAGGCCGGGGTCGGCACCAAGGGCATCGCGCTCGTGGCCACCCGCGGCTCTGACCACACCCTCGCGGACGCGGGCGCGGCCGACGCCATGCGCGCCGATCCGATGTTCGCGGTCATGCAGTTCATGCGGCTCGCCGAGGCCCTAATGGAACTGCACGACCTCGGGGTTCAGCACCGCTGCCTCGGGCCGTCCTCGATCCTGGCCGACCTGTCCGGGGACCGGCCAAGCTTGTGGATCGCCCGCTTCGAGATGAGCTCGCTGATCGGCAACCTGCTGCGCCGCACCCTGGACTCGGACGTCGACCTCCCTGAGCTGCGGGCCTTGTTCGTGGGGGACGGCACCGAGCCGGACCTGCGGATGCTGGCGTGCCAGCCACCCGAGCGACTGAGCTTCCTCTACCCGGACGGGGACCCCGCTCCGATGCTGGAGGAGTTCACCTCCGACGTGTTCAGCCTGGCCGCCACCGTGTGGGACTGGTTCTGCGATCCCGCGCTGCTGACCGCCGAGCCGCTGCCCGAGCCCGTCCGGGCCCGCCACGCCGAGCTGAACAGGCGGATGGTGGACGCGCTGGACTCCCGCCTCCCCGGCAGGCTGGCGAAGCTGCTCGCCGCGATGCTGGACCCGGACCCGCGTGCCCGCCCCACGGCGGCGGACGTCCACCTGCGGCTCTGGGAGGACCTCGACGCCCTCCGGCGCTCGCTGGCCGACGGCTACCAGGACAAGCCGTTCCTCATCGTGGACAACCCCAAGGAGGCCGCGACCAACCTCAAGCAGTGGCGCTGGATCACGCACGGCGCCGACACCGACCAGGGCCGCGAGGAGATCGCCGCCTTCATGGCGGACGAGCTCGCCAACGCCCAGCTCCTGCATTCGCCGCTGGGCGCCGCGCCGTTCGTACGCGGCGGTGACCCGCAGGACAAGCGCAACTCCCATACGGTGCTGCTCGGCCGGCAGGCCGCGTGGTTCTGCCAACCGTACCGGCGCAAGACCTGGGGCGGGTTCGGCGATCCGCTCGACGAGGCGCTGATCATCAAGTACGTCGCGCAGCGGGAGTCGGGCGCCGCCCGGCGGGCCCTGGACGACCTCGTCCAGTCGGCGGTGCTCATCGACGTCCCGGCCGTCGACATCGTCGCCATCAACGTCGCGGACGCGGTGATGGACGCCGCGCTGGCCGGGCGGCCGTCCTGGAGGCCGCTGCGCGACCAGCTCTCCCCCGCCTCGTCCGAGGCGGCCGAGGACCAGGAGTACGGCAACGCGCTCGACCTGCTGCTGCGCTACCAGGGTGTCGAGCTGCAGGCGCGGACGTACGCCTTCGCCAAGGGTGAGACGAACGGCGGCCAGGTCACCGTGGATTGGGAGCCGGAGCGAGAGAAGAAGCTCATCTACAACGACTCGCTGCTCACCAAGTTCGCCGACTCGCCGTGGCTGCGGCCCTCGCTGGGCGACTTCTTCCAGCACCTGGAGGACGACGAGGGCGAGGCGCTCGTGGAGATCGGTGAGGATATCGACGGCCGGGCCAGCTTTCCGCCCGAACGGTCCGTCTGGACGATCGTTCAGGAGCGCGCCGGCGACGACCGGGTCATCCTCCGCCGTTCCGCGCAGGGCACCGGGCACATGCCCGAACGAGGGTGGATCCGGCCGCTCAGCGACACGGGGACGCGCACGGCGCTGACCCGGCAGGCGCTCGCCCGGCTGGACCTCGTCCGGGCGCGCGGGCTGCTGGCCCAGCTGCGCGACCCGCGGTCCATCAAGACGCTGCCGCATCGCTGGCGTACGGCGGGCGCCCGGCTGGAGGGCGAGGACGGGCCCGCGATCGTCCGGGACATGCTCAGTTACCGGCCGTTCTACGCCGTCCAGGGCCCGCCGGGCACCGGGAAGACGACGGTCGTCGCCGAGGCCGTCGCGGCGTACCTGAAGGCGGAGCCCGCGTCCCGGGTGCTGGTCTCCGCGCAGTCCGGCTTCGCGCTGGACAACCTCGCGCAGCGCATCCTGACCCGGATGGGCGAGCTCGACCAGGACGGCCGGCCGACCGAGCGGATGGACGTCCCCGCGCTGCGGATCACCTCGCACAGCGGCACCCCGCCGAACACCCAGATCCGCCCGTGGACGCGGGAGATGCTGGCGGTGCGCCTCGCCCGCCGGGTCCGCGAGCGGGTGGACGAGGTCCTCGGCGGGCGGCTGCGCAACCGGGAGCTGCAAGACGTGCTCGTCCGGTGGCGGGGCCTGCTCGACGAGCGCAGCGGCGAGAACGTCCTGCCGGAGCTCGGCGACCGCCTGGAACGCGCGGCCAACCTGGTGTTCGCGACCTGCGCGACCGCCACCGAGGAGGCCGTGATGCCGGGCGGCACCCGCAGCCGGTTCGAATGGGTGATCGTGGAGGAGGCCGCCAAGGCGTGGCCCACCGAGCTGGCCATGCCGCTGGCCTGCGGCACCGCGTGGACGCTCATCGGGGACCACCGGCAGCTCGGCGCGCACCGCCGCAGCGACTTCGAGCGGTTCCTGGCGGACTGTGCGGGCGACCCCTCACCGGAGCTGGCCGCGCTGGGCGAGCAGCGCGGCCTCTACCTGGACGCCTTCGACACGTTCCGCCGCCTGTTCCGCGTGCTGGAGAACCCGGCCACGACGGTGAAGGAGCAGGAGCGCCTGCCGCTCCGGCGGCTCGTCACCCAGTTCCGGATGCGCAAGCCCATCGCCGAGGTGGTGAGCCGGGTGTTCTATCCGGCCTCGGACCGGATCATGCCCGACGGCCTGCCGCCGGGCCGGCTGCGCACCGGGCGCTCGGTGCCGCCGCTGCCGATCCGGGTCCCGTACACGCTGGCCGGGGAGTCGGTGGTCTGGCTCGACACCGACGGCGTCCCGGACTGCAGCGACATGCCGCGCTGGACGAACGCGGGCGAGGCGCGGCTGGCGGCCGCACTGGTGGAGCGGCTCGATCCGCCCCCGGTGCCGAACCAGCACGGCTACGGAACGCATCCGCTGGCGGTGCTCACCCCCTACCGGCAGCAAACCAAGCTGCTGAAGCAGTACGACGTGCTGCGCGACCACGTCTCGACGATCCACGCGTTCCAGGGCCGGGAGGCCGACATCGTGATCGTGTCGCTCGTCCGGGACCAGCGGCACGGCCCGCCGGGGGTGCCGTGGAGCAGCCTCGGGCATCTCACCCAGCAGAACCTGATCAACGTGATGATGTCCCGGGCACGCGGGCTGCTCGTCATCATCGGCAACCACCGGCACTTCGCCGAGGTCGACCGGAACGCCTACCGGACGGCCGGCGACGAGGAGCAGAACCCGTTCTGGGGGCGGCTGTGCACCGCCGTCCGGCTCTACGGGACGGTCCTGCCCGCGGCCGAGGCGGTGACCTCGTGAGCGGCGAGATCACCACTCTCTACCTGCCCTGCGAGGTCGGGCAGGTGCGGGTCAGGCTGGGGTACAGCGACACGCTGTCGCCGCTGGAGGAGACGGCGCTGCGGGTGATCGCCGCGGCGGCGCTGCCGGACGGGACCGGTGAGCGGCCGCGGCCGGTGGACGTCCCGTCCCTGACCAAGCTGCTCGGCCTCGGCCACCGGGTCGTCGTCGACCTGGTGCACGACCTGTGGCGGGCCGGCTACCTCACCGTGGACTTCACGAGCGGCGCGATCGCCCTCAGCGGGGAGACGCAGGACCGGCTGGACTCCGGGCGTCTCGCCGAGATGGCCAGCCTGGAGAGCGAGGAACGCCGCGTCGAGCTGATGATGGAGCGGCTCACCGGCTACGTCATGCCGAGACGCGGCGCCCGGGCACCCGGCGACCCCCGGTACGCGGTGCGGCACACCGCCGCCCGGCTGACGCTGGCGGACGCCGGCCAGACCGAGATCCACGCCGCCGTCCAGAACTGGCTGCGCAACCGCAACCGCGCCGACGCGGACGACGAACTCGCGGCCTCCGCGCCGGGTGCGCCGCGCGAGCGCGGCGGACCGGCGCGGCGGGACCGCGAGCGCCGGATCCTGTCGGTCCGCAGCTCGGCACGGGACCGCCGGACCGGCGGCGGCAAGCGGTGGTATCCGATCAACGTCCGCGCGGAGCTGAACACCGCCAGCGACCGGCTGATCATCACGGTCGTCGACCCGCGGTTCCCGGCCGACCGGCGGGAGCTGGCCTCCGAGCGGCTGACCCGGCTGGCCGAGGAGTTCCCCCGCGAGTCGTTCGTCGCCCGGCTGCGGGAGGCCGCCGAGGAGAAGCTGGTCGAGCCGCCGGGGCTGGAGGAGCTGATCGACCGGCTCGCCGAGCGGGCGGCCGGCTGCGGGGCGGTGCCCGCGGCGCGGCGCCGCGACGAGCACCTGGGCCTGGCGGACGAGGCCCGGCGCGTCGCCGCGGTGATCGCCGCGCGGGAGGCCCGGGAGGTGGACGTGGAGCCCGTCCACGGCGGTCGGGACCATCTGGCCGTGGTCGGCCAGCTGATCGACGAGGCGGAGACGCAGCTGGTCATCGTCTGCCCGTGGGTCACGCGCGCGGCCCTGCAGCAGGTGACGCCGCAGCTGCGCCGGGCCATGGACCGCGGCGTCCAGGTGGTGGTCGTCTGGGGCATCGCGCACCAGGCCGCCCTCCCGGAGGACGCGCAGAACGCGCTCGACAGCCTCACCAGGTACTCCAGGACGACGCCGATGCTGCGACCCCAGGTGTCCGCGCGCACCCACGCGAAGCTGGTGATCTGCGACGACCGGGCCGCGCTGGTGACGTCCCGCAACGTGCTGTCGGCCACCGGCGCGCAGCCCGAGACCGGGCTGCTCCTGCGGACGCCCGGGGGCGGTGGCGGCGAGGCCGTCCGGGACCTGCTCGGCTGGGTGCGCACGAACGTGCCGGGCCCGATCAGCCGCAGCATCTTCCACCGCGCGGACAGGTTCCCGGGCGGCGGCACGCCCGCCACGGTGACCGCCGCCGAGGACGAGCCGGTACCGGAGGAGCCGCCGGAGGGCGAGGAGAACCCGGCCGCCGTCCAGGCATGGCAGCTCGCGTGGGTCGCCAAGACCGAGCAGCTGCGGATCCGACCGTCCGGCCGTCCCCGGCCGTCGGCACGGACGGTACTGGACGGCGAGCACCGGGAACTGCTCTGGCTCGCCCTGAACTCCGCGCGCCGCCGGGTCGTCATCGCGTCCGCCCAGCTCAGCGACGAGGTCGTCAACGCCCGCCTGATCGACGCGGTACGCGGCCTGCTCGACCGGGGCGTCGCGGTGACCATCGGCTACGACGAGCGCGGCGGCGCCGAGCGCGGGCAGACGGCGCTCGACGCGCTCACCGAGCTGGCCACCGCCCACCCCGGCCTCTTCACGCTGCACTCGGGTACGGGCCACGCCAAGGTGCTGGTCTGGGACGACGACGTGGTCGTCGGCAGCTTCAACTACCTGTCGTACGGGGGGTTCGGCAGTCTCGGCGGCCGGCACCTGCAGCGCTCGGAACTGAGCGTCCGGGTGACCGGCGCGGCGCTCGCCGATCAGGTGGCGGAGCTGTGCGGCGAGCCGCCCGGAGTGGCCGCGGCGCCCGGCACGGATGGGGCGGCCGCGGCACCGGCGCTCTCGGCGGACGCCCCGGCGCGTGTCACGACCGAGGCGCGGGTGGGCCGGGACATCGCGGGGCACAGCGAGAGCGCGGTCCACGCGGCCCGCCGCGTCCTCGACCGGGTCGCCGGCGAGCAGCGGCCGGGCGAGATCGTGCGCGCCGAGCTGGAGCGGTCGGACGACCCCTGGTCCGTACTGCCCGTCCTCACCGAGCTGGGGGAAGGCCCGGAGATCAGGTCGGCGCTCGCCTTCTGCCTCACCGGGCACGCGGACGGCGTCGCCCCGGAGGAGGCCCACCGCCACCGCCGCCGCCTGGTGCGGAGCCTGTGGTGCGCCGGCGCGTTCGTCGAGGCCGCGGTGCTGAGCCGTCTCGTCTCCGACGCCGGTCGCGGCGAGGCCGCCGACGCGGCGGGTCCGCGGGCGGCGATCACCGAGGCGGTGGGCCGTCGCGGGCTGCCGGGTGGCCCCGGCGCGCTCTACACCGCCGCCGCGGCCGACGACCTGACCGCCGCCGAGCGGCGGGTGCTGCTCGCCGTCGCGGTCGGCGAGCTGCTGCTGTCCCGCGACTCCATGGCCGCGGACGTGGCCGAGTACCTGGCGTCCGACGACGGCGGGCCGTGGGCGGAGCTGGCCGGGGCCGCCGACGCCTACACGGCCAGGACGGTCGGCGCGTCCACCGCCGAGCTGATGGCCCGGGCGGCGGGGCAGCTGGAGCGCACCGCCGAGCTGGCGGACGGCTGGTCCCGGCTCGATCTCGCGCTGCTGGAGGCCCAGCCCGTGCCGGTCAACATCGACGGGGCGAAGAAGACCCATGCCGCCCTGTTCAA
Organism: Actinomadura sp. K4S16; assembly: GCF_008327685.1. Taxonomy (GTDB): domain Bacteria; phylum Actinomycetota; class Actinomycetes; order Streptosporangiales; family Streptosporangiaceae; genus Spirillospora. Next base: position 435,545 of record NZ_BDDE01000014.1, read on the forward strand.
TGACACCGGCCCGTTCGGCCGGATCGGTGACGCCGTCAACCGCCGGGACCTCACCGCGCTGGCAAGGCTCGCCGAGGAGCTGCTCCCCGCCCGGGAGCGCCCCGAAGACCTGGTCGGACGCGTCATCGACACGACCTGGCGAGAGGTCGCGCCCCGCAACGAGCTGCTGACCGGCAAGACCTACCGCGGCAAGTACGTCAAGCGGCTCGCGGAGGTGGTCTCCGCCGCCAGGGCGCTGCTCACCGCCGCAGGCCGGGCGGAGCGGCCGGACGGCGACGAGCCGCATCCCGAGCTGGTCGCCGCCGCGGCAGCCCTCGCCGAGACCTACCGGCGCCTGCGGCCCGGCCTCGCGGAGGCCCCGCCGGACGACGAGGCGGCGCTCCGCGCGGTCCTCGCCGACCTGGACTCGCTGATCGCCGGTCGGGAGGCCCCGTCGCGTGCCGCCGGAGCCGATGCGGACGGGGAGGCCGACACGGAGGCGGGCCTCGCCACGGCCTTGCGCGGCTGGCAGGGCCGGTGGCGCTACCCCGCGCTGGCCGCCGCCCTGCATGAGGCGGACGTCCCGGACGACCTGCCCGGCCTGCTGCTCGCGGGGCTCGTCGATCCGCTGGCACCGGAGGACACCGCCGTCCAGCTGATCGAGGACGGGCGGTACGCGGTGGCCGACGCCCTCCGCGAGCAGGCGGAGCTCTCACCCGAGGCCGCTGCGCGGATCGTCCGGCGGCTCCGGACGGAGCGGACGACGGCGAAGGCGCGGGTGCGGCACACCGCCGAGGCGCTGCTCCGCCGCGCCAGGCGGGCGGGTGCCGTTCTCCGGGCCGACCTGCACGCGCTCGCCGAGCTAGCGGACGAGCACCGGCCCGCCGCCGAGTCGGTCCTGGGCGACCTGGCGCGGCAGGTGCGGGACGCGGAGCGGGCCCGGGCAGACGAGATCACCCGTGCGGCCCGGGAGCGGGTCGCCGCACTCGGCGAGCCGGCGCGGGACCTGGCGGCCGACTGGCTGAAGTCCGTGGAGGCGTGCGCGGAGGCCCGCGAGTTCGACACCGCGGCGACACTGCTGGAGCAGGACCCGACGCAGCAGCCCCCGCCGGGCCCGCGGACGGTGCCGCAGCTCGCGGAGGTGTGGCCGTTCGACGAGTCCTCGGCCGCCGCCGTGCTGGGCTGGTACTTCGAAGGCAGATCGGACGCCCCGCGCGGCTTCCCCGAGTGGTGCCCGCCCGCGGGTGACGCCGACGCCTGGCAGCTGCTCGCCGCCCTGCGCGACCACATCGCGCGGCCGTCGGAGGACACCGCCGCACGGCTGTGCTGCGCCCTGCAGCAGCTCGTCGGCGCCGACCGGCTGCCGTTCCCCGTCGACCCCGCGGGGAACGGCTTCCTGAGCCGCGTCTGCCTGCCCGACGACCGCAGGTTCCCGCCGCTTCCGCTCCTCGGCCGGGGCGGGGTGCGGACCTGGATCGCCGGGCCCGCCGATCCGCCGCCCGAGCCGCCGGAGGACGGCCCGGTCGTCTGGCTGGTGACGGGCGTCCCCTCCCCGGCCGATCCGCCGGTCGGCTCCCTGGTCGTCGACCTCCCGTTCCTGCTCCGTCTGGCCGCCCCGGGCACGGCCGGCAGCGCGGACCGGCTCGTCAACGTGCTGCGCAGGCTGGGCGCCCAGCTCGATCCCGCCGACCTGCTCGCGGGAACCCCGGCGCAGGTCGACGAGCCGCGGCTGGGCTGGGTGCTGCACCTGCTCGGGGTGACCGGCGACGCCGTGGTCGCCGACGCCGTCCACCACGACAGCGGCGGCCGCTCCGAGGTGCTGGTCCCGCTGCTGGATGCCCTGGTGACGCCCGCCGTCCCGGGCCGCGGCCGCTACCAGGACCTCGACGTCGCGGCGCTGAACGGCGTGCGGGAGGACGACGGGTGGCGGGTCGCCGCCCGCGAACGGCTCCTGGCGCCGCACGCGGGCGACCTGCCGGCCCTCATGCTGCTGCGCGTCGCCGCCGCCTTCGACGATCCCGTCTTCACCCTCAAGGACCTGCGCGGCGGGATCGAGGTGGCAGGGCGTCCCGAGCACGCGGCGCTGATCCCGGACCTCACCGACCTCCCCGCCGCGGCGTCCCGGCTGTGCCGCAGCGGCCTGTTCCAGGAAACGCCCGGCGGCCTGCTCCGGCTGCCCTCCGGGCTGCGGGACCTCCTCGCCGAGGAGCGTCCCGGCTACGTGCCGCTGGCAGAGGCGCGGACCGCCATCGAGGCGGAGTACCGCGCTCTGCTCGACGCCAACGCCCTGTTCCGGGCGGAGTTGGGCGAGTCGGTGGTCCGGGTGATCGGGCACTGGGTGGCCAACTGGAAGGCCGCCGTGCGCAGCGCGCTGAGGCGCGACGACACGGCCCGCGCCCTCGAGATCCTGGACGGCTTGGAGCCGATCTCCGCGATGTACCAGCGGGCCGCCGAACCGCAGCGGCTGCTCCGCCTCGCCGAGCTGCTCGATGACCACCTCGGCCAGGTCCAGCTGCTGAACCCGGGCGTGGACTGCAAGCTGGCGGGCGGCGAGGATCTGTGCGTGGAGGCCAACCCCTGGCTGCTCGGCCACGCCTTCCTGAACCTCTTCGACAACGCCCGCCTCTCGATCGAGAGGACGGGGCGGGAGTTCGGTGTCCTGCGGGTCACCATGACCGTCGTGGAGCGGGCGGACGGGCCGCCGTCCTGCCGGATCGACATCGAGGACAGCGGCGTGGGCATCGCCGAGGACGCGCGCCGCCGGCTTGCGGAGGGACGGCAGTTCAGCGGTTGGGGCGGCCGCGGCACCGGCGTGCGGACGTCCAGGGAATGGCTGGCGCACTACGGAGGCGAGCTTGAGTTCCTGCCCGATGTGAGCGAGCTCGGTGGTGCGCACGCCAGGGTCGTGCTGCCGGTCCGGTGGCCGTCCTGATCAGCCTCCAGGGCGCGCCGGACCGCGCGTCATCGGATCTCGAAGGACGGCCAGGCCTTGCAGAAGCGAGCCACCTCGGCGGTCGCCCGCTCCAGCGGCCCCACCTTCACGAGCCCGATCACGGTGGCGTAGTCGTCCTTGCACCTCTCCAGCTGTCGGCCGGCATCGTTGTTCTGGTGCTCGCGGCGGAAGAAGCGGTACGCGGTCTCCAGCCTGGTCTCCAGCCGGTGCCGCCGCTCCGCGTCGCCCTCACCGACCAGCAGCTGGGCGGCGATCTCCAACGCGTTCCACCAGTCGGACTCCTTCTTGTTCACGATGGCGACGAGGCGGAACTCGGCCTTGCGCTCCTGGTTCCTGTAGTCGCTGCTCTCCATGGCGTTCGCGGTGACCAGCGCGGCGAGGATGTCGGTCTTCTGGCGCAGGTACTTCAGCACATGGAGGCCGCGCTGGTCGTCGAGGGTGCTGGTGAGATGCAGATCGACCAGCGCGCCCTGGACGCCGTCCAGGCTCTCCGGCCGCTCCGCCAGCAGCGTCCGCCACTCCCTCAGGCCGGTGACCGGCAGGAGCCTGTAGTAGGTGGACAACTGCTCGCAGATCTCGCGCATGATGTCGGGGTTGTCCTCGACGACGAGCAGCAGCGGCTTGCTGCCGCGCCCGGACGGCCGGACGGGGTGCACCTCGGGGTCGTCTGGGAACAGGGCCGCGAACCGGGCCAGCTCGGTGAGCGACGCCCGCTCCGCCTCTGGCAGCCGCTCGATCCGCTGGAGCAGCCGCGTGCGCGCTTTCCGTACCGGCGCCCAGGTCTTCGACCGGAACATCGCCTCGTCGACCGGGCCGCGCCAAAGCGCGAGCAGCGCGTCGACCGGCTCTTCGGCTTCGACGCCGGCGACGAATTCCAGGGCGTCCACTCTGCAGCGCGCGAAGTCCAGGCTGTAAGTGCCCTTCCCGCGCGGGCCGGCGACAATGGGCACTTCGGATCCGCGCAATGTCCCCACGTGCTGCCGCACCGCATTGTCGCTCGGGGGCCCGGAAGCGGTGGCGATCACCTTCAGGAGCTCGCGGACCGGCACCGCGTCACCCGCCGGCGCGAGGGCGAGCAGGATCGCGGCCGCCTTGCCCTGCGGGGCCTTCAGGGCGGTACCGTTCCGCCGCAGCGTCAATTCGCCGAGTATGAGGAGTTCTATTGGTTCCACTTCGACCCCGCTCACACTGAATACGTTAGATGAAACTTCTGGCGGTGCGCCGACTTCCGAGGAGTTTGTGAGCCCGGGGTGAGAGGCCACGGTGAGACGGGCCTCCTGGGCCCGTTCGAATCTCATCCCAATCTCACGGCCGGACTCTGTAGACCTGCGCTTCGCCGGTGCAGATTGACCGGTAACCCGATCCAACTCGGGATCGGGTGAGTCAAGGAGCAGGTCATGAGCAGCCCGTTCGAGCGCCTGGAGCGCGACCGCGGCCCCGTCGACGACAACGTCTTCGTGGTCATGCCGTACGGCCGCAAGGAGTTCGTTGACGACCAGGGCGAGACGGTTGTCTTCGACTTCGACGAGCAGTATGACGACCACTACGCCCCGCTCATCCGTTCGCTCGGCATGACGCCGGTCCGGGGCGACTCGCTCTACAGCGGCGAGACGGTGCTGGAGAGCGTCTGGCGCGGCCTCCAGGAGGGCGCGATCGTCCTGGCCGACCTCACCGGGTCCCACCGCAACGTCATGATCGAGTTCGCCTGGGCGTACATGCTCGGCAAGAAGATCGTCCCGGTCACGCAGTGCAAGGACGACATGCCGTCCGACCTCCCGGGCCTGCGGTACGTCTCGTACACGCCGCTCTGGAAGGACATGACGCGGATGGAGGACGAGCTGAAGAACCGCCTCGAGATCCTGCGCGGCGAGACGGCGGCCGAGCGCAAGCTCGTCCCGATGGAGACCGGCAGCGTCCGCCCGGCCACCGCCCGGGTCGTCAGCCGCACCCGCGAGCACGTCGTCGTCGAGGCCGACCAGGGCCGGCTCGGCGTGCTCGGCGCCGCCGACGTCGAGTGGGGCCGGATCGTCGGGGACATGACCCACCTGTTCAGCGTCGGCCAGGTGCTGCACGGCGCGTTCGAGACGGTCGACGGCTACACCAGGTACACGCTGCTGGCGGGCCAGGCCAACCCCTGGCACTCGCTTGCGAACGAGTTCCCCGAGGGGCACACGTTCACCGGCCGGGTCGTCAACATCGTCGAGGGGCTCGGCGCGTTCGTCCTCGTCGCCCACGGGGTGAAGGGGCTCGTCCCGGAGAAGTTGCTGCCGCCCGTCGACATCGGGACGGATCTGCGGGTGGGCGTCGTCCGGCTGGACGTCGCCGGCCGCAAGATCCAGCTCCGCCCGGTCGGCGCCGCCGACCGGCAGCCGGGGAGCGGCGCCCGCCGGCCCCGCCGCGACGCCGCGGCGGGTCGCCCGCGGGTCGGCGAGCGGCACGACGCCGAGGTGGTCAAGACCGTCCCCGAGGACGGCAGGTCGGGCGGCTACGCGCTGGTGCGCCTGGTCGGCGGGCCGACCGCGATGCTGCACTGCACGCAGATGTCCGCGGAGGTACGGGCGGATCTGAACCTGGGCGAGGTGGAGCTCGGTGAGCTCCTGCAGGTCGAGGTGGTCCGCGTCAATGACGAGGGCCGGCTCTGGGTCCGGGACATCCCCGACCTGATCGAGGACACGGCGGCGGAAGAGATTCCGGACGCGGCCTGACTCGCCCGTCCACCGCCTGGGGGCATGCCACAACGGCATGCCCCCAGGCCTGTCCTCGTGCCTGCTCGGTCGGCTTCCTGCAGCTCGCTTAGCATGACCGATGGGGTGCCCTGCATGAAGTTGCAGAAGGAGAGGCGCAACCCCGGGAGGGAACGATGCTGTTGCGGCGGGAGGTTCTTGAGGGAATCACGGGTGGGCGGATTGATCGGGTGTTCCGGGTGTGGGGCAAGCCTCCGGTCCGGGCGGGGAGCACCCAGCGGACCTGGGCGGGGATCATCGTCATCGACTCGGTCACGGCCGTCGCCCCCGAGGAGATCACGGAGGAGGACGCCCTCCGTTCGGGTTTTGACGGTCGTGCGGCGCTGCTCACTGCCCTGTCCAAGAGCCGCAAGGAGGGCGGCTACCACCGCGTCATGCTCCATCTGGGCGGACCCGACCCCCGAGCCGAGCTGGCCGCGAACGACGACCTGACCGACCAGGAATTGGCCGACCTCAAAGCTTCCCTGGACGGCATCGACGCGCGCAGCCGCCGCGGCCCCTGGACCCGCGAGGTCCTCCGCCTCATCGAGGAGAACCCCGGACTGCGCGCCATGGACCTGGCCGAACACCTGGGCCGCGACAGACTTCCTTTCAAGGCCGACGTCCGCCGCCTCAAAGCCCTCGGCCTCACCGAAAGCCTGGAGACCGGTTACCTCCTCTCCCCGCGCGGCAAGGCCCTCATGACCTACCTGCGGTCCCTGAGTGGATGATCTGGTCGGGCCGCTGCCCGGCGGTGTCATGGTTCGGCTGGGACGTCGCTGAGGTCGAGCCGGTACCAGTCCGCGGAAGTGAGGACGTGCAGGTCGGGGCCGCGGCCGATGACGCGCGCTTCCTTGGGAAGTTCGCGCCCGTTCGGGAGTACGACTCGGTACTCTCCGGTGCTCCGCTTTTGGTCGTCGGTCAAGCCCTTGCGATCAGGCGGTCGCGGTCAGGGCCGTGTGTCCGCCGTAGAGGGCGATGCGTGAGCCGTCGGTGATGAGCGCATGTGCGGCCTCGCCGTCGCCGTCCCAGCCGGTGAGGGTCCCGTCGTGGACGCGGACGATGGGGAAGTGCGTGTAGTAGCACGTCCAGGCGGTGTCCGCGTCGACGTTGAGCGCATAGCAGTCGCCGATCGCGCCCCACGGGTTGTCCGGAGGGTGGGGGAACCGCCAGTCGTTCTCCAGGTCCGGGGAGAAGCGTGCGAGCCCGCAGGAGCCGATCGGTGCCGGGCCGTCGGGCCCGCCCCAGCCGTAGTTGCCGTAGACGCCTTCGTCGAAGTAGCCCACCCAGACGTGGCCGGTGCCGGTGGTGAAGACGTGCTCGATGCCGTCCCCGAGGGTTTCGGCGGCCAGTGCGGTCCCGTCGGCGGAGTAGATGATCGCATTGCGGTCCGGACCGTCCTGGCGCCATCGGGCCCTGGCGCCCACGGCCAGGACCCGGCCGTCCGGCAGCGGCTGGACGGACGGGTGCGCGAGCGGGAAGTCGTCGATCGTGATCACGTTGGTCAGCGCCGGCGAGTGCAGCGTCACGCGAGCGGTCACCGGGCGAGGGGCCCGAGGGTCCGGGAAGACGGCCCAGCCCGGCTGCGTCGTCGTCGACTTCATGGCCTGGACGTCGGCGGCAGCCGACCACAGTGCAATGAGCTCACCACTGGGGCCGATCGAGGCCTTCACCAGTGCATCGCCGCTCTGGGCCCCGGCGATGCGAGCGTGGTGACGTACGGGAAGGGGCGTCGTGCGCCCCGCGGACCGCCGCTTGCGCTGCTGCTTCACCCGTCACTTCATCACTGCGGACGGGGTAGGACCACCGAATATTACGCATACGTCTCAAACCTCCTTTCATGCCGCTGACCACGCCGCTCCCGATGAATGCGTGTTTGTCGCGGTGCTGATCGAGGGTTAGCTTGTGCGAATGGTGTGGAGGAGGCCGACCTATCGGCTCGTGGATGGGGAGCGGGTCGACGGGGTGTGGTGCCACGTCTGGGTCAACGGCCATTCCGGCTACTACGTGGACGATCTGTTCGCCTACGCTGACGGCTTGCTCAGGTGCGGAGAGACGTTCGACCTGCGCGGACTGCGGCAGAGGCTCGAGTCCGGAAAGATCGTTCTGCATGATCCTGAGCGTCCGGCACCCGAGCGGCCCGCTCCGACGCCGCGGTGGTCAGCACGCTACCCGGAGCCGTTGACGAACCAGGGTTTTCTGGGCGAGGTCGCTGACGAGATCGAAGCGCTGAACGGCCGGCCGACCACCTCGGACAGGTGCTGGGAGGCGATCAGGCGGTACCAGTCCGATCCATCCGAGGACAACCGGGTGCAGATCCGCGAGGCGTACTAGGCGATCCCGGCGCACCGACGGGTGTTCGTGCTCGGCGACATGGACCGCCAGGACATTCCGCTGCGGCAGTTGGTCACCGATATCGGCGAACCGGTCTGCGGGGACGGGCCGATCGCCACCGCGGAGATGCACTCCAAGGTTCTGGAGTACTTCAACGCCGGCGATCAAGGCCTGCAGCGTGAGCGCGAGCTCCGGGACGTCCTGCATGCCGACGATCCCGTAGAGGTCGGAGCCGCCACGATCACTCTGCACGAGCGGGCCGACCCGCCCACCGAACCGCCGGAGCGACTGGACCTGTGGGCACTCCGCAACGAGTTTCCGGCTCCGTTCACCTACGCCGGCCAGACCTACCCCACGATCATCCACGGGTACTGGGCGCGCGCCGTGGCCGCCCGCTCAGATCACGACCGCATCCGGGACGCGGCCACCGTCCGCGAAGCCCGCGAGACCGGCGGCCGGTGCGCATTGCGACCGGACTGGGCAGCGGCCAGGACTGCCGCGATGGCCGATCTGCTGCGCGCCAAGTTCACCCAGCACCCCGGCATCGCCGAGATCCTGCTGTCCACCGCCGACGCACGGATCAGCTACACCGGCGTCTCCGAGTCGCCCTACTGGACCGATCGCGGTCCCCTCGAAGGGCGCAACTGGGTCGGTCGATTGCTCGAACTGATCCGGGCTGAACTCCTCCAGCCACGCGAATAGCCCTTTCTGACGAGGGGACGCGTTCAGCCGGGGCCGGGCTGCGAGCGGCCGAGCCGAGGGCGGGCTGTTGGTGGTGGGCTGGGCGGGCTCGGGTTTTGGCCGGCCCGCCCAGCCCGGGGCGTACGGGGGGTCGTTGTTAGTGCTGGAGGGTCAGGAGGCCTGGGCGGTAGGGGAGGAGGCCGTAGTCGCCGCCGGAGTTGGGGCTGCGTCCCTGGTAGAGCAGTTGCAGGTTGCAGGGGTCGACGGTGAAGGTCTGGTCGGCGCTGGTGCGGATCAGTTCGCCGTGGCTGATGTCGTTGGTCCAGGTGGCGCCGCTGTTGGCCTTGCCGGCGAAGGGATTGCTCTCGCTTGCGGCCTGCGGGGTCCACGAGCCGTTCAGGCTGGTGGCCGTGAAGGAGCGGAAGTAGCGGCCCTGCGAGCCGATCGCCTCGACGAGCATGAGGTAGCGGTTCTGGCCCTGGAGTTTGTAGACCTGGACGGCCTCGAACAGGTTGTTGGTCGAATCGCTCATGACCACTGTCGAGGACGCGCCGAAACTGCCCGGGAAGTTCCCGATCGGCATACTGGCTCGATAGATCTTGCCATTGTCACCGGCGAAGAAGAGGTACATGTTCGTGCCGTCGCCGATGAGCGTCTGGTCGATGGGGCCCGTTCCGGAGCCGGTGATGCTTCCGGAGAAGAGCACCTGCTGCGATGACCAGCCATTCGGGTTGGTCGGGTCGGTGGACGTGCGGTAGGAGAAGGCGGTCCCGCCCCACTGGTAGGCGAGCACCCAGATGTTCTTCGGGGCGAAGTAGAAGAGCGTGGGCGCGACGGTGGCATTCGACATCGTGTTCTGGCTGGCCGAGGCCATCTCCGACCAGTTGCCGAACAGGCCGAAGTTCATCGAACCCCACCTGGTCCCCGTGTCGTGCGTCGTCGCATAGACGAGGTGCTTGCCGTTGTAGGGGGCGACGGTGAAGTCCTTGAGCGAGACCCATCCTGACTTGGGCTGTGCGAGCGCTCCCGTTGATGTCCAGTGGTATGTCGACGGGAGATCGCATCCCGGAGTGGTGTCGCCGCCGACGGGGACGAGCTGCCATTGCTGGTTGTCGCCGCCCCAGTCGTCGTACTGGACGATGTTCGCGTTGTCGGCAGTGGAGCCGCCCTGCACTTCGAGGGCCTTGTTGCTGTGGCGCGAGACGAACCTCACGTAGCCGCCGGGGCTGTCGGCGAGCCGCCACTGCTGGTTGGTGCCGTTCAGGTCGGCCCACTGGACGATCGGGCCGCCGTTGGCGGTGGAGAAGTTGTAAACGTCCAGCACCTTCCCGGAGTGGCGGGACTTGATGCGGTAGTAGCCGCCTCCGGAGTCGACGAACTGCCACTGCTGCTGGTTCTGATCGTTCCTGGTCCACTGGGTGATGCGGGCGCCGTCGTCGGTCGCGAGGTTGTAGACGTCCAGGGCCTTGCCGCTGTTGCGGTTGACCAGGACGTACCACTTGTTCACATCCACCGTCGCGGCCTGGGCGGACTGGACGTACGTCACGGACAGGAGCACCGAGAGCAGGAGCGATGCCAGCACCGCACCGGTCCTTAACATGACCTTCTTCCTTTCGTTCGGCGTGGATGTTAGCGCTAACATTTCCGGCCGGGCGGAACCTTCTCTCCATAGGCGATCGGGGGGAGGTGGCGGTGGCCGGAGTAAATAACAGGCCAATGGCATCGTCAAGAGCCGCGAACCTTCGAAAAATTTCGATCGCAGAGCTGCTGCTACTGGGCGCGTGCACACCGGCCACTGGGCATGCGCCATGAAAGATTTTGAAACTATTGACGGGATCTTCGAAGGCTCACACACTGGGTCCGCGACGCCTGGTGGTGTGTGCGTTCCCGCGATGGAGCGCGGCGTCTTTCTCACGGCTGTGTTCCGTGCTCCCACCCTTCGTTCATTCATGGAGGAACAGACGTGCGTACGAAAGCCATGCCAAGGTCCGGGATCCGCAAGCGGGCCATTCTCGCCGGCGCCATCGGGGCGCTCACCACGGCCGCCGCTCTGGTGGCACCGTCCCCGGCCGTCGCCGCGGAGAGCACGCTGGGCGCCGCGGCGGCGCAGAGCGGCCGCTACTTCGGCACCGCCATCGCCTCGGGCAGGCTCAACGACTCGGCCTACACCACGATCGCGTCCCGCGAGTTCAACATGGTGACCGCCGAGAACGAGATGAAGATCGACGCCACCGAACCCCAGCAGGGCCAGTTCAACTTCAGCTCCGGCGACCGCGTCTACAACTGGGCGGTCCAGAACGGCAAGCGGGTGCGCGGCCACACCCTGGCCTGGCACTCCCAGCAGCCCGGCTGGATGCAGAACCTCAGCGGCAGCAGCCTGCGCCAGGCGGTGATCAACCACATCAACGGCGTCATGGCCCACTACAAGGGCAAGATCGCCCAGTGGGACGTCGTGAACGAGGCCTTCGCCGACGGCAACTCGGGAGGTCGCCGCGACTCCAACCTGCAGCGCACCGGGAACGACTGGATCGAGGTCGCCTTCCGCACCGCGCGCGCCGCCGACCCCTCCGCCAAGCTCTGCTACAACGACTACAACATCGAGAACTGGACCTGGGCCAAGACCCAGGGCGTGTACTCGATGGTCCGCGACTTCAAGCAGCGCGGCGTGCCCATCGACTGCGTCGGCTTCCAGTCCCACTTCAACAGCGGTAGCCCCTACAACAGCAACTTCCGCACCACCCTGCAGAACTTCGCCGCCCTCGGCGTCGACGTGGCCATCACCGAACTGGACATCCAGGGCGCCTCACCCACGACCTACGCCAACGTGACCAACGACTGCCTGGCCGTCTCGCGCTGCCTCGGCATCACCGTCTGGGGTGTGCGCGACACCGACTCCTGGCGCTCGCAGGACACTCCCCTGCTGTTCGACGGCAACGGCAGCAAGAAGGCCGCCTACACCTCGGTGCTCAACGCCCTCAACGGCGGTACCTCGGAGCCTCCCCCCACCGGCGGCTCGGGAACGATCAAGGGCGTCGGTTCGGGCCGCTGCCTGGACGTGCCGAACGCCAGCACCACCGACGGCACCCAGCTCCAGCTGTGGGACTGCCACGGCGGCACCAACCAGCAGTGGACCTCCACCGACGCGGGAGAGCTCAGGGTCTACGGCAACAAGTGCCTGGACGCCGCCGGGACGGGCAACGGCGCGAAAGTCCAGATCTACAGCTGCTGGGGCGGCGACAACCAGAAGTGGCGCGTCAACTCCGACGGATCCATCGTGGGCGTCCAGTCCGGCCTCTGCCTGGACGCCGCCGGCTCCGGCAACGGCGCCGCGATCCAGCTCTACAGCTGCTGGGGCGGCGACAACCAGCGCTGGACCCGCACCTGACCTGCCGCAACGGGAAGGGTGAATCGATGAAGACCTACGGTGCGGCTTCACGCAGGCATCGCAGGCGGTCCCTGTTCGCCGCCGCGGTGGCGGTGGCCCTCGCGATCGGCATGCTCGTCGCGGTGGACCCGGCGCCGGCCAAGGCGGCGACGGTGGACACCGATGCCTGGTACGTCTTGGTCAACCGCAACAGCGGCAAGGCGCTGGACGTGTACGGCGCGTCCACCGGCGACGGCGCGCGGGTCACCCAGTGGACGCGCAACGACGGCGCCAACCAGCAGTGGCAGTTCTTGGACTCCGGCGACGGCTTCTACAGGTTGAAGGCCCGGCATTCCGGCAAGGTGCTCGACGTGGCCGACGCCTCGACGGCCGACGGTGCGGCGATCCAGCAGTGGTCCGACCACGGCGGGACCAACCAGCAGTTCCGCCTGGCCGACTCCGACGCGGGCCACGTCCGGCTGATCAGCCGCAGCAGCGGCAAGGCCGTGGAGGTCCAAGGCGCCTCCACTGCCGACGGCGGCAACGTCGTCCAGTACGCCGACTGGGGCGGCGCCAACCAGCAGTGGCAGTTGGTCAAGCTGTCGTCCGGTGGCGGCAGCGGATGCGGCAGCGCCCCGGCGCTCACGAGCGGTACGTACACGATCCAGAGCGGCGGCAAGAGCCGCAGCTTCATCCTCAGGGTTCCCTCCAACTACGACAGCGCCCACCCCTACCGGCTGATCTTCGCGTTCCACTGGCGGGGCGGGACCGCGGGCGACGTCGCCTCGGGCGGCACGAGCGGGAGCGCCTGGTCCTACTACGGCCAGCAGGAGCAGTCGAACGACAGCGCGATCCTCGTCGCCCCCCAGGGCCTCGGCAACGGCTGGGCCAATTCGGGCGGTGAGGACGTCACCTTCGTCGACGACATGGTCCGGCAGATCGAGAGCGGCCTCTGCGTCAACACGGCACAGTTGTTCGCCACGGGCTTCAGCTGGGGCGGCGGTATGAGCTACGCACTGGCATGCGCCCGGGCGAACGTCTTCAGGGCCGTCGCGGTCCTCTCCGGCGCCCAGATCAGCGGGTGCAGCGGCGGCACCCAGCCCATCGCCTACTTCGGTATCCACGGCGTCAGCGACTCCGTCCTCAACATCGCGCAAGGACGGTCGCTGCGCGACAAGTTCGTCGCCAACAACGGCTGCACTCCCCAGAGCCCGCGCGAGCCCGCTCCCGGCAGCCGGACGCACATCACCACCGTCTACTCGGGCTGCCGCGCCGGGTACCCGGTCCAATGGGCCGCGTTCGACGGAGACCACATCCCCGGCCCGGTCGACGGCTCTCCCAACGAGAGCGGCGTCGCCACCTGGACCAAGGGAGAGATCTGGAGGTTCTTCGCACAGTTCCAGTGACACGTCCGCACCACGGAGTGGAGCCGGGAACGCCCTGGCTCCACTCCGCCGTCTGCGGCTCGGGCCATTCGGTCGTCGAGACAAAGCGCTGACCGGCTCGACCGTCTACCTGCTCTGGAACGGCTCCTCCGGCCGCAACTGCGTGGTGACGGTGAAGACCACGTCGGTCGGCACCAAGACGCGCACGGGCGCCTACCTGTACGTCCAGGGCAGCAGCCCGATCGACGACACCGACAGCTACGCCTACTACGCCGGTCCCGTCTCCGCTCCCGCCGTCGGCAAGTGCGTCCAGTGGGGCGGCGGCACCAACAACCAGTGGTGGTACAGCGGCTGGTCGCACTGCAGCTGATCTCCCAACACCACCGAGGCCCGGACCGAGCGATCGGTCCGGGCCTTCATGCCCGAGGCCGGCAGAGCTCGCGGTCTCCTGCGGCTACCCCGCTGCGGGGGTGCCTTCGCGGGCGCGTGCGATGGGCATGTACGTCGGGGCCGCGTCAGTGGTCAGGAACGCCAGGACCATGGCGCGCACCGCTTCGGCGTGCTCCATCAGCAGCAGGTGGCTGGCGTTGGGCAGCACGGCCAGTTCGGCGGTGGGCAGTGCCCGGTAGAGCGCCACCGTGTGGTCGAGCGTGACCAGGTCGTCGTCGCCGGCCAGGACGAGGGTCCGGGGTGTCACCGCGCGCAGTTCGGCCGGGTCCTGGCTCGGCTCGGTCGCGGCCGCGTGCGCGATCTTCCCGATGACGACCGGGAAGTGGTCGCGTCCGTCGGGCGACACCTCGGCGTAGGCGTCGACGAGTTCTGCGGGCATCTCGCCGTCCGCCGACGGCTTGAAGATCAGTCCGTCCAGGTCGTAGGCCGTGCTGATGAGGACGAGGCGCTCGACGAGGTCGGGGCGGCGCATCGCCGCCCGCAGCGCCACCGTCCCGCCGGCGCTGTAGCCCACCAGCCGGGCGGGGCCGCCGACCACCTGCTCCAGGAACGCGATCGTGTCCTGCGCCATGAGCTCGATGGTGATCGGGCCGGGTGCGTCGGGCGTGCGGCCGTGGCCGCGGCGGTCGGGCAGGTAGGTCGTGAACGTGCCGGCGAGTCCGTCGAGGTTGCCGGTGAAGCAGCGGCTGTCGGTGAGCCCGCCGTGCAGGAGCACCACGGGGTCGCCCTCGCCGCGCTGGTCATGCCACATGTGAACGATGTCGGTCATGCACTACATACGGGACGGCGGGTCCGGAGTCATCGGCAGTCCGAACAGCGCGAACAGGGACGGGTCGAGGTAGGTCGTCGTGTTCGCGATCAGTCCGTCGCGGAGGTCGAGGACGACCAGGCCGAACGCCTTCCCGTCCCGGTACTGCGCGAACGCGGGCGATCCGTTGGCCGCTGTGCGGACCAGCCGGTCGTCGGCACAGGCCCCGCCCGCCCCCAGCAGGGCGGCCCGGATCGCCTCCCGGCCGCCGAGCCACCAGGCGAACGGCGGCATCGACATGGCGGCGTCCTGGTGGAGCAGCGACACCAGGCCCTCGACGTCGTAGGACGTGAACGCCTTGACGTACCGCTCGACCAGCTCCTCGTCGACCTCGCCGCTCCCGCCCGGCGTGCGACGTGCGGACATGGTGGCACGTGCTCGTTGCAGGGCGCTGTTGACCGCGGCCGGGCTGCTGTCGAGCAGCCCGGCCACCTCGTCCGCCGACCAGCAGAGCACCTCACGCAGGATGAGGACGGCCCGCTGGCGCGGCGGCAGGGCTTGCAGGGCGGCGACGAACGCCAACCGGATCGTTTCGCGCGCGGCGGCCAGCTCGGCCGGATCGCCGTCAACGGGCAGCACGAGCCGGTCGGGGATGGGTTGCACGAAGGCGGCGGCATCCAACGGCGCGCCGAGGAAGGCCCCGGCGGGCGAGGACGGGCCGAGATCCATCGCGAGCGCGCGCCGCTGGACGCTGCGGGTCATGTCCAGGCAGACGTTGGTGGCGATCCTGTGCAGCCAGGTGCGCAGACCGGCTTTGCGCTCATCGAAGCGGTCGGCGTTCTTCCAGGCGCGAAAGAAGGTCTCCTGGACGGCGTCCTCGGCCTCGGCGGCGCAGGCGAGCATGCGGTAGCAATGGCCGGTCAGGTCGGCCCGATGCTCTTCCAACCGCTCCTCGAACGCCACGCGTCCACACTATTCGCGGTCTGGATCCCGTCTCCGCGGGCGGCGGCACCAGGGCGGGACATCACGCCGCGCCCGCTCCTCCGAGAGCAGCCGGCTCAGCCGTTCCTCGAGACTGAACCGCTCGCGCGCTCTTCAGAAGGCTGATGCGTCGAGCTGGACGAGTCGGCCGGTTTCCAGGTGGGAGATGTCACCGCCGGAGTCCAGGGCGGCATCGAGTATCAGTGCCAGCGAGGTGCCGTAGACCGGGACGTCGGCGGGCTCGTCGACCAGCCGGAACTTGCCGTCCCACGGAGCTTGGGTCGAATCGTCGGCCTCCTCGATGCGGCAGACGATCCAGTGGAAGCTCTCCGTATCGTCGTCGAAGGCCGCGCCGATGCACCGGCCGTCCGCCAGATCGATGACCGTCCTGATCTGGCAGCGGCCTTCTCCGCGCCATACCCAGCGGTGGTCGCCGGCCGGGCGCAGCCGCCAGGCGCCGTCGAACATCGTGGCCGAGCCGATGCGGCGGTAGAGCGCCGCAAGGTCGGCAGAGGCCCAGAACCAGCGGTAAGGCCGCGGCGGATCGGCCGCATGGTCGCGGACGATCCGGTCGATCACATCGTCGATCTCGACCGTCGCCGGTGCCAGGTACCAGCCGCCGAGGGGGCGTAGCGCGCCGTCCGGGTCCTGGGCGACGCCGATCAGACCGGCATGCAGGGCCACGGCCCGGTTGGCGCGCCCGACCCGGTCGTTGACGTCGATCCTCACCCGCGACAACGTGGCCGGCACCCCGGCGCTGCCGATGCCCGGACCGCCATAGAGATCACCAGGGCGGGTCGTCAGGTCGCGGGGCTCGTCGATCGGCAGCTCCAGCAGCGGATTGGGCTCGGTGAGCTCGCCGTCGCCGGTCAGGTACGGGTAGAACCGCGCGGCCCAGCCGGTGATCACCTCGCCGCCGTAAGCGTCGATGGGGCTGTAGATGCGCCGCCAGAAGGCGGTGTCCGCATCGCCTTCCGCGGCCTTGACGAACTGGTCGGCGATGGCTGCGAGTGACCGGCACCAGGTCTCCAGACCGAGCGCGGCGATCGCGTCCACCCGGGTGCGGATCGTCCGCCAGTCCTCGACCGTGCCGGTCAGCGTGATGGACGGGATGCCGCAGACGAAGATCATCCAGAGTGCGAAGTAGGGCGAGTACACGTCCAGCAGAACGACCCGTCCGGCCATACGGTCAACGTCGGTGCTGGTGGAGAAGTCGCAGTCGAACTCGCCGGCACCGATGGCCTCGGCGAGGAGCAGCTCGCTGAACGACTCGACGGCGTGCTGCCACGAGCCGGGATCCTGGGGCATCGGCCCGTCCACCGTCACCGTGAGCCGCTTGCGGCCGACGTGGCCCACCAGCAGGGGGCGCAACTCCTCGGCGTGCATGCGCACATGCTGGGCCAAGCCCTGCATGATGGTCAGCCACACCCCGTCCGGGGAGAGCACGAGCGGGCGATGCTCGGCGAACGCGCGCCCGACTGCGCTGAGCAGCGGGTGGACACCATTGCTTTTGATGACCGGCAGGGTCGGGTCGCCACCGACCACCAGCGCTTCGGCGAACTGGTCGCCAAGCGGCAGCGTGGGCAGGCGCTCGGCGGCGGGCTCGACGTCATCGACCTTGAAGGTCACCACTCACCGGACTTTAGCCCTGGTTTCGCCCGGCCGGCTCGCCGCCCGCTCACGGCCGACTGCCCGTTCGGTGAGGTGGTGGGCGGTGCCGCGGCGCGCCGGTGGCGTCCCTCCCCTGGTGACGGGCTCAGCCGGGCACATATGCGCCGATCGGGGCTAGTGTTGCCGAATGGCGGAAGTGCCTCATCCGGTTCATGTAGCGAGGTGACGCGACGTACGACCGACCGCCGACGCCCAGCCCGATGCGCTTTGCCGGAAACGGCCAACGGCGCACAATGGGCCCGGTATCGCAGAGAGGATCGGACAATGGCTCGACGGTGGCCGGACGACCCGATGGTGCGGGCGCGGCGGGTGCCGCCGACGCTCGGCGCGGTCGCCGCCGCCCCGGCGGTCCCGTTGATCGGGGACGTCACGACCAGGTTCGCCGCCGGAATGGCGGCCGGGTTCGGCGCGCTCATCCGGGGCGCGAGCGAACCCATTATCGTGAGCACCCGATCGCGGCCCGAGATCCGCTTGGCGGCCGCGCGGCAAGGCTCCATCGAGCGCTGAAGGCCGGTGCGGCCCCGGTTGCGCGGTGGGACCCCTGGCCGCGTGAGATGGTAACGAGCACAGGAGCCGGGCAGGGAGCAGAGACGACATGTTGCAAGGTGTGAAGGTGGCCGTGGTGCTGGCCGCGCCGAAGGACGATCCGAACACCCAGCAGTTGGCCGAGTGGCTGCGCAATATCTTCGGGCCGCTGTTCCTGGTGATCGTCGGGATCGTGGCCCTGTTCTTCCTGTTCACCCGGGAGATCACACGGTTCGTTCAGTTCATCGTGCTCAGCATCGTGATCGCGATCGTCTTCTACTACCCCGGGATCATCACGATGATCGCCGGCGGCATCGTGCGAGCGCTCGGCGTCGAGGACTCCGGCTAAGAGGTCATCTCATCAAGGGCTCGGCCCGAAACGGGGCCGAGCGCCTGCTGGCCGACCACGGCCACGACCCGACGAATACCGCCGACTCGTCTGGGCCAAGGGCATCAAACCCGTCAACGCTCGCCGCGTCAGGAGTCGATGTCCGGTACGGGCCGGACTATCGGTAGGAGCCGTTTCCCAGGTCGGTGACGGGGTCGGGGTGCTGGGGCCGCCAGCCCAGCCGGTTGCGCGCCTGCTCGCCACTGACGGCCTGGTCGAGTGCCAGGGCGTCGGCGAACAGCGTGCCGAACTCCTCTCGCGCCCGGTCCAGCGGCAAGATCTGTGGCTCTCCGGAGTGCCCGGCGGCCTGGCCGGCGGCGATGGCCAGTTCCCGGACCGGAACCGCCGGTTGGGTCACGCCATGCCACAGCGTTCCGGCGGGCGCGTGCTCCACCACTCCGGCGAAAAGGTCGGCCAGGTCGTCGACGTGGACCATCGGCCAGCGCACCGCCGGGTCCGCGACGATCACGGGCGCCCCGTGCTTGCGGGCCAGGTCGACCAGCAGGGCGGGGATGCCGCCGCCGCGGCCGTGCACGATGCCCGGGCGGATCACGGCGGCGCGGACGCCCTCCTCGGCGGTGGCGAGCACTTGGCGTTCGATGCCGGGACGGTAGCCCACGATCGGGATCGGGGCGGTGGGTGTGTCTTCGTCGGCGGTCGACGCCCCGGTGGCGCCCAGGACCCAGACGCCGCTCGTGTAGACGAACGCGCGTCCCGTGCCCTGCAGCGGGCCGGTCAGCGCCGCGACGGCCGCCGCGTCGACGGCGGCGTCCCCCGTGGGGGTGGCCAGATTGATCACCGCGCCGATGTCGGCGGTGACCGCCTCAGTGAGCGAGTCCGGGTCACGCAGGTCGCCGATGCGCCGCTCGTATCCGGCTTCGTTCCGGTCGCTGCCCGGGCGGGCGAGTTCCACCACCTGGTGCCCCGCGCCTGACAGCCTTTCGGCGACGGCCGACCCCAGGTACCCGCGAGCTCCAACGATCAGGATCCGCATGTCATCCCTCCATCGAAAATTTCGATGTCGAAACTTTAAGCTTCCTCTATCCTGGATGTCAAACTTTTCGATGTCGAAGAGTTAGATTGCAGGCGAAGCCACCCCTCCGGAAGGAACGCCCGTGACCGACACGCCCCGGCAGGACGGAGTCGACGTGATCATTCAGGAGTGGCGGGAGGTGCGGCCAGACCTCGACTGCTCCCCCATGGCGGTCATCGGCCGCCTCTCCAGGGCGTCGCGGCTGCTCGAACGTGCCATCAAGGACGAGTTCGGCCGGCACGGATTGGAGCCCTGGGAGTTCGACGTGCTGGCCACGCTGCTGCGCTCCGGCCCGCCCCACGTCCTCAGCGCCGGAGAGTTGAGCAGCGCGGCCATGGTGAGCTCGGCGGCACTGACCAACCGGATCGATCGGCTGGTGGACAAAGGGCTGGTCGAGCGCCAGGTGGATCCGTCGCACCGACGACGGGTCCTGATATCCCTCTCCGAAGAGGGACTGCGCCTGGTCAACCGAGGCGTCGAACACCACGTGGCCAACGAGCACCGGCTCCTTGAAGGCCTGTCCGCCCCCGAACGCGACCGGCTCGCCTCGCTGCTCCGCTGTCTGCTCATCTCCCTCGGAGACAGCACACGGCCACCGGCGGACGCTTGAGACCTGGCCGCCGCCGCCCGCAACTGGACCCTGCAAGATCGAGTTACACCGCGGCAGCCGGTTACTGGCTGGGACTTCCGGTCGGGCTTGGGGTGCGTGCGGTGTCCGGGGTGGCCTCGTCGGTGAGGAAGCCGCCGGACTGGTGGCGCCAGAGACGGGAGTAAGGGCCTTCGGACTGGAGGAGTTCCAGGTGGGAGCCCTCCTCAAGGACGCGGCCGCGGTCGAGGACGACCAGGCGGTCCATGCTGACGACCGTGCTCAGACGGTGCGCGACGACCAGTGCGGTGCGGTCGCGCATCAGGTGCCACAGCGCCTCCTGGACGAGAAGCTCGCTTTCGGAGTCGAGCGCGCTGGTCGCCTCGTCCAGGAGAAGGATCGGGGCGTCTCGCAGGATGGCGCGGGCCAGGGCGACGCGCTGCCGCTGACCGCCGGACAGCTTGACGCCCCGCTCGCCGACCAGCGTCTCGAACCCGTCCGGAAGGCTCTCGACGAACTCGGTGACGTGCGCCGCCTGCGCGGCTCGGAGGATCTCGGTCTCGGTGGCGCCCGGCCGGGCGAAGGCGATGTTGTCGCGCACCGACCGGTGGAACATCGCGGGTTCCTGCGGGACGTACGCGATGAGGTTGCGCAGGTCGCTCTGGCGGAGCCGCGCGATGTCCTGGCCGCCGATGAGGATCCGGCCGCCGTCGACGTCCATGAGCCGCAGGAGCAGCCGGGAGAGGGTGGTCTTGCCGCCACCGGACCGGCCCACCAAGCCGATCTTGGCGCCGCTGGGGATGTCCAGGTCGAGGCCCTCGAACAGGGGCGGACCGTCGCCGTGCGCGAAGAGGACCCGCTCGAAGCGGACCGAGGCGTCGACCGGACGGAGCGGCTGCGGGTCGGGCGGGTCCACGACGGTCGGCGGCTGCATGAGCAGCTCGGTGAACTGCGCGCTCTCGGTGAGCGTGCTCTCCATCCGCCGGTAGATCTGGTTGAACTCGAACATGATCCGCGTCGCGTTGGTGTAGTAGGAGAACGTCACGACGATGGCCTCGACGCCGAGGCCGCCGCGGAGTGCCACCGCGACGAGCAGGCCCAGGGCGCTCGTCAGGATCGACATCGGAGCGACGATCGTGTCGACCCGGAGGTTGCCGTAATCCCAGGAGGCCAGCGCCAGGCGGTGCTGCTCGACGACCCCGCCGCGGAACTCGGCGGCCTCCCGCTCCTCGGCGGCGAACGCGCGGACCGTCTCCATGTTGGTCAGCACGTCGGCGATGTGGCCCGAAACCCGCACCTTGGCGGCCTCGCGCTTGTCCACCAGCACCTGGCGGCGGCGGATGAACGGGATGACGATGAAGCCGGTGAAGACGATCAGCCCTACGAGGACGACGACCAGGAGCGGGTGGAACCGCCACAGGATCACCGATGCGAAGGACAGCGGGATCACGTTGGCCACGACCGAGAAAGTGAGGGTGTCGGCGAAGCTTTCGAAGCCGCCGCAGAAGCTCAGTATCCGTTTGGTCAGCGAACCGGCGAAGTTGTCGTGAAAAAACGCGGTGTCTTTGGCGAGCAGCTCGTCCATGCCGGTGATGGCGAGCCATTCGATTCCTCGGCCGTCCGTCCGGTTGAGGAAGTGCAAACCCACTCGCCACAGGACCTCGCCCGCCAACATGATGCCGGCGAATCCGAGGACGTAGGGCAGGAGAGCGGCGAGGTCGCTTTCCCCGCCTTCGGCCAGGTGCCCCACCAGGGCGGCGACCACCAGCGGGGTCAGGTAGTACAGGCAGGTGTTCCCGAGCGCCGGCAAGGTCATCGCCGGAAGCGAGATGCGCCACTGACGGCGCAGAAAGCCACAGTAATAGCGCAAAGCCAGCAGAACAGCCCGCTGCCTGACCGACTGCTCGCCCTTGGACCCACCCGGTAATTTCGGCACAGCCACCCGCCCCTCGACGCATCCGCCTCTCATGCTGCCTCAGACCGTCCAGGCGAAGCGACCGCATTTTGCAGGCGCCCAGACGATCAGCGGGCATCTCAGAAAAGCGTCCTCTGCGGGGAAAGCACGCTTAGCGCTCACTATGGCTGGAGCAGCAGGTCGTGCTGATACCAGATGCCCGGCTTACCGCCGAGGTCGGCCGGGTCGGCCGGTCCGACCGGGACGAACCCGGCCTTGATCAGCACTCGCTGGGACGCGGCATTGTTACGGGAGGTGGCGGCCCGCAGCGTGTGCAGCCCGTGCCGCGCCACCGCCAGCCGGCACACGTCCCGGACGGCCGCGGTCGCCACGCCGCGGCCGGCGGCGTGCTGCGCGACCCGGTAACCGAGGTCAGCAGTGCCGTCCCCAAGGCGGTACAGGTTGAACCGGCCCAGAACCGAGCCGTCCTCGGCAACGAGCAGGTAGAAGGCACTGATGCCTGCCTCTTGTTCAGCCAACAAGGCGCGGTACCGGTCGGCGAACTCATCGAAGAACTCGTCACCGCGGTCGGAGACCGAGGCAGCGAAGTAGGCGCGGTTCGCCAACTCGAAGGCCAGGACCGCCGGGGCGTGGCCGGCATGAAGCCGCTTCAGCTCGGGCACCGCCCGACTCTAACCGGATGACGCGCTGAGGCCACCTGAGTTTCCGGCGGCGCAGACGGCCTCCAAGACCAAGGCACCTCGCCCCCCGGGGCCGTAGGCCGCGCGCGACTGCCCGCCGTGGCCCCGTTCGGGGGCTCGCCGGGTTAGCGTCCGGCCAGCTCGGCCACGACTGGAGCGAGCGTGTCGGCGGAGACGGCGCCGAAGACGAAGTAGGAGAAGCCGAGCTCCTCCCGTCGCCGCTGGATCTCCTCGGCGGCCGCCGCGGGGTCGTCCGGAAGCACCGCCAGCGAGTCCGCCGCATGAAGCGCGGCAGGGTCGGTGTCGGGGGACGCCATGAACGGCGCGAGAGTGTCGCCGACCACCGCCACGTGCTGCGCAAGCTCGACATCTCGGGTGGCGCGGGAGCGGAAGTCGCGTACCACCCGGGTGATTTCGTCGCGCTCGTCCCCCGGCATCAGTGCGATGGCGACCGTGTCGGCGAGGTCGGCCGCCATCGTCCGGGCCTTCGGCCCGCGCACGGCCATCACCACCGGCGTGTGCAGGTCTGGGCCGTCGAGATCTCGCAGCGCCGTCACGGTCTCACGCACCTGGGCCAGCCGCTCGCCCGGTGGCACGACGGGCAGGCCCAGGTCGCGGAGTTCGTCCTCGATGCCGGGCCTGCCGGTGCCGACGCCCATCTCGAAGCGACCGTCGGTGAGCACCGACAGCGAGTGCGCCTCCCACGCGGTGCTCCAGGCCGGGCGCAGCGGGGAGGCGTACACCCAAGTCCCGACCCGCAGGTCGGTACGGGTGGCCGCGACGGCCAGCGTCGGCGCGGGCGCCGGCTGCCATTGCGGGACGTCGGGCATCAGCAGCGTGGAGTAGCCGCTGTCGGCGATGCGGCTCAACTGGTCTCGCCACGTCGGCAGGTCTGTTGTGAGCGGGGCGACGACCCCGAATCGGAAGGGCTTGTCTCCGCCAGTCGCCGTCAGATCGGTCATCGTTCCTCACCTGCCAGTAGAAGGGATGGGCTTCCGGCCCCGGCCATGGAGCGGCGCCTCACCCCAGCTACGAACGCCGCCGCCCCGATTCGACACCGCCCCCGGAAATCCCGCCGAGAATCTTCCAGCGGCGGGTTGCTCCCCCGGCTTGCCCCGGCCGGGCCCGCGTCGGTCTTCTCGGTCCGTCTGTGCTGGGAATCACCGACCACGGTCGGAACCTCGACCTGCCCGGCGCCCTGGTCCGGGTGGAGCCGCGAGGAGGATCGCGGGCGATCTCAGTCGGTGTGCGGAGGGCCTGTGAACGTGTCCGTTCGTGGACAACGATCTTCGTCGGGCCGCGGCGCGAATGGTGCGCTGCTTAGATCATCGGCATGCAGATGATCGAACGTCCGTGGGGCGTGACCGCATACGGGGCATCGAGCGTGAAGGCGATGCCGGACCTCGTGCGGGCCAGGTTCAAGGTCATCCGGGTAGAGCCGACGCCGTCCGAGGCGTTCGCCGCGGCCAGCGAGGCCGTGCAAGCAGTGCGGCAGACGCTGCGGCAGCATGGGATATCGGACGCGGCCGTCGAGCGGTCACGGCTCGGCCTGAAGAGTTCGTGGAGCTACGGCGGGTCGGAGCGCAAGTTCGTCGGGTACGAGTGCCAGGCCTCGTTCGCCGTTGAGTCCGGTGCTCTCGACGATGTCCAGCCGTTGCTCGTCGATCTGGTCGCGGCAGGCGCCAATGAGATAGACGCGGTCGACTTTGATGTGTCCGGCAAGGGCGAGTTGCGCGCGGAAGCCCGTCGGCAGGCGGTCGGTGCTGCCCGGCGCAAGGCCGAGTTGTTCGCCGAGGCCGCAGGAGTGCGGCTGGGGGCCGTCCTGCACATCGACGACGTCGATCCGGAGCAGATCGGGTCAGGGCGGTATCACGGGCACGGCTCGGGCGGCGAGGCGTCCCCCGAGGACCTCGCGCCCGGACATGTCGTGGTGTCCGCCGCGGTCATCCTGGGATTCTCCATCAACCACGACTGACCAGTCGCGGGTCCGGCACGCGGTGTCGCGGGTGATCGGAAAATGTGGGGACATGTTCCGGGTGGTTCTGCCAGCCTGGCTTGATGATCATGGAGTGGGTCCGGTGAGCGACGGGGAGAGGTCGCGGCTCGGGGAGTTCAGCGCCAGGCTGGAAAGTGATGACGTGGACGTCGTCCGGGAGGCTTTGGACGACTACCAGTCGGCGCAGGCTGACACTCGGTGGGGTGTGGACAATCCTTACTGGCCGCTGGCCGGCGAGGTGCGCTTCGCCGCCCGGGACCTCCTCGCACAGCCCCCGTCCGGTCGCAGCCACGCGAGCGCTCTGACCGCGTTGTGGCATCTCGCGGAGGCGGAGGACGCGGACTTGATCGCTGACGTCCTCGAAGGCGCCCCCGACGACGAGGGGCGGGAGATGGCGCTTCTCGCTGCTGGCACCGCCCTTGCGGCGGGCGAGGAGCCGAACCGGCGGCTGCTGGCGCTGGTCACCGCCAGGGTGCTGGACGAGGGCCTCGATGTGCGGGATCGCCGGGACGCCATGAGCGCCTTGGACGATCTCGATCTCCCAGAGATCGATGATCTCCTCGTCCGCCTCAGTGAGTCACCCGAACTCGACCTCCAGGTGTACGCGGCCGGGTGTCTTGCGACGCCTCTGCGGCTTCGTGCCCACCGGGACCGCGTCCGGCGGCTCGCGGAGTCCTGGCCGGAGGACGCGGGCGGGGAGGCCGCCCACGTTCGCGAAGCGATCAAGGGCTTCCACAGCACCTACTGGAAAGACTTTGAGCTGGGCGATCCGGTCCTGCGGAAGGCCCATGACGAGCTGATGTTCCCGCTCTCCGACGACGGGTGTCTGAAGGCATTCGCCACCCTGCTTCGGAGTGCGGACCCAGTCGCCGTTGGCATCGCACTGGACCATTACGAGTCCTGGGAAGGGCTGCGCCGCGTCCTGGAGGACGAGGAACGTGCCGAGGCCTGCCTGCCCGAGGTGCTGGCCCGGGCACGTGAGGTGCTCCGGGGGCCGATGACTCCCGCCGAGGTGAGCGCCCTGAACATGATCGGAGCGCAGCACGCCGAGCCCGGCGACGCCGACCTCCTGGTGGACATTCTCAGACGCACCGACTCGGACGCGGTGCGCCGGGAGGCCGTCTGGGTGGCCTACGGCGTGCTCGACGAGGCCGAGGTGAAGGACCATAGGCTCGTCGCCGCCCTGGGTGACCTGGTCTTCGACCCGTCCGTCGGCTTCTCCCTGACGCAGGAGACGGCCATCCGCGTCCTGGCCGAAAGCCTCGGCGCGGGTGCGGACGACATTCTTCTGCGGGCGCTCCGTGAGGGCGAGCCGAAGGTGCAGGCCCACGCCTCCTACTTCCTGGTCAGGACGGGAGGTCTCGACCGGCATCGCGCCATCCTGGAGGAGGTGGCCGAGAGCTGGGGCGACCGGCCTCCCCAGCGCCCCTGGGGCCAGGACCCCATCGAGCTGATCTTCGGCAGGCCGCACAGCGTCCACTGGGAAGGGCACCGGCTGGCGGACCCGGTCCTGTATCGCGCCCACAGGCGGCTGAGGGCTCCGACAGTGGACGAGTCCTATCACCAGGCGCTTCGGACGCTACTCGAAAGCGGCGACGAGGCGGCCGTGGGCATCGCTCTTGACCACTGGTGGAGCCCTGACGGCGCCGTGAAGCGGGGCGGTGAGGAAGCACGCGAGCCGGAACGGGCACTCGTCCTGGACCGCATCCGGGAGGTGACGTTGCAGCCTCCCTCCTCGGGCGAGCCCAGTGACGGATACGAGGCCAAGTACCTGAGCGCACTGTCAGCGCTGGACGTCGTGGCGGCGCAAGAGTTGACCCTGCTGGCCGAGGTCGTGGAGGTCGGCACGAACGACCACGTTCGCAGTCGGGCTCTCGATGCGGTGGAGGCGGTGTTCAGGGATGCGGAGGAGGCCGACCTACGGCTCGTCGAGGCGCTGGGGCATGTGGCCTGCGACGAGAAGGTGCCGTTGCACGACCGCGTCAGGGCGCTGGAACTGCTGGACGAGTCTCCGGGCACCAACTCCGTGGACGCCCTCGTCCGCGCGACGCGCTGCGCTGAAGTGGAGGTCCAAGCCGCGGCGGCCTGGGGATTGATGTGGGAAGAGGTCATCGAGGACCACCGCGCGATGCTTGAGGAACTGAGCGCGAATTGGCCCGTGAAGGACGCCCCATGGGAGGTCACGCGGGTCCGGGCCATGCTCAACGCCGCCAAAGAGTGAGGCGCCCTCCCCACACTGCGACTACGCCCGGCCCACACGCGCCCAGCAACACCGCGAATGCCTTCCGCGGCCCCCGCCAGGAATTTCGATGCGGTCGCGGTGAGGCCGATCTGCAGGGCCGCCAGCGCAGAGATCGCCGACGTAGGTGACGAACACGTTCGCCGCGCTGCCGGTCGGCCGAGACGTGACCGTGCGCCCGCCGTAGCAGCCCGCTTGGCGCCAGCGGTGACGCAGCGACACTTCCATGCCCCCTTCATTTCGCAAGCCACCGGTCAGCCCGTGAGGAGTTCGAGTAGTTCGACCTGGTGGGGGCTGACCCGGAGCAGGGGATTGCAGTTGCGGGGGTAGATCTCGGCTTCGTCCCACTGCCGCCGGAGCACGCTGGAGGCGGTGCCTGTCCTGACTCCGCGGGCGTCCTGCTCGTCGTGAAGGCGCCGAGCGTCGAACAGGTAGACCGCCCGAACGCACCAGGGGCGAGTACCGCCTCGTGAGGGTCCTGCCGCTGATCGCGGGCCGGTGAGCACCAGGTAGTAGTCGAGCGTTGCGGACGAGCTGGTGTCCAGAACGCCTTCCTGTTTGAGGTACCACTTGACGTTGACCGTCCGGCCCTGGAGCGGGCCGACGCGAAAGCGCCCGTCGAAGGCGGTGTTGGTGGCCGATTCCTCCAGTTCGATATCGAAAATCAGCGACGCGATCCATTCACCGAGATGCCCGGCCGTCATCGGCCGCTGGATGATCGCGGCAATCTCTCCATCGATGGCGTTGCGTCCGGCCAGAAGTTCGGCAATCCGTTCAAGATCGCCATCTCCCATAACACTGCTCTCCCATTGTTCGCCACCGCCACTGCCGCAGTGTCGTGCTGCGCGCTCCTTGGTCAAGTCCAGATCGCGGCGGAAATGCCGTCGCTGAAGACCTCTGGTGGGTCCGGTACGCAGCGGGCTGTGCCGTTGGCGACGCGTTGGGCCGTCCAGGCGGCTGCGGCCGCGTCCAGGACGTCGTCGACCCCCGCCTTGGCTCCGGCGCTTCCGAGCTGGTCGGCGAGGGTGATCCCTGCAGCGGCGAGCAGGTCCCGGCGTTCACCGACGCCGGTCCAGGTGGCCTTGGAGGCGGACGGTGGGCCGCCGGCCATCGCGGCGAACGACACCTCGGGGTGGACCTCCACGACCCGCAGCCCGGTCTGGCCGCGGATCCAACGGTCGACCTGGAGCAATTTCGTCCTGAGACCGTAGGCCTGCCGGGAGAGGCCCTTGCCGGTGCGGCGGCGATTCTCAGCGGCGGCGGTGGCGTAGTCGTCGCACTCGATCGCGGCCCGGACCGGAGTCGTGAAGACCGACGACGCCCGCCGCGGACCGACCATCGCCCGCGCCAGCTCATCTGCCCTACGACTGCCGGTGTCAGGCAGCCCGATCGGGATGTCGATGGCAACGACCTCCACCGGCCCGGCCTCGCCCACCAGGTCATCGATCTGGGGCGCGAAATGCAATCTCAGAGGCCCGGCCCCGACAGCGATGCCGACCCATCCGGCCTTGCACGCGTCCACGCCCAGTACCCGCCCGTTTCCCATGGCTCATGATGACGTCCAAGAGGCCGGGCAGTCACCGCACCGGCGGCCATGTCCGCACATGCCGCGGGCCATGCGTGACCTCGCGTCTGGAGGTCGTGAGCACCGGACAGATCGACGCCGGGCGCTGCTAATTCACGGCCGCCTGGGCCCGGGTCCAGGCACGGGTGACGATGCGCTTCTGTGCGTCCATACTTCCGTCCGTCCCTATGAACGCCATGGCCATCACCAACTGGCCGGAGCGGACGTTGACCCAGGTGGTGTATGCGGACCTGCCCGCGTCGGGGAATGTCATCGTCAGCCGGTTACCGGACAGTTCGGCACCGGATATGGCAGGCAATTGGGACTTGCTCAGTGGTTTTGTGCTGACGATCACCGTTCGGCCCTGCACCTTGCTGGTCACCTTGCGTCCACAGACGGCGGGGACGCTCAGACGCAGGCGGGCCATGTCCGTGTCCTCCGGGACCCAGACGAGCGTCTCGCCGACCGCGCTCGTCCCCGACCGGTAGATGACCTCCGCCGAGGGGGAGTCGTCGATCGCCGCAGGCCATTGTCCCGGGGCTCCCGCCCCCTGCTGCTGGCATCGCGCGTCAACTCCGGGCATATCGCCTCTGGATTGAGAGCCGTCGTCCTGGCGCAATTCGCCGTACTTCCCACTGGACGGGCCGGACAGGGGCCGCTGATCGGACTCTTTAGGGATAAGAGCGGACTGGAGTCGCGAGGCTTCAACAGTCTTTTCGGAGGAAGCCGGCAGGCGGCTCGGCCCGGTTGCCGGGGAACTGCCGCGCCCGTTCGAAGTCGACCCGTGGCCGTCCTCGCCTCCGCAGCCGACCGCGCTGACGTACAACAGGGTCACACAGGCGACAAATCGCAAGGAAGGCCACATAACGGAGAATCCTAATGCTCCAACCGGCGCGCCGAGAGATTGTCGGGTGCGTCGCGCGAGCCCGGCACATGGATGAAGGCGGGAGCACCACGATCACATGCGTGCCGAATCGATGGCGCCCGTGAGGACGACGGTGACTCTGGGCCGAGGCGGCCGTGGTCGCATCACTGCCTGTAGGTAGCGGAGGGGCGGTCGGGGGTGGCCGCCCCTCCGCTGGTCTTCATGAGGGGTCTAGGACTGCGAAGACGACTTTGCCGGCGTTGTTGGAGAGGGGGCGGATGCCCCAGCAGCGGGCGAACTGGTCGACGATGAACAGGCCTCGGCCTGCTTCGCTGATCATGTCGGTCTCCTGCATGCGCGGCAGGTCGTAGGTGGCGTCCTGAACTTCCAGCCACAGGGCGCCGTCGTCGGTGCGGCCGATGCGGAAGGTCACGTCGTCGTCGGACGCGGAGGCGTAGCGGAGAGCGTTGGTGACCAGTTCGCTTGCCACCAGGCACGGGACGAAGTCGTCCATGTCCCACTGGCCTGTGACCAGACGCACGAACCGCCGGACCTCGGCGACGACCTTGAGGTCGTTCTTCACCACCAATTCGTGCTCGTGACGCGCCGCCTCGCCCATGACCTTCTCCTCACTGTGTGTGGCATACAACACACATTGAGTCACTCTCCGGCCTACGATTGGCTTGCCCGATCAGCTTGGAGAACCTTGGCAAGCGTTCTACCTGGCTGGTAAGTGTCAAGGAGAGGTAAGAACCATGCCTCCACGTCGACAACGGCCCCGGGAGTCCCCTGCTCTCGTCGCATTTGGTCGCCAACTGCGCCGGATGCGGGAGGCCAAGGGCGCCAAGCAGGAGACCATCGCCCACCTGACGAACCTGAGCGGTGCACAGGTAAGCCGAATCGAGGCGGGGAAGAGGCGTGCGAATCGATCCTTCACCGACATAGTGGACGACTACCTGGAGGCAGGCGGCGCGCTCATCAGCCTTTGGGAGGACCTGAACAAGGACGGACATCCAGTACCGATCTGGTTCGACTGGCCCGCGATCGAAGGTGACGCCGTCGAGTTGACGTGTTATCAACTCTGCGTCATAGCAGGGCTCGCCCAAACACCGGCCTACGCGAAAGCGATCCTCAAGGGAAACGAAGAGGCCGTAGCGGCGCGGTTGGAACGGCAGAAGATCCTCGACCAGGAGAACGGTCCGATGGTGACACTCCTGGTCGACGAACAAGCGTTGTGCAGGCCGGTCGGAACCGCCGAGACGATGAGGGAACAGCTTGAGCACCTGATCGCGCTGAGCGAGCGCCCCAACGTGACAGTCCAGGTCGTCATCGGAAGCGGCGAACACCTGGGAAACGGCAGTAGCTTCATCGTGGCTACGATGGCCGATATGAGCCAGATAGCCTACATAGAGACGGCTATACGAGGGCTCACGACAGACGACCCCGCAGACCTTGCGGAACTCTCACGCGTCCTGGTTGATCTCCGGAACAGAGCACTTCCGGGAGACATGTCGCGAGACTTCATCAGGAAGGTGGCCGAGGAAAGATGGACCTGAAGAACGCCAAGTGGCGGAGAGCCAGCCGAAGTCTGAGCAACGGCGGTGAGTGCGTCGAGCTGGCTGAGGTGACCGGGGCGGTGGCTGTGCGGGACAGCAAGGATCCGGACGGGCCTGTCCTGCTGGTGAGCCGCGCGGCTCTGCGTACTGCCGTTCAGTCCGCCACGGGGACGCACTGACCGCCCCGCATCGACCACCAGTGGCCCGGTTGCCGGTGGCTGCTGGTCCGCCGCAACCACCGCGCCGGTGAACTGGCGTTCTACCGCTGCTACGCCTCCGCGCCCTGGCCATGCTCTAGACCAGCACCTGCGGAATTCCTACGCCACCGTCGTGGATGCGACCGTCAGAGGTGTCGAGGCCTGGCGTGCGATGAGTTTTGGCGGGACCGGCGGTCTGAGTGCGGGAGTGGTCAGCCACTGAGCACGAGCGGATCGGGCGGTGGACGCCTGGGCCGTCCCGGCGCGGGAAGAAGCACATGGAGGC
Source organism: Actinomadura sp. K4S16 (assembly GCF_008327685.1). Lineage (GTDB taxonomy): Bacteria > Actinomycetota > Actinomycetes > Streptosporangiales > Streptosporangiaceae > Spirillospora. The sequence continues at coordinate 466,644 of NZ_BDDE01000014.1, forward strand.
ACCGGATGCGGAAGTTGATTCTGGCTTTCTACGTCTCACTCGACGGTAAGAGCGCTGACGGGGACAACGGAATAAGGGACGTCATGATGAGCATCGACGATCCCGAGCAGGAGAAGTACTTCGTCAGCCGCCTGTGGGAGGCCGGGGCCTTCCTCATGGGCCGCAACACCTACGAGATCATGGCCGGATACTGGCCCGGCTCCGACCACCCCTCCGCCCGGGCCATGAACGAGATTCCCAAGGTCGTGTTCTCCCGCACCTTGAAGTCCGCCGACGACTGGCCCGCGACCCGGATCGCCAGCGGTGACACGGCGGAAGAGATCGCCAAGCTCAAGGCCGAGCCCGGCAATGACCTCGTCGCCGCCGGCGGCACCGCGTTCATGCACTCCTTGATCAAACTCGGTGTGGTCGACGAGTACCGGCTGTGGGTGCTGCCCGCCGCCACCGGCAAGGGCGCACCGCTGTTCCCCGAGTTGGATCGGCCCGCGAACCTGCGCTTGCTGAAGAGCACGGCCTTCCCGTCCGGCGTCCTCGAACTGGTGTATGCGGCAACCGACAAGTAGAGCTTGTGAGGACAACCGGCGATCGTGCGGTGCGGATCGTTCGGGCGCTCGATCTTCCTGGCCCGCCGTGTGATCCTGGAATCGCGGATGTGCCGTCCGGCTCGGGGCCCCGGCGGCGGTCTGGACGGGAGCGGGGATGAGCGGAGAACGCGAGGTCGATTGGGCCGCGAAAAGGTACAGCGTCGAAAACCTCGGGTGTCTCGCCCTCATCCGCCTGCTGATCGGCGTCTGCCTGCTGATGATCTCGACCTTCGCCCTCGTCGGCGCGGTCGAGGAAGGCGCGGCCACCTGGCGCGCGAAGAAGGGCGAGGGGGTTCCGGGCCTGTTCACCGCGCTATCGCAGAGGTGCGGACGAGGTGAATGTTCCTGGAGCGGCACGTTCATGAGCGGCAGCCTCCCTGGGTACGGCATCGAGGACGTTGAGCTGAGAGGGCTCGGCGACCGCCCCATTTACGCCGGGGCCACGTTTCCCGCCCGCGACGTCGGTTCAACGTGGTTCGTCCAACTGGAGGGCGGGCCGCCGGAGTGGGGGGTACCCGGCTGCCTCGGGATCCTCGCCGGTGCCACCGGAGTCTTCGGTGTGGGGTTCATCGCCGTGGTGCTGTGGGGCGTTCACGGGACACGGGCTTCTCCCGCGGCGCGCAGACGGCATGCGAGGGAACGCAGGGGTTCCGCGCTGCGCGACCTCGTCGACCGGGACCGGTGGGGCTGGTCGGCGCGGCCCGACTCCTCCAGGGTCAAGGTGAAGATGGCCAGGTCCAGGGGCCGGACCCTGGCCGGGGTGGGCGGCCTGCTTGCGCTGGTGGTGTCGCTGCTGCCGTTCGGCCTGGTCTGGGTGATGTTCAACAGGGAGATCACCTGGGCCGAGAGGGCCGCGGCCTCGTGGGCGCTGCTGTTCGCGGTCGCCCTCGTGGGCGTCGCGATCCAGACGCTCCGGCTGATGCTGGTCAGGCCCCGGATGTGGGTGACCGACGATGAGATCGTCATCTGGGACGCGGTGCTGCTGTGGAAGGTGCTGCGGATCCCGCGCACCGCGATCGCGGCGGTCCGCTACGGCGACGAGCCGCGGCGGCGGCAGGTCAAGGGGGGCGTGGCCCAACTGACGCCGTTCCGGGAAGAACTCAACCTCGTCCTGCGGATGCGGGACGACATCTCTCTTCCCGCGCGCCGGCTGCGGTGGGGGAACTGGTTCTGGATCGTGTTGATCCTGAAGGATCTGGACCCGCGGAGGGGCATGCCTCAGCGGGGGCGTCCGGTCCGCCGGTTGTGCCTCCGGGTGAAGCAGCCGCGCAGGGTGGCCACCGACCTCGACCGCTGGCTGGGGCATGGTGAGACGCTCCCGCCGTCGGAGTTCGCGTCGGTCGACCACGCCCATTACGGCACGGTCCGCACGCACCGCGGCACCGGCGATGCACGCGTCAAGGTCAGGGGCCCGCTTCCCGAGCCTGTGCTGGCCGAGTTCGTGAACGAGGGAGCGGGAACGCTGCGGGCCTGGCTTCGACGTACCGAGTTCGGCCGGGGGACCCCGGTCATGGCGTGCGGTCCCGGCTCCCCGCCCGCCATGACCGTCCTGGACGACCGGCTGGTATCCGACAAGGCGCTCACGAAGAGGGTCCTGTACGTGGAGTCCGAGGGGCGGTGGACCGTCACGATCAGCGGACCGGAACGCGCTCGCCGGTTCACCGGCTCGGCCACGGGCAGCGGGCCCGACGTGCTCAGCTACCAGGGGCCGGCTGGCATCGCCGTCGTGTCATGCCCAGACGGGCAGTTCCATCAGGTCCACCTGCACGGGCCGAACCTGGACGCGCTCCACGGCGGCGATCCCGTCGTGTCCGCCGCCGCGTTCAACCCGGTGCCGGAGGACGACCCCCCGCCCAGCTGGAGCACGTTCGCCGTCCCAGCGCAGGCAGTCCTACGGGTGAGGACCGCCGCGACGGACTGGCGGATCGACGTGACGCCCCTGGAGCAGGCAGACGTGGACGCCCCCGCCCAAGCCGCGGAACAGGACGCCACCACCGTGCCGCCCACCGGCCACGTCCGACCGTTCGAGCACTCGACAGCGGGTGACCGGACCGCAGTGGTGCGCTACCTGGGACCTCCGGGACCTGTGCTGTTCCGCAGCGGAGACGCCTTCGGCCTCCTGCAACTCGACGCCACGCTGACCCCGATCCGGACACTCGCCTCCCCGGACGGCGACACGGAGATCCAGCTCCGCTCCCGCACACTCCTCCAGGTCACCGGAGGTCACGGCACCTGGTCCATGCAAGAGGCGCACAACCTCCACCCGTCGCACTGACTCGCCGAGAACGGCGCCTCAGGCGGTCCGGGCGGTGCGACATCGCCCTAGGCGTGGCCGGTGGGGAGGGCTGCCAGGTGTTCCTCGCGGAGGGCTACTTTCTGGATTTTTCCGGAGGCGGTCTGCGGGAGTTCGCTTCGGAAGTGCCAGCTGCGCGGGACCTTGTAGGAGGCCAGCCGGGCGCGACAGAAGGCGTCCAGTTCGGTCTCGGTGAGGCGCGCCCCGTCCGCCGCCACCACGAAGGCGGCGACGGTTTCGCCCCATTCGGCGTCCGGCAGTCCGATCACCGTGACCAGGCTGATTCCGGGGTGGGTGTAGAGGACGTCTTCGATCTCGCGCGGGAAGATGTTCTCCCCGCCACGGATGATCATGTCCTTGAGGCGGCCCTGGATCGTGACGAGGCCCGACGCGTCCATGGTCCCCAGGTCACCGGTGTGCAGCCACCCGTCGGCGTCGATGGCCTCGGCGGTCGCGGCGGGGTTGTCGAAGTACTCGGTCATCACGCAGATGCCGCGGGTGCAGATCTCACCGATCTCCCCGACCCCTGCCACCTCGCCGGAGCCGGTCCTGACGATCTTGACCTCGGTTCCCGGCAGCGGCCGTCCCACGGTGGAGAGGGTCTCCGCGTCCTGGTCCTCGGCGGCGGTGTGGGTGATGTACGGCGAAGCCTCCGTCTGGCCGTACCCGATGCCGACCTCGACGCCGAGGTCACGCTGGGCGCGCAGGACCAGATCGATCGGGACGGGCGCGCCTCCGAGCGTGGTCAGCCGCCAGCTCGACAGGTCGCGGGGCCTGTCGGCCTGGCGTTCGAGCATGCGGATCAGCATGGTCGGCACGCTCAGCATGACGGTCCCCCGCTCGGCCTCGAACAGGTCCAGCATGAGGTCGGCGTCGAACCCGGCGGGGAGCACGTGGCGGCCACCGGTCTGGAGGGCGCCGAGCGTCACCAGCCCGCAGCCCGCGGTGTGGAAAAGGGGCATCGGGTTGACCCAGACATCGGTCGGACGCGCGCCGATGACGGTCGCGTACCGTCGGCCGTTGGCGACGAGCCCGCGGTGGCTGAGCAGCGCTCCCTTCGGACGTCCGGTGGTCCCCGAGGTGTACTGGATCTGGGCGGGGTCCTCCGGAGCGACGTGCGGCAGGCCGTCGCGTGCGCTGCTCTCGGCGGCCCGGAGCTCGTCCCAGTCCCCGAGGGAGATCACCTCGCGGACCGGTATGCCGTCCCGCACGGCCTCGGCCATCGGAAGCAGGTCGGCGGATCGGTACCGCGGCTGGACGACGATGCCCGCCGCGCGGGACTGCTCCAGCACGTACGCCAGTTCCGCCTCCCGGAAGGCGGGGTTCACCGTGACCAGGGTCAGTCCCGCGAGCGCGGCGCCGAATTCGAGCTGGATCCACTCCGGGCAGTTCCCGGCCCACACCGCCAGCCGTTCGCCGGGCTCGAACCGCCGGAGCAGGGCATGGGCGACGCGGACGGAATCGTCCAGCAGTTCTCCGAAGGTCCAGCGGCGTGCGTGCTCTCCCACGACGCCCTCGACGAGCGCCGTCCGATCCGTCCATCGTGAGGCGGCGCTGGTCAGGGCGTCGCCGATGGTGCCGTCCGCGTGGCCCTGGTCCGGGTCCGCGTGCCAGTGGGCGGCGGACAGTCCTTCCGCCGTGGTCATGCCTTCGTCCCCTCGAAGTACCGGCGCGGGTTGTCCACGAGGATGGTCTCGATGGTGCGGTCGTCGACTCCCGCCTCACGCAGTGCGGGAATGACTTCCGTGGAGATGAGGCGGTAGTTCCACTTCGCCCCCAGTTGAGGGCGTTCCTCGACCGTGACGAAGTCGATGAAGCAGGACGCGTCGTGCGAGACGACGATGCTCTCCGCGTAGCCGCGCCGCACGAGGCCCACGAGGGTGTCGATCCGCTGCTGGAGCGGCAGGAACGCGTCCAGCCCGAAACGGTCGAGGCCCAGCAGCGAACCGGCGTCCGCCAGCCGGGACAGGTAGTCCAGATCGGTGCTGTCGCCCGCATGGCCGATCACCACCCGGCTCAGGTCTGCGCCCTCTTCGGCGAGGACGCGCTGCGCGACCAGTCCGGATTCGGAACCGGCATGCGTGTGCACGGTGATCGGCGCACCGGTCTCGACGGCGGCCCGCGCGACCGCCCTCATCGTGCGCTCCACGCCGGGTGTGAGGCCCTGGGCGTCGATGGCGCACTTGAGGGTCGCGGCGCGCACGCCGGTGTCGCCGATGCCCTCCGTCAGGTCCTTGACGAACAGCTCGGTCAGCGGTTCCTCGGTGTCGATGAGCAGGCCCGGCCCGCGGCTGAGGAACTGGTGCGGAAGGTCGTTGAAGGTGTAGAGCCCGGTCGCGACGACGATGTTCAGGGCCGTCCGCTCGGCGATGCGCTGGATGCGCGGGATGTACCGGCCGAGCCCCAGGACCGTGGGGTCGATGATGGTGTCGATGCCGAGGGACTTGAGTTCGTTCAGGTCGCGTACCGCCTGCTCGACCTTCTCGTCCTCGTCCCAGTCGGCCTGGTAGTTCTGCCGGTACTCCTCACCGAGCACGAAGACGTGCTCGTGGACGAGCGTCCGGCCGAGCGCGCCGGAGTCGACGGGCCCCGCGACTGTCTGGATGTCGGTCATGTTCGTCAGCCCTCGGATCTCACAGCGCCACGACGACGGACTTGGTTTCGAGGTACTGCTCCAGGACGGCGTCGCCCTTCTCCCGGCCCCAGCCGCTCTGCTTGTAACCGCCGAAGGGAAGCTCGGAGCCGAAGACGTGGTACGTGTTGACGTGCACGGTTCCGGCCTTCAGCCGCTTGGCCAGCCGGTGCGCCTTCGACAGGTCGCGCGTCCACACCCCGGCCGCGAGGCCGTAGACGGTGTCGTTGGCCTGGGCCGCCAGATCGTCGATGTCGCTGAACGGCAGCGCCGTGACGACCGGGCCGAAGATCTCCTCCCGGACGATCGGATGGTCGCGGTCGGGCCGCGCGATCACACTCGGCTGGACGTAGTACCCGTCGCGGTCCAGCGCACTGCCGCCGGTCAGCGTCCGGCCTCCCGAGTCCTTGCTCAGGTCGAGGTACCGGCGGACCCGGTCGAAATGCTCCGCGGACACCAGGGGACCCATGTCGGTGTCCGGATCGAGGCCGTAGCCCACCCGGATGCCGCTCGCGTGTTCGGCGAGGCCTTCCACGACCCGGTCGAACTGGGACTCGTGTACGTAGAGGCGGCTGCCGGCCGAGCACACCTCGCCCTGGTTGTAGAAGATCGCCAGCGCGGCTCCCGCGATGGCGGCGTCGGCGTCCGCGTCGTCCAGGACGATGTTCGGCGACTTGCCGCCCAGCTCCAGCGACACCCGCTTGAGGTTGCCCGCCGCGGCGCGCACGATGCTCCGGCCGACCTCCGTCGAACCGGTGAAGGCGATCTTGTCGACGCCGTCGTGGGCGGCCAGGTGCGCCCCGGCCCGTTCGCCGAATCCCGGCACGATGTTGACCACGCCCGGCGGGACGCCCGCCTCGTTGAGGAGTTCACCGATCCGCAGGGCGGTCAGCGGCGTCTGCTCGGCGGGTTTCAGGACGACCGTGTTGCCGGTGGCCAGCGCCGGGGCGAGCTTCCACGCGGCCATGAGGATCGGAACGTTCCAGGGGATGATCTGCCCGGCGACGCCCAGCGGTTCGCGGGTCGTGTAGGCGTGGAACTCCTGGCCCGGCATGTAGGGGACGGACGGCGTGACCGTCGTCCCGGTGATCCGGCGGGCCGCGCCGGCCATGTACCAGAACATGTCGGCGGCGAGGGGGATCTCGACGCCGAGGGCCGCGGAGGCCGGCTTCCCGCTGTCGAGCGACTCCAGTTCCGCGAGTTCCTCGGCGTGCTCTGCGATCAGGTCGCCGACGCGGTGCACGATGCGGCCCCGCTCGCTCGGCGACATGGCCGCCCACGGGCCTTCCGCGGCGCGGCGGGCGGCGGCCACCGCGCGGTCGACGTCCCGCTCGGACGCCTCCGCCACCTTGCCGAGGACCTTTCCGGTGCCCGGATCGATCGTCTCGAAGGTCCGCCCGTCGACGGCGCCGACGAACTCGCCGTCGATGAACAGCCCGTGCCGCCGGGCGAGGAAGTCCGCCGTGAGCGTGGGGGGAGTGGTCATGTGTCCTTCTCCGTTCCGCACTAGGCGAGGAAGTCGAGGATGCGGGGGATGACGGCGTCCAGGTCCTCGATGCAAGGGCTGTGGCCGGCGGTCTTGATGCGCCAGAGTTCGGCGTCCGGGATCGCGTCGAACATCTCGTCGGACCAGGCCGGCGGGCGCGCCTGGTCCTGGGTGCCGGAGATGATGAGCGTCCGCGCGGTGATCCGAGGCAGCAGGTCGAGCGCGCTCTCGCGTTCGACGACGCCCCGCGCGGCGTGGGCGAGCCTGGGAGAGAGCTCGCCGAGGCGTTCGGTCCACGTCTGGTGGATGTCAGAGCGCGCCGGGTCGTTGAGGACGGTCTGCGCGAACAGGATGCCCTTGACGAACTCGACGAGTTCGGGGGTGAACCCCTCCTGCTCGAACCTGTCGACGAACGCGCCGAAGAGCTCGCGGTTCTCGTCGGTCTCGGCTCCTGCTGACGAGCCCATCAGCACCAGCCTGTCGACCAGTTCGGGGCGGCGGGCCGCCATGCGGACCGCGACGTCGCCGCCCATCGACTGCCCGACGATCGACAGCGAGTCCAGGCCGAGCCGGTCGACGAGGGCGAGCATGTCGTCGGTGCACTGATCCATGGTCACGGTCGCGTCGGCCTCGTCCACGCGGCCCGCCTGGCCGGGGAACTCGGGCGCGACGAACCGGAAGCGCCCGGCCCCGGCGGCGACGAGGCCGTCGAAGGCGCGCGGGTCGAGGAAGAGCGAGTGCAGGCAGAGCACGGGGCTCAACTGCGGTTCACCAGTGTCGATGGTCATGTGGACCTCCAGATCTTTCCTGCTCAGAGAGCCGAGGCGCGCTCACGGTCCCGAGAGTATGAGCCACCTCACAGGTGCGTCAATATCTGAAGAGGATTGCAAATAATGAAAGATTCAGTATTTGACGTCTGATTCAGAGTTTGCAACCGTACGGGCATGACCACAGTCGCTGACGTCATCGCAGGTGCACTGGCCCGTCACGGGGTCGAGACGATCCTGGGCCAGAGCAATCCGACCGAGCTGATGCTCGCGGCCGAACGCATCGGGATCCGCCAGATCCTGTACCGGACGGAGAACGCCGGCGGCGCGATGGCCGACGGGTTCGCCAGGATCTCCGGCCGCGTCGGGGTGGTGGCGGCCCAGAACGGCCCCGCCGCGACCTTGCTCGTCGCCCCGATGGGGGAAGCCCTCAAGGCCTCAGTGCCGATGCTCGTGCTGGTGCAGGAGGTGCCGTCAGGCAGTCGCGACCGCAACGCGTTCCAGGAGATGGACCACTTCGCGCTGTTCGCGAGCGTCTCGAAGTGGACGCGGCGCATCGACGACCCCGCACGCGTGGAGGACGCCGTCGACCAGGCGTTCACCATGGCCAACAGCGGACGGCCCGGGCCGGTCGTCCTGCTCGTCCCCAAGGACGTCCTCGGGAAGCCCGCCGTGCCCGGACGGTTCCCGCGCACCGCCGATCTCGGGGCGTTCCCGCTCGACCGTCCCCGGCCGGACGCCGCCGCGGTGGCGAGGGCGGCCCAGCTGATCGCCGAGGCGCGGTCTCCCCTGGTCGTCGCGGGCGGCGGCGTGCACGGCTCGGGCGCGGTGGCCGAACTGCGCGCGCTCCAGGAGACCGCCCACCTGCCCGTGGTCACGACGAACATGGGCAAGGGCGCCGTGGACGAGTCGGGTCCGCTGTCGCTCGGGGTCGCCGCCAACGTCACCGGCGAGCGCGGGCCCGCGCACTTCCACCTCGACCTGATCGGCGGGGCCGACGTCGTCCTGCTGGTCGGCACCCGGACGAACGAGAACGGCACCGAGGGCTGGACGCTGACCTCCCCCGACGCCACCTACGTCCACATCGATGTCGACCCGCTCGAAGTGGGGCGCAACTACGAGTCCGTACGCCTGCTCGGTGATGCCCGGGCCGCGCTCCAGGACCTCACGGCCGCCCTGGCGGAAACCGATCTCACCCTGCGCGCCTCGCGTTCGGAAGAGCTCAAGGCCACCATCGCCGCCGGGCGCCGGCAGCACTTCGAGGTCGTCACTCCGCTGCTGGAATCCGACGCGACCCCCATCGCACCGGAGCGCCTCTTCGCCGAGATCGACCGGCTCCTGGACCCCGACGACATCGTGGTCACCGACGCCAGCTACTCCTCGTTCTGGGTCGCCAGTTACCTCCCGGCCAAGCGGCCCGGGCAGCGCTTCCTCATGCCGCGCGGGCTGGCCGGGCTCGGCTGGGGGCTGCCCCTGGCCCTGGGAGCGAAGATCGCGGCGCCCGCTCAGCGTGTCATCGCCGTCGTCGGCGACGGCGGATTCGCACACGTCTGGTCCGAGCTGGAGACCGCGCTGCGGGAGCGCCTTCCGGTGGCCGTGGTGGTGCTCAACAACTCGGTGCTGGGAGCCCAGCGGCATGCCGAGAACGCCGTGTTCGGCGAGACGACCACCGGCGTGGAGTTCGAGCCCGTCGACCACGCCGCCGTCGCGACCGCCGCGGGGGCCGTGGGGATCACGGTCGACGGTCCGGACGGCATCGCTCCCGCGCTGCGGAAGGCGATGGAGTCCGACCGCGTCACGGTCCTGGACGTGATCGTCGACCCCGACGCCTACCCGCCCGTCCGGTCGTTCGACGCGTTCGCCGACCGTCTCAACGCCCCGCTGCACCGGGCCCGCACCCACCGGGCGAGCTGATAGTTTCAAATAGTGAACAGCGCTTCGGACAAGCCGGGCCAGACCCTGCAGACGGTCGAGCGGGCCCTGAGCTTCCTCGAGTACGTGGCCGCCGCCGACACCGCGCCGACGGTGCAGCAGGTCTCCGCCGGCCTCGGCTTGAACATCACGACCTGCTACCACCTGATGAGGACCCTGCTCGCACGCGGCTACCTGGAGCGGCGGGCCGACGCCACGCTCCGCCTCGGAGCGGGCGTGGGCGCGCTGTTCCGGTCTTACCAGCTCAACTTCAACACCAGTGACAAGCTCGCGGGCATCGTCGCCGAACTCGCCGCCGCCACCGCCGAGACCTCGTTCCTGTCGACGCTCGACGACCGGAACGTGATCTTGAAGGTGCTGGTCGAGGGGTCGCAGCCGCTGCGGGTCAGCGGCCTCTACGTCGGCCTGACGGGCAACGAGCCGCACCGCGCGTCGGGCAAGGCCGTCCTCGCCCATGCCGACGCCGACCTGCGGGACGAGATCATCGAGCGCAACCTGACCGGCATGTCCCCGACCGCCCAGCGGCGTTCCCGCACGGCCCTGCTCCAGGAGCTCAAGGAGGTCCAGGAGCGGGGTTGGGCCGTCGACATCGACTCCAGCCCCGGCATCACGGCGCTCGGCGCCCCGTTCTTCAAGCACGACGGCTCCATAGCCGGCGCCGTCGGGATCGTCGCGCCGACATCCCGGTTCGGCGAAGCCCGGGGAACGCTGGTCGGCACGGTGCTCGAGTCGGCGGGCAAGGCCACGGCGGTCCTCCGCCTCGCGCCATAGCCGACGAGGTCCGGACCGCGCCCGCCATCGGCAGTCGGGCGCGCGGCAGAGGGATTCAGGCGACCACCGCGAGCAGGGCTGTGATCGCGGTGGTGAGGTCCGCGTCGCCGGTCGCCGTCGATCGCCGGCGGGCCTGCTCCTCGGTGATGCCTCTGGTCGCCAGACGCCAGAAGGTGTCCTGGTCCATCGAGACGCGTGCCGTCGGCTCCCCTTGGGGCTGGGTCATCCGCCATCGCGCGTCCTGCCGGACCACGCCCCATCGTCCTCCGGCCGGGCCGAGTACGTCCAGGTGAGCCGTGGTGCCTTCGGGGCGTTCGTGCATCCGCAAGGCGTGCGGCAGGCCGCGCGCGAAGACGTCCAACACCGGAGCCATCAGATCGGGTTCATCCGCGCCCGGGACGGAGACGGCGTCGCGCACCTGCTGCTGGTGGACCCAGAACTCGGTGTAGTCGCGGCCGATGTCGAGCCATGCGGGGCTGTCGATGTCGGTGGCGGCCCAGGAGACGTTCAGGTCGGCGGCGGCGTGGAGGTCCTGGGCGGCCCATACGGCGTCGAGCCGGGGTCCCAGGTGCTCCAGCAGTTCGATCACCAGTTGCGGGCTGAGCTGGCGGGACGCCCGGACGAACTCGTCGTTGGTCCGGGCCAGGTAGGCGGGGAGCGTCTCGTCGTCGGCGAAGATCGCGCCGCCGTGCCCGTCGCGGCTGCCCGACAGGCGCCGCATGTAGTCGTTGAGCACATGAGCGACCACGTCGTGCACGTCCCAGCCGGGACACACCGTGGGCATGGCCCACTCGGCCGGGCTCAGGGCCCTCAGCAGGTCGAGCATGGCCTGCCGTTCGCGCGGGAACAGCGGACGGACGTCGGCGGCCGGGCCAAAGATCATCATCAGCTGACCGTACCGGCCGCCCCGGCCCGCGGCCGCATCGTCCGGCCTGCGATTCCACATACCCCCTGGGGTATCATTCGGACAGAGAAGCATCACCATGGAGTAAGGGCCACCGGCCCGGGACCCGAACAGAAGGAGAAGCCCATGTGCCAGCGCGCCGTTTGCCGGAAGTGCCAGCGCGCCACCTACCGGGGGTGCGGCCAGCACGTCGAGCAGGTGCTCGCCGGAGTCCCCCGGTCCCAGCGCTGCAACTGCGACGAGAAGGAGGCCCCCGCCGGAAACGCCTGGACGCGCCTGTTCCGCCGCAGCTGACATCCGGCGCGCGGAGGCTTGTCCCCCGTGCGAGCTACAGGCGGATGTCCACCGTGCGGTGAAGATCCGGGAGGGGGGGATCCATAGCGTTTCGGGCGAAGCCGCGGCACTCCGGCCGCGGAACCCCCCGAAGGAGTCAGCATGCGACTGCTGAAGCAGCTCGTGGTCGTGGTGGTGGTCGCCGCCGCCGGCGGCGCGGGCGTCAACGGCGCCGACTGGAACCCCGGCCTCACGCTCGTCCTCGGCGCGGCGGCGGCGCTGGTCAGCCTGTACACGTACCGCTGGGTGGTGCGCCGGACCGAGCACCGCGAGCCGACGGAGCTGGCGCTGAAGGGCGCCGCCGGCGCCCTCACCCGAGGGATGCTCATCGGCTTCGCGATGTTCGGCGCCGTCATCGTGAACATCGCCTTCCTCGGCCACTACCGGATCGACGGGTTCGGCTCCGCCGGCGGCGCGGTCGCGCTGCTCGGCTTCATGGCCGCCGCCGCGGTGACGGAGGAGGTGATGTTCCGCGGCGTCCTGTTCCGGGTCATCGAGGAGCGCACCGGCACCTGGGTGGCGCTGACGCTGACCGGCCTGGTGTTCGGCCTGATGCACCTGCCCAACCCGAACGCCACCCTGTGGAGCTCGCTCGCCATCGCCATCGAGGCCGGCGGCATGCTCGCCGCCGCCTACGTCGCCACCCGCAACCTCTGGGTGCCGATCGGCCTGCACTTCGCCTGGAACTTCGCCGGCGGCGGGATCTTCGGAACCGAGGTCTCCGGCAAGGACGCCCCGGACGGCCTGCTCGACGGCGTGACCTCGGGCCCGACCCTGCTCAGCGGCGGCGAGTTCGGCCCGGAGGCGAGCCTGTACTCGGTCGGCGCCGGTGCGGTCCTGACGATCGTGTTCGTGTGGCTGGCACGCCGTCGCGGCACCATCGTCCCCCTGCGCCGGACCACCCGGGCCGCCGCCACCGCTACGCTCGCCCAGTGATCGACGTCCGGCGGGGCCGGGAGCGGTGGCGACGGCTGGACGTCACGGTGCGGGACCTGCCGTTTCCGCTGCTGCTGGTGGCCGGGGCGTTCGTCCCGGCGCTCCAGGCCCACGGGACGCAGGTCGGCGATCTGCCCGCCCGCCCGTTCGACACGCTGGCCCTCCCGGTCATCCTCCTCACCTGCCTCCCGCTCGCCGTGCGCCGACGCTGGCCGGCCGTCTGCGTCGTCCTCGTGTCGCTCGGCTTCGCCGCCGAACAGCTCCGCGCCTACCACTCGTTCACGGGCAGCGCCCTGGCGTTCGCGCTGGTGAGCGCGGGCGCCCACCTGGAGCGCCGCCGGTACGCCGTCGCGGCCGGCATCTCCGCCGGCTACGTGGCGCTGGCGTTCGCGCTCGACCGGATCGGCTCCCCCGAGCGCCTGGACGGCTTCGCCACGTTCTACCTGGCGGCCGCCTTCGCGTGGGGCGTCGGGGCGTGGCTGCGCTCCACCCGGGCCGTCGAGGCGGAACGCCGCCGCCGCGTCGCCGAGGCCACCCGCGCGGCCGAGCGCACCCGCATCGCCCGCGAGCTCCACGACGTCGTCACCCACCACGTCACGGCGATGGTCGTCCAGGTGGAGGCGGCGCGGTACCTGACCGCCGCCCCCGACCGCCTCGACGCGACCCTGGGCGCCGTCGGCGACACCGGGCGCCGGGCCATCACCGACCTGCGGCACCTGCTCGAACTGCTCAACCCCGATCATGGAACCGATCCCCGGATGCCGTCCGTCGGCGAGCTCCCCGCGCTCGTGGAGCAGACGCGCCAGGCCGGGCAGCCGATCGAGTTCAGCACCGCGGGCGAGCCGGCGGAGTCCGCCGGAAGCGCCGAGTTCGTGGCCTACCGGGTCGTGCAGGAGTCTCTGACGAACGCCCTCAAGTACGCCCACGGCAGCCGTACCGTGGTGCGGGTGCACTACCGCGACAAAGAGATCAGCGTGGAGGTCGGCACCGACGCCTCCGGGTCGCCGGCCGCGTCCCCCGGCGGGAGCGGCCGGGGCCTCGCCGGGCTCCGCGACCGGGTAGGCGCCCTCGGCGGCGACTTCAGCGCGGACCCGCGGCCGGACGGCGGCTTCGTCGTGCGGGCCCGCATCCCGTCGGGGAGTCCTTCGTGAGCACGCCGGTCCGGGTCCTGGTCGCCGACGACCAGGCGCTGATCCGCACCGGATTTTCGACGATCATCGACGCGCAGCCCGACCTGGAGGTGGTGGGCGAGTGCGGTGACGGCCGCGCCGCCGTCGACCTCGCCCGCCGGCTCGTCCCGGACATGGTGGTGATGGACGTCCGGATGCCGGTCCTCGACGGCATCGCGGCGACCCGCCTGCTGGCCGGCGCCGGGGTCGCCGACCCCGTCAAGGTGCTCGTGGTGACCACGTTCAACCTGGACGAGTACGTGTACGAGGCGCTGCGCGCGGGAGCGAGCGGCTTCCTGCTCAAGGACGCCCCGCCGGCGCAGCTCCTGCACGGCATCCGGACCGTCGCGGCCGGCGCCGCGCTGCTGGCCCCCGAGGTGACGCGGCAGCTCGTCGGCAGGTACGCGGCGCGGATCCGTCCCGCCGAGGAGACACCGGCCGTCGACGTGCTGTCGCCGCGTGAGATGGAGGTGCTGCGCCTCATCGCCGACGGCCTGTCCAACAGTGAGATCGCCGCGACCCTGGTGCTCAGCCAGGAGACCGTCAAGACGTACGTCTCCCGCATCCTCACCAAACTCGACCTGCGCGACCGCGTCCAGGCGGTGGTCTACGCCTACCGCCGAGGCCTGGTGAACTGAACCGGGCACCGCACCCCCCGGTGCGCAGCGCCTCTATCCGCGCTCGTCTCCGGCGTCGGCTCCTGTGTCGATGCGGTAGCCGACGCCTGGGACGGTGGCGATGATCCAGGGTTCGCCGAGGCGTTTGCGCAGGGCCGAGACGGTGATGCGCACCGCGTTGGTGAACGGGTCGGCGTTCTCGTCCCACGCGCGTTCCAGGAGTTCCTCGGCACTGACGACACCGCCTTCGGCGCCGATGAGGACTTCGAGGACGGCGAACTGCTTCCTGGTCAGCGCGACGTAGCGGCCGTCCCGGTAGACCTCCCTGCGGAACGGGTCCACCCGCAGGCCCGCGATCTCCCGCACGGGGGGCCTGCTGTGGGCGCGGCGGCGGTCGAGTGCCCTGAGCCTGAGCGCGAGTTCCTGCAGCTCGAAGGGCTTCGTGAGGTAGTCGTCGGCGCCGAGTCCGAACCCGGAGGCCTTGTCGTCGAGACGGTCGGCCGCGGTCAGCATGAGGATCGGCATGCCGCTGCCGGAGGCGACGATGCGCCTGGCGATCTCGTCACCGGAGGGTCCGGGGACGTCGCGGTCGAGGACGGCGATGTCGTAGGCGTGGACGCCCAGCATCTCCAGAGCGGTGTCGCCGTCGCCCGCGATGTCGGCCGCGATCGCTTCGAGGCGCAGGCCGTCGCGGATGGCCTCCGCCAGGAAGGGCTCGTCCTCGACGATCAGCACGCGCATGCCTTCGATGCTAGAAGCCGGTGCATATCGTCGGCGTATCGAAAACCGCATACGCGCCTGCAACGCCACGCTGCCTTGACTGGCTGGTATGTCTGGAACACCACCATCAGCGCGAAGTACGACCCGCCAGGTCCGCTGGTTCCTCGTCGCCGGGCTGATAGTGGTCGCAGCGGCGATCGCTTCGACCTTCGGCTACCGGTCGCAGAACGACTCGTCTTCCCCCGCACCGCCGTTGACGTCCTCATCGGTCGTATCGCCCTTGGCACCCTCGACCGCACCGCCCCCGAAGGCTCCTCGCTGGGAGCAGCGCGGAGCGGTCGGCAAGGCCGACGGGGTCGTCCCCGACGGCGTGACGGTCTTCGACGACGCGTTTCCGGCCGTGGCCAACCTCGATCCAGGCCTGCTGAAGGCCCTCCGCCGGGCCGCGGCGGACGCCGCGGACGACGGGATCGAGTTCTACGTCAACAGCGGCTGGCGCTCCCCGGCCTACCAGAACCGGCTTCTTCGCGACGCGGTCTCCAAGTACGGGTCCGAGGCCGAAGCCGCCCGATGGGTGGCCACCCCGGCGACGTCGCTTCACGTGTCGGGCGACGCGGTCGACATCGGCCACTCCGATGCGGCGGCGTGGCTGTCCCGGCACGGCGCCGGGTTCGGGCTGTGCCAGGTCTACCGGAACGAACCGTGGCACTACGAGCTGCGCACCGACGCGGCCGATCGGGGTTGCCCGCACATGTACGCCGACCCCGCCCAAGACCCGAGGATGCACCAGTGAGCGGCAGTGAACGAGGACAGACGATGGCACGGGTGGACTCGGCGGAGACCGGACAGGACGACGCCGACGGCCGTGACACCGGCTCCGGCACCTGGCGCGCGGCCGTCCGGCGGGCGGTCCGCGCCGCCTCCCGGCCGGAGCCCTGGAAGCGCGGGCCGGTCCTCGCGGCACTGGCGCTGCTGCTGGGCCTGTTCATGCTGCTGCACGCGGAGATCCCGAACCGGATCGGGAACCTCGGCAGCCTGGCGGAGACCTTCCTGCCGTGGTTCGGCCTGTTCGTCCCGGTGCTGCTGGCCGGGGCGCTGTGGCGCCGCTCCGCCTCCGCGACGGTCGCGCTGCTGGTGCCGGTCCTGGTGTGGCTGAACCTCTTCGGCGGCCTGCTCGGCGACAAGTCCCGTCCGGGCGGCGGCTTCGTCGTGGCCAGCCACAACGTCGGCGCCGGCAACCCCGACCCCGTCCGCACCGCTCGCGACCTGGCCGCCTCCGGGGCGAACGTGCTGGCGCTGGAGGAACTGCCCCAGGAGGCCACGGCCACCTACGAGAAGGAGCTGGCGAGGGCGTACCCGCACCACACGGTGCAGGGCACGGTCGGGCTGTGGAGCAAGCTGCCGCTGTCGGACACCCGGCCGGTCGACATCCAGACGGACGCTGGACCGCTGGGGGCCGCCAAGTCGGCCGAGGCCAAGATGCCCGGCAACCGGGCGCTGCGCACCACGGTGGCCACCGACCACGGTCCGCTGGCGGTCTATGTGGCCCACCTGGGGTCCGCACGCGTGAATCCCAGGGCGGGCTTCTGGACGGCCCACCGCGACAGGAACGCGAAGGCGCTGGGCCAAGCCATCGCCACCGAGCGGAGTGAACGGGTCGTGCTGCTCGGCGACCTGAACGGCACCATGGGCGACCGCGCGTTCGACGGCATCACCTCCCGGATGCGCTCGGCCCAGGAGGAGGCCGGGGACGGCTTCGGCTTCACCTGGCCGGCGGCGTTCCCGATGGTGCGGATCGACCAGATCCTGGTCAGAGGCGTGCAGCCGCGGGCCGCATGGATCCTGCCGGCTACCGGCAGCGACCACCTCCCGGTGGCGGCCGAGATCACCTGGTGACGTCCGTCAGGTCGTCGGCCAGTGGCGGAGTTTTTCGGGGTTGCGTATCACCCAGATGTGCTTGATCCGGTCGTCCACGACGTCGAACGCGAAGACCGTCACGGTGGCGCCGTCCTGCTGGGCCACCAGTCCGGGCCTGCCGTTGACCGTGCGTTCCAGGAACGCCATGTCGTCGGGCCTGCGGCGGGCGATCTCGGCCCAGGCGTGTGCGATCCGCTCGCCGCCTTCGATGGGGTGCAGGAAGGTGAGGGCGAGGCCGCCGCCGTCGGCGGTCGCCGTGGCGTCGGGGTCGAGCAGGCCGATCAGGGCGCCGATGTCCTTGGCCTCCCACGCGCGCTTGAAGTCCTTGACGATGCCGGCCTGCCGGGCCGTCGGGCTCGCGGGGCCCCGCGACTCCCGGACGCGGCGGCGGGCCGAAGAGGCCAGCTGGCGGCAGGCCGCCGGCGAACGGCCGACGATCTCGGCCACCTCGGCGAAGGGGTGGCAGAAGACGTCGTGCAGCACGAACGCGACGCGCTCGGCCGGGGTCATCGAATCGAGGACGACCAGGAACGCCATGCTGACCGACTCGTCCAGGGTGACCCGGTCGGCGGGGTCGGGGGTCGCGCCGCCCGGCCGTCCGCTGATCCACTCCGTACGGTCCGGCAGCGGCTCGGGGATCCATTCGCCGACGTAGGTCTCCCGCCGGGCCCGCGCCGAGCCGAGCATGTTGAGGCAGATGCGGCCGGCGACCGTCGTCAGCCAGGCGCCGGGGCACTCGATGGCGTCCTGCTGCTCCCGCGACATGGCGTACCAGCGGGTGTACGTCTCCTGCACGGCGTCCTCGGCCTCGGCCAAGGAGCCCAGGAGCCGGTACGCGAGATTGGTCAGATGACGCCGCTCCCGCATCAGGGCGTCGAGGCCGGGATCGGGCTCGTCCTGGCCTGGCCCGTTTCGGGTGGTCATGGTGCTGACGGCTCCCTCGGTCGGCTCTGCCTTCACCGGTTCGACCGGACAGCGCACCGGAATGTGAGGCCGATGCGCCGCCTCACATTCGGAGGAGCCATGTTGTCGGACTGCTGAGACGAACACATTGTTCAGCGGACAGGAAGCTCAGAGACACCATGACTACCCCGATCCCGGCGGCGCCCTTCACCGACCCCGCCCCGGAGCAGCGCCTGGAGCGGGCGGCCGCCGCGCTGGCCGCCCACGGTTTCACCGTCGAAGTCCTCGAAGACGCCGCCGCCGCGCGTACCCGCATAAAAGCACTGATACCCGAGGGCGCCGGCGTCTTCACCGGGGCCAGCGAGACCCTTCGCCTGTCCGGCATCGACGAGGACATCAACGGCAGCGGACGGTACGACGCCATCAAGCCGCGCGCCCTGGCCATGGACCGCGCCACCCAGGCGGACGACATCCGGCGGCTGCTCGCCGACCCCGACGTCATCGTGGGCAGCGTAAACGCGGTCACCGAGACCGGCTCCCTCGTGATCGCGTCGGGCAGCGGCAGCCAGCTGCCCGGCTACGCCGGCGGCGCCGACCGGGCGATCTGGGTCGTCGGGGCGCAGAAGGTGGTACCCGACCTGGACACCGCGCTGCGGCGCGTCGAAGAGCACTGCCTCCCGTTGGAAAGCGCCCGCACCCAGGAGGCCTACGGGTGGCCCAGCGCCATCAACCGCCTTCTCATTCTCAACGCGGAACACCGTCCCGGGCGCGGCACCGTCCTTCTGCTCCGCGAGGCCATCGGATTCTGAACCGCTTTCCGGGCGGTGCTCCTCGGAATGGCGACGGCCGTCAATTGTCGTCCGGTGGACGCTCGCCGTTTCCTTGAGCGTCGCGGGCGCGGCGGTATTCCTCCCATGCGATGCGCTGCGATTCCTCGAGTTCCTCGACGCTCGGCAGTTCACCCGGCGGTGGAGGCGGTTTCGAGGAAGTGACGAGGTCGTAGAAGAAACGGCATGCCTCGTCCTCATCGGTGAAGCCGCGCATCTGCACGTACTCGCCGCGCTCGCAGAGCCCGACGGCCCAGCGGCCCTCCCGCCATCGCAGGTAGAGGTACTCGCTGGGCCGCCAGGCCGGCTCATGGACGCCCTCGATCTCGTACTCCCGAAAACCGGCGCCGGTCAGCGCCGCTTCGAGATCGTGGCGGTCCAACGGTCAGTAGACCCGCCGCAGGTACTTCTTGTGCACGAGCCACTTCACCGAGAGCATGCTCGGCGCGCCTCGGACGTAGTCCCCCATGAGGACGTACTGGAGCCCCCGTCCCGGCTGCTGGAACGCGGGTTCGGCCGGGCCCCCGTCCACCGAGAAGGACCGCGCGACGCGGTACACGTGGTAGTTGCACAGGTGCTTCGGGTCGTCGGCGCGCGTGTTGAGGCTGTCCGGCGGCAGCGCGCGCGACGCGAAGGACGCCCCGGCCGGCGACAGGAACCGGCCGGTCTCCGCGCCGAACCGGTCGATGAACTGGCCGGCGCGCAGCCTCACCCTGAACCGCGCCGGGCGGCTGTTGACGTCCCGGAGCTGGTGGGCGAAGCCGTCGTCCGGCGGGTAGCGCCAGCCGGGCGGGACCTTGGTCTCGTCCCAGTACTGGTACAGGAACTGCGAGGGCGACAGGGGGCCGTAGCGGTCGTAACCGCGCAGCAGAAACCCGAAGTATCCGTGGCGCGGGAGCCGCACGGGCCCCAGGCGCGGGTCCCGCTTCACATAGGGCGGCCCGCAGATCTTCCCCTTGCCGTGGCCGGCCTCCTCCGCGGCCTTCGCGAAGCCTTCCGCGGTCGTCGGCACCGCCTGCGGCTGCTCCGACTGCCGGGCGCAGTCGTCGGCCTGCCTGATGATCTCCCTTGCGCCGACCGCCAGCGGGGCGGTGCACGCGTCCGCCCGGGGTGAGGGCACGCTCTCGGAATGGGCGGCCTCCGCGGTTCCCGTCAGCGTGACGGTGAGGCCGAGGATCGCGGCCGAGATGGCGCCGCCTCTGAATACCCGCATTCGCTCTCCTGTTGCGTCGGTGGTTCCCGCTCCCCCGAAGGGGACCTCAGACGAGCGGGCCGCCGATGAGCGCGTACTGCCGGTTTCTGGAAAAACTGCGGTCGAGGTCCGTTCGCCGACTTGACGGTTCCCCGGCCCCGCCCACGTGATCAGCCGCCCCGGCAAACACCCGACAAAAAATCGCCGGACAAAAAAGGCAACCCACCGGAGTCACCAAAAACGCCCGCTGCCCTTAGCCATTTCCGCCGGGTTCACCGCAGTGGGCGGCAAGGAAGGGCTGCGGCGCCGCCCACCCGGCGGCACGGCCGGGTCCCGGGCGAGCGCAGGCGTGATCGGCGCCTTCTTCTTCAGACAGGTGGGCCGCACCGGCACCCGCCAAGCGCCGACCGCGGGGGCGGCAGGGCGCAGGGTGCCTCGTTGCGGCTGAGCGTCGTGCTGGCGGCGGTCGTCTTCCCCTTCCGCGCATGCCGGGGGGCGTGGAGGCAGTCGGTTCCGGGGCGGGATCTTTTGCGGTTCACGTGGGCTGACCAGGGAGAACTCGCTCGGTCGTCAGTCGTCGAAGAAATCTCTGAGAAAAATCCGGGTGGGCTGTCGAATCGGTGTCGTCTCGTTCGAAGAGTGCTCAGAGGGCCGAGAGGCAGCAGGAGCCGGGCCCGGGGCATGTGAGGAGAGCACCGTGATCGAGCAGCGGACGAGGAGCACGTCGAAGGCCACGCACCGGGCCGCCTGCGACCGGGAGACCAGCGTCACCAGGTCGCTCCTGGGGTACGGCGTCATCGCCGGGCCGCTGTTCGTCGCGGTGGTGCTCGCCCAGGCGCTGACCCGCGACGGCTTCGACCTCAGCCGGCACGCCTGGAGCCTGCTGGCCAACGGCGACCTCGGCTGGATCCAGGTCACCGACTTCGCGGTGGCCGCGGCGACGACCCTCGCCTGCGCGGTCGGCCTGCGCCGTGCCCTGGGCCGGGGGCGGGGCGCCGTCTGGGCTCCTCGCCTGATCGGCGGTTACAGCGCCGGGCTGCTCGCCTCGGGCGTCTTCCGCGCGGATCCGGCGATGGGCTTCCCCGCGGGGACGCCGGAGGGGCCGGGGACGGTCAGCTGGCATGGAATGCTCCACTTCGCCTGCAGCGGCGTCGGCTTCCTCTGCCTGGTCGCCGCCTGCTTGGTCATCGGCAGCCGGTTCGCCGCCGAAGGCCGCAGGGGGTGGGCCGCCTACTCCCGGCTCAGCGGTGCGCTGTTCCTGGTGTCGTTCGCCGCGATCGCCACTGGCGGAGGCGCCGCATGGGCCACAGTGACCTTCATCGGCGGCGTCCTGATCAGCTGGGGCTGGATCTCGGCCCTGTCGGTCCACCTGTACCGCCGCACCGCGCCCGGCCGCGCCTGAGAAAGAACCCTCCCCCGACCATTCGTTCGTCCTGAATCACCATCGAAGGAGAGCACCATGCGATACATGATCACCCTGCGGGTCATCGACCAGCCCGACACCCCGCCGCCGGCCGACCTGATGGAGGCCATCGCCAAGCTCGGGGAGGAGGCGACCCGGTCCGGCGCCCTGCTCGACACCGCCGGGCTGGCCCCCAGCTCGGAGGGCACGCGGATCACCCTGACCGGCGGTGATCTCAGCATGGTGGACGGGCCGTTCACCGAGGCCAAGGAGCTGATCAGCTACGCCATGTTCGAGGTCCGCTCGAAGGAGGAGGCCGTGGAGTGGGCCTCCCGCTTCCTGAAGGTCCACCGCGACCACTGGAAGGGCTGGGAGGGCGAGGCCGACCTGCTGCGCGTGATGGGCCCCGAGGACTTCGCCGCCCCCGCCTGACCGGCTCACCTAACCGACGCCCCCGGCCGGAATCCGGCCCGGGGCGTCGGCCCGCGTGCTTTGATCGGTCCATGACGGGCGGCGACTCACACCGGACGGTCGAGGCGGTCTGGCGGATCGAGTCCGCCCGGGTGGTCGCGAGCCTGGCCAGGCTCGTCAACGACGTCGGCCTGGCCGAGGAGCTGGCTCAGGACGCCCTGGTCATCGCACTGGAGCAGTGGCCGCGGGACGGCGTGCCCGACAACCCGGGCGGGTGGCTC
Organism: Actinomadura sp. K4S16; assembly: GCF_008327685.1. Classification (GTDB taxonomy): domain Bacteria; phylum Actinomycetota; class Actinomycetes; order Streptosporangiales; family Streptosporangiaceae; genus Spirillospora. Next base: position 488,721 of record NZ_BDDE01000014.1, read on the forward strand.
ATGCTCACCGCCAAGCACCGGGCGATCGACCTGATCCGCCGCAACGCCCGCTACGCCGACAAGCTCGCGGAGGTCGGCCGGGACGTGGAGCTCCGCCAGGAGTCGGCCGAGGCCGAACTCGTCGACGCCCTCGACGACCACATCGGCGACGACCTGCTGCGCCTGCTGTTCACCGCCTGCCATCCCGTGCTGCGGCCCGAGGGGCGGGTGGCGCTGACCCTGCGCCTGCTGGGCGGCCTGACGACGCAGGAGATCGCACGGGCCTTCCTCGTCCCGGAGCCGACCGTGGGGCAGCGCATCTTCCGGGCCAAGCGCACCCTCGCCGACAAGCAGGTGCGGATCGAGCTGCCCGCGCCGGACGAGCTGCCCGCCCGGCTCGCGTCCGTCCTGGAGGTCATCTATCTGATCTTCAACGAGGGCTACTCGGCGACCGCCGGGGACGGCTGGACGCGCCCGGCGCTGTGCGAGGAGGCGCTGCGCCTGGGCCGCGTCCTGGCCGGCCTCATGCCGGACGAGGCCGAGGTGCACGGCCTGGTCGCCCTGATGGAGATCCAGGCGTCCAGGCTCCGTGCCAGGACGGGCCCGGAAGGGGAGCCCGTCCTGCTCCTCGACCAGGACCGGAGCCTGTGGGACCGCCTGCTCGTCCGCCGGGGGCTGGCGGCCCTCGCCCGCGCCGAAGCGCTCGGCACGCTGGGCCCGTACGGGCTCCAGGCCGCGATCGCCGCCTGCCACGCCCGCGCGGCGGCGGCCGAGGACACCGACTGGGAGCGGATGGCCGCCCTGTACCGGGTGCTCGCCCACCTCGCGCCCTCCCCCGTGGTGGAGCTGAACCGCGCGGTCGCGGTGGGCATGGCGTACGGCCCGGCACGGGGTCTGGAGATCGTGGACGCCCTGCTGGAAGAGCGCTCGCTCAGGAACTATCCGCAGCTGCCCGCCGTACGCGGCGACCTGCTGGAGAAGCTGGGACGCCTGGACGAGGCCCGCGAGGAGTTCCGGCGGGCGGCCGAGCTCACCCGGAACGAGCGCGAGCAGGCCCTGTACCTCGCCCGCACGGAGCGGTGACTCCCGGCCGCCGCGGCTCGCGGCGGCCGTTCGCGGCCATCCGCGACGTCAGCGGTGGATGCCGAAGATGTGCGCGGTGTGCGGGGTGTCGACCAGGGTGTGGGGGGCCAGGGCGTGGTACGCCCAGACGTGCACCCATGCGTTGCCCGTGCGGACGGTGAGCCAGGCCTTCACCATGCCGGGGCCGAAGTAGGTGAGCAGCAGGAAGGCGATCGAGATCGCCGCCTCCCGGGGAGAGCCGTACTCCGCCCACGAGTCCCACACGTGCAGCGCCGCGTAGGTCAGGCCGCCGAGGATCACCGTCGTCGCGATGGAGCCGGTCAGCTTCACGAAGCGCGGTATCAGGATCGCGTAGATGAACACCATCGTCGGCAGGACCGTGCCCGCCATGTAGAGGAGGAAGGTGAGCGGTACGCCCAGCAGCAGCTGCCTGCCGGTGAGGTCGAAGATCTCCGGATGCAGCGCGGCGATCTGCACGGCACCCTCGACCACCAGCACGACGACGATCAGGCGGAGGTCGCCGCGCCGGTCGGCGGAGACGAGGTTGAGCGCCCTGGCCGGGTAGCGGCGCCAGAAGTACGCCAGCGGCGCGAGCGCGAACACCACCAGGTTGTAGCCGGCCCAGGCGATCGCTTCCGACCGCGCGACGTGGTCGTCCGTCTCGTTCACCGAGCCCGCCAGGTGCAGGCCGAACGGGTGCCAGCCGAACGCCCGCCCCACCGCGAAGCCGAGGGCGAGGCCGCCGGCTCCGTAGGCGAGGAGCAGCAGGGTCTCGCGGAGCGCCGTGGCGCGCTCGGGGGCGCGGGCCGCCAGGTCGGGTCCGGGCCGGCGGCGGGTGAGGAAGAAGACCAGGGCGATGATGAGGAAGACCTCGGCGAGGCGGACGTTGAAGTCCAGCAGGTAGGCGGACGTGGAGCGTTCCGCGGCGTCGTGCAGGTGAAGCGGGAGCCTCCGGCCGGCCAGGGCCAGGATCAGCGCGTTCGCCGACACCCACCCCAGCACGGCCAGCCGCACGGCGCGGTTGCGGAACAGCGATCGGGCCGTGCCGCCGTCCGCTGAGGGACCGGTTCGCGAGGGGGATTCGAGGCGCATCGGAGGACTCCGTTCGATCTAGCACAACTGTGCTACTTTCCCGGATGGTAGCACGACTGTGCTACTAATGGGCGATGCCTCGAATGGTGGACGGCGAGCAGCGGCGCCGGGACGTGGTGGCCGCGGTGTGGCGGGTGATCCTGCGGGACGGGCTGGACCGGGCCTCGGTGCGCAACGTGGCGAGCGAGGCCGGGCTGTCGATGGGGTCGCTGCGGCACTACTTCGCCACCCAGTCCGAGCTGCTGGCGTTCACCCTGCGCGCGATCATCGAACGGATCCAGCGGCGGATAGCGGCGCTTCCCCCCGAGCCCGACCCGCGCCGCCGCGCCGCGCTGGTGCTGGCCGAGCTGCTGCCGATGGACGAGGAGCGCGCCGTCGAGAACCGGGTCTGGCTGGCCTTCACCGCGCGGGCGATGGTCGATCCGGACCTGGGGGCCTTGCAGAGCGAGGGTTATGCCCTGCTTCGCGAGGGCTGCCGCACCGTCGCGCGCTCCCTGGACGTCCCCGAACCCGCCGTGGAGTACGAGACCGACCGGCTGCACGCCCTCGTCGACGGCCTGGCCGTCCATGCCGCGACCCATCCCGAGGTGACGACCCCGGCGCGGATGCGCGAGATCATCGCCGGCCACCTCGCCGAACTCGCCCGCCGCGCCGAGTCCGGCTGACCGGCCCGTTCCGCGCCGGGGGAGCGGCACGGCCTGCGGCGTCGGCCGATCGGTTACTTCGAACAGCCGCACGCCGGGTGCCGCTCGCCGGTCGAGCCGGGCGCCGTCCGGGGACGGCGCCCGGTTCCGGCTCAGGAGAGCATGTTGACCTTGTACTGCATGATCCGGTAGTTCGTCGGGTCGTACCACTGGCTGACGATGATGTGGAAGTTGCCGAACGTCGAGCCGGGGACGACGAAGCCGCCGTAGGGGTTGGCGACGAGGTTCGCCGCCTCCGCCCCGGGAGCGGACGGCAGGATCATCGTCTGCTCCAGCGTCCTGGTCAGGTCCGAGGTCGGGAGCGGGAAGACCATCGCCCGGATCGACAGCGGGTTCATGTTCAGCCAGGTGAGGACGTACTTGCCGTCCATGGCGCGGAAGCAGATCTCGCCCCACCTGCGGACGCCGAAGACCGTGGTCGGGGGCGCGCCCCAGCGCCAGCCGCCGTCCGCGTACCCCCAGGGCTCGTACGCGCCCGGGTCGCCGAGCCGCTCCTTGCGCACCCGGTGCAGCAGCATCCCCGAGTCCCGCTCGCGGTTGAAGACGGTCGACAGGACGTAGCAGTACCCGTCGTCCGCGACCGCGTAGGTCTTCTGCTGGAACTGGCCGCCGTGCAGGTCACCGGGCCACTGGCACAGGTACTCCCAGGTCTCGCCGTTGTCGGTGGAGCGCCAGAAGTCGGTGTGGTGGGTGTCGTAGATGACGCCGCGCATGAGGTGCATGTACATGACGCCGTCCACGACGAACGCGTCGGACGGGATCGCCGTGGTGGCCTTGTCGCCGACCGGGTTGTGCGGCTCGTCCACGAGGGCCCTGGCGTGGCCTCCGCCGACGCTCCCGTCGATGCGCAGGTTGTTCACGTCGCCGTTGCCGGAGCGCAGGCCCACCGGGGCGCGCCAGTCGACGGCGGGCTCGCCCGGGTTCGGCACGTGGTCGCCGCCGAAGGTGTCGCCGCAGACGAACAGCATGGTGCCGTCCGGGCACCGCACGGGGATGCCGAGGTCGGTCCACGGCGAGGCGAACGGACCGGTCTCGGCCGGGCCGCTCAGGTTCCGCACCTTGGTCGCGAGGGTCGGGCTGGACGGGTCGCCCGGCCCTCCGGCCGTCCGCACCGCCACCCGCCGCTCGTCCCGGCTGAACCCGGCCCACCCCGCACCGACCGCTCCCGCGCCGAGGGCGACCCCGGCGCCCGTCCTCAGCAGCCTGCGGCGGGAGAAACCGCTGGCGGCCGGGTCCTTGCCGTCCGTGGGACGTGTCATCTGCCGATGCCTTTCAGGTCGACTCTCGTGCACTGGAGATGCCCTTGGCGCCGCGGCCCTTGGCGAGGATCGAAGGATCCCGGTCGTCGGCGAGAGGCTCAGAAGAACATCAATGTCTGTTTTACCGCAGGACGGGGAGAGTCGCCAGGGAATCACGGTCAGTGATCCGGTCCGTCCGGCCGCGAGCCGGTCCTCCCGGCCGTCGGTCCCGGTGCGTACGATCGCCGGTCATGCTGGGAGTGCACTTCGCGATCACCGACGAGCAGGAGCGCGCCCTGCTCGCGGGCGACGAGGACGCGGTGGCCGAACTCCTCGAAGACCTCGAGGAGAACTGGGAGGACGACCACCTCAAGGTCGACACCGACAAGGCATGGGAGGCCGTCCACCGATGCCTCGGCGACGGGACGCTCGACTACGAGGGCTACCCGCTCTCCCATGCCGTGCTCGGCGGCCGTCACCTGCACCAGGAGTTCTACGTCGTCCATGTGTCCGCGGCCGAGGTGAGGGACGTCGCGGAGGCGCTCCGGCCTCTCGACAAGGGCCGGCTGCGGCAGCGGTACGACACGCTGCCCCCAGACGACCATGCCGGCCCGCGCGGCGACCAGGACTTCGAGTACACCTGGACGAACTTCGCCGACGTCCGGGCCTTCTACCAGCGAGCCGCCAAGGCCGGCCGCGCGGTCATCTTCACCGCCACCTGAAGCCGGAGGCGCCGCCGCGCGGCTTCAATCCCCGATAAGGGCTCGGACCGGCTGCCGGTCACTCCAGGTCGAGGTCGTGGGGGACGTCTTCGGGGGTCAGGTCGGGTCTAAGGCGGAGGAAGCGGACGGAGTGGCGCCACCGGCCGTGTTCTACGGCGGCGTCCACGCTGATCTCTGCGACGGCGGTCGGGGTCACGCGGGTGTAGTGGATCGGGTCCCTGGTGCTTGGGAGGCCGCCCGCCCAGCCTGCCGGGAGGGGCTCCGGCCAGGGGTGCTCGTCGCCGGCCGGAGTCAGGGTGCCGGTGAGGGCGGTGCGTGCTCTGGGGTTCAGGGGTGTGGTGCGGGCGACCACTCGGAGCGTCCCGGCGGTCGTGTGCCTGCCGAGGAGGAGGGTCTGCGGCCGGTCGAGGGGGCCGGTCACCCCGCCGATGATCGCCTCGGTCGTCGTGCGGTGCTTCACCTTCCACCAGCCGCGCCGACCCTCCTTGTAGGGGTCGGCCGCGGCCTTCACGACCAGGCCCTCGACGCCCTGCGCGACGAGGATCTCGAACCACAGGCGGGCCTCGCCGACGTCGCGGAGCTGCGGGCAGAGGACGACTCGGGACGTGCCGGGCAGGTCGCTCAGGAGGCGCTCCAGCTCGGTGCGGCGGGAGGAGAGCGGCGCGGGGCGATGGTCCACGCCGCCGGTCTCCAGGACGTCGAACACCACGTAGTGGCACGGCTCGGTGACGGCGCGGCCGGCGCGGCCGCGGCGCGTGACATGGCGGCGTTGCAGGGCGGAGAAGTCGAGGCGGCCGTCGGGCCCCCAGCGGACGATCTCCCCGTCCACGACGGTGCCGGGTGGCAGCGCGCCGGAGACGGCCGAGACCACCTCGGGGAAGGCCTCGTCCAGGCGTTTGAGGCGGCGTGACCAGAGTTGGACACCGCCGTCGTCGTCCACGCGGGCGACGCAGCGGAACCCGTCGAACTTGGGCTCGTAGCGGCACCCGCCCGAGCAGGCCCTTTCCTCCGGGATGCGGTCGACGGCCGTCGCGGCCATGGGGGCGACGGGTCCTCGGATGTGCACCTGCCCTCACCCCCGATCCGACTCCTGTGCTGGTACCCGCCGGCCGCGCCGCCAGCCGACCTTGGCGCGCGTTTGGGCAGGTGATTGCCCACGTCCGCGCTCCCTTACAGGGGGTGCCGGTACCGCCGACGGGACGGGCCTGGCAAGCTGTGACGTTCTGGACGGCCGTGACGCTGAATGATCACTGGCTCGGTCTTGGACGGGGAAGAATGCTCAAGCGCACAATGATCGTGACTTCGGCCGCCACCCTGGCGGTGGCGGGGACGGTGGTCTGGACGGTCTCGTCGTCGTCGTCGACGGCGACGACGGCGTCCGCGACCAAGGCGGGGCCCGGGAAGGTGCACGCCCGCGCCCTCGGCGACATCGCCACCGCGGCGGCCGCGGGCCAGAAGGTCAAGGGCCTGCCCGCCGCCGCGACCGACCCGTTCAGCCTCGTCGGCGTCACGTGGAACAAGCCGCGCGAGGAGCTCAAAGGGACGGTCCGGCTCCGCACGCGGGACGCGAAGACCGGCCGCTGGTCGGGGTGGCGCGCCCTGGAGCCGGAGCTGGCCGACGCGCCCGACCAGGGTGGACGCGGCGGGACGAACGGCCTGTGGGTCGGCCCGTCCAACGGCGTCGACGTGCGCGTGACCGGGCAGAAGGGCCGCACGCTGCCGGACGGCCTGCGCGTCGACCTGGTCGACCCGGGCGCGTCGGCGGCGGCGCCGACGCCGCGGGCCGCGGGCGAGGGCCGCACCGGGATGAAGCTGGTGGCGGCGACCACGCCCCTCGCCGGGACCGTCACCGCGCCGAAGCCCGCCATCGTGCCGCGGTCCGGGTGGGGCGCGGACGAGTCCCTCGTCAAGGCGCCGCCGGACTACGACACCTCGGTCAAGGCCGCGTTCGTCCACCACACCGACACGGGCAACGGGTACTCCTGCACCGAGTCGCCGTCGGTGATCCGGTCGGTGTTCCTGTACCACGTGCAGAGCCAGGGCTGGAACGACATCGGCTACAACTTCCTCGTCGACAAGTGCGGCACGATCTTCGAGGGGCGGGCCGGGGGCACCGACCGCCCCGTCCACGGCGCCCACACCTACGGGTTCAACACCGACACCACCGGCATCGCCGTCCTCGGCACCTACACCGCCGCGGACGACCCCAGCACTCCGGGCGTCGCGCCCACCAAGGCCGCCCTGGACGGCACCGCGAAGATCGCGGCGTGGAAGCTGGGGCTGACCGGCGTCGACCCCACGGCGAAGACGACCCTGACCTCGGCCGCGCCCAACGGGACGGGCGGCAAGTACCCCTACGGGCAGCAGGTCGAGTTCAACACGATCTCCGGGCACCGCGACGGGTTCGCGACCGCGTGCCCCGGTGCGCAGCTCTACTCCGCTCTCCCCACCGTCCGGACGGCCGCCAAGCAGCTCACCGTCCCGGCGCTGGAAGCCACCGTGACCGGCGCGACGGCCGCCGGGGGCCGCTACTACACCAAGAGCACGGCGACCCTGAACTGGACGCCTGCCGAAGGCGCGACCTACACGGTCAGCGTGGACGGCGCCACGGCGGCGACGCCGGCGGCCGGGGCCACCTCGGCCACGGTGACCCTCGCGCCGGGCACGCACTCGGTCCAGCTCCACGCGGCCTTCAGCGACGGGACGACCTCGGCGTCCCCCGTCTTCACGGTCGTCGCGGACACGACGCGCCCGGTCATCTCCTCGCAGGCGCTCTCGCTGCGCAAGGGGACGGTCAACAGCGGCGCGTGGCCCGTCACGCTCAGCTGGAAGGCCAGTGACAACGGGCTTCTCAGCTCGCTGAAGGCCACCTCCCCCGCCGCGAAGACGTTCTCCACCACCACGACGTCGTGGGCCGCGGTCTCCAAGCCGGGCACGACCCAGACCTGGACGCTGGCCGCCGCGGATGCCGCGGGCAACACCGGCACCTCCAGCCTGAGCCGCTACACCGGCGGCCAGACCGAGGGCGCCGCGCGCCGCACCGGCACCTGGGGCCTCAGCACCACCAAGTACTACCTGGGCGGACGCGGCCTCTACAGCAAGTACCGGGGTGCGAGCGCGAGCTGGACGTTCACCGGGCGCACCGCGGGCCTGATCTTCAAGCGGGCCTCGTACCTCGGCGCGGTGTACGTCTACGTGGACGGCGTCAAGATCGGCACGCTGGACACCCGGGCGTCGACCACGGCCTACCGCCAGCTGCTGTGGACGCGCACCTGGAGCAGCAGCGGCACGCACACCATCAAGATCGTCGTCGCGGGCACCTCGGGCCGTCCCATGGTCGGCATCGACGGCCTCGTCTACCTCCGCTGAGATCCGGAGGCACCGGGCCCGGGCTCAGCCCGGGCCTAGAGTGGCTCGGGTGGACGACGGTTCGTGGCGCGATCGGGTGATCGCGGAGTGCCTGGGGAAACCGGGCGCGGTGGAGGAGTATCCGTTCGGCGACGAGGTGGCCGTGTTCAAGGTCGCCGGACGGATGTTCGCCCTGGTGCCGCTGGGCGCGTCGCCGCCGAGCGTCAGCCTCAAGTGCGATCCCGACCTGGCCGAGGAGCTCCGCGTCCGGCACGCCGCGGTCACGCCCGGCTACCACCTCAACAAGCGGCACTGGAACACGGTCGTCCTCGACGGCTCGGTGCCGGACGAGGAGGTGTGGGAGCTGGTCGACCACTCCTACGACCTCGTGGTCGCCAAGCTCACCCGCGCCCAGCGCGACGCCCTCAAACCCTGACCGCCGGATTTCTCGCGCCGGAGCGATGAATCGGCGAGGTCCCCGCGGTACACACCTCGACCGATCCGGTTCGAGAAGGGACTGAGGCGATGAACAGCAGCGAGACGGCCGTCCGCGAGGTGCTCGGGCGGCTGTACGAGGCGTGGGGCGACGGCGACGCGGACGCCTTCGCCGACCTCTACGTCGACGACGCGACCGTGGTGATGCCCGGCGTGTTCCACCAGGGCCGCGCGGCGGTGCGCGACTACATGGCCGCCGCGTTCGACGGGCCGCTCAAGGGCTCCCGGGCCGTGGACGAGCCGCAGGACGTCCGCGTGCACGGCGACACCGCCATCATCGTCAGCAGGGCGGGCATCGTCATGGCGGGGGAGCAGGAGTACCCGCCCGAGCGCGAGCGGCTCGCCACCTGGGTGCTGTCGCGGCGGGACGGGCGGTGGCTCGTCTCCGCCTACGCCAACGCGCCCGCCCGCTGACCGGAGGTCCGTCATGGACGAGGAACTCGACTCCTACCGGCGCGAGCTTCTGGTGCACTGCTACCGGATGGTGGGCTCGGTCCATGAGGCGGAGGACCTCGTCCAGGAGACGATGCTGCGCGCGTGGCGGGCCCGGGACCGCTACGAGCCGCGCCTGGCGTCCGTCCGCACCTGGCTCTACAGCATCGCGACGAACGTGTGCCTGACGGCGCTGCGGGGGCGGGCCCGGCGCCCGCTCCCGTCCGGGCTCGGCGGGCCGAGCGACGACCCGGACGCGCCGCTGGCCCCGGCGCTGGAAGTGCCCTGGCTGCAGCCGTTCCCGGACGCGCTGCTGGACGACCCGGCGGCACGCGTCGTGCGGCGCGGCAGCCTGCGGCTCGCGCTGGTGGCGGCGATGCAGGCGCTGCCGCCCCGCCAGCGGGCCGTGCTCATCCTGCGGGACGTCCTGGAGTTCAGCGCGGCCGAGGCGGCGGAGCTGCTGGAGACGTCCCCGGCGGCGGTGAACAGCGCCTTGCAGCGGGCCCGGGCGGGGCTGTCGGGCGTCGCGGTGGAGGAGGAGATCGCCGAGCCGGACGACGCGGCGGTCGGCGCCGTCCTGGACCGGTACGTGAGGTCGTTCGAGGCGGCCGACGTCGACGGCCTGGTGGCGCTGCTGACCGACGACGCCGTCATGGAGATGCCGCCCGTGCCGCTCTGGTACCGGGGACGGCGCGACTACGGACGGTTCATGGCGCGGGTGTTCGCGATGGCCGGCACCGACTGGCGGATGGCGCGGACGTCCGCCAACGGTCAGCCGGCCCTTGTCGCGTACCGGCGGTCCGAGGGCGCGTACCGGCTGCACACGCTGCAGGTCTTCACCGTGACCCGGGAGGGCGTCGCGCGCAACGTCGTCTTCCAGGACGCCCGGGTGTTCGCCGCCTTCGGTCTGCCGGAGATTTTCGGCGGCTGATGTCGATCCCGGCGGCGCCGGTTCGACCTCCTTTCAGAAGCCCTGAAAGGAGCACACCATGGACATCACCCAGACGATCACCAGCGGCCACCGCCCGATCTGGCTGACCGGGGCCGCCGCGGCGCTGGCGGGATCCGCCGCCACCGAGCTGTTCGGCCTGGTCGCCCGCGCGGCGGGGATCCCGATGGAGGCCGGGAGCATCGGCGCGGCCACCCCCGATCCGGTCACGGTGGGCATGTTCGCGATGGGGACGGTCATCTGCACCTTCTGGGGGACGATCCTCGCGATGCTCCTCGCGCGGTTCGCCAAGAACCCGTCCCGGACGTTCGTGCGGGCGGCCGTCGCGCTGACGGTCCTGTCGTTCACGACGCCCGTCGCCGCGGGCGCCACGGCCGCCTCGACGAAGGTGATGCTGTGCGCCGCGCACGTCCTGGCCGCGGCGATCATCATCCCGGTGCTCGCCCGCCGCCTCTCCGCCGCGGACCGCTGACCGTCACGGTCCGGGCGCGGTGTTAGGCGGCGCCGATCGTGATGGACGAGACGCCGTGGGAGAGGATCCGCGCGGCGTCGGCGCCGCGCAGATCCTCCACCATGGCGAAGAGGGACGAGTCCATTCAGCTCTTCTTGTAGGCGACGAAGTCGATCTCGACGAGGATGTTCATCAGGTCGGAGCCCACAGTGGTGCGCACCGGGTAGGGCTTGGTGAAGTGCTCCCGGTAGACCTCGTCGTAGGCGGCGAAGTCGCGGTGGAGGTCCTGGAGGTGGACGGTCGACTTCACCACGTCGTCCAGGCCGAGCCCGTGCTCGCGCAGGATCGCGGCCAGGTTGGCGAGGACCTGCCGGGTCTGCGCGGCGACGTCCGAGCCGACGATCTCGCCGGTCTTCGGGTCGAGTGGCCCCATCCCTGACGTGTACACGAAGTCGCCGACCACGAGGCCCTGGGAGTAGGTGCCGACGGGCGGGGCGGAGTCCGCACTGCGAAGTTCGCGCTTGCTCATTCCTGTCTCCTTATCGGGTGACGCCGCTTCAGCGGGTGACGTCGTCTTCTGCGGCCTTCAACAGTTCCAGGTCGGCGCGGCTGGGCAGGCCCTCCCAGTCGCCGCGGACGGTGACCGCGTACGCGCCCGCGGCCGTGGCGGTGGCCAGGCGGGCGGCGGCGGGCAGGCCGCGGACGAACTCGGCCAGGTAGCCGGCGGCGAACGCGTCCCCGGCCCCCACCGGGTCCACGACCGGCACCCGGTGGGCGGGCTGGACGTGCAGCCGCCCCTCGCAGAACGCGACCACGCCCGCGGCGCCCCGCTTGACGAGGACGTCGCGGGGGCCCAGCGCGGCCAGGGCGGTGGCGAGCGCGGCCGGGTCGTCGCCGGGCACGACGAGGCGGGCCTCCCGCTCGGTCGCGAACACCAGGTCGGCGCGCTTGACCAGCGTGTGCAGGCATTCGCCGGCCTCGGCGGGCGTCCACAGCGCCGCCCGGTAGTTGAGGTCGAGGGACACGGGGACGCCGGCGTCCCGCGCGGTCTCGACGGCCCCGTCCAGCGCCTGGCGCGCGGTGTCGCTGATCGCGGCGGTGATGCCGGTGACGTGCAGGACGCGCGCGCTCCGGATCAGGTCGTGCGGGACGTCGGACGGGCGCAGCCGGGAGCCCGCGCTGCCCGTCCGGTAGTACTGGACGCGGGTGAGCGTGCCCGAGCGGCGCTCCTTGAACAGCAGCGCGGTCGGCGCGGTGCCGTCCACCACCGTGTGGCCGAGCCGGACGCCCTCACCGGCGAGCGCGGTGGTGATGAGCCGGCCGAACTCGTCGTCGCCGACGCGGCCGAACCAGGCCGCGCTGCCGCCGAGCCGGGACAGCCCGATCGCCGTGTTCGACTCGGCGCCGCCGATGCCGAGGTCGAGCGAGCGGGCGTGCCGCATCGGCCCGACCACGGGGTTCTCCAGCCGCGCCATGGTCTCGCCGAACGTGACGAGGTCGACGCTCATCGGGCCGCCCCGTCCGGGGCGTGCTCGGGCCGGGCCGCCGCGGCGAGCAGGGCCCGCGCCCGGTCGGCCAGGGCGGGGAGGGAGCCGCCGTCGAGGGCGTCGCCGATGAGGGACCCGCCGGCGCCGACCGCGACGGCCCCGGCCGCGATGTAGCCGGCGGCGGTGTCCGGGACGTCGGCGACGCGGCGGCCGCGCACGACGGCGACCACGCCGGTCGCGGTCAGCGCGGCTCCCGGCGCCAGGCGGGGGATCATGGGGTTCCCTTCTCAGAAGTACGTGCGGATCAGGTCGACCACCGTGTGGTCGTCGTCCACGACGGGGATGACCTGCCATTTGTCGAAGGCCGTGCACGGGTGGGAGATGCCGAAGCAGATCAGGTCCCCGGGACGCGGGGAGGCGTCCCCGGCCGCGACGTAGGCGTGGTGGTCGTTGGTGTCGGTGACGCGCATGCCGTGCGCGGGGGCCGTCGTCCCGGCCGCCTTGCGGATCCGGAGCGGAACGGGCAGGCCCGCGTCGTAGGGGGCCTCCCGCTTGCCCATCCCGACGATCGCGAGGCCCGGCTCCGGGACGGACGTGACCTGCGCCCAGATCTCCAGCGCGGCGTCCAGCGAGCCGGGGACGCGGTTGAACGGCGTCCGCTCGGTGTAGATGCCGTCGTCGTGGGAGACGTAGGCGCCGCTGCGCAGGACCACGGTGAGGTCGTGGCCGGGCAGCCAGTCGCCCGCGAGCTTCTCGGCGACCTGGTCGAAGTAGGCGCTGCCTCCGGCGGTGACGACGACGTCGCGGGGGAGCAGCGGCGACAGCTCGACGGTCGCCTCGCGCAGCGCCCCGAGGTAGGCGCCGGCGGACGCGACGTCCGGCAGCCCGCCCTCGTACCCGGCGACACCGGCGAGCTCGGTGCCGGGCGCGTCGGCGACGGCGCGGGCGACGGCGGCCAGCTCCTCAACGGTGCGGCAGCCGGTGCGGCCGTTGCCGTGGCCGAGTTCGACGAGCACCCGGAACGGGCGCTCCCCCGCCGCCGCTGAGATCGCGGCGACGCCCTCGGCGGAGTCGGCGTACAGCAGGAACTCCATGCCGCGGTCGACCTCGCCGCCGAGCCAGCGCAGCGCGGTCGGGTCGAGCAGCTCGTTGGCCAGCAGGATGCGGGGGACCCCGAACGTCCGGTAGGCGAGCACCTGGTTGGCGGTCGCTGCGGTGATGCCCCAGGCGCCCGCGTCGAGCTGGGCCTGGAAGAGCGACGGAGCCATGGACGTCTTGCCGTGCGGCGCGAACGCGAGCCCGTGCTCCCGGCAGAACGCGGCGAGCGCGTCGATGTTGTGCTCCAGCGCCGACTGCCGCGCCACCATGACCGGCCAGGTGAACGGTCCGCCGAACAGCGGGTGCCGGGCGGCGGCGAACTCCTCCAGGGGGACGGGCGGACCGGGCACCCAGAGGCCCTTGGTCCGCCAGTCGAGGTGCTCGCCGGGAATGGTGAGGCTCACGGCTGGTTCCCTTCCTGCCTGTCGTGCGGGGACGTGTCGGGGCGAGGTCGGTCGGGACGGCGGCGGGACGGCCGGGACGAGCCGAGCACCCGGGAGATCTCCAGCCCCGTCCGCTCGACCATCGGTCCGACCTCCCTCACCCGCGCCGGCGTCATCCGGGAGGTCAGCCCGGACACGCTGAGCGCCCCCACCGCCCGGTCGGTGTGATCGAAGATCGGCGCGGCGACGCAGCGGACCTCGGGCTCGTTCTCCCGGTCGTCGACGGCGTACCCGGACAGGCGTACCCGCTCCAGCTCGGCGGCCAGCCGCGCCGGGTCGGTGATCGTCCGCTCGGTGCGCGCCGGCATCCCGGCCGCGACGACCGCCTGGAAGTCGTCGTCGCCGAGCCAGGCGAGGATGGCCTTCCCGACGGCCGTCCGGTAGGCGGGCATCCGCATCCCGACGCGGGACGCCATCCGGACGTTGTGCTCGTTCTCCACCTTGTCGATGTAGACGACGTCGGGCGCCTCGTAGACGACGAGGTGGCACGTCTCCCCCACGACGTGCTGGAGGCGGCGCAGCGGATCGGCGGCGACCGACCGCATGTCCAGCGTCGACAGGTACGCCTGGCCGAGCCGCAGCGCGCCGTGCCCGAGCCGGAACCAGCCGGTCTCGCGGTCGCGGGTGAGCAGGTCGCCGTCGATGAGCGGCTGCGCGAGCCGCAGCACGGTGCTCTTGCTGATGCCGAGGTCGTCGGCGATGCGGGTCAGCGACACCCCGCGCGCGTCGGCGTGGTCGCGGACGTGGTCGAGAACGGCCAGCGCGCGCCGCAGCGACGACGACTGGTTCCGCGGTTTCGCCTGGTCGGTCGTCATGTGGTGCTCCCCGGCAGATGAGGTCAGGCGGGCGTGAGGGCCCGTCCCGGCGGTGTCCCGGTGTCGGCGAGGACGCCTCCGGACAGGACGGGCACGCCGTTGACGACGACGTGCTCGACGCCTTCGGCGGGCACCCGGGGTCTTTCGTAGGTGGCGCGGTCGGTGACGGCGGCCGGGTCGACGACGGCGAGGTCCGCGGCGCGCCCGGTCTGGACGCGGCCCCGGTCGGCGAGCCGGAACCGGTCGGCGGCACGCCCGGCCAGGTGGACGGCGGCCTGCTCCCACGTCCAGTCGCCGAGTTCGCGGACGTGCCGCCCGAGCATCCGGGCGAACGCGCCCCAGCCGCGCGGATGCGGGTGCCCGCCCTGGTAGATGGCATCGGAGCCGGTCGTCTGGGCGGGGTGCCGCAGCAGCGCCCGCACCGACTCCTCGCTGTTGGTCGGCGGCTGCCCGAACACGCAGCCGGCCTCCAGCCGGGTCGCGACGAGCAGGTCGCAGCAGAACGCCCCGGGCGCGGACCCGGCCCGCTCCGCCGCGGCCGGCAGGCTCATGCCCTCCGCCCACCGGTACTCGTCGGCGGGGACGTGCGAGAGCGTGATGCGGGGCCACACCTCGGGGCGGTGCGCGAACCAGTCGCGCTCCAGCCGCTCCCGGACGGCCGGGTCGGCGAGCGCCTCCAGTGTGGCGTCCAGATCGGCGATGGGGAGCCAGCCCGGCAGCGTGACGAGCGTCAGCGTGCTGGATCCCCGCAGGTAGGGGTAGTTGTCGAAGGTCAGGTCGATGCCCTCGGCGCGTGCGCCGTCCACGAGCGCGACCAGCTCGTCGCCGGGGCCGTGGTAGTGCGAGACGTGCGGGGCGACGCCGCCAACCCGCGCGATCTCCAGGACCTCCGCCATCGCCGCCGCGGCGGCCGACTCGTACCCGCGCATGTGCGTGACGTAGGGGAGCCCGGCCGCGCCGACCGGCGCGCACAGCGCCGCGATCTCGGCGGCCTCGGCGTAGGCGCCGGGCACGTACTCCAGCCCGGTGGACAGCCCGGCCGCCCCCTCGGAGAGCCCGCGCTCGACGAGCGCCCGCATCGCCGCCGGCTCGCCGGGCTCCGGGGCCCGCCGCGCGGTCCCCATGACGCCGTGCCGGATCGTCCCGTGCGGCAGCAGGTAGACGGTGTTGAGCGGGGTGCGCCGGTCGTAGGCGGCGAGCAGTTCCGCGACGGTGACCGGCCCGTCGCCCAGCCCGGGGTGCGTGCCGTTGACCGGCGCGAAGTAGCGGGTCACGTAGCGGAGCGTCTCGGCGCCGGCGGGCGCGTAGGAGACCCCGTCCTGGCCGAGGACGAACGTGGTGACGCCCTGCCGCAGCGCGGCGAGTTGGACGTCGGGGTCGAACACGGCCGCGTCGCCGTGGACGTGGGTGTCGATGAAGCCCGGCATGACGTACCGGCCGGTCGCGTCGATCTCGGCGGACGCCCGCGCGCCGGGAAGGGCGCCGACCGCGGCGATCCGTCCGGCGGTGACGGCGACGTCCGCGCGGCGCCCGGGGGCCCCGGTGCCGTCCAGCACCGTCCCCCCGCGAACCAGCAGATCGTACATTGGACCTCATTCACCCCAACAAGCCTGTAACCGGACTTCCGTGCCGGTAGTCGTGGAGGTTATGGGGCGCACCAAGCGCGGCACCAGATTTGCAACACATGATTTTGCATTGCACAACCATCGCTTGACCTGCGACGTTGCCGGCGCCGGAGGGATCGGCGGCGGTGCGGGGGAGGTACGGGGGCGTCTAGGCCTTGGGGCGGCGCAGCAGATACGGCCGTACGCGGCCCAGGCCCTGGAGCGGGCGGGGACGCAGGCCGGAGGCGTCGAACGGACCGGACGGCAGCGCCGAGACCAGGCCCGCGTCGGCCAGGACCGTCCCCGGGTAGGCGGTGGACGTCAGGCGCGCGGCCATGTTGACGGGCGTGCCGAACACGTCGCCCAACCGCTGGATCACCTCGCCGTAGGCCAGGCCGACGCGGACCTTCGGGAAGTCGGGTTCCTCGTTGAACCGCTCCGCGACGCGCAGGCCGATCTCCGCGGCGGCGTCGGCGGCGGGCGCGACGAACAGGACCTCGTCGCCGAGCGTCTTCACCACGCGGCCCCCGCACTCGGCGACGATGTGCGTGACCGACCACTCGAAACGCTCGACGAACCCGGCCAGGGCCTCGCCGTCGAGGCGGCGGCTCAGCCGGGTGAACGACACGACGTCGGCGAACCCGACCGCGAGGAGGGCGATGCCCGCGGCGGGGTCGGCCTGCGCCGTGGCGGTGGACGCCGCGGCGCGCATCCCGGCGGCGGCGAGCTGGCGGCGCCAGCCGTGCAGCAGCAGCCGCTCGAACGAGGGCCGCAGCTCCTCGGTCGCGGCCAGGGCGGCGGTGACCAGGTCGGACGTCACCGGCTCGTCGGACGGCAGGGCGCTCAGGCGCTGGAGCCACACGTCGCCGAGCCAGCTCGCGAGCCGCCCCATCGTCTGGCCGACGGCGCGGACGAGCTGGAGCACCGTCTCCTCGTCCACCAGCTCGTGGGACAGGACCTCGCGGATCTCGTGGAGCGCGGTCACGTCGCCGTCGGTGAAGGCGACCTCGTCGTCCGGCGGGACGGGGAAGCCGAGCGCCTGCCAGATGCGGCGCGCGAAGTCGTCCGAGACCCCGGCCCGGGCCTCGACCTCCCTGCGCGTGTAGCGCAGGGGGCCGCCGAGGAGCGTCTCCTCGATGTCGTCCGCCATGCGGCCACCCTATGTGCCATCGATCGGTGTAACAATGGAACGGGAGTAAGATCACGGCGGTCACCACGAGACGAGCCGGCGGACGGGGCATGGCCGAGTACCGAATCGACGAGCTGGCGCGGCTGGCGGGCAGCACGGTGCGCAACATCCGCGCCTACCAGGACCGCGGCCTGCTGCCGCCGCCCCGCCTCGAAGGCCGCGTCGGCATGTACGACGACTCGCACGTGGCGCGGCTCCGGCTGATCGGCAAGCTGCTCGCCCGCGGCTACACCTTCGCGATCATCAAGGACCTGCTGGGCGCCTGGGAGACCGGCAAGGACGTCGCCGAGGTGCTCGGGCTGGAGAAGGTCCTCACCGACCCGTGGTCGGACGAGATCCCCGGCACCGCGACCTACGAGGAGCTGGTCGAGAGGTTCGGCAGGGGCCTGGACGACGAGCGGCTCGCGGAGACCATGCGGCGGACGATCGAACTCGGCCTCATCGAGCCGGAGGGCGACAAGTACCGGGTGCCGAGCCCGCGGCTGCTGCACGTCGGCGCCGAACTCGTCGCCGCAGGCATCCCGCTGGAGTCCGTCCTCGACATCGCCGGGCAGATCCGCGCCGACTGCGACGTGATCGCCGGGCGGTTCGTGAACCTCGTCGAGGAGCACGTGTTCGCGCGGCTGGAGCGCCAGCCCGTCCCGGACGGCGACGAGGTGGGCGAGATCGCCGAGGTGGTCCGCCGGATGCGGCCGCTGGTGAAGATGGTCGTCGACCCGTTCATCGCGCGGGCCATGGAGGCCCGCGTCCAGGCGGCGCTCGGCGACCACCTCGAAATGATCAGGAACCACCTCGGGGAGCGGCCCGCCGACGGCGACTGAGCCGCTAGAGGAGCGTCGCGCCCCAGACGACCTTCACCTCGTGCGGCGAGCCCTCGGAGTCGGTGAAGGTGATCGTGCCCTGCCCCGGCAGGCCGATGAGCGCCGTGCGCAGCGTCACCGTCAGGCGCATCGTGCCGTCCTCGGGCATGCCGCCCTGCATCTGCGACAGGATCAGCTGGTTCGACGACGTCATCGCCGTCCAGGACACGGGACCGCTCTGCGCCTTCAGGCTGACCTGCGCGGTCTTCGTCCCGTACATCTCGACCTTGGCGGGGTTCACCACGAGGATGCCGGGGGGCTTCGGCGACTCGGACGCCGGGGGCCGCGGCGTCTGGGACGGGTCCTCCGGCTTCTCCTGGTTCTTCTCATGGGTCTGCGGCTGGGGCGGCGGCTGGCCGGGACGGGCCTGCGCGCCCCCGTCCGGCCCTTCCGGGCCTCCCTTGCCCTTCCCCTGGCCCCCCGGCCTCTCCTGTGTGATCGACGGCTGCGGATGCGTGCGGAACGGCGGCCACGACAGCGTGCCGCCGCCGATGCCGGGCCCCATCACGAACGCGACGACGAGGGCCGCCGCCAGCGCGCCCGCCATGCCGCCCCCGGTGAACAGCCACCGGCGCGTGAACGGCGACGGCACGTCCGGCTGGCTCGGCAGGCCGGCCGGGGTCAGCGTCCCGCCGCGGGCCGCGATGTCGGCGCGGTAGCCCGCCAGCTCCGGGTCGGTCGCGGTGTGCATGACGCGGTGCCGCAGCGCCGCGGGCAGCACCGGCGCGGGCGCCTGCCGCAGCAGCGCGGCCGCGGTCACCCCGGCCCGGGCGCGGCAGTCGCCGCAGCCGGCGGCGTGCAGTTCGGTCGCGGGGTCGACCGGGGAGTCGTCGCCCCCGCGGCGGAAGAACCGCCGCAGACCCCGGGCGCTCGACTCCTCCGGGGGCGCCTCCTCCTCGGGGGCCGGGATGCGAGCCGCGGCCAGGACCGGGATCGCCGCGGACCGGGACTCCTCAGCGGCGTCCGCCGCGGCGGCGCACTCCCGCCTCGCCCGGTCGATCTCCCTCCGCAGCGCGGCGTCGAGCTGGGCGCGCGCCCTGCGCACCCGCACCGCGGCCCGCCGTCCCGACAGGCCGAGCGCCGCGCCGAGCCGGACGGGACGCAGGCCGTGCCGGTACGCCAGGAGCATGACCTCCTGGTCGACGGGCTCCAGCCGGGACAGGGACGCGCGGAGCAGGTCGTGCAGCTCGTCCGAGGGCGGCCGGTCGGGTGCCGGATCGGCGGTTTCGGCACGCTCCAGGAAAGGGGCGTCCGAGAACTCGCCGTCCAGGTCCCAGAACAGCACCTTCGGGCGGCCCCTGCGGATGCAGCGGCGCCGCGCCGCACCGTAGAGCCAGGAGCTCAGAAACAGGGGGTCGCGCATCCGCGGGGCGCGGCGGCAGGCGTCGATGAACGCGTCGTGGACGATGTCGGCGGCCGCCTTCTCGTCGCCGGACATCGACAGCGCGTAGTCGTAGAGGCGCTCGCCGTACTCGTCGTAGAGCGCGGCCAGGGCCGCCTCGTCACCCTCGTTCAGCCCCTTGACCAACTGGCGGTCGGCTGCGTGGGGGGAGGTGGACAACCTGGGCATTCACGCTCCCGGCAGCGGCGGGTGGGAGTTGCCCCCATGGGGGCCATCCGGACATTCAGCCCACCTTGCATACACCCCCGGGCCCCGGTCGCACCACTTGATCCGGCGAAATGGGCGGTACCGTGACACCGGGTGAGTAAGCGCGCCTCTGCGTGAGCAGCCGTTCGCTCAGCCGGTTCCGGAACCGTGTGAGCGGAGCGGAATCAATCGGCGCGCCGCACCTCCAGATCGCCGTCCGCGTAGCGCCGCCGGAGCACCTTTTTATCGAATTTGCCGACGCTGGTCTTCGGCACCTCGGTGATGAAAGTCCAGCGCTCCGGAACCTGCCACTTCGCCACCCGTCCGGCGAGGAACTCCCGCAGTTCCGCCGCCGTGGTCTCCGCGCCCTCGCGCAGGACGACCGACGCCAGCGGACGCTCCTGCCAGCGGTCGTCGGGCACCCCGACCACGGCCGCCTCCACGACGTCCGGATGCGCCATGAGGTGGTTCTCCAGCTCCACCGACGAGATCCACTCGCCGCCCGACTTGATGACGTCCTTCGCCCGGTCGGTCAGGACGAGGTACCCGTCCGGGGACAGCGTCCCCACATCGCCCGTGCGCAGCCAGCCGTCGTGGAACTTCCCGGGATCCTCGTCCAGGTGGTAGGCGCCGGTGATCCACGGCCCGCGGATCTCGACCTCGCCGACGGCCTCCCCGTCGTTCGGCAGCACCACGTCGCCGTCCCCCACGATCCGCATCTCCAGCCCGGCGAGGACGCGGCCCTGGCTGACGCGCGCCCGCCACGCGTCCTCGTCCGCGGCCCCGGGCGGCGGATGCGCGACCGACGCGACCGGCGAGGTCTCCGTCATCCCCCACGCCTGCACGATCCGGACGCCGATCTCCTCGAACCCGCGCATCAGCGACTCGGGCACCGCCGAACCGCCGCACGGGACGAGCCGCAGCGAGGTCAGGTCCGAGCCGTGCTCCTTCGCGTACCGCAGGACGTCCGACCAGATCGTCGGCACCGCGCCCGCGATCGTCGGACGCTCGGCCTCGATGAGCCTGACCAGCGGCTCCGCCTGCAGGAACCGGTCCGGCATGACCAGCGGCGCGCCCGCCATGACCGCCGCGTAGGGCAGCCCCCAGGCGTTCGCGTGGAACATCGGCACCACCGGCAGGACGACGTCGGACGCGCTCAGCCCCATCGCGTTCCCCGTGCACGTCGCCATCGAGTGCAGGTACGCGGACCGGTGCGAGTACACGACCCCCTTGGGGTTGCCGGTCGTCCCGCTCGTGTAGCACATCGCGGCGGCGGACCGCTCGTCGATCTCCGGCCAGTCGAACTCCGCCGGCGCCGCCGCGAGCAGCTCCTCGTAGCCGTGCAATTCCTTGCCCGCGCCCTCCAGCGGCGCGGTGTCGCCCTCCCCGACGACGACCACGTGCCGGACGGTCTCGAGCCGCGCCAGCACCGGCGCGAGCAGCGGGATCAGCGACCCGTCCGCGATGACGACCCGGTCCTCGGCGTGGTTGGCGATGTAGACGAGCTGGTCGGGGAACAGCCGCAGGTTGAGCGTGTGCAGGACCGCGCCCATCGACGGCACCGCCAGGTACGCCTCCAGGTGCTCGGTGTTGTTCCACATGAACGTGGCGACGCGCTGGTCCCCGTCCACCCCGAGCCCCCGCAGCGCACCCGCCAGCCGCGCGGCGCGCTCACCCACCTCGGCATACGTGCGGCGGCGCGTCCCGTCCCCCGTCCACGTGGACACCCCGGCGTCCCCGAAGACCTGGGCCCCGTAGCGCATGATCGTCGTGATGGTCAGCGGAAAGTCCTGCATCGTGCTCCACACGGCATACGCCCTTTCTCCCAGGGGGGCGACCCCCTGGAACCCCCGTTACGAGCCGGGCGATCCTCACGCTCCGCCGCCCAGGGGGGAGCGACCCCCCTGGAACCCCCCGTTGCGAGCCGGGCGATCCTCACGCCACGGTGCTGGTGGGTTGTGCCCGTGCGGGTTGTTGTCGTGTCGCTGCGGTCGCCCGGCTCGGCGGGTCGTGCGGCCTCCAGGCGCCAGAGCGCCTTCCGGCCGCCCGACCCGCGCCCGGGGCTCGGCTTCCCCTCCAAGAGTGGGTCGTTTTGTCCCCATCCAAGAGCGCCGAACGGGCACAAGCAACCCTCTTGGGCTAAAGCCCAGCCGGCACACGGGCAGGCTCGTGGAGCGAGTGCAGCGAGCGGAGCGCGCATGCCCGTCGACGCAGGCGACCGCAGCGACGCCACGCGAGCCGTCACGGGCACAACGAGCCGCAACGGCGGCGTGAGGATCGCCTGCGTCGCAACGGGGGTTCCAGGGGGTCGCCCCCCTGGGAAGACACAGCCCCCCTGGGAAGACACAGCCCCCCTGGGCTAATAGAGCTCGCGGAGGCGGGTCATGGCTCGGGAGACGGTGGACTTGACGGTGCCCACGCTGACGCCCAGGACCTCGGCGATCTCCCGTTCGGACATGTCCTCGTAGTAGCGGAGCATCACGGCCAGGCGCTGGCGTTCGGGGAGGCGGCGGAGGGCGCGGCCCAGGGCGTCGCGCATCTCGCTGCGGTCGGTGTGGTCCGCGACGGGGCGGTCGGGGAGCTGGTCGGTGGGGTAGATCTCCAGCTTGCGGCGGCGCCACCAGGAGATCTGGGTGTTGACCATGGCGCGGCGGACGTAGCCGTCCACGGCGGAGCGGTCCTCGATGCGGTCCCAGGCGAGGTAGGTCTTGGCGAGGGCGGCCTGGAGGAGGTCCTCGGCCTCGGTGCGGTCGCTGGTGAGCTGGTTCGCCTGCCTGAGCAGGACGGGGCCGCGTTCCGCCACGTACGCGCGGAACTCCTCGTGCCGCGTCGCGTTCACACCACCACCGGACCAGGGGCTGGGGAGCCGAGCCGACTCCCGGTACAACGACGATCGCATGCCCGCCGTCATTACGGGCCTACTAGAACCACATATCCGGGTCAACCAGTTCACATTCTTTAGCCGAGGTAGATCAAACGTCCTCCACCAGCTGACTTATCGCGACAAATCCGTCGACAGCCGGGGTCACGGCACGTGACCCTTGACTCACTGTCCCAACCCGTCGCCCTGCGTGACGATCATCGACCCCGGAGCGCCGCGATGCCGACGACCCACCTCCGCCGGGCTGCGCACCGCCGGGCGCTGTTCGGGGAAACCGAACGTCCGGAGACGGGTGGTCTCGCGCGGGGGGTGAGCGGGGTCGTGCTGGACGCGAGCCCGCACCTGCTCGTGCTGGGCGAGGGCGGCGCGGAGGGCGCCGAGACCCGCATCGCGATGAGCGGCGACACCGCGATCTGGCACGGCGGGTGCGGGGGCCCCGCCGCGCTGCGGCCGGGCAGGTCCGTCGTCGTGCGGCGGACGGACGGCGGCCGCGCCGACCGGATCTGGGTGGGCATCGGCCGGGTCAGCGGGACGATCCTCGCGAGCGGGCGGGACGGCGTGGAGGTGGACATGGGGCCGCACCGCGGGCGCGCCCGCGTGGAGATCGCGCCGTCCGCCCTCGGCCTGGTGCTGGTCCGGCATCCGCGGCTGGAGCCCGGCTACCTCATCGACGTGATCTGCGTGCGGTCGCCCGGCGGCCCTCGGGCGGTGCGTCCGGGCACGTCGCAGCCCGGCTACCGGGCCGCCGACCTCGCCGCGCCCGAGGCGGCCGCGCCGGTGCCGGAGGTGCTGCGCGGGACGGCGACCTGGTTCGGGGGCGTGGAGGGGGAGTGGCGGGACGGGGCGTCCTACCCGGCGGTCGACGCGGAGGGGGACGCCGGGGGTTGTGCGGACGCCCCGTCCGGCTGCGTGCCGATGCCGTACCTGTCGCTCGGCAGCGAGGTCGTCGTGCGTAACGAGTGCGGGGGGCGGTCGGCGCGGGTGCCGGTGATCGAGTGCGGCTGCACGGCGGCCCTGTTCTGCGACCGGTGCGTGGACTGCGAGGCGTCGCCGCGGGGGCGGATCGTCGAGCTGACCCCGGCCGCCTTCGCCGGGCTCGGCGGCGACCTGGCGGCGGGCTGCTTCAACGCGGCCGTCCGGCCGGGGGTGAGGGAGGGGCCATGGTGACGGCGATCCAGAACACGCAGGTCCTGCTGCTGGCGGCGGTGCTGCTGGCGGCGTGCCTGGCGAAGCTGACGGTCCGGGAGCGGGCGGCGGAGGCGCCCGACCACGTGCACGGCGTGCCGGTGCCGGCCGGGCACGCGCGGCTGTCGGCGCTGCGGCGCAGCCGCGGGATGACGGTCGGGCTCGGCATCGGGGAGGGCGCGCTCGGCCTCGCGCTGCTGGTGACCTCGCACCTGTCGGTCCGGCTGGCGACGACGGTGGCGTTCGCCGCCGCGACCTGGGTGGTCGGCGAACTGCGGGTGCGCAGGCCGGACGCCGGCTGCGGCTGCTTCGGCGCGCTGAGCAGCAAGAAGGTGGACCGGCGCAGCGTGCTGCGGGCGATGCTGTTCACCTGCGCGGCCGTCGTCTCGCTCGGCGCGCCGCACGCGGGCGTGGAGGTGCTGCGGGACGTTCCCGCGCAGGTGGGCCTGCTGTTCGCGGTGGAGCTCGTGCTGTTCGTGGCGCTGTCCCCGGAGCTGGCGGTGCTGGCCGGGCGGCCCGGGCTGCCCCGTAAGGGCGTTCCCTGCGATCGGCGCCGCAGCCCGGTGCGGGAGACGTACGCGAGGCTGTACGCGAGCCCGGCGTGGGCCGAGCACGAGAACGCGATCGGGAGCGCCGTGCCGCTGGACGTGTGGCGGGAGGGCTGCTGGCGGTTCGTGGCCTTCCCCGGCCGGGTGGGCGAGCGGGACGTGGAGATCGTGTTCGCGGTGTCGACCTCGGAGCGGAGCCGGGCCGTCCGATCGGCGGTGGTCGCGGCGTCGTCGCCCGAGGTCTCTGCGTCCGTCCAGCCGATTCTTGGACGCGTCCAATAGTCGGTTAGAGATCCATCGGCCGGGCCGGTACGGCGCTGCTCTTCAGCCCGTCGCGGCCGTCAGAACTGCTGTGCGGCGCCGCCGCGGGCACGGCGGAAGAGGAGCCGCCTGGTCCGGGCGTGCAGCACTTCCCGCAGTTTGATCATGTACTGGTTCTCCGAGCCGGACTCCGGCGGGCGGCCGCCCTGGTCCTGCCGCATCGCGGACTCGTCGTAGCCGAGGATCGAGGCGGCCAACTCGTCCTCGCGCAGGAGTTCGTCGTCGGTCTCGGGATCGCGGGGCCGGTGTCGCACTGGCATGGGTTCCCCTGGCATCGTCCAGATGCCCGTCGCGGGTCGCCAGAGGACTCCTACCCACCTGGTCGAGCCCGGCAACACGCGATGCGCCGCCGACGGCTCACGATCGGGCCCGCGGGTCAGGCGTTCTCACCATGTGCTTTCGGACTCGTCCTCGTCCAAGTCGGAGGGAAAGTCGTCTTCCAGTTCGGAGGAGAAGTCGTCGGCCGAGAGGTCGTCGCCGTCCGCGCGCGGGGGCAAGCCCCCCTGCTCCTGCTGCATCGCCTCCTCGTCGTGCATGGACATGTCGTCGCGGCCGCCGTGCTGATGGACGCCGCCGTACTCTTCCTCTCCGCCGTACGTCTCCTCGGAGGCGTACTCGTCTTCGGCGATGAGGTCGTCGAGGCCGCCGTACTCGTTGTCGTGGTCCTGGGCGCGGAATCGATCTGCCATGGTCTCTCCCCGACTTCGGCTTCGCGCGCCCGGTCCATGGGCCCGCGACGGGGCTCCTACCCATGTCGCCCCGACGACACCTGCCCTCCTCTTCTGCCGTTCTCTAGCGATCTCTAGAAATAATTCTAGAAACGCATAGACAAGCCCAGAGGATGGGCGAGCGAAATCTACGGCTCTCTACGCTCATCACTAGAGAGCCGGATATTCACCGGACGACGCGGTCTCGATGTAGCCGTCTACCGCTCTCTAGCGTTTCCGCTAGAGAGCGCGATAGGTGGACAGATCAGCCGGGCTGGGAGCGGAGGAACTTGCCGAAGTGCGGGACGGTGAACGCGACCATGCCGCGTTCGGCGCTGTAGATGAGGCCCTTCTTGATCAGCCCGTCGCGGGCGGGCGACAGGCTGGACGGCTTGCGGCCCAGCTCGTCGGCGACGGCCGCCGTGGGCACCGGGTCGTCGCCGAGCATGGCCATGGCGCGCATGTAGTCGCGCTCGGCGGGGGTGGCGCGCTCGTAGCGGCTGCCGAAGAAGCCGACGGCGAGCTCGCTCTCCGCCTCCGGCGCGGCGACCTTGATGTCGTCGGCGGTGATGGGGCTGTCGGGGGCGACGTCCCAGACGACCTTGGCGTACGCCTGGACGAAGTAGGGGTAGCCGTCGGCCGCGCCGTACAGCGCGTCGAGGGCGTCCTTGGTGAAGGTGACGTCCTCGCGCTCGGCGGGGGCCAGCAGCGCGACGTCGGCCGACTCGCGGTCGAGCCGGTCGATGCGGGCGTACCGGAAGAGCCGCTCCGAGTAGGACTTGCTCGCCGACAGGACGGCCGGCAGGTGGGGCAGGCCCGCACCCACCACGATCAGCGGGCCGCCGACCTGCGACAGCTCGTGGCAGGCGGCGCACAGCGCGGACACGTCGTCGGCGGGGATGTCCTGCATCTCGTCGACGAACAGGGCGATGCCCACGCCGACGTCGGTCGCGACGGACGCGGCGTCGACGAACAGCTCGGTGAGGTCGATCTCCAGGTCGCCGGAGTCGGCGCGCCCCCGCGCGGCGGGCACGTCGATGCCGGGCTGCCAGCGGTGCGCCCGCGCCTTGGCCTTGCCGGACGGCTCGGGGCCCGCCTGCGCGAACGCCTTGAGCACGCCGAGGAACTCCTCGATGCGGTCGGGCGCGCGGTGCCGGGGCGCCAGCTCACGGACGGCCCGGTGCAGCGCCGAGGCCACCGGGCGGCGGATCGACTGGTCGGGACGGGCCTCGATCTTCCCCGTCCCCCACAGCCGCTGGATCGCCTGCGAGCGGAACGCGTTGAGCAGCACGGTCTTGCCCACCCCGCGCAACCCGGTGACGATCATGCTGCGCTCGGGACGGCCGCGGGCCACTCGTTCGAGCACCACCTCGAACTGCCGGAGCTCGCGGTCGCGGCCGGCCAGCTCGGGCGGGCGCTGCCCGGCGCCCGGGGCATAGGGGTTCCGCACGGGGTCCACGCTCTCGGACTCTATGAGGCGATATAGCTGCGGCCGTAGATTTGCGTAGAAAACACTGCGGCGTGTCGCGTGGTCACGCCGCCGCCCGCAGCGCGCGGAGCCGTCGGGCCCCCGTGTGGCCATGGTCGCCACCATGTCGCCTCCCGGGCGAGCGCGGTCGAACAGGGTGGTCGAACTTCTGTTCGACCGTTCGAACACAGTAGCGCATGGCCTCTCCCCCGTCACGCGAACGCGCGAGACGGCCCCGGCCGCGGGCACCACCCCCGCGGCCGGGTGTCGGGCATCCGGGACGGTCAGGCCAGGGGCTCGTCCGCCTCGGACAGGTGGGGGACCTTCTCGGCGGGCACGGTGCCCATGCGACCGGCCTGGAAGTCCTCGAACGCCTGGACGATCTCGTCGCGGGTGTTCATCACGAACGGGCCGTACCGGGCGATCGGCTCCCGGATCGGGAGGCCGCCGAGGATGAGGATCTCCCAGCCCGCGGCGCTGGCCGTCGGCTGGCTGTCGGCGGCGCGGACGACGAGGCCGTCCCCGTCCCCCTTGTGGTGCGAACCGGCGAACACGGCGAGCTGGCCCTCGTCCAGCGCGACCTCTTCGACGCCGGCCGTGCCGCGGCCGGACAGCACGTACACCAGCGCGTTGAAGTCGCGCGGCCAGGGCAGCGCCAGGCGCGCGCCGGGCGCGACGGTCGCGTGCAGGTAGTTGATCGGCGTGTAGGTCACGCCGGGGCCGTCGTAGCCGGCGACCGAACCGGCGATGACGCGCACGAGGGACGAGCCGTCGTCCGCGGCGAGCAGCTTGACGTCGCGGGCCTCGATGTCCTGGTAGCGCGGCGGGACCCACTTCTGTGCGCGCGGCAGGTTGACCCAGAGCTGGATGCCGTGGAACAGACCGCCCTTGGCGACCAGCTCGGGCGGCGGCTGCTCGATGTGCTGGATGCCGGACGCCGCCGTCATCCACTGGGTGCCGCCGTCGGCGATGAGGCCGCCGCCACCGGTGGTGTCCTGGTGCTGGAACGCTCCGTCGATGATGTAGGTGACGGTCTCGAAGCCCCGGTGCGGGTGCCAGGGGGTGCCCTTCGCCTCGCCCGGCGCGTACTCGACGGCGCCCATGTGGTCGAGGAGGAGGAACGGGTCGGCCAGGGACAGGTCGATGCCCGGGAACGGGCGCCTGACCTGGAAGCCCTCGCCCTCGAGGTGGCGCTGGGCGGTCACGACCTTGGCGACGCGGCGCCAGTCGGTGCCGTCCTGCGGGAGCAGCGGCAGGCGGGGCAGGGTCAGCGGGTCGGCCATCACGGCAGGCATGGGGTTCTCCCCTCGTCCGGGTGCCCGTCCGTGGTCGGGCGGAGCATGTCCCCTGCAACGCAGTTGATGCTTCAACTATTTCCTCGACGGGCGGGCCCGTCCTGGTAGCCTGGACATAGCGGTTATTAGTTGAATCTTCAACAGATGCACTATACTCGGACCATGAGCGAACCTCGCTGGCTCGATGCCACCCAGCAGCGCGATTGGCGGGCATACGTGGACGGCAGCGTCCGGCTGGCCGAGATGATGGACCGCGACCTCAAGACCAAGCACGGCCTGTCGAACTCCGAGTACGAGATCCTCGTCCGGCTGTCGGAGGCGCCCGAGCGGCGGCTGCGGATGGCCGAACTGGCCGAGAACGCCAGCCAGTCGCGCAGCCGGCTCTCCCACACCTGCTCCCGCCTGGAGGCCAAGGGCCTCGTCAAGCGCGACAGCTGCCCCAACGACAAGCGCGGCGTCTACGCGCACCTGACCGACGAGGGCTTCGCGACGCTCGACCGCGCCGCCCGCGACCACGTCGAGGTAGTACGCACGTATTTCATCGACGTGATCGAGCCCCAGGACCTGGAGGCCATCGGGCGCGCGTTCGGCATCGTCCTCAAGCGGCTCGGCGGCCCGTCCTAGAGCGGGGCGGTCACGCCGGTCAGGAACCCGACGGACAGCAGGGTCAGCAGGCCCCAGGCGAGCATCATCCCGTGGCCGAACGTCCGCCACCGCCCGCCGACCTTCCACACGAGCAGGCCGCCGAGCCCGAACGCCAGCACCAGCAGCGTCACGAACTGCGGCAGCAGGCTGGGCCGGCGGCTCATCATCAGCGGCGGGTACATCATCACGGCGTCGACGAACACGAACGCCGCCGCGCCGGCCGCCAGCGCCTTGACGTCCCTGCCGAGGAACTCCCGCGCACGCTCCGCGGCGAGCTGCGCACGCTCCGTCTGCAGACGCGGCCGCACATGCGCCGCCTGCTCGACCTCCACGCTGTGCGCGACCGCGAAGATCTCGTCTTCGAGGCTTGGGAGGTCCCTCTCCTGAGGTTCCGCCATCCCGGCTCCCTGGGACCGGACGCCGACCGGGCGACCTGCCCGGCGACTCTCTTGAGGATCACGGCCCGTCCGTCCCGGCCCTTTTCCGGCGGGCGCGCCTTCAAACGCACCGTAGCGAACACCCGGCCCGGCACGCACACCGTGTGACCTGCGTATGCTGCAAAGATGCCAGGTAGAGGGGCTATAGGGACCGCGACTTTCCTCGCCGCGCTGGCGGCCGTGCCGTTCGCCGCGGCCGGATGTGGCCGCGGCGACGACGACCGGGGCGCGTCGGCGCCGCCGGCGACACCGCCGACCGCGTCCGCTCCGAACACCCCGTCGCCGTCCCCGAGCAAGCAGGGCTTCCAGGCCGAGATCAAGAAGGTGAAGGCCGGGGACCTCAAGTACTCGTGGCGGCGCGGCTGCCCGGTCTCCCCGTCCGGGCTCCGCATGATCGAGATGACCTACTGGGGGATGGACGACAAGCCGCACACCGGCGGACGGCTCGTCGTCAACGCGAAAGAGGCCGGGGACCTGGTCAAGGTCTTCAAGAAGCTGTACGCCATGCGCTACCCGATCGAGCGCATGGAGCCGGTCGACAAGTACAAGGGCAGCGACTTCGACTCGATCGAGGCGAACAACACCTCGGCGTTCAACTGCCGCCAGGCGACCGGGTCGACCTCGTTCTCCAACCACGCCTACGGTCTCGCGGTCGACATCAACCCGTGCCAGAACCCGTACGTCTACGCGGACGGGCGCGTCGCGCACAAGGACTGCGTCAAGTACAAGAACCGCGAGAACGACGACCCGGGCGTCATCCACGCCGGCGACAAGGTCGTCAAGGCGTTCGCCTCGATCGGCTGGAGCTGGGGCGGCACCTGGTCAGGCGCCAAGGACTACCAGCACTTCTCCAGCTCCGGCCGCTAGTCCGAGAGGCCGGGCACCGGCTGTCGGGGGGCGGAGCCATCGTCCCGCCATGGGCGATCACTTCCAGATCATCGTCGACCTCGATGCCACGGCGACCGGAGCCGCCGACGCCGGCGCCCGGGCACTCGACTGGCTCGTCCGCGAGGAGATCGTTCGCGCCGAGCGCACGGACTGCGTGCTCGGAGCGCCGACGGGCCACCCGCCAGGTGAGAGATGGGCGAAGGCCGTCCTGGAGCCGGATTGGAAGCCGACGGACGGTCTCGACGTCAAGACGGGCCGGAGGGTCTTCCTGGGCGGACAGGGCGACGCGCGGTACGCGATCTGCCCGCGGTGCGCCGTCCGGACATGGTTCTACACCGAGACGTGGGAGCCGATAGAGGAGGCGAGCACGGCCTTCGGCGAAGCCATCAGGGCGTGGGACGCGACCGGAGAGGCGAAGGCCAGGTGCCCGTCATGCGAGCAGAGCTCCGACCTCACCGCATGGCGTTGGGACGGCGACTACTACGCCTTCGGATACCTCGGCTTCCAGTTCTGGAACTGGCCCGAGTTCGCCCCCCGCTTCCTGGCCGATCTCGCTCGGGTACTCGGCGATCACCGGGTGGTCGTGGTCGGAGGCAAACTCTGAGGGGCCCGGCACCGGCCCCGCGTGGCGGCCGGTGCCGGGCCCCTCGGCCGTTCGGGCGTCACATCATCATGAGGGCGACCACGAGGATCGCCACGACGGCCACCACCGCGACGATGCCGACGATCAGGCCGATGTTCGGCCCGGACTTCTCCGGCTGCGCCTGGCTGGCGAAGTTCTGGAACTGGTGCGTCGTGCCTGCAGGGTCCTGCGGTGTCTGCGACATGCCGAAGAGGGTAACGGAACCCTTCCCCCCGAGTCGGGCGCTTTCCCCACCAGACCGGCCCCAAGCCCCGACGGGGGGTCCAGGAGGCGCTCCCCTGGACGATATGGGCGGAGAGTGTGGGATTCGAACCCACGAGGACTGTCCCCAGCCCTGGGCGCTTTCAAGGCGCCTGCACTAGTCCACTATGCGAACTCTCCAGGTGACCGCCTCGCGGCGGTCATCGCCAACGATAGCGGGCGGGGACGGCTGGGTTCGACCGCATATGGCGACCCCGGTCTACGGGACGCGGTAGCCGGGGATGGACGGCCAGCGGACGGTCAGCACCACGGACTCCTCCTCGGCCTCCCACGAGTGGTCGACGCCGCGTCCCCACACCACGTAGTCGCCCTGCTCGGCGAGGACGACGTCGCGGCCGGGGAACTCCAGCCGGAAGCGGCCGCTGATCAGCACGAGCAGGGCGGTGCGCTTCTCGCCGTCGGTCCAGGCGGCGCGGCGCTCGCCCTTCGGGTGGACGCCCCACTTGATCTCGACCTCGGCGCTGTGCCGCAGGTCGCCGGGCGGCTTGAAGTGCCCGAGCAGCCAGCCGCGGTCGGTGGCCGCGTCGGGCGCCGCCTTCCCGACGTACAAACCGTCGTCGTCCGTCACAGATGGCAACGGTAGTGCAGGTCAGGTCTGCGGGCGCTGGAAGGCGAAGCCGTCGCCCACCACGGCGGCAAGCGTCAGATACGCCTCGCGGGTCGCGGGGGCGAGCTGCTCCAGCTCGACCTCGGCACCCTCCTCCAGGTGGTCGTCGTAGGGGATGCGGACGACGGCGCGGCAGCGGCTCTCGAAGTGCGCCTGGAGCTTGTCCAGGTCGACCTGGCTGCGGGTGCGGTTGCGGACCATCGACAGGACGACGACGCCGTTGCGCACCAGGTGCCCGTGGTCGTGCGCCTCCAGCCAGTCGAGGGTCGCGCTCGCGGACCGGGCGCCGTCCACCGACGGGGAGCTGACCAGGACGAGCTGGTCGGCCAGGCTCAGCACGCCCGCCATCGCCGAGTGCAGCAGCCCGGTGCCGCAGTCGGTGATGCAGACCGAGTAGTACTGCTCCAAGACGACGGCGACGGCGGCGTAGTCCTCGGCGCTGAACGCCTCGCTGACCGCCGGGTCGCGGTCGGACGCGAGGATCTCCAGGCGCGCCTCGTTCTGCGAGGTGAACGCGCGGACGTCGGCGTACCGGTGGATCTGCTCGCGGTTGTTGAGCAGGTCCCGGACGGTCGCGGCGGTCTCCAGCCGGACCTTGTCCGAGAGCGTCCCGCGGTCGGGGTTGGCGTCCACCGCGATGACGCGGTCGCCGCGCAGCGAGCCCAGCATCGAGCCGAGGCCGGTGGTCGTGGTCGTCTTGCCGACGCCGCCCTTCAGGGACATGACGGCCACCCGGTGGTGCCCGCCCGCCACGGCGGTGCGCGCCCGCGCGATCAGGTCCTTGCGGCGCAGGTCGCCCTGCGACTCGCCCGGGTGGATGCTGCCCGCGGTCGCCTTGTACACCGCGCGCCGCCAGCCGGACGACGGCGCGATGCGGCGCTCGCCGAGCAGGTTCTCCGAGCTGAGGGAGTCGCCGCTCTGCGGCTCCTGCTGCTGGGGCTGGCCCTGCTGCATCATCTGGCCGAGCGCCTGCGGGTACTGCCCCTGCCCCTGCGGCGGCCCGGCCGGATACCCGTAGCCCTGGGGCGGGTACGGCTGGCCGGTGCCGGGGTCGACCGGGGGCGCGTAGGGCTGCCCGGTGTTCGGGTCGACCGGCGGGTAAGGCTGGCCGCCCGCGTTGGGGTCCTGCGCGTAGGGCTGGCCGGTGGCCGGATCGACCGGGGGGTACGGCTGGCCGGGCGCGTTCGGGCCCGGCTGGAAGGGCTGCCCGGTCGCCGGATCGACCGGCGGGAAGGGCTGACCTGCGGCGTTGGGGTCGGGCGCGTAGGGCTGGCCGGTGCTCGGGTCGACCGGTGGGAAGGGCTGACCGCCCGCGTTCGGGCCGGGCTGGAGCGGCTGGCCGGTGGCGGGGTCGACCGGCGGGAACGCTTGCCCCTCCGGGTTCGGGCCCGGCTGGAACGGCTGCCCGGTGGCGGGGTCGACCGGCGGGTACGGCTGGCCGCCCGCGTTCGGGTCCTGCGCGTAGGGCTGGCCGGTGGCCGGATCGACCGGCGGGAACGGCTGGCCCTCCGCGTGTGGGCCCGGTTGGAACGGCTGCCCGGTGGCAGGGTCGACCGGCGGGTACGGCTGGCCGCCCGCGTTCGGGTCCTGCGCGTAGGGCTGGCCGGTGGCCGGATCGACCGGCGGGAAGGGCTGGCCAGGCGCGTTCGGTCCCGGCTGGAGGGGCTGGCCCGTGGCCGGGTCCACCGGGGGGAACGGCTGGCCGCCCGCGTTCGGGCCGGGCTGGAGCGGCTGGCCCGTGGCGGGGTCGACCGGCGGGTACTGCTGGTCGGGTGGGATGGGGCGGCCCGTGGCCGGGTCGAAGGGGACGTAGGGGCGGCCCGAGTCGTCCGTGTCCTGCGGGTAGGGCCGGCCCGTCGCGGGGTCGATGGGCTGGTAGCCCTGGCCGGGCGCGTCCGCCCGGCCGAACTGGTCGGCCGGGTAGGGCGGAAGCTGGTCGAGGGGCGGGGCCGCGTTGCCGTTGGCGTCGTACGGGGACGGCTGGTACCCGCCCGCGGCGTACGGCGGCGGGAGCATGCCGCCGTCGAACGGCTGCGGCATCGGCCCGCCCTCGTAAGGCGGCGGCTGCGGCGGGCCGAAGTTCTCCGGGGCTCCCTGGTAGGGGGGCGGTGCGGCGAGCCAGGGGTTGGCGTTCGGGTCGGTCTGCTCGGCCTGCGGCCCGGCGGCGGGCGGCTCGGCGGCGGGCTCCTCGGCAGCGGGCGGCTCGGTGGCGGGCGGCGCGCTCTCCTGCTCTTCCCCACCCTGCGGCGGCTGTGCGCCCTCGGGGGCGGGGGACGGTCCCGTCTTGTCTCCGCTCATCGCGTCCAGAGAGGCCAGCCGCTCCTCCAAAGAGCGCCCGTCGTGCTCGTTCCTCGCCACCGTTCTTCCCCCTAGGGCACGCCTCTGATGATTTACACGGTGCAGGCGGGCAAAAAGGCCCCCACGCAGGATACCGGTGCGTCAACAGCGGGCATCCCGCGCGCAGATCGACATTGGCGCGGCGGCGGTCCGGGGCGGGGTTGGACGCGCCCGGTAGCGTGACCGGTATGCATGCCATCGTGATTCGCGAACCGGGCGAACCCGACGTCCTGGAATGGACGCGGGTACCGGCTCCGGCGCCGAAGCCGGGCGAGGTCCTGATCGACGTGGTGGCCGGCGCCGTCAACCGGGCGGACGTCATGCAGCGCAAGGGCTTCTACCCGCCGCCCTCGGACGCTCCCCCGTACCCGGGCCTCGAGGTGTCCGGCCGGATCGCCGAGCTGGGCGAGGGCGTGACCGGGCCGTCCGTCGGCGACGAGGTGTGCGCGCTGCTCGGCGGCGGAGGCTACGCCGAACGCGTCGCGGTCCCGGCCTCGCAGGTGCTCCCGGTGCCGCGCGGCGTGGACGTCGTGGAGGCGGCCGGGCTCCCCGAGGTGGCGTGCACGGTGTGGTCGAACGTGTTCATGCTGGCCGGGCTGCGCGAGGGAGAGACCCTGCTCGTCCACGGCGGCGGCAGCGGCATCGGGACGTTCGCCATCCAGCTCGCCAAGGCGCGCGGGGCGCGGGTGGTGACGACGGTGGGCAGCCCGGAGAAGGCCGAGAGGTGCCGGGAGCTGGGCGCGGACGCCGCGGTGAACTACCGCGAGGACGACTTCGTCGAGAGCGGCCCCTACGACGTGATCCTCGACCTCATCGGCGCCAAGTACCTGAAGCGGAACGTCGACGCCCTCGCCACCGGTGGACGGCTGATGGTGATCGGGCTGCAGGGCGGCGCGAAGGCCGAGCTGGACATCGGCATGCTGCTGCGCAAGCGGGCGCTCGTGCACGCCACGACTCTGCGGGCCCGTCCGTTGGAGGAGAAGGCGGAGATCGTGGCGGAGGTCCGGGAGCACGTGTGGCCGCTGCTGGAGTCGGGACGGGTCCGGACGGTCGTCGACCGGCGGATCCCCATGGCCGAGGCGGCGCGCGCGCACGAGCTGATGGAAGAGAGCGGTCACGTCGGCAAGATCCTGCTGACCGTGTGAGGATGTGGAGTTTATGAGCGAGCCTTCGAAGAAGCAGTCGGAACACGAGCCCCAGGTGCTCGTCGTCGGCCCGAACGGTATCGCCGTCGAGGGCGCCGGCGACGGCGAGTCCGAGGGCAGGTCGGTGACCGAGATGGTCGAGCAGCCGGCGAAGGTCATGCGGATCGGCGGGATGATCCGGCAGCTGCTGGAGGAGGTCAAGGCCGCCCCGCTGGACGAGGCGAGCCGGGCCCGGCTGCGGGAGATCCACCAGTCGTCCATCAAGGAGCTGGAGGACGGCCTCGCCCCCGAGCTGGTCGCGGAGCTGGAGCGGCTGTCGCTGCCGTTCGCCGAGGGCTCCGTGCCGAGCGAGGCGGAGCTGCGGATCGCGCAGGCGCAGCTCGTCGGCTGGCTGGAGGGCCTGTTCCACGGCATCCAGACGACGCTGTTCGCCCAGCAGATGGCGGCGCGGGCCCAGCTGGAGCAGATGCGGCGCGCCCTGCCCGCGGGGATGATGCCCCCCGGCGTCGAGGAAGACCCCAAGCCCGGGCAGCGCTCGTCCGGCCCCTACCTGTAACCCCCCGAACCTCCCGGCGAGACTCGGGCTCCGGCCGCACTCCGCAACGGGGTGCGGCCGTTCCTATGGGAAGAGGCGTTCCAGGACCTCGGCCACGCCGTCGTCGTCGTTGCGGGACGTCTTGTGCGACACGGCGGCGAGCACGAGCGGGTGCGCGTTCGCGACCCCGTAGGACGTGCCCGCCCAGGTGAGCATCGGCAGGTCGTTGGGCATGTCGCCGAACGCGGTGACGTCCCCCGCCGTGATGCCGCGCTCGGTGCAGAGGGCCGCGAGCGCGCTGGCCTTGGTGACGCCCAGCGCGCTCATCTCCAGCAGCCCGCGTCCGGAGGAGTGCGTCACGGTCACGAGGTCGCCGACGGCCTCGACCGCCTTCTCCGAGAGCGCGTCGGGGTCGGCGGCCGGGTGGAACGCGAGCAGCTTGGTGCCGCCCCGGCTGACCAGCTCCGCGTCGTCGACGGGACGGCCGCCGAGCGCCGCCGCGTCCCAGCGGCCGAGGTTGTAGCTGGCCTCGAACACGAACCCGGTCGGGTACTCCACCGCGAACCGCAGCTCGGGCGAGACGCCGCGCAGCCGCCCGATCGCCTCGGCGAGCACGTCCGGCGGGATCTCGTTGGCCCGCAGGACGGTCTCGGTGTGCAGGTCGTAGAGGACGGCCCCGTTGGCGCAGATCGCGACGCCGCGGTGGTCGACGGCCGCGGCGATCTCCGTCATCCAGCGCGGCGGCCGCCCGGTGACCATGACGAGCATCGCCCCGGCCCGCTCGACCCGGGCGAGGGCTGCGACGGTCCGGGCGGAGATCGTGCCGTCGGAGCGCACGATCGTGCCGTCGAGGTCGGTGGCGATCACGCGCGGCGAAGACTCAGTCATGTCACCTTCCTGGGCAGATGGGACACACCCTAGGCCAGGGGCATGACAGGCCCGGCCGCCGCCTCTGGCCCCGGGAGAAGCGAACGGGGCCCGTCCCAGCCAGGACGGGCCCCGTTCAACGAGCGTTCAGCGCTTGACCGGCTCCAGGACCTCCAGGCCCAGGAACTTCTGCAGCGCCTTCGGGACGCGCACCGAACCGTCGGCCTGCTGGTGGTTCTCCAGGATCGCGACCATCCAGCGCGTCGTCGCGAGCGTCCCGTTCAGCGTCGCCACCGGCTGGTTCTTGCCGTCGGCGTCGCGGTACCGCACCGCCAGGCGCCGCGCCTGGAACTCGGTGCAGTTGGACGTCGAGGTGACCTCGCGGTAGGTGTTCTGCGTCGGCACCCAGGCCTCGCAGTCGTACTTGCGGGCCGCGCTGGACCCGAGGTCGCCCGCCGCCACGTCGATCACCCGGTACGGGATCTCGACCTTGGCGAGCATCTCCTTCTCCCACTCCAGCAGCCGCAGGTGCTCGGCGTGGGAGTCGGCCGGGTCGCAGTAGGAGAACATCTCCACCTTGTCGAACTGGTGGACGCGGATGATGCCGCGCGTGTCCTTGCCGTAGGAGCCGGCCTCGCGGCGGAAGCAGGACGACCACGCGACGTACCGCCGCGGCAGCTCGTCGAGGATCTCGTTCATGTGGTACGCGGCGAGCGGCACCTCCGACGTCCCGACGAGGTACAGCTCGTCCTGCGGGAGCTGGTACACCTCGGCGGCGTGCGCGCCGAGGAACCCGGTGCCCTCCATCGCCTCCGGCTTCACCAGGACCGGCGGGTACATCGGCGTGAACCCGCTCGCGACGGCCTGCTCCATGGCGAGGTTGAGCAGCGCGTACTGGAGCCGCGCGCCCACGCCCGTCAGGTAGTAGAACCGCGCGCCCGACACCTTCGCGCCGCGCTCCATGTCGATGGCGCCGAGGCTCTCGCCCAGTTCCAGGTGGTCCTTCGGCTCGAAGTCGAACTTCGTCGGCTCGCCCACGTGCTCCAGGACGACGTAGTCCTGCTCGCCGCCGGGCGGGGCGCCCTCCTCGATGAGGTTGGGGACGCCCTTGAGCAGCGCGTCGAGCTCCTCGCCGAGCCGGTCGGCCTCCGCCTCGCGCTCCTTCACCTGCTGCGCCAGCTCCTTGGCGCGGGCGAGCAGCGCCTGCCGCTCGTCGCCCTGCGCCTTGGACACCGACTTGCCGAAACTCTTCTGCTCCGCCCTGAGCTGCTCGAACGAGGTCAGCGCCGAGCGGCGCCTCCCGTCCAGGTCGATCAGCCGGTCGACGACGGCGTCATCCTCACCGCGGGCGCGCTGCGAGGCGCGCAGCCGCTCGGGATCCTCTCGAAGAGCTCGCAGGTCAATCACAGACCCGAGGCTACCGGCCCGGCACCCCCGAGCGCGCGCGAGTATCGGCGGTTCGCGCCCCTTGATGGACGCCGCCGGTGAACACCGCTGGTCGCCGCCGCCGGCGGGCGCCGCTAGTGGACGCCGCTCGCCAGCAGCGCGTGCGCGGGCAGCGCCACCTTGCCGTCGCCGGCCGCGTACCCGGCGATGATCTCGTCGTAGGCGGCCTTGACGCGGGCGACGGTCGGCGCGTCCTGCCGCCCGACGATCACGCCGTTCGTGCCGACCCTGGACAGCGCGCCCGTCTCCCACCACTCCTCGGGGTCGACGACGTGCTCCCAGGTCACCTCCTCGACCGCGACCTCGCCGAACCCGGCCTCCGCGACCAGCCGCCGGAACGCCGCCGGCTCGCCGTACTCCACGAACGGCGTCTGGGGGATGTCGTCCGGCCACGGGACGCCGGCCGCCTCGATCGCCTCCCGGACGACCGCGAGGGCGCCGCTGCCCGGCATGACCCAGCAGGTCACCGCCAGCCGGCCGCCCTTGCGCAGGACGCGCCGCAGCCGGGCCAGCGCCGCGTCGGGGTCGCCCACGTGGTTGATGACGAAGTTGCCGGCGACCGCGTCGAACGTCCCGTCCTCGAACGGGACCTCGGGCAGGACGGCGACCCGCACGTCGAGCCCGGGGACGTTCCGGCGCGCCGTCTCGGCCATGCCGGGCTCGGCGTCCATGGCCGACACCCGCGCGCCGCGCCGCACCGCCTCCCGCGAGACGAACCCGGGCCCGGTGCCGACGTCGAGCAGCCGCGTCCCGTCCCGCACCCCGGCCGCGTCCAGCAGCGGATCGATCATGTACCGCGTGACGCGGGCGAACCCCCGCTCGTACGCGGGGGCCCGCCCGGCCCACAGCTCCCGCTCGTAAAGATCGAAGTCCATCGTCACGCCCCGCAGCCTACGTCAGCGGACGTCCACGGCGTCGCCCGGCGAGGTCGAGCCGAGGTAGCCGGAGGTCTCCTTGTAGACCGCCTTCCAGGTGCCGTCCACGGACGCCTTGAAGCTCTTCGCGAACCAGCCGCCGGCGTCGGTCTTCGTCGCCGCCACCTGCTTGTACGTCGAGGTGCCGGCGGCCTTGAAGTAGACGTACACGGGCGCGTTCGGACCCGGGCCGGCCTTGTCCCGGAACCGGTAGAGCTGCCCCTTGACCGTGATCGCCTTGCCCTTCTTCACGGGCTCGGGTGAGGCGTTGAAGTAGTGCCACTCCGTCCGGTACTTCACGTCGACGTGGTCGACGACGCTGACGGCCGGCGTGTTCAGAACGCTGCCGGGGTAGCGGACGCGCCAGTCCGCGTCCTTCGTCACGGGCTTGTCCTCGTCGAAGTAGAAGCGCCCCGGCCGCCCCAGGGTCTGGGTCGCCCAGACCTTCCAGGTCTTGCCGTCCAGGGAGTACTCCAGGTACACGGGCACGTTCGTGCTGTTGGTGTAGTCGGGCCGGATGTCCAGCCGTCCCCGCACGACGATCGGGTCGCGGTACGCGAGCGGCTCCGGCAGGGCGTCGAACTCGGTGAACACGGAGTCGTTCCGGATGTTCACCGTCCCCAGGTTCACCTGGCTGGCGGTGAGGACATCGTCCTCCAGGACGCGCGCCGTCACCGTGCCCGACCTGCCGACCTCCTGCCCGGCGACGAAGAAGGCGCGGAAGGTGCCGTCGTCGGAGGTCCGGACCCGCGTGGCGCCTCCGGGGCCCTTGATCTCGTCCGGCACATCGACCTGGACTTCGGCGCCGGCCGCGGGCAGAGCGGACGCCTTCAGGACGACCCTGCCTCGGATGGTCACCGGCGTGGACGGCGCCACGGTCGACCCCGGCGCCAGCTGCGCCGTGATGGTCGTGGCCTGCTTGTCGACCGTGACGGCGAGGGTCGGGCCGGTCTCGGTCGCGTCGGCGTGGGCGGTGCCGGGCGCGACGAAGAGCGCGGCGGTGATGGCTGCGGTGGCGAGCAGTGCGGATGATCGACGCAAGGGGAAACCTCTCCACTGATTACTGGTATGGAGCCTACGTCCAAGATCGACCAGCGGTTGATCAATGGCCGTTAGCGGACGTCCACGTAGTCGTCCCGGTACGTCTTGGCATAGGTGGACGTGGCCCCGGAGTAGGCGCGCCAGGTGCCGTCCTTGGTCGCCTTGAAGCCCTTCCGGAACCGGCCGATCCTGTCGGTCGTCTGCTTGCCCATGTAGACCCACTTGGACGATCCCCTGGGCAGGAAGTAGAAGGTGATCGTCTTGCCGCCGTAGGTGTACCACTTCGAGGTCTGGCGGTAGAGCGTGCCCATCACCGTGACGGTGCCGCCCTTCTTCACCGGCTCGGGCGCCGCGTTGAAGTCCAGGATCTTCGTCCAGTACCGGACCTCCACGTTGTCGGTCCCGCTGACCGACTGCTCGGTGCTGTCGCTCTTGGGGACGAGGGCCCGCCAGTAGCCGGTCCGGTCGGCCCTGCCCTCCACGGTGAACCTGCCGTCCCCGGACACGCCGACCTCGCCCTTGGTGCTCCACGTCTTGCGGTCTGTGGAGAACTGCAGTCGCACGGAGGCGTTGCCGGGGGCGCCGATCCAGCGGCCGTCCGCGAGCTTGGTGAGGACGCGCCCGTACGCCTTCACGTTCTCGCCCCGGCCGATCGGCTCGGGCGTGGCGTTGAACCCGGTGACGGAGGTCCGGTACGCCACGTTCTGGACGCGCGTCCGCTCCTCGGACCGGAAGTAGCCGCGGTAGTCGGCGGGCCAGCCGAGGGCGTCCGTCGCGAAGGCGGCCGACCACGCACCGTCCTCGCTCGGGTTGATCGGGAACGTGAAGACGCCCCCGGCGCCGGTCGTCGCACGGCCCACGGTCGTCCAGACCGGCTCGGGGGACGGCGCGGCGAACTTGATCTCGACCTGCTTGCCCGCGAGGGGCGCCCAGACGCCGCCGCGGTCCTCGCGTTCCAGCCTCCCGGTCAGGTCGACCTGGTCGCCCGCGACGAGGTGCTCGGGCACGCTCACCGTGA
Organism: Actinomadura sp. K4S16; assembly: GCF_008327685.1. Classification (GTDB taxonomy): domain Bacteria; phylum Actinomycetota; class Actinomycetes; order Streptosporangiales; family Streptosporangiaceae; genus Spirillospora. The sequence goes on from NZ_BDDE01000014.1 coordinate 529,487, forward strand.
TCCGCGTGTTCAGCTTCCGCATGGCGACGGAGGTCCGCTCGCTCTCGGCGGGCCGGTAGAGGAAGGAGCCGCGGTAGACGAGGCTCATCCGGAGGTACTCGCTGGAGAAGGAGGCCTTCCCCTCCACCCTGCCGTCCGCGTCGGTGACCGCGGGGGTGCTCCGGCCGTCCTCCGCGACCAGGCGCAGCGTCTCACCCGCGACGGGCACCGGATCGCCGTTGGCGGCCCTGCTCGTCAACCGCCCCCGGAAGGTCACCCAGGGGTTCTCGATGTCGACGACCTGCGGGGTCACCTCGAAGTCGCTGATCACCGTGTCGGCGCCATTGTCGATGGTGGCGCGGTGGCGGGCCAGGACGGTCTGCTCGGCGTTCGTCAGCTCGACGTTCACCCACCAGCGGCCGGGGTCGACGGCGACCGCCGTCCTGGTCCGCCAGACGCCGTTCTTCGCGGTGCCCTCGACCAGCTCGAAGTCGTCCGCGGTGAGCGGCGTCGCGGTTCCGCCCTCGTAGGGTTCCGTGACGGCGCGCACCTCGGTGATGTCCAGTCCCGACTCCGCCGCCACCTCGATCTTCGTGGTGGCGCCCGGCGACAGCAGGCGGGTGCTGAGCAGCCGCAGGGGCTCCATCGCGTCCGCCGGGACCGCGGCGAGGGAGAACGTCACGGCCACGGCCGTGACGAGGGCGAGCAATCGGCGCACGGGACGACCTCTCCACTGTTCACTGGTGTGAAGAGGACGCCCAAGATCGACAACCGGTTGCCCCCGCGGCGGCGCTGAATGATCTCGGTTGCGTCACGCCCGGGAAGGCGCCGCCGATCAGGCGTTCGCGTCCGCCCAGGCCTGGTCGAGGACCTGGGCGAACGTCTCGGTGGGCTGGGCGCCCGAGACGCCGTAGCGGCGGTCGATGACGAAGAAGGGCACGCCGTTGGCGCCGATGTCGCGGGCGGCGCGCTGCTCGGCGTCCACCTCCGAGGCGAACTCCCCGGACGCGAGCACCTCGCGCGCCTCGGCCGGGTCCAGGCCCGCCTCGGCCACGATGTCCACGAGCGTGTCGCGGTCGAACACCGGACGCCCGTCGGTGAAGTACGCCTTGAACAGGGCCTCCACGACGGCGCCCTGCACACCGCGGCGGCCCGCGAGGTGGACGAGGCGGTGCGCGTCGAGAGTGTTGCCCGCACGGCGGCCTTCGAGGCGGTACTCCAGGCCCGCCGCGGCGGCGCGCTGCTCCATCTCCCGGTTCTTCTCCACGGCCTCGGCTCGCGTCATGCCGTACTTCTCGGCCAGCATGTCGGCCACGTCGACCGTCTCGCCCTGCGGGAACGAGGGGTCGAGCTGGAAGGCGCGGTAGACCACCTCGACCTGGTCCCGGTGCTGGAACCCCTCCAGCGCCCGCTCGAAATGCCGCTTGCCGAGGTAGCACCACGGGCACACGACGTCGGCCCAGATCTCAACACGCACAGGGATACCTCTCTCAGGACGGTCAACCGTGCCAACACGTCCCCGGCGCGTTTGATTTCCGAGCTCAGGGGCGCCCGTGGCGGATGCCGGTGAGCCAGGCCGCCGCCTCGGTGAAGTCGGCGTCGTGGGTGCCGCGCCGGATCTCGGGGCGGACCTCGTCGGCGCGGGCGTACGAGCCGACGAAGCGGACGTCGGCGCAGATGCGGCGCAGGCCCATCAGTGCCTCGCCCACGCGGGCGTCGGTGACGTGGCCCTCGAAGTCCATCCAGAACAGGTAGGAGCCGAGACCCGCGCCGGTGGGCCGGGACTGGATCAGCGTGAGGTTGATGCCGCGGACGGAGAACTCGGTGAGGATCTCCAGCAGGGCGCCCGGGTGGTCCTCGCCGATGAACGCGACGACGGTCGTCTTGTCCATGCCGGTGGGCGGCGGCGGGGGGCAGGGGCGGTGCAGGACGACGAAGCGGGTGACGGCGTCGGCGACGTCGTGGATGTCCTCGGCGAGGACGGACAGGCCGTAGCGGGGGGCTGCGAACGAGCCGGCGAGGGCGGCGTCGTAGTGGCCGTCGGCGACGTGCTGGGCGGCCTCGGCGTTGGAGGTCGCGGCGCGCCATTCGGCGTCCGGGACGTTCTCCTGCAGCCAGCGGCGGCACTGCGGCTGCGCGATCGGGTGCGACGCGACGGTCTTGATGTCGTCCAGCGCGGTGCCGGGGCGTACGAGGAGGGCGAACGAGACCGGCAGGTGGATCTCGCCGACGATCTGGAGGGGCTCGCCGGTCGCCAGCTCGTCCAGCGTGGTGGGGACCGAGCCCTCGACGGAGTTCTCCAGGGCGACGACGGCCGTGTCGGCCTCTCCGCGGCGAAGGGCTTCGAGGGCGGCCGGGACGGTCGCGTACGGGATGTGCTCGCCTTCGGCGGCGCCGGGGAGGGTGAGCAGCGCGGCCTCGGTGAAGGTGCCCCGCGGACCCAGGTAGGCGTAGCGCGCTGGCCTGTCGTCTGCGGTCACGGGATCCCCCGGGTACGTGTTTCGGCGGTGCGGAAGTTTCGGCTGTGCGGAAGCCGCCTTGCGGCAAGGCGAGAACCCCGAGTCTACCGTCCGGCGGGCGGCCGCCTCGGGCGCCGTTCGGGCGTGCTCAGGCGCGGGCCGTGGACGTGCGGGCGCCGTTGCCGAAGTCGGGCAGCGGGTCGTCCATCGAGACGACGGGGCCCTTGCCGAGCCGGGCGGCCCGCAGGACCTGGTTCTCCTCGGGGGAGAGCGTCTCGACGGCGTGCCCGCCCTGGACGGCCTTGGCGTACGTCCGCGTCTCGGTCCGCCCGTTGATGGAGCTGACCACCACCCCGTCGCCGACCGCGTTGATCAGCGCGAGGGAGAAGGACCGGTGCCCGGACATCTCCTTGAGCGCGTCGTAGTGGACGATGGCGAGGTCGCGCAGGGCGCGCTCGTCGACCTCGCCGCTCGCGACCTGGAGCTGGCGCCTCAGCATTTCCCCGCACTCGTCGACGACCTGGTTGACCCGGTTGTGCGCGACCACCGCGATGGAGAGCCCCGCAACCCCGGCGACCAGGCCAGCGACGGCCACCGCGACAAGCATCACGGGCCGAGCGTACCCAGGCCGACCTGCCGTTGCGAAGGATCTCGGGGGTGGTCGTCCGGATCGAGCCGTCTGACCAGCCACGTTCCGAGAACCATGATCGACACGAGTGCCGCGATGCCGAACGAGTCGCGCAGGACCTGCCCCGCGAAAACCGTTGCGGCGGAATGATCTGGGCCGATCAGTCCGCGCGCCCACCACGGGAGCGGGAACAGGAACAGCAGCCAGAGGCCGAACGCGACCAGACATCTTCGCGTGTCGCGCCCGTCCCCCACCAGAGCCCCGATTACCGCGATCATCCAGACGAGGTGGTGGATCCACCCCACGGGGGACAGGACGACGGACAGCAGCCCGACGATCGCGACCCCGGCGAGCAGGAGGCTGTAGGCGTCCGCGCCGGTCGCGGCGTCGGCGGCGAGCGTCGCCCGGCGCGCCCAGGCGAAGCCGAACCAGGCGGCGACCAGCGCCAGGGCCAGCCACACCAGCGTCCGGGCGGGCCCCTCGTCCAGGATGCGGGCCACGATCCCGTGGATCGCCTGGTTGGTGGTGCCGTCGACCGCGCCCGTCCGGTCGCCGCCCTCCAGCAGCGCCCCGAACCAGTAGCCGGACGAGTCGGACGGCAGCAGCGCGAACCCGCCGAGCGTGGCGACGACGGCGGTCAGCACGGCGTTGCCCAGCGCCTCCCGCCGTCCGGTGATCAGGAAGTAGACGAGGAAGACGCCCGGCACCAGCTTGATCGCCAGGGCGAGGCCGACGAGCATGCCGCGCGGCCAGCGGGCGGTGCGGGCGCAGCAGTCGGCCAGGCACATGGCCAGCAGGAACAGCCCGACCTGCCCGAACCTGACCTGGTCGCGGACGGGGTCGAGCCACGTCGCCGCCGCGACCAGGACCCCGGCGGTGAGCGGCGCCCAGCGCCCCGTCCGGCGGATGAGGTCGCGGAAGGCGTAGCAGACGACGATCACGAGCGCGGCGTAGATCAGCCCCGTCCACGCCCACTGGGCCGCGAGCCAGGGCAGCAGGGTGAACGGGACCGCCAGGACGGCGGCGATCGGCGGGTAGGTGAAGGGGAGCAGCTGCGGCGGCTGGGTGAGGAAGTCGTAGAGCGGCGCGCCCCGCAGGACGGCCAGCCCGCCCTCCCGGTAGACCTCCAGGTCGACGAGGCGCTGGTCGGGCTGGTTGCCGAGCCACCGGTGGACGACCGGCGCGGCGGCGGCCACGGCGACGGCGATCCCGGCGAGCAGGATCAGCAGGTCGCGGGGGCTCCGCCTGGCGGGGGCTCCGGCCGCCTCGCCGGGGGAGTCGCGGGCATCCCGCGCGATGAGACCGTCCACAGCCCGCAGGATATGGCCCCTGCCCGGTGGTAGGGCTCTTGTAACCTGAACGCCATGACGTCCCGGGGAACGAAGATCGCGTTGTTCCTCGCGACCCTCGGGGCGGCGCTCGCGGCCCTGCTCGGGCCGGTGGCGGCGCACGCCTCGACCCCCGGCTCGGCCCCCGCCGAGCGCGCCGCCACGGGACGAGTCGTGATCGTCGGTGTGCCGGGGCTGATGTGGAGCGACATCACCCGCGCGAACACGCCGGCGCTGTGGGGGCTGACCTCCCAGGGCTCGGCCGCCGGCCTCAGCGTCCGCACCACCCGCGTCGTCACCTGCCCGACGGACGGCTGGCTCACGCTGTCGGCGGGGCAGCGGTCGCGGCTGCCGCACGGCGACTGCGCGCTGCCGTCCGCTCCCGTTCTGCCGGGCCAGTCCTCCCCCACCGGCCCGCCCCCCGCGGGCGGCGCCGTCGCCGCCGGATGGCCGGCGATCAAGAGCGACAACGCGGGCACCAACTACCACGCGCGGATCGGGCTGCTCGGCGACGAGGTCCACCGGGCGGGCGGCTGCACGATGGCGGTCGGGCCCGGCGCGGTGTTCGGCGCCGCCGACGGCGCCGGCCGGGTCGACCGCTACGTCGCCTCCCCCGACAAGGCCACCGCCGCCGACTGGGCGAGCTGCCCGCTCGCGGCGGTCGACGTCGACGACCTGTTCCGCGCCTACATCAACGCGGGCGTCGACCCGCACGGCGACCAGATCCCCCTGTCGGACAAGGGCCGCGCCGCCGCGGCGAAGGCCGCCGACCGCCGGGTCGCGCAGGTCGTGACCGGGCTCCCCGAGGGCACGACGGTCCTGGTCGCGGGGCTGTCCGACACCGGCGTCAACCCGCACCTGCGGGTCGCCCTGGCCAAGGGCGCCGCGTACGGGCCCGGCTACATGACCTCCAGCGCCACCCGCCAGGACGGGCTGGTCACGCTCACCGACCTCACGGCGACCGCGCTGAAGACGCTCGGCGCGAAGCAGCCCAAGCAGGCCGTCGGGTCGGCGTGGCGGTCGCAGCCGTCCGCGTCGTCCACGCACGACCGGGTCGACGCGCTCATGGACGAGGACGTGGCCGCGCAGGCGATCCGGGCCGTCCAGACGTCGTTCTACTGGGTGCTGTTCGCGGTGCAGCTCGTCCTCTACGGGATCGCGGTGGTCGCGCTGCGGCGCCTCGGCGGCGACCGCCGCTCGCGGGAGCGGATCCTCGGCGGCACCCGCGTGATCGCGCTGCTCGGCGGCGCGGCCCCCGGCGCGTCCTTCCTCGCCGGTCTGCTGCCGTGGTGGCGGGCCGAGTACCCGACGCCCGTCCTGATCTGCACCGTGCTCGGCTTCGCCGGGCTGCTGACGGGCGTGGCGCTCGCCGGGCCGTGGCGCCGCTCCACCGTCCTGCCCGGGCTGGTGATCACCGGGGTGACGGCGGTCGTCCTCGCGGTGGACGTGATGACCGGCTCGTCCCTCCAGCTCAACACGCTGATGGGCTACACCGCCCTCATCGCCGGACGGTTCTACGGCTTCGGCAACCAGGCGTTCTCGCTGTTCGCCGTGGCGGCGATCCTGACGGCGGCCTGGCTGACGGAGTACCCGCTGCGCCGCGGCAACAAGGCCGCCGCCGTCGCGATCGTCGCGGTGATCGGCGCGTTCACGGTCGCGGTCGACGGGCTGCCCGCGTTCGGCAGCGACTTCGGCGGCGTGCTGGCGATCGTCCCGGCGTTCGCGATGCTCGGCCTGATGGTCGCGGGCAAGCGCATCTCACCGCTCAAGCTCGGCCTGTTCTTCCTGGCCGGGCTGGTCCTCGTGCTGTTCATCTCCTACCTGAACGCCCGGTCGGCCAACCCGACGCACCTCGGCCGGTTCTGGCAGGACCTCATGGCCGGGGACGCGTTGGACGTCGTCACCCGCAAGTTCAACGCGATGCTGAACAGCCTCGGGTACTGGCCGTACACGCTCGCGCTCGCCGCCGCCATCGTGTTCCTGTTCTTCGTCCTGGCGCGGCCCACGCGGTGGCGGGTGTCGCTGCTGCAGGGCGCCTACAAGCACAGCCTGACGATGCGCCCCGCCGTGATCTGCGCGCTGGCGGTCGGCGTCATCGGCACGCTGGTGAACGACTCGGGCGTGGTGATCCTGTCGGTGGCGTTCAGCCTGGCGACCCCGCTGATGCTCGCCGCGGGGCTCCGGTCGCTGGAGCTCGACCTGAGGAGCGCAGACACGCCGCCACCAGGGCCGTCAGGATCACCAGAAGCGTCCACGGGACCACGGTCGGCCGAACGACGGTGAACAGCCACTCCAGATCGTCCGGCAGCCGGATGCGGGCGGGCGCGCGGGCCGGCAGGTAGGCGAGGCTGAGCGCGGCGGTGTGGGCGAGGAGGATCCAGTCGATCCGGGTCCAGGGCAGCAGCGCCAGCAGCGCCCACCCGAACCCGTCGTACCAGGGGAGCGCGTAGGGCGCGGCGAGGAGCCACGCGAGGACGATCGCGGCGGCGACGCGGCGCTCCTCCGCGCCGGGCACGAGGTCGTCCTCCCTCGGCAGGGCCCGGAAGAGCAGCAGGAGCAGCACCACGCCGAGCAGCAGCGCGCCCAGCTTGATGACGTCGCGCTGCGAGCCGCGGCCGAGCGTCTCGTCCAGCAGGTGCCAGGGGGTCGCGAAGGAGACCATGTTGCTGGCCTCGCGGACCTGGTCGAGCGCGTGCGGCCCGGCGAGCGCGTAGGACAGCGCCGTGACGGCCGCGCCCCCGGCGAGCAGCGCGGCCAGGTGGCCGATCGGCCATGCGCGGCGGTCCGTCCAGGTGCGGCGCAGCGCCCCCCACGCGGGCCCGCCGGCGACGAGCGCGGCGGGCAGCTTGATCGCCGTCCCGAACCCGGCCAGCGCCCCCGCCGCGAGGGCCCGGAGCCAGCCCGCCCGCCCGGCGGCGGCGCCGCCGAAGACGGCGAGCGCGGCCACCATCGGCGCGATCGCGAGGACGTCGTTGTGCGCGCCCGCCACCAGGTGGAACAGCACGAGCGGGTTGCACGTCCACAGCAGCGCCGTGCGGAGCCGCCGCTCCTCCGTCCTGGACATCCGGTAGAGGATCAGCGCCGTGACCGCGAACGCGAGGACGTTCAGCACCGACAGGACGAACACGGTCAGCCGCACCGAACCGCTGCCGATCCACGCGGCGAACGCCTGCCCGCCCGTGGCGACCGGCCCGTACACCGACGGCGTCGTCCGCCACTCCTCGGGCGCCCCGGCGACCGGGTCCTTCGGCAGGTCGACGGCGCTCGTCCGGTACGGGTCGTGGCCGGTCGCCGCCATCCGCCCGTACGAGGCGTAGTTCAGGTGGTCGGTGGACCCGACCGGCGGCATGAACATGAACGCGACGGCCGCCAGCAGGCCCGCGACCACGAGCGGCAGGGCCCGCACGCGCCACCCCTTGCGGACGGCGGCCAGGCACAGGCCGAGCCCCGCGGTGCTCGCGACGATGCCCGCGACGACCAGGCCGATGACCACGTACGGCGACGGATGGACGTCCAGCGCGTACGGCGGCTCGTAGCGCGGGCCCTCGAGCTCCGGCTCGAACACCGACGGCCCGAGCAGCGCGGTGGTCACGAAGCAGGCGACGCCGACTCCGATCCCCCACAGCCCGCCCGTGCCGAGACGGGTCACGGGCGGCTGCCGCGCAGGCGGTCGAGCCCTCTGGCCACCGCCGGTTCGCGCGCGGCGAGCGCTCTCGCCACGTCCCGGAACTGCCGCGCGCGGTGCAGCTGGGAGCGCCAGTCCGTGCCGGTGGCGCGGTGCGCGAGCGGCACCTCCACCTCCGCCACCCGGAACCCCTTGCGCAGCAAGTCGATCGTGAGCGCGGTCTCCACCCCGAACCCGGCGGCGAGCGGGAGCGCGGCGTCGAACGCGGCGCGGGTCAGGCAGCGCTGCCCGTTCAGCGGCGCGGTGGCCTCCCAGCCGGTGGCGCGGCGGATCCCGTCGCGCGACAGCCGGACGACGAACCCGTGCCCGCCGAGCTTCACGGTCGTGGTGAACACGGCGATCGTCATGTCGGCCTCACCGGACCTGACCGGCTCGACCAGCGGGGCGGCCTCGCGCGCGGTCTCGGCGAGGTCGGCGTCCAGGAACAGCAGGTGGCGCGGCTGCTCGCGGCCCTCGTCCAGCAGCCGGACGGCCTCGGCCCCGCTCTCCATCGCGGCGCCCTTGCCCCGGTTGCGGCTGTGCCGCACGACCCGCGCCCCGGCCTCGCGGGCGACCCGGCCGGTGCCGTCGGAGGAGCCGTCGTCGATCACCACGACGAGGTCGGCGCCGGGAAGCTCCTGCGCGGCCTTGACCGTCGCCGCGATGCGGTCGGCTTCGTCCTTGGCCGGGATGCATACCGCTACGTCCTGCATATCGGCGATCGTAGTCGGGGACGGGACCGCGGTGCCGCAGGGCACGGGCGAACCACCCAAGTCATCACCCGCGCGACAGGTGGGCGCCTCCTGCGCTCCATCCGCGGCGCGGGTGCTCGGGACGGGTCAGCCGGCGTCCAGGACGGGTGCTGCCTCCGTCACGGTGAAGACGGTGTCGAGCCCGGTCACCTGCAGGATCCGCTTCACGGCCGGACGCGGGGCGGCCAGCTCCAGCGAGCCGCCCTGCTCCTTCAGCCGCTTCATGGCCGCGAGCAGCACGTTCATGCCCGTCGAGTCGCAGAACTCGACACCGCTCATGTCGACCACGATGCGGTCGGCCTGGTCGCGCAGCAGGCCCGCGAGGGCCGCCTGCAGCCGTGGCGCGGTGTACAGGTCGAGCTCACCGGTCGCCGTGACGACGGCGTGACCTCCTTGAGACGCGGTCGAGACGTTTAGCTCCACGTCCGGCACACTATCTCGCGAACGGCCCGGGAGCCAGACGGTTCGCCAAGTCCCCTGCGCCGTGGGCGTTTCCGGGGCGCGCCGCCGCCTTGCCAGTCCCGCACGCTTCGAGTACTACGCACCGTAATGTGGCGGTTTCACGCGCACGGGACGCCGATCCGGCCCGCCGATATCGCGGGTTCGGCCCGCACGGGCGCCCCGAGTAGGGGACCCTGAACGGGTGCAACAGCGGCATGGTCGACTGCGCGAGCGCCTGGAGACGATCCGGGCGCGGGCGGCGAAGTCCAGCACGTGGCGGACGTCCACCCAGGTGCTCGCCCGCCTGGTGAACAAGAACGGTTTCGTCCCCATCAGGACGCGCCTGTCCCGCGAAGACCTGGCCTTCCTGGCCGGTGCCAGGGAGGAGGTCCTGGTCTTCGCCGACCTGACCCTCCGCCTCATAGACCTGCATCGCCCCCAAGAGGCCGGCGGCATCACCAGCGACCCCGACCGCCCCATCCGCCGCTGCCGAGCCTGCATGTCCCGCTGGCCCTGCTCCACCTACCGCACGATCTCAGAGGCCCTAGACCCCTGACCGAAGGAGGAGAAAAAGGCAGTCAACACGGAATTCGGACCTCGAAGCGGCAGCCGGGGCCGCTGTTGGCGACGCCGATCTCGCCGGCGTGGGCCTCGACGATGCCGCGGGCGATGGCGAGGCCGAGGCCGGCGCCGCCGCCCGGGGTGCGGGCCGCCTCGCCGCGGAACGCGACGTCGAACACGCGCGGCAGGTCGTCCTCGGGGATGCCGCCGCACGCGTCGGCCACCGTCACCCGAGCCTGGCCGCCGTGGATCTCGCCGATGATCTCGACGGCGCCGTCGCTCGGGGTGTGCCGGATCGCGTTCACGACGAGGTTGCGCAGGGCGCGGCCCAGTTCGCCCGCGTCCACCTGGATGGGCAGGCCCTCGCGGACGTCTCCGCGCAGCCGTACGCCCTTGGCGCGGGCCAGGGGCTCGGTGCCGGCGACGGCCTCGGCGACGAGGTCCGCAAGGCCGACGCGCTCGCGGGACAGCCGCAGCGCGCCCGCGTGGATGCGGGACAGTTCGAACAGGTCGTCCACCATCTCGGTCAGCCGCTCCACCTCGACGCGGATGCGGCCGTGGTAGCGGCGGATCGTCTCCTCGTCGGCGACGACCTCGTCCTCCAGGGCTTCGGCCATCGCGCGGAGCCCGGCCAGCGGGGTGCGCAGGTCGTGGCTCACCCAGGCGACCAGTTCGCGGCGGCTCGCCTCCAGGGCCTGCTCGCGCTCATGGGCGGCGGCCAGCCGGTCGTAGGCGGCCTCCAGCTCGCGGGACAGCTCCGCCAGCTCGGCGGGAAGCCGCGTCGGCGGCGCGCGGAACCGGTCCGCGCGGACGGCTTCGACCAGGGTCCGGTTCGCGGCCACCAGGCGGCGGCCGAGGAGCACCGAGACCGCCATCGCGACCAGCCCGGCGGACGTCACGACGGCGAGCACCACGGCGCGGTCGTGGTCGTTCAGCAGCATCATGAACGAGATCACGATGATGCCGGAGATGGTCGCCAGCACCGTGGCGGCGCCGACGACGACCAGCTGGGTGGCCACCGAGCGGCCGCGCAGCGCGTGCAGGAGGCCGAGGGCGACGGCCGCGACGGCGAAAGCGGCCACCGCCGCGTAGTAGACCACCCAGAGGAGATCCTCGAAGGGGATCACGGCGCGGTCTCCGCGGGCTCGTAGCGGTAGCCGACGCCCCACACGGTGACGATGCGGCGCGGCGTGGTCGGGTCGTCCTCGATCTTCTCGCGCAGCCGCCGGACGTGGACGGTCACCGTGGAGGAGTCGCCGAACGTCCAGTCCCAGACGCGTTCGAGCAGCTCCTCGCGGGTGAACGCCTGCCGCGGGTGGCGCAGCAGGAACGCCAGCAGGTCGAACTCGCGGGAGGTGAGCGCGAGCCGCTCGCCGCCCAGCGCCGCCTCGTGCGCGCTGACGTCCACGACGAGGCCGCCGTCGCGCAGCGGGCCGGACGGGCCGGTCGGGACGAGCGCGCCCCGCGCCCGGCGCAGCACCGACCGGACGCGCAGCGCCAGCTCGCGGGGGCTGAACGGCTTGGTCACGTAGTCGTCGGCGCCGGTCTCCAGGCCGACGAGCCGGTCGGTCTCCGCGCCGAGCGCCGTCAGCATCACGATCGGGACGGTCGAGGTCTCGCGGAGCCGCCGGCACACCTCCAGGCCGCCCATCCCGGGCAGCATGAGGTCGAGGACGACGAGGTCGGGCGGCTCGTCGAGGGCCTTGCGCAGGGCGGTCCGGCCGTCGGCGACGCACACGACGTCGTGCCCGTCGCGGGCCAGGTAGCGGGCGACGACCTCGGCGACCGTCGGGTCGTCGTCGACCACCAGGACGCGCCCGGCTTGGGGGACGGTGTTCACGTCCCCACGCTAGGCCCCGGACGCCGGTGCCATGCGGCATGTCACCACCCCGTAAGGAGTTGATCATGATTCGACCTGGACGACCTGCGTAACCGGACGAACACCGCTTTAATGTCCGGATGCCGCAGCCTCGCTCCGCGACCTCCAACGGCGGGGTCATCGCACTGATCCTGGTCGGCGGCGCGGTCGCCACCGGTGCCGCCGCCCTGCTGTGGGCCCTGCACATACTGCTGGGCTTCTTCCCGTCCGTTCCCTACTTCCTGTTCACATGCCTGGTCACGGGAGTCGCCACCAGCGCGCCCATGCTGCTCGCGCGGCCTCGCGGGCCGCTGGCCCCGATCGCGGCGGGGCCGGCGGCGTACGTCGCGGTGGAGGTCGGCGCGCGGATCGGCCTCATCCTCGGCCAGGTCATGGACGGTGACATACCGCCCGGCGGGTTCATCCTCCGGGTCCTGGAGCCCACATTCTCGATCTACCAGGCGTACGAACTGCTGGCGGTGGCGGCGGCGGCCGGGCTCGCGGGGCTGCGGGTGATGACGGCCTCGAAGGGCGGAACGTCCCAGCCGTGGAACGCGGGCGCCCCCGGGGGGCCCTTCGGCTCTCCCGCCGGGCCGTTCGCTCCCGGCCTGCCGCCCAATCCGGGCTACGCACCGATGCCGGGCCAGGGCCCGTTCCCGGGGCAGCCCTCGGCGGGGCAGCCGATGCAGCCGCCGGCGCCGGTCTACCAGCCGCCGCCCGTCCCCGGCGCGGGTCAGGGTCCGGCCTCCGGGGGCCCTCAGGGTGCTCCTCCGCCGCACGGCGGTGCCTAGGTCGTCCGCCAGGCTGATGACCTGTGCCGCCCGAGCGCATACGGTGGAGCCATGGGTAAGACGATCCTGACCATTCTCGGTGTGATCCTCGCGGTGTGGCTGCTGTTCACCGTCATCGGCGCGATCTTCTCGATGCTGAAGATGTTCTTCTTCATCGGACTCGTCGCCGTCGCGGTGGTATTCGCCGTGACCGCGGTGTCCAAGATGTCGAAAAGCCGCTAGCGGGCGGCCCGTTCCCCTTGCCGCGATGTCGCCGGTGACCGCATGATGCCGGAATAACCAGGCGGTCATCGTCGAAGGGGCTCATCGTGCCAGGTCTTGACGGAGTACTGCGCGAACGCGCGCTCGCGTACCCCGATCGCATCGCGTACATCGCGGGCGACACCGAGGTCACCTACCGCGACTTCGACCGGCGCGTCGACCGGGTCGCCGCGGCCCTCGCCGCCGCCGGCCTCGGGCCCGGCGACCGGGTCGCGGTCCTCGACAAGAACTCCCTCGAATACGCCGAGCTGCTCTTCGGCGCGACCAGGATCGGCGCCGCGCAGGTCCCGGTGAACTACCGGCTGGCGCCCGACGAGGTCGCCTACATCGTCAACAACGCGCAGGCGAAGGTCTTCGTCGTCGGCCCCGAGTTCGTCCCCGTCCTGGACGCGATCGCCGGCAAGCTCGAGCACACCGCCCTCATGCTCGTGGCCGGCGGCTCCGGCCACGCCCACCAGGACTACGCCGCCTGGGTCGACGCGGCCCCCGCCGAGCCCCCTGCGTACGAGTCCGACTCCGGGGACGTGTTCGTCCAGCTGTACTCGTCCGGAACGACGGGGCTGCCCAAGGGCGTCATGCTGACGCACGACAACTTCCTGTCGGCGCTCGCGGTGACCAACGACGTGTGGAACATCGACGGGTCGTCCGTGCTGATGATCGCGATGCCGATGTACCACGTGGCCGGCAACGTGCTCACCGTCTCCGCCGTCTACAACGGCCTCACCGGCGTCATCACCCGCGAGCCCGACCCGACCGCGATCGCGCAGGGCATCGAGCGGCACCGCGTCACGCACATCTTCCTCGTCCCGGTGCTGCTGCAGTTCATGCCGCTGATCCCCGAGGTCACCGCCGCCGACATGTCCAGCCTGCGGCTCATGCTGTACGGCGCGTCCCCGATCAGCGAGGACGTCCTGCGCACCGCGATGCGGATGCTGCCGACCACCGACTTCCGGCAGGTGTACGGGCTGACGGAGGTCACCGGGGCGATCACCTCGCTGCCGCCCGAGGACCACGACCCGGACGGCCCGAACGCGCACCGGCTGCGCAGCGCCGGCCTGCCGAACGACAACACCGAGCTCAAGATCGTGGACCCGGCCACCGGGGAGGAGCTGCCCCCCGGCCGGGTCGGCGAGATCCTCTGCCGGACGCCGCAGAACATGAAGGGCTACTGGGGCATGCCGGAGGCGACCGCCGGCGCCCTGTCCGAGGACAACTGGTTCCGCACGGGCGACGCCGGCTACCTCGACGAGGACGGCTACCTCTACATCCACGACCGCGTCAAGGACATGATCATCTCGGGCGGGGAGAACATCTACCCCGCCGAGGTGGAGAACGTCCTGATGGGCCACCCCGCCGTCTCCGACTGCGCGGTCATCGGCGTCCCCGACCAGCGCTGGGGCGAGACGCCGAAGGCGATCGTGGTGCTGTCCGAGGACGTCCCGGACCAGGACATCATCGACTATTGCCGCGAGCGCCTGGCGCACTTCAAGTGCCCCACCTCGGTCGAGCGGCGCGACGCCATCCCGCGCAACCCCACCGGCAAGATCCTCAAGCGCGACCTCCGCGCCCCCTACTGGGACGGCACAGACCGAGGAGTCAACTGACACTGCGACGACCTGAGTGGCCGCGATCGCGTCCGAAGGCAGATTCGAGCGGAGCAAGAATCTGATCGCGCAGCGAGCCGCCAAGGCGAGACGAAGCGATGCCAGCGATCGCTTGCGTTCTTCGACGATGGAGGGCCGCCAGGCCCGAAGGAGGAGAAGAACGCGGGACTATTGGTATCGGACCACCGCCGACAGCGGGCGGTGGTCCGAGACCTTGACCTGGTCCGCCGGGACGCTGCAGGAGACGGCGGCCGACTTGCCGATGAACAGGTAGTCGGTCTTGTCGAGCGCGGTGCCCCGCCAGTCCTGCCGGGTCTTCGCCCCCGTCCGGGACGAGCCCGACTGGTCGCATTCGGCGTAGGCGGCGTAGAGGGGGTCGAGCGCCGGGCTCTCCGGGACGTCGGCGAGCTCGCCGCCGAGGAGGATCCGGCCCGTCCCGGCGAGGGTGGTGAGGGCGCCGGCCTCCTTGCGGCGCCACTGGCCGCTCTCGCCGGCGCTGAGCTGGGTGACGCAGACGCGGGTCGACCAGGACTGGACCTCGCCGCACAGGGCCATCCGGGTGCGTCCGGCGGGGGCGGGCAGCTTCGCCTGCCGGTGCGCGGTGAGCGGGACGTCGGTGCCGATGGCGACGCCGGAGCGCCCCTGCCCGGCCGCGCACGCCTCGCCGCCCGGGGACGGCGCGAACACCCAGCTCCACTTGGGCAAGGACGTCTTGAACGAGCGGACCTGCCCGTCGCAGACCTCCTGGAGGAGGACGGCGTTCGGGCGCACCGTGCGCCCGCCGACCTCGGTCGCGCGCATCCGCTGGACGATCTCCTTGGTGAGCTTGGCGGGCGCGGCGCCCGAGGGGCAGCCGGTGCCTCCGCAGACGTTCCAGCTCAGCGTGTTGATCGTCACCGCCTCGGGGCGGGGAGCGGCCCCGTCGGCGTGGGCGGGGCCTCCACCGCCCGGCAGGCCCTCGATGCTGGCGCCGGTCGCGGCCGCGGTCACGACCGCGGCGGCCGCACAGACCGAGAGCAGGGGAATCAGGGCGCGGGGGGATCGCACACGTTCTCCAGACGGGGGGTTACCTGCGGGGGTGATGCCGGAATCTCACCACATCAAGATCGCATCCGCCAGCCGTTCGCGACCACTCGGTCACCCTGGGCCGAACGAATCCACGCGATCAAGGCTAAGGGGCCCCGGCGAGTGCCGGGGCCCCTCTCCCGCTAGTCGAGCAGCGCGGTGACGGTGCCCGCGCCGACCGTCCGGCCGCCCTCGCGGATCGCGAAGCCGAGCCCCTCGGTCATCGCGACCGGCTTGCCCAGCTCGACGGCCATCTCGACCGAGTCGCCGGGCAGCGCCATGCCGCCCTCGCCGAGGTCGACGCCGCCGACCACGTCCGTGGTGCGGAAGTGGAACTGCGGCCGGTAGCCGTGCAGGAACGGCCTGCTCCGACCGCCCTCGTCGGCGGTCAGCACCCGGACCCGCGCCCGGAACCGCAGGTGCGGCCGGATCGCGCCCGGCGCGCTGACGACCTGGCCGCGCCGCACCTGGTCCCGCTTGACGCCGCGCAGCAGCATGGCGGTGTTGTCGCCGGCCTCCGCATGGTCCATCGTCTGCCCGAACGTCTCCAGCCCCGTCGCGACGGAGCCGAACGTCTCGCCGAGCCCGACGACCTCCACGGCGTCCCCGAGCCGTATCGCGCCCTGGGCCACGACCCCGGTCACGACGGTGCCGCGACCGGTGATCGTGAGGACGCTCTCGACCGGCATCAGGAACGGCTTGTCGAGCACCCTGCGCGGCACGGGCACGTAGGCGTCGATCGCGTCGAGCAGGTCGACGATCCGCGCCGTCCAGTACGGGTCGCCCTCCAGCGCCCGCAGCCCGGACACGCGCACGACCGGCACCTCCTCGCCGGGGAGGCCGTACTCGGTGAGCAGGTCCCTGACCTCCAGCTCGACCAGGTCGAGGAGCTCGGCGTCCTCGACCGTGTCGGCCTTGTTCAGCGCCACCACGATGTGCCCGACGCCGACCTGCCGCGCCAGCACGACGTGCTCGCGCGTCTGCGGCATGGCGCCGTCCTGCGCGGACACGACCAGCACGGCCCCGTCCACCTGCGCGGCACCGGAGATCATGTTCTTCACGTAGTCGGCGTGACCGGGCATGTCGACGTGGGCGTAGTGCCTGGTCGCGGTCGCGTACTCGACGTGCGCGACGTTGATCGTGATGCCTCGGTCGCGCTCCTCCGGGGCGCGGTCGATGCGCTCGAACGGCACCGGGGACGCCAGCCCGCGGTCGGCGAGCACCTTGGTGATCGCCGCGGTCAGCGTGGTCTTGCCGTGGTCGACGTGCCCCATCGTGCCGATGTTGAGATGCGGCTTGTCGCGCTCGTAAAGCTGCTTGGCCATTGGCCTTGTCCTCACTGGTGGATCCCGTGAGAACCACTGCGCAGGCGTGCGCAGTTTTTGCCCAACCCCCCTCCGCTGGTTCTCCGGAAGGGTGGAACGGAGAGGGGTCAGCTTCGGATGAGCGCAGCGAACCGGGGGGCGTGGGGGGTCGCCCCCACACATGCGGCACGCAGGCCGTCGAAGGCGTCTGCGTCCGCTGCCGCCGAGAAGGCAGCCGGCACCGCGCTCAGCAGGTCGAGACCTGCGAGCGTCCGGGTGCCGGCTGCGAGGAACATGCCTTGGACACTACGGCCGCCCCCGGTGGAAGTCGACCGATTATTCGTCCGGCCGCGGTGACCGGCCGCGCCCGGGTGCGCGACCGGTCACCGCGGCTTCGTGATCAGCAGTCCGACGGAGTGGCGTCGGGGCCCGGACGCGGAGCCCGGTCGACGATCTTGCTGGTCAGGAGGGCGGTGGACCAGTTCGAGGTCCCCGGCGGCCCGAACGGGTGGCCCTCCCCGGCGACGACGGTGCGGGTGCCGAGGAAGCGGTGGCTTGCGCGGTCGAAGATGATCTCGTCGCGGACGTCGTCATCGGTGCGGGCGACCGCGACCCCGTGGCGTCCCACGGCGTCCACGCCGTCGTCTCGCAGCCGGACGCCGGGAATCTCGGCGATCGCCCGGAAGAGGGCCGCGCGCACCTTGGGCGGCGCGGGCCGGTCGATCCGGTCGGTCACCGCGTTCCACTGCCGGTCGCTCCGGTCGCCCTCGCCCTGCCTCGCCAGGAGGTCGAGCAGTTCGCCGGTGTCGGTGGGCAGGTCGCCGAGGTAGGGACGGTCGATCGGCGCCTTGTCGCGGCAGGGGCCGATGATGCTCTCGTCCTCCGGCGGGAGCACTTCGCCCGGTCGCGGCCGGATCGAGTTCTTCTCGATCACGAGGCCGCCCCCCTGGCCGCCGACGGGATCCCAGGTCCGATGGCGGGTCTCGTACCAGCGGCCGACGCCGCCGACCCGGTGCCGCGTCACGCTCTCCTGGTAGACGAACTGGTCGGCGCGCGGCACCGGGTCGCCCGCGGCCTGGTCCGCGGCCTTGTCGAGGACGGCCGCCACGTTGGCCATCGGCCTCGCGTCCTCGTGGCCCACCAGGAACGTGGCGACCACGCCGGCGCAGGCCGCGGCGGCGACGCCGGACAGCAGCAGCGGACGCCGCCGCCGGGCGGGGGCGGCGTAGGCCCGCCGGCCAGGGCTTCCGTAGGCCCTCCGCCGCCAGCGGTTCTCGGCCCCGGTCACGTCGATGTCCTCCGGGACCTCGAAGCGCAGCCGCTCCACCAGCTTCAGTTCATCCATCGTGGTCCTCCTTGCCGAGCGCGTCGCGCAGCTTGCGGCGGATCCTGTTCATGCGGGACCGGACCGTCCCGGAGGGGACGCCGAGCGCTTCGGCGACCTCGTCGTAGGTGAGCCCCGCCCACGTCACCAGCAGCAGCACCTCGCGCTGCTTGGCGGGCAGCCCGGCGATGGCCGCCGCGAGGGCCCGCGACCGGGCGCCCGCCTGCACGCGGTTCTCCACCGCGTCCGTGAACGGCTCGGTGACCGGGTCGAGGCCGCCGCGGGCGAGCACGCGCAGCGCCCGCACCTCGGCGCGGCGGTGGCGGCGGATCAGGTTGGTCGCGATCCCGTAGAGCCAGGGCCGGGCGTCGGGGCGCGCCGCGTCGTACCGGTGGCGCTGGTGGAACGCGACGAGGAAGGTCTCGGCGACGACGTCCTCGGCCGCGTCCCGGCCGAGGCGCCGCGCCACGTAGCGCATGATCTCCTGGGCGTGCCGCTGGAACAGTCCCGCGAACCTCTCGGAGTCGGTGCGGGACGCGGCGATCAGGGACGCGTCGGTGGGTTCGTCATCGGCGGCCGGATCGGGCCGGGGCGCGGGACCGGGCCGGGCCGGCGAGGAGCGGCTCGTTGTCTGCATGCGTGGCCTCTCGGTCGTGGACGTGTCACCTCCTCTTGCCCGACGGGCCGTGCGCGGGTCCCTCGGGTTCAGGAACCGTCCTCGACCATGCCGACGCGGGCCGGGGCGCGCAGGAGCAGGTAGCCGCTCAGCGCGCCCGCGAACTGGAATCCGGCGATCGCCAGGACCAGGCCGATCGGGCCGATGGCGTCGGCGGACGCGGCGGTCAGCGCGGCGCCCACCGCGGAAGCGCCGATCTTGAGGCTGCCTCCCGTGGTGTTGACCTGCCCGAGCCGGTCCGGGGGCGACTCGCGCTGGCGCAGCATGAGCGTGGCCGCGAACACCGGCCCCTCAGCGATCCCCGCGGCGACGAACGCCGCCGTCGCCCACGGCATGGACGGCGCGGCGGCGAGGGCGGCCAGCGACGCCCCGAACGCGACGAGCCCGGTGAGCATGACCGGTTCGGCGTGCTTGGGGGTCAGCCACCGGCTGGACGCCAGGGAGCCGATCAGGGAGCCGACGGCCATGGCCACGAGGAGCCGTCCGCCCGCGCTGGGCGGCGCGCCGATGTGCTCGGCGAGCAGCACCGCCGTGACGGCGACGCCGCCGAAACCCATCCAAGCGAGCGTCGTCGCGACGGTCAGGGCCCGCAGGACCCGGCCCTCGGCCAGGACCACCAGCCCGCCCGTGATCACTGAGAGTGCTCCCGCCCGCGTCCCGGCGGCGGCCGTCTCCGTCTCGACGGCCGCCGGACCGCCGACCGCGCCCGTGTCCGCCGTCGCCTCGACGGCGGCCGGCCCGGGCACGGCGTCGTCCACGGTCGCGGAGGGGCCGGGGAAGGGCAGGAACGGCAAGGTCAGGAGCCCGAGGAGGCCCACCGCGACCACGGCGGTCCCGGCGTACCGGCCGCCCGCCATGGCGGCCAGGCCGGCGGCGAGGCCGGGCCCGGCGATCCCGGCGAGGTTGTAGCTGGACGCCTCCAGCCCGTACGCGCGCGAGAGCCGGTCGGCGGGGACGAACCGCGGCAGGAGGCTGGTCAGCGCGACGACGATGGGCTCGGTGCAGCCGATCACGGCGGCGACGACCAGCGCGAGGGCGAGCGGCGAGCGTCCCGCGACGGCGAGCAGCAGCCCGGTCGCGGCGACGTAGCAGGCGGCGAGGGCGAGGGCGCCGCGGCGGGGGCGCGCCACCCGGTCCAGCGCGTTCCCGATCACGGGCCCGCTCAGCACGTACGGCAGCGTCATCGCGGTCTGCAGGTAGCCGGCGGTGGCGGCGTGGCCCGTCCGCGCCTGGACGGTCAGGACCAGCGCGGTCGCGACCCCCTCGGCGGACACGCGCAGCATCGTCGCCGACGTGAGGTGGAGGGGGAGCGCCGCGGTCCTGCCGATCACCCTTGCATGGTGGCACGGCCTCCGCCGCCTAGACTGCGGAGGGTGACGGCAGCGAAGACAGCACACGAGCACCGGGTCACCAGCGAGGTCGGACGGCTGCGGACGGTGCTGCTGCACCGCCCCGGCGCGGAGCTCAAGCGGCTGACCCCGCGCAACAGCGACAAGCTCCTGTTCGACGCGATCCCGTGGGCGGGCCGGGCGCAGGAGGAGCACGACGCGTTCGCCGAGGCGCTGCGGTCACGCGGCGTCGAGGTCCTGTACGTGACGGAGCTGCTCCAGGACGCCCTGGAGTACGAGGCCGCGCGGGACCAGGCGATCGCGGACGCCATCGTCGACCTGCGCCTCGGCGACCAGCTCCGCCGCGTCGTCGAGGACCACCTGCGCGGCCTCCACCCGGAGAACCTCGCGCACACGCTGATCGCCGGGCTCGCGCACGAGGAGCTGAAGGCCGGGCACGGCCTCGTCTACCGGCTGATGGACGAGCAGGACTTCATCGTCGACCCGCTGCCGGGCCTGCTGTTCACCCGCGACAACAGCACCTGGATCGGCGACCGCGTGGCGGTGACGAGCCTCGCGATGGAGGCGCGCCGGCGCGAGTCGGCCCTCACCGGCCTGATCTACGCGCACCACCCGAGGTTCGCCGGCGTGGAGCCGGTGTACACCCCCTCCCTTGAGCATCTGGAGGGCGGGGACGTCCTGCTCCTGCGGCCGGGCGTGATCGCGGTCGGCACCGGCGAGCGGACGACCCCGGCGGGCGTCGAGCGCCTGGCCCGCCAGGTGATCGGGGCCGGGCTCGCCCACACCGTGCTGGCCGTGCCGATCGCGCAGGAGCGCGCGACCATGCACCTCGACACCGTCTGCACGATGGTCGACGTCGACACCGTCGTGATGTACCCGCCGGTGGCGCACTCGCTGACCGCCTACACGGTGACGCTGGCCGACGGGGACCTGCGCGTCGCCGAGCCGCGCCCGTTCCTCCAGGCCGCGGCCGACGCGATGGGCCTGGACCACCTCAAGGTGATCGACACCGGGCTCGACCCGGTCACCGCCGAGCGCGAGCAGTGGGACGACGGGAACAACACGCTCGCCGTGGCCCCGCGCCTGTGCGTCGCCTACGAGCGCAACATCGAGACCAACGCGCAGCTGGAGGCTTCGGGGATCGAGGTCATCCGGATCAGCGGCAGCGAGCTGGGGACGGGGCGCGGCGGCCCTCGCTGCATGTCCTGCCCGATCCTGCGCGAGGAGATCTGAGCTCCGGACGGCCGGAGGCATCCGGGCATCCGGGGTCGACGGGGTCGGGCGGCGGGCGCGAGAACGGCACCGCGATGCCCTGCGAAGTGGGGGTTTAGCGCCCTTCCCGGCGCCGGGGGCTCAAGGCGCGCGGCGCCGGGAAGGACCGACAACGCCCGCGATGTCGACGGGGGCACGACATCGCCCGGGCGTTGCAGAGGACCATACAAGGTCGGGCGGGGTTCCTTCCAGGCAGGGTCGCTCTATGCCGGATATGCCCGGCTCGGAGCCACTTCACTCCTGGTTCCGTTACAAAGGTCCTCTCCGGGCTCGTCCAGCAGGTCCGGAAAGGCGGACAAATCCGGGGCGACGGCGTGCATCCCGGCGGGGGCGGCCATCCGCTCGTCGCCGGGCGTCCTGGGCGCCCTCAGGACGGCCCAGACCGTCGTGGTGCCGTCTTCGTGGCGCACCCCCCAGCCCTCGGACAGGGCCTCGACGATGCCGAGCCCCCTGCCGCCGAGCGAGGAGAGCGTGCCCGGACCGCGGCGCGGCTCGGTCATCGCGCCGCCGTCGCTGACCTCGAGTTCGAGGAGGTCGCCGCGGCACAGCCAGCACACCTTCACCTGGCCGGACGGGAGCGGCCGTGCGTGCCGCAGGGCATTGCTGAGCAGCTCGCTGATGATGACGCTGGCGTCGTCGACGATCGAGTCGTAGACGCCCGAGTCGGCCAGCTCAGAGCTGAGGCGCCTGCGGGCGACCGCGACGCTGGACGGTGCGTGTGGCAGCAGTACGACGCTCGACGCCCTCACCTCCCCGATGCTCCGCTCTCTCGGACGAGTCCCGTCATCGCTCTTCCGGTACGACCGAAATGCCCTGATGGCCATGGCCGGAAACCCGAACGGTTCAGTTCACCACCTGCACAACGAGTCATCGGCCGTCCGGTCACGGTGATCACCCCCGGATCGGAATCTCGTCCCCAAACGGCGACCAACCAAGGACCTATCCAGCCAACGGCGGATTTACTCCTCGCACACGCGTTTCGTCCATCACACCCCGCTGCCGCCGCACTTCTCCGCACCAACCCAGCCTGCCCGCCGCCGGGACCGCCGAAAGCCCTGGTCACGCCCGTCTCACCGGGCCACCAGGGACGGACTGTCCGCGCGGTAAGCCGGCGCCGGATCAGCCGGCCGAGCGCAGCACGAGCCGCATGCACGTGCCCTCGCCCGCCCGCGCGCCACCTGCGGGTCCGCGCCCCTCGCTCACGGCCAGTAGCCGAGTGGTTCGTTCCATATCGGCCGGTTCTGCCGCCATCGTCCCGTTAAGCGACTTTTGAACGGACTCTATGTGAGATGTCTCACGTCCCGCGGGATGGGCGGAGATCGTGCCGCCCTGCGCCTCGGTCAGCCGTTTCACGATGTACAGGCCGAGCCCGATCCCGCCGAACCGGCGGCGGTCCCCGGCGTCCCCCTGGACGAACCGCTCGAAGATCCGCTCATGGTCGCCGAGCGGGATGCCGATGCCCTCGTCGGAGACCGTGACGACGATGTCGGGGCCCTCGCAGCGGGCCCGGACGCGCACCGTCCCGCCGTCCGGGGAGTACTTGAACGCGTTCTCCAGCAGCTGGCCGAGGACGATGTCGGTGGCCATCGCGTCCCCGCGGCACGGCGGCAGCTCCGGGTCGATGTCCAGCTCCACCCGGTGCAGCGGCGACAGCGAGCGGAACCCGGCGACCACGCCCTCCAGGACGCGGACGAGGTCGAACGACTCGATCGCCACGGCCAGCTCGTCGGCGCCGGCGCGGGAGCCGAGCAGCAGGTGCTCGACGAGCCGGCCGAGCGACTGGGCGCGCTCGGCGATGGTGGCGACGGCGGCGCGCCGGTCGGTGTCGGTCAGCTCGTCCCACCGGTTGACCAGCGTGGAGGCGAACCCCTGCACGACCGTGATCGGGGTCCGCAGCTCGTGGCTGGTCGTGGCGAGGAACAGGTCCTTGGCCTCCTCCAGCGCCTTGGCCTCCGAGACGTCGCGGAAGTCGACGACCAGCTCGCCGGTCTCCTCGATCTCGGCGGCCAGCACGTTCAGCCACCTCCCCGACTCCAGGCGGAACGTGAGCATCTCGCCGAGCGCGGGCATGTCGAACGGCAGCGGGCGGCCGAGCGCGTCCTCCGGCGGGATGCCGGTGAGGGTGTGCGCGGCGTGGTTCCAGTGCCGGACGACGAGGTCGTGGTCGAGCACGGCGATGCCGTCGGCGCTGGAGTCGATGACGGCGCGCTCGTGCGCCCGCTGCCGGACGACCTCCGCGTAGGCGACGGCGTTGCCGACCGCGACCCCGGCATGCCCGGCGAGCAGCTCCAGCAGCTCCAGCTCGGTGTGCCCGACCTTGCGCCCGGAGAACAGCGCGTACAGCGCGCCGTACGGCCGGTTTTGCAGGTACGACAGGCCGAGCGCGATCGTGTGCAGGCCGGGCAGCTCCGACCAGATCAGGTCGCCGAGGCGCCGCTCCCCCGTCGCGAGCTTGACGGTCTTGCCCGACCGCAGCAGCTCCCCGACCAGGCTCGGCCGCAGCTCGGCCGACCTGCCGCGCATCCGCTCCGGCAGCCCGGACATGCTGACCAGCCGCAGCCGCTCGCCCTCGATCTTGACGAACCCGCCGGCGTCGGCGCCGGTCAGCTCGATGAGCGCGGCGGTGATCCGGTCGAGCACCACGGCGAGGTCGAGTTCGGCGCCGAGGTCGGCGACGATGTCGTTCAGCCGCCTTACGAGCCGGGCCCGCTCGGTCATGCGGTGCTGGAGGATCTCGTCGTCCTCGACCGGGTGGTACACCCCGACCCAGCCGAGCAGCGTGCCGTTCGGGTCCTTCAGCAGGCTCGTGTCGATGCGCACGTCGATGAGCCGGCCGTCGCGGTGGAAGCGGCGGGTCGCGATCGAGATCTGCCCGCCGTCGGCCTCGCCCTCGCCGCCGCGCCGGGTGAGGAGCCGCTCCTGGACGGCGTTGTGCTCGGCCTTCAGCTCGTCCGGGACGATGGGCGGGACGCGGCCGATCACCTCGGCGGCCGTCCAGCCGAACATGCGCTCGGCCGCCGGGTTCCACACGGTGACCCGGTGCCGCTGGTCCACGGCCACGATCGCGTCCGCGGCGCTCTCGATGACGGCCCGCGCGATCGGATCGTGCACGTGCTGATACACGTCTGTCATCGTGCCACCGCACTCCGGCGTACCGCCGGGCAACTTGCGTCGGAACTTGCTGCCGACCCAAACCTTACCGTTTGGTAAGCCTGCCGATGAGCAGGGCCGCGACCCCTGCCACCAGGAACGACAGCAGCGAGGCGCTCATCCAGGTCTGCGGCGTGAAGTGCAGCGCGTCCCGGACACCGGACCAAAGCTCGGTCCAGCGGGCCACGGTGCCGGGGTTCACGAGCTGGTACACGACGAACCCCGCCGCCCATGCGGCGATCATGCCCCAGCGGGACGGCGCCGTCCGCGAGACGTCCCAGCCGGCGCGGTCCCGGCCGCGGCCGAGGAAGAAGTCGGCCGCCAGGACGCCGAGCATCGGCACGAACACCGAGCCGATCAGCGAGAGGAAGCCCGCGTAGTCGCCGATGTCCAGGACCAGCGCGAGCACGGTGATGAGGATGCCGAGCCCGACGCTCAGCACCCGGCGGTCGGCCCGGGGGAACAGGTTCTGGATCGACACCGCCGTGGAGTAGGTGTCGGCGAACGACTGGTCGGCCTCCCGCAGCACGAACACCGCGAAGAACACCACGCCCAGCGAGGCGCCCAGGAACGGGTCGAAGATCTTGCCCGAGTCGCCCGCGACCAGTGCGAGCGCGAGCAGGCCGAGGACGTAGGCGACGATCTGCGTGACGGAGTAGCCGACGGCCGCGGCGCCGAACGCCCCGCGCTCGGTGCGCGCGTGCCGGGTGTAGTCGGCGGCGACCGGCACCCAGGAGATCGACACTGCCAGCGCGGCGTCCGCGCCGACCCAGAACCCGCCCCACGAGCCCTGGTTCAGGTCGGGCAGCGGCTCCCGGACCAGCCGGACGTAGAAGTAGACGAGCGCGATCGCCACCGCGACGGTCACGTAGCGGCGCAGCAGCCGCACCGAGCCGAGCGGCCACACCGTCAGCACGGTCGTGATCGCGCCCGCCGCGACGACGTAGCCCCAGCGGGGGACGCCGTCCCACAGCTCGCGGGCCGCGTCGGCGATGACGATCAGCTCGAACGTGCCCCAGCCGACGAGCTGGGCGATGTTGAGGACGGTCGGCGCGTACGACAGCCGCGCGCCGAACAGGCCGCGCAGCAGCACCATCGCGGGCTGGCCGGTGCGCGCGCCGGGGACGGCGGCGAGGCCGAGCATCAGCCCGCCGAGTGCCGTTCCCACGGCCATCGCGACGATGCCCGCCATGATCGAGATGGTGGGCCGGCCGGCGGCGTCCGGCGCGAGGACGGTGTAGGCGCCGGAGAAGGCCAGGAGGCTGACGCCGAGGTTCCCCCAGAAGGCGCTCTGGTCCCAGAATCCGAGGACCTTGGGGGCGGGCTCGTCGAGGGTGAACGGGACCTCGTCGCGGACGCGCTCGTCCTGAGGGCGCTTTTCGACGTCGGACGTCACGGGACACACTCCCTACGCCGGCATTACCCGGACAGGTTCATGCGGTCGGCGACGCCTTGGAGGCCGCCCTCTCAGCCCGGCTGTGGCCCGAGCTCCCGCGGTTATCGGTCAGGCCCGATCGTACAACCGCCCGTCACGCCCCAAAAGGGGGCATCCGGGTCAGATCACTCGACGGCCGGTCAGATCACGCGACGAAGGGCGGGCCGTCCCCGGTCCCCTCCATCGGGCGGCCGGCCCGGGCCCACCCGTGCATGCCGTCGCCGACGTTGCGCGCCAGCCAGCCCGCCTGGTTCAGCGCGACCGTCACCTGCGCGGACCGCGCCCCGGACCGGCAGATCACATAGACCTCCCGGTCACGCGGGATCTCCCCGGCGCGGTCGCCGAGCCGGCTCATGGGGATGTGGACCGCCTCGGGCGCGTGGCCCGCCTCCCACTCGTCCTGTTCGCGGACGTCCAGCAGGTAGCCGTCCTGCGGGACCTCCGCGGCGACCACGGCCGGCACGTCTTCCCCGAAATTCATCACACCCCCCATGGAACCGCGCGAAGCCCCCCTGCGTCGAATCACGCATGCGGTATCGGACGCTCCTTTTCGCAGCGCCCGGGCTGGCCTTGCTCCTGTCCATGGCCGCCTGCGGCGACGAACAGGCAAACGGAAACCCCGCCGGAGCGCCTTCGGGCACGACGTCCGTGCAGCCGTCCGGCTCACCGGCGGACACACTCACCGTGCAGGTCAAGGCCTCCAAGGAGGCGCCCGCCAAGACCTGGCGACTGACCTGCGGCCCGCCCGGCGGCGACCATCCCCAGGCGGCCGGCGCCTGCGCGGCCCTCACCAAGGTCAAGGATCCCTTCAAACCCGTCCCCAAGGACCAGATGTGCACCAAGATCTACGGCGGTCCGGAGATCGCCACGGTCAAGGGCACCTGGGAGGGGAAGCAGGTCGACACCACGTTCACCCGCGATGACGGCTGCCAGCTGCACCGCTGGAGCCAGATCGGCCCGGTCTTCGGGAACGTCCCAAAGGTCCGCTGAACCCGGCGGACGAGCCATCCCCGTTCCGGCTCCGTCCGCGACCCACTGAGTCAGGCCCCGGCGCCCGCCGGGGCCTGACGCGTCTCAGTTCCCGCCCCCGCCCCCGCCCGCCGGAGCGGCGGGGTCAGAGCAGGCCGCCGATGCTGCGGTTCTGGGAGACGGCTGTGTCGAACGCGAGGGGGCACGCCAGCACGAGCGTGCGCATCGGCTCCTGCAACTGGACGTGCATGCGCAGGACGTACCGGTCGGCCCCGGTGAACATCTGGGACAGGAACTCGCCCATCCCGGCGAAGCCGCGCTGGATCCGGGCGATCTCCTGCTGCCGCCAGTCGGTGATCCGGCCGCCCAGCAGTTCGTAGTAGCCGAGCTGCCGCTCGTGCGGGTCGAGGATCTCCCAGCCGCGCATCGCCCGCTTGCGCAGGTGCCCGATCAGCCCGCCCTGCGGGGTCAGCACCTGCATCATGGGCGTGCCCATGAACCCGTACGGCTTGTAGAAGAGGAAGTACGGCATGCCGTCGGGCCGGAGGATCGACAGCTTCCGCTCTGCCTTGGTCTGGCTGCCCTGGCTCATCACGCGCAGGGCCTTCTTCGCGCCGCTCACGCCCTCTTCCCGGACGTACGCCGCGGGCTGCCCCTGCGGGCTCCAGATCGTGTAGTTCGCCTCGGTCGAGAAGAACTGCGCCGGCTGGTCGTAGACGAGGATCGGCGATCCGTACAGGTCGGCGGGCTGCTGCGGCGGCCGCTGGTGGTGGACCTGGGGGTGCTGGGGCACGGGATAGCCGGCGTGCTGCGGCGCCGGGTAGCCGCCCTGCTGCTGCGGCGGGTAGCCGGGGGCCTGCGGCGGATATCCGTAGCCGGGAGGCGGGGCGGCAGGCGCGTACGGAGGAGCGGGCGCGCCGCCGGGCGGAGGCGCGCCGTAGGGCGGCGGCGGAGCGCCGCGACCAGGGCCGCCGGGCGGGGCTGGTGGGGGCGGGGGGTATCCCATGGCGGCTCCTGAGAAGGCGATCACCGCGGTCGACGCGCGACACGATACGCCCGGACCGCCGGGCCCACAGCCGGATTCGCCCGGTCCTACTTGAGGAGGCGGGACATGCGGCGGTCGGCGAGCGGTTTGCCGCCCGTCTGGCAGGTGGGGCAGTACTGGAGCGCCGAGTCGGCGAACGACACCTCGCGGACCGTGTCCCCGCACACCGGGCACTTCTGGCCGGCGCGCCCGTGCACCCGCAGGCCGGTCTTCTTCTCGCCCTTGAGGTCCTGCGCCTCCAGGCCGCGCGAGCGCTCCACCGCGTCCCGCAGCGTGGTGACGATCGCCTCGTGCAGGACGGCGACGTCCTCCTCGGTCAGCGAAGAGGCGATCTTGAACGGGGACATCCGGGCGGCGTGCAGCACCTCGTCGGAGTAGGCGTTGCCGATGCCCGCGATCACCTTCTGGTCGCGCAGCAGCCCCTTGATCTGCGTGCGCTTGCCGTGGACGATCTCGCCCAGCGCCGCGGGGGTGAACGCGTCGTCCAGCGGGTCGGGGCCGAGGGAGGCCACGCCGGGCACGTCCTTCGGGTCGCGGACGACGTAGACGGCGAGCCCCTTCTTGGTGCCCGCCTCGGTGAGGTCGAAGCCCGAGCCGTCGTCCAGGTGCACGCGCAGGGCGAGCGGGTTCTTGCCTCCGGGCCGGACGGGCTTGGCCGGGATCTCGTCGCGCCACCGGAGCCAGCCCGCGCGGGCGAGGTGGACGACGAGGTGCAGCCCGTCGACGTCCAGGTCGAGGAACTTGCCGTGCCGGGCCGCGCCGGTGACGGTCAGCCCGCCGAGCGCGGTCACCGGCGGGTCGTAGGTCTTCAGCGCGGAGACGGCGAGAACATCGACGCGGGCGACGGCGTGGCCGACCGCGCGCTCCCGCAGGAAGCCCGCCAGCGCCTCCACCTCAGGTAGCTCAGGCATGGCTTCAGTATCCGCGACGAGCAGCGCCGCCGGAACGTTCGTCCACAGCCCTGTGGACACCTGTGGAAAACCCTGGGGGCGATGTGACCCGGATCTCGGAATCGCTGATACCCCCCTGGGGTTGTCACAGGTATCCGGTTATGGCAGCATGAGGCCGAAGAGATACCCCCTAGGGGTAATTGACCCGAAGGAGACGACGATGAGCACCGCCACCTACACCGTCAGCGGGATGACCTGCGGCCACTGCGTGAGCTCGGTGACCGAGGAGGTCGAGCAGATCGCCGGCGTGACCGGCGTGGACGTCGACCTCCAGACCGGCAAGGTCACCGTGACCAGCGAGACGCCCCTCGACGACGCCCAGGTGAAGGACGCCGTCGAGGAGGCCGGATACCAGCTGACCTCATGAGCGGACCGCACCTCGCCCCCCGGGCGGGGTGCGCCCCTCGGACATCGAGTGGAGTGAAACGGCATGAACAGCGCGACCAGGCTGGGGGCCTACGCCGTGGGACTGGCGGTCGTCTTCGGCGGCGCCGCGGGCGTCGGCAAGATCGTCGGGCCCGTGGGCGGGACGGCGGAGATGGCGTCCCATGAGACCGGCGGGGGCCACGGCGGTGCGGGCGGAGGCGAGCACGGGGGCGGAGGCCACGAGAGCGCGGCGTCCCTCGTGCCGGGCGGCCTCCAGGTGTCGGAGGACGGCTTCACGCTCGTCCCGCAGCGGACGGTCCTCACCCCCGGCGAGAAGACGGACTTCCGGTTCACCATCAACGGGCCGGACGGCAAGCCCGTCACCGGGTTCAAGCCGCTGCACGGCAAGCTCCTGCACCTGATCGTGGCGCGGCGTGACCTGTCCGGCTTCCAGCACCTGCACCCGACCGAGGCCGGGGGCGGCGTCTGGACCGTCCCGATCACGCTGGCCAAGCCCGGCGCGTACCGGTTCTTCACCGACATCCAGCCGGAGGGCGCGAAGCGGCAGCTCACGCTCGGCGCCGACGTCTTCGCCCCCGGCGACCTGAAGCCGGCGCCGCTGCCGGAGCCCGAGCAGGTCGCGAAGGTGGACGGCTACGAGGTGCGCCTCACCGGCGGCCTCACTCCCGGCAGGTCCAGCGAGCTGACCCTCACCGTGAGCAAGGACGGCAGGCCGGTCACCGACCTGGAGCCGTACCTGGAGGCGTACGGGCACCTCGTCGCGCTGCGGCAGGGCGACCTCGCCTACCTCCACGTCCACCCGGACGGCGAGCCCGGCGACGGCGAGACCAAGCCCGGACCCGGCATAACGTTCTTCGCCGAGGCTCCCAGCTCCGGCGCCTACCGCCTCTACCTGGACTTCAAGCACGAGGGCAAGGTCCGCACGGCCGAGTTCACGGTGCACGCGGGGCACGTCCCCGTCCAGGAGCAGGGGCAGGAGCCCGAGCCGGGCCACGACGACCAGCCCCACACCCACTGACGTTCCGCACGATCCAAGCAGAGGAGGACGCGATGAGCACGGACGCGGTGTCCGGGCGTATCGAGCTGGCGATCGGCGGTATGACGTGCGCGTCGTGCGCCAACCGGATCGAGCGGAAGCTCAACAAGATGGACGGCGTGACCGCCACGGTCAACTACGCCACCGAGAAGGCCAGGGTCGAGTTCGGGGAGGGCGTCTCCCCCGACGAGCTGATCGCCACGGTGGAGAAGGCGGGCTACTCCGCCGCCCTCCCCGCCCCGCCCAGGGCCGCGGACGACGCGGCCCCGGAGCCGCCCGACGAGCTGCGCCCGCTGCGGCAGCGGCTGGTCACCGCGGTGGTGCTGTCGATCCCGGTGATCGCGATGGCGATGGTCCCGGCGATCCAGTTCGAGGCGTGGCAGTGGCTGTCGCTGACGCTCGCCGCCCCGGTCGTGGTGTACGCGGGCTGGCCGTTCCACAAGGCCGCGGCCGTCAACCTGCGGCACGGCGCCGCGACCATGGACACGCTGATCTCGCTCGGCACACTGGCCGCTTTCGCGTGGTCGCTGTGGGCGCTGTTCTTCGGCACCGCGGGCGAGCTGGGCATCAAGCACGGGTTCGAGTTCTCCATGACCCGCTCCGACGGGTCGATGAACATCTACCTCGAGGCCGCGTCCGGCGTCATCATGTTCATCCTCGCCGGGCGGTACTTCGAGACGCGCTCCAAGCGCCGCGCCGGCGCCGCGCTGCGGGCCCTGCTGGAGCTCGGCGCCAAGGAGGTCTCGGTCGTCCGGGACGGGCGCGAGGAGCGGATCCCGGTCGACGCGCTCGCGGCGGGGGACCTGTTCGTCGTCCGCCCCGGCGAGAAGATCGCCACGGACGGGACGGTCGAGGAGGGCTCGTCCGCCGTGGACGCGTCCATGCTGACCGGCGAGTCGGTCCCGGTCGAGGTCGGGCCCGGCGACGCCGTGACCGGCGCGACCGTGAACGCGGGCGGGCGGCTGCTGGTGCGCGCCACCCGGGTCGGCTCCGACACCCAGCTCGCGCAGATGGCGCGGCTGGTGGAGGACGCGCAGACCGGCAAGGCGCAGGTGCAGCGGCTCGCCGACCGGATCTCGGGCGTCTTCGTCCCGGTCGTGATCGCGCTGGCGCTCGGCACGCTCGGCTTCTGGATCGGCACCGGCGAGCCGCTCGCGGGCGCCTTCACCGCCGCCGTCGCCGTGCTGATCATCGCCTGCCCGTGCGCCCTCGGCCTGGCCACCCCGACCGCGCTGATGGTCGGGACGGGGCGCGGCGCGCAGCTCGGCATCCTGATCAAGGGCCCGGAGGTGCTGGAGTCCACCCGGACGATCGACACCGTCGTCCTGGACAAGACCGGCACCGTCACCACCGGCAAGATGGCCCTGGTCGACGTCGTCACCGCCGAGGGCGTCTCCGAGGAGGACGTGCTGCGGCTGGCGGGGGCGCTGGAGAACGCGTCCGAGCACCCCATCGCCCAGGCCATCGCCAAGGGCGCCGTCGAGCGGGTCGGCGAGCTGGGCAGGGTCGAGGACTTCGCCAACGTCGAGGGCCTCGGCGTCCAGGGGATGGTGGACGGCCACGGCGTCCTCGCGGGCCGCCCCCGGCTGCTGGCCGAGTGGTCGCAGCACCTCACGCCCGACCTCGAACGCGCCATGGAGAAGGCCCAGGCGCTCGGCCACACCGCCGTCGCGGTCGGCTGGGACGGCGAGGCCCGCGCGGTCGTCACCGTCGCGGACCAGGTCAAGCCGACCTCGCGGGAGGCGATCGAGCGGCTGCGCGGGCTCGGGCTGCGCCCGGTCCTGCTGACCGGCGACAACGAGACGGTGGCCCGCACGGTCGCGGACGCGGTCGGGATCGAGGAGGTCATCGCCGACGTCCTGCCGCAGGACAAGGTGGACGTCGTCAAGCGCCTCCAGTCGGAGGGGCGGACGGTCGCCATGGTCGGCGACGGGGTCAACGACGCCGCCGCGCTGGCGCAGGCCGACCTCGGCCTGGCGATGGGCACCGGCACGGACGTGGCGATCGAGGCGTCCGACCTGACGCTGGTGCGCGGCGACCTGCGCGCCGCGGCCGACGCCATCCGGCTGTCGCGCCGCACGCTCGCCACGATCAAGGGCAACCTGTTCTGGGCCTTCGCCTACAACGTGGCCGCCCTGCCGCTCGCGGCGTCCGGCCTGCTCACCCCGATGATCGCCGGAGGCGCCATGGCGTTCTCCTCGGTCTTCGTCGTCACCAACAGCCTCCGCCTGAGGCGCAGTGTCTGATCGCGGTTGGTGGGGTGCCGGGCCCTGGGGGCCCGGCACCCCACCAACCGCTTGCGATTGCTGCATCGCTCCGACTCGCCCTGGGGGCTCGCTACGCGATCGGTTTCTCGCAGGCTCGAAACCGGCTTCGCACGCAATCGCGACACCTTGGGTCACCATGTGGCTGGGATGCCGGTTGATGTAGCCCCGCCAGGAAGAGCTCCGAGGCGCTGGCGGGCCTGATCAGGGACGAAGGGTTGTGAGCAGGGGGGCGAGGGTGGGGTCGGTGGCGGCCTCGTCGAGGGCCTGGGTGAGGGTCTCGTCGTAGGTCGGGGCGGCCTTGGCCTGGACGGCGCGGCCCTCGTCGGTGATGACGGTGTAGACGCCGCGGCGGTCCTTGGGGCACATGTCGCGGCGGGTGAGGCCGGCGGACTCCAGGCGCGCGACGAGCCGGCTGACCGAGCTCTGGTTGAGGCCGATGAGGTCGGCGAGCTCCTGCATGCGCAGCTCGCCGTCCGCGGCGCGGGCGAGCCGGCACAGGGCGCGGTACTCCGACAGCCCGATCCCGTGGCGGCGCTGCAGGGACTTGGAGAGCCGGTGCTCGACCCGGCCGTGCAGCGTGACGATGCCGTCCCAGAGCGCCGCGTCCGCCGCGGCCTTTCCGTCAGCGCTCATCGCGCACCCCGCTTCCTCTTGACGCCAGCTTACATGCAATGCCAATATCTGCATGTACATACAACACATGTACATGCAGGTTCTCTGCCGGGAGGAGAGGCCCGATGACCAGCCCCCTGCTCGCCCCGTACGAAGGCCCGCACCTCAGGCTGCGCAACCGGATCGCGATGGCGCCGATGACGCGGGGCCGGGCCGACGACGTGACCGGCGTCCCGCACCCGCTGACCAAGGAGTACTACGCGCAGCGCGCGAGCGCGGGCCTCATCGTCACCGAGGGGATCTGGCCGGACGTGCTCGGCAAGGGCGGTCCCGGCATCCCCGGCCTGGTGACGGACGAGCAGGTCGCCGGGTGGCGCGAGGTGACGGACGCCGTGCACGAGGCGGGCGGGACGATCTTCGCCCAGCTCTGGCACGTGGGCCGGATGACGCATCCGCTGGTCCTGCCCGGCGGCGCCACGCCCGTCGCGCCCTCGGCGGTCGGGATCCGGTCGGAGCGGATCCACACCAGCGAGGGGAGCGTCCCCCACGTCACGCCCCGCGCGATGACGACCGCCGAGGCCGAGACGACGGTGGCCGCCTTCGCCGCCGAGGCCCGCAACGCCGTCCGGGCCGGGTTCGACGGCGTCGAGGTGCACGGCGCGAACGGGTACCTGATCCAGCAGTTCCTCGCCGAGAACACCAACCGGCGCACCGACCGGTTCGGCGGCTCCCGCGAGGGCCGGCTCCGCTTCGCCCTCGACGTCGTGCACGCCGTGGCGGACGCGGTCGGCCCGGAGCGGGTCGGGCTGCGCATCTCCCCCGACAACCCGGAGAACGAGATCGCCGAGGAGGACCCGCAGGGCACCTACCGCGCCCTGGTGGACGCGCTCGACCCGCTCGGCCTCGCCTACCTGCACGTCATCGAGCGCGGCGCGTACGGGGCCCTGGCCGATCTGCGCCCCCGCTGGTCGGGCACGCTGATCGGGAACTTCAACGGGCCCGAGCCGACGTCCCAGCGCGCCGGCGAGGAGGTCCTCGCGGCCGGCCTGGCCGACGTCTTCTCCTATGGCCGGCTGTTCATCGCCAACCCCGACCTGCCCGCCCGCTTCGCGACGTCGGCCCCGCTGGCCGCCCACGTGGAGCACCTCGTCTACGGCGGCCACGCCGAGGGCTACGTCGACTACCCCTCGCTCGCCCGCGTATGACGGCTCAGGTCTCCACGGACCAGAACGCCACCTCGTGCCGCATGCCCTCCATGAAGAGGCGCTCCGCGGCGGCGGGGTCTGGGGCCGCCTCGTCGATCATCTGGGCGATGCGGGCGGCGAGGGCGGCGAAGCCCGGGTCGGCGTAGGTGTCGACCCAGCGGCGGTAGCGGGGCTCGGACGGCGGGTCCTCGGCGAGGATCCGTCCGAGCGTGGAGTAGCCCCACATGCACGGGTACAGGGCCGCGAGGCCTTCGCCGTACACGGCGGCACTGTCCAGCAGGAAGGACGTGTAGGCGGCGCACGCGGGCCCCTTCACCGCGCCGTCGAGGTCGGCGGAGAAGCTCGCGGAGAGGGAGCGGTGCAGGTCGAGCTCGTCGTGGAAGGTGGCGTGGGCCAGATCGACCAGGTCTCCCAGGTGGGCGCTGGGAGCCTGCCAGGCGAGGCGGGAGAAGACGCGCACGTAGTCGTGCAGGAAGAGGTAGTCCTGTTCCAGCCAGGAGCGGAACACGGCCTCGTCGAGGCTGCCTTGGGCGATGCCCTTCACGGTGGGGTGCTGGAGCTGCTCGTCCACCAGCGGGCGGCCGAGTTCCTCCAGGTGCGCGGCGAGACTCATGGCGCCAGTCTGCCCCAGACACGACCAAGCCCCGCCGGGTCGTGCGACCCGGCGGGGCCTTGGTCTTGCACCGGTGTGCGGGTCGCCTCTCGGCGAAAGGCACAACACGGCTCCAGCCGAACGGTATTCCGTGAAGGCGATAGGTGAGGCCCGGGGACACCAGGCACACCGGCTGTCATCTATAACCGATGGGCCCCGGGGATTGTTCCCGGGTCCCGAAATCGGCGAAGGTCCCCGTCCGCCGGATGGTGTGCCACCCCAGGCGGGCCCCCAGCAGCGCGGTCACCACGGACTGGACGACGACCAGGTACATGAGCTGCCGGTAGACGAACTGCTGGAGCGGCAGCGCCCACAGGGGCCGGACGGACTCGCCGTCCAGCCACAGGGCGTAGGCGCCGGCGGCGGCCTGCGCGGCGACGAAGAGCGTCCAGGAGACGACCGGCACCACCGGGTCCAGGAAGATCAGCCCGAACACCGCGAACAGGTCGATGACCGGGGCGAACAGGGGGAGCAGGACCTGGAACACCGTCAGGTAGGGCAGGCAGCGGCGGCCGAACCGGCCCGAGCCGCCGCGGTCGACGACGGAGCCGCGGTGCTTCCACATCGCCTGCATCGTCCCGTAGCACCAGCGGTACCGCTGCCTCCACAGCTGCCGCAGCGACGACGGCGCCTCCGTCCAGGCGAGGGCCTTCTCCTCGTAGACGACGCGCCGCCCGGTGCGGGAGATCGCCATGGTGAGGTCGGTGTCCTCGGCGAGGGTGTCGCCCGGGACGCCGCCCACCTCGGCGAGGACGGACCGCCGGAACCCCCCGATCGCGCCCGGGATGGTCGGCATGCACTGCAGGAGGTCGAACATCCGCCGGTCGAGGTTGAAGCCGATGACGTACTCGATGTGCTGCCAGCGGCCGAGCAGGCCGCCGCGGTTCGCGACCTTGGTGTTGCCGCTCACCGCCCCCACCTCCGGGTCCGCGAAGGGGGAGACCAGGTGCCGGAGGGTGTCGCGCTGGAAGACGGTGTCGCCGTCCACGAGCACGAGGATGTCGGCCTGAGCCGCGGCGATGCCCGCGTTGAGCGCGCTCGGCTTCCCGCCGTTCGGCTTGCGGATGAGGTGCAGCCCGGGCCGCCGCATGGACTCCACGATCGCGGACGTGGCGTCGGCGGACCCGTCGTCCACCACGATCACCTCGACGGTGCCCGGGTAGTCGGTGTCCAGCAGCGAGCTGACCGTCGCCGCGATGCCGGCCTCCTCGTTGTAGGCGGGGACGACCACCGAGACGGGCGGGAACGGGTCGGGCGGCAGCCCGCCCGGGGGCGGCCCCGGGCGGCCGCGGGCGCGGCGCGGGCGCCGCTGGGGCCTGCGGACCCGGCGCATGTGGACGTGCGCGAACACCAGCAGCGCGACGAGCCTGAGCACGCAGAGGACGCCCGCGACCCCGAACACCGCGCCCATGGTGCCGGTGAGCGCGGACGCCGCCCGCTGGGCGGCGACCAGCGTCCAGCCGACGGCCCGCTCGCGCGCGGGCACCGCGACCTCCGCGGACGGCATGCCCAGCGCCTGCGTGAGCGTGGTGAAGCGGTAGCCCCGCGGCTGGAGCCTGTCGATGATCTGCGCCACGGCCGCGACCGTCTCGGACCGGTCGCCGCCCGAGTCGTGCAGCATCACGACGGCGCCCTCCCCGCGCGCCTCCGCCGCCAGCGCCCGCTGGACGATCGTCGCCGTGCCGGGACGCGCCCAGTCCTCGGTGTCGCGGTCGGTGAGCACGACGACGTAGCCGTCCTTCCCCGCCCGCTCGGCCGCGCGCCACTCGGGAGCGGTCAGGCCGTCGGGGCGGGACGAGTACGGCATCCGCATCAGCCTGGTGTGGACGCCGGCCGCGCCCGCCAGCGCGCGTTGCGTGAGGTCCATCTCCAGGCGTCCCCGCCACCGCGGCGCGGCGGCGAGGTCGGCGTGCGTGTAGGTGTGGGAGCCGATCTCGTTGCCCTCGCGGAGGATGCGCCGGGTCAGCTCCGGCTCGCGGGCCACGCGCGCGCCGACGGTGAAGAACGTGGCGTGGGCGTTGCGGCGGCGCAGGACGTCCAGCAGCCGCGGCGTCCACTCGGGGTCGGGGCCGTCGTCGAACGTCAGCGCGATCGTCTTCCTGGGCATGCGGCGGCTCTGCGGGGCGCCGCCCGAGAGGTTGACCACGGGTCCGCCCCCGGTCACCTGGGACGGCGCCGGCGCGGCGTCCCCCTCGGCCCGCGGAGCCTCACCGACGGCGCCGTTCACGAAGCCGTCCAAGAGGAGCAGGATGGCGAGCACCAGGCCGCCGAGCGACAGCAGGATCCAGTGACCCCGCGGTTCACCGCGTCTCATGCTCAGCCGCTCTT
This sequence comes from Actinomadura sp. K4S16, assembly GCF_008327685.1. GTDB lineage: Bacteria > Actinomycetota > Actinomycetes > Streptosporangiales > Streptosporangiaceae > Spirillospora. Next base: position 566,839 of record NZ_BDDE01000014.1, read on the forward strand.
CCGCTTCTTGCCGTACGCGGGAGGCGTCGCCTGCGATCTGCCGGGCCGAGCCGTCGCGGTGCCCGTCGCCGCCGGCGCGGGCGTGCCCGGCGAGGCGGCGGGCGCCGCGGGGGCGGCGGATGTCCCGGGCGCCGCCGATGCCCGGGGCGCCCCGGACGGCGCGGTGTGCCGGGGACGCACGGCGGCGGGCGGCTCCTTCGTCTTTCCGGCCGGGACGCTCGGACGGCTCAGCTTCACCTGCGGCTTGGCGGACGGCCCGCTCCACGGCGTCAGCGGGACGTCGGCGCCGGTGGTCATGCCGAGGCCGAGCGCCCCCAGGAACACCAGGAGCAGTGCCCCCACGAGCAGGCCGAGCCGGCGTCCGAGCCGGGCACGCCACCCGGTCGCGTCGACGAAGACCGGCGGCGCCTCGTCCGGCAGCGCCTCGTCCGGCAGCGCCTCCGGAACGGGTCCCGGAAGCGGCCGGGTCAGCGGCGGAGCGGCCGGCGCTATGCCGGTGACAAGGAGCTCATCCCGGTCATGTGAGGCATTGCGGATCATCTTCGTCCGTCTCGTGCGCGGGGATCGGCCGGGCGGCCGCGGGAGGGGGTTCACTGCGTCAGCGCGAACCCGCGCGTACGTGTCACACCACGGTGCAAATGCCTGCACAATGGCGCGGTGGACGAGGACGAGCTCGGCCGGGCACTGCGCGCGGCGCAGAACGGCGACGAGGAGTCCTTCCGCATGCTCTACCGCGACGTGCAGCCGCGCCTGATCCGCTTCGCCGGGGCCATCGTCGGAGCGGACGCGGAGGACGTGACGTCGGAGGCGTGGCTGCAGATCGCCCGTGACCTCCCGACGTTCCGCGGTGACCTCGACGGCTTCCGCGGCTGGACCGCGACGATCACCCGGCACCGGGCGCTGGACCACCTGCGCCGCAGGTCCCGCCGCCCCGCCTCCGACCTGCCGGTCGAGGAGCTGGTGACGATGGCCGCGGCCGCCGACACCGAACTCGACGCCATCGACGGGCTCGCCACCGAGGAGGCGCTGCGGCTCATCGCCGACCTGCCCCGCGACCAGGCCGAGGCGGTGCTGCTGCGCGTCGTCGTGGGCCTCGACGCCAAGTCCGCGGGCAAGGTCCTCGGCAAGCGCGCGGGCGCCGTGCGGACCGCCGCCTACCGCGGCCTGCGGCGCCTCGCCGAGCGGCTGCCGGCGCCCCGCGCCGACGCCGCGGACACCCGTCCCCTCGTCCGGGGTGACAGAAACGGCGGCAGTGGCGCTGAAGGGGTGACATGAGAGACCACGAGCCCGGACGGCTGGATCCGCGCGCCGCCGAGCGGCTGCTCGACGGCGCCGGCGGGCACCCCGAGCTGCGCGAACTCCTCGCGGCGGCCGCCGCCCCCGGCCGCCCAAAGGAGCTCGCCGGAGAGGACGCCGCCGTCGCCGCCTTCCTGGCGGCGCCCCGGACGGCCCGCGCCTCCCGGACGGCGCGCCTGCGCCGGTTCCTCACCGCCAAGGTCATCGCGGTGGTGGGCGGCTCGATCCTGCTGTCCGGCGGTGTGGCCTACGCGACCGGGAACTTCCCCGGCCAGGACCCGGCGCCCGCGCCGTCGCCGACGCCCCGAGAGCACAAGGGCCGCGAGCAGGGCGGCGCCCCCGGGTCCCGCACCTCGCAGCGTCCCGGGACGGCGCCCTCGTCCAAGCCGTCCCAGGAGCCGGGCAAGTCCGGCGAGCACGGCAAGACGACCGCGCCCGGCCAGCAGAGGAAGACCGAGACCCCGAAGGCGAAGCCGACGACTCCGCGCGGCCCGGGGAACAACAACGCCACGACCCGCCCGAGCATCCCGGCGAAGAAGAGCAAGAGCGGCTCCCAGGGCAACGGGGCCGCCAACAGCGGTACGTCGGACGGCACCGTCCCAAGCGACGGCGCCACGACCGGTACTCCCCTCCTCAGCGGCGGCAACTCCCGGCGCTGATCCCCGCCCGCGTCCTCCGGACCGGCGACGCGCCACCGGACGCTCCGGTCGGGGGCGAAGGTCAGAGGCAGCCCTCGAACTGCGGCACCTGCACGTCCGACAGGTCCAGCCCGGACGTGCCGAACCACTTGCGCATGAACTTCGCCATCGTCCCGTCCTGGTACATCTGGGTGATCGCCGTGTTGAGCGCCTCGCAGCCGTCCAGATCCCCGCGGCGGATCGCGATCGCCGTCCGCCGCTCGCCGAACCGGGCGTTCAGCAGCCGGAAGCCGGCGCCCCGCCGCGTCTTCATCCCGGCCAGGATGGTGTCGTTCGTGGTGATCGCGTCGATCCGGCCGTCCGCGAGCATGCCCATGCACTCCTCGTAGGACCGCGCCGCCACCGGCACGGCCGGCACCTCCCGCTCGACCGTCACCGCCTCGGCCGCGCCCGCCCCCATGACGGCGCAGATCCTCCGGCCCTTCAGGTCGCGGACGCCGCGCACGCCGTGCTCGTCGGCGCGGACGAGGATGTCCTGGTACGACGTGAGGTAAGGGCCCGCGAAGGAGAACCGCTCCTTCCACTTGGGCTCCAGCCAGAACGTCAGCACCATGTCGACGTCCCCGTCCTGGAGCAGCCGTTCCCGGTCCCGCGCCAGCGCCGGGACGAAGCGAACCTTCTTTCCCATCCGCGCGGCGAGGTAGCGGGACACGTCCACGTCCAGGCCCTCGTACGTGCCGTCCGGGCCCTTGAACCCGATGCCCGGCAGGTCCGGCCGGACGCCCGCCGTCAGCGTGTCCCCGTCGAGGATGGACGCCTCGTCGCGGCTCGCGCACCCGCCGAGCAGGAGGCAGCCCGCCAGTGCCGCCGCGATCGGTCGCCGCATGGTCCGTCCCCTCGCACGGCCCTGGTCAGGGCGCATCCGCCATCAAGATCGCAGGGCGGCCCGGCGCCCCTCCACCCGGTGGCCGGATCCGGCCCCCGACCGCCGCCCGGCCGGGGCGGGGCCGCGCTGGTGCGGCCGTCCGCGACGGCACCGCACCGGCGGCGGCCACGGGCCTTCCGGGAAGCCGTAAACATTCCGTAAACGGTGTCCGCGAAGCTGTGGGCACTGGAAACAACCGCGGAGAACCGCGGGACCGAAGGAGAAGACGATGCGGAAGTTCAAGCTCCAGGTGCAGGTCAGCGCTGACGGCTACATGGCCGGCCCGAACGGCGAGATGGACTGGATGAAGTTCCCCTGGACCGAGGACATCGGCGAGTACATCAACGGGCTGATGGAGCCGGTGGACACCATCGTGCTGGGTCGCAAGCTCGCCGAGGGGTTCATCCCGGCCTGGGAGTCCGGGCCCCAGGGCGAGACCCAGGAGGCCATCGACCAGATGAACAACACGCCCAAGGTCGTGATCTCCGACAGCCTCAGCGAGTCGCCGTGGAAGAACGCGGAGGTCGCGGGCGGCGACCTCACCGAGACCGTGAACCGGCTGAAGTCCCGCCCCGGCGGCGACATGATCGTCTACGGGGGCGGCACGCTCGTCCGCGACCTGATCGGCCGAGGACTGCTCGACGACCTGTACCTGTTCGTCAACCCGACCGCGATCGGCACCGGCATGCCGGTGTTCCCGGAGGGGTCCTACCAGCGCCTCGACCTCGTGGAGTCGCGCGTGTTCGACTGCGGCATCGCCGTCATGCACTACAGGCCGCAGAACGCGTGACGTCCGGCACGCCGATGGAGCGGGCGCAGCCCCGCCCGCTCCGCCGGAGCCGGTCCGGCCCGGCATGACCGGCCCGCGGCCGGCCGCTCACTGCAGGAGGTGGCGCAGCGTCCCGTCGCCGGCGACGGAGCGGTAGTAGCAGGTGGGGCGGGGCTCCCCGGACGGCAGGTTCGTGTGGCAGGCGCCGCCGGTGGTGCGGTTCACGAGGTAGAGCAGGGAGTTCTGCTCGCAGTTGACGCGGACATCGACCAGTTCGAGGACGTCCCCGGAGGTCGCGCCCTTGCGCCACAGCTCGTTGCGGGACGTCGACCACAGGACGGCGATCCGCTCGTCCAGGGTCGCCTTGAGCGCCTGGTCGTTCGCGTATCCGATGAACAGGACCTCTCCGCTGCCCGCGTCCTGCAGGACCACCGGGACGACCCGCGCCCCGGTCGCCGCGACGCCCGCGAGCTTGTCGAAGTCCAAGGTGAGCCGGGTGCCTTCTTCGAGTTCGTTCACCCCGCCATCCTGCCCGCCCGCGGCGCCGACCGTCTCCCCTGACACGGGCCGAGTCCCTCCGCCGGAGACGCTCCGGCGGATCACGGGCCGACGGCGACTCCCGCTCCCGCCTCGTCCCCGGCGCGGTCGTCGCGTCCGGCGCGTTCGGCGGTGCCCCTCCCGCAGCGCCGGCAGGCGCCGCGGCGCCGCAGATGGTAGGAGAGCGTGGCGGCGCCGAGCGCCGCGCCCCACGCAACGAAGATCACGCCCGGCAGGCTCACCGCCCACAGGCCGGGTTCCAGGTCGACGCGGAGGTTCATCAGGCCCGCGGGGACGAGCGCGACCGCGACGACGGACGCCGGGACGATCGCCAGCGCGGGCGGCACCCGCTTTCCGGCCTTGAACCAGATCCACCGCGGATACACCGCGCCCCAGCGGTGGACGAGGCCGTGGGTGAGGACGCCGCCGAGGAGCGAGGCGATCGCGAACCCGAGACCGGCCTCCAGCATCCCCGGCGTGTCCTGCATCATCCGCTCGAAGTCCTCGGTGATGCCGAGCGGCCAGCCGAAGTACCAGGCGACGCGGGTCACCTCGTACGGGAGGCTCGCGGCGCATGCGACCCAGACGGCCCACCTGCCCCAGCGCAGGGCCGATCCTGGGGAGGTCCAGTGGGCGGCCGGACGGTCGCCGCGCCCGCAGTGGACGCAGGCGCCGCCCGTCCGGCGCTGGTAGGCGAGGGCGGTCGCGGCCCAGAGCACGCCGCCGGCGAAGAGGACGAGGAGGTTCACCCGGTGCCAGTAGAGGATGTCGCCCACCCCGCCCTGCGCGCCGGGCACCCCGGTGAACGCGAACACCACGAGCAGCGGTGCGAGCGCGACGAAGGCGATCAGGAAGTAGTCGGGGATGACGAGCGCGAAGGTGACGGCCTGCGCCCAGGCGAGGCCGAGCAGCGCGTTCCGGAGGGCCGGGCGGCCGCGGCCGCGTGCCATCACCACGCCGAGGACGGCGCCGGCGGCCCCGACGGCGGCCATCGCGGGCGCGGTGACGCCCACGTCGGCCCCTTCCAGGACCGACCCGGAGAGGTGGTCCTCGTCCACCGGGCCGAAGGGGTAGCCGGAGCCGCCCATGGCCCAGAAGAGCCCGAGCGCCCCGTAGAGCAGTGACCACGCCGCGGCCGCGTAGCCGGTCCAGGTGGGCCACGCTCCCCACCAGCGGAAGATCCATCTCGAAGTGCGCATGCCTTCAGCGTGGGCGCGCCGCGAGTCCCGCGAACATATGCCTTTCCGCACGTTACGGGGCGGTCAGGGCGGGGCGATGTGCCGTTCGGCAGGGGGACCGGCCCCGTCATCGCTGCCTAAGCTCGAACCGTGCGAAACGGACTCGTGCGGAGGACGGGCCTGTCCGCGGCCGGAGCGCTGGTGCCGCTCGGCGCCGCCGCCGCGCCGGTGTTCGGCTGGGCCGCCGTGCCGGGCGCGGTCGCGATGGCGGGCGCCCTCGCCGCGCTCGCCATGCGGCCCGCCAGGCGGGACGCGACCTGGATCGCCGCCGCGGTGGCGGGCGGTGTCTCGCTCGCCGCGACGGCGGCGGCCTGGTCGTCGCCCGGCGCGCGGTTCCAGGAGGGCGAAGGGCCGGAGAACCTGCTGGGGCTGGTCGAGGTCGCCGCCCTGACGGTGCTGGTGGCGGTGGTCGTCCGGGTGGCGGCGTTCCGCGGTGCGCTGGTCGGAGCCGGTCTCGCAGGTCTGGCGGTGCCGTGCTGGATCCTGCGCTTCGGCGTCCCTGGAGCGGCCGGGCTCGCCGCCCTCGCCGCCTGGGCGCTGCCCCCGGTGCTCGCCGTCACGACCGGGCTCTACCTGCGCTCGCTGGACGACCGCCGGCGCCGGTCGGTCGCGTCCGCGCGGCGGCGGCAGCGCCTTGAACTGGCGAGCGACCTGCACGACTTCGTCGCCCACGACGTCAGCGAGATGCTCGCGCAGGCCCGGGCCGGCCAGATCCTGGCCGAGCGCGACCCGTCCGCGGCCGCGCGGACCTTCACGATCATCGAGGAGGCGGCGCTCCGCGCGATGGCGGCCATGGACCGCACCGTGGGGATGCTCCGCGCCGACGCCGGTTCCGAAGAGGGCGGGCCGGCCCTGGCGCCGGCCCCGTCGCTGTCCGACCTCCCCGACCTGGCCGCGAGGTTCACCGCGTCCGGCAACGCCCCCGTCCACCTGGACCTCGACCCCGACCTGGACGTGCCGCGCGAGGTGGGGACGACCGCCTACCGCATCGTGGTGGAGGCGCTGACGAACGTGCGCCGCCACGCCCCTGGCGCGGGCCGGGTGGACGTGAGCGTGCGCGGCTCGGCGGGGGACGTCCGCTCACTGCGGGTCCTCGTCACCGACGACGCACGGGGCGGTGCGGCGGGTCCGCCCGCGAGGCGGGGCGGGGCGGGTCTGCCGGGCCTGCGCGAACGGGTCGAGATGCTTGGCGGCACGCTGACCGCCGGCCCGCGCGACCCGTCCGGATGGCAGGTCGCGGCCGTCCTGCCGCTGGGCGACCGGACCCGGCGCGCGAGGCGGCGCTGACCGGCCCGGGTGAAATGATGGCGGACATGACGACGCGCATCCTGATCGCCGACGATCAGGAGCACGTCCGGGGCGCGTTCCGGATCATCCTGGACGCGCAGCCCGACCTGACCGTGATCGCGGAGGCGGCGGACGGCGCCTCGGCCGTCGAGCAGGCCCGCCTGCTGCGCCCCGACGTCGTGCTCGCCGACGTCCGCATGCCCGGGATGGACGGGCTGGAGGTCACCCGGATCCTCGCCGGACCGGACGCCGCCGACCCGATCCGGGTCGTGGTCGTCACGACGTTCGACCTCGACGAGTACGTGCACACCGCGCTGCGCAACGGCGCGTGCGGGTTCCTGCTCAAGCGGTCGAGCCCCGCGCTGCTGGTGGAGGCGGTGCGCGCGGCGGTGTCCGGCGACACGCTGATCAGCCCGCAGATCACCGTCCGGCTGCTGCGCCGGCTGGCCGAGCGGGCGGACCGGCCCCCCGCGGGCGGGCGGCTGTCCGAGCGGGAGGCCGAGGTCGCGCGGCTCGTCGCGCGCGGGCACACCAACGGCGAGATCGCCGAGGCGCTGTTCATCTCGCCGGGCACCGTCAAGAACCATGTCGCCGCGATCCAGCGCAAGGTCGGCGCCCGCAACCGGGTCGGGATCGCGGCCTGGGCATGGGACAGCGGCCACATCACCGGCATATAGCGGCCGCCCGCGGCGGCGTGCCCCGGCACGTCACGACCGCCGCCGCAGGAGCGTCGCCGTGGTGTCGTCGGCGGGCAGGAACGCTTCGAGACGCAGCTCGGAGAGCGTGACGTCCACGGCGGTCGCGAACGAGGTCAGCGTCGTGATCAGGCGCAGCTCGCCGTCCAGGACCCGCAGCCGGAGCGGGACGGCGAAGCCGAGGTGATCGCCCGCCGGCTCCACCCGGGGCAGGTAGCCGTCCAGCTCGTCGACGAACTCCGTCAGGGCCGGGTCGGGGACGCGCCGCGCCTGGTCGCGGAGGCTGCCGGTGATGTGCCGGCCCCATTCGGCGAGGTTCTCGACGCGGCGGGCCATCCCGTCCGGGTGCAGGGCGAGGCGCAGCACGTTGACCGGCGGTTCCAGCAGCGCGGGCGCGGCGCCCTCGGTGAGGACGCCGAACGCCGGGTTGGCGGCGACGAGCTCGCCGTACGGCCGGACGACGACCGCCGGGTACGGCATGTGCCCGTCGAGGATGCGTTCCAGGGCCTCGCGCACCGGGCCGAGCTCGGGGGCGTTCAGGCCCGACTCGGTGTAGACCGGCGCGTAGCCGGCGGCGAGCAGGAGCCCGTTGCGCTCCCGCAGCGGCAGCTCCAGGGATTCGGCGAGCCGCACCACCATGGCGCGGCCCGGCTGGGAGCGGCCCTGTTCGAGGAAGCTCAGATGGCGCTGGGTCGTGTCGGCCCTGATCGCCAGTTCGAGCTGGCTGAAGCGCCGGCGCGTCCGCCATCGCCGCAGGTCGCGCGCGAACGTCCCGGGCTCCGCCACCACTGTCATGCCCCCATTCCACACCGGGCGCCCGCGCCGGCTCCATTCCCTGCAGGGAATCGCGGAGCCGCAGGGCGGCCCGCAGACTGCCGCACATGAGCACTCAACTCGATGTGAAGCGATTGGCCGACCGCTATGTCGCCCAGTGGAACGAACCCGACCCGGCGGCGCGCAGCGCGCTCGTCCGCGAACTGTGGACGTCCGACGCGGTCCACGTGCTGGTCGACCCGCCGCAGGAGGTCCGGGAAGCGGCCGCGGCGCTCGCCGTCCCCGCGCCGTTCCTGGAGGTCCACGGCCACGACGCGCTGGACGCCCGGGTGGGCCGCGCCTACGAGATGTTCGTCGCGTCCGGCGAGCACGTCTTCGCCGCCGAGGAGCCGGCCGAGCTGCTCCCCAACGTGGTCGCCATCCGCTGGTCGATGGTGACGACCGGGGGACGCGAGGCCGTCGGCGGCGGGCTGGACGTCCTCTCCCTGGACTCCGCCGGCCGCATCCGGACCGACCACCAGTTCATCGCCCCGTGACGCGCTTCACGAAGATCGTCCGCACCCGGGACGGCCGATCGGCGTTCGAGAACGGCGAGCTGGCCCTCGACCGCCGGATCGTCGCCGAGGGAGTGCCGGCCATGGCGATCGGCGAACTGGGGTCGAGCGGCGGCGTCCAGTTCCTGAGCAGTGCCGCGTTCGACAGCGCACCGCACCCGGCGCCCCGCGAGCAGTGGGTCGTGATGCTGCGCGGCACCATCGAGGTGACCGTCGGCGACGGCGACCGGCGTCGCTTCGGCCCCGGTGACCTGGTGCTCGCCACCGACACCACGGGCACCGGGCATGTGACGACCGGGGTGGGCGACGCGCCGTTCGAGGCGCTGTTCATCCCGGTCTGACCGCGCGGCCGCGGGCGGACGGCGGTCAGGTCGGCGCCCCTTCCGCGCGCAGGGCGAGGGCGCCGAGGACGGCGTAGCCGCCGGTGATCGCCGTCAGGCCGGCCGCCGGTCCGCGCGGCACGTCCCCGCGGACCACGTGCGCGAGCCCGGCGGCGGTGTCGCAGGCGTCCACCATCAGGCAGAGCCTCCGCCAGCGCCGCCGCGCCCGCGGATCGCTCAGCAGGTAGCCGAGGCCGAGCGCGACGGCCCGGCTGCCGAAGACCCGGATCAGGTACCTGAGCTCGGGGCCGTCGCGGTCGCCCATGCCCGCCAGCCGCACGTTGAGGCCGGGCGCGGCCAGCGCCAGCGCACCCCACGCCACCCGGCCGCCCGCAAGCATCTCCAGTGTTCGCTCCATGCCGCGACCCTCCCATCACGCCCCGCCACGAACCGATTACCTCGGAGGTAAGGCCGCGATCCGGCACAGCCCGCCGGCCGCCCTGCGCCGGCACGGGCGATCCGGCGAAGCCTCGGCTCCGGCGCGCTCCGGCAAGAGCCGATCGCCCGGGACATGAGACCGCGGTCGGTCAGGTGGTGAGGATGGAGCGCACCGTCGCGGACACGACGCGGCCGGTCTCCTCCTCGTCCAGCCGCTCGGCGCGGGTCTCCTCGGCGGCGCCGTGCAGGACGTACTGGACCACGTTGACCAGCCATGTGATCGGCAGGTCGGTGCGGAACACGCCCTCGTCCTGGCCGCGGCGGACGATGTCCTCCACGCGCTTCGCCGGATCGGCGTGCAACTCGCGGACGCGCCCCGCCGGAAGGGCCTCCTGCGCCGCCATGAGCAGGGCCCTGGATTCGGCCACGAGGGCCCAACTGGATTCCACCAGCCGGGTGAGCGCCTCTTCGGGACTCCCGGACAGGTCGAGGCCCGACAGCTTCTCCTCACCGGCGCGCAGTGCGTCGACCAGCGCGGCCTCGACCAGGTCGGCCCGGTTGCGGAAGTGGCCATAGAGCGTCATCCGTCCGACACCGGCCGCCTTGGCGATGTCGTCGATGCTCGCGCCGGGATCCCGGCCAAGGCACTCGCGTGCGGCGGACACGATGCGGGCGATGTTGCGCTCGGCGTCTGCGCGCCGGCGCCGGCCCGGGGCGGCGGAGGACATGCCCGCATCCTAACTCGTACATCGAAGTACGTGTTACTCTCCTAACTCGTATGGTCCTATACGATTTATTGAGGAGAAGTCGTCATGACAGACACCGGTCACGACTCGGCCGCGCGGCCGCATCCGCTGCGCTGGCGCATCCTGGGGCTGCTCGGCGTGGCCCAGCTCATGCTGATCCTCGACGTCACGGTCGTCGCGATCGCGCTGCCGCACATGGAGACCGACCTGGAGCTGAGCCGCCAGGCCGTGACCTGGACGGTCAGCGCCTACACCCTGGCGTTCGGCGGCCTGATGCTGCTCGGCGGCCGGACCGCCGACCTGTTCGGCGCCAAGCGCGTCGTCCTCGCCGGCCTGCTGGTCTTCACGGCCGCGTCGCTGGTGACGGGCCTGGCCGGATCGGCCGCGGTCCTGCTGGGCGGGCGCGTCGCCCAGGGGGTGGGGGCGGCGATGCTGTCCCCGTCGGCCCTGTCCCTCGTGGTCACGCTGTTCCAGGGGGACGAGCGGAACAAGGCGCTCGGCGTCTGGTCCGCGTTGGGCGGCGGCGGGGCCGCCCTCGGCGTCCTGCTGGGCGGCGCGCTCACCGCCGGTCCCGGCTGGCCCTGGGTGTTCTTCGTCAACGTCCCCATCGGCCTGGTGATCTTCGCCGCGCTCGCCCGGATGCTGCCGCGCCACGAGGCGGCCGCGTTCCGCCCCCGGCTCGACGTCCTCGGCGCGCTGCTGGTCACCGCCTCGTCCGGCGCCCTGATCTACGCGTTCATCCGCGCCGGCGACGCCGGCTGGCTCGACCTCGGCACCGGCTGGCCGGTGCTGCTCGCCGCGGTCGGCTACCTGGCGTTCGCGGCCAGGCAGAAGACCGCCGCCTCGCCCATGATGGACCTCTCGCTGCTGGCCCGCCGCCCGGTGGCCACCGGCACGTTCCTGATCGTGACCGCGACGGCCCTGATGATCGCGATGTTCTTCCTCGGCACGTTCTACTTCCAGCACGCCCGGGACTACGGCGCGCTGCGCACCGGCCTGCTGTTCCTGCCGATCGCGGTCGCGACGATGGCCGGCGCCGACCTCACCGGGCGGACCATCGCCGCCGCGGGACCGCGCCGCCTCGCCGTCGCCGGGCTCGTCGCCGCCGCCGCCGGCATGGCGATCCCGGCCGTCTCGCTGCACCCCGTGACGGTCGTGGCCGGCACGGCGATCGCGGGCGCCGGAGCGGGCGCGATGTTCGTCGTCGCCTCCGCCACGGCCCTCGGCCAGGTGGCGCCGCACGAGTCCGGCATCGCGTCCGGCATCGTCAGCACCTTCCACGAGTTCGGCGCGTCGATCGGGGCCGCCGTCATATCCAGCGTCGCGGCCGCCAGCCTCACCGGCGACACCCTCGACGGCTTCACGAACGGCTTCGTCCTCGCCGCCGCCACCGCGGCCGTCGCGACCCTGGCGTCCGCCGTCCTCACCCCGGGCCGTCCCGCCGCCGCACCGGACCAGGCGCCGGCGGACGCTTGACCCTGACGCGCGGGTCACTGGAGCACTTCAGCATGGTGGAGGTGGACGTGCCTGTGCCGGCGGAGGGGGAGGTGCTGGTCCGCAACCGCTACTTCCAGGTCTCCCGGCGCGCCCTCAGACCTCGAACAACCGACGGATCCCGGACAGCGGACCGGAGGGGGACGCAGGCTGCTCCGGCGCGGCGGACAACGACCACCGGGCAGACCCCGCGGCGTGGACGACGATCAACCCGCGCCCACAGATCCGGGCACTTCGGCGGTCTTCGTCCCGGAGGTCGTACATCAAGGTCCTCAGCCTGCCGAACCGGCACTGCTCCCAGCGACGGTGCTCCCTCATACAGCGGTACTCGACCTCCCAACCGGACGGGCCGGCGACATGGATGCCGAGGACGGCCGGTGCCTTCGCACGGTAAACGAGTACCTCGGCGCCGCTCCCCTGGTATTCGCGGACCAGTTCCACGGCCTCGCTGAGCGGATGCAGCCGGACCGTCCATGCCCCGGTACCCCGGTGCACTTCATCGGGAGCGATCCGCAGGTGCGTCGGGGCCTCGAAGACGTCCGGGGTCGTCTCAAGATAGAAGCGAGCCCGCGCGCTGCCCCCGAGGAAGCGAGTCCTGAGGGTCTTCGGCCTGCTCTGCTCGGCCCTGACCAGTACGGAGTTGAACTCGGTGGATCCCGTACCGTTCCTGGTCACCTCCATGATGGCCGACCGGCCGGGCTCGGGCCAGTCGATCGGGACCGTGTACGCCCGCTCGTTGCTCCCCGAGTAGGAGAACCGCCGGTTCGACAGCGGCTGGGGCCCTGGCGGCTCGCCGCGTTCGCGTGCGGCGCGGGAGACGTCTACGGGCACCGGCAGCCCGTGGGCGCGGGCATCCATACGGACCAGGGCGTTCCTGGCGTTGGCGAGTTCCTGACGGACCTGCTCGAAGTCACGGGAGTCGAGGGCGTCCCTGGCGTTGGCGTAGCCGTCGAGCACACGCCGGTAGTCCTTCATGGACTCCGGCGGCACGCCGGGCGCGGCCGGGTCGAAGGTGAGCCCACCGATCTCTTCGCCCAGCTCCGTGACTGTTTCGGTGAGTTCGGCGATCCGCCGGTCCGGTGTTCGTACACCCCCGTCCCGGACGGCGTCGGCCGCGGCGGCGGTGGGATTCGGCGGCGCCGCCGAGCGCCGCATCCGGAAGACGAAGAGGAAGGGCAGGGCGCTGGCAAGCCCCAGTACATAGCCGAGTACGAGATCCACGGCGGCCCTCCCGACACCCCTGGCGCTCCGATGCAGAGGACCAGATCACATGATCGTAAGCCACCCTCGTGCCGCCGCGGTGACCAGCCGGGCCTCCGCCGGCAGGGGCGCCCGCCCGGCGGCCCGGTGCGGCTCGGGAGGCGGAGCGGTCGGCGAGATCCCCTGGTGGTGAACAGGTAGGGCGCCCAGTCATCTGACAGATGAGCCGCCCGCAGAGGTCTCCGTAGCTTCGGACGCGTCGTCAGACCGCGCCTTTGAAGGAGATACCGATGACCAAGGCACCGCTGCGCGTCGCGATCATCATCGCGAGCACGCGCGAGGGGCGGTTCGGGCCGACCGTGGGGGACTGGTTCGCCGAGCAGGCCCGGCAGCGCGAGGACCTGATCGTCGACGTCGTCGACGTGGCGGACGAGCCGCCGCCGTCCGCGCTCGGGGCGAAGGCGTCCGAGCGGTTCGCGCGGGTGACCGCGACGCTGCGCGAGGCCGACGCCTTCGTCGTGGTGACCTGCGAGTACAACCACAGCTTCCCCGGCACGCTGAAGAACCTGATCGACACCCACTTCCACGAGTGGCGGGCCAAGCCGGTCGCGTTCGTCTCGTACGGGGGGCTCGCGGGCGGGCTGCGCGCGGTCGAGCACCTGCGGGCCGTCTTCGCCGAACTGCACGCCGTCACCGTGCGCGACACCGTCAGCTTCCACAGCCCGTGGAACTGGTTCGGCGGCGACGGCCGGCCGAACGACCCCGAGGGCGCGTCCGCGGCGGCCAAGGGGATGCTCGACCAGCTCGCCTGGTGGGGGCACGCGCTGCGCGACGCCCGGGCCGTCCGCCCGTACGGGAGCTGAGATGACCGCGACGGCGGAGGCCCCGCCGCGGGAGCGGACGGGGCCGGACCCGATGGCGGTCGCGCTCGTCCTCGTCCTCGGCTCGATCATGATCACGCTGGACACCACGGTGGTGAACGTCGCGATCAATCGGCTGTCCCAGGAGTTCCGCGCGCCGCTCGGCACGATCCAGTGGGTGGCGACCGGGTACTCGCTGGCGCTCGGCGCGGTGATCCCGTCCAGCGCGTGGGCGGTCGGGCGGTTCGGCGCCCGCCGCCTCTACCTGGGCGCGATCGCGGCGTTCGGGGCCGGGTCGCTGCTGGCCGGGCTGGCGTGGAACATCGAGTCGCTGATCGCGTTCCGGGTCGTGCAGGGGTTCAGCGGCGGGCTGGTGATGCCGGTCGGCATGACGATCCTGCTGCGCGCCGCCGGGCCGGAGCGGCTCGGCCGGCTGATGAGCACGCTCGGCCTGTCGATCCTCGTCGGGCCGCTGGCCGGGCCGGTCCTCGGCGGCTGGCTGATCGACGAGGTTTCGTGGCGGTGGATGTTCTTCGTGAACCTGCCCGTGGCGGCGGCCGTCGTGGTCCTCGTCCTGCGGGTCTTCCCGCGCGACGTCCCGGCGGAGGGTCGGCCGCTGGACCTTCCGGGCCTGCTGACGCTCTCGCCCGGCATCGCCCTCGTGCTCTACGGCGTGACGACGGGCGGCGACCGCGGCGGGTTCGGCTCGCCGGGCGTCCTGGCGCCGATGGCCGCGGGCGCGGCGCTGGTCATCGCGTTCGCCGTCCGGGCGCTGACGGCCCGGCATCCGCTGATCGACCTGCGCGGGTTCCGGGACCGGACGTTCGCCGCCGCGACCGGCACGCTGACCCTGTTCTCGTTCGGCTACTTCGGCTCGATGCTGCTGCTCCCCCTGTACCTGCAGGTCGTCCGGGGCGAGAGCGCGACGATGGCCGGGGTGATCGGCATCCCGTTCGCGCTCGGCTCCGGGACGGCGATGCAGGTCGCGGGCCGCATCGCCGACCGGGTGCCGCCGGGGCGGCTCGTGCCCGTGTCGGTCGCGACCGCCCTCACCGGGTTCGCGCTGTTCACCGCCCAGCTCGACGCGGACGCGTCCTACTGGGGGCTGTGCGCGACGATGCTGCTGATGGGCGCGGGCGGCGGCGCGACGATGATGCCCGCGATGGCGGCGGCGACCCGCGGCCTGCCGCACGACCGGGCCCCGGCGGCGAGCGCGACGGTCAACCTGCTCAACACGATGTCGGGCGCCGTCGGGATGGCGGCGGCGTCGGTCGTGCTGTCCGCGCTGATGAGCGGCCTGGTGCCGGACGGGGAGGGCGGCCCGCTCCAGGCCGTCCACAGGCTGGGACCGGACGGGCACCGGGCGGTCGCCGGGCCGCTGGCGGACGCGTTCCAGCACACCTACCTCTTCGCGGTGGCCATGCTGGCCCTGGCCCTGGTCCCGGCACTGCTGCTGCCGCGCCGGAAGGCCGGATGACCGTGCGGGCCCCCGGCCGCGGGAGCCGGGGGCCGCACCGGGAGGCTCAGACCTCCTTGAGGAAGCCGGAGTCGACCGCGAAGTCGGCCCCGGTGGTGCTCGCCGACCGCGGCGACGCCAGCAGCACGACCACGTCCGCGACCTCCTGCGGCGTCGCGAGGCGGCCGGTCGTGAGGCTCATCATCTCGGCCGCGCCGCCGTCCAGCACGGCGTCGCGGTCGGAGCCGGTGGCCCCGGCGATGATGTCGGCGGCGCCGCCCTCGTCGGTCCACCAGGGCGTCCGGACCGGGCCCGGCGACACCGAGTTGACCCGCACGCCCTGCGGGGCGAACTCCTCCGACAGCCCCTTCGTCAGGTTGTTCAGCGCCGCCTTCGCCGCGTTGTAGTCGTAGTTCATCGGCCCGGGGCGCCGCCCGTTCCCCGACGACACGTTGACGATCGACGCCGCGTCGCTCTCCAGCAGGTGCGGCATCGCCGCCCGGACCGCGCGGACCACTGCGAACAGGTTGAACTCGAACATCGCACGCCAGTCGTCGTCCGACGGGGTCAGGAACCCGAACCGGGGCAGCATCGCCCCGGGCGGCGGCCCGCCCGCGTTGTTGACCAGGACGTCGAGCCGGCCGAACTCCTCCACCGCCCGCTCCACGACGTGCGCCGGGGCGGCGGCGTCCATCAGGTCGGCGGACACGTGGAGCAGGTTCGGCCCGGCGAGCGCGTCCAGTTCCCCGCCGGGCTTGCGGGACACGGCCACGACGCGGGCGCCCTCGTCCAGCAGCGTCCGCGTGACGGCCGCCCCGATCCCCTTCGACGCTCCGGTGACGATCGCGACGCGTCCGGCGAGCCGCAGGTCCATGGGTACCCCTCTCATAGGCGAGCGCGCCCGCCTCGGACGCGCCTCGCCCTCTGAACCCCGCCCCGCCGCCACCGGTTGCACCGCCGAGCGCGCGCGCCGTCCGGCACGCGGGCGGATCAGAGCCAGCCGGCGTTGCGGGAGATGCGGATGGCGTCGATGCGGTTCCGGGCGTTGACCTTCGTGATGGCGTTGGAGAGGTAGTTGCGGACCGTCGCCCGCGTCAGGGAGAGGGAGGCGGCGATCTCCTCGGTGGACAGGCCGCCGTCGGCGGCGCGGAGCACGTCGGCCTCGCGCGGCGTGAGCGGGCTGCTGCCGGTCTCCAGGGCGGCGGCGACCAGGTCGGGGTCGATGACGCGCTCCCCCGCGGCGACGCGCCGGATGCCGTCGGCGAGGGTCTCGGCGGGCGCGTCCTTGACGATGAAGCCTCGGACGTGGAGCTTGAGCGCGCGCAGCAGGTTGCCCGGCTGGCTGAGCCCGGTGAGGACGAGCGCCCGGCACTCGGGCATCCGCTCGTACAGCTCGCCCGCGGCGGTGAGGCCGTCCATGCCCGGCAGGTCGATGTCGACGACGGCCACGTCCGGCCGGGTCTCCAGGGCGGTGGCGACGATCCGGTCCCCGCGGTCGAGCTCCGCGACGACCTCCATGTCGTCCTCCAGCAGGATCAACGCGACCAGCGCGCCGCGGATCATGTGCACGTCCTCGGCGATCAGCACTTTGATCATCAGAGAGTCTCCTCGGGAACGTCGACGAGCAGCCGGAACCGGCCCCTCGCCCCGTCGGCGGACACGGTGCCGGACAGGGCCCGCGCGCGTTCGGCCAGCCCGGCCAGGCCGCTGCCCTCGCCCTTCGGCTCGCGCATCCCGTCGTTGACGATCTCCAGCCGGACGGCGCCGCCGCGGCGCCGCGCGGTGATGGAGCAGGTGCGGGCGTCGCTGTGGCGCAGCACGTTGGTCACCCCTTCCCGCACCGCCCAGGCGAGGACGTCCTGGACGGCCGGGTCGAGGTCGGGCAGGCGCACCTCCACCCGGGCCTCGATGCCGGCGGCGTCGAGCAGTGCGGCCACGCCCCTGGTCTCCTCCTCCAGCGACACCGAATGCTCGTTCCTGGCCACGGCCCGCATCCCGACCAGCGCCTCGCGGGCCACCAGGGTGAGGTTCTCGATCTGCGCGCGGGCCGCGGCCGGGTCCTTCGACAGCAGCCGCAGCGCGAGGTCGCCCTTGAGGGACACCGCCGCCAGGCTCTGGCCGAGCAGGTCGTGCAGGTCGCGGGAGACGCGCAGCCGCTCCCGCCCGATGGCGACCTCGGCCAGCTCGGTGCGGGTGGCCTGGAGCTCGTCGGCGATCCGCACCAGCCAGACCGACCCGCAGGTGGCCACCACGCCGATCGTGAAGCCGGCCGACAGCCAGAAGGCGGCCCACGCCACCCGCTCGACGACGCCCACGTCCGCGTAGTCGCCGGGCGGCGACATGATCAGCGCGACCAGGGTGCCCACCACGGGCAGGAGGGCCACCACGGCCGCGGCGGCCCCGCGCAGCAGCATGATCGCCGAGACGACCACGAACAGCTGCATGTCGATCCAGTTGCCGGTGAACCAGGGCATCGGCAGGTAGACCAGGACGACCAGCGCCAGGAACGTCCAGTGCCAGCCGCGCGGGCGTTCTCCGCGCACCGCGGCGAAGCTGTGCCGCAGTTGCAGGGCGCCGATGACCGACCCGACGAGGAGCGGCACCGCGGGATGCCGGGCGACGGGGCCGTCCGGGCCGCTGATCGCGTAGATCGGGGACGCCAGGATGAACGGCAGGTGCGCGGCGACCAGGAACCAGCGGGCCCGGCGCGGCGACCAGGCGGGCCCCTCCAGCCACTCGGCGGACGCGGCGCTCACCGGGCACCGGCCGCGATGTCGCCGGGTCCACCGGGTTCGGCGGGGTCGCCGGGTTCGGCCCTGGCCTCCAGACGCAGCCGTCCGTCGTGGCGGGCGACCACGATGACGCAGCGCCGGACCAGGTCGTCCTGCAGCAGGCGCGCGACGTCGGCGCGCAGCGCGGCATGGAGGGCCTCGTCGACGGTGTCCGGGACGTCTCCGTCCGGCAGGACGACGCGGCTCTCGATGCCCGCCGCCGACAGCAGGGTCGTCGCGGTGTCCAGCGCGGCGTGCAGCGAGGTCCGCTGGTAGCCGCGGACCAGCCGCCGGGCCTCGGCCAGCGCCTGCCGCGAGCCCCCGGCGAGCGCGCGCAGCTCGGCCTCCGCCGCGGCCCTGTCGGACCCGGCCAGCGCGCCCGCCCGCTCACCCCGTACGGTGATCGACTCCAGGGCCGCGCCCACCGTCTCCCGCAGCTCCCGGTCGATCCGCAGCCGCTCGCGCGCGACCGCCCTGTCCGCCAGCGCGCGCCGCGCCGCGTGCAGCCGGCGCACCGCGCCGACCAGCCAGATCAGCAGGAACACCGGCAGGCCCTTGAGGGCCCCGGCGATCGTGAAGAACGCGGCCATGTCGGGGCGGCCGAGCAGGACCGCCAGCGGCGGCTGGGCCGCCACGATCACCCCGAACAGCGCCACCGACCAGGGGCGGCGCAGCACGATGAGCACCGAGACCGCCAGCGCGTGGAACTGCCCCAGCCACAGCGCGCCCAGGTACGGCAGCACCCCGACGATGATCAGCGCCATCGCCGCGACCGTCCAGCCGGCTCTCGGGGGACGGGTCCCCCGGGCGGCGTGGCGCACGTGCCTGACGTGCAGGGGCAGATAGCCCGCCGTGGCCAGCACCGCCCCCGCGGTACGCGCCGTGTCGGTGGAGATGAGGACGAACCGCCACAGCTCCACCGCGGGGATCAGCACGCTGTAGGCGACCGCGCCCATCGTGGCGAGCGGAACGAAGCCCGCCGCGGGTGAGGCGAGCAGATCGGTTCTCGAACGCGGTTTCAGGTGGCCCTCCACCCGTGAACCCGGGATCCACCAGGATATGCGCTCGCCCCGGGACGCGGCCGGGAAGGCGACGGCGTCCAGCACGTGACCTCCCCGGACTCTCCGCATGGCTGTCCGCCCCGATCGTTCTCGCGACGACGATCCCGCTGGCGACGACCGCCGCCCCTGGACGATCGCGAACCATTGTCGCCACCCGGCCGGGCCCGGGGGCAGATGCCGATGTCCCCGTCTGACCGATGACGTTCATCACTGCCGACTGACGACATCGGCATCTGCCGCGTTCCCCCCGGGTCGAGCGAGGCTCGACGCATCAGGACGAGCGCCCTCCGAAAGCGGCGCGCACCACCCGGTCCACGCAGGGGCACCGGAGACGGCAGAGGGAGCGAGATGACCAGGTTCGCCGGTCCGGCCATGGGTCCGGAAGAGCCGGACGCGGATGATGTCGTCCGCCTCCAGGCGGTACGCAAGACGTTCGGGAACAAGCGGAACGGCGTCGTCGCCCTCGACGACGTCACCATCGGGATCAGGCGGGGCGGCTTCACCGCGATCATGGGCCCCTCCGGCTCGGGCAAGACCACGCTCCTGCACTGCGCGGCGGGCCTCGAAAGGCCGACCTCCGGTTCGGCCGTACTGGACGGCCACGACCTGACGAGGATGCGCGAGCGGGCCCTCACGCGGCTGCGGCGCGAACGCGTCGGGTTCGTGTTCCAGGCGTTCAACCTGCTGCCGGCGCTGAGCGTGGCCGAGAACGTCGCGCTCCCCATCCGGCTCGCGGGCGGCAGGCCGCGGCGGCGGGCCGTGGACGACGCGCTGGAGCGGGTCGGTCTCGCCTCGATGGGACGGCGCCGTCCCGCCGAGCTCTCCGGCGGCCAGCAGCAGCGGGTGGCCATCGCGCGGGCGCTGATCACCGGCCCGGCGGTCGTCTTCGGGGACGAGCCGACCGGCGCGCTGGACACCCGCAGCGCCCGGGAGGTCCTCGCCCTGCTCGGCGACGCGGTCCGCGAGGCGGGGCGGACCGTCGTGATCGTCACCCATGACCCGGTGGCGGCCGCACAGGCCGACCGGGTCGTGTTCCTGGCCGACGGGCGGATCACCGACGAGATGCGCGAGCCCTCCGCCGAAGCGATCGCCGAGCGGATGACCCGGCTGGGCGCGTGGGGCCGCGACGGCGGGCGCCCGCGCGAGGAGGTGTCGTGATGCTCCGGCTCGCCCTGCGCACCCTGCGCTTCCGGAAGGGCGGCCTCGCCGCCTCCTTCGCCGCCCTGTTCCTCGGCGTGCTGATCGTCACGGCGTGCGGGGGGCTGATGGAGACCGGCATCCGCGCCGACGCGCCGCCGCGCAGGCTGGCGGGCGCGCCCGTCGTGGTGACCGGCGACCAGTCCTACCGGGTGCCGAAGTCCGGCGACGCCGAGCATGTGACGCTCCCCGAACGGGTCCGGCTCGCACCCGAACTGGTGGACGCCGTTCGGGCCGTGCCCGGTGTCGGGAGGGCGGTGCCCGATGTCTCCTTCCCCGTCGCCGTGCTCGGCCCGGACGGCCGCGGTCCCCTGCCCATGCCCGAACGGCCGGCCGGTCACGGCTGGTCATCGGCCTCGCTCGCGCCCTACACCCTGACCGCCGGGCGGGAGCCCGGAAGTCACGGCGAAGTGGTGCTGGACGTCAGGACGGCCGCCGCTGTGGGAGCGCGGCCAGGCGGCACCGTCGATCTGGCGGTACGCGGCACGGTCGAGCGCTTCGGCGTCGCCGGCCTGGCCGCGGGCCGCCCGGAGCTGCCGGCCGGGGTGTTCTTCTCCGATCCGGACGTGCGGCGGATCGCCCCACGGCAGATCGACGCGCTCGCGGTCTTCCCGGTCCCGGGCACGGGCACCGGCGAACTCGCCGGACGGATCTCCGCCGCGCTCGCGGGACACGACGCGACCGTCGCCACCGGAGGCGACCGCGGGCACGCCGAGTTCACCGACGTCCGGCCCGCGGGGGAGGTCCTCATCGTGCTGGCGGCCGTCTTCGGCGGGTTGGCGATCATGGTGGTGGTCTTCGTCGCGGCGAGCACGCTGGGGCTGTCGGTCCAGCAGCGGCAGCGCGAGACGGCGCTGCTGCGGATCATCGGCGCCACGCCGGGGCAGCTGCGCCGGATGGTCCTCGGCGAGGCGGTCGTGGCGGCCGCCGCGGCCGCCGCGCTGGCCCGGCCGCTCGGGCCCCGGGCCGGACGGGCGCTGTTCGGCCAGATCACCGGGCACGACGTGGTCCCCGCCGAGATCGCCTTCCGGCAGGGCTGGATCCCGCCGGCCGCCGCGGCCGGGGCCGCGCTGCTGACCGCCGTGGTGGCGGCGCTGGTCGCGGTCCATGGCGCGGCGACGGCCCGTCCCGCCCGCACGCTCGTCCAGGCGTCCCTGCTGGACCGCCGGCTCGGCCCGCTCCGGATCGGCGCCGCGCTGGTCTGCCTCTGCGGCGCCTTCGCGCTGATGCTCGTCACGGCGATCGTGCTGTCCGGACCGGTGGCGGCGAGCACCGCCGGACCGTCGGCGATGCTCTGGGCGGCCGGACTGGCGCTGCTGGCCCCGCTGATCGTTCCGGTCGTCGCGGCGGCGCTGCGGCCCGCGCTGCGCGCCCTGCCGGGGAACGCCGGGTACCTGGCGCTGCTGAACGTGCGGGCACGAAGGGACAGGACGGCCGCGGCCCTCACCCCGGTGATGCTCGCGACGGGGCTGGCCACCGGCCTGATCTACCTCCAGACCTCGCAGGCGGCCGACGCGCGGCACGTGTTCGCCGACAGCCTGCGCGCGGACGCGGTGGTCACCTCGTCCACCGGAGGGGTTCCCCTCGGCCTGGTGGACACCGTCCGGGCGACCCCGGGCGTCGCGGCGGCGTCGGCGCTGGTCACCAGCACCGGGTTCGTCGAGACGCCGCGCCTCGCCGGGCAGAGCGAGGACGGGCTGGAGCTGCGCGGGGTCAGCCCGGAGGGCGCCGGCGCCACCACGGCGGTCACCGTCACCGCCGGCGCGCTCACCGACCTGCGCGACGACACTGTCGCCCTCGACGTCCGGCACGCGCGGCGGATCGGCGGCGGGGTGGGCGTGGGCGACACCGTGACGTTCCGGCTCGGCGACGGCGCGAAGGCCGGCCTCCGGGTCGTCGCGCTGTTCACCACGCGGACCGGGCCCGCGACCGTGCTGATGCCCGCCCCCCTGCTGGCCCGGCACACCACGGCCGGCATGCCCGCGGAGATCCTCGTGCGCGCCGCCCCCGGCGCCGGCCGCGGCCGGCTGGCCGCCGCGCTCTCCGCGCGGGTCTCGGACCGGCCCGGCGTACGGGTCGCGGGGCGGGACGAGGCCGTCGCGGCACAGGCCGAGCAGGAGCGGACGGGCGCCTCGGTGAACTACCTGTTCGTCGCCGTGATCATCGGCTACACGGTGATCACCCTGGTGAACACGCTGATCATCGCCGCGGCGGAACGGCGGCGCGAGTTCGCGCTGCAGCGGATTGTCGGAGCCGACCGGGACCGGCTGCTGCGGATGATCACTGTCGAGGGGCTGATCGTCGCCTTCTCCGGCGTTCTCCTCGGCTGCGCCGTCGCGGCCCTGACGCTGGTGCCGTTCGGCATCGCGCTGAACGGCTCCCCGGTACCCGGCGGGCCGCCCTGGATCTTCCTCACCGTGGTCGGCTCGGCCAGCGCGCTGACGCTCGTCGTCACGCTGCTGTCGAGCCGTGCCGCCATGCGCCCGCATCCGGCGGAGGTGATGGCGAGCCCCGCGTGACCCCACCGTTCCCCGGCCTCGCGGGCACCACCCGCCGGCACCGCAAGGAGATCATCATGTACGGCATTCTTCGGCGTTCCCCCGAGCGGCCCCGCTCACGCCGCACCCCCTGGTCGGCCGTGGCGCTGGCGCTCGCCGCCTCCGCCCTCGCGGCCTGCACCGCCTCGGCCGCGACGGTGCGGACCGGAGCCTCGGACGGCACAGGGCACCGGCCACCGGTCCCGACGCTGCGCTGGGACGAACGCTGCGCCCAGGGCGGCGGCGCGTACGTCTGCGACACCGCGCGCGTCCCGCTCGACTACGACCGTCCCGACGGCCCCCAGATCAACCTCAGGGTGATCAAACGCCCGGCGGCCGACCGGCGGCGCCGCATCGGCACCCTCTTCTTCAACTCCGGCGGGCCCGGCAACGCCCTCACGTCCTATCTCCCCGCGCTCTACGACCGGTTCCCCCAGCAGGTGAAGGAGCGTTTCGACGTCGTCGGGTTCGACCCGCGCGGGGTCGGCGAGAGCACCGCCGCGCAGTGCTTCCCGACCGCCGCCGACGAGCAGGAGCTGTTCTCCCGGCTTCCCGCCGGCTTCCCGGTCGGGAAGGCCGAGGAAAGTCGGACCCTCGACGTCTTCGCCCGCTTCGCGAAGGCGTGCGCGACGCGCGATCCGGCCCTGCTGTCCCATGTCTCCACGGCGAACACGGCCAGGGACATGGATCTGCTCCGCCGGGCCGTCGGCGATCCCAAGCTCAGCTACTACGGCCTTTCGTACGGCACGCTGATCGGCGCGACCTACGCGAACCTGTTCCCGGGGCGGGTCCGCGCGATGGTCCTCGACAGCGTCCTGGAACCGGTGGCGTACACCAAGGGACGGCACGGGGAGGCCAGGCGGCTGGGCACGGCCTTGCGCCTGCGCGAGGACGTGGACCGGATGCGGACGCTGAACGCCTTCCTCGACCTGTGCGGCCGGGCCGGGTCCGCCCGCTGCCCGTTCTCCACCGGCACCGCCGAAGGGACCCACGCCAAGTACGACGCTCTCCTCGAAGCACTGCGCCACCAACCGGTCCAGGTCGGAGACGAGACCTACACGTACGCCTCGACCGTGGCCGCCGTCTCGTGGACGCTGGAGGCCACGACGGCGATCCCCGGCGCGGTGGACGCCGGGTGGCCCCAGGGCGCAGAGCTCCTGCAGACGCTCTGGCAGGGCGCCCACGGCACCGCTCCTCGCGCCCCGCACCACACCCGCGTCCAGGACACCGGAGACAGGTACGACGGTCCCGAGCAGTTCGCCGCGATCGCCTGCTCGGAGAGCCCGAACCCGCGCGACCCTTCGTCCTACCCCGCGCAGGCCGCCTGGGCCCAGGGCCGCTCCGGCGACGCGGGACGCATGTCCGCCTGGAAACTGGTTGTGTGCGCGGACTGGGCGTTCACCGACCGCGACCGCTACGCCGGCCCCTGGAACCGGCGCACGTCCGCCCCGGTCCTGGTGATCGGCGTGACCCACGACCCGCAGACGCCCTACGCCAACTCGGTGGCCCTGACGAGAGAACTGTCCCGAGCCCGGCTCCTCACGGTCGAGGGATACGGACACAGTGCCATCCAGAACAGGAGCACCTGCGCCGACGACCACCAGGCGGCCTACCTGGTGACCGGGAAGCTTCCCGCACCCGGCACCACCTGCGCGCAGGACGAGCCCCCGTTCACCGCCCCAAGCCCGTGAGCCACCCTGCGAACGCTCTCCTGACTAGTTGAGCGCGTCGTAGACGAGGGCGGCCACCGCGCCGTACGCCAGGTGGGGGACGGCGTCGGACGCCCAGTCCGACGCCGACCACTCGCGGGGGTCGGTCAGGCCGAGGGCGGTCATCGGGACGCTCGATCCGGCCATGGCCAGCCCGGTCAGGACGGCCGTCCCGACCGGCCGCGGGAGGCGCCGGCGTCCCGCCAGCAGGCCGTAGACCAGCCCGGCGCCGAGGCCCGTGCCGAAGCCGAGCATCGGGCCGAGCCCGGCCTTGCGGTTCTCGGCCTTCTCCCCTTCGCCCAGGTCGACCCCGGCGGCGTCGGCCAGCTTCTCCACGCTCTGCTCGGGCGTGCTGCTGGCCGGCCGCCCCCGGAGGGCCATATCGAGATAGGTCACCATGTTGAGTGCGGTGGTCCCAGCCGCTCCGGCGACCAGCCCGCGCGTCATCCTGTCCATGCAGTCGCGCTACCCAGCATCCGCGCGCTCCCACCTGAGATCCCGGCCGCGCCCGCGAGGCTCAGGGGTCGGCGCGCAGGTCCTCGATCAGGGCGAGGGTGCAGGCGTGTTCGTGGCGGGCGCCGACGCGCTCCCATGCGCGGGCCGAGCCGGTGAGTTCACCGGTGTCGCGGTGGAGGCGCCCGGAGGCGCGGGCGAGGCAGGCGGCGGCCCACTCGTTCTCCGCGGCGGCGTCCGACGCGGCGGCCAGGCGCTCCGGGGCGTCGGGCAGGCCGGCGGCGACGGCGAGTTCGGCCCCGGCCGCGCGCG
Organism: Actinomadura sp. K4S16; assembly: GCF_008327685.1. GTDB lineage: Bacteria > Actinomycetota > Actinomycetes > Streptosporangiales > Streptosporangiaceae > Spirillospora. The sequence continues at coordinate 592,106 of NZ_BDDE01000014.1, forward strand.
CGTACCCCCGGTACCAGTCCTGGGGCGGGAACGCGGCGAAAGCCCGTTCCACCAGGGCCGGAGCCTCTTCGGTCCGAACGGCCCGCAAAGCGGTCCGGGCGTCGACGAACGCCGCGTAGGAGGCCAGGTAGCGGGACCGGGCGTCCCCGGCGATCCGTTCCGCGCGGGCGCGCCACAGCCGGAGGCCGTCCTCGTCGCCGAGGAGTCCGTGGGCCAGGGCGACGGCGGCGACCGAGGGCGCCGTCCACGCGAGCGGGCTTCCGGCGTCCTCGCAGGCGTCCCACAGCGTGCCCGCTTGCGACAGCGCCCCGTCGAGGTCGCCCATGAGGACCAGCGCCTGGACGAGGGTGCTCATCGCGACGGGCGACCGGTCGCCGATGAGGTCGTCGGACGCGGCGAGCCGGGCCGCCGACAGGGCCGCGGGCAGGTCGCCGGCCGCGACGGCGCAGGCCGTGGCCATGTGGTACGTGTCGGTGATCTCCGGGGCGGTGTACGGGACGTCGCGCGGCATCGCCGGGAGCAGGCCGACGCGTTCGGCGGCGATCCGGTGCGCCGCCCGGAACCGGCCCTCGGTCAGGGCGGCGATGCCGGACGCGTCCAGCGCGGCCGACAGCAGGACCGGGTCGCCGGTGGCCCTGGCGGCGGCCAACGCGTCCTCGGCCAGGGACGGGTCCGGGGTCACCTTCTCGGCGCCGTGGTTCCACGCCCTGGCCGCGGCGACATGCGCCGCCACGACCCGGTCGCGGGCGTCCCCGGCGGCGCGGGCCCGTGCCAGCAGTCCCCGCAGGCGCTCGTGGGGGATCTCGGTGTCGAATCCGGAAGGGTGCCGCTCGGCGGTCACGACGGCGAAGGCAAGGGTCACCGCCTCGCCGTCGCCGTCACCCGCACTGCGGGACTGCTCCGCCGACTCCAGCAGGAGGTCGAAGGCCCGTCCGGTCTCGATCAGGGCGTGCGCGGCGTCCGCGGCGTCCCGCAGATCGAGCGCCGCCTCGTTCGGGGTCGGTGCCCGCCGGGCCGCCTCCCGGTAATGGCCGGGCGCCTCGTCGAGGAACCGGCGGGCATAGGTGAGATGCCCCAGCGACCGGGCGAGGCGGTGCGGCACCTCCGCCCGGCCCGGCGGCGCACCCGCGAGCGCCGCGCGCAGGTCGTCGGCGACGGCGTCGAAGCGGGCGCGCCAATCGCCGTCCAGCAGGCCTTCGAGTTCGTCGGCGGTGTCCGCGGCCCATCCCAGGTACCGCCGGCGGACGACCCCCCGCGCGGCCCCGGCGACCAGCCGCTCCGCGGCGAACGCGCGGACGGTCTCCAGCATGCGCCACCGGCCCTCCGCGGTCCGGACGACGAGGCTCTTGTCGACCAGCCGCCCGAGCAGGTCGGCGACCGCCCCAGCGCCGAGGCCGGGGAAGACGGCGCCCGCGGCCGCCAGGTCGAACCCGCCGACGAATACCGAAAGGCACTCGAACAGGTCCTTCTCGTCCTCGGTCAGCAGGTCGTGGCTCCAGCGGATGACCGCGCGCAGGGACCGGTGCCGCTCCACCGGCCCGCGCCCTCCGGCCAGCAGCCGCAGCACGTCGTCCAGCGCCGACAGCAGCCCGCCCGCCCCGAGGGACGCGCCGCGCGCCGCCGCGAGCTCGATCGCCAGCGGCATCCCGTCCAGCCGGCGGCAGATCTCGGCGACGTCCGCGCGGGCGGCCGTGAACCCCGGATCGGCCGCGGCGGCGCGGTCCAGGAAGAGCCGTTCGGCGTCGGAGCCCGTGGGTAGCGGCGGGACGGGAACGGTCCGCTCGCCCTGCACGCCGACGCGCTCGCGGCTCGTGGCCAGGACGGTCAGGGTGGGGCAGGCCGTCAGCAGCCGGTCGGCGAACTCGGCGGCGGCGTCGAGGAGATGCTCGCAGTTGTCCAGGACCAGCAGTGTCCGGCCCCGCGCGAGGCGGCGGGCGATGGCGTCCTCCAGCGCCTGGCCGGGCCGCTGGGTCACGCCGAGCGCGGACGCCGCCGCCTGCGCGACGAACCCCTCGGCGACCGGCACCAGGTCGACGAACGCGCCGCCGAGCGGGAACGCGGGCGCGGCCGCCTCCGCGGCCGCCGCCGCCAGCCGCGTCTTGCCGATCCCGCCGGCGCCGAGGAGGGTGACCAGCCGCTCGCCCTCCAGCAGGCCGAGCACCGTCGCGATCTCCTCGGCGCGCCCGAGGAACGTGGTCCGCGCGGCCGGCAGGCCGGCGATGTGCCCCGGCGGGGGCGTCCCCCGCCGCGACTCCTCCGCCAGCTCCCACCGGTCGGCCGCGCCGTACTTGCGCAGGAGCGAGGAGATGTGGCTCTCGACGGTCCGCACGGAGATGTGGAGCCTGCCGGCGATCTGGACGTTCGACAGCCGCTCGCCGAGCGCCGCGAGGACCTCCGCCTCACGTTTGGACACCTGGACCGGACGCTGGGGGGTCATCACGCCAGTCTTACCAATCCGGAGAACTCCGGTGGCGGCTTCCGTGCCGTCTCCGTGGCGGCACGGATGTCCCGGCGCCCGCCCGCCCCGGAGACTTGCGGCATACGGCGATCACCCACACGTCCCGGATCGGAGAATCACGTGCGACGCATCATCAACTCCGCGTTCGTCTCGATCGACGGTGTCATCCAGGACCCGCAGGACTGGCCGTCCCTCGGGGGCGGCGACTCCGGCGCGCAGACGGAGCTGCTGCTCGGCTGCGACGGCGTCCTCCTGGGCCGGCATACCTACGACAGCTTCGCCTCGGTGTGGAAGGGGCGGTCCGGCGACCCCTACACCGACAAGATGAACGCGGTGACGAAGTACGTCGTCTCGTCCACCCTCGAGAAGGCCGACTGGGACAACTCCGTCGTCATCGGCGGCGACGTGGTCGGCGAGATCTCCCGCCTGAAGGAGCAGCCCGGCGGGGACATCCTCCTGTACGGGTTCGGCCGCCTCTCCCACACCCTGATGCGGCACGGACTGCTCGACGAGCTCCGGCTCTGGGTCCACCCGTTCTTCGTCGGGAAGGCCGACGAGGAGGGGCTGCTCTTCCGGCAGGACACCCACGCCATGTTCGACGTCGTCGAGACCCGGACGTTCGACTCCGGCATCGTGCTGCTGTCGTACCGGCTCAAGCCCTCCGCCGGCAAGGACTGACCCCTGCCCGCGGTCTCCGGGGCGCCGGTCCTTACGAGAGCCGGCGCCACCCGGTCACGGCGACGGGGCGGCCGCGAAGACGCCCTGGCCTGGCGTCAGAACGCGACCGGGGTCGAACCGCTCCTTGGCGGAACGGAAGGCGGGCCACCGCTCGCCGAAGTGGTCGCGCCAGTCGTCGGGCGTGAAGGGGAACCCGCTGACCGGGTAGAGCACGCCGCCCGCCGCACGCACCCGGTCGTAGAGCACGCGGTTCTGCGTCACCATCCGCTCGGCCTGCGCTGGATCATCATCCACGGGGAACCGGACGAGGTTGAACGGGAACACCGTCTCCTCGGCAGGGAGGCGGAGGAACGGCGTCGTGATCCGGCCGGTCGGGATCGGATAGAACGTCACCCGGCCGTACTCGCCCAGGTCGTCCGCGGTGAGGGTGCCCAGGATGTCGCCCGCGATCCGTTCCGCGGTGGAGCCCGGCAGGACGGTGAGCAGCCAGGGATGGGGGTTCGACCATTGACCGGTCGAACGCAGGGCCGACTCCAGGGCGTCGAAGGACAGCGCGTACTCCCAGTAGGACTGCTCTTCCACGCGTCCCCCTGCCCGGTCGTCGGTGAGACCGGCGAGCACCTCGGCGTCGGGCGGCAGCTCGCCGTCCCGGGCGAAGACGACCATCTCCAGCTGGTACTGCCGGCCCGCGCCTCCGGCGAGGATCGCTCCTTGCAGGTGCTCCGCCCGGCCGTCCTCGACGACCAGCCGCTGGTCGCGCACCAGGCCCGCGAGGTCCGGATAGGCGAGGGTGTAGCGGCGGACCCGTTCGGGTGCGGGCATGAGGGCGAGGCGCGCACGGGTGATGGTCCCGAACTGGCCCAGCCCGGCGCGCACCGCGTCGAACAGGTCGGTCCGTTCGTGCGCCGAGCACGTCAGGAGCCGCCCGTCGCCGGTGACCACCTCCAGTTCGAGCACCTGGTCGGTCTGGAGCCCGTACCGGTGGGTCGTGCCGCCGAGCCCGCCGACCGACAGGGTGCCGCCCACCGACAGGTCGAGGAAGTTGGTCAGCACCGGCGGCGTGAGCCCGCGCGGCAGCGTCCCGGCCAGGACCGAGCGCCATGTCGCGCCGGCGTCCACGGCCACCTGGTCCTCGCCGAGGTCGTGGACGCCGTTCAGCCCGCTCATGTCGACGACGATGCCGCCGTCCACCTGCGCCCGGCCGTAGAGGGAGTGCCCTTCCCCGCGGGGCGCGATCTTCCATCCCCGCTCGGCGGCCCATCGGGTCGCGCGGACGACGTCCGCCGCCGTGCGCGGCCTGACCACCGCCAGCGGCTCCCGCCGGACGAGATGCCCGAAGTCGTCCGCCGCGGCCTCAAGGGCCGGGCCCCCGAACACCAGGTCGCCGTCGAACAGGGGAGGTGAAAGTCGCTCTACCGACGTCATGCCATCTCCGTACCCCGTCCCCCGGAGCGCCCATCAAGCTTCGCGCGGGTTGCCGTTGCGCTGCGCGTGTGCCGCCGACCAGAGGACGTGATGGCCAACCGGCCTCGGCGCGGACCACTCGTGCGGTGGTCTTGGCGCCGGGGTCGTGCGTCAGTTCTCGGGGTGGATCATCAGGAGGACGGCGCGGGCGTCCGCGGTGTGACCTCGGTACAGGTGCGGGTGGGCGGCGTCGAACCGGATGGAATCGCCTTCGGACAGGTCGGTGGGGGACGCGGCCGGGCCCGTGGTGACGCGTCCCCGGGTGAGCACGAGGCATTCCTCCACACCGGGCAGGTGGGCGTCGGAGTGCTGGGTGCTCTCGGCGATGGCGATGTCGTAGACCTCCACGGTGCCGCGCAGCCTGATGCGGTGGAGGAGGCGCGCGCTGACCGCGTCGCCCTCGACCCGCGGCCGCCGGTCACCGGCGCGGACCACCTCCAGCGTCGAGGGGGGCGCTTCCAGCAGTTCGCCGAGGGACGCCTTCAGCGCGGTGGCCATGGCCCACAGGGTGCTCAGGGTCGGGTTGCCCTGGCCCTGTTCGATGCCGTGCAGCGTGGTCTTGCTGATGCCGCTGGCGGACGCCAGGTCGGCCAGCGATATCCCCGCCGCCGTCCGCAGCCGGTGCACGTTCCGCCCCACCACTTGCGCAGAATCCATGCGTATCAGCATAGTGGTATGTCTGTACCAGTGAAACTGAACGACGGTGGAGGCGGTCATGACGGTGACGCGGTTGCGCGACATCCCGGGCATCGGCGTGGACGCCGTCGGTGACGCGGCCGACGCCGTGAACGACCCGGAGTTCCTGCGGCTGGAGAACCTCGACACCGACCTCCGGCCGCCCGCCGTCGCCCTCGCCGCCACGCATGCGGCCGTCGACGACGACGCGGCCAACAGCTATCTGCCGTTCCAGGGGCACCGCTCCCTTCGCGAGGCCGCCGCGGCGCACGTGGGACGAATCGCGGGACGTCACTACGACCCCGCCACCGAGTGCGTCAGCGTGGCCGGCGGGCTCAACGGCATCCTCAACACGCTGCTGGCGACGGTGGAACCAGGGCAGGAGGTCGTGTTGTGCGACCCCATCTACGCCGGTCTGGTCAACAGGGTGCGGCTGGCGGGCGGCGTTCCGCGGTTCGTCCCCGCGGAGCCCACCGCGGACGGCTGGACCATCGACGCCGAACGGCTCGCCGGTGCCGTCGGCCCCGAGACGGCGGCGGTCCTGATGATGGGCCCGGCGATGCCGACGGGCCTCGTCCTGGACGACCGCCACTGGTCCGCCCTCGCCGGCGCCTGCGAGCGCCACGACGCCTGGCTGATCTATGACGCGGCCATGGAGCGCATCCGCTTCGACGGCCGTCCTCCCAGCCACCCCGCGGCCCACGACGGCCTGGCGGCGCGCACCATCACCGTCGGCTCGGCCTCGAAGGAGCTGCGGCTCATCGGCTGGCGCGTCGGCTGGGTCGTGGGCCCGGCCCCGATCGTCGCCGACATCCGCATGGTCGGCCTGACCAACGTCGTCTGCCAGGTCGGCCTCGCCCAGAACGCCGTGGCCGCCGCGCTGGACGCGCCCGACGCCGAGGCCGACGTCGCCGCCGCCACCGCCGAATGGCAGCGGCGCTGCGAGCGGGTCCTGGACCAGCTCGCCGGCCACCCGGTCATCCGGCCGCACGGCGGCTGGTCACTCCTCATCGACACGAGGCCCCTGGATCTGACCGCCGCCGAGCTGTCCCGGCGCCTCTTCCACCGGGCGAAGACCGCGGCCACCCCCATGGACGGCTGGGGCCCCAGCGGAACGCACTACCTGCGGCTCGTGTTCGCCAACGAACCCCTCGAACGCCTCACCGGCCTCAAGGACCGCTTCGACCTGGCCGTCCGATGACGCGAACGGCGGTGACCGGGTCCTCAGCGCTTCACTTGGATTCGAGGCGGCCCATGGGGTTCGCGCCGTCCGCCAAGGCCTTCTGCGCCGCGGTCCAACCCGCGTCGTCGACGCCGAGCGCATGGCGAAGGTAGGCCCAGGTGACCCGCTGGATCAGGGCGACCCGTTCGGGGTTCTCGTCCGTCGTCTCCCGGACCTCGTAGCCGGCGATCCCGCCGAGCGAGTGTTCGGCCCCGGACAGGGTGAGCAGGCTCTTGGGCCCCGGGCTCAGGAAGTACGGGTCGGCGAGCCACTCCGGTCCCCGGACCGACAGCGGGGAGTCGTCGTTCTCACCGGCGACCACGAGGGCCGGCGTGGTCATGTCCGCGGAGTCGGGGTCCATGAACGGGAAGTGCTCGGCCGCGAACGGCGTCAGGTCCGCTCCGCCCCTTCCGGCCGTGGCGAGCAGCACCCCCGCCGTGATCCGCGGATCGGAGAGGTCCTCGCCCCGTCCGCCTCCCGGATCGAGGACGCGCAGGCCCAGCAGGTTGCCCGCCGTCTGGCCGCCGAAGGAGTGCCCGGCGGCGGCGATGCGGCCGCGGTCGAGACGGCCGCTGAGACCGGGCACGGCGGCTTCCAGCAGATCGAGCCGGTCGAGGACACGCTTCATGTCCTCGGCGCGAAACCGCCAGAGCCGCGGAGTGCGGGGATCGTCCTGGGGAAGGCCCACCGTCCTGGAGTCGAGGTGGGTGGGCTGCACGACCACGAAGCCGTGCGCGGCCCAGAAGTCGGCCAGAGGCCCGTAGCCGTCCAGCGACGAGCCGAAGCCGTGCGAGAAGACGACGAGGGGCAGTTCGCTTCCGGTCACCGGCGCGGAGACCCTCACAGCGTCTGTACGCCGCCGGGCTGGCGAGCAGGTCGATCCGGGACCTGCTGCCGTGCGTCGTGGACGGCGAGGCCACACCGGAACTGCTCGACCGCCTCTCGGTCGAACGGGACCGCATCGACCGGCAGATCACCGATCTGGCGGGCACACGGGACCGCCTCGACACCGTCATCGCCAACGCCACGACGAACCTGCGAACAGGCCGCCACTGCCGCCCCCGGTGACCGGCACGCCGGCCCTGGAAGCCGCCCGCCGGGCCGTCCCGACGATCGGCAGCGGTCCCGCCGTCGGCTTGCGCCGATTCCTCGATGCCTTGATGCCGCATATCGCGGGCGTATCGAGAACCGCATACGCCACCGCAACAGGCCCCCGACTTCAGTGGAGGCATGAAACACAGCGCATCCAAGGCCGGTTCGTCGAGCAGGGGAAAGGCGTGATCATGGGCTCGGATTCCGCACCCGGGATGGACCGGCGGCGGCTGCTCGGATGGGGCGGGCTGGCGGCCGCCGGCGTGGTGGCGGCCGGCGCGCCGCTGGCAGACGCCCGAAGCGGCCACGCCGACGAGGCCCCGGCCGCCTCCGACATCCCGCCGGCCACTCGGCCCGGCGGGGCCTACGACCGGTTCGTCGCGAACCTGGCCGCCGAGGACAAGTTCTCCGGCGTGGTGCTCCTGTCGCACCGGGGACGGACGGTGCTGTCGCGCAGCTACGGCATGGCCGACAAGGAGAGAGGGGTCCGCAACCACGAGGGCATCGCGGTCAACCTCTCCTCAGCGATCCAGCCGTTCCTGGCGGTGGCCGTCCTGCAGCTGGCACAGCAGGGCAAGGTGAATCTGGCGGACACGGTGGGCGCCCACCTGACGGGCATCGACAAGGAGATCGCGGAGCGGGTGACGATCCACCATCTGCTCACCACCTCCGGCGGGATGGACGCCCCGGAACTGGACCTGCGCCGCGTCTTCAACGGCAAGGAGGAAGTGCACGAGTTCAACCGGCAGTGGATCCGGCAGGCGAGGCTGGTGGTCCCGCCCGGCTCGGCCAACCAGGGCCACATCGCGGGCGGGGGCGTCGGGCTCTCCATGGCCGCCCAGATCGTGGAGGCCGTGACTGGCATGACCTACTGGGACTACGTGCACGAGCACATCTTCGCGCGCTGCGGCATGAGCGGCTCGGGGTTCTACACCAGGCCGCAATGGCTCGCCGACGAGCACATCGCGCACTCGTACATGCGGCAGGCCGACGGGGGCCGGGTGGACGCCGTCCGCAACCTGGACAAGGGCAGCGTGCAGCCGGAGATAGCAGGCAAGAACCCGGGCCGCGCCTTCATCGGCTACGCGAGCGACGACGGCTTCGCCACCGCGCGCGACCTGGTCCGGTTCGCGCAGGCCCTGCAGGAAGGCAAAGTGCTGGACCGGCCCTACGCCGACCTGCTCACCGGGGCCAAGTACCCCCTGGCTCCGCAGGAGAACGGCGGGGGCCGCCGGGCGGCCTCCGCCGACGCGTCTTTCGAGGGCTACACGGGGCCGATGCGCATCGTCAACGGCCAGTGGCAGTTCGGGCGCGGCGGCGGCACCGCCGGCAGCGGCGCCAACTGGAACATCTACCCCGACACCGGCTGGGTCGGCGTCGTCCTGACCAACTACGACGACATACCGCTCGTGGAGATCCTCGAACAGGAGGAGCGCGCCGTCACCGGACGGCGCTGACGCGCCGCGGCCGGGTCCGCGGTGAGGTCGTCCGGCCCGCTGCGCCCCGGCCGCCAGTCGGCGAGGACCGCTCCGGAACGCCGGTCGCCCGGTCTTTCCCTAACGCTTCCACATGATTACTCCTAGTGACATATACATGGTTGTGGTGGTGATTGTTCGGGCTTTTGGGGCGGTGGAAGGCTCGTGCCGCATCGAGTGGTCCCGGTGGACCAAGCCCCCCGCGACAGGAGTCCGTCATGATCATGACCAACGCCACGCACTCCGCCGACACCCTCGACGAGGTCGAGGGGGCGTACCCCTTCCACATCACCAAGGAAGAGGAGCGGCGACTGCGCCTGCAGGGCGCGCGGGCCGTCCCGTCGCCGGTGATCGGGCAGGCGACGTCGTTCGACGAGTACAACCGGCAGCTGATGATCCCGCCCGCGGTGATGGACCTGGCGCGGAAGGCCGCGGACCTGCGGCTCTCCGCGTGGGAGGTGGAGGCGATGCGCAAGCACCTTGCCCCCTCCGAGAGCGACGAGGACATGGGGCTCCTGCGCCGGATCCTGCTGAAGAAGAACGACAAGGACGACTCGCACCCGCCCTACATCCGCGTCGCCTGCACCGGCCGGGGAGACTTCGACCATCTGGCGACCGAACACGGGCACCTCGACAGCCTCGACGACACCGAAGGCGACATCGGCTCACCGGTGGTGCTGGAGATCTGGCCGGCGCAGCACTACTCGCCCATCCACTCCCACGGGCACACGTCCGGGATCGTCTTCTGCCTCGCCGGCCAGCTCGACGTCATGCTCTACGACGACCTGGACTGGGACGCCACCAAGCTCGGCCTGGTCACCCTCACCCCGGGGCAGTGCGCCTGGCTCACCAAGGAGACCTACGCCGTGCACCGGGTGTTCTGCCCCATGGACGGCGGCGACGGCACCACCGGCCCGGGCTTCGTGAACTCCACCGACGAGTTCGGCGCCAGCTTCCACGTGTACCTCAACCCCGACGAGACCGCCATCGAGATCAACGACGGCGAGAGCCACAACCGCAACGTCTTCGACTACATCCGCGAGGACAACCAGGAGCGGGACAAGTTCACGACCCACTCCGACCTCTCCTGGAGCGTCCTGCGCCGCGTCCTGTCCAGCACCCCGCTGACCTGATTCGCAACGCCGGTGCACTGCCGGGCGGCCCGCCGCCGCCCGGCATCACCGCGCGCCGAGCATGATCATGTTTCGGCCCGCCTCACGGGGAGGACGCGTGGGACGAGGCAAGGGCGGTGAAGGCGGAGCCGAAGACCCATGGAGAGGTCTCGGCGATGAAGTCGTTCGGGAAACCGGGCGTGAACTCGGTGGCCTCGGTCAGGCGAGTGACGATCTCGGGCGGGAGGGCGAGGTCGACGGCGGCGAGGTTCTCGCGCAGCTGATCACTGGTGCGCGCCCCGATGATGGGCTGGACGATGGGCGAACGGCTCATCGTCCAAGCGATCGCCACCTGCGCCGGCGTGGCTCCGAGCTCGTCGGCGGCCTCTCCGACAACGCGGGCGACGGCGTGGTCGCCGTCCGAGAGGGGTGCGCCGGCGAGCCGGCCGCCGGAGGTCCCCGATCGGGTGTACTTTCCCGACAGCACCCCGCCGGCCAGCGGGCTCCAGGCCGTGACGCCGAGTCCGAGCATCTCGGCCATCGGCAGCAGGTCTCGTTCGATATCGCGCTTCAGCAGGCTGTAGGGGACCTGCAGAGCGATGAACCGGCTCCAGCTGCGGCACTGGGCCAGCGTGTTGGCGTGCGCGACGACCCAGGCGGGGGCATCGGAGATCCCCACGTACAGCACCTTGCCGGCCTGGACCGCGTCGTCGAGCGCGCGCATTGTCTCCTCGACCGGCGTGTGCCGGTCCCACATGTGCACCCAGTACACGTCGAGGTAGTCGGTGCGCAGCCGGCGCAGGCTGGTCTCCAGCGATGCGCGCAGATTCTTGCGCTGGTTGCCGGCCGCGTTCGGATCATTGCGGTCGCGGGAGACGGTGTACTTGGTGCCGAGCACGAACGAGTCCCGCCGGCCTTCCAGGAGTTCGCCGAGGAAGTCCTCGCTGGCCCCGTCGCGGTAGTTCACCGCGGTGTCGATCATGTTTCCGCCGGCTTCGGCGTACTGGTCGAGCATCCGGCGGCACTCGGGCAGGGGCGCGCCCACTCCGCCCTGTTCGCCGAAGGTCATCGCACCCAGGATCGCCTCGGAGACCCGTAGGCCGCTGGCGCCCAGCGTGCGGTACCTCATGCCTCCTCCGACCCGGAGAACATCTGCGCGGCCCGCGCGACGACCTCCTCGTGCGGCACGTCGCGCACGTGCTGGTCCAGCGCCCACCGGTGCCCGAACGGATCAAGGAACTGGCCGGTGCGATCACCCCAGAACGCGTCGTGCACCGGCTCGAAGACCGTGGCACCGGCCGCCGTCGCCCGCGCCCATGCCGCGTCGACGTCGGAGACGTCGACATGCAGCGCGGCGGGGGTGCCACCGAGGACGGCCGGTGCGCGCATGCCGCGTTCGGGCATCTCTCCCGCCACCGCCAGGACGGTGTCGCCGAGCCGCAGTTCGACGGTCAGCGTCGGCCCGCCGGGAAGGGTTATGCGGCTCGTCTCGCGTGCGCCCAACGCCTCGGCGTACCAGACGGCCGCCCGGTCGGGATCGGTGACGACCAGATGAATCGCGATATCTGCCATGGAGCGGACCATACACGTTGTACGGACATAGCGTATAGACATGGCGTATGATCTTAAAATGGCCGCCAAGCGCTCCACCCCGCCCGCTCGCCGATCGGACACGCCGCCCGCCTCCGGCCGAACCCGGGAGCAGATCCTGTCGGCGACGCGCGAGCTGCTGCGGGAGCGCCGGTTCGACAGCCTCAGCGTCGCCGACGTCCTGACCGCCGCCGGGGTGTCCCGCGCCAGCTTCTACTTCTACTTCCCCAACAAGCAGGCCGTGCTGGCCGAGCTGGTACGACGGGCCGTGGCGCAGGGCCGGCAGGCCGCCGATCCCTGGACCGGCGGACGGCAGGACCCGATCACCGCGCTGCGAGCGGGGACGCGGGAAGGCGCCCGGCTGTGGCGCGACAACGCGGGCGTCCTCACGGCGATCGTGGAGAACTGGGCCTCCGACGCGGACCTGCGAGCTCTCTGGCTCGAACAGATGGACCTCTTCACCGAAGCCGCCGTGACGCGTATCCGGTCCGACCCGCAGGCCATGGAACGACTCGCCGGGATGAACGTGCGCGCCATCGCCGCGTCACTGACCTGGCACGGCGAGCGGCTCTACTATCTGGCCGCGGCCGGGATCCCGCCCTTCGACGACGAGGACACCCTCGTCGACGTCCTCACCAACGCCTGGACCACCACCCTCTACGGGCGGCCGGCCGAGGCGGCGCCGGATCATTGAGACGGGACCCGGCCCGTCACCGCGACGCCCGGCGGCATCGCCTCAACGACGATCCCGTTGGGCCCACGCAGGGCCGTCGAACCAGGCGAGCGTGTCGTCGGCGAGTTCGCGC